>NZ_CM133224.1:710000-5849050 GCF_054052265.1 Pseudomonas sp. PK-RTE-24 | reverse complement strand
CTTCGCGAGCAGGCTCGCTCCCACAGGGGAACGCATTTCAACTGTGGGAGCGAGCCTGCTCGCGAAAGGGCCAGCTCAGGCGATGAAGATCTTCAATCTTCTTTTTTCATCAGGCCAGCCAGGGCCGCAAACGGGTTATGCGTGGCCTTGGCGATCTTCGGTGTGCTCAGCGAGCCGTCGCCGAAATACTGCTGATCGGTGTAACGCGAGTGCTCGTTGTCGTGGCAATACAGGCACAACAGCTCCCAGTTCGAGCCGTCCTGCGGGTTGTTGTCGTGGTTGTGGTCGCGGTGATGCACAGTCAGTTCGCTCAGGCGCTTGCCGGAAAACTCGCGGGCGCAGCGGCCGCAGACGTGCGGGTACATTTTCAGGGCCTTGTCGCGGTAGCCCATTTCCTTGTCGCGCTGGTTGTCGGCGAGGATGCGGTCCAGCTTCGACGTGTTGGTGGGGGTGGACGAACTCATGGGTTCACCTTTGCAGAAAGACTGATGACGGTTATGCGCAGTTTAGCTCAGCCCTTGAGCTTCTCGGCAATCCAGATCGTGTGACGGGTGCCCTTGTTGCCGTGGGCGAAGACCTGGACTTCTTCGGCCTTGAAACCGGCCTTCTTCAATTTGTCGGAAAACTGTCGGTCGGCGCTGGCCGACCATACCGCGAGCACACCTTTGGGGCGCAGCGCCTTGGCGCAGGCATTCAGACCTGCGGCGGAATACAGCCAGCTGTTGGCCTTCTGGGTCAGGCCTTCAGGGCCGTTGTCGACGTCGAGCATGATCGCATCGAAACCGTTCGGCTCGCTTTGCAGCACATTGGCCACATCTTCCTGACGGATCACCGTGCGCGGGTCGAGCAATGGCCGACCGGACTTCTCCCCGAGCGGGCCGCGATTCCACTCGACTACGCCGGGCACCAGCTCAGCGACCACCACTTCGGCGGACTTGCCCAGGTGCTTGAGTGCCGAGGCGAGGGTGAAACCCATACCCAGGCCACCGATCAACACCCGCGAATTCGACCGGCCGGCGACCTTGCGGCAGGGAATTTCTGCCAGTGCGTCCTCGGAACCGTGCATGCGCGTGTTCATCAACTGTCCGCCGTCGCCGCCCTGGATCTTGATGACGAAATCCTCGCCATACTCGAACAGGCACAGGGCACCGCCGTTTTCAGGGATCGGGGTGGTGTCGAGCAGAACGAAACGTTTCATGGAAATCTCTAAAGGGGGGAAGGCAAGCAGGCGCGTTGGGAGTAGCCTGAGCACAGACTAAAGGCCAAACGGAGCCCTTGATGAAGCGCACCATTCTAACGGTCATTACCCTGGCCGCGCTCGCGATTACTGCAGTGCAGGCCCAGCAGAGCGTTCCGGTCAGCCCGACGCCGCAGCCCGGCTCGCCCGGCACCGCGACGCCGACACCGTATCCGCAGATCACCCCGATCACCCTGCCCAAGTCGGGCGCCGGTAGCGGCAGCCCGCCACTGGTGCCGATTGAAATGCCCAGCCCGCCGAGCAAGGATCAACCTGTGCCGGGCATCGAGCCGAACGGCAACAAGGTCAAATCCCCGGGCGGCTAAACCTGTTGCGCGGCGAGCTGGCCATCGGCCATGCGCAGGCGTTTGGACAGCGAGACGGCGAGGGCGCGGATGATTTTTGCGGCGATTTTCGGTGCGTCGTTGAGCATTTTCTCCAGCGAGTCCTTGCCCAGATTGAGCAACTGACAATTGCTCGCCGCGATGCAGGTAGCCGAGCGGCGCTCGCCATCGAGCACGGCCATTTCACCGAAGGCCCGGCCGCTGCGCAGGGTGGCCATGGTGATGACCTGGCCGTCAGCGCCGGTTTTCTGCACGGCGACCTGGCCGGTGTGAATGATGCACATGAAACTGCCGGCATCGCCCTCGCGAAAAATCGCCTCGCCTTCAGCCACGGTGCTGATGCTGAAATAGCCGGAAGCGGCCGCGAAGTCGGCCAGCTGCAATTGATCGAACAGGCCACAGTCCATCAGCCAGTCGCGGATCTCGTTGTTCAGAAAGGTCGGTTCAGACATGTCGATGCGGTCTTTTTGTTATCACATTTCAAGGCTATACACGGATCCCGTAGGAATGGGCTTTTGTGGCGAGGGGATTTATCCCCGCTCGGCTGCGCAGCAGTCGCAATTCCTGCCAACTCGGTGCTTCAGGAATACTGAGTTTGCAGGTTTTGGGGCCGCTTCGCAGCCCAACGGGGATAAATCCCCTCGCCACAAGGGTCTGCTGTAAGACCCAAGCCACCCACAGAGTTCCTCAGGCAATCTGCAAAACCTTGAACACAAATGCATATTCGAGCGCTACGTCACGTAATCCCTGATAGCGCCCGCTCATGCCGCCATGCCCGGCACCCAGTTCGGTCTTGAGCAGCAGCACATTGTCGTCGGTCTTGGTCGCGCGCAATTTCGCCACCCACTTGGCTGCTTCCCAGTACTGCACGCGGCTGTCGTTGTAGCCGGCGATCACCAGCAGTGGCGGATAAGCCTGCGCGGTGACGTTTTCGTACGGTGCGTAAGCCTTGATCCGATCATAGACGTCCGGTTCTTCCGGGTTGCCCCATTCGTCGTATTCGGTGACGGTCAGCGGCAGATCGGGGTCGAGCATGGTGTTGAGCACGTCGACGAACGGCACTTCGGCAATCGCCACGCCGAACAGGTCCGGGCGCTGATTGAGTACCGCGCCGATCAGCAGGCCACCGGCGCTGCCGCCGCTGATCGCCAGTTTCTCCGCCGTGGTGATGCCGTTGAGAATCAGGAATTCGGCGCAGGCGATGAAGTCGCTGAAGGTGTTGTGTTTGTGTTCCTGCTTGCCGGCGCGATACCAGGCTTCGCCCAGCTCGCCGCCGCCGCGTACGTGAGCAATGGCGAAGGCCATGCCGCGATCGAGCAGACTCAGGCGGGCGTGGGAAAACCACGGATCGAGGCTGGAGCCGTAAGCGCCATAACCATACAGATACAGCGGCACCGGTTTACCGACCATTTCGCGCTTCATCACCAGACTGATCGGCACCTGCGTGCCGTCCGGGGCGGTGGCCCATAGGCGTTGGCTGACATAGGCGTCGGCATCAAATTGGCCGAGTACCGGGGTTTCCTTGAGCACCGTTTGCTCGCCGCTGGCAAGAATCAACTGGCGCACCTGGGCCGGGCGATTCAACGCTTCGTAGCGCAGGCGAATGCGGTCGCTCTCGAATTCCAGGCTGTTTTGCACGTGGAGGCTGTAGGCCGCATCGGGCAATTGCACGCGATACGGCGCCGAGCCCTGCGGGTGAACCTCGATGATCGGCAGGCCACCTTCGCGCAGACTCAAAGTCATCGCCTCGGTGTTGAGGCTGACACCGTCGAGCATCACTTCTTCGTTGTGCGGGATCAGGTTCTGCCAGTCGGCCTCGCTCGGCGGCACGCCAGTGTCCGGGGCCTGATACAGGGCGAAGTTGATGCCGTCGCGGTTGGTACGGATAAACCATGTCCAGACGCCATCGAGCAGGCCGTGGTCGACGTCGTATTCGTGATCTTCGACCCGTGGCGCCAGGCAGCTGAACGGCAGGTGCGGTTGGTTGGCGTCCAGCGCCCAGACTTCACTGGTGGTCTTGCTGCCCAGCGACAGCAGCAATTGCTGTTCGGAGCTGGCGCGGTAGCAATGCAGGAAGAAACGCCCGTCCGGCTCGTGAAAAACCTCTTCGGCGGCAGTGCCATCAAGGCGATAGCGGAACAGTTTGTGCGGGCGATGGGTGTCGTCGAGCACGCCGAAGAACAGGGTCAGGCTGTCGTTGGCCCAGGTCATGCTGCCGTCGCAGTCCTCGAATTCCAGTTCGCTGACCTTGTCGTTGGACAGCTCCTTGACGAACAGCGTGTAGATCTCGTCGCCCGAGGTATCGACGCTGTAGGCCAGGCGCTGGTGATCGGGGCTGATGCTGAAAGCACCGAGCGAGAAGAAACCGCCGTTGGCCAGCGCATTCGGGTCGAGCAACAGTTGCTCGCGGCTTTCATCGAGGGTCAGGCTGTCGTCCGCCGGGCGCGGGCAGCGGTAGTGCCGGGCATATTCGTCACCGGCGGTGGTGCGCGTGTAATAAAGGTAGGGGCCCCAGGGCGAGGGCAGGGACAGATCAGTCTCGAGAATCCGGCCCTTGATCTCGTTGAACAGGCTTTCACGCAGCTCGGCCTGATCGGCGGTTTGCGCTTCCTGATAAGCGTTTTCAGCCTTGAGGTAATCGAGCACCGCGTCGGTATCGCGTTCCTGCAGCCAGGCATACGGGTCGGCGCCGGGCGCCCGCTGGGCAATCGGGGCAGTCATGACATTGGCGGATTCGGGCATGGAAGGCTCTCGGACAATATTCGGAATTGGGTTGTTCGCAGGTCTTGAAAGCGCCGCAGCCCGTGTGGGAGCGAGCCTGCTCGCGAAAGCGGTGTGTCAGGCAACGCTGTTGCAACTGACAGTCCGTATTCGCGAGCAGGCTCGCTCCCACAGGGGCGGCTGCTGGCCGTCTGGTATTGGGACAAGCCGCATGGGCGAAAAGTCGTTACTATAAGCGCCTATTTGCCTGCCTTGCCATGGACACCATGACCGAGAACGACTATCTGATCGCCTGGGGCCTTTACGCCTTTGCCGCCGTGGGCTGCCTGCTGGTATGGATGCGCCTGACCACCTGGATGTGGCGCTGGCTGCGCGAGCCGCTGCGTGTGCTGATGGCGGTGTTGCTGTTCAGCCCGACCATCGTCGATCCGGTGAAAGCCAAAGTTGCACCGGCCATCGCCATCACCGCCCTGGACATGCTGTTCAAGGTCGGCAACAACGCCTGGCGCGCGGTTTCCGATCTGTTCATGTACGGCATGATCGCCTTCGGGGTGTATCTGGTTTTCGTTTTGATCCGCCTGCCGATCGAGCGTGCCTCGGCAGCACGGCGTGAACGCGCCGAGGCCGCCAAGGCTGCGGCCCGTGCCGAAGAGCGCGACGATGATCAACCGTTCGGCGGCGCCGGTGACGACCGCTACGGTCGCCCGCCAGTACCGAACAATCCGCAGCGCATGCGGGTCGAGCCGCGTCTGTAACCCGAGAGTCCGCACATGTGTGAATTACTGGGCATGAGTGCCAACGTGCCGACCGACATCGTGTTCAGCTTCACCGGCCTGATGCAACGCGGCGGCCGTACCGGCCCGCACCGCGACGGCTGGGGCATTGCCTTCTACGAAGGGCGGGGCCTGCGGCTGTTTCAGGACCCGGCAGCGAGCAGCGAGTCGGAAGTTGCCAACCTGGTGCAGCGTTATCCGATCAAGAGCGAAGTGGTCATCGGCCATATTCGCCAGGCCAACGTCGGCAAGGTCTGCCTGTCCAACACCCACCCGTTCGTCCGCGAACTGTGGGGGCGCAACTGGTGTTTCGCGCACAACGGCCAGCTCGCCGACTTCACTGCGATCAAGAGTTTCTACCGACCGGTCGGCGATACCGACAGCGAAGCGGCGTTCTGCGATTTGCTCAACCGGGTACGCGCAGCCTTCCCCGAGCCGGTCGATATCGAAACGCTGCTGCCGGATCTGGTCGCAGCGTGCGCCGAATATCGCAGCAAAGGCGTGTTCAATTGCCTGCTCAGCGACGGTGACTGGCTGTTCTGTTACTGCTCGACCAAACTCGCCCAGATCACCCGCCGCGCCCCGTTCGGCCCGGCGCGGCTCAAGGATGTCGATGTGATCGTCGACTTCCAGGCCGAAACCACGCCCAACGACGTGGTCACGGTGATTGCCACCGAGCCTTTGACCGAAAACGAAACCTGGACCCGTTACGAACCGGGCCAATGGAGCCTGTGGCGACGCGGCGAATGCGTCAGCCAGGGCAAGACCGAATAAGGATTTGCACCCATGTTGCTCAGTTATCTACGGCTGGTGTTGTTTGCGGCGGGCCTGTTGATCGGTGTCCAGGTGCCGGGGTTCATCAACGATTACGCGCAACGTGTCGAAGCGCACCTGATCGAAGCGCAGACCGGCCTGCGTGGTTTCCAGGGCACGGCGGATCAGTTTTTCAAAGGCGATATGCAGGCGCTGGTCGCACATTACCGTGCCAGCGAAGACCCGATTTTTCGCAGCGATGCCGACAGCCTGAATACTTTGCTCACCCGCCAGGTCGCGCTGGACAAGCAATTCCAGGCGATGCAAGGCCCGTGGTATGTGCGCTTCCTGCAAGTGGTCCTGGCCGCCGATCCGGATATTCGCAAGGAAACCTGGAACGGCTACAGCTACCAGATTTTGCTGACGCCAGAGGCAATGATCTGGGGCATGAGCGGCGCATTGCTGCTGTCGTTCGGCATCGAATGCCTGTTCCGCCTGATCGACTGGGTCGTCCTCGGCGGCCGCCGCCTGCGCCAGAGCCGGCCGATCGAAGATCGCGATGTGTGCGGTTTGTAAGACTTGCACAATCCCCCTCTGGCAAGAGAGGCCTTATGGCATGGGGGATTCTGTGGTGAGTGGGCTCTGGGGTGAGTGGGTTCTGTGGTGAATGGGCTATGGGGGGAGTGGGTTCTGTGGCGAATGAGTTCCGTGGCGAGTGGGTTCTGTGGTGAATGAGTTCTGTGGCGAGGGGATTTATCCCCGTTGGGCTGCGCAGCAGCCCCAAAACCTGCACTGAAAGACCGCGTTGGCCGCAATCACGACTGCTGCGCAGCCGAGCGGGGATAAATCCCCTCGCCACGTAATCATTCAGTAAGGGTGATGTAGTCCTTGCCGACCTTGTGCGCATACCCCGCTAGCACCTGCTGACACAACGTCACGATCTCCTCGACCCACTCAACCCCGACCCGCCACGACACCACCACCGGCAGATTCGCCGGCCGCTGCTCGATGTCGAGCAAGATCAATTCGCCCCGTGCCAGCTCCTCGGTCACCAGCACCGGCGGCAGCGCGCCGATACCGAAGCCATCGCGCAACAACCGGGTGATCGCCGACACCGAGTTCACGCAATTCAAGCGTGGCGCCATGACGCCGCTGGCCTGCATCAGCGCGACGATATCCTGATGCGGTCGTGAGTTTTTCGAATAGGTGATGATCCGCTCCTGCGCCAGTTCGGCGAGGTCGGCGTAGTCGCGGTTGTAGATCGAATTGCTGGCGACGATCCAGCCCAGCGGATGGCTCGCCAGCTCGAGGCTGCGCACGCTTTCGTGACGGACCAGATCGGTTTGCAGAACCAGATCAAGGAAGCCTTTTTGCAGTTGATCGCAGAGGTTCAGCGCGGTATCCGCGACCAATTCGATTTCCACCCGTGGGTACAGATCGGTCATCTGCGCCACCAGCGGGCTCAGCCAGGTATGGATCACTGTGTCCATCACGCCGATACGCACCCGGCCGACCTTGCTCGAACGGGTCTCGATCGACTGCTTCAGCGCCGCCATGGTGTCGAGCATCTGCTCGGCATAGTCGAGCACTTTCAGGCCTTCCGGGGTCAGGCTGACGCCGCGTGAGTCGCGCAAAAACAGCTTTACGCCCAGCTCGCCTTCGAGCACCGCAATGCGGCTGGAAATCGATGCCTGGGTGGTGAACAGCTTGTCAGCGGTCAGGCGAAAACTCTTCAGGCGCGCGACCCAGACAAAGGTCTCGAGAAACTTCAGATTCATGGACAAGGCTCGAGTGACAAATTTTTCTTATGCCTAAGGCGGGTTTTTATTCGTTGGACGGCGCAGGGCAGGGCGACGAAAAATCGACGCATCCGGTTCCCACGATAGGCGTCGTCGGAGCTTCGAACAAGACCAATAAAAGCCCTGCGGAGATTTGCCATGAGTGCTCCCGATACCCTCCCTTTATCCAAGCCTGCGGCTCGCCCCGGACCTTTCGACTGGTACCGCAACATCAACCAGCAGGAGCGTCGCACGTTCTGGAGCTGCAAGATCGGCTACGGTCTGGACGGTATGGACACACAGATGCTCAGCTTCGTCGTGCCGACGCTGATCGCGATGTGGGGCATCACCACGGGCGAAGCGGGACTGATTCACACCAGCACCCTGATCGCCTCGGCCATCGGCGGTTGGGTCGCCGGGATTCTCTCCGACCGCATCGGCCGTGTGCGCACCCTGCAACTGACGGTGCTGTGGTTCGCCTTCTTCACCTTCCTCTGCGGCTTCGCGCAAAACTACGAACAATTGTTGATCGCCCGCACCCTGATGGGCTTCGGTTTCGGCGGTGAATGGACCGCTGGCGCAGTGTTGATCGGTGAAGTGATCCGCGCCAAGGATCGCGGCAAAGCGGTGGGCATGGTGCAATCCGGTTGGGCGCTGGGTTGGGGCCTGACGGCGATTCTGTACGCGCTGCTGTTTTCGGTGTTGCCTGCGGAAGATGCCTGGCGCGCGCTGTTCATCCTTGGCATCGTGCCGGCGATATTCGTGATTTTTGTCCGTCGCCTGGTGAAAGATCCGGAGATATATCGCGAAGCCAAAGCCGCGCAAACTCCGGAAAACCCGGCGAAGTTCTACGAGATCTTCGCACCGGGCATGCTCTTCACCACGTTTCGCGCTTCCTTGCTGACCACCGGTGCGCTGGGCGGCTACTACGCGATCACCTCCTGGCTGCCGACTTTCCTCAAGAACGAGCGCGGTTTGAGCGTGCTTGGCACCGGTGGTTATCTGGCGATGGTGATCGTCGGTTCTTACGTCGGCTATGTGATCAGCGCTTATCTGACCGACCTGCTGGGGCGGAAAAAGAACTTCATTTTGTTTGCCGTCGGCTCGTTCACCATCGTTCTGCTCTACACGCAGATGCCGGTCAGCAATGGCGTGATGCTCTGGCTGGGCTTTCCGCTGGGCTTCTTCGCCTCGGGGATTTTCAGCGGCATGGGCGCGTTTCTCACCGAATTGTTCCCTACGCGGATACGCGGCTCGGGCCAGGGTTTCTGCTACAACATCGGCCGCGCGCTGGCGGCGTTGTTCCCGCTGTTGATCGGCCTGCTCAGCCAGAAAGTGCCATTGAGCATGGGCATCGGCGCCTTCGCGGCGGTGTCGTATGGCGTGGTGATTCTGGCGGCGCTGAGCCTGCCGGAAACCCGTGGCAAGCAACTCGACGCGCAGTAACTGATACCCTGCGCAGAAGTCTCCTACAGATAAAAAGACCAGCAGCTACAGGAGTGTTCACCGTGAGCCGCCTGCTATTGAATTGCGACATTGGCGAGAGCTTCGGCAGCTGGACCATGGGTCTGGACGCCGAAGTCATGCCCTTCATCGATTGCGCCAACGTTGCCTGTGGTTTCCATGCTGGCGACCCGAGCATCATGCGCAAAACCGTGGCGCTGGCGCTCAAGCACGGCGTGCAGATTGGCGCGCACCCGGCCTATCAGGATCTGGTCGGATTCGGCCGACGTTCCATGGCCTATTCCGCGCAAGAGCTGCAAGACATCCTGCATTACCAGATCGGTGCCCTCGACGGCATCTGCAAGGCGCAGGGCGGGCGCGTGAGCTACGTCAAACCCCACGGCGCGATGTACAACGACATGATGGCCAACCCGGCGCAGTTGCGCGCGGTGGTGCAGGCCGTGGCCGCGTATGACCGCAGCTTGCCGCTGATGTTGATGGCGACCCGAGACAACGCTGCGACGCAGCAAATTGGCGATGAATACGGCGTAACGCTGTGGTTTGAAGCGTTCGCCGACCGTGCCTATGACAGCGCCGGCCGGCTGGTCTCCCGGCAACTGCCGGGCGCCGTGCATCACGATCCCGAAAAAATCGTCGAGCAAGCGCTGACCATCGCCAATGGCGGCGCGCTCACCGCCAGCGATGGCAGCGCCTTGATCCTGCGCGCCAATACCTTGTGTGTACACGGCGACAACGCCAGTTCCGTGGCCGCCGTGCAGCGCATTCGCCAGGCCTTGCAGCAGTCGAGTGCGTCATGAACCCACGGATTGAAGTGGTGGCGCTCGACTGCCTGATGCTGCGTCTGTTCGATGAAATCGCCGAAGCCAACATGCCGTGGCTGCTCGCCGCCAGCGAGCGTTTGCGCACGGCGTTTGGTGCACAGTTGATCGATCTGGTGCCGTCCTATACGACGTTGATGGTGCATTACGACCTGACGCTGTTGAGTCCTGCTCAGGCGCGTGACTTGATCGCCGAAGCGCTGGTCGATCTGACGCCGAATGCGCGCCGTGCCGGGCAGCGCCACGTCTTGCCGGTCTGGTACGACTTGAGTGTCGGCCCGGAACTGAGCCTGTTGGCTGAACGCAGCGGTCTCGCGGTGGAGGAGGTGATTCGTCGCCACAGCGCACGGGAATATCAGGTGTTCGCGTTGGGCTTTGCGCCGGGTTTTGCCTTCATGGGCCTGGTCGAAGAAATGCTCGCCGCGCCGCGCTTGAACACACCGCGCAAGAAAGTCGCCGCTGGCAGCGTCGGTATCGCCGAGCGGCAGACCGCTGCCTATCCGGTGGTCTCGCCCGGTGGCTGGAACCTGATCGGGCGCACCCCGGCGCAACTGTTTGATCGCCATCGCGACGGCTACAGCCTGATGCAACCGGGCGACACGGTGCGCTTCGAAGCCGTCGATCACGCCGAATTCATACGCTTGGGCGGCGATGACACCCCACTGGAGGCGCTGGCATGAGTCGATTGATGATCGAGGCCAGCACGCCGCTGTGCCTGTTGCAGGATGCCGGGCGGTTTGGCGTGCGGCATCTGGGCGTGACCCAGGGCGGCGCGGCGGATTGGTGTTCGATGAGCTGGGCCAATTGGCTGCTCGGCAATGAGCTGGATGCAGCAGTGGTTGAAATCACCCTCGGCGGGTTTGCTGTTGTGGCTGAAGAGGATTGCCTGCTGGCGCTGGCGGGAGCGGATCTCGGCGCGCAGATCGACGGCCAGCCGCTGGCGCCGTGGCGCAGTTTCAAATTGGCGAAAGGCCAGACATTGCGGTTCACGCAGCCTTCGCTCGGCGCCCGGGCGTATCTGGCCGCGCCCTTTGGGTTTACTGCGCCCAAGGTACTGGGCAGCAGTGCCACGGTGGTGCGCGAAGAATTGGGCGGGCTTGATGGCATGGGCCTTCCGCTCGCCAAAGGGGCGGTGCTCGGTTACAGCGGCGAAGCGTTGGCAGTACGGGAAATGCCTTCGGCGCTGCGGCCGGATTTCAAAACGCACGCGCCTTTGGACTTGGTGCTCGGCGCACAGATCGGCCAGTTCAGCGGGCAGAGCCTGTTCGATGTCTTCAACAGCGCCTGGACCATCGACAGTCGCGCCGACCGCATGGGCATCCGCCTGCTCGGCTCGGCGTTGCAATATCAGGGCGCGCCGATGATCTCCGAGGGGATTCCGTTGGGCGCGGTGCAGGTGCCGCCCGATGGCCAACCGATCGTGTTGCTCAATGATCGCCAGACCATTGGCGGATACCCGCGCCTGGGCGCGTTGACGCCGCTGGCGCTGGCACGATTGGCGCAATGTCTGCCGGGAGTGAAGGTGAGATTGCGGCCGGTGGTGCAGGACGTCGCGCACCGCGAGCATGTCGAGTATTTGCAGCGCTTTAAAGATCGCTAAAAGCTTCGCGAGCAGGCTCGCTCCCACAGGTAAAAGCATTCCAATGTGGGAGCGAGCCTGCTCGCGAAGGCGTTCGTCGAGTTAACGATTATTTGGAAAGAAACCGCATCCCTTCTTCAAGCCCGCGCAGCGTCAGCGGATACATCTGATCCTCGATCAGATCGCGGACGATGTTGGTCGACGAGGTATAGCCCCAGGTATCTTTCGGATACGGGTTGATCCAGATGAGCTTCTTGTATTTCTCCATGAAGCGCTGCATCCACACGTAACCCGGCTCTTCGTTCCAGTGCTCGACGCTGCCACCGGCCTGGGTGATTTCGTACGGCGCCATGGCGGCGTCACCGATGAAGATCACTTTGTAGTCGGCGCCGTATTTATGCAGCAGATCCTGGGTCGAGGTGCGTTCGGAAGTGCGGCGCATGTTGTTCTTCCACACTGATTCATAAATGAAGTTGTGGAAGTAGAAATACTCAAGATGCTTGAACTCGGTCTTGCAGGCCGAGAACAATTCCTCGCAGATCTTCACGTGCGCATCCATCGAACCGCCGATGTCGAACAACAGCAGCAGCTTCACCGTGTTGCGCCGTTCCGGGCGCATCTGGATGTTCAGCAGGCCGGCA
This sequence comes from Pseudomonas sp. PK-RTE-24, assembly GCF_054052265.1. Classification (NCBI taxonomy): domain Bacteria; kingdom Pseudomonadati; phylum Pseudomonadota; class Gammaproteobacteria; order Pseudomonadales; family Pseudomonadaceae; genus Pseudomonas; species Pseudomonas sp. PK-RTE-24. Next base: position 5,836,942 of record NZ_CM133224.1, on the reverse strand, counting down.
TCCTTGGCGGTGTGGTCGATGGTGCCGTCGATGTCGAGCTCTTCCGCCGCACCCTGACGGGCGAACTTGCGCAGACGACGCAGGGCGACCTTGATGTTGCGCGTGCCCAGTTCCACCGAATCGTCGAGGTTCTTGTACTCGCGCTGATCCCAGACCTTGACCGCTTTGCCCTGACGCTTGCCGGCATCGCCAACGCGGATGCCTTCCGGGTTGAAACCGCCGGAACCGAACGGGCTGGTGCCGCCGGTGCCGATCCATTTGTTGCCGCCGGCGTGACGTTCCTTCTGTTCTTCCAGACGCTTCTTGAATTCCTCGATGAGCTTGTCCAGCCCGCCAAGGGACTGGATCTGCGCGCGTTCTTCGTCGCTCAGCGAACGCTCGAATTCCTTGCGCAGCCAGTCTTCGGGAATCAGCGCCTGCAAGTGATCGTCGAGTTTCTCCAGGCCATTGAAGTAGGCACCGAACGCGCGGTCGAACTTGTCGAAATGGCGCTCGTCCTTCACCAGAATCGCCCGCGACAAGTAATAGAACTCGTCCATGTCGGCGAAGGTCACGCGCTGTTTCAGCGCGTTGATCAGGTCGAGCAGCTCGCGTACCGACACCGGCACCTTGGCTGCACGCATTTCGTTGAACAGGTTGAGCAACATGGCAGCAGCCTCTTAGCGGGTGCCGCGCCGGCTCATGAACGCCAGGCGCTCAAGCAGTTGCACGTCCTGTTCGTTTTTCACCAGTGCGCCTGCCAGCGGCGGAATGGCTTTGGTCGGATCGCGCTCGCGCAGCACCGCTTCGCCGATGTTGTCGGCCATCAGCAGTTTCAGCCAGTCGACCAGCTCGGACGTCGAAGGCTTTTTCTTCAGGCCCGGTACCTTGCGCACGTCGAAGAACACGTCGAGCGCTTCGCTGACCAGGTCCTTTTTGATGTCCGGGTAGTGCACGTCGACGATTTTCTGCAGGGTAGTGCGGTCGGGGAAGGCGATGTAGTGGAAGAAGCAGCGGCGCAGGAAGGCGTCCGGCAGTTCTTTCTCGTTGTTGGAGGTAATGATGATGATCGGGCGCTTCTTGGCCTTGATGGTCTCGTCGATTTCGTAAACGTAGAACTCCATCTTGTCGAGTTCTTGCAACAGGTCATTAGGGAACTCGATGTCGGCCTTGTCGATTTCGTCGATCAGCAGAATCACCCGCTCCTCGGACTCGAAGGCTTCCCAGAGCTTGCCTTTCTTCAAGTAGTTGCGCACGTCGTGGACTTTTTCATTGCCCAGCTGCGAGTCGCGCAAACGGCTGACCGCGTCGTACTCGTACAGACCCTGATGGGCCTTGGTGGTGGACTTGATGTGCCAGGTGATCAGCTTGGCACCGAACGATTCGGCCAGTTGCTCGGCGAGCATGGTCTTGCCGGTGCCCGGTTCACCCTTGACCAGCAGCGGCCGTTCCAGGGTGATGGCGGCGTTGACCGCCAGCTTCAGGTCATCGGTGGCGACGTAGGCCTGGGTGCCTTCGAACTTCATCTGCAAATCCTCGAACGGTAACGCTGACCTTACGGGCAGGGCGGGGCGAATAATCGGATGCCCGACTATAACGCGCACGCCGGTCGACTGTGAACGCAGACGGCTTATTCAGTCTCTGAATGGAGCGTCACATGTTGACTCAGTCTCGGCGGATGGCCAGTATTCCGGTATCGCCGATTTGGCGATAGCCTTTCTTACTCGGTTAGTAAAAAGGGCAGAAAAACGATGTTACCCATGAAACGGCCGCGTCTGCGATCTGCGCACGTCCTGTCGGATTTCAGGTTGGCGCTGACATTTATCAATGGTCAGGAACTGACAGTTGGTTTGGGGATGGATATTCATACTTATCCAGGTCTGCAGCCACTGCTTGATCGCGAAGTCTTTGCGACTGCCGTAGTCGGGGACGAGGGTTGGATCGTTGAATGGGTTGAACCCGACGTACAGATCGGGGCAGACACCTTGTATATGGATGCGCTAGCGCAAAATGCCCAGGATGAGAACACGCGCATTTTTATCGATTGGCGCGCCCGTACCGGACTTTCTCTCAATGATGCGGCCGAAGCGCTCGGTGTGAGCGCTCGCAGCATCAGCCGTTACAGCAATGGGCGTGAAGCAGTGCCACGTTCTTTGGCGTTGGCCTGTCTGGGCTGGAATTCGCTGCAACAGCGTTCATCGATAGCGGCCGAAGACACAGGTCGATATGTCGTCAACCGCAAAACTTAACCCTCATCCGGCTTCGGCCGCTCATATCGCGCATTGAATGCCTGGATGAAGCCATTGCGCAAAATCTGCAAAAACGCTTCAAAGGCGTTGACGTTCTGCTGGTGAACATTGCCGCTGAGTTCGACGCGGGTGGCGAACTGGTTTTTGTTCTGGTTTTTCAGCACGGTCTCGGTGCCGCCGACCAGCGCTTCCCAGATTGAGCGGAACAGGCCTTTGTTCTTGTTTTCGACGTCTTGCTGCCAGTTGAATACGTCGACGTCGCGCAGCAGGGGTTTGATGTAGCCGGTGAGTCGGGCTTTCTCTGCCTTCGCTTCGATAACCACGTCGCCGTGGCCGGCGTTGAAGTCGAACTTGCCGTAGGCGGCGGCGAAGTCGTTCATGCGTTTGAGCTCGATGTCGCGAGCGCGCAGACGGAATTCAAAATCTTCGAAGTTGCTCAGCGGATCGAAGGTGGCGGTGGTTTCCAATGGCGCGTGGCCCAGCAGCAAGGCCTTGCCTTCAAAGCGGGCGTCGCGTTTGCCTTCCTTGTCGACCACATTGGTCAGGTTGTAGATGCTGGCGTTGACGTTGCTGGCATTCATGTTCACCGGCGGCTTGGAATTGAAGTTGCGGAAGGTGATACGGCCGTCGTTGATCTGCACTTCATCGAGGGTGATCGGCAGCAGCTTGCCCAATTGTTCACGCCAGTCGGTGCCCTGACCGGTTTGCGAGTTCTGCTTGTTGGGGCCACCGTCGACGAAGTTGATTTCGGGATTGAGGAATTGCACCTGCGCGACCACGGCGTGGTCGTACCACAGCGAATGCCAGCTCACCGACAGGTCGATCAACGGCGCATCGACGAACGGCACCGGGACCTTGCCGTCGACCTTGACGATTTTCAGGCCGTTGATTTTGTACGCACCACGCCACAGCGCGAGGTCGACGTCGGTGATCTGGCCACGGTAATCGCCCATGTCCGCGAGCTTGTCATTGAGGTAGTCGCGTACCAGATAGGGCAGGGCGAAATGCAGGGCGACCAGCAGCACCACGACACCCGCCAGGGTCCAGAGCGGCCAGCTGTAACGACGTTTCATGCCATTGTTCCTTCAAGAGTGTGGCTTGACGATTCAATGCGATTGACTCCGCGCGTTTGCAGACGTTCGACCCGACTGGACTGTGATCGGCAACGGGCTTACCTTGGAAGGCTGAATTCAACGCTGCATAAGGACCCAGCCATGAGCCGTATTTACGCTGACAACGCCCACTCCATCGGTAATACGCCGCTGGTCCAGATCAACCGCATCGCGCCGCGCGGGGTTACGATTCTGGCCAAGATCGAGGGGCGCAATCCCGGTTACTCGGTCAAATGCCGAATCGGCGCCAACATGATCTGGGACGCCGAAGGCAGCGGCAGACTCAAGCCGGGCATGACCATTGTCGAGCCGACTTCCGGTAACACCGGTATCGGTCTGGCCTTCGTTGCCGCTGCGCGTGGCTACAAGTTGATGCTGACCATGCCGGCATCGATGAGCATCGAGCGCCGCAAGGTTCTTAAAGCCTTGGGCGCGGAACTGGTGTTGACCGAGCCGGCCAAGGGCATGAAGGGCGCCATCGAGAAAGCCGCGGAAATCGTCGCCAGCGATACCGATAAATATTTCATGCCGGCGCAGTTCGATAACCCGGCCAACCCGGCGATTCATGAAAAGACCACCGGCCCGGAAATCTGGAACGACACCGACGGCGCCGTGGATGTGCTGGTGGCTGGCGTAGGTACCGGCGGAACCATTACTGGTGTCTCGCGGTATATCAAGAACACCGCCGGTAAACCGATTCTGTCGGTGGCTGTCGAGCCCGCTTCTTCGCCGGTGATTACGCAGGCGTTGGCCGGCGCCGAGATCAAGCCGAGCCCGCACAAGATTCAGGGCATTGGCGCCGGTTTTGTGCCGAAGAACCTTGATCTGTCGATGGTCGATCGTGTCGAACAGGTGACCGATGAAGAATCCAAGGCCATGGCTCTGCGCCTGATGCAGGAAGAGGGGATTTTGTGCGGCATTTCCTGCGGTGCTGCCATGGCGGTGGCGGTGCGTCTGGCGGAGAAACCAGAGATGCAGGGTAAAACCATCGTCGTGGTGCTGCCGGATTCGGGTGAGCGTTACCTGTCGAGCATGCTGTTCAGTGACCTGTTTACCGAGCAGGAGAACCAGCAGTAAGCCTGTTGATTCAGGTCAGCCGAGGTTCAGGTGCTGCATGTTAATAAAGGCTTTGTTGCGTAATGCTTAACACTGAATCTTGCGTCAGGCGGGTTTTTCCCGGAGCCGGTAGTGTTTATCATGGCCGGCTGCCATGCCGGGTAAAGGGCATTGCGCAGCGTTGTCTTTATTCAAGGAGTTGTTGATGACCGTTTCGTTTGCCGCCAAGGCGTTTGTGCTGTTGCTGTTTCTGGGCAGCACGCTCTATGTGCATTTGCGCGGCAAGGCGCGTTTGCCGGTATTGCGCCAGTTCGTCAACCACTCCGCGCTGTTCGCGCCCTACAACGCGTTGATGTACCTGTTTTCCGCAGTGCCATCCAGACCGTATCTGGATCGCAGCAAGTTTCCGGAACTGAATGTTCTGCGCGACAACTGGGAAACCATCCGCGACGAAGCCATGCACCTGTTCGACGAAGGCTACATTCGCGCTGCCGAAAAGAATAACGATGCCGGTTTCGGTTCGTTTTTCAAGAAAGGCTGGAAGCGTTTCTATCTGAAGTGGTACGACAAACCGTTGCCATCGGCCGAAGCACTGTGCCCGAAAACCGTGGCGCTGGTCAGCGCCATTCCCAACGTCAAGGGCGCGATGTTTGCGCTGCTGCCGGGCGGCAGTCACCTCAACCCGCACCGCGATCCGTTCGCCGGCTCGCTGCGCTATCACCTCGGTTTGTCGACGCCCAACTCCGATGATTGCCGGATCTTCGTCGACGGTCAGGTCTATGCCTGGCGCGACGGCGATGACGTGATGTTCGACGAGACCTACGTGCACTGGGTCAAGAATGAAACTGCTCAGACTCGAGTGATTCTGTTCTGTGACATCGAACGCCCGCTGAGCAACCGCCTGATGACCCGGATCAACCGCTTCATCAGCGGCTGGCTCGGCCGCGCCACCGCGCCGCAGAATCTTGATGACGAACGCGTTGGCGGCATCAACCAGGCTTATGCCTGGAGCAAGAACTTCAGCGACCGTTTCAGCGGCGTGGTCAAGCAGTGGAAGCGCCGCCATCCCAAGGCCTACAGGGTAATGCGCCCGGTGCTGGCGGTGCTGGTGCTGACGTTGCTGGGGTACTGGTTGTTTGGTTGAGGCTGGATCAGACAATAGAAAACCGCTGTTTGGGAGCGGTTTTTCATTAGCGGAAGGAAAAGGACGACCCGGCTAATGCGCCGCTTGGCTCTTCAACGGCTGGATTGACCAGTGCATTCCTGATGCGATGCATCTCGGTTTCAGATAATTCAACAGATGGCTGCTTTTTCTCCATCTTTCTGGATTTGAAGTTTGATGCTTTCTTTTCAACGACAGCTTTCATGGGATCTCCCACGTTGATCACTAAATGAGCAGGTGCTCAGATACTAGACTTGGTCAATACGCTTCACAAGACGGCCCTCAGAGTCGAATTCGAAACCCAGTTGACGGTATAGAGGTATAGCTCCCGAAAGAGGCTCCTGAATTTCGATTTGCTGGCTGCCGATGATACGTGCGAAATGAGTGACGGCAGTCAGGGCGAAGGTCGCTATGCGGCCCTTGAGCGGGTGTTCGTTTGGGTGCCCCTCAAGACGCACAATCTTGACTCTCAGTCGGCTTTGGTTCGGATTGGCGAAACAAAGTCCGCACAGTTCACGATCAAACCAGATTGCCAGATCGAAGCTCATTGGTTCTTTGGCTTTCCATCGGACAATTTCCTCCCAGCAGAAATGCGGATCGAGCCATTGCTCATAAGCTTTCATGGCGGACGCATCAATAGCCTCGAAGCGAACCTTGGAATAATCAACGTCAACAATTGCGCGCGCCTCGAGTTCGCTGTGTAGCTTCGCAAATGTAACTGCCGCCCGCTTCCTCGCCTCCGACCGATAAACCTGATACCGCAAATACGTCCGTTTCCTTGGCATATGATCTCTTGCATTCCATGTCTCCTGACAATCCGTTGCCACGCCAATAACCCTAACCACCCGGCGCCAGACTGTCGCTACCGGCCCTTCGCCCAAGTCATTGCAATCTGTGTCCCGGGCTGGTTATAGTCAGCCCGCCCGAGCCGCTGTGCTCGCGCTTTCATTTCTCCAATAAAGATCAGCATCCATGCCTGCCTCCCTCATCAACGCGGTAGTCGATTCAGCGGTCAACGCTGGCGTCGTGCCGTGCGGGAATCGGCAGTTTGTGCAGATCAGTCATTACCCTCCACCTGTCAGTAGCACGCCGGTGTGCGCAGTCGTTTCGCCGCCGGGCGTTGGTGTGCGGGGTTGATCGGCAGTTTCTGCTGACCCCTGCGCCCGCCAGAACAACCTACTGAATTTCAGCTTCGGCTGAGTTGGCTTCTTGCCTGACTACAGGTGGTATTCATGTTTGTCCTTTCGAAACAATCCGCGCTCGCGGCGACGTCCACGAGCCTGTTCGTTCTGCTGTGGAGCAGCGGGGCGATTTTCTCCAAATGGGGCCTGGCCCATGCTTCGCCCTTTGCCTTTCTGCTGATTCGCTTCGCCATCGCCCTGTGCGGGCTGGTGTTGCTGGCGCCGCTGCTGAAATTGAAGCTGCCCAAGGGCGGCAAACCGATGCTGTTTGCGATCGCCACCGGCGTGGTGCTGTTGGGCGCCTATCAGATCTTTTATCTGCTGGCGCTGGACTGCAAAGTCACGCCGGGGGTGATGGCCACTCTGATGGGCGTTCAGCCGATTCTCACCGTGGTGCTGATGGAGCGCCAGCGTTCGGCGAGCCGCCTGTTCGGCCTGGCGCTGGGTCTGGCCGGGCTGATCATGGTGGTTTATCAAGGGATCGCTCTGGCCGGAATGTCCTGGGCTGGCATGTTGTTCGGTTTGCTGGCGCTGGCGAGCATGACGCTCGGCTCGATCATGCAAAAACGCATCACCGACAATCCGCTCGGTACGCTGCCAGTGCAGTACCTGGCCGGCCTGTCGCTGTGCGCGGTGTTCGTACCGTTCCAGCCGTTTCACTTCGAGCACAGCGCAGGCTTTATTGTCCCGGTGTTATGGATGGGCCTGGTGGTGTCGGTGCTGGCGACGCTGTTGCTGTATCGACTGATCGCGCGGGGCAATCTGGTGAATGTCACCAGCCTGTTCTATCTGGTGCCGGCGGTGACGGCAGTGATGGATTACCTGATTTTCGGTAATCGTCTGGCGGCGTTGAGTGTGCTGGGGATGCTGCTGATCATTGTTGGATTGGTATTTGTGTTCCGTAAAACCGGATAGCCGATAGGCAGGTGGCGCTTGTTGCGCCGCCTTTCGCGAGCAGGCTCGCTCCCACATTGGAATGTATTTTTCTGTGGGAGCGAGCCTGCTCGCGAATATCTGCGGCAGAAAATCTAACGGACTGACACCTTTGCAGGCCTCACCACCGCCGGCTTCAACACCAGCCACAACGCTGCCGCAATCAGCACCCCGCCATAAATGTGCGCCATCGACAACGGCTCATCCAGCAACAACGCCCCCCACAACACGCCGAACGGCGGGATCATGAAGGTCACGGTCATCGATTTTACCGGGCCGATCGAGCTGAGCAGGCGGAAATAGATGATGTAGGCAAACGCCGTGCAACCCAGGCCCAGGCCGAGCAGCGACAGCCAGACATGCCAGCCACCCCAACTGACCGGCGGCGCAGTGATCACGCTGTAGGCGAACAGCGGCAGCAAAAACAACGTCGCCCCGAGCATGCTGCCCAATGCCGACAAACGGCTGTCCAGCCCACCGGCCTGATCCAGCCAGCGCCGCGCGAGGAAACCGGCAAAGCCATAACAAGTGGTCGCCAGCAGGCACGCGACCGCGCCCATCAGCAGTTGCAGGTCGAAGGCCACGGGACCGGCGCGTGTCAGCACGCCGACGCCGAACAGGCCGAGGAACACACCGCCCAGCTTGGCGATCGTCAGTTTCTCGCTGAAGAACAAACCGCCAATCAACACGCCCATCAGCGGCGTGGTTGCATTGAAGATCGCCGAATAGCCGGCCGGCAATACCTGGGCGGCAACCGAATACAGCGTCGCCGGAATCCCCGAGTTGATCACGCCAAGCAGCATCACGGTTTTCAGCTTGCCCTTGAAGTCCCAACTGATGCGCATCAGCCCAAGGATCACCAGCAGCCCGGCAGCCGCGATCGACACGCGAAAGAACCCGGTCGGGATCGTGCCGATCACCGGGGCAATAATGCGCATGAACAGAAAACTCGCGCCCCAGATAGCGGCCAGCGACAACATGCGGAAAATATCGACAGGGCTCACGGCGGGCTCCTTGCTTGATCGGGACGAGAGTGTTGCCGAGCGTCCGGATCATGGCAACCGCTATTCGGGCTTTTAATTCTGCCCCGGGATTTACCTGCCCGAGAAACCCCGTCAACGGTCAGCCCCGTATCGGTTTTGGCAGAAATTGCGCTTTTCCTGCGAGCGCTTCCGTGACTAAGCTCAGACCAACCGAATTCCCGCCGAGGTTTCATTTATGTCGCAGCAATGGCCAGCCACCGAGATCGCCCGGATGATCCTCGCCGGCTTCGACGATTACCGCGAGCATTTCCGCCGCATCACCGATGGCGCGCGGGAGCGCTTCGAACAGGCGCGCTGGCAGGAGGCGCAGGCCGCGTCGGCGGCGCGGATCAGTCTGTATGAGGAAAAGGTCGGCGAAACCGTCGCTCGCCTGCGCGAGTATTTCGACGAAGAGACCCTGATGAACGTCAGCTGCTGGCCGCTGGTGAAAAGCGCCTATATCAGTGTCATCGACCTGCGCTTCGACGATGAGCTGTCCGAAACCTGGTACAACTCGATTTTCTGCGGGCTGTTCAGCCACGACCTGATCAGCGACGGCTGCATGTTCATCCACACCACGCGTCCTAGCCTGCGCCGTGCCCGCGCCGCGCAAACCCGTACGTACAAGCCGCAGGGCCAGTTGTCCGGGATGCTCGCCAGCATCTTCGCCGATTACCGCTTCAGCGAGGATTACGCTGATTTGCCCGGCGACTTGCTGCGGCTCGAAGCGCAATTGCGCGAAAACCTGCCGGACTGGGTGTGCAAGGACCCGGAGCTAAGCGTCGAGCTGTTTTCCTCGGTGCTTTACCGCAACAAGGGCGCGTATCTGGTCGGGCGCATCTACACCCGCGACGAGCAATGGCCGCTGGTGATTCCGTTGTTGCACCGCGAAGGTCGGGGCATTCAGATCGATGCGTTGATCACCGACGAAGCCGATGTGTCGATCATCTTCTCTTTCACCCGTTCGTATTTCATGGTCGATGTCCCGGTGCCGGCGGAGTTCATCGGATTTCTGCGGCGCATCCTGCCGGGCAAGCACATCGCCGAGCTGTACACCTCGATCGGCTTCTACAAGCACGGCAAGTCGGAGTTTTACCGCGCGCTGATCAATCACCTGGCCAACACTGACGACCAGTTCATCATGGCCCCGGGCGTGCGCGGCATGGTCATGAGCGTGTTTACCCTGCCGGGTTTCAACACCGTATTCAAAATAATCAAGGACCGTTTCTCACCGTCGAAGAACGTCGATCGCGCCACGGTGATCGAAAAGTATCGGCTGGTGAAAAGCGTCGATCGGGTCGGGCGTATGGCCGATACCCAGGAGTTTGCCGATTTTCGCTTTCCGCTGAGCAAGTTCGATCCGGCGTGTCTGGAGGAATTGCTAGAGGTGGCGCCGTCGACGGTTTCGGTCGAAGGCGAAACCGTGCTGATCCGCCACTGCTGGACCGAACGCCGGATGACTCCGCTCAACCTGTATCTGGAAAACGCCAACGACGCCCAGGTACGTGAAGCGCTGGAAGATTACGGTCTGGCGATCAAGCAATTGGCGGCGGCAAATATCTTTCCCGGCGACATGCTGTTGAAAAACTTCGGCGTCACCCGTCACGGGCGCGTGGTGTTTTACGATTACGACGAAATCTGTTTCCTGACCGAAGCCAACTTCCGCCACATCCCGGCACCGCGCACGCCGGAGGATGAAATGGCCTCTGAGCCGTGGTACTCGATCGGCCCGCTGGACGTGTTTCCCGAAGAGTTTCCACCGTTCCTGTTTGCCGATGCCGGACAGCGCAAGCTGTTCGATCAGTTGCATGGCGAGTTGTACAACGCCGATTACTGGAAGGGCTTGCAGGAGGCGATTCGGGCGGGGAAGGTCATCGACGTCTTCCCATACCGGCGCAAGGGCCTCGACAACGAGTAGCTCTTTTAAAAGCCCCTCACCCCAGCCCTCTCCCAGAGGGAGAGGGAGCTGACCGAGGTGTCTTGGGTCAAACGCCGACCTGAAAGAGCTCGGCGATTATGGATTCGGCAAAGCTCTTTCAGGTCGATGTACCTTTGAAGCATCCCCCAATCGGTCCCCTCTCCCTTTGGGAGAGGGCTAGGGTGAGGGTCGCAATCCCCCTGACACGCCACAACCCCCCCAAATCTGCGACAATCCGCCCCTGCATAAATAGACGACCGAATTGCCTACCCGATGACCGACGAATCGCCCTCCATCGACAAACTGCTGAAAAACCTCGATCACGCTATGCTCGCCGACCGTCACCGGCTGCGGCGGCAGTTGCTTGAGCTGCGCAAGAAACCCGACGAGGCCAAACTGGCCCAGTGGGTGACGCGCATGCAGGCGTCCTGTGATCAGGTACTGGCGCGTCGCGCGAGCCTGCCGGTGATTCGTTACGACGACAGTTTGCCGATCGCAGCCAAGCGCGGCGAGATCAAAAAGGCCCTCGAACAACATCAGGTGCTGATCATCGCTGGCGAAACCGGCTCGGGTAAAACCACCCAGTTGCCGAAGATCTGTCTGGAAATCGGGCGCGGCCAGCACGGTCTGATCGGCCATACCCAGCCGCGTCGGATCGCCGCGCGCAGTGTCGCCAGCCGTGTCGCCGAAGAGCTCGGCACGCCGCTCGGTGCGCTGGTCGGCTATCAGGTGCGCTTCGAGGATCAGAGCGATGCCAACACCCTGATCAAGCTGATGACCGACGGCATTCTGCTGGCGGAAACCCAGAACGATCGTTATCTGGAACGCTACGACACGATCATCGTCGACGAAGCCCATGAACGCAGCCTCAACATCGATTTCCTCCTCGGTTACCTGAAAACCCTGCTGCCACGCCGTCCCGACCTGAAGGTCATCATCACGTCGGCGACCATCGATCTGGAGCGCTTCTCCAAGCACTTCGATGACGCGCCGATCGTCGAAGTGTCGGGCCGTACTTTTCCTGTGGAAACCTGGTACCGGCCGCTGACCCTGGAGCAGGACGAAGAGGGCAACCGGGTCGAGGATGACCTGACCGTCGATCAGGCGATTCTCGCCACCCTCGACGAAATCGCCGCCTACGAGCGCAGCGAACGACGCAGCCCCGGCGATGTGCTGGTGTTCCTGCCCGGCGAGCGGGAGATTCGCGATGCTGCCGACATGCTGCGCAAGGCCCAGCTCAAGCACACCGAAATCCTGCCGCTGTACGCGCGCCTGTCGCCGGCGGAACAGCAGCGCATTTTCCAGTCGCACCCGGGCCGCCGCGTGGTGCTGGCGACCAACGTCGCTGAGACTTCGCTGACCGTCCCGGGCATTCGCTATGTGATCGACAGCGGCACCGCGCGCATCAGTCGTTACAGCTATCGGGCCAAGGTTCAGCGCTTGCCGATCGAAGCGATTTCCCAGGCCAGCGCCAATCAGCGTAAAGGTCGCTGCGGGCGGGTCGAGCCGGGTATCTGCGTGCGTTTGTACAGCGAAGAGGATTTCCTCGGCCGCCCGGAATTTACCGATCCGGAAATTCTGCGCACCAACCTCGCCGCCGTTATTTTGCAGATGCTCCATCTGCGCCTTGGCGAAATCACCGCGTTCCCGTTTATCGAACCGCCGGACGGCAAGGCGATCAGCGACGGTTTCAACCTGCTGCAAGAACTGTCGGCGGTGGATCGCAACAGCCAGCTGACGCCACTCGGTCGACAATTGGCGCGCTTGCCGGTCGACCCGCGCATGGGCCGCATGCTCCTGGAAGCGGCCAGGCTCGGCAGCTTGCAGGAAGTGCTGATCGTCGCCAGCGCCATGTCGATTCAGGACCCGCGCGAGCGTCCACCGGAGCGTCAGCAAGCGGCGGATCAGGCCCATGCGCAATGGAAGGATCCGGATTCCGACTTCGCCGGGCTGGTCAATCTGTGGCGTGGTTTCGAAGAGCAACGTCAGGCGCTGACCGCCAACCCGCTGCGCAACTGGTGCCGGAAGAATTTCCTCAATTACCTGCGCTTGCGCGAGTGGCGTGATTCTCACCGTCAGTTGAGCCTGATCTGCCGCGACATGCAGCTGAGCCTGAACAAAGAGCCGGCGGATTATCCGAAGCTGCACAAAGCGGTGCTGGTCGGCTTGCTCAGCCAGATTGGCCAGAAAACCGAAGACGGCGATTACCTCGGCGCGCGGCAACGGCGCTTCTGGATTCATCCGTCGTCGGGCATCGGCAAGAAGCGCCCGCAGTGGCTGATGACTGCTGAGCTGGTGGAAACCACCAAACTCTACGCGCGGATGGTTGCCAAGATCGATGCCGACTGGATCGAGCCGCTGGCCGGGCACCTGATCAAGAAGAATCACTTCGAGCCGCATTGGGAGAAGAAGCGCGGCCAGGTCGTCGCCTACGAGCAGATCACCCTGTTCGGCCTGATCGTGGTCGGTCGCCGCCCGGTGCATTACGGCCCGGTCGATCCGGTGGTGTCGCGTGAGCTGTTTATCCGCGAAGGCCTGGTGCGCGGCGAGATTCAGTCGCGGGCCAAGTGCCTGAGCGCCAATCAGAAACTGCTCGAACAGCTCGACGAACTGGAAGCCAAGGCTCGCCGTCGCGACATTCTCGCCGACGAAGAAACCTTGTACGCCTTCTACGATGCGCGTCTGCCGGCGGAGATCCACCAGACTGCGACCTTCGACAGTTGGTACAAGGTCAACAGCCAGAAAGACCCGCAGCTGCTGATCATGCGCGAAGAAGACGTGCTGGCCCGCGAGGCCAGTGAAGTCACCGCCCGTGATTACCCGGACACCCTGCACATCGGCGATCTGGAACTGGCGCTGACCTACCATTTCGAACCCAATCACCCGCGCGACGGCGTGACCTTGCGCGTGCCGGCGCCGCTGCTGCCGATGCTGCCGCCGGAGCGTCTGGAATGGCTGGTGCCGGGCCTGATCGAGGCCAAGTGCATTGCCCTGGTGCGCAACCTGCCGAAAGCCCTGCGCAAGAACTTCGTGCCGGTGCCGGACTTCATCAAGGCCGCGTTGCAGCGTATGACTTTCGCCGAAGGTTCGCTGCCGCAAGCGCTCGGTCGCGAGCTGCTGCGCATGACCGGCGCGCGGGTCAGTGATGAGGCGTGGGAGGAAGCGGCGCAGCAGGTTGAAAGCCACCTGCGCATGAACCTGGAAATTGTCGACGGCGAGGGCAAGTTCCTTGGCGAAGGCCGCGATCTGGCTGAGCTGACCGCACGCTTCGCCGAAGCCAGCCAGGCCGCGCTGGCGGTGCCGCAGAGTGCGAAAAGTCAGCAACCGGTCGAGGCAAAAGTCTTTGCCCCGGTAGCAGAAAAGACCCAGCAGAAGATCGCCGGGCTGTCGATGACGGTGTACCCGGCGCTGGTGGAAGAGGGCGGCGCGGTCAAGGAAGGGCGCTTCTCGACCCCGGCCGAAGCCGAGTTCCAGCATCGTCGGGCCTTGCAGCGTTTGTTGATGCAGCAACTGGCCGAGCCGGCGAAATTCTTGCGGGGCAAGTTGCCGGGGCAGACTGAACTGGGCTTGCTTTATCGTGAGCTGGGCCGGGTCGATGCGCTGGTCGAAGACATTCTGCTGGCCAGCCTTGACAGCTGCATTCTCGAAGGTGAAGACCCGTTGCCCCGCGATGGCGCCGGATTGGCGGCATTGGCCGAACGCAAACGCGGCAACTGGACCGAGCACGCCGAGCGTGTCGCGCGGCTGACGCTGGAAATCCTCAAGATCTGGCACGGTCTGCAAAAACGCTTCAAGGGCAAGATCGATCTGGCGCAAGCGGTGGCATTGAACGACATCAAGCAGCAGATCGGCAATCTGGTCTATCCGGGTTTCGTCCGCGAAACGCCGATGCAGTGGCTCAAAGAGTTGCCGCGTTACCTGAAAGCGGTCGAGCAGCGTTTCGAGAAGCTCGGTGCACAGGTGCAGAAGGACCGCGTCTGGAGTGGCGAACTCGCTGGCCTGTGGGCGCAATACCAGACCCGCGCGGCCAAGCATGCGCAGGAAGGCAAGCGTGATCCGCAGCTGGAGTTGTACCGCTGGTGGCTGGAGGAATACCGCGTGTCGTTGTTTGCTCAGCAGTTGGGGACGAAAGTGCCGATCTCCGACAAGCGCCTGAGCAAACAGTGGAGCCAGGTCGAGCCCTGACCTGCAGCCAAACACAATCCCCCTGTGAAAGCGGGCTTTGTGGCGAGGGGATTTATCCCCGTTGGGTGGCGAAGCCGCCCCAAGACCTACGCCTCGGTTCATCAGATACCGAGCGTGGTGGGTTGGCGACTGCTTCGCAGTCGAACGGGGATAAATCCCCTCGCCACAGAGTTGAGTTCATGGAGTGAATGGCAGTTGTGCTTGAGAACGGCGCCAAAACCTCGGGTTTATGGCAAACTTCGCCACCATAACCCGCCGTTTCGCGACCCAGAGCCTTCGGCCGTGTCGCGCTGCGGAATAAAACGATGCCAGGTTTGCGTCCCCCGGATGGGAATAGACCCTTTGCGTGTTGGTACGACGGTTCCAGCACTTTCTGCCTGAACAGATTAGAGAAACGACCATGCATAATGTCGTCATCAGCGGCACCGGCCTGTACACACCGGCCAACAGCATCTCCAACGAAGAGCTGGTGCAGTCTTTCAATACCTACGTCGCCCAGTTCAACGCCGATAACGCCGAGGCCATTGCCAGCGGTGAAGTCCAGGCCCTGACTGAATCCAGCGCTGCGTTCATCGAAAAAGCCTCTGGCATCAAGAGCCGCTTTGTCATGGACAAGGACGGCATCCTCGATCCGCAACGCATGGCCCCGCGCTTGCCCGAGCGCTCCAACGACGAATGGTCGGTGCTCTGCCAGATGGCCGTCGGCGCGGCTGAACAAGCCCTGCAACGAGCCGGCAAAACCGCAGCCGACATCGACGGCGTTATCGTTGCTTGTTCGAACCTGCAACGCGCTTATCCGGCCATCGCCATCGAAGTCCAGGAAGCGCTGGGTATTCAGGGTTTCGGTTTCGACATGAACGTGGCGTGTTCTTCGGCCACCTTCGGCATCCAGGCCGCCGCCAACAGCGTGCAACTGGGCCAGGCGCGGGCGATCCTGATGGTCAACCCGGAGGTCTGCACCGGGCACCTGAACTTCCGTGATCGCGACAGCCATTTCATCTTCGGCGATGCCGCGACTGCGGTGATCATCGAGCGCGCGGATCTGGCGACCTCCCCGTACCAGTTCGACGTGGTCAGCACCAAATTGCTGACCAAGTTCTCCAACAACATCCGCAACAACTTCGGCTTCCTCAACCGCGCGGCAGAAGAGGGCATCGGTTCCCGCGACAAGCTGTTCGTGCAGGAAGGCCGCAAGGTGTTCAAGGATGTCTGCCCGATGGTCGCCGAGCTGATTGGCGAGCACCTGGAAGAGAACCAGCTCAACGTTGGCGACGTG
The DNA here is from genome assembly GCF_054052265.1 of Pseudomonas sp. PK-RTE-24. NCBI lineage: Bacteria > Pseudomonadati > Pseudomonadota > Gammaproteobacteria > Pseudomonadales > Pseudomonadaceae > Pseudomonas > Pseudomonas sp. PK-RTE-24. The sequence continues at coordinate 5,820,869 of NZ_CM133224.1, read as the reverse complement.
AAGCGTTTCTGGCTGCACCAGGCCAACCTGAGTATGAACCACTTGATCGTGCGCAAGCTGCTCGGCCGCGAAGCTACCGAAGAAGAAGCTCCGGTAATTCTCGACAGCTACGCCAACACCAGCTCGGCCGGTTCTGTCATTGCTTTCCATAAATATCAGGATGATCTGGCCTCGGGTTCGCTGGCAGTGCTCAGCTCCTTCGGAGCCGGTTACTCGATTGGCAGTGTGTTGCTGCGCAAGCGCTGAAACAGGTTAATTTCCCCTTAATCGCGTCGATCTTTCCTACATCCGAAGCGATTGAAACGCTGTAATTTTTCGGACGTCGCGGCAGGTGCACACCAGCCGCGTTCATTTTCGAAGTCCGGACAAGGGGATTGATGGATGGCGGCTGACGACACCCAACTGCTCACGCGCCTGCTGGCGGGGGAGCAAAAGGCTTTCAAGGAATTGGTCACCACGTATCAGAGCGCCATGCGCGCTGTGGCTTACGCGATTGTCGGCCAGCGTCATGTCGAGGAAGTGGTGCAGGATGCCTGGCTGTCGGTGGTGCGTCATCTGGCCAGCTTCGAAGGCCGTTCCAGCCTCAAGACCTGGTTGCTGACCATCACCGCCAATTCGGCCAAGAGTCGCTACAAGCTCAATCGCCGGGAGGTCCTGCTCGACGACCTGCCATCGCCCCACGGCACCATCGGTGACGATCGCTTCTCTTCCAGCGATGGCCACTGGCTGGTCGCGCCGTTCGCCTGGCACCAGGACACCCCCGAAGCGCTACTCACCGAAAACGAACTGCGCGAATGCCTCGAACACACTTTGCTGAGTCTGTCCGAGTTGCAGAGCAGTGTCCTGCTGTTGCGCGAACGCCAGGGCCTGGAGCTGGAAGAGATCTGTAATCTTCTGGAGATTTCGCTCTCCAATGTCCGCGTGCTGCTGCATCGGGCACGTTTGAAGGTCTTTGCGACCGTGGAACATTTTGAGGAGACAGGAGAATGTTGACCTGCAAGGAGCAAGTGGCACGATCCAGCGATTATCTCGACGGCCAACTGAGCTTTCGCGAGACGCTGATGGTGCGTCATCACCTGTTGTTCTGCCCCAACTGCCGGCGTTTCATGCGGCAGATGCGCGTGATGCAGGCAACCCTGAAGGCGCTGCCGGACAAACCGGACGAGAACGTCGATGCCTTGGCCGAACGCCTGGCCGAGCAACGACGAAAAGACAACCCCCTGTAGGAGCTGTCGAGTGAAACGAGGCTGCGATCTTTTGATCTTGTTTTCAGGATCAAGATCAAAAGATCGCAGCCTTCGGCAGCTCCTACAGGGGTTTTTGCATCCTGCAGAAATAACCCGGTGCGGGTGAAACGAACGGATGATGGGGATCGTCCCGCCCGCACCGGGCTATCACTTTTTTAGAACTTCGCTTCAGCATCCAGCTGCAGGGTGTTGGCATCTGCATCGCGCTGGCTGCGGCTGGCGAAGTCGGCCTTGGTCAGGAAGTACGTGGCGCCGACGGCGAAGTTCTTGTCGATGTCGTAACCGACCTTGAACTTGTGCCCGCGCGAACCGGTGGTGCCGTTGGCGAAGTCGGAGTCGGTGAAGGCGCCGACCACGGCGTTGCGCTGCACGTCGCGATAGTTGTAGTCGAGGTTGAAGCCGAAGACTTTCGACTTCGCGCCGAGCAACCATGCGGTGTCCTGATCGGTCACGGCATCGTTGTTCTTCACGTACTGGCCGTAGAACGACAGTGGCATTGGCAGGCCGCCGATGTCGATCTGGCTGAACCCTTCGTACAGACGGAATTCGTTGTTCGCCGAGTTGCCGTTGACCGCCAGCGCGCATGGCGTCGAGGTCCCGGTGCAGCGGCTGTCTTCGTCGTTCTGGTAGGCGTAGACACTGCCGCCGACGGTCATTTTCAGGTTGTCGGTGATGTTGAAGCGGCTGCCCAACTGGCCAGCGGTCAGACGCAGGTCGTGGCGGAATTGCACGCCGTCGCCGTCAACGTTGTCCTTGAGGTTGTAGTTACCCAGGCTGCCGAACAGTTCGGCGCTGCCCAGTGGATACTTGTAGGTAACGGCCAGACCTTCCGGGTTGATATCGCTGTCCCAGATCACGTCGCCCATGCTCACCCACGGTTGCAGCATCTTGCCGCCGATCACGTGCAGGTTCTTGATCTGATCAGGGTGATAGTCGATGTAGCCGAGGTCGAGCCAGATCTGCTTCTTGTCGAAGTAGTTGTCCTGATCCTGGTTGGTCGAACGCGCGTCGTCACCGCCGCCAGTGGCGATGCGGATACCGGTGTCGACTTGCGGGTTGATCTCGGTGTAGGCGCCCAGACGCGCACGGATGCGCTGGCGATCCTTGTCGCGGCCGCCGTTGTTCGGCTCGCCGTCGATCTTGATGGTTTCCTGACGAATACGTACGTCGCCCTTGAACTGGGTCTTCGCCGCCCAAGCCAGTTTCTGGTCGAACAGGCTCTGTTCGTTGGTCTTCTTCGCGACCGCCGCCACTTGTTCGTTGGTTTCCTGCTGCGCCTGTTGGGCGATTTGCTGAGCCTTCTGATCCTTGGCCAGTTCTGTTTGCAGCTCGATGTACTGCGCCTGGGAAATCGACCCGTTGGCCTTGAGCATGTCGAGCAGTTTGGCGTCGACTGCAGCACTGGCCGGAACGCTCATGGCCAGCAACAAGCCGCCGCACAGGGCCGCTGCAGTTTTCGTGGAAGCAAGACGCATAGCAATCTCCGAAGATGAAGGGGATGGCTGAACCATCCTGGGCACAACCGGCTGAAGGCCGGAAAACTGTGTCCGGGTTAGAACCCGGCGCTCTAAAAACAGGCGCCAGTATCGCGATGGTTTATGACAGAGCGGTGGCACAGTGATGGCAGGTTGATGACGCTGCGTATCAGGCGTGAACTATCGAGTTAGAGCGCTGTCGGCCGATTGAGCGTGTGCAACGGGGTCGCGATCAGCGATACTCGCCGGGCTTTGTCGCCAAGCTGTGGAGTGCCAGTGAATGCCGTTGCAACGCCTGCAAGACCTGTCAGAAATCGCCCCGGCAAGCTGGGATGCGCTGGTGCCGGACAACCAGCCGTTCCTGCGCCACGCCTTTCTCAGTGCGCTGGAAGACAGCGGCAGTGTCGGCCCGCATTCGGGCTGGCAGCCCGAACATTTACTGCACATCGAAGATGATCGACTGATCGCCGCACTGCCCAGTTATCGCAAGTGGCATTCCTACGGCGAGTACGTCTTCGATCACGGCTGGGCCGATGCCTGCGCGCGTGCCGGCATCGATTATTACCCCAAACTCCTGACTGCTGTGCCCTTCAGCCCGGTCAGCGGTCCGCGCTTGCTGGCGGCGAAGGTCGAGGACGGTTTCGAACTGCTGAAAAGCCTGCCGGGCTATCTGCAGATCGAAGAACTGTCCAGCGCGCACATCAATTTCACTGATCCGTTTACCGATGCGGCGATGGCCGAGCAGCCGGGCTGGCTGCAGCGCATCGGCTGTCAATATCACTGGCAGAACCGTGGTTACCGCGACTTTCAGGATTTTCTCGACGCCCTCAGTTCGCGCAAGCGCAAGCAGATGCGCAAGGAACGCGAGCAGGTGGCGGGGCAGGGCTTCGAGTTCGAGTGGCTGGAGGGGCGAGAGCTGGGCGAGGCGCAGTGGGATTTCGTGTACGCCTGCTATGCCAACACTTATGCGGTGCGGCGTCAGGCGCCGTACCTGACGCGCGAGTTCTTCAGCCTGCTGGCCGAACGTATGCCCGAAGCGATTCGCGTGGTCTTGGCCAAACAGGGCTCCCGGCCGGTGGCGATGGCGTTCAGCCTGGTCGGTGGCGACAGTTTCTACGGGCGTTATTGGGGCTGCCTGGCCGAGTTTGATCGGCTGCATTTCGAGACGTGTTTTTATCAGGGCATGGATTACGCGATTGCCCATGGCATCCAGCGTTTCGATGCCGGGGCGCAGGGCGAGCACAAGTTGATTCGCGGCTTCGAACCGGTAATCACCCATTCCTGGCATTACCTGCGCCATCCGGGGTTGAAAGCAGCGGTGAAGGATTTCCTCCAGCAAGAGCGCGCTGGGGTTTTGGCGTATGCCGAAGAGGCCCGGACAGCGTTGCCCTATCGCCAAACCTAGTTCCAGATCCCCTGTGGGAGCGAGCCTGCTCGCGAAAGCGTCGGGTCAGTTGACGGATTTGTCGCTGATCCATCGCATTCGCGAGCAGGCTCGCTCCCACAGTTTTTTCACCGCACCGCCAGGCATCAATCGATACCGACAAACCCTCCGGTCTGGTGCGCCCACAAGCGCGCATACAAGCCGCGATGGGCGAGCAGTTCGGCGTGGGTGCCGCTCTCGGCGATCTTGCCGTTTTCCAGCACCACGAGGCGATCCATGCGCGCGATGGTTGAGAGACGGTGGGCGATGGCGATCACGGTTTTGCCCTGCATCAAGGTCTCGAGGCTTTCCTGAATCGCTGCTTCGACTTCCGAATCCAGTGCTGAGGTGGCTTCGTCCATGATCAGGATCGGCGCGTCCTTGAGCAGTACCCGCGCAATCGCGATGCGCTGGCGCTGACCGCCCGACAGTTTCACCCCGCGCTCGCCGACATGCGCGTCGAAACCGCTGCGGCCTTCAGCGTCGGATAGCAGTGGAATGAACTCATCGGCGCGAGCCTTGTGCACCGCCTCCCACAGTTCGGCGTCGGTGGCGTCGGGTTTGCCGTAAAGCAAGTTGTCGCGGATCGAGCGGTGCAACAGCGAGGTGTCCTGAGTGATCATGCCGATCCGCGCACGCAGGCTTTCCTGGCCGACTTCGGCAATGTTCTGCCCATCGATCAGGATGCGCCCGCCCTCGACGTCGTACAGGCGCAGCAACAGGTTGACCAGGGTCGATTTGCCGGCGCCGGACGGGCCGATCAAGCCGATTTTTTCCCCCGGTTTTATCGTCAGATTGAGGTCGCCGATGATGCCTTTCTTCTTGCCGTAGTGAAAATCCACGTGCTCGAAACGCACTTCGCCCGAGGCCACGGCCAGCGGTTTGGCCTGCTCGCGGTCGGTGACGCTGACCGGTTGCGAAATGGTGCGCAGACCGTCCTGGACCATGCCGATGTTTTCGAAAATGCCGGTGACCACCCACATGATCCAGCCGGACATGTTGACGATGCGAATCACCAGGCCGGTGGCCAGGGCAATCGCGCCGACGGTGATCAGCGACTGCGTCCACAGCCACAATGCCAGCGCCGTGGTGCCGACGATCAGCAGGCCGTTCATGGTGGTAATCGCCACGTCCATGCTGGTCACCACGCGACCGGCCATCTGCGCTTTGACGGTCTGTTCCTCGATCGCTTCCTTGGCGTAGTGCTGTTCGAAGTTGGTGTGGGCGAACAGTTTCAGCGTGGCGATGTTGGTGTAGCCGTCGACGATACGGCCCATCAATTTCGAGCGCGCGTCAGAGGCTTCCACCGAACGCTCTTTCACGCGCGGCACGAAGTAATACAGCGCGCCGATGTAGGCGACGATCCAGGTCAGCAACGGGATCATCAGGCGCCAGTCGGCCTCGGCGAACAGCACCAGCGAGCTGATCGCATAGATCACCACGTGCCACAGCGCGTCCACCGCTTGCACGGCGGAATCGCGCAGCGAGTTGCCGGTCTGCATGATGCGCTGGGCGATGCGCCCGGCGAAGTCGTTCTGGAAGAAATTCAGGCTCTGCTTGAGCACGTAACTGTGGTTCTGCCAGCGGATCATGCTGGTCATGCCGGGGCTAAGGGTCTGATGCACCAGCAGGTCGTGCAGAGCAAAGAAGATCGGTCGCAGCACCAGAGCGACCACCAGCATCCAGGTCAATTCGAGGGCGTGGTCGCTGAAGAAATTCGGGTTGGGCGTGCCTTGCGCCAGATCGATGATGCGGCTCAGGTAACTGAACAGCGCAACCTCAATCAATGAGGCAAACAGGCCGATAACAAGCAGGGCAGCGAAACTCGGCCAGACCTGCTTCAGGTAATAGACGTAGAAGGGCCAGACGCGGTCCGGCGGGGACGCCGTCGGGGCGTCGCGGAAGATATCGATCAGTTGTTCGAAACGGCGATAGAGCATCAGATAACCGCCCGGAATCCGGGCTCTCCTTTTATCAGTGCGAGCGGCGCAGGCTCAGCCCGGCGCCGCTCGATATGCCCGGCGAAACTCAGTCGATGCGCTTGGCCGACTTGATGATCACAGGGTCGACAGGCACGTTTTGCATGCCGCTTTTGGTGGTGGTCTGCGAGTTGACGATGACGTCTACGACATCCATGCCCTTGACCACTTTGGCGAACACCGCGTAACCGGCGTCACGGCCCGGATCGAGGAACGCATTGTCGGCAACGTTGATAAAGAACTGGCTGGTCGCCGAGTCAGGAATGGAAGTACGCGCCATCGACAGGGTGCCACGAACGTTGTGCAGGCCATTGCTGGCTTCGTTCTTGATCGGCGCCTTGGTTTCTTTCTGTTGCATCTGCTGGGTGAAGCCGCCGCCCTGAGCCATGAAGCCCGGGATCACGCGGTGGAAAATGGTGTTGTTGTAGAAACCGCTGTCGACGTATTCAAGGAAGTTCTTCGTGCTGATCGGTGCCTTGACCGGGTCCAGTTCGATTTCGATCTGGCCGTTGGTGGTGTCCAGCAGCACGTGGGGCGCCTTGGCCGGGGTAGCAGCCATCAGGTTGGCGGCAAACAGTACGGAGCCGGCGGCGAGGGCGAGTTTTTTCAGCATGGGTCAGTGATCCTGAGAGTGAAGGTCGGCTGTGGCGAGAAAATCCAGCAGCGTGTGATTGAAGCGTTCGGGTTGATCGAGCGGGGTGGCATGGCGCGAGTCGTCAATGACCACCAGCCGCGCATCCGGCAGCAGTTTTACATAGGTTTCTTTTAACGCCACCGGTGTGTAATCACGGTCGGCGCTGATGACGAGCGTTGGACAGGACACCCGGGAAAGTCGTTCCTGAACGCCCCAGCCCACGATCGCATCGAAGCTGGCGAGATAAGCACGTTTGTCGTTTTTTGCCCAGCGTTCGGCCATTTTCCGTCGCAGATCGGCCTGTTCCGGCTTGGGGAAAAGTTTGCTGCCGAGGGCTTTGCCGATGGTTTCCAGGCTGAGCAGGCGCATCAGGCTCCAGCGTTTGAACCACTGCCAGTAGTCGTCGCGGGTGCGCAATTTGACTTGTGGCGCGCTGTTGACGATGGTCAGGCTCTTGAGCACCTGCGGCTGATCGACGGCCAGCTGAAAACCGATCATCCCGCCCATCGACAGCCCGACGTAGTGCACCGGGCCGAGGCGCAGGTGCTCGATCAAGGCCAGCAGGTCGGCGCTGAACCCGGCAATGCTGTAGCGCTCGCGGGGTTTGTCCGAGCGCCCGTGGCCGCGAATGTCCGGGACGATCACCCGGTAGTGCGCGGCCAGCGCCGGGATCTGCATTTCCCAGTCCAGGGTGCTCGAGCCGAGCCCGTGAACCAGCAGCAACGGCGCACCGTGGCCATATTCCTCGTAGTGCAGGTTGCAACCTTCGTGCTCGAAATACGCCATCGGTGAACTCCGTGTCAGGCTTGTTCAGGTGCGGCAAACGGTGCGTCCAGCGGCAAGGTGTCGAAGGTGCGCAGCAGTTCGATGAGGATCTGCGTGGCCGGGCCCAGGGGTTTGTCCTTGTTCGAATACAGATAGAAGCTCGAATTGCGGCTGCCGCCTCGATCCAACGGTAGCAGCTTGAGCGAACCATCCTTCAATTCGCGGTCGATCATGTGTCGCGGTAGCCAGGCAAAACCCAGGCCGCTGCTGACAAAGGTCGCGGCGGTGGCAAGGCTGCCGACGGTCCAGCGCTGCTCGGCGCCGAGCCAGCCGACATCACGCGGCTGTTGGCGCCCGGAGTCGCGGATCACCACTTGCATCTGGGTTTCCAGATCCTGAAAGCTCAGCTCGCGGTTGAGCCGATGCAGCGGGTGATCAGGATGGGCAACGGCGACGAACTCGACATCGCTCAACTCCGCACCCAGGTAGCCCGGAATGCTCAGGCCGGTGATCGCCAGGTCCGCCACGCCTTCGAGCAGCACTTCCTCAACGCCCGACAATACTTCTTCGCGCAGACGAACGCGGCAGCCGCGACTCTGCGGCATGAACGCGGTCAGCGCGCGGACGATCCGCGCGCTCGGGTAGGCGGCGTCGACCACCAGCCGCACTTCCGCTTCCCAGCCTTGCTCCATGTGATGGGCGAGGTCTTCGAGTTGGCTGGCCTGTTTGACCAATTGCCGCGAACGGCGCAACAACACGCCGCCGGCCTCGGTGAGCACAGCTTTGCGCCCGTCGATGCGCAGCAACGGCACGCCGAGCTGATCCTGCATGCGGGCGACGGTGTAGCTCACCGACGATTGCGAACGGTGCAGGGCCTCGGCGGCCTGGGCGAATCCGCCGTGGTCGACCACGGCCTGCAACGTTCGCCATTGATCAAGGGTCACGCGGGGCGCTTTCATCAATAGCTCCTCTTGTCCTAAGCTGGCCGTCCCTCATGGAGACTGCCGAATGAAAAAATTCTGTTGTGTGGTGCTGGCGCTGCTGCCGTTGACCGCGTTTGCCTATCCGATCGATGTGCAAAAGGATCTCAACGGCATGAAGATCGACTACGAGACTTACGACACGGACAACGACATCGGCTCGATCCGCGTGGCCAACTACGGTGATGTCGACGCGACCTGCCGTGCGGTGTTCAGCAACGGCCCGGAAGCACCGCGCACGCGCAGCATCGACGTGCCGGCGGGCAAGCATAAAAACGCCACGGCCAAGTTCACCCGCGAGATCATCAAGCTGCGCATCAAACTGACCTGCACCCCGAAATAACGCTATTACCCTGTGGGAGCGAGCCTGCTGGCGAAGACGGAGTGTCATCCAGAGATGATGTGACTGACATTCCGCTTTCGCGAGCAGGCTCGCTCCCACGGGGATATGGGTTTAGCTTATAAACGAATTTATCGATGGATTACAGCGGATATTTGCGCTTTTTCATCGATTCGACTCTGTTTAACCTTCACTCCATCGACTTACAACATTCTCGGATGGAGGCTACACACCATGTCCCGCGTTCTGATCATCGAAAGCAGTGCCCGCCAGCAAGACTCGGTTTCCCGTCAACTGACCCAGACCTTCATCGCTCAGTGGAAAGCCGCGCACCCTGCCGATCAGATCACCGTGCGTGACCTCGCCGCGAACCCGGTGCCGCATCTGGACGCCAACTTGCTGGGCGGCTGGATGAAGCCCGCCGAGCAGCGCAACGACAGCGAACAGGCGTCGCTGGATCGCTCCAACCAATTGACTGATGAGCTGCTCGCCGCCGACGTTCTGGTGATGGCTGCACCGATGTACAACTTTGCGATCCCGAGCACGCTCAAGGCCTGGCTTGACCATGTGCTGCGTGCGGGGGTGACCTTCAAGTACACCGAAACCGGCCCGCAAGGTCTGCTCAGCGGCAAGCGCGCCTTTGTTCTGACTGCTCGCGGTGGTGTGTATGCCGGTGGTCCTGCGGATCATCAGGAACCGTACTTGCGGCAGGTGATGGGTTTCATCGGGATCAACGACGTGACCTTTATCCATGCCGAGGGCATGAACCTGGGCGGTGACTTCCAGGAGAAGGGCCTGAATCAGGCCAACGCCAAATTGTCTCAGGTCGCTTGATCGGTTAATCGCCAGATAATCGCTGGATGGTCTAGTGACCTGGCGCAACCCCTTCAAGGTTCCACGCGCATCGAACCTCCCTTTGCACTTTTGCTCCTGAGTGCTGTAGCCCGATTGAACGCTTTAGCGAGATCGGGCTTTTTTTTGTCTGGGTTTTCTTGGCGGCCTTTGGGCCGACCAGGCTCTTGGGGTTTTGGGTGAATATCCGTTACTGCGGTGTTGCGGCTGGCGGTTCCGCTCTTACAGCGGGTCACTTTGGCAAACGCTCCAAAGTAACCAAAGGTCTGTGCCCCAACGTTCGGCCCGCTCGATGGGGCTCGGGGTTCCTTCGCTGCGGGATCGATCCCTCCGCTCAGCCTGCCGACGGGGCGGGTGGATCAAGATCAAGAGCGGTACTCGAGCTTGCGCTCATTGTGTTGAGCGGTGGAGGGCCGGTTTTTGGCTTCTTTGGATTCGATGCGGTATTTCATGTCGGCGTAGCTTGCCCAACCACCTCGGTCAGTCCCCTCTCCCTCCGGGAGAGGGCTAGGGTGAGGGGCTTTTGATTCCGGCGCCGTTTGCTGTTGGAGCCCATCCGAAAAACCGCTATCGTCGCCGCCATTCGATTTTCGAGGCGAGCATGGGCTATCTACTTTTTGTCACGCTGATCCAGGCGTTTTCCTTCAGTCTGATCGGCGAATACCTGGCTGGGCATGTCGACAGTTACTTTGCGGTGCTGGTCCGTGTGGTGTTGGCCGGGCTGGTGTTTATTCCGTTGACGCGCTGGCGTTCGGTGGAGCCGGCGTTCATGCGTGGCATGTTGCTGATCGGCGCGTTGCAGTTCGGGGTGACTTACGTCTGCCTGTACCTGAGCTTCCGCGTGCTGACGGTGCCGGAGGTGTTGCTGTTCACGATTCTCACGCCGCTGCACGTGACGTTGATCGAAGACGCGCTGAACCGTCGCTTCAACCCGTGGGCGTTGATTGCTGCGCTGGTAGCAGTCGGGGGTGCGGCGGTGATTCGCTTCGACAGCATCAGTCCCGACTTCTTCATGGGCTTCCTGCTGCTGCAACTGGCCAACTTCACTTATGCCGCCGGGCAGGTCCTGTACAAGCATCTGGTGGCGAAGCATCCGAGTGACCTGCCGCATTACCGCCGCTTCGGTTATTTCTACCTCGGTGCATTGGCGGTTGTGCTGCCAGCGTTCCTGTTGTTCGGCAAGTCGAACTTTCTACCGGAAGCGCCGCTGCAATGGGCGGTGTTGCTGTTTCTCGGACTGGTTTCGACGGCGCTGGGTCTGTACTGGTGGAACAAGGGCGCGTGCATGGTCAACGGCGGTACCCTGGCGGTGATGAACAACCTGCACGTGCCGGTGGGGTTGCTGTTGAATCTGCTGATCTGGAATCAGCATGAGGAACTGGGGCGGTTGTTCCTTGGCGGGGGTGTGATTCTGGCAGCGGTGTGGATCAGCCGGTTGGGCATTAAACGCACTGCGTAACCCGTGTAGGAGCTGCCGAAGGCTGCGATCTTTTGATCTTGAACATCAGAAGATCGCAGCCTTCGGCAGCTCCTACATGTGATCAGTAAGTTACATCAGGTGTTTTTCCGGCTCCGGAATACTCGCCGAGCCCAACACCGCCGGCAGCAACCCTGCGCGCAAATCCCCACCACTCGGCTGCTGATACAAACTCAGCCCGAACTCCGGCAACACCGCCAGCAGGTAATCGAAAATATCCCCCTGAATCCGCTCGTAATCGGCCCACACCGTGGTGCGGGTGAAGCAGTAGATTTCCAGCGGAATGCCCTGCGCGGTGGTTTGCATCTGCCGGACCATGCAGGTCATGTTCGGCTGAATCTCCGGGTGACTCTTCAGATACGCCAGCGCATAGGCGCGGAAGGTGCCGATATTGGTCATGCGGCGGCGGTTGGCCGACATCGCCGCGACATTGCCCTGGGCCTCATTCCAGGCCTTGAGCTCGGCTTTCTTGCGGCCCATGTAGTCGGTCAGCAGGTGCACCTGCGAAAGCTTTTCTTCCTCGTCGTCGCGGATGAAGCGCACGCCGCTGGCATCGATGAACAGGCTGCGCTTGATCCGCCGACCGCCGGACTGCTGCATGCCGCGCCAGTTCTTGAACGACTCGGACATCAGCCGCCAGGTCGGGATCGAGACGATCGTCTTGTCGAAGTTCTGCACTTTGACCGTGTGCAACGTGATGTCGACCACGTCGCCATCGGCGCCGACTTGTGGCATCTCGATCCAGTCGCCGACCCGCAGCATGTCGTTGCTGGTCAGCTGCACGCTGGCGACGAACGACAGCAGCGTGTCCTTGTAGACCAACAGAATCACCGCCGACATCGCACCCAGGCCCGACAACAGCAACAGCGGCGAGCGGTCGATCAGGGTGGCGACGATGATGATCGCGCCGAACACGTACAAAACCATTTTCGCCAGTTGCACGTAGCCTTTGATCGAGCGTGTACGCGCATGCTCGGTGCGCGCGTAGATGTCGAGCAGGGCGTTGAGCAGGGCGCTGACCGCCAGCAGCAGGAACAGAATGGTGAAGGCCAGCGCGACGTTGCCGAGGAAATTCATCGCGGTTTTGCTCAGCTCCGGCACCAGGTGCAGGCCGAACTGGATCACCAGCGACGGCGTCATCTGCGCCAGTCGTTGAAACACCTTGTTGTGGCGAAAGTCGTTGATCCAGTGCAGCGCCGGTTGGCGGCCGAGCATGCGACTGGCGTGCAGGATCAGGTAACGCGCCACTCGCCCGAGCACCAGCGCGATGACCAGCAGCACCAGCAGCGCCAGTCCCGATTGCAGAAGTGGGTGCTCTTCGAGCGTGCCCCAGAGGCCTTGGGCTTTGAGCCAGAGCTGTTTGATATCCATGAGCGAAACGTTTCTTCTGTAAGACGCGAGGGCCGATTAGAGCATTTAAGCCGCTGTGTATTGCAGCGAGTGACAAATCGGGCAACAAAAAAACCACTGATTGTCGGCGTTTGCACAAAGAAACTCGGCCTGAGCGCTCGAAACCGGTAACCTATGCAGCTGTTTTTTTGCATATCTTCGAGGTAGCACCCGTGTTTTCCCAATTCGCCCTGCACGAACGCCTGCTCAAAGCCGTGGCCGAGCTGAAATTTGTCGAGCCAACGCCAGTGCAAGCCGCGGCCATCCCGCTGGCGCTCCAGGGGCGTGATCTACGGGTGACGGCGCAAACCGGTAGCGGCAAAACCGCCGCTTTCGTCCTGCCGATCCTCAATCGCCTGATCGGCCCGGCGAAGATCCGCGTCAGCATCAAGACGCTGATCCTGCTGCCAACCCGTGAGCTGGCCCAGCAGACTTTGAAGGAAGTCGAACGCTTCTCGCAGTTCACCTTCATCAAGTCCGGCCTGATCACTGGCGGCGAAGACTTCAAAGTCCAGGCCGCCATGCTGCGCAAAGTGCCAGACATCCTCATCGGCACCCCGGGGCGGATGATCGAGCAGCTCAACGCCGGCAACCTCGACCTGAAAGAAGTCGAAGTGCTGGTGCTCGACGAAGCCGACCGCATGCTCGACATGGGTTTCGCCGAAGACGTGCAGCGTCTGGTCGATGAGTGCCCGAACCGTCAGCAGACCATGCTGTTCTCCGCGACCACCGGCGGTTCCGGTCTGCGCGAAATGATCGCCAAGGTCCTGAACAACCCGGAGCACCTGCAGCTCAACGCGGTCAGCCAGCTCAACTCGACGACTCGTCAGCAAATCATCACCGCCGACCACAATCAGCACAAAGAGCAGATTGTGAACTGGCTGCTGGCCAACGAGACCTACCAGAAGGCCATCGTCTTCACCAACACTCGCGCCATGGCCGACCGCATCTACGGCCGCCTCGTGGCCCAGGAATACAAGGCGTTCGTGCTGCACGGCGAGAAAGACCAGAAGGATCGCAAACTGGCGATCGATCGACTGAAACAGGGCGGCGTAAAGATCCTCGTCGCGACTGACGTTGCGGCCCGCGGTCTGGACGTCGACGGTCTGGACCTGGTGATCAACTTCGACATGCCACGCAGCGGCGACGAGTACGTGCACCGCATCGGTCGTACCGGCCGCGCCGGCAACGATGGTCTGGCGATCTCGCTGATCTGCCACGGCGACTGGAACCTGATGTCGAGCATCGAGCGCTACCTGAAGCAAAGCTTCGAGCGCCGCACGATCAAGGAAGTCAAAGGCACCTACGGCGGGCCGAAAAAGGTCAAGGCCTCGGGCAAAGCCGTCGGCGTGAAAAAGAAAAAGACCGACGCCAAGGGCGACAAGAAGAAAACCGCCGCCAAGACGCCGACCAAGCGCAAGAGCGTCAACCGTCCAAAGCCGGATTCTCTGGTGAGCAGCGACGGCATGGCCCCGCTCAAGCGTCGCAAGCCAGCAGAACCTGCGGCTGAGTAAGCTTTAGAACGCGCATAAAAAAACCGGATAATGTCCGGTTTTTTTTCGTCCTCAACTGTCGGCTTTTTTCTCCGCCGATCCCAGTTCCTTCAGACGCTGATCGATCAACTGGCACTTGTCCGGCAGATCGGCGCTGGCCGTGCCCAGATCCATTTTCTGCAACTCGGCGTTAATCTCCTTGGCTTTTTCCGGATTCTGCTCGGTGAGCTTTGAGACTTCCTTGGCCAGTTGTTCGCGTTTGATCGTCGCCTCTTCCGGCGTGCAGGCCCAGACGGGCAGGGCGCAGGCAAGGGTGGCGGCGAGGGACAGCTTGATCAGGGTTTTCATGGGCAGGCCTCAGTTCCGGTTAAGGCAGACAAGCGGTTGAGGGCTGAAGCCTGGCAAAAGTTCAGAAACTGTGGAGACACGGTTGCGCTCAATCGGCATGGCAGCAGCCTGACATCGTCGCACCGTCATACCGATCATGATGTCGCACCCATTCCATGATCTCGTCTTCATTCCTGCCCTTGGGCGTCAGATCAAGGTAGTGGTAAGCGCCGACCAGCATGTCCAGACCGCGTGCGTACGTTGAATAGGTGTGAAAAATCTCGCCTTCGTCGTTGCGATAAAACACGCTCAGCCCCGGCATTTCTTCCTCGGCGCTGTCGGTTTTTTCGTAATTGTAGGTAGCCTTGCCCTCGGCGACGTCTTCAGCCCGGGCGCAGACGCCGAAGTCGTAATTGAAATCGCAACCTTCTGACGAGACCCAGTCGAATTTCCAGCCCATGCGTTGTTTGAACGCCTGAAACTCGTTGAACGGCGCGTGGGAAACGGCGACAACTGCGACGTCGTGGTGGGCCAGGTGCTGGTTGGCGCCGTCAATGTGGTCACTGAGGAACGAGCAGCCCTGGCAGCCTTCTTCCCAGCCTTCAGCAAACATGAAGTGGTAGATGATCAACTGGCTGTTGTTGCCAAACAAATCGTTGAGCTTCAGTTCGCCGTTCGGACCTTGGAAGTGATAGTCCTTGTCGACTTTTACCCACGGCAGGGCGCGGCGCTCGGCGCTGAGGCGATCGCGTTCCCGGGTGAAGGCTTTTTCGCGGGCCAGATGCTGTTGACGGGCGGCGAGCCATTCTTCGCGTGATACCACCGGATGGTTTGCAACGTTCATGACCATGTCTCCTGCGGGTTGAACCGGCTGTTTCAGACTAGTCGTTTAACCAGCGAGAGAATCGACAGACCGCCGGTCGGTCGCCGCGAAGATATGCGGCTGAACGGCTGCGCAGCGCTTGGGTCACAACCTTTGAAAGCGGCACAAATCACCCGCACCGGAGGTTGAACCAGGATGACAACTTATAACTGGGATTTGATTGAACGTTTGCTGCATGAAGTGCAGAACAGCGCTGGACAGAGCTTCGCTCCCCGCGCTTATGCCGAAGCCTACGCGGCCGAGAAAGCCAGCGCCGGCGAGCCGATCGAGAATCTCGACCATTTGAAAACGCTGGCCTGTGAGTATGAAAGTCTGCTGCTTGACCGTGGTTATATCGAGCCGCGTCCGGATCATGAAGGCAGTACCGGCAACAATTTCATTCTGACGCAGCGCGGTTCCAGCCTGCTGAGCCTGATCGACAGCAGCATCCCCGGCAACGACCACCCGCGTCAGGTGCTGGATGAGCAGGAGGATGCGCTGGATGAGGTGACATTTGATGAAGTCGCTTCAAAGGCTCAAATCGCCTGAGCCAGCGAAATCTCCCTGTGGGAGCGAGCCTGCTCGCGAATACGGTTTGTCAGTGACATTGAACTGTCTGATACACCGCTTTCGCGAGCAGGCTCGCTCCCACATTGGATTTCAGTAATCTCAAGGTTTCTGAGCGGCCTTCAGGCATTTCAGGTCATTGAAGTCCTTGCGCACTCTCTCGATTTTCTTCAACAAGCGCTCACGCTGTTGCGGTGTGCTCTGCGCCATCAGATCGACAAACAGCGAGCGTGCCTGGGCTTCAGTGTTGGCGTAGGCCTTGCGGTAATCTGCTGTCCATAAGCGCTCGCGGTTGACCAGAAGCGTCTCGATGCGTTGTGGGAATTCGGGGCTTTGGCGTTGCGCAACGGCGGCACTGAACTGTTGCTGCCAGTGCGCGCGGTTGGCGATCCATTGGGTGTTCTGGTCGCCCAAGGCATTGGTCCAGGCCACGACGCGTTGTTTCTGTGAATCACTGAGCGGTCCTAGCCAATCGTTCAGGCGTTTTTCCATGCGCTCGCCGCGTTCCTTGATCTGTTGGGCCAACGGCGGTTTCACGTATTCCTGCTGACGTTTGCGCAAATCCTTGGCAAACGCGTCGTTCATTTCTGCCACCTGTCTATCGTCCAGACCTTGTAGCAACTCGATGGCCGAAGGGGTGATTTCCCGGGCGGTTTCGGCAATGGCCTGCTTGGCTTCGGCGGTGCGCTCCTGCAGGGCGGCGTCGCTGACCTGATTGCTCTCGACCATGGCCTGCAATCGGTCCAGCCAGTCGAGGTAACCCGGTAACTGCGTGGTGCAGTGCCAGCTCAGGTGTTCTTTGAGCCGGTCGTTGAACCAGTCTTTCTGCTCGCCGTTCATGTCCACGTAGTCACTCAGCGACCATGGAATAATCACGTCGAGGTTGCGGTAGGCCAGGCCCACGCGGCTGCAAGCGCCGAGGGCGAGGGTGAAGATCAGCAGGGCGGCAATCTGTTTGAACCAGCGAGACATGGGCAAATCCTTGCGAGAGCCTGGCGTCGGAAATCTGATTCTTATGTGATGCAGGATGCGCGCGGCAGTTCAGCCGATCAATAGAACGTGCGTACAGCCTTGAGGGTGAGGAGGCCGTCGCACTCGCTGTTGTGCCCGGAATAGGCCGAGCAATCGCTGCCGCTGAGGCTGGAATTGCTGTAGATCAGATCGAGATCGACACCCATGAATGGTCGCGACAGCTTCACCGACCAATCGGTGAAACTGCTGACATAACCACCGTCCACCGCCACCGGTGTGTTCAGTTGATGGGTGGTGTATTTCATGCTCACGCCGATGCCGAACGGCTGATTGCCAGTGAGGTCGGCAAACAAGGTGTTGTTCTGTTTATCCGGGTCGTTGCTCAATGCGATGCCGAAGCGACTGCCGAGCAGAGTCAGACCGCCGAACAGCTCCTGGCTGTCGAGGGTGTCCACGCGGGGATAGCTGTAATGGATCATCCCGACTTCATAGCCGAGCACCTGATCGAAAGGCTGCTTGAAGCCGACGTAGGAATCGATCTCGAGGTTTTTGCCGGGGGTGATGCCCATGCTCGGCGCGTACTGACCGAAATACACGCCGCTGTCGTGGCTCAGGTCGAGGCCGCCGTGAAACGAGCCGACCGCCGCCGGTTTCACCAGACCCTGGGCCATGCTGCGGCTGGGCGTGGTGCCGAGCTTGAGATCGAAGTCGCCCAGTTCACCCTGAAAAACCTGCGCGTGCGCGGTCGCGCCTGACAGCAGGCTGACGAACAATAAACAGGAAAATGGGCGCATGCGTCACTCCATGAACCGCGAGCGCAGGGCGAAGGCCTGCTGAAACGCTTGATCTAGACGCGTGCAAGGATACCGGCGAATAACCGGCATTGATGGCCGTTCGTCGATTTTTGAGGATTATTGTTTAAAGCGAAGGGGTATTGCGCGGTGCCAGTCCAGGCGCTTCGAAGCTCAAAGCGCCTCTGGACGGGGTAAAACCGGTGTTACTTCTTGCCCAGGCTGATCTGCTTGGACGGGCCGAATGTCTGGCCACTGACGCCTTTGGCAATTTGCTGGATCTCGCCGCCGGACTTGAGGAATGCTGCGATCTGATCGTTGATCGATTCGCTGGTTTCAACGGCTGGAGCTGGCTTTGCTTTGCTGGTGGATGCTTTTACACGCATGGCGGCCATTAACCTTTAGAAAAGTAACTCGGCCAGGCATCGTACAGGAATAACTTGACAATAGCTTGGTAAATATCCCCCGGAATAACCAACCGCAGCGCTGTATTATTGCCTGATCGACACTGTTAATTTTTAGCTAACTCCCTGTTTTAAATAAGAACATCGAATCGGCGTGAGGCAATTGTGCGCAGCCGTAAGCCGCCCGGCCGGACTGACGAGCGGCACCTCACCGGGCAGTGATCAAGCAAAATCAACAGGTTGAGGCAGATTTTCCGGTGCGAGGATCTGTCGCCCGACGTTGGCGGCAAAAACGGGTAGAATGCCGCCCACGTATTGAGGGTTTCGGAAATGGCTTTAGTCGGGCGTTACAACAGTTTGCAAGTGGTTAAACACACTAACTTCGGTTTATATCTGGACGGCGGTGCCGATGGCGAAATTCTTTTGCCCAACCGTTATATCCCCAAAGATATTCCCAGCGAAGATGAAGACTGGCTCAACGTATTCATCTATCTGGACAGCGAAGACAAACTTCTCGCCACCACGGAAAAACCGAAAGTTCAGGTCGGCGAATTTGCCAGTCTGAAAGTGGTTGAAGTCAACAGCATCGGCGTGTTCCTCGACTGGGGGCTGCCGAAAGATCTGTTGCTGCCGTACTCGGAAGAAAAGCGCCAGATGACCGCTGGCGAGTACTGCGTGGTGCACGTCTACCTCGACAAACACACGCGCCGCATCACCGCCACCGCGCGCCTCGATCGTTACCTGGACAAGACCCCGGCCACCTACAGCCTGGGCCAGGAAGTTGATCTGCTGGTTGCCGAAGCCACCGACATGGGCTTCAAGGCGATCATCAACAACAAGCACTGGGGCCTGATCCACAAGAACGAGATCTTCAAGTTCATGCGTTCGGGCATGCGCGAGAAAGGCTTCATCAAGGAGGTGCGCGCCGACGGCAAGATCAGCCTGAGCCTGCAACCGGTTGGCCAGGAAGCGGCGAGCAGCCTGAGTTCGAAGATCCTCGGCAAGCTGCGCGAAAACGACGGCACCCTGGCGGTCAGTGACAAGAGTGATCCGGCACTGATCAGCAGCCTGTTCGGCGTCAGCAAGGGTAACTTCAAGAAAGCCATCGGCTCGCTGTACAAGGAAGGCAAGATCGTCATTCACGCCGATCGCATTGAACTAACCTGACTCACCGCAGGCCCATGGTAGGAGCTGCCGAAGGCTGCGATCTTTTGATCTTGATCTTGAAAATCGGCGGCTCCCACATCTAAAGGGGTGAGCCAATGAAAAAGGCGCTGATCGCATACGTCTCGACGCTACTGACGTTTCTGCTGCTCGATGGCATCTGGCTCGGGCTGCTGATGGCGCCGACCTATCGCGAACTGCTCGGTTCGCTGATGCTGGATAAACCGCTGCTGTTGCCCGCAGCGGTTTTTTATTGCCTGTACGTCATTGGCTGCGTGGTATTCGTGGTCTTGCCGGCGCTGAGCTGGCAGCGAGCGGCGAAGCTGGGTGCGCTGTTGGGGCTGGTGGCGTACGGCACTTATGACCTGACCAATTGGGCGACATTGCGCGACTGGTCGGTGCAGGTGAGTTTGATGGACTGGGCGTGGGGGACAGTGGCGACGGCGGTTGCCTGCACGGTGGGTTATCTGGTGGCGAAGCGGTTTGCCTGAGTTGATCCGGCAGTTGTGTTGGCAATGCTGCCTCTTCGCGAGCAGGCTCGCTCCCACATGTTCACCGAACCCTCTGTGGGAGCGGGCTTGCCCGCGAATGACGGCGCAGCCGTCAACCATTCAGCGCTGACGCCACTGACCAAATAAAGGTCTTTTCCAGACGGCTTTTTCCGCGCATCTGATTGATAATCCCCGACACTGTTTTCTGACCATTGGATGGCCTGCCATGTTGTGTGTGTTCGAGGTGTTGCGGTGAGTGCCGAGCGGCGCAATGCCGACGGTTTTGCCCTGCAAGTGATGATCGGCCTGTGCCTGATCTGGGGTGTGCAGCAAGTCCTGATCAAATGGGCGGCGACTGACATCGCGCCGGTGATGCAAGCGGCGGGGCGCTCGGGAATTTCTGCGTTGCTGGTCGGTTTGCTGATCTGCTGGAAGGGCGGTTGGGATCAGGTCGGCAGCACCTGGCGCGGCGGTTTGCTGGCCGGTGCGCTGTTTGGTCTGGAATTCCTGTTCATCGCCGAAGGCCTGCAATTGACCACCGCCGCGCACATGTCGGTGTTCTTGTATACCGCGCCGATCTTCACCGCACTCGGCGTGCATTTCCTGCTCGCCAGCGAGCGGTTGCGCCCGTTGCAATGGCTGGGGATTCTGCTGGCGTTCATCGGCATCGCGATTGCCTTCGCCGGCGGTGTGTCGTGGGACAACCTTGATCGGCGCATGCTGCTGGGCGATGCCTTCGGCGTATTGGCCGGCGCTTGTTGGGGCGCGACCACCGTAGTGGTGCGGGCCTCGCGACTGTCGGAAGCGCCGGTGACATTGACCCTGTTCTATCAGTTGCTGGTCGGTTTTATCGGTCTGCTGTTGATCGCGTTGTTCAGCGGCCAGATCACCCACGTCAGCCTGACCACCGTGGCGGTGGCCAGTGTGCTGTTCCAGGGCCTGGTGGTGTCGTTCTTCAGTTACCTGGTGTGGTTCTGGCTGCTGCACCGTTATCTGGCGGCCAACCTTGCGGTGTTTTCGTTCATGACGCCGTTGTTCGGCGTAACCTTCGGCGTGCTGCTGCTCGGCGAACAGTTGAGCCTGAACTTCGTCATCGGCGCCGTGCTGGTGCTGCTCGGCATCACTTTCGTCAGCGCCGAACAGTGGCTGCGTCGGCGTTTGCGCAAGGCGCTGGGCCAGTAGCCTTGGCCTGCATCGCCAGCGCGCCGGCCAGCAACAGGCCGGCACCGGCGATCAGCAGCGCCGGCTGCAAACCGCCGCTGAAATGGCTGCTCAGCGCCGCCAGCAGCGGGCCGCTCAGCTGGCCGACGGCGAAGCACGCCGTGAGCATCCCGGCGTTGCGCTGAGTGGCGTGGGGCGCCAGCTCTCGCGAGCGCTGCATGACCAATTGCATGCAGGCCAGAAACGGCGTGCCGCAGAGGATCACCCCCAACGCCAGGCCGAGGCCGCTGCCCAGCAGACAGGCGAACACTCCGGCCGCTTGCAGCCACAACGTCGCCATCAGCCAGTGCCGCGTGGTTTCGGGATCATGTCGGCGCAGACTCACCAACCACACACCGATTGCCGCGCCGAGGCCAAAGCACGGCCAGAACAGATCCGCCTGCCACTGGCCATGAAACTGTGCGTTGGCCATCTGCGACAGGAACGTTGCCGGAATGATGTAGCCGATGCCGTACAGCGCATACACCAGCGCCAGCCGGACAATGCCTCGATTCGCTGTTTTCACATGCATTGTCGCTGGCCTCGCTACGGCCGTGGGCTGCGGTAACAACCGCCAGACGCCGAGCATCATCAGCAGCGCAGCCGCCGCGTAAATCAGCCACAGGGTTGCCGATGTCTGCTGCAAGCGGTGTGAGACCAGCGCCAGCAAGCCTGTGAGAAAAATCCCCAGACCCGGTCCGGCAAAGACCAGGGCACCCCAGCGCGGGCGCCCCGCTGCCGCCGCCAGCGGCTGACTGAGCGAAGTAATCATCACCAGCACCCAGGCACTCGCCACCCCGGTGCCAAAGCGCAACAGCAGGTGCGACCAGAAACCGTTGGCCCAGAACGACGCCAGTGTCAGCAGCACGCACAGCCACAGCCCGCCATGCAGCCGTCGCTGCACCTGCTGCGGCCGCTGCGCGAACATCGCATCCACAGCACCAAGCAGATAGCCGAGGTAGTTGGCCGCCGCGATCAGCCCGGCGGCGGTGAGGTCGATCTGCCCTTCGCTGAGCAGGTGCGGCATCTGTGGCGTCAGGGCGAAACGGCCGATGCCCATGGCCATCATCAGGGCAACGAAACAGGCGGATAAACGTATCAGCGGCGACATGGTCGGGCTTCCTTCAACGGAGCGATGACCGTCAGGCTAGGACCGATTGACTTTCTTTAAAATTGAATAATAGTGAGTAACTTGTTCTGTTCAGGAGAAGATTGTGGAATTCAGCCAGCTGCGGATATTTCAGGCGGTCGCCGAGGAAGGCTCGATCACCCGCGCCGCCGAGCGCTTGCATCGGGTGCCGTCGAATCTGTCGACGCGCCTGAAACAGCTCGAGGAGCAGCTGGGTGTCGAATTGTTCGTGCGCGAACGGCAGCGTTTGCAGTTGTCGCCGGCGGGCAAGGTGCTGCTCGACTACACCGGCAAACTGTTTGCCCTGCGCGATCAGGCCAGTGCGGCGGTGATGGGCGGGCAACCGGCCGGGGATTTCGTGCTGGGCACCATGTACAGCACGGCGGCGATCCATCTGCCGGCGTTGCTGGCGCGCTATCACAAGCAATACCCGACGGTGAATTTGCAGGTGCAATCGGCGCCGACCGGCGAACTGCTTGAAGGTTTGCTCACCGGCCGCCTCGACGCGGCATTGGTCGACGGACCGCTGCAACTGGCCGGGCTTGATGGCGTGCCGTTGTGCGAGGAACGCCTGGTGCTGATCACCGAAATCGACCATCCACCGGTGCACAACGCGCGGGATGTCGAGGGGCGCTCGGTATTCACCTTCCGTCAGGGCTGTTCATATCGCATGCGTCTGGAAGCGTGGTTCGCCCACTACCATGCGGCGATGGGCCGGCCGATGGAGATCGAGTCGTATCAGGGCATGCTCGCCTGTGTGATTGCCGGCAGCGGTGTGGCGTTGATGGCCGAGTCGATGTTGGCCAGCCTGCCGGGTCGCGAAAGCGTCGCGGTGCATCCGTTGGCCGAGCCGTTCGCGGGTGCGACAACGTGGCTCATGTGGCGCAAGGGTATGGCCGGGGCCAACCTGAATGCCTGGATCGACGTGCAGCAAGCGGTCTATCCCGTGGCTTTGCATGAAGTGCGGGAAACCGCGTGAACCAATCGCAACAGATTCTGTTCAATTCAGTAACAGATCATTGCGGATTTGGCCGAGCATTGCGTAGGACTTCGGACTATTATCAGTGCGAAGCGGCCTCAGAATTCCGGCCGCTCAGCACCACCCTGAAGGGGGCATGACGATGAAAGAGAAAATCCAGAACTGGCTGCACGATTTGGGAGTTGCCCTCGGTTTGATCGAACCGCCTCTGCAACCGGTACCGATTCGCACGGACGACGAACAGCGTCGGCGCCAGCCACGTCGCCGTTAATACCTCCGATCAGAGATTTCAGGATCGCAGCCGTCGGCAGTTTCTACAAATGGTAGGAGCTGCCGAAGGCTGCGATCTTTTGCTTTTCGCCAAGCGAAAAAAACGGGTGTGGCTACCGACGCCACACCCGCTGAAGAAAACATCAAGTCGTTACAGCCGATTCACACCGCCGTTGCCACGGTCGCCGGGCGCGGCGAGAACAGGCTGACCAGTACGAAGCTCACCAGGCTGACACCCAGGCTGTAATAGATCGGCGTGTTCGCGTCCATGCCGTCCTTGACCATGAACACCAGCGCAGTGACAAAGCCCAGCGTCATGGCGCTGATCGCCCCGGCAGTAGTCGCACGCTTCCAGAAAATCGCCCCCATCAGCGGAATCAGCATGCCGCCGACCAAAAGGTTGTAAGCCAGGGTCAACGCGCTGATCACGTCATTGACGACCAGAGCAATGCCCAACACCGCGATCCCCGTCAGCAACGTAAACAGACGGCTGACCGCGACGTTGGACTGTTTGCCGCCGCGCAGTTTCGGCAGCAGGTCTTCGGTAAGCGTGGTGGACGCGGCGAGCAGGCCGGCGCTGGCGGTGGACATCATCGCCGCCAGTGCGGCAGCGATCACCAGGCCACGGATGCCGTCAGGCAGCGAGACTTTGACGATGGCGGCAAAGGCGTTGTTGACGTTGTCCAGATCCGGAATCAGCACATGGGCAGCCATGCCGATCAAGGCGCAGACCAGGCCGTAAATGATGCAGTAGATCCCGGCCGAGGTGCCGGCGTACTTGGCGACTTTTTCGCTTTTGGCGGTGAACACCCGCTGCCAGATGTCCTGGCCGATCAGGATGCCGAAGAAGTAGATCATGAAGTAGGTGATGATCGTGTCCCAGCCGATGCTGGTGAAGTTGAAGCTGGCCGCCGGCAGTTGCGCGACCAGTTGGTCCCAGCCGCCTACGCGGTACAGGCAGATCGGCAACAACACGAACATCAGGCCCACCGTCTGGATGCCGAACTGGACGATGTCCGTCAGGGTCAGCGACCACATGCCGCCGATCGTTGAATAAATCACCACGATACCGCCGCCCAGCAGTACGGAAATCCAGAAGGGCAGACCGAACAACACTTGCAGCACGGTGCCGATCGCCAGAATCGAGGTCACGCCGATCATCAGCGCGTAAGCGAGCATGATCGTCGCACTGGCGGTGCGCGCCATCGGGTTGTAGCGCTTCTCCAGGACCTGGGTGACGGTGAATACCTTGAGTTTCAGCAAGGGTTTGGCGAGGAACAGGTTCAGCGCGACGATGCCGCAGCCCAGTGCCGCGCACAGCCAAAAACCGGAAATGCCATGCACGTAGCCCAGACGCACAGTGCCGACGGTGGACGCGCCGCCGAGTACGGTTGCTGCCATGGTGCCCATGTACAGCGATGGTCCCAGATTGCGCCCGGCAACCAGATAGTCTTCGTGAGTCTTGGCCTTGCGCATGCCGTAGTAGCCGAGAATCAGCATCGCAGCGGCATAAATGAGTACGACGAATAAATCCAAAGCCATGATGGCGTGTCTCCGATTGTCTTTTTTATGGTGAAGCAAATGGGGTCTGCAAGGCTTCCTGTGGGAGCGAGCCTGCTCGCGAAGGCGGTCTGTCAGTCACACCAATGTTGGATGTGCTGAAGTCTTCGCGAGCAGGCTCGCTCCCACAGGGTTTTGCGTTTATTCAGGCGGCCTGACGTAGTTCGGGTTTTATGGCGGCTTCACTGCGCACATCCGTTGGCCCAAACACCTCCCGAGGCTCAGGAAACAAGCGCAGCAGCGTCAGATACACCACCGACGCCAGGCCCAATGTCACCGGCAGGCTGATGTCGATGCCGCCGGCCAATTCGCCCAGCGGGCCGACGAACTGCCCCGGCAGGTTGACGAAGCACAGGCCGACCAGTGCGCTGGGGATCCACGCGCCGAGGCCGCGCCAGTTCCAGCCGTGGTTGAACCAGTAGCGTCCGCCCTGTTCACCGCGGGTGAACACTTGCAGGTCATCCGGGCAGTAGAAGCCGCGCCGTACCACCAGGCCGATGATCATGATCACCATCCATGGGGTGGTGCAGGTGATGATCAGCACGGCGAAGGTCGACACGCTCTGCACCAGGTTCGCCGCAAAACGGCCGATGAAGATAAAGGCGATCGACAGCACGCCGATCAGCAAGGTCGCCTTGACCCGGGAGAGCACGCGCGGGAACACGCTGGACATGTCCAGCCCGGTGCCATACAGCGATGTGGTGCCGGTGGACATGCCGCCGATCACCGCAATCAGGCACACCGGCAGGAAGAACCAGCTCGGCGACACGGCCAGCAAGCCGCCGACATAGTTGTTCGCGGCGATGTAGTCCGGCGCCTTGATCGCGACGATGGTGGCGGTGGCAAGGCCGAACAGGAATGGGATCAACGTCGCCAGTTGCGCGGCGATCACCGCCAGCATGATCCGGCCCTTCGGCGTCTCACGCGGGATATAGCGCGACCAGTCGCCGAGGAACGCACCGAAGGAAATCGGGTTGCTCATCGCCACCAGCGCCGCGCCGATGAATGCCGCCCAGAACCCGGCCTGCCCCAGCGCCACGCTGCCGGCGTACTGGCTGTCGAAAGCGGGGGCGAAGGCGAAGATGCCGAGCAGGAACAACAGGCTCGCGGCCCACACGGCGATGCGGTTGACCCACAGCATGATGCGGAAACCGTAGATGCACACGGTCAGCACCAGCAGCGCGAACAGACCGTAGGCCAGGCCCAGGGTCAGGTCGGTTTCCGGCAAATCGACGAGGCGTTTGGCGCCGCCGACCAGCGCATCACCCGAGCTCCACACTGACAGCGAGAAGAACGCGATCGCCGTCAGCAACGACAGGAACGAACCGACAATCCGCCCGTGCACGCCGAAGTGCGCACCGGAAGACACGGCGTTATTGGTACCGTTGAGCGGGCCGAACAGGCCCATCGGCGCGAGGATCAGCGCACCGACCACCACACCCAGGACAATCGCCCAGACACCGGCCTGAAACGACAGGCCGAAGAGCACCGGGAAACTGCCGAGCACAGCGGTGGCAAACGTATTGGCGCCGCCGAAGATCAAGCGAAACAGGTCGCTGGGTCGGGCGTCGCGCTCATGATCCGGGATCTGCTCGACCCCGTTTGTTTCGATGCTGCTAAGGCTTTTTTCGTTGTTGTTGTTATTCATGATCTGCTCCGATCATCAGGCGCGCTCATCGTGCGTGAGCGTCACCATTGGCTAAGGGGGTGGCAGCCCTTCCGGCATTGCGGACAAATGTTCGTGACAGGCCAGCCATAGGCCTTGTTGTTCTAGGCTCGACGCTTGTCTTCTGAAAACAATCGTCTCGCGCTCCTGGCTGAAGTGTTGCTCCCCTTGCATGCGCAGCTCGG
Organism: Pseudomonas sp. PK-RTE-24; assembly: GCF_054052265.1. Taxonomy (NCBI): domain Bacteria; kingdom Pseudomonadati; phylum Pseudomonadota; class Gammaproteobacteria; order Pseudomonadales; family Pseudomonadaceae; genus Pseudomonas; species Pseudomonas sp. PK-RTE-24. The sequence continues at coordinate 5,794,248 of NZ_CM133224.1, read as the reverse complement.
TGGCCACGTCATGGATGAAAACCGCCACGTCACCCTGCAGGCTGACAAAGGCGTTGCTCGAGGTGCACGACAGCACCTCGAAACCCTCCTCGGCGCGCCAGCGGTCCCACAACGCCTGATAGGCATCGCGCGACAGCAATGGCTGGTCGAGGGTGTAGAAGACGAAGCTGGCATCGGCGCTGAACGCACCGAAGTAGGCTTCGCGATCATTACGGGCAAACGCGGCGACCAACTCGGCGGCCGCATGCAGAACCTGATCACGTGCGTGCATGACCGACCCTCAGCGATGAACCACGCCAGGCAGTACGCAGAGCATTTCGTACAGCAGGTTGGCGGCCAGCAGCGAGGTGTTGCCGGTGGTGTCGTAAGCGGGCGAGACTTCTACCAGATCGCAGCCGATCAGGTCGAGGCCCTGACAGCCACGGACGATTTCAATCGCCTGAATGGTGGTCAGGCCGCCGATTTCCGGGGTGCCGGTGCCGGGCGCCCAGGCCGGGTCGATGCCGTCGATGTCGAAACTCAGATACACCGGACCGCCACCGACCTTCTCGCGCACTTCGGCCATCAACGGCGCCAGCGACTTGTGCCAGCACTCTTCGGCTTGAACGACGCGGAAGCCCTGATCGCGGCTCCAGTTGAAGTCGTCGGCGGTGTAACCCTGGGCACGCAAACCGATCTGCACCACGCGATCGCAATCGAGCAGACCTTCTTCGACGGCACGACGGAACGTGGTGCCGTGGGCGATCTTCTCGCCGAACATGTGATCGTTGACGTCAGCGTGGGCATCGATGTGTACCAGGCCAACCTTGCCGTGCTTTTTATGAATCGCACGCAGGATCGGCAGGGTGATGGTGTGGTCGCCACCCAGGGTCATCGGGATGACGTTGTGCTCGAGGATGTTGTCGTAGGCTTCTTCGATGATGCGCACGGCGTCGAGCAGGTTGAAGGTGTTGATCGCCACGTCACCGATGTCGGCAACCGACAGCGAGTCGAACGGCGCGGCGCCGGTGGCCATGTTGTACGGGCGGATCATCACCGATTCGGTGCGGATGTCGCGCGGCCCGAAGCGCGTGCCGGGGCGCAGCGAAGTGCCGATGTCCAGCGGCACGCCAACGAAGGCAGCGTCGAGGCCGGCTGCGGTCGGTACATGGGGAAGTCGGAGCATGGTGGCGATGCCGCCGAAGCGCGGCATTTCATTGCCGCCCAGTGGTTGGTGAAGAATCTTGTCCACGGGTAAGGCCTCATCGTCTTTGTTTTATTTATGCCGGCGCGCCGTTGAGCACAGGTTCGGACGCCGCTGTGGGGCCGATCATGCGAAATGTAGTGACGGGGAAGAATCGCTACGGGCAAAAACTTAGTTCAGATTTTTCTAAACTAATGGGAGAGGTGGGATTAGACTTTGGTGGGTTCGAATGAAGTGTAGGGCTGAAGATTGTTGCCCTCACCCCATCCCTCTCCCAGAGGGAGAGGGGGCCGACCGAGTTGTTGGCGGAATCTGCATCGACCTGAAAAATCGAGTCGAACTCAGGATTTGAAAGCCATGGAGATCGGCTCCCTCTCCCTCGGGGAGAGGGCTGGGGTGAGGGGCTTTTCCCACATACACACAGTTGCAAAGCCCGGAGTAGACATGGCCAACGCTTTACCCGACCTGAAACTCCTGCGCATCTTCGTCAGCGTCGTGCGCCATCAGGGTTTTGCCAACGCGCAGCAGGAACTCAACCTGTCGACCTCGGCGATCAGCACTTACATGAGCCAGCTCGAAACCGCGCTCGGTCTGGTGCTGTGCCATCGCGGGCGCGGTGGCTTCAGCCTGACCAGCAAGGGCGAGCTGTTCCATCAGGAAACCCTGCGCCTGCTCGCCGAGCTTGAAGGCTTCGAGCAATACGCCGCCGCGCTGAAGGGCGAACTGCGCGGCACGCTCAACCTTGGCGTGATCGATTCCACGGTCAGCGACAAGGCCCTGCCGTTTGCCGAAGCCATCGGCGCCTACAGCCAGGAACACCCGGCGGTGCATCTGCACCTGTCGGTGATGAGCCCTTACGAATTGCAGCTCGGCGTGCAGGACAATCGCCTCGATCTGGCCATCGGTGCGTTTTCCACGCGCATGAGCGGTCTGGTCTACATGCCGCTGTACCGCGAGCAGCACTGGCTGTATTGCAGCAGTCGTCACCCGTTGTTCAACGAGCGGCGCATCCCCGAGCAGGTCATCACTCAGCAACGAATGGTCGGGCGCGGTTACTGGAGTCAGGCGGAACTGGCCCGCCACGGTTTCAAACACAGTGCCGCGACCGTGGAAAGTATGGAAGCGCAGCTGATTCTGGTGCTCTCCGGCGCCTACATCGGTTACCTGCCGGAACACTACGCGCAGGCCTGGGCCGACAAGGGCGATCTGCGCGTTCTGCTGCCGGCGACCTTCGGTTATCAGGCGCCGTTTTCGATGATCATGCGCAGGGGCCGCAGCCGCGAGCCGCTGATCCAGACCTTCCGCGATTTGCTCAAAGCGCAATTGAATCAGGCCTAACCCATCATGTCCCGACCCCAGTGCCCGCGCTGCCTGCGCCCCCAGACCCATTGCCTGTGCCCATTGATTCCGCACCTCGATAGCCGCACCCGGGTGTTGCTGCTGCAGCATCCGAGCGAGGTCAGTCACGCGCTCAATACCGCGCGGCTGGCGGCGCTGGGACTGAGCAATGCCGAGCTGATTGTCGGCGAGGTATTCGAAGATTTGCCGAAACTGTTGAACCAGCCGGGTTATCAGGCGCGTTTGCTGTTCCCGGCTGACGATGCGCAGTCGTTGCAGGTTTACGCGCCAAATGATCAGCCAATGTTGCTGGTCGTCCCGGACGGCACCTGGCGCAAAGCGCGCAAGATGCTGCACCTCAATCCGCTGCTGGCAGCACTGCCACGGGTGACCCTGACCGAGGGCGGCGTGTCGCGCTATCGCTTGCGCAAGGCACCGGGGCCGGGAGCGCTATCGACGATCGAGGCGATCGTCCAGGCGCTGGAAACCCTCGAAGCACCGACGACGTTTGCGCCGTTACTGAAACCGTTTGAAGCGCTGATCGAAGGGCAGATTGCGGCGATGGGGGAGGAGGTTTTTCAGCGTAACCATGGCGACAGATGATCATTGTCTGTGCGGGCCTCTTCGCGAGCAGGCTCGCTCCCACAGGGGAACGCATTCCAATTGTGGGAGCGAGCCTGCTCGCGAAAGCGCCAGATCAATCACCGCAATTCAAAGATCACTAGCGCTCGCGCATCGCCTCGGTCCGCGCTTTCAGCACCGGTTTGAGCAAGTAATCCAAAACGCTTTTCTCGCCGGTAATGATGTCCACCGTCGCCACCATCCCCGGGATGATCAGCAGCGGTTTCACGTCGCCGCCCAGGTGATTCTTGTCGGTGCGCACCTGAATCAGATAGAAGCTGTTGCCCTTGTCATCGGTGATCGTATCGGCGCCGATCAGCTCGAGTTTGGCGCTCAGCCCGCCGTAAATCGTGTAGTCGTAAGCGCTGAACTTGACCATGGCTTTCTGGCCCGGATGCAGGAACGCGACGTCTTGCGGGCGGACCTTGGCTTCGATCAGCAGGTTGTCTTCCAGCGGCACGATTTCGACCATGTCGCTGCCCGGCTGGACCACGCCGCCGATGGTGTTGACCTTCATCTGCTTGATCACGCCACGCACCGGCGACGTCACCGTAGTGCGGCTGACGCGATCGTCGATGGCGATGCTCGACGCGGTGATTTTCGACAGGTCGGTGCGTTTCTCATTCAGCTCTTTGGCGGCCTCGGAACGGAAGGTCTGCTCGGATTCGTCGATCTTGCTGCGGATCTCGGCGATCGCCGATTCGGCCCGGGGAATCGCCAGCGTGGTGGCGTTCAGCGAACCACGGATCTCCACCGCGCTGCGCCTGAGCCGGAGGATTTCCACTGGTGACACGGCGCCGGTTTTTACCAGCGGTTCGGACATGTTCATCTCTTGTTGCAGCAGCGCCAGGCTCGAGCTGAACTGGCCTTGCTTGGAACGAAACTCGGCCAGTTCCTGGGTTTTCTGCCGCAGTTGTTCACTGAGGGTGCGCTGTTCGCTGGCCAGCCGCCGTTGGCGTTGCTCGTACAGCGAGCGCTCGTCCTCGGCGACTTGCGGCGCCTTGGCGATGACTTCAGCGGAGAGTTTGAAGGGGCGTCCCTCGGCCTCCGCTGACAGCCGTTCAACCTGTGCGGTCAGCGCGTAACGGTCGGCCTCGCTTTCGCCCTTGTTCGAGCGAAAGCGCGTGTCATCCAGACGCAGCAGGGTGTCGCCCTTGCCGACCATCTGGCCCTCGCGAACGAATATCTCGGTGACGATGCCGCCCTCGAGATTCTGGATCACCTGGACCTTGCTCGACGGAATCGCTTTGCCTTCGCCCATGGTGACTTCTTCGAGCACGGCGAATTTGGCCCAGACCAGGGCGGCGATCAGCAGCGCTGCCGCCAGCCACACGGTGATCCGCGATTTGCGCGGCGAATCCTGCAACGCCGCGCCGGCGGTTTCCGGCATGAACTCGGCTTCGGCGCTTTTGCCGAAGCTGTCGAAGTAGCCGCGCTTGTTGCTATCGGAAGAAGCAGGCATGGCGTAACTCCTAGACCGCCGCCGAGCCGACACGGCCCTTGCGCAGCGCTTCGATGACCGCTTCTTTCGGGCCGTCAGCGACGACCCGGCCGTTGTCCAGCACCAGCAACCGGTCCACCAGGCTCAGCATTGAGGTGCGGTGGGTGACCAGCAGCAGGGTTTTGCCTTGCACCCAGCCATGCAGTTTCTGCCGCAGCGCATCTTCGCTGCTGTTGTCCATGGCGCTGGTGGGTTCGTCGAGCAGCATGATCGGCGGATCGAGCAGTAACGCACGCGCCAGCAACACCGCCTGGCGTTGGCCGCCAGATAGCAGTTGCCCGCGTTCGCCCACCGGTCGGTCGAAGCCTTGCGGGTGTTGCCGGGCCAGTTCGGTGACGCCAGTCAGTTCGGCGACTTCGAGCATGCGTGAATCGCTGATGTAGCGCGCGCCCAGGGTCAGGTTGTCGCGCAGGCTGCCAGCCAGCAGCGGCAGGTCGTGGGCGACATAACCTATCTGCTGGCGCAGGTCAGCCACGTCCAGTTGGCGCAGGTCGAGGCCGTCGAGCAGCAGTTGGCCTTGCTCCGCTTCATAAAAGCCCATGACCAGCCGCGCCAACGTGCTTTTGCCCGAACCGCTGCGGCCGATGATGCCGACCCGCTCGCCGGCTTTCAGGCTGAAGCTGACTTCGCTCAGCGCCGGCGCATTCTGGCCGTTGTACTGGAATGTCACGCCGCTGACGTCGAGGGCACCTTGCAGCTGCGTACGTTCCAGTGGTCGTTGTTTGCCGTCGCGCTCCTGCGGCAGGGCCATCAGCGCGTCGGTGCTTTTCATCGTCAGTTGCGCTTGCTGGTAGCGGGTGATCAGCCCGGCGATCTGGCCGAGCGGGGCGAGCACGCGGCTGCCGAGCATGTAAGTGGCAACCAGCGCGCCGACGCTGAGGTTGCCGGCAATGATGCTGTAGACCCCGGCAACAATCGTCGCCATCCCGGAAAACTGCTGGATGAACAGCGTGCCGTTGGTGGCCAGCGCCGACAGGTTGCGCGCATGACTGTCGAGGCGGGTGAGGGCGCCGTGGGTGCTTTCCCATTTGTGCTGACGCTCGCTTTCGGCGCCGCAGGCCTTGAGGGTTTCCAGGCCTCCGAGGGTTTCGATCAGCACCGCCTGACGCTCCGCGCCGAGGCTCAGGCTTTTTTGCACGGTGTCACGCAGGCGCACCTGAATCACCATGGCGAAAATGATCGTGATCGGAAACGCCAACAGTGGAATCACCACCAGCCAGCCGCCGAGCAGGCCGATCACCACCAGCATCAACACCACAAAGGGCAAGTCGATCAGGCTGGTCAGGGTCACGGCAGTGAGAAATTCACGCAGGCCCTGGAAATCGTGAATGCTCTGGGCAAAGCCGCCGATGGTCGCCGGCCGCGCTTTCATCGACATCCCGGTGATGCGCTCGAACAACGTCGCCGAGAGGATCACGTCGGTTTTCTTGCCGGCGGTGTCGAGCAGGTGCGCACGGACCACGCGCAGCACCAGTTCAAAACCGGTGCCGATCAGCAAACCGATCGACAGCACCCACAGCGTCGAGGTCGCCTGATTGGGCACCACGCGATCGTAGGTCTGCATGACGAACAGCGGCACCATCAGGCCGAGCAAATTGATCAGAAAACTGGCGAGAATCGCATCGCTGTACAGCCATTTCGACAGTTTAAGAGTGTCGCGAAACCACGCATTTACCCGTGGCACCAGCGGCGCGCGCAGGTCTTCGAGTTCGTGGCGCGGGCGGGCGAACAAGGCCTGGCCGCTGTAGTGTTCGCCAAGCTCTTCGCGACTCACCCATTGCTCGCCGCCGTCGGCTTCGCTGGGCAGCAGCAGGGCTTTGCCATCCTCGCCAAACCGCCGCAGCACAGCGGTGCGGCCGTCGTTGAGCAGCAGCAGGATCGGCAGGTTCAGCGGTGAAATGTCTTTCAGGTCACGGCGCAACAAGCGCGCCTGTAATCCGGCCCGCGCTGCTGCACGGGGCAGCAGATCGAGGCTCAGGCGTTGTTTGTTCAGGGGCAGCCCGGCGCTCAGGCTGGCACGACTGACCGTGGCGCCATGCAGTTTGCAGAGGATCAGCAGGCCGTCGAGTAACGGGTCGTCGAAGCTCAGGCGCGGATCGACCCCGGTGGCGCCGGGTTCCATGCTGGTCATAGTGATTGCCTCTGTTGAACGGGCTCGGTTATCGGATCGTTCCCACGCTCTGCGTGGGAATGCCTCTAGGGACGCTCTGCGTCCAGTGACGCGGAGCGTCACGGGCTGCATTCCCACGCAGAGCGTGGGAACGATCAGAGATCGCAGCCGTCGGCGCGTCCCGGAGGGGCTATTTCAACTCGGGCAGGCGCGCCTGGTTTTTCACTTCGGTCGTGGCAATCGCATCAGCCGGCAGCACCACGCGTTGCTTGCTCAGCAACTGGCCCATGTTCGCCAGCACGCGATACATCGAGTATTCCTCGGTGTAGCGGATTTCGGTGTAGCGACGGTTGGCGTTGTACAGCTCGTTTTCGCTGTCGAGCAGGTCGAGCAGGGTGCGTTGGCCGAGGCCGAACTGGTCCTGATAAGCGGCGCGCACGCGTTTGGTGGTTTCGGCGTATTCGCGGGCCGTCGGCGTCTGCTTCTTGGCGTTCTCCATGGCGTTCCAGGCCAGGCGAATGTTCTCGTTGAGCTGACGCAGGGCGTTGTTGCGGATGTCCATCGCCTGATTGATGTCGTGGGCATTCGCGGCCAGACGTGCCTTGTCGCTGCCGCCACGGAACAGGTTGTAGTTCATCACCACACCGACACGCCATTCGTTGTCGTGGCCTTCGTCGCCCTGCACGTTGTTGTTCGCGCCCACTGCCGCTTCCGCGTCGAAGCGCGGGTAGAACGGCGACTTGGCCACTTCGTACTGGCTCTCGGCGGACTGCACGTCAGCCTGGGCCGATTTCAGGTACGGGTTGTTGTCGACCATGCTTTGCTGCGCTTCACGCAGGTCCGGTGGCATCTCACCGCGAGTCGAGGCCGGGGTTTCCAGTTCATCGGGCATGCGTCCGACCACGCTGTAGAAATTCGATTCGGCGTCGGCCAGATCGACTTCGGCGGTGTCGAGGTTGTTCTGCGCCAGTGCACGACGGGCAACCGATTGATCCGAGTCTGCAGTGCTGCCGATGCCGCGCTCGGTGCGCAGGCCGATCTGGTCGTTGACGCGCAAGTGCGCCTGCAAATTGTTCTTCGCCAGCGTCACCAGTTCCCGACGCTTGAGCACTTCGAGGTAGACCTCGATGGTGCGCAGGGCCAGATCCTGCGCGGTGCCTTGCGCGTAGTAGGCGCGCGAGTTGGACACGCCCTTGGTGCGCTCGACCTCGTTGGCGGTGTTGAAACCGTCAAAGATCATCTGCCGCAAGCGCAGCTCCGACTGGGTGTAATTGAGGATTTCGGTGTTGTGGTTACCGAAAGCGCGGGTGTTGGTGTTGTCGCTGTAGCCGCGCCCGTAGGCGGCGTTCAGATCGACCGACGGATAAAACCCGCCCTTGGCCACTTTCACCTGTTCATCCGCTGACAGGCGGGCGTCCACGCGCGAAGCCAGTTCCGGGTGAGTGGCGATGGTGCTTTGAATCGCCTCGGTGAGGTTCATCGCCTGGGCTTGGGAAGTGCAAGCCATGGCCAGCAAAACCGCGCTGCAGAGGGGGGTTAAAACGCGCATGGGTGCATCTCCCTGGATCTCAATGTTGTGTTACCGTCGCCAAATATTTGACGTAAATTTTGGGTATAAGCGTTTCACTCTTGTAACAACAGAGCTAAGAACATCCTAGAGCGTAGCTAAGAAAAAATTTTCATAAGGTTTATTCCAAAAAAAACTTATGCGGTTTTTCAAAAGCAGCACATTGTTCAGCTCGAAAGCCTTTGTTTTATGCGCTTTAGGGAGCTCGAAAAGGCTTGAGGAAAGTTCCATTCACTTTGCGAGACACTGCGAAGTACTGCTGAAGGGGAGGGACGCGTAACGGCGAATGAGCGACAGATTTTTGTCACTCGGGTGATTCACCACCGTTACGTAGCGCTAGTGGGTCGGCGGATTGAACAGGGTTGGCAAGTGCTTGATAGCGCTGACAATTCACCTCAAACCGGGCCTGCGAAACGAACTGTCGAGGGTGCGAGCGTCGCCCCCGGCAACCCGATTGAGCCATGGGCTGCTTCGCGAACCTGTGCCGACGGTGGTCGGCAGCGGAGGATTTCACATGGCAGCGCTCATCGGTACGGTCACAAAAGTCATTGGTCAGGTGTTCGCTCAGGCGAGCGACGGCATCAAGCGTCCGTTGTTCGAAGGCGATCGTTTGTACGCTGGCGATCAACTGATCACCGGCGCGGAAGGCGCGGTGGCAGTGAAACTGCAAAACGGCGAGGAATTGACCCTCGGCCGGGGCAGCAGCATCACCATGACCGGGCAATTGCTGGCCGACCAGGCTGTGCCGGTGAACGTCGACGAAGCGCAGACCCCAAGCCAGGCGCAACTGACCGATGTCGAGCAGATCCAGAAAGCCATTGCCGCCGGTGAAGACCCAAGCAAAACTGCCGAAGCCACTGCGGCCGGCCCCAACGCGCCCACCGGCAATACCGGTGAACTGGGCGGCGGGCACAGTTTCGTTCTACTGACCGAAGTCGGTGGCCGGGTCGATCCGATCATCGGTTTCCCCACTGCCGGCTTCAATGGCATTCCCGAATTTCCCGAGTATCGTCGCGACGCGGACATCGATAATGGCGACGACACGCCAGCGCCGGTCGTGGTGCCACCGCCACCGGTGAACAATCCAATCATCCTCAACGGCCTCGACGCGGCGGGCGGCGAGCTGAACCTCAATGAAGCCAATCTGCCTGACGGTACAGCGGCCAATCCAGGCGCGCTGACGCAAAGTGGCAGCTTCACGGTCTCGGCAGCGGATGGTTTGAACAGCCTGAGCATCGGCGGCATCAACGTGATTGTTGGCGGCGTGCCGATCGGCTTTCCCCAGTCGATCACCACGCAACTGGGCAACACCCTGACCATCACCGGTTACAACGCGGCGACCGGCACGGTCAGCTACAGCTACACCCTCAACGGCAACGAAACCCACGCGGCCGGCGATGGCGTGAACAATCTCAGCGAACAGTTCACCGTGATCGCCACCGACAGCAATGGCGACAGCGCCACTGGCACGCTGGACGTGAATATCACCGACGACGTACCCAAAGCGTTTGACGACGCCAACGGCATTGCCTCGGAAACCTTGCTGACCCTTACCGGCAACGTGCTTACCAACGACGTGCAAGGTGCCGACCGCGTACCGACAGGCCCGGTTACGCCCGGCACGTTCACCGGTACTTACGGCACCTTGGTTCTGAACGCCGACGGCACCTACACCTACACGCTCAATACCAGCGATGCCGATTTCAAAGCCTTGACCGGCGGCGGTAACGGCACAGAGACCTTCGCCTACACCATCACCGATGCCGACGGCGATAGCAGCAGCGCCAATCTGGTTCTGCAGATCCACAACAACGACGATCCAGTCATCATTGATGGCCTGAACGTCGCCGGTGGCGAGCTGACGATCTACGAAAAAAACCTCAGCGACGGCAGCGCCCCTGACGCTGGCGCACTGACGCAAAACGGCACGTTCACCATCACTGCACTGGACGGCGTCACCACGCTGACCGTCGGCGGCATCGCCGTGGTCACCAATGGCGTCGCCGCAGGCTTCCCGCAATCGATCACCACACCACTGGGCAGCACGCTGACCATCACCGGTTTCAACGCTGCAACCGGCGTAGTCAGTTACAGCTACACCCTGGCCGACAACGAAGCGCATCCGAACGCCAACGGCGCGAATAATCTGCCTGAGCAGTTCGCGGTCACGGTCGTTGATGACAACGGCACTACCGCCACCGGCACTCTCGATGTGAACATCGTCGACGACTTGCCGAACGCCAACGACGACTCCAACGGTACGGCGTCAGAAAGCCAACTGACGCTGACTGGCAATGTCCTCACCAACGACATACAAGGCGCCGACCGCGTACCCACCGGTCCAGTCACGGCCGGTACATTTACTGGTACTTACGGCACCTTGGTTCTAAACGCCGACGGCACTTACACCTACACCCTGAACACCAGCGATGCCGATTTCAAAGCCTTGACCGGCGGCGGTAACGGCACAGAGACCTTCGCCTACACCATCACTGATGCCGACGGCGATTCCAGCACTGCCAATCTGGTTCTGCAGATCCACAACAACGACGATCCAGTAATCATCGATGGCCTGAACGTCGCCGGTGGCGAGTTGACGGTTTACGAGAAAAATCTCGGCGACGGCAGCGCCCCGGACACTGGCGCGCTGACGCAGAACGGCACCTTCACCATCACTGCACTGGACGGCGTCACCACGCTGACTGTCGGTGGAATTGCCGTGGTGACCAACGGCGTCGCCGCAGGCTTCCCGCAATCGATCACCACGCCACTGGGCAGCACGCTGACCATCACCGGTTTCAACGCTGCAACCGGCGTAGTCAGTTACAGCTACACCCTGGCCGACAACGAAGCGCATCCGAACGCCAACGGCGCGAATAATCTGCCTGAGCAGTTCGCAGTCACGGTGGTCGATGACAACGGCACGACGGCCACCGGCACCCTCGACGTAAACATCGTCGACGACCTGCCGAAAGCCAACGACGACAGCAACGGTACCGCCTCGGAAAGCCAACTGACCCTGACCGGCAACGTCCTGACCAACGACGTGCAAGGTGCCGACCGCGTACCCACCGGTCCAGTCACGCCGGGCACTTTCACTGGTACTTTCGGTACATTGGTTCTGAACGCCGACGGCACTTACACCTACACCCTGAATACCAGCGATGCCGATTTCAAAGCCTTGACCGGTGGCGGTAACGGCACCGAAACGTTCACCTACATGATCACCGATGCCGACGGCGATACCAGCACTGCCAATCTCGTACTGAATATCCACAACAATGACGATCCGGTGCTGCTCAACGGCCTCGACGTCAACGGTGGCGAACTCACCGTCTACGAAAAAAATCTCAGCGACGGCACCAGCCCCAACACCCCAGCGCTGACCCAGAACGGCACTTTTACCGTCAGCGCTCTCGATGGTCTGCAGACCCTCACGGTTGGCGGCATCGCGGTGATCACCAACGGCGTGGCCGCAGGTTTCCCGCAATCGGTGATCACACCCCTGGGCAGCATCTTGACCATCACCGGTTATGACCCGGCGACCGGCGTAGTCAGTTACAGCTACACCCTGGCCGACAACGAAGCCCATCCAACCGCCAACGGCGCCAACAGCCTCACCGAGAACTTCGACGTCGTCGCGACGGACACCGATGGCAGTACCGCCAGCGGCCAGATCAACGTCAACATCGTCGATGATTTGCCGACCGCGCATGCGGATGCGGCTTCGGTGGCGGAGGGCGGTACCGTCAGCGGTAACGTACTCAACAACGATGTCGGCGGCGCGGATGGCCCGGCGGTTACCGGCGCAGTGGTCGGCGTGCGTGTCGGTGCCGACACTTCGACGTCGGCCATCGGCGGGCTCAATTCGCAGATCAACGGCACCTACGGCTACCTCACGCTTGATGCCAACGGCAACGCTGTTTATCACAGCAATCCGAACGCGGTGAACGGCCCGGGCGCGGTGGATGTGTTCACCTACACCGTGCGCGATGCCGACGGTGACGAAAGCACCACGACCATCACCATCGATGTCTACAACAGCTGCCTGAAAGCGGTCAGCGACACCGATGTCACCGTCTACGAAAAAGCCCTCGACCTGAACCAGGATGGCCAGGATCTGGCAGCGGGCAGCGTGGTCGGCAGCGATCCGAACAGCACTGGCGAAACCGCTTCCGGCACCCTGGTCGGCTCGGTCACTGGTGCGGTCGGCGCGATCAGCTATGCACTGGTCGGCAGCGCCACCGGTAATTACGGGCAGATCGTCCTCAATGCCAATGGCACTTATACCTACACCCTGACTTCGCCAGCGACCACCACGCCGCATGCTGACGACGGCGCCAACAGCCTGAGCGAAACCTTCACCTATCAGGCCACCGATTCGCTGGGCAATGTCGTCACCAGCACGATCGTTGTGAGCATCGTCGATGACGTGCCGAAGGCGCTGAATGACAGCAATGCCGACAACGCGACCGAAGCCCAGGTGACCCTGACCGGCAACGTCCTCGACAACGATGTGCAAGGCGCCGACCGCGTCGCCAGCGGTTCGGTGACCGCCGGTACTTTCACTGGCACTTACGGCACGCTGGTGCTCAACGCCAACGGCACTTACACCTACACGCTGGACGCCAATGACGCCGACTTCAAAAACCTCCAGGGCGGCGGCAACGGCACGGAAACCTTCGCCTACACCATCACCGATGCCGACGGCGACACCAGCACCGCCAACCTGGTGCTGAACATCCACAACAATGACGATCCGGTGTGCCTCGACGGCCTCAACGTGAAGGGCGGCGAAATCACTGTTTACGAGAAAAACCTCAGCGACGGCAGCAACCCCGACACCTCGGCGCTGACCCAGAGCGGCAGCTTCACCGTGACCGCCCTCGATGGCCTGCAAACCCTCACGGTCGGCGGCATCGCCGTAATCAGCAATGGCGTCGCCGCCGGTTTGCCGCAATCGGTGGTCTCGCCACTGGGCAGCACCTTCACCATCACCGGTTACGATCCGGCCACCGGCGTGGTCAGTTACAGCTACACCCTGGTCGACAACGAAGCTCATCCGAACGCCAACGGTGCCAACAGCCTCAGCGAGAGCTTCGACGTGGTCGCCACTGATACCGATGGCAGTACCGCCAGCGGTCAGATCAACGTCAATATCGTCGACGATTTGCCGACTGCCAACGCCGATACCGGCTCGGTAGCGGAGGGCGGCACGGTCAATGTCAGTGTGCTCGGCAATGACCTCAGCGGCGCCGATGGTGCCGCAACGGTGGTCGGCGTGCGCGCCGGCAGCAACACCGCGACATCAGCCAGCGGCGGGCTCAACAGCAACATCAACGGCAACTACGGCTACCTGACCCTCGACGCGGCGGGCAATGCGGTTTACCACAGCAACCCGAACTCGGTGAGCCCGCCGGGCGCGACCGACACGTTCACCTACACCATCCGTGACAGCGATGGCGATGAAAGCACCACGACGCTGACCATCAACGTCGCCGACAGCAAACTGGTCGCCTCGGTCGATCAGGATGTGACGGTCTATGAAAAAGCCCTCGACCTGAACAAGGATGGCCAGGATCTCGCCCCCGGCACAGTCACCGGCAGCGAACCGGGCAATACCGGTGAAACCGCCAGCGGCACGCTGGTCGGTTCGGTCAGTGGCGGCAGCGGCGCGATCACTTACACCCTGGTCGGCAACGCCACCGGTAGCTACGGGCAACTGCTGCTCAACGCTGACGGCACCTACACCTACACGCTGACCTCGGCGCCGAAAACCGCGCCGAACGCCAACGACGGGCCGAACACCCTCAGCGAAACGTTCACCTACAAAGCCACCGATGCACTGGGCAACAGCACCACCAGCACCCTCGTGGTCAACATCGTCGACGACATACCGAAAGCCGTTGCCTCGGATCGCTCGGTAACCGCAGTGGAGATCGATTCGAACATTCTCATCGTCCTCGACATCTCCGGCAGTATGGCTGATGCCTCCGGCGTGCCGGGCCTGTCGCGGCTGGCACTGGCCAAGCAGGCCATTGGTGCCTTGCTCGACAAGTACGATGATCTGGGCGATGTGAAAGTGCAGCTGGTGACGTTCAGCAGCAATGCCGCCGACCGCACCACCGTGTGGGTGGATGTCGCCACCGCCAAGACACTCCTCGCCGGTCTCAACGCTGGCGGCGGCACCAACTACGATGCTGCCGTAGCAGTGATGCAGACCGCGTTCAACACCTCCGGCAAACTCACCGGGGCACAGAACGTCGGCTACTTCTTCTCTGACGGCAAGCCCAACGAGGGCGACATCGGCACGGCTGACGAAGCCGCGCTGAAAAACTTCCTCGACGCCAACAACATCAAGAACTACGCCATTGGTCTGGGCAGTGGCGTGAGCAACGCCAACCTCGATCCGCTGGCCTACGATGGCATCAACCACACCAATACCAATGCGGTGGTGGTCACCGATCTCAATCAGCTCAACTCGGTATTGTCCGGCACCGTGCAGGGCGCGCCGGTCACCGGTTCGCTGCTGGGCGAGGGCGGTTCGTTCGGCGCCGATGGCGGTTTCATCAAGTCGATCGTGGTCGACGGCACCACCTACACCTACGATCCGAAAGCCCTCAGTGGCCAGGGTTCGTTGACCGCGAGCGGCGGCGCCAATCACGGCACCTTCAATACCGCCAACAACAGCGTCAGCATTGCCACCAACAACAGCGGCACGCTGGTGGTCAATCTTGATACCGGCGAATACAGCTACACCTCGCAGAAAACCACCGCAGTGGTGATCACCGAAAACATCGGCTTCACCGTCAGCGACAACGACGGCGATCTGGCCAGCTCCACCCTGACGGTGAAAGTGATCCCCAACGCGCCACCGGTAGCGATGGACGACCACGTCATCACCAACGTGCTGTCAGGCAACATCGTGGTGCCGGGCGAGCTGTTGCTGGCCAATGACACCGATCCGAACGGCGACACCCTCAACGCCACACCCACCAGTTTCAATACCGGTTGGGTGTCGAAAGCGGCGGACTTCACCGGCAGCGGCCTGATCGGCTTCACTGGGCAGACCAATAACGCAGCCAACCAGAATCTGGCCAATGTGCGCAGCGCCTTCAGCGCCAATGCCGCGACCATGACCGCCGTGCTGGTGGTCAGCGGTTATCTGGGCATGGTGAGCAACAGCAATGCCAACGATGAAGACCGCATTACCGTCAATCTGCGTCAGGGCGAAACCCTCAATCTGGATCACAATCTGGGTGCCGGTAAGATCAGCATGGAGTATTCGCTCAATGGCGGTGCCTGGATGGCGCTGGCGGACGGCCAGACCCTCAGCGCCTCGGCGGACGGCGTCTACCAGATTCACATCACCAACATTGGTAATGGTGGCGGCAACCCGAACGCGGCGGAAAACTACCAACTGACCATGACCCTCAACTACGCCGCGGCCCACGACATCACGCCGGACTACCACGGCACTTACGCCGCCAACGACAACCACGGCGGCAGCGACACGGCCAACGTCAGCATCAGCTATCAGGACGGCCACACCCTGACCGGCACTGCTGGCGACGATGTGTTGGTGGCGGGCAGCGGCAACAACGTGATCAATGCCGGCGACGGCAACGACGTACTCACGGCAGGCTCCGGCAATAACGAAATGCACGGCGACGCTGGCAACGACTTGCTCTATAGCGGCGCGGGCAACGATCTGCTCGACGGCGGCACTGGCAGCGACACCGCCAGCTACGCCCACGCCACAGCCGCCGTCACCGTCGACCTCGGCCTGCTGGGTGCGCAGAACACCCTCGGCGCCGGTACTGACACGTTGACCGGCATCGAAAACCTGCTCGGCTCGAACTTCAACGACAGCCTCACCGGCGACGGCAACAACAACGTGATCAACGGTGGCCTCGGCAACGACTTCCTCAATGGCGGCGCTGGCGATGACTTGCTGATCGGTGGCATGGGCAACAATACGCTGACGGGCGGGGCAGGGGCGGACACCTTCCAGTGGCTCAAGGGCAACAGCGGCCACGACCTGATCACCGACTTCACCCCCGGTACCGACAGGCTCGATCTGTCGCAACTGCTGCAAGGCGAAAACGCCAGTACCGCGTCGCTGGACGACTATCTGCACTTCACCGTCAGCGGCAGCGGCGCCTCGGTGATGACCAGCATCGACGTCAGCGCCATGGCCGGCGCCGCGCCGAGCCAGACCATCGACCTGGCCGGCGTCAACCTCGCTAGCCACTACGGCGTGACACCGGGCGCAGGCGGCATGATTGCCAGCGGTCACGACACAGCGACGATCATCAGCGGCATGCTCAATGATCATTCGTTGAAGGTGGATACGGTTTGAGCTGAGGTCTGAAATGACAAAACCCGCCGCCCCGGTTGATTCGGGACGGTGGGTTTTGTCTGTCTGTAGAGACGTGTTGTCTTTAAGTCAGCCTTCGCGAGCAGGCTCGCTCCCACAGGGGAGAGCGGTGAAACTGTGGGAGCGAGCCTGCTCGCGAAGAGGCCGGTTTATCCGTAAATGGGATAGATACACCATGGAGCCCATCGGGCGTTCAGGTCCGAATGGCAATAAATTCCGCCGTTGGCATGTCCATATATCGCTCGCAGGTTGCCAGGACAACCGCTTTCATCACACATCCTGTAGATCCCTCCAGCGGCTATTGGCCAATAAGGATCGGGACCATATACAACTTGCATGGCGTGCAGTGCTCTGCTCATCGGTTCTGCGCCCGGAATGCTGTATCGCCAGTTGAGCGCCTCTTGGTGTGTCATGCCGTAGCCGCCGATAGCCAACTGATAAACATTCGTCACACTGACGTAATAGGAAAATGAGCTGAATCGGTCCTGTACGGTAATGTACGTATTGCCGTTACGTATGCCCGTGACTTTCCCGTTGCCGTCGACATAAGCCACGTTCGGATTACTGCTTCTGTAGGTGATCGGGTGGACGCCTGTAGACGGGACGGCGGCGCGGATTTGGGTATTGTTTGGAAAATCTGCACTGTGAGTGTGGCGCCATGCATAAACTCTCAGTCCTGACAGGGCCATGGCGCTGTTGTTGACTTGCAGCGCTTTGCGCAGCGTAAACGAGCGTAAAGGAGAGAGAAGACCGTCGCCATAGAGTGCTCGAATCTGCACGACTGTCAGTACATCGACAACGAGCCCCTTCAATAGCGTTGAAAATTTCCCGTCCTTGTCTGTGGTCAATGTCTCTATCGACTTGCCATTCACCAGAACTTCAACCTGCTGTTCTACGCTCGCAGTTCCCTCGACCGTGACATTCGGATCAACCGTCAGGTCGCTATGCGGAATCTCCCTGTTCTGCGAGTCCTTAATCAGTGTGATGACCGGCTGCAACTCAACCAGAGATTCGATCTGATAGGTCTGGTGGGGAAATTCCACTGGATTGCCGCGCAACCCCAGGCGCACGGAAAATATCAATGTCGCCGTACTGCCGCTTTTGAGATTTTTCAACACTTCCAGCGTCGGCGTTGACAGTTCCCGTATCAGCCCGGCGCTGGTGACGCTCGCCTCCGCGTTCATGATGACGTGGCGAACAGGGATGTCTTTGCTGTCGATGCCGATCAGCACCAGCGTCATGCTCTGGCCCGGCCGTTGTCCGTGCCAGAGGTTGACCGCCAATTTGTCTGCGCTGGTCAGTTTTTTTACGTCCAGGATTGCGTTATCAATGCCAATGATTCGCGGTCTCGGAAACCTGGGATCCTGATCAGCGATCAGTTTGAAAGAAATCTCAGTTTCCGGAGAAGATCCGATTTTCTTGCCGTCCTGATTCAGGTTGAATTTGAATCGCACGGTTTCACCGTGAAGCGCCACAATGAGGCGCCTGTCGAACGGAAAGCGGGCTTGTTTGGCCGAATCCAGATCTACCAGCGGGAAGCGATCAAATCCCAAGGGCAGTGGTGTGCACACCAGGCGAACCTTCTCGGTCTTGGCATCGAGATATTCCACCAGCATGCTCGGCAGCGCTGCCAAGGGATCAAGCGGATTAGTGAAAGGCGATACCAGTGAGGGCGGCGTGAGGACAAGCTCCTTGGGATCGCCGATCTTCAACTGCGCGATATCGGAAAAGACTTCACTTTCGCCGGGATTGGTGATGGTGGCCTGCACGGCCAGTCTCGCGCTGGCGTAGGGCTTGATGTACTCGTTCTCGGCCTCGAAAACGATGGGCTTCGAAGGATCCGTTACAAGCTGTCCCCAAGTAAACCGTACCAACTTGCCGTTGATGTCTGTGGTCTGCCAATGCAGCTTGACCTCTGCCCCTTGTTTCAAGGGCCAGAAACTGGCGACATTTATAAAGGCTTTGGCAGTGTCGACTGCCAGCTCACCTTCCACCAGTGGGGTGACCTCCGGTGCTCCCAGTGGCAAGGATTTACCCGCAACGGTGACGTCAGCAGGTTTGGAAAGTTTGGACTGACCTGCTCTGGTCAGAATATAAGTTGCCCGTAAACTTCCACCTATCACATTTTGAATGCGGAAATTTTCCACGGGAAAGTTCAGTGTCTTGCTGTCTACGGTCACCGTTAAAGAATAGGTATGAGTGACTGGCACGTTGGTTCGGGTGAATCCTTCCAGTGTCAGGGCGATCACATCGTTGATCGCAAAACTGCCCGTCAGGAGAATGTTCGTCGGGCCGCCTGCAAGCCAGTCATGGTGTATTACGTCGTCGGCATCGGACTGCTCGAAAATCGGCGCGGTCAGCAGAGTTATTACGGGCTTGAACGGCAGAATGAGCGGTTCCGAAAAACCACTGGAGTTCTCGACAATGTCATAAACGCTCCAGCGCACCACCAGATTGCTGGTTTGTTGCAATTTGCCGAGCAAGTCAGGCGTCAGCTTGAAAACGATGTCGGCCGAGTCGTCGGTCACGACGAAGTCCAGCCGCAGCGAACCAAATGTCAGCACGACCGTATCGCCGATCTGCTGATTGAAGTAATGCTTGACCGTGACTTCCATGCCCTCTTTGATGACGTTCTGATCGACGATACTTTCCGATGCGATTGGCAGCTTGAGCCCTGATTGGAAGGCTTGCCGCCGTCAATGTCCGCTTCGCCCGGAGCGGGATGTTTGAACCAGAGTTGTGAGTGTGGCGATTCCCCCGGGTTGCCGCTCAGTCTCGTGACTTTAATCCAGCAATCCAGCCTGACGTCGGTAAACGGCAGGAATTTCTCCTCGAGGGTTTCAGCTGTAATGTCAAAAAGTACGGTTTTAGGGGTCTTTCCATCGGCCTCAAAATCGTCCTCTGTAAGGGCGAAATCAATCACGGACGAAGGGGTGGTGACATCGGGTCTATCGAGGAAGACTTCGATACGGTCACCGAGGGCTTGAGACAGATATGCCGGGAGACTGAAGCCCAATCCGTTAATGTTCTGAGCAATCATGGCGATGTTGATACCGTAGCTCTGGTCAGTTTGCAGCTTGTACAGGAGTGGTTGCGGCGGATAGAGGGCCAGCACACCGATACCGGAACGCGGCGCAGGAGGGAATATCAGGTATTGTGAGCTGGTCATGAATTTTCGCCTTCCATACGGGGCGCTTACCTGGGCTGTCAGCGCCGATACGGAAGAATTAAGCATGCGACGTTAAAGCGCGCACCTGTCAACTCTGACAGGTGCGGACTGATATCGGATGAACGGTTGTGCCGCCGACGGTGGAGCAATCAGCGTTTTTTCAAGGTCTTCTGCCGCACAATATAAACCGTCACCAACACCGCACTGGTCAGCATGAACCCACGCGCCCAAACCAACGGCACCAGATAACACGAGAACAGAATGCTCACCCACATCAGGCCGATCGCGTAGACCTTGCCTTTGAGCGGGATGCCGTTGCCTTCGAGGTAGTCGCGAATCCATGGCCCCAGCCGTGGATGTTCGACCAGCCAGCGATAGAAGCGCGGAGAGCTGCGCGCGAAGCAGGCCGCGGCGAGCAGGAGGAAGGGGGTGGTGGGCAGGACCGGCAGGAAGATGCCGATCACCCCCAATGCGACGCTGAGCCAGCCGATGGCCAGCAGGACGTAGCGCAACATCAGGGGGCGGTTGCCTATGGGGTTGTCCATAGGCCGGTTCTTAGTGATGACGAGGCTTGAGGATCGCCGGTTTTTCGTCGGGGGCCTGGCACAGCAGATACAGCGCGGTCAGGGCTTCCGGGATCTGAACGATCATGTCGTCCATCAGGTTGGCGTCCTTGGCGATGTCTTCGAACTCAGGCTGCTCGTCGAACAGGCCGGAACCGACCATGATCGGCAGGAGCATTTCGCTGACTTCTTCTTCGGCGGTTTCGAACCAGGCCGCTTCACGCAGGAACACGCCTTCCATGAAACCGATGCACCAGCCGCGCAGTTCGGAATCGTCCGGCTCTTCGCCCAGATCCAGTTCGCACGGCAATTCGAATTCTTCATCCGAGGCCAGTTGGCGAGCGATGTGTGCTTTGAGGCCGATCAGTGTGGCTTCGATTTCGGCACGCTGGGCTTCGTCGGCGTAATGTGGCTCTTCGGCGAACAGCGCGTCGATCCACTCGCGCTCCGGAACGTCTTCGGAGCAGATAGACAGCGCGGTCAGGTAACCGTGGGCGGCGACGTAATCCAGCGCCTCGTCGTGCAGCTCGTCGGCATCGAGGAAGACTTGCAGGCGGGTCAGTTGCTCAGCGAAGGACATTACGGGGCTACCTTGGGGAATAAACAATGCGGGAATTCTAGGCTTTCTTGCGCGCTCTAGCCAGCCGCTTGGCAGATTTGCCCGAATTACCGGCCTCACTGGAAAGATGAATAACCCTGTGGGAGCGAGCCTGCTCGCGAAGGCGGTGTATCAGGCACTTTGGCATCGACTGACAGGTCGCTTTCGCGAGCAGGCTCGCTCCCACAGGGTTTTGTGTGTGGCAGGTTTATCAGGTGTCTTCTCAGCGGCACCCTGTGCGGCGAAGGCCTCGGGTATACTGCCGCGTTTTGCGATCCCTGCCGGCGCTGCGCTGGTCATGCAATGTGTTCTTACGTTTTGTTTAAGCAGCCGAGGCTGCTCTGAACCAGCCTGAGCAGGGATGTATCGGTAGATTTTTGGAGTTTTTATGCTCGAACAGGCTCAACGCGTCCTCAAGGACATCTTCGGCTACGACAGTTTCCGTGGCCGTCAGGGTGCGATCATTGAGCGCGTGGCCAGCGGCGGTGATGCGCTGGTGCTGATGCCTACCGGTGGCGGCAAGTCGTTGTGCTTCCAGGTGCCGGCACTGTTGCGCGAGGGCCTGGCGGTGGTCGTTTCGCCGTTGATCGCGCTGATGGACGATCAGGTCGCCACCCTTGAAGAACTGGGCGTCGCCGCCGCTGCGCTGAACTCCACGCTGAGTGCCGAGCAGCAGCGTGATCTCGCCCTGCGGATCAAGCGCGGCGAAGTGAAAATGCTCTATCTCGCGCCCGAGCGTCTGGTGCAGCCACGCATGCTGGCGTTCCTGCAAAGCCTGGAAATCGCCCTGTTCGCCATCGACGAAGCGCATTGCGTATCGCAATGGGGCCACGATTTCCGTCGCGAATACCTGCAACTGGGTCAATTGGCCGAGCTGTTCCCCAACGTTCCGCGCATTGCCCTCACCGCGACCGCCGACAAGCGCACCCGCGAAGAAATTGTCGATCGCCTGCACCTGCAGAACGCCGAGCGCTTTCTGTCGAGTTTCGACCGCCCGAACATCTTCTATCGCATCGTGCCCAAGGAGCAGCCGCGCAAACAGTTGCTGGCGTTCCTCGCCGAGCGGCGCAGCGATGCCGGCATCGTTTACTGCCTGTCGCGCAAGAAGGTCGAAGAAGTTGCGGCGTTCCTCAGCGAGCAGGGCTTCCCGGCGCTGCCGTATCACGCCGGTCTGCCCAACGATCTGCGCGCTTATCACCAGAAGCGCTTCCTCAACGAGGAAGGCCTGATCATGGTCGCCACCGTGGCGTTCGGCATGGGCATCGACAAGCCCAACGTACGTTTTGTCGCGCACCTCGATCTGCCGAAATCTCTCGAGGCGTATTACCAGGAAACCGGGCGCGGCGGCCGTGACGGGCTGCCGGCGGATGCGTGGATGGCCTACGGTCTGCAAGACGTGGTGATGCTCAAGCAGATGCTGCAGAACTCCGAAGGCGACGAGCGGCACAAGCGTCTGGAGCAGCACAAGCTCGACGCGATGCTCTCGCTGTGCGAAGAAACCCGCTGCCGCCGGCAGGCGTTGCTGGCCTATTTCGATGAAGACATGCCTGAGCCGTGCGGGCACTGCGACAACTGTGTCGACGGCGTGCAGACCTGGGACGCCACCGAACCTGCTCGTCAGGCCTTGTCGGCGATTTTCCGCACCGGCCAGCGCTATGGCGTCGGTCATCTGGTCGACGTGTTGCTGGGCAAGGACAACGAAAAGGTGCGCAGCTTCGGCCATCAGCATTTGTCGGTGTTCGGTGTTGGCAAGGCATTAAGCGAGAGCGAGTGGCGCTCGCTGTTCCGCCAGTTGGTGGCGCGTGGGTTGGCCGATGTCGATCACGAGGGTTATGGCGGTCTGCGTCTTAATGACAGTTGCCGGCCGCTGCTCAAAGGCGAAGTGAAACTGGAACTGCGCCGTGACCTGAAACCGCAAGTCACTGCCAAAACGGGCAGCAAGAGCCAGGCCAGCCAACTGGTGCGCGGCGAGGAACGCGAACAGTGGGAAGCCTTGCGCGCACTGCGGCGCAAATTGGCCGAAGAACACGGCGTGCCGCCCTACGTCATCTTCCCCGACTCGACGTTGTTGGAAATGCTCCGCAGCCAGCCGACGTCTCTGGCGGAAATGGCCCGGGTCAGCGGCGTCGGCGCACGCAAGCTGGAGCGCTATGGCGAAGCCTTCCTCGAAGTGCTCGGCGGCGAGGCGGAGGCGCCGAAGGTGGTCGCCGATGTCCGTCACGAGCTGATCACCCTGGCCCGCGCCGGCATGACCCCGCTGCAGATCGCCGGGCAGTTGCAGTGCTCGGAGAAGAACGTCTACGCCATGCTCGCCGAAGCCATCGGCAAGCAGCAGTTGTCGCTGGAGCAGGCGCTGGATTTGCCTGAGGAATTGATGGGCGAAGTGCAGGACGCGTTTCTCGATGGCGAGGGCGAGTTGCCGTCCGTCGCCGAAGTCGCCGAGTTGTTCGCCGGACGTGTTCCTGAAGGCGTGCTTTATTGTGTGCGGGCGGCGTTGCAGTCTGAATTCGAGATGTAATCTGGCCGTTCCCTAACCCCAGCCCTCTCCCACAGGGAGAGGGAGCCGACCGCGGTGTCTGGCGGCAGACTCGACCTGCAAAACCGAGTCGATTATGGATTCAGCGAGCGCTGTCGGGTCGGCGAATTTTCAAAGCATCCCCCGCTCAGTTCCCTCTCCCTCTGGGAGAGGGCTAGGGTGAGGGGCTTTTGATCTTCGCGCAGTTGTAACGATTCAGTACAGAGCCACTCTTGCCTATAACTGCCGCCCATGCTTAGCTGACTAATAATTAGATTTTCCGTATTTTCAGTCTAACCGTGAGTGTTTTATGCCGTTAACCGATCAACATCGCTTTGGTATGCAACTGGCCCAGATGTCCCGTGGCTGGCGTGCCGAACTGGATCGTCGCCTCGCCGGGCTGGGCCTGTCGCAGGCGCGCTGGCTGGTGCTGCTGCATCTGGCGCGTTTTGAAGAGGCGCCGACCCAACGCGAACTGGCCCAGAGTGTCGGCGTCGAAGGCCCGACCCTGGCACGCTTGCTCGATAGTCTGGAGAACCAGGGACTGGTGCAACGCCAGTCCGTGATGGAAGACCGCCGGGCGAAAAAAATCGTGCTCTGTGCACCTGCCTTGCCCCTGATCGAACAAATCGAAACCATTGCCACGCAACTGCGTCACGAACTGTTCGAAGGTGTCGACGAGGCGGATCTGAAGGTGTGCATGCGCGTGCACGGGCACATTCTGGCCAACCTGGAAAAATCTTGAGGCACATCCCGACAGCGATTTTTTGAGAGATCGCGCTGAGCGGACTATAAGAACTACTGGGCAATATCGTGTTCGTACCGGATGTGCGAACGCATAGAAACCGGTTTTGCTTATTTAAGGGATGCTCATGCTCGCAAGTCGGCACGTGCTGCGCGGGGGCGCCAAATGGCTGCTGCTCGCTGGCGTATTCAGCTATTCGACCTGGTCGATGGCGTTGGGGTTGGGCGAAATCACTGTTCACTCAGCCCTCAATCAGCCGTTCAAGGCCGACATCGCGCTGGTCGATGTCGGTACGTTGACGCAAAACGATCTCTCGGCCAGCCTGGCTTCGGCGGATGAGTTCGGCCGGGCGGGCGTCGAGCGGGTGTTCTTTCTCAATGACCTCAAGTTCACTCCGATCCTGCGCGGCAGCCGCCAGATGATCCGGGTGACGTCCGGCAAACCGGTCAACGAACCTTTCCTGAATTTCCTCGTGCAGCTCGATCAACCCAACGGCCGTCTGCTGCGCGAGTACACGGTGTTGATCGATCCGCCGGGTTCGCCGGGCATCGTGCCCGCCACCGACGAGCCGGATCCGCGCCCGCAATCTTCTGAGTTTCCAACCGTCGAACCGGTTACCGCACCGCCCCAGGCTGCCCAAGGCAAACGCCCTGCGACGCCTGTGCCGCCAACGCCGGCGCCGCCTGCCAATGATGCGCAGGCCGAGCAACTGGCCGCCAGCGTGCTGCTCACCCAGCAACTGCAAAAGACCCTCGACGAACAGAACCTCAGGCTGCAAGATCAGCAAGTGCAAATAGCCGACGGCAAGAAGCAGATTGAAGATTTGCAAACCCGCTTGGCCGAGGTGCAGAAAGCACCGCCACCGCCCGTGGTCGCTCCGGTTCCGGCCGCTGTTTCAGCCCCGGTCGAGGCGGCAGACGATGGCGTGAACTGGCCGCTGCTCGGCGGACTTCTATTGCTGCTGGGCGTGCTGGCTGCGTTGCTCATACGTCGCCGTCAGCAAGGTTCGACCGCAGATGGCACGCCGATGCCGCTATTGCCTGTGAGCGCCGAAGACAACGTTGATGAGCCTGAACTTCAACAATCTGTCGGTGCGCACGCGGCCACCGATCATCGCGACGAACCCGGTGCCGGCGATGTGCTGGAGGCCGTGGGCATCTATCTGGCCTACGGCCGGCTCAGCGAAGCCGCCGGGCTGCTGCGCGATGCCTTGCACAAGGAACCTGAACGCACCGATCTCGGTTTGCAGTTGCTGGAGGTTCTTGGGCGCCAGGGTGACAGCGCCGCTTACGAACAGCATGAAAACCGCCTGCGTGCGCTTGGCGTCGATGAGCGCGAACTGATTGAAATCCGCGCTCGCCATCCAAAACTGGCAGGCGCCGCACCGGCGGCATTTGCAGCAACGCCAATCGCGACTGAGCTGCCCGTGGCCACGGCAGCGACCGCAGCCGCGCCGCTTGCATCGTCGCCCGGCGCTCTCGAGGATGATTTCGAATTGAATCTGGGCGAGCTGTCGATGGATTCAAATTGGGATCTGAACGACAGCCGCACCGATTCCGCCGCACCGCCAATCGATGATCCAGAGCTGGGCACTAGCCTGTCAGTGCTGCCTGTCGATTTTGACCTGCCACAGGCTGCATCTGCCGAAGAAGCCGAACTCGAATGGATCCCCGAACCCGACGCCCAACCCCTCGACGATGACTTTCTCAATGAGTTCGGCGATCCCGAGCCGTCGCTGGTGCTGGAACCTTTGGATCTGCAACCACCCGAGTCCACCGACATCGAGTCCGCCGGCAAGCTCGAACAGGCACAAACCTGCATCGACGATGGCGACATCGACAGTGCGATCGCGCTGCTCAATGAATTGCTCAGGGAAGGGGATGAGCCGTTGAAGCAGACGGCAAGGACGTTGTTGGCGGGGATTCGCTGAGCGCCGACGTATTTCGTGTTCATCCGAGACCGCTTTCGCGAGCAGGCTCGCTCCCACAATGGAATGCGCTCTCCCTGTGGGAGCGAGCCTGCTCGCGAAGGCGTCAGATCGGCCAACACCGTCTCAGGTCAGAACGTCTGCCCCAGATTCAGATAAACCGCCTGCTCATCCGCATCATTCAACCCATACGTGAAGTTCAACGGCCCCAGTGGCGTGTCGAAGCCGATAAACACACTCGCGGCGTTGATGTAGCCGCTGTCGAACTCATTGTCATTGTTCCACGCCCGACCGCGCTCCAGCGAGGCGCCGGCGTACAGCGGGAAGTCCAGCGGCAGGTACGAGCGCGGCGTCAGGCGGCGGTAGTACACGGCGCGCATCAGGCTGACATTCTGCCCGGACAGCGCATCCTCACGGAATCCTGACAACTGCCGCGCGCCGCCGAGCAGGAAGCTCGATGTCACCACATTGGCATCGTCCAGCGTCCGGCCGTAGCGCCCGCCGAGTATCAGCGTATCCGGCCCGTGGCTCATGGCCTTGTCGAAATTCAATTCCCACTGGCGATAGCGATTGTCTGAACCCAGGCCCGGTTCGAACTGGGCAAACGTCAGGCTGACGTCCTTGCCCTCGTGCGGAAAGT
Organism: Pseudomonas sp. PK-RTE-24; assembly: GCF_054052265.1. NCBI lineage: Bacteria > Pseudomonadati > Pseudomonadota > Gammaproteobacteria > Pseudomonadales > Pseudomonadaceae > Pseudomonas > Pseudomonas sp. PK-RTE-24. Next base: position 5,767,391 of record NZ_CM133224.1, on the reverse strand, counting down.
AGACGTTGTCCAGCGAGTCGTAGGAATACTTCACGGTATAGAAGCCTTCGTTGAAGCTTTCACTCGGCAGATCCTGATCGCCGATGCGTACGTCAGCCTTGCCCCAGGCCTGGCCGACGCCGAGTCGCACTTCACCATTGTTGCCGATCTGCCGGCCGAGGTTGAGGCCGAAGCCGTAACGCTCGACGCGATACTGCGCGATCGGATCGTTATCCAGCACCGAGTCAACGTTCTGCGCCTCGAACGACCCGTAGGGCGCGACGAAGTAACGCGAGCCGACGTCCAGCGGCTGATAGAACTCGCTGTACAGCTCCTGCTTGTCGCCGATCTGCGCGCGGGTCAGCCATTCCGCACCGAGGCGGTTGATGCCGTTGACGCGATAACTGGCACCAAGGTTGAAAGCACTGTCGCCGCGCATGTCGTCCGACAGATTGAGGCCTACCCGCAAGTAATCGGTGCCGCTGCGCTTGCCGCTGGCACTGATGACCAAGGTGTGATCCTGGCCTTTGTGCACCACGCGGTAACGCACTTGATCGAAGTAATCGAGGCCGTACAGCGTGCCCATGTCCGAATGCAGGCGGCCCAGGTCCAGCGGCGCGCCGATCGGTTGGCGGATGTAATAGCGAATCACGTCATCGTCGACCTTCGAGTCATTTTCGACGCGGATCCCGGTGATGATCGGCGTGCGCTGGCCCGGCTGACGGGCGGCGTTCAGTTCCGCGTCCTGGGTTTGAGTCGGCTTGAGTTGCGCCAGCCGCGCATCGAGGATCCGCGTGGCGCGGTAACCGGCGTCGATCATCTCCTGAGCCTTGCCGAAATCGGTCACGCCGAACGCGGCCAGCGCAGGCTGGATCAACACGTCATTGGCATGCAGAGTCGCCAGTTGTTCTTCGGAGTTGCGCCGGGTCATCAAGGTGATCGACTGATTGAGCACATCGACTACTGTGGTCAGTTGCTTGCGATTGCGCAGAGGTGTGCCGATATCGACGACGATGGCGATGTCGACGCCCATCTCCCGCGCGACATCCAGCGGGATGTTGTCGGTCATGCCACCGTCCACCAGCAGGCGCCCATCGAGCTCGACCGGGGCGAACACCGCCGGGATCGACATGCTCGCGCGGATCACTTGCGGCAGGTGGCCTTTGCGAAACACCACTTTTTCGCCATTGGCGATGTCGGTGGTCACGGCCCGAAACGGGATCGGCAGTTTGTCGAAGTCGCGGGTGTCGCTGGTGTGCGCCAACAGGCTTTCCAGCAACAGTGCGAGGTTCTGGCCCTGAATCACCCCCAATGGCAGGCCGAGACTGCCGTCGTCGCGGAAGCTGAGTTTCTGCTTCACCAGAAAATCGCGGTCGTCCTGCTTGCGTCGAAATGGCACGTCCTCACGCGGCGGCGCGTCGGACAGCGCCGCTTGCCAGTCGATGCTCAGGGCGAGTTTTTCCAGCTCGTCGATCTTATAGCCCGAGGCGTACAGGCCGCCGACTACCGCGCCCATGCTGGTGCCAGCAATCGCGTCGATCCTGATGCCTTGTTCTTCCAGCGCCTTGAGCACGCCGATGTGCGCCAGCCCGCGCGCAGCGCCGCCGGACAGCACCAGGCCGACTTTCGGTCGTGGCGCTTCACTGGCGTGAACCAGCAGGGGAAGGAAACCAAGCAGCAGGCAGAACAGCAAACGGCGCATTGTGAGTCTCGGGGCAAGCGGTAAAGCCGGCTATTATAGCGGCGCCCTCTGTCTCAGGAGTTTCAGCGATCATGACCGTCGCCAAAGCCGAAGTTGTCATCACTTATTGCACTCAATGCCAGTGGCTGCTGCGCGCGGCGTGGCTGGCTCAGGAACTGCTCAGCACCTTCGCTGACGACTTGGGCAAAGTGTCGTTGGTGCCGGGCACCGGTGGGGTGTTTCATATCACTTGTGCGGGTGTGCAGATCTGGGAGCGCAAGACCGACGGTGGTTTCCCTGAGGCCAAGGTATTGAAGCAGCGAGTGCGCGATCAGATCGATCCTGACCGCGACCTCGGCCACAACGACCGCACTCAGTGAGAGGCGGCCTCGGCGGCGACGGTTGTCTTGTCGCTGCCGCCTGACATCCGCGCCGACACCACAATCGCGACGATGATCAACGCGCCACCGATGAGCATCCGCAGGGTCGGGGTTTCACTGAACAGCAGCCAGGCGAGGGTGATGCCGTAGACCGGCTCCATGGCGAACACCACTGCCGCCGTGCGTGCCTTGATCACCGCCAGACTGGCGACGAACAGGCTGTGCGCCACGCCCGTGCAGAACACTCCGAGCAGGGCGATCCACAACCAGTCCAGCGCTCGGACCTGACTCAACTGCGGCGCCGCGACCGGCAACAGACACAACGCCACGACGACGTTCTGGCACAACGCTGCCTGCACCGCCGGGATGCGCCCGGAACTGGCGCGGTTGGTCAGCGACAGCAGGGAAAACAGCAGGCCGGACAACACTGCCCAAAGCAAGCCGACGGTCGCGCCACTGCCCAGATCGAATGCGGGCGTCACCAGCACCAGACCGATGCTGACCAATACCACCAGGACGATTTCATTGGCACGGATGCGTTCGCGGAAGATCAGTCCTTCGAGAATTACCGTGAACGCCGGGAAACTGGCAAAGCCCAAGGTGGCGATGGCCACCCCGGCGATCTTCACCGATACGAAAAAACTCACCCAGTGCCCAGCCAGTAACACGCCGCTGAGGGCGAGGCGCCGCCAGTCCACGGCCTGAAGTTTCTGCCAACCATGCTGGCTGAAGAAACGGGCGAAAAATGCCAGTGCGAGCACGGCGAAAGCCGCACGTCCAAATACGATCACAGCAGGGGATGCGGCAGCGAGTTTGCCGAACACACCGGTCAGGCCAAACATCAAAGCGCCAATATGCAGAGCGCCCAGGGCGGTACGCGGAGTCATTGCATTCCTTTTTTCAGGTTCAACTTCATGGGGCCATTGAACCGCGTCTCGGCCTGCAAGTCTGTCGGCAGGCTATCGTCTTTTGTCGTAGGAATCGCGCCGGAGATGTCCGGGCGACGAGCCGAACTCACGTAGGACTGCGGCCGAGAACGCACTTTGCGAGCTGTAACCGACGCGACTGGCTACTTCACCAATCGGTAATGCAGTGTCGCGCAGCAGTTGCACCGCGAGATGCAGGCGTCGACTGCGGATGTAATCCATCGGCGTCTGTCCGCATTCGGCCATGAACCGAGCGTGCAGGCGCGCACTGGACAACCCGGCCACGCGCGCCAGGTCGGCCACTTGCAGCGGATAGCCGGCGTATTGCTCGATGTGCGCATCCAGCGCGGCGTAGGGCAAGCGACGCGCGCGGAGTTCGGCAGGTTGCGCGTGATTGAGACTGGCCAGCAGCAACACTGCGCCTTGCTGCGCGATCAACGGATCGCTGACCGGACTGTTCGCCAGCCAGCTGACCAATTGACTCTGCCCCGAGTCCAGCGACAGCCGCCCCGGATGATCGAGCAAGCGCCGACTGGCCTCGGCATGCGCGCCCAGCGAGTCCTGCACCCATTGCCCTTCAGGGATGTCGAGCACCAGGCAGCTGCTGCCTTGGGGACTGTCGCAGGCATGATGAGCGCCGGACGGAACCACCACAACACTCTGCTGACGCACTTGGCTGCCACAGCCCTCGACCTCGAAATCCAGCGCACCGGACAGCCCGAACACCAACTGCGCGTGCTCGTGGCTGTGCACAATCAAGTCGTGGGTGTACTGACGCAGGGTGAGGATCGGTCGCATGGCAGGTTGTCTCCGAAGTGGCCCTCAGTCTACACCGCCGTACGCCGGATGCGCTGTCACACGACTGACTCACGCTTGTCACGGTCGATTAACCGGGCGCGCGCAAGCTGGCGAAAACATCGCAGAGGGTTGCCCATGACCAGCGCCGAGCTCGCCCGACCCAGTCGCAAACAACGGGTGCGAACCCTGTGGATCTCCGATGTGCACCTGGGCACCCGGGATTGCCAGGCCGAGCACTTGTCGCAATTTCTCAAGGGCTACCACGCCGACAAGGTCTATCTGGTCGGCGACATCATCGACGGCTGGAAACTGCGCAGCGGCATGTACTGGCCGCAAGCCCACACCAACGTCATCCGCCGATTGCTGACCATGAGCAAGCGCGGCACCGAGGTGATTTACGTCACCGGCAACCATGACGAATTCCTGCGGCGCTATTCGAAACTGATTCTGGGCAATATCCAGTTGGTCGACGAGGCGGTGCACGTTACGGCGGACGGTCGGCATTTGCTGGTGATTCACGGCGATCAGTTCGACGTGATCACCCGCTATCACCGCTGGCTGGCGTTTCTCGGCGACTCCGCCTACGAATTCACCCTGACCCTCAACCGCTGGCTCAATCACTGGCGCGCCCGCTATGGCTACGGTTACTGGTCGCTGTCGGCGTACCTGAAACACAAGGTCAAGACCGCCGTCAGTTTCATCAGCGACTTTGAAGAAGCCATCGCCCACGAGTGCGTGAAGCGCGAACTGCATGGCGTGGTTTGCGGGCATATACACCATGCCGAGATTCGTAAGGTGGGGGAGGTGGACTACCTCAATTGTGGCGACTGGGTCGAATCGTGCACCGCGTTGATCGAGCATTGGGACGGCACGATCGAGTTGTATCGGCTGGCGGATGCCCAGGCGCGGGAGGCGCAATTGAAAGCTGCCAAAGTTGCCGAGCTCGCCTGAGCGAAAGATCACCCTGTGGGAGCGAGCCTGCTCGCGAAGGCGTAGTGTCAGACAAAGCTTATGTGCCTGATACAGCGCTTTCGCGAGCAGGCTCGCTCCCACATGTGTTCTCAGGCCGGGCTGTGTTCTTGCATCGCGGCTTTGTAGATCGAGTTCTTCGGCTGCGCAAACAGCCTTTCCATCATTGGCTCGAAGAAACTCAGCGGCAGCGTGTCGTACGCCGGATCAAACGCCGCCGCGTCGTATTTGGCGCAGAATTCGGCCGTGGCGTGGAACTGCGGATGATCCTTGAATTGCTCGCGCAAGTGCCGGTCCATGCCCAGGTGATGAAAGAAGTAATAGCCCTGAAAGATGCCGTGCTTCTCCACCATCCACAGATTTTCCGCACTCACGAACGGCTTGAGAATCGCTGCGGCGATGTCCGGATGGTTGTACGAACCGAGGGTGTCGCCAATGTCGTGCAACAGCGCGCAGACCACGTATTCCTCGTCACGCCCGTCGCGAAAGGCGCGGGTCGCAGTTTGCAACGAGTGGGTCAGGCGATCCACCGGGAAACCGCCGAAGTCGCCCTCAAGCAGCTTCAGATGCGCGAGGATCCTCGACGGCAGTTGTCTGGCATAGGCACTGAAGTCGGCGGCGATGATCGCCCAGTCTTCCTCGGTGCCATCCTTCATATGGGTGAAGCGAGCATGGGCATTCATGGGCAGACCCTCATTCAGAACGCCACGCGACCGAGAATCATGTCGCGGTACATGACGAAATCGCCGAGCAGGCTGTACAGCGGATGCTGAAACGTCGCCGGGCGGTTTTTCTCGAAAAAGAAATGGCCGATCCAGGCAAAGCTGTAACCCGCCACAGGCAGGGCCAGCAACAGCAGCCAGGCGCTTTTGGCGATGCTCAGGGCGAGAATGAATATGACCAGAGAAGTGCCGATGAAATGCAAACGACGGCAGGTGCTGTTGCTGTGTTCGGCCAGGTAATACGGATAGAACTCGGCGAAGCTGTTGAACTGCTTGATGTTTTCCACGACCGCGCTCTCTGTGGTGATTGTTCTGGCGACAAGTTGTTCGGCGGGGAGCTTATTTGAGTCTAGAGTGATCATTGGCGTGGGCCAGTGACAATCGGCGCCACTTTAGTATCCTTCGCAAATAGGGCGGTTATCTGCAGCCCGTCATGTAAAAGAATAACAACCATGAGCGAACGAACGACTTCTGCAAGCTGGGCGATGGGGATTGTCAAAGCACTGGAGATGGACGGCCTGGATTGCCGGGTACTGTTCAGGCAGCTGGGGCTTGATTTCAGTGCCCTGGAAGATCCGGATGCGCGTTTCCCGCAGGACTCCATGACCCGGCTCTGGCAGCGCGCGGTCGAGGTGTCCGGCAACCCGGCGATCGGCCTGAACATGGGCAAAGTGGTGCGCCCGGCCTCGTTTCATGTCGCCGGCTATGCGTTGATGTCGAGCAATACCCTGGCTGAAGGCTTCCAGCGTCTGGTGCGCTATCAACGCATCATTGCCGAAAGCGCCGACTTGAGCTTTCGCTTGCTCGATGAAGGTTACGCGCTGATTCTCACCGTGCACGGCGATCATCTGCCGCCGACTCGGCAGAGTGCCGAAGCGTCACTGGCCTGTGCACTGGCGCTGTGCGGCTGGCTGACCGGGCGCCCGCTGCACCCGGTCAAAGTGTTGGTTCAGGGCAATCAGCCGACAAACCTGCAACCTTATAAAGAAGCCTTTCACGCACCGCTGGTGTTCAACGCGCCGTACGACGCGTTGATTTTCGAACGGGCCGATATGGAGGCGCCGCTGCCGACCGCCAACGAAGCCATGGCGCTGTTGCATGATCGCTTTGCCGGGGAATATCTGGCGCGGTTTTCCGAAAGTCGCGTGACGCACCGGGCACGCCAGGTGCTGTGCCGTTTGCTGCCCCAGGGCGAGCCCAAGCGCGACACCGTGGCGCAGACGCTGCACCTGTCGCAGCGCACTTTGCAGCGGCGCTTGCAGGAGGAGGGCACCAGTTTTCAGCAGTTGCTCGACGACACCCGGCGCGAGCTGGCTGAGCAATATCTGGCGCAACCGAGCATGACCTTGCTGGAAATCGCCTACCTGTTGGGCTTTGCCGACCCGAGCAACTTCTTCCGCGCGTTCCGCCGCTGGTTCGACACCACGCCCGGCGAGTACCGCTTGCGCCTGACGCAGGTGCCGGACGCGGTCAATGACGCCAGAACGCCGGAATACACAGCACAAACACCGTAATGATCTCCAGTCGGCCGAGCAGCATGCCGAACGACAGAATCCATTTCGCCGCATCCGGCAGGGTCGCGAAGTTGCCGGCCGGGCCGATGGTTTCGCCCAGACCCGGGCCGACGCCGGACACGGTGCTGGCGGCGCCGGTCAGCGCGGTCATCCAGTCGACTCCGAGCAGCGACAGCAGCAGCGCGATCACGCAGATGGTGATGGCGAAGAAGAACGAGAAAGTCAGGATCGAACGGACAATTTCTTCGTCGAGGCGGTGACCGTTGTACTTCTGCTTGATTACCGCGCGCGGGTGGATCAGCTGATTGAGGTTGGCCTTGAGCAGGATGTAGGCGACCTGAAAACGGAAAATCTTGATCCCGCCCGCCGTCGAACCTGAGCAGCCGCCGACAAAGCCAAGATAGAAAAACAGCATCAGCGAGAAGTTGCCCCACAGGCTGTAATCACCGAGGGCAAAACCGGTGGTGGTGACCACCGAGGTCACGTTCAGCGCCACATGCCGCAGCGCTTCCAGCCAATGCAGCTTGGTGGTCCACCAGTACCAGGTGCCGAGCACCAGCCAGGTCACCAGCAACATCGCCAGCAAACCCTGCACCTGTTGATCCCTGATCAACGCACGGCGATTGCCGCGCAGCGTCGCCACGTAGAGGGTGAACGGCAGGCTGCCGAGAATCATGATGACGATTGCCACCCAGTGCACTGCCGGTTGTGTCCACTTGGCCAACGACTGGTCAGAGGTCGAAAAACCACCGGTGGAAATCGCCGACATCGCATGATTGATCGCATCAAACGGGCTCATCCCCGCCCACCAGAACGCCAGGCTGCCCAGAATGGTGATACCGACGTAGGCCGCCACAATCAACCGCGCCACCATGTGCGAACGCGGCATGACCTTCTCCGAACGGTCGGAGGATTCGGTCTGGAACAGGCGCATGCCACCGATGCGCAGCAGCGGCAGAATCGCCACCGCCATGCCGATAAAGCCGATGCCGCCGATCCAGTGCAGCAGCGACCGCCACATCAGAATCCCCGGTGACATGTTGTCCAGGCCGTTGAGCACGGTGGAGCCGGTGGCGGTGATGCCGGACATGCTTTCGAAGAACGAGTCGGTGTAGCTGATGTGCTGGGTCAGCAGAAACGGCAGCGCGGCGAAAATGCACACTACCAGCCAGCTGCTGACCGTCAGCAGATACATGTCGCGCGGGCGCAGGTGAATGTGTTCCGGTCTGCCGGGTATCACCAGAGCGAGGCCGGCGACAAAGGTGATCATGCTCGCCCAGAGGAACGACGGCAGATCGCTGGTGCGCTCGAAAATCACCAGCGTGGCCATCGGCACGACCATGGCCACAGCCAGGGTTATCAGGAAGATGCCGATGATAAAACCAATGATCCGTAAGGTCGGCAACGCCATGAAATCCGCTCGGGCTGATTGAACAAGGGCGCCATTCTACCTGCGGGGCAAGGCATGTAAACCGGCAGGCGCTGCGCAGTTGCAGCTAGAATAGCTGCACATTTTTCAAAGGAGGTGGCCGATGCAGGCTCTCGACGCGTTGCTCAACCGTGTTTCCGTTCCCCGCCTGGTCGAACCGGCCCCTACTGCCGAGCAGCGCGAAGCCCTGTTCGGCGCGGCCTTGCGTGCCCCGGATCACGGGCATTTGCAGCCTTACCGCTTTTTGACCGTCGAAGGCGCGGCGCGTGAGCAAATGGGCGAGTTGCTGGCCGAGGCGGCCCGCCAGCAGGGCGGCGAAGTCACCGACGCGATGATCGACAAGGCGCGCAACGGCCCACTGCGCGCGCCGCTGGTGGTTGTGGTCATCGCGAAATTGCAGGAACACGTGAAATATCCGAAGGCCGAGCAACTGCTCACGGCCGGCTGTGCGGCCCACGGGATTTTGCTCGCGGCGTATGCGCAGGGAATTGGCGCGGTGTGGCGCACCGGGGATCTGGCGTACTCCAAGCATGTGGCCGAAGGCCTGGGGCTGGTGGAAGGCGAGGAGGTGATCGCGTTCCTCTATCTCGGCACGCCGCAGAAAGAGCCGCGCGTGGCGGAGAAGGTTGATCTGGCTGAGTTCGTCAGCGCCTGGCCAGGTAAGGTCTGAAGATCAAAAGCCCCTCACCCTAACCCTCTCCCAGAGGGAGAGGGGACTGATTGGGGGATGCTTTGGAATTACACCGACCTGAGCGTCCTTCGCTGAATCCAGCGTCGGGATACCGGACGTCTGGTTTCTGCGAATCCATAAGGTCGATGCACAACGGCAGACAACTCACCCCAACCCTCTCCCTCCGGGAGAGGGTTGGGGTGAGGGGCTTTTTCAGGGCTGGACCACGACTCCCGGTACCAGCGGCAATTCCAGACTCGCCACAAAGCCGCCCTGCGGATGATTGGCCAGCGTCAGCGTGCCGCCATGCCGTTCTGCCGCGCGTTTGGCGATCGCCAGCCCCAGGCCATGCCCGGCAGCGGTCTGCCCCGGCGCCCGGTAGAACGGCTCGCCCAACTGACTCAGATGTTCGGTCTGCACCCCCGGCCCGTGGTCGCGCACGCTGATGACAATCCGCTCTCCCTGCCGCGCAGCCTGCAATTCGATTGGCTGATCGCTCGGGTTGAAGCGCTGGGCGTTGCGCAGCAGATTATCCACGGCGCGCTCGATCATCGTCGGCCAGCCTTTGAGATTCAGTTGTGACTCAGCTTGCAGGCGTACGGTCTGCTCGGGAGAGCCCAACTGCGCATCCTTTTGCAGTGTGGCGAGCAACGCATTCAGGTCGACTTCTTCAGCGCTGGCATTGTCGGCATCGACTCGCGCCAGCACCAGAATTTCACTGATCAACGCCTCCAGCCGATCGCATTCGCGGGTCAGGCGTGGCCACAGTTTTTCGCGCTCTTCAGGGTTGGCGCGCTCGGCCAAAGCCAACGCGATGCGCAGGCGCGCCAGTGGTGAGCGCAGTTCATGGGAGACATCGCGCAGCAACTGGCGCTGACTGCCGATCAGGCTTTGCAGGCGCGCGCCCATCCGGTTGAAATCGGTGGCCAGCACGCCGAATTCGTCGCGGCGGTTGGCGAGTTTCGCCAGACTGTTCTGCTGATAAGTCGTCTGCCCCAGATCATGCACCGCGCCGCGCAAGCGACTGAGCGGGCGGGTGATGGAGAAAGTCACGAGCAAACTGAACAGGGTCAGCACCACCAGCGCAATACCCAGCGCACTCAGTGGCCAGAGCAGACTTTCGCGGTGCCAGGCGTCGAGTTCCGGGTGCGGGATGCGGTAGATGAACAGGTAGGTGTCACCGGTTTTTTCGCTGGTGATTTCGTCGGTCAGGCGCCGCCACGGCAGGCGGCGATCGTCGTTGTTCTGCCGCGCCTCGAATGCTGCGGCGCGGCGCGGGAAGGTGCCACGCACCACCGGATCGCCGGTTTCGTTGAGCACCTGAACGTCGATGTGATACTGGCGTTTACGTTGTTCGAGGATGTCCTGGGCGGCTTCTTCGCCTTGGGTTTCGTAAGTCTGCGTCCATTCCGCCGCCAGCGTGTTGAGGCCGGGATGGCGGCTGAGAATCCATGCGTCCTGATTGAGCATGTGCCCGAGCAGAATCGACAGCCCGGCTACCAGAGCGATGGCCAGCCAGAAGCTCGCAAGAATCCGCCAGAACAGTGAACGCACAGAAAATCCTCAAAAAACACACCGTTCAAATGTGGGAGCGAGCCTGCTCGCGAAGGCGTAGTGTCAGTCAATCCATCGCTGGCTGATACACCGCCTTCGCGAGCAGGCTCGCTCCCACATTCGATTTGAATGGAACAGGCCCGACGAGGTAAGTCGTCGGGCCCAGGGTCAAGCCATTATTGCGCCTTTGGTGCCTGCTGCGCTTTCCAGGCCTTGAACTCGGCCCATTCGGCGCGGCGTTCGGCGCGTTTCTTCTGGATTTCGTCGAACTGCTTCTGTTGCTCGGGCTTAAGCAGTGCGCGGACATCGGACTCGGCTTTCTTGTGGTTGGCCGCGATCTCGTCCTTCATGGCTTTCTGGTCGGCCGGCGAGAGTTTTTCCAGGTACTTGTCGACCACCTGCTTACGCTCGTGCATCTGCTCGCCCATGATCTTGCGAATCTGCTCGCGTTGTTCGCGGGTCAGGTCGAGCTGGCTGTACGGACCTTTGCCGTGCATGCCGCCGTGCATCTGACCGCCGTGGCGCGGGCCATCCAGCGGACCACCCAGCGGACCGCCATCCTGCGGCATGGCCATGGCCACGGTTGGCAGAGCGGCAGCGAACATCAGAGCGATAAGAGTCTTGCGCATGGTGTATCTCCTTGTCTCGTTCCCGGTACGTTCCGGATGAGTGCAGATTACGCAGATCAAGGTCAACGGCGGTCAGCGCAGCGTAAAGCTTCGGTAAAGACGTTTCGTGCCCGGCCTTACACATATCCAGTGCAGGAGGTGCTGAAGGCTGCGATCTGATCGTTCCCACGCTCTGCGTAGGAATGCAGCCGAGGACGCTCTGCGTCCTGCAGCCTGAAGATCGCCGCCTTGGGCAGCTCGTACACGGAACAAGATGGTTTTACAGGCTGTAGTAGTAACCACGGCTACGCAGCGCGACGATGCGTGGGCGGCCGTCGGGGTGGGGGCCGATTTTTTTGCGCAGGTTGCTGACGTGCATGTCGAGGCTGCGGTCGTACAGGGTCAGCTTGCGGCCGAGGGCCAGTTGCGCCAGTTCCTGTTTGTCCAGCGGCTCGCCCGGCTGTTTGAGCAGGGCTTCGAGCAGGCGGCTTTCGGAGACGGTCAGGGTCAGTTCTTTTTCGTCGATGCTGACCACGCCGCGCACCGGGCTGAAACTCAGGTCGCCCAGCTCGAGCTGCGTCGAAACGGCTGCCGGGTGGCTGCGGCGCAACACGGCACGCAGGCGCGCGGTCAGTTCGCGGGGGTCGCAGGGTTTGGCCAGATAATCGTCGGCACCCAGCTCGAGGCCGAGGATGCGGTCCAGCGGTTCGCCACGCGCTGACAGCATCAGCACCGGCAAGTCCGCGTGGTCGTTGCGCAGTTGTTTGAGCAGTTCCAGACCGCTGCCGTCGGGCAGCATTACGTCGAGCACCACCGCCGCCGGGGCGGTTTCGGCCAACGCCTTGCGGGCGCTCTGGCCATCGTGGCAGGCGCGCACCTGGAAGCCTTCCTGGCTCAACCAGCTACTCAGGAGTTCGCACAACTCCTGGTCATCATCAATCAGTAACAGCTCGCTCATGACTCACTCAATTTAGCCATTGCCGACGTTTTCGGCTTGCACCACTGGCAAAGATACCGCAGAGCAGCGCCAATAGCGCTACCCCGGCGCCAGTGACGAACCACTGCTGTTGGTCGGTCAGCAAACGCGGCAGCGGGCTGGCCTGGGCTTCCTTGAGTTGCAGCTTCAGACGCTGGTTCTCCTGGCGCAGCCGGGCGAGCTGGGCGCTTTCGCGAGTGTTGTCGGCATTTTGCAGTTGTTTGTTCAGTTCTTCGCGCTGCTGCTCACTGGTCTTGAGCCGCTGTTGCAGCTCGGTGATCTGGCTGCCGGCGCTCAATGACAATGGCGTGGAGCTGCCGCTTTCGGTGGTTTCCTCACCATGGGCGGGGGCCATGATCGACAACGTGAGCAACATCAGACACAACGGACCCTTGCGCATCGCGACACCTGTTTCCAAATGGATATTGGGCAGGTTGTCGGCAGGCAAACGAGAATAATGAGCGATTGAGAGCGCGATGAACCGAGAAGGTTCATCGCGTGGAAGGACTTAAGGCAGGACTTGCTTGAACGGCTTGACGATCACATTGGCGTAGACGCCGGCGGCAATGTACGGATCGGCATCGGCCCAGGCCTGTGCGGCGCTGAGGGAGTCGAACTCGGCGACGATCAGGCTGCCGGTGAAACCCGCTGCGCCCGGATCATTGCTGTCGACGGCCGGGTGCGGGCCGGCCAGCACGATGCGGCCTTCGCCCTTGAGCGCTTGCAGGCGTTCCAGATGAGCGGGGCGTGCGGCCAGGCGAGCTTCCAGCGAGTTGGCAACGTCGGTGGCAATGATGGCGTAGAGCATGTCAGTCCTCGGTTTTTGGCGTTGTGGTATCGGTGTCATGCAGATGGCGCGACAGGTAAACGCCCTGTGCGACCAGGAACAGCACGGTCATGCCCAGGCTGCCGAACACCTTGAAGTCGACCCAGATGCTCTGGAAGGTGAAGGCGACGAACAGGTTGGCTGCGCCGCAGAACAGGAAAAAGCCGATCCAGGCGATGTTCAGGCGCGTCCAGACCGGGTCTGGCAGGGTCAGCGCGTGGCCCATGATGCGCTTGATCAGCAGGCGATCGCCGATGAAGTGGCTACCGATGAACGCCGCAGCGAACAGCCAGTTGACCACCGGCGCTTTCCATTTCAGGAAGGTTTCGCTGTGGAAGGCCAGCGTCAGGCTGCCGAATACCAGGCAGGCGATCAGCGTCAGCCATTGGCTCTTTTCCAGCTTGCGCTGCTTGATGAACAGCGCGCCGTACACCACCAGCGAACTGATGATCAGCATCGCCGTGGCGCTGTAGATACCGCCTACGGTCACTTGCTGGCCGGCAATGTCGACGACCCGTGGATCAAGTTTGTAAACGATGAAGAACAGCAGAAGCGGGATGAAATCGATGAATTGTTTCACAGTGAGAGCCAGAAGCTGGATGTGGCGGCATAATAACAAACATATGGGCGCGCGATAGCGCCAGCTGATTTGAGGTTACAACTCCCCGTGAATGTTGATTTGCACTGCCACAGCACGGCCTCCGATGGCGCCTTGGCGCCTGCGGTTCTGGTTGCGCGAGCGTTCGAAAACGGCGTGCGAGTCCTGGCGTTGACCGACCACGACACTCTTGAGGGGCTCGCCGAGGCGCGTACTGCCGCCACCGAGTTGGGCATGCAACTGGTCAATGGCGTCGAATTGTCCTGCACCTGGGGCGGGGCGACCATTCACGTATTGGGCTACGGTTTCGACGTCAACGCTGCGCCGTTGGTCGAAGCGATCGCCAAATTGCACGATGGCCGCTGGCTGCGGTCGGAAGAAATAAGCCGCAAGCTCGCACTCAAGGGGATGCCCGGTGCCCTCGACGGCGCCCGGCAGATCCAGCAGGAACTGGGCGACAGCGGCAACGCGCCGGCCCGGCCGCATTTCGCCGACTGGATGGTGCGAGAAGGTTATGTAAAGGATCGCGCCGAGGCGTTCCGCAAATGGCTCGGCGCCGGCAAACTCGGCGACGTCAAACTGCACTGGCCGACGCTGGAAGACACTGTCGGCACCCTGCGCGCCGCCGGTGCCTGGGTCAGCCTGGCGCATCCATGGCACTACGATTTCACGCGTAGCAAGCGCCGAAAGCTGATTGCCGACTATATTCAAGCAGGCGGGCATGCTATCGAGGTGGTCAATGGCCATCAGCCCGCAGAACAGGTGGGCAGCCTGGCGATCCTTGCCCGTGAGTTCGGTCTGCTGGTCAGCGCCGGCAGTGACTTCCATGGCCCTGGCGGCTGGTCCGAGATCGGCCAGTACCGGCCGGTTCCCGAGGACCTTCCACCCCTGTGGTGTCGGTTCAAACATGACACAGATATTGCCGCCGTCTGAACAGGTAGAGAATGTGAGTCAATTTTTCCAGATACATCCGGAAAACCCGCAAGCGCGCCTGATCAAACAGGCGGTCGAGATCATCCGCAAAGGCGGGGTGGTGATTTATCCCACGGACTCGTCCTACGCCATTGGTTGCCAGATCGGCGACAAGACCGCCATCGAGCGTGTGCGACGGCTGCGTCAGCTCGATGAAAAGCACAACTTCGCGCTGATCTGCAGCGACCTGTCGCAACTGGGCAATTACGCCAAGATCGACACCGGCACCTTCCGCATTCTCAAGGCGCACCTGCCGGGGCCTTACACCTTTATTCTCAACGCCACCCGCGAAGTGCCGCGCCTGTTGCTGCATCCGAAGAAACGCACCATCGGTCTGCGCGTGCCGAGCCATCCGATCGCGCTGGCGCTGCTGGCCGAACTCGGCGAGCCGCTGATGAGCGTGACGCTGATCATGCCCGGCGATGAAGACCCGCTCAGCGATCCTTACGAAATGCGCCAGTTGCTTGAGCATCAGGTCGATCTGATCATCGACGGCGGTTTTGGCGGTATCAAGGCCTCAACGGTGATTGACCTGACCGGCGATGACCCGGAAGTGGTCCGCGTTGGTTGCGGCGATCCGACGCCGTTCATGGTCGAGGCCTGAATGTCCGCAGTGGAAACCGTGGTCGATCCCCAGGCCGGCGCCCAGCAGGAACTGCCGTTCGCGATGGTCTATGGTCAGGCGGTCATGGAAATGCCGCTGGACCTGTACATCCCGCCGGATGCGCTGGAAGTTTTTCTTGAAGCCTTCGAAGGCCCGCTCGACCTGCTGCTGTACCTGATCCGCAAACAGAACATCAATATCCTCGACATTCCGGTGGCGGAAATCACCCGCCAGTACATGGGCTATGTCGAGTTGATGCAATCGGTGCGTCTGGAGCTGGCCGCCGAATACCTGGTGATGGCGGCGATGCTCGCCGAGATCAAATCGCGCATGCTTCTGCCGCGCGCCGAAACCGTTGAAGATGAAGAAGACGACCCGCGCGCTGAACTGATCCGCCGCTTGCAGGAATACGAGCGCTTCAAGGCTGCCGCTGAAGGTATCGATGGGCTGAGTCGGGTCGGTCGCGATGTGATCGTGCCCAGGCTCGACGCCCCGGAAGCGCGGGCGCGCAAGCTGTTGCCCGACGTCGCGCTGGAAGAGATTCTGATGTGCATGGCCGAGGTGCTGCGCCGTGGCGACATGTTCGAAAGCCACCAGGTCAGTCGCGAAGCGCTGTCCACCCGCGAGCGCATGAGCGATGTGCTGGAACGGCTCAAGGGCGGCGGCTTCGTGCCGTTTGTCGAGCTGTTCACCGCTGAAGAAGGCCGCCTGGGTGTGGTGGTGACCTTCATGGCGATCCTTGAACTGGTCAAGGAATCCTTGGTCGAGCTGGTGCAGAATGAGCCGTTCGCTGCGATCCACGTGCGAGCCCGAGCCGAATAACGAGTCCCTGTATGAACCTGACTGAACCCCGCGAGCTGGCGTCCCTGCTTGAAGCCTTTCTGTTGGCCTCGGGAAAGCCGCAATCCCTTGAGCGCCTGTATGAACTGTTTGAAGAAGGCGAGCGGCCGGAGCCGGCGGTCTTCAAGAAAGCCCTGACCCTGCTCGGCAAGTCCTGCGAGGGCCGCGCCTTTGAACTCAAGGAAGTCTCGTCGGGCTATCGCTTGCAGATCCGCGAGAAGTTTTCACCGTGGGTCGGCCGTCTCTGGGAAGAACGCCCGCAGCGCTATTCCCGTGCGTTGCTGGAGACCATCGCGCTGATCGCCTATCGCCAGCCGATCACCCGTGGCGAGATCGAAGACGTGCGTGGCGTGGCGGTCAACAGCAACATCGTCAAGACCTTGCTCGAGCGTGAGTGGATCCGCGTCGTCGGCTATCGGGACGTGCCGGGCAAACCGGCTATGTTCGCCACGACCAAGGCGTTTCTCGACCACTTCAACCTGAAAAACCTCGAAGACCTGCCGCCGCTGGCCGAACTGCGCGAGATGGAAGCCGAACCGGTGCTCGACTTCGACGACGCGCCGGTGCCGCAGAGTCTGCAGGAACTGGCCGACGCCAGCGCCGAGCCGGAGGAGGAGAAGGAAGAAACCAGTTTCCATTCCCTGCTGCTGGAGCTGGACAGCATGGAAGAAGGCATCAAAACCGACTTTGACGACTTGCTGCGTGATGCGGTGGATGGCGAAGCGCCGGTGTCTGAGCCTGAGATCATCGCGCCGGTTGTTGAAGCTGAAGTTGAACTTGAAGCGGCGCCTGACGCCGAACCGGAAGAAGACATTCTCGGTGTCGCCGAGGCCCGCGAGAAGCTCCTGGCCGCTGTCGCCGCCCTCGAACAGCCTGAACCGGAACTCAGCGAAGAAGAAGCCGAAGCCCGCGCACTGGCCGAGGCGATCGAAGCCGAACGGCGCGAGTTCGAAGACTGACGCCTATCGAGAAACCAGTGAAGACGCTGTGGGAGCGAGCCTGCTCGCGAAGGCGGTGTGTCAGATACATTAATGCTGAATGACAACGGGCCTTCGCGAGCAGGCTCGCTCCCACAGGGTGAAATGTCGTTCTGGAGATTGCGATGAGCTCAACCAAAGACCCCTGCATCAGCCTCTGCAAATTCTCCGACGACATCTGCCTGGGTTGCGGTCGCAGCAAGCGCGAGATCAAGGCCTGGAAGAAGCTCGACAAGGACGACAAACGCACGGTGCTGGCCGAAGCCGCGCTGCGCCTGATCAAACTCGGTGGTGCCGGTCGGCGGAAAAAGAAATAACCGGCAATCGATCAGCTAGTCTCTGATGCGCGACGGCGCACATCCGCGTATGATTCGCGACCCTTCGCCGATCCCTTCGGCCTGGACCCAGTTTTCAATACTTCAGGCGCCGCCTGAACAGACCACACCGGGAGGTGCCCAGATGAGTGACATCAATCAGAAAGACGACCAGGAAATCGGCCCAGCAGGCGAAAAGCTGCAGAAGGTCCTCGCCCGTATCGGCGTCGGCTCGCGCCGTGACGTGGAATCCTGGATCAGCCAGGGCCGGATCAAGGTCAATGGCAAAGACGCCACCCTCGGCCTGCGCGTCGACATGCACGACGCCATCACCATCGATGGCAAAGTGATCAAACGCGAAGAGGCCGCCGAATCGGTGCGCCGCGTGATCATGTACAACAAGCCCGACGGCGAAATCTGCACCCGTGACGACCCGGAAGGCCGTCCGACCGTGTTCGACAAGCTGCCGCGTCCGAAAGAAGGCCGCTGGATCAACATCGGCCGTCTCGACATCAACACCACCGGTCTGCTGATGTTCACCACTGACGGTGAGCTGGCCAACCGTCTGATGCACCCGTCCTACGAGATGGACCGCGAGTACGCCGTGCGTGTACGCGGTGAAGTCGACGACGAGATGATCGAACGCCTGAAGGCCGGCGTGGTGCTGGAAGACGGTCCGGCGCGTTTCACCGACATTCAACAGGCGCCGGGCGGTGAAGGTTTCAACCACTGGTACCACTGCGTGGTCATGGAAGGGCGCAACCGTGAAGTGCGTCGTCTGTGGGAATCCCAAGGTCTGGTGGTCAGCCGTCTGAAGCGCGTGCGTTTCGGTCCGGTGTTCCTCAACTCCGACCTGCCGATGGGTCGCTGGCGTGAAATGAGCCAGTACGAAGTCGACGTGCTCAGCGCCGAAGTCGGCCTGACGCCGGTGGCAATGCCGCAGCTGAACGCGAAGAGCAAGGACAAGCTCGAACGCATGCAGCGCAAATCGTCGCGGCCGATGGCCAAGACCGAGCGCGTACGCACCCTGCGTCCAGCCGCCGGCGCACCGACCGCGCCGCGCCCGAGCCGTGAGCCGCAGATCGAAGGCGAGCGTCCAGGTCGCAAGCCAGTCGCCCGTGACGGCGAGCGCGCACCGCGTCCGGCCAGCGGTCGCACTGAGCGTGGCGAAGGTCGTGCACCGGCCGGTCGCGGTACGCCAGTGGCGGATCGTCCAGCCGACACCACCAACAAGCGCCCGGCCAAACCGGCGCCGAAGCGTCCGGGGATCAAACTGGTCGACGGCGACAAGCCCTCGGGCAAGCGTCGCGGCGCACCGGCCGGTTCCGGTCAGCGCCCGGGTTTCGGTCGCAAAAAGCCGGAATAAGGCAGCTGTGAGTTACTAGCTGCAAGCTGCAAGTTGAAGCAAAAACGCCAACCTTAGGGTTGGCGTTTTTTTTCGTCTGGCGAAACTCATGTAGCGTCTGATTGGGCCTCTTCGCGAGCAGGCTCGCTCCCACATTGGAGTTGCGTCGAACATAAATCCCTGTGGGAGCGAGCCTGCTCGCGAAGGCGTCAGTCGCCTAAAACACAAATCGGCCATCGAAAACCGGCTTGTCATCCAGCGCCAACACCCCGCCAGAAAAGATCAGGTCCAGGTGATGACTGCCCTTGGCGCCACCGCCTAATCCAAGATGCAACCCACAATGCCGCTCCTCAAACCCGGCATTGCGCGCATATAGATCCTTCACGCCTTCGTTGGTGCCAATCCCCAACTCCTCAATCCGCCGGTTCGACGGGTTGGCATCCAGGTACTTGTTGAAATCCTGCTCCAGCCCCGGCACGTCGGTGGCGATGCGGCTGATGGTCGAGTTCTCGATCCACAGCTCCAGCGGCGATTCCAGCACGCCGTACTTGCGCGCGAAGGGGATGGTGCTGAGGAAGGTGCCCTTGAACTTCACGTGGCCATTGATGGCTTCGCTATGGGTGGCGATTTCGCCGGGGGCGAGGTCAAAGTTGCCGACGCCGTTGATGTCGGTCCACTTCTTGATGCTGCTCATCGGCGTTTCGAACCATGAGCCGTGGTCATCCTTGAAACTCAGCGTGGTCGCCTGGGACATGCGCTGGATCAAGTGACTGTTGAGTCCGGCGATGCGTTGCGGGGTGATGCTGAAGGTGTCGTAGAAATAGTCGCCGTAATCCTTGAACAGCAGCGACTTCTTCCAGTTTTCCGCCATCACCGCTTGCAGTGCGCGGACGAACTCCGGGCCGTCGGGGCGCGGGTTGGGCAGGGTGGAAGAGTCGTAGAAGAAAATGTACAGATCGCTGTCGGCAATTGCCTCGGACAGCGCTGCGGTGCTTTCCAGGTCCAGGCGCCGGGCGCTGAACTCAAAGCGCGGATGCTCGCCGGCCTGTTCGGCAATGGCGCCGGTCAGGGCTTCGTAATCGGCGGTGTGGCCCAGCATGACCTTCGCCGAGTCGAGGCCGGCGAGGGCAGGGTGATGTTCGAGGTAGTAAAGGAAATGCGAGATGGCGCGGGGCTTGTCCATGAATCCTCCCTGACTGACCGGGGAATGAAGCGGCAGGCACGACCGGCCGGACCGTGCCTGCCCGGGATGTCTTACAGAGGCCACATCGCCGTGCCGAACGGAACCACCGCGTCGGCTTGCATCATTTCCACAGCGGCCTCATGGGTTGGCGCTTCAAACCATTCGTCCAGTTGCAGTTCGGTATCCAAGTCTTTTTCCAGTGCTTGCATGGTCGATCTCCTAGAGAATTTCACGGTTTATGACTGACCGGTCGAGGTGGCCGGTGAGACGTGAAAAACCTAGTTGAGGCTTTTTCGTAATGCAAAATTTTATCCATTTAATTTTTAAATAGACTTTTTGTTCTGTTTTTCAGGATCGGTTTTCTTATTTGAAAACAAAAAACTAGGCAGGCGAAATTGATAGCAAGCTAGCTACCGTCAATATGCAGACGTCCTTCGGAAATTTCTGATTCGGAAAATATTCGTTACGCGTTGTAAACAAAACGTGACGAAAAGACCCCGCGGGAGCGGTGATTTCCCGCCTCCGCATCGGTTGTAAGGAAAAGCTTCCGTAAGCCGGGAGAACAGCTGCCGCGCAAGGCTCTGGCGCGCTTGTTTCCAGCCTTCAAGCAGGGTGTGATGCGCCCCATGCCTGTCGTGCAGGCGAATAACAAGAAGGAGGCGCAATGAACGCCGCGACTGATTTCCACTTCTCCCCGTGGGACGGTTTTTTCCTCGTCCCCGTCGATGGCCTGCAAAGGCCTGACTCATATTTTGCAGCCGCTCGGCACTGTCGAGGCGGACACGTGCAATCCCTGCAACCGACACGCTGATCAGGCGGGTCTGGCAGCAGGGGGTTAGCGGTGTACAATGCGCCGCGTTTTAACTGTGACCCTCTGCGTAATCGCAAAAATCTCGAGGCTATCCGCCTTGTTCACTCCGCCGCGCCACAAGCGTGCCGGGTTCGATTTCGTCACAGATAAAAACAAACAGGTGACGCATGACCGTTGTAAATGAGCTGAACTCCTGGTGCCTGCGCTGGGGTTTGATCGGGGCTGCCTGAAATCGCAACCTTGCAGCAACGTCTACTGAACATCATCAAACCTTGCGTGAGACCTTTTCATGAGTGGACAACCCTCGCAATCAGGCGAGCTTAAGCGCGGCCTGAAAAATCGCCATATTCAACTGATCGCCCTCGGTGGCGCGATCGGTACCGGATTGTTCCTCGGTTCTGCCGGGGTACTGAAATCCGCCGGCCCGTCGATGATCCTCGGCTACGCCATTTGCGGCTTCATCGCCTTCATGATCATGCGCCAGCTCGGCGAAATGATCGTCGAAGAGCCGGTGGCCGGTTCCTTCAGCCACTTCGCGCACAAATACTGGGGCGGTTTCGCCGGTTTCCTCTCCGGCTGGAACTGCTGGATTCTGTACATTCTGGTGGGCATGTCCGAGCTGACAGCGGTCGGCAAGTACATCCATTACTGGGCGCCGGACATCCCGACCTGGGTCTCCGCTGCTGCATTCTTCGTGCTGATCAACGCGATCAACCTGGCCAACGTCAAAGTCTTCGGTGAGGCCGAATTCTGGTTTGCGATCATCAAGGTCGTGGCCATCGTCGGCATGATCGCCCTGGGCAGCTACCTGCTGGTCAGCGGCCATGGCGGCCCGCAAGCCTCGGTCTCCAACCTGTGGTCCCACGGCGGTTTCTTCCCCAATGGGGTGAGCGGTCTGGTGATGGCCATGGCGATCATCATGTTCTCCTTCGGCGGTCTGGAAATGCTCGGTTTCACCGCCGCTGAAGCCGACAAGCCGAAAACCGTGATTCCGAAAGCGATCAACCAGGTGATCTACCGCATCCTGATTTTCTACATCGGCGCGCTGGTGATCCTGCTGTCGCTGACTCCTTGGGACAGCCTGCTGGAAACGCTCAACGCCTCGGGCGATTCCTACAGCGGCAGCCCGTTCGTACAAGTGTTCTCGATGCTCGGCAGCAACACCGCCGCGCACATCCTCAACTTCGTCGTGCTGACCGCCGCGCTGTCGGTGTACAACAGCGGCACCTACTGCAACAGCCGTATGCTGCTGGGGATGGCCGAGCAGGGTGACGCGCCGAAAGCTCTGGCGAAGATCGACAAGCGCGGCGTGCCGGTGCGTTCGATTCTGGCTTCGGCGGCAGTGACGCTGGTTGCCGTGTTGCTCAACTACCTGATCCCGCAGCACGCGCTGGAACTGCTGATGTCGCTGGTGGTTGCGACGCTGGTGATCAACTGGGCGATGATCAGCTACTCGCACTTCAAATTCCGCCAGCACATGAACCAGACCAGACAGACGCCGCTGTTCAAGGCGCTGTGGTACCCGTACGGCAACTTCGTCTGCCTGGCGTTCGTGGTGTTCATCCTCGGCGTGATGCTGCTGATCCCGGGAATTCAGATCTCGGTGTACGCGATTCCGGTGTGGGTGGTGTTCATGTGGGTCTGCTACCTGATCAAGAACAAGCGCAGTGCCCAGCAGGCGCTGCCAGTGATCGCCAAGTAACCGCTCAAGCAGAAACAGCAAACCCGGCCAAGTGCCGGGTTTGTTGTTTTGAGATGGAAAAATCTGGCATCACACCGAACCCTGTGGGAGCGTGCCTGCTCGCGAAAGCGGTCCATCAGAAACATCTGCATCGACTGACACACCGCCTTCGCGAGCAGGCTCGCTCCCACAGAGGTTGAGTGAATCAGGTTATCCTGCACGCTCTGATTACGGACGCTTTTCCATGCTGGTGATTTCCAACAATGTGCATCTGCCGGATGCCGAGATCGAATTGACCGCCATCCGCGCGCAGGGCGCCGGTGGGCAGAACGTCAACAAGGTCTCCAGCGCCATGCACTTGCGCTTCGACATTCCCAACTCGTCATTGCCGGAGTTCTACAAGGAACGCCTGCTGGCGCTGCGTGACAGCCGTATCACCAGCGACGGCGTGCTGATCATCAAGGCGCAGCAATATCGCACCCAGGAAGCCAACCGCGCCGATGCGCTGGAGCGGCTGGTCGAGCTGATTCTCAGCGCCACCAAAGTGGAAAAGAAACGCCGCCCGACCAAGCCGACCCTCGGCTCGAAGAAGCGTCGGCTGGAGTCGAAAACCAAGCGCGGCAGTATCAAGGCCGGGCGCGGCAAAGTGGATTTTTAAGCCTCGCGGTATTTTGCCGTGTGCCTATACAGATAGACACTCAAGCCAAGTCCGCTCAACGCAGCGAAGGCTGCGAACAGGAAGATCGAAGCAAAACCGAATCCTGCTGCGATCGCCCCGGCCAGCGGCCCGGTGATCCCCAGCGACAAATCAATGAACAGTGAATAGGCACCGACCGCCGCGCCACGGCTCGAGGCCGGCACCAGATTCACTGCTTCCACGCCCAGCGCCGGGAACACCAGCGAGAAGCCGAAACCGCTCAGCGCCGCGCCCGCCAGTGCCCAATGCGCATCCGGCGCGATCCACAGCAACAACAAACCCAACGTTTCCACCGACAGGCAGGCAATCGCCACGCGGAAGCCGCCGAGGCGGTTGATCAGGTTGCCGAACAGCAGCCGCGCGCCGATGAAGCTGGCGCCGAACAGGCTCAGGCACAGCACCGCGTTGTCCCAGTGCTGGGTCGCGTAGTACAGGGTGATGAAAGTGGCGATGGTGCCGAAGCCGATCGAACCCAGCGCGAGCCCGCAGCCGTGGGGGAAGACTTTGCCCAGCACATGCATGAACGGCAGGCGTTCACCGGCGACGATCGGCGCGGCGGTCTTCGGCCATGCCAGCGCCAGACCGAGCAAAGCGAGGAGGATGATGCTCACGCCCATGCTCCACAGCCCCAACCTGCTTACCAGCCACACACCGAACGGCGCGCCGATCGCCAGGGCGCCATAACTGGCGATGCCGTTCCAGGAAATCACTTTCGCCGTATTCGCCGCGCCGACCCGGCCGATGCCCCAGCCAATCGAACCGGAACCGACCAGGCTTTCCGCGCTGCCCAGCACCAGACGGCCAATTAAGAGGCTGATCAGACTGAGCAGCGGCAGGTTCGGCGTCCACGCGGAAATCAGCATGAACACACCGCTCAAGCCGCAACCAGCGAGGCCAATCATCACTGCGCGTTTGCTGCCCTGGTTGTCGATGATCTTGCCGGCATACGGGCGGCTGAGCAGGGTGGCGAGGTATTGCACGCTGATCACCAGCCCGGCGATCACGGCGCCGAAACCAAGGTCACTGTGGACATAGCCCGGCAACACGGCGAGCGGGATGCCGATGTTCAGGTAACCGATAAAGGTGAAGAGGACGATGGAGACTACTTGCAGCGTAACCGCCAGCGGACGCTGGGGCTCGGATATAGACGACATGGGTAACGATCCACGGGAGCAGCAGATTAGATAGGCTGCTTATGATACCGGCGTGAACCGTTCAGGGGCGGGGAAAAGTAAAACTATTTGCCGGGCGGCGCTTTCACGATTTCGCCGGGGCGACCAGTTGCGTGGTGACGAGGGCGGCGAGGGCGTTTTCTTCGCTGCCGAAACGTTCGAGCAGGGCAGCTTGCTTCTCGGGCGAGAGGCGATTCCAGATCTCGATCATCTTCTCGGTGGCGCCGATCAGCACGGCAGCTTGGCTTTCGGAGAATTCGTCGGTCATGGCGGGCTCGGGTTTCAGGCAGTGTGGAAAGCGCATGTTAGCGCTTTCCACACGGTCTGTACGGCGGGTCTTACTCTTCGCTGTCGGCTTTGCGGCTGTCAGCGGCTTCCTGCGGCTCGGGCTTTTCAGCGCCGGCGTGTTGCGGGGTCGTCTGCTCAGGTACGTGCAGGCTTGGGAAGGGGAGATTGGGAATCTCGTGCATGGGTGCGCTCCTCGCTAAGTCTGTTGATAGATCAGGTGCTCCGCGCTTTACAAAGCCTGCGCAGGATACAGCAGGAAAAATGACAATCAGACTTTTAATTCAAATTAATGCGACAGATGGCCGCAGGGGAGGCAAGCGCTGGGTCTGCTGATCGTTCCCACGCTCTGCGTGGGAACGCCTCAATGGACGCTCTGCGTCCGCTGTTGGGACGCGGAGCGTCCCGGGCTGCATTCCCACGCGGAGCGTGGGAACGAGCATAGGGGGCTATTTGCAGGCGTCAGCGATGGCGTCCGCGAGCGATGCGAGGCGGGTGGCGTCGATGCCGGCGACGTTCGCGCGGCCGGAACTGACCATGTACACGCTGTGCCGCTCGCGCAGGGTTTTCACCTGTTCCGGCGACAGGCCGGTGTAGGAGAACATCCCGCGTTGCACACCGATGTGCGCGAAGCGCTCGCGCAAACCGTGGGGTTCCAGCGCTTCGACCAGACCGCTGCGCAGCTGGGCGATCCGCAGACGCATCGCTTCCACTTCATCGGCCCAGCGCGCTTTCAGCTCTGGATCGGCGAGGATGGTCGCGACCACCGCCGCGCCGTGATCCGGCGGCGTCGACCACAGATTGCGGGCGATGTTGGCCAGTTGGCTGCGGATGTCGATGAGCTTGTCGGCGCTGGTCGCGCAGACGATCAGTGCCCCGGTACGGTCGCGATACAGGCCGAAGTTCTTCGAGCAGGAACTGGTGATCAACAGCTCCGGCAGCTGTGCCGCGAACAACCGGGTCGACCACGCGTCCTGCTCCAGGCCATCGCCAAAACCCTGATAAGCAAAGTCGATCAGCGGCAGCAGATCGCGGCTGCGCACCACTTCAAGCACGCGCTTCCAGTCGTCATGGCTCAGATCGAAGCCGGTCGGGTTGTGGCAGCACGCATGCAGCAGCACCACGTCGCCCTTCGGCACTTCCTTGAGCACGGCGAGCATCGCTTCGACGTCGAGGCGATTGTCACTGCCCACATAAGGGTAGTGACTGACCTTGACCTTGGCGGCGGCGAAAATGGTTTCGTGGATCGGCCAGGTCGGGTTGCTCAACCACACGCCTTTGCCCGGCAGGCATTGGGCGATGAAGTCGGCAGCCAGACGCAGGGCGCCGGTGCCGCCCGGGGTCTGGGTGGCGCCGGCGCGTTGTTCGGTGATCAGTTGTGAGTCGGCACCGAGCACCAGCTCATTGATGACCTTGCCGAACAGCGGGTTGCCGTGGCCACCGATGTAGGTTTTGGTGTCCTGGCTTTCGACCAGTCGCGCTTCGGCGATTTTCACCGCTTCCGGGATCGGCGTCAGGCCCTGGGCATCCTTGTAGACGCCAACGCCAAGGTCGAACTTGCGCGGATTGGCATCCTGAGCATAGGCCTCCATCAAACCGAGAATCGGGTCGCCGGGGACCCGGCCGATGACGTCGAAGTGCATTACTTGCGTCCTTCTGCGGTCTTCGCTACTTCGTCAGTGCGCGCGGCCATGATGAAGTCGTTGCGGTGCAGGCCTTTGATCGAGTGGCTCCACCAGGTCACGGTGACTTTGCCCCACTCGGTCAGCAGGCCCGGGTGGTGACCTTCGGCCTCGGAGATCTCGCCCACGGCGTTGGTGAACGCCAGAGCGTGTTTGAAGTTCTTGAACAGGAAAACTTTCTCCAACTGCATGATGCCGTCGCGTACTTCGATGTTCCAGTCAGGGATCTGCTTGATCAGGATCGGCAGTTCCTCGTCGCTGACTTGTGGCGCATCGGCGCGGCAGGCTTCGCAGTGGGCTTGGTTCAAAGTCGACATGGTGGATTCCTGAAAACGAGTGTGTTTTTTATTAAAGCGCGTGTGCCGTCAATGCCGTCACGCTAAAGCAAAGTGGCGGCGACGGACAGACGCAATTGTCAGCAAAAGTCGCGGTTCAGGCGGCTTTGGGTTTCGGCGGAAATTTCGGCGCGTGCAAGCCCAGCTGCATGCCCTGACGGACCATGGCCATGATGTCTTCATGGGCCACATCGAACAGGCGCTTGAGATTGGGCAGGACGAAGTACAGCGGTTGCAGGATGTCGATGCGATACGGCGTGCGCATGGCTTCCAGCGGATCGAAGAGCTGATGTTCGGGCTCGTCCGACAGGCAGTAAACGGTTTCTTTCGGCGAAGACAGAATCCCGCCGCCGTAGATGCGCTTGCCGTGCGGGGTGTCGACCAGGCCGAATTCGATGGTCATCCAGTACAACCGGGCCAGATACACGCGCTCTTCCTTGGTCGCCTGCAGGCCGAGCTTGCCATAGGTGTGGGTGAATTCAGCGAAGTAGGGGTTGGTCAGTAGCGGGCAGTGGCCGAAGATCTCGTGAAAGATGTCCGGCTCTTGCAGATAGTCGAGTTCTTCGCGGGTACGTATGAAGGTGGCGACGGGGAATTGCTTGCTGGCAAGCAACTCGAAAAACGTCTGGAAGGGAATCAGTGCTGGCACCCGGGCAACCTGCCAGCCGGTGGTCTCGCCGAGGACTTTGTTGATCTCGGCCAGTTGCGGGATGCGGTCGTGGGGCAGACCGAGTTTTTCGATACCGTCCAGATATTCCTGGCACGCACGACCTTCAATCACCTTCAACTGGCGAGTGATCAGCGTGTTCCACACCGCATGTTCTTCGGCGGGGTAGTCGATAAAACCTTGCGCATCGGGCTCGCGAGCCACGTATTGCGTCTGCTTCATGCTGCTCTCCTGCTAGGAAATTCGTTTTTGTTATGTCCAGCGATGGCTAAAGGAATACCCGAGAGTGACAGGGTGTGCAGCATGTTGACCGGTGTGTGCGTAGGAAAATTCTGCTTGTTTCGTAAAGTTATCGTTACGCTTTGTCGGGTAATGCGCATTTACGGTGATTGGCGGGTTTGAAAAGGGTCGGGGCTGTCACATAATCTTGACAACTATCTGCGTGCCCCGACAGAAACATCTGCCCCGGGCGCGCCACAGAACCCTGTGGGAGCGAGCCTGCTCGCGAAAGCGGTCTGTCTGACACATCGATACTGGATGAGCTGGCGCCTTCGCGAGCAGGCTCGCTCCCACAAGGACATGTGTTTATCTTTCAAACCTGTCGGACCTTTTTCTATGCGCATCAAAGTCCACTGCCAGAATCGCATCGGCATCCTGCGTGACATCCTCAATCTGCTGGTGGCGTACGGGATCAACGTCGCACGCGGCGAGGTGGGTGGTGAGCATGGCAATGCGATCTACCTGCACTGCCCGAACCTGATCAACATCCAGTTCCAGGCGTTGCGCCCCAAGTTCGAGGCAATCGGTGGGGTGTTCGGGGTTAAGCGCGTCGGGCTGATGCCCAGCGAACGCCGGCACATGGAATTGAACGCACTGCTCGGCGCGCTGGAATTTCCGGTGCTGTCGATCGACATGGGCGGCTCGATCGTTGCGGCCAACCGCGCGGCGGCGCAGTTGCTCGGGGTGCGCGTCGATGAGGTGCCGGGGATTCCGCTGTCGCGCTACGCCGAGGATTTCGATTTGCCGGAATTGGTGCGCGCCAACAAATCGCGAATCAACGGCATGCGGGTCAAGGTCAAGGGCGACATCTTTCTCGCTGACATCGCGCCGCTGCAATCGGAACACGACGACAGCGAGGCCATGGCCGGCGCCGTGCTGACGCTGCACCGCGCCGATCGGGTCGGCGAGCGAATCTACAATGTGCGCAAGCAAGAGCTGCGCGGGTTCGACAGCATCTTTCAAAGCTCGAAAGTCATGGCCGCTGTGGTCCGCGAAGCGCGGCGCATGGCGCCGCTGGATGCGCCGCTATTAATAGAAGGCGAAACCGGCACTGGCAAGGAATTGCTGGCGCGCGCCTGCCACCTCGCCAGCCCGCGCGGACAGTCACCGTTGATGGCGCTCAACTGCGCCGGACTGCCTGAGTCGATGGCCGAGACCGAACTGTTCGGCTACGGCCCCGGCGCTTTCGAAGGCGCTCGCGCTGAGGGCAAGCTGGGCCTGTTGGAGTTGACCGCTGGCGGCACGCTGTTTCTCGATGGCGTCGGCGAGATGAGCCCGCGCTTGCAGGTCAAGCTGCTGCGCTTTCTTCAGGACGGTTGCTTCCGTCGCGTCGGCAGTGATGAAGAGGTGTATCTGGACGTGCGGGTGATCTGCGCGACGCAGGTGGACTTGTCCGAATTGTGCGCGCGCGGTGAGTTTCGCCAGGATCTCTATCACCGCTTGAACGTACTGTCGCTGCACATCCCGCCGCTGCGCGAGTGCCTCGACGGTCTGACGCCGCTGGTTGAACACTTTCTCGACCAGGCCAGTCGGCAGATCGGCTGTCCGCTGCCGAAACTGGCTCCGGCGGCGATGGATCGCCTCAGCCATTACCACTGGCCGGGCAATGTGCGGCAGCTGGAGAACGTGCTGTTCCAGGCGGTTTCCCTGTGCGACGGCGGCACGGTCAAGGCCGAACATATTCGCCTGCCGGATTACGGCGTGCGTCAGCCGCTTGGCGATTTTTCCCTCGACGGCAGTCTGGACGAGATCGTCGGGCGTTTCGAAAAAGCGGTGCTGGAACGGCTGTATTCCGAGCATCCAAGCAGTCGGCAGTTGGGCAAGCGACTCGGTGTGTCGCACACGACGATTGCCAACAAGTTGCGTGAGTATGAGGTTGGCAAAACCTCCGAAAGCTAAATAGAGCCTTTGTGGCGAGGGGATTTATCCCCGATGGGCGGCGAAGCCGCCCCGCTTTTTCTTCCCAGCGACCTCATTTGCAGGCTTGGCGACTGCTGCGCAGCCGAACGGGGATAAATCCCCTCGCCACAGGATCTCCATCCCCCGCCGAACTCAGGATTGCCACTAACCGGCATGACACCGCCGGTTTTTCGTCTTCGACCCATTTCAGATTCCCCCTCCGATCCCCTCAAGTCCCCTGTTTACCGGGCCTTCGCCCGCCAATAAAAAGTTGGTCTGCAAATTGCTTATGGCTGAGCAGTACAGCGGTGGGCGGCAAACGTCCGGCATGCAGAGGAAACACTGTGGACAAGTACCTTTATGTGGCAATGACCGGCGCCAGCCAGAACGCACTGGCGCAGCGGGCGCATGCCAACAACCTGGCGAACATTTCCACCAACGGCTTTCAGCGCGACCTCGAGCAGGCGCGTTCGATGCCGGTATTCGGCGACAGCTTTCCGGCGCGCGCGTTTGCCATGAGCGAACGTCCTGCCACCGACTTCACGCCGGGCTCGCTGGTGCAGACCGGTCGTGAACTCGACGTCGCGGTATCCGGCAACGGTTTCATCGCCGTGCAAAACCCCAGCGGCGGCGAAAGCTACGTGCGTACCGGCAGCCTCAACATCGACGCCCTCGGCGTACTGCGCGCCGGCAACGGCATGCCGGTGATCGGTAACGGCGGCCCGATCGCCGTGCCGCCCGAGCAGCAGGTGGAAGTCGGCGAAGACGGCACCATCAGCATTCGCGCAATGGGCGAAGGTCCGCGCGTCATGGCCGAAGTCGACCGGATCAAGCTGGTCAACCCGGACATCAAGAACATGAACAAAGGCCTCGACGGTTCGATTTACACCAAGGACGGCCAGCCGGCGCAAGCCGACGCCAACGTCAAACTGGTCTCGGGTTTCCTCGAGTCGAGCAACGTCAATGCCGTGGAAGAAATGACTTCGGTGCTGGCCCTGGCCAAGCAATTCGAGTTGCACGTCAAGATGATGAACACCGCCAAAGACGACGACCAGGCCATGGCTCGGGTCTTGCAGATCAGCTAATTATCAGAACGTCGCGCCGTAAAACAGGCGCACGAGGAGAATCGAATGCTTCCGGCTCTATGGGTTGCCAAAACCGGTCTGTCCGCCCAGGACACCAACCTGACCACCATTTCCAACAACCTGGCGAACGTTTCGACCACGGGTTTCAAACGTGACCGTGCCGAGTTCCAGGACTTGCTCTATCAGATCAAGCGTCAGCCAGGCGCCCAGTCGACCCAGGACAGCGAACTGCCGTCGGGTCTGCAAGTGGGTACCGGTGTGCGCATTGTCGGCACCCAGAAAAACTTCACCGCCGGCAGCCTGCAAACCACCGAGCAGCCGCTGGACATGGCCATCGACGGTCGCGGTTTCTTCCAGATCCTGCAGCCGGACGGCACCACGTCCTACACCCGTGACGGTACTTTCCACCTCGACTCCAATGGCCAAATCGTCAACGCCAGCGGTTTCGCCCTGGAACCGGCGATCATCATTCCGAACGATGCGCAGACCTTCACTGTCGGCCGTGACGGCACCGTGTCGATCACCATCGCCGGCAACCCGGCCTCGCAAGTGATCGGCAACCTGCAGACCGCCGACTTCATCAACCCGGCCGGTCTGCAAGCCGTGGGCAACAACCTGTTCCTGGAAACCGCTGCTTCCGGCGCGCCGCAGATCGGCACCCCGGGCCTGAACGGTTTCGGTACCACGCTGCAGAACACCCTGGAAACCTCGAACGTCAGCACCGTTGAAGAGATGGTCAACATGATCACCACTCAACGCGCCTACGAGATGAACTCCAAGGTGATCTCCACCGCCGACCAGATGCTCTCGTTCGTAACGCAGAATCTGTAATCCAGTCTTTGGGGCGGCCTGAGGTCGCCAGCAACACCGTGAGGTAGGGTCATGAAGCGCTTTGTATCTGTTCTGGCATTGAGTGGGGTCGTCTCGCTCGCGGGCTGCGTCGCCCCGACGCCCAAGCCCAATGACCCTTACTACGCCCCGGTGTTGCCGCGCACACCGTTGCCGGCGGCTGCCAATAACGGCTCGATCTATCAGGCCGGCTTCGAGCAGAACCTGTACAGCGACCGCAAGGCGTTCCGGGTCGGTGACATCATCACCATCACCCTGAACGAGCGCACCCAGGCGAGCAAGAACGCCAACTCGCAGATGGACAAGAACAGCGATAACTCGATTGGTCTGACCTCGTTGTTCGGCTCCAGCCTGACCACCAACAACCCGATTGGTGGCGGTGACCTGAGCCTGAACGCTGGCTACAGCGCCGACCGTTCGACCAAGGGCGACGCCAAGTCCGGGCAGAGCAACAGCCTGACCGGTTCGATCACCGTGACCGTGGCCGACGTGCTGCCCAACGGCATCATCGCCGTGCGTGGCGAGAAGTGGCTGACGCTCAACACCGGTGACGAACTGGTGCGCATCGCCGGTATGGTCCGCGCCGATGACATCGCGACCGACAACACCGTGTCGTCGACCCGCGTCGCCGATGCGCGCATCACCTACTCGGGTACCGGCGCGTTTGCCGATACGAGTCAGCCAGGCTGGTTCGACCGTTTCTTCCTCAGCCCGCTGTTCCCTTTCTAGGTGGCTACGTTGAATCTGAAAAGCCTTATGGTGGCCGCGTTGTTGATGTCTGCGGCGTTCACCGCACACGCCGAGCGGCTGAAGGACATCGCCAGCATTTCCGGCGTGCGCTCCAACCAGTTGATCGGTTACGGCCTGGTGGTCGGGCTTAACGGCACCGGTGACCAGACGACGCAGACCCCGTTCACCCTGCAGACCTTCAACAACATGCTCTCGCAGTTCGGCATCAAGGTGCCGCCGGGATCGGGCAACGTGCAGTTGAAGAACGTTGCGGCGGTGTCGGTGAGTGCCGATCTGCCAGCGTTTGCCAAGCCAGGTCAGCAGGTCGACATCACCGTGTCCTCGATCGGTAACTCCAAGAGCCTGCGCGGCGGCACCTTGCTGCTGACGCCGCTCAAGGGTATCGACGGCAACGTCTATGCGATCGCTCAGGGCAACCTCGTGGTTGGCGGTTTCGACGCTGAAGGCCGCGATGGTTCGAAGATTACCGTCAACGTTCCGTCGGCCGGTCGCATCCCTGGCGGCGCGTCGGTGGAGCGTGCGGTGCCGAGCGGTTTCAACCAGGGCAACAGCCTGACGCTGAACCTCAACCGCTCCGACTTCACCACCGCCAAGCGCATCGTCGACAAGGTCAACGACATGCTCGGCCCTGGCGTCGCCCAAGCCATCGACGGCGGATCGGTGCGGGTCACTGCGCCACTGGATCCGAGCCAGCGTGTCGACTACCTGTCGATCCTGGAAAACCTCGAAATCGATCCGGGGCAGGCGGTGGCAAAAGTCATCATCAACTCGCGCACCGGCACCATCGTCATCGGCCAGAACGTGAAAGTGTCGCCAGCCGCCGTGACCCACGGCAGCCTGACCGTGACCATCACCGAAGACCCGATCGTCAGCCAGCCTGGCCCGCTGTCCAACGGCCAGACTGCCGTGGTGCCGCGCTCGCGGGTGAATGCCGAACAGGAAGCCAAACCGATGTTCAAGTTCGGCCCGGGCACCACCCTCGACGAGATCGTCCGTGCGGTGAACCAGGTCGGCGCAGCACCGGGTGACCTGATGGCGATTCTCGAAGCTTTGAAGCAGGCCGGCGCATTGCAAGCCGACCTGATCGTGATCTGAGGCCGGCCACCATGGATATGCGCAAAAGCGGTCTGGTCAGCAGCAGCGATTCGGGTTCCTACTCCGACCTCAATCGTCTGAACCAGCTCAAGGTCGGCGACAAGAACAGCGACGAAAACATGCGCAAGGTTGCGCAGGAATTCGAGTCGCTGTTCCTCGGCGAAATGCTCAAGTCGATGCGCTCGGCCACCGAAGCGCTTGGTCAGGACAACCCGCTGAACACGCCGGCGGCCAAGCAGTATCAGGAAATGTACGACCAGCAACTGGCGGTTTCGATGTCCCGCGAGGGCGGTGGTATCGGCCTGGCCGACGTGCTGATCCGCCAGATGTCGAAGAACAAGCCGATGGCGCCGGGCGAGGCTGCCGCCGCGTCCGCCGCCAAGCAGCAGGAAGCGCTGGCCAAGGCCGCCGCCGTGCCGACGCCGATTGCCGCTGGCACCGTCGCCACCGGTCCGCTGTCCCGCGTCAACGGCGAGCGTCCGTTGTGGGCATCGCGCTCGGTGCATGCGCCGAACAACACCGATATTTCCCATCGCAACGACATGGCGCTGATCAACCAGCGGCGTCTGGCATTGCCGCCGAAACTGGCCGATCGCTTGCTCGCTGGTCTGGTGCCGTCGGCGCCGAGCGTGGCCACTGCCACCACTGCGGCCGCAGCGACCAACGCCTTGCCGCAACGTGCTGCGACTACCGCCGTCACAGGTTCCGGCGCTTTGTACAACGGCGACTGGCTGGCCCGTGCCGAAGAGCAGAAAGCCGCTGGCGGGCAGATGCAGGTTTACGGCCGCGCCATGGCGCAGATTCCGCTGGCACCGGCGAAGAAGGCCTTCAGTTCCGCCGACGAATTCGTCAACACCATGTTGCCGATGGCCAAGGAAGCCGCTGACCGCATCGGCGTCGATCCGCGTTATCTGGTGGCGCAAGCGGCACTGGAAACCGGCTGGGGCAAATCGGTCATGCGCGCTCAGGATGGCAGCAGCAGCCACAACCTGTTCGGCATCAAGGCGAGCAGCAACTGGAAGGGCGATTCGGCCCGCGCGATCACCAGCGAGTTCCGCAATGGCGCGATGGTCAAGGAGACGGCCGAGTTCCGTTCCTACGCCTCGTACAAGGACAGCTTCCACGATCTGGTGACGTTGCTGCAGAGCAACAATCGCTATCAAGAAGTACTGAAGTCGGCCGATAACCCAGAACAGTTTGTACGCGAGTTGCAGAAGGCCGGTTACGCCACCGACCCGAACTACGCGACGAAGATTTCGCAAATTGCCAAGCAGATGAACAGTTTTGAAAACTACGCTGCGGCGGGTGTCTCCACCACGCCTTTATAAGGCACCAGGTAATAAGGTCTGAACCATGAGTTTGCTCAATATCGGGATGTCGGGACTGTCGGCCAGCCAGTCCTCTCTGGCTACGACAGGCAACAACATTGCCAACGTCGACACCGCCGGTTATTCACGTCAGCAAACCGTGCAGGGCACCAAGTCCTCGCAGCAGTACGGCAGCGTTTTCATCGGTACGGGCACGACCCTGGCCGACGTGCGCCGGGTGTACAACTCGTACCTGGAATCGCAGCTGCACACCGCGACGTCGCTGGACAGCGAATCGGCTGCCTTCCTCAAGCAGGCGACGCCGCTGGACGCGATGCTGTCGGACACCAACACTGGCCTGACCGGTGTACTGCAGAAATTCTTCACCTCGATGCAGGGCGTATCGACGTCGGCCACCGATGACACTTCGCGTCAGTCGGTGCTGACCGGTGCACAGGCGCTGACCAGCCGTTTCAATACCCTGGCCAAGCAGCTCAACGATCAGAACACCACGATCAACGGCAGCCTCGGCGACATGACTGCCCAGGTGAACAAGCTCGCCACGGCGATTGCCAATCTCAATCAGAAGATCGGCGAAATCTCCACCAGCGGCGGGGCGCCGAACGACCTGCTCGACAGCCGTAACGAAGCCGTGCGTCAGCTCTCCGAGCTGACCGGTGCCCAGGTCGTCGAGCGCGGCACCAGCTTCGACATTTATGTCGGCAGCGGCCAGCCGCTGGTCATCGGCAACACCACCAACAGCCTGAGCATGGTCGCGAGCAAGACCGACCCGTCGCGCATGTCGATCCAGATGGATCGCGGTTCGAGCACCATCGACATCACTTCGGTGATCAGCGGCGGCGAAATCGGCGGTCTGCTGACCTATCGCAAGGAAGTCCTCGACCCATCGCTCAACGAGCTCGGTCGCGTGGCCCTGGTGATTGCCGATCAGATCAACAGCCAGCAAGCCCAGGGCATCGACAAGAACGGTGACTTCGGTGCGGCGATTTTCAACAACATCAACAGTGCCGCCCTGATCAGTCAGCGCAGCATTGCGAAGGATGGCAACAGCGCCGGTTCGGGCAACCTCGATGTGACCATCAAGGACACCGGCAAGCTGACCACCAGCGATTATCAGGTGACCTTCACCAGCGCTACCGATTACACCGTCAAACGTTCCGACGGCACCGATCTGGGCGCATTCAGCACCACGACCAATCCGCCGCCAGTGATCGACGGTTTCACCCTGGCCTTGAATGGCGGCGCGCTGAGCGCGGGTGACTCGTTCAAGATCACGCCGACCCGCAACGCGGCGGCGAGCATTCAGACGGTCCTGACCGATCCGAAGAAAATCGCTGCGGCAGGTCCGCTGACCGGCGTCGCCAGCGCCAACGGTCTGGGCACGTACACCCAGCCGACGCTCAGCGACAAGATCGACATCTACAACCCGACCGCCCAGGCTGACATGCAGGCGGCGCTGAAGAATTCGACACCGGTCAAATTGGTGTTCGGCGCAGCCAGCGGTGGCAGCCAGTCGTACAACCTGGTCGACGCCAAGGGCGCGACCATCGGCACCGGCACCATCGTGCCTGGCCAGTCGAACACGCTGAATTTGAAAGTCGGCATCGTCGATGCCAGCGGCAACCCGGTGATGGACACTACCGTCACGCCGAACGTGCAGAAGACCTTCACCGTGCAGACCACCGTGGGCGGCACGCCGAAAACCGGCGAGACCTTCACCATGAACCTGACCGGTGCGGCGTCTTCGGACAACCGCAACGCCCAGGCACTGGTCGCGTTGCAAACCAAACAGACGGTGGACACCGGTTCGGCGAGCAAGGGCATCAGCCTGACCGACGCCTACAACACCCTGGTGACCAACGTCGGTACCAAGACCGCCCAAGGCAAGTCCGACAGCGCCGCGACCACGGCGATTCTGGAGAACGCCAAGGGTGCCCGCGATTCGTTGTCCGGGGTCAACCTGGACGAAGAAACCGGCAACCTGGTCAAGTACCAGCAGTACTACACAGCGTCTTCGCAGATCATCAAAGCTGCGCAGGAAACTTTCGCCACGCTGATCAACAGCCTTTAAGGAGTCGTAATTCATGCGCATTTCCACCGCCCAGTATTACGGAACGCAAGCTTCGGATTATCAGCGTAACTTCAACAAGGCCGTTGCCACCGCGAGCGAGGCGAGCAGCCTGCAGCGCATCAACACCGCCGCCGATGATCCGATCGGTGCCGGGCGCTTGCTGCAATTGGGCCAGCAGGCGGCGATGCTCGATCAGTACAAGACCAACGTCAACACCACCAAAAGCGCCTTGACCGTGCAGGAGTCCACTCTGGATTCGATTACCACGGCGCTTGCGCGAGCCAAAGAGCTGGCCCTGGCCGCGAACAACGGCACCATCACCGACAAGGACCGCCAGGCATACGCCTCGGAACTGGGTGAGATCCAACAACAAGTGCTGGGCCTGATGAACGCCAAGGATGCCAACGGCAATTACCTGTTCTCCGGTTCGAAAACCGATACCGCGCCGTATTCGAAGAATTCTGACGGCACGTTCAGCTACAACGGCGACCAGACCACCATCGATCTGGGCATCGGCGACGGCATGACCGTGGGTACCAACACCACCGGTTGGGACGCGTTCCAGCAGACCATCAACACCGGCCGCACCAACACCAAAATGACTGCGCCAGCCGTCGATGACGGCCGTGTCGTGCTGTCCAATGGCACCGTCGGCACCGCCGCCACTTACGACGCCAAGTTCACCGCCGGGCAGCCGTATACCATCGATTTCGTCAGCAGCACCCAGCTGAAAATCACCGATGCCTTAGGCAACGATGTGACCGCCGAGGCCAGCCAGAATGGCTTGATCAGCAACAGCAGCGGCGCCAACCAGACCGTCAGCTTCCGTGGCGTCGACCTCAAGCTGAACGTCAACCTGAAGGCAGGCGATACCAATCCGGACGCCGTTATCGCAGGGCACAGTTTTCAGCTGTCGGCCTCGCCGGACTCGTTCACCACCACGCGTAATCCGGGTAACCCGTCGACCAGCGTGATCACCGGTTCGACCATCACCGATCAGGCAGCCTACACCGCAGCGTTCCCGCAGGGCGGCGCGGTGCTCAAGTTCACCAGCGCCACCGATTTCGATCTGTATGCCGCGCCGGTGACGGCCGACAGCAAGCCGGTTTCCTCGGGCACGGTTGCCGGCGGTAACGCCACCGCTGCCGGTGTGACTTTCGCCCTGGGCAGCGCGCCGGCCGCTGGTGATCAGTTCTCGATCCAGCCGAACAATCATCAGACCCAGAACGTGCTCGACACCCTGGGCCAGATGATCACCGCGCTGAATACGCCAGTCGACGGTGACCCGGTTGCCAAGCAGAAATTGCAGGGCGCGATGGAGGCGGGCCTCGGCAATATCGATGCCGCTTCCAACCAGATCGGCACGGCGGTGACCACCATTGGTGCCCGCGGCCAGGCGCTGGACATGCAGACCATCACCAACGACAGTCTGACCACGGCGAACAGCACGACCCAGGGTTCGATTCGTGATTCCGATCCGGCTGAAGTCATGACCCGTCTGACGCTGCAACAGACCATGCTGCAAGCCGCGCAACTGGCGTTCAGCAAGATCAGTCAGTTGGGGCTGTTCAACAAGATCTGATGATTGGCGGGCGCGTGCACGCCCGCCAACGTTGTCCCTCTGTTAATGATTTTTTGCGGTATCAAGGGCTCGTTTTTGCGAGCGGGCTCGTACCGCCTGTGAGCCCGCCTTGAATTCACTCCCCCTCGTCAGCATTGCCATCCCTGCGTTCAATCCGCGCTTTTTCGAGCGGGCATTGAACAGCGCCGTCAGCCAGACATACGCGCCTCTTGAGATCATTGTCTGCGACGACAGTCGTGGTCATGAGATCGAAGGGATTGTCAGCGCTGTGGCCGAGCGCTCGGGTGTTGCCGTGCGCTATGTGCGCAACCCGCGCACATTGGGCATGGTCGGCAATCTCAAGGCGTGCCTTGATCAGGCGCAGGGTGAATTCGTCAAGTTCATGTGTGACGACGACCATCTCTATGCCGCCTGCATCGAGCAGCAGGCGCACGAGATGTTGCGTGAGGAAGTCAGCCTGGTGCTGGCTCAGCGGCTGTTCTGGGACGCCGACGACATCATTCTGCCGGCGCGCCTGGAGAACACTTCGCTGTCACCGGCCAGCGGTCTGTTCAAGGGTGACGACCTGCTGGGCATCTTCGAAAAATTTCCGGTCAATGTGCTGGGCGGTTTCTCCAGCGCCTTGTTTCGTCGTTCGGACCTCGTCGACTTGTTGCCGGCGCTGACTCAGGACGGCCACTGCTTTGTCGCCACCCTGGATTTCGCCTTGTACGTATGCTTGCTGCGGCGCGGCAATCTGGCGATGTCGAACACCGTGCTCAGTGCCGAGCGGCTGTATCCGGAGCGCTTGAGTGCTCAGCAGCCGATGAAAGACGCGGTCGAGGTCGAGCGCGAGTGGATTCTGCAAATGCTCAAGGCGCGCAGCGGCGAGTCGGCGCCAGCGCCGGGTTGGGTGCGCTATGTCCCGCTGACCAAGGCTGACGCAATGCCGCGTGTCTGGGAAGAGCTGCCCCTGAGTCGTACGCTGGGTACCAAGCAGAGTCGCCAGGAGTGGTGCGTCGGCATCGATAGCTGGAGCTTCGCCGAACTCTACGCGCACTGGCTGCAATGCCGCAGTCTCACTGAAGGGCAGCGCAAGTTACTGCCGGAAACTCTGGCCGCCTGGCCACAACAGCCGCGAATAGTGCCGATCGTCATTGATGCCCAGGGCAGTCGCGATGGAGTCGAGCGCACGCTTGAGGCGCTTGCTCGGCAGGACTATGCCCCTGAACTGATTCTGGTGCTGTCCGCTTCCTGTAACGAGGCGACGCTGGATGGCCGCGTGTTCCACATGCCACTGGAAGGTGACGGGCTGGGTCAGATCAACGCGTTGCTGCTCCAACTGGAGG
This sequence comes from Pseudomonas sp. PK-RTE-24, assembly GCF_054052265.1. Lineage (NCBI taxonomy): Bacteria > Pseudomonadati > Pseudomonadota > Gammaproteobacteria > Pseudomonadales > Pseudomonadaceae > Pseudomonas > Pseudomonas sp. PK-RTE-24. Next base: position 5,727,930 of record NZ_CM133224.1, on the reverse strand, counting down.
GCGCCGACTGGTTTTACCTGTTGCAGGCCGGTGACCGGCTGATGGTGCCGGCCTTGCTGGTCATGGCTGACCGGATTGCGCACTCGCCGTCGCTCGGTTGCGTGTACAGCGATGAAGGCGGTCTGCGCGATGGTGAGTCCGTGGAACCCGCCTTCAAACCCGATTTCAACCTTGATCTGATGCGCAGCTACCCGTATGTCGGGCGCGCCTTGGCGTTCAAGCGCGAACGCTTTCTGGCGCTGGGTGGTTTTGACACGACGTTCACCGAACTGGCTCCTCACGACATGCTGTGGCGCATGGTCGAAAGCGACGGCACCCAGGTGATCGGGCATGTCGCCGAAGTTCTGCTGGAGTCGCCATTCGATCTGTCGCGGTGGTTGGCCGAGCCAGGCGTCATCGAACAGAATCCTCGTGTGCTCGAAGCGCATCTGCAACGCATTGGCGTTGCCCATGAAATCCGCCGTGGCAGTTGCCAATTGCTCAATCGTGTCGACTATCGGCACGCGCGCCGTCCGCTTGTGTCGATCATCATCGTGACCCGGGATCAGACCGCTGCCTTGCAGCGGTGTGTCGAGACCGTGCTGGAAAAAACCGCCTACGCCGAATACGAACTGCTGCTGGTCGACAACGGCAGCGAAACCGCTGAGGCCAGAGCATGGCTGGACGGCATCGCGCAATTGGGTGGTGACCGAATCCGCGTGCTGACGTACCCGCAGCCGGACAACATGGCTGCCCTGCACAATTTTGCCGTGACCAAGGCTCGTGGCGAATATGTGCTGCTGCTCAATACCTTTGCGGTGATTACCCACGCCGACTGGCTGGACGAACTGCTCAATCATGCGCAGCGCCCGGAAGTCGGCGTGGTCGGCGCCAAGTTGTTCAACCCGGATGGTTATGTGCTGCATGCCGGCATGATTCTGGGGATGCAGGGCGCGGTCGGGTTGCCATTTTATGGACAGTCGCTGCAGTCGGACGGTTATATGTTCCGGCTGCAGGCCGCCCACGATCTGAGTGCGGTCGGCGGTGATTGCCTGATGGTGCGCAAGGCGGTTTTCGAGGCGGTGGCAGGGCTTGATGAAGAGGATTTGAAGCAGGCGCTGAACGTGGTGGATCTGTGCCTGCGCATCGGCCAGGAAGGCTACCTGGTAGTGTGGACGCCTTATGCATTGCTGGCTCAGGGCGTGCGCCCGACTGTCGAGTCGACAGCTGAGCAAGGCCAGCAACATTTGCACGAGCAGGAGATCTTCTACAAGCGCTGGCTGCCGCGCATTGCCCGCGATCCGGCCTTCAATGTCAACCTGTCCTTGCAGGGCGTCGGCGCGACCAGTTTCAGCCTTGAGCCGGGCCTGCGTACGGGGTGGACTGCTTTTTCCAGGCCGCAATTGCCCAACGTACTCGCCGTGCCGATCAATGCCTCAGCCATTGGCCATTACCGCATGAGTCAGCCGCTGATAGAGCTGGAAGCGGCGAACCGGGCCGAAGGGTGTATTCGTTACGGTTTGCCGTCGATCATTGAAATCGAGCGTCAGTCGCCGGATGTCATCGTCCTGCAAGGGCGCTATTCCCAGGGCGCGATCGATGAAATCCCGCCGCTGAAAAAGTTCTGCCATGCCCGGCGCATCTTCGAGCTGGATGACTATGTGATTGATGTTCCGCATCGCAATGCGCATATCCGCAACATGCCCAGCAAGCAGGAAATGGAACGGATGGTGCGCCAGGCGATCAGCCTGTGCGACCGCGTGGTGGTGTCGACTCAACCACTGGCCAACGCGTTGTCGGACATGCACCACGACATTCGCGTAGTCCCCAACATGCTTGCGCAAAACCTCTGGACCGGTTTGCGGGGTCAGCGCCGCACCTCGAAAAAACCTCGCGTGGGTTGGGGCGGAGGCACCAGCCACCATGGCGATCTGGCGGTGATTGCCGATGTCGTGCGTGAGCTGGCCAACGAAGTCGACTGGGTATTCTTTGGCATGTGCCCGGATGACCTGCGTCCGTACATGCACGAGTTCCACGGTGTGATTCCTCTGGACGTCTATCCGGCCAAGCTGGCCAGTCTGAACCTCGACCTGGCCCTGGCACCGCTGGAGTTTCACATTTTCAATGACTGCAAGAGCAATCTGCGTTTGCTGGAATACGGCGCCTGCGGTTACCCGGTCATCTGCACTGATACCGAAGCCTATCAGGGCTATCTGCCGTGCACGCGGGTGAAGACCAACAGCACTGATGAGTGGCTGCAGGCGATTCGCATGCATCTGGCCGACCCTGACGCCAGTTATCGCATGGGTGACGAGCTGCACGAGGTGGTCATGCGCGATTATGTGTTGCGTGGTGACAATCTGCGGTATTGGGAGAATGGCTGGCTGGCGGATTGATCGTTTATACAGGCGGCTTTTTGGGGTTGCCTTTTTTTGGGGCCTTGGCGGCCTTTGGGCCGACCAGGCTGTTGGGGTTTTGGGTGTAGATCCGTTTCTGCGGGTGTTGCTGATTACGGTTCCGCCCTTACGGCGGGTCACCTTTTTCAAACGCCAAAAAGGTAACCCAAAAGGCTTGCTCCTACGTTCGGCCCTCGCAGGCTCGGGTTCCTTCGCTGCGGGACTGATCCGGGCGCAGCGGCTCCGGTTTGCTTCGCTGCACCTCCTTCCGCTGTGTTCGACTTCGTCGAACGGTCGCTGCGCTCCCACGCCCGGATCAATCCCTCCACTCAGCCTTCCGACGTCGCCGGTGGATCAAGATCAAGAGCACTCGAGCTTGCGCTCATTGTTGAGTGGGGCGGCTTTGCCGCGGGCAGCTGCGCTGCTTTGATTTGATTTGCTTTGCTTTGCTTTGCTTTGCTTTGCTTTGCTTTGCTTTGCTTTGCTTTGCTTTGCTTTGCTTTGCTTTGCTTTGCTTTGCTTTGCTTTTGCACTTGCTTTTGCACTTGCTTTTGCACTTGCTTTTGCACTTGCTTTTGTGGGAGCGAGCCTGCTCGCGAAGGCGGCCTGACCGCCGGCCCATATCTTGCTGGATGCACGCGATCCAACTGGAGCTGCCGAAGGCTCGGGCTGCGATCGGACGATCTTTTGCTTTGGCTTTTGATCTCTTGCCCCTCCACGCCCTCAGCCCGTCCGTCATTCTGTTGCCACTTCCACCGACGCCTCTATCAGCCATCTCCGAAAACCCGAGTCTGAGCTGGCGCGTTTCCTGCAAGTGCCCCGCAAATCGCCATAAAACGAGCGCTCGCGGTGTTTCCTCCTGCGCCCGTAGCGGCAGAAGGTTTGGCCAGAAGGCCTGCGACGCTCAAAAAAGCAGTGCGCAGCCCGGTGACGTACGAGAGGGGAGACGATGAAGGCAGTAATTTTGGCGGGTGGCCTCGGCACGCGCATCAGTGAAGAGTCGCACCTCAAGCCCAAGCCGATGATCGAGATTGGCGGCAAGCCAATTCTCTGGCACATCATGAAGCAGTATTCCGCCCACGGGATCCACGACTTCGTCATTTGCCTGGGCTACAAGGGCTACGCGATCAAGGACTTCTTCGCCAACTACTTCCTGCATACATCCGACGTCACTTTCGACATGCGCAACAACCGCATGGACGTCCATCAGAATTACAGCGAGCCGTGGAGTGTGACCCTCATCGACACCGGCGAGGAAACCATGACCGGTGGCCGCCTGTTGCGTGCCGCGCGTTATCTCAAGGATGAAGAGGCGTTCTGCTTCACCTATGGCGATGGCGTTTCCGACATCAATATTGCTGAGCTGGTCGACTATCACAAGGCTCACGGTCGCTTGGCGACCGTCACTGCGGTGCAGCCGCCAGGTCGTTACGGCGCGCTTGAACGCCAAGGTGACCAGGTGCTGGGTTTCACTGAAAAACCCCGTGGTGACGGTGGCTGGATCAATGGCGGTTTCTTCGTGCTGTCGCCAAAAGTGCTGCCCTACATCAGCGATGACAGCACCACCTGGGAAGCCGAGCCGTTGGCCCGTCTGGCTCAGGACGAACAACTGAAGGCCTTCGAGCATGAAGGTTTCTGGCATCCGATGGACACCCTGCGCGACAAGAACCATCTCGAAGCGCTGTGGCAGAGCGGGGAGGCCCCATGGAAGCAATGGGCCTGAGTGCGGAGTTCTGGCGTGGCAAGCGCGTCTTGGTCACCGGACACACTGGATTCAAAGGCAGTTGGCTGACCCTTTGGCTGCAAAGCCTCGGCGCGCAGGTCAGCGGTTTTTCCCTGGATCCGTCGACTGAGCCAAGCCTGTTCGAACTGGCGCGCGTACACGAAGACATCAATGATCAACGCGGCGATCTGCGTGACCTCGGCGCCTTGCTGGAAATCATCGCCGAGACCGAACCGGAGATCGTCCTGCATCTGGCGGCGCAGCCGTTGGTGCGCGAGGGCTATCGCGATCCGCTCGGCACCTATTCAAGCAATGTCATGGGCACGCTGAACCTGCTCGAAGCGATTCGTCAGGTCGGCGGCGTGCGCGCCTGCGTGCTGGTCACTACCGACAAGGTCTACGCCAACAAGGAATGGCTGTGGCCGTACCGCGAAGACGAAGCCCTCGGTGGCCACGATCCTTACAGCAGCAGCAAGGCCTGCTGCGAGTTGCTCGCGCAGTCCTACGCCGCGTCGTTCTTCCCGGCGGACAAACATGCCGAACACGGTCTGGCCCTGGCGACCGCACGCGCTGGCAATGTACTGGGCGGCGGTGACTTTGCCCCGGAGCGACTGATTCCCGACGTGCTCAAAGCCTGGAGTGCCGACGAGCCGGTGACCCTGCGTTACCCGCAAGCCGTGCGCCCATGGCAGCACGCCCTTGAACCGCTGGCGGGTTACCTGCAATTGGCCGCAGGCCTTTATGAGCGAGGTCCGGAGTATGCCGGCGCGTGGAACTTCGGCCCCGGTGAGGCGGACATGTGCAGCGTCGGCGAAGTCGTCGAATTGCTCGCCAGCCGCTGGCCGCAGGCACCTGGTTTGCGTATCGAAAAAAGCGAACTGCATGAAGCCGGCCTGCTGCGCCTGGACAGCAGCCGTGCGCGGCAATTGCTGGGTTGGCAAGCGCGCTGGACCTTGCAGCAATGCCTGGCCCAGACCCTCGACTGGCATCTGGCCTGGCAGAACGGCGATGACATGCGCGCTGTAACTCTGGGCCAGTTGAATCTGTACCGAGGCGCGCTGTGAGCGAGTTTTCCCTGAAAGCGTTGCCATTGGCCGGTCTGTTCAGCATTCAGCACAAACGTTTCGAAGATCAGCGCGGGCACTTCGCCCGGTTGTTCTGCGAGGGCAGCCTGATTGCGTTCGGCAATGAATTTCATATCCGCCAGATCAACCACTCCTGCACCCGCGAGAAGGGGAGTGTGCGTGGCCTGCATTATCAGAATGCCAACGCCCCGGAAGCCAAACTGATCACGTGCCTGCGCGGTGAGGTCTGGGATGTGGCGGTGGATCTGCGGCCGGACTCGGAGACGTTTTTGCACTGGCACGCCGAGCACTTGAAGGCGGGCGATGGCCGCAGCCTGTTGATTCCGGCCGGTTTCGCTCATGGCTTTCAGACGCTTACCGCAGACGCCGAATTGCTCTATCTGCACAGCGCCGATTACGCGCCGGAGCACGAGGGCGGCTTGTCGGTGAACGATCCTCGGCTGGCGATTGCCTGGCCGTTGCCTGTCAATAATTTGTCAGCGCGCGATTCCAGCCATCCTGCGCTCGATCAACACTTTGCTGGAGTGCGTCTATGAATTGCCGTGGGTGCGCCGCACCGCTGAATCTGCCGCTGATCGACCTCGGCACTTCGCCGCCGTCCAACGCCTACGTGCACGCCGATCGCCTGGAGCAGGCCGAGCAATGGGTCCCGCTCAAAGTCGCGGTGTGCCAGCAATGCTGGCTGGTGCAGACCGAGGACTACACCAGTGCCGATAGCCTGTTCGATGCCGAGTACGCCTACTTCAGTTCGTTCTCCAGCACTTGGCTCAATCACGCCGAGCGCTATGTCGCCGAGATGAGCGAGCGCTTCGGACTTAACGCCGACAGTCGTGTGGTCGAAGTCGCCGCCAACGATGGTTACCTGCTGCAATACGTCGCCGCGCGCGGGATCCCGTGCCTGGGCGTCGAGCCGACTCGCAGCACCGCACAGGCTGCACGCGAGAAAGGCCTGGAAATTCGCGAGCTGTTCTTCGGCCGCGACACCGCCACGCAATTGCGCAACGAAGGCTGGAACGCCGACCTGATGGCGGCCAACAACGTGCTCGCGCATGTGCCGGACATCAACGATTTCCTCGCCGGCTTCGCGACGTTGCTCAAGCCGACCGGCGTCGCCACTTTCGAGTTTCCGCAACTGCTGACGCTGATGGCTGGCGCGCAGTTCGACACGCTGTATCACGAACATTATTCCTACCTGTCGCTGACCGCCGTGCAGACCCTGTGCGAGCGCAATGGCCTGGAAGTGTTCGACGTCAGCCAGTTGAGCACTCACGGCGGCTCGCTGCGCGTATTCGTGCAGCGCAAGGACGGCCGGCGCCGCGCTGTTCTCCCGGCAGTTCAGCAACAACTGCAGGCCGAACTCGCTGCCGGGATAAAAACCCCTGATTACTACGCGACCCTCGCGCCTGCTGCCGAACGCATCAAACATGACCTGCTGCGCTTCTTGTTGCAGGCCAAAGCCGACGGCAAACGTGTGGTCGGTTACGGCGCGGCGGCCAAGGGCAATACCTTGCTCAACTACGCCGGAGTCAAAGCGGATCTGCTGTCCTGGGTGGCCGATGCCAACCCGCACAAACAGGGCAAGTTCTTGCCGGGCAGTCGCATCCCGATTGTTGCGCCAGCGCAGATCGACATTGAGCAACCGGACTACGTGCTGGTGCTGCCCTGGAACCTGCTGCACGAAGTCAGTCAGCAACTGGCGCAGGTGCGTCAGTGGGACGGGCGCTTCGTCATCGCCGTGCCTGAGTTGAAAGTGCTGTGAAAGTTCTGGTCACTGGCGCCACAGGCTTTGTCGGTCGGCATCTGGTTGCTGCATTGCTTGAGCGCGGCTGCGAAGTCCGCGCGGTGGCGCGCAACGCAGAAACCGCGCAGGGCATGCCATGGATTAACCACGTCGAATTCGTCGCGGCAGACATTCACGCTGCCGACCTGAATGTCGTCGCGCTGACCGAAGGCATCGACGCGCTGGCGCATCTGGCCTGGCCGGGGTTGCCGAACTATCGGGCGCTGTTTCATTTCGAGCACAACCTGATGGCCGATTACCGCTTTATCAAAAACGCGATAGAGGCGGGCGTGTCGCAGGTGCTGGTGACCGGCACCTGCTTCGAATACGGCATGCAGAGCGGTCCGCTCAGCGAGTCAACCGAGCCACGGCCGAGCAATCCCTACGGTCTGGCCAAACATACGCTGCACCTGTTTCTGCAGAATCTGCAGCAGGAGCAACCGTTCACCCTGCAATGGGCGCGCTTGTTCTATCTGCACGGCGAAGGGCAGAACCCCAACAGCCTGTTGGCCGCGCTGGACCGGGCAATCGATAGCGGCGAGGCGTCGTTCAACATGTCGGCCGGTGAGCAGTTGCGCGATTTCCTCGCGATTGAAACCGCCGCGAGTCATCTCGCCGCGATCCTCCATCAGCGCGACTTTGGTGGCGTGGTCAACTGCGCCAGCGGTCAACCGGTGTCGGTGCGTGCGCTGGTCGAACAGCGCTTGCGTGAGCGTGGCGCAACCCTGGCTCTGAACCTCGGCCATTACCCGTATCCGACCCACGAACCGCTGGCGTTCTGGGCCGTCACCGAGCGTTTGCAACAGTTATTGGGAGAGTCGCCATGAGGCACGAGTTGTACCGGGCCACAGGCCTGCCGGTATTGCAGAACCGCACTTTCGCCGATGCCGAATCGGCGCGGGCCTCGGCCAGCGCCGACATGGTCCTGGTTCAGGACGAGCGCAGCGGTCTGGTCTTCAACGCCGCGTTCGATGCCGACAAGCTCAGTTATGACGCCGACTATCAGAACGAGCAGGCGCACTCCGGTCAGTTCCAGAAGCATTTAAGTGACGTCGAAGGCATCATCGGCAAGCACTTCAAGGGCCAGGAGCTGATCGAGGTCGGCTGCGGCAAGGGCTACTTTCTCGAGTTGCTCAAAGGCCTCGGCTATTCGATTACCGGCATCGACCCGGCTTATGAAGGCGAAAACCCCGAGGTGATCAAGGCGCCGTTTACGCGCGGCCTCGGCCTGGCGGCAGATGCCATTGTGCTGCGTCATGTGCTGGAGCACATCGAAGACCCGGTGAGCTTTCTGGCCGTGATCGCCGAGGCCAATCAGGGCGGGCAGATCTATATCGAAGTGCCGTGCCTGGACTGGATCCTCGAGCACAAGGCCTGGTTCGACCTGTTCTACGAACACGTCAATTATTTCCGCCTCGATGACCTGCGCCGGATGTTCGGCACGGTGCACGAGGCCGGGCATCTGTTCGGCGGCCAATATCTGTACATCGTCGCTGATCTGTCGACATTGCGCCTGATACCCGAACAACCGGTGCCGCGCCTGACTCTGCCTGAAGATTTCAGCGCCAGCCTCGACCGTGCCGTGCAGATCATCCGCTCGGCGCCTGCGCAGGGTTCGGCGATCTGGGGTGCCTCGTCCAAAGGCGTGATCTATTCGCTGTACCTGCAACGCGCCGGCGTTGCGGTCGATCGCGTAGTCGATATCAACCCGGCCAAGCAGGGGCGTTATCTGCCGCTGAGCGGCGCGCGCGTGTCCTCGCCGCAAGAGGCCATGGATGCGCTGCCGGAAGGCGCGCACCTGTTTGTGATGAATTCCAATTACCTCGAAGAGATCAAGCGGATGACCGGTGGACGCTACGTCTATCACGCCGTCGACAGCGCTTCGTTTCAGTGACCCTTGAGATGACCAACATGACCGACAACAGCATCAACCAAGCCTTCGAAGCCGAGTGCCGCGAGCAGATCGCCCAGCAAGGTGACGACCCGAAACTGACCGGCCTGGCCCGGGATTTCTTCAACGAATCGGCCAAGCACAAATACAGCTACCACTTCTCGTGGATGGGCCGCCCGATCATCCAGCTGCCGCAAGACATGATGGCCATGCAGGAGATCATCTGGCAGGTCAAGCCGGACCTGGTTATCGAGTGCGGCATTGCCCACGGCGGTTCGATCATCTACTACGCCTCGCTGCTCGAGCTGCAAGGCCACGGCGAAGTGCTCGGCATCGACCTCGACATTCGTCCGCACAACCGTGAAGCCATCGAAAGCCACCCGATGGCCAAGCGCATCAAGATGATCGAAGGCTCAAGCATCGACCCGGCCATTGCCGCTCAGGTGCAGGCCGCCGCCAAAGGCAAGAAAGTCATTCTGGTCCTCGACTCCAATCACACTCACGATCACGTGCTCGAAGAACTGCGCCTCTACGCGCCGCTGGTGTCGGTCGACAGCTACTGCGTGGTCATGGACACCGTGGTTGAAGACATGCCGGCCGATTTCTTCCCGGATCGTCCATGGGGCCCGGGCGACAACCCGAAAACCGCCGTGTGGAAGTACCTGGAAGAGAACCAGGACTTCGAAATCGACCAGCAATTGCAGAACAAACTGCTGATCACCGTGGCGCCGGACGGCTACCTGCGTCGCGTTCGTTAATTCGCAACATTTACCCAGAGTTGTTTCGGCGAGTCGCCGGTTGTGGAGAGAAGTTATGCAAGGCAAGTACAGTTCTGAACTGACGCTACCGCTTGATGAGCTGTTGACGGTGGTGCTGATTACCCACAACCGACCGGCGTTCCTGCGTCGGGCTGTGAAGTATTACAGCGACTTGCCCTGCAAGATCATGGTGCTCGACTCCTCGCCGGAACGTCCGGAAGGCGATTTTTCCGCCGTCGATTACCATCATGTGCCGCAATTCGCGTACTGGGGGATGCAGGCCAAACTGGCCTATGGTGTCGAGCAACTGACCACGCCGTACATGGTGCTGGCGGCCGATGACGACTTCATCCTGCATGATTCATTGGCCGAATCCGTGGGTTTCCTGCAGGCCAATCCGGATTACGGCATGTGCCACGGCTACTGCCTGATGTACCTGACGCTGGCCGGTGGCGTCAGCTACTACCGCCGCGACAAAAAGGTCCAGGAAGACTACTGCTCTGAACAGGCTCAGGAGCGGGTCATCGATTACATGAGCCAGTACATCCCGCCGTTCTATGCGGTGACCCGTACTGATCTGATGAAGACCTGGCACTCGGCATTGCCACCCGGCACCAGCTTCCAGTGGCAGGAAATCGGCCATGTCTATTTCCTGCTGGCCAGTGCCAAAGCACGGATTCTGCCGATCCCTTATGTGGTTCGGGAGATCAACTACGGTGCCTCCGAGCACAGCACCGAGGTGTATCACTCGCTGACCTACGTCGATGCCAAATCGGTCGCCGAGCGTGAAGCCTTTGCCGAGTTCCTTGCCGCGCTGCCAACCCAGATCAAAGGGCTGAACGCCGAGCAGGGCAAAGCGCTTGCCCTGCAAAGCTTCGAGGCAATGGTCGACAGCCTGCAATCGAATCGAGCGCTGACTGCGGAGCTGATCATCCAGTCCACCTGGAATCAGGAGCTCAAGTACCCGGATCGTCGTTTCGGACCTTTGCAGTACGTGGAAATGCCGTTCTACAACGAGGCATTTTTCGACCGCCTGGCGCAGTTCGAATTCATGCTGCACGCCATGCCGGCGGGGCGCATCCAGCTTGAAGGCCTGGAGGGCGTCTGGACCCGTCAGGCGCACTTGCTGCAAGCACGCAACAACGACACGCCGGAAAGCGTTCTCGACCGTTTGTGGCAGGCTCACGATCTCAATGCGTTCAATCGCACCGTGGTCAAGCGGCTGGCGGCTCAACTGACTTCGATGGGCCAAGCCGAAGAGGCGCAAGCGATGCAGGCCTGGATCGAGCGTCTCGAAGCGTTGACCGTCGATGACCATCATGCGGTCATGGACAAGATGCAGTCCGGTCGCCTGCTCAACTGGCTGGCCGCACGTGCGCCCGGCGCTCACCTCGAGGCAATCGGCCAACATCTGGCGGTGAATGGCGGCGGGCCGCAGTTCGGCATTTTTCTGCTGGATCTGGACGACGACATCGACAAGCTTCAGGTGTCTCTCGACAGCTTGCTGGAAGGGCAGTGCAAGGCCTTCCGCATTGTCGTGTTCACCACCGGCGAAGCGCCCGCCGCGACCACGGCACAGAACACCCTGCATTTTGTCCGAGTGACCGCGGGCAATCTGATCGACAAGCTCAATCAAAGCGCTCGTCAATCGCCGTGTGACTGGCTGCTGTTGGCTGAAGCCGGTGATGAGTTCACTGCCAGCGGATTGTTGCGCGCCAGCCTGGAGTTGATGAACGCCGGCGATTGCCGCGCGGTATCCACCGACGAAATCCAGCGTCAGGAAAACGGTGCACTGACCGACGTGTTCCGGCCGGGCTTCAACCTTGATCTGCTGCTGAGCCTGCCAACGCTGATGGCGCGGCACTGGCTGGTACGGCGCGATGCGCTGGTCGAAATCGGCGGCTATCGCGCTGATTTCAGTCAGGCACTGGAGCTCGATGTGCTGCTGCGTCTTATCGAAGAACACGGCCTCAACAGCCTGGCTCACCTCGACGAGCCGCTATTGATCAGCCAGGCACCAGAGCTGGTCGAGAATGCTGACGAGCGCCTGGCGCTGCTGCGCCATTTGGGCAATCGCGGTTACAAGGGCAAAGTGACGTCAGCGGTTCCGGGGGTTTACCAGATCGACTACCACCACAGTGATCGTCCGCTGGTGTCGATCATTATTCCGGCGGGCAGCGATCTGGCGGTGCTGCAACGTTGCCTTGAAGGTGTGTTGCTGCGTACCCGTTACCATCACTATGAAGTGCTGATCGCCGCCACTGCGGATCAGACGGCTGAGATCAATGACTGGCTCGGGACTTACAAGCACTCCAGAGTGCAGGTGCTGCGTACTGATCGGACGTTGAGCGCAGCAGGATTATTCAACGCGGGCAGTCGTCAGGCGCGTGGCGAGTACCTGGTGCTGCTCGCCGCCGATGCGGAAGTGGTCAATCCGAACTGGCTCGACTCTTTGCTCAACCATGCTCTGCGTCCGGAGGTCGGCGTGGTCGGGCCAAAACTGATCGACCGTGATCGCAAGATCAGCCAGGCGGGATTGATCCTGGGCATGAATGGCGGGGTCGATTCGCCCTTCGTCGGTGAAGATCACGATGCCGACGGTTACCTGCACCGCTTGGCGGTGGAACAGAACTACTCGGCGGTATCGAGCGTGTGCCTGATGGTCCGCAAAGAGTTGTACGAGGCGCTCGGCGGTCTGGACGAAAGCACATTTGCCGAAGGCTTCAGCGATGTCGATCTGTGCCTGAGCGCCGGGCAAGCCGGTTATCTGACGGTATGGACTCCGGCGGTGCAAGTCATCCATCAGGGCGGTATGCCTGACGCCCCGCAAGCGCTGCTGGCCCTGCGCGAAAAATGGCCGGCGGCATTCGTTCAGGATCAGGCCTACAACGCGAACCTGAGCCTGAAGGGCAAAGGCTTCGTGCTCGATGACAATGCTTCACTGGACTGGGCACAGTTGCTCGCTTAAGCCTGGCGACAGGGACGGAATTGAAAAAATGTTCAACGGTAAATCGATCTTCATCTCCGGCGGCACCGGCTCGTTCGGGCGCAACTTCATCCGTCGCTTGCTGGAGCAATACCAGCCCAAGCGTGTGGTGGTGTTCTCCCGCGACGAGCTGAAACAGTACGAGATGCAGCAGACCTTCAATGCGCCGTGCATGCGTTATTTCATCGGTGACGTGCGTGACGCCGACCGCTTGCGTCAGGCCATGCGCGGCATCGATTATGTGGTGCATGCCGCCGCGCTAAAGCAGGTGCCGGCGGCGGAATACAACCCGACCGAATGCATCCGTACCAACGTCAACGGCGCGGAAAACATCATCGCTGCGGCGATCGATAACGGCGTAAAGAAAGTCGTCGCGCTGTCCACCGACAAGGCGGCCAGCCCGATCAATCTGTACGGCGCGACCAAGTTGCTTTCGGACAAATTGTTCGTCGCCGCCAACAACATTGCCGGCGAGCAGCAGACCCGATTCGCCGTAGTGCGCTACGGCAATGTCGCCGGTTCGCGCGGCTCGGTAGTGCCGTTCTTCAGCAAGCTGATCGCTGACGGCGCGCAAGAATTGCCGATCACCGACGAGCGCATGACGCGGTTCTGGATCACCCTCGACCACGGCGTGCAGTTCGTGCTCGACAGCTTTGCGCGGATGCACGGCGGCGAAGTGTTCGTGCCGAAGATCCCGTCGATCCGCATCGTCGATCTGGCGCGCGGCATGGCTGAACATCTGCCGCACAAGAACGTCGGCATCCGTCCCGGCGAGAAGCTGCATGAGTTGATGGTGCCGCTGGACGATGCGCGCATGACCCTGGAGTTCGAGGATCACTACACGATTCAGCCGTCGATTCGTTTTACCAGCGTCGACGTCGATTTTGCCGTCGATAAACTTGGCGAACGTGGGCGTGCGGTGGGCGAGGATTTCGAGTATCGCTCGGACACCAACCCGCATTTCCTTTCAGTGGGGCAGATCGCCGATCTGCACGCGAAGCTGTCGGTATGATTCCTTACGGTCGGCAGAGCCTTGATCAGGCGGACATCGACGCGGTAGTCGAGGTGCTGCAATCGGACTGGCTGACCCAGGGGCCGACCATAGAACGTTTCGAGCAGGCGATGGCCGAGCGCTGTCAGGCGGATTTCGCCGTAGCGGTGTGCAATGCCACGGCGGCGCTGCACATTGCCTGTCTGGCTGCTGACCTGGGGCCGGGCGATCGCTTGTGGACCTCGCCAAACACCTTTCTTGCCTCGGCCAATTGCGGGCGTTATTGCGGCGCTGATGTTGATTTCGTCGACATCGATCCGCTGACCTGGAACCTCGATGCCTTTGCCCTTGAAGCGAAGCTGGAACAGGCCGAGCGCGACGGCACGCTGCCCAAAGTCCTGGTCGCCGTCGCGTTCTCCGGGCAGAGCTGCGATATGCGCAAGATTGCCGACCTGGCGGTGCGCTACAACTTCACCGTGATCGAAGACGCCTCGCACGCGGTGGGCGCCAGCTACGCCGGGCGTCCAGTCGGTTGTGGCGACTTCGCGGCGATGACGGTGTTCAGTTTTCATCCGGTGAAGATCATCACCAGCGCCGAGGGCGGCATGGTCCTGACCAATCGCCCGGCGCTGGCCGAACGTCTGCGACGCCTGCGCAGCCACGGCATGACCCGCGATCCCGAGCACATGACCGAGCCGAGCCACGGGCCGTGGTATTACCAGCAGATCGAGCTGGGTTTCAATTATCGGATCACCGATCTGCAGGCGGCGCTGGGTCTGTCGCAGCTGCGCAAGCTGGATGAGTTTGTCGCACGTCGGCGCGAACTGGCCGCACGGTACGATCAGTTGCTTGCTTACCTGCCGCTGACCTTGCCGAGCGCGCAGCCGGAAGCCGATTCGGCGTGGCACCTGTATGTGGTGCGCGTGCAGACCGAGCGCTGCAACCTCAGTCATCGTCAGGTGTTCGAAGGTTTGCGCAGCGCTGGCATCGGCGTCAATCTGCACTACATTCCCGTGCACTTGCAGCCTTACTATCGCGAGCTGGGCTTTGCCGAGGGCGATTTCCCCGAGGCCGAGCGCTATTACGCCGAAGCGATCAGTTTGCCGCTGTTCCCTTTGCTCAGTGAGACACAACAAGATCAGGTGGTCGAGCAACTGCGTCGGCTGCTGCTTGAGGAGTAAGGCACCGTGAGCTGCGTCGCGATCATCCCCGCCCGTGGTGGCAGCAAGCGCATTCCGCGCAAGAATCTCAAACCGTTCGACGGCGTACCGATGATCGTCCGCTCGATTCGCACGGCGCTGGAGTCAGGGCTGTTCGAGAGCGTTGTGGTCAGCACCGACGATGACGAAATCGCCGACTTCGCACGAGCACATGGCGCTGAAGTGCCGTTCATGCGACCGGCCGATCTGGCCGATGATTTCACCGGTACTGCTGCGGTGATCGTGCATGCCTTGCAGCAATTGCCGACGTTCGATTACGCCTGCTGCGTGTACGCGACCGCGCCATTGTTGCAGGCGCGTTATCTGCGTCAGGGTCTGGATTTGCTCAAGCAGCATCCGCACAAGTCGTTTGCCTTTTCGGTGTGCGGTTTCGGTTTCCCGGTGCAGCGCGCACTGACCCTCGACGAGGAGGGCGCGTTGACGTCTTTGTACCCCGAATTTCGTACGACCCGTTCGCAGGATCTGCCCGAAGCGTTTCAGGATGCCGGGCAGTTTTACTGGGGGCGCAGCGAAGCGTGGCTGCGTGGCGAGACGCTGTTCTCGCCAGCGAGCCTGCCGGTGATCCTGCCGCGTCATTTGGTCCAGGACATCGACACGCCCGAAGACTGGCAACGCGCCGAATATCTGTACGCCGCACTCAGAGCCGGCGGAGAACTGCAATGAGAGTGCTGATCCGCGCCGACGCCTCGCCAACCATCGGCAGCGGCCACATTGCCCGCTGCCTGACCCTGGCGCGGATGCTGCGCGGGCAGGGCAGTCATGTTGCGTTTGCCTGTCGGCGTTTGCCGGGGCATCGACTCGAAGCCTTGAATGCCGAAGGCTTCGAGACCTTTGCACTGCCCGAGCGCTATCGAGACGAAGACCCGCTGCAGGCCATCGAATCGATGTTGCCGTGGCAGTTCGATATTGATGCACTGGGCCTGCTGCTGGATGGACAGGCACCGTTCGACTGGATCATCGTCGACCATTACGGCCTCGATCATCACTGGCAAACCGCTGCCCGGCGCTGGGCGCATCGAATCGCCGCCGTGGATGATCTGGCCACGCGGCGTTACAGCGTCGATCTGCTGCTCAATCAGAACCTCTCGGGCTTGAGTGAAAACTACGCGGCGCTGCTGCCGCCAGGCTGTCGCACCTTGCTCGGCCCGCGCTACGCCATGCTGCGCGAAGAATTCAACTGCGATGCCATCGAGATCAAACCGAAGGCCCGGCGCGTGCTGGTGAATTTCGGCGGTTTCGACGCGGCGAGGCAGACTCATCATGCGATGCTGGCGCTGGCTGATTTCACTGAGTTGCAGGTGGACTTCGTCGCTGGCGCCGACAACCCGGCGTGGACGCAGATGCAAGCGTTGGCCGAGACGCGACCGAACTGGCGCCTGCACAGTTTCGTCAGCGATTTCCATCAGCGCATGACTGAGGCCGATCTGTTTATCGGCGCCGGCGGTGGCACCAGTTGGGAGCGCGCGGCGTTGGGTTTGCCGACGATCTGCATCGCCGTGGCGAACAATCAGCAGGCCAACGGCGAAGTCATGGCCGCTGCCGGTGCGCATGTGTTCATGGGTGCCCGCGAGCAGGTCAGCGTCGAGCAGTTGCGTGATGCGGTCGGCTTCGTCGTGAACAATCATTTTCTACGCCGCAGCCTCGCCGAGCGCTCGCGGCAACTGGTCGACGGACGCGGTGCCGAACGCGTGGCGGCGGCGCTGGCCGGGGCGGTGCTGAAACTGCGCCCGGCAACCCAGGACGATGCGCAGTTGCTGTTCGATGGACGCAATGCCGAAGCAGTGCGGCGCTGGTCGCTGGAAACCGGCGTCATCGACTGGGCGCAACACCTGAACTGGCTAACGGCAAGTTTGCGCAACCCGCAACGACTGCTACTGATTGCCGAGGCGGACGACGGCCCGGTCGGGGTGCTGCGTTACGACTTGCGCGGGTTCGAAGCCGAAGTGTCGATCTATCTGCTGGAAGGGCGTTTCGGCCTCGGTTGGGGCAGGGCAGTGCTCAGCCGTGGCGAAGCGTTTGTCGCTGCGCACTGGCCGCAACTGACACGCATCACTGCCCGGGTCATGCCCGCCAATCAGTCCTCATTGAAAGTTTTTCGCGACGCCGGGTTCATCCAGGAAACCTGCGCGTTCAGCCGTGTTTTGAAGGATCACCCGCATGTCTAGTTTCAAGATTGGCCACCACACCATCGGTGCCGATGCGCCGCCGTTCATCATTGCCGAGATGAGTGGCAACCATAACCAGTCTCTCGACGTCGCTTTGCAAATCGTCGAGGCGGCAGCCAAGGCCGGGGCGCATGCCTTGAAGCTGCAAACCTACACCGCCGAAACCATGACCCTGGATTTGGCTGAAGGCGAATTCTTCATCAAGGATCCGGGCAGTCTGTGGGCCGGCACGTCGCTCTACGATCTCTACGAAAAAGCCCACACACCGTGGGAGTGGCACGCGCCGATTTTTGCTCGGGCCAAGGAGTTTGGGATGCTCGCGTTCTCGACGCCGTTCGATGACAGCGCGGTGGATTTTCTCGAAAGCCTTGAAGTGCCGGCGTACAAGATTGCCAGTTTTGAAAACACCGATCTGCCGTTGATCCGTCGAGTGGCAGCGACCGGCAAACCACTGATCATCTCCACCGGCATGGCCAGCATCGCCGAACTGGATGAAACCGTGCGTGCCGCCCGCGAGGCCGGCTGCAAGGATCTGGTGTTGCTCAAGTGCACCAGCACTTATCCGGCCACGCCACTCAACAGCAATGTGCGCACGATCCCGCATCTGCGCGAGCTGTTTGGTTGCGAGGTGGGGCTGTCAGATCATTCGATGGGCGTTGGCGTGTCGGTGGCGGCGGTGGCGCTGGGCGCGACGGTGGTGGAGAAACACTTCACCCTTGATCGTTCGGCCGGTGGTGTCGACGCGAGTTTTTCCCTTGAGCCTGCGGAGCTGGCCAGTCTGGTCGTCGAAACAGAGCGTGCCTGGCAAGCCATGGGCCAGGTGCATTACGGCGTGACCGAGGCCGAGCGCAAGTCGCTGGTCTATCGCCGCTCGCTGTATGTCACCGCTGACATGGCTGCCGGTGAAGCCTTTACCGGGGACAATCTGCGCGCCATTCGTCCCGGCCTCGGCCTGCCGCCCAAGCACACCGATGCCGTGCTCGGACGCCGCGCGCGCACCGCAATCAAGCGTGGCACGCCGTTGGATTGGTCGCTGATCGAATAAGCCAATCTGCCATCGATTCGGCAAAATAGCGTGACCTGCGAGTCATAACGCGCATCTTCACTGTATTGTATTGACCGGGGAGATGGCGCCTGGCCCGTTTTGCGGTTCCAGTGATAGCCCTTTGCGCTTCCCGTGGCTGCCCGTTGTGGCGGCCGTTTTCTGTTTGTCGGCGCCCCTCGAATCCTTGCGAGCGGTGGTTTTGGGCTGTTTTTTATTGGGAAGCCGTAATGATTGGCATAAAAAGCATTGCGAGCTACGTTCCTGTAGCCGGCGTGGACAATTACGCACAAGGTGCAAAATTCGAGAAGGATGAAGAATTCATCCTGGGCAAGATCGGTTCGGCGTTCCTGCCGCGCAAAGACGCTGAGCAGGAAACTTCTGACCTGTGCGTGGAAGCGGCCAATGCGCTGTTTGCCAGCAACCCTGAACTGAAGCGTGAATCGATCGACGCGTTGATTGTCGTCACCCAGAACGGTGATGAAGAAGGCCTGCCGCACACAGCGGCAATCGTCCAGGACAAACTCGGCCTGCCGACCAATGTCGCAGCGTTCGATATCTCTTTGGGCTGCTCCGGTTATGTTTACGGCATCTACGCGATCAAGGGCTTCATGGAAGCCGCCGGCCTGAAGAATGGCCTGCTGATCACCGCTGACCCGTACTCGAAAATCGTTGACCCGGAAGACCGCAACACCACCATGTTGTTTGGCGATGCCGCCACCGCCACCTGGATGGGCGAAAACCCGACCTGGGCGCTGGGCAAGGCCAAGTTCGGCACCGACGGTTCCGGCGCACCGCATTTGAAAGTCAGCAACGGCGTGTTCTTCATGAATGGTCGTCAGGTCTTCAACTTCGCTCTGCTGAAAGTCCCGGCGCACTTGCACGAGTTGCTCGACGATTCCAATCTCAAGGCCGATGACATCGACGCATTCTGCATTCACCAGGGCAGCGCGGCGATTGTCGACGCCGTGGCGCGACGCTTCGAAGGCGAACCGGAGAAGTTCATCAAGGACATGGTCGAGACCGGCAACACCGTGTCGTCGAGCATTCCGCTGCTGCTGGAAAAACACGTCCTCGACTCTGACTGGCAGCGCGTTGCGCTGAGCGGTTTTGGTGTCGGTCTGTCGTGGGGCTCGGCGATCATCTATCGTCCGTAAGCCGCAGCAAAAACCTCTGATACAAAAATAGCGTTCAAGGTTAACCTTGAACGCTATTTTTTTGCCCGAGAAGGAGCGCGAGGCGCCATGAGCGAGTTTTTCCAAGCCAATGCCGAGGTGTTGCAACGGCGCTGGCCGGCGCTGTTCGAGCGATTGATGGCTGAAGACAGCGCGTCCGTGCAGGCCGAACTCGTGCAAGGACTGGGCTCGACGCTGAGCGTCGATGGCATTCAGCTCACCAGTCGCCATGATCGTCTGCATGAGGCGCAAATCCAGGCGGCGAGCCTGCCGGAAAAACCGCATGTTCACGTCTATGGCACTGGCCTCGGCGATTTGCCCGGTGTGCTGCTTGAGCGCGCAGGGCTGGAGCGTCTTTACGTGCACATTCTCAACGGCGCGCTGTTCGCGCTGGTACTGCAACTGCTCGATCAGCGCCAATGGCTGGAGGATCCTCGGGTCGAACTGTTTTACGCCGGTGATCACCCTGACTTCTTCACGCCATTCTTTGCCTTGCCGGCCGAGATGCTGCTGGCCGATGACTTCAATGCAAAGGTCCGCGACCGGCTGATCAATGAAGTGCACCTGACATTCAACAATCGCGATTTCGATCCGCAGTCGCCAGAAATCCAGCAACGCTTGCAGGAATGTCTGCCGGTGCTGCTTGGCGATGACGATGTCGCGCAGCTGTTCGGCAGTTGCGCTGGACGTGAAATCTACGTGATCGCCACCGGGCCGACACTGGAGCAGCATTTCGAACGTCTGGCGGCGATCCGTCAGCTTGCTGAGCGGCCGTTGTTCATCTGCGTTGATACGGCCTATCGGCCATTGCGTGAGCACGGCATCGAGCCTGATTTGGTGGTGAGCATCGATCAGCGCATCGGCTTTCGGCATCTGCCCTTCGAGACGTCTGACGGCATTACGCTGGTGTACCTGCCGATGAGCGATCCGCAGGTATTGAAGGCATGGAAGGGCAAGCGTTATGGCGGCTATTCGGCCAGCCCGATCTACAGCGACCTGCGAGAACAGTATCCACGCGGTGAGCTGCATGTCGGCGGTAGCGTGATCCATCCGGCGGTGGATCTCGCGGTAAAAATGGGCGCGAGTCGAATCACTCTGTTTGGCGCCGACTTCGCCTTCCCGATGAACAAGACCCACGCCGGTTGGGACGACGGCGATTTAGGCCCGCCGCTGGCCCAGGCGCGGCACTGGGTGCGCGATGGTCATGGTCAGCGCGTCAGCACTCAGCTGAATTTTCGCGGCTATCTATGTGTGCTTGAGCGTTATATCGCCGCGCATCCGCAGGTCGAGTTTCTCAACAGCAGCCGCGCCGGTGCATCGATTGCCGGGACCGCTTTCAATCCGGAGTTCGTGCAATGAGTGCGCTGAGTCAGTGTCAGCATCAGTGCCGCCAGTGCGCGGCTTTGTTTCGCTTGGGGCGTGATGTCGAGGCGGCGTTGACGATGGTCGATGTATTCGAACAGGCTCAACTATGCCTGGCGTCTGCCTCGGAGAAGGTGCAGCAGGACTGGGCACAGGTGCTCACGCAAATGCTCGACTGTCAGGAGCGCCAGGACTGGTTGGGCCTGGCTGACTATATGGAATACGAACTGGTCGAATTGCTGGAAAGTGCCAGGCGCTGAACCGCTGCGCCGCGCTGGCCCGCGGCTTTGCGTTACAGGCGGTTTTATGACGTCATTTTTTCGCGCTGGATGTGCTGCTAAGTCTTTGTTTTCTCGGGGGTGGCGTGGTGATGGCAAAATTTTTTCAAAAAGCCCTCAAGCAACCTGCAAACCCGACGATAACTATTACGAAGGTTCTCTAGGCCATACCCGGCGGTTGCCAGGGCCGGAAGCCGCAGTACCCAACCAACGAGGAATTCGTCATGGCTTTAACAGTAAACACCAACACCACATCGTTGAACGTTCAGAAAAACCTGAACCGCGCTTCCGACGCTCTGTCCACCTCGATGCAGCGCCTGTCTTCCGGCCTGAAAATCAACAGCGCCAAAGACGACGCCGCTGGCCTGCAGATCTCCAACCGTATGTCCTCGCAGATCCGCGGTAACACCCAGGCCATCCAGAACGCCAACGACGGTATCTCCGTTGCCCAGACCGCTGAAGGCGCTCTGCAAGCTTCGACCGACATCCTGCAGCGTATGCGTGAACTGGCTGTTAAAGCTCGTAACGGTACCAACGGCACCGCTGACCAGACCGCTACCAACGCTGAATTCGCTCAGATGTCTGACGAAATCACCCGTATCTCGGCTGCTACCAACCTGAACGGCAAAAACCTGCTGGACGGTTCGGCTGGTACTGTGACCCTGCAAGTTGGCGCAAACACCGGTTCGGCTAACCACATCGACCTGGTACTGAGCTCCAAGTTCGACGCCGTCAGCCTGTCGGTAGGTAGCGGTACTGTAGTTCTGACCGGTACTTCGGGTACTGGTGCTGGTTCTGCTTCGCAGAACATCGACAACGCGATCACTGCAATCGACGCCGCTATCGCTGCAATCGGTGCAACCCGTGCCAGCCTGGGTGCTTCGCAAAACCGTCTGACCAGCACCATCTCCAACCTGCAGAACATCACTGAAAACACCACCGCTGCTCAGGGTCGTGTACAGGACACCGACTTCGCCGCAGAAACTGCTAACCTGACCAAGCAGCAGACTCTGCAGCAAGCTTCGACCTCCGTACTGGCTCAAGCCAACCAACTGCCTTCCGCTGTACTGAAGCTGCTTCAGTAATCCGGAACAAGTTTAGGCGGGGGAGTGCGCTTGTCGTGCTCTCTCGCTTTTTTACGTTAAGAGGTGATGGGCATGGACATGAGCGTAAAGCTTAACGTGTCTTATCCGGCTCCCAAGCCAGTGACACCGGTTGCTGACAAACCGTCAGAGCTGCCTAAAGTCCAAAAGACTGAAGCACCGGTCGCTGCCAAGGATCAGGATTCGGACGGCGCCAAGTTGAAGCTGGCGGTGCAAGAGATCGAAAAGTTCGTCCAGTCGATCAAGCGTAATCTGGAGTTCTCGATTGACGAGCATTCCGGCAAGGTCATCGTCAAGGTGATCGCGAGCGAGACGGGTGAAGTCGTTCGACAGATTCCTTCCGCCGAAGCCCTCAAACTGGCCGACAGCCTCGCCAATGCAAGTCATGTATTGTTCGACGCCAAGGTCTGATAAATGGCATGAATAGTGTTTGTTCGTTCTCAGGACGCGTGTAACGGTCAAAAGAATGGCAGCAATCTGAAGGGAGATGCACATGGCAAGTCCAATTTTACCGGGTTCCGGACTGGGTTCCGGCCTGGACATCGGCGCGATCGTGACCGCGCTGGTCAACGCCGACAAGTCTGCCAAGCAGACGCAGATCGATACCGCGACCAAAAGCAACAGCCTGAAGATTTCCGGCGTTGGTTCGCTGAAAAGTGCACTGGCGGCCTATCAGAAAGCGATGGGTGATCTGAACAAGGCAACAAGCCCGGCGTTTGCCGGTTTTACTGCAACCTCGGATACGCCAACTGTCGTCGGTGCCACTTCGGATAAAACCGCCGTGCCGGGTACTTACAGCGTAGTCGTGAAAAACCTGGCCACCGGCTCCAAAGTTGCCAGTGCCGCCTTTGCCGGCGGGGCCGCCAGTGCCATTCCGAGTGGTACTCTGAAAATCAGTCAGAATGGCATTGATTACAATGTCGCGATTCCGGCCAATGCCACCTTGCAGTCCACGCGCGATGCGATCAACACCGCGCAGTCCAGCAATGGCATTTCCGCGAACATCGTGACTGACAGTACCGGCGCCTCGCGTCTGGTACTGAGCTCCAACAAGACGGGCGCCGGCATGGACCTGCAGGTCAGCGGTATCGCCGGTCTCGAGATCGATGGCACCCAGAAGATGGGTGACAGTCCTGCGGCAGGGGCATCCGGTGCGGTCGGTGATGTGGCCAAGGACGCGAGCCTGACCATCGACGGACTGGCCGTTACCAGCAAGACCAACACCGTCACCGGTGCGATCAGCGGCATGACGCTGAATCTGGTCACTGCGAGTCCCGTCGTGGGCGGCGTGCCAACGCCGGCTACTGTATCGGTTGCGACCAATACCGCCGGCATCCAGACATCGCTGCAATCGTTCATCGATTCCTATAACACCCTGAAGAAAACCATCGACACCTTGTCCAAGGCAACGCCGGATGCCGATGGCAATCTGACCGTTTCGGCGGCGTTCACTGGTGACGCTCTGCCGCGTTCGTTGATGGCGGACGTGCGCGCTCAGTTGACAGATCCAGGGGCGGGCGGAGCAGGCCAATTGTCCGTGCTTTCACAGATGGGTGTGTTGACTGACAGTAAAACCGGTTTGCTGACGCTCGATACTGCAGTGTTCAACAAGCGTATGGAAATCCCAGGCATGGCTGGCCAGGTTCAGCAGCTCTTCAGCGGCACCGACGCCAAGAATGGTCTGTTGGCGCGTATGACTGCGGCGGTTGATCCGTACGTCAAGACCGGTGGGCTGCTGGATCAGCGCAGCTCCAACTTGGCGAGTCTGACGAGCGGCTTGCAGAAGCAGCAGGCGGCGCTGGATCTGCGGGTTGCCAACCTGACGTCGACATTGACCGCCAAGTACAACGCCATGGACTTGCTGGTAGGGCAGATGAAGGCAACGGCGAGCAACATCACGTCGTTCTTCAGCTCGCTGAACGCTCAGCAGTCCGCGAAGTAACAGTCAGTAACGACAAAAACCCGGCTACGCTTTATCGGCGTGCGCCGGGTTTTTGTCTTTTGATCTAAAGTTTTCGGGCCGGTTGGCGATACACTGGTTATACGAGTCAACGTGGCAATGAGGTAGAACATGAACCCGATGTTAGCCCTTCGGCAGTACCAGAAAGTCGGCGCCCATGCGCAGACGTCCGAAGCGAGCCCGCACCGCCTGGTGCAAATGTTGATGGAAGGTGGCCTGGCCCGGATTGCGCAGGCCAAGGGCGCCATTGAGCGCAAGGATATTCCCGGCAAGTGCACGGCGATCAGCAAGGCCATCGGCATTGTCAGTGGCCTGCGTGAAGGTCTCGACCTTGAAAACAATGCAGAGGCACTGGCCGATCTGGATGGCCTGTACATCTACATGATGAAGCGCCTCGCCGAGGCGAACATCAGCAGCGATCCCCGTGTACTCGACGAAGTCGCCGGCCTGCTGACCACGGTCAAAGAAGGTTGGGACGCCATCGCGCCCGTGCCGGCTCCGCAGTTCTGAAGGAGATCACCATGAGTCTTGTATTGCAGCGAATTGCCGATACCCGTGAAGCGTTGGTCGGAGCATTGGCCGAACGAAACTGGCAAGCCATCGGCGAGCTGGATCTGGCTTGCCGTTCCTGCATGGAAGACGTCATGGCGGAAGCTTCGCTGGACGAAGTTGCGTTACGCGATAACCTTGAAGAGCTGCTATTCGTCTACAAAGAGCTTCTCGAGGTGGCAATGGGCGAGCGGCAGGCGATAGCCAACGAGATGTCGCAGATCACCCAAGCGCAAAAGGCTGCAAAGGTTTACCATCTGTTTGGTTGATTAACCGTCAGTTGAACCAGAGATGTGCGCCATAAATTTGACTGTGCACGGTTTTTTGACTTAACTAGTGGCTATTATCAGGTTTAGGGCGTCTACAGGCACAAGGTGTCCTGCAAGCGTCTCGCTTGCCCCATTTTTCGGGCATTGAGTTGACTAGGGAAGTTGCTATTGCATGTGGCGTGAAACCAAAATTCTGCTGATCGATGACGATAGCGTCCGCCGCCGCGACCTGGCGGTGATTCTAAATTTTCTTGGCGAAGAAAATTTACCCTGCGGCAGCCATGACTGGCAGCAGGCAGTCGGCTCTTTGTCGTCTAGTCGTGAAGTCATTTGCGTACTGATCGGGACCGTTAATGCTCCTGGCGCGCTTTTGGGCTTGCTAAAGACACTCGCAACCTGGGATGAGTTCCTTCCGGTTTTGTTAATGGGCGATAATTCTTCCGTTGACCTGCCTGAAGACCAGCGTCGCCGCGTGCTGTCGACCCTGGAAATGCCGCCCAGCTACAGCAAATTGCTCGATTCGCTGCATCGCGCCCAGGTCTATCGCGAAATGTACGACCAGGCCCGCGAACGCGGCCGTCATCGCGAACCCAATCTTTTCCGCAGTCTTGTCGGCACCAGCCGTGCGATTCAGCACGTCCGGCAGATGATGCAGCAAGTGGCCGACACCGACGCCAGCGTGCTGATCCTCGGCGAGTCCGGCACCGGCAAGGAAGTGGTCGCGCGCAACCTGCACTACCACTCCAAACGCCGCGACGCGCCATTCGTGCCGGTCAACTGCGGGGCGATCCCGGCAGAGCTGCTGGAAAGCGAACTGTTCGGCCACGAGAAGGGCGCCTTCACTGGCGCGATCACCAGCCGTGCCGGGCGCTTTGAGCTGGCCAACGGCGGCACGCTGTTTCTCGACGAAATCGGCGACATGCCGCTGCCGATGCAGGTCAAGCTGCTGCGCGTATTGCAAGAGCGCACCTTCGAACGCGTGGGCAGCAACAAGACCCAGAGCGTCGACGTGCGCATCATTGCCGCAACGCACAAGAATCTCGAAAGCATGATCGAGATCGGCTCGTTCCGTGAAGACCTCTACTATCGCCTGAACGTGTTCCCGATCGAGATGGCGCCGCTGCGTGAGCGCGTCGAAGACATCCCGCTGCTGATGAACGAACTGATCTCGCGCATGGAGCACGAGAAGCGCGGTTCGATCCGTTTCAACTCGGCGGCGATCATGTCGCTGTGCCGTCACGGCTGGCCGGGCAACGTCCGCGAACTCGCCAACCTGGTCGAGCGCATGGCGATCATGCACCCGTACGGGGTGATTGGCGTGGTCGAGTTGCCGAAGAAATTCCGCTACGTCGACGACGAAGACGAGCAGATGGTCGACAGCCTGCGCAGCGATCTGGAAGAACGCGTTGCCATCAACGGTCATACGCCGGACTTCAGCGCCAACGCGTTGCTGCCGCCGGAAGGTCTCGACCTCAAGGACTACCTCGGTGGCCTGGAGCAGGGCCTGATTCAGCAAGCGCTGGACGATGCCAATGGCATTGTCGCCCGTGCCGCTGAGCGTCTGCGTATTCGTCGCACCACCCTGGTCGAGAAGATGCGCAAGTACGGCATGAGCCGGGCTGGAGGAGATGAACAGGCGGATGATTGACGCCTGTTTTTCAAGCGCTTCATTTATAAGCGGTTTTTTTTAGGCACGGGTATTGCTACAGCCCTCGCAACGTTCCGTTTCACTGACGGTCAGCCAAGCGAGAGAGCCCAATGCCCCAAGCCGCCCAGATCTCTTCTGCCTCCAATATCGTGGGGCAACCCTCGTCCGTAGAGCAGGCAAGTCGTCAGGGACTTGAGCAGGCCTTCCAGCTGTTCAACCAGATGTCGAGCCAGCTGACCGACTCCTACAGCCTGCTCGAAGCGCGGGTCACCGAACTCAAGGGTGAGCTGGCCGTGGTCAGCGCCCAGCGCATGCAGGAGCTGGCGGAAAAAGAACGCCTGGCCAATCGCCTGCAAAACCTCCTCGACCTGTTGCCCGGCGGCGTCATCGTCATCGACGGCCACGGTCTGGTGCGCGAAGCCAATCCTGCCGCCATCGATCTGCTCGGCTCGCCACTCGAGGGCGAACTCTGGCGCCATGTGATCGCGCGCTGCTTCGCTCCCCGTGAAGACGACGGTCATGAAATCTCCTTGAAAAACGGTCGACGCCTGTCGATTTCCACCCGCTCGCTGGATGCCGAGCCGGGGCAGTTGGTGCTGCTCAACGACTTGACGGAAACACGTCATCTGCAAGACCAGTTGGCGCGCCACGAACGTTTGTCATCGCTGGGGCGCATGGTCGCCTCGCTGGCCCACCAGATTCGCACGCCGCTGTCCGCCGCTTTGCTCTACGCCAGTCATTTGACTGAACAGCAACTGCCAGTGGAAACCCAACAACGCTTTGCCGGCCGCTTGAAAGAGCGTCTGCACGAACTCGAACATCAAGTGCGCGACATGCTGGTGTTCGCTCGCGGTGAATTGCCGCTGACCGACCGCCTCATGCCCGGTGCCTTGATGCAGTCGCTGCAGGCTGCGGCGCTGACCCATGTGCAGGACCTGCCGATCCGCTGGCAGTGCGACAGCCATGCCGGTGAGTTGCTGTGCAACCGCGACACGCTGGTCGGCGCGCTGCTGAATCTGATTGAAAACGCCATTCAGGCCAGCGCTGGCGAAGCGCGCCTGAAAGTGCATTGCTACACCAGAGGCAACACCCTGCGTCTGTGTGTCAGCGACAGCGGCAGCGGCATTGAGCCGACAGTTTTGGCGCGCCTCGGCGAGCCTTTTTTTACTACCAAGGTCACCGGCACCGGCCTCGGCCTGACCGTGGTCAAAGCGGTGGCCCGTGCGCATCAGGGAGAATTGACCCTGCGTTCGCGAGTCGGGCGCGGCACTTGCGCGCAGGTCAGTCTGCCGCTGTTTTCCGCTGCACAAGGAGTTGAATAAACGTCATGGGCATCAAGGTGTTGCTGGTCGAGGATGACCGTTCGTTGCGCGAGGCGCTGGCCGATACGCTGCTGCTCGCCGGCCACGACTATCACGCCGTCGGCAGCGCCGAAGAAGCGCTGACGGCCGTCGCGCAGCAAGCTTTCAGCCTAGTGGTCAGCGACGTCAACATGCCGGGCATGGACGGTCATCAATTGCTTGCGTTGCTGCGCGCACGCCAGCCGCAATTGCCGGTGCTATTGATGACCGCCCACGGCGCCGTCGAGCGTGCGGTCGATGCGATGCGCCAAGGCGCGGCGGATTATCTGGTCAAGCCGTTTGAGCCCAAGGCATTGCTCGATCTGGTGGCGCGACATGCGCTGGGCTGCATTGATGCTGGCGAAGCGGAAGGCCCCGTCGCCGTTGAACCGGCCAGTGCGCAGTTGCTTGAGTTGGCGGCGCGGGTTGCGCGCAGTGATTCGACTGTCCTCATCTCCGGCGAGTCCGGCACCGGTAAAGAAGTGCTGGCGCGCTATATCCACCAGCAATCGCGACGGGCGAGCCAGCCGTTTATTGCGATCAACTGCGCGGCGATCCCCGACAACATGCTCGAAGCAACACTGTTCGGCCATGAGAAGGGCTCGTTCACCGGCGCCATCGCCTCGCAGGCCGGCAAGTTCGAGCAGGCGGACGGCGGCACCATTCTGCTCGATGAAATTTCCGAAATGCCACTGGGCCTGCAAGCGAAGCTGCTGCGCGTTCTGCAAGAGCGGGAAGTGGAGCGAGTGGGCGCGCGCAAGCCGATCAGTCTGGACATTCGCGTGGTCGCCACGACCAACCGTGATCTGGCCGGCGAAGTGGCGGCGGGGCGTTTTCGCGAAGACCTGTTTTACCGCTTGTCGGTTTTTCCCTTGGCCTGGCGTCCACTTCGCGAGCGCACTGCCGATATCCTGCCGCTGGCGGAAAAATTGTTGGCCAAACACGTCAATAAAATGAAGCACGCAGCAGCCAAGCTGTCCCCCGAAGCTCAAGCTTGTCTGACCGCGTACCCGTGGCCGGGCAACGTGCGGGAGTTGGACAACGCGATTCAGCGCGCGTTGATTCTGCAGCAGGGCGGTTTGATTCAGCCGCAGGATTTCTGCCTGAGCGGTGCGGTGACATTTGCGCCGTTGCCGATCACGGCACCGGTGATCCGCGAGGTGGAAATCGAGGCGGATTCTTCCGGCGCGCTGGGCGATGACCTGCGCCGCCGGGAGTTTCAGATGATCATCGACACCCTGCGCGCCGAGCGTGGCCGACGCAAGGAAGCTGCCGAAAAGCTCGGCATCAGCCCGCGCACCCTGCGCTACAAACTGGCGCAAATGCGCGATGCCGGGATGGACGTCGAAGGCTATCTGTTCGCCACCTGATCGATGCTGCAAAACATTCCAGATGCTTTTCTCAGAAGGGTGCCCATGAGCTGGCACCCTTGTTGCTAATACCTGTGTACCCGCCGAGTGAGTGTCAAAAAATTGCGGGCCGCCCAAGAGAGTAGACCATGAGCCAAGGTATTGAATTTAATCGGTTGATGATGGACATGCAGGCCATGAAAGTGGATGCCATGTCTGCGCGTAAATCGACTGCCGCTGTCCCTGAAATCGCGGGCAGCAGCTTTTCCGACATGCTCGGTCAGGCGATCAATAAAGTCAGCGATACCCAGCAGGCGTCGACTCAACTGGCCAACGCGTTCGAGATCGGCAAGAGCGGTGTCGACCTGACTGACGTCATGATTGCGTCGCAAAAAGCCAGCGTGTCGTTCCAGGCTCTGACCCAGGTGCGCAACAAGCTGGTCCAGGCTTACCAAGACATCATGCAGATGCCGGTTTAAGGGCGAAATAAGTCATGGCAGAAGCAGTCGCTGATAACGTTCCGGCCAAGGCCACCCCGATCGACGGCAAACCGCCGCTGTTCGGCCTGTCCTTTCTGGAAAACCTTTCCCAGATGACCGTGCTGCGTCAGGTCGGCCTGTTGGTCGGTCTGGCGGCGAGCGTGGCGATTGGCTTTGCCGTGGTGCTGTGGTCGCAGCAGCCGGATTACCGTCCACTGTACGGCAGCCTTGCCGGCATGGACGCCAAGCAGGTCATGGAAACCCTGGCCGCCGCTGACATTCCCTACAACGTAGAACCCAATTCCGGCGCCTTGCTGGTCAAGGCCGACGACCTGTCCCGTGCGCGGATGAAACTCGCTGCCGCTGGTGTCACTCCCAGCGACGGCAACATCGGTTTCGAAATCCTCGACAAGGAACAGGGTCTGGGCACCAGCCAGTTCATGGAAGCGACCCGTTATCGTCGCGGCCTCGAAGGCGAACTGGCGCGGACCATCTCCAGCCTGAACAACGTCAAGGGTGCCCGCGTGCACCTGGCCATTCCGAAGAGTTCGGTGTTCGTCCGTGACGAGCGCAAACCGAGCGCTTCGGTACTGGTCGAGCTGTACAGCGGGCGTTCGCTGGAGCCGGGTCAGGTGGTGGCGATCATCAATCTGGTCGCGACTTCCGTGCCCGAGTTGAGCAAATCGCAGATCACCGTCGTCGATCAAAAGGGCAACCTGCTCTCCGATCAGGCGGAGAACTCGGAAATGACCATGGCCGGCAAGCAGTTCGATTACAGCCGCCGCATGGAAAGCATGCTCACCCAGCGCGTGCACAACATTCTGCAACCGGTACTGGGCAACGATCGTTACAAGGCTGAAGTCTCCGCCGACGTCGATTTCAGTGCCGTCGAATCGACTGCCGAGCAGTTCAACCCGGACCAACCGGCGTTGCGCAGCGAGCAGTCGGTCAACGAACAACGCACCGCCAGCAATGGCCCGCAA
This sequence comes from Pseudomonas sp. PK-RTE-24, assembly GCF_054052265.1. Taxonomy (NCBI): domain Bacteria; kingdom Pseudomonadati; phylum Pseudomonadota; class Gammaproteobacteria; order Pseudomonadales; family Pseudomonadaceae; genus Pseudomonas; species Pseudomonas sp. PK-RTE-24. The sequence goes on along the minus strand of NZ_CM133224.1, from coordinate 5,697,419 downwards.
GGTGTGCCGGGTGCCCTGAGCAACCAGCCGCCGTCGCCTGCCTCGGCGCCGCAGACCACCGGTGGCACCGCCGCACCGGCCGGAATGATTCAGCCAGGTCAGCCTTTGGTTGATGCCAACGGCCAGCAGATCATGGACCCGGCCACCGGCCAGCCGATGCTCGCACCGTACCCGGCGGACAAGCGTCAACAATCGACCAAGAACTTCGAGCTCGACCGTTCGATCAGCCACACCAAGCAGCAGCAGGGCCGTCTCAATCGCCTGTCGGTGTCGGTGGTGGTCGACGATCAGGTCAAGATCAACCCGGCCAACGGTGAAACCAGCCGTGCGCCGTGGAGCGCCGACGAATTGGCGCGCTTCACCCGTCTGGTGCAGGACGCCGTCGGTTTCGACGCCAGCCGTGGCGACAGCGTCAGCGTGATCAACATGCCGTTCTCCGCCGAGCGCGGCGAAGTGATTGCCGATATTCCGTTCTACTCCCAGCCTTGGTTCTGGGACATCGTCAAACAAGTGCTGGGTGTGCTGTTCATCCTCGTACTGGTGTTTGGTGTGCTGCGTCCGGTGCTCAACAACATCACCGGCGGTGGCAAAGGCAAGGAGCTGGCCGGTCTGGGCAGCGACGTGGAACTCGGTGGCATGGGCGGCCTGGACGGCGAACTGGCCAACGACCGCGTGAGCCTCGGTGGTCCGCAGAGCATTCTGTTGCCGAGCCCGAGCGAGGGTTATGACGCGCAGCTGAATGCAATCAAGAGTCTGGTAGCTGAAGACCCGGGTCGCGTGGCTCAGGTCGTGAAAGAGTGGATTAACGCAGATGAGTGATAACCGAGCCGCCACCGTCAAACTGACCAAGGTCGACAAAGCCGCGATTCTGCTGCTGTCCCTGGGTTCGACCGATGCTGCGCAAGTGTTGCGCCACATGGGGCCCAAAGAGGTTCAGCGCGTCGGCGTGGCCATGGCGCAGATGGGCAACGTCCATCGCGAACAGGTCGAGCAGGTGATGAGCGAGTTCGTCGACATCGTCGGCGATCAGACCAGCCTCGGCGTCGGATCCGACGACTACGTACGCAAGATGCTCACCCAGGCCCTGGGCGAAGACAAGGCCAACGGCCTGATCGACCGCATCCTGCTCGGCGGCAACACCAGTGGCCTCGACAGCCTGAAATGGATGGAGCCGCGCGCAGTCGCCGACGTCATCCGTTATGAGCACCCGCAGATCCAGGCGATCGTGGTCGCGTACCTCGACCCGGATCAGGCCGGTGAAGTGCTCGGCAACTTCGACCATAAAGTGCGTCTGGACATCATCCTGCGCGTCTCGTCGTTGAACACCGTGCAACCGGCCGCCTTGAAAGAACTCAACCAGATTCTCGAGAAACAGTTCTCCGGCAACTCGAATGCCTCGCGCACCACCTTGGGTGGCATCAAGCGTGCGGCCGACATCATGAACTTCCTCGACAGCTCGATCGAAGGCCAGCTCATGGACTCGATCCGCGAAGTCGACGAAGACCTGTCCGGTCAGATCGAAGACCTCATGTTCGTGTTCAACAACCTTGCCGACGTCGACGACCGTGGCATTCAGGCCCTGTTGCGCGAAGTCTCTTCCGATGTGCTGGTGCTGGCCCTCAAGGGCTCGGACGAGGGCGTCAAGGAAAAGATCTTCAAGAACATGTCCAAGCGTGCCGCCGAACTGTTGCGCGACGACCTCGAGGCGAAAGGCCCGGTGCGCGTCAGCGACGTCGAAACCGCGCAGAAGGAAATCCTCACCATTGCCCGTCGTATGGCCGAAGCCGGCGAGATCGTGCTCGGTGGCAAGGGCGGCGAGGAAATGATCTAAGCCCATGGATAAGCCTGACGAGTCTGTGACGGATCTGATCCGCGCCCGCGATGTTCGTGGTTTCGAATCCTGGGCGCTGCCCAGCTTCGACCCGCCGAAACCGGAACCCGAGCCGGAACCCGAGCCCGAACCGCCGGAAATGGAAGAAGTGCCGCTGGAAGAAGTCCAGCCACTGACCCTGGAAGAACTCGAAAGCATCCGTCAGGAGGCTTACAACGAGGGCTTCGCCATTGGTGAAAAGGAAGGTTTTCACAGCACCACGCTGAAGGTGCGTCAGGAAGCAGAAACGGCGCTGGCGGCGAAAATCGCCAGCCTCGAGCTGTTGATGGCCAACCTGTTCGAACCGATCGCCGAGCAAGACACCCAGATTGAAAAGTCGCTGGTCGACCTCGTGCAGCACATCACCAAGCAGGTGATCAAGCGCGAACTGGCCATCGATTCAACGCAGATCGAACACGTCATGCGCGATGCCCTCAAGCTGTTGCCGCTGGGCGTGGAAAACGTGCGCCTGTACGTTAATCCGCAGGATTTCGCCCAGGTCAAAGCCCTGCGCGAACGCCACGAAGAAACCTGGCGCATCGTCGAGGACGAGTCGCTGTTGCCGGGCGGTTGCCGGGTTGAAACCGAGCACAGCCGAATCGACGCCAGCGTCGAGTCACGGGTGACCCAGGTCATGGCCAAGCTGTTCGACCAATTGCATGAGCAGGCTCTGCATCCGGCAGCGCCTGACTTGAGTCTGGACATTCCTGAAGACACCCCAGCGGCTGTCGACTCTGACGAGCCGCGCGCGGACGCCAGCGATGCGCCTTGAACGCACCAGTTTCGCCAAGCGCCTGAGCACCTACGCCGAGGCCACCGAGATTGCCGGCGCGCCGATCCTTGAAGGTCGGCTGCTGCGCATGGTTGGCCTGACCCTCGAAGCCGAAGGCCTGCGCGCCGCCATGGGCACCCGCTGCATGGTGATCAATGACGACAGCTACCATCCGTCTCAGGTGGAAGCGGAAGTCATGGGTTTTTCCGGCAGCAAAGTCTTTCTGATGCCGGTCGGCAGCGTCGCCGGCATTGCCCCGGGCGCGCGCGTGGTGCCGCTGGCCGATACCGGTCGTTTGCCGATGGGCATGAGCATGCTCGGCCGTGTTCTTGACGGTGCCGGCCGCGCGCTGGACGGCAAGGGTGGCATGAAGGCCGAAGACTGGGTGCCGATGGACGGCCCGACCATCAACCCGCTCAACCGTGATCCGATCAGCGTACCGCTGGATGTCGGCATCCGTTGCATCAACGGTTTGCTGACGGTCGGCCGTGGCCAGCGTCTGGGTCTGTTCGCCGGTACCGGTGTCGGTAAATCGGTGCTGTTGGGCATGATGACCCGCTTCACCGAAGCCGACATCATCGTCGTCGGCCTGATCGGTGAGCGTGGTCGCGAAGTTAAGGAATTCATCGAGCACATCCTCGGTGAAGAAGGCCTCAAACGCTCGGTAGTGGTTGCCTCGCCAGCGGACGATGCACCGCTGATGCGTATGCGCGCGGCGATGTATTGCACGCGCATCGCCGAGTATTTCCGCGACAAGGGCAAGAACGTTCTGCTGCTGATGGACTCGCTGACCCGTTTCGCCCAGGCCCAGCGGGAAATCGCGCTGGCCATCGGCGAACCGCCAGCAACCAAGGGTTATCCGCCCTCGGTGTTCGCCAAACTGCCGAAACTGGTGGAGCGCGCCGGTAATGCGGAGAAGGGCGGCGGTTCGATCACGGCGTTCTACACCGTATTGTCCGAGGGCGACGACCAGCAGGACCCGATTGCCGACTCGGCGCGTGGCGTGCTCGACGGCCACATCGTCCTGTCGCGGCGCCTCGCCGAGGAAGGCCACTATCCGGCGATCGACATCGAAGCCTCGATCAGCCGGGTAATGCCAGCAGTGGTTTCGCCGGATCACATGCAGCGCGCGCAGTATTTCAAGCAGCTTTGGTCGCGCTATCAGCAGAGCCGTGATTTGATCAGCGTCGGTGCCTATGTGGCCGGTGGCGATCGCGAGACCGATCTGGCGATTTCCCTGCAACCGCAGTTGGTCAGGTATCAGCGCCAGGGCCTCAACGACAAAATCAATCTGGGTGAAAGCCAGGCCTATCTGGAAACCCTGTTCGCCCCTGCGGCGGGCGGGTAACCGGCCATGGCCGTCAGCCGCGCCGCGCGCCTGGCACCGGTGGTGGACATGGCCGAGAAGGCCGAGAAAGCCGCCGTGCAGCGCCTCGCCTACTTTCAGGGCCAGGTCAAAGTTGCCGAAAGCAAACTGGCCGACCTCAATGCCTTTCGTCTGGATTACTCGCAGCAGTGGATCGTGCGCGGCAGCACCGGCGTGACCGGGCAATGGCTGCTGGGTTTTCAGGGCTTTCTGGCGCAACTCGACACCGCCGTCGACCAGCAACGGCAGAGCCTGGTCTGGCACCAGAACAAGCTCGACAAGGCGCGTGAGGAATGGCAGCAGGCGTTTGCCCGCGTCGAGGGTTTGCGCAAACTGGTGCAGCGCTATCGTGATGAAGCGCAACGCCTGGAAGACAAGCGCGAGCAGAAGCTGCTCGATGAACTGTCGCAGCGTCTGCCACGGCGTGATGCCTTCTAAACCTCACCGCCAAACCCTGTGGGAGCGAGCCTGCTCGCGAAAGCGCCGTGTCAGTCAATCCTGTAGTCAACTGACAGAATGCTTTCGCGAGCAGGCTCGCTCCCACACTTGTTCCACTGTTGCGCCTTGCCCCAACCCTATCCAGGTGCTAAACCTTGTACAGGTTCGTCAATGACAAGGAAGCCAGTCAATGTCAGTCGTTACAGAAGTCTCTCCAGACCAGAAAAAGCTCACGATCGCCGTCAAAGGCCGGTTCGATTTTGGTCGCCATCAGGAATTTCGCGAGTCGTATGAACGGCTCCCACACAAACCCGAATCCATCGTGGTCGATCTCAAAGAGGCCACTTACCTCGACAGCTCCGCGCTGGGCATGCTGCTTCTGCTGCGTGATCACGCCGGTGGCGACGAGTCGGATATCCGCGTCGTCAACAGCAGCTCCGATGTGAAGAAAATCCTCGCGATTTCCAACTTCGACAAACTCTTCGACATCAGTTGACGCCCATGCAGGCGCAAGAGTCGCTGACTATCCTTATCGCCGAAGACAGTGCCGCCGACCGGCTGCTGCTGTCGACCATTGTCCGCCGTCAAGGTCATCAGGTGCTGACGGCGGCCAATGGTGCGGAGGCGGTCGAATGCTTCCAGCAGCAACAACCCGATCTGGTATTGATGGACGCGCTGATGCCGGTGATGGACGGCTTCGAAGCGGCGCGGCAGATCAAGGCGCTGGCGGGTGAAGCGTTGGTGCCGATCATCTTCCTCACCTCGCTGACCGAGAGTGAAGCGCTGGCCCGTTGTCTGGAGGCTGGCGGTGACGATTTTCTGGCGAAGCCGTACAACCAGGTGATACTCGCCGCCAAAATCAAGGCGATGGATCGCTTGCGTCGCCTTCAGGCCACGGTCCTGCAGCAGCGCGATCTGATCGCGAAACATCATGACTATCTACTGAACGAACAACGCGTGGCCAAAGCGGTGTTCGACAAGGTCGCGCATTCCGGGTGCCTGAGTGCGCCGAACATTCGGTACCTGCAATCGCCGTATGCGCTGTTCAACGGTGACTTGTTGCTGGCGGCGTACACGCCTGCCGGTGACATGCACGTCATGCTCGGCGATTTCACCGGGCATGGCTTGCCGGCAGCGGTGGGGGCGATGCCGCTGGCCGAAGTGTTTTATGGGATGACCGCCAAGGGCTATGGCCTGGCCGAAACCCTGCGCGAGATGAACGCCAAGCTCAAGCGCATCCTGCCGGTGGACATGTTCTGCTGTGCCACCTTGCTCAGTCTGAGTTTCCAGAGCCGTTCGGTGGAGGTGTGGAATGGTGGCATGCCCGACGGTTACCTGCACCGCATGGCCAGCGGCGAGCGTGTGCCCTTGCCGGCGCGGCATTTGCCCCTTGGGATTCTCAGCGCGCAAGCCTTCGATGACCGTACGGATGTGTATCCGATGGCCGTCGATGATCGAGTGTTTCTGTTATCGGACGGGGTGATCGATACCTGCGATGCCAATGACCAGTTGTTCGGCGTCGAACGCTTGCAGCAGGTGTTTGCGGCGAACCGTGAGCCGGATCGGTTATTCGAGGATATCGAGCAAGCGTTGCGCGATTTTCGCGGACAGGCCCGTGATGACGTAAGCATGGTCGAAGTCAGTCTGCTCGAGTCGGCGCAGGCCCACGGCGCAGCGCCGGTGTATTCCGACAGCGGCCAGTCGTGCCCGCTGGACTGGTCGGCCAGTTTCGAGTTTCGCGGCGCCACGCTCAGGCGCTTCAATCCATTGCCGTTCCTCTTGCAGTTGCTGCTTGAGGTGCATGGCCTGCGCGCGCAAAGCGGGGCGCTGTACAGCGTGCTCGCCGAGTTGTATTCCAATGGGCTGGAGCATGGCGTGCTCGGGCTGGACTCGAGCCTCAAACGCGATGCGGCAGGTTTCGCCCGCTACTATGAAATGCGCGCGGCGCGGTTGGAGGCGCTGCAAGACGGTTTCGTGCGAGTGCATTTGCAGGTCCAGCCGCAAGGCGAGGGTGGGCGGCTGGTCATTCGTGTCGATGACAGTGGCAAGGGGTTTGATGTGGCGCGGGTCATGGAAAGGCCCGTGGATAACGTCCGCTTGTCGGGACGCGGCATCGGTCTGGTCCGGCAACTGGGGCGCAACGCCAGTTGGTCGGACCAAGGTCGTAGTGCCAGCGTGGAGTTTTTCTGGGAGATTGAGGCATAATCCGCCCATTCTTGATCAAGGAGTGAGCAAGTGACAGACCCACATGTAAATCGCGAAGTCCTCGATACTTTGCGCGAGGTGATGGAGGACGGCTATACGGAATTGCTGGAGACTTTTCTGGCAGATTCGCAAAGCCGCCTGCACGAGTTGCAGGACAGCACCAGCGCCAAAGCGCTTTCCGATGTAGCGCATAGCTTCAAGGGCAGCGCCAGCAACATGGGCGCGGTTCGACTGGCCGAGTTGTGCCAGGACCTGGAGTCGAACGCGAAGGACAAAAGCCCGGAAGCGCTCGCTCAGCTAGTCGCCGATATCCATTCTGAATTCGCCGAAGTACGTCCGGTGTACGAAAGCGAAAAGCACCACGCCCACATCCACTGAAGCTGCCGTCCGGCGCTTTTCGCAAGTGTCTGGCCAAACTGGCCCGGCACTTGCAGTCAACTTGCTCAACTGTACCTACGATCCCAGTGCAGCGGAGACCGTGTCATGCCTGCGACCCCCAACATTCTTCTTCAGACCGCCGCTCAGGCCAAGGCGCAAGCCGCCTCTGCCAAATCGTCGGCAATGGCCGCAGACGCCGGGGACAAGGCCTCCAGCTTCGCCAAAGTGTTTGCCGATCAGGCGCCGGCCAAGCCCGCCGTGAGCGCTGACAATTCAGTCAGGCCGGCACGCGATAAGGTCGCGGACAGCAGCGGCAAAAAGGATATCGGCAAAGATCAATCTGCCGCGCCCCAGCCAGCAGTTGCCGATAGCGGCAAAGCGTTGCCTGCCGACAAAGCGGCGGCGAGCGACGACGCGACTGCCACTGCCGATGACACCGCTGAAACCATACAACCCCCTGTGGCCGATGCCGCGCCTGTAGACCCGGCCCTTGATCCGGCCTTGGCGCAAGTCGTTCAGCCGTTGGTGGCAGCGCCTGTGGTGCAAACGCCAACAGTCGCCACGCCAGCCCAGCCGGAAACCGAAACGCCTGCACTGGCGGTCGTGTCGGGCATGGTCAAAGATCCGGCGGCAACCGACAGCGATTTCGATCCATCGGCCGACCCGCTCGACTCGATGCCGGCCGTGCGCATGGCGATGGAGCAGGGCGGGCATATTTCCGCCGCCAGTCAGGCGCAACCGAAAGCCACGCCTGCTCAAGCTCAGGCTGACGGTGAATTGACCGCCGCGCAGAACTTTGCCGCCGGCATGGCCAGCATGCTCGACGTGCAGGCCGACAAGGACAGCACCAGTCAGGGCGGCGAACAAGCTTTCAGCGGGCTGATCGACGATGGTCTGAAGGATCTGAAATCGGCTACCAGCGACACTCGCGTCGATGACTTCGCCAACCGTCTGGCGGCACTGACCCAGGCCGCTACGCCGAAAACCGCCAATGCGCTGCCGGTGAATCAGCCGATCGCCATGCACCAGAGCGGCTGGACCGAAGAAGTGGTCAACCGCGTCATGTACCTGTCCAGCGTCAACCTGAAGGCCGCCGACATTCAGTTGCAGCCGGCGGAGCTTGGGCGTCTGGATATCCGCGTGAACATGGTTCCCGATCAGCAGACCCAGGTCACCTTCATGAGCGCACACCCAAGCGTGCGTGAAGCGCTCGACAGCCAGATGCACCGCCTGCGCGACATGTTCAACCAGCAGGGCATGGGCCAGGTGGATGTCAATGTCGCCGACCAGAACCGTGGCTGGCAGGGGCAGCAAGGTCAGGAACAGGCGCAGCAGGGGCAGAGTGGCCGGACCAGCGCTGCGGGTGGCCGCTTGGATTCGGCGGATGAGGAATTGGCACCGGCTACTGTCGCTGAAGTGGCGGCGCAGACTACCAGCGTAATTGGCAGCAGCGCGGTCGACTATTACGCCTGAGCAAATCAAGAGCCCCCTCACCCTAGCCCTCTCCCAGAGGGAGAGGGGACCGATTGGGGAATCTTGAAGAACTACGCCGACCTGAACGAGCATCGCTGAATCCGTTCGACATTCGGCGACCTGTTGATTCCCGCCCTGAACTTGCAATCACCTCGGTTGTGCAGGTCGATGTCCAGCCCCATTACATCTCGGTCGGCCCCCTCTCCCTCAGGGAGAGGGCTGGGGTGAGGGTGCTTTTGACTTTAGCGTCGTTCTCGACCTCCGACACTTCTGGCATAACACTTGCTCTTGCCTTGCCGTGCGACTGTGAAACCCCCGATTAGTGACGGATTATTGGCATGGCGAAGAGCGAAGCTGCAGCAGTAAAAGACCCCGCAACCAAAGGCAAACTCAAGCTGATCATCGTGATCGTGCTGGCGTTGCTGGTGGCCATTGGTGCATCCGTCGGGGCGACCTGGTTCTTCATGCATGGCGCGCAGAGCAAGCCTGCCGAGGCCGCTGAAGCAGCGCCGGTCGGCAAGCAGGCGGCGATTTTCGAGCCGATGGCGCCGGCCTTCGTGGCCAACTACAACCAGAACGGCCGTCAGCGCTACATGCAGGTGAGCATCACCATGCTGGCGCGTAATCAGGCCGATCTGGACGCGCTCAAAGTGCACATGCCGGTTATCCGCAACAACCTGGTAATGCTCTTCTCCGGTCAGGATTTCGCCACACTGGCGACCCCGGTCGGCCAGGAGATGTTGCGCCAGAAGGCCACCGCCAGCGTCCAGGAAGTGGCGCAGAAAGAACTGGGCAAAGTGGTCATCGAACAGTTGCTTTTCACTAATTTCGTACTGCAGTAGGAACACGACATGGCCGTGCAGGATCTGCTGTCCCAGGATGAAATCGATGCGCTGCTGCATGGCGTCGATGATGGTCTGGTACAGACCGATAATGCTGCCGAACCCGGCAGTGTCAAAAGCTACGACCTGACCAGCCAGGATCGCATCGTCCGTGGACGCATGCCGACGCTGGAAATGATCAACGAGCGCTTTGCCCGCTACACCCGCATCAGCATGTTCAACATGCTGCGCCGCTCGGCGGACGTGGCTGTCGGTGGCGTGCAGGTGATGAAGTTCGGCGAATACGTGCACTCGCTGTACGTGCCGACCAGCCTCAACCTGGTCAAGATCAAACCGCTGCGCGGCACCGCGCTGTTCATCCTCGACGCCAAACTGGTGTTCAAGCTGGTGGACAACTTCTTCGGTGGTGACGGCCGTCACGCCAAGATCGAAGGGCGTGAGTTCACCCCGACCGAACTGCGCGTAGTGCGCATGGTGCTGGAGCAGGCTTTCGTCGATCTGAAGGAAGCCTGGCAGGCGATCATGGAAGTCAATTTCGAGTACATCAACTCGGAAGTGAACCCGGCCATGGCCAACATCGTCGGCCCGAGCGAAGCGATTGTGGTCTCCACCTTCCACATCGAACTCGATGGCGGTGGGGGCGATCTGCACGTGACCATGCCGTACTCGATGATCGAGCCGGTGCGGGAAATGCTCGACGCCGGTTTCCAGTCCGACCTCGACGATCAGGACGAGCGCTGGGTCAATGCCCTGCGCCAGGACGTGCTCGATGTCGACGTGCCCATCGGTGCCACCGTGGCCCGCCGCCAGTTGAAGCTGCGCGACATCCTGCACATGCAGCCGGGCGATGTGATCCCGGTCGAGATGCCGGAAGACATGATCATGCGCGCCAACGGCGTGCCGGCCTTCAAGGTCAAGATGGGCTCGCACAAAGGCAACCTCGCGTTGCAGGTGATCGAGCCGATCGAGCGTCGCTGAGGCGGCGCTTTCCACCCCCGTATTTAACCGAATTGTTGCCCGCCGAGGACACATGATGAACGACGATATGAACGCGCAGGACGACCAGGCACTGGCCGATGAATGGGCTGCGGCCCTTGAAGAAACCGGTGACGCCGGCCAGGCTGACATCGATGCACTGCTGGCCGCCGACGCCGGCACTTCCAGCTCCAAACGTCTGCCGATGGAAGAGTTCGGCAGCGTGCCGAAGAACAATGATCCGGTGACCCTCGACGGTCCGAACCTGGACGTGATCCTCGACATCCCGGTGTCGATCTCGATGGAAGTCGGCAGTACCGACATCAACATCCGCAACCTGCTGCAACTCAACCAGGGTTCGGTGATCGAGCTTGATCGTCTGGCCGGTGAGCCGCTCGACGTGCTGGTCAACGGCACCTTGATCGCCCACGGCGAAGTAGTGGTGGTCAACGAGAAGTTCGGCATCCGCCTGACCGACGTGATCAGCCCAAGCGAACGCATCAAGAAGCTGCGCTGAGTGAAAAGGTTTCTCTGGGTGCTGCTGGCATGGCCGTTGAGCGTGCTGGCTGCCGAGCCGGGTGCAACCACTGCCGCGCCTGCCGCCACCGCGCCAATGGTCAACAGCGGCGTGGCCGGTCAGTTAACGCAACTGGTGTTCGGTTTGCTGCTGGTGCTGGGTTTGATCTTTTTCCTCGCCTGGCTGTTGCGCCGCGTGCAGCAGGCGGGGCCAGCGGGCAAGGGCCAGGTAATCGAGCTGATCGGCTCACGCGCGCTCGGTCCGCGTGACCGCTTGATGCTGGTGCAGGTCGGCAACGAGCAGATTCTGCTCGGCCTCAGCCCCGGCACCATCACCGCGCTGCACGTGCTCAAAGAACCGGTCGAAGTCCCCACCGCCAGTGAAAAAGCGACGCCGGAATTTGCTCAGCATCTGCTGAAGATTCTTGGCAAGGACCAAAAGGATACGAAGTAATGGGTGCGCTCCGCATCGTCTTGACGCTGGTCCTGTTGCTGGCCGCGCCGCTGGCGTTCGCCGCCGATCCGTTGTCTATCCCGGCGATCACGCTGGGCACTAATGCCGACGGCGCGCAGGAATATTCGGTCAGTCTGCAGATCCTGCTGATCATGACCGCGCTGAGCTTTATTCCAGCGGCGGTCATCCTGATGACCAGCTTCACGCGGATCATCATCGTCTTCTCGATCCTGCGTCAGGCCCTCGGCCTGCAACAGACGCCGTCGAACCAGATCCTCACCGGCATGGCGCTGTTCCTGACGCTGTTCATCATGGCGCCGGTGTTCGACCGGGTGAACAACGACGCGCTGCAACCGTATCTGGCGGAAACCCTCACCGCCCAGCAAGCGGTGGAAAAGGCTCAGGTGCCGATCAAGGACTTCATGCTCGCGCAGACCCGCACCAGCGATCTGGAGCTGTTCATGCGCCTGTCCAAGCGCACCGACATTGCCAGCCCGGATCAGGCGCCGTTGACCATTCTGGTGCCGGCGTTCGTGACTTCCGAGCTTAAAACCGCCTTCCAGATCGGCTTCATGATCTTCATTCCGTTCCTGATCATCGACCTCGTCGTGGCGAGCGTGCTGATGGCCATGGGTATGATGATGCTCTCGCCGCTGATCATCTCGCTGCCGTTCAAGATCATGCTGTTCGTGCTGGTCGATGGCTGGGCGCTGATCATCGGTACTCTGGCCAGCAGTTTTGGAGGTGTTTCGCCATGACGCCGGAAGTCGCGGTCGATATCTTTCGTGAAGCCCTGTGGCTGACCACCATGATGGTTGCCATCCTGGTGGTGCCGAGCCTTCTGGTCGGCCTGCTGGTGTCGATGTTCCAGGCCGCCACGCAGATCAACGAACAGACCCTGAGCTTCCTGCCGCGTCTTCTGGTGATGCTGGTGACTCTGATCATCGGCGGTCCGTGGATCGTGCAGACGTTCATGGAATACATCATCCAGCTGTACAAAAACATTCCGATGGTCATCGGCTAAGCCATGCAATCGCTGCTTCAGCTGACCGACACCCAGATCAGCACTTGGGTGGCGTCGTTCATGTTGCCGCTGTTTCGCGTGGCGTCGATGCTGATGGTCATGCCGGTGTTCGGCACCACCCTGATCCCGCGCCGCGTGCGCCTGTATTTCGCCGTGGCGATCACCGTGGTCATCACCCCGGCGCTGCCGCCGATGCCCGCCGTCAGCCCGCTGGATCTCAGCGGCCTGCTGCTGATCGGCGAGCAGATTCTGGTGGGCGCCGTACTCGGCTTTTCCCTGCAACTGTTCTTCCAGGCTTTCGCCGTCGCCGGGCAGATTGTTGCGATCCAGATGGGCATGGGCTTCGCCTCGATGATCGACCCTACCAACGGCGTTTCAGTGGCGGTGATCGGGCAGTTCTTCACCATGCTGGTGACGTTGCTGTTCCTGTCGATGAACGGCCATCTGGTGGTGTTCGAAGTCCTCACTGAAAGTTTCACCACGCTGCCGGTCGGCGGCGGTTTGATGGTTGCGCATTACTGGGAACTGGCCGGCAAACTCGGCTGGGTCCTCGGCGCCGCATTGCTGCTGGTGTTGCCGGCCGTCACCGCACTGTTGGTGGTCAACATCGCCTTCGGCGTGATGACCCGCGCCGCGCCGCAACTGAACATCTTCTCGATCGGTTTTCCGCTGACCCTGGTGCTCGGCCTGTTCATCGTCTGGGTGGGGCTTGCGGACATTCTCAACCAGTATCAACCGCTGGCCAGCGAGGCCTTGCAGTTGCTACGCGAACTGGCACGGGCGCGCTGAGTCATGGCAGAGAGCGAGAGCGGTCAGGACAAAACGGAAGACCCCACGGAGAAACGCAAAAAGGACTCCCGTGAGAAGGGTGAAATCGCCCGTTCCAAAGAGCTCAACACCCTGGCCGTGATGATGGCCGGCGCCTCTGCGCTGCTGATTTTCGGCGGCATGCTCGCGCAAGAAATGATGGACGTGATGCGCCTGAACTTCACCCTGTCCCGCGAAGTGGTCATGGATCAGGGCGCCATGGGCCGTTTTCTGTTGGAGTCAGGGTTGATCGCCTTGCTGGCGATTCAGCCGGTGATGATAACCCTGTTGCTCGCCGCCATCATCGGGCCAATCTCCCTGGGTGGCTGGCTGTTCGCGGCAAGTTCGCTGGCACCCAAATTCAGCCGGATGAACCCGGCCGCCGGCCTCAAACGGATGTTCTCGTTCAAGGCTGTGGTTGAACTGCTCAAGGCCCTGGCCAAGTTTCTGATTACCTTGGGGGTGGCGCTGTTGGTGTTGTCCGCCGACGTCGACGACTTGCTGCGCATCGCCCACGAACCACTGGATATGGCGATCATTCACAGCGTCTTGCTGGTGGGCTGGAGCACGCTGTGGCTGGCCTGCGGTCTGATCATCATCGCCGCCGTCGACGTGCCGGTGCAGATCTGGGAGAGCATGAAGAAGCTCAAGATGACCAAGCAGGAAGTGCGCGACGAACACAAGGACCAGGAAGGCCGCCCCGAGGTCAAGCAACGCATTCGCCAGACCCAGCGCGAAATGTCCCAGCGACGGATGATGGCGGCGATTCCCGAAGCCGACGTGGTCATCACCAACCCGACCCACTACGCGGTCGCGCTCAAGTACGACTCGGAGAAGGGCGGCGCACCGGTACTGCTGGCCAAGGGCAGCGACTTCATCGCCCTGAAAATCCGCGAAATCGCAGTGGCCAACAACGTCATGCTGCTCGAGTCGCCTGCGCTGGCGCGCTCGATCTATTACTCAACTGAGCTTGAGCAGGAGATTCCTGGCGGGCTGTATTTGGCAGTGGCGCAGGTGTTGGCCTACGTCTATCAGATTCGCCAACACCAGGCGGGCAAGGGCAAGCGGCCGGACCCGCTCAAGGATGATCTGCCGATTCCGCCGGACTTGCGTCGGGATTCCTGACGTTGCTGCGCAGCCTTTTGTCTGAGATTCCCCTTTACTGTCAACTCTGACAGGTGCAGTCGCCGTGATTTTGCAGTTTGATGCAAGATGCTGCCGCGCGCTCGCGCGGCCGGGCGGGCGGGCGAGTGCAAGGGAGCAAGGCAATGAAAGGTATTTTCAGCAGCTACGATGAAAAAACCGGCAAAGGCACCATCACGCCGAAGCCCTCGGGACGATGCCTGTCCTTTGCCGAAGCCACGGGTTTTTTTCTGACTGCCAAAGAGTACCGATTCAGCGTTCCATTGGCTGAGGCCTTGCAGGCGAAGATCAAAGTGGGCGGCGAAGTCGAGTTCGAATTGCCCAGGACCAAAAATGGGAAAGTGAAAATCCTTCGGTATTGACCGGCAGTTTGCCCTCATCGCCAAACACCTGAAAAGAAAACCGCCGTCCCGATTGATGCGCAGCGGCGGTTTTTTTGGGCGATTATTGCCTGCCAGTCAGCCTTCGCGAGCAAACTTGATTCCACTTGTAATGCGATCAACCGTCGAAAGTGAGCCTGCTTGCTAAGGGGTCATCCCGGTCAGGAAAACAACCAAGTTCAAGCCCCGCTGTTCTAGATCACTGGTTAAATAAATCCGTTCCCTTTACTCCTGTCCCCTTTTCTCTCAATTCTGATGAGGCGAAGCGTCGACTCACTACCGCAAACACAAGACAGTGTGTCCAGGGCTAGAATGATAAGCATGCTCTCTCCACCCTTGTCCTTCGTTGTACAACCCCCAATACAAACTAACGTCTGAGCGAATTCCATAGCCAGCGAACTGAGTCACAAAAAATTTAGTCCGGAACAAAACCAGGTCTGACGTTTTTACAGCACGGCCATTCGCATTGACCCACTGATCAATCTTTGAATCAGCTATAAGTGATGGTGAGACAATGCATTGTTCGACGTTGCTTACAGAAACAGAAATTGAGGCATGTTGGCCTGAGCTATCTCTTACATTGATGGTGGTGCTGCCATTACCTTCACTCCAGATTAACCCGACGTCATTGACGTTTGCGATTTTTGGATTATCCGATTGATAAGTAATTTGGCCCACTCCTCCTGACGCTTGACGATTTGCTGAGGCTCCAGACGGATGAACACCCGTAAGGCGCCATCTATCGATGTACTGACCACTGGTATTCACGATTGACACTGTCCTGCCTGACAACTCTAAAGGTGAATCATCTATGATGAGTTTTGCACGTACCTTGAGGCCTACATTTAGACTAGGGAACAGAGTAGCGTCGTTTTTGTCCCCGTTGGTGCTGAATCCAACACTAATGTCCACGCGAAGAGATCCATCAACAAGGCGGTCTAGTTCTGAACGCAAAAGCGTTCTGCTCAATTTACCTGGTATTTCAATTTCAATTCCATTAGCCAACGAAATTTCGTAGTCCGATCCATCATCTTTTTTTCCTACGCAAAGCAGCCAGAACTTTTGTCCCTTTGCCATGGCTGTCCAGGTATCGACTGTCACAGTCGCATCGCCATCAAAAGTCGATAAATCAAGTACTTTTCCTCCGTCCGGCCCAATTGCTTGGAGAATTACGGGTGTCGGCAAACGCGGGTCTCCATCAGCGATTGTCATGACATCAAACCTGACTGTTGGTGATTCTCCAGCCGGAACTCCGGTACGAATCAAATCCCACCGGAACTCAATCGCCTTGCCATGCCAAGCCGCCAGAAACGCAGCGCTCAATGAAATCTCTGCAATCCCACCAACAAAATCCACCACCGGAAACGGCGGCGCACCGGCCGGCGCGTTCACCTGGACGAATTGAGCCTTATCGTCTTTCTCTGCTGCGAAACCTGTTATCTGAAGCTTCACTCCATCCGGATTAGCCAAAACGTCAATCGGCACTGTGGGCGGGTTCAAGGTCGGGGGTGGCAGGTCAAGTTGCAGGCCAATGACGGTATACACCTGATCCGGAAACCGCGTGGCGCTGGCGAAGTCATTGCTCTTGTCCTCCGATACCCAGAATTCCAGTTTCAACAGCGATCCTTCTTTCAATTCTTTCAGAAAAGCTATGAGCAGCGGTTTATCCCAGAACCCCTGACTGACCCAGGTCGCATTCACCTTGTGGGTGTCACCATTCCAGAATTGCAGGACGTGCGCCGAGCCGTCGGGTTTCTGGCCAGTGACCTTCAGCCACACCTGCTGACCGACCTGGATTCCCGTCCAGTTGCGTGCTCGTAGCGTAGCGTCCTGGCCCCTCAGTGCGGCCACGTCGAGCATGCCGTCCACGGCCTCAGCGATTATCGGCGAGTTGTACACCTTCTGATTGGCGGTGATAGTGATCGGGGTCGTCGCCGACTCATTGTTGTTGGTCAATTGATCGCGCACCCTGGCGAAGACCGAATGGGTGCCGTCGCCTATCAACTGCAATTCTGCAGCCGTCAGGGTGTGGTTGATCGGGCTTGTGGGGTTGGCAAATGTGATGCTCCAGGTGCCTATGGTGAGCGTCACCGTGTCGTGAGGCCGTGGGTAACCGACGGTGATCGTGATGACCGCCGTCTGCCCCGGTACGACGCTGGGTGGATGGCTGACGGTGACGGTAGGCGCCGGGTTGTTGTAGAGCAGCTTGAGTGTGGGTGAGTCGGCGTCGTTACCGCTGGATCGGGTCACTCTGTAGTGGACATCGTTGACACCGTTTGTGAACCAACTCGCCGGCACGCGCAAAAGAATGCGTTCCTGCTCTTCACCGGGATAGATGGTTTTGCTGATGCCGGTGTTGACTCCGTTGACAAAAATAGTCACGACGTCATAAGCCGCCATGACCCAATTCCGCAAGCCGGTTAAGGGGTCGATGACAAGTTCTACCCCAGATGGAGTGAATGCCGAGAGAGGAAGGCCACCATCAGCAGTACCTGGAGGCAGCACCGGTGTTATCCATTGCGGGGGGTACACGGGATACAAGGCCAGGGCTGCGTTGGCTTCGGTTGAATAGACTTGAACGCTCATTCCGTTCTCCTCGAACACTGGTGATGAACAATGGCAGGCAAGGTTCATCACAACGCAGAACGAGGCGTCCGTCACCTGTCAGATCTGACAGGTGGGGACGGTTTTCCGACCAATGGTATCGCTGAAGGGGTGGGCGCTCATGCGCCGCCGAGAGGCCTAGCTCGCGCAAGCTGCACTCGACAGGATCTTCAGCCGCTGCAAGATTTGCATCCAAGAAGATCAAAATGTGGGAGCGCGCTTGCTCGCCAAAAGGCCGGCTCTCTCACTCGAATCACTCAGCCGAACCGCATCATCCAGGCAACTCCAGATTATCCAGCACCCGATTTACCGCCAGTTCCCCGAGCATGATCAGCTGCGCAATCCCCATCAGCGTTCGGCGCTGCGATGGTTTGACCAGCCCGGCGAATTCCTGGGCGATGGTTTTGGCCGAGGCGAGGGTTTCGCAGGCGTTGGCCAGGAGGTCTTCGTTTTTGGTGTCGGCGGTGACGGCGTACATGGCGCGGGGGCTGAACGGTGGTGGGGTCGAGCCGGGTGGGCAGAGGTAGTGGTCGAGGGCGCGGTCGGCGGCTTGGTGGAGTTTTTTTGAATCGAGGGATTCGTAGGGGGAGGTGGGGGCGGATTCGGGCGGGTTGGGTGTGGGTTTGATCATGGTGAAGCTCCTATATAAGTGGAGCCGTCAGGCACTGTCGCTAAACAGTAAGGTGGCGGCTGTACGCAGGTTAGCGAACCGGTTATAGGCACCCGGCAGACCCGAAGGTCTCCCACATACAGCCACCATGGCGCAGTCGCAGATACTGAACCCGCGACAAAGCATGGAACGCTGATGCACCTATTCAAGATCCGGGTCGCTAAACCCGATCGCTGATTCGTCAGCGACCGGACCACAATAGAATCCGACCCCCAGGTGCACAAGCCGGCGGATTCTGGCTTGGCTGTAGGCAATGGCGCAAGGATTTGTAGCCTTGAGACCGTGTCTGCTGGTGTCTTGTAAACAGCTTCGTTTAAATCGAAAAAAATGCGCCGCATTCGAAGGCCTCTTCGCGAGCAGGCTCGCTCCCACAGGGGCCGTATTCCAAATGTCCGATTGGGAATGCATGTCAAACTGTGGGAGCGAGCCTGCTCGCGAAGGGGCCAGCCCAATCAGCCGATAAATCCCAAGTAAAACCGCTCTATTTCATTCCCCGGCAAAAGTTGGAAAGCTTCTTGCAGTAGCCGCCCTGCGCCCGTTCGGGGCGTCAAAAGTTTGCTTTAAAGGAACGGGGAAAACCGGTGGATCGCACTCAGTTATTCAATACAGCACGCACCAACGTTGCCGACCTCAGTCGAGGCAATCTGGGCGTGCCGTTGTTGCTGCTGGTCATGCTGGCGATGATGATGTTGCCGGTACCGCCGTTCCTGCTCGACGTCTTCTTTACTTTCAACATCGCTCTGTCGATCGTCGTCCTGCTGGTCTGCGTGTATGCGCTGCGGCCGCTGGATTTCGCCGTGTTCCCGACCATTCTGCTGGTGGCGACGCTGCTGCGGCTGGCCTTGAACGTGGCCTCGACGCGGGTGGTGATGCTCCACGGTCAGGACGGCCACGCCGCTGCCGGTAAGGTGATTCAGGCCTTTGGTGAGGTGGTGATCGGCGGTAACTACGTGGTCGGTATCGTGGTCTTCGCTATCCTCATGATCATCAACTTCGTCGTGGTGACCAAGGGTGCCGGGCGGATTTCCGAGGTGAGCGCGCGCTTCACCCTCGATGCGATGCCCGGCAAACAAATGGCGATCGACGCCGACCTCAACGCCGGCCTGATCGACCAGAACCAGGCCAAGTCGCGCCGTCAGGAAGTCGCCCAAGAGGCCGAGTTCTACGGTTCGATGGACGGTGCCAGCAAGTTCGTCCGCGGTGACGCCATCGCCGGCCTGCTGATTCTGTTCATCAACCTCATTGGCGGCATGGCGGTTGGTATCTTCCAGCACGGCATGAGCTTCGGCGACGCGGGCAAGGTTTACGCTTTGCTGACCATCGGTGACGGTTTAGTGGCGCAATTGCCATCACTGTTGTTATCTACAGCAGCGGCGATCATGGTGACCCGTGCTTCCGGCTCGGAAGACATGGGCAAGCAGATCAACCGCCAGATGTTCGCCTCGCCGAAAGCGCTGGCCGTGGCCGCTGGTTTGATGGCGGTGATGGGTCTGGTGCCGGGCATGCCGCACTTCTCCTTCCTGAGCATGGCCGCGCTGGCCGCAGGCGGCGCGTACCTGTTCTGGAAGAAGCAGAACGTCGCCAAGGTCGTGGCGCTGGAAGAGGTCAAGCGTCAGCAGGAACTGCTGCCGTCGCCGGCCCGCGCCATGGAAACCAAAGAGCTGGGCTGGGACGACGTGACGCCGATCGACATGATCGGCCTCGAAGTCGGCTATCGCCTGATTCCGCTGGTGGACCGCAATCAGGGGGGGCAATTGCTCGCGCGGATCAAGGGTGTGCGCAAGAAGCTCTCGCAGGATCTGGGCTTTTTGATGCCGACCGTGCACATCCGCGACAACCTTGATCTGGCGCCGAGCGCGTATCGCTTGACGCTGATGGGCGTGATTCTCGCTGAGGCCGAGATCTACCCGGACCGCGAACTGGCGATCAACCCCGGCCAGGTGTACGGCTCGCTCAACGGGATCAACGCCAAAGATCCGGCTTTCGGCCTGGAGGCGGTGTGGATCGAAATCAGCCAGCGCGCCCAGGCGCAATCGCTCGGCTACACCGTGGTTGACGCCAGCACCGTGGTCGCCACGCACTTGAACCAGATTCTGTACAAGCACTCCAGTGAGCTGATCGGCCACGAGGAAGTGCAGCAACTCATGCAATTGCTGGCCAAGAGCTCGCCGAAACTGGCGGAAGAGCTGGTGCCGGGCGTGGTTTCGCTGTCGCAGTTGCTCAAGGTCCTGCAAGCGCTGCTCGCCGAGCACGTGCCGGTGCGCGACATTCGCAGCATCGCCGAAGCGATCGCGAACAACGCTGCCAAGAGTCAAGATACCGCCGCGCTGGTCGCCGCTGTGCGGGTCGGCGTATCCCGTGCAATCGTCCAAAGCATTGTAGGCACTGAGTCCGAGCTGCCTGTAATCACATTGGAACCAAGGTTGGAACAGATATTGCTCAATAGTCTGCAGAAGGCAGGACAAGGCTCGGAAGAGGGCGTTCTGCTGGAGCCGAGCATGGCCGAGAAGCTGCAACGTTCGTTGATCGAAGCGGCCCAGCGTCAGGAAATGCAAGGCCAACCGGTGATCCTGCTGGTAGCAGGCCCGATTCGCGCGATGCTCTCGCGTTTCGGCCGCCTCGCAGTGCCAGGGCTGCATGTACTGGCCTACCAGGAAGTACCGGACAACAAGCAAGTGACCATCGTTGCGACAGTAGGGCCCAACGGCTGAGGTAGTGGTTTATGCAAGTTAAGCGTTTTTTCGCCGCCGATATGCGTCAGGCCATGAAGCTGGTTCGCGATGAGCTGGGCGCTGATGCCGCCATCATCGGCAACCGCCGCATTGCCGGCGGCGTCGAGTTGACGGCGGCTCTGGATTACAAATTGTCGGCGCTGGCGCCACGGGTTCCGAACATGGAACTCGAAGACGAGCTGCGCAAGACCCAGTCGCGCATCGTCACCGCCCAGGCCGAGCTGAGCCTGCGTGGCGAAGCCGACGGCAACACCAATCAGCAGTTGTTCGCCGGGCTGCCGTTGACCGCAGGCCTGCCGCTGACCGCTGCCGAGCCGCTGAGCGAGCCAACCTACGCTGCCCCGCCGCGCCCGGCCGCAGCGCCTGCGCAGGCCTCGGCGGGTGTCGATCCGCGTGCACTGGATTCGATGCGTTTTGAATTGAACAGCTTGCGCGAGCTGATGGAAGTGCAGCTCGGCACCCTGGCCTGGAATCAGCTGCAAGGCAGCCGTCCGGCCCAGGCCAATCTGTATCGCCGTCTGCAGCGCATCGGCCTGTCCGGCCCGCTGTCGCGCGATCTGTTGGCGATGATCACCGATATCGAAGAACCCCGTCAGGCCTGGCGCATGCTGTTGGCCCACCTGGCGCGGATGATTGCCGTGCCGGAAGTCGAGCCGCTGGAAGAGGGCGGTGTGATTGCCATGGTCGGCCCCGCCGGCATGGGCAAGACCACCACGCTGGCCAAGCTCGCCGCGCGTTATGTGCTCAAGTACGGCGCGCAGAACGTTGCACTGGTAAGCATGGACAGCTTCCGCATCGGCGCTCAGGAACAATTGAAAACCCTCGGGCGCATCCTCAACGTGCCGGTAACGCACGTCGATCCGGGTCAGTCGCTGGTGCAGGCATTGGATCCACTGCTACGCAAACGCGTGGTTTTGATCGATACTGCCGGCCTGCAAGCCAGTGATCCGGCGTTGCGCATGCAGCTTGAGAGCCTGGCCGGGCGTGGCATTCGCTCAAAAAATTATCTGGTCCTGGCAACCACCAGCCAGAAACAGGTTCTAACCGCCGCTTATCACAGTTACAAGCGTTGCGGGCTGGCCGGCTGCATCCTGACTAAACTGGATGAAACGGCCAGTCTCGGCGAAGTGTTGAGCCTGGCGATCAGTCATGAATTGCCGGTCGCGTATCTGACCGATGGCCCACGGATTCCAGATGATCTGCATCTGCCGCGCCGTCATCAACTGGTCAGCCGCGCCGTCAGCGTGCAAATGCAGGAAGAACCCAGCGAAGAAGCCATGGCTGACATGTTCGCTGATATCTATCACAGCCCGACCAAGCAGGTTGGCTGAGGTAATCATGAACAGTTTTTGTACCTACATCGATGGTCTGCCACGCATTGTTCCGATCAGGAACGCGCAGCCAGTAATGTGGCCTCCGTCTATGCAAGACAAGGTAAAGAAATAACATGGGCAGCATGCATCCCGTACAGGTGATCGCGGTGACCGGCGGCAAAGGTGGCGTCGGCAAGACTAACGTGTCAGTGAACTTGTCGCTGGCGCTGGCAGAGCTTGGCCGTCGGGTCATGCTGCTGGACGCCGACCTGGGCCTGGCGAACGTCGACGTTCTGCTGGGGCTGACACCCAAGCGCACACTGGCCGACGTTATCGAAGGCCGTTGCGAACTGCGCGACGTGCTGTTGCAAGGCCCGGGCGGGATTCGCATCGTGCCGGCGGCCTCCGGCACGCAGAGCATGGTGCACCTGAGCCCGGCGCAACATGCCGGCCTGATCCAGGCGTTCAGCGACATCGGCGACAATCTCGACGTGCTGGTGATCGACACCGCTGCGGGTATTGGTGACTCGGTAGTCAGTTTCGTTCGTGCCGCGCAAGAGGTGTTGCTGGTGGTCTGCGACGAGCCGACTTCGATCACCGACGCTTACGCGCTGATCAAGTTGCTCAACCGCGACTACGGCATGAACCGCTTCCGCGTGCTGGCCAACATGGCGCAGAGCCCGCAAGAAGGGCGCAACCTGTTCGCCAAGTTGACCAAGGTCACGGATCGCTTCCTCGACGTCGCCCTACAATACGTCGGCGCCGTGCCATACGACGAAAGCGTGCGCAAGGCAGTGCAGAAGCAGCGCGCCGTCTACGAAGCCTTTCCCCGTTCCAAGTGCGCACTGGCCTTCAAAGCCATCGCCCAGAAGGTCGATACCTGGCCGCTGCCCGCCAACCCGCGCGGGCATCTGGAATTTTTCGTCGAGCGTCTCGTGCAGCAAACCGCAGGGCCTGTGATATGACCGCCAGTGGCATGAATCTTTACAAAAAGTCGGCGCGTGACGCGCAATACGAATTGATCGAGCGTTACGCGCCACTGGTCAAGCGCATTGCCTATCACTTGCTGGCGCGCCTGCCGGCCAGCGTGCAGGTCGAAGACCTGATCCAGGCCGGGATGATCGGTTTGCTGGAAGTCTCGACCAAATACGACGCCAGCAAAGGCGCCAGTTTCGAAACGTACGCGGGCATTCGAATCCGCGGCGCGATGCTCGATGAAGTGCGCAAAGGGGATTGGGCGCCACGCTCGGTTCACCGTAATACCAGGATGGTCAGCGACGCGATTCGCTCGATTGAAGCTAAAACCGGCCGTGACGCTAAAGATCACGAGGTTGCGGCCGAACTCCAATTGAGTCTCGACGATTACTACGGGATTCTGAATGACACCTTGGGCAGTCGCCTGTTCAGTTTCGACGACCTGTTGCAGGACGGCGAACACGAAGGGCTGCACGAGGATGGCGCCAGTGCTCATATGGAGCCGTCACGCGATCTGGAAGATGAACGCTTTCAGGCGGCGCTGGCGGACGCGATTGCCAATTTGCCGGAGCGTGAGCGACTGGTGTTGGCGCTGTACTACGACGAAGAGCTGAACCTCAAGGAGATCGGTGAAGTCCTTGGCGTCAGTGAATCGCGGGTCAGCCAGTTACACAGCCAGTGCGCGGCCCGTCTGCGGGGGCGTTTGGGGGAGTGGCGAGCGCGCTGAAGGCAGTGTGGGGACACTGCGAAACGAGGCTGGTGCGGTGATGAACGGCGCCGGTCTCGATCCGTTGTGCTCCAGACAAACTTTAAGTGCTGCGCCGATTGATTGAAGTGGCGCGTCCAGGTGCTGGGCGCGTTTAAGACTGCTTGGAGGTCGAATTGAACAAAGACATGAAAATCCTCATCGTTGATGACTTCTCAACGATGCGGCGGATCATCAAGAACCTGCTGCGCGATCTTGGGTTCACCAACACCGTCGAGGCCGACGATGGCACCACTGCCATTCCGGTGCTCAACAGCGGCAGCATCGACTTTCTGGTAACGGACTGGAACATGCCGGGCATGACCGGTATCGACCTGCTGCGTCACGTGCGCGCCGATGAAAAACTCAAGCACCTCCCGGTGTTGATGGTGACTGCTGAAGCCAAGCGCGAGCAGATCATCGAGGCCGCTCAGGCCGGTGTGAACGGTTACGTAGTCAAACCTTTCACGGCTCAAGCGTTGAAAGACAAAATCGAGAAGATTTTCGAACGCATCGGCTGATGAATGCGCGGGGGAGCTATGGAGCATAACGAATCATCACAGGGCGATTTCGAATCGACCCTGAAAAAACACGCGGTCGAACTGGTCGAGAGCCTTGAAAAAGGCAAGTTCGGCGACGCGGTGCAACTGATCCATGAGCTCAATCAGACCCGTGACCGCGGCCTGTATCAGGAAGTGGGCAAGCTCACACGTGAACTGCACAGTGCGATCGTCAATTTCCAGATCGATCCGCACATGCCGCAGGCCGAGGAAGTGTCGCAAATCACCGACGCCACCGAACGCCTGGGCTATGTGGTCAAGCTGACGGAAGCCGCGGCCAACCGCACCATGGATCTGGTGGAAAGCGCCACCCCGGTGGTCAACAGTCTGGCTGATGAAGCGCAGACGTTGAGCGCCGATTGGGGCCGCTTCATGCGTCGCGAGGTCGGGGCTGAAGAGTTCCGTGAACTGGCGCGCCGGGTCGACGGTTTTCTGTCACGCAGCAGCACGGACAACCGTGCGGTGTCGAGCAACCTCAACGACATCCTGCTGGCTCAGGATTACCAGGACCTCACAGGTCAAGTGATCAAGCGTGTGACCCAACTGGTCACCGAAGTCGAAAGCAATCTGCTCAAACTCGTGCTCATGGCCAGTCAGGTCGACCGCTTTGCGGGCATCGAACATGACCGCGCCGCAATGCTTGCTGAAAAAGATCCACAAAAACATCTCTCGCAGGGTGAAGGTCCGCAGATTCATGCCGATAAACGAGAAGACGTTGTGTCCGGTCAGGACGATGTGGACGATTTGTTATCCAGCCTTGGATTCTAGAGTTTCGGAATTCGGGTTTTTTGGGTTTTTAGACCTGTAGGAGCACCCCATTAATGAGCTTCGGCGCCGATGAAGAGATCCTTCAGGATTTCCTGGTTGAGGCCGGCGAGATTCTTGAGCAACTGTCCGAACAACTGGTCGAGCTGGAAAGCCGCCCGGATGATGCAGATCTGCTCAATGCAATTTTTCGCGGTTTCCACACTGTAAAAGGGGGCGCCGGCTTCCTTCAGCTCAATGAGCTGGTGGAGTGCTGTCACATCGCCGAAAACGTTTTCGACATCCTGCGCAAGGGTGAGCGTCGCGTTGATGCAGAGCTGATGGACGTTGTGCTCGAAGCACTGGACGCGGTGAACAGCATGTTCAGCGAAGTCCGTGAGCGTGCACCGATCACCGCTGCCACGCCGGAACTGTTGGCCGCGCTGGCGCGTCTGGCCGAACCGCAATCGGCGGATGAAGCCCCGGCTTCGCCGGTTGCCGAGATGATCGAAGAACTGGTCGTTGAAAGCGACTCCTCGGACGACATCACCGATAACGAATTCGAACAACTGCTGGACTCGCTGAACGCCGTCAAGGCCCAGGCTGAGGCTCCGGCCGCTGCTGTGGCGCCCGCGTCGGTTGCCGACACGGCGGCGAGCGATGAAATCACCGACGCCGAATTTGAATCGCTGCTCGATCAACTGCATGGCAAAGGCCAGTTTGCTGTCGATGCGGTCGCTCCGGCGGCACCAGCAGCGCCGGCTGCTCCGGCCGCGCCTGCTGCGGGCGACAGCTCGGACATCACCGACGACGAATTCGAAGCCTTGCTCGATCAGTTGCACGGCAAGGGCAACTTCGCCGTTGACGCGCTGGAATCGGCCATCGCTTCCGCCCCGTCAGCACCTGCTGCACCGGCAGCCGCTGCGGCCGGCAGTGACCTGATCAGCGATCACGAATTCGAATCGCTGCTCGACGAATTGCACGGCAAAGGCAAGTTTGACGCCAGCGCTGCGACTGCCGGCTCTGCGTCGAGCGTCGCCACGCCAACGGCGAAAGCTCCGGCTGCCGCTGCTGCGCCGAAACCTGCCGCCAAGCCTGAACCGAAAGCCGAGGCGCCGAAACCGGCCGCCGCGGCTGCACCGGCTCCGGCCCGTGCGCCAGCCGCTGCACCGGCAGAAAAACCGGCCAGCGAAGCGGAAACCACCGTGCGCGTCGACACCGCGCGGCTCGACGAGATCATGAACATGGTCGGTGAGCTGGTGCTGGTGCGTAACCGTCTGGTGCGTCTGGGCCTCAACAGCGGCGACGAAGCCATGTCCAAGGCCGTGTCGAACCTCGACGTGGTCACCGCTGACCTGCAGACCGCCGTGATGAAAACGCGGATGCAGCCGATCAAGAAGGTCTTCGGGCGCTTCCCGCGTCTGGTTCGCGACCTCGCACGTCAGCTCAAGAAAGAGATCAACCTGGAACTGGTGGGCGAAGAAACCGACCTCGACAAAAACCTTGTCGAGGCTCTGGCCGACCCGCTGGTCCACTTGGTGCGCAACGCTGTCGACCACGGCATCGAGTCGCCGGAAGAACGCGAAGCATCGGGCAAGGCCCGTGGCGGTCGCGTGGTGCTGGCGGCCGAGCAGGAAGGCGACCATATCCTGCTGTCGATCTCCGACGACGGCAAAGGCATGGACCCGAACGTCCTGCGTTCGATCGCGGTAAAACGCGGTGTGATGGACAAGGACGCCGCCGATCGCCTGAGCGATACCGAGTGCTACAACCTGATTTTCGCTCCGGGTTTCTCGACCAAGACCGAGATCTCCGACGTGTCCGGCCGTGGTGTCGGCATGGACGTGGTGAAGACCAAGATTTCCCAGCTCAACGGTTCGATCAACATCTACTCGACCAAGGGCCAAGGCTCGAAGATCGTCATCAAGGTGCCGCTGACCCTGGCGATCATGCCGACGCTGATGGTCATGCTGGGCAATCAGGCGTTTGCGTTCCCGCTGGTCAACGTCAACGAAATCTTCCACCTCGACCTGTCGACCACCAACGTCGTCGACGGTCAGGAAGTGGTGATCGTGCGCGACAAGGCGCTGCCATTGTTCTACCTCAAGCGCTGGCTGGTCAGCTCCGCCGCTCACGAAGAGCAGCGCGAAGGCCATGTGGTGATTCTTTCGGTGGGCACTCAGCGCATCGGCTTCGTCGTCGATCAACTGGTCGGCCAGGAAGAAGTGGTCATCAAGCCATTGGGCAAAATGCTCCAGGGAACTCCGGGCATGTCCGGCGCCACCATCACCGGTGACGGCCGCATTGCGCTGATTCTCGATGTTCCAAGCATGCTCAAGCGTTACGCCACAAAGCGTATTTGAATCCGGGGCGGCGGCGCGATGACGCGCCGCTGCACCTAATGGAGTGTTTATGGCAGTCAAAGTCCTGGTGGTGGACGATTCGGGTTTTTTCCGCCGCCGCGTCTCGGAAATTCTTTCGGCGGATCCGAGCATCCAGGTGGTCGGCACGGCCACCAACGGTAAAGAGGCGATCGATCAGGCCATGGCCCTCAAGCCTGACGTGATCACCATGGACTACGAGATGCCAATGATGGACGGCATCACGGCAGTGCGGCACATCATGCAGCGCTGCCCGACCCCGGTGTTGATGTTCTCCTCGCTGACCCACGAAGGCGCGCGGGTAACCCTCGATGCGCTGGACGCCGGCGCGGTGGATTTCCTGCCGAAGAATTTCGAAGACATTTCGCGCAATCCCGAGAAGGTCAAGCAACTGCTGTGCGAGAAAGTCCACAGCATCTCGCGCAGCAATCGTCGTTTCAGTGCCTACAGCGCGCCGGCTCCCGCCGCTGCGCCAGCGCCGACGCCTGCTCCGCCAGCGTCCAGCTACGGCAGCCACACGAGCCACAGCAGCCCTGTCCCGGCACGTCCGGCGCCTGCGCCAGCGCCTGCCCGTGCATCCGCTGCCAGCGCTTCGTCGCCGGCTCCGAAACGCAAAGCCTACAAACTGGTTGCCATCGGCACCTCGACGGGTGGCCCGGTCGCGCTGCAACGCGTACTGACGCAGTTGCCGGCGAACTTCCCGGCGCCGATCGTGCTGATCCAGCACATGCCGGCGGCGTTCACCAAGGCGTTTGCCGAGCGTCTCGACAAGCTCTGCCGCATCAGCGTCAAGGAAGCCGAGGATGGTGACATCCTGCGTCCGGGCCTGGCGCTGCTGGCGCCGGGTGGCAAGCAGATGATGATCGACGGCCGTGGCGCGGTGAAGATTTTGCCGGGTGACGAACGTCTGAATTACAAGCCGTGCGTGGACATTACCTTCGGTTCTGCAGCCAAGTCTTACGGCGACAAAGTTCTGGCAGTGGTGCTGACCGGCATGGGCGCCGACGGCCGCGAAGGCGCGCGTCTGCTCAAGCAGGGCGGCAGTTCGGTGTGGGCACAGGACGAAGCTAGCTGCGTGATCTACGGCATGCCGATGGCCATCGTCAAAGCCGATCTTGCTGACGCGGTGTATGGTCTGGACGACATCGGCAAGCACATCGTCGAGGCGTGTATCTGATGGATGTTCTCAGCCTAATCGGCCTCATCATGGCGTTCGTCGCCATCATCGGCGGCAACTACCTTGAAGGCGGTCACCTCGGCGCGCTGGCCAACGGCCCGGCGGCGCTGATCGTACTGGGCGGCACGGTCGGTGCTGCGCTGCTGCAATCGCCGATGAGCGCGTTCAAGCGCGCCATGCAGATTCTCGGCTGGATCTTCTTTCCGCCGCGTGTCGACCTGGCCGGCGGCATCGACCGCGTGGTCAATTGGAGCCTGACGGCGCGCAAGGAAGGCCTGCTCGGCCTCGAAGGCGTGGCCGACGCCGAACCTGACAGCTATTCGCGCAAGGGCCTGCAATTGCTGGTCGACGGCGCCGAGCCGGAAGCCATTCGCAGCATTCTCGAAGTGGATTTCTACACTCAGGAATCCCGCGATATCGAAGCGGCCAAGGTGTTCGAAAGCATGGGCGGCTACGCGCCGACCATCGGCATCATCGGTGCGGTGATGGGCCTGATTCACGTGATGGGCAACCTCGCTGATCCGTCGCAACTGGGTAACGGCATTGCCGTGGCGTTCGTCGCGACCATCTATGGCGTGGCCAGTGCCAACCTGATCCTCTTGCCGGTCGCGGCCAAGCTCAAGTCCATCGCGTTGCGGCAGTCGCGTTATCGCGAAATGTTGCTGGAAGGAATTCTGTCGATCGCCGAAGGTGAAAACCCTCGTTCCATTGAGTTGAAGCTGCAAGGCTTCATGGACTAAGGGAATAACCTCATGGCTCGTCGTCGCCACCAGGAAGAACACGTCAATCACGAGCGCTGGCTCGTGTCTTACGCGGATTTCATCACTTTGCTGTTCGCGTTTTTCGTGGTGATGTACTCGATCTCGTCGATCAACGAAGGCAAATACAAAGTCATTTCCGAAGCGCTGATCGGCGTGTTTACCGACTCCGACCGCTCGCTCAAGCCGATTCCGATCGGCGACGAACGACCGAAAACCGTGACCCCGGCCAAGCCGCTGGTCAAGGATGCCGAACAGGTCGACGCCGGTATTTCCGGGGCCAGCGATCCGCTGAAAAGCATCGCCGATGACATCAGTGCCGCCTTCGGTGACTTGATCAGCTCCAACCAGATGACCGTGCGCGGCAACGAGTTGTGGGTCGAGATCGAGCTCAATTCCAGCCTGTTGTTTGGCAGCGGCGATGCCATGCCGAGCGACATCGCGTTCAACATCATCGACAAGGTCGCGGCGATCCTCAAACCGTTCGATAACCCGATCCACGTCGAAGGCTTCACCGACGATCAACCGATCCGCACCGCGCAGTACCCGACCAACTGGGAACTGTCCTCGGCGCGCTCGGCGAGCATCGTGCGCATGCTCGCCATGCAGGGCGTAAACCCTGGGCGACTGGCGTCGGTGGGCTACGGCGAATTCCAGCCGGTGGCCAATAACGCCACGGTCGAAGGCCGGGCGAAGAACCGCCGCGTGGTGCTGGTGGTGTCGCGCAATCTCGATGTGCGCCGCAGCCTGACGGGCACCGGAACCGCCAATGCGCAACCGGACGCGGCGTTGAAGCGCGCTGGCACACAAACTGCACCGACCCCGGTCAAGACGCCGGGACGCGAGAGTGCCGTCAATTCTCCGTCGCCCGCATTAACACGCTGAAGCATGTCTCGGCCAATCAACCTGGCCGGGAGGAACGAACTGAATGAGAGTCTGGGCAGTCGCCAATCAAAAGGGTGGTGTTGGTAAAACCACATCCTCCATCGCTTTAGCCGGATTGCTGGCCGAGGCGGGCAAGCGCGTGGTTGTGGTCGATCTCGACCCGCACGGCTCGATGACCAGCTATTTCGGTTACGACCCCGACAGCCTGGAGCACAGCAACTACGATCTGTTTCTGCACAAGGGCAGCGTGCCGCAAGGCCTGCCGGGGCAGTTGCTGTTGTCGACCAGCGACGAACGCATTTCCCTGCTGCCATCGAGCACCGCACTGGCCACCCTTGAGCGGCAGTCGCCGGGGCAGAGTGGCCTGGGTCTGGTGATCGCCAAGAGTCTGGCGCAACTGTGGCAGGACTTCGATTACGCGATCATCGACAGCCCGCCGTTGCTCGGTGTGCTGATGGTCAACGCTCTCGCGGCGAGCCAGCAACTGGTGATCCCGGTGCAGACCGAGCACTTGGCCGTGAAAGGTCTGGAGCGCATGGTCAACACCCTGGCGATGATCAATCGCTCGC
The DNA here is from genome assembly GCF_054052265.1 of Pseudomonas sp. PK-RTE-24. Lineage (NCBI taxonomy): Bacteria > Pseudomonadati > Pseudomonadota > Gammaproteobacteria > Pseudomonadales > Pseudomonadaceae > Pseudomonas > Pseudomonas sp. PK-RTE-24. Next base: position 5,666,663 of record NZ_CM133224.1, on the reverse strand, counting down.
GCAAACAACCGCTGCCGTTCAGCATCGTGCCGACCCTGTTCGACCGCCGCACGCAGGCGTCGATGGGCACCTTGCGCGTGCTGCGTGACAAATTTCCCGACGACATCTGGCACGGCTACATCCCGGTCGATACTCGTCTGCGCGACGCCAGCCGTGCCGGCGTCACGCCTTCGCAATTCGACGGCAAGAGCCGTGGTGTGCTGGCCTATCGTGCGCTGCTCAAGCACCTGCTCGCGCAGCAACTTGTTCCGCAGGTGGCCTGAGATGATTCCGATCTGCTTGCCCGAACCCTGTGGGAGCGAGCCTGCTCGCGAAGCGGACGACGCGGTTTCCCTGCCTGGCGTTGATCACCGATGAACCGCCCAGTGAAACTCACGTCACGTCCGCAACAGGCCTTGCAGTCCTATCTGGAAGACCTGTTGCTCGACCTGCCCGAGGACTTGCCTGCGCCGGTCGAAGCGCCGCCGCCAGTCGTCGAACAGGCGCAGCCTGAAGTGGTGGAAAGCACCGAGGCCATGGACGAGTTCCAGGCCGCGGTGCTGGAAGAACAGGCCCGCGACGCGCAGAAATCCGTCGCTCCAATTGCCGCGCCCGCTGCTGCCCCCGTGGCCAAAGCGCCAGTCGCGCTGATCGACGAACCGCGCGCGCCGCTGTCGACCTTGGCGCCGCTGCTGCAAACGCAATTATTGACCGTGCCGGAACCCGAGCCGGAGCCAGAACCCGCGCCGCAGATTGCGGAGCCGAAGGTGCTGGTCCCGCCGCTGGTCGAAGTGCACCTGCCACCGAACAACCCGCCGCCACCGGTCGAACCCGATGGCCGTCCGGCCTGGGCTGCCGATGCATTCGAATGCTTGCTGTTCGACGTTGCCGGGCTGACCCTGGCGGTGCCGCTGGTGTGCCTCGGCTCGATCTATTCGCTGGCCGGCCACGAGCTGACGCCGCTGTTTGGTCAGCCGGAGTGGTTCCTCGGCATTCTGCCGAGCCAGGCTGGCAACCTGAAAGTTTTGGACACCGCGCGCTGGGTCATGCCGGATCGTTACCGCGATGACTTCCGGCAGGGCCTGCAATACGTGATTTCGGTACAAGGTTACGAGTGGGGGCTGGCGGTGCATCAGGTCAGCCGCTCGTTGCGCCTGGACCCGAATGAAATCAAATGGAGAAGTCACCGGGGTCAGCGGCCATGGCTCGCCGGCACCGTGATCGAGCACATGTGTGCATTGCTTGACGTATCCGCACTGGCCGAGTTGATCGCCAGCGGCGGGGCAAAGCACTTGAGTGGCAACAAGCCGCTACATAAACCGACATAGCAGCCGACATAACAATCAGGCGATGGCATTTTCCAATGCCACCACACAGAACACACACCGCCCGGGGCGGTTTTTTCGAGGGGTCAGGGTATGAGTAGTCAGGCGTCGAATGCAAAAGGTTCTGAAGATCCGATCCTGCAATGGGTGACCTTCAAACTGGATAACGAAACCTACGGCATCAACGTGATGCGCGTGCAGGAAGTGCTGCGCTACACCGAGATCGCGCCGGTGCCGGGTGCACCGAGCTACGTGCTGGGCATCATCAACCTGCGCGGTAACGTGGTCACCGTGATCGACACCCGTCAGCGCTTCGGCCTGCACAGCGGCGAGATCAGCGACAACACCCGTATCGTCATCATCGAAGCCGACAAGCAAGTCGTTGGCATCATGGTCGACAGCGTGGCCGAAGTGGTTTACCTGCGTCAGTCGGAAATCGAAACTGCGCCGAACGTCGGTAACGAAGAATCGGCCAAGTTCATTCAGGGCGTGTGCAACAAGAACAATGAGCTGCTGATTCTGGTCGAGCTGGACAAGATGATGAGCGAAGAAGAATGGTCGGAACTGGAGAGCATCTGATTTGATTCTCGAGGTTGCGGTAATTGTTCTGTTCCTGTTCTGGGCCGGCACGCTGGCGATGTTCGTCTCGTACATCAAGGCGCAGCGAGTGATCGCTGCACAGCAGGCCCAGGGTGATGCGCTGCGTGATCAGCGCATCAAGGAACTGGCCAAACGCGTCGACGATTACCAGAACGGCAACGTGCGCATGGGCGAGGCCCTGCACGAGTTGCGCGCGGTGGTAAGCCCGTTGCCGGACAAGATCGTTGCACTGGAACAACGCGACCCGTCGAGCCTGTCATTCGCCCAAGCGGCGAAACTGGTGGGCATGGGCGCCAGCGTCGATGAACTGACTCAGTCGTGCGGCTTGACCCAGGCTGAGGCGGAGTTGATGCGCAAGTTGCACAAGGGCAGCTAGGGGCTTCAAGCTTCAAGCGGCAAGCAAGATCAAAAGATCGCATCGGAGGCAGCGCCTGCATAAATCTCGTGTAAGCGGTGTCGAAGGCTGCGATCTTTTTTCTCGATTGCATCGCAGGCATAGCGATCCGCAGTTGTCCGGATCAGCTCGCCGGAGTTTTTGTGTAACTGATCAGTTGATACAGGGCTTTCTGCTCACCGTTACCGCCGAAGTCGGCGTTGCCCCAAGCCACTACCCGACGATCTGCCCTGAGTGCCACGAAGGTATCGCCTCCTCCGTACACAGCACGAACGTCAGTGAGCAAATGGGCAACTGCGCTGGTATCGCCGCCGCCGTTCTCTCTTCCCCACGCAACTGCCACGCCGTTGCTGCGCAATGCTACGACCGCGTCTTGGTTGGCATTAATGGCGACAATGTCTCTCAACTGGCGAATGTCTGGCGGAATGTTAACGATATCGCTGGGGAGGGTAGCCCAAGCGTGCACTGAGCCATCCCCGCACAGCACGACAAATCCGGATCCGGAGCCTATGACGTGGACGATGTCGTTGCGACTGGCAATCTCTTCTGGCATGGCCGGCATATGTCCCCATACGACCAGTGCGCCATTGCTTCTGCGTGCTGCAAAGGCTGAGCTGTTACTGGCCAGGTCGACGATATCTCTAAGCGCTGCGATGTCCGACGGCACTTGGCCTCCAAGCGATTCATGCCCCCATGCGCGCACTTGGCCATTGCCGCTCAGTACTGCGAAAGCATGAGTCGAGCAAGCCAGTCTGGTTATGTCGGTGAGCAACGCGATATCGTCCGGCAACTGCGCTGAATGGTCATGATAGCCCCAACAGACGACGTTGCCAGTGCTGCGCAGCGCGGCGAAACCATACTGGCCACCCGACGCTTGCATGATATCGGTCAAATCGGCGATTTCGGGCGGAAGTGCGCCTCCCATCTCGGGCATGCCCCATGCGACAAGCTTGCGCGATTCAAGAAGGGCTACGAAAACATAAGTGCTTCCCGACACCGCGACAACCGTATTCAGCTGTGCGATATCTTCGGGGACGGTCCCGCTGGGCTGAAGTCCCCAAGCGAGGACATTGCCTTGCGCGCGCCGAATCGCAAAGGCTCTCATCCCCGCCGACAACTCTACGACGTCGTGCGCTTCTCTTACCGGTTCCGGCAAAGTGCCGCCGCCATCGACGTGACCCCATGCATGGACTGCCCGGCTGTCCAAAACAGCGCACAGGGCGAATGATGTACCGATAATGTTTGACGGGTTCAGGGTTATCCGTTTCTTGCCCGACCAGACGATCAGTTCCTCATAAGGCCGGACATCGAAAAATTCGCTACCAGTGGCTGGCTGCTTGTCTCCAACATACTGCCACGTGACGTTCAACGGTTTGAGCGTTGAGGCGTCCAGCGCTACAAGTCGCCAGCTGCGCGTGTAGAAGTTGCCAAGACCACCCCGATTGCCGCGTGCGCCCATGACCAGCAGTCCGCCTTCAGCGTTTATCTTCAGGGGCAATTCATCTTTCTCGTTTGGCATGGAATCAATCCCTCAAGATTGTGGACCTGCGGGCAACCTGGTCAGGTCTGGTCCGTAATCAAGCGCTGCGGGATCGGGCATGCGCTACTGTCAGACCTGACAGTAGCGACAAACGGTATATGGCAGGGCGCACACGAGACTGCGACTGCGGCTCAGTAGTCATCCCCGCGTGCGGTGATGTCCTTCTCGACCATCGGCGCGTTGGGGTCTTGTCCTTCGGGGAATTTGCCCTTCAGGTTCCAGGCAAACGCGATGATCTCGGCGATGGTGCGATAGAGCTCTTCGGGAATGCTGTCGCCCAGTTCCATCCGCGCCAGCAGGCGCACCAGTTCGGCGTTCTCGTAGATCGGCACTTCGTAATCGCGAGCGATACGCAGGATTTCTTCGGCCAGTTCTTCGTCGCCCTTGGCGGTGAGGGTCGGGGCGTGGTTGCCGTCGTATTTGAGGGCGATGGCCTGGCGTGGGGCGGTGGAATCGTTCATGCGGTTTCGTCGACCCAGCGGTGTTCGAGGCGGGTTTGGTTGCCTTGCGGCGGGGTGCCGTGGTGGCAGTCGAGGTCGCCGACGTTGAGCCCGGAATCGAGCAAGCGCTGGCGCAGGGCGAACAGGTTGTTCTCGATCAGGTCGGCGGTGTACGGCCGCTCGGCCCACAGCTGACTGGACAGGCTGCCGGCGATCAGTTGCGCCTGAATCTGCATCGGCCCGAGCGGTTCCAGATCGAAGGCCAGATCGACGCGCCACAGTTGCTGTTTGGCTTCGCGTTCATCGCGGCGTTCATGCGGCTGCGGCTCCCGCTCCGGCGCTTCTTCACGCTGGAATTTGACCTGCAGCGGCACGATGTCCTGCAGGTTGCGCATGGGGATTTCCAGCTGCCAGGTGCTGAGCAGGCGGCCATCGTCGGTGACGCCGGTCTGTTCCAGGCTCGACAACTGATGGCTTTGCAGACGCGACACCGCTGCGGCGGCGAGGCGCAGCAGTTGTTCGAGATCACCTTCGCCTTCGAGTTTCGCCAGCAGTCGTTCGGGCAACGGGAAGCTGCTCGGCACCGGTTTGGCGCTGACCTGGCCGAGGGTGCCGAGGGCGTTCCGGACGAAACTCGGCAGTGCCTGGGCCAGGGTATTGGCGGCGATGATCGCATTGAAATTAGTGTTGCTCGGCAGGCCCGGAGTCAGTTGCGCGATCAGTTTTAGCAGGTCGGCTTTCATGTCCGGGGCGAGAGTCGGGTTTTGTCCGCTGAGCAATTTCGCTTCGAGGAACGCGCCGCTGTTGGCCAATGCCAGCGCCACGCCTTTGGCGGTGCTCATTTGCGGCAGGTCCGGCAGGCTGGCAAGCAGCTTGTTGACCAGCGCGCGCAGATCGGCCGAAGTCTGATCGCTGGATGGCGGCAGGCTCTGCAACAACTTCAGCAAGCCATCGAGCGAGCCCTGACGACTTTGCTGACCGAGCAATCGCTGACTGACCGCCAGTTGTTCCTGGCGGCTGCTCAGCGGCACGAATTTGAGGGTTTGCGCATCCTGCACCTGCGCCGACAACAAGGTGCCGATGCGCAGCGGTTGCGGGCTGTCGACGGTCAAAGTGCTGCCGCTCAATGCGGTGTTGAGCAGGGTGACCATCGAGCGAAATACCGCCGCTTGCCCCGGCGTCTGCGGCAGGGCCTGCGAAGTCACGACTTTGCCTTGCAGCAAGGTGCCGGCGGGCAATTGCGCGGTATCGATGCGGGTGAGGGTGGCGACGCTGCTGGCGATCGCTTGCTGTACGGTGATCGCCAGATTACCGGCCGATGGCTGAGTGATCGCCAGGTTGGTGCCCTGTGGCAACGGCAGGTTGCTGCTGGCCTGCACGGTGGTCTGACGGCCGCTGTCGAGGGTCACTTTCAACAGCAATTCAAAGGTCTGATCGGCCTGCTTGAGCGACAACACCTCAGCCTTGGCGCTTTGTCCCGCGCCGATCAAGCCCTCGACCGGCGTCAGCAGCTTGAGCAGTTCACCCATCTGCGGGCGAGCGCTCGCCGGCACGGTGGGCGGCAGCGGGAGGATGTTCATTTCGCCTGTCATACGCGGACACAACCTGAGGAAATTGCGCTCTTGAGAGTAAGGCACGGCATGTATAATGCCGCGCGTCGTGCGCTTCGTTCAAAAAACCTGGCAATTGTTTGATCCAGCTCGCCAGATCGAGCGATCAAAGCATCTATGCTGCATCTCTTTAACGGCCGCTCTAGAGCCGACTTGAACCGTATAAGGCCCGTGATCCCTTGACCAGTCCTGTCCTGCAAACCGTTGCCCTGGCGTGTGAACGCGATCTCAGGCTGCTTTTCGAAAACCTCGAATTGCGCCTGGCCAGTGGTGACATGGTGCAGATCAGCGGCCCCAACGGCAGCGGCAAGACCAGTCTTTTACGTCTGCTCGCCGGTTTGATGCAACCCACCGACGGCCAGGTGCTGCTCAACGGTCAGCCGCTGACCGAGCAACGCAGCGAACTGGCGCGAAACCTGTTGTGGATCGGCCACGCTGCCGGGATCAAGGATCTGCTCACTCCCGAAGAAAACCTGTCGTGGCTGTGCGCCCTGCATCATCCCGCCGAACGCGAGGCGATCTGGCAGGCGCTGGCAGCAGTAGGATTGCGCGGTTTCGAAGACGTTCCCTGCCACAGTCTTTCCGCCGGCCAACAGCGCCGCGTGGCGCTGGCGCGGTTGTATCTGGACAGCCCGCCGTTGTGGATTCTCGACGAACCGTTCACCGCGCTGGACAAGCAGGGCGTCGCTCAGTTGGAAGAGCATCTGGCCGGCCACTGCGAACGCGGCGGTCTGGTGGTGCTGACCACCCACCACACCCTGAGCCGCATGCCGGCCGGTTATCGCGACATCGATCTGGGGAAATGGGCGGTATGAGTGTCTTCGGCCTGCTGCTTGCCCGCGAATCGCGACTGCTGTTCCGCCGCCCGGCGGAGCTGGCCAATCCGCTGATTTTCTTTGCCATCGTCATTGCCCTTTTCCCGCTGGCCGTCGGCCCGGAAACTCAAGTCTTGCAAAACCTGTCCCCGGGGTTAGTCTGGGTGGCGGCGTTGTTGTCGGTCCTGCTGTCGCTGGACGGATTGTTTCGCAGTGACTTCGAAGACGGCTCGCTGGAACAGTGGGTCCTTTCGTCGCACCCGCTGCCGCTTCTGGTCCTGGCCAAGGTGCTGGCACACTGGCTGTTCTCCGGTCTGGCACTGGTGCTGCTGTCGCCGTTGCTGGCGTTGATGCTCGGTTTGCCGGCTGCGTGCCTGCCGGTGCTGCTGCTGTCGTTGCTGTTGGGCACGCCGGTGTTGAGCCTGCTCGGTGCAGTCGGTGCTGCGCTGACGGTCGGCCTGAAGCGCGGCGGGCTGTTGCTGGCGCTGCTGATTCTGCCGTTGTACATCCCGGTGTTGATCCTTGGCAGTGGCGCGTTGCAAGCGGCGTTGCAAGGCATGCCGGCGACCGGATACTTGTTGTGGATGGCCAGCCTCACAGCGCTGGCGATCACCCTGACACCCTTTGCAATAGCCGCTGGCCTGAAGATCAGCGTCGGCGAATAATAATGAGGCCTGGTCAAAAATTGACCACTTCTTCCAGAAGAAAGGCATGACCCTCTGCCAGCTCGCGATGATGAGCGGCAACCGTGACGGAAACAGTATGAACTGGACCTGGTTTCACAAGCTCGGCTCGCCCAAGTGGTTCTACGGCATTAGCGGCAAGTTCCTGCCGTGGTTGAGCATTGCAGCGTTGCTGCTGATCGGCGTTGGCGTGGTCTGGGGCCTGGCGTTCGCGCCGCCGGATTACCAGCAAGGCAACAGCTTTCGCATCATCTATATCCACGTGCCAGCGGCGATGCTCGCCCAGTCGATCTACGTGATGCTCGCGCTGTGCGGCGTAGTCGGGCTGGTGTGGAAGATGAAACTGGCCGACGTCGCTTTGCAATGCGCCGCACCGATCGGTGCGTGGATGACCGCCGTGGCGCTGGTCACCGGGGCCATCTGGGGCAAACCAACCTGGGGCTCGTGGTGGGTGTGGGATGCGCGCCTGACCTCAATGCTGATTCTGCTGTTTCTGTATTTCGGCGTGATCGCGCTGGGCAATGCCATCAGCAACCGCGACAGCGCCGCCAAGGCCTGCGCGGTGCTGGCGATCGTTGGCGTGATCAACATTCCGATCATCAAATACTCGGTGGAGTGGTGGAACACCCTGCACCAGGGCGCGACGTTCACCCTCACGGAAAAACCGGCGATGCCAGCGGAAATGTGGCTGCCGCTGCTGCTGACGGTGCTGGGTTTCTACTGCTTCTTCGGCGCCGTGCTGTTGCTGCGCATGCGGCTGGAAGTGCTCAAGCGCGAGGCCCGCGCCAGTTGGGTGAAGACCGAAGTGCAGCAGAGTCTGGAGGCGGCGCGATGAGTTTTGCTTCATTCGGCGATTTTCTCGCCATGGGCCATCACGGCCTGTATGTCTGGTCGGCCTACGGCATCTGCCTGACGGTGCTGGCCCTCAACGTGGTGGCGCCGATTGCGGCGCGTAAGCGTTATCTGCAACAAGAGGCGCGTCGGCTGCGCCGGGAGAACGGCAAGTGAATGCGCTGCGCAAAAAACGTCTGATCATCATTCTGGCGATTCTGGTCGGAGTGGGCGCTGCTGTCGGCCTGGCCCTGAGCGCGTTGCAGGAAAACATCAATCTGTTTTACACGCCGACGCAAATCGCCAACGGCGAAGCGCCGCAGGACACGCGCATCCGCGCCGGCGGCATGGTCGAGGCCGGTTCGCTGCAACGCTCCAAGGATTCGCTGGACGTCAAATTCGTCGTCACCGATTTCAACAAATCCGTGACCATCGCCTATCGCGGCATCCTCCCGGATCTGTTCCGCGAAGGGCAGGGCATCGTTGCCCTCGGTAAGCTCAACGCTGATGGCGTAGTGGTCGCCGATGAAGTGCTGGCCAAGCACGACGAGAAGTACATGCCGCCGGAAGTGACCAAAGCGCTGAAGGACAGCGGTCAATCCGCACCGACGCCTGTGAAGGAGGGTTGATCGATGGCTGCCGCACTGTTTATTCCCGAGCTGGGCCATCTGGCGATGATCCTCGCCCTGTGTTTTGCACTCGTCCAAGCGCTGGTGCCGATGCTCGGCGCGTGGCGCGGCGACCGCTTGTGGATGAGCCTGGCGCAACCGGCAGCGTGGGGCCAGTTCGCCTTTCTGCTGTTTGCCTTTGGCTGCCTGACCTATGCGTTCATGACCGACGATTTCTCCGTCGGCTACGTGGCGATGAACTCCAACAGCGCGCTGCCCTGGTACTACAAATTCAGCGCGGTGTGGGGCGCCCACGAAGGTTCCCTGCTGCTGTGGGCGTTGATCCTCGGCGGCTGGACCTTCGCCGTGTCGGTGTTCTCCCGGCAGTTGCCGCAAGTCATGCTCGCCCGCGTCCTGGCGGTGATGGGCATGATCAGCACCGGTTTCCTGCTGTTCCTGATTCTTACCTCGAACCCGTTTTCGCGGATCCTGCCACAGATTCCCGCAGACGGTCGCGACCTCAACCCGTTGCTGCAGGACATTGGCCTGATCGTGCATCCGCCGATGCTGTACATGGGTTACGTCGGTTTCTCTGTGGCCTTCGCATTTGCCATCGCCGCGCTGCTCGGCGGCCGTCTCGATGCGGCATGGGCGCGCTGGTCGCGGCCATGGACCATCGTCGCCTGGGCCTTCCTCGGGATCGGCATCACCCTCGGTTCGTGGTGGGCGTATTACGAACTCGGCTGGGGCGGCTGGTGGTTCTGGGACCCGGTGGAAAATGCCTCGTTCATGCCATGGCTGGTCGGCACCGCGTTGATTCACTCGCTGGCGGTCACCGAGAAACGTGGGGTGTTCAAGAGCTGGACGGTGTTGCTGGCGATTGCCGCGTTTTCGTTGAGCCTGCTCGGCACTTTCCTTGTACGCTCGGGTGTGCTGACTTCGGTGCATGCCTTCGCTTCGGATCCCGAGCGCGGCGTGTTCATCCTGATTTTCCTGCTGTTCGTGGTGGGCGGTTCGCTGACCCTTTTCGCCCTGCGCGCGCCAGTGGTGAAAAGCCAGGTCGGGTTCAATCTTTGGTCACGGGAAACCTTGCTGCTGGGCAACAACCTGGTGCTGGTTGTCGCTGCATCGATGATCCTCCTTGGGACCTTGTATCCGCTGATTCTTGATGCCATCAGTGGCGCCAAGCTGTCGGTCGGCCCGCCTTACTTCAATGCGTTGTTCATTCCGTTGATGGCGTTGCTGATGCTGGTCATGGCGATCGGCGTGATCGTGCGCTGGAAGGACACGCCAGTGAAATGGCTGGCGAGCATGCTCACTCCGGTGCTGCTCGGCAGCGTCGCATTGGCCGTGGTGGCCGGCGTGGCTTATGGCGACTTTAACTGGGCAGTGATCGCGACGTTCCTGCTGGCGGCGTGGGTGTTGCTTGCCGGTGTGCGCGATCTGTTCGACAAGACTCGGCACAAAGGCCTGATCAAAGGTTTGCCGACGCTGACCCGCAGTTATTGGGGCATGCAGATCGCTCACCTCGGCATCGCGGTGTGCGCGCTGGGCGTGGTGTTGTCGAGCCAGAACAGTGCCGAGCGCGACCTGCGTCTGGCACCGGGCGAGTCGATGGATCTGGCCGGCTATCAATTCGTCTTCGAGGGCGCCAAGCATTTCGAGGGGCCGAATTTTACCTCCGACAAAGGCACCATCCGCGTCATTCGTGACGGCGAGGAAATCAGCGTGCTGCACCCGGAAAAGCGTCTGTACACCGTGCAGAACTCGGTGATGACCGAAGCCGGGATCGATGCCGGTTTCACTCGCGATCTCTACGTCGCCCTCGGCGAGCCGCTGGATAATGGCGCCTGGGCCGTGCGCGTACACGTCAAACCGTTTGTGCGCTGGATCTGGTTCGGCGGCTTGCTCACCGGATTGGGTGGTTTGCTGGCGGCGCTGGATCGGCGTTATCGGGTCAAGGTGAAAAGCAAAGTGCGCGAAGCGCTGGGCATGACGGGAGCGGCGGCATGAGGCGTTGGTTGATGTTGTTGCCGTTGGCGATTTTTCTGCTGGTGGCGGTGTTTCTCTATCGCGGCTTGTACCTGGATCCGGCGGAGCTGCCGTCGACGATGATCGACAAGCCGTTCCCGGAGTTTTCCCTGCCGAGTGTGCAGGGTGACAAGACGCTGACCAAGGCCGACATCCTCGGCAAACCGGCGCTGGTCAATGTCTGGGGCACTTGGTGCATTTCCTGCCGGGTCGAGCATCCGGTGCTGAACAAACTTGCCGAGCGCGGCGTGGTGATCTACGGCATCAACTACAAGGACACCAATGCCGACGCCTTGAAATGGCTGGCCGAGTTTCACAATCCGTATGCGCTGGATATTCGTGACGACGAGGGTTCGCTGGGCCTCAACCTCGGTGTCTACGGCGCGCCGGAAACCTTCTTCATCGACGCCAAAGGCATCATCCGCGACAAGTTCGTCGGGGTGATCGACGAGCAGGTCTGGCGCGAAAAACTCGCGGCCAAGTATCAGGCGCTGGTCGATGAGGCCAAGCCATGAAGCGTTTTCTCGCTGCGGTCGTGTTGGGTTTGAGCCTGGCCGGTGTCGCCCACGCGGCCATCGATACCTACGAATTTGCCAAAGAGGGTGACCGCGAGCGTTTCCGCGAGCTGACCAAGGAACTGCGCTGCCCCAAATGCCAGAACCAGGACATCGCCGACTCCAACGCACCGATTGCCGCCGACCTGCGCAAAGAGATTTTCCGCATGCTCGGCGAGGGCAAGGACAATCAGCAGATCATCGACTTCATGGTCGATCGCTACGGTGATTTCGTCCGCTACAAACCGGCGCTCAATGCCAAAACCGCGCTGCTGTGGTTCGGTCCGGCCGGATTGCTGCTCGGTGGTTTCGTGGTGATCGCGCTGATCGTGCGCAGGCGTCGCGGGCAACGTGCCGAAACGCCGTCATCGCTGTCTGCCGAAGAACGTCAGCGCCTCGACCAACTGTTGGATAAAAACCAAGAATGATTGATTTCTGGCTCGCCGCAGGGCTGTTGCTTCTGGTCGCCCTGAGTTTTCTGCTGATCCCGGTACTGCGCGAACGCCGCGCTCAGCGGGAAGAAGATCGCACCGCGTTGAACGTCGCGCTGTACCAGGAACGGGTTGCCGAGCTGCAAGCGCAGCAGGCCGAAGGCGTGCTCGACGCCGCGCAACTGGACAGCGGCCGCGCAGAAGCCGCGCGTGAATTGCTCGCTGACACCGAAGGCGTCACCGCACCGCGTGTCTCGCGCCTGGGCAAGCCGTTGCCGCTGCTGGCCGCCGTGTTGGTACCGGTGCTGGGTCTCGGTCTGTACCTGCATTTCGGCGCCGCCGACAAGGTCGAACTGACCCGCGAATTCGCTCAGGCACCGCAGTCGATGGAAGAGATGACCCAGCGTCTGGAACGTGCGGTCGCCGCACAACCGGATTCCGCTGAAGGTCTGTATTTTCTCGGCCGTACCTACATGGCTCAGGACCGTCCGGCAGACGCGGCGAAGATGTTCGAACGCGCCGCCAACCTCGCCGGTCGCCAGCCGGAACTGCTCGGCCAGTGGGCGCAGGCGCAGTATTTTGCTGACGGTAAAAAGTGGTCGGAGCAGATTCAGAAATTGACCGACGAAGCGCTGAAGGCCGATCCGAAGGAAGTTACCAGCCTCGGCCTGCTCGGCATCGCCGCGTTCGAAGGCGAGCGTTATCAGGAGGCCATCGACTACTGGAATCGCCTGCTCGCGCAACTGCCGCCGGATGACAACTCTCGCGCTGCGCTGCAAGGCGGCATCGAGCGTGCCGCCGAACGCTTGAAAGCCAGCGGCGGCAAAGTTGCCCAGGCACCGGCGCCGAAAGCGGCATTGCTGACAGTCAGCGTTGATCTGGCCAGCGAACTCAGGAGCAAGGTGCAACCGGGCGACAGCGTGTTCATCTTCGCCCGCGCCACTTCAGGCCCACCGGCGCCGCTGGCGGCCAAACGTCTGACCGTGGCTGACCTGCCGGTGACCGTCGAACTGGGCGATGCCGACGCAATGATGCCGCAGTTGAAACTGTCCAACTTCCCTGAAGTCCAACTGGTTGCGCGCATCTCACGGGCCGGTCAACCGACTGCCGGTGAGTGGATCGGTCGCAGCGGCCCAGTAGCCAGCAGCACCACCGCGCCACAAAAACTGACTATCGACAGCCCGGACAAGTAACCGGACCCAACAGGAAAGCACCGCCATGCACACCATCGCCCGCATCACAGTCCTCACACTGGCCCTGGGCTTGAGTGCATGTGCGGTACAACGCCCGGAACCGACCACCAGCCTGCCGCCAATCCCGCCCTCGCAACCGAGCCCGACCCCGTCGACCTCGCCGAGCCCCGGCAAGAGCATCCCGGCCAAACCCGCCAAGCCCGTGCCCCGCACCTCGGCCAGCTTTGCCCCGCCACCGGGCGGCAACAGCCACTGGGACCAGAAGCTCGGCGTCTACGTGCTCGACGACCAGACCAACACCTTCTACCGCCAGCGCACCTACTACCGCTGGAACAACGGCTGGAGCCGCTCGGTCAGCCCCAACGGCCCGTGGGAAGACACCAACATCCACGGCGTCCCGCCGGGGTTGGGCAAGAAGTTCGGGCAGTAAGAGAAACGGCGATCTTGGGATCGCCGTTTTTTTTGCGTCTGATTTTCAGAGAATCGCACGATAGTTACCTAACGCCTTTACCGACTCGACCAATCCTTGCCGTTGGAGAAAGCCAAGATATTTGTCCACCTCCACATTGGGCGTTTTCAATTGCCGTCGCTGACTTTGAGCCGCAGCGACGACGGCAGCCGAATCAAGATGGAAAAGGTTTTCCACAAACTCATCCGGGTGCTGAGCTTCAATGCCGTATGGCGCGAGGTGACGGGTGGGGAAATCTTTCAGGTTGAACGTCACTATTACATCGGCACCGCATCGGATTGCGGCCGCTAGAACATAGCGGTCGTTCTCAGCAGGCAGTGTAAGGCCTGACACCAAGTCTTCATAGCCATCGATACACGCGTCTGGAATGGCCAGGTCCATCAATTGCGATGTGCGATCGAGTTGTTCGAGGGTCAGGTCGGACCTGTTCTTCAATAAGTTACGCTTCCATTCGTGGTGTATTTCCTGAGTCCAGCGAGCCCGATACAGCCCTGACAACGCGAGCCACATCAGGAAATCTCTTAAAGGGGCCGGATATAAAACGCATGCATCGTATACAGCAGTGAAAGAGGAATGCCTCACTCGTATCCTGTCCTTAGCGCCTGTGCCTGCTCCGCGAGAAGCATCATTGCCTGCTCGCTGGCGGTGTCTCGCCGGGTTTTATATTCCATCAGATCAGCAAAACGCACACGTCGGTGCTTGCCTGTTTTGTGGTAGGAAACCTCACCGCTCTCCAGCAGTTTGATCATGTGCGGACGTGAGACGTTGAGCAGATCGGCAGCTTCCTGCGTGGTCAGCTCCGCGTGGATCGGTACCACCTTCACAGCGTTGCCCTGCGCCAGCGCCGCGAGGATATCGCTCAGCAAGCGCAACGCCGATGTTGGCAGCTCGACGCTGTGGGCTTCGTTCTGTTCATCAAAAATCTGGATTCGCTGAGTTTCAAAACCGCTTGCGAGAAATGCGGTCAGGGCGCGCTGGCCTTCAATCGCGGCTTTGACCTCTCGTTCGACAGGCAGATTGATGGCAGATGGAGTAGCAGTGGTCATAAGACTGTTCCAGCATTGTAAGGAAGATCCGCGGACGTTATTCGAATCAAACGAAATTCGCAATAAACGAAACTGGTGCAGGAATACTTTGTAAAACAACCAACCGTCACCCCGCCCCATTCTGTGCTTGAGTAAAGATAACTCTAGAGTTATTTTTAATGGGCCAGGCCAAGGAGGCGGTTGGTGCAGAGCAGGCTATTGATGAAGGAGCTGGAGGAGGCGGGCTGGACGCTGGATCGGGTTGCGGGCAGTCATTACATCTTCACTCATCGTTACAACCCGGACACGATTGCCGTCCCGCATCCGAAAAAGGATTTACCGTTGGGGACAGTCAAAAGCATTCGGCGGCGCGCGGGGTTATTCAGCCCGCCAACCCGTCATGAAGGAGATCCGTAATGCAATATCCCATCTGCATCGAGTGGGGTGACGAGAACACTGCCATCGGCATTCAGATCCCCGATATTCCCGGCGCAGTCACGGCCGGGGAAAGCTTTGAGGAGGCCTACAACGCGGCCGTGGAAGTGGCTCACCTCATGCTGCAGGAGATCGCGGCGGCCGGTCAGGCGATTCCGATGCCGACCTCGGCAGCGGCGCATCGCAATCATCCGGATTTTGCCGAGATGGGCTGGGGCATGCTGGAGCTGGATATCTCGCCGTACCTTGGCAAGACCGAAAAGGTCAACGTTACGCTGCCCGGCTATGTGATTCAGCGTATTGATCGCTATGTACGCGAGCACAACGTCAAAAGCCGCTCCTCGTTTCTGGCGGATGCGGCGATGGAGAAACTGGTTCGGTATTGAGGGTCTGCGCAATTGTGGGAGCGAGCCTGCTCGCGAAGGCGTCAGGTCAGGCACTGATCTATGGCTGACACACCGGCCTTCGCGAGCAGGCTCGCTCCCACTATGACATCGCGTCAGGACGCGACTTTTCGCTGCGCCAGCGCAGCGTTTTGCGATGCACTCAAAAACCGCACCAACGCCAACAACGGAAACACGCTGCCGACAATCACGATCCACAACCAGCCGCCATGCTCGTACACCGCGCTGGCCACCGACGAGCCGAACGCGCCGCCGATGAAGATGCTGGTCATGTACAGCGCGTTCAAACGGCCACGACTTTTCGCGTCCAGCGAGTACACCGCGCGTTGGCCGAGGACCATGTTCATCTGCACGCAGAAGTCCAGCACCACGCCGGTCACGGCCAGGCCGATGACGCTGTAGGCCGGGTGAATGAAGGCGGGCAGGAAGCTCAGGCTGGCGAACAGCATGGCCAGCAGCGAGGCGATGCGTGTGTGGCCGGCATCAGCGAGGCGGCCGCTGATTGGCGCGGCGATGGCACCGATCGCGCCCACCAGAGCGAAGATCGCAATTTCGCTTTGCGACAGGCCATGGTTGCGTGCCAGCTCCAGCGGCACGGCGGTCCAGAACAGGCTGAACGTGGCGAACATGCAGCCCTGATAAAACGCCCGCTGACGCAGCACCGGTTGCTGGCGCAGCAGCGTCCACAGCGAGCCGATCAATTGGCCATAAGTAGCGCTGTGATCTGGCTGGCGCTTGGGCACGGTCAGTGCCAGCACCACGCTGATTGCCGCCATCAACGCCGCGGCGATCATGAACATGGCGCGCCAGCCGAGGTGATCGGCGACCACACTCGACACCGGCCGCGCCAACAGAATACCCAGCAGCAAACCGCCCATGATCCCGCCCACCACGCGACCACGGGACTCTTCCGGCGCCAGATGCGCGGCCAGCGGAATCAGGATCTGCACCGACACCGAGCTGAACCCGACCAGCAGTGAGATCAGCAGAAATACGTTCGGCTGTTCAGTGAACGCGGCGCCAAGCAGACTGGCGATCGCCACAACCGTGGTGGTGATCATCAGCCGACGGTTCTCCAGCAGATCCCCCAGCGGCACCAGAAAAAACAGGCCCAACGCGTAACCGATCTGGGTCAGCGAAACGATGAAACTGGCCATGGTGTCGGAGAGGCCGATGTCCGGCGCGATCAGGCCGATGATCGGCTGTGCGTAGTAGATGTTGGCAACAATGGCGCCGCAGCAGAACGCGAACAGCAGGACCATGCCTCGGGTCATTGCGTGAGGAGTGGTGGTCATAGGGGATCTCGGGTCGGGCACAGGAAAGCGCTGAGGCTAATGGACAACGTGGACTGGCAGAAGACGTTTTCGGATGATAACTGTTATTACGCAGTGTAATGACCGGTATTGCCACGCAACAAAAAGGCGACCCGGTGGGTCGCCTTTTGATTTTTTCAGATCAAGCCTTACTGCCCGCTGTAAATCTGATCAAACACGCCACCATCATTGAAGTGGGTTTTCTGCACCGTGCGCCAGTCACCAAAGGTCTTCTCCACCGAAAGGAAGTCGACTTTCGGGAAACGGTCGGTGTACTTCGCCAGCACCGCCGGGTCACGCGGGCGCAGGTAGTTGGCCGCCGCAATTTCCTGTCCTTCCGGCGACCACAGGTATTTCAGATACTCGTCAGCCGCAGCGCGCGAGCCTTTCTTGTCGACGACTTTATCGACCACCGAAACCGGTGGCTCGGCTTCCGCGGAGACGGTCGGGTAGATGACTTCGAACTGATCGCGACCGAACTCGCGAGCGATCATTTCCGCTTCGTTTTCGAAGGTCACCAGCACGTCGCCGATCTGGTTGGTCATGAACGTGGTGGTGGCGGCGCGGCCACCGGTGTCGAGCACCGGCGCCTGCTTGAACAGCTTGCCGACGAAGTCCTTGGCCTTGTTCTCGTCACCACCGTTTTTCAGCACGTAGCCCCAGGCTGACAGGTAGGTGTAGCGGCCATTACCTGAAGTTTTCGGGTTCGGTACGATCACCTGTACGCCGTCCTTGAGCAGATCCGGCCAGTCTTTCAAAGCTTTCGGGTTGCCCTTGCGGACGATGAACACCGTCGCCGAGGTGAACGGTGCGCTGTTGTTCGGCAGGCGCGTGACCCAGTTGTCCGGGACCAGTTTGCCGTTGTCGGCGAGGGCATTGATGTCGGTGGCCATGTTCATGGTGATGACGTCAGCCGGCAGGCCGTCGATCACCGAACGCGCCTGCTTGCTCGAGCCGCCGAAGGACATCTGCACGGTGATGTTTTCGTTGTGCTCGGCTTGCCAGTGCTTCTGGAACGCAGTGTTGTAGTCCTTGTAGAAATCGCGCATCACGTCGTAGGAAACGTTGAGCAGCGTCGGTGCTGCCTGAGCGATGTTGGCCAAGGCCAGGCCGGCGGCGAGAAGTGAGGCGCCAAAGAGTTTTTTCACTGCGCATTCCTTGTTCTGTGGGGTGTCGTGTCAAAAATGAGGCGATTTGCCAGCGACTATAGCGGGCCTCGCATAGTCGCTTAAAGATTAAAAAGCTCTGTGCTTATTCCACTTTCTTGAACAGCTGACTGCCGCAGCGGGAACAGAACGCTGCGCTCTGTTCATGGCTCTTTTTCTGACAGCCCGGGCAGTCATGTTGCAGCTGTTCGCCGCGCATGGCATTGGCCAGTTCTGCGGTAAAAATCCCCGTGGGTACGGCGATGATCGAGTAACCGGTGATCATCACCAGCGAGGAAATCACCTGGCCCAGCGGCGTCTTCGGCACGATGTCGCCGAAGCCCACAGTGGTCAACGTCACGATTGCCCAATAGATGCCTTTGGGAATGCTGGTGAAGCCATGTTCCGGGCCTTCGATCACGTACATCAGCGTGCCGAACACTGTCACCAGCGTGCACACGCTGACCAGAAACACGACGATTTTCTGCTTGCTGCCACGCAGCGCCGACATCAGATAGTTGGCTTGCTTGAGATACGGGCTGAGCTTGAGCACACGGAAAATCCGCAGCATCCGAATGATGCGGATGATCAGCAGATACTGCGCATCGCTGTAATACAGGGCGAGGATGCCCGGCACGATCGCCAGCAGATCCACCAGGCCATAAAAGCTGAAGGCATAGCGCAGCGGCTTGGGCGAGCAGTACAGACGCAGGATGTATTCGCCGAGGAAGATCGCCGTGAAGCCCCACTCGATATAGGCCAGAACGTCGGCGTAATTACGGTGGATGCTGTCGATACTGTCGAGCATCACGATCACCAGACTGGCGAGGATGATCAACAGCAGGATGCCGTCGAAGCGACGCCCGGCCGGGGTGTCGCTCTGGAAAATCATGACGTAAAGCCGTTCGCGCCAATTGTTGCTGCTGTCCATGGATAACGCCTGAATCGAAGATCAGCGCAGCCTAGGGTGATTCTCCCCGTGAGCGCAAGACTCATGCGCGAGCGAAGCTTTGCCAAGCATTTGAATGCCAGCCCGGATCAACCAGCAGGCGAGGATGAACGGCGCGGTCAGCGTGGCCAGCCCGAGGGCGGCAAACAGCGGCGTCACCAGCAAGGCCAGGACAATGGCGAGCAGCGGCAGCCACGGATTTTGTCGCTGAGCGCTGAAGGCGAGGGCGGCGAGTACAGCGTTGTAGCCACCGAGCCCGAGCAGTGCGGCGGACGTTTCGTGGTGCAGCAGACTCGAGCCGAGGCCGATCGCCGACGCCAGCAGCGCCCAGCAGAAAGCGCGGCGATCGGCGAGCAGCAAACCGCTGGCGATCAACGCCCCGGCCAATGGATGGTCGAGAAACATCACCTGGCCGAATCCGCGCAGTTCAGCGGCCAGCAGATTTGTCGTGTTCAGGTCGACCGATGCCGCCGGCGCGGACGGCTCGGCGAACATCAGCAGCACCCAACTGAGCGCCACGAACGGCGAGGTATACGCCGGTATGGCGCGACTGCGGTACACGTGTTTGAGCCATTGCTGAGTAAGCATCGCGCTCAAGCCACCGGCTGCAAGAATCAACGGCGGCAGCAGTGGCGACCAAGGGAAATACAGGCTCAGCAGCAGGCCGAGCAGCACGCCGTTGTAGCTGAACAACCCGGCCTGGCGATCGGCCTTGGCGTAGTTGCGCCGCTGCGCGGTGAGCAGACCGGCAACGCCACCGAGCAGCGCCCCGGCGAACAGCACCGGCGCGGTCAGCAGGATCGCCAACAGACACAGCAGGCCGCACAGCGGATGGCGCTGGAAGAAAATCTGACTGAAACCGTTGAGCAAAGCCTCGGCCCAGTCGGGGCAGTGGGTGTTGAAATGATTGGCAGGCATGTTGAGAAAATCTGGGCAGTTGGAACATCAAAAGGTCTTGCAAGTCCCTGTGGCGAGGGGATTTAGCGAAACGTCGCACCGCCCCGTTCGGCTGCGCAGCAGTCGTCGCTTTTGAGGGTGTGACGGTTTCCACAGAGAAACCGCATTCTCCGATGGGGGGCCGCTTCGCAGCCCAACGGGGATAAATCCCCTCGCCACAAGGTTATGCACCCACTTTTAGGGTGGGTTAAATCAACGTCTCGATGCGCAGCGAATTGGTCGACCCCGGCTGCCCGAACGGCACGCCAGCGGTGATCAGCAGCGTATCGCCACGCTCGGCCATGCCTTGCGCCTGAGCAATCTCCAGTGCCGTCGAGCAGACTTCGTCGACCTGACGCAGGCGATCGTTGACTACCGAATGAATGCCCCACGCCACGCTCAAGCGCCGCGCCGTTTGCAGGTTCGGCGTCAGATTGAGGATCGGCGCTTTTGGCCGCTCGCGCGATGCGCGCAACGTCGAGGCGCCGGACTCGCTGTAATTGACCAGCACCGCCACCGGCAGCACGTTGCTGATCCGGCGGATCGCACAGCTGATCGCATCGGAAACCGTCGCCTCGGCTTTCGGTCGGCTGACGTCAAGCTGGGTCTGATAATCCGGGCCGTTCTCAACTTGACGGATGATCTTGCTCATCATCTGCACGGCTTCCAGCGGGTATTCGCCGGACGCGGTCTCCGCCGAGAGCATCACCGCATCGGCGCCTTCGGCCACGGCGTTGGCGACGTCAGTCACCTCGGCACGGGTTGGGGCAGGGGAGAAGCGCATTGACTCGAGCATCTGCGTCGCCACCACCACCGGTTTGCCCAGCGCGCGGCAGGTGGTGATGATGTTTTTCTGAATCTGCGGCACGCTCTCCGCCGGCACTTCCACACCAAGATCGCCGCGCGCGACCATGATCGCGTCGCTCAACTCAGCAATCTCACGCAATTGCTCGACCGCCGAAGGCTTCTCGATTTTCGCCATCAGAAACGCCTTGTCGCCGATCAATGCGCGGGCTTCGACAATGTCCTGCGGGCGCTGTACGAACGACAGCGCGACCCAGTCCACACCCAATTCCAGGCCGAAGCTCAGATCGCGGCGATCCTTGGCGGTCAGCGGGCTCAGGTCGAGCACCGCTTGCGGCACGTTCACACCTTTGCGATCAGACAGTTCGCCGCCGTTGAGCACGCTGGTGTCGATTGCATCGTTGTACTTGGTGACCACGCGCAGACGCAGCTTGCCGTCGTCGAGCAGCAGGTCCATGCCCGCTTCCAGCGCGGCAATGATTTCCGGATGCGGCAGGTTGACCCGGCGCTCATCGCCCGGTGTCGCATCGAGATCCAAGCGGAACGCCTGACCGCGATGCAACTGCACCTTGCCGTCAGCGAACTTGCCCAAACGCAGTTTCGGCCCTTGCAGGTCCATCAGAATGCCCAGCGGATAGTTGAGCTGGCGCTCGACTTCGCGGATCCATTGATAGCGCTTGGCGTGGTCGGCGTGATCGCCGTGGCTGAAGTTCAGGCGGAAGATGTTGACCCCGGCTTCGACCAGCTCGCGGATGTCGTCGATACCGTCGACCGCAGGGCCGAGGGTGGCGAGGATTTTGACCTTTTTATCAGGCGTCATGATTTGCAGTTCTCAAGGATCAGAATGGCGCGGAAGTCGTTGACGTTAGTGCGGGTCGGCTCGGTGACGATCAGCGCATCGAGCGCCTGGAAGTAGCCATAGCCGTTGTTGTTATCCAGCTCGTCGCTGGCGCTCAGACCCAGTGCGGCGGCGCGGGCGTAGCTGTCCGGAGTCATGATTGCGCCGGCGTTGTCTTCCGAGCCGTCGATGCCATCGGTGTCGCCGGCCAGCGCGTAGACGCCGGGCTGGCCCTTGAGGCTGTCGGTCAGGCTGAGGAGGAATTCGGCGTTACGCCCGCCACGGCCATTGCCGCGCACGGTTACCGTGGTCTCACCGCCAGAAAGAATCACGCACGGCGTCGCCAGTGGCTGGCCGTGATTGATGATCTGTCGGGCGATGCCGGCGTGGACTTTCGCCACTTCGCGGGATTCGCCTTCGAGATCGCCGAGAATCAAGGTGCTGAAACCGGCCTGACGGCACTTCACCGCCGCCGCGTCCAGCGATTGCTGCGGGCGGGCGATCAACTGGAAGTGGCTGCGCGCCAGGGACGGGTCGCCGGGTTTGACGGTTTCCGATTCCGGACTTTGCAGCCAGGTGCGCACGGAGGCGGGAATGTCGATGCCGTAGCGCTTGATGATCGCCAGTGCTTCGGCCGAAGTGCTCGGGTCGGCCACGGTCGGGCCGGAGGCAATGACGGTGGCGAGGTCGCCCGGCACATCGGAAATCGCGTAGGTGTAAACCGTCGCCGGCCAGCAGGCCTTGCCGAGGCGGCCGCCCTTGATCGCCGAGAGGTGCTTGCGCACGCAGTTCATCTCGCCGATGGTCGCACCGGATTTGAGCAGGGCTTTGTTGATCGACTGCTTGTCAGCGAGGGTGATGCCTTCGGCCGGCAGGGCGAGCAAGGCAGAGCCGCCGCCGGAGAGCAGGAAGATCACGCGGTCGTCTTCAGTCAGGTTGCTGACCAGTTCCAGCACACGTTTGGCCACGGCCAGACCGGCGGCGTCCGGCACCGGGTGCGCGGCTTCGACCACTTCGATTTTTTCGCACGGGGCGCCGTGACCGTAGCGGGTCACCACCAGACCGGTGACTTCACCCTCCCAGCAGCGCTCGACCACTTGCGCCATGGCGGCAGCGGCTTTGCCGGCACCGATGACGATAACCCGACCCGTGCGATCGGCAGGCAAATGGGCTTCGAGGACTTGGTTCGGATGGGCCGCGTCGATGGCTGTGGCAAACAGCTCGCGCAGCAGTTGTTGCGGATCGACCGACATGGCGGGCTCCCGGAATTCTTGTTATTCGAAAGGGCGACTCAGGTCCCTTGTGGGAGCGAGCCTGCTCGCGAACGCGGTATGTCAGCCAACATGGATGTTGAATGTGAAGCCGCTTTCGCGAGCAGGCTCGCTCCCACAGGGTTTTGTGCAGGCTTTATTTATTGTCGCGAATCGAGAAATTGGCCATGTGCTCCAGGCCCTTGATCAGCGCCGAGTGGTCCCAGTTGCTGCCGCCGATGGCCGCGCAGGTGCTGAATACCTGCTGGGCATTGGCGGTGTTCGGCAGGTTGATGTTCAGTTCCTTGGCGCCTTGAAGGGCCAGGTTCAGGTCCTTCTGGTGCAGGCTGATGCGGAAGCCCGGGTCGAAGGTACCTTTGATCATGCGCTCGCCGTGCACTTCGAGGATCTTCGAAGAAGCGAAACCGCCCATCAGCGCTTCACGCACCTTGGCCGGATCGGCACCGTTTTTCGAGGCGAACAGCAGGGCTTCGGCTACGGCCTGGATGTTCAGCGCGACGATGATCTGGTTCGCCACTTTGGCGGTCTGGCCGTCGCCATTGCCACCAACCAGGGTGATGTTCTTGCCCATGGCCTGGAACAGCGGCAGGGCGCGTTCGAAGGCATCGGCGTCGCCACCGACCATGATGCTCAGGGTTGCGGCCTTGGCGCCGACTTCACCGCCGGAAACCGGAGCGTCGAGGTACTGCGCGCCTTTCTCGTTGATTTTGGCGGCGAAGGCTTTGGTGGCGGTCGGCGAAATCGAGCTCATGTCGATCACGACTTTGCCCTTGCCGATACCGGCCGCGACGCCGTCGGCGCGGAACAGCACGTCATCGACCTGCGGGGTATCCGGAACCATGACGATGATGAATTCGGCTTCCTGCGCCACTTCGCGCGGGTTGGCCAGGGCGACGGCGCCAGCGGCGACCAGATCGGCCGGGGCCGCGTCGTGGTGTTGCGACAGGAACAGGCTGTGACCGGCTTTCTGCAGGTTCGCCGCCATTGGGTGGCCCATGATGCCGGTGCCGATGAATCCGATTTTAGCCATGAGAAAATCCTCTTGTTTTTTTCGTGCTCAAGCAAATAGGGGAGCTGCTTTTCATGTGGGAGCGAGCCTGCTCGCGAATGCGGTGGAACATTCAATATCCGTGTTGACTGAACCACCGCATTCGCGAGCAGGCTCGCTCCCACAGGGGATTTGCTGTGTTTCTTAGATTGCGTTGTGTGATTTCAACCAACCCAGGCCCGCTTCGGTGGTGGTCAGCGGTTTGTATTCGCAACCGACCCAACCCTGATAACCGATGCGATCAAGGTGTTCGAACAGGAAGCGGTAGTTGATCTCACCAGTGCCCGGCTCGTTGCGCCCCGGGTTGTCCGCGAGTTGCACGTGGTTGATCTCGCCCAGGTGCGATTGCAGGGTGCGGGCCAGATCGCCTTCCATGATTTGCATGTGATAGATGTCGTATTGCAGGAACAGATTGGCGCTGCCGACCTGCTCGCGAATCGACAGGGCCTGCGCCGTGTTGTTCAGGTAGAAACCTGGAATGTCGCGGGTGTTGATCGCTTCCATCACCAGTTTGATGCCCACCGCTTGCAGCTTGTCGGCGGCGTATTTGAGGTTGGCAACGAAGGTCTTTTCCACAGTGGCATCGTCAACGCCTTGCGGGCGGATACCGGCCAGGCAGTTGACCTGGGTGTTGCCCAGCACTTGTGCGTAAGCGATCGCCAGATCGACCCCGGCGCGGAACTCTTCGACCCGATCCGGCAGGCAAGCGATGCCACGCTCGCCCTTGGCCCAGTCACCGGCCGGCAGGTTGAACAGCACTTGGGTCAGCCCGTTGGCCTCGAGTTTTGCCTTGATTTCAGCCGAGCTGAAGTCGTACGGGAACAGGTATTCCACCCCACTGAAACCGGCCTTGGCGGCGGCGTCGAAACGGGCAAGGAAATCCTGTTCGGTGAACAGCATGGACAGGTTGGCTGCGAAACGCGGCATGGTGGTCTCCTAAAAACTGATGAGGCACGGTAGGTCAGACTGAACGCGATCAGTCCCCTCTCCTTGGGGAGAGGGTTAGGGTGAGGGGGAATCCTGAGTCAGATCCCGATTGTGCGAACACCGCAAAACCTTTCCCTCACCCCAGCCCTCTCCCAGAGGGAGAGGGGGCTAAAAGCAATCAATCGAGCAACGAAATCGCCGTCGGCGCATCGTTGCCGACCAGTGCCAGGTCTTCGAACTCGTTGACCGCGTTGATCTCGGTACCCATGGAGATGTTGGTCACACGCTCCAGAATGATCTCGACGATCACCGGCACCTTGAACTCTTCGATCATCTGTTCGGCCTTGCGCAGGGCAGGGGCGATTTCCGACGGTTCGAACACACGCAGTGCCTTGCAGCCGAGGCCTTCGGCGACTGCGATGTGGTCAACCCCGTAACCGTTGAGTTCCGGCGCATTGAGGTTATCGAAGGACAGCTGCACGCAGTAGTCCATTTCGAACCCGCGCTGGGCCTGACGGATCAGACCCAGGTACGAGTTGTTCACCACGACGTGGATGTACGGCAGTTTGAACTGAGCGCCGACCGCCAGTTCTTCGATCATGAACTGGAAATCATAGTCCCCCGACAGGGCCACGACTTTGCGGTTCGGATCGGCCTTCACCACGCCCAGCGCCGCCGGAATGGTCCAGCCCAACGGGCCGGCCTGACCACAGTTGATCCAGTGACGCGGTTTGTAGACGTGCAGGAACTGCGCGCCGGCAATCTGCGACAGACCAATGGTGCTGACGTAGCAGGTGTCCTTGCCGAACACCTGGTTCATTTCTTCATAAACGCGCTGCGGTTTGACCGGCACGTTGTCGAAGTGGGTCTTGCGATGCAGGCTGGCCTTGCGCTGCTGGCAATCCTGCAGCCAGGCACTGCGGTTTTTCAGCTTGCCGGCGGCTTGCCATTCACGGGCCACTTCGATGAACACGGTCAGCGCGGCAGCGGCGTCGGAAACGATGCCCAGATCCGGGGTGAACACGCGGCCGATCTGCGTGCCTTCGATGTCGACGTGGATGAACTTGCGACCTTCGGTGTACACGTCAACCGAACCGGTGTGACGGTTGGCCCAACGGTTACCAATGCCCAGCACCACGTCGGATTTGAGCATCGTCGCGTTGCCGTAACGGTGCGAAGTCTGCAGGCCGACCATGCCGACCATCAGCGGGTGATCGTCAGGGATGGTGCCCCAGCCCATCAGGGTCGGGATGACCGGGATGCCGGTCAGCTCGGCGAACTCCACCAGCAGATCACTGGCATCGGCGTTGATGATGCCACCACCGGCGACCAGCAATGGACGCTCGGCCTGATCCAGCAGCGCCAGAGCCTTCTCGACCTGCACGCGGGTCGCGGTCGGTTTGGCCAGTGGCAGCGGTTGGTAAGCGTCGATGTCGAATTCGATCTCGGCCATCTGCACGTCGAACGGCAGGTCGATCAGCACCGGGCCTGGACGGCCGGAGCGCATTTCATAGAAGGCTTTCTGAAACGCATAAGGCACCTGGCCCGGTTCGAGAACGGTGGTCGCCCACTTGGTCACTGGCTTGACGATGCTGGTGATGTCGACAGCCTGGAAGTCTTCCTTGTGCATACGGGCGCGGGGTGCCTGACCGGTAATGCAGAGGATTGGAATCGAGTCAGCCGAGGCGCTGTAGAGCCCGGTGACCATATCGGTGCCGGCCGGGCCGGACGTGCCGATGCACACGCCGATATTGCCGGCCTTGGTGCGGGTGTAGCCCTCGGCCATGTGCGAGGCGCCTTCAACGTGGCGAGCAAGGACGTGATCGATGCCACCGACCTTCTGCAAGGCGGAGTACAGCGGGTTGATCGCTGCGCCCGGGATGCCAAAAGCGGTATCAACCCCTTCACGGCGCATCACCAGAACGGCGGCTTCGATTGCTCTCATTTTGCTCATGGTTTTGTGCCTCTTTACGTTTTGTAATTGTATACAAGTGGCTTTGCGCAGAGTGTATTCACGGCGGACGGCGCAGGTCAATCCATTTTCTCAAGCGCCTGTTTCATTCGTCGGAAGCCCGATGTGCTGTGGCTTTTCGTCGCATGTGGCGCTTTTCGAGAATTATTGTATACAAAAAAATAATTCATTGTGTTCTATTTGTGGCATCGGACTGCGTCACAAACGCGCGGTCCCACGACTTTCCCTATAACAAAATGAGGACGGCACCATGAGCGCTTTAACCTTGAAAGTCGCAGTCAACCTGGTCAGCGAAGCCATCAACGCAGGACGCGGCATCAACGCCGCACCTCTGACCATCGCGGTACTCGATAACGGCGGCCACCTGATCGCCCTGCAACGCGAAGACGGCGCCAGCCTGCTGCGCCCGGACATCGCCATCGGCAAAGCCTGGGGCGCCATCGCCCTGGGCAAAGGCTCACGCCTGCTCGCCCAGGACGCCCAGCAACGCCCGGCGTTTTTTTCTTCGTTGAACAGCATGGGGCAGGGCAGCGTAGTGCCGGCACCGGGTGGGGTGTTGATTCGAAATCAGGCGGGTGAAGTGCTAGGCGCGATCGGGATCAGTGGGGATTTGTCGGATGTGGATGAGCAGGTGGCGATCAGAGCGGTGGAAGCGCTGGATTTGAGGGCGGATGGCGGGGTGGTTGGTTGAATGTCAGTGTCTGAATAACCGCTTTCGCGAGCAGGCTCGCTCCCCCATTGGATCAGGGTTGGACACAAAATGTCTGAACACCTGAAGCCCACTGTGGGAGCGAGCCTGCTCGCGAATACGATCTGCGCTACACATCTTGCTAAAAGTCTGACGCTCTCTTCGCCATCTCCACGGCTAGCCTTCTCATGATCAACATATGAGAAGGCAACGGAATGCCGGGTTTATCTGCTTCACATCGCTTGCGCATCGGACGCTATTCAGAACACAACCGCATTTACCTTCTGACCGCCAATACCGCCGGGAGAGAACCTGTATTCAGCGATTTCTTCCTCGGCAGATTGCTTGTAAACCAATTTCGGGCAGCTGAGGAAACGGGATTGGCCAATTCTCTGGCTTGGGTCGTAATGCCAGATCATTTTCACTGGCTGATTGAATTGAAGAGTGGCTCGCTCGGCGAATTGATGCAGCGAACTAAATCCCTCAGCACTAAATCGGTAAAGCTTTCGACCGGTAGAAAGTCCAGCCTTTGGCAACCTGGCTTCCATGACCGGGCACTGCGTAAAGAGGAGAATCTGGTGAAGATGGCTCGGTATGTCATTGCCAACCCATTGCGGGCAGGGCTGGTCAAAAGCCTTGGCGACTATCCGTTGTGGGATTCGATCTGGTTATGAGTTGAGGTCTGCGGTGCAGCTATTCGCGAGCAGGCTCGCTCCCACAGTGGATCTGGGTTGGACACAAAATGTCTGGACACCACAACCCCTGTGGGAGCGAGCCTGCTCGCGAAGCGGTTCCCCCGATCTCACCGATCCGGCTCACACCCCTTCAACACCAACCGGATAATCGTCTGCGCCGCCGCTTCATAATCGGCTTCATCAAGCTTGTCTTTCCCGGTCACCGCGGAAATCTGCCAGTCGAAGTCGGCGTAGGTCTGGGTCGCGGCCCAGATGCTGAACATCAGGTGGTTGGGGTCGATCGGGGCGATCTGGCCGCGGTCGATCCAGCTCTGGATGCAGGCGATGTTGTGTTTGGCCTGGGCGTTGAGCTGCTCTACCAGGTCAGCGCTCAGGTGCGGGGCGCCGTGCATGATTTCGCTGGCGAACACCTTGGAGGCGTAGGGCAGGTCGCGGGAGATGCGGATCTTCGAGCGGATGTAGCCGCTCAGCACTTCGCTCGGTACGCCGTCCGGGTTGAACGGGGTCGAGGCCTGCAGAATCGGCTCGATGATGCTTTCCAGCACCTCGCGATAGAGGTTTTCCTTGGATTTGAAGTAGTAGTAGACGTTGGGCTTGGGCAATCCCGCCTTGGCGGCGATGTCGCTGGTTTTGGTCGCCGCGAAGCCCTTGTCGGCAAACTCTTCGCTGGCGGCGCGCAGGATCAGTTCTTTGTTACGCTCGCGGATTGTGCTCATAAACCCGGTGGTTCCTTGCCTGTTCTGGCGGTGGCGCATGGTAGCACCGGCCTTGAGCGGCGCTCAACAATGCAGCCTGTGGCCGGCGGTCGCGTTATGCTTGGCAACATTCATACACAGAAGGAAACAGGATTCATGGCAGGAAGCAGTTTGCTGGTGCTGATCGATGACATCGCCACCGTTCTGGATGACGTTGCGTTGATGACCAAGATGGCCGCGAAGAAGACCGCCGGGGTGCTCGGTGATGATCTGGCGCTCAATGCCCAGCAGGTTTCGGGCGTGCGCGCCGAGCGGGAAATTCCCGTGGTGTGGGCGGTGGCCAAGGGCTCGTTCGTCAACAAACTGATCCTCGTGCCGTCGGCGCTGGCAATCAGCGCCTTTGTGCCTTGGCTGGTGACGCCGCTGTTGATGGTCGGCGGCGCGTACCTGTGTTTCGAGGGTTTTGAAAAGCTCGCGCACAAGTTTCTGCACAGCAAAGAGGAAGACGAGGCAGAACACGCACAGTTGACCGAAGCAGTGGCCGATCCGGCGACCGATCTGGTGGCGTACGAAAAGGACAAGATCAAAGGCGCGATCCGCACTGACTTCATTCTCTCGGCAGAAATCATTGCGATCACCCTCGGCACCGTGGCAGATGCCTCGCTGACCCAGCAAGTGGTCGTCATGTCCGGCATAGCCATTGTCATGACCGTGGGCGTTTACGGTTTGGTGGCGGGCATCGTCAAGCTCGACGACCTGGGGCTGTGGCTGACGCAGAAGCCCGGGCAGATGGCGAAAAAGATCGGCGGCGGCATTCTCAGCGCCGCGCCGTACATGATGAAAACCCTGTCGGTGGTTGGCACGGCAGCGATGTTCCTGGTCGGCGGCGGCATCCTGACCCATGGCGTGCCGGTGCTGCATCACTGGATCGAAGGTGTCGGCGCAGCGGCGGGCAGTGCCGGGTTTGCCGTACCGATGCTGCTCAATGGTGTTGCGGGGATTATTGCCGGTGCTGTGGTGTTGGCGGTGGTTTCGGTCGTAGGCAAGCTCTGGAAAGCGCTGAAGGGTTAGTCAGCAACACATAACAAATGTGGGAGCGAGCCTGCTTGCGAATGCGGTAGTTCAGTCAATATCGATGTTGACTGAAACTCCGCGTTCGCGAGCAGGCTCGCTCCCACAGTGTTTTGCGCCAGCCGATTTACTCGGCGATCTGCAACTTGCGCGCTTCGGTGTAGACGTACCGCACTTTCTCGTACTCGAACGGCGAGTTCATCTGGCCGTAGCGGAAGCTGGTCTGGTAGCGCTTGTCGATCGCACGCAAGGCCCAGACTTCCGGGTGGTTGGAGCTGACTTCCGCGACGTTGAGGAAGTTGATCGCGGTGTCGGCGGTGTAATCCACGGCCAGACCTGCGGTGTCGCGGATGTTCGACGGGCCGAAGATCGGCAGTACGAAGTAGGCGCCGCCCGGTACGCCATAGAAGCCCAGAGTCTGCCCGAAGTCCTCGTTCTGGCGCGGCAGGCCCATGGCGGTTGCCGGATCCCACAGACCGGCGATGCCGATCGTGGTGTTGAGCAGCAGGCGCGCAGTGGTTTCCATCGAGCGCTGGCCCTTGAACTGCAGCAGGCTGTTGACCAGGTTCGGCACGTCGCCAATGTTGTTGAAGAAGTTGCTCACCCCGGTACGCACGAAGCTTGGGGTGATGTAGCGATAGCCATCGACCACTGGCAAGAACACCCACTGGTCGAAGCGGTAGTTGAAGTGATAGACCCGGCGATTCCACGATTCCAGCGGGTCATAGACGTTCAGCGCGTTGAGCGTCGAACGTTCGAACTCGCGCTGGTCCAGGCCCGGGTTGAACTTGAGTTTGGTCAGCGGCTGTTTGAAGCCATCGCTGTCGACCACCACCGGTGCATCGGCTTTACTGTTGTCGGCCTGGGCCACGCCTGCACAGAGGAACGCTGCAATCAGCAGGAGATATTTAGCCACGGAAGAACTCCAGCATGGCGTCGCTGTTGACGCGGTAGTTAAGGTTGCCGCAGTGGCCGCCCAGTGGATAAACGGTCAGGCGATCACCGAAGGTTTTACGCAGGAAGCCCAGGTCGCCAGGGCCGAGGATGACGTCGTCGGCGTTGTGCATGACGGCGATTTTCGGGCTGTCGTGCAGGTAGTCCTTGAGCGCATACAGGCTGACCTGATCGATCAGTTGCAGCAGGCTGCCGCCGTCGGTGCGTGCGCGCCACATCGGAATAACCTGCTCGGTGATGTAGCAGTCGAAATCGCATTGCAGCGCACGCTTGAGGAACGGCGTGAGGCTGGTGCCTTCGGTGATCGGGAATTTCGGCGGGGTGATCAGGCCGCGACGGTTGACCAGGTCCGAGGTGTAGGCAATGTCGGCTGCCGAAAAGCGGAACGACGTGCCGATGAGCATGGCCATCTGTTCGTTGGTCAGGTGCTGTTTGGACTGCTGGAAGTCGTACAGCAGCGCATCGTTGAGGTCGATGTAGCCTTTCTGCTGGAAGTAGCGGGTCAGCTTGGTCAGTACCAGTTCGTAGAACGTGGTGCTGTTGTTGATGCCCTTGACCTCGGTTTGTACCAGCTTGTCGAGGTTGGTCACCGAGGTGTATAGGTTGACCGGCGGGTTGAGCAGCAGGACTTTCTTGAAGTTGAAGCTGCGGCGCGTTTCGTCCAGATGCGCGACGAACGCGGCATCGAGGGCGCCGAGGCTGTAGCCGGTCAGGTAATACTCGGTGACCGGCAGCTTCGGGTTCTGCGCCCGCACGGCCTGCATCACCCGATACATGTCTTCGGCGTCTTCCTTGGTCACGCCCGGCGTGGCGAAACGCGAGGCAGCGCTGATGAAGTCGAAGCTCGTCGGCGACGACAACTGCACGACGTGGTAGCCGGCCTTGTAATACAGCTTTTTCAGGTATTCGTTGAGCGTGCTGTCAAAGCGCGCGCCGGTGCCGGCAATCAGGAAGATAAGCGGCGCCGGTTTGTCCTGCGTGGCGATGCGGTAAGTGAGTTTCTTCACTGCCCAGAAATTGTCCGGCAGTTGGAATTCACGCTCCGGGCGCAGGGTGAGGCTGCGGTCCGATTGATTGATGTCGTCGTCCAGCGGCAGCTCCGGACGCAGATCCGGTGGTGTCGTGGCGATCGTCGCCTCGAACGGGTTGGTCAGCGGGTAGCCATAGCTGGCGGCGTCGATATCCACCGCCAGCGCGGACGCACTCAAGATAAGGCCGCTGAACAGCGCGGCGAAGCGCAAGGAACGGAGCATGACTAGATCCCTTAGAGGAAGGTGCCGATTGAAGTTCGCAGGCTATGACCACCAGCCGTGCGCCAAAGTGCCATGCCGCGGCACCAAACAGGCGGAATTCGGGGTAATAGTAGCTGGACGATACACGTTGCAAGGGCTTGCTGAACAGTTAACAGTTGTTAGTGCTTGCGAATGCCGGTCGGCAGATTAAGCTGGCCGCCGATTTCCGCAGATTGGAGTGCTCCATGTCCCGCCGCTTGCCCGTTATTGTGCTGCTCGTTTTGTTGCCGCTGTGGCTGGCCGGCAGTTATGCCGCGCGCTATGGCTTCATGGAAGACGGGCAGTGGGTGGGCATCTGTGTCGACGAGGCCGGCCGTTGGGAATGCGTGGTGCGGTCGAACCTCGGGCTGATGATTCATTTCAAGGTGCTGGGCTGGGCGGCGGTGGGCGCGGCGGTATTGGCGTTTGTATTGCCGGGACGGGCAGGGTGGTGGCTGGCGGTGCTGGCGCTGGTGTTCGGCCTGCCGGCGCTGGCGTTGTACAACACCACATTAGCGGTATTTGCGGTGGTGATTGCCGGGTTGCGCCTGGTCCGCGAGTCCCGCAGCGCGTGACAGTCAGTCATCGCGGGCAAGCCCGCTCCCACAGGGATTGAGGTAAACACAACATTTGCGTGCAGCAGAAATCCTGTGGGAGCTGGCTTGCCAGCGATGGCGATTTCGAAGGCGCTGAAATCAGGCCTTGCGAACCCGCAGGCATCGCCACAACGCCACCACCATCAATCCACTCACCAGCGCCCAGCCCCACGCCTGCTGATTCAGCATCCCTTCCTGATACAACTGCGGTGCAATCCCCGCGCCGACGATAAAGGTCAGCAGAGCAACCTCCCGACGCGGCACGCTCACCGGGCGGCACAGGTAGACCAGCGCCGGCAGCACGAACGCCATGCTGGCGAAACTGCGATAGCGCGGGTCGAAGACCATTTCCAGCATCATCACCGCCGCGGCAAAACCGGCCGCCGCGATCAGCCAGCCGGCGCGACGCTCGAGCAAATCGAAGGCTCGCGCGCGCCAACCGCTGCCTGCGCTCAACGTCAGCGCGGCATGCGCGAGCACCAACAGATTCAACCCGGTCAGCAAGCCGACCCACAGCCATTCACCGGCAAACCGTGTGGTCAATCGAGCCAGATCGCCCCAGGCGCCAATCGAGCACGCTGCGACCGCGCCCAGCAGCGGTAGCAGCAACGCCGAACGAGTGGTGCGCACGCGTCCACCAAGGATCAGCGTGCCGAGGAAAATCAAAGCACCGACTGCCAGCCATTCTTTCCAGTACGGCACATTGCTCACCGGTCCGGCGAGCACGCCTTTGTCCTGTCGATCCGCATCGAACAGCCCCCAGTAGCCGCCGACCGCGCCTTCACTGCCGCGCTTCCACGGTTGATCAAAGGCTTCGATCAGGTTGTAGCGCCAGCCCTCCTGCTCGGCCATCGCCACGAATCCACGAATGAATTTCGCCTCGTTGACCCGGCTCGGCACGGCGGTTTCGCGCTGGCGGCCTTCGCTGGGCCAACCGGTTTCGCCGATCATCACGTCCTTGGGCGCGAACTTGTTGCCGAACACCTGACGCACATCCGCCACATGCCGCAGCGCCACGTCGATATTCGACGGATCGTCTTCCCAGTACGGCAGCAAGTGGATGGTCAGAAAATCCACAGCCGGCGCGACTTCCGGGTGCTTGAGCCAGAATTCCCAAACATCGGCGTAAGTCACCGGTTGCTTGACCTGGCTTTTTACCTTGTTGATCAGCCGGGCCAGTTGCGCGCCAGTGACCTCTTTGCGCAGCAGCGCTTCGTTGCCGACGATTACGGCGGTGACCACGTCGGGGTTGGCATTGGCCGATTTGATCAGCAGGTCGACTTCCTGCTCGGTATCGACGGGGTTGCTATTGACCCAGGCGCCGATCATCAACTTCAGACCGTGCTTGCGCGCCAGATCGGGCAGGGCGTCGAGGCCGGTCATCGAGTAGGTGCGGATGCATTCAAAGCGCGTCGCCAGCAGCGCGAGGTCGGCATCCATGCGCTCGGGGCGCAATTTGAACGGCACGTCGAACGGCGATTGGTCTTTGTCGAACGGTGTGTAGGAGGCGCATTGCAACTTGTGCGTCGGCGTCGCGGCGTCCGGCAGGATCACCGGTTGGCCGAGGCCATACCAGAAACCGCTAAGGGCCAGGAGCCCGAGCAGGCAGGCGAACAGATAAGGCAGAAAAGGAAATCGGTACGTTGCGGACATGGTCAGGCCGAGTGGCTGCAAAGCGACGCATGTTACCTGCATTTATAGAAGGGCTGGTGGCTTGCAGGCGTTGTCCATGCAAAGTTCGGGCGGATTGTCTGGCGTCAATTAATCTCGCTTGATTAATGGCTTTCTGATGTCGTTTCTCGCTGCCTTGAGGTCGCTGACAGAGCAGGTCGCCGGCCGCTTGAGGTTGATGATCAAACCATCAGTACCCTTTTTGAAAAATCGGCTGATGTTCGGTGTGTGAGGTCCGGCGTGATGGGGGCGCTGTGCACCATAACAATACGTTGACGATGCCCGGCATCCGTCGGGCGCAGCATTTCGGGGAAGTAAACGATGAAGATGCGACGACTTTTAGGCGCAGGTGCCGCTTTGGCGCTTGCGATGAGTTCCACTTTCGCCAACGCTGAAAAACAGACCCTGAACATCGGTTACGTTGACGGCTGGTCCGACAGCGTCGCGACCACCCACGTGGCGGCCGAAGTGATCAAACAGAAGCTCGGTTATGACGTGAAGCTGCAAGCTGTCGCCACCGGGATCATGTGGCAGGGCGTGGCCACCGGCAAACTCGATGCGATGCTCTCGGCCTGGCTGCCCGTGACCCACGGTGACTACTGGACGAAAAACAAGGATCAGGTCGTCGATTACGGCCCGAACTTCAAGGACGCGAAGATCGGCCTGATCGTGCCGGAGTACGTCAAAGCCAAATCGATCGAAGACCTGAAAACCGACGACACCTTCAAAAACCGCATTGTTGGCATCGACGCCGGTTCAGGCGTAATGCTCAAGACCGATCAGGCGATCAAGGATTACGGCCTGGACAAATACAGCCTCAAGGCCAGTTCCGGCGCCGGCATGATTGCCGAGCTGACCCGCGCCGAGAAGAAGAACGAATCCATCGCCGTCACCGGTTGGGTGCCGCACTGGATGTTCGCCAAGTGGAAACTGCGCTTCCTCGACGACCCGAAAGGCGTGTATGGCCAGGCTGAAACCGTGAACAGCATCGGCAGCAAAGGCCTGGACGCCAAGGCGCCGGAAGTGGCCAAATTCCTGAAAAACTTCCAGTGGGCCTCGAAAGACGAAATCGGCGAGGTCATGCTGGCGATTCAGGACGGTGCCAAGCCTGATGCAGCGGCCAAGGACTGGGTGGCCAAACACCCGGAACGTGTAGCTGACTGGACCAAGTAATTTAAACACCGCCACACCCCTGTGGGAGCGAGCCTGCTCGCGAATGCAATCTGTCAGTTGATGCAATATCGACTGATACGACGCCTTCGCGAGCAGGCTCGCTC
The DNA here is from genome assembly GCF_054052265.1 of Pseudomonas sp. PK-RTE-24. Taxonomy (NCBI): domain Bacteria; kingdom Pseudomonadati; phylum Pseudomonadota; class Gammaproteobacteria; order Pseudomonadales; family Pseudomonadaceae; genus Pseudomonas; species Pseudomonas sp. PK-RTE-24. The sequence goes on along the minus strand of NZ_CM133224.1, from coordinate 5,631,175 downwards.
CCACAGTTTTTTTCTGTGTACCGGAAAATGGCAAAAACATCATGGCCATCTACTACTAAGGTCGTCTGGAACCTCTCTCGCAGCCGCATACATTAGCTACGTTCCAACAATAATTTGTGCTGCGAGGATAAAAACAATGAACGACAGCATTTACCTCTCGATTCAAAACAGTCCCCGATTCAAGGAGCTGGTTCAGAAACGGGAACGATTCGCCTGGATTCTCTCGGCAATCATGCTTGGGCTCTACTCCGCATTCATCCTGCTGATCGCATACGGGCCGCACGTGCTCGGGGCGAAACTCAGTCCTGAATCCTCGATCACCTGGGGCATCCCGATCGGTGTCGGTCTGATCATTTCAGCCTTCGTCCTGACCGGCATCTACGTGCGCCGCGCCAATGGCGAGTTCGACGACCTGAACAATGCGATTCTCAAGGAGGCTCAGCAATGATCCGGCGTCTACTGGCTTTATTGAGTGTTGCGGCTTTCGCGCCGAGTGTCTGGGCGGCTGACGCATTGACGGGGGAGGTGGCCAAACAGCCGCTGAACATCCCGGCGATCCTGATGTTCGTGGCCTTCGTCGGCGCGACGTTGTACATCACCTACTGGGCTTCGAAGAAAAACAATTCGGCCGCCGACTACTACGCGGCGGGCGGCAAGATCACCGGTTTCCAGAACGGCCTGGCGATCGCTGGCGACTACATGTCGGCGGCGTCCTTCCTGGGGATCTCCGCGCTGGTGTTCACCTCCGGCTACGACGGCCTGATCTACTCGATCGGCTTCCTCGTGGGCTGGCCGATCATTCTGTTCCTGATCGCCGAACGCCTGCGCAACCTGGGTAAATACACCTTTGCCGACGTGGCGTCCTACCGCCTCGGGCAAACCCAGATTCGCACCCTGTCCGCCTGCGGTTCGCTGGTGGTGGTGGCGTTCTACCTGATCGCGCAAATGGTCGGTGCCGGCAAGCTGATCCAGCTGCTGTTCGGCCTCGATTACCACGTTGCGGTGATCCTGGTCGGCGTGCTGATGTGCATGTACGTGCTGTTCGGCGGCATGCTTGCGACCACTTGGGTGCAGATCATCAAGGCAGTGTTGTTGCTGTCCGGTGCCTCGTTCATGGCGCTGATGGTGATGAAGCATGTGGGCTTCGACTTCAACACACTGTTCTCCGAAGCGATCAAGGTTCACGCCAAGGGCGAAGCGATCATGAGCCCCGGCGGTCTGGTGAAGGATCCGATCTCGGCATTCTCGCTGGGTCTGGCGCTGATGTTCGGCACCGCTGGCCTGCCGCACATTCTGATGCGCTTCTTCACCGTGAGTGACGCAAAAGAAGCGCGCAAGAGCGTGCTGTACGCTACCGGTTTCATTGGCTACTTCTACATCCTGACCTTCATCATCGGCTTCGGCGCGATCCTGCTCGTCAGCACCAACCCGGCCTTTAAAGATGCAGCGGGCGCCTTGCTCGGCGGCAACAACATGGCGGCGGTGCACCTGGCCAACGCGGTGGGCGGCAGCATCTTCCTAGGCTTCATCTCGGCAGTGGCGTTTGCAACCATTCTGGCTGTGGTAGCCGGTCTGACTCTGGCTGGTGCTTCGGCGGTTTCTCACGACCTGTACGCCAGTGTGATCAAGAAGGGCAAGGCCAACGAGAAAGATGAGATTCGCGTGTCGAAGATCACCACCATCGCCCTGGCGGTGCTGGCGATTGGTCTGGGCATTCTGTTCGAAAGCCAGAATATTGCGTTCATGGTCGGCCTGGCGTTCTCCATCGCGGCGAGCTGCAACTTCCCTGTGCTGCTGCTTTCGATGTACTGGAAGAAGCTGACCACTCGCGGCGCGATGATTGGTGGCTGGCTGGGTCTTGTCAGTGCTGTTGGTCTGATGATCCTCGGCCCAACCATCTGGGTGCAGATTCTGCATCACGAGAAGGCGATCTTCCCTTACGAATATCCGGCGCTGTTCTCGATGATGATTGCGTTCATTGGGATCTGGTTCTTCTCGATTACCGACAAGTCGGCGGCTGCGGATAACGAGCGGGCGCTGTTCTTCCCGCAGTTTGTGCGTTCGCAGACCGGGTTGGGGGCGAGTGGGGCGGTTTCGCACTAAGAGATCAGTTGTAAGCTGCAAGCTGCAAGAAAACGCCCTGATTGAGAGATTGGGGCGTTTTTTTGTGGGCGGTTATTGGTTGGTTTGGTGTGTATATCCGTTTTTTGCAGTGCTGCGGCTGGCGGTTTCGCCCTTACGGCGACTTACTTTTTTACAAGCGCCAAAAAAAGTAAGCAAAAAACGCTAGCTCCTGCGTTCGGCCCTCGCAGGCTCGGGTTCCTTCGCTGCGGGATCGATCCGGGCGCAGCGGCTCCGGTTTGCTTCGCTGCACCTCCTTCCGCTGTGTCTGGCTGCGCCAGACGGTCGCTGCGCTCCCACGCCCGGATCAATCCCTCCACTCAGCCTTCCGACGTCGCCGGTGGATCAAGATCAAGAGCACTCGAGCTTGCGCTCATTGTTGAGTGGTTAGAAGCGTCGCATGGCTTGAGATTTTCGGTGGATTCGCCCCTCACCCCAGCCCTCTCCCGAGGGAGAGGGAGCCGATTTGTGTGGTGTTCAAAACCTGCATTCGACTCGGTATCGCAAGTCGGCGTGTTTCGCCCAAACACCTCGGTCAGTCCCCTCTCCCTCTGGGAGAGGGCTAGGGTGAGGGGCTCTTGATCTGGCTTTGGCCTTTGCTTTTGATCTTTTGCCCTTTCGGCAGGCTTCGTTACCGGATCGGTCCCGTAACGAAGGTACCCCGAGCCCCAGCGAGCGGGCCGTACGCCGGAGCAAAGCCTTTTGGGTTACCTTTTTGGCGTTTGGAAAAGGTGACTCGCTGTAAGAGCGAAACCGCCAGCGGCAGCACCCGCAGCAACGGATATGCCCCCAAAATCCAAAAACCAGTCGGCCCGAAGGCCGCTGAAACCACAAACAAAAACGGCCTCAATATAAGAGGCCGTTCCTGACACACCACTAAACCATCACAAAAAAGAAAAACCTTATTTGCGATCTTCCAGCTTGGTAATGTCACGCGACTCGTAACCGGTGTACAGCTGGCGCGGACGGCCAATCTTGTACGGGCTCGAAAGCATTTCTTTCCAGTGCGAAATCCAGCCCACAGTACGCGCCAGGGCGAAAATCACCGTGAACATGCTGGTCGGAATGCCGATCGCCTTGAGGATGATCCCCGAGTAGAAGTCGACGTTCGGGTACAGCGAGCGCTCGATGAAGTACGGGTCGGTCAACGCGATCTCTTCCAGGCGCATGGCCAGTTCGAGTTGCGGATCGTTGTTGATGCCCAGTTCCTTCAGCACTTCGTCGCAGGTCTGCTTCATGACAGTCGCGCGAGGGTCGCGGTTCTTGTAGACGCGGTGACCGAAGCCCATCAACTTGAACGGATCGTTCTTGTCCTTGGCTTTGGCGATGAACTTGTCGATGTTCGACACATCGCCAATCTCGTCGAGCATGGTCAGCACGGCTTCGTTCGCACCGCCGTGGGCAGGACCCCACAGTGCGGCGATACCGGCGGCGATGCAGGCGAACGGGTTGGCACCCGAAGAGCCGGCCAGACGCACGGTGGAGGTCGAAGCGTTCTGCTCGTGGTCGGCGTGAAGGATGAAGATCCGGTCCATGGCCTTGGCGAGTACCGGGCTGATCGGTTTGATCTCGCACGGGGTGTTGAACATCATGTGCAGGAAGTTTTCCGCGTAAGTCAGATCGTTGCGCGGGTACATCATGGGTTGGCCCATGGAGTACTTGTAAACCATCGCTGCCAGGGTCGGCATCTTCGCAACCAGACGGATCGCGGAAATTTCGCGATGCTGCGGGTTATTGATGTCCAGGGAGTCGTGGTAGAAGGCCGAGAGGGCGCCGACTACACCGCACATGACGGCCATCGGGTGGGCGTCGCGACGGAAACCGTTGAAGAAGGTTTTCAGCTGCTCGTGAACCATGGTGTGGTTCTTCACGGTGCTGACGAACTGGGCCTTCTGTTCTGCGGTCGGCAATTCGCCGTTGAGCAGCAGGTAGCAGGTTTCCAGGTAGTCCGACTTTTCAGCCAGCTGTTCGATCGGGTAGCCGCGGTGCAACAAAATGCCGTTGTCGCCGTCGATATAGGTAATTTTCGATTCGCACGAAGCGGTCGACATGAAACCCGGGTCGAAAGTGAAGCGGCCCGTGGCCGTCAGGCCCCGAACATCGATTACATCGGGACCAACGGTGCCGGTTAAAATGGGCAGCTCGACGGGGGCTGCGCCCTCGATGATCAACTGCGCTTTTTTGTCAGCCATGTGGCCTCCTATTTATGCTTGAACCATCAGACAGACCCCCCACGCAGGGCCCGCACCACTATAGTGAGATAAATTCGAATGTCAATTTGCCTAAAGTCTTGCTCCAGAAGGCTTTAAGCCGACTTTTTCCTCGAAATTGCCTGCCATTTACGCCTTTTATGCAACTTGTGCAATCCGCTATTGGGGGTAGGTGAACGCGTTGTCATTAGTAGCCTAACTGTCTATACTCGGCCACCGACCGCCAAGGGCTTTTGGGCTTGCTTTCATTGGGGGTCGCATCCCTGGGTGGTGGTTACCTGACCAGTGCACTCCCCAACAACTTTGCCCTGATTGTTAGGGGCTCTTCAGTGTGAAAAAAAAGCCGTGAAAAGCCAACGACCTGTAAACCTAGACCTAAGGACCATCAAACTCCCAGTCACTGCTTACACGTCCATTCTTCACCGTATCTCCGGTGTCATCCTCTTCGTGTGCCTTGCCATCATGCTTTACGCATTGGACAAGTCGCTGAGCTCCGAGGAAGGCTTCGGTCAGGTGAAAGCGTGTCTGACCAGTCCGCTAGCCAAGCTAGTGATTTGGGGCATCCTGTCCGCTCTGCTGTATCACCTGGTAGCCGGTGTGCGCCACTTGATCATGGACATGGGCATCGGTGAGACGCTGGAAGGCGGCAAACTGGGCTCGAAAATCGTTATCGCCGTTTCCGTGGTGGTAATCGTTCTGGCAGGAGTCTGGATATGGTAACTAACGTCACTAACCTGTCGCGTTCGGGCCTCTATGACTGGATGGCACAGCGTGTGTCTGCGGTCGTTCTCGCGGCTTACTTCATCTTTCTGATCGGATACATCGTCGCCAACCCTGGCCTCGAGTATGCCCAGTGGCATGAACTGTTCGCTCACAACGGAATGCGTATTTTCAGCCTGCTGGCCCTTGTTGCTCTGGGCGCTCACGCCTGGGTCGGCATGTGGACCATCGCGACCGACTACCTGACGCCAATGGCGTTCGGCAAGTCCGCAACGGCGATACGTTTCCTTTTCCAGGCAGTATGCGGCGTTGCGATGTTCGCTTACTTCGTCTGGGGTGTGCAGATTCTCTGGGGTATCTGATTCATGGCTAACATTCCAACGATTTCTTTCGACGCCATCATTATTGGTGGTGGCGGTGCCGGCATGCGCGCTGCGCTGCAGCTGGCACAGGGCGGCCACAAGACTGCGGTGATCACCAAGGTTTTCCCGACCCGTTCGCACACCGTGTCCGCACAGGGCGGCATCACGTGCGCCATCGCTTCCGCCGACCCGAACGATGACTGGCGCTGGCACATGTACGATACCGTCAAGGGTTCCGACTACATCGGTGACCAGGACGCTATCGAATACATGTGTCAGGAAGGCCCTGCCGCTGTTTTCGAGCTGGACCACATGGGTCTGCCGTTCTCGCGTACCGAGCAAGGCCGCATCTACCAGCGTCCATTCGGTGGCCAGTCCAAGGATTACGGCAAGGGCGGTCAGGCTGCACGTACCTGCGCTGCATCCGACCGTACCGGTCACGCGCTGCTGCACACCCTTTATCAGGGCAACCTGAAAGCCGGCACTACGTTCCTCAACGAGTACTACGCTGTTGATCTGGTGAAAAACCAGGAAGGCGAATTCGTTGGTGTGATCGCGATCTGCATCGAAACCGGCGAAACCTCCTACATTCGTGCCAAGGCCACGGTTCTGGCCACTGGCGGTGCAGGCCGTATCTACGCGTCCACCACCAACGCCCTGATCAACACCGGTGACGGCGTCGGCATGGCTCTGCGTGCTGGCGTGCCGGTACAAGACATCGAAATGTGGCAGTTCCACCCGACCGGCATCGCCGGCGCCGGTGTACTGGTTACCGAAGGTTGCCGTGGTGAAGGTGGTTACCTGATCAACAAGCACGGCGAGCGTTTCATGGAGCGTTATGCTCCGAACGCGAAGGACCTTGCAGGTCGTGACGTGGTTGCCCGTTCGATGGTCAAGGAAATCATCGCCGGCAACGGTTGCGGTCCGAATGGCGACCACGTAATGCTCAAGCTCGACCACCTGGGCGAGGAAGTGCTGCACAGCCGTCTGCCAGGCATCTGCGAACTGTCGAAGACTTTCGCCCACGTTGACCCGGTCGTTGCTCCGGTTCCGGTTGTGCCGACCTGCCACTACATGATGGGCGGCGTTGCCACCAACATTCATGGCCAGGCGATCACCCAGAACGCCGAAGGTCAGGACCAGATCATCCCTGGCCTGTTCGCGGTAGGCGAAGTGGCTTGCGTATCGGTACACGGTGCGAACCGTCTGGGCGGCAACTCGCTGCTCGACCTGGTGGTCTTCGGTCGCGCTGCCGGCCTGCACCTGGAAAAGGCGTTGACCGATGGCATCGAATACGACGACGCTACCGAGTCCGACATCGAAGCTGCACTGTCGCGTCTGAACGCGCTGAACAACCGTACCGACGGTGAAGACGTTGCCACCCTGCGTCGCGAGCTGCAAAGCTGCATGCAGAACTACTTCGGTGTATTCCGTACCGGCGAATACATGCAGAAGGGCATCGCTCAGCTGGCCGATCTGCGCAAGCGTATCGCCAACGTGAAGATCAACGACAAGTCGCAAGCGTTCAACACTGCACGTATCGAAGCGCTGGAACTGCAGAACCTGCTGGAAGTGGCTGAAGCTACCGCCATCGCGGCCGAAGTACGTAAAGAGTCCCGCGGCGCTCACGCCCGTGAAGACTTCGAAGACCGTGATGACGAAAACTGGCTGTGCCACACCCTGTACTTCCCGGGTGACAAGCGCGTCACCAAGCGTGCCGTGAACTTCTCGCCGAAGACTGTTCCGACTTTCGAACCTAAAGTCCGGACTTATTAAGGGTGACCGCCATGTTGCAAGTCAGTGTTTATCGCTACAACCCTGATCAGGACGCCGCGCCGTTCATGCAGGATTTCCAGGTCGATACCGGTGGTAAAGACCTGATGGTGCTGGACGTGCTGGCCCTGATCAAAGAGCAGGACGAAGGTTTCTCCTATCGTCGCTCCTGCCGTGAAGGCGTCTGCGGCTCCGACGGCATGAACATCAACGGCAAGAACGGTCTGGCCTGCATCACGCCGCTGTCTGCCGTTGTAAAAGGCAACAAACTGATCGTTCGTCCGCTGCCAGGTTTGCCGGTTATCCGTGACCTGGTTGTCGATATGAGCATCTTCTACAAGCAATACGAGAAGGTGAAGCCTTACCTGCAGAACGACACGCCGGCTCCGGCCATCGAGCGTCTGCAGTCGCCAGAAGAGCGCGAAAAGCTCGACGGTCTGTACGAGTGCATCCTGTGCGCCTGCTGCTCGACCTCTTGCCCGTCCTTCTGGTGGAACCCGGACAAGTTCCTGGGTCCTGCTGCGCTGCTGCAAGCCTACCGCTTCCTGGCAGACAGTCGCGACACCAAGACCAGCGAGCGTCTGGCTTCACTTGACGACCCGTTCAGCGTTTTCCGCTGCCGGGGCATCATGAACTGCGTCAACGTATGTCCGAAAGGCCTGAACCCGACTAAGGCCATCGGTCACATCCGTAACATGCTGCTTTCGAGCGGCGTGTGATTCAGCTGCTGTAACCGTTGTACCGTAGAGGCTGTGGCGCGGGCTTCAACCCGCGTCATGGCTATAACCAGAGCCGTAGCCATAAGCTGCAGCTCTTCTTTTGAAGAAATGAGACAAGCAGGGGCATCCGGGCTGGTACCCGGACTATCAGTGTGATCCTAGGTGGCTTGTTTTAGTCGCTGCATTCGGACTTCTGCAAGTTTGCTCGGTGTCGACACCGATGGTGTTCCCCTAACCGAGGGTGACCAAGCATGCAAGAAAGCGTGATGCAGCGCATGTGGAACAGCGCCTACCTTTCAGGTGGAAACGCTGCCTATGTGGAAGAGCTTTATGAGCTCTACCTGCACGACCCTAACGCTGTGCCAGAAGAGTGGCGCACCTACTTTCAGAAGTTGCCAGCCGACGGCAACTCTGCCACTGATGTTTCGCACTCGACGATTCGCGATCATTTCGTGCTGCTGGCAAAGAACCAGCGCCGCGCCCAACCGGTTTCCGCCGGCAGCGTGAGCAGTGAGCACGAGAAGAAGCAAGTTGAAGTGCTGCGATTGATCCAGGCCTACCGTATGCGTGGCCACCAGGCAGCCCAGCTTGACCCGCTGGGGCTGTGGCAGCGTCCTGCACCTGCAGACCTGTCGATCAATCATTACGGCTTGACCAATGCCGATCTTGATACGACCTTCCGTGCCGGCGACCTGTTCATCGGCAAAGAGGAAGCGAGCCTACGCGAAATTCACGAAGCGTTGCAGCAGACATATTGCCGCACCATCGGCGCTGAGTTCACGCACATCACCGATTCCGAGCAGCGCCAGTGGTTCCAGCAGCGTCTGGAAAGCGTGCGTGGCCGTCCGACGTACTCCGCCGACATCAAGAGCCACCTGCTTGAGCGCGTGACTGCCGGTGAAGGCCTGGAAAAATACCTCGGCACCAAATACCCGGGCACCAAGCGTTTCGGTCTGGAAGGCGGCGAAAGCCTGATTCCGATGCTCGACGAACTGATCCAGCGTTCCGGCTCGTACGGCACCAAGGAAGTCGTCATCGGCATGGCCCACCGTGGCCGTCTGAACGTACTGGTCAACACCTTCGGCAAGAACCCGCGCGAGCTGTTCGACGAGTTCGAAGGCAAGAAGAAGGTCGAGCTGGGTTCCGGTGACGTTAAATACCACCAGGGCTTCTCGTCCAACGTGATGACCACCGGAGGTGAAGTTCACCTCGCCATGGCGTTCAACCCGTCCCACCTGGAAATCGTTTCCCCGGTGGTCGAAGGTTCGGTGCGCGCCCGTCAGGACCGTCGCAACGACCTGACCGGTGAGAAAGTTCTGCCGATCTCCATCCACGGTGACGCGGCATTCGCCGGTCAGGGCGTGGTCATGGAAACCTTCCAGATGTCGCAGACCCGCGGTTTCAAGACCGGCGGTACCGTGCACATCGTGATCAACAACCAGGTTGGTTTCACCATCAGCAACCCGCTGGACTCGCGCTCCACCGAGTACGCCACCGACGTTGCCAAGATGATCCAGGCGCCGATCCTCCATGTGAATGGTGATGATCCGGAAGCCGTGCTGTTCGTGACCCAGCTGGCCATCGACTACCGCATGCAGTTCAAGCGTGACGTGGTGATCGATCTGGTCTGCTACCGTCGTCGCGGCCACAACGAGGCCGACGAGCCAAGCGGCACCCAGCCACTGATGTATCAGCAGATCACCAAGCAGCGCACCACCCGTGAGCTGTACGCTGATCGCCTGACTCAGGCCGGTGTGCTTGACGCTGAACGCGTTCAGGCCAAGGTCGACGAATACCGCAACGCGCTGGACAACGGTCTGCACGTAGTGAAATCGCTGGTCAAAGAGCCGAACAAAGAGCTGTTCGTCGACTGGCGTCCGTACCTGGGCCACGCCTGGACTGCGCGTCACGACACGCGTTTCGATCTCAAGACCCTGCAAGAGCTGTCCGCCAAGCTGCTGGAAATTCCGGAAGGCTTCGTTGTTCAGCGCCAGGTCGCGAAGATCTACGAAGACCGTCAGAAGATGCAAGCCGGCGGCCTGCCGATCAACTGGGGTTACGCTGAAACCATGGCGTACGCGACCCTCGCGTTCGAAGGTCACCCGATCCGCATGACCGGTCAGGACATCGGCCGCGGTACGTTCTCGCACCGTCACGCTGTGTTGCACAACCAGAAAGACGCGGGCACCTACATTCCGCTGCAGAACCTGTACGACGGTCAGCCACGTTTCGACCTGTACGACTCGTTCCTCTCGGAAGAAGCGGTACTGGCATTCGAATACGGTTACTCGACCACCACGCCAAACGCGCTGGTGATCTGGGAAGCCCAGTTCGGCGACTTCGCCAACGGTGCTCAGGTCGTGATCGACCAGTTCATCACCAGCGGCGAGCACAAGTGGGGCCGTCTCTGCGGTCTGACCATGCTGCTGCCACACGGTTACGAAGGCCAGGGCCCTGAGCACAGCTCGGCACGTCTTGAGCGTTACCTGCAGCTGTGCGCCGAGCACAACATTCAGGTGTGCATGCCGACCACGCCAGCGCAGATCTACCACTTGCTGCGTCGTCAGGTGATCCGTCCGCTGCGCAAGCCGCTGGTCGTGCTGACGCCGAAGTCGCTGCTGCGCCACAAACTGGCCATCTCGACGCTGGAAGATCTGGCCGAAGGTTCGTTCCAGACCGTGATCCCGGAAATCGATGCACTGGACCCGAAAAAGGTCGAGCGCGTGGTTCTGTGCAGCGGCAAGGTCTACTACGACCTGCTGGAAAAACGCCGTGCCGAAGGCCGCGAAGATATCGCCATCGTGCGTATCGAGCAGCTGTATCCGTTCCCTGAGGACGACTTGAAAGAAGTCCTGGCTCCATACACCAACGTCAAACACGCCGTTTGGTGTCAGGAAGAGCCGATGAACCAGGGTGCCTGGTACTGCAGCCAGCATCACTTGCGTCGCAGCATCGCCAACCTCGACAAGACTCTCGTACTTGAGTACGCGGGCCGTGAGGCTTCGGCTGCGCCAGCTTGTGGTTACGCATCGATGCACGCCGAGCAGCAGGAAAAACTGCTGCAAGATGCTTTCACTGTTTAACGCCTTCGCGCTGACTGAAACCGAATTTTAAGGACCCACAGATAATGGCTATCGAAATCAAAGCCCCGTCATTCCCGGAATCGGTTGCCGATGGCACCGTTGCCACCTGGCACAAGAAACCAGGTGAGGCCGTCAAGCGTGACGACCTGATCGTCGACATCGAAACCGACAAAGTCGTGCTCGAAGTGTTGGCTGAAGCAGACGGCGTGCTGGGCGCAATCGTTGCCGAAGAGGGCGCTACCGTTCTGTCGAACCAGGTCCTGGGCTCGATCGAAGAGGGCGGCGCTGCTGCTGCCGCTCCTGCCGCCGCTGCTGCTCCGGCCGCTACTGCCGCTGCCGCACCAGCTGCTGCCGATGGCGAAGATGACCCGATCGCCGCTCCTGCCGCGCGCAAGCTGGCTGAAGAAAACGGCATCAACATCGCTTCCGTTGCCGGCACCGGCAAGGGCGGTCGTGTGACCAAGGAAGACGTGGTAGCAGCGGTTGCTGCCAAGAAAGCCGCTCCGGCTGCCGCGCCTGCCAAGGCTGCTGCTCCTTCGGCTGCTGCGCCTGTGTTCGCTGCCGGCGACCGCATCGAGAAGCGCGTACCGATGACTCGCGTACGTGCCACCGTGGCCAAGCGTCTGGTTGAAGCCCAGTCGAACATGGCGATGCTGACCACGTTCAACGAAGTCGACATGACCGAAGTCATGGCGCTGCGTTCGAAGTACAAGGACCTGTTCGAGAAGTCCCACAACGGCGTACGCCTGGGCTTCATGTCGTTCTTCGTGAAAGCGGCCACCGAAGCGCTGAAACGCTTCCCGGCTGTCAACGCGTCGATCGACGGCGGCGACATCGTTTACCACGGCTATGCGGACATCGGCGTTGCCGTTTCCAGCGACCGTGGCCTGGTGGTACCGGTTCTGCGTAACGCCGAGCTGATGAGCCTGGCTGAAATCGAAGGCGGCATCGCAACATTTGGCAAGAAAGCCCGTGACGGCAAACTGTCGATGGACGAGATGACCGGTGGTACCTTCACCATCACCAACGGTGGTACCTTCGGTTCGATGATGTCGACGCCGATCGTCAACCCGCCGCAGGCAGCGATTCTGGGCATGCACAACATCATCCAGCGTCCGATGGCCATCAACGGTCAGGTCGTGATCCGTCCGATGATGTACCTGGCTCTGTCCTACGATCACCGCCTGATCGATGGCAAAGAAGCTGTGACCTTCCTGGTGACCATCAAGAACCTGCTGGAAGATCCGGCTCGTCTGTTGCTGGATATCTAAAAAGCAGCTGCAAGCTTTCAGCTACAAGCCTCAAGCTCAAGGCGAGCGGGTGGGCTTGCAGCTTGAAGCTTGCGGCTTGTAGCTTTATTGCTAAAGAGGATTTTTTGAATGTCGCAGAAATTTGACGTAGTAGTGATCGGTGCCGGCCCTGGTGGCTATGTAGCGGCCATCAAGGCTGCTCAGTTGGGCCTGACCACTGCCTGCATCGAGAAGTACACCGACGCAGAGGGCAAGCAAGCCCTGGGCGGTACCTGCCTGAACGTAGGTTGCATTCCTTCCAAGGCGCTGCTCGACAGCTCGTGGAAATACAAGGAAGCCAAAGAGAGCTTCAACGTTCACGGTATCTCGACCGGCGAAGTCAAAATGGACGTCGCTGCGATGGTTGGCCGCAAGGCTGGCATCGTCAAGAACCTGACCGGCGGCGTTGCCACCCTGTTCAAGGCCAACGGCGTTACTTCGATCCAGGGCCACGGCAAGCTGCTGGCCGGCAAGAAAGTCGAAGTCACCAAGCCGGACGGTTCGGTTGAAGTCATCGAAGCGGAAAACGTCATTCTCGCGCCAGGTTCGCGTCCGATCGACATTCCACCGGCTCCGGTTGACCAGAAAGTCATCGTCGATTCGACTGGCGCTCTGGAATTCCAGTCCGTACCTAAACGTCTGGGCGTGATCGGCGCTGGCGTGATCGGTCTGGAACTGGGTTCGGTATGGTCGCGTCTGGGTGCAGAAGTGACTGTGCTCGAAGCACTGGACACTTTCCTGATGGCAGCGGACACCGCTGTTTCCAAGGAAGCGCTGAAAACCCTGACCAAACAGGGTCTGGACATCAAGCTGGGCGCTCGCGTTACCGGTTCGAAAGTCAACGGCGAAGAAGTCGTCGTCAACTACACCGATGCCAACGGCGAACAGACCATCACTTTCGACAAGCTGATCGTAGCCGTTGGTCGCCGTCCGGTGACCACTGATCTGCTGTCTGCCGACTGCGGCGTGGAAATCGACGAGCGCGGTTTCATCGCGGTCGATGACCATTGCGTCACAGCTGTACCGGGCGTCTTCGCCATCGGTGACGTGGTTCGCGGCATGATGCTGGCCCACAAGGCTTCGGAAGAAGGCATCATGGTTGTCGAGCGCATCAAGGGCCACAAGGCTCAGATGAACTATGATTTGATCCCTTCGGTTATTTATACTCACCCGGAAATCGCGTGGGTTGGCAAAACCGAGCAGGCGCTGAAGGCCGAAGGCGTTGAAGTCAACGTCGGCACCTTCCCGTTCGCCGCTTCCGGCCGTGCCATGGCTGCCAACGATACCGGTGGTTTCGTCAAGGTCATCGCCGATGCCAAGACCGACCGCGTATTGGGCGTGCACGTGATTGGCCCGAGCGCTGCAGAACTGGTTCAGCAGGGCGCGATCGGTATGGAGTTCGGCACCAGCGCTGAAGACCTGGGCATGATGGTTTTCTCCCATCCGACCCTGTCCGAAGCCTTGCACGAAGCTGCTCTGGCAGTGAATGGCGGCGCCATTCACATTGCCAACCGCAAGAAGCGTTAAGACATAATAAGAAACCACGGCGGCAACGGCCCGTCGTGAGCCTTGCGAGCAAGACTCACCGCGGAATGTCCGCCGGACGCAGTCTTGCGTAGCCCAGCTACGCAAGCAGCAGTCACAGGTGGCGCGGCACTCAAACGAGCGCAGCGCCGAATGCGCAGTACCTAACGAAGACGGTAAAAAGCATGAATCTTCACGAGTATCAGGGTAAGCAGCTGTTCGCTGAATACGGCCTGCCAGTTTCCACTGGTTACGCAGTAGACACCCCGGAAGCAGCAGCAGAAGCTTGCGACAAAATCGGCGGCAACGAGTGGGTCGTCAAAGCCCAGGTTCACGCCGGTGGTCGCGGTAAAGCGGGCGGCGTAAAGCTGGTTCGCAGCAAAGAAGACGCCAAAGCCTTCGCACAGCAGTGGCTGGGCAAGCGTCTGGTGACTTACCAGACTGACGCCAATGGCCAGCCAGTCACCAAGATCCTGGTTGAATCGTGCACTGATATCGCTAAAGAGCTGTACCTGGGCGCTGTCGTTGACCGTTCGAGCCGTCGCATCGTGTTCATGGCTTCCACCGAAGGTGGCGTGGACATCGAGAAAATCGCTCACGACACTCCAGAAAAAATTCTCAAGGCCACTATCGATCCACTGGTTGGCGCTCAGCCATCCCAGGGTCGCGAGCTGGCATTCCAGCTGGGTCTGGAAGGCAAGCAGGTCACTCAGTTCGCCAAGATCTTCGTAGGTCTGGCCAAGCTGTTCAAAGACCACGACCTGGCTCTGCTGGAAGTAAACCCGCTGGTGATCAAGGCTGACGGCGATCTGCACTGCCTCGACGCGAAGATCAACATCGACGCCAACGCCATGTATCGTCAGCCTAAGCTGAAGGCTTTCCACGATCCGTCGCAGGACGATCCGCGCGAAGCGCACGCTGCCAAGTTCGAACTGAACTACGTAGCGCTGGAAGGCAACATCGGTTGCATGGTCAACGGTGCCGGTCTGGCCATGGGCACCATGGACATCGTCAACCTGCATGGCGGCAAGCCGGCCAACTTCCTCGACGTAGGTGGTGGCGCTACCAAGGAACGCGTTACTGAAGCGTTCAAGATCATCCTGTCCGACCAGAACGTCGCGGCAGTACTGGTCAACATCTTCGGCGGCATCGTTCGCTGCGACATGATTGCCGAAGGCATCATCGGCGCCGTGAAAGAAGTCGGCGTGAAAATCCCGGTTGTTGTTCGCCTTGAAGGCAACAACGCTGAGCTGGGCGCTAAAGTACTGGCAGAAAGCGGTTTGAACATCATCGCTGCTACCAGCCTGACCGACGCTGCTCAACAAGTTGTCAAAGCTGCGGAGGGCAAATAATGAGCGTCCTGATCAATAAAGACACCAAAGTTATCTGCCAGGGTATTACCGGTTCGCAAGGTAGTTTCCACACCCAGCAAGCCATCGAATACGGCACCAAGATGGTTGGTGGCGTAACTCCGGGCAAGGGCGGCACCGAGCACCTGGGTCTGCCAGTGTTCAACACCGTAAAAGACGCAGTAGCTGCCACTGGCGCTACCGCCAGCGTGATCTACGTTCCGGCTCCGTTCTGCAAGGACTCGATCCTGGAAGCGGCATTCGGCGGCATCAAGCTGATCGTCTGCATCACCGAAGGCATTCCTACCCTGGACATGCTGGACGCCAAAGTTAAGTGCGACGAGCTGGGCGTAGTCCTGATCGGCCCTAACTGCCCAGGCGTGATCACCCCAGGCGAATGCAAGATCGGCATCATGCCAGGTCACATTCACTTGCCAGGCAAGGTCGGTATCGTTTCCCGTTCCGGCACCCTGACCTACGAAGCTGTGAAGCAGACCACTGACGCCGGTTTCGGTCAGTCGACTTGCGTCGGCATCGGTGGTGACCCGATCCCGGGCTCGAACTTCATCGACATCCTGAAGCTGTTCCAGGAAGACCCGAAGACCGAGGCGATCGTGATGATCGGCGAGATCGGCGGTTCGGCTGAAGAAGAAGCGGCTGCCTACATCAAGGCTAACGTGACCAAGCCGGTTGTTTCCTACATCGCTGGTGTGACTGCTCCTCCGGGCAAGCGCATGGGCCATGCTGGCGCAATCATCTCTGGCGGCAAAGGCACTGCAGACGAGAAATTCGCTGCGCTGCAAGACGCAGGCGTAAAAACCGTGCGTTCGCTGGCAGACATCGGCAAGGCCCTGGCCGAGCTGACTGGCTGGGAAGTGAAGAAGTAAGCTTCGGCTGACTTTTTAGCTCCAGCAACAAAGGCCACCTTCGGGTGGCCTTTGTCGTTCCTGGCGTATGAGAATTTTGAGAGCTGTAGTGGCGAGGGGATTTATCCCCGCTGGGCTGCGAAGCGGCCCCCATGCTAGCGACCATGATCAGTCAGGCAGTTCCAGCTCGGATTCTTTGGGACTGCTGCGCAGTCCAACGGGGATAAATCCCCTCGCCACAGGTTCGTTGTGATGAATACAGGTTCTCTGTATGAAAAATAGATATGTAAACGCGACACTGAAACGTCGCGTATCGGAAAGTTCGCCCTCTAACAGTGCGTTTGTCAGCCAAATTCGTTAGGCTGGCAGCCATTTTTGCGTCCGCCGCCCACAAGGCAGCTACGCGCTTTAAGGGTCAGTCCCATACGGATCGACAGCATTTCCCTAATCCAACAGGGCAATCCCCCTCTAAATTCCGATTTCAGTAGTGTGGTATTACCTTAATGAAAGTTTTGAAAGGTCAGGACATCCTGGCACTTGGTTTTATGACGTTTGCCCTGTTTGTCGGGGCCGGTAACATCATTTTCCCGCCGATCGTCGGCTTGCAGGCCGGACCTCACGTCTGGATGGCCGCACTGGGTTTCCTGATTACCGCCGTTGGTTTGCCGGTGGTCACCGTGGTGGCGCTGGCCAAGGTCGGCGGTGCGATGGATGCGTTGAGCAGCCCTATCGGCAAGATCGCTGGCGGTATCCTCGCGGCGGCATGCTACCTGGCCGTGGGTCCGCTGTTCGCCACCCCGCGTACCGCGACCGTATCCTTCGAGGTAGGTCTGGCGCCATTGACCGGCGAAAGCCCGCTGGCGCTGTTCCTCTACAGCTCGGTGTACTTCCTGCTGGTGTTCTTCATTTCGCTCTACCCTGGGCGGTTGCTGGATACCGTTGGCCGCTTCCTCGCACCGCTGAAAATCATTGCGCTGGCAGTACTGGGCATCGCCGCGTTCGCCTTGCCGGCGGGTGACATCGGTCACGGCACACCGGAATATGTGGCGGCACCGTTTTCTCAGGGCTTCATCAATGGTTACCTGACCATGGATACCCTCGGCGCACTGGTATTCGGCATCGTTATCGTCAACGCGATCCGCTCCCGTGGCGTCGAGTCGCCGGCGCTGATCACCCGTTACGCGATCATTGCCGGGCTGATTGCCGGCGTGGGTCTGGCACTGGTCTACGTCAGCCTGTTCCGCCTCGGTTCCGGCAGCCATGAAGTCGCGGTCGGCGCGACCAACGGCGCGGCGGTGTTGCATGCCTACGTGCAGCACACCTTCGGTTCGCTGGGCAGTGGTTTCCTTGCGGTGCTGATCTCGCTGGCGTGTCTGGTCACGGCGGTCGGCCTGACCTGTGCCTGCGCTGAATACTTCAGCCGTGTGCTGCCGTTGTCCTACAAGACTCTGGTGATTATCCTCGCAGCGTTTTCCCTGCTGGTCTCCAACCTCGGTCTGACCAAGCTCATTGCTTTCTCGATTCCGGTACTCACCGCGATCTACCCGCCGTGCATCGTTCTGGTCGCACTGAGCTTCTGCAAGGATTTCTGGCATGAGCACGGGCGCATTCTTGGCCCGGTGATGCTAGTTTCCTTCGTTTTCGGCACCATCGACGCCCTGAAAGGCGCTGGTCTGGCCGACTGGATGCCAACTCAGCTGACCCATCTGCCGCTGAGCGAGCAAGGGCTGGCATGGCTGGTGCCATGCGTGATGACCCTGGTGGTCGCCGTGGTCTGTGATCGCCTGCTGGGCAAGCGCAGCGAAGTCCCTGCCTGACGTGATGTGACCCGCCACAAGCGGGTCAGGCACGGTTAAACAGAAATGCCCCGTATCAATCGATACGGGGCATTTTTTATCAGAGCTGATAATCCTCAACCCAGATAACGTACGACCAGAGCTCCCACATTGACGTTGTCGCTGTCACGGCTCAGGAGTATTCGCTTGTCGGGCTGCACTGCCACCGAGATCCATTGCATACCTGGCCCCATAGAGTGAGTAACGTATCCCTTGCCATCCCCAAAGGTTGTGTCCAGTTCACCCGTTGCCAGATAGCGGCAGGCAAGCATTTGCTCCCTGGTTATTTGCCCTGTACTCCCCACCACAACCAAACCATCCTCAGGCTCCCCACTTAGATCGAACAAAGTGCAACCGTCGGTTAATCCAAGATCAGTGACAACAGGCTTACCCTGATTGAATGCGAGATTTGGTCTACCGTTCGGGTTGTACGCGGCCATCATTGCTTTGCGTCCTTTCCCCCAAACGTCGTTGGGGGATGTGTCGACCTGGCCAGCAACAAAGAAGCTGCCGTCAGCACGTAACATCAGGCTTCGTACGCTGACCGGGTAATCCGATGGAATGTAGACGGTCCCGGTGCCATCATCGCCGAAGTCTTTATGGGGCGTTCCATCGACGTTCAGGCGCACAATCTTCCCTTCTCCAGCCCTCGAACCTGCAACTGTGATTACTCCATCCTCTGCTACTGAAATCGAAGCAATGCCCATTGCAAGATCCAGCCAGCCTTTGTTGTTGAAAGCGGTATCGAAATCTCCATTCTGATCAAGTCTGAACAGTCGGTCGCTTTGACCGACGAGTATTTTTTCATCAGCAGTCAGTACTAACCTGGTTCTGGATTGCGACGTGATGGAAGCTTCCGGTTTTGGCAATTGCGATTCGGACTGTGGCAGGAAAGGGACGTAAACCGTCCCATCGGGACCGAAATCGCGATCTCTTTCACCATCAGCGAAGAATCTGGCAAGCGCAAATCGGGTTCCTTGGTCCTCATCATATTGATACCCAAAAAGCAGCGCCTTGCCGTCTTTATAAAGACAGGCGCCAGTTCCGCTGGCTTGTCCCGAACCTGTAAACGTACCTACGATCAAACCGTTTTCGTTGAAGCCAGTATCGTTAGTACCGTCCGCGAGTAATTGCGCCAAATGAAAACTGACTTTGCCCTCTACAACAGTTTGTCCCACGAGAAGGATCTTTCCATCCGGGCGCAAGCCTGCGATTTTCAAAGCCTGGCTTCCCGTAGCAAATGACTCGGCGTACCCCCGGTTGCCAAACGTTGTGTCAATGGGCAGCGCAGCGTTCAAAGGTCTCATGCTCAAATCCTTGTCTGATAGGGGAGCGGTCAGTGTTCCCGTTTGAGAAAACGACCTTATGCCTCGCCATACCCTCGGCGCTACTGTCAGAGTTGACAGGTATAAGCCTCTGAAAACTGATAGCTGCGGTCTATTTTGAATAAATTTGACTCTTCAATGAGCGTGTCTTTTTACGAGCCAACACGTCGAAACGAAGGGTTCCCTCCATCATTCCTCTTGCTCAGGACAACGAATGTCGTTCATCCAAGCCAATCTGATCCACTTGCTCGCCGCCGTCTGGTTTGTCGTCTGCTGGGGCGGTTACACCCGTTATGCCACCTGGAAGGCCCGTGATACGGCGTGTCTGGCCAGCGTGTTGCACCTGTACCGCGAAGACTGGATGCGCCGCATGCTGCTGCGTGACAACCGCATCGCCGATGCCAGCGTGATCGGCAATCTGGAACGCAACGCGTCGTTCTTCGCCTCCAGCACGCTGATCATCCTCGCCGGTATCCTCACCGTGCTCGGTGCGTCCGACCGAGCCGTATCGTTGTTGGCGGATATTCCGATGGTGCAGCAGGCGTCGCAGGGCATGTCGGAGATCAAGTTGCTGTGTCTGGCACTGGTGTTCGTCTATGCGTTCTTTACTTTCAGCTGGTGCATGCGCCAATACAACTTCGCTGCGATTCTGGTCGGTTCAGCGCCGATGATCGGTGAGCGCCAAGTGACCGAGCAAGAACGCAAGGCGTTCGCTTCGCGGGCGGCGCGGGTGATTTCGATGGCGGCCAACCAGTTCAACTTCGGCCTGCGTTCTTATTACTTCGGCATGAGTATGCTGGCGTGGTTCGTCAGCCCGTGGCTGTTCATGATCATGAGCGCGGGAGTCGTGGTGGTTTTGTATCGCCGCGAGTTTCATTCCGACGTTCTCGATGTCATGGTCTATACCCCTACAGAGGCGCCCGTCCCTGAGGCGAACAAAGAGGCTGTTTGATGAGTATTCCGTTCTGGTGTGTGTTTATCAGTGCTTTATTGATCTATGTGGCGCGTATGCCGGTGGCCAAGGCCATGAAAGAGCAGGGCGGGTATGACAATCACTTGCCGCGGCAGCAGCAGGCGCAGTTGACTGGCTTCGGTGCGAGGGCGCTGGCGGCCCATCAGAACAGCATCGAAGCCTTCATCCTCTTCGCCGTCGGCGTGCTGATGGCGCATACCACGCAAACCGCGGGTTGGCTGATCGATGCGCTGGCGATCATCTTCGTGATCTCGCGGATTTTCTATCTGTGGTTCTATCTGGCCGATCTGGCGAAGTTGCGCAGCCTGATGTGGCTAGTTGGCTTCATCTGTTCGCTGTTGCTGATGATTAGTCCGACTTTTAGAACCGTGTTGCTCTAGCCGGTAAATCGCAGGCAAAAGAAAACCCGCACTTGGCGGGTTTTCCTTTCACACCACAAAGCTTATTGCTTTTTGGCGGCTTCTTCTTGAGCAGCGGCGTTCGATTCAGCCTGAGCTTTGGCAGCTTCGGCGTTTTCTTTTGCTGCGTCGTTCACTTTATCCTGAGCTTTGTTCATGTCTTGCTGAGCTTGCTCAGCATGTTGGTTTGCATCTTGAGCTTTGTCCTCGGATTTTTTATCGCAGGCAGCGAGACCGAGGGAAGCGGTCAACATCAAGGCAATAGCTAAAGTCTTACGCATGGGGTGTATCTCCTTATGGAAAATAACTACTGGCCTTAAGAACTCGGCGCTACGGGTTAAGTTCCTCAATTGTTTCAGATATATAAGTTTGTTTTATCACGGAACTTTTGCCGCTTTTCTCAATACTGGCACAAGGCCCAAACGCGAGTAATTATCACATGGCCGAAAACCCCGTTTTTGAGCGCGCGACGCGCTTTTTATCGGCATTGCGGCACTGTCAGGTCCTCGGTCTGCAGGTGCACAGTGCCTCCAGCGAAGGGCTGACGGTGATCCTGCCGTACAGCGAAAAAATCGTCGGCAATCCCGAAACCGGAGTCATCCACGGCGGTGCCATCACTTCACTGATGGACACTGCATGCGGCATGTCGACCCTGTGCGTGCTGCCGGAGTTCGAAGTCTGTCCGACCCTCGATCTGCGCATCGACTACATGCACGCCGCTGAACCGAACAAAGCGGTGTACGGCTTTGCCCAGTGCTACCGCGTCACCACCGACGTGATCTTTGCCCGTGGTTTTGCCTACCAGGACGATCCCGAGCAACCGATTGCCCACGTCGTCGGCACATTCATGCGCATGGGCATTGGTCTGAAGGGCAGCAAAGGCTTCGCGGGCGCGATCAAGGGAGCGAGCCAATGAGCAACGATCTCAGGGAGCAGCTGCAGCAGGCCCACGCGCACGGCGATTACACGCCGCTGCTGGCACTGATTCCTTATGCCGGGCTGATCGGTATCGAGTGCTCGCGAGTCGGCGATGAGTTGCTGTTCAAGCTGCCGGCGAACAAGGACAACATTGGTAACCCTTTATTGCCGGCGATCCATGGCGGGGTGATTGCCGGCTTCATGGAGCTGGCCGCGGCCCTGCATCTGCTGATTTTTACCGGCACGCCGGGCGTGCCGAAGATCATCGATTTTTCCCTCGATTACCTGCGCGCCGGGCAGTTTCGCGACACGTGGGCCAGGTGTCAGGTCTGCCGTCAGGGGCGTCGCGTGGCCAACGTTGCGGTCACGGCGTGGCAGAGTACCGAGGGCGAACCGATCGCCACGGCCCGCGCGCACTTCAAAATTGATGAGCCCTTGAAATCCTGAACAGCGCCCCCAACTCAGATGACAACCCGCCGCAGACCATTTCGGGTCGCGGCCACTGCCATCTGATTGGAGTTTGATGACCATGAGTGTGGAAACTCAAAAGGAAACCCTGGGCTTCCAGACCGAGGTAAAGCAGCTGCTGCACCTCATGATCCATTCGCTGTATTCGAATAAGGAAATTTTCCTTCGCGAATTGATCTCGAACGCCTCTGACGCTGTCGACAAGCTGCGCTTCGAAGCCCTGGCCAAGCCTGAGTTGCTCGAAGGTGGCGCTGACCTGAAAATCCGTGTGAGCTTCGACAAGGACGCCAAGACCGTCACCCTCGAAGACAACGGTATCGGCATGAACCGTGACGATGTGATCACTCACCTGGGGACCATCGCCAAATCCGGCACCGCCGATTTCATGAAAAACCTGTCCGGCGATCAGAAGAAAGATTCGCACCTCATCGGCCAGTTCGGTGTCGGCTTCTATTCGGCCTTTATCGTCGCCGACAAGGTTGATGTATACAGCCGTCGCGCCGGCACTGCCGCCAGCGAAGGCGTGCACTGGTCGTCGAAAGGCGAGGGCGAGTTCGAAGTCGCCACCATCGATAAGCCAGAGCGCGGTACCCGCATCGTCCTGCACCTGAAATCCGGTGAAGACGAATTCGCGGATGGCTGGCGTCTGCGCAACATCATCAAGAAGTACTCCGACCACATCGCTTTGCCGATCGAACTGCCGAAGGAAGTCACTCCGGCCGAAGGCGAAGAGGCTCCGGCCGTTGAATGGGAAACCGTCAACCGCGCCAGCGCCCTGTGGACCCGTCCGCGCACTGAAGTCAAAGACGAGGAATATCAGGAGTTCTACAAACACATCGCTCACGACTTCGAGAATCCGCTGTCGTGGAGCCACAACAAGGTTGAAGGCAAGCTCGAGTACAGCTCGCTGCTGTACGTGCCGGCCCGCGCGCCGTTCGACCTGTACCAGCGTGAAGCGCCGAAGGGCCTGAAGCTTTACGTGCAGCGTGTGTTTGTAATGGATCAGGCCGAGTCGTTCCTGCCGCTGTACCTGCGCTTCATCAAAGGCGTGGTCGATTCCAACGACCTGTCGCTGAACGTGTCGCGTGAAATCCTGCAGAAAGACCCGATCATCGATTCGATGAAAACCGCGCTGACCAAGCGTGTGCTCGACATGCTGGAAAAACTGGCGAAGAACGAACCTGAGCAATACAAGGGCTTCTGGAAAAATTTCGGTCAGGTCATGAAAGAAGGCCCGGCAGAAGATTTCGCCAACAAAGAGAAAATTGCCGGTCTGCTGCGTTTCGCATCGACCCAGGGCGACGACGGCGAGCAGGTTGTCGGTCTGGCTGACTACCTGGCCCGCGCCAAGGAAGGTCAGGACAAGATCTACTACCTCACCGGCGAAACCTACGCGCAGGTGAAGAACAGCCCGCACCTGGAAGTCTTCCGCAAGAAAGGCATCGAAGTGCTGCTGCTCACCGATCGCATCGACGAGTGGCTGATGAGCTACCTCAGCGAATTCGACGGCAAGACGTTTGTCGACGTGGCGCGCGGTGACCTCGATCTGGGCAACCTGGACTCGGAAGAGGACAAGAAAGCCGCTGAAGAAGTCGCCAAGTCCAAAGAGGGTCTGGTCGAGCGCCTGAAAACTGCGCTGGGTGATTCCGTGGCTGAAGTTCGCGTGTCCCATCGTCTGACCGACTCGCCGGCCATTCTGGCCATCGGCGAACAGGACCTGGGTCTGCAAATGCGCCAGATTCTCGAGGCCAGCGGGCAGAAAGTCCCGGATTCGAAGCCGATTTTCGAATTCAACCCGAGCCACCCGCTGATCGAGAAACTCGATGGCGAGCAGAGCGAAGAGCGTTTTGGCGATCTGTCGCACATCCTCTTCGATCAGGCCGCCCTGGCGGCGGGTGACAGCTTGAAGGATCCGGCCGCTTATGTGCGCCGTCTGAACAAGCTGCTGGTTGAACTGTCGGTTTGATCACGTTGTAGGAAAAACCCGCTTCGGCGGGTTTTTTCATTCTGGTGTTTACACAATCAGGAGTCAGAAATGAGCCAAGTCACTGTACGTTCCGTGGTCTATCAGATTGACGGCCAGACCTATGAAGGTCGCCTGGCGTTCGACGCCGAGCACAAGGCTGCGCGCCCGGGTTTGCTGATGGCGCCGAACTGGATGGGCGTCAGCGCCGGTGCTGAAGACATCGCCAAAGCCGTGGCGGCCAAGGGTTACGTGGTGCTGATTGCGGATGTCTATGGCCAGACCGTACGTCCGCAGAACGCTGATGAGGCGCTGGCAGCGATGATGCCGCTCAAGGACGACCGCGCGCTGTTGCGCAAACGTCTGCAAGTGGCTTTCGAGCAATTGCAGAGCCAGGGCGAAGCGGCAGTGGATACCTCGAAACTGGCGGTGTTCGGTTTCTGCTTCGGTGGTTGCTGTGCGCTGGACCTGGCTCGCACCGGCGCGCCGGTAAAAGCGGCGGTGTCGTTCCACGGCACGCTGGATTCGCCGAACCCGGCGGATGCGCAGAACATCAAGGGCTCGGTGCTGGTGCTGCATGGCGCGTCCGATCCATTGGTGCCGAAAGAGCAACTGCCGGCATTCGAAGATGAGATGAACGCGGCGAAGGTCGACTGGCAACTGCTCAGCTACGGCGGCGCGGTGCACTCCTTTACCGATCCGCACGCCAATGTGCCGGGCAAGATGATGTACGACGAAAAGACCGCCAAGCGCGCGTTCAAGTCGATGCATGATTTGCTGGATGAAGTGTTCAACGGCTAAAAGCGAAAAGCCCCTCACCCTAGCCCTCTCCCGGAGGGAGAGGGGACTGATTGGGGGTTGCTCGGGAGTGGCGTCGACCTGAACGCGAACAGGCGAATCCATAATCGCCGAGACTTTTCAGGTCGATGTATAACGCAAGACGCCTCGGTCGGCTCCCTATCCCTCTGGGATAGGCGACTGATTGAGGGTTGCTCGGGAGTGACGTCGACCTGAACTTGAATAGGCGAATCCATAATCGCCGGGATTTTTCAGGTCGATGTATAACGCAAGGCGCCTCGGTCGGCTCCCTATCCCTCTGGGAGAGGGGACTGATTGGGGGTTGCTCGGGAGTGGCGTCGACCTGAACGTGAATAGGCGAATCCATAATCGCCGAGACTTTTCAGGTCGATGTATAACGCAAGACGCCTCGGTCGGCTCCCTCTCCCTCTGGGAGAGGGCTGGGGTGAGGGTAAGCGGCCTAGCGCGGTAGTTCGATCCGCTCGACTTCCCCCGGCACCGTCGGCCAATCCCCGGCCGCCCACTTGCGCCGCGCCTCATCGATGGCCGCCGGATCGCTTGAAACAAAATTCCAGTTGATCCGTCTCGGCCCGTCCAGCGCCGCGCCGCCGAACACCACCGCGTGCACATCGCTTTCGGCAAACAGGCTCATCTCTTCGCCAACCGGCAACACCACCAGCGCATGCGGCTCGATCGCGTCGCCATTCAACTGCGCATCGCCGCTCAACACATACACCGCGCGTTCTTCATGCTCGGCCGGAATCAGCAATGTGGTCGCGGTCTGCATCTTCACTTCGGCATACAGCGTAGGAGAAAGCACCGGCACCGGCGATTCCAGGCAAAAGCCTGACCCGGCAATCATGCGAATCTGCACGCCGAGGTTATCGCTGACCGGCAACGTCGCTGCCGGGTGATGACTGTAATGCCCCGGACCTTCTTCGTGTGCCTTGGGCGAGGCCAGCCAGACTTGCAGGCCGTGCAAGGTGAACGTCTCGGCAAGCAGCGGCGCAGGCGTGCGCTCGACGTGGGCGATGGCGCTGCCAGCGGTCATCCAGCTGACATCGCCGGCACCGACCACCTGATCGGAGCCCAGACTGTCTTTGTGCTGCAATTGCCCTTCGAACAGATAGGTAAGTGTCGACAGGCCAATGTGCGGATGCTGTCGGATATCCATGCCTTTACCCGTCGGATAAATCGTCTCGAGCATGTGGTCGAAAAACACGAAAGGCCCGACGTTGCGGCATTTGGCTGACGGCAGCGGGCGCAGAATCGGCTGGCCTTCGACGTCTTCGGCGCGCGGGCGGATGATCAGGAGTGGCGTGTCCATGGTGCATTCCAGGCTGAGCGGGTGATGCCAGAAGCATAACCCGCCGCTGGCATCAGGAGGATTATTGGCTGTCGAAGCCTTGTGGTGCGTGGGTTTCGATGCTGACTTCAGTGGTGGTCATCAATTTGTGAATCGGGCAGCGATCGGCCACACGCAGCAGTTCCTCGCGCTGAGCGTCGGTCAGTACACCTTTGAGGGTGAGGGTGACATGCAGGGCGTATTTGCCTTTCTGCTCTTGGCTGTTGTCGCGCTTCACTTCGACTCCCACGCCGGTCAGCGGGATGTCTTTTTTCTTCGCGTACATCTTCAGGGTCAGCGCTTTACAGGCGCCAAGCGCGGCGTCGAAGTAGTCGTGTGGCTCTGGCGCGGTGCCTTCACCCCCAGCGTTTTTCGGTACATCGGCAAACAATTCGTGGTCGTTGATCTGGACGGTGTGACGAAAACCTTCGGCAGAGACGGTATTGACGGTAACAGTCATGGAAACCTCACAGGCGGCAGGAAAAATCGTTCGAACAAAACAGACCTTGCAGTTATAGAGCATTCGCAGCAGTGGGCGTTCCGCTTTTCGGCAGGGCTGAACCCTTGTCGTTCGGGCGCGGTCTAGGCTATGCCCATCTGCCGGAGATTACTTGTGTCCTTGTCTCGTCTGAGTCTTGCCTGTCTGCTGCTGTTCGCTGGCAGCGCCAGTGCCCGCGAATACACCTACAGCGATGCGCACCTGCATTACGTGGATTTTTTCCAGGAAAGCGCCGGCATGCAGAAATTGCTCACGGCCATGAAGGACAATTCCATCGAGCACGTGATGATTTCCGGCATTCCCGTGGCGAAGAAATGGCATGAAGACGAACCCAAGCGCCCGCGTTATTACGCCGGTGATGACGCCGATGCCTATTGGTACAGCGCCACCGATGTGATCATTGCCGACGCGGTGGAAAAACTTGCGCCGGAGCAGCGCCAGTACTTTCATCCGTTCCTGTCCGGCTTCAATCCCAATGACAAGAATTCCGCCGCGCACATCCAGCGCATGCTCGACCTGTATCCGGGGTTGTGGCAGGGCATCGGCGAGGTGTTCACCCGGCACGATGACCTGACGGCGCTGACCTCCGGCGACACGCCCCGAGCCAACAACGAGGCAATGACCAAGATCTATCACCTCGCTGCGGAAAACGATCTGCCGGTGATGCTGCATTCCAACATCACTTCCAAGCGTGAGAAAAATCCGCTGTACCTGAAGGAAGTCGAAGAGCCGCTGCGCAACCATCCGCACACGCGATTCATCTGGGCGCATGCCGGCACCAGCGCCGAGATCCATCGGCATCAGACCCAGTTGCCGTTTCTCCTGCCAACCCTGACGCGCATGCTTGAGGCTTATCCGAATCTGTTTATCGACCTGTCGTGGAGCATGCTCACGCCGTATCTGCTGGACGAGCAGGGCAAGCCGCGCGCCGAATGGCTGGCGCTGGTGGAAAAGTATCCCGAGCGCTTCATGCTCGGCTCTGACGTGGTAGGACGGTTCAACAAGCTTGGTCAGGAAATGCACAGCTACAAGCCGTTTCTCGATGCGCTGCCGGAAGGGGTGGCGCGCAAAGTCGCGCGCGATAACTTCCTGGCAATACTGCCGCGCAACACAGAAAAACCCGCTGCTCCGCGCTGAAACGTCAAAGCCATGAGTTCGGACTAGCCGCTCGTTTGCCTATCGCTTTTTCGTCTTACGCAATTTCACGGCAATGCCGATACCTTCTAAAGCACCCCGCTGCAGGCTGATGCAGCGCTTTTGGAAGGAGCCAGAGTGATGAATATCCGTAGTCTCAATATTGCCCCGCGCGCCGGTCTCGGTTTCGGCCTGCTGGCCCTGATGGTGTTTGCCCTCGGCGCGTTCGCCTTGCTGCAAATGTCGAACATGCGAGCGCAGTCCGATGAAGTCGACAACAACTGGCTGCCAAGCGTGATGGCGGTCGGTGAAATGAGTCAGGACATGCTGCGCCTGCGTGCGCTGACCATGCGCCTGTTGCTCAACCGTGACCCCAAGGCACTGGAGCAGAATGTCGCCAAGCTCGACGAGCTGCGCAGTGGCTTGAGCGAAGCGCAGCAGCGTTATGACGGTCTGATCGTGCTGCCTGAAGAGCGCGTATTGTTCGAACGCTTCAAGGGCACCGAGCACAAATACCTTGAGCTTCAGGCACAAGTCCTACAGCTGTCGGCGCAGAATCGGATCGCTGAAGCTTCGACGATTCTCAATGATCAGATGAGCCCGCTGGCCGATGAAATCGCCGCCACTTTGCGTGAGCTGGTCGAGTTGAATAAACAGAATGCCGGTCTGGCCACTGAGGCCGCGCGACTGGTGTTCAAGCAATCGCGGCTATGGGTCGCAGTAATGATCGCCATGGCTGCGCTGATTACCGTCGGCCTGGCGTTGCTGCTGACGCGCAGCATCGTCGTGCCATTGTCGCAATCGCTCAGCGTGGCCGAGGTGGTGGCCGGTGGGGATTTGACCGGTGACATTCACATCACTGGCAAAGACGAGCCGGCGCGTCTGCTGCAAGCGTTGAAAAGCATGCAGCACAATCTGCGCGACACGATCCGGCGCATCTCCGAGTCGTCAACGCAGTTGGCCTCGGCAGCCGAAGAACTCAGCAGTGTCACCGAAGACGCCACTCGCGGCCTGCATCAGCAGAGCCAGGAAATCGAACAGGCCGCCACTGCGGTCAACCAGATGACAGCAGCGGTGGAAGAGGTGGCGAACAACGCCGTGGCCACGTCCGAAGCCTCCCGCGAGTCCGACCGCATCGCCCGGCAAGGGCGCGAGCAAGTGCAGCAGACGGTGACGTCGATCGAGTTTCTCGCTGGCGATGTCACCAATAATGCCGCGCAGGTCGAGGCGCTGGCGCAAAAGGTTCATGGCATCAGCAAAGTGCTGGACGTGATTCGCTCGATCGCTGAACAAACCAATCTGCTCGCCCTCAACGCCGCGATCGAAGCCGCGCGCGCCGGTGATGCCGGGCGTGGCTTTGCAGTAGTGGCAGATGAAGTGCGGGCGCTGGCGCATCGCACCCAGCAGTCGACCCAGGAAATCGAGCAAATGATCGGCGGGATCCAGCAGGGCACCGATTCAGCGGTCAGTTCGATGCAGCAAAGCAACTCAAGGGCGCGCTCGACCCTCGAGCTGGCGAAGAGCGCAGGCTCGGCCCTGGAGGAAATTGCCTCGGCGTTTACCTTGATCAACGAGCGCAATCTGGTCATCGCCAGCGCCTCGGAAGAGCAGGCAGCGGTGGCGCGGGAGGTGGATCGCAACCTGATGAATATTCGTGATCTGGCGATGCAGACATCGGCGGGGGCCAATCAGACCAGTGCGGCGAGTCAGGAGTTGTCGAAGTTGGCGGTGGATCTGAACGGGATGGTGGCGCGGTTTTCGGTGTGAGTTTGACCTTCAAAAGCCCCTCACCCTAACCCTCTCCCGGAGGGAGAGGGGACTAATCGTGCGATGCTTTGGAATCCATATTCGACTCGGTTTCTCAGGTCGATGGTTAGCGGCAGACACCTCGGTCGGCTCCCTCTCCCTCGGGAGAGGGCTGGGGTGAGGGGTAGGGCCGCCGCGCAGTATCATCGAACAGATAAACAAAAGCCCCGCATTCGCGGGGCTCTCTGTTCTTGCGACGGATCAGCTGCCTTTGACAGTCTTACCGTTGACCGTACCGTCCTGGAGCATGATGTTGTACTCCTTGCCGTCAGTCTCGACCTGTTGCAGGCGCACCAGCAGGTAATCCCAGTCCTTGGCGAACCACAGCACGGTGATGCGTTTGCTTTGTGTCGGATCGCGCACGCGCTCGACCTTGATCGCATCGATCTGGCCGGCCTTGGTGTCGACCTTTTCCGAACCCAGCACGCGGAAGTCGTAGGTATCGACTTCGCCATCATCAACCACCTGATAGCTCATGCTTTTCTTGCCGGCGGCAACGTCGTGCTGCAGCGCCAGTTGATAGGTCGACTTGTCGACCATGCCACGGTTCAGCGGGATCTTCACCGCGTCGCCACGGTCGGTGCCGGTCACCAGTTTATTGGCCCAGTCGAAGTCCAGATCAGCTTTTTTCGCTTTGCCCAGACCACCACGTTCAAAGTGGTAGGACTGCGGCAGCAGGGTGTCCTTGTCCAGCTTCAGGGTGCTTTCTTCAGTCAGGCTGGCGATCATCATCGAGGCCTTGAAGCTGAGCTTCCAGACGCCGTCGGCTTCCTTGGTCAGGCTGCGTTCGGCGGTGCCGCTCATGGGCAGCTGCTTCCAGTCGGCGGTGTAGCTGGCGGAGAACGGTTGAAGGTCCGCTGCCTGCGCGAAGGGCAGGGCGAGCAGAGCGCAAGCGAAGAGCAGGGC
This sequence comes from Pseudomonas sp. PK-RTE-24, assembly GCF_054052265.1. Classification (NCBI taxonomy): domain Bacteria; kingdom Pseudomonadati; phylum Pseudomonadota; class Gammaproteobacteria; order Pseudomonadales; family Pseudomonadaceae; genus Pseudomonas; species Pseudomonas sp. PK-RTE-24. The sequence continues at coordinate 5,600,791 of NZ_CM133224.1, read as the reverse complement.
GCGACGCATAATATCTCCTAGTGTCGAATCAAGTGGCCGCTGGCGGCGAGTGGCTGACCGTCGAGTAAAGCACCCTGGTCACCGAGTGTCAGCCTGCCTTCGGCAAACCAGCGTACTGCCATCGGATAGATCAGGTGTTCCTGGGCGTGGACTCGTTGCGCCAGACTCTGCGGCGTGTCGTGCAACTCTACCGGTAATACTGCTTGTACGACCAGTGGTCCGCCATCGAGTTCCTCGGTGACGAAGTGCACGGAGCAGCCATGTTCCGTATCGCCGGCCTCCAGCGCGCGCTGATGAGTGTGTAACCCTTTGTATTTGGGCAGCAGCGACGGATGGATGTTGAGCAGGCGACCCTGGTAGTGACGCACGAAATCAGCGCTGAGAATGCGCATGAAGCCGGCCAGCACCACGAGTTCGGGGTTGAATTGGTCGATCAGTTCGATCAGCGCGGCATCGAAGGCCTCGCGGCCCTCGAATGCCTTGTGATCCAGCGAGCGGGTGGCGATACCCGCGTCGCGGGCGCGTTGCAGGCCGTAGGCGTCGGCGCGGTTGGAAATCACCGCAGCGATGCGGACCGGGCTGTCGCCGGTCCGCGTGCTGTCGATCAGAGCCTGCAAGTTACTGCCGGTGCCGGACAACAGCACCACGACATCACAGGGCTTTGGCATCAGTGAGCCTTGAGGTTCTTCAGCTCGACCTGCGCAGCGCCTTCGGCGGCCACGGCGATCTGACCGATGACCCAAGGCTGCTCGCCGGCGTCACGCAGGGTGTTCAGGGCCACTTCGACGTGCTCCTGAGCCACGCAGATGACCATGCCGACGCCGCAGTTCAATACGCGGTGCATCTCGGTTTCATCAACGTTGCCTTTCTCCTGCAGCCAGTCGAATACGGCCGGGCGAGTCCAGCTGGCCACGTCAACCACTGCTTGCGCGCCTTTTGGCAGTACGCGCGGAATGTTGTCGAGCAGGCCGCCACCGGTGATGTGGGCCATGGCCTTCACAGCGCCAGTGTCCTTGATCAGCTTGAGCAGTGGCTTGACGTAGATGCGGGTCGGGGCCATCAGCAGGTCGGTCAGCGGTTTGCCGTCGAGCTGGGTGTTTTCGATGTCGGCGCCGGAGACTTCGATGATCTTGCGGATCAGCGAGTAGCCGTTGGAGTGCGGGCCGGACGATGGCAGGGCGATCAGGGCGTCACCGGTGGCGACTTTCGAGCCGTCGATGATTTCCGCTTTTTCCACGACGCCGACGCAGAAGCCGGCCAGGTCGTAGTCTTCGCCTTCGTACATGCCTGGCATTTCAGCGGTTTCGCCGCCGACCAGCGAGCAACCCGACAGTTCGCAACCAGCGCCGATGCCGGTGACAACCTGGGCAGCGGTGTCGACGTTCAGTTTGCCGGTGGCGTAGTAGTCGAGGAAGAACAGCGGCTCGGCGCCGCACACCACCAGATCGTTGACGCACATGGCGACCAGGTCGATGCCGATGCTGTCGTGCTTGTTCAGGTTCAGCGCCAGACGCAGCTTGGTGCCGACGCCGTCGGTGCCGGAGACCAGCACTGGCTGCTTGTAGCCGGCCGGGATTTCGCAGAGGGCGCCGAAACCGCCCAGGCCGCCCATGACTTCCGGGCGCGCAGTGCGCTTGGCGACGCTCTTGATGCGTTCGACCAATGCTTCACCGGCGTCGATGTCTACACCGGCGTCCTTGTAGCTCAGGGAGGGTTGCTTGCTCATGATCCAGGCCTTTAGGGGAGGGGATTCAGGGGGTAACGACCGAGTTCAGCGGGAACATCGAACTCGATGGGCGATCGCCTCACGCGAGTTTCGAGGGGCCCGGCTGTTGCCGGTCTGCGAAGGCGCGCGATTTTATCAGGCTTGAGGGGCAGCGGCCATCCTCGCACCGACGGGCAGGGCCATATCGGCGGAAATTTTTTGCAATCGCAGGGTATGACTGCCTGTATAAGGTGTGGCGATTAACCGTCTATCGTTAGGACTGTGCAAAAACTTACCGCCACCGTGTGAATGTTTTGCAAGAGGTGGGGGTCACAGCCTTGCTCAACCGGTTCACGCGGCGTGTTCCAGCCGCTCCTGTCGACGGGAATTTTCCATGCGTTTTTGTAAATTGTTATTTGTAGGCTGCCTGACGCTGGTCAGCCTGGCGAGCCATGCCGAAAACCTCAAAGGTCTGTATCAGGTGCGTCAGCCGGTCAACGGCCAGGCGCCGGAAGAGCGCGATCGCGCCACGCAGGCGGCGCTCGATACCCTGGTGCTGCGCCTGACCGGCGACCCGAAAGCCGCGCAGAACCCGGGGCTGGCGCCGATCCGCAAGGACCCGCAGCAGATCATCAGCCAGTTCGGTTTCGATGCCGGGCCACCGGAAGTGCTGAAAGTCGATTTCGATCCGGCAACCACCGAGCAGGCCTTGCGTCGGGCCGGGTTGCCGGTGTGGGGCGCCAGTCGACCGTCGATCCTCGGCTGGTGGCTGAACGATTCAACTGAAGGTGCGAGCCTGGTCGGTGACGGTCAGGCCGCAGCCTCAGCGTTGCGCACGGCCGCACAACATCGCGGTTTGCCACTGCGCTTGCCGCTGGCTGATCTCAGCGAGCAATTGGTTGCCACCGCACCCGCGCTGGAAAGCGCTGACCCCGCGCCCTTGCGCAGTGCTTCGGAGCGCTACAACGCCGACGCCTTGCTGGCGGTGCATGCCCGCGAAGAGGGCGGACAGTGGCAGGCAAAATGGCGCTTGTGGCTCGGTGATCAGAAAGAGGCCGGCAGCGTGCAGGGCGCCGATCAGGCTGCGATTGCCGATGCGGTGATGCTGGCGGTGGCCGAGCGTCTGGCGCCGCGATTCGTCGCCAAACCCGGCGCATCGGGTCAGCAGACGCTGGAAGTGCAGGGCATGAATCTGGAGCATTATGCGGCGCTGCTGCGGTTACTCGAACCGTTCGGCGTGCGTCTGCAAAGCGTGCAGGGCGATCGGATCGTCTATCGGGTCAATGGCAGCGCCGATCAGTTGCGCGCGCAATTGTCGCTGGCGAAGTTGCAGGAGCTGCCGGCCGAAGCGCCGGTTCCGGTGGCGCCTGCCCAGCCAGCGGCGGATGGTACGCCTGCGGTTGCAGCGCCAGCGCCAGCCCCGGCAGCGGCGGCACCGTCGTTGCGGTTTCGCTGGTAAGTCTTTCCTTATATAGAAGCATCAGGAGTGGTAAATGGCCGATACGCGGCGTTGGTTCTGGCTCGGTGGGGTAGTCCTGCTTTGCGCGTTTGTATGGTTGCTGCATCCGATCCTCACGCCGTTTCTGGTCGCGTTGTTGCTGGCTTATCTGTTCGATCCGCTGGTGGATCGTCTGGAGCGGCTCGGGCTGTCGCGAACCTGGGGCGTGATTGCCGTGTTTGCCTTGTTCACCTTGATCGTCACGGCGTTGATGCTGGTGCTGGTACCGATGCTCGCCAAGCAGTTGCTGCGTCTGTACGAGCTGGCGCCGCAGATGCTCGACTGGTTGCAGCACACCGCTGTGCCGTGGGCGCAAGCGAAGCTTGGTTTGTCGGACGGCTTCTGGAAGTTCGATAAAGTCAAAGCCGCGATCAGCGAGCACATGGGCCAGACCACCGACATCGTCGGTGTGGTGCTGAGTCAGGCGACGGCCTCGAGCCTGGCGCTGATCGGCTGGCTGGCAAACCTGGTGCTGATTCCGGTGGTGAGCTTCTATCTGCTGCGCGACTGGGACGTGATGATGGGCAAGATCCGCAGCCTGCTCCCACGTGATCGCGAAGAGCGCGTGGTTGCGCTGGCGGGCGAGTGCCACGAAGTGCTCGGCGCGTTCGTGCGCGGGCAGTTGCTGGTGATGGTTGCGTTGGGGGTGATTTATGCCGCCGGCCTGATGATCGTCGGTCTGGAACTGGGGCTGTTGATCGGCCTGATTGCCGGGCTCGCGGCGATTGTGCCGTACATGGGTTTTGTCATCGGCATCGGTGCGGCATTGATCGCCGGATTGTTCCAGTTCGGGGGCGATCTGTACCCGATGGTCGGGATCGTCGCAGTGTTCATGGTCGGTCAGGCACTGGAAGGCATGGTGCTGACGCCGCTGCTGGTCGGGGACCGCATCGGCTTGCACCCGGTGGCGGTGATCTTCGCGATCCTCGCGGGTGGCGAGCTGTTCGGTTTTACCGGCGTGCTGCTGGCGTTGCCAGTGGCGGCGGTGATCATGGTGCTGGTGCGTCATGTCCACGACTTGTATAAGGACTCCGGGATCTACAGCGGCGTTGACGAACCTGAGCTGTGATGGCGCGGGCGGCCCGGCGCTTGGCCGGGCTGCCGCGTTTCGTTCGAGCGAGGGCGCCAGAGAATCTGTCATCAAACCGCTGCGTCAACGCAAACCTTTGATTTTGCTTGGGGTCTGTCGCATTGTGCGCTCAGCCTCACGGGTATAAACTTCGCCAACTTTACACAGAGGCCACTAACGGTTCCTTTGAGAACTGTTCAGTCAGCATGAAACCGATTCAGCTGCCCCTAGGTGTGCGTCTGCGTGACGACGCCACCTTCATCAACTACTACCCAGGCGCCAATGCCGCTGCACTCGGCTATGTCGAGCGTCTTTGCGAAGCCGACGCCGGGTGGACGGAGAGCCTGATCTACCTGTGGGGCAAACACGGCGTCGGGCGCACGCATCTGTTGCAGGCCGCGTGCCTGCGCTTCGAGCAGATGGGCGAACCGGCGGTGTATCTGCCGCTGGCCGAGTTGATGGATCGTGGCGTGGAAATCCTCGACAACCTTGAACAGTACGAACTGGTCTGCCTGGATGACTTGCAGGTGATTGCTGGCAAGGCGGACTGGGAGGAGGCGATGTTTCATCTGTTCAACCGTCTGCGTGACAGCGGCCGGCGCCTGCTGATCGCCGCGTCCACTTCGCCGCGCGAATTGCCAGTGAAGCTGGCCGACCTGAAATCGCGCCTGACCCTGGCGCTGATCTTCCAGATGCGCCCACTCTCCGATGAAGACAAATTGCGTGCGCTGCAATTGCGCGCATCCCGTCGCGGTCTGCACCTGACCGATGAAGTCGGGCACTTCATTCTCACTCGCGGCACGCGCAGCATGAGCGCGCTGTTCGATCTTCTCGAGCAGCTTGATCAGGCGTCCCTGCAAGCGCAACGCAAGCTGACCATTCCCTTCCTCAAGGAAACTCTTGGCTGGTAGTAGTGGGCTTTTGCCAGCTTTCAGGCGCCAGAAAACCCGCGTCCCTGCGCCGATTCACCGGCCAGACGAGTTACGCGCTTAGATGTAAACGCGAAACCGGGAAGTCACATAAAGTTCGATTGAATTTGCAAATGAGGACGATAGCGGGCATAGTCTCGGCTTCTTTACAACTATCAGCCACGGTCGTGCCCATGCTAAAGCGCTTCGCACCCCTCGTGCCTCTCGCACTCGTTACCCTGTTATTCGGTTGTGCTGCTCATTCTCCGGTTCAAGAGCCGCCGCAACAGGTCAAGAATTCTGCTACCGCCCAGTCTTCCGTTATTTACCAGGAAGAGCTGGACACCGAAAAAGAACTCAACCAGTTCAACGGCAGCAAGCCTTATCAGCTTCCTGTACTGGCTGACAGCATCCTCGAACGCGGTATGTCCCTGATCGGTACTCGTTACCGTTTCGGCGGTACTTCTGAAGCCGGTTTCGATTGCAGCGGTTTCATCGGTTACCTGTTCCGCGAAGAGGCGGGCATGAACCTGCCGCGCTCCACTCGCGAAATGATCAACGTTGATGCGCCCCTGGTTTCGCGCAGCAACCTTGAGCCGGGTGATCTGCTGTTCTTCGCCACCAATGGTCGTCGCGGTCGTGTCAGTCACGCCGGCATCTACCTGGGTGACAACCAGTTCATTCACTCCAGCAGTCGTCGCAGCGGCGGTGTTCGCATCGACAGCCTGGGTGACAGCTACTGGAGCAAGACCTTCATCGAAGCCAAGCGTGCACTCGCCATGGCGCCGACCGTGGTCACCGCTCGCAAGTAAGCGCGATGTCGCTGCGTTCGCGGCGACAAAACGGCACGGCAACGGAGTAGACCTAAACTTTACAAGGTGAAGTTAAAGTCTTACTTGAAGTTTGCCGCGTAGCCGCTAGAATCCTGAATCTATATTGATGGCAAACCGCCTGCGTGATGACGCAGGCGGTTTTGTTTCTGTCCATTCGGCAGAGAAAGCCGCAGCCAGATCAGGATGTTCTGCTTATGACGATGTCGGCCCGCCTCACCTTGATCCTTTGCGCCGCGCTGCTCAGCGCCTGCGCCAGCCGCACACCGCCGCCAGCCCCCGTGGTTCGCGCGCCGATCGTGTTCGCTCCCTCCCAGGCTTTTTCCCCCGTTGCTGAAGACGTGCTGTTCCGCGCCCTCGGCCTGGTCGGCACGCCGTATCGCTGGGGCGGCAACACGCCAGATTCCGGTTTCGATTGCAGTGGTCTGATCGGTTTCGTCTACCGCGACGCGGCGGGCATTTCGCTGCCACGCTCGACCCGCGAAATGATCGTCATGCAGGCGCCGAATGTCGGCAAGGAAGGCCTGCAGACCGGCGACCTGATCTTCTTCGCCACCAATGGCGGCTCGCAGGTCAGTCATGCGGGGATTTACGTCGGCGAGGGGCGCTTCGTGCATGCGCCGGCCACGGGCGGCACGGTCAAGCTCGATAGCCTGTCGAAGGCGTATTGGCAGAAGGCGTATCTGAGCGCCAAGCGGGTGTTGCAGCCGGGGCAGTTGGCGCGTAACCCCTAGTGCGTATGCATAACTAAATGTGGGAGCGAGCCTGCTCGCGAAGGCGGAGTGTCAGTTGACAATGATTTGACTGATAAACCGCTTTCGCGAGCAGGCTCGCTCCCACATTTTTTGCTTCGCGCTTAGCTTAATTGCTGGCCGAAACGCGCCAAATTTTGTTCCCGACATCATCCGCCACCAGCAAGCTACCTTGCTGATCGATCACCACGCCTACCGGGCGGCCCAGCGCATTCTCGTCCTTGTCGAGGAAGCCGGTCAGCACATCCACCGGCTGCCCGGTCGGCTTGCCGCCAGTAAACGGCACGAAAATCACCTTGTAGCCACTGTGCGGTTTGCGGTTCCACGAGCCGTGTTGGCCAATGAATGCGCCTTCCTTGAATTGCGCCGGCAACCGGTTGCCCTCTGCGAAGGTCAGGCCCAGCGAAGCGGTGTGCGGACCGACCGCGTAATCCGGAGCGATGGCCTTGGCCACCAGATCAGGATTCTGCGGTTTGACCCGCACATCGACGTGTTGCCCGTAGTAGCTGAACGGCCAGCCATAGAAGCCGCCGTCCTTGACCGAGGTGATGTAGTCCGGCACCAGATCGCTGCCGATTTCGTCACGCTCGTTGACCGCTGTCCACAAGGCGCCGCTGGTGGGTTCCCAAGCCAGGCCGTTGGGGTTGCGGATACCCGAGGCGAAGATCCGGTGATTGCCGGTCGCACGATCCACTTCCCAGATCGCCGCGCGGCCTTCTTCCTGATCCAGACCGTTTTCGCCGACGTTACTGTTCGAGCCGACGGTGACGTAGAGCTTGTTGCCGTCCTTGCTGGCGATGACGTTCTTGGTCCAGTGGTGATTCAGTGTACCGCCGGGCAAGTCGACGACTTTGATCGGTTGGGTCTTGATCTCGGTGGCGCCCGGCTCGTAGTTGAAACGCAGCAGGCGGTCGGTGTCGGCCACATACAAATCATTGCCGACGAGCGTCATGCCAAACGGCGAGTTGAGGTTCTGCAGGAACACCGTGCGGGTTTCTGCGACGCCATCGTGGTCGGCATCGCGCAACAGGGTGATGCGGTTCGGGCTGGGCACGCCGGCACCGGCCTTGCCCATGACTTTCTTCATCACCCAGCCACGAATGCCTTTGCTGTCATCGGGCTTGGGCGGCGCATTGGTCTCCGCCACCAGCACATCGCCGTTGGGCAGCACGTAGAGCCAGCGCGGGTGATCGAGGCCTTCGGCAAACGCGGCGACCTGGGTGCCGGCCGCTGCGATCGGTTTCGCGCCGTCCGGCCAGCCCACCGCCGGGGCGATGTTGACTGTCGGGATCAGCGTCTTGTTCGGTTCGGGCAGTTTCGGTGACGGGCCGGTGCCGTCGGAGACTTGCAGGCTGGAGGTTTCACCGCAGGCGGCGAGCCCGCCAGCGACGGCGATGATAAGAGCGAGTTGGGCCTTGCGCATTGCTGATCTTCCCTATGAATGCATTCCTAAACATAGAGGAGGGCGCAGGCCCGATGGTTCAACTGCTCAACCGCGGGCTTCCTTGAACAGCATGGCGATGCCCGGATGATAGTTGCCCGCGTCGCTGTGCAATTTGCGATAGGCGTAGGGGAAATACCAGGCCACGGCGCAGGTGTGTTCCTTTTGCAGGTCGTCTACCATGTCCTGCAATTCTTCGGGGCTGGCGCTGTGCTGAGGTTTTTGCGGAGCAACAAAGAGGCAGCCGAGCTTGAGATCGCTGGCGTAACTGATGCGCTTGGCATCGGCGGTGACGTCGAGCAGTGCCTGGGTCAGGTTGAGGTTGTTGACCCGTGGCCAGCGTTGCGTGGCCTGAATGAACGCGCGGTCTTCGGCGCCGGCAATCAGCAGGTCGGCGCGAGCATTGCGTTCGCCTTCTTCGTTCTGTTTGCGCGTGGCCGTGTCGTTCAGCGTGACCATTTCAGCCATCCACGCCGCTGCCGAGAGCAGGCCGAGATTGGCTTTCTCGTCGTGCCAATATGGCGTTTCGTTGTCGCCGCGTACGGTGTTGTAGCGATCGATACAGTCAAACCAGCGTTCCAGCACCGGGCGCAGAAATTCCAGGCGCGGGTTGCTGATGATCATGCCTTGCATCGTCGTCATCCTTATTGTTGTAGTGGGCTTTCGAAAAAAGCATGGCTCTTTGATATCACTTGTCGCAGTCTGGCACAAGATTGCCGCTGCACAATGGATCAGCGGCAGTTATTCGCGCGCAAAGCGCCTCTTCAATTGACGCTCCACCTCCAACCCTCTAACCTTCGCCGCTTGTTTCAGGTGCTCTGTGGCCCCGCGTCGACAGAGTGAAACAGGGAAGCCGGTGAGGGTGGTCTTCAAGCGAAGCCACGACGATCCCGGCGCTGCCCCCGCAACGGTAAATGAGTGAAAACTGCGCCTTGAGCCACTGCCTCGAAAGAAGCGGGAAGGCGCGCAGTCCGGCGAAACGCCGCTCATGAGCCCGGAGACCGGCCTGATCCATCTCAGCGGCATCACGGTGGGCGATGCCAGGCTTTTTGCCGTCTATTCTTGTGCCTGCCCGCCGTTATCCAGCCTCAACGGAGAGCTCCCCCCATGACTGATTCCCCCGAGCGTGACGAACGCCATCTGGCGCGCATGCAGCGCAAGAAGGCCGTGATCGACGAACGCATCGCCAGCTCGCCCGACGAATGTGGCCTGGTGCTGGTGCTGACCGGCAATGGCAAAGGCAAGAGCAGCTCGGCGTTCGGCATGCTCGCCCGCGCGATGGGCCACGGCATGCAGTGCGGCGTTGTGCAGTTCATCAAAGGCCGCAACAGCACTGGCGAAGAATTGTTTTTCCGCCGCTTCCCCGAGCAGGTGCGTTTCCACGTCATGGGCGAAGGCTTCACCTGGGAAACCCAGGATCGCCAGCGCGATATCGCCGCGGCGACCGCCGCTTGGGAAGTCTCCCGCGAATTATTGCGCGACCCTTCGATCGGTCTGGTAGTGCTCGATGAGTTGAACATCGCCCTCAAGCACGGCTACCTCGATCTCGATCAGGTGCTCAGCGATTTGCAGGCGCGCCCACCGATGCAGCACGTAGTGGTCACCGGTCGCGGCGCCAAGCCGGAAATGATCGAGATGGGCGACACGGTCACCGAAATGGGCATGCTCAAGCACGCCTTCCAGGCCGGGATCAAAGCGCAGAAAGGCGTCGAACTTTGAAGCAACCACGTCACTGCCCGGCGGTGTTGATCGCCGCGCCGGCCTCCGGTCAGGGCAAGACCACCGTCACCGCCGCACTCGCCCGTTTGCATCGCAACCAAGGGCGCAAGGTGCGCGTGTTCAAATGCGGCCCGGATTTTCTCGACCCGATGATCCTCGAGCGCGCCAGCGGTGCGCCGGTGTATCAACTGGACATGTGGATGGTCGGCGAGCAGGAAAGTCGCCGGCTGTTGTGGGAAGCCGCCGCCGAAGCCGACCTGATTCTGATCGAGGGCGTGATGGGCCTGTTCGACGGCACGCCATCCAGCGCTGATCTGGCACGCCACTTCGGTGTGCCGGTGCTCGGCGTGATCGACGGCACCGCCATGGCGCAGACCTTTGGCGCCTTGGCGCTGGGCCTGGCCAAGTATCAGCCGGACTTGCCGTTCGCTGGCGTGCTGGCCAACCGCGTCGGCACCTTGCGCCATGCGCAATTACTCGAAGGCAGCCTCACCGAAGGTCTGCGCTGGTACGGTGCGCTGTCCCGCGAAACCGGTATCGAATTGCCGAGCCGCCACCTCGGCCTGGTTCAGGCCAGCGAATTGAATGATCTGGATCTGCGCCTCGACGCGGCCGCCGATGCGCTGGCCAGCAGTTGCGAGGTCGCGCTGCCACCGGCCGTTGAATTCGCCGGGCCTGACGTCATCGCCGCCGAGCCTCTATTAAAAGGTGTGCGCATCGCCGTTGCCCGCGATGAAGCCTTTGCCTTCACCTATGGCGCCAGTCTCGATCTGCTGCGGGCGATGGGCGCCGAATTGCGCTTCTTCTCGCCGATCCGCGACACGCAATTGCCCGAGGCGGACAGCCTGTATCTGCCGGGCGGCTATCCAGAGTTGCATCACGTCGCGCTGGCGCAAAACGCCTCAATGCTGGCGGCGATCCGCGCGCACCATGCGGCGGGCAAGCCGTTGCTCGCCGAGTGTGGCGGCATGCTTTATCTGCTTGATTCGCTGACCGACGTGGAAGGCACCCGTGCTGAGCTGGTCGGTTTGCTCAAGGGCGAGGCGGTGATGCAGAAGCGTCTGGCGGCGCTGGCGTTGCAGGCGGTTGAATTGCCGGAAGGGGAGTTGCGTGGGCATACCTATCATCATTCCCTGACCACCACAGAGCTGACGCCGATTGCCCGTGGGCTGAGTCCCAATGGCGGGCGCGGCGCTGAGGCGGTTTATCGCGAGGGGCGGATGACGGCTTCTTATGTGCATTTTTATTTCCCGTCGAATCCGACTGCGATTGCCGCATTGTTTGCGCCAGATCGTGAGGCCGCCTTCGCGAGCAGGCTCGCTCCCACAATGGATGACCTGAACCCTGTGGGAGCGAGCCCGCTCGCGAAAGGCCCATGACCGACGACACCTTCTCCGAAGCCGAGCGCGCAGCGGTCTACAAGGCAATCGCCGAGCGCCGCGACATGCGCCACTTCACCGGCGGCAGCGTCGAGCCGCAGTTGCTGCGTCGTCTGCTTGAAGCCGCTCATCAAGCGCCGAGCGTCGGCCTGATGCAGCCGTGGCGCTTCATCCGCATCAGCGATCGCGCTCTGCGCGGGCAGATCCGCGATCTGGTGGAAGAAGAACGCATCCGCACCGCCGAGGCCCTTGGCGAGCGCAGCGATGAGTTCATGCAGCTCAAGGTCGAAGGCATCAACGATTGCGCCGAAGTGTTGGTCGCAGCGCTGATGGACGATCGCGAAAAACACATCTTCGGTCGGCGCACGTTGCCGGAAATGGACATGGCCTCGCTGTCCTGCGCGATCCAGAATCTGTGGCTGGCCTCCCGTGCCGAGGGCCTGGGCATGGGCTGGGTCTCGCTGTTCGAACCGCAGGCACTGGCGGATTTGCTCAAGTTGCCGGCCGGTGCCAAGCCGCTGGCGGTGTTGTGTCTCGGCCCGGTCAAGGAATTCTATCCGGCGCCGATGCTGGTACTTGAAGGCTGGGCGCAGGCGCGGCCGCTCAACGAGTTGCTGTACGAAAATTATTGGGGAGTGAGTCAATGAGTGTGGCGTTGCTGAGTGTCGCCGCAGTAGCGCTGGATGCGCTGCTTGGTGAACCGAAACGCTGGCATCCGCTGGTGGCGTTCGGCAATTTTGCCGGGCGCATCGAGCAACGCTTCAACGCCGGCGGCCGTGGCTGGCGCAGCCATGGTGTGACCGCGTGGGTGCTCGCGGTGCTGCCGCTGACTCTGCTCGCCACCGCATTTTCCTGGGCGCCCTATGTGGGCTGGATTGTCGAGATTCTCGCGCTGTATTGCGCCCTCGGCATGCGCAGCCTCGGCGAACATGTCGCGCCGGTCGCGGCTGCGTTGCGCGCCGATGATCTGGACGAGGCGCGCAAGCGTGTCGGTTATCTGGTCAGCCGCCAGACCGATGAACTCGACAGCACTGCCGTGGCCCGTGCCGCCACTGAATCGGTGCTGGAGAACGGCAGCGATGCGGTGTTCGCTGCGCTGTTCTGGTTTGTCGTCGCCGGCGCCCCGGGCGTGGTTCTGTATCGCTTGAGCAATACCCTCGATGCGATGTGGGGTTATCGCAACGAACGCTTCGAGCGTTTCGGCTGGGCGGCGGCGAAAATCGACGACGTGTTGAACTACATTCCTGCGCGTCTGGTGGCATTGACCTACGCGCTGCTCGGCAAGACCCGCCTCGCGCTGAAGTGTTGGCGCACCCAAGCGTCGCAGTGGGACAGCCCTAACGCCGGCCCGGTGATGGCGGCCGGTGCCGGTGCGCTGGGCGTCGAGTTGGGTGGCCCGGCGATCTATCACGGCGAACTGCATGAGCGCCCACAACTGGGCGAAGGTGCGCCGGCGGATGCCGATTCCATTGACCGTGGCTGGCAATTGGTCCAGCGCGGCGTATGGTTATGGCTGCTGATGCTTTGCCTGGGGGCGGAATTTTATGCTTGAGCACGGTGGCCGGTTGCGCAAGGCTGCACTCGATTACGGGATTGCCGAAGCCGACTGGCTCGACCTGTCCAGCGGCCTCGCGCCATGGCCATTCCCGATCCCGGAAATCCCGCTGCGCGCCTGGGCGCGCTTACCGGAAACCGACGACGGTCTGGAACAGGCCGCCTGCGATTACTACGGCGCCGCGCAGGTGTTGCCGGTGGCCGGCTCGCAAATGGCCATCCAGTTGCTGCCGCGTCTGCGCCGGGCCGGCAAGGTCGGCGTGTTGTCGCCGTGCTATGCCGAGCATGCCGAAGCCTGGCGGCGCAGCGGTTACATCGTCCGTGAAGTGCTCGAGCAGGAAGTCGAGTTCTTTCTCGACAGCCTCGATGTATTGGTGGTGGTCAATCCGAACAATCCGACCGGCCTCAGCCTGACCCCGGCACGCCTGCTCGACTGGCATGCGCGGCTGGCGCAACGCGGTGGCTGGCTGGTGGTCGACGAGGCGTTTATGGACAACACGCCGCAGCTGAGCCTGGCGCCCTATGCGCATCAGGTCGGGCTGGTGGTGTTGCGTTCGTTCGGCAAGTTTTTCGGTCTGGCCGGGGTGCGCCTCGGTTTCGTTCTGGCCGAGCGCAAGTTGCTCAAACTGCTCGCCGAACAGGTCGGGCCGTGGGCGGTGAGCGGGCCGACGCGGGTACTCGGTACGGCGTGCCTGCAAGACACCGAGGGCCATACCCGTCAGCGGATTCGCAGCGATGAAGCGAGCGAACGGCTGGCGGCGTTGCTGACGCGTTGCGGTTTTGCACCGCAGGGCGGCTGCGCGCTGTTTCAGTGGCTGATCACCGAGCACGCCGAAGCGCTGCACGAATTCCTCGCCCGGCGCGGCATCCTCCTGCGCCTGTTCAGCCACAACAGCAGCGTGCGTTTCGGCCTGCCAGCCGATGCCGCGCAAGAGCTGCGTCTCGAACAGGCTTTGCAAGCATTCGCCAAGGACCACCCATGACCACTCTGATGGTGCAAGGCACCACGTCCGATGCCGGCAAAAGCACATTGGTGACCGCGTTGTGCCGCTGGGCCACTCGCCAGGGCGTGGCGGTGGTGCCGTTCAAACCGCAGAACATGGCGCTCAACAGCGCAGTCACCGCTGACGGCGGCGAGATCGGCCGCGCGCAGGCAGTGCAGGCGCAAGCGGCCGGTCTTGAACCGCACACAGACATGAACCCGGTGCTGCTCAAGCCCAACAGCGACACCGGCGCGCAAGTGATCATTCATGGCCGCGCGGTGACGACGATGAACGCCGTCGCCTATCACGATTACAAGGCCATCGCGATGCAAGCGGTGCTCGCCTCGCACGAGCGACTCAGCGCTGCGTACTCGTTGGTAATGGTCGAAGGCGCCGGTTCGCCGGCGGAGATCAATCTGCGCGCCGGCGACATTGCCAACATGGGCTTTGCCGAGGCGGTGGATTGCCCGGTTTTGCTGATCGCCGACATCAATCGCGGCGGCGTGTTTGCGCATTTGGTCGGCACGCTGGAATTGCTCTCGCCGAGCGAACAGGCGAGGGTCAAAGGCTTCATCATCAACCGCTTTCGCGGCGATATCGCCTTGTTGCAACCGGGCCTCGACTGGCTGGAGCAGCGCACCGGCAAACCGGTGGTCGGCGTCTTGCCCTACGTGATGGACCTGCACCTTGAGGCCGAGGACGGAATCGACCAACGCCAGACCGACAAGGCCGAGCAGGTATTGAAAGTGGTGGTGCCGGTGCTGCCGCGCATCAGCAATCACACCGACTTCGACCCGCTGCGTCTGCATCCGCAGGTGGATCTGCAATTTGTCGGTCCGGGCCAGGCAATTCCCGCCGCCGATCTGATCATCCTGCCGGGCTCGAAAAGCGTGCGCAGTGATCTGGCTTATCTGCGCGCCAATGGTTGGGACGCTGCGATCAATCGGCATCTGCGCTACGGCGGCAAGGTGCTGGGGATTTGCGGCGGTCTGCAGATGCTCGGTGAGCAAGTACACGATCCGCTTGGGCTGGAAGGCGCTGCCGGCTCCAGCGCCGGTCTGGGGCTGCTGGCGTTCGAAACCCAACTCGAAGCCGAGAAGCAATTGCGCAACGTGCGCGGGCGGCTGGCGTTGGAAAGCGCCGCAGTCAGCGGTTACGAAATACATGCTGGCGTAACCAGCGGGCCGGCGCTGGAGAATCCGGCGGTGCATTTGGACGACGGTCGTTGCGATGGTGCGCAAAGTGCTGATGGTCAGGTGTTCGGCACCTATCTGCATGGCTTGTTCGAATCCCCCGAGGCGAGCGCGGCGTTGCTGCGCTGGGCCGGGCTGAGTGATGTACAAGAGGTCGATTACCACGGCTTGCGCGAACGCGATATCGAACGGCTGGCAGATCTGGTGGAGAAGCATCTGGATACCGGGCTGTTGCGTCAGCTCTGCGGGATTTGAGTTGTCTGGACTGGCCTCTTCGCGAGCAGGCTCGCTCCCACAGGGAACTGCGATCAACCGTGGGAGCGAGCCTGCTCGCGAAGGGGGCGGCTGCCTTACCACACATTTTTGGATGAACCCATGCTCCAACTGATCCTCGGCGGCGCCCGTTCCGGCAAGAGTCGTCTGGCGGAAAAACTCGCCAGCGACAGCCATCTGGCGGTCACCTACATCGCCACCAGCCAACCGCTGGACGGCGAAATGAATCAACGCGTCGCCCATCACCGCGCACGCCGCCCGGCTGAATGGGCGTTGATCGAAGAGCCGCTGGAACTGGCCCGCGTGCTGCGCGAATCCGCCGGCGCCGAGCGCTGCCTGCTGGTCGATTGCCTGACCCTGTGGCTGACCAATCTGCTCATGCTCGACGACGCCGAACGTCTCGCCGCCGAGCGTGAAGCCTTGCTCGACTGCCTGGCGTCGTTGCCGGGTGAAATCATCTTTGTCAGCAACGAGACCGGAATGGGTGTCGTGCCGCTGGGCGAATTGACTCGCCGCTATGTCGATGAAGCCGGTTGGCTGCATCAAGCTCTGGCCGAGCGTTGTCAGCGAGTTGTCCTGACTGTTGCCGGCCTGCCCCTGACTTTGAAAGGACCTGCGTTATGAGCCCAACCTGGTGGCTGAACCCGTGCAAAACCGTGAACTCGGACATCATCGCGCAAGCGACCGAGCGCCAGCAGCAACTGACCAAACCGGCCGGTTCGTTGGGGCGCCTTGAATCGGTGGCCGTGCAACTGGCCGGTCTGCAAGGTCAGCTCAAGCCAACGCTCGATCAAGTCTGGATCGCGATTTTCGCTGGCGACCATGGCGTGGTAGCCGAAGGTGTATCGGCTTATCCGCAGGAAGTCACCGGGCAGATGCTGCTCAACTTTGTCAGCGGCGGCGCGGCGATCAGCGTGCTGGCACGTCAGCTCGGCGCGCAACTGGAAGTGGTCGATCTGGGCACAGTGAATCCGACGCTGAATCTGCCCGGCGTGCGCCATCTGAACATTGGCGCGGGAACGGCGAACTTCGCTCAGAGCGCAGCGATGACTCAGGCGCAGGGCGAATTGGCCTTGCAGGCCGGTCGCGACAGTGTCGTGCGCGCGAAAGCCGCCGGCACCCAGTTGTTCATCGGCGGCGAGATGGGCATCGGCAATACCACGGCGGCCAGTGCGCTGGCCTGTGCCTTGCTCGATTGCCCGGTAGCGCACCTGACCGGCCCCGGTACCGGGCTGAATGCCGCTGGCGTCAGCCACAAGGCGCAAGTCATCGAACGCGCGCTGGCGCTGCATGCCGCACAGCGTGGCGATGCCTTGCAGACGTTGTTCAATCTTGGCGGTTTCGAGATTGCCGCGTTGGTCGGCGCCTATCTGGCCTGCGCGCAGGAAGGCATTGCGGTGCTGGTTGACGGCTTTATCTGCACGGTCGCCGCGCTGGTCGCGGTGCGCTTGAATCCGGCCTGTCGCGAGTGGCTGTTGTTCGGCCATCGCGGTGCCGAGCCGGGCCATCGTCATGTGCTGGAAACCTTGAGCGCCGAACCGTTGCTGGAACTCGACCTGCGCTTGGGCGAGGGCAGTGGCGCAGCGTTGGCGGTGCCGTTGTTGCGTCTGGCCTGTGACCTGCACGGGCAAATGGCGACGTTCGCCGAAGCGGCTGTCGCGGATCGCCCGGCATGAGTCTGCGTCTGGATCTGCTGCGCCACGGCGAAACGGAACTCGGCGGCGGCTTGCGCGGCAGCCTCGACGATGCGCTGACCGCAAACGGCTGGACGCAGATGCGTGCTGCGGTGGTCGGCGGCGGGCCGTGGGATCGTATCGTCAGTTCGCCATTGCAGCGCTGTGCGCGCTTCGCCGCCGAACTCGGTGAGCAATTGAACCTGTCCGTGCATCTGGACAAGGATCTGCAAGAGCTGCATTTCGGCGCGTGGGAAGGGCAGAGCGCGGCGGCGTTGATGGAAACGGACGCCGAAGCGCTGGGGCTGTTCTGGGCTGATCCCTATGGCTTCACGCCACCGCAGGGGGAGCCGGTCAGCGCGTTTTCCGCGCGGGTGTTGGCGGCGGTCGCGCGGTTGCAGGCGGCTTACGCCGGCGAACGGATTCTGCTGGTCAGCCACGGCGGCGTGATGCGCTTGTTGCTCGCGCAGGCACGTGGTCTGCCGCGCGAACAGTTGCTCAATGTCGAAGTCGGCCACGGCGCGCTGTTTGCGCTGACGGTCGAGGCTGATGGCGCGCTCAAGGAAGGTCACTGAGATGTTGCCGCTGTGGATCGCCTTGCAGTTTCTCAGCAGCCTGCCGATTCGCCTGCCGGGCATGCCCGAGCCGCAACAGCTCGGCCGTTCGCTGCTGTTTTATCCGCTGGTGGGATTGCTGTTCGGGTTGATCCTCTATGCGTTGAATCTGTTATTGGTCGGCGCGCCGATGTTGCTGCATGCGGCGCTGTTGTTGACCGTGTGGGTATTGCTCAGCGGCGCGCTGCATCTCGATGGCCTGGCCGACAGCGCTGATGCCTGGCTCGGCGGCTTCGGTGATCGCGAGCGCACGCTGACGATCATGAAAGATCCGCGCAGCGGGCCGATCGCGGTGGTCACGCTGGTGCTGGTGTTGTTGCTGAAATTCGCCGCGCTGCTGGCGCTGATCGAGCAAGGGCATACCCTGGCGCTGATCATCGTCCCGGTGCTCGGGCGAGCGGCGCTGTTGGGGTTGTTTCTGACTACGCCGTATGTGCGTGCGGGTGGCTTGGGTCAGGCGCTGGCCGATCATCTGCCGCGCAAAGCGGGGTGGTGGGTGCTGGGGTTGAGTGCGCTGGGCTGCGTGTTGATCGCGGGTATCAGCGCGGTGCTGATTTCGCTGGTCGGGTTTGTCTGGCTGCGGCGATTGATGATGCGGCGGTTGGGCGGGGCTACCGGGGATACGGCAGGGGCGTTGCTGGAATTGCTGGAGATGGGGGTGTTGGTGGGGCTCGCTTTGGTCTGAAGGATTTGCGGAGATGATACCGGCCCCTTCGCGAGCAGGCTCGCTCCCACCTTCGAAATGCAATCCCCTGTGGGAGCGAGCCTGCTCGCGAAGGGGCCTCACCGGCAACAATGATGTTCAGAGTAAACTGATCTGTAACTTGATTTAACACACTCGCGGGTATATACACGCATCATGCTTCCTTCTCAGTGTTTATGCACCAACCTGCGTCGCGCCGCGCGTGGCGTCAGCAGGCATTACGACGGCGCTCTCGACGGCTTCGGGATCAACGTTGCCCAGTATTCTCTGCTGTGCAATCTGCAGCGGCTGGAGCAACCGAGCATTTCCGAACTGGCCGAAGCCATGGGCCTGGATCGCAGCACTTTGGGGCGCAATTTACGTGTGCTGGAGGGCGAAGGTCTGGTGGCGCTGGCCGAAGGCGAGGACATGCGCAACCGTATCGTACGCCTCACCGAAACCGGCGTGCAGCGCCTGGCAGCGGCATTGCCGGCATGGGAAGCGGCGCAACAGCGACTGATCGACCGTCTCGGTGCCGAGAAGCGCGAAACCTTGCTCAAACTGCTCGACGAACTGGCCTGACGGCGGTTTTTTCGCGCTCAAGCGGGTATATACCCGTGACTGGAGAATAACAATGACATCGATGTGGCGTACGTGCGGTTGGGTGTTGCTGGGGAGTGCGCTGATCCTGGCGTTGTCATTGGGCGTGCGCCACGGGTTCGGTCTGTTCCTGTCGCCGATGAGCGCGCAGTTCGGCTGGGGTCGCGAAGTGTTTGCCTTCGCCATCGCCCTGCAAAACCTGATCTGGGGCCTGGCGCAGCCGTTCACCGGCGCGCTGGCTGACCGCTTCGGCGCGGCGAAAGTGGTGCTGGTCGGTGGGATCCTCTACGCGGCGGGCCTGGTGTGCATGGGCCTGTCTGATTCGGCGGTGACTCTGTCACTCAGTGCCGGTCTGCTGATCGGTATCGGTCTTTCGGGCACTTCGTTTTCAGTCATTCTTGGTGTTGTGGGTCGCGCTGTGCCGCCAGAGAAACGCAGCATGGGCATGGGTATCGCCAGCGCCGCCGGTTCGTTCGGCCAGTTCGCGATGTTGCCGGGCACGCTGGGCCTGATCGGCTGGCTCGGCTGGTCGGCCGCGCTGTTGGTGCTGGGCCTGCTGGTGGCGATGATTGTGCCGCTGGTGAGCATGCTCAAGGACAAACCCCTGCCGGTGCTTGGCCATGAACAGACTCTTTCCGAAGCGCTGCGTGAGGCCTGTTCGCACTCCGGTTTCTGGCTGCTGGCGTTCGGCTTTTTTGTCTGCGGTTTTCAGGTGGTGTTCATTGGCGTGCACTTGCCAGCGTATCTAGTGGATCAGCATCTGCCCGCCAGTGTCGGCACCACGGTGCTGGCATTGATTGGGCTGTTCAACATTTTCGGCACTTACACCGCTGGTTGGCTCGGTGGCCGCATGTCCAAACCGCGTCTGTTGACTGCGCTGTATCTGTTGCGCGCGGTGGTGATCGTGCTGTTCCTGTGGTTGCCGGTGACGACCACCACAGCGTATCTGTTCGGCATGGCCATGGGCTTCCTGTGGCTGTCGACGGTGCCGTTGACCAACGGTACGGTGGCGACCTTGTTCGGCGTGCGCAATTTGTCCATGCTCGGTGGCATTGTCTTTCTGTTCCATCAGCTCGGCTCATTCCTTGGTGGCTGGCTGGGCGGGGTGGTGTACGACCGAACCGGGAGTTATGACTTGATCTGGCAAGTGGCGGTTCTCTTGAGCCTGCTCGCGGCGGCGCTGAACTGGCCGGTGCGCGAGCGTCCGGTGGCGCGCCTGCAAGCTGCGGCGAGCGCAGCATGAGCCGGATCTGCACGCGATTCGCCGTGACCGCACTGGCTGCTGCGCTGTTGGCGCTGGTGTGGTGGGGCTGGCAACGCGGCGGTCTGGCGCTGATGCAGTTGGGCATGAGCATTTGCTAGATGGCAGCGTGGCGAGTAACGTCGAAGCCTGATGACTGCCCAAGGAAATTCGACATGTTGATGCGCTGGTGTGCTGTTCCCGCGTTGCTGATGGCGTTGACTGGCCTGGCCCAGGCCGCCGACTGTCCTGAGCTGCTGCAAGGCTCGCTGCCCAAGCTGCGCGCCAAGGAATCCATCGATCTGTGCAAGCAGTACGCCGACAAGCCGCTGGTGGTGGTCAATACCGCCAGCTTCTGCGGTTTCGCCCCGCAGTTCGAAGGCCTCGAGGCGCTGAACAAGCGCTACAAGGCGCAAGGGCTGGAAATGCTCGGCGTGCCGTCGAATGACTTCAAGCAGGAGTCCAAGGACAGCGCCGAAACCGCCAAGGTCTGCTACGCCAATTATGGCGTGACCTTCAACATGACCGAGCCGCAGAAGGTTCGCGGTGATGACGCCACGCATCTGTTCCAGGTGCTGGCCGCGCAGAGCAATGCGCCGAAGTGGAATTTCTACAAGTACGTGGTCGACCGGCAGGGCAAGGTGGTAGCGAGTTTTTCCAGCTTGACCAAACCGGATGATCCCGAGTTTATCGCCGCGATCGAAAAGGCAATTGCCTCCAAACCGCTGAAGCCCTGAAGCCCTGTGATGATCCTGTAGGAGCTGACGAGTGCAACGAGGCTGCGATCTTTTGATCCTCGAATTCAAGATCAAAAGATCGCAGCCTCGTTGCACTCGTCAGCTCCTACCGGTTTGTTCGATGCCCAAGCATGAAAAAGCCCCGCCTCTGCGAAGAGAGCGGGGCTTTTTCGTGGGCGAGGGGTTAGCCTCGCCACGGTGCATCAGAAGCGGTAAGTCGCGCCGACACCGAAGCCGTTTGCCGAGTTTTCATACTTGGCATCGTAAGTCTGGCCACGCGCGTTTTCGTTGCGGATGTTGACCGACTCTTCTTTGAGGTACGAGTACGCGACGTCGATGGTCAGGTCGTCGGTCGGGCTCCAGCCGGCACCGATACTGAAGATGGTGCGGTCGCCAGTCGGGATACGCGGCGAGCGGTCTTCGTTATTGGTTGGCGACTGGTCGAAGGTCAGACCGGTACGCAGGACCCATTCCTTGTTCAACTGGTACGAGGTACCCACGGCATAGGCCCAGGAGTCATGCCAGTTCTGGTCTTCGTTGATCGAACCGAACTGACCGGCCAGCAGAGGCTGCACGCCGGAGTTCTTCACGGTGATCTTTTCCAGTTGGCTCCAGCGGGTCCAGGTGGTACCGGCGTAGACGTTCCAGCGATCGTTGATCGCCTGGGTGACCGACAGGTCCACGGATTCCGGCGTGGTGATCTTCAACGAAGCGTCGTACTTCTGGTTGGCGCCAACGCCCACCAGCGCCAGAGCGTTGTAGTTGACCTTGGTGTCGCCTTCGAGCTTGTAGTCGACCTTGGAGTGATAGGTCAGGCCGACACGGGTGGTGTCGGTGGCCTGGACCAGCAAGCCGACGTTGTAGCCCAGCGCGGTGTCGTCACCCTTGATCTTGACCTTGCCGTCCGGCAGTGCCTGGGTGATCGACAGGTTGGATTCCAGCGAGCCGTCGATACGGTTGATGGTCGGGCCGAAACCGATCGACACCTTGTCGTTGAAGGCGTAGCTGACGGTTGGCTGGAAAGTGATGACTTGCACTTCGGACTTGCTGCCGAAGTAACGACCGGCGAAGCCGTTTTCGTAATCCGTGATCAGACCGAACGGTACGTACACACCGAGGCCGAATGCCCAGTGATCATCGATCGGTTTTACATAGAAGCCCATCGGTACGGCAGTGAGGGGCACCATGTCGCCCTTGTTGCTGCCGCCATTAGGGCTGGAGCTGGTATCGCTGATATCGGTATGCGCGTCGACCAGGGCGACGCCGCCGGTGACTTGTTCGCGCTTGATGCGCGCCATGCCGGCCGGGTTGCCATAAACAGTGCTTGCGTCGTCGGCAGAAGAAGATCGCCCGGCAAAACCAGTCCCCATCCCACTGATGCTTTGTTCGTTGAGGGCAAAACCTGCCGCGAAGATTTGTGTGGAGGCAAGGGTAACGGCGAGGCTAAGGGTGGTTTTGAGCATGACTTTTTTCATTATTAGAACTCCTGGTGATCACCGGGGCGAAAATTACCAACATTTTCGTCCCAGCGCTATAGCTTGTAAGCCTTGAGTTAGAGCGGTTTTGTAGGACAATCCGACCAAAATGGCGACTTGTTGCGAGAACTTGTGAAACCGCCCGGTCAGCAAGCGACCTGATTCAACGGTGAAACACAGGTTTGCCAGGCATAGGTGAAGTCGCGCAAACGGCCTTGCGGTTGAAAGGTCTGGCGCCAGATGCGCGCCATGCCGAGCAGGTCGGTCGGAGCGGGGAGGATGGGGTTCTGTTCTTCTACCAGCAGCCAGGCGATGGCCGTGGCGTAACGCAGGTTGACGGTCAGTTCCAGATGCGGGCCGCTGAGGAATGCATGCTGACTGGCGAGGCCGCGCACCAGGCTGGCGCGCTCCGGGTCGAGCGCCAGATAATCGTCCCAGAGCGCCTGATGGCGATGCTCGGCAATCCGGTAGAGGCCGTGGCCGCGGCGGTCGTGCAGGGCAGAGCCGAGGGCGGATTGGCTGGCAGCGATACCCAGCAGCAGGGATTCGGCGGTTGCGCAGTGGCGTCCCAGATAGATCAATGTGGGACGGATCACATAGCGGCACAGTTCGCTGGCAGCGATACCCATAACACCCTCGGTTCTTGTTGTTGAGGGCGAGTCCTGAAGGGGCTTTGGCAGCAGTGGATCGACTCAGGCTCGCCGCAAGCGGGTCAAGCCGCTTGAGTTGAAGTGTAGTGTCATATTCAGCCTGTAAAGGCCTGTTTTTAAAATATTTCCGCCATCGCATTCCGGGCGTTAGATCGGAACATGCTTAGAAGCGTTGCGCTAAAAGTGAAATATCAGGCAATAAAAAGCCCCGCTTTTCAGCAGGGCTTTGCTTTTGCAGCCTGTCCGGCTTTCAGGCAACCAGTGCCTGACGGGTACGCTCGATCACGGCCTGCAGCGGTTCGGCGCTGGAGTATTGATCGGGGTACAGACGCTCGCTGTGACGCGCGATACCGTGTTCATTGACCACGGTGAAGCTGAAGCAGCCTTTACGAGCGGCCATGATCAGGCAGTTCATTGGAGCAAAAGCGTTGGTTAGGGTGCGAATGGCATCCTGAGTCTGGATTTGAGTAGACATAGTTATTAGGTGTTCCTACAAATGACACGGATAAGAACCGTGCAACGTTAAAACGTTCCAGTAACGTTGATCACCATTGATCGAACGAAGAACCCGACTGGAACAAAGCAGCCAGTTTGAAGCGCTGATAAGTGAGCGCGCTTGGGCTGGCAGGTAGGTACTTAGGAGGACAGGCATCACAGCGAGGGCAAAGGTTCTGGGCCCGGGGTGAAGATCCTGATCAATTTGCAGGTTGGTTCGGTCAGAGTAAGTGTTCTTCGCAACGCCCTTTGCTTTCGTTCAAAGGCAGCGTCGTCGCAAAAGTTACCT
The DNA here is from genome assembly GCF_054052265.1 of Pseudomonas sp. PK-RTE-24. Classification (NCBI taxonomy): domain Bacteria; kingdom Pseudomonadati; phylum Pseudomonadota; class Gammaproteobacteria; order Pseudomonadales; family Pseudomonadaceae; genus Pseudomonas; species Pseudomonas sp. PK-RTE-24. The sequence goes on along the minus strand of NZ_CM133224.1, from coordinate 5,577,032 downwards.
GGAAACCATCGAGGGGTCGTTCCCGCTTTTTTCGGCAGTGTCTTCCTGTTGGAAGTTGACCGTGGGAGATGTTCGACCGGAATTGACTTTCAGCTTGGTACTAACGCCGCGGATAGTAACGGATCCGTTCGGGCGAAGCAAACCCCAGGTCAAAAAAAACTTCACAGGGAATGGTCGGGTCGCACCGTCCGTCGGCGTGCATGCTTTTCGCAGAGCCTTTCGGTCGCTCGCAGCTGCGCAAAATGACCCGAAAAAGCGCACGCATATAACCGGCTCACAGGTACTTGTGCACATTAGTTGCGCAGAGCGTAACGCAACTGTCACATCGATCCTGACTCCAGTCACTGCCTGTATCAAAAGTTTAAGTCAATGAAAAATATCGTCTTTTTTTGTTGGTGAAAAAATCGTCAGTTTGACTGCGAGCCCCATTCCATAAGGCTTTGCGGGGATCGTAGAGCGGTTGTCCACTGACTTATCCACAGCTTCTGTGGATTGTCCCTAGCGCTTGCTCTAGGACGGGCGTGCCGGGTTTTTTTCGACTTTACCTGTAAGAAAAAGAGAGTAAAGTGGCGCGCCTTCCGATCTGTCCCGCAGTGCTTTATGAAGTTTCGCTCAGTATCAGACTCTGTTACCTCCAATCCGACCTCTGTTACCGCTCCCAAGCGTTTTTCCGTGCGTGTGGCCGAATGGCTGCTCGATGCGCCGCGCCTGAGCGACAGTCCCAGCGCCAAGCACCTGGCCGGCCGTCTGCTCAAGCAACCGGCCCGAGAAGGCGTGGTCGCCGCACAAAGCCGCCTCGGCCAATTGATTTGCCGGGAGTGCGGCAATGCCCGTGACCGGCGTATCGGTCAGGAGTTGCTGCGTCAGGCCGCCCGTGCCGGTGACCGTCGCGCGCAGCAGGAACTCGGTCTGATCGAAGACTGAGCTGTCCAAGCCCAGGCACCTTGGTTAACCTTCAGGCTTTATCCGATTGGCAGGAGTCGCTATGGCTATGGACTTGACCAGCGTATTGCTCGGTCTTGCGGCGGCAGGGTTGCCGCTGCTGGCGCTGGCCTGGCAACTGCAACGCCGGGCCAGCAATGCCCAGGCCGATCTGGCCTTGCTCGAAGAGCGCCTGGCGATGGCGCAACTGGCCCAGGACGGCCTCACCGCGCAGCTTGAAGCGAGCCGCGATGAAATCGCCGATCTTGGCCAGGCCAACGCCGCCAAACAGGCAGACCTCGCCGCGCTGCGCCGCGAAGTCGAATTGCTGCAGATCGAGCGCGACGACGCCCGCGACGCCTCCCACGCCTGGAACCTCGAACGCGCCAACAAGGATGCTGAGTTACGCCGCCTCGACGCCCACGCGGCCTCGCTGAGTGCCGAACTGCGCGAGCAACAGGAAAGCCATCAACAACGTCTCAACGACCTGCAAGGCTCACGCGATGAACTGCGCGCGCAATTCGCCGAGCTGGCCGGCAAGATCTTCGATGAGCGTGAGCAGCGCTTTGCCGAAACCAGCCAGCAGCGGCTCGGGCAGTTACTCGATCCGTTGAAAGAACGCATCCAGTCCTTTGAAAAACGCGTGGAAGAAAGCTATCAGGCCGAAGCCCGCGAGCGCTTCTCGCTGGCCAAGGAGCTGGAGCGTTTGCAGGCGTTGAACCTGCGTCTGAGCGACGAAGCCACCAACCTGACTCGCGCGCTCAAGGGCCAGAAAACCCAGGGCAATTGGGGCGAACTGATCCTCGAGCGCGTTCTTGAGCATGCAGGTCTGGAGAAGGGCCGCGAGTACCAGACCCAGGTCAATCTCAAAGGCCCGGACGGTGAACGCTTCCAGCCCGATGTGATCATTTATCTGCCCGGCGACAAGCAAGTCGTGGTCGACTCGAAAGTCAGCCTCACGGCCTATCAACAATATGTTGCGGCCGATGACGACACCCTCGGACAGATCGCGATCAAGCAGCATGTATTGTCGCTGCGCAATCATGTCAAAGGTCTGGCCGGCAAGGATTACAAGCGTCTGGAAGGCCTGCACAGCCTCGATTTCGTTTTGTTGTTCGTACCGATCGAAGCGGCATTTTCCGCTGCGTTGCAGGCTGAGCCTTCGCTGTTTCAGGACGCTTTCGACCGCAATATCGTGATCGTCAGTCCGACTACGCTGTTGGCCACGCTGCGGGTGATCGACAGTCTGTGGAAGCAGGAACGGCAGAGCCAGAATGCCCGGGAAATCGCTGAGCGCGCGGGTTGGCTGTATGACAAGTTCGTGTTGTTTATTCAGGATCTGGACGAAGTGGGCAATCGTCTGCAGCAACTGGACAAGGCTTACAGCTCAGCGCGTAACAAGCTGACAGAGGGGCGCGGTAATCTGGTCAGCCGCAGTGAGCAGTTGAAGTTGCTCGGTGCGCGGGCGAGCAAGAGCTTGCCGGCGGATTTGCTGGAGCGGGCGATGACGGATGTTGATGGGTTGATTGAGTTGCCTGAGTAAGAGGTCTTTTTTTTGGGCTGATTTTTGGGGCATATCCGTTGCTGCGGTGATGGCGGCTGGCGGTTTCGCCCTTACGGCGAGTCACCTTTTTCAAACGCCAAAAAGGTAACCCAAAAGGCTTGCTCCTACGTTCGGCCCTCGCAGGCTCGGGTCCCTTCGCTCCGGGATCGATCCGGGCGCAGCGGCTACGGTTTGCTTCGCTGCACCTCCTTCCGCTGTGTCTGGCTGCGCCAGACGGTCGCTGCGCTCCCACGCCCGGATCAATCCCTCCACTCAGCCTTCCGACGTCGCCGGTGGATCAAGATCAAAAGCACTCGAGCTTGCGCTCATTGTTGAGTGGGGCGGCTGCGCCGCGGGCAGCTTCGCTGCTTTGCTTTTGCTTTTGTGGGAGCGAGCCTGCTCGCGAAGGCAATCTGCCGACCAACCATTTCACTCAGATATCGACGGTCCAACTGTAGGAGCTGCCGAAGGCTGCGATCTTTTGCTCTTGCTCTTGCTCTTGCTCTTGCTCTTGCTCTTGCTTTTGCTGTTCTGTGGGAGCGAGCCTGCTCGCGAAGGCTTCTGCAAGGTCACCTTCTACAACGGCAAATACCGACTCAACAGTGCCCGCAACGCTGCCGGCTTCACCGGTTTGGCCAGGTAATCCAGGCCCGCAGCATGCACTTGCGCTACGGTCTCCGGGCGTCCATCCGCGCTGATTACCACGCCGGGTACCGGCTCGCCCAGGCGCGTGCGCAACCACGCCATCAGCTCTGTGCCGGTATCGCCGTGGTCGAGGTGATAGTCGACCAGCGCCAGTTGCGGCCGCACGCCTTCATTCAATATCGCTGCGCATTCTTCGCGATTGCGCGCCGTCCACACTTGGCAGCCCCAGCGGCTCAGCAGGCTGTTCATGCCGATCAGGATGCTGTCTTCGTTATCGATGCACAGCACCTGCGCGCCGCTGAGCAGTTTTCCGTTCAGTTCCACCGTGGCGCTGACTGGAGGGGTTTGCGTGCGGGCGATCGGCACTGTCACGCTGAACACACTGCCGCGCCCCGGCCAGGAACGAACGCGCAAGGTATGCCCGAGCACGCGGCATAAGCCGTCGGCGATCGCCAGACCCAGGCCCAGACCTTTTTCGGCGCGGGTCTGGTGGCTGTCGAGGCGTTTGAATTCTTCGAAAATCACTTGCTGCTTGTCTTCCGGAATGCCCGGGCCGCGATCCCAGACTTCCAGACATAACTCACCACCGCGCCGACGCACGCCCAGCAGCACTGGGCCTTTGGCGTAGCGGAACGCGTTGGTGAGGAAATTCTGCAGAATCCGCCGCAGCAGTTTGATGTCGCTGTCGATGCGCAATTGACTGCCGCGCACCCGGAACGTGAGCTTTTGCTCTTGAGCCAGCGCCTTGAATTCCGCGCCGAGGGTGTCGAACAGTTCATTGACGGCGAACGCTTTGCGGTCCGGGTTGATCTTGCCGTTTTCCAGGCGCGAGATGTCCAGCAGATCGCTGATCAGGTCTTCCGCCGAACGCAGCGAGCTGTCGAGGTGTTGCACCAGCTGCTGCGCCTCTGCGCTCAAGCCTTCGTTCTGGTGGGAGAGGGCGGCGGAGAACAGTCGCGCGGCGTTCAGCGGTTGCATCAAGTCGTGGCTGACGGCGGCGAGGAAGCGGGTTTTCGACTGGTTGGCCGCCTCGGCATTGCCCTTGGCTTCGGTGAGCGCGACGTTGAGTTGCGACAGTTCCTGGGTGCGCTCGCTGACCCGTTGTTCCAGCCCTTCGTTCGCCTCGGTCAGCGCCTGTTCGGCTTCGCGGAACGCGGTAATGTCGGTGAAACTCATGACGAAGCCGCCACCGGGCATCGGGTTGCCGATCAGCTCGATCACCCGGCCATTGGGGAATAGCCGTTCGGAAGTGTGCGCGCGGCCCTGACGCATCCAGTGCAAGCGTCGCGCGACGTGCACTTCCGCTTCGCCGGGGCCGCACAAACCGCGTTCGGCGTTGTAGCGAATGATGTCGGCAATCGGCCGGCCGACGCTGATCAGGCCGTCGGGGTAGTTGAACAGCTCCAGATAACGCCGGTTCCACGCCACCAGTTTCAGCGACTGGTCGACCACGCTGATGCCCTGGGTGATGTTCTCGATCGCGCCTTGCAGCAGCGCTCGGTTGAACTGCAGCACTTCCGAGGCTTCGTCAGCGATTCGGACTACGTCCTCCAACTGCATTTCCCGACCTTCGATGGCGGCTTTTACTACAGCGCGCGTCGAAGAAGCGCCAAGGACACCGGCCAGCAAGCGTTCGGTGTGGGCAATCCATTCGCTGTCGGCGTTCTGGTTGGGGTTGAAACCTTTGCCCTGGCGGTAGGCGAAGCGAATGAAGCTCTGCCGCGCACGTTCTTCGCCGACGAACCGTGCCGCCAGTTGCAGCAGATCGTCGATCTGCACCGCCAGCATTGAACGAGCATTAGGCCGCGCGCTGATTTCCTGACCGATGAAACGCCCGGCCTGCCAGTGCTCGGAAACCCGCGTGCGCGACAGCACCGAGACCCAGGCGAACAGGGTGAAATTACCGGCCAGCGACAGCACCACGCCTTGGGTCAGCGGCGTAATCGGCAGGTTCAGCGGATTACTATGCAGCCACGCCAACCCCGGAAAACTCGCCAGCGACCAGCCGAGACTGTGCGCGGCAATCGGCAGCACCAGTGTGTAGAACCACAGGAAAGTGCCGGTGGCGAGGCCGGCGAACACGCCCCGGCGGTTGGCCTGTTTCCAGTACAGCGCGCCGAGCATGGCTGGCGCCAGTTGCGTCACTGCGGCGAAGGCGATCTGGCCGATGGTCGCCAGGCTTGCGGTCGAGCCGAGCAAGCGATAACTGACGTAGGCCAGCAGCAGAATCACCACAATACTCACGCGGCGCACCGAGAGCATCCACTGGCGGAACACCTCGAACGGGCGCTCGGCGTTGTTGCGGCGCAACAGCCACGGCAGCAGCATGTCGTTGGAGACCATGGTCGACAGTGCGACGCTGGCGACAATCACCATGCCGGTCGCTGCCGATGCGCCACCGATAAACGCCAGCATCGCCAGCGCCGGATGGGCCTGGGCCAGCGGCAGGCTGATCACGAACGAGTCGGGCAGCACGTGGCTGGGCAGCATCATCTGACCGGCAAGGGCGATCGGGACTACAAACAGTGCGGCCAAAGCCAGATAGGCGGGGAAGACCCATTTCGCCAGTCGCAGATCCTGCGGGTCGATGTTCTCCACCACGGTGACGTGAAATTGCCGGGGCAGGCAGATGATCGCCATCATCGCCACGCCGGTCTGCACCACCATCGATGGCCAGTTGATGGTTTCCTTCCAGTACGCCTCAAGGCGCGGGGCGAGCATCGCCTGATTGAACAGGTCGTCGAAACCGTCATACAGGCCGTACGTGACGAAGGCGCCGACGGCGAGAAAGGCGAACAGCTTGACCAGCGATTCGAAGGCAATCGCCAGCACCATGCCACGGTGATGTTCGGTGGCGTCGAGGTTGCGCGTACCGAAAACGATGGTGAACAGGGCTAGCACCAGCGACACGATCAGCGCCGTGTCCTGGGCGCGGGTGCCCATGGCATCGGCGCCGGCGCCGATCAACAGGTTCACGCCAAGGACAATGCCTTTGAGTTGCAGGGCGATGTAGGGCAAGACGCCGACGAGACAAATCAGCGCCACCACCACCGCCAACGATTGCGACTTACCGTAGCGCGCGGCGATGAAGTCGGCGATGGAGGTGATGTTCTCCTGTTTGCTGATCATCACCATTTTCTGCAGGACCCACGGCGCGCCGACCAGCAGCAGGATCGGCCCGAGGTAGATCGGCAGGAATGACCACAGTTGTTCCGCCGCCTGACCGACCGCGCCGAAGAACGTCCAACTGGTGCAGTAAACCGCCAGCGACAGGCTGTACACCCAGGCGCGCACCCGTGGCGGCAACGGCGTGCTGCGACGGTCGCCGTAGAAGGCGATGGCGAACATGATGGCCATGTAGGCCAGGGCAACGACGGCGATCAGCCCGGTGGACAACGACATGCAGCACTCCCGACAAAAGACTCCCCGGCACTCCTGCCCGGGCGGACAGTCTCGCACGCGCGCGGCGGTTAGTCAGTGTCGACCAAGGTCGTGGCGTGGCGGGGTGTCGCAGGCATGGATCGTTGCGTTTGTGCGTTGATCCTGCCCGACGCGCAATCCTGTAGGAGCTGCAGCACGCTGCGATCTTTTGATCTTGATGTGAAGATCAAAGGATCGCAGCCTCGTTGCACTCGTCGGCTCCTCCATCAAAGCTTGCGTCAGTCCATATGCAGCGCAATATCGATCAACCGATGCAACTCATCCACCTCCAGCGCCGTGGCCGAAAACAGAATCCGGAACACCACCGGCGCCACCACCAGATTGATCAAGCGATCGACACTCGGCACCTTCTCATGCGGATAGCGATCGACGATGGTCTGCAACTGCGCACCAATGATCGCCACGCAATAGCCCGGCGTAGCGCTGGCCTGCACGTCGCGCATCATGTTGCGCCCGACCTCCGAGCTCATCTCGTCGAGATATTGCTCGGCCCAGGCGCGGATATCGCCGCGCAGGCTGCCAGTGTTCGCCGGCTCGCTGTCCGGGCGCATGCGGGCGAGGGCGACGTCCGCCAGCAACGCCGCCAGATCACCCCAGCGGCGGTAGATCGTCGACGGCGTAACCCCCGCGCGGGCGGCAATCTGCGGGACGGTCACGGTGGAACGTTCCTGCTCTTGCAGCAGCGCATTGACCGCCGAATGAATCGACTCCTGCACCCGGGCACTGCGGCCACCGGGGCGTAAACCTTCTTTAATAGCCATGCGGCAGACCTTAACACAAAGAATTTGCTTTAAGCGCTGGGCGGTAGCACACTCCGCAAAAGCAAAAAATTAGCTTTTGCGGAGTATGCCCATGACCAGCCCCTTGAATAGTGTCGCTTCCCACCGGTCCAGCTTGTGGTTTCTGGCGATCACCTTACTCAGTTTTCTCGCCGCTTCCACCGCTCCGACGCCGTTGTATCACTTGTATCAGGATCAGCTGCATTTCTCGGCAGCGATGTTGACGCTGATCTTCGCCGTTTACGCTTTCAGTCTGTTGGCGGCGTTGCTGACGGTTGGTTCGCTTTCCGACCATCTCGGACGCAAACCGGTGATCTTCAGTGCAGTGCTGCTCAATGCGCTGGCGATGCTGCTGTTCATTTATGCCGACAGCGTGTCGTGGTTGATCAGCGCACGGGTGCTGCAAGGTTTCGCCACCGGCATGGCCACTGCCGTATTGAGTGCAACGCTGCTCGACACCGACCGTCAGCAGGGGCCGCTGATCAACAGTGTCGCGCCGTTACTCGGGATGGCTTTGGGCGGTTTGGGCTGTGGCTTGCTGGCAGAATTCGCACCAGCGCCGTTGCAGCTGACCTATTGGTTACTGTTGGCACTGTTTGTGTTGCAAGGCGTGTATGTCTGGCGCCTGCCGGAAAGTGTCTCGCGGCAAGGTGGGGCGCTGGCGTCGTTGCGGCCGACCCTGCACGTGCCGGTGCAAGCGCGTTCAACGTTGTGGCGAGTGCTGCCGCTGAACACCGCAACCTGGGCGCTCGGAGGTTTTTATGCCTCGCTGGCACCGTCGTTGGTGCGCACGGCCACTGGCTCTTCCTCCAATCTGATCGGCGGCGCTACGGTCGCGGCGCTCACCGTGACCGGTGCGTTGATGATTTTCATGATGCGCAATCGTCCGGCCGCTCAGGCGTTGCGGCTGGGTGCGAGCTTGCTGCCGATCGGGCTGGTCCTGATCCTCCTCGGCGTGCATGGCGCCAGTCTGTCGCTGTTTTTCTTCGGCACCCTGGTCGCCGGTTGCGGCTTCGGTTCCGGTTTCCTCGGTGCGGTGCGCAGTCTGGTGTCGCTGGCTTTGCCGCATGAACGAGCCGGGTTGATGTCGGCTTATTACGTGCTCAGTTATCTGGCGTTCTGTCTGCCGGCGCTGCTGGCCGGGCATCTCGCTCGCAGTTTCGGGTTGCTGGCGACCACTGATGGTTACGGCGTTGTATTGATCGTGCTGGCCGTGGCTGCGCTGCTGCTCAGTCTGCGTCCGCAGACAGGCAGAGTTTGCAGCGCTCCTTGAGCGCGTGTAGGCACTTATCTGCAAAACAGATAACAGTTAGAGATATTACCCGTTATATCGATATTCGATTCGGATCTACCATGGACTCCACCTCACCAGAGGACAGGAGTTCATGATGATTTGCCCTAATAGTGTCACGCCCGGCTACAAACCTTTCAGCCAGCTTCAGCATCCGCGCGAAGTGATCCGCCAGTTCACGCCGAACTGGTTCGCCGCGACCATGGGCACCGGTGTGCTGGCATTGGCGCTGGCCCAGTTGCCGCTGGCCATTCCCGGATTGCGCGCTGTGGCCGAAGGGCTGTGGCTGTTCAACATTCTATTGTTCAGCTTGTTTACTGCTGCCTACGCCGCGCGCTGGATTTTGTTCTTTGACGAGGCGCAGCGGATTTTCGGTCATTCGACTGTATCGATGTTCTTCGGCACCGTTCCCATGGGCCTGGCGACGATCATCAACGGCTTTCTGTTGTTCGGGCTGCCGCGCTGGGGCGACGGTGTCATTCAGCTCGTTGAGGTGTTGTGGTGGATCGATGTAGCGATGTCGCTGGCCTGCGGTGTGTTGATTCCGTACATGATGTTTACCCGTCAGGAACACAGCATCGATCAGATGACTGCGGTCTGGTTGCTGCCGGTGGTGGCGGCGGAAGTGGCAGCGGCCAGCGGCGGTTTGCTCGCCCCGCATCTGACCGACGCCCATGCGCAACTCGTCGTACTGACCACCAGCTATGTGCTCTGGGCTTTCTCCCTGCCGGTGGCGTTCAGCATTCTGACCATCCTGTTGTTGCGTATGGCCTTGCACAAACTGCCCCACGAAAACATGGCCGCGTCGAGCTGGCTCGCCCTCGGTCCGATCGGCACCGGTGCGCTGGGCATGTTGCTGTTGGGCGGTGAGGCGCCAGCGATTTTTGCCGCCAATGGCCTGGCTGGCGTCGGTGAAATCGCTTCGGGCCTGGGCCTGGTGGCGGGGATCACCCTGTGGGGTTTTGGTCTGTGGTGGATGTTGATGGCACTGTTGATCACCGTGCGTTATCTGCGTGACGGCATTCCGTTCAACCTCGGCTGGTGGGGCTTCACCTTCCCATTGGGCGTGTATTCGCTGGCGACGCTGAAGCTGGCAAGCGTCCTCGGCCTCATGTTTTTCAGTGTGTTCGGTACGGCGCTGGTGATTTTGTTGGCGGCAATGTGGCTGATCGTCGGCAAGCGCACCGTGCAGGGCGCGTGGCGTGGCGAGCTGTTTGTCTCGCCGTGTATTGCAGGTTTGAAGAAATAATCCGAAAAGTTTAGGTAAGGTGTGGCCTGGATCGTGGTGCGGGATTCCAATAACAAGCACCCAGGCCTCACTACCTAACATCAGGAAACACGGAAGATGAGTCACCCCTCACAGTTCAACCTGTTGCGCACCCGGCGCTTTTTGCCCTTCTTTATTACCCAGTCGCTCGGCGCGTTTAACGACAACGTGTTCAAGCAGTCGTTGATCCTCGCCATCCTCTATCGGTTGACCATCGAGGGCGATCGCTCGATCTGGGTCAACCTCTGCGCGCTGCTGTTTATCCTGCCGTTTTTCTTGTTCTCGGCGCTGGCCGGGCAGTTCGGGGAAAAATTCGCCAAGGACGCGCTGATCCGTCTGATCAAACTCGCGGAAATCGCCATCATGGCCGTAGGATCGATCGGCTTTCTCTTCGATCATCTGTCGTTGATGCTGGTGGCGCTGTTCGCCATGGGCACGCACTCGGCGCTGTTCGGCCCGGTGAAGTATTCGATCCTGCCGCAGGCCTTGCGCGATGACGAACTGGTCGGCGGCAACGGTCTGGTGGAAATGGGCACGTTTCTGGCGATTCTCGCCGGGACCATCGGCGCCGGGATCATGATGTCGACCGAGCACTACGCGCCAGTAGTCTCCGCCGCGATCGTCGGCATTGCCGTGCTGGGTTATCTGGCCAGCCGCAGCATTCCGCGCGCGGCGGCCTCGTCGCCGGAAATGCGCCTGAACTGGAATATCTTCAGTCAGTCCTGGGCGACGTTGAAACTCGGTCTGGGCCAGACGCCTGCGGTGTCGCGCTCGATTGTCGGCAACTCGTGGTTCTGGTTCGTCGGGGCAATCTATCTGACGCAGATCCCGGCCTACGCCAAGGAATGGATGCACGGTGACGAAACCGTGGTCACGCTGATCCTGACCGTGTTCTCGGTGGGCATCGCGCTGGGTTCGATGCTCTGCGAGAAGCTCTCAGGGCGCAAAGTCGAGATCGGTCTGGTGCCGTTTGGCTCGTTTGGCCTGACCGTGTTCGGCCTGTTGCTGTGGTGGCATTCCGGTGGGATCCCGGACAGCGTCACCGGCCATAGCTGGATTGCGGTGCTGGGCTTCGTGCACACCTGGGCGGTGTTGATCGACATCCTTGGCCTGGGCATTTTCGGTGGCTTCTATATTGTCCCGCTGTACGCGCTGATCCAGTCGCGCACGGCTGAAAACGAACGCGCGCGGGTGATTGCCGCCAACAACATTCTCAACGCGCTGTTTATGGTGGTGTCGGCGATTGTTTCGATCGCGTTGTTGAGCGTCGCCAAGCTGTCGATCCCGCAACTGTTCCTGGTGGTGTCGCTGCTGAACATCGGCGTCAACGCCTACATCTTCAAGATCGTTCCGGAATTCAGCATGCGCTTCATGATCTGGCTGCTCAGCCATTCCATGTACCGCGTCGAACATCGCAACCTTGAAGCGATCCCGGACGAGGGCGCGGCGCTGCTGGTGTGCAACCACGTGTCGTTCGTTGACGCCTTGCTCATCGGCGGTGCCGTGCGTAGGCCGATTCGCTTTGTCATGTACTACAAGATCTACAACCTGCCGGTGCTGAACTTCATCTTTCGCACGGCGGGCGCGATTCCTATCGCCGGACGCCAGGAAGATATCCAGATCTACGAGAAAGCCTTCACGCGTATCGCTCAGTATCTGAAGGACGGCGAACTGGTGTGCATTTTCCCGGAAGGCAAATTGACCGCCGATGGCGAGATCAACGAGTTTCGCGGCGGCGTGACGCGGATTCTCGAAGAGACCCCGGTGCCGGTGATTCCGCTGGCGCTGCAAGGATTGTGGGGGAGTTTCTTCAGTCGCGATCCGAATAAGGGTTTGTTCCATCGCTTGTGGTCGCGGGTGACGCTGGTGGCGGGGCCGGCGATTACCGAAGGGACCGAGCCGGCGAAGTTGCAGGTGTTGGTGGGGGAGTTGCGCGGATCCGTCAGATAGTTGTTGACTGGACGGCCCTCATCGCTGGCAAGCCAGCTCCCACAGGTTCGATGGTGTACACCAATCTTGTGGGAGCTGGCTTGCCAGCGATGGGGCTGGTGGCTTAAGCGCTGACCTTGAGCCCGATCAAACCGGTGACGATCAACGCCACACTGGCCAGCCGAATCAATGCCATCGACTCGCCGAACAAAATGATCCCGGCGATCACCGTACCCACCGCACCTACGCCGGTCCAGATCGCATACGCCGTACCCAATGGCAATTCCTTCATCGCCAGACCGAGCAAACCAAGGCTGATGGCCATGGCGGCAACGGTGAGGGCGGTGGGAAGCGGGCGGGTGAAGCCGTCGGTGTATTTCAGGCCGACGGCCCAGCCGACTTCGAACAGGCCGGCGCAAAACAGAATGATCCAGGACATGCAGGACCTCCATCGATTGACGGGGTCGTCCCCAGATGAATGACTCGATCGAGCCGCAGGGTCGTCCCCGCGTTGCGCAATATAGTGACGAGCATTAACCCGGGGATCAAGTTTTCAGCCTCAGTCGACAGCCCGTTGCGCGAGGTTGTCGCGGTCTTCCTTCTCGCTCATGCGCCGGAAGTACGTCGACAGCAGCGCCCCGGAGATATTGTGCCAGACGCTGAACAGCGCGCTCGGCACCGCCGCCAGTGGCGAAAAGTGCGCACTGGCCAATGCCGCGCCCAGTCCCGAATTCTGCATGCCGACCTCCAGTGCCAGCGACTTGCGCTGCGCCAGCGGCAAGCCGAACAGGCGCCCGGTGAAGTAGCCGAGCAGATAGCCGAAGCTGTTATGCAGCATCACCACCGCCATGATCAGCAGGCCGGACTCGGCGATTTTCGCCTGACTCGCCGCGACCACGGCGGTGACGATAATCACGATGCTGACCACCGATACCAGCGGCAACACATCCACCGCATGCCGCACCTTGTCGCCGAGCAAACGCTGCGCGACCACGCCGAGAACGATCGGCAACAGCACCACTTGCAGGATCGACCAGAACAGCTCCATGAACGATACCGGCAGCCACGCCGAGGCCAGCAGCCAGATCAGTGCCGGGGTCAACAGTGGGGCGAGGAGGGTAGTGACCGCGGCAATCGCCACTGAAAGCGCCAGATCACCGCGTGCCAGCCAGGTCATCACGTTCGAAGAGGTGCCGCTCGGGCAGCAGCCGACCAGAATCACCCCGACGGCGATTTCCGGCGGCAGGTGAAACACCTGGCAAAGCAACCACGCCACACCGGGCATGATCACGAAATGTGCAACCACGCCCAGCGCCACCCGCCACGGATGGCGAGCGACGGCAGCGAAGTCGTCGAGCTTGAGGGTCAGGCCCATGCCGAACATCACCAGACCCAGCAGCGGTACGATCGCGCTTTTCAGGCCAATGAACCACGCCGGTTGCAGGAAGGCCACGACGGCGAATATCAGAACCCAGTAAGCGAAGGTATTGCCGACAAAGCGGCTGAGTGCAGCCAGTGCGCGCATGGCTCGATCCTTATTTTTGGTTACACCACAAAACATTGTGGGAGCGAGCCTGCTCGCGAAAGCGGTGAGCCAGATACATTAATGTTGCTGGCGCACCGCATTCGCGAGCAGGCTCGCTCCCACAGGTTAGATGCTCGTCAGGGTCAGATCCCCTGCGGCATCTCTTCCCCACCCAACGCTTTAACCAGCGCCGGCAGGAAGTCGCCGAAGGTCAGCATCATCAGGGTGAAGCTGGCATCCAGTTGGCCCAGGGCTTCGTCGCCACCATCCTGTTCCGCCTGATCCTGCAGCAGATCTTCGAATTTCAGGCGCTTGACGGTCATCTTGTCGTCGAGCATGAACGACAGTTTGTCCTGCCAGGCCAGCGACAGCTGAGTGACGACTTTGCCGGTGCTCAGGTGCAGCTGGATTTCCTCGCTGGTCAGGTCCTGGCGCTTGCAGCGGACGATGCCGCCGTCTTCGTGGGTGTCGCGCAGTTCGCACTCGTCCAGTACATAAAAATCGTCGGCGGCTTTCTGCGTGGTGACCCACTCGGTCATCACCGCAGTCGGTGCCATTTTCACGGTCAGCGGACGCACGGGCAGGGTGCCGATCACTTCGCGCAGCGTCGACAGCAGGTCTTCGGCGCGTTTCGGGCTGGCCGAGTTGACGAGGATCAGGCCCTGTTTCGGCGCGATCGCGGCGAAGGTCGACGAACGACGGATGAACGCGCGCGGCAGAAACGCCTGGATAATTTCATCCTTGATCTGGTCGCGTTCCTTCTTATAGACCTTGCGCATCTGCTCGGCTTCGATCTCTTCGACCTTTTCCTTGACCGCGTCACGCACAACGCTGCCCGGCAGAATACGTTCTTCCTTGCGCGCAGAGATCAGCAGGAAATCCCCGCTGACATGCACTAGCGGCGCATCTTCGCCCTTGCCGAATGGTGCGACGAAACCGTAAGTGGTCAGCTCCTGGCTTGCACACGGCCGCGCCAGTTTGGTCGCCAGTGCAGTTTCCAGCGCCTCGGCATCGACAGGCAGGTCTTGGGTCAGGCGATAGATCAGCAGGTTCTTGAACCACATGGGGCGAGTCACTCCTTTATACAAAGGGGGGCATTATTGTCTTCGCCGGGGCATAGGCCAACCCTTCTCTAAGCCTTTGGAAGGCCTCGGAAAATTATTTAAAAAAGTGCTTGCCAGAGGTTGGGGTGCTCCGTAGAATGCGCGCCACACCGAAGCGAAGGGTGATTAGCTCAGCTGGGAGAGCGTCTGCCTTACAAGCAGAATGTCGGCGGTTCGATCCCGTCATCACCCACCATTCGTTTCAAGTGTTTAGCGCAGCGGTAGTTCAGTCGGTTAGAATACCGGCCTGTCACGCCGGGGGTCGCGGGTTCGAGTCCCGTCCGCTGCGCCATATTCGGTAACCTGGACCACTGAACGCCAGGTCACCACGGAAAAACCCGCTGAGGCGGGTTTTTTTCTGTCTCAAGGTTGTACTCGCGGGATGTATCGTTTCACCGGTTTTCAGATTTTTTTGAAAAATATTCAATTAAATCAACACTTTACGAAAACTTGTGGCATAATGCGCCCCGTAACGAAGCGAAGGGTGATTAGCTCAGCTGGGAGAGCGTCTGCCTTACAAGCAGAATGTCGGCGGTTCGATCCCGTCATCACCCACCATTCGTTTCAAGCGTTTCGCGCAGCGGTAGTTCAGTCGGTTAGAATACCGGCCTGTCACGCCGGGGGTCGCGGGTTCGAGTCCCGTCCGCTGCGCCATATTCGGTATCTGGAACTGAACGCCAGAAACCACAAAAAGCCCGCCTTGTGCGGGCTTTTTGCTGTCTGCGATTTATGAAATCGCCGCGCTACTGCGCCGCATTGCGGGCATGCCGATAATCGCTCACCGCCTCGTACACTGCCTTGCGCAAGCGATTGATCCCGCCAATCGGCCGATGCGCCTCGATGCCGAACCACGGGTTGAACGACAGGTTGTCGCATTGCAGATTCAGCGCCGGCGTATCGAAGTCCTGCGCAGGCAGAGTGATCCGCGCCACGGTTTCAAACGGTGCATCTTGCTCACGCCACTCAATGCTGGTGTCCTCGATCGGCATGTACTTGTTCGCGTCCTGGCGCTGGATCTGCAGGGCAAAACACGCCGGCACCCGATCCGTGGATAACTGTTGATTCAGTGCACTGCGCAGAAAATTCGGCAAGTCGTGATTCTGTTTGGGCAAGGTATACGCCGGGCAACGCTCCGGATCCGGCACGACGCGGAATTTCGCATTGGCCTCACCGAACTTGTAGGGCGATACCGAGAAATATGTAGTCTCGGTCGGACTGTCCGGCGGCGCTGACAGCGTAGCCAGCGCGATAGACAGATGACGGACTTGCCAGGTGCGCGGATCCCATGTCGGAAAAAACGCCATTACCTTCTTGCCGTCAGCCTGCGCCGCCACATTCTGACGATACTCGGCGACATCGCTGACAAAGAAATTCGGATGGCTGAACATCACGAAATCCTGTTCATGCTGGTCCTGGCGGTTGCCTAGCAGTTGCGTGCCAGGAACCTCAAGCAACTTGATCGCCATTCCGCGCGCGTCGCGAATGCTGTCGAATTGCGGGTAGGCATTGCCGTTGGACAACCGGATCAGCGCCTGCCAGGTCTTGCCCGGCTCGCTGAACACACCCTGTCGCAGCGATTGCGCCAGTTCCGGTAAAACCTGCACTTGCGCCTTCACGCAGCCATGCGCTTTGGCGTGGGCATCGCGCAGATAACGCGTGCTTTCGCGATGCTGGTCGACGATGCGCACAGCGGTTTGAATGATGTCCTGGGTCATCGCCGCTTCGCCTGGTGGAATCTGTTCCTGCGCCGACACCGGCCCACGATGCTGCCAAGCGAACCACGCGGCGGCGATGGCCCAGCCGAGCAGGCCGATGATCAGCAGGATCAGCAGCGTCTTGCCAAGCAAACGCCCCAACCAGAGCCAGAAGCGAGCCAGTGGCGGCAGTTCTTTTTTGAATGTCGGCATGATCATGGCAACTGCGCCTCCAGTGATCCGCCCAGCACTTTCAGGTATTCGAGCAGCGCCCAGCGCTCCTCTGGTTGCAGGAGGCGGCCGATCACCCCGTTGCCGCGAGCGCCAGCGCGGAATTCGTGGCCGCTGTTGTGGTTGCCGCTGATGCGCGTGTCGAACAGAAAACCGTTGGCGAAAGGCTCGGTGCGATAGCCGAGGTGGCGCGGGTCGTATTCGAGCGTGCCTTTATAGAAGGTGGTGGCGCGCTCATCCTGCGGTGACAGCAACTGATAGATGCTTGGCACCGAACCGTTGTGCAGAAACGGCGCAGTCGCCCACACGCCAGCCAGCGGTCGAGCCTTGTAAGCGACCTTCTCGCGCACGCCGATCGGCAGGCCGAAACCGTCCATGCGCGGTTTTTCTTCCGGCGTGATCTGCGCGTCGCGATAGGCACGGTTTTCCACGAACGCGGTGACGTAAGCCAGGCCCTTGGCCACCGACAATTGGCTCAGATCAAGCGGCGCTTTAGGTTCGGGGTGCAGTCTGACGTCCATTTTTTCCAACTCTTTGACATCCCATTGCAGCGCGCTCAGGTCGAAACGATGGCTGGCAACGTTGTTGGCCGCATTGGGATCGGTACCGATCACGTCTACGGGCAGCATGTGCAAGTGCTGCAC
This sequence comes from Pseudomonas sp. PK-RTE-24, assembly GCF_054052265.1. NCBI lineage: Bacteria > Pseudomonadati > Pseudomonadota > Gammaproteobacteria > Pseudomonadales > Pseudomonadaceae > Pseudomonas > Pseudomonas sp. PK-RTE-24. The sequence goes on along the minus strand of NZ_CM133224.1, from coordinate 5,560,019 downwards.
CCAGCGTTCGCCTTCCTGCGATTGGCGCGGGACATGGCAGCCGACGCAGTTTTCCGCGAACAGCGCGCGGCCTTTGGCGGCCAGCGGCTTGTCGATCGCACCGAACAGATCTTCCGGCCAGGTCGGCGGCTTCAACTGCTGCAAGGTTTCTTCGATGGCGTGCAGATCGCGCACGCGCACGCTGGAGGGGTAGCGCTCAGCACCTTGCAGCGGCTGGCCGTTGCCGTCGAAGAAATTCAATGTGGCTCCGACGCCGAGCGCTTCGCCGATATTGCGCGCCATCGGCTGCTGGGCCGAGCCATTCCACTGCACCCAGTCGAACGTCCACATGTCCCACAGCTGCGGATAATCCACCGGGGCATCGGCTACGCGGTAGTTGGCAGGGGAAATCGCATCGCCAAACGTCGCGTTGGCAATCCGGCCGAACGCATCGGTGCGCCCCGGGCCTTCCTCGGTCGGGTACAGGCCGCGATGGGTGTCGTTCCACGCCACTTTGATGAAGGTGTTCAGCGAGGTCTTGAACTCGCTGCGCAATTGTTCGCGGCGCGCTTCGTAATCATCTCCGAGCACCTGGCGGGCGAAGCGCTCGAACTTCCACGGGTTGTAGTAAGTCGAGGCGAGACTGGCGACCAGGGCCTGTCCGAAACTGCCACCGCGCAACGTAGGAACGCTGGAAGGCAGCACGTGCTGTGCGCTGCCGCCATCGATACGTACGGCCTGGCCTTTGACGCGCAACTCGCCGGTGTGGCAAGCGGCGCAGGTGATGTCCAGATAATGCTCCGAGGCGTTGCCGGGATTCTGGTGCCGGGCAAAACCGACGGGAAGGTTGCCGGGGTTGTTCGCGCTCGCTTTCTGCTGCGGGTCGACCAGGAAGCCGAAACGGGCGAGATATTCAGGGGAGGCGAAGCGCTGCTCGGAGAAGGGCAATTCCAATGCCTGAAACCACTCGTAACGCAGGCCTTTGACTTGCGTACCTTGGGGCGTGAAGTAGTAGGTCTGCCGTTGCTCTTCGCTCCATTGATCCAGGTAACGTACCTGTTGCGGCGGGGTGTAGAAGGGCAATTTCGGGCTGGCGACGTAATAGACGATCACCGCGAGGGCGATTATCGCCAGCACGATCACCAGAGTGAGAACGCGGAATAGAAGGCGCAAGTTAAACATCCTTGTCGAATTGTTGCGCTGTTATGCCTGAGCCATGACTGCTGGGCAAGTGGCCATTACGCCAGACGCTGAGGCAAGCTCCGATGACGCTTGTCGTCCGTGGATGACAGAAGCTTCATCCAGCCGTTGCCCAAATGCGTTTTAATCCCTGAACTTATCGGAAGATTCCTGCTCTCATGCCGGTAGCCATTGGTCGTGGCGGCCTGATAAGCTCGCGGCTTTACTCGATTGCCCATTCGGCGCATGAACAAGGAAATAGCATGAAACAGCATCGGTTGGCGGCGGCGGTAGCCCTGGTTAGCCTGGTACTCGCGGGTTGTGACTCGCAGACCAGCGTAGAGCTGAAAACCCCGGCGCAAAAAGCTTCCTACGGCATCGGCCTGAACATGGGCAAAAGCCTTGCCCAGGAAGGCATGGATGATCTGGACTCCAAAGCGGTAGCCCAGGGCATCGAAGATGCCGTTGGCAAGAAAGAACAGAAGCTGAAAGATGAAGAACTGGTCGAAGCCTTCGCCTCGCTGCAAAAGCGTGCTGAAGAGCGTATGGCCAAGATGAGCGAAGAGTCGGCAGCCGCCGGCAAGAAATTCCTCGAAGAAAACGGCAAGAAAGCCGGTGTAACCACTACCGCTTCCGGCCTGCAGTACGAAGTAGTGAAGAAAGCCGATGGCCCACAGCCTAAGCCGACCGACGTCGTCACTGTTCACTACACCGGCAAGCTGACCAACGGCACCGTGTTCGACAGCTCCGTCGAGCGCGGCAGCCCGATCGATCTGCCAGTCAGTGGCGTGATCCCGGGTTGGGTTGAAGGTCTGCAACTGATGCACGTTGGCGAGAAGTACAAACTGTACATCCCTAGCGATCTGGCTTATGGCGCTCAGTCGCCAAGCCCGGCAATCCCGGCCAACTCGGTTCTGGTTTTCGACCTGGAACTGCTGGCCATCAAGGATCCAGCCAAAGAAGACGCCGCTGCCAAGTAACACGCAACGGCTGGAAAACAACGCCTCGCTTATGCGGGGCGTTGTTGCATCTGCAGGTCAGGAAAGGTAAACAGAGCGAACTGACGCCGTTCAACACAGTCATAGCTTTGAGGCTGCCCGCGCTAGACGCCCTGAGCTGCCAAGTCAATGAAATATTGGGCTTTTTTATGTGAGTAAAAAACGCCCGATCTGAGCGGAGCCCTTATGAAACGGGGCTCTCAGCGCTGAAATGCAGCTCTGTTCACAAGGTTATCCACAATTTGTGTGGATAACATTTCAACGGGAAGAATAGATGAAAGCTCCGTGGAATTTCGCTCGATTCCTGCCGTTGGCCGGTCGCCTGCTGGCCCGTGGACGCTTGCCGACCCTGTTGTTTGCCGTGGCCAGCAAAGGCGCCGCGCAAGGCAATCGCCTGGGCAAACTCAAGGATGATCTGCGCTTGCTGCAGTCGCTGTGCCTGGCCTACTGGCGTGGCGAGTATCGCGCGATCAGTGCCAAGTCGCTGATTTCGGTGGTGGCCGGCCTGATGTATTTCCTCAGCCCGGTCGATGCCATTCCGGACTTCATTCCCATGTTCGGCATGCTCGATGACATCGCTGTCCTCGCCTGGCTGATGAAAACCCTCGATGACGAGCTCAACGCCTTCCGCCTGTGGCGCAAGCGCCAGCAACCCGAGAAGCTGGCGGTGGTTGAGCGCCTTCCTGATACCCCTGAACAATTGCAGCTGCAAGGCCCGAAAAAGCCCTGACTGACGAAGACTGCCTACAGATAGATACCACTCGCGACCTTGGCCGCTGTTAGGATTACACTTCTAGGGAAAAGTGCCGACTCGCTAAGTGGTGTTGTCCTACGGGGTAGTCATGGATATTCAGATAATTGCACGCGATGGCGAACCCGAATACGCGGTTCTGCCGTGGGCTCAATATCAGGCTTTACTGAAAGCAGCAGGGATCAACGCAACACCGGTGCAGCAGCCAGCAGCGCCGCTCGCCGCCTCGCCGGAGCCGATTCTTCCGGGTCTGGATCAATTACGCAGTTTGCGCGAAGGGAAGGGCATCGCCATCGAGGCGCTGGCCCGCACGGTAGGTATCAGCCCGTCTTATCTGGCCATGATCGAAAGTGGTGAGCGTCAGCCCGACGCCGCGATTCGCCGCAGCCTGGCCTGGGAACTGACGGTGCCGGGTTGGAGGGACGAATCGTGAGCGTACGCATCAGTCGTCAACATTGGGACGGATTGCTGGGGGAACTGGACCAGGCGCGTCGTCAGCGCCATCTTCTCACTTATCGAGCCTTGCTTGAGCGTTTGCAGCTGCCGACGCCGGCGATGCAGACACTGACGGCTGCGCTGGAGCATCTGGCCGCACTGGATGCCAAAGCCGAGCAGCCGTTGCGCAGTTCGCTGGTCATCAGTCAGGGCGCCAGTCGTTTGCCGCGTACCGGTTTTTTTGAATGTGTCGAGCGTCTGGGGCGCTTTTCCGGGCCGTCGGATGGCGTTGCGGCGGCGTCCTGGCATGCGTCGGAAGTGGTGCGCGTCTTCGAATACGAATACCCGGAATCGGCGGAGGCTTGAGTGTTTCTGCGCCTCAAGGCGCGGGCCGGTTATTGGCTGGCCCGCCGGCTGTTTCGTTGGTCGTGGTTCGTTCGCCAGCCGCGTGGCTGGCGCTGGCTTGAAGGCCAGTTCGCGCGCATGGCCAACCTCGGCGATGTCGATGCTCAAAGCTTTTATGGGCACATTCTAACTTTTCGCGGCGTCGGGTTGGGCGCGCGTGAAGAGGGTGTGCGTTTACTGCGTCTGGCGGCGTTTGCCGGCGACGGTAAAGCGGCGTATCAAGTCGGCGTCATCAGCCTCGCCGGTACCCCGAGCAAGGCGCCGGATCCCGCTGAGGCCGCTCGTTGGTGGAGCATGGCCGCCGAAGCCGGCCACCCGTTGGCCGAGCTTAAGCTGCAACAGCTGATGGCTGGTGATTCAACGCAGTAATTCCATGTATGTCTTCTAAGTAAACGCGGCGTGAGGTTTTCCTCACGCCGCGTTTACGTTTTTGCCTGCACGTTTTTCGCTGGATGTTGGATTGCAGATTAGTCCTACATCCTTTGCCTACTCGCCTGACTTCTTTCCTTTCTGATCCCCCGCACAGTTCCCGCGACTAATTTCTTGCGCGAGGGACCGCTCATGCTTCAGCCCGTTTTTCAGCCCACCTTGTCTGCCTGCGTGTGTTGATGGAAGCCATCGCGCGCATCGAGCAGGAACTCGACAGCTTTCCGCAAACGCTCAGCCTCTACCGCAAACAGCTTGATCACTGGCTCAGTCGCAGGGTGGACCAGATCAGCGAGGCAGCAGACCTGCCATCGCTGGTGGGCATGGAGCGGATCATCCGCTTCGGCGATCGCAGCACGGCGGTCAATAGCAGCGACGAGGAGTTTTCTTCCAGCGTTGTCCAGTGCCCGCAGGGCGGGCTCATGCAGATCGAGAGCAAGTTCGAATCGGTCTACGACATCCCGCTGGGCAACATTTCCGTCGATGTGGTCGACGTGGATAGCGGCAAGACCGCGCCGGTCACCCTTGATCAGCAGGGCAAGGGCGAATTCAGAGGTGAAGAGGGCAAGTTCTACCGCGTTCTTGTGCACAGCGCTGTCACCTCCAATCAAGTCGCGAAGCTGTTCGAATCCTATGACGGTTTGACCGGCGAGCTGGACGGCTGGCTGCGTAGCGAGTGGCAAGGTTTCAAGCCGCAGTGGTCACAGTCGGTAGCGGCCGCAGCCAGCAACGGCATGCTCGCCGGCAGTTGGGCGGCCATCGAGGGGGTATGGGACAGCCTCGGACTGCTCTCGGAAATTCTTCAGGAACCCGGCAAGTTCGCCGAGCGTTTGGGCAGTGGCGCGGCTGATCTGATCGAGCTGGCACAGACCGCTCCGGATCTCATGGAAAAGCTGCAGTTGCTGGTCAGTGACGAAGCGGCGATGTGCTTGCTGCTGCGGTCGGCAAGCCTGTGGCTGGACATGCTGCCGCCCAGCGAGATTGCCGGCAAGTCTGCTGAAGTGGCGTCGATGATGATCGTGCAACTGATCATCGATGTGTTGATCAGCGTGGTGCTGACGTTTGTCGGAGCGGGGGCGGGGATCGCTTATCTGACGCTGCGTCTGGCTGACCGCGCAGCGCAGCTGTTCAACGTCGCCAAGCGTCTGGTCAAGGCGCTGTTCAGCATCGTCAACGCCTTTATTGAATACGTCGACCGCTACAAAGCCGTTGCCGCGCGGGGCATCGCCGCCGGGGTGAAAAAGGGCCGGATGCAATTGCGCTGGGATGCCAAGCGCAACGCCATGTTGAAGAAAGACGAGCCCCACGACGACGTCCCCGACCAGGCGAAAAACCCCAACGGCGACGCCGCGGACTGCGTCCCCAATACCTGCAAAAACGGCTGCCCGGTGTCGATGGTCACCGGCGAAGAACTGCTGACCCTGACCGACGCGGTGCTCGATGGCGTGCTGCCCTTCGAGTTCACCCGCTTGTACCGCAGCAGCGCGGTCGAGATCGATATGGGCCTGGGTTTCGGCTGGAGCCACACGCTGGCCCATCGCCTTGCCTTCGACGGCGATGGCGTGATCTGGATCGACCACGAAAACCGCCGCACTCGTTTTCCCCTGCCCAACGTCGCGCGCCCAGCGATTCACAACAGCCTGTCGCGGGCGGCGATCTTTCTCGGCGATGAGCCGGAAGAACTGATTCTGGTTTTGGCCGGCGACAGCGCGCGCTTTTATCACTTTCGCGCCGGCCGGCTGACGGCGATCAGCGATGTCTACGGCAATCGTCTGACCCTGCAACGCGATCGCTCCGACCGCATTCAGCGTCTGGACAATGGCGCCGGCCGCTCATTGCTGTTGCGTTATGACCGCACGCAGCTGGTGGCGATCGATTATCAGGTGTTCGTCCAGGGCGAGTGGACCACCGAGCAAACCCTCGCCACTTACAGCTTCGATGCCCGGCAACGGCTGCTGACCGCGACCAACGCGGTCGGCGACAGCGAGCGCTACGACTACGACGACCATCACGTCATCCTCCAGCGCCAGATGACCGGCGGCGCGAGCTTCTTCTGGGAGTGGCAGCGCGAGGGCAAAGCGGCGCGCTGCGTGAGGCACTGGGCTTCGTTCTCGCAGATGAACACCCGTTACGTCTGGAACGATGACGACGCCAGCGTGACCGTGCATTACGTCGACGGTACCGAAGAAGTCTACGTCCACGACGAGCGCGCGCGGCTGGTGCGCCAGGTCGCGGCCGATGGTGGCGAGCAGCTCAAGGCTTATGACCAGCAGGGGCGCTTGATCGCCGAGCAGGATGCTTTGGGCGCGGTCACTGAATACCGCTATGACGAGGTCGGACGGCTGATCGCGCTGATTCCGCCGGACGATGCACCAACGTCCTACGAGTACCGCAACGGCTTTCTCTACAAGCGTTGCCGTGGTGATGCGGCGTGGATCTATCGGCGCAACGCTGAAGGCGCCGTCACCGAAGCGGTCGATCCCGCCGGCCAGGTCACCCATTACTACTACAACCTGCGCGGGCAATTGCTGTCGCTGCGTTATCCGGACAGCAGCCGCCATCGCTGGGTGTGGAACGAGCTCGGTCAGCTCATCGAAGAAACCCTGCCCGATGGTGGCGTGCGGCGCTTTTCCTACGATGCGCTGGGACGGAGGATTACCACCCAGGACGAATTTGGTGTTGTCAGTCGTCAGCAGTGGGACGCGGCCGGCCGACTGATCCTGACGACTTCTCCTACGGGCAGCACGCGCGCCTACAGCTACGGCGCCTACGGCCAGATCACCGCTGAGCGCGACGAGCTCGGGCGCATCACCCGCTACGAATATGACGACGACCTGCACCTGGTCTCGCGGCGGATCAATCCTGACGGCACCCGCGTGCAGTACCGCTATGACCATGCGCGGCTGTTGCTGACCGAGATTGAAAACGAGTCCGGAGAAAAGTACCGACTGGATTACACGCCGACCGGATTGATCCGACAGGAAACCGGGTTTGATGGGCGGCGCACGGCTTATGCCTACGACCTTAATGGTCATTTGCTGGAGAAGACCGAGTTTGGTGATTTCGGCCCCAGTCTGGTCACCCACTATGAGCGCGACAAGGCCGGGCGTTTGCTGGTCAAAACCCTGCCCGATGGGCTCAAAGTCCGCTACGACTACGATCGCCTCGGTCGGTTGATCGGTGTCGAGGACGGGCAAAACCATCCGCTGGCCTTCGAGTACGACCGTCAGGATCGGCTGATCACCGAGCATCAGGGCTGGGGCACCTTGCGCTACGCCTATGACGCCTGCGGTCAGCTCAAACGCCTGCGTCTGCCGGACAACAGCAAGCTCGATTATCACTACGCCAAGGGCGGTGCGCTGTCAGCCATCGACCTCAACGGCACGCCGCTGACCCGGCATGTGTATCAGTCCGGTCGCGAACAGCAACGCCAGCAAGGTCTGCTGCTCAGCGAATACTCCTACGACGATCAGGGCCGCTTGCTTGCCCACGCTGTAGGTCATCGCCACGCTTCGCTGTACCGCCGCGATTATGCCTACAGCGCCAACGGCAATCTCGAGCACATTGCCGACAGCCGCCACGGCCAGCGCACCTACGGCTACGACGCCCTCGACCGGTTGATCCGCGTCCGTCACTCGCGCGACGAGCTGCCCGAATCCTTCGCCCACGACCCGGCCGGCAACCTGCTGATGCAGGATCGTCCCGGCCCTGCGCAGATCAAGGGCAATCGCCTGCTGATGCAGGGCGACCGTCATTACGACTACGACGCCTTCGGCAACCTGATCCGCGAACGCCGTGGCCACGGCCAGACCCTGGTCACCGAATACCGCTACGACTGCCAGCACCGCCTGATCGGCCTGACCCGCCCCGACGGCCAGACCGCCACTTATCACTACGACGCCTTCGGCCGCCGTATCCGCAAAACCGTCGACGGCGCCGTCACCGAATTTTTCTGGCAAGGCGACCACCTCGTCGCCGAAAGCAGCGCCACGCAATACCGCAGCTTCCTCTACGAACCCGGCACCTTCCGCCCACTCGCGATGCTCGATGGCAAAGGCCCGAAAAAAGCCTGCCCGTTCTACTACCAACTCGACCACCTCGGCACCCCACAGGAACTCACCGACTACAGCGGCGAAATCGTCTGGTCCGCGCAATACGACGCCTACGGCAAAGTCGCCGCTGTGACCTTGGCCGGCGAAGACTACCTCGACCAACCGCTGCGTTTTCAGGGGCAGTACTTCGATGTTGAAAGTGGCCTGCATTACAACCGACATCGGTATTACGACCCGAGGCTTGGGCGGTATTTAACGCCGGACCCGGTGAAGCTGGCGGGTGGGTTGAATCAGTACCAATACGTGCCGAATCCGACGGGGTGGGTGGATCCGTTGGGGTTGACGTCCAACTGCCCGCCGCCGAAGAAGCCTGGGTGTGAGGTTCCGGGTGGGATTGGTGGGGCTAAAGTGGATGATGGTGAACCTGCGCTGCCGAAGATGACGGCTCAGGAGCGTCGGGCGAGGATTGATGAATTAGCTGAAGAAAACGCATACCGACGTTTGCATGAAATGGAGAATCCACAAAATGGAGAGCATTTTCTGGAAAAGCACGGCGCCCAAACAACACTACGGTCGCAATTTGAAAGGATCATGACAGGAAAAAATCCAACGACTGGCGTTATAGAGACCTACACCGGTGGATCACACCATGGAGAACCTAAAATTCCAAGCGCGGCTACTCATTTTTTCAGCCATAGAGATCAGCTGAACGCTATCTATAGAGCAAAACTTATATTCCGTCAGACTAATCTTCAAACATCTAGAAGGCCTATGGACATGGGAAAGATAATTGGGGAAGGTTATACCAGAGACGGCATTTATGGGCAGCAGAGGAAAGCCGTGGTTATTCTGAGAGCTAATGGCGATACCGTGACTTCATATGCGGATTTTGAATGATGAAAAAAACGTATGAAATTGTAGATATAAAAAACTTATTGTTTGTTTTTGATATAGAAAATACTACTGATGTCGAGAGGGAGCGATTAATAGTTGAAAAAAATGTAAACGATTCGCGTCAGTTAAAAGAGCTTTTCGATACTGTGTTAAGGCCTGAATTTTTTGAATACACAGATGCAGAACAAGAATCGCTAATAAATACTGTCGAACATTTTTTGGAGAGAAACGACAATTTCGACCGTGTATTTAACCGAATGACAACTTATTTTGACGAAGAAATTACCGATAGGTCTAGTTTTATGAGACTTCTATTGGAGTGCTTAACAAGGTATCGGGATGAAAAGGGCTGTGGCTAAAAATCTGCATTCTGGAGTGGCGCCTGGCAAGTAAGCACGCACTCTACTACGCCGAGTTTAACCGACTAACTGTGATGCCTTTGGAGACGCAGTAGGATCGAGCAAATACACACTAAACCCCACAACCCCCTTCGCATGATGCTTAGCCTGCGAAGCCATCTCCGCAAGCTGGCTGGCATCAAGCGCTGCACAAGCCTCAGGTCGCAGATGCACCACCCCAATCGATAACGACAACAACGCAAACTCCTGCCGCACACCCTGTCGGTTTGGCGCTACAAAACAACCGGCTTCCAGATGCTCGGGCCGATAGAACCGGCGGCATTGGCTTTGGAAATCGTCGAGCAGTTGGTTGAGGCGTTTGCGCCAGTCTTCGGGGCCGAGGACGAGGAGGAAGTCGTCGCCGCCGATGTGGCCGACGAAGTCGCGGGTGGGGTCGATGCGTTCGTTGAGGCATTGGGCCAGGCAGAGCAGGACTTCGTCGCCACGGCCATAGCCGTAGATGTCGTTGAAGGGTTTGAAGCTGTCAATGTCGACGTAGCAGATGATCGATTCGCGGGCCTGTTGCAGCAGGCGGGTGAGGCACTGCTGGATCGGTACGTTGCCCGGCAGCAGGGTGAGGGGATTGGCGTAGCGCGCCTGCTGGATTTTCAGTTCGGTGATCAGTTTCAGCACGTCGATCACTCGGCCGAGGCCTAGATAACCGCCGTTGAGGGTGATGATGAAGTCTTCTTCGATGCGCTGGCGTGCGCGGCTGGTGATCAGGCGGCTGACTTGCTGCAGCGACTGGCTGATTTCCACGGCGAGGAAATCATCGTTCATCAGGCGGCTGATCGGTTTGCGCGCGAACAGATCGGTGGCAAACGGTTTGAGCAGTGCGTCCGACAGCGAGTGGCGATGGACGATGCCGCAGGGCTGGCCTTGTTCGTCGAGCACCGCGAGCGAATTGAGGTTGGCCTGGCGGCGAAAGGCTTCCAGTACCGTCGCGGTGGGCGTATCGCGTTGCACGGCGGGCTGGTCGTTGAGCAGGGCGCTGAGGTCGCTGCCTTCGTCATTCAGCGCGACGGCGCTGCTGTCGTGTTTGGGCATCATCGCGCGAGCGTCGCGGGACGGATGTTCCTGAGGGCGGCCGAGCAGGTAGCCCTGCACCAGGTCGACGCCCATTTCAGTCAGCACCGCGAGTTCTTCCGGTAGCTCGATGCCCTCGGCGATGACTTGCGCGCGCGAGGCTTTGGCAATTTGCAGAATCGAACCGACAAACTCTCTTTTCAACGCATCCTGATGAATGCCATCAATGAAGTGCCGGTCGATCTTCACGTAATCCGGACGCAATTCCGACCACAGGCGCAGGCTCGAATACCCCGCGCCCAAGTCGTCCAGCGCAATGGAAAAACCCATCGCCCGGTAGTGATGCAGGGCGGTTTGCAGCAACTGGAAGTCATCGATTGGCGTCTGCTCGGTGAGCTCGATGACCACTTGGCTCGGCGCAATGCCCAAGTCCTGCAGCAGTTGCAACGTACGGCCGGGTTGGTGCGCGGCTTCGAGCAAGGATTCTGGCGACACGTTAAGGAACAGCTTGCCCGGCAGTTGCTGCTCATTGAACCGTCGGCAGGCGCTTTGTCGGCAGGCGATTTCCAGTTCACTCAATCGACCAGCCTGTCGCGCCACGGCGAACAGGGCAATCGGAGAGTGAAGAGGGCTGTTGGACGGGCCACGGGTGAGGGCTTCGTAACCGAGAATGCGGCGTTCGGAAAGACAGATGATCGGCTGGAACAGACTGTGTAAACCGCTTTGAGTCAGGATCGAGCCCAAGGCGCTCAGCTGTTCGGTCGTGGTCATGGCAGTCTCTGGCGATAAAAAAAGGACCGGGAGCGCTTGCTCCCGGTCCTTTATTGCACGACAGAATGATGACTGTTTGATGACGATCCGGGGATCGTCAGCACTAAATTGCCATCACTTACTTCTTGGCCACCTGATTGCTCAGTTTCAGGTAATCCAGCAGCACGCGCCCGGTTTCGCTCAGGTAGGCATCGTCTTCTGGTTTGACCTTGTCCGGCTCGGCAGCGGCCAGTGCGTCTTCGTCTTCTTTCTTCAGCTCTTTGAGCGGTTCTTCGCCTTTGGCCTTGCGACGGATGTTCTCCATCGCCAGTTGCTTGGCGTCGATGTCGGCGTGCTGGGCACGACGATCGGCTTCGTTGAGGCTGACGGTTTTTTCTTCCATCAGTTTCTGCGCCAGGGCCAGCTTGTCGCGGATGAACACGAACTCGGCATCCTTGTTGGTGCGCGAGTCATGTTCGGACTTCAACTGGGCGAGGAACGGCTTGAACGGATCGGCCGCCGGCTTGATCGCCGCGCGAATGGTGTCCCACGGCATGGCTTCCGGCAGGGCACTTTCGCCGATTTCCTTGGTGTCGATCAGCGACGGGTAGTCGATGTCCGGCAGTACACCCTGATGCTGGGTGCTCTGCCCGGAGACACGGTAGAACTTGGCCAGGGTCAGTTTCAGTTCGCCGTGGTTCAGCGGCTGAATGGTTTGCACAGTGCCTTTACCGAAAGTCTGGCCGCCGATGATCAATGCGCGATGGTAGTCCTGCATGGCGCCGGCGAAGATCTCCGAGGCCGAGGCGGACAGGCGGTTGACCAACAGCGCCATCGGGCCTTTGTAGAACGCGCCCGGGTTTTCATCTTCGAGCACGTCGACACGGCCGTCGGCGTTACGCACGAGTACGGTCGGACCTTTGTCGATGAACAGGCTGGTCAGCTCGGTGGCTTCCTGCAGGGAGCCGCCGCCGTTGTTGCGCAGGTCGATGACCACGCCGTCGACTTTGTCCTTCTGCAGCTCGGTGAGCAGCTTCTTGACGTCGCGAGTGGTGCTCTTGTAGTCCGGATCGCCGGCACGGAATGCCTTGAAGTCGAGGTAGAAGGCCGGGATCTCGATCACGCCAAGTTTGTAGTCCTTGCCGTCCTGTTTCAGGCTGAGAATCGACTTCTTCACGGCCTGATCTTCGAGCTTCACCGCTTCACGGGTGATCGGCACGATCTTGGTGGTCTGGTCGTTCGGCGCATTGCTCGCCGGAATGACTTCCAGACGCACCACGGTGCCTTTAGGACCGCGAATCAATTTGACCACTTCGTCCAGACGCCAGCCGACCACGTCGACCATTTCCTTGTTGCCCTGAGCAACGCCGATGATCTTGTCGGCCGGAGCGACCTGCTTGGTCTTGTCCGCCGGGCCTGCCGGCACCAGACGCACGACCTTCACTTGATCGTTGTCGCTCTGCAATACGGCACCGATGCCCTCGAGGGACAGGCTCATGTTGATGTCGAAGTTTTCCGCGTTATCCGGCGACAGATAGTTGGTGTGCGGGTCGTAGGACATGGCGAAGGTGTTGATGTACGCCTGGAAGATGTCCTCGGCGCGGGTCTGGTCGAGACGCGCCAGCTGATTCTTGTAGCGCTTGGTCAGGGTTTCCTGGATCTGCTTCGGCTCTTTGCCGGCGATCTTCTGGCGCAGCACTTCGTCCTTGACGCGTTTGCGCCACAGGTCGTCGAGTTCCGCGGTGGACTTGAGCCAAGGCGCGTCCTTGCGATCGATCAGCAAGGTCTCCTTGGTGTTGAAGTCCATCTTGTCGACGCCTTTGTTCAGCTCGGCAAGTGCGAAGTCCAGACGCGATTTGACGCGGTCCAGGTAGCGCTTGTAGATGGTGAACCCGGCGTTGAGGTCGCCGCTTTTGAGGAAGTCGTCGAACTGGGTCTTCCACTTGTCGAATTCGGCGATGTCGCTGGCCATGAAATAGCTGCGCGACGGGTCGAGCAGCTTGATGTAGCTGTCGTAGATGATCACCGAGCGCGCATCGTCGAGCGGCGGCTTGCTGTAGTGGTGACGCTTGAGCAACTCGACGACGTTCAGGCTGGCGATGACTTCATCGCGATCAGGCTGCAACTTGTCCCAGCTGTTGGCTGCGAATGTGGTGCCCGACACCGGCAACAGGCCGATACCGATGAAAAGAGCGAGGGCGGTGCTGGGGAGCAGATGCTTCATGCTGATTCGACGCGGGGACAATTGATAACGCATATTAGGCCGTCTTTGAAGTCGCCGGTTCTTTGAGAGCCGGTCGCATAATGCAAAAAGCCCGGCGCTACAGCTTCGGGCTCAGTCCAGACTCACTATGGAGGCAGTGTGAAGGCATTGCAAGGCGTTGAAGGTCAAGTGGCATGGGTTGAAGAGCCGAGTCCGACGTGCGATGTAGGACAAGTCCGCATCCGGGTGGCGGCAGCCGGCCTCAATCGCGCCGATTTATTACAGAAAGCAGGGCTTTATCCGCCACCACCCGGGGCCAGCCAAGTGCTTGGTCTTGAGTGCTCCGGGGTGATCAGCGAGGTCGGCGCGGGCTCGTCCTGGCAGGTTGGCGACCGGGTTTGCGCCTTATTGGCCGGGGGCGGCATTGCTGAAGAGGTGGTCGTCGACGGACGGCATGTGCTGCCCGTGCCCGAAGGTGTTTCGCTGATCGAGGCGGCGGCATTGCCCGAGGTGTACGCCACCGTCTGGCTGAATGTGTTTCAACTTGCAGCGCTGAAACCCGGTGAGAAAATTCTCCTGCACGCCGGCGCAAGTGGAATCGGTTCAGCCGCCATTCAGCTGTGCAAAGCCTTCGGTAACCCTTGCTGGGTCAGCGTCGGTTCCGCCGAACGCCTGGCTTACTGCGAAGCATTGGGTGCGCAGGGCGGCGTGGTGCGCACCGATGAAATTGAAAGCCTGCGCGACTTCGGGCCGTTCGATGTGATTCTCGACCCGGTGGGCGGCAATTATGCGGCGCTGAACCTCAAGCTGATGGCGCTGGACGGACGTTGGGTGCTGATCGGTTTGATGGGCGGGCGCGAGGCGAAACTGGATCTGGCGCAGGTGTTGGCCAAGCGTGTGCAACTGCTCGGCTCGACGTTGCGCAGCCGTAGCGATCAATTCAAGGCCGATCTGCTCAGTGATCTGGGCCAGCATGTGTGGCCGCTGTTTGCCGAGGGCCGCTTGCGTCCGCAATTGGCCAGAGCCTTTGCGGTGAAGGATGCCGAAGCAGCGTTTGCCGAACTGGCGAGCAATACGGTGGCGGGCAAGTTGGTGTTGGTGATCAATGAGGGTTTGAGCTGACAGCAAAGCAAGGTCAAAAGATCGCAGCCTTCGGCAGCTCCTACAGTTGCACCGTATTTCAAAGGTAGGAGCTGCCGAAGGCTGCGATCTTTTGCTTTTATTTCCAGAGGTGGATCGGCCAGCCGGATTTTTCCGCGTGCTCGAGTAGCACCGGATCCGGATTGACCACGTGTGGAAAATCCACTTTCAACAGCAGCGGCAAGTCATTGCGCGAATCGGAATAGAAACTCGCGCCCTCGAGGTTTTCTTCTTCGGCGTCCAGCCATTCCAGCAGGCGAGTGATCTTGCCTTCGCGGTAGGTCAACGTGCCCACGGTATGGCCGCTGTAAACGCCGTGCGCGACTTCCAGTTCAATCCCTAGAATCTCGTCGATGCCGAGTCGATCGGCAATCGGTCTGACCAGGTGCGTGCCCGACGCCGAGATCACCAGAATCCGGTCGCCGGCCTTGCGGTGCGCGGCGATGGTTTTGGTCGCGTCGCTGAAGATGATCGGTTCGATAAAGTCTTCAACCCACGGCCCGACCAGGTGCTCGACTTCTTCTGGCGTACGGCCGATCAGCGGTTCGAGGCTGAACGCCATGTAATCTTCCATGCGTAATTTGCCATGGCTGTAGGCGTCCATCAGTTCGTTGTTCTTGCGCATGAACGACTCGGGATCGACCCAGCCCAGGCGCCCCATCTGCTCGCTCCAGAGGGTGGCGCAGTCGCCGTGGATCAACGTTTCGTCCAGATCAAAAATTGCCAGGGCCATCAGTGCAGTTCTCTCTTCAACGTCAGCAAAGTCATCAGGCTACCTCACACAGGGCCGTCGGATCGATGGAAAGTGCCAGGCGTTGTCCGTCGGGATGCAGATCGGCGGCGGAGCGGTTGAGTACGTCGACCACCAGTTCCACGCCGCGTGCTTCGACGCGATAGCGAATGACGTTGCCGAGCAGGCTGTGGCTGCGGATCTGCGCGTCGAGTACGCCGTCAAGGCTCAGTTCGATGGCTTCCGGGCGGATGGCGATGCGGTGGTTGACCGGCCGTTGCAACAGCTTTGAGGCGGCATCGGCATCGAGCAGGTTGTAGTTGCCGATGAAGCCGGCGGCGAATACATCGACCGGCGCGGTGTAGAGGGTTTCGGCGTCGCCGCTCTGGACGATTTTTCCCTGATTCATCAGGAAAATCCGGTCCGACATGGTCAGCGCTTCTTCCTGATCGTGGGTGACGAAGATCGTGGTCAGGCCGAGTTCGCGCTGGATCTGACGAATCTGTTCGCGCAGGTGTTTGCGAATCCTTGCGTCGAGCGCCGACAGCGGCTCATCCAGCAGCAACAAGCGCGGGCGGGTCACCAGCGATCGGGCGAGGGCGACACGTTGGCACTGCCCACCTGACAGTTGATGCGGATAGCGGCTGGCGAAGTCGTGCAGTTCGACCAGTTTCAACACTTCAGAGACGCGCTTGTGGCTGTCATCGGCGTTGACCTTTTGCATGCGCAGGCCGAAGGCGACGTTCTGTTCGACGGTCATGTTGGGGAACAGCGCGTAGCTCTGAAAGACCATGCCGATACCGCGTTTCTGCGGACTCAACGGCACGATGTCGACGCCATCGAGCAAAATCTTGCCGCCATCCACCGGGGTCAGCCCGGCGATGCAACGCAGCAAAGTCGACTTACCGCACCCGGACGGGCCGAGCAGGGTGACGAACTCGCCTTTGTTGATCTCGCAATCGATGTCGCTGAACACCGTGGTGCCGGCATAACTTTTCTGCAGGTGTCGGACGCTGACGTAGCTCATTCGCTTTTGTCCTTGTTCAAGATGTTGGCGATCCAGGTCAGGACCAGCACGAAAAAGAAATACGAAATGACCAGCGCACTGGTGAAGTGACCGCTGCTGTTGCGCATGTTGTTCAGGTACACCTGCAAGGTTTCGTAGCGGGTGCCGACGAGGATGTTGGCGAACACGAACTCACCGAAGAGGAACGAGAAAGACAGTAGCAGCGCCACCATCAGGCCTTTGCGCAAGTTCGGCAGCACCACCAGAAACGCCGCTTGAAAGGTGCTGGCGCCGAGCAGTTGAGCGGCGTCCATCAGGTCGCGCAGGTTGATCGCTTGCAGGTTGTTGGTGATCGCGCGGTACATGAACGGCAGCGCTACGGTGAAGTAGCAGCCGATCAGAATCCACGGTGTGCCGACCATCGCCATCGGCCCGGAACCGTATAGCTGCAGCAGCCCCACCGAGGACACCACCGGCGGCACCGCGAAGGGCAGCAGGATGAGGATGTTCATCAGCGCATCGAGTTTCGGAAAGTAGTAATGCACGACAAACAGCAGCGGCAGGATCAGCACCACCGATAACACCAGCGCGCCGACACAGACGATCAGCGACTG
Source organism: Pseudomonas sp. PK-RTE-24 (assembly GCF_054052265.1). Lineage (NCBI taxonomy): Bacteria > Pseudomonadati > Pseudomonadota > Gammaproteobacteria > Pseudomonadales > Pseudomonadaceae > Pseudomonas > Pseudomonas sp. PK-RTE-24. The sequence goes on along the minus strand of NZ_CM133224.1, from coordinate 5,543,033 downwards.
CCCGAATGCGTGGAGAAAGCGCGGATCGCTCCACAACTGGATGTACCACTTGAAGGTGAAGCCGCTCGGCAGAATGGTCGCCGACCAACTGCTGGCGATCGAATAGACCAGCGTGCCCAGCAGCGGCAACAACAGGATGGCGAACAGCAGATAGACCACGACGCGGTGGTAGAGGCCGGCCGGGCCGGATTCAGCGCGAGACATGGTAGCTCCTCTTCAACAGCAATTGATGCACGACGGTGACAATGGTCATCAGCGCCACGAGCACCACCGCCAGCGCGCTGGCCAGGTTCGGGTCAAGGGAAATGTCGCCGGAGACCATCGCCGCAATACGGATCGGCAGAACGTTGAAGTTGCCGGTGGTCAGCGCATAAACCGTGGCGTAGGCGCCGAGGGCGTTGGCCAGCAGGATCACGAACGTGCCGAGCAACGCCGGGGTCAATACCGGCAGGCCGATGTGCCGCCAGAACTGCCAGCCGTTGGCGCCGAGCAGTGCGGCGGACTCGCGCCAGTCTTCACGCAGAGCGTCGAACGCCGGGTAGAGCAGCAGCACGCCAAGGGGTATCTGGAAGTAGGTGTAGAGGATGATCAGGCCGGTTTTCGAATACAGGTTGAAGTCCTGAATGATCCCCGACTGCTTGAGCATGATGGTGATGCTGCCGTTGAAACCGAGCAGGATGATGAACGCGAACGCCAGCGGCACGCCGGCAAAATTGCTGGTCATGTTGGCGAAGGCATTCACGAAGTTGCGCAGCTTCGAATCGACGCGGCGTAGTGAATACGCACCAAGCACGGCGATGATGATGCCGAATACGCTCGACCAGAAACTGATCTCCAGGCTGTACTGGATTGCCTGCCGATAGAACTTCGAACCGAAGATCTTGCTGAAATTGGCCAGGCCCCAGCCGGACTCTTCCGATTGCAGGCTGTTGATCATCACCCAGACCAGCGGGGCGATTTCGAAGACGATAAAGAACAGCGCGAAAGGCACCAGACACAGCGCCGCGAGCCATTTGCCGCGAGTCATGGCATTCACTTGAGCAGCTCCCGGCACACAGGTTTGTCGTGGGGTACGCCGAGCAGTTCGCAGACCGTGCCGCAGATCTCGGTCTGCGTTGGTGTGGCGTCAGGGTTGAGGCTGAACGCCTCGCCGAGGACGAACAGCGGCACCTGACGTTCTTCCGCCAGCAGGCCGTTGTGCGAACGATCGTTGTTCATGCCGTGGTCGGCGGTCACCAGCACCTGATAACCAGCGTCGAGCCAGGTCTGCAGATAGTCGGCGAGGATGACGTCAGCCGAGCGCGCGCTGTTGCGGTATTGCGCGCTGTCGAGGCCGTGCTTGTGCCCGGCGTCGTCGATATTCATCGGGTGGATCAGGAGGAAATCCGGCGCATGACGCAGGCGCAGGTTCTCCGCGTCGGCGAACAGGTGCGAATCCGGATAATGGTCGTTCCAGTAGAAATGCCCGTGCTGGATCGGCAGCGTCGGATCGTCGGTGTGGCGGTCGCGCGCAGCCACGAACGGTGAGCGGTTATACAACTCGCTGACCCAGTGATACGCCGCAGCGGCGGTTTTCAATCCGGCATCACGGGCGTAGTGATAGATGCTGCGCTGGTTGGACAAGCGCGAGACATTGTTGTGGACGATGCCGCTGTCGATCGGCGGCACGCCGGTGAGGATACATTCGTAAAGCGGTCGGGACAGGGCCGGCAGTTCGCACTCCAGTTGATAGAGCGCCGCGCGTCCTGCGCCAACATAAGCCTGCAGATGCCCCATGGCGTGACACGCAACCTCGTAGTTGAGGCCGTCGAGCACGACAAGGATGACGTTGTGCTTCATAGGGGCAAGAACTCCGAAAACAAATCTGGAACCAATCTGTGTCGGAGCTGCCGGACGCTGCGATCTTTCGATGTTGCTTTTAAAGGGCAAGATCAAAAGATCGCAGCCTTCGGCAGCTCCTACAGATGAAGGATTACTTCATCTCTACGATGACTTCTTCGTTCCACTGCTGCGGCAGGGCTTTGGAGGTCTTTTCCCACGCGTCGGCGTCCTTGACTGGCGTAACGTTTTTGTATTGCTCGTTCGGCAGCAGCTTGGCTTTCACGTCTTCCGGCAGTTGCAGGTGTTCGGCGCGGATCGGCCGGGCGTTGCCGCGGGCGAGGTTGGTCTGGCCGGCGTCGCTGAAGATGTATTCGCGCGTCAGCTTGGCGGCATTGGGGTTTTTCGCGTACTTGTTGATGATCGTGGTGTAGCCGGAAATCACCGAGCCGTCGGATGGAATCAGCACTACGTAATCATCCGGGTTGGCCATCTTGGCTTTGTAGCTCAGGCCATTGAAGTCCCAGACCACGCCGACTTCAATCTCGCCTTTTTCCATGGTGGCGATGGTCGGGTTGGCCATCGACAGACGACCCTGTTTGGCGAGGTCGGCGAACAGCAGCAAGGCAGGCTTGATGTTTTTCTCGTCACCGCCATTGGCCAGTGCGGCAGCGAGGACACCGTTGGCGGCCTGGGCAGCAGTGCTCACGTCGCCGATGGAGACTTTGTATTTACCGGTTTTCAGGTCAGCCCATTTGGTCGGCACGTCGGAGCCGTTCAGCAGCTTCTTGTTGACGATGAAGGCGATGGTGCCGGTGTAGGCCAGTGCCCAGTTGCCGTCCTTGTCCTTGGCCCAGTCCGGAATCTGATCCCAGGTGCTTGGCTTGTACGGTTGCACCACACCTTGCTTGACCGCGATCGGGCCGAAGGCGGCGCCGACGTCACCGATGTCGGCGGTGGCGTTGTCTTTTTCAGCGGCGAACTTGGCGATTTCCTGAGCCGAACTCATATCGGTGTCGATGTGTTTCAAGCCGTAATTCGCAGCCAGATCATCCCAGGTGCCTTTCCAGTTGGCCCAGTTGTCGGGCATGCCGACGCTATTGACGGCGCCTTCCGCTTTCGCAGCGGCTTCTAGGGTTTTCAGATCGGTGTCGGCCGCCATGGCGGCGCTGCACATTGCAATGGTCGAGCCTAACAGTGTTGCCAGGAAAAGCTGTTTCATTCCGAAGCTCCTTGGTCGTGTTCAACGCTGCGATTGCGGTTGTGTTGGTCTAGGTCAGCAATACCTGAGCCAATTTAGGCGGGCTGGATGACATTTTGATGTCGATGGCCTTATGGCTGATCTTTTCTCCGCCCGGGATTGGCGGTTGCCAAACAAGCGTAGACCATGACGCAGGCCCGATAAGCAAGGGACTTGGCCGATGTATTGCAAGCCGTGAAAACGACCGTTGGGTAGTTTTGTCATCTGTCGGTCATCTGCACTGCCTAGGCTTGCAACACACGAAAGCGCTCTGAGCAGCGCCCGGATTTGCCCTGAAACAGTGCTGGTCTAGTCCAGATAGGTAACGTTGATGCGCGATGAGGCAACGAAAGCGGTGACAGCGATTGGCCAGGTGCTGCAGGAGCAGATCGATCATGGTTTGCTGGGGGCCGGGAGCAAGTTGCCCGCTGAACGCAAGCTCAGCGAGTTGTTCGGGACGACGCGGATCACTGTGCGTGAAGCGCTGTTGCAATTGGAGGCGCAAGGGCAGATTTATCGTGAGGAGCGGCGCGGCTGGTTCGTGTCGCCGCCGCGTCTGGCGTACAACCTGATGCAGCGCAGTCATTTTCACGCGATGGTCAGTGCGCAGGGGCGTGAGCCGTCGACCGAGGTGATTTCAGCGCGGTTGCAGCCGGCTTCGGCGGCGGTGTGTGCGTGGTTGCAGCTGCCGGCGTTGTCGAGCGTGATCCAGATTTGCCGCTCGCGGCGGATTGATGGCCGACTGGTGTTGTATGTCGAGCACTACCTGAATCCGCAGTTTTTTCCGGGGATTCTTGAGTTTGATTTGAATCAGTCGATCACTGAGTTGTATGCGCGGCATTTCGATTTGCACTATGGGCGGGTGCGGTTTGAGATTGTGCCTACGTCTTTATCTGTCGATGCGGCGGCGGCTTTGCGGGTGTCGGTGGGGAGTCCGGGATTGAGGATTGCTCGGGTCAATTATGATCAGCATGGGCGGCTGATTGATTGTGATCTGGAGTTTTGGCGGCATGATGCGATTCACGTAGGGGTTGATGTGGTTTGATCTTTTTTGACCTTGGCGGCCTTTGGGCCGACCAGGTTTTGGGGGTTTGGGTGAATATCCGTTGCTGCGGTAACGGCTTCTTATGGTTCCGCCCTTACGGCGGGTCACTTTTTCAAACGCCAAAAAGTAACCAAAAGGCTGCGCCCTGACGTTCGGCCCGCTCGCTGGGGCTCGGGGTTCCTTCGCTGCGGGATCGATCCTGGCGCAGCGGCTCCGGTTTGCTTCGCTGCACCTACACTCGCTGTGTACGACTGCGTCGTACGGTCGCTGCGCTCCCACGCCCGGATCAATCCCTCCACTCAGCCTGCCGACGGGCTCCGAGATCAAGATCAAAAGCGGTGCTCGAGCTAACGCTCATCGTGTGTAGGAGCTGCCGAAGGCTGCGATCTTTTGTTTTTGCTTTCGCTTTTCTGTGGGAAGCGAGCCTGCTCGCGAAGGCGGCCTGTCAGCCGACCAATCTCTGTCGGATGTACTTAATCCCTGTGGGAGCGAGTCTGCTCGCGAAAGCGCCCCCACAGTCACCCCTTCCTACTTGCCCACCGCCGCATTCCCATACAGATAATCCGTCGCCAACGACGCCAGTGTCCTCACCCCAACCACCAGCGCCGACTCATCCACAAAGAACCCCGGATTGTGATTCGGCGCGGCTTTGCTCATGTCCTGGTCCCGCGGGGTCACTCCAAGAAACACAAACAGTCCCGGCGCTTCCTTGGCGAAGAACGAGAAATCTTCCGCCCCACCCACCAGAGGTCCCTGCACCACATCATCCTTGGCCGCCCACTTCAATGTCGGCAGCATTTTCTCGGTCAGTGCAGGGTTGTTAATCGTCGGGTCGTATTTTTCGATGATGGTGACGTCGGCTTTGGCGCCGCCGCTTTCGGCGATTTTCTCGATGGTCTGGCGTACGTCGCTGTGCAGTTTCTGGCGGATGCCGTAGTCGTAGGAGCGGATGGTGCCGGTCATGTCGAGTGATTCGGGGATGATGTTGTAGCGGGTGCCGCCGTTGATGGTGCCGATGCTGACCACCGACGGGTAAGAGGAAATGTCGGTGCGGCGGCTGACCACGGTTTGCAGGCCGACGATGGTTTGCGCGCCGACGGTGATTGGGTCGATGCCATCCCAGGGGCGGCCGGCGTGGGTTTGTTTGCCGTGGATCTTGATGCGCAGGTCGTCGGAGCTGGCCAGGGTCGGGCCGGGGCGGTAGGCGATCTGGCCGGCGGGGACGCCGGCCCAGACGTGCAGCCCGAACACCGCGTCTGGTTTCGGCGATTTCATAACGCCTTCCTCGACCATCATCTTCGCGCCCCAGGTGTTTTTGCCGTCGGGAATGAAGTCGCTCGGGCCTTCTTCGGCGGGCTGGAAGTAGAACACCACGGTGCCGGGCAGGGTGTCGCGCATGCCCGTCAGAATTTTCGCTGCGCTGAGCAGGATTGCGGTGTGGGCGTCGTGGCCGCAGGCGTGCATGACGTCGACTTCCTTGTCGAGATACGTGCCTTTGGCTTTCGAAGCGAACGGCAAGTCGGAGACTTCCTTGACCGGCAGCGCGTCCATGTCGGCGCGCAGGGCGACGGTCGGGCCGGGCAGGGCGCCTTTGAGAATGGCGACAACGCCGGTGCGGGCGACGCCGGTTTTCACTTCCAGGCCCATGGCTTGCAGCTGTTTGGCGACCAGTTCAGCGGTGCGTTTTTCAGTGTTGCCAAGTTCTGGATGAGCGTGAAGGTCGCGGCGGGTTTCCAGCAGCTCCGGCTCGAGCTTCTGCGCCTGCTCGGCGATGCGCGTGCGGGCGCTGTCCATCGTCGCGGCACTGGCGTGGCTGGCGACCAGGGTGAGCAAAAGGGTCTGGGCAATGCGCGTCAGTTGCATGGGCTTCTCCTTGATTATTGTTGTTGGCTTCCTTGCCTGTGACAAAGGCTTTGCACGCAAGTGCGATCGGGTCCGGAAAGCGCTATGCGCTCCGACAGATTTACGTTTGAGCATAATTTATCAGCGAAAACTCCTACCGCTTTATCAGTTCCGTCCGGCGTGACAGATAAAACGCGGGCGATAACCATGTACCGCACCGCACAACATCTATTTCCATAAATTTCTCCAGGTGCCGGTCACGTTATTGGCTGTTTGAGGGTAACGGGTCAGTGCGACAAAACTATTGTCCATGGAGGACTTATAAATGCAGCGTAATGGAATAACGCTTCCGCCGATTGTTGTGCGTCCGGATAAACAAGATGAATATTTACATTATTTAGGTGCAGGGGACGGCTCGGGACCAGGCATTAACTTTGCGCCGTTGGGTGAAATACTCGATATGGAAAGTATCTATAAAGATACTTCCAGGAATATTGCTCAGGTCATTGAAAATGAACTGGCAGAAGCGCGGGCAGCAGGTGATCAAAGTGTCTTGCCGCCTTTGGATGCGCTGGCGCGGGAGATGCAATTCAGGGATTCCCTGATCGCCAGGAAGTTTGGTGCGCTTTTGGTGGCCAAGGACGTGGCCATCGAACGTTTCGGCCACGCCCAGGTTGAAACCTTTTTCAACGGAGGCCGCTTACCGCAAGTCAATCGGCGAAGCGCCAGCGTCAGCGTACGGCAGGCTTATAGCGCTCTGTTCAACGCCAAGTTACTGGTTGAAGGCATTGGCGTGTTGAACAGCCAGTCGGCCACGGTCAAGGGCATGATTGCCGTGGTGCAAGCGCAGGAAGCCGAGCGGATCGCTCAGGAGCAGGCGCGGTTGGCGGCGGAATACGCCAGGCAGGTTGCACAGGAACAGGCCCGCGTCGCTCAAGAGCAGGCGCGGCGGCAGGCGGAGGAGCTGGCACGGCAGGCCGCTGCCGATGAAATCAGGCGGCTCGAAGAAGAACAGGCCCGTTTGGCGGCTGAGGCACTAGAGCGCAAGCGTGCCGAGGAACAGGCGGCGCTTGAGGCTGAAGCCGAAGCACGCAGGGTTGCTGAGGAAAAGCGTCGGCAGGACACCTCCGGTGGGCACAGTAGCCTGTTGCGCTTTCAGGGCAATACCAGCCACGCCCAACTGGTATTTGCGACGTCCGCTGGTGCGGTCGCGATTGCCGACAACCTGATGGCGGGTTTTGCCGCTTCGATTCGCTCGGCGGTGGCCGGTTTGTCGGGGCTGGCTGCTGGCACGGCGTCTGGTCTGATGGTGGGGGTAAGTGCGTTTGTCTACTCCCCGGTGTTGGGTAATGGGGAATTGCCTGAACGCTTTCTGCTCAGCCTCCCACTGGCAGATCTGCTGCCCGGTCAATTGCCTGATCTGGACAGGCTGGCAAGCGAAAGAGCACGACTGAATCTGCCGGTACGTTTGAGCGCCCGGCCGCTGACGGGCTCTCTCGCCGAACTGCTTGTCGTTCCGGTAGCGGGGACAAAACTGCCTTCCGGCGTTCGCGTGGTTGCAGCTGGTTTCAACGCAGGGAACAACACTTACAGCGCAACCCTCACCGACATCCCGCCGACAACCGCGGTCTGGACTCCCGCAGTAACGCCGGCAGACAGTTCAACGCTGTTCCCCATCGAGAATCCGTCCCCACCGCGATATATCGGCGGCAACCTCGTGCCGATTGAAGGACGGATCGACGCTCACCCGGGGCGGGGCAGCATTCGTTTCGACGACTTCATTCTGGTCTTCCCGTCGGAATCGGGCCTGCCACCGCAGTACGTCATGTTCCGGGATCGACGCAATGATCCAGGGGTGGCGAGTGGTCATGGAGCGCCGGTTGCGGGTGGATGGCTAGGGGCTGCTGCGCAGGGTGATGGGGCGCCAATCCCATCGCACATTGCTGATCAGTTACGGGGTCGTCAGTTCAACAGTTTCAGAGCATTCAGAGAAACATTCTGGAAAGCTGTTTTCAATGACGAAAAACTGGCTGGCTTATTTAATGAAACAAGTTTGAACGAAATGAAAAAGGGCAAAGCCCCGATAGTTAGAATGAACGACTCAGCAGGAGCAAGAGTGAAATACGAACTGCATCATAAGGTCGGCTTGGCCGAGGGAGGGGATTTATATAATGCTGACAACATAAATATCGTTACCCCGAAAGCGCATGTTGAAATTCATAAAGGGCTTTGATATGAGGTCGATACAGGATATGAGAGAGGAAGATTTTCTTGAGTTTGTCAGGAAAATATATGATTCCGGGTTTACAACAGAGAAGCAACAAATTGCTGCCATTCTTGAGTTCTCTCGGCTAGTTGAACATCCATCTGGTTACGATTTGATTTACTACCCGGAGGAAGGTAAGGATGGGCCTGAAAATGTTGTCTTGGAGGTAAAAAACTGGCGTTCCGCTAATGGTAAACCCGGTTTCAAAGATAAATAAAAGCAACCCCCTATTGGTATTACCTGCCAATAGGGGGCCATCTCTGTTCAGCTTTCCTTTTTGATTTCCACCCCAGGCGTAATCACCTGCACACTCATCCTTGGCGTCGCCAGATCCAGCCCCGCCTCATCCAGTTGCCTTTTCAGCGACAAATTGAACGCCCGGGAAACTTCCCACTGCTTGATCGGCGCAGTCTTGAACCGTGCGCGCAGAATCGCGCTGCCGGACTCGAAACTTTCCACACCCTGAATCTCCAGCGGCGACCAAATATTGCGGCGCTGCAACGGATCGCTGCGCATCTTCTGGCCGACGTCGCGCATCAGTTTGATCGCGTCGTCGATTTCCATGTTGTATGGCACGGCGACGCGGAAGATCGCGTAGCCGAATTCCCGCGAGTAGTTCTTGATGCTTTTGATTTCGCTGAACGGGATGGTATGGACGATGCCGTCGATGTCGCGCAGGCGTACGGTGCGGATGGTCAGACCTTCGACGGTGCCGAGGTGGCCGCCAACGTCGACGTAGTCGTCGATGGCCAGCGAGTCTTCGATGATGATGAACAGGCCGGTGATCAGGTCAGCGACCAGCGACTGCGCGCCGAAGCCGATGGCCAGACCGATCACGCCGGCACCGGCCAGCAGCGGTGTGACGTTCATGCCCATGTTCGCCAACGCGACGATCAGCGCGATGATGAAAATCGCCACGAACAGCACGTTGCGGATCAGCGGCATCATCGTCTGCGCCCGTGCATTCGCCAGGCCTTTGCGCGAGCGGGTGAGGGCGTGGTGCACGGCGGTGTCGGCGAGGATCCAGATCAGCCAGGAGAAAATCAGCGTGCCGATCAGGCTGAACAGTTTGACGCTGATGTCATGGCCATCGCCTTCGGCGAACGCGATCAGCGAATGGCCCCAGACGCGCAGGCCCAGTTCGATGAAGATCAGCCACACCAGCAAATGCGTCAGGGTGTAGAAGAAGTTTTTCAGTCGCTCCGAATACAGCGCATGGCGTTTCGGCCCGCGTTGCGGTTTCAGCGAATGGCGGCGCACGAGGCCGTTGATCACCATGCACAACACCAGCAGCACCGTGCAGATCAGCGACTGGCGCAGCGCGGTGCTGGTGTCGCCGGCGGAGACAAACGTGGCGAACAGCGAGATGCCGACCAGCACCAGTGCCGGCACGTACCAGAAGGTGCCGAGGATCTCGATGGTGTCGCTGAGGGCGCGGCGGGTCAGGCGGCGTGACAGCGGTTGGTTGCGGATCAGGTGCGCGATCGGTCGGCGGAATCGCAGGATGAACAGGCCGGTCGACAGCGCAGCGAGGACATTGGCCGTGGTCGCGGCGGTGTGCGCCAGATGTACGCCCAGGCTCTCGACCAGACGCGGATCGCTCAGCGCTTCACCAAACGCGGCGAAGCTGCCGATCAGCCACAGCGGCCGAAACGCCTGATGACGCAGGATGTACAGCGCGCGATGGCGGTGCGGGCCGTCGAGCAGGGAGAAGGCGATCACGCAGATCGCCGAGAAACAGGTGCCGACCACCAAGGCATAGGCCAGCACCATCGCCAGGCTTTTGCCCAGGGAAGACGGCAGCACGTAGCTCATGTACACCGTCATTACCAACGCGATCAGCCACGGCCCGAGCTTGCGCAGGGCAAAGCGCAGCATGTCGAGGGCCTTGGGGTGTTGCGGCAGTTCTTCGGTGAGGCCGAAGCGCAGACGCACGCGGTGGCTGAGCCAGATCAGCGCGGCGGCGAGCAGGCTCCAGACCATCAGGATCACTGCGAAACCGAAGATGATCGGCAGCCATTCATTGGCCGGCAGCAGCTTGCTGGTCAGTTCGTCCTTGGCCAGATCGAATTCGTTGGACCAGCGGGTAATCGGGCTGTCGGCGCCGGAAAACTGCTTTTCGAAGTTGGCGAGGGTGCCGCCGATCAGGCCCAGCACGCCTTCTTCGGGGGTGGCCTGCGCTTTTTTCGTGGCGTCGCGCAGCTTCTTCAGATCGCTGAGCAACTGCGCGCGTTGCTTGTCGTTTTCCAGCGACTTGATCACTTCGTCCAGCGACTGGCCAAGGGGTTCTACGGCTTCAGGCTGCGGTTTGGAAGTGTTGAGCAGGCCGGGCAAACCGACCGCCTGGACGGGCGCCAGCGGCAGCAGCGTCATCAGGCAGACAAGCAGCAGACCGGGCAAAGCAAAAAGACGAGCGAACACCAGAAGACAACCTCGCGATAGGCGGATGCGCTGGAGTGTACGAGGCCCTTTGGCTCAATGCGAGCCGGGCGCGGTCATTCGTTGAGTTTGGCGAGGATCTTGTAGACCACCGTGGCGAGGATCATCAGCATACCGATCCACATGGCGAACACCCCGGCGTTCTTGTCGCGGAAGTTGAAGCCGATGGCCAGCAGGATCATTCCGCTGAGGATGGGAATGAGCATGGCGTGGAAGGAGGACATCGAGATCATGAAGACTGCCTTGTCTGTGGGGGATGTTTGCAGTCTAGGCGGGTTTTCGAGGCGGGGTGTGATGTGGCTCAGGAATGCATCAGGCCGGGAGGATTCTGCTGTCTGCACAGGCGATTTCGCGAGCAGGCTCGCTCCCACAGGTGAATGGCATTCCATTGTGGGAGCGAGCCTGCTCGCGAAGCTTGTCAGCCGTTACGGCAATTCACGGCTGGCATAGAACGCACTGAGCACTTTCACCAGATGCGCCAGGTCATGGCTGCCGCACAGCTCGCGAATCGAATGCATGGCGAAGGTCGGCAGGCCGATGTCTACGGTGCGCACGCCCAGATGGCTGGCGGTGATCGGGCCGATGGTCGAGCCGCAGCCCATGTCGCTGCGCACCACGAAGCTTTGCACCGGGACTTCTTCGGCCATGCACAGGTGGCGGAAGAAACCGGCGGTTTCGCTGTTGGTGGCGTAGCGCTGGTTGCTGTTGACCTTGATCACCGGGCCGGCGTTGAGTTTCGGGCCGTGGTTGGCGTCGTGCTTGTCCGCGTAGTTGGGATGCACGCCGTGGGCGTTGTCGGCGGAGACCAGCAGGGATTTCTGAATAGTGCGCACGAACTCGTCGCCTTCTGGCAGCAGGCGGCGCAGAGTCTGTTCGAGCATCGGGCCGTCGGCACCGCACGCCGAGCACGAGCCGACTTCTTCGTGGTCGTTACAGACCAGCACGCAGGTCTCGTCGGTTTCGGCGTTGAGCAACGCTTGCAGGCCGGCGTAGCACGACAGCAGGTTGTCCAGACGCGCACCGGCAATGAAATCGCCGTTCAGGCCGATCACCGCAGCGCTTTGCGTGTCGTAGAAACTCAGCTCGTAATCCAGCACCACGTCGGCGTTCAAACCGTGTTCGCGGGCCAGTTGGTCGGTGAGCACGGCGCGGAAATCGACGCGCTCGTCACCGGCGAATTGCGCCAGGATCGGCGGTAGTTCGGTCTGCGCGTTGATCGCCCAGCCCTGGTTGGCTTCACGGTTGAGGTGAATGGCCAGGTTGGGAATGATCGCGATGGGTGCCTTGAAGTCGATCAACTGACTCTCGACCTTGCCGTCACGGCGGAAGGTCACGCGGCCGGCCAGCGACAGATCGCGGTCGAACCATGGCGCCAGCAGCGCGCCGCCGTAGACTTCGACGCCCAGTTGCCAGAAGCCCTGACGTTGCAGTTCCGGTTGCGGCTTGACCCGCAGGCACGGGCTGTCGGTGTGCGCGCCGACCAGACGGATACCGTCGTGCAGTGGCGAGTTGCGGCCCATTTTGATCGCGACGATCGAGGAGTCGTTACGGGTAACGTAATAGCGGCCGTTGGCCTCGGTGGACCATGGCTCGCGCTCGTCGAGGCGCACATAACCGGCGGCCTCCAGACGCTGAACGAGGCTGGCGGTGGCGTGGAACGGGGTAGGGGAGGCCTTGAGAAAGTCGATCAGGCCCTGGTTCAACTCTGCGCGCATAAGAAACTCCAGACAGCAATGGGCGGCAGTTTAACGCATCACTCAGCGCCATTGGGCAAGTGGTTTGCGCAAGCACGCTCAGGAGTGCTGATCGATGCGCTTGCGCAGGTAGGCAATGATGGCTTGTTGATCATCCTTTCTGGCGGGTTTCGGCAGGTGCTTCGGCCAGCCCTTGCCGCTGCCGAAGAAGGCCTTTTGCGTGACGCTGTCCCAACGCAGGATTTCCCGCGACGCCGATTCCCACCATTCGTGACGGCAGATCTCGTAATACGGGTGGGCAGGTGCAGCACTGCCGAACAGCAACGCCCGGCCGACTTTCTTCATGCCGCCGCGCTTTTTGCGCAGCTTCCACTTGATGCGCAGACGGTCCCAGGTTGAGGGAACGGGTTTGCTGCGCGGAACCTCGTTGCACAGCTCTGGCAGTTCGAGGTGGAAGGCCTCGCCGTAGCGGGCGAAAAAATGTTTCTGCATGGCGTGGAAGAAGTTCTTGTCGGCGAAGTAGTGATAGATGAATTTCTTCGCTTCCTGGATCGGCTGGTCGCGCATGGCAAAAGACAGTGCAATCTGTTCGATCGTATGGATGTCGAACGATCCCTGCGTCCACTCATCGATCAGCCGGACCGATTTCTCCAGCAGCGCTGCATCGCCATCGGTGACGCCGCACAAGCCGCTGTTGTAGAGTTTGAAGCTGTTCGTCGACGAGATGCCGTGGACTTGCAGGCAGCGCGCGAGTTTTTCGTAGTCCGCCCGGTTACAGACGTAACTCCAGTCATATTCGAAGCGGTCCATCACGTAACGGCCGGGCGTGATCATGCTGAACAACCGGTGCGGCGAATCGAGAAACAGCGTGTCGGTGTCGACGAACAGGGTTTTTTCGGCGAGTGTCAGGCCCAGCGCAATGGCGCACGCTTTGCGGCGGTGATGGTAGCCGTTCTCGCCCTGCCACTGGATCAGGGTCTGCTCGCTCAAAGGGACGGTATCGACCGGCCAGCCGGCATAGTCCTGCGGACGATCGGTCAGGACTCGGATGCACAATGATTCACCTGGCTGCAGTTGTGCCAGGGCGGTGAGGATGCTGAATTTCGCCTCGCGCCGATAAACGTCTTTTTCGCCATAGATCAGGTAGAGCAGCTGGTGCGGTACTTTTTCCAGGGGGGGGAAGGCTTCGCGCATAAGCGGCTCCATACGGCGGGGGCGCGAGTTTACCGTATTGCTCCGCTGATTTGCAGGCCGGACACTTGCTTCAAAGTGTTGCCAGGGAGGGCGTCAACCAGTGATCAATCTGCCAGAGAGGAAGACTTCACGGCGTTGCTTGCGACCGACGTATTCATGTTTGCTCAACTGATAGACAGCCTCGAACCTGTCTCTCGATAAGCCAGGCAGTGCACTGAGGTATTGATCTACCAGGCGATCGTAGGCGGCTTCGGTGATGAATTTGTAGATATCCCGACGATAGAAGAAGCCGAGTTGAAAACCGAGTGTTTCACTTGCGTGCGCGGTCGGGCCTGCGAAGCAGTTTTCAAAGTCGATGGCTTTGAGTGGCCTTTGCGTTTGCTCGGGCACCATGATGTTGCCCACCCAGAAATCCATGTGGGTGATGTTCTTGCTGGCGAGCGAGCTGAGCAGTTGAAACGCGTCGAGGATAAAGGCTTCGATGTTTTCGGGATTGCGTCTGATGCACTCGGCCCCATCCATATGGCCTTCGAGCAGGTGAGTCAGCAGGAAGAACTCCTCGGTCAGGCCGAGTCTGCTGCGGGTATAGCCATAGCCCTTCAGTGGAGGCATCTCCACGCCCCGGCGCTGAGCTTCGAGGGAATTCATCAGCTCTTCGAGAGGCCAGTCGAAGCGCCCGTTGCGTTGCGGTTTGTTCAGGCTCACCCGCACCTTTGCCTTGAACGTGTCCAATGGCTGGACCTTGGCAAATAGTGGTGTTTCACAGGACGATAACGGTGCGCTGGCCCGGGTCAGTTTGTGCGCGCGGCGTTTTTTAATGAGCTGCTCCAGGGCCTGGCGTGCCTGGATGCTGGGTGCTTCGCTCAAGTGCAGGGTCGTGTTACCGAATGCGTAGATGATCGGGTATTCGGATTGAAGTGTTTTGCTGCAGAACACGGGAAAGGCCTCCTGCCTGATATCGAAGTGCCATGATTTTATATTTGATTACAATTTTATGACAGTTCTTTACGTCAATCTATTGCCGGTGGATTTTTGGCAGGACAAAAAAAGCCCTTCATTGCGAAGGGCTTTTAAAGTATTCACGCAATTCAGAACGGAGCCGGGCACTCGAAGCGCAGGCGCTCGCCGGTCTGCGGATGAGTGAAGCTGAGCATGCTCGCGTGCAGGCACAGACGCGGCCAGGCCGCCAGCGCTTGCTCGTGGGCGTAGAGTCCGTCACCGAGCAACGGATGGCCGATCGACAACATGTGCACGCGCAATTGATGCGAGCGGCCGGTAATCGGTGTCAGTTCGACACGGCACCAGTCGCCGCAACGTTCCAGCACCTTCCAGAAGGTCAGCGCGTGTTTGCCGAATTCGTGATCGACCACGTGTCGCGGCTTGGTCGGTGGGTCGTAGCGCAGGGGCAGATCGATGCTGCCGCTGTCCAGCTCAGGCTGACCCCAGGCCAAAGCGGTGTAGGCTTTTTCGGTTTCGCGGTCGTGAAACTGCCGCGACAGTTCGCGATGAGTGTCGGCGTCACGGGCCAGCAGGATGATGCCGGAGGTTTCCCAGTCCAGGCGATGAACGATGCGCGCTTCCGGGTAGCCGTTTTCCTGCAAGCGGGTAATCAGGCAGTCCTTGTTGTCGTCAGCGCGACCGGGCACCGAGAGCAGCAGGGTCGGTTTGTCGACCACCAGTACGGCGGCGTCCTCATGGATGATGCGGATGTTGGACAGCGGCATTAAAACAGCCTCGTAACAAATGCCAACGGCGGCTCGGGACTGCTGATAACTCTGTAGGAGCTGCCGAAGGCTGCGATCTTTTGACTTTGAAGATCAAAAGATCGCAGCCTTCGGCAGCTCCTACACGAGCATCAACAGCCCGAGCCGCCGTAGCGACTGCCAAATCGACTCAGCGATCGGGCAGGGTGATGTTGAGTTCCAGAATCGAGCAACTGCCCTGGCTTTCCAGTGCAACATGTACGTCGTCGTTGCCGATGTTGACGTACTTGCGGATCACGTCGACCAGTTCCTTCTGCAAGGCTGGCAGGTAATCCGGCGTGCTGCGCTGGCCGCGCTCATGCGCCACGATGATCTGTAGACGCTCTTTCGCTACCGAGGCGGTACTTGGCTTTTTGTTGG
This sequence comes from Pseudomonas sp. PK-RTE-24, assembly GCF_054052265.1. Taxonomy (NCBI): domain Bacteria; kingdom Pseudomonadati; phylum Pseudomonadota; class Gammaproteobacteria; order Pseudomonadales; family Pseudomonadaceae; genus Pseudomonas; species Pseudomonas sp. PK-RTE-24. Next base: position 5,527,372 of record NZ_CM133224.1, on the reverse strand, counting down.
CACGAAAGAAGTCAAAAAGGTTCATTACCTACCTCCAAACAGGCGCTCGAAGAATCCCTTCTTCTCGACATCGAGGAATCGGTGGGCTTTTTCTTTGCCCAGCAGGCGGTCGACGGTATCGCTGTAAGCCTGACCGGCATCGCTCTGGTCGTCGAGAATCACTGGCACGCCCTGGTTGGAAGCCTTGAGTACCGCCTGGGATTCCGGGATGACGCCGAGCAGGGTCACCGAGAGGATCTCCTTGACGTCTTCAACGCCAAGCATCTCGCCCTTCTCGACACGCTCCGGGTGGTAGCGAGTGATCAGCAGGTGTTCCTTGATCGGCTCTTCGCCCCGTTCGGCGCGGCGCGATTTGCTCGCCAGCAGGCCGAGCATGCGGTCCGAGTCACGTACCGAGGAGACTTCCGGGTTGGTCACGACGATCGCTTCATCGGCGAAATACATGGCCAGGTGCGCACCTTTCTCGATGCCCGCCGGGGAGTCGCAGACGACGAACTCGAATTGTTCCTTGAGCTCCATCAGGACTTTTTCCACGCCTTCGACGGTCAGCGCGTCTTTGTCGCGGGTCTGGCTGGCCGCCAGCACGTAGAGGTTTTCCAGGCGCTTGTCTTTGATCAGTGCCTGTTGCAGGTTGGCTTCGCCGTTTACCACGTTGACGAAGTCATACACCACGCGGCGCTCGCAACCCATGATCAGGTCGAGGTTACGCAAGCCCACGTCGAAGTCGACGATCACTGTTTTGTGGCCGCGCAGAGCGAGACCGGTACCGATAGCGGCGCTGGTGGTGGTCTTACCCACACCACCCTTGCCGGATGTAACCACGAGAATCTTGGCCAAGGTGTTTCACCCCTAAGGAAGAAGGACTGTTCAGCCCCTGAAAAACATCTCTTGAAAACTACTGCAGTCGGACAGCCTTGGCTGGAATTTGGCTTTGAGCCTTTTTCCTACTTCGTTTGAGCCGTTTTCGCTACGTTTTAGAGATGCTTGGAAAATGCGGCAGTATCCGTTAAAGCCGAATGATGTTCAACACGTCGCCTGACAGGCTGACCTGGACGCCCGAGCCCCACATCGGATCACGACGCAAATCCTCGGAGACCTTGTAATGACCGGCGATGGAGATCAGTTCAGCGCTCAATTGCTGACAGAAAATCCGTGCCTTGGTGTCACCTTTGACGCCGGCCAGCGCACGGCCGCGCATCGGGCCGTATACATGGATGTTGCCATCGGCGAGAAGTTCCGCCCCCGGACTGACCGATGAGACCACGACCAGATCGCCACCCTGGGCATATATCTGCTGGCCACCACGTACTGGCGTGGTGATTACGCGGGTCGGTTTGACGGTCGGCTCAGGTGGCTTTTCCGGCTTCTTTTTGACTTCGGCTTCCGGCGTCTCCAGCGGACGCTCGCGGGCGCCGGAGGGCGGTAGCACGGGGATGTCGATGGCGATGGCGGCGGCGATGTCTTCGATGCGGCTGGCACGAATGGCCAGGGTACGCAGACCGTGCTGACGGCAGACGCGCATCAGCCCCGGCAGGTCAACCGCGCCCTGGTTCGGCGGCAGTTTGTCCAGCGCCAGAACCAGCGGTGCATTGCTGAAAAAATTCGGCGCCTGGGCGACTTTGGCGGCCAATTGCCGATCGAGGCTTTCGAGGTCGTTACGGGCCAGTTCCAGCACAGTGATGGCCAGCATGCTGCCCTTGAGCTGGAATACGGGATCTTGGTCTAACGGGTCGGTTTGGCTCATGTCGGCATACAACGGCTTGTCACTAAAAGTGCCGAGACTTATAACGAGAACGCCCGCGAGCCGCAAGCCGGGTCGAACGATGTAGAATGCGCGGCCACTGTATTTACGGAAGCTTTAATGGATCGCCCGCGTTTTCGAAAAGCATATCTTGCTCCGCGCTTCTGGCCGCTCTGGTGCGGCCTGGGGCTTTTGTGGCTGATCGTGCAGTTGCCGTATCCGGCGCTGCTGACCATCGGTCGAGTTTTGGGCGCGTTGATGTATCGCGTTGCCAGCGACCGGCGAACCATCGCCCGGCGCAATCTTGAGTTGTGCTTCCCGGAAAAATCCGCCGCTGAGCGCAAACGCCTGCTCAAGGAAAACTTCGCCTCCACCGGCATCGCCTTCTTCGAGATGGCGATGAGCTGGTGGTGGTCGCGCGAGCGTCTGGCGAAACTGGCCCACGTCGAAGGCCTTGAACATCTGCAGAAAGCCCAGCGCGAAGGCAAAGGCGTGATTCTCATGGCCGCACATTTCACCACCCTGGAAATCGGTGCGGCGCTGCTCGGCCAGCAGCACACCATCGACGGCATGTACCGCGAACACAAAAACCCCTTGTTCGACTTCGTCCAGCGCCGTGGCCGCGAGCGGCACAATCTCGATTCGCTGGCGGTGGAGCGCGATGACGTGCGCGGCATGCTCAAACTGCTGCGCTCGGGGCGGGCGATCTGGTATGCGCCGGATCAGGATTACGGCGCCAAGCAGAGCATCTTCGTGCCGCTGTTCGGCATTCAGGCCGCCACCGTCACTGCGACGACCAAGTTTGCACGGCTGGGCAAAGCGCTGGTGGTGCCGTTCACTCAGGAACGTCTGGCCGACGGCAGTGGTTATCGCCTGGTGATCCATCCGCCGCTGGAAGACTTCCCCGGCGAGAGCGAGGAGGCCGATTGCATCCGCATCAATCAGTGGGTCGAGAGTGCTTTGCGTGCCTGCCCCGAGCAGTATCTGTGGGCGCATCGGCGCTTCAAGAGTCGCCCACCGGGCGAGCCGAAGCTTTATCCCAAGCGTCGTTGATTCACCCGTACTGACAAGCACTGTGGAGTGTTGCGATGAGTCCTGCTGAACCGGTCACAGGTTTGATTCTTTCCGGCGGCGGGGCTCGGGCGGCTTATCAGGTCGGGGTGCTGGCGGCGATTGCCGAGTTGCTGCCGGTCGGTGCGGACAATCCGTTTCCGGTGATCGTCGGCACCTCGGCCGGGGCGATCAATGCGGTCAGCCTGGCCAGTGGCGCCACGGATTTTCGCGCCGCCATCGAACGCCTGACCCAGTTCTGGCAGGGCTTTCGCAGCCACCGCGTGTTGCGCAGCGACTGGCCTGGAGTCATCCATCAAGCCAGCCGCTTCGTCAGCCACAGCCTGCTCGGTCTCGGTCGACAGATGCCGGTGGCGCTGCTCAACAGTTCGCCGCTGCGCGAACTGCTCGAGGAAAAACTGCACCTGCCCGGCATCGCCGAATCCATCGCGCGCAAGCAATTGCATGCGGTGGCGGTGACCGCGTTCGGCTACGAGTCGGGGCAAGCGGTGACGTTCTATCAGGGCGGCGGCACCATCGACGCCTGGCTGCGGCACCGCCGCATTGGCGTGCCGACGCAATTGTCGGTCGATCACCTGTTGGCCAGTTCGGCGATCCCGCTGTTGTTCGCGCCGGTGAAAATCGGCGAGGAATATTTCGGTGACGGCGCAGTACGCCAGTCGGCGCCGATCAGCCCGGCGCTGCATCTGGGTGCCAGTCGCGTGCTGGTGGTGGGCGTCAGCGGCAACCCGCGCGGCGTTGATCCGCAGCAGCCGCTGGAGCGCGCCTACAGCGGCCAGCAACCGACGCTGGCGCAGATCGGCGGGCACATGCTCAACAGCACGTTTATCGACAGCCTGGAAAGCGATATCGAGTTGCTGCAGCGTCTGAATCAGTTCAGTCATTTGCTCCCGGCCGGCACACCCACTCGTGCACTGGGTGTGGCGCCGGTGGAGGTGCTGGTGATTGCCCCAAGTCAGCCGATCGACGAAATCGCCGCGCGGCATCGCCAGGAGCTGCCAGCGGCGTTGCGCCTGTTTCTGCGCGGGCCGGGCGCGACGAAGACGAGCGGGGCGGGGGTGCTCAGTTACCTGCTGTTCGAGGCGGGGTATTGCAGCGAGTTGATCGAGTTGGGGCGGCGGGATGCGTTGGCCAAGCGTGAGGAGCTGTGCCGGTTTTTGCGGATTTCCGAAGCCGTAGTTCCCGCCTGAAATCTGCGGTGAGGCCTTCGCGAGCAGGCTCGCTCCCACATTGGAACTCGGTCTGAATGTGGGAGCGAGCCTGCTCGCGAAGCTTTTAGGGTCAGAAGTGGAACTTGACCAGGAAGCTCGTGGTGCTCTGATCGGTCTTGAAGTACTGGCTGTCCTTGATCCCGTACTTGTCCGACCAGTAGTCGTACTCGACACCGACATACAACTGCTTCTCGCCGAAATTCAGCGCCTTGCCCAGGTCGTATTTGACCTGCGGGTTGAAGTGCAGGTTGGCGTGGTAGTCGCCCTTGGAATTGGAGTCGTTGTCGACCACCCAGTCCATGAAACCGTCGATGAGGATGTTCGATTTGCCCACCGGGATGGTGTAGGACCACACCGGGGTGATCTGCCAGACATTGTCACCGGCGCGTGCGCCCTGGGTGTGACGCTGGTAGAAGTTCAGCTGGAAGTAATCGAAGCCCGGAATCGCCAGGTCGAAGCCCGGACCGATCAGGTACGACTCGGTATCGCCTTCACCGAACTCGTAGGTCATGGCCAGCAGCACGTCAGTCACCGGACCAAAGGCCAGTTTCTGATCGAAGATCTTGCCGAATGACAGGCGCGGGCTGAGCTCGCCGTAGTAGGTGTTGGAGCCGACGCCGCCATCATCCTTGCCGTTGTAGAAGATCTTGTCGATGAACAGGAAGTTGTCCCCATACTTCCAGGCATCGGCGTGCTCGAAGGTCACGGTCTGCTGAATGCGCGGGTTGACCTGGAAGTCCTTGCCATACAGGTAGGTCAGGCTGTTGTTCTGCCACTGCAGCAGGCCTTCGGCCATCGCCTGGCCGCCGGCGAACATCGATCCGGCCAGCATCAGGCTGGTGCACATACGTTTCATTCGGTTGCTCCCAAAGTAGGTGTTCCACGTTATTTTTTTAAGATCGGCGCTCTGATGTGGCGCCTTTTTTCGTACCGCAAATTTCATCCGATCGGTCAGCTTTGAATGCTGGTAGCAAAAGCTGCGCCAAGGCTTTTGAAAAACCAAAAAACGCCCGTTCGGCTGCTGAAAAACAGTCGACGAGCGTGTTTTCGGGATGCCTCAGGACTGACCGCAGCCGGGATAAGTTGGCTTTTCGGTCAGAAATTGAATTCAGGCTTTTTTTTAGAGCGAATTCGGAAGGCCGCGGAGAATACTGACTCCTCGGCCAACGCTCAAGTGCCCCGCAACAGAGCACCGACGGCAGGCATGGCGCACGGTTGCGGGCCATCTCAGAAGTGCACCTTCAGCAGCAGGCTGGCGGTGTTCTGGTTGGTATCGAACGCGTGGCTGTTTTCGATGCCGTATTTGTTCTTCCAGTAGCTGTACTCGGTGCCGACGTACAGCTGTTTCTGGTTCCAGCCCATGGCTTTGCCGAGGTCGTATTTGATCTGCGGATTGATGTGCAGGTTGGCGTGGTAGGTGCCGCGCGAGTTTTCGTCGTTGTCGACGACCCAGTCGAGGTAGCCGTCGATCAGCACATCGGAATTGCCCAACGGAAAGCTGTAGGACCATGCGGGGGTGATCTGCCAGACACCATCGCCGGGCCGCGGGCCTTCGGTCTGGCGGCGGAAAATGTTCAGGGTGACGTAGTTGAAGCCGGGCACTTTCAGGTCGAAGCCGGGGCCGATCAGATAGGCCTCGCTTTCGCCTTCGCCGTACTCGTAGGTCATCGCCAACAGCACATCCTTGATCGGGCCGAACTCGATCTTGCGGTCGAGGATCTTGCCGAAGGAAAAGCGCGGGGTGAACTCGCCGTAGAAAGTATGCGGCCCTTTGTTCGGGTCTTCCTTGCCGTTGTAGAAGATCTTGTCGACGAACAGAAAGTTGTCGCCGTACTTCCACTTGTCGGCGTGCTCGAAGGTGACCGTCTGCTGATACGAGGGGTTGATCGCGAAATTCTTGCCGTACAGATAGCTGAGGCTGTTGCTCTGCCACAGCAGCAGATCGCCGGCCATGGCCTGACTCGCGGCCAGCAGGCCGCCACTCAACAGAACGTTGCTTTGCGTGCGGATCATCTGTTGCTCCCTGTTGTTTTTATTGTTTGAGGCACAAGCAGTTGCGTAGTCCCTGTGGGAGCGAGCCTGCTCGCGAAGCGGTTGTGTCAGTCGCCATCAATGTTGAATGACACAGCGCTTTCGCGAGCAGGCTCGCTCCCACAGGTGGTGTGGTGGTTTCAATCAGTGCGCATGGCAATCGTTGATCGCCGTACGCTCCTTGCCGCCGAGGATGTTGAACAGCAGGTTCAAGGTCAGCGCGCTGAGGGTGGCCATGGCGATGCCGCTGTGGGTGATCGGGCTCATCCACATGGGCAAGTGGGCGAAGAATTCCGGACGCACCACCGGGATCAGGCCCATGCCGATGCTTACCGCGACCAGCAACTGATTGCGGCGGTCACCGATGTCGGCCTCTTGGAGGATCTTGATGCCAGTGGCCGCGACCATGCCGAACATCGCAATCGCCGCGCCGCCCAGCACCGCCGGTGGAATCGATGCCACCAGAAACGCCGCTTTCGGCAACAAGCTGAGGACGATCAGCAGGCCACCGGCAACGATGGTCACCGAACGGCAGCGCACGCCGGTCATCTGCACCAGGCCGATGTTCTGCGCGAACGAGGAGTGGGTGAAGGTGTTGAAGAAACCGGCGAAGAACGACGCGCCGGCATCGCACAACAAGCCACGACGGAGCATGCGCGGGCAGACTTCCTGGCCGGTGATCTTGCCCAGCGCGAGAAACATCCCGGTGGACTCGACGAAGATGATCACCACCACCAGACACATCGACAGAATCGGTGCCAGCTCGAATTTCGGCATGCCGAAATGCAGTGGGGTGACGAACTGAATCCACGGTGCGCTGGCCATGCCGCTGAGGTCGACCATGCCGATCACGCCGCACAGTACATAGCCCAGGCACATGCCGATCAGCACCGAAATATTGACCCAGAATCCGCGCATGAAGCGATGAACCAGCAGAATGGTCGCCAGCACCAGCGCAGCGATGGCCAGATAAATCGGCGAACCGAATTGCGCGGCGTCGACACCGCCACCGGCCCAGTTCACGGCCACGGGGAACAGCGATAAACCGATCGAGGTGATGACCGTGCCGGTCACCAGTGGCGGGAAGAAACGCACGACCTTGGACATGAACGGCGCGATCAGCATGCCGAAGAAACCGGCAGCTATCGTCGCACCGAAGATCCCTTGCAGACCGATGCCGGGCATGCCGGCCATGGCCACCATGCTGCCGACCGCAGCGAAACTGGCGCCCATCATCACCGGCATGCGAATGCCCATCGGGCCGATGCCGAGCGACTGCACGATGGTGGCGATGCCGGCGACCAGCAGGTCGGCGTTGATCAGGAAGGCGATTTCTTCACGACTCAGGCCAGCGGCCTGTCCAATGATCAGCGGCACCGCGATGGCACCGCCGTACATCAGCAGAACATGTTGCAGACCGACCAGGATCAGTTGCAAAAGGGGCAAACGCTGAATGGCGGGTGCGTCGGGGATGCGCGCTTTGGACAGCTCGGACATGCAACACCTCGGATCTTTTTTATTCTTGTGATTAACAGCTGCCGGGTTGCTTGCAGCTGTTTCTTTGCATCAGGCAGACCGCGGAGCGGCCATTCGCGGGCAAGCCCGCTCCCACACAGGCTATGCAAAACCCTGTGGGAGCTGGCTTGCCAGCGATGCTTTTAACGATTAATTGGTTTGTGCTCCCTGGGCAATCCAGGCACCGATCAGGTCACGTTCCTGCTGGGTCATCTGGGTGATGTTGCCCAGTGGCATGATCTGCGTGGTGATGGCTTGCGCCTGAATGCGCGCGGCGTTCTGGCGGATCTGCTCGGGGGTGTCGAACATCACACCGGCCGGGGCTGCGCTGAACAACGGGCTGGTCGGCTTGGACGAATGGCACACCGTGCAACGCTCTTGAATCACGTTGTGCACCTTGTCGAAACCGGGGCCGGCATTCGAGGCTTGCGCGGGTGCCGCCGCAGGGGCTGCGGGTGCCGCAGGTTGCGCCGCTTCGGCCGGTTTCGCGCCACCGCCCAGTGCCGTTTCCGGCAGCGGTTGGTACTCGATTTTCGCCGGTGCCTTGGCCACTTCAGGTGCGCTCGACATCGGCGCCGGGCCAGTGACGTAGGCCAGGCAGATCATGCCCACCGCTGCCACCGGCAGGGTCCAGGCAAACTTGTGGCTGTCGTGACGGGTGTTGAAGTAGTGACGCACCAATACCGCCAACACCGCGATCCCGGCGAGGATCAACCAGTTGTACTGGCTGCCGTAAGTGCTCGGGAAGTGGTTGCTGATCATGATGAACAGCACTGGCAGGGTGAAGTAGTTGTTGTGACGCGAACGCAGCAGACCCTTGGCCGGCAGGGCCGGATCCGGCGTGCGGTTCTCGGCAATCGCCGCGACCAGTGCCCGTTGCGCCGGCATGATGATGCGGAACACGTTGCCGACCATGATGGTGCCGATGATCGCGCCGACGTGCAGGTACGCACCCCGACCGCTGAACACTTTGCTGAAGCCATAGGCGGCGGCAATGATCAGCACGAACAGGATGAAGCCGAGCAGGGCGGGTTTCTTGCCCAGGGCCGAATCGCAGAGGAAGTCGTAGACAAACCAGCCGACGATCAGCGAGCCGATACCGATGGCCACGCCTTCAGGACCGCTGAGGCCACTGCCCGGTGCCACGAGGTAGAGCACCGGATTGGAGTAGAACACCACGCACAGCAGCGCGATCCCCGACATCCAGGTGAAGTAGGCTTCCCACTTGAACCAGTGCAGGTTGTCCGGCATGGACGGTGGGGCCAGTTTGTATTTTTCCAGGTGGTAGATGCCGCCGCCGTGGATCGCCCACAGATCACCGGCCAGACCGGTTTTCGGGTTGACGCGGTTGAGGTTGTTCTCCAGCCAGACGAAGTAGAACGACGCGCCGATCCAGGCCACGCCAGTGATCATGTGAACCCAGCGCACGCTCAGGTTCAGCCATTCCAACAGATGTGCTTCCACAGTCTTTACCTCTCGCCTGTCACTCTTGTTGTCGAGTGATCAGACCTTCTCTTATTGGTGGGGGGCGAGGATCAACCGCTCATCCTCTTTGAAAAAATGCTCATCGCAGTTATTGCCTGTGCCACTGCGATCAACCACCAGGAAGTCATCCCGCTTTTCGATCGTCAGCACCGGGTGGTGCCAAACGCCGCGATGGTAATTAATGCCCTGCCTGCCGTTGGTGACGAAGGCGCGGACCAAGCCTGATACAGGTTCATCGCCAACTGGCGCGACCACGATCAGAAAGGGGTTGCCGAGCAGCGGTATGAAAGCCTGGCTGCCCAGCGGATGGCGTTCCAGCATGCAAACGGTCAGCGGCATGTCCTGCGCGTCGGCGCGGAAAATGCTGATGATCGCGTTGTCCTCAGGCGTCGCGGTTTCGACCGTCGCCAGTTTGTGGAAGCGCATGGTCGAACCGTTGTTGATCATGAAGTGATCGCTGCCGTCGGTTTCGATCACGTCACCGAAAGGGGCGAAGGCTTCTTTGGTCAGCGGTTCAATCGTCAATGTGCGCATGCTGTTCTTCTTATCCGGATTCTGTGTTGTTAGATCTATCGCCATCGCGGGCAAGCCCGCTCCCACAGTGGACTGTGGCGTTCACAAAACCTGTGGGAGCTGGCTTGCCAGCGATTGGGTTCAACCTTGTTTAGCGACCTTGCCCAATACACGCAGGCGACTCACGCCACCATCCGGGAACACGTTCAGGCGGATGTGGGTGATCGGGCCGAGTGCCTTGATCTGCTCGACGAAGGTGTGTTCGGCGTGCATTTCCAGCTTCTGGCTTGGTAGCAGTTCGCGCCAGAACAGCGACTGGGTTTCGATCTGGCTGTCGGTGCCGCCCTTGACGAACGCGCCCTGGATCGAGCAGGTGTCCGGGTAGTTGCCTTTGAAGTGCAGGGTGTCGACGACGATTTTTTCGATCTCGCCCGGATGACCCAGGGCGACGATCACCCAGTCATTGCCCGGCGTGCGACGACGCGCGGTTTCCCAGCCGTCGCCCATGTTGATGCCACGGCCCGGGTTGAGGATGTTGCTCATGCGGCCGAAGTGTTCGTCGGAGCAGGCGAGGGCGCGGCCACCGTTAAGGGCTGCGGCCAGATCGACCTGCTCGTTGTCGCCCACAGCGGACCAGTCGCGGAACGGAATGCCGTACACGCGCAGACGGGCCACACCGCCGTCCGGGTAGATGTTGAAGCGCAGGTGGCTGAACGCTTTGTCGTTGCTGATTTCGTGGTAGTGGTGGCTGTTGCCCTGCAACTCGACGGCCGACAGCACTTCGGTCCACTGGGTGTTTTCATCCGGCTCGCCCGAGGCCAGGAAGCACGCTTCCAGCGAGGCCGATGGCGGGTAGTTGCCGGTGAAGAATGAAGTGTCGATGTCCACGCCTTTGATCGAGCCCGGTACGCCCAGACGGATCACCGCGCTGTCGAAACCTTCGAAGCGCTTGCGGCGCGACTCCCAGCCGTCCATCCACTTGCCGTTGTCATCGAACACGCCCTCCTTCCATACGGCCGGGGTCGGTTGGAACAGACGATTGGCGTCTGCGAACCAGTCATCGGTGACCGAAATGATCTTGGTGCCCAGACGGGCGTCGGCCAGGTTGACGTATTTTTCGAAAGGTACGGCGTAAGCTTTCATTCTTCTTGTCTGCCTTTGATAAGTTGGCTGGGGATGCTCGCAGGGCCCTGGGCGTTTGCGCGTTCATTCACGCTCGGGCCAGGCTTGCTAAAGAGTCAGTAAACGGAACAGGGCAATCTTGTTGATCTCCGCCAGCGCGCATTTGAACTCGGCTTCCACCGAATTGTTGATGCGCGTTTCGAACGCCGCGAGGATCTGATGCCGGTTGCTGCCTTTTACCGCCATGATGAAGGGAAACTTGAACTTGGCTTTGTAGGCGTCGTTCAGCTCGGTGAAGCGCTGGAACTCTTCGGCCGTGCATTGGTGAATACCGGCGCCAGCCTGTTCATTGGTGCTGGCTTCGGTCAGTTGGCCCTGGACGGCAGCTTTGCCGGCCAAGTCCGGGTGAGCGTTGATCAGGGCCAGCTGGCTGGCATGATCGGCGCTCAACAGGATATCGCTCATGCGCTGGTGCAGGGTTTCGATCTCGTCGATCGAAGCGTCCGCACCGAGGTCGTAGGCCTTTTCGGCCACCCATGGCGAATGTTCGTAGATGTCGGCGAAGGCTTTGACGAAAGCGTCGCGGCTCAGGGTCGACGGTTGCAGGGTTTGAAAGCGGCTCATTTTGCAGTCCCTTGGTACGGGTGGGTTTCTTGCCAGTGACGCGCGATGTCGACGCGACGGCTGAACCACACCTGTTCATGACTTTTGGCGTATTCGATAAAGCGCTTTAGCGAAGCGAGGCGACCAGGACGGCCGATCAGGCGGCAGTGCAGACCGATCGAGAGCATTTTCGGCGCCTCGGCACCTTCGGCGTAGAGCACGTCGAACGCGTCTTTGAGGTATTCGAAGAAATCGTCACCCTTGTTGAAACCCTGCACTTGCGTGAAGCGCATGTCGTTGGTGTCGAGGGTGTAGGGGATCACCAGATGCGGCTTGCCGGTCGGGTTGTTCGGTTCCCAGTAGGGCAGGTCGTCGTCGTAGGTGTCGCAGTCGTAGAGGAAACCGCCTTCTTCCATGACCAGGCGACGGGTATTCGGCCCGGTACGGCCGGTGTACCAGCCCAGCGGACGCTCGCCGGTCAGTTCGGTGAGGATGCGGATCGCTTCGAGCATGTGCTCGCGTTCCTGCGCTTCGTCCATGTACTGGTAGTCGATCCAGCGGTAGCCGTGGCTGCAGATTTCGTGGCCGGCCTCGACCATCGCACGGATCACGTCCGGGTGACGCTGGGCGGCCATGGCCACGGCGAAGATGGTCAGCGGAATATCGAATTCCTTGAACAGCTTCAAAATGCGCCAGACGCCGGCACGGCTGCCATACTCGTAAAGCGATTCCATGCTCATGTTGCGCGCGCCCTGCAGCGGCTGGGCAGCGACCATTTCCGACAGGAAGGCTTCGGATTCCTTGTCGCCGTGCAGAACATTGCGCTCGCCACCTTCTTCGTAATTGAGCACGAAGGACAGGGCGATCCGGGCATTGCCCGGCCAGTGTGGGTGAGGAGGGTTACTGCCGTAACCGATCAGGTCGCGTGGGTAGTCAGCGCTCACTGCAGTCTTCCTTCTTGTACGTTGACAGATTGGTGTGGCGGCCTGGCAGGCTGGCGTCACAGCGATGGGCTGATTGTATACAACTTTATTTACATTTTGTAAGCCTGAATTTTCGCATTTTTCACCGGCTGTCATCTTTTGCTGTTAATGGTTCCGGCCTGCAAGAAACCTGCCTGACCAGTCAGCTAATGAATAGAAGGTTCAATGATCAGGCGCTTTGGCTACAGATTGGCGATAAAGGCCCGGATGGCGGGGGTGAGGCGAAAAATGTCGTTTTTATTGTGTACAATTTTTTTGAAAAGTGTCTTAATCAGTCGCTCGCCGCAGCGTTTCGTGCTCCGAAACGGTGCGGTCTCCTTTTCAACTGACTTCGGGAGGCGCGAGGTCTGACCGCTTGTTGCGGCCGGGCGCGCAGAATCAATGGGACGTTTGACAACACACGTTTTGGACGCTGCACACGGTTGCCCGGGCAGTTCGATCAAGGTCGAGCTGTACCGCGTTGAAGGTTCGCACCTGGAATTGGTCGCCAGTGCGACAACCAACAGCGATGGCCGGGTCGATGCGCCGTTGCTGCAAGGCGATGATTACCGCACCGGGGTTTATCAGGTGCAGTTCCATGCCGGCGATTACTACCGCGCCCGGGGCGTGCAACTGCCCGAGCCGGCCTTCCTGGACGTGGTGGTGCTGCGTTTCGGCATCTCCGCCGAGCAGGAGCACTATCACGTGCCCCTGCTGATTTCGCCTTACAGCTATTCCACGTATCGGGGCAGCTGACCCCCAAGCAGCTGCCCCCACCGGGAAGCGACTGCGCATATAGCTTCTTTGGTCTTTCGCCCGCTCACACTGCGGGCTTTTTTTATGCCTGTTTACAGCTCATCTGCCGGTGCAGGCGGGTAGCTGCTCAGCGCTCGCGGATAATGAATACCGAATCTGGCGTGGACGCGACCTTCAATACGCCCCCGATCAGCCATACCACTTTGTTCTGCGCGGCTGCATCGGTCAGTGCCTTGAAGGCGTCCTGACCGATTCTGGCGGGCAAGCCCGGTTCCGCCAGTTCGTTGCCAGGCACATGAGTCAGGCCGGCCTGACTGATCGCTCCCAGTTTCAAAAAGAAGATCTGATCGTGACCGGCTCGTTTGAAGACCAGCGTCGGCATTCTGTGCTCATAAGTCAGTGGAAACAGCTCGTAACCACAGCCGACCAGCAACGCGCCGAGCAATCGCCGCAGATTCAGATCCGAGGGATAGGTCTTGTAATGATTCCAGGCAGAGGGGAAATGCTGCGGATCGAAGCTCAGGCGTTGCAATTCGCTGTCGGTCTGGGAAGGCATCGGAATAAGCCGTTTGCTTCCCAGGTCGATGTCCGGCGCAACGGCCAGCATGTTCAGCGGGTCGGCAAAATCGGGAGCTGTGGAAAACGGCAGTTGTTTCCACTGATGCAGAACGGCCTGGACATTGATCAATCCGGTGCCGGTAATCGTCTCGGAGTGATCAGCGAGTTCGAACAACCTGCGGGCGACGGCCCTTGCTGTTGCTTCAGAGAAATCGGGGAACGCGCGAGCGACGGACGTTGATATCGGCTCTTCAAAAAAGCGTTTGCCCGGATTGACCTCACCCGGATCACTGCCGATGCGAAAAGTCGCTACCGGCTGTCGCTCGGGCATGTTTATCAGCATGCTTTCGAAAGTATTGAAATCTGTCGGGACAAACTCGGGATGACATACGAAATACACTTTGGGTGTCGTGTTCGAGCCGACAGGGACGATTGGATAATGCAGCCAGCCAAGCTGTACCGATTCGATGTGCACAGGTTTGTTCAGGTGCCCCCACGGAAGCCAGAAATACGGGGTCAGCTCCTCAGGCGGAGTCGTGGCTTTCGGCGCGGTTAGCGTTTCTGTGGCCTCGGCAAGTCGTGGACGCTTGCTCGGGCCGGGTACTGCGTTGTCGGACTGGCTGGCTTCGGGCTTGGTACCTGATGGCTTCGTCCCGGGTGTTTTTCGCCGCCAGAAAACGGTGCCGGGGATTTGCTCGAAGAAAACGTCGGGTGCATTGGTCGTTGAGGCAAACGCTTGTTGATATTCACCGTCCTGGTTTTTGCGCACCATGACGGTGCCGTCTACCGTGGTTACGAAGGTCTGCCTGAGTCTGTTGTAACGAAGGCCTTCTGTCGCCATTTCCGGCTTGGTCAACGTCATGGCGTCGGCCGGCGAGATGTATGAGGGCAAGTGTGGCGTGGAGGACGCAAGCCGGTTGGAGGGCCTCGCGGGCCGCTGGATTTGCCAGATCGCCTGACCCTCGGTTCGCGTCAGAGGCAGGCCGGGCACGCCGGGCGCGAAGGTCAGTGGCACATGGTAGTTGCCTTGCCCGTCCTGCTCGACGACAAATTGGCCTTCATTGGCGATTTGAGCGTAGGTGCGCTGATCCGGTCCAGTGAACAAGCCATCGTTCTGCGTCACCGGTACCAATTCGTGGAAACGCTCTTGCGGCCAGGCGATTGCGTTCCGAGTGGCGCTGAAATCATGCGCTGCATCTAGCAAGGCATGAAGGCTGACCGTGGGCACTGCGTTGGCTGCGGCAGAGGTGGCTGGCGCTTGGCTGATCGCCGGCGAATCGATGCCCAGGAGCAGGGCGTCAGGCATGTCCAGGCCCACATTTTTGACGAGGGGCGGTGATCCGGGATGTGTGGCATCGGGCGAATCGGGCGATTTTATGGTCGGGATTTTTTTGGGTGATTTGGCCATGGGAAATACTCGGAAAAAGAGCGCGCAGACGCGTGCGGGTGCCGCGTAGACAGTACGCTGATAAAAAAAGGGTGTTTGTTGACGGGTTACCGCGAATTACGCGGGAGGCACTTTCATCAGCGAAACAGGGCGGAAAATGTTGGTCTGGTGACTGCAGCGATTCACTACTCTTAACGCAGACTTTTCGATGCGGGATTTGTCGGCACGCAATACCCAGCCATGGGCGGCCAGGTTGTAGCCCACGCGCGCGGTTTCGTCGTTGACGCAGATAACGTTCCAGACTTTGACTTCGTCGTTGGCCAATGCGGCAAGATATGGCGGGAGCGCTTTTGAGGCGTCTGGCTCTTCGAAAAAACGTGCATCAAGCCCATCCAGATAAATGCGATCAAAGACCAGATCGACCGTGTGCACAACTCCACCGGTGGTAATAACGCGGATTTGATCTATCAGATCTTCGCTTCCATAGACCGGCAGATAAAAAGTGGTGGTGCCGATGGAGAGCCGGTTTTCTTCCAGCCTTATTTCGACCTTGCCGAGCTGCGTTGCATCAAGTTCCCAAGTGGATGAATAGGGCAGGCGAACTTTGGCATCGGCAAGTGCGCCGGGAGTCGAGAGTTTGATGGTCATGTCCGGGAGTACGTGGATGAGATAACTCGAACCCTCTCCTTCGTAGTTGTCCATGTCGGTTTGCACGGCCAGTCGAATCGGCGTTGCGCAAACTCTTGTACGGCCCATCGGTTCAGCTGCTTTTTCAGCCAGATTGTGAAAGTAACGCTGAGAGCGAACCTCGAGCGGCAGTTTCATCTGGGTCACCCAATCCCGCGATACCGTGAAATCCGTAAAGGCAGGTGCGATTTCGGTTTGCGCTGTAAGCTCGGCATCTGCAACGACACCGTCCTTGAAAATCAATACGTAACGGCTGAACGGACGAACAGCCATGGTGCGCAGGATTTTCGTAATATTGTCGTGATCGTCTTCGTTACGCGCAGCGGAGTAATAATTGAGCTTGATGCTTTTCGCGCCGAAGTGATAGACGAGATGGCAACCAACAGTCAGGTGATATGACTTGGGTTTGTCCGAGAAAAAATGCGCCTCCGCTTTTGTCAGCTCGTCGCTGCGGAAATCCAGATATATCCGGGTGATTACATCAGAACGTAAAACTGCGTAAAAAGTGGTTGTCTTGCCGGTTCTCGGGACGTAATAGGCAGCGGGTTTGCGGTGGCGGATCCAGCATTCCGCTGCATAAATAATGATCGGGTTTACCGGTTTTCCTCGTTTGAGGAAAATTTCGGTTATTTCTACGGTGTGGCCGTCCGGGATTGTGTCTGGCAGATCAAGTCTGAAATGGAAATCATCGCTGGTTACGAAAACCAGGTTTTTGTTGCTCAACTTTCTAGTGTGTTCGGTGTTCGTATAAACGTCATGAATGGTCAACACGTTTTTGAGGTGGTCAGACGTTTCGAAACCTGAGCGGATGACCAGATCGTTACCCTCGATATCAAAGGATTCAATCAACTCCTTGCGCCAGTTCATGACGATGTAGCTGGTCTGTTCACCATCATCGACAATGGAAAAACGGCCCGCCACATGCGCAATGTAATATTGATCGGTGCCGGCGCCTCCCGACGCTTTTGCTCTTTCGTGAGAGAGAAATATCTGGTCGTCCCCAGCGCCAGCTTCAATGCTGTCGCTGCCCCGGGATTTGATGATGTTGTTTTGCGCGGAGCCCGTTACCACGCTTGCCGCGCGATGGACTGTCTCAACGTTTTCGATGCTGTCCAGCAAACTGTGCAGGATAAATATCCGGTTATTGTCGGCATCGACATCGCTCGTGATGATCTGCAATGTTCCAGCCAGCAGATCTACGTCATAGCCAGTTCTGTTGGTATTACGGGAGGAGTAGCTGCCGCCGAGTACCAGTGTGTCATTTCCTGCGCCGCCGCTCAGCGTCGAATGATCTGCGACATGGCGACCCCTTTCAAGGAAGTCCGCTGCGTTCTCAAACAGGAACTGGTCATTTTCTTCGCCGCCCGAAAGTTGTTTTTTTCCTGACTTGTAATGGAAGGTGTTGGGTTTTTTTTCTACCCCTTTGATCGAGTCGTTGCCCTCGCTGATGAACCAGAGAACGTTCTTGCCCTCTGCGGCGACCCCCAACTCCGCGCCGGGTGTATCTTTTGTTACCCCTGCGCGTGCATCAATGATGTCATCGGTGCCTACCACTTCAGGGACATTGACCGATTCCCACGCATCCTGTTTGGTCCACCAGTTTCGTTTCCAGACCCGGGTTGGTTTCAGGCGCACATCGAACTTGCCGTTGACGATGGCTTCGGTGGTCTCTTTCAAGGGGCCGTCGAGCAGCGTTCTGGCGGACTTTTTCAGTTGCAGAGAGTGCTGCAACAGCGTCTTTGCCTTGATATAGCGGTTTTGAACGCTTTGATCGACCTCCATCATGCAGAACGAAAACCAACCGCTACGCCACCGTTCATCGACAGTCAATTCAATGTAGTCATCTATATCGTCAACGATACGTACTGCGCCGTAGACCTGTGAGCCGATGGCGAGAATCGCGCCGGCTGCAAGTCCGACAGGGCCGGCAAACGAGAACCCGGCCATCGCGGCGGACCCGAGGATGACAGTCATGGCTGCACTGGTAATACTCAGACCAGCGCTGACGTAGTGATCCATCGCTTCTTTGCCGGTGGCATTCTGAGCGGCGTTCATCGACCTCACGGCGGTAAAGATGTCGAAGGGCAGCGTCAGCATGCCGCCGACCAACCCTCCCGATCGACCCAATCTGAGTGCAAAGCGGGTTTTGGCGAAGTCCCGATAAGCACTTTGCCCGGCTGTGAGCATCTGCGTGGCTATCTTGCTCACCGCGACATCGGCCGCGATGGAGCCCAGCTCCGATACAATGCCTGCGCTGTTTATCGCTATTTCAGCAGTGTTTTCGGCTTTGATCGCATCGACAACGCCGCGAATTCCCATGAAGATGCCGAAGCCCTGGATGCCCACGCTGGAGCCCAGCGTCGCGTAACTTTTGGTCAATGCGGCCCAGCGGGGATGATGTTTGGGGACGTGCACGTGTTGCAGATCAAGCGACTGTGCGGCACTCAGAAGTTTGACAAGTTTGTCGCGGTAATTGCCGGATACAGTATCTGCAGCACTCTCCCTCAAGAGCCGGGGAGCGGTGAGCGGGCGCTGGCTGGCCATTTCAAACAGGAGCGTGGGCAACAAGTAGCTATCGCTGCCCGTTGAAGTTTTCAGGTAGTGTTCAACTTTATTGGCGTCGAACTGCAGGCTATTGATAAAAGAGCGCTTGGGGCGGCGAAAGAAACTGTTCTCGCCATTCAACGGCTGACCGTCAATGGTCGCGCCTAATCCGTCGAGTGCGGTACGGGTAATTGAAATATCGCCAATTTCCAAGGGGCCGAACACTTCGTCCACCATTTGCAACTGACTCGATTTTTCGTTAGTTCGGCTCTGATCAATGGTTGAGGGCTTGTATTCGTTGGCTTCATAGCCCAGATCCATGATTATTACGGTATCGGAAACAGGTTGCAGGTCCGCGTGTATTGAAGGGTCGGTTTGTGCTGTTGCTTCGCTTATCAGTGTGGCCATTAGAACTTCCTTGTTCCGGCAATTGTCGTTAAGGCGAAGAATATTACGTTGGCTTTTCCAGAGCTGTATATCGGGGGGTTGTTGCTATCTATTGCATATCAAAGATTGAATGTTGTTCGAGTTGAATTGATTCAAAACAACACATCATCCCGCCCGAGGTCCGTTCCGGCAGGATGATCAATAGTGGCGCTTTTCAGTGGCTGCCAAGCAACGACGCGGCGCCAGCACCACCAAATAGTCCGGCACTGACCCGATTGAACCAACTCTGGCCTTTGCCGCTGCGCAGATAACGTGCGGCGCCATGGGCGCCCAGGCCATAGGCCAGCTTGCAGCACAGATCGAGCACTACCCAGGTCGCGATCATGA
Organism: Pseudomonas sp. PK-RTE-24; assembly: GCF_054052265.1. Taxonomy (NCBI): domain Bacteria; kingdom Pseudomonadati; phylum Pseudomonadota; class Gammaproteobacteria; order Pseudomonadales; family Pseudomonadaceae; genus Pseudomonas; species Pseudomonas sp. PK-RTE-24. Next base: position 5,508,412 of record NZ_CM133224.1, on the reverse strand, counting down.
TCAGCAATTGCGGCAGAAAAGGTTGCTCAGCGCGGAGGAACTGCGGCAGAAACGCGGCGAAAAACAGGATGTCCTTCGGATTGCTCGCACCCAGTACAAAGGCGCGTCCGAACAATGTGCGAAAGCGCGGCACCGGTGCAGCCTCAGGTACTTCGGCGCCCGTCGATGGCTGCCGCGACTGCTGCCAGCTCTGCCAGGCGAGGTAGAACAGGTACAGCGCACCGACTATTTTCAGTGCGCTGAACAACTGCTCCGAAGCCATTAGCAATGCGCCGAGGCCAAGTGCCGACGCGCTGAGCAGGCAGATCGAGGCGATCACGCCACCCAGGAACGCGGGGTACGACCGGCGCAAACCGTAATTCAGACTGTTGCTGATCATCAGCAATGACAGCGGTCCCGGGATCAGGATCACCACCAGCGCAGCGCCACTGAACAGCAGCCAGGTTTCCAGACTCATCGTATTGCTCCTTTGTTGTTATCGAGATGTGCAAAAGCCCCACCGGTGAGGGTGAGGCTGGTTTGAAGCCTGAACCGCGCAGCGTTTACAGGAAGATGAACTTGGCGATGAAGATCGCGCAGAGCACCCACAGGCTGACGGAAATTTCCTTGTACTTGCCGGTGCCAGCCTTCAACGCGACGTAAGTGATGAAGCCCAGCGCGATGCCGTCGGCGACCGAAAAGGTCAGCGGCATCATGATCGCCGTGACGATCGCCGGAATGGCGTCGGTCGCTTCGTCCCATTCGATGTGGGCCATACCGCCCATCATCAACATCGCCACGTAGATCAGTGCACCTGCTGTGGCATAAGCGGGAATCATGCCAGCCAGCGGTGCGAAAAACATGGCCGCTATAAATAGCACACCCACGGTAACTGCGGTAAGACCAGTCCGACCACCAGCGGCCACGCCAGCGGCACTTTCCACGTAACTTGTCACGGGTGGAACCCCCACCACGGCGCCAAATACGCTGGATGCGCTGTCAGCCTTCATGGCTCGGGAAAGATTCTCGATGCGACCGTCAGCGGCGACAAGGTTGGCGCGCTGGGCCACGCCCATCAGCGTACCGGCGGTGTCGAACATGTGCACGAAGAGGAACGCGAGCACCACGCTGATCATGCTGACGTTGAACACGCCGGCGACATTCATTGCCATCCAGGTCGGTGCCAGGCTCGGCGGCGCGGACATGATGCCCTCGTAGTGCACCAGACCCAGGCCCCAGCCGGCGAGCGTGACGGTGATGATGCTGATCAGGATCGCACCGAACACGCGGTGGTAACTGAGGATCGCGATCATCAGGAAGCAGATCGCGGCGAGCAGCGGGCCAGGTTCACGCAGCGAACCCAGCTTGATCAGCGTCGCCGGGCTGTCGACGACGATACCGGCCGTCTTCAGACCGATCAGGCCCAGAAACAGACCGACACCGGCGCCCATCGCGAACCGCAGGCTGACCGGGATACTGTTGAGCAGCCACTCGCGGATCCGCGAAAAGGTCAGGAACATGAACAGCACGCCCGAGACGAACACCGCGCCGAGGGCGGTTTCCCAGTTGTAGCCCATGGTGCCGACCACGGTGTAGGTGAAGAAAGCATTGAGGCCCATGCCCGGTGCAAGACCCACCGGCCAATTGGCATAGAGCCCCATCAACAGGCAACCGAGCGCAGCGGCGATGCAGGTGGCGACGAAGGCCGCACCGTGATCGATGCCTGCGTCGGCCATGATGTTCGGGTTGACGAAAATAATGTAAGCCATGGTGATGAAGGTTGTCAGACCGGCAATCAGCTCGGTCTTCACCGTGGTGCCATGCAAGCTGAGTTTGAACAGACGCTCCAGCAGGCCATTGCGTAATGGCGGCGTGAGCTCGAGCGGCGGTGCTTCGGATTTGCGGCTTTCCACAGCGAGTACTCCTCAAGAGTTTTATTGTTATTTCCAGGGCCGGACCCATGAGGGGTGGCAGCGGCCCTTTGAGGCATACGCGAATTTGTTGACCGTATAGTCAGGAACTCGCACGCAGTGGATTATGCTTTTGTGTACAAATAAAGCAAATATTGTTTTGGTTTTTGTCGCCGATTTTTTTGCCGATAGGGATATATGGCTATCAGGATGGCTACGCGAGCAGGCTCGCTCACACAGGAGAATGCGTTCCAATGTGGGAGCGAGCCTGCTCGCGAAGAGGGCGGTCCTGTCAATCGAGTTGCAGCTGATTCCCCCCAAGCGCCAGATTCACCGCCAACCACCCATTCACCGCCGCTTCCCCAGCCTCGGCAAATACCCGCTCGAGCAATTTCACCTGCTCACGGCGCAGCGCTTGCTCGAACTTCGCGCCTTCCGCCGTCAGCTCAAGCAGGCGCTTACGCTTGTCCGTCTGCGAAGCGACGCTGTCGACCAGGTGCATTTCCTGCAACTGGCGCAGGGGCATGTTCAACGCTTGTTTGCTCACGCCCAGCAGGGCCAGCAACTCTTTTACGCTGAGGTTCGGATAGCGCGCGATGAAAAACACGATGCGCTGATGCACCCGCGAGAGGCCGCGACGCTCGAGCATTTCATCAGCCTTGGCAGTGAATGCCTGATAGCCGAAGAAAAACGCTTCCATGGCCTGTTGCTGAGTGGAGGGGTTTTTAAGGTCAAGCATATTGACGTACTCGCTCAAGCTGTCGTAGTTTCAGTCAACCAGTTTGACTCATTTCCTGCATGCCTTGCTACGGTGACCTCCATGGCTTTTTCCGAACGTGTCTCGCGCCTTAAAAGTTCTTTGATCCGAGAAATCCTCGCGGCGGCCCAGCTTCCGGAGGTCATGTCGTTCGCCGGCGGTTTGCCCGCTGAGGCGATGTTGCCGAAGGTGGAGTGGGACGAGATGCCGTTATCGCTGGGTCAGTACGGCATGAGCGAAGGCGAGCCGGCCTTGCGCGAAGCTTTGGCGGCAGAGGCGAGGGCGCTGGGCCTCGAGTGCGATGCGAGTCAGGTGCTGGTGGTCAGTGGTTCCCAGCAAACTCTGGATCTGGCGGCAAAACTGTATATCGACAAGGGCACGGAAATTTTGCTGGAGGCGCCGACTTATCTGGCCGCGCTGCAAATCTTTCAACTGTTCGGCGCCGATTGCCTGACCGTGCCGCAAGAAGCCGACGGCCCCAACCTGGCGCAACTGCGCAAGCGTCTGGAACAACACCGCCCGGCGTTTATCTACCTGATCCCGACGTTTCAGAATCCATCCGCCGTGCGCTACAGCGAGGCCAAGCGCGCAGCGGTCGCGGCATTGCTCGATGAATTCGGCGTCACTCTCATCGAAGACGAGCCATACCGCGAACTGACTTTCGATGGTGGCAGCGCAAAACCGATTGCGGCGCGCCTGAAAAAAGCCAGCTGGATCTACACCGGCACCGTCTCGAAAACCCTGCTTCCGGGTTTACGTGTCGGTTACCTGATTGCCAGTGCGGATCTGTTCCCGCACCTGCTCAAGCTCAAGCAATCGGCGGATCTACACACCAATCGCATCGGTCAGTGGCAGGCGCTGCAATGGATCGGCTCGGAAAAGTATCAACAGCATTTAAGTGAGTTGCGGGATTTCTATCGGCTGCGGCGAGATGCGTTTCAATTGGGGCTGGAAAGCCATTTTGCCGATCTGGCTGACTGGGACATGCCGCAAGGCGGACTGTTCTTCTGGCTGACGCTGAAGCAACCGCTGGATACGCGCACTTTGCTCAATGAGGCGTTGGCCAATGATGTGGCATTCATGCCCGGTGAGCCGTTCTTTCCCGAGCCGGACAAGCATCATGGGCATTTGCGCTTGAACTTCAGCCACATTGATCCGGCGCGGCTGGATGAGGGGTTGAAGCGGTTGGCGGCGGTGGTGCGGCGGGCGCAGATGGAGAGGGCGGCCTGATAAGCAATAAACCGGCTGGAGGGCCGGTTTATCATTGTCTGAGTTTTGTGATGATTTGACGGGCCTCATCGCTGGCAAGCCAGCTCCCACAATTCTTGTCTACAACCTGAGATCAATGTGGGAGCTGGCTTGCCAGCGATGGCGCCATCAGCCACAGCACATCAATGTCAGACTGCAGCAAACCGCTTATCCAGATAATCAATAATCACCTTGGATTCATACATCCAGGTTGTCTGCCCATTCTCATCAATTCGCAGGCAAGGCACTTTGATTCGGCCACCCTGTTCCAGCAGGGTCTGGCGATCCTGCTCGTTGTTCTTCGCGTCTTTCAGCGCTACCGGCACATTCAGGCGATGCAGGGCGCGGCGGGTTTTCACGCAGAACGGGCAGGCGTGAAATTGATACAGCGTCAGGTCCTTCGCGGCAGCGTCGACTTGCGCCTGAGCAGCGGTGGGGCGTTTTTTCTTCCCCGGGCGGGTAATAAAGTCGATGAAGATAACCAGTTGGCCGAGGCCGACACGAAGCGCTTTGACGAACACGTTGAAAGCCTCACGGTGCAAATGAAGAAGGCGCGCAGCTTACCCGATTTTTCACGGGCGAAAAAAAACCGGCGATCAACGCCGGCTCTTTTCTGTTGCGAATTACTTGATGAGGCTGAGGAATTCGCTACGGGTTGCCGCGTTTTCGCGGAATTCACCGAGCATCACCGAAGTGATCATCGACGAATTCTGCTTTTCGACGCCGCGCATCATCATGCACATGTGCTTGGCTTCGATCACCACGGCCACGCCCAGTGCGCCGGTGACTTGCTGCACCGCATCGGCGATCTGGCGGCTGAGGTTTTCCTGAATCTGCAGGCGACGGGCGTACATATCGACGATCCGCGCAACCTTCGACAGGCCCAGCACTTTGCCGCTCGGGATATAGGCGACATGCGCCTTGCCGATGAACGGCAGCAAGTGGTGTTCGCACAACGAATACAGCTCGATGTCCTTGACCAGCACCATTTCGCTGTTGTCGGAGCTGAACAGGGCACCATTGGTGACCTCTTCGAGCGTCTGTGCATAACCGCGGCAGAGGTACTGCATGGCTTTGGCGGCACGCTTTGGCGTGTCGAGCAGGCCCTCGCGGGACACGTCCTCGCCCAGTTGGCCGAGAATCGCGGTGTAATTCTGTTCCAGGGACATGAAACTACCTGTGGGGATTTTCGCAAAGGGCAAGGGTACGGTGGCGGACACAACCCTGCAAGTTCGGTGTGATGGCTTTATTCGTCGCGGCCTTCCATCATCGTCCGTTTCAGCATCACATAAACCGCGCCGGCGCCGCCGTGACGGGCCTGGCAGGAGCAAAAGCCGAGGACTTGGGCGTGCTGGCGCAGCCAGGTGTTGACATGGCTTTTGATCATTGGCCGCTTGCCATCGAGGCGCACGGCCTTGCCGTGAGTCACGCGCACGCAGCGGATTTCGAACTTGGTCGCTTCGGCGAGAAAGGCCCAAAGCGTTTCCCGGGCCTTTTCCACGCTCATGCCGTGCAGGTCGAGGCTGCCTTCGAACGGGATCTGCCCGACCTTGAGCTTGCGCATCTGGCTTTCCTGCACGCCGTCGCGGGACCACATCAGTTCGTCTTCCGGGCCGACGTCGATCACGAACTGGTCGGACAAGCCGTCAATGATGGTGGTTTCGCTGCGCACGGTGGCGGACTGACGCAGCTTGGCAATCTGCGCGCGGTCAGCCTTGGGTTTGCCGGTGTCGGCGCGGTCGTGCTTGATCGGCTTGACGCCCTGGATCGCACTTTTGAACAGAGAAAAATCGTCGTCTTGCATGTCAGCCTCCGCGAAGGGCGGCCAGTTTACCCAAGTCGACAGAAAACGGCCCGGCAAAAAGCCAGGCCGTTGGGTCAGTCGTGTTTTTTCATCAGATGCGGGGCCATGTTCAGTTCCCGCGATTGCCGTGCGCGACGGCGGCAGCGGCGCCACAGGGCAACGCCGAAATACAGAAACAGCAAGCCGACGGCGAGCATGATTGCCGAGCCCAGCGGTGATGCGTTCAGGTCACCCAGCGCCGGCGGGCGGCCGAGCAGGCTGGCTGCCCCGGCCATCGCCAGCAGCACGCCGAACGTCGCCAGAATGGCCGAGATCGCCGCGCCAAATCGAAAACGCCAGTTGCTTTGGCCTTTGGGCCGCAAACGGCGTGCGTCAAATCCATCGGATAACTTCATTCCGACCTTCCTCAATGGTATCGGCCCTTCGACCGGGAGTTGACCGGGTTGTTCCTGAGGCTATGGCATTTGCGGCAAATCAGCGGATATAGCGGATGAGCGGCGCCAACGCACCGCTCGCAAGGGCAGGATCAGATCAGGTCCTGAGTCTTGGCCAGCGTGGCGAAGTTGTCGGCCATGATCGCCATTTCCGCTTCCTGCACGCGTTCGGCGCTGAGTACACCGCCCTTGAACGGCAGATCGCGTGTCGCGCAGGCGTCTTCGACCAGGGTGCAGCGGAAACCTAGATTCTTCGCCGCGCGCACGGTGGTGCTGACGCTGGAGTGACTCATGAAACCGCAAACGATCAGGTCCAGCGAGCCGAGGTTCTGCAGGCGCTCGAGCAGTTCGGTGCCATGGAACGCGCTCGGCAGCAGTTTGCCGATAATGGTTTCATCACCCTGTGGTTCCAGACCAGGGATGAACTCGCCACGTTCGCCCTGCGGGTCGAACAGGCCACCCACGGTGCCGAGATGACGCACGTGCACGATCGGCCGACCGGCGGCACGGGCTGCGGCAACCACTTGTTTGATGTTCGCGACGGCCGCGTCCATGCCGCTCAGGGCCAGCGGGCCACTGAGGTATTCCTTCTGGGCATCGATGATGACCACGGTGGCATGGCTCAGTGTGGCCGCTGCGTAACCGCGGCCGCTGAGTTGAAACATCGTTTTTGGAACGGACATTCTGGGGCTCCTCGGGGTGGGGCTTTTGCGACATTGTCCTCTGGCTGAGCGGTTCTGTGAATCGCTACCATCGTAGGCGCCGTCGTTCTTGGCCTGCAGCCTTGTCAAGTTACACGTTCCGTTCAATGCCTGATGCAAAAAAAAGAAATCTCCTACCGTTGCCGCGCGGTTTTTCCTGCGTCGTCGTCGCGCGTTTTGGCTGCTAGAATCGCCAGTCGTTTTTTCTGGAGTTCTACGCCGTGATCACTTCCCGACTTCGTACCCTGCGCGACCACATCCGTTGGGCCGTCAGCCGCTTCCATGGGGAGGATCTGTTTTTCGGTCATGGCACCGACAACGCCTGGGACGAGGCGCGCCAGTTGGTACTGGGCGCTTTGCACCTGCCTTGGGAAATCGCCGACAGCTATCTTGATTGCGCGCTGGAAGATGACGAACTGGTCAATCTGCAGCGCTTGCTCAAGCGCCGCATCGAGGATCGCGTTCCCACCGCCTATCTGCTCGGTGAAGCTTGGTTCTGCGGCATGTCGTTCATCGTCGACCCGCGCGTGTTGATCCCGCGTTCGCCGATTGGTGAACTGATCGAAAACCGCTTTGCGCCGTGGATCGGCAACGAACCGGCGCGGATTCTCGACCTGTGCACTGGCTCCGGCTGCATCGGCATTGCTTGCGCTTACGAATTCCAGAATGCCGAGGTAGTGCTCGCGGACCTGTCGTTCGAGGCGCTGGAAGTGGCCAATCAGAACATCGAGCGCCATGGCGTCGATGAGCGCGTCTACACGGTGCAGGGTGATGGCTTCGATGGCTTGCCGGGTCAGCGTTTCGACCTGATCGTGTCGAACCCGCCCTACGTCGATGCGGAAGATTTCGCCGACATGCCGGACGAATATCAGCACGAGCCGGAACTCGGTCTGGCCTGCGGTGATGATGGTCTGAATCTGGTCCGGCGCATGCTCGCCGAAGCGGCGGATCACCTGACCGAGAAGGGTTTGCTGATTGTCGAGGTGGGCAACAGCCAAGTGCACGTCGAGGCGTTGTACCCGGAAGTCGATTTCGCCTGGCTGGAGTTCCAGCGTGGTGGGCATGGTGTGTTCATGCTGACAGCGGAGCAGTGCCGCGCGCATCAGGCCCTGTTCGCGTCCCGCGTCTAAGGTTGTGACAGATCGTTCCCACGCAGAGCATGGGAACGATCAGTACGCGCTCAAGCCCTCAGCGGTGCGTAGCAATCCAGATCAACAACCCCGCCTGAAACACCGCAAACGCCACCAGACACGTAATGGTGAAACGCAGCCCGGCATCTTCGCGCTTGAACTTGCTGACTTTTTCTTCCTGCTTCTTCAGCTTCACTTCCTGCTCGGCGAGATTCTGTTCGGCCTGCTGCAGCATCTGCGCGGCTTCAAGAATTTCGACGATCTGCAGCTTTTCGCTGTTCCAGTCACCAAGCAGATCACCGACCTGCACCGCCTTGATGCTGCCTTTCAAATGCTGGGCGTCGGCGTAAGCCACATCGAAACCGTGCACGCGCAGGAAATGGTCGCGGCGCAAGCGAGTGTCTTCGTTGAGCGCGTCCTTGTTGTTCAGGTCCATGCCGTCGACGGTGTAGCCGGGCCAGCGTTTTTTCGCCCAATTGATGCCTTGCGCAGCCATGAAGCGGCCGATACCGCGATTCAGCGGTTCAATCTGCAAGCCGCTATCGGGACCGAAGCTCACCCGTTTGCTCGCGTGGTCGACCCACACATCCAGATGATTCTGCTCTTTGCGCACGCGCTGGTTGGGCAGCTTGATCGCCATGCGCATCAGGCTGCGCTCTTTGCTGTTGCGCTCGGCGTAACCGAATTCGACAAAGCGCAACGGCCGGCCGCCGGTATTGCGGTCGGTCTGCAGCGGCGCCAGGCGGAGCATCTTGTGGTGCTCGGCCTGAACGTCCGCCCACGGCAGTTCGACCGCTGGCGGTGCGTCTTTTTCAGCGCTGGTGTCGGGTGAAGTCTGGGTTTCAGTCATAACGGCGAGATCCTGTCCAAGCCCTGCTTGCCGCCAGACGTTGCGCTGGCGACAAAGGCTTATCGGCCGTTTTCTGTGAGGCTGGAGGGTAAAACGCAGTTAACTTGCACGAATTCCGTCAATAAATTCGATGACGGCGGCGCCTAGTTCGGCGGCCAGGGGCAAATTCGGGTCCTTGTAGGAGGCCAATTGCCGCTTCATGTCGTTGTGGACGATGCGCAGCACGTGATTCATGCCTTCGATCACCGTCATTTGCGCGTCCGGTTTCGCCGCCTTGAGCAGCTTCGCGTCCTCGGTGCCGACCTGAATGTCGTTGCTGCCCTGGACAATCAGCGCCGGCATTTTCAACTGGGCAAAGGCCTGCGCCGGGTCCTGACGGAACAGCGAAATCAGGTACGGCTGCACGCTCGGGCGAAAGATCACCTGCAACGGCTGCGGCACGTTGTCATCGGTATGGCCGGCCTTGAGGCTGTCGAGCAGTTCGTTGCTGCGCAGCATCAGTGGCGGCGGCAGGCTGCGCGCCAACTGTTCGCGGATTACCTGATCGACCGGGCGCGCGCTGCCGGACAGCGAGATCACCGCCGCTGCGTCCAGCTTCGGCGCGGCGAGGCTGGCAATCAGCGCGCCTTCGCTGTGGCCGAGCAGAATCAGTTTGCCGAAACGCGGATCGGCCTTGAGCTTCTGCCCCCACGCCACGGCGTCCGCCGCGTAGCCTTCTACAGACAAATCACGTTCATCAGGAGCGGCCGCCAGGCTCGCGGCGACGCCGCGCTTGTCATAGCGCACGCTGGCGATGTTGTGTTTGGCCAGCACCCAGGCCAAGCGCTTGAGGCTGTCATTGCGCCCGCCGTCGGGGTTGTTTCCGTCGCGATCTGTAGGACCCGAGCCAGAAATCATCAGAACAATCGGCACCGGGCTGTCGGACTTGGGCAGCAACAGCGAACCGAAAAGTTCGCCACTGCCGGTGTCCAGAGTGACTGGGCGCTGTAGGACTGTCGCTTGGGCAAAGCCGGTAAAGAGGGTAAGACTCAAGATCAGAACTCGCAGCATCATCACGCCATCATTGGTCAAGGTGCCGGTTGGACTCGCCAGCACCACTAAGGTTCGAGGATGAACTACTCGGTTAGCCTGCGTATACTGGCGCGCATCAAGAATTCGGGTTTGATTTCACGGAGCGTCCTGCATGTCCGGCAATACCTACGGCAAGTTGTTCACTGTCACCACCGCTGGCGAAAGCCATGGTCCGGCGTTGGTCGCCATTGTCGACGGCTGCCCGCCGGGCCTGGAGATTTCCCTGGAAGATCTGCAGCGCGACCTCGATCGCCGCAAGCCTGGCACCAGCCGCCACACCACCCAGCGCCAGGAAGCCGATGAAGTCGAAATCCTCTCCGGCGTGTTCGAGGGTCGCACCACCGGTTGCTCGATCGGCCTGCTGATTCGCAATACCGACCAGAAGTCCAAGGACTACTCGGCGATCAAGGACCTGTTCCGCCCGGCTCACGCCGACTACACCTATCACCACAAATACGGCGAACGCGATTATCGCGGCGGTGGCCGCAGTTCGGCGCGGGAAACCGCCATGCGCGTGGCGGCCGGTGCGATCGCCAAGAAGTATCTGGCCAGTCAGGGCATCGTGATTCGCGGTTACATGAGCCAGCTCGGCCCGATCGAAATTCCGTTCAAGACCTGGGATTCGGTCGAAGAAAACGCCTTTTTCAGTCCTGACCCGGACAAGGTCCCGGAGCTGGAAGCGTACATGGACCAGTTGCGCCGCGATCAGGACTCGGTCGGAGCGAAGATCACCGTGGTCGCCGAAGGCGTGATGCCGGGTCTTGGCGAGCCGATCTTCGATCGCCTCGACGCCGAACTGGCCCACGCGCTGATGAGCATCAACGCGGTCAAGGGCGTCGAGATCGGCGCCGGGTTCGCCTGTGTCGCCCAGCGTGGTACCGAACACCGCGATGAACTGACGCCGGAAGGATTCCTCAGCAACAACGCCGGCGGCATCCTCGGTGGCATCTCGTCCGGCCAGCCAATCGTTGCGCATCTGGCATTGAAACCGACCTCGAGCATCACCACCCCGGGCCGCTCGATCGACGTGAATGGCAACCCGGTCGACGTGATCACCAAGGGTCGTCACGACCCATGCGTCGGCATCCGCGCGACGCCGATCGCCGAAGCGATGATGGCCATCGTGCTGATGGATCACCTGCTGCGCCACCGTGGGCAGAACGCCGATGTGCGCGTGAGCACGCCGGTGCTGGGCCAGCTCTGATGGCTGCGCTCAAAGCCGTCGCGGCATAACGGGCGTGGCGGCGCTTCCTTACTGGCGGTTGTCCAGTTTCTATCTGTTCTATTTCGCCTTGCTCGGATCGACAGCGCCGTTTCTGGCGCTGTACTTCGATCACCTCGGCTTCAGCGCCGCACGCATCGGCGAGCTGGTGGCGATTCCGATGCTGATGCGCTGCGTGGCGCCGAACATCTGGGGCTGGCTCGGCGATTACACCGGCAGGCGTCTGGCCATCGTGCGCTTTGGTGCGGTCTGTACGTTGCTGACCTTTTCGCTGATTTTCGTCAGCCAGACCTACGCCTGGCTGGCGATGGTCATGGCCCTGCATGCGTTCTTCTGGCATGCAGTGCTGCCGCAGTTCGAAGTCATTACCCTCGCGCATCTGCAGGGGCAAACATCGCGCTACAGCCAGATTCGCCTGTGGGGCTCCATCGGTTTCATCATCACAGTGGTAGTGCTGGGGCGGCTGTTCGAATGGCTGAGTCTGGACATCTACCCGGCTGCGCTGGTGCTGATCATGGCCGGTATCGTTCTCAGCAGCCTGTGGGTGCCGAATGCGCAGCCCGCGCAAGGCAATCGGCCGACGGGTGAGGGCTTCCTCAAGCAATTGCGTCATCCCGGCGTGCTGGCGTTTTATGCTTGCGTCGCGCTGATGCAGGTCAGCCACGGGCCGTATTACACCTTTCTGACTTTGCACCTTGAACGCCTCGGTTACAGCCGTGGCGTCATCGGCATGCTCTGGGCCGTGGGTGTGGTGGCGGAAGTGCTGATGTTCATGGCCATGAGTCGCATTCTGGCGCGCTTTTCCCTGCGCCGGGTGCTGCTGGCGAGCTTCCTTCTGGCGGCGTTGCGTTGGGTGCTGCTCGGTTCGTTTGCGGAGTTTCTCTGGGTGTTGTTGTTCGCCCAGGTGTTGCATGCAGCGACATTCGGCAGCTTTCATGCGGCTGCCATCGCTTTCGTGCAACGTAGTTTCGGCGCCCGCCAGCAAGGCCAGGGCCAGGCGCTGTATGCGGCACTGGCCGGCACCGGCGGGGCGCTCGGCGCGCTGTATTCCGGCTACAGCTGGAATGCCCTCGGCGCAACATTGACCTTTAGTATTGCCAGTCTCGCAGCGCTTGCCGCTGCCGTTATCATTGCCACATGTATGCAAGAGGACAGGCCATGAGCCTTAGTCGTGAACAGCTCGCCCAGCAGATCGTTGACGCCGGGCTTTTTCTATATGGCCGTGGCTGGTCGCCAGCTACCAGCAGCAACTATTCGACACGCCTGTCGCCGAGCGAAGCGCTGTTGACCGTATCGGGCAAGCACAAGGGCCAGTTGGGTGTGGATGACGTGCTCGCTACCGATCTGTCCGGCAATAGCCTGGAGCCGGGCAAGAAACCCTCCGCCGAAACCTTGCTGCACACCCAGCTCTACAGTTGGCGCGCGGAAATCGGTGCGGTGCTGCACACCCATTCGGTGAATGCCACGGTGCTGTCGCGCCTGACCCCGGAAGATTTCATCGAGTTCGAAGACTACGAACTGCAAAAAGCCTTCAGCGGTATTTCCACCCATGAATCACGGGTGCGTGTGCCGATTTTCGACAACGATCAGGACATTGCGCGCCTCGCCGCCAAGGTGCAGCCTTGGCTCGACGCCCATCCCGATTGCGTCGGTTATCTGATTCGCGGCCATGGTCTCTACACATGGGGCGCGCAGATGAGCGACGCGCTGCGGCAGATCGAGGCTTTTGAATTCCTGTTTGAATGCGAGTTGAAAACCCGCAGCGTCATGAACCGCCAAGGCTGAGTTCATCTGAAACAGCCTGTTTGCCTGATGCCATGCGGCGCCCGACCGGTCTTCAAGAGCCGGACGGCGCCGCCGCTACCGAGGAATTGCCCATGAGCAGCCTGTCCGTTTATCACGTTTCCAGCCCTGAGATTCCCAATAAGGTGCTGACCCATTTCGAAGATATCGCCTCGACGCTGGCCGAGCAGGGCGTGCGTTTCGACCGCTGGCAGGCCGCCGCGAAGATTCAGCCCGGCGCCAGTCAGGAAGAGGTCATCAGCGCTTATAAAGAGCAGATCGACAAACTGATGACTGAGCGCGGTTACATTACGGTCGATGTGATCAGCCTCAACAGTGATCATCCGCAAAAAGCCGAGCTGCGCGCCAAGTTCCTCGAAGAGCACCGCCATGGCGAAGACGAAGTGCGATTTTTCGTCGCCGGTCGTGGCTTGTTTACCCTGCATATCGACGATTACGTCTATGCCGTGCTTTGCGAGAAAAATGATCTGATCTCGGTTCCCGCCGGCACCAAGCACTGGTTCGACATGGGCGAGCATCCGCATTTCGTAGCGATTCGTCTGTTCAACAACCCGGAAGGCTGGGTTGCCAATTTCACCGGCGAAGACATCGCCGGTCGTTTCCCGCGTCTGGAGGACTGAAACCGTGTCGATCAAAGCCATCCTCACCGACATCGAAGGCACCACCAGCGCGGTGAGTTTCGTCTTCGACGTGCTGTTTCCCTACGCCGCCGAACATTTGCCCGACTTTGTGCGCCAGAACGCTTCGCGTGCTGATGTCGCCGAACAGCTCGACGCCGTGCGCCGAGACAGCAACGAGCCGCAGGCCGATGTCGAGCGGGTTGTTGAAATCCTCTTGAGCTGGATCGCTGAAGACCGCAAAGCCACGCCGCTCAAGGCGTTGCAAGGCATGGTCTGGGCGCAGGGCTATCAGGCCGGGCAGCTGAAAGGGCATGTTTATCCGGATGCTGTTGAAGCGCTGCAACGTTGGCATGCGGCCGGTTATCAACTGTTTGTTTACTCATCCGGCTCGATCCAGGCGCAGAAACTGATTTTCGGTTGCTCGGAGGCGGGGGATCTGACACCGCTGTTCAGCGGCTATTTCGACACCACATCAGGGCCGAAGCGTGAGGCGCAGTCCTACCGCAACATTCAACAGGCGGTGGGTGTTGAAGCCGATGAAATCCTGTTCCTCTCGGATATCGTCGAAGAGCTCGACGCTGCCCAGTCAGCCGGCATGAAAACCTGTGGCCTGGCGCGTGAAGGCGGTGAGTTGGCAGGACACGTGACGGTGGACAGCTTTACCGGGATCGAACCGGAAGCGTTCTGACCATTGCACACATCCCTGTAGGAGCTGTCGAGTGAAACGAGGCTGCAATCTTTCGATTTACGCATGAAATCAAGATCAAAAGATCGCAGCGTGCCGCAGCTCCTACAAAAATCATGCGCACATAAAAACAGGCCGTGAAGCGCATGCTCCACGGCCTGTTTTTGTTTAAAGCCAATTACAGCGAGTGATAGGTCGGCAGAGCAAAACGCTGCTGGCTCTGCAGCATCGCAATTTGCGGCAGCTCGCTGGCTTGTTCGGCCAGGTCGCGGCGGATCGCGCTGATCGCCCACGACAGTTGGTCACCGGCATGCAGTTGCTGATACGAGAGGGCGCGTTTGAAGACTTTGCCGTCGCTGCTACGCAGTGTGAGCAGGATGCCACCGTCAGGACGCGGGGCAGTGCTGACTTCGTAGTTGGAGAACAGCGATGTAAATTTTTCTTGAATCAGGCTCATGTCATCAGCTCCGTATGTACTTGAATGGCAAGCATGCGGAGGTAGTTGCAGCGTTTGTGCCAGTATTGATGCGAATAAATTCCCTTTAAAATCAACGAGTTGAAAGTAGTGCATTTTGCAGGCGTCGTGCAATCTGCATGAATGGCCATCGTGCATCCTGCATTTTGCGTGATTTTTCTCCGTACAACGGAACCAAACGTCCGTACCAGAATCCGCTCTTCCCCGGAGGCGCGACGGGATACAAATCATTGCAAAAACCGCGTGTACAGCCCCGCGAGCACTGACGTACTTTCCTTCTCGACCCATGGCGTAAACGCGTCGGTCGCAGTCATTACCCGATAACAAGAACAGCGGTCTGCACGTCAAGATCGAACGGGGAGCTTTCATGCGTCACGCACCAAGCGACACGATTACCTGGGGCATGATGCTCCGCAAACTGCCGATGATCGCCAAGGCCATCCCCCGGGTGGTCAAAGGCATGAAAGTGGCCAACGTTACGGATCCGACCCAAACGTGTGGCCTGGGCTGGACGTTCGAGCAGGCGACGCTGCGCAATCCCGATGGTGCGGCGTTGTTGCAGGGCGACGTTGCCTTGACCTATACACAGGTCAATCAGTGGGCCAATCGCATTGCGCATTATCTGAGCGAGCAAGGTATCGGCAAAGGCGATGTGGTCGCGGTGTTCATCGAGAACCGTGCGGAATTACTGGTGACAATCCTGGCGCTGGCCAAGCTCGGCGCGGTCAGTGCGCTGCTCAACACCTCATTGATGCGCGACACGCTTGTTCACAGCATCAATCTGGTTGCGCCTGCGGCCATCGTGGTCGGGGAAGAACTGACCGCTGCCTATGCCGGCGTGCGTGATCAGGTAGCGATCGCAGCGCCCCGCACCTGGTTTGTCGCTGATCAGGACACATACAGCCACCCGGGCATCGCGCCCGAGGATTACGTCAATCTGATCAGCGCCAGTGCTGACGCCAGCAGCGATAACCCGCCGAGCAGCGCGCAAGTATTCTTCGACGATCCGTGTTTCTACATCTACACCTCCGGCACCACCGGTCTGCCCAAGGCCGGGGTTTTCAAGCACGGACGGTGGATGCGCAGTTCGGCGAGCTTCGGCATGATCGCCCTCGATATGCGCCCGGATGATGTCGTTTACTGCACCTTGCCGCTGTATCACGCCACAGGTCTGTGCGTGTGTTGGGGATCGGCGATCAACGGCGCCTCGGGTTTCGCCATCCGCCGCAAATTCAGCGCCAGCCAGTTCTGGAATGATGTGCGCCGCTATCGCGCGACCACCATCGGCTATGTTGGCGAATTGTGCCGCTACCTGGTCGAGCAACCGGTCAGCGTCGATGACAGCCGTCACGATGTGCGCAAGATGATCGGCAATGGCCTGCGTCCTGGTGCTTGGGCCGAGTTCAAATCACGTTTTGCGGTGGAGCATATCTGTGAGCTGTACGCGGCCAGCGACGGCAACATCGGTTTCACCAACATCCTCAATTTCGACAACACCGTCGGGTTTTCCCTGATGGCCTGGGAACTGGTCGCTTACGACCATGACAGTGGCGAGCCGTTGCGCGGCGAAGATGGTTTCATGCGCAAGGTCGGCAAGGGCGAGCAAGGCCTGCTGCTGGCGCGGATCGACGAAAAAGCGCCGCTGGACGGTTACACCGATCCGCAGAAAACCGCCCGCGTCGTATTGCACGATGTGTTCAACAAGGGCGATCGCTTTTTCAACACCGGCGACCTGCTGCGCAACATCGGTTTCGGCCATGCTCAATTTGTTGATCGCCTCGGCGATACGTATCGCTGGAAGGGTGAAAACGTGTCGACCACCGAAGTCGAGAACCTGTTGCTGCAACATCCATTGATTGCTGAAGCCGTGGCCTACGGTGTCGAAATCCCCAACACCAACGGGCGCGCCGGAATGGCCGCCATCACTCCTGCGGAATCCTTGGCCACGCTGGATTTCGCTGAATTGCTGAGTTTCGTCCGGCAACGTATGCCGGCTTATGCCGTGCCGTTGTTCCTGCGGGTGAAAGTGAAAATGGAAACCACCGGCACGTTCAAGTACCAGAAGACTCGCCTGAAAACAGAAGGCTTTGACCCCGGGCTCACAGGCGATGACCCGATCTTCGCCTGGCTGCCCGGCAGCGAAACTTACGTGCATGTCAGTGAGCAAATCCTCGCTGAAATTCAACAGGGCAAACATCGGTATTGAGCGTGGCTATCGGGACGCTCGGAAAAAACCGAGTGACAGGCACCGTCGCGCTCGGGAAACTGTCGGCTTCCGATAGACCGAAATGGAGTGCCACATGTCTGACCAAAGCCGCCAGATGACCCCTGAGGAAGCTGCCGAATTCACCGAGCAGGTTTTCAACAAGGCGCGCGACGGTGATGCCGAGATGCTTGATCGCCTTGTCTCCGCCGGACTGCCGGTGAACCTGAAAAACAGCAAGGGCGACACCCTGTTGATGCTCGCCAGCTACTACGGCCATGTTGATGCGGTGAAGGTTCTGCTTAAACACAAAGCCGATCCGGAAATGCGTAATGGCAACGGCCAGAGCCCGATTGCCGGCGCTGCGTTCAAAGGCGATCTGGCGGTGGTCAAGGCGCTGGTCGAGGCGGGCGCCGAGATTGAAGGTTCTTCCTTCGACGGCCGCACGGCGCTGATGATGGCGGCGATGTTCAACCGCGTTGAAATCGTCGATTACCTGATCGGCCAGGGTGCTGACCCGAGAGCCAAGGACGCCAATGGCGTGACCGCGCTGGATGCGGCGCGGACCATGGGTGCAGTCGATACCACTGCGCAGCTGGAAAAGTTGTTGGCCTGATAAACGATCAAAAGATCGCAGCCTGCGGCAGCTCCTACACTTGATGCGTTCGCCAAGTGAACGCAGGACCTGTAGGAGCTGCCGAAGGCTGCGATCTTTTGCTTTTCTGCGCTATTCTTCGCGCCCGAAATTCTACTGTCACTACAGGATCCGCCCTCATGAAAGCCGCACTCGTCGAACTCATCAGCAAAATCAGCTCCGGCTGCATGGGCGAGGACGAGATCCTGAAAGTGGCCGACGAAGCCGCGCAGGCCTACGCCGATGCCAATGCTTTTCTGGCCGCCAATCCGGACATCAACTACGACGACACATTCCCGATCCCGCTGGGTGAGTGGGTAGTGGTCGGCAGCCTGCCGGAAACTGTGCTGTTCCAGGCCGATACCTATGTCGATCTGTTCGCACAAATCGTTGCTTCGTTTGGCCCCGGCGTGGATTTCAACCTCAAGCCCAAACAACTTGCCAAGACCGAAGCACTGACCGCATTCAACCGCATCCAGGTGCAGATGAGCAGCCTGAACAAGGAAAACGGCGGTTACACGTTGATGAACTTCAGCCAGTTGCTCGACGATGAATTGCAAATGGTCCTGGTCTACGGCAACGATGTGCCCCGCGTGCTGGAGCTATGCGCCGAGATTGGCATCGCCGCTGCGCCAGCGCTGGAAGCCTTGAAGGTCGCCGTTCACGTCTGAACGCAATAAAAGGGAACCCTGCGCGCGACCGTCTATCCTAAAAGTGCATGCCACTATTCTGGAGCGACACCATGGGTTCCACGTTCAACGGTCTGATTGGCCTGATCATCCTTGCCCTCGATATCTGGGCCATCATCAATGTGCTCAAAAGCGGCGCCTCCACCGGGATGAAAATCGTCTGGGTGTTGCTGATTATCCTCCTGCCGGTGCTGGGCCTGATCATCTGGGCTATTGCCGGGCCACGGGGTAACGTCCGGATCTGAGCTGATTTTCGATCACACGGTCATCCCTGTGGGAGCGAGCCTGCTCGCGAAGACGTTGTGTCAGTCGCCATCACCGGCAACTGATACTCCGCTTTCGCGAGCAGGCTCGCTCCCACAGTGGTTTGCGCTGGTAAAAAACAACCGGAGGTTCGACCTGTCATCTTCGGCAACGTAGAATGCGCGCCTTTCCCGGGCAATCGTCCCCACGATGGCGCCCGCGCATTTATCGGAGCACTTGACCATGACCGTCACCAAGACCAGCGAGTACCTGGAAACCCTCTACGAAGGCTACGGCCAGCGTTTTCGCATGGAAAAACTGCTGCACGAAGTGCGCACCGAACACCAGCATCTAGTGATCTTCCGGAACCCGCGCATGGGCCGGGTGATGGCGCTGGACGGCGTGATCCAGACCACCGAAGCCGACGAATTCATCTACCACGAAATGCTCACCCACGTGCCGATCCTCGCCCACGGCGCTGCCAAGCGCGTGCTGATCATCGGCGGCGGTGACGGCGGCATGTTGCGCGAAGTGACCAAGCACGCCGGCGTCGAACACATCACCATGGTCGAAATCGACGGCACCGTGGTCGACATGTGCAAGGAATTCCTGCCGAACCATTCCGCCGGTGCCTACGATGATCCGCGCCTGAACCTGGTGATCGATGACGGCATGCGTTTCGTCGCCACCACCACTGAAAAATTCGACGTGATCATCTCCGACTCCACCGACCCGATCGGCCCGGGCGAAGTGCTGTTCTCGGAGAATTTCTACCAGGCGTGCCACCGCTGCCTGAACGAAGGCGGCATCCTGGTGACTCAGAACGGCACGCCGTTCATGCAAATCGACGAAGTCAAAACCACCGCCGGTCGCCTGCGCAGCCTGTTCCCGGACTGGCACTTCTACCAGGCCGCCGTGCCGACCTACATCGGCGGCTCGATGACCTTCGCCTGGGGCTCGACCAACCCGGCCTACCGCAAGCTCAGCCGTGAAACCCTGCAACAGCGCTTCATCGGCAGCGGCATCGTCACCCGTTACTACAATCCGGAAATCCACATCGGCGCGTTCGCCTTGCCGCAATACGTGCTGCAAGCGGTCAACAAGCCGAGCAACGACTGATCACGCTGAAGGCGCTCTGCAAGGGAGCTTTTGTGGCGAGGGGATTTATCCCCGTTGGGCTGCGCAGCATCCCTGAACCGGCCGGCGCGGTGTCTCCGTTAAACCGCAATGGACGGTCTTACGACTGCTGCGCAGCCGAACGGGGATAAATCCCCTCGCCACAGAAGTCCGCCCTATCGATTGGATGGTTATTTTCACCGTTGGCGGCTGTAATCCTTTTGAACCAACTCTCGCGGAAAAAAGTCGAGATAGAGGTAAGCCCATTTACGGGTTGATCGAGGAGGCACTGATGCAAAAGTGGAAAGTCACTTTCGTGGATGATCACGGCGAAATTGTTGATGAAGTCTTCGAACGTGAGGAATGCCCGTCCGATGATGAAGCCGCCCGGCTGATCAAGGAGCGGCTTCTTCCGGTTGCCGCCAAGCTGGATCTCAACGACCTGCAAGGGCGCACCACCGATGCCGAGGTGAAAAACCTCAAGACCCAGAACGGCATCGAAATCCTCAGCATCACCCCTGTCTGAACACTTCCTGTCATCTCGTAAACCAGGCCTTGGCAGCGGCGCTCTCTTGGGGCTACTCTGCAAGCGAGATCAGCGAATGGATCGCTAAGGTCTGGTCTTGTCAGCTACATGCTTGTTTCCCGCGCGCAACCACGTTGCCGTAGTACTTAGGCCAAAAGGCCCGGGGCGGGAATACGGAAAGTCTATCCATCAATCGAGGGGGACGATTCATGAGCACAGCCTATCAAGAAGACATCAGCAGCAACGTTCTGCGCCGCATGAAAGAAGGCGGCTTCGATTTTTCCCGGTTCCATCCCATCGAGTTCTACGCGATTTTCCCGGACGAGGAGCGGGCGCGCAGGGCAGCAGGCAAATTTCGCGGTGAATCCATCAATGCCCAGGTCAGTGCGCGCGACGACGGCGCCTGGTCGCTGGAATTGAGCAAAGTGATGTACGCAACCTATGACGACATCGGCGATTTCGAGCAAGGCTTTTCTGCCGTGGTCGAACCGCTGGGCGGCATTATCGAGGGTTGGGGCGTGAAGCAGGAGGTGCGCAATCGTTACCGGTTGAATTGATATTGCGCATTGTTTGTCGGGCAACGGCTGACCTTCGGGTCGGCCGTTGTCGTTTCTGGCTTCTGCACACCGCAGTAGCAAAACCCTGAAACAAGAATCCCGGGCAAAAAAAAGCCACCGGAGAGGGTGGCTAAAAGGGAAGACGGGTGTGCAATAAAGTCCTGTCGGGACGGGGCTGCCAAGGCAGTTCAGATCAGTTGAGCTGTCTCCTCCGCGGCGGCGTGCCGGGGAAGTTTTGCAGCGAATGCGCGGATTATCCGCAGTCGTGGCCGGGCAGTGAAATCAACTCTGACTATGCTGGTGATAGGCGATGCAGTGCGTCGCAATGAAGCGGGGGCAATCGGGCCGGGGCATTTGCCGCACAGGAATGGTGCGCAGCGTTCGGCGTGGATCTACAACCGATTGAAATCAAAGCGTTTATGCCGATGGCACGGGCCTTGCGAAGGCCTGTATGTCCGGAGTGACAAGGAGTACGGCATGATCCGCACCTATTTTGACGAGATGTACGATGCCGGCGGCCTGGTCCGCCCGCATTACCGGGAATTTGCCCGCTGGCTGGCCGAGACGCCCGACGAGCTGCTCGCGCAGCGCCGCCGCGAGGCCGATCTGTTGTTTCACCGGGCCGGGATCACCTTCACGCTCTATGGCGACGAGCAGGGCACCGAGCGCCTGATTCCGTTCGACACCATTCCCCGCAGCATTCCGGCCAGTGAATGGCGGATTGTCGAGCGCGGCTGCATCCAGCGGGTCAAGGCGTTGAATATGTTTCTCGCCGACCTCTACCACGAGCAGCGCATCATCAAGGCCGGGATTATTCCCGCCGAACAGGTGCTGGCCAACGAGCAATACCAATTGGCGATGCAAGGTCTGGATCTGCACCGCGATATCTATTCGCACATCTCCGGCGTCGATCTGGTACGCGATGGCGATGGCACTTATTACGTTCTCGAAGACAACCTGCGCACACCCAGTGGCGTCAGCTACATGCTCGAAGACCGCAAGATGATGATGCGCCTGTTCCCCGAACTGTTCGCCGCCCAGCGCATTGCCCCGATCGATCACTATCCCAATCTGCTGCTCGACACTCTCAAAAGCTCGAGCCCGATCGACAATCCCAGCGTGGTGGTGCTGACGCCGGGACGCTTCAACAGCGCGTTCTTCGAACATGCGTTTCTGGCGCGGGAAATGGGCGTTGAACTGGTGGAAGGCGCAGATCTGTTCGTGCGTGACGACAAGGTGTTCATGCGCACCACCGATGGCCCGAAAGCGGTCGACGTGATCTATCGCCGCCTCGACGATGCCTTCCTCGATCCTCTGGCATTCAACCCGGACTCGATGCTCGGTGTGCCGGGGCTGCTGTCGTCCTATCGTTCCGGCAACGTGGTGCTGGCCAACGCAATCGGCACCGGCGTGGCCGACGATAAATCGGTGTATCCGTTTGTCACCGACATGATCCGTTTCTACCTCGACGAAGAGCCGATTCTGAAAAACGTGCCGACCTGGCAGTGCCGCAACCCGTCCGAGCTGTCCCATGTGCTGGCCAATCTTCCGGAACTGGTGGTCAAGGAAACCCAAGGCTCCGGCGGTTACGGGATGCTCGTTGGGCCAGCCGCGACGACAGCGGAAATCGATGCCTTTCGCGAGCGCATCAAAGCCAAACCCCATGCCTACATTGCGCAACCGACACTATCGCTGTCGACCTGTCCGACCTTTGTCGAAAACGGCATCGCGCCGCGCCATATCGACTTGCGTCCGTTCGTGCTGTCCGGCCGCGAAACCCGTGTGGTGCCTGGCGGTTTGACCCGTGTCGCGTTGCGTGAAGGCTCCCTGGTGGTGAACTCCTCCCAGGGCGGCGGGACCAAGGACACCTGGGTAGTCGAGGATTGAAGGAAGCTTGCCATGTTAAGTAGAACTGCCTCGGATCTGTACTGGATGTCGCGTTACCTGGAGCGTGCGGAGAATCTCGCGCGCATGCTCGACATCAGTTATTCGCTGTCGCTGATGCCGCAGGACGGGCGCGGCGATGGTCTGCATGAACTCGCCATGCCGTTGCTGATCACCGGCACCCTGGACGATTACCTTGAACGCCACGGCGACCTGCACGCAGAGCGCTTGCTGCATTTCTTCGCACTGGACGCGGCCAACCCGGCCAGTATCTACAGCTGCCTTGGTGCAGCGCGGGCCAGTGCCCATGCCGTGCGCGGGCGAATCACTGCGGACATGTGGGAAAACATCAACGCGACCTGGCTGGAAATTCGCGGCATCGCCGAACAGGGCTTGAGCCGCTATGGCATGAGTCGTTTCTGCGAATGGATCAAGGAGCGTTCGCACCTGTTTCGCGGCGCCTCTTACGGCACGATCATGCGCAACGACGCGTTTCGCTTTATTCGTCTGGGCACGTTTATCGAGCGCGCGGACAACACGCTGCGCCTGCTTGATGCGCGTTACGAAATGGCCGGCGATCAGGCCGAAGCGGTCAGCGATGGCACCGCGCACGCTTATTACCAGTGGAGTGCGCTGCTGCGGGCGTTGTCGTCGTTCGAGGCCTACACCGAAATCTACCGCGACGCGCCCGGCGCCCGGCATGTCGCCGAATTGCTGCTGTTGCGCGCCGATGTGCCGCGTTCGCTGCGTGCCTGTACAGAAGAGATTGACCAGATCCTCGCGCAACTGCCCGGCGCCAACGGCCGCCCGGCACAACGCCTGGCGGCGGAAATGGACGCGCGCCTGCGTTACACCGGCATCAACGAAATTCTCGAAGAAGGCCTGCACGCCTGGCTGACCGAATTCATCCCGCTGGTGCGCCAGTTGGGCAACGCCATTCACAGTTCCTACCTGGAGGCTGCATGAGACTTTCCATAAGCCACGAGACCACCTATCACTACGAAGATCAGGTGCGCGCGAGCATCCAGTACCTGCGCCTGACACCCCACGACAGCGAGCGTCAGCATGTCCTCAGTTGGCAACTCGACTTGCCGCGTCCGGTGCGTGCGCAGCTCGATCCGTTCGGCAACATCCTGCATGTGCTGACCATGGACGAGCCGCACGAAGCGATCATCATTGGCGCCCGGGGGCAGGTCGATATCGACGAATTGCGCGAGGCCGAACATGAGAGCCAGTCGGCGCTGCCGTTCCTGCGCTTCACGCGCCTGACCGAAGCCGATGAAGCCTTGCGCGAGTTTGCCGAGAAGAACTGCAAGCAACGGCGTGATCGCACCGCGCTGATCGACTTGATGCACGGGTTGAATCAGCACATGAGCTACACGCCGGGCTCGACTGAAGTCGACACCAGCGCCGCCGAAGCTTTCGCCGGTCGGGCCGGGGTCTGTCAGGATCATGCCCACGCCTTCCTAGCCTGCGCCCGCAGTCTCGGGGTGCCGTCGCGTTACGTGTCGGGTTATCTGTACAGCGAAGATTGCGAGCATCTGGCCAGTCATGCCTGGGCGGAAGCGTGGCTGGATGACGCGTGGTACAGCTTCGACGTGACCAACCAGCTGGCGCGCCCGGAGCGACACCTGAAGCTGGCGGTGGGCCTGGATTATCTCGATGCCTGCCCGGTTCGTGGCATGCGCCGGGGCGGCGGCTGCGAGCAGATGCATGCGAAGGTGTTCGTCTCGCCGACACCGGTTATTTCCGTGCAGCAACAATAGATTCGGGATACCGCTATCGCTGGCTTGCCAGCGAAGAGGCCAGTAATAACACCCTAAGGCTTACGGCTTAACTTTGCGCCCGGCCATATGCTTGAGATAGCCCACCAGCATTTCAAGATCTGTATCCGGCAATACCTCAGCAGAAAACCCCGGCATCTTCGCCTGCGGCCACTGACGCAAACTCTGCGGATCGCGGATGTAGCGCTTCAAGAAATCCGCCCCGAAATACTCGGTCGGGCTATACGGAATATTCAGATCCGGACCGAACTGCGCGTCTCCGGCACCATTCAGCCGGTGGCAGGCCAGGCAATTTTTCTGAAACAGGGCAAAACCCTGGTTCACCGGATCATCGGCCTTCAAGGCAGGATCGGGCAGCAGGGCAGGAAAGCGTTGGGCCACCGGGGCCATCAGCTTGATACTGGCGACTTCGAACGGCCACTGCTCGGGGCTGATATTGCCCGCCTGCGGATCGGTCCAGACCAGATAGAACGGCCCGGCGCTGTGCTTGCCGGCTGACAGCGGTGGCCACGGCTGCGCCGGATCCTCGATCGCCAGCCATGCCCGCGCGCCGTCCTTGTTCAGCAAGGGCGCGGCGGCCAACTCTGCGGCAAAGCCATCCAGCGCCACCGCCTGCAAGTGATCCTCCGGCTTGACCCCCGTCAGCAATGCGGCCAGCGGCACGGCCTGATAGGTCATGTCCTTCTTATAGGAAACATCATTGTTGATCGTGAGAGTTTGCAGCTGAGGATGCTTGAGCAGCTCTTCGGTCTGCCAGGTGCGGCTGTTTGCGCCCAACTGCAGATCCAGTTGTGCGGCGGACAAGGGCAAGCTCAGCAGCAAGGCACCGAGCGCAATGAGCGTTTTCAAATGATCGCCGTCCATGTCGAGGAAGTGCGCAAAGGTTGGCACAACCACGCTGGCCCGGGTAGCGGGCCAGTCACATTTTCATTGGCGATATACAGCACGCGACGTTTGAATCAGCCGATGACCTTGGTCAGATTCGGCAAGATCAACAACAGCGTCGTGGCGAAAAGAATGAGTCCTGCTTGACGTACTTTCGGTTGTTTGAACATGGCTTGACCGCCTTTATTGTTATTTCCTGATGCATGCCTGACTGCATTTCCCTGACGGCACGCGTTGCACTTCCTGTTGAAGCACGCCCGTCTCGGCAAAACCCGACGACGATGGCGTACATGTTCACCTTAGAGCCCGCGTCACTCTTCGCTTAGATCCATTTCATATGGGGATCTTGAAAAAAGCTTTTAAAACGGCATGAGGCGTATTGCCAGCTTCTTTGCCGCCCGCTGGCTAGACAACTCGACGACCTGAACCGGTTCACCTGAGGTCCGATGACCGTCCGTCTGAGCGTGTGCGTCAAGCGCTTTGAGCAATGTGGTCATTGCTTGCCAGTCGGCGCAGGGCGAAAGTGAAGTGACAATAAATCAGGTTCGAGGACGTCATGACTGAAGCTTTGATTTTCGATGCGTTACGCACTCCGCGTGGCAAAGGCAAGGCCGATGGCGCGCTGCACAGCGTGAAGCCGGTCAACCTGGTGGCGGGTTTGCTGAGCGCTTTGCAGGCGCGCACCGCGCTGGATACCAGTCAGGTCGATGACGTCGTCCTTGGCTGCGTCACGCCGATCGGCGATCAAGGTTCGGACATCGCCAAGACGGCGGTGCAAGTGGCCGACTGGGACGTCAGCGTCGCCGGTGTGCAGATCAACCGTTTCTGCGCTTCGGGTCTGGAAGCGGTGAATCTTGGCGCGATGAAAGTGCGCTCAGGATTCGAGGATCTGGTGGTGGTCGGCGGCGTCGAGTCGATGTCGCGGGTGCCAATGGGCAGCGATGGCGGCGCCTGGGCACTGGACCCGCAGACCAACCTGCACAGCCATTTCACTCCGCAAGGCGTCGGCGCCGATCTGATCGCCACCCTCGAAGGCTTCAGCCGGCAGGATGTCGATGCCTACGCACTGCACTCCCAGCAAAAAGCCGCACGAGCGCTGGCCGACGGCTCGTTCAACAAGTCGCTGGTGCCGGTGCAGGATCAGAACGGCATCATCCTGCTTGACCACGATGAGTTCATCCGCGCCGAGTCTACCCTCGAGGGCCTGGGCAAGCTCAAGCCGAGTTTCGAAATGATCGGGCAAATGGGCTTCGACGCCACGGCGTTGCGGGTCTACAGCCATGTCGAGCGGATCAACCACGTGCACACGCCGGGCAACAGTTCCGGAATTGTCGACGGTGCGGCGCTGATGCTCATCGGCTCCGAAGCCAAGGGCCGCGCGCTGGGGCTGCAGCCACGCGCGCGTATCGTCGCCACGGCCGTCACCAGCACAGATCCGACCATCATGCTCACCGGCCCAGCGCCGGCGACCCGCAAAGCCTTGGCCAAGGCCGGACTGCGCGTGGAGGACATCGATCTGTTCGAGGTCAACGAAGCGTTTGCTTCGGTGGTGTTGAAATTCATCAAGGACATGGCCGTCGACCCGGGCAAGGTCAACGTCAACGGCGGCTCGATCGCCATGGGCCACCCGCTGGGCGCCACCGGTTGCGCGATCCTCGGCACCCTGCTTGATGAACTGGAAGCGCGCAACTTGCGCTACGGCCTGGCGACGCTGTGTGTCGGCGGAGGCATGGGCATTGCCACCATCATCGAACGCCTCTGAGCCCCGACTTCAAGGAACCCTGTTATGAGCGAAGCCATTCGTTACGAAAAAGGCCAGGACGCTATCGTCGTGCTGACCATGGACATGCCGGGCCAGAGCGCCAACACCATGAACGCCGTGTACCGCGAGGCCATGGCCGCTTGCGTTGCCCGCTTGCTGGCCGAGAAAGACAGCATCGCCGGAGTGATCATCACCTCCGCGAAGAAAACCTTTTTTGCCGGCGGCGACCTCAATGAATTGATCAAGGTTGGCAAGCCCGAAGCCAAAGCTTTCTACGACATGGTGCTGACTCTCAAGGCGCAATTGCGCAGCCTGGAAACCCTCGGCAAACCGGTTGTCGCGGCGATCAGCGGCGCTGCGCTGGGCGGCGGCTGGGAGATCTGTCTGGCCTGTCACCACCGCATTGCTGTTGATGACGCTTCGGTGCAACTCGGTCTGCCGGAAGTGACCCTGGGCCTGCTGCCGGGCGGCGGCGGGGTGGTGCGCATGGTGCGCATGCTCGGCATCGAAAAAGCCCTGCCGTACTTGCTTGAAGGCAAGAAGGTGCGCCCGCAACAGGCGTTGCAGGCCGGGCTGATTGATGAACTGGCATCGGATCGCGATGAGCTGCTGGCCAAGGCGCGCGCCTGGATTCTCGCCAATCCGGCGGCAGTGCAACGCTGGGACGTTAAGGGCTACCAGATACCTGGCGGCACGCCATCGAACCCGAAAGTGGCGCAGATGCTGGCGATTGCGCCGTCGATCCTGCGCGCGAAAACTCAAGGCACCCTGCCGGCGCCGGAGAAGATTCTATGCGCGGCGGTGGAGGGCGCTCAGGTCGATTTCGACACCGCGCACCTGATCGAAACCCGCTACTTCACCGAGCTGACGACCGGGCAGATTTCGAAAAACCTGATCGGCACGTTTTGGTTCCAGTTGAACGAAATCAACGCCGGCGGTTCCAGACCGCAAGGTTTTGCGCCCTATAAAACCCGGAAAGTCGGCGTGCTCGGCGCCGGAATGATGGGCGCGGGCATCGCGTTTGTCAGCGCCTCGGCCGGTATCGAAGTCGTCCTCAAGGACATCAATCTCGCTGCTGCCGAGAAAGGTAAGGCGCATTCCGCGGCGCTGCTGGATAAAAAAGTTGCCCGTGGCCAGCTGACTGTCGAACAGCGCGAGGCGGTGCTGGCGCGCATCGTTGCGAGCGAAAGCGATGCCGATCTGGCCGGTTGCGATCTGATCATCGAAGCGGTGTTCGAGGATCGCCAGCTCAAAGCCAAGGTATCTGCCGCCGCGCAACAGGTGGTGGGTGGCGACGCTGTCATCGCCTCCAACACATCGACCCTGCCGATCACCGGCCTGGCGACGGCCGTGCCCGATCAAAGCAAATTCATCGGCCTGCATTTCTTCAGTCCGGTGGAAAAAATGCCGCTGGTGGAAATCATCAAGGGCGCGCAGACCAGCGACGAAACTCTCGCTCGCGGTTTCGACTTCGTTCTGCAAATCAAGAAAACTCCGATCGTGGTCAATGACAGTCGCGGCTTCTTTACCTCGCGGGTTTTCGGCACATTCACCAACGAGGGCATCGCCATGCTCGGCGAGGGTGTCAGTGCGCCGATGATCGAGACCGAAGCGCGCAAGGCCGGGATGCCGGTCGGGCCGCTGGCCATCTCCGATGAAGTTTCCCTCAGCCTGATGAGCCATATCCGTCAGCAGACGGCCAAGGACTTGCAGGCAGAAGGCAAACCGCTGATTGAGCACCCGGCCTTCGCCGTGATTGACTTGATGCTCAATGAATTCAAGCGACCGGGCAAAGCTGCCGGAGGCGGTTTTTATGAGTATCCAGCGGGCGCGCAGAAGCATTTGTGGCCGGAGCTGAAAACGCGCTTCGAGAAGGCCGACGGACAGATCTCTGCGAAGGATGTGCGTGATCGGCTGTTGTTTGTGCAGGCCATCGAAACCGTGCGCTGTGTGGAGGAGGGCGTGCTGACCTCGACGGCGGATGCCAACGTCGGTTCTATCTTCGGCATCGGTTTCGCCGCGTGGACCGGCGGGGCGCTGCAGTTCATCAACCAGTATGGCCTGAAGGACTTCATCGCCCGCGCGCAGTATCTGGCCGAGCAATACGGCGAACGTTTTACCCCGCCAGCGCTGCTGCTGGACAAAGCGGCGAAAGGTGAAATGTTCTAGGGCGAGCGAGCATTTCGGGGCTTGCCTTGGCCGGGTGTTTCAGGGCAGGCTCTGGGTGTTCATTATTCCCATCACGTGTCAGGTATTTTTTATGTCGCTGCGCATCTGCATTCTCGAAACCGACATCCTGCGGCCCGAATTGATTGACCAATATCAGGGCTATGGGCAGATGTTCCAGCGCCTGTTCTCGCAGCAACCGATCGCCGCTGAGTTCACTGTCTATAACGTGGTGAAAGGGGATTACCCAAGTGACGACGAGACTTTCGATGCGTACCTGGTCACTGGCAGCAAGGCCGATTCGTTCGGCACGGATCCGTGGATCCAGACCCTCAAGACCTACCTTTTGAATCGCTACGAACGCGGCGACAAATTGCTCGGCGTATGCTTCGGCCATCAATTGCTGGCGCTACTGCTTGGTGGCAAGAGTGAGCGTGCGTCCCAAGGCTGGGGCGTCGGCACTCACAGCTATCAGCTGGCAGCTAAGGCGCCGTGGATGAGCCCGGTGCGCGAAGAGCTGACACTGCTGATCAGTCATCAGGATCAGGTAACCGAGCTTCCGGAAAACGCCACGGTCATCGCGTCCAGCGATTTCTGCCCGTTCGCGGCGTATCACATCAACGATCAAGTGCTGTGCTTCCAGGGTCACCCGGAATTCATTCACGATTACTCGCGCGCGCTGCTCGACCTGCGCCAGGAAGCGCTGGGCTCGCAGATCTACAGCAAGGGGGTTGCGAGCCTAGAGCAGGAACATCATGGCGCTACGGTTGCGGAGTGGATGATGCGGTTCGTGGCGCACAAACCAGAAACGGCTCAACGCTAAAAGGGCCTGCTCCCACAATCCCTGTGGGAGCGAGCCTGCTCGCGAATCTCCGGGGCAACGCGGTCCCGGCTACAGCCACCCGGACCGCTTGAAGCTCGCCCACAAACTCACACACCCCACCGCAATAAACCCCAGCACTGCAAAATAACCGTAGTGCCAGGTCAATTCCGGCATGTTCTGGAAATTCATTCCGTAGATCCCCGCCACCGCTGTCGGGAACGCCAGAATCGCCGCCCACGCTGCAAACTTGCGTTGCACCACGCTCTGCCGTGATGCCTCAAGCAACACGCCAATCTCGATGGTCTGGCTGGCAATGTCCGCCAGCGTGGTCAGGTCTTCCATCTGCCGCGTTACATGAATCTGCACATCGCGAAAGTACGGGCGCATGTTCTTGTCGATGAACGGGAAACTGAGCTTTTGCAGCTCCTCGCCGATCTCCACCATCGGTGCCGCGTACCGACGCAAGCGCACCACATCGCGGCGCAGACCGTGCAGCTTTTGAATGTCGCGCTCGTTGAGGGCGCTACACAAGACGTTGCGCTCCAGCTCATCGATCTCGGCGTGGATCGCTTCGCCCACCGGCTGATAGTTCTCGATGACGAAATCGAGCAGCGCATAGAGGACGAAATCCTCTCCGTGCTCGAGCAACAGCGGACGCGCTTCACAGCGTTGACGCACATAGGCGTACGACGCGGAATGGCCGTTGCGTGCGGTAATGATTTAACCCCTGCCGGCGAAGATATGCGTTTCGATGAATTGCAAAACGCCGTTTTCGCGAACCGGTGAGTAGGTGACGATAAACAGTGCGTCACCAAAGGTTTCCAGTTTTGGTCGGCTGTGTTTTTCCAGCGCGTCTTCGATGGCCAGTTCATGCAAGTTGAACTGACGTTGCAGGTTGGATAATTCCTGTGCGTCCGGTTCTTCCAGGCCGATCCACACGAAGTGGCCGGGTTTGGCCGCCCAGGCAGCACCTTCGTCCAGCGCAATATTGGTGACTTTCTTACCCTCGCTGTACACCGCAGCAGCAACAACTCGACCCATGGTGGTGATTCACTTCTTCTTGGCAGATGGCAGGGAAACTAGGCTTCAGCTTAGCCGTGTCGCTGCTTGAGAGTCAGTGAAACTTCTACAGTTCACCCGGCAAAAGAAAACCCGCACGGGGCGGGTTTGGTTTCACGCGGCTTGCAGTTGCCGATCCATCGACTCGATGCACTCGCGCATCTGCTCGCGGCATCGCTCGATGAGCATGGGCATGTCGTCCATGGTCATTCCGACTGTAGGAATCGCCGGCAAGGAACGTATGAGAACGTTGCCGCTGCGCCAGCGATTCAGGCGCATGTGTTTGATATAGCTGCTCACGCACACCGGAACGATCGGCACGCCGGCGGCAATTGCCATCTGGAACGCGCCTTTCTTGAACGGCAACAGATCTTCACCGAGGTTGCGGGTGCCTTCCGGAAACACCCAGATCGAGGTGTCTTCGTTCTGCAAGGTGTGGGTCGTCGTCAGCATCGACTGCCGCGCCTTGTGCGCATTGCCACGGTCGATCAACACATTGCCGGCCAGCCAGAACAACTGGCCGAACAACGGCACCCACTTCAGGCTCTTCTTGCCGATACAAACGGTGCGACGAGGGACGACATTGCCGAACACGAACAGATCGTAGTTTGACTGATGGTTGGCGATGATCACGCAACTGTCGGGCTTGTTCATCAAACCGTTGACCTCGGACCTGACCCGCAAACGCAAGATACACATCGCCGGCAAAGCGTAGAGGCGGGCGCAGAGTCGGCTGTTGTCCGGGTTGAACGGGCGGCACAATCCAAGGATCACGCCCAGCACGCCGGCCAGAATAAAGTGCAGGCCCATCAACAACATACGAAACACAAACAGCATTTTTGCAGGCCCACCGGGACAAAAGGTGGCGCAGTGTACGGATGTGCACTGTTTTCGGCAATTGCCGCTATAGAGTCCGGAGATGGCCGATGTTTAAGCGCATGTTTCAGCATTGCCTGTCAGGCGCGTCCTAGAGCTTTCAGCGAATCTTCAACGCTGAACGTAAGAAAAAGCCCGACCAAGGTCGGGCTATTCTCTTACCGGCAGATTTTGTACGAGTCAGCCCAGATGTTGCTGATCCTGCAGGATCGCGTCGTCGAGGGTTTCCAGCAGTTGCTTGCGCACTTTGAGCTTGGTGTTCTTGTGCGCCAGCATGTTGATCTTCTTCAACTGACGCGCGGCAGCCAGCGCGGCGCCCTGCAATTCTTCGGCAGTGACGACTTTGTCGAGGAAGCCTGCATCAACGGCACTTTGCGGATCGAACATCTCGCCATTGATTACCGAGCGATGGAAAGCCGAACGCCGCAAGCGGTCGCGTGCCAGCTCGATACCGGCATGGTGCATGGTCATGCCGATCTGCACTTCGTTCAGACCGATGCTGAACGGGCCGTCGACACCGATGCGGTAATCGGCGGACAACAGCAGGAAAGCACCCTTGGCCACGGCGTGCCCCGGGCAAGCAACGATCACCGGGAACGGGTGAGAGAGCAGGCGGCGCGCCAAGGTCGAACCGGCTGTCACCAGCGCAACGGCCTCTTTCGGGCCGGCCGTCATCACCTTCAGGTCATAACCACCCGAAAGAATCCCCGGCTGCCCGGTAATGATCACCACGGCGCGATCCGCCACCGCCTGATCCAGCGCCGCATTAAACGCCGCAATCACATCCGGAGAAATCGCGTTGACCTTGCCATTGTTCAGGGTCAGGGTCGCGATACCGTCTTCGAGGTGGTAGGCAATCAACTCGCTCATGACGCTATTCCTTATTAGAAAGATGGGCAGACGTTACCCACCGCCGCAAGCCAGGTAAAGCGCCGTGACTGACCTACCAGTCACCGTTTTGCGCTTCGGCCAGCGCTGCGCGCGTGTTGCCTTCTATAAAGGAAGCGCACGGTTTACCCGAGATTGGCGGGTTTGCCATCGTCCGCTCTGGCTGAACGCAACGGCCTCTCTTAAGCGCATGAAAATTCTGAAAAAAAGTTTGCCATCGGAAAAGCTTTCGACTACATTAGCGCGCCTCGACAGACAGAACATGTCTGCAGAGATACGGTGAAGTGTCCGAGTGGCTTAAGGAGCACGCCTGGAAAGTGTGTATACAGGAAACTGTATCGAGAGTTCGAATCTCTCCTTCACCGCCAAATTTGAAACGACAAAACCCCTGAAAACTTAGAGTTTTCAGGGGTTTTGCGTTTCTGAAAGCCCAAAAAGTGAATATCAAAAATAACCCGACTCAGTGTCGGTTTGTTTGTGCCTTGGATGGATGCGCCAAGCGCACAGCTCCCTTGAGCCCTTCACCTTTTCTCGCCAAGAATATCCGCGCTGATATAGCGGTGTCCCAATTCTGGTACTCGGAAAAGAGCACTGCCTGCTGGAAACGGAAAAGTCGCTCTTCCTCACACAACTCGCAGAATTCGCCTACAACCGCGCGTTGAGTCTCTCGTTATCCTGATGCAGTACCAGTCTGCAGCGATCCCATCAGGAAATACGTTTTCCGCAGAAAGCAGGCTTTCTCCTCGTAATTGCGGTTTGACCCAGTTGCCCTATTATCGCGGTATCATGATCTAATACCATGAACAACAAACAGCTCGGCACGCTTAAAGCTATTTTTTCAAGGCCGGTCCCAAATAACCTGGAGTGGGTTCGTATGGAATCCCTCTTCGGCGCAGTAGGCGCCCAGACCATCGAAGGCAGCGGCTCTAGAGTGCGTTTTGAATTGAACGGTGTGGTCGTGACGTTTCACCGGCCCCACCCAGACAAAGAAGCGAAGCCCTATCAGGTGCGTGACGCTCGGGCTTTCCTTGAGCAAGCAGGAGTCATCCCGTGAATGTAATGAACTACAACGGCTATGCCGCCCGGATTGAATACAGCGACGAAGACGGCCTCTTTGTCGGCCACATCGCCGGTATCAAGGACGTCGTTGGATTCCATGGAGAGTCGGTGGCAGAACTGCGAAACGCGTTTCAGGAGGCCGTGACTGATTATCTCGAAACCTGCGCCAGGCTCGGTCGCGAACCGCAGAAACCCTATTCGGGAAATCTGAGCCTGCGTTTGGCACCAGCGCTGCATGCGACTGTCGCTGTAAAGGCGCAGCTTGCTCACAAGAGCATCAATCAATGGGTTGCAGACGTGCTCGATCGTGAAGTCCACGCGTAGCCGCGAAACCCAATTTCGGCAGCAGTTGTACAAAACCCTGTCACCCGTCGAAATCTCCTACACGCCTCATTGACCCCCCGAACCGTCCCGAGTTTACTGTATGCGCATACAGTAAACTCACTATCAGGTTCGTATCATGAGCGTCACCATCCTCGGCCCTTTGTCAGGCGCGGGCGAACAGCTTGCGCTGTATTCGTTTCGGATTCCCGCCGGTTTTCCTTCGCCGGCGGCTGATCACATTGAAAAGCACATCTCTCTGGACGAGGTTTTTGATATTCGTGCGCCGCACGTTTATCTGGCGAAGATCGAAGGCGAGAGCATGCAGGACGCCGGGATATTTTGCGGTGATCTGGTGATTGTTGATCGCAGCCTGAATGCCGAGCACGGCGATATCGTCATCGCCGGTCTCAACTCCGAACCTGTCTGTAAGCGCCTGCACATGCGCGAGAACACGATCATTCTTCTTTCGGCCAACAGCAAATACCCGCCTCGCTACGTGATGGAAGGGGATGAGCTGGTTATCTGGGGCGTGGTGACTTACAGCGTGCGCGACCATGGCAAATCGTGAGCAGGTCTTCGCGCTGATCGATTGCAACAGCTTCTATGCCAGCTGTGAGCGAGTGTTCCGGCCCGATCTGGCGAAGACGCCGATTGTCGTGCTGAGCAACAACGATGGCTGCGTGATCGCGCGCAGCTACGATGCCAAACCTTTTGTGAAAATGGGCGCGCCGTACTTTCAGATTCGTGATGATCTGCGCCGCCACGGCATTCAGGTGTTCAGCAGTAATTACGCGTTGTACGGCGACATGAGCGAACGGGTGATGACGATCATCGAATCCATGGTGCCGGCGGTCGAGGTTTACAGCATTGATGAGGCGTTCGCCGATCTCAGCGGCATTCCTGGGGACCTGACAGGTTTTGGCCGAACCATTCGCTCTGCCGTTTATAAGCGCACCGGCATCCCGGTCGGCGTCGGCATCGCCCCGACGAAAACGCTGGCCAAGCTCGCCAACCACACCGCGAAACGCCTGCAAGCGCATACCGGCGGCGTGGTCGACATCTGCGATCCGTCCAAACGCGACTGGGTGCTGCGCAATACCGATGTCGGTGAAGTGTGGGGCGTCGGACGGCGGATGAAAGCTCATCTGGAAAGCATGCAAATCAGAAGTGCGATGGACCTGGCGAAGGCCGATCCGTGGACACTGCGGCGCAAGTTCAGCGTGGTGATCGAGAAGACCGCGCGCGAACTGGGCGGCACATCCTGTCTGGAACTGTCGGAAACAGAACCGCCGAAGCAGGAAATTTGCAGCAGCCGCATGTTTGGCAACCGTTTGACTACCATCGAGCCGATCAAGGAAGCCGTCGCTACTTATGTGCATCGAGCGGCGGAAAAGCTGCGTGCGCAGAGTTCGCTGTGCAAAAAGATCCGCGTGAGTATCCGCACCGGCATGTTCAATCCGGAAGAGGCGAAGTACGCCAATGGCGCGCTGATCGAGTTGCCTTATCCGACCAATGATGTGCGATTGCTGAGCAAGGTGGCGAGCGAAGCGATCGATCGATTGTTCCGGCCGGGGTTCAAGTACAGCAAGGCTGAGGTGCTGTTGATGGATCTGCGACAGCCCGGAGAATTTACCGAAGACCTGTTTGCACAGTCCCAACCTCAAGCGGCGGAGAGGGTAATGGGCGTGCTGGACCAGATCAATCAGCGCTGGGGGCATGGAACGTTGCGAGCGGGGAGTGTGCCGGCGGATCCGGCCTGGGGCATGCGGCGGGAGATGATGAGTTCGAGTTTTACGACGAAGCTGGATCAATTGTGGGTGGTTAAATCCAATTGAGGCACGGGCCAGATCTGGTGCCGCGTTACAATCGCCGCCTTCACTTTTGCAGTAAAAGGACGACTTTCATGATCATTTCCACCACTCATTCCGTCGAGGGGCGGCAGATCACGGCCTATCTGGACATCGTCAGCGCCGAGTCTGTGCAGGGCGTCAACGTGATCCGCGATATGTTTGCGGGCATGCGCGACTTTTTTGGCGGGCGGTCGCAGACGTTGGAGCGGGCTCTTAAAGAAGCACGCATTCAGGCCACCGACGAACTGAAGGATCGGGCGCGGGCATTGCAGGCTGACGCGGTGGTCGGCGTGGACTTCGAGATCAGCATGCCGGCAGGCAAGGGCGGCATGGTCGTGGTGTTCGTCACCGGAACTGCGGTGAAGCTGCGCTGATTATTGTGTTCAAGGCAAAGCCCACTCGCACAACGAGTGGGCTTTTTCGCGTCAATCAGCCTTGTGGCTTGAGCAACACAGCGCCTCTTGAGTCATAGGTCAGCGGTGTATCGATGGCAACGAGGGGCGGTGTCCCGTCAGGCTGCGCCGATGGTGCGGGCTCGCTGGGATGGTAGACGACGCCCGGTTGCAGAAGCGGTTTGTCCGGGTATTTGACGGTGATTTCACCCGAGGCGATCTTTTCCTTGAGTTTTTCCGCACCGGCCTTGCCGGCAGCGATCTGCTCGTCCGTGAGTTTTACGACTGGCATGTTCGGGAATCCATTGATCTGCATGATCTCTCCTTGAGATTCATTGGTAGGAGTCAGGGCAGCGGCCGTTCGATGGAAATCTTTAGCGAATGATCGTTCACGTCGCTTTTGTCCATTCGTCGGTGATCAGCCTTTCTGAACGGCAAGTCCAGTAGTGACCGGCTAGTCTCAAAAGCACTGAGGGACGATATTTTCCAGGCAAAACTGTTTTGTCGGTGTCGACCCGGTTGCGTAGGGGAGAGTCTATGTCAGGTCCATTTATCGAAGATGATGGCGCTGAGTTTTCATTCAACAACTGTGTGCGCTGCGGTCAGTCGGAGTATCAGTCGGGGTTTGGCGAGGATCCGGTGAGCATCGGCAAAATCAAATCCACGGCCCCAAAAGGGCCGAAAGCGAAATTCCTGCCCAAGGTCACGACAAGGACCAGAAAGT
Source organism: Pseudomonas sp. PK-RTE-24 (assembly GCF_054052265.1). Taxonomy (NCBI): domain Bacteria; kingdom Pseudomonadati; phylum Pseudomonadota; class Gammaproteobacteria; order Pseudomonadales; family Pseudomonadaceae; genus Pseudomonas; species Pseudomonas sp. PK-RTE-24. The sequence goes on along the minus strand of NZ_CM133224.1, from coordinate 5,471,279 downwards.
GATTTCATCCTGCACCCCGTCACTGAACGGGGTTTTTTATGTGCGCAAGAATAGGGGTTTGAAATCTCTGGCAGGCATTGACATTAATGTCGGTTTTTTTTCACAAACTTTTCACGTTGGCCAACGTAGTGTGAAGCCATCCGTTAGAAAGCAAGTCTCCAGCCCGTCTCCCCAGCGGGCTTTTTTTTGCCCGGCATAAAACCTTTTCCCTGATCGCGGTCCAAACGACGCTGTCGCCTGCGTCTGGACTTTCCTGGGCCGAGCGCATTAAATCCCGCTCCTTTTCGTCATCCCGTTTATTTGAGGTTTTCGTCATGCGTTTAACACTGCCTGCTCTGGTTTTTGGCCTTCTGGTTGCTCAAGGTGCGATGGCTGCCGGTGATGGCACCGCTGCGCTGGGCGGTGGCCTAGGTGGCGCGCTGGGTAACGTGGTCGGTCAGAAAATGGGCGGCAGCACCGGCGCCGTAATTGGCGCTGGCGTTGCGGGCGCAGCGGGCAGTGCCGTCGCCGCACGCAAGGGCAGCCGCACCAAAGCGGCGATCGGCGGCGGTGTCGGTGCAGCCGGTGGCTCGGTGATCGGCAACAGCCTGGGCGGCCGCAACGGCGCCACCATCGGTGCAGGTCTGGGCGGCGCGGCCGGCGGCGCAGTCGGCAGCAACCTGGGCAAAGGTCACAAGCGCCACTGAGACTGATGGCCTGTCAGAAAAAGCCCGACTCGATGTCGGGCTTTTTCATGGCTGAACGTTTCATGCGAAATCATCTCCAATCTGCATACGCCCCGCTTGGGCGGACTGTCCCGATTCGGGAACTGCGAGGTTCATATGCGATTGTCATTATCTGCACTGTTTTTTGGCTTGGTCGTGGCGCAGGGCGCGATGGCGGCCGGAGACGGCACCGCTGCCGTAGGCGGTGGTCTCGGCGGTGCGCTGGGTAATGTGGTTGGCGGACAACTTGGCGGCAGCACGGGCGCAGCGGTCGGCGCAGGTGTTGGCGGCGCGGCCGGCAGTGCCGTCGGCGCGAACAAACGCAACCGCACCGAAGCCGCGATTGGCGGCGGTCTTGGCGCAGCAGGGGGCTCGGTCGTCGGCAACAGCCTCGGCGGCTCCACCGGCTCCGCCATTGGCGCGGGCCTGGGCGGCGCAGCAGGCGGCGCGGTAGGTAACAATCTTGGCGACGACGACGGCGGATCTCATTCCGGCGGCCACAAGCACAAGAACAAACACAAAAATAAACATCGCTGATTGATCAACGAAAACCCGGCCTGGCGCCGGGTTTTTTGTGTCTGGCCGTCAGGCAGAGGAACGATTGGCGGCAGGGCTTTTCGAACGTGATACATCCCACACGCTCAAGAGGTGCGCCATGACTCCCGAAACCGAAGGCAAAGAAGAGAAGGGCCCGAGTGGTTTGCCGTTTATCAATGATCCGGGGAATGAAGATCCCGGGTCGCTGATGGACGATGCTACGGTGCCGTTGAATGATGCGGATGAGGCGGATATGGAGTATGAGGAGGATGGGGATGAGCAGTGAGGTGGGGTTGAGGTTTTGAATGATGGTTTAAGGGCCTGACTCCGCAGGCCCTACAGAAAATCTGTTCCTCAGAATGAGACGTCGATTCTTTGTGCTCTGATTTTTACAAACTGACCATTGAGGTGCGGAAAATCGAAGTGGATATCTTGATCCGCAAATTCGACGAACGACTTGAGCGTATCGCCTTCTAAGCGCCCGTAAATCTCGCATGAGAAACCATTGTCAATCATCTTGACACGTGTTTCGCTGCCATCACATTTTGAGATGTCTATTTCGTCCGGCAGCACCATTTCGAACTCGGCTGAGTAGGTCTCACCTACTTCGATTACTGACGGGCAGTGGCCTGCGAAGCATCTCACAGTCACACCGTTGATGCTGAGTAGGACCATTTCTTCGATGATTGGGTCGATCTCTACAATATGCGCGGGTATTTCTTAGTCATCTGCGAGCCATGCTCTCGTTTTCTTTCAGAGGATTGAGGTGATCAGTGAAGTTTTTTATGAGTTGGACTTTGCCATAATGGCCTGAGTCAGCAGGCGCTTAAGTCTCGTTTTCAGAGGTTTTCCGGCGGGTCGATTAATTCATAGAGGTCATCGGAGGGCGATATTTTTTTGATTCTGCCTGAGTCTATATAAGACTTGAACTCGCTCTCAAGAAAATTTATGTCAGTGTATTTTTTGTACTCTTCAGGTCTGTCGGTGGCGTACATTTAAAGGCGCCACTCATCAAAACCATCGATCCTGTTATTCGAACCGTAATCGAAATCCACTGATTCAGTGGGAAAATGAATAGCACAGCCTATGCCGTGTAGTTCATATTCAACGCCATCGATGACTTCTCCGCAACTTTCTATTTTGCCGCTCCCCAAAGTCTTAGGATGTTTCGAGTGCCAAATTTTTCTTGTAATAGCGTTGTTCCTTCTTCAACTTTGCTGAGGAAGTCTTTGATCAAGTCTTCGAGATGTATCATATTGTTACTCATGTTTTTCTATTGTCATCCAGTCGATCGATATCGAGTCTTTTTAGGCTGACATGTTTCATTCACTCTTGTCTCAAAAATGGTTTCCCAATATTTCTAATGATTTTTACGTTGTGAATTTTGGTGTTTGTCTCACAAGCAGGTGCGGAAGTCAGGTTGATTTTATGTGTTTTGGTCTATTCGTTTTTTTCAGTTGGACCATATATACAAGTTGCTAATTAAGGAAATTTTCTTGATTTTTTTTAGATCTATGTATTCGGCGAATTCTTTTTCGATTATTTTTTTGTCGCAGTATTTTCTATATTTAGATGGTCTTTCACAAGCAAAGAAGTATAAGCGGCAAATATCAAACCCATTGATTTCACCATTAGGCCCATAGTCAAAATCTACAGTTCCTGTCGATAGATTAATGCGGCAGCCAATGCCGTGCAGTTCATATTTAACGCCTCGAGTGACTCTCCCGCGACGCTTTATCGCCTTGGTATGCCAAAGTCTTCGAATGTCCCGAGTGCCAAATTTTTTTTCAAATATAAGCGTGCTTGTCTCTACCATAGAAATAAAGTCATGTATCAGGGTATCCAAAGTTTGATCTTGGTCACTCATTTTTTTCTCCGGTTTTGCGAAATATTTAGTCCAATGATTTGGCTGGCTGGCTGGCTGGCTGGATTGCATTTTTATTGTTTAAAAATTGCTGAGTGCTCTTTGGGGTGGTAGTGATTTTCAGCCTTGGTGATATTGCTTTTGGTCTTGCAGGCGCTGCGCGAGGAGTGTTTGATGCGTGATGTTTAGAAAAGTGACTCTGTTAAGTAGATGCTAGGTTCTCTTAATCTCAATGATGATGTAATGAATTTTATCTCGAAATTCTCTGATGCAACGCAAACTAAGTGCCTGCTCTCAATAGTTTGAATGGATAATTGAAATTTTTCCCGAAGCTTGTAACTTCACTGCACGTTATCCCTATGCGGCAAGCATTGTATTCTATGGATTCCCACTTCTTCGGAGGCGTGTCTGGAATTTCTCTGATGTCAAATGCCAGAGTCAGTGTTGAAAGATTATTGTCTATGTTTAGAGTGAAGAGCTTAATCTCTCCGATAGGTATATTTCGGCTGAAGACCATATTGAAGAATTTTCTGCCATTTATCTCATTCCAGTATTTCATGTGTTTCTTTTACTCTGTCGATCTATTTCTAGAAAGCGTCTTCATGTAGTGTTGGTTAATGCTCGGCCTGCGTTTTTCTAAATATTCACATGGGCGCCATTTGTCCATTCTGTCGTCGCGAGATATGTCTTTCTTCCCCTAAGTCCCTATCCACTGTAAGAAAAATTCCCTCTGTAATTCTGGCGAGTTTGTTAGGTTTTCATTTTCGTAGTCAAATATCGACACTACGTCTTTTAGTGATGGTTCTGCTCCATTTGTCAATTCATAAGCTTTTAATCCAAGAGACATTTGTGATGATAAGCTCGAGGGGTGAACATTTAGCTTTGAGCCTTTGCAAAAGAAAGTTACTAGAGGGTTGTCCTTTCGGACCAAACCGAAACAATGATAAAAATTTTTGCCGGCGTATGTTTTTGGCGATAAACCGTCCAGGTTTAGAGTTATGCTTATTTTCTCGCTGTCGCAAATCAGAACTACATCTTTGATTGCATATTCTTTTTCTACGATAATTTTGAATTCCGAAATCATTTGTCAATTTTCCTATATGGATTCGGGATGGAGTAACCAAAGTCACGCCCATCATCAATAATTATCGTGGCGCCTAGAATATCTTCGTTTTTGATGATTTTTGGGACGGCGAATTCCTGTTCTCGGGAAAATTTGTATCGGTTTCCTAATTCTTGCTTCAAATCATAGCCATTGACTCTCTTCAAAGTATAAAGAAACCCGGTTTTTGTAAAAAAGCTGGTAGCAAACTCTTTTCCCACGTCTCGAGAGGGGGAGGTGCTGATAAAGCCGCTTGGAGGAAAATCGCTATCAATGGAGTGGAGGAATAAGTCCTCACTGTCTCCCTTGCTTTTGAATCCGTTCACAAAAACATCGGACGGGTCTCTTGAATCTCCTCGGTACAGATATTCCTGCTTTTTCTTAGGCGCTGGTGCATCAGGCTCCCCCTCATCAACCTTAACCCTATCACTCGCCCCCGGCACCTCACACCTAGGCTTATTCGGCGGAGGGCAGTTGGACGTCAACCCCAACGGATCCACCCACCCCGTCGGATTCGGCACGTACTGGTACTGATTCAACCCACCCGCCAGCTTCACCGGGTCCGGCGTCAAATACCGTCCAAGCCTTGGGTCGTAATACCGATGCCGGTTGTAATGCAATCCGCTTTCAACATCGAAATACTGCCCCTGAAAGCGCAGCGGTTGGTCGAGGTAGTCTTCGCCGGCGAGGGTGACGGCGGCGACTTTGCCGTAGGCGTCGTATTGCGCGGACCAGACGATTTCGCCGCTGTAGTCGGTGAGTTCCTGCGGAGTACCGAGGTGGTCGAGTTGGTAGTAGAACGGGCAGGCTTTTTTCGGGCCTTTGCCGTCGAGCATCGCCAGTGGGCGGAAGGTGCCGGGTTCGTAGAGGAAGCTGCGGTATTGCGTGGCGCTGCTTTCGGCGACGAGGTGTTCGCCTTGCCAGAAGAATTCGGTGACGGCGCCGTCGATTGTTTTGCGGATGCGCCGGCCGAAGGCGTCGTAGTGATAAGTGGCGGTCTGGCCGTCGGGGCGGGTCAGGCCGATCAGGCGGTGCTGGCAGTCGTAGCGGTATTCGGTGACCAGGGTCTGGCCGTGGCCACGGCGTTCGCGGATCAGGTTGCCGAAGGCGTCGTAGTCGTAATGACGGTCGCCTTGCATCAACAGGCGATTGCCCTTGATCTGCGCGGGACCGGGGCGGTCCTGCATCAGCAGGTTGCCGGTCGGGTCGTGGGCGAAGGATTCGGGCAGTTCGTCGCGCGAGTGACGTACGCGGATCAACCGGTCGAGGGCGTCGTAGCCATAGGTGCGCTGGCCGTGGCGGCTGTCGGCAATGTGCTCGAGATTGCCGTTGGCGCTGTAGGCATAATCGCGGCGGTACAGCGAGGCGTGGCGATGGCCTACAGCGTGGGCGAGCAAGCGGCCCTGATCGTCGTAGGAGTATTCGCTGAGCAGCAAGCCTTGCTGGCGTTGCTGTTCGCGACCGGACTGGTAGACGTGGCGCGTGAGCGGCGTGCCGTTAAGGTCGATGGCTGACAGCGCACCGCCTTTGGCGTAGTGATAGTCGAGCTTGCTGTTGTCCGGCAGACGCAGGCGTTTGAGCTGACCGCAGGCGTCATAGGCGTAGCGCAAGGTGCCCCAGCCCTGATGCTCGGTGATCAGCCGGTCCTGACGGTCGTACTCGAAGGCCAGAGGATGGTTCTGCCCGTCATCAACGGCAACCAAGCGCCCGAGGCGGTCGTAGTCGTAGCGGATCTTGGCGCCATCGGGCAGGGTTTTGACCCGCAAGCGCCCGGCCTTATCGCGCTGGTAGTGGGTGACCAGCGATAAACCCTGCTCGCCAAACTCGGTCTTCTCCAGCAGGTGCCCGTTGAGGTCGTAGGCATACGCCGTGCGCCGCCCATCAAACCCGGTTTCCTGTCGGATCAATCCGGTCGGCGTGTAATCCAGGCAGTATTTTTCCCCTGACTCGTTTTCAATTTCGGTCAGCAGCAACCGCGCATGGTCGTAGCGGTACTGCACGCGGGTGCCGTCGGGATTGATCCGTCGCGAGACCAGGTGCAAATCATCGTCATATTCGTAGCGGGTAATGCGCCCGAGTTCATCGCGCTCAGCGGTGATCTGGCCGTAGGCGCCGTAGCTGTAGGCGCGCGTGCTGCCCGTAGGAGAAGTCGTCAGGATCAGTCGGCCGGCCGCGTCCCACTGCTGACGACTGACAACACCAAATTCGTCCTGGGTGGTAATCCGCCGGCCCAGCGCATCGTAGGAAAAACGCCGCACGCCGCCGTCCGGCAGGGTTTCTTCGATGAGCTGGCCGAGCTCGTTCCACACCCAGCGGTGGCGGCTGCTGTCCGGATAGCGCAGCGACAGCAATTGGCCGCGCAGGTTGTAGTAGTAATGGGTGACCTGGCCGTCGGGATCGACCGCTTCGGTGACGGCGCCTTCAGCGTTGCGCCGATAGATCCACACCGCATCACCACGGCAACGCTTGTAGAGAAAACCGTTGCGGTACTCGTAGGACGTTGGTGCATCGTCCGGCGGAATCAGCGCGATCAGCCGTCCGACCTCGTCGTAGCGGTATTCGGTAACCGCGCCCAACGCATCCTGCTCGGCGATCAACCGGCCCTGCTGGTCATAGGCCTTGAGCTGCTCACCTCCATCGGCCGTGACCTGCCGCACCAGCCGCGCGCGCTCGTCGTGGACGTAGACTTCTTCGGTACCGTCGACGTAATGCACTGTCACGCTGGCGTCGTCATCGTTCCAGACGTAACGGGTGTTCATCTGCGAGAACGACGCCCAGTGCCTCACGCAGCGCGCCGCTTTGCCCTCGCGCTGCCACTCCCAGAAGAAGCTCGCGCCGCCGGTCAGCTGGCGCTGGAGGATGACGTGATGGTCGTCGTAGTCGTAGCGTTCGCTGTCGCCGACCGCGTTGGTCGCGGTCAGCAGGCGTTGCCGGGCATCGAAGCTGTAGGTGGCGAGGGTTTGCTCGGTGGTCCACTCGCCTTGGACGAACACCTGATAATCGATCGCCACCAGTTGCGCGCGGTCATAACGCAACAGCAGGGCGCGGCCGGCGCCGTTGTCCAGACGCTGAATGCGGTCGGAGCGATCGCGTTGCAGGGTCAGACGATTGCCGTAGACATCGCTGATCGCCGTCAGCCGGCCGGCGCGAAAGTGGTAGAACCGCGCGCTGTCGCCGGCCAACGCCAGGATCAATTCTTCCGGCTCAGCACCGAGAAAAATCGCCGCCCGCGACAGGCTGTTGTGGATCGCCGGGCGCGCGACATTGGGCAGGGGAAAACGGGTGCGGCGGTTTTCGTGGTCGATCCAGATCACGCCATCGCCGTCGAAGGCCAGGCGATGGGCCAGCGTGTGGCTCCAGCCGAAACCCAGGCCGATGTCGATCTCGACTGCGCTGCTGCGGTACAAGCGGGTGAACTCGAAGGGCAGCACGCCATCAAGCACCGCGTCGGTCAGGGTCAGCAGTTCTTCGCCGGTGACCATCGACACCGGGCAGCCGTTTTTGCAGGTATTGGGGACGCAGTCGGCGGCATCGCCGTTGGGGTTTTTCGCTTGATCGGGGACGTCGTCGTGGGGCTCGTGGCGCTCAAGGCGCGCCATGCCCTGGGATTTTTCCCGCGCGAGCGGCGCCGGATTCGGCACGCGGAGCACCACCGCGTCGGCCTGACGAATGTTCAGCGGAATCGATGGCGTCGGCTTCAGCTCCACTTCGCGGGCATGGAACATCAGCGGCTTCAGCGTGCTCGCGTGCTGTTTGAGTTCCGGTGTCGAAGTCAGCTCAGCCAGACGCAAGGCTGAGGCGGCCAGCCACTCCCGCGCCCTTGGCGATTTGATCTTCGCCAGGACCTTGCTGCTCAAACGCAGCGATACGCCGGCACCGCCCGCCACGCGCATCAACAGGAAGCTGATCAGCAACTCGGTGCGAACTTCGGCCACCACCTCGGCGAGGTATTGCGGCGGCAGCATTTTTAGCCAACTGGTGAACGCGGCCAGATGAATGAACAACAACGGCTCGTCGCTGAGCATCAACAAGGCGTTGGCGATCGCTTCGTTTGAAGCGGCAAGCAGCGCCTCGAGTTCGACTTCGCTCAGGTATTCGAGGAGCTTTGCGCTGTGCTCCTGCAGATCGGCAAGTAGGGCGAACAGCTGTTGAATGTCATCCCAGACGCCATTCAGGGCTTTTTCCAGGCCGCGCCAATCGGCCCGCTGCAACTGCCCGTAACGATCAAGAAAACCGGCGCTGGAAAACTCCGTCCACTGCGGCTGGAAGCCTGTCCATTCGCTGCGCAGCCAGCCTTCAAGGCCGGCAATGACCCCTTCATATGAGGCATACAGGGCGCGGACATGGGCGGAGGAAACGTTGGGAAAGAAGGTGACGCGATAGCGCTGGCCGCGCATGCAATCGGTCACCTCGAGGATCCCGCTCGGGCCAATGGTGTAGCGCTTTGGTTCGCCGAAGGTCAGCACGCCGTCGACGTCGCTGAGCAGCGGTTCGAGGGTCACCGGGGTGTCGCCGATCGGCACGAAGCGCGCTGCTTCAAACAGATGCACCAGGGTCAGCGGCCCGCTGGCCGGACACATGACCACCGATGAGCTGACAGGTGCGCGCGAAGTGATCGGCGCGCTCAGTTGTACGTCATTGCCAACCTTGAACACCTGCTCGATGTCCAGCGCCGTCCCGGTCCAGAACTGCTCGGCCCAGGCGTCGTAGTTGTTCAGGCACAGGCGGAACTCGTCGATCAGCGCTTCAAAATCTGGCTGCTTCGGATTCAGGGCGGCCACCACCAGCAGTCCGATGCTGTTGTTCAGGGCCAGGAGCTGATCGGGTTGAAACATTCGCAGTCGCTCGCGCAGATGAAGAAACGGGAGCGCGGACTTTGCGGGGGATCAAAAAGGAAAGAAGTCGGGGAAGTAGGCAGTGTCTGTAGGAGTTTTCGCTAAATGCGAAAAGGCGTCGATGGCATTGCCCGTTGCTCAATGTCCATCGGCCTCGCTATGCTGCTGAACCCATTAATCAGATCCGCGTTGCGGCACGTTGCCTGTCGCCCGGGATGTCTTTGTTAACGGATCCGATGATGAATGCACCGCTGAAGACGTTCGGCCCGATCAAGGCCGTGATTTTCGATATGGACGGTTTGCTGCTCGACACCGAGGGCATTTACACCGAGGTCACCTCGCTGATTGCCGGGCGCTACGGGAAAACCTTCGACTGGAGCGTCAAGCAGAACATCATTGGTCGCGGTGCCAATGATCTGGCCAACTACGTGGTGCAGGCGTTGGAGTTACCGATCACTCCGGAAGAATTTCTGCAGATCCGCGAGCCGCTGATGCGCGAGCGTTTCCCCAAGGCGCAAGCGATGCCGGGGGCCGAAGCGCTGGTGCGTCACCTCAAGGCGCACAACATCCCGATCGCAGTCGGCACCAGTTCGTCGCGCCAGTCGTTCGGGCAGAAAACCACCTTGCACCGTGAGTGGTTTGCGCTGTTCGATTTCATCGTCACGGCGGACGATCCGGAAGTCGGCGCGGCCAAACCGGCGCCGGATATCTTCCTCACCGCCGCCCGGCGCCTGGGCATCGCGCCCGGGGATTGTCTGGTGTTCGAGGATTCGCCGTTCGGCGTCACCGCCGCGAAAGCGGCAGGCATGACCGCAATCGCCATCCCCGACGCAGCGATGGCTGATGAGAAATATGCTCACGCTGACGGCATTATCCGCTCGCTGAAAGCATTTATGCCCAGCGCCTTTGGCTTGCCGACGCTGGAACTGGCTTGACCGTCCGCACAAAAACGCCGTCCTTCTTGTAAAGAAGGGCGGCGTTTTTTCTTGCCGGTCTGTCAGGCGCCGAAACCACCGTCGATGGTCAGGCTGGCACCGGTGATGTAACCGGCTTCCGGCCCGGCCAGGTAGGCGACGAAGCTGGCGATTTCATCGGCGGTGCCGTAACGACCGACGGCCATCAGCGGGATCAGGCTGTCGGCGAATTCGCCATGGGCCGGGTTCATATCGGTGTCGACCGGCCCAGGTTGCACGTTGTTGATGGTGATGCCGCGAGGGCCGAGATCGCGGGCAAGGCCTTTGGTCAGGCCGACCAGTGCCGATTTGCTCATCGCGTAGACACCGCCACCGCCGAAGGGCATGCGGTCGGCGTTGGTGCTGCCGATGTTGATGATCCGCGAGCCTTCGCCCATGTGTTTCGCCGCTTCCTGCGAAGCGATGAACACGCTGCGCACGTTGATGGCCAGGGTCTGATCGAAGTCTTCGAGTTTGAAGTCTTCCAGCGGCGCGATGGCCAGTACGCCGGCGTTGTTGACCAGAATGTCCAGGCGTCCAAACGCTTCGACGGTGGCGCTGACGGCGTGGCGAATCGCGCTGGCATCGGCGCTGTCTGCCTTGATCGCCAAGGCTTTACCGCCGTTGCCGGTGATGCTGTTCTGCAGTTCTTCAGCTTTGGCGGCGGAGCTGACGTAGGTGAAAGCGACAGCGGCGCCTTCAGCGGCCAGACGTTTGACGATGGCCGCGCCGATGCCGCGCGAACCGCCTTGAATCAGAGCGACTTTGCCGCTGAGGTGTTGAGTGGTCATGTTCGATCTCCAAGTGTTCAAGGCGGAATGCCTTGGTGTTGGTGCCGAGTATCGGCCTGGCATCGACAACCGTGTAGACCATGATTGCTATAGTCTGTGTAAACCAGAAGTTTATAGTGGCGATCATGGAAACGTTCAGCAGTATCGAATGCTTTGTGCGCAGCGCCGAAGTCGGCAGCTTTGCCGAAGCCGCGCGACGCTTGAGCCTGACCCCGGCGGCGGTGGGCAAGAGCGTGGCGAAACTGGAGGCGCGGCTTGGCGTGCGGCTGTTCCAGCGTAGTACCCGCAGCCTGACGTTGACCGAAGCGGGGCAGCTGTTTTTGAATGAAGTCGGCGCCAGCCTGACCACCATCCAGAATGCCGTGGCCAATCTGGCCAGTGCCGGCGGGCAACCGGCCGGCACGCTGAAAGTCAGCATGGGCACGGTGTTCGGTCGTCTGTATATCGTGCCGCTGCTCGGTGAGTTCTTGCGGCGCTATCCGGCGATCAACCCGGACTGGCATTTCGATAACCGCCAGGTCGACCTGATCGGGCAGGGCTTCGACGCAGCGATTGGCGGCGGCTTTGAACTGCCACAAGGCGTGGTTGCGCGCAGGCTGACACCGGCGCATCGGGTGTTGGTGGCATCAGAGGACTATCTGCAAAAACATGCGCCGATCAGCCATCCCGATGACCTTAGGCAACACGACGGCATTCTGATTCGCTCACCGCAGACCGGGCGCGTGCGCTCCTGGCAACTGACTCACCGCGATCAGCAACACAGTCCGCTGACATTGCGGGCGCGGATGACCATGAGTGATTCCGAGGCTGCCTGTGCAACGGCGATGCAAGGTTTGGGCATTGCGCTGGTGAGCATGCCGTTTGCGGTCGCGTATCTTCACGCAGGGACGTTGCAGCGAGTGCTGCCTGACTGGTTTGTCGATGACGGCAACATTTCGATCTATTACGCCGAGCACAAATTGTTGCCGGGCAAGACCCGGGCGTTTGTGGATTTCGTGATTGAACAGTTTGCTGAGCAGGGACTGGGGCGGCGGTTTAGTGCTATCTGAGCCAGGCATCAAACCGAGTTGCGGCTATCGCGGGCAAGCCCGCTCCCACAAGTTTTGAGTTGTTCACACATCTTGCAAACAACACAAAACCCTGTGGGAGCGGGCTTGCCCGCGATGAACGATAACTCGGTTTATCGAGCAAAGCGCTGCGCCCAACCAACAATGTTCTTCGGCCGTGGCGTGGCATAAGTGCGAACCTTCGACGTCGACAACTTCAAACGCACCAGCGACTCGGCAATCATCACGGCGGCTGTCACGCCATCCACCACCGGCACGCCGGTGCGCCGGCGAATCTGCTCGTCCAGCCCGGCCATGCCGCCGCAGCCCAGGCAAATCACCTCGGCCTTGTCCTGGGTCACCGCCAGTTCGGCCTGCTGCACGATCGCTTCCAGTGCGCGCTGCGGTTCATGTTCCAGCTCCAGAACTGCCAGACCACTGGCGCGCACCGAGGCACAGCGATCCCACAGGCCGGACAATTTCAGCCGATCCTCGATCAGCGGCACGGTGCGATCCAGCGTGGTCACCACCGAGTAGGCATGGCCGAGAAACATCGCGGTGCTGGCCGCCGCGTCAGTGATATCTACCACTGGCACGTTGAGCAGTTCCTGCAAACCTTCGCGGCCATGTTCGCCGTAGCCGGCCTGGATCACCGCATCGAAGGGTTGATCGTAAGACATCACTCGATCCATCACGGCGATGGCGGCCAGGTAACTTTCGAAATTGCCTTCAATCGATTCGGCGCCGAAGTACGGCGTCAGGCCGACGATTTCGGTACCGGGCGAAGCGACGGCCTGTGCCGAGCGGGCGATGGCGTCGGTGATGGATTCGGTGGTGTTGACGTTGACCACGAGAATACGCATGGAAAATCCTTATTGCGGGCAGTGGTGCGGCCCGAAAACCGGGCCGCGAAGGGATCAGTGGCTGACGTTATCCACAGCGATGCATTCACCGCTGACTTCGGCGTAATGGGTCTGGCGCTTGGCGATGATCAGGTAAAGCATGCCGGCGATGCCGGCACCGATCAGCCAGGAGAACGGCGAGACGCTGTGGAAACCGGGCACCAATGCCAGAACGATGGCGATCAGCGCCGCAGGAATAAACGCCGCCACCGCGCGGAAATTGATGCCGCGGCTGTAGTAATAAGCGCCGTTGGGGTCTTCGCTGTAGAGCTGCGGCACGTTGATCCGGCCTTTGCGGATCAGCCAGTAGTCGACCATGATCACCCCGTACAACGGGCCGAGCAGGGCGCCGAGGCCCGACAGGAAATACACGATCACCAGCGGACTGTTGTAGAGGTTCCACGGCAGGATCAGCACGGCGATGGTCGCGCTGATCAACCCGGCGCGGCGGAAGGTCAGGTACTTCGGCGCCAGGTTGCTGAGGACGAACGCCGGGGCAACGAAGTTGGCCATGATGTTCACCGCAACGGTGACAATCAGAAAAGCCAGGCAGCCGAGCACCAGAAAGAACGTGTTGGGGATCGAAGCGATGATCTCGGTCGGGCTTTCGATGATCCGCCCGTTGATCTGGAACTGCGCGCCACACAGCAGTACGGTAATCGCGGCGAATACCAGAATGTTCACCGGCAAGCCCCAGAAATTTCCTACTTTGATGGTTTTGCGGCACGGCGAAGAACGGGCGAAGTCGCAGAAATTGAGGATCAGCGTGCCGTAGATCGCCAGCCACAACGCGCCACCAGCAAAAATGTTGCGCCACATCTCGCCCCCGGTCAGCGGCTCGCGGATCGACCAGGCAATGGTCGCGTTGGCCTGGAAGTACATCCACCCGGCGAGTGCGGCTACGGTCAGCAGAATCACCGGCCCGGCAAATGCCTCGTAACGGCGCACCATCTCCATGCCGTAGGCGAGGATCGCCAGTTGCACCAGCCAGATTGCTACAAAGCACACCCAGCCCAGACTCGACAGGCCCAGAATTGAGTCGTGATCGTATTCGGCAAAGCCGGGATGCACGGCGGTCAGCAGGACGCGGAATACCACCGAAGCGAGGTACGTCTGAATACCGAACCAGGCGATGGCGATAACCGCCCTGATCAATGCAGGAATTTGCGCACCGTGGATGCCAAAACTGATCCGGCTGATCACCGGAAACGGCACCCCGGTTTTCTGCCCCATGTACCCGGACAGGTTCATGAAGAAATACACCAGCGCCGCGCCGATCCCCAGCGACAACAGAATCTGCCAGCCGCCCAGACCCAGTGCATACAAGCCGATGGCGAACGAGTAGTTGGCGATGTTGTGCACGTCATTCGTCCACAGGGCGAAGATGCTGTACCGGCCCCAACGTCGGCCTTCGGCTTTGGTCGGCGCCAGATCGCTGTTGTGCAGACGCGGGCTCAGTTGCAGCGGCTCGCTCAGTCCGTCATCGGGCAACGGTTGATCAAGCGTGGAGGAGGGCAGATTCAGCACGATGTTATTCGAAAGACTTGTACGCATTCCGGCAGGCTCCTGACGTTCACTCCCGCGATGACTGTGCATGAGCGCTCAGGCTCGACAAATCTTCGTCGCGGCGGTGAAAACATCACTGGTTACGGGGCATCTGCAGCCTGTACGGGATAGGGCGCTTCAGGCTTGCGGATCGAAAGTGTGCATGTTTTGCAGTTTTGTATACAAAACATGTATGCGATAAAGCCAGATTTATGCCAGTTATGAATCTATGGGCAGCCACGTTCATTTCGAATAGTTATCGATGCAGCATAAGTCGCTGAAAAACCGGCGATATAAATTGATCGATTGGACAGGAATTTTTTTCAGGGGAGGGAGTTTGCAGAGGGGCTAGCAGATGGGGATTCTGCTGGGGAGTGTAACTTTTCAGGGCGTCAGAACTGAAAGTGCACACATAAATGGCACCGATGGTGACAACCTTGTGTACACCTTTTGCGTGCCTGGCACATATCAATGTGGGAGCGAGCCTGCTCGCGAATGCGGTGGATCAGGCAACTGAAACGTTGACTGGAACTGCGCTTTCGCGAGCAGGCTCGCTCCCACAGGTCTTTCTATAAATGGGGGATCAGACCTTGCTCTTGCTGATGATATTCCCCGCATGCAACCCGCATTCTTTCTGCGTGGCTTCTTCCCACCACCAGCGGCCTTCACGCTCGTGCTGGTTCGGCAGCACCGGGCGGGTGCAGGGTTCGCAGCCGATGCTGATGAAGCCGCGTTCGTGCAGGCTGTTGTAGGGCAGTTCGAGCATGCGGATGTAACCCCAGATCTCCTCGCTGGTCATCTGCGCCAACGGGTTGAACTTGTACAGGGTGCGTTCCGGTGTCGAGAACGCCGTGTCGATTTCCAGCACCGCCACAGCGCTGCGGGTGCCCGGGCTCTGGTCGCGGCGCTGGCCGGTGGCCCAGGCTTTGACGTCGGACAGCTTACGGCGCAGCGGCTCGATCTTGCGGATACCGCAGCATTCGCCGTGGCCGTCCTTGTAGAAACTGAACAGGCCTTTTTCCTTCACGAACGGTTCGAGTTTCGTGTAGTCCGGCGAGACGATTTCAATATCGATCTTGTAGTGCTCGCGCACCTGCTCGATGAAACGGTAAGTCTCCGGATGCAGGCGGCCGGTGTCGAGGCTGAAGACTTTGACGTTCTTGTTCAGCTTCCACGCCATGTCCACCAGCACCACGTCCTCGGCGCCGCTGAAAGATATCCACAAGTCATCGCCGAACTCGGCGAAGGCGAGCTTGAGGATGTCCTGGGCGGATTTGTTGGCATAGGTCGTGGCGAGTTCCACGACGTCGAACGTTGGGCTCATCAGGTCGGCTTCCTACAGGTCAGTGGCGCTCGGGCGCTCTATAGGGGGCCGATGGTAACAAAAAGCTGCCGCGGCCGGGGCGTCCTCTGCGTTGCGCGCCTCGGGTGCAGACGCTAGAGTTCGGCCTCGCTTGACTCAAATAATCACTATAAACGGGAGTGTCTTGTGGAAATTGCTTGCCTGGATCTTGAAGGGGTACTGGTACCGGAAATCTGGATCGCCTTCGCCGAAAAAACCGGAATCGACGCCCTCAAGGCCACCACCCGGGACATTCCCGATTACGACGTATTGATGAAGCAGCGTTTGCGCATCCTCGACGAGCACGGCCTCAAGCTCTCGGATATTCAGGAAGTGATCGCCACGCTCAAACCGCTGGACGGCGCGGTGGAGTTCGTCAACTGGCTGCGCGAGCGCTTTCAGGTGGTGATTCTCTCGGACACCTTTTATGAGTTTTCACAGCCACTGATGCGCCAGCTGGGCTTCCCGACTCTGTTTTGCCATCGCTTGATCACTGACGAAAGCGGGCGGGTGACCAGCTATCAACTGCGCCAGAAAGATCCCAAGCGTCAGTCGGTGCTGGCGTTCAAGAGCCTGTACTACCGGGTGATCGCGGCGGGGGATTCATACAACGACACGACCATGCTCGGCGAGGCGGACGCGGGGATTCTGTTTCACGCGCCGGATAACGTGATTCGCGAGTTTCCGCAGTTTCCGGCGGTGCATACGTTTGAAGAGCTGAAGCAGGAATTTCTCAAGGCCTCTAATAGAGAGTTGAGTTTGTAGTTGTCTGGAAGGATGCCTTCGCGAGCAGGCTCGCTCCCACATTTGGAATGCATTTCCCTGTGGGAGCGAGCCTGCTCGCGAAGCTTTTAAGTTTTTAGAGGTTTTGCAGGGTATCGAGCAGGATCCGCACTTTGGTCATCGACTCCTGATACTCCGCCTGCCAGTCCGAATCGGCGACGATCCCGCCGCCGCCCCAGCAGCACATCTGGCCATCCTTGACCAACAGACTGCGAATAGCGATGGAGCTGTCCATCTCACCGCGCACGTCCAGGTACAGCAACGATCCGCAATACAAACCGCGCCGGGTTGGCTCCAGCTCGTCGATGATCTGCATCGCCCGTATCTTCGGTGCGCCGGTGATCGAGCCGCCGGGGAAGCTGCCAGCGATCAGGTCCAGCGCATCACGATCCGTCGCCAATTCACCGGTCACGCTGCTGACCAGATGATGCACATTCGGATAGCTCTCCAGGCTGAACAACTCCGGCACCCGCACCGAGCCGATGCGGCAGGTGCGCCCGAGGTCGTTGCGCAGCAGGTCGACGATCATCAGGTTTTCCGCGCGATCCTTGGGGCTGGCTAGCAGTTCGGCGGCGTTGGCAGCGTCTTCGGCTGGAGTCAGGCCGCGTGGGCGAGTGCCTTTGATCGGTCGGGTTTCGACTTGGCGCTGGCTGACTCTGACGAAACGTTCCGGTGACAGGCTCAGCACCGCGCCGCCGTCGGGCAGGCTCTGGAAGCCGGAGAACGGCGTCGGGCAGGCCTGACGCAAAGCGCAGTAAGCCAGCCACGGATCGCCCTGGCATTGCGCGCGGAAGCGTTGCGCGAAGTTGACCTGATAGCAGTCGCCGGCCTGGATGTATTCCTGAATGCGTTCGAACGCCTGACGGTAATCGTCGGCCGAAATATCAGCGGCCATCGGGGCGCTCAGTTTGAAGGGAGCCATCGCGTCAACTTGCGGCTGAGTGAACAGCGCGACCAATCGCTGCCGTTCACTGTCGACAAGCGAAGGATGAAAGACCAGTTGGCTGGTTTGCCCGTGGTGATCGCTGATCAGCGCCCAGTCGTACAGGCCAAAACGCGCATCGGGCAGTTGCAGGTCATCCAGTGCCTGACTCGGCAGGTTTTCCAGATGCCGGCCGAAGTCGTAGCTCAAATAACCGATCAGTCCGCCGGCGAACGGCAATTGGTACCCGGCAGGCAATTGTGCTTCGCCCAAGCGGCTGAGATTGTCACGCAGGCGCTGGAGGAAATGCGCGCCGCTCTCGTCCGGCAACACCGCCAGTTGTTCCAGCGGCCAAGCGCTGAGCAAGTCATAACGGCCGCGTTCAGCGCTCGGCCGGCCGCTGTCGAGCAGCACGGCGCCGGGTGCGTTGCGAATGGCCGCGAAATAGTCGGCCGGATTGGCGCGGTAGGGCAGTGGGTGTACGGAGCAGGTCAGCATGGGCGGGGCAGATCGGCCGTTGAGGCGGGGTGGGGATTGTAGTCCTCTGCGCTGCCAGATCAAAGTCAAAAGCCTCCCCCTCACCCCAACCCTCTCCCCCAAGGGGGCGAGGGGGAAAGGGAGCAGATCGGGGGCTTTTCAAAACTTGGGTTCGGCTCGATATCTTGGGGGAGGGAGCCGATCTTCATGCTTTTCAAAGCTTGAGTTCGACTCAAGACGTTCAGGTCGGCGTACCTCCAACATCCACCTCGGTCAGTCCCCTCTCCCTTTGGGAGAGGGTTAGGGTGAGGGGCTCTTGAGCTTTTAGCCTTCGACAGCTGGAATATGCCCAAACATCTCCTGGGTAAACGCCACCCGCTCTTCAACCGACTCCGTCACGCCCCGCGCCTTCAGCTCTTCCAGCCGCGCTTCAACCGCGTGGGTACGCAAGGTCAGGCCGCAATCGTTGGCGATCTGAATGTTCAGCCCCGGCCGCGCATTCAGCTCGAGGATCAGCGGGCCTTTTTCCTGATCGAGCACCATGTCCACGCCGATATAACCCAGCCCACACAACTCATAGCAGCCGGCGGCGAGTTTCATGAAACCGTCCCAGTAGGGCAGTTGCACGCCATCCACCGCGTTGGTGGTGTCGGGGTGTTTGGTGATGATGTTGTTCAGCCAGGTGCCGCGCAGCGTAAGGCCGGTGGCCAGATCGACGCCGACGCCAATGGCGCCCTGGTGCAGGTTGGCCTTGCCGCCGGACTGGCGGGTCGGCAGACGCAACATCGCCATCACCGGGTAACCCATCAGCACGATGATGCGGATGTCCGGCACGCCTTCGTAGCTGATGCTTTTGAAGATCTGATCCGGGGTCACACGGTATTCGATCAGCGCGCGGTCGCGGTGGCCGCCCAGCGAGTACAGGCCGGTGAGGATGCTGGAGATGTGATGTTCCAGCTCCTCGTGGGCGAGGATCTTGCCCGACACCGTGCGATAACGGCCTTCGAAGCGGTCGGCGATGACGATGATGCCGTCGCCACCCGCGCCCTGCGCCGGTTTGATCACGAAGTCGCTGCGCCCGCCGATGATCTCGTCGAGCTTGTCGATTTCCTTCTCGGTGGAGATCACCCCGTACAGCTCCGGCACATGAATGCCGGCGGCGATGGCGCGTTCCTTGGTCAGGATCTTGTCATCGACGATCGGGTACAGGCTGCGCTTGTTGTACTTGAGCACGTAGTCCGCGTTTCGGCGGTTGATGCCCATGATGCCGCGCGCCTCGAGGGCCTTCCAGGTCTTCCAGAAACCGAACATCAGGCGTCAGCCTTCTTCAGGAAGGCCTTGAAACGTACCAGTTCGGTCAGGCGGTAGCCGCGATAGCGACCCATCGCCAGCATGAAACCGACCAGAATCAGCAGGATCGCCGGGAAGGTAAACACGAAGTACACCAGCTCCGGCACGGTCATGATCAGGTGTGCGAGAGAGGCGGCGAACAGCGTGCCGATGGCGACTTTCAGCGCATGGTTGGCGCCGCGTTCTTCCCAGGTGATCGACAGACGTTCGATGGTCATGGTCAGAATCACCATCGGGAACAGCGCCACCGACAAGCCACGCTCAAGCCCCAGCTTGTGGCTGAACAGACTGATCGCCGCAATCAACACCACCACGAACGTCAGCACCACCGACAGGCGCGGCAGCATTTGCAGCTTCAGATGTTCGAGATACGAGCGCAATGACAGGCCCAGCGCGGTGATCACTGTGAACAGCAGGATGCCGAAGCCCAGCTGCGTTTCGCGGAAGGCCAGGGCGATCAGCACCGGGGTGAATGTGCCGAGGGTCTGCAGGCCGACCAGGTTGCGCAGGATCAGGATCACCAGCACGCCGATCGGGATCATCACCATGATCATGAAGGTCTGCTGGGTCTGCAGCGGCAAGCCGTACAGCGAATAATCGAGGAAGTTGGCGTCAGTGTTTTCGTCGGTCAGCTTGGCCAGACGAATCGCGTTCATCTCGCTGTTGTTCAGGCTGAAGGTCACGTTGGCTTTCTTGCCGCCGTCGACGGTGATCAGGTTTTCGTCACCGGTCCACCACAGCAGGCGATCGGTCGGCAGGCCTTGCTCACCGGTTTCCGGGTTGAAGTACAGCCAGTCGTTGCCGTTGAAGCTGCGCAGCCACAGTTCGGGAGTCTGAGGCTGATCGGCGACGAGGCGGATGGTGTGGACTTTTTCTACCGGAACGTGGGCAATCGACAGCAGCAGTTCGACGATCTTGGCTTTGTGCGAAGTCGACGGATCGCCGGCCAGCAGCAATTTGACGTTGTCGTCATTCACGTTGTTGACGCGCTTGATCGCCTCGCCAATAAAGGTTTCGACGTCGGCCGAATGTTGGCGGATCGGCGCGAGCAGGGCTTCGGCGGCGATCTTTTCCGGGCCTTCGATGACCATGCTGTCACGGAAGGTCGGGCCTTTGACCTTGGATTTTTCCGCGGTGTAGCGCTTGGTCAGCACCAGACGGTAATACAGCGTCTGGTTGCCCTTGGCGCGACGGGCCGACCAGGTCACCTTGCGGTTGCCGTCGATGCGGTTCACCGCGACGCCGTAGTTATTGGAGATGAAGCTTTCGTTGAGACTGACGTAATCGCGGCTCAACGGCGGCACGAACATCTGGATCTTTACCGGATCCTTGGTGCTGGCGACGAACTCGACCTTGGCGTCGATGTTCCACAGGTCGTCGGTGGCGTCTTCGGTCACCGGGATGCCGAGCACGAAAATCTGATAGGCCGTAACCGAAACGCCCAGCAGCACCAGCACGGCGATCAGGATTTTCAGGTGGAAGGTTAGAGAACGCATGGAAATTACTCGGCGGTATGAGCGGCGATGGTGCAGGCAGGTTTGCCGGCAGCGTATTTAAGACTGGGGTCGACCAGCGCGTCGAAGCGTTTCAGCGCCTCGGAGCCGATCAAAAGCGGGTATTGGAACGCACTTCGGTCGGTGAGGTTCACTTCGATGCTGCGCAATGCCGAACCCATGCAGATATCCAGCTCGATCACCGGACGGGCGGTGTACTGCTTGCCTTCTTCCGGATCGTAGTCGCCGGCGCGGCGCTTGATCTTGCTGACTCGCGCCAGCGGCCGTTCGATGGGGTGTGAATGCGCGGTGTCGATGGCCAGGTAGAAACGTACCCAGGACTCACCGTTGCGTTTGAAGCGTTTGATGTCGCGGGCGCTCAGCGAGGCGGTTTTCGCCCCGGTGTCGAGTTTGGCCGCGACTTCGAGATTGATGCCGTCAAGCGAAGCGTATTCGTTGAGGCCATACACGGTTTTTTCCCCCGCGGCGGCGAGGCCGGGCAGGCAAAACAGAGCAAAAAAGGTGGGGAAAGGCTTGAGTCTCATAAATCCTGGTGCGCAGCGTTCCGTTATCGGTTCAGGTGCCCGCGCAACCGTGCGCAAGCCCCCGCGTGTGCCTGGCAGCTTTTTATGGCAAGCCGTACTAAAGACCCGCAAATGCGGGCGGCATTCTAGCACGGTGGTTTTATGGCGCCAGCGCTTGCGCCGACCCAAAACCTGCAAGGGGTGCCACCCTTGTGGGAGCGAGCCTGCTCGCGAATGCGCTGTGTCATTCGATGCAGAAGCCGACTGACCTGCCGCCTTCGCGAGCAGGCTCGCTCCCACAGTAATAGATGAACGATTGGCAGCGGTTATTAGACGATTGTCGACAATACCTATTTATCCTTTGACTCATCTGGCCAGATTGGCTAGTTTTTGCCGCATTGGATTTAAAGGTGTCGACAATCATGCTGGATCAACTCGATCCCCCGGTCATCAGTGGCGACGATTCCGAGACGCTGTCGGAAAACGTCTTCCGGCGTATCCAGGCCGCAATCGTCAAAGGCGAAATCGCCCCGGGCAGCAAGATCTCCGAGCCGGAGCTGGCGCGCACCTATGGCATCAGCCGAGGTCCGCTGCGTGAGGCGATCCATCGTCTGGAAGGCCAGCGCCTGCTGGTGCGCGTGCCGCACGTCGGTGCGCGGGTGGTCTCGCTCAGCCATGCCGAATTGATCGAACTCTACGAAATCCGTGAATCCCTCGAAGGCATGGCCTGCCGCCTCGCCGCCGAGCGCATGAGTGTCGAGGAAATCGACGAACTGCGCCGGGTCCTGGAAACCCACGAGCGCGATGCGGCGTTTCAGGCCGGCGTCGGTTATTACCAGCAGGAAGGCGATTTCGACTTTCATTACCGGATCATCCAGGGCAGCGGCAATCGCACGCTGACGCAGATGCTCTGCGGCGAGCTGTATCAATTGGTGCGCATGTACCGCATCCAGTTTTCCACCACGCCGAATCGCCCGCACCAGGCCTTCGCCGAACACCACCGCATTCTCGATGCCATCGCCGACCGTGACGGCGAACTCGCGGAATTGTTGATGCGCCGCCACATCGGCGCCTCGAAACGCAACATCGCCCGTCACTACGAGGACGGCGCCCACAACAAGACAGCCACTGAACGAGGTGATGCATGACTTCCAACCTGAACACGCCGGGCCAGCGCTTCCGCGATGCGGTCGCCAGCGAGCATCCTTTGCAAGTGGTCGGCGCGATCAACGCCAACCACGCGCTGCTGGCCAAACGCGCCGGTTTCAAGGCGATCTACCTGTCCGGTGGCGGTGTAGCCGCAGGTTCTCTGGGCGTGCCGGACCTGGGCATCACCGGGCTGGACGACGTGCTCACCGACGTGCGCCGCATCACCGATGTCTGCGACCTGCCGCTGCTGGTGGATGTCGACACCGGTTTCGGCTCGTCGGCGTTCAACGTCGCGCGTACGGTCAAGTCGATGATCAAGTTCGGCGCGGCGGCGATTCACATCGAGGACCAGGTTGGCGCCAAGCGCTGCGGCCATCGCCCCAATAAAGAAATCGTCAGCCAGCAGGAAATGGTCGATCGCATCAAAGCCGCCGTCGATGCCCGTACCGATGACAGCTTCGTGATCATGGCGCGTACCGACGCACTGGCGGTGGAAGGTCTGGAGTCGGCACTCGATCGTGCGGCGGCGTGCATCGAGGCCGGCGCTGACATGATTTTCCCTGAGGCGATTACCGAGCTGGACATGTACAAGCTGTTCGCCAACCGCGTGAAAGCGCCGATCCTGGCCAACATCACCGAGTTCGGCGCAACGCCGCTGTACACCACCGAACAACTGGCCGGCGCCGACGTTTCTCTGGTGCTGTATCCGCTGTCGGCATTCCGCGCGATGAACAAGGCGGCGGAAAATGTCTACACGGCGATCCGCCGCGATGGCACGCAACAGAATGTAATCGACACCATGCAGACTCGCATGGAGCTCTACGATCGTATCGATTACCACACGTTCGAGCAGAAGCTCGATGCGTTGTTTGCACAGAAGAAAGGCTGAACAAAACCCTGTGGGAGCGAGCCTGCTCGCGAAGACGGACTGACATCCAACATTGATGTCGACTGATCCAGCGCTTTCGCGAGCAGGCTCGCTCCCACAAGTTTTCCCCATACAAATTCAAGAAGATTGGAGAACACAATGGCCGAAGCAAAAGTACTCAGTGGCGCCGGGCTCCGTGGCCAGGTAGCCGGGCAAACCGCACTGTCCACCGTGGGCCAGGCCGGAGCCGGGCTGACCTATCGCGGCTACGACGTGCGTGAACTGGCCGCCGACGCGCAATTTGAAGAAGTCGCGTATCTGCTGCTGTACGGCGAACTGCCGACCAAAGCGCAACTGGCCGACTATCAAAGCAAACTTAGCAAGCTGCGCGACCTGCCGCAGGCGCTCAAGGAAGTGCTTGAGCGCATTCCGGCTGACGCGCATCCGATGGACGTCATGCGTACCGGTTGCTCATTCCTCGGCAACATCGAACCGGAGAAGGACTTCGCCGAACAGCGCGACAAGACCGACCGCCTGCTCGCCGCTTTCCCGGCGATCATGTGCTACTGGTATCGCTTCAGCCACGACGGCAAGCGCATCGACTGCGTCAGCGACGAGCCGACCATTGGCGGCCACTTCCTGCATTTGCTGCACGGCAAGAAACCGAGCGAACTGCACGTCAAAGTCATGAACGTGTCGCTGATCCTCTACGCCGAGCACGAATTCAATGCCTCGACCTTCACCGCACGGGTTTGCGCCTCGACCCTTTCCGATCTGTATTCCTGCGTAACAGCGGCAATCGGTTCGCTGCGCGGTCCATTGCACGGCGGCGCCAACGAAGCGGCGATGGAAATGATCGAGCGCTTCTCGTCGCCGGAAGAGGCGATCAAAGGCACCCTCGGCATGCTCGAGCGCAAGGACAAAATCATGGGCTTCGGCCACGCGATCTATAAGGACAGCGACCCGCGCAACGAGGTGATCAAGGGCTGGGCGAAAAAACTCGCGGACGAGGTCGGCGACAAGGTGCTGTTCCCGGTTTCCGAGGCCATCGACAAGACCATGTGGGAGCAGAAGAAACTGTTCCCGAATGCCGACTTCTATCACGCCTCGGCTTACCACTTCATGGGCATCCCGACCAAGCTGTTCACGCCGATCTTCGTCTGCTCGCGCCTGACCGGCTGGGCCGCGCACGTGTTCGAACAACGCGCCAACAACCGCATCATCCGCCCAAGCGCCGAGTACACCGGCGTCGAACAGCGCAAGTTCGTGCCAATCGAACGTCGCTGAAATGGTGGGCTGACCCGGAACCAGAGAACACCGCTAGACCCTGTGGGAGCGAGCCTGCTCGCGAAGACGGACTGACATTCAACATTGATGTCGACTGATATACCGCTTTCGCGAGCAGGCTCGCTCCCATAGTGGACGGTGTGTAACTCAGGTTTCTGGCCCACCCTTTGCAACCACCGTGACCCGAGTCCTGACCCGATGAACACAGAATTCCGCAAGAACCTGCCCGGCACGCCGCTGGATTACTTCGACACCCGCGCGGCGGTCGAGGCGATTGCACCCGGCAGCTACGACACCCTGCCGTACACCTCCCGCGTGCTGGCGGAAAACCTCGTGCGTCGCTGCGACCCGGCCACGCTTACCGATTCGCTCAAGCAACTGATCGAACGCAAGCGCGACCTCGATTTTCCGTGGTTCCCGGCGCGGGTGGTCTGCCATGACATCCTCGGCCAGACCGCGCTGGTCGACCTCGCCGGTCTGCGTGACGCCATCGCTTTGCAGGGTGGTGACCCGGCGCAGGTCAACCCGGTGGTGCCGACGCAATTGATCGTCGACCACTCGCTGGCCGTCGAGGCGGGCGGTTTCGATGCCCAGGCCTTCGAGAAGAACCGCGCCATCGAAGATCGCCGCAACGAAGACCGTTTCCACTTCATCAACTGGACCAAAAAGGCCTTCAAGAACGTCGATGTGATCCCGCCGGGCAACGGCATCATGCACCAGATCAACCTGGAGAAAATGTCCCCGGTGATTCAGGTGCGCGAAGGCGTGGCGTTCCCCGACACTTGCGTCGGCACCGACAGCCACACGCCGCACGTCGATGCGCTGGGTGTGATTGCCATCGGCGTCGGCGGCCTCGAAGCCGAGAGCGTGATGCTCGGTCGCGCGTCGTGGATGCGCCTGCCGGAAAGCGTTGGCGTCGAACTGACCGGCAAGTTGCAACCGGGCATCACCGCCACCGACATGGTCCTGGCCCTGACCGAATACCTGCGCAAACAGAAAGTCGTTGGTGCCTGGCTGGAGTTCTTCGGTGAAGGTGCAGCAGCGCTGACCCTCGGCGACCGCGCGACCATCTCCAACATGGCCCCGGAATACGGCGCCACGGCGGCGATGTTCTACATCGACCAGCAGACCATCGATTACCTGAAACTGACCGGTCGTGAAGACCAGCAAGTGCAACTGGTCGAGCAATACGCCAAGTTGACCGGCCTCTGGGCTGACAGCCTGAAAGGCGCGCAATACGAGCGCGGCCTGACTTTTGATCTGTCCTCGGTGGTGCGCAACATGGCCGGCCCGAGCAACCCGCACGCCCGCGTCGCGGTATCGGATCTGGCGGCCAAAGGCATCTCCGGCCAGTGGGATGACGTGCCGGGGCAAATGCCCGACGGCGCCGTGATCATCGCCGCCATCACCAGCTGCACCAACACCAGCAACCCACGCAACGTCATCGCCGCCGGCCTGTTGGCGCGCAATGCCAACAAGCTCGGCCTGACCCGCAAGCCGTGGGTCAAATCCTCGCTGGCGCCCGGTTCGAAAACCGTGGCGCTGTACCTCGATGAAGCGGGGCTGACCACTGAGCTGGAACAGCTCGGTTTCGGCGTTGTGGCATTTGCCTGCACCACTTGCAACGGCATGTCCGGCGCCCTCGATCCGCTGATCCAGCAAGAGATCATCGACCGCGATCTGTACGCAACCGCAGTGCTTTCCGGCAACCGCAACTTCGACGGCCGCATTCACCCGTACGCCAAACAGGCATTCCTTGCTTCGCCGCCGCTGGTGGTTGCCTACGCGATCGCCGGGACCATCCGTTTCGATATCGAGAAGGATGTGCTGGGCGTGGTCGATGGCCGGGAAATCCGCCTCAAGGACATCTGGCCGAGCGACGAAGAAATCGATGCGGTGGTGAAGTCGTCGGTCAAGCCCGAGCAGTTCCGTCAGGTCTACATTCCGATGTTCGCCGTGCATGAAGACACCGGGCCGAAAGTCGCGCCGTTGTACGACTGGCGCGAAATGAGCACCTACATTCGCCGTCCGCCGTACTGGGAAGGCGCACTGGCCGGCGCCCGTCCGTTGAAGGGCATGCGCCCGCTGGCGGTGCTGCCGGACAACATCACCACTGATCACCTGTCGCCATCGAACGCGATCATGCTCGACAGCGCCGCCGGCGAATACCTGGCGAAAATGGGCCTGCCGGAAGAGGACTTCAACTCCTACGCCACCCACCGTGGCGACCACCTGACCGCACAGCGCGCGACGTTCGCCAATCCGAAGCTGTTCAACGAAATGGTCGTGGAAAACGGCAAGGTCAAGCAGGGTTCGCTGGCGCGTGTCGAGCCGGAAGGCCAGGTCATGCGCATGTGGGAAGCCATCGAAAGCTACATGCAGCGCAAGCAGCCGCTGATCATCATCGCTGGCGCTGACTACGGCCAGGGTTCGTCCCGCGACTGGGCGGCGAAAGGCGTGCGCCTGGCCGGCGTCGAGGCGATTGCCGCTGAAGGTTTCGAGCGCATTCACCGCACCAACCTGGTGGGCATGGGCGTGTTGCCGCTGGAATTCAAACCCGGCACCAACCGCCACACCCTGGCCATCGACGGCAGCGAAACCTACGACGTGATCGGCGAACGCAAACCGCGTGCGGATCTGACGCTGGTGATCAATCGCAAGAATGGCGAGCGCGTTGAAGTGCCGGTGACCTGCCGTCTCGATACCGCTGAAGAAGTGTCGATCTACGAGGCCGGCGGCGTGTTGCAGCGCTTCGCGCAGGACTTCCTCGAAGGCTCGGCGGTCGCCGTTTAAATCAACGTGTGGGCATGGGATTTCAAGTCCCATGCCTTCGGTAAGGAGCACCATGGCACACGCACCACAAATCAGAATCGCTGCCACCTACATGCGCGGCGGCACCAGCAAAGGCGTGTTCTTCAGCCTCAAGGATCTGCCCGAAGCAGCGCAGGTTCCAGGCCCGGCGCGCGACGCTTTGTTGCTGCGAGTGATCGGCAGTCCCGACCCGTACGACAAGCAGATCGACGGCATGGGCGGCGCGACGTCGAGCACCAGCAAAACCGTGATCCTGTCGAAAAGCACCCGCGCCGATCACGACGTCGATTACCTGTTCGGCCAAGTGTCGATCGACAAGCCGTTCGTCGACTGGAGCGGCAACTGCGGCAACCTCTCCGCGGCGGTCGGTTCGTTCGCCATCAGCAACGGTCTGGTCGACGCCAGCCGCATTCCGCACAACGGCGTGGCGGTGGTGCGTGTGTGGCAGGCCAACATCGGCAAGACCATCATTGCCCACGTCCCGATCACCAACGGCGAAGTGCAGGAAACCGGTGATTTCGAACTCGACGGCGTGACCTTTCCGGCGGCCGAAGTGCAGGTTGAATTCATGGATCCGGCGGCGGAAGAAGAGGGCGGCGGTGGCTCGATGTTCCCCACCGGCAATCTGGTCGATGAGCTTGAGGTCCCGGGTGTCGGCACGTTCAAGGCGACCATGATCAACGCCGGGATCCCGACGATATTCGTCAACGCCGAAGACATTGGCTACACCGGCACCGAACTCCAGGGCGCGATCAACGGCGATCCAAAAGCGCTGCTGATGTTCGAGACCATTCGTGCCTACGGTGCGTTGCGGATGGGGCTGATCGCCAATCTGGAAGAAGCCGCCAAGCGGCAACACACGCCGAAAGTTGCGTTCGTCGCCAAGCCTGCGGATTACGTAGCGTCGAGTGGTAAAGCGATCGCTGCTGGTGATGTGGACCTGCTGGTGCGCGCGTTGTCGATGGGCAAGCTGCACCACGCGATGATGGGCACGGCAGCGGTGGCGATCGGCACGGCGGCGGCGATTTCCGGCACGTTGGTCAATCTTGCTGCCGGCGGCGTCGAGCGCAATGCCGTGCGCTTTGGACATCCGTCCGGGACGTTGCGCGTGGGCGCCGAGGCGACGCTGGAGAATGGCGAATGGGTGGTGAAGAAAGCCATCATGAGTCGCAGTGCGCGGGTGCTCATGGAAGGCTATGTCCGCGTGCCCGGCGATTGCTTTTAAGCAACAGCAATATCCTTGTGGGAGCGAGCCTGCTCGCGAAAGCGATGCATCAGACATGCAAATGTTGACTGACGCTCAGCCTTCGCGAGCAGGCTCGCTCCCACAGTGGATTGCATTTCAATCATAAGAAATCGTTAGCCCTGAACCGAGGTCCCATCAACGAACCACTTCACGAGTGAATCGAACATGAGCGCCAACGTCGACCTGAACAACCGCCCCGATTACGACGCAGTTCTGCAGGACATCGCCGACTACGTCCTCACCTTCAAGCCCGAATCCGCCGAAGCGCTGAACACCGCGCGCAACTGCCTGATCGACACGCTGGGCTGCGGTCTGCTGGCTCTGCGTTTTCCCGAATGCACGAAACACCTCGGCCCGATCGTCGAAGGCACGGTGGTGCCGTTCGGCGCACGAGTGCCGGGCACCAGTTATCGCCTCGATCCGGTTAAGGCCGCGTGGGACATCGGCTGCATCGTCCGTTGGCTCGATTACAACGACACCTGGCTTGCCGCCGAATGGGGGCATCCATCGGACAACCTCGGTGCCATCCTCGCCGTAGCCGATCACCTGTCGCAGGAACGCGTCGCCCACGGTGAGGCGCCGCTGACGGTTCGTGATGTGCTGGAAGCGATGATCATGGCCCACGAGATTCAAGGCGTGATCGCTCTGGAAAACTCCTTCAACCGGGTTGGACTCGACCACGTCATTCTGGTGAAAGTCGCCTCGACCGCCGTCAGCGCCAGACTGATGGGTGCCAATCGCGAGCAGATGCTGTCGGCGCTGTCCCATGCCTTCGCCGACGGTCAGGCGCTGCGCACCTATCGTCACGCGCCGAACGCTGGCTCGCGCAAATCCTGGGCGGCGGGGGATGCGGCGAGTCGCGGCGTAAGGCTGGCCGACATCGCCATGCGCGGCGAGATGGGCATTCCCGGAGTTTTGAGCGCGAAGCAGTGGGGCTTCTATGACGTTTCGTTCAGCCACACCAACAACGATCTGGCGCTGAAACCCTCGGACAAACGCGCTTTCAGCTTTTCCCGGCCGTTCGGCAGTTACGTGATGGAAAACGTGCTGTTCAAGATCAGTTTCCCCGCCGAATTCCATGCGCAGACGGCGTGCGAGGCGGCGGTGACCCTGCATCCGCAGGTGCGCAATCGCCTGCACGAGATCGACCGCATTGTCATCACCACCCATGAATCGGCGATCCGCATAATTTCCAAGGTCGGCCCGCTGGCCAACGCAGCCGACCGCGACCACTGCCTGCAATATATGACCGCCGTGCCGCTGGCATTCGGCAATCTGGTGGCGGAGCACTACGAAGACGACTTCCACAAGGCGCATCCGATCATCGATGTGCTGCGCGAAAAAATGCTCATCGTTGAAGAACCGCGCTTCACCCGCGAATACCTTGAGCCCGACAAACGCTCGATTGCCAATGCCGTGCAGGTGTTTTTCAAGGACGGCAGCAGCACCGAGAACGTCGTGGTGGAGTACCCGATCGGCCATCGCCGCCGCCGCGCCGAAGGTATTCCGTTGCTGGAGGACAAGTTCAAGGCCAACCTGGCCACGCGGTTTGCCGGGCAGCGTTGCGCTGAGATATTTGCGCTCTGTGAGGATCAGGCGCGGCTGGAAGCCACAGCGGTGAATCGATTCATCGACCTGTTTGTGCTCTGACAGACCGCGTTATCGTTCTTCGCGGGCAAGCCCGCTCCCACAGGGAATGGTGATGAACACAGAAATTGTGAACACCTTCAGAACCTGTGGGAGCGGGCTTGCCCGCGATAGCGTCAGATCAGGCACCGCAAACCTACTTGAACCGCCGCTCAACCCCTTTCTCCACCAGAATCTTCGCCGAAATCTCTTCCACCGAGAAATGCGTGGAATTGATGTGCGGAATGTTCTCGCGGCGGAACAGGTTCTCCACTTCGCGCACTTCGAATTCGCACTGGGCGTAGCTCGAATAACGGCTGTTGGGCTTGCGCTCGTTGCGGATCGCGGTCAAGCGGTCCGGGTCGATGGTCAGGCCGAACAGCTTGTGCTGATGGGCGCGCAGGGCCGTCGGCAGGGTCAGGCGCTCCATGTCGTCTTCGGTCAGCGGATAGTTGGCCGCGCGGATACCGAACTGCATGGCCATGTACAGACACGTCGGCGTTTTGCCGCATCGCGACACGCCCACTAGTATCAGATCGGCTTTGTCGTAATAGTGGGTGCGCGCGCCGTCATCGTTGTCGAGGGCGAAGTTCACCGCCTCGATGCGCTCCATGTAATTGGAGTTGTGCCCGATGGAATGGGACTTGCCGACGGTGTAGGAAGAGTGCTCGGTAAGCTCCTGTTCGAGCGGCGCGAGGAAGGTCGAGAAAATGTCGATCATGAAACCATTGGACGTTGCGAGAATCTCACGAATGTCCTGATTGACGATGGTGTCGAAGATGATCGGCCGAAAGCCGTCGGTTTCAGCGGCTTTGTTGATTTGTTGTACCATGGCCCGCGCTTTTTCCACGCTGTCGATGTAGGGCCGCGTGAATTTGCTGAAGGTAATGTTTTCGAACTGCGCCAACAGGCTTTGACCCAGGGTTTCGGCGGTAATGCCGGTGCCATCGGAGATGAAGAAAGCAGATCGTTTCATTTGCACCTTGGGCCTTAAGCTGATGAGCATTTCTGGATATGATAGGCGCGATTTGCCGGCCGCCATTGGCCCGCATTCTCACTTATTTTCCAGGTCCAGGCCATACAACCGGCCAAGGCTCCCCCGGGCCGCCGGTTTCTGAGCTTTTCCAACACAGTTAGTGGAGAGATCACCTTGGTAGAGTACGTAGTTTCCCTCGATAAGCTCGGCAAACACGATGTTGAGCATGTGGGGGGCAAGAACGCATCCCTGGGCGAGATGATCAGTAACCTGGCAGGCGCCGGTGTTTCGGTCCCCGGCGGCTTCGCCACGACGGCTCAGGCCTATCGTGACTTCCTCGAACTGAGCGGCCTGAACGAGCAGATCCACAAGGCCCTCGACGCGCTTGACGTCGACGACGTCAATGCCCTGGCCAAGACCGGCGCGCAGATCCGCCAATGGATCATGGACGCCGAATTCCCGGAAAAACTCAACACCGAGATCCGCACCGCGTTCGCCGCGCTGTCGGCGGGCAACCCTGACGTAGCCGTGGCCGTGCGTTCTTCTGCTACCGCCGAAGACCTGCCGGACGCCTCGTTCGCCGGTCAGCAGGAAACCTTCCTGAACATCCGTGGTGTGGAAAACGTAATCCGCGCCGCCAAAGAGGTGTTCGCTTCGCTGTTCAACGACCGTGCGATTTCCTACCGCGTGCACCAGGGCTTCGACCACAAACTGGTCGCCCTGTCGGCTGGCGTGCAGCGCATGGTGCGTTCGGAAACCGGCACCGCCGGCGTGATGTTCACCCTCGATACCGAATCGGGTTTCCGTGACGTGGTGTTCATCACCGGCGCTTACGGCCTGGGCGAAACCGTCGTACAAGGCGCGGTCAACCCGGATGAGTTCTACGTACACAAAGGCACACTGGAGGCCGGTCGTCCGGCGATCCTGCGTCGCAATCTGGGCAGCAAAGCCATCAAGATGATCTACGGCGACGAGGCCAAGGCCGGTCGTTCGGTCAAAACCGTCGATGTCGACAAGGCCGAACGCGCGCGTTTCTGCCTGACCGACGCCGAAGTCAGCGAGCTGGCCAAGCAGGCGATGATCATCGAGAAGCACTACGGCTGCCCGATGGACATCGAGTGGGCCAAGGACGGTGACGACGGCAAGCTGTACATCGTGCAGGCCCGTCCGGAAACCGTGAAAAGCCGCACCCAGGCCAACGTCATGGAACGTTACCTGCTGAAAGAAACCGGCACCGTGCTGGTGGAAGGTCGGGCGATCGGCCAGCGCATCGGCGCCGG
Source organism: Pseudomonas sp. PK-RTE-24 (assembly GCF_054052265.1). Taxonomy (NCBI): domain Bacteria; kingdom Pseudomonadati; phylum Pseudomonadota; class Gammaproteobacteria; order Pseudomonadales; family Pseudomonadaceae; genus Pseudomonas; species Pseudomonas sp. PK-RTE-24. The sequence continues at coordinate 5,438,866 of NZ_CM133224.1, read as the reverse complement.
CAAAGTGCGGATCATCAAAGACGTCTCGGAAATGGACAAGGTCCAGCCGGGCGACGTGCTGGTTTCCGACATGACCGACCCGGACTGGGAACCGGTGATGAAGCGCGCCAGCGCCATCGTCACCAACCGTGGCGGACGTACCTGCCACGCGGCGATCATTGCCCGTGAGCTGGGCATTCCGGCGGTGGTCGGTTGCGGCAACGCCACCCAGCTGCTGAAGGATGGCCAGGGCGTGACCGTATCCTGCGCCGAAGGCGACACCGGTTACATCTTCGAAGGCGAACTGGGCTTCGACATCAAGAAGAACTCCGTCGACGCCATGCCGGAGCTGCCGTTCAAGATCATGATGAACGTCGGCAACCCGGATCGCGCCTTCGACTTCGCCCAATTGCCGAACGCCGGCGTCGGTCTGGCGCGTCTGGAATTCATCATCAACCGCATGATCGGCGTGCACCCGAAAGCGCTGTTGAACTACGACGGTCTGCCGCAGGAAATCAAGGACAGCGTCGACAAGCGTATTGCTGGTTACAGCGACCCCGTCGACTTCTACGTCGACAAACTGGTGGAAGGCATCAGCACCCTGGCTGCAGCGTTCACGCCGAAAAAAGTCATCGTGCGTCTGTCGGACTTCAAGTCCAACGAATACGCCAACCTGATCGGCGGCAAGCTCTACGAGCCGGAAGAAGAAAACCCGATGCTGGGCTTCCGTGGCGCTTCGCGTTACATCAGCGAATCTTTCCGCGATTGCTTCGAGCTCGAATGCCGCGCGCTGAAACGCGTGCGCAACGAGATGGGCCTGACCAACGTGGAAATCATGGTGCCGTTCGTCCGTACTCTCGGCGAAGCCAGCCAGGTGGTCGATCTGCTCGCCGAAAACGGCTTGAAGCGTGGCGAGAACGGTCTGCGCGTGATCATGATGTGCGAGCTGCCATCCAACGCGATTCTGGCTGAGGAATTCCTCGAATTCTTCGACGGTTTCTCGATCGGCTCCAACGACCTGACCCAACTGACGCTGGGTCTGGACCGTGACTCGGGGATCATCGCGCACCTGTTCGACGAACGTAATCCAGCGGTCAAGAAGCTGTTGGCCAACGCCATTCAGGCCTGCAACAAGGCTGGCAAGTACATCGGCATCTGCGGTCAGGGTCCTTCGGACCACCCGGATCTGGCCAAGTGGCTGATGGAACAGGGCATCGAGAGCGTGTCGCTGAACCCGGACACCGTGCTGGAAACCTGGTTCTTCCTCGCCGAAGGTCAGGCGCAGGCTTGATCAACATGTGAACGGGCCGCGCCCCCTGTAGGAGCGAGCCTGCTCGCGAAGACGGAGCAACATTCACCATGGATGTTGATTGATACACCGCTTTCGCGAGCAGGCTCGCTCCCACATGGGCCGGGCCTTGAGATTGAAGTAGGGCGGGCTCCATCGGATGCCGCCCTTTTTTGTGCAAGAGCATTATGCAAAGCAGCAGCAACCTGTTTCCTGTCGCGCTGATCAGCGCCGAGCGGCGCGGCGATCTGAGCGAAGACGTCTATCGATTGAAACCCGGCAACAGCCCGGACTGGTCCGTGGAAATCGCCGTCACCCGTTTGGGCATGGCCGATGACACGGCGCCACGCGGCGTGCCGGTGATTCTGTTGCACGGCAGCTTTTCCAATCGGCGCTTCTGGTTTTCCCCCAAAGGCCTCGGTCTCGGCGCGTATCTGACCCGGCTTGGCTTCGACGTGTGGATTCCGGAAATGCGCGGTCACGGCCTGTCCCAGCGCAACGAAGACTATCGGCGCAACCGCGTGGCCGACTACGCCCGTTACGATCTGCCGGCGATTGCCGCGTTCGTGCGTGAGCAGAGCGGACAGATCCCGCACTGGATCGGCCATTCGCTCGGCGGCATCACCCTGGCGGCGGCGCTCGGTGGCGAATATCTCGGCGAACCGGCCGTGGCCTCGGCGGCGTTTTTCGGCACGCAGGTCAGCCGCACCTACTGGCCGTTGAAAATCCCACCGGTGGAGTGGGGCGGGCGCTTCATTCTCAAGCGGTTCGCGCAGCTGTCCGGCTCACGCCTCAAACGCGGTCCGGAAGACGAGCCGATCGGCCTGGCCATCGAAAGCATGCGCTGGTACGGCTTGTTCGGACGCTTCGGCGACAAGGACAAGGACTGGTGGGCCGGGCTTGCCGAGGTTCAGGTACCGGTGCTGGCGGTGACGGCAGCGGGCGATCATCAGGATCCGGCGTGGGCCTGCCGCAAGCTGTTCGAGCAGATCGGCTCAGAGTGCAAGCAGTTCATCAACCTGGGCCGCGAGCAGGGCTTCTCGGATAATTTCGGCCATGTCGAAATGCTGGTGAGCAAAGCAGCGCAGGCTGAAGTGTGGCCGCTGGTGGCGCGCTGGTTGAAGGATCAGCAGACACCGTTGCTTGCGCAGCCAGCGAATCTGGCCGCCGCAGTGTGAGGGGCGTTCCGTTCAGCCTGGCTTGCGGCTAAGATATGACGCATTGTGCGGTTCTGGTCATATTTCGTGACTGTTTAGCTATTACGTTTCAGGGTTTGTTCAGGTTGCGTCAGCGACCATGGCATGGACTAAGGTAAACAGCGACCGCCGGAACTCGTCTCCTCAGAATGCGGCATCCTTGATCGTCTTCCTTGTTACAGGAGTTTTTCGATGGAACATTACCTTACGCCTGATCTGTGCGACGCCTACCCGGAGCTGGTGCAGGTGCTGGAACCGATGTTCAGCAATTTCGGCGGCCGGGATTCCTTCGGCGGCGAAATCGTGACCATCAAATGCTTCGAAGACAATTCGCTGGTCAAGGAGCAGGCCGAACTCAACGGCAAAGGCAAAGTGCTGGTGGTTGATGGCGGCGGTTCGCTGCGCCGCGCCCTGCTGGGCGACATGATCGCCGCCAAGGCCGCGCAGAACGGCTGGGAAGGGCTGGTGATCTACGGTTGCATCCGTGACGTCGACGTCATTGCCCAGACCGATCTCGGCGTGCAGGCGCTGGCCAGTCACCCGATGAAAACCGACAAGCGCGGCATTGGCGACCTCAACGTCCCGGTGACTTTCGCCGGTGTGACGTTTCACCCGGGCCAGTACATTTATGCGGACAACAACGGCGTGATCGTTTCGCCGACTCCGCTGAAAATGCCTGAATAAGGTTTTCGACAAGGGATGCGGATGTTCGAGGAAGAAAACGCGCAATGGGGGCTGGTACATGCCCTGGTACTGGACGGCAAGGGCGGTGCGCGTTCGATAGCCCGGACTGAGCTCGACGATTTGCAGCTGCAGGCCCATGAAAGCCTGTGGCTGCACTGGGATCGCAGCCATCCGCAGACCCAAACCTGGCTGCGCAAATCCAGCGGGCTCAACGAATTCACCTGCGATCTGCTGCTGGAAGAGAACACCCGCCCGCGTCTGTTGCCATTGCCCGACTCCGAGCTGCTGCTGTTTCTGCGCGGGGTCAATCTCAACCCGGGCGCCGAGCCGGAAGACATGGTCTCGGTGCGGATTTTTGCCTCCGCTCAGCGCGTGATTTCCCTGCGCTTGCGTCCGTTGCGCGCTACAGATGAGTTGCTGGCGCTGCTGGGGGAGGGCAAAGGTCCGAAAACGTCTTCTGAATTGATGCTGTATCTGGCGCAGTTCCTCACCAATAAAGTGCAGGATCTGGTCACGTGCCTGTCGGAAGTGGTCGATGAAGAGGAAGAAAAACTCGACGCCGACGAACGGTATACGCCCGAGCACGGGGCCATTTTGCACATCCGCCGCAGAGCGGCCGGGCTGAAGCGTTTTCTCGCGCCACAGCGGGATATTTTTGGACAGCTGACGCGGATAAAATTGCCGTGGTTCGTCGAAGACGACGCCGACTACTGGAACGAATTGAACAACAGCCTGACCCGTTATCTGGAAGAGCTCGAATTGACTCGAGAGCGTGTGGGGCTTGTGCTGGAGGCCGAAGATCGGCGTTTGAGCGTGCACATGAATCGCACCATGTACCGCTTCGGCATCATTACCTGCATCTTTTTGCCGATGAGTTTCATCACCGGTCTGCTGGGCATCAATGTCGGCGGTATTCCGTTTGCCGAAAGCCCGTATGGTTTCCTGATTGCCTGCCTGACGGTACTCGCCCTGGCGTTCGGTCAGTGGTGGTTGTTCCGTCGATTGCGCTGGGTGTGAACATGGCGTATGTGACCCGAGTAAAACTGCCCGCGTCTTTCACAGACATCACGAGAGGTGCGTATGCACGATCCGTTTGAACAGTCTTTGCGCGACATGCTCAACGCTTCGCCGTCCAGCCGCGACGACGATGCCTGCCTGGGCCGCGTACTCAAAACCGCCAACCGCCAGGTCGGCGCCGGTGATCTGTTCAGCCTGCTGGGCCGCTGGCTGCCCGCGCTGATGATCGCCCTGAACAATGGCTCGGCGCATGTCTCGCCGGTTTCCCGTCTTCGTAAAACCACTGCTCGCACTGCTGATAAGGCTGATTGAATATGGAACTTGATCTCTGGACTCAGAGCCTCGTCACTGCAATGACTGCGTTGTGGACCAAAGTCGCTAACTTCATTCCGAACCTGTTCGGCGCACTGGTTGTGCTGCTGTTGGGTTTCGTCGTGGCCAAACTGCTCGACACCTTGCTCTCCAAATTGCTCGCCAAACTCGGCCTTGATCGTCTGATGGGCGGCACCGGGCTGACCAAGCTGATGTCGCGGGCCGGGCTGCAGGTGCCGATCTCGACGCTGATCGGTAAAATCGTCTACTGGTTCGTTCTGCTGATTTTTCTGGTTTCCGCGGCAGAATCCCTTGGCCTTGAGCGAGTTTCAGCTACGCTGGACATGCTGGCGTTGTATCTGCCGAAAGTATTCGGCGCCGCGCTGGTATTGCTGGTCGGTGTCCTGCTGGCGCAACTGGCCAACGGGCTGGTGCGCGGCGCAGCAGAAGGCGTAGGCCTGGACTACGCTTCCGGGTTGGGACGGATCGCGCAGGGGCTGGTCATTATCATCAGTATCTCGGTGGCGATCAGCCAGCTCGAGGTCAAGACCGACCTGCTGAACCATGTAATTGTCATCGTTTTGATTACCGTTGGTCTGGCAGTTGCGCTGGCCATGGGTTTGGGAAGCCGGGAAATTGCCGGTCAGATTCTTGCGGGAATCTATGTGCGTGAGCTGTATGAGGTTGGGCAACAAGTGCGTGTTGGCGAGGTCGAAGGCCAGATCGAAGAGATCGGCACGGTTAAAACCACATTGCTGACCGATGAGGGTGAGCTAGTCTCTCTCTCCAATCGGATCCTGCTGGAACAGCATGTGAGTAGCCGCTAAACCGGCAAACCCTGCTAATGTATGCCGCCGCAAAATGCCAGCCGAGGCTGGTTGTGGCGGACATTGACCTGACTGTCGGCACGACTTGTTTTGAATAAAGCCCAACCGCTATCCACGCGCTACGACCCCCGCGAGCTCTCTGATGAGGAGTTGGTCGCGCGCTCGCATACCGAGCTGTTTCACGTAACGCGCGCCTACGAAGAGTTGATGCGGCGTTACCAGCGAACATTATTTAACGTCTGCGCGAGATATCTTGGGAACGATCGCGACGCAGACGATGTCTGTCAGGAAGTGATGCTGAAGGTGCTGTACGGCCTGAAGAACTTCGAGGGGAAATCGAAGTTCAAAACCTGGCTTTACAGCATCACTTACAACGAATGCATCACGCAGTATCGGAAGGAACGGCGTAAGCGTCGCTTGATGGACGCTCTCAGTCTGGACCCTCTTGAAGAAGCGTCTGAAGAAAAGGCGCCGAAGCCGGAGGAGAAGGGTGGGCTTGATCGCTGGCTGGTGTATGTGAATCCGATTGACCGCGAAATTCTGGTGCTACGATTTGTCGCAGAGCTGGAGTTTCAGGAGATCGCAGACATCATGCACATGGGTTTGAGTGCGACAAAAATGCGTTACAAACGCGCTCTAGATAAATTGCGTGAGAAATTTGCAGGCATTGCTGAAACTTAGTTCAGCGCAAATATCTCTTACGTGTAGGCAAGTTCTGATAGACTTGCCGCCGAGTTGTCCCCCGGTTTGCGGGACTGCTTCACAATCACCAGATGGGGATTTAACGGATGAAACTGAAAAACACCTTGGGCTTGGCCATTGGTTCTCTGATTGCCGCCACTTCGTTCGGCGCTCTGGCACAAGGCCAAGGCGCAGTTGAAATCGAAGGCTTCGCTAAGAAAGAACAATTCGACAGCGCTCGTAACTTCAAGAACAACGGCAACCTGTTCGGCGGTTCGATCGGTTACTTCCTGACCGACGACGTTGAACTGCGTCTGGGCTACGACGAAGTGCACAACGTACGTGCCGACGATGGCAAGAACGTCAAAGGCGCTAACACCGCTCTGGACGCTCTGTACCACTTCAACAACCCAGGCGACATGATTCGTCCATACGTTTCGGCCGGTTTCTCTGACCAGAGCATCGACCAGAACGGTTCGAACGGTCGTAACCGTTCCACCTTCGCCAACGTTGGCGGCGGTGCCAAGCTGTACTTCACCGAGAACTTCTACGCCCGTGCCGGCGTTGAAGCTCAGTACAACATCGACCAGGGCGACACCGAGTGGGCTCCTAGCGTCGGTATCGGTGTGAACTTCGGTGGCGGCTCCAAGCCAGCTGCTGCTCCAGTTCCAGCACCTGCTGAAGTCTGCTCCGACAGCGACAACGATGGCGTTTGCGACAACGTTGACAAGTGCCCGGACACCCCAGCCAACGTAACCGTTGACGCTGATGGCTGCCCAGCAGTTGCTGAAGTTGTTCGTGTTGAGCTGGACGTGAAATTCGACTTCGACAAGTCGGTAGTCAAGCCTAACAGCTATGGCGACATCAAAAACCTGGCTGACTTCATGAAGCAGTACCCATCCACCACCACTACTGTTGAAGGTCACACTGACTCCGTCGGTCCTGACGCTTACAACCAGAAACTGTCCGAGCGTCGTGCAAACGCCGTTAAGCAAGTTCTGACCAACCAGTACGGTGTTGAATCGTCCCGCGTTCAGTCTGTTGGCTACGGCGAATCCCGCCCAGTTGCTGACAACAAAACTGAAGCTGGCCGCGCTGTAAACCGTCGCGTAGAAGCGCAGGTTGAAGCTCAAGCTAAGTAATTAGCTGCCGCTGATGGAAAAGCCCGGCTCAGGCCGGGCTTTTCTTTGTCTGCGATTTGGCTTCGCCGCTTAAAAGCGCGTGCGCGCGTTACGCCGTGCAGGAGCTGCCGAAGGCTGCGATCTTTTGCTCTTGCACGACACCAGCCACCGCACCAATCACCAGAATCGCCGGGCTCTTCAATTCAAACGCCGAGGCATCCTCAGCCATCGCACTCAGGTCACTGCGACATTCACGCTGATGCGCCAACGAGGCGTTTTCGATCATCGCCACCGGCGTATCCGCCGCCATCCCTCCCGCCAGCAGCTGATCACGAATCTCGCCCAGCTTGGCCACGCCCATGTAAACCACCAGCGTCGTCCCGCCTTGCGCCAGCGCCTGCCAGTTCAACTGGCTGTCATCCTGGGTGTGCGCAGTCACCAACGTTACTCCGCGCGCCACGCCCCGCAACGTCAGCGGAATATCGCACTGCGTCGCCCCGGCCAGCCCGGCGGTAATGCCATTGACCAGTTCCACTTCAACCCCACGCTCGCGCAACCACTGCGCTTCTTCGCCACCGCGACCGAAAATGCACGGATCGCCGCCCTTGAGGCGCACCACGCATTTGCCTTGGCGTGCATAACGCAGCATCAGCCGATGAATGAATGCCTGTGGCGTCGAACGGCAGCCGCCGCGCTTGCCAACGGGAATAAGCCGCGCAGTCGGGCAGTGTTCCAGCACGGCGTCGTTGACCAGATCATCGATCATCACCACATCGGCCTCGCGCAACGCCCGCACCGCTTTGAGCGTCAGCAACTCCGGATCGCCAGGGCCTGCGCCCACCAGCCAGACTTTCGCATTCATGGTGTTGTCCTCGTTAAATGACCGCGACCGGCCGCGCTTCGGCAGCCAGCAGACGCTTGATTTCCGGCACGCAGGAACCGCATTGCGTGCCGCATCGGAGATTGTTTTTCAGGCCTTGCAGATCCAGTCCCTGGCGAATGCCGGCGCAGACTGCGTTGAGACTGACGTTTTCGCAATTGCACAAGGTCTTGTCGCTCGCAATGGCGCCGACAGCGCCCGGCGGCGCGCTCATCGGCGCGAGCAGCCAGCGCCGCAGTTGTTGGTCGGCACGGCCCTCCAGCCACAGGCTTTGCAGCCAGTGTTGCGCCAGGGTTTCGCCGGCGAGGCGAATCGCAGTGATACGGCCGTTTTCGATACGCACCCGCTTGCCAATGGCGCGACGCGGATCGTCATAGGCCAGAACCGGGCCATCCAGCAAGGACAGGCATTGGTCGATCTTGCCCAGCAGCTGTGGACCCGGCGCCTCGGCGTGTGCAGCGCGTATCAGCAACGCTGGCCGCTCACGCCCGACAAGGCTGAGGCTGACGTAGGAAAACGCCTCGCACAGCGGTCGTAGCGTCTCGAAATGCCGCTGAACATCACCCTCGATCAAGGCGAACAATTGCCACGGCAGGTTGACTGCCTCCAGACGCACGCCGCTGTGCTTGAGCTCCGGTTGCCTGGACAGCGGATCAAACGCCGGCAAGGTCAGCTTGTTAACACCGCCCTTAAGATAGCGATCGCCCCAGTGCATCGGCAGAAACGCCTGGCCCGGACGCACGCTGTCGTCGCTGCCGACCGCAACAATCACCGCGCCACGGCGGCTTTTCAAATTGACCAGATCACCGGGCTGCAAGCGGTGCCGACGCATTTCGTCAGGGTGCAGGCTCAGCACGGCTTCGCTGACGTGGCCGAACAATTGCGCGGCGGTGCCGGTGCGGCTCATGCCGTGCCACTGGTCACGCAGGCGACCGGTGATCAAAGTCAGCGGGAAGCGCGCGTCGCGTTGTTCCTTGGCGGCGCGGTACGGATCGGCAATGAATTGCGCGCGGCCGCTAGCCGTAGGAAAGACGCCGTCTTCGTAGAGTCGTGGCGTGCCTTGGCGGGCGCCGGCAGGGAAGGGCCATTGCTGCGGGCCGATCTCGTCGATCAAGGCATGACTGATTCCGCACAGATCCAGGTCTCGCCCTTGGGTCAGCGCTTTGAATTCATCAAACAACTGCGAAGGTTGATGGAAAGCGAACAGGCTCGGCTGCCTGGGGCGCAGACGTTTCTCCAGACGCTGTGCGAAATCCACCGTGATTGCCCAGTCCGGCCGCGCTTCGCCCGGTGCGACAACCGCTTTGCGCACGTGGGAAATGCGCCGTTCGGAGTTGGTCACCGAACCTTCTTTCTCGCCCCAACTGGCGGCGGGTAACAGCAGGTCCGCAAACGCAGCGGTTTCGGTGGTGCGAAAGGCTTCCTGCAACACCACAAACGGGCAGGCCTCAAGCGCTGCGCGTACTGCGCTCTGATCAGGCATCGATTGCGCCGGATTGGTACAGGCAATCCACAGTGCTTTGATTTTGCCGCTGCGCAGGCTTTCGAACAGTTCGATGGCGCTCAGGCCCGGCGCCTCGGGCAAGCTCTCCACGCCCCAGTACGCCGCCACCTCGGCGCGATGTTCCGCATTGCCGGCATCGCGATGGCCCGGCAACAGATTCGACAGACTGCCGGTTTCCCGCCCGCCCATGGCGTTTGGCTGACCCGTCAGGGAGAAAGGTCCTGCACCGGGACGGCCAATTTGCCCGGTGGCCAAGTGCAGATTGATCAGCGCGCTGTTTTTTGCGCTGCCGGCGGTGGACTGATTCAGGCCCATGCACCACAGCGACAGGAAGCTCGGCGCAGTGCCGACCCATTCTGCGCATTGCTGCAGTTGCTCGATGCTGATGCCGCACAGTTGCGAAACCATTTGCGGGGTGTAATCGCGCACCAGTGTCTTGAGTTCGGCGAGGCCTTCGGTGTGCGCCTTGATGAAATCGCGATCGACCCAGTCTTCCCACAGCAGCAGATGCAAAATCCCATGGAACAAAGCGACATCGGTGCCCGGAAGAATCGCCAGGTGCAGGTCAGCCAAATCGCAGGTATCGGTGCGACGCGGGTCGATCACGATGACTTTCATCTGCGGGCGACGGGATTTGGCTTCCTCCAGTCGACGGAAAAGTACCGGATGGGCGTAGGCCATGTTACTGCCGACGATCATCACGCAGTCGCTCAGCTCCAGGTCTTCGTAACTGCACGGCGGTGCGTCGGCGCCGAGGCTGCGTTTGTAGCCGACCACCGCCGAGGACATGCACAGCCGCGAATTGCTGTCGATGTTGTTGGTGCCGACCAGCGCCCGCGCCAGTTTGTTGAAGGCGTAGTAGTCCTCGGTGAGCAACTGTCCGGAGATGTAGAACGCCACGCTGTCCGGGCCGTGCTCGGCGATGGTTTCGGCGAACACGTTGGTCGCGTGGTCGAGGGCGGTATCCCAGTCAGTACGGCTGCGCGCCAGGCCTTTGCCCAGGCGCAGTTCCGGGTACAAGGCGCGGGCGGCGAGGTCGCCGGTCAGGTGCAGCGTCGAGCCTTTGCTGCACAGTTTGCCGAAGTTGGCCGGGTGCGCCGGATCGCCGCTGACGCCGAGGATGCGCTCGCCGTCATGCTCGATCAGTACGCCGCAGCCGACCCCGCAGTAACAGCAGGTCGAGGCGGTCGTCTGGCGGTTCATCAGATGGCGTCCCGCAGGGCCAGTTGCACCCGGCCATTCTCGACCCGCGCCGGATGATGGTGCGCACAGCCGATGTCCGGCGCCTGGGCTTCGCCGGTTTCGAGGTCGATCTGCCAGTTATGCAGCGGGCAGGCCACGCGCTTGCCATAGATCAGACCTTGCGACAGCGGGCCGCCCTTGTGCGGGCAGCGATCATCGAGGGCGAAAACCTCGTCGTCGCTTGTACGAAAAATCGCGATGTCTCCTTTCGGCCCGGCAATGATCCGCGAACCGAGGGCGTTGATCTCTTCCAGCGCACAGATGTCGAGCCAGTTCATGCCGGCACCTCCAGGTTTTTCACGGGGATCACGTCGAATTCTTTCTTCAGTTGCGGCTGCGCCAGGCGCTCTTTCCATGGGTCCTGTTCGAACGACAGGGAGAATTGCAGGCGCTCGTTCAGGGCCTTGCGCCGCTCGGCGTCTTCGAGCACGTTCTTCTTGATGTGCTCCATGCCGACCCGTTGCAGGTAATGCACGGTGCGCTCAAGGTAGAAGGCTTCTTCGCGGTAGAGCTGCAGGAATGCGCCGTTGTATTCGCGGACTTCTTCGGCGGTCTTGAGCTTGACGAAGAACTCGGCGACTTCGGTCTTGATCCCGCCGTTGCCACCGATGTACATCTCCCAGCCGGAGTCGACGCCGATAATTCCTACGTCCTTGATGCCCGCTTCCGAGCAGTTGCGTGGGCAACCGGACACCGCCAGCTTCACCTTGTGCGGCGACCACATGTTGAACAGGTCGTGCTCGAGCTCGATGCCCAGTTGCGTCGAGTTCTGCGTGCCGAAACGGCAGAACTCGCTGCCAACGCAGGTTTTCACCGTGCGGATGGATTTGCCGTAGGCGTGGCCGGACGGCATGTCGAGGTCTTTCCAGACGCCGGGCAGATCCTGTTTCTTGATCCCCAGCAAGTCGATGCGCTGACCGCCGGTGACCTTGACCATCGGCACGTTGTACTTGTCGGCCACATCGGCGATTCGGCGCAGTTCTGATGGGTTGGTGACGCCGCCCCACATGCGCGGCACCACCGAATAGGTGCCGTCCTTCTGGATGTTGGCGTGGGCGCGTTCGTTGATCAGGCGCGATTGCGGATCGTCCTTGGCCTCGCCCGGCCAGGTGGAAATCAGGTAGTAGTTGAGCGCCGGGCGACAGGTCGCGCAGCCATTCGGTGTGCGCCAGTTCAGGTAACTCATGGTCTCGGCGATGGTCAGCAGGTGTTCCTGACGGATCGCCTGACGAATCTGCCCGTGGTTGAGGTCGCTGCAACCGCAGATGGCTTTTTCGCTTTTCGGTTTGACGTCCGCCGCGCCACCGACGGTGTTAATCAGGATCTGCTCGACCAGCCCGGCGCAGGAGCCGCAGGAGCTCGCAGCCTTGGTGTGTTTCTTCACTTCATCGACGCTGAACAGGCCGTGTTCCTGGATCGCCTTGACGATGGTGCCCTTGCACACACCATTGCAGCCGCAGACTTCGGCGCTGTCGGCCATGACCATGGCTTTGTCCTGGCCCTGATGTCCTACGTCGCCTAATGCATTTTCTCCAAACATCAGGTGATCGCGGATTTCGCCGATGGCGTGATTCTCACGAATCTGCCGGAAATACCAACCGCCATCTGCCGTATCGCCGTACAGACAGGCGCCGACCAGCACGTCATCCTTGATCACCAGTTTTTTGTACACACCGCCGATCGGGTCGGAGAGGGTGATGGTCTCGGTGCCTTCGCCGCCCATGAAATCGCCGGCGGAGAACAGGTCGATGCCGGTGACTTTCAATTTGGTCGAAGTCACCGAGCCCTGATAGCGAGCGAAACCCAGTTGCGCGAGGTGATTGGCGCAGACCTTGGCCTGTTCGAACAGCGGTGCGACCAGACCGTAGGCGATGCCGCGATGGCTGGCGCATTCGCCGATTGCGTAGATGCGCGGGTCGTAGGTTTGCAGGGTGTCGTTGACCAGAATCCCGCGATTGCACGGAATGCCGGCCTTTTCTGCCAGTTCAGTGTTGGGACGGATGCCGGCGGCCATTACCACCAGATCGGCAGGGATGATGTCGCCGTTCTTGAACTGCACCGAGCCGACCCGGCCATTGCCGGCGTCGTGCAGGGCTTGGGTCTGTTCGCACAGGCGAAAATGCAGGCCACGGGATTCCAGCGCCGATTGCAGAAGCTGGCCGCTGGTCTTGTCCAGTTGCCGCTCCAGCAGCCATTCGCCGAGGTGCACCACGGTCACGTGCATGCCGCGCAGCATCAGGCCGTTGGCCGCTTCGAGGCCGAGCAGACCGCCGCCGATGACCACGGCGTGCTTGTGGGTCCTGGCGGTGTCGATCATGGCCTGGGTGTCGGCGATGTCGCGATAACCGATCACGCCCTGCAAGGTGTTGCCGGGGATTGGCAGGATGAACGGAGTCGAGCCGGTGGCGATCAATAGACGGTCATACTCGGCCTCGGTGCCGTCCTCGGCGATTACCCGGCGTTTGACCCGGTCGATCTCCACCACTTTGCGGTTGAGCAGCAACTTGATGTTGTTTTCCAGGTACCAGTCGAGGTCGTTCAGCACGATCTCTTCGAAGGTCTGCTCACCGGCCAGCACCGGCGACAGCAGGATGCGGTTGTAGTTGGTGTGCGGTTCGGCGCCGAAGACGGTGATGTCGTAGAGCTCGTCGCTCAGCTTGAGCAGTTCTTCCAGGGTACGGACCCCGGCCATGCCATTGCCGATCATCACCAGTTTGAGTTTTTTCATCAGGTTCTCCGGGAGCTGCGGCTGGCCTCTGGTGGGCCGTCGGGCCTTGCTCGACAAATTTTGCGCAAACAAAAAAAGGCGTCCCGCTAGTTGCCTAGCGAGGACGCCTTTGTCCTGGTCCCGTTCTCTCGGGAAGCGCAGCCTTCGTCGTTGAAGGTTGGGCTTTATGTATGGTGATTGGGGTAATGCAGTGGTTGTGCCAACTTGTTATGGCGCCGCAATTGCTGGTTTTTTTGCCCGATTGGAGCTGGCTCGATGCACTTTCTCGAGGCGTGTTGCGCTTTTTTGGAGCGCAGGATCAAAAGATCGCAGCCTTCGGCAGCTCCTACAGGTGTACGCAACCAACTGTAGGAGCTGCCGAAGGCTGCGATCTTTTCAGGGCTGATGAAACAACAGAACCAGCAGCACCACATTCCCCAGCAACGACACCAAAGCCATCGTCCGCCAGACCTTCAACGGCTCCCGCTCCAACAAAGGCCGGGGCCGCACACTCAAACTTTGCCGCTCACCCTGTTCCAGCACCAGCAGCCACTCTTCAGCGGTTTCGAAGCGTTGCTGCGGATCGGCGGCGACGCCGCGTTCCAGACTTTGCGCCAGCCAGTCCGGCAAGTCCGGGCGATAGCGACTGGCATTCACCGGCACGCCAAATCGGGGCCGTTGAAACGCTTCGATCTCGCCATAGGGGAAATGCCCGGTGAGCAGGTAATAGAGAGTGACGCCGACTGAATACAAATCCTGCTGCGCATTCGGTGGTTCGCCACGAAACGCTTCGGGGGCGATAAAGCTTGGCGTCCCCGGCAGCGTCGCCGGCGCGTCTTGCGACAGCCCGGGGCAGTAAGCCAGACCGAAATCCAGCAGGCGCAGCTCGCCATCGTCACCTGACAGCAGGTTTTCCGGTTTGATGTCGCGATGCAGAATCTGCCGCCGATGCAGCAGCCCGACCGCGCGCAACAGCCGCTCGGCGATGTCCTGCCACTGCGCCAAAGGCAACGGGCCGCTGTGTTGAAACACGTCGGCCAGCGTCGTCCCGGCGTATTCGCGCATCACGTAATACAAATGCTGACGGTGAGTGCAGGCATGGATTTGCGGAAAATGCCGGCCGGCCACGCGCTTTAGGAACCATTCCTCGGACAGCAGCGCCTGCCCGGCTTGCGGGTCGTCGGCCAGGCGCGTCGGCAAGGTCTTCAACAGCCAAGACTGGCCCTGACCATCAAGCACGCGATACAGCAATGATTGCTGGCTCTGGCCGATGATGCCTTGCACCTGCCAGCCTTCAAACGCTTGCCCGGGTTTCAGCGCCGGCGGCAGCGGCCATTGCTGCAATTGCACCAGCGCATCGCCGATGCTCGCTTCGCCCAGCGCATCGACGCGCACCAGCAGGGCACTGGCGTTGTCCTGACTGCCGGCCAGATGCGCGGCGTTGACCAAGGTTTGCGCCGCGCTGGGCAGATCCACTTGATCGCGCAGAATCGCCGCGATCGCGGTATCGCCCAAGGTCGACCAGACGCCGTCGCTGAGCAGCACGAAGCTTTCGCCCTCACGCAGTTCGCCGTCGAGGAAATCCAGGACCAGATGCTGATCGAGCCCGAGCGCACGTTTGAGCACGTGTTGCATGCCCGGTTGCTCCCAGACGTGATCCTCGCTGATGCGCTGCAAGCGCTCGGCGTGCCAGCGATAGACCCGGCAATCGCCGACATGGGCGAGGGTGAAGCGTCGACCACGCATCACCAGCGCGCTGACCGTGGTCAGCAGCGGTTGCCCGCCGCCGTTGGCCTGCAGCCAGCGATTTTGCGCGAGCAGCAGGCGATCCAGCGCCTGGGCCACGCTCCAGGTTTCCGGCGTGGCAAAGTAGTCCAGCGCCAGGGCCTGCAAGGTCGAACGCGCGGCTAGGCCGCCATCGGCGCACTGGCTGACGCCGTCGGCGATGGCGAAAAGATAACCCTTGCTCACCGCCAGTGCCGGCGCCGGTGTCACTGAACGCAGGGCGTCCTGATTCTCCGCGCGCGGGCCGGTGGCGCTGGCTTCGGCGAAGCTCAGTTGCAGGGCCATTGGGGCCTCAGACCCGCGCCGCTGTCACCGCCGCCGAACCCCAGGTGGTTCTCCAGCGACGCTTGACGCCGTGCAGGCCAAACCATGCCAGCACGCCGAGGCTGGCGAACAACCACAGCGCCAATTGATAACTGCCGGTGCTTTGCTTGATCGCGCCCATGCCGGCCGCCAGGGCGAAGCCGCCAATTCCGCCGGCCATGCCGATCAGCCCGGTCATCACGCCGATCTCCAGACGAAAACGCTGCGGTACCAGTTGGAAAACCGCACCGTTGCCGGCGCCCAAGCCGAGCATGGTGCAGACGAAAAGCGCCAGCGCCGCGTAGGAACTTGGCAGATTGAAGCCCACCGCTGCGATGCAGATGGCAGCGACGGTGTACATCGCCAGCAAGGTGCGGATGCCGCCGAAGCGATCGGCCAGCGCGCCACCCAATGGCCGCATCAGGCTGCCGCCGAACACGCAGGCAGCGGTGTAGTAACCGGCGGTTACCGGGCTCAGACCGTATTGATCGTTGAAGTAACCGGGCAGGGCACTCGCCAGGCCGATGAAGCCGCCGAAGGTGACGCTGTAGAAAAACATGAACCACCAGCTGTCGCGATCACCGAGGGCCTTGAAGTAGTCGGCCATGGCTTTCGGCTTTGGCCGCTGGGGAGCGTTTTTTGCCAACAGGGCGAACAGCACCAAAGTCAGGACCAGCGGGATCAGGGCAAACCCGAAGACATTGCTCCAGCCGAACGCGGCGGCAATCACTGGCGCCAGCAGCGCGGCGAACACGGTGCCGGAGTTGCCCGCACCGGCGATGCCCATGGCTTTGCCTTGGTGCTCTGGCGGATACCATTGCGAGGCCAGCGGCAGGGCCACGGCAAACGACGCGCCGGCCATGCCGAGGAACAGGCCGAGGATCAGCGCCTGTTCATAACTGTGGATGCCCAGTTTCCAGGCGCCGAACAGCGCGCAGATGACGATGACCTGGCCGATCAGCCCGGCGGTCTTCGGCGACAAGCGATCAGCGAGCATGCCCATGGCGAAGCGCAACACCGCGCCGGCCAGAATCGGCGTGGCGACGACAAGGCCGCGTTGCTGGGTGGTCAGGTGCAGGTCGGCGGCAATCTGCACCGCCAGCGGGCCGAGCAGGTACCAGACCATGAAGCTCAGGTCGAAATACAGAAAGGCCGCGAACAGGGTCGGGGTATGGCCGGATTTCCAGAAGCTTGAATTCATCGCGCACCTCGGCTGAAAAGAGTCTCGAAAGGAGTCATGCACAGCAGGTGGAGCGCCTCACGGCCGCACCACCGGCCCCGTTCTGTGGGGCCAAAACGCAAAAACGCCGCTACCTGATTCGCCGAGGGGCGAACGGGGTGAGCGACGTCTTTGTCGTAGGTGGGGCAACCGCCGTTGGTTACCTGTGCGGTTTACTTAGCGAGATTTGTGCCAACAGCTGAAAAGCAAAAGCCCCTCACCCTAGCCCTCTCCCAGAGGGAGAGGGAACCGAGCGGGGGATGTCCGAATCATTTGCCGATCTGAACGATTTCGAGTGAATCCATAATCGACTCGGTCGTTCAGGTCGGCGGACAGCGCAAGACAACGCGGTCGGTCCCCTCTCCCTCCGGGAGAGGGAACCGAGCGGGGGATGGCCGAATCATTTGCCGATCTGAACGATTTCGAGTGAATCCATAATCGACTCGGTCGTTCAGGTCGGCGGACAGCGCCAGACAACGCGGTCGGTCCCCTCTCCCTCCGGGAGAGGGCTAGGGTGAGGGGCTCTTGATTTGCAGCGAAAACTTCAGCCCAGCAACTCGCTCATGGCAATGATCTGCTCCGCCACCTGAATCAGCTTCTGCTGGCGGCTCATCGCCTGGCGGCGCATCAGCGTATAGGCCTCTTCCTCGTTGCAGTCCTTCATCTTCATCAGCAAACCCTTGGCCAGTTCAATGCGCTTGCGCTCGGCCAGTTGCTGGTCACGGGCCTGCAATTGCGCGCGCAAGGCCTGGTCACTCTCGAAGCGCGCCATCGCCACGTCGAGAATCGGCTGCAACCGTTGTGCGTGAATGCCTTCGACGATGTAGGCACTGACCCCGGACTTGATCGCCTGACGCATCACCCCCGGGTCGTGTTCATCGGTAAACATCACGATCGGCCGGGGCTGGTCGCGGCTGACCAGTACCACTTGCTCCATGACATCGCGGCTCGGTGACTCGGTATCGATCAGGATCACGTCCGGGCGCACCGTTTCGACGCGCGCCGGCAGGTCGATGGTCAGGCCGGACTCGTCGATCACTTCGAAGCCGGCCTCGGTCAGCGCCGCTTTCAGGCGTCCGACTTTTTTCGCGGTGTCGTTGATCAGCAGAATGCGCAACATGTTCGCGGTCTCCTGTCAGCGCTGGGCGAGAAGGGGGGCGGTGTCGTTCAGGGCGTGCAGTTTGAAACTGCGCGCATAGCCCGCCGGGTCGCTGCCGTCCCAGACCTTGCCGTCGAGCAACTGGCTGCTGCGCAGGTCTGCGTACGAAGTCGCAACGCCGACCGCGCTGGCGGCCTCGCGATACAGATCCAGACGCTGAACCTGACGGGCGACGGCCAGATAATCCGGATCCTCGCGCAACAGACCCCAGCGACGAAACTGGGTCATGAACCACATGCCGTCGGAGAGGTACGGCAGATTGACCTCGCCACCGCCGTGAAAACGCAGCGCATGCGGGTCCTGCCAGCGATTGCCGAGGCCATCGGCGTAATCCCCCATGAAACGCGGCTCGATGCACGGGGCGGGGGTGTCGAGGTATTCGGTGGCGCTGAGCAATTGCGCGGTACTGCGGCGGTTTTCCGGGCTTTCTTCGATGAAGCGGCTGGCCTCAAGAATGGCCATGACCAGCGCCCGCGCGGTGTTGGGGTATTGCTCGACAAATTCGCGGGTGCAGCCGAGGACTTTTTCCGGGTGGTCGGGCCAGATGCTCTGGCTGGTCGCCAGGGTGAAACCGAGATTCTGCTGCACGGCGCTGGCCGCCCACGGTTCGCCGACGCAAAAGCCGTCGATGCGCCCGGCTTGCAGGTGCGCAACCATTTGCGGCGGCGGCACCACCACGCTGTCGACGTCCTGCAACGGATGAATGCCCTGGCTCGCCAGCCAGTAATAAAGCCACATCGCATGGGTGCCGGTGGGGAAGGTCTGGGCGAAGGTCAGTTTTGCGCGGCTTTGGTGCACATGCTGATCGAGCGCTTCAGGACTGTTCACGCCATCCTGTTGCAAGCCATGGGACAGGTTCAGGCTCTGGCCATTCTGGTTCAGGCCCATCAGCACCGCCATGTCGGTCGGGGCGACACCGCCGATGCCCAGGTGCACCGCATAAATCAGCCCGTACAGACTGTGCGCGGCATCCAGTTCGCCGCTGACCAGCTTGTCGCGCAAGTTGGCCCATGACGCCTGACGCTTGAGGTTCAGGGTCAGGCCGTAGGGTTGGGCGAAGCCCTGAGTGGCGGCGACCACCACCGAGGCGCAGTCGCTCAGCGCCATGAATCCGAGATTGATCGCGCTCTTTTCCGGCGCATCGCTGCCATTGACCCAGGCCAGAGGCCCCAAGGACGTTTCGTTCATACGCTACCTCAAAAAAAACGTCGTCCCGGATTCTGCGCAGGCAAAACCCGGGGACGACGCCATTGTCCTGGCCTGCGCGCCGTCATTGGTCGGCAGACTGATGAGCGGGGTGGTGCAAGGCATATGCCAGTCGCCTGATTCGCGCAGGCGCCTCGCGCCGGGGGACGATGCCCGGCTATAATCGCCGCCTCTTTTCGCCGCCCGAGTCATTGCCGCCCATGTACACCCTGGCCCGTCAGCTGTTGTTCAAACTTTCCCCGGAAACCTCCCACGATCTGTCGCTGGATCTGATCGGCGCGGGTGGACGTTTGGGCCTCAACGGCTTGCTGTGCAAGGCTCCGGCGAAAATGCCGGTGACCGTCATGGGCCTGGAGTTCCCGAACCCGGTAGGGCTGGCGGCAGGTCTGGACAAGAACGGCGCGGCCATCGACGGCTTTGCGCAGCTGGGTTTCGGCTTTGTCGAAATCGGTACCGTGACCCCGCGTCCGCAGCCGGGTAACCCGAAACCACGGATCTTCCGCCTGCCGGAAGCCGAGGCGATCATCAACCGCATGGGTTTCAACAACCTTGGCGTGGATAACCTGCTGGCGCGGGTCGCTGCGGCGAAATACAAAGGCGTGCTGGGCATCAACATCGGCAAGAACTTCGATACCCCGGTCGAGCGCGCGGTGGATGATTACCTGATCTGCCTGGACAAGGTCTACGCCCACGCCAGTTACATCACGGTCAACGTCAGCTCGCCGAATACCCCGGGCCTGCGCAGCCTGCAGTTCGGCGACTCGCTCAAACAATTGCTCGCGGACCTGGCCACGCGCCGCGCCGAACTGGCTCTGCGTCACGGCAAGCATGTGCCGCTGGCGATCAAGATCGCGCCGGACATGACCGACGAAGAAACTGCGCAGGTCGCCCAGGCGTTGATCGAAACCGGCATGGATGCGGTGATCGCCACCAATACGACTCTTAGCCGTGTCGGCGTCGAAGGCATGGAGCATGGCGACGAGGCGGGCGGTCTGTCGGGTGCGCCGGTGCGTGAAAAGAGCACCCATACCGTGAAGGTGCTAGCGGGCGAATTGGCCGGGCGTTTGCCGATCATTGCTGCGGGCGGGATTACCGAGGGCAAACACGCGGCGGAGAAAATTATTGCTGGCGCGAGCCTGGTGCAGATCTATTCGGGCTTCATCTACAAAGGCCCGGCGCTGATTCGTGAATCGGTAGACGCCATCGCCGCGTTGCGCTGAGGATTGCCGAGGCCTTGGGGAGCCTTTGTGGCGAGGGGATTTATCCCCGCTGGGCTGCTCAGCAGCCCCAAACCTTCCACAGTGATATGCCAGGTAGATTGAAGTTCGGACTTCGCGACTGCTGCGCAGCCGAGCGGGGATAAATCCCCTCGCCACGTGGATCCCTGTTAACCCTTTTTGCAGGCATAAAAAAGGGCTCCTCGAAGGAGCCCCTGGGCCGTAGCCCGCCGTCCGGGAGGGACGTGCGTGGTTAATTCAATGCAAATTCAGATTGTCGTGTCGGAATAAATGCCCTGTGTCAGCCGACGGCGTGAAGTTCGTTGAGTCTGTGGATTCCCGCAGTGCCGGTCATACCGTCCCAGTTGTCGCCGCGTCCTTCTCGCCAGCCGTTGATCCAGGCTTGACGTACCGACGGTAGAGTAAATGGGCAAAGCTCACGGGATTTGCCACCAACGCCATATTGATATCCGCGCAAAAATGCTCTTTCCAACGGATCACGCTTAAGTCTTCTCATAGGGTGTTTCCCTCACTTGTTGACTGTAGTGTCGCGTTGACCTCAATTGAGGTCTGGCAGAAAAAACCTGCCATCGTGCGGCTCGCTGCCGGCGTGGCGAGCCAAGGTGTTGACGCCGTTGCGACGTCAACCTGTGTTCAGTTCTAACCAATGAGTCACACCGAGGGAATGATCGTTTTGTCATAAGCACGTAACGTAAAGGATGCTATTGCGATAAGTAACCGCGTATTTATTCAACGTTCACTGCGCAAACCCCGGTATGATCGGCGCCCCGCTGGCTCAGGGGGTTAATCCTTTAGTGAGAATGACCCACGTTTGCGCTTGGGTAATATTCGACGAAGGGTCGCTTTCAGTCTTTTTGTTTCACCAACTTTTTTATCTGTCCCGGCATCTAAGCTCTTTTAACCCGAGCAGCGGGGATGGAACGGCACACCTTCGTGCCACGCGGGCGCTCTTTCAGAAAAGCGCCTGATTGAAAACCGGGTCGGCAATGCGTTGCCGGCCCACTAGCCAAAGGCTCTGGAATTACCATGTCCGATCGTTTCGAACTCTTCCTCACTTGCCCCAAAGGCCTTGAAGGCCTGCTCATCGAGGAAGCCGTCGGGCTTGGCCTTGAAGAAGCGCGCGAGCACACCTCCGCCGTGCGTGGCATGGCGACCATGGAAACCGCTTATCGCCTGTGCCTCTGGTCGCGTTTGGCCAACCGTGTGTTGCTGGTGCTCAAGCGTTTCCCGATGAAGGACGCCGAAGACCTCTACCACGGCGTGCTCGACATCGACTGGCAGGATCACATGCTCAGCGACGGCACCCTGGCCGTCGAATTCAGCGGCCACGGCTCGGGCATCGACAACACCCACTTCGGCGCGCTGAAAGTCAAAGATGCCATCGTCGACAAACTGCGCACGCCACAGGGCGATCGTCCATCCATCGACAAACTCAACCCGGACCTGCGCATTCACCTGCGACTGGATCGCGGCGAAGCGATTCTGTCCCTCGACCTGTCCGGCCACAGCCTGCACCAGCGCGGCTATCGCTTGCAGCAGGGCGCCGCGCCGCTGAAGGAAAACCTCGCGGCGGCAATCCTCATTCGTTCCGGCTGGCCGCGCATTGCCGCCGAAGGTGGCGCACTGGCTGACCCGATGTGCGGTGTCGGTACGTTCCTCGTCGAAGCGGGGATGATCGCTGCCGACATGGCGCCGAACCTGCGTCGCGAGCAGTGGGGCTTTACCGCGTGGCTCGGTCACGTGCCGGCACTGTGGAAAAAACTCCACGAAGAAGCCGTCGAGCGCGCCGCTGCCGGTCTGGCCAAACCGCCGCTGTGGATTCGCGGTTACGAAGCCGATCCACGACTGATTCAGCCAGGCCGCAACAACGTTGAACGTGCCGGCCTCAGCGAGTGGATCAAGATCTACCAGGGCGAAGTGGCGACCTTCGAGCCGCGCCCGGACCAGAACCAGAAAGGTCTGGTGATCTGCAACCCGCCGTACGGCGAGCGTCTCGGTGACGAAGCCAGCCTGCTGTATCTCTACCAGAATCTCGGCGAGCGTCTGCGTCAGGCCTGCCTGAACTGGGAAGCGGCGGTGTTCACCGGCGCCCCGGATCTAGGCAAACGCATGGGTATCCGCAGCCATAAACAATATTCGTTCTGGAACGGCGCGCTGCCGTGCAAGCTGCTGCTGATCAAGGTTCTGCCCGATCAGTTCGTCACTGGCGAACGCCGCACTCCGGAACAGCGCCAGGCCGAGCGCGAGCAAGCGGCTTACGACCAGACCCCGGACGAGCCGCAAGAGCGCAAGTTCAACAAGAACGGCAACCCGATCAAGCCGACGCCAGCCCCGGCGCCAGTGATCGAACAGCCGCGCCTGAGCGAAGGCGGGCAGATGTTTGCCAATCGCTTGCAGAAAAATCTCAAGGCGATGGGCAAGTGGGTCAAGCGCGAAGGTATCGATTGCTACCGCGTCTATGATGCCGACATGCCGGAATACGCAATGGCCATCGACCTGTACCACGACTGGGTGCACGTTCAGGAATACGCCGCGCCGAAATCCATCGACCCGGAAAAAGCCTCGGCGCGCATGTTCGATGCGCTGGCGGCCATACCGCAGGCGTTGAACGTCGACAAGAACCGCGTGGTGGTCAAGCGCCGCGAGCGGCAGAGCGGCACCAAGCAGTACGAGCGTCAGGCGGCCCAGGGCAAGTTCGTCGAGGTCAATGAAGGTGGCGTGAAGTTGCTGGTCAACCTCACCGATTACCTCGACACCGGCCTGTTCCTCGATCACCGGCCGATGCGCATGCGCATTCAGAAAGAGGCGGCCGGCAAACGCTTCCTCAATCTGTTTTGCTACACCGCGACCGCCAGCGTGCACGCGGCCAAGGGCGGCGCGCGCAGCACCACCAGCGTCGACCTGTCGAAAACCTATCTGGACTGGGCGCGACGCAACCTGTCGCTGAACGGCTTCTCGGACAAGAATCGTCTGGAGCAGGGTGATGTGATGGCGTGGCTGGAAAGCAGCCGTGACGAATACGACCTGATCTTCATCGACCCGCCGACGTTCTCCAACTCCAAGCGCATGGAAGGCATCTTCGACGTACAGCGCGATCAGGTGCAGTTGATCGACTTGGCGATGGCGCGGCTGGCACCGGGTGGCGTGCTGTATTTCTCCAACAACTTCCGCAAGTTCCAGTTGGAGGAAAACCTCGCCGAGCGTTATGCGGTCGAGGAAATCAGTGCGCAGACCATTGATCCGGATTTCGCCCGCAATACCAAGATCCACCGCGCCTGGAAAATCACGGCTCGTTGACGCTTTCACTGGTTGGATCCACAGAGCCTTGATTTTTAACGGCTCGGTGGATCCAGCGGTGCTGGCTAAATTAGTGGCTAATAGCTATAACTCACACACCGCCAATGGGGTTTTCCCGTGAATCTGGCGGAGTGAGTCGTGCTTATGCCGTTGCACCCCGTGCGCCCGAAAATCCTCGGTTTCATCAGTGAAGACGTCTCAGCCTGGCTGGTCGCTTTGCTGGTGTTGCTTGCCGGCGGGATTCTCACCGGGCTGCTCGCGTGGGGCACCTTCAACCAGTTTCAGCAACAATCGCGTCAGCGCTTTCAACTGCTGGCCAACGAACGCTACAGCCGTATCGCCGAACGTTTTCAGGACCAGGAGCAACGTCTCGATAGTCTGCGCCGGTTCTTCGCCAACTCCGAGTCGGTGTCCCGCGCCGAATTCGACGGCTACTCCCGCCCTTTATTGCTGCGCACCCAAGCCTATACCTATGCCCCGAGAGTCAGTGGTGCCGAACGCGCCGCGTTCGAACAGCAGGTGCGTGACGAAGGCCTGAGCAACTTCACCATTCGCGAGCTCGACGCCAATGGCGAGCTGCAACTGGCGGCAGCGCGTGACGCATATGTGCCGGTGCTGTACACCCAGACCCAAAGCCGATTGGCGCCACCACTGGGTTATGACTTGCTCGCCCAACCCTTGCGCCGCGAAACCCTGCAACGCGCCGACCAGCTCGGCAGCATGGCGGTGTCGCAACCGATGCATCTTGTCGGGATTGAGCCGTCCTACGCGCGTGGGGTGTTGCTACTGGCGCCGGTCAGTCGCGCCGGAGAATCGCAGCCGTTCGGCTATGTGATGGCGGTGATCAGCATGCGCCAGTTGCTCGCCGATGGTTTGCCCGATGCCCTGCACGATTACCTGTCGGTGCGCATTCTCGACCTGTCGACCCAGGATCAGCACGAGGCGCTGTTCGAATCGAGCAACGAGGCGGTGCCCGGCGATCTGGCAGCGACGCGCTTGCTGCGCATGGCCGACCACGACTATCAGGTCGATATCCTTCCGAGCGAGGCGTTCATGCAGGCCAACCATTCGTCGGTGGGCAGCGTGATCATTCTTGGCGGCTTGCTCAGCGCATTGCTCAGCGCCTTGCTTTACGTGCTGGTCAGCCAGCGCCAGCGCGCGGTGCGGCTGGTCGAGGTGCGCACCCAGGAATTGCACGAGCGCGAGCAGGAACTGCGCGGCACCCACGGTCAGTTGCGCGGCGTGCTGAATGCCGCCACTCAGGTCGCGATCATTGCCACCGACCTGCGCGGGGTGATCAACACTTTCAATCCCGGCGCCGAGCAAATGCTCGGCTACAGCAGCGCCGAAGTGGTCGGGCGCATGACCCTGGAGAACCTGCATTTGCCACGGGAACTGGCGGCGCGTTCGGCCGAGTTGAGTGCGCGCTACGGCAAAAGTATTCCGACTTGCCACGCGATGCTGGTCGAGGGCGGCGAAGTCGGCGGCCATGAAGCGCGCGAGTGGACACTGGTGCGCAGCGATGGCAGTCACCTGCCGGTGAACATGCTCGCCACCCCGGTGCTTGACGAGCAAGGCCTGTGGGTCGGTCATCTGGCGATCTGCATCGACATCACCGAACGCAAACGCGTGCACGAGGTGCTGGCAGCACGCGACACATTGCTGAAGAAGCTCAGCGCCCATGTTCCCGGTGGCATCTACCAATTCAAGATGGAATTCGACGGACGCTTCAGCGTGATCTACGCCAGCGATGGCATCCGGGAAATCTACGAGCTGGAGCCGGATGTGCTGCTGCTCGACTCCGAGGCGATCTTCAGTCGTATCCACCCGCAGGATGCGATTCGCGTGCGCAGCTCGATCCGCGAATCGGCGGAAAACCTCAGCCCGTGGCGCGAGGAATACCGCGTGCAACTGCCTGAACGCGGCCTGCGCTGGGTGCGCGGCGAGGCGACGCCTGAAGAACTGCCGGGCGGCGGGGTGCTGTGGCACGGCTACATCTCGGATATCTCCGATCTCAAGCGCGTGGAAGAAGAATTGCGCGCGTTGTCGATCACCGATTCGCTGACCGGCATACACAACCGCCGCTATTTCCAGGAACGCCTGACCACCGAAATGGCCCGGGTCGAGCGTGGCGGCGGTGAGTTGTCGGTGATCATGCTCGACATCGACCACTTCAAACGCATCAACGATCAGTTCGGCCACGCTGTCGGCGACCGCGTGCTGCAAGCAGTTTGCGAACGGATCGGCCATCGCTTGCGCCGCACCGACGTATTCTGCCGTTTGGGCGGCGAAGAATTCATGGTGCTGTGCCCGGACATCGACGGTGAACACGCCTACATGCTGGCGATGGAGTTGTGGGAAGGTTTGCGTAGCGCGCCGGTGGATGTGGTCGGCTTGGTCACCGCGAGTTTCGGCATCGCCAGCTGGCGCCCGGGGGAGGGCGCGGATGCGCTGTTGCTGCGCGCTGACTCAGGGGTTTATGCAGCGAAGCAGAATGGCCGGGATCGGGTTGAGCGGGAGATGTGCTGATTCGAACCTGACACCTGACCCTGTGGGGCAGAGGGGACCTGGCGCTGATTTTCTGTGGGAGCGAGCCTGCTCGCGAAAGCGGTGTGACAGTCACTGAACATGCTTACTGAACCGACGCCTTCGCGAGCAGGCTCGCTCCCACAATTGCACCTGCTGCGCTTACAGCACCGAAGCGGTCTGCGGCAGTTTCGGCTGTTTGTACAGATCCAGCAGCACCTGATCGAGCACCGACGAGGCGCCGAACGGGGCCTTGTCGTTGAGGATCGCTACCACCGCCCAGGTATTGCCGTTCACGTCACGGCTGAAGCCAGCGATCGCGCGCACGGTGTTCAGGGTGCCGGTCTTGACGTGGGCTTCGCCGCGCATCGCCGTGGTTTTCAGGCGTTTGCGCATGGTGCCGTCGGTGCCGGCAATCGGCAGCGAGCTGATGTACTCGGCGGCGTACGGGCTGTGCCAGGCGGCTTGCAGCATGTTGGCCATCTCACGTGCACTGACCCGCTCGGCCCGCGACAGACCGGAGCCATTCTCCATCACCAGATGCGGCGCGGTGATGCCTTTCTTCGCCAGCCACTGACGCACCACGCGCTGCGCAGCCCGGGCGTCGTCACCGTCGGCATCGTTGCGGAAACGCTGGCCAAGGCTGAGGAACAGCTGCTGGGCCATGGTGTTGTTACTGTATTTGTTAATGTCGCGGATGATCTCGGCCAGATCCGGCGAGTACGCACGGGCAAGCAGTTTGGCGCTGCTCGGCGTCGGCGCCAGACGATCCTTGCCCTGAATGCTGCCACCCAGTTCCTTCCAGATCGCCCGCACGGCGCCGGCGGTGTAGGTCGCGTGGTCGAGCAGCGACAGATAAGTCTGCGAGCTGCAGCCTTCGCCCAACTGGCCGCCAACGGTCACGGTCACGCTGCCATCGGCCTGCGGCACCGGGTTGTAGCGCACGCCGCCGGTGCATTGCTTGGACGGCAGGGCTTTGACGGTGTTTTCGATGCGGATGTTCGCGATCGGCGGCTCCACGGAAATCAACACGCGGCCACCGTCATTGCGCGCAACAAAGCGCAGGGCCTTGAGGTTGACCAGCAGCGAGTCGGGCTTGACCAGGAACGGCTTGTTGTCGTCGTTGCCGTCATCGTTGAATTCCGGCAATTGCGGCTGCACGAAGAAGTTGCGGTCGAGGATCAGGTCGCCGGTAATCTGCGTGACGCCGTTGGCGCGCAGGTCGCGCATCAACAGCCAGAGTTTTTCCATGTTCAGCTTCGGGTCACCGCCGCCCTTGAGGTAGAGGTTGCCGTTGAGAATGCCGCCGCTCAGGGTGCCATCGGTGTAGAACTCGGTTTTCCACTGATGGTTGGGCCCGAGCATTTCCAGCGCCGCGTAGGTGGTGACCAGTTTCATCGTCGAGGCCGGATTGACCGAGACGTCGGCGTTGAACACCGTCGGCGTGCCCGGACCGTCGAGCGGCACCATCACCAGCGACAGCGCAGTGGGCTGCAGCTTGCTGGCCTTGAGGGCTTTTTCGACGTTCGGGGTGAGGGAAGTGTTGATGGTGGCAGCGGAGACAGGCAGGGCCAGAGGCAGAAGAAGGCCGGCGAGAAACAGTGGACGCAACGATTTGATCATATGCAATAAAACCCTGCAAAAGAGGGGAAAAAAGACGAGGACATGGATGAAAAGGCCCTCAGTGGTCATGAAAGTGTCGGCATTATGCCCCAAGCTGTAACAGCTTGTGCCGTGTCGGGGCCGGCCAAGTGGTTATTTTTTTACAGGCGGTCGGCCGCAGCGACCAGAGAGTCGGGCAATCGCCGGCTTAAACTGGTAAAGTGCCGGCCGTTATTACTTAAGAGGATTGTTCCAATGGCGACTAACCGTTCCCAGCGTCTGCGCAAAAAACTGTGCGTAGATGAATTTCAAGAGCTGGGTTTCGAACTGAACCTGGACTTCAAAGAAGACTTGTCCGAAGAAGCCATTGACGCTTTCCTCGAAGCATTCATCAAAGAAGCCATGGAAGCCAACGGTCTGGGTTATGTTGGCGGCGACGACTTCGGTCTGGTGTGCCTGCAGAAGCGTGGCTCGGTCAACGAAGAGCAGCGCGCTGCCGTTGAAGCCTGGCTGAAAAACCGCTCCGAGCTGACCAAGTACGAAGTCAGCCCGCTGCTGGATGTGTGGTATCCGGAAAAGCCGATCAACGCGGCTAAGTGATACTGAAAAAAACGGCGACCTGAGGGTCGCCGTTTTTTTTCGTCTGGTGTTTAGGTGATACGGCTTGGATTTGATGGTGGACTCGCCCGTCACCCCAGCCCTCTCCCGAGGGAGAGGGAGCCGATCTGTGGGCTTTTCGGGATGTGAGTTCGACTTGATATCCCTCGTCGGCGTATATCTTCCGAGCACCTTGGTCAGTCCCCTCTCCCTTTGGGAGAGGGTTAGGGTGAGGGGCTTTTGATCTTAAGCTCTGCGCCAATTCAAAATCACCAGCGTCAAAACCCCCGCCACGATCCCCCAAAACGCCGAACCAATGGAAAACAGCGTCAGCCCGGACGCCGTGACCATGAAGGTGATCAACGCCGCTTCCCGTTCTTTCACCTCGCTCATGGCAATGCTCAAGCCATTGATGATCGAGCCGAACAGCGCCAGCGCCGCAATCGACAGCACCAGTTCTTTCGGCAACGCCGCAAACAATGCCGCCAACGTCGCGCCGAACACCCCGGCAATCCCGTAGAACACCCCGCACCACACCGCTGCGGTGTATCGCTTGTTGCGATCTTCATGGGCATGCGGACCGGTGCAGATCGCCGCGCTGATCGCCGCGAGGTTAATACCGTGTGAGCCGAACGGCGCCAGCAACAGGGAGGCAATGCCGGTGGTGGTGATCAGTGGCGAGGCCGGGACGTTATAGCCATCGGCGCGCAGCACGGCGATGCCGGGCATGTTCTGCGAGGTCATCGCCACCACGAACAGCGGAATGCCGATGCTGATGGTAGCGGCCAGGGAGAAGTGCGGCGTGGTCCACACCGGGGTGGCCACTTCCAGGTGAAAGCCGCTGAAATCCAGCAGCCCCATGAAGCCCGACAGCGCAGTGCCAATCAGCAGCGCTGCGAGCACCGCATAGCGTGGCGACAGGCGCTTGACCAGTAGATAAGTGAAGAACATTCCCAGCACCAGCCCGGTACGGTGTTGCGCGGCGACGAAGATTTCGCTGCCGATCTTGAACAGAATCCCTGCCAGCAGAGCTGCCGCCAAAGAGGCCGGGATCTTTTTTACCAGCCGTTCGAAGCTGCCGGTCAGGCCGCAGATCGTCACCAGCACCGCGCACGTGATGTATGCGCCGATCGCCTCGCCGTAACTGACTCCGCCCAGGCTGGTGATCAGCAACGCTGCGCCGGGGGTCGACCAGGCGATGGTGATCGGCGTGCGATAGCGCAGCGACAGGCCGATCGAACACAACGCCATGCCGATAGAAATCGCCCAGATCCACGAAGAAATCTGCCCGCTGCTCAGGCCGGCCGCTTGCCCGGCCTGGAACATCAGCACCAGCGAACTGGTGTAACCGGTCATCATCGCGATGAAACCGGCAACGATGGCGGAAGGCGAAGTGTCGGCCAGAGGGCGCAGGCGGGCGTGGGTGGCGTCGGTCATGACGGCGGTGTTCCTTATACCAATGGAGATGTCCGCCACAACACAGAACCTCTGTGGGAGCGAGCCTGCTCGCGAAAGCGCTATGTCAGTCAACATTCATAGTGAATGTGAAATGGCTTTCGCGAGCAGGCTCGCTCCCACGGGGGATTGCGGTCATGCAGCGGATTCTGCGATCAAGCCTAAACTCAAACCTGACAAACCGTTGCAATACAGCCGCAGGCGCAAACAGCCGTACAGTCGTGTTGCCACCATTCATTGTGTACAATCGCGCTGTTTTTTACGCGATACTTGCCAGCGACCTACTGTGCCGTATTACAGTCACGGTCTATTCGCCGCAGTTTTCCCGACTCGAGTGCCCATGAACGAACAGTTGCAACCCCTCAAGAAACAACCGCGAGCAGGCAAAGCCGGCCGCAGCGGAACCCAGGACGATATTGTCTACGCGCATATCTTCGAGGCCATCCTCGAACAGCGTCTGGCGCCCGGTACCAAGTTGAGCGAAGAGGCGCTGGGGGAAATCTTCGGGGTCAGCCGCACCATCATTCGCCGCGCGCTGTCGCGTCTGGCCCATGAAGGCGTGGTGCTGTTGCGGCCGAATCGTGGCGCCGTCGTAGCCAGCCCGAGTGTTGAAGAAGCGCGTCAAGTGTTCCTCGCCCGCCGTCTGGTCGAGCGTGCGATCACTGAATTGGCCGTGCAGCACGCCACGGCCGAGCAGATCGCCGAATTGCGGCAGATGGTCAACGATGAGCGCGACAGCTTCTCGCGCGGCGATCGCGGTGCCGGTATTCGTCTGTCAGGCGAATTCCACCTGAAACTGGCGGAAGCGGCGATGAACGCACCGTTGATCAGCTTCCAGCGCAGCCTGGTTTCGCAGACCTCGCTGATCATCGCCCAGTATGAAAGCGGCAACCGCTCGCACTGCTCGTACGATGAACACACGCAGTTGATCGACGCCATTGAAAAGCGCGACGGTGAACTGGCGGTGAACCTGATGATGCATCACATGGATCACATCGACAGCAAGCTCAACCTCGACGAGGAAGGCGCGTCGGATGATCTGCATGCGGTGTTCTCGCACTTGTTGCAGACCAAGAAGCCGGGGCGTCCAGCGGCCAAGCTCTAAGCTGAAACCGAGTCGCGGCTTTCGCGAGCAGGCTCGCTCCCACAGGGGAATGCATTTCAAAGGTGGGAGCGAGCCTGCTCGCGAAGACAACCTGACCGGCAACAAAAATCCTCCGTGGTAAACACCACCGGGGATGATCGTTCCCACGCTCTGCGTGGGAACGCCTCTAGGGACGCTCCGCGTCCAGTGACGCGGAGCGTCACGGGCTGCATTCCCACGCAGAGCGTGGGAACGATCAGTGCGAAGAGGTTAGCGCTGATGCACCAGCGCCCCCGCAGCGTAAGTCTGCTGCACCGTCCGGTCATCGCCCAAGGTCATCAACACAAACAATGTCTCGGCAATGTTATTCGACTGCTTTAAGCGATAACTCAGCAGCGGCGTGGCGTTGTAATCCAGTACCAGGAAGTCGGCATCGGAGCCCGGTTGCAGATTGCCGATCCTGTCTTCCAGACGCAGCGCCCGCGCGCCACCCAGAGTTGCCAGATACAGCGACTTGAACGGGCTCAACCGCGCGCCCTGCAGTTGCATGACCTTGTAGGCTTCGTTGAGGGTTTGCAGCAGGGAGAAACTGGTGCCGCCGCCGACGTCGGTGCCGAGGCCGACATTGAGCTTGTGCTTCTCGGCCATCGGCAAATTGAACAGGCCGCTGCCGAGGAACAGGTTCGAGGTCGGGCAGAACGAGATCGCCGAGCCGGTTTCCGCCAGCCGCGCGCATTCTTCGTCACACAGGTGCACGCCGTGGGCGAATATCGAGCGCTCGCCGAGCAGTTGGTAGTGATCGTAGACGTCGAGGTAGCCCTTGCGCTCCGGAAACAGCTCCTTGACCCACTCGATTTCCTTGAGGTTTTCGCTGATGTGGGTCTGCATGTACAGATCCGGGTATTCCGTCAGCAGTTGCCCGGCCAGGGTCAGTTGTTCCGGAGTGCTGGTCGGCGCAAAACGCGGCGTCACCGCATAGTGCAAGCGGCCCTTGCCGTGCCAGCGCTCGATCAGCGCCTTGCTGTCGACGTAGCTGGATTCGGCGGTATCGACCAGATAGTCCGGGGCATTGCGGTCCATCATCACCTTGCCGGCGATCATGCGCAGGTCGAGCTTCTCGGCCGCCTCGAAAAACGAATTCACCGATTGCGGATGCACGCTGCCGAACACCAGCGCCGTGGTGGTGCCGTTGCGCAGCAGTTCCTTGATGAAAATATCGGCCACTTCGTCGGCGTGAGCCTTGTCGCCAAACTGGCTTTCGCAGGGAAAGGTGTAGGTGTTCAGCCAGTCGAGCAGTTGCTCGCCGTAGGAGCCGACCATGCCGGTCTGCGGCAGGTGAATGTGTGTGTCGATAAAGCCCGGGGTGATCAGCGCATCCTGATAATGGTTGATCTCGATATCCGCCGGCAGGGTCGGCAGCAGTTCGCTGGCGTGGCCGAGGGCGCTGATCTTGCCGTCGTCGATCACCAGCAGGCCATCCTCGAAATATTCATAGGAGGCTTCGATGCCGACTTCGGCAGGGTCGGCGATGCTGTGCAGGATGGCGGCGCGGTAGGCTTTGCGAGTCAGAGGCATGAGGGTTCTCTAATCAGTTTGAGGCTTTGAGTTTGGCGGCCTGACTGCGGCGCGAGGCGGGCAGCAATCGGGCAATCGGTTCGGCGCGGGCGCTGTGCTGGCCGAAATTGGCGTTGTAAGTGGCGATGATTTCGCCGGCGATGGAGATGGCGATTTCCACAGGCAGTTTGCCTTTGACTTCGCCGATGCCCATCGGGCAGCGCATGCGCTGCACCACGCTCGGGTCGAAACCACGATCACGCAGACGGTGTTCGAATTTGGCGCGTTTGGTTTTCGAGCCGATCAGGCCGAACCAAGTGAAATCGTTACGCTTGAGAATCGCCGCGGTCAGCTCCAGATCGAGCTGATGGTTGTGGGTCATGACGATGCAGTAGCTGCCGGCAGGCAGATCATCGACTTCGTCCACCGGTTCTTCGCTGACGATTTTACGCACGCCGTGGGGAATGTGTTCGGGGAACTCCGCGTCGCGCGAATCGATCCAGCGCACCCGGCAGGGCAGGCTGGCCAGCAGCGGCACGAGGGCGCGACCGACATGGCCGGCACCGAACACGGCAATCTGCGCCTGCACCTGGCCCATCGGTTCGAACAGCAACACCGTAGCGCCACCGCAGCACTGGCCGAGACTGGCGCCGAGGCTGAAGCGCTCCAAATGGGTGTCCTGCTTACCGCTGGCGAGCATCTCGCGGGCGATCTGCATGGCTTTGAATTCCAGATGCCCGCCACCAATAGTGTCGAACAGGCGGTCGGCACTGACGACCATTTTCGAGCCGGCGTTGCGTGGCGTCGAACCGAGTTCTTCGATGATCGTCACCAGCACACAGGGCTCGCCCTGATTCTGCAGGTCGGCGAGGGCGTCGATCCAGTTGTACATGTTCACCTCGACATCTTCGTTGTCTGTGCCGGCCTCTTCGCGAGCAGGCTCGCTCCCACATTTGGAATGCATTGCCAATGTGGGAGCGAGCCTGCTCGCGAATGGCCGCGCCTCGGTCCTAGAGCGGAGCCAGCTCGGTTTCAGCTTCGACAGCCTTCACCGCTTTGAGCTGACGCATCTGCTCGCAACCCCACAACACCCGCTCCGGCGTCGCCGGGGCGTCGATTTTCGGCTGATGCTGATAATCACCGAGGCTCGCCACCGCATCCTTGATCGCACACCACGCGGCGATCCCGAGCATGAACGGCGGTTCACCGACAGCTTTGGAATGGAACACCGTGTCTTCCGGGTTCTTGCGGTTTTCCACCAGCTTCACTCGCAGATCCAGCGGCATGTCCGCCACCGCCGGGATCTTGTAGCTGGCCGGGCCGTTGGTCATCAGCTTGCCTTTGTTGTTCCAGACCAGCTCTTCCATGGTCAGCCAGCCCATACCTTGCACGAAACCGCCCTCGACCTGACCGATGTCGATCGACGGGTTCAGCGAGGCGCCGACGTCATGCAGGATGTCGGTGCGCAGCATCTTGTACTCGCCGGTCAGGGTGTCGACGATCACTTCGCAGCAGGCTGCGCCAAAGGCGAAGTAATAGAACGGACGGCCCCGCGCCTGACTGCGGTCGTAATAGATTTTCGGGGTCTTGTAGAAGCCAGTGCTCGACAGCGAAACCTGATTGAAATACGCCTGCTGGATCAGCGCTTCGAAGGTCAGGATCTGCTCGCGCACCCGCACGTGGCCGTTGCGGAATTCGACGTCTTCTTCGCTGACCCTGTAGTGCCGCGCGGCGAACTCGACCAAGCGTTGCTTGATGGTCTGTGCTGCGTTCTGCGCGGCTTTGCCGTTCAGGTCGGCGCCGCTGGAGGCAGCGGTCGGCGAGGTGTTGGGCACTTTGTCGGTGTTGGTCGCGGTGATCTGCACACGATCGATTTCGACCTGAAAAACTTCCGCCACGACCTGAGCGACTTTGGTATTCAGGCCCTGACCCATTTCCGTACCACCGTGGTTCAGGTGGATGCTGCCGTCGGTGTAGATGTGGATCAGCGCACCGGCCTGATTGAGGAAACTGGCGGTGAAGGAAATGCCGAATTTCACCGGCGTCAGCGCCAGGCCTTTTTTGAGGATCGGGCTGTTGGCGTTGTAGCGACGGATCGCTTCGCGGCGCTCGGCGTACTGGCTGCTTTCTTCCAGTTCGGCGGTCATCTCTTCGAGCATGTTGTGCTCGACGGTCTGGTAGTAGTGGGTGACGTTGCGCTCGGTCTTGCCGTAGTAGTTGGCCTTGCGCACCGCCAGCGGGTCGAGCTTCAGGTGCCGGGCGATCGCGTCCATCACTTCCTCGATGGCGACCATGCCTTGCGGGCCACCGAAACCACGATAAGCGGTGTTCGAGGCGGTGTTGGTCTTGCAACGGTGACCGTTGATGGTGGCATCGCCGAGATAGTAGGAGTTGTCCGAGTGGAACATCGCCCGGTCAACGATCGAGGCGGACAGGTCCGGCGAGCAGCCGCAGTTGCCGGCCAGCTCCATGTTGATCCCGTGCAGACGGCCGCTGCTGTCGAAACCGACGTCGTACTCGACGTAGAACGGGTGGCGCTTGCCGGTCATCAGCATGTCTTCGACGCGCGGCAGGCGCATCTTGGTCGGTTGGCCGGTGAGGTGCGCGACCACCGCGCACAGGCACGCCGGGCTCGCAGCCTGGGTTTCCTTGCCACCGAAACCACCGCCCATGCGGCGCATGTCGACGACGATCTTGTTCATCGACACGTCGAGCACTTCGGCGACCAGTTTTTGCACTTCGGTCGGGTTCTGCGTCGAGCAGTAGACGATCATGCCGCCGTCTTCGGTGGGCATCACCGAGGAGATCTGCGTCTCCAGATAGAAGTGCTCCTGGCCGCCGATGTGCAGCGTGCCCTGAATGCGGTGTTCAGCCGTGGCCAGTGCAGAGGCCGAGTCGCCGCGCTGATGGGTGTGGCTGTCGAGCACGAAATGGCGTTTGCGCAGGGCTTCGACGACGTCGAGCACCGGTTCCAGATCTTCGTATTCGATAATTGCGGCCATTGCTGCCTTGCGCGCGGTTTCCAGGTCTTTCGCCGCGACTGCCAGCACCGGCTGGCCGACGAACTGCACGTCATCGATGGCCAGCAGCGGGTCACCCGGCATCAGCGGGCCGATGTCCTTCAGGCCCGGCACGTCTTCGTGGGTGATGACAATGCGCACGCCTTCGAAGGCGTAGCACGGCGACGTGTCGATGCTGAGGATTTTCGCGTGGGCACGGTCCGACAGGCGCGCATACAGGTGCAATTGGTTGGGAAATTCCAGCCGATCATCGATGTACTGCGCTTCACCGGACACATGCTTGGCGGCGCTGTCGTGCTTGACGCTGCGGCCGACACCGGTGGTCAGGTCCTGGGCGAACAGTTCGGCCAGTTCAGCTTGAGTCTTCTCTACGGCGTGATGGTTAGACATAAGCGGTCACCCGAGTCTCGATGTGCGGTGTTTGCAGTTCGATGAAGTATTTGCGCAGCAGGTTCTGCGCGCTGAGCAGGCGATATTCCTTGCTGGCGCGGAAGTCCGAGAGTGGCGTGAAGTCTTCGGCCAGCGCGGCGCAGGCGCGTTCGATCACGGCGTTATTGAACGGCTGACCAAGCAGCACGGCTTCGCAATGCGCAGCGCGTTTGGGGATTGCCGCCATGCCGCCGAAGGCCACCCGGGCGTCGCTGATCACGCCATTTTCCACGCGCAGATTGAACGCAGCACAGACGGCGGAGATGTCGTCGTCCAGTCGCTTCGACACTTTATAGGCGCGGAACAACTGCTCGGCGCTGGCGCGCGGGACGATGATTTTTTCGATGAATTCGCTTTCCTGGCGCGCGGTGACGCGGTAGTCGATGAAGTAATCTTCCAGGTTCAAGGTGCGGCGGGTTTCGCCTTTGCACAGCACGATCTGCGCGCCGAGGGCGATCAGCAGCGGTGGCGAGTCACCGATCGGCGAGGCGTTGCCGATGTTGCCGCCGAGGGTGCCTTGGTTGCGGATCTGCAACGAGGCGAAGCGGTGCAGCAGTTCGCCGAAGTCCGGGTACTCGGCATTCAACGCCTCGTAGCAGTCGGAGAGGGCGGTGGCGGCGCCGATTTCGATGCGGTCATCGAAGGTTTCGATGCGCTTCATTTCGGCGACGTTACCGACGTAGATCATCACCGGCAGGGTGCGGTGGAACTGGGTGACTTCCAGTGCCAGGTCAGTGCCGCCGGCGAGCAGGCGGGCTTGGGGATAAGCGTCGTAGAGATCGGCTAGGTCAGCGACGGTCAGCGGCACCAGGCAGCGTTTGTCACCGCTGTTGAGTTCACCGATATCGGTCGGCGCGATGGCCTTGAGGCGGGCAATGGTTTCGGCTTCGCGGGCGTCGAACTGATCCGCTGGCTTGCCGCAGCAGGATTGTTCGGCAGCGGCGAGAATAGGCCGGTAGCCGGTGCAGCGGCAGAGGTTGCCGGCCAGTGCTTCGTGGGCCTTGGCCTGATCCGGCGCATCGCTGTTCTTTTGCAGGGCGAACAACGACATCACAAAACCGGGGGTGCAGAAGCCGCACTGCGAACCGTGGCACTCGACCATGGCTTTCTGCACGCTGTGCAGTTCGCCCTTGTGCTTGAGGTCTTCGACGCTGATCAGTTGTTTGCCGTGCAACGACGAAACGAAGGTCAGGCACGAGTTGAGGCTGCGATAGCGAATATGTTCACGCCCGGTGTCATCGGTCTGCAACTCGCCAACCACCACGGTGCAGGCGCCGCAGTCGCCACTGGCACAACCTTCTTTGGTGCCGGGCTTGCCCACGTGTTCACGCAGGTAATTGAGCACAGTCAGATTCGGGTCCAGGGCGTGCTCGCTACGGAGTTCCTGGTTAAGTAAAAACTGGATCACGGAAGGCCTCGCAGACTCATTATTGTTGTTAACCGACGTGAACCGAATTTAGCAGGTCTGACTTTTCGGTCAATGGTTTTCTGACTTAAAGGTCAGGAAAATCCGTTTCGTCGATCAACAGCGTGTCTATTCAGTATTGACCTTCATCGGTCACTGCGCTTTTTTGCGGGATTCGTGCCAAAAACCGCTGAGTGGGCACTCCGCCATGACCGCGCATTTGCGCTACACTGCGCCGCTTGTGCAGATCGATAGAGTTTGAAGGACAACCATGACGTTCAAGGCGCCGGACAGCCTCGCCGAGCAAATCGCTCACCACCTCGCCGAACGCATCATTCGTGGCGAAATAAAGCCGGGAGAGCGCATCCAGGAACAGAAGGTCACGCTGGCGCTCAACGTCAGCCGCGGTTCGGTCCGCGAAGCCTTGCTGATCCTCGAGCGCCGTCACCTGATCGCGATCCTGCCGCGTCGTGGCGCCCACGTTACCGAGCTGACGCCGCACAAGGTGCAGAGCCTGTGCACGCTGATGAGCGAGCTGTACATCCTGCTCGGCAATTCCGTGGCCAATGGCTGGCAAGTGCAGTCGGACATGGCGCCGTTCGTGCAGATCCAGCAGCGCCTGACCGCCAATTACGAACGCGGCGATATCCGCAGCTTCGTCGATGACAGCTTTGCGGTGATGCGCGCCGCCTATCCGTTTGCCAACAATCCGTACCTGCAAGAAACCGTCGAGAACCTCCAGCCGGCGATGAGCCGCGCGTATTTCCTCGCCCTCGAACAGCGCAAGGCGGAAATGAGCGAATTCCTCGAACTGTTCGAACGCTTGCTCGCCGCCGTACTCGCCCGTGATTTGCCGCAGATCCGCATCGTGCTCACGGCGTATGCCCAGCGCAGCTGCGATCTGGTGGTGTCTGCGCTGACGGTTGCCTGAGCGTGCGGCTGAAGTGCATCAAACTGGCGGGGTTCAAATCCTTCGTCGACCCGACCACGGTGAACTTCCCCAGTAACATGGCGGCGGTCGTCGGGCCAAACGGTTGCGGCAAGTCGAACATCATCGACGCCGTGCGCTGGGTGATGGGCGAAAGTTCGGCGAAGAACCTCCGTGGCGAGTCGATGACCGACGTCATCTTCAACGGTTCGACCAGCCGCAAACCGGTAAGCCAGGCGAGCATCGAACTGGTCTTCGACAACTCCGACGGCACGCTGCTCGGCGAATACGCGGCCTATGCGGAGATTTCCATTCGCCGCAAAGTTACCCGCGACAGCCAGACCACTTATTATCTCAACGGCACCAAATGCCGTCGGCGCGACATCACCGATATCTTCCTCGGCACCGGCCTCGGCCCGCGCAGCTACTCGATCATCGAACAGGGGATGATCTCCAAGCTGATCGAATCCAAGCCGGAAGACCTGCGCAATTTCATCGAAGAAGCGGCGGGCATCTCCAAGTACAAGGAGCGTCGCCGCGAGACTGAAAACCGCATCCGCCGCACTCACGAGAACCTCGCCCGCCTGACCGACCTGCGCGAAGAGCTGGAGCGCCAGCTCGAACGTCTGCACCGTCAGGCCGAGGCCGCGAAAAAGTATCAGGAACTCAAGGCCGAAGAGCGTCAGCTCAAGGCGCAACTGTCGGCGCTGCGCTGGCAGGATCTTAACGAGCAGGTCGGCCAGCGCGAGTCGATCATCGGCAATCAGGAAGTCAGCTTCGAAGCGCTGGTCGCTGAACAGCGTAACGCTGATGCGGCCATCGAGCGCCTGCGCGACGGTCACCACGACCTGTCCGAACGCTTCAATCTGGTGCAGGGCCGCTTCTATTCGGTCGGCGGCGACATCGCCCGGGTCGAGCAGAGCATTCAGCATGGCCAGCAGCGGTTGCGCCAGTTGCAGGACGATCTGAAAGAAGCCGAGCGCGCGCGTCTGGAGACCGAATCGCACCTTGGCCACGACCGCACGCTGTTGCTGACCCTTGGCGAAGAGCTGGACATGCTCACCCCCGAGCAGGAAGTTACCAGCGCCGCCGCCGAGGAAGCCGCTGCGGCCCTCGAAGAAGCCGAAACCACCATGCACGGCTGGCAGGAGCAGTGGGATGCTTTCAACCTGACCGCTGCCGAACCGCGCCGTCAGGCTGAAGTCCAGCAATCGCGAATCCAGCAGCTGGAAAGCAGCATGGAGCGTCTGGCTGACCGACAGAAGCGCCTCGCTGAAGAGCGCGGGTTGCTGTCCGCCGACCCGGAAGACGCGGCGATCATGGCGCTCAATGAGCAGCTCGCCGAGTCCGAAGCGACTCTCGAAGATTTGCAGACCAGCGAAGAAGCGCAGGTCGAAAAGCTCGAACAACTGCGTCAGGAATTGCAGCAGGCGTTGACCGCCCAGCAGCAGGCGCAGGGCGATCTGCAGCGGCTCAACGGGCGTTTGGCATCGCTGGAAGCCTTGCAGCAGGCCGCGCTCGATCCCGGCACTGGCACTGCTGAATGGTTGAAGGAACACAACCTCGCCGAGCGTCCGCGTCTGGCCGAGGGCCTGAAGGTCGAGGCGGGTTGGGAGCTGGCGGTGGAAACCGTGCTTGGCGCCGATCTGCAAGCGGTGTTGGTCGACGACTTCAGCGGTTTTGATTTGTCCGGTTTCACCCAAGGCGACTTGCGTCTGCTCAGCCCGGCCAGCGATGGCGTGCGAGTGGCGGGCAGCCTGTTGGATAAAGTCGAGGCGCAGATCGATCTGTCGCCGTGGCTTGGTCAGGTCAAACCAGTCGACAGCCTTGAACAGGCACTGGCCTTGCGCGGTCAGTTGAGCGCCGGGCAGAGCCTGATCAGCCGCGATGGCTATTGGGTGGGTCGACACTTTTTACGCGTACGTCGCGCCAGCGAAGCGGAAAGCGGCATGCTCGCCCGTGGCCAGGAAATCGAAGACTTGCAGCTTGAACGCGAAGAGCGCGAAGCCACCGTCGAGGCCATGGAAACCCGCCTGCAAACCTTGCGCGCGCAACAGCGCCAGCAGGAAAACGGCCGCGAACATCTGCGCCGCTTGCTGCAGGACGAAGCGCGCCAGCAAGGCGAACTGAAAGCGCAGTTGTCCGCCGGTAAGGCCAAAGCCGAACAGCTGACATTGCGCCGCACCCGTCTCGATGAAGAACTGGTCGAACTCGCCGAACAGCGCGAGCTTGAGCACGAACAGGTCGGCGAAGCGCGCATGCAATTGCAGGAAGCGCTGGACGCCATGGCGCTCGACACCGAGCAGCGCGAGTTGCTGCTGGCCCAGCGCGACAGCCTGCGCGAGCGCCTTGATCGCGTGCGTCAGGAAGCCCGGCAGCACAAGGATCACGCCCATCAATTGGCCGTGCGTCTCGGCTCGCTGCGTGCCCAGCACGATTCCACCCGGCAGGCGCTGGAGCGTCTGGAAATGCAGGCCGAACGCCTGACTGAAAAGCGCGAACAGTTGAGTCTGAATCTGGAGGAGGGCGAGGCACCGCTGGAAGAGTTGCGCCTCAAGCTCGAAGAGTTGCTCGACAAGCGCATGACCGTCGATGAAGAACTCAAGACTGCGCAGATCGCCCTGGAAGACGCCGATCGTGAATTGCGCGACGCGGAAAAACGCCGCACCCAGGCCGAGCAGCAATCGCAGTTGATTCGCGGCCAGCTCGAACAACAGCGCATGGAATGGCAGGCGCTGACCGTACGGCGCAAGGCTTTGCAGGATCAACTGCTCGAAGATGGCTACGATCTCAACGGTGTGCTCGCCACATTGACGGCGCAAGCCAGTGAACGCGAGGCCGAAGAAGAACTCGAACGCATCAACGCGCGGATTCAGCGCCTGGGTGCGATCAACCTCGCGGCC
Organism: Pseudomonas sp. PK-RTE-24; assembly: GCF_054052265.1. Lineage (NCBI taxonomy): Bacteria > Pseudomonadati > Pseudomonadota > Gammaproteobacteria > Pseudomonadales > Pseudomonadaceae > Pseudomonas > Pseudomonas sp. PK-RTE-24. Next base: position 5,397,718 of record NZ_CM133224.1, on the reverse strand, counting down.
ATCGATGAATACACGCAACAATCGGAGCGTAAACGTTATCTGGATGCGCAGGACGCCGATCTGGTCGAGGCGCTGGAGACCCTGGAAAACGTCATCCGCAAGATCGACAAGGAAACCCGCAACCGTTTCAAAGATACCTTTGATCAGATCAACGGCGGTTTGCAGGCACTTTTCCCGAAAGTTTTCGGTGGCGGGCGCGCGTATTTGGAACTGACGGGCGAAGATCTACTCGATACAGGGGTGACGATCATGGCGCAGCCGCCCGGGAAGAAGAACAGCACCATCCATTTGCTCTCCGGCGGCGAAAAGGCCCTGACTGCACTGGCCCTGGTTTTTGCCATCTTCAAGTTGAACCCGGCGCCGTTCTGCATGCTCGATGAGGTTGACGCGCCACTGGATGACGCTAACGTTGGACGCTACGCACGCCTGGTCAAAGAGATGTCGCAGACCGTGCAGTTCATCTACATCACCCACAACAAGATCGCCATGGAAATGGCCGAACAGTTGATGGGCGTGACGATGCATGAGCCGGGCTGCTCGCGACTGGTGGCGGTGGATGTCGAGGAGGCGATGGCGATGGTGGATGCCTGAGTCGGTGTGATGTCGGAATAGTTTTGGAGGTCTGTAGGACTTTTTACTGACATCGGCTGGATGGCCAATCGACATATTCGCGCAAGCCAAATGAGACAGACGGTGTAAAGTTGTCTTTGGTCGTGCTAGTTTAATGTCAATTTTTCGTATACGTGGGCAAAACGCCTGTCAGAACATAGAGTTGGCGCCACGTTTTAAAGCGGTTTACGCAGTGTAAACCCCTTATTTTTCAGCATTTTTTATAGAGGCACGGGATTACATGGAAATCGGTCTGCGCGAGTGGCTGATCGTCATCGGCATCATTGTGATAGCCGGTATTCTTTTCGATGGCTGGCGCCGTATGCGCGGCGGCAAGGGAAAGCTGAAATTCCGTCTCGACCGGAGCCTGTCCAATCTGCCGGACGAGGACACCAGCGCCGAGCTGTTGGGCCCGGCCCGCGTCCTGGATACGCACAAAGAGCCGCAACTGGACGAGCACGATCTGCCGTCGGTGAGCATGCCCAACCGCGAAGCCCGCGAGCCGCGTGAATCCGGTTCGAAACGTGCCAAGCGCGGCAGCAACGGCCCGGCGCAGGGCGACTTGAACCTCGACCTCGATCTGGACGGCGGCCCGAGCTTCAGCAGCCGTGACGACGATTTCGCCGAAGACAGTAAGCCTGCAGCGGCCGTGGCGGAAAAAGATCAGCCGCAAGCCGAAGAAGTCCTGGTGATCAGCGTGATCTGCCGCGACCCGGCCGGCTTCAAAGGCCCGGCGCTGTTGCAGAACATTCTCGAAAGCGGCCTGCGTTTCGGCGAGATGGACATTTTTCACCGCCACGAAAGCATGGCCGGCAACGGCGAAGTGCTGTTCTCCATGGCCAACGCGGTCAAGCCGGGTATCTTCGATCTGGACGACATTGACCACTTCAGCACCCCGGCGGTGAGCTTCTTCCTCGGTCTGCCAGGCCCGCGTCATCCGAAGCAGGCCTTCGACGTGATGGTCGCGGCAGCCCGCAAGCTGTCCCAGGAATTGAACGGCGAATTGAAAGACGATCAGCGCAGCGTACTGACCGCGCAGACGATTGAGCATTACCGTCAGCGCATCGTCGAATTCGAACGCCGCGCATTGACCCAGAAGCGCTAAGGCCAGATCAAAAGATCGCAGCCTTCGGCAGCTCCTACAGAGGATCGCGATACTGTAGGAGCTGACGAGTGCAACGAGGCTGCGATCTTCTGGCCCCGCCGCCGATAATGGAATAAAACTGGAGCAGCCTCGGCTGCTCTTTTGCTTTATGAGAGAACACCCATGACCGCCGCCAAAACCCGCATTCTAGAGCTGCGCGCTGAGCTGGATCAGCACAACTATCGCTATCACGTTCTCGACGAGCCGAGCATTCCCGATGCCGAATACGACCGCTTGTTTCACGAGCTCAAGGCACTGGAAGCGGCCAACCCGGAACTGATCACCAGCGATTCGCCGACCCAGCGCGTCGGTAGCATGGCGTTGACTGCGTTCACTCAGGTGCGTCACGAAATCCCGATGCTCAGCCTCGGCAACGCCTTCGAAGAATCCGACATGCGCGAGTTCGATCGCCGCGTCAACGAAGGCCTCGACGTGCCGGCCGGCGATCTGTTTGGTGGCGGCGCGGCGGTGGAATACAGCTGCGAGCCGAAGCTTGATGGCCTGGCGGTCAGCCTGCTGTATCAGGATGGTCTGCTGGTGCGCGGCGCCACCCGTGGCGATGGCACCACCGGCGAAGACATCAGCGTCAACGTGCGCACTGTGCGCAATATTCCGCTGAAGCTGCATGGCGAAGGCTGGCCGGCGACGCTGGAAGTGCGCGGTGAAGTGTTCATGTCCAAGGCCGGTTTCGAGCGCCTCAATGCTTCGCAGCTGGAAATCGGCGGCAAGACCTTTGCCAACCCGCGCAACGCGGCAGCAGGCAGCCTGCGCCAGCTCGATTCGAAGATCACCGCCAATCGTCCGCTGGAATTCTGTTGCTACGGCATTGGCCAGGTGTCCCACGATATTGCCGACACCCACATCGGAAACCTCAAGCAGTTGCAGAAGTGGGGCATGCCGATCAGTCACGAACTGAAGCTGGCCAAGGGCATCGACGAGTGTCTTGAGTATTACCGCGACATCGGCGCGCGCCGTGACTCGCTGGCCTATGAAATCGACGGCGTGGTGTTCAAGGTCAACAGCATTGCCGACCAGCGTGAACTGGGCTTCCGCGCCCGCGAGCCGCGCTGGGCGATCGCACACAAATTCCCGGCGATGGAAGAACTCACCGAGCTGCTCGACGTGGAATTCCAGGTCGGCCGCACCGGTGCGGTAACTCCCGTGGCGCGCCTGAAACCGGTGAAAGTCGCCGGCGTCACCGTGGCCAACGCCACGTTGCACAACATGGACGAAGTCGCGCGGCTGGGCCTGATGATCGGCGATACGGTGATCATCCGCCGCGCCGGCGATGTGATTCCGCAAGTGGTGCAGGTAATCACCGAGCGTCGCCCCGATGACGCGCGCCCGGTTGCCATTCCTCAACGCTGCCCGGTGTGCGGCTCGCACGTTGAACGCACGCAACTGGTCAAGCGCAGCAAGGGCAAGGAAACCTTCAGCGAAGGCGCGGTCTATCGCTGCGTCGGCCGACTGGCCTGCGGTGCGCAACTGAAACAGGCGATCATCCACTTCGTCTCGCGTCGGGCCATGGACATCGAAGGCTTGGGCGACAAGAGCGTCGAGCAACTGGTCGACGAAGGTCTGGTCAGTTCGCCGGCCGATCTGTATGCGCTGAAGTTCGACGACATCGTCGATCTGGAAGGCTTCGCCGAGGTATCAAGCAACAAGCTTCTCAAAGCCATCGAAGACAGCAAGCAACCGAGCCTGGCACGTTTCATCTACGCCCTCGGCATTCCCGATGTCGGCGAAGAGACGGCGAAGGTGCTGGCGCGTTCGCTGGGTTCACTGGAGCGCGTGCAACAGGCTTTGCCGCATGTGCTGACCTATCTGCCGGATGTCGGCCTGGAAGTGGCGCACGAGATCCACAGTTTCTTTGAGGATGCGCACAACCAGCAGGTCATCAGCGAATTGCTCGGCCATGGTTTGCAGATTCAGGATCAGGGCGAGTTGGGCGCCGAATTCGCCGCCAGTACCACGTTGGGCGGCTTGCTCGACAAACTGCACATTCCTTTCGTCGGCCCCGGTGGTGCGCAGAAACTCGCCGATCGCTTCGGTTCGCTGGAAGCGGCGATGAACGCTGACTGGCTGGACATGCGCCAGGCATTGCCGGAGAAGCAGGCCAACTCGGTACGCGAGTTCTTCGCCTCGCCTGAGCATCGGCAACTGGCCGAGCAGGCCGAGCAGCAATTGCGCGATTTCGGCATGCATTGGCAGAGCGAGAAGAAAGTCGTCGAAGGTCTGCCGCTGTCCGGGGAAACCTGGGTGCTGACCGGCAAGGTCGAACTGATGAGCCGGGATGTGGCCAAGGATCATCTCGAAAGCCTGGGTGCCAAGGTCGCCGGTTCGGTGTCGGCGAAAACCCATTGCGTGGTCGCAGGCCCGGGTGCCGGCTCGAAACTGACCAAGGCCAACGAGCTGGGTGTGAAGGTCATGGACGAGGAAGCGTTTATCGCCTTCCTCAAAACCCACGGCGTCGCTGTCTGACCGGATGAACCCCTGTGGCGAGGGGATTTACCCCTCTCCGGATGGACACCTGTGGCGAGGGGATTTATCCCCGCTGGGTTGCGCAGCGACCCCAAGACCCTGCGACCGATCATTTCATCTGTATCGCGTGTACGGTTTTTTGCGACTGCTGCGCAGTCGAGCGAGGATGAATCCCCTCGCCACAATGGTGCTATCACCCGGCTGCGCGGTTATGGGTGGGAACGATGTTGTCTTCAGAATGATCTAGTCTTGGCCAGTCCCAGGGAGAGATCGCCATGCACCGTTTTTTCGAGCAGCTCAGTTCCCGCATCATCGCGCCGTTCGTGGCCGGATCCTCGCGCAACAGCAAAGTCTGGCCGTGCCGTTGCGGCCAGTCGCTGTTCTTTCGCAACAGTCAGTGCCTGGCCTGTAACGCCTTGCTTGGCTATCAACCTGAACAAAGTCGACTGACCTCGCTGCAGCCGGGGCCGGAAGAGGGCACCTGGACGCTCGACGTCGATCCCGACGCCGGACTGTTCCGCCGCTGCGCCAACCTCGACATGCCCGCCGCGTGCAACTGGCTGCTGCCGGCCAACGATCACGACACCTTGTGCATCGCTTGCAGCCTTAACCGCACCATCCCTGATCTCTCCGTCGCGGAAAATCCCGAACGCTGGCGCAAGGTCGAAATCGCCAAGCGTCGACTGGTCGCGCAACTGATCACCCTCGGCTTGCCGGTCATCCCGAAAACCGTCGACGAAGAAACCGGATTGGCTTTCGACTTCATCGGTGTCGACCTCGAAGGCAACGCGCCGATGACCGGCCATGCCAACGGCCTGATCACCCTCGACATCAAAGAGGCCGACGATGCGCATCGTGAGCAGGTCAGGGCGGCGATGCACGAACCTTACCGCACGCTGCTCGGGCATTTTCGCCATGAGGTCGGCCACTACTACTGGGATCGCCTCATCGCCAACGGCCCTTGGCTGGAGGCGTTCCGTAATCTGTTCGGCGACGAACGCGCCAGTTACGCCGACGCGCTGGACCGGCACTACCAGCAAGGCGCACCGCTGGACTGGCCGCAGCACTACGTCAGTGCCTACGCGACCATGCACCCGTGGGAAGACTGGGCGGAAACCTGGGCGCACTACCTGCACATGATGGACGCCGTGGATACTGCGCTGGGCTTCGGCATGAGCGCGCGGGAAATGGACTTTGACTATCAGCCGTTTCCGACCAGCACCCTGTACGACCCGGAGCACCCCGGCGGTGGCGCTTTCCTGTCATTCGTCAATGCGTGGATCGAGCTGGCGGGCATGCTCAACGAACTGTCGCGCAGCATGGGCCAGCCGGATTTCTATCCGTTCGTACTGCCGGCAGCGGCGATCGCCAAGCTGCACTTCATTCATCTGGTGATCCAGCAGGCGGGCGGCAGGGCGGATGAGGTGCTGGCCTTGTAGGTGTCGCAGGCCGTGATGTTTATGTCCTTGAAGCCGTTCAGGTTTTTTATCTGCAACCAACGGTTGTAACTTCATCTCAGACAGGTACAATGGCGCGGCTCGCCGACAGGCAAGCGTCGTTATGGTGACCCCATCGGTCCCCCCGCAACGATTACCCGTGAACCTGGTCAGATCCGGAAGGAAGCAGCCACAGCGGGAACATTGTGTGCCGGGGTGTGGCTGGTGGGGGCACCACCTTAACGAACCTACCGAGAATTCAGAGAACTGCATGGGTTTGCCCACTGCGGTTTTTTTATGCCTGCGATTTGGCTAGTGGCGTTGCTCCGCCATCAGAAACGCGCGGATCAGCAGCACAGCGCCCCGGTACCCGTGCGGCTGTTGAAGGCGAACAGTGGCATACTCCCTCGCCTGGCATTGAGAGGTAAGGCAAGTGGGTGAAATTGACGATCTGACCCGGGAAAAGCTGCGCGAATGGCAGTTACGTCGTCTGGAAGTCAAAGCACAGATGCAGGATCAGCCCGAGCGCACGCTGGAACTGTCGCGAGTGCTCGACCTGATGGATGAAGAACACGCTGCGATTCTGGCGGCATCTGCTGTTTTCAACGCGGCAGAAGAGCCTGAACAGTCGGTCCCGGTGGAGGCACAATCGGCGATCGTCGAGCACGCATCAGACTCGCTGACCGCAAAGTACGACCTGCAGCTGCAAGCCACCGCGCAAAACCCTGAACACCTGCGCAAACTGCTGGAAATGGCGCTCTACGAAGTGCAGGCGCAGATCGATGCGGCGGCGGTGGCCAGCGGCACTGAACGACGCGGCATGTCCGGCACGCTCGGCGACTACTCCTTCGAGCTGCGCATCAGCCCCGAGGCCGGCAGTGAAGGAAACTTGCCGCAGTCCCATGAAATGCCCGACGAGAATGACCAGGACTGATCTGGTGTTGTATTAAGGCCCAGGCGGCGAGGTTGTATGCACCCGGAACATTTTGATTTGGCCACCCCGGTATTTCTGCCCATCACCCATGATGTGTGTACGGCGCTGTTGCAGCCCGAGGGTGACGCGACACTCGCCAACCTGAGCGACCCGGAACTGGCGGCGGTGCTGGTCATCCAGAACCTTGCCCAGGCCACGGAAAAGGACCTGAGCGCCAGCGCAGCGGAGAAAATTCTCGCCAGACTCATTGACTGGTCTGTCACCTCCCGGCGCTCCGGATCTGCGGGACTGCTTGCAGAGGCGCGGCGTCTTTTCGATTCGCGCAAATTGTATTTCGGCCTCAATGCGCTCAAAGGCCTGAACCTGCGCTTTCTCATGGCCGATGAAGTCGCCGCACAGGAATATCTGTTGCCCGGCGGGCAGTGGGATGTGGACTACAAAATTCGCCATCAGCAACAGAACAATCCGTTCAGCCAGCAAATGGTCACGCCACGCGAGCGCGAGCACTGGTTAAGCGCGGCGCAGGACAAGCTGCTGCGAACCTTCCGTGCCAACCTCGACGAAGACCTGCACGTGCAGGGTTATGCGGGCATCGGCAAGAGTTACATGCTCAGCGCGCTGATCGAATGCCTGCGCTCGAAACGCACCCTGGTACTGGCGCGCACCCCGGCGAAACTGGCGACGTTGCGCAAGCACATCGTGCAGGTGCACGACACGGAAATTGGCCAGACCTTCTACGATTTTGCCCAGGCCCAGTTGCTTGGCCCCCGATCGCACATGGCCAGGACGCCAGCGCGGATCCCGAGCAGGCAGGCGCTGGCGCAGGAACTGAATATGTTCGGCTTTCGCCACCACGATGGGCAGGGCACTCTGGAGGTTTGTCTGCGCGTGCTGGAGCTGTATTGCGCCTCAAGAGATCACACGCTATCCGCCAGGCACCTGCCGCATTTTCAGCAGCCGTTGACCGGCGCAGACTCACAGGCGCTGCTGGAATATTCCAGTCGCCTGTGGGTATATCTCGAGGCCAATCCGTCGTGGGCCAGCCAGAGCGGTTTTCCGACGTTGCTCATGATCAAGCGCGCCAGTCTGGCCGGTTGCCGCGTGCCGCCGCGCTACACCCATGTGATCATCGACGAAAGCCAGGACGTGCCGGCGTCGCTGCTGCAAATCATCGAGCGCGGGCAGCAGGTACTGATCACCCTCGGCGATGAGTATCAGCAGGCCACGGGCGAGGCGCCCAAGCGCAAGCGTGAAGTTCGTCAGAGCGATATCTGCTATTCGGTGCGTTCGGGGCGCAATGTCGAGCGCCTGGTCAATCCGCTGATCTCGCGCCACACGCACAAGAGCAAAGTGCCGTTCGAAGGCGCTCGTCACGCCGACGTCGATATCGAGTACTACCCGCAAGCCTTCGTGCCGCCCGAAGGTTGCGTGGTGCTGACCGCGTCACCCTGGGACACGATGATGTGGGCCATCCATCTGCACGACTCCAGTTGCGCCTTCAGTTTTCCCGACCGGGAAGCGCAGGACGACATCAAGCATTTCATGACCACCGCCATCGAGCTGTTCCGCCGCGATTTCTACAACGCCGGGTCCAGCGAGAAAGGACCGCACCCGTATTTCAGCGACATGGCTGATTGGCAGCAGGTGCGCGCCGCCAACCAGTTCGATGAAGCTTTCTTGTGGATCGAGGCGCAGTTGCAAAACGGCTTCATGATTGCCGACCTGACTCGCCTGAGCCAAAAGATCATCGAGCCAGGCAAAGCCTGCCTGTTGATGATGGCCGAGCGGGCTGGCGGCATGGAGTTCAAGCGCGTGCTGTTGACCCGGACGTTGCTCAGTAACGAGAAATTCAAGGATGCCTACGAGTTCGATCAGCGCATCTGTGCCGTGTACATCGCCGTGTCCCGTGCCCGGCAGCAGCTCTATCTGCCTTACGACGTGGTCGAGTGGATCGATTATCACCACAGCCGCGAGCCGAAATTCCGCGAGTCGCACGGTTATTGACCAGGCCAACCCTGTGGGAGCTAGGGTGTGGTTGAAGAGGCGCCGGTGTACAACCGGATAATGTCGTCGATCTCGCCGGACATTTTCATGCGCAGCAGCGTGCGCAGGATCCGCTGCACCGGCACGTTCGGGTCGTTCCTCACATAGCAGCCGATATTCTGTTCCTGCAGCACCGCGACCCCCTGCAACTGCTGCTCCGGCAGCAGGCGTTGATTGATCCAGTCCAGGGTCCACTGATTGCTCACCGCATAGCGGTATCGCCCGGCCAGCAGCTTTTCCAGTACCTGCTCCTGATTGCGCGCGTCTTCGCGTTGCAACTGATCAGCGTCGAACAGCGGTTGCAGGGTAGGGTAGCTGTAACCGAGGACGGTGCCGATGGCCTGGCGCGGCAGCCGGGCGGGATCGATCTGCGCCGGTTGTTCCTTGCGGCTGATCAGCAGGTCGCGCTGAAACCACAACGGCACGCTCCAGATGTAATCGCCGGACTGATTCGGCAGCCACGACTGTGCGGCATAGCAGCGCACGTCGATGTCGCCGTGCTCCATGGCGCTCTGTACCCGCGCGCGCGGCAGGACGACGAATTGCGCTGGCGCGCCGACCTGGGTCGCCAGGCTGAGCAGGGCGTCGTGCAGGATGCCCTGGGTCGGTCTGCCGCTTTGCAGTTGCATCATCGGCATCGCCCAACTGTCCGGCACGGCGAAGCGCAACGGCGCTTGCGCTGCCATCGCGTTGAGGCTGATACCCAGCAATGCCGCCACGGCCCACCGCATAGACGCTCCGGTAATTCCCCATCCCGAGCTGATAAAAGCCTCTGCTGATAGAGCTTAGCCATATTAGACGAGGACACCGGATGCAATTTTGCCCTTGCTCCGCTAGCATTAGCCGCTTCTGCTTCCTTCGCTGCGACGGTTTTCGATGAGTTATCAGGTTCTTGCACGTAAATGGCGTCCACGCTCGTTCCGCGAAATGGTCGGCCAGACCCATGTGCTCAAGGCTCTGATCAATGCCTTGGACAGCCAACGGCTGCACCACGCCTACCTGTTCACCGGGACGCGCGGGGTCGGCAAGACCACCATCGCGCGGATCATTGCCAAGTGCCTGAACTGCGAGACAGGTATCACCTCCAGTCCCTGCGGCGAGTGCTCGGTGTGCCGCGAGATCGATGAAGGCCGTTTTGTCGACCTCATCGAGATCGACGCCGCCAGCCGCACCAAGGTCGAAGACACCCGCGAACTGCTCGATAACGTGCAGTACGCGCCAAGCCGTGGGCGCTTCAAGGTCTACCTGATCGACGAAGTGCACATGCTTTCCAGCCATTCCTTCAATGCGCTGTTGAAAACCCTCGAAGAGCCGCCGCCCTACGTCAAGTTCATCCTGGCGACCACCGATCCGCAGAAACTTCCGGCAACGATTCTTTCGCGCTGCCTGCAGTTCTCCCTGAAGAACATGACGCCCGAGCGTGTGGTCGAGCATTTGACCCACGTCCTGACCGCAGAAAACGTACCGTTCGAAGACGATGCACTGTGGCTGCTTGGTCGCGCTGCTGACGGCTCGATGCGCGACGCCATGAGCCTGACCGATCAGGCCATCGCGTTCGGTGAAGGCAAGGTCCTCGCGACCGACGTGCGGGCCATGCTCGGCACGCTGGATCACGGTCAGGTCTATGACGTGCTGCATGCGCTGATCGAGGGCGATGCCAAGGCGCTGCTCGAAGCCGTGCGTCACTTGGCCGAGCAAGGTCCGGACTGGAACGGCGTGCTCTCGGAAATTCTTAACGTGCTGCACCGCGTGGCCATCGCTCAGGCGTTGCCGGAAGGGGTCGACAATGGCCACGGCGACCGTGATCGCGTATTGGCCCTGGCCCAGGCGTTGCCGGCCGAAGACGTGCAGTTCTATTACCAGATGGGCCTGATTGGTCGCCGCGACTTGCCGCTGGCGCCGGACCCGCGTGGCGGTTTCGAGATGGTCTTGCTGCGGATGCTCGCGTTCCGCCCGGCGGATACGGCGGACGCGCCGAGGCAACCGCTAAAGCCAGTGGGGATCAGCCAGGCCACAGTTGATTCCGCAAACTCAGTGGCTGCCGCGCCGAAGCCTGCGCCGGTGGTCGCTGCGGCTGCTGCGCCAGCACCCGCGCCCGCACCGTTAGCAGCGCCTGCTGCCGAGCCAGAACCGGTTGTGCCGGTTGTCGAAGCGCACCCGGAGCCTGAGCCAGTCGCCGTCGAAACCATGGTCGATCTGCCGTGGAACGACCCGGTGGAAGCCGAGGCCGAGCCTGCGCCCGTTCAACAACCCGCCGTCGAGCCGGTATTGGAAACCGCTGGCGAGCAGCCCGAGCTGCCGCCGATGCCGCTGCCGACCCCGGACAGCGTGGTGCCGGATGCGCCGGAGTGGGCCGCTGCGCCAATTCCCGAGCCGTCCGTCGCCGAGGTCGATGCCGCTACGCCGGGCATGGACATGGACGACGAACCGCCGCTGGATGAAGACTACATCGAGCCGGACATGGATTCGGCCTACAGCTACCTCGACGAACTGGCCAGCGAACACGCCGCCGATCCCGAGCCTGAGCCCGAGCCGGAACCTGCCGCCGCGCCGGCCACCGGCCTGGCCCTGCAATGGCTGGAGCTGTTCCCGAAGCTGCCGATTTCCGGCATGACCGGCAGCATCGCCGCCAACTGCACGTTGATTGCGGTCGACGGCGATCATTGGTTGATGCACCTCGATCCGGCCCACAGCGCGCTGTTCAACGCCACGCAACAGCGTCGTCTCAACGACGCGTTGAACCAGTTCCACGGGCGCACGCTGACGCTGACCATCGAGCTGATCAAGCCCGAACAGGAAACTCCGGCCCAGGCCGCCTCGCGCCGCCGCGCCAATCGCCAGCGTGAGGCGGAGGAATCGATCCACGGTGATCCGTTCATCCAGCAGATGGTTCAGCAGTTCGGCGCGGTGGTGCGAAGCGATACTATTGAACCTGTCGACGCCTTGGTCACCCAAGGCTAATAACTGAAGGTGCTCGGCCTCGATGGCCGGGCGCTGTTTTATCCAAGTACGTTTGAGGTGATTCCCATGATGAAAGGTGGCATGGCCGGCCTGATGAAGCAGGCGCAGCAGATGCAGGAAAAAATGGCCAAGATGCAGGAAGAACTGGCCAACGCCGAAGTCACCGGCAAGGCCGGCGGCGACATGGTCACCGTGGTGATGACCGGTCGTCACGACGTTAAAAGCGTGAGCATCGACCCAAGCCTGGTCGAAGGCCTGAGCGAAGACGACAAAGAAATGCTGGAAGCCGTGGTCGCTGCCGCCGTCAACGACGCCGTGCGCAAGATCGAAGCCAACAGCCAGGAAAAAATGGGCAGCATGACCGCCGGCATGAACCTGCCGGCGGGTATGAAACTGCCGTTCTGATTCGCCATTGCGCGGCAGATGAGCTACACAAAATGCCAGGCATTGTGCCTGGCATTTTTGTTTCTGCCTGATGGGCATGTGCCGCAGACTGACGCTTTCGCGAGCAGGCTCGCTCCCACAGGGATTGCATTTCCAAGTGTGGGAGCGAGCCTGCTCGCGAATGAAGTCACCTCGGCACAACTGAAGAAACATCGAACACACCACCGCTACCAAGGTCTGCTCCCTATACACCGAATTCCCCATTCACAGGAGACGCTGACATGTCCGACCCTCTCACCCTCAATCAACGCTTCGTCCTCGCCTCGCGCCCGAGCGGCGCGCCGACCCCGGAGAACTTCCGTCTGGAGCGCGAGGCGCTGCCGGATCTGCAGGACGGTCAAGTTCTGCTGAAAACCCTGTACCTGTCACTCGACCCGTACATGCGCGGGCGCATGAGCGACGCTCCGTCCTACGCTGCGCCAGTGCAAATCGGCGAAGTCATGACCGGTGGTGCGGTCAGCCGGGTCGAGCAGTCCAATCATCCGAAATTTCACGTAGGTGATCTGGTGGTTGGCGCCACCGGTTGGCAGAGCCACAGCATCAGCGACGGTCGCAACATCATGCCGATCCCGGCCGGCCTGCCGAGCCCGTCGATGGCCCTCGGGGTGCTGGGTATGCCGGGCATGACCGCCTACATGGGCCTGATGGACATCGGCCAGCCGAAAGAGGGCGAAACCCTGGTGGTGGCCGCGGCGTCCGGCGCCGTCGGCTCGGTGGTCGGGCAAGTGGCGAAGATCAAAGGCCTGCGCGCGATCGGTGTGGCCGGTGGGGCCGAGAAGTGCAAATACGTCGTTGAGGAGCTGGGTTTTGATGCCTGCATCGACCACAAGGCCGATGACTTTGCCGAGCAACTGGCCAAAGCCTGTCCCAACGGCATCGACATCTATTACGAGAACGTCGGCGGCCATGTCTTCGACGCGGTCTTGCCGTTGCTCAACCCCAAGGCGCGCATCCCGTTGTGCGGCCTGATCGCCGGCTACAACGCCGCCGAGGCGCCGACCGGCCCGGATCGTCTGCCGATGCTGCAACGCACTTTGCTCACCAAGCGTGTGCGGATTCAGGGCTTCATCGTCTTCGACGATTACGGTGATCGTCAGCCGGAATTCATCAGCCACATGGTGCCGTGGGTACGCGACGGCAAGGTGAAGTTCCGCGAGGACGTGGTCGAAGGCCTGGAGCAGGCGCCCGAGGCGTTCATCGGTCTGCTGGAAGGGCGCAACTTCGGCAAACTGGTGGTCCGGGTCGCCCAGGACTGAGGATTTGACGCTGGCCAGAGGCGCGGGTATAAACCGCGTCTCGTTGTTTAGTCGGACTGTTTACCCATGAGCTTCAGCCCTTTGATTCGCCAACTGATCGACGCTCTGCGCACCTTGCCAGGCGTGGGTCAGAAAACCGCTCAGCGCATGGCGTTGCAGTTGCTCGAACGTGATCGCAGCGGTGGCACCCGTCTGGCCCAGGCCTTGAGCCAGGCCATGGAAGGCGTTGGCCATTGCCGCCAGTGCCGCACGCTGACCGAAGACGACCTCTGCCCGCAATGCGCCGACCCGCGCCGCGATGACACGCTGCTCTGCGTGGTCGAAGGGCCGATGGACGTTTATGCGGTGGAGCAGACCGGCTTCCGTGGCCGCTATTTCGTGCTCAAGGGGCACTTGTCGCCGCTGGATGGCCTGGGGCCGGAAGCGATCGGCATTCCGCAACTGATGGCGCGGATTGAAGAGGCGGGGACCTTTACCGAAGTCATCCTCGCCACCAACCCGACAGTGGAAGGCGAGGCGACGGCGCACTACATCGCGCAGTTGCTCAACAACAAAGGCCTGGTCGCCTCGCGGATTGCCCATGGCGTGCCGCTGGGCGGTGAGCTGGAGCTGGTCGATGGCGGCACGCTGGCGCATTCGTTTGCGGGGCGTAAACCGATTTCCCTCTGAATTTGCGGCGTCTGAACTGACGCCTTCGCGAGCAGGCTCGCTCCCACAGGGGATTTGTGAACGACACAAAACCAATGTGGGAGCGAGCCTGCTCGCGAATGGCGCACCACGGTCCATCTGATTCACACAATTTCATTGATAACCAAGCAAGCGCTCGGTTAACGTCGGCGAACCCCTCCGTGGAGCTCGCCCATGCCTGCCTTTCAGGAATACTTCGACCCCAGCCACCAATTGGTCCGCGACAGCGTCAGACGTTTTGTCGAACGCGAGATCCTGCCGGACATCGATCAGTGGGAAGAAGCCGAAAGCTTTCCCCGTGAGCTGTACCTCAAGGCCGGTGCGGCGGGCATTCTCGGTATCGGCTATCCCGAGGCGCTTGGCGGCAGCCATGAAGGCGATCTGTTCGCCAAGGTCGCCGCCAGTGAGGAGCTGATGCGCTGTGGCTCAGGCGGGCTGGTGGCGGGGCTGGGTTCGCTGGATATCGGCCTGCCGCCGATCGTCAAATGGGCGCGGCCTGAAGTGCGAGAGCGGGTCGTCCCCCAAGTGCTCAGCGGCGAAAAGATCAGCGCCTTGGCGGTTACCGAACCCGGTGGCGGTTCCGACGTCGCCAACCTGCAAACCCGCGCCGTGCGTGACGGCGATTTCTACCGGGTCAGCGGCAGCAAGACCTTTATCACCAGCGGCGTGCGCGCCGATTTCTACACCGTCGCGGTGCGCACCGGTGCGCCGGGGTTTGGCGGCATCAGTTTGTTGCTGATCGAGAAGGGCACGCCGGGGTTCAGTGTCGGTAGGCAGTTGAAGAAAATGGGCTGGTGGGCGTCGGACACGGCTGAATTGTTCTTCGACGATTGCCGCGTGCCTGTAGGAAACCTCATCGGCGCCGAGAACATGGGCTTCGCCTGCATCATGGGCAATTTCCAGAGCGAACGCCTGGCGCTGGCGCTGATGGCCAACATGACGGCGCAATTGGCGCTGGAGGAGAGCCTGAAGTGGGCGCGCGAGCGTGAGGCGTTTGGCAAACCCATCGGCAAGTTTCAGGTAATCAAACATCGGCTCGCCGAAATGGCCACGGCGCTGGAAGTGTCGCGGGAGTTCACATATCGGCAAGCAGCGAAAATGGCGGCGGGGCAGAGCGTGATCAAGGAGATTTCCATGGCGAAGAACTTCGCCACCGACACCTCGGACCGGATCACCACCGAAGCCGTGCAGATCCTTGGCGGGCTCGGTTACATGCGTGAAAGCCTGGTGGAGCGGCTGTATCGGGATAATCGCATTCTGTCGATTGGCGGCGGAACGCGGGAAGTGATGAACGAAATCATCAGCAAGCAGATGGGGCTCTAAGTCCTGCGGTGTAGCTGCCGGCCCCTTCGCGAGCAGGCTCGCTCCCACAGTTGAAATGCATTCCCCTGTGGGAGCGAGCCTGCTCGCGAAAGCGGCCTGTCAGACGCTGTTTATTTATCGGTCAACGCAAACTGCGTCAGGCAGAACGTCGGAATGCCCATGTCCTGCAAGCGCTGCGAACCTTGCAGCTCTGGCAGGTCAATGATCGCCGCCGCTTCATGCACCCGCGCGCCCATGCGGCGAATCAGGTTGGCCGCTGCGATCAGCGTGCCGCCGGTGGCGATCAGGTCATCGAACATCACCACCGAATCGCCTTCACACAGGCTGTCGGCGTGCACTTCCAGGAACGCTTCGCCGTACTCGGTGGCGTAACCTTCGGCCAGTACGTCCGCCGGCAGTTTGCCTTGCTTGCGGAACAGCACCAGCGGCTTGTTCAACTGATAGGCCAGTACCGAACCGATCAGAAAACCACGGGCATCCATGGCGCCGATGTGGGTGAAGTCGGCTTCGACGTAGCGATGGGCGAAGCTGTCCATCACCAGGCGCAGGGCCGTCGGCGACTGGAACAGCGGGGTGATGTCGCGAAAGATCACGCCCGGTTTCGGGAAGTCGATCACGGGGCGGATCAGAGATTTGATGTCGAAGGAGTCGAAGACCATCGGGGTGTCCTGGCAGGGCTGCAAACGGCGCAGTATACCCGCGGCTGAAACGATTCGCTCAACCGCGGGTCGTGATCAGCCTTCGATCGAACCGCCGGCCAGCGCGCACAGCTGAATCGGGTCGAGGATATGGATCTCCTTGCCCTCTGCGGCAATCAGCTCGTTCTGCTGGAAACGGGTGAACACCCGCGACACGGTTTCCACCGCCAGGCCCAGGTAGTTACCGATTTCATTGCGCGACATGCTCAGGCGGAACTGGTTGGCCGAGAAGCCGCGAGCGCGGAAGCGTGCCGACAGGTTGACCAGGAAAGTAGCGATGCGCTCGTCAGCGGTTTTCTTCGACAGCAGCAGCATCATTTGCTGGTCGTCACGAATCTCGCGGCTCATCACCCGCATCAACTGGCGGCGCAGTTGTGGCAATTGCAGCGCGAGTTCATCAAGGCGCTCGAAGGGGATTTCGCAGACCGAAGTGGTTTCCAGCGCCTGGGCCGAGACCGGGTGTTTTTCGGTGTCCATGCCCGACAGTCCTACCAGTTCGCTCGGCAGGTGGAAACCGGTCAGCTGTTCTTCGCCGGCATCGCTCAGGCTGAAAGTTTTCAGCGCACCAGAGCGGACTGCATAAACGGAATCAAAGGTGTCGCCCTGGCGGAACAGGAATTCGCCTTTCTTCAGCGGGCGGCCGCGTTTAACGATTTCGTCGAGCGCATCCATGTCTTCCAGATTCAGAGAAAGTGGCAGGCAGAGCGGGGCCAGGCTGCAATCCTTGCAGTGGGCCTGGTTGTGAGCGCGCAGTTTGACTGGCTCGGACATTTCTTCAATCCTTGTGGGAAAACACACATAAGCCGTAAGGGTAACCCACGGGAGGACATTCAGGCCAGCACGTGGCGGCGTTGTCCTACAGACATAAAGCCGCAGCACCGGCGGCCGATAACCCGCTATCAGCACTCAACCAAGGAAGGCCCCGATGACCGCCATTGGTACGCTAAGCCCCGGCAGCAGCGGCGTTGCTGCTTCGCCGGAGATGACCAGCACCGACGCTGCAATCGATCGCGATGAAGACTTGTCGCACACGGCAACCCCGACCTTGGTCGAGGGCGTCAAAGTGTCGCTGTCCGGCGCGGCCATCGCCAAATCCGCCGCTGTCGGCGGCGAAAACAGTGACATCGACAACAGTGGCTTGCCGGAGAACATCCAGCAGTTGCTGAAGATGATTCGCAAGATCCAAAAAGAAATCATCGAGAAAAAAGCGCGCATGGCGGCGGTCATGTCAGACAGAACCCTCTCCACCGAGGAAAAGATCAACAAGCTCGCCGCACTGCGGGGCGCCATCGCCGCCCTCAACAGTGGCCTGATCACCGCCAACCTCGCCCTGTCGAAAGTCATGAACCAGTCGGCGCTCAATCCTGACCAGAACCTCAAAGTCGGCTCGTTGCTGACCAAGCCTTAAATCACCCGCGAGAAACGCTGGCGGTTCTGCTGCTCCAGGTACGCATCAAAGACCATGCACACCGAGCGCACCAGCAATCGGCCCGCTGGCAACACCTCGATGCGCTCGCGCTCGAGTCTGATCAGGCCATCCTCGGCCATACCTTGCAACTGCGGCCAGAGCGCGCCGAAGTAGCCTTGAAAATCGATGTTGAACTGCTGCTCGATCTCGGCGAACTCGAGTTTGAAATTGCAGATCAGCTGCTGAATCACTGCGCGGCGCAAGCGGTCGTCGGCGTTGCACACCAGACCGCGACTGGTCGCCAGCTGCGCGCTGGCCAGGCTGTTCTGATACGCGTTGAGGTCGCTGCTGTTCTGGCAGTACAGATCGCCGATCTGGCTGATCGCCGACACGCCCAGGCCAATCAGGTCGCAATGGCCGTGGGTGGTGTAACCCTGGAAGTTGCGTTGCAGGGTGTGCTCTTCCTGGGCAATCGCCAGTTCGTCATCAGGCAGGGCGAAGTGGTCCATGCCGATGTAACGGTAGCCGGCAGCGGTCAGTTGCTCGATGGTGCGCTGGAGCATTTCCAGCTTGTGCGCCGGGCTCGGCAGTTCGCTGCTGTTGATTCGCCGTTGCGGCATGAAGCGTTCCGGCAGGTGCGCGTAGTTGAATACCGAGAGGCGATCCGGTTGCAGGCTGATCACTTCCTCGACGGTGCGGGCGAAATTGTCGGGTGTCTGCTTGGGCAGGCCATAAATCAGATCGATGTTGATCGAGCGAAATTGCAGGGTTCGCGCCGCATCGATCACCGCGCGGGTTTCTTCCAGGCTTTGCAGGCGATTGACCGCGCGCTGCACCGCCGGGTCAAGATCCTGCAGGCCAATGCTGACCCGGTTGAAACCCAGTTCGCGCAGCAGGCCCATGGTCGACCAGTCGGCTTCGCGCGGGTCGATTTCAATGCCGTAATCGCCGGAATCATCGTTGAGCAAATTGAAATGCTTGCGCAGGTGCGCCATCAGCTGTCGCAGTTCGTCGTGGCTGAGAAAAGTCGGCGTGCCGCCACCGAAATGCAGCTGCTCGACGGTTTGCGCCGGGTCGAGGTGGCAGGCAATCAACTGGATTTCCTGTTCGAGCCGTTGCAGGTACGGTTGCGCGCGGCCGCGATCCTTGGTGATGACCTTGTTGCAGGCGCAGTAGTAGCAAATGTTCGCGCAGAACGGCACATGTACGTACAGCGACAACGGCCGCTGGGCCTTACGGCTGTCGCGCAGGGCATGGAACAGGTCGAAAGTGCCGACCTGCCCGTGAAATTGCACGGCAGTCGGGTACGAGGTGTAGCGTGGCCCCGCCAGATCGTAGCGGCGGATCAGATCAGAGTCCCAACGAATGGCGTCGAGCATGCGGGCATTCCCCCGGATAGGCTGGCAGTGTGGCGAGTCTAGGGGAGTGCGTTACAGGGCATCTTGATTTGCATCAACGGCGAGGATTTGTGTTGTTCGTGCGGGCGTCTTCGCGAGCAGGCTCGCTCCCACATTGGATTTGCAGCGTACTCAAGACCTGTGGGAGCGAGCCTGCTCGCGAAGGCCGCGCCACACATTTAATGGCCCATGAGCCAATGCTGATGCGGGCCGGGAAGGGTCCATAAGCCGAACAGAATCACCAACAACCCGCCGGCCATGCGCACGCTGCGTTTGCGCAGGATCGCCGTGACCCGCTCAGCCGCCAGCCCGGTGGCGAGCAGTACCGGCCAGGTGCCGAGGCCGAAAGCGAGCATCAGCAACGCACTGTCCAGCGCATTGCCCTGACTCGCGCTCCACAGCAAGGTGCTGTAAACCAGCCCGCACGGCAGCCACCCCCACAGCGCACCGAGCAGCAAGGCACGCGGCAGGCTGGAAACCGGCAGCAAACGATTCGCCACGGGTTGAATAAAACGCCACAAGCCACGCCCGAGCGCTTCGATACGGGTGAGCCCGCTCCACCAGCCGGCGAGGTACAAACCCATGGCGATCAGCAGCAAACCGGCCAGCACGCGCATGAACAGCGCCGCCGGGCTGTTGGCGACGGCCCAGCCGGCCAGACCGATGAGCAGTCCCGCCGTGGCATAACTGAGAATCCGCCCGAGGTTGTACGCCAGTAACAGGCGAAAGCGCCGGCTGCGCTGCTCCTTGGGGATCGCCAGGGTCAGCGCGCCCATCAGACCGCCGCACATACCCAGACAGTGGCCGCCACCGAGCAGGCCGAGGATCAGCGCCGAGACCAGCAGCGGCGCCAGTTCAAGCATGGGGTGGCGCCTTGTCGTCCGGTTTGCCGGCGTTGGCTTCGTCCACCGCAGCGGTGTGGTTGGGGTCCTGATCGTCAAAAAGGATGCTGTGTGCCGGGCCGTCGAGGTCGTCGTACTGACCGCTGTCCACCGCCCAGAAGAAGATGTACACGGCGATGGCGACGATGAGCAAGGCAGCGGGAATCATCACATAGAGAGCTGGCATCGGTAACTCCAGGCCCGCGCGGCTCAGGCCGGCAGCGGGCGGGTTGCTGTTGCGGTGCTGGCGGCCGGTGCGCTCGGCAGACGAGTCAGGCGCAGGGCGTTGAGCACCACGGTCAGCGAACTGATCGACATGCCGACCGCCGCCCACACCGGAGTGATCCAGCCGAGGGCGGCGAACGGCAACATGAGGCCATTGTACAGCGCCGCCCACAGCAGGTTTTCGATGATTACCCGGCGCGTGCGTCGCGCCAGCGTGAAGGCTTGCACCAGAGCGTCAAGGCGGTTGGACAGCAACACTGCATCGGCGCTGGTTTTCGCCAGATCGGTGGCCGAGCCCATGGCCACGCTGATATCGGCCGCAGCCAGCACCGGCACGTCGTTGACGCCGTCGCCGAGCATCAGCACCTTGCGCCCTTCCTTGTGCAGTTGTTGCAGCACTTGCAGTTTGTCATCCGGGCGCAAGCCGCCACGGGCCTCGTCGATGCCCAGTTCGGCGGCGACACTGGCGACCATCGGCGAACTGTCGCCGGACAACAGCAAGGTGCGCCAGCCCCGCGCTTTGCAGGCCGCGAGCAGGGCGGGGGCATCGTCACGCAGGCGATCGTCGAGGACGAACCATGCCAGCGGCCCCTGAGTGTCGGCGAGCAGCAACCATTGTCCGGCTTCATCAGGCATTGACGGCAGCGCCGCGCCGCTCAGGGCACAGGCGAACGGCGCCTGACCGATGCGCAAGCGTTGCTCACCGACCACGCCTTCAAGGCCCAGACCGGGTGTGCTGTGCACGTCCTCGGCGGCCAGCGGCGCGCGACCGAAAGCGCGGGCGATCGGGTGTTCCGAGCGGTTTTCCAGCGCAGCGGCGAGGCTCAGGCATTGCTCGCTGTCGAGCGCGCCGAGCGGGCGAATCGAGCGCAGCACCAAGCGGCCTTCGGTGAGCGTACCGGTCTTGTCGAAAATCACCGTGTCGATCTGGTTCAAGCCTTCCAGCACATGGCCGCGGGTCAGCAGCAGGCCGAGTTTGTGCAGGGTGCCGGTGGCGGCGGTGAGGGCGGTCGGCGTCGCCAGCGACAGCGCGCACGGGCAGGTCGCCACCAGCATGGCGAGGACGATCCAGAACGCCCGTGAGGAATCCAGTTGCCACCACAGCACGCCGATCACTGCTGCGGCAATCAGCGACAGCAGCAGGAACCATTGCGCGGCGCGGTCGGCGATTTCGGCCAGACGCGGTTTCTCCGCCTGAGCGCGATCAAGCAGGCGCACGATCGCGGAGAGACGCGTGTCCTGTCCCAGCGCCTGCACTTGCACGGTCAATGCGCCTTCGACATTGAGCGTGCCCGCAGTAACAGCATCGCCGAGCGTGCGTGGCTGCGGCAGGTATTCGCCAGTCAGCAGCGATTCGTCGATGCTCGACTGACCGTCGATGATCTTGCCGTCAGCCGGCAGAATCGAGCCCGGCTGCACCAGAATCCGCTCACCCACACGCAACTCGCTGAGCAGGATGCGTTCGCTCTGGCCAACGCTATCCAGGCGCAGGCACGAGGCCGGTAACAGGTTGACCAATTGCGCGGTGGCAGCAGCGGTGCGTTCGCGGGCGCGGCGTTCCAGATAGCGTCCGGCGAGCAGAAACAGCGCGAACATGCCGACTGCATCGAAGTACAGCTCGCCGACCCCGGTGATCGATGTCCAGATCCCGGCGATGTAAGCGCTGCCGATCGCCAGTGAAACAGAAACGTCCATGGTCAGGTGGCGCGTACGCAAATCGCGCATCGCGCCTTTGAAGAACGGCGCGCAGCTGTAGAACACGATCGGTGTGGTCAGAAACAGCGCGACCCAGCGCAGGATCGTGTGCAGCTCGGGACTGAGGTCGATGTTGAATTCCGGCCAGGTAGCCATGGTCGCCATCATCGCCTGAAACCACAGCAACCCGGCGACGCCGAGCTGGCGCAGGGCCAGGCGATTCTCGCTGGCCAGCTGTTCGCTGGCGCGGTCGGCCTGGTACGGGTGGGCGGCGTAACCGATGTGGCGCAGCTCGGCGAGGATCTGGCTCAGCGGCAATTGTGCGTCGGCCCAGCGCACATGCAGGCGATGGTTGGACAGGTTCAACCGCGCTTCGGCGACGGCGGGCAGGGTGCGCAGGTGTTTCTCGATCAGCCAGCCGCAAGCGGCGCAACTGATGCCTTCCATCAACAGCGTGGTTTCAGCCAGATCGCCTTCGTGGCGCACGAAGGGCTGCTGCACGTCGGCGCGGTCGTACAGCGCCAGTTCATCGCTCAGTTGCACCGGCAGCGCTTCGGGATTGGCCGACGCTTCGCTGCGATGCTGGTAGTAGCTTTCCAGACCACCGGCGACGATGGCTTCGGCCACCGCCTGACAGCCCGGGCAGCAGAACTCCCGGGCCTGCCCGAGGACGACGGCGGTGAAGCGGCTGCCGGACGGGAGGGGCAGGGCGCAGTGGTAGCAGGGGATTGGACTGGTCATGGCATTGATGAGGGTGTGAGCCCTTGCATTGGGGGTGTTCGCTTGCCCTCACCCCAGCCCTCTCCCGGAGGGAGAGGGAGCCGATCGATGTGAGCCTGAAGAGCGGCTTCAGTCGCCGACATTGTCACTGTCATACGCCCCGCTTCCAAGCAACCGAGATCAGTCCCCTCTCCCTCCGGGAGAGGGCTAGGGTGAGGGGCTCTTGATTTTGATTCACTTCTTCAGATCTTCCGCACCCTGCAATGGCTCATCACCCAGCAGCAGTTCCTTGTCATGACTGACCAATTCTTCTTCAAACATGCGCCACACGTGCTCGTCCTGGCTGCCGAGCAACTCGACAAAGCGCCGCCCTTCGACCTTGTCGCTCAACTGGCCGATGTAGCGCCCGCTCTCGCTGCCACTGCGGGTCAGAACGATCTTGCGATCCTTCTCCGGCTGGGTCGGCGAGATCAGGTTCAGCTCCAGCGTTTGCGGCTGGCTGTCACCGTTCAAGCGCAAGTCGACTTCCCCGGTCACATCATCCAGATGCACCGCTGCACGCAGCTTCAGGGTTTGCGCCAGCAGCTCGCGATCCAGTGAACGGTTGATGCCTTTGCCTGCTTCGTAATAGTTGTCGTTGACCAGATTGTCCGGGTTGTTCACCGCGATGGTCACCATCGACAGGGTCAAGGCCACCGAGCAGGCGAGAATCGCGATGATGATCCACGGCCAGAGGTGCTTGTACCAAGGACTTGCGGCGTTTGCAGCGGGCATGTTCAAAATTCTCTCAACGGATTTGTGGGCCGATGAATCGGCTCTTGGCTTCAACGTGGACGCTGTCGTCATCGGCATCCTTGAGGATGAATTTCACCTCGTTGGTGCTCGATGGCAGTTGTTCCGGTGCGCTGGACAACTCGACCGGCATGCTGACGATATCCCCGGCGGCAACCTTGATCTCGCGCTTGCCTTGCAGGCGCAGGTCCGGCAGGCCCTCGGCTTGCAGCAGGTAAGTGTGGTCGCGCTGATCCTTGTTCATGATCTTCAGGCTGTAGACGTTTTCGATCCGGCCTTCAGCGTTTTCGCGGTACAGCACGCGGTCTTTGCTGACGTCGAAGCCGACCAGTGAACGCATGAAGAACGCGGCGACCAACAGGCTGATCATCGCCAGCAGCACCACGGCGTAGCCGATCAGGCGCGGTCGCAGTTTATGGGTTTTCTGCCCGGAGAGGTTGTGTTCGGTGGTGTAGCTGATCAGGCCGCGCGGGTAATCCATCTTGTCCATGATGCTGTCGCAAGCGTCGATGCACGCCGCGCAGCCGATGCATTCGATCTGCAGGCCATCGCGGATGTCGATGCCGGTCGGGCAGACCTGCACGCACATCGTGCAGTCGATGCAATCGCCCAGCCCCAGGGCTTTGTAGTCGATGCCTTTCTTGCGCGGCCCACGGCTTTCGCCACGGCGCGGGTCGTAGGAAACGATCAGCGTGTCCTTGTCGAACATCACGCTCTGGAAGCGCGCATACGGGCACATGTAGATGCACACCTGCTCACGCAACCAACCGGCATTGCCGTACGTGGCGAGGGTGAAAAAACCGACCCAGAAATACGACCAGCCATCGGCCTGACCGGTGAAAAATTCGATGACCAGTTCGCGGATCGGCGAGAAGTAGCCGACAAAGGTCATGCCGGTGACAAAACCGATCAACAGCCACAGCGAATGTTTGGCCAGCTTGCGCAGGAATTTGTTGGCGCTCATCGGCGCCTTGTCGAGCTTGATGCGCTGGTTGCGGTCGCCTTCGGTGACCTTTTCGCACCACATGAAAATCCACGTCCACACGCTCTGCGGGCAGGTATACCCGCACCAGACGCGCCCGGCATAGACAGTGATGAAGAACAGGCCGAACGCGGCAATGATCAACAGGCCCGAGAGCAGGATGAAATCCTGTGGCCAGAAAGTCGCGCCGAAGATGAAGAACTTGCGCTCCGGCAGGTTCCACCACACCGCCTGATGACCGCCCCAGTTCAGCCACACCGTGCCGAAATACAGCAGAAACAACGCCGCACCGCCAAGCATCCGCAGATTGCGGAACAGGCCTGTGAAGGCACGGGTGTAGATTTTTTCTCGTGAGGCATAAAGATCGACGCTGTTGTTCGCGTTCTTGCTCGGTGGCGTGACGTCGTGTACCGGAATCTGATTGCTCATCATTGCATCCCACGGCAGTGGAAAAATGCCTCGGTCGATACGTGCCAACCGAGGTCAAAAAGGCTGTTGCAGTAGCGCGATGATACGCCTGCCGCTCTGGCTCAAGGGTGCGACCTTTGGTCGCGTTGGGTAAAAAATGCGGATGGTGTAGCGATTGCGCAAAAGCCTGACGCAGATCAATTGACTTGTTGAGTATGGACGCTTTTGCCGAAGTGGCTAGTTCATCCTTTCAATTGTTTGTTCACGCCACTGCCGTTGATTTCGCAAGTTGAATAACACCCGTGATTGTTTTCGTCCAGGCGACAACTCAGGCCGGACGCTACGGGTTTCTATTGATTCGTATGTTGTAAGTTGTTGGGTCTGAAATATATTCACTCGATTGTTGTAGGTGAAGGCTTTGAAGTTTTCGCGGTATTCGAATAAGTTCTGTTCGCGCGAAACTTCTTTTGCGTACCGAAAATTAATTGAAATGGAATTTCAAGCATGGCTTTGAATAAATTCATGAGCACCTTTATGGGTGCTTGTCTGGTAGCTTCGGCTATTACCGCTCAGGCTACAACTGGCATGCCGAAACATATGGTCTTTGCTTCGGATACTCAATATCCGTGGACAGACAAGACTGATATCCGCGAGCCCGAATCGGATTCAGAATTCACGGCGCGCTCGAAATGGCTGATTGAAACCCAACTTGCAAGCATTGCCGAATTCAGAAATCTACACGGCTCCCAAGCGCGGGTTCCTTTGATGATCAATGGCGATATAACCGCTTTTGGTCATGGCTGGCAGCGCTCGTTCATGAAGGATTCGCTGAACAGGCACTTCAAGGGTGAATATCTTTACGGCTTGGGCAATCACGACTATGAAAACAATGTTGATGATTGCTTTACCAATAACTGTGCTGCAGGAAGTATTGTCGAGTTCAAAGAACATCATGAAGGTAAAGTCGATAACTTTGATCTGAAAATCACTGACGGTTTTCTGAGCAGGACGTATGCCGGTAGTCTCGCCTATTCGAAAAATATCGGCGAAGTGCATATGGTTCAGCTTAATAACGAGCCGACCTACACCACCCGGATTGCTCATCCGTTGAACCCGACAACGTTCGAAATCAACGACGCACTGGACTGGCTCGAGACCGATCTGCGACTGGCGCGAGCGTCGGGCTACGCCATCATTATCAATATGCATAAACCCTTGCGGCACCAGGGCAGCCCCGAGCAGAAGAAGCGTTTCCATGACATGGTCAACAAGTACCAGGTGACGGCCATTTTCGCCGGCCACCTGCATACCGAGGGAGGAAGTTCCTACTGGGAAGGCAGCGTCCCCATGTATCTCAGCGGAAGCACCTCTCAGCAAACCTACCTGACTGCGAATTTCACCGAGGATCGCAAGCATTTGCAGATCTATCTGGTGAAGAACAACCAGTGGCGTGAGCGGACGCTGATCGATACCACGGTTGTGCATTCAATCTTTGCCCAACGCCCATGAAAAAAGCCCCGCCGGTGATAGGGCGGGGTGTTCAGCAGTCAGTTATTGGCAGCGATCCATGGGTTGATCAGATTGACGCCGCTGAGTTGAAAGTCCGCAATGTTGCGAGTTACCAGCGTAAGCCCGTGCACAAGCGCGGTGGCGGCGATCAAGGCGTCGCATTCACTGCTGCGGTCGGGAACATGCAATCGTGCGCACCGGGTGGCGACGCTGGTATCGACAGGCAGGATTCTTCCAGAGAACGCCGGTTTGACGTGATGTTCCAGCCAGTTGCGCAGCAGCTGGCCTTGTGAAGGGTCACGACGTTCGATACGCAGGGCGCCCGTTTCCAGTTCCAGCACAGTGATTGCAGATAGATACAGGCTGGCTGGGGAAACGCTGTTTGCCCATTTCACCACATGCCTGTCGGCTTGTTTTTTCCGCAGCTCGGAAACTACATTGGTATCCAGTAGGAACATCAGGAAAGGTCCACGCTGCGAGGAGTGATTACAGCGCGCTCGGGTTCGAATTCGATTTCAAGCGCATTCGGCATCGCCAGTAGCTCAACGATGCTGGTCTCGCAACCGGTCAGTTTCTGGTACTCCTCAATGCTGAGCAATACGTGGGCAGGCCTGCCTCGGTCAGTAATGATTACTGGACCTTGACGCGTGGCTTTTTTGGCTGCACTGGTGTCCTGATTGAACTCGCGGCTGGAAATGGTGGTGATGGCCATCATGTTTGGCCTCCAGAAATTCTGATGTAGGAACGTTACTATTTTGAGGTTTTCACCGCAATCGGAAAGGCAGGTCGGGGACGATCGGTTTGTCAATTTCATAAGGGCACCGGCGAAGGCGCCTCCCGCCAAGGCGTGAGGCACTGGATACAGGGCGTAAATTCGGTGTTTTTGCTGCCCTTGTCAGAGCAATCTACCGCCGCCGAGGCCGTCGAGTCCGCCACCGTGGCCGGGGCTGTTCATGGTTTGCTGCGATACCTTGAGTAACGGTTTCACAGGTGTTCGTTCGAACCCTGCCCTGTGGGTAGAGCCGGGTTGAGGCTGATTTTGCAGTGTGCTTTGGTGATCTTTCGACATTGGGGCTTCATCCTTGAAGTGGACCCGATAGGCTTATCGGGCGAAAAAACCTACCGTGCATCGCAGCTCAGGTCCATTGAGCAAGCGTTTCGAATCATGAATGCGAGCATGCAAAAAGGCCCCGTCAATTCCCATTGGCGGGGCCTTTTTTGCTTCAAGCGTTGGCCTTACTCAGCCTTCGCCTCCGGTGTTTTTTCACCATGGGACAAACTGTAAACATACGCCGCCAGCAGGTGCACCTTGTCATTGCCCTGCAGTTGTTCCTGCGCAGGCATCTGGCCCTGACGACCGTAACGGATGGTCTGCTGCAGTTGCGCGAAGCTTGAGCCGTAGATGAATGCGCCCGGATGGGTCAGGTCAGGCGCACCCATGGCCGGCGTGCCTTTGCCGGCAGGGCCGTGGCAAGCCACGCAGTTGGCGGCGAAGAGTTTCTGGCCGTTGGCCGGGTCGGCCTTGGTGCCTTCCGGCAGTTTGCGCCCGTCGAGGTTGGTCACCACGTAAGCAGCCACATCGGCCACGCCTTGCTCACCGATCACTTCAGCCCACGCCGGCATCACCGCGTGGCGGCCGCCCATGATG
This sequence comes from Pseudomonas sp. PK-RTE-24, assembly GCF_054052265.1. NCBI lineage: Bacteria > Pseudomonadati > Pseudomonadota > Gammaproteobacteria > Pseudomonadales > Pseudomonadaceae > Pseudomonas > Pseudomonas sp. PK-RTE-24. The sequence goes on along the minus strand of NZ_CM133224.1, from coordinate 5,370,037 downwards.
GTGGTCTTGATGGTTTCCGGCTCACCGCCCCAGCGCCAGTCGGCGTCGGTCAGGTTGGGGAAGCCATAGGCACCCTTGGCGTCGGAACCGTGGCACACCGAGCAGTTGGACGCGAACAGACGGCCGCCCATCTTCAGTGCTTGCGGATCCTTGGCGACTTCTTCGATCGGCATCGCTGCAAACTTGGCGAAAATCGGACCGAAGCGCGCGTCCGAACGGGCCATTTCCTTTTCCCACTCGTGGACGCCGGTCCAGCCGGTCTGGCCGTTGGCGAACGCGGTCTGTTTCTCGGTATCCAGATAGTTGTAGCCCGGCAGCAGACCTTTCCAGTTGCCCAGACCCGGGTACAGCACCAGATAACCCAGGGCAAAAATGATGGTGCCGACGAACAGCATGAACCACCATATCGGCAGCGGGTTGTCGTACTCCTCGATCCCGTCGAAGGAGTGGCCGACCGTCTCGTCCGTCTGTTCGCTGCGCTGGCCCTTGCGGGTCGACAGCAGCAGCCAGGTCAGGGCGAAGATCGTACCGAGACTGAGGACTGTGACGTACAGACTCCAGAATGTAGTCATTCTTTGTTACTCCTAGAAGCTTGCTCGACGTGCTTGATGGCTTCGGGATCATCGGCAAAAGGCAGCATGGTCGCATCGTCGAATTCCGACTTGCGCTTGGGGCTGAACACCCACAAGGCCAGACCGATGAAGGCCACCATCACGACAACGGTGCCCAGGCCTCGAATCATCCCGATATCCATCAGATTCACCGTTTGCTTTTGATGATGGTGCCCAGGCCTTGCAGATAGGCCACCAGCGCGTCCATTTCGGTTTTGCCCTTCACGGCATCCTGTGCACCGGCGATGTCTTCGTCGGTGTACGGCACGCCGAGGGTGCGCAAGACTTCCATTTTTTTCGCGGTTTCCTTGCCGTCGAGCTTGTTTTCCACGAGGAACGGGTAAGCCGGCATTTTCGACTCGGGGACCACGTTGCGCGGGTTGTACAAGTGCGCACGTTGCCAGTCATCGGAGTAACGACCGCCCACACGGGCCAGATCCGGGCCGGTACGTTTGGAACCCCACAGGAACGGGTGGTCCCAGACGCTTTCACCGGCGACCGAATAGTGGCCATAGCGTTCAGTTTCAGCGCGGAACGGGCGGATCATCTGCGAGTGGCAGCCGACACAACCGTTGGCGATGTACACGTCGCGGCCTTCCAGTTCCAGCGCCGAGCGCGGCTTCATGCCCTCGACCGGCTTGTTGGTGACGTCCTGGAAGAACAGCGGAACAATTTGGGTCAGGCCACCGACGCTGACGGCGATGACCATGAAGAAGGCCAGCAGGCCAATATTCTTCTCGACAGCTTCATGCTTCATCAGTGAGCTCCAACGACGGCAATCTTGGCGGCGGCTTCGGCTTCAACCGGATCCGACGCACGGACAGTGCGGTACACGTTGTAAGCCATCAGCAGCATGCCGCTGGCAAAGAAAGCACCGCCCAGCGCGCGGACGATGAAGCCCGGGTGGCTGGCCTGCAGCGCTTCGACGAACGAGTAGGTGAGGGTGCCGTCATCGTTGATTGCACGCCACATCAGGCCCTGGGTGATGCCGTTGACCCACATCGACGCGATGTAGAGCACGGTGCCGATGGTGGCGAGCCAGAAGTGCGCGTTGATCAGCCCGGTGCTGTGCATCTGCGCCCGGCCGAACAGTTTCGGGATCATGTGGTAGATCGCGCCGATCGAGATCATCGCTACCCAACCGAGGGCGCCGGCGTGGACGTGGCCGATGGTCCAGTCGGTGTAGTGCGAGAGCGAGTTGACGGTCTTGATCGCCATCATCGGCCCTTCGAAGGTCGACATGCCGTAGAACGCCAGCGACACCACGAGGAAGCGCAGGATCGGGTCGGTGCGCAACTTATGCCAGGCGCCCGACAGGGTCATCATGCCGTTGATCATGCCGCCCCAGCTTGGCGCCAGGAGGATGATCGACATCGCCATGCCTAGCGATTGCGCCCAGTCCGGCAGGGCGGTGTAGTGCAGGTGGTGCGGGCCAGCCCAGATGTACAGGGTGATCAGCGCCCAGAAGTGCACGATCGACAGACGATAGGAGTAGATCGGGCGTTCGGCCTGTTTCGGCACGAAGTAGTACATCATCCCGAGGAAACCGGTGGTGAGGAAGAAGCCCACCGCGTTGTGGCCGTACCACCACTGGATCATCGCGTCAGTGGCGCCGGAGTAGGCCGAGTACGACTTGAACAGGCTGACCGGCAGCGACATGTGGTTGACGATGTGCAGCATCGCGGTGACGACGATGAACGCGCCGTAGAACCAGTTGCCGACATAGATGTGCTTGGTTTTGCGCTTGGTGATGGTGCCGAAGAACACCAGACCGTAGGTGACCCAGACAATGGCCAGCAAAATGGCGATCGGCCATTCCAGCTCGGCGTATTCCTTGGTGGTGGTGTAACCCAGCGGCAAGGTAATGATTGCGCCGACGATGACCGCTTGCCAGCCCCAGAAGGTAAAGGCCGCGAGGCTGTCGGAAATCAGTCGCGTCTGGCAGGTTCGCTGCACGACATAGTAGGAAGTGGCAAACAGTGCACAACCGCCGAAGGCGAAAATCACCAGGTTTGTGTGCAACGGGCGCAGGCGTCCAAAGCTCGTCCACGGCAGACCGAAGTTCAGTTCCGGCCAGACCAGTTGCGAGGCAATGAAGACACCGAGCCCCATGCCAAGGATCCCCCAGACCACCGTCATGATGGCGAACTGGCGGACTACCTTATAGTTATAAGCAGTCGGACTGATTGCTGTGCTCATTCTAAGGTTCCACGGTTTGGGTATTTTTATAGGGATAAAATCGGCCGCAAGTATGTATAAAGCAGGGGGTCATTGCAACGCGCCATGACCTGGGTCAATGCTTTCCAACGCTGATTCTGCGGCCTTTCCATGCGCCGCGTAGGGTCAAAAATGGCCTCTGACAAAATGTCGCAGTGCGCGTAAAAAGCTCGCAATCCGGATCGCCGTCAACGGTGCCCGTTCACAGGTCGTGATCGGGAAATTGCGGGCGATCGGCGCAACAGCCGTTATCTACCTGCGTTTGCGGCGAATCCATCAACCGGTTCACGGTGCGCATCGTTCGGGATTGATCTGGAAACCGACTTCAGCCGGTCCGCTTCGATGAAGCGTAGACCCGAATCCGGGGTTCCGAAAGGAGAGGATCCAAGGGGTGCGACAATGCGTCGCAAAGGGGCGGGAAACTGCCGCAGCGAGAAAGCTGCGGCAGTGGTGTACGCAATTGCTATTTCTTGCTGTCTTCAGTTATCAGTTTTTCTGTGTTCAATCCGTGGCTCAGGCTGTACACATAAGCGGCGAGCAATTGCACTTTGTCGTTGCCCAACATCTCGTTCTGCGCCGGCATATGCCCCTGACGACCATGGCGAATGGTCTGCTCCAGTTGGGTCAGGCTGGTGCCATAAATGAAGCCGGCCGGGTGGGTAAGATTCGGTGCGCCCATGGCAGGGGTGCCTTGGCCAGTTGCGCCGTGGCAAGCCACGCACGTGGTGCTGAACGCCTGCTGTCCGGCTTGCAGGTCTGCCTTGCTGTCGGCGGGTAGCGGCAGGCCGGCGAGTTCGTGGCGCACGTAGGCGGCAACGTTTTTCACCCCGGCCTCACCGAGCACTTCGCCCCAGGCCGGCATTGCCGCCATCCGTCCACCCATGATGGTGGCCTTGATCGTCTCGGCATCGCCGCCCCAGCGCCAGTCGCTGTCGGCAAGGTTAGGGAAGCCGAACGCGCCCTTGGCATCCGAGCCGTGGCACACCGAGCAATTGGAGGCGAACAGACGACCGCCCATTTTCAGCGCCTGCGGATCCTTGGCCACTTCTTCCAGCGGCATCGCCGCGAATTTGGCGAAGATCGGCCCGAACCGGGCGTCCGCCTTGTTCATTTCCTTTTCCCATTCGTGCACGCCTGTCCAGCCATCCTCATAGCCGGGCAGGATGCCTTTCCAGTTGCCCAGGCCCGGATAGAGAATCAGATAACCCACCGAGAACACCAGCGTGCCGGCGAACAGCATGAACCACCACTGCGGCAGCGGGTTGTCGTACTCCTCGATGCCGTCGAAGCTGTGGCCCATGGTCTGGTCGACACTGCCCTTGGTCTCGCCCCGGCGGGTGCCGATCAGCAGCCAGGTCAGGCCGATCAGGCTGCCAATGGTCAGTACGCAGATCCACGTACTCCAGAAGGTGGTCATGGCCGGGTACTCCTTGTTTCAGGGGCTGAAATTGTTTCGGGTAGTGGCTCGTCGGCGAACGGCAGCAGGCGTGCTTCGGCGAATTCCGGGGTGCGCTTGCGGTTGAACACCCACAAGGTCAAACCGATGAAGGCGACGAACACCACGACCGTGCCGAGGCCGCGGATCAGGCCTGCACTCATTTCAATGACCATGGCTCACCTCTTGCTCTTGATCGCAGTGCCGAGCACTTGCAGGTAGGAAACGAGGGCGTCCATTTCGGTCTTGCCCTTGAGGCTGGCGACCGCGCCGCTGATGTCGTCATCGGTATACGGCACGCCGAGGGTACGCATGGTTTTCAGCTTGGTTTCAGTGTGGCTGCTGTCGACCGCTTGGGTGACCAGCCACGGGTAGGCCGGCATCTTCGACTCCGGCACGACGTTGCGCGGGTTGTACAAGTGCGCGCGGTGCCAGTCATCCGAGTAACGCGCGCCAACGCGGGCGAGGTCCGGACCGGTACGTTTCGAACCCCACAGGAACGGGTGATCCCAGACGCTTTCGCCGGCCACCGAGTAGTGCCCGTAGCGCTCGGTTTCGGCGCGGAACGGACGGATCATCTGCGAGTGACAACCGACGCAGCCTTCGCGGATATAGATGTCGCGACCTTCCAGTTGCAGCGCGGTGTATGGCTTCATGCCCTCCACCGGTTTGTTGGTGACGTCCTGGAAGAACAGCGGGACGATCTGGGTCAGGCCGCCGATGCTCACGGCGAACACCATCAACAGCATCAGCAGGCCGACGTTCTTTTCAATCGTTTCGTGTTTCATGGCGGACTCCTCAGGCCATCTGCGCGGCAGCGACGACGTCGGCAGGCTGCGAGGCCCGCACGGTGCGCCAGGTGTTGTAAGCCATCAGGAACATGCCGCTTAAGAAAATCGCCCCGCCGATCAGCCGCACGACAAAGCCCGGATGGCTGGCCACCAGGGTTTCGACGAAGGAGTAAGTCAGCGTGCCGTCCTCGTTGACCGCGCGCCACATCAGGCCCTGGGCGATGCCGTTGACCCACATCGAGGCGATGTAGAGCACGGTGCCGATGGTCGCCAGCCAGAAGTGCGCATTGATCAGGCCGACGCTGTGCATCTGCGCTTTGCCGAAGATTTTCGGGATCATGTGGTACAGCGCGCCGATCGAGATCATCGCTACCCAGCCGAGGGCGCCGGCGTGAACGTGGCCGATGGTCCAGTCGGTGTAGTGGGAGAGGGCGTTGACAGTCTTGATGGCCATCATCGGCCCTTCGAAGGTCGACATGCCGTAGAACGCCAGCGACACCACGAGGAAGCGCAGGATCGGGTCGCTGCGCAACTTATGCCAGGCGCCCGAGAGGGTCATCATGCCGTTGATCATGCCGCCCCAGCTCGGTGCCAGCAGGATCAGCGACATCACCATGCCCAGTGACTGTGCCCAGTCCGGCAGCGCGGTGTAGTGCAAGTGGTGCGGGCCGGCCCAGATGTACAGGGTGATCAAGGCCCAGAAGTGCACGATCGACAGGCGATACGAATACACCGGACGTTCGGCCTGTTTCGGCACGAAGTAATACATCATGCCGAGGAAACCGGCGGTGAGGAAAAAGCCCACAGCGTTGTGGCCGTACCACCACTGCACCATGGCGTCGGTTGCACCTGCGTACACCGAGTAGGACTTGGTGAAACTCACCGGCAACTCAAGGTTGTTGACGATGTGGAGGATCGCCACGGTGATGATGAACGCGCCGAAGAACCAGTTGCCCACATAGATGTGCTTGGTCTTGCGCTGCATGATCGTGCCGAAGAACACGATCGCGTAGGCGACCCAGACGATGGTGATCAGGATGTCGATCGGCCATTCCAGTTCGGCGTATTCCTTGGAGCTGGTGTAACCCAGCGGCAGGCTGATCGCCGCCAGCAGGATCACCAGTTGCCAGCCCCAGAAGCAGAACGCGGCGATTTGCGGCGCAAACAATTGCGTCTGGCAGGTGCGTTGCACCGAATAGAAAGAGCTGGCGAACAGCGCGCAGCCACCGAAGGCGAAGATCACCGCGTTGGTGTGCAGCGGGCGCAGACGGCCGAAACTGGTCCAGGGCAAATTGAAGTTGAGTTCCGGCCAGACCAATTGCGCCGCGAGAAAAACCCCGAGGCCCATGCCGACGATGCCCCACACCACCGTCATAATGGCGAATTGGCGGACCACCTTGTAGTTGTAGGCGGTACTGATAGAAGTGTTCATGGTTCCCCATCCACGGTTCAGCCGAAGTGAGCGCGCGCAAACGACGCGAATCCTTCGCCTGGAGTTATAGGCAGACTAAAAGCGAGGCAAGCATGGACAAACAGCACAAGGCCAGTATTGACGGGGATCAATGGGCGCAGTGTGTGCTCGATCATGGGTGGCTTTGGGATGCCGCTGTTGGTGAGGCTTCGGCAACGCTGATTCTGGCGCACGGGGCGGGGGCGCCGATGGATAGCGACTGGATGAACGACATGGCTGGGCGCCTTGCCGGGCTTGGGGTCAACGTGTTGCGCTTTGAGTTTCCGTATATGGCGCAGCGGCGGGTGGATGGGGTTAAGCGGCCGCCGAATCCTGCGCCGAAACTGTTGGATTGCTGGCGGGAGGTGTTTGCGCTTGTGCGGCGTCATGTCGCTGGGCCGTTGGCGATTGGCGGCAAGTCCATGGGTGGGCGGATGGCGAGTCTGGTGGCGGATGAGTTGGGGGTGGATGCGTTGGTGTGTCTGGGATATCCGTTTTATGCGGTGGGGAAGCCGGAGAAGCCTCGGGTTGAGCATTTGGCTTCGTTGCGCACGCGGGCGTTGATTGTGCAGGGAGAGCGGGACGCTCTGGGGAATCGCGAGGCGGTTGAGGGGTATTCGTTAGCGCCGGGGATTGAGGTGTTTTGGTTGGTGGCGGGGGATCATGATTTGAAGCCGTTGAAGGTTTCTGGGTTTACGCATTCCGATCATTTGGCGGGTGCTGCGCAGAAGGTGGCTGAATTTCTCGGTGACTGATTTTGAGCCGGGCCGGGATTTTGCGTTGCATGAAGACCTGCTCCCTTTCCCCCTCGCCCCCTTGGGGGAGAGGGTTGGGGTGAGGGGGCTAGCTTTTGATCTTGCTCTTGGGGGCATATCCGTTGCTTCGGGAGCTGCGGCTGGCGGTTTCGCCTGACGGCGACTTACTTTTTTACAAGCGCCTAAAAAAGTAAGCAAAAAACGCTAGCTCCTGCGTTCGGCCCTCGCAGGCTCGGGTTCCTTCGCTCCGGGACTGATCCGGGCGCAGCGGCTCCGGTTTGCTTCGCTGCACCTCCTTCCGCTGTGTCTGGCTGCGCCAGACGGTCGCTACGCTCCCACCCCCGGATCAATCCCTCCACTCAGCCTTCCGACGTCGCCGGTGGATCAAGATCAAGAGCACTCGAGCTTGCGCTCATTGTTGAGTGGTGCGGCTTCGCCGCGGGCAGCTGCGCTGCCTTGCTTTTCTGTGGGAGCGAGCCTGCTCGCGAAGGCGGCCTGACAGCCGACCTGATTCTTCCTGATGTACACCGCGCTCCTTGGAGAAGTGAGCCAGCTCGCGATGGCGGTCTCCCAGTCGACCAATCTCTACCGTTTGGACCAAATCCCTGTGGGAGCTGGCTTGCCAGCGATGGCAGCCTCCAAGCCGACCAATCCCCCACTGATGTACCCGATCTAAATGTGGGAGCGAGCCTGCTCGCGAAGGCGGTCTGACAGCCGACCTGATTCTTCCTGATGTACACCGCGCTCCTTGGAGAAGTGAGCCAGCTCGCGATGGCGGTCTCCCAGTCGACCAATCTCTACCGTTTGGACCAAATCCCTGTGGGAGCTGGCTTGCCAGCGATGGCGGCCTCCAAGCCGACCAATCCCTCACTGATGTACCCGATCCAAATGTGGGAGCGAGCCTGCTCGCGAAAGCTCCCTTCCAGACGACATCAAACCACCTGCCTGTCAGAGGCAATCTCTGAACTTAAACATCATCAAATACCAATGTTTAAACTACACGACCCGTTACGCCATCCCGGCTACAACTCCTTGCGCCATTGCCTACGCCTACGCCAGAATCCGCCGGCTTACGCGTCTAGGCGGCGGGCTATATCGTTTGTCTGTCACTGAGAAACAGTGATGGGGTTTGGTAGCCCGCGTCGAAACCGTTGTATAGCGTCACCGTATGCAGTCCCGTTTCGGGGCTCGACTTTTATGGTGGGCATGCGTGGGGCTCCTTTGTGAGCGCCGGGTTTCCTGTTTCGACCGGTCTACCAACCTGCGTATGACCACCACCTTTCGTTTGGTAGCGAGGGTGTTGGCTCCCAATATTCGAAACCGGAGTACGCCCATGTTCAAAGTCACCCCCAACCCGCCACCCCCCCCACGACCGCGCTCTCGATCCGCAAAAAATCCAGGAAGCCACCGACCGCGCCCTCGATTACTACCTCAAACCCGAAGATCTGGCCGCTCCACCAAGCTCTCCAAAATATCGCCCGATCTATGTCGGGGACCCCACGCTGGATGACGAAACCCTGTTGGTCGAGGCCTGCGAGTCGCTTTCATACGCGCATGCCATGGCCGGTAACATCGCCAACTCGATAGGCGGCCCGGAACGCAAACCACTGCTGGCGCTGCAACAGGTGATCATGCTCAACGAACTGTTGGTCAATCGACTGCTGGATAAGCTGAAGTTGCCTCAATAATTTCGCTGGCTGTTATGGCCTCTTCGCGAGCAGGCTCGCTCCCACAGGGGATTGGTGTCTGGCACCTAATCTGTGATCAGCGCAGATCCAGTGTGGGAGTGAGCCTGTTCGCGAAGCGCCATACGGCTAAAAGGGCGGGGATGCAATCTGATCGAAACGTTGTCGCGAAAAATCACAAATCATCCCTAAGCAAGTTGAAAGTACCTATAGGCTGCGTTCGGTATCCATGGCTTTTGAACTTTGCTTCAAATGTACCTTTAGCAATCCCCTTGGTGGGATGGATGTCGATAGTGACCGTGGCTTCATCAGCATCAACATAAGTAAATCCATAAAACCCAGAGGGTCCAGGTGACGAGTGGCCGTGCTGGAATGTCAGCCCGTCTTCTAACGTATAAGTTTTATGGAACGGGGCGTCACTGGTATAGGGGATCGAGAAAGAGTAGAGAAAGATGTTCTTCTCCTCCAGTGTTCCTGTAGATCCTGAGATTGACCAGCTCTTTTCGCCCGTCGGAATAAAATGACGTAGCTCAAAAGAAATTATAGTGGCCGTGGTTTCAGGGTTGGTGCCGAATTGCCAAGTGAAAACATTAGACTGTTTTGGAATGGCACCTGGTTTTGGGATGAGGATGCTATGTTTGCTCATTTTTTAGCTCCTTGGTCATATCGTGATAACAATGAAAACCATCTGTTCAACAATTTATAGATATGCCCCTGAAACTTGAATGTCTACTGTAAGACCTGACAGTAGACATACGCTGTATTCTGTGGATTTTCGCCAGGATTTCCGAATGTGCAGCGCAAAACTTTCTGATGAAGTTCAATATTAGATGTCTGGGTTTGGCAGGCGGCGCAATGCATGACTGAACTACTCAAGCACAGTCTCAACCTACTCAAATCCTATTGAGTAGTTCATTGACACAAGAAAAAACCCGGAAGGCTCACGCCATCCGGGTTTTTTCATTCCAGCCTTCCAATCAGCGGTTAAACCGCGCCACCAACGAATACTGCGTGTTGGCCGTCTTCGTCAGTTCTTCACTGAGCAACGCCGAGTTGTGCGCTTGTTCCGAGGTCTGATCGGCCAGTTCCGAGATATTGCTGATGTTGCGGCTGATCTCTTCAGCCACGGCACTTTGCTCTTCGGTCGCGGCGGCGATCTGGGTGGTCATGTCGGTGATGTTGGCCACCGCTTCGCTGATGCCGACCAGTGCCTGATCCGCTTCCAGGACCCGCGCCACGCCTTCTTCAGCCTGGCGATGCCCGGCTTCCATGGTTTGCACGGCGCTGGAGGCAGTCTGCTGCAACTTGGCGATCAGGGCGTGAATCTGCCCGGTGGATTCGCTGGTGCGTTGCGCCAGTTGGCGGACTTCGTCAGCCACGACCGCAAAACCACGGCCCATTTCACCGGCACGCGCTGCTTCAATCGCAGCGTTGAGGGCGAGGAGGTTGGTCTGGTCGGCGATGCCTTTGATCACGTCGACCACGCCACCGATTTCGTCGCTGTCCTTGGCCAGTTGCGTCACGGTCAGGCCGGTTTCGCCGACGACCACCGACAGGCGCTGAATCGCTTCGCGGGTTTCCCCGGCAATGTCGCGGCCGCGGCCGGTCAGGCGGTTGGCTTCCTGGGTGGCGTCAGCGGTGCGCTGTACGTGGCTGGCGACTTCCTGGGTGGTGGCGGCCATCTGGTTGACGGCGGTGGCGACCTGTTCGGTTTCCACGCGCTGGCGTTCCAGGCCGGTGGAGCTGTTGTGCGCCAGGGCGTCGGACTGCTTGGCCTGTTCGGTCAAGTGCTCGGCGGTGTCCTGCAGGCGGGTCAGACAGGTTTTCAGGCGCGCTTCCTGGCTGAGGATCGACATTTCCAGACGCGCCTGGGCGCCACGGCTGTCGGTGTACATCTGCGCGATCAGCGGGTCGGAGGTGGTCTGTTCGGCCAGGCGCAGCAGGCGCTTGAGCCCGCGTTGCTGCCATTGCAGGCCCATCAGGCCCAACGGCACCGAAAGACCGGCGGCGAGGGCGAAGCCCCACTGCGAGTTCAGCGTCGCGCCGATCATGAAGCTCAGCTGGCTGACCAGAATGAACGGCAGCCAGTCCTGCAGGAGCGGCAGCCATTTGTCCGTCGATGGAATCGCCGACTTGCCCTGGTTGATGCGTTGGTAGAGCGCTTCGGCGCGGCGGATCTGTTCGGCGGTGGGCTTGACGCGCACGGACTCGTAACCGATCACCTGGCTGCCATCGAACACCGGTGTGACGTAGGCGTTAACCCAATAGTGGTCACCGGATTTGCAGCGATTCTTGACGATGCCCATCCATGGCAAGCCTTGTTTCAGTGTGCCCCACATGTGCGAGAACACCGCCGACGGCACGTCAGGGTGACGGACCAGATTGTGCGGCGCCCGGATCAGTTCCTCCCGCGAAAACCCGCTGATCTCGACAAAGTCGTCGTTGCAGTAGGTGATCACGCCCTTGGCATCGGTGGTGGAAATCAACCGTTGCTGAGCTGGAAAGGTCCGCTCGCGTTGTGTAATGGGCTGGTTGTTACGCATGGTTTTTCAATCCGCAAGGCTTTGAATGGTTGTCGGCGCCGACAGGTTTTTATTGAAGTTTTTTTTCAGATTTAAGTACGCCGTCGCAAAACCGCGCTTGCGTCAACTGGCCAGCATCGGATAGGTGAACAGGCCGAAGTGCAACAGGTTCAGGCCGAAATGGGTGGCGATCGCCGCGCCCAGTCCGCCGAAACGGTAGGCCAGACCATAGCCGACCCCGGCCAGTCCCGCCAGCAACACCCAGGTCCAGCCAGCGCCGGCATGCACCAGACCAAACAACAGCGAGGCCAACAGCAGCGCGAGATTGTCGCCGTAGGGCAGGTGCTTGAAGCGACGGCTCAGCCCGCCCTGTATATAGCCGCGAAACAGCGCTTCCTCGACCAGCGTCACCAGCAGCAGATTGTTCAGCACCCACAGCCAGGCCTGATCCGGCCATTTCGGTGCCCAGGCGATCACGCCAAGTAAAAGCGCGCCGCCGAGGGCGAGAATCGCGCACAGCGTCAGGGCGAGGGCGGTGGCATAGACCGTCAGGCGCAACGATCGCCGCGCGACGATCCACGGACAAACCAGCAGCAACCAGAAGCCCACCAGCGGTTTGTCGAGATTGAAGTACATCGCGAACGGCACGGCGTTGTCAGTGAAACGTTGCGGATTGATCACGCGGCCGTTGGCGAAGCCCGGCAGCCAGTGCAGCGCCAGTGCCACGGCCAGAACGATGAACAGGCCATGGCCGAGCCAACGCGCGACTGGCACTTGTTGCTGGCGCACGGCGAATGCGGCGAACAGCAAAAGCCCCACGGAGATCAATGCGAGCCAACCGAGCTGGCCGTAGCTCAGGGCCAATCCGTAACCGAGGCCGAGCAACGCGAGGTAGAGCCAGGGCAGCGCCTTCATCGAAAGTCCTTGTGCGAGATTTCTGGAAGGGGCTTTCTACACGGGCGAGGGAGGTGGGACAAGTGAAGGTGTGGCAGTCATGCCAGACACAAATCAAATGTGGGAGCGAGCCTGCTCGCGAATGCGGTCTTCCAGATGACGTCACTGGCGCCTGACACTCCGCCTTCGCGAGCAGGCTCGCTCCCACAGGTTTTGCATTCGGCTGGATATCAGCGCAGGCCCAGTTTGGCCGCTGCGCGTTCGGTAATCTCGGTACGCAGCTTCAACGACGGCACCGCGCGCAACCGCGCTTCATCGACCACCGCGATCGGCGCCACGTCCGGGCTGCCGGCATTGAACGGCGGTGCCGGGGCATATTCCAGTTGCAACTGCACCAGTTGCGCCGTGTCGGCATCGACCAGTTCCGCCGCCAGCACCAAGGCGAAATCGATCCCGGCGGTGATTCCGCCACCGGTAAACAGATTGCCGTCGCGTACCACCCGATCCTTCACCGCAACCGCGCCCAGCGTCGGCAGCAACTGGTGATACGCCCAATGCGTGGTCGCACGTTTGCCCTGCAGCAGGCCCGCCGCGCCGAGCACCAGCGAGCCGGTGCACACCGAGGTCACGTAACGTGCCTGGGCGGCCTGATGTTTAATGAAGTCCAGCGTCTGCTGATCTTCCATCAACGGCCCGACGCCACTGCCGCCGGGCACGCAGATTACGTCCAGATCCGGGCAATCCTCGAAAGTCGTAGTCGGTTTCAGCAGCAGCCCGGTGCTGGATGTCACTGGCATCAGATCCTTCCAGATCAGGTGGACCTGCACGCCGGGCAACGAGGCGAGGACGTCGTAGGGGCCGGTGAGGTCGAGTTGCTGAACCTGCGGGAATAACAGAAAACCGATCTGCAGCGTCATCGTTCTTGCTCCGTTGAAAGAAGTGGACGACTTCACTGTAGGCGGGTAGGTTCTGGCGCATACGCCAATCACCCCACGAATTACGCCAAATGCCCAAAGCCATTCACGTCCTCGCGTTTGCCAACATGCAGATTCTCGATGTCACCGGGCCGCTGCAGGTGTTCGCCTCGGCCAACGATCTGGCTCGCCAGCGCGGTTTGCCCACACCCTATGCGCCGAGCGTGATCGCCAGCGGCGGCGGGGCGGTGATGTCATCGGCGGGGTTGGCGGTGCTCGCAGAACCGTTGCCGCAAACGCCCAGCGACACATTGATCATCTCGGGTGGCTGGGGCATTTATGCGGCATCGGAAGATCTGCAACTGGTCGACTGGGTACGCGAACATGCGCGCGGCTGCCGGCGCGTGGCTTCGGTATGCACCGGGGCCTTTCTACTCGCGGCCAGCGGCTGGCTCGATGGCCGCCGCGTGGTCACCCACTGGACGCGCTGCGAGCAACTGGCCGCGCAACATCCCAATCTGCACGTGGAAGCCAATCCGATTTTCATCAACGACGGCCCGGTATGGACTTCCGCCGGGGTCACGGCCGGTATCGATCTGGCGTTGGCCATGGTCGAAGAAGACCTCGGCCGCGATATCGCCCTCGACGTCGCCCGGCACTTGGTCGTCTTCCTGAAACGCCCGGGCGGACAGTCGCAGTTCAGCGTGACGCTGTCGCTGCAACAACAGGGCAACCGCTTCGATGAACTGCACGCCTGGATCGCCGAGAACCTGACCTGCGACCTCGGCATCCCGACCCTCGCCGAACAGGCTGGCATGAGCGAACGCAGCTTCATCCGCCACTACCGCGCCGACACCGGCCAGACCCCGGCGCGGGCGATCGAATTGATCCGCGTCGAAACCGCCCGCCGACTGCTCAGCGATACCGGCTTGCCGGTGAAACGCATCGCCGCCAATTGCGGCTTTGGCAGTGAAGAGACGCTGCGGCGCAGTTTTCTGCGAGCGATTGGCGTGACGCCGCAGGCTTATCGGGAGCGGTTTTCGGTCAGCGTTGCAACAGATCCAATGCCTTCAGGCGTTTTGGGTCCTATTGATGAAGATCGACCAATGACCTAAGGCTAACCAAACAACACTTTTTGCCAATGGTCTTCACTGATGATTGCTATCGGTACGCCGCTGTCCCGAAGTTCGACGGCTTTTTTGATCTTGGTGCCGTAGGTACTGTGAAGCCATTGCTCATTACCGATGCTGCCTACCACCAGATAATGAATTTTTTTGCTGACGGCGCCACCGATCAGTCCTCCTCGCTCAGTCACGCGCAATTCGCATTCCTTACGCGGCCCGTAAGCCATGACGCCGGTAAAAAGAAAGACGCGATCCGTCCAGCTCAAGGTTGGGAAAGGATTATCGAAGGGTAGGGCATTTGGCGCTGTAAAGGTTTGGATTGACCCTACGGGCAGCCCGGCAAACTGATGAAGCATTCCCAAAAGCTCCACTGATTCATCCGAATCCAGCACGCCATCGCTGAGCATCTCGGCAAGGCGCTTGTAAAGGATGTTAACCACCGGATCGCTTAGATGAACCAGATGAGTTTCAATCCATGTCTTGAGAAATTCTGCTTCTTGCTGGTTGATCTTGCCGTCGGCGGCAAGTCCCGCTGCGACACCAACCAAGGCATCCGCAGAGCGACGATCAATACGCGCTTCGTGAAAGAAACCGCTGCTTTGAAACTCCTGATGCAAATCGACCATCTCTGCTTCTCCTTAAGCCTCAACTTCCGCCACCTGATTGAAATACTTCGTCCGATCCGGCGTAAACGTCACCTTCATCTTCGTCCGCGAACACATCAGAGAACGCTCCTGCGCAAGATCAATATCCAGATCCTCACCGCGCAGACCCTGCCACTGCGCCAGATATTTCAGTGAGCCGTACTTCTCGTTTTTTTTCAGGCTGCGACTGACGCCACCCTTCCAGCCAAGCACCGGCAGTTCATCGGCCAAGCAGCGCTGGGCCAGTTCGGGAAAGCGTTCGGCGCGCTGGCGGCCGATTTCCCAGCATTTGATCAGGCCTTGGTCGGCGGCTTCCCAGAGCTGGGTGCGGCTCAGCCCGGTGCGAAGAGGGGAGTCGATGGTGCGCTGGACGTGATGAGGCATTCCGCTTCCTTGAATTCGGGTGTGGTTGGACAGCTCCGCTGTGCCCGTAAAAGATCAAAAGCCCCTCACCCTAGCCCTCTCCCAGAGGGAGAAGGAACTGACTGAGGTATTGGCTTCTTATCTCGACCATTGCGTTGGATGGTAGGTGTGGATGTAACGGCTGGCAACAAGGTATTTCGGCGTGTAAGCGTACGTAGCGGGAAGCGTTTCAACGTAACGTGTGTGGCTTTTGTAGGCGCAGTTTTTACACAGACTGTCGCCAGACATAACCGCCGTGCAGGTTTCACGTTAGGTATGGGCCTGTTGCCGTTGGCTGGCGGGCAGGCCCGTTGTGGAAAAATCCCGTCCAGTCAGGGATAGGTCTGACATGCGCTGACGAAAAAACAGCCCTACGGCTGCCAGGAACTCTTCTCGCCACTCAACTTGCGATCAAGAAAACTCGCCGCACTGATCAGCGCCAGATGCGTCAGCGCTTGCGGCGTGTTGCCCAGATGCCGGCCATGGCTGTCGAACTCTTCGGCGTACAGCCCAAGCGGATTGGCATATCGCAGCAATTGCTCGAACTCCAGGTGGGCTTTTTCCACCTGGCCGGCGCGGGCCAGGCATTCGACGTACCAGAACGAACACGCGGCGAACGCGCCTTCGGTGCCGCTGAGGCCGTCGATGTTGGCGTCTTCGTTGCGATAGCGATAGACCATGCCGTCGCGCACCAGGGTTTTTTCGATCGCTTCGAGGGTCGACAGCCAGCGCGGATCCTTGGCGCTGACGAAGCGCACCAGCGGCATCAGCAGCATCGAGCCATCCAGTGCGGTACCGCCCTTGTACTGAACGAAATGCCCGCGTTCTTCGTCCCAGAAGTTTTCCCAGATGTCGGTGTAGATCGCTTGCCGGGTGTCATCCCAACGGGCGAACGGCGCCGGCAGCGAACGCTTGGAAGCCAGACGGATCGCCCGGTCCAGCGCCACCCAGCACATCAGCCGCGAGTGCAGGAAATGATGGGTCTCACCGCGCATTTCCCAAATGCCGACATCTTCGCTCTGCCAGTTTTCGCAGACCTGATCGACCACTTCGCCGACATGCCGCCAGCCTTCGTGGGAGATCGCATCACCGTACTTGTTGACCAGATACACGGCGTCCATCAGCTCGCCGAAGATATCCAGCTGGATTTGGTCATAAGCGCCGTTACCGATGCGCACCGGTTGCGCGCCGCCGTGGCCGGCCAGGTGCGTCAGCTCGGTTTCCGGCAACTCCTGCTGGCCGTCGATGGCATAGAGGATGTTGAGCTTCATCGGTTTGCCGCAGCAATCGCTGACCCGTCCGCGCAGCCATTGCATGTAGTGGTTGGCTTCATCGACAAAGCCCAGGCGCATGAACGCGTAAACCGTGAACGAGGCATCGCGGATCCACGTGTAGCGGTAATCCCAGTTGCGTTCGCCGCCGGGAGTTTCCGGCAGGCCGAAGGTGGCGGCGGCGAGAATCGCACCGTGGCGACGCGAGGTCAGCAGTTTCAGGGCGAGGGCGGAGCGATTGACGATTTCCCGCCAGCGCCCGCGATAGTTGGATTGGCCGATCCAGCCGCGCCAGTATTTGAGGGTGCGCTCCATGCACAACTCGCCGGCGCCTTCGGCAAAACGCGGATCGTCGCTGCCGCCGAGCATGAACGCGGCGGTTTCATTGTGCTTGAGGGTGAACTGCGCGACGGCCGCTTGCGCATCGATCTGCATTGCCTGATCTGAAGCCAGGCGTATCGACGGCTGGCCAGCGGCGTGGAACGTTACGTCTTTTTCGTCCATTTCTGCCCGGGTGTCGGCGCGGCCGTAGTCGTGGCGCACCGCGCAACGCAGATTGAACGTTGCCGAACCGCTGACCACGCGCACCCGGCGCATCAGCAGCGGCAGGGCGTCGACATCGTCCCCGATGGGCAACAGATCGGTGATTTCCACCACTGCGTGTTCGCTCAGCCAACGGGTCTGCAAGACATTGGTGTCGGGCAGATAAATCTGTTCTCGGCGTGCATCCGGCAAGTCCGGCGCGAGCTGGAAAATCCCTGCTTCAGGGGTATCGAGCAGCGAGCAGAAGATCGTCGGGCTGTCGAACTCCGGCCAGCAGAAAAAATCCACGCTGCCCTTGTCATTGACCAGTGCGGCGCTGCGCATGTCGCCGATGATGCCGTGGGCACCGATGGGACTTTGTTGTTCCATTTCAGGCTCAGCCATTGCCGCGAAACTCCGGATAGAGGCTCATCCCGCCATCGATGAACAGGGTGGTGCCGACGATGTAATCGGACAGGTCGGAAGCGAGGAAAACCACTGCGTTGGCGACATCCTCGACATCGCCGATGCGCCCGTACGGAATCAGCTCAAGAAGTTTGTCGCCGGCCGCGCCTTCAGTGGCTTCTGTGTTGATAGCCGTGCTGATCGCACCGGGCGCGATGCTGTTGATGCGGATGCGCTGGTGGCTGACTTCCTGGGCGAGGCTCTGCATCAATTGATCGACGCCGCCCTTGGACGCCGCGTAATTGACATGCCCGGCCCATGGAATGCGCTGGTGCACCGAACTCATGTGAATGATCTTGCCCGCCGCGCGCGACACGCCTTCGCGCACGCCCTGACGCTGGAAAATCCGCAACGCCGCCCGTGCGCAGAGGAACTGCCCGGTGAGGTTGACGCCGATCACCGTGTTCCAGTCGTCGAGCGTCATGTCCACGGCAGCGGCGTCTTTTTGCAGGCCGGAATTGGCCACCAGAATGTCCAGCGAGCCGAAGGCTTCGACGGTCTCTTTGAACAGCCGCTCGACATCTTCTTCTTTCGAAACATCGGCGCCGATAGCGAGGGCCTTGCCGCCCTTGGCGTTGATTTGCGCGGCCAGTTCTTCCGCAGGTTCAGCGCTGCTGTTGTAGTTGATCACGACCGCAGCACCGGCCGCAGCGAGTGCTTTGGCGGCGGCATGGCCGATGCCGGAGCTGGCACCCGTGACCAGCGCCACCTGATGAGCGAGGGAAATCTGCATGACGATTCGCGCCTTGGTTCCAGAGACTTAAGTAGCTGACTGATGGCAGACGCTGAGAGTTCATTTGCTGGATGCGGTGATTGCGCCGGCCCCTTCGCGAGCAGGCTCGCTCCCACCGGGGGACGGCATTTCGAATGTGCGAGCGAAGGGGCCTTCACAGACCGCTAACAATTGCGCGCTTCCACGGCATTCAAGGCTATGGCAACTTGGCCGCCCCTGATGAGGCTGCAATCGATGGCAAACCCCTACCGCGAATTGTTCACCGCCCCCGGCGCCCGTGCGTTTGTGCTGGCCGGGATGCTGGCGCGCATGCCGATTTCCATGACCGGCATCGGCCTCATCACCATGCTTGCGCAGTTGAACGGCGGTTATGCGCTGGCGGGGGCGGTGGCGGCGACGTTTGCCTTGGCCACGGCGTTTTGCGCGCCGCAGGTATCGCGGTTGGTGGACCGTTATGGTCAGGGGCGGGTGCTGCCGATCGCAGCGCTGACCGGTGGCGGCGGGTTATTGATGTTGCTGCTGTGCACGCGTTTGCAGGCGCCGGACTGGACTTTGTTCGTCTTTGCCGCGCTGGCCGGGTGCATGCCGAGCATGTCGGCGATGGTGCGGGCGCGCTGGACCGAGATCTATCGTGGCCAGCCGCAATTGCAGACGGCGTATGCGCTGGAGTCGGTGCTCGACGAAGTGTGTTTTATCGTCGGGCCGCCGCTGTCGGTGGGCTTGTCGGTCGCGGTGTTTCCCGAGGCCGGGCCGCTGGCGGCGCTGCTGGCCCTGGCCATCGGCGTGACGGCGTTTGTCGCCCAGCGCAGCACCGAACCACCGGTGCACGCGCAGGAGTCGCAGCATCAGGGCTCGATCATTCGCTCGACCGACGTGCAATGGCTGCTGGCGTTGATGCTGGCGATGGGCGTGATCGTCGGGGTGATCGATGTGGTCAGCGTCGCCTTCGCCCAGCACCAGGGCCAGCCGGCAGCGGCGAGTATTGTCTTGTCGGTATACGCGATCGGCTCATGCCTGGCCGGCATCGCCTTCGGTGCGATGCGTTCGAAACTGCCGCTGCCGCGCCTGTTTCTCTACGGCGGCGTGGCGACGGCAGTGACCACGCTGCCGCTGCTTTTGGCGAGCAACATCCTCGGCTTGTCGATCGCGGTATTTATCGCCGGACTGTTCTTTTCGCCGACGTTGATTGTTGCGATGGCGTTGATCGAACGCATCGTGCCGCCGGCCAAACTGACTGAAGGCCTGACCTGGCTGGTGACCGGACTGAGCATCGGCGTGGCGATCGGCGCCGCCGGTTCCGGCGCGCTGGTCGATGCGTTTGGCGCGCGCAGCGGATTCTGGCTGGCGATTGCGGCGGGGGCGGTGGTGCTGATTTCAGCGTTCCAAAGTTTCCGTCACTTGAAATGAAATTCCACTGTGGGAGCGAGCCTGCTCGCGAAGGCGGTGTGTCAGTAAATATCTTCATACCTGATACAACGCCTTCGCGAGCTGGCTCGCTCCCACAGTTATTTTGCGGTGTTACCAGCCGCGTCCTGAGTTGACCCAGAAGTTGACTGATAACGAAGTCGACACGGACTCCACCTGATGGAACCAGCCCTCGGGCAGGAACAGCAGATCCCCAGCCTCCAGCGTCACCCGCAAAAACGTCACCTCCCGCGCTGCCGGGAAGCGTTCATAGTCCGGCGCATCGGGGTTGAAATCGCAGCCATCCAGGCCACCCTTGGGCGCGGTCGACCAAGTGCCCAGTGCCTCGCGGTGATGCGGCGCGGCAAGGGTGAATTTTTTCTGCCCCCAAACCTGGGCGAAGAGGTTGTCGGTGTCATCGCGGTGCAACGGCGTCAGCGTGCCCTTGGGGCCGATCCAGATACGTGGCGGAATGAACAGCGACGTGTCGAAGTAGGGCGGGTACTGGATCTGCTGCAACAATTGCGCGGGCAGGATGTTGTTGCCCATGTACGCCGGCGGCTCGCCATCCGCGCCTTTGACCGCCGGGCTGTCCAGCGAGGCGATGAATTCGGCCATCGAGGTCGAGCGGAAATCACGCTCGGTGGAAAAGGTCTTCTTCACGTAATCGCCATGACGGGTGATGCCCTGCAGTTCGGCGAAATGCACCAGCGACTCCTCGCGGCTCAGGCTGAACAGTGGCCAGTCGTGCAGGGCATTGCTGATCACCAACGGAATGCCGTTGGGCAGATACCGGGTTTCGAATTCGTGCCGGCTCAACTCGGCGCGTGTGCGACGTTCGACGCTGGTCTGCCGAGGCAGCGCGGCAGTGAGCTTTTCGCTGAAGCGTGGCGGCGTCGGGTAGCGCTTGTTCATGTCGACCTTTTCCACCGTGCCGCCTCCCTGGCGGGCGTGGTCGATGATCTGCGGCAGCATTGTCGCCAGGCCCATGTTGCCGCCGATCTTCAGGCGCCCGCTGGCGAACAGTTCCTCGACGTTGGCCACGCCGGCCATGATCCCCAAAAAGTCCTTTTCCGCGACTTCGATGGTCACGTCCGGGCTGGGGTGGCGACCGGCTGCGGTGCGCTGGCTGGTCTTGATGTCATACCAGTACGCCTGTTGCGCACTGAAGATGAACTGGAAAACCCCCTCGATGCCGACCGCGCCGGCGTTGGCGAACAACTTGCCCAGAATGCTCTGCAGGTCCACGGTGATTCCCTCGCGATTGTTGTTTTTTTCCTGAACAGGCAACGAGCGGCTGGCGGGGGAATTTAGCGACCGGGCGACTAATTTGTCCGGCGAGTGATCCGTCTTTCTTGCAGACACATTTTTCAAGGAAAGCGCGGTGACCAAGCTGACATTGCTGTGCCTGCCCTATTCGGGCGCCAGCGCCATGGTTTACAGCCGCTGGCGGCGTCAACTGCCGACGTGGCTGCAATTGCAACCGGTGGAACTGCCGGGACGTGGCGCGCGGTTCGATGAACCGCTGCAAACCGACATGCGCGCACTGGCGCGGCAACTGGCGCGCGAGCACAAGCCGGGGTTGCAAGGCCCGTATGCGTTGTTCGGGCATAGCCTCGGTGCGTTGCTCGCCTGCGAAATGGCCCATGCCTTTCGCGAATTGGGTGTGCCGGAGCCGCTGGCGCTGTTCGCCTCCGGCACCGCCGCACCGTCCATGCGCAGCGATTACGACCGAGGCTTTGCCGAACCGCGCAGCGATGAGGAACTCATCGAACAGTTGCGCACCTTTCAGGGCACCAGCGAAGAAATCCTCGCCAATCAGGAATTGATGAGCCTGACCCTGCCGGTGCTGCGCGCCGATTTCATGATGTGCGGGCGCTTCACGCCTGCCGAGCGGCCCCTACTCAATTGCCCGGTGCACGTGCTCGGTGGCAAGGAAGACCGCGCCACCACCGAGCAACTGATCGGCTGGAGCAAGGAGACCCTGGGCAGCTTCTCGGTGGACATGATGACCGGCGGGCATTTCTTCATTCATGAACATGAAGCGCGGGTCATTCGCACGATCAAGACGCATCTGGAAGTGCATCACCGGCGCCATGCGCAGGCCGCGCAACCGGCGTTCTGAGACGCGACCCATCTATCATTTTCAGGAGGCCAGTCATGGCTGTTGCTCTGGGATTTTCCGTGCGGCCACTGCTGCCGCAGCGCGGACGTTTGCCGCTGTTGGTCGAAGCAAGCGATGCCGACACCGATCTGTTGGCGGTATTCGATGAATTGAAGGCCTTGGTCGACGAGCATCTGCTGCGCGACGGTGGCGTGCTGTTTCGCGGCTTCCGCCTCGACGGCGCCGAGCAGTTTCGCCAGTTTGCCGCGAGTTTCGGCCATCCATTGCTCAACTACGAGTTCGGCTCGACGCCGCGTACCAACGTCACCCAAGGCGTGTACACCTCCACCGAATACCCGGCGCACCAAAGCATTCCGCTGCACAACGAGCAGGCCTATTCCCGCGACTGGCCGATGAAGATCTGGTTCTACAGCATGATCGCCGCCAGGTCCGGCGGTGAGACGCCGATTGCCGACAGCCGCGAAGTCTACCGGCGCATCCCCGTGGCGATCCGCGAGCGGTTCGTCAGCAAAGGCCTGATGTACGTGCGCAACTTCGGCAATGGCCTCGATGTGGCCTGGGAAGACGTGTTCAACACCGAAGACCGAGAAGTCGTCGAGGCCTACTGCAAGGCCCACGGCATTGTCTGCGAGTGGAAGGACGACGGTGAGCTGCGCACGCGGCAGACCTGTCAGGCGGTGGCGGTGCATCCGGTGACCGGCGACCACGTCTGGTTCAATCAGGCGCACCTGTTTCACATCTCCAACCTGCCAGCGGATGTGCGCGAAAGCTTGCTCGACATCGTCGACGAAGAAGACCTGCCACGTAACGTCTACTACGGCGACGGCTCGCCGATCGAAGACGATGTGCTGGCGCAGATTCGCGCGGTGCTCGACGACTGTGCGATCAGTTTCCCCTGGCAGGAGGGCGATGTGCTGATGCTCGACAACATGCTCTCGGCTCACGCGCGCTCACCGTTCGAAGGGCCGCGCAAAGTCATCGTGGCCATGGCCGAGGGGCATTCGCAGGACGTGCGCTGACCTGTTCGCAACCCTTCAACTCAAATGCCGAATCCGGGCCTGTACCGGCTTCGGCATTTGTCTGTCTGGCCTTTGAACCGTCGGGCCGTGATTGCCGCTGGCGCGCTAAATCATCGCGCCGGCCATTCGTTCTTGTTGATACGACCGGGTCTCCAGGTCACGCCGCCGATCAGCAAGGACTCCACGCATGAATGCCGCAGACGCACAGAAACTAGCCCGCCGCTTTATCGAATTGCCCCAGGACAAACGCCGTCTGTTCCTAGCCGGCATGGCCCGCGAAGGCATCGATTTTGCGCAGCTGCCCATGACCGCCTGCGACGGCATCGCCGAGCGTGACGGCCTGTCTTACGCGCAGCAGCGCATGTGGTTTCTCTGGCAGCTGGAGCCGACCAGCGCCGCCTACAACCTGCCGATGGCGGTGCGTCTGGATGGTGAGTTGCAAGTCGAGGCACTGGAGCAGGCCTTCAGCCGTCTGGCGGCGCGCCACGAATGTTTGCGCACCACCTTCGGCCAGGACGGCGAGCGGGCCTTCCAGCGTGTGGCCGAACCAAAGCCACTAAAACTGCCCGTCACTGACCTGAGCACGGTGCCCGAAGCGCAGCGCTGGCCGCTGGCGCAGCAGCACATGATGGCCGAGGCGACCCAGGCCTTCGACCTGCAGAACGGCCCGCTGCTGAGTCTGCGTCTGTTACGCCTGGCCGAGCAGGAACATGTGCTGCTGCTGACCCTGCATCACATCATCGCCGACGGCTGGTCGATGAACATTCTGATCGACGAATTCATGCGCACTTACGACGCGTTGGTCGCCGGGCGTGATCCGACGCTGGCGCCGTTGAGCGTGCATTACCGCGACTACGCACTGTGGCAGCGCAGCTGGCTGGAGGCCGGTGAGCGCGAGCGGCAATTGGACTACTGGCGCACGCAACTGGGCGACGAACATCCAGTGCTGGAATTGCCCACCGATCGCGCCTATCCGGCGCAGTCCAGTCATCAGGGCGCACGCCTGGAAACGGTGATCGACGCACCCCTGCGCGAAGAGCTGAAAAACCTTGCCCAGCGTCAGGGCGTAACCTTGTTCGTGGTGTTGCTGGCAGCGTTCAAGACCCTGTTGCATCGCTACAGCGGCCAGACCGATATTCGTGTCGGCGGGCTGATCGCCAACCGCACCCGCAGTGAAACCGAAGGGTTGATCGGCTTCTTCGTCAACACGCAGATTCTGCGCAGCGTGGTCACCGCACAAACGCCCTTCACCGAGTTGCTGCAGAACCTGCGCCAGGCCGCCCTCGGCGCCCAGGCCCATCAGGATCTGCCGTTCGACGCCCTGATCGAAGCCCTGCAACCGGCGCGCAGCCAGAGCCACAATCCGCTGTTCCAAGTGATGTTCAACCACCAGCCGCTGGTCACCGATCTGCACCAGGCGCAACTGGCCTCGGGTTTGCGCGTGGGCTATTTGAGCGAGGAGCAACTGGCCGGCAGCGGCCGGCAACATGCGGCCACCAGTGACCTGATGCTCGACACTCGCGAGGAGGGCGAGCAATTGTTTGCTGCCTTCACTTACGCCACGGATATTTTTGATGCTTCAACCATCGCCGCGCTGGCCGGGCATTGGCGCAACATTCTCCAGTCGGTGTGCCGCGATCCGCAGCAGTTGATCGGCGAAGTGGCGATGCTCGCCGACAGCGAACGCCACGGGTTGATCCAGGCCACCGCGCCAGCGCCTCGTTTCACTAGCGTGCAAAGCCTGTTCGAAGCGCAAGTCGCACGGACTGCGCAAGCGCCGGCGGTGCGGTTGGCCACAGCGTCTGCGCCGGCATTCAGCTACGACGAACTCAACACTCGCAGCAATCGTCTGGCCCACCATTTGCGCGCACAGGGTGTCGGCCCGGACGTGCTGGTCGGTGTTGCGCTGGGGCGTTCGCTGGAACTGGCGATGGCGCTGTTGGCCGTGCTCAAGGCCGGCGGCGCCTACGTGCCGCTGGATCCGCAGACCCCGGCCGAACGCTTGCGCCATGTGCTCGCTGACAGTGGTTTGCAACTGTTGCTCGGCGACCAGCAAAGCCTCGCCAGCCTGCCGCCGCTCGACGGCATCGAATGCCTGTGTCTGGAGCAGTTGCCCGCCAGCGAGCAGAGCGACAACCTGCCGGTCACGGTCGAAGCCGACAACCTCGCTTACGTGATCTACACCTCTGGCTCCACCGGACGGCCGAAAGGCGTGGCGGTCAGTCATGGCGCGCTGAGCGAGTTCATTGCCCGCGCCATCGATTACAGCGATCTGCGCGAAGGCGACCGGGTTCTGCAATTCGCCACCAGCAGTTTCGACGGTTTCGTCGAGCAGTTTTTCCCGCCGCTGTGCCATGGCGCCAGCGTGGTCATGCGCGATGCACCGCTGTGGGACAGCGCGACGCTGCATCAGGTGATCATCGATCAGGGCATTACCCTGGCTGATCTGCCAGCGGCCTACTGGTATTGGCTGGTGCAGGAATATGCGGCGAAACCGCCGGCAAGTTTCGGCGCGCTGCGGCAGATTCACGTCGGCGGTGAAGCCATGGCGGTGGACGGTTTGCGCTTGTGGCAACAGGCCGGGCTCGGCCATGTGCGCCTGCTCAATACCTACGGCCCGACCGAGGCCACGGTGGTCTCGACGATTCATGACTGCACCGCGCTGACCGCGCAGGACGTGTCGTGGCGCGGCATGCCGATCGGCAAGCGCCTGGCGGCGCGGCGTCTGTACGTGCTCGACGATGATCTGAACCTGCTGCCGCAAGGCGCGGTGGGCGAGTTGTACATCGGTGGGCCGGGGCTGGCGCGCGGTTATCACCGTCAGCCGAGCCTCAGCGCTGAGCGGTTCATTGTCGACCCTTTCGCCGACGGTCAGCGCCTGTACCGCACCGGCGATCGTGCGCGGCTGCGCGGCGATGGCGCGCTGGAGTACGTCGGCCGGGTCGATCATCAGGTGAAGATTCGCGGCTTCCGCATCGAACTGGGCGAGATCGAATCGCGCCTGCAGCAATGTCCGGGCGTTCGCGAAGCAGTGGTGCTGGCGGTGCCGTTCGCGGGCGGTGCGCAACTGGTCGCCTACGTTGTGACAGAACCTGCGGTGCTCGCCAGCGCGGCGACGCAAGCGGCATTCCGTCAGCAGACCCGCGCCGCGCTGCAAGCCAGCCTGCCGGATTACATGGTGCCGGGGCATCTGCTGTTGCTGGCGAACCTGCCGCTGACACCGAGCGGCAAGCTCGACCGCAAGGCCTTGCCGACGCCGGATCCTGCGCAGTTGCAGGGCGATTACCGCGCCCCGCAATTGCCGGCCGAGCAGTGTCTGGCGCAGGTCTGGGCCGAGGTGCTGCACGTGCCGCGTGTGGGCCTGGACGATCACTTCTTTGAGCTGGGCGGCCATTCGTTGCTGGCCGCGCAGGTGATTGCCCGGGTCAAGGAGCAGATGGGCGTGGTGCTGCCACTGCGCAGCCTGTTCGAAAACCCGCTGCTGGCGGATCTCGCCGAGGTGCTCGGGCAACTGGCCGAGGTGAGCGGCGACGACGACTGGTCCGACATGGATCAGTTCATGAATGCTTTGCAAGGAGAAGAAGTATGAGCGGCACGATGGCGGAACGTATTGCAAAAAGGTTCGTCGGCTTGCCGCTGGAACAGCGTCGGCTCTTTCTCGCCAAACTGCGCGAGGAGGGCAAGGACTTCAGCCTGTTGCCGTTGCCGGTCAGCCGCCACGACTGCGGGCAGATTCCCCTGTCGTTCGCCCAGCAACGCCTGCTGTTCCTGTGGCAACTGGAACCGCACAGCGCCGCGTACAACATGGCCGCTGGCTTGCGTCTCAAAGGTTCGCTGAATGAGTCAGCCCTGAGCCGCTCGTTCGATCATCTGCTGGCGCGCCATGAAGTGTTGCGCACGGTGTTTCACACCGACGGCGATCAAGCGCATCAGCTGATCCTCGAGCAGCAAAGTATTGCGCTGCAACGCTTCGATCTGACCGGCACCGCCGCGCAAGAGCGCGAAGAACTGCTCGCGCAACACGTGCAAGACGTCACCGCGCAACCGTTCGATCTGCGCCACGGCCCGCTGTTGCGCGCCAGCCTGTTTGCTTTGGCCGACGATGAGTTCGTGCTGGTGGTGAGCATGCATCACATCGTCTCCGATGGCTGGTCGATGGACGTCATGGTCAAGGAATTCGTGCAGTGCTATCAGGCGTTCAGCCTGCAGCGCGAGCCGCAATTGCCGGCGCTGCCGTTGCAATACGCCGACTATGCGATCTGGCAGCGGCGCTGGCTGGAGGCCGGCGAGGGTGAACGCCAGCTCGACTACTGGCGTCAGCAATTGGGCGACGAACATCCGCTGCTGGAAGTGGCGCCGGACTTTGCCCGACCGCTGACGCAAAGCTTTGCAGGACAGACCCTGAGCTTTGATTTCGGCACCGACCTGTCGCAACAGCTCAACGTCTTCGCCCGCAGCCAGGGCATCAGCCTGTTCATGCTGGTGCTGGCCGGGTTCTCGCTGTTCCTTTCGCGTCTGGCCGGCGAGCGCGACATTCGTGTCGGCGTGCCGAATGCCAACCGTGGCCGCGCCGAAGTCCAGGGACTGATCGGTTTCTTCGTCAACACCCAGGTGCTGCGTTGCCAGGTCGATGAGCGCGGCAGTTTCGCCGATTTGCTGGCGCATGTGCGTGAAGCGGCATTCGGCGCACAGGCACATCAGGAGTTGCCGTTCGAGCAACTCGTCGACGAATTGGTCGCCGAACGCACCCTGGGCCACAACCCGCTGTTCCAGGCCAAGTTCAACCAGAACGTCGGCATGCAGAAACAACGCTCGATGGCCTTGCCCGGCCTGACCGTCAGCGAATACCCGCTGGCCAAGGACGGCACGCATTTCGATCTGGCCCTGGACATCACCGACGACGGCGCACTGATCCACGGTCAGATGACCTACGCCAGCGATCTCTACCGGGCTGAAACGGTCGCCGGTTTTGTGCCGATGTTGCTGGACCTGTTTACACAGTTGCTCAACTCGCCGCAGGCGCCATTGCACACCGTGGCCACGCGGCGGCCTGCTGTGCTTGCCATTCACCGCGAACCGGCGTTGACGGTGTTGCAACACTGGGCGCGTGAAGTGGCCCGGCAGCCGCTGGCGCTGGCCGCTCGGGATCTCAAGCAAACGGTGACTTTCCAGGCGCTGGATGAACAAGCCAACCGTCTCGCCCATTATTTGCGTGCGCAGGGCGTCAGTGTCGGCGAACCGGTGGCGGTGCTGCTGGAGCGTTCGCTGGACTGGCTGACTTGTCTGCTGGCGATTTTCAAGGCTGGCGCGGTGTACATGCCGCTCGACGTCAAGGCGCCAAGCGCGCGCCTGCAACAGATGCTCGGCGCTGCCCAGGCGCGGGCGCTGATCGGTGCTGAAGGCGACGCACGGCTCAGCGAACTGGCGGCTGAGGGCTGTCAGGGTCTGGAGTTTGCGCCGGGGCAATGGCAGTCACTGCCGGCATCCGCGCCTGAGCTGACGCTGTATGCGCAGTCGCCGGCCTACGTGATTCACACCTCCGGTTCCACCGGGCAACCCAAGGGCGTGCTGGTCAGCCACGGCGCGCTGGGCAGTTATGTGCGCGGTGTACTCGAGCGTCTGGCGCCGGCGCCGGAGGCGAGCATGGCGCTGGTCTCGACCATCGCCGCCGACCTTGGCTTCACGGTGCTGTTCGGCGCGTTGTGCTCGGGCCGATTGCTGCATGTGCTGCCGGAAGAACTCGGCTTCGATCCGGATCGCTTTGCCGAATACATGGCCCGCCATCGCGTTGGCGTGTTGAAAATCGTCCCCGGACATCTCGCCGCGCTGTTGCAGGCGGCCAAGCCTGCCGATGCGTTGCCGGAACACGCGCTGATCGTCGGCGGCGAAGCCTGTTCGCCGGCGCTGGTCGAGCGCGTTCAGCAACTTAAGCCGGGCTGCCGCCTGATCAACCACTACGGGCCGAGCGAAACCACCGTGGGCGTGCTGACCCATGAGGTCGAAGTGCTTGCCGCGCAAGCACGCAGTGTTCCGGTCGGCACGGCGTTGGCCGGTGCCCATGTCTATGTGCTCGACGATGTGCTCAACCCGGTAGCCGATCAGGTCGCCGGTGAGCTGTACATCGGCGGCGACAGCGTTGCCCTTGGTTACCTGAATCAGCCAGCGCTGACCGCAGAACGCTTCCTGCCCGACCCGTTCGGCGCAGCGGGCGCGCGGGTCTACCGCAGCGGCGACCGGGTCCGGCGCAATCGCGAGCAGGCGCTGGAATTCATCGGTCGTGCCGACGATCAGGTCAAAGTGCGCGGCTACCGTGTTGAGCCTGCGGAAGTCGCGCGGGTGTTGCTCAGCCTCGACGGTGTCAGCGAAGCCGCCGTGCTCGCGCTGCCACTGGATGACGATCCGGCGCGCCTGCAACTGCTGGCATGGTGCGTGCCGGCAGCGGGCGCGAAGGTGCAGGCGCAGGATCTGCGCGAGCAATTGCAGGCGCGGCTGCCGGATTACCTGGTGCCGGCGCAGTTAGTGTTGCTGGAAAAGCTGCCGCTGACCGCCAACGGCAAACTCGACAAGCGTGCCTTGCCAGTGCCCGGCGTGGTCAGCCAGCAGTTCGTCG
This sequence comes from Pseudomonas sp. PK-RTE-24, assembly GCF_054052265.1. Lineage (NCBI taxonomy): Bacteria > Pseudomonadati > Pseudomonadota > Gammaproteobacteria > Pseudomonadales > Pseudomonadaceae > Pseudomonas > Pseudomonas sp. PK-RTE-24. Next base: position 5,340,444 of record NZ_CM133224.1, on the reverse strand, counting down.
CGCCGGTCGGTGAGATCGAAGAGAAACTGGCCGCGATCTGGGCTGAGGTGCTCAAGCTTGAGCGGGTCGGCAGCAGCGATAACTTCTTTGAACTGGGCGGCGACTCGATCCTCAGCTTGCAGATCATCGCCCGGGCCAAGCGCCAGGGCATCAAGCTCAGCCCCAAGCAGTTGTTCGAAAAACAGACCATCGGCCAACTGGCTGCCGTGGCCAGACTGATCGAAGCCAAACCGGCTGCCGTCGCCGCACCAGTGGCTCGCGGGCCGTTGCCGTTGCTACCGATTCAGGTGCGTTTCTTCGAGACGCCGATTGCCCAGCGCCAGCATTGGAACCAGTCGGTAATGCTGCAACCGACCCTGGCGCTGGACGCCGTGCATTTGCGCAAGGCGCTGGCGACGTTGGTCGAACAGCACGAAGCGCTGGCCTTGAGCTTTGTGCAGTCGGGCGATCACTGGCAGGCACTGCCGCAGCCGCAGGGTGATGCCGAATTGCTCTGGGTACGCGAGCTGGACAGCCTCGATGCCTTGCCGGCCGTGGCCGACGCGGCGCAGCGCAGCCTGGATTTGCAACGCGGGCACTTGCTGCGCGCGGTGCTGGTCAACCTGCCGAACGCCGAGCAGCGCTTGTTGCTGGTGATCCATCATCTGGTGGTCGACGGCGTGTCGTGGCGCATTCTGCTTGAGGACTTGCAGCAGGCTTACCAGGCATTGGCGGCGGGGACGGCGCCGGTGTTGCCGGGCCAGAACAGTTCGCTGCACAACTGGGCCGAGCAGTTGCATCGTTATGCACAGAGCGAAACGTTGGCGGCCGAAAGCGCTTATTGGCGCCAGACCCTGGCGGCGGCTGACGCGGCACTGCCACGGGATTTCGCCGAGGACAGCCAGACCCGCGCCCAGGCTGCCCGCGCCAGTACGCGCCTGAGCCAGACATTGACCGACAAACTGCTGAAAGTCGCCCCGGCGGCCTACCGCACGCAAATCAACGACCTGTTACTGACCGCATTGGCGCGGGTGTTGTGTGACTGGAGCGAGCAGCCTTCGGTGTTGATCCAGCTCGAAGGCCATGGTCGTGAAGACCTGTTCGACGACATCGACCTGAGCCGCACGGTCGGCTGGTTCAGCAGCCTGTTCCCGGTGCGCCTGACCCCGCAGGCCAATCCCGCTGCATCGCTGTGTGCGATCAAGGAGCAACTGCGCGCCGTGCCGGGCAAAGGCATCGGTTATGGCGTGCTGCGTTACCTCACGCGTGCTGCCGAGTTGCAGACGCTGGCGCAACCACGGGTGACCTTCAATTACCTCGGTCAGTTCGACGGCGCGTTCAGCGCTGAGCAGGGCGCGTTGTTCTTACCAAGCAGCGACGGCACTGGCGCCAATCAGGATGGGCAAGCGCCGCTGGGCAATTGGCTGAGTGTTGACGGTCAGGTCCTCGGTGGTGAGCTGGAACTGACCTGGACCTTCGGCACCGGCATGTACCGCGCCGAGACCATCGAGGCGCTGGCCGAGGCCTATCGCCGCGAACTGCAACGCCTGATCGAACATTGCTGCGCGAGCGGCGCAGGTGGCGTGACTCCTTCGGATTTCAACCTCGCCAACCTGACCCAGGCGCAGCTGTCGGCATTGCCGATTGCGCCGCGTGACATCGTCGATCTGTACCCGCTGTCGCCGATGCAGCAAGGCATTCTGTTCCACAGCCGTAACGAGCCGGACAGCCCGGCCTACACCAATCAGCTGCGCGTCGATGTCGAGCAGCTCGACGCCGAGCGCTTCCGCCAGGCCTGGCAGCAGACCCTCGAAGCCCACGATATTCTGCGTACGGCGTTCGTCTGGCCGCAGGATGCCGCCGCGCCGGTGCAGGTGGTCCGCAGCCGTGTGCAGATGCCGTGGCAGGTGCAGGACTGGCGCGGTCGCGCTGGCCTGGATGCCGCGCTTGATCATCTCGCCGCTGAAGATCTGCACAACGGTTTCGATCTGCTCGACGCACCGCTGTTGCGCGTGACGTTGGTGCGCATCGATGAGCACACTCATCACCTGATCTACACCTGCCATCACATCCTCATGGACGGCTGGAGCACTTCGCAGTTGTTCGGCGAAGTGCTGCAACGTTACGCCGGCATCGTGCCGAGCACAGGGCAGGGGCGTTATCGCGATTACATCGAATGGCTCGGCCAGCGCGATCCGCAAGCCAGTCGGCAGTTCTGGAGCACGGCGCTGGCGGATCTCGAAGAGCCGACGCGACTGGCCAGTGCCATGCCGGTCAGGCACGCGGCTAGCGGCTATGCCGATCACGAGCATGTGTTCAGCGAACCGCTGACCGCAGAACTGAACCGCTTCGCCCGCGAGCAGAAAGTCACCCTTAATACGCTGGTGCAAGCGGCGTGGCTGTTGCTGTTGCAGCGCTACACCGGCCAGGATCACGTGGCGTTCGGCGCGACGGTCGCCGGACGGCCGACGGATTTGCCGGGTGTCGAGCAGCAGATCGGTCTGTTCATCAACACCTTGCCGGTGGTGGCGGCGCCATCGCCGGAGATCGGCGTCAGCCAATGGCTGCAACAGGTGCAAGACCTCAACCTGGCCTTGCGCGAGCACGAACACACGCCGCTGTATGACATTCAGCGCTGGGCCGGGGCGGGTGCCGGCGCGTTGTTCGACAGCATTCTGGTGTTCGAAAACTACCCGATGGCCGAGGCCTTGGCTCAGGGTCCGCAGACCGGCCTGAAATTCTCGGCAATCCGCCGGCAGGAACAGACCAACTATCCGCTGACGCTGGTGGCGGTCACCGGCCGCGAGCTGAGTCTGGGCGTGAGTTACGATCAGGCCAGTTTCGACGCTCAAGCGATCAATGCGTTGAGTGCGCAGTTGCAAGGCCTGCTCGAGCAGTTCCTCGCCGACGCCACGCAGCCGCTGGGGGCGCTGCAACTGCTCGCCGAGCCACAACGGCAACAAGCGATCGAGTGGGGCAAGGCACCCGCGACCGCGCCGGATCAACGCACGGTGCTGGCGTACATTGCCGCGCAAGTGCAACGTCAACCGCAGGCGAACGCGGTGCTGTTCGCTGAGCAATCCATCGCTTACCAAAACCTCGATGCCCGAGCCAATCGTCTGGCGCACAAGCTGCAAGGCATGGGCGTCGGGCCGGAAGTGCGCGTCGGCGTGTGCATGCGCCGCACGCCGGACATGCTGGTCGGCTTGCTGGCGATCCTCAAGGCCGGTGGCGCCTACGTGCCGCTGGACCCGGATTACCCGCAGGAACGCTTGCTGCACATGCTCGACGACAGCCGCGCCGCTGTTTTGCTCACTGAGCCGGCGGCGTTGGCGATGCTGCCCGAGTCGTTGAGTGCGCAGGTGCTGTTGGTGGACGAGAACGTCGCCAGCGAATACCCGGCGACTGCGCCGCTGGTTAACCTCGCGGCTGAAAATCTGGCGTACGTGATCTACACCTCCGGTTCCACCGGCAAGCCGAAAGGCGTAGCGATCAGCCACGGCAATCTGTCGGCGCTGATTCAGTGGTCAGCGGGTGTCTATCGCGAAGAACAATTGCGCGGTGTGCTGGCCTCGACCTCGATCTGCTTCGATCTGTCGGTGTGGGAAATCTTCGTCACGCTGGCCTGCGGAGGCTGTCTGGTATTGGCCGACAACGCTCTGGCGCTGGCGGATTTGCCGGCGCGCGAGCAGGTCACCCTGATCAACACTGTGCCGTCGGCGATTGCCGCGTTGCAACGGGCCGGGCAGATCCCGACTTCGGTCGGCACCATCAATCTGGCCGGCGAGCCGCTCAAGCAGAGTCTGGTCGACAGCCTCTACGCCAGCACTCAGGTGCAGCAGGTCTACGACCTCTACGGGCCGTCGGAGGACACCACTTATTCAACCTTCACCCTGCGCACGCCGCAGGGCCGGGCGAACATTGGCCGGCCACTGGACGACACCGTGGCCTACCTGCTCGACAGTCAGTTGCAGGCGCTGCCCGAGGGCGTGGCGGCCGAGCTGTATCTGGCGGGTGCCGGGGTGACGCGCGGCTATCTGCGCCGCGCCGCGCTGACCGCCGAACGCTTTGTGCCGAATCCTTACGCGAGCAACGGCGAGCGCCTGTACCGCACCGGCGATCTGGTGCGCCAGGGCGACGAGGGCAACATCGAGTACATCGGTCGCGCCGACCATCAGGTGAAGATTCGCGGTTTCCGCATCGAACTCAGCGAGATCGAAGCGCGTCTGCTGGAACTCGACGATATCGGCGAAGCGGTGGTACTGGCGCAGGACGGCGCCGCTGGCAAACACCTGCATGCCTACCTCGTCGCCGCGCCGGACAGCGAGCGGTCGACGCTGACCGAGCGGGTACGCAATGCCTTGGCCAGTCGCTTGCCGGCGCACATGGTGCCGGGGCATCTGCACCTGATCGACGCGATCCCGCTGACGCCCAACGGCAAGCTCGATCGCAAGGCGCTGATGGCGTTGGGCGAGAGCCCGACGCAGGAGCAATACCAGGCACCGCAAAGCGACTTGCAGTGGGAGGTCGCGACGATCTGGCAGCAAGTGCTGGAAGTCGAGCGGGTAGGGCTGGCGGACAACTTCTTCCAGCTCGGCGGCCATTCGTTACTGGCGACGCTGGTGGTGACCCGGGTGCAGGAACGTCTGGGCGACAAGGTGCCGCTCAAGGCGCTGTTCGAAACCGACACGCTCAAGGATTTCTGCGCGCGGATCGAAGCGCTGCGCGTCGAAATGTCGCCCGTTCAGGATGAATTGGCTAAATCACTGGAGGCCCTCAAACGTCTATCCCTCGATGATCTGGAAAAACTGATTTCTTGAGAGGGAAAAACGCGTGCAAGAGTTAATCGAGTCGGTAGGACAACTTTCGGCTAAGCAAAGAAAGGCTCTGGCGGTTCTGCTCAAGCAGAAAGGCGTCAACCTCTTTGACATTGCCCCGGTTTTCAAGCGCACGGCTGAAGAGCCGTTGTTGCTGTCCTACGCTCAGCAGCGCCAGTGGTTCCTCTGGCAGTGGGCACCGCACAGCGCGGCCTACAACATTCCGACGGCCCTGCGCTTGCAAGGGCCGCTGGATGTGCCGGCACTGGAACGCAGCATTGCGGCGCTGATCGAGCGCCACGAAACCTTGCGCACGGTGTTCTCTCAAGACAGCGCGCAACCCTTGCAAGTGGTCCTGCCCGCAGGACCTTTTACCCTCGATATTCATCACCTGAGCGCTGATCTGGCGAATGACCCGGAGCGTTCGATCGAGGCTTTCGTCCAGACCCAGAGCCAGAAGACTTTCGACCTGCAGCACGGCCCGTTGCTGCGTGCCGCGCTGCTACAGGTCAACCCCGCTGAGCATGTGCTGGTGCTGACCCTGCATCACATCGTTTCCGATGGCTGGTCGCTGCAAGTGATGATCGAGGAACTGGTGCAGCTCTATGCCGGTTTCAACCTCGGTCACGACGCCGGTCTGCCGGCGCTGCCGATTCAATACGCCGATTACGCCTTGTGGCAGCGCCAGTGGATGGAGGCCGGTGAGCAGGAGCGGCAGCTGGCCTACTGGCAGGCAAAACTCGGCGGCGAACAACCGGTGCTGGAGTTGCCGCTGGATCGCCCGCGCGCGGTCGATCAAAGCTTCGCCGGCGCCAGCCATAACCTGATTCTTGATCCGGCGCTGAGCCATGCCCTCAAGGCCTTTGCCCGGCAGGAAAACGTCACCCTGTTCGTGTTGCTGCTGGCTTCGTTTCAGGCCTTGCTGCATCGCTACAGCGGGCAAAGCGACATCCGTGTCGGCGTGCCGGTGGCCAACCGTGGCCGAGTGGAAATCGAGCGCCTGATCGGCTTCTTCGTCAACACCCAGGTGCTCAAGGCGGACATCGACGCAGAGCTGCCGTTTGTCGAACTGCTGCGTCAGGTCAAACAGACCGCGCAGGAGGCGCAGGCGCATCAGGACTTGCCTTTCGAGCAACTGGTCGAAGCGCTGGAGCCGGGCCGCAGCCTCAGCCACAGTCCGCTGTTCCAGGTGATGTTCAACCACCAGGCCGAGCGCCGCGCAAGCGTCGCCACACGCCTCAACGGCCTGAACATCGAACCGCTGGAATGGCAGAGCCAGACCGCGCAGTTCGACCTGACCCTCAACACCACCGAGCAGGCCCACGGCATCGAAGCCGTGCTCAAGTACGCCACTGACCTGTTCGACGCAGCGACCATCGAGCGACTGGCGCAACACTGGACCGCGCTGTTGCAGGCGATCGTCGCCGAGCCGACCCGGTGCATCGGCCAATTGCCGATGCTCGACGCCGGCCAGCAGCAACAGCTGTTGGCGCAATGGAATCCGTCGCTGATTGAACAACCGCTGACCCAGTGCATCCAGCAAGCCATCGAGGCCCAGGCCGAGCGGCATGCCGATGCGGTGGCGGTGAGCTTTGCCGGGCAACGCCTGACTTACGCTGAACTCAATCACCGCGCCAACCTGTGGGCGCATACGCTGCTCGAGCAGGGCGTCGGCCCGGACGTGCGCGTCGGCGTGGCGGTGGAGCGTTCGCTGGACATGATCGTCGCCATTCTCGCGGTGCTGAAAGCGGGCGGCGCCTATGTGCCGCTGGACCCGAGCTACCCGGATGACCGCTTGAGCTACATGATCGACGACAGCGGTATTCAATTGCTGTTGACCCAGGGCCATTTGCTCGGGCAATTGCCGCTGCCGCCGGGGCTGATCTGCCTCGATCTGAATCAGGCGCCGGAGCACGGCATCGCAAGCAACCCGCCATGCCTGACCACGCCGGACAATCTGGCCTACGTCATCTACACCTCCGGTTCCACCGGCAAACCCAAGGGCGCGTTGCTGCCGCACGGCAACGTGATGCGCCTGTTCAGCGCCACCGCGCACTGGTTCGATTTCGGCGCGCAGGACAGCTGGACGCTGTTCCATTCCTACGCGTTCGACTTTTCGGTGTGGGAGATTTTCGGCGCGCTGTTGTACGGCGGCAAACTGGTGGTGGTGCCCCACGACGTCAGCCGTTCGCCGGAGGATTTCTACACGCTGCTCTGCGATGAAAACGTCACGGTGTTGAACCAGACGCCGTCGGCATTCAAGCCGTTGATGCAGGTTGCCTGTGAATCTGCGCGCAGCAATGCCCTGCGTTACGTGGTGTTCGGCGGCGAGGCTTTGGAAGTACAGAATCTGCGCCCGTGGTTCGAGCGTTTTGGCGACCGCGCGCCGACGCTGATCAACATGTACGGCATCACCGAAACCACCGTGCATGTGACCTACCGGCCATTGTCGCTGGCGGATCTGCACAGCAATCACAGCAGCCCGATTGGCGCGCCGATTGTCGACCTGTCGTGGTACTTGCTCGACAGCTCGCTCAACCTGGTGCCGCAAGGCTGCATCGGTGAGTTGTACATCGCTGGCGCCGGTCTCGCTCGTGGTTATCTGAATCAGGCTGGCATGAGCGCCACCCGCTTCGTGCCGGACCCGTTCAACCGCAAGGCCGGCCAGCGTCTGTACCGTACCGGCGACCTCGCACGCCTGCGCGGCGACGGGGTGATCGAGTACATCGGTCGTATCGACCACCAAGTGAAGATCCGTGGTTTCCGCATCGAGCTCGGCGAAATCGAAGCGCAACTGCTCAAGCATCCACAGGTGCGCGAAGCGGTGGTGCTGGCGGTGGACGGCCTCAGCGGCCAGCAACTGGCAACCTGGGTCGTGCCCGTCGAGGCAGTGAACGCGGACGAGCAGGGCGCCCTGCGCGATTCGATCAAGGCGCACCTGCGCGAAACCCTGCCGGATTACATGGTTCCGGTCAGTTGGGCGTTCCTCGACCGTCTGCCGCTGACCGCCAACGGCAAGCTCGATCGCAAACAACTGCCGCAGCCGGACGTTGCGCAAGTGCAAGAGGCTTATGCGGCGCCGCGCAGCGAACTGGAACAGCGTCTGGCGGAGATTTGGCAGGACGTGCTCAAGGTCGAGCGGGTCGGGCTTCACGATAATTTCTTCGAGCTGGGCGGCGATTCGATCATTTCGATTCAAGTGGTCAGCCGCGCGCGGCAGGCCGGCATTCGCTTTACGCCCAAGGACATTTTTCAGCATCAGACCGTGCAGCGTCTGGCCACCGTCGCGCAGCAGAGCGACGCGGTGCAGACGGAGCAGGGTGAAGTGCTGGGCGACGCGCCGCTGACGCCGATCCAGCAATATTTTTTCCACAGCGACATCCCGGCGCGGCATCACTGGAACCAGTCGATCCTGCTGGCCCCGGCGAAAACCCTGCAAGCTGCGGCGCTGCAACAGGCCCTGGCGCAGGTGCAAAAACAGCATGACGCCTTGCGTCTGCGTTATCGCCAAACCGAGCAGGGCTGGCAGCAAAGCCACGGCGCGGCGGATCAGCCACAAGACTTGTTGCGCAGCTTTACGCTGGACGACAGCGCGGCACTGCCAGCACTGTGCCTGGACCTGCAACGCAGCCTCGACCTGCACAACGGCCCGCTGATCCGCGCGGCGCTGATCGATATGCCGGACGCCAGTCAGCGTCTGTTGCTGGTGATTCATCACCTGGTGGTCGATGGCGTGTCGTGGCGGATCCTGCTCGAAGACCTGCAGAACGCCTATCAGCAGATCAGCAGCGGACAGAGCGTGCATCTGCCGGCCAAGACCAGCGCGTTCAAGGACTGGGGTTTGCGCCTGCAAGAACATGCGCGCAGCGCGGCGCTGGGCAGCGAACTCAGCTACTGGCGCGAGCAGTTGCGCGACGTTCCGCTCGGTTTGCCGCTGGATAATCCGCAGGGCCAGTTGAACAACCGCTTCGAACGCAGCGTCGACACGCGGCTGGACGCCGAACGCACTCGCCAGTTACTGCAACAGGCCCCGGCGGCCTACCGCACTCAGGTCAACGACCTGCTGCTGACCGCACTGGCGCGGGTGCTCTGCGAGTGGACCGCTAGCGACAGCGCGTTGGTGCAGCTCGAAGGCCATGGCCGCGAAGACCTGTTCGATGACATCGACCTGAGCCGCACCGTGGGTTGGTTCACCAGCATGTTCCCGGTGCGCCTGACGCCAAACGCCAGCCTGGAAACCTCGATCAAAGGCATCAAGGAGCAACTGCGCGCGATCCCCAACAAGGGCATTGGCTATGGCTTGCTGCGTTATCTCGGCACCGCCGAAGCACAAGCGGCACTCCATGAACTGGCGCAACCGCAGGTGACGTTCAACTACCTCGGCCAGTTCGATAACAACTTCGATGAAGACGCCTTGTGGCGGCCGGCCACCGAGGACAAGGGCGCCGGTCAGGACGCGAACGCGCCGATGGCCAACTGGCTGACCATCGATGGCCGGGTTTATCAGGGCCAGTTGAGCCTGACCTGGACCTACAGCAGCGACGTTTTCGAAGAGGCGACCATTGTCGGTTTGGCCCGTGCCTACGAAGTGGCGCTGAGCGAATTGATCGACCACTGCCTCAGTCATTCCGGGGGGCTGACTCCGTCCGACGTGCCGCTGGCCGGTTTGTCCCAGGCGCATCTGGACAGCCTGCCGATCGCCGCCCAGCGCATCGAGGACATCTACCCGCTGGCGCCGATGCAGCAGGGCATTCTGTTCCACAGCCTGTACGACGCGGATGCCAGCGCCTACGTCTATCAGATGCTGCTGGACATCGACGGCCTCGACGTCGCGCGGTTCCAGCAAGCCTGGCAACGGGTGGTCGATCGCCATGAAGTGCTGCGCGCCGGTTTCATCTGGGGCCGCGATGGCCTCGATGCGCCGTTGCAGGTGATCAACCGCCAACTGACCCTGGAAATGCCGGAAATCGATGTGCGCGATGCCGCCGATCTGCCGGCGGTGCTTGAAGCACGGGCGCAGGCCGACCGCGAACGTGGCTTCGATCTGCAGAATCCGCCGCTGTTGCGCCTGTGCCTGCTGCGCACTGCCGACGATCGCCATCGACTGATTTTCACCTGCCACCACATCCTCATGGATGGCTGGAGCAACTCGCGGATGTTCGGCGAGGTGCTGCAGGATTACGCCGGACAGCCGGTGCCGAGCGCGCAGGGTCGCTATCGGGATTTTCTGGTGTGGCTACGGGGCCAGGACAAGGCGGCCGCGCAGGAATTCTGGCGCGGGCAACTGGCCGAACTCGACGAGCCGACCCGACTGGCCTCCGCCTGCCACGGACGCACCGTGCCGGGGCCGGGCAAACAGATGCATCGTCTGCATTTCGATGAAGCGTTGACCCAGCGTCTGAACAGCTTCTCCCGTCAGCAACAGGTGACCCTCAACAGCCTGGTGCAGGCGGCATGGCTGCTGGTGTTGCAGCGCTATACCGGCCAGGCCACCGTTGCGTTTGGCGCCACGGTATCCGGGCGTCCGGTGGATTTGCCGGGCATCGAAGAACAGCTGGGGCTGTTCATCAACACTCTGCCGGTGATCGCCAGCCCGCAGGCCACCCTCAGTGTGGGCGACTGGGTGCGCAGCGTGCAGGACAAGAACCTGCTGTTGCGCGACTACGAACAGACGCCGTTGCAGGACATTCAGCGTCTGGCCGCATTGAGTGGCGAAGCGCTGTTCGACACTTTGCTGGTGTTCGAGAACTACCCGGTGTCAGAAGCGCTGGAGGCCAATCCGGGCGGGCTGCGCTTTTCCGGTCTGGAGCATCGTGAACAGACCAACTACGGCCTGACCCTGATCGCTGGTGCCAGCGAAGTGCTCAACCTCGATTTCAACTACCTCACCGAGCACTTCGCCGAGCGCAGCGTGCTTGGTCTGGCGGCGCATTTGCGTGAAGTGCTCGAGCAATTTATCGCAGCGCCGCAGCGTGCACTCGGCGAGATCGGTCTGCTGCCGCTGGCCGAGCGTCAGACGCTGGCGCAGTGGAACGACAATCACGCGGCTTATCCGGCCGAGCGGTTGATCTCGCAGAGCTTTGAAGCACGGGTCGCAGCGCATCCGCAGGCACTGGCGTTGAGTCATGCCGGCGTGGCCCTGAGCTATGGCGAACTGAACCTGCGGGCGAATCAGCTGGCCCGGCATTTGGTGACGCTGGGTGTCACCGCCGAAGTGCGCGTCGGCGTGGCGCTGCCGCGTTCGGCGGAACTGGTGATCGCCCTGATGGCGGTGCTCAAGGCCGGCGGCACCTACGTGCCGTTGGACCCGGACTACCCGGCCGACCGCGTGGCCTACATGCTCGACGACAGCCAGGCGAAAGTCCTGCTGACCCAGCAAGCCTTGCTGGCGCAACTGCCGTCCACCGAAGCGCAGGTGGTGCTGGTCGAGGCCGGCGGTGAGGCGTTCGCCGCGCAAGCGCCGGACAACCTGCCGGCGCGCGCCGACTCGGCCAATCTGGCCTACGTGATCTACACCTCCGGTTCCACCGGCAAACCGAAAGGCGTGGCCATCGCCCATCGCAACGTACAGGCGCTGATTGATTGGTCCGCCGAGGTCTACAGCGAGGACGATCTGCAAGGCGTGCTGGCCTCGACGTCGGTGTGCTTCGACTTGTCGGTGTGGGAGATTTTCGTCACCCTGGCGCGCGGCGGGTCCATGGTCATGGCGCGCAATGCCCTGGAGCTGGCGGACTTGCCCGAGCGTGATCAGGTGCGTCTGATCAACACCGTGCCATCGGCGATTGCCGCGCTACAACGCATCGGCCAGATCCCGCCGGGCGTGCGCATCATCAATCTGGCCGGCGAGCCGCTCAAGCAGGCGCTGGTCGACACCTTGTACCGCGAGACTTCGGTTGCCCACGTTTACGATCTGTACGGGCCTTCCGAAGACACCACGTATTCGACCTGGACCCGCCGCGAACTCGGCGGCCAGGCCAATATCGGCCGGCCACTGCGCAACACCACCGCGTACCTGCTCGACGGGCAATTGCAGGCAGCTCCGCTCGGCATCGCAGCGGAGCTGTATCTGGCCGGTGAGGGCATCACCCGTGGCTATCTGTTGCGCCCGGGCCTGACCGCCGAGCGCTTCGTGCCCAACCCGTTGGCGAGCAACGGCGAGCGCATGTACCGCACCGGCGACCTGACGCGTTTCATGGACGACGGCCGTATCGAATACGTCGGCCGCATCGACCATCAGGTCAAGGTGCGCGGCTTCCGTATCGAACTGGGGGAAATCGAAGCGCGTCTGCTGGCCCAGGCCAGTGTGCGCGAAGGCGTGGTGCTGGCGGTGGACGGCGTTGGCGGCCAGCAACTGGTGGCTTATGTGGTGCCGGCCGAGGCTGATCAGAGTCTTGCGCAACTGGACGCCCTGAGTGCTGAGTTGCAAGCCGCGCTCAAGGCGCATCTGCCGGACTACATGGTGCCGGCGCAGTGGCTGTTCCTCGAACAGTTGCCGCTGACACCCAACGGCAAACTTGATCGCAAGGCCTTGCCGACGCCGGATGCCAATCAGGCACAACGCGATTACGTCGCGCCTTCGACGGCGCTGGAGCAGCAGTTGGCCGAGGTCTGGCAGGACATTCTGAAGATCGAGCAGGTCGGCGTGACCGACAATTTCTTCGCCCTCGGCGGCGATTCGATCATCTCGATTCAACTGGTCAGCCGCGCGCGTCAGCAGGGCATTTGCTTCACGCCCAAGGACCTGTTCCAGCAGCAGACGGTGCAGAAACTGGCCGCAGTGGTTTCGCTTGAAGACGCGCAATCCGCCAGCGTCAGCGACTACCCGTTGGCGCAATTGGATCAGGCGCAACTCGATGCCTTGCCGGTGCCGGCGGAACTGATCGAAGACGTCTATCCGCTCTCGCCGATGCAGGAAGGCATGCTGTTCCATACGCTGTCGGATAACGGCAGCAGCCTCTACGTGCAACAGGTCAGCCTGCCGATCAAGGGCCTCGACGTGGAGCGTTTCCGCCAGGCCTGGGAATTCATCATTGTGCGGCAGGCGATCCTGCGCACCAGTTTCCATTGGCAGGATGGGCTGGCCAAACCGCTGCAGGTGGTGCATCGCCATGTACCGTTGCAGATGCAGGTGCTCGATTGGCGTGGGCAGGATTGCAGCGAGGCGGCGATTGCTGAGTTCGCCAGCGCCGACCGCGCACTGGGCTTCGACTTGTCCGTGGCGCGTTTGCAGCGGGTGACCCTGTTGCAGCTGGGCGACGAGCAGTACCAGATGATCTGGACCAGCCACCACATTCTGATGGACGGCTGGAGCAGTTCGCGGTTGTTCGGCGAGGTCTTGCAGTTCTATTCCACGGGCCAGGTGACTGGCGAGAACGGCCGCTATCGCGACTTTATTGCCTGGTTGCAGGCGCAGGATCAGGATGCCCAAGAGCTGTTCTGGAAGGCGCGTCTGGCGGTGGTCAACGAACCGACTGCGCTGAGTCAGGCGATGCACCCGCGCCACAGTGCCGACGTTACCGGTCACGATGCGCTCTATTCGAATTGGGACAAGGCGCAAACCGCGCGCCTGCTGGAGTTCTGCCGCGATTTGCGCATCACCCCCAACACGCTGATTCAGGGCGCGTGGCTGCTGCTGTTGCAACGCTACACCGGCCAGCAGACGGTGACCTTCGGCGCCACCGTATCGGGGCGTCCGGAAAGTCTGCCGAAAGTCGGCAACATGCTCGGCCTGTTCATCAACACCTTGCCGATCATTCAGACGCCGCAGGCCGATCAGCGCCTGGCCGACTGGCTGGGCGAAGTGCAGGCGTACAACCTCGACATTCGCGATTACTCCCAGGCACCGCTGGCCGATGTGCAGCGCTGGTCGAACCTCGGAGGTCAGGCGCTGTTCGACAGCATCGTGGTGTTCGAGAACTTCCCGATCGACGAGCGCTTGCAGGAAGAAACCGACACCGAGCTGACCTTTGGCAAATCCATCGGCCATGGCGTGACCAACGTGCCGATGGACCTTGCGGTGATGCTCGGCGACGAGTTGTCGATCGAGTACCTGTACCTGCGCAGCCACTTCAGCGCCGAGGCGGTGCAAGGCATTCGCCTGACCCTGGAAAACACCCTCGCGGCGATGATGGCCGCGCCGTATGAGCGGCTGGGCAACTTGCAGCGTCTGTCCGCCGAACAATGGCAAGCGGCGCAGACCTGGAGTGCCGAGCCGGCGCACCGCCATGAGCCTCGCCTGTTGCCGGAGCTGATCAGTCGTCATGCGCAACAGCAGCCCGACGCGATCGCGGTGCAATGCGCCGGCGAAAGCCTGAGCTACGCCGAACTGGAGCGGCAGGCCAATCGACTTGCGCAGTGCCTGATCGCCCATGGCGCCGGGCCGGAAGTGGTGATCGGCGTGGCGTTGCCGCGCTCGCTGGAAATGCTGGTGAGTTTCCTCGCCGTGCTCAAGAGCGGTGCGGCGTACGTGCCGCTGGACATCGATTACCCGCCCGAGCGTCTGGCGTACATGATCGAAGATTCGCGCATGGCCCTGCTGCTGACGCAAACCAGCCTGCGGGCGACGTTACCGGCGCCGCATGGCGTGTTGCGTCTGGAAATCGATCAACTCGATCGCAGTCTTTACAGCGATGCCGCACCGGTCTGCGATGTTCACGAGCAGAGCCTGGCGTATCTGGTTTACACCTCCGGCTCCACCGGACGGCCGAAAGGCGTGGCCGTCACCCAGGGACCGCTGAGCATGCACTGCCAGGCCATCGCTGAGCTGTACGAAATGGACGCGAGCAGTCGCGAGTTGCACTTCATGTCCTTCGCCTTCGACGGCGCTCATGAACGCTGGCTGAGTACCTTGTACAGCGGCGGTCGTCTGGTGATCCGTGACGGATGCCTGTGGACGCCGGAGCAGACCTATCAGGCCCTGCACGATTACGGCGTGACCATCGCTTGTTTCCCGCCGGCCTATCTCAAGCAACTGGCCGAGTACGCAGCCGCCAGCGGCATCGCGCCGCCACCGGTACGCATCTACTGCTTCGGTGGCGATGCGGTGCCGGAGCAGACCTTCGAACAGGTGAAAGCGGCGTTGCGTCCGCAATACTTCACCAACGGCTACGGCCCGACCGAAACCGTGGTCACGCCGATGCTCTGGAAAGTCGCCATCAGCCAGCAGTGCGAAGCGGCATACGCGCCGATTGGCCGCGCGGTCGGTGCGCGTTCGTTGTACGTGCTCGACGACGATCTGAATCCGCTGCCGCCGGGTTTTGCCGGTGAGTTGTACATCGGCGGTTACGGCGTCGCCCGTGGTTACTACGGCCGCCCCGATCTGACCGGCGAGCGCTTCGTGCCCAACCCGTTTGCCCCTGGCGAGCGCCTGTACCGCAGCGGCGATCTGGTGCGTCGTCGCCCGGACGGGGTGGTCGATTACGTCGGGCGCATCGACCATCAGGTCAAGGTCCGTGGCTTCCGCATCGAGCTAGGCGAAGTCGAGGCCAGCCTGCGTCAGTTGCCGGCGGTCAGCGATGCGCTGGTGATTGCCCGCGACAATGCCTCCGGCAAGCAACTGATCGGCTACGTGGTCACCGCCAGCGGTGAAGACATCGGCGATGAACTCAAGGCCGGGCTGCGCGCTTCGCTGCCGGAATACATGGTGCCGGCGCAGATCGTCTGCCTCACCGCGTTCCCGGTCACGCCCAACGGCAAGCTCGATCGCAAGGCCTTGCCGGAGCCGGAGTTCAAAAGCGACGAATATGTTGCCCCGCGCACCGAGCAGGAACGCCTGCTGGCGGAAATCTGGGCGCAGGTGTTGCAGGTCGAGCAGGTCGGTATCAGCGATAACTTCTTTGAACTGGGCGGCGATTCGATCCTCAGCCTGCAAGTGATCTCGCGGGTGAGAAACCACCCGACCCTGCAGATGGAGCTGAAGCTGCGTGATCTGATGCGCTATCAAACCATCGCCGGCATTGTCGAGCAGCAAGTGGCGAAGGAGGGCGCCGGGCAAGCGTTGCCGGACCAGACTCAGGTTGCCGCAGAGGGTGCGTTCAATTTGCTGCCGATCCAGCAATGGTTCTTCGCCGAAGGCATGGCCGAGGCGCATCACTACAACCAGTCGTTGCTGCTCAGCGCACGTCAGCCGCTAGATCTCGATGCCCTGGAACAGGCGCTGGGCTTGATCGAACAGCATCACGATTCGTTGCGCCTGCGTTTTTCCGATGACGGCGGGCGCTGGTTGCAGCGCTATAGCAGCTGCGCGTCCGACGAGGCTGTGCTGTGGCGCCGTGAAGCGCAAAGCAGCGAAGAGGTCGAAGCCTTGGCCAACCTCGCGCAGCGCAGCCTCAAACTCGATGACGGACCGGTCTGGCGGGTCATGCATGTGGCGTTGCCGGATGGCCAGGCGCGCTTGCTGGTGGTGATTCATCACCTGGTGGTCGACACCGTGTCGTGGCGGATTCTGCTCGACGATCTGAAAGTCGCTTATGAGGCGTGCGTGCAGGGGCTGGCGCCGCAGCTGCCGATTCGCACCAGCAGTTATCGTTCGTTTGCCGAGGCATTGCAGGCGCAGGCGCCGGTGATTGCCGAGCAGGAATTGAGCTATTGGCTGGAGCAACTGGATCAGCCCAGCGTTGATCTGCCGTGCGACAACCCGCGCGGCAAGAACCTCGTGCGGCAACAGGCGCAGGCGCGGCTCAAGCTGTCCCGCGAGCACACCGAACAACTGCTCAAACAGGCCCCGGCGGTGTACGGCACGCAGATCAACGACTTGCTGTTGTCAGCGCTCAGTCGCGCCCTGTGCCGCTGGAGCCAGCAACCGTCGGCGTTGATTTTGCTTGAAGGGCACGGGCGCGAAGACCTCTTCGAATCGATCGACCTGAGCCGCAGCCTCGGCTGGTTCACCAGCATGTTCCCGGTGCGTTTGCGCCCGGACAGCGATGACATCGGCCAGTCGATCATCGATGTGCAGGCGCAACTGGCGGGCGTACCGCAGAAAGGCATCGGCTATGGCGTGCTGCGTCATCTGGCCGGGCCGGAAATCTCGGCGCAACTGGCTGCATTGCCGCAGGCACGGGTGACGTTCAACTACCTCGGGCAGTTCGACCAGAGCTTCGATGAACAGGCGTTGCTGGTGCCGGCACTGGAAGAAACCGGCGACAACTACAGCCTCAAGGCCAACCTGGGCAACTGGCTGGAAATCGTCGGCCAGGTCTATGACGGGCAACTGGCCTTGCGCTGCATCTACAGCAGCCAGCGTTACCGCGCCGGCACCATGGATGCGCTGATGAGCGATTACCAGCGTGAACTTGAAGCGTTGATCGAACATTGCATGGCGCGTGTGGGTTGATCGCCCGGTCTTTTGCGCGGGCGCTGCCCAGGCGCGCCCGTCCTATTGCGGATACAAGGATTTTTAACGATGTCGTTACACCCTGATCTGGAAGCTTTCCTCGACCTCGCTCAAGACAGCCAGGACGCCGGCCTGCCGGCCATGCACCAACTGACCCCGAGCGAGGCCCGCGCCACCTTCGAGCAGACCACCGCGCAACTGCGCTGGCCGGCGCCGCAGGATGTTGAAGTCACCGAGATCGAAACACAGGCCCGTGACGGTGCGGCGCT
Source organism: Pseudomonas sp. PK-RTE-24 (assembly GCF_054052265.1). Lineage (NCBI taxonomy): Bacteria > Pseudomonadati > Pseudomonadota > Gammaproteobacteria > Pseudomonadales > Pseudomonadaceae > Pseudomonas > Pseudomonas sp. PK-RTE-24. The sequence continues at coordinate 5,323,048 of NZ_CM133224.1, read as the reverse complement.
GGCGTTACGTTTGTATCGGCCCAGCGGTGTTGAATCGCCGCTGCCGGTGCTGGTGTATTTCCACGGTGGCGGATTTGTCGTTGGCAGTCTGGATTCCCACGACGGCGTCTGCCGCGAGTTTTGTCAGCGCACGCCGTGTGCGGTGCTTTCGGTCGGTTATCGACTGGCGCCGGAGCATCGCTTTCCGACAGCGCTGGAGGATGGCGAGGACGCTTTGGCCTGGCTGGCCGAAGAGGCTGCGAGCCTCGGCCTGGATGGTTCGCGCGTTGCGTTTGGTGGCGACAGCGCGGGTGCCACGTTGGCGACGGTGCTGGCGATTCAGGCGGTGCGGCAGCCGCACACGGTGGCTATCGCGCCGAAGGCGCAGTTGTTGTGTTATCCGGTGACCGATGCTTCGCGGGTGCATGATTCGCGGCTGTTGTTTGGCGAGGGGTACCTGCTGGAGAACGACACGCTGGAGTGGTTTTATCAGCACTACGCGCGGGGGCCGGAGGATTATCTGGATTGGCGTTTTTCGCCGTTGCTGGCGGAGGATTTGCGTGGGGTGGCGCCGGCCATTGTCGTATTGGCGGGGTTTGATCCGTTGCTGGATGAGGGGCAGGCTTATGTCGACAGGCTGCGTGGGCAGGGGGTTGAGGTCGAGGTCGAGATTTGTGCCGGGTTGACTCATGATTTGTTGCGGTTGGGGGCGGTGGTGCCTGGGGTTCTGCAGGTTTATTCGAGGGTGGGTGGGGCGCTTGCGCGGGCTTTTTGGATGGGGTGAATATCCGTTTTTTTTGGTGTTGCTGCTGGCGGTTTCGCCCTTACGGCGACTTACTTTTTTACAAGCGCCAAAAAAAGTAAGCAAAAAACGCTAGCTCCTGCGTTCGGCCCTCGCAGGCTCGGGTTCCTTCGCTGCGGGATCGATCCGGGCGCAGCGGCTCCGGTTTGCTTCGCTGCACCTACACTCGCTGTGTTTGGCTGCGCCAAACGGTCGCTGCGCTCCCACCCCCGGATCAATCCCTCCACTCAGCCTTCCGACGTCGCCGGTGGATCAAAAGCAAGATCAAAAGCACTCGAGCTAACGCTCATTGTTGAGTGGTGAAAAGCGTGTGGTCTGCTTTGGATCTGTGTTGGATTCGCCCCTCACCCCAGCCCTCTCCCGAGGGAGAGGGAGCCGATTTGCGGGCTTTTCAGAATCTGCATTCGACTCGATATCGCAAGTCGGCGTATTTCGCCTGAACACCTCGGTCAGTCCCCTCTCCCTTCGGGAGAGGGCTAGGGTGAGGGGCTTTTGCTCTGGCTCTTGATCTTTTGCCCCTTCGGCAGGCTTCGTTACGGGATCGATCCGGGGGTGGGAGCGCAGCGACCGTACGACGCAGTCGTACACAGCGAGTGTAGGTGCAGCGAAGCCAACCGGAGCCGCTGCGCCCGGATCGGTCCCGTAACGAAGGTACCCCGAGCCCCAGCGAGCGGGCCGTACGCCGGGGCAAAGCCTTTTTGGTTACTTTTCGCTGGGCCGGCATTCCGGCGTTTGGAAAAAGTGACCCGCCGTAAGGGCGGAACCCTAAGTAGCCTTCACCGCAGCAACGGATATGCCCCCCAATCCCCAATCCCAAAAACCAAAAACCAAAAACCAAAAAGCCCCGCATCTCACAATGCGGGGCTCTCTCACAGCTCAAATCAAAAAATCAGAAATCAGCCTTCACCGACATCACAAAATTGCGCGGATCCCCGTAGAAGTTACCGAACCCCTCGGTACCAATAGTCGCGTAATAACGCTTGTCGAACAGGTTGTTGCCGTTCAACGCCACCGACCAGGTGTCATCAATCCTATAACCAATGCGACCGTTCCAGACCGCATAACCCGCGCCATCGACATTGTCGCCGCCCAGAGGCGAAACCCGGTAGGTGCCCGTCTGCGCATTGACCCCCGCACCAATCGTCACACGGTCCAGCGGCCCGCTCAGGGCGTAATCACCCCAGACGCGCAACAGGTGACGCGGCACGTAAGAGTTGTAGACCGCGCCATCCTGAGTGGCATCGGCATCTTCCAGCACCTTGGTCTGGGTGTAGGTATAACCGGCCAACAGTTGCAGGCGGTCGATCACTTCACCGCTGACTTCAGCTTCAAAGCCCTGGGCGCGGACCTTGCCCGAGTTGATCTGGCACGAACTGTCTTCGCACCGCAGGTCATCCTGGGCCGCATCTTTCTGGATGGTGCGGAACAGGTTGAACGTGGTGTTCAGACGACCGTCGTACCACTCACCCTTGATCCCCAGCTCGTAGCTCTGGCCAATCAGCGGCTTGAGCGTGCTGCCGTCGATGGTTTTGTACGAGCCTTGCGGGGTGAAGATGTCGGTGTAGCTGGCGTAGGCGGTCAGGTTGTCGTTGAGGTCGTAGAGCAGGCCGGCGAAGGGCGTGACCTGGCCGGTTTCGGTGGACTGGGTGTTGACCTCGGTGCCTTCGCCACGGAAGTACTGCACCGAGTCAGTGTCGGATTTGTACCAGCTGACCCGGCTGCCGAGTACCAGGGTCATCGGGTCGGCGAGTTTCAGGCGGGCGATCGAGTAGGCGCCGTATTGCTTGATGTGCATGTCCACCGGGCCGCCACGGGAGGCGTTGGCCAGGTAGTAGCTTTCATCCGGCTGCGGGATGTTGTGGTTCGGGTTGAACACGTTCTGGCGCTGTGGCAACGCGGCCACCGCATAGAAGTCGTCCTTGTGCGAACGGCTGGCGTTGGCGCCGACGATCAGTTCGTGCTGCTGGCCGAAGGCGTCGAATTTGCCATCGACGTAAGCATCGAAACCGTAGTCGCGCTGATCGTAGTCATAGGTACTGCCGAGCATCAGCGTGTTGGTGGCGGTGGCGCCCAATGGCACTGTGCCGCTCGGGAAGGAATATTCCATGTCCTGAGTGTTGCGCGAGTACACACCGGCGACTTTCAGCGACCAGTCATCGTTGAACTGGTGTTTGACGTCGGCGAAGTAGGTGGCGCGTTTGCTGCGCTGGTTGTTCCACGAGGTGTTCAGGCAGGTGGAGCGTTTCAGGTGCAGGTCGGAGCCGTCGGCGTAGCGCGGCAGGCCGCCCCAGCACGGGGTGGCGTCGACGTCTTCATAGGCCATGCCCAGACCGAGGGTGGTGTCGGGGCTGAGGTCGAAGTCCAGGGCGCCGTAGTAGATCTGGTCGCGGCGTTCAGCCACGTCGTAGAAATACTTACGGGTCTGCTGGGTCACCACGGCGCGGCCACGGACAGTGCCGGCGTCGTTCAGCGGGCCGCCGGTGTCGACCTGGCCGCGGTAGTTGTCCCAGGTGCCGGCCGACAGCGATAGTTGCGTGTGCGGGGTGTCCTGGCCGCGCTTGCGCACGAAGTTGACGCCGCCGGCGGTGCCGCCGGCGCCCTTCATCATGCCCGCCGCGCCGCGGAGGATTTCCACGCGGTCGTAGATGGCCATGTCGCTGTTGAAACTGTCCGCCTGCACGTAGCTGCTGCCGATGTCCAGCGGCACGCCGTCGTACTGGTACTGGCCGGTCATGCGGAAACCGCGCGAGTAGAAATACTTGCCGCCCATTGGCGAGTCGTAGACGGTGATGCCCGGGGTCTTCTCCATCACCTGTTCGATGGTGTTGAGGTTCTGGTCATCGAGCATCTTGCGGGTCATCACCGTGACCGATTGCGGCGTTTCCTTCAGCGAGTGCACGCCCTTGCCGATGGTCACGCCGCCGGTGGTGTACGAGTTGCTGCCTTCGGTGGTGGCGCCGAGGCGGTTGGCGTTGACGTTGGTCGGCGCCAGTTCCATCGCGCTGCCGCTGGTGGCCGGGCCGAGCACGGTGACGGTGTTGCCGTCACGCTGATAGCGGATGCCGGTGCCGCTGAGCATGGCCTTGAGCGACTCGTCATCCTGATAGCGGCCATTGAGGGCGCTGGAGCGCAGGCCTTGCAGGCTTTCCGGGCTGTAGATGATTTGCAGGCTGGTCTGCTGACCGAGGGTTTGCAGGGCCTGGGCCAGCGGTTGGGCCGGGATGTTCAGGGTCCATTCCTGGGCCTGGACATACGGCGCTGCTGCAAGGGTCAGTGCCAGACCCAGGCCGCTACCGGCCAGGCGTGTGCGGGTCGCGCCGTGCATCAGCAGGGCTCGAGTCAGAGGGCGAAGCATGAAACGGGATGCGGACATGAGGTTAAGACCTTGGCAGGTATAGTTGTTAATGGTTCTTATTCATCTCATTAAGACGAGGAAGCCGCGGCAAACCGGAAAAGTTTTTTCTCCGGCCCGGTCGCGGCTGCTTCGATCAAGCGGTTTGCAGTTCGCTTTTGACCTTGCCGGCCTCCATGCGCACCAGTTGATCGGCGACGTCGAAGTAACGGTCGTCGTGGGAAATCACGATGATGGTCTTGCCCAGACGCTTGAGGTCGGGCAGCAGCTCGGTATAGAAGATCCGCCGGAAGGTCGGGTCCTGATCCGCCGCCCATTCATCGAACACCAGCACCGGGCGCTCTTCGAGCCAGGCGTTGACCAGTGCCAGGCGTTTGCGCTGGCCGGTGGACAGGTCGGTGGTGCTGAACGCGCCGTCGCGCACGCTGACCTTGTGCGCAATCTCCAGACGTTCCAGGTAGCGGGTGGCATCCTGCGGCACTTCACGATCGCCCTGAATCAGATCATCGAACAGGTAGTAGTCGGCGAAGATCGTCGTGAAGTTCTGCCGGTAATCATCGCGATTGACCGCAGTGATTGGCTTGTCGTTAACGCGAATTTCGCCCTCGGTCGGCGCGTACAGGCCCAGGAGCAATTTGATCAGCGTGGTCTTGCCGCAGCCGTTCTCACCGACGATAAACACAATGTCGCCCTGTTCGATGCGCAGGTTCACCGGGCCGAGGCGGAACGGCTCGCTGCCTTCCACGGGCGGGAAGGCGTAGCGCACGTTGCGCAGTTCCAGGCTGTTGACGGCGGCTGGCTTGCTGCCCTGATCCTGCAGCAACAGGTGCGGCTCCGGTGAGGAGAACTGTTCGCTGAGTTCGGCAATGCGGCGGAAGGCAATCTGCGCGCGGCTGATGATCGGCAGGGTGCTGATCAGGTGCTCCAGCGGCCCCTTCATGTACAGCAGCACCAGAACGAAACCGCTCATCACCGCTTTGTCGGCACTCGGCCACAGCGATTGCAGGGCCAGGGCCATGCCGATGACGACGAAGAACAGCATCGAGCCAAACGACTTGGCGATGACGAAGGTGTTGATCGATCTGATCTGGGTGTCGCAGATTTTCTCGGCGGTTTTCTGAATGCCGGCGACGAACATGCGCTGGCGGCGCGGGCGGTGAATGCGCAGTTCCTTGGCGCCTTCGGCAATTGCGTTGTAGTGCTTCTGCAGTTCGTCTTCGGAATCGCGGGCGGCGTAGAAACCGCGCATGCCTTTGGCCCGGGCGATGGCCTGGATGGTGGTGCCGATGGCGATGGCCACCAGCATCATCAGGAACATCGGCCACGACAGCATGGCCAGATAGCCTAGACAGCCGAGGGTCACGGTCATGGAAATCGCCAGCGGCGCGAAGGCGAAGGCGAAGTCGCTGATGGTGTCGACGTCGTGGGTCAGCACCGGAATCAGGCGATGGCTGCGATAGCGTTCGATCTGGTCGATCGGCGCCGACAGGACTTTCTCCCCCAGCTCTTTGCGCAGTTTGGCGATGATGTGCTGGCCGACGTAGTTGGTGCCGATGTCCGACAGGATCGTGGTCAGCAGGGCCAGGGCACAGAGGCCGGCAAAGATCATCACCACGGTGCGGGTCAGGCCGTCATCGGAATGCAGGGCGTTGTTGATGGTCGCCAGCAGCACGGTGACGCTCAGGCCGCCGAGCATGCCGAGCACGATGGACGCCGAGACGATCAGGCGGAAGGGCTTGAGCAGGGCGAACAATTCGTTGATCGCCCCACGCGTAGGCTTGGTCATGGAGGATTCCTGCTTCGATGCGGAGGGAGTGCCGGTACTTAAGGAAAACGAATGGTCGCGGAGTTTCTTTAACCGAGCGCAGGCGTGGCTGCGCTCGTCGAGGGCGGGATCAGAGGTCGCGCACTACGCGAAAGCCCAGCCAGTCGCCCTTGCTGGTCGGCCAGCTGCTGTTGCGGTTGCCCGAGCGCGAGAAGATCGGCGCCTCGCCCCAGTCGTTGCCGCGAATGACCTGGCGTTCGCAGTTTTCCTGGGTCCATGGGCGACCGTCGGCGGGCACTCCGGAGTAGTCCGGGTGATAGCAATCGGCGGTCCATTCGTAGACGTTGCCGTGGGCGTCGAACACGCCAAACGCATTGGCCGGGAAGGTGCCGGCCGGCGAGGTGAAGTTGTAGCCGTCGGCTGCGCCATAGGTGTTGGCGTGTTTGGAGATCTGGTAATCCTTGCCCTCATCGAACGGGAACGGGAAAGGCCCGGTGCTGCCGCCCCGGGCGGCGTATTCGCGGATCGATTCGCTTTGCAGGCGATAGGCGTGCCCGGTCTTTTTCGACAGCCAGTCGATGTAGCCCTGGGCTTCTGCGACGTTCATGCACACCGCCGGGTCGCGGGGCGTCTGTTTGAATTCCGGCTTGCCGGCGGTGCAGCGGCGGCCGGGGCGGTCATCGAAGTCGTAGGGCTTGTTGCCGGTTTCGCGCACATAGGCGTCCCATTCGCCCACCAGCACCTGCGAGCGGCTGATAGCGAATGGTTTGCTGAACGTCACCGTGTGCAGCGGGCCTTCGTCGGGTTGGCGGCCGACCTCATCGTCCGGCGTGCCCATGGTGTAACTGCCGGTCGGCAACACGACCATTTCCGGGCAGTCCTTGCAATCCTTGAACACTTTGCCCGCAGCGGGTGCTGTCGCCGCGTGCGCGGTGCCGGGCAACAGGGCAGCGCAGAGGGCGCTTAGCGCCAGTGCGGGCAGGGCTTTGGAGAGGAGTGACGCGTGAGGCTTTTTCATGGGTCGTCTCTTTGAAAGGAAAACGGCAGTCGAGGGTCAGGCACGCAGCTTGGTGCTGAGGATGTCCATGAAGCGATCCACTTCGGCTTCGCTGTTGAGCAAGCCCGGCGCGGTGCGAATCACCGGCCCGACGTCGCGGCTGACCGCGTCGCAGATCACCCGGTTCTGCATCAGCCAGGCAGCTACTTCATCGCTGTCCTGGCCCTTGATCCGGAAGAAGGTGAAACCGGCGGAGAACTGCGAGGCGAGCGGGGTGACCAATTCGATGTTGCGGTGCTCCTGCAAGCGTTGCTTGAGGTAGCTGTTGAGCTGATGAATGCGCGTCTGCACCTCGGCTTTGCCCAGCTGCAGGTGCAACTTGAAGGCTTCGTCCAGCGCCCAGCGATGCTCGAAGGCGTGGTAGCCGCCCGGGGTCATGATGGTCGAGAAGGCCGTGGCCTCGGAGAAGGTCGGCACGCTGGGGCTGACGTATTTCAGTTCTTCGGTGCGGCTGCAGACGATGCCGGTGCCGCGCGGGCCGAACATCCACTTGTGCGTGCCGGCGATGAAAAAGTCGCAGTTCATCTGCGGGAAACTCAAGTCGTCGACGCCAAAACCGTGCACACCATCGACCACGTGGATCAGCCGATCCTGATCGGCACGCTGGCGGTTGTGCTCGTCGACCAATTGCGAGATTTCGCGGATCGGCAGCTTCACGCCGCTGCCCGAATGCACCCAGGTCATGCCCAGCACGCGGGTTTCGGGGCGGATATTGCGATTGATCGTGTCGAGCACCTGATCCAGAGAAATGCTCTGCGGGGTTTCGAACAGCTTGAGTTTGCGCACGCGCGTGCCGTCACGCCGGCTGCGGAAATCGAGAATATTGCGCGTCGAGTAGTGCTCGTGAACCGTGGTAAGGATTTCCTGATCCGCGCGCACCTGCACGCTGCCGTAGATCATCGCCAGGCCTTCGGTGGTGCTGCCGGTCAGGGCGATCTGCGCCGGTTTGGCTTGCAGATACTGGCCGGCCCAGTGGCGCACGTTTTCTTCGCGCTTCTCGGTGACGCCCAGATCCCAATCCATCGCCAGACCCGGATTCAGATCCAGCGCCGCGCGATGGCGTTCGATCGCTTCGCGCACCGGTTTGGGGTGCGAGGTGACGAGGAAATTGGCGAAGTGAATCGCCTGAGGATCCTGATCGAACATTTGACGCAACTGCGCCCATTTGTCCCGCGAGGCAGTCGGCACGGCAGCGACGGCCGCCGGTGTAGTCAGGCTGGCGCCCAGGGGCAGGGCGGCGGCGAGCAGGCCGGCCTGCTTGAGGAAAGTGCGACGATCGGTCATGGTCGCGCCACCTTCTGGCGCGACGCCAGCGCCGGTTTCGCGGCTTTTTGTACCTGATCCCAGACGCGCATGAAGTTGCCGCCCCAGAGCTTGGCGATGTCCGCTTCGGAGTAGCCGCGCTGCAGCAGTTCGGCGGTGACGTTGCGAATCTCGCCGACGTTTTCCCAGCCCTTGATGCCGCCGCCGTCGTTGAAGTCCGAGGCGATACCGACGTGGTCGATACCGATCTTGCGCACTGTGTAATCGATGGCGTCGCCGAAGTCCTTGAGGGTGGCTTTCGGTTCTTCTTCGAGGATCGCGTAGAGGCCGCTGGCGTATTGGCCGAGCTTCTGTTCCGACCAGGCGGTGATGATCGGATCGCCCGGCATCAGTGCCATGGCCAGATTGGGCAGTGGCGGCAGATCGAAGCGCGCACGCAACGCATTGAGTTTGTCCTGCGTGCCCTGGGTCAGCGGTTTCAGGTATTGCGAGAAGGCGACGACTTGCACCACGCCGCCACTGTTTTTGATCAGTTGCAGTTCTTTGTCGCTGAGGTTGCGCGGGATATCCACCGCCGCCCGGGGCGCCGAGTGCGAGGCCACCAGCGGTGTGCGGCTCAGTTCGGCGACTTGCTCGAGGGCCTTGGTCGACATTTGCGACACATCGATGATCACGCCCAGATCGTTCAAGCGCTGCACCGCTTGTTTGCCGATGTCCGACAGACCATCGAGGGCGTCGGGCGAATCATTGAAAAACGGCAGCGGCCGCGACGAGTCGGCCCAGCTGTTGTTGCCGATGTAACTGAAACCGAACATGCGCATGCCGCGCCCGGCCCACAGGTCGAGCTTGCTCAGGTCATTGCCCAGCGGGTAGGCGTTGAGCATGCTGATGAAAATCGCAAACTTGCCTTCGCCGTGCAGGCGGCGGAAATCATCTGGCGTGTAGGCGATGCCGGCCTGATTGGGGAAGTCGCGGACGATCCCGGAAATGATCTTGTAGCGCACTTCCTGCTGGTTGCGCGCCTCTTCGACAAAGCCCTCGGTGGGACGGTGCGGGGCGTTCGGGCCGTTCCACATTTCCGGCCAGCCGAACACCGTCAGCGCCGCGCCGGACAGGCGTCCGCGATTGGCCTTGATGAGGTCGAACTGGCCCGAGCCATCCTTGTCGGCTTCGTGGTCGTGGCTGCCGAAACTCAGCGGTACGGTGATGTGGCTGTCGAACGACAGCAGGCGATCCTGCAACTCCGTCGCCTGTTTCATCACCTTCACCGGATAGCCGGGGTTGTTCCAGTAATCCCAGGCCAGAAATCCTGCGCCGGCACTGATCGCCAGGGCCAGCGGCAGGCCGATGAATAGAGCCTTTTTCCAACGCGGTTTTGTCATTGCCATCTCATTCAGGTTCGCCGTCGAGGTACAGGCGCAGGGGCCTTTGCTATCTGGGAAGAACGAGTGGCCGCAGGGCTAATTTAGGCGCGCGTTACAAATGCCCGGCAGCGGCGCAGGGATGTTTTGCCGGCGGCGTAAATTTCCCCGCCGAGCAAACGTTCTAGCTTGGATAAAGCCTGCTTCATGGCTGACACAGGTAGGGCAATGACGATCTCTCGACGCTGGTTCATGGCGGGCATGGCACTCACGGGCGCCGCGCTGCCTGCCGCTTTTTATGCACATCGTGAATTGACCCGCGAGGAGTTTCCGATCACCCCGGGCGAGGCCACGGTCGATCTGGCGGACACCGCCGGGCAACAGCTGGCGGACAATTTGCGTGGGGTCTGGGACATTCGCTTTACCGGTGCGGCGGCCGGGCTTGATGGTTTGCCGGCGCAAGGCCTGGAGCTGTTTCTCGACATCGCCCACCGTGGTCGCGGCCTGCGCGGTTATCTCGACACCGGAGCGAATCTGCGTGCCGAAGGGCCTGTGCGTTATCAAGTGATTGGCGATCTGGCACCGGGCAACGGCGCCGAGATGTATTGGCGCCTGCTGCGCACCGATGCGCCACTTGCACCGCCGGTGTATGAATTCAAAGTCAGACTGGATGAGGTCTGGGCGGCGTTCGGCAATGCCGGCAGCGCCACGTTCACCGGGCAGGTCTTGCGCCTGGATCGGCCGTTGGCGTTGCCCGAGCTGGACAATCAGTTTATCGCCATCAAGCGACGCTTTCCCGAAGCCCGCGAACGCACCGGGCTCAATCCGCAACTGTTGGCCTGGCTGGTGGCGCCCGAGCATCGGTTGTTCCACCAGCTCTGGCACGCCACCCGCGACAAGTGGCACAAGCTCCCGGAGAAAAAACGCGAAGCGCTGCGCGGCATCGGCTGGCAGCCCGGGCCGCGTGACAAAGAGCGCGACGCCCGTGGGCCAAGCAAGGATCGCAATGGCTCGGGCGTGGATTTTTTCTTTATGCATCGGCACATGCTCGGCATCGCCCGCTCGATGCAGGATTTGCCTTCCTGGCCGGCGTTTCCGCAGCCGCAGCCTGAGCTGGAACGGGACCGCCAGGGCTTCGCGCGTTATTTCGACAATCACGACGGCAATTCCCTGCCGCCGACCTGGCTGGCCGAGGGCGATGACGAGTACACCAAGTGGGTCAGCGACATCAAAGCGGCGGAGACTTTTCAGAGCAATTTTCTGGTTTGGGAATCGCAGTACCGTGATCCGCGTTATTTGTCGAAACTGACGCTTGGCCAGTTCGGTTCGGAAGTCGAACTGGGCCTGCACGACTGGCTGCACATGCGCTGGGCCTCGGTGGCGCGTGATCCGTCCAACGACATTCCGGTGCCGATGGCGCGCGATCAGGCGGACTTCGCCGCGCGCTGGTATGCGCCGGAAAACGACTTTCTCGGCGACCCGTTTTCCTCCCATGTAAACCCGGTGTTCTGGCGTTTCCATGGCTGGATTGATGACCGCCTGGAAGACTGGTTCCGCGCCCATGAACGTTTTCACCCGGGCGAAGTGAGTCGTTTGGAAGTCAACGGCGTGCCGTGGTTTGCACCGGGACGCTGGGTGGAAGTCGCCGACCCCTGGCTCGGCCCCGACACCCACGGCTGCAGCACCGTGCCCGGCCTGCAAGTCGGACGCTCAGTGGAGATGGACCCGGAGACCATGAAACTGGCACTGCGCATCACCTTCGGCGATGAAGACAACATGACCGGGCTGTTCCGCAAAGTGCCACAGCGCCCTTGGTATGCGCGACACCTGAAGGTCAAGGGCCGACAGCTCTAGATTGGTTCAACACACACTCTGAATTGGTCGCAATCCCTTGTAGGAGCGAGCCTGCTCGCGGAGGCTTTTTTTGGGGCGGTGGGGGCATTTTGAGTGAGTACATATCCATCGCTGCGGTAACGACTACCTAAGGTTTCGCCCTTACGGCGACTCACTTTTTTTACAAACGCCTAAAAAAAGTAAGCAAAAAAACGCTTGCTCCTGCGTTCGGCCCTCGCAGGCTCGGGTTCCTTCGCTGCGGGATCGATCCGGGCGCAGCGGCTACGGTTTGCTTCGCTGCACCTCCTTCCGCTGTGTCTGGCTGCGCCAGACGGTCGCTGCGCTCCCACGCCCGGATCAATCCCTCCGCTCAGCCTTCCGACGTCGCCGGTAGATCAAGATCAAAAGCACTCGAGCTAACGCTCATTGTTGAGTGGGGCGGCTTCGCCGCGGGCAGCTGCGCTGCTTTGCTTTTCTGTGGGAGCGAGCCTGCTCGCGATAGCTATCTCAAAGATACGAATGAACAGCAGATTTACCCTGATCCCTGTGGGAGCTGGCTTGCCAGCGAAGGCGTCAGTTCAGTCGACGCATCGCCCTTAGATCACTTCCCAACCACCCCCCAGCGCTTTGTACAAGGCAATGCTCGCCTGCAACCGCGACAGGCGCAGTTGCACGTTCATGTCCTGCGCCGCATATAGCGTGCGCTGAGTTTGCAGGACGGTGAGCAGGTCTTCGGCGCCGGCCTGGTAGCGGCTCTGGGCGATGTCGAAAGCGGTCTGTGCCTGGTTCAGTTCTTCGCTTTGCCATTGCCGTTGTTCGTCGAGGCCGCGAATGCTGCTGAGGGCTTTTTCGACGTCGGCGAAGCCGTTGATGATTGCCCCGCGATAGGTCTCCAGCAGTTCATCCTGCCGCGCCTTGGCCTTGTCGCGTTCGGCGCTGAGGCGGCCGTTGTTGAAGATCGGCGCGGTCAGCCCCGAGGACAGGTTGTAGAACGTCGTGCGCAGCAGGTCGGCGGCAAGGTCGGCGCCGCTGCCGAGGCTGGCGGTCAGGGTGATTTTCGGCAGCATCGCGGCGCGGGCGACGGTGACATCAGCCTGCGCCGCCGCCAGTCTGGCCTCGGCGCTGGCAATGTCCGGACGCCGACTGAGCAAGTCGCTCGGCACGCCACTGGCGATGTCCGGCCAGTGCAATTGGGCGAAGGATTGCTCGGGCAACGGCAACGCTTGCACCGGTTGGCCGAGCAGGGCGGCGAGGCTGATCAGTGCTTCGCGGGCCTGTTGTTGCACCAGCGGTAGGCGACGCTGTTGTTCAGCCACCAGGCTTTTCTGCTGGGCCAGTTCCAGCGCGGTGGCGCTGCCGGCGTCGAAACGGGTCTGCACCAGATGCAGCACATTCTGCGCATTTTTCAGATTGAGTTCGGCAATGCGCGCCTGCTCACGCAGGGCCAGGGCCTGGGTGTAACTGTTGGCGACGCCGCTGAGCAAGGTCAGCTCGACGGTGGCGCGGTCGAACTCGCTGGCCTGCACAGCGAACACGGCACTGTCGCGCGCGGCACGCTTGCCGCCCCAGAAATCGATTTCGTAACTGGCGCTGAGCTCGGCATCGTAATAATCCAGCGAGCGATTCTCGGGACTGACATCCAACTGGCTGTAGCCCTTGCCGTGGATCAGTTTCTGCCGGTTGGCGTTCAGCCCGGCCTTGAGTTCGGGCAGCAGCGGGGCGCCGGCAATGGTTGCGCTGGCCTCGGCCTGTCTGACCCGTGCCACGGCGGCGGCGAGGTCGTAGCTGCCCAGCCGCGCCTGTTCGACCAGTCGCGCCAGCTCGGGGCTGCCGAATTGCGTCCACCATTGTCGATTGCTCTGCAGCGCGCCATGGCTGTCGGCGGACTGCCACGCGCTCGGTGGTTGCACGCCGCTGTCGAGGCGCGGCGCCGGGCTGCTGCAGGCTGCCAGCAACAGGCTGGCGGCGAGGAACGTCAGTCGCACTTTCATAGGTCGATCATTCACTGGTAAGGGCCGTGACCGGGTCAAGCCGGGCAGCTTTGCGGGCCGGCATAAAGCCGAAAATGACGCCGGTGACCAGCGCACAGGCAAACGCACCGATCACCGCCAGCCCTTGAAAGGCGATCGCCACGCCGCTGAGCAACAACACGCCGCCGACCAGCAGCGCCAGGCCGATCCCGGCGATACCACCGACCACCGAGAGCATCAAGGCTTCAGTGAGAAACTGCCGCAGGATGTCGCGCTGACGGGCGCCGGTGGCCATGCGAATACCGATCTCGCGGGTGCGTTCGCGTACGGTCATGAGCATGATGTTCATCACGCCGATACCGCCGACCAGCAGGGAAATCGCCGCAATTGCCCCCAGCATCAGCGACAGCGTGCCTTGCGTGCGCGCTTCGGCCTGGATCATCGCGGCATTGTTGGTCAGCTCGAAATCCTTCTTGCCGTGGTGCCGACGCAACATCGCCTGTTCGATGGCCTGTTCGGCGTCCTTGACCTTGCGCGCATCCTTGGCCGCGATCACCACGTATTGCGGATTGCGGCTGCCGAACAGGCGCGTGCTCGCCGCCGAGTAGGGAACGGCGATGCGGTTGTCGCTATCGGAGTCGCCGGAGCTGGCGCCTTTTTCCGCAAGCACGCCGAGGATCTGGAACGGCACGTTTTCGATGAGGATGTATTGACCGATGGGGTCGGCGACATCCTTGAGCAACTTGTCGCGAACCTTGGTGCCGATCACCGCGACGGCGGCGGCGCTGTCCTCGTCGGCCTGGGTGAAGTAGCTGCCCTGAATCACCGGCCAGTTGAAAATCTGCGGAAAGTTGGTGTCATTGCCGCCGACGTAGCTGCTGTGGTCGGCGTTGCCAAAGCGCACCCCGGCGGTCGAGCCGTTGACCGGCATGATCCGTTCCACCTGGGGCAGGGCGGACAGTTCGGCGACGTCGTCGAGGGTGATGATGCCCTCCGGCGTACGCGGGTTCGGCGCCGAGCCGCTGAGGTAAATGATGTTGGAGCCGAACGCGCCCATTTGCGCCATGACCTGACGCTTGCTGCCTTCGCCGACGGCGAGCATGACCACCACCGAGCCCACGCCAATGACGATGCCCAGCAGGGTCAGCGCGGTGCGAAAGCGGTTGATCCACATCACTCGCCAGGCCGCTTGTACAGCGTCCACCAGTTCACCTTTCCAGGCGCCGGTCTGGTTGCTGCCGCTGCTCAGGCGCTGGCGCAGGTCGACCGCTTGCAACGCGCCCGGATTGGCCGCAGGCGGCGCGCACGCGTGCTCGGCGCTGTCGCTGATGATCAGGCCGTCGCGGATTTCGATGATGCGTTTGGCCCGTTGCGCCACTTCGCGGTCGTGGGTGATAAGGATCACCACATGGCCCTGATCGGCGAGTTCGTCGAGCAGGGTCATCACTTCAGCGCCGCTGTGGCTGTCGAGGGCGCCGGTCGGCTCGTCGGCGAGGATGATGTGGCCGCCGTTCATCAGCGCACGGGCAATCGACACCCGCTGTTGCTGGCCGCCGGAAAGTTGGTGCGGACGATTGCCGGTGCGAGTGCCGAGACCGAGACGTTCCAGCAGCGCGTGAGCTCGGGCATGGCGCTCGGCGGCCGGGGTGCCGGCATAGATCGCTGGCATCTCGACGTTTTCCTGCGCCGAGCCGGACGGGATCAGGTGATAGCCCTGAAAGACAAACCCGAACGCTTCGCGGCGCAGCCAGGCCAGTTCATCACTGTCCAGATGAGCGACGTTTTCCCCGGCGAAGCGGTATTCGCCGCTGGTCGGTCGGTCGAGGCAGCCGAGGATGTTCATCAGCGTCGATTTGCCTGAACCGGAGGCGCCGACAATCGCAACGAATTCGCCGGCGTGGATCGACAGATCGATCCCGCGCAGCACTTCCACCCGCGGGCTGTCATCACCGCCGTAGGCTTTGCGGATCTGCCGCAGGTCGATCAGAGGCGTGTGCATTCAGCCTCCATGACCAGCGGCCGGCGCGCTGAGAACATGCTCGCCCTCGGCCAGACCTTCCAGCACCTGGGTGCGCAGGCGATCGTTGATGCCGGTGCGCACTTCCCGCGTTTGAATATCACCGTTGGCAGCGACGATCTGCGCCCGCTGCCACTGCGGACGCGAGCCCGGTTGCAGGGCAGCAGTCGGCACGGTCAGGGTGTCTTGCGCCTGTTCGGCGACGAAGAACACCTGGGCGGTCATGTCGGTCATCAGGCTGTGATCGGCGTTGTCGACGTCGAGCAGCACAGTATAAAGAACCACCCGTTCGCTGCCGCTGCGACCACTGGTAGGGCTGCCGCCCTGATTCTGTTCAAGCGGACGTGGTGGCACCGGCAGGATCTGCCGCACCGTGCTGCTCCAGCGCCGAGTGCCACCGCTGAGGGTGGTGAAGTAAGCGGTCATGCCCGGTTTGACGTGGCCAATGTCGGCCTCCGAAACTTCGGCCCATACCGTCATCGGCGACAGTCGGGCGATGCGCAGGATCAGCGGGGTCTGTTGCTGCGCGTTGAGGGTCTGGCCTTCGCGCGCACCGACGGCGACCACGGTGCCGCTCATCGGCGCGTAGATGCGCGTGTAACCGAGCTCCGCTTCGTCGCTGCGCAGGCTGGCCTGGGCCTGGCGGATCTGCGCCTGGAACATGTCGATGCGCGCCTGGGTCGCACGGACCTCGGCGCGGGCGGTCTGCACGTCTTCCTCGCGGGTGGCGCCACCGGCGGCGAGTTTCTGCTGGCGCTGGTATTTCTGCTGCGCCAGATCGTGCTGGGCGCGTTGCTCCTGCAACTGCGCCTTGAGGTTTTCGATGGAAAAGCGCCCGGCATCGAGCTTGGCTTTCTGTGTCGACGGGTCGATTTCCACCAGCAACTGGCCTTCCTTGACCGTATCGCCAGCCTCGACGTGAATCTTCTGAATCTGCCCCGAAGCCTGTGCGCCGACATCCACGTAGCGGCGGGGCTGCAAGGTGCCGAGCGCCGTCACGCTGTTTTCGATATCGCCCCGGCTGACCTGCACAGTGGCAACGGCGTCGCGACCGGGTGGCAAAACCTGCCAGGCAGCAACGGCGATCACGGGAATCAGACAGAGGGCGGCAAACAGCGAGCGACGGGCGGGGCGGGGACGATTCATGCAGGGTTCCGGCCAGTGGTTGCGGCCCGTCGCAAGGCACGACAGACACAGGGGCTGTCCTGTAAACGAGGCATGGGCGACGGAATTTAGCCGCAGACACATCGAGTTACCGCACGCCGGGCGACGACTATTTGTCCGGGATATGGAATCAACTCTTTAAATCTATATGAGAATTACTATAAATTACGCACCTCAAGTTGCCACTATCTTGCTACTGCGTGATCCGCAGGTCTGATCAGTGCGCTCAAGGACAGAAACGGCATCGATGCGGTCGGGAGTCATGTTGGAAAACTACTATCGTGAGCTGGTGTGTTTCCTCAACGCCAGACTGGGCAACCGTCAGGTCGCCGAGGATGTGGTGCATGACGCCTACGTACGCGTGCTGGAGCGCTCCAGCGAGGTGCCGATCGAACAACCACGGGCCTTCCTTTATCGCACCGCGTTGAACCTGGTTATTGACGATCACCGCCGCAACGCGCTGCGGCAGGTCGAATCGCTGGACGTGCTCGATAACGAAGAGCGCTATTTCACTCCCTCGCCTCACGGCACCCTTGATCACGGACAGCGCCTGGAAATGCTCCAGCGCGCACTGGCCGAGTTGCCGCCGCTGTGCCGCGACAGTTTTCTGCTGCGCAAGATCGAAGGAATGTCCCATCCGGAAATCGCCCAGACCCTCGGCATCTCCCGGGCGCTGGTGGAAAAACACATCGTCAACGCCATGAAACATTGCCGCCTGCGCATCCAGCAATGGGATGGCCAGTGATCCGCGCCGGTTAAATTTCCTTTCATCGTCCTCGTTCCTACTCAACAGACGACCTGCTGACCTGATTCAGGCCGGTCAGGCCACCCAGGCTTTATTTCCCCGCGTTGAGGGGTTCATCCAGAGGACACTGGAAATGACACAGGCAATTGCATCGCCCATCGTTCACGACCTGATCGGCGTCGGTTTCGGCCCTTCGAACCTGGCACTGGCCATCGCCCTGCAAGAGCGCGGCCGGATCCAGGGCGAACTGGATGTGCTGTTCCTCGACAAGCAGGCCACCTACAGCTGGCACGGCAATACATTGTCGACGCAGAGCGAGTTGCAGATTTCCTTCCTCAAGGACCTGGTGACCCTGCGCAATCCGACCAGCCCGTATTCTTTCGTCAATTACCTCAAGCACCACGGGCGTCTGGTCGACTTCATCAACCTCGGCACTTTTTATCCATGCCGCATGGAGTACAACGACTACCTGCGCTGGGTGGCCGGGCAGTTCACCGAGCAGAGCCGTTATGGTGAAGAAGTGCAGTTTATCGAACCGGTGTTGCACAACCAGCAGGTTGAAGCGTTGCGGGTGATTTCCCGGGGCAGCGACGGCCAGCAATTCGTGCGCACCACGCGTTCGGTGGTGGTCAGCGCTGGCGGCACGCCGCGCATTCCGGAGGCGTTCAAGGCGCTGAAGGGCGATCATCGGGTGTTCCACCATTCGCAGTATCTGTCGCAAATGGCCAGACAGCCTTGCGTGAACAATCAACCGATGAGCATCGCCATCATCGGAGGCGGACAGAGCGCGGCGGAAGCCTTTATCGATCTGAACGATTCATTCCCGTCGGTGCAGGTCGACATGATCCTGCGCGGCTCGGCCTTGAAGCCTGCGGACGACAGCCCGTTCGTCAACGAAGTGTTCTCGCCGGAATTCACTGATCTGGTGTTCCAGCAGAACAGCGTCGAGCGCGAGCGTCTGGTCAACGAGTACCATAACACCAACTATTCGGTGGTCGACATCGACCTGATCGAACGCATCTACGGCATCTTCTACCGGCAGAAGGTTTCCGGGATTGCCCGCCATGCGTTCCGCACCCTGACCACCGTCGAGAGCGCCACTGCGACGGCAAACGGCATCGAACTGGCCGTGCGCAACAACGCCACCGGGGAAGTCACGGTGCGAATCTATGACGCCGTGGTGCTGGCCACCGGTTACGAGCGCCAGATGCACCGCAAATTGCTCGCGCCGCTGGAGGAATATCTCGGCGAATTCGAAGTCGATCGCAACTACAAACTGATCACCGACGAGCGCTGCAAGGCCGGCATATATATGCAGGGCTTCTGCCAGGCCAGCCATGGCCTGAGCGATACGCTGCTGTCGGTGCTGCCGATTCGCGCCGATGAAATCGCTGGCTCGTTGTACGAGCATGGCAAACAGCGCGGGCACAGCCGTTCTGTGGCGGAGTTGCTGTTGGCGACTGCCAGCTGAGTTCTGCGGCGCCTGTCACACCGCTTTCGCGAGCAGGCTCGCTCCCACAATGGATCTGTGAACGCAGGGCAAAATGTGGGAGCGAGCCTGCTCGCGAAGGGGCCATGGAAAGCCCTACATATGATCGTTCCCACGCTCTGCGTGGGAATGCAGCCGGGACGCTCCGCGTCCCTTTCAGAAGCCGAACGCGGAGCGTCCGATGAGGCGTTCCTACGTTGAGCGTAGGAACGATCGCGGGGAAATTCTGAACCCTTCCTGAACACCCGCCACATTCCCGGCAAACACCTCTTCCAGCCGTTTCGCTGCGGGCGTAAGCTGCGCGCGTTTTCATCAATTGCGGAGACCCACAGTGGGTACTTGTTCGAGTGACAGTTGTCGGCCGGTCTCGATCACCGGCAGATTCTCGGCAAGATAACGCGCAGCCTTTCCCTGCCGTTGTCTCGCCGTAACAGCGAGCAGCGGCATCCCGTGCACGACCCGTTCCGGATCGTGTCTCGACGTCCTTCTCAACGACGCTGAACCAAGCGTGATGGCGACCTCAGTCGTCAGCGCCGCCTATCGACACGCCTGTCATTCCCGACGGGCGCGCTACGCCTTGCCGTGCCGGTTGTCCCGGTGCCAGGGCGCGGCGGTACCTGCTCGACGGTTTCCCGGCTGACCACAGGGGACACAGCCATGAAACTTACACTCAAGGAATTTTTCGCAGGCTTTCTGCGCAGCCGTCACATCGCCCGGCACTTCCGTCGCCTCGCGTTGCTGGATTCGATCAACGACACCAGGGTCAACCGTGAAGTGCCGCCGACGCTGGCCAGTACGCTGGTGGCTGCCGCCCATGCCGACAGCGCCGCGCTGCTGTCGTCGTTGGGCACGCACGGCGAGGGGCTCACCGAGGTCGAGGCCGATGCACTGCGCGCGCAACACGGCCTCAACGAAGTCGAACACGAGCAGCCGCTGCCGTGGTGGACCCATCTGTGGCACTGCTACAAAAATCCGTTCAACCTGCTGCTGACCTTGCTCGCGGTGATCTCCTGGCTGACCGAAGACCTCAAGGCGGCCGTGGTGATTTTCTCCATGGTGGTGCTGTCGACGCTGCTGCGCTTCTGGCAAGAGAGCAAATCCAATCAGGCCGCCGATGCGCTCAAAGCCATGGTCAGCAACACCGCTACGGTGCTGCGCCGCGATGGCCCACGCCGGGAGCTGCCGATCAGGCAACTGGTGCCCGGCGATCTGATCGTGCTCTCGGCCGGCGACATGATTCCCGCCGATTGCCGCGTGCTCAGCGCCAAGGACCTGTTCGTCAGCCAGGCAGCGATGACCGGTGAATCGATGCCGGTGGAGAAATTCACCCGGCAGACCGATCGCGACACGCGTAACCCGCTGGAGCTGGACAACATTCTGTTCATGGGCACCAACGTTGTCTCCGGCAGCGCGATTGCGCTGATTCTCACCACCGGCAACAGCACCTATTTCGGTGCGTTGGCGCAACGGGTCGGCGCGACGGACCGCGCGGTGACCTCGTTCCAGCAGGGCGTCAACAAGGTCAGCTGGCTGCTGATCCGCTTCATGTTCGTCATGGCGCCACTGGTACTGTTCATCAACGGTTTCACCAAGGGCGACTGGACCGAAGCGCTGCTGTTCGCGCTGTCGATTGCCGTCGGCCTGACCCCGGAAATGTTGCCGATGATCGTCACTTCGACCCTGGCCAAAGGCGCCGTATTTCTGTCGCGCAAAAAAGTCATCGTCAAACGCCTCGACGCGATCCAGAACTTCGGCGCCATGGACGTGCTGTGCACCGACAAGACCGGCACCCTGACTCAGGACAAGATCTTTCTCGCGCGTAATGTCGACGTCTGGGGTGAGGATTCTGACCATGTGCTGGAACTGGCCTACGTCAACAGCTACTACCAGACCGGCCTGAAAAACCTGCTGGATGTGGCGGTGCTGGAACACGTCGAAATCCATCGCGAATTGAAAGTCGGCAGTGCATTTCGCAAGGTCGATGAAATCCCGTTCGATTTCAATCGCCGGCGCATGTCGGTGGTCGTGGAGGGCCGCGGTCAGCCCCACCAATTGATCTGCAAAGGCGCGGTGGAAGAAGTGCTGGCGGTGTGCAGCCGGGTGCGTCACGGCGAAGTTGATGAGGCATTGAGCGATGAATTGCTGGCGCGAATTCGCCAGGTCACCGGCGCCTTCAACGCTGAAGGTCTGCGCGTGGTGGCGGTCGCGGCTCGCTCAATGCCAGCAGGCCGCGAGATTTACAGCCTGGCCGATGAGCAGGAACTGACGCTGATCGGTTACGTGGCGTTCCTCGATCCGCCGAAGGAAAGCACCGCGCCAGCGCTCAAGGCCTTGGCCGAGCACGGCGTGGCGGTGAAGGTGTTGACCGGTGACAACGAGCTGGTCACAGCAAAGATCTGCCGCGAGGTCGGCCTCGCCCAACAGGGTTTGCTGCTGGGCAATGACATTGAGCGCATGAGCGATGCTGAGCTTGCGGTGGCGGTCGAGACGACCAACGTCTTCGCCAGACTCACGCCGTCGCACAAAGAGCGCATCGTCCGTGTGCTCAAGGGCAACGGCCATGTGGTCGGGTTCATGGGCGACGGTATCAACGACGCGCCGGCGCTGCGCACCGCCGACATCGGCATTTCCGTGGACAGCGCGGTGGACATCGCCAAGGAAGCGGCGGACATCATCCTGTTGGAAAAAAGCCTGATGGTGCTGGAGGAGGGCGTGCTCGAGGGGCGGCGTACCTTCGCCAACATGCTCAAGTACATCAAGATGACTGCCAGTTCCAACTTCGGCAATGTGTTCTCGGTGCTGGTGGCCAGTGCATTCATCCCGTTCCTGCCGATGCTGCCGATGCACCTGCTGGTGCAAAACCTGCTGTACGACATTTCGCAGATTGCCATTCCGTTCGATAACGTCGACGAAGAGATGCTGAAACAGCCGCAGCGCTGGCAGCCGGCTGACGTAGGGCGTTTCATGCTGTTCTTCGGCCCGATCAGTTCGATCTTCGACATCACGACATTCGCCTTGATGTGGTACGTGTTCGACGCCAATACCCCGGATCACCAGACACTGTTCCAGTCCGGCTGGTTCGTGGTCGGGTTGCTGACCCAGACGCTGATCGTGCACATGATCCGCACGCCGAAGATTCCGTTCCTGCAAAGCCGTGCAGCCATGCCGCTGATGGTGATGACGGCGATTATCATGGCAGTCGGCATCTTCCTTCCAATGGGGCCGCTGGCGCATTACTTCAAATTGCAGGCGCTGCCGTCGCTGTATTTCGCGTTTCTGCCAATGATTCTGCTCGCGTACATGGCTTTGACCCAAGCGGTGAAAGGCTTCTACATCCGTCGATTCGGCTGGCAATAGCAGCCATGGAATGCTCTCCCCTGTGGGAGCGAGCCTGCTCGCGAAGGCGCCGTGTCAGTCAATACGTCTCTGACTGGTATAGCCCCTTCGCGAGCAGGCTCGCTCCCACAGGGGATATTGGTGCGTCGGGGCCGCCGGATGAATGAGCGGATTTTTAGGAAAAGTCCTACAGAGCTATCCCCGGCGCTTGCGTAGTCTTGCCCTCCCCAAACCTCACCGGGAGAATGACCATGAGCAACAAAGCGTTGCGCATCCTGATCGCCGACCCGCAGCATTTTCATCGCATGAAAATCGAGCGCCTGTTCAACTCGCTCGGCTACTACCGCGTCGCCCCGGTGCAGAATCTCGGCGAATTGTTGACCCTGGTCGACTACGGCTGCGAGCCGTTCGATGTATTGGTGATCAATGCCGAGCTGGCGGCAGGCTCCCTCGATCTGTCGGGCTTTCTGCTCGATCACCCACAGGTTCGCCACGCTCTGATCTACAACGAACCGTCGGCGCCCTTGCTGGCGGTTGCGGGGTTTGCTCAGGAAAACGCGCAGATCAGCCCGACGCCATTGCCCAATTCACAGCTCATCGGGCAGGTGATGGCGAGAGTCGAAGCTTGCGACGAACGCCAGGCACCGCCCGACTCTCACGCGTCGTTGCGCCATGCCAATGCATAAAAAACCACTCTGCACAACTGTCAGACCTGACAGGTGATTCTCTTGCTCATCCATGTAACAGTGCCGGCGCGGCCACCGACTCCGGGACAGACTGTTGCGGTGTCTTCGATTTTGCAGGAGTACCAATGAAGTCAGCGCTGATCGTCGATGATCACCCAGTCGTGCGCGCGGCCATTCGAATCGTCCTGCAGGCTCAAGGCTTCACGCAGATTCATGAAGCGTCCAATGGCAATGAAGTCGTGCCGTTGATTTGCGCGCATGATCCGCACCTGGTCGTGCTCGATCTCGGGTTGGGGTCCATGGACGGGCTGGAAGTGCTGACGCGAATCCAGATCAAAGCGCCGACGGCACGCTGTCGGATCCTGGTGTTCAGCATGCATGAGCCCACGCATTACCAGGAGCGCTGTTTGCGCGCGGGCGCGCGGGGTTACGTGACCAAGAGCAATCATCTGACGCTGCTGCACGATGCTATCAAGGCGCTGATGTCCGGCCACACCTATTTCTCCGCGTTGCCCAATACCAGCGGTCTGTACAACGCGGTTCAACGCACTGAACAGGAGCTGATCGCTCAGCTGTCCGATCGAGAGTTATGCATTTTCGTGAACCTGGCGTTGGGCAAACCAAACAAAGCCATCGCCCAGGAGATGCACCTGAGTCACAAGACTGTCAGCACCTACAAGACCCGCATGATGGCGAAACTTGGCCTGGGTTCGCTGGTGCTTCTGCGTGAGTTCGCCAAGCGCAATCACTTGATCTGAGTACCTCGACATGACGCAGGGACTGCGGGTTTTAGGGATTTGGCTGGGGCTTGCCGCCTCGGTCTGGGCGAATGATCAGCCGCAGACACTGGAGGTGCTGGCGCGCCTCGAACCTGGGGGTATCCAGGTCCGCCTCGATGATCGGGAGCGCCAGTGGCTGCGTGAGCATCCAGTTTTGCGCATGGGCATCTCCGGCCCGGATTACCCGCCCTTCGAAATCACCCGCCAACAGCATGAGCTGGAAGGGCTGACCGCCGATTACGCCGATCTGCTGGCGCAACTGCTCGGCATCAGGATCGAAGTGCGGCGTTTCGCCGATCGGCCGGCACTGATGGCCGCACTCAAGCGCGGCGATGTCGAACTCTTGGGCACCTCGAACAGTTTCGAAGCGGCGGATCCGGCCTTCATTCTGTCGCGGCCTTATGCTGAAGATCAGCCGATGCTGGTCACGCGCCACGACGAGAAGCTGCCCGCCGACCTGACGGCCAAACGCATCGCCATGGTCGAGGATTACCTGCCACTGGCCCATGTTCAGGCGTTCTACCCCGGCGCCCACGTGCAGCTTTATGCTTCGGCCATGGATGCACTCGGCGCGGTCGCCTTCGGTGCCGACGACGTGTACCTGGGCGACTTCATCAGCGCCAATTATCTGATCAACACCAACTATCGCAACGACCTGCAATTGGCCGGGCCGTCGGGGCTTGACGCCAATCCGTTCGCCTTTGCGTTGTTGCGCAGCGATGTGGTGCTCAAACGCATCGTCGACAAGGCCTTGCTGGCCGTGCCCATGGAGCGTCGGCATCTGATCGAACAGCGCTGGAGCGTCGGCCTCGCCGAGATGGCCGAACAGTCGCGGGTACAGCTCAGCGCCGCTGAACAGCAGTGGCTTGATCAGCACCCGGTGGTGCGGGTGGGCGCGGTCGAAGACTTCGCGCCGTTGGCGTTTTTCGATGCCGAGGGACGCTTCAACGGCCTGGCAGCGCAGTTGTTGAGCCTCATCGCTCAGCGCAGCGGGCTGAATTTCGAGATCGTGCGTGGCACCTCGTTGAACGATCAGTTCGAGCAGCTCCAGGCGGGTGAACTTGATGTCCTGCCGGTGGTGACGCCGAGCACCGAGCGGGAAGCGCAGCTGCAATTCACCCGCGCCTATCTGAACAATCCGTTCGTGCTGGTCAGTGCGGCGAACGGGCCACATCCATTGCCGCTCGACGACCTGGCGGGCAAACGCCTGGCCATCTATCGCGGCCACCCGTTGCGCGAATACCTGCTGCAACGCGTGCCCGGACTACGTCTGGTCGAAGTGAAAAGCCCCGCCGAAGGCATGGCGCTGATTGCCCGAGGACAGGTCGACGTAACGGTGAGCTCGTTGCTGGTGGCGCGTTTTCTGATTGCCCGGCAGTACCGCGATCGCCTGCGAATTACCGGCACCGTTGGCGATCAGCCGGCGCGCATCGCATTGGCCACGGCGCCGCAATCGGCATTGCTGCACTCGATCCTGAACAAGGCGTTACTGAGCATTGCGCCGCAGCAAATGGATGAACTGGTGGAGCGCTGGAGCCACGATGTAGTGGTCGAGAACAGCTACTGGCTGCGCCACCGTCAGGAGATTCTGCTTGGTTTCGCCAGCGCAGCTGCCTTGCTTCTGTTGGCACTGCTGTGGATTGGCTGGCAGCGCCGGCAGATCCACCAGCGTCAGCAATGGTTGCTGCAACTGCAACAGGCCAAAGACGCGGCGGACGAAGCCAGTCGGGCCAAGAGCACTTTTCTGGCGACCATGAGCCACGAGATCCGCACGCCGATGAACGCCCTGATCGGCATGCTCGAACTGGCCCTCAAGCGCGCAGAGGAGGGCGTGACCGATCGACTCGCCATTCAGGTGGCGTCGAATGCCGGCCAGCAATTATTGGCGTTGATTGGCGACATTCTCGATATCGCTCGTATCGAATCGGGGCACTTGTCCCTCGCGCCCGAGCGGGCCAACCTGCGGGAGACGGTGTCGTCGGTATGTCGAGTGTTCGAAGGGCTGGCGCGGCAGAAACGCTTGTTGTGGCGCATCGAGCTTGATCCGCGCGCCGACGTGGATGTGCTGATCGATCCGACGCGCTTCAAACAGGTGCTGTCCAACCTGTTGAGCAATGCGATCAAATTCACCGAGGCAGGCGAGGTCAGCCTGCGTCTGCAGATCGTTGCGATATCGCACGAGCAAGTGAGTGTGCAAGTGCTGATCGAAGACAGCGGCATCGGTATAAGTGCTGAAGATCAAAAGCGCCTGTTCAGCCCGTTCGTTCAAGCGAGCAATAGCCTTCAAGCGGCGCGCAGCGGTTCCGGCCTGGGGCTGGTGATCAGCCGTAATCTCTGCGAAATGATGGGCGGCACGCTGGGTCTCGATAGTGATCTCGGGCAAGGCACGCGAGTAAAAATCAATATCCAGTTGCCGCTGCTGACGTCGGTGACGACCACACTGGCAACGCCCGAGGCGGCGGCCGCGACGTGTGTATTAAGCGTGTTGGTGGTGGACGATCACCCGGTCAATCGCTTGCTGATGTGCTGGCAACTGAGTGAATTGGGGCATCGCACGGTAGACGTGGGCGACGGAGAACAGGGGCTGGACCGCTGGCGAACCCAGGCCTTCGATGTGGTGATCACCGACTGCAACATGCCGCGACGCAATGGCTATGAGCTGGCACAGGCGATTCGCAACGAAGAAGCCGCCAGCGGCCGCAGGCCCTGTCTGATCCTCGGTTTTACGGCCAACGCGCAGATCGAAGAGCGCCTGCGCTGTCTGGATGCCGGCATGGACGGCTGCCTGTTCAAACCGATTCGCTTGCATGATCTGGCTGAAGCCATGAACGGCGCCCGCCGTTGCGAGCTTCACGAAGATGAACCGCCTGGCGCCGAGTCGGTCGAGATTGACCTGAGTGCCCTGGAGCAGATGGCCGGGACCGATCACTCGTTGATCGAGCGTTTGCGCAAGGAAGTCGGCAACAGCCTGCGTGATGATCTCCAGGCTCTGGATCATATCCACGTCGGCGACCGCAACGGCCTGCGTGAGCTGGCCCATCGCATCAGGGGCGGCGCGCAAATGGTCGGCGCTGCGCGGGTTGTTGCGGCGTGTGCAGATCTGGACACGGCGTGCCGAGACGGTGATAACGCGTTTATCGAGCGTGCCATCGGCAAGCTGCGCGACGCCATGCACGGCCTCGCACGGTGCCTCTGAACCAATGCAGTCTGCTGTGGGAGCGAGCCTGCTCGCGAAATGCGCGCTGCTGACCCAATTGTTCTGCACATGGAACACTCAAGCCGGTTTTCACCGTCTAGTCGAATATTCGATATGCCTTTAGGCTTAATCCAATGCATTTACCCATTGGAGACCCCATGAAAAACATCATCGGCATTTACACCAGCCCGCGCGGCCATTGGGTCGGCGATGGTTTCCCGGTGCGCACACTTTTCTCTTACGACAACCTGGGCAAGCACATCAGCCCGTTTCTGCTGCTCGATCACGCCGGTCCCGCCGAATTCACCCCGACCACTGAACAGCGTGGCGTCGGCCAGCACCCGCACCGTGGTTTCGAAACCGTGACCATCGTTTACGACGGCGAAGTGCAGCACCGTGACTCCACCGGCAGCGGCGGCACCATCGGCCCGGGCGACGTGCAGTGGATGACCGCAGCGTCCGGCATCCTCCATGAAGAGTTTCATTCGGAGAATTTCGCCAGAACCGGCGGCAAGCTGGAAATGGTCCAGCTGTGGGTCAACCTGCCGGCCAAGGACAAAATGGCCGCGCCGGGTTACCAGACCATTCTCGACCGCGACATTCCCAGCATCGCGCTCAAGGACAACGCCGGCAGCCTGCGTCTGATCGCCGGTGAATTCGACGGGCACACCGGACCTTCGCGCACCTTCACGCCGATCGACGTCTGGGATCTGCGCCTCAATGCCGGCAAGCTGCTGACGCTTGATCTGCACGAAGGACGCAACACCGCACTGGTGGTGTTGAAGGGTTCGGTGCAGGTCAACGGCGCGGAATCGGTAGGGGTCGGGCAGTTGGCGCTGTTCGAACGCGACGGTGATCGACTCACTCTCCAGGCCAGCGAAGACGCGGTGGTATTGCTGCTCAGCGGCGAGCCGATCGACGAACCGATCGTCGGCCATGGCCCGTTTGTGATGAACACCGAGCAGGAAATTCATCAGGCCTTCGCCGACTTCCAGTCCGGGCGTTTTGGCCGGATGCACGCCTGACCCCGAGCTTTACTGGCAACTGAAACTCCCCTGTGGGAGCGAGCCTGCTCGCGAATGCTCTGATTCAGTCGAAGAGGTAGTGACTGACAGGACGCCTTCGCGAGCAGGCTCGCTCCCACAGGTTTTTCAGCGTCTGATCGTTCCCACGCTCTGCGTGGGAATGCAGCCGGGGACGCTCCGCGTCCCACATCTTCAAGATCGCAGCCTTCGTCAGCTCCTACAGGGTTTCGCAGTGTTTTCAAGCGGCGGTTCATCCACCGAAATCAATTGCTCCTACACTGTGCCAATCTGTGCGATCTTCTCGCGATTGGCCTTTGTCGGAGTTGTTTGATGCTGTCTCTGCTGACCGAACACCCGTTGTTTAGCGCGTTGATCCTGATCCTGCTCGATCTTGGCCTGTGGCGGCTGATCAGCTCTCGCGGCAGCGAATGGAAGCTGCTGGTGCGGGTGCTGATTTTCGCCCTGTTCAGCATTGTGCTGTTCAACGAAGGTCTCAACCCGATGGAACCGGCGCCGTGGGCCGACAACGTGCCGCTGCATCTGGCGGCGACCGGGTTGCAGATCGGCTGGTGGCTGTTTGGTGCACGCACCCTGACGGTGTTGATCGGCGCGGTGATGATGCAGCGGGTCGGCCATACCGGCCGGCTGTTGCAGGACTTGCTCGGCGCGGTGATTTTCCTCATCGCGATCATTGCGGCGCTGGCGTACGTGCTCGATCTGCCGGTCAAAGGCGTGCTGGCGACGTCCGGCGCGTTGGCGATCATCGTCGGTCTGGCCTTGCAGAGCACGTTGAGCGACGTGTTCTCCGGCATCGTCCTCAACACCACCAAGCCCTATCAACTCGATGACTGGATCTCCATCGACGGCACCGAGGGCCGCGTCACCGACATCGACTGGCGCGCCACGCGTCTGCAAACCAGCCAGGGCAGCATGGCCGTGATACCCAACTCGCTGGCGGCGAAAGCCAAAATCATCAACTTCAGCCGACCGAGCAATATGTTCGGCGTTTCCGTCAGCGTGCCTGTCAGCCCCCATGCCCGGCCCAGCTCAGTGATCGAGGCGCTGGAGCGGGCAATGCAGGGTTGCCGGCAATTGCTCGACACGCCGGCGCCGAGCGTATCGTTGAAGAGTTCTGCCAGCGGCGGCGCGGAATACGAAATCAGTGGATTTGTCGCCTCGATGGGCGAGAAGCGCGTGGTGCGCAATCAGTTGTTCGACCTCGCTTACCGGCATTTGCAGGCCTCCGGCGTCAACCTGCTGTCGAGCAACGAGACCAGCGCCGCACCGCAGTTGTCGCGGCCAAGGGCGTTGTTAGAAAGCTCACCGATCTTCTCGACTCTGCGTGAAGAAGAGAAAGACACCTTCAGCCAGAACATGACCCTGCAAACCTTCCGCGCCGGCGAAACGATTCTGGCGGGCGGGGAGGTCAGCGATCATTTGTTCATCATTGAATCCGGCGTGGTTTCGGTGACGCTCAAGCGCCATGGTGCACCCCTGGAATCCGGGCGCATGGGGCCGGGCGAGGTGATCGGCGAGGCCGGGATTCTCTCCGACACCGCGCTGCCGGCGGATTTTTCCGCGAAGACTTTCTGCGCCCTGTATCGCATCGAGAAGTCCTACCTGAAACCGTGCCTGGACGCGCGCCATGACATCCATGATGCGATGCAGGCGTTGCTCGATTTCCGCCTGCACAAGGCGCAGTCGCTGACCGAGGAAGCGCCCGTGGTCGCGCCGAAAAGAGGCTTCCTGCAATGGCTGCGTAATCGCGTCTGAGCTGTCGCATTGTCATTCGATGCAACCTGCGCGGCGTTCTCAGGGTCACAATTTGCAATCCCACCGGGCAGGAGTTGCAGACGATGAAAAACCTGCGAATCGCCACCTTCAACGTCAATGGCATGCGCGCGCGGCTGCCGAATCTGCTGGAATGGCTCAAGCGCGAGCAGCCGGACATCGCCTGCCTGCAAGAGCTCAAGTCAGTCGACAGCGCAATTCCCGCCGCCGAACTGGAGGCCGCCGGTTACGGCGCGATCTGGCAGGGCCAGGCGTCATGGAATGGCGTGGCGATTCTGGCGCGTGATGCGCAGCCGTTGGAGAGTCGACGCGGTTTGCCCGGCGATCCCGATGACACGCACAGCCGCTATATCGAAGCGGCGGTGCACGGTGTGCTGGTCGGTTGCCTGTATCTGCCCAACGGCAACCCGCAGCCGGGGCCGAAATTCGATTACAAACTGGCCTGGTTCGAGCGTCTGATCAATTACGCCAAAGACCTGCAAAGCAGCGATCACCCGGTGGTGCTCGCCGGTGACTTCAATGTCGTGCCCACCGACATGGACATCTACAACACCCGCTCCTGGCTCAAGGATGCTTTGTTGCAACCCGAAAGCCGCGAGTGCTATCAGCGCCTGCTGGGCCAGGGCTGGACCGATTCCCTGCGCCACGTGTATCCCGAAGAACGCATCTACACCTTCTGGGATTATTTCCGTAACCATTGGCAAACCAACTCCGGCCTGCGCATCGACCACCTGCTGCTCAACCCGGCATTGAGCCCGTATCTGCACGATGCCGGCGTCGACGCCTGGGTGCGCAACGAACCGCACGCCAGCGACCATGCACCGACATGGATTCGCATCGCTTCGCGGAAAAAGCGCTGAGCGGGCGATTGGCGAAATCAATTGTCGGAAGCCGTGCCTGATCCCGTATACAGGGCAATATCCACGCAGTGTTCTGCGGCCCATGCATAAGGATCGAGCAATGAGTGCGCTACGGCTGAGCAATACCAATCTGTATCTGCAACGTTTGGGTTTCGATGCGCCGCCGCCACCGACACTGGATACGTTGCGTCAGTTGCAACTGCGCCATACCGCCGAATTTGTTTTCGAAAATCTGGCTACGATCATGGGTGAACCGGTGTCGATCGACCTGGACTCCATCGAAAGCAAGGTGCTGCAGCAAGGGCGGGGCGGCTACTGCTACGAACTCAACCATTTGTTTTATGCGCTGCTGCTTGAATTGGGCTTCGACGCGCGGGCGATCAGCGGGCGCGTCGTGATGAATCAACCGGAAGGCAGCTGGACGGCGCGAACCCATCGTTTGAGCCTGGTCACCATCGACGCAGTGCGTTACATCACCGACGTCGGCTTTGGCGGCATGGTGCCGACCGCACCGCTTTTGCTCGACAGCGAACATGAACAACCCACCCCACACGAACCCTATTGCATCGACAAGCAAACCGATGGCTACCTGCTGCGCGCCCAGGTCGCAGGCGAGTGGCGGCCGATGTACCTGTTTGATCTGCAGCGCCAGGAAGACATCGATTACACCGTCGGCAACTGGTACGTCTCGACGCATCCCGAGTCACCTTTTGCCCAGCGCCTGATGGTGGCGCGCACCGGCGCTGGCTGGCGCAAAACCCTGAACAACGGCAGTTTTGCCATTCATCACATGGGCGCGGACAGTGAGCGGCGCGAGGTGGCGGATGTCGACGAGCTGATGAAATTGCTGCGGCGTGAGTTTGATCTTCAAGTGCCTGATTCACCGCGTGTGCGGCAAGCGCTGGCTCGGGTAATCGCGCCAGCCTCCATCTAAGGCTTTACATCAGGCTCCAATACGCGACGGATCTCCCCGATTGCCGCTGACAGCTTTCTCTCGAGACTCTTGAGATCGGTGGCGGTGATGCCTTTCTTGAATTGCCCCGTCAGACCTGAATCGTCAGCGCTTTCCTGCTGGCGTGCGCCATCAAGCAGCGCATGGCGCAGAGTGTTGTTGATCACGGTCTGATAGCCAAAGCCCTCGGTTTCTGCGGCGGTACGCGCCGCTTCGATCACCGCGTCATCAAGCATGATAGTGATGCGGGTCTTGCCCTTGCTCGGCGCTACTGCGCCGCGTTTACCTGCGGAAAAGTCATATTCGTCTTTCATCGGTCAAGCCTCCTTAACTCCGGTCGTAACTGAATCTCCTCAATTTCATTATGCATACTTTATATGCATCAAAAAGAGCGCAACTACACCGTCGGTCGCCGTAGACACTTCAGCCTGGTGGGCACTGGCGCGGACGCAGCGGGGATGTGTTGCCGAATTTGTTGGGGCAAGAAGCGCAGACTAGAAGGTTGGATGGCTACCTAACCATTATGTGACTGACAAGTTGTATACAACTCTATGGACATTTGTCCTGAGTATTGAATACAGTGTGCGCATAACAAAAACCAGGGAACCCCCCACCATGAAAACGCCCCATGTTTCACACCAACGGCCCGAGGACGAAAACCTCGGGGTCGGCGCGAATATGGCTTACGGCCTGCAACATGTTCTGACCATGTACGGCGGTATCGTTGCGGTGCCACTGATCATTGGCCAGGCGGCCGGTCTGTCGCCGGCGGACATTGGTCTGTTGATTGCTGCTTCATTGTTTGCGGGGGGGCTGGCGACGTTGCTGCAAACCCTGGGTCTGCCGTTTTTTGGCTGTCAGCTGCCGCTGGTCCAGGGCGTATCGTTCTCTGGTGTGGCGACCATGGTCGCGATCGTCAGCAGTGGCGGGGAGGGCGGTTTCCAATCGGTGCTGGGCGCGGTGATTGCCGCCTCGTTGATCGGCTTGCTGATCACGCCAGTGTTTTCGCGCATCACCAAGTTCTTTCCGCCGTTGGTCACCGGCATTGTGATCACCACTATCGGCCTGACGCTGATGCCAGTGGCCGCACGCTGGGCAATGGGTGGCAACAGCCACGCGCCGGACTTCGGCAGCATGCAGAACATCGGTCTGGCAGCGGTGACGCTGGTGCTGGTGTTGCTGTTGAGCAAGGTTGGCAGCGCGACCATTTCTCGGCTGTCGATTCTGCTGGCCATGGTCATCGGCACGGTGCTGGCGGTGTTCCTCGGCATGGCGGATTTCTCCAGTGTCACCACCGGTCCCATGTTCGGCTTCCCGACACCGTTCCACTTCGGCATGCCGACCTTCCATTTCGCCGCGATCCTGTCGATGTGCATTGTGGTCATGGTGACGCTGGTGGAAACCTCGGCAGACATCCTTGCCGTGGGCGAAATCATTGACACCAAGGTAGATTCCAAACGCTTGGGCAACGGCCTGCGCGCCGACATGCTGTCGAGCATGTTTGCGCCGATCTTTGGATCGTTCACGCAAAGTGCTTTCGCGCAGAACGTCGGCCTGGTGGCGGTGACCGGGATCAAGAGCCGATTCGTGGTGGCCACCGGCGGTCTGTTTCTCGTCGTCCTCGGGCTGCTGCCGTTCATGGGGCGGGTGATTGCCGCCGTGCCGACTTCGGTTCTTGGCGGCGCAGGGATCGTGCTGTTCGGCACCGTGGCGGCGAGTGGCATTCGCACGTTGTCGAAGGTGGACTACCGCAACAACGTCAACCTGATCATCGTCGCCACTTCGATCGGTTTCGGCATGATCCCAATCGCAGCGCCGAACTTCTACGATCACTTCCCGAGCTGGTTCGCGACGATTTTCCATTCGGGCATCAGTTCATCGGCAATCATGGCGATCCTGCTCAACCTGGCGTTCAACCACTTCACGACCGGCAACTCGGATCAGCAGTCGGTGTTCGCCGCAGCCGAAGAGCGCACGCTGCGTTATCGCGATCTCGCCGCGCTGCGTGAAGGCGATTACTTCAGCGACGGCAAGCTGCATGATTGCGATGGCAAGGAAGTGCCGGTGATCGAGCCGGATGACCATGATCATGGCCACGGCGCGCCGAAGGTGCAGGTGAAAAGCAGCGAACATGTCTGACCGCTGCGTCTGAAAGGGAAAAGGCCGATCTGCCCAACAGATCGGCCTTTTGGTATTTTTCGTGCGCCCACAAAAAAGCCCCTGAACCTTGCGATTCAGGGGCTTTGCTATTTGGCTCCACAACCTGGACTCGAACCAGGGACCCAGTGATTAACAGTCACTTGCTCTACCAACTGAGCTATTGCGGAATTGGTGCGTATGTTACTGATTCAAAAAGAGAAGTCAAGCATCGCCTGGCAATTTTTGCGATTCATGGGGACGGACGGCATTTTGTCAGCGATTGGCGGTTACCAGAAAGACTTCAGAGGTCTACCATGGCAGCCCGGAAGTGGTCACACGCGCTACCGGCCATTCGCCGCAAAGGTACGCGCCATGACTCAAATCACCCGTAACATCGAGGTGCTCGCATGAGCACTGCACAGATCAGCCTGCCCAAAGGGATCGGCCCGCACGCCGAAAAACTCTTCGAGGCAATCATCGGCGCCAGTACCGCCGAAGAATTGAACCGCGCCGGCGGCAAGGCCGAAGGTTTCGTCCTCGGTCTCGAAAGCAGCAAGGCCATCAAAAGCCAGGTCGCCGAATCGCTGTATGTGATTTACGACGATGCCGCCACCCAGCGCTCGGCTGAACTGGCTTAACTGCCGAAAGTAATCGTGCCGAGCATCAGCTTGGCATAGACCGCTGTCGCCGCCAGTTGCACCAGCCACAGGGCCAGGCCACCGAGGAATACCCCGGTGGCGACTTGCAGCACCAGGCTCTTTTCACGCTTGGCCGGAGCGCGCGGGACGAAATCATCCAGGTCGTCACGGTCAGCGCGCAGGTTGTCGTTTTTCATGTGGGTTCTCGCAAGGTTCCGGGTTCGGCTCATGTCCTGTGGGAGCGAGCCTGCTCGCGAAAGCGTCTTGTCAGATGACATAACATCAACTGGTCGACCGCATTCGCGAGCAGGCTCGCTCCCACAGATTTGAATTGTGTGCAGTCTAGAGGTTGCACGGCGGTTCCAGGGACAAATAAAAACGGGAAGCCCAAAGGCTTCCCGTTTTTCATCGCGCGGCGAAATCAGATGACCTGAACGATCGCGTCCGTCACAGCCTTGATGTTGCTCTGGTTCAAGGCAGCCACGCAGATGCGGCCGGTGTCCAGGGCGTAGATGCCGAACTCGTTGCGCAGGCGATGCACTTGTTCAGTGGTCAGGCCGGAGTAGGAGAACATGCCGCGCTGACGACCAACGAAGCTGAAATCGCGGCCCGGGGCTTTTTCCGCCAGCAGGGCAACCATCTGCTCGCGCATGCCGCGAATGCGCAGGCGCATCTCGGCCAGCTCGGCTTCCCACTGTGCGCGCAGTTCCGGGCTGTTCAGCACCGCAGCAACAATGCTGGCGCCATGGGTCGGCGGGTTGGAGTAGTTGGTGCGGATCACGCGCTTGACCTGCGACAGCACGCGCGCGCTTTCTTCTTTCGATTCGCTGATGATCGACAGTGCGCCAACGCGCTCGCCGTACAGCGAGAACGATTTGGAGAACGAGCTCGAGACGAAGAAGGTCAGGCCGGATTCAGCGAACAGGCGCACAGCGGCGGCGTCTTCATCGATGCCGTCGCCGAAACCCTGGTAAGCCATGTCGAGGAACGGCACGTGACCTTTGGCCTTGACCACTTCCAGCACCTTGTTCCAGTCCGCCGGGGTCAGGTCGACGCCGGTCGGGTTGTGGCAGCAAGCATGCAGGACAACGATCGAGCCGTTCGGCAGGGCGTTGAGGTCGTCGAGCATGCCGGCACGGTTCACGTCGTGGGTGGCAGCGTCGTAGTAACGATAGTTCTGCACCGGGAAACCAGCGGTCTCGAACAGCGCGCGGTGGTTTTCCCAGCTCGGGTCGCTGATCGCCACGACGGCGTTCGGCAGCAGTTGCTTGAGGAAGTCGGCACCGATCTTCAGCGCGCCGGTCCCGCCGACGGCCTGAGTGGTGATGACGCGACCGGCGCTGATCAGCGGCGAGTCGTTGCCGAACAGCAGTTTCTGCACGGCCTGGTCGTAGGCAGCGATGCCATCGATCGGCAGGTAACCGCGCGAAGCGTGTTGCGCGACGCGAATCGTCTCGGCTTCGATCACCGCGCGCAGCAGTGGAATTCGCCCCTCTTCGTTGCAGTACACGCCTACGCCCAGGTTGACCTTGGCGGTCCGGGTATCGGCGTTGAATGCTTCGTTGAGGCCCAGGATTGGATCGCGGGGTGCCATTTCGACAGCGGAGAACAGGCTCATTATTACGGCGGCTCTGAATGGAGAGTGGAGGGACGTGTAGCGCTCCAGCCGAATGCACTAGAGCGGTGCACAAACGGGGAACTAGTATAGAGGCCATCACCGCGCAATGGCGACAGGCGAATCGGCTTTTGGGGTAAGTTTTTCCGATTATTTCTGGACCGTTAGTCGATTGACTTTGTCAGACTCTTTACCGGATGTAGGACGTTTGCCTTGAAAGGTCAGGCAATCGCCACCACATTCAGCACAATCCAGGTTTTTTCTTGCGCGACATCGGTCGTTTGCGGTCGTCCTCGTGGTGCTCCGTCTGACGCGGAGCGCCGCGAATCCAGAGGTGTGTATGTCGGAATTCCAGCTAGTCACCCGCTTCGAGCCTGCCGGCGATCAGCCGGAAGCCATTCGCCAGTTGGTTGAGGGCATTGACGCCGGACTGGCGCACCAGACATTGCTCGGTGTGACCGGCTCGGGCAAGACCTTCAGCATCGCCAACGTCATCTCCCAGGTACAGCGTCCGACGCTGGTTCTGGCGCCGAACAAGACCCTGGCCGCGCAGTTGTACGGTGAGTTCAAGGCGTTCTTCCCGAACAACGCCGTTGAATACTTCGTTTCCTATTACGACTACTACCAGCCCGAAGCCTATGTGCCGTCGTCCGACACCTTCATCGAGAAGGACGCGTCGATCAACGACCACATCGAGCAGATGCGCCTGTCCGCGACGAAAGCGTTGCTGGAGCGCAAGGACGCGATCATCGTCACCACGGTGTCGTGCATCTATGGTCTGGGCAGCCCGGAAACCTATCTGAAAATGGTCTTGCACGTTGATCGCGGCGACAAGCTCGATCAGCGCGCACTTCTGCGGCGCCTGGCTGACCTGCAATACACCCGCAACGACATGGATTTTGCCCGGGCGACGTTCCGCGTGCGCGGTGATGTGATCGATATCTTCCCGGCGGAATCCGATCTGGAAGCGATCCGCATTGAGCTTTTCGACGACGAGGTCGAGAGCATTTCCGCGTTTGATCCGCTGACCGGCGAAGTCATCCGCAAGATGCCGCGCTTCACTTTCTATCCGAAGAGCCACTACGTGACGCCTCGGGAAACCCTGCTCGACGCCATCGAAGGCATCAAGGTCGAATTGCAGGAGCGCCTCGAATACCTGCGCAGTAACAACAAACTGGTGGAGGCCCAGCGCCTGGAGCAGCGCACCCGTTTCGACCTGGAGATGATCCTCGAACTGGGTTACTGCAACGGCATCGAAAACTACTCGCGCTACCTGTCCGGGCGTCCGGCCGGCGCGGCGCCGCCTACCCTTTACGACTATCTGCCTGCCGACGCCTTGTTGGTGATCGACGAATCCCACGTCAGCGTGCCGCAGGTCGGCGCGATGTATAAGGGCGACCGTTCGCGCAAGGAAACCCTGGTGGAGTACGGCTTCCGCCTGCCTTCGGCGCTGGACAACCGGCCAATGCGTTTCGACGAGTGGGAAGGAGTCAGCCCGCAGACCATTTTCGTTTCGGCGACCCCCGGCAACTATGAAGCCGAGCACGCCGGGCGCGTGGTCGAGCAAGTGGTGCGGCCGACCGGCCTGGTCGACCCGCAGGTTGAAGTGCGGCCGGCACTGACTCAGGTCGATGACTTGCTCTCGGAAATCACCAAGCGCGTGGCGATCGAAGAACGTGTGCTGGTCACCACGCTGACCAAGCGCATGGCCGAAGACCTGACCGATTACCTCGCCGACCACGGCGTGCGCGTGCGTTATCTGCACTCGGACATCGATACCGTCGAGCGCGTCGAGATCATCCGCGATTTGCGCCTCGGCGTGTTCGATGTGCTGGTCGGGATCAACCTGCTGCGTGAAGGCCTCGACATGCCGGAAGTGTCGCTGGTGGCGATTCTCGATGCTGACAAGGAAGGCTTCCTGCGTTCCGAGCGCTCGCTGATCCAGACCATCGGTCGCGCGGCGCGTAACCTCAATGGCCGGGCGATCCTCTACGCCGATCGCATGACCGGTTCGATGGAGCGCGCGATTGGTGAGACCGAGCGCCGTCGCGAGAAGCAGATCGCTTTCAACCTGGAAAACGGCATCACCCCGAAAGGTGTGATCAAGGACGTCGCCGACATCATGGAAGGCGCCACCGTACCGGGCTCGCGCAGCAAGAAGCGCAAAGGCATGGCCAAGGCCGCCGAAGAGAACGCCAAGTACGAAGCCGAACTGCGCTCGCCAAGCGAAATCACCAAACGCATCCGCGCGCTGGAAGAGAAGATGTACCAATTGGCGCGGGATCTGGAGTTTGAAGCGGCGGCGCAGATGCGTGACGAGATTGCCAAACTGCGCGAACGATTGCTTACGGTTTAAGGGATCGTTCCCACGCTCTGCGTGGGAATGCCGCCCGGGACGCTCTGCGTCCCATCGCTCGCGTGACGCAGAGCGTCACAGGATGCTTTCCCACGCAGAGCGTGGGAACGATCATTGTGTATCTCTGTAAGAGCGAGCCTGCTCGCGAATGGCCTTCACACCATCCGAAGGGCTTAGGGCATCTGGCTTAAATACCCTGCCCGCTGGAGCGGGGCGGGTGTCGCCTGTTACCATTCGCCGCTTGATTGTTCTGCTCTTCATTTTTTCGAGACAAGCCATGACCACCGTCCGCACTCGCATCGCGCCATCGCCTACCGGGGACCCCCACGTAGGTACCGCTTACATCGCATTGTTCAACTACTGCTTTGCCAAGCAGCATGGCGGTGAGTTCATCCTGCGCATCGAAGACACCGATCAGTTGCGTTCGACCCGCGAGTCCGAACAGCAGATCTTCGACGCCCTGCGCTGGCTCGGCATCGACTGGAGCGAAGGCCCGGATGTCGGCGGCCCGCACGGCCCGTATCGGCAGAGCGAGCGCGGCGACATCTACCAGAAGTACTGCCAGCAACTGGTCGACATGGGCCATGCGTTCCCGTGCTTCTGCACCGCTGAAGAACTCGATCAGATGCGCGCCGAGCAAATGGCTCGTGGCGAAACTCCGCGCTACGACGGCCGCGCGCTGCTGCTGTCGAAGGAAGAAGTCGCGGCGCGCCTGGCCGCTGGCGAACCGCACGTGATTCGCATGAAGGTGCCGAGCGAAGGCGTCTGCGTGGTGCCGGACATGCTGCGTGGCGACGTCGAGATCCCGTGGGATCGCATGGACATGCAGGTGCTGATGAAGACCGACGGCCTGCCGACGTACTTCCTCGCCAACGTCGTCGACGATCACCTGATGGGCATCACCCACGTGCTGCGTGGCGAAGAATGGCTGCCATCGGCACCGAAACTGATTTTGCTGTACGAATACTTCGGCTGGGAACAACCGGAGCTGTGCTACATGCCGCTGCTGCGTAACCCGGACAAGAGCAAGCTGTCCAAGCGCAAGAACCCGACCTCGGTGACGTTCTACGAGCGCATGGGCTTCATGCCGGAAGCGATGCTCAACTACCTCGGGCGCATGGGCTGGTCGATGCCGGACGAGCGCGAGAAGTTCTCGCTGCAGGAAATGGTCGACAACTTCGACATCAAGCGCGTTTCCCTCGGCGGGCCGATCTTCGATATCGAGAAACTGTCGTGGCTCAATGGCCAGTGGCTGCGCGATCTGCCGGTGGAAGAGTTTGCCGCCCGCGTGCAGAAGTGGGCGTTCAATTCCGACTATATGATGAAAATCGCGCCGCACGTTCAGGGCCGTGTTGAAACGTTCAGCCAGGTCGCACCGCTGGCGGGGTTCTTCTTTGCCGGCGGCGTGAATCCGGATGCCAAGCTGTTTGAGTCGAAAAAGCTCTCCGGCGATCAGGTTCGCCAGTTGATGCAATTGATCCTGTGGAAACTGGAAAGCCTGCGGCAGTGGGAGAAGGACAGCATCACCGCGACGATCCAGGCGGTGGTCGAGTCCCTCGAGCTGAAACTGCGCGATGCGATGCCGTTGATGTTTGCTGCGATCACCGGGCAGGCCAGTTCGGTGTCGGTGCTCGATGCGATGGAAATCCTCGGCCCGGACCTGACCCGTTTCCGTCTGCGCCAGGCGATTGACCTGCTGGGCGGCGTGTC
Source organism: Pseudomonas sp. PK-RTE-24 (assembly GCF_054052265.1). NCBI lineage: Bacteria > Pseudomonadati > Pseudomonadota > Gammaproteobacteria > Pseudomonadales > Pseudomonadaceae > Pseudomonas > Pseudomonas sp. PK-RTE-24. The sequence continues at coordinate 5,283,168 of NZ_CM133224.1, read as the reverse complement.
GAAGAAAGAAAACAAGGAATGGGAAAAGCTCTTGGGCGCCATCGCCTGATTGCTTTTGCTTCTCTGCAGGACTGCCGAAGGCTGCGATCTTTTGATCCTGCCTTCGGCGTTTCTCCCGAATTTACGGGGGAGGGCGGTAAGTGATTGTTATCCCGGCAAAAAATTTTGAAATTTTTCAAAAATAAGTTTGACAGGCTTTCGATACGCCCTTAAGATTCGCCCCGTCCTCAGCGATGAGGGGCTATAGCTCAGCTGGGAGAGCGCTTGCATGGCATGCAAGAGGTCGACGGTTCGATCCCGTCTAGCTCCACCAATTTACACTTCGAGGTCTGGCCACACCGGCCTTGAAGCGATCAACACTCAGCGTTGATCAGTTGTATAGAAGGGTTTGCGTCCCCTTCGTCTAGTGGCCTAGGACACCGCCCTTTCACGGCGGTAACAGGGGTTCGAGTCCCCTAGGGGACGCCAGTTTTACAGAAGTGATGTTGCAAGAGATCACTCCGCCGCGAGGCGAAAAATCCGGGGCTATAGCTCAGCTGGGAGAGCGCCTGCATGGCATGCAGGAGGTCAGCGGTTCGATCCCGCTTAGCTCCACCAATTTTACAGTTCAAGGTCTGGCCACACCGGCCTTGAATCGATCAGCTCTCAGCACTGATCAGTTGTATAGAAGGGTTTGTGTCCCCTTCGTCTAGTGGCCTAGGACACCGCCCTTTCACGGCGGTAACAGGGGTTCGAGTCCCCTAGGGGACGCCACGATTACCCGCTCTGCGGGATTTATAAGGGTCATTCAATTATTGAATGGCCCTTTTGTTTGTCCGGCGTTTGGCCAACTCTCCTTTTTCCTTACACTGTGCTTCAGACCAGCGGTCATATTCATGACTTGCGGAATATTATTATGCGAATAATATTCTAGTCGTAATATTCGGAGGCAACGATGAACGATAAAAAAGCTCAAACCCGCGAACGCATCCTCAAGGCTGCCAGCGCCGCATTGATTCAACGCGGCCCGGCAGACCCGAGCGTGGGTGAAGTGATGGGCGCCGCCGGGCTGACTGTCGGCGGCTTCTATGCGCACTTCGAAAGCAAGGACGCGATGATGCTCGAGGCGTTCAAACAGCTGCTGGGCCGCCGTCGCGACCTGATTGCCGACATGGACGCCGATCTGACCGGCGAAGAGCGTCGCGCTTTGGTGGCTGCGTTCTACCTGTCACGCAAACACCGGGATTCCAGCGAAGCTGCATGCCCGATCCCGGCCTCGATTGGGGAGCTGGGGCGTTTGCCGGAGTCGTTCCGCATTGCGCTGAACGAGCATTTGGAATTGATGGTCGCGCAACTGGCGGCCAGCCCTGAGGACACCGACAAGGCTTTGGCCGATGTCGCGTTGATGGTCGGTGGTCTGGCCTTGGCCAGAGCGCTGGGTCCGGGAGATTTATCCGATCGATTGCTGCGCGCCGCCAAGTCGGCGGTGCGTTGACCTAAAGGCAACAAGCCTGAGGAGAGTGCGATGAACGCGTTGAAGTGGGTTTGTGGCGTTAACGGTACCTTGGGCTGGTTTGCACCGAGACTGGTGGCAAGCAAAATGCGTCTGGCGTTCATGACGCCCCGCGCTCTACCGCTGCGCGATTGGGAGCTGCCGCTGTTGGCCAGCTCCGAACGCATCACATTGCGCTTCGGTCTGTCGGCGCTGCGTTGGGGCCAAGGTCCTACAGTGTTGCTGATGCATGGTTGGGAAGGGCGGCCAACGCAATTCGCTTCGCTGATAAACGCTTTGGTTGATGCTGGCTATACCGTCGTCGCGCTCGATGGCCCGGCACACGGTCGCTCCCCTGGGCGAGAAGCCAATGTAGTGCTGTTCGCCCGCGCCATGCTTGAAGCCGCTGCCGAATTGCCGCCGCTGCAAGCGGTTATCGGCCATTCCATGGGCGGCGCCAGCGCGATGCTCGCCGTGCAATTGGGGCTGCGCACCGAAACCCTGGTCAGCATCGCCGCACCGTCGCGGATTCTCGGCGTGCTGCGCGGTTTCGCGCGAATGGTCGGCATGCCGCCGCGCGCGCGTTCGGCGTTTATTCGTCAGGTCGAGCAGGACGTCGGCATGCGCGCCGCAACGCTGGACGTGGCCCACTATCAACTGGATATGCCCGGCCTGATCGTCCATGCCGAGGACGACAATTTTGTCTCGGTCAAAGAATCGCAATTGATTCACGAAGCCTGGTTCGACAGCCGCCTGCTGCGCCTGGAAAGCGGCGGCCATCAGCGGGTGCTGGCCGACCCTCGAGTGATTGATGGTGTGTTATCACTGCTTGCCGGTCGCAGCCTTCAGGCGCGCCAATCAGCCTGAGCTCCGTTACACTGCCCCGGTTGAATACTTTGACCGGGAGTGGGGCATGGGCTGGGATCGGGCAACGCCGTTTACCATTGATCTGCAAGTAGGCGCCGAAGACATCGACGGGCTCGGGCACGCCAACAACGCCGTTTACGTGACCTGGCTCGAGCGCTGCGCCTGGCGCCATTCGCAGCGCCTCGGCCTGGACCTGGTCGAATACCGGCGTCTGGACCGAGCAATGGCCGTTGTCCGCCACGAAATCGATTATCTGGCCGCCGCCTATGAAGGCGATGAACTGCAACTGGCGACCTGGATCGTCGATTGGGATCAGCGCCTGAAAATGACCCGGCATTTCCAGCTCAAACGCCCCAGCGACAACGCCACCCTGTTGCGCGCGCAGACCACATTTGTGTGCATCGAACTGTCGACCGGCAAGCCCAAGCGTATGCCGGCGGAATTTATCGAAGGCTATGGCCCGGCGATCCAGATTGCAGAAGCCATGTGAATCTCACCCTGTGGGAGCGAGCCTGCTCGCGAAAGCATCGCGTGAGTTACGCATGCGTCAACTGACAGACCGCCTTCGCGAGCAGGCTCGCTCCCACAGAGATATGTGTAGTTCTGCGGATTTGTGCGATATCCAGTAAACTGCCGCACGTTTTTTCTTCAAGTAGTGTTTCCCCATGCAAATTGCTCTGGCGCCCATGGAAGGGTTGGTCGACGACATCCTGCGCGACGTGTTGACCCGCGTTGGCGGCATCGATTGGTGCGTGACCGAGTTCATTCGGGTCAACGACCAGTTGCTCACGCCGGCCTATTTCCACAAGTTCGGCCCCGAGCTGCTCAACGGCGCTCGCACCGCGTCCGGCGTGCCGCTGCGCGTGCAATTGCTCGGTTCCGATCCGGTGTGCCTGGCGGAAAACGCGGCGTTGGCCTGCGAGCTTGGCTCGGAAGTGATCGACCTCAACTTCGGCTGCCCGGCCAAGACCGTCAACAAATCCCGTGGCGGCGCCGTGCTGCTCAAGGAGCCGGAGCTGCTCAACCAGATCGTCGAGCATGTCCGTCGCGCCGTCCCGGCGCACATCCCGGTCACCGCGAAAATGCGCCTGGGTTTCGACAGTCCTGACGGCTCGCTGGTCTGCGCCACGGCGCTGGCCGAAGGCGGGGCAGAGCACATCGTCGTACATGCGCGGACGAAAATGGACGGCTACAAACCGCCGGCTCATTGGGAGTGGATCCCGCGTGTGCAGGATGTGGTCAAGGTCCCGGTCTTCGCCAACGGGGACATCTGGAGCGTCGAAGACTGGCGCCGTTGCCGCGAAATCAGTGGTGTCGAAGACATCATGCTCGGTCGGGGGCTGGTCTCCCGCCCGGATCTCGCTCGGCAGATCGCTGCGGCGCGCGCTGGCGACGAGGTCGTCGAGATGACCTGGGCCGAGCTGATGCCGCTGATTCAGGACTTCTGGCTGCAGGCCAAGGCGCAGATGACCGCACGCCAATCGCCCGGTCGCCTCAAGCAATGGCTGGCCATGTTGACGCGCAACTACCCGGAAGCCGCCGAGCTTTTCACTGTTCTGCGTCGCGAAACCGAGCCGGATCAAGTCTCGCGCTTGCTCGGATTGCCGCTCGTCGAAGCCGCATAAAAAATCTCAAAATATTCTCTTGAAATCAAAACAGCGGTCCCTATCTAAGGGTTACGCGATGCCGAATTCGGGTCGCGGAGACACAAAACCTTGCTGATTGTTTTCAGGAGATTTGAATCATGAGTACTGCATTTTCTCTCGCGCCACTGTTCCGTTCCTCGGTAGGTTTCGACCGTTTCAACGACCTGTTCGAAACCGCCCTGCGTAACGAGCCTGGCAGCAGCTATCCACCCTACAACGTCGAAAAACACGGTGATGACCAATACCGTATCGTCGTCGCGGCCGCCGGTTTCCAGGAAGAAGACCTGGACCTGCAAGTCGAAAAGGGTGTGCTGACCATCAGTGGCGGCAAGCGTGACACTGACGAGAGCGTCACGTTCTTGCATCAAGGCATCGCCCAGCGAGCCTTCAAGCTGTCGTTCCGTCTGGCCGATCACATCGAGATCAAGGACGCTGCGCTGCGCAACGGCCTGCTGAGCATCGACCTGCTCCGTGTGATCCCGGAAGAAGCGAAAGCCAAGCGCATCCCGATCAATGGAGCGCAGCAGCCGGCGCTGCAGCATTGATTCATGTGCTGACACACAATCGCCCGAATCGGCGATAAGCCGCTGAACGAAAGGCCCCGATACGTCGGGGCCTTTTTTGTGCGCGCAATCAAAGCGATGCAGGGTTTGCCGCTGTTGTCGGGGCTCTTTACAATCTGCGCAGTTTTGCCGACCCCCATTTCCCAGCGGTCGGCCTGGAGCCTTTTTTCATGGACGAGATTCAACAGCGCTGGCTGTGCGCGTTGTCCGCACCAATGGCCGCGCTCAACACCGGCGCCGGGTATGACGACCCGGCGTTCTGCAACGATCGTTACATCAACCTCAAGGAAAGTTGGGGTATCGATGATCGCCGACAGTTGTTCGACATGCTCGGATGGATGACCGACGACGGCCATGCCAAGCACCTCAGCGGGGCCTATCTGGCGTGGCAGCGATGCCTGCCGAGTGAATGGCAGTCGTTGCTCAATGATCTGAGCCCGCGCGAGCGCGTCCTGCATGAATTTGCCAGCCGTACCTTCGGCAGCTGTGGTCCCGGCGGCATTCTGTCCTGGGATTACGGCCGCATGGGCTTTCTGTTGCGCTGCGCCGTGCGTAATCAATGGATCGATCTGGCCGAGAGCAACTGGTTGCACAGTCGTCTGGCGTTGAGGGCGCAGTTTCATTACGGCAGCTGGATGGCTTATTTCAACGGCTTTCTGGTGGGACGAACTTTTTGGTGCTGCATGAGCAAAAGCGATGATGAACTGGCGGTCGAGATGAGTCGTGAGGGCACCAGCGCTTTCAACACCAGGATTGCCCGAGGCCTTGCGCAAAACATTCCACACTTTCTCGCCGATCTGCCTTGGCACATGGATATTGATCCGCCGTCTCGTCCGGCATCGCTTGGGGAGTTCGACTGGTCATGAGTTGCTGGATTCGACTGGGCATTGAACCGACTACTGACGAAACCCTGATTCGCAGCGCCTATCGCGCCCGTTTGCCGGCGCACCATCCGGAAACCGACCCGGAAGGTTTTCAGGCGCTGCGCATGGCCTACGAGAGTGCCCTGCGTCTGGCCCGTGAAGAGCAGCAGGAAGAGGCTGAAGACGAGATTGACGCTGCACAAGCCAATGTCGTTCGGGCGCCTCAAGCTTTCTTGGATTTCTGTGCGCTGCTGGATGATCCCGCGCGACGCTTCAATCACGCGGCGTGGCAGGCATTCGTCCGGACGCTGGATGACTTGTCACTGGAGGTTTTCGATGACCTCAACTGGGGCTTGTACCACCGACTGTCCGGCGCCGGTCCGTTGTCCTACCGTTGTGCGAATCTGTTGGCGCAACGCATGGCCTGGGACCAGCAACTGTTGGATTTGGCATTCGACGATGCGCAAGCGGTAGAAGGCTTTTTGCAGCGCATCAAGGCGCCCGACCCGTTCGACACGGATCTGATGAGCGCCTGGTCAGAGCCGGCACAGACCGAGTCGCTGTGGTATGCCCGTAGCCTCGATTTCATCTTTACTCAGCGTCCGCTTCACGAGTTCGCCGAGTTCGCCAGTCGGCACACGTGCTTGCCGTTGCCCAACGATGCCGCGTACCTCAAGCGGTTGCTGGTGCAGTTCACCCAAGCGGGGATGGGCGCGCCGACGTTCCTGCAGTGCTGTGCCGAACAGCACGATGCCGCGCCGGATAACGTCGACTGGCTGTACCTGCTGGCGTGTCAGTACAGTCTGTTGGGGCACGACGATCAAGCGTTTCCATGCTGGATTCGGCTCTGGAGCGAACATCGCCATCCCGCGGCAGAGAGTCGCTTGCTGGAGCTGTGTGCCAAGCGTCAGCCGACCTTTCTGCCGTTGCTGATTCAGGCGTTCGATCGTCTGGAGGACTGCGCCGTTTGGCCGGACGAGCTGGGCGCTGAGTGCCAGGTGTATGGCAGTCCGTCACAGCGGCCCGAGACCTTGACGCGTTGGTTGGGTGTCGGACGGCTCAAGCTTGATGCACTGGCGCAAAGCTTTGTTGATTGGCGCATGGCGGGCGACGAGCTGCCATTGCTCGCGCAGTTGATCGGCGAAAACCACGACAGCCGTTTGCTGCGTCTGTACCGGCACGCCTGGGCGCTGCATCGTGGTGATTCGGCCTTGTTGCAGCAGATTGTCGACGAACCGCTGCCGGTGGATGCGCTGGAATGCCTGGTTTTGACCGGCCTCAAGTATCAGGCCAGGCAGCATCTGCTCTGGCTGGCCAAGGCGCCTGTTGCGCAGGCCATGAGCGCTTTCACTGACTCGCAAACACTTTCACCGCAATTGCCGCTCGCGTTGTCCGAAGGTGCGCTGCACAAGGTTTGTCGTCTGTGGTTGCAGCGCTTACGGCCCTATAGCGACACGGCGCTTGCACGCATTGCCGACGCGTTCGAGCTGAGTGCGGTCAAAGACGGCAATGACCTCTCGGAGCTTGATCTCATGCTCCAGTTGAGTCGGCGCGCGACAGGTTTGCCGCCGATCGGGTTGGGAACGGCGATCTGGGATTGGCACGCTCAAACCGTGTTTTTGCTGGCATTGCTGGAACAACCCGAGCGCTGGTTGCAATTGATTGATGCGCAGTGTCTGGAGCGTTTGCCGTTCAATCCTGCGCATCCTTTGAGCCGACTGCAGCCGCTATTGCGGCGCTTGCTGCGTGAGCAGGGCGATGGCGCCGGTTTGCTCGGCTGGCTGCAGGGTGACGATCCTGTGCACGGTTTGCTGGTGCAACAATTATTCAGCGTGGAGCAGGCCCTCGATAGCGCCAGGCTGCCCGCCAATGCCCTGCTTTACACCTGCGTCGAAAGTGACCGTGCGGCGTGCGGTGACGACCTCTTGGGCTTGTTGATGTTCTGGGGCGTGCTCTACCACGATCCAGGCCTGAGCGTCGAGCAACACCAGGCGTTGTTGCAGTCGATTGAAGCGGTCAGTTGCGAGGATGACTGGTTCGAAGGCTTTCGCGACGGTCTGATCAAGGGCGAACCGGTGTGGCCACCGCGCAAGGTGTTGACGGATTTCGGTGTCGACAAACTATTGGCCTATGAGGCGCTGGATGCGCTCAAGAGCTTGATTCGCTACGGCGCTGCCGGTGTGCCGAAAACGCGAGTATTGCGGCAACTGCAGCAGGGTAAGGATGACGTGCAGAACAGCGTCGGTTTGCGCTTGGCACTTTGCGCGTTGCTGTCGTGGTCGGAGCGGTTGCTGTTAGCCAACAGTGATGTCCAGCCAGTACCAGCGAAAGCTTTTTGGCGCCTCGGATCACGGCTGGGGCGCAAGGCTTTTATCGCTCAGGTCCTGGGATGCGTGGTGGTAACCCCAATAGCCGGGCTGATAACGGGCACGACGATTGGCGGGATGGTCATCTTTTTGCTTGGCGTACTGCTGTTGTTCGCGGCAGTGCTACGGCGGTTGCACGATATGGGTCGGGGCATACCGACACTGCTGATATTTCTTGGATTGTCGCCGTTTCTGCCATTCCTGCCGCTGGTGCTCTTCGGTTTTCCAGGAGACAAACTGCCCAATCGCTACGGCGTGCCGCCGGACGGGGGGGCAGATATGTTGTCCGGCGGATTGCAGGCGGCTCTGCGGCGACTGAACGGCTAAAGACGCATCTGATCCAGCGCATCATTCAGCGCTGAGCGGTGGCTGGCGATTGCGCCGGGTTGCTGGCCGGCAAGCACGGTGTTGAAGGTATCCATCCACTCGGCAATGCGCGCACGCTCGTCGCCCAGACTTTGCATCCATGCTCGCTCCAGACGTGCGAGCAGGGTGCGGTTGGGCAGGGCGTCGCGAGGGTGGACTTTGAGCGTCGCGAGCCGGGCATGGCTGTCTCTGCGCGCCTGTTCATCCAGTCCGGTCGGGCTGCGGTCGATGCTGTGGCCGTAACGTTCGCCGGTTTCCAGAAGCGTGACGTCTACTTCCAGCAGGCCGTTGATGTCATAACTGAAACGCACATCGAGGCTCTGCAGTTGCTCACTAGGGGTGAACTGGATGTCGAAAGAATCGATGAAAATATTGTCGCGCACCCACGGGCGTTCCCCTTGATACACCGCGATACGGATTTCAGTCTGTTGCGCAAACGTCGTCGAGTAACGCTGCACCCGTGACGTTGGAATCACCGTGTTGCGCTCGATGATCGGCGAGAACGCGCCACTGACGCCTTCGCCACGATTGGTCGAAATCCCCAGCGTATACGGACAGACATCGGTCAGAATCAATTCCTCAACCGCACCGTCCCGCGCCTTGCATGCCGCCTGCGTCGCCGCCCCCAGCGCCACGATAGTGTCTGGATCAAGATGCCGATAAGGCAGGCGTCCAAACAGCGTGGCGACCATTTGCTGTACCGCCGGCATGCGCGTGGCGCCACCGACCAGCACCAGGCTGTCGAGGTCGCGCGGTTTCAGTCGGGCATCGCGCAGAGCCTGTTCGATTGGCGCGCGCAAGCGGGCCAGCAACGGCTCCCATATTTTCACTGCAGCGGCTTCATCCAGTTCCCATTCGAATGTCTGCTCGGCATGCCGCCAGCTCAACTGCTGCGCGCCTTCGCCGAGTTTGCATTTCAGCTGTTCGAGGGCATCACCGAGGCTGGCCATGGCTTGTGCATCGATCGTTGAGGGGGTGAGTTGCCAATTTTTCAGGCAGGCCTGCAACAGGGCTGCGGTGAAGTCTTCGCCGCCAAGAAAGTTGTCGCCAGTGGAGGCGTGCACTTCGATCAGCGGCAATGCGTATTCGAGCACGGTGACGTCGAACGTGCCGCCGCCGAGATCGAAAATCAGCGTGCGTTCGAACTTCTGTTCGTGCAGGCCGTACGCCATGGCGGCAGCGGTCGGTTCGTTGATCAGGCGCGTCACGGACAGCCCGGCCAGTTCGGCGGCGAACAAGGTACGCTTGCGCTGCTCGTCACTGAAATATGCCGGTACGGAAATGACCGCTTCTGTGACCGCCTGGCCGAGAAAGGCTTCCGCGTCTTGCTTGAGGGAGCCAAGCACCAGCGCCGACAACTCTTCCGGGCTGAACTGGCGAGAGCCGAGCTGGATTTGCCTGTCGCTGCCCATGAAACGCTTGAACGCGGCGGCAGTGCGTTCCGGGTGCGTGGTCAGGCGGGCGCGGGCGGCTTTGCCGACCAGAATCGTGTCGTCTTCATCAAGGCTGACCACCGACGGTGTCAGCACATCGCCGAGGGCGTTGCGGATCAGTTCGGCGCGGCCTTCACGCCAGACGGCGATCAGGCTGTTGGTGGTGCCAAGGTCGATGCCCAGCAGGGCCGGGCGGGGAAGGGATGCATCCTGCATGGTTGATCTCGAAGCGGCGCAAAAAACGCGACCCTACAGGCTGACGCAAACCGTGGCAATTGTTGCTCTGTTGCCAGTCTGTGCGACCGCCGATTCAGGGCAGCAGTTTTTTCAGATCCTCCAACCCCACCGGTCGGCTGTGCAGATAGCCCTGATACAAATGGCATTCCAGCCCCTGCAAAAACGCCAGCTGTGCTGGCGTCTCCACTCCTTCGGCAATCACTTCCAATTCCAAGCTGCGCGCCATCGCGACAATCGCGCGAATGATCTCGGCAACATTGGAGTCAGTGGTCGCATCGCGGATGAACGACTGGTCGATCTTCAGGGTGTCTACCGGCAGACGCTTCAAATAAGTCAGCGACGAATAACCGGTGCCGAAATCGTCCATGGCGAAGCTCACGCCGAGCTTTTTCAGACGACGCATTTTGCTGATGGTGTCTTCCAGATTCTGAATGACGATGCCTTCGGTGATTTCCAGTTTCAGCAGAGAGCAGGGCAGGCCGTGGCTGGTCATGCTGTGTTCGATGCGTTCGACGAAATCGTTCTGGCGGAACTGCCGGGGACTGATGTTCACGCACAGGCTGAAGTTGAGCGGGTCGACCAGTTTCAGTGCGATCAGTTGTTTGAAGGCGTTGCAGGCTTCATCGAGGATCCACGTGCCGACTTCGAGAATCAGGCCGCTGTCTTCCAGTACCTTGATGAACTCGGTGGGCGATTGCGCGCCGAGTTCGGGATGATTCCAGCGCACCAGGGCTTCGGCGCCAATGATGCGGTTGTCGCGGGCATCGACCTGTGGCTGAAAGTGCACGTTGAACTCGCCGCGCGACAGCGCCAGGCGCAGGTCGGTCTCCATGCGCAGGCGTTCGCTGGCCGCTTTCTGCATGGTGTTGTGATACATCTGCGTGGTGTTGCGCCCGGAATCCTTGGCCCGGTACAGGGCGATGTCGGCGCGTTTGAGCAGGTCGGTCGGGGTCGAGCCGTGATCGGGGATCAGCGCGACGCCAATGCTCGGCGTCACTTGCAGGCGCTGGCCATCGAGGAACATCGGCTCCGAGAGCAGTTCGCGAATGGTGTCAGCCAGCGCGCGCACTTGCTCGCTGACTTCACTGCGCGATCCTTCGAGGCCGCTGAGCAACACCACAAACTCATCGCCACCGAGGCGCGCCACGGTGTCTTCCATGCGCACACTGGCTTCGAGCCGCGCGGTGATGATTTTCAGCACGGTGTCGCCGACCGGGTGGCCGAGGGAATCGTTGATGTGCTTGAAGTGGTCGAGGTCGAGAAACAGCAAGGCGCCGCGCAGATTGTGGCGCTTGAGCAGGGCGATCTGCTGACTCAGGCGATCCATCAGCAGGGCGCGGTTGGGCAGGTTGGTCAGCGGGTCGTGATAGGCCAGGTGACGAATCTGCGCTTCGGCGTTCTTCAACAGGCTGACATCGCGCGCGGTCAGCAGCAGGCACGCGGTTTCATTGAGGGTGATCGGCTCGACCGAGACTTCCACCGTGAGCAATTCGCCGCGCTTGTTGCGCCCGAGCATTTCCTGATGATGCACGCGGCCCTTGATCTGTAACTCGGCGAGTAAGGTCGAGCGCTGTTTCTCTTCGGCCCAGATCCCCACCTGATAAACGGTTTTGCCCACTACTTCGTCGGCGCGGTAACCGGTGAGGCGACAGAAACCGTCGTTGACCTCCAGATAACGCCCGGTGTCGCGTTCGGTGATGGTGATCGCGTCTGGACTTGAGTGAAACGCCTTGGCGAACTTTTCTTCGCTAGCCTTCAGCGCTGCTTCCGAGCGTTGTTGCTGAGTAATGTCGCGCAGGGTGGTGACGATGCACGGCTGATCGCCGACGCTGATCTGCCGGCTGGAAATCACGCAGGTCAGCGACTGGCCGTCCTTGTGCTGGACGAGAATGGCCACGTTGCTCAGGCCTTGTTCGCGAATCACCCGTTCGATGCGTTGCAGGCTTTTCGCCGAGGCGTCCCACAGGCCGATTTCCTCGGCGGTGTGGCCAATCACATCGGCGGCACTCCAGCCAAAAGTCTGGCTGAAGCTCGAATTGATCTCGATGAACTCCCCGGTTTCCTGGCGCGTCACGCAGATCGGATCGGGGCTGACCTGAAACAGCGTGGCGAATTTCTCTTCCGAGGCTACCAGCCGCTGCTCGCGCTCGACCTGATCGGTGATGTCCAGCAACGTGCCGGCCATGCGCAGCGGCGCGCCGTTGTCGTCGCGATAGAGTCGCGCGCGGCTTTCCAGATAGCGCGAGCTGCCGTCGGGCAATTGCACGCGGTAGGTCAGTTGATAATTGCCGGCGGGGCCTTCGCGCAGGCTGCGGTAGGCGTCGCGCATGCTGTCGCGTTCCTCGCCCGGCACGCCTTCGAAAAACTCCTCGAATGATTCATGGAATGGAATCGGCTCCAGCCCGTGTAATTGCGCAGCGCGCGCCGAGCCGTAGAGCATGCCGCTGGGGATGTGCCAGTCCCAGGTGCCGAGTTGCGCCGAATCCAGCGCCAGGTCGAGGCGTTCCTGGCTGTCCTTCAAGGCCAGTTCGGCGGCTTTGCGTTCAGTGGTGTCGAGGAACGTGCTGAGCAGATAGGGCTGGCCTTCAAGCTCGACCTTCTGCGCGCTGAGGATGCCGTCGTGCACCTGGCCATTGCTGGCGCGAAACTGCACTTCCATGCTGATCAGTTCGCCCTTGGCTTTGGTTTTCTTCACCAGTTCGGCGCGTTGCTCTGGGTGCACCCACAGGCCCAGTTCCAGGGTGGTGCGGCCGATTGCGCTTTGCACCGGCCAGCCGAACAGGCTTTCGAAATACTGGTTGGCCTCGCTGATCAGACCGTCATCCTGACGGGTCAGCAGAACCATGTTCGGGCACAGGTGGAAAAGTGTCGCGAAACGTTTCTCCGAGCTGCTCAGGGCCTGCTCGCGCTGGCGTTGGTGGGTGATTTCGCGAATCACCCCGATCATTCGGGGCCGGCCGTTCTTGTCTGGCAGCAGGCTGCCGCTGATCTCCAGCCAGTGCAGGCTGCCGTCGGGCCAGCGAATGCGGTGATGCATCGCCTGCTCCAACGGGGCACCGGCGATCACCGCGTGGAAAGCACGCACGGTTTTCGCACGGTCTTCCGGCGGCAACAGGTCGAGGTATTCCAGGTCGGCAGGTAATGGCTGCCGTGGATCGAAACCGAACAATGCCTGAGTGCCCCGCGACCAGCTGATCTGCCCGCGCTCGATGTCCCAATACCAGGCACCGAGCCGCGCGCCGTTGAGCGCGGCGAGCAATTGCGGCGCGCTTTCCCAGCTCTGCTCGGAATGGCGCGGATCGACAGCCTGGATTCGCGGCATCGGCGGAGTTCGGTCAACAGATTTCGGCATTGTCAGCGGGCCTTGAGCTGAGTGGCGTTAGGCACAGGAGCGGCTCTATAGGAGTAGCACAAGTCAGGCCGGGATCCCTGGCCGATCGATTTGTGCATCCAGCAGGGCCATGAAGGCGCGTGCTGCATTCGATAGCGTCCGTTCGGTGTGCAAGATATAGCCTAGCTGGCGAGTGAGCTGTATGCCCGGCAATGCGATGCTTGCCACTTGTTCGTCGAGCATGGTGCGCGGCAGCACGCTCCAGGCCAGGCCGATGGAGACCATCATCTTGATGGTTTCCAGATAGTTGGTGCTCATGGCGATGTTCGGCGTCAGGCCCTGAGCTTCGAACAAACGCTGGACGATGTGGTGGGTAAACGTGTTGCCGCCGGGGAAAACCGCCGGATGGCCGGCGATGTCCGCCAGACTGACGACACCGTTGTTGATCAGCGAATGCTCCGGGGCGACGACGAAATCCAGCGGGTCGTCCCATACCGGCGTAGCTTTGACCAGGGTATGCGGCTCTGGCGCGAGGGTGATGACCGCCAGTTCTGCGCGGCCGTGGAGAATTTCCTCGTAGGCCACTTCCGAATCAAGGAACTGAATATCCAGCGCAACCTGTGGGTAGCGGCGGGTGAACTCCCTTAATAGAGGCGGCAAGCGGTGCAGGCCGATGTGGTGACTGGTGGCCAGCGTCAGGCGACCGCTGACCTCGCCGGTCAGGTTGGTCAGGGCACGGCGGGTGTCGTCGAGCACGTTGAGAATCTGATAAGCCCTTGGCAGCAGGGCGCGACCCGCCTCGGTCAGACCGACTTCGCGACCCAGTCGATCAAACAGGCGTACCTTCAATTGCTGCTCAAGCCCGGCGATGCGCTTGCTGATCGCCGGTTGGGTCAGATGAAGGCGTTCGCCGGCGCCGGAGAAGCTGCCGGTCTCGGCGATGGCAATAAAAGCATTCAGGTTAGCCAGATCCATGTCGCATTCCAGTTGGTTATCCAAAGCATAAAAAATATGAATTTGAGTTATTTAATCTAACCCCATAGGATCGGCCTCACAAGCCAAAGGGTTATTGATGAGCCCAGGGCATAGAAACAAGCTGATGAGGAACCGTCTGATGGCCGGCAAAACGCTCTACGACAAGCTCTGGGATTCGCATTTGGTCAAGCAGCGCGACGATGGCTCGGCGCTGATCTACATCGATCGTCACATCATCCACGAAGTGACTTCGCCGCAAGCCTTCGAAGGCTTGCGTCTGGCCGGGCGCAAGCCTTGGCGCATCGATGCCAACATCGCGACCCCGGACCACAACGTACCGACCACTCCGGAGCGCAAGGGCGGCATCGAAGCCATTGCCGACCAGGTTTCGCGTTTGCAGGTGCAGACCCTCGACGACAACTGCGATGAATACGGCATCGTCGAATTCAAGATGAACGACGTGCGTCAGGGCATCGTTCACGTGATCAGCCCGGAGCAGGGCGCGACCTTGCCGGGCATGACCGTGGTCTGCGGTGACTCGCACACTTCGACCCACGGCGCATTCGGGGCATTGGCCCACGGTATCGGTACATCTGAGGTCGAGCACGTGCTCGCCACCCAGTGCCTGGTCGCCAAAAAAATGCAAAACATGCTGGTGCGCGTCGAAGGCCAATTGCCGTTCGGCGTGACCGCCAAGGACATCGTCCTTGCGGTGATCGGCAAGATCGGCACCGCCGGCGGTAACGGCCACGCCATCGAATTTGCCGGCAGCGCGATCCGCGATCTGTCCGTCGAAGGCCGCATGACCATCTGCAACATGTCCATCGAAGCCGGCGCCCGCGTGGGCCTGGTGGCGGCAGATCAGAAGACCATCGACTACGTCAAAGGTCGTCCATTCGCGCCGAAGGGCGAGCAGTGGGACATGGCCGTCGAAGCCTGGAAAGACTTGGTCTCCGACGCCGATGCCAAATTCGACACCGTGGTCGAGTTGGACGCCGCGCAGATCAAGCCGCAAGTCAGCTGGGGCACTTCGCCTGAGATGGTTTTGGCTGTTGATCAGAACGTGCCGGACCCGGCCAAGGAAATGGATCTGGTCAAACGTGACTCGATCGTTCGCGCCTTGAAATACATGGGTCTGACCGCCAATCAGGCGATCACCGACATTCAGCTTGATCGCGTATTCATCGGTTCCTGCACCAACTCGCGCATCGAAGACTTGCGCGCCGCTGCGGTCATCGCCAAGGGCCGCAAGGTCGCCTCGACCATCAAGCAGGCAATCGTCGTGCCGGGCTCGGGTCTGGTCAAGGCGCAGGCTGAAGCCGAGGGGCTGGACAAGATTTTCCTCGAGGCCGGTTTCGAATGGCGCGAGCCGGGTTGCTCGATGTGCCTGGCGATGAACCCGGACCGTTTGGAGTCCGGCGAGCATTGCGCCTCGACTTCCAACCGTAACTTCGAAGGCCGTCAGGGCGCCGGTGGCCGTACCCACCTGGTCAGCCCGGCCATGGCGGCGGCAGCAGCGGTGAACGGCCGTTTCATCGACGTTCGTGAATTGATCCAAGGAGCACAGTAAAGATGAAGGCATTTACTCAGCACACTGGTCTTGTCGCGCCTCTGGATCGTGCCAACGTCGACACCGATCAGATCATTCCCAAGCAGTTCTTGAAGTCGATCAAGCGCACCGGTTTTGGTCCGAACCTGTTCGACGAGTGGCGTTATCTGGATGTCGGCCAGCCGTACCAGGACAACTCCAAGCGCCCGCTGAACAAGGATTTCATCCTCAACGCCGAGCGTTATCAGGGTGCCAGCGTATTGCTCGCCCGCGAGAACTTCGGCTGCGGCTCGAGCCGTGAACACGCGCCGTGGGCGCTGGAAGAGTACGGTTTCCGCAGCATCATCGCGCCGAGTTACGCCGACATCTTCTTCAACAACAGTTTCAAGAACGGCCTGCTGCCGATCATTCTCAGCGATGCAGAAGTTGATGAACTGTTTAAGCAGGTTGAAGCCGAGCCGGGTTATCAATTGCAGATCGACTTGCAAGCGCAGACCGTGACCCGCCCGGATGGCAAGGTGTACAGCTTCGAGATCGATGCGTTCCGCAAGCACTGCCTGCTCAATGGTCTGGACGATATCGGCCTGACCTTGCAGGACGGCGATGCGATCGCGACGTTCGAGGCCAAGCATCGGGTTAGCCAGCCGTGGTTGTTTCGCGACGCGTGATTCGAGATTGATGTAGTCAGGGCTGGCCCCTTCGCGAGCAGGCTCGCTCCCACCTTGGAATGCATTCCCCTGTGGGAGCGAGCCTGCTCGCGAAGACGGCAGCGCAAACAACATAGATACCAGGATGTGCCCATGACCAGCACCGCCCAACACACTCAGGTCGTACAAAAGCAATTCGGTGAACAGGCCGCCGCTTACCTGAGCAGCGCGGTTCACGCTCAAGGCACCGAATTCGCATTGCTACAGGCTGAGCTGGCCGGGCAGGGCGAGGCTCGTTTGCTGGACTTGGGTTGCGGCGCAGGCCATGTCAGTTTCCATGTCGCTCCATTGGTCAAGGAGGTGGTGGCTTACGACTTGTCGCAGCAAATGCTTGATGTGGTTGCCGGCGCTGCCGTCGATCGCGGCTTGAGCAATATCATTACCGTCAACGGTGCTGCCGAGCGCTTGCCGTTCGCCGATGGCGAGTTCGATTTTGTGTTTAGCCGGTACTCGGCGCATCACTGGAGCGACCTCGGTCTCGCCTTGCGCGAAGTGCGCCGGGTGCTGAAGCCGGGCGGGGTGGCGGCTTTCGTTGACGTGTTGTCACCGGGCAGTGCGTTGTTCGACACTTACCTGCAAAGCGTCGAAGTGCTGCGCGACACCAGCCATGTCCGCGACTACTCCGCCGCCGAGTGGCTGCGCCAGGTCAGCGAGGCTGGTCTGCATGTGCGCAGTACCACCCGGCAGCGCCTGCGTCTGGAGTACAGCAGCTGGGTCGAGCGCATGCGCACACCTGACGTGATGCGCGCGGCGATCCGCCAGTTGCAGCAGTCGATGGGCAACGAAGTGCGTGAGTATTTTGAGATAGATGCCGACGGCTCGTTCAGTACCGATGTGATCGTACTGATGGCCGAGCGATAGGAATTTTTCCCGGCGCGCCGTTCACTGGCGCACCGCTTGAAGACACGAGGAAAGCATGAGCAAGCAGATTCTGATTCTCCCGGGTGACGGTATTGGTCCGGAAATCATGGCCGAAGCGGTCAAGGTGCTGGAATTGGCCAATGACAAGTACAGCCTGGGCTTCGAGCTGAGCCACGACGTGATCGGCGGCGCGGCCATCGACAAGCATGGCGTGCCGCTGGCCGACGAAACCCTTGATCGCGCCCGCGCTGCCGACGCCGTGCTTCTGGGCGCGGTCGGTGGCCCGAAATGGGACACCATCGAGCGTGACATCCGCCCTGAGCGCGGTCTGCTGAAAATCCGCGCGCAACTGGGCCTGTTCGGCAACCTGCGCCCGGCGATCCTCTATCCGCAACTGGCCGACGCGTCGAGCCTGAAACCGGAAATCGTTGCCGGTCTGGACATCCTCATTGTCCGTGAGCTGACCGGCGGCATTTACTTCGGCGCGCCGCGTGGCACCCGTACGCTGGACAACGGCGAGCGTCAGTCCTACGACACGCTGCCGTACAGCGAAAGCGAAATCCGCCGCATCGCCCGTGTCGGTTTCGACATGGCCATGGTTCGTGGCAAGAAGCTCTGCTCGGTGGACAAGGCCAACGTCCTGGCATCCAGCCAGTTGTGGCGCGAAGTGGTCGAGCAAGTGGCCAAGGATTACCCGGAAGTCGAACTGAGCCACATGTACGTCGACAACGCCGCCATGCAGTTGGTGCGCGCACCCAAGCAGTTCGACGTGATCGTCACCGACAACATGTTCGGCGACATCCTCTCCGACGAAGCGTCGATGCTCACCGGCTCGATCGGCATGCTGCCGTCGGCCTCGCTGGATTCCAACAACAAGGGCATGTACGAGCCTTGCCACGGTTCGGCCCCGGACATTGCCGGTAAAGGCATTGCCAACCCGCTGGCGACGATCCTGTCGGTATCGATGATGCTGCGTTACAGCTTCAATCTGCACGACGCTGCCGATGCCATCGAAAAAGCTGTCAGCGTCGTGCTCGATCAGGGCTTGCGCACCGGCGACATCCACTCGGCCGGTTGTACCAAAGTCGGTACGCAGGAAATGGGCGACGCAGTAGTCGCCGCGCTGCGGAATCTGTAATCTCTCGGGCCCGCTGCGAAATTCAATACAAAGCAGCGGCCCACTTTTCAAGAAGGTGTAGTTGCGATGAAACGTGTAGGTCTGATCGGTTGGCGCGGGATGGTCGGTTCCGTGCTCATGCAGCGGATGCTGGAAGAGCAGGATTTCGATCTTATCGAGCCGGTGTTTTTCACCACGTCCAATGTCGGTGGCCAAGGCCCGTCCGTGGGCAAGGACATTGCTCCGCTCAAGGACGCTTACAGCATTGACGAGCTGAAGACCCTCGACGTGATCCTGACCTGCCAAGGCGGCGACTACACCAGCGAAGTATTCCCGAAGCTGCGTGAAGCCGGCTGGCAGGGTTACTGGATCGACGCGGCGTCGAGCCTGCGCATGAACGATGACGCGGTGATCATTCTCGACCCGGTCAACCGCAAGGTCATCGACCAGCAGCTGGACGCGGGTACCAAGAACTACATCGGCGGCAACTGCACCGTCAGCCTGATGCTGATGGGCCTGGGCGGTCTGTTCGAGGCCGGTCTGGTCGAGTGGATGAGCGCCATGACCTATCAGGCGGCCTCCGGTGCCGGCGCGCAGAACATGCGTGAACTGATCAAGCAGATGGGCGCGACCCACGCCGCTGTCGCCGATCAACTGGCCGATCCGGCCAGCGCGATCCTCGACATCGACCGTCGCGTGGCCGAAGCCATGCGCAGCGACGCGTACCCGACCGAAAACTTCGGCGTACCGCTGGCCGGCAGCCTGATCCCATGGATCGACAAGGAACTGCCGAACGGCCAGAGCCGCGAAGAGTGGAAGGCCCAGGCCGAGACCAACAAGATTCTCGGTCGCTTCAAGAGCCCGATCCCGGTCGACGGCATCTGCGTGCGCATCGGCGCCATGCGCTGCCACAGCCAGGCGCTGACCATCAAGCTGAACAAAGACGTACCGATCGCCGATATCGAAGGGCTGATCAGCCAGCACAACCCTTGGGTCAAGCTGGTACCGAACAACCGCGAGATCAGCATGCAGGAGCTGAGCCCGACCAAGGTCACCGGCACCCTGAATGTACCGGTCGGTCGTCTGCGCAAGCTGAACATGGGTTCGCAATTCGTCGGCGCCTTCACCGTCGGCGACCAACTGCTGTGGGGCGCGGCCGAACCGCTGCGCCGCATGCTGCGGATCCTGCTGGAGCGTTGATCGCTTGAAGCATTGAAGAAGCCCGTGCCTTGTGAGAGGTGCGGGTTTTTTTATGCCAAGGATTTCTCCGGTGTCTGTACTGCCTTTTTCGCGAGCAGGCTCGCTCCCACATTGAAATGCGGTCCCTGTGGGAGCGAGCCTGCTCGCGAAAGGGCCGGTCCAGCCGCCGCAAATCCTGCAGAAATTGCCTGCGCGCCACCCACCCGGTAAAGTGCCGCTCCCCCCGTTTTGCCAGAGGTAGCTCCATGACCCAGACTTTCGATATCGCCGTTATCGGCGCCACCGGTACTGTCGGCGAAACCCTCGTACAGATTCTCGAAGAACGCGACTTCCCGGTCGGCAACCTGCACCTGCTGGCCAGCAGTGAATCGGCCGGCAGCTCGGTGCTTTTCCGCAACAAAAACGTACGCGTGCGCGAGGTCGACGAGTTCGATTTCAGCAAGGTCAGACTGGTGTTCTTCGCCGCCGGCGCTGCGGTGTCGCTGAGCTACGCCGCTCGCGCCCATGCTGCCGGTTGCTCGTTGATCGACTTGTCCGGCGCCTTGCCCGCCGATCAGGCGCCACAAGTGGTGCCCGAGGCCAATGCCGATATTCTCGCCAGTCTGAAAAGCCCGTTCCAGGTCAGCAGCCCAAGCCCGTCTGCTACGACGCTTGCGGTGGTGCTGGCGCCGCTGCTCGATCTGCTCGATCTGCAATACGTCAACGTCACCGCCAATCTGGCCGTTTCGGCGCAAGGCCGCGAGGCGGTCACCGAGCTCGCGCGGCAGACCGCCGAGCTGCTCAACATGCGTCCGCTGGAACCGACGTTCTTCGACCGGCAGATGGCCTTCAACCTGCTGGCACAAGTCGGTACGCCTGATGCGCAGGGCCACACGCTGCTGGAAAAACGATTGGTTCGAGAGCTGCGCCAGGTTCTGGCAAAACCTTTATTGAAGATTTCTGCCACTTGCGTTCAAGCCCCGGTGTTTTTTGGCGATAGCTTTAGCGTGACCTTGCAGTCAGGCAGCGCTGTTGACTTGGAAAAGGTCAACGCAGCGCTTGAGGCTGCACCGGGCATCGAGCTGGTCGAGGCCGGTGATTATCCGACCGCGGTCGGCGATGCGGTGGGGCAGGACGTGGTCTACGTAGGCCGCGTGCGGACGGGCGTCGACGACCCGGCGGAACTAAATCTTTGGCTGACGTCAGATAACGTACGCAAAGGCGCGGCGCTCAACGCCGTGCAACTGGCTGAGTTGTTGATAAAAGACCTGCTGTAAAAGATACTTGGCAACAATTTGTCGACTGATTCTAGGTGAGCGCTATGCTTGCCCGAAGCGCGTCGATGACGAGTCACCCTCCGGGACTTTCCGGGGCAGCACCGAAATGATCGCGCGCGGCGACCCCCGTCGTCGCGCGCAATGCCTTACGGCAGCGGTATTCAAAAGCTTCTCGCTGGCCGAGGAACGTTCAAACAAAGGATGAGGCTATGGTTCAAGTTCGCAAACTGGTGTTAGCAATAGCGGCCGCCTCGGCGCTGTCCTCCGGTATGGCGCATGCCCTCGGGCTCGGGGAGCTGACCCTGAAGTCGACCCTGAACCAGCCGTTGGTGGCTGAAATCGAGCTGCTCGACGTCAAGGATCTCACCGCTGCCGAAGTGGTGCCGAGCCTGGCTTCCCCTGAAGATTTCGCCAAGGCCGGCGTCGACCGTCAGGCTTTTCTCAATGACCTGACGTTCACCCCGGTACTCAACGCCAACGGCAAAAGCGTGTTGCGCGTGACCTCGAGCCAACCGCTGTCGGAACCGATGGTGAAGTTCCTTGTGCAGGTGATGTGGCCCAATGGCCGCTTGTTGCGTGATTACAGCGTGCTGCTCGATCCGTCGAAGTTCTCGCCGCAGACCGCAGACGCCGCCGCGCAACCGGCGCCGTCGCAGACCATCACCGCGCCAACCACTGGCGCCACCCATCGCAATCAATACACCACCACGCCGCGCGATACCCTGTGGGAAATCGCCGCGAAGGCGCGCAACGGCGGCTCGGTGCAGCAGACCATGCTGGCGATTCAGGCGCTCAATCCGAATGCCTTTATCGACGGCAACATCAACCGTCTGAAAACCGGCCAGGTGCTGCGTCTGCCGGACCCGGTACAAAGCACAGCGCTGCCGCAGTCGGCTGCCATTGCTGAAGTGGCGGCGCAGAACGAAGCCTGGCGTCAGGGCCGTCGTTATGTAGGCAAGCCTGGCACCGGTCAGCAGCAGCTGGATGCGACCAATCGTGGCCGTGGCAATACCGGTGCAGCGGCCAACACCCAGGACAATCTGAGCCTGGTCTCGGCGGAAAGCGCCAAGCCCGGTGCGAAAGGCCCGGCCGGCGACGCCAAGGCGCTGAGCAACAAACTGGCAATCACTCAGGAAAACCTCGACACGACCCGTCGTGACAACGAGGAACTGAAAAGCCGCATGGCTGATCTGCAGAGCCAGCTGGACAAGCTGCAAAAGCTCATCGAGCTGAAGAACAATCAACTGGCGAAGATGCAAGCCGACGGCGCCGGCGCTGCGCCTGGCGCCACTGCTGCTGTGCCGCCGGTGCCGGCGATCACTGCCGAACTGGCGGCGACCCCGCCAGCCACTCCGGCCGACGCCGCAGCGGCTTCACCGACTCCAGAGTCAGCCATCGCGCCGCCAGCGGAAACCCCGGTTGAGCCAGTCGTCGAGCCGGTGGTCGAAACTACGCCGCCTGCTGCCGCCGATGACGACAAAGCCTTCAATGAACTGCTGACCAATCCGATCCTGCTCGGCCTGATCGGCGGCGGTGCGGTGGTTCTGCTGCTTCTGCTGTTGCTGCTGGCACGTCGCCGCAAAGCCCAGCAGGAAGCCGAAAAGCACCTGCGCATGGCCCGCGCTCTGGCTGAAGAGCAAGAGTTCTCCGCTGAGCAGGATCTGCCGGAAAGCAGCTTCTCCGGCCTGGAAACCCCGGCAGCCAGCGTCAAGCTCAACACGCCAGCTCCGGCACCTGCGCCAGCCCCTGCACCGGTCGTCACTCCGGTGGTGATGGCTGCGCCGATTGCCGCACCACTGGTGGCCCCGGCCGGCGAACGCTCTGATGATGTGCTCGACAAAGCGCAATCGCACATCAATGCCGGCCGCCTTAATCAGGCCGCTGCGCTGCTGGAAGAGGGCGTCAGCCTTGAGCCGGAACGCAGCGATCTGCGCCTGAAGCTGATGGAAGTCTACGGTCAGCAGGGCGACCGCGATGCGTTCGTTGCGCAAGAGCGTCAACTGGTGGCCAATGGCGATAACTTCGCCAAGGTCGAAGCGCTGAAAAGCCGCTTCCCAGCCATGGCTGTGGTCGCTGCCGGTGGGCTGGCAGCTGCCGCCGTCGCTGCCGAACTGGACGCGCAGTACGTCAAGGAATTGCTGCAAGACGAGCCGCAAGCGCCCGAGGCTGCCGCTGACGATCTCGACACCGCGTTCGATTTGAGCCTGGACGACCTCGACAACATCACCCCGGTCGATCCTGCGCCAGCGGTCGAGCCAGAAGCGCCTGTCGAGCTAGACGCGTTTCCGGCCGAAGACGATCTGAGCTTCGCTTCGGTGCTGCAAGAGCAGACCGAGATGAAAGACAATCTCGACGATCTGTCGGACTTCGATCTGGACATGGATCTGGGCGCCGAACCATCGCCGGCCACGTTGGCTGAAGATGACTTCCTGCTGGATCTGGACGACGGCGTGAAGGACTTGCCACCGGTCGAGACGCCGGTAGTTGCTGACGTGCCGCAGGACGACCTGGAGCTGCCAGCCGATTTCGACCTGTCGCTGGCCGACGAAATGGACACCAACCCAGCCGCCGAGCCGGATGCTTTCGCGGCCGAGCTCGACGACGTCAATGCCGAGCTGGATCGCCTGTCGCAAAGCATGGCCGAGCCGAGCTTCACCGAAGCGGACGCAGCGTTGGGTGATGACCTGGGTGAAGATGATTTCGACTTCCTCGCCGGCACCGACGAAGCAGCGACCAAACTCGATCTGGCCCAGGCTTACATCGACATGGGCGACGCTGACGGTGCGCGTGACATCCTCAACGAAGTGTTGACCGAGGGTGACGAGAAGCAGCGGGGCGAGGCCAAGGACATGCTTTCCAACCTGGTGTAAGTTCAGCGGTAAACAATAAGCGGCAGCCCGGTGGGGCTGCCGTTTTTGTTTGTGCCGGATTCGGCGGTGTTTGATCGATTGCTTTCGCGAGCAGGCTCGCTCCCACAGGGGGGGGCGCATTGCAAATGTGGGAGCGAGCCTGCTCGCGAAGGGGGCGGTACTGCCGATAGAGAACTCTGGCATCCCCGGCCCACCGCCTTATAATGCCCGCCTTTGCAAATCAGCAGGCTGTCCCACCTTGGCAAACATAGATAACCCGGTCGCCGAAATGGCGCCCGACGGCTTTTACCGCGTCGCGCTGGGCGTTGAGTACAAAGGCTCGCGCTACAGCGGCTGGCAACGGCAGCTGACCGGAGTGGCGACGGTGCAGGAAGAGCTTGAAAAAGCCCTGTCGAAAGTCGCCAATTCGCCGGTTTCCCTGCAATGCGCCGGGCGTACCGATGCCGGCGTGCATGCCTGCGGCCAAGTGGTGCACTTTGATACCCAGGTTGATCGCTCGCTGAAAGCCTGGGTCATGGGCGCCAACATCAATCTGCCCCATGACATCAGCGTCAGCTGGGCCAGGGTCATGCCGGCGCATTTTCATGCGCGCTTCAAAGCCATTGCCCGGCGTTATCGCTATGTGATCTACAACGATCAGATCCGCCCGGCGCACCTCAATGAAGAAATCACCTGGAATCACCGTCCGCTCGACGCCGAGCGCATGGCCGAGGCCGCGCAGTACCTGATCGGTACCCACGATTTCAGCGCGTTCCGGGCCGGTCAGTGCCAGGCAAAGTCGCCGATCAAGAAGATGCATCACCTGCGCGTGACCCGTCACGGCAAGATGATCGTGCTCGACATTCGTGCCAACGCGTTCCTGCATCACATGGTGCGCAATATCGCTGGTGTGCTGATGACCATCGGTGCCGGTGAGCGTCCGGTGGAGTGGATGAAGGAAGTGCTGGAAAGTCGCGAGCGTCGCTCCGGCGGGGTCACGGCGCATCCCTACGGGTTGTATCTGGTGCAGGTCGAGTACCACGACGAATTTCCGTTGCCCGAGCGCTTTATCGGGCCACATTTCCTTACGGGTTTCTCCGAACTTGACGGCTGACGCCCTCGAACGCTTTTGTTACCATCAGGGACGTTTTCGGATTTTGCCTTGAGGTTTTCCTGACATGTCAGCCGTTCGCAGCAAGATCTGCGGCATTACCCGCATCGAAGATGCGCTGGCCGCCGTCGAAGCCGGTGCCGACGCGATCGGCCTGGTGTTTTACGCCAAGAGTCCGCGAGCGGTGAACGTGCAGCAGGCGCGGGCGATCATCAAGGCGCTGCCGCCGTTCGTTACCACCGTGGGGCTGTTCGTCAATGCCAGCCGTTGCGAGCTCGGAGAAATCCTCGATGCGGTGCCGCTGGATCTGCTGCAGTTCCATGGCGACGAAAGTGCGGAGGAGTGTGAAGGCTGGCATCGTCCGTACATCAAAGCGCTGCGGGTCAAGGCGGGTGATGACATTGCTGCTGCCTGCGATGCCTTTCCCGGCGCCAGTGGCGTACTGCTCGACACCTATGTCGAAGGGGTGCCCGGTGGAACCGGCGAGGCGTTTGACTGGTCACTGATTCCGCAACACTTTAGCAAACCGCTGATTCTGGCCGGCGGCCTGACGCCGGAGAACGTTGCCGACGCGGTAGCACGGGTCAAGCCCTACGCGGTGGATGTCAGCGGCGGGGTAGAAGCGAGCAAAGGCATCAAGGATCACCACAAGATTCGCGCATTCATCAACGCGGTGCGCGGCAATACATCGTCGATGTGACGGCTGGCAGTCTGCCGCCGTCCATCAATGCACTTGCACAAAGCAGGCGCGGCTGAGGGTTGCTGAATCGTCGCAGGTCATGTTCCGCGCTGACCGCCACTGTTCGGCAACCATCGCCACACACATGAATTTAGCTCAAGGGCATACGCGGGGCTGCGAACCAGAGCGTTCGGGCCGCCGGTACTGGAGAAAGAAAGCATGAGCAACTGGTTAGTAGACAAACTGATCCCTTCGATCATGCGCTCGGAGGTCAAGAAGAGCTCGGTGCCTGAAGGTCTGTGGCACAAATGCCCATCCTGCGAGGCGGTGTTGTACCGTCCGGAGCTGGAAAAGACCCTGGACGTTTGCCCCAAGTGCAACCACCACATGCGCATCGGCGCACGTGCGCGCATCGACATCTTCCTCGATCCGGAAGGCCGCAACGAACTGGGCGCTGACCTGGAGCCGGTTGACCGTCTGAAATTCCGCGACGGCAAGAAGTACAAGGACCGCCTGGTCGCTGCGCAGAAGCAGACCGGCGAAAAAGACGCGCTGATCTCGGTCAGCGGTACCCTACTGGGCATGCCGGTAGCGGTTTCGGCATTCGAATTCAACTTCATGGGCGGTTCCATGGGCGCCATCGTCGGTGAGCGCTTCGTGCGCGCTGCCAACTACGCACTGGAAAACCGCTGCCCGATGATCTGCTTCGCCGCCTCCGGTGGTGCACGCATGCAGGAAGCGCTGATCTCGCTGATGCAGATGGCCAAGACTTCGGCCGTGCTTGCGCGTCTGCGTGAAGAAGGCATTCCGTTCATCTCCGTACTGACCGACCCGGTCTACGGCGGCGTTTCCGCCAGTCTGGCGATGCTTGGCGACGTCATCGTCGGCGAACCGAAAGCCCTGATCGGCTTCGCCGGCCCGCGTGTGATCGAGCAGACCGTCCGCGAGAAACTGCCGGAAGGCTTCCAGCGCAGCGAATTCCTGCTGGAGCACGGCGCGATCGACATGATCATCCACCGTCAGGAACTGCGTCCGCGTCTGGGTAACCTGCTGGCACAGATGACCGGCAAGCCGACGCCGAAGTTCGTCGCCGCGCCGATCGAACCGATCGTGGTGCCGCCGGTGCCTGCCAACGTATGACCCAGCGCACCCTTGGTGAATGGCTCGCCTACCTTGAGCAGTTGCATCCGTCGGCCATCGACATGGGCCTGGAGCGTTCGCAACAGGTAGCGTCCCGCATGGGGCTGGGCCAGCCGGCGCCTCGGGTGATCACGGTCACCGGCACCAACGGCAAGGGCTCGACCTGCGCGTTCGTGGCTTCATTGCTGCGTGCGCAGGGCCTGAGCGTTGGTGTCTACAATTCTCCGCACCTGCTGCGTTACAACGAGCGGGTGCAGCTCGACGGCGTCGAAGCCACTGACGCGCAGCTCTGCGAAGCCTTTGCTGCGGTCGAGGCGGGCCGCGGCGAGACTTCCCTGACTTACTTCGAAATGGGCACTCTGGCAGCGTTCTGGCTGTTCCAGCAGGCGGCGCTTGACGCTGTGGTGCTTGAAGTCGGGTTGGGCGGGCGTCTGGATACCGTCAATGTAGTCGATGCCGATATTGCGCTGGTCACCAGCATTGGCGTCGATCACGCCGATTATCTGGGCGATACCCGCGAATCCGTGGCCTTCGAGAAGGCCGGAATTTTCCGCCAGGGCAAGCCTGCTCTGTGTGGCGACCTGAATCCTCCGCAACCACTGCTCGACAAGGCGCACGAACTGGCTTGCCCGTTCTTCCTGCGTGGACGCGATTTCGATCTCGGCATCACTGACCAGCACTGGCAATGGCGCGGCACCGATGCCCTGGGCCAAGTGGTCGAGTTGCGCGACTTGCCGCTGCTCGATCTGCCGATGGAAAACGCCGCGCTAGCGTTGCAGGCCTATCTGCTGACAGGTTTGCCGTGGAATGCCGAACAGATTGTCGCGGCGTTGCAGGCGACGCGCGTGGTCGGACGCCTCGATCGTCGTTCGTTCGAATGGAACGGCAAGCGCCTGAACATGTTGCTGGATGTTGGTCACAATCCTCATGCCGCTGAATATCTCGCTCGGCGTCTGGCTGCGCGGCCCCCGGCGGGCAAGCGCCTGGCGGTATTCGGCCTGCTGGCGGACAAGGATCTGGATGGTGTTGTTGGCGAATTGAATGCTAGTGTCGCGCATTGGGCTGTCGCGCCGCTGGATTCGCCGCGCGCGCGTCCGGTGGCTGAACTTGAGGCAGCGCTGCAGAACCTTGGTGCTTCAGTAACGTCCTATGCCAGCGTTGCGGCCGCTCTGGAAGGGCAGTGCGCTATAGCAACCAGCGACGACGAGATTCTGTTGTTCGGATCATTTTATTGTGTCGCCGAGGCCCTTGAATGGCTGGCCCGGCGCTCCACGGAGGAAGCGGCAAATGGCTTTGCTGGATAAAGCGTACAAGCAGCGCATGGTTGGCGCGCTGGTGCTGGTGGCGCTGGCGGTGATCTTCCTGCCGATGCTGTTTTCCCGCCAGGACGAGCAGCGTCAGGTGACCGTCGAGGCCCCGGCTGCGCCTCAGCCTTCGGCCATGCCGCAGGTGCAAATTGACCCGGTGGCTGTGCCCGAGCCGCAAGCCTTGCCGCAAGAGCCTGTGCCGACTGACGAAGAAGTCGCTGAAGAAGCGGTGCCTGCGGCCCCGGCTGCACCGGCTGCGCCAGCACCGACCATCCCTGCGCAGATAGCCCGTCCGGCAACGCCGCCACCGGTGGCCAAGCCGATTCCGGCGCCGGCTCAGCCGATCACATCCGCAACCAGCAAGCCTGACACCACGCAGAGCCGCGTCGATGCCAACGGTCTGTCGGTGAGCTGGTCGGTGCAACTGGCCAGTCTGTCGAGCCGCGCCAGCGCCGAGAGCCTGCAGAAGAACCTGCGCAGCCAGGGTTATAACGCCTACATTCGTTCTGCCGATGGCAAGAATCGGGTGTTCGTCGGTCCGCTGATCGAGCGTGCCGAAGCCGATCGTCTGCGTGATCTGCTGAGTCGTCAGCAGAACCTCAAGGGCTTCGTTGTCCGTTTTCAGCCTGAACGTGGCTGAAATCTATCACCTCGATTGAAAAGCACTGACAATCGCAGCTTACCGACAGCCATGCGCTCTGCTAAAATGCGCCGCCTTATCCGTCTGTAGGCTGCACTGTGCCATTTACCTGGGTTGACTGGGCGATCGTTGCAATCATCGCCATCTCCGCTTTGATCAGTCTGAGCCGCGGCTTCGTAAAGGAAGCTTTATCGCTGCTGACCTGGATCATCGCAGGAGCGGTTGCCTGGATGTTTGGTGGCTCACTGTCCGAGTACCTCGCCGGATACATCGAAACCCCATCGGCTCGCGTGATCGCGGGCTGTGCCATCATGTTTGTCGCCACACTGATCGTGGGCGCAATGATCAATTATCTTATCGGCGAGTTGGTTCGCGTCACCGGGTTGTCCGGGACCGATCGATTCCTCGGCATGGCCTTCGGCGCAGCGCGTGGCGTGTTGCTGGTGGTCGTGGCGGTCGGGCTGTTGAGCCTGGGGCCGGTACAGCAGGACGGGTGGTGGAAAGAATCACAGCTCGTGCCCAAGTTTCTATTGGTCGCCGACTGGTCCAAAAACCTGATACTCGGGTGGAGCAGTCAGTGGCTTGCCAGCGGAATCAGCGTACCCGCTGAGATTCCGTTCAAGGAGCAGCTCTTGCCGACGGCGAAAACGCCTCAGTGAGTGCTGTTCAGTTCAGATCCATTAAGTAGGGGTTGCGTCGCATGTGTGGCATCGTCGGTATCGTCGGTAAGTCGAACGTCAATCAGGCGCTGTATGACGCGCTAACCGTGCTCCAGCACCGCGGCCAGGACGCTGCCGGTATCGTGACCAGCCATGATGGCCGGTTGTTCCTGCGCAAGGATAATGGCCTGGTGCGTGACGTGTTCCAGCAGCGTCACATGCAGCGTCTGGTCGGCCACATGGGTATCGGCCACGTCCGTTACCCGACTGCCGGCAGCTCGACGTCGGCCGAAGCCCAGCCGTTCTACGTCAACTCGCCGTACGGCATCACACTGGCGCATAACGGTAACCTGACCAACGTTGAACAGTTGGCCAAAGAGATTTACGAATCCGATCTGCGTCACGTCAACACCAGTTCCGATTCGGAAGTGCTGCTCAACGTATTCGCCCACGAGCTGGCCCAGCGCGGCAAGCTGCAGCCGACCGAAGAAGACGTGTTCGCCGCCGTGACCGACGTGCACAACCGTTGCGTTGGTGGTTACGCCGTTGTGGCGATGGTCACCGGTTACGGCATCGTCGGTTTCCGCGATCCGCACGGCATCCGCCCGATCGTGTTTGGCCAGCGACACACCGACGAAGGCGTCGAGTACATGATCGCCTCGGAAAGCGTTTCGCTGGACGTGCTCGGTTTTACCCTGATTCGCGACCTGGCCCCGGGTGAAGCGGTCTACATCACTGAAGACGGCAAGCTGCACACCCGTCAGTGCGCAACCAACCCGTCGCTGACCCCGTGCATTTTCGAACACGTCTACCTGGCGCGTCCGGACTCGATCATCGACGGCGTGTCGGTTTACAAGGCGCGTCTGCGCATGGGCGAGAAGCTTGCCGAGAAGATCCTGCGCGAGCGCCCTGAGCACGATATCGACGTGGTCATCCCGATTCCGGACACCAGCCGTACCGCAGCGCTGGAGCTGGCCAATCACCTGGGCGTGAAA
The DNA here is from genome assembly GCF_054052265.1 of Pseudomonas sp. PK-RTE-24. Lineage (NCBI taxonomy): Bacteria > Pseudomonadati > Pseudomonadota > Gammaproteobacteria > Pseudomonadales > Pseudomonadaceae > Pseudomonas > Pseudomonas sp. PK-RTE-24. The sequence continues at coordinate 5,252,980 of NZ_CM133224.1, read as the reverse complement.
TTCCGCGAAGGTTTCGTCAAGAACCGTTACATCGGTCGCACCTTCATCATGCCGGGCCAGGCTGCGCGCAAGAAGTCGGTACGCCAGAAGCTCAATGCCATCGAGCTGGAATTCCGTGGCAAGAACGTCATGCTGGTCGATGACTCGATCGTGCGCGGCACCACCTGCAAGCAGATCATCCAGATGGCCCGCGAAGCTGGCGCGAAAAACGTCTACTTCTGCTCGGCGGCACCTGCGGTGCGCTTCCCGAACGTGTACGGTATCGACATGCCGAGCGCCCACGAACTGATCGCGCACAACCGTTCGACTCAGGACGTGGCCGACCTGATCGGTGCAGACTGGCTGATCTATCAGGACCTGCCTGACTTGATCGAAGCGGTCGGCGGCGGCAAGATCAAGATCGAGCACTTCGATTGCGCAGTGTTCGACGGCAAGTACGTGACCGGTGACGTCGACGAGGCTTACCTGAACAAGATCGAGCAGGCGCGCAACGATGCCTCGAAGGTCAAGACCCAGGCAGTCAGTGCGATCATCGATCTGTACAACAACTGAGTTTCCACCGGCCCTGAGGGGCCGGTTTTGTATCTGATATTTATTGTTCGAGAACAGCAAGGAGAGACAGCATGAGTCAGGAATGGGATGCCGGTCGGCTGGACAGCGACCTCGAAGACGTAGCGTTCGATACCCTGGCCGTCCGTGCCGGTCAGCACCGCACGCCGGAAGGCGAACACGGTGACCCGATGTTCTTCACCTCCAGTTACGTGTTCCGCACCGCTGCCGATGCAGCGGCGCGCTTTGCCGGCGAAGTGCCCGGCAACGTCTATTCGCGCTACACCAACCCGACCGTGCGCGCGTTCGAAGAACGCATTGCCGCGCTGGAGGGCGCCGAGCAAGCCGTCGCCACGGCAACCGGCATGGCCGCGATCATGGCGGTGGTGATGAGCCTGTGCAGTGCTGGCGATCATGTGCTGGTGTCGCGCAGCGTGTTCGGCTCGACCATCAGCCTCTTCGAGAAATACTTCAAACGCTTCGGCGTCGAAGTCGATTACGTCCCGCTGGCCGATCTGTCGGCCTGGAACGCGGCGATCAAGTCCAACACCAAACTGCTTTTTGTCGAGTCGCCGTCCAACCCGTTGGCCGAGCTGGTGGATATCGCCGCGCTGGCAGAAATCGCGCATGCCAAGGGCGCGCAGCTGGTGGTCGACAACTGCTTCTGCACCCCGGCGTTGCAGCAGCCGCTGAAGCTCGGCGCGGACATTGTCGTGCACTCGGCGACCAAGTTCATCGACGGTCAGGGTCGCTGCATGGGCGGCGTTGTCGCCGGTCGCGGTGAACAGATGAAAGAAGTGGTGGGTTTCCTGCGGACCGCCGGGCCGACCCTCAGCCCGTTCAATGCGTGGATCTTCCTCAAAGGCCTCGAGACCCTCAACCTGCGCATGAAAGCGCATTGCGCCAACGCTCAGGCGCTGGCCGAATGGCTGGAGCAGCAGGACGGCATCGAGAAGGTCCATTACGCCGGTCTGAAGAGCCATCCGCAGCACGAGTTGGCCCAGCGCCAGCAGAAGGGTTTTGGTGCGGTGGTGAGCTTCGAGGTCAAGGGCGGCAAAGAAGGCGCCTGGCGCTTTATCGATGCTACTCGGTTGATTTCGATCACCGCCAACCTCGGCGACAGCAAAACCACGATCACCCATCCAAGCACCACCTCCCACGGCCGTCTGGCGCCCCAGGAGCGTGAAGCGGCGGGGATTCGCGACAGCCTTATTCGCGTCGCGGTTGGTCTGGAAGATGTGGCTGACCTGCAGGCTGACCTGGCGCGCGGTCTGGCGGCATTGTGATCGAGTTGTCCACACCGGCGGCCAATACCCATGGCCGCGTGGCGCTGGTCACCGGCGCTGCACGCGGTATCGGCCTCGGAATTGCCGCCTGGCTGATCAGCGAAGGCTGGCAAGTGGTGCTGACCGATCTCGATCGGGCGCGTGGTTCGAAAGTGGCGAAGGTGCTCGGCGAGAATGCCTGGTTCATCGCCATGGACGTCGCCGAGGAAAATCAGGTCGCACTGGGCGTGGCCGAGGTGCTGGGACAGTTTGGTCGCCTTGATGCGCTTGTCTGCAACGCGGCGGTGGCAGATCCGCACAACATCACTCTGGAAAGCCTCGATCTGGCGTACTGGAATCGGGTGCTGGCGGTGAATCTGAGCGGGCCGATGTTGCTGGCCAAGCACTGTGCGCCTTATCTGCGTGCGCACAACGGTTCGATCGTCAATCTGGCCTCGACCCGTGCGCGACAGTCGGAGGCGGACTCCGAGGCGTATGCGGCGAGCAAGGGGGGGCTGTTGGCGCTGACCCATGCGCTGGCAATCAGCCTTGGGCCGGAAATCCGCGTGAATGCGGTCAGTCCGGGCTGGATCGATACTCGTGATCCCTCTGTGCGTCGCGCCGAACCGTTGGCCGATGCCGATCACGCCCAGCATCCGGCGGGCAGGGTGGGGACGGTCGAAGACGTGGCGGCGATGGTGGCGTGGTTGCTGTCGCGCAATGCGGGATTTGTCACCGGGCAGGAATTCGTCGTCGATGGCGGCATGACCAAGAAGATGATCTACACGGAATAACAAGCGAAGCCGCGTCCTGTGGGAGCGAGCCTGCTGGCGAATGCGGTCCATCGGTCGATGGCTTCTTCAGGAATGAAGCAATTTCGTCTTTTTCAGAAAAACTCCAATCCTGCTATTGACTTAGCTTCGCCACCTGCGTAAATTTCGCGGCCTCGGAGATGCAAACGGGTGATTAGCTCAGCTGGGAGAGCGTCTGCCTTACAAGCAGAATGTCGGCGGTTCGATCCCGTCATCACCCACCACTCCCGAGAAGCTTGCGCAAGCAAGAGAGTAGGCTGAAAGTGCCTGCACCGACGCGCAGCGGTAGTTCAGTCGGTTAGAATACCGGCCTGTCACGCCGGGGGTCGCGGGTTCGAGTCCCGTCCGCTGCGCCATATTTTACGAGTCAGATTCATCTGGTTCGCGATTGCAAGGCACCGAAGCCGGCAATCAAAACGAGTTACTTGAGCGCAAGCTCAAAGCGATACGCAGCGGTAGTTCAGTCGGTTAGAATACCGGCCTGTCACGCCGGGGGTCGCGGGTTCGAGTCCCGTCCGCTGCGCCATATCTGTTTCAAGGACCACTGAACGCCTTGAAGCGCCGACATAAGCCATTGGCTGAATCGGATCGATAGCAAAGACCCTGGTCGAAAGACCGGGGTTTTTTGTGTCTGAAATTTGGTTATTCCTCTTCCTCTCTCCTTAAGTCCATGCGAATCCCTGTGGGAGCGAGCCTGCTCGCGAAAGCGCCGGCACGTTCAAAATCTGTATTGCCTGGAAAAACTTTTTCGCGAGCAGGCTCGCTCCCACATAGGCACGCTCTGTTATCTCGGCAGATCGGATGCGGTGCTACGTCGCATTGATTTTTTGATTATTTAGTCAGGTTTTTGTAACTGGTTGTTTGCTGTGGGCGCAGAAACCTTTAAAGTTAACCTTTCGGTCAGCTTTGCACTGTCAACACAGCTCTTTGCTTCGCCAGAAAGAGCTTCTGCACGACTCGAGATCCCCAGTAGATAACCACAAGGGCGGACCTATAACCGCCCAGAGGATGATCCATGTCCAACCGTGAAATATCCCGGCGCTCGTTCCTCCAGGGCGGGCTGGTGGCGGGTGTGAGCGTTACGCTTACGCCGCTCAGCAGTCAGGCGCTGGCTGCCTTGATGGAAAACAGCGTCACCGTGCCCTCCGAGAAATGGCTCGGCAATAACGGCAAGGCCCGTCAACGCAACGATGCCTTGTCCAAGGTCTGCGGCAGCAAGGTGTTTGCCCGCGACATCCGCGCCAAGGACATGCCTGGCTGGCCTGAGCAACAAGGCCACGCCATGCTGCTGAAAACCATCAAGGCCGACCATATCTACGCAGGCTACGACCTGTCGTGGCTCGGCGCCGATCTGCAACCGGACCGCATCGTCACCGCTGCCGATCTGGACAAGGACGGTATCGTCTTCCCCGAAGAGCACGCGCCTGATCCATTGCTGCCGGAAGGTAAAGTGCCGATGTTCATCGGTCACCCGGTGGCGATCCTGATCTGGAACGATTTCGAGCGTTTCCGTCAGGCCAAGAATCAACTCAAATTCAATGACAAGGCGATTCGTTACGGCGCCAAAGTGCCGTTCTACGAAGGCGATCCCTACGGCAGCTTCCGCTATGTGCGCGTCGGTGGCGCGACCTCGGCGGATGAAGACGAGTTCGCCAGCCTCAAGGATTCGATTCTGTTCCCGATGCTGAAGAACCGCCGTCCAGTGTGGAATGCATCGCCGAACCTGCATGGCAACCTCACCGAGCGCGGTCTGTTCTACGCCGACCGCATGAAGCAGGAGATCGACACGCCGCCAGACAACTGGCTGGTGTTCGATGAGCGCTACAAGACGCCGTCGATCGAACCGGCCGCCCTTGAGCCGGACAACGGCAACGGCTGGTACGACCCGAAAACCAAAACCCTGCATTTCGTCGTGGCGACGCAGTGCCCGCTGGAAGTCGCGACCGAGACTGCGAAGATGATCGGGCCGTCGCGTTTCGGCCTGGCCAACCTGAACATGCACCCGGGCTACACCGTCGGGTATGGCTCCAAAGACCACAACATTTTTGTCTACTACGCAGCCCTGGCCGCGCTGTACGGCGCCGGTGTGCCGGTGCGTCTGGCCAACGACCGCTATGAGCAATTCCAGAGCGGTATCAAGCGTCACCCGTTCGACATCCGCTACCAGTTGGCCGTGGACAAGAACGACTACACCTTCAAGATTTTCCGTGCAGAAATGAGCGTCGACGGCGGCGGTCGGGTCAACTACAGCCCATCGGTGGCGGCGGTTGGCGCCACCGCAGCGCAGTCGATCTACTACATGCCGCAGAACGACCTGCAAGTCACCGCGTATCACTCGCGCGCGGTCGAGGCGGGTTCGATGCGCGGTTACGGCACCCTGCAAAGCATGGCGGCGACCGAAATGATGGTCGACGAGATCGCCAATCGTCTGGGTGTCGACGCCATCGATTTGCGCCGCAGGAATGCCCTGCGTTCCGGTATGAAAAATACCCAGGGCGCAATCCCGGCCGGTGCATTGCGCCTGCACGAAATTCTCGACAAGGCCTCGGTGCACGAAGTCTGGAAAAACCGCGACACGATCAAGCAACAACGTGAAGCGGCAGACCCGGATAACTGGTACGGCGTCGGTTTCGCCATTTGCCAGAAAGACTTCGGTACCGGCTCCGAAGCACCGATGGCCAGCATCGAATTCACCGCTGACGGGCGCATCACCCTGCGCCATATCGGTATCGAAATCGGCACCGGCATGTCCACTTCGCAAGCCTTGGTCGTCGCCGATTTCCTCGGCAGCCCGGCGCATGATGTGAAGACCGGAGAAACCGAGTGGCAGGAAATGCAGCTGATCACCAGCGGCAACCCGTACATCATGAGTCAGGCCGAACAGGACAATCTGCTGCGTAATCCGCGCTGGGTCGGCAAGCTGGCGTCGGCGTCTTCGGCGACCAACTCCGCCTATTACTTCAGCCATGCAACCCGTGAGGCCGCGCGCGTGCTGTTCAACCATGGTTTGTGGCCGGCGGCGCTGGAGATATGGCGTCAGGGGCCGTACGGCGGCCAGGCCAACCCTTACGTGGTGCGTCGCGAAGATGCGCATTGGGTCGACGGCAAGCTGACCGCCAACGGCATGCAGCCGCTGAGTTTCGAAGAGCTGGCCAAGCGCGCCCACGAACGCGGGCTGGTGACGGGCGCCACGGTGCACGGTTTCAACCGTTGGAGCTGGGCCGAAGCCGAATACAGCATCGACGGCGTGCGCGAGCGCTTGCCGCTCGACGGTCTGGCGGTGAAATACGGCGATGGCGCGCCACAAGCGAAGAAAGCGCAGATGAACAGCGCCGGCTTCCACTTGCTTGATCGGCAGAACGTCAACTACCCGGTAGTGCAGTTGAACAACGCTGCCGTGACCTATTACAGCCCGGTCGCCACGTTGGTCGAGCTGAAGGTCAACAAAGGCTCGGCGGAGGTTCAGGTGCTCAACCACCATTCTTGGATCGAGTGCGGGCGCGTGTTGGTTGAAGAGTTGGTCAAGGGCCAGCTCGAAGGCGGTATCGCCATGGGTATTGGTCATGCGCTGATGGAAGAAATGCCGTTGTACGAAGGCGGGCCGGGGGAGGGTGACTGGAACTTCAACCGTTATCGTCTGCCGATGGCCCGTCACGTTGCCGTGTGGAAGCAGACTGCGGAGATTCTGCCGCCGCTGTCGCCGAGCGATCCGTCCAAGGGCATCGCCGAAGTGGTGATGATCCCGATTGTCGGTGCCATCGGTAACGCCGTGGCGCATGCCATCGGCAAACGTGTTCGCGACCTGCCCATCACTGCTGCGCGCATCAAGGAGGCCCTCAATGGCTAACCGTCCGCTTCAACTGACCCTCAATGGTCAATCCGTCGGCCCGGTGGACATCCCTGATGACCTGCCGATGATCGACTACCTGCACGAATACAAAAACCTCACCGGCTCGCGGCTGGGCTGCGGTCAGGGGATCTGCCACGCCTGCGTGGTGATCGTCGATAACCCCGACGGTACCAGCGAAGAAGTGCGCACCTGCATCACCGGCGCGCACTACTTCGAGGGCAAGAAAGTCCGCACCATCGAAGGCCACGCCACTCGCGACGAGCAGGGCCAGGTCACCGAGCTCAATCCGATTCAGCAGCGCTTTGTCGACGAGTTCGCCTTCCAGTGCAGCTACTGCGCGCCAGGCTTCGTCAACGCCGCGACGGTGTTGGTCGAGAAGCTGCAGCGCCAGCCGATTGTCAAAAGTCAGCTGGAACAGGTGATCGAGGACAGCCTTGGCCATCACGTCTGCCGCTGCACCGGTTACGTGCGTTATTACAACGCCACGCGCAACGTGCTGACCGATCTCGGCCTGGTCAAGGAGGGTTGAGCATGAAGCGTTTACTGACCCGCCTGACTTTTGCGGTCGGACTGGCTGCGCCGCTTTTGGCGGTCCACGCCGATGAACAGGTCAAGCGCGGCGAATACCTCGCTCGCGCTGCCGACTGCATGGCCTGCCACACCGCGCCGGGTGGCGCGCCCTATGCTGGCGGCCTGCCGATCGTGTCGCCGTTCGGCACGATCTACGGCACCAACATCACCCCGAGCAAAGAGCACGGCATCGGTCTGTACAACGATGACGAGTTCTTCGCTGCGCTGACCGAAGGCAAACGGCGCGACGGTGCGAATCTGTATCCGGCGATGCCGTACACTTCTTATCACCTGATGCCGCGCGCCGATTCCGATGCGATTCACGCGTATCTGAAAACCATCGAGCCGATCGAACGCGCCGCGCCGGTGACCAGCCTGAGCTTTCCGTTCAACGTGCGTCTGGGCCTGACAGGCTGGAACATGCTCTACGGCAAAGACGTCAAGCTGGAGCCGGCCGAAGGCAAAAGTGCGGCGTGGAAGCGCGGCCAGTATATGGTCGACGTCCTCGGCCACTGCGGTGAATGCCACACGCCACGTGGCCTGCCGGGTGCGATGCAAATGGACAAGCGCATGACCGGCGGCATCCTCAATGGTTATCTGGCGCCGAGCCTGCTGGCTACCGACCTCGCCGCGCGCGGCTGGAATCAGCAGGATCTGAGCACGTTTCTGAAGCATGGCATGAGCGCGCAAGGAACGATGTTCAACGAAATGTTCCCGGTGTTTCACAACAGCACTCAAGGTCTGAGCGATGCTGATCTGGCGGCAATGGCGACGTTCCTGCTTGGCGAGCAACCGCCACCAGCCAAAGAGCTCGTCGAAGTACCGCTGGACAAGCTCAGCCCGAGTGCCCAGCGCGGCCGTCAGGAATATCTGAACGTCTGCGCCGGTTGTCACGCGGTTGGCGGTGAAGGCAAACCGCACATTGCAGTGGCCATGCGTGGCAACACGACGTTGCGTCTGGAAGATCCGCGCAACCTGTTGCGAGTGATCGATGACGGCATCGGCGAACAGAAGTTCTCCGGGTTCGAGCACATGCAGCCGATGCCGGGTTTTGCTGAAAAGCTCAGTCCTGAGCAATTGACCGATCTGCTCAACTACCTGCGTCAAGGTTGGGGCGGACAGAGCGCTGAACTGGCAGTGAGCGAAGTGCAGAAGCTGCAAGCCGACGCGCCGAGCGTCGAGCACAAGGCCCACTGATATGCAGCATCTCGATCTGCAAGTGGTGCGTCGGGCGCTGGAATGGTCGGTGGCCGGGCAGCGAATCTGGCTGTGCACGGTGCTTACCACTTACGGCTCGGCACCGCGCGCGCCGGGTTCGCTGCTCGCGGTGAACGAAGGCGGGCAGTGGATCGGTTCGCTGTCGGGCGGTTGCGTTGAGGAGGATTTTCTTCAGCGCGTTGCCGAAGGTGCGTTTCTCGAAGCGGTAAGCGTCGTGCGTTACGGCGAAGGCGATGATCCGCGCTCGCGGGTCAGTCTGCCTTGCGGCGGCATTCTTGATGTGCTGGTTGAGAAACTTGACGCCGACTGCGCGGTGCAGGCGCACCTGCGTGAACTGGAATCGGCGCTGCTGGGGCAGCGTCGTCTGCTTCGCGAAGTTGATCTGGCCAGCGGTGCGCGCACTCTTTTCGCTGACCGCGAGCAGGGTGCGCGGATCGAGCGTGAGATTGATCGGGTGCGCATTCGTATCGGTGCAGCACAGCGCTTGTTGCTCGCCGGCTACTCCAGTGTGGCGCAGGCCTGTGCCGAGTTCGCGGTAGGACTTGGCTTCGAAGTGATTCTCTGCGATCCGCGCGACGAGGTGCTGGAAGGTGTGGTGCTCAATGGCGTGGAAATTCGTCGACAGTTGCCTTCGGTGTTTATTGCCGACGGTGGTTGTCATCGCGATACGGCGGTAGTGGCGTTGACCCACGATCCGCGTATCGATGATCTGGCGATGATGGAGGCGGTGCGCACCAAGGCGTTTTACATCGGTGTGATGGGATCGCTGCAGACGTCGCAAAAACGCTTTGAGCGCTTACGTCGCATTGGTGGTTTGAGCGAGGCGGAGCTGGCGCGGATTCATGCGCCGATCGGCCTCAACCTCGGCAGCAAGACCCCGGCGGAAATTGCGCTGGCGGTGCTGGCGGATATCCTGCGGATTCGCAGCGGGATCGCTCGGGATCAGCTCTGATCCTAAGCCTTGCTGAATCTACTGTGGCGAGGGGATTTATCCCCGTTGGACTGCGTAGCAGTCCCCTCCTGCTCAAGAGGGGGCGCTTCGCACCCCCAGCGGAGATAAATCCCCTCGCCACAATGGTGTTTATAGGCCGTACTTATCGCGCAGCCCGTAATACCAGGCGCCCAGCGCGGCAAACGGTGTGCGTAGCAGTTGCCCGCCGGGGAAGGGATAGTGCGGCAGGTCGGCAAAGGCATCGAAGCGCTCGGCCTGACCGCGCAACGCTTCGGCGAGGACTTTGCCAGCCAGGTGCGTGTAGGTGACGCCGTGGCCGCTGCAGCCCTGCGAGTAATAGATGTTGTCGCCCAGGCGCCCGACCTGCGGTAAGCGCGAAAGGGTCAGCAGGAAGTTGCCGGTCCAGGCGTAGTCGATCTTCACGTCCTTGAGTTGCGGGAAAGCTTTGAGCATCTTCGGGCGAATGATCGCTTCGATGTTCGCCGGATCGCGAGCGCCGTAAACCACGCCGCCACCGAAGATCAAGCGTTTGTCGGCGGTCAGGCGATAGTAGTCGAGCAGATAGTTGCAATCCTCCACGCAGTAATCCTGCGGCAAAAGCGCCTTCGCCAGCTCATCGCCCAGCGGCTCGGTGGTGATCACCTGGGTACCGCACGGCATCGATTTGGCCGCCAGCTCGGGCACCAGATTACCAAGATAGGCGTTGCCGGCGACGATGATGAACCTGGCCCTGACCTTGCCTTGCGGTGTATGCACAACCGGATTGGCCCCGCGCTCGATGCGCACGGCAGGTGATTGCTCATAGATGGTGCCGCCGAGAGACTCGACTGCCGCTGCTTCACCGAGCGCCAGATTCAGCGGATGGATGTGGCCGCCGCTCATATCGAGCATGCCGCCGACGTACTGATCGCAGCCGACCACTTCGCGGATGCGGCGTTGGTCCATCAATTCCAGCTGGGTGTGGCCGAAGCGCTCCCACAACCGTTTCTGCGATTCAAGGTGGGCCATTTGTTTGGCGGAAAGGGCGGCGAATACACCACCGTCTTTCAGGTCGCACTGGATGTTGTATCTGGCCACGCGCTCGCGAATGATCCGGCCGCCTTCAAAGGCCATTTCGCCGAGCAGTTGCGCCTGCTTGGGGCCGACCGTGCGTTCAATGACGTCTATGTCGCGGCTATAGCTGTTGACGATCTGCCCGCCGTTTCGGCCCGAGGCGCCAAAACCGACTTTCGCCGCTTCCAGCACGGTTACGCGAAAACCGTTCTCCAACAGGAACAGGGCGGACGACAGCCCGGTATACCCGGCGCCGATCACACAGACGTCCGTCTCCACATCATCCTGCAGCACAGGGCGTGGTGGTACGGCATTGGCCGACGCAGCGTAATAAGACTCTGGGTATTGGTTGTTCGCCATCCTGCCGCCTCTGTTTAATATATTTTACGAGTGCGTCGATCCTACCCGAGTTGAAAAACCTCCGCCAGCTACCGAAAAATCTTCGTCGCTGAGGCGAAATTAAATATTTTGCATATTCATAGGGTTAGGTGAAAAAAAGGTGTTGACACCCCTCCGGAATTCCGTAGAATGCCGCCTCACAGCAGGCACGTAGCTCAGTTGGTTAGAGCACCACCTTGACATGGTGGGGGTCGTTGGTTCGAGTCCAATCGCGCCTACCAAACAAAATCCGCTCTGCTGGGCGGTCTAGAAGGGCTCACCGAAAGGTGGGCCCTTTTTTGTTGTCTGCGATTTGCAAAACTTTTGCAAAACTTTTGCAAAACCCCCACCTCAGAACGCCAGTTCGGCGCTCACCTCAACATAGTCGATTGTCTTGTCGCCGTGTCCCTCCTGATAGTGCTTCGTCATCTTCTCGTCCGCGTGGCCCAGCAGCGCCTGAATGTATTCCTGCGGGAAATTCTGCTGCTCGTACAGCCATGCGCCTAAAGCGCGGATCTCGTGAAAAGTGGGGCGCTCACCGGCCGGCACGTGGTCATAAGCGTGTGCCGCGTCCCGCGCCTTGCTGAACTCCTTGGTCAGATAGTCCGGCGTCACCGACGTCCAGTGGTCCTTCGCATCGATCTGTTCCCGGCGCCGAGCCTTCGGTTTGTAGTGGATCAGGTAGGGCGACACCAACGGCGATCGCAGGCACTCGCCGACGACTTCGCGCAGCGCGGCGCCCATCATGATCTTAAGGTGAACCGGATTGTCATAGCCCTGCGTCTTGCCCGGCGACACGGTCAGCGTGTTCTTGTCCATGTCGACCGCCGACTTCAGCCAGGTCACGATATCTTCGCGGCGCTGGAGGCTGGCCAGTGCCAGGCGGATTGCCCGCTTCAGCCAGGGCGGCGTGGTCGCCGCGCCGATGATCGTTTGTAGTCCTTCCAGCGTGTGCCGCTGGCGCTTCTTCTCGGCTTCCTTCTTTACCAGCGTCAGCTCGGCGCAATTGCGCTCGGCCAACCCCTTGGCCACGGCGAAAGCGAAGATCTGCACCCACAGCCCGCGATGCTTCGTGTAGGCGTTGTTGCTGAACTGGTCCAGGTATTCGGCCATGGCGAGCACGTCCATCTGCCCGATCAGGCGATCGCCGAGATCTTGCCGGTATCGCTCGAGCTTGAATTTGATCTCTTCCAGTGTCCGCGCCGCATAACCCTTGTCCACCAGCCATTCGTCATTGAACCGCTGCAGCAGGTTGCTCACCGTTGGCAACCGGTCGCCGGTCAGCAGGGTGAGCAGCGCCCCGTCATCGACGACCAGCGCCGCGACCTTGAGGTTTGCTGCGTGCGCGAGCTTGATTGCTTCCTCAAGTGGGCGGTTGATGCTTGTCATCAAGCCGGTAATGGGTTCCGGTACCGAAAATATTTACCGTTCGGGTAAAGATTTGGCGGTAGCTTCCTGTTTTTGAGCGTGCGCGGCCGGGCAGCCATCAGCCTATCTCCAACATCTTGGCCAGCAGGGGATCATCTGACCCCATCACGGCCGCCTGCACATCCACGAAATACATCCCGCCTTTTACTTCTCCTACCACTTCGCCTTCCTCAATCCATTTTTTCAACTGCTGCAAACTCGGCTTTCCGCCGACGTAGCGGAGCTTTCTGTATTCGCCTGCCTCCATAAGGCGCGGCAACTTGACCGTGATCTGGGCCAGAATTTTTGCCATTGTGATGCTCCATGCCGCGCGTGGCGGCAGAAGGTGGTGATGGGTTATTCGGCGTCTTCTTCGTCTTCTGGCCAGCCCTTCAGGTCTCGCGCCCAGGCCGTCCAATGCTTGCGTTGTTCGTCGCTCATTTCGTTCCAGCGCCCAGCAACCTCGGAAGAAACCACTTCCCCTGCCTTGAAATGCACGGTTCCGCAGTTACTACCGAGATCTTCGTCCGCATAACGAACAACGATTTCGTCATCTGGATGGAGCTTCGAAAGCTCTGTCAGAACCGGAATCGGACACGACCAGGCGGTATCGAACGAGAATTCACCAGCATCCAGCTCAATCACCTGGTCGTAGGCGTTCCACTTTGTGCCCCAAGCATCCCGGGCGAAGTCCAGCGAGTGGAAGTGCCCAGACGATCGCTTGTTGCGCAGCATCTGGATGAACTGCCTGAAGCATTCTTCGCTCAGTTGCAACACGTCGGCCTCTGTGCGGTTACGCCGCTCAAGCCCCGCAATCAAAGGATGATCGTGGAGCGGCTGAGCAGTGATCGCTTCCGCCGCGGTCTCGGCCCGCCCGCTGATGCTGTCCCAAGGGAACGCACCTCGAAATGGAAGGATGGTGTTGAAATCGATCTTGCCGCTTTCGTTGATCAGCGACTTCAGGACGTGCGCTGGCGCGCGCACCTTATTGGTCACATGGTTCGGCATGGCAATAGAAATCCTCGCCCGCCGTACACCGGCAGGCTGTTGAGTTGGGGGAGAGGTTACGAGTTGTTTGCGATGTCGGCTTCGGCCATCTCGCAAAAAAAAGAGCAGGACGGGATCTTCTCGTTTCGCCGCACTGGGCCTTCGCCGAGGTCGCGAAGGGAAAACCGCACGTTGGTAGTTCGGTTGCGGAAAAGGTAGGAGCCTTCGCCCAAGTCGTCTTGGATCAGGCACAGCCCCTCAAATTGCTCCGGAAAATCTTCCCGAATAGCACGGAAATAACCTTCGCCACCCTTCACGCAGCCGATGCAGTTGGCGTTGTCGTAGCCCATGCGGTACATCAGCGGCAGCTCAATACCGGCGCGCTCGATCATTGCCTTGCAGTCTTCCTTGCCCAGGCCGCGATCAATCAGCGGTGCAATAACCGGCCGATCAGGGTTGCGCTCGCGGAAGTCAGCCAGGCGATCAGCCTCTTCGGCGGTATAGCCGAACACCATTACGTCACCTGGCTGCTTCCAGGTGTCGAGCAGCCTGCGCTTGAGCAGCTTGGTGCATGGCGCGCCGTATTGGTTCTTCATGTAACGCTCGCGCCGGAACACCTCCTGAGCGTCAGCGCCGTATTTCTCATCCCGCAGCACAGTCACCTGGCGGCCGAACCACGCTTCGCAGTCCAGGGCGAAGCGGCGGTTGTCGGGATGCTCATTTGCCAGGAATGCATTGACGATTTGCACGTCGTGAGTGGCGCCGTATTCGGTCAGGGCCAGCTTGGTGGCCACCGCCGAGGCAGCGCCGCAACTGAACTGACAGACAATCCTGTTGTTCATCATCGAGGCCCCTTGTAGCAGTACACGTAAGCGAACCAGGCGAGGGCGATCATAGTAGGTGCGCTCCTGCTTCGAGCAGGCCGTCGCGGTCTTGGCGCAGCGCTTCGTTCTCTGCGATCAGTGCCAAGACTGCTTCGGGGTTGGCGGCCGCAATGAATGCCGCGTCTTCGGCCGTCATGCTCACCATGTGGTGAACTGGAGCTTCGTCAGTGCCGAGGGCCACGGAACCGTTTACTACTGGGTATGGCGCCTTGAGCTGCGGGTGATCCTTGGTGGTGAATATCCGGCGCTCAACGTGCGGTTGCCCGAGGCGACACGGAAGTTCGGTTTCGATTACCTGCCAGCCGCCCTGCGTTGCAGCCTCGGCCAGTTGTTTCAGTTTTGAATGGTCGCTCATCCGATCACCGCTTTTATGGTCAGTACCAATGGAAGCCAGAAGAAGAGGGTGCAGCCGAGTAAGCACTTGGTGATCATGGTGCGACCCTCTCGTTTTTGATTTGATTTCTCAGCGCAGCGGCTTCGATTGCCGCCGACGCAACGTCGACGTGGTAGCCGCCGCAGTGGACTTTCTTGTTCGCCCTGACCTGGACGAACCATCGTTCCTTCCTGCCGTCCCAATACACGCCACGAACTCCGCTGGCCCCTCTTCCCGGCCCGCTGGAAGCGGATGCGAGGCGATACGCTTGGTTCTCTGCGTATGTCGCAAGGCGCAAGTTTTGCCATCGGTTGTCGTCGCGCACGGCGTTTCGGTGATCGACGTGCATGTCTGCCGGCGGATAGCTGCCGGTCATGTAAAGCCACGCCAGCCGGTGGGCCTGATGCTTGATTCCATCGATCGAGATCTTCACGTAGCCGTCTTTGTCGAACTGCCCGACCTTGGGCCGGCGCCGTCCTAGATGCGTGAACTTTCCGGTGTCTGGGTCATACACCACTTTTTCCAGCAGGCGTGCGTGCGTGAGTTGGCGCGTTTTCATGGGCGCACTCATCCTTTGCCGCTATAGCGGCTGACTTTGAAGGGGGAGGGAGTTACTGGTATTTGGTGCTGATGCGCTTGGCGATGGCTTCGAGCTTTTCGGCCATGGCCCGCATGTCGTTATTGTCGCGACGGGAGACGACCGGTGAGCGCTGAACGTTGCGGTCCATCAGGATCTTCGCTGCCAGCAGGATCAGCCAAGCTTCGAACTTGCGGCGGATGAGGCGCTTCATTCCTGCGGTGCCGGGTGGCTCGCGTTCCAGCGCTCGAAGGCTTCTTGCGTGGTGGCAGCTTCGATCTTCTCGTCGCACTGGTTGCACGCCGCCACACCGCCGGCCGCGCCGACATCGCGGTGACCTTGCTTGCACGGGTTCATATGCCAGTCATCATCCTTTGTGGCTTCTGGTTCTGGATATTCTGGACGGGCAGGTGGGTAAGCCGGAGCCGTCATGGCCTGATCAATGGCAGCGCGGAGGTTCTCGCTGTAGTTCTCGCCAATGACGCGCTCGAACGGCTGATCCATCCAATGGCCGACGACCTCGATGTTGATGCTGCTGTCGCCGGCGTCGCCGCTGGGGCTGCTGATGAAGCGAACGTCCCAGCAATTGGAATCCAGAGCGTCAAGCCGCGCCTTGTCTTGCTCCAGCTCATCAATCCGCTGATCCGCTGCGTTCAGGCGCTGCTGCAGGGCGTCACGCTCGGCGGTGAGCTGCTCCAGCTTGCTGATCTCAGGCGGCGGCGCGAACTCAGCCAGCGTGGTGCTGCCTTCTTCTGGATACTCGGCGGTAGCTAGGTGTAGGCCATAAACCTCATTTCCATCGTCGTCAGTGACAATACCGACCCAAAGCAGGCCGTCTGAATATTCTCCGAACTGACCATCAGCGCCGTCGCCGCAATGGAAGTTGATTGCTTCGATCGTTTCTTTGTCCAGCAGCATGCGCGCTGGCACCATCTTGAATTCGCTCATCCTGCAATCTCCATCGATACCAGATCATGGGCATTCACAACCTTCATGCCGAGCTCGCGGGCGATGTGCACTTCGAGCCGGGCGCCTTTCGAGTTCTCCCAGCCGGGCAGCACCGCGACCTGGCCGCAAAGGCCGAGGCGGGTCAGGTCGTAGGCCATGTAGTCCGCCCAGTCGGCACCCTCGACCACACCGTGCTCTGCCGGGTTTTCCACGACGTAGCCCCGGGCGCGCAGCTCGGCGGCCATCTTGTTGAAGGCGGGGAAGTTGAGGTCTTCGAATCCAGTCATCGGGCCGGCCAAGTACAGGTGGTTGATACGAGAGCACGCAGCCGTCACGCCTGGTGCAACCGCGGCGCTGATTCGCTCAACCGCACGGTCGATCGGGCCTTGAATGAAGTCGGGCAATGGTTCGTTCGCCGGCGGGGTCATCGACGTTACGGCGGAGATCATCCAGACCAGAGAATCGGTGACTACCGTGCGGATGTTTTCTGTGGGCATGGGGCGTCCTATGCCGGGGCATGCCCGGGCGGTATGCGGTGGGGAGGGGGGGGTTGCTTTGGGGCGAGCAGGGGGCTATACATTGGTCGTGAGGTTGGGAAACCTCATCGCAGCTTTGACATTCAACTGGCGTTGGTGTACAAGATTGCGTCCTAAAAATTGACGTGAGGGAACAGTATGAACCGAGTAATTCTACGTGAAGAAGAATGGGTCTAACGAATCCCAAGTAATTAGTGTTTTGTGTTTGATAAATGCCCCTCTACGAGGGGCATTTTTTTGGAGCAGTAAATGGAATTTCATGGCTTTTTCAGACGTAACGAGAAGTATCTTTGGATTGTTTTCTTCTTTGCTCTTTTCATATTGTTGAGTTCGTATAAGTTTGAGCGCATATATCTTTTTTTAAAGATGAATCCAACCCTTGGCTTTTTGTCAGTAACAGCAGTCATCGCTTATAAAAGCTTTTTCAGTCAGCGCCATCTGGCAATAGCTAAAAACACGATTGACTTTCAAACTGCATTTCATAATTCTGATGATGTCAAAAAGGCTACGAAATATTTTGTAAGCGTAATTTCGCAGCTCGACACGGCCGAGATTGAAGCCCTCGCATTGCGTGAAAGGAACCAAGAAAAAGGCGCAAGGAGTGCTAGAGAGCTTTTGAACTCATGGGAGAGGGTAGCGGTTGCGGTGCGTAACAAGGTATACGACGAAGAGATGCTTTATAATACGTATTCAGGATTTCTTATCGCAGTATGGCAGACATTGTCTCCGTACGTTCACAAGAAGCGATTGTCCAATCCTAAGTTTTTTGTAGAAGTCCAATGGCTTGCCATAAGATGGCGCATTCGCAGAGATGCGAAGCTAACGAAGTTCAAAGAAATTCAACTGCAGCATAAGTTGAATCAAATTGAAGACCTGCTAAGCGAAACATAAGATTCTTTCCTTTACCTAGCAGATCAATTAGTTGCGGAAATGGCCAGAATCTCGTTGCCGCTGTGCGCGATTCCGGCGTTCAGCTCTACTTTGCTGCCGGCAAGCATCCCGGCAATCTGGGCGTTCATATCCAGCTCGACGCCCTTTCTTTTCCGTGACTCTCTGATGTCCTGAGTGGCGAGGAATTCGCTGATCAAAGCCTTGTCTTGTGCTTGAATCGCTACCAGCTGTTGCCCAGTGCCGGGCTGGCCGGCCGGATCATCATCAACTTGAGGCACGAGCGCTTTCAGCTTTGACTGAACCTCCCAGACCCACGCCAGAGCGAAGTGGTCGCCGGCGGTTTCTGCGGAATACTCACTGCGTCGAATCCCAGACCTGACCGCTGAGCAGTACTCCTTCCGCGCTTGGGTGAGCTTTCTGTGCAGCGACTCATACGCATACAGGGCGATGTTCTGAGCGGGAGAAACGCCGACGAATGTCGCGCACTCGATGACTTGCCCTTTCGAAGGGCTCCACTTCCGGCGTCGCAAGGTCGTGCAGTTGAATGCATCTGCTACGGCGATGCTCAGTTGCTGATCCCATGCCGGCCGGCGCTTGGCGCGATGAAGGTCCGATTCGACTTCCCCGACGTCACTCAACTTCACATCCATTTCGGTCAGCCGGTACTCGCGCATCAGCGCCTGTGCTTGCCGCAGCGCCGTAGCGGCTTCGTTCTCGTTGGCGCTCTGGGCCAGTGCCAAGCAATGCTTGATCTTGCGGATCGCGCGCTCGAGTTTCTTTTCGTCGATCTGTTGTGCGGACATAGGGGATCCTCGCCGGCTGGCGTGATTCGTAGAAGTGGGGTATTTGTGTTCGGCCCGGCATGGAGCCGGATCAAGGAGTGAGCTATGAAGAAATCAATCGTCGATCATGTGTGGCACAAAATCGCAGATCTTGACTCACAGGGTCGTGCTGCCGCCGTGAGTAAGCTTGAGCAAGTGGTAGATCTTGCTCGCCGGCTTAGCCAAACCGAAGGTGAAGAGAGCACCAACAATATTCTGGAGCATGGCTTGATCGAGGTTGCTCTACTTCGGTGTCGAGAAATTCAAGACGGCAAAGAGGGCCTCTGCTATGACGATCTTCAAATTTACTACCGGTACGCCACCTCGGCGATGAAGAGGGCTGAGGCGATCATTGCTAAAGAGTTGTCTCATCTTGATCTTTAACCAGTCCTGACGATTTCGTCGTCCGGCTCTGGCGGATCATCGGCAAGCGACTTCATTCCGGCCGCCTCAATCAGTCGCGACAACTTTTCCGTAATGACAAAAGGTGTCGTGACACACTTGAGCATCTTGGCCTGGGTTTCGAAGTCGGCGGCGATCAGGTTCATCAGCAGCAGCTGGTAAACCTCCTGCTGATTGTTGATGCCGTGGGCGGCCATGACCCGCTTGAGGTCAGGCTTGAACACCCCGGCGACTTCAACCGTAAACTTCTCGACGCCCAGCGCAGCATCTTTTGCTGCTGCCTTCTCGCGCTTTTTCTTCTGCTTGATCGCTTCCTTCGTCGGCTCCGTTACTTCGGCCATGGCCTACCTCTTCAATTCCGCTGGCCGGCAAGTCCAGCCAGGTCTGTCGTTTGCGTTGTTGGGTGCGAAAACGTCTCACGCTGCAACCTTCACCTGATGCCAGGCGCCGGCGGCGTAGAACAGCTTCGCGGCTTGGGCTTCATCCATCGAGATCTCGTCGGGAATGGCGATCCAGCCTGACGCGACCAGATGGTTCGGGTTCGCGCTGTTGCGCAGCTCCAGGTAGTAATGCTCGATCGCATCAGTCAGGCGCTCGACCTTATAGACGCCCTCCGGCGATATCTCCACCGACTTGATGTACTCGGCGCCGCGCTCGTCTCGACACATGGCGCCGATGTAGATCGTCCAGCGGTAGGAGAAATCAAATATCGCGTTGGCGATTGCCAGACTGCGGATCTGCCGGCAACTCTTCCAGTTCGCCATGATCTGGCTGCCGCTGGGGTCGATGTTCACGACCGCGACGTGGTTGGTGCGCAGCAGCGCCCGGCAACTGCGTTCAGCCCGGGCGAAACCGTTGTTGGGTTTGCGTTTCGACTTCATAGCGAGTCCGCCATTTTGCGCAGCGCCTTGCGTTCGGCCGCCGATATCGGCTTCGGCCGGCGCTTGAGGACCGTTTCAGGGTCTATTTTCTTCGAGCGGGGTGGTGGCAGCGGATTGCGCGGCGGGCTTTTCAGTTGGTCGATTCGCCCGCCGGCGGCCAGGTACTGGGCGATTCGTTCAGAGATCGATTCGGCGTCCGGCCGGTGCTGCTCGACGAGGTTGAGGTGGTTGCTGATCATGCTGCCACCTTTACCAGCCTCACGCCGGCCATGCTGAATTTGTTGCCCTGATCGGCGACCAGCGCGTCGAGGTTTTCCAAGTTCACGGTCAGCACCGAGATTGGCGCTTGGCCGTAAGCAACCGCTTTGATCAGCTCTTCCAGATCAAACACTTCGGCCTGCAGGTTCGTCGGCGCCGCAGTTGTGGTCGTTGGCTTCGAGGCAGACTGAACGGGCGAGGCTGCTTTTACCGGTGCTGGACTGGCGACTGGTGCAGGCTCAACAGGGGCCTTGGCTTTCGCCTCAGCTTCGATCCGTTGCAGCTCCTGTTGCCGGATCTGCTCGCGCTGCGACTCGGCTTTCTCCTCCTCGGCTTTCTGGTGCTCAGAGATTCGCACCTTGATCAGCGCGACCAGGTCATCGTTGGCCTTGAGGACGAGTTGCTGAATATCGTTGAACAAGAATGCATGGTCGGGCGCGAGCTCGGCCAAGCTGGTCAAATTCAAGCGAATCGCATCTGCTGACTGGCTCGCGGCGATTTTTGCTCGAGCCAGCTCGGTATCGACAGCATCCTGCAGACTGGCAATGGTGCGTTTGTTCTTCATCGCGCCGGCGAAGTCGGAAGCAACCGCTGGCAGCGCTAACCCGGCCCAGTGTTTTATTGATGGCCGCGACGTGATCCGCCAGCGCCTGCTCAGCCTTCTGCTTGATGTTGGTCTTCACCAGCAGCTCTTGAGCCTTAACGAGCTTGTCGACCTTCAAGCGCGTCTCGCGAGCATGTGCGCTGATTCGATCAAGAGACGAGAAAAGCTCGTCAATGCTTTGGGTTTGGGAGAGTGCTTGTTTCTTCGCTACCGCAACCGCTTCCTCGACATCGCCGCACCACTTGACCGCCTTCTTGGCATCGGCAAAGTCTTGGTCGGTCTGCAGCGTGGTTTTCACAGAGTCGATGACAGCGAGAGCCGAATCCTCGAACACCTTGAGGTTGCTCGCGGTAACCATGCCGGTCAGTTCGATACGAAGCGCTGGCAGCTCGTCCGGGGCCTTGCCGACGATAATCGACGGAGCCTCTGCCATTTCGAAGTTGGCCAGGTCGGCCTCGAACTGTTTCCAGCCTTCGACCAACTGCGCGGCGCGGCCGGCGACAGGTCGGTATTCCATGTGCACGAAGTTTTCGGCGGTGCCGTCGGAGCAAACGAAAATCACGCGCTCGGCGCCGCTCACCAGCAGTTGTTGTTCGAGCTGCCAGTAGTAGTGTGGATCCAGCTCGCCGGCCTTCACCTGGGCGACCAACGACTCGTTCCAAAGCTTGTGTTCGAAGAGGGTCTCGCCCAGCATCGTCGCGCCGTCCATGGAGGCGAGCAGATTGCCGTCGGTGCCCACGACTGGATACAGCTCCTCGCCGATCATGACTTCAACCAGCGGCCGGGCAAGCGCTTCAGTTGCATGGCCCTTGTCGAAGATGTACTGCTGCGCCTGAGTGACCTCCGGCGTGATGCCGGTTTTCTTCATGGTGAGCAGGTCGGTGCGGGTTTGGTACTTCGACGCACCCATCATTGCGGGCGCCTCGGAGGCGGTGAAGTGCTGAGCGCGCAATGCGTGCCACTCGGCGGAGCCTTGAGCTACGTTGTGTATTTTCATGCTGCGTCTCCGTCGATGGCTTTGAGGTTCTGGATTTTTTCGATCTGGGCCGGGCTCAGCGTGTATTTGCTGCTGATGGTCGCGATCAGGTGTTCGGGGCTGGTTCGGTTGGCATCAACCAGTGGCTGCCATTTGGCGATGTTCTCTTTCAGGAGATCATCGGAGTAGGGCGGAAGAGCATCGGGCTCAGGCTCTTGCTGCCGCTGGGGACTCACGTCGCGCGGCGCCTCTTCGAATGTTTTACCTTCCATCTCGTCGGCAGTTGGCGCTGATCCGACCTCAGGGAATGCCTTGCGCAGCGCTTGAGCCTCAGCGCACTTGGCGAGCTGGGCGAAGGCGCGGCGCTTCCACATGGTGTTTGGGGCAATCGTGTCCTTTCCGGCCGTTGCGTAGTTCTCAAGCCAGCGCTCGTTTGCGGTGAACTCGGCAACGAGGCCGTTCGACATTTGGCGCTTGACGGTCACCCGACACCACTCTGGATAGGTGACGTCCACGCCGCCCAGCTTTGCGGTAATAGGCGGCCCGTATTCAGGGTCGCTGATACCTGCGTACTGCCCAGTGCGCGCGGCCTGGATGCGATAAAGACCAATGCCGGGCATTACCGTGTCCTGCATCTTTTTCGCTTTGGTGTTCCAGATCGGCACGATGTGCACAGGCTTCAGCATTGGGTCCAGATGCGCGGCCTGGCAGTAAGCCAACACCATCACTACCGAATTTTTCTCTGCGCCCGGATAGAGGCTGTTGCTCAGCACTTCAACAAGTGCCGCCTCAGACATCGCAGGCAATTGGTCTTCTTGCTTCATTACTGCGCTCACGGGGAATCCTTGCCGCGACGTGCGCAGCGATTGAATACATGTGTTATTTAGCTTTTGCGAATGCGTTTGCCATTGCTGTTTGCGGCCCCGACTGCTCTACGATGCTTTCCGCCGCGAGGCATTCGGCATGATCAAACCATCCGAAGTGGCAGACACCTACATCGATGCCCATCTTCTCGGCCAGCCACTGGTAAGCACCGGTTCGAGTCATGCCGGCCTTCTTCATGTGGTCGTGGAATGCCGCCTTGCTTCGGTTCCGCAGGACTCGCAACTTATCGTCGGCAAGCGTGCCAAGCGGGATATCCGTTTGTGGATGCAGGCCGACGTAAGCGCGGCAGCCTCGACACAGGTAGGCGTAGGGCCAATCGCCGAAGCTGCGACCTCGGTAAATTTCCGAGTTGCAGACCAGGTGCACGTCATCACCGCAATAGCGGCAGTCCGCTGGCGCGGGGATTGGGTTCTTCACGCGTTTGAGTGCGCGTCGGCTGACGTGAGGCAGCGGAGCAGGCGCAGCAATGCGCTCGGGGGCGCTCGCCCGAGGATCGAGTGGCATATCGGTATTTCCTACTGAGTGATGCGATCGGCAAGGGCGCTGAGCAGCATCAGGAAGGTGTAAATCGAGAGGACTCGAAACGAGCCGCGCCGAATCAGGACGCGGCGTGCACGCTGAAGGCTGGTCATCGGAACACCTGGTAGGTGGTGGAGCGCGGCACTTGGCAAGTGCCCGAGCCATCGCGAATGACACCGTAGGCGCCTGCGCCGGCAACCAGAAGCACAACGAGAATCCAGTAGACGAGGTTCATGGCCGAGCCCTCACCGCGATGCGGCCTTGTTTAATCGCTGCCACCAGTGGTGGAGGGAGCGCCGAAACAGGAAGCTCACGAGGGATACCAGCGCCGACAACCGCGAGGCTGCGTTCAATCTCTTCCAACTGCTCATCGAGAAGCGTTTTTACCGGTGCGGTTGTCATGCTGCAGCTCCTTGCGAGACGGAGGCGTTGTAGGAGGCGTAAATCTGGTCGATGCGTGCGCGGTAGTGACGGTGCTCGTTGTCATCAATGGCTCGAAGCATGAAGGCCAGGGTGATGCAGGATGTCGCTGCGGCGCTGGCGTTGGGCTTGCCGAGGTCGCGGATCATGTTGCTGATCTCGCCCTCGATCCAGGTCACCGCCGTTTGATGGTCACGCTGCTGGATGTTCATTTGAGCCCCCAGAATTCGCCGTAGGCGACCACCGCTGCCGCGAGTCGCTTGGCCCGCGCCTTGCGGTCGACCAACTCTTGAGCTGCCATCAGCGCCTGACGCTGTGTCAGTTCTTGAGCTGCGGCTTCGTAGTCGTGAAAGTCTTCAACCTTCGGCGCTTTCGGGCGCCCCCATTCATCAAAGCGCCGATCCCACTGTCGGGCCTGCGCACTGTCTGCATAGCTGGTTGCCATGGTCGCCTCCGTGGTGGCGGGTGTTGATCCAACAAAACTCGAATGCACTCATCCGCTCCGCTGGTTGCCGTTGGGCGCGGAGGGGAGTGCATTCGGGTGGTGTCGGGGAAGGGCGACTAAATCGCTAAAGGAACCAGCGAGCTGGGCCGATACGTCTTGGCATTAATGCCAAATAATTGAGATCTGGAGATCTGAATGTTTCTGAGTAAAGTTCGCAGTGCTACAGCCATCGCGGTGATTGCCCTCGCTTATGCTGTCCCAGCTTCGGCTACCACCGACGTTGTCGCAGACCACAACACTGCGGTTATGGCTGTCGCATCCACCCAGGCATGCGCAAAGAAACACCCAGAAGCAGGTATCACTTTAGAAAAATTCCTGACGGAGCAGAAAGAGGGCATGACTGACGAGATGGCGAAACACATCCGTGATGTTGCTACAAATCCTCGGTACGAAATGGAAGTGAAGCAGTCGACTGAATTTTTCAATTCCAAAGGCGGCCAGGATTTGCTGGAAAGCCTCTGCGGTGGATTGATTACTGCTAAGTAATTGCCTCGCTTTCTTCCTTTGCTGTGAGCCATGCCTGATGCATGTCGGCGGTTACAGGCCGCTGTCTTTCCGCATCGGGGTGTGATCTGGCCGGGGCTCAACCGGCATTCGGCGGAAGGGGTAGCCCTGAAGGCGACCGGTTGGCACATCCGCTGCCCGAGACTTAGCCTCAGATCACACCCCGATGCGCTCTCATAGAGAGGATCGGGCAGCAGCCTTGCAATCAGCCGCCGTCATTCGATGGCCGTCTTCGCACTCAACAACGCGCACGCCACTGGTGAGTCCACGCTCAGCGTTGAGCCTGTTCGCCTCTCGGATGCAGGCGTTCAGGTCGGCATCAGCGAAGACCTGCAGCTCTCCGCGCAGCGTGATGTGGATTACCTTGTTCATCGTCTTGCCCTCAGTTGATTTCCCGTCTGGCCCTGTCGCCAAGGCCAGCCAGTGAAATCTGTTTTTCACCGCACCCGCTTACCAGGTCATTCACTCAGTTCGGTCAACACCTCGTCCGCCGTCGCAGTGGGCTGCGCGTGGGCAGGCTTTCGGGCCTGTCGGATCGCCGGTCGCCGGTAGAGGCAAGTGCGGTTTTGTTCATCGGTTTACTGACCTCCCACCGATGGAGCCGGGAGTGACCTAACCGGACTGACCGGGTAGTCGTTCATGGCGCTGACTGTTAAAGAGCGGCGGGTCTGTTGAGGCCCTTCGCAGTGACTGTGTGTCGCTGCGATGGGTGAACAATACCTCCGGTATTGTATGTGGTCAATACCGCCGGTCATGTATTTTTCAAAAGGCATGAAAAAGCCCGCTCAGTGGCGGGGTGCGGATCAGATCGGGGAGGGTAGAAACAACAAGCCCGGCTCTAGGCCGGGCTTGCTCACTGCTTATTTACTAGGCGTTTGGTTGGCCTTTATCTGTTCGAGCATTTGTTTATTTTCGAACGATTGCTGGCGAAGCTCTTGGAGGAGCTGCGCCGTATCCCTACCAGAATCGAAACTCGACGTACCATAAGCCATCACCGCGATTACAATACCAACCACAGCGATTACGGACAGAACCGAGTTTAGGATGATGGTGCCTTTAAGGCCCCTGAGCCCGGCGAGGTCTTTGTCCAGTAATTGCAAGCTGTGATTCATCTCGGTGAGACCGTCAGAGACACGCTGCTCGAATTTCCCAAGGCGAGCGTCGACCTTGAGGTCTTGGTTCTCAAGATGGGCTTTAAGCTCGTCACGCGAAATATCAGTCATGCCTTCAGTATGGACAGCATCGTCTGCCTTGTCATCTTCTGATGATTTCGGCTTTTTTCGGAGGCTGAGGAGCTCCGTGCTATTCCTGACCGCGTCAGCAATCACGCGGGAGGAAAAAGGGTTGAGTAGGCCATACATTTTTTGGTGTGAGGAAAAGCTAAGATGATGCAGATTCAACTCTGCTATCGAGGACAGCGATCGCTCATAATCCCGAATTAGATGTGCGAACTGATCATTCGATATGTCGCTTTTGATCCCCTCCAAAATGCTTTCTATGTTTCTATTTTCGGAATCGTCATTCGAAGGGTTCGTTGCTAGACCAACCCCATTTGGGAGGTGATAGTCGTGAAACAATCTATGATTGCTCATCCGACCGCTCCCGCAAGAGTTGAATACGTCCTTGTACCATCGCAGCGTTCAAAAACACCGTGTTTGCACAGGTCAAGCAGGTAAGTGCGTAATGATAGTTCGGCAGCTCTTTGCCGCTCATCCCCACAGTTGCACCATTAGGGCCCTTGAGAGGCAACTGACAAGGGGCAACGAGATCTTTAGAAACTCCAGATTCGTCAGTAAAACCGATTGTTGAACATCCCCACTGATTATTCGAGCAAACGGGACATGAAAACCGTGATCCCTTTGGCGGGGCGATTGTGTCGAGGTATGCAAAAATCTCCTTTGGCTCACACAAATATTGCATATCGTGAATTCCGCCAATGTTGACCATATCCGGTTCTGTGCTCATTTTTTTCCCTGCGCCATGCGTCTTGTTAGCCGCTAAAGCATCCCGCCGCGCCATACGACGCGTCCGATGATCCGTACTTCGTTTATCTCGCCGTCTCGCAATATCTCGTCGCCGTAGCGCGCTTTATCAGAGTTGTCGCTACGGATGATCCAGCCCTCAATGTCCGACTTCACCAGGCGCTTCACGATCGTGCCTTTGGTGGTGCTTTCCATGGCGAAGATCTGACCGTCTTTCGGTTCGACCTTGGACTCATCCACCAAAAGCACGTCGCCGTCGTTGATGGTCGGCTCCATGCTGTGGCCGTTCGCATAAATGACATCTAGGTGTCGCTGATTGAGGTTGTTCGCGCGCAGCCATGACGATTTGAAGGCCATTACGCCGCGGATTTCGACATGAGGATTGTCATCGCCATCACCGGTTGATCCGCGCGCCGTCAACTGCAGCACGCCCTTATAACCAGGCTCGTTTCGGAGATCGAAGCTCCTCGGAGGGATGCGAATGTCTTCCGCCTCACGGTGGGGAGAGCGCATATCGGGAAGCGATTCGGCCATCTTCTCGATCTGGGCGGCGAGCGTCGGACTTATATCTGATACGGGGACCTGGAGAGCTTTCGCAAAGACCACGGCTGCATTAATGCTCAGCGCGGTGCGGCCGTTCATAAAGTGGCTGACAGCGCCTTGGGTGACACCATCGCCGAGCTCGGCCGCGAGTTTTTCTTGAGTAAGCTTCAGCTCCCCACGTTTTGCTTGGAATAGAGATTTCAGTCGGGCGCTGTCTTGCAGCTGCCAGTCTGATAGCGGTAGCCGTCGGGAGTCTTTTTTCATGAAGTGATGTTATTACCCACGGTATTTACTTAACCAATATCGCCGGTATTGACTGTTAACAATACCGGCGGTCATACTTGTGGCGAAATCTACGCAGAGGACGCCGCAATGCGCCGAATCCCACTCACCGAATTTGCCAAAGAACACGGCCATACAAAGGCCGCGCAGCTGCTCGGCTGTACGCAGGGCGCCCTCAGCAAGGCGATCCGCGTAGGTCGTGATGTGTACGTGACCCTCGAAGACGACGGCAGCTTGTCGGCGCAAGAGCAGCGTCCGTTCCCATCCCAGAAATCCGCCGCATAACCATTTTTCCATCACCAAGGAGCATCACCCGTATGGCCTTTGACAACCCGGCCCACAAACGTAGCGAAGTGATCAAGACCCGTCACAAGCCCGAGGAAGCTCGGAAGTTGCGCATGGAAGCCCGTTTGGCCGGCATGCAGTTGGCGACCTACGTCTACGAGCTGGCGAACCTGGCTCGCAGCCTGGGCGCCGCCGATCTTCTTCGAGAACACCACGGGGCCAGCAAGCAGGATAAATCGGCTTAAGACCCCTATGGAGGGCCTATGCCTGAAACAACATTCGAAATGCTGCCGCTGGAGGTGCAGGAAGAGGTTCGACAGCTGAGTGTCGATCTCGGATGGAGCCTTGAAAGAGCGGCAGATGAATACCTTGAGATGGGCAGGTCGCTAGCGCTTCAAGCCCAGCTCAAACAGGTACGGCGAAAAGCGCCTGTGCTTTCGCTGGTAGGACACAAAAAGGGCCTCGATTAGGACTCTTTGTGAACACAGAAGGGGCAGTCACTTTCCTTCGGACGAAAAAAAGCCGGGATTGCAGCCCGGCTCTCTTAAATCGCTTGTGGAGCAAATCATGCACCAATCAATCCAAACGATCAATACCCCGGCCAGTGTCGCGACACAATTTGGCAACGGTGAAAACGTGTCGCGTACCTCTATGTCCTCTCGCGAGATTGCCGAACTGGTCGGCTCGCGCCACGACAAGGTCAAGCAATCCATCGAACGACTTTCCGCGCGGACCGACGCGAATGGAAACCCTGTGATTGCTCTTCCCCCAATGGGGGAATACCTCGACAGCCTCGGCCGCAAGGCTTCCGAGTATCTGGTCTGCAAGCGCGACAGCTTCGTCGTGGTTGCCCAGCTCAGCCCGGAGTTCACCGCCGCACTGGTGGATCGCTGGCAGGAGCTGGAAGGGCAGATCGCCCAACCCCGCGAACTCTCCCGCATGGATCTCATCCAGATCGCGTTCGAGGCTGAGCAGCAGCGTCTGCAGCTGTCGATCCAGGTCGAGGCGCAGGCCACAAAAATCCATTCCATGGAGAACCTGTTCAAGGAAGGGATGACCCACACCCAGTTCTGCAAGGGCCTCAATGGGGTCAACGTCATGCAGGTTGGCAAGTTCCTCGAAAGCCGCAACTGGCTCTACAACGAGAGCAAATCCGGCCTGCGCTTCCGTGTGGCTTCCTACGCCCGCGACAAGTACATGACCGAGCATCAGCACGAAGTCACTCCCCACGGCAAAGAGCCGTTCGTTTCCTTCACGCCCGCCCTGCTCAAGAAGGGCGCCGCGCGCCTGTACGACCTGTACCTGGCGGGCGAGCTGCCAATGAAGAAGACCTGGGACGGACTGTTCACTCATGACAAAGCACTCAAGGGGGCCGCGTGATGGCTCGCATCCGTACCGTCAAGCCCGAGTTCTGGTCGAGCGAGCAGGTTATGTCCTGCCGTCCGATGGCTCGGCTGCTGTTCATTGGTCTGTGGAATTTCTGCGATGACGGCGGCAACCATCCGCTGGCACCGCGAACCATCAAGGCCTTGGTGTTTCCAGGTGACGACATCACCACTGAAGAGGTGAGCAATCTGCTGGGCGAGCTGGAAGGCGCCGAGCTGATCCAGAGCTACTGGGTGACCGGGAAAAACTACTTCCACGTCCGTGGCTGGAAGCACCAGAAGATCGAGAAAAAGAACTTCAAATATCCAGGCCCACCTTCTGAATTCGACGACCAGTCGGAGAGCATTCGCCAACAATTCGCCGAGGAGTCGTCGACTGATCGTCGACCGGTAGACCCCGGAAGGGAAGGGAAGGGAATAGGAGAAGATCAACACAACTCACTACACGCGGATGAGGAAAATTCGGTCGACCCAAAGTCGCCGACTGAAATGACCCTCGACTGGGTGCCAGACCAGAAGCTGCTGAAGTCCTATGCGCTGCGCATGGCGATTCC
The DNA here is from genome assembly GCF_054052265.1 of Pseudomonas sp. PK-RTE-24. Classification (NCBI taxonomy): domain Bacteria; kingdom Pseudomonadati; phylum Pseudomonadota; class Gammaproteobacteria; order Pseudomonadales; family Pseudomonadaceae; genus Pseudomonas; species Pseudomonas sp. PK-RTE-24. The sequence continues at coordinate 5,223,924 of NZ_CM133224.1, read as the reverse complement.
GGTTGCTGAGTTCACCAGCGAGGCGACTGCTGCATTCGTCTGCCACTACTCGGCCTCTGGCCGCGTCGAGACGCAGGCCTCTTGGGTGAGCCTGCTGGTGAAGTGGGTGAAGCGCGACAACGCAACGGCCAGCAATGTCCGCCAGTTCCCGCCGCGTCGACAGCCTGCCGAGCCTGACTTCGAAAGCAATGCTTGGGCCGAAGGGCTTGTGGTGAGCCCATGAAGCCTGCCAACCAACTGATGGCGACCATGGGCAACCTGCCGCCGGCCACGCAGACCCAGCCTCTGCAAGTGACGACTCAGACGGTCGACGTTGTGAACGATCTGTTCCAACGCCTGCGCGGAATCTTCCCGGCGTGGCGCCAGGCTTGGCCGTCGACTGAAGCCTTGGACGCCGCCAAGGCTGAGTGGCTCAAGGAATTTGCCGATGTAGGCATCCGCACGCTGGAGCAGATCGAGTTCGGTATCCAGAAGTGCCGCAAGCTCAAGAAGCCTTTCGCGCCGAGCGTTGGTGAGTTCATCGCCATGTGCGTGCCGAGCCCTGAAGACTTCGGCATGCCTGCGCCGGCCGATGCCTGGATCGAAGCGCTGATGGGCACCTACAGCCATGAAGCCGTGAAGCTCGCATCGGAGGCAACCGGCCTATTCGACCTGCGTGCAGCAAAGCAGGAAGACAAGGGGCTGCGCGCACGCTTCGACCGCAACTACGAGGTGATCCTCCGTCGCGCTCAGGCCAGCCAGCCGCTGGACGGCAAGATCCTCGCCGGCATCGGCCACGACAGCCAGAAGACCGCCTTCGAGCTTGCGAACGAACTGGCCGACCAGCAAACCCAAACACGAATCCTCCAGCAGGGCATCCCTTCCGACGGCAAGTCCGCCCGCGCACTGCTGCTTGCGAAATTCGGCAAGAACAAAAATCAGGAGCTTTCCCAATGACCGACCATAGCGAGCCGAATAAAAAAGATCTGCTGCCATGTCCGTTTTGTGGTGGCAAAGCACACCTCTCATCAGTTGGACGTGACTGGTACCGCATCACAGCCGATCACGCGGAAAACTGCCTGCTTGATGATCAGCAGTTCGACTGCCCGCAGACGGACGACCAGCTTCCGCTGTTACTGCGCGACTGGAACGCTCGCGCTCCTGAGTTCGAAGAGGTTAGTCCGGAGTGGAAGGCGATTCTCGATCGCATGGAAGCAGAGAAGCAGGCGCTGCATGTGCGCGCTGAAGCCTTCGTTCGGGAAACCAGCCGAGCATCGATTTCAGCCTTGCAGCGCAATTTCAAGCTCAGCTACGGCAATGCCTGCCGGCTCATGGATGGACTTGTGCGCCAAGGCGTGGTTTCGCCAATCGACTCGGAGGGCCGCCGCACCGTCCTACCTGTGACCAAGGAGGACTTCTGACATGACCATCGACAAACAAAAACTCCAGAAGCTGCTGTGGGCTGAAGCCGCGTCTTACCGTGCCGACTGCGCAGACTGGAAGCGCAACACCGAGGCTCTGCAGGAATTCCTCGGTGAGAAGACCGTGGAGGAGGTGGCGCTGGAGCTGCTGGCTGACACCGAGGCGCTTCGCAAAGATCTCGAATCACACAAGCGCATGCTTCTGGCGGCCGTTTGCGACCTTGGCGCGATTGGCGAAGCGCTCAAGTCCGACATGGACGCCGACGGGGACGAGTTGCTCGGCATGGTCGTCGACCTGAAAGCACAGAACACCCGAATGCTGGGGTGGCTCAAGGACATTAGCCGCACATCCGGCGACAAAGGTGCCGTCATGGGTGCGCGCCAATTGCTCAAGGAGTTCGGGCAATGACCGAATTCGCAATCCGCAGCCAGCGCGACATCAGCCGCCTCATGGGCGTACTCCACGCCACCGACTTCACCAAGCCGAAGATCGTGGTCATCAAAGACGAGAAGCGGCCGGACATCTGCAACCGCAAGATGTGGGCAATGCTCAAGGACGTATCCGAGCAGGTGGTCTGGCACGGCAAGAAGCTGAGCAGTGAAGACTGGAAGTGCCTTTTCAGTGCCTCGCTGGAGAAGCAGCGCGCGGAGCCAGGCCTCGACGGTGGGTTCGTGGTCATGGCCGTATCGACCCGCAAGCAGTCGCAGAAGTGGTTCAGCGATCTGTTCGAGCTGATGCATGCCTTCGGCGCCGAGCATGACGTGCGCTGGACCGAGCAGGACAAGTGGGGAGGGCGGTATTGATGCGAACCGCCATCAAGGAACAGAAGGCCTCGAAGCCGAAGAAGTGCAAGAACCCAGCGTGCGGCATCAGCTTCCCGCCGCAGCGCTTGGGTCAGGCGGTGTGCAGTCCGAAGTGCGCGCTGGCCATGGCGCCGGCGAATACCGAGAAAGCCCGCAAGGCCATCGCCCAGCGCGACCGCCGCGAGATCCAGGTGCGCAAGGAGAAGCTGAAGAGCAGGGCGGATCACCTGCGAGAAGCACAGGCCGCCGTGAACGAGTACGTCCGCCTACGTGACGCTCACCTGCCGTGCATCAGCTGCGACTCGATGCCGAACGACAACGACCTGATCACGGGCAGCCGCTGGGACGCTGGCCATTACCGATCTGTCGGCGCCTGTCCTGAGCTGCGTTTCGAGCCGCTGAACATTCACCGCCAGTGCGTGAAGTGCAACCGCAACCTGTCCGGTAACGCGGTCGAGTACCGCATCCGGTTGGTACTGCGCATCGGTGCCGAAACCGTTGCATGGCTCGAAGGGCCTCATGAGCCCCGCAAGCACACCGTCGAAGAAATCAAAACCATCAAGGCCGAATACCGGGCCAAGACTCGGGAACTGAAGAAGGGGCAGGCAGCATGAAATTGATCAACGCACGTCAAGCGTGGACAGACGCACAGCATGAGTCGAACGCCTCAATCAGTGCGGCAGCGGCTGATCGGGCAAAATCCGCAACTGTCGTCCGGAAGGAAAAGGCCGCGCTTCGAGAGATCATCTTCGCCGCCCAGGGCGACGACAAGGAAGAGCGCATCAAGGCCGTGCGACAGAAGATCCACATCGCCGAGACGCGCCGCACGCCAATTGGCCGGTCGACGCATCGCGCCGCCCACCTGGTGACGATGGGGAAGGTCCAGAAGGCGATCGAGTCCTTGCCGTTCCAGGTGCAGCAGTTGGGGCACTACCTCTACCACCCGTGCATGACAGTCGTTCACATGCTCAACGCCGAGAAGCTGATCTGGTCGGATACCGACTTCAGTGCGCTCACTGATGCCAAGGCGGCGAAGGTGCATTGCCTGATCACTTGTGCCCTGCAGTCCTACAAGGCCGAGGCGAACGGTGGTGATGCGTGGGGGCCAGCCCGAGTGTCTGACGCCATGTTGAAGCTGTACGGGATCGCTATCCAGCCCAAGCACTGGGATCGCGACTGGCTCGACATCTGGAATTTCCTGCGAAACGCCATCGAGGAAGTGGATATTCAGGCACAGCAGCCGGTGTGGCAGGTTATTCACGCAGAAAATTCAGAGGATGCGGCATAAAAGTGTTGTCATGGTGGGGAATTTGATGTACTTTTCCCACACTGCGCAACTTACCTCCAGCGCACGACCACTTCAAAGCCTCGCCAACGTGCGGGGCTTTTGGTTTATGCGCTGCCGGGTTTCGGTCGCCGCGCACCTATTCAGGGCCTCTGCATTCGCAGGGGCTTTTCGTTTTCGGCTCCCCACACCCATTGCCCCGAGCTGGGAGTGCAGCGGACGCCGGATTTATCAATCTCCCCAAGGGGGAGGCAACCCGGATGCCAAACATGCCTGACAAGCCAGACTCATGGGCCAAGCTCTGGCTGGCGTTGAGCAATCCGCTAATGGCGGGCGTCATCATGGCCATCACCGTTTGCTTGCTTCGCGTCATCTACGACGGAAAAGAAACCAGCGTGCGCCGGATCATTTTCGAGGCGCTGATCTGTGGATCGCTGAGTCTGGTCGCGTCCAGCGTTATCGAGTGGATGGCCTGGCCTTCAAGCCTATCGATCGCCGCGGGAGGGACTATTGGGTTCCTTGGCGTGACCGCCATACGCGAGCTGGTGACCCGCTTCCTCGGTCGCAAGGCAGATGCCGCATGAAGGCCTTCGCTGCTGCAATCATCATTGCCTTGGTCGGCCTGCTCCTCATTGGGATCCAGCAGTCGCGCGTCGTCGCCCTTCGCGGGGAGGTGGCATTCGAAGCCAGCGAGAAGAAGAAGGCGGTCGACGCCAACCTCGAAAGCCAGGCCACGATCACCACCCTGCGCGCCGAAGCCCAGCGCAACGCCGATTACCAGAAAGACCTGAACAAGCGGTTACAGGCCAGCCAAGCCAAAGCCAGAAAGGCGGAGAAGAACTTTGAAGAACTCAAGCGCAACAGCAAGCCTGTTCGTGATTGGGCTGCTCAGCCTCTGCCTGACGGCCTGCGCGGGAAAGCCGCAAGTGGTAACAAAGACAGCGGCGGTAAGAGTCGAACCCCCTGAGCTGGTGCCATGTGAGCGGGTAGCTGATGAAGACCTCGCCGACAACGGCCAGCTGTGGGAACTGAAGAACCAAGCCATCAACCTACTCGACACCTGCGCAGACCAGGTGGACGCGCAGATCAAGCGCAGTCAGAGCAAGTAGGTCGCGACACGTTTCGCGAGAGTGCAAATTGTGTCGCGACACTGTTCAAGAGACATTATCGCGTTTGTATTGGCCATGAAGCTGCTTGAGCGCTCCCTGATATTCGGAAGCTGTGAGCTTGGACTTAAGCCTGACCATGACGTCCTGAGCGGTTGAGCTTACCGTCTCGGTGTTCCTCCCGGTTCGCTCCGCCCATTCTGATGCGGCCTTCAGCACAGCTGTTTCATCAATGCGATGGCTCACTTACGGATTTCCCTGGTTGAGTGCAACTGATCTTAGTTGAGTGGGCGGATGGAGATGAAATGAATCGACCAATGCCGCCTGAATCACTACTCAACCTGTCTGAGCTGTCCAGCTTCGGTATTCGCCTGATCCCCGCGCCTGAGGTGTGGGAATGGCTCCAATCCGAGATTCTCGCCGACACCGGCAGCATCCACAACGAAGACCATGCCCATCTGATCGATGCGGACGTGCGAGTCATGTGGGCCTCCGCCGCCTTCACGAAGAAGGGGCGCACGGTGGTCGGTCAGGCCGAACAGGTAGCGTTCCGCGCCGGTGGCTGGCAGAAAGCCCGGATGGAACAGCAGATGCTGGATTGGTTCGGCGACGTGCCGGCCTACATCATCACCCTGGCTGCCGATTACTGCGCTCAGTGCTCCGACGCTGACTTCTGCGCACTGGTTGAGCATGAGCTCTACCACATTGCCCAAGCGACCGATCAGTACGGCGCACCCAAGTTCACCCAAGAAGGATTGCCCAAGCTTGAGATGCGCGGACACGACGTTGAAGAGTTCGTCGGTGTGGTGCGTCGCTATGGGGCAAGCGCTCAGGTGCAAGAGCTGGTGGACGCTGCAAACAATCCTGCCGAGGTGGGGAAATTGAACATATCGAGGGCCTGCGGAACCTGTCTGCTCAAGTCGGCCTGACTTTGACAGTACTTTGACGGATGCCCACTTATGGCCGCACTCAGAGACGAGGTGAAAGCCTTTGTCGTACAGGCTCTCGCCTGCTTTGACACGCCATCGCAAGTCGTGGCGTCCGTCAAAGAAAGATTCGGGCTCGAAGTGACCCGCCAGCAATGCGAGGCATACGACCCAACCAAGTACGTTGGACGCAACCTGCACGTGAAGTGGCAGACGCTGTTCAACGACACCCGCAAGAGGTTTCGCGAAGAGACGGCAGAGATCCCGATCGCCAACCGAGCGTATCGACTTCGCACCCTGGGACGCATGGCCGAGAAGGCCGAGAACATGAAGAACATGGCGCTGACTGCCCAGTTGCTGGAGCAGGCCGCGAAGGAAGTCGGCGATGTCTATGTGAATCGCCAAACCAAAAACGAAAACCCTCACGACAACCTCCCGCCCACCCGAGTGCAGGTAGACGTGGTGGACGCGAGGAAGCCTGATGCCGACGCTTAACGTCCCGCAGGCAAAATTCCTCCAGATGGAGAACAAGTTTCGCGGCTTTGTCGCTGGGTTTGGTTCCGGGAAAACGTGGGTAGGCTGCGCAGGCATCTGCAAGCACGTATGGGAATGGCCTCGAATCAACTCGGGCTACTTCGCTCCGACATACCCGCAGATCCGCGACATCTTCTTCCCGACGATTGAAGAAGTGGCTTTCGACTGGGGCCTGAAGGTCAAGACCAAGGAAAGCGACAAAGAGGTCGAGTTCTACAGCGGCGGTCAGTATCGCAGCACCACCATCTGCCGCTCGATGGAGAAGCCGCAGACGATTGTTGGTTTCAAGATTGGCCACGCGTTGGTGGATGAACTGGACGTCTTGCCCGCACTGAAGGCTGAGCATGCATGGCGCAAGATCATTGCCCGTATGCGATACAACGAGCCGGGGCTCAAGAACGGCGTAGACGTGACCACGACGCCGGAAGGCTTCAAGTTCGTCTACCAGCAGTTCGTGAAGCAGCTGCGCGAGAAGCCATCGCTCCAAGGCATGTACGGCCTGGTGCAGGCCAGCACGTTCGACAACGAATTGAACCTGCCGCCCGATTACATCCCATCGTTGATGGAATCGTACCCGCCACAGCTGATCCTGGCCTACCTCAACGGGCAGTTCGTCAACCTGAATGCCGGGTCGATCTATCACGCGTACGACCGGAAGCTGAATGGCTGCTTCGACGCTGTAGATCCCGGCGAACCGCTTTTCATCGGCATGGACTTCAACGTCGGCAAGATGGCGGCGATCACGCACGTCAAGCGCGCAGACGGGAAGCCTCGGGCAGTCGACGAGCTGATCGATGGCTTCGATACCCCGGACATGATCCGGCGCATCAAGGAACGCTACTGGCGCTACAACGGCAAGGACTACGAGAAAACTTGCGAGATTCGAATCTATCCAGATGCCTCGGGCGGTTCCCGCAAGTCGGTAAATGCCAGTGAGACGGACATTGCCATCCTGCGCCAAGCGGGATTCAGCGTCATCGCACCAGATGCGAACCCGCCGGTGAAAGACCGCATCAACGCCATGAACGCGATGTTCTGCAACGCCAATGGCGAGCGGCGCTACCTGGTAAACCCGCTGCGCTGCCCGACTTATGCCGATGGCCTGGAGCAGCAGGTGTGGGCGCCGAATGGCGAGCCAGACAAGAAGTCAGGCGTCGACCACGCGAACGACGCAGGCGGCTACTTCATCCACCACGACTACCCGATCATCAAGCCGATGACACACATTCCTGTCACCTTCACTTTCTGAGGCCCATATGCCCAACTACAGCGCCATCAGGCAGGAGTACAGCGATGCCTTGCCCGGTTGGCAGCTGGTCAAGCGTTGCGTAGCCGGGCCGAGAGAGGTTCGCAAGTACAACGAATATCTGCCCATGCCTGACCCGCTGAATCAGTCGCCCGAGAACATCGCGCGGTATGAGCAGCTCAAGAAGCGGGCAATGTTCCTCAACGTCACCGGTCGCACGCGTACCGGCCTGCTGGGAGCGGTGTTCCGCAAGACGGCGGAGATCGAACTGCCGTCGGCCATCGACTACCTGCTCGAAAACGTCAGCGGTGACGGCTCCAGCCTTGAGCAGTTGTGCAAGGAAGCAACCGGCGAATGCCTCGACACTGGTCGCGGCGGGCTGCTGGTGGACTTCCCGAAGGTTGAGTTGCCAGAGGGTCAAACCTCGCTCACTGTCGCCCAGGCTGCGAATGCACGCGCCTACATCCACTTCTACCCGGCCGAGAGTATCGTCAACTGGCGCGAGGATGTGATCGATGGCGTGCGCCGGCTGACGCTGGTGGTGCTGCACGAAAAGATCAACGAGGCCACGCTCGACGGGTTCGAGTTCACCGCCAAGGATCAATACCGCGCGCTGATGCTGATCGGCGGCAAGTACGTGCAGCGCGTGTACACGGAAGACACCCCGGACGGCGTAGAGACGAACCCGACTGACAAGACCGGCAAGGCCTTCGACCACATCCCGTTCCACTTTTTCGGCTCCCAGAACAACGACGCCAGTATCGACAAGGCGCCGCTCGAAGATCTTGCAGAGGTGAACATCCTCCACTACGGCAACAGCGCCACGGTGGAAGAGGCGGGCTTCATCAGTTCGCAGCCGACGCTGTTCCTCACCAGTGATCTCGATCCGGACACCTTCAAGACTCACAACCCCAACGGTGTGCAGATCGGGTCGAGAAAGGGCCACTTGCTTGGCAAGGTCGGCTCCGCCGTCATGCTGCAGGCCAAGGAAACGCAGCTCGCCCGCGAGCTGATGAAGGACAAGGAAGAGCAGATGCTCATGATCGGCGCCCGCATCGTCCAGCAGGGCGGTGGCGCCGAGACGGCAGAAGCTGTTCGCATCCGCTACAGCTCGGATAACTCGATGCTGGGTACGATCGCCGGCAACGTATCCGAGGTTGTGCGGCTGTCCCTGTTCGATGCTCAGCGCTTCATGATGGACGCGGTCGACGAGAACGGAACCGTCTTCTGGCTCAATCAGGAGTTCTTCGATCAGGTCATGGACGCGCAGTCGATCCTGGCTCAGATGCAGCTCTGGCAACAGGGCATCATCGCCAAGAAGGACCTGCGCACGAACCTGCGTCAGGCTGGCGTGCTGGAGTCGGACCGCACAGACGACGACATCGACGACGATCGCGAGGGCGAGGCGCCGGTGCCGGGAAGCGAAGGTGACCCACTGACGCCGAACGAGCCGCCAGAGGTGAAGGATGAGTAGCGAGGGCTATCTGACGGATGCCACCACTCGGCACCAGGTGTACGTCCAGCGATACGCTGGCGGCAACCTGAAACGGGTGGCGTCATTCATCAGCAAGGCCATCAACACGGCAAAGGCGCGCGTGGCGGCAGGACTGAGCGCCTACGGCACGCGTCGGTACACCTCGCAGATAGAAACGCTCCAAGGCGATTTGCGGGGCATCTACGACGATATGAAGGGAAGGGCGCAGCTCGATCTTGGCGAATTCGCGGTCTACGAGGCTGAGTTCAACGGCAAGATGCTCGGCAAGGTCATCAAGGCCGTTGTGCAGTTCAACGTGCCGTCCGCTGAGATGGTGAGCGCTGCGGCACTGGCTGACCCGATGCTGCTGGAGGCTCGCAAGGGTGTACAGCGGATCAGCATCAGCGGTGCGCTCGATCAGTTCGGGACCAAGAAGGCGGCCGAGATCATCGGCGAGATTCAGATTGGTTCCAGCCTGGGTGAGACCAGCCAGCAGATCGGCCGGAGACTCACCAGCATCCACCAGTTGCATCAGGATCAGGCCTCGTCGCTCGTCCGAACCATGACCAACCATGTCGCCAGCACGGCGCGCATGGAAACGCTCAAGGCCAACGACGACATCCTTCAGGGCTGGCGCTGGATATCCACGCTCGACAGCAAGACCAGCGCCATGTGTCAGGCGAGGGATCAGCACATCTACGGATGGGAAGACCCCAAGCCGCCTGGCCACTGGAATTGCCGATCGAGCGCGCTGCCCGTGCTGAAAGATCAGTTTGCCCGCGAGATTCCCGGGTCTACTCGGCCCTCAATCGGCCCTGACGGCGTCACGCTGGTATCCAGCAAGACGAGCTATCAGGAATGGCTCTCGCGCCAGCCTGCTGCCTTCCAGCGAGACATCCTCGGCCCGAACCGGTACGCGCTCTTCACCAAGGGCGAGCTGACGCTGGAGAAGTTCGTGGATGACAACGGCAAGACGCTGACCCTTCAACAACTGAAAGACCTTGAGCCGCTGGCTTTCGAGCGAGCAGGGCTCTGACAACGAACCACAAACGACCGGCCTTGAGCCGGTTTTTTTTGCCTGAGGCTGAGCCAACGGCAAATCATCCGGGGGATGACATGAAGTACAAGATCAGCAAGGCGGAATACGAAGCGCTCGATGCGGCCATGCAGGCGCTTTACAAGGCGATGGGCGATGACTTCGTTCTGAGCGTTGAGGGCTTGCCAGCCGGTGGTGAGGATCTGGAAGGCCTGAAGCGCCAGAACCAGACGCTGCTGGACGAGGCCAAGGAAGCGAAGCGGCTGAAGCGCGAGGCGGACGAGAAGCTCGAGCGCGAAAAACTTGATGCCGCCAAAGCGAAAGGCGACTTCGAGCAGCTGTATGCCAGCAGCGAGCAAGCCCTGGCGGCTGAGCGCGCGCGACTGGCCGAGCTGACGCAGAGCATCGAGCGCCGCGACCTGACGTCGGCAGCCTCGAAGGTGTCCAGCAGCATCGCCGACGGCGAGAACGCCGAGATCCTTGCTGAGTTCGTCCAGCGCCGCCTGAAGATCGTAGACGGGCAGGTGAAGGTCACGGATGCCGCCGGCAACCTGACCATCGCCACTCTCGAAGACCTGGCAAAAGAATTCCAGCAAGCGCCGCGCTACGCAGCATTGGTGCGCGGCACGCAAGCGAACGGCGGCGGGGCTGCCGGGGGTAAGGGTGGCGGGGCCACCAAAACGTGGGACCAAATGACCGGCATGGAGCGCGTAGAGCTTCGCCGAACCAACCCCGCCGAGCACGCGCGTTTGAGCGCCGCTGCTAAGGCCAAGTAAAAGGATATTCCGCAATGCCAACCATTCTCTCGGACGTCGTGTTTCGCGATGAGCTGCGCGACTACATCACCGTCAACAGCGTGGAGCGCACCGCGTTCTTCGAATCCGGCATCCTGACCAGCAACTCGGACATGTCCACGCTGCTGGCAAGCCCGTCCAACACCTTCACCATTCCGTGGTGGGTTGACCTGGACGCGTCCATCGAGCCGAACTACTCGAACGACGTGTACACCGACATCGCGGTACCGCTGTCGGTGACCAGTGCCTCCATGCAGGCTCGCGCCGCGTACCTCAACGAAGGTTTCAACTGCATGAACTTGGTGAAGAACATCACCAATCAGGATCCTCTCGAGTTCGTGGCCGGCCGCATGCTGAGCTACTGGCGCAAGCAGGCCCAGCGCCGTGCTATCGCCACGGTCGTGGGTATCTACAACGACAACGTGGCCAGCAACGGCGGCGACATGGTTGTGGACGCCGGCGGCACCATCAGCGCTGCTGCCATCATCCGCGCCAAGGCAACCATGGGCGATTACTCCGGCCAACTGGGCGGCGTGAGCGTCATCGCCATGCACTCCGCCGTGCAAACCGAGCTGCAGATCCTCAACCTGATCGACTTCACGCCGATCGCTGACCAGACTCCCGAGTTCGGCCGCTTCCAGGGCATGCGCGTTGTGGTGGATGACGGCATGCCGGTCATTGCTGGCACGCCGAACAAGTATCTGTCCGTGATCTTCGGGCCGGGTGCGCTGGGCTTCGCTGAAGACACCCCGCCGGGTGAAGACGGCCTTGAGTACGACCGCACGCCGGATCGCGGTAACGGTGGTGGCGCCGAAACCCTGTGGAGTCGCCGTGACTTCGTGGTGCACCCGCTGGGCTACTCGTTCCTGAGCGCCACCATCACTGGCACCCCGACCACCACGCGGCCGATCTCGGCGAACTGGGCTGACCTGGCACTGGCCACCAACTGGGAGCGCAAGTTCGCTCGTAAGCAGGTGCCGCTGGCGTTCATCACTTCCACCGTATCGGCTTGACCGATGGCTAGCCCCTACGGGGGCTGGCGAATTTGAGGAGAAAATCATGCCAGTCGTAAAAGACCATCACATCGACCCCGAGCTGAAGGCGCGCTGGGGCTTCGGCGGTACTGAAGGGAACATCACCGTAGGGCCGGAAACTGTTGGCGAAACCGGCGGTGTTGAACATGCGCGCACCCGCAATGAAAACGGTGCCGGGCGTAACGCAGGGAGCGGTTCGCAAGCAACGCAGGAAGCCATTCAGCTCGACGCTGTAAATGCGCTGGCTGCTGACCTTGAAAATGGCGTGCTGAACCCTGTCGAAGGCGACGGCCCAGCGATGCGCCTGTATCAAGCCCTGACCGGCATCCAGTCAGGCATGCAGCGCTTGGCAAGCGATCGCGACGCCGCTGTGAGTAAGTCGGAAGAGCTGCAAAAGCAGGTCGATGACTTGCTGGCGCAGGCAGAGAAAGACCGCTTGGCGGCCGCGACCGACCCTCTCGACGAACTGACCGTCGTGCAGATCAAGGAACAGCTCGACGCCAAGGGTGTTGGCTACAAAGTCAACGACTCGAAGCCTGAGCTGCTCGCTCTGCTGAAGGCCAACCAGTAATACCCGGGGCTTCGGCCCCACTCATTCAAGCGGAGGCCTGATGGCTACCTACATCACCGTGGCGGACGTTGACGCCATCCTCGGGGCTTCGTGGGCTCCAGATGACAAGAAGGCCCGGGCGGTGTTGCAGGCGAATGCCTATCTGACCTCGCTCAATCTGGTCGGCATCGACATGGACGCCATTCCCGAAGAGGTGAAGCAGGCCGGCGCCGAGCTGGCGGCTGTCGCCTCCGAGGGCAAGCTGTACCAGCAGCACACAGAGGGATCGCTGGAAGCCAAGACGGTGAAGGCCGGATCGGTGACCACCAGCAAGACGTTCGCCTCGATCGACACCAACAAATCCACTGCGCTGCCCGATGGGGTCCAGTTCGCGCTGGGGCTGCTCGCGCCATGGCGTGTCAGCGGCTTCAGCTTCAACGTATACAGGTGACCTATGGGCCTACGTGAAGAGATCCAGGCGGATCTGGCCGAGGCCTTCGACACTGATCTGGCGGACGCAGTGAAACCATTCAGTGGTGGCGTGACGCTGCCGGGAACGTGGGATCCGGTCACCGAGGTGGCGGGCGACCCTGTTGTCATCGCCTATACCGGCCGGGGCGTGTTCGACGCCTTTAAGATTGCCCAGGTCGACGGCGTGAACATCCGCGCCGCCGACCAATTGCTGATCGCGCTGACCAACGAAACGATCGGCGGGGTGCCGGACATCGGCCACAAGATCAACGATTTCGACGTGGTCAACGTCCAGACCGACCCGGCCGGCGCCCACTACGAGATCCAGCTGAGGAAAGTCTGATGACGAACAAGGCGGGCTGGAGCCATAGCCTCACAGACTTTGCTGATCAGGCTGGCGAGGACATCACCCAGATGGCGCGCGTCATCGCGACTGCCATGCTTACGGAGGTGGTGAACCGTTCTCCGGTCGGCAACCCCGACCTGTGGCAGGCCAACGTGGCGCTGCGCACGAAGAACGTGGCGCTGGCAGATGCCTATGACGCGAACGTCGATGCTCGCAACGCGGCGCGCACTGGTGGCCGAGCCTTCAAGAAGCTGACCAAGCGCGAGCGCGAAGAGAACTATTTCGTAAAAGCGCAGGCAGCGGGGAAGGGCTACATCGGCGGCACGTTCCGAGGCAGTCACTTGGTATCGATTGGTGCGCCGGACATGACTGTGACCGACAACGTCGACCCGTCCGGCCGCGAAACGATCAGCAAGGGCAGCATGCTCATCAAGGCATCGGGCCAGTTTCCCGTCATCTACATCCAAACGAACAGCCCCTACGGCGAGATGCTCGAGCTGGGGCATTCCACGCAGGCGCCCGGCGGGGTTTATGACCTCGCGTTCATCGGCGTATCCGAGGCCTACAAATGACCTTCGAGCAGATCAGAGCGCTCATCACCGCGCGCATGGTCGCCTTTACTGGCATTGACCAGGCGCGGATCGATTACCCGAACCAGCCGGAAGTGTTCACGCCGCCGGCGACCGGCCTCTGGTGCCGGCTGAATATTCAATACGCCTCGGCCTTCATGGCTGGCATGGCCGACCGACCACACACACGCAAGCCCGGGCAGATCAGCATTCAATGCTTCGCCCGGGAGCGCACCGGCACCAAGGCCATAAACGAACTGGCCGACGCGCTTGAAGCGCACTTCGCCTACTGGATGTCCGGCGACCTTGAGTGCATGGAAGCCAGCCAAGTGGTGGCCGGCGAGTTCGAGGGCTTCTACCAAATCAACGTCAACATCCGGTTTCGCGCCGGCTGACAGCAAAGCAACCGCCACGCCCGCGCCTGCGGGTTTTTTTATGCCCGCGAATAGGAGGCTCCAATGAGCTCTGGCGCAAAAGTTGTAAGCCACATCATTGCGGAGGTGACGCCCGGCGTTACTCCCACCGGTACCTGGGACACGCTGCGCCTCACCGGCAACGCGCTGACCCCGACCGTCAACACCGAAGTCAGCGACGAAATCACCGACACCCGGCTGAGCCAAGGCTCGGTGGCCACCAGCATCGATATCGGCGGCGATCTGACGGCAGAATTCTCGTTCGGCTCGTTCGACCAGCTGCTCGAAGCTGCCTTCTACGGCGTGTGGACGGCTGACGTGCTGCGCGTGGGCGATACACGCCATACCTTCAGCATCGCCAAGGGCTACAACGACGTCGGCGTCTATGGCGTGTTCAAGGGTGCGCACGTCTCGACCTTTGCACTCGACATCCCGTCGGAAGGTAAGGTGACCGCCACGTTCAACATGGCGTGCCTGGACTACACCGACGGCGACACCCCGATTGTCGTTTCGCCGAATGCGCCGACCACCACCCCGTTCCTGTCGAACAACAACGTCGGCACGATCCTGGTGAACGGCCAGTCGCTGGAAGGCGTTGCCTGCGTATCGGCCATGACCGTGAACCTCGACAACAGCCTGCAGACTCAGCGCTGCCTTGGCTCCGATCGTCTCGGACCGGGCGCGCACATCGCCACCGAGGCGGCGGTCACTGGCAGCATTACGCTGGCCTGGTCGAAGCGCGCGTGGGAGATTTGGAAAAACACCTTCACCCGGACGCCTATCGCAGTTGTCTTCCCGATCACCGACTCGCTGGGCAACAAGTACACCTTCAACTTCCCGGCCGTGGAGGTGGACGGCGAGCTGCCGAACGGTGGTAAGCGCGACCTGATCGAGGTCACGCTGAACTACACCGTCGCCAAGCTCAGCCCGACCATCACCCGCGAAGCGGCTGATCCAACCCCGTAAACCCTTTGGCTCCCTCGGTTCAAACGCCGGCCGGGGGAGCCCTTTTATTGGCGTGGCGTTGAGGAATTGAAATGGCTCTGCAACTGGGCAAGAAGAAGCCGGCGGTCGCCGGTGAGCGCTGGGCGAAGTTCGACGACGACACCAAAATCCTGCTGGCCAGCATCGACAACCCTGAATATCAAGTCGCCCTTGAGCGCATGCGCCGCCGGATCCAGCGCAACGACGCGCGGTTTGAAGAAGGCCAGGTGGGTGTGGTTGCCGGCGAAATGACCGAGCACCAGAACCACGCGATGCTGCTCAGCCACTTCATCGTGAAGGACTGGGAAGGTGTGCTGGATGCAGACGGCAAGCCGATCAAATACAGCCCGGCCGTAGCTGCTGAGCTGCTGGAAAACAACATTGAGTTCTTCATCTTCGTCCTGCGCGAAGGCGCGCTGGCTGCCAACGATGCCGCCGAGGAGCGAGCCGAGTCGGTGGGAAAGCAGTCGCCCGCTTCGAGTGGGAGCAAGAGTGGGGCGGGGAAAGCGAGAAGCGCCGGGCGGTCTACTCGCGCCTGAAGATGGCGATTCCCGGCGAGCCCGACAATGACCCGCTGACTGCCTACCTGCTCAACCTGTACCGGAACGTGTCTCGCGGCCGCCGGTACGTCGCTGGGATGGCGGGGGCATTCCCGCTGCCGCTCTCGGCGCGGGAGATCTCCGACTGGCTGGAGTCGCACCCTTCGCCGCTGCCGCGCGATGAGATTGACGATGTGATGTTTGCGCTGGATGCTGTGTGCCTCGCTGATAATGCCGACTAGAATGCTGCTCACCCACCAGACGCAGAGATTCCCGTAATGAAGTTAAGTGTCGCTTTGTGTTTTTCGTTTGCAGCTCTTGCCTCAACCGCTACTTATGCGGCTGGAGATTCTTGCAAGAAAATATCCGCGCTTGCGGGGGAAGCGATGACCGCGCGCCAGGAGGGCCAGTTACTTGAGGACTCGCTCGAGAAAGTGGGGGATGGCAGCAAATTCGCCAGAGGTGTCGTTCTCAAGGCTTACGAAAAGCAAGTCATGATCACCGACACCATGAAGGAAGAAGCAGTAAAAGAATTCCGCAATGAGGCATATCGAGTCTGCCTCAACGCGAACAGTTGAATCAGCATCAAATGAATAACCCGCTCCGGCGGGTTTTTTTGCGCCTGGAGAAAGAGAATGGCTCAGACATCCCGCCTCGTTCTGGAAATCGACAGCCGGGACGCCGAGCAAAAGGCTGCCGACACACGCAAGGCACTTGAGGCTCTCGAAGGCGCCGGGCTTCGGGCCAAGCCAGTGATGGACAAGCTGGCCGACGGGATTGATAGCGTCGGCGAGTCCTCCGAGTCCACAGGCAAAAAGGTCAAAACACAGAAAGAGCAATTGGAAGAGTTGCTGGGGAGCATCGACCCTGTCACCCGAAAGCTGGGTGAGCTGGACAAGCAAGAGAAGGAACTGGCCAAAAACCGAAAGCTTGGCCTGATCGACGCAGATACTTTTTCCGAGTATCAAACGAAGATCAACACCACCCGAGCAGATCTTGGGCGCTTCAACGCGGACCTTGGTAAAACCGGCATGACGGCCAAGGCAACAGCCGCCGCACTGCGGGGCGTTCCGGCACAGTTCACGGATATCGCTGTTTCGCTGCAGGGCGGACAGGCGCCTCTCACTGTTTTCCTGCAGCAGGGTGGCCAGCTTAAGGATATGTTCGGCGGTGTTGGGCCGGCCGCGAAAGCGTTGGGCGGCTATATTCTTGGCCTGGTCAACCCGTTCACTGTGGCTGCCGCAGCGGTTGGCGTGCTCGGTCTGGCCTACTACCAAGGCTCGAAAGAGCAAGACGCTTACCGCCTTTCTCTCGTCACCACTGGCAATGCTGCCGGCACTACCACGCTGGCGCTGGCCGAGATGGCGAAGCGTGTCAGCGGCACCGTCGGCACCACTGCAGACGCCGCTGCGGCACTGGCCCAACTGGCCGGCACCGGGAAGATTGCAAGTTCAAGCTTTGAGCAAATCGCAACATCTGCAATCGCCTATGAAAAAGCCACGGGCAAAGCAGTGTCGGAGACGGTCGCTGAGTTTGCCCGGCTCGCCGACGACCCCGTGAAAGCGGTTGCGGAGCTAAACGACAAGTACAACTTTCTGACCGCGTCGGTGTACGAGCAAATCCGAGCCGCTCAGCAAATGGGTGAGAAGGAGGCAGCCGCAGCTATAGCGCAGGAAGCCTATGCCAGGGCGCTGGGCGAGCGCGCCGCAACGATGAAGGCGAACCTCGGCACGCTTGAAAAAGCGTGGAATGATCTTGCTGGCGCAGCGAAGAGCGGATGGGATGCCATTCTGAACATCGGGCGGGAGTCGAACGACGGTCCTGATGTTCAAGCCATCCAGCAAAAGATCAATTACCTGAAATCCACTCTCGATACGGGTTACGAGGACGGTAACGCAAGGGAGCGAATCGCCTCTCTTCAGGCTGAGCTGGATGCCTACAACAAAAAGTCCAAGGCCGAGCAGGACGCTGCTGATGCTGCCGCGCGAAACGCCCAAATTCAGCGCGACGGCCAAGCCGCATACGAGGCTTTCGAAAAAAACAAAGAGCAGTACTTCACGAAAGAGCAAAAGAGGAACAAGGCCCTTGAGGATGAGCTGAAGCGAATCAACGCAGCAAGGGCGGCAGGCTATACGATCACAGCTGAACAGGAGGCCGCAGCCCTGAAGGCTATCCGGGAAAGCGATAGCTTTAAGGAGGCTGCGGAGAAGAAGCCCAAGGCATACCGCGAAGACGCCGGCATGAAGGCGCTTGACCAAGCCCGCCAGCAATATGCTGTGCTGCAACAGCAGAATTCGCTGATCGGCGTGCAGAAAGGTGAGGTCGATAAGCTAGGCGCCGCTGGGCAGGCGCTGGTGAAATGGGAGCAGGAACTCGCCGACATCAAGGGTAAGCAGATCCTGACGGCCGACCAGAAGGCTTTGGTCGCGAACCAGGAACTGATCACCGCCCAGCTGAAAAAGAACGCCGCGCTTGAGAAGGAAAACCAGCTCAAGAAGATCTCCATGGAGGAGACGCAGAAGCTCGCAGCATTCCAGGCCAATCTGGCCAGCCAATTGGCAAAGGCACAGACCGGGCTGGACAACAACCTCGCCGGCATGGGGCTGGGCGACCAGCAGCGTCAGCGCTTGCAGGAACAGTTCAGCATCGAGCAGCAGTACCAGTCGCAGATGGACGCTCTGCAGCAGCAGCGCAACGAAGGGCGCATCAGCGAAAAGCTTTATAGCGAGGAGACCGAGGCCCTGCGTTCGGCCCTGCAAACCCGTCTCGCCATGCAGCAGCAGTACTATACGGATGTGGACAAGGCCCAATCGGACTGGGCGCTCGGTGCCTCATCGGCGTTTCAGACCTACACGGAGCAAGCGCGCGACGTCGCAGGTCAGACCCGCAACCTGTTCACCAACGCCTTCAGCAACATGGAAGACGGCATTATCCAGTTCGTGAAGACTGGGAAATTGTCGTTCAAGGATCTGGCGGACGGCATCATCGCTGACCTGATCCGCATCCAGGTGCGACAGGCGGCGGTGGGCATCTTCGGCACGATCTTCAGCGGGCTGACCGCCGGCGCCTCAGCCGGCAATGGCCTCGCAGCCGGATCCGCCGGCGCGACGTCTTCCACGCTGGGGGCATCTGCCGCCGGATACGGCTCGAAGTTCGGATTCTCCGACGGCGGCTATACCGGCGACGGCGGCAAGTTCGAGCCGAAAGGCGTGGTGCACGGCGGTGAGTTCGTTGTCCGCAAGGAAGCGGTGAGCCAGCCGGGCGCTCGGGAGTTCCTCGAGCGCATGAACGCGAACGCCAAAGGGTACGCAGATGGCGGCTACGTTGGCGCAACTGCGGCGGCCTCGACCTCCAACGTCGTCCCGATCTCGTCGGGCTCGCCTAATGCTCCGGTCATCCAGCAGAGCTTCAGCTTCCAAGGCACACCAGATGAAGCGACCGTCAACATGGTGCGCGAGGCGGCAATGCAGGGTGCCAAGGGCGGCTACGAGCTGGTCGTGCGCGACCTGAAAAAGAACGGAACCATCCGCCAGCTGATCGCGCGGCGCTAAGCAATCTAAGGAGTACTGCATGGCTCTCACGTGGCCGGCTTCGCTGCGCCCGTCAGAAATGACGTGGGGCATCGTCAACAACAGCAGGGCGTTCACCTCGACGCTCTCGAATGCCCAGCAGATCGTCGGCTACCCGGGCGCTTACTGGCAGTGCACCTTGACGTTCGGACTATTGACCAGAGCCCAAGAGCGCGAGCTTTCAGCGTTTCTCGGGCGACTGGATGGGATGTTCGGCACCTTCAACTTGCCGGCCTTCACCCGCCGGCGCACCAGCAGCGTCGGCGCACTCTCAGTGGTCACAGGCAACGCGCAAGCGCGGTCGATGGTCATCGGCGGCGCGCCGGCGAATGCTGCGGTGTTTGCTGCTGGCGACTACATCACCATCGCGGGCGAGATGTTCGAGATAACCGATGCAGCGTCGGCGAACGCGCAGGGCAGGGTTACGGTGTCGCTCAACAAGCGGATCCGCAGGACGCTCACGGCCGGTACCGCCGTCGAGTACCTCAACCCATATTCCGAAATGCGCATGACCACCGACACCTGGGCCATGTCCGTAAAGCCGGTGATCGCCAACGGCAGCTACCAATTCAGGGAGGCGTTCTGATGCCATCAGCATTCCCGTTCAGCCAGAACGTGGTGAACATCATCGCGACCGGCCGCTTCATGCCGGTGTATGCAGTGCAGCTCGACTTCGTCGACGGCATGGTCTTCGCGCACACCGGTACCGGTGATCTGGTGATCGACGGTATTACCTACCTCGGCGTGGGCAATTTCGGCCAGGTCAGCCAGTCACAGGAGAGCGATAACTCAGGCTCGCCCATGTCGGTAGAACTGACCCTGAGCGGGCTGGATGCCTACATTCTCTCCGAAACCAACGTCCGAGGCTGCCGTGGGCGAATGGCCAAAGTCATGTTCGTGGTGTTCGACGAGGCCGGCAATTACGCGGCGGACATCCTGTTCTCCGGCCGGATGGACGCGGCTAAGTTCTCCTTTGCCGGCAATGGCGAGGACGGCAACAGCATCACCGTCCCGGTTATTGACCGTATGGCCGAGTGGAGCCGTACCGGCACCGAACGATTCACCGACGAAAACCACCGCGCGCGCCATCAGGGCGACCGGTTCTTCTACGCCATCGCCCAGATGTCCGAGTGGCCCATTTACTGGGGCTCGAAGAAGGACGCGCCGACATTCACCTATGGAAGCTAGCCATGCGCTACCGAGACTGGACAACCCGTCTGAACGAAACGATCAAGGCCGCCCAAGAGCGGCCTTTTTCATGGGGTGAATTTGATTGCTGCCTGTTCGCCGCCGACTGCGCCGTCTCGGTGTGTGGCGTGGACCCGGCGGAGAACTACCGGGGCAAGTACACGACGGAAACCGGCGCCAAGCGGCAGCTGAAGAAGCAGCACGGCAGCCTTGAGGCGGCGTGGGATACCCACTTTGCCCGGGTGTCACTGCCCTTCATCCAGCGCGGTGACGTCGTGCTGTACGACGCGCCCGGCGGCCGAAGCATGGCCGTGTTCTGGGCAGGAGATTACTGGGCGGCGACCGATGACGGCGCCGCCCGGGTTGAGTGCGAGCCACTGGCCGCGTGGAGAATTGAATGAGCGGCGGCGTTAAAAAACTCGCATCGGTCGTCATTGGAGCGGTGGTTGGTTTTGCCCAGGGCGGCCCATGGGGTGCGGTTGCAGGCGCAGCGCTTGCCTTTTACGCCGCCGAGCAGCAGGAAAAGCTCAACACCAAGTCGCCCCTGCGCGACAACGAGCCGTCTGCCCAGACCGTGCGGTCCTCAAAAGCACCGGTGCGCTTCATCCTTGGTCGCGTCTCCACTGGCGGCGTCCTGGTGTGGGCGCAAGAGCAGTCCGGCGATCAGGGTGAGGGCGAATGGCTGCACCTGGTGTATGTGCTGTGCGAGGGTGCGATCGATGCGCTCGAAAACATCTACCTGGGCGAGGAAGATATCGGCGCATTCGGCCCGTTGGCCAGCTATGAGCTGGTCGTCAATCCAACTCAAGTCAACGCATTCCTGAAGGCAAATTGCCCCGACTGGAAAGACTCGCAGATCGGTCGCGGCTTGTCCTATGTGCGAGTTTCCCTGCGTTACAGCGCAGAGAAGTTTCCATCGGGCATCCCTGACACGCGTTTTGTGGTTCGTGGCCGGAATGATATCTACGATCCGCGCACCGGGGCGGCGGGTTACAGCGCAAACACGGCGCTCCACCTGCTCTGGTTCCTGCGTAACCGCTGCAACGTGCCGGACGATGAGATCGTTTTCGAGACCTTCGCCAGCGCTGCCAACGTCTGCGACGAAGGCGTAACCAACGCCGACGGCTCGACGAGCCAGCGGTATCGCACCGGCTGCGTAATCGGTGCGGACGAGCAGCGCACCGGCGTTCTCCAGAAGCTGGAAGCAGCGTCGGGTGGCCATCTGATTCGAGTTGGCGGCCGCTGGATGTTCCAGGCTGGCGCCTATTACGGACCGTACGACTTCGAGATCACCGAGGACATGGTGATCGGCACAGTCACCGGCAGCACTGAGCCAACCAATGACACCGCAATCAACACTGTACGCGGCACCTTCATTGATCCCGAGCAGTCGTGGACCGAGACGGATTACCCGGAAGTCAGCGTAGCCGAATGGATCGTTGAGGACGGCGGTGAGGCGGCGGAGACGCTGACCTACTCCTATGTCACCAACCCCTACCAAGCGCAGCGCCTGGCGAACATGGAGCTGCGCCGGCGCCGCGCCGGTGGCGCAATCAGCATCCCGATGAACTTCGCTGGCTACAACTGCCGGCCGGGCCGCGTGGTTCGGGTGAACCTGCCGTCGCTGAACATCCTTGGCGAGTTCATCGTCTCCGACTGGTCGATGGGCGATCGCGAGGGCTGCACGGTTCAGGTCAAGCAGTACGAGCCTGCGATCTTCGATGACGCTGTCGGCCAACCGTACAACCCGATTGGCTTCATCAATCTGCCATCCGGCGGATTGGGCACGCCAACGAATCTCGCGTGGACGCAGGACACCACGGCCGAGGTGACGCAGGGCGTTCTGTCGTGGACGCCTCCTGCTGGCGTGGTGAAGGAGTACATCGTCATCGTGCGGCAGGGGGCGACCGCGATTCAGTCGCACAACGTGCCAGCGACATCGACGGAATGCGCCATCAATGGCTTGCCGTCCGGCAACTACACCATGAGCGTGGCGGCTGCCGGCCCGATGGCGCGATCGGGAGAGGTGACTATCACCGTCAGCATCAACGGCCCACCCATTCCGGAAAGCTGTGTGGTGCAGTCCTCGATCGACAACATCGTGCTGATTCCGAGCAACGCGCAGAACGGGCTGAATGGCGGAACCTACGAGTATTTCTTCAGCACGTCGCCGACGGCTACCTCTGCGGATGCGGAATATTTGGGACAAGGCCTGACCTTTACCCATACAGGTCTTGGGTTTTGGACGAATTATTACTACTTCATTCGATCATCGAACGCGTACGGAAAGAGCTCGTTCCTCTATGTGCCTGCCCAGACTTCGAACGACGTGTCGGCGTACCTCGCTGCTCTGCTGGGCAAGATCACGCGCACCGAGCTGGGTGAGGATGTCCTTAGTGAAATCGACAAGATTCCCGGACTGCAAGATCAGATCAACGCGCTCGATGGGCTTAAGGGGTATGAGCCGGACCAGGTGTATCTGAAGGGGCAAATGATCGTCGAAAACGGCCAGATCTATTTGGCTTTGCAGCCGGTCCCGGTAAACACGCCGCCACCTGATCCGACCTATTGGGAGGATGTCGGTGACCTTCTGGAAACAGCCAACGGTCTGGCAGAGCAGGTTGCAACTCACGCCACAGAGATCACTGATCTCGACGGAGAGGTTACTGCTACCTCAACGGCGTTTAACGCTTTACGTGCTTCTTGGCGTGACGACGATGGGCAAGGTGATCTTGATGGGGCGCTGAAGGAGTGGAGCAGCACGTCCGCCATTGCCGGTGAGGACCGGGTTCGATCTTCGGAGAATCTCGCCAGCGCTCAAAAGCTCATCACTCTTGATTCAAAGGTTGGCGAGAACGAAGCGAACGTTACCGATCTTCGCAGCACCGTTGCCACCGACAAGGAGGCCACTGCTCAAGCGATCGTGCAGGTAAACGCGAAGGTCGGCGAGAACGCGGCCGCCATTCAGGAAACGGCCACCGCCTTTGCTGATGTTAACGGCAATCTGAAAACGATGTGGTCCGTGAAGATGCAGGTCAATGCGAACGGGCAGTACGTTGCCGCCGGCATTGGTCTCGGTATCGAGAACGTGAATGGGGTTTTCCAAAGCCAGTTCCTAGTGAGCGCTGACCGTTTCGCCATCGTCAACACCATTGCCGGCGGCGCCATTTCTGTGCCTTTCGCGGTTGAGGGCGGGCAGGTCTTCCTGAATACCCTGTTTGTGAAAGATGCCTCCATCGGAAACGCCAAGATCGGTTTCTTCATCCAGTCGGACAACTACATCGCCGGGGTTCAAGGCTGGCGCATCGACAAGGCTGGCAACTTCGAGTTGAACAGCCCGCTGGGCGGAGGGGCTCGCCAGGTCATCAACAACAACGGCGGCAAGGTGTTCGATGAGAACGGCGTGAAGCGCTACCAGTGGGGGAATCTCAACGCATGAGTTACGGCATGAGGATATGGGGCGCCGATGGGGCGCTCCAGCTGGATGAGAACTCATTCACGATTCGAGTCGTGCTCTCGGTGCAAGTGACCTTTGCGCCCGGAGCCAGCAAAGGGTCTCAGGATTTTTCGGTTCCCGGCGTTGGTCCCGGTAACGGAACGGCAATTGTGATTCCGATTGGCGCCTATTCGCAGAACCAGATGCAGTTCGAAACCGAGATGCTCGACGGAGTCGTCCGCGTCTACAACCACACCCGGACATACGCGGCGAGTACCACGTCGTCCGGAACCATGCGCCTGATAGTAATGAGGTGGAGCTGATGAGCTACGGCGTTCAGTTCACAAACAACAATAACGTCGTGACTTTGGACTCAGAGTTTGCACGACTGATGGTCATCGCCTCAGGGCGATACGCACCAAACCAAGAGTCTGGGCTTGGCTCGGTTACCACGTTTGCGCGCCCCGTTACCTCACAGGAGCCTCCGCTTGTATTCGTGCGACCGGACACTATCAACGGGGTGGCTGGACTTTGTCGCATGAGTCTTATCGGCTCTGCGGGTAACTGGACTGGCTTTTATGTCAGAGCATACGACGTCAGCGTTGCCGGTCTGAATGGGCGTTACTTCGTTGCCGCCTTTGGCGCACAGCCAGTTGCTCAATACGGCATGCGCTTGTGGGACGGCGCAGGGAAGCTGCTGTTTGACTCGGGCACTCCGAACGCAATGTTTACCCGAGCATTCCAGAACTGGACCTATGTTCGCTACGACACCACCCCTCAGGGGCTGACGCGGATCTACTATAGCGTTCCGTTCAACTTCCCCGAGAACGAGTACATGTTGCTGAACACGTTCGGCATGCCCATGACTTCGGGTAGCGGCATCCCTCGCGATCTTTATTGCTGGTGGGATTTCCCTAACAACACGCTATACGCCATCACCATTGCGGCATCGAATCCCTTCGCTTTCTTCCTGCCGGCAGTATTTGCAAAACAAGCCGCATAACCCATTTATAGGATGAACACCATGCCCTGGTACAAGACGGGAACAGTTTCTGTCACCCAAAATTCCAATGCGGTGATCGGCACGGGTACGGCCTTCATTGCGAATAGCCGTGTTGGCGATGCCTTTCGCGGCCCTGATGGTGGTTGGTACGAGGTAACGAATATTGCCAGCGATACAGCACTGTCGATCTCGCCGAACTATCAAGGCTCGACCAACGTGTCTGGTGTTTACGCGCTGGCGCCGATGCAGGGTTACGTCAAGGATTCGGCAGACGCGCTTCGAGCGCTAGTCAATCAATTCGGCGGCGTATTGGCTGTGCTTGGCGAGACGCCCACGCAGACTGGAGTAAGGCAGGCGCTCAACCTCGCGACTGCCGATGGACTGCCTGAAGGTCAAACCAATAAATATGCGACACCAGCTACTGTTCGCGGCATCACGCTGACCGGACTTGACCTGACAGTGAAAACGCCGGTCGTTTCGACTGACACGATTCTGGCGGCGTTAGGAAAACTTCAAGCCGGGAAGGCTGCTGGCGGGGCGAACACTGATATCACAGAGCTGAACGGCCTGACGAAAGCTGTCACTGCCGCTCAGGGCGGTGTATCGGCTGGTTACATTGAGGGCTTGATCCCTCAGTGGAATTCGGCGACATCGATCACTTTTTCGCCCGGTACCGCTTACATCCCGGGCGCGCAAAAGCCTCTGGTCGCAGCATCGCCCTTGACGCTTTCGAGCCTGTCATTGACCGCTAACACCTGGTACTACCTTTACCTATACGACAACGCCGGCGTAACGGCCGTTGAGCTGGTGACCACAGCCCCCGCCGCACCGTACAGCGGGACCGCGCGCACAAAGACAGCAAACACCAGTCGGCGATTTATCTGCGCCTTGAAGACTGGATCTTCTGGTCTTTTTGCTTTCCTGTGGATGGGGGACACCATCCAGTTCATGGAGACTTTCAGCGATCCGCCGTTTCGCGTGGTTTTGCAGGCCCCGGCGAGCACTCCCACAACTTCTGACCTGTCGCCAGCCGTGCCGATTACAACTCAAATCGCCTTGACTATCGCCACGGCGAACGCCGGCGCATCTGCTTACGATATGTACTTCAGTACGCCCGATCGTCAGCCCAAAGTGCTGCAGGTCGCATCAGGTGCAACAAGCTCAACCCGATCAGCCCTCCGGCTCGCAACCAGCCCAACGCAGCAAATCAGTAGATGGGTCTCTGGTGGTTCGCTGACCCTCGACGTTTACGGATACGGGAACGACAGATAATGCCCTATGTAATCAACGCTACAGGATGGAACTCAGTAAGTGATGACTTTCAGGAAAGCGAGCTTTCCGAAGGTGAAACGCTTGTTAGCGAAATACCACAGTGGTTCTACGAAAGGCTCGCGGCCGCTGAAGAACAGGCGCTATTGATGGTTGCCGAGAACGCATGGCGCGAACAGGAGATTGGATCGATAGCCAATCAGCTGATGGCCTTGGAAGAGAGCGAGGCTACAGGAGAGGCTGCCGGCGCGCTTCCGGGCACTCGATCGCAGTGGCTTTCGTATCGCACCAAAGTTCGAGCCTGGAAAGAGGGTGCTGAGGGCTTTCCCGACTCAGCCCAACGACCCGCCCGACCGGAATAGGCCAATGAAATCGGAAACCCGGCAGCACGCACATCGATGCGATGTTGCCTAGAAAGCAGGACTATTGCAGAAGGTTGATGTTGAAACGAGTCAGCGCCTATGTAGACTGTCGATCGAAGCCATCTAGGGAACACTGCAGTGCTAAGACGAACACTCATTAAAGTCCTGGCCATTATGGTCGCGATCTCATTGGCTGGCTGCGCCAGCCATCCCGATACTTCTCCGAAAGTGCTGATCATCGGTGACTCCATATCGCTTGGCTATACACCCTACGTAACGCAAGCCCTGTCATCTGATGCAGTCGTGATTCACAGCCAAGGAAACTCCGAGGACTCAAATAACGGGGTTCGGAATGTGGAGCGGTGGGTTGGTGCAAAAAAGTGGGACGTGATCAGCTTCAACTTCGGTCTATGGGATCTCTGCTACCGGCGTCCAGGACCGATCACCTTTCAAAATCGAGACAAGGTTAATGGTGCCGTCGCGGTCCCTCTTGCACAGTACGAGAAGAATCTTTCGTTGATTGCCAGCCGATTAAAGGCAACCGGCGCCAAGGTGATCTTCCAAACCACCACTTTCGTTCCGGACAATGAGCCTGGCAGGCATGCAGGTGATGTCGTCCGTTACAATCAAGTCGCCACTGAAGTCATGAAGCGCTTTGGCATATCTGTCAATGATTTATCTGCCGTGTCGGCTACATTGCCGGCCCAGATGTATGAGTCCGACACCGACGTGCACTACACCGAATCTGGATATTCCGAGCTGTCCAAGTCTGTATCCGATAGCATTCGCTCAGAGCTGTAGCCGCCCCTTCGTTTATAGATCCCCGCCGCGTGCGGGTTTTTTTTTGTCTGGAGAAAAGTGATGCCTGTAACCGAAAAAGACCGCGAAATTCTTGCCCTCACTCTTTGGGGAGAGGCGCGAGGGGAGGGGCCCGCCGGCCAGATCGCCGTGGCCTGGGCGATCCGCAACCGTGTGTTTGACGGAAAGGAAAAGTCGTGGTGGGGCGAGGGCTACGCCGGCGTCTGCCAAAAGCCCTGGCAGTTCAGCTGCTGGAACAAGATCGACCCGAACTACCAGTTCCTGATTGGCGTGAAGGAAATCCCGTTCCGCGAGCTGGCGCAGTGCCGGATCGCCGCTGACCAGGTGATCGACGGAAAGGTGCCGGACCCTACCGGCGGCGCGACGCACTATTACGCCACCAGCATCAAACCGCCGACGTGGTCCCTGAGGGCGAAGCAAACCCTCAGACTTGGTGGCCACTTATTCTTCAAGGATGTACTGTGATTACCATGTCTTGGACGAATGACAGCGTGCTAGATGTACGTCAGCAAGATATAGAGTTAACTATTCAAACTCGATAGGTTGGTCTATTTAGATCCTCCGTAGCACTGATAATAGTCAATGCTTGTCTCAAGGTAGGTGTTGAGCGTAGAGGTTGGCAGTTTAGAAAATGCTCCATTTCGTGTAGCCATGGGTTCTATTCCTATTTCATTTTTGATTCGCTGAGAAGTGACGTCTCCATAATCGCTAACTCCAATAATTCTGTCTCCGCATGTGCTCAAAAGGTCGGCCGCTCCGGTTAATGGCCACGTCCTATCGATTGCCATGCCAAACTTATTAATCTCCCATTCTGTGATTTGAGAGCCTCGGCTTGACGACAGCAAAGCGATGTTGATAGACCAGTATGTCATGACTATAAGTGACGCGGTGAGAATGAGGTTTGTTGAGCGCCAACGTGGAAGGCTAAATGCCACGATTATCGATGCCAATAGCGCTAAACTTATATTTCGCTCAAAAAAAACAGGTTTGGTTGCGAAGTATATATATATTACGGACGCCATAATTGAAAGGCCAATCATCCAATTCGGTGAACTACGCAAAGGTGTTCTAATGGCGATGCAAGCTGCGCCAGAAATACCTACGGCGAATAGAACTAAATGGCTCGCCCAATCAAGCATCCCGGTTCCAGGATTAGAGTGCGGGAGATGTTGTGTTGAATACTGCCTCATCAGCCTGCCGAGACCGTCGAAAAATACGTTTGGCTCGATGAATGTGTAGGGTGAGGTTGCCGCAAACCCAGCTAACATTGCCAACGCTGATATTGCCAGCAAGCGAATCGTTTTAGTGGGTTCGTTTCTTAATAATTTTAAGCCCTCAGGAAGAAATATTATTGCTGTGGCCGCGAATGTTAACTTGGAAGCTGTGCCGACTCCAATTATAAATGCTGCTAAACTCCATCTCAAAAGCACACTTCGATTTACAGAAGCCACAAAAATCACGGCTGCTGCTAAGAAATAAAGAAGGCTTTCCGCTCTTGCTAGATGAGCATCAAACGCCATCGTAGGGAGAACCGCTATAGCTGTCGATGTATAGAATCTACGCCAAAAAGCAATCCCTCCGTTCTTCATTGCGAACCAAATGAATGCAAGCGCTCCGAGCTGAAGGGCAATATTAGCCGAACGCAGAGCTGCGATAGTTTCGTTTTCTGTAGGCTTCAAAAAGGGGATTGCGAATAAGTTGTAACTATAAAAGTTGTGCATGTCGCGTTTGAAGTACGGCATTATGTTTTCGGCAAGTCGCCAGTTGCCGTTGAAATCGCCTCGCTCAACCATAGAGCGAGCTACGGAGGGTGCAATATTTTCATCTACATTTATCGGGCCGTCAGAAAACTCGATTCGAAGTATGATGAATAAAATTGCTACAAATGCCAGTGCTACGAATTTTCTCAGGCTTAAGTTGTTTGTATTCGAAGTTTTATCACATTTTGATAGTGACTGCTTTCGGGTTGTCTTATCTAATAGGTCAAGGCTCATCTTTAATCTGACTCAAAAAGTTCTACGGCGCGCATTGTATGGGAAACGTAATCGTGAAAATAGTGGTCGGTTTATGCGCCCGCCCCCTATCGGATATCGCTTCTCTAGGTAGAACCGCAAGACAATCGAGGCTACCCCGCGCTGTCATCGCGACAGCTGTCGATAGCTTTCAGTCGGGCGTCATCAAAACAGCCAAGGTCATTTTGATGAATTCTTCATTCCGATCCAGCGCGGCCAGAGAGCTTCGGACATTTTCGGCGACATCGGCGGATCCGCGCTGCCCTACCAAAAGGGTGAGCTCCATGATGGCGGCTTCAAGGGCAAGTTGGTTTTCGTTGATCTTGGCGAGCAGGGAAGGGAGTAGATCTGAGTTCGGCATTGGGTGTCCTCCATGGAAGAACCCAGAATAGCAGAGGGAGATTTGATCGGCAGAACGCCAGGGAAGGGCAGAGCACTGTAGGAAAATACAGCGCTAAGTTGTTGATTCTTATAGCGGGTAACGTCAGTTTTCGAACCTGCAAATTTAGGGGTATTTTCTTTATCCATCAATAGGTTGCGCGTGTTTCGGGGTCACCTTGACATGGTGGGGGTCGTTGGTTCGAGTCCAATCGCGCCTACCAAACAAAATCCGCTCTGCTGGGCGGTCTGGAAGGGCTCACCGAAAGGTGAGCCCTTTTTTGTTGTCTGCGATTTGCGCAACGCTTGTTCCCGGTCATTTCCGCTTCGCTCTGATCAGCTCTCCATTCATTACTATTTGGGCAAAGTGATCAAGCGCCATTTTGGTGCGTTTTCTACCATTTTGTTGTTGAAAACACCTGAATATCCAAAGGCTTACAGCTATTTTTCTCCAACCGGTTATCGAAAAAGCCTTGTTGCATATTGGGAATTTAAGTAACATCCGTTCCGCGTTCACCACCACGGTTTATGCATTTTTAAATCCCAAGCTTCCATCAGCTGCTTGGGATTTTTTTTGCCTGCGATTTGGCGTTTGGCATCTGTCTCGCCGTCACCTCCAAGCGAGACCCCGCTTTTTCGTCTACTACTGACTGGCCGATTTTCAACTCTTTGTAAGGGAGTGCGTCGATGCTGAGTCAGTGGATCCTTGCGGCTGTTCATCTATTCGCGTTTGCCTTGGCTTTCTGGGCGGTACTGACGCGCGGCACAGCGTTCAGCCAGCTCTCGGCGGGCACGGGAGAGCTCAAGCGCGTGCTGCTCGCGGATAACCTCTGGGGGCTTTCAGCTTTGACGCTGCTTATTACCGGAGCGATGCGTGCGTTTGGTGGTTACGAGAGAGGCTCTGACTATTACCTGCATCAGCCGCTGTTTCATCTGAAGATGACGCTGTTCTTGCTGATACTACTGATGGAGCTTGCACCGATGATCACGCTGATCAAATGGCGCATCGCATCGTCGCGCGGGGTAGCGCCTGAAGCCGGGCGTGCGAAGTTGTACGCGCGAATCAGTCATGTTGAAGCGCTGCTGCTGATCCTGATGATGGTCGCGGCGACAGGCATGGCGCGTGGCGTGATATTCGCTTAGAAGGCGAAATTCGCCGTGCTCTATCGGAAACGTCCGACAGCCAGCTCCAGGAGTGAAAGGTAATATCGGCGCAAGAAAGGAGGGAGTGACAAGTGAAAGGAGTCAGTGTGCTTCAGGCGCCGTGCCCAGCGGGGTGAAATGCGGATGGCTAAACGGCGCGTGAATCTTTAGCCAGTCTTGCGCGACGGCAATAGGACTGGCTACGTAATGCAAAGTGGCTCAGGGTGTTTGCGGCTTGTCCGGAGCGGTCAGGCCGGCCTGGATGCGTTGGTAAATTTCTTCACGGTGCACTGCCACGTTTTTCGGAGCGTTGATGCCGATGCGAACCTGTTGGCCGCTGACTCCGAGGATGGTGATCGTGATGTCATCACCAATGTTTATGCTTTCACCGACTTTGCGGGTGAGTAT
Source organism: Pseudomonas sp. PK-RTE-24 (assembly GCF_054052265.1). Lineage (NCBI taxonomy): Bacteria > Pseudomonadati > Pseudomonadota > Gammaproteobacteria > Pseudomonadales > Pseudomonadaceae > Pseudomonas > Pseudomonas sp. PK-RTE-24. The sequence continues at coordinate 5,192,826 of NZ_CM133224.1, read as the reverse complement.
CAGCATGGTCTTCTCCTTGATTGCTTTGTAGGGCACCTGATTCAGACAGTGCAGAGGTCGGTGGTATCTATAGATTAGTGCGAAGTCTCACGGTTTGGGTGCCTCTTTCTGACGCGCAGAAGCGGCATTAATTCCCAGGGCGTAACTATACAGAGGCTGCAATCATCATTCTCGTTGTTTTGTGCCCATTTTGCGGGGCTCGCGAAGTATTTTTGAATGATAAGATCGCCGCTTTGTGAATTCCGAGGAAAGCGTTGTGCGCAAATTGGTTTGGCTGGTAGCGGCACTGGCATTGGCAGGCTGCGGTGAAGGCAAGAGTGTAGATGCGCCCAAGCCTGAGACAAAGGTCGCGGCAGCGCCGGCGGCCGCCGCGCCACAGTGGGATCTGGAAGTGCGTGGCGAGACTCCTCAGGCCGTCAGTGATCTGAGCGGCTGGTTGATCGAGCACGCTTTCGTTCCGACGGTCGTGAAGGACGGCAACGGTAAAACACGAATTCTGATAGGTCCGTTCAACTCCCAGGCTGATGCCGAAGCGCGCAAGGTGCAGGTGGATGCGGCGTTGGTAAAAGCCAAGAAACAAAATATCGAGTCGGTGGTGATTGAGCATCCGCTCACGCCATAAGCGAAGCGCCTTCAACACAGATTGAACGCCAGACATGAAAAAGGCCTCGAGCATAACGCTCGAGGCCTTTTTATTTGTGCTGCGATCAACCGCAGGCTTTCAGATTTACCGAGCCGACAAACTCGTTGCCGCGACCCATCACGCACGCCACGCTCTGGTTGCGCTGACGTTCCCAGTCCTGCACTGGATAGGTCTTATCCCACGCTTCGTACAACTGCCGATCTTGCTTCGACAGCCGCAGTCCGTATTGTTTGCTCATGTAAAAATACGTGCGGGCGATCATGCCGCGGATCGAAGGGCGGGGCATGACCTTCTTGGCCTTGAAGTCGACCTGGGTCAGGCAGGATCCATACTGACCGGACTGCACCGGCAACCAGCCGTAGCTGAAGTTGCTGCGATCACCGTTGACCTCACCGATGCTCGGTACCAGGTTGTGCAGGTCAGCTTCGGCCTTTTGATAAACCGGATCGTAACGCGTGCAATTCTTGCGCCCGCCTTGCTGCCAGCACTGCCGCTGATGCCCGATCTGCCACGCTGGCACGATGTGCTCCCACTCGATCCTCGATGCACGCTTGGCGTTCTTGCGCGGCACATAGCCGCAAGCCTTGAGATCGACGCGGTTGCCGGTGTACTTGCAGCCGCAGTAAAACTCCGTGGACTGCGGCGCATAAAGTTTCCATGCAGCTTTCTTGGCTTCGGAAAATGTACGTGGGGCGCCAGCCTGGGCGCCCACGGCGAAAAACAACAACAGCAAAGCAACACAGCGGACACTCATTGAATCAATCTTCCTTCGGCACAACCCAAAAAATCTGCACGCCACCGTCATCGCGATAGGCGAGGGTGACGTTGTCGTTCTCGTCGATTTCCTCGAGCAAGCGCTCCCAGTCGTCCATCGGCTCATCCGGCAGACGGAAAATCAGTGCGGCTTTGGCTTTTTGTGCGGTGGGGGAATTGATGATTTTCTGAACGCGCATACCCATGCGTTCATAAGCGTCAGGAGCAGCAGGAGAGGTGGCCACGAGGTTATCCTTATTAAGCTGTACGTGCATACAGTATTTAACTGTAAGCGATTTCGCAACTGCTTAAAATTCAAGAAAATCCTCTGACAGCGGGTTTCCGATTTTGGTGTAGGACTTGTCGAGATTTTTGTGGGAAAAGTATTGGAAGGGTGTAAGCGGGGCACCACCTGCCAAGCTGACAGGTGATGCGCAATTGCCCGGTCGAGAAGTGATCAGGCGATGTTCAATCAGTATTCCCAGAACATCCGTTGCAGCTCTTTGCTGTCGTTGGTCTTGGTCAGTGCAACCATCGCCAGGATGCGGGCTTTCTGCGGGTTCAGGTCGTGAGCGACAACCCAGTCGTATTTGTCGTCGGGCTGTTCGGCGTTACGCAGGACAAAGCCGCCGGCGTTGACGTGGGACGAGCGAATGATCTGCACGCCATCCTTGCGCAGCGCTTGCAGGGATGGAACCACGCGGGAAGATACCGAACCGTTGCCAGTGCCGGCGTGGATGATGGCTTTGGCGCCGGCTTGAGCCAGTGCCTTGTAGGCGGTATCGCTTACGTTGCCGTAGGAGTAGGCAATTTCTACGTCAGGCAGGCTCTTGATGTCCTTGATGTCGAATTCCGAATCCATGGTGTGACGCTTGGCCGGCAGGCGGAACCAGTAGGATTTGCCTTCGACCACCATGCCCAGCGGACCCCAGGCGCTTTTGAATGCTTCGGTCTTGATGTTGATCATTTTGCTGACGTCGCGACCGGACTGGATCTCGTCGTTCATGGTCACCAGCACGCCTTTGCCGCGCGCTTCTTTGCTGCTCGCCACGGCGACGGCGTTGTACAGGTTGAGCATGCCGTCTGCCGACATGGCAGTGCCCGGACGCATCGAGCCAACGACGATGATCGGCTTGTCGGTTTTCTCGACCAGGTTCAGGAAGTACGCGGTTTCTTCCAAAGTGTCGGTGCCGTGGGTGATAACGATGCCGTCCACGTCCTTGCTGTCGGCCAGTTCGGAAACGCGACGACCCAATTGCAGCAGGTTGTCGTTGGTGATGCTTTCCGAAGCGATCTGCATGACTTGTTCGCCACGCACGTTAGCCAGTTTGCTCAACTCGGGAATGCCGGCAATCAGTTGTTCGATACCGACTTTTGCTGCCTGATACGTGGCGCTGTTGGCCGCACTGGCGCCGGCGCCAGCGATGGTGCCGCCTGTGGCGAGGACGACGACGTTGGCCAGTTTCGTCTGGGTTTCGGCTTCTTTTGCCTGAAGGGCAGCAGGCAGGAGCAGGAGGAGGGCCAATGCGCCCGGAATCAAAGTATTGAAAGCAGATTTCATTATTTTTCTCTCTAGTCGTGAGACGGTGCTGATGCAGGTTCATCTAGATGCGCCCCAAGCCGATCTGAATGCTCGAGGTGCAAGGACGGGAGCAGGATTCATACCATGCGTAATGTGCTGGCGGAAAATGTTTAACCCAATGATTTAAATCAATATTTGTCGAGGGCTGGAGCATCGTTGAGGATCCATCCATCCGGGATTCCGAACGACAGGCGGATTCGTGTTCGGCTCGCCGATAGGCAATCTCTGAAAAGCCAGGCGGGTGACAAATCCCCGCTAAAGAAATGTGCTCTCAGGCCGATGCGTCCTCAAGGAAACCAAATCTTAGGAGTTCACATGTCACTGACGGTCGGTTTTGCCAATCCCGCTGCAGTCACCATTGGCGGTAAAACTGCAGCGACGATCAACAGCCTGAACGATGCGACCAATGAGACTTCGGCGCAGGCGCTGGGTACCGAAAAGACTGAGAAGAATCAGGTCAGAACCGGTGGCGGGCCTGTGCAGGAAAACAGTGAAACCGAGGCTGACAGCAATCTCAGCATCACCGTCAAGACGTTGCTCAAGCGGATGAAGGAATTGCAGAAGCAACTTCAGGAGCAGCAACAGCAACTGGCTGCGGCTCAGGCTGCAAGCTATCCGACTCCCGAAGCGAAGTCCCAGGCAGTGATGTCGATTCAGGGCCAGATCGCGCAAACCAGCGCCGCACTGGCAGAAGTGGCGGGTGCGTTGGTCAAGGAGATGTCGAAAAGCGCTACCAGCGGTGGCCTGGTCAACACGACCGCCTGAAGCGTCTGATGGCCGACTCAGCGATTCGGCCTACAACAAAAGACGATTTCTGATTGTTGACAAATGTCAGCGGGATTCTCATAGTTCGGTCTACGCAAACGTTTGCGCGACTTGGAAGGGCATCTGCTCCCGGAGTCGTGACGTAGCTTACGTCAGCGCAAACGTTGCTCACAATAATCATAAGATCGGAGTGAACCCATGAAGCTGCCATTCGCCGCACGTCTTCTTGCTGTCGCTATGCTGGCTGCCACAGCCGCCGCACTACCTGTCTCCTCGGCGTTCGCCGAATCTGCAGAAAAGCCCAAAGTCGCGCTGGTCATGAAATCCTTGGCCAACGAATTCTTCCTGACCATGGAAGACGGCGCCAAGGCCTACCAGAAAGAACACTCCGCCGATTTCGATCTGATCTCCAACGGTATCAAGGACGAAACCGACACTGCCGGCCAGACTCGCATCGTCGAACAGATGATCCTGGCCAAGGTGAATGCACTGGTGATCGCGCCTTCTGACTCCAAGGCCATGGTGCCTGTGATCAAGAAGGCCGTAGACGCCGGTATCACGGTGATCAACATCGACAACCAGCTTGATCCCGCCGTGGTCAAAAGCAAGAACATCAACGTGCCGTTCGTAGGTCCGGACAACCGCAAGGGTGCACGTCTGGTTGGCGAATATCTGGCCAAGCAACTGAAGGCGGGCGACGAGGTCGGCATCATCGAAGGCGTGTCCACCACCACCAACGCGCAGGCGCGCACGGCCGGTTTCAAGGACGCGATGGAAGCCGCGCAGATCAAAGTGGTCTCGCTGCAGTCCGGTGACTGGGAAATCGACAAGGGCAACAAGGTTGCGGCTTCGATCCTCAGTGAATACCCGGATGTCAAAGCACTGCTGGCCGGTAACGACAGCATGGCGGTCGGTGCCGTTTCCGCAGTCCGTGCCGCTGGTAAGGCAGGGCAGGTGAAAGTCGTCGGTTACGACAATATCAATGCCATCAAGCCAATGCTCAAGGACGGTCGCGTGCTGGCGACGGCTGACCAGTTTGCAGCCAAGCAGGCCGTGTTCGGCATCGAAACCGCACTGAAGATCATCAAGGGCGAGAAAGTCGACAGCGGTGCCAACGGCGTGATCGAAACACCGGTCGAGCTGGTCACCCAGTAAGTCATCTGGCGACACAACGGCGCTCGTCCGTCTGGGCGAGCGCGTGGAGATTCCTATGTCAGTTTCCGCTCCGAACGCTGTCCTCTCGGTCAGCGGTATCGGCAAGACCTATGCGCAACCGGTGCTCACCGGCATCGATCTGACGCTGATGCGCGGTGAAGTACTGGCGCTGACCGGCGAAAATGGTGCCGGCAAAAGTACCCTGTCGAAGATCATTGGTGGTCTGGTCACACCCACTACCGGCCAGATGCAATTCCACGGCAAGGATTATCGTCCGGGCAGCCGTACCCAGGCCGAAGAGCTTGGCGTGCGCATGGTCATGCAAGAACTCAATCTGTTGCCGACGCTGTCGGTGGCGGAAAACCTCTTTCTGGATAATCTGCCGAGCAGCGCTGGCTGGATCAGCCGCAAGCAGTTGCGCAAGGCGGCGATCGAAGCCATGGCGCAAGTCGGCCTCGATGCGATCGATCCGGACACGCTGGTCGGTGAACTCGGTATCGGCCATCAGCAGATGGTTGAAATCGCGCGCAACCTGATCGGCGACTGCCATGTGCTGATCCTTGACGAGCCGACCGCGATGCTCACGGCGCGCGAAGTCGAAATGCTCTTCGAGCAGATCAGCCGATTGCAGGCCCGCGGCGTTGCCATCATCTATATCTCGCACCGTCTCGAAGAACTGGCGCGGGTGGCGCAGCGTATTGCCGTGCTGCGTGACGGCAATCTGGTCTGCGTCGAGCCGATGGCCAACTACAACAGCGAGCAACTGGTCACCTTGATGGTCGGTCGCGAACTGGGCGAACACATCGACATGGGGCCGCGCAAGATCGGCGCTCCGGCGTTGACGGTCAAAGGCCTGACCCGCTCTGACAAAGTCCGCGACGTCTCTTTTGAGGTGCGTGCCGGGGAGATCTTCGGCATTTCCGGATTGATCGGGGCAGGGCGCACGGAATTGCTGCGGCTGATATTCGGTGCCGATGCTGCCGACAGCGGCACCATCGCGCTCGGCTCCCCGGCCAAGGTCGTGAGTGTTCGCTCGCCAGTCGATGCCGTACGCAATGGCATCGCGTTGATCACCGAAGATCGCAAGGGCGAAGGGCTGCTGCTCAGTCAGTCGATCAGTGCCAACATTGCCTTGGGCAACATGCCGGAAATTTCCAGTGGCGGTTTCGTCAACAACGGCGACGAAATTTGCCTGGCGCAACGCCAGATCGAGGCCATGCGCATCCGCAGCTCGAGCCCTACGCAGTTGGTTTCGGAACTGTCCGGCGGCAATCAGCAGAAGGTCGTGATCGGTCGCTGGCTGGAACGTGACTGTTCAGTACTGCTGTTCGACGAGCCCACTCGCGGAATCGATGTCGGCGCCAAGTTCGACATTTACGGTTTGCTCGGCGAGTTGACCCGTCAGGGCAAGGCGTTGGTGGTGGTGTCCAGTGACTTGCGCGAGTTGATGCTGATCTGCGACCGGATCGGCGTGCTTTCGGCGGGGCGTCTGATCGACACCTTCGAGCGCGACAGCTGGACCCAGGATGATTTGCTTGCCGCCGCATTCGCCGGCTACCAAAAACGTGATGCGTTGCTCAATGAGGCAGCGCCTAGGGATCTCCCATGAAAACTGCATCTTCTGCCAGTAAACGTAGTGGCAATTTCTTCGGCCTGGGCACATATCTGGGCCTGGCCGGTGCCTTGCTGGCGATGATTGCGCTGTTCTCGGTTCTGAGCAGCCATTTCCTTTCGTACAACACTTTCAGCACCCTGGCCAACCAGATTCCCGACCTGATGGTGCTGGCCGTGGGCATGACCTTTGTGCTGATCATCGGCGGCATCGATTTGTCCGTCGGCTCGGTGCTGGCGTTGGCCGCATCGACGGTCAGCGTTGCGATTCTCGGCTGGGGCTGGAGCGTTTTGCCAGCGGCGCTGCTCGGCATGGCGGTGGCGGCTCTGGCCGGGACCATCACTGGCTCGATCACCGTGGCCTGGCGGATTCCGTCGTTCATCGTCTCCCTCGGCGTGCTGGAAATGGCCCGCGGTGTGGCGTATCAGATGACCGGGTCGCGGACTGCGTACATCGGCGATGCGTTCGCCTGGCTGTCGAATCCGATCGCGTTCGGTATTTCACCCTCGTTCATCATCGCTTTGCTGGTGATCTTCATCGCGCAGGCAGTTTTGACCCGCACTGTTTTCGGCCGCTACCTGATCGGCATCGGCACCAACGAAGAAGCCGTGCGGCTGGCCGGGATCAATCCCAAGCCCTACAAAATTCTGGTGTTCAGCCTTATGGGCCTGCTGGCGGGCATTGCCGCTCTGTTTCAGATTTCGCGTCTGGAGGCGGCTGACCCGAACGCAGGTTCGGGCCTGGAACTGCAAGTGATCGCGGCGGTGGTTATCGGTGGTACCAGCCTGATGGGTGGACGCGGTTCGGTGATCAGCACTTTCTTTGGTGTGTTGATCATTTCCGTGCTCGCGGCCGGTCTCGCGCAGATTGGTGCGACGGAACCGACCAAGCGCATCATCACCGGTGCGGTAATTGTTATCGCCGTGGTGCTCGACACCTATCGCAGTCAACGCGCCAGTCGCCGGGGCTGAACCATGGCAACGATCAAGGATGTAGCGGCGCTTGCGGGTATTTCCTACACGACCGTGTCGCACGTGGTGAACAACACCCGCCCGGTGAGTCAAGAAGTGCGGCGCAAAGTCGAGGCGGCGATCAAGAGCCTCGACTACGTGCCCAGTGCCGTGGCGCGCTCGCTGAAAGCCAAAACCACGGCGACCATCGGCCTGCTGGTGCCTAACAGCCTCAACCCGTACTTCGCTGAATTGGCGCGCGGAATCGAGGATTACTGCGAGCGCAACGGTTACTGCGTGATCCTCTGTAACTCCGACGACAATCCGGACAAGCAGCGCAGTTATCTGCGCGTGTTGCTGGAAAAACGTATCGACGGTTTGATCGTCGCCTCCGCCGGCGGTGACACTGGTCTGGCGCAAGGGCTGGCAGGCGTGAAGACGCCGATGGTTATCGTTGACCGGGGCCTGGAAGGTGTAAATGCCGATCTGGTGCGTATCGATCATGAATACGGCGCTTATCTGGCAACCCGTCACCTGCTCGAGTTGGGGCATCGCGACATCGCCACCATCGGCGGTCCGGCCAGTACCAGCGTGGCGCAAATGCGTCAGGCCGGTTATTGCCGAGCGCTGCGAGAAGCGGGAATCGAGGTGCGCGAGGAGCGTATGCTCGAAAGCGACTTCACCAGCACTGGCGGTTACAACGCCGCTGCCCGGCTGCTCGAGATCAATCCGCCGAGCGCGATTTTTGCCGGTAACGACATGATTGGCATCGGTGTGCTGCGTGCGGCGGCTGAACGTAATGTCCGGGTGCCGGCCGAGCTGTCGGTAATCGGCTTCGATGACATTCAGATGAGCCGTTATGTCTATCCGGCGCTGACCACGGTCGGCCAGTCGATCCTGCAACTGGGCGAGATGGCCGCCGAAGTGCTGTTGCGCAGAATTGCTGCGCCGGATTCGGGCACCGATCAACGCATCGTGACCCCGAGCATTGTCCTGCGCGAATCGACCGCGCCGCTGTCCGGCGTGTTCACCGAATATCGCTGAAACCGAATTGATGAGTAGTGATGTATGCCAGCAAATGTAGTGGTAATAGGCAGCCTGAACATGGACCTGGTCACCCGGGCGCCACGGCTGCCACGCGGCGGTGAAACGCTGATTGGTCATTCCTTTGCCACGGTGTCTGGCGGCAAGGGCGCCAATCAGGCGGTTGCTGCTGCGCGCTTGGGCGCTAAGGTGGCAATGATCGGTTGCGTCGGAAATGACGACTACGGTGTGCGATTGCGCGATGCCTTGCTCGCCGAGCACATCGACTGCGAGGCTGTCAGTGTCGTAGAGGATTCCAGTGGCGTAGCGCTGATTGTGGTGGATGACGACAGCCAGAACGCCATCGTGATTGTCGCCGGTGCCAACGGCGCGATGACGCCGGCAGTGATCGACCGCTTTGATGCGGTTTTACAGGCCGCCGATGTTGTGATCTGTCAGCTCGAGATTCCCGACGCGACGGTCGGGCATGCGCTCAAGCGCGCGCGTGAACTGGGCAAAACCGTCATCCTCAACCCGGCGCCGGCCAGCCGTCCTTTGCCGGCTGACTGGTTTGCCGCCATCGACTATCTGATTCCCAACGAAAGCGAAGCCGCCGCATTGAGCGGGCTCGCTGTCGACTCGCTGCAGTCGGCAGAAACGGCTGCCACTCAGTTGATTGCCATGGGCGCGGGCAAAGTCATCGTCACGTTAGGCGCGCAAGGCTCATTGTTCGCCAACGGCAACGGCTTCGAACATTTCCCCGCGCCGACCGTGAAGGCGGTCGATACCACGGCGGCGGGCGACACTTTCGTCGGCGGTTTTGCCGCAGCGCTGGCCGATGGCAAGACTGAGGCCGAGGCGATTCGCTACGGGCAGATCGCCGCTGCACTGTCGGTTACCCGCGCCGGTGCGCAACCGTCGATTCCAACCATGTCCGAAGTACAGGCGTTCAAACCCGCATGAAAAAGACTCCTCTGCTTAACGTCGCGCTGTCGCGACTGATCGCTTCTCTTGGCCACGGTGACATGGTCGTGATTGGCGATGCCGGTTTGCCCGTGCCACCGGGTGTCGAGTTGATTGATCTGGCACTGACCCATGGCATCCCTGATTTCGTCAGCACGCTGAAAGTTGTACTCAGCGAGATGCAGGTAGAGAGCCATGTGCTGGCCAAAGAGATCTTCGACAAACAACCCACGGCGCTGGCCGATCTGGACGCGTTGAACGAAGAGGGCGCGCTGGGCCGTAGGGATCTGCTCACCCACGAGCAGTTCAAGGTGCTTAGCCGACAAGCCAGGGCGATCATTCGTACAGGAGAATGTCAGCCGTACTGCAACATCGTTCTGGTCGCCGGGGTTACATTCTGATTTCCGATATCACCTGCACAAGGAATGCGCTATGCAACGCTATGCTGCAAAACTTCATCAACTGGTCCGGAGCCTGCTGCTTTTGTCTGTGATAACTGCGACCGGCGTTCAGGCCGCTGAAAAAATCGATTTGATCATCGACACCGATCCAGGCGCTGACGACGTTGTCGCTTTGCTCTTCGCGCTGGCGTCGCCGGATGAATTGAATATCCGCGCGTTAACGACTGTCGCCGGCAACGTGCGCCTGGACAAGACTTCGCGTAACGCGCGACTCGCTCGCGAATGGGCAGGGCGCGAAGACGTGCCGGTTTACGCTGGCGCACCGAAGCCGCTGATGCGCACGCCGATCTACGCCGAGAACATTCATGGCAAGGAAGGTTTGTCAGGCGTCACGGTTCACGAACCGAAGAAAGGCCTGGCGAAAGGCAATGCGGTCAATTACCTGATCGACACTCTTAAATCGGCCAAACCGCACAGCATCACCATTGCCATGCTCGGTCCGCAGACCAACCTGGCTCTGGCATTGATCCAGGAGCCGGAAATCGTTCAGGGCATCAAGGAAGTGGTGATCATGGGCGGGGCGCATTTCAACGGTGGCAACATCACCCCTGTGGCTGAATTCAACTTGTTCGCCGATCCGCAGGCTGCCGAGGTGGTGCTCAAGAGCGGGGTGAAGCTCACCTATCTGCCGCTGGACGTGACCCACAAGATCCTGACCAGCGATGCACGCCTGAAGCAGATCGCCGCGCTGAACAACAATGCGAGCAAGATCGTCGGCGACATTCTCAACGAATACATCAAGGGCGATATGGAGCACTACGGCATTCCCGGTGGCCCGGTGCATGACGCGACGGTTGTGGCGTATCTGCTCAAGCCTGAGTTGTTTACCGGTCGGGCGGTCAACGTCGTGGTGGATAGCCGTGAAGGACCGACATTCGGCCAGACCATTGTTGACTGGTATGACGGCCTGAAAGCACCGAAGAATGCATTCTGGGTCGAAAATGGCGACGCCCAGGGATTCTTTGATCTGCTGACCGAGCGCCTGAAACGCCTGAAATAATTCGTCAACCCGCAGGCGGTTTGCCTGCGGGTTTTCACTGCGGCTGTTCAGCCTGGCTGATCGGATAGCGTTCGAATACCTGATTGATAAAATGCTGCGCCGCTTCTATCCCCAACTCCTTGACCAGTAAATCAATGCCGATCAGCGCCAATTCTTCCGTCGTGCCGGGGCTGTAAGAGCTGTGTCCTTCGGCCCATTTGGCGTTGATGGCGGCGTCGATGCTTACACTGGTCATGGGAGGCTCGAAAGGTCAGGATGTCTGTTTTCGAGTTAACCATTTTGTGCGGCATTTGGCACTGCGACTTAGGCATGAGCGGAGCGCTATGCGACACTTGGTCTTTTCCGGCTTGCAAAGGACCCCGCTGTGCAGATTGATCTGAATACCCCTGACGGCCTCACACTCGAAGCAGTGCGCCAATTGCTTGCCTCGGGCAGTGACGACGTGCACAACCAATTGCGCGTGACCAAAGATGGCATTGCCTATCTGTCTACGGTGACCGGTGGGCAGGATATCGAGGGTCTGCTGTTTCGCCTGGAAACCTGGGCGAAGGGGTCGGGCTATGTGGGTAACGTCGCAGCCAGCGATGAAGTCTGGGTGATGCAGATTTTCAACGCACTCAAAGACAACTGGCCGAATCCGCCCTACGACTACATCGACGTTTATTGAGGTCGTTAATATTCAGTCACGAATGTTTGATGAGCCGGACAGGGCGGCTCAGGCACACTCGGCATTTTTCCGCTCGTGGGGCAGGGCATGGCTTGAGCCTTGAAACCAAACGCCGCATTGGCGGTCGCACGATCTCTGCTTAAACATTTGAAAACAAGGAGGCTTCATGCCTTTGAAGTTCGCGACACTGGGTGCACTTATGGCCGCTGCTCTGTTGGCTGGTTGCAGCACAACCTCCAGCGAGTCGGCAAAGGAGCCCGTGGCGGCTGAATCAGGAAATAGCCGCTGCGAAGCATCGGCAGCGCAATTTGCCATCGGCAAGAAGGCATCCCCTGAGTTGCTGGATCAGGCGCGTGCCAAGGCTGGGGCGCAAAATGCGCGTTTCCTCAAGCCGAACGACATGATCACCCTGGAATACCGCTCCGATCGCCTGAACCTGAACACCGATAACAACCTGGTAGTTACTCGCGTCAACTGCGGCTGAGTCCTTTTGTGTCAGGCATAAAAAACCCCGTCACCAGGACGGGGTTTTTTTAGTGCGCCGAGGAATTACTCTGGGCGAACCTGTGCAGCTTGCATACCCTTTTGGCCTTTCTCAGCCACGAAAGAGACGGTCTGGCCTTCTTTCAGGCTTTTGAAACCGTCGGATTCGATAGCTTTGAAGTGTACGAACAGGTCGTCACCGCCACCTTGAGGAGTGATGAAGCCGAAGCCTTTTTCATCGTTGAACCATTTAACGGTGCCGGTTTGGCGATTAGACATGGTGTATCTCCAAGAAACATATATTTTCAGTAGTGCTGTGCTGCTCAGGCCAACTGGGCACACCCGGGTATCATAGTCGAAATGTTCGCTTTGGTAGCCCCCCGGACGTGCTGTTTGCCAATCAGTCGTGTTTTCTTTACCACCTGGTTGCGCTGAAAGCCCCGGTTTGAAAGGCTTTCAGCGAAACGTAAAGACAATAAAAAAACCTGTAAAACCTGCATAAATCGTCTGAAAAGGCTCATTTCCAGCACTTTTTTCCGCCTTTCAGTCGATGTTAATGCCCGGTTTTCTTATTTTTTCGGGGCGGTATTTGCCTTGCATTTGGCGATCTGGCCAAGGGCTTTCTGTTGCAATTCAGGAGTCGCCTTGTTGTCCATCAGCGCCTGAATGTCACTGGCCGGATAGGACTTGATGGCGTCAGCTCCGCAAGCGCAGTGGGATTTCGCCGCGGCAGCACCGATTTGCTGGGTTGCAGCCTGAGTGCACTGGGCCATGTACTTCTCGCGCTCGCCTTTCGGCCAGTCGGCATGGGCGCTCAGTGGCAGCAGCAGAACGACGGGTGCGACGAGGGCGAATAAGCTTTTCAGACGCATGCGAGGATGCTCCTTGTGGGTCAATGTCTTGTTATCTGAGGGCGCAAAGGCCGATCAAGTTCAGCACTTTGGCATAAAAACGGACATTTGACCTTCTGCCAAATCAGGACGTAAGCGACCGCTCATCTGTGCTAGCATGCCGGGCTCAAGCGTTCTCAGGCTTCGGATGACCTTCAGTCCCGAAGCGGTCGGCGTGCGAATTTTTCCGATTTGAATCCCAGTCACTCTGGTTCGGTTTTCCGGTTGGCCGCAAGGCTCCTGCCGCTGTAAGGCAGGCGTTCGTCATTGAATGGCCTGGATCGGATCTTGTACTGGCTCATCCCAACCCACGTGACCTTTGGTAGGGGTCACCACTAGGAGAGGAGGCGCCATGCCAACTATTACTCTTCCCGACGGCAGTCAACGTTCATTCGATCACCCGGTTTCCGTAGCCGAGGTCGCCGCATCCATTGGTGCAGGTCTGGCCAAGGCTACGCTCGCCGGCAAGGTCAATGGCCAACTGGTCGACGCCAGCGACATCATCAGCAGCGACGCGACCCTGCAAATCATTACGCCAAAGGATGAAGAGGGGCTGGAGATCATTCGCCACTCTTGCGCACACCTGGTTGGCCACGCGGTCAAGCAGCTGTACCCGACCGCGAAGATGGTCATCGGCCCGGTCATCGACGAAGGCTTCTATTACGACATCGCCTACGAGCGTCCTTTCACGCCGGAAGACATGGCGGCTATCGAACAGCGCATGCAGCAACTGATCGAGAAAGATTACGACGTCATCAAGAAAGTCACTCCGCGCGCTGAAGTGATCGAAGTGTTCAAGGCTCGTGGCGAAGATTACAAGCTGCGTTTGGTTGAAGACATGCCGAACGAGCAGGCCATGGGTCTGTACTATCACGAAGAATACGTCGACATGTGCCGTGGTCCGCACGTGCCGAACACGCGTTTCCTGAAATCCTTCAAGCTGACCAAGCTGTCGGGCGCTTACTGGCGTGGCGACGCCAAGAACGAGCAATTGCAGCGCGTCTACGGCACCGCCTGGGCTGACAAGAAACAGCTGGCGGCGTACATCCAGCGCATCGAAGAAGCCGAGAAGCGCGATCACCGCAAGATCGGCAAGCGTCTGGGCCTGTTCCACACCCAGGAAGAATCCCCGGGCATGGTGTTCTGGCACCCGAATGGCTGGACTCTGTACCAGGTGCTCGAGCAGTACATGCGCAAGATCCAGCGCGACAACGGCTACCTTGAGATCAAGACTCCTCAAGTCGTCGACCGCAGCCTGTGGGAAAAATCCGGGCACTGGGCCAACTACGCCGACAACATGTTCACCACTCAGTCGGAAAACCGCGACTACGCCATCAAGCCGATGAACTGCCCATGCCACGTGCAGGTGTTCAATCAGGGCCTGAAAAGCTACCGCGAGTTGCCGATGCGTCTGGCCGAGTTCGGTGCTTGCCACCGTAACGAGCCGTCGGGTGCGTTGCACGGCATCATGCGCGTGCGAGCGTTCACTCAGGACGACGCGCACATCTTCTGCACCGAAGAGCAGATGCAGGCCGAGTCCGCTGCGTTCATCAAGCTGACCATGGATGTCTATCGCGATTTCGGCTTTACCGAAGTTGAGATGAAACTGTCCACTCGTCCGGAAAAACGCGTCGGCTCCGATGAACTGTGGGATCGCGCTGAAGCTGCATTGGCTGCAGCCCTTGATTCTGCTGGCCTGCCGTACGATCTGCAGCCGGGCGAGGGTGCTTTCTACGGGCCGAAGATCGAGTTCTCGCTGAAAGATTGTCTCGGTCGCGTCTGGCAGTGTGGTACCTTGCAGCTCGATTTTAACCTGCCTGTCCGTTTGGGCGCTGAATACGTCTCTGAAGACAACAGCCGCAAACACCCGGTGATGTTGCACCGCGCGATCCTCGGTTCGTTCGAGCGTTTCGTCGGGATTCTGATCGAGCACTACGAAGGTGCTTTCCCTGCGTGGCTCGCGCCGACCCAGGCGGTGATCATGAATATCACTGATAAACAGGCAGATTTTGTTGCAGAGGTTGAAAAAACTCTCAACGAAAGCGGATTTCGTGCCAAGTCCGACTTGAGAAATGAAAAGATCGGCTTTAAAATCCGCGAGCATACTTTGCTCAAGGTTCCCTATCTTTTGGTTATCGGAGATAAGGAAGTCGAGATGCAGACTGTCGCTGTGCGTACTCGTGAAGGTGCTGACCTGGGCTCGATGCCCGTCGCCCAGTTCGCTGAGTTTCTCGCGCAAGCGGTTTCCCGGCGTGGTCGCCCAGATTCGGAGTAATTATTATTAAGCGTGAAATGAGACAAGATAAACGAGCTGCACCGAAAGCCCCGATCAACGAGAATATCTCGGCACGCGAGGTTCGGTTAATTGGCGCTGATGGCGAGCAGATTGGCATCGTCTCGATTGATGAAGCGCTTCGTATCGCTGAAGAAGCAAAGCTTGATCTGGTGGAAATTTCCGCAGATGCAGTCCCGCCTGTTTGCCGGGTGATGGACTACGGCAAATCGATCTTCGAGAAGAAGAAGCAGATTGCCGCGGCGAAGAAAAACCAGAAGCAGATTCAGGTTAAAGAAATCAAGTTTCGTCCAGGGACGGAGGAAGGGGATTACCAGGTAAAACTGCGCAACCTGGTACGTTTCCTGAGTGACGGGGACAGGGCCAAGGTATCCTTGCGATTCCGCGGCCGTGAGATGGCCCACCAGGAGCTGGGGATGGAACTCCTCAAGCGGGTTGAACAAGACCTGCTCGAGTACGGTTCGGTCGAACAGCATCCTAAGATGGAAGGACGCCAGCTGATCATGGTCATCGCCCCGAAAAAGAAGAAGTAATCAACAGGGCACGGCAGGCCTTCTGATTATGTTTATCAACTGAATGCGGAGTATCCGAACATGCCAAAAATGAAAACCAAAAGTGGTGCTGCCAAGCGGTTTCTGAAAACTGCTAACGGCATCAAGCACAAGCACGCTTTCAAGAGCCACATCCTGACTAAAATGTCGACCAAGCGTAAGCGTCAACTGCGCGGTAGCAGCTTGCTGCATCCGTCTGACGTGGCAAAAGTCGAGCGCATGCTGCGCCTTCGTTAATTTAGTCAAGAATAGAGGAAGTAACTCATGGCTCGTGTAAAGCGTGGCGTCATTGCCCGTAAGCGTCACAAAAAAATTCTGAAACTTGCTAAAGGCTACTACGGCGCACGCTCCCGCGTATTCCGTGTTGCCAAGCAAGCGGTAATCAAGGCAGGCCAATACGCCTACCGTGACCGTCGTCAGAAAAAACGTCAGTTCCGCGCTCTGTGGATCGCTCGTATCAACGCTGGTGCTCGTGTTAACGGTCTGTCCTACAGCCGTTTCATCGCTGGCCTGAAAAAAGCGTCCATCGAGATCGACCGTAAGGTTCTGGCTGATCTGGCAGTGAACGAAAAAGCGGCGTTTGCTGCGATTGTCGAGAAAGCTAAAGCCACCTTGGCTTAAGTACCCCCGACAGTCACCCGGCCTCACCTCTGTGGGGCCAGGTGTTAAACGTCATAAATAGGGGAAGAGCCTTCAAGCTCTTCCCCTATTTTGTATCTGGAGTCTGTACATGGAAAACCTGGATGCGCTGGTCTCTCAAGCACTAGAGGCTGTGCAAAGCGCTGAAGATATCAATGCCCTGGAGCAAATCCGGGTTCAATACCTTGGCAAGAAGGGCGAATTGACTCAGGTGATGAAGACCCTGGGGAATCTGCCGGCCGAAGAGCGTCCGCAAGTCGGTGCGCTGATCAACGTTGCCAAGGAACGTGTTACAGGCGTTCTCAATGCGCGCATGGCATTGTTTGAAGAAGCCGAGCTGGCTGCCAAACTGTCTGCCGAATCCATCGACGTGACATTGCCGGGCCGTGGCCAGACCTCTGGCGGTCTGCATCCGGTCACCCGGACTCTGGAGCGTGTCGAGCAGTTCTTCACCCGCATTGGCTACGGCATCGCCGAAGGCCCTGAGGTCGAAGACGACTACCACAACTTTGAAGCGCTCAACATCCCAGGCCATCACCCGGCCCGGTCGATGCATGACACCTTCTATTTCAATGCCAACATGTTGCTGCGCACCCATACCTCGCCGGTACAGGTCCGCACCATGGAATCGAAGCAGCCGCCGATCCGCATCGTCTGCCCGGGCCGCGTCTATCGCAGCGACTCCGATATCACCCATTCGCCGATGTTCCACCAGGTCGAAGGCCTGCTGGTCGATCGCGATATCAATTTTGCCGATCTCAAAGGCACGATCGAAGAATTCCTGCGGGTGTTCTTCGAGAAAGAACTGGCCGTGCGTTTCCGTCCTTCGTACTTCCCCTTCACCGAGCCATCCGCTGAAGTCGATATGGAATGCGTGATGTGCAGCGGCAAAGGCTGCCGCGTCTGCAAGCAGACTGGCTGGCTGGAAGTGATGGGCTGCGGCATGGTTCACCCGAACGTGCTGCGCATGTCCGGCATCGATCCGGAAGAGTTCTCCGGATTTGCCTTCGGCATGGGTGTCGAGCGTCTGGCCATGCTCCGTTACGGCGTGAACGACTTGCGTCTGTTCTTCGACAACGACTTGCGGTTCCTCGCGCAATTTCGCTAGTCGTAACGAATTCTTAGGAGAGCAGGATGAAATTCAGTGAACAATGGCTGCGTGGCTGGGTAAGCCCGCAGGTAGATCGCGACGAGCTGGTTGCCCGTCTGTCGATGGCCGGTCTTGAGGTCGATAGCGTTACTCCGGCCGCCGGCGTATTCAGTGGTGTGGTGGTGGGTGAGGTGCTGAGCACCGAGCAGCATCCGGACGCCGACAAGTTGCGCGTATGCCAGGTCAGCAATGGCGCGGAAACCTTCCAGGTCGTGTGCGGAGCGCCAAACGTGCGCCCGGGCCTGAAGATTCCGTTCGCCATGATTGGCGCAGAGCTGCCGGGCGACTTCAAGATCAAGAAGGCCAAGCTGCGTGGCGTCGAGTCCAACGGCATGCTGTGCTCGCAGGCAGAGCTGCAGGTCGGTGAGGGCAACGACGGTCTGATGGAGCTGCCGGCCGATGCGCCGGTGGGCGAAGATTTCCGTGTGTATCTGGATCTGGAAGACGCCAGCATCGAGGTCGACCTGACCCCGAACCGTGGCGACTGCCTGTCCCTGGCCGGTCTGGCTCGTGAAGTCGGCGCGCTGTACGCCGTGCCGGTAACCCGTCCTGTGGTGGCTGCGGTTGCAGCGGTACACGACGAAGTCCGCTCGGTCGAGGTGCTGGCCCCGGCGGCCTGCCCACGTTACCTGGGTCGGGTCATCCGTAACGTCGACCTGTCCAAGCCAACCCCGCTGTGGATGGTTGAGCGTCTGCGTCGCGCCGACGTGCGCAGCATCGACGCTGCCGTCGATATCACCAACTACGTCATGCTCGAGCTCGGCCAACCGCTGCACGCTTTCGATCTCGCCGAAATCAATGGCGGCATTCGTGTGCGCATGGCTGAAGAGGGCGAGAAGCTGGTTCTGCTTGATGGTCAGGAAGTCAGCCTGCGCAGCGATACGCTGGTCATCGCTGACCACACTCGTGCACTGGCGATCGCCGGCGTCATGGGTGGCGAGCACAGCGGTGTTTCCGCGACCACCCGTGATGTGTTCCTCGAATCTGCGTTCTTTGATCAGATTGCGGTTGCCGGCAAGGCACGTTCTTACGGCTTGCATACCGACGCTTCGCATCGCTACGAGCGTGGCGTTGACTGGCAGCTGGCACGTGAAGCCATGGAGCGCGCCACTGGCCTGCTGCTGGAAATCACTGGCGGCGAAGCTGGTCCGATCATCGAGACCGTCAGCGAACAACATCTGCCATCGATTGCACCGATCACTTTGCGTGCTCAGCGCATCACTCAGATGCTCGGCATGGAGATGGATTCGGCACAGGTCGAGCGTCTGCTCAGTGCCTTGGGCCTGAGCATTACTGCTGACGGCGAAGGCCAATGGCGCGTTGAAGTGCCAAGCCACCGCTTCGATATCAGCCTGGAAGTCGACCTGATCGAAGAGTTGGCGCGTCTTTACGGTTACAACCGTTTGCCGGTTCGCTACCCGCAAGCGCGTCTGGCGCCGCAAGCCAAGGCCGAAGCGCGTAGTGATCTGCCTGAGCTGCGTCGTCTGCTGGTTGCTCGTGGTTATCAGGAAGCGATCACTTACAGCTTCATCGATCCGCGTCAGTTCGAACTGTTCAGTCCAGGTGTCGAGCCGCTGTTGCTGGCCAATCCGATCTCCAACGATATGGCCGCCATGCGCTCGTCGTTGTGGCCAGGTCTGGTCAAGGCGTTGCAGCACAACCTCAACCGTCAGCAGGATCGCGTGCGTCTGTTCGAGAGCGGCCTGCGCTTCGTTGGTCAGCTTGAGGGCTTGAAGCAAGAGCCTATGCTGTCCGGGGTTGTTTGCGGGAGTCGCTTGCCGGAAGGCTGGGCGCAGGGTCGGGATACCGTCGACTTCTTCGACGTAAAGGCTGACGTGGAAGCGGTACTGGGTTTCGCCGGTGCCCTGGATTCGTTCACCTTTGCTCCGGGCAAGCACCCGGCGCTGCATCCGGGTCAAACCGCGCGCATCGAGCGTGAAGGTCGCGAGGTAGGCTATATCGGTGCAATTCACCCTGAGCTGTCGAAGGCGCTGGGGCTGGATCGTCCGGTGTTCGTCTTTGAGCTGGTTCTGGCGGAAGTGGCGCTCGGTAAAATGCCGAAATTCCACGAGTTGTCGCGCTTTCCTGAAGTGCGTCGTGACCTTGCACTGATCGCGCACAAAGACGTCGCGGCCTCGGCTGTACTGGACGTAATCCGTGAAAATGCAGGCGAATGGCTCACAGAGCTCAGGCTGTTTGACGTGTATCAGGGTAAAGGTATTGATCCTGATAGAAAAAGCCTTGCAGTCGGCTTGACCTGGCAGCATCCATCGCGCACTCTTAATGACGATGAGGTGAATTCGACGACGCAAAATATCCTCACCTCGCTCGAACAAAGGTTGAACGCCACGTTAAGGAAGTGACGTATGGGGGCTTTGACGAAAGCTGAGATGGCGGAACGTCTGTATGAAGAGCTGGGCCTGAACAAGCGGGAAGCCAAGGAATTGGTCGAACTGTTTTTCGAGGAAATCAGGCACGCTCTTGAAGACAACGAGCAGGTCAAATTGTCCGGTTTCGGCAATTTCGACCTTCGGGACAAACGCCAGCGGCCTGGCCGCAACCCGAAAACGGGGGAAGAAATCCCGATCACGGCTCGCCGTGTGGTCACCTTTCGTCCAGGGCAGAAGTTGAAGGCCCGAGTTGAGGCTTATGCTGGAACCAAGTCATAACGACGAACTACCCGTCATCCCGGGCAAACGCTACTTCACCATTGGTGAAGTCAGCGAGCTGTGTGCCGTAAAGCCACACGTGCTGCGCTACTGGGAGCAGGAGTTTCCGCAGCTCAACCCCGTCAAACGCCGCGGGAACCGCCGGTATTATCAGCGCCAGGACGTGCTGATGATCCGGCAGATCCGCGCGCTCCTTTACGATCAGGGTTTCACCATCGGCGGCGCACGTCTGCGTCTGTCCGGCGACGAAGCCAAAGATGACACCACACAGTACAAACAGATGATTCGGCAGATGATTGCTGAATTGGAAGATGTTCTGGTGGTACTCAAGAAATAAAAAGCTGCGTTTGAATACTTCCAGTTTTCAAAAGCTTGCGATATATTCTTGAGCGTTCTTCGAGGTGAAGAACGGGATGCAACATCAGTCGGGGCGTAGCGCAGTCCGGTAGCGCACTAGCATGGGGTGCTAGGGGTCGAGTGTTCGAATCACTCCGTCCCGACCATATTTTTCAATGATCTAGGCCAATGTTCACAGCATTGGCCTTTTTCATGTGTGTGAGATTTGCGGGGCTACTCGATCACGCCTGCGACTCGCATCACCAAGTGTTTGGATTAGTAAGAAAGTCCGCTCGTCGAGCAAATAGCACTCTCTGTGCGCCGATCTTCTCTTACTTATTAAGCGCAGCCCCTGCGCCACTGACGGGAGAGAATGATGATCGACGACAACAATGGCCCTGAAGCGCCATATCCGGGACCAGACGAACAAACACCTGATTCTGGCGAGGGTCATGATTCCGGCCTGGAGCAGGCTGATTCTGAGCCGAAGCAGGGCACCGACGAACGACCAGAGGACTGGAATCCGCCACCCGGCAATCCTGGCTCTGATCAGGACGCCCAGACGGGCCGAGATAATGGCGGCGCTAAGTAAGCCCGATCAATTGTAATAGTTCACGAGACCCGGCCATCGCGCCGGGTTTTTATTGCCGCCCAACCCTCTATCGACATCCTTGGGCGCAGACGGTTATTTGGGCTTGGGTGGGCGAAGCCGAGCGGCGCCGGCGGCTGGAAGCTTCGATCCAGGCGCCGGCAACAAGCATGTTCACTCTACGATGCAGATCCAGCGATGGTTGTATCGATAGGGTGCGCGGGTGAAATGGACGTCTGAGACCATTTTCATGCCTCGCTCTTGGAGCGCTTCGGTCAGTTGTACGAGTGTCTCTGCCTGGATAGTCATTGCTGTCACCTCGTCAGATTTACTGCGTTCATAATTCTTGACCGAGAGATCAGGCGGCTAATTCATTTTTTCTACAGTAATCATTGAAGCAGTGTGATCAAGAGCGCTGTGCTTCACTTCGTGTCCACTAACTTGCCCCATTCAAGTCCGAACCGCGCCAGGTACTTCCTCAAGCGATCGGCATCATTGGGTTGCGCCTTGGCCTGCCGGGAAACACCGAACAGCTGTCGGCCGGCATCGGACAGGCTGTCCGCCTGCCGGCATACCTCTATAACCGCCTTCAGCTGTAAGCGATCGAACAGGTCCATGCTATCGCTATCTCCCGGCAACTCAGTTGATACAGCAGTGGGTTGCGCCAACCCCCACGCATATCGCAATCGATCGATCTCATCATCTACCTGCGCTTCATCGATGCGTCCGCTGTCGGCCAAAGTCGCCATCCGTGTAATCGACGCAGACAGTTCGCGAAAGTTGCCCAGCCACGCTGCTTCACTTGAGCTGGCGAAGGCCAGGTAGCGTCGGCGTGCTTCGAGATTGAAACGCGCGCGTTGCCCATGTTCGCGCGCGTGGCGTTCCAGTTCGAAATCGATGTTTGGCTCGATGTCCTCGCGGCGGCCGGCGAGGCCGGGCAGGTCGAATGTCCAGAGGTTGATCCTTGCGTACAGGTCCTCGCGAAAAAGGCCTTCGGCGACGCGGCTGCGCAGGTCGCGGTGGGTGCCGGCGATTATCAGAAAATCACTCTCGACTTCCTTGTCCGAGCCCAGCGGGAAGAAGCGTTTCTCTTCGATTGCCTTTAACAGCATCGCTTGTTCGTCCGCGCCGAGCTCACCGATTTCATCGAGAAACAGCATGCCGCCGTTTGCGGCGCGCAGCAGGCCATCGCGAGCGTTTTGCGCTCCGGTGAAGGCGCCTTTGACGTGACCGAACAAGGCCGACATCGCGCCGTCGCCACGCAAGGTTGCACAGTTGACTTCGACAAAGCGTCCCTGCATTTGATGACGGTTACGTTTGAGTTCGTAGATGCGTCGCGCCAGGAAGGATTTGCCGGCGCCGGTCGGGCCGATCAGCAGCGTGGGGGCTTTTGAGCGCAGGGCTACGCGCTCTATCTGTTCAATGGAGCGGTTGAAGGCCGGGTTGCGCGTGGCGATGCCGGACTTGAGAAATTCCAGGCCTTCAAGACGTTTGCTGGCGAAGCGTGAGGCAATCCGATCATAGCGCGACAGATCGAGATCGATCAGCGCATGAGTGCCGCAGGCGGGCTCGTTATCGTTCTTGCGCTTGGCGGGGGAGGTCTGAATCAGCCGGGCTGGCAGATAGCGCGCCTCGGTGAGCAGGAACCAGCAGATCTGTGCGACGTGGGTGCCGGTGGTGATGTGGACGAGGTAATCCTCGTGCTCGGTGTCAAAATTGTACGCAGTGGTGAAGTCGTGCAGTGCGCCGTACACCTCTTCGAAATCCCAAGGATTGCGCAGCGACATTGGATGCAGGCGCACTTCGGTGCTCGGAGAAATCTGCTGGATGTCCGCTCGGACACGCTCGGCGAGGCTGACGTCGCGCGCGTCGAGGCCATGAATCAATTCAAGTCGGTGGATAGGGAGGTCTGTTTGTTGGCACAGGCCTACGCTTGGTCGCCAATAATTCCATCGGCTGGCACCTTTGCCGACACGATCCAGGGTGGCTCCGATAAATCCGATGGCGACCGTGCGTTTGTTGGGCATGCTTATCTCATAAGATAAATGACGATATGCAATGATAATTTTTCTGGTCTGATTTGTCTTCCATAGATTATCGAGACTCGCCGAGTCAGAGATAAAAGCTATTAAAATCAGAAACATAGAAGAAAAAACCATAGCCGCATCCAAAGCTGGCACAGCGGCTGCAATGCTGATGGAAACGAACATGGACATCAAGATATGAAAGACCAAACCTACCAGCTTCTCGAAGTCGCCAACGGCAAGCCAATCAAACTCTGGACCGAAGGCGTTCCAGTAGAAAATGAAGCCCGCGCGCAATTGATGAACACTGCGAAAATGCCCTTCATCTTCAAGCATCTGGCGGTGATGCCGGATGTGCACCTGGGCAAGGGGTCAACCATCGGCAGCGTTATTCCAACGGTCGGCGCGATCATTCCCGCAGCGGTGGGCGTCGACATCGGTTGTGGAATGATCGCTGCCCGTACATCGCTGATGGCTTCGGATCTGCCGGACAACCTCCACGGACTGCGTAGCGCCATCGAGCAAGCGGTGCCACATGGCCGCAGTTCGAATCGTTCGCGGCGAGACAAAGGCGCCTGGGATGAGATTCCTCAGCAAGCCGATCAGGCCTGGGCGGGGTTGCAGCCGCGCTTCAAACTGATCACCGACAAGTATCCGAAACTGGCCAACACCAACAACCGTGGGCACTTGGGGACGCTCGGCAGTGGCAACCACTTCGTCGAAGTGTGCCTGGATGAAGCCAACCGGGTGTGGTTCATGTTGCACAGCGGTTCGCGCGGTGTCGGCAACGCTATCGGCAACCTGTTCATCCAGATGGCCCAAGCTGATATGCGTCAGCATATTGCCAACCTGCCGGACCGTGACCTGGCCTATTTCGAGGAAGGCAGCCGACATTTTGATGACTATGTGGAAGCGGTGGGCTGGGCGCAGGACTTCGCCAGACAGAACCGCGAACTGATGATGCGTGCGGTGGTTCAGGCCGCGCGGCAGATCATCCGCAAGCCGTTCGAAGTGGCGCTGGAGGCGGTCAACTGCCACCACAATTACGTGCAGAAGGAACGGCATTTCGGTGAGGACGTGCTGATTACCCGCAAAGGCGCGGTGTCAGCGAAGAAGGGCGAACTGGGGATTATTCCGGGCTCGATGGGCGCCAAGAGCTTTATCGTTCGCGGTCTGGGCAACGCAGAGTCGTTCAGTTCCTGCAGCCACGGCGCCGGCCGCACCATGAGCCGCACCAAGGCCAAGAATACCTTCACCGTCGCCGATCAGATTCGCGCCACGGCCCACGTGGAATGCCGCAAGGACGAAGCGGTGATTGACGAAATTCCGATGGCCTACAAGGACATCGACAAAGTCATGCACGCCCAGCGTGAGCTGGTGGAAGTGCTGCACACCCTGCGTCAGGTGGTGTGCGTCAAAGGCTAAGGAACTACAGCGCTGGCGAGAATTCTGCGTCCGGCGCTGCCCCGGTTCATCGCGGCTGAGCTGAAGCGCGAATTATCAATATTGATCGTAACTCAGGAAGACCCACGACGGTTTAACGGTACCTCAGAGACACCGTCGGGCTATACGCGTAAGGATTTGCAATGAAAGAGATAATCGAACTGGACGGCGCCATCGGTGGCGGCCAGGTGTTGCGCAGTGCGTTGAGCCTGTCGATGGTGACAGGTCGGGCGTTTCGCATTAAACAGATTCGCGCCAGACGCAGTCGTCCGGGATTGCTGCGTCAGCACCTGACAGCCGTGATGGCGGCGGCCGAGGTTTGTGGTGCAGAGATATCTGGTGCGCATCTGGGGTCGCAAGCCCTGAGCTTCGAACCGGGCGAGATTAGCGGCGGCGACTTTCAGTTCGCTATCGGCACGGCCGGCAGCTGCACGCTGGTGCTGCAGACGTTGCTGCCAGCCTTGTTGCGGGCATCGAAGGCCAGTCGAGTGACAATCTCCGGTGGCACGCATAATCCGCTGGCGCCGCCGACGGATTTCCTGTCGCGCAGTTGGTTGCCGCTGCTGCGGCGCATGGGCGGCGATGTCGAGTTGGAGTTGCTGCGTCATGGTTTCGTACCGGCTGGCGGTGGCGAAATTGCGGTGAAGGTGCAGCCCTCGCGCCTCACGCGCCTGGACCTGTGTGAGCGCGGCGAGGCAGTCTCACGACGCGCATTGGCGCTGACCGCAGGTCTCGCGCCCACTGTCGCTCAGCGAGAGCTGAGTCAGGTGGCCAAGCGTTTGAACTGGCCAGTGGAGGCGCTGCAACCTGTGGCGCTTGACCCGGCACGCGGTCCGGGCAATGTGTTATTGCTGGAGTATGTTTTCGAGCATGTCACTGAGGTGTTCAGCGCATTTGGCCAAGTGTCGTTACGCGCCGAGAAGGTGGCCGATGCCGCAATCAATCAGGCCGTCGACTGGTTGTGCAGTAATGCTGCTGTCGCTGAGCATCTGGCCGATCAGTTGCTGTTGCCGATGGCGCTGGCCGGTGGCGGATCGTTCACCACGCCGCGCATGACTGATCATCTGCGCAGCAACATCGAAGTCATTCATCTGTTTTTGCCGGTCCGTATCGATTGCCGAGAGGAGGGCGGCGATCGCTTGCGGGTAGACGTTTTCCAAACCGGTTAACAGCGGCCGGCAACCGGAAAGCAGTTGCACAACCTCATGCAGGTGAGGCTAGCCTTCAGCCATTAGCACATCCGACCTAATTGCCCCCGTTCTGGCTCGACCTTAAAGTCATTTCGCTTGGCAGGTTATTGCCAGTATTTCTCCGGTATGAAAATCAAAAAGGTCGATCTGCAATGAACTCATCAAGGACTATCCCGGTTCTCGCTTTATTCGCAACAATGGCGCTCGCAGTTACTGGATGCCAGACCGTCAAACCGGGAGAGAGTGATCTCAAGAATCGCGCACAGACCACCATCGGCAAACCCGTAATCAAGGTTTCAAATATCCGCAGCGACTTCAATACAACCTTCTACACCGCTCAAACCGAAAGCGGCGAATATACGTGCGAACTGCCGAGCGGCCCGATGGTTGCTCTGGGTTCCATGGGCATGGGACTGGGCGCTCAGTGCACCAAGCAATGACTAATCAGTCCTTTCGAAGCTGAAATAAAAAGGCCAATGTCGATGACATTGGCCTTTTTCTTTAACGAATGCTCGGCGCAGATCAGCTGGTTTTCGAGTTCAGCTTGCGCAGTTCTTCGTAGGTCGCCGATTGCACGAACCAGAAGCCAGAGACGATGCACCAGCCCAGGGTGCCGCCTACGAACATGCCGAGACCCGAAAGAAAGCTCTGGCTCATCATGAAGAGGGAAACGATCAGGATGACCGCCAGTGCGATGTAGAGAACGATGTTGTTGACGCCGATGACGAAATCTTTCATTTGCATTCCTTGGATGTATCTTCCTCTGGCCACCTTCTATGGTGGCCAGTGCGCGCATCATATTGATATCACCCTGTATTGCGCTAGTTCGGCGTCGGTATTTCGTTATGAATAGCAAAGTCCGTCGTTACTGAGCGGGTTTTTTCTCAAGATCTTCGGAGTCGCTCGACGTCGCCGCATCCTTCTCCGTCTCATGAGGTTCTGAGCCCGCATTGGCGCCTGAAGACTCTTCACCTTTCTTGTTGGCCTTCTCATCATGGTCACTAGAGCTTTGTGCATGATTGACACCGGGCTGGGCGGTGGCGGGGGTGGCAGCGCCCGCTGTTGTTTCGGCTGCCCAAGCGTGGAGCGGGCCAATCAAGCACAGACTGAAAAACGACATTGCGAAGATTTTCTTGTTCATCACGTGGGCCTTCTACGCGGTGGGATGTACTGCTTTGGATAAGCCTGTCTGCCAAAGGTGCGCAGTACTGGACGAGCGGCGAAGCCTGATTGTATTCAGCCGGATCAAAAATCTCGCGACAGCAGGCAAATTGCTGGCCCCCATAGGTATTTCGCACCGGCAAAATCGCCTTTTTTCAAAAGGTTAGGTTGGCTATATGCGCACGATTGTCATCACCGTTGTGACGCTTTCCCTGGCTTTGATCGCCTCGGGAGTGCAGGCAAAAGAGTTGAGCAAGGGCCATCGCTTTGCCTGCACCTGGGGCTCGGATATTGCTGCCGGGGCGCAGCGATCAAAACTGTCCGGGGTTTCGCTGTATGGCGCGCGCAAGCAATTGCAGGTTCGCCGATTCCAGCAACCCTGGATGCGCATGACAGCGATGGGGATTACCGAGCAGACCTACAACAGCAGTTCGAAGCTCAAACCGGCAGCGGTCAAGCAGACCTATTACGAACAATGCGTACGCCATGAGTTGGCTCGGCGCTGATGCCGGTTTCTCAGGGCTGATTTACACAGCTCAGGAATCGCGAGAGCCCTTGGCGACTGCCGGCCCGGCAACCCGCGGCGCCGCTTTGGTCTGCATCAGTGCATCCAGAGCCTTGCGATAGCCCTGGCCGCCAAGCGCCATGCTGTTGTTGTGCGTCGCGCCGGGCACGAGCAGCAGGCGTTTGGGCTGCTCTGCGGCATTGAATAGCTGCTCGCTGAAGCGCGGCGGCACGAAGGCATCAGCCAGGCCATGCACCACCAGCAGTGGCATGTGAATGTCGGCGATCTTGTCGATGGAATCGAATTTCTGCGACAGGAGCCAACGCACAGGAAGCGAGGTGTTGGCCACGGCGGCAGCTACGTCGGCGAGAGAAGTGAAGGTAGATTCGATGACCAGACCGCGAACCGGCAGAGGTGTGTTGTTGCGCGCCGCGTTCTGTCCGAGCTCGGCCGCCAGATCAATCGCCACCGCACCGCCGAGAGAGTGGCCGTAGATCAGGCGCTTGTTCGGGTCCGGTTGCAGCAGCTGGAAGCGCTCCCAGGCCACGCGGGCATCTTCATAAACGCTGCTTTCGGATGGTAGATCACCCTTGCTTTGGCCGAACCCGCGATAATCGATGGCCAGCACCGAATAGCCCGCCGCGCGTAGTTGTTCTATGCGGAATAACTGTCCGGTGAGGTTCCAGCGCACACCATGCAAGTAAAGGATTGCCGGGGCATTGGCACGTTCCGCCGGCCACCACCAGGCATGGATGTTCTGCCCGGCCTTGAAACTCTTCGGTTGCAGATCGAGTTCCTGAACGCTGCCGGGCAGACCGCGATACCAGCCGGCGGTGCCCGGCTCGATGCGAAACAACAGTTTGCGCTCGGTGTGTTCCAGCACCGCACAACTCGTCGGCACGCCAATGATCAGCGCGGCCATCATGGCGAATGCCAAGCGGCGGCGTCGCAGGCGGGTCAGGAAGGACAGGAACATTAATCGTTTCACCACAGCGCAGACAAAGAACGCTTTTTACCAGATGCCTCGGTCTGCGCGTGACTGTTTTTCGACCACCGTGCACGCCCAACGATTACAAGATGCTGCAATCGATCACGCCACTTGCAGCACAATCTTGCCGATATGATCGCCGCCCTCCATGCGGGCATGGGCCTGAGCCGCGTCAGCCAGCGGGTAAACCTTGTCGATGATCGGCAGGCAGCGCCCGGCGCTGAGGGCAGGCCAAACGTGTTCTTGCAGTTGATCGGCGATGGCGGCTTTTTCCGCAGCGGTACGCGCGCGCAGCAGCGAACCGGTGACCACCGCGCGTTTGCCGAGGATCGCCAACAGATCGATGTCGTTGGCGCGGGCGCCGCCGAGAAAGCCGAGCATCACCAGTCGGCCATCCATTGCCAGTGCGCTGATGTTGCCGTTCAGATACGAGCCACCCATGATGTCGAGAATCACGTTCACGCCTTGATCTGCGGTTTTCTGGGCAATGACCTCGGCGAAATCTTCCTCACGATAGTTGATCGGTTGCCCGCCAAGCTGACGGATCGCGTCGCATTTTTCAGCACTGCCTGCGGTAGCAAACGCCTCGATGCCAAATTCACGACAGAGCATCAGCGCGGTGGTACCGATACCGCTGGTGCCACCGTGAATCAGCACGCGCTGGCCGGCCTTGGCACCGCCGAGGCCGAACAGGTTGGCCCAGACGGTGAAAAACGTTTCCGGAATCGCGGCGGCCTGGACCCAATCGACTCCATCCGGCACAGGCAAAGTCTGGCCGGCCGGAACCGCGCAATACTCGGCGTAGCCACCGCCATTGGTCAGTGCGCACACACGATCGCCCACAGCGAACCGCGTAACTCCGGGACCCAGTGCAACCACTTCGCCAGCCACTTCCAGACCGGGGATCGGGTCCATGCCGGGCTTCATCGGGTACTTGCCGGCGCGCTGCAAGGCGTCCGGACGATTGATTCCCGCGGCGTGAACACGGATCAGCACTTGGCCCTCGGAAGCAGTGGGCAGAGATACGCGCCTGGCTTGCAATACTTCAGGGCCGCCGGGTTGGGTGATTTCGATACGGGTCATTTCTTTAGGCAGTGACATGTCTATTCCTGTGGAGAAGGTCGTGTAGATGGGAGCGCAGACAGGGTGCAATGATTCCCCTCAGTTCGCCGCGCAGCGCGTTTCATTAGCAGAGGGCAGCCAGCGCATGGCTAGCTCCAGCAGTAGAGCCACGACGATTGCGCCAGCGGCGATCACAAACAGCAGCGTGTGCTGGCCGCCCGAGGCATTGAACAATGCCGAATAGGCAAACCCGGCCAGCGCCTGAAAGGTTGCGAATGACACAGTGGCACGGCTCCAGGCGATCTGCTGACGGTGATGCGACGGCACCAGCTCATGCACGCGGGCCAAAGCCAGAGGCACGATGCCCGGCGGGAACGAGCCGAGAATCACCGCCAGTAAAGCCAGCGCCAGAAACGCATGGGAGACGGCGAGCAAACCGAGGGCAATGGCTTGAACTACCAGCACCACGCGAATGCCAGTGCGTGCACCAAGCTGGTCGGCCAGAAAACCGTACGTCACCGGCCCGACAATCGCTCCCAGGCCATACATCACCCAGACCATTGCGCCGATATGCGCCCCGGCGCCCAGTCCGCGAGCCACGTAATCCACCAGAAACACCATGGCAGGCACCAGCCCGGCGGCCATGAACGCGTATTGAGCAAACAACAGGTAGACGCCCGGCGGTGTCGGCTCATCAGCCGACGTTGCGTGCGCAGCCACAGGGTGCGCGGTATCCGCAGGCCAGCCGAACCAGCTCACCGCGGTCAGCAACAACGCCAGCGCGCCCAGTCCCAGCCAGGTCGCTTGCAAGCCGAGGCTCAGCAGCGGCGGCACGATGGTCCCGGAGCCGGCGATTCCGAGGCCGATGCCCAGGAAGATTGCGCCACTGGCCAGACCTCTGCGCGCCACCGGAACGTGAGGCAGCACGGTTGCCGCCACCAGCACCATGATCGCGCCACCGGCAATGCCGGACAGCAAACGCCAGCCGGAGAACCAGCTCACCGACAGCGGATAAGCACAGGCAAAAAATGCTCCCGTGACCGCGAGCATCATCAGGCGCAGGGCGTTGCGGTTACCCAGTCGATGGGCCATGGGCCGACCGAGCAGGGCGCCGATCAAGTAGCCGACCAGATTGGCCGCGCCGAGATAGACGACATCATTGGCGGAAAACCACTGCGCCTGAATCAGCGAAGGGATCAGCGGCGTGTAGGCGAAACGCGCCAGGCCAATGCTGACCAGGCTGGCGCAAAGCCCGGCGAAGATCGGCAGCCAGATGCCGGAGGAATTTGCAGTACGCATGATAGCGATCTCACAAGAGGTGTATGGCGCTCAGCTTATCGGCTATCTTGGCTGCGCATATGCAGCGATTAAGCGGCAGAGTGATGCAAAAATGCTTCGATGAGGATCAGCATGAATTGGGATGATGCGCGGGTTTTTCTGGCGGTCTGTCGCGAGTCCACCTTGCGCGGAGCTGCACGAGTTCTGGGCGTGGACCAGGCCACTGTCGGGCGGCGTATTACCGCGCTGGAAAAGTCTTTGAGCGCGACGCTGTTCCTGCGTACCTCCGATGGCTACGCGCTGACCAGTGTTGGTGAAGCGGCGCGTAAAAGTGTGGAAAAAATGGAACATTCGGCACTGGAACTGGAGCGGCACATCCACGGGCTGGACGATCGTCTGACCGGTAACGTACGGGTCAGCACCACCGACTCGATGGCCATCGACTTCATCATCCCGGCGATGGCGCGCCTGCATGACCAGCACCCCGACGTGCAGATCCAGTTGGATGCGTCGACGCAAATCCTCAGTCTGGCCAAGCGCGAAGCCGATATCGCGGTGCGCAATACTCGGCCGGATAACCCGGATCTCATCGCTCGGCGAATCGCCCGTTGGCCTGTAGGACTTTTCGCAGCACAGGCCTATGTCGAGCGCCATGGAGAACCGCAGCCCGGCAACGCTTTCGGGGGCCATGATCTGGTGGTGTATCAGCCGTACTTACAGAGCAAAAAAGACCTGACGCTGGTCTCTGAACCGTTGACCCGCGGACGCATCGTCGCCACGCTCAGCTCCAGCCTCTTGGTGCGTCGAGCCCTTGCCGCAGGCCTCGGGATAGGCGAGATACCGGTATACATGGGCGAACGCGATGGCCTCGTCAGACTTTGGCCGGAGCGGACCCGGCCGCTGCCGTATGAAGTGTGGCTGGTCACCCACGCTGACCTGCGTCACACCGCGCGGGTACGGGCGGTCATCGAGCAGATCGTTGAGGCTTTTGCGCTGGAAAACGAATAAGTGGTTCAGGGTTTTGCCGAGGCTACAACTGCTGACGAAACAGCCTACGTCCGAGACAGAATGGGCCGGCTTGTTGTAGTCCGTGATGAGTTCTATTGTCACTGCAGCTCGATGCAGACCTCAGTGACGCATCGAAACGAAGAGCCAGGGAAGGCCGCGTAGCCGCAGAAAGGTGTCGAATTGAAAATCAGGGAAGTGAATCAATATGCAGTCACGGACAGATCGGACGCGGGGCGGGACAGGCAAATCATGAGCAGCATAAGTCGCGAAGAATTCGATGCCAGGATAGAAACCATCGAGACGAGGATGGATGGCCGCGTGGCAGAAATGCGCGCCGACATTCGCGGGTTCCTGGCTGCTCAGGCAGAGCGGGACAAGGTCTATCTTGAACGGGACAAGGCCCTGCAGGAACGGGACAAGCGTTATGACCTGATGTGGATGGGCGTGCAGAAAATCGCCGACGAATCGCGGGAAGCGATCAGACAGGCATCGACGGTAAAGGCCAATTACTGGGCTGCCACCACTGTGCATTTCCTCGGCGTGGCTTCCTTGCTGGTTGGCGCACATTTTGCCAATCAGGCGGCGGTGTTGACCACGATACAAACCACGCTGGCAGCGATTCAGATTGGCAAAGAGGTATCGTCACCCAAACCTGTCGTACAACCCTCAGCAGAGCCGCCGCAATAAAAAACGGCCTTCAGTGGAAGGCCGTTCTGCATCGCGCCAGATCATGGCATTTGCGGCAACTCCTGAGGCCGCAAGTCGAACACCAGCACTTCGGCATCAACCCCGTTGCTCAAGGTGAGCAGCTGTTCTTCACGAACCCGCACGCCGTCGCCTTCCTGCAAGGCTTGGCCATTGAGTTCGACGCTGCCACGCGCAACGTGCACGTAAGCGTAACGATTGGCCGGCAATTTCAGCGTGGCACTTTCCTCGCCGTCAAATAACCCGGCGTAGACCCGCGCATCCTGACGGACTTTCAGGGAGCCATTGCTACCGTCCGGCGAGATGATCAGTTGCAGGCGACCACGTTTTTTCTGCGCGCTGAAGTGTTCCTGTTGATAGCGGGGCTTGGCGCCGCTGACATCCGGCACGATCCAGATTTGCAGAAAGTGCACGGGCTTGGTGGCCGAGTGGTTGAACTCACTGTGCGCCACGCCGCTGCCGGCACTCATCAATTGCACGTCCCCGGGGCGGATCACCGAGCCGGTACCGAGGGTGTCCTTGTGTTCCAGCGCGCCTTCGAGCACATAGGAAAAGATCTCCATGTCGCGGTGCGGGTGCTGGCCAAAGCCTTTGCCGGCGGTGACCCGGTCATCGTTGATCACCAGCAGATCGGAGAAACCCTGTTCACGCGGGTTGCGGTAGCTGGCGAAAGAAAAGGTGTGAAACGACTTCAACCAGCCGTGATTGGCGAGGCCGCGATCGGAGGCTTTGCGAAGAGTCAGCATGATGAAATCTCCTGGCGGGACGTGAATTCGTCCGAGTGAGGAGAAGGTTACTGGTTACCCGGTGAGGCAATAAGTAGATGGAAATTGAAAGACTGTCCGGCTCAGGTTGACAGTTTTGCGTTATGGTTCACCCATTCGATCACGCTCCTGAACACTCGGTCCGCCATAATGCCTTGGCTGAAGCGTGCGTATTGACCCTTGAATATGTGTGAAACCTCCCATGAAAACCGTGGCAATGGTGCTGTTCCCTGACTTTCTGATGCTCGACATGGCGGGGCCGCTGGAGGTGTTTTCAGTCGCCAACCGTTATCTGAAACCTGATCTGCACTATCAATTGACGACTCTCGGGACAGAGCGCGGCTTGCTGAGGGCGTCCAACGGCGTGCAGGTTCAGGCTGACTTGCACATCGACGAAGCGGCCGAGCGCTATGACCTGCTATTGGTGCCGGGCGGACCCGGCGCCTATAACCAGAGATTTCCCGAGCTGTTTGGCTGGTTGAAAAAAGCCGTGCCGCGCGCGGAGCGTTACGGTTCGATTTGCACTGGCGCATTCATCCTCGGCCACGCTTGCCTGCTTGATGGTTATCGCGTCACCACGCACTGGAACTACACCGAACGGCTGATCAAGGCTTTCCCGAAAACCACGGTGACCACCGATCAGATCTACGTCGAGGATCGTAATCTCATCACCTCCGGTGGCGTTACGGCCGGCATCGACCTGGCGCTGGCGGTGGTGGCCAGAGATCACGGCAAGAAAATCGCCCAGGACGTTGCCAAGGTCTTGTTGGTGGTCATGAAGCGCCAGGGCGGTCAAGCGCAGTTCAGCCCGTTGATGGCGGCAGTCTCACCGCAAGAAACGCCCATCACCCGCGCACAGAATTACGTCCTTGAACATCTGGATGAAGCGTTCACCGTCGAGCGCATGGCTGGATTGGCGAACATGAGCGCACGGCACTTTGCTCGCCTGTTCGCCCGTGACGTCAATATGACGCCGATGGAGTTTTTGCAGAATGCCCGCATTGACTGCGCGCGAAACCTGTTGGAAACCAGCGATCTGCCACTGAAAACCATCGCTTATAAAAGTGGCTTTGGCAGCGTTCGGCACATGCGCTCGTTGTTCGCCGAAAAGCTCGGTCTTACGCCGTTACAATACCGCGAACAGTTCAGCTAGAGCGGTTCTGTCCGTCTGACGCAGCGGGATGTCCGTGCTGCGTCGGCTCTGGCGGTTGTATCGTCACGCGAGAGTGCCAAGATGTTTGGCATGAATAATCACAACGACACAAGCCACGGTTCAGTGCTGCGTTTCGGCCCCTACGCCTTTCATGTGCGCCAACGTCTGGTCCTTGAAGGAGAGCAGCCGTTGCGCATGGGCGGGCGCGCCATGGACATCCTTCAGGCGCTGCTCGAACACGCGGGTGAGGTGGTCAGCAAAGAGCAGTTGATTGCTCGGGTGTGGCCGACCTCGGTCGTCGAAGAGATCAACCTGCGGGTGCACATTGCGGCGTTGCGCCGCGCACTGGGTGACGGCGTAAACGGGCAGCGTTTCATCATTCACGTGGCGCACTGCGGCTACAGTTTTGTCGCCCCGGTGGAGCAGGGCACCAGTGATGCGCTGACCATGCCCGCTGCCGCGCTCACGCCCCTGCACAATCTTCCGGCACGACTGACGCCAGTCAGTGGGCGCGACGCCTTGATCGGTGGTCTGGTTCGACAAATGCCGGTATGCCGCTTGATGACGATTACCGGTGCGCCGGGTGTTGGCAAGACCACTGTGGCATTGCGCGTGGCGGAATTGCTCCTGCAATACTTTCGCGATGGCGCCTGGTGGGTCGACCTTGCCAGCCTCGAAGATGACATTCCATTGCTCGAGCGCCTGTTGCACACCCTGAAGACAGACTTTTTCGCACTGACCGGCCGGCACGCCTTGTTGATACTGGATAACTGCGACCACCAGCGCGACAGCTGTGCGGCACTGGCGGAAACGCTGTTGCATGCTGCGCCTCGCCTGTCGATTCTGGTCACCGGCCGCGAAGCCTTGCAAGTCGCGCAGGAGACCGTTCATTACGTGCCTCTGTTGGCGATTCCCAAGCGCTCGACATTGAACACCGTCGAAGAAGCCATGGGCTATCCGGCGGTGCAGTTGTTCGTCAATCGCGCGCGGGCACGGCAGCATGGCTTCTGTTTGCGTGAGCAGGATTTGCCAGGTGTGCGCGAGATCTGCCGTCAACTGGACGGTCTGCCGCTGGCGATCGAGCTCGCCGCTGCGCAGATCGACGCGCTGGGCTTGATCGGCTTGCAGGCACAGGTTGAAAACGGCCTGCAGTTGCTTGGCCAAGGCCGGCGCACCGCGGAACCGCGCCATCAGTCGATGGCCGCTGCGATCGATTGGAGCTTCCAGTACCTGACGGCAATGGAACAGCGTGTGCTGCTGCGTCTGTCGGTATTCAGCGCGGGCTTTACCCTGGAGGCCGCACTGAGTGTGATCAGCAGCGCGGATCTGGCGGGTTCCAGACTGTCCGCGATAATCGAAGGGTTGGCGCGCAAATCGTTGCTTGTTCGAGAACCCAACCGTGCGACGGCCCGCTATTGGATGCTCAACACCGTGCGCCGCTATGCTCGTGATCAGTTCGAGCGCAGTGACGACAAGTTCGAACTGAAACAGCGCCATGTGCGCTATCTCAGCAGAACGCGCAACGCTTCAGGCCGGGCACTGCTCGTGGAGGCTGTCGAGTAGCAGGCGGACCTTGCGCAAGTCCGGTGTGGCGTAGCCTTCGGTGAAGCGCTGGTAAATGGGGCTGAGCAAATCCCATGCTTCGCGATGGCGGGACTGGCGCTGCCATAATCGGGCGAGGTCCGTGGCGCTGCGCAGTTCCCAAGCGAGGGCGCCCTGGCATCTGGCGATGGCCAGAGCTTGTTGCAGGGTTTGTTCGGCTTCTCGGGTTTCAGCGGTGTCTGAGCGGGCCGATTCGCGAGCAGGCTCGCTCCCACAGGATGAACCCTT
This sequence comes from Pseudomonas sp. PK-RTE-24, assembly GCF_054052265.1. NCBI lineage: Bacteria > Pseudomonadati > Pseudomonadota > Gammaproteobacteria > Pseudomonadales > Pseudomonadaceae > Pseudomonas > Pseudomonas sp. PK-RTE-24. The sequence goes on along the minus strand of NZ_CM133224.1, from coordinate 5,156,541 downwards.
CAACAATGCCGCCGCCCGCGCCCGCAATATCTCCGCTGCACTCCATCCCGCATCGCCATTGCGCGCGCGCTCCACCAGTGCATCATCGACAAAACGCTCATCCAGCGTAACCATCACTTCCCGAATCAGACCGCTGCTCTGTGCTGGTACGGGCACGGCATTATCCGGATCGATCACCTGCGCATACTGCCGGCCCCAGTTATTGAACAGCAGCACCGAGTGCTTCTGCGATTGTTCCAGCAGCAACTGCAGCAGCGCGCGGGCGTTTACATGGTCGCCGTTGTAATGAGCGATCAGACAACTGGCCAGCGCCAGGGTGTAACAGATCGATGTGCCGTGATTGATCTGCACGGCGATGTCCAGCGCCTGTCGTGCGGCGCGCCAGGCTTGCTCGGGCAGACCCTGCAACCACAGCACTCGGGCCAGTACTGTCAGCGAAGCGACGCTCTGGTCGTATTGCACGCCAAAACCATGGGTGAAACGATTGAGATGGCCGCTGTGCGCCATGCGTTGCAGCACCTGCTCGGCATGTACGCGGGCCTGCGGCTGGTCGCCGGCATAATGCAGGGCCAGCACGCGCAAGCGATGTGTGCTCAGTGACAGCAGCGGTTCGCCGTGCAGGCCGATGCGGTCGAATTGCTCACTCTGGGCCAAAGCCATGCGGTAATGCCCGCAACTCAGATTGACCGCCATATGCCCCGATATCGCACGCAGTTGCCCGGCCAGATCGCCGTGTTCCTCGGCCAATTGGCAGGCGTCGACGAAGGCCTGAATGGTTTGTGGCGTGCCGCCCCAGGTGTGATAGCTGGCGCTACCGAGCGCCAGTTTCAAGGCGATTTGCAGGCGAGGGCAGGGCGGTAGCAGCGAGTCTGCTGGCGAAGCCTCCAGCAGACTCAGTGCCCGGCGTACATAGCGGCTGTAATCGCGCAGCAACGACAGCTCCTGCCACAAAGGCGCCGACGCGGCTGCCAGTTGCACCCCCAGCTCATCCGGTCCCGGCCCGTTGAGGCTCCAGTCCAGCGCCGCGCGCAAATCCTCCAGACCCCGGGCATAGCGCTCCATCCACAATACAGTCGGAGTATTGTCCCAATCCGCCTGCGCCTGCTGCATCAGTGTCAGGCAGCGCTCGGCGTGGCGTTGGCGGGTTGCGCTGAGCTCGTCGGCCTGTTCGAGTTTTTCCAGTGCGTAGTGGCGGGTAGTGTCGAGCAAGCGATAGAAAACATCTTCGTCGCCCACTTCGACGCTCAGCAGGGATTTGGCTACCAATTGCGTGACGGCGGTGAACACCGCGCCGGGATCAATCTGTTGGCCGATGATCACCGCTGCCGCCGAGGCGAGGGTGAAGCTGCCGCGGAAAATCCCCAGTCGCCGCAGACAGGTTTGCTCGCAGACGTTGAGCAGGTTGAAACTCCAGTCCATCGTCGCGCGCAGGGTCAGGTGGCGTTCGGCGCTGCTGTGGTGTCCGGCCGACAATGGCGGCAAACCCTCGCGCAAGTGCTTGAGCAATCCGTCCATGCCCAATTCGCTGACCTGCGCGGCGGCCAGTTCCAGTGCCAGCGGAATGCCGTCCAGGCGCTGGCAGATTTCGATCGCTTGCGGCAGCTCGGCGTGGCTCAGTCGGAAGTTTTCCCTGGCTGCGATGGCGCGCTCGACAAACAACTGCATCGCAGCAAAGCCCAGTGCTTGAGCCGGCTCCATCGGGGGCGACATGGACGGGCATTCGAGCGATTCCAGACGCTGCACGAACTCACCCTCAGCGCGCAGGCTCTCGCGGCTGGTCGCCAGGATATGCACCTTTGGTGCCCCCCGCAGAATCTGCTCGCTGAGCGCGGCGACCGCATCAATCAAGTGCTCGCAGTTGTCGATCACCAACAACATTTGCTGTTCTCGCAGGCCGTCGACCAGACCAGCCTGCGCATCGCCTTCAGCTGCGGACAGATCAAGCAGCGTCGCCAGATGCGAGCCGATCAGCGCGGGATCGGCGATGGGCGCCAGATCCACCAGGCGGATGCCGTCGCGATACTGGTCGAGCAATTGTTCGGCGACGCGCAGGGCGACGGTGGTCTTGCCAATGCCGCCGGGGCCGACCAGAGTGATGCAGCGTCGGCGCGGCAGTTGCGTAATCAAGTGATCGATCAGGGGTTGGCGACCGATCATCCGCGTACGACGCAGCGGCAGGTTGTGCCGGGGCGCGGCGACCGCAGGCGTTGCTTCGATGCTGTCGAGCACGAACGGTGCGACAAAGCTGTAGCCGCGCTGCGCCACGGTGACGATGTAGCGCTGGCCGTTCTGCCCGTCGCCAAGCGCTTTGCGCAGCGCCGCCATGTGCACGCGCAGGTTGATGTCTTCGACGACGCTGTCTGGCCAGACCCCGGCCATCAATTGCTGTTTGCTCACCACTTCACCGGCATGGGCCAGCAAAATCAGGAGGATGTCCATCGCCCGCCGTCCCAGGCGCAAAGGCTGTTGGCCTTCAAGTAGCAATCGTTGCCCGGGATGAATCCGATAGGGGCCAAACGCAATGGCCTGATTCGGGGAAAAACTCAACAGCGCGCTCCTGCGGTGATGCGGCGGACAGGGCGAATCAGTGCCTGGCGCATGCGCAGGCCGTCTGATCCGGGGTGTCCGGGCATAATCCTCAGGTTTGAGCATCAGTGCAACGGGTGGCGTAACGGCAGCAGTCAAAACACCGCAGGCTGCGCTGCGGTGTTTTTCGGTTTATCCATGACTCGACAGCGCCAGGCGAAGGGATTGATGCCCTCGCTGCGGGTGAACATGTGGCAGAAATGCGCCTGATCGCAGAAGCCGCATTCGAGGCTGATTTGCGTCAGGCTCAAGTCGGTGTGCTGGATCAGCAACTTGGCTCGAGCCAGGCGCTGGGCGCGGATCCAGTCCTGTGGCGACAGGCCGGTGCTGCACTTGAATGCGCGGGAGAAATGACTGCGTGACAGTGCACATGCCCGGGCCAGTTCAGCCACTTCGAGGCTTTCGCCCAAGCGATCCAGGATCAACTGTTTGATCTGGCGTTCGCGCTGCGGACTGAGTCCGCCAGTCGTGTTTTTACGCGGTTCGCTGGCAGGGGCGAGGGCGACGGATTGCTGTAGATAAGCCATGGCCAAGGTCCGTGTCGGTGGGGAAGGCACGGTCGGCGCATTCCCTCAGGTCAAAAAAGCAACGCTGCGCAGAGGGCTTCATTGTTGGGCGATGCCTTGAGACTGACGAGTTAATCGTTGTTAATTTCCTCGCTCAGGCTGGAACTCAGCACATCCTTGCAAGTCAGCGCCCGGCGCTTTGCGCGACGATGTCGACAAAGCACGGCCGCCGTTGGCCAGGTTCAAAGGGGAATGCAATGAAAAGCTTGGTGAAAGCGGCAACGACGCTGGCGGTCGTGCTGGCAATGTCCGGCGCCATGGCGCAGGCACCGCAGGTTGGCACTCAGGCGCCGGGTTATTTCCGGCTGGCTGTCGGCGATTACGAAGTCACCGCGTTGTTCGACGGTTACAACGATTTGTCGCCGAAGTTGTTGCAGGGCATGAGCCAGAGTCAGATTCGCGCGCTGCTTGCGCGCCGTTCGATTGAAACCCCTGGCGTGCAGACTGCGTTCAATGCGTTTCTGGTCAACACTGGCAAACAACTGATTTTGGTCGACACGGGCGCAGGGCAGTGCATCGGCGCCACCGCAGGCCAACTCTCGGCCAACATGCAGGCCGCCGGTTACAAGCCTGAACAGGTCGACACGATTCTGCTGACGCACCTGCACCTCGATCACGTCTGCGGTCTGGTCGACGCCGAAAAGAAACCGGTGTTCGCCAACGCCACCGTGTTTGCAGCCAAAGCCGAGGCCGACTACTGGCTCGATCCGGCAGCGCTGGCCAAGGCCCCGGCGGGCGCAAAAGAGTTTTTCAAGATAGCCCGGGACTCTACGGCGCCCTATGTTGCCGCCGGCCGCTTCAAGACGTTTGCCGCCGGGCAGTCGCCACTGCCGGGACTGGTCGAAGCAACCCTCGAAGCCGGCCACACGCCGGGCAGCACCACATATCGCTTCAATTCGCAGCAGCAGAGCATCGTGTTCATGGGCGATCTGGTGCATAACCTGGCGGTGCAGTTTTTGCACCCGGAAGTGTCGATCGGTTTCGACGTCAACAGTCAGCAAGCGATCAGCAGTCGTCAGGCAGTGTTCAGTGCTGCGGCAGCGAGCAAGACCTGGGTGACGGCAGCGCATCTGCCGTTCCCGGGCATCGGCCACATCACCGCCGAGGGCAAACATTTCCAATGGGTGCCGGTGGAGTACGGCCCCTACAAACGCGCGGCGAAAGTGCCATTGATCGAGTAAAGTGCCCAACGCCTGTGGCAAAAAGCGTCTGACACCGATAAGGAAACCACACCCATGAACCGTAACGATCTGCGCCGCGTCGACATGAACCTGCTGGTGATTTTCGAAGCGCTGATGTTCGAAAAGAATCTGACCCGTGTGGCGGAAAAACTGTTCATGGGCCAGCCGGCGGTCAGTGCTGCACTGGGGCGCTTGCGTGATCTGTTCGACGATCCGTTGCTGCTGCGCAACGGTCGCGGCATGGAGCCGACAGCGCGGGCGCTGGCGATCCTCAAGGAATTGCAACCGGCAATGGACGTGATTTCCGGCGCAGTCAGCCGCGCCAAGGAGTTCGAACCGGCCAGCAGTTGTGACGTATTTCGCATCGGTCTGTCGGACGACGCCGAGTTCGGTCTGTTTCCACCGCTGTTGCGCCAGCTTCAGCAGGAGGCGCCGGGGATCGTCGTGGTGGTGCGCCGCGCCAACTATCTGTTGATGCCGGCGTTGTTGGCCTCTGGAGAAATTTCCGTGGGCGTCAGCTACACCACGGATCTGCCGGCCAACGCCAAGCGCAAGAAGCTGCGTGATATTCCCTGCAAAGTGCTGCGCGGCGACGACCGTCCGGGGCCGTTGACCCTGGACGAATATTGCGAACGTCCGCATGCAATGGTGTCGTTCTCCGGTGATCTGAGCGGCAATATCGATCTGGATCTGGCCAAGATCGGCCGTTGCCGCCGAGTCGTTCTCGGCGTGCCGCAGTTCAGCGGCTTGCGCGCCTTGCTCGCCGGTACCGAGATGATCGCGACGGTGCCGGACTACGCCGCCTGTGCCTTGGTTGAAGGCTGCGCCCTGCGTGCCGAAGATCCACCATTCCCGATCGATGCCGCGCAATTGTCGATGGCGTGGAGCGGGGTGCATGACAACGACCCGGCGGAGAAGTGGCTGCGCTCGCGCATCAGCCAGTTCATGGCGGCGCCGCTGGATATTCCGGCGCTTTAACCGCCCTCGATTACACAAGCAGTTCTCCTGTGGCAGCGAGCCTGCTCGCGAAAGCGGTGTGTCAGTTAGTGTGGATGTGACTGGCCTGACGCCTTCGCGAGCAGGCTCACTCCCACATTGTTTTTGTGGCGGTCTGCAAATTGAATGCACGCCGCCAATCCTTGTGGGAGCGAGCTTGCTCGCGATTGCGGTGGGTCAGTTAGTGTGGATGTGACTGGCCTGACGCCTTCGCGAGCAGGCTCGCTCCCACAGAGAAATTCGGGGCTGACCGGGCTTTGTGATTCGGCACATAGACTTGTGGGAGCTGGCTTGCCAGCGATTGCGGTGGGTCCGTCAAAGAAGGTGGTGGATGTGCCGACCAATCGCTGGCAAGCCAGCTCCCACAGGGATACGGGGTGGAATGAACATTGTTGGTCACCACAAAAACCTGTGGGAGCGAGCCTGCTCGCGAAAGCGGTGTGTCAGTCAATGTGGATGTGGCTGACCTGACACCTTCGCGAGCAAGCTCACTCCCACATTGTTTTGTGGCTGGCGGCAGAACATCAAAGACCTGAAAAGCAACTAAGCACACCCATCCAATTTCTCCCGCGCCGGCCTTGGCATGATTCCCGTCAATGACATTCAAAGGGTCGGGTCATGATTGCTACGAGGGATGAACAGGCGCGCGACATCGGGTTGCTGTTTCTGCGGGTCAGCGGCGGGTTGTTTCTGTTGTGGGTGCACGGCTTGCCCAAATTGCTGGACTTCACCGCGCAGCTGCAATTGATCGAAGACCCGTTCCACCTCGGCGCTCACCTGACCCTGATCCTGGCGATTTTCGCCGAAGTCCTCTGCCCTTTGCTGATCGTCGCCGGTGTGCTGGCGCGATTGGCTTGTTTGCCTATTCTCTTTGTACTGCTCGTGGCGCTGCTGGTCGTGCATCCGCAATGGAGTGTGGCTGAAGGGCAGTTTGGCTGGTTGCTGTTGATTCTTTTCACCACCGTATTGATTGCCGGGCCGGGACGGCTGGCGATCCCTGTTCGTTTGCCCGGAGTGCTGCGTTATGCCTGAAGTCCTCAATTCACAAGCACCGGGGGCCGATGAGACCGTCACGTTGATCATCAAACACTCGGTCAAAACCGGTTTCGAATCGGCGTATGAAGCATGGCTGCGCAATATCGTGCGCGTCGCCGGGCAGCGCGAAGGGCATTTGGGTGTCGACGTGGTGCGCGGCAAGCGCGGGCGTCTGGATTTCTACACTTGCGTATTGCGCTTTAGCTCCACCGAAGCGATGCAGGGCTGGCTGGAATCCTCCGAGCGTCAGGCGCTGGTGGCTGAAGCCGCACCGATGCTGGCTGACGGTGATCAGACCGAAGTCGCGCCGGTCAATGAGTTCTGGTTCACACCGCTGGCCGAGGCCGGCTCGCCGCCGCCGCGCTGGAAGCAGGCTGTCGTCACACTGTTGGTGATTCTGCCGCACACCCTGCTGGTGCCGCTGATCTGGGGCCCGCTGCTGGCGCTGCATCCGCTTCTGTCCAACTACGTGGTCGCCACGTTCCTGATTACCCTGACCATCGTCCTCTCGGTGGTCTACGTGGTGATGCCGCCGGTCACCCGTCTGTTCACCCCGTGGCTGGAAGCCAGTCAGGCCCACGAACACCTCGATTCCCAAGAAACCTCGCCGCGTTGAGCGGGGTTTGCTTCTTTTCACTTTCGCTTGAGGAACTGCGATGAGCGCCGATCTGATTTTATTCAATGGCCAATTTCATACCGTAGACCGGGAAAAACCACTGGCCAGTGCGGTGGCGATCAAGGATGGCCGCTTCGTCGCCGTCGGTAACGATGCCGAGGCCATGGCCCTCAAGGGCAGCGCCACACAAGTGGTCGACATGAAGGGCCGCTGCGTCATCCCTGGCCTCAACGACTCGCACTTGCACCTGATTCGCGGCGGTCTGAACTACAACCTCGAACTGCGCTGGGAAGGCGTGCCATCGCTCGCCGACGCGCTGCGCATGCTCAAGGATCAGGCCGATCGCACGCCCACCCCGCAGTGGGTGCGTGTGGTCGGTGGCTGGAACGAGTTCCAGTTCGCCGAAAAACGCATGCCGACCCTGGAAGAAATCAACCAGGCCGCGCCGGATACTCCGGTGTTCATCCTGCACCTCTACGACCGTGCGCTGCTCAACCGCGCTGCCCTGCGCGTGGCCGGTTACACCCGCGACACGCCAAACCCGCCGGGTGGCGAAATAGTCCGCGACAGCAACGGCAACCCGACCGGCATGCTGGTCGCGCGGCCGAACGCGATGATCCTCTACTCGACACTGGCCAAGGGACCGAAGCTGCCGCTGGAATATCAGGTCAACTCGACCCGCCAGTTCATGCGCGAGCTCAATCGCCTGGGCCTGACCAGTGCAATCGACGCCGGTGGTGGTTTCCAGAATTACCCGGACGATTACCAAGTGATCGAGCAACTGGCCAAAGACGACCAGTTGACCGTACGCATCGCTTACAACCTGTTCACCCAGAAGCCGAAAGAAGAGCTGACCGATTTTCAGAACTGGACCGGCAGCGTCAAGTTGCATCAGGGCGACGACTACCTGCGCCACAACGGTGCCGGCGAAATGCTGGTGTTCTCCGCCGCCGACTTCGAGGATTTCCTCGAACCGCGTCCGGACCTGCCGCAGACCATGGAACAGGAACTCGAGCCGGTGGTACGCCACCTCGTTGAGCAGCGCTGGCCGTTCCGTCTGCACGCCACGTACAACGAATCGATCAGCCGTATGCTCGATGTGTTCGAGAAGGTCAATCGCGACATTCCGTTCAACGGTCTGCCGTGGTTCTTCGACCACGCTGAAACCATCACCCCGCAGAACATCGAGCGTGTGAAAGCGCTGGGCGGCGGTATCGCGATTCAGGATCGCATGGCGTTCCAGGGCGAATACTTTGTCGATCGCTACGGCAAACAAGCCGCCGAAGCCACGCCACCGATCAAGCGCATGCTCGCTGAAGGCGTGCCGGTTGGCGCTGGCACCGACGCCACCCGCGTGTCCAGCTATAACCCGTGGACTTCGCTGTACTGGATGGTCAGCGGCCGTACCGTTGGCGGTCTGGCGCTTTACGAAGAAGGTTTGCCACGCAGCACTGCACTGGAGCTGTTCACCCACGGCAGCGCCTGGTTCTCTTCGGAGCAGGGCAAGAAGGGCCAGATCCGCGTCGGCCAACTGGCAGACCTCGCGGCACTGAGCGCGGACTTCTTCAGCGTTGAGGAAGAAGCGATCAAGTGGATCGAGTCGGTGATGACCGTGGTCGGCGGCAAGATCGTCTACGCCGCCGGCGACTTCGAAGACCTCGGCCCGCGTTCGATTCCGGTGCTGCCGGACTGGTCGCCGGTAGTCAAAGTCCCGGGCCACTGGCGCCCGAACTCGCCGTTGCAGGCGCAGGTGCACCAGTGCAGCGGGCCGTGCGCCGTGCACACCCACAGCCATGAAAAAGCGCGGATGTCGAATGCGCCGGTCAGCGATTTCGCCGGTTTCTGGGGCGCGTTCGGCTGTTCCTGCTTCGCGTTCTGAGTTTGAAAAAAGCGCCGGTCATCAGGGCCGGCGCTTCCCGCAACAACCATCCATCCAGGAGTTTTGCCATGAGCGTTCCTTACAAGCGTCTGAACAAAGATGATGCCGTCGTCCTGCTGGTCGATCACCAGACCGGTCTGATCTCGCTGGTGCAGGATTTCTCGCCGAACGAGTTCAAGAACAACGTGCTGGCACTGGGCGACATCGCCAAGTTCTTCAAGCTGCCGACCATTCTGACCACCAGCTTCGACGCCGGTCCAAACGGCCCGATCGTGCCCGAGCTGCTTGAGCAATTCCCTGACGCGCCGTTCATTCAGCGTCCAGGCCAGATCAACGCCTGGGACAACGAAGACTTCGTCAAAGCGATCAAGGCCACCGGCCGCAAGCAACTGATCATCGCCGGTGTAGTGACCGACGTTTGCGTAGCTTTCCCGACCCTGTCGGCGATTGCTGAAGGCTTCGAAGTGTTCGTGGTCACCGACTCGTCGGGTACTTTCAACACCACCGTGCAACAAGCGGCGTGGGCGCGGATGTCGGCCGCCGGTGCACACCTGATGAACTGGTTCGCTGTGGCCTGCGAGCTGCAAGGCGACTGGCGCAACGACATGGAAGGCCTGGCGCATCTGCTGTCCGAGCGTCTGCCTAACTATCGCAACCTGATCAACAGCTACACCAAGTTCACTGCCAAGTAATCTGGTCGAAAGTCAAAAGCCCCTCACCCTAGCCCTCTCCCGGAGGGAGAGGGGACTGACCGCGTTGTTTGCAAGAGTTGCATCGACCTGCAATACCGAGCCGAGCTCCGCTCTTGAAACGCATGGAGATCGGCTCCCTTTCCCCCCTCGCCCCCTTAGGGGGTGAGGGCTGGGCGGGCGGCGTTCCGATGAGGGGGTGAGCTTTTGATCTTCAAAGTTTCAGATCAGCGTTTTTGCAACCACCCCAAAAAACCACCTTTTTTCACCGCCACCGGTTTGGCCATCAACGCGAGGCGACTGTTCTGCTGACGCACCGCCTGCAACTTGTTCAAGGCCCGGCCGACTTCGCTGCGCTTGTCCATGCACTCACGGGTCAACTGTTTGTCGAGACGATAGATGATGCTCGACGTCAGCGCCGTGAACGTCGCCTGCGACGGTGTATCGGCAAGAATGCTCTGCTCACCCATGACTTCGCTCGGCCCCATGCGCCCGGCCTCGGTCTGGCCATTGCCGTCCGGCACCGTCGCGCTGACCACGCCCGTGGCGATCACGAACAGACTGTCCGGCACGTCGTCCAGATCCAGCACCACCTGACCGGCCGTGTACTGCTGCGCGACCATCGATTCAGCGAGGCGATCGCGCTCTTCACTGCTCAGCGAGCGGAAAATCTTCACCTCATCCAGCAACGCACGGGCGCGGCTCGACGGTTCGATCACGCCGTCGGGATGGCGCGAAATACCTGCGGCTTCGAGATGGCGATGGGCGAGGTCGAACAGTTGATTGCGCACTTCGCTCTTCTTGCCCAGCTCAGCGATGAAACCGCTGGCAACGTATTCCGACATGGTTTCGCCGGCTTCTTTGAGTACGGCTTTCGGCGCCGGGCTGAGCAACAGCGAACTGCTGCCCTGCAGAGTGCGATCAAGGGCATCCAATACCCGACGCGGACGAATGTGGTTCGGCACTTTGATACTGATCGAGACACCGTGCATGTTGCTCGGCCGGCTGAGATTGACGATTTTCGCCTTGGCCGCCACCGAGTTCGGTACTACGGCCATGGTGCCGGCGCTGGTCAGCAGGTGCGTGGCGCGCCAGTCGATATCGAAGACCTTGCCTTCGACGCCGTCGATCATCACCAGATCGTCCACCTGATACGGCTTGGTGGTGTTGAGGACGATGCCGGAAAACACATCGGCGAGGGTGCTTTGCAGCGCCAGACCGACCACGATGGCGACCACCCCGGAGGTGGCCAGCAGACCTTTGACCGGCAGCTCCAGCACGTAACCGGCCGCCGCGACAATCGCGACCAGAAACACCAGCGCACCGATGACATCCTGCAGCAAGCGACCGCTGTGACCGATGCGGCGCATCAGCGCCAGGCCGATCACTTCGGTCAGCACCCGTGCTGCGTACAACCACCAGAGAATCCCCAGCGCCGTCGCCCCCAGTTGTGCCACGCGATCATCAGCGAACAGCGGCGCCTGCAAGGGGCTGACACCGGCGTTGATCACCAGCGCGCTGAATGCCAGAAACAACGCCAGACGTACGCCGACTCGCGGCGCGCGATGGCTGAAGGGCGAGAAGTGCCAGAGTGCGGCGTCGAGCAGGAGCAGGACGGCGCTCCAGGACAGCAGGTGGGCGTAGAAAAGAGTCATGACCGGTACTCCGCGACGCTGGTGAGAAAAAAGATCGCAGCCTGCGGCAGTTCCTACAAGGAATCGTATTCCAGGGTAGGCGCTGCCGCAGGCTGCGATCTTTCGCTTTTATGGATTCAGATGAGTCTTCAGTTCAGCCGCCGCCTGACGCACCGCCGCTTTGACTTCCGGAATCTGGCTCAGCGGATTGAGCAGGCCGAAGTCATGAATCATGCCGTTGTAGCGCACCGAAGTCACCGGCACGCCGGCTGCATCCAGATGCCGCGCATAGCCTTCGCCTTCGTCACGCAGCACGTCGAACTCGGCGGTCTGCACCAGCGCAGCGGGCAGGCCCTTGAGCTGTTCGGCGCTGGCTTTGAGCGGCGAGGCATGGATCTGCGCACGCTCGGCCGGGTTGGTTGTGTAGTTGTCCCAGAACCACTGCATCATGCCCTTGGTAAGGAAGTGTCCCTCGGCAAATTGCTGGTAAGAACCGTCGTCGAATTGCGCATTGGTCACCGGCCACATCAACAGTTGGAAGCGCAGGGCAGGGGTTTTCTGCTCCTTGGCCATCAACGCCACGACCGCCGCCATGTTGCCGCCGACGCTGTTGCCGGCCACCGCCAGACGTTTGCCATCGACACCGATGTCCTTGCCGTGCTCGGCCACCCATTTCGTCGCGGCGTAAGCCTGATTGATCGCGGTCGGGTACTGCGCTTCCGGCGATGGCGTGTAATCGACATACACCGCAACAGCGCCAGAGCCGACCACCAGATCACGGATCAGGCGCTGGTGCGTCGGGAAGTCACCCAGCACCCAGCCGCCACCGTGGAAGAACATGAACACCGGCAACTCGCCTTTGACCTTGGCCGGGCGCACCACTTTCAGGTTGATGGTCTGGCCGTCGACCTTGATCGCCTTGTCGCTGACTTCCACGCCGGACAGATCAACCTTTACCGAAGCTTGGGCACCAGTCAGCACTGCACGGGCGTCCTTCGGGCTCAGTTGCTCCAGCGGACGACCACCGCCAGCGGCGAGGGCATCGAGGAACGCTTGGGTGTTGTGTTCGACGCCTGGACTGCCAGCGGCGAAAGCGCTGCTGACGGACAGGGCGAGGAGGGATGCGGCGAGGGTTTTCTTGATGCTCATGTTCAATTCCATTTTTGAATGTGTGATGTAGGAGCTGTCGAAGGCTGCGATCTGATCGTTCCCACGCTCTGCGTGGGAATGCAGCCGGGGACGCTCCGCGTCCCAACGATCAGATGGCTGCCTTCGGCAGCTCTTTGTGTTCAGGGTTGTTTTCAAACCGTGAGCACAGATTAATGGGCTGCTGAAAAGCGAAAAAGCGGCTATAAAGCGTTTAACTGTCCACCAGAGAGTGACAATGAACCCGTTCGAAGACATGCGTATTTTTTGCCAGGTCATGGACTCCGGCAGCTTCACCGCCGCGGCCGATCAGTTGGGGCTGTCCAAGCAGTTCGTCAGCCGCCGTTTGATGCAACTGGAAGAGCGCCTCGGTGTGCGCTTGTTGAATCGCTCGACCCGCCGCCTCGACGTCACCCCGCTGGGGCAGAGCTATTACGAATCGGCGTTGCGCTTGTTGGGTGAGGTGGAACAGGTCGAGCAGGGCATCGCCGGCGAAACCGCCGAGCCGCGCGGCACGATTCGCCTCAGCGCGCCGTTGTCGTTTGCCGTGGCGCATCTGGGTTGTCTGCTACCGCTATTCCTGCAGCGTTATCGCGAAGTCACCGTCGAAGTGGATCTGAGCGATCGCCCGGTCGATCTGCTCGGCGAAGGCTACGACCTGGCCCTGCGCATCGGCGTGCTGGAGGACTCGACATTGATCGCCCGACGTATCGCCAGCATCGAACGGGTCTACTGCGCCAGCCCGGCCTACCTCGCCGAACGCGGCACACCACTCAAACCCGAAGACCTGCACAGCCACGACTGCCTGCCTTACGGCCACGGGCGCTCGGTGCAATGGCGTTTCAACGAAGCGCCGGGCAAACCGCTACTTATCAACGTCACCGGCCGCATGCGCGTCAACAACGGCGAACTGCTGCGGGACGCAGCGGTGCAGGGGATGGGCATTACCTATCTGCCGACCTTTATCGTCGGCGCGGCACTGAAGGACGGGCGGCTGGTGCCAGTGCTGGATGAGTTGCGCCCGGAGCCGTTGACCCTGTCGGCGGTTTATCCGCAGCATCGCCAGGCTTCGCGGCCGGTACAGGCGCTGGTGGAGTTTTTGCGTGAGCGGCTTAACCAGAGTCATGTGAATCTTTGATAGTGGGGCCTGCTGGGCAAACGGCGTGTTATCGATCGGGCGAACGTCCTACCGTTTTTTCCTGCGATGTCTTTATGGATATTCCTGTCGGGTATGCAAAACGCTAAGTATCTCGATTCGATCCGTCACCTCATAAATCACTACGTAGTTAGGATGTACAACGATTTCCCGGGTGCCGGGAGATCGACCTTTACGGTAGAGATGGGGATGAACGGAGAGTGAGGTTGTGGATTCTTCGATGGATTTCGAGAGACTCACTGCGGCTGAAAAGTTTCTCTCGCCAATGTATCTGAGGATGTTCGAAAGATCGGCCTTGGCTTCGGGCCGCCACTCAATCTGCATCGACCTTTTTTCGCATGGATTCGATCAAGGCATGCATGTCCGCCATCACGTCCTCATGGGGGAGACTCGGATGGGGATCATCTCTGGACGCCTGCACCTTGGCTCGCAACCAGCGATCATGACTGGCAGCCTGCTCGTTGTTTTTAAACCCTGAATCGTCGGGAAAGATTTTGCCGTCCATAGTGCCTCCGGGATCAATGCCTGGCAGTCTATTCGGTACAGGGATTGCTGTCGTCGTTGTCTGGATGAACTGCATCTTGGTCGAGCTCCATGAGTACTTGTAGTTCGACAAATCCTAGACTGAGCGCTTCCGACGGCCAACCGACGGAAGATGTAGGAAAACGGTTGGGGTTTCTCGAGTTCCTTCCTTTTTCTGTAGGACTCGCTGAAGAGGACTGCGCAGTGTGATTACAACATTGGAACAACCGCCACCCCGCGTCTGTTCTACACTCACGCCGCTCAATCACGAGCCTCACCCGGAGTAGCGCCATGGAAGTGCCCAACCCCAAAACCGCCATCGAAAGCAATCGACAGGCGTGGAACGATTCCGCTCGCCATCATCAGGATTCACCGGACTGGCAGGCATTGCTCAGCGATGTTGCGCAGGGGGAGTTTTGCTGCCTTGACGACACCTTGCGTGGCTTGCTGGACGTCGACGGCAAAGACGTGATTCAACTGGGCTGCAATAACGGTCGGGAGAGCCTGTCGCTGTTTGCGCTGGGTGCGCGCAGTGTCGTCGGCGTCGATCAATCGGCAGCGTTTCTTGAGCAGGCCCGCGAGCTCAACAGCCGCTCGCCGCATACTGCCGAATTCGTCGAGAGCGACATCCACCATCTGCCCGCATCGCTGCATAACCGCTTCGACGTCGCCCTGATCACCATCGGGGTACTCAACTGGATGCCTGACATCGGCGAATTCTTCCGTCATGTCGCGCAGGTGCTCAAGCCGGGCGGCAAGCTGGTGATCTACGAAACCCATCCGTTTCTGGAAATGGTTGATCCGCAGGCTGAAGATCCCTACCGCCTCGCCAGCTCGTACTTCCGTGCCGAGCCGTTTGTGCAGCAAGAGCCGATCGTTTACGTAGGTAAAGTCGAGCAGCCGGCGGCAAAGTCGTACTGGTTCGTGCATACGCTGGGCGCGATCTTCAGCGGCGCCATTGGAGCGGGGCTGAGCATTGTGGATTTTAAGGAATATGCGCATTCGAACCGGGAAGAGGTGTATGACTGCTACCTGAACCAGCAGGCGCAGCTGCCGATGTGCTTTAGCCTGGTGGCGAGCAAGGCCTGAGAACTTTTTTTGCGACGGCTGGCCTCTTCGCGAGCAGGCTCGCTCCCACAGGGAAACGCATTCCAGTGTGGCCGCGAGCCTGCTCGCGATGGCGGCCTTGCGACCGCCACATTTCACAAGGCCGGATCAAGCCTGCGCCGCGGCACTTACCGCCGGCCGGCCCGGTTTGCGCAACGGGTCCAGGCGTGAGCCTTCATAGCGGGTTTCGCGGAAGAATTTCCAGCGGCCGAACAGGCAGTAAACGTGGGTCACCCGACCTTGTTCCTGATAACCCATGCGGATATGCAGTTTAAGCGCCGGGATGTTGTGGGTTTCACAGACGTCGACCACCTTGGTGCAACCCTGCGCCGCCATCGCTTGCCACAGCGCGACCTGCACGTCCACCGACAGGCTGCTGCCGAAGTAGGCGCGGATCATTTCGCCGCCGAATTCGAAGAACTCGCCGGGTTTGACCGGGAAGGTGCAGCCGTAATAGTGGCGGTCGTGGTAGTCGCGAATGCTGCCCCAGATAAAGCCCACGGCGTGGCCATCGGCGTCCAGGTACATGTGCCCGGTGTGGCCCTCGGCAGCCAGTTCGGCCATGGTGCCGACACGGTCGCCGAAGTGTTTGCTGAACGCCACGGCGTTCTCCGGGGTGATGTCGACTTTGCGCAGGCCTTCATACGGGCGCAGTTTGTGTGGCGGCACCGGGCTGACCAGGTCGCGCTCCATCCACAGCAGTTCCCAGTGGAAGAACACGTAGCGTTTCCACAACGTGCCGACGGTGCGGCCCAGGCCTTTCTGTCTGATGCGATCTTGCACTTTGGTGATGATGCTCATGATGCCCCTCCAGGGTCTTTGCCCGGATGTTGTGGTGAGTGTCGTTACAGCGGTGATTCATTCGAGCGCCGTAGCGCCCTGCGTTTCCTCTCGATTGAGGTCGGCATACGAGACTCGCGCGACGCCTCTCAAACCCTGTTCGATTACCTCGCTCAAAGACTCGCCGGAGTCGAGATAGGCATCACCGAAATCGACGCCGAGGCGGGTCGGGTGGGCGACGATTTCCAGCACGCCGTCGCTGGGGACGCTGGCATTGCGCAGGTCCACCGGTGTACAGACGTAATCGGCGGTGACCCGCGCCAGACTCTGCAAACGGCCATTGAGCAAACCCTTGAATAGGCGCTTGGGCAGCGTGAGGTTGTGCCCGAGGTTGCGCGCCAGCCGAATCGGTACGCCTTGCTCGGCGGCAAACTTCGCGACGACTTCGCCGATCGGCCAGATGTTGTGTACGTGCTGGTGCGAGTCGATATGGCTCGGGCGCATGCCGTGATCGACGCAGCGTTGCCACTGCGCCTGTAACTCGGCGCGCACCGCGTCACGGTCTGCGCGACTCAGCCACAGGCTGTGGCGGGGCAGGTTGAGGTCGAACACGCCGTTGCCATCGCAAAAGGTCCGCCGCCCCAGGATCGCCTGGCTCAGCGGGCGCCCGTAGGTCAGGTTGAAGTGCAGACCGATCCGACCTTGCAGCGTCGGATGGCGGGCCATGGTGCAGGCGGCTTCAAACGCCGGCATGTTGGCCATGGCCGTGGCCGAGCTGATCAGGCCGGCCTGGAAGGCAGCGAAGATCACTGCGTTTTCGTTGGCGCTGAGACCGAAGTCATCAGCGTTGACTATGACTTGGCGAGGCATGGCCGCCCTCCGGAGTGATTGCGACAGGTTGCACCAGTGCTGCAGATTTTTTGTTGGCGCGCCTGGTGCGCCACTGCTGCACGGCGGGCTTGCAGCGATACCAGATGCGCAGCGCCAGACCCAATGCCAGCCCACTTGGGCGCCACGAATAGAAACTCCAGCGCCAGTGTTCCAATTGCCCGGTCATGCGTTCGTGCAGTTGATGGCTGGAGTTTTCCAGGCTGACCCGCGAGGCATCGATCCAGCGCCAGTGCTCGTCCAGGCCCCAGCGAATCCATTCCTCCAGCAACACCCGGCCACTGCCCAGGTCGGCGTACTGCGGCAGGAAGGCGAGGTTGTAATCGTAGAGCCGGCCCTGTTCGAGCAGGCCGAGGCGATAGCTGATGCAGCGGCCGTTCAGCTCGAGCATCACCACGCGTACCAGGCCTTGGCCGGCGAGGGCGGTGAAAGCGCGTTCGATCCATTGGCGACTGCGCGGTGTGGCGAAAATCCCGACGCCTTCATCGCCTTTCCAGCTCACCGCCTCGACTTCGCTGATGGTCTGCAACAAGGCAGCCATGCTCAGCGCATCCGGGGTAATCCGGCGGATCTGCGCACCGCACGCGGCAATCCGTTTGCGTGCCCGGCGCAGTTTGTAGCGCGGGTCGCCGGAGACTTCCTGATGGTCGGCTTCGCTGATCAGATGCACTGGCACCCGGCAGCTCAGGCGTCGCTCGGCCGTGGAACTGCGCGCCATCCATGCGGTGACGGCACTTTCTTCACCCGCAGGCTCCGACAATTCATTGAGTTGCAGCAGCGCATGGGGCAGGCGCTGGCGAATCAACAGCAGCGCCTCGTGCATGTCCGCGCCGCCGAGCAACGACAGCAGGGCCAGACGATCAGCCAGCGGATAACCCAAGTGATGCAAGACCCGAAACGGCACGCCGGCGAAGCGCTCGCGGCTGGCTACCAGCGGCAGGCACAGGCGTAGTTCTGCGGCTTCCCAACCGAGCAGAATGTGCAGGCGCTGATCCTCACCCAGAGCCTGTTCCGCCGCACATAACCAGCCGAGATTGTTGAACGGCGTATGGTCGGTCACGCCCAGGCGCAGCGTTTCATACGCGGTTGCCGGGAAGTCGGCGGCGCACAGGGACGTGCACCATTCGAATCGCATCACCATAGGTTCAGGCCGCCGTTGCGTTGACAGGTGGACGGGAAGTTTTACCCAGCGCCGCCAGGCGCGAACCGCTGTAGCGGGTTTCGCGATAGAAGCGCCAGCGGCCGAACAGCGTGTAGATATTCATGATCCGCTGTTGTTCGGTATAGCTCATGCGCAGATGCAGCTTGAGCGCCGGTATGTTGTGCGACTCGCAGACATCGACCACTTTGCTGCAGCCCTGGGCGGCCATGGCTTCCCACAAGCGCAATTGCAGGTCCACCGACAGCTCTGTTCCCCAGTAGGCCCGGGCCAGTTCGCCGCCGAACTCGAAGAACTCGCCGGGCTTCACCGGGAATCGGCAGCCGTAGTAGTGCCGATCAAAATAACTGCGCGGCGTGCCCCAGATAAACGCCACGGCATCGCCTTGCTCGTCGACATGCATGTGCCCGGTGTGGCCCTCTTTGGCCAGCTCGGCCATCGTGCCGACACGGTCGCCAAAGTAACGCGCGAAAGCGCTGGCGTTGTCCGCGGTGATCCTGACCACGCGCAGCGGCGGATAGGGTTTGAGCTTGTGCGGCGGCACCGGGCTGACCAGGTCGCGCTCCATCCACAGCAGTTGCTGATGGGAAAAAATGTACAGTTTGCGGATCTTGCCCAAGGTCGCTCGCAGGCCTTTACGACGAATATGTCCGCTGAGTTTTTGCAAAACATCCATGGTCTCTTCTCCTGATGAAGGTGCCATGCGCGGCATCAAGACCGCGCGGCAGAGCATCGAAGGGCGGCTCATGAAGCGCTCCAGCTCAGGGCAAACAGGGTTTGCCCCGGCAGTTCGAAACGCACGCGCCCGTTGTCGCAGGCAAACGGTGCGTCGCGGCTGCGATTGTCGGCGCCGAAGTAACGCAGGGCGCCATGGTTCAGCGGGCACCTGGCGCCGCTCAGATCGACGCGTTGCAGGCGCGTCCCTTTGTTCACTCCGAGCAACGTGCGCTGCTCGTCGCCGGCCATCGCCAGCACATCCACCTCGAAGGCGTCGTTGTCCAGTTGCAGCACCTGGTGCAGCCAGTGGCGGGCGATGAATTGCTGGGCCAGGCCGACCGGTTTCAGCTCGAAGCGATCGTCGCCCAACACGCGCAACATGCCTTTGGGGTAATGCGGTTCGTCAGCGGCCTGAAACCAGTTGAGCATGCTCAGCAAACCGTCCTGCGAGGCATTGATCACCACTGAGGCCCACCACAGCGAGGTGTAGTGGGTTTCCTGATCGTAGGGGCTGAGGCTGGAGCCGCTGGACAGGTTGGTCTGATCGAGCAGCAAGGCCTTGCGCGGCTGACCATTGGCGTCGCGGCCGACCAGTTCGGCGGCACGGCGCACGCTGTCGCGGTAGACGCGGGTGGCGAGCAGATCGCGAATCATCCATTCATGCCAGGCCAGTGCATCGACCTGATCGGCTGACTCGCTGAGCAGGCGCCGTGCCCAATCGATTCCGCGCTTGTCCGCCGCATTATCGGCGAACGGGCCGTTGACCAGTCGCGAACTGGCCGGCATGGCGATGCGCACACCGGCGCGGGCATTCGCCGGGTCGCTGCGCACCTGACGGGCCATGCTGGTGAAAATCGCCTGATATTGCCCGTAGCTGGAATAGTTGAGATTGGGTTCGTCGGCAAAGCCGATGTAATGCGTGCCATTGCCGCCCAGCGCGCGGGTGCTCGCCAGCCAGGCGTCGAGGCCGCTGTTGCTCTGCACGTCGGCGCGCAGATCGGCCTGGCGCTGACTGCCGGCCAGCAGGGTGATGTCGTTGCGAATGCCGAAGCGCTGCTGATAGACCCGGCGGAATGCGTCTTCGAATTGCGGGTTCTGCGCCGTGACGTCGACGAAACTGTAATAGCTCGCTGCCGTCGGTTTCAGCGCATCGAGCAGCGCGTGGCTGGCTGCGGGCGGCATCACGTAGGGCAGGGCAATACCGAGATCCGGCGTGCGCCCGAGGACTTTGTCATGCAGCACCAGCCGGACATCTCCGACGTCTTCGCGCAGCGGTTGCAGTTGCTGCGGATTCTGCGCAAACAGATTGGCCGTGCCGTCGAGCCAGAACGCCGCTTTGCCGCTGCCTTGCAGTTGCAGACGCCAGACCTGCTCACGGGGGCTGACTGGCAACGCGACCTGATCGAACTGCCAATAGGCGCGATAGGGCTTCAGTGCGAGAGTCAGCGCCTGGTGGTCGCCGATCCGCTGCGCCTGTAGCGCGGTGACGCCGCCGTGAAACTTGCCGGCGAGCACTGCATGCTCACCGGCCGCGACTTTGAAATACAGCACGTCGCCATTTTTGCTTTCGGCACTGAAGTGCACTTTGGCCGGGGCAAACAGGGCAACGGTGCGTTCATCGTGTTCGATGCGGTAGTGGCGGAAGCTGTAGCCGGGAATTTCCAGTCGATAACTCGCCGCGCCGGGCAGCAGCGGCCAGGTCTGGCTGCCACGGGTTTCGCTGGCCTTGATCAAGCGTTCGCCGAGCAATTTGCCGCGACCGTCGAGCAGGTACAGTTGCTCTTCGTTGGCATCCGCTTGCCACGCCGGGGTCCAGCGCACGGTCACGCTGTCAGGCTGATCGGTTTGCAGAAACAGACTGCCGTCACGAATCTCGCCCCAGCGCATCGACGCCGCCAAAGCGTCCAGCGACAGGCCGAGACCGAACAGCAGGTACCAGCCTTTCATGCGGGTTTCCTCTGCAGCATCGACCACATCGGCAGCACGTCGCGGGGCAGGATGATCAGGGTTTGCCAGAACGGCACAGCGCTCAAACGGCAATACAGCACGAGCATGGCCACGGTCACCGCCAGATAGGCGATCGATGATGCGGCGGCGGCGCCGACGATGCCGTAGGCCGGAATCAGCACCAGGTTCAGCGCCAGATTGAGCAGCGCGCCCAGGCCCATCAACAACGACACCGAGCCGGGGCGATTCTTGCCCAGCAAGTCCAGGCGCAGAATGCTCGCGTAGCACAGACCCAACAGCCCCGGCAGCAACGCCAGCAGCGCCGGGTACGCCGGTTGGTAGGCAGCGCCAAACAGGGTGACGATCAACCACTCGCCGATCACGGCCATGCTCAAACAGGCGCCGAGCATCACCGTCGCGGTCAGGCGCAGCGCCAGCGGAGTGACCTTGTCCATGCCTTCATCCTGTTGCAGCAGGCGTTTCATCAGGGGCGTAGTCACCGCTTCGGGGACGATCAACAGCAATTCGGCAGCAGCGCTGGCCATGGCGTAATGGCCCAGCGCGGTGCTACCGAGCAGGGCGCCGATAAACAGGTAATCGGAGCGCAAAATCACTTGCTGGAACAGCAGATCGGGATGGCTGCGCGCGCTGTAGCGCAGCAGCTCCTTCTGGCTGGCGCGATCCCATTGCAGCTGCAATGGCTGCGCCCGCTTCAGCCAGACCCAACCGGCGAGCACCACCAGACTGATACCGGCCAGCCAACTGATCAGCGCTGCCTCCAACGCCGCGCTCTGCCACATCCAGAACAGTGCGACGAACAGCAACAGCGGCGCCAGCGATTCGATCAGGCGCAAGACGTTGAATGCGACCACGCCACCCGAGGCGTTGTGCAGGGTCAGCAGGCCGCTTTTCAACACGGTCAACGGCACCGCCAGCAGCAACAGCCAGGCGAGCAGGCCCAGTTGCATGGTCACGTCCAGTTGCGTGCCAAATTCGCGCACCAACGCCACCACCAGCAAAGTCAGCAAACCGGCCAGCAAACAACCGAACACCAGCACCTGGCTGAGCAGCAAACCCATCGGCCGCTGCTTGGCCGCCTGATAACCGACCGCCGAATTCAAACCGCCGCTGGTGGCCGCGCTGATCAGGTCAGGCAGGGTGCTGAGCAGGGCGAACAGGCCGCGTTCGCTGGGGCCGAGAATCCGCGCGAGCAAGACGTTGCGCAGCAAACGCAAGGCGATCATCGCCAGCTTGGTGCCCATGCTCAACGCGAGGTGCTTGAGGTAGTTGCCTCGGCTCATGGCCGCGCTCCCCGGTAGATCCGCCAAGACAGCAATTGCGGATGGCGCGCGGTGCGCTGGCTGACGCCGAAACGCGGCAGGTTCAGCGGATCGCCGTCGCCGCGATAGATCCCGGTGCCGGTGCCCAGCGCAAACGGGTAATCGTGGTCCGCGACCTGCTGGCGAACGCGATCATCGTTGTCGCCGTTGGGGTAGCAATAGACCGGTAGAGGTCGGTTGCAGCCGTTGTTCAATGCGTCGCGGCTGCGGCGGATTTCTTCGCTCAGGCGCGCATCATCGAGACCGGTGAGGATTGCGTGGCTGGCGCCGTGCGGGCCGAACCGCACCAGACCGGAGGCTTCCATTGCCCGCACCTGATGCCAGTCCAGTGCCTGTGGCAGCGAGTCCTTCGGGCATTCGTCGGTGAGTTCTTCCAGCTCCTGCGGGGCCAGGCTTTTCAGCCCTTGCAGGTAATGCAGCAGCGCCAGGCTGCGGCGCTCGACATCGATGTCGTCGAGCAGCACCGGCAGCGGATGTTTGCGCGCATGCAGGCATTCGATCAGGTGCATGCGTGCTTTATCGCCATGGCTGCCCCATAGGGTTTCGCCAAGGCTTTCCCACCAGAAACGCTGGCGGCTGCCGATGAAATCGGTGGAGAGGAAAATGCTCGCCGGCACTTGGTGTTTCTGCAGCAACGGGAAGGCGTTGACGGCATTGTCACGCCAGCCATCGTCAAAGGTCAGCGCCACCCGTGGGCGCTCGCTGCGCAGGGCGTTGGGCTGGAGAATTTCCATCAGCGGCACGCAGTCGAAATGCTTGCGCAGCCACACCAGCAAATGCTCGAACGCTTTCGGTCCGACGCACAGTTCATTGCGGTGCGGCAGGTCGGCGGCGCGGTCATTGGACAGCACGCGGTGCAGCATCAGAATCACCCCCGCGCCCTGCAACTGCTGACGGCCCACCGGCGAGTTGAGATAGAGCCAGCCACTGGTGCTTTTTATCAGTTGTTTGATCGCCATGGCTTCGGTCCTCTTAACGGTTCTGTTCCGGATTCCACTGGGCATACCGCTGACCGCGCAGGAACTGCCACAGGCCGAGACTCATCCCGGCGAGGGTGACCAGCAGAAACGCGGCGAGGCGGAACGGTTTCGGCAAGCGGTGTTGCGCATCCAGCAGCCCGGCAATTGCCACGCTGTAGCCGAACAGTTGCGCGATCAGGCTCAGGCGATAGAAAGCGTGCTCGTCCCACAGCCAGCAATTGCTCAGCAGCAATGGCAGCAGGAGTACCGGCGCCAGGCGGCGGATCAGTTTGTGGCTGATCAACGCCAGGGAATACAGGCCATGCTTGAGCGGATTGAGCAGTTCGCGGCGCTGGGCCAGGCTTTGCAGGCCGCCGACGGTGACGCGCTGACGGCGGCGAAACTGTTTGTCCGCCTCGTCGACGCCATGGTCGATCACTTGCGCTTCGGGCACGTAGACGATGCGCTTGCCGGCTACCGGCGCGCAGGTGCTGATAAAGAAGTCGTCGTTGACCTCGGCCGGTACGTTCTGGAACAGCTCGCGGCGCAGGGCGAGCAGGGCGCCGTCGGCCGAGACCATGCAACCGGTGCGGTTCTCGACCCGGCGCAACCAGCCTTCGTAATGCCGATAGAGGCTGTCGCCGACACTCAGACCGCCACCGGTGACCGGGATCACCATGTGCCCGGCGCAAGCGCCGACCTGTGGATCGCTCAGCGGCGCGAGCAAGTGACCGAGGGTGTCGCGTGACCATTGGTTGTCGGCATCGGTGAACACCAGAATGTCGCCGCTGCTCAGGGCCGCGCCGGCATTCAGCGTGGCGGCTTTGCCCTGACGCGGCAGGTCAAGCACGGTGATGCGCGGATCAATCACTTTGTGCGCGCAGGCCACGGTGTCATCGGTAGAGCCGTCGCTGGCGAGAATGATCTGCAGCGTTGCCGGTTGATAATCCTGGGCCAGCAGCGTGCGCAACTTGTGCTCGATATGCCGCGCCTCGTTGTGCGCGGCGATGACGATGCTGACGTTCAGCGGCGGCGCCGGCGTGTGTCGCCACGCTGGAAACAGCGGCGCGAGGATCGTCAGCAACAGCGGGTAGCCGACGTAGGCGTAGACGGGCAGCAACAGGCACATCCAGAAAATGAACTCAGCCACGGGCAGGCCTCCTTGCGTTCCATTGACACAGACTCAAAATGAACGCCGCGCCGGCCAGGTGCAGGCGCAGCCAGTGCAGGCCCCACAGTTGCAGGAGCAGAATCGGATCGCGGTGCTTGATGCTCTGGCGAACGCTCAGGACCAGACCGGGGATCACGGTCAGGGTGACCATCACCGCCGCGTGATGGGGAAAGCCGTCTAGCAGTGCGGAAATCGCCAGGAAATCGAGGATCCACACCAACAACGACAATATTGGAAAGCGCAGCAGGCGCAGGCTCATGCCATGGGTGCGCAGCAGTTGCAGATGGCTGCCCTGACGCCACATTTCCTTGCCCATCCATTCGCGCCAGTTCATCTCGTAACCCCAGTGCAGCGCGACCTTGTCATTGACCGACAGCAGACGCGCGCCCTGTTCGTGCAGGCGCAGGGTGAATTCCTTGTCTTCGGCAGTGCGCAGGGCCTCGTTGAAACCGCCGACCTTGTCGAACCAGTCGCGACGCATCAGCAGGTTGGAACTGGGCAGCCAATCGACACTGTGGCTGACGCGGTGCGACGGCTGCGAAGTGCGCCGCTGCCAGGCCGTGGCGAACCATGGCGCCTCGGCCGGCGTATGCAGATCCAGGCCGAACACATCGGCTTGGCCACTGGCTTGGATGTCGAACAAGGGCTGCAACCAGGTTTCAGGCATTTCCACGTCGGCGTCGATGAAGGCCAGCCATTCCCCGCTGGCGATCGCCGTGCCGCGATTACGCAGCGCGCCGATCAACAGCCCCGGCAAGCTCAGCACGGTTGCGCCGAACTGCCGGGCAATCTGCGGACCCTGATCGGTCGAGCCGTTGTCGACCACGATCAGCTCACACTCGACATTGGCCGCGTGTGCGGCTTTCTGCGCGGCGAGCAGGGTACGGCCAATGTGCCGCGCCTCGTTGTACATCGGGATGACGATGCTGATCCGCTTCATGCCTGCGTCTCCGGGGTCAGTGGCGCCTGCTCGGCCTTGATGCGCAGGACGCTGGTCAGCGCCAGCATGATCCACACGTATTTCTGGTTCGGCGCGCTGAGGAACATCAGGAACAGGGTCAGCGACAGAAAGCTCACCCCCAGGTGGGTCATCATGTCCGCCCGATGTCCATCACCGCGCAGCATCCACGCCGCCCGCGCGCGAATCAGGTTGTACAGACCGAGCCCGAGCATGCCGACGAAGAACAGCCCGGCGGGCACGCCCAGTTCGCTGAAGATTTCCAGATAGGTGTTGTGGGCGCGGCGGTACAGATCGCCGATCTTGCGGTTGGCGGAAAACGCCTTGGCGTAACCGGTGGTCGCGTAATGCAACGGGAAGGTCCCGGGACCGGAGCCGAGCACCGGATGTTCGCGGATCATCTGGCCGCCGACGACGATGTAGGAAGCACGGCGGCCGAGGGATTCGTCCTGCGCCTTGGAGCCGGCGCTGAGGATGCTCAATGACTGGATCCGCGCCATGTAACCGGCCGGCATGGCGTAGATCGCCAGCGGAATCACGATGGCCGCACCGAGCATGACGAAACCCAGATGCCGTGGGCGGATGTGGGTCAGTTGCGCGCGGTAGTGCCAAATGCCGATGAGCAGGCTCAACGCCAATACCACCAGACCTGAGCGCGATTCGGTCTTGGTCATGCCACCGAGCAACAGCAGGCAGCAGGCGCCCCAGAACAAGCGGTGCAGCAGGTTCGGGCTGCGGATCACCAGCAGCAGACCCAGAGGAATGGCGAAGGCGATGAGCATAGCGAAGGCGTTGGGGTCTTCGAGCAGGCCGGCGGCGCGGCCCTGATCCTGAAACTTCGCCGAGAACATCGCCATGGCGCAGGTCGCGGTGACGGCGAGGGTCACCAGCCGGGCGAACAGGTCGAGGTTCAGTTCGCGGCCGATCAACAAGGTAATGACAAACAGCACCAGACCAACGCTGAGTTCGCGCAGATGCCCCAGCGACATGCCCATGTCATCGGTATTGAGCAGGCTGAGAAAATACAGAACCATGAAGCCGATCAGGCAGTGCCACAGGTTGCTGCGCAGGCGTTGCGACGGAATCTGGTGCAGCGCCAGTTGCAGCATCACGATTACCGCCAGGGAGGCGCCGAGCAACTTGCTTCCCGACACTGAACTGTCCTTGAAGAACCCTTCGAACGGCACCAGCGCGGCAATGCCGAGCAGGCCCCATGTCGGCTTGCGGTACAGGACGGTGAAACCGACCAGGCCAATCACCGCCCCCGGCGCCAGATACGGCCAGGGACTGGCCAGCAAACCGAGGCTGACCAGGGCGAACAGACTGACGATCGAGAGCGGGAAAATCATGCGCGTGTCTCCCGTGCCGTTTGGATGTACAGCTGCGACCAGCGTTCGGCCAAAGCCTTGAGGTCGTAGCGCTCCTGTTGGGTGCGTCTGGCGTTGTCGCGCAACTGCGCGGCCAGCTTCGGTTGGGCCAGCAGTGTGTCGAGCTGGCGGGCGAGGGCGGCGGTATCCGTCGGCGCCGCGAGCAGGCCGTTGTGACGGTCCTGCAGGACATCGGGAATACCGCCGACCGCGAACGCCACCACCGGCACGCCGGCCTGCATCGCTTCGAGCAGAATCATTGGCGTGCCCTCGGTGCGCGAGCTGATCACCAACGCATCGAGTTGCTGCCACCAGCCTTGCATCGCCGTCTGGTAGCCCGGCAGGCGAATCCGCTGCTGCAACCCGGCAGCATCGATGCGCGCCTGAAGGGCCTCGCGTTCCGGTCCGTCACCGAGCATCACCGCGTCCAGTTGCGGATGCTGGTGACACAATGCGATCAGCGCATCGAGGAACAGGTCCGGGCCTTTCTCGCTGCTCAACCGCCCGACGTAACCGGCCAGCCAGCGTTGCCGCTCTGCCAGCGACGGCATCGCTGGCGCCGCTGGTAAACCGTTGGGAATCACCTGCAACTTCTCCGTCCGGACGTTGGCCTGACGGTGCAGCACGGCGATACTTTCCGCCACGCAGACCACCCGTTTCACCGACGCCGTGCGGCACAGTTGCAGGCTTAGCCAGGTGTAGAACTTCTGCTTGCGACTGCGCGGCGTGAACCCGTGCTGGGTGATCACCAGCGGCAGGCGCAACAGCGTGGCGCCGACCCAGCCGAACAGCAGCCCTTTGAAGTTGTGGGTGTTGAGCAACGGTTTGTCGCCCCGGCGCTGACGCAAATGCCGCAGCAATTCGCCGAGCCCGGCACAAGCGCGAGCGTCCACCCCGGCTTCACGAAAGCGCGCGATCAGTTCTGGCGGCGCGTCGAGGAACAGCACTTGGTGCTGCCCCGGCGTGGCCAGGCAATGATCCAGCAACATCCGCTCGGCCCCGTAGAAGCCGCCGCTGCTGAGCAAATGAATGATCGGCAGGGCGACGATTGGGGTGGACACCGCGTTCAATTGCGCACCCAGTGAACCAGGCTCGGCATGGTCCAGTTCTTGTGCGGATTGCCCGGCTGCGACGTTTCTTCGTTGAGCACCAACAGCACCGGCAGGCCCAGCTCATGGCTGATTTGCGCCGGATGCTTGAAGCGGTGATCGAAGAACTCACGCACGTAGACGAACGCGATTGCCAGCAGCAGACCGGTGAACAGCCCGAACGGGATGATCAGCAGCGGTTTCGGGAACGCTGCCTCGGTCGGTTCGAACGGCGGGCTGAGTACCCGGGCGTTGGACAGGTCATCGTTGAGCGAGCGCGTGGTGCTGCTTTCGGCAAAACGCTGGGCATAGGTCGAGAACGCTGCGTGCAGCGCATCGATCTCGGTGTCCATCTGGCGCAGTTTGCTCTGGGTCTGCTGCAGGTCGCGGATGCGGTTCTTGAACTCGGCGATGCGCGCGGTTTTCTGCTCGATCACCTGCTTGACCACGGCCAGATCGGCGGTGCGTTCCTGGATGCGGTTGCTCACCACTTTGAGAAACTGCTGACGGGTGCGGGCGATCTGCTCGCGGGTCAACAGCATCGGTTCGCTGCCGGGCTGGAACACCGCCAGATCGTTCATGTAACGGCTGACCTGGCTGGTCAGTTGCTCGCCCATCTGTTTGATTTCCCGGTCCTCGAACGCCACGTTGTCGACGGTGGTGGTGAAGGTGTAGGGGAAGGTGTAGTCGTTGAGCTTGCTACTGCTGGCGGCGGCGAGCGCGGTTTTCAGATATTCGAGCCAGCGCTGGCTTTGCAGCAGGCGGTCCTGATACAGGTTCAGCGCCTGTTCTTCAGTATTGATGGCGTTGAGGCGGAAGGTGATTTCCTCCTTCGGATCCGCTGCGCCGACATTTTCCAGCAGTGCTTGACGATTACCTTCCAGGCCATCGAGACGCACTTGATACTGGTGCTTTTTGGTCTCGTAGAACGACTGCGGCAAGTCGATCGATTGCAGGGCCTGACGGCTGACCAGATAGTTCTGCAGCAGGGCGCTGACAAACGTCGTGCCTTGCTGCGGATCCGGGAAGCTGTAGGTGATCGAGATCACGTTGGAACCGGGCAGGGTTTCGATTTTCAGGCTGTCGACGGCTTGCTGGGTCAGGGCGTCGAGGGTGGTGTCACGTACCGGATCGGTTTCCATGCCGAGCCCGTCGCGAAGCGGATTGATCACGTACTCGCGCAGCGGCGTCGAGACGTAGCGCTTGAACGGTTCGCCGAGCAACTTGGCGAACACCCCGGGTGGCGGGCTGTATTCGCCGTTGTCGCGCAGTTCGCTGATGGTCTGACGGATCAGCGCTGGCGAGCGGAGGATATTGCTCTCGGTTTCCATGTCCGCCAGCGACGGCGGAATGAAGGTGGCGTTGTCCACCGTGAGCGACGTAGTGGCGTCGCCCTGAGAGAGTTTTTTCGACTGCACGATGACCTGCGCGGTGATATCGAAGCTCTGTTTGAGCAGCAACGGCAGGAGCAGGGCGATGACTGCAAAGGTCAGGAAGACGCGCTTCACCAGTTGCTTGTTGGCGAAGAAAATCCTGAAGAACTCATGCAGGTAGTTTTCCTTGGGGTTCATGTCGGTCACCTGTGAGTTAGTTGTCACTGTCTTTGTTGTCGACGCGGTAGCCGAAGCTGAAACCGACGCCCTGGAACAGCACCACATCAGCCAGTTGGCGGGCGAGTTCGCCGGCGCTGGCCAGTTTGGTTTTTGGCACGTAGAGCATGTCGTCCGGTTGCAGGTAGGCGATTTGCGGGGCGTCGCCGGACAGCGCTTTTTCGACGTCGTAGCGCACGGCTTTCACCTGATTGCCGTTGCGCCGCATGATCACCACCGAATCCAGCCGCGCCTTGACGTTGGTACCGCGCGCCAGGGTCAGCGCCTCGAGCACCGACACCGGCCGGCGGATCGGATACGAGCCCGGTTGTGCGACTTCACCCAGCACGTAGATCTCGTTGCCTGCGGTGGACTTGAGCAGCACGTCCACGGTCATGCGGCCCGGCAGTTGCGCGTACTTTTTGTTGAGGAACGATTCCAGTTGATTGACGGTCATGCCTTGCAGCGGCACGGCGCCGATTTCCGGAAAACTCGCGTAGCCGTCAGTGCCGACGGTGATCTCGCGGCTCATGCCGGTGGCCGGGTGATTGAGGGCGCTTTTCAGGTTCTGCTCGTTGCTCAGCGGGCTGATGATCTGCACGGTGAGCTGGTTGCGGTTGGGCTGGAACAGCTGTTTGCGCTGATACACGCGCTGGATTTCCTGGCGCGCTTCTTCGCTGGTCAGCCCGGCGATTTTCACCGAGGTGTTGGCGCCCGGCAGTTCGATGGTGCCGTCGGGCAGCACCAGTTGATTGCCGTTGAGCTGGCTGGCGGCGGTGAAATTCAGGCCGATCTGGTCGCCCGATTGCACGCGGTAGGCGTCCGAACCGCTGGTGCTGATATGGAAGATCACGTCCAGCACATCCTGCGGGCGCAGGGTCTGCTCGATCTTCGGCATATCGGTCGCCTGGGCGTTGGCCGGGGAGGCGGTGAGAATATTCACCGGCATGTTCTGGGTGTCGGAAGTGCTGGAGCAGCCCGCAAGCGGCAGCAACAGCAGGACAAGCATTCTGGCGTTCATGGCGTCATCCTTTGCGTTCGCTTACAGGTTTTTGTAAAGCCATTTGGGCATGTAGTACTTACGCCGGTTGAACACGCTGCCGACCACTTTCGCCCCGGCCTGAGTCAGGCGTTGCACAGCGGCCTGGGCGACTTCCCAGCGGGTGTCTTCGGCGCGCACGACAAACACCACGCCGTCGACCTGAGTACTGATGACCAGGGTGTCGGCGGCGGAATACACCGCGTCGCCGTCGATCACCACAAAGCGGTACTGGCTGCCCAACTGGTCGAGCAACGGGCTCAGGCGCTCGGCGGTCAGGTGTTCCAGCGTGCGGATCGGCCGGCCGTTGGGCAGCACATGGAATGGCAGGCTCGAGACCTGCACCACGCAGTCCTGCAACAGCG
This sequence comes from Pseudomonas sp. PK-RTE-24, assembly GCF_054052265.1. Lineage (NCBI taxonomy): Bacteria > Pseudomonadati > Pseudomonadota > Gammaproteobacteria > Pseudomonadales > Pseudomonadaceae > Pseudomonas > Pseudomonas sp. PK-RTE-24. Next base: position 5,126,061 of record NZ_CM133224.1, on the reverse strand, counting down.
GCGGGTTGCCCGGGTTGAACAGCAGGTCGCGCAGGCCGCGCTCCTTGCCGAGGTTCATCTGCTGGGTGAGGTTGTTCGCCGACTGGCTGGCGTCGACCAGCAGCACCTGGCCGCTGCTCATCTGCGCCAGCTGACTGGCCAGTGCCAGAGCGCTGGTGGTGGTGCCGGCGCCGGGGTTGGCGGCGGTCAGGAACAGAATGCGCAGATCGAGATCCAGCACGGTCGAAGTCAGATTCGATTCGCTGGGGCTGGCGATGCTCAGGCTTTTATTGGTTGAACCGTCCATTAGCTTGCTCCGTGGCCGCTGAATACTTTGAAGGGGGTTTTCAACAGAATCTTCAGATCAAGCAGAAGGCTCTGCTCGGCGATGTAGCTGAGGTCCAACTCAACGCGCTGGTCGAAGTCGATGTTGCTGCGTCCGGAGATCTGCCACAGACCGGTCATGCCGGGGTAGATCGCCAGACGCGCGAGGTGATTGTCCTTGTAGCGGTAGGCGTTGAACGAGGTCGGACGAGGGCCGACCAGGCGCATGTCGCCGGTCACTACGTTGATCAGATTGGGCAGCTCGTCGAGGCTGGTGCGCCGCAGAAAACTGCCGATGCCGGTGACACGCGGGTCCTTGTCGATCTTGAAGTCGATGGCGTCAGCCCCGTGTTTGTTCAGGTGGCGCAGCGACTCTTTGAGGTCTTCGGCGTTGCTGACCATGGTGCGGAACTTGAACATGCCGAACTTGCGCCCGCGATAACCGGTGCGTTTCTGCACGAACAGCACCGGCCCCGGGCTGGTGAGCTTGATGGCCAGGGCCAGGCCCAGCAGCACTGGCGAGATCAGCACGAGAATCGTCAGCGCGCCGAGGCAGGCGACCACCCGGTTGGTCCGCGACAGCTGCCATGGGCGGCCGCCATCGCGGCCGCTGAGCCAGCCGCGACCCTGACGGTGGATCGCCGCGTCGAGGCGCATGCGATGTTCCGGGTCGACGCGCTTGTCAGGGCGCATCTGTGCAATCGACACACTTCTTTCATGTCCAGTCATGGCGTCCTCCGCATTCAATCAGCCGCAAGCGGCGCACGGGCAATGGGGTAGTAGTCGCGGAACCAGGCGATGAAGCGGCCCAGTCCTTCATCCAGTTCTATCCGGGGCTGGAATCCGGTGGCCTGGGCCAGATCGCTGGCCTCGGCGCAGGTGTTGAGCACGTCGCCCGGTTGCAGCGGCAGCAGCTCGACAATGGCTTGCCGATCGAGATGTTTTTCCATCAGCGCGAGGTAGGTTTTCAGTGCAACCGGCCGCTGCCCGCCAATGTTGAACAGACGCCACGGCGCCATGCTGCTGGCCGGGTCGGGCTGCTCGCGATCCCACTGCGGATTGGCTTGCGGTGGCTGATCGATGAGGCGTGCGATGCTTTCGATGATGTCGTCGATGTAGGTGAAATCGCGCTGGTGCTCGCCGTAATTGAACAGCTTCAGCGGCTCGCCTTCGCTGATCGCCCGGGCGAACTGGATCGGCGACATGTCCGGCCGACCCCAAGGCCCGTACACGGTGAAAAAGCGCAGGCCGGTGCAGGGAATGCCGAACAGATGGCTGTAGCTGTGCGCCATCAGTTCATTGGCTTTCTTGGTCGCGGCGTACAGCGACAGCGGATGGTTGACGCCATCCTTGACCGAGTAAGGCGTGTGTTGATTGGCGCCGTACACCGAACTCGACGAGGCGTAGATCAGGTGTTCGACCGGGTGGTGGCGGCAGCTCTCGAGAATGTTCAGGAAACCGTTGAGGTTGCTGTCCAGATACGCCCGTGGATTGTCCAGCGAATAACGCACCCCGGCCTGCGCAGCCAGATGGATCACCACTTGTGGCTGCTCGCGGGCAAACAGCGCATCGATCGCCGAAGCGTGGGCCAGATCCACCGTGGCCAGCGGAAAATCGCCGACCTGCTCGCGCACCCACTGCACGCGGTCGTGCTTGAGCTGCGGGTCGTAGTAGTGGTTGAAATTGTCCAGGCCGACCACCGAATGCCCGTCGCGCAGCAAGCGCAGGACGCAATGGGCACCAATGAAACCGGCGGCACCGGTCACCAGAATCTTCATGGCCGCAGCCCTTCAGGGGCGATGTGGCGCAGGCCGATGCCGCTGTAATGCAGGCCGGCGGCGGCAACCTGTTCCGGGTTGTAAAGGTTGCGCCCATCGATGATCACCTTCGAACGCAGCTTCTCGGCGAGCAGCTCGAAATCGACCACGCGGAAGTTTTTCCACTCGGTGCAGATCACCAGCGCGTCGGCGTCTTCAAGGGTGTCGTCGCGGGTTGCGCACAAGTGCAGGTCGTTGCGATAGCCGTAGATGCGTCGGCACTCGGACATGGCTTCCGGATCGTAGGCCTGCACGCTGGCGCCTTCGGCCCACAACGCGTCCATCAGGTAACGGCTGGGGGCTTCGCGCATGTCGTCGGTGTTCGGTTTGAACGCCAGGCCCCAGACCGCGATGGATTTGCCGGCCAGGCCTTGCGGAAACTGCGCGCGCAGTTTGCTGAACAGGATGTGCCGTTGGCTGTCATTGACGTCGGTGACGCTGCGCAGCAGTTTCAACGGCATGCCGTTGTGTTCGGCGGTGTGCAGCAAGGCCCGCAGATCCTTGGGAAAGCACGAGCCACCGAAGCCGCAGCCCGGATAGATGAAGTGGTAGCCGATGCGCGGGTCGGAGCCGATGCCTTTGCGCACCGCTTCGATGTCGGCGCCGAGCAGCTCGGTGAGATTGGCCAGTTCGTTCATGAAACTGATGCGGGTGGCGAGCATCGCGTTGGCCGCGTATTTGGTCAGCTCGGCGCTGCGGTTGTCCATGAACATCAGTTTTTCGTGGTTGCGGCAGAACGGCGCGTACAGCTCGCTCATCTGCTCGCGGGCAGCGTCGTCGCGGGTGCCGATGATGATCCGGTCCGGGCGCATGCAGTCGGCGAGGGCACTGCCTTCCTTGAGAAATTCCGGGTTGGAAACCACACGCACCTGCAGCTCGGTTTTTCCGCGCTGCAGCAATTCGCTGGTGGCCGTGGCCAGAACCTGATCGGCAGTCCCGACCGGCACTGTGGATTTGATGATCAGCGTGCGATCGGCCTCCATCAGGCCGGCGATCTGCCGGGCGACGTTGAGTACATGGCTGAGGTCGGCTGAGCCGTCTTCGTCCGCCGGGGTGCCGACGGCGATGAAAATCAGCTCGGCGTGAGTCACCGCATCACTGGCCTGGGTGCTGAACAACAAGCGCCCGGCCTTGATGTTTTCTTCAAGTGTTGCGGACAGGCCTGGTTCACTGATGGGCGGTACCGCTTGTTGCAGTTGTTTGATCTTGTTGGGATCAATATCAATGCATAAAACCCGATGACCGACATCGGCAAGTGCAGCGGCTTGTATAAGTCCGACATAGCCAGTGCCAAATACGCTCACGTCCATCTGCGCACCTCAATAAAACCAGAAAAGTTAACTACGGAATGAGATTGTTAAAGGGGTATAGCGCAGGGTTTGAAAAGCGTGTCAGCAAAATGACATGTTGCACGGGTATAACACTTGAGGCGTTTTTGGCGATTGGCCATCAAGTCATTGCTGCGATTGAATTTGTTCTTTCTTTGCAGATTTGTTCAGATTCAATTTAACCGACAGACGGTCTAAGTCCCCGAAATTAAAGGCTTTCATCCCCGCCGGTGTGTCAGATTTGAGTCACCGTTTTTTTGACGCTTTACCCGGCTATCAGTCATTTCTTGCGCTTTGATGGCCGGGTGCTAGTGTCAGGTTCTGACCGACAAAGCTTTGACAACCTCCCATTTCGGACGGCCGGTATCGCCATGTTCAAATACGCCAAGGAACTGCTTTTAGTTGCCTACTTATTGCTCTTTTCCGACTACTATCTGGACCGGTTAAATGCTATCGGGTGGGGTTTTAATGTACTTGTTTTTGGCGCGATGTTTTTGGCGCTTACTTTCGCGTTATATCTAACTGCCTATATACGTCAGGCTCTTGTTCGACATGCGTTCGCATTAACGCTGTTTGTTGCGGCGGTTTTTTTCGATGTCTATACCCGGGTCACGGCGGATTACCTGAGGTACAGCGATTTTGTCTCGCTGGTGTACTCCGGCGGCTTCATTCAGGAAGCGGCCTATCAGTACCGCGACGCGATCCTGCGCGCGCTGCTCAGTGGCTTGCTGCTGTTGTTCGGCATCGGGCTCAAGCCGCGTCATGCGCTGTTCATACCCAACACGTTGCGGGTCGCGGCGCCCCTCGTCGGCGTATTGATGCTCAGCGGATTGTTGTTTCTACGAGCGGGAGAGGGCGCACGTGGTCTGCCGATCATGTACACGCCGCTGGCCTACCTCAACCTGTTTGCTTACGAAGCGTTGCATGACACCGTCGGCCCGCGTGAATCGGTGACGCTCGCGCGCGCCGCGCCTGCCATCAGCCACGATATCGTGCTGATCATCGACGAAAGCATTTCCGGCAATTACCTCGACATCAACGCGCCGTTCGGCGTGCACAGTAACCTCAAGCAAGCGCCGGCCGGGGTCGATGTCTTCAACTTCGGTTATGCCGCGTCCATTGCCAACTGCAGCGCCGACACCAACGTCACCTTGCGCTACGGCGGCACCCGCGCCGATTACAGGCGCATCAACAGCACGTTGCCGTCGATCTGGCAGTACGCGAAGAAGGCCGGGCTCGGCACGGTCTACATCGACGCCCAACGCACGGCCGGCAACCTGCAGAACCTGATGACCGCCGCCGAGAAAAACGACATCGACAGTTTCGTGCAATTCGACCAGACCAGCGTGCGCGACCGCGATATGGCGGCAGCGGCGAAGCTGATCGAATTGCTCAATGACGATCGCCCCGAGCTGATCGTGATCAATAAGGTCGGCGCGCATTTTCCGGTGCATGACAAATACCCGGACGCGTTCATGGCCTACCGGCCGACGCTGCCGCGCGGGCAGTTCACCGAAGTCGCCGACACTGGCGAACGCCCCGGTTTCAATGGCCAGCCGGATGACTGGGTGCTGTATCGCAACGCCTACAAGAACACGCTGTTGTGGAACGTCGGCGAGTTCTTCGCCCGGGTGTTTGCCCAGGCCAATCTGGACAATGCGCTGCTGATCTACACCTCCGATCATGGCCAGGATCTGCATGAGCGCGGCAACCCGGGCTTGAATACCCACTGCGGCGGCGACCCGGTGGAAGAGGAGGGGCTGGTGCCGCTGGTGGTGATTCAGGGCCGTGGATTGCAGGCGCCGGACTGGGCGGCGAATCTGCCGGCAAACAAGGACCGCTCCAGCCACTACAACATCTTCCCGACGCTGCTGCAGGTGATGGGATATGACCTTGCGGGGATTGAAGCGGTATATGGCAAACCGCTGAGCGTGCCGACGGCGGATGAGTTCACTTTCAACTACCGCTTCAATGCGCGCTTGGGGGCCAAGCCTGAGTGGAAGCATATCGATCTGGACAGCATCGTTACGCCCGAGCGGGCGCCGGCGAGTGTGGCTTCGGGGCAGTGAGTTTTGGGTTGCTCGGGCGGGCCTCTTCGCTGGCAAGCCAGCTCCCACAGGGTTCGAGGTTGTTCACAAATCCTGTGTCAGCACTGGCCTCTGTGGGAGCTGGCTTGCCAGCGATGGGGCCAGCACTGACACCAGCCAATTCAAAGCTTCAGCCACCGCGCGCGATACTCCCCAGGCGCGCACTTCAGCCAGCGCGCGAAAGCCCGGTTGAATCCCTGCACATCGCTGTAACCCAAGCGATCCGCCACGTCGACCAGCTCTAGCGCCCCGGACTGCAACAAGTCCTCGGCACGATAGCGCCGATGCTCATCAAGCAGTTCGCTGAAAGTCCAGCCCAACGCCTTCAAACGCCTTGCCGCCGTGCGCTCAAGCACATGCTGTGTAGCACAGAACTGCTGCCAATCCGCTGAAGCCAGATCTTCGATCAGATAATCGCTGAGCTGTCCGAGCAAGGTCGATTCACTGAGACATCGGGTCTGTTCCAGCAGATCGACAAGCGTTGTTTCCAATGCCGGATTGCCCGGTGTCAACGGCATCACGAACAGCTGAGGATCCAGATGAATCGCCGCGCACGACTGCTCTGCGCTCACCGGGGCGCGCAACGCCGATTCATGTTCCTCACGGCTGGCCGACACCAGAGCCACGCCCAGCACCGGATCACGATTCACGCCGCTGGCGAGCAATTTGCGCCGCACCAGGCTGCACAGGCTGACAAGGATGTAATCGGTCAGCGCCGCCGGAGCACCCAGACTGCCGGCTTCGACCAGACGCAGTGTTACGCCGTCATCTTCACGCAGGATTTGCACACGGAAATGTCCGTTGAAAAACGCAAAGTACTCGGCGAAAAACGCACAGGCACGTTCCAGCGACACGGCGACATCGAACAGATAGGTCAGCCCATTGGTGGCCGTCGAAACGAAACGTTCGCCCGCCGCCAGACCGATCAGTGGATCCCCGCTCTGTTCCACGGCAAACGCCCAGAAGCGCCGTGACATCAGCAGCGGCATGCGCGTGAACGGCGTGCGCAGATCGAACAGGCTGCGGCGCAGCTGCGCTTCGATGGCGTCTTGGGTAACGCCGCGCGCGAGCAATTCTTCAATGGCCGGCAGCAGGGTCGGCGCGTAAAAAGCGTTGACGGATTGCGGATGGGTTTTGCTCATGTTGCGCGCGCGTCTCCCGTCGCTCCGTTAGCCGCCAGCAAACGCTGATCGACGCTGAGGATCGCCTCGATCATCGCCCGCGCTGCTGGCGTCAGGGTAAAACCGGCGCGGCTGACGATGCCGTAACCCAGTTGCAGCGCAGGCTCGTCATGGGGGACGTCGACAAAGTCGAGCAGCTCGATCAGGCCTCGATCAAGTTGTTCACGCAAGGCCTCAAGCGTGGCGAGCCCCACCGCGTCTGAACGCAGCACTACGCGCTGAATCGCGTCAAATTGTGCGCACTCGACGCTTGGGGTGAAGTCCTGCTCACCGAGGATATCGGCGAGCACCTTGCGGATCATCGGTGGAATGCGCGTGCCGACGATCGGGTAATCTAGCAGGGCGCGCAATCGCAGGTCTCGTTGCGCGAGGAGCGGATGGCCGGCGCGACAGAAAAACCGTCCCGGCCGCGTGCGCAGCAGATGCACCTGATACTGCGGATCGCTGACAAAGTGCCGCGCATCGGCGACGAAAAACTCGATCTGCTGCTCGCGCAACCACAGCGACAATTGCTGCCAGTCGCCCTGATGAAACCGCGTGCGAATCGCCGGATGCGCATCAATGAAGTCGGCCAGCGCTTCCGGCACCAGCACCTGCGCCGGATACGGGCCGCAACCGAATTGCAGTTCGCCGCCGGTGAGGCCGTTGTATTGCGTCAATTCGTTGTGCAGCGCCTGACTGCCAGCGAGCAGGCGCCGCGCATGTTGCAGCACCAGTTGGCCTTGCCCGGTCAGGCGAAACTCACGGCTGCTGCGCTCGACCAGTTCGCAGCCGAGATCCCGTTCCAGAGTCTGGATGCTGCGGCTGAACGCTGGTTGGCTGAGGTTGATCGCCTCGGCGGCGCGACCGAAGTTGCGGTAATCAGCGAGGGCGATCAAGTGGCGAAGCTGGCGAAGATCCATCATGCATCTCCTGCATTTTGTGAATACTTTTAATGCATTGGATCGATAGCACGTCCGCTGGCATAAGTACACGCCTGTTCTTCGATGGCCGCCTTCATGTCTCAGCCTCTGTTCGCGTCCAGCGCGTTCACCCGCACGATTCTCGCGCATGCTCGCCAGTCCGGGCTGTGCCCGCAACGCTTGATGGCGCGCGTCGGGATCTGCCCGTCTGTGCTTGCCAGACAGCATCAATTGATCGCCGCACAAGCGCTTGAACGGTTGTGGCGTGAGTGTGAATGGGCCGGGGTAGCGCCGACGTTTGGCTGCGAACTGTCCGACGGGATGGCGACCGATTGCCTGCAAGGACTGAATATTCTGCTCGACTCGGCCGCGACCCTGCGGGCCAGTCTGAAGTGCTTCATCGACTGCTTGCCAAGGGTGATCAATTACATTGCGGTGGAATTGGTCGAGGCGGGCGATTTTGCTCATTTGCGCCTGCGTTCGCAGCAGGGGCAGCTCCATCATTTCGCTCTGGATGCGGCGGCGATAACGCTGGTGCGCAACATTGCCCGTCGACTCGGCGGGGCGCCTGGAGATTTGTTTGTGAGTGTCAGCCTGCGCCCCGCGCAAATGGCCGGTGGCTGGCTGCGTGGAGTGGGTATCGCGGTGGAGCAGGGCGAGCATCTGTGCCTGACCTTGCCGCGCTCCAGGCTCGATCAGGCTTTGCTGGGCGCCAACCCGTTTCTGCACCAGAGCATGCTGCGCCACTGGCACGCTGCAACTTGTGCGCCTGCGCGTGAGGACAATCTGACGATGGCGCGGCACTGGCTGACGGCGGGTGATCAACCGATCGAGCGGATCGCTGAGCGGCTGGGTTATCGCCAGCCGAGCAACTTTATCCGCGCGTTCCGCAAACAGTTCGGGATTACGCCGAAGCAGTTTCGGTTGAATCCGGGGCAGGTTTGTTGAAAGCAGGATTGAGGTGATTGATCGTTATTGAGGGTGCCAGCAAGATTTCCCCCCTCACCCCAGCCCTCTCCCCCAAGGGGGCGAGGGGGAAAGGGAGCCGATCTTCATGGCGTTCGGAATCTGAGTTCTACTCGGTATCCCACCTCGGCGTATCTCGTACATCCAACACGGTCAGTCCCCTCTCCCTTTGGGAGAGGGCTAGGGTGAGGGGCTTTTGACTTACGGCGTGACGATATTGAACTGCGGCCCGAACGTATCCAGGCTGCCCATCAATAATCCGAATTTCTGACCATTGCCCTGCAACTTCACCAGTCCTTTTTGCATCGCCGTCGGGAAGTCCAATTGCTTCAGGCTGATCTTCTCCAGCGTATCGCGGCTCAGGCTGACGCTCGCATCCGCCGCCGGATTCAAGCCGGCGCGGTGAGTCAGCACGCCGTTGCGCAGGGTCAGGGTGAAATCCTTTTGCACATCGTCGAACGTCCAGTTCAGCGTCAGGTCATGGGCCACGGCTTTGTCGCTGTCCAGGCGTACCGCGAGGTAATCGAAGAACATTTCCGGACTCATCGCCCGGACCATGTCCACCGATACGGTATTGGCAGACTGCGGTGGTACGCCGTTGCGCAGTTCCATCGCACCGGTCAGGTACATGTTGCGCCAGGTGGCGTTCTCGCTTTGATAACCCAACTGCTCCAGCGTCTCGGCTTGAGCGTTGCGGGCATCCGCGTTGTCCGGATCGGCGAACAGCAACTGGTTGCCCAACTGCGCGGCCCATCGGTAGTCAGCACTGGCCATCGCACTGCGCATTTTTTCCAGCACCGACGCGGCACCGCCCATGGCCTCGACCGAGCGTTTAGCCGCATCGACCGGCGGCAGCGGGTTGAGGTTGGCCGGGTTGCCGTCGTAGAAACCCATGTAACGCTGATACACCGCGCGCGTATTGAAACTCAGCGAGCCGTAATAGCCACGGGTGTACCACTTCTGATCGAGCGAGCCGGGCAGTTTCTTGATTGCTTCGGCAATTTCCAGCGGCGTCAGGCCCTGGTTGAGCAAGTGCAGGGTGCGGTCGTTGATGAACGCGTACATGTCGCGCTGATCGGCGAGCAAAGTACGAATCCGCTCGCCACCCCAGGTCGGCCAGTTGTGTTGGGCGAACAGCACGTCGGCCTTGTCACCATAGCGCGCCAGGCTGTCATCGAGATATTGCGACCAGGCTTTGGCGTCACGCACCTGCGCACCGCGCGGGGTGAGGATGTTGTGCATCATCTGCGTGGCGTTTTCGGCCATGCACAAGGCTTTCAGCTGCGGTAGATAAAGGTTCATTTCCGCTGGCGCTTCGGTGCCCGGGGTCAGCTGGAATTCGACTTGCAGGCCAGCGATGGTGCGGGTTTCCAACGGCTCGGCAATCAGATCGGTAGGCGCGATCAGTGTGACCGTGCCACCGCTGGGCGCGCTCTTGCCGAGGCCAGCATCGACCTGACCTTTTTCACTGCGCGGCAACAGGCTGCCGAACTGGTACTGCGCGCGGCGGCTCATGGCATTGCCGGCCATGACGTTCTCGCTCATCACGTGTTCCATGAAGCCCGCTGGCGCATACACCTTGACCTTGCCGGACTTGACATCGGCCTCGTCGATCACCCCGCGCACGCCGCCGAAATGATCGACATGGGTGTGGCTGTAGATCACCGCGACGACGGGTTTGCGCGGGCGATGGGCGTAGTACAGATCCAGCGCCGTCCTGGCGGTTTCGGCCATGGTCAGCGGATCGATGATGATCAGCCCGTCGTCACCTTCGATGATGGTCATGTTGGCGAGGTCGAGGCCGCGCACCTGATACAGCTTGGGGCTGACCTCGAACAGACCGGCGTGGGCATTGAGTTGTGCCAGTCGCCACAGGCTCGGATTGACCGATTCCGGCGCCTTGTCTTTGGCGAGGAAATCATAGGCATTGACGTTCCAGATGACTTTGCCGGCGGCATCCTTGATCTGGCCCTTGAACGGTGCGATCAAGCCTTTGCTGACGGATTCGAAATCGGTGCGGTCGCTGAAAGGCAGGGTTTGCAGCACGGCAGCGTTGCTTGCGGCGGTTTGCACGCTTGGCGCCACCGGACCGTCAGCAGCGAGCAACGGCTGGCTCAGGCAAGCGGTGATCAGGCAGGTCAGCAGGCCACGCGGGCTCAGGATGAAACGGGGCATGGGTGTCTCCGGTTTTTTTATCGTTATGGCCGAACAGCCAGCAGCTTAGTGTGCGGCGCTGGGTTGACGATGATCATCAGCGGACAAAAACCATTCAGGGCCGCTATCCTAGGCCCAGGTTCACTGATCGGGTTTGCCCATGCTTGAGGTTCGCGACGTTTTCAAAAGCTATGCCACGCCACAGGGATTGTTGCCGGTGCTGCAAGGCGTCGACCTGACGCTGGAGGCCGGTGGCAGCCTGGCGCTGATGGGCGAATCGGGCAGTGGCAAAAGCACGCTGCTGCATCTGGTGGCGGGGCTGGACAAGGTCGACAGCGGCAGCATCCGCAGCGGCGAACATCGTCTGGAAGCCATGAGCGAAGCGCAACTGGCCAACTGGCGGCGTACGGAAATCGGTCTGGTGTTTCAGCAGTTCAACCTGATCGGCAGCCTGCGCGTGGAAGACAATCTGGCCTTTCAGGCGCGCCTGGCCGGGCGCCATGAGCCGCGCTGGCAAGCGCATCTGGTGCAGCGTCTGGGTCTGGGCGATCTGCTCTCGCGGTATCCCGAGCAACTCTCCGGCGGTCAGCAGCAACGAGTCGCTTTGGGCCGGGCATTGGCTTCGCAGCCGAAATTGCTGTTGGCCGATGAACCCACCGGCAGCCTCGATGAAGCGACCAGCGATGAAGTGCTGCGGCTGTTGCTCGAATTGCTCGATGACACGCCGACGACCCTGCTGATGGTCACCCACAGTCAGCGCGTCGCGGCGCGATTGGCCCAGCGTGTGGTGTTGTCGAGCGGGCGGGTCGCCTGATGATCTGGCGGCAAACCCTGCGCGCGCTGCTCAGCCACTGGCGGCGCCATCCCGTGCAGTTTTTCAGCGTGCTGACCGGGCTGTGGCTGGCCACCAGTCTGCTCACTGGCGTCGAGGCGCTGAACAGTCAGGCACGTGACAGCTACGCGCGGGCCAGCCAGATGATCGGCGGCGAACCGCAAGCCAGCCTGAGCACGCCGAATGGGGCGCTGTTTCCCCAGCGCTGGTTTATCGAATTGCGCCGTCAGGGCTGGCCGGTGTCGCCGGTGTTGCAGGGCCGGCTGACGCTCAAGGGTCACGAAGACCAGCGGATTCAGGTGATGGGCATCGAGCCGGTGTCGCTGCCGACGGATTCGGCAGTGGCCGGGCAGGCGATGCCGATCGAGCGCATCGTCGAATTTTTCAGCCCGCCGGGCAGCACCTGGATTTCTCCGGACACCCTGCAAATGCTCGGCTTGCGCGAAGGTGATACACCGCAAACCGTAAACGGCCAAACCCTGCCGCCACTGCTCGCGCAGAAGGACATGGCGCCGGGCCTGTTGCTGGTCGACATCGGCGTAGCGCAGCGCCTGCTCGAACAACCCGAGCAATTGTCGCGACTGCTGCTACCCAAGGACTTTCATCAAGAATTACCAGCGAGTTTCAACGATCGCTTGCAGCTCAAGAGCAGCGGCGAAGAAAACAATCTCGCGCGGCTGACCGAGAGCTTTCACCTCAATCTCGATGCCCTTGGATTTCTGTCGTTTCTGGTCGGCCTGTTCATCGTCCACGCCGCCATCGGCCTCGCTCTGGAACAGCGCCGAGGTTTGCTGCGCACCTTGCGCGCCTGTGGCGTCAGTGCACGAATGCTGATCGCATGTCTGGTGGTTGAACTGGGTGTGCTGGCGCTGATCGGCGGATTATTCGGTGTGATCAGCGGCTATTGGCTGGCCAGCGTGCTGCTGCCGGACGTCGCCGCCAGCCTGCGCGGTTTATATGGCGCGGAAGTGGCGGGGCAGTTGCGCCTGAGTCCCTGGTGGTGGTTCAGCGGCATAGGGCTGAGCCTGCTCGGCGCGTTGCTGGCCGGGGCCAACAGTCTGCTGCGGGCGGCGCGCCTGCCGTTGCTGGCGGTGGCCGATCCGCAGGCCTGGCATCAACAGTATTCGCGCTGGTTGCGCCGACAGGGTTGGCTGGCGACAGCGCTGCTGACAATTGCGCTGGCGGCGCTGATCTGGGGCGACAGCCTGAGCAGCGGTTTCGTGCTCATGGCCGGGCTGTTGCTCGGTGCCGCGCTGGCCTTGCCGGTGTTGCTCAGCGCGTTGTTGAACCCGTTGCTCGGGCGCAGTCGTTCGGTGCTCGGCCAGTGGTTTCTCGCCGACTGCCGCCAGCAACTGCCAGCCCTGAGTCTGGCGCTGATGGCGCTGCTGTTGGCGCTCGCCGCCAATATCGGCGCCGGTAGCATGACCGCCGGTTTTCGCCAGACCTTCAACGACTGGCTCGAACAACGCCTGAGCGCCGAGTTGTACATCAACCCGGCCAATCCGGCGCAGGCCCGCGAGATGCACAGTTGGCTCAAGCAGCAGCCCGACGTGACCGCTGTGCTGCCCAACTGGCAGGTTTCGGTGACGCTGCAAGGCTGGCCGGCCGATGTCTACGGCATCATCGACCACTCGTACTATCGCCAGCATTGGCCGTTGCTCGACAGCAGTGGCAGCGATCCGTGGGGCAAACTGGCCACGGACGATGCGGTGATGCTCAGCGAACAACTGGCGCGACGCCTGAAAGTGAAGCCGGGCGAGCATCTGAACATTCCCACGCCGAACGGCACATGGTCGCCGCGCATCGTCGGCATCTACGCCGACTACGGCAATCCGAAGGGGCACGTGCTGATCAGCAGTGAGCACCTGCTGCGCGGCTGGCCGCAACTCACGCCGAACCGCTTCAATCTGCGTATCGACCCAGCGCAGATTCCGGCGCTGCTCAACGCCTTGCAGACGCGTTTTGCGCTAGATGACAACCGCATCGTCGATCAGGCGCGGCTCAAGGGCTGGTCGGTCCAAGTCTTTGAACGCACATTTGCTGCGACAGCAGCTTTGAACAGCCTGACCCTGGCCGTGGCGGGTGTGGCGCTGTTCATCAGTCTGCTCACTCAGAGCCAGAGTCGCCTCAGTCAGCTCGCACCGCTGTGGGCGCTGGGCGTTACACGCAAACAATTGATGCTGCTCAACCTCGGTCAGACCTGGCTGCTTGCCGTATTGACGTTACTGTTGGCGCTGCCGTTGGGCATCGCCCTGGCGTGGTGCCTCGATGCGGTGATCAACGTGCAGGCGTTCGGCTGGCGACTGCCGCTGCGGGTGTTCCCGTTGCAGTTGTTGCAACTGATGGGCCTGGCCTTGCTCGCGACTTTACTGGCTTCGGCATGGCCGCTGTATTCGCTGTACCGCACACAACCGGCGGACTTGCTGAGGACGTTTGCCCATGAGGACTAAATGGCTCGTGCTGATGATTGCGCTGCTGCTCGCTGGCTGCGATCAGCCTGCACCGGAGGAAAAGGGCTTTGCCGGCATGGGCGATCAGGCGCAATCCTTCACCCCGGTGGTGCCCGGACGGGTATTCAGCTTCCCGGCCGATCATGGCGCGCATGATGGTTTTCGCATTGAGTGGTGGTACGTCACCGCCAACCTCAAGGATCAGCAGGGCAATGATTTCGGCGTGCAATGGACGCTGTTTCGCAGCGCCCTGAAACCCGTCGCCGAGCAGGCCGGTTGGGGCAACCAAACGATCTGGCTGGGCCATGCGGCAGTCACTTCGCGCTCGGTGCATCATGCCGCCGAGCGCTACGCCCGGGGCGGAGTAGGCCAGGCCGGCGTGCGCCTGGCGCCGTTCGAGGCGTGGATCGATGACTGGATGTTTGCCAGTCAGGCGCAGGATCCGTTGAGCGATATGCAACTCAGTGCTCGTGACAAGAATTTCGCTTATCAACTGCGCCTTACCTCCAGCCGACCGCTGGTGCTGCAGGGCGACAACGGTTTCAGCCAAAAATCCGAAGAAGGCCAGGCGTCGTATTACTACAGCCAGCCATTTTTCCAGGCCAGCGGCACGCTGCAGATCGACGGCCAGGCCTACACCGTCAGCGGCCCGGCGTGGCTCGATCGCGAGTGGAGCAGTCAGCCACTCACCGCCAATCAAACTGGCTGGGACTGGTTCTCGCTGCATCTGGACAGCGGCGAACACGTGATGCTTTATCGCATGCGGCAGAAGACCGGCGCGCCTTATCTGACCGGCACCTGGATCGCCGCTGACGGGCAGATTCAGACGTTGCGCAGCGAGCAGATCAGCCTTGTGCCGCAGGATACGGCCAAGGTTGCTGATCGGCCGATGCCGGTGAAATGGTCGATCCGCATTCCTGACAAGAAACTCGATATCAGCGTTGACGCGATCAACCGCAATGCGTGGATGGATTTGCGTATTCCCTATTGGGAAGGGCCGGTGAAGGTCGATGGCAGCCATCCTGGCCAGGGCTATCTGGAAATGACCGGGTATTAACGGCGGCACCGCTTTCTTCCCTGTGGGAGCGAGCCTGCTCGCGAAAGCGTCAGCGCTGTGACCGCTGAGTTAACTGACTGGAACTCTCGCCAGCGCTCTCCGCTCTACCCAGAAACCCGCCATTTTCGGACTCACCCATGAGCGACGACCTGCAACCCCCAGACCTCGACACCTGGCAGCGTCTGTTCGACGATCAAGCCTACTGGCAGAACTCCCCTGACGCTCACTACCTCGATCTGCAACGCATCGCCGATGACCTGCTCGGCCAAGGCGCAATCGATCTTGAGCAATGGCAGTTGATGCGCGCCAAAGCCGACGATCTGCACAAGCAGTCACCCGAGGTCAACGTCGCCCGCGAACTCGAAGATCCCGAAGCCTGAGGACTCCTGCCATGAATACCACCAACAACCAGAACGACAACCCCGACGAGCCACGCCCGGCCGGCGAAACCGAGCGCGACAATGATGCCCTGCGCCCGACCGATCCCAAGCAGCGGCAGGACAGCGGCAAAGGCACGCCGGGTGGCGAATCCACCGCCCAAGAGACTGCCAAGCCACATACCCGTGGGCCACAAACCCAAGTCAAGCCCTGAACAGCGTCTATGCTCACTGGCACGCCTGCTGCTGAAGTCGTTTCGGCGGTGGGCGTCGCCATTTCATCACAGGGAAAGTAATGCATATGAAGCTCGACGCTCTGGCCAAGGCCATCACTCTCGCAACGCTGCTTTCTGCTGCCAGTTTCGGCGCTTTAGCTGCCGACATTCCGTTATCCGCCGTCGTTGAGGCCGATTCCGTTACCACCAAAGTGCTCGCCGTCGACCCGGCCCATCACCAGGTCGTGCTGGAAGGCCCCGAGGGACGTCAGGTCCACGTTCAGCTCAGCGACAAAGCGAAAAATCTTGCCAATCTCAAAGTAGGGGACCTGGTGAAGATCGAGGTGCAGCGATCTGTCGCCGCTTATCTCGATACAGACGTGGATAAAGGTCTGCCAGGCACCACCGAACGTACCGGCGAACTGCGCAAGGCCCCGGGCAGCGATAACCCGGGCGGCGAGGCCTATCGTCAGGTTCAGGTGCAGCTGAAAATCAGCAAAATCGATTTGAAGACCAATCAGGTCACCCTCCAAGATCCGTCCGGACAATCGAAGACGCTCGATGTGAAGAAGCCGGAGATTCAGGCCAAGTTGAAAGATCTGAAAGTAGGGCAGAGCGTTATTGTCACTTACACCGATATCCTGAAAGTGACCAGTCAGCACGATAGTTGAGTATTAACTCTACAAGTTTATTGCTCTTGTATAACTTTATGTATGAGAGCAATCATATAAAGTTTTTTGTAAGACAATTCCCGGGATAAATCGGTAAAACACAGTTTTTAAATTTTCAGTGCAAAAATTTCATGTTTGCCCATGACGACAGGTCCACTTGTTTGAATTAAAATCCTCGGCGTTCGCCCAGTGTCAGGGCTCTTTACCGGTGCAAGGATTGCCAGGCCGTAACACTGGGCGAACTCCACTACTGACGAAAGTTGTATACAGAATCTGCAAACAAAAAGGGCGACTTTGCAGTCGCCCTTTTTTATTGTTTTCGATCAAGTCGAAGCTTGCATACCGGTTTTGCAATGCTGCCCCTGCAAGCGCTTGAGTGTCTGCTGGTACATTTTTGTACGGCGATGATCCTTGCCATATGTGCCTGCCGCCGCGACGGTGCCGGCCTGGATGTGATCAAGGTAGCGGAAGATCTTCCGCGGCGAGAGAAACCTGACGCCATAGCCCAACCCGACCATTCGATCCTGAAGCGTGTAACCAGGCACCTCCTCATCCATGCAGAAGTGCAGCCCGAGCGACTTCATCAAACGCGCATTCCACAGCGTACAGAAACTTTTCAGATGCGTTTCTTTATACGGGCGTGGTGGTTTCGAACGCAGGCCGAAATGAACTTTTAGCCGACGAACATGATGTTTGCAGAACCGCGAAGTTAACCGCCAGGTATCACGCAGTAACCCACGATCAAGTTGCTCAACACAACCGACCGCCGCCATGTCCGCACTTTTCGTGCATTCGCGCATCATCATCGCGAACACTTCCATGTCGTAGACAAAGGTATCGGTGTGCAGCAGAAACAAATAATCGGTCTCAACTTTCGCCAAGGCCAGATCCAGCGCCTTGCCATGGGCAATATGCCCCATTTCCTTACCGGGCGACGGCCGCTCGATCAGATTGATCCAGTCCAGCGAACGCAAATAATCGAGGCTGGCATCCGTCGAATCGTTATCCACCACCCACACTGGAATGCCCTGCGCCTGAACATGCTCGCGCAACAGTTCCAGACACATGCGGGTGATGTCCGGGGTTTTGTAATTGACCAGAACAAGACTGAAGTTGGGATGCGGCTGGGTAGGCAGATCGAAGGCTTTCATGTCGGAGGGACTCATCACGGCTCAAGACGACAGGTTGATGAGCCGGGATGCTAGCGAGGGAAGCTTAGGTGAAGCTTAATTTGCCGATCTGATTGGTTTGTGAAAACAAGCGGGATAATTCAGATCCGACATTGTTTTCCAATAGATGCAGCGACCATTTGGTTTTGTCGCTTGTCCTGAACGGCGGTCCATCCGCAAAACCTGTGGGAGCGAGCCTGCTCGCGAAGGCGTCTTTCCAGTCACATCATCGGCGACTGTTACACCGCTATCGCGAGCAGGCTCACTCCTACAGTAGAGCGGTGCAAAATTCAGGTGAGTTTGATCCGCAGCACTTCGGCACATTCCTCAATCGACCGCCGTTGCGTCTCGGCATACAACCCCAACTCATCAATGGTCGAACGCCCCAGCGCCTGTTCGAAAGCATGTCGATTGGAGTGTTCGGCGTAATGCGCCTGTGCGGCATCCCCCAGGTTCGACTGAAAAATCCCCGCCGCGCTCACCGGCAGGAAATCTTCGTACACCAGCGGCTCCGCTTTCACGTAGCCATCGCGCAGCAAATCCTCCAGTGACGATTCGCCAAGTCCGTGCGCCGCGATGCCCTTTTCCGTAGCGAAATAACGAAAGTACGCCAGCCCCTGTTCGCGCATGCCCTCGATGCTGTCAGGAAATTCGGCAAAGTGCTGCGTCATCAGCGCGTCGTAGCGTGCGGCATTGGCTTCATTGGGGAAGTCGCCCAGTTCATCGCGAGCGGCATTCAACAAGCGGTCATACAGCGCGCGACCCTTGGGTGTCAGAGCTGCGCCGCGTTGTTCGATTTCGCCGAAGCGCGCGCTGTGGCTGCCACGGGTTTCGGGCTGATCGGTGAAGGCGATCGGCTCGTCCAGCGCTTTGAAGCTGGTCTGGCGCAGCAGGATCGGGCAATTGCGGCGTGGTGGACCTTCGATCACCGCTTTGGGTGTGATGCCATGGGCAGGCATCTGCTCCTGAACGGTGTCGATGTCCAGCGTGCGTGGGGTCAAGTGGTTGATGTGCGGGCCTTTGAACGCAACGACATCGGCGATCAAGCGGTGCTGGGCGCTGAGTTTCTGGTACTGCGCGGCGCTGACGGTGGCGCTGTGGTGCCAGCGAAAAGTCTCCAGTGCCTGTCGGACGAATTCTGCGGCTTCGTCGTCATTAAGTCCGCCTGCCGTTTCCGCCTGTTCAATCAGGCGCAATGCGGAGTCAGTAAAAATCGTACGACGGGCCAGCACCGACTCGGCAAACGAACGCAATTCGGCGTCTTCAATCAGCTCCAGGCGCAGCAACGAGGTAAACACGCGAAACGGGCTGACCTGCAGCGCTTCTTCATGCACCGCGCGAAACGCCGTTGAATGCACCGGCACACCGGCCGGGGTCAGGTCGTAATAACCCACCGGTTGCATGCCCATCACCGCGAACAGGCGGGCGAGGGTAGCCAGTTCGCTCGCGGTGCCGACGCGAATGGCGCCGTGGCGTTCCATGTCCAACCGATCGATTTCGCCGGTGCGCTTGAGTTGCCCGGCGATGTCTGGCTGACCTGCCAGCACTTCGCGATTGGTTTTCTCCACCAGTTCCATCAGCGCACCGTACAGCGGCACCTCTTCGCGGTACATGTCGGACATCGCTCGGGAGAAGCGTTGGCGGATCAGGTCGGGGCTGACGAACGGCTGCACGGTCATGAAAAAAATTCCTGCCACGGTGACGAAATAGATGCCCGAAAAGATCGCAGCCTTCGCCCACGCGGGCAAACGAAGAATCCTACGAACTTCATTCTGCCAACGACTGATCCACCAGCTCGATCCAGTGTCTGACCGGCGTGCGCCCGGCGCTCGCCAGATGGCTCTGACAGCCCACATTGGAAGTGACGATCAACTCCGGTCGGCCGCTTTCCAGGGCGTTGAGGCGCTGATCGCGCAGTTGCCGCGCCAGCACCGGTTGGGTCAGCGAGTAAGTGCCCGCCGAGCCGCAGCACAAATGGCCGTCCGGCACTGGTGTGAGGTTGAAGCCGAGTCGGGTCAGCACGGCTTCCACGGCGCCGCCGAGTTTCAGTGCGTGCTGCAAAGTGCACGGGCAATGCACGGCGATGCGTCGTTCGCTGGCGGCGCACACTTGCTCCAGCGGTTCCTCGGCGATGATTTGCACCAGATCCCGAGTCATTTCGCTGATCCGCCGTGCTTTCGAGGCGTAGATCGGGTCGTCCGCAAGCAGATGCCCATAATCCTTGATGAACGCGCCACAACCGCTGGCCGTTTGCACGATGGCTTCGGCGCCATTCTGCAAGTGCGGCCACCAAGCGTCGATGTTCTGTCGAGCGCGGTCGAGACCTTTGGCCTGGGCGTCGAGGTGATAGTCGAGCGCGCCGCAGCAACCCGCCTCGCTCACCGGAGTGACGCTGATGCCCAGACGATCGAGCACCCGCGCGGTCGCGTCATTGGTGTTCGGCGACAGACCCGGTTGCACGCAGCCTTCGAGCAACAACACCCGGCGCGCATGCCGAGGAGCGGGGCGCGACCCCATAACACCCAAGTGTTGCGGCAGTTTGCTTTCCAGCAGGCGCGGCAGCAGCGGTCGAAAGGTCGCGCCCATGCGCAGCAAGCCTTTGAACAAACCGGGATTGGGCGCCAACGCACGCAAGCCTTCGCGCAGCAAGCGCTGAGCGGCCGGGCGCGGCACCGCGCTGTCGACTACTGCGCGGCCAATGTCGAGCAGGTTGTGATAATCGACGCCGGACGGGCAGGTGGTTTCGCAGTTGCGACACGACAGGCAGCGATCCAGATGCAGCTGCGTCTGCTCGGTGGCCGGTGCGCCTTCCAGCACTTGCTTGATCAGATAAATGCGCCCGCGCGGCCCATCGAGTTCATCGCCCAGCAATTGGTACGTCGGGCACGTCGCGTTGCAAAAGCCGCAATGCACGCAGGTGCGCAGGATCTTTTCCGCTTCGCCAGCCCGGGGCAATTTTCGCGATTGTTCGCTGAGGGTGGTTTGCATGGCTAAACCTCCGCGTACATTCGCCCGGGGTTGAACAGCCCTTGCGGGTCGAGTTGCGCCTTGAGTTGCCGGTGGTAGCGCAACAGGGTTGGCGCCAAGGGTTGAAACGGCGAATCCGTGGCGCCATGGGTAAAGCACGTTGCATGCCCGCCCAAGGAATGGGCGAGTGCGTGAATCTCAGTGCTATCGGATTTAAGCCAGCGTTGCGCGCCGGCCCAGTCGATCAGTTGCTCGCCGGGCAGCTCGAGCGGGCCGAGATTGTTCGGCAATGACAGGCGCCACAGCGGCAAGCCTTCGTCGAAAAAACTCAGGCGCTGTTCGTTGAGGTCGCGCCAGAAAACCGAGTCCAGCGGCTCGCCACCCAGGCGTTGATGCGCCGCCGTCACCGAACCTTCCCCGCCTTCCAGACGCAGGTACAGGCTCCGGCCATCGTGACATGCCGCGCTGATCGGCAGCGGTTGCTGGCCCCATTCGGCAAGTTTGCTCAAGGCCCGAGCGCAGTCGATATCGAGGCGAATGCTCAGGCACTGGCGCGGTTTCGGCAGGACTTTCAGCGACACTTCGGTGAGCACGCCGAGGCAACCGAAACTGCCGGCCATCAGTCGCGAAAGGTCATAACCGGCGACGTTTTTCATCACTTCGCCACCGAAGCGCAGATGCTGACCGAGGCCGGTGATCACCCGCGTGCCGAGAACGAAGTCGCGTACCGAGCCGGACCACGGCCGGCGAGGTCCGGACAGTCCCGTGGCGACCATGCCGCCGACTGTGGCGCTGTCGGCGAAGGATGGCGGTTCGCAGGGCAACATTTGCCCGGCGTCATCCAGCGCCGCAAGCAGCTCGGACAATGGCGTGCCGGCACGTGTGGTGACCACCAGTTCGGTCGGATCGTATTGAACGATGCCGCGATGAGCACGGGTGTCGAGCACTTCGCCGACCACCTCGCGACCGAGAAAGGCCTTGCTGTTGCCGCCCTGAATCTTCAGCGGCGTGGCATTGGCCCGCGCGGCGTTGACCTGATCGAGCAGGGCGTTGGCGGCGTCGAAATCAGCCATCAGAATCGCTCCAGCTCGGGGAAGGGCAGTTGCCCGGCGTGAATGTGCATCGCGCCGAATTCGGCGCAGCGGTGCAGGGTCGGAATGTTCTTGCCGGGATTGAGCAAGCCCTGCGGATCGAACGCGGCTTTCACTGCATGAAACAGCAGTAACTCGTCGCTGTTGAACTGCGCGCACATCTGATTGATTTTTTCGCGGCCGACGCCGTGCTCGCCAGTGATGCTGCCGCCGACCTTCACGCACAGTTCGAGGATCTTGCCGCCCAATGCCTCGGCGCGATGCAGCTCCCCCGGCTGGTTGGCGTCGAACAGAATCAGCGGGTGCATATTGCCGTCGCCGGCGTGGAACACGTTGGCCACGCGCAAGCCATATTTTTCGCCGAGGCTGGCGATACCTTGCAGCACAGCGGGCAATTCGCGGCGCGGGATGGTGCCGTCCATGCAGTAATAATCCGGCGACAACCGGCCGATCGCCGGAAACGCATTTTTGCGCCCGGCCCAGAAACGTACGCGCTCGGCCTCGTCCTGGGCCTGGCGCACTTCAGTGGCGCCGGCCGCTGTCATGACTTCCCGTACGCGCTGGCAATCGTCGTGCACGTCGGCTTCGACACCGTCGAGTTCGCACAGCAGAATCGCCTCGGCGTCGACCGGGTAACCGGCGTGGATGAAGTCTTCGGCGGCGCGAATGGCGAGGTTGTCCATCATTTCCAGACCACCCGGAATGATCCCGGCAGCGATGATTTCGGCAACCGCACGGCCGGCCTTTTCCACTGAGTCGAAACTGCCGAGCAGGACCTTGGCAACTTGCGGTTTGGGCAGCAGTTTCACCGTGACTTCGGTGATGATCCCCAGCAGGCCTTCGGAGCCGGTGAACAAGGCGAGCAGGTCAAAACCGGCTGAATCGAGCGCCTCGGAGCCCAGCGTCAGACGTTCGCCCTCGATGGTCAGTACTTCGATTTTCAACACGTTGTGCACGGTCAGGCCGTACTTGAGGCAATGCACGCCACCAGCATTTTCCGCGACGTTGCCGCCGATCGAACAGGCGATCTGCGACGACGGATCCGGTGCGTAATACAAGCCAAATGGGGCCGCCGCCTGGGAGATAGCAAGATTGCGCACCCCCGGCTGAACCCGCGCGATACGTGCAGCGGGGTCGATGTGCAGAATGTTGTTGAATCGCGCCATCACCAGCAGCAGGCCCTTTTCCAGTGGCAGGGCGCCGCCGGACAACCCAGTGCCGGCACCCCGCGCGACCACGGGCACGTTGTTCTGATGGCAGAGTTTCAGCAGGGTTTGCACTTGCTCCAGGCGCCGGGGCAGGGCGACCAGCATCGGCGTGGTGCGGTAGGCGGAGAGACCGTCGCATTCGTAGGGTTTGAGTTCATCTTCGCGCCAGAGGATGTCCAGGTCCGGCAGGGCTTGTTGCAGGGCCTTGAGCAATTCGCCCTTGTTCACCTCGGGCAACGGACCGTCGAGGCGTTCGTCGTAAAGGATGTTCATGGGAACGCCAACCTTCTGTCTCCGCTGATCGTTCCCACGCAGAGCATGGGAACGATCAGGTGCGCAACCTGGGGCATTGCGAGTATCCATCTTCATCGCTGTCGTTCCAGAAACTCCCCGTACAGCCGCGCGGTATTTCCCGGCTGTTCGACCATCGGCATGTGCCCGACGTGATCCCACACATCCACTTCGAGATTGGCGATGCCTTTGCTCCACACCGGCACGCTGCTGACGTCGATCAGGCGATCCTTGCGCCCCCACAGCAACAGCGCCGGGCATTTGATCTCGGCCAGTTTCGGCTCCATCGGCGGGCTGGCGCGGAAGTCGCGGAAGATTTCTTCGAGCTCGTCACGTTGTTGCTCGTAGCGCTGGGCGACGGCGTCCAGCACCAGCTTCGGCACCCACGGCGGCGACTCCATGGTCATCGCGTAGAAGCGCTGAAATTCTTCGCGGGAGTTGATCAGGAACGGATTGTGCCCGCGCGCCAGATGGCGCTCCATGTCGCTCGGCTCCGGTGCGGTGACGCCGGCCGGGTCGATCAAGGCCAGCGAAGCGATTCGCTCCGGATAGGTCGCCGCCAGCCACGCGGCGATATAGCCGCCCATGGAATTGCCGATGACATGGACTTTCTCCACGCCGCAGACATCGAGCAGTTGAATCATGCGTTTGGCCTGAACCGCGATGTCATAACCGCCGCCAGCCTTGAAGCCAGTCTCACCGTGGCCGGCCAGATCCGGAATGATCACCCGATACTGACGGACGAAATGCCGGGCGCAGCGCAGCCAGAGGTTTTTATCGGCGCTGAAGCCGTGCAGCATCAGGATCGCGCTGGACGCCTCGTACGGCCCGCCTTGCCAGGTCGACACGGTCATCTCGGCGATCGGCACTTCGATCTTGTGCAATTTGTACAACCTGGCCTCGCTGGCCATGGCCAGGTTGTACAACCAATGGCCGACCGCCGGGTAACTCAACCAGCTCCAGGCCACGAAAACCGCGAGTGCGACAAACAGCAAAAGCATCGACGTCTTCCTTATACGTGTTCAGGACAAAATATGGTCGGCCGGTTTCAGCGCCCGGGTCAGCAGGTGATAGCTGAAACTGAAGCCGGGAAACATCGCGATCACATGACCGCTCTTGCTCTGGTACCAACTGTGGCAACCGCCGGACTTCCACACCGTGCGCTGCATTTCCCGGTGGATCATTGCAGTGTAGGTACGTTCTGCGTCACGGCGCACTTCGATGCTGCGCAGGCCTTTGGCCCGTACGGTGCGGATGCAGTCGAGGATGTAGTTCATCTGCGATTCGATGATGAACAGCGCCGAAGTGTGGCCAATGCCGGTGTTCGGCCCGGTG
Source organism: Pseudomonas sp. PK-RTE-24 (assembly GCF_054052265.1). NCBI lineage: Bacteria > Pseudomonadati > Pseudomonadota > Gammaproteobacteria > Pseudomonadales > Pseudomonadaceae > Pseudomonas > Pseudomonas sp. PK-RTE-24. Next base: position 5,101,660 of record NZ_CM133224.1, on the reverse strand, counting down.
ACGATAAACAGGTTGGGGAAATCCGGCAGGCTGGTGCCGAGGTAGGCGCGCGGGTATTCGGCCCAGACATCTCTGAGTTGCACCGCGTTTTTGCCGCTGACCGGGTAGGAAATCACCCCGTCGGTGGCGTCGTAACCGGTGGACCAGACGATCAGATCAACATCGAGATGCTCGCCGTCCACGCTGTTGATCCCGCTTTCGTCGATCGAGGCGATGCCGTGCTCGCGGCTGTGCAACGTGACGTTGGCGCGGCTCAGCGCCGGGTAGTACGTGCTGGACACCAAAACGCGTTTGCAGCCGATGGTGAAGTCCGGGGTGAGTTTCTGCCGCAGCAGCGGGTCCGGAACCTGGCGCTTGAGAAAACGCAGCGCATGTTGTTGGACCAAGTGAATCGCCGGTCTCGAGTATTTGAAGGCGATCACCCGGGTTTCGAATTGCCAGTAGATCAGCCAGCGCAGCAGCTTGTACGCCGGCTTCAGACCGAGCAGCCAGCGCTGGAAACGGCCGAATTTGCGATCGGCACGCGGCAGCACCCAATGCGGCGTGCGCTGGAATACATGCAGGTGTTCGACTTGTGGCGCAATCGCCGGAATCACCTGGGCGGCGCTGGCACCACTGCCGACGATCGCGACGCGTTTACCGCGATAGTCGTAGCTGTGATCCCAATTATTTGTGTGAAAAGTCTTGCCTTGAAAGCGATCCATCCCAGGAAAGTTGGGGATGACCGGCTGACTCAACGGCCCGGAAGCATTGATCAGGAATTGGGTTCGGAAAGTACCTCTGGCGCGGGTGTGCACCAACCAATGCTTTTCCGCTTCGTCCCACTCGACGCGCTCGACATCCGCCCCCAGTTCCACGCGCTCGCGCAAACCGAACTGCTCGATCAGCTGTTCGGTGTAGCGACGCAATTCCGCCTGTTCGGCGAACATCTGCGACCAGCGGTAGGGCGCGAATGACAGCGAATACAGCGGCGACGGGACGTCCACCGCTGCGCCGGGGTAGGTGTTCTGGCACCAGGTGCCGCCGAAGAAGTCGCGTCGCTCAAGAATGCGAAAATCGTCGATTCCGGCCTTGAGCAGGTTGACCGCCGCGCACTGGCCGCCGAAACCGCTGCCGATGATCAACACAGCGTAGGTATGCATGTGCCCCCTTTTTATAGTTGTTTTTCCATTTCCCCTCTTTCATTTATAGCCAACTCTGGGCCGCGCGTGCGGCGCTGATAGCGCTCTATTCAGGCCGCTGGCCGGTGATGGCTATTTAGCGGCGCCCTGATAGACTCCGGACACATCCTTGTCGGGATGTAACCATGCATCGCGCGGTCGAGGCCCTTATGGGAAATACGCGAGGAAAGGGACTTTCACTGGCCAGGAGGCTGTACAGGTCGCGGGTGTTCGGGCTGCTGCTCGGGCTGATGTGTGTCAGCGTGGCGATGCATGCGCTCGATCCGCCGCTGTGGGTGTGGGGCCTGATGCTGTTCAACGGCCTGGTCTGGCCGCATCTGGCCTTTCAATGGGCGCGAAGCTCGAGCGTGCCGTTTCGCGCCGAACACCGCAATTTGCTGATCGATGCATTCATGGGCGGCTTCTGGGTCGCCGCCATGCAGTTTAATCCCTTGCCCAGCGCTACCACGATTTCGATGATGGCGATGAACAACGTCGCCATCGGTGGCGGGCGGTTTTTGCTGGCGGGCACGGCGGCGCAGCTATTCGGTATGGGCGTGGGGCTGGTGGTGTTTGCTCCGGCGTTCGTCCCGCCAACAACGCCGCTGCAGCTGTACGCCTGTTTACCATTGCTGTTGCTGTATCCGCTGGCGCTGGGCTGGATCTGCTTTCGCCAGGCTTCGACCCTCGGCCGGCACAAGCGCGAGCTATTGGCGTTGAGTCGCACCGATAGCCTGACCGGCCTGCTCAATCATGGCGCGTGGAAGGATCAGCTGAACCTCGCGTTCCAGCGCTGCAAACGCCAGCAGCAGGGCGCGGCGATTGCGCTGATCGACATCGACCACTTCAAAGCGATCAATGACACCTATGGGCATGTCGCTGGCGATATCGTCCTGCGCCAGTTGAGCAAACTGCTCAAACAGAATCTGCGCGCCACGGATGTGGCGGGGCGCTATGGCGGGGACGAGTTCTGCGTGATTTTGCCGGAGCTGCCACTGTTCAACGCGGCTCAGGCCATGGAAGCCTTGCGCGAGCGTTTTGCGGTGATGGGCTACGAGCAGAACCCCGCGTTGAAGGTCAGTCTGAGCATTGGCCTGGCCGCGTACGACCCGAGCCATGCCGACGCCACGCGTTGGCTGGATGAGGCCGATCAGGCGTTGTACGAAGCCAAGGCCAGTGGGCGCAATCGGGTGATCTGCAACAGCGACAACAAGCCGAGGCAGGCGCTGCTGGATTCGGTCTGACGGGCGAGCTGATACCTGTGGGAGCGAGCCTGCTCGCGAAAGCGCTGGGTCAGGCGGTATCAATATCGTTTGCCACGACGCCTTCGCGAGCAGGCTCGCTCCCACCGGGGTATGTGTTGTCGGTTAGATCAGTGTCGCATCCGCTATAGAGCCTTGCGTCAATGTCGGTTACGGTTGAATCCCTCCGACACGAAACAAGGACTGCTTCATGACGTTCTCATTTTCCCGCTCTCTGCTGGCCGCCAGCCTCGGTCTGTCCCTCGCATTCTCGGCCGCAAACGCCGCCGAACCGCACAAACAAGTGCTCGCCGATGCCGAGCAGTATCAGCCCGAAGCCCTGAAATTGTTGGAGCGACTGGTCAATATCGACTCCGGCTCAGGTTATGAGCCGGGCCTGAAACAGGTCAGCGACATTGCCATCGATGAACTGAAAAAACTCGGCGCCACCATCGAACTGGTGCCCAACACCCCGGAAAAATCCAACCACGTACTGGCCACGCTCAAAGGCACCGGCAAGGCGAAAATCCTGCTGATGGCGCACATGGACACGGTGTTCAAGGAAGGCTCCGCCGCCGAGCGGCCTTTCCACATCAAGGACGGCCGCGCCTACGGGCCGGGTGTGATGGACGACAAGGGCGGCATCGTCGCCGGCATCTACGCATTGAAAGTGCTGAAGAACCTCGACTTCAAGGATTACGCGCAGATCACCTTCCTGCTGGATGCCAGCGAAGAAACCGGCTCGGACGTCGCCACCGACCTGATCAAGAAAACCGCCAAACAGCACGACGTCACCCTCAACCTCGAACCGGGGCGCCCGGCCGATGGCCTGGTGGTGTGGCGCAAGGGCAGTGCGACGGCGCTGGTCGAAGTCAAAGGCAAAGCCGCCCACGCCGGGGTCGCGCCAGAATTGGGACGGAACGCGGCGATGGAAGCGGCGCACCAGATTCTGCAACTGGGCAAGCTCGGTGACGAGGCGAAGAAGACCACCATCAACTTCACCGTGCTCAAGGCCGGCGATCGCACCAACGTGATTCCTGATCAGGCCACGGCCAAAGCGGATGTGCGTGCGGCAGTGCCGGAGGAATTTGATCGCATCGAGAAGGATCTGGCGCGGGTCTCGCAGGACAAGTTGATTGCCGAGACCGAGGTGAAAACCTCTCTGCAGCGCGGTTTGCCGCCGATGCCACAAACGGCCGAGTCGGATCGCCTGATGGCCATGGCCCAGGGAATTTACGGCGAGATTGGCCGCAAGCTGACCGAGGAGGGCAGTGGTGGCGCGGCGGATGCCAGTCTGTCCGCAGGCGTAGGGACGCCGACGCTGGATGGCTTCGGCATTGTCGGCGGCAATATTCACACGCCTGAGGAATATGCCGAGGTGGCGAGCGTGGCGCCGCGGATTTATTTGTTGTCGCGGATGATAATGGAGTTGGCGAAGCCGCGGTGATGGGATTGGTGGTGTGAATGTTTGGGGCGGGGTGTCAGTTGACTCACCCCTCACCCTAGCCCTCTCCCCCAGGAGAGGGGACTGACCGTGTTGTTTATAGTCAATGCGGCAAGCTTAAGATTTTCTGCTGAATTCAATTTCGCATTCAACACGGTCCACCACGTCGGCGCAGATCCAGAGCATTCCCCAATCAGTCCCCTCTCCCTCTGGGAGAGGGCTAGGGTGAGGGGCTTTTGTGGGAAAAGTGGCAGTCGAGGACGGCGCACAAAAAATACCGAAAAGTCCGACAGAAGCTCTCGTTGCGGCCGTCGGGCGCGGCTCTTATAGTCTCGGTTCGCAGATAACCCTGCGACGATCTTGGCCGGTCGAATACAGAACCTGACCTTTCTGGAGTGAACTCTATGACCGACCAAGTAATGCCGCGCTATCTCCCCATCGACACCTACGACGCCGAATCGCCGGTGCTCTTCATCAATACCCATACAGAACTCAGCGACATGGCCGCCTGTGCGATGCACCGGTTTGTGGTCGTGCGCGATCTGGCCGACACTTTCGCCAGCCTCAACCTCAAGGGCATCTCCGATTGTGATCTGACGCGGGTGACCAGCGCGGTTCATCTGCTGATGCGCGAGGGCTGCGCGATTCTGAATGTGATTCAGGCGCGGGCGGCGCAGCGGTAGGAGGGGTATAAGACGCCGGTTTAGCGGTGCCGCAATAGACGCTTTCGCGAGCAGGCTCGCTCCCACAGGGGACCGCATTTCAACTGTGGGAGCGAGCCTGCTCGCGAAGGGGCCGGTGCAGCGTGTGCATCACTCCTTGACGCTCATGTACTCCTTGGCCCAGAGAATGTATTCCTCCGGCTGGGTATAGGTGTGGGTCAACTCGGTCGCGCTCAGATCGGAGGCCTGGGTAAAGATCTGCCGCTGTTCGCGCAGGCTGTCGTAGGTTGCTTTGATCGCGGCGAAGTAGGCGCCATGGCCGTCGATGGTCACGCGTACGCCGAGTTCGGCCAGGCGTTTGTCGTCGCGCAGGGCCGGGTTGCCGTAGGTGACCAGCATCAGCGGCACGGTCAGATGCTCGGCGATCTGTTCCAGCTGATCGAAGTCCTGCACGCCGACCATGCAGATACCGTCAGCGCCCGCCGCCTGATATTGGCGGGTGCGGCTGATGATTTCCTGATTCGGCAGAATGCCGGCGTTGGTGCGGGCGATGATGGCCATCTCGGTGTCGACCCGGGCTTCCAGCGCCGCGCGGATCTTGCCGACGCCTTCGGCCACGGTGATCAGGTCGGTGGATTTGCGCCCGAATTGCGCGGGCAGCAGGGTGTCTTCGATGGTCAGTGCAGCGACGCCCGCGCGTTCCAGTTCGACGATGGTGCGCATCACGTTAAGAGCGTTGCCATAGCCGTGGTCGGCGTCGGCGATCACTGGCAATTGGGCGACGCGGCCAATGCGCGTGGCCTGTTCGGCGAATTCGCTGAGGGTGATCAGGGCGAAGTCCGGCGCGCCAAGCACCTGCAGGGAGGCCACGGAACCGCCGAGGATACCCACTTCAAAACCCAGGTCAGCGGCGATGCGGGCGGACATCGGGTCGAATACCGAAGCCGTGTGGTAGCAGGTGTCGGAGGCCAGCAGCTGACGGAAGTTACGGCGCAAATCTTGATGGGAAAGCCTGGTCATACGAGTTCCACCAATACATAAGGAATGGAAAGGCTTGAGCAAAGGTGTCAACGCCGAAGAGTGAAAAGGCTATCACGCGAATGGGTCAAGAATCATGACGAATTTGCGCGGCAGGACTGGCGGCTGAAAGGTTTAATCTCCCGTGCCGGAAATATCAGGCCGCCACGGCATGTTGCTGTTGATGGGGCAGGAGCACTGCGCGCACTGAATTGCCCGGCTGCAGTTGCAGGCGTTTGGCAGTGAGACGATCGACAACCAGGCTGTTGCCCACCAGTCGCCCGGGGGCCACGGTGATACGGCAGTTTTCCAGCCGGCGGTTGTGAATCAGCCATAGCGGCGCCTGCTCGTCCGGGGTGCCGAGGCTCAAGGTCAGTTCGAGGCTGTCGCGCACCGTGCGGATGCTGCGGATCGGCGCTTCGATGACCGGGCCACCGTCGAAAATGTCGATATAGCCTTTGTGCGTGAAGCCCTCGGCCTGAAGAATCTTCAACGCCGGCTGGGTGTTCGGGTGAGTCTGGCCTATCGCCGCCTGCGCCTGTTCGGTGAGCAGGCAGGTATATAGTGGCTGGCGCGGCATCAGTTCGGCGATAAAGGCTTTGTTGCCCAGACCGGACAAGTGATCGGCGTGGGTGAAATCCATCTGGAAGAAGTGCCGGCCAAGGCTGTCCCAAAATGGCGAGCAACCGTTTTCATCGGCACTGCCGCGCAACTCGGCGATCATCTTCTCGCCAAACAGGTGCGGAAATTCGGCGACGAACAGTAGACGACCCAGCGACAACAGGCGGCCATTGCTGCCGTTGCGCTGGTCATGGCGCAGGAACAGCGAGCACAGCTCCGATTGGCCGGTCAGTTCGTTGTTGAGGAACAACGTTGGGATCTGCCGCTGAATGCCCAGGTCCGGTGCCGAACTGACGGTCACCCCAAGCCGATAGTTGTACCAGGGCTCGCGCAGGCCAACGGCGCCGGCCATTGCGCTGACACCGACCACGCGCTGCTCATCATCCTCGAGGACAAACAGGTAATCGGCATCGGCGCGCTCCACCTGTTCGGCGAACGCCCGTTGCGCCCAGCGCACCCGGTGCGCAAGTCGGTCCTCGTTGGCCGGAAGGGTGGTGAAACCTGGTCCAGCCTGTTCGACGAGGGTCATCAAGGCAGGCAGGTCGCTGACTTTTACCGGACGGACAATCATGCTCCAACTCCTTTGGCGTACCGATTCAGGCGCGGATGGCTAACGCGGCTCACAGAGCGACCAGCCGTATCGAGCTGCCTTCGCTGACTTTCAGTGCCGCGCAGATGGCGGGTGTCAGGGGCAGCGGTTGATCAGGGTGATAGTCGAGTTCGGTGACAATCGCGCGGTAGTCATGCAGGGCGTCGTTGCTGAGCAGGTAACGGCCACGGGCGTCGGTCGATACTTGTTGGCGGACAATGGCCGTTTGGCTGTCAGCGATCGAGCGAATGTTTGCGGTACGCGCATACAGGGTCGGGCCGGCGTCGAACAGGTCGATGTAGCTGTTGGTTTCGAAGCCTTCCCGCGCGAGGATGTCGAACGCTTCCTGGCCGTCCGGGTGCACGCGGCCGATGCAATCCTGCGCCGCTTGCGGCAGCATCGGTACGTAGATCGGGTATTGCGGCATCAGTTCGGCGAGGAACGTGCGGCTCTGCAACCCGCAGAGGCGCTCGGCTTCCGCGTACGGCAGGTCGAAAAAGTGCTTGCCCAGCGCATCCCAGAACGGCGAGTGACCCTGCTCGTCGCTGTAGCCGACGATCTCGGTGATCACCGCTTCGGAGAACCGCTGTGCATGCGCAGCAATGAACAGCAGGCGCGCTCGCGACAACAGTTCGGAAAACGGCGTACGCACCAGCGCGGCGTCAATGTGGAAACCGCGCAGCAAGGTATGCCCGCTGAGGTCATGGCACAGCGACAGCGCCGGCACGCCATGCTCGATGTTCAATTCCCGCGAAGCACTGGTGAAGTGGCGATTGCGCAAGCTGTAGAACGGCTCCTTGAAACCGGCGGTGGCAAGGATTTCCGAGCAGCCGACCAATTGCTGGCGTTCGAGATCTTCCAGTACAAAGAAATAGTTTTCCGGCCCCTGGGCTGTGGCGGCGCTGTCGAAAGACGCGCACGACGCGGCGATTTTTTCGCGCAGGTGTTCGCTGTCATCCGGCAGCGAAGTCACCCCGATCAGGCTCTCGCGGGCCAGGCGCTGTAGCTGGGGCAGATCATTCTGCTCGACTGGGCGTAAGACCAGCATGGATGTACTCCTGTATCAAAAGGTTCGGCCGATTCGCCGAACCTGACTATCACTGTCGGTGTCCACGCGTTGAATCGGCGGTCGCCTGATTTGTTGTCAGACGCCGCTCTTTTTCTTGTCAGCCTTTGCTCGGATCGGGCAGCGCTGTGCTGGCGCCGAGCTTGTTGAGGAAGAACAGGTACACCAGGCCCACGGCAATCCAGATCAGGCCGAGTTTCTGCGCATCGACGCCCATGTTGTACATGATGGCGGCGACGATGATGAAGCCGATCACCGGGCAGAGCAGATGGCGCACAAACTGCCCCGACTTCTGCCGACGCCAGTAGTGGTTGATCACCGTCAGGTGCAGCAGCATGAAACCGCTGAGGGCGCCGAAGTTGATCAGCGAGGTGAGGATGTCGACCGCGTCGATGAACAGGTAGCAGATCAGCAGCGACAACGCCGCCACCAGATAAATGCTCAGGTACGGCGTGTTGTGTTTCGGGTGGACCTTGGCCAGCACCTTCGGCAGCTTGCCGTCGCGGGCCATGCCGAACAGCAGGCGCGATACGGCGGCCTGCGAGGTGATTGCCACGGCCACGCCCCAGGCCAGCGCCGTGGCGACGGCTGTCAGGGTCGCGAGCCAGCTGCCAGCGGCGATTTCAGCGATTTCATAGAACGCGGTGTCGGCGGATTTGAAGCCCATGCCCGCCGCCAGATCGGTGGCAATCCACGTCTGTACGACGAAAATCGTGCCCATCACCGCCAGGGTGATCAGCGCTGCCTTGCCGACGCTGCGGCCCGGATCTTCCTTGATTTCTTCGGCGAGGGTGGAGATCGCGTCGAAGCCGAGGAACGACAGCACGGCGATCGACACCGCTTGCATCAGCAGGGCGAAGTTGAAGGTTTCCGGGTGATATAGCGGCGCCAGCGTCAGCTCACCGTTACCGCCACCGTTGTGCAGGGCGTTCCAGGCGTAGAACAGGAAGATGCCCAGCACCACCAGTTGTGCCAGCAGGAACAGCATGTTCATCCGCGCGGTGAAGGTGATGCCGCGCAGGTTGACGAATGTTGCGCTGACCAGAAACGCCAGAATGAAGCCGACCTTGGGGATGTCCGGGTACAAATGGTTGAGCGCCATCGCCGAATACAGGTACAGCAGCGGCGGAATCAGCAGGTAATCGAGCAGCATCAGCCAGCCAGCGATGAAGCCGACGTGTTGATTAAGGCCGCGCTGGGCGTAGGAATATACGGAGCCGGCAACCGGAAAGGCCTTGGCCATGCTGCCGTAACTCAGGGCGGTGAACAGCATCGCCACCATGCCGATGATGTACGCCAGCGGCACCATCCCCGGTGCTTCGGCGTTGACGTAGCCATACACACCGAACGGGGCGATGGGGATCATGAAGATCATCCCGTACACCACCAGATCGGTCAGCGTCAGGCTACGTTTCAACTCTTGCTTGTAGCCGAATTCTTCAATTTCCATGAAGCGCAACTCCTTGTCAGCCATCGGTCGGTTTATGTTTTATCGGTCCATCGTTTACAGCAAAGGTGCGAGGTAACCTGCCCAGCGCGAGACCGCTTCGGGGCTGCGCAGCAGATCATTGCGCACCTCGATCAGCACCGCCTCAAGGCCCCGGGCATCGCCGTGCACCGGCACGGTCATGTCGCCCAAGGGATCAATTCTGTACGGCTGGTTGCCCGCCACCTTCAGCGGATGCACTTGCAGCCCGTCGAGCAAACGCAGGGCATAGTCCCGGGCCTGGCCGAACAACACGCCGACTTCCAGTGGTCGCGGCTGGCCGTAATACACCGGGGTGAAACTGTGAATACCGACTACACGCACCGGCCGGCCTTTTGCAATGCGTTCATCGATCAGCGTCTGCAAGCGCGCATGAAACGGCTTGAACAGCGTTTGCCGGCGGTACTCGCGGGTTGCTTCGTCGAGCTCGCGATTGCCAGGTATCGGATAGATCTCGCTCTGCAACGGAATGCTGTCCGGCGCATGGCGCGGGCGGTTGAGGTCGATCAGCAGCCGTGAGTAATTGGCGCTGAGCAACGTGGCGCCGAGTTGTTCCGACAACTGTTCGGCCAGTTGCAGCGCACCGATGTCCCAAGCGATATGTTCGCGCGCGGCCGCCTCGTCCAGGCCCAGATTGTTCAGGGCGTCGGGAATGTAGCGACTGGCGTGTTCGCACACGAGGATCAACGGGTTCGTCGAGTCCTCGCGGCTCAGGTTGTAGACCGGGCGGGTGTACAACCCAAGCTCGGCGGATTCAGTACAGGCGTGCATAGCGCTCACACAGGTCAGCGGGCGAGAGCTGTTCCGTCAGCGCCAGTTCCTCGGTTTTCAGGGCGTAATAAGTGTCGAGCAACGGCTTGGGCAGCCATTCGTTGAAGGCTGCACTGTCACGCAGGCAATCCAGCGCCTGGGCCAGCGAGGCGGGCAGGGCGACGATGCCCCGGGCCTTGCGTTGCTCGTCGTTGAGTGAATCGGGAATTTCATCGGTGATCGCGTTCAGGGCCAGACGCTGTTCGATGCCCAGCCGCCCGGCAATCAGCAGCGCGGCCATGGCCAGATGCGGCGAGGCGGTGGCGTCCATGGCGCGGAATTCCAGGTTGAACTGCTGCGCAGCGGATTTACCCCCCAAGGTCACGGTCGGGCAGATGCGCAACGCCGCTTCACGATTCTGCTGCCCCAGACACGCATAGGACGCGCTCCAGTGGTGCGGCTGCAAACGCTGGTAGGACAGCGGCGTCGGCGCGGTGAACGCGCACAGCGCCGGCAGAAAATGCAGGACTCCGGCAGCCCAGTGCTGGCCGATGCTCGACAGGCCGTTGCTGGTGCCGGCGTCGTACAACATCGGCTGGCCGCTCAGATCGAGCAGGCTGACGTGCAGGTGCACACCGTTGCACACCGCCTCGGCGGCAGTCTTCGGCGCAAAACTCAGGTCGAGGCCCATTTGCCGGGCGATTTCCCGGGTGATTTCGCGCACGTTGACCGCACGATCCGCCGCCGCTACGCCGAGAGTCGGGCGGCAGGTGATTTCGTATTGGTGCTTGCCGTATTCCGGCAGAAACATTTCCGGCTCGACGCCGCCGGCGCGCAGGGCGCTGAGCAGCCAGCCGCCGAATTCGGCGCCCTGGCGCTGCGCTTCGAGAGAGAACGCCGCGTGTTCGGCAATGCCTGCGTGCAGGTTGAATTCATGTTCGAAGGCGGCGTTGACCTGCAACCCCAACTCATCGTGATAGCGCTCGATTTCATCGCGCAGCAATGTGCGTGGGCAGGCGCCCCACGCCTGACCGTCAGTCTCGCGAATATCGGCGTGGATGAAATCCAGCACCGGCGCATTGGCGTCCGGGCCGCTGCCGACAGTGACGCGGCTGCTCAGATCCGGAATCAGCCGCAGGTCGCCGTACGCGCCCCACGGACTGCTCGAAGCGATGATGTCCTGCGGCGTCAACGCGCTGTTGGCGGGGACCCAGCCGCAACCCGCCGCCTGGTAATGCTCCAGCTCATCGGTAGGAAACGAGCGGCCCCGGGTGATGCCGATCAGGTCAGTTGTCACCAGCGTGGTCATCGGTAAAGGCGTCAGGCGCGGGCTCATGGCTGCATCTCCCGCAGACGACCGAGCACGGTGTCGGTGTCGGTGATCCAGCAGTAACCCTTGATCGCGTTGAGGCAGGCGTGATGGCGTTCAGCTGTGTAAGTGGCGCAGGCATCCTCCACCAGCGTGACCAGATAACCACGGTCGGCGGCATCGCGCACGGCCATGTCCACGCATTGGTCGGTGACGATGCCGGCGATGATCAGATGGCGGGTTTGCAGATTGCGCAGCACGTAATCGATGTTGGTCGAGTTGAACACCCCGGAGGAGGTCTTCGGCAGCACGATTTCGTTTTCGGTCGGGGTCAGTTCAGCGATGACCTGAGCCTGCACGCTGCCCTTGGGCAAGTGCATGTCAGACAGTTTGTGATCCAGCGAGCGGTCGCGACCGTCGGCGGTCAGGCTTTCGATAATCGTGTGCAGCACGTTCTGCTGCGCCTGACGAAAGGCGCCAAGCAGGCGCTGTTGGTTGGGCACCACCTGGCTGCGCGTGCGCTGGAGAAAATACTCGGCATCCGCGCCGCTCAGGTGCGGGTCGAATTGCGGTTCGAGCCAGGCGCGCTGCATGTCCACCAGCAACAAAGCGGTGTGGTCGAACGCAAACGGCAAGTCTCGCGGCGAACGGTGGGGAAGGCTGAACATCCTTATTTGTCCTCCAGCAGGTGAGTCGCAAAATCGTTGCGCAGGGCATCGATGCCTTCCAGGCGATCGGCCGGGTCTGGCACGCGCAAGGTCAGGCAGGCAATCAACGCCTCGACCTGCGCCAGCGCCGGCACCATGGTGTCGAACGGCGACGCCGATTCCACCGGCGCGCTGATGATCAGGTCGGCCAATTCGCGCAGCGGCGAGGCGTAGACATCGGTGAACAGCACTACCCGCGCGTTGTTGTTCTTCGCCGCCTGCGCAACGCGCAAAGCCTGGGTCTGGTAGCGCCGGTAGTCGAACACCAGCACCACGTCCTGACGTTGCAGGTCGAACAAGCGGTCAGGCAGCAGCGCGTTATCTTCCAGGGCGAAACAGCCGGGACGCAGCAGACGCAAATGGTTGAGCAGGTAATTGGCCAGCAGAATGCTGAAGCGGCCACCGAAACAGTAGACCTGATGGCGGCTGTCGAGCAGCCATTCCACGAGGATGCGCACGTCTTCAGGCTGGGTCAGGGCTTGGGTGTCGACCAGTAAACGCTGGCTGTCGGCCAGGTAATGCGCCCAGGCATCGTCCTTGTTCTGCTGCGAGCGCGGCTGCAACAGTGTGCGCGGTGAACGCAGGCGATGGTCCATGTCGCTGAGCAGGGCTTCCTGGAATTCGGCATAACCGCCGAAACCGAGCTTTTTCACCAGACGCACGATGGTCGGATCGCTGACACCGGCATGTTCGGCCAGTCGCGCCATAGGCCCGAGACCGTTGCGCGGATACTGATCAAGCAGGGCGCGAACGACTTTGCGCTCCGACGGCGTCAGGTCCAGGCCGGGGTCGGTGATCAGGTCTCTGAGAGGGGGCATCCTGGCTCCTGCTGGATGGGGTGTCGAATTCGTTTCACAATCCGTTAAACGAGTATTTATGTAATGGGTGCTACATGTCTAGCTAATTTTTGTACAGGTTTTCCGAGCACCAAAAGTGTGCAGAGTGCCCGTGTAGCAAGGCTTACGCGGAAGTTGCATTGTTTTGTAGTCCTTTGCCTTCGCTAGTGTCAGACATTGCCCGTGGCGCGCGCGTGGCCAGATGCCGGGCTACGCTGAGGAGCACGGTTTTACGGCACAATGGGCCGCAAATCTCTTGGTGACCGTTATTTTTTTATATATTTCGAGCGAGAACCTGCTTGTGCCAAGTAGCCGTTTGACACTGATTTGCCATGCGCGAACCATCGCACAGAAACTGGCGCGTTTTCCTACGGACGAGCCTGTTGAAAATCTGGCTGTTCCGTCCGACGCGTTCAGGGCGCGATTGGCGGTAACACGGCGGCTGGTGTGTGCCCCGGAGTTGAGAACTCAGCAAACGGCAGCATGGTTTGGCGTCGATGCGCAGATTGATCAAGCCCTGCGCGATTGCGATTGGGGACGCTGGCACGGCCAGTCGATCAAGGATTTGCAGGCCAACCACGCCGACGCGTTGTCAACCTGGCTGGCCGATCCTGAAGCCGCACCCCACGGCGGCGAATCGGTCAGGCAACTGACGCAGCGGGTCTCAATGTGGCTGGACTCCATTGCCGAAACCCCATTACATGTAGTGGCAGTCACGCATCCGTTCGTCATTCGCGCGGCGCTAATGCAGGTGCTGCAGGGCGCGGCGTTCCACGCAATCGACGTCGAGCCCCTGGCGATGATCGACTTGCGCTTCAATGGCATCTGGCGGCTACGCTTGCCGGGCATAGCCCTTGAAGAGGAATTCTGATGAAACAGCTGCTGGTCATCGGCATTGGCGCCGGCAATCCGGACTACATCACGATGCAGGCGGTGAAAGCGCTGAATCGGGTCGATGTGTTCTTTTTGCTGGATAAAGGCCAGAGCAAGCAGACGCTGATCGATCTGCGCCGCGAGATCTGCGAGCGCTACATCACCGACCACGCACATCGCTTTGTCGAAGCCAGCAGTCCGGAGCGCGAGCGCGGCGATGTCGACTACACGGCGAGCGTCGATGCACTCAATCGCGCCAAGCAGCAGACATTCGAACAGCTGATCAATGAAGAATTGTCCGACGGCCAGTGCGGCGGATTCCTGATCTGGGGCGATCCGGCGTTGTACGACAGCACACTGCGGATTCTTCAGGCGATTCAGGCATCAGGCCGCTGTCAGTTTGAATACGAAGTGATACCGGGGATCACCAGCGTTCAGGCCCTGGCTGCGCAGCACAAAATACCTTTGAACACGATTGGTCGCTCAGTAGAAATCACCACAGGCCGGCGATTGGCGGCGGGGCAGGTGAGTGAAGCGGACAGTCTGGTGGTGATGCTCGATGCCGAAGATTCCTATCAGCAAGTGGCAGATCGGCAGACCGAGATTTTCTGGGGCGCTTACCTGGGCACGCCGGACGAGATACTGCTCAGCGGCCGGCTGGCGGAAGTGGCCGATGAGATCGAACGGGTGCGCAAGGCGGCGCGAGCGGAGCATGGCTGGATCATGGATACCTATCTGTTGCGCAAGCCTTGAGTGGTTGGCGCCTGAACAAGCGCTTTCGCGAGCAGGCTCGCTCCCACAGGGAAATGCGTTGCAGAATGTGGGAGCCAGCCTGCTCGCGAAGGGGCCAGAACATTCACCACCGATTGTAGACAGGCAAAAAGAAACCCGGTGCAACGCAAATCGCACCGGGTTTTTTGTTGCCAGCCAACAGCGGATGTCGTGGATCCGCCGTCAACCTAGAACTCCGTATCAGCCGCGTTCCAGCGCCAAAGCCACGCCCTGACCGCCGCCGATGCACAAGGTCGCCAGACCTTTTTTCGCATCGCGCTTGAGCATTTCGTGCAGCAATGTCACCAGCACGCGGCAACCTGATGCGCCGATCGGGTGGCCGAGGGCGATGGCGCCGCCGTTGACGTTGACCTTGTCCAGATCCCATTGCAGGTCTTTGGCCACGGCCAGCGATTGCGCAGCGAACGCTTCGTTGGCTTCGATCAGGTCGAGCTGATCGATGCTCCAGCCGGCCTTGTCCAGGCAGCGGCGGGTGGCCGATACCGGGCCGATACCCATGATCGCCGGATCGACGCCAGCGTTGGCGTAGGCGGCAATCCTGGCCAGAACCGGCAGGCCCAGCGACTTGGCTTTCTCGGCACTCATCAGAATCACGGCGGCGGCACCGTCGTTCAGCGACGAGGCGTTGCCTGCGGTGACGCTGCCGTCCTTTTTGAACGCCGGACGCAGTTTCGCCAGAGATTGTGCGGTGGTATCGCCGCGTGGCTGCTCGTCGACCTTGAACGCGACCGGATCGCCTTTGCGCTGCGGGATCAGGATCGGCGTGATTTCATCAACGAAGCGCCCGGCCTCGATCGCAGCGGCAGCTTTCTGCTGGGAAGCGGCAGCGAAGGCGTCCTGCTGTTCGCGGCTGATCTGGTATTTGTCGACCAGATTCTCGGCAGTGATGCCCATGTGGTAATCGTTGAACGCATCCCACAGGCCATCGCTGATCATGGTGTCGACGATTTGCGCGTGGCCCATGCGCAGACCGGTGCGCGCACCCGGCATGATGTAGTTGGACAGGCTCATGTTTTCCTGACCGCCGGCGATGATCACCTCGGCGTCGCCGCAACGGATCGCTTGCGCGCCCAGGTGCAGAGCCTTGAGGCCGGAACCGCAAACCTTGTTCAGGGTCATGGCCGGTACGGCGTGGGGCAGGCCAGCCTTGATTGCGGCTTGACGTGCCGGGTTCTGCCCGGCGCCAGCGGTGAGCACCTGGCCCATGATCACTTCATCGACCTGCGCACCGTCGAGGCCGGTCTGCTCGAGCAACTGGCGGATCACCGCCGCGCCCAGGTCTACTGCGGATACATTGGCCAGGGAGCCCTGAAAACTGCCGATCGCGGTACGCGTGGCGGCAACAATGACGACGTCTTGCATGTGCGAATTCCTCACTGGGCAGCGAACTGCATTTCCGGTACGTGATCCGGGACGATCAGTTTACCAGCGGTTTTGGCGACGATTTCCTCAACACTGACGCCAGGTGCGCGTTCCTTGAGGACAAAAGCGCCATTTTCGATTTCCAGATACGCGAGGTCGGTCAGCACGCGCTTGATGCAGCCGGCACCGGTCAGTGGCAGGCTGCACTTGGCCAGCAGCTTGGACTCACCATCCTTCGAGGCGTGGGTCATGATGACAATGATGTTGTCGGCGCCGGCCACCAGATCCATCGCGCCGCCCATGCCCTTGACCAGTTTGCCGGGGATCATCCACGAAGCGATGTTGCCTTCCACATCCACTTCGAAAGCGCCGAGCACGGTCAGGTCGACATGGCCGCCGCGGATCATCGCGAAGGATTCGGCGGAATTGAAGATCGACGCGCCGATCCTTGCAGTCACCGTTTGTTTGCCGGCGTTGATCATGTCGGCATCGATGGTTTCTTCGGTCGGGAACGGACCCATGCCGAGCAGACCGTTTTCCGATTGCAGCATGACTTCCATGCCATCGGGGATGTAGTTGGCGACCAGGGTCGGAATGCCGATGCCGAGGTTGACGTAGTAGCCGTCCTGCATTTCGCGGGCGACGCGCTGAGCCATTTGTTCGCGGGTAAGTGCCATGTTGTTGTTCTCCGTAGGCCTGAATTATTTGCGGATGGTGCGCTGTTCGATGCGTTTTTCGAACGTGCCGCAAATGACTCGATCGACGTAGATACCCGGGGTGTGGATCTGCGTCGGGTCGAGTTCGCCGGGCTCGACGATTTCTTCGACTTCGACCACGGTGATCTTGCCGGCGGTCGCGGCCAGCGGATTGAAGTTCTGCGCAGTGTGACGGTAAACGACGTTACCGAAATGGTCCGCCTTCCAGCCTTTGACGATGGCGAAATCGCCGGTGATGGATTCTTCCATCAGGTATTTGCGCCCCTTGAACTCGCGCACTTCCTTGCCTTCAGCAACCGGGGTGCCAACGCCAGTGGCGGTGAAGAACGCCGGAATGCCGGCGCCGCCTGCGCGCATCTTCTCGGCGAGGGTGCCTTGCGGGGTAAGGATGACTTCGATCTCGCCCTTGAGCAGTTGCTCTTCAAACAGTTTGTTCTCGCCGACGTAGGAGGCGATGACTTTGCTGATCTGGCGGTCGGTGAGCAGCACGCCAAGGCCGAAACCATCAACGCCGCAGTTGTTGGAAACCACGGTGAGGTCACGGGTGCCCTTGCGCTTGATCTCGGCGATCAGGTTTTCCGGAATGCCGCACAGACCAAAGCCGCCGGCGATGACTGTCATGCCGTCTTCCAGCCCGGCCATCGCTTCCTCGTAGGAATACACACGCTTGTCGAAACCTGCCATAGGCACCTCTTTTATTATTTGCGGGCGGCTGGCTAGCCGAATGACTGGAGTGTCTCTCTGCTGGATATATTTGTTAAGTTGATTTTTCCGGTTGATTGATTGATAAATCTCACCAATACGCGTTCGGCGATGATCGTTCCCACGCTCCGCGCGGGAATGCCTCCAGGGACGCTCCGCGTCCAGTGACGCGGAGCGTCACGGGCTGCATTCCCACGCAGGAGCGTGGGAACGATCAGGGCCATCGCATCACGGCTTGCAGCTTGACGCTTGCAGCTTGCAACTGGAGCAAAGCGACCATGACCATCAAACAGATCCGGGCCTTTCTCGCCGTGGCCCACAGCCTCAGTTTTGCTGTGGCCTGCGAGCGTCTGCATTTGTCGCAATCGGCGCTCAGCCTGACCATCAAGGCGCTGGAAGAGGGCCTGGGAGGGCGTCTGTTCAGCCGCAACACGCGTAATGTCGCGCTGACCCCGGAAGGCGAGTCCCTGCTGCCGCTGGCGCGCCGCTTGATCGCCGACTGGGACAACGCCGAAGACGAGATGCGCCAGCGTTTCAGCCTGCAACGCGGACGCGTGACGCTGGCGGCGATGCCGTCGTTTGCCGGCAATCTTCTGCCGCCGATTCTCAAGAGCTTCCGCGCGCGTTATCCGAACGTCAACGTGACGGTCAACGACGTGATCAACGAGCAAGTGCTGGAAATGGTCCGCGATCGTCAGGTTGAACTCGGCGTGGCGTTCGCGCCGATGCAGAGCACATCGATGACGTTCACGCCTTTGTATGTCGATCGTTTTGTCGCCGTGGTGCCGGCCGATTCAGCGCTGGCCGGTCGCGCCGACATCGATTGGCAGACCTTGCTGGAGCAACCGTTCATCACCCTGCAGCGGCCATCAACGGTGCGGGTGATGCTGGAAGAGCATTTGCAGGCGCGCGGAATGAAGTTGCCGGTGGAGTTCGAGAGTCATCAATTGGCGACCGTTGGCCGAATGGTTGCCAGCGGGCTTGGGGTCAGCGCGGTGCCGGCATTGTGCGCGGGGCAAATGCGCGAGCTCGGTGCGCATTGCCTGACCTTGAATGATTCTGCGGAGCGGGCGATTGGTGTATTGACCGAGCCGGGCAATGAACTGTCGGCGGCGGCGCAGGCGTTGTTCGAGATTCTCAAGGCTGAAGATTTGCAGCGCCAGTTCGATTTTCCCCTCACCCTGGGAGCGCGGAAACAGAGCGCCGAACGCTGATTCAGTGTGGGAGCGAGCCTGCTCGCGAAGAACGATAACGCGGTCTAACCCTTGGCTACGCGCCACAGATACCAGGCCGCCACCGTCCGATAAGGCTTCCACGCCTGGCCAATCTCGATCATCTGTTTGCGCGTCGGCTGCACCTCCAGTCCCTTCAAGCGCCGATATCCCTCACGCACGCCAAAATCATCCGCCGGCAGGATGTCCATGCGTTCGATGCTGTAGATCAACAGCATCTCCACGGTCCAGCGGCCGACCCCGCGCAGGCTGGTCAGGCGTTCGATCAGGGTTTCATCGTCCATCGCCCGTGCAGTCGGGTAGTCGGGGACCACGCCGTCCAGCGAAGCCTGGGCGATCCCTTGAATCGTCGCAATCTTGCTCGCCGAAAAACCACAAGCACGCAGTCGCTCGACCTCGGTAGCCAGAATCTGCTGCGGATGCGGAAACGACTGGCCGGGGAACAACTCCACCAAACGCCCAAGGATCGCATCGCCGGCCTTGGCGTGCAGTTGCTGATAGGCAATCGCCCGTACCAGCGATTCATACGGGTCGCGCGCCGGATGTGGCTGATGCAGACATGGCCCGACGGCGCTGACATGGCGCAGCCAATCAGCGTCTATCGCGGCCAGAAAAGCGCTGGCCATCTCATACATGTCAGCCATGTTGCGGTGATTCGAACGTACTCATCGAAATCCCTGTTTGCGTGTTGGATCGCACGGCTCAAAAAGCCAATTGTTGAGTCATTTGCAGTGCGGCGTTTTCCAGTCTGAGTAGAAACGCCTTGCGCGGTTGTCCGCCACCATAACCGGTCAGCGAGCCGTCTGCGCCGATCACTCGGTGGCACGGGACCACGATCGACAGCCGATTGTGCCCGTTGGCCAGGCCGACGGCACGGCTGGCGCCGGGTTTGCCCAAGCCTGCCGCGATGGCGCCGTACGTGCTGGTGTGACCGTAGGGGATTTGCAGCAGCGCCGCCCACACCTCGCGTGCAAAAGCGCTGCCGGGCAGGTGCAGCGGCACGCTGAACTGAGTGAGTTTGCCGGCGAAATAATCCGCCAGTTGCACCTCGATCTGCTGCAAGTGGGCGTTATGCCCCGGTGCAATCGCGTAGCCATAACGGTTCTGCAGCGCTTCGACTTCGCGGGTCAGCGCCGGTCGATCGAGAAACTCCAACAACACCAGCCCACGCCGCTCAGCCATGGCAATCATCGGCCCCAGCGGCGTGGTCAGGCGGGTGAACAGCAACGGCTCACTGTTGGCCGCACGGCCCGGGGTGATGTGGAAGGACTTCTGAAACGCATCGCGAAAACCGCTGAGCGACTCGTAGCCGGAGTCGAACGCCGCGTGATCGATCGACGTGCCTTGCCTGATCCCGCCCAAGGCCATGCCAAGGCGACGTGTGCGCAGCCAGGCGTGGAAGGTCATGCCGAAGTGCTGCTTGAACCAGCGTCGCAGTTTCAGCGGTTCGATGCCCTCGGCGAGCAATTGCGCATCGCTCCAGCGCCGTTCGGGATCGGCGTCCACCGCATTGAGCAGGCGCTGCACCCAGTCCGGGGCGATGGCCGCTGCGTCCAGCGGTTTGCAGCGCAGGCAGGCGCGGTAGCCGGCGCACAGGCATTCGTCGGCGTGGGCGAAGAATTCGACGTTCTCCGGTTTCGGCTTGCGCGCCGTGCAACTGGGACGGCAAAAGATCCCGGTGGTTTTCACGGCGGTGAAGAACACGCCTTCATAGGCAGTGTCGCGCTCGAGCATGGCGCGAACCATTTCGGCGTGGGGCGGCAGGGCAGCGGCTGGTATGTTCATGGCCAGAGAGTAAATCCGCTTTGTCGATGGCTCCACCGAAAAATCGACAGTGAATTTTTTCCCTTGTGCAGCACAATGAGCGGGTCGCCGCTTTCGAGGAAGCCAACTCATGCATCCGTTTTCCATTCAGCGCATTGATCACATCGTTCTGCGCGTCGCCGACCTGCAGCGCAGCATCGATTTCTACGCCAGGGTGTTTGGCGCCGAAGTGGTCAGGCATAACCAGCCGCTGGGGCTGGTGCACCTGCGGGCCGGTACGTCGATGATCGATCTCGTCGACCTGGCGGGCGAACTCGGGCGCAAGGGCGGCGGCGCCGCTGATGCGCACAAGCGCAACGTCGATCACTTCTGTCTGCGCATAGAACCGTTCGACGAAGCCGCGCTCATCGCTCACCTGCAATCCTTCGGGCTGACCGTTGAACAAGCCGCCAGGCGTTTTGGCGCCGAGGGTTACGGCTTGTCGCTTTACTGTTTCGACCCGGACGGCAATCAGGTCGAACTCAAAGGCCCGTCCGAGAGCGATCAGCCAGCGGTTTCCTGAAGCAGCAGCTCGGCCACTTGCCCGAGGGCCGAACGGCCGTTTTGCGGTTGTTCAGACGCCAGATTGAACAGCGCCAGTTGCCGATCGGCGCTGGTGCCGCTGTCGATGATCGCCCGGGCACGTTCGAACAACTGCGCCGCGCCCAATACCTGTGCCGTTTCGGCAAAACGCTGCTCGGCCAGTTCCAGCCATTGCGCGAGCGAACAGTCGCCGTCGATGCCTTCGACCAAAAAGCGCGCATGAATCCCCTGATGTTTGGCCCGCCAGCGATTTTCCTCCAGCATCGAACGCGCGGTCTGGTCGTACAGCAATCCGGGCCGTCGCTGTGTACTGGCATGGGCCACCAATACCCGGAAAAACGCCGCCAGGGTCAGCGCATCGTCGACCCGAGGGCAGGCGTCGGTCATGCGCAGTTCCAGGGTCGGAAAACGCGCGGCCGGGCGCACGCCCCACCAACACTCGCCGGGCTGGCTGATCGCGCCGATACGCATGAGCAACGCCAAGTGTTCGTCGTAATGGCGCTGATCGGCAAACAGCGGCGGGATGCCCATGCGTGGCCACTCGTCACACGCGGTCTGCCGATAGCTCATGAAACCGCTGGCGGCGCCATCCCAGATCGGCGACGAACAACTCAGCGCCAACAGCAGCGGCGTCCACGGCAGGACTTCGTTCATCACGGCGATGCGATCCAGCGGCTCGATCACCTCGACGTGCACATGCAGCCCCGACAACACGCTGCGCCGGGCAACATGGTCGTAGCGCTCGAACAGATGATGGAAATGTTCCTCGTCGGTCGGAACCTGCTCGCGCCAGTCGGCCAGCGGATGACTGCCGGCGCTGAGCACGCCCAGAGCAAACGGTTCAAGGGCTGCACCCAAAGCCTGACGGCTGCCACGGAGAAAATCGCCAGCGTGCACAAAGTCGCTGAACACCGGCGAAGCGACTTCGATCTGGCCCTGAAACATCTCTGTGGCAAACCACACGCCCAGCGCCGCCCGGCAAGCCTCGATGGCCTGTGGTGGCGGGCTGCCGACCATGCGCAGGCTCAGCAGGTCAGTGAGAAAGTACTCTTCCTCAATGCCGAATCGCGGGTGGCTCATGACGGTGCTCGAGCAAGTGGTTCTCTTGAGAACCGTGCGCCGTTGCGGTGGTTCACGCCAGGCGACCAGTGCCCCGCGAATGCACCGTTGGTCTTGTCCATTGCACTTGAGCGGCCGAGGCGTTTCCAAACAAGTCCGATCAACGTGTTCTGGAGGCAGACATGAGCAACCCATCCAGCAACGACAAAGCGCTTAACCAAACCGTCAATGCCAACGACGACGGCTTCGCCATCGGCACGGCCGGGCGTGATGAAGACCCTAACGCCACCACCGACTGGGATGTCAGCCGTGACAACGAAGATGTCATGACGCCGGACGATACTCGCGGTCTGCCCGGTTATCCCGGGGCCGAAAAAAACAATCCTTCGAAACCCGTTGTCGACAGCAGCGTACCGGCCAACGGCGATCCATCGGTGCAGAACGACGGCGCTGATTGAGGTGGTCAGCAGTGGCAGGATAATGGCGTCGGTCGAACTTTTCTGATCCGGCGCCACTCTGAACCTGTCATAGGGTCGCAGTTCGACAGAAAAAACGCTTCGGCAGGCAGAAAAAGCCGCGTGGCGTGATAAATTCCCCCCACGTCGAGCCCACCCAGAATGGCCCCTGCCGGGTCCCACCAAGAGCGATCTACATGCAAGCAAAGGCCCGTGAGGTTTATGTGCCACCGGTGCTGCAAGATCTGCGGGCCGGCACAGCCGAACTGCACATCGCACTGGAAAAACGCCTTCCTTTTTTTACCGATACCCTCGATACCCCCGCATTCGAGCGCTTGATGGCGGCCTATTACGGTTTTTATCAGCCGCTGGAACGGGCGTTGCTCGCCAGTGGCGCTGTCCCGGATGATTTCGATCTGACGCCTCGTTTGAAGGCCGAGACCTTGCACGCCGACCTGCGCGCGCTGGGCGCGACGACCAATGATTTGCCGCTGTGCGAGGACTTGCCGGTGATCGACTCCAGCGCCGCCAGTCTCGGTGTTTTGTACGTGCTCGAAGGCGCCACTCTCGGCGGGCAGATCCTGCGTCGGGAGATCGCCGCGCGGCTGAATCTGGACGCCGACAATGGCGCTGCCTTCCTCGACGTCTACGGCGCGGCCACCGGGCGGCGCTGGCGTGAGTTCATCGAATACCTGAGCAACCGGCCCATGGCGGCCAGCGAACGCGCGGCCGTGGTCAGCGCAGCACAAACCACATTCAGCTGTTTCGAGCAGTGGCTCGAGCGCCAGGAGGTACTGGCATGAACCCGCAAGACCCACAAGCCTTTGAAGAACTGCTGGCCAACTGTGCCGACGAGCCGATCCGTTTTCCCGGCGCGATCCAGCCCCATGGTCTGCTGCTGACTCTGACCGAACCTGCGCTGCAGATCATTCAGGTCAGCGCCAACGTCGAAGCCCTGCTGGCCCGCGCGCCCGAATCGCTGATCGGCCAGCCGCTGCACAGCCTGATCGGCGCCGAACACACCGCGCACGTGCTCGAAGCCTTGCAGCAGACAGCGTTTTCCGAGGCGGCGCCGCTGCGATTCGAGCTCAACGGCACTGAATTCGAAGGTTTGCTGCACCGCCATCAGGGCGTGCTGATTCTCGAGCTGGAAATCCATGTGAAGAATTTCCAGCCGCGCAACGTCGCCGGGGTCAACACTCACTTGGGCCGCATGCTCCAGCGCCTGCAAGCGGCGACCACGCTGCAGGCCCTGTACGACATCAGCGTCAAGGAAATCCAGGCGATGACCGGTTACGACCGGGTGCTGATCTATCGCTTCGAGGAAGAGGGCCACGGTCAGGTCATCGCCGAAGCGTCCGATCCGTCGATGGAAGTGTTCAACGGGCTGTTCTTCCCGGCCTCGGACATTCCCGAGCAGGCCCGCGAGCTGTATCGCACCAATTGGCTGCGGATCATCCCCAACGCCGATTATCAGCCAGTGCCACTGGTGCCGAAGCTGCGCCCGGACACGCAAACGCCGCTGGACCTCAGTTTCGCCACGCTGCGCAGCGTCTCGCCGATTCATTGCCAGTACATGAAGAACATGGGCGTGCTGTCGTCGATGAGCATTTCCCTGCTCAAGGGCGACAAGCTCTGGGGCCTGATCAGCTGCGGCAATCGCCAGCCGCTGCACGTGCCGCATGAATTGCGCATGGCTTGCCAGACCATCGGCCAGGTCCTGTCATTGCAGATCAGTGCCATGGAAACCCTTGAGCTGACCCGCCAGCGCGAAGAGAAGGTCGAAGCGCTGGCGCGGCTCAATCAGGCGATGGTCGATTCGCCGCAAAATGTTTTCGACGGCCTCGCCCAGCAGCCAGCGACGCTGATGGCGCTGGTCAATGCCGGCGGCATCGCGATCATCGAAGACAAGCAGTTGCACCGTTACGGCAACTGCCCGGCGCCGGAAGAAATTCGCGCGCTGCACAAGTGGTTGCAGGCGCGCGGCGAGCCGGTGTTCGCCAGCCATCACCTGTCCAGCGTTTACCCGCCGGCGGCGCAGTATCAGTCTGTGGCCAGCGGTGTGCTCGCCATGAGCCTGCCCAAACCGGTGGACAACGGTGTGCTGTGGTTCCGTCCGGAAGTGAAGGAAAACATCAACTGGAGTGGCGATCCGCGCAAACCGCTGGATCTGGAAACCTCCGATGCCGGGATGCGCCTGCGTCCGCGTACCTCGTTCGAAATCTGGAAGGTCGAGATGGCCGGGATCTCCACCAAGTGGAGCCACGGTGACCGGTTCGCCGCCAATGACCTGCGCCGTTCGGCGCTGGAAAACGACCTGGCCCGTCAGGTACGTCGCGAGCAGGCGGCTGTGCAGGCGCGCGATGATCTGGTGGCGGTGGTTTCCCACGACCTACGCAACCCGATGACGGTGATTTCGATGCTCTGCGGCATGATGCAGAAAGCCTTCAGCTCGGAAGGCGCGCACACTTCGCGGCGTATCTCCACTGCAATCGACACCATGCAGCAGGCCACGGCGCGGATGAACACGCTGCTGGAAGACCTGCTCGATACCTCGAAAATCGATGCCGGGCGCTACTCGATCACCCCGCAGGCGCTGGAGGTCGGGCACATCTTTGAAGAGGCCCAAGCGTTGCTGTCGCCGCTGGCCCATGACAAGGACATCAGCATTTCCTTCCAGGCCGATCCTGACCTGCGCATCCACGCCGACCCCGAGCGGCTGTTTCAGGTGCTGTCGAACCTGGTGGGCAACGCCATCAAGTTCACCCCGCGCATGGGCACCGTCGGCGTACACGCGAAATCGGTGGGCGACGAGATCGTGTTCATCGTGCGTGACAGTGGTGAAGGCATTCCCAAGGAGCACTTGCCGCATGTGTTCGACCGCTACTGGACGATAAAGGAAGGCAACCCGACCGGCACTGGCCTGGGTTTGTACATCACCCAAGGCATCGTCGAAGCCCATGGCGGCCAGATCGTCGCCGAGAGCGAGCCGGGGCAGGGCAGCGAATTCCGCTTCACCGTGCCGCGCCTGGCCTGAGTGCCCCTGTAGGGGGAGTTTGCTCGCGATGGCGTCAGTCCTGACAAGTCTGTTGTGACTGACCGAACGCTTTCGCGAGCAGGCTCGCTCCCACAGGTCTTGTGGGGGGGGCGAGATTTGAGTCTCACGCAAAACCTTGTGGGAGCGAGCCTGCTCGCGAAGACGTCAGCTCAGCCAACACTGGGCGACTGACCCACCGCTCCCTCAGAAGATTCGCAGCCTCAGGGTCATTTTCTTCAATACCGCAAATCCCCCGCTCGCTACCGTAGCCACCTCGTTCCTCGATTGAAGCAGGTGTGCAATGAGTCTGATTCTTTCCATGGCGGCGTTTGCCCTCGCCGCATCCATCACCCCCGGGCCGGTCAATATCGTCGCCTTGAGTTCCGGCGCGCAGTACGGTTTCCGCGCCAGCCAACGGCACGTGGCCGGGGCGACGTTGGGGTTTGTGCTGTTGCTGGTGCTGATGGGCCTGGGCCTGCATGAGGTCTTGCAGTTGTGGCCGTTCATGACCCGCGTGGTGCAATGGGCCGGGGTGGCGTTCCTGTTGTTCATGGCCTGGAAACTGGCCAGCGATGACGGCCAACTGAACACCAGCGAGTCCGGCCGTGCGCCGTCGATGCTCTATGGCGCGGTGATGCAATGGCTCAACCCCAAGGCCTGGCTGGCATGCGTCGCCGGCATGGGCGCGTTTGTCGCCGACGGCGAGGCGCGGCTGGTCTGGCAGTTTGCGGCGGTGTATCTGGTGATCTGCTATCTGTCGGTGGGCTGCTGGGCGTATGCCGGGACGTTCTTGCGCGGGTATCTGAGCAATGCGGCAGGGATGCGCTGGTTCAATCGGTTGATGGCGTTGTTGCTGGCGGTGAGTGCGCTTTATTTGCTGTTCACTTGATTGACAGGCCCACCACAACCCCTTGTGGGAGCGAGCCTGCTCGCGAATGCGGTGGATCAGTCAGTGAAGTGTTGAATGACACACCGCCTTCGCGAGCAGGCTCGCTCCCACAAGGGGGGCAGTGTTCAACTTTGAGTATGAAGTCAGCCGCGATACTGCCCCGGCGTTGCCGCCAGATGTTGTTTGAACGCTCGCTGAAAATGCGCCTGATCGGCAAACCCGGCCTGGAGCGCGACATCGGCAATCAACTGGCCGCTGCGCAAGCGCTCGCGGGCGAACTGGATGCGCTGGTTGACCAGGAAGGCATGGGGCGTCATCCCGTAGCGCTGCTTGAACGCGCGAATCAGGTATGACGGCGACAGCTGCGCCGCCGCGCAAATCGCCTCGAGGCTGAGCACTTCGGTGCAATGTCCCCGGATGAAATCAGCGGCGCGTTCCAGCTTGAAATTCGGCTCATCGACGGGCTCATCCGCCGGATTGAGGCGGACCTGCAAATCACTGAAAAACTCTACCGCCGCGCTGTGTTTCGCCAGCGCCTCCATTTGGTCGTCGAGCAAAACCTCATACAACCCCATCAATTTGCCGAACAGCTCGGCATCAGCCAGATGCGTGTCGGAAAATCGCCGGAATTCCAGCTCCCCGGCAAACCCCAATTGATGCTGAAAATCCGTCAGCCACGGCGTTTCGACATACAACATCACGTACGACCAAGGCTGATCATCGATCGGATTGCAGGCGTGTACATCGCCGGGATTCATCAGCACCACGGTGCCGGCCGCCACCTCAAATTGCGCCTGCTCATGCACATAGGTACTGCGCCCGGCGGTGATTGCGCCTATGGAAAAGTGCGCATGGGAATGCCGCGCATAACAGACTTCACGCCCATCCGCGATGGCCCGCGCTTCGATGAAGGGCAGGGCGTCGTCGCGCCAGAAGCGCGGGGCTTTCTCGGGGTTTTTCGCTGTGGGGTGTTTCATCGTGATCGTCCCGGCAGGTCAGCGTCTGAGTGTATTAGCTCTGGCCGGCGAATGCCCGTTGCAGCGCAGTGACATCGAGCTTTTTCATCTGAAACGCGCCTGCATTGCAGCGCCGGCTGTTATAGGCTCTGGGGGGCGTGACACCACGGGCGCGATGGAGATTTCTGCCCGCGCTGTGGTTCGTCGGTGTTCAACCGCAGTGTTGATGAGGTCGAGGTGAACCTCGGTGCGCGGGATGCGCCGGATCAGTTGAAGCCGACCTATGAGAGCTGGATTGTGCGGCGTGAATCGTGGCTGCCGGATTTTCCGCTGGCCAGGCATTACCGTGGTGATCGTGAAGGCGAAGGGCGGGCAGAGGGGTAGGGGATTGATTCAGCCTTCAGCACGCTTGCGATTTCTGTGGGGGCGAGTCTGCTCGCGAAGGCTTGTTGTCAGGCGGTGGGGGTGTTTTTGAGTGGGTACATATCCGTTGCTGCGGTAACGGCTGCTTATGGTTCCGCCCTTACGGCGGGTCACTTTTTCCAAACGCCGAAAAAGTAACCAAAAAGGCTTGCTCCTGCGTTCGGCCCTCGCAGGCTCGGGTTCCTTCGCTCCGGGACTGATCCGGGCGCAGCGGCTCCGGTTTGCTTCGCTGCACCTCCTTCCGCTGAGTCTGGCTGCGCCAGACGGTCGCTGCGCTCCCACGCCCGGATCAATCCCTCCGCTCAGCCTTCCGACGTCGCCGGTGGATCAAGATCAAAAGCAGGCGAGCTGACACTCGACCTAAGGCGAACGCGGAGACTGTAGGAGCTGCCGAAGGCTGCGATCTTTTGCTCTTGCTCTTGCTCTTGCTCTTGCTCTTGCTCTTGTAGGAGTGAGCCTGCTCGCGATAGCTATCTCAAAGATACGAATGAACAGCAGATCTACCCTGATCCCTGTGGGAGCTGGCTTGCCAGCGATGGCGGCCTTCCAGCCGACCAGTCTCTGACGGATATACCCAATCCCAACTGTGGGAGCTGGCTTGCCAGCGATGGCGGCCTTATAGCCGACCAGTCTCTGGCGGATATACCCAATTCCAACTGTGGGAGCTGGCTTGCCAGCGATGGCGGCCTTATAGCCGACCAGTCTCTGGCGGATATACCCAATTCCAACTGTGGGAGCTGGCTTGCCAGCGATGGCGGCCTTATAGCCGACCAGTCTCTGGCGGATATACCCAATTCCAACTGTGGGAGCTGGCTTGCCAGCGATGGCGGCCTTGTAGCCGACCAGTCTCTGACGGATATACCCAATCCCAACTGTGGGAGCGAGCCTGCTCGCGAAAGCGGAGTGTCATTCGCAGATAATTGGACTGGAGAGACGCCTCGCGGGCAAGCCCGCTCCCACAGGGGATCAGTGTTTGCCAATTGCAGTAAGCCTGATTGAGGCGGTTACCCGCGAATAAACGCCAACAAATCCGCATTGATGGTTTCCGCTTGCGTCGTCGGCATGCCATGCGGAAATCCCGGGTACGACTTCAGTGTGCCGTTGGGCAGCAGTTTCGCCGATAACGGTGCGGAGTTGGCGTAAGGCACGATCTGGTCATCCTCGCCGTGCATCACCAACACCGGCACGGTGACTTTTTTCAGGTCTTCGGTGAAGTCGGTCTGCGAGAAGGCGATGATGCCGTCGTAATGCGCCTTGGCCCCGCCGATCATGCCCTGGCGCCACCAGTTGGCGATGATCCCTTCCGCCGACTCGGCGCCCGGGCGGTTGTAGCCGTAGAAAGGTCCGCTCGGCACATCGCGATAGAACTGCGCGCGATTCGCCGCCAACTGCGCCTGAAAGCCATCGAACACCGATTTCGGCAAACCGCCCGGGTTGCTTTCGGTCTGCACCATCAACGGTGGCACGGCGCTGATCAACACCGCTTTGCTGACCTTGTCCTGACCATGCCGGGCGATGTAATGGATCACTTCGCCGCCGCCGGTGGAATGGCCGACGTGGACAACGTCGCGCGTACCCAGATGATTAACCACTGCCAGCACATCGTCGGCGTAGTGATCCATGTCGTGGCCGTCCCAGACCTGGCTCGAGCGGCCATGCCCGCGTCGATCATGAGCAATCACCCGAAAGCCCTGTGCCAGGAAAAACAGCATCTGCGCGTCCCAGTCATCCGAGCTGAGCGGCCAGCCGTGGTGGAAGTGGATCACCGGCGCGTCGCGCGGCCCCCAGTCCTTGTAGAAGATGTCGACGCCGTCTCGAGTGGTGACAAAGCCCATATTCGTTACTCCTGACCTGTGATGGACAACCGCGAGGTTCGCGGGCCGGTTGCGCAGAGATACGACGACTCAGTGCGAGCCGTTATCAACTGTAGGAGCAATGCCGGGGTCTGCATGACCGCTGGTCACAACGTGTGGCTTGCTGCGCAAATTAGGCTTTGCTGAAAGGGATAAGCGCGGGCGTCCGTAGGTTTTTGCGACCACAGCGACGCCCCTTTGCAATACGTGAGTCTGAGGAAATCACCCGATGCTGACCCTGAATATCAATGGCAAGGACCAAGAGCTCGATGTCCCCGCCGACATGCCGCTGCTCTGGGTTCTGCGCGATATCGCGCACCTGACCGGGACCAAGTTCGGCTGCGGCATGGCCCAGTGCGGCGCCTGCACCGTGCACGTCGACGGCGCGCCCTTACGCTCCTGCATTACCCCGGCGACTGCCGTCGCCCATGGGCAGAAAATCCTCACCATCGAGGGCTTGTCCACCGATGGCTCGCACCCGGTGCAGCAGGCCTGGGCCGAGCTGGACGTGGTGCAGTGCGGTTATTGCCAGTCCGGGCAGATCATGTCCGCCGCCGCATTGCTGGCGAAAATTCCCAAGCCCACCGACAGCGATATCGATCAGGCGCTCTCCGGCAATATCTGCCGCTGCGGCACCTATCCGCGCATTCGCGCTGCGGTCAAACGCGCCGCCGAAATCGGCTGATTCATTCTCTGGGAGAGGAACGATGAACAGTCCTGTATCGCGTCGCGGGTTTCTCAAGGGCAGCGCACTGTTAAGCGGCGGCCTGATGGTGGCGTTTGTGGTGCCCGGGGCCAACCGCTTTGCCCGGGCGGCAGAAAATCAGAACAAGACCTTCGCACCCAACGCGTTTCTGCGCATCGCGGCGGACAACAGCGTCACCGTGCTGCTCGGCCATTCGGAAATGGGCCAGGGCATCTGGACCGGCCTGACCATGCTGATTGCCGAGGAACTGGACGCCGACTGGTCGAAAATCCGCGTCGAGCACTCGCCAGCCTCGGCGGCGGATTACGGCTTGCCGGCTTTTGGCGGCATGCAGATCACCGGAGGTTCGACTTCGACCTGGATGGAATTCGACCGCTATCGACTGGCCGGGGCGACGGCGCGGCAGATGCTCGTGGAAGCGGCTGCGAAACGCTTCGACGTCGCGCCGTCGACGATTCGCACGGAGTCCGGCGTGGTCATCGCCGGGGACCAACGCGCGACCTACGGCGAACTGGCCGATGCCGCCGGGCAACTGCCGGTGCCGGACCCGAAGACCATCACTTTCAAGGAAGCCAAGGACTGGAAAGTCATCGGCAAACCGACCAAGCGTCTCGACACCCCGGAGAAGATCACCGGCCGCGCCAGATTCGGCATGGACGTGCAGTTCGAAGGCCTGATGACCGCGATGGTCGCCCGCGCGCCGGTGTTTGGCGCCACGGTGAAAACCTTCGAAGGCGCCGCAGCGCTGGCCATTCCCGGCGTACACAAGGTTGTGCAGGTGCCCAGCGGCGTGGCGGTGGTGGCCGAGCATTTCTGGGCGGCGAAGTTGGGCCGTGATGCGCTGAAGGTCGATTGGGCCCTGGGGCCGTTGGCCGGCATGAGCAGTGAAAAGCTGCTGGAGAGTTTCCGCAAACTGGCGGCGACGCCGGGTACTTCCGCCACTCAGGCGGGGGACGCCAAGGCCAATTTCGGCAAAGCCGCGAAGAAAATCGAGGTCGAATACAGCGTGCCTTACCTGGCCCACGCGCCGATGGAACCGCTCAATTGCACGGTGAAAATCAGCGCCGGCAAATGCGAAATCTGGACTGGCACGCAGTTTCAGACCCTCGACCAAATGGTCGCCAGCAAGATCACCGGGCTCAAGCCCGAGCAGGTCGAAATTCATACGGAATTTCTTGGTGGTGGCTTCGGTCGCCGTGCCAATCCGACTTCGGATTTCGTCGCCGAAGCGGTGCAAGTGGCGAAAGCGGCGGACCTGCCGGTGAAAACCGTGTGGGCGCGCGAGGACGACATTCGCGGCGGCTACTACCGCTCGATGTACCTGCACAAGGCGAAGGTCGGGCTGGGCGCTGATGGTTTGCCGATGAGCTGGCAGCATGTGCTGGTCGGCCAGTCGATCATGGCCGGGACGATGCTCGAGGCAGCGATGGTCAAGAACGGCATCGATGCCACCTCGGTCGAGGGCGTGGCCGACAGTCCGTACATCAAGGATCTGCCTCATCATCAGGTCGACCTGCATTCGCCGCAGACCGGCATCAATGTGTTGTGGCTGCGTTCGGTGGGCCACACCCACACGGGTTTTGTCATGGAATCGCTGATCGATGAACTGGCGACGGCGGCGGGCAAGGATCCGGTGGAGTACCGACGAACGCTGCTCAAGGCGCACCCGCGCCACCTCGGCGTGCTCAATCTGGCGGTGGAGAAGGCCAACTGGGGCGCACCGTTGCCGGACGGCCATGCCCTCGGCGTGGCGGTGCACGAGTCGTTCGGCAGCTACGTGGCGCAAGTGGCGGAGGTGTCGCAGGACAATCTGGCGATCCGCGTGCATCGGGTGGTCTGCGCCGTGGACTGCGGCATTGCGGTAAACCCGCAGAGCATCGCCGCGCAGATGGAATCGTGCATCACTTTCGGCCTCGGCATGGCCCTGCACAGCAAGCTCACCGTCAAGGATGGCGGCGTCGTGCAGTCCAACTATCACGATTATCAAGTGCTGCGGCTCAACGAAATGCCGGCGGTGGAAGTGCACATCGTCCCCAGCAGCGAAAAACCCGGCGGCATCGGCGAGCCCGGCGTGCCACCGACCGCGCCGGCGGTGGCCAACGCAGTGTTCGCCTTGACCGGGCAACGCCTGCGCGAACTGCCACTGCAATTGTCGGGGGTGTGAGATGAAACGACATCTTGTGTTGGGCACCGTCGTGTTGCTCGGTCTTGGTGGCTATGCCTCGGACCTGTTTGCCGAGGATCAGCAGGCGTTGAAAGCCTTCGCCACGGTGCAGAAAGTGTTCCAGAGCCCGCGCTGCCAGAACTGCCACATCCCCGGCGATTCGCCGTTGCAGTTCGACGCTGGCATCCCTCACGCGATGAATGTAGTGCGCGGCATGGATGGCAAGGGCGCCGCCGGTTTGCCCTGCGCCACCTGTCACGCTGAAAGCAATCCGCCGGCCAGTTATGGCCCCCATGCGCCGCCGGGTGCGCCGCACTGGAGCCTGCCGCCAGCGGCACACAAAATGGCCTGGATCGGCCTGCCCTCGGACAAGCTCTGCGCGATGATCAAGGACCGCGCGAGCAACGGCGATCGGGATTTTGCCGCACTGTTAAAACACGTCAGCGAAGACAAACTGGTGCTCTGGGGCTGGAATCCCGGGGCAGGGCGCGCACCGGTGCCGGTGCCGCACGATATTTTCGTCGCGCAGTTCAAGCTCTGGGCCGATGCCGGCGGGCCTTGTCCGGTGGCGCAAATGTGATGCCCCGACAATTAAGCGCTACGCTGAACGCATGACTGTCTACGGAGTGTGCGCATGCTGGTGCCCGGAAAACCTGCCAATGAAGCTGCACGAATCGACGCCTTGCACGGCCTCAACCTCGACTCGGCGCCGGAGGAGCGCTTTGATCGTCTGACACGCCTGGCCAAGCGCCTGTTCAACGTGCCGATCGCCTTGGTCACGCTGGTCGACAAGGATCGCCAGTGGTTCAAGTCCTGTGTGGGTCTGGATGTCAGCGAGACGTCCCGCGATGTCTCGTTCTGCGGCCATGCGATTTTGCAAAACGAGCTGATGCTGGTGCCCGATGCGCTGGAAGATTTGCGCTTTCATGACAACCCGTTGGTCACCGGCGCACCGAATATTCGCTTTTACGCCGGTTATCCGCTGACCGTACCGGACGGTAACAAAATGGGCACCTTGTGCCTGATCGATACCAAACCCCGCCATCTCGACGACGAAGAGCGAGCCTTGTTGCGCGACCTCGCGGAGATGGCCGAGCAAGAGCTGACGGCGGTGCAGATGGCAAGCATGGATGAACTGACGCTGCTGTCCAATCGCCGTGGTTTCAAGCAACTGGCCCAGCATGCGCTGGATGCCTGCGCACGTTTGAACCGACCGGCGACGCTGTTGTTTTTCGATCTCAACGACTTCAAGCAGATCAACGATCTGTACGGGCATGCCGAAGGCGACAGTGCGCTGAAGACCTTCGCCGATGTGTTGCGCATTGCCTTTCGCGAGAGCGATGTGGTGGGGCGCTTGGGCGGTGATGAGTTCGTCGCGTTGCTGACCGGCTCGAGCCACGTTGAAACCACGCGGATCATGGCGCGGCTCAAGGAAATCCTCGAAGAGCGCAACGCCACGCTGCACCGCGGTTATGCGATTCGTTTCAGCGTCGGCCAGATCGAATACGACCCCAAACGCCACGAAACCGTTGATCGCTTGCTCGCCGATGCGGATGGCGCGATGTATGCGCACAAGCAAGCTCTGAAAGGCTGTTAGTAACGGCACCATCGCTGGCGAGCCAGCTCCCACAGAGTCCAGTGACGTTAATGAGGTGTGGGTTCACCTTGAATTCCTGTGGGAGCGGGCTTGCCCGCGATGGCGGTGGGTCAGGCAATTTGATGCTGGCTGATCGAATGTCTTCGCGAGCAGGCTCGCTCCCACAGGTCTCGATGGCGCGGAGGATTTTTCAGTTCAGCACCATCTCTGTGGGAGCGAGCCGGCTCGCGAAGGCGTCAGTCGATCTATCGCCGGATTCGCCAGTGCTCAGCGCTTGGGCGGGCTCAGCTTCTGGTAAAACGCCAGCCATTTCTCGTCACTGGCAGCGGCATCCTCGAGTTCGGGCACGCGCAATGCGTCTTGCAAGGCTTGCGCTTTGAAAGCATCGAACAGATGCCTGACGGCAGTGCTGGCGATGGCGTTGACTGTGTTGGAGGCGAAGGTATCGGGCACGGCGGCGCGCTCCTGTTGCGCCAGGGGGGCGCCCTGAATATCGAGGCGAGTAATGAACGCGTTACAAGTGGCATTCAAGCGAGGCTGGGAGCCGTGCCTGTAGGCTTCGGCGTCGACGGGCAGCGATTTCGCCGCATCATTCGGCCCCGATGGTTTGAGTAATGCAAGGTCGATATCGCGACGCAGCACCACTTCATTCCTGCCAGTGAAAATCTCGAAGACTCTGGCTGGACTCCCACGCAGCAGCGCCAAGATGCCGAATGGCGCAGTGCTGGCGTCAGCCAGCTTGTCCGTGGCTGCCGATACTGGCCGCAGGGCGAGCAGTTCCAGCTCGTGGTCTTCGATGTCGATTCGCTGCGCGAACGGCAAGCGACAGAACGCTTCCTTGAGAAATGCGATATGTGCGTCCTTCATTTGCCTCAGGCGTGCGCTCAGTGCCGCA
Organism: Pseudomonas sp. PK-RTE-24; assembly: GCF_054052265.1. NCBI lineage: Bacteria > Pseudomonadati > Pseudomonadota > Gammaproteobacteria > Pseudomonadales > Pseudomonadaceae > Pseudomonas > Pseudomonas sp. PK-RTE-24. The sequence continues at coordinate 5,066,715 of NZ_CM133224.1, read as the reverse complement.
TGGAAGTAGGTCGCCACATTGTGCAGTCTGGGCAACGAGGCAAGCATGGGGGCCAGTTGCAACTGTGCATTGCTCGATTGCCATCCCGCCAGCTTCCCTGTCAGCTTGCCGGCGACATGCAATTCGCTCAGCGAGTAATGCGCTGAAAAGGTCTGCGGGTTGGCGTCTGCAACAAACAGCGCCTTCTCCGTGAGGTAGGGGGAATCGCTGAACACCTTGCGCAGATCGGCCAGGGCAACCGTGACGGGAGTGGGCGGTGCCGAAAGGAACGCCCGCCGATAAAGATCGTTCAACAGGCGATTGTGATTGCGGAACAGGACATCGGCCTGCTTCAGCGTCGTGGCGTCATAAACAGTCACCGGAAATTCGGCGTTGCGCTGGATCAGCCCTCTGGCAACCGCCCAGTCAACGACCAGTGAGGCACAGGAATCCTCGCGCAGGAATTTGTAGAAGTGCGTGGGGGCCGGGCCTTTGGTCAGTTGGCTCAGTTGCTCATAGCTCATCAGGCGTGCCACACCCGGCATTTGGCTTTCGATATACAGCACGACCTGCTTCAGCCTGACCCAACGCGAACAGCTCATGTAACAGAGTGATGGCGGAATATGCCGGGTCAGAAACTCCGGCGCTATACCGGACAACAACAGATGGGTGGCCAACGTCTTGTTTTTGACCGATGCAAGAGCGGGCTGCCGATCAATGAAGCGGCGTACCTCGTCATAGCTGTCGCCCCAGAAATCACGCCCCTCCAGACGTTGCTCGACAATACGGTTCAAATCCTCACCCGCGTTCGGCTCCAGGCTGAGAATCAATGCAGCGAGCAACAGGCGATCGCGGTTGGTGGCCAGCAGGCGTTTCTCCTGCGCCGGAGCGCCCAGAGTCTTCACCAGCAGATTGCCCAGCGTTTGCGCGCGCGGTGTGATCAGAATACGGCTGATCAGGTAGTCGGCTTTTGCCTGGAGCGTTTTGAGCGGCAGATCGGTATCGACACCCTCACTGAGGTAGTCGATCAACGGCGGCGAGTCTACGGGTAAAAACGCCTGTGTGGTGTCGATGATGCTCTGACGCTGTTGCGCCGTGAACCGTTCGGTTTGTGTCCACGGCTGGCCGAGCAGATACCAGTGATTCATATGCCCGGGGCGGGTGTGCAGATTGATCCTGAACCATTTCACCAGCGCGAGGGCTTGCTCGACAGTGTTCGGCAAAAGCAGATTGTAGAAGCGCAACATTTGCCCAAGGGTGACTTTACCGCTTGAGCGCAGGGCGCCGCCGGCTTTGCTTGCATTGGCCTTGAGCTGGTCGCGAAAGAGTTTCAGATCAGCCTGTTTTTCCACCTGCGCCGTCAGGGTGACCCAGCCTTTTACGCTGGCAGTACCGACATGACCGGATTCGGTGACGAGCAACTGACTGTCGGCGGGCAGTCCGTGCTGCTGCAGGATGGCTTGAAAATCCTCATCGGCGCTGAGTGTCTGCAGTTGACGCTGGCCATACTTCATCCGTCCCGCCAGCGCGGAATCCGGATGGGGCTCGCTGATTTCCTCGTAATCGATCTTGGCCTTGGGCGCTTTGTTCCAGCTCAGCGCTTCAAGGCGTCGCACGATGTGCCGGTTATCTTCCAGAGCGCCAAATTCTTCACGATAACTGCGGATGGGGTCGTTGCTTTGCACGTAATCGCTGACGTAGGGCAGCGCCGGCCAGCTTTGCTGGCGCAGGCGTTGCGCAAGTGCCCTGGCTTCGCGAGCATCTTGCGGCAACGCAAACTCATAGCGGCCCAGAAGCTCGCCCAGTTTGAGGCGCGGCCCTCTGGCGGGTGCAGAAACAGAGGCCGAAGTGAGGGTTACCGGCGTGTCGAGAAAGCCTCGCTGCTCGAAAGGGTCGCTCGCCAGCAACACTTCATCGATTCGATCGGCGATCGCCCGAAAGTCTTCCAGTTGCGCGTTGCGTTCCTTCACTAGCGCCGACGTGCTCTGGCCGTTTTCATTGATGGCCGCCAGCCCGGTTTTCTTCAGCTCGGCGAGGATGACTCGGGCCTGAATCTGGTTTTGCGGTTCCGGGTAACCGTAGAACGCCAGCACCACTTGCCGTGGAAACCGATACAGCGGGTTGGCGGATTTACCGCCGATGTAGGGCAGGCCCAGCCCCGCAGGATCGATACGCTGGGAAATCGACAGCAGCATCGGCGCCATCTGCCACCAGCCCGAATCATCTTCCAGCGTGAACGTGCGGACATCGCTGGAGCCGTTCGAGGGTGATTGCGCTTGCAGGGTATCGCCCTTGATCTGCAGGGTGTCCAGATCGATGTTAAAGCCACTGGCCCAATCGAGAAATTCAGGGCGTTCGAGGGCGCTCCAGTAAAGCTCCATCCATTCGCGCAGCCGGCATGCACGGGGAACCTCCAGCGTGCGCGCCGGTGTGGCGGCGCTGACCACCGGTACGGCGGTCAATTCTGCGATGAGATTGTGAATCAGCGTCTGTTCGTGTACCGGTGTGTCGTCCATCTGCGCCTCCCTGGCGGCTGATAAGCATCGAGCGCCGAGTATCAAAGGCAGGGCAGGGTGGTTGGCGGTACATATGTAGTTGGGCGAGCTTTTCTGCAGGCATAAAAAAACCCGCCGGATCCGGCGGGTTTTTCTATCGGCTACAGGAAGATCACTCTTCGATGTTGCCCATCGCGGTGGTGTTGAAGCCGCCGTCGACGTACATGATTTCACCGCTGATGCCCGACGCCAGGTCGGAGCACAGGAAGGCGCCGGCGTTGCCGACCTCTTCGATGGTGACGTTGCGGCGCAGCGGAGTCTGCGCTTCGTTGGCGGCCAGCATCTTGCGGAAGTTCTTGATGCCGGAAGCGGCCAGGGTGCGGATCGGGCCAGCCGATACGCAGTTGACGCGGGTGCCGTCCGGACCGAGGGAACCGGCCAGGTAACGGACGCCGGCTTCCAGCGAGGCCTTGGCCATGCCCATCACGTTGTAGTTCGGCATGGTGCGCTCGGCGCCCAGGTACGACAGGGTCAGCAGGCTGCCGTTGCGGCCTTTCATCATTTCGCGACCGGCCTTGGCCAGGGCCACGAAGCTGTAGGCGCTGATGTCGTGAGCAATGCGGAAACCTTCACGGGTGGTGGCTTCGGTGAAGTCGCCGTCCAGTTGGTCGCCCGGGGCGAAGCCGACGGAGTGCACGATGCAGTCCAGACCGTCCCACTTCTTGCTCAGCTCTTCGAAGACCTTGGCGATTTCTTCATCGCTGGCCACGTCGCACGGGAAGCACAGCTCAGGGCTCGAACCCCAGCCTTGTGCGAACTCTTCGACGCGACCCTTGAGTTTGTCGTTCTGATAAGTGAAGGCAAGCTCAGCGCCCTCGCGATGCATGGCGGCAGCGATGCCGGATGCGATGGACAGCTTGCTGGCGACACCGACGATCAGTACGCGCTTACCGGCGAGAAAACCCATGTGTTGCTCCTCTTTCAGGTTATTGCGCAGTGGCTGGTGCCAGAAAAGCGGCTTCCAGCAACTGCTGTGTATACGGATGTTGGGGGGCGGCAAAGATACTTTGCGCGTCTCCCTGTTCGACCACTTGGCCATGCTTGACCACCATCAGTTGGTGGCTCAGCGCTTTGACGACAGCCAGATCATGGCTGATGAACAAATACGTCAGGTTGTACTTGGCTTGCAGTGAACGCAACAGCTCCACCACTTGCCGCTGCACCGTCCGGTCGAGCGCCGAAGTCGGCTCGTCCAGCAGGATCAGCGCCGGTTTCAGCACCAAGGCCCGGGCAATGGCGATTCGCTGCCGTTGCCCACCGGAAAATTCGTGGGGGTAGCGGTGCCGGGTTTCCGGATCCAGACCTACCTCCTTCAATGCCGCAATGATCGCCGCTTCCTGTTCGGTCGCGGTGCCCATCTTGTGTATCCGCAGGCCTTCGCCAACGATGTCGTTGACGCACATGCGCGGGCTCAGGCTGCCGAACGGGTCCTGAAACACCACCTGCATCTCCCGCCGCAGCGGGCGAATCTCGTTCTGCGTCAGGCAGTCTAGCTGCTTGCCTTCAAAGCGGATCGTGCCTTTGCTGCCGATCAGCCGCAAAATCGCCAGACCGAGGGTGGATTTGCCGGAACCGCTTTCGCCGACGATCCCCAGGGTCTGGCCCTGAGGCAGGCTGAAATTGATGCCGTCCACTGCCTTGACGTAATCCACCGTGCGTTTGAGCAGGCCTTTCTTGATCGGGAACCAGACTTTGAGGTCCTCGACTTCGAGCAGCGGGGCGCCGATTTCATTGCTCGCCGGGCCGCCGCTGGGCTCCGCGCCGAGCAATTCCCGAGTGTACGGATGCTGCGGCGAACGGAACAGCTCTGCGCACGATGCCTGTTCGACGATGCAACCGCGCTGCATGACACATACGCGATGCGCAATTCTTCGCACCAGGTTCAAATCGTGACTGATCAGTAGCAGCGACATGCCCAATCGAGCCTGAAGATCCTTGAGCAAATCGAGGATTTTCAGCTGAACGGTCACGTCCAGCGCCGTGGTCGGTTCGTCGGCGATCAGCAATTCCGGCTCGTTGGCCAGGGCCATGGCGATCATCACCCGTTGCCGCTGGCCGCCGGACAATTCATGGGGCAGCGCCTTGAGCCGCTTGTGCGGCTCGGGAATGCCGACCATTTCCAGCAGCTCCAGCGTGCGTTTGGTCGCCACTTTGCCACTCAGGCCCTTGTGGATGCCGAGCACTTCGTTGATCTGCTTCTCGATCGAATGCAGCGGATTGAGCGAGGTCATCGGCTCCTGAAATATCATGGCGATGCGGTTGCCACGAATATGGCGGATGGTCTTCTCGCTCAAATCCAGCAGGTTCTGCCCGGCGTAATTGATGCTGCCGGCCGGATGCCGCGCCATGGGGTAGGGCAGCAGGCGCAGGATCGAATGCGCCGTGACCGATTTGCCCGAGCCCGATTCGCCGACCAGTGCCAGGGTCTCGCCGCGCTTGATATCGAAGCTCACGCCCTCGACCACACGGTGCACGCGCTCGCCGAAACCGAATTCGACGGCGAGGTCGCGCACTTCGATCAGATTGTCCTGATTCATTTCACTTCCTCGGGTCGAAGGCATCGCGAGCGGACTCGCCGATAAACACCAGCAGGCTCAACATCAGTGCCAGTACGGCAAACGCGCTCATGCCCAGCCATGGCGCCTGCAGGTTGGATTTGCCTTGGGCAACCAGTTCGCCCAGCGACGGACTGCCGGCCGGCAAGCCGAAGCCGAGGAAGTCCAGCGCGGTCAGGGTGCCGATGGCGCCGGTAAGGATGAACGGCATGAAAGTCATGGTCGAGACCATGGCGTTGGGCAAGATGTGGCGGAACATGATCGCGCCGTTCTGCATGCCCAGCGCGCGGGCGGCGCGCACGTATTCCAGATTGCGCCCGCGCAGGAACTCGGCGCGCACCACATCGACCAGGCTCATCCACGAGAACAGCAGCATGATGCCCAGCAACCACCAGAAATTCGGCTGGACGAAACTGGCAAGGATGATCAGCAGATACAGCACCGGCAGCCCCGACCAGATCTCGAGAAAACGCTGCCCGGCCAGATCGACCCAGCCGCCATAAAAGCCCTGGAGGGCACCGGCAATCACGCCGATGATCGAACTCAGCACGGTCAGCGTCAGCGCAAACAGCACGGAAATGCGGAAACCGTAGATCACCCGCGCCAACACGTCGCGGCCCTGATCGTCGGTGCCCAGCAGGTTGTCCGCCGAGGGTGGCGCCGGCGCCGGGACTTTCAGGTCGTAGTTGATGCTCTGGTAGCTGTAGGGGATCGGCGCCCACAGAATCCACGCGTCCTTGGCCTTGAGCAGTTCGCGGATGTACGGACTCTTGTAGTTGGCTTCCAGCGGGAATTCGCCGCCGAACGCGGTTTCCGGATAGCGCTTGATCGCCGGGAAATACCAGTTGTTGTCGTAATGCACGACCAGCGGTTTGTCGTTGGCGATCAGTTCGGCGCCCAGACTGAGGCCGAACAGAATCAGGAACAGCCACAGCGACCACCAGCCACGCTTGTTGGCCTTGAACAGTTCGAAGCGCCGGCGGTTGAGAGGGGACAGGTTCATCTCAATGCTCCCGGCTGGCGAAGTCGATACGCGGATCGACAAAGGTGTAGGTCAGATCGCCGATCAGTTTCACCACCAGCCCGAGCAGGGTGAAGATGAACAGGGTGCCGAACACCACCGGGTAATCGCGGTTGATCGCCGCCTCGAAACTCATCAGGCCGAGGCCATCGAGAGAGAAGATCACTTCCACCAGCAACGAACCGGTGAAGAAGATACCGATGAATGCCGACGGGAAACCGGCAATCACCAGCAGCATGGCGTTGCGGAATACATGCCCGTAGAGCACGCGATGGCGGGTCAGGCCCTTGGCCTTGGCGGTGACCACATACTGCTTGTTGATTTCGTCGAGAAAGCTGTTCTTGGTCAACAGGGTCATGGTCGCGAAGTTGCCGATCACCAGTGCGGTGACCGGCAATGCCAGGTGCCAGAAGTAATCGAGGATCTTGCCGCCCAGGCTCAGCTCATCGAAGTTGTTCGAAGTCAGCCCGCGCAGGGGGAACCAGTCCAGATAACTGCCGCCGGCAAATACCACGATCAGCAGGATCGCAAACAGAAACGCCGGGATCGCATAGCCGACGATGATCGCCGAACTGGTCCAGACATCGAAGTGGCTGCCGTGCCGCGTGGCCTTGGCGATGCCCAGCGGGATCGACACCAGATACATGATCAGTGTGCTCCACAGCCCCAGCGAGATCGACACCGGCATCTTTTCCTTGATCAGGTCGATGACCTTGGCGTCGCGGAAGAAACTGTCGCCGAAATCCAGCTGCGCATAGTTCTTGACCATGATCCACAGACGTTCCGGGGCCGATTTGTCGAACCCGTACATGTGCTCGATTTCCTTGATCAGCGCCGGATCCAGCCCCTGCGCGCCACGGTAGGACGAGCCGGCCACCGCCACTTCGGCACCGCCGCCGGCAATCCGGCTGGTGGCGCCTTCGAAACCTTCGAGCTTGGCGATCATCTGCTCGACCGGCCCGCCGGGCGCGGCCTGGATGATCACGAAGTTGATCAGCAGAATGCCGAACAGGGTCGGGATGATCAGCAGCAGTCGCCGAAAGATATACGCCAGCATCTGATTACTCCGTGCCCGCAGGGTCGGCTTGCAGTTGGGTTTTGACTTCTACGGCAGGCTTGGCGTCAGGCTTGACCCACCAGGTATTGATGCCGATGTCGTACTTGGGCGAGGTTTTCGGGTGGCCGATGTGGTTCCAGTAAGCTACGCGCCAGCTCTTGATGTGCCAGTTCGGCACCACGTAGTAGCCCCATTGCAGCACCCGGTCCAAGGCGCGAGCGTGGGCAACCAGGCTTTTGCGCGAGTCGGCGTTGATCAGGCTTTCCACCAGTTGGTCAACGGTTGGGTCTTTGAGGCCCATGCTGTTGCGGCTGCTCGGTTTGTCGGCGGCGGCGCTCATCCAGTACTCGCGTTGCTCGTTGCCCGGCGAGTTGGACTGGGGAAAACTGCCGACCATCATGTCGAAGTCCCGCGAGCGAACGCGGTTGATGTACTGCGAGACGTCGACGCGGCGGATCACCAGATCGATACCGAGGTCGCTGAGGTTGCGCTTGAACGGCAGCAGCACCCGTTCGAACTCGGTCTGGGCGAGGAGGAATTCGATTACCACCGGTTTGCCAGTGGCGTCGACCATTTTGTCATCGACGATTTTCCAGCCGGCCTCTTGCAGCAGTTGATACGCCTCGCGCTGCTGGGTGCGGATCATGCCGCTGGCGTCGGTCTTGGGATTTTCGAAGGCTTCGCTGAACACCTGGGCCGGCAGTTTGCTGCGAAACGGTTCGAGGATCTTCCGTTGCTCGGCGTCGGGCAGGCCGGTGGCGGCCATTTCCGAGTTCTCGAAGTAACTGCGGGTGCGCACATAGGCGCCGTTGAACAATTGCTTGTTGGTCCATTCGAAGTCGAACAGCAGCCCCAGCGCCTGACGCACGCGCACATCCTGGAACACCGGGCGGCGCAGGTTGAAGACGAAGCCCTGCATGCCGGTCGGGTTGCTGTTGGGGATCAGTTCCTTGATCAAACGCCCCTCGGTGACCGCCGGAACGTTATAGGCGCTGGCCCAGTTCTTCGCTGTCATTTCCAACCAGTAATCGAACTGCCCGGCCTTCAGCGCTTCGAGGGCGACGGTGTTGTCGCGGTAATAGTCGGTGGTCATCGTGTCGAAGTTGTAGAAGCCACGGTTGACCGGCAAGCCCTTGCCCCAGTAATCCTTGACCCGCTCGTAACGTACCGAACGGCCGGCCTTCACTTGGGTGACCTTGTACGGGCCGCTGCCCAGCGGGATTTCCAGATTGCCCTTGTTGAAGTCGCGACTGGCCCACCAGTGTTTCGGCAGGACCGGCAACTGGCCGAGGATCAGCGGCAGCTCGCGGTTGTTGCTGTGCTTGAACTTGAACAGCACTTTCAACGGGTCTTCGGCGATGGCTTCGGCGACGTCGTTGTAATAGCCGCGAAACATCGGCGAGCCTTCCTTGGTCAGCGTCTCGAAGCTGAACACCACGTCTTCGGCGCGCACCGGGTGGCCGTCGTGGAAGCGTGCTTCCGGGCGCAGGTAGAAACGCACCCAACTGTTGTCGTCGGCTTTCTCGATCTTGCTGGCAATCAGGCCGTATTCGGTGAACGGCTCGTCGAGGCTGTGTTTGGTCAGGGTGTCGTAGATCTGGCCGATGTCATCGGCGGGCACGCCTTTGTTGATGAACGGGTTGAGGCTGTCGAAGCCGCCGAAACCGGCCTGACGAAACACACCGCCCTTGGGCGCATCAGGGTTCACGTAATCGAAATGCTTGAAATCGGCCGGGTATTTCGGCGGCTCGTTGTACAGGGTCACGGCGTGTTGCGGGGCGGCCCAGGCCAGCCCGGCGAACAGCAAGCCGCCGGCCTGCACGAGCAGGGTGCGAACAGCGTTCATCTATCTTTCTCCGAAGACTTCAGCCACCATGCGCTCAGGCCCAGGGTGTAGGGCGGCGTGGTGACAAAGGCCAACCGGTTGCGGTAGGCCAGACGGTGATAATTGAGGTACCAGTTGGGAATGCTGTAGTGCTGCCAGAGCAGCACGCGGTCGAGCGCCTTGCCGGCGGCGACCTGCTCGTCGCGGGTGCGCGCGGCGAGCAATTGTTCGAGCAGGTGATCGACCACCGGGTTGGCGATGCCCGCGTAATTCTTGCTGCCCTTGACGTTCACCTGGCTGGAGTGGAAGTACTGCCACTGCTCAAGGCCCGGGCTCAGGGTCTGGCCCAGTGTCATCGAGATCATGTCGAAATCGAATTGATCGAGGCGCTGTTTGTATTGCGCACGATCAACGGTGCGCAGGCGCGCGTCGATGCCGATGCTGTTGAGGTTTTCGATGTACGGCTGATAGAGCCGCTCCAGGCTCGGGTTGACCAGCAGCAGTTCGAAACGCAGCGGTTGGCCGTCTTTGTCTTGCAGGCGCTGGCCGTGGAGCTTCCAACCGGCCTCGGCGAGCAGGGCGAGGGCTTTGCGCATAGTCTCGCGCGGAATGCCACGGCCGTCGGTTTTCGGCAGGGTGAACGGCTCGGTAAACAGCCTGGCCGGCAGTTGCTCCTTGTAGGGTTTGAGCATCAGCCATTCATGGCCGACCGGCAGGCCGGACGCAGTGAATTCGCTGTTGGGGTAGTAGCTGCTGGTGCGTTTATAGGCATCGCTGAACAGCGCACGGTTGGTCCACTCGAAATCGAACATCAGGCCCAACGCTTCGCGCGTCCTGACATCGGCGAAGGTCGCGCGGCGGCTGTTCATGAACAGGCCCTGAGTCTGGGTCGGGATCTGATGCGGGATCTGCGCCTTGATCACCTCGCCACGACGTACAGCAGGGAAGTTGTAGCCGTTGACCCAGTTCTTCGCCTGATGCTCGATGTAGATGTCGAACTCACCGGCCTTGAACGCTTCGAAGGCGACATCGCTGTCGCGGTAGAACTCGACTTCCATGCGATCGAAATTGTACTTGCCGCGATTGACCGGCAGGTCCTTGCCCCAGTAATCCTTGACCCGCTCGAAAATCAGCTGCCGCCCCGGCGTGACCGACGTGATGCGGTACGGCCCGCTACCCAGCGGCGGTTCGAAGGTGGTGGCTTTGAAGTCGCGGTCTTTCCAGTAATGCTGCGGCAGCACCGGCAACTCGCCAAGGCGCAGGATCAGCAGCGGATTGCCCGAGCGCTTGAACACGAAACGAATGCGTTGTTTGTTGAGGATGTCGACCCGTAGCACTTCCTGCAAGGCCGTGCGATACAGCGGATGACCGTCCTTGAGCAGCGTTCGATAGGAGAACGCCACGTCGTAGGCGGTGATCGGCGCGCCGTCGTGAAAGCGTGCTTCGGGGCGCAAATTGAAGACGACCCAGCTGCGATCTTCGCTGTACTCCACCGATTGTGCGATCAAACCGTAGCTCGACGCCGGCTCGTCGCCGGACGGCGAATACTGTCCGGTACCGACCATCAGCGGCTCGTTGAGCTCGTTGATACCGTACTGGAGGAAGTTCGCTGTGGTGACCGGGCTGGTGCCCTTGAAAGTGTACGGATTGACCGTATCGAAGGTGCCGAACGCCATCACCCGCAACGTACCGCCTTTGGGCGCTTGCGGGTTGACCCAGTCGAAGTGGGTAAATCTGGCCGGGTACTTGAGCGTGCCGAACTGCGCATAACCATGACTTTCGGTAATCGTCGCGCTTGCGGGTGAGCTCAAGGCCAGGCTGATCAGGAGCAGGGAGAGGGCACGCTTCAAGTCAGATCCGATCCAGCGGCTTGGGCTTTGTGGGCCGTACAGTAACAGCTTGTCTGGACAGGAAAAAGATGCGGGTTAATGCCGGGTTAATCGTTTGCGCGAAGAGCCCCTCACCCTAACCCTCTCCCGGAGGGAGAGGGGACTGATCGTGGTGGCTGGGCGAATTGCACCGACGTGCGATACCGAGTCGAAGTCAGTTTCTGAAAAGCCCCCGATCGGCTCCCTTTCCCCCTCTCCCCCCTGGGGGAGAGGGCTGGGATGGATCTAAAGCACACCACAAAAACTTCATCCAAAAAAAGCCCCTGAAATATCAGAGGCTCTTCAATCAGTGCGGCTGATAAACCGTAAGCATCTGCCCCGGCTTCAACGCCTTGCCCGCACCCGGGTTCCAACGCTTGAGATGTTGCATCTCGACGTTGAACCGCTTGGCCACCACATACAGGGTGTCGCCGCGCTTGACCTTGTACTGGGTCTGCTGCTTGCTCTCGTCCTTGCCTTTGGTCTTGGTATTCGCCGCGACCACGGTGTTGACCCGGCCGGACTTGCGCGCCGGGGCACGCTTGGTGTTGTCCTGCATGACCAGGGTCTGGCCGACCTTGAGATTCTTGCCGGTCAGCTTGTTCCAGCGCTGCAGATCCTTGACTTCGACCTTGTTGGCCTTGGCGATGGAGCCGAGGTTGTCGCCACGCTTGACCCGATAAGCACGTTTGAGCTGCGCCACTTCCGACGGATCGGCGCCTTCGAACACCGGTTTCAGCGAGCGCGGGCTGATCAGTTCGTCCGGGCGCATGGTCTGCAGACTGGCGGTCAGCAGTTGCGCCTTGGACGTCGGCACCAGCAAGTGCTGCGGACCGTCGATGGTGGTGCGCTGTTTGAACGCGGGGTTGAGCTGGAACAGTTCGTCTTCATCGATGTTCGCCACCGCAGCGACCTTGGACAGGTCCATGCGCTGGTTGATTTCGACGACCTGGAAGTACGGTTCGTTGGCGATCGGGTTGAGGTTGACGCCATAGGCTTCAGGCGCCAGTACCACTTGCGACAGTGCCAGCAACTTCGGCACATAGGCCTGGGTTTCCGCCGGCAGCGGCAGGTTCCAGTAGTCGGTGGGCAGGCCGAGCTTTTCGTTGCGCTCGATCGCCCGGCTGACGGTGCCTTCACCAGCGTTGTAGGCTGCCAGCGCCAGCAGCCAGTCGCCGTTGAACATGTCGTGCAGGCGGGTCAGGTAATCCATCGCGGCCGTGGTCGAGGCGGTAATGTCGCGACGACCGTCGTAGAAGCGGGTCTGGCGCAGGTTGAAGTAGCGCCCGGTGGACGGAATGAATTGCCACAGGCCCACCGCATCGGCGCGGGAGTAGGCCATCGGGTTGTACGCGCTCTCGATCACTGGCAGCAGGGCCAGCTCCAGCGGCATATTGCGCTCTTCGAGGCGTTCGACAATGTAATGAATGTAGAGGCTGCCGCGTTCGCCGGCATTCTCGAGAAAAGAGGGGTTACTGGCGAACCACAGGCGCTGTTGCTCAATGCGCGGATTGACGCCAAGGCCTTCCTGCAACTGGAAGCCCTGGCGCATGCGTTCCCAGATGTCCTGGGGCGCCACGGGAGTGGGCTTCTCGGTCAGCCAGATCGGCTTCTGCTTGGCTCGCGCAGCAATGTTCGGCGTATGCGTCGCTTCAGTCTGCGGAGCGTGGCTGGAGCAACCCGCCAGCGTGGCGGACACAGCCACCGCGATGGCTTGCGCCAGGCGGGTCAAAGCATCTGAATTGACGGACTTACGTATGGATGACGACATTGGCTGGAAGTAAGTTCCGGGCAAAAATGTCGGGCGATTCTAGAAAGCGCACCCCCTGCGGTCAACCATTGAGAATTTTTGTCCCGGCCGGCGCGCTTGTCAGAACTTGTCTTTCCATGCCCGCAGAGCCGCAAATACCTCGCTCGGCGCCCGGTTTTGAGCGCCTTCCCGTTCGTCCACTTTTTGTGTAACCAATGTTTCAGAAGTGCGTAAAAACGGATTGGTAAGCTTTTCCAGGGCCAAAGTCGACGGCAATGTCATCACGCCGTTCTGCCGTTGCTGCGTGACCTTTTCCAGACGGGCGGCGACTTCCGGGTTGCCCGGCTCGACGGCGGCGGCAAATTTCAGATTGCTCAAGGTGTATTCATGGGTGCAGTAGACCAGCGTATCTTCCGGCAGGGCCGCAAGACGGCTGAGCGAGCGGTACATCTGCTCGGGTGTGCCTTCGAACAGCCGGCCGCAACCGGCGGCGAACAGGGTGTCGCCGCAGAACAGCAGACCATGGTGGTAATAGGCGATGTGCCCCAGGGTGTGACCGGGTACCGCATAGACGTCGAAGTCCCAGCCGAGCACGCTGACGCTGTCGTTGTCCTTGAGCGCTACGTCGCGCGCCGGGATGCTTTCGCTGGCCGGACCGTAGACTTTGGCGCCGGTCGCGGCTTTCAGGCGCTCGACACCGCCGACATGGTCATGGTGATGGTGAGTGATCAGAATATCGCTGAGCACCCAGCCCGGATGCGCGTCAAGCCACGCCTGCACCGGGGTGGCGTCGCCCGGATCGACCACCGCGCAGCGCTGGGTCTGATGATCCTGTAACAACCAGATGTAGTTGTCGGTGAACGCGGGCAGGGCACTGATCTGTATCATCGTCGGAATTCGCCAAGCAGAAAACATTGGCGCATCTTAGTAGTTCCTGGCGCGTTGGAGAATGACATGACCGATAAAGCGTTCGCTCAGGCCGATCCCGACTGGCTGGCATTGATCAGCGCCGCCCGCGAATGGCTGTCGGGGCCGCTCGGGCAATTTCTGCTGGATGAAGAGCGGCGCATGCTCGATGACGAGCTCGGCCGCTTCTTCGGCGGTTATCTGGTGCATTACGGGCCGTCCGCCGAAACCCCGCCGGCCGCGCCGCAAGTGCAGCGCAACGTGCGTCTTGGCGCGCCGTTGCCCGGGGTCGAGATCGTCTGCGAAGAGCAGGCCTGGCCGTTGAGCGAGCACGCCGCCGACGTGGTGGTGATGCAGCATGGCCTGGATTTCTGCCTGTCGCCCCACGGCTTGCTGCGTGAAGCGGCGAGCAGCGTGCGCCCCGGCGGGCATCTGCTGATCATCGGCATCAACCCCTGGAGCACCTGGGGGCTGCGGCATTTCTTCGCCAATGATGCCCTGCGCAAGGCGCGCTGCATCTCGCCGTCGCGGGTCGCCGACTGGCTCAATCTGCTGGGCTTCGCGCTGGAGAAACGCCGCTTCGGGTGCTATCGTCCGCCGCTCGCGTCACCCAAGTGGCAGAACCGTCTGGCCGGCTGGGAACGCAAGGCCGGTGACTGGCAATTGTCTGGCGGCGGCTTCTATCTGCTGGTGGCGCGCAAGATCGTGGTGGGGCTCAGGCCGTTGCGCCAGGAACGCCGCGAGCCGATGGGCAAGCTGATTCCGCTGCCGATGGCCAAGGTCAACCGCCGCCGCATCGAACCGTAAATCTTCTTTTATTTGTGGCCGGGCTTGTCCCGGCCGCGGTCATTGTCGATCCGTGATTGGCAGGACAGGCATTTTTTCTGGAAAGACTGGCATGAGCGAAAGCGTGGAAAGCGTCGATACCGTAGAACTGTTCACCGACGGCGCCTGCAAGGGCAACCCCGGCCCCGGCGGCTGGGGCGCGCTGCTGGTGTGCAAGGGCGTCGAAAAGGAACTGTGGGGCGGCGAGGCCAACACCACCAACAATCGCATGGAGCTGCTCGGCGCGATTCGTGGCCTCGAAGCGCTCAAGCGCCCCTGCGAAGTGCTGCTGGTCACCGACTCGCAATACGTGATGAAAGGCATCAACGAGTGGATGGCCAACTGGAAGAAGCGCGGCTGGAAAACGGCTGCGAAAGAGCCGGTAAAGAATGCCGACCTGTGGAAAGAGCTGGACGAGCAGGTCAATCGCCACAAAGTCACCTGGAAATGGGTGCGCGGGCACATTGGTCATCACGGTAACGAGCGGGCTGACCAACTGGCCAATCGTGGCGTTGACGAAGTGCGTGGTTACAAGCAGAGCTGATTTCGCTTCTAACCGTGGCGTGGCCGTTCGCGAGCAGGCTCGCTCCCACAGGGAAATGTATTCCAGGCCTTGAATTGGAATGCATTCAATGTGGGAGCGAGCCTGCTCGCGAAGGACCCGCCACGGTCTGCGCCACGGTCCGACTGAAACACCCCGCCGAGCGTGTTAACATCCGCGTTTTTGCACGATTGACCCGTTGAGAGCTGAGCACTGATGGCCACCAGATCCGTTGTACTCGATACCGAAACCACCGGCATGCCGGTGACCGATGGTCACCGGATCATTGAAATCGGTTGCGTCGAACTGATCGGTCGGCGCCTGACGGGCCGGCATTTCCACGTTTATCTGCAACCGGATCGCGAGAGCGACGAAGGCGCGATCGGTGTGCACGGCATCACCAACGAATTCCTCGTCGGCAAGCCGCGCTTTGCCGAAGTTGCCGATGAGTTCTTCGAGTTCATCCAGGGCGCGCAACTGATCATCCACAACGCGGCGTTCGACGTTGGCTTCATCAACAACGAATTCGCCTTGATGGGCCAGCACGATCGCGCCGATATCACCCAGCATTGCACCATCCTCGATACCCTGATAATGGCCCGGGAACGTCACCCGGGGCAGCGCAACAGCCTCGACGCGTTGTGCAAACGTTACGGCGTCGACAACTCCGGCCGTGAACTGCACGGCGCCTTGCTCGACTCGGAGATTCTCGCCGACGTCTACCTGACCATGACCGGCGGCCAGACCAGCCTGTCGCTGGCTGGCAACGCGTCTGACGGCAATGGCACGGGCGAGGGCGCCGACAACTCGGCTACCGAAATCCGCCGCCTGCCGGTCGATCGCCAGCCAGCACGCATCATCCGGGCGACCGAAGAAGAACTGGCGGCGCATCTGGTGCGGCTGGAAATCATCGCCAAATCGGCAGGAGCGCCGGCGTTGTGGACGCAGATTGCCGAGGCTGATGCACAGGTCTGAAAACCTGAAGATCAAAGATCAAAAGATCGCAGCCTTCGGCAGCTCCTACGGGGATTGCATTCCATAGTAGGGACCAGGAAGGCAGCGATTTTTTGCGTTTGGCGACATGGAGCCAAGTTGCCACCCTCGCCACATTCGCCACAACCCTCTACCCTGATTGCACTGGTCAGGTGCAAATCTGCCGCCTCAGGACACTGAGTCTCATGTACAAAGAGTTGAAATTTGCGCTGGCAATCATCCATCGCGACGGTAAGGTCGACAGCGTCGGCTGCGTCAAGGAATGAGGACTTTTCCCAGTATGCAACCGGTCATGAATCCGAAATACCCAGGGTTGTCGGTGCGTGTAGCCGACGAAGGTTTTGCGCCGTATATCTGGGGCAGCGACTTCAGTTTCGAGGTCGCTGCCTACGGCGCTGCCGTGATCGGCAAACCGGTCGAGCAATGGCCGGTGACGCCAATCGTGCCGTACCGCAAGTGCTACGGCATCGATCCCGAAGAATTCAGCGCCTTTCACAACGCGCCCGACAGTGCGATTTTCATGGCGTATCTGGACGACGAGCCGGTCGGCCACCTGGTGATCAGCACCAACTGGAACGGCTTTGCCCATATCGATGAACTGGCGGTGCACGCCCCGGCCCGTCGCCACGGCGTGGCCAAGGCGTTGCTTGATGTCGCGCAGTTCTGGAGTCGCAAGAAAAAGCTGCCGGGCATCATGCTCGAAACCCAGAACAACAATCTCGGCGCCTGTCGTCTGTATGAGCGTTGCGGCTATGTGATCGGCGGCATCGACCAGTTGCGCTATCGCGGCATCGATCCGCATACCGCTGAAGTCGCGTTGTTCTGGTATCGCCTGTTCGATAATCCGCTGGAAAAACCACTCAGCTCGACAACATCGCCTCGGCTTGTTCCGTGACGATCGCCAGCAAGGTCTGAATCGCCGCCGACGGCGCGGCATGTTTGAAGGTCAGGGCGCAGAGGCTGATCGGCACTGCCGGTGAGAGCGGGCAGACGTCAAGCCCACCGGCGCGGGCGCCCAGAGCGGTGAACGGATCGACGATGGCCAGACCTTCGCCGGCCTCGACCATGCTGCGCATCATCTGATGGGTCTGCACGCGGGTCTGAATGCTTGGCGCCGGGCGCAGGGCCTGGAGTTTGTTTTCCAGTGCCGGGCTCAGCGGATCCTGACCTTCGAGACCGACCATGGCCTGACCGGCCAGATCCGCGAGGGAAATGTATTTCTGTTTCGGCTGCAGCCAGCCGTGCGGAGCGAGCAATTGCAGCTTGCCCTGGGCCAGCGGCTGGCAGTGGATATCGGGGTGTTCGGGATCGTGCAGGCTCAGGCCCAGATCGCTTTCGCGCAATAACAGGCTGCGGACGATGTCGCGAGTCGGCGCGCTGAGCAGGCTGCACGGTGCGTCGGGCAGGCGTCGACGCAGGGTCGCAAGGCTTTGTGGCAGTAATTGTTGGGCCAGCGGCGGGGTGCCGATGATGCGCAAGGGCGGGGCGAGGTACTGCTTGAGGCTGCTGGCCAGACGCTGCACCGGCTCCAGCGCCTCATAGATGTGCGCGATTTCCACTTGCAAGGCGCGCGCTTCGGGGGTCGATTGCAGGCGACCGCGAACGCTGGCGAACAACATGAACCCCAACTGACTCTCGGCTTCGCGCAAACGCTCTTCGACCTCGGTCACCGGCAGTTGCAGCCATTCGGCGGCGGTGCCCAGGTGACCGGTCTGCAAGAGCGCCTGAATCACTTCGATGTGGCGTAAACGCATGCGTGAAGTCCATGTTCAGCAGGTGGGGTCAGACGCTGAATCCTACCCCAAGTCCGCTCGCATGACTTCTGCTCATAACGCTAGGTTATTGAGCGACGGTTGGCTCAGGTTCGCGGATCAGGGTAATGCCTGATTGCACCAGGAGAAACTCGCTGTCACTGACCTTGTTGACCCGATCGCCAATGGCGAGTTTGTAAATGGGCTCCGAGCCAGTGGATCCGTCTGCAGACGGGTTCGATTCCTGGAATTCATGCACGGAATAAACGCGGCCTTCCGCATCTCTTGCATGAAACTGACCGACGAGTACTGCTGCCATCTGCTTAGAACCTCTGGAGATAAAACGCTTGATTTGCGGCTTTGTAGACCGTCAGCAAGCTCGGTAAGTTTTCCTACAGGAAAAAAATATTCCTCGCGCAGGAAAAACCAATGACCACTGGTGAAAATGTCACTGGATCATCTATAACTAGCGACTCTTCCCACGGACCATCGAGAGTCATCCATGAGCAATGTCTACAACGTCGCTGTAGTGGTCGGTAGCCTGCGCAAAGCATCGATCAATCGCAAAGTCGCACTGGCCCTCGCCGAACTGGCACCGGCCAATCTCAAGCTCGAGATTGTCGAAATCGGTGAACTGCCGCTGTACAACGAAGACATCGACGGCGATTCTCCGCCGGCAGCCTACAGCACTTTCCGTCAGAAAGTGGCGTCATCCGACGCGGTGCTGTTTGTCACCCCCGAGTACAACCGCTCGATCCCGGCACCGTTGAAGAACGCCATCGACGTTGGTTCCCGTCCTTATGGCCAGAGCGCGTGGAGTGGCAAACCCGGCGCGGTGATCAGCGTATCGCCAGGCGCCATCGGTGGCTTCGGCGCCAACCAGCACCTGCGCCAGACCTTTGTTTTCCTTGATATCCATTGCCTGCAACAGCCGGAAGCCTACCTGGGCGGCGCCGGTAACGCGTTCGACGAAGCGGGCAAACTGAGCGACTCGGTGAAGCCGTTCCTGCAAAAATTCATCGATGCTTACGGCCAGTTCGTCGAGCAACACAAGAAATAAGCTCACCGAAACGCACTGTGGGAGCGAGCCTGCTCGCGAAGGCGGACTGTCAGATAACAATTTCGCGTCTGACAAACCGCTTTCGCGAGCAGGCTCGCTCCCACATTTGTTCGACTTCCACCCGTTTCGCTATTTGAAGGCTTCTGCGAATGCTCGCTGCGTCACTGATTTTCCTGCTGACCATCACCCTCGTTATCTGGCAACCCAAAGGTCTCGGCGTCGGCTGGAGTGCAACGTTGGGCGCCGTGCTGGCGTTGATTTTTGGCGTCGTTCACCTCACGGACATCCCGCTGGTCTGGCAGATCATCTGGAACGCCACCGGCACCTTCGTCGCGCTGATCATCATCAGTCTGTTGCTCGACGAGGCTGGCTTTTTCAATTGGGCGGCGCTGCACGTGGCGCGTTGGGGGCGGGGCAGTGGGCGCAAATTGTTTGCCTTCATGGTGCTGCTCGGCGCGCTGGTCTCTGCGCTGTTCGCCAATGACGGCGCGGCGCTGATTCTCACGCCGATCGTGATTTCAATGCTGCTGGCGCTGCGCTTTTCACCAGCGGCGACGCTGGCCTTCGTCATGGGCGCCGGGTTTATCGCCGATACGGCGAGCCTGCCGCTGGTGGTGTCGAACCTGGTCAACATCGTTTCGGCGGACTTCTTCCATATTGGCTTCAACCGCTATGCCGCAGTGATGGTGCCGGTGAACTTCGTCAGCGTGGCGGCGACGTTGGGCATGTTGCTGTGGTTTTTTCGCCGCGACATCCCGGCCGCTTACGACCCGGAACAACTGGAAAATCCGCAAACCGCGATCCACGACAAAGCGACGTTCTACGCCGGTTGGGCGGTGTTGGTGATCCTGTTGATCGGCTGCTTTGCCCTCGAACCGCTGGGCATTCCGATCAGCGCAATTTCGGCGGTGTGTGCCGCGCTGCTGCTGGGTATTGCCGCGCGCGGCCACAAGATCTCCACGCGCAAAGTGATGAAAGAAGCGCCGTGGCAGATCGTGATTTTCTCGCTGGGCATGTACCTGGTGGTGTACGGCCTGCGCAATGCCGGACTCACCGGTTACCTCGCCGGGTGGCTGGACGTATTCGCCGGTCACGGCGTGTGGGGCGCGGCGATGGGCACCGGGGTGCTTACGGCGCTGCTGTCGTCGATCATGAACAATCTGCCAACGGTACTGATCGGCTTGCTGTCGATCGACGCCAGTCAGGCCAGCGGCGTGATCAAGGAAGCGATGATCTACGCCAACGTGATCGGCAGCGACCTGGGGCCGAAGATCACTCCGATCGGCAGCCTGGCGACCTTGCTGTGGCTGCACGTGCTGGAGCGCAAAGGCATCCATATCGGCTGGGGCTATTACTTCCGTGTCGGGATTGTGTTGACGGTGCCGGTGTTGCTGGTGACGTTGGCGGCATTGGCGGTGCGGTTATCCCTATAGACCGAGTTGCTCTTTTCGCGAGCAGGCTCGCTCCCACAGGGATCGCATTCCACATTTGAAATGCATTCTCTGTGGGAGCGAGCCTGCTCGCGAATTGGGTCGGACACCACAAATCTCAGGTTTGGCCGGGGACATTCGGCCAAAGATCCGCCACCAGAAACAACCGCTCCGCCTCTTCCCATTCGCCCTGGGCATTCTCGGTCAGGCGTACCATCAACTGCGCCGGGGCCAGTGCTGGCAGGTCTGCCAGCCACAAACGCAGGTGCTCATCTGTCCAGACCTGATCCGCCGGGTAATGCGCCGGCGCCAGCCACGCATGGCGGGGCAGGGGTTGCCAGCGGCCCGGCGGGCGCTGCGCGACAAACGCCGGCCAGTCCCTCTGATGCAGCCAACTGCCACGCAGATGTTGTGGATGCGCGCCGTTCGGTGAGTCGGCCTGCCCTGGCCACGGATACAGCAGATAACCGCCCAGCCACAACTGCGCGCTGAAGGTTTCGATATCCAGTGCCGCGAGCACCTCGCGGCTTTCCGGGCGCGCCGAGATCGGCAATTGATGCTCGGCCAGATGTGCCAGTTTGCGATCCAGCCGGTCATGACAACCCGGCCCCAGCCACTGCGCGGGATCGCGGCCATCGCCATCCTGCGGGCCAAGGTAGAGCTTGATCGCCAGTTCCAGATGATGCACGCCGTCGCGGTCACGCAGCAGCATGTCGAGTTCGCCGAGGGTGTGCCCGGCGCGGCGAATCGGCAGGTTGGCGGCGATCAGTTCGATGCCCGGCGCATGCGAGACGGCGAACTGCCAAAGACGCTCGTAATACAGACCCAGACGCCGGGTGCGCGCCTGAGACAGCCATTGCAGCAGGCCGTAACTGTCGCGGTCGAGCTGGTGCAGCCAATGTTCGAGGCGCTGCGGGTCGTGCACCCATTCGCTGCCGGCAAGCGGATGGCGCTGGGGCCACGGCGTGGCAGCGAGCATCGGCGGCGCGAGGATCACCCACGCCAGGTCCCGCACTTCGGGATGGCGTAATCGATGGGGCAATTGCAACAAGTCGGGGAACAGGATCATCTTGCGAGCATAGCCTTAAACCTGAGTGCACCCTTGAGGCTGAAAGGATTTTGTCTATCTGGCGCTTTCGCCCATAATCGGGTTTTCGCGTTTTCGATTGTCCGCAGAGGTCCCATGGAGCAATTTCGTAATATCGGCATCATCGGTCGCCTGGGCAGTTCCCAGGTGCTGGATACCGTCCGCCGACTGAAACGCTTTCTGCTCGACCGTCACCTGCATGTGATCCTCGAAGACACCATCGCTGAAGTCCTGCCCGGCCATGGCCTGCAAACCTCGTCGCGCAAGATGCTCGGCGAAGTTTGTGACATGGTTATCGTCGTCGGCGGTGACGGCAGCCTGCTCGGCGCCGCGCGGGCGCTGGCCAGACACAATATTCCGGTGCTGGGCATCAACCGCGGGAGCCTTGGCTTCCTCACCGACATTCGCCCCGACGAGCTGGAAATCAAGGTCGCCGAAGTGCTCGACGGCCACTATCTGGTAGAAAACCGTTTCCTGCTGCAAGCCGAAGTGCGTCGCCATGGCGAGGCCATCGGCCAGGGCGATGCGCTCAACGATGTCGTGCTGCACCCGGGCAAATCGACGCGGATGATCGAATTCGAGCTGTACATCGACGGCCAGTTCGTCTGCAGCCAGAAGGCCGACGGCCTGATCGTCGCGACGCCCACCGGCTCCACCGCCTACGCGTTGTCCGCCGGCGGGCCGATCATGCATCCCAAGCTCGACGCTATTGTGATTGTGCCGATGTACCCCCATACCTTGTCGGGACGGCCGATCGTGGTCGATGGCAACAGTGAGCTGAAAATCGTCGTGTCCAAAGATATGCAGATCTACCCGCAGGTGTCCTGCGACGGGCAGAACCACTTCACCTGCGCACCGGGCGACACCATTACCGTGAGCAAGAAAGCGCAGAAGCTGCGCCTGATTCATCCGCTCGATCACAATTACTACGAGGTGTGCCGCACCAAGCTTGGCTGGGGCAGCAAGCTGGGGGGCGGAGGCGACTGATGCTCGATCCCGCGCGCAGTTACGACCTGATCGGTGACGTGCACGGATGCGCCATGACCCTTGAACACTTGCTGGACCGTCTCGGTTATCACAAGCAGGGAGGGGTCTGGCGGCATCCGTCGCGCATGGCGGTGTTCGTCGGCGACATCATCGACCGTGGCCCGCGCATTCGCGAGGCGCTGCACATCGTTCACGACATGGTCGAGGCGGGGCAGGCGCTGTGCATCATGGGCAACCACGAATTCAACGCGCTCGGCTGGGTCACCCCGGCGCCACCGGGCAGCGGCAAGCAGTTCGTGCGCGAACACACCAAGCGCCATGCGCGGCTGTTGCAGGAAACCCTGAGCCAATTCGAGGACCATCCCGGTGACTGGCATGACTTCCAGCAGTGGTTCTACGAGTTGCCGCTGTTCGTAGATGCCGGGCGGTTTCGCGTCGTCCATGCATGCTGGGATGCCGGGCTGATCGAGCCGCTGCGGGCGCTGTTCCCCAATGGCTGCGTCGATGAGCATTTCCTCCAGGCCTCGGCGGTGCCCGGCAGCTTCGCCTGCACTGTGTTCGATCGCTTGCTGCGTGGTACCGACATGCGTCTGCCCGGTGGCCTGACCATGACCAGCGGCGACGGTCTGGTGCGTTCGTTCTTCCGCACCAAGTTCTGGGAAGACGATCCGAAAACCTATGGCGACATCGTGTTCCAGCCCGATGCACTGCCCGAACCTGTCGCGCAGACCCCGCTGACTTCAACCGAAAAGAATTCCCTGCTGCGCTATGGCGTCGACGAGCCGTTGCTGTTCGTCGGCCACTACTGGCGCAGCGGCAAACCGGCGCCGATCCGCCCGAACCTCGCGTGCCTGGATTACAGCGCCGTGCTCTACGGCAAACTGGTGGCCTATCGTCTGGACCAGGAAACGCGCCTGGATCCGCAAAAATTTGTCTGGGTCGATGTCGAGCGGCCGGAGGTGCTGCAATGAGTGCGGTAGCGGTATTGCGCCTGCCGTTGGCGGTGGATTTGAGCGGTTTCGTCAAACTGTTGCAGCGCATGCAGGTCCCGCATCGGGTCAGCGAAGAGGCGGGCGAGCAGGTGCTGTGGGCACCAGAAGAAATCAGCGAAGACGTGCGTTCCTTGTACGAGCGCTTCCCGGCCGGCGACCCGGATCAGCAACTGAACGTACCCATGGGCCAGACCTTCAAGCGCCCGAGCTTCGCCGAGCAGCTGAAACACGCCAAAGCCACCGGATTGATTCTGCTGTTGAGCCTGATCGTCGGTGGTCTGACCTTCCTCGGCGAAAACCTCGAGACCTTGCGCTGGCTGACCTTCCTCGATTTCCGCGTGATCGGTGAGTACATCCACTTCACGCCGCTGGCCGACAGCCTCGCGGCGGGGCAGTGGTGGCGGCTGGTCACGCCGATGCTGATCCACTTCGGCATCCTCCATCTGGCCATGAACGGTATGTGGTACTGGGAGCTGGGGCGGCGCATCGAGTCGCGCCAGGGCAGCATCAACCTGATCGGCCTGACGCTGCTGTTCAGTCTGGTGTCCAACTACGCCCAGTTCGTCTGGAGCGGCCCGAGCCTGTTTGGTGGGCTGTCCGGCGTGCTTTACGGCTTGCTCGGGCATTGCTGGATCTTCCAGTTGCTGGCGCCGAACCCGGCCTATCGTCTGCCGCGCGGCGTGCTGGTGATGATGCTGGTGTGGCTGGTGGTGTGCATGTCCGGGCTGATCTCGCTGATCGGTTTCGGCCAGATCGCCAACGCCGCGCACCTGAGCGGGTTACTCATCGGATGCTTTACCGGTTTGTTGGGCGGTTTGTATAACCGCCGTAAACTGGCCGTCTAACATTTTTGTTTCAGCAAAGAGCACGGAGACCCTGATGTCCTCTTTCAACGACATGATCAACAACATCACCCCGGACATCTACGAAAGCCTGAAACTGGCCGTGGAAATCGGTAAATGGTCCGACGGCAACAAACTCACTGCCGAACAGCGCGAGCTGTCGTTGCAGGCGATGATTGCCTGGGAAATCCAGAACCTGCCGGAAGACCAGCGCACTGGCTACATGGGCCCGCAAGAATGTGCGTCGAAGTCGATCGAAGTGCCGAACATCCTGTTCAAGTCGGATGCCATCCATTGATCGAGATTGGCCGCGGTGCAATCAGCAAAATGTCGGCGCGTCTGGACGGGTCGAACGTGCAGTACGCGTTTCGTCTGGATGACGTCGAGGTGCCGGTCAATCCGTTGATCGGCAGCACGCTGCGTCTGGAATTTTTGGGGGCGATCCACTGCACCCATTGCGGGCGCAAGACCAAAACCAGTTTCAGTCAGGGTTATTGCTACCCGTGCATGACCAAACTGGCGCAGTGCGACCTGTGCATCATGAGCCCGGAACGCTGCCACTTCGACGCCGGCACCTGCCGCGATCCGGAGTGGGGCGAGAAATTCTGCATGACCGACCATGTGGTTTACCTGGCCAATTCGTCAGGCATCAAGGTTGGCATCACCCGTGCCACGCAGTTGCCGACCCGCTGGCTCGACCAGGGCGCGAGTCAGGCGCTGCCGATCATGCGCGTGTCTACGCGGCAGCAATCGGGCTTTGTCGAGGACCTGTTCCGCAGCCAGGTGGCGGACAAGACCAACTGGCGCGCGCTGCTCAAAGGTGATGCGGCGGCGGTGGATCTGCCCCAGGTGCGCGACCAGTTGTTCGAAAGCTGCGCCGAAGGCCTGCAAGGGTTGCAGGAGCGATTCGGCCTACAGGCGATTCAGACGATTGCCGATGTCGAACCGCTGGAAATCCGCTATCCCGTCGAGCAATACCCGGCGAAAATCGTCAGCTTCAACCTGGACAAGAACCCGATTGCCGAAGGCACGCTGCTGGGGATCAAGGGCCAGTACCTGATCTTCGACACCGGCGTGATCAACATTCGTAAATACACGGCGTACCAGCTCGCCGTGCATCAATAAGGATTCCAGCATGCGCACCGAGCAACCGAAGATGATTTACCTCAAGGACTATCAGGCGCCCGAGTACCTGATCGACGAAACGCACCTGACCTTCGAGTTGTTCGAGGACCACAGCCTGGTTCACGCGCAACTGGTGATGCGCCGCAACCCTGAACGCGGCGCCGGCCTGCCGCCGCTGGTGCTCGACGGCCAGCAACTCGAGCTGCTGTCGGTGACGCTGGCGGACCAGGAGCTGAGCGCCGCTGACTATCAAGTCTCCGACAGTCACCTGACGCTGCAACCGACCAGTGAAACCTTCACCCTCGACACCAGCGTGCGCATCCATCCGGAAACCAATACCGCGCTGGAAGGCCTGTACAAGTCCGGCACGATGTTCTGCACCCAGTGCGAGGCCGAAGGCTTCCGCAAGATCACCTATTACCTCGACCGCCCGGACGTGATGAGCAAGTTCACCACCACCGTCGTGGCCGAACAGCACAGCTACCCGGTGTTGCTCTCCAACGGTAACCCGATCGCTTCCGGCCCCGGCGAAGACGGCCGGCACTGGGCGACCTGGGAAGATCCGTTCAAGAAACCGGCGTACCTGTTTGCGCTGGTCGCCGGTGATCTGTGGTGCGTCGAAGACACTTTCACAACCATGAGCCAGCGCAACGTCGCGCTGCGCATTTATGTCGAGCCGGAAAACATCGACAAGTGCCAGCACGCGATGAACAGCCTGAAGAAATCCATGCGCTGGGACGAAGAGGTCTACGGTCGCGAGTACGATCTGGACATCTTCATGATCGTCGCCGTCAACGATTTCAACATGGGCGCGATGGAGAACAAGGGCCTCAACATCTTCAACTCCAGCGCCGTGCTGGCCCGCGCCGAAACCGCGACCGACGCCGCGCACCAGCGGGTCGAGGCGATCGTCGCCCACGAATACTTCCACAACTGGTCGGGCAACCGCGTGACCTGCCGCGACTGGTTCCAGTTGTCGCTGAAGGAAGGCTTCACGGTGTTCCGCGATGCCGGTTTCTCCTCGGACATGAACTCGGCGACGGTCAAGCGCATTCAGGACGTGGCGTACCTGCGTACTCACCAGTTCGCCGAAGATGCCGGGCCGATGGCCCACGCCGTGCGTCCGGACAGCTTCATCGAGATTTCCAACTTCTACACCCTGACCGTGTACGAAAAGGGTTCGGAAGTGGTCGGCATGATCCACACCCTGCTGGGCGCCGAAGGCTTCCGTAAGGGCAGCGATCTGTATTTCGAGCGCCACGACGGTCAGGCCGTGACCTGCGACGACTTCGTCAAGGCCATGGAAGATGCCAATGGCGTTGATCTCAGTCAGTTCAAACGCTGGTACAGCCAGGCCGGCACACCGCGTCTGGCCGTCAGCGAGTCCTACGACGCTGCGGCGAAAACCTACAGCCTGACCTTCCGCCAGAGCTGCCCGCCGACCCCGGACAAGGTAGAAAAACTGCCGTTCGTGATTCCGGTCGAGCTCGGCCTGCTCGACAGCCAGGGCAATGAAATCGCTCTGCGTCTGGCTGGCGAAGCCTCGGCACAAGGCACCACTCGGGTGATTTCGGTAACCGAAGCCGAGCAGACCTTCACTTTTGTCGACATCAACGAACAGCCGCTGCCGTCGCTGCTGCGTGGCTTCTCGGCGCCAGTGAAATTGAGTTTCCCGTACAACCGCGACCAACTGATGTTCCTGATGCAGCACGACAGCGACGGCTTCAACCGCTGGGATGCCGGTCAGCAACTTTCGGTGCAAGTGCTTCAAGAGTTGATCGGCCAGCATCAGAAAGGCGAGAGCCTGAAGCTCGATCCGCGTCTGGTGTCGGCGCTGCGCACGGTGCTGTCCGACGAGTCGCTGGATCAGGCGATGGTTGCCGAAATGCTCTCGCTGCCGGGTGAGGCTTATCTCACCGAGATCAGCGAAGTGGCCGACGTCGAGGCGATTCATGTCGCGCGCGAATTTGCCCGCAAGCAACTCGCCGAAGGCTTGTTCGAAGCGCTGTGGCTGCGTTATCAGGCCAATCGCGATCTTTCGAAAAAGACTCCATACGTGGCTGAGGCCGAGCACTTCGCCCGTCGCGCCTTGCAGAACATCGCCCTGTCGTACCTGATGCTCAGCGGCAAGCCGGAAGTGCTGGCAGCGGCGCTGGAGCAATTCGAGGCTGCCGACAACATGACCGAGCGCCTGACCGCGCTGGCGGTGCTGGTCAACTCGCCGTTCGAAGAGCAGAAGGCCCTGGCACTGGCCAGCTTCGCCGAGCACTTCAAGGACAATCCGCTGGTCATGGATCAGTGGTTCAGCGTGCAGGCCGGCAGCACCTTGCCGGGCGGTTTGGCGCGGGTGAAGGCGTTGATGCAGCACCCGGCGTTCAACATCAAGAACCCGAACAAGGTGCGGGCACTGATCGGCGCGTTCGCCGGGCAGAACCTGATCAACTTCCACGCGGCGGACGGTTCCGGTTATCGCTTCCTTGCCGATCTGGTGATCGAACTGAACGGTTTCAACCCACAGATCGCCTCACGTCAATTGGCACCGCTGACCCGCTGGCGCAAATACGACAGCGCGCGTCAGGCGTTGATGAAGGCTGAACTGGAGCGGATTCTGGCGTCCGGGGCGCTGTCCAGTGATGTGTATGAAGTGGTGAGCAAAAGCCTGGCTTGACGCCGATTAAATGTTGGGGCGTTTAATTGATCGTTCCCATGCTCTGCGTGGGAACGATCAACAAAAAAATGCCGCTCAACGAGCGGCATTTTCATTGGCACAACAAACAGCTATTTACGCAGATCAAACCGATCCAGATTCATCACCTTCGTCCATGCCTTGACGAAATCGTTGACGAACTGCGCCTTCGCGTCGGAACTGGCATAGACCTCGGCCAATGCGCGCAATTGCGCATTGGAGCCGAACACCAGATCCACCCGCGTCGCCGTCCACTTTGGCGCCCCGGTCTTGCGGTCACGGCCTTCAAACTCATCGGCATCCCGTGACGTTGGGGTCCACTCCACACCCATGTCCAGCAGGTGGGTGAAGAAGTCATTGCTCAGCGTTTCGGTTTTATCGGTGAACACGCCATGCCGCGTCTGGCCGACATTGGTGTTCAATACCCGCAAACCACCCAGCAGCACGGTCATTTCTGGTGCCGTGAGAGTCAGCAACTGCGCCTTGTCGATCAGCAGGGTTTCTGCCGCAACCGTGTATTTGCCTTTGCTGTAATTGCGGAAGCCATCGGCGATCGGTTCCAGGAAGCCGAACGATTCGACATCGGTCTGCTCCTGCGAAGCATCGACGCGGCCCGGTGAAAACGGCACCGACACCGAATGCCCGGCGTTCTGCGCGGCTTTTTCCACCCCGGCATTACCGGCCAGGACGATCAGGTCCGCCAACGAGATCTTCTTGCCATTGGCAGCAGAACCGTTGAACTCGTTCTGAATGCTTTCCAGCGTGCTCAGCACTTTGTCCAGTTGTTCGGGCTGGTTGGCCTGCCAGAACTTCTGCGGGGCCAGACGCAAGCGTCCGCCGTTGGCGCCACCGCGCTTGTCCGAGCCGCGGAACGTCGACGCCGCCGCCCACGCGGTCGAAACCAGTTGCGACACCGACAGTCCTGAATTCAGCACCTTGGTTTTCAGCGCCGCAGCGTCGCTGTCGTCAATCAGCGGGTGCGTCACGTCGGGCAGCGGGTCTTGCCAGAGCAATTCCTCTTGTGGCATTTCCGGGCCGAGGTAGCGAGAGAGCGGACCCATGTCACGATGGATCAGCTTGTACCAGGCGCGGGCGAATGCGTCGGCGAGCTGATCGGGATTGGCCAGGAAACGCCGGGAGATCTGCTCGTATGCAGGATCGAAGCGCAACGCCAGGTCGGAGGTGAGCATGGTCGGCGAGAGCTTCTTGTTCGGATCGTGAGCGTGGGGAACGGTGCCGGCACCGGCGCCGTTTTTCGGTTGCCACTGATGGGCGCCCGCCGGGCTTTTGGTCAGCTCCCACTCGAAGCCGAACAGGTTTTCCAGATAGTTGTTGCTCCACTGTGTGGGCGTGGTGGTCCAGGTTACCTCCAGACCACTGGTGATGGTGTCGGCGCCTTTACCGGTGCCGAAGGCGTTTTTCCAGCCCAGACCCTGTTGCTCAAGGCCAGCCGCTTCCGGTTCGGGACCGACATTGTCGGCCGGGCCGGCGCCGTGGGTCTTGCCGAACGCGTGGCCGCCGGCGATCAGCGCCACGGTTTCTTCGTCGTTCATGGCCATGCGGCCGAAGGTTTCGCGAATATCCTTGGCCGAGGCCACCGGATCCGGGTTGCCTTCCGGGCCTTCCGGGTTGACGTAGATCAGGCCCATCTGCACGGCGGCGAGGGGATTTTCCAGATTGCGTTCGCCCTGATCGGTGCGGCTTTCTTCACTGCCATGCAAATCGGGCTCAGCCACCAGCGTGCCGTCACCGGGCTCTTGCACTGGGCCATTGCTCTTGCCGTAACGGTTGTCGCCGCCCAGCCACTCGGTTTCCGAGCCCCAGTAAACATCTTCATCCGGTTCCCAGACATCGGCGCGGCCCCCGGAAAAACCGAAGGTCTTGAAGCCCATGGATTCCAGCGCGACGTTGCCGGTAAGCACGATCAGGTCAGCCCAGGAAATATTGCGCCCGTATTTCTGCTTGATCGGCCACAGCAGGCGGCGGGCCTTGTCGAGGCTGACGTTGTCCGGCCAGCTGTTGAGAGGGGCGAAGCGTTGCTGACCGGAGCCGGCGCCGCCACGGCCATCGGCGGTGCGATAGGTCCCGGCGCTGTGCCAGGCCATGCGCACGAACAGCGGGCCGTAGTGGCCAAAGTCGGCCGGCCACCAGTCCTGGGAGTCAGTCATCAGCGCTCTGATGTCTTGTTTCAGCGCCTGAAAATCGAGGCTTTTGAAGGCTTTGGCGTAGTCGAAGTCCTGGCCCAGCGGATCGGACTTGGGGGAATGCTGGCTGAGGATTTTCAGATTGAGTTGATTCGGCCACCAGTCACGGTTCGTCGTACCGCCGCCGGCGGCGTGGTTGAACGGGCATTTCGATTCGTTTGCCATGTTCGGATCCCTATCAGGTCTGCGGCCGGCTCGTGCCGACTTCGGACTGGTAAGGCTAGACCCGAGTTGGCAAGTCGGCTAATAGCCGCAGTCTTGGCAGGCGATAGGCAGGCTCTCTTGCTAGCGCGATATCGTGATGAAAAAGCAGCGTTATTTCGAAGCGATCTTAAAAACTGTCAGCTTTGACAGTTGTTGATACCACGCAATCCCAATACGTTGGAGTCAACGCAACGTCACCTTTACCTAAAGGGAATATCGACATGTATCAGGACAAAACAAGTGACCTTATGAACAAACGAAATGCTACCGGTAGCTTCGTCGCGTTTCTCGATGACGATAAATTTCTGGAGAGCAAGTTATGTGTTTATGCACAGACCGAGAAGGAATTTATCATCATCGGAACTGAAGATTTTATAAACACGGTCGATTTGTCTGTGCCGAATGCGTTAGAGGGAGATGGTCCTCACACAGTGATTTTTCCAACCATGGGGCGGCATTGGAAGGTTGTGATCAATCATTTTGACCAACCCATTATTGAGGGTGAACTCATCGTCACCTTTTCCAATTTTCGCAAAACCGTAACAGGCACTTTTGCTCTGGATCTGGGACAAGCCGGGAAAGTGACAGGCAATTTCGATCTTACACTCGTTACCCCGAAGCAAAGTGACAGGCGAGTGCAGCCTTTATAAATAAAGGCGTCAACTCGATTGCGCGGTGTCGTCCTCGGGCACGTCATCAAGAATGTCATCCTGCCCAGGCAGTTCAGTGATCACGCTGAAGTCCGATACTTCAACCGCGCCATTGCCGTAGCCCAGCAAATGAAACGAGAAGGCTTTGCGCGGCTGCGGGTTTTCAAAGCTGAAATCCATCTCCAGCGGCTGATCCGCCGTGGCTACCATTTCTGCTGGCAGGCCCAGTTGCACGTCCTGTTCAAATTCCTTGGCCTTGAGCTGAATGTACGCCGCCTGCTGCGGATCGACCGAGCGCACGGTCAGGCGCACGCGGGTGTGCGAGCCTTTGGGCATTTCCAGGTATTGCGCGCCGATCAGGTTGTCGGCCCAGTCATCCTTTATCTGCGCTTGCAGAGGGATGATGTTGTTGCTGCCGAACTGGTAGCGATGATTGAGCGGTGTGCGCAGCAAGGACAGGTCCAGCGCATCGGCGCGCGCGGCGATTTGCCGGGCCGGGTGGCCGCTGTAGGTGCCTTTGTATGTGGCACTTTCGGCGATGAAACCGGTGCTTTGGTAATAGCGGCAGCGGCGCGGCAGATCGCACTCGGAGAAGATGCCCTGACCGTTGTGGTAGCGCAGTTTGCCGTTGGTGAACGACATGATTTCTCGCCCCGAATCGTAGTCGCGAAACAGCGACCGCCCGCTCAGCGCAGTCGGCACCGGCAGGTCGAAATAGTCGAGGATTGAGGTGCTCAGATCGACGTGACCATAAACCCCGGCATTCAGACGCGGCAGTTGCGCCTGCTCCGGTGCCAGCGTCAGGTTGAAACCCCACGAGGAGGCCAGCCGCACGCCGTCGATGCCATGGGATTCATCCGAGGTGATCACCACCAGTGTGTCCTTGAGAACGCCCTGGCGCTCCAGCCCTGAAAGAAACTGATCCAGCGCATCGTCGAGATAACCGACGGCAGCCTGCTTGGGCGTCTCATAACGCTGCAGATAATCCTCCGGTGCGGAGTAGGGCTGATGGGTGCCGACCGTCAGCAGAGTCAACATCCACGGCTGCTTTTGCTTTTTCAACTGGCCGACGTAATCCAGCGCGCCTTCAAAAAACGCCTTGTCATCCTTGCCCCACGGGAACTCCAGATAGTTGCTGTTGCTGAACCATTCCAGGCCGTGGGTCGCATCGAAACCGATGTGCGGCATGATCTTGTCTTTGGCCATGAAGCGCAGGCCGGCGCCCTGCAAATAATGAGTGCTGAAGCCGTGTTCGCGCAGCTGCGCCGGCAGGCAGGCCTGATTGCGTTCGTTGAGGGTGAGCATTTCCACGCCTTTGGGCGTGCCGTTGTTGAGCTTGTCGTAGTCACCGCACAGCATGGCGTACAGACCGCGAATGGTCTGATGGGTGTGCAGCACGTAATCCGGAGTGTTCATGCCGCGCTCGGCCCAGCGGCTGAGGTTGGGCATCAGGTCTTCCTGGTAATGACTGCCGATCGCTTCGCGGTTGGCGCGGATGTAGGCGCCGGGGATTCCTTCCAGGGCAATGATCAACACATTGCGCGCCTGACCCGGCGCGGCGAGCAGCTTCTGGCCATTGAGGTCGACGTCGGTGAGCCCGGCCATCGCCGGTGTCGGTTCTTCGACGTCGCCGTCCAGCCATTCCTCGGCCTGGATCTGCAGGTCGGCGACTTCACTGGCGAGCAATTGATGCGGCAGGTTGTACAGGCGCCAGGCGTCGCCGTCATTCGGCCACAGGTTTAGCGCGCCCCAGTGCGCGGCGAACAAAACGATCGGCGCTGCCCAGGCCGCGCGCGGCAATGCCGGCCGAGCCAGACCGCGCCCCACAAATTGGGCCAGCAGCCAGAAAACCAACGCACCCAGCAAAGCAATGGCCAGGGCAGGGTGCGCAAGTCCGCCGCCAGTGGAGTTCTCGACGAACTGCGGGTCGATCAGGTAGTGAACATCCGAAGGCGTCGGCAGGCGGCCGACGGCGCTGACCAATTCTGCCGTGGCGATCGCCAGCAGCGCCCAAAACACCAGCACCGGCAAGGCCAGCCACCACATACGGCGATGCAGCGCTACCACCAGCAGACTACCCACGGCCAGATCCGACAAAAAGCCCAGCGGTGTCGACCAGCCCAACGCTGCACGCAGGCACACCGGCACGATCATTACCAAAACGATTAGAGAAAGAAGGCGGGCATTCGGCCGCCGCAGCCAGTTGAAAAGAGCGCTCACAAAAAAGGCCTGCTTGTCATCAAAGGGTCAAAAAAGTGTGGGTGATGATATCAAGGGCAGGAAGGCTGATCGGCTTTTTAAACCTGCGGCCGGCGATCCCCGAAACGGCGCGTGCCCATAGCGGGCGTGGGTTGTGGGGCGCAGTGCCATTTTTCCCGAGGGCAGTTTTTTGTTTCAGACTGTTGTAGGTTCATCCACTGCTCCTGAATTCCAGCAGCAGACGTCAAACCGCTCAGTGCTATCGATATGCGATAAAGATATTTAATTTCAATTTTTTATAGCTATAAAGTCAGGCCTTTCAGCCCATCCCCATGCTGCGAGGTTGTCATGGCCACACCGTTCAAACGTTCTGCGCTGACTCTGTTGGCCGCTACTCTGGCAGCGGGTGCGCTGTTCAGTAGCGGCGCCCAAGCCGAGGGCAGGATCAGCATCGCCCAGCAATTCGGCATTGGTTACCTGATTCTCGATGTCGTACGCGATCAACAGCTGATCGAGAGACACGGTAAGGCTCAGGGTCTGGACATCAAGGTCGACTGGAACAGCATTTCCGGCGCC
Source organism: Pseudomonas sp. PK-RTE-24 (assembly GCF_054052265.1). Lineage (NCBI taxonomy): Bacteria > Pseudomonadati > Pseudomonadota > Gammaproteobacteria > Pseudomonadales > Pseudomonadaceae > Pseudomonas > Pseudomonas sp. PK-RTE-24. The sequence continues at coordinate 5,033,047 of NZ_CM133224.1, read as the reverse complement.
ACGGCGATGAACGAGGCGCTGCTGACCGGAGCGCTGGATGTGGTCTCGGCCGGCGTGCCGCCAATGCTCACCGTGTGGGACCGCACCAAGGGCAAGCAGAATGTCAAAGCCATCGCCGCGCTGGGCTCGATGCCCAATTACCTGCTGACCAACAACCCGAACATCAAAACCCTCAAGGACTTCAGCGACAAGGACCGTATCGCCGTGCCGGCCGCAGGCGTAGGTTTTCAGTCGCGCACCCTGCAAATTGAAACCGCGAAAGAATTCGGCGACGACCAGTTCAAGAAATTCGACAACATTTCGGTCAGCCTGCCGCACCCTGACGCCACCGCCGCGCTGATCGCCGGCGGCTCGGAAATCAATTCGCATTTCTCCAGCCCACCGTTTCAGTACCAGGCTCTGCAAAACCCCAACGTGCACAAAGTGCTGAGTTCCTACGACATCCTCGGCGGCCCGGCGACGTTCAACGTGCTCTACACCACGGAAAAATTCCACGACGAAAACCCGAAAACCTACAAGGCGTTCTACGACGCACTGGCCGAAGCCGAGCAGATCATCAAAGCCGACAAGCCCGCCGCTGCCCAAGCCTACATCCGCGTCGAACAATCGAAACTGCCGCTGGCTCTGGTCGAGCAAATCGTCAAAGACCCGGAAATCGACTTCACCGTCGTACCGCAACGCACGTTTATATATGCCGAGAAATTGCAGGAACTGGGCGTGTTGAAGAACAAAGCGGCGAGCTGGAAGGATTACTTCTTTGAAGAAGCGCATGGTGGTGCGGGGAGTTGAGGGATTGGGCATCACCCGGAACTACTGTAGGAGTGAGCTTGCTCGCGAAAGCGGAGTTTCAGCCACAGATGAGTTGACTGGCCTGACGCCTTCGCGAGCAAGCTCGCTCCCACAGGTTTAGCCGCGTAAACCCTCTTCCGGGCAAAAAAACGGGGCGGCCCGATCATCGATCAGGCCGCCCCGTTTATGTGTCGGGCGAACAGTCTTTCCGTCAGCGATCAATGCATCTTGCTGTGATCGTGGCCGCCCATGTTGGTCAGCGCGCGGACCGGTGCCTTGACTTCAATGGTTTCTTTCTCGCCCTTGACGTTTTCCACGGTCAGGGTCAGCGGCACGCTGTCGCCTTCCTTCAACTGACCGGTCAGGCCCATCAGCATGACGTGGTAGCCGTTCGGGTCGAAGCTCACGGCTTTGCCGGCAGGCAGCTCAACGGACTTCACCGGGCCCATGGTCATCACATCGTTCTTCATGCTCATTTCATGAATCTGAACGTCCTTGGCCACTGGCGAGGCAACGCTGAGCAGCTTGCTGTCGGTGTCGGCAGTGACGGTCATGAACGCGCCGCTGGCGGACTGGGTCGGCACGGTTGCACGGACCCAGGCGTCGTCGATTTTGGTCTGCGCCGACGCCTGGAAGGCCAGACCGAGCAGGGACAGTGCACATACGGTGCGTTTGAGGTGATTCAGAACGGGATGCATCAGCAGACCTCCATAACAGTAAGCAAATCTTCCGTGCACTCTTGGGCTGTCAGCGAAGTGGACAGGCCCAGGCGCAACTCACCACGCGAGTCGTAGACGTAGCTGGTGGACGTATGGGAGATGGTGTAGGTGTCGCCGGCGGGGACTTTCTCGTAGAACACGTCGAATTCCTTGGCGGTGGCCTTGGTTTCCTCAAGTGTGCCGTACAGCGCGACGAAGCTCGGATCGAAGGCTTTGACGTAGGCGTCGAGGATCTGCGGCGTGTCGCGCTCAGGGTCAAGGGTGATGAACACCACTTGCAGGCGGTCGCCGTCGCGGCCCATGAGTTTCTTGATCTGCGCGGCGCGGGCCAGGGTGGTGGGGCAAACGGCCGGGCACTGGGTGAAGCCGAAGAAGATCATCGGCATCATCCCGCGAAAGCTCGACAGCGACATGGTTTCGCCTTCGGGGTTCTTCAGCTTGAAGGTGCGTCCGAGGATCTTGTCGCTCAGATCCTTGCCGTACTTGTACGACAGTTGGCCACGGGTGTCGCAACCGGCGAGCAGGCCGAGCCCGAGCACGCCCATTCCCGCAAGTACCTTGCGGCGAGTCAACAAAGCCGTCATCTAATACCGCCTTTTGCAGCCCGCGAGTCGGCAGGACTGGCGGGGGGTTAACCGTAAAAGCGCCGCATGATAGCAAACTGAGGCTGATCGCCGGCTGCCGATCGCCGCGCGGTGCCGGATCGGACGACAAAAGGTGTAAGAAGAAATGACGAATAAGCCATGCGTTCGCCGCGACCAAACTTGATTTAAATAGTATGACGATTGGAGGCGAGCGCAGAAACACGTACTCTTGCCGCTGCGCTGCAAAGACCAAAACAACAACAGGAGTCTGTAATGCAACCGATTCGTCTCGGCCTGGTGGGCTACGGCAAGATCGCCCAGGATCAACACGTCCCCGCCATCCTCGCCAACCCGGCGTTCCAGTTGGTGGCGGTCGCTACCCAAGGCAAACCTTGCGCCGGGGTGGAAAACTTCCAGTCGCTGGGCGAGCTGCTCGAGAACGGCCCGACCGTCGATGCGATTGCTTTCTGCACGCCGCCACAAGGGCGCTTCGCACTGGTGCAACAGGCGTTGGCCGCCGGCAAGCACGTGCTGGTGGAAAAACCGCCCTGTGCGACATTGGGCGAGGCCATGGCCCTGGTCGATCAAGTCGCCGACCAAGGCGTCAGCGCTTTGTTCGCCTGGCACTCGCGCTACGCACCGGGCATCGCCGCCGCCCGCGACTGGCTGGCCAGCCGCACCCTGCAAAGCGTGCAGATCGACTGGAAGGAAGACGTACGCAAGTGGCATCCGGGTCAGGCATGGATCTGGCAGCCGGGCGGCCTCGGTGTGTTCGATCCGGGCATCAACGCTTTGTCGATCATCACCCACCTGCTGGCGCTGCCGCTGTTTGTCGAAGCCGCCGAACTGCGCGTGCCGAGCAACTGCCAGTCGCCGATTGCCGCCTCGATCAAAATGTCCGATGCGCGTCGGCTCGACGTGCGCGCCGAGTTCGATTTCGACCATGGTCACGACGAACTGTGGAGCATCGAAATCCGCTGCGCCGAAGGCGTCCTGCGCCTGGACAACGGCGGTGCCGTGCTGAGCATCGACGGCGTCCGGCAAAGCGTATCGGAGGAGGGCGAGTACGCAGCGGTCTACCGCCACTTCCAGCAACTGATCGGCGACAAGGCCAGCGACCTCGATCTGCAACCGTTGCGCCTGGTGGCGGACAGTTTCTTTGTCGGCAGCCGGGCGTTGGTTGAGCCGTTTTACGATTGAAGTGGATTGTCCGGTTTGAGTGGACGGTGTAACCCTTTTCAAGCGATTTATCCCTTTGCTGTGCGTCAGTAATCTGTACCCAACTTGAACGCAACAACAAAACTCAATACTTGAAAAGGGACGCACACCATGACCACTCCAACCTACAACCGCCTGAACAAAGACGACGCTATCGTGCTGCTGGTTGACCACCAGACCGGTCTGATCTCGCTGGTGCAGGACTTCTCGCCGAACGAGTTCAAGAACAACGTGCTGGCGCTGGCGGATCTGGCCAAGTTCTTTGACCTGCCGACGATCCTCACCACCAGCTTCGAACAAGGCCCGAACGGCCCGCTGGTACCAGAGTTGAAAGAGATGTTCCCGGACGCGCCGTACATCGCTCGTCCAGGCCAGATCAACGCCTGGGACAACGAAGACTTCGTCAAGGCAATCAAGGCCACCGGGCGCAAGCAGATCATCATTGCCGGTGTCGTGACGGATGTGTGTGTAGCGTTCCCGACCCTGTCGGCGCTGGCGGAAGGTTTTGATGTGTTCGTAGTGACTGATGCGTCCGGCACCTTCAACACGACCGTGCAGCAAGCCGCGTGGAGCCGCATGACTCAGGCTGGCGCGCAGATGATGAACTGGTTCTCTGTAGCGTGTGAGCTGCACCGCGACTGGCGCAACGATATTGAAGGCCTGGGCAATCTGCTGTCGCAGCGCATCCCCAACTACCGCAACCTGATGAACAGCTACTCGGCGCTGACGCAGCAGAAGTAAGCCTCCCATCCAAAGCTAAAGCCTGCCTCGAAAGCAGGCTTTTGCGTTTTCTACAGAACGCCGTTCGTCCATTGCCGGGCACTTGTCACGCGCCGGCATTTCACACGTTCAGGTACCTATCGCTGAATCACATCGGAGACCGACATGGACATTGATGAAAACGCACCGGGCAACCAGTCGCAACAAGCCGTGACGCGCACCACCGACAACGAGACCGGGCACGATCCCAAGCGGGAAAATCCCGAGGTGCCTTTGCCGCCGGACGATGAGGCACCGGTCGAGGAAGATATGTCAGATGTGGATGCGGCCAACTCGGTGTCAACCGAACATCCGCCGTCACGCTGATCGAGCGATTTAATCGATGCCTCCCACTCTGGAATTAGAGTGAGAGGCTCTCCCGCGCACCCTGATGCAGTTCAGTCACCGACATCGTGAAAACCAGTTTCAACCGCCCAGGATTGGAATATCCGTGCGCTAAATCCCCGGTGGGAGCGAGCCTGCTCGCGAAGACGGCGGCACATTCAACATCTTCCGACTGACCCAGCGCATTCGCGAGCAGGCTCGCTCCCACAATGTTACGTGTTGACCATTGATTTGATTGCGCCACAAAACCCTGTGGGAGCGAGCCTGCTCGCGAAGGCGGCGGCACATTCAGCATTTTCATTGACTGGTCTACCGATATCGCGAGCAGGCTCACTCCTACAGTTGATTGTGATTCATCTGGTCTCAGTAAGGGCTCGCGGTCGGGCGCACGATCAGTTCGCTGACGTCGACATCCGCCGGTTGTTCGACGGCATACGCAATCGCGCGGGCGATGGCTTCGGCGGGGATGGCGATCTTCCGGAAGGATTTCATTTCGGCACGGCCGCCTTCATCGGAAATGCTCTCGGCCAGTTCCGATTCGGTCACGCCCGGTGCGATGACAGTGACGCGGATATCGCCACCGACTTCCTGGCGCAAGCCTTCGGAAATCGCCCGTACGGCGTATTTTGTCGCGCAGTACACCGCCGCAGTAGGGCTGACCGCGTAAGCGCCGATCGAGGCGATGTTGATGATCTGCCCGGCGCGCTGGCGCTGCATCAAGGGCAGGCTGGCGGCTATGCCGTGGAGCACGCCACGGATGTTGACGTCGATCATGCGGTTCCACTCATCGACCTTCAGCGCATCCAGCCGTGACAACGGCATGACCCCGGCGTTGTTGACCAGCACATCGACGCGGCCGTAATGCTCGACGGCGAAATCAACGAAGCGCTGCACATCCTGCTGATCGGTGACGTCCAGTGCGCGGAACTGCGCGTGGCCACCGGCGCCGTTGATCTCTTCGGCAATCACGGCCAGACGCTCGGTGCGCCGTGCACCCAACACCACTTTGGCGCCACGTTCGGCGAGCAGGCGTGCGGTGGCTTCGCCGATGCCGCTGCTGGCGCCGGTAATCACGATCACTTTGTCTTGAATGTTCAGCATGATGTCGTCCTCTTCTGTGTGCCCGTGAGTGGGCCTGGAAGAAGATTAAGTGCGGCGGCTCATGGGCTATTAATCGATTCCTCCACGGGATTTGCCCAATTCTGCTGCATCGCTTTTCGACAGGTTTTCAGGCCCCGCGTGGCGCGTCCCGGTAGGCACTCGGAGTGACCCCGACTTCACGGCGGAACACCTGGGAAAAGTGGCTGGGGCTGGAGTAGCCGACTTCCAGGCCAATGTCGATCACGCTGCGTGCGGTCTCCAGCAACAGATGACGCGCGCGGCTCATGCGCAGGCGGATGAAGTATTGCGAGGGCGATAAACCGGTGGCGCGCTTGAAGGTGCGGCTGAAGTGGTAGTCGCTCAGCTCAGCGACTGCGGCCAGATCACCGAGGCTGAAATCTTCCGCCAGATGCGCATTCATGGCTTCGATCACCCGGCGCAGTTTGTAGGCGGGCAGGGCGTTGTCGCGGCGCGGGTTGCTGTCGGGGTCGAGGTAATGACGCAGCAGATGGATCGCCAACGCCTGAGCCAGGCTGTGCACCAGCAGTGCGCTGGGTTGGCGCTGTTCGGTCAGTTCGACGCGCAGTTGCTCAAGAATGAAGCTGACCTGCTCGTCACGCGCACCCGACACGTCGACAAACGTCACTGCACCGGCCTGTTCTCCGAAGGCTTCGCGCGCCGCGTGTTCGATCAAGCCCAGACCAAGATAAAGGTGCATGACTTCGAAGACCTCGCAACCTTCGGTCTGCCAGCGCATTTCGTAGGGTTCCCGGGTGTTGGTCAGGAAAAAATCGCCCGCCGTGACCTGGCTCGCCTGCCACTCTCCGCCCAACGAACGTTCTTCGACCCGGGCAGTGCCGGCCAGTACCAGCACCAGCAGCGGTTCGGCCACGCACGGCACGCGGATCGGCTCAAGCAGGGTTTGATGGCGGAACAGCTGCACCACCGCATCCTTGATCTGCGGCCGCGGCGTGGTCGTTTCCGCAACACCGGGCAGATGCTCCGGCATGGCTTCGGCGGCGATGCGCGCGGGCTGGCTGATTGTCGGTGTAGCAGGGCTGGCAGAGGGCACAGGACGCTCCATGAAAAGCTTCGGCTGCGGAATGATTTTGAAGGTTAGGGCGGGCGAACGAGAAACTCCAGCGCAAAACTCCGACAGTCCCGGCAATCGCCCGAAAGCCCGGCGGCGGCCAGTGCGCGACAGTGAAGCCGTGTTCACGACCGCGCCATCAGGCGCAACACCGATTCGCTATCGAGGAGTTAAAACCATGACTGATTTCAACCACACCCTGCCCCAAGAAGTCGCCGGCAAAGTTGCACTGGTCACTGGCGCGGCCAGTGGCATCGGCAAGGCGATTGCGCTGATGCTGCACGCTCGCGGCGCCAAGGTAATTGCCGAAGACCTCAATCCGGCTGTCGAAGCACTGGCTCGTCCCGATCTGGTGCCGCTGGTGGCGGACATCACCGAGGACGGCGCCGCCGAACGTGCTGTCGGCCTTGCCGTCGAGCAGTTCGGGCGTCTGGATATTCTGGTCAACAACGCCGGGATCATCATCAACAAAGCCGTGATCGACATGAGCCGCGACGACTGGGAAAAGATCCAGGCAGTGAATGCCACGGCCGCCTTCCTGCACTGCCGCGAAGCGGTGAAAGCGATGATCCCGAACAAGTCCGGTGCGATCGTCAATATCGCCTCCTATGCCTCGTACTTTGCCTTCCCGACCATCGCCGCCTACACCGCTTCCAAAGGTGCGCTGGCACAACTGACCCGCACGCTGGCCCTGGAAGTCATCGAGCACGGCATTCGCGTCAACGCGATCGGCGTCGGCGATGTGGTGACCAATATCCTTAATGATGTGGTCGAGGACGGCCCGGGCTTCCTCGCGCAACACGGCGAAGCGGCGCCGATCGGTCGGGCGGCGCAGCCGGAAGAGATCGCCGAGATCGTGACCTTTCTGGCCTCCGACCGCGCCAGTTTCATGGTCGGCTCGGTAGTCATGGCCGATGGCGGCATGACGGTAACGGCGGGTTGATAGTGGTGTGAGAAACCAAGGGCGCGTGTGAGAACGCGCCCATGGCTTTGCCGCGATCACGAGCACGCAGAATCAGGCAAACCTGCAGCATCTTTGATCTAGTCGCCGCTGGATAAAACTGGCTAATCTTCCTCCGCAGTTGACCCACCTTCGTCTGCTTTCGAGGCCCTTTGCATGGATAACCACGACGCTTCCATCCTCCACGACACGGCGGTGTATCGCGCCGAGCTGGTGCGCTTGCTGACTCAGCGCTTTGATGCGCCGGGCACCTACGAAACCGCGATTGCGCCACTGCACGTGATCCGTCTCGATGGGCCGTCCGAGCTGATCCATGTCGTGCACCGCCCGGCGCTGTGCCTGATCGTGCAGGGGCGCAAGGAAGTCGGGCTGGGCGACGAACGTTTCCTCTACGACCCGTTGAATTACCTGGTGGTGTCGGTGACGTTGCCGGTGTCGGGAAGGGTGATTGAAGCCTCACCCGAGGCGCCGTATTTTTGCGTACGGCTGGATTTCGATCCGGCGCAACTGACGCAACTGATTGCCGAGTCGCCGCTGACCGGCATGCCACAGGACGCCGGGCGCGGCATGTTTCTCGACAAGATCGACGTGACATTGCTCGATACCATGCTGCGTCTGGTGCGCCTGCTGGATAACCCGCGCGACATCGGCATGCTCGCACCGATGGTGTTGCGTGAGCTGTATTACCGCCTGCTGCGCGGCCAGCACGGGCATCTGCTGTATGAAATCGCCGTCAGCGATTCGCAGACCCACCGGGTCACGCGGGCCATCGACTGGCTGAACAAGAATTTCACTGAACCGCTGCGCATCGACGCGCTGGCGCAGGTGGCCAATCTGAGCAATTCGGCGCTGCATCACCGCTTCAAAGCCGTCACCGCCATGAGCCCGCTGCAATATCAAAAACAGCTGCGCCTGCAAGAGGCGCGGCGGCTGATCATCAATGAAGGGCTGGACGTCTCGAGCGCCTGCTACCGCGTCGGCTACGAAAGCGCTTCGCAGTTCAGCCGCGAATACAACCGCCAGTTCGGCTGCCCGCCGTCCAAGGAACTCAGCCGCCTGCGCCAGACCGGCTGATTACCGCGGGTGTCCCGCCCATTCATCACGAAACCCCAGCAGAAAATCCACAAACGCCCGCACCCGCTGCGGCACGTAGCGGCCGTGCGGGTAGAGCAGGGTGTAGGGGCGCGAACGTCCGGCGTACGGCTGCAGCACTTCAATCAGGCGGCCATCGGCGAGTTCCTGCTCGACGATGAACCGGTAAGTCTGAAACAGCCCTGCGCCGTGCTTGGCCAGCGTCACACCGCCGAGCACATCGTCGGAGCAGGAATAGCCACCGTCGGAAATCACTTCCAGGTCTCGGCCGTTTTCCTGAAACAGCCAGGAAATCCGCCGCCCGCTGCTGGGCAATTCGAACTGGATGCACTCATGCGCAATGAGATCGTCGAGGGTCTGCGGCGTGCCGGCTCTATGCAGATATTCGGGGGCGGCGACCACCACCAGGGCGGCGTCTTCCAGCAGGCGCGCGATCAGGGTCGAGTCCGGTTGCGCGCGTACGCGTATCGCCAGGTCGTAGCCTTCTTCAACGAAGTCGATATTGCGATTGCCCAAGTGCACGTCGACCGTGACCTCGGGGTACAACGCACGAAATTTCGGCAGCAGCGGCAGGATGCGGTGATGCCCGTAGGTGGTTGGCAGGCTGATGCGCAGTCGACCCGACGGCGAAGTCTGTGCGCCCATGACTTCCTGCTGCGCTTCGACCAGTTGCGTCAACGCCTGGCTGCACTGTTCGAAGAAGCTCCGTCCGGCGTCGGTGAGGCGGATGCTGCGCGTAGTGCGGGCGAACAGTCGCGAACCCAGGCGTTGCTCCAGACGCAGAATCGACCGGCTCACCGCAGCGGGCGTGACCCCGGCCAGTTGCGCGGCGGCGGTGAAGCTGCCGGCTTCGGCGGCCAGGCAGAACAGTTCGATACTGCCTAACTGCAAATCTTCAAAATGGCGTTTCATTGTGGCTCGCACCGAGGATCGACGGACGTTCATCCTCTGTGTACCACAACCAACGACGCCGCCGGTATCCACCGGCGGCGTTGCAGGGTTTCGATCAATGGCCAGCGCTCTGGCCACCGTCGACATGCAGGATCTCGCCAGTGACGAAATTTGCCCCGTCGAGGTAGAGGATCGCTTGCACGATGTCGTCGATTTCCCCCATGTGGCCGACCGGGTGCAGGCTGCCCAGCGCCTGATGGGTTTCCTCGGCGTGCATCGGCGTTTTGATGATGCCCGGCGATACCGCGTTGACCCGAATGCCACGCTTGGCGTACTCGATCGCCAGGGATTTGGTCGCGGCGTTGATGCCGCCCTTGGTCAGCGACGCCAATACCGAAGGCACGCCGTCGATTGCATGATCGACCAGGCTGGTGGTCACGCTGACGACGTGGCCGTTGCCGTGTTTTTCCATCTCGGCGATGGCCAGTTGCGAGATGTAGAAGAAGCCGCTCATGTTGGTCGCCACGACCTGGGCATAGTCCGCCTGGCTGTAAGCGGTGAACGGCTTGGCCAGAAAGATCCCGGCATTGTTGACCAGCGTATCGACGCGACCGAAGCGGGCGACGGCGGCGCGAATCACGCGCTCGGCGGTTTGCGGATCGGCAATGTCGCCGGCGACGGTCAGCACATCCGGGTCACTCGACTCTTTGATCGAGCGCGAGGTTGCGACCACTTGATGGCCAAGGGCGCGAAAGCCTTCGACCAGACCTGCACCAATGCCTTGCGAGGCGCCGGTGATGACAACTACTTTTTTCGATGTGCTCATGATGATTTCCTCTGTCGCTGGCCCGTCAGGATGGCGGGTGGCTGTTGGAGAGGACTTTAGGAAGTTGCGCGGAGTTGATAAATGGGGGCTGAGGTACATCATTTGTACTTCGGTGTATCTAATCAGAACGGCCTGCACGCGTTTTTGTAGGAGGCAGCTTTCGATTGTCCCGTTTGAGTGGACGGTGAAACGCTTTTCAGCCGATTTATCCCTTTGCTGTGCGTCAGTAATCTGTACCCAACTTGAACGCAACAACAAAACTTCAAACTTGAAAAGGGACGCACACCATGACCACTCCAACCTACAACCGCCTGAACAAAGACGACGCTATCGTGCTGCTGGTTGACCACCAGACCGGCCTGATCTCGCTGGTGCAGGACTTCTCGCCGAACGAGTTCAAGAACAACGTGCTGGCGCTGGCGGATCTGGCCAAGTTCTTCGACCTGCCAACCATCCTCACCACCAGCTTCGAACAAGGCCCGAACGGCCCGCTGGTACCGGAGTTGAAAGAGATGTTCCCGGATGCGCCGTACATCGCTCGTCCAGGTCAGATCAACGCTTGGGACAACGAAGATTTCGTCAAGGCGATCAAGGCCACCGGGCGCAAGCAGATCATCATTGCCGGTGTCGTAACGGATGTGTGTGTAGCGTTCCCGACCCTGTCGGCGCTGGCGGAAGGTTTTGATGTGTTCGTGGTGACTGATGCGTCCGGCACTTTCAACACCACCGTGCAGCAAGCCGCATGGAGCCGCATGACTCAGGCTGGCGCGCAGATGATGAACTGGTTCTCTGTAGCCTGTGAGCTGCACCGCGACTGGCGCAACGACATCGAAGGTCTGGGTAACCTGCTGTCGCAGCGCATTCCCAACTACCGCAACCTGATGAACAGCTACTCGGCGCTGACGCAGCAGAAGTAAGTTCACCACCCACGAAAAAGCCTGCTTTTAACAGCAGGCTTTTTTTCCGACGGCTGCGGCCAACTTGGTTGCTGTGTAGCTTGCCACACCGCTTTCGCGAGCAGGCTCGCTCCCACAGTTGACCGTGTTCCCTCAGGAGAAATGCAATTTCCTGTGGGAGCGAGCCTGCTCGCGAAGACGGCGGCACAGTCACCCGAGCAATTCACTGATCCACTGCATCTCTTGCTTCAGCGCAAGAATTTTGTCCTCCGGCAGCGCTTGTTGCGCTCGCGTAAACTGCCCCAACGTCTTCTGCCGCTGCTTCAGCCTGCGTTGCCATTTGTGCAGAAATGCCGGGCAGCGCGCCTGCATATGCAGCGGTCCGAAAAACAGTTCCCTGGCATCGTAAGTCACCGGATCAGAACCGCGCTCGGCAACGATAATTTCGTAGTCGAAGCGATTCTCGTGCAGCACCTCTTCACAGACGATGCGGTAGCCGTTATCCATCAACCACTGGCGCAGCGCTTGCTCGCCGCCGTTGGGCTGCAGGATCAAGCGTTCGTGGCCGCTGAGATGGGCTTTACCACTGTCGAAAATATCGCGAATGGTTTCGCCGCCCATGCCGCACAGGGTGATGGCGCTGATGGCGTCGCCAGGTTTGATTGCCGCCAGACCATCGGCCAGGCGCACGCTGATCTGGCCGTGCAGGTCGTTGTCATTGACGGTGCGTTGCGCCGCGTGGAACGGCGTCAACGCGACCTCGCCAGCGACCGCTGCTGTTATCAGGCCCCGGCGCAGCAAGGCCACCGGCAGGTAAGCATGATCGGAGCCGATATCGGCCAGTCTCGCGCCAAGCGGCACATGGGCGGCGACGCGCTCAAGACGCATGGACAATGTTTGTTGGTTCAACGCAAACCCCTGTTCACCCTGCGGTGGAAAAAAGGGGTGCGACTCTGGCGAGCAACGCTGGCGCTGTCAATTACGTGATGGAATTACTCGAGCCATCGGCAGCATTGCGCTGCCGATGGGCGCTTGCGCTTAGCCGGCGAGCGTTGCGTTGTCGATGACGAAGCGGTATTTCACGTCGCCCTTGAGCATGCGCTCGTAGGACTCGTTGATCTGTTCGGCGCGGATCAGTTCGATGTCGGAAACGATGCCGTTCTCAGCGCAGAAATCCAGCATCTCCTGCGTCTCGGGAATGCCGCCGATCATCGAACCGGCAATGGTGCGCCGCTTGGTGATCAGGTTGAACACGTTCGGCGACGGATGCGGCGATGCGGGCGCTCCGACCAGGGTCAACGCGCCGTCGCGCTTGAGCAGGACGAGGAAGGCGTCGAGATCGTGCGGGGCTGCGACGGTATTGAGGATCATGTCGAAGCTCTTGGCGTGTGCCGCCATTTCCTCGGCATTGCGCGACACCACCACTTCGTCCGCGCCCAGTGCCTTGGCCGCTTCACGCTTGGATTCGGAGGTGGTGAACGCCACCACGTGGGCGCCCATGGCGTGGGCCAGTTTGATGCCCATGTGACCCAGGCCGCCGATGCCGACCACGCCGACTTTCTTGCCGGGGCCAGCGTGCCACTGGCGCAGCGGCGAGTAGGTGGTAATGCCGGCGCAGAGCAGCGGCGCGACGGCTGCCAGTTGCGCCTCGGGATGACGGATGCGCAACACATAGCGTTCGTGCACGACGATGTTTTGCGAGTAACCACCGAGGGTCCAGCCCGGTGCGTCCGGGGTCGGGAAATTGTAGGTGCCGATCATGCCGTCGCAGTAATTTTCCAGGCCGGATTCGCAGTCATCGCAGTGCTGGCAGCTGTCGACGATGCAACCGACACCGACCAGATCGCCGACCTTGTAGTCCTTGACGTGATCGCCGACCGCCGAGACGCGGCCGACGATTTCGTGGCCGGGGACGCAAGGGAATTGCGTGCCGGCCCATTCGGCGCGCACCTGATGCAGGTCGGAATGGCAGACGCCGCAGAAGGCGATATCGATCTGTACGTCGTGCGCGGCTGGCGCACGGCGTTTGATCTGCATGGGCTCAAGGGGTTTGTCGCCAGCGTGGGCGCCATAGGCTTGTACGAGCATGTGAGCATCCTCCATGGGTTGTCGGACGCCCATTGTTGCGCCTGGGTCGGAGCGCGAAGTAGTGCATTTCTGTGAAATGCTTGCCTGATTCTGCTGTTGATTGCGCAACCGACAGGCAGCCGTATGGCGACGGCTGCCTGTTCAGGCTCAACGCGGATTGGGCTGGTCGTCCATCTCGGCGTTATCGGTTTCCTGACGTACGCGCTCCGGATCCAGCCCGGTACTGTCATCGTCCAGCGGGATTTCGCCTTCGTTGTCGGGCAGTTCGTCGATGCCGCGTTCCTTCATCGGATCGACCTCGGTACGCCCCGGACTCAGCGGGTCGGGCGTGGTTGGGAGCGGATCGTCACCTTGCTTGCCTTGATCGTTATTCATCTCACACCTCGTCATGGCCGTTTTCTACGGCTTGTGCAGATTGGAGGTGCGGGTGATTTTCGCCGTTCGATTTTTTTGCCTGCCTTCGGTCGCCTCGCAAAAAAGCGGAATTTCTCCGACGCGCGCCGCTCCATAAACCAACAGCCAGAGGCGAGGACGCAATGATGAGCAGCTCATTCAAAGTCGGCGATGCGGTGCGCTGGAATTCCGAGGCGGGCGAGATCCACGGCAAAGTGGTCAAGGTGCACACCCGCGACACCGAGTTCATGGGCCGCCACCGGCCAGCCTCGAAAGACGCGCCGCAGTACGAGGTCAAGAGCGACAAGACCGGCCACCTGGCCATGCATCACGGCGACGCGCTGAAGCACGCTTAGAAACGTGCCAGTCGGTAGGCGTCGGCATTCGGCAACTCGCCGGCCGCGCCTGAGACCATCTGCCCGATCAATTCCGCCGTCACCGCCGCTTGAGTCAGGCCCAGATGCTGATGACCGAAGGCAAGCAAGACCTTGCCGGCGCAAACCTGATCAATCACTGGCAGCGAATCCGGCAGCGACGGGCGAAAGCCCATCCACGGTGTGGCGCCATCAGCGTTCAGGTCCTTGCGAAACAGGCCTTGGCTCAGGCGCTGCAACTGCCAGGCGCGCGCCATGTTCGCTGGCCGCTCCAATCCGGCGAATTCGACCGTGCCGGCCAGGCGCAGCCCATCGCGCATCGGCGTCATGATGAATTTGCGTTCCAGCGAGGTGACGGGGAAGGGCAGGCGATCATGCTCGTGCGGCAGCATCAGGTGATAGCCACGTTCGGTGTCCAACGGTACTTGCTTGCCGGTCAGCGCGGCAGTCAGTTTCGCCGAATGCGCACCGCAGGCCAGTAACACGCGGCTGGCCGTTACGCCGCCATTACCGGTGACTAATAGCACACCGTTTTCCTGCACGTAGCCGCCCTGAACCTGCTGTTTGAGAAAACTCACGCCGCTGCTGCGCGCCGCCTCGACCAGTGCACGAACCACCCGATAGGGGTCAAGGAAATGCCCGGTTCGCGGGAAAAACAGTCCGCCCTGAATCTGTTCGCTGAGCTGCGGCGCCGTTTCGCGAATCGGCCCCGCCTGCCAATAGTCCACCGGCACCTGCTGCTGATTCAGGCGTGCCTGCAAGGCTTCGATGGCCTGACGGGATTCAGGTTTTTCGAAGACCAGTAACGAGCCGTCAACCTTGAGCAGATCGGTGCGCTGGATATCGCTGAGCAAGCGCTGCCACGCGTCGAGGCTGCTTTCATTGAGCGCGCGCAAGCCGGCGACGGTTTTCTGAAAAGGCTCGGGCCGCAGATTCAGCAGCAAGCGGGTGAACCACGGCAGGGCGCGCGGCAGGTACTTCCAGTCCAGGCGTAGCGGTCCCATCGGGTCCATCAACATGGCCGGCAAGCGCTTGAGGATCGACACGTCAGCAATCGGAAAGACTTGCTCGGTGGCCAGATGCCCGGCGTTGCCGAACGAAGCGCCATGCCCCGGTTCCTGCTGATCGATGACCACCACGCGCAAACCCTGACGCGCCAGGCGCAGTGCGCAAGCGACGCCGATGATCCCCGCGCCGACCACCGCGATGTCGTGCGAAGGGTTATTCGCCATGGTGTGTCGCTTCCCGTTGGCCATCGAGCAAGCGCCGAAGGTTTAGCGGATTGGTCTGTTGCAGCGCCGTCGGCAGCAGGCTGTCGGGGAAATCCTGATAGCACACCGGCCGCAGGAAACGCAGGATCGCCGCAGTGCCCACCGAGGTGCTGCGCGCATCCGAGGTCGCCGGGTAAGGCCCGCCATGCACCATCGCATCGCAGACTTCCACGCCGGTCGGCCAGCCATTGACCAGCAAGCGCCCGGCCTTGCGCTCCAGGGTAGGCAACAACGCGCGCGCCAGTGCAAGGTCGGCGTCGTCCATGTGCAAGGTCGCGGTCAGTTGACCTTCCAGATGTTCGCAGACCTGACGAATTTCCTCGTCACTGCTGCATTGCACGATCAGCGCTGTCGCGCCGAAGACCTCGGCTTGCAAGCTTTGATCGGCAAGAAAATCCGCTGCATCGGTGCTGAAGACATGCGTCTGACACTGATTCGGGCCGCCGCCGACTTGGCCAACCGCTACCGCGCGCGCACGGGGATTGTCTTGCAAAGCCGTCGCGCCTGCTTGATAGGCGCCGAAGATGCCGGGCGTGAGCATGGTTTGCGCCGCGCTGCGCGGGATCAGTTCCGCTACCGCGCCGAGAAACCCGTCGAGCGCCGGGCCTTTGCGGGCAATCAACAATCCCGGGTTGGTGCAGAACTGCCCGGCGCCCAGTGTCAGCGACGCGACAAATCCTTCGGCCAACGCCTGCGCCCGATTTTCCAGCGCGGCAGGAAACAGCACTACCGGGTTGATCGAGCTCATTTCCGCATACACCGGAATCGGCTCCGGCCGCACTTGCGCGGCTTTCATCAAGGCCAGTCCACCAGCCCGCGAGCCGGTGAAGCCAGCGGCTTTGATGCGCCAATCACTGACCAATGCGATGCCGACTTCGTACCCCGAATCGAACAACAAGGAAAACACGCCCTCGGGCAGAGCGCAGGCCCTGACCGCTTGCGCCACTGCGCGGCCGACCAGTTCGCTGGTGCCGGGATGCGCGCTGTGCGCCTTGACGATCACCGGGCAACCAACCGCCAATGCCGCAGCGGTGTCGCCACCGGCCACGGAAAATGCCAGGGGAAAGTTGCTCGCACCAAACACCGCGACCGGCCCCAAGGCAATCTGTCGTTGCCGCAGGTCGGCGCGCGGCAGCGGTTGGCGTTGTGGTTGCGCACTGTCGACGCGCACGTCCAGCCACTCACCCGCGCGCACCGTACGGGCGAACAGGCGCAATTGCGAGCAGGTGCGGCCGCGTTCGCCCTGAAGGCGTGTAGGCGGCAGACCGGTTTCGGCCTGGGCGCGTTCGATCAGTTCATCGCCAAGGTTTTCGATGTGCTCGGCAATGCTTTCGAGAAATGCCGCACGGCTGCTCAAGCTGGTTTCGCGATACGCGTCTTGCGCCGCCCAGGCCAGGGCGCAGGCTTGTTCCACCTGTTCGGCTGACGCCCCGGCATACTGCGGTTCAAGTGCCTGGTTGGTCGCCGGATCAATCGCGCGAAAGGCTGGACGATTACCGGTCACGGCTTGCTGGCCGATCAGCATGTTGCCCGTCAGAGTCATGGTGTCTTCCTGTGAAATGAGCGAGGCCTGCCGCGAATCGTGATGACTCGCAGCAGGTGGTGGTCAGGCGAAGTTCTGTTCGGCAGACCAGTTCTCGTACCAGTGACGGAACAGCGAATACTGCTTCTCGGCATAGCGCCGTTGCGAGTCGCTCAGCGCATCGGTTTCGTTGAAGTGCAGGGTGTATTCCTTGTCGCCGTTGAGCACCATCAAGTGCTTGTAATACAGCACCAGATCACAGCCTTCGTCGAACGATGACAGCACTGCCAATGCCGATTCCAGCTCCCGCGCCTGACGCCGGGCCTTGGCATCGCCTTGCGCGGCCTGCTTGCTCAGCGCGACCAGTTGCAGCACTTCGCGGGGCAGGGCGTTGCCGATACCGGTGATGGCGCCGGTAGCGTTGCAGTTGACGAAACCGTGCACCACTTGCGTGTCGACGCCGACCATCAGCGTCACGTCGTCATCCTTGGAGGTGATGTTCTCGGCCGCGTAGCGCAGGTCCGCGCCGCCGCCGAATTCCTTGAAGCCGATCAGGTTCGGGTATTCACGGCGCAGTTCGAAAAACAGATCGGCGCGGGTGGCGAAGCCGTAGTAAGGGCTGTTGTAGATCACCGCCGGCAAGTTCGGTGCGGCTTGCAGGATCGCGGCGAAGTGCGCTTTTTGCGCTGTTACGGAAGCACCACGGGACAGCACGCGCGGAATGACCATCAAGCCTTGCGCGCCGACTTTCGCCGCATGCGCTGCGTGGGAAACCGCTTCACGGGTATTCACCGCACCAGTGCCGACGATGGTCGGCACCCCGGCGGCGACCAGGCGCGCCACGCCTTCCTGACGCTCGGCTTCAGTCAGCAGCGGCCAGTCGCCCATCGAGCCGCAATAGACCACGGCGCTCATGCCGATATCAATCAGCTCGCGCCCCTTGCTCACCAGCGCATCGAAGTCCGGTTTGCGCTGGGCGGTGCACGGGGTCATCAGGGCCGGCATGCAACCAGTGAAGATGTTGTCGCTCATGATTCAACTCCTTGGCATTTGGTTTTATTCGAGGGAAAAAATCGGCGTGGAGGCTCAGATGCCCCACGCGAACGGGTCGGTTTCGTCGATCAGCAAGGTGCTGTCGGCGGTCATGTAGGCGCGGCCGGTGATGAACGGGCGAATGCGTTCACCTTCCCATTCGAAGCGGCCTTCGAACTGGCTGCCGGTGATGCTCGCCTGTATCCACGGTGCGCCCGGTTGCAGCTTGTCGTCGGCGGCCAGGCAGGCAAGTTTGGCGCTGGTGCCGGTGCCGCACGGTGAGCGGTCATAGGCTTTGCCGGGGCACATGACGAAGTTGCGGCTGTCGGCCTGATCGTCATCGGCGAACAATTCGATGTGGTCGATGACCGCACTGTCTTCGCCGAAGATGCCCTGATCTTCCAGCGCCTTGAGCATGGCCCAGGTGTACGCGGTCAGGTGTTCGACGTTGTCCATGGTCAATGTCTGGCCATGCTCGGAAACCAGGAAAAACCAGTTGCCGCCGTAGGCGATATCACCGACTACGCGACCAAAACCGGGCACGTCCACTGGTACCTGTTTGCGATAACGGTAAGCGGGCACGTTGCCCAGAGTGACCGAGCCATCGTCGTGCAGCGTCGCGCTGACTTGCCCCACCGGTGTGTCGATCTTGTGCACGCCCGGCTGGATTTTCCCCAGATGCTGCAACGAATTGATCAGGCCAATGGTGCCGTGGCCGCACATGCCCAGGTAGCCGGCGTTGTTGAAGAAGATCACCCCGCAAGTGGCGTCCGCCGATACCGGTGGGCAATAGAGCGCGCCGACCAGCACGTCGTTGCCGCGTGGCTCGAGCAGACAGGCGCGCCGCCACTGATCGTGCTGGCTGCGCAGGGCATCGCGTTTCTCGGCCATGTCGTTGCCGGACAACTCGGGAAAGCCGCTCATCACCAGTCGTGTCGGCTCGCCGCCGGTGTGGGAATCGATGACGTGTACTCGTTTCATGGAGAGATCCCGTTGGATGATTTCAGTAGGCGCCGGCAGGGCGGGCGGTGACGGTGGACGAGGGCGCAGGGCTTTCGCTTTCTTCGTCCTCTTCGTCCAGGCGCAGCAGATGGGCAGGCACGCCGGTTGCTGCACCCCAGTAGTAAATGCCGGTGGCGCAAGCGGCGACGACGATCGTGTCGAACGGATGCGCGAGGATGCCCAGGCCACCGAAGGTGCCGAGTTTCGACAGCGCGATGGTCACCGCGTAGAAGGCGATCAGCCACGCCGATGAACTCACCTGACGCGCCAGGCTCAGGTGAGCGGTGGGCACAAAGCGGCCACAGAACAGGTAGATGACAAACATCAGGATTTGCAGGCCGAGCAGCCACGACACGGTGTTCCAGCCCGACCAGTAAACGATCAGCGCGGCGATGATGAACGACACCGGCCCAAGCAGGCCCATGCTCTTGACCCGGAACGGGCGCGGCATGTCCGGCGCATTGCGCCGCAACGCCGCAACCGACACCGGCGCCACCGCATAGCTCAACACCAGCGCGGCGGAGACCACGTTGATCAGCGCTTCCCACGACGGGAATGGCAGGGTCCAGAACACCGACAGGGCGAAAGTCAGCCACAGCGCCGGACGCGGGATGCCGGACTTTTCATCGATGTGGGTGAAGACCTTGAAGAAGGTGCCGGTCTGCGCCCAGCCGTAGATCACTCGCGGCGTGGCGTTCATGTAGATGTTGCCGCAGCCGCTCGGCGAGATCACCGCATCGGCGACCACCAGATACGCCAGCCAGCCCACACCGAGCGCCAGGGCGATGTCGCGATAGGGCAGGGCGAATTCCTTGCTGATACCGGCCCAGCCGTTGGCGAGCATTTCCGTCGGGATGCTGCCGAGAAAGGCCATTTGCAGCAGCACGTAGATCAGGGTCGACAGCAGTACCGAGAGAATCAGCGCGATGGGAATGGTGCGCTGTGGATTCTTCACTTCGCTGGCGACGGAAATGATCGGCGTCAGGCCCAGATAGGCAAAGATGATCCCCCCCGCAGAGACGGCCATCTCCACGCCGGACAGGCCGAATGGAGCGAATCCCTGAACCTGGAAGTTCTCCGGTTTGAAGAAGGTGAACAGCACGCCGATCACCAGCAGCGGCACGATGAATTTGAACACGCTGACCAGATTGTTGGCCTTGGCGAACGTCTTCACGCTGCGGTAGTTGAGCAGGAAAAACACGCAGAGCAGGCCGAACTGCACCAGCCAGCCGAGGATCGTCGGATCGCCACTGCCAGCCTTGGTCAGACCGGGAAACCATGCCGCCGCGTATTGGCGCGAGGCGACCACTTCGATCGCCACCAGACTGGAAAACGCAATCAGCGTAATGAAGCCCATCAGGTAGCCGAGCAGCGGGCCGTGGGAATAAACCGGGTAGCGCACCACGCCGCCAGCACGGGGCAATGCCGCGCCCAGTTCGCAGTAGACGATGCCCAGCAGCAACACGGCGAAACCGCCCAGCAACCAGGAAAAAATCCCCGCCGGTCCGGCAATCGCCGAGACATGGCTGGCGGCGAACAACCAGCCGGAGCCGAAGATCGCGCCGAGTCCGATAAAGGTGAGGTCGATCAATGAAAGCTGTTTTTTGAACTTGCCTTGGCCTGACATGGCATCGCCTTCTTGTGAGTTATTGGATAGGCAGTTGTGTCACGGGGACGAGCAGACTTTGCACCGCCCGGCAGTGGCGGCGATTGATGTTTTATGCAGGGATCGATGACGAATTCAGCACAATGGCGCCGATGAATGCGCGGCCTCGACAGGGCCGCGACGTTGCTGCAATCTGCTGGCGAGTGACATTTGCGGTGGTTCAACTCGAGGGGAAGTCTTTGATGCAGTCAGCGTTTTCGATCCTGTGCCAGGGCACTGACGGCTTGCGTGCGCAGACCCTCGAAGAGATGGTCGCGGGTGCCGCGCAGCTGTTGCCGATACTCGATGTGATCCCCAACGCGGCGATCTTCATCAAGGATCTGCAAGCGCGTTATGTGCTGGCCAACCGTACGCTGGTGCAGCGTTGTGGCTTGAAGGACCTGCGCCCGTTGCTCGGCAAAACCAGTGCGCAGGTGTTCCCGGCGCAGTTGGGGCCGGGTTATACCGAGCAGGATCGCAAGGTGCTGGAGGAAGGTTTCGTGTTGGAGGATCAGCTCGAACTGCATCTGTATGGCAGTCGCGAACCGGGCTGGTGCCTGACCCACAAGAGGCCGATCTACAACCGTGACGGGACGATCATCGGTCTGGTGGGGATCTCGGTGGATCTGCAGTCAGCCAGTGAAACCCACCCGGCGTTCGAGCGCCTGGCGGCTGTCGATGAATACATTCGCGGCAACTTCAACCGGCGGGTGACGCTGAGTGAACTGACGCGGATCGCCGGGATTTCCGTGGCGCAACTGGAACGCTACTGCAAACGCGTTTTCCACCTGACACCACGGCAGATGATTCAGAAAGTCCGCCTGGAACACGCGCATCGATTGCTGCACAGCGACTTGCCGATTACCGAGGTTGCGCTGCAATGCGGCTACACCGATCACAGCGCTTTCACCCGTCAGTTCAAAGCCTCGACCGGGTTTACACCACGCGAATACCGGCAAGCCACCGGGCATTAGACCAACACGGCCAGCCAGGCCGAGAGCAGCAGAAGAAGGGCCAGTGCCGCGTTCATGCGCTTGAACGCCTGCGGTGAGCTGAGCAAGCGCGCGCTGCCAACGCCGAGCAATGCCCAGAGCGTCATGCACGGCAACGACACCAGCAGAAACGCCAGCGACAACACCAACAGGCGCAGCGTCTTGTCGCCGCCGCCGACGAATACGCTGACCACCGCCACAGCCATCATCCACACCTTCGGGTTGACCAATTGCAGCAGCGCCGCGCCGAATACGCTCAAGCTTTGTTCCTGCGATTTCGGGTCCAGGGATGGCGGCGGGCTGCGAAAGATCTGCCACGCCAGCCAGCTCAACCAGAGCACGCCAGCCCAGGCCATCGCTTGCTGCACGCGCGGAAAGCGCAACAGGGTTTCGCCAGCACCGAGACCGACCACCAGCACGATCAACGCGGCCGCCGCACACGCGCCAAAAATGATCGGCAACGTGGCAATCAATCCGCGCCGCGAACTGTGGCTCAGCACCAGAATATTGGTCGGCCCCGGAGTGATCGAGGCGACGAAAGCAAACAGCAGAAAGGGCAGTAAAGAAGCCATGGTGCAAATTCCTGAAAGTCGAAACAGGACACCATGATCGTCAGCGGGCGGGCCTCAGTCTGGAAGATTTGAGCAGCGTTTGCGGTAGTCCGCCGGGGTCAATTGATAGGCGCGGCGGAACCAGCGACCGAGATGACTCTGATCGGCAAAACCGAGCACGCTGGCCACCTGCGCTGGCGTCTCGCCGCGCGCGAGCAATTGCCGCGCCTTGGCCAGGCGCAACTGGATCAGATAGGCGTGGGGTGCCAGACCGAAAGCGGCCTTGAACGCGCGGGTCAGGCGAAAACGATCGACACCACAGGCTTGCGCTAGGTCGTCGAGGCCGATGTCTTCGTAGGTGTGGGCATGCAGATAGTCGCGCGCAACCTGCGCAACCAGTGGCAGGCGCGGATCGAAGTCCTGACGCTTGCGCCAGTCGAGGTGGCGGGTGAGGGACGCCAGCAGGCCATCCAGCGCAGTCTGCCGGACGATGCGCAGATCGCCGTCATGTAACGCGTGGAAGGCTTGCACGATCGCAGTCGACAGGCGCGGATCGTGGCTCAGGGTGTCGGCAAAGCCTGGCTGACTGTCGGCGGGCGCCTCTTCGAACAGCGCGTGCAGTTCGCGCTCCAGCCAGTGCGGATCGAGGTACAGCATCGAGTAGGTGAAGCCATCCTCGGTCGGTGCATGGCCATCGTGGATCTCTCCTGGTTCAAGCAGGAACACATGCCCCGGGGTACTGCGATGACGTATACGACGGCAATTGAACTGCTGCACGCCCTGCTCGGTAACGCCCACGAGGAAACTGTCATGCCAGTGCGGATCGTAGGCATGCCCACGGAAATGCGCACGAATCGACTCGATCCCGGTATCGACATCCTGGGAGAGAGAGATCCAGTTGCGTTTGTCCATGGGAGGATTCCATAGGGCGGTTGAGCAGGGGCGTTTCTAAAATACCGCGTGGGGGAGAAGAGTGTTTAGAAGATTTGTGCAGGGGCGCAGGGGGATCGAGTCAGGCAATGTGCCTTGGATGGGAGGGGGACCAGAAAACACAGACGAAAAAAAACCGCCTTCGCGGGGCGGTTTTTCAATCCTCGGTTTGGAGCCGAGGCCATGTGCTTCACTAGCCACACCAACATGTCCGCGCATGGTATTAAGTTTCTCCCGTCAGTGCAACGTAGGTTTAGCGTGATGTGGGAGGTTTTTTCGGAGCGGCCAGCGCATGCAACTGAATTCAGATCTGTCAATAAACATTGTCAGAAATACGATTTTACAAAGGTTCAGGCGTAGCCGCAGGATAACCTTGGTTACTCGGGTTTTCTCTTCTGATTTCTGCGTTAAGATGCCTGCGCTCATCTTGTTGGTAGAGCAGTGAGGTTTGGCTGGGGGGCGCAAAAGGTTTCACGCCCTCTGACGCGGATTCGCACCCGCGCCGGAATGTTGTCTCGGAGGGATTTCAACCGGCCGCCTCACTAGCCACACCAGCATGTAGGCTGAAGGCACGCATGGTCCGGTAAGTTTGCTGGAGGTTTGGCCGCCAGCCCTGGAGGCCAAAACGTATGAAGCTTTTGCTGCGTACGCTGAGCCTTGTATGGAGATTGTTGAAAGCTTTGCGCTTTTACGAGTTCCTGCGAGATCACTTTGACGACTTGAAATAAGGGTCGTCTGGGTGGGAAAGACCCGTTTCGGTTTCGATCGATTCGGGTCTTTTTTTGCTTGCGTAAAGCTGTCAGAAATACGATTTGTCAGTTTTGTGCTTTAGACTTTGTAGGGCGTTTCGTCTGGACGCGTAAGCACCAGCTTAACGGTTAGGTAAGCAGCTGCTTTTACTCAACTCATCATTGATTGCGTCAATAACAACCATTAAGTCAATGAAGTTCTCATATCCACGGTGCGGCGTAAGATCGGTTCCATACCCAACCACTGCAACTCGGAGCACATCATCATGAAACGCCAGACTATCCTCGGTATCGCTTTCTCGGTTTTTGCACTGAACGCCTTCGCCGCCACCGAAACCGACCCACTGTTCAGCGACGCGGTGGCCGCTACTCAAACTGATCGTCTGTTCAGCGACGCAGTAGCCGCCACCGAAACCGACCCGCTATTCAGCGACGCAGTTGCCGCCACCGAAACCGATCCACTGTTCAGCGATGCAGTAGCCTCTGATGGCTCCGATCATCTGCAAGGCAATCGGGTTGCCGAAGGTGGCGCAGACCGTCTGCTCGAACGTCGCACCGCTTGAGCGCAACCATGAGCATCGATAGCGAATGCCGCCTAAACCACAGGCGGCATTCGTTCTGTTCATGCATTAGAACTCTGCTCTAAACCGCAGTCGGCAACACAGCCTTGTCCCGATCGCGGCCCTTGAACGTCGCCCAGAAACACAGCAGCACCGCCACGGAAAAACCGGCTGGAAATAGCCAGATACTTCTCCAGTCATGGCCCGCACTCGAAGTGAAGTGGTCAGTAATCCGTCCCGCAATCCAGAAGCCAATCAACATGCCCAACCCGTACGTGGCCAAGGTGATCAGACCTTGCGCCGAACTGCGGAAGCGTTCCGGTGCTTTTGCATCGGTGTAGATCTGCCCGGACACGAAGAAGAAGTCATAGCACACGCCGTGCAGGGCAATGCCGATCAGCAGCATGAATGCCTGATCGTCGTTATTGCCGAAGGCAAACAGCACGTAACGCAACGCCCAGGCAGCCATGCCGACCAGCAGGGCGATCTTGATGCCGAAACGATGGATGAACAGCGGCAACAGCAACATGAACAGCACTTCCGAGACCTGACCGATGGCCATCTTCGCTGTCGGGTTGGTCACGCCGATCTCCGCGAGAAACGGGTTGGCGTTCTGGTAATAGAAGGCCAGCGGAATGCAGATCAGGATCGAGGCGAGAAAGAACACCAGATAGCTGCGATCCTTGAGCAAACCCCACGCATCGACGCCGAGCATCTGCTTCAGGCTTGATGAGCCGGCTGCGGTTTTCAGCGGCGCGGTGTTCGGCAGACTGAAGCTGTAAAGCCCCAACAGCAGTGATGCGACGGCGGACATCAGGAACGTATTGCGCAAGCCTCCCGCCGCGATGCTTTGTTGCGAGTCCCAGGCGAACACGAAGCTGATCACCACACCGGCGACAATCCAGCCCACTGTGCCCCATACGCGAATGCGCGAGAACTCTAGCGCCGGGTCTTTGATCTGGCGGAACGCCACGGCGTTCACCAGCGCCAATGTCGGCATGTAGACCATCATGTAGGCGAGCACATAGGGATAAAACGCGCTGAAGTCTGCCGCGCGATAGAGCTGATAGAGCAGCACCGCGCCCAGCAGATGGAGCGCCGCCAGAATGCGTTCGGCATTGAAAAACCGGTCGGCAATCAAGCCAATGACAAACGGCGCCAGAATCGCACCCCATGATTGCGTGGCGAAGGCCATGCCGACCTGGCCGCCGCTGGCAGCGAGCGTGGTGGCCAGAAAAGTGCCGAGGGTGACGAACCAGCCGCCCCAGATAAAGAACTGCAAAAACATCATCACGCTCAGTCGCGCATTCATTACGTTCATTTCAGATCACCGTATTGTTTTTATGTCGGTAACGCGGATGAATCAGTCGTCGGTCAGGCCGAGCAGGCGCCGGTTGGAAGCGGCATCGGCGCTGACCCCGGCGAAATCGTCGAAGGCCTTGGCGGTCTTGCGGATCATGTGTCGCTCGATGAACGCCGCGCCTTCCGCCGCGCCCTGTGCAGAGTCTTTCAGGCAGCATTCCCACTCCAGCACGGCCCAGCCGTTGAAGTCGTATTGGCACAATTTGCTGAAGATCGATTTGAAATCGATCTGGCCGTCGCCCAGCGAGCGGAAGCGCCCGGGACGCTCGACCCAGCCCTGATAGCCGCCGTAGACGCCGGAGCGCGCATCGGGGCGGAACTCGGCATCCTTGACGTGGAACATGCGGATGCGTTGGTGGTAACGGTCGATGAAGCCGAGGTAATCCATTTGCTGCAGCAGCAGGTGGCTCGGGTCATAGAGAATTGCGGCGCGGGGGTGATGATTCACCGCCTCAAGAAACTGCTCGAACGACGCGCCGTCATGCAAGTCTTCGCCGGGATGGATTTCGTAGCACAGATCAACGCCGGCCTCTTCGAAGCAATCGAGGATCGGCAGCCAGCGCTTGCCCAGTTCGGCGAAACCTTGCTCGACCAAACCGGCCGGACGTTGCGGCCATGGATAGACGTAGGGCCAGAGCAGTGCGCCGGAGAAGGTCGCATGGGCCTTGAGTCCGAGACGCTGGCTGGCACGGGCCGCCAGTTTCAACTGTTCGATGGCCCACTCGGTGCGCTCCTGCGGTTTGCCGCGCAGTGCTGGCGGGGCGAAGTCGTCGAACAGACTGTCGAACGCCGGATGCACAGCGACCAATTGTCCTTGCAGGTGCGTCGACAACTCGCTGATCACTACACCCGCGCGGGCGCAGACGGCGATGAGTTCGTCGCAGTAATCCTGGCTCTCAGCGGCGCGCTGCAAATCGATGAAACGCGTGCCGAGGGTCGGTACCTGAATGGCTTTATAGCCTTGCGAGGCTGCCCACTCGGCGATGTTGGCGAGGGAGTCGAAAGGCGCTTCGTCGGCGATGAATTGCGCGAGGAAAATCCCCGGACCTTTCAGGCCAGTCAAATTTTGCTGATCACTGTTCATTGTGCTGGGCTCCTGTCAGTGGGCCGGGTATCTCGCTCCACTTTTCATTGCCAAGGTGATTGGCGATGGCGGTTTCAATGAAGGCCATGCCGCGCAGGCCGGTCTCGATGCCCGGTATGCCCGGGGCATGATGGCCTTCGACGCCTTGAACAATCGCCTCGGCGAGATCGCCGTACAGGTTGGCCATCGCTTCCAGATAACCCTCGGGATGCCCGGCGGGCAGGCGCATGCGCTGACTGGCAGCGTCACACAACCACGGCTGACCGACTCCGGATCGCAGAATACGCATCGGTTCATTCAACGGTCGATGAATCAGACTGGCCGGCTCTTCCTGACGCCATTCCAGCCCACCCTTGTCACCGTAGACGCGGATCTTCAGCGGGTTTTCCTCACCGGCGCAGACCTGGCTGGCGAGCAATACACCACTGGCGCCGTCGCTCATTTTGAACAGCATCGCCACATCGTCATCCAGTTGCCGACCCTCGACATGCGAACCGAGCATTGCGCTGATGAACTGGATCGACTGGCCGGCAACGAACTCGGCGAGGGAAAACGCATGGGTGCCGATGTCGCCAATGCAGCCGCCGATCCCGGATTGCGCCGGATCGTCGCGCCAGCCGGCCTGCTTGTTGCCTTGCCCGGCGACATCGGTGCTGAGCCAGCCTTGCGGGTACTCGACGATGACTTTGCGCACGTGCCCGAGCACGCCGCTGGCGACCATTTCGCGGGCCTGCCAGACCATCGCGTAACCGAGGTAGGTGTGCGCCAGCCCGTAAATTCGCTGGCTGTTGATCACCACCGAATGCAGCGCCTGCACCTCGGCGAGGTTCAGCGCCGCGGGTTTCTCGCTGAACACGTGAAAACCGGCGCTCAATGCCTCACGGGCAATCGGTGCGTGCAGATGATTGGGGGTGACGATGACCAGCAGTTGCATGCGTTGCTCGGCGGGCAGGGCGGCCTCGCGGGTAAGCAGGGTTTGCCAATCGTCGTAACAACGTTCGGCGGACACTCCCAGGGTCGCAGCGGTGCGCTGATTATTCTCTGAGTCGCGGCTGAACGCGCCACAGACCAGTTCGAAGCGTCCGTCGAGGCCGGCGGCTTGCCGGTGGGCACGGGCAATGAATGAACCTTCACCGCCTCCAACAAAACCCATTCTTATTTTTGCGGCAGCGTACATGGCAGTCGTCTCGGTAGCTGGATGCAATGCTGATGAGTGATGTAACCGGTTACATCGTGGGCGAAATCTAGGCGTGAAATAGCCGAGTGTCAAATGCCAGCGGATGATCGACAGCGTTTCGATCGCTCGTTGCCTGCGGTAAGCTCCGCGTCTGATCGGCATGAATCAACGAGGTGTTTTTGTCCAATATTCGCGAAGTGGCTCGACTGGCCGGGGTTTCCGTGGCGACGGTTTCGAGGACTTTGAAATCGCCCGAGCGTGTGCTCGCGCCAACCCGTGAGCGCGTCATGGCGGCCGTGGAGCAGGCCGGCTATCGGCCGAACCTGATGGCCGTGCAGTTTCGTTCGCGGCGCACCGGCAATCTGGTGATTCTGGTGCCGACCATCGCCAATACCTTCTTTGCCCGGGTCATCAGCGGCGCGCAGCAAGCGGCGCAGGCAGCCGGTTATCGGCTGCTGCTGTGCGACACTCAGGGCCGGGAAGAACTGGAGCGACAATTCGCCGAGCTGGTGTACGCCTATCAGGCCGACGGGGTGATTCAGTTGCGCGCCTACGATCCTTTCGAAAACGCTCCGGCCGACGCCGATGTGCCGCCGATCATCAATGCTTGCGAAGTGCTCAAGGCCGGGCGTTATCCAACCATCAGCCTGGACAACGTTGCCGCCGCCAAAGCCATGACCGAACATCTGATCGCATCGGGGCACCGACGCATCGGCCTGATCAAGGGCTCGAAAAACAGCCCGTTGACTCTGGATCGACTGGCAGGCTACGAAGCGGCACTGCGCGAGGCCGGGATTGCCTTCGACGAAGCACTGATCTGCCATGGCAATTTCAGCCTCGAGGCCGGTTTTGCCGGCGCGCAAAAGATGCTCGCATTGGCCGAGCGGCCGAGCGCGCTGTTCTGCGAAAACGATGAAATGGCCATTGGTGCGCTCAAGCGCATCCGGCAGGCCGGGCTGCGTGTGCCCGAGGATATTTCATTGGTGGGTTTCGATGACATTCCCATGGCTGCGTTCTGCGATCCGCCGCTGACCACCATCTCGCAACCAGCCGAGGCCTTCGGGGCCAAGGCGGTCGAGATGCTGATTGCCCTGATCGAAAAGCGGCCGCTGGCAGAAAGGCATGTCGTCCTGCCGTTCGAGCTGACGCCACGCAGCAGCACGGCCCGCATCGACAACACGGGCAAGCGCTAACCTGATCACGCCGCTGGCGGTTTCGCCAGCGCAATCCCCGCTGCGCCCAACCGCTTCAACACTTCAAACAACAAATCGCTCTTGGTCAGCCCGACAATCCTCGGGCTGCCCACATAGCCGGTGACCGTGAGGGTTATGCCGTCCGGGGACAACTTGCTGAAACGCACGAATGGCGCCGGTTTATCGAGAATGGTTTCGTTCTCGTGATACGCATCCAGCAGCAGTTGTTTGACCTGCTCAGGATCGATATCCAGCGGAAACACCAGCTCCAGCGATGCCACGCCCTGAGCGCTGCCGCCGAGGGTAACGTTGCGCAGGTTCTGCGAGATCAGCTGCGAGTTGGGCACGATCACGATCGAGCGGTCGCTGAGCTGGATTTCCGTGGCGCGCACGTTGATCCGGCGGATGTCGCCCTCGACGCCGCTGATGCTGATCAGGTCGCCGACCTTGACCGGGCGCTCGGTGAGCAGAATCAGGCCGGAGACGAAGTTCTTGACGATCTCCTGCAAGCCAAAGCCGATACCGACGGATAGCGCACTGACGATCCACGCCAGATTGGTCCACTGCACGCCCAGCGACGACAGCGTCAGCAGAATCACGAAGGCGTAGCCGATATTGGAGAACAGCGTGCTCAGCGACGCGCACATGCCCGGGTCCATGTCGGTCTTGGGCAGGAATTCGTTGTCGAGCCAGCGGCTCAATGTACGGATCAGCCAGATGCCGATCAGCAGCGCCAGCAGCGCATTGAGCAGGTGCCCGGGGACGATATTCAGCTTGCGCAAACCGGCGCCGCCAAGAATCGACATGATGTTGGTGACCAGTTGGCCGAGCGTGGTGCCGATGCCGCCGACAAACAACGAAATCAGCGCCATCAGCATCAGGCCGGCGCGGCTGACGCCGGACAACAGGATCGACGTTTGCTCAAGGCGTCGATCGCTGACCCCGAGCAATTGCTTGAGCGCCTGGCCGCTCGCGTGTTTCGGTGAAAACAGGTGTTCACAGGCGTCCTTGACCAACTGAATGAGCAAATAGAAACCCGACAGCACGACGTAGCTCCACACCAGTTCATAACTGATGAACCGCGCCAGCGAAACATAGCCGGCAAGCAGGGCAATGGCCGTGACAAACATCGAGACGCTGGCGACGCTGTAGATCAGCCCGGCGAACACGCTGTTCGTCGCCGAAGCGTCGTTGGCGGCGACCAAGGCCTTGCGCACTTTGCCCACGCGCACCAGCATCGTGCCGATGATCGCCAGCACCACCATGGAAATCACGCCGCGCCCGGCCATCACGATGTGGCTGCTCATGCCTGTGGCATTGGCGACTTGTACCAGCGTCACCAACACCAGCAACGCGCAGGCGAGGATTCGCGGATAAGGCTTGAGGGCCAGCGCCACTGGATCAGCAATTGCCGGCAGGCGCCACGACGGGTGCTCGGTGGACAGCAATGCACGGCTGAGCCCGGTGATCAGCACGCAGGCATAGACGACTTTTTCGAACTCTTCGGAGAAGGTTTCCAGCATCGGCGGCAGGGCGTCGTGGCGGGTGCAGGCGTAGAACAGCAGCTTCAGGGCGATGGCGGTGGTGATGAAGGTCGCTATGGCTGAGGCGAAGGCCAAGGCACTGCGGCGCAGTCGGCCCTCCGCCACGCGATGAATGCAGAACCAGGTCAGCCCGCGCTCAGCCAGACGTCGGCCGAAGGTCCAGATCAGCAGCGCCAGCAGCACCAGTACGCAGGTGTAAAACCGCTCGCCCGGCGCCCAGACCGTGGCCCATACGTCAGCCACCTGCTCGACGAACAGTCGCAGGCGCTGGCGGTCGTCCTCGCTTGGATTGATCAGTGGCGCCCAGAACTGCGGACTCAACACACTGCGCGTGCTCAGGGTCAGTTCGCTTTCCAGTAGCGTGCGGCGGATGCCGGCGATTTGCGTGATCAGGTCGGCGGCATTCTGTTTCAGTGCGGCGAGGCTTTTCAGGGTGCCGTCGACCTTGCTTTTCTGTTCCGCCAGCGCAGCCCGTTGCGCGACGATATCGGCTTGCTCGGCAGCCACCTCAGCGTCTGGAGCGGTGCCAAGCACGCCCAGTTGCACCGCCAGTTGCGCCTGTTGCGGCAACAGCGCTGCCGACAACCGATCGACATCGAGAATGAACGCCTGCACCCGATCCTGCGGGCCTTCGAGCTGGTTGTAATTGTTCGCCGCCGAGATCTGCTGCTTGAGCCCGTCGAGGCGTTGTTGCAGGGCTTGCAGATCGCTCTGCGAAATCACCGGCAGCGGCGCTGCGCCGGGGGTTGTCGGCGCGGCAGGCTCCGCTGCCCACGGCGCAGCGCTGCCCGGCATCAGCAGCAGGAACAGAATCAAAAACAACGACTTGAATGAACAACGCATGGGGGCGGCGGGCTCGAGTGGAACACACAGTCTATGAGGGTAGGTGATCGCGCCGAATGGAGCGGAAAACTTTCACTGGAAGAGGCGGGTATACGCTCATCCAGTCCAGCGGAATGATCCGCACAGCGAGCGGTCAACCGGCAATAACAGCTTCGAGAGCGTGCCATGTCCATCGCCAAGGAAACGATTGAATACCTGCGCCAACATTCGCTGATCATCACCACCGCCGAATCCTGCACGGCCGGGGAAATCGTCATGTTGCTGTCGGAAGTGCCCGGCAGCGGCGAGCTGATCGAATGCGGCTACGTGGTCTATTCGCCGCAGGCCAAGCAGCGCTTGCTCCACGTCAGCCCGGCGACCATGGAAACCTTCAATCTGACCAGCGTGGAAGTTGCCAGTGAAATGGCCATTGGTGCGTTGCGCGACAGCACGGCCAACGTCGCCGTCGCCACCACCGGCATTCTCGGACCCGATGATATGGACGGCATCAAGGCCGGTACGGTGTGTTTCGCCTGGGCATTCCAGTTCGATGACCAACATTTTCTGTTCAGCACCCGGCAATGGTTTCCCGGATCGCGCAGTGAAGTGCAGACCCTGGCCTGTGAGTTCGCCTTGCAGCAGTTGCCGGCCTATCACCGTCGCGCCTTGCGCGGCGAAGGAGGGTGGCGCCGATGAAGCCTGACGCTGAGCATCCCGATCTGCGCAGTCGGCAGTTCCCGGTGCAGGAGGACATGGCCTATCAACTGAAGGTCTGGCGCTTCGAGCGCATCGGTTGGTATCTGCTGGTGCTGTGCATGCTGCTGGGTCTGTTGGGGCTGTTTTCCCGGGGCGTGCTCAGTTCGCAGGACGCCCGCAGCGACGATGGCAAAGTCCAGGTCGAGTACGAGATGTTCCACCGCAACGGCTCGACCAACCCGCTGAAACTCAGCGTGCACGCGACGCCTGAAGCTACCGTCGAATTGGACATCGGCGGCGAGATGCTCGATGGCTTCAGCATCGAAACCATGCAGCCGGCGCCGGTGCGTATGCGCAGCTCAGCGCAGGGCATGCGTTTGTGGTTGCAGGCGGATACGCAGGGCCAGGCAACGCTTTATCTGACCCTGCGCGGCGACGGACTGGGCCTGTTTCGCAGCCATATCCGCGCGCTAGGCTCGAGCGAAGTGAAGCTCATTCAATTCATTTATCCATAGGTGACCCATGGACTCGGTGTTGCGCGCACTCGCGATGTATCTGGCACTGATGGTGCTGTTCAAAATTGCCGGTCGGCGTTCGTTGGCCGAGCTGACGACGTTTGATTTCGTCTTGCTGATGATCATCGGTGAAGCCACCCAGCAAGCGCTGCTCGGGGATGATTTTTCCCTGACCAATGCGTTTCTGGTGATCATCACCCTGATCGCCATCGACGTTGGGTTCTCCTTGCTCAAGCAGCGTTCCAGCTGGATCTCGCGGCTGATCGATGGTGAACCAACGATCATTGTCGAGAACGGCAAGCTGTTGCAGCGGCGTCTGCGCCATGCGCGGCTGGTCGAGGCGGACGTCATGGAAGCCGCGCGTTCCAGTCAGGGCATTGAAACCATCGACCAGATCAAATTCGCGATCATCGAACGCAACGGCAAGATTTCAGTGATCCGCCAGGATCCGGAAGGCGGCTGAGCCTTTGGCGCCGCGCACGCGCAATTTTTTTGAACGCTGAAAAAGCCCCGCAGCCCAATGCTTACAAGTCATCGGAGGATTGCGAAATGAACGAGGCAGCGAGTTACTTCTCCATCGCCGTGGCGGTGATCATTCTGCTGGTCGACCTGTGGGCGATTGTCAGTGTGTTTCGCAGCAACAAGAGCGTCGGCGTCAAAGCCGCCTGGGCGATCGGCTTGATCGTGTTCCCGGTGCTCGGCCTGATCGTGTGGGGCATCGCCGGCCCGCGCGGCGTCAAGGAAGGGCCTTCGTCGCCGGAGCACAGTAAGGGCTGAGAGCCCGATGCAGTCCTGCAATGAATTTGCGCACATCCCGGAAGAAGGTAAACGATGCTAGGTCAAGCTTGAACCGGGTAGCAATACCACTGCTGAAAGGAGATTGTCATGAAGAAAATCTGCGTATGTCTGGGGTTCTGCTCAATGTTTCTGTTGAGCGGCTGCTTCGATTCCAACGATGCACCCAACAAGGACGGTGACAAAAGCAAACCGTCGGTGCAGATGCAGACCGAGAAGCCCGAGGACGGCAAGTAGCTGCTGGCGAGTAATCCCTGTGGGAGCGAGCCTGCTCGCGAAGGCGTCAGGTCAGACAACTCTGTGCTGACTGATGCTCCGTCTTCGCGAGCAGGCTCGCTCCCACATTGGTTCAGTCGTGTGAATAAACGTACTCCAGCCACACCCAATACATCAGCGCCACAGCACTGATCCCTCCTCCGAGAAAACACACCGCCACCCAGCCAGAGTGCGCATAGGTATACGTCGCCGCGATGGCGCCCAAACCACTGCCCACCGAGTAAAAACACATATACGCACCGACCAGTCGGCTCTGCGCATCGGGCCGTGCGGCGAAGATCAGGCTTTGGTTGGTGACGTGCACCGCTTGCACGGCGAAGTCGAGGAGGATCACTCCGACGGCCATCGCCAGCAGCGAACTGTCGACAAATGCGATGGGTAGCCAGGACAGCGTCAACAGCGCCAGGGCGATGCCGGTGGTGCGATTGCCCAAGCCGCGATCGGCCAGGCGCCCAGCCCGTGCGGCGGCGAGCGCGCCCGCCACTCCGGCCAGTCCGAACAGGCCGATCTGCGTGTGGGACAACGACAGGGGCGGGGCGCTGAGCGGCAGCACCATCGACGTCCACAACACACTGAACGCGGCGAAGATCAGCAGGGCGAAGATACCTCTGATGCGCAATACCCGCTCAGTCAAAAAAAGTTGGAACATCGAGCGCAGCAATTGCCGATAGCTGCCCTGTGCGGGCGGTTTTGCCGAGGCGGGCAGGGTGCGCCATAACAGCAGAGCGATGCCGATCATCATGACTGCCGAGACAAAATACACGCCGCGCCAACCGGCCAGATCAGCCACTACGCCGGAAACGAAACGCGCCAGCAAAATGCCCAGCACCACGCCACTGGTGACGGTGCCTACGGCGGCGCCGCGCTGTTCCGGACGAGCAAGGCTGGCGGTGCAGGCGACCACCACTTGCACCACCACCGCCAGCAATCCCACCAGCATCATGGCGCCGAGCAACACTCCCCAGCTCTCGGACAGGCCCACGGCACACAGCGCCGTTGCAGACAAAAGCAGTTGGCTGACGATGAGTTTCTTTCGATCGAGCAGATCACCCAGCGGCACAATGAACAGCAGCCCGACCGCATACCCGGCTTGCGTGGCCGTGACCACAACGCCGATTGCACCGGGTGAAACCCCGAGGCTGGCGGCCATCGATTCCAACAATGGCTGTGCGAAATAAACATTGGCCACTGCTATCGCGCAGGTGATTGCAAAGAGAAAAGTCTGCAAACGACTCAGCCCGGTCGTTGCGCTGTCAGCTGCGGCTTGCGCATTGATCAGGGTTTGCGTCTGACACGGCATCCTTGCTTCCTCGTAGTGTGGTTTTGAATTGAAACCGATACGTTGATCTTTATTCATTCGGGTTGTTAAATGCAACCACATTCAATAGCCGATCCATCAGGAATCACATGGCCCGACAACAAACATTGGCGCAGAGCGAATGCCCGGTGGCCCGAACACTCGAAGCCATTGGCGATCGCTGGGCCTTGATGATCATTCGCGATGCGTTCGATGACGTGCGCCGTTTCAGTGAATTCCAGAAACGTCTGGGCTTGGCCAAGAACATCCTCACGGTCAAACTGAAAATGCTCGTCGAGCTCGGCGTGTTGCAGATTCAGCCCGCGTCCGATGGCAGCGCCTACAAGGAATACGTGCTCACCGACATGGGCCGGGCGGTGTTCCCCATCGTCGTCAGCCTGCGGCAGTGGGGCGAGCGTTTTCTGTTTGTCGAGGGGGAGGAGCACTCGATCCTGCTCGACAACGAACGGGCCGAGCCCGTCGAAACTATCGTCGTGCGCTCCAGCGCCGGCGCGGTGCTGGCCCCGGCAGACTGTCACCGAAAAGTGGTGACGCGCCGGTAAAGAAGCCGAGCAGATAGTCGTGGCGCGTATTCACAGACGCGCTATCTCCATGGCATGAAAAGTCGAGCCGGCATTCGCAGGGTTTTTGATCTAGGCTGTTTTCGATCCTCGATCAGCAGCGGTGCGCCGTTGCCAGATTGGTTTAATCAACGCGGTTGCCGGAGTGCCTGATGAGTCTTTCGCCTTTCCACCTCGCCATCCCGGTTTACGATCTTGCCGCTTGCCGCCGTTTTTACGGTGAAGTGTTCGGTCTGGACGAGGGCCGATCCAGCGCGCAGTGGGTCGATTTCAATTTTTACGGCCACCAATTGGTCATCCATGAACAGCCGCAGACAGCTGCCCAGGAAAGCGTTCACAGCAACCCGGTCGACGGCCACGACGTACCGGTCCCGCACTTCGGCATCATTTTAGAGTGGCAGCAATGGGAAGCACTGGCCGAGCGACTGAAGTCATTCGGCACGCAATTCGTGATCGAGCCCTACATTCGATTCAAGGGTCAGGTCGGCGAACAGGCGACCATGTTTCTGCTCGACCCCTGCGGTAATGCGCTGGAATTCAAGGCGTTCAAGGACATGGGCCAGGTGTTCGCCAAGTAATCACAGCGTAGTGGTCTGACCGTTGCGATCGCGTTCATAAACCTTGTTGGCCTGGAGCTTTTCCTTAAGCCAGCGCTCGGCCGTCCCTAGTGGCCGTTGGCGTGCCCATAACAGGTCGACGCCGATTTGCCAGTCGGTATGCGGGTACGCCGACAGCTGCAACTCGACCAGTTCGCCATTGCCCAGTTCACGCTGGATCAGCTGGCGCGGCAGGGTCGCCCAGCCGAGGCCGGCGCGGACCATTTCGAGCAGGGCCAGATAGCTTTCCGCTTGCCACAGTTGCGTCGAACGCAGGTATTCACTGCTCGGCAGTTTGCTGGCGTGCGCACTGAACGCCAGGCGCCGATGCACGTGCAAATCGTCGAACGTGACGTTGTCCAGTTGCGCCAGCGGATGATCGGGATGACAGACGTGCAGCATGATCAGTTTGCCCAGTTGCTGGAACGCCAGTTCCCGGGGATAGCCCGGCTGCGAAAACGCCACGCCCAGCACCGCCTCGCCACTGCTGACCAGTTCGCTGACATCGCCGTAGACCGGGTGGCGAATGATCAGATCGACAAACGGAAAGGCCTGCTCGAACGCTTGCAGCACCGGCATGATCGGGCCGTACGGCGTTTCAATCGCCAGGGTCAGGCTCGGTTCGACGCTATCGGAAAGGCAATCAGCGTGGGCCTCGAAGGTCATGCAGCGCTCCAGTACCGCCTCTGCCTGGACCAGCAATTTATGCCCGCTGGCGGTGAGGGCAGGGCTGCGATTGCTGCGGTCGAACAACTCGACGCCAAGGTCGGTTTCCAGATTGGCGATCGCCGCGCTGATGGTCGATTGCGTCTTGCCCAGCTTGCGCCCGGCGGCGGAGAACGAGCCGCTTTTCACCACTTGGACGAACATCAGCAACTGATCGAGTGAGAAGCGCACGCGGTGTACTCCGAGCTTGAGCGAGACGGCGATTGTGCCGCGTCTTTGCCATCGAAAAAAGCGATGGTTGCCAATTTGTTTCATCGTTAAAAACATTCAAGGATGACCCCGCGTCTTCGAACGCCGGGGCCGATTCTGTTTGTGCGTCTGTCCCTGAGCGCCCGCGATTACAACCAACGCTGCCCCTTCAGGAGCTTGTGCCATGACTACACAACGCGTTCACCCGGTCGACGAGGTGTTGCCCCTGCGGCAGCTTTTCACCTTCGGTCTGCAGCATGTTCTGGTGATGTATGCGGGAGCGGTGGCGGTGCCGCTGATTCTCGGCAGTGCGATGGGACTGACGTCGGCTCAGGTGGTTTTACTGATCAACGCCAACCTGCTGACGTCCGGTGTGGCGACGTTGATTCAGACCCTCGGCTTCTGGAAGTTCGGCGCGCGTTTACCATTGATTCAGGGCTGCTCGTTCATTGCGCTGGCGCCGATGATCATGATCGGCAAGGAGTTCGGCCTCAGCCAGATCTTCGGGGCGGTGATCGCCGCCGGCTTCCTGACCATCGCACTGGCGCCGGTGTTCAGCCGCTTGCTGCGATTCTTTCCGCCCGTGGTGATTGGCAGCCTGATCACCATCATCGGTATTTCACTGATGCCGGCGGCGGCAATCTGGCTGGGTGGTGGCAATCCCGATTCGCCTGACTTCGGTCGCCCGGCCAATCTGCTGCTGGGTCTGGCCACAGTCAGTGTGACGCTGGTGATTTATGCGAAATTCAGCGGCTTCATCGGTAACCTCAGTGTGCTCATCGGCTTGTTTGTCGGCAGCCTGATCGCTGCCGCCTGCGGCATGACGCACTTCAATCGGGTCAGCGAGGCGGCGTGGTTCGAGTTGAGCGCGCCAATGGCGTTCGGTCCGCCGGAATTTTCTCTGGTACCGATTCTGATCATGACCCTGGCGATGCTGGTGATCATGGCCGAGACCACTGGCAACTGCCTGGCCATTGGCAAACTGGTCGGCAAACCCACCACCCAGCAAACCCTTGGCAACGCGTTCCGCGCCGACGGCTCGTCGACCATGCTCGGTGGCTTGTTCAACAGTTTTCCCTATAACGCCTTCACGCAAAACACCGGCCCGATTGCGCTTTCCAGCATCAAGAGCCGCTTCGTCGTTGCGGCCGCTGGCGCGATCATGGTGTTGATGGGCTTGTTCCCCAAGCTCGGCGCGCTGATTGCGGCGGTGCCGACGCCGGTGCTGGGCGGCTGCGCGATCGTCATGTTCGGCATGACCACGGTGGCGGGCATTCAGGAACTGTCACGGGTGCAGTTCGAGGGCACACGCAACGCCATTATTGTTGCGGTGTCGGTCAGCGTCGGCGTCCTGCCGATGTCGTTTCCGGCCCTGTTCGAACATGTCGGCCCGACGCTGAAACTGGTGCTCGACAGCGGCATTTTTCTCGGTGCGATCACCGCCATTCTGCTCAACCTCTTGCTCAACAAACAAAAACCATCGACCGACGCCGTCGGCGCTTCCACGGCCGAACTGGCCGACTGACTTTTGTCTTTTCTCACTGCCCAGGAGTTACCCATGAATCAATTCACTCAGCTTGTCCCGGCCGGCGTCAGCGATCTGGACCTGGCATTGCTGCGCCAGACCATCGCCCTGTCGCAGGCGTCGAAACAACGTGGCCGGCACCCGTTTGCGGCGCTGGTGGCGGACCGCGACGGCAACGTCATTGCCGAAGCGGGCAACAATTCGATGCCGCCGGAAGGTGATCCCACCCAGCACGCCGAACTGGTCGCGGTCGCTGCGGCGGCGAAGCGGTTGTCACCCCCGGAGCTGGAGGCGTGCACGCTGTACACCAGCGCCGAACCTTGCTGCATGTGCGCGGGCGCGGTGTATTGGACCGGTGTCGGGCGAGTGGTGTATGCGTTGTCGGAGCATGCTTTGCTCGGATTGACCGGCGATCATCCGGAGAACCCGACGTTCTCGTTGCCGTGTCGCGAGGTGTTTGCCAGAGGGCAGCGCACGGTGAGCGTTTTCGGGCCGATGCTGGAGGAAGAGGCGGCTGAGCCGCATAAAGGGTTCTGGTCTTAGTTGATATGGATCGTTCCCACGCGGAGCGTGAGGAACGATCAGTTTCGCGCGGTCAGGTACTGGTCACTTCACCGGGACGATAACCGCACATTCCCCAGCGGAATGCCCCCCATGGTCTGTTGTGGGGCGCCTGGCTGACGTACAAGCTCAGCCAGGCGACCCGATTGGTCTAAGCCTCCGTCCAGTCCAGCGCAGCCGTCTCGCGCCACTTCACCTCCGTAATCCCATAGCGCTCGGCCTGGGGTTTGGAAACCACTTTCAACGGTGGTTTACCCGGTTTCGGAATCGGCGCAATACCGGCGTCACAGCTCGCCCAATGCCAAGCGTCGGCGTTGCGCATACTCTTGGCGCGGATGACGAATGATTTTGGCTGGTCGTGATGTTTGTATTCGATGACGAAAATATCGGTGCTACGCATGAGTTCCTCCTTACGCTCATACGTAAATGATTTTGTCCGACAAGAAAAATTCAAAGGATTTTCTGGCCAGATGATCAGCGTCACTCAGCGCTCTGGAACGCGGTTCTTCATGAAGCCGCGCAGGTTCATCAGGAACAGGCAAAGCTGCAGAACGATCAGCGCGTAAGCCCCGGCATGGACGCCCCAGATCACCCACAGCAAATTGCTCAGACTGAAACAAACGAAGCCGCTCATGCGCCGTTGCGGTCGTTGCGAACCGATCAGCCAGGCGGCCAGAACGGTGACCAGCATCGCCGGCCATTGCACCCAATCCAGATATGCCAATACTCCATCCTCTGCTCAGATTTGCTTGATGCAGAAAGGGTACACAGCAACCGAAGTATGGTCACCGCCCGCACGGTTCTGCGTAGCAATGGCGGTGAAAAAGGTTTCGCCCGGCAGAAGCCGGGCGAAGATTTCAGGCGCGCAATCAGTAATCCCAAATCGCAGGTATCCAACGGAAAGCAGCACCATTGATCGCGACCCTACCCACCGAAGGGAAGGCCAGATGCGTGGCGACAAACAGCTCGCCGCTGACGGCGGCTTCCTTGAGCATGCGCACGCGCACTTCCACCGATTTGGTCGGATCGTGTTCGAAACCGTTGTGCCAGTCAGGGTGATCGAACGCCACCGGGAACAACGCGTCACCGGCAAAGGTCAGGCGCTCGCCACCGGAGTTGACGTAGACCACGCAGTGCCCTGGCGTATGACCACCGGTGAGTTTTGCAACTACGCCCGGTGCAACCTGACATTCGTCTTCGAATATGTGCAACTTGCTTTCATAGTGGTTAATGAACGCGTTGGCGGTGCTGCGCAGGACGTCTGGTACTGGTGCGGGCATGTCGGTGCTGGTGAAGTCTGGCGTGGACCAGAAATTCACTTCGGCAGCGGTGACGTGGATGCGCACGTCGTGGCGCAGACGGCTCTTCACCGAGTCGACCAGTAGGCCGCCGATATGGTCCATGTGCATGTGCGTGATGACGATATCAGTGATGTCGGCGAGGTCCACCCCGGCAGCGGCCAGGCGCTTGGGGAACTGCCCGGCGCGCGGGAAACCGGGGAATTGGCCACCGAGGCCGGCGTCGACGAGGATGACTTGTTCGCCGCTACGCACCACCAGCACGTTGAGCGCCCAGTCGAAGGCGTCAGGGCCCAGATACATTTCCTTGAACCAGGCGGCACGGTCGGCGGGGTCGGCATTGGTTGACATGGTCTGGGTCGGCAACGGCAACACGCCGTCGCTGATCACCATCACGTCAATGTCGCCCAGGCGCAGGGCGTAGCGCGACGGCACCAGTTCTTCGCTTTGCGTTTGCAGGGCCACCGCGCGGTTGGCGGTGAAGGAATCCAGATGCAGGGTCATGGTGTTCTCCTTGTTCTCAGGGCTAAAGCGGAGGGTGAAATCAGGCTACAGGGATCAGCGGATCGGCGGCCGCGAGGGCGGCGCGACGTTCGGCGGCGGGCGGGTAGATCCACACCGTGTTGATCTGCGTCTTCAGCTCTTTGGCTTCGGCCTTCACCAGTTTCAGCTGACGATCCCAGCCTTCGGTGTACACCGCGCCCCAGGCGCCCAGATCCAGGCAAGTCACGTACTTGGGCTGGCGATACATTGTCGGAGCGACGCCGAGGATATCGGCGGCGGCGTTGTTGCCGGCGTAGCGACCCAGGCTGATCGCATGCTGGCAAGACATCGCGGCATAGTTGCCGAGGTCGTCAGTGGCGGCGCGAGCGACATCACCGGCGGCAAAGACGTGATCGATGCCGTGCACCTTGAGGTTGCCATCGACATGCAAGCGGCCCTGGCCATCGCGTTCGGCGTCGAGTTGTTCGGTGAGCGGGCTGGCGCGGAAACCTACGGTCCAGATCACGGTGTGGCTTTCGATGTGGCGGCCATCGGCGAGGGTGACGCCATTGGCATCCACAGCGGCAACGCTGGCATCGACGATCCATTCGATACCCAGGTCATTGGACGCCTCGATGATCGACGGGCGAATGCCATCGCCCATGGTCGCAGCGATGTCCTTGCTGCGATCGACAATGATCACGCGCAGGTCTTGATCCTCACCGAGAATCGCGCGCAGGCGCGCCGGCATTTCCGTCGCAGTTTCAATCCCGGTGAAACCGCCACCGGCGACCACCACGGTGTTGCGCGCAACGCTGGGCGGTTGGTTGCCGAGGGCGATGAGATGGCGTTCCAGACGCGCCGAGGATTCGATCTGATCGACATCGAACGCATGCTCCTTGAGGCCAGGCACCGGAGGCCGAGCGAGCTGGCTGCCGCTGGCGAGAACCAGCCGATCGTAGGCCAGTTCACCCGGACGCCCGGCCTCGTCGCGGTAACCGATTCGGCGCGCCCGGGCGTCGATGCTTTCAGCGGTGCCTTTGACGAAGCGCACACCCACCGCATCGAACAGCGCGTCGAGCGGCGCGTACATGCTGTGCACGTCCGGCTCGTAGAAGCGCGGGCGAATACGCAATTCCGCTTGCGGGGCGAGCAGCGTGATCTCGACATCCTGACGGGCATGCATATCCAGCAAACGCGCAGCGCTCAGCGCACTCCACAGCCCGCCGAACCCTGCACCGATCACCAATAATTGCTGTTTCATAATGTGCTCCCTGACGCTGATGGATGGATGACACCCGAGTCCGATGCGGACTCTGGCGTGACGATCACTGGCCGCCGTAACTGCTTGCCGTACTGCCTGGCGCTCAATCGCCCGCTGTGTAGAGCCATGCTAGGGCGGGGAGGCTACGAGCGCAGTTGTCCATCGGTGTGCGTGGGGTACGCATGGGTGGAAGGGGGGTATACGAAGGTATGGGGAAAAAGGATCAACCCAGCGCTTTTTCCAGGCAGGCGAGCAAACGTTCAGCCTGAAATGGCTTGGCCAGACACGCGATGACCCCGGGTACGCTGTTGGGCATTTTGCCCGCATGCGCCGACACAAAAATCACCGGCATCCGCCAGCCTTGCGCCCGCAGTGCATCCAGCATCTGCAAACCACCCATGCCCGGCATCTGAATATCGGAAATCAAACAATCAGTCTGCGCCGGCCCGTCCGAGTCAAGGTAGTCCGCTGGCGCCGCATAGCAGAACACCTGATACCCCGACGCTCGCAGCAGGCTGCTCAGCGATGTGCGCATTGCCTCGTCGTCGTCCACTACCGCAATGACATGCGTCTTGTACATAAAGCTCCCGGGCCGGGCGGCCGAGCTGGTGACTCCTGTCGTTCTTGCACCATACGCCGATGGCCAGCGGGCAAAACTATACGTAGGTATAGCGGTTCAGCCATCGCGGCTGAAGCGACTGCGGTAGTCGCGCGGGGAGATCGACAGGTGGCGCTGGAAGCAGGCGCGCAGGCGTTCTTCATCGTTGAAGCCGCAGAGGCGGGCGATTCGTTCGATTTTGTGCGGGGAGTTTTCCAGCAGGCGTTTGGCCGCTTCGAGCCGGAACAGCTCGAGCGCTTTCGACGGTGTGCGCCCGGTGCGCGCTTTATAGACCCGCGTGAAGTTGCGCAGGCTCATTGCGGCTTGCTCGGCGAGGCGCTCCACCGTCAGATTCGGGTCGCCGAGGCGCTCCATGAGCCAAAGGTGCAGATCATCGAACATCGCAGCGTCCTGCGCCTGCGATTGCAGCAGCGTGCTGTATTGCGCCTGGCCGCCGGGGCGTTTGATGTACACCACCAATTCCCGCGCGACTTGCAACGTCACTTCACGGCCGTAATCGGCCTCTACCAGCGCCAGCGCCAGATCGATCCCGGCGGTGACTCCGGCCGAGGTCCAGACCTTGCCTTGCTGAATGAAGATCGCGTCGGCATCTACCTCGACCGCTGGAAAGCGATCGCGCAAAGCGTCGCACATCGCCCAGTGAGTGGCAGCGCGGCGGGCGTCGAGCAATCCGGCCTGAGCCAGCAGAAACGCACCACTGCACACCGAGACCACGCGGCGGGCGAGGTGAGCATGGTCCTGCAGCCAGTCGCTCAGTTCGCGGTGCTCCTCAAGGGTCTGGCAGATGTCAGGGGCGCCGGGCACGACCAGCGTGTCCAGCGCGGTGGTGTCGAGCGTGGTTAACGCTTGGGTGTCGATGGCCAGCCCTTCGACGGTCGGGATCAAGCCGCCGCTGAGGCTGGCGGTGTGCAGTTGATAACCGGGCTGCCCGCGCTCGACCAAGGCTTTGCTCGCCGCCCAGAACACGGTCTGCGCACCGCTGAGATCGAGCAGGCTCAGCCGTGGGTAGGCGATAAACACCACGTCGCGCGGGGCCGTTGTAAAAGCGGGATGAGTGGACATCGCGGGCCTGCCTGTTTGCAGCGCTAGAGGCGGGACTGCCTCAGCCTGGCCGATTTTCAGGGGTTTCTGGCCGGCGGGCAATGGTGCTGACTGTTAGCCTGATTGCTGACCGTCCGGCCGGTGTCTGGCTGCGGTGGCCATCCTGAACTAGATTTATTGACCAGCCCAATGCGTGCTGCGATCTCGCCGAGGAGACACA
The DNA here is from genome assembly GCF_054052265.1 of Pseudomonas sp. PK-RTE-24. Taxonomy (NCBI): domain Bacteria; kingdom Pseudomonadati; phylum Pseudomonadota; class Gammaproteobacteria; order Pseudomonadales; family Pseudomonadaceae; genus Pseudomonas; species Pseudomonas sp. PK-RTE-24. The sequence goes on along the minus strand of NZ_CM133224.1, from coordinate 4,988,803 downwards.
ATGACCTTGTGGTCGCATTCCAGCCCTGCGCAAAGTCCCGATGTGCTCGGCGAACCAGTGGTGTACGTGGTCGATGACGATGCCTCGATGCGCCAGGCGCTCGACAGCTTGCTGCGCTCGATCGGCTTGCAGGTGCGAACCTTCGACAGCGCCGGAGATTTTCTCGCGCAAGCGCAACGTGAGGTACCCGGTTGCCTGGTGCTCGACGTGCGCCTGCGCGGCGAAAGTGGCCTGACGTTTCAGGAACAGATGGAAAAAAATGGCTTGCGCATCCCTGTGGTGTTCATGACCGGCCACGGCGACATCGCCATGAGCGTCAAGGCGATGAAGGCCGGCGCGGTGGATTTTCTGGCCAAGCCGTTCCGTGATCAGGACATGCTCGACGCCGTGGCCAGTGCGTTGGCTCGCGACCGTGCGCGGCTAGCAGCCGAACACTCCGGCGCCGTTTTGTGTCGGGCTTACCAAACCCTGACCGCACGTGAGCGCGAAGTGCTCGGCTTCGTCATTGCCGGGCTGATGAACAAACAGATTGCCGGACAGCTCAACCTCAGCGAGGTCACGGTCAAGGTCCACCGTGGCCAGGTCATGCGCAAAATGGCCGCACGTTCAGTGGCCGATCTGGTGCGTATCGCAGAAGCGCTGGGCATCGAGCCTGTCCAGCGCAACCCCTGAGCGCTGGCGACGTGCAACTCACCGTGCGGCAAAAAACCTGAGCAGTGTTGACGCAGATGGCCAGCAGAAAACAGATTTTGTGGGACGACGGCGAGCGGGTGCTGTCCCGTGAGCGCGGTTCGAATGATGGCAGCCTACTGGCGGTGCGTCCGGCGATGGGCCAGCCATTGCCGAGCACCCTGGAGCGTCTGGCGCATGAATACAGCCTCAGGGACGACCTCAATCCTGCCTGGGCGTTGCAGCCGACAGCTTTCGAGCGTACGGGCACCCGAGTTCGTCTGCTGTTCGACGATCCGGGTGGCGAGCCGTTGTCGCGATTGCTGGTCGCTCCGCTGGATATCGAAACCTGTCTGGAATTGGCCACGAACATCGCCAAGGCACTGGGCCATATGCATCAGTGTGGTCTGGTGCACAAAGACCTGAAACCGCAGCATGTCTTTGTCCATTGCCATGACGGGCAGGCGCGGCTGACCGGCTTCGGCCTGGCCACGCGCTTGCCACGGGAACGGCAAGCGCCCACGCCACCGGAATCTATCGCCGGCACGCTGGCTTACATGGCGCCGGAGCAAACCGGGCGGATGAATCGTTCGATCGATTCGCGTAGTGATCTGTATGCCTTTGGCGTGACGCTGTACCAGATGCTCACCGGCTCGCTGCCGTTCAGTGCCAGTGAACCGATGGAGTGGGTGCATTGCCATATCGCGCGGCTGCCAATGCCCGTGTGTGAACGGGTGGCGACGGTGCCGCCGATGTTCTCGCGAGTGGTCATGAAACTGCTGGCGAAAACTGCCGAGGAGCGCTATCAGAGCGCAGTCGGTGTCGAGCATGACTTGCGCCGTTGCCTCGATGACTGGCGCCGTATGCGGCAGATCGAGACGTTCACGTTGGACGAGCAGGGCGCCTGCGAGCGCTTGCTGATTCCGGAAAAACTCTACGGCCGCGAACACGAAGTGCAAACGTTGATCGATGCCTTCGCCAATGTGGTGCAGACAGGCGCGCCGACACTGGTGCTGGTATCCGGCTATTCCGGCATCGGCAAATCGTCGGTGGTCAGTGAACTGCACAAGGTGCTGGTGCCGTCGCGTGGCTTGTTCGCCGCCGGCAAGTTCGACCAGTACCAGCGCGACGTGCCTTATTCGACTCTGGTTCAGGCCTTTCAGGGGCTGGTGCGGACGCTGTTGGGCAAGCGCACCGACGTACTGGCGGGCTGGCGCGAAGCACTGTTGCGGGCACTGGAAGCGAATGCGCGGTTGATCACCGATCTGATCCCCGAACTCAAGCTGATCATCGGCGAGCCGCCGCCCGTGCCTGAGTTGGAGCCGCAACAGGCGCAGCAGCGGTTCCTTCAGGTCTTGCAGCGTTTTATCGGCGTGTTCGCTCAGTCCGAGCATCCGTTGGCGCTGTTCCTTGACGACCTGCAATGGCTCGACGCGGCCACCCTTGATCTGCTCGAAGATTTGCTCAGTCGCGCAGAGACCCCTCATCTGCTGCTGGTCGGTGCTTATCGCGACAACGAGGTAGATGGCGATCACCCACTCAGCCGCACACTCAAGACCCTGCATCACGCCGGCGTACACATTGACGAAATTCGTCTGGCGCCACTGGCTGGCGCGCACATCGAACAACTGATCAGCGAGTCACTGCGCTGCCCGCCGGCGAGCATTGTCGCGCTGGCGCGGCTGGTGCTGGACAAGACCGCTGGCAATCCGTTCTTCGTCATCCAGTTTCTGCACGCCCTGGCCGAGGAGAAGCTGCTGACATACGAGCCTGCGTGCCAGCGCTGGCGGTGGGATGTGCACCTGATCAACGGCAAGGGCTACACCGACAATGTCGTCGATTTGATGGTCGGCAAACTGGCGCGGCTGCCCCAGGAAACCCGCCAGGCGCTGCAACAACTGGCCTGCCTGGGCAACGTCGCGCGTCTCGACACGCTGGCCACAGTCCTTGATGTGCCGGTGCCTCACGTTCACTCCGCATTGTGGCCGGCGGTGCGGCTTGAGTTGGTCGAGCGTCAGGACGGTGCCTACAGGTTTGTGCATGATCGCATCCATGAGGCGGCGTATTCGCTGATCGCTGAAACCGAACGGGCGCAAATGCACTTGCGCATCGGCCGGCTGCTGGCACTGCAAACCCAGGGTGAGCGGCGCGAGGAGGCGATCTTCGAGATTGTCGGCCAGCTCAATCGCGGTGCGCATCTGATCAGCCTGCGTGCCGAGCGCGAGCAACTGGCCGAGTTCAACCTGCTCGCCGGCCAGCGAGCGAAGGCCTCGACCGCTTATACCTCAGCACTGACCTATCTGGGCGCCGGCGCAGAACTGTTGGGCGAGCAGGGTTATGACAGTCGGCATGAACTGGGTTTCGCTCTGGAGCTGAACCGTGCCGAGTGCGAATTTCTCACCGGCCAACTGCAGCTTGCCGACTCGCGCCTGGCGACATTGGCCGAGCGCGCCGTGACCACCGTCGAGCGCGCGGCGGTGGCGTGCCTGCAGATGGATGTCTACTTGCTGCTTGATCGCAGTGACCGGGCGGTGACGGTGTGTCTGGCCTTTCTGCGTCAGGTCGGCATCGATTGGCCAGCGCGTCCGGACGATATTCAGGTGCGCGACGAATATCAGCAGGTCTGGACCAGCCTGCGCGGGCGCAGTATCGAGCAGATGATCGACTTGCCGCTGATGGAGGATCCTGCCGCGCGGGCCACCCTCGATGCGCTGGGCAAACTCTTCGCGCCGGCGGTGCAGTCGGATCTGAACCTCGCCAGCCTGACCATTTGCAAAGCGATCAGCCTGAGCCTGCAATATGGCAACTGCGACGCCTCCTGCCTGCTCTATGCCAACTTCGGGCGCGTGTCGGGGCCGCGTTTTGGCGACTATGCCGCTGGTTATCGATTTGGCCGTCTGGGCTGCGATCTGGTTGATCGGCGCGGGCTCACGCGTTATGAGGCGAGCACCTGGTTGTGCTTCTCGATCTTCGTGGTGCGCTGGATGCGGCCAGTGCGCGAGTGCCGCGAACTGTTGCGCCGTGCGCTCAACGCGGCCCATCGCAGCGGCGATCTGCCGTATGCCGCGTTCGCCGGAAACAGCCTGATTTCCGATCTGTTGTTTATCGGCGAGCCGCTGGCCGAGGTGCAGGCGCAAGCGGAATCAGGGCTGGTCTATGCACAAAAGGTCGGTTTCGGTCTGGTGGCGGATTTCATGCGCTGCCAGTTGACGCTGATCCGCATGCTGCGCGGGCAGACGCCGACGTTCGGCTGTTTCGACGATGACGGGTTCGATGAAACAGCTGTCGAGGCGCATCTGGCCGGTTCGGCGGATCTGGCGCTGGCGCGCGGCAAGTACTGGGTACGCAAGTTGCAGGCGCGCTATCTGGCCGGGGATTACGCGGCGGCCGCTGAGTGCGCGGCCCAGGCGCAGGGACTTTTGTGGGTGGTTTCGGCGTTTTTCGAGGAGGCCGAATACCATTTCTACGCGGCGTTGACCTTGGCGGCCCACGGCGAAACTGACGCCGGTGCTTTGCAGCGTCTGGGTCAACATCATGAACAGTTGCAGACGTGGGCGCGCTTGTGTGCAGAGACCTTCGCCAGTCAGGTGGCGCTGGTCGGCGCGGAAATGGCGCGCGTCACCGGACAGTTGCTCGAAGCCGAATTGCAGTACGAGCAAGCCATTCAATTGGCTCAGGACAATGGTTTGCTCCATATCGAAGCGCTGGCCAACGAACTGGCCGCACGGTTCTACGGCGCTCGCGGGCTGGTCAGGATATCCCGGGTTTACCTGCGCGACGCACGCTACGCCTATCTGCGTTGGGGGGCTGCTGGCAAGGTGCGGGAGCTGGAGCGACGTCATCGTTTTCTGCGTGCCGAAGAGGCGCAACCGAATCCGGTCACCACGCTCATTACGCCAGTTGAACATCTCGACCTGGCAACGGTGCTCAAGGTCTCTCAAGCAGTCTCCGGCGAGATCGTCCTGGACCGTTTGATCGAAACGGTGATGCGCACCGCGATCGAACAGGCCGGGGCCGAGCATGGCCTGCTCATTTTGTTGAACGCCGACATTCCCTATGTCGCTGCGCGAACCCGTATCGGCGACGGTGCCACGCAGCTGTGCAACGCGCCGCTGCACACGGTGGCGCTGGCAGAGTCAGTGCTCTACCAGACGCTGCGCACCGGCGAAAACCTGTGCCTGGACGACGCGGTTGCCGATCCGCTGTTCGCCGCTGATCCATACGTTCAGCAACGAGGCGCGCGCTCGATCCTGTGCCTGGCATTGATGAATCAGGCGCGGGTCGCCGGGGCGCTGTATCTGGAAAACAACCTGTCCGCCGGGGTGTTCAGCCCGACGCGTCTCGCCGTGTTGCGCCTGGTGGCGTCGCAGGCAGCGATCTCGCTGGACAACGCGCGCCTGTACCGCGACCTCGCCGAGCGAGAAGCGAAGATCCGTCGGCTGGTCGACGCCAACATCATCGGCATCATCGTCTGGGGCGTGGAAGGGGAAATCATCGAGGCCAATGACGCGTTCCTGCGCATGGTCGGTTACACCCGTGATGAGTTGCTTTCGGGCAGTGTCCATTGGCGTGACATGACCCCGCCGGCGATGCGCGCTAACAGCGATATTGCACTGGCAACGGCGATCCACACTGGCCGGGCCCAGCCATTCGAAAAGGAGTACATCCGCAAGGACGGCAGTCGGCTGCCGGTGATTGTCGGTCTGGCTGCCTTCGAAGCGAGTCAGCAACAGGGCCTGGCCTTTGTGCTGGATATCAGCGAACGCAAGCTGGCTGAAGAGCAAGTGCGCGAAGGCGAGCGTCGTTATCGTCAGGTGCAAACGGAACTGGCCCACGCCAATCGTGTGGCAACCATGGGTCAGTTGGCCGCATCGATTGCCCACGAAGTCAATCAGCCGATCGCCGCCACGGTGACCCATGCTAATGCCGCGTTGCGCTGGCTCGGTGCAAAGCCACCAAATATCAACGAGGTCGAGCAGGGCCTGCGGCATATCATTCTCGACGGCAACCGCGCCGCCGACGTACTCGGGCGCATCCGCGCGCTGATTCACAAAACGCCACCGCAGCGTCAGCCTGTCAGCCTCAATCTGCTGATTGAAGAAATGGTCGGTTTCAGCCGGGGCGAAGCGCTCAAGCACGGCGCCGAAGTCAGCGTTGAGCTGGCGGCAGATTTGCCTTTCGTAGTGGCGGACCGGGTCGAACTGCAACAGGTGTTGCTCAACCTGATCATCAACAGCCTCGAAGCCATGACGATCATGGCAGAGGGGCAGCGACGTCTGCTGATTCGCAGTGAGGCGCTGGGCGATAACGTGCACATCAGCGTCAGCGATTCGGGGCCGGGCTTTGCCTGCGAGCGGGCGGAGCAAGTGTTCACGGCGTTCTTCACAACCAAATCCACCGGGCTGGGCATGGGCCTGTCGATTTGCCGCACGATCATTGAAGGACATGGCGGCAAATTGTGGGCCGAGCGCAATGAGCCGAGGGGGGCGCGGGTGGTGTTTGGCTTGCCGCGTTGTGAATGAACATGATCAACAGCCAGGCTACCCGGGCATTGAGCCCGGATGTTTCTGTCGGTGAGTTCAGGCCACCGGAATAGGATTTTCCAGCAGCGACAGGTTGAACTGCTCGATCAACCCGTGCTCGTTCGCGCCCTGGTTGGCCCGCAGCGGCAACACTCGGTCGACCAGCACTTCGGTGGTGGCGGTTTCCAGCTTGATCAGGGTTTCCTCGATGAACTCGCCCAGCGGCATGGCGCGCTCGTCGCCGCTCTTGTGAATCAGGTCGGTATCGACCCAAGGTGGCGCGATTTCCAGGACCTTGACGTTGGTGTCGCGCAGCATGAAACGTTGCGACAGCGAGTAGGAATGGATCGCCGCTTTGGTCGCCGAATACAGCGCCGTGGTCGCCAGCGGCAGGTAGGCCAGCACCGAGCTGTTGTTGATGATGTAGGCCTCGGGCTGGCGCTTGAGGTGTTCGACGAATGCGGCGCTGACGCGCACCGGGCCGAGCAGGTTGGTCTGCAACAGACCTACTGCCTGCTCATCGTCGTAGTCGCCGGAACCCGCGTTGTCGAAGGGCATGATCCCGGCGTTGTTGATGATTACGTTCAACGACGGATGGCGGCGGATGACTTCGGCGGCGACGTCCTTGATCTGCTGCGCATCGTTGATGTCCAGCTGCACGGTGTCGATGCCCGGATTCGCCTGGGCAATCTCTGCCAGCAGGGTCTGGCGACGACCAGCGATGATGACCTTGTTGCCGCGCTGATGCAGGGCCTCGGCCAGTGCGCGGCCGATGCCGGAAGTGCCGCCGGTGATGAAGATCGTGTTGGCTTCAAGTTTCATGAGCTGCGTCCCGCGAGTGGATTGATTGGAATGCAAGCCATGATGGAGAAAACCTGCTCCGACCTGAATGACGTATGTGGTAGTGTTTCAGGACATTCAACAAACGGAGCGCGACCATGCATCGAGTCGGCTATCTGCTCACGGAAGGTTTTCAGGTGATGGCGCTGGCGACCCAGTCGGTGTTCGAGTTCGCCAACATCGTCACGGGCAAAGCCGTGTACAAGGTGCAGAACTTTTCCCAGGCCGGCGGCATCGTCAGCTCCTCGCTGGGCTTGCACGTCGATACGTTGCCGCTGACGCAAGCGGGGCTGGCCGACAGTTGGCTGGTGGCGGGAACGCTGACACCGCTGACGCCGCCCGATGCTGACGTGCTGCACAGCGTGCGCGGGCTCGCCGACGGCGCACGCCGCGTGGCCGGCATCTGCACCGGCTCGTTCGTACTGGCGCAGGCCGGTGTACTGGATAATCGCCGCGTGACCACGCACTGGGCGTTCGCCCCGGCGCTGCGCAGGATGCATCCCTCGGTGAATGTCGAGGACGACCGGATCTTTATTATCGACGGCCCGGTGTGGACGTCGGCGGGCATGACCGCTGGTGTCGACATGGCGTTGGGCATGGTTGAAAAAGATCTGGGCAGCGACATTGCGCGCTCGGTGGCCCATCGGCTGGTGATGCATCAGCGCCGCTCGGGCGGGCAGTCGCAGCACTCGGAATTGCTGTCGCTGTCACCCAAATCCGATCGCATTCAGAGTGCGCTGGATTACGCGCGCAAGCACCTCAATCGCCCGCTGAGTGTCGAAGAACTGGCCGAGGTGGTGCACCTGAGTCCGCGGCAATTCACCCGCGTGTTCACCGCCGAAACCGGCCAGTCTCCGGCCAAGGCGATAGAGAGCCTGCGCCTGGAAGCGGCGCGTTTGCTGATCGAGCAGAGCAATCACAGTCTGGATATTGTTGCCAGAGAAACCGGGTTTCGTGACCGTCGGCATATGCGCGAGGTGTTCATGCGCGGCTTTGGCGTGCCGCCGCAGGCGGTACGGCGGGATTCGCGGCGGAGGGTATGACGTGACCAGGGTCTACGAAAAAATGTTGATCCCCATTCTGCCGATCAGGAATACGAGCAGAATCAGGAAGAAAACTCTGATGAAACTGCTTCCATACCGTAATGCCAAAAAGACACCGGTCAGTGCACCGGCCATATTGCATAAAGCAACTATGCCGCCAATCGCCCACAAGACATTACCGGAGGGGATAAAAAATATGAGCGCAGCGCTGAACGTCCCCAGGTTGACCAGTTTTGCAGAGGCTGATGCATTGAGGAAATCAAAGCCAAAGACCTTGACGAAGATAAACAGCAGCAGGCTGCCACTGCCCGGGCCGAAGACACCATCGTAGAAACCGATCAGGCTGCCAAAGAAAACTCCAAGGCAAATGTCTTTCTTTCCGAAGTGGCGGTCGGTGCCTGCCAAACCAAGTTTTTTTTCCATAAACGTGTAGATAGCCATGACTATCAATATGAAAAAGACGACGATCTCCATCAATCTTTTAGGAACAAGGGATACCGAGAGAGCTCCGAGAAAAGAAAATAAAAAAGCGGCGAGCATGGTCGGAAGCATTAAATTCCAGCGAATTTTTATGCGCTTCAGGTAACCCGATATTGATGAAATATTGCCTGCCAGAACGGCCAGTTTGTTGGTGCCGAAAATGGTGGCAAGGCTGTACTGGGGTAGAGCATGTAGAAGTGCCGGCACCTGTACCAGGCCCCCGCCACCGACCGCAGCGTCTATCAGGCCACCACAAAACGCGAAGAAACCCAATGCAAGAACAGCGTGTTCAACATCCATGCGATAGATCCCTGCGGAACGTCATTTGGCCGGAAGGTTCATGAGTCGCTCGTGGTTTGGTTTAAATATCGTCAAAACATGCCGATCATTCTCCAAGCTCACATTATGAGAGTTCATCGGCATGCTTCGTTAATCCATAGAGATCAACAGGTCATAATCCGATGCATGGCGGAGAATGCATTGCCGACTCTTTCATTGTAATTGAGCATGATGCCCTTCAGTCGCGCAGGCTTGAATTCCAGACCTACCGTCTGACCGTAAGCTTGCGCGGCCGCCAAGGCATGCAATCCGTGTTTGTTCTCAACTTCTCCGGAGTGCCCCATTACGTAGCCTTTGGCGTTACGCAGGTTTTGCGTGTTTGTCCTCAAGAACGGATTGGCCGCGAGGAGCTTTGCTTCAATATATTGAGCGATGAAATTGTATTCACGACCGTTCCACAGTTCAGATGAGATTGAAACCATCATCGCATCCATAATTGAAGATTTGTGTTCCTGCGAGTTTAGTGCCGTTTTATGCTTGGCGACCCCGGTGTTGTATAGGAAGTCCGCGAAGTCATTGCATTCAGCAATTTTGAATTGTTCTTCAACCCAGGCTGACGCACCAAAAGCTGCAGTCATGTAGTTGTACATTCCGTCATGGCCCTGATGTCCAAGACCGAAATCATCTTTCGCCACTTCATGCATATGCGCCATGACATTGTGGTAACCCTCACGTCTGTCGGCAGATACCGATATCGCATCCGCCGACAGGCGCATGATGATTTTTGCCGAGACAAGGCTGGTGGTTTTATGGGTTTCATTCCACCCATTGAAAAAGCTCAATACCGACGAGTCTATTACTGGCTTTTCGAGGAACGCCCTGAATGCGCTTTCAGCCGCCAGTTGCGCGTCTTGCGTGATGGAATGATTGAGTACCTCAAGCATGGCGTCCTGTATCTCAGCAACGTTGCCGACGCAGGCCAGCAACGGTTGACGCCGTTGGTTTTCTTCTAAGGTACGTCCGGGAATTTTCAAGTTGCGTATGTGCTTGGGCAGGGCCTGGATAAATGTCTCGCCAAATTCTTGCATGGATTTATGTTCAAGCGGTTCCAAACGACTCTGTGGCGATGCTGAGCTCATGATGTGTCCTTCTCCCTAAAGACCTATGAAATGTTTGGTTTTAACGCACTTTCTTGCCTTGCAGCGGCGAAATTAGCCCGATTTGTTGACCTGCGACAAGTGACTTATACTGACGCAATCATTCATTTTTAATGAGCGTTTACATGGAGTTTTCACAACTGGTCATGTTCAAGGCAGTAGCCGATCTGGGCAGTATCGTCCGTGCCTCGGAGCGATTGCACTGCGTGCCGTCCAACATCACCAACCGCATCAAGCTTCTGGAACGTGAGCTTGGAGTTGACCTGTTTATAAGGAAAGGCAGAGGATTGATCATCAGCCCTTCAGGTCGGCTTTTTCTCGGCTATACCAACAAAATCCTGTCTTTGTGCGAAGAATCGCAACGAGCGCTTGATCCGTCGTCAGCTCCTTCGGGAGAACTCAGGATTGGTGCCATAGAATCATCCGCTACCGGCCGGTTACCCAAAGTGCTATCCAGGTTTCATCAACTTTATCCGGCTGTACAAATGCAATTCAGCACTGGCGATTGGTCACAATTATCCGCAGAAGTGGTCAACTACACGTTGGACGGGGCAATAATTGCCGTCAGGCCAGAACATCCGGACATCGAGAGTCTGGAGATCTATGAAGAGGATCTAGTGGTGATTGCCTCGCCGTCCGCGGGGGTGATAAACCAGCCAGAGGACCTGCGCGGTGTGGATTTATTCATGTGGCCTGAAGGATGTCCCTACAGAAAGGCTTTGGTAACCTGGCTGGAGCGGTACAAAGTTTTCAATCCGATAACAAGCATAGCCAGTTATGGCACCATCCTTGGCTGCGTAAGTTCAGGCGCCGGGATATCGTTGGTGCCGAGAGGCATGTTTGAACAGTTCCGCCAGCTCGGCGGTATTCAAGGATTCTTCTTCAATGACTTAAAGCCTGTGCAGAATTATTTTATCTGGAACAGGCACGTTGAATCTCATCGCGCAAAAGACAAGTTTGCCGATTTGCTCAAGGAAGAGTTCAAGGTTTGAGAAGTGGGCGGCAGTTGGCCCTATCCTGCAAAGTTCGCCTGCACTCGTCATTCAGCACAAGGGACCGAGCCCTTACAGAGACCACTGATAGGCTCTCGCAACCATGGTCATTGGATTGAAATAAATGAATCTGGAAGCGCAACTGCGGGATCTGATTGCTGAAGATCTCGTCCGCATGCACATCTTGCGCATAGTCAGGGATCTCAACTTGCCGGACTGCTGGGTTGCCGCAGGTTTTGTGCGCAGCCTGGTTTGGGATCATCTGCATCAGCGCCAACCTTCGCCGTTGCCCGAGGACATTGATGTCATATGGTTTGACAGAACACGTCCCGGTGATCAAACGGATTTGGCCGTGGAGGTCGAGCTTGCAGCACTGTGCAGTGACTTGAAGTGGTCGGTGAAAAACCAGGCACGCATGCACCAGCGGAACGCCGATGCGCCTTATGGGGCGGCTGCGGATGCAATGACGTTCTGGCCGGAAACTGCTACGGCAGTAGGTGTCAGGCTTGATCGGCATGGTGCGATAGAGGTTTCGGCGCCGTTGGGGCTGGAGGATTTGTTTGCGCTGAAAGTGCGGCCAACCGCCCGATTTGAAAGTGATAAATACGTGGTGTTTCTGGAGCGCCTGCAGTCGAAGAGATGGCTCGAGATCTGGCCGAAATTGACGCTCGTAACGCAGGGTTGATGCCGCCCCGATTGATCGTTTAAACCGATAAGGAAATCTTTATGCATCCCGACCTTTCGTAGAGCGCTCGGGTTTTTGATTGAGGCTTTGAAGTACCAGGGACAACTAGCGGCACACGACCGAGGAGCAAAATGGAGATTGACCCGCTGCTTAAGAAGCGACAGTTGAATGTGCAGGAGCAGAATGCTGTGACTGCCCATCGCCTGATCCCCTTGTAGGAGTGAGCCTGTTCGCGATGACGCCAGCCCATTCACCGCCACATAAACAGAAAACCCTTAGCCCGTTTAAACAGTAAATCAAGCATTAAGCAAACGGCTACAACGCCTTGCGCCATTCCCTACGACTACGCCAGAATCCGCCGGCTTGTGCGTCTAGGTCGCGGGTTCTATCGTCTGTCGGTCGCTGAAAAACAGTGATCGGGTTTGGTAGCCCGCCATAACTAGTCGCATCGCGCACCGTTCGCAGACCGGCTTCAGGTCGCTGCTCAATGGTGGCCATGCGCAGGACACCTTCGGGTGTGCCGGTTCCTAGTTACCGGTCTACCAACCCGCGTATGGCCGCCACCTTCGTTTGGTAGCGAATGTGAAGGCTCCTTTTAGCTAACTAGGAGTTTCACCATGTTCAAAGTCACACCCAATCCCCCAACCACCGACCCCGCATCACCCTACGAATCCGGTGCATCGAAAAAACTACACGAAGCCGCCGAACGCGCCCTCGATCACTACCTCGGCCCGGCAGACATCCTGGCCAGCACCAACACCCCGGAACAGATGTTCCTCGCCAACCCGAAATACGACACCGAATCCCTGCTGGCCAACGCCAGCGAATCCCTCGGCTCGGCCACCACCATGCTCTACGACTTCGCCGCGCTGCTCGACAACCCGCGCCGCAAAACCCTTCTAGGCATCGCCCAGGTCGTCATGCTCGGCGAAATCGCGGTCAATCAGGCTTTGGACAAAGTCGAAATAGCCAAATAACCCGCAATGCGACGAGCGCAAAACCTCGTCGCAACACCCGGGCGCACCATGGCTGGCACACGGCCACGGCTTGCACCACCGAGCCTCGACTGTCACCCTTCTGGTCGTTCTTCAAGGATCAGAACAAGGAATCAAGGATTGAGTGGCTACGTTCCAAACCCGCCGAAAAACTACCGCTACGAACAAGCCAAACCCGTCGACCTGCACGCCCAGCACTGGGCCGAATATGAGAAGCACGGGAAAGAGCCCGCGCGCGAGCCTGAGAAGATAGGCATTGCGTTGAGGATCGGGGTTTTCTTTGATGGCACTGGCAACAATGCGAACAACTCTGCTGCGGGGTTGTTGTGTGGTGCTCAGCATCCGATTGCGCCTGAGGATATACCAGCTAGCTGCATGCCTTATATGAGTGACCCGGATAGTAGTTATGGCGCCGGGCCTACGAATATCAAGAAATTGTTTTCTCTGTATAAAAAGACCCAGAAAGCCGAAGGCGATGGCTTTCTTAAGTTCGTCTCAAGCCCAATATATGTCGTAGGTATAGGCACTGAAAGCGATCAGATGGATAGCGCTGTAGGTGCTGGAACGGGGCGAGGTGAGACTGGTGTTACGAGTCGCGTACAAGCGTCCTTCATGCAGATAAAACAAGCTATCGAAGAGGCACTGCAAGAGAACCCCGACAGTGAAATTGCGTCCCTGACGTTCGATACATTTGGCTTCAGTCGTGGGGCTGCTGCTGCACGGCACTTCGCAAATGAAGTGGTGCGGGGTAAGCAAGGAGCTTTAGGAGATCTCCTAAACCGGAACGCCGCAGATTTCAGTCGCACCTTTGATAATAAATACGGAAACGGCATCAAAATGGGTTTCATCGGGCTCTTTGACACGGTGCCCTCAATTGCTGGCTTCACCAATCTTGGCCGGGTGAAAAGTCCTATAGCTCCCGGTGTGAGGCTTTACCTGGACCGTCGATACTTCACGGATGTCGTACATCTCGTAGCGCGCGATGAGTGTCGCGCTAATTTTGCGCTCAGCCGGGTGAAGCCCGCGCACCCTGAGTACACTCTTCCCGGGGTTCATTCGGATATTGGCGGCAGCTATCTTGATGAAGTAGAGGAACGCGTGCTTGTCAGTCCGATGCAAACTCTCGATGTACCTCGGTACGTAGACGTTTCAACGACGTCGATTTATCACGACGCCGGGCGCGTAAAAAGCGAGTGGCTTGCTAAAGGATGGCCTGCGCATCTGCTGGATATTGTCACCCCGGCTTCCTTCGAAATTCCGCAGGAGCATCAAGACAGGCTTTCACCGGGGCAGAAGCGCGTATATGCCGCTCTACAATTGAAACGTCCGGTGAGTGGAAAACTTTCGAGAGTTTATTTAAGAGTCATGTATCAGCTGGCAAAAGAAAAGGGTGTTCAATTCATTGATATACCGGAAGATGACGAATACTCCGTGCCGGCAGAGCTGCAACCTCTTTGTGACCGATTTCTCACCGGAAACTACAGAACAACTGCAGAAGAAGAGGCTTTGCTCAAGCTGAAGTACATTCATACCTCTGCAAACTGGAATCATCCCCTTGGAAGAAGAGACGGGAGCGGTATTGATGCTGTTTACATCAACGCCCCGACGGAAGACGCGATCCGTGTACAACATCCTCACGTAGCTGATTGGAAGCTCTGGTAATGAAGTCTGTAATCGCTCTGCTTGTCGCCTTATTGTTAATAGGCTGCCAGAAAGGAGGTTTCGAAAGTGGAGAAAATGACCCCAAGTCTCCTTGGTGGCAAATAGGATTCGTTGAGCCGAATTACATGAAGATCTGGGTTGAGGACAGCTCGGTGCTGGATATCAATAACAGAATGTTTTTCAGAGTCGGTGGAAAATCCGCTCCCGGAGGCGAACCAGAAGATGGGACGGAGTCTGCCCGTGGTTGGGGAACAGTCGGTGGTTCTGGAGTTTTGGTTACCGGTGCTGACCTTCCTCGAATGATTTTTGTCCGTTGGCAGTCGATATCGGAGCAGAAAACCTATAAAGGCTTCATAGAGATTCCAGAAGAAGCGAGGCAACTGATGGTGCAGTCCACACATCAGCGGTGCCCGAAGACTCCCGAAAGAACCGCACGTTACTCCGCAACGCTGCTTGTGGGGCTCGCCCCGGGGGGAGTGCTTCAAGCGTGGGTCAGGGACTCCTGCCACCGCCCGATAAAAGTCTCCCATGCTCAAGGCGAACTCGAACCTCTCGGCCCGGAGCAGGGCAAGCATGGCGGGCGCTATGCCTATCCCGTGAGTGAAAAGGCCAAACGATACATTGATAAGTTCGGCATCCCGTACGGTAGCTGGTAAACGACGTGGATGGAGCGCCATCTACTTTTCAGGCGCCAGACCGTTTCAATTTCGCTGAGTCGAATTAGCGGGGCGGCGTCTTGAGAATAGGAAAGGTCGACCGTTTCGATGATGTCGACTACGGCGCAGGCTATGAGTATCGAGGTTTCAATTACCTGATTCTGGATGGTGTCGATCAGTTTTTCGTCAGAACTTACGATGACCAACCCGGTAGCGCGACGGTTGTACGCCCTGCCATGACCACAAGCACCAGACTAAGGACGCTAGCGGAATTCTTACGAACGGAGCTGGAGGTAACTGCGATTTATCTCTACAAGGGTGAAATAGGAAGCTATGTCCAGGTAGACCTCGAGAGCCTGCAATTCTGCTGATCCGGTATCGAGCCGGGGGCGATAAGCAGGACTCGCCAACCAAGAGTCCCGCCACCACACCCCCTCAAACCTCAGCCTTCACCCCAACCTTCAACGCCGCTTTGCGATACGTCAGCAAAACAATCCCGCTCACCACAATCACGCCACCGATGATCTGTCCTCTGCTAAGCATCTGATCCAGCACAATCCAGCCCATCAACAACGTCGCCAATGGCTCAATGTTCATCACCGGTGCGTTGCGTGGCATGTCCAGCCTGGGTACGGAAATGAACAACACAATGAAGCCGGTCCCATAGAGCACGACGAGCGTGGCAAGGGCCAGCCAGCCGGTTGAGGTGGCGGGGAGGTTGAGTCCGCCGGGGAGGGCGCCGGTCAGGCCGGCCAGGTTGACGCTACTGAAGACGATGAAGATGGTCAGCAGGCTGCGCACCGAGCCGCGCACTTGCGACAGTTTGTGATCGGTGATCCACAGCGCGCAGGCGAATACGCTGGCGGCGCAGAAGGCGAGTGCGACGCCCAGCAGCCATTCCGGACCGACGCTGGCGCTGTCTGACAGACGTCCGGGGACGTCCAGTACGAACACCAATCCCACGAGAATCAAGCCCATCAACATCGCGGTGCGCGCGCTTGGTCGTGGGCCGCCCATCGCCCAGGTCAGCAAGGCGAGCAGGATCGGAAACACGTTGGCCACCAGCAGCGCCAAAGCAACCGGCACCCGTGCTACGGCGGAATACAGACATAGGCTCTGCGCGGTGATCAACAGCCCCAACAGTAACTGCCAACGCCACGCGCCCGCCGGCAGACGCAGACTTTGCCGCTGCCACAGAACGAGAATGGCAAGCACCAGCAAGGTCCCGCCCGAGCGCATCAGAATCGCCAGCAACACGCCCGCGCCATCATCAAAAGCGACCCGTGCCGCGACGTGGTTGCCGGCGAACGCACAACCCATGCACAACAGAATGATCACGGCGAGATAACGGGGGAAGGGCGGCGGTACGGTTGGCGCAAACTCAGGACGGGACATGGCAGATCTCAAAAATGATAGCCACTCGGGGTGGCTCAGGTTTTTATTATGTTGTCGTACAACTGACCGATTTGTACCGTAATCGAGCAGGCGCGGCAAGCTCGAAAGGCTTGAAAAGCCGCTTAGGCGTGATGCTTTTTGAGTTTCAGAGATCGTATAACTTGCTTGCTAGGCACGAGCATCAAGTCGAGTTGCCCACCCATCCTCACGAGCCTGACCGACCAGAAAATCCACAAAAGCCCGGGTTTTTGCTGGCAATAGTTTCTGGCTGGAAAAGTACAAGTAGATCTGCCCTGCATCGACATACCAATCGGGCAAAACCCTTTCCAGCGTACCGTCCTGCAGATAAGGCAAAACATCCGGAACCGCCAACAGCGCAACCCCCAACCCCAGTCGCGCGCACTGACACAGCGCTTGCGGATCGTTGACCAACAGGCGCGGCGTCAACTCCAGGGGCGCTCGTTGCCCGGCGGGTCCTTGCAACATCCAGCTGCGCACCTTGCCGGTCTGCACCGAGCGCATGGCCAGGTGATTCAGCGTCGACAGCTCTTCGATGTGCCGGATGCGCTTGTGTGCCGAGAGGTATTCCTTCGATGCCACCAGAATCAGATGCGCCGGGGCGATGGCTCTGGCGACCACACCTTGCGCGAGTTCGATGCCGCCACCGATGGCCGCATCAAATCCATCCGCGATGAGATCGACCTGGCGATTGTCGACATGCCATTCGGGGATCACGGCGGGATATCGATTGAGAAATTCCGGCATCAGCGGCAGCAGGAAATCCCTGGCAAAACCCGGTGCCGCACTTAGACGCAGGGTGCCGGAAGGCTCTCCGGCATTGCCGGCCACATCGGCGATCGCCGCCTGAACACTTTCCAATCCCGAACCGACGTTGGCCAGAAAACGTTCTCCCGCTTCGGTCAGCGTGAGTTTGCGCGTGCTGCGCTGAAACAAGCGTACGCCGAGGTTGGCCTCCAGTTGCGCGACATTGCGGCTGACCGCCGCGGGTGTCAGGCCCAGGCGGCGCCCCGCCGCAGAGAAGCTTCCCGCCTCGGCGCTGCGCACGAATGAGAGCAAATTACCCAACGTTTCCATCCGTGCACCTTCAACTAATAATTGAAAGTGATTCTAGTTGGCTTCCACTACTGGTGGAAGATCAAAAGGCGTCTCATAGCCTCATCAACTCCAACCACCCAGAGGCTCGACCATGAACACATCCACGCTTCCACTGACCGGCAAAATCGCCATCGTTACCGGTGGCTCACGCAGCATCGGCGCAGCAATCGCCAAACGGCTCGCGGGAGATGGCGCAACCGTCGCTATCACCTACAACGCATCGCCAGATCGCGCCGCAGCGGTCGTGCAGGAAATCGTTGCGGCGGGCGGCCAGGCTGTGGCGCTGGCGGCCGATGCGGGCAACCCCGAGGCTGTACGTGCAGCCATTGCCGAGGTTGCACAGCGTTTTGGCAAGATCGACATTCTGGTCAACAACGCTGGTATCAGCCTGCTCGGTGCCCCCGAGGACATCGTCTTTGAGGACTTTCAACGCATCCTTGCGGTGAACGTGACCGGCGTCTTCGTAGCCACTCAGCACGCGCTCAAACACATGGGGCAGGGCGGCCGCATCATTCACATCGGCAGCTCGATGGTGCAATACGCTGCGTTCGCTACCGCCTCCGTCTACACCCTGAGCAAAGGTGCGCTGACCGGTTTCAGTCGTGGACTGGTGCGCGACCTGGGGCCGCGCGGCATCACTGTGAACACCGTCCATCCTGGCCCGACCGACAGCGACATGAACCCGGCCGACGGGCCTATTGCGGACTTCCTACGCCCGAACATCGCCATGGGGCGGTACGGAGAGGGCAAGGATGTCGCCAGTGCGGTGGCGTACCTGGCCAGTGCAGAGGCAGGGTTTGTCACCGGCGCAGAATTAATCGTCGACGGCGGCTTCACAGCGTAAGGAGAGCATCATGACTATCAGCATCATTGGTACTGGCTCCATCGGCACCGCCATCGCTCGGTTGCTCGTCAACGCAGGCCTGCCGGTCAGCCTGGCCAACAGCCGTGGGCCGCAGAGCCTTGCCGCTTTGGTCGACGAATTGGGTCCACTCGCACAAGCGGTGACGGCTCGGCAAGCCAGCCAGGCGGACATCGTTTTTCTGGCGGTGAACTGGTCGAAGATCCCCGACGCGGTACGCGATCTCGGGCCTTGGGATGGGCGCATCGTGATCGATGCCAACAACCCGATCGAGGCACCACTGTTCAAGCCGTTCGATCTGGGCGGCCAGCCGTCTTCGCAAGTGGTGGCGCAGATGCTGCCCGGTGCGCACGTGGTCAAGGCCTTCAACCATTTGCTCGCGGCTCTGCTGAGCGATCCCTCCGCCGAGGGCGGCAAGCGTGTGCTGTTTTATTCCGGTGAAGATGCCGCGAGCAAAACCCAAGTTGCAGAGCTGATTGATCAATTGGGTTTTTACGGCATCGACCTGGGCGGTGTGCAGCAAGGAATGCTTGCGCAGTTTCCGGGCGGACCGCTGCCAGCCTTGAACCTGGTCAAACATGGTTAATCGCTGAGCCCGGGCAACCGGGCTTCACACACAAATCGAGGAATCAAAAATGGCTGGCTCAGATTCGCGAAATACTGATGAAGTTGAAAACTACGACGCCTTGCTACGGGCCAATCTGCAGCGGGTGTTCAACCAACGCGATGCACAAAGGCGCTTGGCGGCGGTGCAGGAGCTTTTTGCAGACGCACCGACGATGTATGAACCGGCTGGCATCGTCACCGGGCAAGCGGCGATTTCGGCAGTGGCCGGTGCGTTGCTGGATCAGTTCGGGCCGGACTTCGCTTTTGTTGCGGAGGGCACTGCAGTTGGGCATCACGGCTTGGGTTATCTGCGCTGGCACGCAGGCCCGGGCGATGGGCCGGTCATCGTCAGCGGCGTCGATGTGGCAGAAATCAGCGAAGGGAAAATCGTGCGACTGTGGGTGTTGCTGGATGCGCCCCAAGGCTGAGCCGCACGGCAGGGTGGCAAATCGGATCCCGTTGCCGCCTGTCGCCGACTGCCGATCAGATTAATATCGCGCATTGACATATCGAAAAATCTCGATATCCTCGGCGCATGGAACTGATCGAAATCTTCAAAGCCCTCTCGAACCCGACGCGCCTCAAGATCCTTGAAGGCCTGAAGGATCCCGTCAAGAACTTCCCCCCGCAGGATGAGGGTGACGTTCTCGTTGAGGGTGTCTGCGTCAGCAGTATCCA
Source organism: Pseudomonas sp. PK-RTE-24 (assembly GCF_054052265.1). Lineage (NCBI taxonomy): Bacteria > Pseudomonadati > Pseudomonadota > Gammaproteobacteria > Pseudomonadales > Pseudomonadaceae > Pseudomonas > Pseudomonas sp. PK-RTE-24. Next base: position 4,969,166 of record NZ_CM133224.1, on the reverse strand, counting down.
GGAAGGTATCGGCCTGTCGCAGTCGACGGTATCGAGTTATCTGGCCACGTTGCAGCGCGTGGGGCTGGTGGAGGTGCGGCGCATCGGTCAATGGACCTACTACAAACGCAATGAGGCAGCAATCAGCGCGCTTGCAGAGATCATAGGGAAAGAGCTGTAAATTTTTTTACTCTAGGATATCGAGAAATCTCGATATCCCTCTTTATCGATACGAGGTTTTGCCATGAAAGCGATGATTCTGAAATCCTTCGGCGGTCCTGATTCGTTCGAACTCAGCGAAGTGCCCAAACCGGTTCCGCAAGCGGGCCAAGTGCTGGTCCGAGTGCACGCTACTTCCATCAATCCGCTGGATTATCAGGTTCGGCGCGGTGACTATCCCGACCTGGTGCCGCTGCCAGCCATTACCGGTCACGACGTGTCGGGCGTGGTTGAATCCATCGGGCCGGGCGTCAGCGCTTTCGCGCCGGGCGACGAGGTCTGGTACACCCCGCAGATATTCGACGGGCAGGGCAGTTATGCCGAGTACCACGTCGCAGCCGAAAGCATCATCGCCAGGAAGCCTGCTTCTCTGAGCCACCTCGAGGCGGCCAGTCTGAGTCTGGTCGGCGGTACGGTTTGGGAAGCGCTGACCGTGCGCGCCGTGCTCCGCGTTGGCGAAAGCATTCTGATCCACGGCGGCGCCGGCGGGGTCGGCCATGTGGCGATTCAGGTGGCCAAAGCCATGGGCGCCAGGGTCTTTACGACCGTGCGCGAGGCCAACGCCGAGTTCGTCCGCAGCCTGGGTGCCGACGTGGTGATCGATTACACCCAAGAGGACTACGTCGAAGCGATCATGCGCGAAACCGCCGGGCATGGCGTTGATGTGGTGTTCGACACCATCGGCGGCGATACCCTGTCCCGCAGCGCCGACGTGCTCGCTCAGCTTGGCCGCGTGGTCTCGATCGTCGACATCGCGCAGCCACAAAACCTCGTCCAGGCCTGGGGCAAGAACGCCAGCTACCACTTCGTCTTCACCCGGCAGAATCGCGGCAAGCTCGATGAATTGAGCGCGTTGGTCGAGCGCGGCCAGTTGCGGCCACATGTGGGCGCCGTCTATTCGCTCGCCGACATCCCGCTCGCCCACGCTCGACTGGAGAGCGCCAACAACGGTCTGCTGGGAAAAATCGCCATCGCCGTCGAGCCTACGCTCATCGTCTGAATCCGCTCACTGATTTTGGAGAAGCATCATGGTTTATGAAATCGCAGTCCTGCCCGTTCACCCGCAACAGACTGAAGCCTTTCGACGGGCATTTGCCGAAGTCGAACCGTTGCTGACCCGCGCCAAGGGATACGGCGGCCACTTGCTGGCGCAAGGTATTGAAACCCCCGAGCAATTCAATTTGATCGTGCGCTGGCAGTCACTTGAGGACCACTCACCGGGGTTTGAAGAGAGTGACGACCACCAGCGGTTCATGCTGGGGTTGGAGGATTATTTTTCGGCGGAACCGATGGTGTACCACATTGAGGGTGGTGCTTTTCCGGGTGGCGACTTGAGCGTTGCGGGCAGCAGCTCAAGCACAGGGAGTTGAGTGTTCTGACGGCTTTCGTCACCAGCGGCTGCTGCCGATTTTCCTCCCGCGTTGAACCACTGCAATGATGGTAGGCTGCACGAGGTCAGCCGTACCTTCTGTACTCCTGAGTTTGTTCTTTTACTGTCTGCGCCGGCGCGCCTGTCGGCGCAGATGGATTTCCTCTATGGATTACAGCCATGCGCCTGCCAGATTTCATTCTCGAAAACCTAGAGCCGATCCTGCAGGCCTGGGAAGATTTCGCCCGCACCATTGAGACACCTGGTGCGGAACTCGATAACGTCGCGCTGCGCGATCACGCCGAGCAGATGTTGCGCGCCATCGTGATCGATCTGCGGACCAAGCAGACCATGAGCGAACAAATCGCCAAAGCCCAGGGCCAAGCGCCGCGCGACGATGAAGAAACAGCTGCGGAAACCCACGCGGTGACGCGGCTGATGGCCGGTTTTACCATCGATCAGATGGTGTCGGAATACCGCGCGCTGCGCACCAGTGTGCTGAGCCAGTGGCTGCGTCAGGTCAAGGATGGCAAATCAGTGAATGTCGACGACATGACACGCTTTCACGAAGCCATCGACCAGGCGCTGGCCGAGTCGATTGCCAGCTATTCACGCGCCGTCGAGGCGTCGCGCAACGTGTTTCTGGGGATTCTCGGCCATGACTTGCGCACGCCACTGGGGGCGATTCTGCTTGGTGCGGATATGTTGCGGCGTACAGAGACTGCCGACCCGCGCACCAGCAAGGTGGCCCGGCAGATCTACGCCAGCGTGCAGCGCGCCAGCGAGATCGTTGGCGACCTGCTGGATCTGACGCGCTGCCAGATGGGGCCGGGAATTCCGGTGAAAAAATCCCTGATCGATCTCAGCCCTGTGTGCGAGCGGGTGATCGAGGAAATCCGCGCCTTTCATCCGCAGGCCAACGTGCGGTTCGATGCGAAGGAAGCGGTGAGGGGAGCCTTCGATGGCGCCAGGATGGAACAGGTCTTTTCCAACATCATCAGCAATGCGGTGACCCACGGCGACAATAAGTTTCCGGTCTCGGTCGAGTTGCAGGTCCGCGAGGATTGCGCGGTGTTCACCGTACATAACGGCGGTGAACCGATCCCGGAGGATGTATTGCCGTTCATCTTCAACCCGATGGGGCGGTTCTCGCAGCGCTCCGTGGTTGATCACGGACCGGTTGCCGGGCTCGGTCTGGGCCTGTTTATCGCTTCGGAAATCGTCGCCTCACATGCCGGCTCCATCGAGGTCAGCTCTGACCTGGACGGCGGAACCGTGTTTCGCGTAAAGCTTCCGGTTGATGCCGAAAGCCCCGTCACCATCTAGGCCAATCGATGGAGAGCCGGCCCCGGCCCTCCAGCCTGATCACTCCTCCATCACCTCAACCAAACCGCGATCCTCACCGAGGAACCCGCCGCTCTGGTGTTGCCACAGCCGCGCATAGGTGCCGTTCTTCTCGAGCAATTGCGCGTGAGTGCCTTGCTCGATGATGCGGCCTTCGTCCATGACGATCAGCCGGTCCATGGCCGCAATGGTCGACAAGCGGTGGGCGATGGCGATCACGGTTTTGCCCTGCATCATTTCATCGAGGCTTTCCTGGATCGCGACTTCGACTTCCGAGTCCAGTGCGCTGGTGGCTTCGTCGAGCAGCAGGATCGGCGCGTTCTTCAGCATTACCCGGGCGATGGCGATGCGCTGGCGCTGGCCGCCGGAGAGCTTGATGCCGCGTTCGCCGACCAGCGTGTCGTAACCGCTGTGGCCCTGCTTGTCGCTCAACTGGCTGATGAAATCATCGGCTTGGGCGTTCACCGCAGCGCGGTGGATGTCTTCGTCGGTGGCGTCCGGGCGTCCGTAGGCGATGTTGTCGCGGATCGAGCGGTGCAGCAGTGACGTGTCCTGGGTGACCATGCCGATCACGCTGCGCAAGCTGTCCTGGGTGACCTCGGCGATGTTCTGCCCATCGATGCGGATCTCGCCGCGATCAACGTCATAGAAGCGCAGCAGCAGGTTGATCAGCGTCGACTTGCCTGCACCGGAGCGGCCGACCAGGCCGATTTTTTCGCCGGGGCGAATGTGCAGGGTCAAGCCGTCGAGCACTTGGCGTTCGCCGTTGTAGTTGAAGCTGACATTGTCGAAAACCACTTCGCCACCGGCAGGCTCAAGCACCTTGGCATCCGGCGCGTCCTGGACATTCGGGCCGCTGGTCAGGGTGGCCATGCCGTCCTGCACGGTGCCGATGTTTTCGAACAGCGACGTCATCTGCCACATGATCCAGTGCGACATGCCGTTGATGCGCAACGCCATGGCGGTGATCGCCGCAACAGCGCCGGTGCCGACTTCGCCCTGATGCCACAGCCACAGCGCGTAACCGCCGGCACCGATAATCAACGCGACCACCAGCGCCTGATTGACGATCTCGAACTGGCTGACCAGACGCATCTGGCGGAACCCGGTGAGCTTGAAATCTTCCATCGCCGCACGGGCAAAATGCGCTTCACGCTTGGAGTGAGAGAACAGTTTGACCGTGGTGATGTTGGTGTAGGCGTCGGCAATCCGCCCGGTCATCGACGAGCGCGCATCGGCCTGTTCCTGGCCGACCTTGCCCAGACGCGGGACGAAATACACCATCGCCAGCCCGAACAAAACGATCCACGCCAGGAACGGCAGCATCAGTTTCAGCGCAAAGCCACCGGCCAGCGCAATGATCGCGATGAAGTACACGCCGATGCCGGGGAGGATTTCGATCAGGGTAAACAGCACCTCGCGTACCGACAGCGCGGTTTGCATGACCTTGGTCGTGACCCGGCCGGAGAACTCGTCGGAGAAAAACGACAAGCTTTGCCGCAGCATCAACCGATGGAAGTCCCAGCGCAGACGCAGCGGCAGATTGATCGCGAGGATCTGGTGCTGGACCATCGTGCGCAGCGCCACCAGCCCGATGCTGACCACCAGCACAATGCCGATGCCCCACAACACGCGGCTTTCCTCATCACCAGCAGCGCCGCCGGATTGCCAGGTCGAGAGCAGATCCACCACTTGCCCGAGGAACGAAAACAGCCATGCCTCGTAGATCGACACGCTGGCGCTGAGCAGGGCGAAGGCCAGAATGTAACCGCGCGCGCCCCGGGTGCAGGCCCACAAGAAACGCATCAGGCCGACTGGCGGTGGCGGCGCCTCGTCGGGCGGGAAGGGGTCGAGCCTTTCTTCAAACAGGCGAAGCATTGCGGTCTCCGAAGTGATCAGGGTGTGGGGATTCTGCCATCTATCGGCGGCGTTGAGGGTTTCACTGCCATCATCTGGATGAACCCCCGTGCCTTGTCTTGACCGCAGACCGGCGCAGAAGCTCAACACAATCCTGCCAAGCGCAACCTTTCGTCACTGATCCAGACCTGATGTCGCACGCTCATCAACCTCTTTGAACTCTCGCGCAAGCTGCTCCGTCATCTCCTATGTGGGGGCTCGAGGCAATGTTGCCGTGTAGCTCCGTTTTTGCGTTTTCAGTGAGAAGGCGAGGGGCGACATGAATACTTCAGACAGCAGGTCAGGGTATGAATCAGGTGATCCCAACGGCAAGCCTGAGCAAAATTTTGATCATTTGAAGGACAACGTCAGCGAAGCACTGGGCGGTGCGCGGCAGCAGGCCGATGCGCAATTCGGCCAGTATCGCGACACGGCGGCCGAGCAGATCGAAGCCTTGGCGCAAGGGGCGAAAAGCTTTGTCTCGGAACTGCAGGACAAGGACACGCTGGGTATGTCCGACTACCTGACCGACATGGCGGATTCCATGACCGGGCTGGCAGGCAATCTGCGCGGCAAGAGTGCCGAGCAGTTGCTGCATGATGCGGCGGATCTGGCGCGCAGCAATCCGGGATTGTTCATCGCCGGCAGCATTGCCATCGGTTTCGGCCTGTCGCGGTTTCTCAAAGCAGGCACCTCTGCAGCAGCGACGGTCAGTGCCGAACACGATCCGGCGGCGGGCTCCACCTCGACGCCACCGCCAGCCGATTACGGCGCGCAGCGACCCTATGAATCGTCGATGCCGTCGTCGACCCACGCCAATCCGGGATTGGCTACCGGCATTACCCCTAACTCGCCCAGTGACAGCGATCACCCCGCTGATTTTGCCGCGGCTTCCGTACCGCACGCACCCGACGCCAAAGGAGAACTGTGATGAACAGAGATGAATCTGATCTGAGCAGGGCAAGGCCCCTCGGCCAAACAGATGACGCTTCGGTGGTCGGCCTGTTGCGGCAACTGTCCCGCGAGGTACCGGCCTTGTTCACCAAGGAACTGGCACTGGCAAAAGCCGAACTGCACAACAGCCTCAGCACGCTGAAGGCGGGCATCGCTGCGGTGGCCGGCGGCGCGATCGTGTTCCTCGCCGGCTTCATCATTCTGCTGATGTCGGCGGTGTACGGCCTGAGCATGTTCATGGCGCCATGGCTGGCCGCGCTGATCGTCGGCGTGGTGGTGATGATCATCGGCTTCGCCATGCTGCAATCCGGGAAAAAGCAATTCGAGCCATCTCACTTCAAACCTGATCGCACCCTCGACGCCTTGAACAAGGATCAGGAAGCGCTGCGGAGGAAAGTCTCATGAAAAGCGAACTGGATATCGAAGCGGAAAAAAGCCCGGAGCAGATCGAGCGCGAAATCGATGCGCAGCGCGCCAGCATCGGCAACATCGTCGATCAACTGGAGAGCAAGTTCACCCCCGGGCAGATGATCGATCAGGCCTGGGGAATGATGCAGAGCAACGGCTCGACATTCTTCACCAATCTCGGCACCAGCGTGCGCAATAATCCGGTGCCAGCGGTGCTGACTTCCGTGGGCCTGCTCTGGCTGATGATCAGCCAGAATCGCCCACCGGTGCCGCAGCCGACCTATCGCAGTGGGCCGGACCAAGACAAGGCCGGCGAATGGGCCGATGGTTTGGCCGACGGCATCGACAGTGCGCGCGCGCATTTGCATTCGACCACTGACTCGCTGAAGGACGGCTACCAGTCGCTGAAAGGCAAGGCCAGCCACCTCGGGGAAAACGTCGGTGCGGCGAAGGAAAATCTGAGCCATGCGATGCATGACGCAAGTGATCGACTGTCGCGTAATTCGCAAGTGCTTGGCCAGCAGTTCAGTCACCTGCTCAAGGAGCAACCGCTGATGGTGGCTGCCGCTGGGGTCGCTTTGGGTGCCTTGCTCGGCGCGGCGTTGCCGACCACGTCCACTGAACAGCGCTACATGGGCCGCACCAGCGCTGGCATGGTCGACAAAGCCAAGCAAAAAGCTCAGGAAGGTTATGAAGCCGTGCGTGACACGGTGACCCGAACCACTGAACAAACCGAAGTCGAAACCAAACCGGATCCGGCGCGGCCGTCTTCTTCGGATCTGTCGCAGGGTCTGGGTACATCCTGACGGGGAGAAACGAGGGAGGTCTGCAATGGGCCTCCCTTCGTCGTTGTGCGGCGGTGATTCGGTGTGCCGCTGTGGTGAGCCAGCCTGTGAAAACGTAGCCTTGACCCGGATCATTGTGGGAGCGAGCCTGCTCGCGAAAGCGGTGTGTCATTCAATGTGGATGTATCTGATCTGGCGCCTTCGCGAGCAGGCTCGCTCCCACAGGGATTTTGGTTGCGCTGAAGATTTTGGCCTTGCCCCGGACCATTGTGGGAGCGAGCCTGCTCGCGAAGCGGTGTGTCATTCAACGTGGATGTATCTGATCTGGCGCCTTCGCGAGCAGGCTCACTCTTACAGGGGCGCGGTGTTCAGCTTCAGTGCTTCGACAAACGCTGCAAACGCTGCCGAGCCTTGGCGCCGGTTCGGGTAGTACAGGTGATAGCCCTGAAACGTCGGGCACCACTCTTCCAGCACTTCCACCAGTCGCCCGTCGGCCAGATACGGCGCGACCAATTGCTCGGGCACGTACGCCACGCCGATGCCATCCACGGCGGCATTGAGCACGTGCATGATGCTGTTGAACACCAATTGCCCGTTGACCTTCACGCTGAAATCCTGACCCTTGTGCGCAAACTCCCAGGCGTATATCGCGCCGGCCGGTTGATGGCGGATGTTGATGCAAGTGTGCTCCGTCAACTGATGCGGCGTGGCGGGTGCCGGGTGACGAGCGAAGTAATCGGGCGAGGCGACCACGGCCAGACGCCAGTCCGGACCAATGCGCACGGCGATCATGTCTTTGCTGATCGATTCACCGAGACGGATACCAGCGTCGAAGCGCTCCTTGACCACATTGGTGAAACCATAATCGACGTAAAACTCCAAGGTGATGTCCGGATAGTCCTGCAAAAACTTTGCAAGCATCGGCCGAATGCACAACTCGATCTGATCGTCCGTGCAGGAAATCCGGATCGTGCCGCTGGGCTTGTCGCGCAATTCGCCAAGGGCTTCGAGCTCGGCGCTGATCTGCTCGAACAGCGGCGCAATCGAACGCATCAAGCGCTCGCCAGCCTCGGTCGGCGAGACGTTGCGCGTCGTGCGAGCCAGCAAGCGGATACCCAGACGCTGCTCCAGCGCGCGGACCGTATGACTCAACGCAGAAGGCGTGACGCCGAGGCGAGCAGCGGCTTTGGTGAAGCTTTGCTCCTGGGCCACCGCCAGAAAGGCCTGCAGGTCATTGACTTTGGCGTTGCTCATTGCTGAATTTTTCTCAAAAGCACATGAAGATTACCGCTACTAATCAAGTTAAGCCCGATCCGTCAAGCTTTGCAGCCTGAGTAGCGGGGCAGAAGTGCCTCGACCATTTGTTCTTCCAAACAGGTTTTTGCATGACGGCCCAAGCAATCGACAACCCGACAAACCAGCCCATGGGCGTGTCCACTGCCGGCGAGCAACCGGCGTACTGGAGCGGCGTGTTCGCCATGACCCTGTGTGTCTTCGCGCTGATCGCCTCCGAGTTCATGCCGGTCAGTCTGCTCACGCCCATGGCCACGGACTTGCACATCAGCGAAGGCCTGGCCGGCTACGGCATCGCCATCTCCGGCGCGTTCGCGGTGCTGACCAGCCTGACGATCACCAGGCTTGCCGGTTCGATGGATCGCAAGCGCCTGTTGCTGCTGTTGACGGCGCTGATGTGTGCGTCCGGGCTGGTGGTGGGCCTGGCGCCAAACTACACGGTTTACATGATCGGTCGCGCATTGATCGGCGTGGTGATTGGCGGCTTCTGGTCGATGTCGGCAGCGTTGGCCATGCGTCTGGTGCCCTCCGCCAGCGTGCCCAAGGCATTGGCAATTTTTAACGGCGGCAATGCTTTGGCTACGGTGGTCGCGGCGCCGCTGGGCAGTTATCTCGGCAGTGTGATTGGCTGGCGCGGGGCGTTTTTCTGCCTGATACCGGTGGCGTTGATTGCGCTGCTCTGGCAGTGGATAAGCTTGCCCGCGTTGCCGGCCGCGCCACGCAAAGCCAGCGCAGCCAACGGCTTTGCGTTGTTCAAAAGCCGCCGGGTGGCATTCGGCATGCTCGGCGCCGGCCTGTTCTTCATGGGCCAGTTTGTGCTGTTCACTTACCTGCGACCGTTTCTGGAAACCGTGACCCGGGTCGATGTTTCGGTGCTGTCGATGATTTTACTGGTCATTGGTGTGGCGGGGTTTATCGGCACCGTGGTCATCGGTTCCGTGTTGAAGAAGGGGCTGTATCGCGTGGTGATCGCCATCCCGCTGTTGATGGCGATGATCGCAGTGGCGCTCATTGGGATGGGCAGTTCAGTGGTCGCGACGTTCGTGTTGCTCGGCTTGTGGGGATTGATCGCCACGGCGGCGCCGGTGGGCTGGTGGTCGTGGCTGGCGCGCACGCTGCCCGACGATGCCGAAGCGGGCGGTGGGCTGATGGTGGCGGTGGTGCAGTTGTCGATCGCTTCGGGGTCGACCGTCGGTGGTCTGCTGTTCGACGGCAGTGGCTATCGGCTGACCTTCTTCGCCAGCGCGGCATTGCTGGTGCTGGCGGCGCTGATGACGTGGCTGACGTCGCGGCAGAAAGCCTGACTCAGCTCTCGGTATTTTCCACTGAAGCCTGCGCGGCTTCGGCTTCCAGCTTCAGGCGATCAGCCTTGCAGATGTATTTGGGCTTTTTCGGCGCCAGTTTGGCGTTGGCCTTTTTGGCTTTTTCCTTGAACAACTGCTGCAGCTTCTTTTGACGATTCATGTTTTTTCGATCGCGGGTGGAGAGGGTGGGAATCCTGACGCAAGGCCGAGTGGTCAGCAAGGAGAAATCCACTAAGCTGAGCACATTCCCCCCAACTCAAGCCCCTCCAAACCGAAGGAATCGCACATGAGAAAAGCTCGCAGATTGATTGTCGCGCTGTCTTGCCTCGCGCTTGTAGTCGGCAGCACGACGGCACTGGCCGACCCCGGCAATGGCAAGGGCCAGGGCGGCCAGGGCAACGGCAAGGGCAAACCGCAGAACATGCAGGATCATGGTAAACAGGGTGGGGGCGGTCAGGGCAATGGCAATAAAGGCCAGCAACACTCTGGCAATGGCGGCGGTGCTCCGAGCATTGATCGCGGCAATATTCTCGGCATCGTCGACGGCTATCGCGGCGAATACTGGAATCCGGGGCCAGCGCTGCCGCCTGGCGTTCAGAAGAATTTGGCGCGGGGCAAACCGCTGCCACCAGGCATCGCCAAGAAGCTGGACGGGCGTCTGCTCGGCCATTTGCCTCATTACGACGGCTACGAATGGCAACAGGTTGGCACCGACCTGATCCTCGTCGCGCTGGCTACCGGGCTGATCTACGAGGTGCTCAACGGCGCGTTCGATTGATTCTGCAAAGAGGAGTGGCAGCACCTGCCGCTCCTTTTTTATTCATGCATAGCTGCATCAGATGCAGCAATGAACTGCATTCAGGTTGGGTTGTTCGTTGAATGCTGAGCTTTCAGACTGAGCTCAACGGCTAACGAATGAATGGAGATGACCATGGCCAATGCAATCCGCTTCACCGCAACGGGCGCACCGGATGTCCTGCAATTGCACACTGTCAGCGAACAGACCCCCGGGGCCGGCGAGGTCTGGCTGGAGCAAGCGGCGGTGGGCGTCAATTACCTCGATGTCAGCCAGCGCAAAGGTGCAGTGCCGGTGGCGTTGCCTTCGGGGTTGGGTCTGGAAGGCGCGGGTCGGGTGGCAGCGGTCGGTGCCGGTGTGAGCAATGTCCGCGTCGGCGATCGAGTTGCTTATGCCACTGGCCCCTTGGGTGGTTACGCCTCGGCGCGGCTGTTTCCGGCGGAGCGTCTGGTGAAGATCCCCGATGAGTTGTCGTTCGAAGATGCGGCGGCGGTGTTGTTCAAAGGCATCACCGCGCAGTATCTGCTGAAGGCGACTTATCCGGTCGGGCCGGGCACGACGATGCTGCTTTACGGCGTCGCGGGTGGTCTGGGGGAAATCATGGTGCCATGGGCCAAACACCTTGGCGCGACGGTGATCGGCGTTGTGTCGAAGCAGGCCAGTGTCGACAAGGCGCGCGCCTCGGGCTGTGACGAAGTGCTGGTGTTCAATGCCGAGACCCTCGCCGCCGACGTGTTGCGTATCACCGAGGGGCGCAAGGTCGATGTGGTGTATGACCCGATTGGTCGGGTGTCTTTTCAGGCCTCGCTGGACAGCTTGCGCCCACGCGGATTGATGGTCTCGTTCGGCGCGCAGACCGGCGCGCCGGCAGCGGTGGAAATGGCCACGCTGAACGCCAAGGGCTCGCTGTTCCTGACCCGTCCATCGCTGGCCGCGCACACCGCCACGACAGCCGAGTATCAGGAGCGCGCACAAGATGTGCTGGCTGCGGTGGCCGCCGGTATCATCACGCCGCAAATTCGCGCGCGGTATTCATTGGCCGACGCGGCACAAGCGCATGCCGATCTCGAGGCAGGCCGATCATCAGGGGCGATCATTCTAAAACCATGAATCTGGATGTTCTGAGCAACCCGCACAGCGATGAAATCGCTGCTTTCCTGGCCGTCGCCGCGCAAGGCTCGTTTGTCGCGGCGGGGCGTTTGTTGCAGCGTCATCCGACCATCGTTTCCAAGCGCCTTGCGGCGATGGAGAAGCGACTGGGCGTGCGGTTGGTGGAACGCTCGACGCGACACGTGCGTATCACCGAGGCCGGCCTGCAACTCGAACAGCGCCTGCGCGCGGCCGTCGAGTTGATGAACGAAGCGCAGCAGCAAGCGGTGCAGGGCGCCAGCGAAGTACGCGGCACCCTGCGCCTGGCGTTGCCGGCGGCGATGGGGCGCTTGTGGCTGGGGCCGCTGCTGCCGGAATTTCTCAAGGCTCATCCGCAGGTTTCGCTGGTGGCCGATTACAGCGAAGGTCTGGTCGACATCATCGAGCAGGGTTTCGACGCGGCTATCCGCATCGGCGAGCTTGAGGACAATCGGCTGACCGCAAAAAAGCTCAGTGACCATCGTCGGATTCTTTGCGCATCACCGACGTACATCGAGGCCCATGGCATGCCGCAGACACCACAGGATCTGCTGCAGCACAATTGCCTGCGCTTCAGTGGGCTGGCCTCGTTCCCGCTGTGGCGCCTGCATCGCGGCAACGAGGTGCAGACCATCACGCCCCACGGCAACCTGACTGCCAGCGACAGCGAATCCCTGCTCGCCGCCGCCCGCGCCGACGCCGGCATACTCGGTGCCGGCGACTGGCTGATGAGCCGCGATCTGGCGGCAGGGCGGCTGATTCACGTGCTGCCCGACTGGCATCTGGATTCGGCGGGCGGTGTTTATCTGGTCAGACCGTCATCGCGATTTCCGGCGGCCGCAGTGGTGGCGTTCAAGGAGTGGATTGAAACTAAATTCGATCCCAGGCCACCTTGGGCGGTTTGATAACAACCTGCCTCAAGACCGACACTGGCCCTGTGGGAGCGAGCCTGCTCGCGAACGCGCAGTGTCAGTCATAGATGATGTGGCTGACCTGACGCCTTCGCGAGCAGGCTCGCTCCCACAGGTTTCGTGGCTTGCTCAGGAATTGCCGGACATACGTATATCCAGTGTGGGAGCGAGCCTGCTCGCGAAAGCGCAGTGTCAGTCATGGATGATGTGGCTGACCTGATGCCTTCGCGAGCAGGCTCGCTCCCACAGGTTTCGTGGCTTGCTCAGGAATTGCCGGACATACGTATATCCAATGTGGGAGCCGGGGCCTGTTTGGGCGCACAAAAAAAGCCCGGCATTGCTGCCGGGCTTCCGTGTCTTCAGCACTTTACGCAGCGATCTTGTTGGCCGCCATTTCCTTTTTGTGGCTCGCCTTCATGGCTTCCATCTGTGCGCCCAGTTCCTCGAGCTTGGCCTTGCCCAGAAGCTTCTGCGCTTTCGGGAACATTTCCTCTTCTTCCTCTTCGATGTGGTGCTCCAGCAGTTCCTTGACCACCTTGACCCGACCGGCAAATTCCGGGCTGCCCGGATCGGTTTCTTTCAGATCAGGCAGTACCAGCGAATCCACGGTGCGGTGCTCTTCCTTGGCTTCGTAATACATGATGTCTTCTTCCTTGCTGCCGGCTTCCTTGAACGCAGGGTAGAGAATCTCTTCTTCGAGGCGGGTGTGGATGGTGATTTCCATTTCCAGTTTGCCCAGCAACTCGACGCGTTTTTTCAGCGCGCGGTCGGTGGACTCACTCAGTTGGCTGAGGATGGCTTTTACTTTTTCATGGTCGGCTTTGAGAAGGTCGATGGCATTCATTTTTTGAGGCCTCTGCTTTTCACGGATTGAACACAGCGTTCTTTTTTTCGCGCTGCTGTGTATTCAGGAAGAGGCTATCGCAGGACTCATGCCAACTCGCCGATCAAGCGCAACCCTTGTAAATCAAGGGCTGGCATCGAAGCAGGCACAATGCTTTCGTGCAGCCTGCAAGAAATCCGCGCGGCGGGCATTGCATATAACAAGCCCGGCAAAAGCCGGGCTGTGGTGATACTTCAGACGGGCCTGCACCCGTGGGTCACCGGTTAGCCTGGGAAGGCGAAATGCGACCGACATGCTTGGGTCCCGCCAGTGCCCAGGCGATCAGGCCGAACAGCGGCACGAACACGATCAGCACGATCCACACGCCTTTACTACTGGATTTCCCTTCGCTTTTACGCACCCGATTGATGGCCCAAAGCTCGATCAGCACAAGAATGACCGCCAATACGATCCACACGGTTTCGATTTGCATAGGCTTAGCTCCTGATGGTCTGTGCGTTAGGCGACGAGAGGGGCGTTGGGTTCATTCTTTTTGCCTGGGACAAGCGGACGGGGTGATACCCGGTTGCAAAATAAATGTCTGGTCGCCGCTGCGCCCTATATCCTCTGCGCCACACGTTTAGGCTGGAACAGGGATAGGGTAATGGCATTCAGGGTGATGGTCGTCGGTGGTTACGGCAATTTCGGCAGCATCGTTTGTCGGCATCTGGCGCTCATGCCAGAGATTGAACTGCTGTTGTCGGGCCGCGATGCACGCAAGTTGCAAATCAAGGTCGCTGAGCTGCAAGCGCAATCAGGCCGTCCGTGCGATGGCTGGTGCGGCGATGCGCTGGGCGCGGATTTTCAGGCGGCGTTGCGTGAGTTCAATGTTCAGTTGGTGGTGCACACCGGCGGGCCGTTTCAGGGGCAATCCTACGCAGTTGCTGAAAGCTGCATCGGCGCCGGTGTGAATTATTGCGATCTGGCTGACTGCCGCACCTTCGTCAACGGCATTGATGTGCTCGACGCCCGCGCCAGGGAGGCTGGTGTGGCCGTGCTCAGCGGTTGCAGTTCGGTGCCGACCTTGTCTTCGGCGATCATCGATCAGCAGCGCTCACGTTTTGCGCGAATCGACTCGATCGAGCATGGCATTTCTTCCTCGGCAAAAATGCCGGGGCTGTCCACGGTCGAAGGCGTGCTCGCTTATGCCGGCAAACCGATCAGGCAGTTGAAAAACGGCCAGGTTCACGAAGTATTGGGTTGGCTCGATCTGACCCTGCGCAGCATGCCGCAACTGGGCACGCGGGTGCTGGCCAATGTCGATGTGCCGGACATGGATATTTTCGCTCGCCGCTATGGCGCACAGACGCTGCGCTTCAAGGCTGGCGCCGGCCTGAAGCTCGGCGGCGTTGCCAACGCCTTGCTGGCGCAGGCCTTGCGCTTCGGGCTGGTGCGCGATCATGTGCGCTGGGCGGCGCGCCTGCATCGCCTGGGTACGTGGTTCGAACGTTTCGGTGATGGCAAAAGCGCGATGTACATCGATGTTCGCGGCATCGGTGTCGAAGGCCAGCCGCTGAGCATGACCGCGCAACTCACCGCGCTGAATGACAAAGGCCCGGAAATCCCCAGCTGCGCCGCCGTCGCCCTCGCGAGCAAAATGGCTCGGGGTTATGTACCGCAGGCCGGCGCGCGGCCGTGTGTTGGCGAAATCAGCGTCGATGAATATCTGGCGGCGATCAACGATCCGGCCAACTTGAGCCTGTCGGTTCAATTCTCCGATGGGCAGCGTTGAGATGCTCTATCTCTGCCTGAAGTACCTGCATGTAATCGCGGCGATTTTCCTCTTCGGTTTCGGCATGGGTTCCTACCTCTACCTGATCGCCGCCAGCCGCAGCGGCAACCCGCAAGTGATCGCCCATGTCGCAAGGATGGTGGTGCGTTTCGATACGTGGATCACCACGCCGGCAGGGATTGTGCAGGTCATCACCGGCTATCTGCTGATGCGGCTTTCCGGGCTTTCGATGAGCAGTGAGTGGCTGCTGACGTCGCTGATCATTTTCTTCTGCGTAGGCGCACTGTGGCTGCCTGTACTGGTATTGCAAAAGCGTCTGCAGAAGATGGCGCTGAGCGCGGGCGAGAGTGGCCTGCCTCTGGATGATCGCTTTGCTAGCACTTACCGCTGGTGGTTCTGGATGGGCATTGCCGGGTTCGCCGGGATGTTTGTCATCGTGCTGATGATGGTGACGAAGATGACGCCGGTGCAACTGGTCGGGTTAACCGTGGGCTTTTAGAAAGCGGCTTTCATGATCCGCTGTTGGCAGCAGACAAGCGTCGTACCTGCCGAACAGCCGATAGCGGTTCAGCGCGATGCGATCGTAAGCCCAGTCACGCAGGCGGCGCGGGAAAATCCGCAGCAGTTTCAGCGGCTGCCAGCGCCCTGGCAGTTGCCCGACCACTTCGAGAAACGCATCCGAGCGTTCCCAGTACTGCCGGTCGCGGATCACCGCCATGGTGTCGAACTCATCCAGGGGCAAACCGGCCCACGCCAGCAAGGCCTGGCCTTCGGGCGATTGCACGGTCGCCAGCCGCACATGGCGCTGACGGTCATGGCGAATCAGAAAGCGCGCCCAGCCGTTGCACAGTTTGCACACACCGTCGAACAGCACCACGGTTTCGCCTGGCTTGAGCAATGGCGCGGAGGTGGGGCGGGTTTTCATGGCAGGCATCAGCGGATGTCCCTGGCGGCGGTTGTCGCGATCATAACCTCGATCATTGGCCTACAGGAGTGGATCGCGGCGGTATTGGCCCGGCGATTTGCCGTGCACGCGGCGGAAGGCAGCGCCAAACGCCGCGTCGGACAGATAGCCCAGTGACGCGGCAACAGTGGCCACATTGTCCCGACCATTGCGCAAGCGAAACGCGGCCACGCGCATTCGCCAGCGCGTGGCGTATTCGACCGGTGCCAGACCCATGCGTGTCTTGAACAGCGCGGCGAAACCGGAGCGCGACATGCAGGCAATCTCGGCCATTTGCGTCAGTCGCCAAGGCTTCTGCGGAGCAGCGTGAACGGCGCGCAAGACGCCGGCAATCGCCGGTTCCCGTAGCCCGCCCAGCCAGGCCAATTGTTCGGCATCCGCGCTGTTGATGTGATGGCGCAGCGCATGGATGAAGATCAGCCGCAGCAGGTCGTTGCACATCGCCTGCGAGCCGGCCTGGTGTGATGGCCACTCGCGCTCCAGTTCATCCAGCAGCCAACCGAACGACGAGGCACCTGTGGCCTCGGCGCGAATGATCAGCGAGGTCGGCAGCACGTCGAGCAGTTCGGTTGCGCCGGGTCCCGATAGCGACACGCTGCCGCCCAGCAGCTCGACTTCCTCGCCGACGCCAAACGTCGCCGAGACGCCGTCATGGGCAAAAACATCCGCTGCATTCACCGCCTCGACGTCGGCGCCGCTGGCCAGAATGAACGGCGTGCGCGACACCACAAAGCAGTCGCCGGCCCGCAGCAACTGCGCCGGCAAGCCCTGCATGCGCAACCAGCATTCGCCTCGTCGCACCACGTTGAATTTCAGTTCGATGGGTTGAAATCGCAGCGCCCAGACGCCTCCCGCTTGCAAGCGAACCGAGCAGGCTGCTTGCAACTCGGAGAGCGCCAATACGGCAGAAAGCGGATCGCCAGCAGGATTTTGGATGATCACGACAGAAACCTGGATTTATCAGACTGGTTCGTCCGTAGAGCTTAGCCAAGAATGAAGACCTTCGATAGCTCACTCAGGATTAACGCTCATGGCTACGCTCCAACAACCTGTGCAATCACCGTTCAACGCCGCGAGCACAGCGGCTGAAGTCATGGCTGGCATCGATCTGCGCGGGCAGCTCGCTGTGGTCACCGGCGGCTATTCCGGCCTGGGTCTGCTGACGGTGAAAAGCCTCGCGGCGGCAGGAGCGCAGGTCATTGTGCCGGCCAGAGATACGGAGCGGGCAGAGGTGGCATTGGCGGGTGTTGACGGTGTCCGCGTGCTGCCCATGGACCTCATGCAGGCTGAATCGGTGGCGGCGTTCAGCCACAGCGTGGTCAGCGCGGGTCAGCCAGTGTCATTGCTGATCAACTGCGCCGGAGTCATGGCCGCGCCGTTGCTGCGCGATGCCGATGGCCATGAAAGCCAGTTCGCGACCAATCACTTGGGCCACTATCGCCTGACCTGCGGTCTTTGGCCGGCGCTAGTCAAAGCTGGACAGGCGCGGGTGCTGTCAGTGTCATCGCGCGGGCACCAGATTGCCGGGATCGACTTTGACGACATCGATTTCCTGCAACGGCCGTATGACAAATGGGCCGCGTATGGTCAGTCAAAAACAGCCAATGCCTTGTTTGCCATCGCGCTGGATCGGCGCGGACGCAGTCATGGCGTTCGTGCGTTCTCATTGCATCCGGGGCAGATTCTGACGGATCTGGCACGGCACTTGAGCACGGCGGAACTCGCCGCATTCGACGCCCTGGATGAACACGGTCGACCACGGTTGGATGCCCACAACGGTCTGAAAACGCTGGAGCAGGGCGCCGCGACGGGATTGTGGTGTGCGACCAGTGCATTGCTTGCGGATTTGGGTGGCGTGTATTGCGAAGACTGCAATGTTGCGCCGATCAATCAACCTGAAGCGGGCCGCAAGGGCGTTGCGCAATGGGCGGCGGATGCTGAGCTGGCTGAGCGACTTTGGGCGGTTTCGGAGCAATGGACGGGGCTCACGGTGGCATAAATCGAGTCAAAGGACAAAAGCCCCTCACCCTAACCCTCTCCCGAAGGCAGAGGGGACTGACCGGGGTGTTTAGTAGAAATTCGCCGACCTGAAATACCGGGTTGAACTCAGTTCTTGAACAGCACCCAAATCGGCTCCCTCTCCCTCGGGAGAGGGCTGGGGTGAGGGGCTGCTCGATAGAGTTACTCTCCCAGCTTCGCCCAGAATTCCTCCGCCGAAGGGCTGATCGGCGCGGTCGGGCGAGTCAGATGGATTTCCAATGGAATGTCCCAGCTTTCATCCAGTGCCCTGACCAGGCGCCCGTCGGCCATTTCCTGTTCGGTCAGGCTTTTCGGCAGCCAGGCGACGCCTTTGCTTTCCAGCGCCATCGACATCAGCACTGCCGCCAGATGGCTGCTGAACAGCGGTTTCAAATGCAGATAATCGGCCTTGCCGTGTAGCCTGTGGGCGACGATTCGGCCCAGGCCGGATTCGTGGGTGTAGGCCAGATAGGGCAGGGTTTCAGGCGACGTGCCGAACTGGGCTGAAGCACTCGCCAGCGGCACAAGTACGTCCTCGCCGACCTTCTTGCCAATGAACTGATCAGGCGCCAGTAATGGCGGAACGTCGGGGTGGCGATGGCATAGCAGGAACTGCACCTGGCCATGAATCAGCATCTGTTCGCACACGGCCATGCTGTCGGAATGCAGGCGAACCGCGTCGATCGGCGCGCCACTTTCGGCGCTGCGCAACCAGCGTGGGAAGAAGGTGAATGACAGCGAGTGAGTGGCAGCGAACTGCAAGGTTTTCGCCGCCATGCCGGCCACTTCCTGAGCCTCGGAACGCATGCGATACAGGCGTCTGGCCGCTTCCTGAGCGCTGGGCAAAATCTGCCTGCCGGCCTCGGTCAGCGTCGCGCCCTGCGGAGTGCGCACGAATAATTCCACGCCCATCCAGTTCTCCAGTGAACGCACCCGACGACTGAATGCCGGCTGCGTCACATGGCGCGCTTCGGCGGCCCGGACAAAGCTGCCGTATTCGGCCAGCGCTGAAAAATCCTCAAGCCAAACCAGTTCCAAGGGCAATGCCTCCTGTGCATAGGGCGCGGCATTAATAGCATTGGGCGGGTGTCGTCGCAACGCATAACGTTGGCCCACCACAACAAGAGGAACCCGTCATGCGTATCGTCGATATCCGTGAAAAAACCGTCTCCATTGCTTCCCCGATCGCCAATGCCTACATCGATTTTTCGAAGATGACCTGCTCGGTCGTCGCGGTCATTACCGACGTGATTCGCGACGGCAAACCGGTCATCGGTTACGGCTTCAACTCCAACGGTCGCTACGGCCAGGGCGCGTTGATGCGCGACCGTTTTCTGGCGCGGATCACTGAAGCCGACCCGCAAACCCTGATCGATCACGAGAACAATAACCTCGATCCGTTCGCCATCTGGAAAACCCTGATGACCAACGAAAAACCGGGCGGGCATGGCGAGCGTTCAGTAGCGGTCGGCACCATCGATATGGCGGTGTGGGATGCGGTAGCGAAGATCGAAGGCAAGCCGCTGTATCGCCTGCTTGCCGATCGTTATCGCAACGGCGTTGCCGATGACAAGGTCTGGGTGTATGCGGCGGGTGGTTATTACTACCCGGGCAAGGACCAGACCAAGCTCAAGGCCGAAATGCAGAGCTACCTGGACCGTGGCTACGACGTGGTCAAGATGAAGATTGGCGCAGTGCCGCTGGACGAAGATATCCGCCGCATTGAGGCGGTGCTCGAAGTGGTGGGCGACGGCCAGCGCCTGGCGGTCGATGCCAACGGCCGCTTCGATCTGCAGACCGGTATCGCGTATGCCGAAGCGATCAAGAAGTACAACCTGTTCTGGTACGAAGAAGTCGGCGACCCGCTGGATTACGCGCTCCAGGCCGAGCTGGCCAATCACTACGAACTGCCGATGGCCACCGGCGAAAACCTCTTCTCTCACCAGGACGCCCGCAACCTGTTGCGCCACGGCGGCATGCGCCCGGACCGCGATTACCTGCAATTCGACTGCGCGCTGTCCTACGGGCTCGTTGAGTACATGCGCACCCTGAAAGTGATGGAAGAGCTGGGTTGGTCTTCGCGCCGCGTGGTGCCACATGGTGGTCACCAGATGTCGCTGAACATCGCTGCCGGTCTGCACCTGGGCGGCAACGAATCGTACCCGGACGTGTTCCAGCCATTCGGCGGGTTTGCCGATGGTATCCGCGTGGAAAACGGCTACGTCGGGCTGCCGGATATCCCGGGGGTCGGCTTCGAAGCCAAGTCTGCGCTGTATGCCGTCATGCGCGAACTGGGCGAGGGCTGATTCGGTTTTATCTGCGGCCTCGATTTCCGAGGCCGCACCTTCAGGCGTCATCCTCGACGCCAAAGCCACATGCCCACCACAACAATAAAATGAGGTGCTTCCGTGGAAACTTCAAAATCGCGCTGGTACAGCCAGCTCTATGTGCAGGTGCTGATCGGCATCGTCATCGGTGCTGCCATCGGTTACTTCGTGCCCGACATCGGCGCCAAGCTGCAGCCGTTCGCCGACGGTTTCATCAAGCTGATCAAGATGCTCCTGGCGCCGATCATTTTCGGCACGGTGGTGGTCGGTATCGCCAAGATGGGCAGTATCAAGGAGGTCGGTCGCATCGGTGTGAAAGCGCTGATCTACTTCGAGATTCTTTCCACCATCGCTCTGGTGGTCGGCCTGATCGTAGTCAACGTGGTCAAGCCCGGTGCCGGCATGAACATCAACGCCGGTACCCTCGATGGCAGCGCTGTCAACAAATACAGCCAGGCGGCGAGCGAGCAGGGCGGTCTGGTCGAATTCTTCCTCAATATCATTCCGCACACCTTCCTCGGCGCTTTCTCCAATGGCGTCATGCTGCAAGTGATTCTGTTGTCGGTGCTGATGGGCGTCGCCTTGGTGCAAATGGGCGAAACCAGCAAACCGCTGATCAACACCATCGATCTGTTCCTGCAAGGTCTGTTCAAAATCGTCGCGATGGTCATGCGTCTGGCGCCGTTGGGCGCGGGGGCTGGCATGGCATTCACCATCGGCAAATACGGCATCGGCACTCTGCTGTCGCTGGGGCAGTTGCTGGTCGCGCTGTACATCACCACGCTGATTTTCATCGTCGTTGTATTGGGCGCGGTGGCGCGATGGTCGGGCATGCCGCTGATGCAGTTTCTGCGTTATTTCAAGGATGAAATCCTGATCACCCTGGGCACCTGCTCGACCGAAGCGGTGCTGCCGCGAATGATGGTCAAACTGGAAAAGCTCGGCTGCAAGAAATCCGTGGTCGGCATGGTCCTGCCGACGGGCTACACCTTCAACGCAGACGGCACCTGCATCTACCTGACCATGGCAGCAATCTTCATCGCCCAGGCGACCAACACGCCGCTGACCTTCATGGATCAGATGATTCTGCTCGGCGTGTTCCTGCTGACCTCCAAGGGCTCGGCCGGAGTGGCGGGAGCAGGTTTTGTGACACTCGCGGCCACCCTCACCACCATTCACTCGATACCTCTGGTGGGCCTGGTGTTGCTGTTGGGCATCGACCGCTTCCTCAACGAGGCGCGAGCCGTGACCAACCTGATCGGTAACGGCATCGGCACCATCGCCATCGCCAAATGGGACAAGTCGTTCGATGTCGAAGCGTGCGAGCGGGAAATCGCCGCCATGAAGCAGGACAAGGCAGCGCGCAAGTCGCTGCTTGTGCATAAGTGATTCGGGCAACGTGAGCGCTTGATTGGCCTGCCGACGCGTACAGGTTTCAAGTCAGTCCAAAGGTTATGGACTGGGGGCGGGACGATGAGAATTGGCGCACTGACGAAAACCAGTCGGTGCTGGCACGCCACCAATCCCCAGCCATGCCAAAAAACCTGTGGGAGCGAGCTTGCTCGCGAAGGGGCCAGAACGGTCAACACGGATGGCGACCGGCAGAGCGCTTTCGCGAGCAAGCCCGTTTCCACAGTAGGTTGCGCGATTGCTGTCACAACAGTTGGCGATGTTCTTTCGCACCGGACAGTACAAGCAGTGGATTGCAAAACGTTCGCTATGAACCGTCAGGCCGGACCTGAACCCTCTACGTACGTCTGGATGACCTCATCCCAAGGCGGCGTTGCAGGGAACAACTCAAGCAAAAACGCCGTGAACGCTTTGACATTCGGGCTACCGCGACGGCTCTCCGGCCACAACGCGGTAATGGCGAAGCGTTCGACGGTGAACTGTGGCAGCACCGGGACCAGTTCGCCCCGACGAACATACGCCGCCGCTACGTAGTGCGGCGAAATACCGATGCCGCCGCCGGCAGCCAGCACCGCCGCGACCGCATCGCTGGCATCAACGGTGAAGGCCGCGTCGGGTGCCAGTTCCAACTGTCTGTCACCGGCTAGATACGGCCAGCGCAAACTCTGCCCGGTGCTTTGATAGCGGAAATTCACGCACTCATGCTCGGCGAGATCCTCGGCCGTAAGCGGAGTACCCTTGCGCTGCAGATAGTCCGGTGATGCGAACGCACCGATTCGATGCGGGCCCAGCGGGCGAGAAATCAGTCGCGAATCCGCAAGATTGCCAACCCGAACCGCGACGTCGATGCCTTGTTCGATGAGGTCGGCATACTGATCGCCGAGTCGTAGATCGATCGTCACCTTTGGATATTGCTCGCGAAATCTCGGCAGGGCCGGCGCGAGGATATTCAGTCCAATCGGCAACGGCGCGGTGACCTTCAATACGCCCGATGGCTCAGCGCGTGAAGCAACGGCGGCCTGATCGATGTCTTCGACTTCGCGCAGAATCCGCAGCGCCCGTTCGTATAGATCACGGCCCTCCGGGGTGAGTACCAGCGAGCGCGTGGTGCGAGTAAACAGCATCAGGCCGAAATGCTCTTCGAGCCGTTGCACGCTTTTGCTGATGGCCGACGGCGACACCGACAGTGCCCGAGCGGCAGCCGTGTAGCTGCCCAGCGAAGCCGCTCGTGCAAAGGCGATGAGCCCGGTTAAACGATCCAATCCAATTTGTGCCTTCATGGCACTAGTAAAGCGACTTCTGGCCCAATTATCAATGTGGCTTCCAAAACGTAGTCTTTGCCCATCGAACGCCATTCAGGTGTTCCAGACGGAGACTCAGCATGAACATCAGCCAAACCCTGCCTTCCACACTCACCGACAAAACCGTGGTCATTTTCGGCGGCACCTCCGGCATTGGCCTGGCCGCTGCGGTGCAAGCGAAAGCCGCTGGCGCCAAGGTCATCGTCATCGGCTCGAACGCTGCACGTGCCGAGCAGGCCGCCAGCGAGCACGGGCTCGATGGCTGGCGCGCGGCCGACGTGACCGATAGCCAGGCTCTCGATACTGCACTGGCCGATATCCTTCAGGTCGATCACCTCGTTCTGCTCGCCGGCACGTTTGTCGCTGGCACCGTGCGCGCGGCTGATCTCGATTATCTGCACCGCGCGTTCGACGAACGCATCTGGGCATCGATCAATGCGATTCGGGTCCTTGGCGACAGGCTGGCAAAAGACGGCTCGATCACGTTTATCTCCGGTTCTCTCGCTGATCGCCCGAATGCCTACGGCACCGCCGTACTCGCCGCCGCCTCGGCAGCCATGGAAGCACTGGCTCGCGGTCTGGCCCTTGAGTTGGCACCGGTGCGAGTCAACACGCTTTCGCCCGGCCCGATCAACACCCCGATTCTGGGCAAGGCACTGGGCGAGGGGCGGGATGCATTTGTCGCTTCTCTTGAGCAGGTGCTGCCCCTGCATCGCCTCGGCACAGCTGCAGAAGCGGGCGCGGCAGTGGTTTTCCTGATGAGCAACACCTTCATGAACGGCGCCGTGCTCAACATCGACGGCGGCGCACGCCTGGTTTGATCCTGCCCACCTTTTTGAGAGCCTGAACATGACATCGTTATTTGATTCCGTGCGCCTCGGCGCGCTCGATTTGCCCAACCGCATCCTGATGGCACCGATGACCCGCGCGCGCGGCACTCGCGAGCACGTCCCGACCGAGATGATGGTCGAGTATTACCGCCAGCGCGCCAGTGCCGGCCTGATCATTTCCGAAGCGATCGGCATCAGCCAGCAAGGTCTGGGCTGGCCGTATGCGACAGGCATTTGGTCGGCCGAACAGGTCGCCGGCTGGAGCAAGGTCACCGATGCCGTGCATGGCGCTGGCGGCCGGATCATCGCGCAGCTCTGGCACATGGGCCGGGTCGTGCACCCGAGTTTCCTTGGCGGCGGCCAGCCGGTTTCCGCATCGGTCACCACCGCGCCGGGACAGGCGCATACGTACGCCGGCAAGCAGCCGTATACACCGGCGCGTGCGTTGCCGCTGGAAGAAATTCCCGCACTGCTGGAAGACTTTCGTCAGGCCACTCGCAACGCAATCGAGGCGGGTTTCGATGGCGTGCAGATCCACGCCGCCAACGGCTATCTGCTCGACCAGTTCCTGCGCGACAGCGACAATTTTCGCACCGATGCGTACGGCGGCTCGATCAACAACCGTATCCGCTTGCTCAAGGAAGTGACCGAGGCGGTCGCCGAAGTCATCGGCGCCGACCGCACTGGCGTGCGCTTGACTCCAAGCAGCTACGAGCAGGGCATCCGCGACAGCGATCCCGAAGCGCTGTTCATCCGCGCCGCCGAAGTGCTGTCAGCGATTGGCATCGCTCATCTGGAAGTCCGCGAACCACCGCCGGACGGCACCTTCGGCAAGTCCGAACGCCCGCCACTGGCCGGGATGATTCGCGACGTGTTCAAAGGCGTGCTGATCCTCAATTCGGACTACGGTTTCGCCAGGGCACAAGCGCAACTGGATGCCGGGCTCGCCGATGCGATTGCGTTTGGACGGCCGTTTATAGCCAATCCGGATCTGCCGCTGAGATTCGCTCGGCAGTTGCCATTGGCGGAAAGCGAAATGAGCACTTGGTTCAGCCAGGGTTGGGAAGGGTATGGGGATTATCCGGCGGTGGATGGCGTTTGAATGTAGCGTCGGTGCCAGCCGCCGTGGCAGTGGATGCCCTGACGGGCTGGCCAGAACCCGGAAAAGCACGCTTAAGCCAGTCGCAAGAGACGGTTCACGCCGTTGATAGGAAAAAGTGAGGCCTGTGATCAGGCCTCATTTGCGTTTTACCAACTCACCTGCAACGTTTCAACGCCGCGCCGTGCGCGTACTCACATCCACCCAGACCGCCAACACCAGAATGCTGCCCTTGACTATCATCTGCCAGTAGCTATCCACGTCGAGCATCGACATGCCGTTATCCAGGCTGGTGATCACCAGTGCGCCGAGGAGGGCGCCGTAGACGGTGCCGGAGCCGCCGCGCATGGAGGTGCCGCCGATGAAGCAGGCGGCGATGGCGTCGAGTTCGCCCATGCTGCCGGCGGACGGTGAGCCGGCGGCGAGGCGTGCGGTGTTGACCACGCCGGCGAGGGCGCACATCACGCCCATGATGCCGAAAATCCACAGCTTGACCGCCTGCACATTGATGCCTGACAGGCGCGTCGCTTCCATGTTGCTGCCGACCGAATAGACCCGGCGGCCGAACACAGTCTGGCTGGTGACGTAACTGAACACGCCGAGCAGAATCAGCAACAGCAGCACCGGCACGGGAATACCGTCATAACTGTTGAGGGTCTGAACAAAACCCGCCAGCACCGCGCCGATTACCAGCACGCGCACAACATCACGTACCAGCGAATGCGCCGCCAGGCCATGCAGGGCGCGATTGCGTCGTTGTTTCCAGGTCAGAAATACCGTCAGCACAAACAGCAGCACACCCAGGCCGGTGCCGATCGCGTGGGGCAGATAACCCTGGCCGACGTAGACCAGCTCCGGCGATACCGGGGCGATGGTGGTGCCGCCGGTGATCCCCAGCAAAATCCCGCGAAACGCCAACATGCCACCGAGGCCGACAATGAATGAGGGGATGCGCAAGTACGCCGCCATGTAGCCGTTGGCAAGCCCGATGACCAGACCGCACAGGGCAACCAGACTGAGATTCGCCAGCAGCGGAATGTGATAGACCACGTCGAGTATCGCCGCGAGGCCGCCGAGCAGACCGAGTAATGAACCCACCGACAAATCGATCTCGCCGCTGATGATCACCAGCACCATGCCGCAGGCGAGGATTCCGGTAATCGACATCTGCCGCAGCAGGTTGGACAGGTTGCGCGGGGTGAGGAAGCCGCCCTCGGTCTGCCAGCTGAAGAACAGCCAGATCAGCACCACGGCAAATACCAGCGCGAGCATCTTGTAGCGGGTGAACAGTTGTTTGACCTGATTCATTTACGCGGTTTTCCGATCATTATTGTTATGGCTGCCCGGCTGACTGAGGGCGGCGGCGAGTACCTGTTCCTGGGTCAGCTCATGGTTGACGAAATCGCCGCGCAACTGGCCTTCGCCGATCACCAGCACGCGGTCGGAGACGCCGAGCACTTCGGCCAGTTCCGATGAAACCATGATGATCGACACGCCTTCGGCGGCCAGCGTGCCCATCAATTTGTAGATCTCGTACTTGGCGCCGACGTCCACGCCTCGGGTCGGCTCGTCGAGAATCAGTACGCGCGGTTTGGCCAGCAGCATTTTCGCCAGCACGGCTTTCTGCTGGTTACCGCCCGACAGGCTGGTGATCGGCAGGGATGGACTTGCGGTCTTCAGATGCAGACGGGAGATTTCCCGGTCGATGCAGCCCAGTTCGGCTTCGGCATCGATGCGGGTCATTTTCGAATAGCTCTCGAGCACGGCGAGGGTGATGTTCTGACCGACACCGAGATCCGGAATGATGCCCTGGCGCTTGCGATCTTCGGGCACCAGGCACAGGCCGGCGCGGATCGCTTTCAGCGGCGTGCGCGTGTCGATCGGTCGGCCGTCCAGCCAGACTTCGCCTTCATGGCGTCCGGGGTAGGCGCCGAACAGTGCGGTGACCAGTTCGGTGCGGCCGGCCCCGACCAGCCCGGCAATGCCGAGAATCTCGCCGCGCTTGAGGCTGAAGGAGATGTCGTCGACCCGTTTGCGCTTGGGGTTGTCGACGTCGTAGCAAGTCATGTGGCGCGCTTCGAAAATCACCTCGCCAATCTCGTGCGGCTCGCTGGGATAAAGGTTGCTCATTTCGCGCCCGACCATCTGCGTGATGATCTGTGGAATGTCCATGTCGGCCATGGCGGTGGTAGCGATGTGTTTGCCGTCGCGGATCACCGAAATGGTGTCGCATACGGCGGCGACTTCATCGAGCTTGTGCGAGATGTAGACGCAGGCGACGCCCTTGGCTTTGAGGTCGCGGATGATGTCCAGCAGCACTTCGATTTCCGAGCGGCTCAGGGCCGAGGAGGGTTCGTCGAGAATCAGCAGACGCGCCTGTTTGTTCAGGGCCTTGGCGATTTCCACCAGTTGCTGATAACCGCCGCCGTACTGCGAAACCGGCAGCGACACGTTCATGTCCGGCACTTTCAATTCACGCATCAAGGCTTCGGCGCGGTGGATCATCGCCGGGTAGTTCATGCGCCCGCCCGGCAGCGTCAGCTCATGGCCCATGAAGATGTTTTCCGCCACCGACAGGTCCGGCACCAGGGTCAGTTCCTGATGGATGATGACGATGCCGGCGGCTTCGGTTTCGCTGATCGATTGCGCCCGGAGCGGTTGCCCGTCCCAGAGGATTTCACCGTCCCAGGTGCCATGGGGATAGACCGCCGAAAGGATCTTCATCAGCGTCGACTTGCCGGCGCCATTCTCGCCGCACAGGCCCACGCATTCACCGGGCCGGACCTTGATGTCGATGCCGTTGAGCGCTTTGACACCGCCGAAGGTTTTGACGATGCCGTTCATTTGCAGCAGATAGTCGGACATGGAAAAGGCTCGTATACCAGGGACTCAAACACCACTGAACCTGTGTGGGAGCGAGCCTGCTCGCGAAGGGGCCTTTTCAGACAGAGCTTTACTGACTGACACTCCGCTTTCGCGAGCAGGCTCGCTCCCACAGGTCTGATCAAGATTTACGACCGGATCACTGCCCGGCAATCTGCGCCTTGGTGTAGAAGCCGTCCTGTTCGAGCAAGTCGATGTTGTCCTTGGTCAACGGCGTTGGCGTGAGCAGGATGGTGTCGACTTTCTTGCTGCCGTTGTCGTACTGCGAGGTGTAGGCCGGTTTTTCGTTGCGCGCCAGTTGCACCGAGAGCTTGGCTGCTTCGGAGGCGATGAGTTTCAGCGGTTTGTACACGGTCATGGTTTGCGTGCCGGCGATCACGCGTTTGACGGCTGCGAGGTCGGCGTCCTGACCGGAAATCGGCACCTTGCCGGCCAGTTGCTGCGCGGCCAATGCCTGGATGGCGCCGCCAGCGGTAGCGTCGTTGGAGGCGACGATGCCGTCGATTTTGTTGTTGTTACGGGTCAGGGCGTTTTCAACGATGCTCAGCGCTTCGGTCGGGTTCCATTCCTTGACCCACTGCTGGCCGACGATCTTGATATCGCCCTTGTCGATGGCCGGTTGCAGCACTTTCATCTGGCCTTCACGGAGGATCTTGGCGTTGTTGTCGGTGGGCGCGCCACCCAGCAAGAAGTAATTGCCCTTGGGCGCCGCTTTCAGCACGCCGCCGGCCTGCATCTCGCCGACCTTTTCGTTATCGAAGGAGATATAGGCGTCGACATCGGCGTTGAGAATCAGCCGGTCGTAAGACACCACTTTGATTCCGGCTTTCTTCGCCTCGGCCACGGCGTTGGTCAGCACTGTTGCGTTGAACGGCACGATGACGATCACGTCGACGCCGCGAGAGATGAGGTTTTCGATCTGCGAAATCTGCTTCTGCTCGTTGGCGTCGGCCGATTGCACGAAGACTTTGGCGTCCATTTTTTCCGCTGCCGCGACGAAGTAATCGCGATCGCGCGACCAGCGTTCCAGACGCAGATCGTCAATGGAGAAACCGATTTTCGGGTGGGTAGCGTCGGCCATTACCGGCAGGGCCAACAACGCCAGGGCACTGGCCAACAGCGTACGTTTCAAGTTCTTCATGGTGGTGCGTCCTTTTATTTTTGTTGGAAAGACACGGCCTGACGATGAATCGGGCTGGTAGAACTGTAGAGAATCTGCCGACGCAGCAGGCACAGAATTGTCGTGCAATTGTCACAGCGTCGTTGCGTCGGCAGCCTCCCTTGGCGATCAGCGATACAGGTAACGGTTGACGATGTTTTCGAGCATTTCCTGGCGGCCGCTGACGGCTTGCGGGTTCAGTTCGTTGGTGAACGCGTGCTCGGCCAGCGACTCGAGATTGAAGTCGCCCGCCATCACCGCTTGCCCGAACGGCTGACGCCAGCCGGCGTAGCGTTGGTCCTTGAGGGTTTGCAATTGATCGTTCTCAACCATCGCAGCGGCGCGTTCCAGCGACAGGGCCAGAACGTCCATGGCGCCGACGTGGCCGTGGAACAGGTCGATCTCGTCGAGGCTCTGCCGGCGCACCTTGGAGTCGAAATTGAAACCGCCATTCTTGAAACCGCCGGCCTTGAGGATTTCATAGGTCGCCAGGGTCATTTCTTCGACGCTGTTGGGGAACTGGTCGGTGTCCCAGCCGTTCTGCGGATCGCCACGGTTGGCGTCGATGCTGCCGAAAATTCCCAGCGAGGCGGCCGTGGCGATTTCGTGATGAAAGCTGTGGCCGGCCAGGGTCGCGTGGTTGGCCTCAATGTTGACCTTGATTTCCTTTTCCAGCCCGTACTGCTGAAGGAAGCCGAACACCGTGGCGCTGTCGTAATCGTACTGGTGCTTGGTCGGCTCCTGGGGCTTGGGCTCGATCAGCAGGTCACCGGTGAAACCGATCTTGTGCTTGTGCTCGACCACCATGCGCATAAAGCGCCCGAGTTGTTCGCGCTCACGTTTCAGGTCGGTATTGAGCAGGGTTTCGTAGCCCTCACGACCGCCCCACAGCACGTAGTTGGAGCCTTTGAGGCGATGGGTGGCGTTCATTGCGCTGAACACTTGCGCAGCGGCGCAGGCGAACACTTCCGGATCGGGATTGCTCGCGGCACCGGCGGCAAAACGTGGATTGCTGAAGCAGTTGGCAGTGCCCCAGAGCAACTTGATGCCGCTTTGTTCCTGATGCTGTTCGAGGCGGTCGACCATTTGCGCGAAGTGTTCGCGGTACTCCTTCAGCGAGTTGCCTTCGGGGGCGACGTCCGTGTCGTGAAAGCAGTAGTAATCGATGCCCAGTTTGCTGAAGAACTCGAATGCGGCTTGAGCCTTGCCGATGGCCAGTTGCATCGGCTCGCCGCTGCGTTGCCAGGGGCGTTTGAAGGTGCCGGCGCCGAACACATCGGAGCCCGGCCAGACGAAGGTGTGCCAGTAGCAGGCGGCCATGCGCAGGTGTTCGCGCATGGGTTTGCCGAGGATCAGTTTGTCGGCGTCGTAGTGACGAAAAGCGAGGGGCGAATCACTGTTCGGGCCTTCGTAGCGAACCGGCTCGATATTGGGGAAATACTGCATGGACCTTGTCCTTGTTGTTCTTGGCGGTGTCTCGATACTAGCAACGCCCCCGTGCCCGCTGATTATGAAAAGCCTCAACCGTGAGTGCGATTTTGCGTATTGAGCTTCAGCGCTCGCAGGCCTAGTCTGTGTCCATCGTCGCCGCAACATGGCGGCCCGGAACAGTACAAAAACAATTTGAGGCCGCTTTCGCGAGCAGGCTCGCTCCCACATTTGATTCGTGTCGTGCACAAAACCGTGTGGGAGCGAGCCTGCTCGCGAATGGCTTTACGCAAAATCCGGATACTGAATGAAAAGCCTACCGCCCGTGCACCGCATCGCCCTGTTGTTCAACGGCAGCAAGATCTACGACCGTGGAATCATCAGCGGCATCGGCAACTACCTGAGCAGCACCCGCGCTTCCTGGGACCTGTTTCTGGAAGAGGACTTTCTTTGCCGCTTGAAGGGCATCGAGCGTTGGCAGGGTGACGGCATCATTGCTGACTTCGACGATCCGCTGATCGGCGAGGCGCTGGCCGACATTCATTTGCCGGTGGTGGCGGTCGGCGGTTCTTACGAGGATGCTCGCGCTTATCCGAAAGCGATCCCCTACGTTGCCACTGATAACAACGCACTGATCACTCTGGCTTATTCGCATCTGGTCGAGGCGGGGTTGCAGCGCTTTGCCTGTTTCAGCCTGCCGGAAGCGCAGGCCAATCGCTGGGCGCAGGAGCGGGAAAAAGCCTTTCGCAAACTGATGCAACGAGACGGCCTGCACGCCGAGATCTATCGCGGCATGGGCACCAGCGCGCCGCTGTGGGACAGCGCCGTCGAACAACTGATCGCCTGGCTGCACAGCCTGCCGAAACCGATCGGCATCATCGCCGTCAGCGACGCCCGCGCCCGCCAGTTGCTGCAAGCCTGCCTGACCGCCGGCATCGCCGTGCCGGAGCAGGTCGCGCTGATCGGCATCGACAACGACCCGCTGACCCGCAGCCTGACGCGTGTACCGCTGAGTTCGGTGATTCAGGGCACCGAAACCATGGGCCGCACCGCTGCGCAATTGCTGCACCAGATGCTCCACGGCATGCCGTCCACCGGCACGCAAATCCTGATTCCGCCTGATGCGGTCAATGTGCAGGTGTCGAGCCTGCACCAACCGCTGGGCAATCCCTACGTCATGCAAGCGCTGCTGTTCATCCGCCAATATGCCTGTCAGGGCATCAAGACCGCGCAAGTGGCGGCGTATGTCGGCGTGTCGCGCTCATCGCTGGAAGCGCATTTCCGCGCCGAGCGCGGTTGCAGCGTGCATGACGAGATTCTGCGTTTCAAACTGGCGGCGGCTACCAGCGGTTTGAAGAACACCGATGCTGCGATTGCCGACATTGCCCAGGCCTGCGGCTTCAAATCGGCGCAGTACCTGCACACGGTGTTCCGTCGCGAGTTCGGCTGCACGCCCCGCGAGTATCAGCAGGGCGGGGCGTAGCGCTGCGAAGACTTACGCCAGCGCAGCGGCACTGGCTCTGGAGCGCCAGGCGAACGTCAGCACCATCAGCAACCCCAGACCAGCCATCGCCGCGCCGGCCAGGGAAATCGCCGGATAACCCAGCCCGGCATTGATCACCGCGCCACCCAGCGCCGCGCCGATCGCGTTGCCGAAATTGAAGGCACCGATGTTCACCGCCGAAGCCAGATTCGGCGCGTCCTTGGCCGCTTCCATCACGCGCATTTGCAGCGGTGGCACCAGGGCGAAACTGGCGATACCCCAGATCAGAATGGCCACGGCGGCCGGCAGCGGCCAGCGCATCAGCACCGTGAACGCCAGCAACACCACAATCAATGCGCTCAGCGACACGATCAGGGTGCGGTCGATCGAACGGTCGGCAGCCTTGCCACCCCACATGTTGCCCAGCGTCAAACCGATTCCGAACAACACCAGCATGGCGGTGATGAACGCGGCGGAGGCATGGGTCTCGCTGCTGAGGATCGGCGCGATGTAGGTGAATACGGTGAACATCGCACTTGAGCCGACCACGGTCAGGGCCAGCGCGGCCAACACCGGACCGCGGCCCAATACCCGTATTTCTGCCAGCGCACCCGCGCCTTGCTCTGCTTTCAGATTGGGCAGGGCGAACCACAAGGCGATCATGGTCAGCACACCGAGGCCGGTAATGCCCCAGAACGCCGTGCGCCAGCCGAACAGCTCACCGAACCAGGCTGCCAGCGGCACACCGCCAATGGTCGCCAGGGTCAGGCCCATGAACATCGCCGCGACTGCGCCGGCGCGTTTTTCCGGCGCGACCACGCTGGCGGCGACCACAGAGCCCACTCCGAAGAATGCGCCGTGATTGAGCGAGGTGATCACTCGGGCGACCATCAGGCTGGAGTAATCGGTGGCCAGCGCCGACATCAGGTTACCCAGGGTGAAAATCGCCATCAGCCCGATCAGCAGATAGCGCCGGGGGATCTTGCCAGTGGTCAGGGTCATCAGCGGCGCGCCGAGCAGCACGCCCAAGGCGTAGGCACTGACCAGCAACCCCGCAGCGGGAATGGAAACGCCGAGATCGGCGGCGATGCCGGGCAACATGCCCATCGGCGCGAACTCGGTGACGCCGATGCCAAAGGCGCCGACAGCGAGTGCAACAAGTGGTGGATTGATACGCATGGAAAGTCTCCTCATCTATGCCGCCAATGCTACGATCCATGGTTTCCAGGCGGTAGATGGCGATTTTGGCAATCACCTTTGCGCAAGAGGCACGAATGGACTTCAACGGCAGGTCAGGGGAAATGAGCGTGTTCGTCACCGTGGCGCAGGAGGGCAGTCTCTCAGCTGCTGCGCGTGCGCTGGGACTGACGCCTTCGGCGGTCAGTCGGATCATCGCCCGCGCGGAACAACGACTTGGTACCCGCTTGCTGCTGCGCACCACCCGCGCACTCACTTTTACCGCCGAGGGCGAGGCCTTCCTGCGCGGTGCCCGGCGGATTCTCGCCGACATGGACGAAGTGGAAGGGGCCATCACCGATCAGGGCGTACCCAAGGGCCGCTTGCGTGTCAGTGCCGCCCTTGGCCATGGAAGGCTGACCATTGTGCCGCTGGTCGCAGCCTTCACCGCCCGTTACCCGAACATCGTCGTCGACCTCAGCCTTGGCGACGAAGTCGTCGACATCCTCGCCGGCCAAGCTGACGTCGCCATACGCTTCGGCCATCTGCCCGACAGCCCGTTGACCGCCCGCCGGCTCGGCCACACCGGCCAGGTGGTCGTGGCATCGCCCGACTATCTGGAACGTCATGGCACGCCTCAGCAACCCGAAGACCTGCTCAAGCACAACTGCCTGCGCTTCAACTTCCGCCGCGCCGAAGCCAACTGGCCGTTCATCCGCGACGGCAAGGAGTTCTCGCTGAAAGTCAGCGGCAACATCGAATGCAGCAGCGGCGAAGCACTGGCCCAGTTCGCCAGACTCGGCGCAGGCGTTGCGCGGATTGGCGAGTTCACCGTCAGGGAAGACTTGCAGCGCGGCACGCTGATCCCGCTGCTGCAAGTGTTTAACCCGGGCGATGAGGAACCGATTCATGCGGTGTTCGTCGGCGGCGCGGCGATGCCGGTGCGGGTGCGCTTGTTTGTGGATTTTTTGCTGGAGCAGCATCGGATGTAGACGTGCTGTGCGGATTCTGCGGGTCGTCCATGACCCGCAGACTGGCGGCTAAATGGTCGGGATGGTGCCGCCGTCGATCACAAATTCACTCCCGGTGATCGACGCTGCTCGCGGCGATGCCAGGAACCCGATCAGCTCAGCCACTTCAACTGGCGTCGACGGGCGGCCGAGCGGGATACCGCCCAGGGCCTGCATGATGATGTCCTTGCCACCTTGATAGTCAGTGCCTGCCTCCTGCGCGAGTCGCTCGGCGAATGCCACCGACGCTTCGGTTTCAACCCAGCCCGGCGAGACCCGCACGACGCGAACCCCCTTGGGTGACACTTCTTTCGACAGGCTTTTGCTGTAGGTCGACAGCGCAGCCTTGGCCGCCGCGTACGCCGTCGTTGATTCCGGCAGTGGCAGCCTACTCTGGATGGATGTGACATGGATCACCACGCCATTACGACGCTCGAGCATGTCCGGCAGCAGGGCGCGATCAAGGCGCACCGCCGGCAGCAGATTCAGGTTGAGCTCGCGTTGCCACTGTTCCTCGTCCAGCGCCGCAAAACCACCACCGGGGGCCGACGAGCCACCCAGGACATGGATCACTATGTCGACGCCGCCCAGTTGCTGTTGGACCGCAGCGATGAGTGCGTCACAACCTTCCCGTGTCGAAAGATCAGCCGCAACCAGCAGTGCGCCCGGCATTTCGACCTCCACTTGCCGAGCCGAGGTGATGACCTTTGCGTCCTCGGCCAGGAACCACTCGACCACTGCTTTGCCGATTCCCTTGGTGCCGCCGGTGACGAGGACCCGCTTGCCAGTCAATCCTGAATTCAGCATGGCGAAATCTCCAGCGCGACGAATTGATGGATTGCGTCGGAGATTTTTTTCTCGTCGGTGACCGTGAGATACGTTTGCACGACGTTGGAAGGTTGAAGGTTCATTGCCTGACTCCTGATTGATGGTCTGGAGTCATCTTGCTGCGCTGCAGATAGTTTGTTCAACTGGGACAAATCGTAATGACCTATCCCGTAAAACAGGACAATCCATGGCCCAGGATCGCTTAGCCCTTAATGAACTGGATGCCGTTATAGCGGTGGCACGCAGGGGGTCGTTCCGCCAGGCTGCCATTGATCTCGACGTTTCGACCACCGCGCTGAGCAACACCATTGCGCAACTGGAAGCGCGCCTCGAATCGCGCCTGTTCAACCGCACCACCCGCAGCGTTGCCATCACCGAAGCGGGCAAGGTGTTTCTCGAGCAAGTGGGGCCAGCCTTGCAGGATTTGCGCGCGGCACTGGATGCAGTGCGCTCGCAAAACGCCGGACCCTCGGGAACGCTGCGCATCAACGCATTCGCCAGCGCTGCGCGTTCGGCGCTGCTGCCACTGGTGATCGAGTTTTTGCAGCAGCATCCGAAAGTCCACATTGACCTTGTGACCGAAGGGCGCCTGGTGGATATCGTGGCTGACGGCTTCGATTTCGGCGTGCGCTCGGCAGGCCTGGTGCCCAACGATGTGATTGTGGTGCCTGTCGGCCCGCCGCAACGGTACGCGGTGGTCGGTTCGCCGGGGTATTTTGCACAACACGGCAAACCGCGCTCGCCGTCCGATCTGCCCGGGCATCGATGCATCCGTGTGCGACTGCCGAACGGGGCGATTTTCCCTTGGTATTTCGAGCGCGACGGCGAAGTCATTCGTCTGGATGTGAACGGGCCGCTGACCCTGGATGAATCGAGCGTGGTCAAGGTGGCGGTGCAGGCGGATATGGGGCTGGGCTTTTTCATGGAGCAGGACGTTCGTGACGAAATCCGCAGCGGCGAGTTCGTGCAGGTACTCAAGGACTGGACCCCGCCCCGAGACAGGTTGTGCCTGTACTACCCGAACCGCCGCAATCCCTCTGCGGCCGCCAGGGCATTCATTGAGTTGGCGCGCGCCAGTCAGGCTGATCAGGCTTGACCCGGCGCAGGGCTCAGGCGATCAAGCCCAGTGTCAGCCCCTTCAGAGTGGCGGCTGCACGGGTCGAGCATTGCAATTTGCGAAAGATGCTTTCCATGTGCGTGCGTACCGTGCTCGGACTGATATCCAACAGTAGCGCGACTTGTTTGTTGCTGGCGCCACGGCTGATCTCCAGAAGAATGCGGCACTCACGGGCTGTCAGCAGCGAAGGCTTGGGCTGCCGCAGGCGGCGCTCGCCACTGGCGGCGGCAATGACCGCTTCGCAGACATCGTTATCGAACAGACCACGGCCAGCATCCTGTTTGAGTAGCGTGGCTGCTGCGGCTTCGTCGTGGGCTGTTCGCCATGGCCGGGCTTGCCTCAACGCTACCCAGGCGACCGAGGTGGCGAACAGCCGATGTTCGGCATTCAGTGCATCACCGGCCACGCCGCGAAAATAGCCGCTGCCATCGAGCCGTTCATACGCGTGGGTGGCTATTTCGGCGGGCGCGGCCAGTTCAGGAACCGGTCGGAGCGCCTGTTGCGTCCAGTAAGGCACCAGCCGCACTCGCTCTGCCGCACCGTAGGGCAGCGACCCCGGGCTATTCCATAGGTGATTGGAAACGGCTGCGCGGCCGAGACCGTAAATCAGCGCGGACTTGCCAATGTTTGCCAAAGCCGGCTCACCCAGCCCCCACAGGCGCGCAGCTTCCACGGCAACATGCGCGACCTGACGCGAATGCCCGGCCAGCCATGGCAGCTTCAAGTCAATGACGTCTCCGACCAAAGTCAGCGAGACACGACGCTGCTCAGGCGCGGGTTCAACTTTGGTGGAAAGCGTTTCCAGATCCGCCAGCCAGGCCTTGGCATTGGCCACCAGCAACGACACCAGCGACGCTGGATAGCGCCGATCCGACTGCTCGTTGATCCAGCGCAACGCCGCGTCCAGACCGTGAGCGCGAGTGAGAATATCCAGATCACCGGCCATGACCACCTGATAGGCCACCTCCGGAATATGTTCATGCGCCACGCCGAGCGGTCGGCCAGTGCCGTCGTAGGTTTCGAACACCCGACACAGGCCCGCTTCGACGGCGGTTCCGAGCTGGAGGGTTTTGGCGATTGCACCGGACACTTCACAGTGCACCACGGCCAGCGGGGTTGCCTGATGCACCGCGTTCATCTGCTCATTGCCCAGGGTCAGATCGAGCATTGCGCGGCGACCATCGACGTCGTCACCCAGCAGGTCGGCAAAGCCTTCGGCGTTGGCCGTGCACCCAGACCAGCGCAGCAAGGCAATCTGCTCTGCAACCTGCAGATGCTCACCGGCGCCGTGGCATGCCTGCGCGAGCATCCGCGCCAAAGCGGCAACGCGCCGGGAGTGACCGAGCGGTTGCCCCATGCTGAGGTCACCGACCTGGGCGATGGTTGCCAGTGCGCCGTCCAGTGAGATGTCCAGTTGCAAGCCACTATCCATGAAAAATGCCCCGGGGTCGGATAATTGACCGATGCCCACATCGCAGGCCGGCCAGCACACTCTGAACTCCCGAACAGGAGCTCATCCAATGAAAACAATCAAATCGAAATTCGCCACCGTCGCCTTTGCCCTGGCCAGTACCTTCATGGCCGGCGCCAGCCACGCGCAGGATACAACGCCTTCGGTGGTGATCGTACACGGCGCCTTCGCCGACGGTTCCGACTGGGCCAAAGTGGTGCCACTGCTGCAAGCCAAAGGCGTGGCCGTTACCGTTGTGCAAAATCCGCTCACCTCGCTGGCCGATGACGTTGCCGCCACGCGCCGCGCGCTGAACAACCAGCAGGGCAAGGTGGTGCTGGTCGGTCACTCCTGGGGCGGCACGGTGATCACCGAAGCCGGTAACGATCAGAAAGTCAGCGCGCTGGTGTATGTCGCCGCCTTCGCGCCAGACGCCGGGCAAACCAGTGGCGAACAGGGCAAAGGTGCGCCGACGCCGCCGGGCATCAGTCAGATCAAGGCCGACGGTAACGGCTTCCTCTATCTCACCGCTGAAGGCATGGCCAAGGATTTCGCTCAGGATCTGCCGGCCGCGCAGACCGCCGTCATGACCGCCACACAGGGGCCGATCAAGGCCTCGGCTTTCGAAGATAAAACCACCGCTTCGGCCTGGAAAACCAAGCCGTCCTGGTACCTGCTCGCTACCGAAGACCGGATGATTCATCCCGACGTCCAGCGGTCTGCCGCCAAGCGTATCGGTGCGACCCTTGCAGAGGTACACGCCAGCCATGTCCCGCAGCAATCGCAGCCGGCCGAGGTCGCCGCAGTGATTCTCAAAGCCGTGCACAGCGTTGCTGAGCAGTGATCGCGGCATCGAAGGTGAGCGGGCGTATGAATCCTCGGAGCGATCACGACTATGACTTCATTGTCTGTGGTGCCGGCACGTCGGGCTGCGTGGTCGCTGCGCGGCTTGCCGATCAGTCAGGCGCACGGGTTCTGCTGATTGAAGCCGGCGAAGGTTACTCAGGCCCCGAGGTGACCGAACCGGCGCAATGGCCGCTGAACCTCGGCTCCGCGCGCGACTGGGCATTCGAGGGGCAATCCGATCCACGCCTCAACGGTCGACGGCTCCCGCTGAGCATGGGCAAGGGGCTCGGTGGAGGTTCGAGCATCAACGTGATGGTCTGGTCGCGCGGCCATCGCGCCGATTGGGAGCATTTTGCTGCCGAGTCTGGCGACCCGGCCTGGGGCTACGCATCGGTTCTCGATTACTACCGCAGGATCGAAAACTGGCAAGGCAGCCCGGACGCCACTCGGCGTGGTTCAGGTGGGCCGGTACATGTCGAACAGCCGGCCACGCCTCAACCCCTTGCGTGGGCAACGCTGGAGGCGGCCAGCGATCTGGGCATCCCCCGATTCGACAGTCCCAATGGCGAGATGATGGAAGGCGCAGGTGGGATCGCTGTCACCGACCTGCGCATCAAACAGGGCAAGCGCGAATCGGTTTACGACGCCTACATCCAGCCAAGGTTGCATTGTCCCGACCTGACGGTGCTGACCGGAGCCTTAGTGACTCGCGTTTTGCTGGTCGGCACCCGGGCCGTCGGTGTCGAAGTGTTGATTGCCGGCGAGCGGCGCTGCTTTCATGCCGCAGCAGAAGTCATCCTGTCCATGGGCGCGGTGCAATCACCGAAAGTGCTCATGCAGTCGGGCATCGGCCCGGCGGATGAACTGCGAAAACACGGCATCGCACCGGTCGTTCATCTACCCGGTGTGGGCGAGAATTTGCAGGATCATCTGGCGTTCGCTTGCACGTGGGAGTATCGAAAACCCCAGGCCGTCGCGGGCAGTGGATGCGAAACCACCTTGTACTGGAAAAGCGACAGCCGCCTGGAAGCCCCGGACCTGTTGCAGTGCCAGTTGGCATTCGCGGTACCGTCTCCGCCTGAGGTCGCCATCGAGCCGCCGGAGCATGGCTGGACCATGTTCGCCGGGCTGGCCAGACCGGCCAGTCGTGGGCGCTTGCGGTTGTCGGGTGCTGGGCCGCTGGATGCACCGATCATTGAGCCGAACTCCCTGAGCGAGCCCGAGGACATGGCCGCAGCCCATGCGTCGATCGAACTGTGCCGCGCACTCGGCAACAGCCAGGCATTCAATGCGCTGATCAAGCGCGAAGTCGTGCCCGGTCCCAGAGAGCGTCGCGCTATGGAACAGTTCATCCGCAATTCGGCCGTGACCTACTGGCACCTGTCGTGCACGGCAAAAATGGGCCGCGATGCGCTGTCGGTGGTTGACCACCAATTACGCGTGTACGGGATCGACGGGCTGCGCGTTGCAGATGCCTCGATCATGCCGCGCATTACCGTTGGCAACACGATGGCGCCGTGTGTCGTTATTGGTGAGCGGGCGGCGGATATGCTTCTGGCTGCGTATGGGGTGACGATGGCGAACACAATGCCTTCAAGGTAATGACCGTGCGGGCGGGGCGGCAAATCCCGGCCTGCCGTCCAGATGTGACGATGAGTCGAGTCAGTCGATTCAATTCATCGGCACGGCGAACACGGCACTGGCGCGCGCAACCGTTCGCTCACCGACGTGCAGACTGACGCCAGCAAACGCCAATTGGCGGCCCTTTCTGGAGTGCTCAAGACGCACTTCGAGCCACTCGTTGATTTGCACCGCGCCGAGATAATCCAGGGTCATGCTCGCCGTGATCAACGGCTGCGGCGGATCGCTGGAAAAGGCCATGGCGTAACCCATGCCCACGTCCGCCAGTGTCGCCAATACACCGCCATGCAAAGTGCCACGGCCATTGGCGTGGCGGGAGTCGGTCAGTAAACCCAGTTCCAAGTGCAGCCCCTGACCCCTGGCGTAGATCGGGCCGAGCAGATCCAGCAACGGACTGCTGCGGGTGAACGGAGTAAAACCTTCGGGAATGGCTGTGGTGTTCATGATCCCATCCTGATGCAGGTGGCTGACCTGCATGATTGGGCGAGGAAACGCAGGAGGGGGCAAGCACTATGCGAACGGGGAATTTGCTGCAATAAGTGCGCGGAGCGTGGCACTGAAAATCAGTGCGACGACACAAACGGCGAAGCACTCGTCGGTGCCGGCAGCGCATAGGCCGTTTTCATCCACGCCACTTCCGCTAGCGGTGTGCGGCCGAAGAGGCGTTTGAAGTCGCGGCTGAATTGCGAGGCGCTTTCGTAACCGACCAGAAACGCAGATTTTGCCGCGGTCAGGTCGTTACGCAGCATCAGCAATCGCGCCTGGTGCAAACGCGTCGACTTCAGATACTGCATCGGCGAGGAATCGGTAACCTTGCGAAAGTGCAGGTGAAAATTCGGCACGCTCATCTGCGCTTCCTCTGCCAGGGTCTCTACGTCGAGATGCTGGTGATAACAGCTGTGGATCTTGTGGATGGCGCGGGTCACCTTGCCGAACTGGCCTTGTTGGGCGATGGCGGCGCGCAGGGTGCCACCTTGTTCGCCGGTGAGGATACGGTAGTAGAGCTCGCGCAGCATCGCCGGGCCGAGGATTTGCGCGTCGGCATCGTTGCTCATCACTTCAAGAAAGCGCAGGGTCGATTGGCGTAGCGGTTCGTCGAGAGGCGAGGCGTACATGCCCATCGGCTGCGCTGTGGGGAAATCCCACAGCTCATCCACTTGCTGAATCAGCTCGCCAGCCAGGGCGAAATCCAGACGTACGTACACCGCGAGCATTGGCTCGGCTTCGCTGGCGTCGGTTTCCATGGTGAAGGGTACCGGCACCGACACCACCAGATAGTGCTGAGCGTCGTAGACGTAGATTTCATCGCCGAGGTAACCGCGTTTACGCCCCTGACAGAGGATGACGATGCCCGGTTCATACAGCACCGGCGTGCGGGTCAGCGGTCGGTTGGAACGCAGGAAACGTACATCGTCCAGCGGGCTCAGGTTGTAACCTTCCAGCGGGGCGAGCTGGCTCATTAGCTGGACCATGCGCGCTGTGATTGGGTCTTTCGGTTTCGGCATGGGCTGTGGGTTTCCTTGTGAAAAGGCGCGTTTGAACCTGTCTGGCTGATTGGCGGGGTGTCAGACAGAGCCCTCACCCTAGCCCTCTCCCAGAGGGAGAGGGGACTGACCGTGGTGTTTGATCGGGATCTGCCGACCTGAAATATCGCGCCGAATGCTGACCGCGCTGTTCTAGCGTAATAAGCCCTGCGGAAATCTTCGAGGCAGGCTCAGGAGTTGAATCCACCCGCGATCGGCTCCCTCTCCCAGAGGGAGAGGGGACTGACCGTGGTGTTTGATCGGGATCTGCCGACCTGAAATATCGCGCCGAATGCTGACCGCGCTGTTCTAGCGCAATAAGCCCTGCGGAAATCTTCGAGGCAGGCTCAGGAGTTGAATCCACCCGCGATCGGCTCCCTCTCCCAGAGGGAGAGGGGACTGACCGTGGTGTTTGATCGGGATCTGCCGACCTCAAATATCGCGCCGAATGCTGACCGCGCTGTTCTAGCGTAATAAGCCCTGCGGAAATCTTCGAGGCAGGCTCAGGAGTTGAATCCACCCGCGATCGGCTCCCTCTCCCAGAGGGAGAGGGGACTGACCGTGGTGTTTGATCGGGATCTGCCGACCTGAAATATCGCGCCGAATGCTGACCGCGCTGTTCTAGCGTAATAAGCCCTGCGGAAATCTTCGAGGCAGGCTCAGGAGTTGAATCCACCCGCGATCGGCTCCCTCTCCCTCCGGGAGAGGGCTGGGGTGAGGGTGCTTTTGATCTTTCAGCCATCCGTCGAACGACTAAGCGCTGCCCATTGCTCAATACTCTCCGCCGTCTGCTGCAACTTGTCACGCACCAGCGCCAGCGCATCACTGCCCAATAGCAGGTGAGCCGGCGGATCTGGACTGTCGATGATGGTCAGCATGGCCCGTGCAGCTTTCAGCGGATCGCCCAGCTGCTGGCCGCTTTTCTCCTCCCGGGCCTTGCGCACCGGATCGAAGCTTGCGTCGTAGTCACTGATGCTACGCGGCGTGCGTTGCATCGAGCGGCCTGCCCAGTCGGTGCGAAATGACCCCGGCGCCACAGCGGTGACAAAAATATTGAAGGGCGCAAGCTCCTTGCTCAAGGTGTCGGAGATCCCTTCAAGCGCAAACTTGCTGCCGCAGTAATAGGCGATCCCGGGCATGGTGATATGGCCGCCCATCGAAGTGATATTGAGGATATGCCCCGCGCGGCGCTGGCGGAAATACGGGACAAACGCCTTGGTCACCGCCACTGCGCCAAACACGTTGACGTCGAACTGGCGGCGCATTTCCTGCAGCGATGACTCTTCAAAAATCCCCTCGTGGCCATAACCTGCGTTGTTGACCAGCACCTCCACCGGGCCGTGGCGATCCTCCACTGCCGCAACCACCCCATCGATGGCATCGAAATCGGTAACGTCCAGCACC
Source organism: Pseudomonas sp. PK-RTE-24 (assembly GCF_054052265.1). NCBI lineage: Bacteria > Pseudomonadati > Pseudomonadota > Gammaproteobacteria > Pseudomonadales > Pseudomonadaceae > Pseudomonas > Pseudomonas sp. PK-RTE-24. Next base: position 4,926,267 of record NZ_CM133224.1, on the reverse strand, counting down.
ACCCCATGAGCGCGTTCGGGCGACAGCGCTTCGAAGGCTGCCAGCGCGGATTCGCTGCGCACTGTGCCGATGATCTTATGGCCCTGGGCAAGTGCTTCCTTGGCCAGCGCTTGGCCGAAGCCGCTGCTGACACCGGTGATGAAAAGGGTCTTCATGGATCTGTACTCCAGCAGGCAATTGGAGAGGCCATGCTAGGTCGGATAACGCTGGCGGACGATGCCGAATCGGATCGGAGTATTGCCTGTTCCTATCAATAGGGTTGTGGATCGAGTTGTCCTGCGCTGGCCCCGAAAAGCGGAAAAGTCCTGAAGGTTTCAAACCTGCAGGACTTTTCTTGTTTCAGCGACACGCGCTTATGCTGCGCGACGACCTAGGGTCCGGTCTGATCCATCAGCGGCGAGGGCCTGGCCCATTGAGGTGCGGTCTGAGCCGTCGGCAGCGATGGCCTGGCCTTGTGGGGTCTTGTCATAACCGTCCTCCGCCAGGCCTTTTTCCTCGAGGCGGTTGCGGCCGTTTTCAGCCAGAGCCTGACCCTGCGGCGTACGTTCCGAGCCATCGGCAGCAACAGTCTGCTGTGGTTCGTTGACCTGGGTGAAGAAACGATCTTCCTGATTGCTCGGTACGGCGAATGCGCTGGCGCTGAGGGCGAAAGTGGCGACGGCGATCAGTTGGCTTACAGTTTTCATGGCGGTGACTCCGGTCAAGTTGAGATTGAGGTCCGGGTCGTTCAGATCCGTATCTGGTTAACCCGTTGCAGTGGTGTGTTCTGCATGGGTTCAGATTAGGGGGCAGGGCGGTGTCGGCGTTAGGCGGATACTGTTGGCGACTTGCCTGATTCTGCTCGCTGAAGATGATTTACAGGCTAGCGACCTTATGGCTTCACGGCGCCGCGAGCAATCAGGTTCCGCCAGTGAGATAGCTTTGCACTTGCCTGACTACATCCCGGGCGGTGCGGGTTACGCCGATCAATGTGGCAGAAGCGAGCCCCGTCCAGTCGCCATAACCCACCAGCCACAGTTCGGGCATCGCAACGCTTCGGCTTTCGTCCACAATCACTTTGCCATCCCGGCCTACAACGCCCAGGTTGTTCAGGTGGTCGAGCGCCGGAGCAAAACCCGTGCACCAGATGACAGCGTCCACCTTTGTCTCGATGCCCGATGACCACACAACCCCCGTCGAAGTAAAACGCGTGAACGGCCGTACTGCGTTCAGTACACCGCGTTCGCGAGCTTCCTTCACCGGCGGCACCATGACGATGTCGCCCAGCCCTCCAACGGGCTGTTGAGGCTCCACGCCATCCTGCTGCGCCTTCAGTCGAGCAGTAGCGCGTTCGAACAGGACGCGTCCATCCACCTCATCAGGTAAGAACGTTGGGGCCTGTTGCGTGACCCAGGTTGCCTGAGCCACTTTGGAGACCTCGGCGTAAATCTGGGCGCCGGAGTTGCCGCCACCGACGACAAGGACGTTTTTACCCGCAAACCCGTTCGGCCCGACGTAATGAGCGGAATGAAGCTGCCTGCCTGCAAACAACGCCTGGCCGGGATAGTCCGGTACGAACGGGCGGCTCCAGGTGCCTGTTGCACTGATAACCGCTTTGGCGTCCCAGTAATTGTCCTTTGAGATAACGCGCAACCCGCCTTCGATCTTCTCGACACCGGTCACCCGCGTGGAGCGGATGATGGGGAAGTCATACCGGCGCTCGTACTGAGTCAGGTATTCGACAACATCGTCCCGCCCGGGCGTCCCCTCGGTTATGGCCGGCATCGGCCAGCCTGCAATCGAGCTCCATGCCGACGGCGAGAAGAGTCGCAGCGAATCCCAGCCATGCCGCCAGGCGCCTCCCGGTCCCGGCTCGGCATCGAGCAGCACGTAAGACAAGCCTGTGCGCTTCAAAAAATAGGCGACTGTCAGCGCGGATTGACCACCACCAATGACCACAACATCAAGTGTCGAATTCTGACTCACCAGCATCCTCCCGGCGCAAAGGCCTCAACGTGTGAAAGATCGTGGTGCGCTCATACCGTTTCCGCACACAGGTATCAAATTGAACGCTGGTTGACTCGTCTGGACAGCTCTTCGGCGGATTCCTTGCGCTCGGAATAACGGTCGACCAGGTAATCCTGACGATCGCGCAAGAGCAGCGTGAACTTCATCAATTCTTCCATCACGTCCACCAAGCGGTCGTAGTACGAAGAAGGCTTCATGCGACCCGCTTCATCGAACTCGGTGAACGCCTTGGCCACGGAAGACTGGTTCGGGATGGTGAACATCCGCATCCAGCGGCCAAGTACCCGCAACTGATTGACCACGTTGAAGGACTGCGAGCCGCCGCAGACCTGCATCACAGCGAGGGTTTTGCCTTGCGTAGGTCGTACAGCGCCCAGCGCCAGCGGAACCCAGTCGATCTGCGCTTTGAACACGGCACTCATGGAACCGTGACGCTCAGGAGAGCACCACACCTGACCCTCTGACCATTGCATCAGCTTGCGCAGTTCCACGACTTTGGGATGCGTGTCGGGTGCGTCATCAGGCAGCGGCAGACCCGCAGGGTCAAAAATCCTGGTTTCGGCGCCAAACTCATTCAGCAGGCGTGCCGCTTCTTGCGTGACCAGACGACTGAACGAGCGCTCTCGCGTCGATCCGTATAGCAGCAAAATGCGAGGTTTGTGGGGCGAAGGATTACGCGGAGACAGCTGCTCCAGCGTAGGAATGTCGATCAGGTCGGCGTGTACGTTTGGCAATGTGTCTTGCATATAAGCTCCTACGGCGGCGCCTGGTTGGGTGCCGCCTCGGTTGATCTTTAAAGCGAACCGATGCGGTTCAGTTCAGCTTGCAGTTGGTCAGGGCTCATGGCCTTGAGCGGCAGTGCGAGAAAAGCACTCACGCGTTCCTGGATTTTGGCCAGTGTGCTTTCAAACGCTGCGGTGATCTCGGCTTCCGACCCGCTAGCCTCAGACGGGTCGGCCAGACCCCAATGCGCCTTCAGGGCTGGGCCGAAAAAGATCGGGCATGCTTCTCCCGCAGCCCGATCACAGACGGTGATCATGATGTCCGGAGGCGAGCCCTCAAAAGCATCCGAAGCCTTGCTGCTCAAGCCCACTGTGGAAATACCCGCCGCCTCCAGCGTTTGCAGTGCCCGTTGATTCACCCGGCCACTGGGAAAGCTGCCTGAGCTGACAGCGTCTACGCCCTCGGGCGCCAAATGGTTGAAAAGCGCCTCGGACAGAATGCTGCGGCAGCTGTTGTGGGTGCACATGAACAAGATTTTCATCAGACGATTCCTTGATTCAGAAACTGAGGCGCAGTGCCAGGGTGGTTGATCCGGTGGGCATGAATCAGCTGCACATGGCCTGATTGATCGGTCGGTCGCTCATGCAGCACAGGCGCTTGGCCTCGGTTTCCAGCCATGGCTGATTGGCGTCTGCCACTTCCTTCAGAACTGCTGCCACCCACGCGGGCACATCAGGATTCAGCCGGTAGTACACCCATTGACCCTGGCGACGATCCAGCAGCAAACCGGCGGAGCGCAGCAGCGCCAAGTGGCGAGAAATCTTCGGCTGACTGAGGTCGAGTGCTGCCGTCAGCTCGCATACACACAACTCGCCTTCGCGCACGACAAGCAGGGAAATTTTGGCCCGGGTGTCATCGGCCAGACACTTGAACAAAGTGGTGGGGGTCATGGGTTCTGTCATACATCCTCCAGAAGCTTGTGTCTTGACCAAAACGAAGAGCCTGATGCGCTTGCGGATGTCGTGACGCGTAGGGTGAAAGGCGGCGGGATGATTGCCGAGCAATGGATACGGATAACCGAATATACGCATAGTCATATATCTGGTAAAGCGAATATAACAGGGGTTGAACCGTCGAGACTGATAGCGACGGACCGCGCGGATAGTGCCCGCGATTTGTCTGATTCCAACTGATTGAAAATAGCCATTGACTTAGAGCACGCTCAAACCTTTACGGTGATGACATGAATCCAGAACTGACAATTTCACAGTTGGCCAAGCGCCTTGATATGAGCGCTCACACGATCCGCTATTACGAGCGCATCGGGCTGTTCGACCCGGTTGGGCGCGGTGGCAATGGCCACCGGGTGTACGCCGAGAAGGATGTGCTGTGGGCCGAGTTTCTGCTCCGGTTGAAGGCGACCGGAATGCCGATCCAGCAAATGCTGCGGTATGCCGAACTGCGCCGATCAGGCGACTCGACCCTGGCAGAACGCCGCGAGCTTCTCGAGCAGCATCGCCGGGACGTGCAAGCGCAGATCAGCCAGTTGAGCCAGTCCCTGGAGGTTCTGGATAACAAGATTCAGATCTATCACCAACTCGAGCAAAAGGAGCATCACCATGATCCGTAAACTTCCCGGTTTCAACCGCTTGCTGCCCGCCACATTGATTGGCGCAAGCGTGACCAGTGTGGCAGCGCCCGTGGACATGACTGATCGTCGAGCGCGCGGAGAAGCCGCTCTGACGCAGATTACTGGCGGACCTGGGCAGGCAGTGGTTGATTCATTGAAGGATACTGCTCCAGAGCTTGCGGACTGGATTCTGAGTTTTGCCTACGGCGATGTCTTCGCCCGCCCCGGGCTCGATCACTGCACTCGTGAGCTGGCAACCGTTGCGGCACTGACCGCACTGGGCAATGCACAGCCACAACTGAAAGTGCATATCGGCGGCGCCCTGAACGTCGGGTGCACACCGGAGGCGGTGGTCGATGTGATCTTGCAAATGACCGTATACGCAGGATTTCCCAGCGCCTTGAACGGTATAACGGCTGCGCGTGAAGTCTTTGCTGCTCGCGGGATCAGTGTTAAATCCTAGGTGCGCACGCTGCAGAAACTGCGGGATAAAGCCAGATTCAACCTACCACCCACCCCCCATGCAACTGCACAAACCGCACCTGCAGCCATTCGATAAACACCTGCACCTGCGCCGGCAAATGCGTGCGGCTCGGGTACAAAAGCGTCACTGGCCGAGGCAGCGGGCGCAGCGGTTGCAGAATTTCCACCAGAGCACCGTTAGCCAGATGCTCTGCCACCGCGATACCCGGTGCCTGAATAATGCCGAAGCCCGACACGCCACACTGCACATAGGCGTTCGACTCGGTGACGGTAATACCTTGGCGGCTGACGTAGGATTTCTGTTTGCCCTCAACTGAAAACTGCCAGGGCAAGGTGCGGTTGTTCTGGCCCGAGAGAAAGTTCACGCCTTGATGGTTCGCCAGATCTCCAAGCGTTTCCGGTGTGCCGTGCTCGCGCAGGTATTCGGGCGCGGCGCAGGTGACCATGGTCGCCAAGGCGATAGGGCGGGCGATCAGGGTTGAGTCGGGCAGCTCGCCGATGCGCAGCGCGCAGTCGATGCCTTCGCCGACCAGATCAACCGCACGATCGGTGACGCCCAGCACCATATCGATGCCGGGGTAGGTGTCGGTGAATTCGCGCAGGCTTTTGATGAATTCCAGCTGCGCGAACGCCGTGGGAATGTCGATGCGCAGGCGGCCGGACAGCGTGGCTCCGGTGCGATCGAACATTGTGGTGGCGGCGGTGATCTCGGCCAGAATTTCCTGGACCCGCTGATAGAAAAGTTCACCCTCGGCGGTGAGTGCGACTTTCCTCGTAGTGCGCTGGAAGAGGCGCACGCCCAGCGATGTTTCCAGTTCCTGAATATAGCGAGTGACCTGCGGCCGGCCGATGTCCAGCGACTCAGCGGCTTTGGTGAAACTGCCCAGCTCCGCCAGTCGGGCGAACAGGCGCATCGATTGCAGTAATTCCATGACTTTTCCGGTGAGCTTCAGTATCTGGATTTGTTGCCTGAGAATAGAACAATCATGTCTGTTTCCAAGCATTTATTGCGCTGATGTAAAAGCCAATCATGGCCCCAAGGCAAGCCCGCTGAGGGTTTGCGGCCAATAATGCATTTGGAGACACATCATGAAAGCGTGGTTACTGAAAGATTTCGGGCTCGACAATCTGCAACTGGGCGAGACGCAAACCCCGCAGCCCAAGGCTGGCGAGCTGCTGGTCAAGGTCGGCGCGGTCTCGCTGAATTTTCGCGACAAGGCCATCGTTGACGGTATCTACGAGCCGCACCTGGTGCCGAAACCGCTGATTCCGGTGAGCGATGCCGCCGGTACCGTAGTTGCAATCGGCGCCGGTGTTACTCGTTTCAAGGTTGGCGACCGCGTCAATTCACATCTGTACTCGCGCTGGTTGGATGGCGAGCCGGGGCCGAGCGAGCCGGATTATTGCTTCGGTTCGCCGCTGCCCGGTGGCCTCGCCGAGTACATGATCATTCATCAGGACAGCGCCGTCGGCGCGCCGGCCAACATGAGCGATGAAGAGGCGGCGACACTGCCGATCGCCGCACTGACTGCGTGGTATGCGCTGGTGGATTTCGGCGCTATTCAACCGGGCCAGACTGTGTTGGTGCAGGGTACCGGCGGCGTATCGATTTTCGCCGTGCAGATCGCCACCGCGCTGGGCGCCAAAGTCATCGCTACCTCAAGCAGCGATGAAAACCTGCACGCGGTAAAACGTCTGGGCGCGGTCGCCGGTATCAACTACCGCAGCACGCCGAACTGGGCGGACGAGGTGCTGAAACTCACCGAGGGCAAGGGTGTGGACCTGCTGCTCGATGTGGCGGGAGGCAATGGCATCAATCAGTCGGTAGCAGCGACCAAGGCCTCGGGGCGGATAGCGCAGATTGGCTTTCTGACAGGGCAGACCGTCGAGCTGAACCTGATGCCGCTGATCTTCCGCCAGACCACCATTCGCGGCATTGCGGTGGCACCGCGTTCATCGTTCGACCGGATGAACGTGTTCCTCGCCGAGCACGACATTCGCCCGGTGATCGACCATGTCTATCCATTCGAACAGGCGCGCGAGGCCTATGAGCATCTGGCGAAAGGGGCGTTTGGCAAGGTTGTGATCAAGGTGAGCTGATCAGCGAAAACGTCAGACAAACCAAGGCCAGTCAGCTCAACGGACTGGCCTTTTTTTATGTCTGTCCTAGCGCAAATCCTCCGGCTGCATCGTCAGAATAATCTTCCCGACATTCTGCGAGGATTCCATACGCCGATGGGCATCGGCTGCGCGGGATAGCGGGAAGGTGCTGTCCACCACCGGTTCCAGACTCGCAGCGCCGGCGAAGCGTTCCAGCCAGTGGTCGCGAAAGCGCTGGATCATCGCGTGCTTCTCCGGCTGGGTGCGTGACTTCATCACCGTGCCGATGATTTGCAGGTGCCGGTAGAGGATGTGCTCCAGCTCCACGTCGACCTTGCCGCCGCCGCCAAGAATGCCGACCTGCACCAAGCGGCCACCGTGGGCCAGCGAGGCGATGTTGCGGGCGAAGTAGGGCGCGCCAATGAAATCAATGATCACGTCGACCCCGCGACCTTGGGTTTTGTCGGCGATGACTGCGGCGAAATCCTCGTTTTTGTAGTCGATGGCCACGTCGGCGCCCAGGTGTTCGACGCGCGACAGCTTGCTGCCTTCGGTGGTCGCGTACACCGTGGCGCCCGTGGCAAAGGCCAGTTGCACGGCAGCGGAACCGACGCCGCCGGCGGCGGCATGGATCAGCACCGAGTCACCTGACTGGAGTCGGGCCAGGTGCAGCATCGCTTCGTGGGCGGTGACGAACACTTCGGGAATCGCCGCGGCGTGCACATAGTCGAGCTGCGCCGGAATCGGCATGGCCATGCGGTAGTCGATGCGCGCCAGTTCGGCGTAGGCGCCGCCGCCGACGACGCCCATCACCCGGTCGCCGACGGCGAATCCACTCACCTCGCTGCCGGTCTCGATCACTTCCCCGGCAATCTCCAGACCGATGATCAGCGAGTCGCCGAAGTTCGCATGGCCGTAGCCGCCGGTTCGGTGGGTCAGGTCGGCACGGTTCACGCCGGCCGCATAGACACGCACCAGCAGGTCGGTCGCGCGCACTTCAGGGTTGGGCGCTTCACCGAGTTGCAGCACTTCTGCCGAACCGAATGCTTTCAGGTTGATGGCTTTCATCTCAGCGTTGCTCCGTGTCGGCAAGCGTGGCATTGGCGATGGCCGAGGCGGTGATGGCGCCCGGAAAGCCGACGTAAAAGGCCAGGTGCGTGATCGCCGCCGCCAACTCTTCATGGCTCACGCCATTGCCGGCGGCACGGCGCAGATGTGCGGGCAATTCTTCGCAGTGGCCTCCGGCAATCAGCGCAGCGACAGTGATCAGGCTGCGCTCGCGGGGTGCCAATGCGGGGTCACTCCAGATCTGCGGGTACAGCGTTGAGTCAACGAATTGCGCCAGTTTCGGGGTGAAGGCGCGGGCGGCTTCGCGTGGGCTGCTGAAATCGATAGTCGACATGGAAATCCCCTTAAACCTGGCTGATGAATTTGTTAGTGAGGTAGTGCTCGATGCCTTCGATGCCGCCTTCGGAACCGTGGCCGCTTTCCTTCATGCCGCCGAAGGGCAGCTCGGTGGCGACGATGCGGTACTGGTTGATGCCGATCATTCCGGCTTCCAGGCCATCGGCGACGTCGATCGCGGTGCGCGCATTGGAAGTGAACGCGTAGGCCGAGAGGCCATAGGGCAGGCGGTTGGCTTCTTGCAGGCCGTCGCTCAGTTCATCGAAAGGCATCAGTATCGCGATGGGGCCAAAGGGTTCTTCGTGCATGATTCGCGCACTCATCGGCACATCGGCCAATACGGTGGGCTGAAAGAAGAAGCCTGCGCCCGGCAACGCTTCACCGCCGGCCAGCACCCGTGCACCTTTCTCCACGGCGTCGGCGATCAGTTGCTCCATCTTCGCCAGTTGCCGTGGGTTCGCCAGAGGGCCGACCTGGGTTTGCGGATCCATGCCGTCGCCGATTTTCAACGCTTGGGTGGCCGCGACGAAGTGCTCGACAAACTCGGCGTAGGCCTCACGCTGGATAAGAAAACGAGTCGATGAAATGCACACCTGGCCGGTGCCGCGAAAGCGATTGGCGACGCCTTCCACAGCAGCCTCTTCGATGTCGGCGTCGGCAAACACCAGCACCGGGCCGTGGCCGCCCAGTTCCAGAGTGATCGGCTTGACGCCTTCGGCAGCGCGGGCCGAGAGCAGCCGACCGATCGGCACCGAACCGGTGAAGGTCACTTTGCGAACGATCGGTGAGGCAATCAAATGGCTGGACACTTGATCCGGCACACCGAACACCACTTGCAGCACGCCTTTGGGCAAGCCGGCATCGTCCAGCGCCCGGGCCAGGGCCAGCGCGGTGGAAGGGCTTTCCTCGCCGGGCTTGAGCACCACGCTGCAACCGGCGGCCAGCGCTGCCGAGAGCTTGCGCGCCGGGGTGATGGCCGGGAAATTCCACGGTGTGAACGCTGCCACAGGGCCGATCGCCTGACGTTTGACCAGTTGCAGTACACCCGGACGATTGGCCGGTACGACACGGCCGTCGATGCGTCGTGCGCTTTCGGCGAACCACTCGAAATATTCCGCCGCACGGGTCACTTCATCGAGGCTTTCGCGCAGTGGCTTGCCTTCTTCCAGCGTCATTTGCGCAGCGATGTGCGGGGCGCGTTCGAGGATCAGGTCGGCGGCGCGCTTGAGGATTTTTGCGCGCTGGTCCGGCACGGTCTGACGCCATTGGTCGAAGCTCAGTCGAGCCACTTCGAGGGCGTGATCCAGGTCTTGGGCGGTGGCGAGTGGCACCTGGCCGATTTCCTCGCCGGTTGCCGGGTTGACCACGGCGGCGGTCGCGCGGTCCTGGGCGGTGAGCCATTGACCACCGATGAAGAGATAGAGCGGATCGTAAGGAGTGTTCATGGATGTCGCCTTCATGGTTGAGGATTCATTCGGCGCCTTGTACGCAGTGGTTCAGGCGTCCCGTGGAATCCAGTCTATGGAAGGCGTGCCGTTTGATTTAGCCGGCCACGAGGGAATCATTGTTGTCCCAGAAGGTAATATCGAGCGCAGGAGCGAGCGTGTAGCATCCGACGTTATCCGCAGTGAGTGGCAGGTCTACAGGACGATCAGGATGGACAAACTTTCAAACATGTCGGTGTACATCAAGGTAGTCGAGATGGGCAGTTTCACTGCCGTGGCCAACCATCTCGACTCCACCGTTGGTAACGTATCGCGTGCGGTTTCGGCGTTGGAAAACGTGCTCGACACCCGCCTTTTGCAGCGCTCGACCCGGCGTCTCTCGGTGACCGACGCGGGCCGGCGGTTTTATGAACGCTGCGTGAAGATTCTCGCTGACCTGGAAAGCGCCGAAGCCGAGGCGAGCAATGCCGCCTTGCAACCACGAGGGACGTTACGGGTGCACTGCGTGCCCGGACTGGCCCGGCAACTGGTGACCGGCGCGGTGCTGGAGTATCGCCAGGCGTTTCCCGAAGTGACCGTCGATTTGATGCTCTCCCAACGCATGCCCAATCTGCTTGAGGATCAGTTGGACGTGTCCATTCTGATCGCGCGAACGCTGCCGGATTCGGCGTATGTCAGCCAGAAGATCGGCGTCAGTCACTGTGTACTGGTGGCCTCCCCGGAATACCTGGCGCGGCATGGCGCACCCGAAACGCCGGAGCAGCTTTGCGATCATCAATGCCTGCTGCTCGGTACCGTGGATTACGTGCGCGATGAATGGCAGCTCAAAAGCAAGGCGGGCGACGCGACGTTCATCCCGAGCGGGCCGAGTTTCAGCGTGAACGATATGGACGCAATGGCCGTGGCCATTCGCGAAGGGGCGGGGATTGGTCTGTTGGCAGGCTTCACGGCGATCGACGATTTGCGTGCCGGCAGGTTGGTGCGGGTGCTGCCCGATTACCACACCTACGAGCGCAATGTTTACGCGGTCTACACGTCTCGCCAGTTTGTCGATGCGAAGATCACGCGATTCATCGATACCTTGAAAACCCGGGTCGGCGCGCAGTTGGCGAGCACTGCTCAGGCGCTTATCGATTGAAGCGGTAAAGGCATTTGCGTCTCAGCGAGCCAACTCTGAGACGCAATGGGTGTGCGAGGTATTGGCCTGATCAACCGTTGCTGCAGCCGCTGCCCATGACCTCGTATTGCAGGATGTGCTGTTTGCCTTGGGAATCCTGATAAGTCATGTGCACCGGCACTACGGCGCAGACATCCGGCACTGGATCTTCCGAGATGATTTTGGCGACGTCGAGGTGACTGGCGTAGGTGTATTGCTCGACGGGTGGCGTGGTAGTCGAGTCCTGAGCCATGACCACCGAGCTGAAGCCGAAGAGTGCGAGGACGAGCATTGAGACTTTCATGGGTATTTTCCTTTGCTGGTTGAGTGTGCTGCTGGAACAAACTCTATGCGGCGGCTGGCGGGGGAAACAGGCGCGGATCGGGTAAAGACTGTTTACGGTTTGAGCCACAATCGGCATGGGGTGAACGATCGCGCAGGGTTCAGCGCAAACAAAAAAAGGCGCCGGTGAAGGCGCCTTTTGTTTGTCTCGTTTCTTTATGGCTCGCCATGCAATCGGCAGCTACGAAAACGCCGGGCTGATTTCGGCGGATTTCACTGAGTAGCTTGCCACTCGCGCCGAAATCCACTTGCGGCTGTAAGCCAGCACATGGTCAGCAGTGGCGGTCGGGAAGTGAATGAAGCCATGCGGACACTCTGGCAGCACGTACATCTCCACCGGCGCCGCTTGCTGCCAGCGCTCAGCGATGAGCCGCGTGTCATCCAGCAGCGGATCGAGGTCGCCGGCAAACAGCAGCGCTGGTGGCAGTCCGCTGAAATCGCCATACAGCGGCGACAGCGGTGGCTGGCGTCGTTGTTCGTCGCGGATATCCGGCGTGAGCAGGCGCAACGCTTCGACCATGCCGGGGCCGTCGAGCACCAAGGTATCGGCTGGCGCGGCGCGCACGCTGGGCGTGCCGGTCAGGTCGTAGACGCCGTAATACAGCAGCGCGCCGCAGATCCGTTGCAGCAGTTGCGGCGAAGATTTGAGGGCGAGCAGGGTGGCCGCCGCCAGATGCCCACCGGCCGATTCACCGACGACGACCACGGGCAGTCCGGCAAATTCGCCATCGTTCAAGATGCCGCGAGTGGCGCGCAGACAGTCTTCCAGCAAGCCCTCGATTGGCGTCGACACCGCCAGCCGATAATCCACCGACAGCACCGCCACGTCGCAAGTGTTGACGATGGCGATGTTGAAGTTGTCGTTCATCTGCGCATTGCCGATCACCCAGCCGCCACCATGGAAATCCAGCACCACGCCTCTGGCTTTGCCCTTGGGACGGATGATGCGTACCGGCACCGTGTCGATGATCTTGCATTCGGCGCTCAGCCCATGCTGGCGCAGCTTGCCAGCGCCGCCGATCTGACCCGCCCGCAGCAACGCCTGAATCAGCCGTGGGGTGAGGCGATTGCGGATCTTGAAACGCGGCAGCCAGGCGAGCTTTTTGTTAAACGCGCGAACCTGTGCCAGCTCACGCTCGCCTTGCGGCCATGGAAAATCGCTCACAGGCGATTCTTCATCAGGATCGAGCAGTTCAGCGCCGCCGCAACGCACAGCCACGCCAGGTACGGGAACAGAATCAGCCCGGTGACCACGTCCAGTTGCAGGGCGAGCACGACCATCACCGCGACCACCACCCACAGCACCGCCAGAATCACCAGCGCCGCCAGCACCTGATGCGCGCCGAAGAACACCGGCGTCCACAGCGTGTTCAGGGCGATTTGCGCGGCCCACAAGGCCAGCACCGTTTGGCTGCCGGGGATCAGGCTCAGGCGATAACCGGCCCAGGCCAGCAGCAGGTAGATGATCGTCCACGCTACGGGAAAGGCCCAGTTGGGCGGGGTGAAGGAGGGTTTGGTCAGCGATTCGTACCACGGGCCGGGTTTGAACATCACGCCAGTGGTTGCCGCCGCCGCGCAGGCCAAGAGGAAGATGAAAAAGGTCATTGCCAGTCCTTAGCTGTGATCAGCTGTTGTGGAGAGTTAAGAAGAGGACGCTTCGCTGCGCAAAAAGTTTGTTCGCAAATGCAATTTGGCAGTCAGGTTGAACTAAAAGCTGACCGCTGCGTCAGGATAAACAGTGCCTTTTCCCACCGACGCGGACGACAACATGTACACCTATCACATCGAATACCGTTTCAACGGCGAGCCTCGTACTTATCTGCTCGAACTCAAGGAAGCGCAACTGGCCGAGCACGACGCGGCGATGCATCTGCTCGAACTGCATCTGGGCGATGCCGAAAACAGCCTGGTCATGCCCACGGCGGATTCGACGCCAGAGCAGATTCTCGAGCAGGCTGAGCGGGTAGGGATTACGCATATCCGGGTGGTCAGCCGGACCAATTGACGCCCGCATGCGGCGCAGGCGTTAGCAGAATGTGCTCTGAATTCAGGCCATGCGCCGCAATACCAGCACCATCCCCGCGCCCACGAGGCCCATGCAGGCGATCAGCACGGGAAAGGACATCCACCATGGGACGCCGGACGTCATCATGCTGAACTCCGACATGCCACCGATGCCGGCGATCAGGTTCAAAGGAAGGAATACGACGTTGATCAGTGTCAGCTTGCGCAGGGCCCGGTTCATGCTGTTGTTGGCAAGGTTGCCATGGGATTCGATGAGGTTGGCGAACACCTTGGCGTGAATTCTGGCCTGCTGAAAGCTTTGTTCGTTTTCCACGATCAGATCGTTCAGCGCAGCCAGTTGACTGTCGCTGAAGCCCTGACGCTGGCCGTGGTTGCGCAGCAGCGTCAGCACCGCACCGTTACTTTGAATCGCATTGACGTAGTACACGAGGCTTTCGCTCAGGTTGTACATCTGCGCCAATTGCTGATTGTCCATTGCCCGCGTGAATTGCTGTTGAATCTCCCGGGCGATCTGTTTGACCACGCGCAAATGCCCGAGATAGTGATGAACGCTTTCAGCGAGTAACGCCATCAGCACGTCCAGCGGCCCGGTCATTTGCGCATCGTGCTCAAGACCCGAAAGCAGCGAGTTGCTCGCGCAAATAACCACCAAGCGTTTTTCGCTCAGCACCACTCCGAAAGACGAAACGTTGAATGCGCGCCCGTCGAAGCTTTCCGGGCGCTTCCAGATCAAGAACAGGTGATCTGGCTTGACCTCGATGCGGGCCACTTCATCAGGGTCCAGCGACGACTCTATCGCTTGTGCGCCAATGCCCAGGCGTCTGTGCAAATCCAGTTGCTCGGCTGCGTCCGGGGCGACACACAGCCAGACAGTCGCCTGGTCTTCAGATGCCCTATGCAGGGCGCCGCAATCAATGCAATAGCCTTCAATCATTGCTCACCACGCTTGGCCACGGTGTTTGAGCTCGAGCCTTTGCGTGAACGCTTGCAGCACGCGCCGATAAAGTTCGTCGCCCAGTACCGCGTCTTCGATGCCCGCATCGAGGTTGGGGTTGTCGTTCACTTCGATCACCAGCACCCGATCACCCGCCTGCTTGAGGTCGACGCCGTAGAGGCCGTCGCCGATCAGCCGCGCCGTCTGTACGGCGAGCTGCACGACTGCGGGCGGGGCTTGCTCGACCGGCACCGCCTCGCACATTCCGTTGATCTCGCCGGGCAGCGCCTTGTGGTTGTAAATCTGCCAATGCCCCTTGGACATGAAGTATCGGCAGGCATACAGCGCTTCGCCATTGAGCACGCCGACGCGCCAATCGTATTCGGTGTAGCAATACTCTTGCGCCAGCAGCAACACCGAGTGTTCGAATAACTCCTGCGCGGCAGTGGCCAGCGCTTGTGCATCGGCGACCTTGATCACACCCCGTGAAAAACAGCCATCGGGGATTTTCAATACCAAGGGAAAACCGAGGCGACGGCCTGCGTTTTCGAGTTCCTGCGGACGATCCTTGTAGAGTATTTCCGTTGCCGGCATGCCCAGCCCGCGACGCTTCAGCAAATCGGCCAGATAAACCTTGTTGGTGCAGCGCAGGATGGACGACGGATCGTCAATCACCACAAGGCCTTCGCTTTCAGCCTTTTTCGCGAACCGATAGGTGTGATCATCCACTCGCGTTGTTTCGCGGATGAACAGCGCGTCGAATTCGGCGAGACGTGCGTAGTCCTTTTTCTCGATCAGTTCGACATCGATACCCAGCTGTTCGCCCGCAGCGATGAAACGCTGCAATGCCTCGGGATTAGAAGGCGGCAGGGCTTCGTCAGGATCATGCAGGATGGCCAGGTCGTAGCGGGCCACACGTTTGGAGGCGGGCTGACGCCATGTCCTGCGATTGAACGCGTCCAGTGCATCAGCGAAAACATGCTGCTGTTCATCGCGAAGTTTGTGCAGTGCACCGGCTTTGATGCCTGCGATCTGCCAGCTCTCACCACGGCGGAATTCCACCAGCAGGATAGGGCAGGGGAACGCCTCGAACAGCTGACGGCCGATCTCTTGCAGCGGCTCGATCGAGGCCTTGCCGAAGTACAGCGACAGCGTGAAGGCTTCGGTTTCGCCGTATGGATGGTTGGCCAGCGCCCGCTCCAGGGTGCGCTCCAGATCATTCAGCCCGACCCCGTAAAGCGCTTTGCGCGCCAGCTCGCTGACGGTGCGTACCGAGGGGAAAACCTTGTGTCCGCGCGCTTCGGCCAGCAATGAGCAGTAATAGCCCTGACCGAGGTATTTGTAATTGCGGCAGAGGTTTATGACCTGGGTGCGATGAGGAAAATCATCGCTGTGTTCAAGGTAATCCTGAGCCAGCATCAGGCTCTCGCTGGGCAGGTAATCAGCCCAGTCATCCTTGCGTTCGACCAGTATGAGCAATCGACTTCCCGAGGGCTTGATACTGGGAGGTTCCTCGCTGAGGGAGATTGTCGAATGCTCGGTTTTGTCTAATACTTCGTTCACGTTGGCTTGCACCGCTGACATGAGTAATGAATCCCTGTTGAAGAAGACGCCGCTTCAATAAATCACGGGCCTTTCGGTCTGTCCCGGTTCGTTACTCAAACTTTACGGTGCGGTCATGTCTTTTGATTTTCGCTTTGCATCCATGGACGATATCGACGATCTGGTCGAATTGGAGCGGGTGTGTTTTACCCTCGACCGGTTGAATCAGCGCAACTTCAGCTGGATGCTCAGTCGAGCCAATGCCGCGCTGATTGTCGTCACCTCGGGCGCAACACTTTGCGGTTACGCGCTGGTGCTTTTTCACCGTGGCACCTCACTTGGACGCCTGTATTCGATTGCGGTCAGCCCCGCATGGCGCGGACATGAGCTTGGCCAGCGTCTGCTGGAACAGGCCCAGGCCTGCGCATTGGCGCGCAACTGCGCATGGCTGCGCCTGGAGGTGCGCGCTGACAATACCGCTGCCATC
This sequence comes from Pseudomonas sp. PK-RTE-24, assembly GCF_054052265.1. Taxonomy (NCBI): domain Bacteria; kingdom Pseudomonadati; phylum Pseudomonadota; class Gammaproteobacteria; order Pseudomonadales; family Pseudomonadaceae; genus Pseudomonas; species Pseudomonas sp. PK-RTE-24. The sequence continues at coordinate 4,909,989 of NZ_CM133224.1, read as the reverse complement.
CGCCTCTACGAAGCCAATGGCTATCAGCGCTTTGCCAGCGTCGAGGACTACTACGAAGACCACTGCGAGGCGTTGCGCTACGAGAAACGCATCCTGCGCGAAACACCTGCCCCCGCCCGGCAAGTGCCGTATTACCAGCAGACCACCGAGTTCACCTGCGGCGCCGCGTGCCTGCTGATGGCCATGTCTGCCATCGACGCGAGCCGTGCCATGACCCGAGCGGAGGAAATCCAGCTGTGGCGCGAGGCAACCACCATTTTCATGACGGCGGGGCACGGTGGCTGTAGTCCTCAGGGTCTGGCATTGGCGGCCTGGCGGCGCGGCTTCGATGTGCGCCTTGAGGTCAGTCACCCGGGCTCGCTTTTTCTTCACGGCGTACGCAGCACGGAGAAGAAGTCGATCATGAAACTGGTCGAGGACGGGTTTGCCCAGGAACTGGCTGCCACGCAAGTCGAGCAGGTTCTGGGTGATTATCTGCAGATCGGCGCTGCGTTGGCGGCCGGATACAAACCGCTGGTGCTGATCAGCAGCTACCGATTCACCCGCTTGAAAGCGCCGCATTGGGTCATCATCACCGGGTGTGACGAGGACTTCGTCTACTTGCATGATCCTGATGTTGACCACAGCAAACTCAAGCGCGGCCTGGACTGCCAGCACTTGCCGGTCAGTCACCAGGAATTCCTGCGCATGACGGTGTTTGGCGTACAGCGGGTTCGCGCAGCCGTGATGCTGCGCTCCCGTTGAAGAGCGGTGGCTAGGCGCCGAGCACTTCCTCGCCGATACAGCAGCGATCCCTGCCTTTCTGCTTCGCGGCATAAAGCATTTTGTCAGCCGACTCGATAAGAGTGGCGGGGCTCACTTCATGTTCGGCCGGTTTGCCAACCGCAATACCTGCACTGGCGGTGACGTGACCCAGCGGATGGGCTCTGTGCTCCATCCGCGAGGATCGAATGGCCTCAAGAATTTCCTCAGCCACAAGCGCCGCCCCGCGAATATCGGTGTTGGGCAGCAACACGGAAAACTCCTCGCCGCCATAGCGCACGGCGAGATCACCCGGTCGCTTTACCGCCTGCGCAATGGCCTGGCCGACTGCGCTCAGGCAATCATCACCTGCCGCGTGCCCATAGCTGTCGTTGTAGAGTTTGAAGTGATCGACATCGATCATGATCAGTGAGATCGACGAACCCTGGCGTCTGGCCAGACGAATTTCGTCAATCAAGGCAGTGTCCAGTCGCCGACGGTTGGCCAGCCCGGTCAGGCTGTCGGTCAAGGCCATGTCCTTCATGGCCTGGTGTGCCTTGCGCAAATCCTTTTCCATCACCATCCGTTGGCGCAGTTGCCTCAAGACGATCAGTCCGAAGACCGTGAACGCGGTGATCACCGACATCAACACAAAGCCGGTTTTGATCAGGTCCCAGCGCCACGGCGCAATGATCGATTCGCGGGACAGGCCGGTTTCGACCACCAGCGGATAGGTGCTCAAAGCTCTGTAACCGTACAGACGCTGGGTGCCGTCGACGACGGCTCGGACCTCGGCGATCCCTTGATTGGAAAACGGCAGGTAGTTCTTGAACACCTCACTGTCGGCGAGGCTCTGACCGATTACCGAAGCGATGAAAGGACGACGCACGAGAATGGTTCCATTGCGCAACGCCAGCACCAGTGCACCCTTGTCGTCGATCTTGAAATCGCCGTAATAGTCGACGAAATAACTGACCTTGATCGTCCCCAGCAGCACGCCAGCGAAGGAGCCGTCCGGGTTATTCAAGCGGCGGGAAATCGGAATGATCAGGTCGTCCGTGGATTTGCTTTTGACGACATCACCGATACGCACGTTTCGATCGGTGTTGGCGCGGTGATACTGGAAGTAGACGCGATCGGCATTGTTCGCAGGGTCCGGAATCATTTCCTTGTCGGTGACGATCCATTTGCCGTCCGGGCCGTAGATAAACAGTCCATGCAACTGCGGCATCAGTTTGGCCTGCTGGACCAGCAGGTTGTGGATACGCGCTACGTCGATGTTCTGCAGACCGTCGCCTTCGACGCGCTCGCCCAGGGCGGCGGTCAACACATCGACCTGGCGGATGGCGTCTTCGGCATGTTGCGCGGTTGCCCGCGCGAGGTTGGTGACCGAATCACGCGCCGACGAGAAGGCTGCATGATAGTCACGCCAGGTTCGCCATCCCTCCACGCCGAGAAACGCCAGAATGACCGTCAGCATGAAGATGACTGTCAGGCGGAAAGCGGCTATCTCGCTGGCAGCTTTGATGGGAGCGGTTTCTGCGGCGTCATGCCCCTTGGTTTTGGGCATCTTACGACCGAGCATCTGAGGGTCCTTATGCTTGTCATCTCTCATCTCTTGAAAGATGACCATCCTTTTCCACCTGGAATTCAATTTACTGCCTTGGCCAGGCGGTCGCGATTGGATCGTTCAAAGCCGTGCCGGGTCAACATCTGTAATTGAAGCGCGCCTTGAGGTGAGACTTGTGAGCGATATCATCACCGCCGGTGACTTGAACATCGACCTGCGCAATGCCAACGAAACCGGCCTGTTCAAATGGCTACTTGCCAGTTTTCTGACGGGCAAAAGGATTCAGGGCGCCATTGCCGCCAAGGCGTATCAAGTCATAGTAGAGCAGCATCACCAAGACACCCCGCAAAAGCTCGCGCAGTGTACGCACCGTCAACTGGTGTCGATGCTGGGGCAGGCGCGTTACGTGCGCTACGACGAAAGCACGGCGTCGCGACTGCTCGCGTTGGCCAACAAGCTCAACAGCGAGTACGCCGGTAAGGTCAGTAACATCGTGGCCGCGAGCGCGGACCGTAAGGCGCTGGAGAAGCGCCTGTCCGAGTTCGAGGGGATAGGGCCGAAGACCGTCGAGATCTTCATGAGGGAAGCGGCAGCGGTACTTTTCTGAACGCCCGGTTCTGCATTGAAGACGGTGGCAACACTCGGCTCACAGAGCAGCAAGTCTTCCCGCCAGTTCGCGGTCAATGGATGGCTGCCACCTCCGATTGCTGGACTGTGGCTTGATCGGCAAAATTATTCGGGAGAAGGGTGCCCAAGCCGAATACATTCACCGCCATGCTGACTTTCAATCCTCGACAGGCCTGTTTGCAGTCCAGCTCAAAACCGGCGTATGCGTGCTCCATCAAACGTTGAAAATGTTCAGAGGTCAGTGCCAGGACTTTGCTGCTTTTCATGTGGTTTTCCTTGAGCAAGTGGCGACCCCGGTCCGGGGCCGCCGGACGGGTTCAGACATCTTTGCCTTGCACATAACCGGAGCCCAGGTCAGCACCGGTCACCGGCTCGCTGAGTGGGTCAGAGGCTGTACGGGTCTTCATCGCTTCCAGCACCTGTTCGTCTTCAGCCGGAAGGCTGACGGTCGCCAGACCAGCGCCGCCGTCGACTGCCGGCTCCGGGTTTTCCACGTACTCCCACGCACCGCCCTCGTTCCAAGGGCCGCGCACATTAGGCTCGCCAGACATGTTGAAGTACTTGTTGGTGAACTCCGGCATCCCCGGCAGCTTGCCCTGCGGGAAGTTGGGCTGGATCGAATGCAGGGCTTTTTCGAAGGACTGTTGATGGGCGATTTCCCGCGTCATCAAAAAGCCAAGCGCCTCTTTGACGCCCGGATCATCGGTGATGTTGATCAAGCGTTCGTAGAGGATTTTCGCCCGCGCTTCGGCTGCGATGTTTGAACGGAAGTCAGCAGTCGGCTCGGTGATCGAATCTACATACGCCGCTGTCCACGGTACGCCAGCGGAATTGACCAGAGGCGCGCCTGCGCCGTAAAGCAGGCTGGTGATGTGCGAGTCATTACCGGCGCCATTCAGCGCGCGGTACAGCTCGCCTTCCTCTTGAACGCCCTCGGCGAGTTGACCCTTGGCACCTCTGTTGAGCATGACGATGATCGAGCCGACCACCTCCAGATGGCTCAATTCTTCGGTGGCAATGTCCAGCAGAAGATCTTTGCGTCCCGGGTCTTCCTCGGCCAAGGCTTGGGTGAAATAGCGCGCTGCTGCGGCCAGTTCGCCATTGGCGCCCCCGAATTGTTCCAATAGCAGATTGGCCAGACCAGGGTTGGGCTCGGCCACGCGAACGGTGTACTGAAGTCGCTTGTTATGTATGAACATTCAAATTTTCCTCAGACCAGGCTATCGCGCTTTTGCCCTGGTGGGCGTTAGCGCATGCATAGTTGTGAGGAGTGGGTGGAGCGGAAATTTCGTTTATTGCAGGCCGGCTGGACGGACGGCAGAGGGCGGAAAGTTCCGGAAACAGGACGGTTGGCTTGACCCTGTTCCACGACCAATGTGGGAGCGAGCCTGCTCGCGAATGCGGTACGTCAGTCACCGATTTGGCGGCTGATCCAGCGCTTTCGCGAGCAGGCTCGCTCCCACAATGGTTCGTTGGCAATCAAGCGATCTTCAACGCCCTCAGCACCACCAGCGTCTGCTCGGCGAAGACCTGCGCCTGTGCGGTCAGCGCGGCGATATTGGCTTCGGCAGTGAGCAGCGGCTGGCCGTTGTCTACCAGCACTTCACCTTGTTCGCTGATCACACTCCACGCCAGTTGCGCCCATTCGGCTGGCTGCTGTTTGCCTTGCTTGATCGAGATCAGGAACAGCTGCTGGAAGCGGCTGACCGTCACGCCACCGCCAGTGACGGGGCTGGCCAGGGTCTGGATGTTGGCGCCGTACAGCGAGCGTTTGCACAGTTGCAGGTTGAGCGCGGCGCAGCGACCGCTGACCTGCGACTCGGCGGCCTCGCTCTGGCACGGAGCGACAGCGCCCATACCGATCAGCACGGCCAGGGCTTGTTCGAGGTCGTCGTAAGCCAGCGCAGCCTCGGACAGCAATTGGCGCATCGATTTGGCCGCATAGTTCTGTGCCGCCAGTGCATCGAGTACCGGGCCGTAAATCTCCGGTTGCAGCGTCGCTTCGCCGGCGGGACCACTGACCGAGCCCGCCACGGTTTCCCAGGGTTGCAGCAGCACGAAACGGCTGTGCAGCATCCTCGCGCGGCGTTCGGCAGCGGACAGGCGCGTCGCGCCACGTACGTACAGGTCGCGGCGGAAGTGCTGGTTGACGAAGTAGTCCCGCGCTTGCTCGCGCATGATCGGATGTTCGATGGTTTCCAGAAAGTCCATGCCTTCAGCGCTCAGGTTGAGCGGGGCGACCGAATCCAGCGGCACTGCCGTGGTGGCGTAGTCGAGTTTGGCCGAGGCCAGCGCGTCGACCATGTCGGCGAAGTACATGCAATTCCAGTCACGGTTGAAATACTCGTGGGCGACGTAGTGACGATCCTGACCCTTGATGCTCTGCAGCCGCGCGCCGAGACTCGGCGCCGCAGCGGCGTATTTCGGGTTGGCCGCGAGCAGTGCTTCGGAAAATTGCAGTGCGGCGTCGATGCGCTGGTCGGAGCGCGACGAGGCATTGGCAAAGCGGTCATGCAGGCTGAACAGATTGCGCAGCGGCGCCGACGGCGACCAGCCGGGGAAGCAGTTGTAGCTGACGTAGAGCATGCCGCCCGGTTTAAGGTGACGGCGGGCGAATTCGACGATCAGTTTCTGATTGTCGCGGCTGACCCAGGTCCAGATGCCATGCAGGCTGATGCTGTCGAACTGCGGCAGATCATTGCGCGCCAGCAGCTGTTCGAAGCTGTCGTCATACAGACGCGCGCCATTGTTGGCGGCAGTCGCGAGTTCGATGGCATGGGCCGCCATACCCGGGTGAAAGTCCGTACCGACAAACGAACCCGGGTTGGCGGTGGCGTGGATGTTGATCGACACGCCCTGACCGAAGCCCAGTTCGCAGTGCACGCCGTCGTTGCTTTCCAGCGTGGCGAACCCGCGCAACAACAGGCAGTAACGCAGGAATACCGGATTGATCTCCCGGCTATAGCTGTAGGTGTAGCCTTCGTCGGTGAAATAACCTTCGTTCCAGGCGTTGCTCATGGGGGCGGTCTCTTGTTCTTGAAAGTGATGGCAGTCTTATAAGGGGTTGTCGCTGCGCGCGACAAATTGAAAAAACGGATACTTCCCCAAACCCTGTGGGAGCGAGCCTGCTCGCGAAAGCTTTTTTTCAGTTTGAATATAATCGGCTGACACGCCGCTTTCATGAGCAGGCTCGCTGCCACAGGGATCTTCAACACATCCAAGCAGGATTGATGGACCGATCACGCACTCCACGGCCCATTCGCGCAGGCATTTTGTAGCCAGCCGAAACTGTCATATTCCCTCCCACTCGTCTGCCCATAGTGACCAGCCCAACGCTGATTTCATGAGGCTGCACTGTGTTCCAACGTCTTCTGTGTTCGCTGTCCGTTCTGAGCCTTTCCATCGCCGCAGCCCATGCGGCCGAGCCTGTCACCCTCGACACGCCGCGCTTGTCCGGCATCGACAACTTTCGCGACATCGCCGGCATCACCACCGCGTACTCCACCGCCCACGACGGCGTGATGCGCAGCGGCGTGTTCTACCGCTCCAACGCATTGACGCCGTCGGCGGCGGATCTGGCGACACTCAATGGTCTCGGCATCAAAGCCATTTACGACTTGCGCACGCCCAGCGAAATTGCCGCCACGCCCGACACGATGATCACGGGCGCGGCCTACCGCAATATCGACATCATCGGCAGCACCACCTCGGGTGCGGACATCACCAATATCTCGTTCCACAGCGCCGCCGAAGCGGTGGCGATGATGGAGGAAACCAACCGCGCTTTCGTCAGCGATGCCGGCATGCGCGGGCAGTTCGGCCAGTTGTTCAATGAGTTGGCCAGTGTCGACGCCGCGCAACTGTTCCACTGCACCGCCGGCAAGGACCGCACCGGCTGGACCGCCGCCGTGTTGCAGAGCATCGCTGGCGTCGATGAGGCGACGATCATGGCCAATTATCTGGCGACCAACGACTACACCGCCGCCCGTGTCGCCGCGACCTTGAAAGCGCTGCCGCCGAGCATGGCCGCTGTCTACGAGCCGCTGCTCGGGGTGCAGGCCAGTTACTTGCAGGCCGGTCTCGACCAGATCGCCGCTGAGTACGGCAGCATGGACAACTATCTCAAGCAGGGCCTCGGTCTGTCCCAGGAAACCATCTATGTGCTGCGCGGCAAACTGGTCGAGTACAACAGCTTGCCGGGGCAGGCCGGGCTGATCGGCAACGCCGCCGCTGGTGCCGAATTGCTGCGGCAGTTGCAGAACTCCGAGCTGTCCGGCACCTACAGCGCCTACAACTACTACCTGCAATCGGCGATCGACGCCGGCACTCTGGGCGGTGTCGAATCTCAAGTCGGCGGTCAGGTTCACGCCGATGCGGCCAGCTATCTCTTGCGGCAGAACGCGATGATCGAACAAGCCGCCGCGCCGTTCGCCAGTGGCAGCGATTTAAAGGTCGGCCAATACCGCCTCTGGAGTACCGCGCTTGCCGGCTACCTCGGCACTGACGGCTCGACCCATGCCGAGAGCAGCAACGAACACAGCCAGGGCCTGATGCTCGGCATTACCCAGCGCTTCAACGAACAACTCAGCGCGCGCGGCGGCTTTGGCTACAGCAAGGGCAGCGTGGGCGGGGCCGGTGGCGAGTCCAATACTGACTTCACCTTCCTTAACCTCGGTGCGCGTTACGGCCTCACCAGCCTTGAGCGCGGCATGTTTGTCGATGCCAACGCCAGCGCCGGTTACGTCGACTACGACAGCAAACGCGAGCTCGGCGGTGGTCTCGGCACTGCCAAGGGCGACACTCACGGCAATCTCACTGGCGCGACCGTGGCGTTGGGTTATCGCCTGCCGCTGAGCAGCGTGATTGTCGAACCGAACCTGGGCTTTCGCGTCAGTCATCTCGACTTGCAAGGTTTCAAAGAGAAGGGCAGCGAGCTGGCGCTCGACGTCGATGGCATCAAGCAGACCCGCCGCAGCGCGGTGGCTAATCTCGACGTGTCATTTGCCCCAGTGGCCGTGGGTGCGTGGCAATTGGTCCCGGGCGTTCGCGTGGGCTATGAACGTGCGCTCGGCGGTCAGCAAGTCGACAGCGAAGGCCACCTGCTGGGGCTGGATATCGAGCAGCGCGCGGCGTTCGACAATCGTGACCAGTTCAGCGGCGGCGTTAATCTGATGGCCAACCTCGGCGCCCTGAGTGTAGGCGCTGAGGTCGGGGCCAACGGTGGCGGTGACAGCCATGGTTTCAATGGCGGACTCAAGGCCAGTTACGCCTTTTGAACACAGCGAGCCCGGCAAATTGCCGGGCTCTTGCGCTCAAGCATGCTGCGCACGCGAAGGTTGCTGTGTGCGTGCCGGTTGCGCGGTGGGTTCGGGCAGCGAGGCGACATGCACGGTGCGCGCCGGGAAGGCGAACGTCGCGTCCAGCTCGGCCACCGCTTCCATGATTGCCAGATTGATGCGTTGCTGCACGTCCATGTAGACGTTGTAACTGGCGTCCAGAACGATGTACACCGTTTCGAATTCCAGCGCGCTCTCACCAAAACTGCGGAAATGACAGCGGTCGAAGCGCGCCTGTTTTTCGTTCTTGATGATGCTTTCAACGCGTTGAGTGATCTGGCGGATCTGTTCGCTGGTGCACTCGTAAGTCAGACGAAACTCGAACACCACTCGACGCTCCTGCAAGCGTTTGTAGTTCTGAATGGTGCTGCCGATCATGTCGGCGTTGGCCATGACAATCTGCTCACCGCCGAGACTGCGGATGCGCGTGGTCTTCAGGCCGACGTGCTCGACCGTACCGGCCAGCGTGCCGACGACGATGAAATCGCCCACCTCAAACGGCTTGTCGACGGCAATCGACAGCGAGGCGAACACGTCGCCGAGAATGTTCTGCACCGCCAGCGCCACCGCGATACCGCCGACACCCAGGCTGGCGACGAATGCAGTGATGTTGACGCCCAGGTTCGACAGCATCGCCAGCAGGATCACCGCCCACAGCAACACCTTGACGCCCCACAGGCTCAGGGTCGCCAGGGCGCTCGCTTGAAAGGAGCCGGTCGCGTTATGCCGCGAAAAATAGCGATGCAGCCCCAGCGCCAGCGCGCGGTTGGTCCACAGGCCGACCTGCAACGCCGCCACCACGAACCATAAACTGCTGACCCGCCCGAGCCAGCGCTCCGGCAAATCCAGCAACCCGATGCCGACCAGAATCGACGCCAACAGCAGCAACGTGGTGCTGGTCGCCGCCAGCACTTCGCTGGCCATGTAGGTCAGATGTCCATTGCCGGCACTGGCCCGCGCCTGCACCTTGCGGAACACGAAACGGATCGCCGTGGTGGTCAGCAGATAACTGAGTGTCGCGGCGAGGAACGCCAGGACCCAGTTCGCCAGTGAAATTCCTAAAATCGTGTGAGCCGTGAAAAAGCCGATGAAATCCTCGGTCATGGAAACCCCCTTGCGAAGCCTGCACCGACGCGCGCAGAAACGCACCGTCGGTCGCAGCCAGGTAAACGCCGCTTGAATCGGTGGTGCCGTCAAACGACCTGTCTGGGTTAGTCGCCCTGAGATTCCTGCTGTTCAATCAAATGCAGGTTTCACCGGACCGAATGGTCAACGCCTGGCCTTCAATTCCGCTGGGCTTACGCCGTAAGCACTCTGAAAATACTGACAAAAGCGCCCGACATTGCTGAAGCCAAAACGCAACGCCACCTCCGTCACAGAGCCTGCATGCCCTCGCGCCAACGCCTCATAGGCGCGCTGCAAACGCACCTGCCGCTGATACGCCACGATCGACATCCCGACAAAACGCCGAAAACCTTCCTGCAAGGCGCGCTGGCTGACATGGCTCAACCGCGCCAGATCCACGCCACTGACCAACTGCTGCGGATGCGCCTGAATAAACTCCATCGCCACCTTCACATGTCGCGGCGCCACACACGGCGCCGGCCCCCGTAATGCCTCGGTGAAATTGTGCGGCCACGCCTCCAGCACCGCATCGATCAACATCTCGCGCAACCGTGACGGCATCAACGTGCCGCTGTTGATCAAGGCATCGAACTCAGTGCCCGTGGCCAGATCGATCAACGCCTTGAGGCCCTGAAATGCCGGGGTATTCAGATCCACGCTTGGCTCAAACACGATCTTCTGCACGACCGGTTTCTCCAGCAGCGCCGACAACCGCTCGGTGAGCTGCAGACGATTGATCGAAATGCCGTGATGCGCGTGGTCATCAACAAAGCGCATCGAACGGATATCTGCCTTGTCGATTGCCAGACCGACGTGCGCCATGCCAATGGATTCAGCGACGTGGTTGAAAACGATCTTGCCGGCGGTGGGGATGACGAAAGTGATTTCGTTCTGCGGGTCGGGGAGGGTGACGCTGAAATCGCCGTGGTAATGCATACGCCGAAAACTCACCCCGTCGTGCCGCCCGTAGACCCCGCCGATGATGATGTTGGAAGGTGGCGGCGGAGTATCGGCGTAGCGGTTGCCGAAGAGCCTGGAGAACAGGGCGCCGAAGTCGGAAGAGGTGAGGTTGTCGGAGCGCAGGATGATCTTTTGGCGGAGTGGGGAGGTGGCGGTGATGGGCGGCATTTTGGAATGCGGGCTCTTGGGGCGACGGGAGGGATGAAGATTAGGAAATTGGCATGACTTTCTGGTGACAGGGCTTTGGAGCATCTTCCGCTTTCGGCCAAAAGCACACCTTCATCAATGGTCGCTTCCTACCCGAAACGGACGTTGATCAAACCTGCTCTCCCGGAATCTCGATATTTGACTCGATCTTTTTGCCCATACTGATTCGCGGCTCGATCAAGTAGCCCAGAGACTCGTAGAAGGTTTTGACATTTTCATTTGAGCTGAAGATTTGCAGGTTGATTTTCATACAGCCGCGCGCGGTCAGCGCGCCCTCTGCATGACGGACCAGATTCATCCCTATGCCTTTTCTGCGGTGCGAAGGGTGCACCGTCACCGAGTACAACCATCCGCGATGGCCGTCATATCCGGCGAGAACGGTGCCAACGACTTCTTGTCCTGACAGGGCCACATAGAAAAGGCCATCGGCTGCGGCCAGTTTTTTATCGATAGCCAGGCTGGGGGTGTTATGCGGGGTTTCGTAACCGAACAGTGTTTCCCAGAGCTCCACGACGTAGCGGCGATGGTTTTCATTTTAGTTGTCGGCGATAGCATCCATGGTGTCGTCCTCGAATTGAAAGGGTCTGACGCTAGCTTCTTGGCGTAGATAATGTCCACTGTCTCTTTTTGACCAAAAGCGGTCATCCTATGCGGCAAGAGACAGCAGTCCATAAATGATTTTTTCGGAAAGCTCAGGGAATTTGATAATGCCGCTCAACCGACTCGACTTCACCACACGCTTGCTGATCGATGCGGGCGTTGGTGAAGGGATGCGAATCCTGGACGTAGGTTGCGGTTCGGGTGATGTTTCGTTTTTGCTGTGTGATCTCGTGGGAAGAGACGGGGAGATCATCGGCGTTGATCACGATGCCGCTGCCATGGCCGTTGCACGCCAGCGCACCGCAGGACATGCGCTGACCTTTCTCGAGGGAGACCTGCAGGAGTTGCCAGACTCTATCGGCACTTTTGACGCCATCGTCGGCAGGCGCGTCCTGATGTATCAACCGGATGCGGTGGCGACGATCCGAGCGCTGTCGAGATGTCTGCGTCCCGGTGGGATCATGATCTTCCAGGAACACGATACGACGATGGCGCCCGCCAGCGTCGAGCCTTTCCCTTTGCATGAAAAAGCGCAACGTTGGTTACAGCAAATGCTTGCTCACGAAGGAGCGGATTTGCACATCGGGTTCAACCTGCACGGCATTTTCACTCAGGCCGGCTTGACCGTTGAAAGCGTGCGCGCTGAGTGCCTGATACAAACGCCTGATGCGCCGTACAGCCTTGGCGCCATCGTTCGAGCATGCTTGCCACGAATCATTGCATTAGGAGTAGCCAATGCAGAAGAGGTGGACATTGAAACGTTGCAGGCGCGTCTGGATCAGGAGCGTTCAGCTTCTTCGGGTATCTACGTCGGTGATGTGATGTTTGGGAGTTGGGCTCGGAAAAATTGACGTTTTGAGAGGCGGATACGAAGGGGAGGCGCCATTCATCGATACTAACCTGACATCTAATGTCGCGGTCATTACGGGCTGGTCTACCGCACTTGGGTCTAATTCATGAACTAACAGGCAGTCTCAAGATGCGATCCTCGATGGAATTGGACTTGTGTGGCGTGAGTATTCTGGTTGGTCCTCCACATTTACGCCGATGTCAGTTCTGGAGCATCGCGGTGCGCAGCATGTCCTGGTTGGCCATTCCTCACCCAACACGCTACCCTCGCCCTAATCACCCATCCATCGACCGTCACAGTGAGTCACGGTCCGCATTGAATCAGGACGATGAACGACAACTCCTTCAAACTCGCGAACTATTGGCGAAATTGCTTGGCCGACGCCGAAAATGGCAACGGCGCCTTGTCCACCAGCCAAGCCCGAAAGCTCACCGCTTTACCCATCGAGGCCTTATTCTCAGGGTGTGTGCCGGCAGAGCAGGTGAGTCTCTTATTCGCCAACGAAACCGCTGAATCAGCCTGTGTAGAGATCACCCTGCGGCCCTTGGTTTACAAGTCTCGCCTGGAGCACCGCAAAGCCCGAAACGGTCTTCCGGCGTTCATCACTCCAGTTGTATGTCGAGTGTTGGTCGCCCGCGATGGTCGTCTTTATCCGACATCGCAAACCCTGATGCCCCGCGATATTCTCGAACCGCTGGACCGCGATAATTTCGTCATCGGTGCCCAAGTCGACGTGGATGCGTTTTTGTCCACCGAAGATGTGCCGCTGTTCGCTCCATCCGCCGAGGGTGAAGAGCTGACCGCAGACCAGCACCGGGACAAGTGGAATGCCTATGTCCATTTCTGCATGGAAATGTTCCGCAAGGTCACCAGCGGTTGGGAGGGGGCAGAGGATGGCTTCGACCTGGTGAACTTCTGCTATTTGTTCAAGGAAGAGAAAGCTGACGGCTTCAGTCGCAATATCGTCGGCCTCTACGACCACTTGCGCGACAGCAAGCCCGACGCACCATTATTCGACCGCTTCGCTCAGCGCGATTCCAGCCCTGACGAAGTTTGCTTGCCCGCCAACAGCCAGTTTGCCGTGCGATTGGGCCATGCTGGAGACGAATATGCCCTGACGCCCGCCCAACGTGATGGCTTGGCTCATGTTCTCGTCGCGGATGTGGGGGATGTGCTGGCCGTCAACGGGCCGCCGGGTACCGGTAAAACCACCTTGCTGCTTTCGGTCGTCGCCTCGCTCTGGGCCAAGGCCGCATTGGCCGGTGGCGAGCCTCCGGTGATTGTGGCAAGTTCCACCAACAACCAAGCCGTGACCAACATCATCAAAGCGTTCGGCAAGGACTTCTCAGAGGGGAGCGGTCCTTTTGCGGGGCGCTGGCTGCCCGATATCAACAGCTTCGGCGCTTACTTTCCCAAGTCTTCGGCCGAGGCGGAAATGGCCCGCACCTACCAGACCAAAAGCTTTTTTACCGAGCTTGAGTCGCAGTCCTATCTGGACAAGGCGCAACAGGCCTACCTGGCCCGCGCCACCATCGCCTTCCCCCATGATCGGAGCCTGAGCGTCCAGGGCGCGGTCAAGCAGCTCCAGGTCGCGATCCGTTCGCGCCAGCAGCAACTCACCGATATCGAGTACGCCTGGGCCGAACTGGTCGGCGCCCGCGAAGCCATCCGGACACTGCTGGGCGATGATCCACATGCAGGCATTGCGCGTCTTGAGGCACAACGCCTCAACCACGCCGAAGAGCTTGCGAACGCGCAAGCACGTCTGAAGGTTTTCAAACACTACCTGGCCCATGAGCCGTGGATCTACACACTGTTCGGCTGGTTTGGCCCGGTCGCTGGCAAACGTCTGCGTTTGGCGAAATTACATTTCGATGAGGCTAGCACCGAGCTGCAAAACGCCGCCAGTATCAGCGAAATCGAGACCCGGTTGACGGCCTCCGTGGCTCAAGCCAGCAAGGCCCAGGAAGTCGTCGTGGCCCGATTGCAGCAGGCCCGGCAATTGCTGCAAGCGGAGCAACGTCACGTATTGAATTGGCAGGCCGTGATTGCTGTTCTGCCTACCCTTACCGACAGGCCTGCTGCCCAAGTGACTCTCAACGACTGCGACAGGTGGGCGGACACTTCCCTGCGTTTCGAAATCTTCCTGCTGACTACCCATTATTGGGAAGGTCGTTGGCTTATGGAAGTCGCCGAAAGCCTGCCAGAGATCCTCAAGAGCCGCGGCAAAAACGGCCGCAAGACCCTGGAGAAAAACTGGCGGCGGTGGATGAAGCTCACGCCCTGCGTTGTGGCCACCTTTTTCAGGCTGCCCAAGGAGCTGCACTGCAAGCGGCACGAGGGTAACGGCTTCGTCGACGACTACGCGCTGAACTTCATTGATCTACTGATCGTCGACGAAGCTGGCCAAGTCCTTCCCGAAGTCGCCGCGCCGTCGTTCGCGCTCGCCAAGCAAGCGTTGGTAATCGGCGATACTCAGCAGATCGAACCGATCTGGTCGATTCCGGCCGCGGTCGATATCGGCAACCTGATGGGCGCCGGTCTGCTATCGCGCGACAAGGTCGATGATGACTATGCCGCCTTTTGCGATAGCGGCCGTAGCGCGGCCAACGGCAGCGTCATGGCTATCGCCCAGGCGACCAGTCGGTACCACTACGATCACGACCTCGCCCGAGGCATGTATCTGTATGAGCACCGTCGCTGCTACGACTCGATAATCGAATACTGCAATGCCCTTTGCTACAAGGGCAAGCTACAGCCGCGGCGCGGGCGAAAACTGGAAGATGGTTTGCCGGGGCTGGGCTACCTGCATATTGATGGAGTGTGCCAGAAGAGCAATGGCGGTAGCCGTCATAACCTCTTGGAAGCGCAGACGATCGCTGCGTGGATTCAAGCGAATGGAGCCGAGCTGACAAAGCGCTACAAGAAGGAACTGTGGGAAATTCTCGGCGTGATCACGCCGTTCGGCGCGCAGACGCAGGCGATCGTCAAGGCCTGCACAGCACTGGGCATCAAGACCGGTAAAGGCGATGGCGAGATGACTGTCGGTACGGTTCATTCCTTTCAGGGCGCGGAGCGGCCGGTGGTGATTTTCTCTGCGGTCTATTCCAAACATGCCGATGGCGAATTTATCGATCGCAAGGACAGCATGCTGAACGTTGCCGTTTCTCGGGCCAAGGACAGTTTCCTGGTGTTTGGCGACATGGACCTGTTCAGCCAGGTGCCGATAAGCAAGCCGCGCGGGCTTTTAACCAAGTTTCTGTTTACAGATTCGACGAACGAGCTGATTTTCGAGTATCAACCCAGAGATGACTTACAAACAGCGCGTACAGGATTGAGCCACCTGCATGAAGTTGAAGAGCATGATCGGTTTCTGATGCAGACGCTTGAAGCGGCTCGCCAGCAGGTTCAGATCGTAACGCCTTGGGTCAGACTGCGATGGATGCTGGAAAGCGGCGCGATGGAAATCATGGGTAACGCCGTTCAGCGCGGCGTCCAAGTGGTGGTGTATACCGACCTTGGGTTCAACACTGGCATCAAGCGCGCCAAGCCGGAGGGCGATCCTGAGAAAGTCGTCGAATTCGAAGGCGCGATTGCAGCGCTGAGAATGCGGGATGTTCAGGTGTGCGTGGTTAACAAGGTGCACAGCAAGATAGTTATGGCCGATGAGGAGTTACTGTGTATCGGCTCGTTCAATTGGCTGAGTGCGCAGCGCTATGGCGACTATGTGCACCATGAAACTTCCATGGTCTATCGCGGCCCTGATGTAAGCGGCGAACTTGCAATCAACCGCGCTAGTTTAGCGCAACGGGTGACCTCCATTCCGAAGAGAGCAACGTCAGCTTAGCGCTCGACATAGGCGTCCGCTACTGGCCGAAATCTGCCATCCGTGAAGGGCAGCTTTCGGCCGGAAGCTGTCGCTCGCAAACCACTTCAGCCCCGACGTGCCCCGTTATAGAAGTTGACTCTTTTTCCTTTCGCGGAACAAAATCGCGGCGAATCTCTCATTCGATTATGCCGCAGCGGAATGTCTTTATATGTCGATTGATCTCGATGAACTACTGGAGCGTGTGAACGACGAGCAATCGTTCATCGCATTCATCGATGCTCTGGGTTCGGATTTTGCCAGTCAACCCTTGCTAGATAATGTGACGCCATTAAAACGCGATGAGTTGGGCGTTTCGCAGTGGGAAAATGGTTCTGTTGATACTTTTCTCGAAGCAGCAGCTGCTTGGGCAACCGACAGTGCTCGGAATTCTCCGAGCATTTCAGAAACAAATATATGGCAGCGGTGTGCATCCATTCTGTTAGCTGGCAAATTCTATGAGTGAGCCTTGGCAGGCGAATCTGCGAATCTGCGAACCTGCGAACCTGCGAACCTGCGGTAACCCACTGTGTGCACGAGCTCTTTTGTAGATTTGCCCTTCAGCGAGCATGAAACCTGGCGATAACCTGTCGGGCGACTCGGCCCCGAGGGTTGTCCTCCCATTCATGAACGGATTCAAAATTGCGCAAGTTCTCGATTCCTCTATGCCTCAGCCTCTTGGCCGTTCTTCTTGTTACCTTCGTGATCGCACTATGGCGGAGACCTTATAGCCTTCCTGTCTTGATCGCCTCAGCTTATGAGGAGGGGCTGATAGTCAGCCGCAACCCTAGCAAAGCCGCAGACTGGTACTTGAGCGCTGCAGAAAAAGGCGACCCTGTCGCGCAATACAAGATTGGCATCATTCAATACTACGGTCGAGGCGTCGAAGTTGATCGACCCCAAAGGTATGCATTGGATAACTGAGTCGGCCGATCAGGGATACGCCGACGCACAATATTACATGGGGGTTGCAAGCATCGCGGGTGGAGAGGTGGCCAGTGATTTTGTCCAAGGCACGCAATGGTTCAGCAAGGCAGCAGAACAAGGTCATACCAAAGCTCAACGACAACTCGCTATCTTTTATGACAAAGGTTACGGCGTTGAGGCAAACGACCAACAGGCGTTCAAATGGGCTAGCAAGGCAGCCGATCATGGAGATGCCGAGGCTCTGACTCTATTAGGCACACTCTATTTTTCCGGTAAAGGAATTCCAGCCGACCCTCAACACGCCGTCAAATTGCTCACCCAAGCGGCCAATGCTGGCGATAGTTTTGCATTTGAATTATTGGGAGCGGTCACTTTACAAGGCACTGGTACTCCTAAAGACGTACCCGCCGCATTGCGTTGGTATACCCGTGCCGCCGATCAGGGTCGGGTCAACGCCCAGTACGTCCTCGGCTATCTCTATAGCAGTGGCGGGGATGTTCCGGTGAACTATCCACTTGCCAATCACTGGCTGTTGCAGGCGGCAGTTCAAGGTCACGCTGTGGCGCAGATTACCCTCGCCGTTCATTTCGATAATGGGCAGGGCGTCAGCCGTAACAAGCTCAAGGCTTGCGGATTGTTGCGTGTGGCGCTTAAACAGTCGCTGCCGAGCGATATTGCAGACCCTATGCGCGAGCAGCTTGAGAACGAAGAGAAAACACTTTCGCCGCAGCAACTGGCTGAGATATCGGCTCTGGAGAACCTCTATTCAAGCCCGCCGGGTCTCATGGGACTCAAAGGTGATCTGACAAGCGAACAGTAAGCTGCAGGGGTGGGCCTAGTATCGCGTTTTTCATTTATCATGCACGCCGCCCGGTCCGGCGGTTTCAGCCAGACGGCTGCATTGCGAATTTCAAATGGAAGGATTCCCGCGTCATGTCCAATACGTTGTTCCGCACACTGGCTTTGTCCAGCCTGTTCGTGCTCGCCAGCTGCACCACCGCAACGCCAACCGCACCGACACCTGTCACCTCCAAAGCCATTGAAGCTTTTATCGACATTTGTCTGAAAACCGCCCCGTCGTTCGCCGGCTCGGATGAAGCGGCCAAGAGGAACGGCATTACCGAGCTTGTGGACATGGGCTTCACGCGCATCGGCTTCACCGCAGACAAAAATCTCTCCGTGCAACTCTCCGAAAAGGAATGCGTCGTCGCCACTGAGACTCAGTCGGATGACAGCCTGACCCGACAATTGCTGAGTGCCGCGCAGATTTACTCGCAAACGCCGGTCGCTGATCGTGTGCCGTCGAAGGTGCGTATTCAGGACAACAACTTCATTCTTCAGCATGACCGCAAGGGCGGTGAGACTTATGTGTTGTTGAGGAACAAGTAAGCGGCATGCTTGGTCGATGCCTGAAGAAGCCCGCTTTGCGGGCTTTTTCGTATGGGAGATTTGCTGAGTTGGGCAGCCCCGCGCGACGGCGATTCAATTCCTGAGTACACATTTCGTTTTAATCGTAAGCAAACTGATCAATCAACCCCAAGCGAGGAACACGCGTATCGGGCCGCAACAAAGCGCCAGGAGCAATCACAGCGTTTGCGCCAATCTTGCAGCCGTCACCCACCAGCGCTCCGAATTTGCTGACGCCTGTTTCGATCACCTGATTTTCGTGGCGGATCCTGATATCAGCTCCGTCCAGTTCGTTACGGTAGTTGGCGATGATCGCGCCGGCTTCAATATTTACCGCTTCGCCAATCAATGAGTCGCCGACGAAGTTGAAGTGGGCAAGCTTGCTGCCATCAAGCATGAAGGTACTTTTCAGCTCACAGCTGGGGCCAACGATGCAGTTTCTGCCGAGATACACACCACCGCGAAGATAAGCGCCCGCCGCCACGAAACAGCCCTCGCCGATGATGATTGCGCCTTTGAGAACGGCGCCTTGCTCAACGATGGCGGTTTCATGAATCGCACAATAGTCGTGGCGCCGGTATCCCGGGCCGAGCGTTTCAAGCAATTTCAGAATCCGGCTCTCGCAACCCTGAACCACTGACCAAGGGGCAGCGGAGTCCACGCCCAGTAATGGCCATTGAGCGATGTAATCTTCGATTTTTGGCGATTTCATAAGAGTCTCCCGAATAAGTGAGAGTAAGGCGTGGGTGGACTGTCGACGACTTGAACGACTCGCTATGCCTGCCAGTCGTACCTGTACAAGCATTTTCAAGGTACGGCGCAATGGATAAGACAATCACCGTGGATCAACTGGCAACCACTGATCTTGGATCAATCAACGAGATATGGCTCGGCGGGACCCATACTCAGTTATGCCTATGGCGTGCTGAACAAGTCTTCACCCACGAAATGCTCAGCGAGGGCACACATGATCAGAATGTCCGACGCCTGTGCTTGCAGTTGGTTGACCCTGACGATCGAGACGCAGTGGCACGTGTTGAGGCGGTAGCGCGCGAACGACTCGAAGAAATGGGCAAGCAGGGCGAGTTTTACCCGGCCGAGGCGGCGGACACTCGTCAATAGCCGCTGCGCATCTGATGGAAAGCGCTGCTGCTGAAACAGCGCCTCAAGCGGGCTCCTCAACCCTGCGCACATCCCCCAAGGAATCACGCTGCATCGATTGCAAATTCTTTTCGATGGTTTCGCACAGCGCTTCCATTTGAATCTGGTGTTCGCTGTGGCGGAACGGACTCTGCAGATCGGTGCCGATGCGTTCGATGGCCAGCAGCATGAACCCGACCACGGTCGACGCCAGCGGCGTGAACCAGCCGAGGGATTCCACCAGACCTATCGGGACGATCAGGCAGAACAGCGAAATGAACAGCCGTGGGAAATACACATAAGGGTAGGGCAGCGGGGTGTTGGCGATCCGCTCCATGCCGCCTTGGCTGTTGGACAGATCCACCAGCGTCGACTCAAGCCGCGCCAGGCGAATACTGTCCAGGTGCCCGGCCTTGTATTCGCGAGCGAGCAAAGTCGCCGAGCCGGTGAGGATATCGTTGGCAAAGTTATTGGTCGTGCCACTGCGGGCGAATTCTTCGGCGGGAATAAACGCCCGCACCTCGTCGGGACACGGCTGGCCTTGCAGATGCGCGGCGAGGCAATTTACGTAAGCGACGTGGCGGCGCAGCAGGGTGGATTTGATCGGATTCACCTCGCCACCTGCGTCGTCCAGCAGCGTCAGCACCTGCCGGGCGAAGCTGCGGGAATTGTTGATCATCGACCCCCACAGCGTCCGCGCTTCCCACCAGCGGTTGTAAGCGCTGCTGTTGCGAAAACTGATCAACACGATCAACGCCGAACCGAGCAACGTCAGCGGCATCAGCGGCAGATTCAGCTTGGCGTTGAGAAATAGCATGAAGTCGACAGTGACGGCGATGTCCCAGAGCAGCAACCAGAACAAAGACCAGCCCACGTAGCCGAGGGTCTTGATGATCAGACGGTATTTTTTGACGATGGCAGCTTTCAAACGGAAACCTCGTGGCGAGCTGTTTGCTTAAACGCTTAAGCTCGGACGATGCCTGGCACCGGCAGTTCCCTGGTGGAGCGGTCAGCCGTCAGTCAGTCTGCAAAGTCTGGCCCTGTGCATGGCGAATGCTTTCAAGAAAAATCCTTGTCTCTCGATTGGACCGCGCTACGCTGGGTTTTGCCGTGCTCCCGTCACACTGGCTCGGCGGTCCGCCCGCTCGCCGAGCCGCCACCCCAGCAGACCCCACAGCAGTGCACACAACGCGCCGACCAGCGCTGCCATGCCTGCACCTTGGCCGAGGGCGTCCAGCGCGCTTTTTGCCCAGGCACTGATGGCGTCGCCGGCGCGGTAGACCACGGTGTCGATGAAGTTCTTCGCCTTGTACTTGCTCTCGGCATCGAGCGGGGCGAACAGCATCTCCCGGCCTGGGCGCACGAAGGCGTACTCACCGATGCGGCGCACGATCATCAGCGCGGCGATCAGGCCAAAGCTGGGCGCGAAGATCAGTCCGATAAACCCCGCGCACATGACCAGCGGCACCATGGCCAACAGCACGCCGACGCCGAGCCTTTGCGCGAGGCGTCCAGTGATGAACAGCTGACAGAGCAGGGCGCCCGCCTGCACGACAAAGTCGATGATGCCAAACACGCGCACCTGCGCCTCGCGGTCCGGGAAGTGTTCGGCGACGACGCGTGCCTGCTCGAAGTAAAGGAAGGTGGAGACTGTCGCCAGCAGCACCACAAAGCCGCAGATGCCGAGCAGATAGGGTGATTTCAGAACGGCCGTCATACCGCTGAACGGATTGCCGGGCAACGGCCTGCGAGGGCTTTCGCTCGGCGCGGCATCGGGGCGTCCTGCGCCACCCTGTTCGCGCCAGTGCATCAGCTGGCGCTTGAACCACATCGCAGCGCCGAGCAGAACAGCGGCCAGCAGCATCAGGCCGGACTCACCCAGCGGACCGATCAGCAAGGCGCTCAGCGCAGGGCCACTCAGGCCGCCGACGCTGGCGCCCGCCGCGATGAACGCGAACAGACGTTTGGCCTGGGCACTGTCGAATACATCGGCCATCAGGCTCCAGGCGACCGATACGACAAACAGGTTGTAGACCGATATCCACACGTAAAACACGCGCGCCAGCCACGGGCTTTCCTCACCCAGGAACAAGGCGGCGAACAACAGCAGGTTGGTGCAGAAGAATCCGTATACCCAGTCCACGAAATGCAGGCGCGGCACGCGTGCGCTGAGCCAGGCGAACAGCGGAACGGCCGCCAGCATGACCACGAAGGTCGCGGTGAACAGCCACTGCAAGTTCTCGACGCCGGCAGTGATGCCCATCGATTCGCGGATCGGACGGAGCATGAAATAGCCGGCGAACAGGCAAACGAACAGCAGAAAACCGTTGAGCGCAGGGCGCAGCTCGTGAGCCTCGGCATTGATGATGGCGCCGGCGCGGTGGGCAAGAAGAGACGTATCCATGTTGCGCTCCTGTGGGAGTGGCGGGGCAATGGCACGGGGCCTGCCCGTGCCGGGCGGTCAGCGGTAGGTGACGCCGGTCAGTCGCTCGGAGAGTTGCCACAGTGTGGCCGAATTCGAGCGATCGGCAGCGGCCGGCGGCATCTTGGCGAAGCCCAGCGGCCCGCGCTTCTCGTTATCACCGGTGGGGCCGTAGTAGGCGCCGCCCACCGCCTCCAGCGCCGTCGCCGCATACAGCGTGGGCAGCGCGCCCTGCGCTGCGGAATGATACAGGTCCCGCTCTACAGCCCATTGTTTGCCGAATTGACTGTCCAGGCCAGGCCCACGCGCGATCAGTTCGGTCACGGCAACGCCGGGGTGCGCGGCGATGCTGCGTATCCCCCAACCGGCGGCATCGCTGCGCTGCTGCAGCTCAATACTCCATTTCAGAACCGCCAGTTTCGATTGGCTGTAGGTGGCGAAAGGGTCGTAATCGCGCTCAGCCTGCAGGTCATCGAAGTTCAGGCTTGCGCGCCCGGCGGCAATGCTCGACAGGCTGACCACCCGACCATCGTCGCTTTTGCGTAGCAGGGGCATCAGCAGGCCGGTCAAGGCGAAATGCCCCAGATAATTGGTCGCCAGCTGCATCTCGTAGCCGTCGGCCGAAACGCCTCGAACAGGCGGCGACATGATCGCGGCATTGTTGATCAGCACGTCGAGCCTCGGCAGGCGACCTTGCAGATGGTTGGCGAGGTCGCGCACCGATTGCAGATTGGCAAGGTCCAGCGTTTCGAATTGCACGCGCGCCTCGGGCACGGCGTGCTTGATCTTCGTGATCGCTTCGCGGCCGCGCTCGGCGTTGCGTGCGGCGATGATCACCTCGGCACCAGCGCGCGTCAGGGCCAGCGCGTCTTCATAGCCCATGCCGCTGGTCCCTCCGGTCACCAGCACAATGCGGCCTTTCTGGCTGGGCATGTCGTGGGTTGACCAGTCCGGCTTCGGCTCCGTTTGGGGAGCAGCCTGCGCAGCCAGTGTGCCGGCCATCGCGGAAATGGCGAACAGCATCGGGGTGGCCTTGAGGAGGCGTTGGGTCGCGGTATTGCTCGGCGTAGCGGGTGAATGGCTCATCGGGGGATTCTCATTCGCGTGACAGGTTCCCGGTTGGCGGGGGCGAGTGAGCAGTATCGGTGTACGAATGCGCGAGGATAAGTCGGGCATTGGTGGATGGCCCGTACGGTATGGCGTACAGTCAGCCGCTTGCAGAGGAAGCGTCCATGCGTAAACCAAACCTTACCGATGTGTCGATATTTGCTGCGGTGGTCGAGGCGGGGGGATTTCGTGCTGCCGCGCAAAAGCGCGGGCTGTCCGCCTCGTCGTTGAGCGACTGCATGCGTCGGCTGGAAAGCGACCTGGGCGTGCGCCTGCTCAATCGAACCACGCGCAGCGTCACGCCGACTGCCGCCGGCGAGCGATTGCTCGAGCGCCTGCGCCCGGCCTTGCAGGAAATCGACGCCGCTTTCAACGATCTGGACGACGACGCTCAGCGCCCGGTCGGCACGCTCAAGCTCAATGTGCCAGTGCCGGTGGCACGCTTTCTGTTGCCCGACCTGCTGGCGCGTTTTCTGCGCCTTTATCCAGGGGTCAGTGTCGAAGTCGTCATGGACAACACCTTCGTCGATGTCAACGCTGGCGGGTATGACGCCGGCGTGCGCTATGCAGAGAGCCTGGCCAAAGACATGATCGCCGTGCCCATCGGCCCGCGTCGCCAACGCTTCGTTGCAGCCGCCGCCCCGCGCTATCTGGCTGAACGCGGTACGCCCACTCACCCCGAAGAACTGCCGGGCCATGACCTGCTTGGCCATCGGTTCGAGAGTGGCAAAGTCGGCGTATTCGAGTTCCATCGAGACGGCCGTATCGTGCGTATCCCGCCTCAGGGGCAACTGCTGACGTCGTCGCACGATCTGAAAATTCGCTCGGCCATCAACGGACTGGGCATCGTCTATACCTTCGAGGACTTCCTGCGCGAGCCGCTCTCCGATGGTCGACTGGTGCCGATTCTCGAGGACTGGTGGCAGACATTCGACGGTCCGTTTCTTTACTACCACGGCCGCCGTCACATGCCTTCGCCGCTGAGGGCGTTTGTGGAATTTTTGCGGGGCGAAGGGGAGATTGCGGAGAGTTCAGGTGTTTGAAGCGCGGTTTCGCGAGGCGAATACATGGCCTGGCAGCAGAGCGCCCATGGCGACTGGCGGCAATCGGCCAAAAGCGGACGTTCGCGGGCTTCATAAAACTGCATTTATCAAATAGTTATCCATATCAGCTTTTCAACTCTCAGTGCTCTTCCGTCCGACCACTCAAGCTTCACAAGGTGCTTTGACTTAGTGCTCAGCCCCACGGATGCAATGAGCTCGACGGCCTGGTGAACATCAAGAAACTGCAATGGGAATTTTTCATTAATCTCACGTTCCGAAACAATTTCGTTTCCTTCAGGAAAATCAATTGAAACATCCTGCGCGGGCGCTTTACCTTTATTCCAAATTTTCACACGATATTTGTTACTTCCAAGCTTTAAAAAGGAAGCGCCGAGCTCAGCTTGTTTTTCGAATTCAATTACCGAGGTTTCTTTATCAAGCAGCAACTGATTAAGCTTTTCTTGAGTAACAATTAATTTTTGCTGACGATTGTTAAACTGAATAGTTTTAAAGGTTGCATAGATTGAGAAAAGCAATGCGAATCCTGCAATGATTTCGCCGGAGCCAACAGCAAAACTAGTCATTTGAATTTAATATTTTTATTGCCCTTGAACGCATCTTTCAAAGCCTTTTTCATCTGCCCAGCAATATCTTTAGCGACGTTCGCTTTGATTTCTTCTAAGTTCTCCCGGATGTTTTCACTATTTTCGCGCAAAAGCTCGTCGCGCGAGATTACCCTCTCGCACTGAACGCATTTTACCTCTGGGCTTTCATTTACGTCAGATTCAAAAGATGACCCTCCGCAAGTTGGGCATTGCAGTGAGACAGTGCGGGAGTGCTTATCAAAGTTCACAATTAACCTCTGCGGATTGAGATAGGGTGCTTGTTGAAATGCGTACTTCCAGAGATAAAGAGTAGCCCAAACTCAAAAAGATGCACGCCCTGCATTAGCTTTCCGTCTCATTGGCACAAAAAAAGATCAATACTCCATATCGTTTCAGGGCTCACGCCGGCTTTCGGCTATGAGCAGCCAATCAGTACGATTCGAATCCGTACTCACCCAGCGAGTCTACATCAAGTGCAACCCTAAACTGCCTTCACAGCTGGTTCTAAAAATAGGGCTAATCGAACAGGTGGAACGTCCTCAAGCCGCCCAAAAGTCATGACCAGGCGAGTCACGTCGGTACGCTGAAATCCACCAGCCGGAATAGACGCATGGAGTTTATAAGTGAGCAACTGTTCTGCCTCACTGGTTGCATTTGTGGACTCTCGTTCGGCCTCCATGGCGCCAACTTCAAACGCCGCACCCTTTCGCAATGCCATCACCATTTCTCGAAGCAAAACCCGGATTGTATCGGCGTCCTTTGGCGGCAGCTCGTGATAGTAGGTGAGGGTCGGAACCTGGATCTGCTTTAGCTCCAATTGCGCGGCGATTTCTTTTGAAATTAAGTCTTCCTCGTAGCGATGCACTCCATCCGTGTGGTGAAGTCGACCCCACTGAGTATCCGAGTCTGTATATACAAACGCTCCGGTTAGTGTTGCAACATACAGGCCCGTTTCACGAGTAAAACCTTTCATGATTTTAAACTCGCCGTGCTGAGCTGTCTGCGGTACTGGTGTGAGCAAGGCCAAAGGATCTCGCTCAACTTCCGCTCTCCAGGTGTCAACGACCAATTCGATAGCGGCATCTGTCATACCTTCCGAACCAGTAGGGCTGAGCCTACGGATATAACTCTTCATCTCATGAGATGAAAGCCGCTTGATCGCGCACATCATCTCGTATCGTCCAAGGTCACGCACCATCTCCTTGTCCAACGGACCAATCTCAACCTCACCTCCGGCGCGATCATTGATCGCCTTAATCTCACTGCGAAAATCATAGTCGAAGTCAGATGGGTCAGGTACGAGGTGAACCCGACCTCCCCTTATTGCCGGCTCCAAGACAAGCAGCGCAAAAATATTCTGTAGGGTCTGGGCGCGATATGAAGCCGGCAGATGAACTGGACTGAACTCTTTCCGTACCGCATTCGCATTCATGAACGGATGTGCCACAACTAGCTCGTCTACATATGCAAGCATGCCTGTGATCTTCGCGGAAAGCGTTCGTGCATCCGTCATACCTAAATAGAGCGCGCGTGATCGTTTGCTTTGCGGGCTTGGTAGCAGATCGATCATCTGAGTGTCCAACGGCCAAAGTGCAGCATGCAATTGATATATATGCCGTACTTGATCATCCGTTAGAGTGCGGCGTACACGCAGCCAAGACTCCGCCGAACCATCTAGTTTAAGGATCTTCGAAATGCCACCTATGAGCGCAAGATTACGCTCTCTGATGCTCATCATTCGCCAAGACGGGCGCAACCTCGGGGTAATGTCGGCACAACAATCCCGGAAGGGTAATCCGCCCCCACAACCACATCGATCATCAGGCTCCGGCTCGCTCTTCAGGTGCGGTTTAGCGAGGAATTCGTGTGAATTTGACGTTCGGCCGAATTGGTCGCTGTACTTCGAAGTACCGTCTTCGAATCCTACGTAGATCTGTCCACCAAAATTATGCAGCTCATCACCTGGTAGAAGAATCTTTCCGATCTCATCCCAGGAAAGTCGGCACGATCGCTCAGGGTGCAGCCACTCAGGCTGGCCGCCAGCTACAAATTGCTTAGCACGAGACAGGAGAACAAGGTTGATCGCGTTGACCTCTCCTTCAGTCAGTTCGCGCCCGCGCAACATGGCGTCAGTGCGTGTGATCGACTCACCACGGAATCGAGCATTTGTTCGGCGCGCAAGGTGATCAGCTGCATCAGGGTTTTCGGCGTACTCAAGGTTTGTCAGGATCAGACAATGATTGGCATCAAGCGCAAAGATGGTTTGTGTCCCCACCATCTGAATGCCTGGGTCATCAGGGTACTGATATTCGTCAGTGCCAGAGCTGAGTTTCGGATTGAATAGGGTGATGGGGTGGTCGCTCACCAAAAATTTCACAGATGAGTTCGCGGCCGACACGATCTCTCTGACGCACTCGGACCACATCGCACAATGCATTTGACGCAGTAACTGCATCTGTACCATCAATTCCATCTGAGGGAGGCCTTGGAAGTGCTTCAATATCCAATCCAGTCCCTTCGGAGTACGCAGCTTCTGGGCGTCCATGTAGCCGAAAAAATCTAGGAACGTGCGGTGTATCCGTCCCGGGTCGCCGGATATCCAGCCTCGGACTGCATCAGCACCTTTCTTATCGATCTTGCCGAACAAATGGGTCTCTATATCGTCGTTCAACATCTCACCGAAGCGAGTCGTGTAAAGGTCGAATTCCTTGAAGGCTAGCTTCGGGCCGAGCTCCTCGACTTCTGGCTCTTGTAGAAGCTGTCCATTCGGCAACGTTGTGATTGCAGGGCAAAGATTTCGAACATGCAGTTTGTGCCGCCCCTTTGCTAGAAAACCTCGTTGGTACCACTGAGGAACGTAATGGTTTTCGCGGGTTACTTGCTTCTGCATGAGACCATCGCTGCCTAGATGATTAGAGCAACAACATTAGCCCAAAGACACTCGATAGGTTTTCCAGTTTTTGACGTCTTTGTCCGTTATCGCTGGTATAGCAGTAACGCCACGCCGACTGGCTGTTCTGGACCGATTACAGCCGCTTAGAGAGTGACGGCTTCTGGCCGAAAGCCGACATTCGGTGACATGTCCACCTGCGTAATATCTCGCAGTTTCCTACAGGCAGATCCTTCAGCCGATTCTGGCAGGCTTATCTATTCAAGATCTCCCGCTTCAAGCGGAATTCGCCTAATAACGTCGTCGTAAGGCACCAGGTCGAGAAAGGCTACGACCTCAACTACCTGCAGATTTCGTATGCGCATGATCCATACGTAGCTGTTGCGATAAGGCGCGCCGTCGGCTGCGGTGGCGGTGCCGTCCCAGTGCACGACGACGTCATCGCCCTCAGCCCAGATATCCGTCACCGTCGGGCGAACGGGCGAGGCGAGCCGTTTTGCGAAGGGTTGGACTGCGTGTTTCAGGAAGTCATCTCGGCCCCGATAAGTGCCCGCCGAAGGACTCGTTCCCTTGATTGTCCAGGTCACGTCGGGAGACAGCACATCTGTGAAGAACGTCCGGCCGCCTTGAGCCCACTGGTTGAACGCTTGCGCGATGAATTGGCGGTTGCGTTCCGTAGTCGGTTCGCTGGCCACGGCGGGCGCCGGCCCTGCAATGAGAACGGTGAGGACTAGCGCTAGTGCTGTAGAGAGGCGTTGAACAAGCGTCATTTCCTGTGCTCCTTAATCTGTTCGATGAGCCCCGTCGAGTTGGATGGGCCGTTGTTGTTATCTGTAAGCCGTTAGTTGCGTTCCCACACGCCGTTGTTCTATATGAGGCATTGGCAAAGAATCGGCG
The DNA here is from genome assembly GCF_054052265.1 of Pseudomonas sp. PK-RTE-24. Taxonomy (NCBI): domain Bacteria; kingdom Pseudomonadati; phylum Pseudomonadota; class Gammaproteobacteria; order Pseudomonadales; family Pseudomonadaceae; genus Pseudomonas; species Pseudomonas sp. PK-RTE-24. The sequence continues at coordinate 4,881,670 of NZ_CM133224.1, read as the reverse complement.
CGGGTGTGGACGGCAGTATCTCTGGGCCTCATCTGAAGTGTGACTTATGAGCGGAGGAGGGCTGTTGCAGGATCGTCCTGATTTCTTGCTTGATCATCCGATACCAGTTGTTAAACCGCCGCATGCCCTCGTTATGGAGTTGCGTTTGAGTTCCCTTTCAAAGCTTGTCGATATCGTTAGTCGTCACGTCCGGGATGACGGCATTCACAGCACCGCGATTCCGGGTGTCAGCCTGATTCGCTCGGCTTCGCCCACGATGCCTATGCCGGTGGTGTACGAGCCAGCGCTCTGCCTGGTCGCCCAAGGACGTAAACAAGCGATGCTGGGCACTACCGCCTATGTTTACGATCCGGCCAAGTACCTGATTGCATCGGTAGACCTTCCGGTGATGGGCTCGGTCATCGAGGCGAGTGAGGCTGTTCCTTATCTGTGCCTGGCGCTGGATCTCGATACCAATGTGTTGAATGAACTTGCGCTGCGCCATCCGTTAAGAGAAGAGAGCGTCAGTGCACCGCCGGCAGGCATTACGCTCAACGATACGACTCCAGAACTGCTGGATGCTGCGGTCCGGCTGGCCGGGCTGCTCGACAGGCCACGGGATATCGAAGCGCTCGCTCCGCTGGTGATTCGCGAAATGCTTTATCGCCTTCTAACCGAAAACGGCAACAGCCTCATCAGGCAGATGGCACAAGCAGACAGCCGCTTGAACCAGATCGCCAAGGCTATTGCCTGGCTACGCAGCCACTACAACGAAGCGTGTCGGATAGATGAACTCGTCGAAATCGCCGGCATGAGCCGTTCTTCTTTTCATACGCATTTCAAGGCGATCACCTCGATGAGCCCGCTGGAATTTCGTAACCAGTTGCGGCTACAGGAAGCACGCCGGCTGATGGTCACCGAAGCGGTCGATGCCGCAGAGGCGGGATATGCAGTCGGTTACGAAAGTCCCTCGCAGTTCAGTCGGGACTACGCCCGTCTGTTCGGCATGCCACCAGCGAAAGACGCCTGGCGGCTGCGCACGGACATTTGCGGGATTTGAATCCAGCACTTTTCGTCGCGCAGAAAAAACGAGGCCGCATTTGCGGCCTCGTTTTCAATGTGTTCCGGACTACTGTTTGACGCTCAGGTAATCGCCGGTCGTGGCTGGATGACGACTCTTCGCCGTGAGAATGATGGACGTCCTGAGCGATCTCCCAGGCTGGCTGCCCCGAGGTGACTGCCAACGAATAGGTATGCCCGGCCCAGGCCATGAACATGGCGAGAGCAAGCGCGATTACTAGCGTCGTTGTCAGTGTTTTGCTGTACATGGCGTTAAAGGTTTCAACTCGTTGACAGGGCGTTCAAGCGAATTGCCTAATCCCCCCTGGGGGGATAGGATGCCAGCGATTCATCGAGCCCTGAGACTCAACTCATGAGTGAGCACGAACACGACCACAACCATCCCCACACCCACCAAAGTCATGAGGCGATCATCAAACGCCTCAAACGGGCGGACGGGCATTTGCGCGGCATCATCACCATGATCGAAGAAGGGCGTCAGTGCGTGGATATCGCCCAGCAGCTTCATGCGGTTGAGAAAGCGATTTGCCAGGCCAAACGCACGCTCATCCAGGATCACATCGACCACTGCCTCGAAGATACCGTTTCGGCGCTAGGCAATGGCGAGCGCGCACCGCTGGAAGCCTTCAAACAAATCACCAAGTACCTTTAGGTCTGACATGCCCGATTTCGCTGAACTGTTGCAGCAAGGCGGGGCTCACGCCTGGCTGTATTTCCCGAGCGCGATTCTGCTCGGTGCCTTGCATGGGCTTGAACCAGGTCATTCGAAAACCATGATGGCGGCCTTCATCGTGGCCATCCGTGGCTCGGTCAAACAGGCTGTTTTGTTGGGGTTGGCCGCAACGCTTTCGCACACCGCCGTGGTGTGGCTGGTCGCCATCGGCGGCATGTACCTGGGCAAAGGCCTGGATGCGCAAACCACTGAGCCGTACTTCCAGCTTGCGTCTGCTGCACTGATCATCATGATTGCCCTGTGGATGCTGTGGCGTACCTGGCGCGGTGAGCAGATGTTCAAGTTCGAGCAAAGCGATGATCACCATCACGGCGAACACGACCATGGTCATCATGATGAAACGCACCGAATAGATACCGGCCATGGCCGTGTTGAACTGTCGATCTTCGAGGAAGGCATGCCACCGCACTGGCGCCTGAAGACCTTGAGCGGACACGCCTGGGCAGCCTCGGATGTTCGCCTGACCACGACGCGTCCGGACGGCAGCAGCCAATCGTTCGCTTTCGTCGAGCGTGAAGGCTTTCTGCAGTCGACGGTGGATATTCCGGAACCGCACGAGTTCAGCGCTCGCTTGAGCCTTGGACATGCCGGGCATTCGCATGATTACGACCTGACATTCCAGGAGCATGGTCACGGGCATGCGCATTCCGAGTTGGAAGGCCTGGAGCTGTCGATTGATGGCTATCAGGATGCGCACGAACGTGCTCATGCCAACGACATCCGTAAACGCTTCACCAACCGCGAAGTGACCACGGGTCAGATCGTCATGTTCGGGCTGACTGGCGGCCTGATTCCTTGTCCGGCTGCCATCACTGTCCTGTTGCTGTGCCTGCAAGTCAAAGAAGTCGCGCTCGGCGGCATGCTCGTCCTGTGTTTCAGCATCGGCCTGGCGCTGACTCTGGTCACTGTCGGTGCCGCTGCGGCCATCGGTGCCAGACAGGCTTCCAATCGCTGGCCGTGGCTGGGAACCGTGGCGCGCCGCGCTCCTTACCTGTCCAGCGTGCTGATCATTGGCGTTGGCCTGTATGTCGGCTTTCATGGCTGGATTGGCCTGAGCGCATAAGGCCGTTTGCGCACAGCGGTGGCACTGATGCAAAGGGTTGCCATCGCAACCATAAAACCAACGACAACGACAACGACTACCACTGCCACTGACGAGCAAAAAGCCCAGCGCAAGGCTGGGCTATCGAGGAGCGCGCGATGGGGGCGAGGCATTAGCGAACGCCTGCATCCGCAGAATTACTCGACCGGCACGACGTTATCCAACGCCTGATTAACCGCCAGCTCGCCGAGCATCACTACCTGCGCGATACCTTGCAGTGTCTTGCGAGCAGATCCTTCAACCATCCCGATCACATCACTCAGCATTACCGAGGCGGAGCCTAGCGATTCGCTGGCGTTGACCAGCAATTCTTCAGTCGCGGTTTTCGGGTTGGCGAGGAACATGCTGCTGGTCTGGTAGGGCGTGGTTTTGAGGGTGTCGGTGGGTTTGAGGTAGTGGTCGAGGGCGCGGTCGGCGGCTTCGTGGAGTTTTTTTGAGTCGAGGGATTCGTAGGGGGAGGTTGCGTCTGACTGTGGCGGGTTGGGCGTGACTTTGAACATGATCTTTCTCCTCGTGCCGCTTTAAAAGGAGCCATCACCCGTTCGCTACCAAACGAAGGGTGGCGGCCATGCACAGGTTGGTAGACCGGGACACGAGGCAAAACCGGCGCGCTCGAAAGCGCCCTGCGCATAGCCACCATAGAAGCCAGGCGAAGACTTCGCCAAATGGTGTCATTGCGCACCTCGTATACCCGGGCTACCAAACCCGATCACTGTTTTTCAGTGACCGGCCAACGATAGAGCCCCGGCCCGAGGCGCACAAGCCGGCGGATTCTGGCGTAGTCGTAGGCAATGGCGCAAGGCGTTGTAGCTTGCTGGAACGGTCTGGATGTCGGTTTTAAACGGGGTGTTTAGGGAATTGGTTTTGGCTGAGGTTTCGTGTTGATCGGGCTGGGGTCTTCGCGAGCAGGCTCGCTCCCACAGGTGTCGAGTTGGCAACGTTTACAGCGTCGTGCCAGTCGGGCGGTCACACATTTTGAACTTTGCTTTCGGCGCCATTTCCATTGTTTGAGGTGAAAACCCTCCAGCTCCTACCCACCTGAATCAAGGAATGACCGTGACGGCTCCCACTCATAAACCTGCTCTGCGCCGGGCTATCACTTTCCCGATGCTGTTTCTGTTTATTCTCGGCGATGTACTCGGCGCGGGTGTTTACGCACTCGCCGGAACGATCGCAGGGGAGGTGGGCGGCGCGATTTGGGTGCCGCTGCTGATTGCGCTGTTCTTCGCCATGTTGACGGCGGGTTCCTACGCGGAGTTGGTGACCAAATATCCTCACGCCGGCGCGGCTTCGGTGTTCGCGGAAAAGGCCTTCAAGTCACCGCTCATTTCCTTCCTCGTCGGTTTCTGCATGCTGGCGGCTGCGGTCACCAGCGCTGCGGGTTTGTCGCTGGCGTTTGCCGGTGATTACCTCAACGCCTTCGTTGACGTATCGCCGCAGATTGCCGCCCTAGTGTTTCTTCTGGCGATCGGCCTGCTCAACGCGCGGGGGATCAAGGAGTCGCTTGGGGCAAACCTGGTGATGACCGTGATTGAACTGTCCGGGCTGATTTTGGTGATCGTCGCCGCTGTCTGGTATTTCCGCACAGGCGATGCGGATCTGGGGCGGACGCTCACGTTCAAGCCGGGCGTCAGTCCCATGCTGGCGGTGTTGGGGGCGGCGTTGTTGGCTTTCTATTCCTTCGTAGGCTTCGAAACCTCGGCCAATCTCGCCGAGGAAATCAAGGACGTGCGCAAGGTCTACCCGCGCGCCTTGTTCGCGGCTTTGCTCACCGCTGGCGTGGTTTACATGGCGGTGGGCGTGGCGGCTTCTTCGGTATTGCCTACCGAGAAGTTGGTGGCCACGTCGGCGCCTTTGCTCGAAGTTGTCCGCGCATCGACCCTCGCAATCCCGCCGGCACTGTTCTCTTTCATTGCGCTGATTGCTGTGGCCAACGGTGCGCTGTTAACCATGATCATGGCCAGCCGATTGACCTATGGCATGGCGAATCTGGGGCTGTTGCCGGGTGTTTTGGGTGCGGTGCTGCCTGAACGAAAAACTCCATGGGCTGCCATTGTTGCAACTACCGTGGTCGCTATTGCCCTGACACTCACAGGCACGCTGGCAACGTTGGCAGAGACGGTGGTTTTGCTGTTGCTGTTCGTTTTTCTGAGTACCAATGTGGCGGTGCTGGTTCTTCGGCGGGACAGGGTAGAGGAGGATCACTTTCGCGTGCCGACCTTTGTCCCGGTGCTTGCGATCGTGTCGTGTCTGGTGCTGCTCAGTCAGCAGGGGTGGGAGACGTGGTTGCGGGCGGGGGCGCTGATCATTGTCGGGATGTTGCTGCATGGCTTTTCTCGTATCAATTTTTCTGCGATCAGTAAGGCTGGTTAGCGTCACGTTTCCTGGCAGGTGATGGGCGGGAGATTTGTGTTGTTTGGGCGGGCGTATTCGCGAGCGGGCTCGCTCCCACAGTGGATGGGTGGTGGTATTCAAAATGTGTCACACGTTGTCAGTCGGCGGGCGGGTGAGTAAGCTGCCGACATGAACCAGTCCTCAGTTTCCCCATCCTTCCCCGGCCCGCGTGGGCCAGTCGATCACGACATTCGTGATCAGATTGTCGCGGCTGCCAACGAGCATTTCAGCCAGTACGGCTACGCCAAGACCACGGTGTCCGATCTGGCCAAGGCCATCGGTTTCTCCAAGGCGTACATCTACAAATTCTTTGATTCCAAGCAGGCGATTGGCGAAGCCATCTGCGCTAACTGTCTGGGGCAAATCGTTGCGGCGGTCGAGCAGGCGATCAACGAGGAAGACCTGACGCCTACCGAGCGTTTCCGCCGTTTGGTGAAAACCGTGATCGCCACGGGCGTGAACCTGTTTTTCAACGACCGCAAGCTCTACGACATTGCTGCGTTTGCAGCGGGTGAGAACTGGCCGAGTGCGCAGCGTTACGATGCGCAGATCAAGCGTTTCATCACCGACATTGTCCGTGAAGGGCGCGAGGCCGGTGAGTTCGAGCGCAGGACGCCGCTGGACGAGACGGTCGAATCGATCCACCTGGCGCTGCGGCCCTTCGTCAATCCCCTGATGCTGCAACACAACCTCGACTTTATCGAAGTGGCGCCGACGCTGACTTCGAACCTCATCCTGCGCAGCTTGATGCCTTGACCCTCTGCTGATCCGAATACTCGGATCAGTCGCCCCAACCCCATCCTGTTCCTGACGCAACGACATTTCCGCTGTTCTGATTGTGACTCTTAACTTGTATGGTCACTAGGGCAACATGGCCGCCGCAGTTTGGTTATTTCAGTGCTGCGTACCGGGTTCTCGGTTGATCAATCTCCGGCGAACAACAGCAATCGCGGGCCGCGTATTCCCACCGGCGATCGCAAGGTGTTCAGCCTCGGCGCCGGTTGGACTCCAGCGGAGAATGTCACCATCGACGCCGCCTATTCGTATCTCTGGGAAGAGAGCGTCGAGATCAACGACACCTCGGCGGGCAAGGGTTCGTACAGCGCGAAATACAAGAACAGCGCCAGCGGGCTCGGTACTTCTGTCAGCTATCGCTTCTGATTCAGCGATGAAAATCGGGCCGGCGATTTGGTGACGGTTGACGATATCGGTCACAAGACTGAGAATATGATGATCATCCTATTTTCAGTAAAGGCATTCCATGCGCCGGCTCCGACCTTTCCCCCTCGCGGTATGTTTGTTGCCCTTGGCCCTGACGGCGTGCGGGGATTCTTCCACCGCGCAGGATCCGCGTACCTTGGCGCCCTTTGTCAGGTCGGCGGCGGTGCAGCCTGCAGAAGACGGCTCCCGATCGTTCACCGGTGTCGTGGCGGCGCGAGTGCAGGGCGACCTGGGTTTTCGCGTCTCGGGCAAGGTGCTTGAGCGTCTGGTTGATACCGGCCAGACGGTCAAGCGCGGCCAGCCGCTGATGCGCCTCGACCCGATCGACCTCGGCCTGCAGGCGCGAGCTCAGGAAGAAGCGGTTAGCGCCGCTCGCGCCCGAGCCAAACAGACTGCCGGTGACGAAGCGCGCAATCGCCGGCTCGTCGCCGCCGGCGCCATTTCGGCATCGGCCTACGATCAGTTCAAAGCCGCAGCCGACACCGCCAGGGCGCAACTCAATGCCGCTGTCGCGCAAGCGGACGTTGCGCGCAACGCTTCCGGTTATGCGGTGCTGGTGGCGGACGCTGACGGCGTGGTGGTGGAAACCCTCGCCGAACCGGGGCAAGTCGTCAGCCCGGGACAACCGGTGGTGCGGTTGGCGCGGGCTGGTCAGCGGGAGGCCATCGTCCATCTGCCCGAGACCTTGCGGCCCGCACCGGGCTCGACCGCTCAGGCAAAACGGTATGGCGATACGTCGGCTGCCGTGAGCGCAAAACTGCGTCTGCTTTCCGATTCGGCCGACAGCACAACTCGTACCTTCGAGGCGCGCTATGTGCTCGAAGGCAGTTTGGCCAATGCGCCAATCGGCTCGACGGTCACCGTCGAAATTGCCCAGGGTTCTTCGCCAGATCAGGCGCTCAAGGTGCCCGTCGCCGCGATCTACGACCCGGGCAAAGGCCCCGGCGTGTGGGTGATCGCCGGCACACCGGCGAAAGTGAGCTGGCGCCCGGTGGAGGTGCTGGGCTTGAGCGATGACTCGGCCCGTGTCGCTGGCCAGCTCAACGTCGGTGAACCGATTGTCGCGCTGGGCGCGCATCTGCTGCGCGATGGCGAAGAAGTACGCTTGCTTGCCCGCGACGATGGCCAGATTGCCGGGAGTCGTCCATGAGCGAGGGCCGGTTCAACCTTTCTGCTATCGCCGTGCGCCAGCGCGCAATCACGGTGTTTCTGATTTTTCTGATCGCTGTTGCCGGCGTCCTGTCGTTCTTCAAATTGGGCCGGGCGGAAGATCCGCCGTTCACGGTCAAGCAACTGACCGTCATCACCGCGTGGCCAGGAGCGACCGCGCAAGAGATGCAGGATCAGGTCGCCGAACCCCTCGAAAAACGCTTGCAGGAACTGAAGTGGTACGACCGCTCGGAAACCTACACGCGTCCGGGACTGGCATTCACCGTGGTCTCGTTGCTCGACAGCACACCGCCATCGCAGGTGCAGGAAGAGTTCTACCAGGCACGCAAGAAGCTCGACGATGAAGCGATCAGGCTGCCGGCGGGTGTCATCGGGCCGATGATCAACGACGAGTTTTCCGACGTGACCTTCGCGCTGTTCGCTTTGAAAGCCAGGGGCGAGCCACAGCGCTTGCTGGTGCGTGATGCGGAGAGGTTACGCCAGCAGCTGTTGCATGTGCCTGGCGTGAAGAAGGTCAACATCATCGGCGAGCAGGCCGAGCGGATATTCGTCTCGTTGTCCCATGATCGGCTGGCGACGCTGGGCTTGGCGCCACAGGACATCTTCGCCGCGCTGAACAATCAGAACGTATTGACGCCCGCCGGATCGGTCGAAACCAAAGGGCCGGAGGTATTTTTGCGCGTCGATGGCGCGTTCGACACGTTGCAGAAAATCCGTGACACGCCTGTTGTCGCTCAGGGCCGAACACTCAAGCTGTCTGACGTGGCCACGGTCGAGCGCGGCTACGAAGACCCGGCAACCTTTCTGGTGCGCAACGACGGCGAAGAAGCGTTATTGCTCGGCGTGATCATGCGCGAGGGCTGGAACGGTCTCGATCTGGGCAAGGCGCTGGATGCCGAGACAGTCAGGATCAACGAAGAAATGCCCTTGGGCATGACGCTCTCGAAAGTTACCGATCAGGCAGTGAATATCGACTCGGCCGTTGGCGAGTTCATGGTCAAGTTCTTTGTCGCGCTGCTGGTGGTCATGCTGGTGTGCTTTCTCAGCATGGGCTGGCGCGTCGGCGTGGTGGTCGCAGCGGCGGTGCCGTTGACCCTGGCGATCGTGTTTGTGGTGATGGCGGCGACCGGCAAGAACTTTGACCGGATCACCCTCGGCTCGCTGATTCTGGCGCTCGGGCTGCTGGTCGATGACGCGATCATCGCCATTGAAATGATGGTGGTGAAAATGGAGGAGGGCTACGACCGCATCAAGGCCTCGGCCTATGCCTGGAGTCATACGGCAGCGCCGATGCTGGCCGGCACACTGGTCACGGCGATTGGCTTTCTGCCCAACGGATTCGCGCAATCAACGGCGGGCGAATACACCAGCAACATGTTCTGGATTGTCGGCATCGCGCTCATTGCTTCGTGGGTCGTCGCCGTGGCTTTCACGCCGTACCTGGGCGTAAAGCTGTTGCCGGACATCAAGAAAGTCGAAGGCGGGCACGCGGCGATCTACGACACGCCGCGCTACAACCGCTTCCGGCGGATTCTGACGTGGGTGATCACGCGCAAATGGCTTGTGGCCGGTGCGGTGGTCGCGCTGTTTGCTGTTGCGATCCCAGGCATGGGGCTGGTGAAGAAGCAGTTCTTTCCAACCTCGGACCGCCCCGAAGTGATGATCGAAGTGCAGATGCCTTACGGCACGTCCATCGAGCAGACCAGCGAGGCGGCAGCCAAAGTCGAAGCCTGGCTGCACAAGCAGGAAGAGGCCAAAATCGTCACCGCCTATATCGGTCAGGGTGCGCCTCGGTTTTTCCTGGCAATGGCGCCGGAGTTGCCGGATCCATCGTTCGCCAAAATCGTTGTGCTGACCGACAACCAGGACGCTCGCGAAACCCTCAAGTTGCGTTTGCGCGAAGCGGTCGCCGAAGGGCTTGCTCCAGAGGCGCGGGTTCGGGCGACGCAGATCGTGTTCGGTCCGTATTCGCCATTCCCGGTGGCCTATCGGGTGATGGGGCCTGATCCGGCGAAGCTGCGCGACATCGCCGAGCAGGTCAGGGCGGTGATGCAGGACAGCCCGATGATGAGAACCGTCAACACTGACTGGGGGCCGCTGACGCCGACGCTGCACTTCAACCTGAATCAGGATCGCTTGCAGGCGGTGGGGCTGACGTCCAGCGCAGTCGCCCAGCAGTTGCAGTTTCTGCTCAGCGGCGTGCCGATCACGGCGGTTCGCGAGGACATCCGTTCCGTGCAGGTCGTCGGTCGTGCGGCGGGCAATATCCGCCTCGACCCGGCGCAGATCGAAGGCTTCACCCTGGTCGGTGCGGCGGGGCAGCGCATCCCGTTGTCGCAGATCGGCGAGGTGGAAGTGCGCATGGAGGACCCGATCCTGCGCCGCCGTGATCGCACGCCGACCATCACCGTGCGTGGCGACATCGCCGAAGGCTTGCAGCCGCCGGACGTTTCCGGCGCGATCATCCAGCAGTTGCAGCCGATCATCGAAAACCTGCCTTCCGGCTACCGGATTGAACAGGCGGGCGCCATCGAAGAATCCGGCAAGGCCGGCAAAGCGATTCTGCCGTTGCTGCCGATCATGATCGCCATGACGCTGCTCATCATCATCGTCCAGGTACGCTCGATCTCAGCGATGATCATGGTCTTCCTTACCTCGCCGTTAGGCTTGATCGGTGTGGTGCCGACGCTGCTGATCTTCAACCAGCCGTTCGGCATCAATGCGCTGGTCGGGTTGATTGCGCTGTCGGGGATTCTGATGCGCAACACGCTGATCCTGATCGGGCAGATTCATCACAACGAGCAGGAAGGGCTGGCGCCGTTCCATGCCGTGGTCGAAGCGACAGTGCAACGGGCGCGGCCAGTGTTGTTGACCGCGCTGGCGGCAATTCTCGCGTTCATTCCGCTGACCCACTCGGTGTTCTGGGGCACGCTGGCGTACACGCTGATCGGCGGCACGTTTGTTGGCACCATCATCACGCTGGTGTTTCTGCCGGCGATGTATGCGATCTGGTTCAGGATTCGGCCTGAGCGCTGACATCGAGCACGATTTTTCCCCGGGTGTGTCCGGCCCAGCTTTGTTTAACCGCGTCGACAACTTCTGTCAGCGGTACCACTTGAGCCTCAAGGCTGAGCTTGCCGGATGTGAACAGCGCGGCAATCTCGACCAATTGGCTGCCATCGGAGCGGGTGGCGAAATTTTTGCCACTCACACCGTGCTCGCTTGCCTTCTGTGCAGAGGGTGCGCTTACGGGGGAAACCAGAACGCCCCCGCGCTTGATCACACTCCATGAACGGTTCTGAGTTTCGCCGCCGACCAGATCAATGACCGCATCGAGGTCAGCAACGCTGTCTTCGAATTTAGCCGTGGTGTAGTCAATCACCTCATCGGCGCCAAGTGAACGCAGATAGTCGTGGTTTTTCGCAGAGCTGGTCGCGATCACATAAGCACCGGCAAGGCGGGCGAGCTGGATTGCGAAGCTGCCCACGCCACCTGAGCCGCCGTGAATGAGGACTTTTTGACCTGCCTGAATTCCGGCGTGTTCATGCAGAGCTTGCCAAGCGGTCAGCGCTGCCGCCGGCACGCCGCCGGCTTCTTGCAACGATAGTGTTGTCGGCGTGTGGGCCAGACGATCTGGCGTTGAGAGGGCCTGGGTCGCATATCCGCCGGTAATCCCGATAAACCCGAACACCTTGTCGCCAACGACAAAGTCTCTGACATTCCTGCCCACCGCGGCGACTGTGCCTGAGACTTCCACGCCAGGCGTGTAGGGCAGTGGCAGAGGAATGAATTGCTGCATGGCACCGGAGAGGATTTTCCAATCGATTGGATTGATGCCACTACCGGCAACATTGATTAACACCTGATCGTCATTGGGTTTCAGATCCGCAAGTTCTTTGAGCTCCAGCGCTTCTGCCTGGCCGTACTGCGCGACTTGGATCGCTTTCATGATTCTCTCCGTTGTGATGGTCAAGGCTCGTCGGAAGGAATGGACGTGCCGGCGATTCGATTAGTGGCGACGTGCGTCGAGGCTGAAACGCCCTGCGCCGAAAGAAACGATCTGCAAGAGCCCACCGGCCATGGCGATATTCTTGAAGAAGTGAATGAACTGATTCTGGTCCGCCAGGGCGTTATGGAAAATCAGTGCGGTCAGTACGCTGAAAATCGCCAACAGCGCTGCGGTGGTACGTGTGCGATAACCGGCGATCAACGCTACGCCGCCGAGAACCTCGACAGCAATCGCCACGCCCAACGCCAGTTCGGGAAAAGGCAACCCGACAGAGCCGATGTAGCCAATCATCATGGCCGGTGCCGCGATTTTCGACAGGCCCGAAAGAATGAAGATCGCGCTCAGAAGAATCCGCCCGATCAAGGAAACGGTGCTGTTGAGGTTGGAAGACGTTGAAGCAGTGACGCTGGAAATTGTGGCTGCGTGGGACATGACGTGGATTCCGCTGATTTCAGCGCTTCACCATGAAGCGCCGTTGTGGAGCAGATGATGTCATCGCGAGGCTTTGCGCAATAGCCGACAAGTTTCGATGATCAGGTTCGAAAAACTAGAAATGCAGCAGAAATCGAAGTGGACCTTCCACTGTGGTCAGCGACGTGTGTTGGGGAGCAGGATCAGGCAAATGTCGCGGATTAATCGGATAACAGTGGCGGGGCGGATTCGGTACGTTGGTCTCGAACGCGGTTCAGCCGAATCCTGAACCGCCGCTATCTAGAGGAGTACTGCAATGAACGAGACTAAGGTTTGGTTGGTTACAGGCTGTTCCACCGGGTTCGGTCGCCACATCGCCACGGCGCTGCTGAATGAGGGTGAGCGTGTGGTGGTCACGGCGCGCAACACACAGCAGATCGAGGATCTGGCCGCCCTCGGCGACGCTTTGATTCTGCCTCTGGACGTGACCGATCCGGCGCAGGCGATGCAGGTCGTACAGGCGGCCGAGCATCGCTTCGGGCGAGTGGACGTGCTGATCAATAACGCCGGCGTCGGCTATTTCTCATCGATAGAAGACAGCGACGATGGGGCTGTTCGGCGGATGTTCGAGGTCAACTACTTCGGCACGGCCCATATGATTCGCGCGGTACTGCCTGGCATGCGCAAGCGGCGCACCGGCATGATCGTCAACCTCACATCGGTAGGCGGTCTGGTCGGGTTCGAAGCGGTCGGCCACTACTGCGCGACGAAGTTCGCCGTTGAGGGCCTGTCGGAAAGTCTGCGCGCCGAAGTTGCGCCACTGGGTATCGGCGTGATGACCGTTCAGCCCAGCGCCTTCAGAACCCAATGGGCGGGGTCTTCGGGCGCTGCGCAAACGGTGGCCGAGGATTATCAGGCAACCGCCGGCGCTGCGATGCGCGCGTACCAGCAATCTCTTGGCAATCAAGCTGGCGACCCAGACAGGGCGGCAGCGGCGATCTACGCCGCGGTTACCTGCGCAGCGCCGCCGGCGCGCCTGCTGTTGGGCAATGAAGCCTATGAGGCAGCGCAGGCGAAGCTTGCCGCCATGGGCCGCGAGTTCAGCGCATGGGAGTCTACCGCCCGTGGCGCGGACTTCCCGACGGCCTGACAGGCGAAGCCCCCACTGATGGCATGGACGCTACAGAATCAGGCAAACACCTGAGAGGAGTGAGTTAACGGGGACGACGCGGTGCGGGAAAAACTGGGCGAGTGAGTTGACTCGCCCAATTTTGAACGGCATTTACCGAGGAGTATTTGTATGAATTCGTCGTCCCCGTCCCGACCTTTCATGTGGCTCTGCGCATTCGCAGCGGGGGCCATGATCGCTAATCTCTATTATCTGCAGCCGATCCTGTCGTTGGTAACGGGGGCATTTGGTATTCCGCTTGCCACGTCCGGCCTGCTGGTGAGTTGCGCTCAACTTGGCTACACGCTGGGCATTGTGCTGGTCGTCCCGCTCGGTGACGTCCTCGAAAGAAGAGCGCTTCTGAGCCGGATGTTTACCATCAACGCATTAGCGCTGCTTGTGGCTGCGGCCAGCCCGAATTTCTTGCTGTTCTGCGCCGCAGTGTTGATCAGTGGAGTCACGGCATCCGCTGCCATGTTGATTGTGCCGTATGTAGCGTCCATCGCAGCCGAGCATCGGCGCGGTCAAGTGATCGGCGTGGTGATGACCGGGGCCTTGCTCGCGATACCGCTGTCGTGGCTGGTCTCCGGCGGTATCGGCAACGCGGCAGGTTGGCGCTTGGTGTACGCCAGCGCCGGGTGCGCGGCGCTGATCCTGCTCATGCTGCTCAGAATCACCTTGCCAACCGAGCCCGAGCGCCGAGGCCAGCCCGTGCGTTATGAGCAGTTGATGCGCTCGTTGTGGCAACTCATCCTCGAGTACCCAGCGCTTGCTCGCCGGGCGCTTTACGGTGCGCTGGGAATGGCCAGCTTCAGCATGTTGTGGACTGGATTACCAATACTGTTGTCGCAACCGCCGTTCAATTTTTCGACTTCGAGCATCGGACTGATCGGGCTCACGGGAGTGACTGGCGCGTTGATTCCCGGTGTGGTTGGCCGGCTCTGTGATCATGGCTACCGGCACGCGCTGGCATTCGGGTTGGCCTCGTTGATGATACTGGCCTGGGCAGTGCTGAGCTTTGCGGCGACAGGGCTCTGGATAATTATCGCTGCCGCAATGGCCTTGAACGTTGGCGTAATGGGCTTGCAGATCACCCATCAATCGGTCATCTACAAACTGGCCCCCGCAGCCAACTCACGGATTACCGCGGTGTTTATCAGTATCAACTTTGTTGGCGGCGCTATTGGCTCCGCAGTTGCAAGTTTCGGTATTCGGTATGTCGGCTGGGAAGGGCTGTGCCTACTGGGCGCTGCTTTGCCCGCGGCTCTTGTGCTGGCCTATGCATTGAAGGAACGGCCCTTTGCCCGCGTTGCGGTTCAATGAACATGCAAATGGGCGGCGAGGAAATCCATCAGGGCTCTTACGCGTGCGGGCAGATGTCCGCCTTGGCCGACGTAAATCGCATGAATCTCCGTGACGCTTGCAGGCACGAATGGTTGCAGGACGCAAACCAACCTTCCGGCAGCCAGGTCATCTGCAACCTGGCAGAACCCCAGCCTGGCTAGCCCTGCGCCCAGCACCGTCAATTCACGCAAGGCGTCGCCATCGCTGACGCGCAGATTGCCTTTTACCGGGTACATACGTTGCTCGCCGCTCTCGTCGAGCAAGGCCCACTCCATGGCGGGAGGCGAAAAGGTGAAACCCAGACAGTTGTGATCGGCAAGGTCTTGAGGCACCAGCGGAGTGCCCTTGGCCGCCAGGTAGTCAGGAGATCCTACGATCAGCCCTCTGGATTGCCCGAGTCGTTTCGCCACAAGGTTGGAGTTCTTGAGCGCTCCGGTGCGTATGGCGATATCCGCACGTGCTTCGATGAGATCGACCACCTCATCGGTGAGGAAAAGTTCGACGCTGACCCCAGGATGTTGATTCATGAACAAGTTGATGATGGGAAGAAAAAGCTGGCGGCCGATACCCACATTAGAGCTGATTCTGACCACTCCCTGCGGTGCAGAACTGGCAGATGCTTCGCGTTCCGCTTCGTCAAGATCGGCCAGTATGGCAACGCTGCGTTCGTAAAAAGCCATTCCTTCTGGCGTCAGCAGTTGCTTGCGCGTGGACCTGCTCAGCAAACGTGCGCCAAGACGGCTTTCCAGGCGCGTCATGAGCTTGCTCACGGCAGAGGGGGTTATCGCGCAAGCTCTTGCGGCCGCTGAATAACCTCCGCGTTCCACCACTTTAACGAACACGCTCATCTCGGCGAAGCAATTGATATCCAGTCGTCGCATGTGAACTCACGTCATAAATCGTGTGCCTGGGCACGGGCTGTTTATCTACCATTTCGCGCGCCTAATATTTTGCCAACGCGATATGGAACGGTTGCCGACTTTGCAAGCAAAGAAGTGGCCACTTCCAACCATCGCGCTCTTGCTGTCACGTTGTTTTCTCTAACCGTAGAACATTGCCAAGTTGATAGCTGCTCGGAGGCTGAAATGACTCACACACTGCAATTAGTACTGATCCATAACAGCAACCAGTCCAACGGCGTAGACACGGCGTTGGTGCAATGGATTACCGCCGTGGTGCAAGACCGCAGCGAATTTGCGTTGAGCGTGGTAGAGCCGTTTGACCTGAGATTTATAGACGATTTTTCGGAACAACCCGGTCGTCGAGTGTGCTTGAGAGCGCTAGCGGCAGCAGATGCCTATATCGTCTTGGTGCCCGCACGTCACCTTGGTTACCAGCATGGATTGAAAGTCTTGATGGCGCGCTGGCCTGAACACCTCCAGGGACGACCTTGTTCATTTGTTGGTTATGGCACCACGACCGGCGGGGAGGATGAGGTCGACGAGCTTGGATGCGAGTTGTTGAAGCTGCAGGCCATGCCTGTTGGTGGCTATGTGAAGTTCGCTGAGATTGCCGAGCGTCTCGAACAAGGCCTCGGACTGGAGCACTTTGCGCAAGCACGGGTTTCGATGGCGCAGTTGTTGATCCAGCTGGCCTGGTGGGCACGGGCGCTGAAAGATGCGCGGGCCTTCTCTCCTTTGCAGAAGTTCGCGTAGTCCTTCGCTTAGACGTTCTGCGAGCGCCTGGAGCATTGGGCAAAACCTGCGCAGGAATTGCATAACGGCACCGCGCCGCGACTTTTTACTCTTGCTTCAAATCCTGCTGAACGGCAGGAAACTATGATCTGAAAACAGGAGTTCTAAAATGTCCGATGTCGAAATTCGCGTAACCCCTGATGCGCAAGAAAACGCCACGGCAAATCCAGCCGGCGATCAGGGCAAGTACGTTGGCATGTGGGTGACAGCCGACGGTCATATTCGCCATGAGTTGCTGCCAGGAGGGCGATATGACGAGGCTCGCGGTCGGCAAAAAAGCGCTTATCAAGGGCGCTACTGGCTGGAAGGCGACCACATCGAGTATGTGGACGATACTGGCTTTACCGCAGACGGAGAGTTTCGAGATAACGTGCTGTACCACGCGGGCATGGTGTTATATCCCGAGCGCTGACGCATAAGCCGGAATGAACATTCCGGCTTTTTTATTAGTGTCGTATTACAGATTCTGTGGGCGGAATTGATCGCGCAAATCCAGGGTTTCGCCCGCCACCATAAATTTCCCCTGCCCGCGGTAATGCAGGGTTTTGGGGTTTTTCACCGACGTAGCCACATGCGCCTTGACCACTTCCCACACGAACAGACCGTACTCGCCGATAAGATTGGAGTCGAACAGCTTGCACTCGAAATTGGCGTAGCACTCTTTGATCAACGGGGCCTTTACCCGTTCTGCGGGGGCGGCTGTGAGGTCAAATTGGGCAAACTTGTCGATGGCGCCACCGCTGCTGTTGCCGACGGCAACAACCTGGTCCACCAATTCGACGGTGGGCACGTTGATGACGCACTGCTGGCTGTTGTGGATCAGCTCGTAGCTGTGGTTTGCACTCCAGATGTAGCAGCCAAACAGGGCGGGGGAGAACTGCATCATCATGTGCCAACCCATGGTCATTATGTTGGTTTCACCTTGCCAGGCGGAGGTCACCAGGACGATGGGGCCGGTTTCCAGATGCTGGCGAACCTCGCTCAAAGGGAAGTCGGATTTTCGAAATGCGGTCATGGCGCCTCCGGGGATCAAAAGAGGATAAACAGTTGTTGTCAGTCGCTTTCGACAATTCAACTTTCCTGCTTTTTGACATGCATCTCTCCGGCAGCCTTGCTCAGGCTGTCGGATTTTTGCTCTTTTCCCTGAATTGCTTACGTCGGCAAGAGCTGTTCGCCGAACCGCTTGATCAGCCACTGCCCAGCCGGACCGGGCGGCGAGTCGGTTCGATAAATCGCATCGAAGGCATAGGTGCCGCCTTTACAGTCGGGCATATCAAGCTCGACCAGGCGTCCTTCGTCCAGGTCAGACTGAACCATGGGCACCGGCATATTCCCCCATCCGATGCCCTCTTTGAGAAGCATGTGTTTGGCGCCCAGATCCGCCAGTCGCCAAGTGCGAGTGCTCACGACGGCAAAGTCCTTGTCACCCGTAAGCGTTGAACGATCCGATAGCACCAATTGAACAAACTCTCTGGCAGCGCCAGGGGATTTGGAACACTCGGTTGCAAGCGGGTGTGCAGGCGCGGCGACCGGTATCAATTGAACACTGCCCACGCCGATGCGCTCGATGCCGTCCAGGCCAATGTCCAGCGGACCGCTGATGCCGACTCCAGCTTTCTTCTCCATCACCAGTTGGGTCACTGCCCCCAAGGCTTCCATGTGCAAGTGCAGAGTGACTGTGGGAAATTCTTCCCTGAAGGTCCTCAACGCATCGACTACTCGCTCGGCAGGGAGCATTACATCGAGCGCGAGGTGAACTTCTGCTTCAAGCCCATGCAGCAAACCGGAGACTTTTGCGCGCAGCCCATTTACGCCGTTGGTAATAGTGCGTGCTTCAGCCAGGACGGTTCGACCTGCCTCCGTCAGTTGCGGTTTGCGCGTGGTTTTGCGGTCAAACAGTGAAACCCCGAGCTGCATCTCCAGATTGGAAATGGAGTAACTCACCACCGATGTCGCGCGATGCAGTTTTCTGGCCGCAGCGGCAAAACTGCCCACTTCTACAACCGTCAGAAATACTTTCAGTTGATCAAGCGTTGGTGTTCCTGGATCGGAGATCATTTCTACTGTCTCGAACGTTTGGGGAGTACTTGTCCTGATTTTGCAGACAGCAGCATATACGCAAGATTGAGCACTTGATCGGCTCTAACAATCAATTGACCGGTTTGTTTCTTCGGCAAGCCATTCGCTGCGCGTGATCTCCCACACCTCCACCGGCATCGGCCCCGACACAAACTGGCCGTCCCGTGTTTCAGCCATCCGCATGCCTTCATCTTCGGAAATCTTGCGCGAAGCGCGGTTGGCGGCGGCCTTGGGCACCTGCATCAATGGGCGCATCAACGTATCGAACCAGTAGGCATTGATCACCTTGCAGGCCTCGCGCATGTAGCCGTTGCCCTGAAACTGAGGGGCGAGCCAGAAGCCTCGATGGTTACCCGGTTGATCAAACAGGCTGATACTGCCGATGCAGCTCTCGGGCTGAACGCGGGTGCGGATCATCCAGTGCCATTCCTTTGCGGCAGCCATCGCGGGCAGCGCGACATCGCGGACGTAAACAAGCCCGCCGTCGTCCGGATACGGCCACGGAACGCGGCTGTCGAGATAGCGCACGACCTCCCATTGCGGAAACAATTGTTGCACCGCCGCTGCATCGCTCAGTTGCAGCGGCGTGAGGATCAAGCGGCGGGTGTAAAGCGTGGGGATGCAATCCATGGCAATCAATCCTTGCGAGCAGTGGCGGGCAGCACCGGTACTCTCTCAAACGAGCAGTTCAAGTGTCGAGTGACCTGTGCGCCGTCTCACTCAAGTAGTTCGATCAACTCCCCACCGTCCTCTCTCAACCGCTGCAAAAACACCTGTGCCTCCAGCAACTGATAGGGAAAATACAGCCCCGGCCTTACCTGCGCTTGCCCATCCAGCCCAACCAGCCGCTCCAGTAACATGGCCACACTGAGCCCGGTCAACGCCGCTGCGCCTGCGCGGTGAACCACGGCGTGGCGGGTGCGCAACGCAGATCCCTTGTGATCCGTGCCTTCAAGTTCAATGAGTATTTCCGTCGACATCGGCTGACCCTGACGCCGGGTCGAGCTGACGCCGCTGGCGAGGTTGAACTCGACGTTCGGGGCGTCGGTGGCGGCGGCGAGGCCTGTCACGTCGATGGAGGAAAAGCCGGCGCCCTGCAGGGTCGTGCCGTCGACGGCGCTGAAGCTCACCTTGGCGTCGTCGCCTTCACGCCATATGAATTCGCCGTCACGGCGGGTCAGTGCGGCGGGCAGCATTTTGTTCAGGTGCTCGAAATCGACGGCCACGGTCGGGCCGCCGCCGTCCTGTTCGTCGACCAGTGCATGAATGCGGATGTCGTGCACGCGGGCGAATGCATTGGCGAGGTGCAGCGTTGCCACGGTGGTGGCACCGACCATCCATTCGTAGCCGAGGACAATGGGCGCCGCGTCGGGCGAGTGGATGAAACTGGCGATCTGCGGGGCGATTTCGAACACGCCGGAAGAGATGCTCAAGTGCGGCACCTTGCGCTTTTGCGCAAAGCGCAGCCCGGCGAGGGCGTGGTCCATGTAGAACAGGGCGATGGCGCTGACCGGGCGATCACCCAGCCCCAGATCATCTGCGCGAGCATCGATGACCACACCCTGGGCATTGCCGATTTGCTCGGCGGTTTGCTCAGCCTTGGCGAGGTCGCGTCCGCCGATCAGCAAGGGGACGTCGGGATGCGCTGCGCGCAATGCGCGGGCCGTCTGGTGGCCGATGGCGCCGGAACCGCCCATGAACAGAATGGGATGAAGTGGCATGAATCCTCCTCATTTTTCCTGGATTGAAACGTGCTTGGGCTAGACACCCTAGCACGCACTTTCCAGTTCGCCGGTGCGCTTGGTCTGCGCACCGACGAACGACCACTTGAGGAATCAGCCCAGATGATGGCGCTCTGCAAGGCGATAAACATCGGTGTCGAGGCCTTCGAAACGGGCTTTCAACTGCAACGCCAGATACAGTGAATAGTGCCGTGACTGATGCAGGTTGCCGCCGTGGAACCAGAGGTTTTGCTGCTGGGTCGGCTTCCACATGTTGCGCAGTTCACCTTCATACGGGCCGGGGTCGTTGGTGGTGCCGGAACCCAGGCCCCAGCAGCGCCCGACCTTGTCGGCGACTTGCTGGGAAATCAGCTTCGCGGCCCAGCCGTTCATCGAGCCATAACCTGTCGCATAAACGATGAGATCGGCCGGCAAGCGGCTGCCATCGGTGAGCACCACCGCATCCGCTTCGATGCGTTCGACGCCGAGGCCCGGCGCGCTCTTGAGCTTGATCGTGCCGTTGGCGATCAGTTCCGAGGCGCCGACGTCGATGTAGTAACCCGAGCCACGGCGTACGTATTTCATGAACAAACCCGATTCGTCATCGCCGAAATCGAGCATGAAACCCGCCCGGCTCAGGCGTTCATAGAAGTCCTTGTCGCGCTCCTTGATCGCGTCGAAGATCGGCCGATGAAACTGTGGCATGACCTTGTACGGAATCGAGGCGAACAGCAGGTCGGCCTTGTCCGTGGTCAGCCCCGACTCGAGCGCCTCTTCGGAATAAAGCCCGCCGAAAACCAGTTCCATCAGGCTGTCCGAACGCACGATGTGCGTGCTCGAACGTTGCACCATGGTCACCTCGGTGCCGTTTTCCACCAGATCGGCGCAGATGTCGTGGGCTGAATTGTTCGCGCCGATGACCACTGCGCGCTTGCCTTTCCACGCATCGCCGCCGGGGTGACGGCTGGAGTGATGTTGCTGGCCCTGGAAGTTTTCGGCGCCTGGATACACCGGCACATTCGGTACGCCAGACATGCCGGTGGCGAGGATCAGTTGCGTCGGTTGCAGGGTGACGGGCTCGCCGTTGCGCAGGACCTCCACGGTCCAGCGGCCAGTCTCTTCGTCAAACGTAGCCCCGAGGCACTCAGTGCGGGGCCAGTAGTTGAGTTCCATGACCTTGGTGTACATCTCCAGCCAGTCGCCGATCTGGTCTTTCGGGGTGAACACCGGCCAGTGGTCGGGGAAGGGCAGGTAGGGCATGTGGTCGTACCAGACCGGGTCGTGCAGGCACAGCGACTTGTAGCGGCCGCGCCATTGATCGCCGGGGCGTTCGGCTTTGTCGATGATCAGCGTCGGTACGCCCATGCGTTTGAGCCTTGCGCCGAGGCCGAGCCCGCCCTGACCGCCGCCGACGATCAGGCAGTACGGTTGCGTGGTGATGCCCAGCGCCGCTTCTTCATCGCGGCGGCGCTCCAGCCAGTTGCGCTTGTCAGCGTGGGCATGGCCGTGGCTCGCGCCCATCGGCCGGCGGCGGCCGCTGGGTTCTTCGAAGCCTTTGAGTTCGCGCATGGTGGTCAGCAGCGTCCAGCACAAACCTTCTTTCAGGCGCACATAGCCTTTGCCGCGCGCCGAGTCGGTTTCCAGGCTCATCCAGCCTTCAAGCACGCCATCGCTAAGCGTGGCTTCACCTTCGAGTTGCCAGCGTTCGGGCCGGGTCTGCTCAAGGCGTGTTTCGAGCATGTCGCGAATCGCCGGTTTGCCTTCCAGGGTGACGAGGTTCCAACTGAACAGCAGCAAGTCACGCCAGTGGCATTCTTCGGCAAACAGCTCCAGCGTGCCGTCCACATCTCGTTGCGCCAGACGTCCGCCGAGGCGTTCGACCCAAGCGGCGAGTTGCGCTGTTGGCGATTGCAAAGGGGTTTCAATAGCGATGTTCATGGGGCCACTCCCGATCTTGTTGTTTTGGTAAGCCATGGCATCAGAGCAAGGCTTGGGCCATCTCCTTGAAAGACGCGGGCCAGAGCGTTTGATGCAAAGGCCGACAAGGCTTGGCACAGGCGACATGTCACAAATTCGAGAATCGCGGATGACACTGTGTCACTCGGCGCGAAATTCCCCCGCAACGAGCTTTTCATCTAAGCTGCGGACACACCCGTGTCTTCACCGAAGCGGAGAACAACAACAATGAAACCGGCCTCGATCAACGCCCACGCGCGCCAGGTACTGCAAGCCGTGCAGGGCTCTGTTGCCAGCCACAGCGCGGCGGCAGACCTGGCGATCACCCGTTCGTGGCGGCGTTGCCTGGATCAATACCAGCTCGATCCGGCCAGCCGCCGCGCGCCGGATGTGCTCGAACAGGCGCGTTTGCGCGAACACCGTGCGCCGCTGGAACACATCATTTCCGTTGCGCACTGGCAGATGAACAGCCTGCACCAGCAACTGGGACGTGACGGCCATGTCGTGCTGCTCACCGATGCGCGCGGCGTGGCGATCGACAGCGTGTTCAACGAAGCCGAACGCGGCGAGTTCCAGCGCTCCGGGCTGTGGCTCGGCTCGGTCTGGAGCGAGGAGCACGAGGGCACCAACGGCGTCGGCACCTGCCTGGTCGAGCGCCAGCACGTGACCATTCGCCGCGACGAGCATTTCCGTGGCCAGCACGTCGGCCTGACCTGTTCGGCCAGCCCGATATTCGACGCCAGCGGTGAGTTGCTCGCGGTGCTCAACCTGTCCTCCGTGCGCGAGGAAAGCAGCCTTGAGCAACGCTTCAAGGCCATGGCCCTGACCAATCTGTCGGCCAGGTTGATCGAGAGCTGTTTTTTCCTTGGCCACGATCCGCAGCGCTATTTGCTGCGGTTTCATCCCGACGCCGGGTTTGTCGGGCTGCTGGGTGAAGGCCTGCTCAGCTTCGATGAGAGTGCGCGGATCTGTTCGGTGAATGCGGCGGCGCTCGATCTGTTGGGCCTGAGCCGCGAGCAGATGGTCGGGCAGTCGTTGACGATGCTGCTGGAAACGCCGATGGAGCAGTTGCTCGAGCAGGCCAGTGCTCAGGCGCACGTCTGCTGGCCGATGCGCCTGGCCGACGGGCGCTTGTTCTACGGCCAGTTGCGCGAACCGATCCGCTCCGCGCCGTTGACCCTTGCGCCTGTCCCGCCAATCAAGGATGAGCGCGTGTGCCTGGAAGACCCGCGCCTGCAACGCGGATTCGCTCGCGCGTTGCGTGTACTGGAGCGTGACGTGCCGGTGTTTCTGCAGGGTGAAACCGGCACCGGCAAGGAGGCCTTTGCGGCAGCGCTGCATCGCGCCAGCTCGCGCGCCGGCCAGCCGTTTGTTGCGATCAACTGCGCGGCGATCCCCGAGACGCTGATTGAAAGCGAGCTGTTCGGCTATCGCGGCGGCAGCTTCACCGGCGCGCGCAAGGACGGCATGGTCGGCAAGCTTGAGCAGGCCCATGGCGGCATTCTGTTTCTCGACGAAATCGGCGACATGCCCCTCGCGCTACAGACCCGTCTGCTGCGCGTGCTCGAAGAGCGCCAGGTTGTGCCGCTGGGCAGCGCAACGCCGCGACCGCTTGATGTACGCCTGATCAGCGCCAGTCACCAGAATCTGCCAGCCTGCGTGGCCGACGGACGCCTGCGCGAGGACCTGTTCTATCGCATTGGCGGTTTCGCCGTGGAACTGCCGCCGCTGCGCGAGCGTTCCGACAAGGGCCGTCTGCTCGACCTCCTGCTGCGCGAAGAAGCGGCGGGCGCCACTGTGCGGCTGCAATCGGGAGTTCGAGAGCGCTTGCTGGCGCAGCCCTGGCCGGGCAACGTCCGGCAACTGCGCACCTGTTTGCGTACGTTGGTGGCGTTGGCAGTGGAAGGCCGGGTCACGCTGGAGGACGTGCATGAGTTACTGCCCGCAAGTGACGACCAACCTGTTGACGATCCACTGGGCGTATCCGAACGGCAAACTCTGCTGAGCTTGATTGAAGCTGAACACTGGCATATCGCGCGAGTTGCCCGTCGTCTGGGGATTAGCCGCAATACCCTGTACCGCAAGCTTCGTCAGCATGGGATCACTCGACCTGGTTGAAGACAATCGCGATCATTTGCGTTCATTCGCTGTTGATTGCGTGCATTGCCGGGAAATTGCTTGGATCCAATCATTAACTCACTATATCGCACGCCGACAAGCGGTAGGCTGAGCCTATTGCTAAAAGTGATGGCGCAATGACATATTGCAGCACCTTTCCTCACCTCAAGATGTACCGAAAATGCGCCCCCTCAAGTCACTTGTTGCAGCGTCGTTGCTGCTCAGCGGGTGCAATGGAATGCCAGTCGCTTTTGTTCAGGATCCTGTTTTAGACCAAGCCTTTGTCGTCCACTCCGGCGCGCCTTTGCCTTACCTGCTGATGGGTTCGGCTGTGCAATGGAACGAAGACTTCGCCGTGACGGTGAAGCACATTCCTTACTTGTCGGGCACGGTTTTCCAAGGGCAGGCAGACGTGCAGTTCTTCCGCCACAAGGCCAATAGCGTGCCGGCGTGGCGCGGCTACAAGCCGGGCGAGGAGCTGACTTCGGTGGGGTTCAATTCGCTGTACATGTCGGTCAAGGGCACCGGCCAGGCGCTGCCGGCCATGGTTCGCCTCGACGTCAAAGAGGGCAACGTGCTCTACGGCACCCATAATGGCGCGCTGGCCAAAGGCATGTCCGGAGGGCCGGTGTTTTCCGCCGATGGCAAAGTGGTTGGCATCAACGTGGCGTTTCTCACCCGCGATGATGTCAGCCGCCTCAAGCGCAAGGACTTGCTCGATCAACCGCGCGTAAGCATCTTTTTGCCGTACGCGGAGATCAATCGCGAGTGGTCGCGCTATCAGGCCAGCATCACCCCCATAGCGCCACCAGCGACCAAACTGGCCAGCCGCTGATCAGCGTTCGCGCAACGCTTCGCGGGCGCGGTTGAGTGGTTTGATCAGGTAGTCGAGCACGGTTTTTTCGCCGGTACGGATGTCCACCGTGGCGATCATCCCGGGCACGATGGCGAAGCGTTTGCCGGCCTTGTTGCGCAGTTCATCCGAAGCGGTACGGATGAACACGCGGTAATAGAAGATTTCCGGCTTGGCTTCGTCCTGGATGGTGTCCGGCGAGATCGTCACCACTTCGCCGTCGAGGCTGCCGTAGATCGAATAGTCATAGGCGGTGATTTTCACTTTCGCCGCCTGGCCCGGGTGAATGAAGGCGATGTCGCGCGGCGAGATACGCGTCTCGATCAGCAGTTGTTCATCCAGCGGTACGATCTGCATGACCTGGCCGTTGGGCGCAATGACGCCGCCAATCGTGCTGACCTCAATGTCCTTGACGATGCCGCGCACCGGCGAGCGCAGGGTCAGGCGCGACAGTGAATCGGTGCGCCCACGGATCACCGCTTCGAGCATTTGCGCCTCGGCGTTGGCTTTGGCCAGGTCTTCGCGGGCGCGGACCATGTAATCGGAGCGGGCTTCGGTGGCTTTCAATTCCAGCTCCGAACGCTGACGGGTCAGGCGCAGCACTTCGACCCGACTCGAGGCGCCGATCTTCGCCAGATTCTCGGTGATTGCCAGTTCGCTACGTACCAGTTTCAGCGAGCTCTGAATGCCGTCGAGGGTTTCCGCCAGACCTTTGCGCCGGGTCTGGTAGAGCTCGGTTTCGGCGCGGATCAGATCAGGAAACTCTTGCAGCGATGCGTCGAAGGTCAGGGGCTTTTCGCTGACCTCGGCCTGCAAGCGGTTGACGCTGGCCAGCGCCGCGCGGTACTTGGCCGCGCTTTCGCCGACGTTGGACTGGTTCTTCACCGGGTCCAGTTGCGCGAGGATCTGCCCGCGCTCGACCAACGCGCCTTCGCTGACATTGAGCTGCTCAAGAATGCCGCCCTCCATCGACTGAATCACCTGTTCGCGCGAGCTCGGCACCACTTTGCCGGTGCCGGTCGAGACTTCGACGATCTCGAACCAAGCCGCCCAGGCAATGAAGCAGGCGAGCATCAGCGCGCAACCCCAGATCACCTTTGCGCCACCGGCAAGTGCGCGCTCATCGCGGCCATCGAGGTAGGACATCGGATCTGGCACGTCGGTCATCATCGGCTTCATACCGCCACTCCTTTACCCGGTGCGCGCAGCCGCGCCAATGCCGCGTCGCGATGGTCGTCAATGACGATGCGGCCGTTGTCGAGAACGATGATCCGCTCGACCAGTTGCAACACACTGACCCGATGCGTGGCAACCACCAGCGTTCGGCCCTGGGTCCAGGTCGCGAGTTTTTCCAGCAGCAGCCGCTCGGTGACGTCATCGAGCGCGGCGGTCGGTTCGTCGAGCAGCAGCACTTGTGGCTGGCGGATCAACAAGCGCGACAGCAACAGGCTTTGACGCTGACCTCCAGACAAACCCAGCCCGCCCTCGAGTACCAGATGATCCATGCCTTTGGGCAGCTGCCGAACGAAGTCCAGCGCACCGGTGACAGTCAACGCGGCGATGATTTCCTGATCGCTGGCCTGACCGGCGCCGAGGGTGATGTTGTCGCGCAAGGTGCCGTGAAACAGTCGCGCCTGTTGCGAGAGCAGGCCGACATCGCGGCGCAGGTCGGCCGGATCCAGATGTGCCAGGGCGATGCCGTCCAGAGTGGTTTCACCGCTGCTCAGATCCATCGCGCCGCCCAGTGCTTGCAGCAACGTCGACTTGCCAGCGCCGTTGCGGCCGAGCAGGGCGATGCGCTCGCCGGGGCGAATGCTCAGGTCGATGTTGTTGAGCGCCGGGGACGATTCTTCGCTGTAGCGGAAGCTGGCCTGACGCAGGCGGTAGTCGCCGCGAATCGCCGGCAAGTGCACGCGCTGGCTGCCTTCGGGATGATCCACCGGCATCTGCATGATCCGGTTCAAGCCTTCGAGCGCGACCTTGGCCTGCTGCCATCGGGTGAGCACGTGGGTCAGTTGCGCCATCGGCCCCATCATCCGCGACGACAGAATCGACGCCGCGACCAGACTGCCGGTGGTCAGGTCGCCGGCAATCACCATTGGCGCGCCGAACACGATCACCACCGCGAACACTCCGCCTTGTACGTTCTGCGTCCACGCCACCAGGCTGTTGGTCAAGGTGCGCAGGCGCAGGCTGCTGTCCGCCGAGGCGGCGTTGTACTGATTCCACTGTTGCTGGAAACGCTGCTCGGCCTGCAGCGCCTTGATGTCGTCGAGGCCCTGAATGCTTTCCACCAGCATGGCGTTGCGCAGCGCCGCTTCACGCATCGACGCATTGGCGAGTCGCGCCAGACGCGGTTGCGCGATGATCCCGGGGAGCAACATGAACACCAACGCCACCAGTGGAATCAACACAAGTGGCCCGCCGATCAAATAGAACACCAGCAGGAACAGCAGAAAAAACGGCATGTCCGCCAGCGCCGTGGCGGTGCTGGAGGTGATCAGGTCGCGGATCTGCTCCAGCTCGCGCAACTGTGAAATGAACGAGCCGGTGGATTTCGGCCGCGCGGAATTGCGCAGGCGCAGGGCGTGGCCGAAGACCAGATCGGAGACGCGCAAATCGGCGCGCTTGCCCAGCACATCGGTGATGCGCAGACGCAGAATGCGCATGACGAAATCGAACAGCAGCGCCAGCATCACCCCGCCGAACAACACGTACAGGGTCGGCAGCGACTCGGCCGGAATCACCCGGTCGTACACCTGCATGGAAAACAGCACCCCGGCCATGCCCAGCAGGTTGGCCACCAGTGAGGCGATCATCACTTGGCTGTAGGGCCGCAGATCGGTGAGGACGATGCGCCGGAACCAGTGCTCGTCGTAGGGCTTGATGTAATCGTTGGTGCGCACGTCCGCCACCGGTTGCGTCGGACGCAGAATCACCGTGCGCAGGGCTTGCTCGGCGAGCGCGGTGGCGTCCATGCGGCTCTGCAAACCCTGGTCGCCACTGAAGCAGATGCCCAGCTCGCCGGTCTCGCCGATGCTTTCGAGCACGCCGACCTGACCATCGCGCAGTTGCACCACCAGCGGCGTGCGCCAGCGGCTCAGGCTCTTGTTGTCGAAAACCGCGAACTTCACGCTTAAACCGGCCTGCCGCGCCATGTGCCGAACCACTTCTTCGACGCGGCCTTCGCTGTGCACCGAAGCCAGGCGCACGCTTTCCGGCGAGACGTCGAGGCGATAGTGGCGGGCGACCTTGAGCACCGCTTCCAGCCATGGCGAATAATCTTCGCGAGCTTCGGCAGCGGCGGGTTCGGGGACAGTGATGCTGACATCGGTCATGGCAGGATCTCGACATTCTGGATGGCGCTGTGGTCGATGCCGAAGACCCGGCGAATCGCACCGCTGTTGTAGAAGCAGTCGATCTGCAGACGTTGCAGATCAGCCTGGGTGTTGACCAGATCGAAGCGCGACTGGTGGATTTCCTGCTCGGCGTTGAGCAGGTCGAGCAGCGGTCGCGTGCCCAGTTCCAGGTACTGGCGGCCATACAACATGCGCGCCTCGGTGATGCTGGTCTGGCGAAATTCCAGCGAGCGCAGCCGCCGGTTCAGACCCGAGGTTTGCGCCTGGGCTTCGGCCAGACCCTGGCGCGCTTGCAGACGGGCGAAGTCTTCGGCCGAGTCCGCTGCGGTCAGCGCATGCCCGGCGGCGCGGCTGCGCGCACTGATCGCACCGCCCTGGTAGATCGGCACTTCGAGATTGAGAAAGATCCCGACCTGAGTGCGATCGGCTCGCGAGTTCTGATCGTCGTAATGGTCGTCCAGATATTGGTTGACCGACGGTTGCAGCGACAGGGTCGGGTAGGCCTCGGCTTTGGCCTGGGCCAGCTCGGCCTGGGCCTGAGTGCGTTGCGCGGCGGCCTGGAGGACGGCGGGCAGGGTGTCGGAGATCTGCGAGGCGTCGCAGGCCTGGGTTAGCGTCGGCGCGGCGGCGTCGCTGACTGCTGGCGGCGTGCGTCGTCCGAGCAGACTGGTCAGGGTCGCTTGCCAGCGTGCGTATTGCGCCTTGAATTCCTGCAACGTCGCCGTCGCGCCTTCTGCGCGGGATTGCGCCTGGACCATATCGGAGCGGGTGCTGGCGCCCATGTCGCTGCGCTGTTTGGCCAGGTCGACGATGCCGCCGATGCCCTGAATCTGTTCGCGGGCAACCTCGAGCAGACGCTGATAACGCTGCACTTCGATGTAGGCCCTGGCGGTGTCGCGGGCGATGTCGTCGATTGCCAGCAGAATCCCCGCCTGACTGCGCGCCACCCGGGCGCGGGCGGCGTCGACCGAACTGGAAACCTTGCCGAAGTCATACAGCATCTGCTTGAGGGAAATGTTCACCGACTGGCTGCCGGCATCGCTGCCGTAACCGCTGGTGTAACCACCCTTGATGCCTCCGGTGACCTGCGGGTAATAACCGGATTCGGCGACGTTGACGCCTTCGCCTTGCTGGAACAGGGTGCCGATGGCTTCGCCGATGCGTGGGTGCCAGTCCACGGCGAGCCTGACCGCTTGTTCCAGCCCCAACGGGTCCGCATCGGCGGACGCTTTCAGAGCAGGGGCAGGGCGCTGACGGCTTTCATTGCCTGCCGGTTGTTGCAGTTGCGACGGGCTGATGCTGCGCATGCTGCTGTCGAGATTGTCGTCGGCGCGAACGCCGGCGGTGAAAGCGGGGTAGAGGCCGATGGTCAACAGGACCACCGGCCATTTCTGGCGAAAAACTGACTCCACAGACTTCCCTTACTGTTGAGAGACCGACGTTCGATGTCTTGTTTCAAACCACTTGAATGCCGTTCTGTACCCACAAGTGGTGGCTCGGATCCTCCTGCGCCGTGTATTGAACATAGTCGATGCCGTCGGCCTGTTGCGTACCATCGGCGACCCAGCCATCGGTCATGTGCACGCTGTCCCTGTCGTCACCCTTGATCAGCAGGGTGTTGTTGTCCGAAGAGGTAATCGCCAGCAGATCGCCGAGATTCAATGTCAGCGCAACCGCACTGGAATGGTTGAGGTCGAGGATTTCGACGTTGTGGATCTTGCTCTGCAGATCGCCGAGGTTGATCGACACGTCGCCACCGGCCCAGAGCAGGGTGTCGGTGCCGCTGCCGCCGTCCACCGAGGTGAATTGCTGATCGGCGATGATCAGCGTGTCGTCGCCACCGCCACCTTGCAGGGTCACGGCGCCACCGTGCGAGCCGTCGAGGGTGTCGTTGCCCTCGGTGCCCTGGATCAAGTCGCTGCCAGTGGCATGGGCCAGACCGAGGTCATCACTGGCGAGGGCCGAGAAAGCGGTGCTGGCAAATGCGCCGGCCTTGTTCAGGTCGATGGTCAGCGTCGCGGTGTCTACCGTGCCGTTGGGGTGGGTGAGTTGGTAGGTGAAGGTGTCTTCCTGGCCGATCACCGCATCGGTCAGCCCGGCCTTGAGCGTGTAGGTGTAGTTGCCGTTGGCTTGGACCACCAGGGTGCCGTAGTTACCGACCAGCGAGACGCCGTTGTAACCCGGCGCAACGTAACTGCCGGCGACCAGCACGCTGAGCAAGGTGTAGACCGAGCCCAACACATCGGCGCCGCCGCCAGCGGTGTCGGTGAGCAGATTGCCCGATACCGGCGTGTAGCCGCCGACCACGAACTGATTGTTGTAGGTCGCGACGTTGATCAGGCTGGTGTTGACGCTGGTCAGCAGGCCGAGGCCGCCCACTGCCACCCGCACCTGATAACTGCCGGCGGTCTGGTCGTCGAACTTGATCCCGTAGTTGCCGCCGCCGAGATTGACCAGCGCGTTGCCGCCGTAACTCTTGACCAGCACGTACTGGTTGGTGGCGGTGTTGAGCTTGTACAGGCCCACCGTCATCGAACCGAGCAGCGCCAACAGGTTGCTCGAATTGACCACCACGGTCAGGTCACTGACGGTAT
The DNA here is from genome assembly GCF_054052265.1 of Pseudomonas sp. PK-RTE-24. Taxonomy (NCBI): domain Bacteria; kingdom Pseudomonadati; phylum Pseudomonadota; class Gammaproteobacteria; order Pseudomonadales; family Pseudomonadaceae; genus Pseudomonas; species Pseudomonas sp. PK-RTE-24. The sequence goes on along the minus strand of NZ_CM133224.1, from coordinate 4,850,685 downwards.
CGGCCGCGACCACGGTGTTGTAGTTACCGCTGCCGCCGCCCAGCAGCACATTGAACGTGCCAAGGGCAGAGTTGGTGGTGACTTCGCGGTTGATCAGGGTGACGTCAGTCGAGGCGACGTCTGGCGTGGCATCCACCACCAGCGCCGGGCTGCCAAGGTTGGCGTCATTCCACACTTCGCTGGCTTGCGGGCTGTCGATGCGCACGTACAGATTGGCGGTGTCGCTCAAGCCGTTCGGGTGCACCAGTTGATAGTTGAACACGTCGACTTTGCCGACGCTGCCAACACTGCCGTTCGGTTTGTAGCTGTAGTTGCCATTGGCGTCGATGGTCAGCGTGCCGTACAACCCTTGCACCGTGGTGCCGGCCCCAGCGTTGACCCAGGCGCCGTTCTTGAAGATCTGCAATTGCGCGCCGTTGTCCGGGCCGGTCTGATCGGCCGTGCCATCGACGCCGACGTTGGTGATGACGTTGCCGGTCACCGCTGGCCCGGCAATGCCGTTGAACTGGGTCAGGCTGCTCACATCCAGTTGCAGCTGGGTATTGACCGTGGTCAGCACGCCGATGCCGGTGCTCGAAACCGTCAGTCGATAATCGCCTGACAGCAGGTTACCGATGTCGACCCGCACGCCCTGGCCGGCGAGCGCGATCAGGTCGAGCAGACCGCCGCTGCCGTTGACATCCAGAGTGACCCAGTTGCCGCTGGCATCTTTCACTTGCAGGGTGTAGACCACGCCATCGATCAGCGAAATCAGACTGCTGGTGGTCAGCGTCAGGGTCGGATCAAGACGCGTGCCGCCGGCCACGGTGAAGGTGAAGGTTTTCGAGAACCCGGCCAGCAGTGTGGTGAACGAGTCGTTAAAGGTCTGCGACGCGGTGACCGGAGCCAGGGTGACGGTGCCAACGGCGAGGTTATCGCTGGCGATCACTGGCGCGTTGACGTCGACGTCCGGCGCAATGACGTTGGCGGCCACCGAAACGTTGCCGCGAGCGTCGCTGAGATTGACGGTGAGGTTTTCGCCGTTGATCTGCGCACTGCTCAGGGTGACGTTAAACACGCCGAGGTTGTCGACCGTGCCAGTGCCCAGAACGCTGCCGCTGGCCGACTTGATGGTCACGGTTGCACCGGCTTCACCGGTACCGGTGACGGTCAGGCCATCGGCACCGACCAGCAGCGCCGTTGCCGCAGCGGGCGGTGTCAGGTCTGGCGCCGTCGCGGTCGCCGCTGCCGATACGTTGCCACTCGGATCGGCCTGGGTAACGCTGAGCACTTGGCTGTTGATCTGCGCCGAGGCCAGTGTCACCGAGAAACTGCCGTTAGCGGCAACGGTCGCGGTGCCGAGCACCACACCGCCGACGCCACGTACGCTGATGGTCGAACCGGGCACACCGACGCCAGTGAGCACGGTGCCGCTGCCATTGACGCTGACGCCGGTCGGCGCGCCGGGCGCGGTAATGTCCGGCGCTGTCAGGCTGGCGTTGGGCGACAGATTGCCGGCCGGGTCGACCAGACGCACGGTCAACAGCTGCCCGTCGAGTTGTGCGGTGTTCAGGTTGAAGCTGAACGTGCCGCCACTGCCCACGGTGGTAGTGCCAATCAGCGCGCCGCCCGGGCCGTAGACGTTGACCGTCGCACCGGCTTCGCCCGTACCGCTCAAAGTCAGACCGTTGGCAGCGAGCGTCAGACCGCTGGCTGCAATCGGCGCCTGCACGTCAGGGGCCGTCAGATTGAAGACCTGCGACAGATTGCCCGTCGGGTCGGCCTGTTGGACGTTGAGCTGTTGGCCATTCAATTGCGCGCTGGACAGTTGCACGGTGAAGGTGCCGCCAGCATTGACCACAGCGGTGCCGAGGACGGTACCGGCTGCGTTGGTCACGCTGACGGTCGCGCCGGCCTCACCCGTGCCGCTGACCGCCAGGCCGGTGCCGTTCAAGCTGACATTGCTCAGCGGCGCTGGCGCGGTGGTATCGGCGACGCTGAGGTTGGTAACCGGCGAAACGTTGCCCGCCGCATCACTCTGCGTGACGCTGAGTTGCTGGCCGTTGAGTTGCGCGGAGGACAAGGTCACCGAGAACGAGCCATTGCCCGCCACCGTCGCAGTGCCCAGCACCGCGCCACCCGCACCGCGAACAGTGACGGTGGCGCCGGCTTCACCGAGCCCGCCGAGCACCAGACCGGCACCGCTGAGGACCAGCGCCGTCGGAGCGGCCGGGGGAGTGATGTCGGGCGCGGTTACGTTAAGGCCGGATGAGGTGTTGTTGGACGCATCGGTCTGAGTCGCATTGAGCACCTGGCCATTGACCTGCGGCGTATTGAGCTGTGCGCTGAAAGTGCCATTGGCGCCAACCGTCGCATTGCCCAGCACGACGCCGCCAGCGCCGGTGATGGTCACCGACGCGCCGACTTCGCCGCGACCGGTAACCAAAGTGCCGTTGGCGTTGACCGCCAGATCGCTGAGTGGCGCCGGCGCCGAGGTGTCACCTGCGGTGATTTCAGTCGGCAGCGAGGCGCCACCCAACGCAGTGTTGGCGGTGACTTCGAGGCTTTCGCCGTTGGTTTGCGCGGGCGTCAGCACGACGCTGAACGTGCCATCCGCGCCGGTGACGCCGGTGCCGATCAGACTGTTGTCCGGCGCGTAGACATTGATGATCGTGCCAATGGCCGCAGTGCCGGTCAGCGTCAGACCATCGGCCGTGAGCGCCAGATTGGCTGGAGCATCCGGGGCCGGAACGGCCGGAACGATCAGGCTGGCATCTGCCGAAATGTTAGTCGCCACGTCGATCTGATTCACCGTCAGCACCTGGCCGGCAGTGATGCCCGGCGCCAGATCGATCAGGAACGTACCGTTGGCGGCCACTGTGCCGGTGCCGACGATATTGCCCAGCGCATCGGTCACTTCGACACTCGCGCCCGCTTCGCCACGACCGGCGAGTTGGCTCAGATCGCCGCTGATGGTCAGACCGGTGACGGCATCTGGAGCGGTAGTATCAGCCGCCGGGTAGAGCAGCACTGGCGATGCGTTTTGCGCCTCATCCGTCGCGATCACTGACAACAACTGACCATTGGCCTGGGCCGGATTCAGCGTAACGGTATAGGTGCCGTCGCCCAATGCCACCGCTGTGCCGAGCACGGTGCCGGTGGCGGACAGCACAGTCACGGTGCTGCCGGCTTCGGCGGTTCCGGCGAGCAAGGTGCCGGCGCCGGTCAGCGATGTCACCGTTGGTGCGATAGGTGCAGTGCTGTCCGGCGCGTCGACCAGAACGGGCTGGGACTCGTTGTTTTGTGCGTCGGCCTGTATGACCGAAAGCGCGCGACCATCGAGTTGCGCAGCCGACAACGTGACGCTGAAACTGCCGTCTGTGGCCACCGTCGCCGTGCCGAGCACCACCGCGCCGTCAAGCACGGTGACGGTTGCGCCGGGCTCGCCAGTACCGGTGACGGTCAAGCCGTCCTGGCTGACGTTGAGATCGGCCACTTCCAGTGGATCAGTACTGTCGCCCGCTTGCAGAGGTGCTGTGGGTGAAATGTTTGAAGCCGGATCAGTCTGATTGACGCTCAACAGCTCGCCGTTCACTTGCGGCGGATTGAGAGTCACGCTGAACGAGCCATTGGCGGCCACGGTTGCCGAGCCCAGTACCGTGCCAGTCGCGCTCAGCACGCGCACCGTGGCGCCGGCTTCACCGGTACCGGTCAGCGTCACGCCATCGGGCGTGAGGGCAAGACTGGCAGGCGCGACAGGCACGGTGGTGTCCGGTGCAGTGACCGGCACGATAGGCGAGGGATTGCCCGCCGCATCGCGCTGGATCACCGACAAGGCTTCACCGTTGAGCAGCGGTTGATCCAGAGTCACGCTGAAGCTGCCATCGGCCGCGACGGTGCCGGTGCCGACGATGGTGCCCACCGCGTTAGTGACGATCACTTGCGAGCCAGCCGCGCCGGAACCAGTAATCAGGCTGCCGCTGGCGTCGATATCGACATCGGTCAGCGCGGCAGGAGGCGTGCTGTCAGGCGCGGTCAGGGTGCCGGCAGGCGAGGCATTGCCGGCCGCATCCGCCAACACCACGAACAGCGCTTGGCCATCGGTCTGCGCCGGGGTCACGGTGATCTGGAAACGACCATCGCTGCCCACGGTGCCGGTGCCCAGTTCGGTGCCATCGGCCGACGTCACACGGACAGTGGCGCCGACTTCGCCGGTACCGGTGAGCAGGCCGCCATCGGCATTCAGTTGCAGATCGGCCGGCGTCGCTGGCGGGGTCAGATCCGGGGCGGTGACCGTGACCGGGGCGCTGACGTTGCCGGGTGGATCGGCCTGCTGCACGCTGAGAATCTGTTCGTTGATCTGCGGCGGATTGAGGGTGACGCTGAAGGTGCCGTCGCCGAGTACCACGCTGGTGCCGAGCAAAGTGCCGTTGGCATCGCGCACGGTCACGGTCGCGCCGGGTTCGCCAGTACCAATGACCAGCGCGCCGGACGAGTTGATATCGACGTTGTCCAGTGGATCAGGCGGGGTGAAGTCCGGTGTGGTCAGGTTCACTGCCGGCGAGTCGTTGCCCGCCGCGTCGGCCTGGACCACGGTGATCACTTCGGCGTTGGTCAACGCCGGGTTCAGTGGCAGGGTGAAGGTACCGGTCGCGCTGACCACGGCGGTGCCAAGCACGTTGCCGTCGCTGTCGATGACGCGCACCTGCGCGCCGGGTTCGCCGCGCCCGGTCAGGCTCGCGCCGTCGCCGCCGATGCTCAGTTGCGAAACGGCCGCTGGCGGTGTGCTGTCGACCGAAGTGAACGGCGTGGCTGCCGAGGTGTTGCCCGCCGCATCCGTCAGCGACACGGTCAGCGCCTGACCGTTGGCTTGTGGCGTAGTCAGGGTTATCGCAAACGTGCCGTCGATGCTCACGGTGCCGGTCCCGACCAGCGCTCCGGCAGCGTTGTACACGTTGACCGTGGTGCCGGCCTCACCGGTACCCGACAGCAAGGTGCCGTCAGTGCTTGCCACCAGCGCCGCCGGTGCATTGGGCGCGAGCAGGTCCGGGGCGATCAGGTTGACGCTGTTGGACTCGTTGCCGGCGGCGTCGGCCTGGCTCAGGCTCAAAGTCTGGCCCGAAGTCTGCGCCGGGCTGAGGGTGACGCTGAACGTGCCGTTGGCCGCCACCACGGCGCTGCCGAGAACCACTCCGCCGGTGCCGAGCACGGTCACCGTGGCGCCGGCTTCACCGCGCCCGGTCAGGGCCGTGCCGTTCGGTGCCAGGCTCAGTTCGCTGAGCGGCGTTGGCGCGGCGATATCGGCAGCGGTGTAGTCGGTCGGGGATGAATTGATACCGGTGCTCGACGTCGCCACGGCAGACAGCTGTTCGCCGTTGAGTTGCGCGGCGTTGAGGGTGACGCTGAAAGTGCCATTGGCCGCCACCAGCGCGCTGCCGAGCAACACGCCCGAGGCATTGCGAATGCTCACGGTGCTGCCGGCGGTGGCCGAGCCGGTCAGGGTCAGACCGTCGACGCTGAGGGCCAGATTGGTCGGTGCACTTTCCGCCAGATTGCCCGGTGCAGTCACCGGCGCCGCCGGTCCGGTGTTGCCGGCAGCATCGATCTGCACCACGGAAAGATTCGATCCAGCCACCGCAGCCGGGGACAACGTGACGCTGAAATTGCCATTGCTGGCAACGGTCGCGGTACCCAGCAAAACACCGCCGGCATCGCGAACTTCCACGCTGGCGCCGACCTCACCAATGCCGGTCAGGGTGGCACCATTGGCGCTGACCGCCAGATCGCTCGCCACCAACGGCGCCGTGCTATCGACGGCATTGACGATTGCCGGGGCCGACGGATTGCCTGCCGCATCGGTGGCTGTCACGTTGAGTGCCTGGCCATTGGTTTGCGGGCTGTTGAGGGTAATCTGGAAAGTGCCGTTCGCTGCCGCCGTGGTGGTGCCGAGGAGGTTGCCCTGGCTGTCACGCACGGTCACCGTGCTGCCGGCCTCGGCGTTACCGGCCAGTTGCACGCCGGCAGCATTGAGCGTCAATGCGCTCGGAATCGCCGGCGCAGTCAAATCCACGGCGATGACTTCAACCGCTGTCGATACGTTGCCCGGCGGATCTTCCTGAGTGACGGTCAGCACTTCGGCATTCAGTTGTGCTGCGTTGAGGGTGACAGTGAACGCGCCGCTGCTGCCGACCTGCGCGGTGCCGAGCAGGGTGCCATCGGCGCTGCGCACAGACACCGTGGCGCCCGGCTCGCCGTTGCCGGTGACGGTAACACCGTCAGCATTCACCGCGACTTGGGTCAGCGCCGCCGGCGGGCTGATATCGGGTGCGTTGACACTGGTCGATGGCGAGACGTTGCCGGCAGGGTCGGTCTGGCTGATCGCTAGCGCCTCACCATTGGTCGGTGCTGGCGCCAGGGTCACGCTGAACGAGCCGTCCGCGCCAACCACGGCGCTGCCCAGCAGGGTGCCGTTGGCGGTGGTGACGTTGACTGTTGCGCCAGCCTCACCCGTGCCGCTGAGGGTGCTGCCATCGGCGCTGATCAGTGGATTCTGCACGGCGGCCGGCGGGGTGCCGTCGACGGTGACCACGCCAGTGGAAATCGAGGCGTTGCCGTTGGCGTCGGTCAGGGTGACCTGCAGGGTTTCGCCGGTGTTCTGCGCGTTGGGCAAGGTGACCTGGAAGTTGCCGCTCTGATCGACTACGCCGGTGGCCAGAACATTGCCGGCGGCATCGCGCACGGTCACGGTGCTGCCGGCTTCGCCCTGGCCTTTGACCACGGTGCCGACGTCATTGATCGTAACGCCAGTCGCTGCGGCTGGCGGTTGCAGATCGGTGGCGATGATGCCGGCGGGTTGCGACAGGTTGCCGGCGGCATCGCTCTGGATCGCGGTAAGTGCCTGGCCATTAAGTTGTGCCGGCGTCAGCGTCAGGCTGAACGTGCCATTGCTGGCGACCAGTGCAGTACCGAGCACGGTACCTGTGGCGTCGGTGACAGTGACCGTCGCCCCGGCCTCTCCGCGTCCTGTGAGTGTCGTGCCGTTGGCATTCAGCGCCAGATTGGTCACCGCGTCCGGCGCCGTGCCATCGATCGCCGTCACCGTGCCCGGAATCGACACGTCACCGTCGGGACTGGTGGCCGTCACCTGGAGGACTTGCGCATTGATCTGTTTGCTACTGAGCAACAGGGTGAAGCGGCCGAAGCTGTTGATCAGACCTGAGCCGAGCACCGTGCCGCTGCTGCTGGTCACCGTCACGGTGCAACCGGGCGTTCCGGCGCCGGTCAGGGTGAAACCATCGGCACTCAAGGCCAGATCGGTCGGGGTCGCGACCTGGGTACCGTCCAGTCCTGCCAGCGGCACAACGGGCGAATCATTGCCGCCGCCGTCAGTGCTGATGACTTCCAGATTGCCGCCAGGCTCGGCCGGTGGACTGAGGGTCACGACGAAGCGGCCGTCCGCATCGGCCGTCGCGGTGCCCAGCACAGCGCCACCGCCGGCAATGCTGACGGTGACCGTGGTGCCCGGTTCGGCAAGGCCAGAGACCTGCGTGCCGGCGGGATTGAGCGCGAGATCGCTGACTGGCGCCGGCAGGGTGCTGTCCGGCGCAGTGACGCTGCCGGGAAGCGAACTGTTGGCGCCGTCCGACACCACGACTTGCAAGGCTTCGCCATTGGTCTGCGCAGTATCGAGGTTGACCGTGAAGGCGCCCGTGCCGTCAGCGGTCGCGGTGCCGATGACGTTGCCGTCGGCATCCAGCACCTGCACCGTGTTATTGGGCTGCGTGGTGCCGGTGACCGTGGCACCCGCCGGATCGATGAGCAGACCGCTCGGTGCAGGTGGGGCGGTGATGTCCGGTGCGGTGACCGGTGTGGCGGGCGACGGCAGGGCGCTCGCATCGGTCTGGATCACGCTCAGCACCTGACCGTCGAGCTGAGCCGGGCTCAGGTTGACGCTGAAATTGCCATCGCTGGCGACCACCGTAGTGCCGAGCACCGTGCCGTCCGCTGCGCTCACGGTTACGGTACTGCCGGCTTGTCCGGTGCCGGTCAACGTCACGCCGTTGCTGGCGAGCACGAGATTGTCCGGCGCCAGCGGCGCGGTGGTGTCCGCTGCGGTCAGCGGCGTGTTGGGGGAGACGTTCACGCCATCCGATTGGCTCACTTGCAGTTGTTGGCCATCGATCTGCGGGCTGTTCAGCGTCACCGTGAAGGTGCCGGTGCCGTCGACGATCGCAGTGCCCAAGGTATTGCCGGCCGAATCCTTGACCGTCACCGTGGCGCCGGGTTCGCCGGTGCCGCTCAGTTCAGTGCCGCCTGCGTTCAGCGCCAGATTGAAAGGGGCAGTGGGGGCCTGGATATCCGGCGCTTCAACTGGAACTGCCGGGGAGCCAGTGGGCGAGCCATCGCTCTGCACCACGCTGAGGTTCTGGCCATTGGTTTGTGGCGAGGACAGGGTGACTTCGAACCGGCCGTTGCTGCCGACCAAAGCTGTTCCCAGCACGGTCCCGTTGGTGTCAGTGACAGTAACGGTGGCGCCGATCTGACCCGCGCCGGAGACTACGGCGCCATTAGCAGAAATGCTCACATCGGTCACGGCGACCGGCGTGGTCAGATCGGGTGCGGTGACGTTGACCGGCGCCGAAGGATTGCCTTCCGCGTCGGTCTGGATCACTTGCAGTTGTTGCGCATCGGTCTGTGGTGTGGAAAGTGGAACGGTAAAATTGCCATCGGCATCCACCGTGCCCGTGCCGATGATGTTGCCGGCCGGATCGCGCACAGTGACCGACGCACCCAACTCACCCTTACCGGTGAGCGTCTGCCCCTGAGCGTCGAGCGCAAGATCGGAGACGGCCGTCGGCCCTTGGGTGTCAGGCGCCACGTAGTTCAGTGGTGCGGAAGTGTTGCCAGCGGCGTCACTGGCGCTGATCTGCAGTGTTTCGCCGTTGTTCTGCGGACTGCTCAGTTGCAGGCTGAACGTGCCGTCCGCCGCCACCACGGCCGTGCCGAGCACATTGCCGTTGGCGTCGCGCACCGTCACGGTCGAACCGACCTGGCCGCGTCCACTCAACTGCGTGCCATCGATGCTCACCGCGATGTCGCTCGGTTGAGTCAGGCCATCCAGATCAATGGCGATAACGGTCGCTGCTGGCGAAGGGTTGCCGGCGGCGTCGGTGACCAGCACGCTCAGCGCTTCACCATCGATTTGCGCGGCGTTGAGTTGCACGGTGAACGAGCCGTCGGCGGCGACCAGAGCTGTCCCCAGTAGCGTGCCTTGGGCATTGGTGACGCTGACTGTGCTGCCGGGTTCGCCACGGCCGGTGACCGAGAGGCCATCGCTGCTCACCGCCAGATCCGTCGCAGTGCCGGGGCCGGTGATGTCCGGTGCATTGAAGGTGATGGCCGGCGATTGCGCACCGGCGCTGTTGACCGCCACGATACTGAAGGTTTCACCGTTGGCCTGCGCACGAACCAGCGTCAGCAGGAAAGTGCCGTCAGCAGCCACCGCCGCACGCCCGAGCAATTCGCCGTTGGCGGCACGGACCTCAATGGTGGTGCCGGCTCGGGCGGTGCCGGTCAGTTGGCTGCCGTCGCTGCTCAAATCGAGATTGCCTGGCGTCGTCGGTTCGACGATCTCCGGCGCGCTGACCGTTGCGCCGGTCGAGATATTGCCTGCCGCATCGGTTGCATTCACTGTCAGCGGCTGGCCGCCGGTTTGCGCGGGGCTGAGGGCGACGCTGAAAGTGCCATCCGCCGCCACCACAGCGCTACCGAGCAGAGTGCCATCGGCGGCGCGCACCTGGATGGTCGAGCCGACTTCACCGGTGCCGCCGAGTTGCGTGCCATCAGGGCTCACGCTGAGATTGCCTGGTGCGGTCGGCGCGGTAGTATCCGGCGCAGTGACCGTACCCGGTGTCGAAACGTTGCCCGCAGGGTCGGTGAGCGTCACGTCGAGCGGCTGGCCATTGTTCTGCGGCGTACCCAGGTCAACCTGGAAACTGCCATCAGCCCCGACCGTTCCGGAGCCCAGAAGATTGCCCGCCGCGTCGCGCACTTGAACGACACTGCCAGCTTCGCCAAAACCACTCAGCACCCGGCCATCGGCCGACAAGGTTAATCCGGTCGCGGGCGCAGGAGGCGTCGCGTCTCCACCGCCACCACCTCCGCCGCCGCCACTTCCGCCCGCAGCGGCCGCCGCACCACCCGCGCCCAACAGGCCAAGCCCAGCAATCGCCCAGGCCGGCGTTGCGCCATCCACCACACCGACGCCAGCGATCAGCTCGTCCAGCGAATTGATTTCGTCAAAGGTAAAGCCGTTGAACGGCTCGGCGCTGTAGCGCGCCTGCCACAGCGTCGCGTCGTCACCCTGAAAGACAATGTCATTGGGCACGCCGTCAGGGCTGGTGACAAAGAAATTGGAGATTTTGATTTGCTCGCCAGACTTCAGATTGACGATCAAATCCTGACCGCTGCGACTGGTCGACGCCAATTGATCGGGCCGAACCGGCATTTGTACAACTGAAGGCTGATTGAGCTGAACATTGCCCCAGTTCTGGGCAGTGAGCTGAGAATTGGCTTTGTCGGCAATGACGATGTTGTCCATTACTACTCCCTGTAAATGGGTGGGGCGGACGTCCACGGATGGTTTTAAAACCATAGATAGGGAGTGTCAGATGGGGCTGCCTGATTTTTGACGAGCGTATGGATGGGCCATTTGCCCACGTTTATCTCTTTGAAAATTTGTTCTATTCAGGTCGTTACCGTTTGTCGGGACGTTGGATCCAAGGGGTTTTTGGGTGCAACAAAATGTGTCGGTTTCGACATTATCCAAAGAGACGCTGGAAAATATCCGGGCGGAATCGAGGAGAGCGATGGCTAAGCGATATTGAATTTCTCAAAGCGCAGGCCACCCTCCGCAGCTGCCTGTCTGCGAAGGTATTAATCAATAAGCGTAGAAGTGGGGGGAAGGCTTTGTATAAGAAATCCTGTTTTACCGTTTCAGCGGTTCTTTCTATCCCTCAGCAGTTAATGCGCTAGCTATCGATCGCCGAAGTGATCGGACGATATCCAGCGCAGACTGATCGCTAACACTGCCGGGGCACTGATCAAACATATGTGGCGCCCCAGGGTAGACATGCAGTTCGACGGCAGCCCCGGCGCGCGACAGACGCATGGCAAATGCAACGTCCTCTTCCAGAAACAGATCCAGCGCCCCGACGGCCAGAAACGTCGGTGGCAAGTCACGCAGATCGTCCTGCAGGGCCGGCGAAAACCAGCCAATTGGCAGATCATCCAGCGCTTGGTCAGCGCGCAGGCACTCCCAACAGAACTGGTTGGCTTGCGCCGGCCAGCCAATCACTCCGGTCGTGCTGTTCTGCTGAGGCGAGGCCGGGCTGCCCGAACGGTAATCGAGCATCGGATAAACCAGCACCTGGCTGGCGATGGAATATTCGCCGCGATCCCGCGCCACGATGGCCAGCGCTGCTGCCAGACCTGCACCGGCACTGTGACCCATGACGATTACTTTGTCGGCGTCAATGTTGAGCGTTTGCCGGTGGGCGAAAACCCAGCCGAGCGCGGTGTAGCAATCTTCCAGGGGAATAGGGAAGGGGTGCTCTGGCGCGAGACGGTAATCGACGGCGACGATGATCGCCTGAAGTGCTTCGGCGAGGTTAGCCAGATAGTCATCGGCCATTTCGGGGCAACCAAGGACGAAGCCTCCACCGTGGATGTACAGGATCACCGCAAAATTACCGCCCGGTGCCCCGGCGGCGGGCCGGTAAAGACACAGGCGCAAATCCTCACCGTCGTGGGCCTTGGTCCATAGGCTTTCACCGCGCGCTTGTTCTCGGGATTTGAATGTCGCATGGACACGCTCCCTGATCGCGGGCAGCGTCTCTAACGTCCAGGCTTGTGCGCCGGGGGTTAAAAAGCTTTTGAAGTCGGGATCCAGCAGTTCACGTGCTTTCACGTTCTGCCTCCTGTTTTCGAATGAACGAGCGCCTCGGATGGAGGCGCCGCTCACGGTGGAGTTACAGCCAGGCTTTGATCTGCGCGCAAACGGCCGGCGTCGAAATGCCGTAGCGATCATGCAGCGTCGGCAGGGCGCCGGCGTCGAGGAAGGCGTCGGGCAACGCGATCTGTCTGAAGGTGGGCGTCACGCCATTGCGCAACAACAACCCGGCAACCGCCTCACCCAAACCGCCGATGATCGAGCTGTTCTCGGCTGTGACCACCAGACGCCCGGATTTACGCGCTTCGGCGAGAATGGTTTGTTCATCCAGCGGCTTGATGGTCGGCACGTGCAGCACGGCCACATCAATGCCGTCGGCCTGCAATTGCTTGGCCGCTTCCAGTGAGCGCATGGTCATCAGCCCGGTGGAGATGATCAGCACGTCGTTGCCCGTGCGCAGGGTCTTGGCCTTGCCGATCTCGAATTGATAGCCGTACTCGTCCAGCACCAACGGCACATTGCCGCGCAGCAAACGCATGTAGACCGGGCCTTGGTGAGCGGCGATGGCCGGCACGGCCTGTTCGATTTCCAGTGCATCGCACGGGTCGACAATCATCAGATTGGGCATGGCGCGAAAAATAGCCAGATCATCGGTGGCCTGGTGGCTCGGCCCGTAACCCGTGGTGAGACCGGGGAGGCCGCAGACGATTTTGACGTTAAGGTTTTCCTCGGCGATGGCCATGCAGATGAAGTCGTAAGCACGCCGCGATGCGAACACCGCGTAGGTGGTGGCGAACGGCACGAAACCCTCACGCGCCATGCCCGCCGCAGCGCTCATCAGCAACTGTTCGGCCATGCCCATTTGATAGAAGCGCTCCGGATGCGCCTTGGCGAAAATGTGCAGGTCGGTGTACTTGGACAGGTCAGCCGAGAGACCGACGATGTCCGCGCGCTGGTCTGCCAGCGCTGCGAGCGCATGGCCGAACGGTGCCGAACGGGTCGCCTGGCCCTCGGAAGCAATCGAGGCAATCATCGCCGAGGTGGTCAGGCGCTTTTTCACCGGAGCGCCAGTAGCAGTCGAAGTCGCAGTATTGGCGGCGTTGCTCATTGGTTTTTTCCTTCTTCAAGGTTGCTCAGTGCCAGGTCCCATTCGTGCTCTTCGACGCGAATGAAGTGGGTCTTTTCCCGGTTCTCAAGAAACGGCACGCCCTTGCCCATTTTCGTGTCGCAGATGATCACGCGCGGTTGCCCGCCGGGGTGATTGCGGGCGGCATCGAATGCAGCGACCAGGGCGTCGAGGTCATTGCCGTCGACGCGCTGGGTAAACCAGCCGAAGGCTTGCCAGCGATCGACGATGGGTTCGAACGAGAGAATCTCGCTGGAATAGCCGTCGGCCTGCTGGTTGTTGACGTCGACGATGGCGATCAGGTTGTCGAGCTTCCAGTGCGAAGCCGACATCACCGCTTCCCAGGTCGAGCCTTCATTGAGTTCGCCATCGGACAGCAGGTTGTAGACGAACGAGGTCGAGCCTTTGCGCTTGAGGCCCAGGCAGGCACCGACCGCGATACCCAGGCCCTGACCCAGCGAACCGCCGGTGATTTCCATCCCCGGGGTGTAGGCGGCCATGCCCGACATCGGCAGGCGGCTGTCATCCGAACCATAGGTTTCCAGCTCGTCGAGGGGAATGATCTCGGCTTCGATCAGCGCTGCGTACAGCGCGATGGCGTAGTGGCCGATGGAGAGATAGAAGCGATCGCGCTGCTCCCATTCGGGATCTGCGGGGCGATGATTCATCGCATGAAAGTAAGACACCGCCAGCAGGTCAGCCGCGCCGAGGGCCTGGCCCACATAGCCCTGGCCCTGAACTTGGCCCATGCGCAATGCATGGCGGCGAATGTTGTGCGCGCGCTGGGTCAGGCTCAGCGATGCAGCGTGTGCAAGATTAGTCGTCATGATGAAACTCCGTTGACTCAACGATTGACCAAAGCGGCAGGAATACGCAGGACCAGGCTGGCGCCGAGGAACAGCACGCCGGTGATGAGGTACATGCCGATGGCGCTGGAACCGGTCAGGGTGGTGATCCAGCCGATCAGATAGGGCGAGCAGAATCCGGCGAGGTTGGCGAAGCTGTTGACCGCGGCGATGCCGGCCGCCGCAGACACGCCGCCGAGCAGCGTGGTGGGCAGCATCCAGAACAACGAAGTGGCGGACAGAATGCCGGAGGCGGCCAGGCACAGGCTGAGGATCGACAAGGTCGGATTGCCGCCCATCATCGCTGCCAGGCTCAAGCCGATCGCACCGGCGATCATCGGCACGATCAGGTGCCAGCGGCGCTCGCGATGTTTGTCGCCACTGCGGCCGACCAGGAGCATGGCGGCGATGGCGCACAGGTAAGGCAGGCTGGTCAGGAACCCGATGTGCAGCGGGTCGGAAACCCCTGCGTTACGCACCAGTGTCGGCAGCCAAAAGGTGATCGCGTATTGGCCCATCACCACACAGAAGTAGATCGCCGCCAGCAGCCACAAGCGCCGGTCGCGGATGAACTCGCCGACCGAGGCATGGGTGACCTTTTGCTGGTCGTCTTCGGCCAGTTCGCGAGTGATCAGCGCTTTTTCCTCGTCATTGAGCCAGGTCGCCTGATGCACGCCGTCTTTCAGATAACTCAGTACCAGCAGGCCGACGACCACGGTGGGCACCGCTTCCAAAACGAACATCCACTGCCAGCCGGCCCAGCCGTGCACACCGGCAAAGTGGTTCATGATCCAGCCCGAAAGCGGGCCACCGACCATGCCTGACAGCGGAATGGCGATAAACCACAACACCGTCATGCGCGCCCGCCGATAGGACGGAAACCAGTAGGTGAGGTAGAGCAGCAGGCCCGGCGCCAGACCGGCTTCGGCAATCCCCAGCAGAAAGCGCAGCGCGTAGAACTGCCAGGCGGTTTCGACGAAGGCGAACAGCGCCGAGACGATGCCCCAGGTGATCATGATCCGCGCAATCCACACCCGTGCGCCGACCTTGTGCAGGATGATGTTGCTGGGCACTTCGCAAAGGAAATAGCCGATGAAAAACACCCCGGCGCCCAGTCCGTAGACCGTTTCGCTGAGGGCCAGATCGTTCATCATTTGCAGCTTGGCGAAACCGACGTTGACCCGGTCCAGATAGGCGCACAGGTAGCACAGCATCAGGAACGGCATCAGGCGCCACGCCGTTTTGCGATAGGCAGAAGAACGCACGGTCGAAACCGCTTCGAGCGACAGGGTAGTCATGATGGTCTGATCTCTTGTTTTTATTGACCGCCAGGCCATCAGGCCCGGCTGCGTCATCGATCCAGAACCGCACGGGCCACGCAGGCCCGCCCAGAGTTACTCAGTGAATCAGCATGCCGCCGTTCACATCGAGGGTGATGCCGGTCAGATAAGCGGACAGGTCGCTGGCCAGAAACAGCGCGGCGTTGGCGACGTCCTGCGCTTGACCCAGGCGCCCCAGCGGAATGCCTTCGATGATGGCGTGGCGGCGGTCATCCTGCATCAGGCCGCCGGTGATGTCGGTGTGAATCAGGCCCGGGGCGATGGAGTTGACGCGGATATTGTCCGGCCCCAATTCCCGCGCCATGGCCTTGCCCAGCCCCAGCACACCGGCCTTGGCCGCGCTGTAATGCGGGCCACCGAAGATGCCGCCGCCGCGCTGGGCAGACACCGACGACATGCAGACGATGCTGCCGGAAGACTGTTGGCGCATCAGCGGAATCACCGCCTGGGACATGAGCAAAGTGCCGCGCAGGCTGACGTCCAGCACCTTGTCGTAGTCCGAAGGGCGAATATCCAGAGTCTTCAGTGGCTGGGTAATGCCGGCGTTGTTGACGAGGATATCGATGCGCCCGAAGTGCTCGATGATGGCGGCGACAGCTTGCTGAACCTGCGCTTCGTCGGCCACGTTGGCCGCCAGGCCCAGATGACCTTCGCCCAGTGCTGCGGCGGCGTCACGTGCTGCGGATGCATCCAGATCGAGGATGACCACGCGAGCGCCGTGTTGCGCAAATGTGCTGGCGGTAGCGCGGCCAATGCCACGGGCAGATGCGGCACCGGTAATGATTGCGACTTTGCCTTGAAGAAGCATGGAGGATTCCCTCGAATTGTTTTTATTGGGTCGGTGTGTAAGTAACCGATGACTCAGCTTGTCCTCCGGGGCGAGCGTGAGCAATAACGCGGAAGTCACTCAATGCTGAAAAAAATTCAGCACTCGTCAGGCCGTTTCGCAAATGCTTGAATGAAACCGGTCCGTACATCACAAGAAATCACCACGGAGTCCCCATGCGCTCAGACACTGAGGCATCGATCATCCTGCCACCGCTGAAAGCAATTCAGGCCTTCGAACAAACCGCGCGCTTCGGCAACGTCGCCAGAGCGGCGGAAGTGCTGGACCTGACACCCTCGGCAGTCAGCCATCAACTGGCGAAACTGGAAGGGATGATCGGCCGGCAATTATTCGTCCGTGCTGCCCGGGGCGTCTCGCTGACGCCGGTCGGCGAGCAATACCTCAAGGAAGTTTCCGGGATTTTGCACAGTCTCGCCGTTGCCACCGAGCGTGCGGCCAGCGATGTCAGCCTCGATTGCCTGCGCTTGCACTCGTCGCCAAGCTTCGGCCTGCTCTGGCTGATGCCGCGCCTGGAAGCGTTTCGCGCCAGTCACCCGGACATTCAGATCAACCTGTCGTGCTCCTATGAATCGCTGCACTTCAGTCGCGACAAGATCGATGTCGATATCCGCCACGGTTTGCCGAACTGGCCAAGCTATGAGGTGCGCACGGTCAGGAATGAGACGTTCGCGGTGCTGACTTCACCGAAACTGCTCGCGCAACGCCGGGTGCGCGGCGCTGCGGATCTGCTGGAATGCGATCTGATTCTGTCGGAAGCCACCCTGCTCAAATGGCCGCAATGGTTTGCCCAGCATGGCTTGGCGCGTCCGGAACGGCCTTATGCATTGAGCTTCGATCGTTCCTACATGTCGCTGGAAGCGGCGAGTCATGGCTTGGGTTTCGCGCTGGAAAGCACATTGCTGGCGCAGAAGTATCTGGCGGCGGGCACGCTGGTCGAAGTCGCGCCTGAATCACTGAGTGCTGCGGTGGCTGCGCACCATTTGGTATTCCCCAAGGCGCACTCCAGCTTTCCACGGGTCAGGCGTTTTCTGGCGTGGATGGAGAGCGAGTTGGGCCACGAGTTCGCGTATTGAGTCGGGATCAATTCTTTCAAACTCTCTGAACTGCTCAAGGTCAATCCATTATCGGTCTTGATCATTCACGCAAGAACGCACTTTACCGCGCGCTGCCGATCCGCGAAAAACCAAAGGCTGAGCAGGCTGTTGTTTTCTGTGTTCATCGTTTCTTTAGAAGGGGCTGATTTATGGTCATCACATATCTGGGATGGGGATCACTGATCTGTAAGCCGGGGCAGCGATGAGCACCCGCAGCCAGGCGCAGATTGCCTCGATCTTTGATCAGCTGTTGGCACTGCGAGAAAGCGTGGACATTCTTCAGCACGTGGAGGGCGATAGCGTCGAGTCGCTGCGTGGTCATCAGACCGTGGACGCCCCCGAGTCGCTGGATCTGGTGTTTCAAAAGCTGCAAGAAGACATCGCCAGCATGGAGGAAACCTTGGCGACGATTGCCGAGGCTATCGGGGATGTGTCGAAGTTGTGAGGCGCGCGCGGGGTGGCATGCAGAGATGATTTGCCTGGTCTGGCGTCTTCGCGAGCAGGCTCGCTCCCACAATGGATTTGTGAATCGATTGATTTCCGGGATCTGACGCAAAACCCTGTGGGAGCGAGCCTGCTCGCGAAAGCGCTGGGTCAGGCACTTACTCTGTTGGATGTGCCGACGCTATCGGAGCAGGCTCGCTCCTACAACGGGGCTGGGTCTCTGACCACGCGCAACGCATCCACCACCAGTGAAAACGCCGGCGACGGTTGGCGGCGGCTGGGGTAGTAGAGGTGGAAGCCACCGAACGGTTCGCACCAGTCTTCCAGCACTCTGACCAAACGCCCTTCAGCCAGATGCGTACCGAACTCGTCTTCAGGCAGGTAGGCAATCCCTAACCCGTTCACAGCCGCGTCGGCGATGTGCACGGTGGAGTTGAACACCAGTTGGCCGTCGACCCGTACTTTCAGCTTTTTGCCCTCGCGCTCGAATTCCCACGCATCGACACCGTCGTAGGTCGGAAAGCGGATGTCAATGCAACGGTGCGCCGCCAGATCGCGCGGATGTTGCGGGGCGGGGTGCTGGGCGAAGTAGCTGGGCGAAGCGACCACGGCCATGCGCAGTGGCGGGCCGATCGGTACGGCGATCATGTCTTGGGCGACGGTATCGCTGAAACGCACGCCGGCATCGAAGCGGTCGGCCACGATGTCGCGGAAACCGTAGTTGATATCGAACTCGAGCTTGATGTCCGGATATTGCAGCAATAGTGGCGTCAGCTTGGGCAGCAGGGTGGTCTTGATGATGTTGTCGCCGCAGGTGATGCGCACCGTGCCAGCGGGCTTGTCGCGCAACTCGGTCAGGGCGTCCAGCTCGGCTTCAATTTCATCGAAACGGTGCCCGACGGTGTGCAACAGGCGTTCGCCGGCCGCGGTCAGTGACACGCTGCGCGTAGTGCGGGTCAGCAAGCGAATTTTCAGACGTGCCTCCAGCGCCGAGACTACCTGGCTCACCGCCGATTGCGTCACGCCCAGTTGCACCGCCGCGCGGGTGAAGCTGCCGCTGCGGGCAACCGTGACGAAGGCGAGCAGGTCGTTGAAATTGGGTTTGGCCATGGGCGCGCGCTCGGGTTTATTGATTAGCAGAGTTTATAACCGCATTAAGCACTCATTAGCTAATCAAAGTCTCGAGCGTGCGCAACAATACCTTCATCCCGGCCACGACTGGCTTCTCGATCAAGGACGCCCCCATGAAACGACTGTTCATACTGCTCGGGTTTCTCCTGAGTTCATTCACTGCATTCGGAGCTGACATGTCCCACGGTGCTGACAATTTTTTCAAGAGCGATAAGGTGACCGTGCAGAAGGTCAGCTTCAAAAATCAATATCAACTCACCGTGGTCGGCAACCTGTTTGTCCCTAAAGGACTCGACCCGGCAGCGCGTAGCGCGGCGATTATCGTTGGTCATCCGATGGGCGCGGTAAAGGAGCAGAGCGCCAATCTGTACGCACAGAAACTGGCGGAGCAGGGCTTTGTCACCTTGTCGCTGGATCTGTCGTTCTGGGGCGAAAGCGAGGGCGCGCCGCGCAATGCCGTGCTGCCGGACATGTATGCCGAAGACTTCAGCGCGGCCGTCGATTACCTCGGCACACGGCCATTCATCGACCGCGAGCGCATCGGCGTGTTGGGCATTTGCGGTAGTGGCAGCTTCGTGATCAGCGCGGCGAAAATCGACCCGCGCATGAAAGCCATCGCCACGGTCAGCATGTACGACATGGGCGCCGCCAACCGTGACGGCCTAAAGCATTCGCAAAGCCTTGAGCAGCGCAAGCAGATCATTGCGCAAGCGGCCGAGCAGCGTTACGCCGAGTTTACTGGCGGCAAGGTCGAATACACCGGCGGCACGGTGCTGGAACTGAAGGCCGACACCCATCCGATCCAGCGTGAATTCTTCGATTTCTACCGCACCCCGCGCGGCGAATTCACCCCGGCCAGCTCGACGCCGCAACAGACCACGCGCCCGACGCTGAGCAGCAACACCAAGTTCATGAACTTCTATCCATTCGTCGATATCGAGAGCATCTCGCCGCGCCCGATGTTGTTTATTGCCGGTGCCGATGCGCACTCCCGTGAGTTCAGCGAAGAGGCGTTCCGGTTGGCGGGGCAGCCGAAAGAACTGGTGATTGTGCCGAATGCCGGTCATGTCGATCTGTACGACCGGGCCGAGCTGATTCCTTTTGCCAAGCTGACGCAGTTCTTCAAGAGCAACCTGAAGTAACTTTCAACGCGACGGAGCAAAGCGATGCGGATTTTTGCCAACGGCTGGAAGGGATTCGTACTGATGGCATGGCTGCCCTTTGCTCAGTCTGCTGCTAACCCGGAGGAGACCACGATGTGGATGACCGTCGGAGAACACCGTTTTGCCATTGCTCTTGAGGACAACCCGAGCACTCGGCAATTGCTCACGCGATTGCCGCTGAGCCTGAACATGGTCGACCTGCACAGCAACGAAAAATACGCCACCGTGCAGCCGCCCTTGCCCACGCAGCCCTATCGGCCGGGCACGATCCACAACGGCGATTTCCTTTTGTATGGCGACGATACGTTGGTGGTCTTCTACAAAACCTTCGATTCGTCTTACCGCTATTCGCGCCTTGGTCGCATCGACCGGCCGCAGGACTTGGCCGAGACCTTGGGGCGTGGCGATGTGCGGGTGACGTTCACGCTGGATGAGTGAGGAGATTCATTGATGAACCAGAGATCGTTAAAGCAAGGGCGTCTTCTGCGCATCGTGGCCCTCGGCTGCGCGGTCCTCGCCAGTGCAGCCTGCGTTAATCCTCTCTGCGCCAATCCTTCCCGATCACAGGAGAAACCGATCATGCAAGAACAACCTCTGACGCTTAAGCAACTGGCGATCGCCCCGATTGCCGCCAACGCTGCAATCGGCGACATGCCGCGTTTGCACGACGCACTCAATCGCGGCCTCGATGCCGGGTTGAGCATCAGCGAAACCAAGGAAGTTCTGGTGCAGCTGTACGCCTACGCCGGGTTCCCACGCAGCCTCAACGCCTTGTCCTTGCTAATGAAGGTTGTGCAGGAACGCGCCGCGCGGGGCATTGAAGACGTGCCGGGACGCGAGCCCGGTCCGGTTCCGTCGGGGTATGCACTTACCGAACTCGGCACCGACAATCAGACCCGTCTGGTCGGCGCGCCAGTGTCCGGCCCACTGTTCGAATTCGCCCCGGCGATCGATCAGTTCCTGAAAGTGCACTTGTTCGGCGACATCTTCGCCCGCGACAACCTGGCATGGACGGATCGGGAACTGGCGACGGTTGGCGCGCTGGCGGCAATGGCTGGGGTGGAATCACAGCTGGAGTCGCATTTGAAGATCAGTCTGAATGTGGGATTGACGGTTGAGCAGTTGCGGCAAGTGGCGCAGGAGTTGGAGGCGCGTGGGGATTTGCAGGCTGCTGAGCGGGTGGGCGCGGGGCTGGGGAAATTGGGGGGCTGAAGTCGACAGGGATACCGGCACCATTATTTCTCACCAATGACTGAACCTGCTTGCTGCATCTCCAAGATCGCCGCTTTATTTTCACGAAGCGGTGGCTTGGGGCATGTTGAGCGCAAACCGTCTATGTGCTCCATCAAGCTATCGGGAATGCTCTGCCACATCGGATCAAGGATGAAGTCCACACCTTCTCGCCTTGCCATTTTTGCGGCTGGAACGAAGTCTGCGTCGCCTGCTATCAATACTATCTGGTCGACCTGCTGTTTAAATGACAGCGACGCGACATCAATGCCGATCCGCATATCGACACCTTTTTGGCGGGTTTCGATACTGACATCATTTTCCATAAGGTCAGTCATCTGGATTTTTCCTTTCAACAGCTCAGCGATTTTGACGGGCTCGATGGTCCATCTGACATCCTTCGACAAATGCCCAAGTCGTAATGCCAACTTACGTTTACTTCGCAGCCTGGAATGCAGCTCTTTGCGAAATGCCGCCTCCCTGGATTTCGAAAAATCCACAGCTTTTTTGCTTATGGGGTTGTGCTGTTTAGTGTCCAGTGGGGGGCAGTCATAGAAGAAGATTCGGTAGAGCTCTTTCCTCGCTCGTTGTCGTAGCTCTCGGATGGGCCCCGTTGGACGGGTCAAGGTTTTATTAAGGAGGTGGGCGGTTGCCCATCGATGGACCAGAGCGGCCGCGCGTTCAGCGTTGAAGGCGTTTTGAGGTTCGATTCGTCGAAAGCGTTTGATGAAAAAGGCGCCATCGACCAACACCGCAGTGGGCATGTTTTTTTACCTGAAAAAACGCCCAAGGGTTTGGCACGTTCTGGATGATTAGAACGGCGTACTGCCTTGGGCGGGATGGGACCGAGATTAGGAGGGAGTGACGGATACGTCAACAACCCCTTTTTCGTCTGACCTGTTTGTATAAAGTTGAATGTGCCCAGCGCTTTCAAATTTCAGGTGGCGAAGGGGAAACGATAAATTGCGGATGGTAAGCGGGCAAGACAGCGACTTCCGTAAGATTTGTAGGCAAAAGCGCTGTATCTCGTAGGCTCGGTTATCCGTGAGCCGGTGAGCGCGGGGCTGGGCAGAATCCGGGGGAGGCACAGAATGAGAGCGGCTCTGTTACGGCGATTCTCGTCTTCAGCGCTGGCGCCGACTCGCTCCCGGTGAGCTTCCCGTTATCCGCTTGAACGCACGACTGAACGCCGCTTGGGAGGTGTAGCCCAAGCGCTGCGCCACTTCTTCGATCGGCAGTCTTTCCAGTGTCAGCCACTGACTGGCCAGGCGCATGCGCAGTTCGGTGGCGTAGCGCAGCGGCGGGGTGCCGAGGGTGGTCTGGAAGCGTTCGGCGAAGACCGAGCGTGAGGTGTTGCACAGCGTTGCCAGCTCGGCGACGCTCCAGTCGCGCCCCGGTTGTTGGTGCAGGGCCAGCAAAGCTTTCGCCAGACGAGGGTCGCGCAGGGCTGCGACGAGACCGGAGGCATTGCCGCAAGCGCATTCGACCCAGCCACGAACAATCATTGCCGCCACTACGTCGGCAAGGCGAGCGAGAATGCCGGCGAAGCCGATGCGCGCTGCGCTGACTTCGCGTTCCATGGTCGCAAGAATCGGCATGAGTCCCGGATAACGCTGGCCGCCGGCGTCGATCAGCATCAGTCCCGGCATCAGCCGACCGAGGCCCTGCAGGCTGCCGAGCTCGAACTCCATACAGCCACTGAAGAGCAGGGCGCTATCGGGCGAAACGGCGCTGTGACCGACCTGCACCGCGCAGACCGTATCGCCGAGTGGCGCGGCGACGGCGCTGTCAATGTCCTGCACTTCGGCGTTTGGGTGTGACAGCAACTGGTGCGCTGCACCATGGGCAATGAATACCGCATTGCCCGCCGCCAACTCGTAAAGGCTGCCGTCCTCCAGTCGCAACACCGTCGATCCAGCGGCAACGAAGTGGAAATACGCATGGCCCGATTTGTCGCTGAAACCCAGACCATACGGCGGACCGGCGTGGATCCGCCGATACTGCACGCCACGCAGACGCATGCTGCGCAGCAATTCAGTGATCAGGTCTGATGACAGTGAAAAGGAATCAGTGCTGCTCATGTTCGGGGTTTCGATCAAAAGTTCAAGACTGCGCATCATAGATCATCCGGTTTGCCGCTAATAGACTGCTCTCTTGAAATGTCCGAGGGAGTCTTGAAATGAATGAATGTGTAGGTGATGGGCGAACTGAAGAGGAGCCGATGGCTCCTGCGTGGATGGCGGTTTTCTCACTGGCGATGGGGGTGTTCGGTTTACTCACTGCGGAATATCTGCCGGCCAGCCTGCTGACACCAATGGCGCTGGATCTCGGCGTCAGCGAAGCGCTGGCCGGGCAAGCAGTGACGGTGACCGCAGTGGTGGCGCTCTTTGCCGGATTGCTCGTACCTGGATTGACGCGCAGTCTTGATCGGCGGCTGGTCTTGCTCGGTTTCTCGGTACTGATGATCGCGTCGAATCTGCTGGTGGCGCTGTCGTCGAGCCTCGCAGTTTTGCTGATCATGCGCATCCTTTTGGGCATAGCTCTGGGCGGATTCTGGAGCATGGCGGCGGCCGTGGCGATGCGCCTGGTGCCGGGGGCGCTGCTGCCACGGGCGCTGTCGATTATCTTCAGCGGGATCGCCGTCGGGACCGTGGTCGCGGTGCCATTGGGCAGTTATCTCGGCGGCCAGTTTGGCTGGCGCAGTGCGTTTTTCGCAGCTGCGGCGGTTGGCGTGGTGACGCTGGTCTTTCAAATGTTCACGTTACCGAGTCTGGCGCCACATCGACCGTCACGCCTGCGTACGGTGCTTGAGGTGTTGCTGCGACCGGGCATTGCCATTGGCATGTTCGGCTGTGTATTGGTGCACACCGGCCACTTCGCGTTGTTCACCTATATCAGGCCATTTCTGGAAAGCACCACCGGAGTCGGCGCGCAGACGCTGGCGCTGATGCTGCTCGGTTTCGGCGTGGCGAACTTTGCCGGCACGCTGTTCGCCGGCTGGCTGTTGCAGCGCAATCCACGCGCAACACTGGTGCTGATGCCGGTGTTGGTGGGCGTTGCTGCTCTGGCGTTGGTCGGGTTACCGGCGTCGCTCACCGGGCAGGCGTTGCTTCTGGCTCTGTGGGGGATGGCCTTCGGTGGCGTGCCGGTGGCATGGTCGAACTGGGTGGCGCGATCGATACCCGATCAGGCCGAAAGCGCAGGCGGCATGGTCGTCGCATCGGTGCAGTCGGCGATTGCCGCAGGCGCTGCCGCCGGCGGTTCGGTGTTCAGTTTCAGCGGCATCAATGGCGTGTTTGTAGCAGCTGGAATTCTGATGTTGCTGGCCGCGCTGCTGATTGCCCTGAAGGTCAATGTCGATGTGCCGGAGCCGGGTTCGGCGCCGGTGGCACCGGTGCATTTGTGATTTGATCAATCCGCCTTACGCGTGGCGGCAATGTCCCAGGTTTGCATGACCTGAGTGATGGCAGCATCAATGTTATCCAGCGCGGTGTTGTCTCTGGCGAGGATGGATATGCCCTGCAGGAAACTGTCGAATACCGTCGCCATCGCCGCCGCACTTGTGCCGCTGGCCAGCTCGCCGGCATTCACAGCACGTTCGACGCAGGCTTGAATGCCGGCACGGGTGCGCTGCCGGGAGTGGGTCAGGGCTTGCGCCACATGGGCGGTTTCCGGGCTCGGTGCGCTCATGACGCCGAGGGTAACCATGCAGCCCTTGGGGTGTGTGTCGTCGCACTGCATGCGTGCCGACTGGCGCAAAGCGGTCTCGATCGCCTGGCGTGGTGGCAGGCTGTCGTCCCACAGGCACTCGGTGACTTGCGCGTAGGTGGTTAAATAACGCTGCACGCATTCATCGAACAACGCTTCCTTGGAACCGAACGCGGCGTAGAAGCTAGGCGCAGAGATACCGCCACCCAGGCCTGCCTTCAATTGGGCGAGCGATGTCGCGTCGTAGCCGTGTTGCCAGAACAGTTGCAAAGCCTGATCGACGGCGTCGTCGCGATCAAACTGACGGGGGCGACCGGTTCTCGCCATGACCTGACTCCTCATTGATTTAATATAAAGACTAGTCGATACAGAAATTGTTGACAACGCTGCGCATGCACCCTCAGGATCTAGATCGATCGGTATTTAAATCTGAGTCGGTTTTTTCGAGGAGCTTCCAGTGACACCTTCAATCACGTTAACGGCTACGCCAAAAGGTCTGCCCATCGGCGCTTTGCTGGCGCTGGCCATGACTGGCTTCATCTGCATCGTCACCGAAACCCTGCCGGCGGGCCTGTTGCCGTTGATCAGTGAAGGCCTGGCGATTTCGCCGTCCATGGCCGGGCAAATGGTTACCGCGTACGCATTGGGTTCCGTACTGGCGGTGATCCCGATGACCATCGCCACCCGGGGCTGGCGGCGCCGCAACGTGCTGCTGCTGACGATTGTCGGTTTCCTGCTGTTCAATTCGATTACCGCGCTGTCGTCGCATTACGGCGTGACGCTGGTCGCGCGGTTCTTCGCCGGGGTTGCGGCGGGTCTGGCATGGAGTCTGCTGGCCGGCTATGCGCGACGCATGGTTGAGCCCGAACAGCAGGGCAAGGCGTTGGCGCTGGCGATGGTCGGCACACCGATTGCGCTGTCGCTGGGCGTGCCTCTGGGTACGTGGCTCGGTGGGCTGGTCGGTTGGCGCACTACATTCGGTCTGATGTCGGCGCTGACCTTGGTACTGATCGTCTGGGTACTGGTGAAAGTGCCCGACTACCCGCCGCAGCCGGCCCATCAACGCCTATCGCTGAGCAAAGTCCTGACTACCCCGGGCGTGCGTCCTGTGCTAGCAGTGGTGATCAGTTGGATGCTGGCGCACAACATTCTCTACACCTATATCGCTCCGTTCGTGGCGCCGGCGGGCATGGCCGAGCGGGTGGATGTGGTGTTGTTGAGCTTCGGCATCGCCGCTCTGGTCGGGATATGGCTGACGGCGAAGCTGGTCGAGCCGCTGCTGCGTTCGACGGTTCTGCTGAGTTTGGCGACCTTTGCCGCCGTCTGCGTGGCGCTGGGATTTGGCGGAGGCAGCCCAGAGGTGATTTATCTCGGCGTGGCGGCATGGGGTTTAACCTTTGGCGGCGCGGCGACGCTGTTGCAAACGGCGCTGGCTGATGCGGCGGGCGACGGAGCGGATGTCGCCTTGTCGTTGAACGTAGTGGCGTGGAACAGCGCGATCGCTGGCAGCGGTGTCGTCGGCGGCGTGCTGCTCGATCAGTGGGGCGTTACCTCATTTCCGTGGGCCATGCTGGCACTGGTCGCTATCGCCTTCGCCATTGCCTGGGGTGCCCGGGCCCACGGTTTCAAGTCGGGCCCGCGCTCTGTAGAAGCTTCGGTGGTGGCGGGGCATTGAACCCCGCCAGCAGTTTCTTCAACCGCGCTTCGGCAGTTTCCAGTTAGGCCGGATGAAATGGCAGGTGTAGCCGTTCGGAATCCGCTCCAGGTAATCCTGATGCTCGGGTTCCGCTTCCCAGAACGGCCCGGCCGGTTCTATTTCCGTAACCACTCGGCCCGGCCACAATTTCGATGCGTCGACGTCGGCGGCGGTGTCTTCAGCGACGGCGCGCTGCTCGTCGTTGAGGTAGTAAATCGCCGACCGGTAGCTTGGGCCAAGGTCGTTGCCCTGACGGTTGGGCGTGCTCGGGTCGTGGATCTGGAAGAAGAACTCGAGGATCTGCCGGTAGCTGATCACGGCCGGATCAAACTCGATCTCGATGGCTTCGGCGTGGTTGCCGTGGTTGCGATAGGTCGCATTCGGCACTTCTCCGCCGGTGTAACCGACGCGGGTTTTCAGCACACCCGGATAGCGGCGCAACAGATCCTGCATGCCCCAGAAGCAGCCGCCGGCGAGAATGGCAGTTTCGGTTTGAGTGGTCATGGTGTGTGCTTCCTCTCGAGACGATGTGGGGATACCCACTGTTATGAGGGCGGGTTGAGAGAATCCAAGGTCACGCTCATGAGAATCGACCACTGGCCTGCTGATCAAGCGACATGCAGGCGACTGCGATTTTCATCAGATCGTATTCAACCAAAGCCAAATAACGAACGCAGCTTGCTTGGCGACTTGCGCTCGTAGAACGGTTTGGTCTCCTTAAGGAAGTAATCACTGAGCCCGGCTTGTCCCGTCAGCACGCGGCAAAAATCAACCGGCCCGCCATCAGGGGCCGTGTCCCCAGCGACATTGCCGGCTTCGCGCATGACCTGTTCGATATCACCATCCGCTTCGATGCCAACGATCAGGTGCGGCTTTTCATCAACCGAGGTGTCGTGCATCAGCGCCAGGAACGCGCGTTTCACATTGGCGTGTTTGGCCAGCAGTTGCGAGAGCGAATGGACCATCGTCGATGGGTAGTCCGAAGGCTGTCCAAGCAACACGTTGGTTTCTTTTTCGACGGTACGTTGCGTGGCGGGCCGGCCGATTTCGCCTGAGAGCAGCCGTTGCACTTCATCCGGAAGGAATTCCTTGCCGTACGGCGACTTCGGATTCAGAAAGAGCAGCGCGCCCAGCGTGATTTCGAACAATGATTGTGCCGGTATCTCTACATAGCTCTGTTCGCTGTCGATGGATTGTTGCAGCGTTGGCAGCGAGGAGAAGAACGGAATGACAGGCGTGCCATCGGGCTTCTGCCAATGGGCGATGCTGATGTTGCTGCCGGCTTCGAGATTGACATGACCTTGCGCCGCACCGGCGGTGCCGAGGATGTAGACGGTCGAGTCCAGAAGGGTGCGATAAAACTCAGGGCGATGCGCGGGTTCGTCCGCGGCCAGTCGCAGTGATGTTTCCAGTGGGTTTTCTTGGGAAGTATCCATGAGGTCAGTCCGTTATTTTCAATGGAGAGCGATGGTTGTCTGATCAGTTCGAGGAGACCTGCTGTCACGATGATTCTCGAACAGAGATTTGAATCCTGCGCCCTTCTAACCAGCACCACAAAGCAAAATGTGGGAGCGAGCCTGCTCGCGAAGGCGTCGTGTCAGTCGAATAATTCACGACTGGTACACCGTTTTCGCGAGCAGGCTCGCTCCCACATTTGAATTTCGCGTTGGGTCTTATAGCAAACTCCACGAAACCCCAACATAAACCCCCATCCCTTCACCCGGCGTCGACCGCGCGGCGTCCACTCCCTTGTCGTCATACCCCGGCGTGACCGTCGCCGCGTAGCGCTTGCCGGTCAGGTTGCGCATGTCCACCCAACCTTGCCAGTCGCCCTTCGGGGCGTTGTAGCCCAGCGTTGCGCCGAACAGGGCGTACGGATCGGCGTAGTAGCTATTGGCGTAGTCCACGGCAACTTTGGAGACCAGTTGCGTGTTCACGGCGGCAAAGAAGCCCTGCGGCCAGTCGTAACGCAGTTCGCCTTGGTAATAATGCATCGGCAGGCCCGGCAAGCGGTTGTCGCCGAAGCGTTCGTCGTCGCGGTAGTGGAAGTCGCTGAAGGTGTAGGCCTGGCGCAAGCTCAACTGGCGGCCGTCGGCGGCGGTCCAGAGTTTGCTGTTCAGGCTGGCCTCGATGCCTTGGTGCACGGTCGGGCTGGCGTTGAGTTCGTAGGGCGTGACGGCGTTGGCGTCCGGCAGTACCGAGAGCAGTTCGTGACGAACTTGCGCGTAGTACCAGGCCAGGCTCCATTCGCCCAGTTTGCTGTCGCCACGGCCACCGAGTTCCAGAGTGGTTGCGGTCTGGTTTTGCAGTTCGACTGGGTCGCGCTGGGTGCCGGTGGCGGCGCCGTTGCCGGCAGGGAAGCGCACGTTGGAGCTGTAGATCAGCGACCACGGGTGCGGTGCTTCGACGGAGCGGCTGAGGTTGCCGAACACTTGCACGTCCGGGGTGATCTGATAGCGCAGGCCGATGCGCGGTGCATAGTCCCAGTCGCTGAGACTGGTTTTGCCGCCGCCCTGCGGATAGGTCACGGCGCTTTCGCGGCGGGTGTAGATCGCGGCGAGGCCGGAGGTCAGCCACAGGTCGTCGGCAATTTCCAGGTCATTGCCGAAATGCAGAACGGTGTCCGAACCCTGATAAGTGAAGTTGCGCATCCGCGTGCCCGGGGCGTAGCTGGCGGTGTTGCCACTCGGGATGCGCACGAACTCGCTGGCGCCATCGTTGGGCAGGTGCTTGGTCACGCGCAGGCCGACGTTGCTGCGGCTTTCCATCCCGAACAAAGTGTCGCGGCGTTTGTAGTCGAAGGTGCCGCTGACGTCGGTATAAGCCACCTTCAGCCGGTTCGGGCCTTCGCGCAGATCCATCGGGTAGTCGTGGTAGGCGAGGCCGGTCTGGATACTCGAATCGTCATCGAGGTAGAACGTGGTCTTGTTGCCGATGAACGTACTGCCGGGCTGCTTGCGGCTGTCATCGCGGGCCACATACGCCGGGTTGGCTGCCCGTGGGCTGTGTTCGATGGAATGCTTGGTCACGCGACCGGCGAGGTCGTTATCGGTCTCGCGATAGCGGAAGTAGAAGCGGGTTTCCAGATTCGGGTTGAAGCGATAGCCGAAGTTGGCGACCAGGCCTTTGCTCTCGCTGGCGGTGTGGTCCTGATAGCCGTCGGCGTTGGCATCGGTCAGGGACACGTAGTAATCGAAATCTCCCAGCACTTGCCCGGAGCTGACCTGGCGCTGCTGATAGCCATGGCTGCCGGTGGCGTAGCGCACGTGCAGCTTTGGCGCGGTGTAACCGGTGTGGCTGACGTAATCGATAGCGCCGCCCAGTGCCAGCGCGCCGCGATCGAAACCGTTGGCGCCGCGCAGCACTTCGACATGGTCGACCCACAGTGGCTCGAGCAATTCATACGGTGTGCCGCCGGGGCCGCTCAGGGGCAAGCCATCCAGCATCGTGTAGAGCCCCGAGGCGTGGGCGCCGGGTGCGCGGTTGATGCCTGAACCACGGATGGAAATCTTCACGCCTTCGTTGCCCGCCGACTGTGCATACACCCCCGGCTGATAGGCCAGCACATCCTGATTGCTGGCAACGCGGCCCTGCAACGGCTGGCGCATGTCGACCACGTTGGTGCCGCCGGGAACCTGCTCAAGGCGTTCCCGCGCTTCTTCGACCGCTGCATCGCTGCCACTGCGCTCATCTGCCGAAATCAGCACTTGCCCCAGCTCCAGACCTTGGATCTCGGCCATCGCCGGGCCGGCCAGGGCCAGACCGAGCAGGGCAGTGGGCAATGATTTGGACGACGGCATCGAAAAAACTCCAGCAAACAGGGGATCGGGCAATGAACAGTGCGACGTCGGAACAACCTCAGGAAACACATGGCGACAGGGCTTTTTTGCCCGGCGATGGCAAACAACCGGGCGTGAACTAACCTCACGGATCAGGGCCATCGGGTCAATAAACAAATTCAGCGGGCTGTTGAAGCGCGAGGACAGGTTCATGGCGAAAGACAAGAAGAAACCTGCAAAGGCAATCGAACGTCCGCGCTTGAAAAACAAGGACTATCTCGAACAGCTGCGCAAGCTCCACGTTGAGCTGGTCAAGCTGCAGGAGTGGGTCATCGCCAAAGGTGTCAAGGTTTGTATTGTTTTCGAAGGGCGCGACGGTGCGGGCAAGGGCGGGGTGATCAAGGCGATCACGGAGCGCGTCAGCCCACGGGTGTTCCGCGTGATGGCATTACCGGCGCCAACCGATCGAGAAAAAAGTCAGATGCATGTACAGCGCTATCTGCCGCATCTGCCGGCGGGCGGCGAGGTGGTGATTTTCGACCGCAGTTGGTACAACCGCGCCGGTGTCGAACGGGTCATGGGTTTTTGTACGGAGGAGCAGGCCGACAAGTTTCTCAAGTCGATCCCGTGGGTGGAAAACGCCATCGTCGATTCGGGGGTGATCCTGCTCAAGTACTGGCTTGAGGTCAGTCCGGAGGAACAGACCCGCCGGCTTGAAGCGCGAATCAATGACGGGCGCAAGATCTGGAAACTGACACCCATGGATCTGAAGTCCTACAGCCGCTGGTATGACTACTCACGGGCGCGGGACGAAATGTTCAAGCACACCGACACCGATTGGGCGCCGTGGAGGGTTGCCGACTCGAATGACAAACGTCGTGCGCGGCTGAACATCATCACTGATCTGCTCAGTCGCATCCCCTATGAAGAGGTGAAGCGCGACAAGGTCGAGTTGCCGAAACGGCAGAAGCCGGGCAAGTACCGGGAGCCGGATTATGCGTACAAGCGGGTGGCGGAGCGGTTTTGACATTTGCGGGTTTTTTGGGCGTGGCGGCCTTTGGGCCGACCAGGCTCTTGGGGTTTTGGGTGTATATCCGTTTTTTCGGGTGTTGCGGCTGGCGGTTCCGCTCTTACAGCGGGTCACTTTTGCAGACGCCCAAAAGTAACCAAAACGCTTTGCTCCTGCGTTCGGCCCTCGCAGGCTCGGGTTCCTTCGCTCCGGGATCGATCCTGGCGCAGCGGCTCCGGTTTGCTTCGCTGCACCTACACTCGCTGTGTACGACTGCGTCGTACGGTCGCTGCGCTCCCACGCCCGGATCAATCCCTCCACTCAGCCTTCCGACGTCGCTGGTGGATCAAGATCAAAAGCGGTACTCGAGCTTGCGCTCATTGTTGAGTGGTGCGGCTTCGCCGCGGGCAGCTGCGCTGCTTTGCGTTTGCTTTGTAGGCGAGCCTGCTCGCGAAGGCGGCCTGACAGCCGACCTGTTCTTGAGGTGGTACGCGATCCAACTGTAGGAGCTGCCGAAGGCTGCGATCTTTTGATTTTGCTTTTCTGTGGGAGTGAGCCTGCTCGCGATGACGGAGGAACATTCAAATTTAATTTGACAGATATACCGCTATCGCGAGCAGGCTCACTCCGAGAAGGTTTTGCGCATCAACCGTCCATCCGTCGTCTGCCCTGAACCTCTCTCGCGCTGTTTTTTCTACCGGGTAAGTCCCTCAGGAGATACCCGTATGTTCGATCAGCAAAAGAAGGCATCACTGGCGGCATGGCGCAAGATGGCGGAGCAGGCCGAGGGCGATCTGGATCCGGAACAGCAATATGACGAGCTGCTCAAGGCTGCGGATCAGATGGAGGAGCAAGGCCTGATCACCAGTGCCGAATGGCGCCAGTTGGTGCGTGACGCCGGCAACGTTTTCACCTTGAACCAAGAACAGCCACAGCGCTGACAGCTGTCATCGGAGGACGTCCCATGCTCAGTTATCTGTTTATCGGCGCCAACGACGTCGAGCGTTCGGCAGCTTTTTACAAGGCGATCCTGACGCCGCTCGGCTACCGGCATGATCGCGAAGAACACTACTGTTTTTACCTGCCCGATTGCATCGACAAGTCCAACGGCCCCGGCAGTGTGCACATCTCGCAACCGTTCAATGGTGAGCCGGCGACACCCGGCAACGGCATGATGCCGGCGTTTCGCGCCGACTCGCGGCATAAGGTCGATCAGGTGCACAAGGCCGGGCTCGACCATGGCGGCAGCGACGAAGGCGCGCCCGGCACTCGCGAGGCCTATACGCCGGACTTTTACGTGGCCTATCTGCGCGACCCCGAAGGCAACAAGCTGGCTGTGTTCTACAGCGGCTGATGGATGGAGCCCGTTGATTCGGCCCTGATGGCGGCCCGCGCTCAGTTCGCAATCACGATCAGCTTTCACATCGTGCTGGCGGCGTTCAGCATCGGTCTGGCGAATTTCCTCATGGTGCTGGAAGCGTTGTGGTTGAAAACCGGGCGCCAGGTTTATCTGGATGTTTATCGTTACTGGCTCAAGGTATTCGCCCTCAACGTTGCGGTGGGCACGGCGTCGGGATTGATTCTGGAGTATCAGTTCGGCCTCAACTGGTCGCGGCTGTCGGTGCAGGCCGGTGATGTCCTCGGTCCGCTGATGTTCTATGAAGTGATGGCGGCGTTTTTCATCGAAGCGGGTTTCCTTGGCATCATGCTGTTCGGCTTGAAGAAAGTCGGCCCGCGTCTGCACTTTTTTGCCACGTGCGCGGTGACGGTGGGCTCGCTGATCAGCGCGTTCTGGATTCTGTCTGCCAACTCCTGGATGCAAACCCCGGCCGGCTATTCGATTGGCGCGGACGGGCGTTTCCTTGCCGAGGACTGGTGGGCAATCATCTTCAATCCTTCGTTTCCCTATCGCCTGGCGCATATGCTACTTGCCGTGCTCATCGGCAGCGCGACGCTGATTGCCGGGATCAGTGCCTGGCAATTGCGCAAGGCCCCGGAAAACCCGCGTGCTCGCCTGCAATTCTCCATGGCGCTGTGGGTGATTGCGCTGCTGATGCCGGTGCAGATTGTTATCGGCGATCTGCATGGCCGGCACAGTTTGCACGCCCAGCCGCAGAAAGTGGCGGCCATCGAAGGCTCGTGGACGCGGCCGGCGCCGGGGGCAGGGGAGCCGCTGCGGCTGTTCGCCTGGCCGGATATGGACGAGCGACGCAATCATTGGGAAGTCGCCATTCCACGCATCGGCTCCCTGTATTTGCATCACGATTTGACTAGCACAATCGCCGCGCTTGATGAATTCCCGGCTGAGGACATACCGCCCGTCGCGCCAGTGTTTTTTGCGTTTCGGCTGATGGTCGGCCTGGGGCTGCTGATGCTCGGTCAGGGCGTGGTCAGCCTGGTTCTGCGTCGGCGCAATCGGCTGTACACCGCGCGCGGATGGCTGGGTGCTTGCGTGCTATTGGCGCCAGCCGGGTTTCTGGCGATGCTCAGTGGCTGGGTGGTTACTGAAGTGGGGCGACAACCGTTTACGGTCTATGGGCTGATGCGTACGGTTGACAGTCTGTCGTCAGTGTCCAGGGCTCAAGTCGTCGGGTCGACGTGGCTGATTCTGCTGTTTTATCTGCTGATCTTCGGCATCGGTCTGTGGGTGTTGCTGCGCCTGTTGCGCGAGCCGCCGCAGCAGGATCAACCCGGGCCGCAGCCCACCCTTGCCGACGAAACCGGGCACTGAGGAGTCGCAGACATGGATATCGATTGGCTGACTCTATTGTGCGCTGCCGCATTGGCGTTCTCGGTGATGAACTACGTGTTGCTCGACGGCACCGATCTGGGCGTCGGCATGCTCATGGGCCTCACGGATTGCAAATACCAGCGACGAGCCATGGCGGTGTCGATTCTGCCGGTGTGGGACGCCAACGAAACCTGGCTGGTGCTCGGCGGCGGCGGGCTGCTGGCGTTGTTTCCGCTGGCGTACGCGATCTTGCTGCCGGCCTTGTACGTGCCTTTTATCGTGATGTTCCTCGCCTTGATCGCGCGGGCCATGGCGCTGGAGTTTCGCGATTACGCACCGAACGAGCGACGCAAGCGCATCGTCGACGGCGTGTTGGCCCTGGCTTCGCTGCTGACCGGGTTGGTCCAGGGCATGGTGCTCGGTACTCTCGTGCAAGGCGTTGCGCATCGGGGCGGTCAATACATTGGCGATGGCCGCGACTGGCTGAATCCGTTCCCGGTGTTTTGCGGTTTGGTGCTGGTGCTCGGTTACGTCTGGCTGGGGACGTGCTGGCTGTACTGGCGCACCCTGGATGAACTGCAGCAGCACTCGGCCCACCAGGCCCGCATGCTGGCGCTGGTCGTCGCGGCACTATTGCTGGTGCTGATCGCATGGACGGCGACGTTGCAGCCGCAATATGCCCGGCGGCTCGCCGATATTCGCCTGTGGTTGCCGGCAGGACTGATCGTCAGCGCTCTAGGATGGGTGTTCAGCAAAGGCTTTCACTGCCGCTTCGACTTCATCCCGCTGTTCGCCGCGCTGGGCGTTTTTGTGCTGGCTTTCGCGGTGATGCTGGTCGCGCTATTTCCCTTGATCATTCCGCCGGATCTGACCTTGAGCGAAGCCGCATCCAGCCCGAACAGCCAGATCTTCATGCTGGTCGGATTCGCCGTGCTGATCCCCATCACGCTGGCCTACAACACCTTCGGTTTCCGCGTATTCAGCGGCAAGGTCCGCGTTGCCAGCGATGGTTGAGATTCACGTTACCCGACCTTTTTTGCTCACCAGCGACAGGCGCGAAGCCCGTAGCAGATCAGCAAAAGCCGCCTTGTCGATCGGCCGACTCATGAAATAACCCTGCACCTCGTTGCATTGATCCTTGCCGAGAATCGCCAGTTGCTCCTCGGTCTCGACGCCTTCGGCGGTCACCGTCAGCCCCATGGCTTTGCCCAGACCGATGATCGCCTGCACCACGGCACGGTCGTTGGCGCCGCTGCTGATCGAGGCGATAAAGCGTTTGTCGATCTTGATCCCGTCGAATGGATAGGCGCGTAGGTAACCGAGCGACGAATAACCGGTGCCGAAGTCGTCCATGTTCAGACGCACGCCGAGCTCCTTTAGCTGATTCATGGTAGTCAGCGCGCCATCGGTGTCGTTGAGCATCACGTTCTCGGTGATCTCCAGCTCCAGACGGCTGGCCGGGAAACGCGTTTCCACCAGCACTTCACGAACATCCTCGACGACGTCGCTGAGAGCGAACTGCGCAGGCGAGAGGTTGACCGACAGCAGAATGTCATGGGGCCATTCCAGCGCGGTTTCGCAGGCTTCGCGCAACACCCAGCGGCCCAGCGGCACGATCAGGTCGGTCTGCTCGGCCAGCGGAATGAACACGTCCGGTCCGAGCAACCCTTGGGTCGGATGCTGCCAGCGCACCAGCGCTTCGACTGAAACGATGTGTTTGCCGTCGACCTTGTAGCGCGGCTGATAGTGCAGGACAAATTCGTTGTGCTTGAGCGCGTGGCGCAGGTCATCTTCCATTTGCCGGCGCGTCTGGATCTGGTCGCTCATGTGCGCTTCGAAATAGCACCAGGTGTTCTTGCCATCGGACTTGGCCTGATACAGCGCGATGTCGGCGTAGCGGATCAGATCGCTGGCGACGAAACCGTGCCGACGACTCAGGGCGATGCCGACACTGGCACCGATATGCAGTGGATGCTGTTCGTAGAGGATCGGCTGATGCAGGCTGCCGATCAGCCGTGTGCAGAATTTGTCGATCTCGTTATGGCTGTCCATGCCATTGAGCACCACGACGAATTCATCACCACCGAGGCGGGCGACGAGGTCGTGCTCGCGGGTGCATTCGCGCAGACGCGTGGCGACTTCCTGGAGTACCGCGTCACCGGCAGGATGGCCGAGGGAATCGTTGATCGGTTTGAAGTTGTCCAGATCGATCATCAGCAGCGACAGCGGTGGCGAGTGTTCTTTCAATATCAGCACTTCATCCAGATAACGCGCCAGTTTGTTGCGGTTGGGCAGACCGGTCAGGGCGTCATGCATCGACAGGTGCTGGATCTGCGCATGGGCGGCGACTTCGTCGGTGATGTCGCTGGCAGTGCCGCGATAGCCGACGACGATGTTCTTGTCGAAAATCGGCCGCGCCGAGAGCCGGCAGTGGCGCGGCTGCCCGGAGTGATCGCGATAAGTGCAGCGCAAGTCGCCAGCACTGTTTTCCTCGCTGAGTTTGCGCAGCCACAGCTCCAGTGGCGTGGTGTCGCAACTCAGTAATTCGCCGATGTCCTGGCCCAGCCACAGGGCTTGCGGGTAGCCGGTGACTTCGCTGAAGCGCGCCGACAGATAGGTCAGCGCCAACTGATCATCAACTTCCCAGATCCAGTCCGACGCCGCTTCGGCCACGGCGCGAAAGCGTTCTTCACTGGCTTCGAGGGCATGATTGGCTTTCTCGAGTGCCTGATTCGAGGCCTGCATGGCATGAATGCTGTTGTCGACGTATTGCGATGAGCGCAATGCATGGCGGAAAAAATAGGCGGTGAGCAGCATCAGCACCAGAAACGTCGCGCCGAGCGGCGGCACCAGCGTCCACAGCAATTGCTGACCGGGTCGCTGCAGGTCGGCGACCAGACTGTAGCCGGTGCTGTCGAGGGGCACGCTTGGATGACCTTTCTCAATGGTTTCATCCGGGACCAGGGTCAGGTTCGTCAGGCCATAACCGCTGCCGATTTTGCGCAGTTTGGTCGGGGTCAGCTTGTCGACGAACACCAGCACCGAGGTGTTTCTCAATTCATCCAGCGGGCGCTCGTCATTGGGAATGATCGCGGCAGCGGTGATCAGCGCCGGCCAGCCTTCGAACAATGAATAACTGCTGATCGGCTTGGTCAGATCAGGCTGACTCAGCACCTGCTCGACCAGCGCCGAGGCGGGCGCTTGCAGTACGCTGGATACGTCGGTTTCAACCATCTGCCCGCGAATCACCGCGTACTTGGTGCGATTGCGATCAAGGACGAACACGCCGTCGTAGCCGTCGCTGGTGAACAGGGTCTTGCCCATGTTCTGTTCGGTGTAGGCCCAGTTGACGTCGATCGGCCCGCTCAAGGCCTCATAGGCGCGGGTCCAGTAGGCATAACTGGTGATGTAGTTTTTCGACGCGGTGATGCGGTTTTCCACGGCGCGCACGGAATAGAACTGGTTCTGTTCCAGATCTTTCGCGTCAAGGGTATTGGCAATGCCAAGCAGGGTGCTGATCGCGGCAATAACGCCAGCGACGAACAGTGCGCCAACGGCGATGGCCAGGCGCCGGGTGACGGCGCGTTGCGGGGTGGGGATTGGCTGCGCAGGGAGAATAACGGCCATGTGCTCGTCCTTGATCCGGTGTCTTCTGAATCTAGAACAATGGCGAGCGCACAATGTTCAGATTGTTGTTATTGGTATCGCCTGGATTTTTTCAAAGTGTAGCGAATCCGTTGGAATTTCCAGCAGCGCCGGCCAGCGGCGAATCCCGAAAGGGCGAGACTTCCCGCACAAAAACCGGATAATGGCCGCCATTCGTTTAGCCGTATTCTGGTAATCCCGCATGGAAATCAAGGTCAACTTTCTCGACAACCTTCGACTTGAAGCCAAGTTCGACGACTTCACGGTGATCGCCGATCAGCCCATCCGCTACAAGGGCGACGGCTCGGCACCGGGGCCGTTCGACTACTTCCTGGCGTCGTCGGCCTTGTGCGCGGCTTACTTCGTGAAGCTGTACTGCGACACCCGCAATATTCCGACAGAGAACATTCGCCTGTCGCAGAACAACATCGTCGACCCGGAAAACCGCTACAACCAGATCTTCAAGATTCAGGTCGAATTGCCCGCCGACATCTCGGACAAGGATCGCCAGGGCATCCTCCGTTCCATCGACCGTTGCACCGTGAAGAAAGTGGTGCAGACCGGCCCCGAGTTCATCATCGAAGAAGTCGACAACCTCGACGCCGATGCCCAGGCCTTGTTGATGCCGCAGTCCGATTCCCAGGCGGGCACCTACATCGCCGGCAAGGACCTGCCGCTGGAACAGACCATTGCCAACATGTCGAAGATCCTCGCCGACCTCGGCATGAAGATCGAAATCGCCTCGTGGCGCAACATCGTGCCCAACGTCTGGTCGCTGCACATTCGCGATGCGCATTCGCCGATGTGCTTCACCAACGGCAAGG
The DNA here is from genome assembly GCF_054052265.1 of Pseudomonas sp. PK-RTE-24. NCBI lineage: Bacteria > Pseudomonadati > Pseudomonadota > Gammaproteobacteria > Pseudomonadales > Pseudomonadaceae > Pseudomonas > Pseudomonas sp. PK-RTE-24. The sequence goes on along the minus strand of NZ_CM133224.1, from coordinate 4,812,144 downwards.
GCGCGACCAAGGAAGGCGCACTGGCGTCGGCGCTGGGCGAGTTCATCGAGCGCCTCAATTGCAACTTCTTCTATAACGACCAGTTCTGGGGCGAAGACATCGCCAACGCCGAATTCGTCCATTATCCGGACGAGAAGTGGTTCAAGCCGGGTTCGAAAGACGAATTGCCAAGCGAGATTCTCGACGACTACACCCTTGGCATTTACAACCGCGACGGCGAACTGCGCGGCTCGCACCTTTACGACACCAACTCCGGCAACACTCAGCGCGGTATCTGCTCGCTGCCGTTCGTGCGCCAGTCGGACGGTGAAGTGGTGTACTTCCCGTCGAACCTGATCGAAAACCTCTACCTGAGCAACGGCATGAGCGCCGGCAACACCTTGGCCGAAGCGCAGGTGCAGTGCCTGTCGGAAATTTTCGAGCGCGCGGTCAAACGCGAAATCCTCGAGGGCGAAATGGCCCTGCCGGATGTACCGCAAGAGGTACTGGAAAAATACCCGAGCATCCTCGCCGGCATCAAAGGCCTTGAAGAGCAGGGCTTCCCGGTGCTGGTCAAGGACGCCTCGCTGGGCGGTGAATTCCCGGTGATGTGCGTGACCCTGATGAATCCGCGCACCGGCGGCGTCTTCGCTTCCTTCGGCGCGCACCCGAGCCTGGAAGTCGCGCTGGAACGCAGCCTGACTGAACTGCTTCAGGGCCGCAGCTTTGAAGGACTCAACGACTTGCCGCAGCCGACTTTCTCCGGGCAGGCAGTGACCGAGCCGAACAACTTTGTCGAGCACTTCATCGATTCCAGCGGTGTGGTGTCGTGGCGCTTCTTCAGTGCCAAGCCAGATTTCGAATTCGTCGAGTGGGACTTTTCAGGCCAAGGCGAAAACTCCAACGCCGAAGAAGCCGCGACGCTGTTCGGCATCCTCGAAGACATGGGCAAGGAAGTCTACATGGCGGTCTACGAGCACATCGGCGCCAAGGCCTGCCGCATCCTCGTGCCGGATTACTCGGAGATCTACCCGATCGAAGACCTGATCTGGGACAACACCAACAAAGCCCTGCAATTCCGTGCCGACATCCTCAATCTGCACAACCTCAGCAAGGTTGGCCTGCGCAATCTGGTCCAAGGCCTGGAACGCAGCGAGCAGGATGACTACACCGATATCACCACGCTGATCGGCATTGAGTTCGATGACAACACGCCGTGGGGCAAGCTGACGATTCTGGAACTGCGCCTGCTGATCTACCTCGCACTGCAGAAGTTTGACGAGGCCAAGGATCTGGTTGAGGCGTTCCTGCAATACAACGACAACACCGTAGAGCGCGGCTTGTTCTATCAGGCAGTGAATGTGGTGCTGGAGATGGAGCTGGACGAGGATCTCGAGCTTGAGGATTACGAAGCCAATTTCCGCCGGATGTTTGGTGACGAGCGTATGGATGCGGCGATTGGGTCGGTGAATGGCAGTGTGCGTTTTTACGGTTTGACGCCAACGAGCATGAAGCTGGAAGGGCTGGATCGGCATTTGCGCTTGATCGAAAGCTATAAAAAGCTGCACGCGGCGCGGGCTGGTGTGGTGGCTTTGTCGCGTTGAAGAGCTGGCTCAGAACGTTTCGCTTTCGGCTTGAGTGTGGCTGCGTGGCTTGAACCGTAGCCCCTCACCCCAGCCCTCTCCCGAGGGAGAGGGAGCCGATTTTCAAGCTTTTTAGAATTTGTGTTCGACTCGGTTTCCCAGGTCGGCCTATTCCACCAGACACCTCGGTCAATCCCCTCTCCCTCTGGGAGAGGGGTAGGGTGAGGGTTTTTCAAGATTTGAGTTCGGCTCGGTTTCCCAGGTCGGCCTATTCCACCAGACACCTCGGTCAATCCCCTCTCCCTCTGGGAGAGGGGTAGGGTGAGGGTTTTTTCAAGATTTGAGTTCGGCTCGATTTCCCAGGTCGGCGTATTTCCACCAAGCACCTCGGTCAGTTCCCTCTCCCTCTGGGAGAGGGCTAGGGTGGGGGTTTTTTCAAGATTTGAGTTCGGCTCGGTTTCCCAGGTCGGCGTATCTGCACCAAGCACCTCGGTCAGTTCCCTCTCCCTTTGGGAGAGGGCTAGGGTGAGGGGCTTTGGCTTTTGCGGCCATGCGCTGCATCCGCCAACTGCCCCGTATCCACCCGCACAAACACCGAATCACCCACCGCCGTGAGCACTTCCCCGGCATACACCTCGCAAATCACCCGGGTCTTGCGCCCGACTTCACCTTCGACTCGCGCGCGCAAGAGCAGCGGCACGCCCATCGGTGTGGGTTTGATGAATTTGATCCCAAGGTTACCGGTGACGCAGTCGATGCGCGGCAGACTGCCGGCTTCGCGGTTTTCTGCGCGGTAGTGCCAGGCCATGGCGGTCCAGTTGGAGTGACAGTCGACGAGCATGGCAATCAGCCCGCCGTAAACCAGATCCGGCCAGCCGCAGTATTGAGCTTCGGGCAGATGCTCGGCGATGACGTGGTTGCCGTCCTCATCCCACCGACTTTTCACGTGCAGGCCTTGCGGATTGCGGCCGCCGCAGCCGTAACAAACGCCTTCGGGGGCGGCGAGGTCTTGCAGTGGGGTGTCGTGGCTGGACATGGCGGGTTTCATCCTGGAGTGGCGAGGCCGGACAGGCGCAAGCGGTTGCGTCCGCCGCGTTTGGACTCATAAAGCGCGGCGTCGCCAAGTTCGATCAGCGCCGCCAGACTGGCCGGCGGTGTGTCGAACAGGGTGGCGCCGATGCTCAAGGTCACCGAAGCGGACGTGGGATAGGTGTGCGACGCCAGGGCCAGAAACTGTTCGCGCAAGGCGTTGCCCAGTTCAAGGATAGCTTCCGCTGACGCGTTGTTGAGCAGCATCAGAAACTCATCGCCACCCAGCCGCGCCGTCAACGCATTGGCCGGAAGCTGGGCACGGATCATTTCGCTCAAGGCAATCAGCAAGCGGTCGCCGGCGATATGCCCATACTGATCGTTGACCAGTTTGAAGTTGTCGATATCGATCAACAGCAGCGCCCCTGGTTTTTGCGCGGATACGCCGGCCAGCAGGCGTGGCGTACGCTTTTCCAGGGCGCGGCGGTTGTAGAGGGCCGTGAGCGGATCGCGCTCGGCGAGGCGGGCGATCTGCTTTTCCCGGCGATAACGCTCGGTGCCGGTCATCGACAGGGCGATCAACATGATCGCCATCGCGCCTTCGACCAGCGAGATCTGAATGATCTCGCCGCGAAATGCCGCCAGATCGATCAGTGTGCCGGGGATCACCACGGTCAGGGCCTTGGCCACATAAAAGATGCCGTGGCCGAGCAGCACATAACGCAATTGCACCGCGCCAACGCTCAACGACTTGCCGTGCGGGCGCAGCAGCGAACTGGCCTTGAGCGTCGGGATCGCCACCAGCAGCGAGTTGGCCACCAGCATGGCCTTGGACCACAGCGGCCCGTCCGGCAACGTCAACATGATCAGCCAGGTTGCGAAAATCAGGTACCACGCCGGCGATAGTCGGGTCTGGGTGAAGCGCGCCACACCGAGCAGGAAAAAGAAATGCGCGGTCACCAGCAGGCCGTTGGCGAACCAGATGCCCAGCAGCAGAAAACCGCTGCTGCGCAGCAGCGCGAGGGTGGAACCGATGGTGATGGTGGCGAAACCGGCGCTCCAGAACAGTAGCGAAGGCTCACGGATGCTGCGCCACTCGACCGCCAGGTACAGCGCGGCAGCGGCTGCGAGGGCGATCGTGATGGTCAGCATCGTTGGCGGGTCGAGCGGCATTTCCGGGCAGGCCTGTCTGTATGGCAATAGGCCTGCGATTGTAAGCGTTTGGTCAGGTTTTTCGCAGGGGGCGTGTTGCCGGGCAGACCACTGGCGCTTCAGCGGTCACTCTTGCGGGCTTAGCCAGGTGTCTACCACGCGGCGATCGAGCTCTTCCCAATAGGCCATGCCCAGCACCCGCGTGGTGTTGAGCCCGCGCAGGTAACCGCGCAGTTGCTGGGCGGTATCGCGGATCAATTGCGCATCGCGGGTGGTTTTGTCCAGCAGGACGCTTTCGTATTGCACCAGGTATTCGGCTACTCGGTCGCGATATTCGGGCAGCACGGCGTCACGGATCAGATCAAACGTTCTCAAGGCGAGACCCTCATCATTTTTCTTGAATGTGCTCAGTGTGCATCAGTCTGCGCGACGCGCAACTATTGCTGGAAGTAATAGTGACCATCAAGAAACGCAAGTTCTGCTTTGCCGGCGATCGGCGGAAAATCGCCTCCATCGAAGACGCAGCTCAAGGAAATTGCGCGATGAACATTCTGACTCGACTGGCAATGATCGCCCTGCTGATGGGCGGGGTAGTTACCGCACCGGCTTACGCAGACGACTCCCGGTCGTGTCACCTGCAACCCATCGCCGCCAGCGCATCGGCCTTGCAGCACACGCAGACCGTGGGTGTGTTGTTGAGCGAAAACACCTTACAGAACCTGCAGTATCTGGAGCGTTACCACGACATGGCGCTCAACGGTGCGAAAGACGCACTGGATTCGCGAATCCGCGACGCCTTTGTCGGCAGTTCCGACCCGGAACTGGCCCTCGACTGGCTGATGAGTTCGCTGCAGCAACAGTTCGTCTCGGTGACCGTCTACGACAATCTGGATGCGCTGGTTCAGGCCCATCCGGACGTGGTGGTCAAGCTCGACACCTTTAACCGCTTGCTGACCCAGCGCAACAGTCTGGTCGAGGCGCGCTTCTCTGCACGGTTCTACGACGCCGACCTGCAATACATCGGCAAGGCCGAGGGAGCAATCGAGCAGGAGCTGCCTTCGGTCTGGGTGCATGACCGGGCGGCGCCGCAGATCGCGGCACAGATCAATCAGCAGCGTGATCTGCAACTCAATGCGCTGAAGCAATTCGATGTGTCGCTCAAGGCCCTGGTGGCGTCGAGCTGATTCTCCAAAAAATTGAATGGCAGCGGCGATCCCGTGAAGTCGAACCGTTGCCGGTTGAACCGAACCTTTATTTTCAGGATTTACCTCGATGCGTCCCTTATTCGTACCAGCCATGGCTTTCTTTTCTCTGATGCTCGCCGGTTGCGCTTCGGCGCCGAACGATCCGACCCTGACCTTGCAGACCAGCAAGACGCCGGCGCAGTACGCCGAGTGCGTGGTGCCGAAGTTGCAGGGCAGTGCGTTGAATCCGACGGTTTCGCAGAGTCAGCGCAGTTATCGGATTGTGGTGCCGAGCAAGGTGGCAGCGGACAACGTGCTGGAGGCGTACAAGGCGGGGAAGGGCGGCAAGGTGTTCATTTATGAGCGGCATTTGCTGGCGTCGAATTTGTTGCCTTCGAGTTTTGAGCGGGCGGCTCAGGAGTGCATTTGATCTGAGTGCTTGAATGGTTTTGACAGAGCTCCTTTGGTTGGCCGCAACCAACCAATTTTTTCGCCCCACACTGGTTTTCGGTTGTGGGGCTTTTTTTTGGACTTGGCGGCCTTTGGGCCGACCATGCTCTTCGGGTTTTGGGTGTATATCCGTTTCTGCGGGTGTGGCTGATTACGGTTCCGCTCTTACAGCGGGTCACTTTTTCAAACGCCGGAATGCCGGCCCAGCAAAAAGTAACCAAAAGGCTGCGCCCTGACGTTCGGCCCGCTCGCTGGGGCTCGGGGTTCCTTCGCTGCGGGATCGATCCGGGCGCAGCGGCTACGGTTTGCTTCGCTGCACCTCCTTCCGCTGTGTACGACTGCGTCGTACGGTCGCTGCGCTCCCACCCCCGGATCAATCCCTCCGCTCAGCCTGCCGACGGGCTCCAGATCAAGAGCCACTCGAGCTTGCGCTCATTGTATTGAGTGGTGAAAAGCGATGGGGTCTGCTTTTGCTTTTCTGTGGGAGCGAGCCTGCTCGCGAAGGCGGCCCGACAGCCGACCGTTTTCTCACTGAATGCATCCGATCAAAACTGTAGGAGTGAGCCTGCTCGCGATGGCTGTGTATCAGGCAACACGATGATGATTGGGGAGTGTTGTTTTGTCTTGCGATCCGGTTTCTCCAGGGACGGCCCTCACCCTAACCCTCTCCCAGAGGGAGAGGGGACTTGGTCGAGGTGTTTGTTGAAGATGCGCCGACCTGAGACTCTGCGTCGAGCTCGTTCTTGAATTCAACGAAGATCGGCTCCCTTTCCCCCTCGCCCCCTGGGGGGAGAGGGCTGGGGTGAGGGGGCTGGGTTTCACTGACTCAACGCAATCTGCAGCCTATCCCAAACAACCATTCACCCCGTCACACACCCAACCGGCACTTTCCCCGCAAACGTATCAACCAGACTCGCCACCACCATTTCCCCCATCCGCGTGCGAGTCTGCAATGTTGCGCTGGCCCGATGCGGTTGCAGCACCACCTGTTCATTACCAAACAACGCTTCCGGCACATTCGGTTCATCGACAAACACATCCAGCCCAGCCCCGGCAATCTCGCCAGCCGCAAGCGCGGCAACCAGATCCGCCTCATTCACCAGTTTGCCCCGGGCGACGTTGATCAGATAACCGTCCTTGCCCAGCGCTTGCAGCACTTGCGCGTCGATGATCGCTTCGCCCTTGTCCGCCGCGGCGGCGAGGATCAGGGCGTCGCTGTCGCGGGCGAGTTGTTTGAGGTCGGCTACGAAGGTGTGGGGGACGTCGCTCATCGGTTGCAGGTCGGTGTAGCTGATCGGGCAGCCGAAGGCGGCGGCGCGGGTGGCGATGGCGCGGCCGACGCGGCCCATGCCGACGATGCCGATGCGCATGCCGGAGACTTGTCGGGCCAAGGGCAGCGGGGCGAGTGGGGTCGGGCTTTGTGGCCATTGGCCGGAGCGCACGTAGCGGTCGCTGGTGCACAGGCCGCGACAGACCGAGATGAGCAGGCCGATGGCGAGGTCGGCGACGTCTTCGGTGAGGGCGCCGATGGTGGCGGTGACGCGAATGCCGCGATCGCGGGCGTAGGCGAGGTCAACGGCATCGGTGCCGACGCCGTTGACCGCGACGACTTCCAGGTTCGGCAGTTGCGCCATCAGCGCCTGGCTGATGCCGGTGTGGCCGCCGGTGATGACTCCACGGATGTTGGCGCCGTGTTCCTTTATGTAGGCGGGTTTGTCCGCTTGCTGGTAGTAGCGGCGTACGGTGAACAGTTCGTCCAGACGCGCGTTGATTGCCGGGATCAGGATCGGGCTCAGTTGCAGGATTTCTGGCTTCATGGCTACCTCGTTACGCAATAAAAAGGCCGGCTCAACCACGGCCGGCAAACGGCATGGCGCTGGCCATGACGGTCATGTTCAGGACGTTGGCCGACAGCGGCAGGCCGGCGATGTAGCACACTGCATCGGCGACGTGTTTGACGTCGACCATCGGCTCGACGGCGATGCTGCCGTTGGCCTGGCGTACGCCTTTGGTCATGCGCACCGACATTTCGGTCAGGGCATTGCCGATGTCGATCTGGCTGCAGGCGATGTTGAATTCGCGGCCATCCAGCGCCAGGGATTTGGTCAGGCCGAGCACGGCGTGTTTGCTCGCGGTGTAGGCGCTGCTGAACGGGCGCGGCGTGTGTGCGGAAATCGAGCCGTTGTTGATGATTCGTCCGCCCTGCGGCTGTTGTTTGCGCATCAGCCCAAACGCGCCGCGAGCGCAGAGAAAGACACCGTTGAGGTTGGTGTCGATCACGTTGCGCCACTGCTCGAAGGTCAGCTCGTCCAGCGGCACGGCGGGGGCGTTGACCCCGGCGTTGTTGAAGACCACATCGAGGCGGCCGTAGACCTCGGCAATGGTCGCGAACAGCACGTCGACACTGGCCGGATCACGCACGTCGGTGGGCACCGCCAAGGCTTGATGACCCTGGCTCTGCGCCAGTTCGACCAGCGTTTGCAAGGGCTCGGGCCGGCGACCGGCGAGCACGAGGGTGAAGCCGTCGGCCATCAGGCCCAGCGCCACGGCGCGGCCGATGCCACTGCCGGCGCCGGTCACCAGCGCGACTTTCAAAGAGGTCGTCATATTGTTGTTCTCCTTTTTTCTTAATCCGCAGGATCAGGGCCGTGGGCCGACGCGCATTTCCAGGTGGCCGATGCCGTCGATGCCGGCGCTGATCACGTCGCCCGGTTGCAGGCTGTCAACGCCAGCGGGGCTGCCGGTCATGATCAGGTCGCCGGCGCGCAGGGTCACGGATTGCGAGATGCGCGCGATCACTTCGCTGACCGACCAGATCTGGCTGTCGAGGTTGTCGCGCTGGCGTTCTTCGCCGTTGACGTTCAGCCACAACTCACCCTCGGGATGGCCGCAGCGGCTCACCGGGACCACGGCGGTCATCGGCGCGGCGCCGTCGAACACCTTGGCGCCTTCCCACGGCAAGCCGTTGCTCTTGGCTGCGCGTTGAACATCGCGGCGGGTCAGGTCGAGGCCGGCAGCGTAGCCCCAGACGTAGGCCAGAGCCTGATCTTCAGGGATATGGGCGCCGCCTTCACCGATGGCCACGACCAGTTCGATTTCGTGAACGAAGTCCTCGCACACTGAGGGGAAGGCGACGTCGCCGACGGCATCGACCACGCAACTTGCCGGTTTCATGAAAAACACTGGAGGCTGGCGCGACTGGCCTTGAGAGTCCGGCCACGGGTAGTTACGGCCGACACAGAACACCCGGCCAACGGGGAAGCGCTGCTCGGTGCCGAGGACCGGCAAGGTCACGGGCAGATCCGGGGTAAAGACGTATTCGGTCATGTTCATCCTGCGGGTCATCCTGTTTGAAAGGGCAGCGTACGGCGGCTGGCGTCGGTGAAGTTGGACGAAAGCCGCCTGCGTTTGGACAAATCCGGGCTTTTCGCCTCAGCGCACCTTCAGCTCGATGCGGTACAGACGTCCGAGCAACAACGAATAGGAGAGGGTGCCGATCAGCGCCACGCCGCCAATAAACCAGAAGGCATAGGCGAAGGTGCCGGTGGCGTGAACGATGGCGCCGATCACGATCGGTGTGACAATGCCGCCGATATTCGCCGCCAGGCTGGTAATGCCGCCGGTGAGACCGATCAGCTCTTTCGGCGCCACTTCCGACACCGCCGCCCACGACGAGGACGCGATGCCCTGGGCGAAGAAGGCGATGGTCAGCACGGCGATGCAGATCAGGTTGGAATCGGTGAAATTCACCAGCACGATCGACATGCCCAGCATCGAGCCAACCACCAGCGGCAACTTGCGCGCAAACGACATCGAGTAGCCGCGACGGATCAGCAGGTCGGAAACGATGCCGGCCAGCAGAATTCCCACCGTCGCGCCCACGAACGGCAGCACGGCGAAGATCCCGGCCTTGAGCATGGTCAGTTTGCGTTCTTCGATCAGGTAGGTCGGGAACCAGGTGAGGAAGAAGTACAGCGCCGAGGTGCTGGCGAATTTGCCGATGCAGATCGCCCAGATCTGCCGGTAGCTGAACAGCTCGGCGATCTGCCGCCAGTTGAAACGCGTGCGTTCCTGGCTGCTCTTGACCAGGCCGCCGCCGGTTTCGATGTACTTCAATTCTTCCTGGCTGACCTTCTTGCAGTTCAGCGGATCGCGATACAGGTACAGCCACAGCACACCGAAGACGATGCCGAGTGCGCCGGTGCTGTAGAACACGTGGCGCCAGTCAAAAGTGGTCGCCAGCCACAGCAGCGCGCCGGTGAACAGCGCCGTGCCGAGGTACTGACCGCACACGTAAATGCTGCTGGCCATCCCGCGTTCCCGCGCCGGGAACCACACCGTCACGGCGCGGCTGTTGGCCGGAAAAGCCGGGGCTTCCATGGCGCCGACCGCCAGGCGCAGGCCGAACAGCGAGGCAAATCCCGTGGCGAAACCTTGGCAAACGGTGACGGTCGACCAACTGATCAGCGATACGCCGTAGGTGAAGCGCGAGCCAAACCGATCAGCGATGAAGCCGGCCGGCACCAGTGCCAGCGCATAGGTCCAGGCGAAGGCGGAAAAGATCAGGCCCATTTCGATCTTGTCCAGGCCCAGGTCCTTGGCCATGAACGGCGCGGCAATCGAAATGTTCACCCGGTCGATGTAATTGATGATCGTCGCAATCAGCAGCAACGACAGCATGAACCAGCGCCGCCGGGTAGGCAGACGCTGCGCCGAAACGGCATCGCGTGCGCCGGCTATCACCGGCGGCACCGTGGCACTGGAAGAATGGGAGTTGGACATGCGGAGACCTCGTTATTGTTAGAAGAGTCGAGATTTTTCGAGCAGCCGATGCCGTTGCCCGCAAGGTGTGGGGCAAGGCAATCGAACGGGTTGCAGCGCGGCTTTCAGACGTTCAGGAACGTCTTTGTGCAATTGACTTCAAGGGGAGGTCGGGCGGGGCGGCGAGGGGAAATAGCAGGATCATGACGTGCGCACCTTTGATTGTTTTTGAAAGAGGTTGGGCTGCGTTGGTCATTACAGTGGTCGTACAACGGTTCAAAATCAACCGATGGGTTAGAACGTTTTCTCTTCAAAAAAGTGGATTTGGCGAACGTGTCCAAAAGGACAAATACAAATTGTCTTGAGAATAAAGATCAGGTTTAAATCCCAAATGTCTGAAGAATAACGACTATCTGTATTTTTATAGTGGTGCGGTTTTTGGACAGATTCATCGCGAGGCTTCTTTCAAAAAAGACAACGTCATCGTATGACTCGTTGCCGCCCACCGCACAACCCTGCAAGATGACGGGCGCCACCTCACTGCCCGGAGGACCTCCCGCCCATGTCTTCACCCAGCCGTATCCCGACCTACGTCATGCAGCAACGCAGCGAATTGACCGATTTCTACATTCGCGACAAAAAGGGTCGGCGCGCCGAAACCGCGCCTCACCGGCATGAGTATTTTCAAATCCAGATCAACCTCGGTGGCGACACCGTGCAGCACATCGGCAGCGTGCAACGGCCGTTCCCGCGCAACACTCTGGCGTTCATCCTGCCGCACCGCGTGCATGTGATTCCGCATCCCGCAGACAGCAATTTCATCGTCATCAATTTTTCCCAGACGTTCCTCTTGCCGCATCTACAGTGCGACCCGATGGATCTGGAAGAGGTGTCAATCCTGCTCGCGCCTGAACTGTCGCCGTTCCGCTTTCAGGAGCATCTGGATTTCATTTTGGGCGATGAGGATTTCGCTCAGGTCTGCGGCCTGATCGAGCAGATGCGCAGCCTTGATGAGAACCGTCAGTTCGGCACGCGGGAAATGCTCAAGGGCTTGTTGCTGCAGATGATTGGCAGCGTATGTTTTCTTTACGCCGAGCCGCTCAAGCGCCTGGCGGAAGAGAATGCCGCCGAGAACAGCCGTCGCGACGCCTTGAGCCGAATGTTCGAGTACTTGCGGAAGAACATCGCCGATCCTGATCTCAACCTGATCAAAGTCGCCGCTGCGACCTATCTGTCACCGACTTACCTGACGCACTGGCTGCGCAAGGAGATCGGCAAGACCTTCACCGAGCTGGTGCTGGAGCGGCGCATGCACGCGGCGCGCAATTTCCTCCTCAACAGCACGCGCTCGGTGGGCGAGGTCGCGCGGCTGTGTGGATTTGCTGATGAGGCCTATTTCTCTCGACGTTTTCGCCAGATTCATGGCCAGCCACCGGGGCAGTTTCGTCGCCGCCAGCTCAACCCGGAAACGCCGCAGACTCCCCTGAATACTTAGAGCGGCGCTCAGACCCACTTGAAGCGGGCAGGGAAGCGCGCCACGAAACAGGTGCCTGCCTCGCTGTCGGACGTCACGGTCAAGGTGCCGTTGTGCGCATTGGCAATTTGCCCGGCAATGTACAAGCCCAGACCCAGCCCTTCGTTGCGCTGACCGGCTTCGGAACGTGAGAACGGTTCAAACAGCAGCGGCATCAGCGCGGGTGGAATCGGCGCGCCCTGGTTGGTCAGCGAAATCACCATCTCATCGCCCTCGGCAAACGCCTTGAGCACGATCGGTTCGGCCGTAGAACCGTGGGTCACCGCGTTGCCCAGCAGATTCGACAACAACTGGCTGATGCGCAACGGGTCGCAATAGACCCCGGTCGGTACCTCAAGCGAATCAATGAACTTCGCCTGCGGGTACGCCACCTGGATTTCTTCAAGGGTCTGGCGCAGCGTCTGCTGCAAGTCATCGACAAGTTTGCGCTGCACCGGGATGCCACTGCCGAGCCGACCCCGGGCGAAGTCGAGGATGTTTTCGATCAGCACGCCCATGCGCACCGAGCTGGTGCGAATCGCCGACAGTAGCGTGCGCGAGCGCTTGTCTTCGGCTTTGCTTTGCAGCAGATCGGCGCTCATGCGAATGGCGCTGAGCGGCGTACGCAAGTCATGGCCCAGCACCGCGATGAATTGCTCGCGCAGACGGCCCATTTCGTTGGCATCAGCCAGCGCGGTTTTGGTCGCGTGCAAATGGCCTTGGGTATCCAGGCTCATCGCAATCAGCTGGGCGAAGAGGGTGAGGGTCTTTTCGATGGCCGGGTCGTCGAGGTTCGCCGGAACCGAATCAATGGCGCAGAGTGTGCCGAAAAACTCGCCATCGGCCTTGATGATCGGAATCGAAATGTAGCTTTCCAGACCATAGGTTTTCGGCGTGTGGTGCGTGGAGAAAACCGGGTGCTGGCTGGCATGGCCGAAGATCACCGGCTGATGGTGCTGACGGATCTCATGACAAATCGTCGATTCCAGTACCAGTTCGCCGCCGGGCAACAGGCCGAAGTCTATCGAGTCATCCACGGCGCAAGCGATCCACTTGCTCTCGGTGACCCGCGCTACGGCGGCGAAGCGCATGCCGGTGATGTGCTTGACCATACTCAGGATCACCGGCACAGCGTCAATGCTGCCGATGGCTTGGAGGTCGGAAGAGAAATCTGTCTGGGGCATGGCCGGCGCTTCGCGAAAGTGTCGCCAGAGACTATCGGTAATTGCCGGCCATGCCTAATGAACCTGCAAAAAGGGCGCCGGGAAAACTCCCGACGCCCTGTGCGGTGCTTGCTGAGCGCTATCGCCTCAGAACTTGTACTTGGCCGTCATCATGTAGCTGCGCGGGGTGCCGTAGTTGTCGGTCGAGCCCCAAGTCACGTCAGTACCGATCGAGGAATAGTACTTGCGGTCAAAGATGTTGTTGGCGTTGACCTGCAGGTCGAGGTGCTTGTTGACCTCGTAACCGGCCATCAGGTCGGTGACCGCGTAGCCGGCCTGTTCGAGGCGATAGCTGCCGCCATTGGCCAGAGCGATGTCGTTGTACATGCGGCTCTGCCAGTAGACGTTGCCGCCCACGCGCAGTTTTTCCAGCGGGCCTTTGAAGCGGTACACGGTGGACACCTTGAACAGGTGCTCCGGCATGTCGGTGTCGAATTTCTGGTTATTGTTGGCCGGGTTTTCGTCCTTGATGTAGTGGGCGCGGGTGTAGGTGTAGCCGGCGCCGACTTGCCATTGCTCGGTCAGCGCACCTTGCAGTTCCATGTCCACGCCTTGGGCGCGAACCTTGCCGGAGGTTTCGTAGCAGGTCAGTTCCGGGCAGCCGAGCTGGGTCGCCGCCTGGGTGGCGCGGTTGGTCTGGTCCATCTGGAACACCGCCACGCTGCCGTTCAGCGCACCGTCGAAATATTCGCCTTTGATACCGACTTCGTAGTTTTCACCGACGATCGGCTCGAGCACTTTGCCGCCGAGATCTTTCTGGGTTTGCGGGGTAAAGATGTCGGTGTAGCTGGCGTAGACCGAATGATGGTCATCGAGTTTGTAGATCAGGCCGGCGTAACGGGTCAGGTTGCGCGTGACCTTGAAGTCACCGTCGGCACTGCGATCGTCGTAGTCATACCAGTCCAGGCGGCTGCCGAGGATCAACGTCAGCGGGTCGGCCAGGCTCAAGCGCGTGGTCAGGTAAACCGCGTCCTGGGTGGTGACGTTGCGCGACTTGCCGCTACGGACGAAGTCAGGTTTTGGCGCGGCGATCGGCAGGCCGGTGTCGTAAGGCGAGTATTCCTTGGTGGTGGCGTCGTACACGCGGTTGCTGGCGCCGACCACCAGTTCGTGGGTACGGCCGAACGCTTCGAACGGGCCGCTGGCGAAACCATCGAAGGCGCGTTGCTTGTCGGTGTGGTGCGATTGGTAGGCGGTGGTTTCCAGCGGGCCGTCGTAGCGCGACAGGTACGTGCCGGAGAATTCGCCCTCGGTTGTCGAAGTCGAGCCGCCGAGGTGCAGTTTCCAGTCATTGGCGAAACGGTGTTCGACTTCACCGAACACGGTGTCGACCTGCAGCTTGCGGTTTTCCCAGTCGGTGCCCGGGTAAGTGGAGCGGGGCAGATCGAGGTGGTGGCCGTTTTCGCCGATCGGCAGGCCGCCCCAGAAATAGTTGGTCTGATCGTTCTGCCGGGAAAAACCGAGGGTCGCCGTGGTGCTGTCGCTAAGGTCGGCTTCACCGATGGCGTAGAACAGGCCGTGATCGTTTTCTTCCTTGTCGCGGAAACTGTCCGCGCCCTGATACGACGTCACTACCCGGCCACGCAGGGTGCCGCTGTCGTTCAGCGGGCTGGAGGCATCGACTTCACCACGGTAGTCATCCCAGCTGCCGGCGGCGCCAGTGAGGGTCACGCGCTGATCGGCGGTTGGACGCTTGCGCACCATGTTGATCGCCGCCGACGGGTTGCCGGCACCGGTGACCAGGCCGGTCGCGCCACGAACGATTTCCACCCGGTCGAACATCGCCAGGTTCGGTTGCACCGCCAGGGTGTACGGCGAATACGAGCTGGGCAGGCCGTCGTACATGATGTTGTCGATGTCGAAACCGCGCGCCTTGTAAGTCTGCCGGCCCGGGCCGCTGGCCTCGCTGAGGAACAGCCCCGGCGTACCGCGCACCACGTCGTTGACGCTGGTCATGTTCTGGTCGTCCATGCGCTGACGAGTGATTACCGTCACCGCCTGCGGCGTTTCGCGCATGGTCAGCGACAGCTTGGTGGCGGTCTGCATCGGGCCGGTGGTGTAGGACTGCGTGTCTTCGGTGGTGCTGCTCATCTGCGTAGCGCCGATTTCGGTCGCTTGCAGTTCCAGCGGGCCATTGGCTGGCGCAGTGGCTGCGGTTTCTTCAGCCAAGGCAGGAGCGATGCTGGCCATGCCGATGGCGAGTGCGAGGAGGTTAGGTGAAAGGTTCGAGCGGCGGTGAATGGTGTGAAACGACATCTATCTGCTTCCCCAAGATTTACCCAAACGAAACTAATGCGAGTGAATGTAAGAATTATTCGCATTAGTATGTCGGAAGTTTCCGGGGGAATAAACCCGTACGAGTCAGTTAGTTAATGATTTTTTCACAATTGGGTTTGATGGCTTCCGCTAACAAATGTGGGAGCGGGCCTGCTCGCGAAGGCGGTGTGTCACTCAACAGATGCGTTGTCTGATACGACGCTTTCGCGAGCAGGCTCGCTCCCACAGGGGTATGCGGTTTTTGCTATCAGTCCAGATCCTTCGCCTCATGCCGCTCCGGCACCTGACTGTCTTCATCACCCCAGGTACGGTTCACCCGTTGCCCGCGTACAACCGCTGGCCGCTTGGCGATTTCTTCCGCCCAGCGCTGCACATGGGTGTACTCGTGCGCGGCGAGAAATTCCGCCGCCGAGTAAACGTTGTTGCGCACCAGTTGCCCGTACCAGGGCCACACGGCGATGTCGGCGATGGTGTAATCGTCGCCGGCCAGATAGGTGTTGTCGGCGAGACGGCGGTTGAGCACATCCAGCTGCCGTTTGGCTTCCATGGTGAAGCGGTTGATCGGGTATTCGAGCTTCTCTGGCGCATACGCGTAGAAGTGCCCGAAGCCGCCGCCCAGATACGGCGCCGAGCCCATTTGCCAGAACAGCCAGTTGAGGGTTTCGGTACGACCGGCCGGATCCTTGGGCAGCAAGGCGCCGAACTTTTCCGCGAGATACAGCAGGATCGAGCCGGACTCGAACACCCGGATCGGCGGCTCGACGCTGCGGTCCAGCAGCGCCGGGATTTTCGAATTCGGGTTGACCTCGACAAAGCCGCTGGAGAACTGATCGCCTTCGCCAATGCGGATCAGCCACGCGTCGTATTCGGCCTCGCTGTGGCCGAGTGCGAGCAGCTCTTCGAGCATGATGGTGACTTTGACACCGTTGGGCGTGGCCAGCGAATACAGCTGCAACGGGTGCTTGCCGACCGGCAGCTCTTTGTCATGGGTCGGCCCGGCGATCGGCCGGTTGATGCTGGCGAAGTGGCCGCCGGACGGGGCTTCGTGTTTCCAGACCTTGGGCGGAACGTAAGACGCATTGCTCATGAAACGGACCTCGTCGATGCTGGGAGAGAACAGGTAGACACCGTAGGGAAAATTTCCGGCGGGTGCCAGCGGTGAGTGCGGTTATTCATATTGAATGATGTAAACCGATCTGCCGCCTTCGCGAGCAGGCTCGCTCCCACAGGGTATGTATTGGACAGAGAAACAGGGTTCACCCGTATTCATTGTGGGAGCGAGCCTGCTCGCGAAAGCGTCGGCAGGGTCGCCGCGCCTAATGGCTCCAATACCGCCCAACCGCACCCTCGACTCCCTGCACCGGATCTGTCTCAGGAAACGCCAGCCCCGCAATCCGCGCCAACTGCGCATCACTCGGCGCGGCCCGGCAAATGTCCGCCTGCTGCCCCGGCGGATAAGCACCCACCACCAGAAAATCCTCACTCGATCCCAGATTGCAGTGCCCGGTTCCGGCCGGCAGCAACAGCACATCCCCGGCGCTGACGTCGACGACTTGGCCGTCAGGCCCGCCCAACATCAACCGTGCCTGACCGGCCGCCACGCCAAGTACTTCGTGGCCTTCAGTGTGGTAGTGGTGATAGTCATAAATGCCGTAGCGCCACTGCGCCGGCCAGCCATTGGCGCCGAAGGTCTGCTCGAAGCGCGCCGCCGGATCGTCGCCTTCAACGGCAATCGCGCTGCGGTAGATCAGCACTGGCAGACGCGGATTGTTCGGCACCCAGTCATTGCGTTGCAGCAGCAGGGTTTGTACTTCAGTCATGGCCCATCCTCCTTCGATCATTTCTCAATCGACCACAGAGCAGGGCGCACGCCTCAAAAAATCATTGCCGCGCAAACACGGCGCCGAAGTTGATGCCCGGAAAATCCAGCGAAACTTCATCGCGCAGCGGGCTGTCCAGACCCTTACATGTCCATGCAGCGGTAAATGGCGAGGGTCAAGATGACGATGACAGTTGGTGATTTTCTGGTTGAGCGGCTCAGCGAATGGGGCGTCACACGAATTTTTGGTTATCCGGGGGATGGCATCAATGGCGTGTTCGGCGCCATGAGCCGGGCCAAAGGCAAGATCGAATTCGTTCAGGCACGGCACGAGGAAATGGCTGCGTTCATGGCCTCGGCCCACGCCAAGTTCACCGGCGAGCTGGGCGTGTGCATCGCCACCTCGGGTCCCGGCGCTTCGCACCTGATCACCGGGCTCTACGATGCCCGGATGGACCATATGCCGGTGCTGGCCATCGTCGGTCAGCAGGCGCGTACGGCGCTGGGCAGCCACTACCAGCAGGAGCTGGATCTGGTGTCGATGTTCAAAGACGTCGCCGGGGCTTTTGTGCAGCAGGCTTCGGCGCCTTCGCAAGTGCGCCATTTGCTTGATCGTGCGGTGCGCACTGCGGTCGGCGAGCGCCGCGTCACCGCGCTGATTCTGCCCAATGACTTGCAGGACCTGCCTTACGAACAACCGGCGCGCGCCCATGGCACCGCGCATTCCGGCGTCGGCTTCAGCAAGCCGAAAGTCGTTCCTTATGCAGCCGATCTGCAACGCGCCGCCGAGGTACTGAATAGCGGCGAGAAAGTCGCGATTCTGGTCGGTGCCGGTGCGCTGGAGGCGACCGATCTGGTCATCGCCGTGGCGGAAAAGCTTGGCGCGGGCGTCGCCAAGGCGCTGTTGGGCAAAGCAGCGTTGCCAGATGATTTGCAGTGGGTCACCGGCAGCATCGGCCTGCTCGGTACCGAGCCCAGCTACAAGCTGATGAGCGAGTGCGACACCTTGCTGATGATCGGCTCGGGCTTCCCGTATTCCGAGTTTCTGCCCAAGGAAGGCCAGGCGCGCGGGGTTCAAATCGATCTGCAGCCGGACATGCTCAGCCTGCGTTATCCGATGGAGGTCAATCTGGTCGGTGATTCAGCGGAAACCCTTGCCGCGTTGCTGCCCTTGCTGGAACAGAAAACCTCGAACAAATGGCGCAAGAAGATCGAAGGCTGGCGCAGCAGCTGGGAGAAAACCCTGGAAAAACGCGCCATGGCCAAAGCCGATCCGGTCAACCCGCAACGAGTGGTCTACGAGTTGTCACCGCGCTTGCCCGAGCAGGCAATTATCACCAGCGACTCCGGCTCCTGCGCCAACTGGTTCGCCCGTGACCTGAAAATCCGTCGCGGCATGAAATGCTCGTTGTCCGGTGGCCTGGCCTCGATGGGCGCGGCGGTGCCCTATGCGATCGCGGCGAAATTTGCTTACCCGGAACGCCCGGTCATTGCCCTGGTCGGCGATGGCGCGATGCAGATGAACAACATGGCCGAGCTGATCACTGTCGCCAAATACTGGCGGCAATGGCAGAACCCGAAATGGATCTGCGCGGTGTTCAACAACGAGGATCTCAACCAGGTCACCTGGGAGCAGCGGGTGATGGAGGGCGATCCGAAGTTCGAAGCGTCGCAGAGCATTCCCGATGTGCCGTATCACCTGTTCGCGATCTCCATTGGCCTCAAGGGCATTTTCGTTGATCGTGAAGAAGAGGTCGCCGCTGCGTGGGAACAGGCACTCGCCTCGGAAGTGCCCGTGCTGATCGAGTTCAAGACCGACCCGAACGTGCCGCCACTGCCGCCGCACATCAAGCTTGAGCAAGCGAAGAAATTCGCCACGACCCTGCTCAAGGGCGATCCGGATGAAGCCGGGGTGATTGTGCAGACCGCCAAGCAGGTGTTGGGCGCCGTGTTGCCCGGGCAGAAATGACGGTGTGCGCTTGAACGAGTCAACCATCTACATCGGTTGCGCCGGCTGGAGTCTCGCTCGCGAGCACTGGCCGGCATTCCCCGCCGAAGGCACGCACCTGCAACGCTACGCCGCGCGCTTCAACTGTGTGGAAATCAACAGCTCGTTCTACCGCCCGCATCGCCGTCAGACCTACGAGCGCTGGGCCGACTCGGTAGCGCCGGACTTTCGCTTCGCCGTGAAAGTGCCGAAGCTCATCACCCATGAACAGCGGCTGGCGGACAGCGCGGCCGCGCTCGATGAGTTTCTCGGAAAGTGCCAGGGCTTGGGTGATCGACTCGGCTGCCTGCTGGTGCAACTGCCACCGAAACTTGCTTTCGATGCTCCGGTGGCCGAGGCGTTTTTTCGTGCCCTGCGCGAGCGGTACAAAGGCAGTGTGGTGCTTGAGCCACGACACGAATCGTGGACTGAGGCAGAGGCAATGCTGGTGGATTTGCAGATTGCCCAGGCAGTGGTCGATCCCTCGCGGATCAGCAGCGACACCGCGCCGGGTGGATGGCAAGGCCTGCAGTATTGGCGCCTGCACGGCTCGCCACGGATTTATCACAGCGCTTATGAAGCGGCTTATCTGCAACAGCTCGCTCAGAACCTGCGGCGCGCGAAGGCCGACGGCAGAGACATCTGGTGCATCTTCGACAACACCGCCAGCGGTGCCGCCACCGCCGATGCGCTGGCATTGAGGGCGTTGATCGAAGGCGGTGAACGCTGAACGACGACGCTCTCGTTACCCACACAAACGATCCGGCTACAGGTAAACTCCGCGCACTTTTTCAAGGAGTTCACATGAGTTACTACCAGCCGGGCATTCTCGCTACCCCTGTTCCTGCGCAAGCACGTCATCTGTTTTTCGCCCTGGCGTCGGTTGAAGCCTTGCCGCAGGCGATCGACAGCCTGCTGATGCTGGTGGATGGCAAGTCGGCGGTGGTTGGCTTTGGTGAGTCGTTGACCAAGGCGCTGAATGTCGAAATCGCTGGCCTGCGCAGCTTCCCGGCGCTGACCGGCGTTGGCGTGAATAACCCGTCGACCCAGCATGCCCTGTGGATCTGGCTGCACGGTGTTGACCGTGGTGAGCTGCTCAACCGCTGCAACGCTATCGAAGCCGCGCTGGCCCCGGCCTTGCGTCTGGTCGAGATGCAGGAAGCCTTCCGCCACATGGACGGCCACGACCTCACCGGTTACGAAGACGGCACGGAAAACCCCCACGATGACGCCGCTGTCGCCGCCGCACTGCTAAGCAGTGGTGCTGATGGACTGGTCGGTGGCAGCTTCGCCGCGATCCAGCAATGGCAGCACGACCTCAAGGGCTTTCATCGCCTGTCTGCCGGTGCCAAGGACGACATCATGGGGCGTCGCTT
Organism: Pseudomonas sp. PK-RTE-24; assembly: GCF_054052265.1. Lineage (NCBI taxonomy): Bacteria > Pseudomonadati > Pseudomonadota > Gammaproteobacteria > Pseudomonadales > Pseudomonadaceae > Pseudomonas > Pseudomonas sp. PK-RTE-24. The sequence continues at coordinate 4,791,811 of NZ_CM133224.1, read as the reverse complement.
GAGCGATAACGAAGAAATCGACGACGCGCCGATCTCCGCCCACGTGAAACGCACCGCGCAGGAAAGCTTTGCGCCGGAAGCGTTCGTCGTGCGCCGTTCGATGCCGTGGATCGAAGGCGATCGTGCCGGTTTGATGTTCCTCGCCTTCGGCTTTTCGCTGGATGCCTTCGAAGCACAGCTGCGCCGTATGAGCGGTCTGGAGGACGGTATTGCCGATGGCTTGTATCAGATCAGCCGACCAATCACCGGCGGCTACTACTGGTGCCCGCCGCTCAAGGACGGACGCCTTGATCTGCGCGCGTTGCGCATCGGCTGAGGACTGAAGATGAACGTGGTGCGCTGGGGCATGATCGGTTGCGGTAGCGTCGCTGAACGCAAGAGCGGGCCGGCCTTCTACAAGGCGCCCGGTTCGGCGCTGATTGCGGTAATGGGCCGTCGCCTCGAAGCGGTGACCGACTACGCTGCGCGCCACGGCATTAGTCGCGTCTACACCGATGTCGATGCGCTGATCAACGATCCCGAGGTGGACGCGGTGTACATCGCCACGCCGCCCGACAGCCACCATGCCTACAGCCTGAAAGTCGCCGCCGCCGGCAAGCATTGCTGCGTGGAAAAGCCCATGGCACTCAACGCCGGGCAAAGCCGCGAGATGCAGCAAGCGTTTGCCGCTGCCGGTCTGCACTTGTTCGTCTCATATTACCGCCGCTCGCTGCCGCGCTTTGCCCAGGTGCGGCATTGGCTGGAGGAGGGGCGCATCGGCGATGTCCGGCATATGAGCTGGACGCTGACCAAAGCGCCGTCGCCGGCTGATCTTGAGGGTCGCGATAATTGGCGCACCGACCCGGCGGTGGCTGGCGGCGGCTACTTTGCCGACCTGGCCAGCCATGGCCTGGACCTGTTCCAGTATCTGCTTGGCGACATCGTTGAAGTCGCCGGTTTCACTGCGCGTCAGGCAGGTTTGTACGCGGCTGAAGATGCGGTCAGCGCCACTTGGCGATTCGCCTCCGGGGCGTTGGGCATGGGCTGCTGGAACTTTGTTGCGGACCGCCGTGAAGATCGCGTCGAGATTATCGGCAGCAAAGGGCGGATCGGGTTTTCGGTGTTTGATGAACATCCGGTGCAGCTGTTTGCCGACGAGCAGATCAGCCTGGAAATTGCCCACCATGAGCATATCCAGTGGCATCACGTGCTGGGGATGAATGCGCATATTCGTGGTGATTCACAGCATCCCGCCGTGGCCGAGCAAGCCGTCAAGACCGACTGGGTCATGGACCGGATCCTCAAACGCTGAATAGCTCACGATCCCCTGTGGGAGCGAGCCTGCTCGCGAAAGAATCCTGTCAGTCAGTATTTTGGTGACTGACACACCGCCTTCGCGAGCAGGCTCGCTCCCACAGATGTCCCACAGGTCTTCCGGCGCAACACGCATCTAAGGTTATGCCCAAACAATATTTCTCAACCTCTTCATAACGTCTCTAAGATCACGTCATAACTCGTTATAACAAGTGATCCCGTGATGACCGATAACGTTCTCTCCCTCAGTAGCGTTCCGCTGCACACCCAACTGCGCGACGTCCTGCGCGCGCGGATTCTCGACGGTGAATACCCGCAAGACAGTCAGATGCCTTCCGAAAGCGAGCTGGGTGCGCTGTTCAAAGTCAGCCGCATCACCGTGCGCCAGGCCTTGGGCGATCTGCAGAAAGAAGGGCTGATCTTCAAAATCCATGGCAAGGGCACCTTCGTCGCCAAGCCGAAAACCTTTCAGAACGTCAGCAGCCTGCAAGGCCTCGCCGAGTCGATGACCGGGCGCGGTTATGAAGTGATCAACCGCCTGCGCAGTTTCAAATTCATTCCGGCCGACAAGCGTGTGGCCGAGCGGCTGCAGGTGGCCGAGGGTGAAATCGTCGCGCAGATCAAACGCGTGCGCCTGATCAACCGCGAGCCGATCTCGTTGGAAATCACCTACCTGCCCAAAGCCGTCGGCGAGCGGCTGGAGAAGGCGGATCTGGTCACCCGCGACATCTTTCTGATTCTGGAAAACGACTGCGGCATCGCCCTCGGCCACGCCGATCTGGCCATCGATGCGGTGCTGGCCGACAGCGACCTGACCCAGGCACTCAGCGTCGAAGCGGGCTCGCCGATCATGCGCATCGAGCGCCTGACCCACGATGCCCACGGCCAGCCGCTGGACTTCGAACACCTTTATTACCGTGGCGATGCGTTCCAGTACCGCCTGCGGATCGACCGGCAAAAAGGGGAGCAGGCATGACCCGCAACGTTCTAGAACAGGAATACGACATCGTCGTGATTGGCGGCGGCACGGCCGGGCCGATGGCGGCGATCAAGGCCAAAGAGAAGAACCGCGATTTGCGCGTTTTGCTGGTCGACAAGGCCAACGTCAAGCGCAGCGGCGCGATCAGCATGGGCATGGACGGCCTGAACAACGCGATCATTCCCGGCCACTCGACACCGGAGCAGTACACCAAGGAAATCACCATCGCCAATGACGGCATCGTCAATCAGGCGGCGGTCTACGCCTATGCGACGCACAGTTTTGAAACCATCGAACAACTCGACCGCTGGGGCGTGAAGTTCGAGAAGGACGAGACCGGCGACTACGCGGTGAAAAAGGTCCACCACATGGGCGCCTATGTGCTGCCGATGCCGGAAGGGCACGACATCAAGAAAGTCCTGTATCGGCAGTTGAAACGTGCGCGGGTGAGCATCACCAATCGCCTGGTCTGCACGCGTTTGTTGACCGACAAGGAGGGCGCGGTCAACGGTGTTATGGGCTTCGATTGCCGCACCGCCGACTTCCATGTGATCAAGGCCAAAGCAGTGATTCTCGCCTGCGGCGCGGCCGGACGCCTCGGCCTGCCATCGTCTGGCTACTTGATGGGCACCTACGAGAACCCGACCAATGCGGGCGACGGCTACGCGATGGCCTATCACGCCGGCGCCGAACTGGCCAATCTCGAGTGCTTTCAGATCAACCCGTTGATCAAGGACTACAACGGCCCGGCCTGCGCCTACGTCACCGGCCCGCTGGGGGGCTACACCGCCAACAACAAGGGCGAACGCTTCATCGAGTGCGACTACTGGAGCGGGCAGATGATGTGGGAGTTCCATCAGGAACTGGAGAGCGGCAACGGTCCGGTGTTCCTCAAACTCGATCACCTGGCCGAGGAAACCATCCAGAACATCGAGGAAATCCTGCACAGCAATGAGCGCCCGAGCCGTGGCCAGTTCCACGCCAACCGTGGCACCGACTACCGCACGCAGATGGTTGAAATGCACATTTCGGAAGTCGGCTTTTGTAGCGGCCACTCGGCGTCCGGTGTGTGGGTCAATGAGCGTGCCGAGACTTCAGTGAAAGGCTTGTATTCGGCCGGCGACATGGCTGCGGTGCCGCACAATTACATGCTTGGCGCGTTCACTTACGGCTGGTTCGCCGGGCACAACGCCGCAGACTTTGTCGCCGGCCGCGAGTTTTCCGCACTGGACAGCGAGCAGATCGCCAAGGAAAAAGCCCGGGTCTACGCGCCGCTCGACCGCGAACACGGCCTGCCACCGGCGCAGGTGGAATACAAGCTGCGCCGCTTCGTCAACGACTACCTGCAACCGCCGAAAGTGACCAAGAAGATGCAGATCGGCCTGCAGCGTTTCAGCGACATCGAGCACGATCTCGAGCAGATGAAAGCCAACAACGCTCACGAACTGATGCGAGCGATGGAAACCAGCGTGATCCGCGATTGCGCCGAAATGGCCGCCCGCGCTTCGTTGTTCCGCGCCGAAAGCCGCTGGGGCCTTTACCACTCTCGCGTCGATCATCCGCAACGCAACGACGCCGATTGGTTCTGCCACTGCCATCTGAAAAAGGGCGAGGACGGCCAGATGACCAGTTTCAAGAAGGCCGTCGAGCCCTACATCATCCCGCTCGATGCCGAAGAAATGCAGGCCTATCACCGCCTGCGGGTCGGCGCCTTCGCCGCTTGATGCATCACTAGAAAGAGAGTCCGAACCATGGCTTATCAAGCTCAGGAAATCTTCTTCCGCTCCAACGCCCCGGTCACCGTGGACGAGGACAAATGCATCGCCGAAAAGGGCTGCACCGTGTGCGTCGACGTCTGCCCGATGGACCTGCTGGCGATCAACCCGGCCACGCAAAAGGCCTACATGGCGTTCGATGAATGCTGGTACTGCATGCCGTGCGAGAAGGATTGCCCGACTGGGGCGGTGAAGGTCGACATCCCCTATTTGTTGCGTTGACCCCAAATTCATTGTGGGAGCGAGCCTGCTCGCGAAAGCAATCGTTCGTTCAACAATGATGGTGACTGACCCGCCGCCTTCGCGAGCAGGCTCGCTCCCACATTGCAATTGTGATTATCCAATAGCCATCCGGTGAACCCCGGACGCTGAATGCAAAACACCCCTCGTTTCCCACCGCGCCCTGATCGCGGCGGAGACGAACTTCAAACAAATGATTCGAGGGGAAACACTCATGTTGCGTGCAGCACTTGCCGGTCTGGTACTGGCTTCATTCACCTTGTCGGCCTCGGCCGAAACCATTCGCATCGCCATCGGCACTCAGGACACCACCATCAACTGCGCCGCTGGCGGGTTGTTGATCAGGGAACTGGGTCTGCTGGAAAAATACCTGCCCCACGATGGCGCCTACAAAGACGCGAAGTATGACGTGCAGTGGAAGAATTTCACCAGTGGCGCGCCGCTGACCAATGAGATGGTCGCCGGCAAACTCGATTTCGGTGCCATGGCCGATTTCCCCGGTGCGTTCAACGGCGTGGCATTCGAAACGGCGGGCAAGCACAGCCTGTTCATCAGCGTGCTGTCAGGCAGCATCAAGGGCAGCGGCAACGGCATCGTCGTGCCGAGCGCTTCGTCGGTGCAAAGCCTGAGCGAACTCAAGGGCAAGACCATTTCGGTGCCGTTCGCCTCGACGGCTCACGGCATGTTGCTGCGCGCCGTGGCAGAGCAGGGCTGGGACCCGCTCAAGGATGTCAACATCATCGCCCAGCCACCGGAAGTCGCCGGCTCGGCATTGCAGGCCGGCAAGATCGACGCCCACGCCGATTTCGTGCCGTTCGCCGAGCTGTTCCCGAGCCGTGGTTTCGCCCGCAAGATCTACGACGGCGCCCAGGCCAACGCGCCGACTTTCCATGGCGCACTGGTGGATCAGGCCTACGCCAGGAAGTACCCGGAAATCGTCGTCGCCTATTTGCGCGCGAGCATCGAAGCCAACCAACTGCTTGCCGCCGAACCCGAGAAGTACAGCGAACTGATCGCCAAAGTCACCGGCGTCGATGCCGAGGTCAACTACCTGTTTCACGGCCCGCTCGGCGTACAGACCCGCGACCTGAGCTGGAAACCTGAATACCGTCAGGCTGTCGGTACCGCCATCGATACCTTGAAGCTGCTGAAGAAAGCCGATCGCGGGCTCGACCTGAACAACTTCATCGACGACCAGTACATCCGCGCCGCCTTCAAGGCTTCGAAGCTCGATTACACCGCGCAACTGGCCAACTACGCGCAGACGCCGTTGCCGGGTGTGGATGCGGCGACGGGCAAAGCCATCACCGACGTCAGCCATGTCGCGGAAATCTGGGTGCGCGGTGAGGAAAAAGTCCGCCGTTACGGCTCGGCTGAAGCGGCGTTCACCGCGCTGGCGGGGTTGAAGCAGGAGGGCAAGAACATTCGTGCGGTGTATGCGCAGGCCAGTGACAGCGGGATCAAGTTGCTCGCTGAACAGGCGTGGTTTGCCAGCGATGCCAAGGGTCGCCTCAGCGCATTTCTGCTCAAGGGCCAGGCCCAGCAATACGCTGCGGCGCAGGGTGGCAAGGTGTTCGACTTCAGCGATGCGACTGCGCAGGTTGTTGCTGCGCGCTGAGGATCAAAAGCCCCTCACCCTAACCCTCTCCCAAAGGGAGAGGGGACTGACCGAGTTGTTGGTGAGAGATACGCCGACGTGAAGTACCGAGTCGAACTGAGGTCTGCAAGCGCTGAAGATCAAAAGCCCCTCACCCTAACCCTCTCCCAAAGGGAGAGGGGGCTGACCGAGTTGTTGGTGAGATACGCCGACGTTTAGTACCGAGTCGAACTCAGGTCGTGAAAAGCACGCAAATCGGCTCCCTTTCCCCCTCGCCCCCCTGGGGGAGAGGGCTGGGGTGAGGGGGTAAATCTCAGCCATCACACAGAACCCGAACTGGAAACCGGACTATGAAAACACCGTTGCGCTGGACATCAAGAGCCGCCTCACTGCTGCTCTGCCTGCTCTTCTGGCAACTAGCCGCCAGCCATCACTGGAACCTCGGCCTGGTCACCTTTGCCAACGTGCCGACGCCACTGGCGGTGATCGAAGCCGCACTGGGCCTGGGCGACTCCGGCAAACTCTGGCAGCACTTGAGCAGCAGCCTCGGCCGGGTCTTCGCCGGTTACGTGGCGGCGCTGATCATCGGCATCGCCCTGGGCCTGGCCATCGGCCGGTCGAAATGGGCTGAAGACATTTTGCTGCCACCGCTGGAAGTCCTGCGCCCGATCCCCGCCGTGGCGTGGATTCCGCTGGCGATCCTGATGTTTCCGTCCTCGGAGTTGTCGATGGTTTTCATCACCTTCACTGGCGCGCTGTTCCCGATCCTGCTCAACACCGTGCACGGCGTCGAAGGCGTTGATCCACGCCTGATCGCCTCGGCAAAAAGCCTCGGGGCAGGGCGTCGGGCGATTCTGCTGGAAGTAATCCTGCCGGGCGCTGCGCCGAGCATCATCACTGGCCTGGCGATCGGCATGGGCACGTCGTGGTTCTGTCTGGTGACGGCAGAAATGATCTCCGGGCAGTTCGGCATCGGTTACTACACCTGGGAGTCCTACACCATTCAGAACTACGCCGACATTGTAGTCGGCATGCTCCTGATCGGCGTGTTGGGCATGGGCAGCAGTTGGCTGATCAAACGCCTGGGCGGCTTGTTCACGCCTTGGCATCGACCGCGAGGCAAAGCCTGATGAGCGTGATGCAAACCCCGGAAGGGCGGATCGACATCCGCCAGTTGTCCATCGTCCTCGGCCAGGGCCGCGAAGCCTTCGAAGCGGTGCAGGGCCTCGATTGCCAGATCGAACCCGGCCAGTTCGTGTGCATTCTCGGCCCGTCCGGTTGCGGCAAGTCGACCTTGCTCGGCGCCCTGGCCGGCCACTTGAATGCCAGTACCGGCAGCTTGAAAGTCGACGGCAGCGCGGTGACCGGCCCGTCGCCGCAGCGCGGCATGGTGTTTCAGCACCACACGCTGTTCCCGTGGCGCACGGTGCGCGACAACGTCGCCTTCGGCCTGAAGATGCGCGGCGTCGGCAAGGCTGAGCGCCATCGAGCCGCTGACGACATTCTCAAACTGGTCGGCCTCGAAGGCTTTGCCGAGCGCTGGCCCGATCAGCTCTCCGGGGGCATGCAGCAACGGGTCGAAATCGCCCGGGTGCTGGTCAATCGCCCGCGACTGTTGCTGATGGACGAACCGTTCGGCGCGCTGGATGCGCTGACCCGTCTGAGCATGCAGGAACTGCTGCTGGACATCTGGACGCGCATCCGCACCACGGTGGTTTTCGTCACTCACGACATCGACGAGGCGTTGTTTCTCGCCGACCGCTTGCTGGTAATGAGCGCGCGACCGGGGCGAATCATCGAAGACTTGCCTCTGGACTTTCCGCGTCCGCGCACCAGCGAACTGGTCACCAGCCCGGAATTCGCTCGCCTCAAGCGCCACTGCCTCGACCTGCTGCGCCACGACAACGACCGACCGCTGCCGCGCCTCAATCCGCTCGGCCTGCCTCCTGAAAACCCTTTGCCGCGATTTGCCTTATGACCTCTATTTTTGCTGTGACCGACAACGAAGACATCCTCGCCCTGCATCCGCGCCTGACGGCTGAAGACGCCGGCGTGCGGCGCATTGCCCTGATCGATCTGGCCGATCTCGAAGAACCGGATGGCTTGCTCTGGCTGGTTGATCGACTTCGTCAGGATCCTGCCAAGGATGTTCGCGCTGAAGCTGCGCGATTGCTTGAAGCGTGGGAGGACGATGCGGTCGTGCAAGCCTTGTGCGAAGCGCTGACGGATCCGTCGCCCGCTGTGCAATCGGCAGCGGCGCAAAGCCTGAGCCTGCTCAAGACTGCAGCGGCGGGGCGCGTGATTCTGCCGTGGACCGAACATGCCGATGTCAGTGTGCGCATCGCTGCATTTCGGGCGTTGCGAGAATTGCGCTTTGCCGAGGCCGCGCCGGCTGCCGTCGCGGCATTGGAGGATGCCGATGCTCATGTTCGGCGCGAAGCGGTTGGCGTGCTCGGCTGGCTCAAACAGCTCGACGCGCTGCCAGCCTTGGCGCGCCTGGCCAGCGACGACCCGGACACCGAAGTGCGCCGCGCCGCGACGGGTGCGCTGGGTCTGGCCAGTGGCGCCGAAGTGTTGCCGGCGCTGAGCCAGGCCTTGCACGACCCCGCCTGGCAAGTGCGCGAAGAAGCCGCGACGACACTGGGCAAGGTTGGCCACAGCGACGCCGGCCCGACCTTGGTCGAAGCGCTGAGCGATGACTATTGGCAAGTGCGGCTGCGCGCCGCTCGCAGCCTTGGCCGCTTGCGTTTCGTCCCGGCGCTGGACGCGCTGATCGACACTCTCGGCCACCGCATCAGCAACCTGCGCAAGGAGGCCGCGCTGGCGCTTGGAGAGTTGAACGATCGCGGCGCCGTGGCCGCGTTGCAGGCAGCGCAGGACGACGGCGACCCGGAAGTGCGCAAAGCCGTGCGCATCGCGTTGAGTCAGCTGCAATGAATCCGCTGTCGGTGGGCAACTCGCAGAGTGAGCGCACGTTACACCTGAGCTGGCCGGACGGGCGCGAATCGCTGCTCAAGCATGCCGATCTGCGCCGGCAATGCCCTTGCTCGCAATGCCGCGCATTTCGCCTGCGCGGTGTCACGCCGCTGGTTGATGATCGCGTGCGCCTGATCGAACTCAACCCGCAGGGTTATGGTGTGCAACTGGTGTTCAGCGACGGGCATCAACGCGGGATTTATCCGTGGGAGTACCTGGCGCAACTGGCTTCCTGACCTTATCCGATGATCGTTCCCATGCTCCGCGTGGGAATGCAGCCCGTGACGCTCCGCGTCACTGGACGCGGAGCGTCCCTTGAGGCATTCCCACGCAGAGCGTGGGAACGATCAGATCGCAGCCTTCGGCAGCTCCCTGCGTCGGCATGCGCCGACTGGCGGTTCTTGTCAGGCATTTCCCACAGGAGTACAAATGTACTCCATGACCAATCTGACTCCCCGCCGTACCGCCATTCTGACCTTTATCCGCGATCGCATCGCCGAGCACGGTCAGCCCCCAAGCCTCGCTGAAATCAGCGAGGCTTTTGGTTTTGCCTCGCGCAGCGTGGCGCGCAAGCATGTGCTGGCGCTCACGGAAGCCGGTTTCATCGAGGTCAACCCGCATCAGGCCAGGGGCATTCGTTTGCTCGGCCAGCCATCGCGTCCGGAGCTGCTGGAGATCCCCGTACTCGGTCGTGTGGCCGCCGGCGCGCCGATTGGCGCCGATGCCGATATCCATAACCGTTTGCTGCTCGACCCGGCGCTGTTCTCCCGCACCCCGGATTACATGCTGCGGGTGCAGGGCGACTCGATGATCGAAGACGGCATTCTCGATGGCGATCTGGTCGGTGTGCGGCGCAATCCCGAGGCGCTGAACGGCCAGATCGTCGTTGCGCGTCTGGACGGTGAAGTCACCATCAAACGCTTCGAACGGGTCGGGGATGAAGTGCGCCTGCTGCCGCGCAACCCGGCGTACAAGCCGATTGTCGTGCGTGATGATCAGGATCTGGCCATTGAAGGCGTGTTCTGTGGTCTGGTGAGGCAAGGCTGATGGGCGCCGTCGTTGCGTTGGATACGCTGTTCAATGGCGGCCAGGTCTGGCGCGGCAGGCCTGCGCCACCGGCGGCGAGTCCGCAGCCGACCGGGCATGCGGGACTGGACGCAGCTCTGCCCAGCGGCGGCTGGCCGGAAGCGGCGCTGAGCGAAATCCTTCTCGCCGGCCCTGGTGTCGGCGAGCTGCAACTGGTCTGGCCAACCCTGGCGCGATTGTCCGCGGCCGGTGAGCGCATCGTGCTGGTGGCGCCGCCGTTCGTGCCGTACCCGCAGGCCTGGGCCAATGCCGGGGTCGATTTGCGTCAGTTGTCGGTGATTCAGGCCAGCGAACGCGATGCCTTGTGGGCGGCGGAGCAGTGTCTGCGCTCGGGCAGTTGCGGCGCGGTGCTGTGCTGGCCGAACAAGGCCGACGACCGGGCTTTGCGGCGTTTGCAGGTAGCGGCGGAAACCGGCCAGACCCTGGCCTTTGCCTGGCGCCCGTTGAGCGAGGCGGTCAACCCGTCACCGGCAGCGTTGCGCATAGCCATCGATGCCAAACCGGCGCAACTCCGCGTACTCAAATGCCGTGGCGGGCTGGCGCGTGCGGCGCCGATTGCCTTTGCCGTGGGGCACTGATCGTCATGCGCTGGGTATGTATTCTCTTTCCGCAACTGGCCCTCGACGCTGTGCTGCGTCAGCGCCCCGACCCTGAAGAGCCGCTGGTGCTGCTCAGCGGTCCGGCCCAACGCCGAGTGCTGCAAGCGGTAAATCCGGCGGCGCGCAAACTCGGCCTGCGCCCCGGCATGTCGATGACCGCCGCGCAAGCAATGAGCAAAGGCTTTGCCACCGCCGATTACGAGGTGGCCGAGGTCGAGCGCTGGCAGCAGTTTCTCGCCGCGTGGGCCTATCGCTTCAGCGCGCAGGTCAGCGTGCATTACCCGCGTACCGTGGTGTTCGAGATCGAATCCAGCCTCGGCCTGTTCGGTACCTGGCCGCAATTTGAAGCTCGCCTGCGCCAGGAATTGAAAGATCTGGGCTTTCGCCATCGCATCGTCGCCGCGCCGAACCCGGTGGCGGCGCGAGTGCTGGCCAATGCCTACGATGGCCTGGTGGTGCCGGACAGCGAAGCCTTGCAGCATCATCTCGGGCAATTGCCTGTTGATCGTGTGGGGCTGGAGCCGAATGTCGCCACGGCGTTGTCGCGCATGGGCCTGCGCAATCTCAGTCAGGTGCAAAGCCTGCCACGCCAGGCACTGGCCCGGCGCTTCGAAGCGCAGATGCTCAAGCACCTCGACACGCTGTTCGGCGCACGCCCGCTGGCGCTGGCGTTCTATCTGCCGCCAGACCGTTTCGATATCCGCATCGAACTGAATTTCGACGTGCAATCCCATCAGGCATTGCTGTTCCCGTTACGGCGCTTGACCGGCGACCTGTCGGCGTTCCTCTGTGGGCGCGACAGTGGCGTGCAGCGTTTTGACCTGCATCTGGAACACGCAGGGCTGCCGGACACAGTGATCAAGGTCGGCCTGCTCAGCGCGGAGCGTGACGCGGCGATGCTGTTTGAACTGGCCCGTGGCCGGCTGGAGCAAGTCCAGGTCGAGGCGCCGGTGCGTGGTTTTCGCTTGCGCGCCGAAGACCTGCCGAGTTTCGTTCCGCAGTATCAGGAACTGTTCGACGACCGCCCGCAGCAGACCTTGCCCTGGGAGCAATTGCGCGAACGTCTGCGCGCACGGCTGGGTGATGACGCGGTGCAGGGCTTGCGCTTTCAGGCCGATTATCGCCCCGAGTGCGCGTGGCAGAATGGCGTCGACAAACAGCCTTGCACAGGTTTGCCCAGCGTCCAGCGCCCGGGCTGGCTGCTCAACGAACCGCAGAGCGTGCCGGAAGGTTCGGCGCGGATTCTCATGGGGCCGGAGCGCATCGAATCCGGTTGGTGGGACGGTGGCGACGTGCGGCGTGATTACTACCTGATCCAGAACCGCGCCGGTCAGCAGGGCTGGGCCTGGCGCGCTGTGGGTGAGGGCGGCCCGCTGTGGCTGCAAGGCTGGTTCGCATGAGTGCCGATTACGCCGAACTGCATTGCCTGTCGAATTTCAGTTTCCAGCGCGGTGCCTCCAGCGCGCTGGAGCTGTTTCAGCGGGCGAAAAAGCACGGCTATCAGGCACTGGCGATCACCGACGAGTGCACCCTCGCCGGGATCGTTCGTGCATGGCAAGCGGCGAAGTCCGTGGAGTTGCCGCTGATCATCGGCAGCGAGGTGCGCATCGACAACGGCCCGAAACTGGTACTGCTGGTGGAAAACCTTGCTGGTTATCAGGCCCTGTGCGGCTTGATCACCCAGGCCCGGCGGCGTACGCAGAAAGGCCAGTATCAGCTGCTGCGCGAAGACTTCGACGAAGCACTGCCGGGTTTGCTGGTGTTGTGGGTGCCGGATTCAGTGGATGACCGGGAAGAAGGGCGCTGGCTGAAACAAACCTTCGGCGACCGCCTGTGGCTCACGGTGCAACTGCATCGCGGGCAGAACGATCAGCAGCGGCTCGCGGCATTGTTGGCTCTGGCGGCTGAGCTGCAGACTCCAGCCGTGGCCAGCGGCGATGTGCACATGCATGCCCGGGGGCGCCGTGCCTTGCAGGACACCATGACCGCGATCCGTCATCACGTCCCCGTGGCCGAAGCGGGTCTGCGCCTGCATCCCAATGGCGAGCGGCATTTGCGTTGCCTTGATGTGCTGCGCGAATTGTATCCGCCGGCCTTGCTCGAGGAATCGGTCAACCTGGCCCAGCGCTGCACCTTCGATCTGAGCGAGCTGCGCTATCAATATCCGAAAGAGCTGGTGCCCAAGGGCCACAATGCCAGTTCCTGGTTGCGTCATCTGACCGAGGAGGGCATTGCCTGGCGCTGGCCGAAAGGGCCTCAGGCCAAGGTGCTCAAGCAGATCGATGACGAGCTGCAATTGATCGCTGAACTCGGCTACGAAAGCTACTTCCTCACCGTGCACGACGTGGTGCGCTTTGCCCGCACGCAGAACATCCTCTGTCAGGGCCGTGGTTCGGCCGCCAACTCGGCGGTGTGTTTTGCCCTGGGCATCACCGAGATCGATCCGGATCGTACTACGCTGCTGTTCGAACGCTTCATGTCCAAAGAGCGCAACGAGCCGCCGGACATCGATGTCGATTTCGAGCACGAGCGCCGCGAGGAAGTCCTGCAATACGTGTTCAACCGTTATGGCCGGCGGCGTGCGGCGCTGACTGCGGTGGTCAGCACCTATCACGCCACCGGTGCCGTGCGTGATGTGGCCAAGGCCCTCGGCCTGCCACCGGATCAGATCAACGCGCTGGCCGATTGCTGCGGGCGCTGGAGCGATGAAACGCCGCCGCTGGAACGTTTGCGTGAAGGCGGCTTCGACCCGGACAGTCCGGTGCTGCGCCGGGTGCTGAGCCTGACCGGGCAACTGATCGGCTTCCCCCGGCACCTGTCGCAGCATCCCGGCGGTTTCGTGATTTCCGAGCAACCGCTGGACACCTTGGTGCCGGTAGAAAACGCGGCAATGGCCGACCGCACCATCATCCAATGGGACAAGGACGACCTCGATGCGGTCGGCCTGCTCAAGGTGGATATTCTCGCCTTGGGTATGCTCAGTGCGATTCGCCGCTGCTTCGATCTGCTGCGCCGGCATCGTGATCTGAACCTGACGCTCGCGACGATCCCCGCCGAAGACAAACCGACCTACGCAATGATCAGCCGCGCCGATACCGTCGGTGTGTTTCAGATCGAGTCGCGGGCGCAGATGTCGATGCTGCCGCGCCTGAAACCGCAGACGTTCTACGATCTGGTGATTGAAGTGGCGATCGTCCGCCCGGGGCCGATTCAGGGCGGCATGGTTCATCCCTATCTGCGCCGACGTAACAAGGAAGAGGCGGAAACCTATCCGTCGCCAGCGCTCGAGGTCGTACTCAAAAGAACCCTGGGCGTGCCGCTGTTTCAGGAGCAGGTCATGCAGATCGCCATCGTCGCTGCCGACTACAGCCCCGGCGAGGCCGATCAACTGCGTCGTTCCATGGCCGCGTGGAAGCGCCATGGCGGACTGGAGCCGCACAAGGAACGTCTCGCCGCCGGTATGAAAAAGAACGGCTACACCCCGGAATTCGCCGCGCAGATCTTCGAGCAGATCAAAGGCTTCGGCAGTTATGGCTTCCCCGAATCCCACGCCGCCAGTTTCGCCTTGCTGACCTACGCCAGTTGCTGGCTGAAATGCCACGAGCCGGCGGCGTTCGCCTGTGCATTGATCAACAGTTGGCCGATGGGCTTTTACAGTCCGGACCAGATTCTGCAGGACGCGCGGCGGCACCAATTGCAGATCCGTCCGGTTGACGTGCGCGCCAGCGACTGGGATTGCAGCCTCGAGCCGCTGAGTGCCGGGCAACCGGCGATTCGCATGGGCCTGCGCATGATCAAGGGTTTTCGCGAAGAGGACGCACGGCGCATCGAAGCCGCGCGCCGACACGGGGCGTTTGCCGATGTCGCTGACCTGGGTGAGCGCGCCGCCCTCGACAGTCGTGCGCAGGCCTTGCTGGCAGACTCCGGCGCTTTGCGCGGTCTGGCCGGGCACCGTCATCGTGCGCGTTGGGAAGTGGCCGGGGTGCAGAAACAGCTCGGCCTGTTCGCCGGCCTGCCCAACGAAGAAGAAGTCAAAATCGTCCTGCCCAAACCCAGCGTTGGCGAAGACCTGCATGCTGATTACGCCACGGTGGGGACGACGCTGGGGCCGCACCCGTTGGCATTGCTGCGTGGCGAGTTGCAGGCCCGGCGCTGCCGCAGCTCGCGGGAATTGATGGATATTGAACATGGCCGGCCGGTCAGCGTGGCCGGTCTGGTCACCGGCCGACAGCGCCCAGGTACGGCCAGTGGGGTAACGTTCGTGACCCTGGAAGACGAGTTCGGCAACGTCAACGTAGTGGTCTGGCGTGACCTGGCCGAGCGTCAGCGCCAAGTGCTGGTGGGTTCGCAATTGCTCAAGGTCGACGGCCGCTGGGAGCGCGAAGGCGATGTGCGCCACCTGATCGCCGGGCGCATGAGCGACCTTAGCCCGCTGCTCAACGGCATTCACGTGCAGAGCCGGGATTTCCACTGACCTTTGTGGGAACGAGCCTGCTCGCGAAAGCGCAGTCTGAGGCAATGACGATGTTGACTGTGCCGCCGCCTTCGCGAGCAGGCTCGCTCCCACAGGGAATTTGGTTGCGATGAAGATGGTGGATTTACCCCGTATGAGTGTGGGAACGAGCCTGCTCGCGAAAGCGCAGTCTGAGGCAATGACGATGTTGACTGTGCCGCCGCCTTCGCGAGCAAGCTCACTCCCACAGGGAATTTGGTTGCGATGAAGATGGTGGATTTACCCCGTATCAGTGTGGGAGCGAGCCTGCTCGCGAAAGCGGACTGTCAGGCAATGACGATGTCAAACGTGCCGCCGCCTTCGCGAGCAGGCTCGCTCCCACAGGTTTTGGCTGTTTATCCAAAATCGAGATAAATCAAAAGGCTGCACCTTTGGGCCGAAGGCAGATATTCTGCGCTTCACACCGGTACGGGAACCCGATCAACTCCATGGCCAGCCACTGCCAGGATGAATTGCCCGACGCCAAAGGAGTGTTCGAATGAGCGAAAAGAAACTGGAAACCACGGTCGACCGCGTCTACCAAGGGGTTTACGCGGCGATCAGCAAGCGTTCGTTGCGCCCAGGCATGAAGCTGGGTGAGGCCTCGCTGGCCGAGTTGTTCAATGTCAGCCGCACGTCGGTGCGTGCTGCGCTCAAGCAATTGGAAGCCGATGGTCTGGTCACCACTGAGCCCAACAAAGGTGCATCGGTGTCGCTGCCCAGTGACGCAGAGCTGCGTTCGCTGTTCGAAACCCGGCGGTTGATCGAAATCGGCATCGTCACCGAACTGTGCCGGCGCAAAGACACCGTTGCGATGCAGGATCTGCGTGAGCACTTGTTGCTGGAGGATGCCGCCCATGCGGCCGGCGACCATGAACGGCTGATCCATCTGCTCGGCGAATTCCACCTCAAACTGGCGCGCAGCCTGAACAATCCGGTGCTGCTCGACTGGTTCCAGAAGCTGATCTCGCGCGCTTCGCTGTATGCCGCCGCGCTCGATGACGACAGTCATCAAGCCTGCCGCGACGATGAACACCTGCGTTTGCTTGAGTACATCGAGGCCGGTAATCAGAGCGCCGCGATCGAGCTGACCTGCACGCACCTCAACGGAATCGAGAAGGCGATTCTCGACGTTGCTGCAAAAATGAAAACCGGCTATCACCCACTCAAACACTTGATTGGCGTCTGAATGGCCCTGTGTCGCATATCGGCTATACCTCCAATGAAACCAATGCGTTTTCAGGGCCTCGAAACACACGGGCGTCGCGTCGTTGTAGCGTTGCGATAGATCGGAAAACCGCAAAAAAGGACACTGAGTCAGGCGATGCAGTTTTTATCCGAAAGCCACGGCTGTGAGGGCTGGAAAGGCGAAATGGCCGGACGCATCCGTGCATTCGACTGGAGCCTCACCGAACTGGGTCCGCTCGCCGACTGGCCGGCCAGCCTGTGTAACACCGTGCAGCTGATGCTGGCTTCGCCGCTGCCGATGGTGATGCTCTGGGGCCATGCCGGCTACATGATCTACAACGACGCCTACTCCGAATTCGCCGGTGGCCGCCATCCCTATCTGCTTGGCGTGCCGGTAGAGCTGGGCTGGCCGGAAGTCGCCGAATTCAACCGCCACGTCGTTGACACTTGCCTGGCCGGCGGCACCTTGTCCTATCGCAACAAAGAGCTGGTATTGCTGCGCGACGGCGTGCCCGAAGACGTCTGGATGGACTTGTATTACAGCCCGGTGGCCAACGACGAAGGCGTGCCCGGCGGCGTCATGGCGATGGTGGTCGAAACCACCGAACTGGTGCATTCCGAGCGCCTGCGTCAGGCGGCCGAAGATGCCTATCGCGCCGACAACGAGCGCGTGCGTCTGGCGCTGAATGCCGGCGCACTGCTGGGCTCGTTTGTCTGGGACATCAAGAACAATCGCTTCTCTGCTGACGAACGTTTCGCCCGCACCTTTTCCTACCCGCCGGATCAGGACCTGAGCGATCTGCAACAAGACATCGCCGAATCGCGCATCCATCCCGAAGATCATCGGTGGGTGCAGGAGCGAGTTGCCCATAGCGTGCGCACTGGCGAGCCGTACAACGCTGAATACCGCGTGCAGCGGGCCGACGGCCAGTACCTGTGGGTGTTGGCCAGTGGTGCCTGCGAGTTCGATGAGCAAGGCAAGCCGTTTCGCTTTCCCGGTGTGCTGATCGACATCCATGAGCGCAAAAACGCCGAAGAATCACTGCTCAAATTCACCCGTAATCTCGAACAGCGCGTGGCCGCCGAAGTGAATGCGCGGCTGGCAGCCGAGGAACAACTTCGCCAATCGCAGAAGCTCGAAGCCATCGGCGGCCTGACCGGTGGCGTTGCCCACGACTTCAACAATCTGCTGCAAGTCATCGCTGGCAACCTGCATCTGCTCGCCCGGCATGAGCCCAACAATGCCAACGTACAACGCCGGGTCGTGGCTTCGCTGGCGGCGGTCGAACGCGGTGCCAAACTGTCTTCGCAACTGCTGGCCTTTGCCCGGCGGCAACCGCTGTCACCGGCCGTGTGCAATCCAGAGCAAATTTTCGAAGGCGTGGGCGAATTACTCCAACGTGCATTGGGCGAAACCATTCAGATCGACGTGCAACTGCCGCCGCAGCCCTGGCACATCAACGTCGATCGCAACCAACTGGAAAACGCGATTCTCAATCTGGCCATCAACGCCCGCGACGCGATGAAAGGCGAGGGCGTTATCGGCCTCAGCGCCGCCAATGTCTGTCTGGACAGCGAATACTGCGTCGGCAAGGGCATCGCGTCCGGTGAGTATGTGCGCGTGGCGGTCACCGACACCGGCGTGGGCATTGCCCCACAAATGCTGGAACAGGTTTTCGAACCGTTTTTCACCACCAAGGCCGACGGCCAGGGCACCGGGCTCGGTTTGAGCATGGTCTTTGGCTTCGTCAAACAGAGTGGCGGCCACGTCGAGATCGACAGCAAGCTCGGCGAAGGCACGCGGGTGCAGTTGTATTTCCCGCGCAGTCTGCGTCCGGTTCGTGAAGAGACCGCCAGTGTCGGCGAGCGCAAGAGCGGCGGCCACGAAACCATTCTGGTGGTGGAAGACAATGACGCGGTGCGCGCTTCGGCGGTGGAGTTGCTGCGCGAAGAAGGCTATCGGGTGATGACCGCGTGCAATGGCGACGTGGCCATGCAGATGTTGCTGGAAGGCATCGAGATCGATCTGATCTTCACCGACGTGGTCATGCCCGGCCTGATCAAGAGTTCCGATCTGGCCGCGTGGGCCAAGGTGCAGACACCGCCGGTGCCGGTGCTGTTCACCTCCGGTCACACCCGCGACATCATTTCCCGCGACCACCAGCTCAGCCCCGATACGCATCTGCTCGGCAAACCCTACAGCCCGCAAGCTTTACTGCAGATGATTTGCGAGGTGCTCGGCACCTGATGCCGAGCGCTGCCCAGTTTTTCAATCAAGGCAGGCCGATGATTTCCAAGCGCAATTCCAAAGCACCCGCCGGCATGGTTCGTGTGCGCGGCGCCCGCGAACATAACCTGAAGAACGTTGATGTCGATATTCCGCGCGATGCGCTGGTGGTGTTCACCGGTGTCTCCGGTTCGGGCAAGTCGTCGCTGGCGTTTTCCACGCTGTATGCCGAGGCCCAGCGGCGGTATTTCGAATCGGTGGCGCCGTACGCGCGGCGGCTGATCGATCAGGTCGGCGTGCCGGATGTCGATTCCATCGAAGGACTGCCGCCTGCCGTCGCTCTGCAACAACAGCGCGGCACGCCAAGCGCGCGTTCTTCGGTGGGCAGTGTGACGACGCTGTCGAGCCTGATCCGCATGCTCTATTCCCGGGCCGGGAGTTACCCGCCGGGGCAGCCTATGCTGTATGCCGAGGATTTTTCACCGAACACGCCGCAGGGCGCCTGTCCGGAGTGTCATGGACTTGGTCGCGTCTATGAAGTCACCGAAGCGCTGATGGTGCCGGACCCGAACCTGACCATCCGCCAGCGTGCAGTGGCGTCCTGGCCGTTGGCCTGGCAAGGGCAGAACCTGCGCGACATCCTCGTGACCATGGGCATCGATGTCGACATTCCCTGGAAAAAACTGCCGAAAAAGCAGCGCGACTGGATTCTCTTCACTGAAGAGACGCCGACGGTGCCGGTGTACGCCGGGCTGACCCCGGAGGAAACCCGCGTAGCCCTCAAGCGCAAGATGGAGCCGAGTTATCAGGGCACCTTCACCGGCGCTCGGCGCTACATCCTGCACACCTTCACTCACTCGCAAAGTGCGCTGATGAAGAAGCGTGTTTCACAGTTCATGCGCGGTAGCCCGTGCCCATTGTGCGAGGGCAAACGGCTCAAGCGCGAGGCGTTGTCGGTGACCTTTGCCGGCTACGACATTGGCGAGTTGTCGCAGATGCCGTTGCTGCAAGTGGCCGAAGTGCTGCGGCCTGTAGCAGCTTCAAATTATCTGGAACAGGCCGAGGAGAGCGGCGACACCCTCAGCCATGCGCAAACCCGCGAGGCTCGTCAGCAGCGGGTCGCCCATGGCGCCAGCGGGCATGCCAGCGCACCGGACGTGCGCCACACGCCGAATCTGTCGCTGGAGAAACGCTTGGCGGCGCAGCGCATCGCTGAGGATTTGCTGGAGCGGGTCAGCACCCTGACCGATCTCGGCCTGGGTTATCTGGCGCTGGAACGCAGTACGCCGACCTTGTCGTCGGGCGAGTTGCAGCGTTTGCGCCTGGCCACGCAATTGGGTTCGCAGCTGTTCGGGGTGATTTATGTCCTGGACGAGCCGTCTGCCGGTCTGCATCCGGCGGATGGTGAGGCGCTGTTCGAAGCGTTGCAGCGCTTGAAGGCGGACGGCAACACGCTGTTTGTAGTCGAGCATGATGTCGAAACCATGCGCCGTGCCGACTGGCTGATCGACGTCGGCCCAGCGGCGGGCGAGAAGGGCGGTCGCGTGCTGTACAGCGGTCCGCCTGCGGGACTTGCTGATATTGCAGATTCGCAGACCCGCGCTTATCTGTTTGCCGAAAACCAACGCCCTGAGCGCGCCGCGCGCAAGCCGAGCGGCTGGCTGAAGCTCGACGGCGTGACGCGCAATAACCTGAATAATCTTAACGCCGAATTCCCTTTGGGCTGTTTCACCTCGGTGACCGGCGTATCGGGATCTGGCAAATCGAGTCTGGTCAGTCAGGCCTTGCTCGAACTGGTCGGCGCGCAGTTGGGCCGTCCGGTGGCCGAGGCCGAGTCAGAAGAACCGAGCCTGGAAGATGACACGCCGCCGCCCAGCACCGGGCAGATCAGCGCCGGCCTGGAGTCGATCAAACGGCTGGTGCAGGTTGATCAGAAACCCATCGGGCGCACACCGCGCTCCAATCTGGCGACTTACACCGGGTTGTTCGACAACGTGCGCAAGCTGTTCGCCGCGACTCCCGAAGCGCAAGCGGCGGGCTATGACGCAGGGCAGTTTTCTTTCAACGTCGCCAAGGGCCGTTGCGCTACTTGCGAGGGTGAGGGGTTCGTCAGTGTGGAATTGCTGTTCATGCCCAGCGTGTATGCGCCATGCCCGACCTGCCACGGAGCGCGGTATAACCCGCAGACATTGGCGATTCTCTGGCAGGGCTTGAGCATCGCCCAGGTGCTGCAACTGACTGTCGATGAGGCGGTGTCCGTGTTTGCCGAGCAGGCGGGGATTCGTCGTTCGCTTGAAGTGCTGCGCGATATCGGCCTGGGTTATCTGCGCCTGGGACAACCGGCCACGGAGCTCTCCGGTGGTGAGGCGCAGCGAATCAAACTGGCCACCGAGTTGCAGCGCAGCCAGCGTGGCGCGACCTTGTATGTACTGGATGAGCCGACCACGGGATTGCACCCGAGAGATGTCGATCGCTTGTTGGAACAACTCGATACGCTGGTGACAGCGGGGCACACGGTGATTGTGGTCGAACACGAAATGCGTGTGGTCGCGCAGAGCGACTGGGTGATCGACATCGGCCCCGGCGCCGGTGATCAGGGCGGCAGGATCGTCGCCGCCGGCACACCGCAAAAAGTTGCGGCGAGCAAGAAGAGCAAGACTGCGCCGTTTCTGGCTCGGGCTTTGAGCCGATAACTGCAGCGCCTTGCTGGCCGCCATCGCTGGCAAGCCAGCTCCCACAGGAATTCAAGTTGTTGCCGAAAATCTGCGCACACTGATGCCCCCTGTGGGAGCTGGCTTGCCAGCGATGGCGCCAGTTCAGGCGCCATCCAGCGTACGGCGGACCTTGTCGAGCAGTTCGCTGATCTGGAACGGTTTGACCAGCATGTCCATGCCGGTGCCGAGGAAGACCTGGCGGTTGAGCGCGGTTTCGGCGTAGCCGGTCATGAACAGGATCGGCAGCCCTTCGTGCCAGCCACGGGCAACATCCGCCAACTCCCGCCCGCTCATGCGCGGCAGGCCGACGTCGGTCAGCAGCAGGTCGATCGACGGGTCGTTCTGCAAGCGCTCCAGCGCCGATTCGATATCCGCCGCTTGCGTGCAGCGATAGCCGGCATCCTCCAGCACTTCGGTGACGAACAAGCGCACCGTGGCCATGTCCTCGACGATCAGCACATGCTCGCCACTGCCTTTCGCGTCAGGCACGGGCACAGGCGCATCGGCCCCGGTCGGGTCGTTGGTGCCGGGCAGCATGATGGTCACTTCGGTGCCACGGCGGGCGACGCTGCGAATGTGCGCGTCACCGCCGGACTGACGGGCAAAACCGTAGATCGTCGACAGCCCGAGCCCGGTGCCCTGGCCTAAAGGCTTGGTGGTGAAAAACGGTTCGAACACCTTGTCGATCACGTTGTGTTCAATGCCGGTGCCGTCGTCGCGTACCGACAGCGCCACGTACGCGCCATCGGCCAGATTCGGATCGCCATGGGAATAAGCGGCGTAAGTATTGACCCAGATATTGCCGCCCGAGGGCAGGGCATCACGGGCGTTGATCACCAGATTGAGCACCGCGCTTTCCAGCTGCACCGGGTCGACCAGCGCAATCGCCGGTTTGTTGGTCAGTTCCAGCTTGAGGGTGATGCGCTCGCCTATGGTGCGCACCAGCAATTCTTCCAGCGAGCGGACATGCTCGTTGATGTCCACCGGCCGTGTATCGAGCGGCTGCTGGCGGGCAAATGCCAGCAGACGATGGGTCAATGAGGCCGCGCTCATGGCTGAGTTCAGCGCTGCTTCGGTATAGAACTGCACCTTGTCCAGACGCTCATCGGCCACGCGTTTCTGGATCAGTTCCAGGCTGGTGATGATCCCGGTCAGCAGGTTGTTGAAGTCGTGGGCGATACCGCCGGTGAGCTTGCCCAGCGCATCCATTTTCTGCACTTGCAGCAATTGCGCTTCGGCATGCACGCGTTCGGCGACTTCCTTGGCCAGCTGCGTGGTGGTGTCATCCAGCCGCGCCAGATGCGAGCGCTCGCGATGGCGGTGTTCGGTGACGTCCTCGACGAACACCAGACTCAGTTCCGGGGTGCGATACGGCGAAATCTGCCATAGCGTCTCGCGAATCTCGCCCTGCACACGCATGTTCAGCGTGCCTTTCCAGCGCTCGCCGTCGACCAGACGCAGACGCAGTTCGTCGAGGATCGAGCATTGATCTTCGGCAAAGCATTCACGCAGCGCCTGCGCGTCGCGGTTGTCGACGATCAACTGGGCAAAGGCGTGGTTGCATTCATGCACTTTCAGATTGGCATCGAGCACGGCGATCGGTGCCGAGACGTTGGCAAAAATCTCGCGGAAACGCGCCTCGCTTTCGCGCAGGGCATTTTCCGTGTCGCGCACCCGCAGCAGGGTACGCAGGGTCGCCAAGAGCACATCGGGGTCGACCGGGTGAATCAGATAGGCATCGGCACCCGCGTTGAGACCAGTGATGATATCGCCGGTCTGGATCGACGCCGCTGACACATGAATCACTGGCAGCAGCGCGGTGCCCGGGTCGGCGCGCAGCAGGCGGACGATGTCGAAACCGCTCATGTCCGGCAGGTTGACGTCGAGGATCAACGCATCGAGGGCTTCGCTCTCGATCAGGGCCAGTCCGTCGCTGCCGGTGCCGGCTTCGAGCACCGTGTAGCCATGGTTCTCCAGGCGCCGGCGCAGGGCGTAACGGGTGGCGACGTTGTCATCGACGATCAACAGGCGGATGTCACGATTCATCGACGTTCTCCAGAGCGATTGCCAGCGGGATGATGACAAAGAACGTCGAGCCGACGCCCGGCGTACTGTCTACCCCGACTTCACCGCCGAGCAGGGCGGCGAAACGCTTGCACAGTGACAGACCCAGACCGGTGCCGCGCAGACGTTTCTGCAATGGCGAATCGACTTGGGAGAAGTCTTCGAACAGCGTGTCATGCAGTTCGGCCGCGATGCCGATGCCGGTGTCGCTGACGGCAAAGCGCACTTTGTCTTCACCTTCCATTCGCGCCGATACCCGCACTTCGCCACGGGTGGTGAATTTCAGTGAGTTGGAAATGAAGTTGCGCAGGATCTGCCCGAGCTTCTTGTCATCGGTATACAGGCGCGGCAGGCCCAGTGGCTCTTCGAAGATCAGATCCACCGCCGAGGCGTCGACGATTGGCCGGAACATCCCGCGCAGGGCGGAGAACAGGTCGAACATGTCGAACCAGGCCGGGGAAATGCTGATGCGCCCGGCTTCGATCTTCGCCAGATCGAGCAGGTCATCAACCATGTCGCTGAGCTCGCGGGCAGCGGTGCTGACGAAGGCTACCTGCTTGTGCTGTTCAGGGCTGAGCGGACCGTCGAGTTCGTCAGCGAGCAGACTGTTGATGCTCAGTATCGAGCCCAGCGGCGTGCGGAATTCATGGCTCATGTACGACAGGAAACGGCTCTTGAGATCCGATGCCTGACGCAGTTCTTCGGCCTGATTGTCGAGCTCGGCGTACAGCGCCAGAACACCCTGGTTGGTTTCATCGAGTTCTTCGCGCAGGGCAGTGGTTTCGCGCTGCAACTGAGCGATGAGCGCCGCCTGTTCGGCGTGGCTCAAGTGAGTCGATTCAGCCATGGGCGGCCTCCAGAGCCACGACCAGCACCGTCACGTCATCGCGACCACGGCAAAAGTCGCGGTGCAGGACGCTGGCTATCACGGCAGGATGGCGATGCACCAGGCCGGGGTAGTCTGCAAGATTCCAACGGGACTGTAGGCCGTCGCTGTACATGATCAATAAATGTCCGTTCACGTGAGCATAGTCAAAGGGTTTGGCTTTACGGTACTGGCCGCCAACGATACCGGGATGTGAGGCCAGACCGCGGGATTTGCCAGGCTCCAGCAGACTGGCGCCGATGTTACCGACACCGGCGAACGTCAGGCCGTCGCGCTGGCTGTCAAACTGCGCGAACGCCACGGCGCCACCGCGCGTGCCGAGCATTTCCTGATGCAGGTCTTCCATCAATACCACAGGATCGGCAAACGGTGCCCGGGCGAATGCCCGGGCACCGGCCAGGCCGGCACGTTCGGCGTCTTCGCCATGGCCGAGGCCATCGACCACCAGCGCGCTGATCCGCGAGCCTTCATACGCCAGATGCCAGACATCGCCGCAGGCTGGATCGGCATACAGCGAATGCTGGCTGACCCCAAAGCGGATATCGGCCTGCCGATCGCTGCGGGCAAAGATCCGCGCCAGCAACACCGCGCCACGGTGGTCGGCGTAGACATCGAAGACACTGGTCTGCCGCGATACGGCGCCGAGGCCGATGCCTTGTGTGCCGCCAGTGGAAAAGCCATCCGCCAGACAGGCATCCAGATCAAAGCCCTGCGCCCGATCCACGGTCTGCATTTCGATGCCGAAGCCGTTATCCGGCCGAGCCAGTACACGCAGGTGAAATTCACCACGCTGGGCATGCTTGAGCACGTTGCTCGCCAGTTCGGTCGCGACCAGCGCCACGCGGCCGGCATCGTTTTCGTCGAAGCCATGCTGCTCGGCGAGTTTCTGCGCGGTGCGCCGCGCGTGGCCGATCTGGCTGCTGTCCTCGATCGGCAGAACCTGGGTCAACGACCCGGTGATATTCATGTCCATCGTGTGATCGTAATGCGCGTGCCTTTGCCGGGCTCAGTGTCGAGTTCGAATTCATTGACCAGGCGCTTGGCGCCAGTCAGGCCAAGGCCCAACCCGCTGCCGGAGGTCCAGCCGTCGGTCATCGCCAGTTTGATGTCGGGGATGCCAGGGCCTTCGTCGCGGAAGGTGATGCGCAAACCGACCCGGCCGTTTTCCTCGAGAATCTGCCAGTCCATGTCGCCGCCGCCGCCATAGACCATGGTGTTACGCGCCAGCTCACTGACAGCGGTCACCAGTTTGGTCAGGTCGATCAGGCGCATGCCACATTCGGTGGCGAGTTTGCGCGTGGTCTGGCGGGCCAGCACTACGTCCTGTTCAATGAGAATGGGTTGCGTACCGCTACTGCGCACGGTCATTGTGCAAGTACTCGTTCCCGCAGCAGTTTCATCCCGCGTTCGACGTTCAGGGCGGTGCTCACGTCTGGCAAAGTCATGCCCAGCTCAACGAGCGTGATCGCCACTGCCGGCTGCATGCCGACCAGCACGGTTTTGGCGTCCATGATTTTCGACAGCCCGGAAATGTCGCCGATCATGCGCCCGATGAACGAATCGACCATGTCCAGCGCCGTGATGTCGATCAGCACGCCCCGGGCGGATGTCCGGCTGATGCGCTCGGACAGATCGTCCTGCAGGGTCAGGGCGAGTTGGTCATGCATGTCGACCTGAATGGTCACCAGCAAGATATCGCCCATTTGAAGAATCGGAATACGTTCCATGGTCAAGCCGTCTTGACGAGGCTGACACCCAAGCGGGTCAGGGCCAGTTTCAATGCGTCGGCCAGATTGGCCTTGGTCACTACGCCTTGCAGATCCAGACCCAGGTGCACGATGGTTTGCGCAATCTGCGGACGCACGCCGCTGATGATGCAGTCAGCGCCCATCAGGCGGATTGCGGTCACGGTTTTCAGCAGGTGCTGGGCGACCAGGGTGTCAACGGTCGGCACGCCGGTGATGTCGATGATGGCGATTTCCGAACCGGTGTCGACGATGCGTTGCAGCAGCGATTCCATGACTACTTGGGTGCGCTGCGAATCGAGGGTGCCGATCATTGGCAGGGCGAGGACGCCATCCCACAGCTTGACCACCGGAGTCGACAGTTCCAGCAGCTCTTCCTGCTGACGCTTGATCACCGCTTCACGGGATTTCTGGAAGGTGCCGATGGTGTGCATACCGACGGTGTCGAGCAATTCGGAGACTTCCAGCAATTGCTCGGCAAGCAGTGCCGGCTGGTCCTGATAATGGTTTTGCAGCAGGGCGAACAACGGGCCTTTCAGGGCAAAGATGAAATTGGCGGTTTGCTGGGAATCCTGGCCGAGCAGGGCGCGGCTCTGCGACAGTTTTTCAAGGAACTGACGGGTATCCTCCCAACCCGCAGCGGCAATCTTGCTGCCGTTGCCGTTTTCCAGACCCGCCAAGAGCAGGCCCAGCAAGTCGCGGGTTTGCTGAGCGAGGTCGTGTTCCTTGAGGTTGCGTGTGGCGCCGCTGGCTTCGAGGCGTTTGGTCCACTCGCTCAACAGCTGAGTCTGGTTGTTCTTGATTGCTTCAACTGTGCTGTTCTGCAGTGCTGCCATGTGCGTGTCGCTCCGTTACGTATATGGGCCGGCTCGGCGAAATGACCGGCGCGATTTGACTGACATTTACCGCTTGAAATAGTTGTTCAGCTAGCGATGAATTTTTCTGCCTGCCGCGTCGAACGCCCCGCTAACTCTAGTCGGCGTGGCAACAGGCAGCGATCTTTTGAACGAATCTGCGGCGTCAGGCTTCGAATCTGCATGCCCGACGTTTTCCAGTCGTGCTGGAAGAAGGAGGCAGGACTATGAATGAGGTGGATATGAACGAGCAAGCTCCGCAACAGCAAAATCAGTCCTCAGAGTCAATTAACCGCAACGATCCGGCCATCGACCCGCAAACGCCGGGGCAAAATACTCCCGCGCCGGCTGAACAAGGGCAGGCGGACAGCGCGGCTGCCGAGGTCGATCAGAAGCAGCATCACAACGACAACAGCAACGACTTCAGCCCCGGCTTCAAGCCTGACCCTGACCGTCCTGAACCGGGCGAAAGCACCGACGCCGATATTGACACCGATGGCGGTTGATCGCTGAAACGCAAAAAGGCCGCATCGAAGGATGCGGCCTTTTTATTGCCGGCCGGTTACTTGCTCGGATGTTTGGCTTGCAGCTCTTTGGCGTGGGCCAGGTGTTTTTCCAGCGCTGGCAACATCTTCTGCGCGAACGCTTTCAGTTCAGTGGCGCCCTTGGCCTTGTCATCGGTCACGGTGTTCGCCTGTTTCTTGAACAGCTCGATGGTCTCTTCGTGAGCCTTGACCTGGTTGTTGGCGTAGGCCGCATCGAAGGATTCATCGCGCATGTCGAGAATTTTTTCCTTGGCCTGCTTGACCAGGGTGGTGTCGTCAGGGACTTCGATGTCATTGGTGGTCGCGATCTTCTTCAGCTCTTCATTGGCCTTGGTGTGATCAGCGATCATTTGGTTAGCGAAGGCTTTGATGTCGGCTGACTGGCTTTTTTCCAGTGCCAGCTTGCTGGTTTCGATTTCGGCGATGCCACCAGCGGCGGCATTGTCGACAAAGTCGTTGTCGGTTGCGGCAAAGGCGCTGCCCATGCCGGCAGACAGTGCAACAGCCATAGCGAGATGACGCAGGTTGAATCCGTCCATTGGGTATCTCCATGCAGGTTTTTGTGAGCGTTATCCAATGGAGCGAGCGCAGACGCCAAAGGTTTTATCGCATTTACGACAGGGCGACGAACGGCAACCGCTGGTCTGACAGGGAGTCGACAGAAGTCATCGGGCAAGGCCATGCTGATAATGAGTCAGCGCATCGGTCGCGCTGGTTGTCGATCAAATTGATGGAGGTGTTTCATGCCGGTTTCACATGATCTGTATCAGGACCTGGGCTGCAAGAAGGAAGAGATCGAGCAAAAACGCTCCGAGGATCCGAAGCTGGATTCGCTGCTCAACAAGTACTTCGACGTGGATAAAGCCGTGGTCGAAGCCGAGAACGCCCAGTCAGACGCCCCCACTGACGACGAATTGAAAAAGCTCAAAGAGAAGCGCGTGATCGTCAAGGAACAGATCGTTGCTCAACTCGCCGGGCAGCCGCTGACGGGACAGTAGTCGCCCGACCCGTGGTCATTTTTGAAGGGAACGGCTACGGCCAATGGCACCTCCAATGTGCAGAGTCTGCAAACCATCGACTCGTTGCGAGGTGCCTTATGAACGACCCCAAATTCCCCAGTGAAGAGCAGGGTGGTTTCGACCCGATTCCTACCCGTCCTGAACCGAACAGCCCGGCGCATACCACAGCGCATCCGGAAAAAACCGTGAAAGAACTGCCTGAGGATGAAGATCCGGAGAAGTTCGACCGGTCCGGCAACTGACAGACCGCTATCGCTGGCAAGCCAGCTCCCACAGGTTCATCTGGTGAACACATATTTGGAATTCACACGGACACTGTGGGAGCTGGCTTGCCAGCGATATCGTCGGTCCATACGGTGAAAATTTTTCTGTTTTACTTAAGCGCCGCATCCAACCCCATTCGCCCCATATGCATGGCCTTCAACGAGCCGAAATACAACCACTGCCCATACTCGCGCACCGTGGTAATCGGCGAATAATTGCCTTCGCTCGCGTCCTGCAGATTGGCAATCACCTTGCCGTCCAGATCCAGTCCCAGCACAAACCCACGCTTTTCGACAGGCTTGGGTAAAACCGTCAAAGCCCGCACGATCATCTTACGCACGAACGGGTGTTCAGCGGTGCCATCGAGCAAGGCATTGCGGGGCGCATACAGCGCTACCCAAAAGCGATTGCTGCCATTGAACGAGAGGTTGTCCGGAAGCCCCGGCAAGTTGTCGATGAACACATCATGGGTACCGGCCTTCGGCCCGCTCAGCCAGTAGCGGCTGATGCGATAAGCGCCGGTTTCATTGACCAGCACATAGGCTTCGTCGGGGCCAAGAGTGACGCCATTGGCAAACTGCAACTTGTCGAGCAAGACGCTGGTCTTGCCGGTTTGAAAGTCGTAGCGCAGCAGACGTCCGTCGGCGCCGTGTTCAATGATCGCCTCGCCGTCATGACCATAGCCCCAGCGGCTCGAGGCATCGCTGAAGTAGGCGTAGTGGCCTGACTTGTCGACCGCTACATCATCGGTAAATCCAAATGGCACGCCGTTGGCCTCGGTGGTCAACGGAATCACGCGGCCCTGCGCATCCAGCGACAGCAAGCCTTTGACCGCATCGGCAACTACCAGCATGCCATTCGGATGACGGGCCAGGCCCAGTGGACGGCCACCGGTGTCGGCCAGGACCTTGCGCTGCGTACCGTCGAGGCTGCTACGGATGAGCCTGCCGTCATGCAATCCGGTGATGAGGAATTCGTCTTCCAGTAGCAACGCCTCAGGCCCTTCGATGTCGCTCGGCCCGACCTTCGCCACAGCTTTGAGGCGCTGGTTGTCCGCGTAGATCCCGTCTTTCAGCGAGGGCGCCGGTGGCGGCGTCCAGGCGACCGGTTCGACCTTGGTCGGCAGCAACAACAAGAAGGCGATGACGAGAACGATCAGCAGGCACAGCACATAACGTAATTTCACGCGCTGGCCCTCGCCGCGCCGATAAACTGCGCAGCCATGTCGCGCAGGGCGAGCATGGATGCGGCAGATTCGCGCTCGATGCGCCGCTTGAGCAGCAGGCGATTGGCAAGACGCATGAGCAAACCGTCAAAGCGATATTCCAGCGTGCGCACGAAACGCGTGCCGCCAGCCTCCGCTGAGCACTCGTAAGTCAACCGCAGGGACAAGCCCTGATCACTTTGCGCGCGTGCGCACCAGCGCCGGCCCGGCAGATATTCAGTAACCTCCCAACGCAAGTGACCGGCACGTCCGCCGGCATGGATGTCCTCTTCGAAACGTGCACCGGCATGCAGTGGACCTTGCGCACCGTCAATCTTCAATGAGGAGGGATGCCAGTCCGGCCAGTGACTGACGCTGGCGGCATAAGCCAGCACGGCGACCGGTTCGCCGGCGATATCGATCTGGTGCTGCATGCGCGTCGTGGGCATTTGCGAATCACTCAAAGGGGCGGGTTCCGGCTCGCGGTACAGCGTGCCGAACAGGTAGTCCATCAAGGGCAGAACGATGTTGAAATTGCGCTCCTGCATGCGCTCGCGGCGGTGATGCAGTTCGTGCAGACCGCGCATCTGGCGAATCCACGGCAAACGAGTCAACGGATTCTGCGGTGGCAGATGTTCACAGGCATGGAATACCTCATAGAGCAGATAACCGAGCACCATGCACCCGGCAAACAGCCCGGCGACATTGGCGTTGACCTGCGCGAGCAGCCACCAGAGGGGCAGGGTGATCAATAGCGTATGAATGACGATCAGCCAGGCTGGAAACAGAATCACTCGCCAGTCCCGCGCGCTGTCGTAGGTCATATGGCCGGGGGTGAAAAAGCTGTGATGGTCGCCGGCATGTCGTGCGTAGAACATCTTTGCGAAAGCTTTTTTGCGATGGCCCAGATGACGATGGACCATGTACACGCCGAAGTTGAACAACAACAGGCTCAGCGGCACTGTCAGCCATTCCAGCCAGCTCACTGAATGCACCGTGCGCCAGAACGCAGCGACGGCGAAAATGCCGAACAGCAACACGAACGCGCCATGCAACCACGGGTTGTATAAAGGATGAGTGGCCGCACGGTAGCGGCTGCGGAATGCCTCGGTGGTCTGCCTCAACGCTTTCACCTGCGGGTATTGTTGTTATACCCGGCAGATTAGCCGATCCGCTGACTTGTGCAGGGCGAACCTTGCGGCCTTAAGCGCCATGCTCTGGACTGAAGCTGCCCGTCAGCTCAACGGGTTCCAGCGCTGCGACCAGTCGTCATCGGTGCGGATCACCTCGCGCAACAAATCGAAAGCCTGTTGCAGCACTGCCGAATCGCGATCGCGGGAATACACCAGATAGGTCGGATAACCGAATTCCGGGGCTTTGGTGACGGCTTCCAGTGCGCCGGTCTCCAGATAAGTGCGCACGACCCGGGTACGGAAATAACCGCTGCCACCATGTTCGAGGATGTATTGCAGGGCCAGCGGGCCAAGGTTGAAGCTCAGCGCGGCTTTGGCTTTTTCCGGCAGGGCGGCGTCGTGCTGACGACGAAAATCCGGGCCCCAGTCGATGTAGACGTAAGGCTCCGGACGCTCGGGCGCGCGCACCAGAATCAGTTTTTCCTCCAGCACTTGCTCGACCTGCAATCCCGGCCAGTATTCCGGTTGATAAACCAGCGCCGCATCGAGCACACCGAGTTCGAGCTGACGCAAAAGATTTTCGCCGTCGCGAATTTCCATGCGCAGTGCGTGGCCGGGGATTTTCTCGCGCAGTTCCGCCGCCCAACTGAGCATCAACGGGTTGCACAGGCTGACCTCACCGCCAATGTGCAGAACGTTGTGATAACCCTCGGGCAGCGGCAAGTCGCGGCGCGCGGCTTCCCAGGTCTGCACCAGTTGATTGGCGTAGACCACGAACGCTTCGCCATTGGCCGTCAACTTCGCCCCGGCGCGATTGCGCACGAACAGCGTACTGCCCAGCTGGCCTTCGAGTTTCTGCACCCGTGCGGTGATCGCCGTTTGCGTGACGAACAGCTTCTGCGCGGCGGCGGCAAGACTGCCGTGGCGGACGATTTCGAGGAAAGTGCGGGCGAGGTCGATGTCCATGGGGCAGGGCCGATATCTGAAGGTGGGGCGCATTGTAAGTCAAAAGTCCCTCTCCCCAACTTGAAAGCAGCAATGGACTGAACCGCTGAAAATTGCGTTTCAGTCCTACGGAAACAGGAGCGTTTTGATCAGATGAGGGGATATTTCTGACGACTTTTTCAGGTTGGTCGTCGGACGCCGGATCTATAGGATCAGTCCTGACATTGAAGTCATCGAGCGCACAGATCGCTCTGGACCTGGACAAAGGATGGACTATGCGAATCCCACTGATTGAAAGCCATACGCCTGCTTACTCGCCTCGCCATTACTGGCGCGACGACCGCGCGAGATGCCCCTCGGAGGACGTTGCCATGCCGAGCGCCAAAGTGCCCCGGCTCACGGGCTTGAAGAGGCTTGAGGGCAAGCCTCTGGAATTGCTGTTGCGAGGGCAGGACACCGGCGACGATCCGATGCTCATCCTGCGCTGCACAAGCGAAGGATTTGAGCTGCTCGATGTGGTGAACATGATCGCAACCTCCGAGCTGTACCAACAGGGAGAGATGGTCAAACGTATCACCGGCAAATCTGTGAGAACCGTGCGACGCCTGCTCAAGGAAGGTGCGTCGGTGCGCCTGGACACGCCGCAGAGCATCATCGCCTACCAATATGCGGCAGCGCTGGAACTGGCCATCGAGGTGTTCGGGCGACAGGCCAAGGCCGAATCATGGCTGGAGCAACGCGCCACTTACTTCTACGGTTATGTGCCGCTCGATCTGGTTGGAAATGCGTTGGGCTTCAGGATGGTGGAGGAGTATCTGAACCAGATCAAATACGGGGTTTATCAATGAATCCCTTGCCCTGGGATGATCGCTGGTACGCGTGGCGGCTGGATCGCGAGGTGTACAGCGAGACCTGGGACAGTGGCCTGGGGTCGAAACGGGACGGCGGTCGCTGGAATACGCCCGGCCGCAGAGTCGTTTATGCGTCGGTCGACCCATCCACGGCAATTCTGGAGGTAGCCGCCCACGGCAGCTTCGATGCACTTGATCAGGAGCCCTATGTATTGACCTGTTTTGAAATCACCCACGACGCCAGCGTCAGAATCGTGCAACCGGAAGATGTGCCCAATCCGCATTGGCTCACGCCGATCAAAACCTCGCCCAACCAGCGAAAGTTTGCCGACGCACTGCTGGCTGAACATCCATTTGTTCTGGTGCCTTCGGTGGCCACCCGACACTCGTGGAATTTGCTGGTGAGTTGCGATCTGGCGGAAGGTCAGTTCAGGATGGTTTCGCAAGAGCGGTTTGGGCTGGATACGCGGTTGTTGCAGGAGGGTTGATCGGATTTGTGTGGGCCTGCGAATCCGACACGACAATTTCCAGGTTCCGGGAGCGATCAAGGGCCGATGAGTCGCTGCCAGCTACATTCGCGGCGGCTCGCATTCTACGTCTGGATTGAAGCTTTCAACCAATATAAAGATCCGGTACATTTCGCGCCCACGCTTACTACAAGGAAGTTAAAGATGGCAAAGCCTGCCGCTCGACTCAGCGATCTTAATGCATGCCCGATCACAGGCCATGGCACCAATCCCAGTAACAGCGGTTCCGGTGATGTAAACATCAATGGAATGCCAGTTTTGCGTGTCGGAGACACCACAGCGTGCGGAGATACTGTCACCGAAGGCATCAGCAATATTTTGATCAATGGCAAGCCTATTGCTTTCTTGGGCAGTGCAACGGCCCACGGAGGCATGATAATCACGGGCTCTGGCGACGTTTTTGTCGGCACCCAGGTCGGTTCCGCACCTTTCTCCCCGATTATCACTGTTCCTAAACACAGCGAGCGCTTCCAACTGGTTGATGAGGCCACTGGCGAAGCTATTCCCGACATGCTCTATTGCATCGAAACGGGTGACGGGCAGCGTCTCGTCGGCCATACCGATAGTCATGGTAACGCCGCGCGAGTGTTTACGGCCAACCCGACTTCGATAGTTGTGCAGTGGGGTAAGGAAGCCGCCGCCCATCTCGATGCGCTCGGCCTAGATTACTAAGGGAGGTGGCAGGTGGCAGCCCCCAAAAAGAATCAAGCTCGAACAAGCGATCAACATACAACGACCCAAGTGAAAGGTACGCTGGCACAGGATTACGTAACGGTTGTGGGTGCGTCTTACATGTCCCTTTATGAAAAGGTTCGTGGCCAGAAGGGCAACAAGATGCGCTTTATCAATCAGGGTATCCGCCAACTCACAAAGTATCCAATCGGCACTCCAAACTTCACAATCCAGCGTGTATTTCTGATTTTCAAAAATGACTATCCGGAGAACTTGCTGGCGGCTTTGAAGGACGTTGTCGAAAATCAGCACGGAGCACAGTACCGGGAGATGGACTCGATATCCGGTCTTGTGGATTTCATCGCAGCTCGGCAACGCCGCGGGCGCGAGATCAAACAGCTCGACTTTTTTTCCCATGGTGTGGTGGGCAGTATCGAGTTGGGCTACGAGCTGGATAAAAACGATAGCTACCGTCTGCGTGATGCACAAGCGAGTATGTTCAAGCCCGAAGCGTTTGCCTATGGTGCGAAAATTCACTCCTACGCTTGTCGCACAGGTTTGGGTATCGATGCCGACTTCAAGGTCAATGAAACAGAAGATCCTCATTACGAGCGCAGCCTGGCGCAGATTCTTGCTAATGCTACCCGGACCACCGTGTGGGCATTTCCAAGACGCAGCAACTACGACACGACTTATGGTACTGCCGCGGAACGGGGATCTGTGCCGGGAATTCGTGAAAGAGAAGCAGCTGATGGGCGAGCGATGCGGAATTATTTGAGTCGAAAAACCGCTTATGAACGAAAGCTGATCGAACATCGCAAGACCCTCAAAGACCCAACGGCGCAATTACCTGATGAACAGGCGCCGCAGGCGCCGACGCCAACAGTCTCTGAAGAAGAGCGCAATTTGCTGGCGCACGATGACAGCCGAGCATTGTATGAACGAAAGATTGGATTTCCGCTGGATGCCTTAGGCGCACATCGTGACGTTCGATCAGGTGATACACCGGACGGCGTACCCAAACACCTGCTTGCCTATAAACCGCTATGACGCTCCTGAAGTTTATAGGCAAACGTCACGTCTTCTGTGTCTTGTTGATTGCTGCCAGCTTTGCAGGACTATTTATTTACGCCAAGGAAGCCCAGATGCCAGCCAAAGCAATGATGTATTACGGCCCGTGGAGTCCGGAAGAAAACCGTTTCGATGCCAGCCAGTGGTTCAGTTCAGGTATGTATCGCCCGCGTCTCATGGGTACTCCGCCTGAAGAGAGCCCAGTGACCATGCTGCGCAATAAGCCTGAAAGTTTGCGACATATTGAGAATGATGTTCTCTTGACCGAAGCGTTATTCGCTGTAGGGCGACAGTTTCCGAAGTTGGACACCGAAGACCTCATTCTGAATACGCCGGACCTGCACCGCCAGATACGGTATGCCTATAGTTCATTTGCCGAGCCTGACAGGCCGGTGGATTCCTATTGGCTTTTCATCACGTTTGCAAACAAGACCGTGGTCGTTACGATCGATTGGGACGTGACAGAAAAGAAACTCCTGCCCCGCTCGATGGCTTCGAATCTGATCGAAAAAAGTGATGAAGAGGCGGCATACCTCCAGGTAAAAAAAGAGCTTGATGGGACGGCTTCAGCCAAGCGTTAACTCACGTTGCCATGTCTTCAATGGTTGAAACGACAAATCCCGCCAATAAGCGGGATTTGTGTTTTACCAAGAAGCTTCTTACGAAGGGAACAGCTCGGACAGCTTCATCGACAGCATCATGTCGCCTTCAACGCGCAGCTTGCCGCTCATGAAGGCCTGCATGCCGTCGGTCTCGCCGCT
Source organism: Pseudomonas sp. PK-RTE-24 (assembly GCF_054052265.1). Taxonomy (NCBI): domain Bacteria; kingdom Pseudomonadati; phylum Pseudomonadota; class Gammaproteobacteria; order Pseudomonadales; family Pseudomonadaceae; genus Pseudomonas; species Pseudomonas sp. PK-RTE-24. The sequence goes on along the minus strand of NZ_CM133224.1, from coordinate 4,756,104 downwards.
GACGATACCTTTCAGGGTTTCGCTATCCAGCACCAGCGTGCAGTTGGCGTCCGGGTTTTCGCCTTCCTGAATGTTGCAGGTGCCGTCTTTGACGATCAGTGCGTAATGCTTGTCTTCGTCGGTGATGTTGAAACCGAAGACCAGATCCAGACCGGCAGCGGCGGCTGGGTTGAACTTGGCTTGCATTGCTTTTACGGCATCAGCTACGGAGGTCATGGTTCGATCCTTTCTTGGTCATGGGAGCTGGGTGGTTACAGCCAGGGTCACAGTAAGCCGGACTCAGCGAAAAGTGATGAGTTCCGGGGCCTTCAGCAGTTGCAGGTGTGCGTGACTGTTGAAGGAAGCCAGAGCCACCTCGCGACCACGAAACTTCAGTTGGTTGAGCGAGGTGTTGACGATTTGCCAGTTCAATTCAAAGGCCTGTCTGGCAGGCATTTGCGTAATCAGGTGGAGCAGGGCAGTGATGGTGCCGCCGGAGGTAAACACGGCGATTTTCTGGTTCTTTTCTGCCAGATCGAGGATGCGGTGCAGCCCGGCCTGAACCCGTTCGACGAAACCCAGCCAGCTTTCCAGTCCGGGTGTGTCGTAGGTGCCGGCAAGCCAGCGCTCGACGATCAGGGCGAAGATGCGCTGGAATTCACCGCGGTTCTGCGCGGCGTTGCGCAGGATGTCGAGGGCTTCCGGCTCTTCCGGCAGCATGGCCGGGAGCAGGGCGCGGATCACCGCGTCGGCGTCAAATTCGTTGAAAGCGGAATCGGTTTCGAGGACTGGAACCGGCAGGCCTCTGGCGCTGAATTGCTCCAGTGCACTGCTGGCGGTGTGCTGTTGGCGGCGCAGATCACCGGCAAGGCAACGATCGAAGCTGATACCAAGGTCGGCGAGGTGCTGGCCGAGAATTTCTGCCTGACGCACACCGGTCGGCGACAGGACGTCGTAATCGTCTGCACCAAAGGAGGCCTGGCCATGTCGTATCAAGTAGATGCTGCCCACGTCCGCGTCGTCCCGGTACGTTGAAGGTCAGGCGAGGTTATGAGGATGGCGTAAGGCTGTCAATGAAAAAACATACGCTTGTTTGAAATGCCCGTTACAGGCGTGTTGCCAGAGGTTTCACGGCTGGCCGACGAGCCGACGCATGGGTATGCTGGAGCCATTCCGCGTGTAATACACCGTCACGCATTGCTTTGAGGAGTCTCTGTGGATTTTTTCACCGAATACGCCAGCTTTCTGGCCAAGACCGTCACACTGGTGATCGCGATTCTGGTGGTGCTCGCCAGTTTCGCCGCGTTGCGCAGCAAAGGCCGGCGCAAATCGGCAGGGCAGTTGCAGGTCAGCAAGCTCAACGATTTCTACAAGGGGCTGCGTGAACGCCTGGAGCAGACCTTGCTCGACAAGGATCAGCTCAAGGCATTGCGCAAGGGCGAGGCAAAAACGGAAAAAAGCGCGAAAAAACAGAAGAACGAGCCTGAGACCAAATCCCGGGTGTTCGTGCTCGACTTCGACGGCGATATCAAGGCTTCCGCCACCGAGAGCCTGCGCCACGAGATCACCGCACTGCTGACCCTGGCCACGCCGAAGGACGAAGTAGTCCTGCGTCTGGAAAGTGGCGGCGGCATGGTGCACAGCTACGGTCTGGCGTCTTCTCAACTTGCGCGAATCCGTGATGCGGGCGTGCCACTGACAGTTTGTATCGACAAGGTCGCAGCCAGTGGCGGTTACATGATGGCCTGCATCGGCGACAAGATCATCAGTGCTCCGTTCGCCATCCTCGGTTCGATCGGCGTGGTCGCGCAATTGCCTAACGTCAATCGCCTGCTGAAAAAGCACAATATCGATTTCGAAGTGCTGACCGCTGGTGAGTACAAGCGCACCCTGACCGTGTTTGGCGAAAACACCGAAAAGGGCCGCGAGAAGTTCCAGGAAGACCTCGACATCACTCATCGCTTGTTCAAAAACTTCGTGGCGCGGTACCGCCCGCAACTGGCGATCGATGAAGTGGCTACCGGTGAGGTGTGGCTCGGTATCGCTGCGCTGGAAAACCAACTGGTGGATGAGCTCAAGACCAGCGATGAATACCTGGCGCAGAAAGCCAAACAGGCTGAGGTTTACCACCTGCACTACGCCGAGCGTAAAAGCCTGCAGGAACGCATCGGCATGGCCGCCAGCGGTTCGGTAGACCGCGTGCTGTTGAGCTGGTGGAGTCGCCTCACTCAGCAACGTTTCTGGTAAACACCAGGCATAAAAAAACGCCGGTCAATGACCGGCGTTTTTGTGTCCGCAATAAACCCGCTGGCTTAGCGCCGACGGAACAGCGGCAGCGGTTCGTCACTGGCGGCCTGGTAGGTCACCGAGAAGTCCTTCAGACCTTCCAGTGCTTCGTACGGGTCTTTATCCGCGCGAATGGCAAAGGCGTCGAAGCCACAGCGGTGCATGTAGAACAGCTGGTCCCGCAGCACGTCGCCAATCGCGCGCAGCTCGCCTTTGAAACCATAACGGTCACGCAGCAGACGGGCATTGGAGTAACTGCGGCCATCGGTGAACGCCGGGAAATTCAGCGCGATTACCTGGAACTCACCGACGTCTTCACCGATTTCTTCGGCTTCCTCGTCAGCATCCAGCCACACGCCCAGACCGCCGTCGCGGGCCTTGAGCATGCGGCTGTGCTCGCGCCACAACTGCAGAGGAACGATCAGATCGTCGCAGTTGCTGATCTCATCGATGTTGAAATCCTTCGGCAACAGGTGCCAGGTTTCGTCGACGACTTCGTTGTTCTTAATGATTCGCTGCATAGACGCGTTCCTTGAAGAGGTCGATGCCAATACGCTGATAAGTGTCGATGAAGCGCTCGTCTTCGGTACGTTGTTCAACGTACACGTCGATCAGCTTCGAGATCACGTCAGGCATGGCTTCCTGTGCGAAGGACGGGCCGAGGATCTTGCCCAGGCTCGCATCACGGCTGGCGCTGCCGCCGAGGGAAACCTGGTAGAACTCTTCGCCTTTCTTGTCCACACCGAGGATGCCGATGTGGCCAACGTGGTGGTGACCGCAGGCGTTCATGCAGCCGGAGATGTTCAGGTCCAGTTCGCCAATGTCGAACAGGTAATCCAGGTCATCGAAACGGCGCTGGATCGATTCGGCAATCGGGATCGATTTGGCGTTGGCCAGCGAGCAGAAGTCACCACCGGGGCAGCAGATGATGTCAGTCAGCAGGCCGATGTTCGGCGTGGCGAAACCGCTTTCACGCAACTCGCCCCAGAGGGTGAACAACTGGCTCTGCTCGACATCGGCGAGAATGATGTTCTGCTCGTGGGAGGTGCGCAGTTGACCGAAGCTGTAGCGCTCGGCCAGATCGGCGACGGCGTCGAGCTGCTTGTCGGTAATGTCGCCCGGGGCAACGCCGGTCGGCTTCAACGACAGCGTCACAGCGACATAGCCCGGTTTTTTGTGCGCCAGGGTGTTGCGGCTGCGCCAGCGGGCGAAACCCGGATGCTCTTTGTCCAGATCGGCCAGTTGCGCGGTCTGGTTGTCGAGGGTCTTGTAGTCCGGATCGACGAAGTGCTTGGCGACGCGATGCAGTTCAGCCTCGGTCAGCGTGGTCTGGCCACCGCGCAGGTGCTCCATTTCCGCGTCGACTTTCTGCGCGAACACCTCAGGGGTGAGCGCCTTGACGAGGATCTTGATCCGCGCCTTGTATTTGTTGTCGCGACGGCCGTAGCGGTTGTACACCCGCAGGATGGCGTCGAGATAGCTCAGCAGGTCTTGCCACGGCAGGAATTCATTGATGAATGCGCCAACCACCGGCGTACGACCGAGGCCGCCGCCAACCAGCACGCGGAAGCCCAGCTCGCCAGCAGCGTTATGGACAGGTTCCAGACCGATATCGTGGACTTCAATGGCTGCGCGGTCACTGGTCGAACCGTTGACGGCGATTTTGAATTTGCGCGGCAGGTAGGCGAATTCCGGGTGGAACGTGGTCCACTGACGGACGATTTCGCACCATGGACGCGGGTCGATCACTTCATCGGCGGCGACGCCGGCAAACTGGTCGGTGGTGACGTTGCGCAGGCAGTTGCCGCTGGTCTGAATGGCGTGCATCTGCACGGTCGCGAGTTCAGCGAGGATGTCCGGGATGTCTTCAACCGCCGGCCAGTTGAACTGCACGTTCTGCCGCGTACTGATGTGGGCATAGCCCTTGTCGTAGTCGCGGGCGATCTTCGCCATCATGCGCACCTGACGCGAAGTCAGCTGGCCGTAAGGCACGGCCACGCGCAACATCGGCGCGAAACGCTGGATATACAGGCCATTTTGCAGGCGCAGGGGGCGGAATTCTTCTTCGCTCAGCTCACCTGCCAGATAGCGTCGGGTCTGATCACGGAACTGCTTGACGCGGTCCTCGATGATCCGCTGATCGTACTCGTCGTATACGTACATATAAGTCCTGTTCTCAGGCTTGGGCTTCTCGGAAAACGCTGCGTTTTCGCTTGCTGGAGTCCGATGTTGCCTCTGCAATTCTGCGCGCACGGCCGCGCACTCCGTCACGGAGCCGGGGCAATATACCCGTTTGCAGTTATGCGCAAAAGTGATGTTTGAGTATATGTAAAGAACCAAATCGCCTAACGCGAATGCCGGTCATCTAATCCACATTTGTCGTGCGGACAATCATCGTCTTAAATGTGATCGAGTCTTTGTGCAATCACCGATAAAACCGACAAGAGGCGATGCAATGAGCAACCCGACCAAAGCCAGAAAAAGCGACAGCAGTGTCGACGCGTGGGCCATTTTGTTTCTGATCATTCTCGTAGTAGGAACAGCGGTCTTCTGGGTCAGTCACCAGTAACATCCGCGCTTCCGGGCCGTTCTCCCAAGGCCCGGATAACCTGTGGCAGATGCCTGTTCAGTGCCATCACACCCCGGCCAGATACAGCACCAGCTTGACGATGGCAAACAGCGTCAGGCCGAACACCGCCGTGAACAAAACTCCCAGAATCACAAAGTGACTGGGTTTGCCGTGGGTAAAATCCCTTTCCCGGTTCTTGCCGCTCTGCACCCCGAACGCCGCCGCCATGACGCTGTGCAGCATCTGCCAGAAACTCGGCGGTTTGTTGTCGATTGGATCGTCCATAAATCCCTCTGCGAAAAGTCATCCTCCTGAAGCATAGCCAATCCGCTGGGTCCGGGATGCCATCGAAGCAGCCCGGACAAGTTTGAGCGATACCCGGATAACGCAGAAGCACTAACGCGACATGGTTTGCTGACCGCTCCATCAAAAAGGAGTGACCATGAACGTTATCCCGCCCAAACCAGTGTCGGCGCTGCCTGCGTCGACCGCTCAGCCGGCAGACCCCGGTCGGTCAGTAAAGCTCATTGCAACGCAAAGCCTGCACGGCGAGTTTCTCGAGACATCGATCCCGCAGTGGTTGACCAACGCTTTGCCGCATCGGCGCGAGGCGCTCAAGGCGGTTCCGACCGCGTTACCGGCCTGGTATCAGAATGCGACGCCGGCCCAGCGCAAAACCCTCGATGACACTTTCAAGGCCAGTGTCATTGCCCAGAACAGTCTCGACAAAAGCATGGCGAAATTCGTGGATGTCGAAACATTCGCCAGGCCGTTATTGATCAAAGCCTTGAAGGGCCAATACGCGCTGGAAATCGATGTAGACAAAACTCTGTTATGTCTGCGGCGCCCGGTCGAAATGGGTATTCAGAGAACCGTATTGGCCTCGTTCGAGGTTCTCAAGATCACGCTGCTGGAAGCCTCGCTGCACAACTTCGAAGCTGACGAATGCGAGGGGACCTATCATTCGAGCTCCGGTTTTGTTGTGGCGACGCCTGCTGCGGACACATTCAAGCACGTCGACACAGGCCTCTCGGTCAGCCAGTTTTTGCACCTTTGCCGCAATCTGGATATAGGTCAGCAATACCAGACTTACCTGCAGGGTTTTTTTCATCCGGGGGACGCGGTGGCAGAGGCGGTGCTCAGCGAACGCTTCATCGCCAGCCAGAAGGCAGCGATGCGCGCCGCAGCCGAACAGGCGCTATTGCGCAATGACATCGAGGCGGCAGATCACGCGATGATCCTCTCGGTCATCGACGGCGAAATGCACCCGTGGATGGGGCGCAAGCAAGTCTGGTTCCAGGACCTCGGCCTGATGAAAAAAAGGCTGACCGGGTGCGTGGCTTTCGTCATCTGCGAAAAATACCGTTACACCGATGAACTGATCCTTTACATCCCCAACGACCCGGAACATCCGCTCAAGCGCTACACGTTCGAGCAAATGCGCGAAGAGCTCAAGCGCTTGCTCACCGCACGTGATGCGTCGCAACAGACCAGCGCAGAGCCCACCGCCTACCAGCGTTTTTTCAGTCAGTTCCTGCCCTATGATCAGCGCCCCTATTATTTCAGCCAGTTCAGGCAAAAGGCAGCCGACTCACCTGGCGATGCCTGGGACGTTCTGCGTTCCCCTTGGCTGGCCTTCGTACAGGGTTTTACCAGTGGTTCTACATTCACCACCATCGAACAGGTTCCGCCCGAGCGCACGGTCAAGTGGGAGCCGGCGGTTGATCCGTACATCGCGCCTTCGACAGTCGAACGCAAGGGCAGGGGGCTTTGGGCGCCCAACGAGGACTTGTGGCAATACCTTTATGCGCAGAATCGCGCCAAGGTGTTGGCCGACGCGCGAAGCCACGCGGTACCCACTGCCGATGTCGATGCGAACGCACGAGATGCCAAACTGGCCCATCTGATGCAGATCGGCATGCTGGGCTTGAATCTGGTGTCTATGTTCGTGCCTGTGCTGGGCGAAACAATGATGGTCGTGATGGCGGGACAACTGCTGTATGAAACCCTTGAAGGCGCTATCGAGTGGAGTGAAGGTGATCGCAGGGCCGCCAGGGATCACCTGGTCGACGTGGCCGAGAATCTCGCTCAGGTTGCCGTGATGGCGGGTGTTGGAGCAGGTGTAAGGAAGTTCTCGGCCGCCAGGGCTGTACCGGTCATCGAACAGTTGAGTCCGGTCACGTTACCCAATGGCGAAACCCGCCTGTGGAAACCTGATCTCAGCGGCTACGAGGCCGCTGTTGTCCTTGAAGCACACCTGACCCCGAATCCTTCCGGGCAGTATGCGGTGGATGGCAAAACCTGGATCCGTCAGGACAACAAGGTGTATGAGCAGGTCTTCGACGACTCGATCAACCAGTGGCGCATCAAGCACCCGACCGATCCTGCAGCCTATCAACCTGTTCTGCAAAGTAATGGCCATGGAGCGTGGCGCCATACCCTGGAACGTCCTCTGGAATGGGATCGTCTGACGCTGTTGCGGCGCATGGGCCACATCTGCGAGCCGCTATCCGATACGGAGCTGCTCAAAGCGATGGATATCAGCGGCGTCAGCGACGATATGTTGCGCAAGATGCACCTCGACCATGGGGTACCGCCACCGGAGCTGATTCAGGCCATGCGCTTGTTGAAAACCGATGCACAAGCCGCGCAAGTCATTGAGCAACTGGAGGGTGGGGCGCCGGTCGATGACAAGTATCTGTATGCCCTGCCACTGGTCACTGACATGCCGCGCTGGCCGGCCAATCGCGTACTGGAAGTCTTTGAGGGGACGCAACTGACCGGCAGATCCGTCAAGTATGGCGGCGGATATCGGGTGCGGGGTGTCGGGGGCAAGGCACCGATCCGGATTTCCCGGGCGGACGTCCTCAGCGGCGACCTGCCGCAGCTTGTTCTGGGCGGACTGGATGAATCGGAAATCGTCCACCTGCTCGGAGGTGAAGGTGCGCGGGTTCGAGAAGCGAGACCTGCAGAACTCGCCAAGCAAATTGCGGCCTATGCCCAAACCCGCCAATCGGCCATTTACGACAGTATTTATCAGGGCACCGAGCCTGTCGCCGATCAGGTCAGGCAATTGCAGAACGCCTGTCCGGGACTCAGTGAGTCAGCTGCACAGCAAGTGCTGGCGCAGGCGCGGCCGGATGAACTGCAACGGCTCGGCTCAACTCGTCCCATACCGCTGCGCATGCTGGAGGAAGCTCGCTGGTATGCGCGCCGCAGCCGGCAGGTGCGGGCATATGCGGGGCTGCGCAGCGAGAATATTGCCTCGGCGGACAGTCGACGCCTGGCGTTGCACACGCTTGAACGGTTGCCCGGCTGGCCGGACAACTTGCGCCTTGAAATACGCGAGGGCAGCGACAGCGGTCCGTTGCTTGAGAGCATTGGCAGCCAGACGGCCTTCGAGAGAAAGTACCTGATCAAAAGCGGCCAGCAATTTCAGGCATTCAACGACCGAGGCGAAACGCTCAACAGCCTGCCACGCCACGGCGACAACTTTTATGCCTCTCTCATGCACGCTCTGCCGGATCACGCGCGGCGCGCCCTGGGGGTGCCCGAGGTCAGTCAGTCGGCCGAACTGCAAAAGAAAATCATCGCCCACGCTGACCAGCACCACGGCATGGCGGCCGCATTGCTGGAACAGCCAGCGCAGTGGATGAGACCGCCTGTACGGGTAAACGAAGCGCTGATCGGCTATCCCGCCAGCGGAAGAGCGGGTTGGCTGGAGCGCAATCTGGTTGCCGACCTGCGCGACCTCTACCCGGGCCTCACCGATCAGCAGGCCAGTGGATTGATCCTTGAGCAGGTGCGTGCGGGCAGAAACAACCGGGAGATTTTTCGGTGGTTGCAGTCGCGACGCGAAGAGTGGCAACAACTTGAGGCAACACTGGACGAGTGGGCGGGGACCAACGCGATGGCTCCCTGGGAACCTTCCGGTACTGTTCAGAATCTGCTGGTCGCGCAAGCGCTTAAAACCAGTTGGCGCAATGCCCTTTTGGTCGATGAAGTGCCCAATGCGGATCAACTGCGCCTGGTGACTTACGATGCTTTGCCCGCGCTGACAGCAGACTTTTCCCACGTGCGTAAATTATCCCTTCGCGGAGATGGCATTACTGATGGCAATGCCGACGCTTTTCTTGCCCTGTTTCCCGGCCTGGAAAAACTCTCGCTGGGTGAGCGCGAGAGTTATTTTGATTTGGGTATGCACCAGCAGTCGCTGTCCTCTCTGCCCGCAAGCTTAGCCAGGATGCCTGCATTGAAAACGCTCAAGCTGAGGACCTCGGCCCCGGCAATGGCCACAGATTTCCCTCAGCGGGTGAAAATGTTGACCTCGCTCGAAGCCCTTGAACTCGATTTTCAAGGATTCATTGACGAGAACCCGCCGGCACTGGAACTGGCCGCGCTCAAACACCTGAAACGACTCAAGATCGAAGCACCCGGCATGACGCAATGGCCAGCATTCGTACAAGCGCTTCCCGAGCTGCAGAGGCTGGATCTGTTTCGGACGTCAATCGCTTCCATTCCTCCAGCGCTCTATACCGGCCATGAAAAACTGTGGGCGGGCCTGTCACTGAATTGGTCGAACTTCTCCCATGAGGCATTCAAACCTGCATTCGAGTACGTCAAAAATTATTCGGGGTCCATGGGGCATCTGATGGACCTGAACTTGATGGTCCGCCAGTACTGCCTCGGTGAACTGAAATTCCTGACGGGTGAAGGCCGCTTTCTCGATCCGTTGCCTGAGCACATCATGACTGTCTGGAATACCCCGGAAACCCGGTTGAAAGCGATCGAACTGCTGCGCCTGGAACACGCCGGGATCTTCCGTCGGTTTTATCAACCGACGACGTCCGATGGCCTGCGTGGCGCTGCACGCGAGCCGCGCTGGCAGTCGCCGCCGAACAGCGCGGTGGTGCGTGAGCTTGAGGAAAACTGGCGCGCGAGCGTACGCAAACGCTATCGCCTGCTCGACCTGGGGGACGATTCTCTGGTATTCGAGCTGTCTGACACAGACGGTTTGAACCATGGCGCGGCCATCAGCGAGCTTGTGCCATTGCCGGCCGGTACATTTTCCCATGTGCAGACCTTACGTCTGGATCGGTTGAACGTGCCGGCTGGACAGATTCAGGCTTTTCTGCAAGCGTTCAGCGGCGTGCGGACACTGCAAATCACTGGCTGCGGATTGACCGAGTTGCCGGTGAAACCGGCGGATTTTGCGCAGCTGACGCGGCTGGACCTGTCCAGCAACCAGATCACCTCTACGGGGGAAATTCAAAGCCAGTTCGCCGAGCTCAAGGCGCTTGAGTTTCTGAACTTGCGGCGCAACCGTTTGACGGCGCTGGACGTGACGGCCATGCCGAAGCTCGAAGTGCTGGATTTGAGTGGCAATAGCCTTCAAACGTGGCCAGCGGGGGCGGAAAATCTGTCCGGGTTGAAGTGGCTGGATCTGCGAGACAACAGCCTCGATTCGCTGCCCGAGCGCGTTCTGGCCATAGACAGCGTATTGCTCAAGAGCCATCTGACCGGGAACCCGTTCAGCGCTGAGGCAGAGGCAGCTCTGACAACGGCGCGCGGGCGTATCGAGGCGAGCAACGGTTTGCCTCGAGGTGCATTGAAAAGCTATGAAAGTCAGCCGGCCGGCTACCTGGTCGCTGCGAACACCTCGGTGCCAGGCACCGCGTTTTCCCGGATTCACGAGTTTCTGTTACCACTGCGTACTGCGTCATCTGCGGCTGAAGGTAGCGCAGGTCTGGTCAGGCGGTTGCGGGAATTGAATCCGGACCTTTCCCAGGAACAGGCCCAGCACTGTATTGCGCGGTTGGGCGGCGCAGGGTTGGATGAAGCGCAGATTGATGCCCGGATCAAGGACTGGCGAGAGAGTGACGAGGCGCTGACGCGTCAGTTGAACGGTTGGATCTTCAAGCCGGCGGCCGCGAGGGTTTCGACGCAAGACAGAGTCTTCACGGCGATGAGAATCCGTGATTGCTGGGTCGATGGACTGACCCGTCATACCGAAGAAGCGGGTCGCAAGCTCGACCTCAGCGGCTTGCACATTGTTGAGTTGCCGCCTCTGTCGAACGCGTTTACGCAAGTACGAACGCTCGACCTGACTTCGGTAGGGTTTTCCTTGCAGAGCCTGAATGATTTTTGCAGCGCTTTCCCTGAACTGACCACGCTGGTGCTTAACTCCAACAATCTGGAGGGGCTACCGGAGGCTGTCGGTACATTGCACAGGCTGGAGCATCTGGAGCTACGCATTAACCATTTTGCTGAAGCGCCTGGCGTTTTGCAGCAAATGGCCAATCGCCTGCGTTCGCTGGATCTGAGTCATAACCAACTGAGCCAATTCAACGCCAGCGCACTCACCCGGATCGAGCGCCTGAATCTGTCTCTCAATTCGATAAGCCACTGGCCTGATGGGGTACAGGCACTGGAGCATTTGCAAACTCTCAATCTTCTTGGCAACCGTATTTCCCTATTTCCCGACACGCTGCTGGATGGCAACCATGAGCGACTGGTGGCAGGCACCGACCTGCGCGGAAACCGACTGCCTCTCGACAGTCTGGAACAGCTCAGGGACTACAGTGCGGCTAACGCGAACCGTGGCGTCATGGGGTATTCGTTTGCATCTCTCGAGCGCGCAATTACCGAGTATGAAGCGACGTCCGAAAGCGAGCCCGATACGCCTTTTGATTCCGACAGTAGCGATAGCGATGACAGTAATGCCGGCGGTGCCGGACGCGTGGACAGGCATGAAGCCGTAGAAGCAGACGAAATCATCGCCAATCCGCAGCAAGACGTAGATGAGCAGGCAATGAACACCTGGCTCAATTACACCCGGACCCAGACGCGCGAAACGCGGCAAGCGCTATGGCTGCAATTGGCGCGCGAACCCAACCATGAGGCGTTCTTTCACCTGCTGTCGATGTTGCACGACACTGCCGATTTCAGCGTGTCGGGCGCTGATCTGACGCAACGGGTATGGCGGGTGATAGAAGCGGCAAGCGAAAACACGGAGTTGCGCGAGTTGCTCTTCTTCAACTCCGCGACTCACGGCACCTGCCCCGATGGCCGAATACTGTCGTTCAGTGAGCTGGAAACACGGGTCTATGAATACACCGCATTGCGCGACATCCCACGCCATCTGCCTGATCAGCGCGGCATAGCGTTGGTCGAGCTGACGCGGCGCCTGTTCCGACTGGAAAGGGTCGACAGGCTGGCGGAAGCAGCTGGCAGGTTCCAGGACCGGGCCGAAATCCGTCTGCAGTACCGAATCGGCATGACGCGCGGCTGGCCCGACGGGTTAGAGCTGCCTGCGCAACCGGATCACATGTTGTACAGGACACCGATCGAGGGACAACTGCTGAGCGAGGCACGCGCTTCTGTGCTGGCCGACGAAGCGTCAGACCTGTTCCTCGAGGACCTGATTGCCCGCGATTACTGGATTCGCTACATGCGCGACCGACACGCCGCCATCTTCGATGAGCTTGAACGCAGCGCCACACATCGTCAGGAAGAAGTCGAGGATGCGCATCCAGACAAGTGGAACGACGAGGACTCGCGAAGACTGTACGTGGAAGCGATGAGCCAGTTGGAAATCGAGCTGGCGCAGGCACGCACCGACAAACTCAAGGAGCTGTCTCGCCAGGAACTGGTAAACCTTGCGCGGGTCGCTGCAGGGGATTCGCAGACACGCCCGGCGTCACCGCAACCGGGGCCGTCATCGCGTCGGGACTGAGGAGCTGACCCGATCCGGGAGTCGCAAACTACCGGATCGGGCTTGCAACAAGCCTCAGCTGTCGTAACCCAGATTCGGCGCCAGCCAACGCTCGGTCACGCTCAGATCCTGTCCCTTGCGTGCGGTGTAGCTTTGCACCTGATCCTTGTCGATCTTGCCCACCGCAAAGTATTGCGCTTGCGGATGGGCGAAGTACCAGCCGCTGACCGCTGCGGCGGGGAACATTGCGTAGTGTTCGGTGAGGAACACGCCACTGCGCCCGGCGCGCATTTCCGCAGCCTCTGGATCGAGCAGGGTGAACAGCGCCGCTTTCTCGGTGTGATCCGGGCAGGCCGGGTAGCCCGGAGCGGGGCGGATGCCACGGTATTGCTCTTTGATCAGTGCATCGTTGTCGAGGGTTTCATCCTTGGCGTAACCCCAATGTTCTTTACGCACTTGCTGGTGCAGCCATTCGGCGCAGGCCTCGGCCAAGCGGTCGGCGAGGGCCTTGACCATGATCGAGTTGTAGTCGTCGCCAGCGTCCTGATAAGCCTTGGCCACTTCTTCGGCGCCGATGCCGGCGGTGGTAATGAAACCGCCGACGTAGTCGGTGACTTCGCTGTCTTTGGGCGCAACGAAGTCGGCGAGGCAGAAGTTCGGTTTGCCGTCGGTCTTGATGATCTGCTGGCGCAAGTGATGCAGCTTGGCCAATGGCTTGCCGTTATCGTCGTACAGCTCGATGTCGTCTTCGTTGACCTGATTGGCCGGCCAGAAACCGAACACCGCACGGGCGCTGATCAGCTTTTCGTCGATCAGCTTGGCGAGCATTTCCCGGGCGTCCTTGTACAGCGCAGTGGCGGCCTCACCGACCACTTCATCTTCAAGGATGCGCGGGAACTTGCCGGCCAGGTCCCAGGAAATGAAGAAAGGCGTCCAGTCGATGTACTCGGCCAGCACGTTCAAATCGATATTGTCGAGCACCTTGCTGCCGGTGAAGGTCGGTACCACTGGCTGATAATTGGCCCAGTCGAATTGCGGCTTCTTGGCGATGGCGGCGGCATAGCTCAGGCGTTCGGTGCGGGCGCTGCGATTGGAAGTGCGCTCGCGCACGTCGATGTATTCCAGGCGGGTCTTCTCGACGAAACCGGCCTTGAGCTCCTTGGACAACAACTGTGTCGCCACGCCGACGGCGCGCGAGGCGTCGGTCACGTAGACCACGGCATCGTTGCTGTACTTCGGCTCGATCTTCACCGCAGTGTGCGCCTTGGAGGTGGTCGCGCCACCGATCATCAGCGGCAGATGGAAATCCTGACGCTGCATTTCGCGGGCAACGTGAACCATCTCGTCCAGCGACGGGGTGATCAGGCCGGAAAGGCCGATGATGTCGCACTTTTCTTCTTTGGCGACCTGCAGGATCTTCTCGGCCGGGACCATCACGCCGAGGTCGACGATGTCATAGCCGTTGCAACCAAGCACCACGCCAACGATGTTCTTGCCGATGTCGTGCACGTCGCCCTTGACCGTGGCCATGAGGATCTTGCCCTTGGCTTCCGGCTTGTCGCCTTTCTCCAGTTCGATGAACGGGATCAAGTGCGCCACGGCCTGCTTCATCACGCGGGCGGATTTCACCACTTGCGGGAGGAACATTTTGCCGGCGCCGAACAGGTCGCCGACGATGTTCATGCCGGACATCAGCGGGCCTTCGATCACTTCGATCGGCCGCGCAAACGACTGGCGGGATTCTTCGGTGTCTTCAACGATGTGCGTGGTGATGCCCTTGACCAGCGCGTGCTCCAGACGTTTGTTGACGTCCCAGTTGCGCCATTCTTCGGTCTCGGCTTCCTTGACGCTGCCGTCGCCCTTGTACTTGTCAGCGATGGCGAGGAGGGCGTCGGTGCCGTCCGGGGTGCGATTGAGGATCACGTCTTCGACCGCGTCGCGCAGCTCCACCGGGATCTGATCGTAGATCTCCAGTTGACCGGCGTTGACGATGCCCATGGTCAGCCCGGCGCGGATCGCGTAGAGCAGGAACACCGAGTGAATCGCCTCACGCACCGGGTTGTTGCCACGGAACGAGAACGACACGTTGGACACGCCGCCGGAGCTCAACGCATACGGCAGCTCGTCGCGGATGTAGGCGCAGGCATTGATGAAGTCGACGGCGTAGTTGTTGTGCTCTTCGATGCCTGTAGCGACGGCGAAGATGTTCGGGTCGAAGATGATGTCTTCCGGCGGGAAGCCGACTTCGTTGACCAGAATGTCGTAGGAGCGTTTGCAGATCTCTTTCTTGCGCGCTTCGGTGTCGGCCTGGCCGGCTTCGTCGAAGGCCATCACCACCACCGCAGCGCCGTAGCGCTTGCACAGCTTGGCGTGGTGGATGAACTGCTCGACGCCTTCTTTCATGCTGATCGAGTTGACGATGCCCTTGCCCTGGATGCACTTGAGGCCGGCTTCGATGACTTCCCATTTCGACGAGTCGATCATGATCGGCACGCGCGAGATATCCGGTTCGCCGGCGATCAGATTGAGGAAGGTCACCATGGCCTTCTTCGAATCGAGCATGCCCTCGTCCATGTTGATGTCGATGATCTGCGCGCCGGCCTCGACCTGCTGCAGCGCGACTTCGAGGGCTTCGGTGTAGTTGTCTTCACGGATCAGGCGGGCGAATTTTGCCGAGCCGGTGATGTTGGTGCGCTCGCCGACGTTGACGAACAGCGAGCTGCGATCAATGGTGAACGGCTCCAGACCCGAAAGGCGGCAGGCCTTGGGGATGTCCGGAATCTGCCGCGGCGCATAACCGGCCACAGCTTTGGCAATCGCTTCGATGTGCCCCGGCGTGGTGCCGCAGCAACCGCCGACGATGTTGAGGAAACCGCTCTGGGCGAACTCTTCGATGACTTTCGCGGTTTGCGAGGGCAGTTCATCGTACTCGCCGAATTCATTGGGCAGGCCGGCGTTCGGGTGCGCCGAAACGTGGGTGCTGGCCTTGTTCGACAGCTCTTCCAGGTACGGGCGCAGTTCGCTGGCGCCGAGGGCACAGTTCAGGCCTACGGAAATCGGCTTGGCGTGCGCTACCGAGTTCCAGAACGCTTCGGTAGTCTGCCCCGACAGGGTTCGGCCGGAGGCGTCGGTGATGGTCCCGGAAATCATGATCGGCAATTCGAGGTGCAGCTCTTCGAACACACCTTGAACGGCGAAGATCGCCGCTTTGGCGTTGAGGGTGTCGAAAATGGTTTCGATCAGGATCAGATCGGCGCCGCCCTCGATCAGGCCTTTGGTGGCTTCGGTGTAGTTTTCCACCAGCTCATCGAAGGTGACGTTGCGGTAGCCGGGGTTGTTGACGTCGGGCGACAGTGAGCAGGTGCGGCTGGTCGGGCCGAGCACGCCGGCCACGAAGCGCGGCTTGGCCGGGTTTTCGGCGGTCTTGGCGTCGGCAATCTTGCGCGCCAGACGTGCGCCTTCTACGTTTAACTCGTACGCCAGCTCTTCCATACCGTAATCGGCCATGGAAATGCGCGTGGCGTTGAAGGTGTTGGTTTCGAGAATGTCGGCGCCGGCGTCCAGATAGGCTTTTTCGATACCGCCGATCACGTCCGGACGGGTGATCACCAGCAGGTCGTTGTTGCCCTTGACGTCACTCGGCCAGTCCGCGAAGCGCTTGCCGCGATAATCCTGTTCTTCGAGCTTGTAGCTCTGGATCATCGTGCCCATCCCGCCGTCGAGAATCAGGATGCGCTCTTTGAGGGCTTGCTTGAGAGCTTGAAGGCGGACGCTGCGATCGGACATGTGGACTACTCGGAAAGACCATTACGAAGGAGCGCGATCATAGCAAACCTGTGCGCTTTTGGAGCATGTGCAGCTTTTGCATGAATATCGCTCATGTTGGTACGAGCGTCATAACGGTAGAATCGCAGCCTTTTTTTATCATCGAGATCAGCAGCATGCCGCACCGCTTCATCAGTTTATGGTTGCTGGTCCTGAGCGGGAGCGTTGCGGCGCAAGATCCCGCCATTTCTTCTTCCATCTCCTACAGCCGAGACATCCAACCGATCTTCACCGAGAAGTGCGTAGCCTGCCATGCGTGCTATGACTCGGCCTGTCAGCTCAATCTCGGCAGTGGCGAAGGCGCCGCCCGTGGCGCGAGCAAGATGCCGGTATATGACGGCGAACGTACCCAGGCGGCACCGACCACGCGATTGTTTTACGACGCCTTCGGCAAGCGCGCCTGGCAGCAGAAAGACTTCTATTCGGTACTCGACGCCCAGGGCAGTCAGGCCGCGCTGATGGCGCGGATGCTTGAACTCGGCCACAAGACGCCGCTGACGCCGAACGCCAAGCTGCCAGAAGAGATTGTTCTTGGGCTCAATCGCAACAATCTATGCGCAATGCCTGCGGAGTTCGACGGATATGCCGGCGCGCACCCGAAAGAGGGTATGCCGCTGGCCGTCACCGGTCTGACCGACCAGCAATACCAGACCTTGCAGCGCTGGCTGGCGTCTGGCGCGCCGATTGATGAGCAGAGCCTGGCGCCGACTGCCAAAGAGGCCATGCAGATCCTGCAGTGGGAGAACCTGCTCAATGCTCCCGGTGCTCGGCAAAGCCTGGTCGGGCGCTGGCTGTTCGAGCACTGGTATCTGGCGCACATCTATTTCAAGGACGGTGAGCCGGGGCATTATTTCCAGTGGGTGCGTTCGCGCACGCCGAGCGGCCAGCCGATTGATCTGATCGCCACTCGCCGCCCCAACGACGACCCGGGCACGCAGGTGTATTACCGCTTGTGGCCGGTGCAAGGGGTGATCGTGCACAAGACGCACATCACTTATCCGCTGAGCGCGGCGAAAATGGCCCGGATCAAGAGCCTGTTCTACAGCGGCAACTGGCAGGTCAACGCGTTACCGGGTTACGGGCCGCAAAGCCGCGCCAATCCGTTTGCCACCTTCGAGGCGATTCCGGCGCAGGCGCGCTATCAATTCATGCTCGATAACGCTGAATACTTCGTCCGCACCTTCATTCGCGGCCCGGTGTGCCGTGGGCAGATCGCGACCGACGTGATCCGCGACAACTTCTGGGCGCTGTTCCAGGCGCCGGAACATGATCTCTATATCACCGACCCGAACTACCGCGGCCAGGCCACGCCGCTGCTGGCGATGCCGGGGCAGAACGACGATGTCGGCAGCGTGCTGAGTCTGTGGCGCAACTATCGCGACAAGCGCAACGAATACGAGGCACTGCGCCGTGACAGCTACGCCGATCTGCCGGCGCCGAGCTGGTCGACGCTGTGGGCCGGCAACGACAACGCCTTGCTGAGCATTTTCCGCCACTTCGACAGTGCTTCGGTGACCAAGGGGCTTATCGGTGAGGTGCCGCAAACCATGTGGCTGTTCGACTATCCGCTGCTGGAACGCACCTATTACCAGCTCGCGGTCAATTTCGACGTGTTCGGCAACGTCTCCCATCAGGCGCAGACCCGTCTGTATTTCGACCTGATCCGTAACGGCGCGGAGCAGAACTTCCTGCGCCTGATGCCCGCCGACTCGCGCGAGGACTACCTCAACGATTGGTACCAGGATGGCGGTCAATTCAAGATGTGGCTCGATTACGAGGCCATCGATGACGACAAACCGACCGCGCTGAAACTCGACGAAGAAGACCCGAAACACGATTTCGCCATGCAGTTGCTGGCGCGCTACGGTGATCTGAACGCGCGGCCAGACCCGATCAATCGCTGCGACGACGCTTATTGCTCGCGACCGAATATCGATCCGGCGTTGCAGAATGCCGAGCAGGCCCTGAGCCGTCTGGCGTCGCGCCCGGCCGCAGGGCTGAAAGTCATTGACCAGTTGCCCGAAGCGACCTTGCTGCGCGTTGAAACCGCCAGCGGCAAGCGCGAGGTCTACAGCCTGCTGCGCAACCGCGCCCACAGCAACGTGGCGTTTTTGCTCGGTGAGTCGCGGCGCTATCAGCCAGGGCTCGACACCCTGACGATCTATCCGGGTGTGCTCAGCAGTTACCCGAATTTCATGTTCAACGTCCCGGCCGAGCAGGTGCCGGCGTTTGTCGATGCCATGGAAAACGCCAGGGATGTCAATCGGTTCGAAAAGATCGTCGAGCGCTGGGGCATTCGGCGCAGTCATCCGCAGTTCTGGCTGTATTTCCACGATCTGAGCCAGTACATCCATGAAACCGACCCGGTGGAAGAGGGCGTGCTGGATATGAACCGGTACGAGAATCTTTGAGTATTCGCAGGCGTGTGCCCGGGATTCTTTCCCGACAAAAATACTAGGACTTTGTCAGCCGCGCCGATTGGCGTAAACTGCGCCCACGCCTGCGAGGAGTTTTTATGACCGCTATTACCATTACCGACGCCGCCCATGATTACCTGGCTGATCTGCTCTCCAAGCAGAACACCCCGGGCATCGGCATCCGCGTTTTCATCACCCAGCCTGGTACCCAGTACGCTGAAACCTGCATTGCCTACTGCAAGCCAGGCGAAGAGAAACCCGAAGATACTGCGCTGGGGCTGAAAAGCTTTACCGCCTACATCGATTCCTTCAGCGAAGCGTTTCTCGATGACGCGGTCGTTGATTACGCCACCGACCGCATGGGCGGCCAGTTGACCATCAAGGCGCCAAACGCCAAGGTGCCGATGGTCAACGCCGACAGCCCGGTCAACGAGCGCATCAACTACTACCTGCAAACCGAGATCAACCCGGGGCTGGCCAGCCACGGCGGTCAGGTCAGCCTGATCGATGTGGTCGAGGACGGCATCGCCGTGTTGCAGTTCGGTGGCGGTTGCCAGGGCTGCGGCCAGGCTGACGTAACCTTGAAGGAAGGCATCGAGCGCACCCTGCTCGAGCGCATTCCGGAGCTCAAGGGCGTTCGCGACGTGACCGACCACACGCAGAAAGAAAACGCCTACTACTAAGGTGTTCGCTGCGAACATGAAAAACGGCGCCCCGTGAGCGCCGTTTTTTTATGGGTAACTTTTGCCGCCCCCATTCGCGAGCAGGCTCGCTCCCACATTGAAATGCAATCACCTGTGGGAGCGAGCCTGCTCGCGAAAGCGTCTTCAAGGGCGATAAAGATGCGCATGCCCGGCCCGATACAACGAAGACTCGCTGAACACCTCGCTGCCCAGCACCCTGCCAACCAAGATCAGCGCCGTACGCCGAAAGCCTTTGGCCTCGACCTTTGCGGCAATGTCCGCCAATGTACCTACCACCCAGTCCTGATCCGGCCATGTCGCGCGGTGAATAACGGCAATCGGGCAGTCCGCGCCGTAATGCGGCAGCAGTTCAACCAGTATCTTTTCCAGATGATTGACCCCCAGATGAATGGCCATGGTCGCGCCGTGCTGCGCCAGGCTCGCCAGTTCTTCGCCGGCGGGCATCGCGGTCTTGTCGGCGTAACGGGTCAGGATCACGCTTTGCGAAATGTCCGGCAGAGTGAGCTCTGCGCCCAGCAGTGCTGCGCATGCCGCTGTGGCGGTCACGCCAGGGATGATCTCGAAAGGAATGCTCAGCTCACGCAAGTGGCGGATCTGCTCACCAATCGCGCCGTACAGACCTGGATCCCCCGAATGCACACGGGCCACATCCTGGCCTTTGGCATGGGCGCTCCTGATCAAATCGATGATTTGTTCCAGATGCAGTTCGGCGCTGTTGGCCACGATTTCGGCCTGATGACCTTCCAGCACCGCTGCGGGTACCAGCGAGCCGGCATAAATGATCACCGGGCAGCTGCGAATCAGCCGTTGGCCTTTGACGGTGATGAGTTCCGGGTCGCCGGGGCCGGCGCCGATGAAGTAGACGGTCATCGTTGAATCCTTGTGAAGAGGCGCAGGCACACTGCAGATGAAGCGTGCTCATGATCGATGGCGGGGATTATCGGGATTTTATGCAGCGCCGGCCAATGCCAGCGTGGCCTGCGCATATTTCTGCCGGTGGATCAGCAGTTTCGCCGGCGCCTGAATCAGTTGCTCGGCGAGCGCCAGCGCGGCGCTTTCCGCCACGCCGTAGCAGCCGGTGCGCTCAAAGGCGATCTGCGATTGATGGCTGAGGCGCTGCTGATAGGGCGCCAGTTCGGCACTGTTGAAATACTGCAGCGGCAGGTTCAATTGTGTGGCCAGTTCCAGCAACCCCGGTTCGTCGCGCTTGAGGTCGATACTCGCCAAAGCCTTGACCGCTCGCAGCTCGATGCGGTGCGCCTGCAACGCTTGATCGAGTAACGCACGCAACGTACTGGCCGGGCAGCCCCGCTGGCAGCCGAGGCCGACCACGAGGGTCGGCGCTGCGCGGTCATCGGTCATGCCTGATATGGGCCTGCGCTTTTGCGGCGGAACAACCATGCACTGATCAGGCCCAAGGCCAGCCAGAACGCGACGTTGGTCAGCTGCGAAGCGATTTTGAACTGGGTTTCCAGTGCCTCTGGAGCGAGCATCGAATGCACCTGCGGTTGCGGCGCGCCGATCACATGCGGCACGGCGAGAATCGCTACACCAAGAAGCTTCATCAGCCAGTGACGGCTGAAAGCGATCAGTGCCAGGCCGACAGCGGTCGAAGCGGCAGTGCCGATCCACCAGATCTGCCGCGAAGCCAGATCGGCGGCGGCTGTGCCCGGCAACTCAGGTGGCAGGCCCAAGGTCGGCGCGAGAACGAACGTGGCGTAACCGGCCAGACCCCAGAGCAGCCCTTGCGAGGTCTTGGTCGGCGCGCGCAAGGTGTACAGGCCGGCGAGCATCAAGGCGAAACCCACTGCCACCACCAGATTACCGCCAGTGGTCGAGACCACACGCTGCCAGCCGTCTTCCGGCTCCCAGGCTTCGCCATCATGGCTGTGGGCGGCGGTGCCGGCGGCGTGTTCGTGGACTTGCGCGACCGGTTCGGATTTCTCGAAGGTTTCGGCCTGCAGAATCAACGGTGATACCCAGAAACTCTGTAGCAAGGTCAGCAGCAGGGCGGCCAGCAAGCCGGTGAAGCCTGCGGTTTGCGCGATACGCTTGATCATTTCGGCAGGCCTCAGTGGCACGGGAACGCGGCGCTGTGGCGGGTATCGTGGGCGGCGTTGTGCACCGCTTCGATGTGCGAGAAACCGGCGAACCAGACCAGGCTGGCGCCGAGGATCGAGGCAAAGAGGGCGGCGGCGACGCGTTGGCCGAGTGTGGTGCTGCTGGAAATGGGGTCAGTGTGGCTGACAGTGTTACTGATGATCGACATAGCGCTTCCCTCTGAAATGTCAGCGGGTAAACAGAGCGCATGAAAATCCCTGCGGGCCGGGCACGCAGGGATTTCGAACAGCGCCCGCCCACCGCGGGTTTGTTTGTGTTCAGCGGCGCTTGCGCGTGCTGGGTGTTGCGGGCCGGTCTCCGGGCTCGCGAGGGGTTGGCTGGTCGCCGACCTGCAAGCATCACCTTCCCATGCCGGGGCACAGTGGATCTGACGCTTCGCTCGCTTACCGTTGCGGGGGCAGCACCGGACTGACATGGCTTTGAGTAAAGCACATGATTCACCGGTTTCCCGTTTCACCCTGTGAAGGGCACCCGTAACAAGGTGTGCAGGAGAACATGGGTTTGGGTTTTTAGTCAATTTCCGGGAGTTTTCGGTGCTGCAGTGGGGGTATTTTTCTGATGTTTTTGTGTGTATATCCGTTGCTGCGGGTGTTGCTGATTACGGTTTCGCCCTTACGGCGAGGCACTTTTTCCAAACGCCGAAAAAGTACCCAAAAAGGCTTGCTCCTACGTTCGGCCCTCGCAGGCTCGGGTTCCTTCGCTCCGGGACTGATCCGGGCGCAGCGGCTCCGGTTTGCTTCGCTGCACCTACACTCGCTGTGTACGACTGCGTCGTACGGTCGCTGCGCTCCCACGCCCGGATCAATCCCTCCACTCAGCCTTCCGACGTCGCCGGTGGATCAAGATCAAGAGCACTCGAGCTAACGCTCATTGTTGAGTGGGGCGGCTTCGCCGCGGGCAGCTGCGCTGCTTTGCGTTTGCTTTGTAGGCGAGCCTGCTCGCGAAGGCGGCCTGACAGCCACCTGTTCTTGAGCTGGTGCGCGATCCAACTGTAGGAGCTGCCGAAGGCTGCGATCTTTTGATCTGGCTTCTGCTTTTGCTTCGGCTCTTGATCTTTTGCCCCTTCGGCAGGCTTCGTTACGGGATCGATCCGGGGGTGGGAGCGCAGCGACCGTACGACGCAGTCGTACACAGCGGAAGGAGGTGCAGCGAAGCAAACCGTAGCCGCTGCGCCCGGATCGGTCCCGTAACGAAGGTACCCCGAGCCCCAGCGAGCGGGCCGTACGCCGGGGCAAAGCCTTTTGGTTCCTTTTTGGCGTTTGAAAAAGGGACTCGCTGTAAGAGCGAAACCATAAGAAGCCGTTACCGCAGCAACGGATATACCCCCAGTTTCAGACTCACCGACCATTGACCCACGACGGACCCATGCGTAGCCTTGCGCTTTCGAGGTTCTTCGGCACTCGCCGAAGCTAAGAAGGGAACGCGGTCAAAGCCGCGGCTGCCCCCGCAACTGTGAACGGTGATGTTCGTTGCCACGCCACTGCCAGCTCAACCGATGAGCCAGCGGGAAGGCGCAATGGACGCCAGGCCCAACGCCTGAACGCCGTCAGCCAGGAGACCTGCCTCGTCACAGATTCTCACTACAACCGGGCGGGGTGATCCGGTGGCGAATGCTTCCGGCGTGCACGCGCGCTGCCGGTTCTCGTCCCGTATGCCCGCCGCTTGCCAAAGGGCATACCGATGAAAACACTGGCCAAACTCCCCGTCACCATCGTCACCGGTTTCCTCGGTTCGGGCAAAACCACGCTGCTGCGGCACATGCTCGACAACGCTCAGGGCCGGCGCATCGCGGTGATCGTCAACGAGTTTGGCGAGCTGGGCATCGACGGTGAAATCCTCAAGCAATGCACCATCGGCTGCACCGAAGAAGAGGCCAGCGGCCGCGTTTATGAGCTGACCAACGGCTGCCTGTGCTGCACGGTGCAGGAAGAATTCTTCCCGGTGATGCGCGAACTGGTCGCCCGTCGCGGCGATCTCGACCACATTCTTATTGAAACCTCGGGCCTGGCCCTGCCCAAGCCGTTGGTGCAAGCCTTCCAGTGGCCGGAAATTCGCAGTGCCTGCACCGTCGATGCAGTCATCACCGTGGTCGATAGCCCGGCGGTCGCCGCAGGCACATTCGCTGCGTTCCCGGATCAGGTCGATGCCCAGCGCAAACTCGATCCGAACCTTGATCACGAATCGCCACTGCATGAACTGTTCGCCGATCAACTGGCCAGCGCTGACCTGGTCATCCTCAACAAAGCCGACCAGACCAGCCCGGAAGATCTGGCTCGCGTACGCGCTGAAGTCGCCGAAGAGCTGCCGCCAGCGGTAAAAATCGTCGAAGCCAGCAATGGCCGCCTGCCGCTCGACGTGCTGATCGGTCTCGGTGCCGGCTCTGAAGAGCATATCGACAGCCGCCACAGCCACCACGATCACCACCATGACGGTGATGACGACGACCACGATCACGACGCCTTCGATTCGATCTCCATCGAATTGCCGCAAGCCGACGAAAGCCTGCTGCTCGACGCGCTGACGCAACTGGTGGTGCAGCACGGCATCCTGCGGGTCAAAGGCTTCGCGGCGATTCCGAACAAGCCGATGCGCCTGTTGATCCAGGGCGTGGGCACGCGTTTCGACAAGCATTTCGACCGCCAGTGGGGTGCCGACGAAGCGCGGGTGACGCGTCTGGTGCTGATCGGTCAGGAGCTTGATGCGGCACAACTCGAAGCGCAATTGCGCGCTGCGCTCAGCGTTTAAGCCATGCACCTGCTCAGGACCCAGCCCGGCGGATTCGTCTCGGACGACAACATTGCCGACCTCGGACAAACCCCCGCCGAGCTGGTGATCCTGTGCAGCGGCGATTCCAGCCTGGCGCTGCTCGCCGAGGCTGCGCAGCAACTGCCCGATGATTATCCGAGCCTGCGTCTGGCCAACCCGATGCAGGTCCAGAATCACGCCTCTGTCGATCTGTATGTCGACGAAGTGCTGCGCCACGCCAAGGTCATTCTGATCTCACTGCACGGCGGCATCGCCTATTGGCGCTACGGTGTCGCGCGGCTGGTCGAGTTGTCCGAACGCGGCGTGCAACTGATTCTGGTGCCCGGCGATGACCGCCCGGACCCCGAGCTCAGCGACTTGAGCACGGTCAGCGCCGACGTGCGCGATCGACTCTGGCAATTCCTGCGTCAGGGCGGCATGGGTAACGCGCTGGATTTCTTCCGTTGCCTGGGCAACCAATGGTTCGCCCGCGATTACCCGTGGAGCGAGCCGCAAACCCTGCCGCGCACGGCGATTTATCACCCACAGAAAAACAGCGCTGCCCTGAGCGACTGGCAAGCCGAATGGCTGCCCGGTCAACCGGTGGCGGCGCTGTTGTTTTATCGCTCGCATTTGCAGGCGGCGAACACGGCGTTCATCGATGTGTTCTGTCAGCGTTTGCAGGCAGCCGGACTCAATCCGCTGCCGATCGCGGTGGCCAGTCTGAAAGAACCCGGTTGCTTGTCGGTGGTCGAGGACTGGCTGGATGAAGTCGAGGCGGGGGTGATTCTCAACACCACCGGTTTTGCCCAATCGAGTCCCGAGGCGCCGCATCTGCGCCCGTTTCGCCGCAACATCCCGGTGATTCAAGCGATCTGCGCCCAGGACAACGAGCCTGGCTGGCGCGACAGCGAGCAGGGCCTCGGGCCGCGCGATCTGGCGATGCACATTGCTTTGCCCGAACTTGACGGACGCATCATCAGCCGCCCGATCAGCTTCAAGGATCTGGCCTGGCGCAGCGAGCGCAGCCAGTCCGATGTGGTCTGTTATCGCGCCCAACCTGAACGCATGGATTTCGTCGCCGAACTGGCGCGGCGCTGGATTGCTCTGGGGCGGGTGCCCAATGGCGAAAAACGCATCGCGCTGATCCTCGCCAACTACCCGACCCGCGACGGCCGCATCGGCAACGGTGTCGGCCTCGATACGCCAGCGGCGGCGCTGAACATCCTCCGCGCTTTGCGCGAAGAGGGTTATCCGGTCACGGCCGAGTTGCCCGATAGCGGCACCGAGCTGATCCAGCAATTGCTCGGCGGTGTCAGCAACGACCTCGACAGTCTTGACCTGCGCCCGTGCCAGCAAAGCCTGGCGATGGACGATTACCTGGCAATGTTCAACGCGTTGCCGGAGGCGAATCGCGCGGCGGTACTCGAGCGCTGGGGATCGCCACACAACGATCCGATGTGTCGCGACGGCCGGCTGATGATCGCCGGTCTGCGTTTCGGTCTGACCTTTGTCGGCATCCAGCCGGCCCGCGGTTATCAGGTCGATCCCAGCTCGGTGTATCACGACCCGGATCTGGTCCCGCCGCACGGCTATCTGGCCTTCTATTTCTGGTTGCGCAACACCTACGGCGCCCACGGCGTGATCCACGTCGGCAAGCACGGCAATCTCGAATGGCTGCCGGGCAAAGGTGTTGGGCTGTCGGAAAACTGCTGGCCCGACGCGCTGCTCGGGCCGTTGCCGAATATCTATCCGTTTATCGTCAACGATCCGGGCGAGGGTGCCCAGGCCAAACGGCGCACGCAAGCGGTGATCATCGACCACTTGATGCCACCGCTGACCCGCGCCGAAACCTATGGGCCGCTGCGCAATCTGGAGTTGCTGGCCGACGAATATTACGAGGCGCAACTGCTCGATCCGCGCCGTGCCCGCGAGTTGCAGCGCGACATTCTGCAATTGGTGCGGGACACGCAGATCGACCGCGAGCTGCAACTGGATGCAGCGCTGGACAGCGATGCCGATGCGGCGATCTGGTTGCCGCGTCTCGACACTTATCTGTGCGATCTGAAGGAATCGCAGATTCGCGATGGGTTGCACATTTTTGGTGAATCGCCGAGCGGGCGCTTGCGTATCGACACCTTGCTGGCGTTGCTGCGCATCCCGCGCGGTGACGGTAAAGGCGCGCAGTCGAGCTTGTTGCGAGCGTTGGCCAAGGCGTTTGAGTTGGGCTTCGACCCCTTGGATTGTGCATTGGCCGATCCTTGGAATGGCCCGTGTCCGATCGAGTTGCAGGCCATCAGCGAAGAAGTCTGGCGCACCGCCGGCGACACCCGCGAACGCCTCGAACTCTTCGCCGCAGGCCTGATCTTCCAAGCACTGAATGTCCCCTGTGGGAGCGAGCCTGCTCGCGAAAGCGGTGCGTCAGGTAAATCATTGTTGAATGACACACCGAGTTCGCGAGCAGGCTCGCTCCCACAAGGGGCGGGTTGGGCTGAGGTTGATTCGATACTCGACCATCTGCGCGAAGTCGTCGCCCCGCGCCTCGACGCTTGCGGCCCCGCCGAAATGCGCGGTCTGCTCGACGCCCTCAGCGGTCGTTTCGTCCCGGCCGGCCCCAGCGGTGCGCCCAGCCGTGGCCGCCTCGACGTGCTGCCGACCGGGCGCAACTTCTATTCGGTGGACGTGCGCAATCTGCCGACCACCACCGCGTGGCGCATCGGATTCCAGTCGGCAACGCTGATTCTCGAACGGCATCTGCAGGACCACGGCGATCACTTGCGCCAGCTCGGCCTGTCGGTCTGGGGCACCGCGACCATGCGCACCGGCGGCGACGACATCGCTCAGGCCATGGCTTTGATGGGCGTGCGTCCGGTCTGGGCCACGGGCAGTCAGCGCGTGGATGATTTCGAGATTCTGCCGCTGAGCCTGCTCGATCGTCCGCGAGTTGACGTGACGCTGCGGGTTTCGGGGTTTTTCCGTGATGCGTTTGCCAATCTCATCCGCCTGTTCGACGCCGCCGTGCAAGCGGTGGCCGCGCTGGACGAGCCGGATGACTTGAACCCACTCGCCGCCAAGGTACGTGCCGAACGCGAGGCGTTATTGCAATCGGGCGTCGATGAGGACACCGCGCGGCGTCAAGCCGGGTGGCGCATCTTCGGCGCGAAACCGGGGGCGTATGGCGCCGGTGTGCAAGGCGCTATCGACGGACGTCTGTGGCAGTCGCGCGAAGACCTCGCCGAGGTCTACCTGAACTGGGGCGCCTATGCTTACGGCGGTGCCGACGAGGGCACGGCCGCCCGCGCGCAATTCAGCCAGCGCCTGAGCCAGGTGCAAGCCGTGCTGCAAAACCAGGACAACCGCGAGCATGACTTGCTCGATTCCAACGATTACTACCAGTTCCAGGGCGGCATGCTCGCGGCGGTGGAGACTCTGCGCGGCGAAGCGGCGGCCAGTTATTACGGCGATCACAGCCAACCGGATCTGCCGAAGATTCGTACCTTGAAGGAAGAATTGAACCGCGTGGTGCGCTCGCGCGCGGCGAATCCGAAGTGGATCGACGGAATCAAGCGTCACGGCTACAAAGGCGCGTTCGAACTGGCGGCGACGGTTGATAATCTGTTCGCCTTCGATGCGACGACGCAGTTGATCGACGACCATCAGTACGCGTTGCTGGCGGAGGCATATTTGCTCGATCCGGCGACCCGGGATTTTGTTCGTGAGCATAATCCCCATGCGCTGCGCGACATGACCGAACGCATGCTCGAAGCGCAGCAGCGCGGAATGTGGCAGGAGCCTGGGGCTTATAAAGAGGCGCTGGAGAATTTGCTGTTGGATATCGAGGAAGATATGTAACCGCTAAAAAGCTACCCTCACCCCAGCCCTCTCCCGGAGGGAGAGGGGGCCGATCTTTAGCGCTGTCGAAGTTTGCGTCGACCCCGATGCATCACGTCGACAGAACTCGAGAGGCCATCACGGTCTGTTCCCTCTCCCTCTGGGAGAGGCTAGGGTGAGGGCAACAACTGACACACCACAACGTCACGACCATCCACGACCACGAAAGAGAAACCCATGACCGACACCCCGCATTTCCCGCTCTCCGCCGTGGTCGGCGCCGATGACTTGAAGCTCGCCCTGTGCCTGACCGCCATCGACCCGAAAATCGGCGGCGTACTCATCGAAGGTCCGCGCGGCATGGCCAAGTCGACCCTGGCCCGGGGCTTGGCGGATCTGCTCGCCAGCGGCCAATTCGTCACGTTGCCATTGGGCGCAACTGAAGAGCGCCTGGTCGGCACCCTCGATCTCGACGCTGCCCTGAGCGGCGGTCGCGCGCAGTTTTCGCCCGGTGTTCTGGCCAAGGCTGACGGTGGCGTGCTCTATGTCGATGAGGTGAATCTGCTGCCCGATCATCTGGTCGACCTGCTGCTCGATGTCGCCGCCAGCGGTACCAACCTGATCGAGCGTGACGGCATTTCCCATCGGCATTCGGCCAAATTCGTTCTGATCGGCACCATGAACCCGGAAGAGGGCGAACTGCGGCCACAACTGCTTGACCGCTTCGGCTTGAACGTTGCCCTCAGCGGCCACACTGCGCCCGCCGAACGTGGACAGATCATTCGCCGGCGGCTGGATTTCGACAGCAATCCGCAAGGGTTCTGCGCGCAGTGGGCGAGCGAGCAACACATCCTGCGTTCGCGCTGTGAAAGCGCCCGCGAGCGCTTGGCAGCCATCCCGCTGGATGATGCGGCATTGGCGTTGATTACCGAGCGTTGTTTCGCCGCCGGCGTCGATGGCTTGCGCGCTGATCTGGTCTGGTTGCGCGCGGCTCGCGCCCATGCGGCGTGGCGTGGGGCCGATGCGATTGCTGAAGAGGATATCGACGCGGTGGCCGAATTTGCCCTGCGCCATCGCCGTCGCGAACAACCTTCATCCAGCGCCCAATCACAAGCGCAATCTCCGTCAGGCACAGACAGCAAATCCGGCGAAGGCCAGGGCCAGTGGGGCGAGATGCCGGCAACGGCGCAAGCTACCGGTGCCCGCCGCGAAGTTCCGAGCTGGCCGCCACAGGCAAAAAAGCCCTAGGCATTCGCCCCCGATCAGACGCGGGGGCGAATGCCAGACCCCGTGCCGGACAACTCGACAATGGCCGCCAGGGCCAACGGCACGCTGCCAGCAGCGGTTCGGTGAACTGGCCGGGCACGCTGCTCAATGGCCGCCCGCAGCGCCGCGCCGATTTGCTGTTTCAACAGCGCACCCGTTCGCCCCATGAAATCTGGCTGGTGATCGTCGACGCGTCGGCCTCGACCCGTCGCCATCAGGCCTTGAGCGATGCCAAGGGCCTGCTCGCGCAGTTGTTCGACGATGCTTACCGCCAGCGGGCGCGGCTGGCGTTGCTGACCGCCAGTGGTTCTGCGCCGAAATGGCAGGTGCAAGGTTTGAAGGCCTCAAGCGGCCTGAGCACCTGGCTTGACGGTCTGGGCGCTGGTGGCGGCACGCCGTTGCTCGCGGCGCTGGAACAGGCGCAGCAATGGCTGACGGTTAGACGCAAGCGCTTTCCCGCCGAACAGCAACGCTGTCTGATCGTGACCGATGGTCGCTTGAAAGAGCTGTCGGGGTTGCCGGTGCTGGCGTGCCCGGGATTGCTGATCGACATCGAACGCGGGCCGATCCGACTGGGCCGGGCGAAGGATCTGGCGACCGCGCTGCAAGCGCAGTATCAGCATATCGATGAGCTGGGTCTACGCTGAATCCGCCGCACCGCTCGCACCCTGTGGGAGCGAGCCTGCTCGCGAAGGCTTTTTCGGCAACGCTGAAAGTCTCCGATCAAGGTCATTCATACAGATTTTGAAATGATTTACCGCTGTGGAGCGGACCAGTCGACCCTGTACGCTCGAAGGCCATTTTTCATTCAGGATCTACATGAACACCCTCTCGGAGCCTCCCAGTCAGCACTCTCCAGCGCAACGTTGCGCGGTCTTGATCCATTCGCAGCATCCCGTCTTCCGACTCCCGACTATGGTTGATAACGCGGCCCTTGAGCCTTCGCGTTGCACTTCGCCGTGTCCGGCCGCCTGAATTCACTGTAGAGAGATCGAGACGTTTTATGGAATGGTTAGCGGATCCCACGGCCTGGTTAGGCCTGTTGACTCTGATCGTGCTGGAACTGGTACTGGGTATCGACAACCTGGTGTTCATCGCAATTCTTGCCGACAAACTGCCGCCGCATCAGCGTGATCGTGCGCGCATCATCGGCTTGTCGCTGGCGTTGATCATGCGTCTGGGCCTGTTGGCGAGCATTTCCTGGCTGGTTACGCTCACGCAGCCGTTGTTCGAGGTGTTCGACAAGAGCTTCTCCGGCCGCGACCTGATCATGCTGTTCGGTGGCGTGTTCCTGTTGTTCAAAGCGACGATGGAGTTGCATGAACGCCTCGAAGGCCACGTCGGCGAGCGCTCGACCAACACGACCTACGCGCTGTTCTGGCCGATCGTGGCGCAGATCGTGGTGCTTGACGCGGTGTTCTCGCTCGACGCGGTGATTACCGCCGTGGGCATGGTCGATGAACTGGCGGTGATGATGATCGCCGTGATCATTTCCATCGGCCTGATGATCGTCGCCAGCAAGCCGCTGACCCGCTTTGTCAACGCGCACCCGACCGTGATCATGCTGTGCCTGGGCTTCCTGATGATGATCGGTTTTGCCCTGACCGCAGAAGGTCTGGGCTTCCATATCCCGAAAGGTTACCTGTACGCGGCCATCGGTTTCTCGATCCTGATCGAGGTGTTCAATCAGATCGCCCGGGCACGGCGCAAACGTTCGATGCAGGGCGTGCGGCCGATGCGCGAGCGCACGGCCCATGCGGTGATGCGTCTGCTCGGCGGGCGCAAGCTGGCGGCGGAGGAGGTTGGCGAGGAAATCTCCGACCTGCTGGACAACGGTGAAGCGCCGGTGGCCGAGCTGTTCGACCGTCGTGAGCGGGTGATGATCAGCGGTGTGCTGCAACTGGCGGAACGGCCGATTCGCAACCTGATGACGGTGCGCGCCGACGTTGACCTGATTGATCTTGCGGATGACGCCGAAACCATTCGCACGAATTTGATGCATTCGTCCTACTCGCGCTTGCCGTTGATTCGCGATGGCGCGGTGGACGAGCCGCTCGGCTTCGTACACAAGAAGGAATTGCTCAAGGAGTATCTGACCGGCAATGAGCCGAACCTTGAGCATCTGGCTCGCAAGACCGTCAATCTGCTCGACAGTTACTCAATCCTCAATGCCCTGGAGCAGATGCGCGCGGCGTCAACGCACATTGCCTTCGTGGTCAATGAATTTGGCGATTTTGTCGGCGTACTGACCATGACCGACATCCTCGAATCGATCGCTGGCGAACTACCCGATGCCAGCGAAATCGAAGGCCCGGACGTGGTCGAAGAGCGCGGCGGGTTTCTGGTCAGCGGCGCGCTGCCCTTGGCTCGCGTTCGCCAGCGTACCGGCTTCGATGCCGAGCCGACCGAGGATTATCAGACGATGGCCGGGTTGGTGATGAGTCTGCTGGATCGCTTGCCGATGACCGGTGATCGACTGGAATACGAGGGCTGGCAACTGACTGTCAAAGCGGTGGAAGAGCGGCGGGTGACGCGGGTGTTGCTGGAGCGCGCTGCCGCGTAATACTTGCGCTTTCTAAAAGCTGTGCCTGCCTTTTTGCGAGCGGGCTAGCTGCCACATTGCAACGCGGTTCAATGTGGCAGCTAGCCTGCTCGCGAAGGCAATTTGGCAGGCACTTCACAGCTCTGGGCTCGTTCAGAACATCCGGCGTAGGCGTCCACGTGGAACGGTACGCAAAGTACGAAGTGTCTGACGCAGCCAAGGCAGATCATGCTTTCGTTTACGCGCGGCAAAGGGGGCTTTGGTCTTGCCGATGTGCACGGCGAAATCCCGTGCGAGGGTTTCTTCAGTGCCGATACCTTTGAGCTTTTTCATCAGCCTGCCGTTTTTATAGAACAGCACGGTTGGCGTGCCCGTGACATTCGGGTGCTTGGGCGATTGGCTGGTGTTGAGCATATAGATGTTGGCGCGCAGTCGGTAAGGCTCGGCAATCTGCCGAAAGATCGGCCCGGCCCATTCGCAGGCGGGGCAATGTTCATTGGCGAAATAAAGAATGACCGGACGCCAGGTTTTCAGGGCTTTGCGGTAAACCGGGGCCAACGCGGAAGTTGTGTTGGTGACGTTCATCGAAGGGTCCTTTTCAACGAGCGGATAGGTTGCTTGACGTTAAAGGAGTAGGCATGTCGGGGTCTACTGTCAGAAATTACAGGTGGACTGCGTAACCACGAGAAGTGCTGTCGTCACGGTGATAGCCGTCGCGAAACGGCAGGGTGGTGATGTCTACAGGCAGGCGCTAAAGCGCTGATACCGGGTTTTGCTCAACTGTCACCCTGATTCGCACCACAATGGCGCGATCTGACCCAAGTTGGGAACGCATTACCCCTTTCCTGGCTTTGTCAGGTGTTTCCTTCGCTCCTGGTCGGGCCAAACCCTTTGGTCCACGAAACATATCTTGTTGATTCCAAAAGCGTTCAACGCAGTTACAGATTTCGGGAGATTCCTGTGGCACACTTTCTGCTGTCTATTCCGCAGTAACAAACCGTGTTCCGGTATAGCGGAATAAACACAATTGTGGAGTGCTTGCCATGCGTCGCCATCCTTCGTTGTTCAAAGCGTGTGTTTTTGTCCTTGCGGCTTCTTCCTCGGTCATGGGTCTGGCCCAGGCGGCCGACAGCAAGCTCGACAGTGTTCTCGCCCGTGGCAAGTTGATCGTGGGCACCGGCAGCACCAACGCGCCGTGGCACTTTCAGGGCGCGGACGGCAAGTTGCAGGGTTTTGATATCGACATCGCCAGGATGGTGGCCAAGGGACTGTTCAACGACCCGAGTAAAGTCGAGTTCGTGGTGCAGTCGTCCGATGCGCGTATCCCCAACCTGCTGACCGACAAGGTCGACATGAGCTGCCAGTTCATCACCGTCACCGCGAGCCGCGCGCAGCAAGTGGCATTCACTCTGCCGTACTACCGCGAAGGCGTCGGCCTGCTGTTGCCGAACAACAGCAAGTACAAGGAAATCGAAGACCTGCAGGCAGCGGGCGATGACGTTACCGTTGCGGTGCTGCAAAACGTCTACGCCGAAGAATTGGTGCATCAGGCATTGCCCAAGGCCAAGGTCGATCAGTACGACAGCGTCGACCTGATGTATCAGGCAGTGAACTCCGGCCGTGCCGATGCCGCCGCAACCGATCAGTCGTCGGTCAAATACCTGATGGTGCAGAACCCGGGCCGCTACCGCAGCCCGAGCTATGCCTGGAGCCCGCAGACTTACGCCTGCGCAGTCAAACGTGGCGATCAGGACTGGCTGAACTTCGTAAACACCGCGCTGCATGAAGCAATGACCGGGGTTGAGTTCCCGACCTACGCCGCCTCCTTCAAGCAATGGTTCGGTGTCGATCTGCCGTCGCCCGCGATCGGTTTCCCAGTCGAATTCAAATGATCCCGTGAGAGTGGGGCGATTTCAGTCGCCCCGCTCAAGGTACTGCTGACCATGAATTATCAGTTGAACTTTGCCGCCGTGTGGCGCGATTTCGACACCT
Organism: Pseudomonas sp. PK-RTE-24; assembly: GCF_054052265.1. Classification (NCBI taxonomy): domain Bacteria; kingdom Pseudomonadati; phylum Pseudomonadota; class Gammaproteobacteria; order Pseudomonadales; family Pseudomonadaceae; genus Pseudomonas; species Pseudomonas sp. PK-RTE-24. Next base: position 4,722,113 of record NZ_CM133224.1, on the reverse strand, counting down.
TGCTGGCAGGGCTCGGGCTGGGCTTGCAGCTGGCGCTGGTGTCGATCGCCATCGGCTGCGTGATCGGCCTGCTGATGGCGTTTGCCTTGCTCTCCAAACATCGCGCCTTGCGGGTGCTGGCCTCGGTGTACGTCACGGTGGTGCGCAACACGCCAATCCTGGTGTTGATTCTGTTGATCTACTTCGCACTGCCCAGTCTTGGCATTCGTCTGGACAAGATTCCTTCGTTCATCATCACGCTGTCGCTGTATGCCGGCGCGTACCTGACCGAAGTCTTTCGTGGCGGCTTGCTGAGCATTCCCAAAGGCCAGCGTGAAGCCGGGCTGGCAATCGGTCTCGGTGAATGGCAGGTCAAGGCTTACGTCACCGTGCCGGTGATGCTGCGCAATGTGCTGCCGGCGCTGTCGAACAACTTCATTTCGCTGTTCAAGGACACCTCGCTGGCGGCTGCGATTGCGGTGCCGGAGCTGACCTATTACGCGCGCAAGATCAACGTCGAGAGCTACCGGGTGATCGAAACCTGGCTGGTGACCACGGCGTTGTATGTCGCGGCCTGTTACCTCATTGCCATGCTGCTGCGTTACCTCGAGCAGCGTCTGGCGATCCGCCGATAGGAGGCTGCGATGTACCAATCTCCCAGTTGGTTGCATGAATTGTGGCTCGCGCGCGAGCCGTTGTGGCAGGGCTTTCTGACCAGTGTGCAGGTCTCGGCGCTGGCCATTGTGCTGGGCACGCTGCTTGGTGTGGTCGCCGGCCTGGTCCTGACTTACGGCAGATTCTGGATGCGCGCGCCGTTTCGGCTTTACGTCGATCTGATTCGCGGCACGCCGGTGTTTGTATTGGTGCTGGCCTGCTTTTATATGGCGCCGGCGCTCGGTTGGCAGATCAGCGCGTTTCAGGCCGGAGCCCTGGGCCTGACGCTGTTCTGCGGCTCGCACGTCGCCGAAATCGTTCGTGGCGCCCTGCAAGCCTTGCCGCGCGGGCAGATGGAGGCGGGCAAAGCCATCGGCCTGACGTTCTACCAATCCCTCGGCTACGTGCTGTTGCCTCAGGCGCTGCGGCAGATCCTGCCGACCTGGGTCAATTCGTCGACCGAAATCGTCAAGGCGTCGACCTTGCTCTCGGTGATCGGTGTCGCCGAATTGCTGCTCAGCACACAACAGATCATCGCCCGAAACTTCATGACCCTGGAGTTCTACCTGTTCGCCGGTTTTCTGTTCTTCGTCATCAACTACGGCATCGAGTTACTCGGCCGGCACATTGAAAAGCGGGTGGCCTTGCCATGACTCAAGCTCAAGTTGCTTCACAGAATCAGGCGCTGCTGGACATTCGCGGCCTGCACAAACAGTACGGCGCGGTGGAAGTGCTCAAGGGTGTCGACCTGAGCATGCAGCGCGGCAACGTCGTTACGCTGATCGGCTCCAGTGGCTCGGGCAAGACCACGCTGCTGCGTTGCGTGAACATGCTTGAAGAGTTTCAGGGCGGGCAGATCCTGCTCGACGGCGAATCCATCGGCTATGACGAGGTCAACGGTAAACGCGTGCGTCACCCGGAAAAGGTCATTGCCCGTCATCGTGCGATGACCGGCATGGCGTTCCAGCAATTCAACCTGTTTCCGCACCTGACCGCGTTGCAGAACGTCACCTTGGGCCTGCTCAAGGTGAAGAAGATGCACAAGGACGAAGCCGTGGTGCTTGCCGAAAAATGGTTGGAGCGTGTCGGCCTGCTGGAGCGGCGCAATCACTTTCCCGGTCAGTTGTCCGGCGGCCAGCAACAGCGCGTGGCGATTGCCCGAGCTATTGCGATGAACCCGAGCCTGATGCTCTTTGACGAAGTCACTTCGGCCCTCGATCCGGAGCTGGTCGGTGAGGTGCTCAACGTGATCAAGGGGCTGGCCGAGGACGGCATGACCATGTTGCTGGTGACCCACGAAATGCGTTTCGCTTTCGAGGTCTCGGACAAGATCGTTTTCATGAATCAAGGGCGGATCGAAGAGCAGGGGCCTCCCAAGGAACTGTTCGAACGCCCGCAATCGCCGCGTCTGGCGGAATTTCTCAAAAGCACGCGGTTTTGAATCTGCACTTTTGCAATCAGGAGAAACACCCATGAGCATTACGCGTTACGGCACCGGCAGCACCGCCGCCGGCGGCCAGCCTCGTCCATTCGCCCGCGCAGTCGAAGCGGATGGCTGGCTGCATGTGTCCGGCCAGGTACCGGCGGTGGATGGCGAGATCATCGTCGGCGGCATCGTCGAACAGACCCACCAGACCATGAAGAACCTGATCGCCATTCTCGAGGAGGCTGGTTATGGCCTTGAAGATGTGGTCCGCGCTGGCGTCTGGCTGGACGATCCACGGGATTTCAGCAGTTTCAACAAGGTCTTCGCCGAGTATTTCAAACCCGAACACGCCCCGGCGCGGGCCTGCGTGCAGGCGAGCATGATGGTTGATTGCAAGGTTGAGATCGACTGCATTGCCTACAAGAAGAAGGCCTGAAACAAGTGCAGCCCTCTTCGCGAGCAGGCTCGCTCCCACATTTGGAATGCGTTTTCCTGTGGGAGCGAGCCTGCTCGCGAAAGCGATGTAACAGGCGACACTGGACTCTCGGTAAACTCCCGGCGACTTTGAATGGAAACCACTGACATGACCGAAGACACCATCAAGCGCCGGGCACGTGGTCTGGACCGGGCGTTCGATATCCTCGATTTTCTCAAGGAAATCGGCCAGCCCCTGCGCCCCAATGACATCGCCAACGGCATCGGCGGCCCGAAATCCACGGTCTACGAGCTGGTCGCATCCTTGCTGGAGCGGCGGATTCTCGAGCCGGTGGGCAAGGACGGCCACGTCTATCTCGGCCGCCAGTTGTACTTCCTCGGCCAAGCGCATCTGCGCCATTTCGACCTCAGCCGCGAGGCCGATCACGCCTTGCAGGAGATCGTCAGCCAGACCCGCGAAACTGCGCAGATGTGCCTGCTCAACGGGCGCAAATACACGGTGGCGTTGATGAAGGAGGGCGAGCGGCATTTCCGCATTTCCTCCGATATTGGCGAAAACGCGCCGATCCCTTGGACCGCCTCCGGGCGCCTGCTGCTCGCGCATTTAAGCGATCAGCAGATCATCGACCTGATCGACGAGGACGACTACATCCTGCCCGACGGCGAACGCCTGCCGCTGGAACGCTTTCTGGCGGAGATTCGTCAGGCTGGCCTCGATGGCTTCTTCTCCTTCGACAGCGTCGCCGACACGTTCACCCATTGCTTCGCCGCGCCGGTGAAAGACCCGCAAGGCGTGGCCATTTGCACGTTGTGCATCGTCGCCCCACGCGCCGATGCAAAAAACAATTACAACGACTATCGCCGGGTGCTGATCGAGAGCGCCAACAGCCTCGCCCGGCGGATCAACGAATAACCGCGGCTGCCTGCGGCCGCGACTGTGAGGACTGGACCATGACCACTGCCATCAACTCTGCCGTAGAAAAAGGCGACGCCGCCATCGGCGCGCAACTGACCCGCGACGTCAGCCTGCCGGCGTTGGTGCTGCACCGCGAGGCGCTGGAGCACAACATTCGCTGGATGCAGAAATTTGTCAGCGACAGCGGCGCCGAACTCGCGCCCCACGGCAAAACCAGCATGACCCCGGCACTGTTCAAGCGACAGCTCGACGCCGGCGCCTGGGGCATCACCCTCGCCAGCGCCACCCAGACCCGCGCCGCTTATGCTCACGGCGTACGTCGGGTGTTGATGGCCAATCAATTGGTCGGCACGCCTAACATGGCGTTGATTGCCGATCTGCTCGCCGATCCGACGTTCGATTTCTATTGCATGGTCGATCACCCGGACAACGTCGCCGACCTCGGGGCTTACTTCGCTTCCCGTGGGGTCAAGCTCAACGTGATGATCGAATACGGCGTGGTCGGCGGGCGTTGCGGTTGCCGCAGCGAGCAGGAAGTCATCGAGCTGGCCAAGGCCATCGATGCGCAACCGGCGCTGGCACTGACCGGCATTGAAGGTTACGAAGGCGTGATTCATGGCGATCACGCGGTCAGTGGCATTCGCCAGTTCGCCGCATCGCTGGTGCGCCTGGCGGTGCAGCTGCAGGACAGCGGCGCTTTCGCCATTGCCAAACCGATCATCACCGCATCGGGTTCAGCCTGGTATGACCTGATCGCCGAATCCTTCGAAACCCAGAACGCCGCTGGCCGCTTCCTCAGTGTGTTGCGTCCGGGCAGTTATGTCGCGCACGACCACGGCATCTACAAAGAGGCGCAGTGCTGCGTGCTCGACCGTCGCAGCGATCTGCACGAAGGCCTGCGCCCAGCGCTGGAAGTCTGGGCTCATGTGCAGTCGCTGCCGGAACCGGGTTTCGCAGTGATCGCTCTGGGCAAGCGCGACGTCGCATTCGACGCCGGTTTGCCGGTGCCGTTGTTGCGCTACAAGGCCGGTGTGGTGCCGGCGACAGGTGATGATATCGGTGCGTGCAAGGTCACAGCGGTGATGGATCAGCATGCGTTCATGACCGTGGCGCCGGGTGTAGAACTGCGGGTCGGCGACATCATTTCCTTTGGTACTTCGCATCCGTGCCTGACGTTCGATAAATGGCGGGTGGGGTTGCTGGTGGATGAGCAGTTGGCGGTCATCGAGACCATGGCGACTTGTTTCTAAGGCTTGAGATTGCGTTGCGGCGGCTATTTCGCGAGCAGGCTCGCTCCCACAGAGGACGCATTTGAATGTGGGAGCGAGCCTGCTCGCGAAGACGCCCGCTTAGCCACCACTGAACCACCCGAGATCCCACCCGATGAAAATCCTCCGCAACACCCCACGCATCGCCCTGATCGGCGAATGCATGATCGAACTGCAACAACGTGCCGACGGCAGTCTGCAGCAAAGCTTCGGTGGCGATACCCTCAATACGGCCGTGTACCTGTCCCGCGCCCTGGGCGACAAGGCGCAAGTCGATTACGTTACCGCGCTGGGCGATGACAGTTTCAGTGACGCAATGTGCCAGATCTGGCGCAGCGAAGGCATCGGCCTCGATCTGGTGCAGCGCTTGCCCGGTCGGCTTCCCGGTTTGTATTGCATACAGACCGACGCCAACGGCGAGCGGCGCTTTCTGTACTGGCGCAACGAAGCGGCGGTACGCGATTGCTTCACTACCCCTGCGGCCGAGCCGATTCTCGCGGCCTTGCCGGACTACGACGTGCTGTATTTCAGCGGGATCACCCTCGCCGTACTTGGCATGCAAGGCCGTGCCCGCCTGATCAAGACGTTGAGCGAAGCCCGGCAGCGCGATGCGCACATCGTTTTCGACAACAACTACCGCCCACGCTTGTGGGCTTCTGTGGAAGAGGCCCGCGCGGCATATCGCAGCGTCTTGCCCTATGTCGATCTGGCGTTGCTCACCGTGGATGACGAACAGGCGTTGTTCGGGTTTGCCGATTGCGCTGAGGTGTTTGCGACGTATGCGCAGATTGGCACGCCAGAAGTGGTGCTCAAGCGTGGCGCCGAGGCGTGCCTGATTCGTTGTCAGGGGGAGGCGTTTGAGGTGCCGGCGCAAAAGGTCGACAATGTTGTCGACACCACGGCGGCGGGGGATTCGTTCAGTGCGGCGTATCTGGCCCGGCGCTTGCTCGGCGGCAGCCCGGCAGATGCGGCCCAAGCGGGACATGAATTGGCCAGTCAGGTGATACAGGTGCCAGGGGCGCTGATCCCCAGGTAGTCAGAGAATGGCCGCTTGCTGCGCAATCGGTTCGCGAGCAGGCTCGCTCCCACAATGAAAACCCGGTCGAAATGTGGGAGCGAGCCTGCTCGCGAAGAAGCCCGGCAGCCAGCCGATCAATCCCGATAAAACACCTGCACCAGGTGATAACCAAACTTGCTCTTGATCGGTCCATGCACGGTGCGCAGTGGTTTCTTGAAAATCACCGCATCAATCGCGCCGACCATCTGTCCTGGACGTACTTCGCCCAGATCACCGCCGCGTTTGCCGGACGGGCAGGTGGAAAACTTCTTCGCCAGCACATCGAATGCTTCGCCCTTGGCGATGCGCTGTTTGAGTTGTTCGGCCTCTTCGGCGGTTTTCACCAGAATGTGGCGGGCTTGGGCTTTCATCGTGCAATACCTGATAACGGGGTGACAGCGGGGCGCGCGATTATGCCTCAAGTCACGGGGTCGGGTTGCTCAACTTGCGAATCTTGCTCGCCAACACTTCCAGGACAAAAGGCTTGGCGACCATGTCCATGCCCTCTTCAAGAAAGCCCTGGCGCTCGGCAGCAATCTGCGCGTAACCGGTCATGAACAGCACTTTAAGGCCGGGACGATGCTGGCGCGCAATTTCCGCCAACTGGCGACCGTTCATGCCGGGCAGCCCGACATCGGTGACCAGCAGATCGACACGTTGCGCGGACTCGAACAAGGGCAGGGCGATTTTGGCGTTTGCCGCTTCGAAGGTTTTATAGCCCAGCTCCCTCAGCAGATCGAGCACCAGCATGCGCACTGCCGCGTCATCCTCGACCACGATTGCGGTTTCGCCAGAAGATGAAGCAGCAATCGGTTCGGCTTTCTTCACAGATGAGGTTTCCGGCGTCGGCTCAAGCAAGCGCGGCAAGTACAGGCGCACGCAAGTACCTTGCCCCGGCACGCTGTCGAGGCTGACGTGACCACCGGATTGCTGGGCGAAACCGTAGATCATCGACAGCCCGAGCCCGGTGCCCTGGCCGATCGGCTTGGTGGTGAAGAACGGATCGAACGCTTTGGAGCGAATTGACGGAGTCATGCCGGTGCCGTTATCGCTGACCGCGAGCATCACATATTCCCCGGCCTTGACCGGTTCGAGAATGGTGATGTCGCTGCTGTCGAGGTAGACGTTGGCAGTCTGGATCAGCAACGTGCCGCCTTCGGGCATCGCGTCGCGGGCGTTGATCACCAGATTGAGCAAGGCATTTTCCAGCTGGCTGACGTCGGTGCTCACCGGCCAAACGTCTTCGGGCAGGCGCAGTTGCAGGTCGATCGGATCGCCTTTGGTGCGGCGGATCAGATCTTCCAGCGAGTGCACCAGCTCATTGACGTTCAGTTGCTTGCGGTCCAGCGACTGGCGCCGCGAGAACGCCAGCAATCGATGCGTGAGCGCCGCCGCGCGATTGGCCGATGACACGGCCGCTTCGGTAAAACGGCCGATCTCGTCGGCACGACCATTGGCGATGTAGCGCTGCATCAAGTCCAGACTGCCGATAATGCCGGTGAGCATGTTGTTGAAGTCGTGGGCGATGCCCCCCGTGAGCTGGCCGACGGCTTCCATCTTCTGCGCATGGCGCAAGGCATCTTCGGCGCGCTCGCGTTCGAACATCTCGTTCTGCAAACGCTCGTTGGCCTGAGCCAGTTGCTCGGTGCGCGCGCTGACCCGCTCTTCGAGGGTCTCGTTGAGATTACGCAGGGCTTCTTCGGTTTTCTTGCGCTCGGTCTCGTCGATGACAAAGATGTAGAAGCCGTTCACTGCACCGTCCGCACCATGTCGCGGCAGATAATTCATGAGGGCATGACGGGTGCTGCCATCGCGGTGCGGTGTGTAGAAACTGAAGGAACAGGCGCGCCCGGCCAGCGCTTCGGCGATGTACGGCGCACGCAGGAAATACGCCTCTTCGCCGATGACTTCGCGAATCTTGCGCCCGTACAACTCTTGCGGTGTAAGGCCGTACCAGTCGAGATACGCTGCGTTGTTCAAGCGAAAACGTTCTTCGGCGTCGACATAGCTGATCAGGATCGGCATGGCGTTGATGATCAACTGCAATTCGGTCTGGCTCTGACGCAGCGCTTGTTCGGTGTGTTTGCGTTCGGTCAGGTCCAGCGCCGCGCCGAGAAAGCGCATCGGCCGACCATGATGATCCTTGTAGCAACGCCCCCGCGCGAACACCCAGCGCAGCGTGCCATCGGCCTGCAACAAGCGATATTCCTCAGCGTACTCGGTGCCGTGGGTGATGCAGTGCTTGATGCCGCGCGCAACCATTGCGCGGTCTTCGGGGTGCACCCCGTGCATATATTCGCTGATCGGCAATTGCCCGGCCTTGCTCGGATCAACGCCATGCAGTTCGGCAAAATGCGCATCGGCAATGAATCGGTCTTCGCCAATGTCCCAGTCCCACGTTCCGACGGCGTCGGCGGCGGCAAGGGCCAGTTGCAGACGCTCTTCGGACTGGCGCTGAGCCTTGAGGCTTTCCTCGGAACGGCGCTGCAATTCCAGGGCAATACGGCGGCGCTCGTTGGTCTCAATGGCAGTGATCAGAATGCCGGCGACCTGTGCGGTTTCATCGCGAATCGGACTGTAGGTCAGGTCCAGCCAGAAATCGGTTTTTTTGCCGTCCCGCTGTACGCTGAAACGCTGCTCGCTGAAGCTGCGCACCTGACCCTGCAGCACCGCTTGGTAGATCGGCTCGGCAAAATCCCGCACTTCCGGCCAGATCTCATGCGTTGGCTGGCCGAAGGCTTCGGGATGCTTGCTGCCGGCGAGCAGGGCAAAGCCATTGTTGTAGATCTGCGTGAGTTGCGGCCCCCACAACAGCAGCATCGGCATCGGCGAATGAATCACGATGTCCACCGCTGTGCGCAGACTCTGCGGCCAGGTGCCGGCGGCGCCCAGCGGACTGCGGCTCCAGTCGGTGCGGGCGATCAGGGCCTGGGCGTCATCGGTGGTGGGTACAGCATTCATGTTTCAATCCTGAGCGTGGTTCGGTGAGACGGGGTCTATCATTGTTGCAGGAGCCGCGCCAAGCGTAGGCCAAATCTGCTCATTCAATGCTTCGCGGGTGCTTTCAGCCATGGAAATCGATGCACTGTTGTCAACATTGTCGCAAAAAAACGGTTCGGATCTCTTCCTTTCCACCGGCGCACCACCGAGCGCTCGCATTGATGGTGTGCTGACGGCGCTGAGCGATCAGCCATTCAAACCTGGCGAAACCGCGGCCATCGCCACCTCCCTGATGGACGCCGAGCAGCGCCGGGAGTTCGACCGGGATCTTGAAATGAACCTGGCAATCTCCCGAACGGGCGTCGGCCGGTTCCGGGTGAACATTTTCAAGCAGCGCAACGACGTTTCGATCGTTATCCGCAACGTCAAGCTCGACATCCCGCGGTTCGAAGACTTGAAACTGCCGCCGGTGTTGCTGGAAACGGTGATGCTCAAACGTGGCCTGATTCTTTTTGTCGGCGCTACCAGTTCGGGCAAGTCGACCTCCCTGGCGGCGCTCATCGATCATCGCAACCGTCACAGTGCCGGACACATTGTTACCATCGAAGACCCGATCGAATATATCCATCGGCACAAGCGCTCGATCATCAATCAGCGTGAGGTTGGCGTCGATACGCGCAGCTTTCATGCTGCACTGAAGAACACTTTACGCCAGGCACCGGACGTCGTCCTGATTGGTGAGATCCGTGACCGCGAAACCATGGAGCACGCGCTCTCGTTTGCCGATACAGGGCATCTGGTGTTGTCGACATTACATGCGACCAACGCCAATCAGGCGCTGGATCGCATCATCAATATGTTTCCCGAGGAGAAGCGCGAGCAGCTGTTGCAGACATTGGGCAACAACCTGAAAGCATTTGTCTCGCAGCGCTTGGTACGCACTGTCGACGGCCAGCGCAGGGCGGCCGTGGAAGTGTTATTAGGTACGCCGACTGTCGCTGATGCGCTCCGTCGCAATGAGTTGGCTGAGTTGAAAAGTATCATGGAGAAATCCGAAGACTCAGGCATGCAGACATTCGATGCTGCACTGTTACAGTTAGTCCTTGCGCGTGTTATTACAGTAGAAGAAGCTTTGAAAAACGCGGATTCGACAAACAACTTACGGTTAGGCATCAAGCTTAAACTTGATTCTCCAATCAACGAAAAAGCATCGACAGGGGATTGGGGGTTGGTGGAGTAAGTTGTCGTGTCTGTAGGCGGCTGAGCGGTCAGGTGATAGATGTTTGAAATCTAGACTAATACTTGGTTAGTTGTGGTTTCGCCTGTTTTTATTAGATTTGCGATCTCGATAGCAAGTCCATGTAAATAAACAGGTCAATAAAATGAAAAATCGATGTGGTGCAGGTGCTCTTTCCAAATTGAGCGCTGCCGATAATGTGCGTTGTTCTGCCGCAGATGAATTAGAGCGAATGGCACTTCTAGGCCAGTTGAAAAGATTTCTTGTCGAAGCTCCGGAAGACGTTGCACGGGATATTTCAAACGATGACCAAAAGATCATCTGGCTCTCGCCTGAATCCTCTTTTGGACGTTTACAGAAACCGGCCAGCGAGATGCTTCAGGATCTGATGAGCTTACTCGGTTCCGGCACCTACAGTAGAGTTACGTCTTCGGGTGAAATTCACATATACGTTACTCATGAAGGGTGGATGGATGTATCGGATAAGGTCAAGAGTAATCCCGGCGCGAATGAGAAGTTCGAGAAGTTAGTTGCTATTGCAGCAGGTCTTGGTGGATTCGTTCACCTTGATAACGCAGTGCTGTTGTCGCAGTGGTTGCGTTTTCACGGGTTCAACGTGCCGGATGACAGAGAAAAACTAGAAAGCTTGATTGGCTTTTTGGAGTGGAAGTGGCCTGAAGGAGATGATTTTGGTAATTACTGGGGGCAGATAACTGGGCTAAATGATACGTCGATCACCTTGACACCACAGCAGTGTGCAGAGATTCGCGCAGTGACGAGTAAACTTTTCCCTGCGAATGAGAATCTACTTAACACAATCTTCAGAAGCGTCAGACCGTATAACGTTACTACCGTTAATTGGGACAGCGCTAACGAGGTCGTTGCAATGCTGGTTCGTCATCCAGCGTCGCAGAAAATTGCCAAGGAATACGTCATTGCACTGGACTGGTGGGGTGCGAAGGATTCCGAGGAAATCAGTAGTGACGATCTAGCTCAGGTATTGCTCACCGCAATAATTTTGCAGTTGGATTCATCCATAGGCGTTACTGGCAAGCGCAACTGCATCGGAACCTTTGATATATACGATTCGAGCACCATGGCTGATAGGCCGTTATATGCCATACGTGAAAATTTTGAGGCTTACCTTGTAGCAAAGGGCCATTCGCACTCGATTATTCCTCTCGCTTCCCACCTGCTCCTGGCTCATGTAGCGCCTTGTCTCTTGGTTAAAAATCTGCCCCAAGAGCTTCACGCTGGCTCGATCGGCTGGGTGACGTTTTGCCAGGCGGTGAGCTTTATCGAGATCAATTGTCGAGGCGTCTCTCGCTTCATGACATATGAACAAGTCATGAAGTTTGCAAGCATGGAAACGGTCAGCCCGGTACTGGGGGAGCTGCAAGGTATTACTGCGATCGACCCTATCATTGACTGGGCATTGATGAATGAAGTCATCACTCATGAGCAACTGAGCACGTCTGCTCTTACAGCAGCTCAAGACGCTTTGAATGCGTATAAAACGCACGTGGATGATATTGTTTTGGGAATCAAGGCATTTGGGGCGGCTCCGCCCAATCGGAAACGACTGGCGATGACTGCATTGAAGCAGGCGGTTGCTGATTTTGATGTTATTGAACAACCTCTTTTGCGTCCTGAGACTTATTCTGCAATGAGAGTGTCGATGCTTGATCTTCATATCGAAGGGTTGCTGGCGTCCGGAACATGGGATTGGAATAAAGAGCCCGGCATTTTCGATAAGTATCCGCAGCTTTTGGCCTTGCCTGCCATCAAACCAGCATTCGAAGCTGAGCTCGTTAGCTATCACTGCAATATTCATAAGGCGATGGCTTCAAACATAAAGCTGGCGATAGCAGGAATGCCTCGAGCCGATCGAGATATCTTTGCCTCAAGCAAGATCACGTTTTTTACTGTACGTCCTTCGGTTGCAGAGATTTACTATCCGTCATCGGCTAATTATAACTTGGTCGGCGCGGGTAATCAGCCGCCCAAAAATATCGAAGTTCAGCTGAAGAAAGACCAGGCGGTGGGGCGGTTCGGCGTAATTATGATAGCTTCCTTCGGGAATAATCAGACTTTATGCTATGAAATGTTTACCTTGCTGGGGGAGTGCAGAAGAAACGATGAGCTAGGCAAATTGATTATTTATACCCAAAAAATGAACATGCCTAGAAGGGTTGAATATACAGGGAAGCCCAATGATGCATTTTTCCCTTTGCCCCCCACGCATAACGTTCCAACTGATTTCGATAGCTACATTGTCGGAAAAAAGCCGTCGCCGAATGCCTCTGGGATTATGGTTATAGAGAAACTTGGCACTGTTATGGCTCCGACTTCTGCGTCGCGGGTCGTTCGTAATCATTATCAGTTTTTCGTAAATGAGCATATCGAAAATATTGCCCAATTTGTTGTGAAGAACAGACCTTTGGGCAGCCTCCAGGATTTCAGGGAAGTCTTCACCGAATACACTGATAAAGAGCGTGCGGAGAACACTTATAACGAGGTGCTGACGTATATCATTGACCTGTGTGTCCCGTTCAAGAAATGTATCGAAGACTTGGCTTCCGGAAATAGAAATCAGGTGGTTGACGGAATTTACGCGTGCACGATGGATGCTATCGGTATTTTCTTCACTGTACTGGGTGCCCCGGCTAAAATTCTGCATATCGCAGCCAAAACAGTTTCGTTAACGGCAAAAATCGGCAGCCTCGTCAGGTTTGGCATTTCTCTGACAGTCTCCACTTTCAATCCGATTGATGGATTGCCAACTGCTGGATACCAAGCGTCAAAAGCATTGTTCAAAAGCGTCATGCATTTGGGCGCGTCGGGCGCAAAAGTCGTGGAATCTGCCGTTGTCCAGATGAGCAGACTGACCGGTACGGCGCGGGAATTTCACAAGCTGGCGAATGCTACCGATGTTGGTTTCGGGAGGTGGCGCCCGCTTGGAAGCACCGCGTCTTCTTTCAATGTCTGTGCCATCAAGAAAAGCAGTGAGTGGTACGCGGCCAATCGGCTAGGTAAGCCGTGGGGAAAACGACTCGTCAATTTCGACCTGCAAGAGAAGTTTAGTCTGCCATTACTGCAGAAACCGGTTCCGGGTGTTTTTACAGCTCACATTCTCGAGCGCAGTCTGCCACTGGCCCGTTTCAAAATAGACAGCGCAATTGAAATGCTGGGCTCGCCGGCGCTGAATTTCAAAACCGACCCCGCGATTGGATTGTTTTTTGGCAGTACCGCGGCGGCGCGTGACGAATTGTCCAATCTGCTAAGCGCCATCAGGCTGGATTTCGGCGGAACGTCCGCCAGTAATTTCCTGTTGGATAGCCTGAAACTAGATGATGGTGTCATTGAGGTAAATCCATTCGATTACGGCAAATGGAAGAGCGCAGGAGCTACAGATAAAAAGCGTGTTCAGTACATGACGGTCAATACACGTAACTTCAACCAGCGATTCAGCCTGACAGGTTACGGCGAAATCGCTGATGACCTCATCCACGAAATGATTCGGGTCAACCCCGCCAAGACCAGTCTGATCACTGCCGAGGGGGCGACCCGAGATGGTAAGGTCGGTTTGGATGTGGCGCCTTTACTAAACTTGGCAAAGGGACGCTTGCCCCGGTCTGAGCCTATCACTGGCAGTTTTCACGAAAGTGCTCAAGCGCTCCTCAATGCAGACTCGCTGATGCTCGTTATTGCCTTGCTCAGTTTGTTGAAAACAAACGAAGCGTTGTTTTCGCTGAATCTCAGCATCATGCGCGCAGCGATCGAAGCCAGTGGAGATCAGCCCCTCACCGGTGAAGTTGTAATACAGCTGAATTGAGGCTGCGCCAGACGAAATTCAGTGTTGAATAACTTCGTTCATGGCCAGTTCGCGCCGATCCCGAAACTGCTCCAGCGCTTCGGGATTGGCCAGTGCATCGGTATTTTTCACTGGCCTCCCATGCACGACATCGCGCACCGCCAGCTCTACGACTTTTCCGCTGATGGTGCGCGGTATATCGGTTACTGCGACGATGCGTGCGGGAACATGCCTGGGTGTGGTATTGGCGCGGATCACTTCGCGGATTCGGTGTTCAAGCCCTTCATCCAGCTCGACGCCGTCGCGCAAACGCACGAACAACACGACGCGCACATCCTCCTGCCATTGCTGACCGATGGCGACGCTGTCCAGCACTTCACTGATTTTCTCGACCTGCCGATAAATCTCCGCCGTGCCGATGCGCACGCCGCCCGGATTCAACACCGCATCCGAACGGCCATGGATCATCATCGCTCCATCGCGCATTTGCTCGGCGTAATCACCCTGTGCCCAGACGCCGGGAAACTGGCTGAAATAAGACTGGTGCAGTTTTGTGCCGTCGGGGTCATTCCACAAGCCGATCGGCATCGCCGGGAAGTGCCGCGTGCAGACCAGTTCACCTTTCTCACCGATCACCGGCTGGCCAGCGTCGTTCCACACCTCGACGGCCATGCCCAGGCTCTTGCCCATGATTTCTCCGCGACGTACCGCTGACAGCGGATTGCCATTGACGAAGCACGAAACGATGTCGGTGCCACCGGACATCGAGGCCAGACACACCTCGGTTTTGAAGTCGCGATAAACGAAATCGTAGCTTTGCGGTGACAAAGCCGAGCCTGTGCACAGCAGGGTTTTCAAACTGCTCAAATCATGGCTTTCCCGTGGCCTGGCGCCGCTGCTTTCCAGCGTCGCGAGGAATTTCGGACTGGTGCCAAACACGCTGATGCGTTCATCGTCGATCAGGTCGAGCAGGCGCTGGTGATTCGGGTGGAACGGCGAGCCGTCGTAGAGCACCACGGCGCTGCCCACTGCGAGTGCCGAGACCAGCCAGTTCCACATCATCCAGCCGCAGGTCGTGTAGTAGAACAAACGGTCACCGGGACTGAGATCGCAGTGCAGGCCGTGCTCTTTGACGTGTTGCAGCAGCACGCCGCCGGTGCTGTGGACGATGCATTTCGGCACGCCAGTGGTGCCGCTGGAGTACAGCACGTAGAGCGGATGATTGAACGGCACCGGGGTGAAATCCGGTTCACCGCCGGGTTGATAGAAGTCTTCCCAGAAGCAGACATCAGCGTGGGTTTGGTAATCCTCGATGCGCGCTTGCGGACGGGCGTACGGGACGATGATCAACTGCTGCAGCGACGGCAGCTGTGTCAGGATTTCGTTGAGCTTGGCGGTTTGATCCAAAGTTTTTCCAGCATATTGATAGCCGGCACAGGTGAGCAGCACTTTCGGTTCGATCTGGCCAAAGCGATCGATCACGCCGTGTGTGCCGAAGTCGGGCGACGAGCAGGACCAGATCGCGCCGAGGCTGGTAGTGGCCAGCATCGCCACCAGGGTTTGCCAGGTGTTGGGCATGCACGCCGCCACGCGATCACCCCGGCCAACGCCCGCCGCGCGCAGGCTCGCCTGAAACCCGGCGACCTGTTCGGCCAGCTCGGCCCAGGTCAGTTGTTCGCGCTGACCATTCTCTGCAACTGCGATCACGGCCACGGCATCGTCGCGGCGGCGCAACAGGTGTTCAGCGAAGTTCAGGGTCGCGCCGGGGAACCACTCGGCGCTGGGCATTTCTGCACCTTCACGCAAGACGGCGTCGGGCTGAGTGTGGAAGCGGATGTCGAAGAAATCGACGATCGCCTGCCAGAACGCCGGGCGCTGATCGATGCTCCATTGGTGCAGGGCAGGGTAGCCGTCGAGCTCGAGCGAATTCCGCTGATTGATATCGCGCCGGAAGGCATCCATACGCGAACCGGCGATACGCTGGGTGTCGGGTTGCCAGAGGATGTCGGACATGGGTTTGCCTCTTCTTATCGGATTCGTACAGGCCAGGGAGATCATTCCCTGTGGGAGCGAGCCTGCTCGCGAAAGCGTTGTCTCAGTATCCCGAACTGTGTCTGATAAACCGCATTCGCGAGCGGGCTCGCTCCCACAATGGCCAGGTGTTTATTGCGCCAGCCAGCCACCATCAATGTTCCACGCCGCGCCGCGCACCTGGCTGCCGGCTTCGCTGCACAAGAACAGCACCAGCTCACCCAGATGCTGCGGTGTGACGAACTCCAGCGAGGGCTGTTTTTCCGCCAGCAGATCATGCTGCGCCTGCTGCGGATCGACCCCCTTGGCCGCGCGATCGTCGATCTGCTTCTGCACCAGCGGCGTCAACACCCAGCCCGGACAGATCGCATTGCAAGTGACATTGGTGGTCGCGGTTTCCAGCCCGACCACTTTGGTCAGGCCGATCACGCCATGCTTGGCGGCGACGTACGCGGCTTTGCCGATGGAGCCGACCTGGCCGTGCACCGAGGCGATATTGATGATGCGCCCCCAGTTCTTGCGGCGCATGCCCGGCAGACTCAAACGGGTGCTGTGGAACACCGATGACAGGTTGATCGCAATGATCGAATCCCAGCGCTCAACGGGAAACTCTTCTACCGCCGCAACGTGCTGAATGCCGGCGTTGTTGACCAGAATGTCGACGCCGCCAAACTCGCGCTCGGCGTAGGCGACCATGTCGGCAATCTGCGCCGGGTCGCTGACATCGGCGGGATGATGGCCGACCTTGCCGCCGAACTGAGCGACTTCGGCGATCACCTTCGAAGCATCGCCGAAGCCATTGAGAATCAGGTTGGCGCCAGCTTTCGCGAGAGTCAGCGCGATGCCCAGGCCGATACCGCTGGTGGAGCCGGTCACCAAAGCTGTCTTGCCGGAAAGAGTGGTCATGAATACCTCACACAATACCAGTGGCGTAGAAAGTGCCGATCACCACGAAAACCGCGAGGGTCTTGATCAGCGTAATACAGAAAATGTCTTTGTAGGCTTCGCGGTGGGTCAATCCGGTCACCGCCAGCAGGGTGATCACCGCGCCGTTGTGCGGCAGGGTGTCCATGCCGCCACTGGCCATCGCGGCCACGCGGTGCAGCACTTCCAGCGGGATATTCGCCGCATGTGCTGCACTGATGAACTGCTCGGACATCGCCGCCAGCGCAATGCTCATGCCGCCCGAGGCCGAACCGGTGATGCCGGCGAGCAGCGTCACGGTGATGGCTTCGTTGACCAACGGATTGGGAATCTGCTTGAGCCAGTCGGCCAGCACCAGAAAGCCCGGCAGCGAAGCGATTACCGCACCAAAGCCGTATTCAGACGCGGTGTTCATGGCCGCGAGCAACGCACCGCTGACCGCACTTTTGCTGCCTTCGGCGAGCTTGCTTTTAATCGCCTTAAAGCCGAACGCCAGCACCATGAGGATGCCGACCAGCAACGCCGCCTGCACCGCCCAGATCGCCGTGAGCTTGGCGATTTCGGTAGTGACCGGCGCGGCCATGCCCGGCAGTGCGAGGCTGTGGGTCTTGCCATACCACTGCGGAATCCACTGGGTGAACAGCAGGTTCATGATGCCCACGGCCAGCAATGGCGACAGGGCAATCCACGGGTTGGGCAGCTTCAGGTCTTCGGCAGTTTCCGGTTCGTTGCGCAGTTCAGTGCCGTAGCCTTCGCCGGCACGTTGCGCCTTGTTGCGTTGGCGCTGCAGAAACAGCATGCCGGCGCAGAACACGAAAATCGTGCCGATCACCCCCAGCCACGGCGCCGCCCATGCGGTGGTGTTGAAGAAGGTGCTGGGGATGATGTTCTGGATTTGCGGCGTGCCGGGCAGGGCGTCCATGGTGAACGAGAATGCACCGAGGGCAATGGTCGCCGGAATCAAACGCTTGGGGATATTGCTCTGGCGGAACATCTCCGCTGCAAACGGATAAACGGCGAATACAACGACGAACAACGACACGCCGCCATAAGTGAGCAGGGCGCACACCAGCACGATCACCAGCATTGCTTGTTTGGTACCGAGCAGGCGAATCGCAGCGGCGACGATCGAGCGCGAGAAACCGGACAGTTCGATGAGCTTGCCGAACACCGCGCCGAGCAGAAATACCGGGAAGTAGAGCTTGATGAAACCGACCATCTTGTCCATGAACACCCCGGTGAACGCGGGGGCAACGGCGGACGGATCGGTCAGCAGCACCGCGCCGAGGGCGGCGATCGGGGCGAAGAGGATGACGCTGTAGCCACGGTAGGCGGCGAGCATCAGCAGCGTCAGGGCTGCCAAGGCAATGATCACACTCATGGTGTGTCTCTCCAGATTGTTATTTTTGTGGGTGAAACGGGTGTGGAGAGGTGTTAGCGAGATTTGTGCCAATCTTCTAACTGTTTGAAATATAAGGAAATTAGATCTCGGTCGAGTTCTCGAAGCTGTTTTTGTCTCTTAGTTGAGATTTTCTTTGAATGGGCCGGAGCCTTCGCGAGCAGGCTCGCTCCCACATATGACATGCATTCCCCTGTGGGAGCGAGCCTGCTCGCGAAGCTTTTGTTTTGTCTTCATACAGAGATTCGATATCTCTTTATGTAGACTCGACAATCCCCAGCGCAGCCATTTTCTTGTACAGCGTCGACCGCCCCAGACCCAGCCGAACCGCAGCCTCCGGTACCTTCCCCGCGCATTGCGCCAGGGTCGATTCGATCAACTGCCGATCAAAGCGCGCCCGCGCCTGCGCGAATGTCTCCCGAGCCGATGCGTGCGTGCTCGGCTCGGACGTCCGCGCAACGGGAGTAAACGTGCCAATCGCCCCGCGAATATCCTGCTCGGTCAGCATGAGGTCATCACTGAGCAACGCCGCCCGCTCCAACACATTGCGCAACTCACGGATATTGCCCGGCCAGGCATGCTGGCCCAACAGCGCCAGCGCATCGCGGTGCAGTTCATGCTGGCTGCGCAGTTCTTCGAGAATCGCCTCGCTCAGCGCCGGCAGATCATCGAGACGTTCGCGCAGCGGCGGCACCTGGATCGGCAGCACATTGAGGCGGTAGTACAAATCCGCGCGAAATTCGCCGCGCTTGATCGCTGCCTGCAAATCCGTCGACGTCGCGGCGATTACCCGCACATCGCTCTGAATCACTTCATTGGAGCCGACCGGCTCGAACTCCTTTTCCTGCAACACGCGCAACAGTTTGCTTTGCAGCGGTAGCGGCATATCGCCGATCTCGTCGAGAAACAGTGTGCCACCCTGAGCGATTTGTAATTTACCGGTGCGGCCCTTGCGGTCAGCGCCGGTGAAGGCGCCGGGTGCCGTGCCGAAAAATTCGGCTTCCAGCAGCGCCTCTGGAATTGCCGCGCTGTTGATACTGACGAAGGCTTTGTGCGCGCGCGGCGAAGCGCTGTGAATGGCTTGTGCGAGTAACTCTTTTCCAGTGCCGGTTTCTCCCAACAGCAACACGGGCGAATCAGCGCTGGCGCTTCGTCGCGCACGTCGTTTGACTTCAAGGCTGGCGGCGCTGGTACCGATGAAATGGGCGAAGTTGTATTTGGTCTGCCGCGCACGCAGCAGTGAGCGGGTCGAGGCGAGTTCTTCCTGCATGCTCAGGTAACGCTTGAGCATCGGCGACAGCGTGCGCAACTCGTCGAACAGGGCAAAACCGATGGCGCCGATCACGCTGCCGGCATCGTCGTGGATCGGCAGGCGCATCACCACCAGCGGTTCCTTTGGGGTGTCCTGCATGTCCAGCAGAATCGGCCGACCGGTGCGCACCACCTCGCGCAGCAAACTCCCGGGGATCACGCTTTCGCAAGGCTTGCCGATAGCCCCTGCCGCCGATTCGAGACCAAAGCGCCGGGCATAGCGTTCGTTCATCCAGACGATGTTCGCATCGCGATCGACAATCACCGTGCCCTCACTGGATTGCTCGATGATCTCGAACAGCGAACGGATCGCCAGAGTGCGCACCCGTTGGTAGTCCTTGAGGCTTTCGGTGGTGTTCATGGAGGCTGGTCCTGATTGTTTATTGCCGGTACCGATCCCTTCGCGAGCAGGCTCGCTCTCACAGGGGCCTGCATTCCAAATGTGGGAGCGAGCCTGCTCGCGAATGCCGCGCCGCGAATCAGCAGAAAATACCTACCCCGGATGCGCCGCCGCCAGCAGCTCCTTGGTGTAGGGATGCTGCGGGTTGTCAAACACGTCGTGACTGGCACCACGCTCGACCACCTGACCGTCCTTGATCACGATCATGTCATGCGCCAACGCGCGTACCACCGCCAGATCATGGCTGATGAACAGGTAGGTCAAACCGTATTTTTCCTGCAAATCACGGAGCAGGGCGACCACTTGTTTCTGCACAGTGCGGTCGAGGGCCGAGGTCGGTTCATCGAGCAGGATCAGCGCCGGTTTCAGCACCAAGGCCCGGGCGATGGCGATGCGCTGGCGTTGGCCGCCGGAAAATTCATGCGGGTAGCGATGGCGGCTTTCCGGGTCGAGGCCGACTTCCCTGAGCACGCGAATCACTTGCTCATCACATTCATTAGCGGTCGACTCGCAATGCACTTCCAGACCTTCGCTGATGATCTGTGCCACCGACATGCGCGGGCTCAGGCTGCCAAACGGGTCCTGAAACACCACCTGCATCTGCCGCCGCCACGGCCGCAGCTGCTTTTGATTGAGGCCGTCCAGCGCTTCGCCCTGAAAGCGAATGCTGCCCTCGGAATCCAGCAAGCGCAGGATCGCCTGACCCAGCGTCGACTTGCCCGAACCGGATTCGCCAACAATGCCCAAGGTCTTGCCGCGCTGAATATTCAGACTGATGCCATCGACTGCGCGCAGATACTGCTTGCGCCTGAACAGCCCGCCGCCGACCTGGAAATCGACGCGCAGGTCAGCGACTTCCAGCACATTTTCACGTTCGTCACGGGGCAGGGCTTCACCTTCCGGCTCAGCGTTCAACAGCACGCAGCTGTAAGGGTGTTTGGGTTCGGTGAACAGGGTTTCGCAGGGTGCCTGCTCGACGATCTCGCCAGCCTTCATCACACACACCCGCTGCGCGATGCTGCGCACCAGATTGAGATCGTGACTGATCAGCAGCAGCGACATGCCCAGGCGCTGTTGCAGGGACTTGAGCAGCAAGAGAATCTTGCGTTGCACGGTGACATCCAGTGCCGTTGTCGGCTCGTCGGCAATCAACAACTCCGGTTCGCAGGCCAGGGCCATGGCGATCATCACCCGTTGCCGTTGCCCGCCAGAGAGTTGATGCGGATAGGCTTTCAGGCGTTCCTTGGGCTTTTGAATGCCGACCAGTCCGAGCAATTCGAGAATGCGCTGCTGCGCTTGCTTGCCGCCGAGGCCGCGGTGCAGCAACAGAGTTTCGCCGATCTGCTTTTCGATGGTGTGCAACGGATTGAGCGAAGTCATCGGCTCCTGAAAGATCATCGCGATGCGATTGCCGCGCAGTTCTCGCAAGACCTTCGGATCAGCACCGAGCAGTTCCTGCCCGCGATAGCGGATGCTGCCACGGGTTTGCGCATCGCTCTCAGGCAGCAGTTGCAGGATCGAATGCGCGGTCACCGATTTCCCCGAGCCCGATTCGCCGACCAGAGCCAGGCACTCACCGGGGCGGATATCCAGGCACAGGTCACGCACCACAGTCTGACCATGGAAGGCGACATTGAGGTGGCGGATTTCAATCAGGTTTTCAGTCATGGTCACGCTTCAGGATCGAGGGTCAAAAGCGTCACGTAACGCTTCGCCGATGAATACCAACAAGGAGAGGATCAGCGCCAGAGTGAAGAACGCGGTCAACCCGAGCCACGGTGCTTGCAGGTTCTGCTTGCCCTGACCGATCAGTTCACCCAGCGAAGCGCTGCCGGCCGGCATGCCGAAGCCGAGGAAATCCAGCGCGGTCAGCGTCGAAATCGCTCCGGTCAGAATGAACGGCAGGTAACTCAGCGTCGCGTTCATTGCGTTGGGCAGAATGTGCCGGAAGATCACCTTGCGGTCAGTCAGGCCCAGGGCACGTGCGGCTTTGACGTATTCCAGATTGCGCCCGCGCAGGAACTCGGCGCGCACCACGTCCACCAGCGCCAACCAGGAAAACAGCGCCATGATCCCCAGTAGCCACCAGAAATTCGGCTCGACGAAACCGGAGAGGATGATCAGCAGATACAGCACCGGCAGCCCCGACCATACCTCCAGCACGCGTTGTCCGAGCAGGTCGACCCAGCCACCGTAATACCCCTGCAATGCGCCGGCGGCGATACCGATCAGCGCACTGACAAATGTCAGCATCAGGGCAAACAGAATCGACACCCGAGCACCAAAGATGACCCGCGCCAGCACATCGCGCGCCTGATCGTCGGTGCCCAGCCAGTTCACCGAAGTCGGCGGACTTGGCGCCGGTTTGTTCAGGTCATAGTTGGGGGTGTCGTCGCTGAACGGAATCGGCGGGAACAGCATCCAGCCGCCGTCTTTGCGTATCAGGTTCTGCACGTACTCGCTGCGATAATCGGCCTGAAACGGCAGTTGCCCGCCGAACTCCTGTTCGGTATGGCGCTTGAACACCGGGAAGTACCACTGGCCCTGATAACTGACCATCAACGGTTTGTCGTTGGCGATCAACTCGCCACCCAGCGTCAGGATGAACAGGCCGATGAACAGCCACAGCGACCACCAGCCACGACGGTTTTTCTTGAAACGTTCGAAACGGCGACGACCCAGAGGCGAAAGCTTGAACATCAGGCATTCCTCGCGGCGAAGTCGATACGCGGGTCGACCAGGGTGTAGCACAGGTCGCCGATCAGTTTTATCAGCAGGCCGAACAGGGTGAAGATGAACAGTGAGCCGAACACCACCGGATAATCCCGCGATACCGCTGCTTCGTAACTCATGCGCCCAAGGCCATCGAGGGAGAAGATCACTTCGATCAGCAGTGATCCGGCGAAGAACACACTGATGAACGCCTGAGGTATCCCCGAGACCACCAACAGCATGGCGTTGCGAAACACGTGTCCGTACAGCACGCGGCGTTCGCTCAAGCCTTTGGCGCGGGCCGTCACTACGTACTGTCGGGTGATTTCATTGAGGAACGAGTTTTTTGTAAGGATCGTCAGCGTCGCGAATCCACCGATCACCAGCGCCGTGACCGGCAGCACCAGATGCCAGAAGTAATCGGCAATCTTGCCCAGTGTCGACAGCGATTCGAAGTTGTCCGACACCAGCCCGCGCACCGGAAACCAGTTCAGCGAAGTGCCGCCGGCGAATACGACGATCAGGAACATCGCGAACAGAAACGCCGGCATGGCGTAACCGATGATGATCGCCGTGCTGCTCCAGATATCGAAATGGCTGCCGTGGTGCACAGCCTTGCGGATGCCCAGCGGGATCGACACGAGATAGGTGATCAGCGTCGCCCACAGCCCGAGCGAAATGGTCACCGGCATCTTTTCCAGAATCAGGTCGGTGACTGTCGCGCCACGGAAGAAGCTCTTGCCGAAGTCCAGTTGCGCGTAATTCTTCAGCATCAGCCACAGACGCTCGTGGGCCGGTTTGTCGAAGCCGTACTGCTTTTCGATGTCCTTGATCAGCTGCGGATCAAGGCCACGGCTGGCGCGCGAGGCAGAGCTCGAGGTCTCGCTGGCACCGCCGCCGACACTGGCACCGCCAATGCCTTGCAGGTGGGCGATGGCTTGTTCCACCGGTCCGCCGGGCGCGGCCTGAATGATCACGAAATTGACCAGCAGGATGATCACCAGCGTCGGAATGATCAGCAGCAGGCGCCGCAGTATGTAACCCCACATCAGTGCGGTCCTCCGGGTCTGCCGCGACTGATTTTCTCAGCGGTCATCTGTTGATTGGTCAGTGGCGTGCGGCTGATTTCCCACCAGCTCTCGATGGCTTCGTCATTGCTCGCCTGCACCGTGGGAATGCCGAAGCGGTTCCACCAGACGGTCGAGGTGCCTGGCGGGTAGTAATTGGGAATCCAGTAGTAGTTCCATTGCAGCACCCGGTCCAGCGCATGGGCGTAATGCAGCATGTCTGATTGGGTCGAGGCGCGGATCAGGCCGTTGATCAAAGTGTCGACTGCCGGATTTTTCAGCACCATGTAATTGTTCGCGCCCGGATCGTTGGCCGCTGCCGAGCCGAAGTAGTTGAGCAACTCGCCGCCCGGAGAAGTAGTAACGGGGTAGCCGGTGACGATCATGTCGTAGTCGCGACTCATCAGGCGATTGACGTATTGCGAGGCGTCGATGCGGCGAATATTGAGCTCGATGCCGATCTGTTTCAGCGTACGCTTGTAAGGCAACAGCAGGCGGTCCATTCCATTCTGGCTGACCAGAAAAGTGAAGCTCAGCGGTTCGCCGGCGCTGTTGACCAACTGGTCGCCATCCGGTTTCCAGCCGGCCTGCTCGAGCAGTTCCAGGGCTTGCAACTGCTTGTCACGGATGATGCCGCTGCCATCGGTCTTCGGCGCTTCGAAGACTTCAGTGAACACTTCTTCGGGAATCTGATCGCGCAGTGGTTCAAGGATTTTCAGTTGCTGTGCGTCGGGCAACTGTCGGGCGGCGAGGTCGGTGTTGGAGAAGTAACTCTGCTGGCGGATATAGACGTTACGCATCATCTGCCGGTTGCTCCATTCGAAATCCCAGAGCAACGCCAGTGCCTGGCGCACGCGGCGGTCCTGGAACATCGGCTTTTGCAGGTTGAACACGAAACCCTGGGCCGATTGCGGCGCTTCAGTGGCGAGGTGGGCCTTCTGCAAACGGCCATCGCTGAGGGCAGGGCTGTCGTAGCCGATCGAGTAGCCGGTCGCGGAAAACTCGCGGTTGTAGTCATAGGCGCCACCACGCAGCACCTGGCGGGCGACATCGGTGTCGCCGAAGTACTCGATGCTGAAATGGTCGAAGTTGTACAGGCCGCGGCTGACCGGCAGGTCCTTGCCCCACCAGTCGCCATTGCGTTCGAACGTGATACTGCGCCCGGAGTCGACCTTGCCAACCCGGTACGGCCCACTGCCCAGCGGCGGTTCATAACCACCGCCGCTGGCGAAATCACGGCTCTTCCACCAGTGTTCGGGGAATACCGGCAAGGTCGCGATGTCCAGCGGCAAAGTTCGGTTTTCGTTGCTTTTGAAGTCGAAGCGCACGGTCAGCGGTGCCTCGATTTCGACGCCTTTGACGTCGGCAAACTGGGTGCGATAACGCAGGCTGCCCTGGGTCATCAGCAGGTTGTAGGTGTAGCGCACGTCTTCGGCGGTAATCGGTTTGCCATCGGCAAAGCGCGCCTTCGGGTTGATGAAGAAACGTAGCGAAAGACCGTCGTCCGAACGTTCCATCTTCTGCGCAACCAGACCATAGACGGTGTAAGGCTCGTCCAGCGAGCGTTGGGCCAGCGGCGAGTACAGCAGGCCGTCGATCTGCGTCACGCCGATGCCTTTGTCTATATAAGGCAGCAAATGGTCGAAGTGGCCGATCTCGATGGCCGAGCGCCGCATCGTCCCGCCCTTCGGCGCTTGCGGATTGGTGTAGTCGAAATGGCTGAAACCGGCGGGGTATTTGGCCGGTTCGCCGTAAACGGTCAGTGCGTGTTGCGGGGCAGCGTTCACGCCAGCGGCGCCAATGAGAAAGGCGAGGGCGGTGAGCATCAGTGTGGGAAAAACCAGTCGCATCGTCAGCCTTGGAACGCAAAATCGATAAGCGCAAGTTGTACGCGAGCCGCGCGCCACTCGCCAGCCGTATATGTAACTGAAACACAACGGCCCACCAGAAGGCGGGCCGTTGTCAGCAATCGGACGACGAATCAGTCCTGACGGCTGGTGACTTCCAACAGGTGATAACCGAACTGGGTCTTCACCGGGCCTTGCACGGCGTTGATTGGCGCGCTGAATACCACGGTGTCGAATTCCTTGACCATCTGGCCTGGACCGAACGAGCCCAGATCGCCGCCCTGACGGCTGGACGGGCAGGTGGAGTTGGCTTTGGCGACTTCAGCGAAATCGGCGCCGGCTTCGATCTGAGCCTTGAGTTCGTTGCACTTGTCTTCGCTGGAAACCAGGATGTGGCGGGCAGTGGCTTTGGCCATGGGGAATTCTCCGAACTGTTTCAATAAAAGGTGGAGCGTACCGGAATCAGTCGGCGAATTCTCGGCAAAGTTCCATTCTGCGTTCCTTGCCCGATTCATAGATCCGCCGCTTGCAGACGCTGGGCATGTTCGACGTACAGGTCGATCGGATCCGGCGAGGGCGCTTTTGTGCCCGCGCTCCGCCGCAGGCTGGCCAAATGATCCATTGGGTAATCGGAACGGATCACTTGGCCGAGATGGCTACTGAAGCGTCCGACGAAACCATCATTCTGCTGGGGTTCGGTGGTGAAATATTGCGACAGGACCCGGCAGGTTGCTTGAACCGGATCCAGCACTGGCAGCCTGGTTTGCGCAACAACCCCGCTCCACGAGTAGTAGCGCACGCCGTTGACTTGCTCAGGACCATGCCCGCCCCAGGTTTGCGGCAGTCCCTGGGGAAATTTGTCATTGAATTGACCGACGCCGACCGTGGTCAATGCGTTGAGTGCGGCTAACGCATTCTGCGGCAATGTCGCGCTGCCGCTCAGTAGCGACAGTAAGTCGGCGAAGTGCGTTGCGACATTCTGTGCGACGGCTTCGGGAAGCTTGCCTGGAATCAGTGCCCTGCGCAGGAAGTCGGCGAGCTCCGAGCCGTGGTTCGGGCCACTGACGGAGGTGACCGAAGCGACGACGTTTGGCGCAAGCGCCGCGGCATAGCGCGCAGCGAGTGCGCCCTGACTGTGTCCTATCAGGTTGACTTTCTTCGCGCCTGTGCCTCGCAGCACGCAAGCAATCTGTGACAGCAGTTGCTCGCCCCTCATTTCATTGTCGTGGGTGGCCGAAAGGTGTGGAACAAACAATCGACATCCGGCCGTTTTCAGCGCGGACTTGACGTCATGGAACAGCTCGAAATGACCGATATGCTCGAACCCGAACAGACCGTGGACCAACAGGATGGGATAACGAGTTGTAGCATTCCGTTGCATGTTCTTACCTTTTTCGTAGAAGTTCATCGGGAAATCACCGGGCCACTCTAAAACACTCATCCCGTTGAAGAAGTACGAAGAGGCTTCACATTGCGTTTGAAAATGGACTACGAGGCGTACGAAATTTCGGAGAGCTGTGAAATCCGAATCGGAAGTTCAGTGGGTCGTTTGTCGGCATAACTGCGTGACCTCTGCTGTTGCCTACTTTGCGAGTAGCGGTTACGCCGTTGTCGCGGTGGATTCGGCTGACATCCGGAACGTTCAAAGAGGTCCTCAATGTAGATGTCAGTGTCGTCATTCGGGGCGGCACGTTTTCCAGGGAGTGGAAGCGAAAATGAATAGCCATGAAATCGAGTTTTGCTGGCGGATGCGCCAGCCGATGGTTGCCGAAGTGTCTATCGAACCTCTGGTCGCGCCAACGATTGACGGGCTCCAAGGGAGCGTGTTGGATCCTTCGCTGGCCAAGGCCATCGTTCGCATTTCCCCTTATGCCAACATGAGCTGCGGCGATCAGATCGTGCTGTCTTGGGAGGGGCTGGATATCGAAGGCTTTGCCTATCAATACGAGAGTGTTCGATTCATCAGCCAGGTCCAGGTTGGCAAAGACGTCATCTTCGTCATCAAGGCGATGCATGTCGCTGCGCTGGACGGGGGCTCGCTGGAGGTTTACTGGACACTGCAAAGTGCGTCCGCGCCCAAGGCAGTGGAATCTGCTCGCCTGCAACTGTCTGTCGGGGACGTTGGACCGCATCTGTTGGCGCCGCAAATAGAAGGCTCGGTAAACGGAGCGCTGGAGCCGTCGCGAGTGGTCGAAGGCACCCTGGTGACCCTGCAGCCTTACGCTCGGATGTCAGCGGGCGACCGGATCATGCTGTCGTGGCATGGAGATGCTTCGCCTGAAATATTCACCGACTCGTTGAAGGTCGAGGCCTGCGCCGTCGCGCAAAGCCTGTCCTTCTGGGTGCCGGCCAGCTACGTCGAAGCGCATCGTGGTGGCGAGGTGGTGGTCGCCTACCGTGTTGAACAACGCTGTGGAGCCATCCGAACCTCGGAGCCTGCGACGGTTTTCATTGGGCCGGCAGTGCGTGCTGAACTGGCCGCGCCGGATATTGTTGGGGCGATCGATGATGTGCTGTCGGTGAAGGACTCGATAGAGGGGGTTTCCATTCTGATTGAAGACCCGCTGGTGCAGGAAGACGAGTTGGTCTATCTCAAGTGCGATGGTGATTTTTTCAGTCATCGCGATGATCTTGAAATCACTCGGGAGACGGCCGGGCAACCGGTGAGTTTCATTGTTCCCCATCGGTTCTGGCGCGAGCACCACGGCACGACGGTGGAGATTGCCTACACCATCGAACGTCTGGACGATACCAGTCAGCAATCTGCCGTGAGGCGGATCAGCATAGTGGCATAACCTGGGGAAGGTCAGCCCTCCGCGCTTCGTATGGAACGGGAGGGCGATCTGCGATCAGGCCCTGGCGTTAGCGAGGCGCCGTGCGGCGTCGGTCAGCAACTGTTCCGTTGCGTCAAAGCCGAGGCAGCCATCAGTGATCGATACGCCGTAGCGTAGAGAGGTGCTCAGCGGCTGGCAGCCTTCGAACAGATGAGATTCCAGCATCGCGCCGATCAGCGAGTGGTTGCCACGCAGGCGTTGTTCAAGCACCTCGTTGAACACGGCTGGCTGGCGCAGGGGATCCTTGCCGCTGTTGGCATGGCTGCAATCGACCATGATCCGGTTGGGGATCTTCAGTCGGCTGAGCTCGGCGCTGATGTTGGCTACGCTGGTTGCATCGTAGTTCGGCCCTTGATGGCCTCCGCGTAGCACGATGTGGGTATCAGCGTTGCCAGCTGTCTGCACGATCGCCGGATGCCCTTGGCTGTCCACACCGAAGTGCCGATGCGCATGGGCTGCCGAGCGCATGGCGTCGACAGCAATGGCGGCGCCGCCGTCGGTGCCGTTCTTGAAGCCCACCGGCATGTTCAAGCCACTGGCCATTTCGCGGTGGATCTGCGACTCGGTGGTGCGGGCTCCAATGGCCACCCAGCTCAGCAGGTCATCAAAGTAGCTGGCGGCCATGGGTTGCAGGAGTTCCGTAGCGACCGGTAGTCCGAGCTGGATCATTTCCAGCATCAGTTCGCGCGACAGCGTCAGGCCGGTAGCCATGTCGTCAGTGCCGTCCAGATGCGGATCGTAGGCTAGCCCCTTCCAGCCGACCGTCGTACGCGGCTTTTCGACGTAGGCGCGCATGACCAGCAGCATTTCACTGCTGACATCTTCGGCCAGACGAGCGAGTTTGCTGGCGTACTCAATCGCTGATTGCGGGTCATGGATAGAGCAGGGGCCAACGATGACCAGCAGGCGTGGGTCTTCACCGTCAAGGATGGCGCGCACCGCCTGGCGATGAGTGTTGACCTGTTGATGCAGGGAATGGCTGAGCGGCAATTGCTGTTTGAGCTGCAACGAGCTGGGCAGACGCAGAGTCAGCGCTTCGTTGGCAGAATCGATTGTGGACAGCGGCAAAGCGGAAACTGAAGAGTTCATGTTCGGTCTTCCTGGGCGGATGGCGGGTTTTTCCCGCGCACTCGGCCCTACTGGGGTGTTCGACAAATGGCCGTACTGGCTAGGCATGTGTGTTTGCCACCTGTGGGTGACCGATCGGAGGCGGCAGGCTGTCCCGAGCGGAGGCTGGTAAATCGCCAGGCGCTAAAGCTGTCGTAACGGTAATAAGTGGCGTAGTTCATGGTGTAATCCTCGAAATGTGGTGTGTCGCTGAAAGTGATGGGCCTGAAAAAACAAAACCCCCGGTCGGGAGGCCGACCGGGGGTTGAGAAATCTCTGGTAGGCGACCCGTTATCATGGGCGCCGTTTGGGTATCAGGCGCGCCAGTGGCTAAACCAATACCCAAAATAAAAATTGTCAGGAGCGCAAGTGTGATTCACCCGGGCAGCCGCAACCGAGCGCAGGGCGCTGGTGGTGCAAGACTGTGGAAGGGTGTTGAACATGTGCTGTCTCCGTTGAATGCGCCGAGCTTACTCGACGCTGATACGCATCAGCAATCAGAAAATGCTATTGCCCGCCGCTCAAAACGCCTATCACTGGCAAACCATGCGGGTGAAGGGCAACTTTGCAGTCATGGAGAAAGCTGAATGAGTTATCGAATCCGGCATGCCACCCGTGATGATCTTGCTTTTGCGCGGGATCTGACCTGTCAAAACATGCTGCGCTATTACATTGAGCACGACCTGCTGTGGCAGGACGAGGCGTTCGACGCAGGCTGGCAGTATCGTGACAACTGGATGATCCTCCAGGATGAACTGGCGATCGGTTTTTTCAGTCTGAGCCAGGATGCGCGGGCGCTGTACATACGCGAATTACAGATTGATCATCCCTGGCAAGGGCAGGGCGCCGGTTCCTGGGCCATTGGTCAAGTTACCGAAATGGCTCGTCAGGCAAGACGACCGGCACTGCGACTGACAGTGTTTGACAATAACCGGGCGCAAGAACTGTATGCACGCAAAGGACTGCGCATCGTGGGCAGGGATGAGTGTTTCCTCAGGATGCAGCTCGATTTGAGTACAGCTGTGCTCTGAAACCCACAGCCGGCAAGCCCTGAATGATGAATTGAAACTTTTTAAATGCGGCTTTCCGCTAGGTCTGTCTGGCACTTTTTGCTAAGGTGTCCGGCATCCCAATAAGACCATATCGCGAGGTGTCTGCTTGATTAGGGTGCTAGTGGTCGACGACCATGATCTCGTTCGCACAGGCATTACACGGATGCTGGCCGATATCGATGGCCTGCAGGTGGTGGGTCAGGCCGAGTCAGGTGAAGAGTCCCTG
Source organism: Pseudomonas sp. PK-RTE-24 (assembly GCF_054052265.1). Classification (NCBI taxonomy): domain Bacteria; kingdom Pseudomonadati; phylum Pseudomonadota; class Gammaproteobacteria; order Pseudomonadales; family Pseudomonadaceae; genus Pseudomonas; species Pseudomonas sp. PK-RTE-24. Next base: position 4,691,477 of record NZ_CM133224.1, on the reverse strand, counting down.
ATCAAGGCCCGTGAATTGAAGCCTGACGTAGTGCTCATGGACGTCAAGATGCCCGGCATTGGCGGCCTCGAAGCCACGCGGAAGCTGCTGCGCAGCCACCCGGACATCAAGGTGGTTGCCGTTACGGTGTGCGAGGAAGACCCTTTCCCGACGCGTTTGCTGCAGGCCGGGGCGGCTGGTTACCTGACCAAGGGCGCGGGTCTGCCGGAAATGGTTCAGGCCATTCGTCTGGTCTTCGCCGGGCAGCGTTACATCAGTCCGCAGATCGCTCAGCAGTTGGCAATCAAATCATTCCAGCCCACCAATGATTCGCCGTTCGATGCGTTGTCCGAGCGGGAAATCCAGATTGCGTTGATGATTGTCGGTTGCCAGAAGGTCCAGATCATTTCCGACAAGTTGTGCCTGTCGCCGAAAACCGTGAATACCTACCGCTATCGCATTTTCGAGAAGCTTTCGATCAGCAGCGACGTCGAGTTGACACTGCTCGCGGTGCGTCACGGCATGGTGGATGCCAGCGCCTGACCATGACCGAGAAATTTGATTCCAGTGCTTTCCTGTCGACCGTCAGCGGTCGGCCCGGCGTCTATCGCATGTTCGACAGCGAAGCGCGCCTGCTCTATGTCGGCAAAGCGAAAAACCTGAAGAAACGTCTGGCGAGCTACTTTCGCAAGACCGGGCTGGCGCCGAAGACGGCCGCACTGGTCGGCCGTATCGCTCAGGTCGAGACGACCATCACCGCCAACGAAACCGAAGCGCTGCTGCTGGAACAGACGCTGATCAAGGAGTGGCGCCCGCCGTACAACATCCTGCTGCGCGACGATAAATCCTATCCGTACGTGTTTCTCTCCGACGGGCAGTTTCCGCGCCTGAGTATCCATCGCGGGGCAAAAAAGGCCAAGGGCAAGTATTTCGGCCCATATCCGAGTGCCGGTGCCATACGCGAAAGCCTGAGCATCCTGCAAAAAACCTTTTTCGTCCGTCAGTGCGAAGACAGCTATTACAGGAACCGCACCCGTCCGTGCCTGCAATACCAGATCAAACGCTGCAAGGCGCCGTGCGTGGGGTTGGTCGAGCCTGACGTCTACGCCGAAGACGTACGCCACTCGGTGATGTTCCTCGAAGGTCGCAGCCATGCGCTGACCAACGAGCTGTCCATGGCGATGGAAGAGGCAGCGATCAATCTCGAGTTCGAGCGCGCGGCCGAATTGCGTGACCAGATCGGATTGCTGCGCCGGGTACAGGACCAGCAGAGCATGGAAGGCGGAACCGGCGATATCGACGTTATTGCCGCATTCGTCAACCCCGGCGGCGCCTGTGTCCACCTGATCAGCGTGCGCGGCGGCCGAGTGCTGGGTAGCAAGAATTTCTTCCCGCAGGTCGGCATCGAGGAAGATGTTTCCGAAGTCATGGCGGCGTTTCTCGGCCAGTACTACATCAGCAGCCCCGAGCGGGATTTGCCGAGCGAACTGATCGTCAACGTGGTTCATGAAGATTTCCCAGCGCTGATCGAAGGGATTCATACCTTGCGCGGCCGCGAATTGGCCATCAGTCACCGGGTGCGCGGTACCCGTGCGCGCTGGCAGCAACTGGCAGTGACCAACGCTGAGCAAGCCTTGGGCGCGCGTCTGGCCAACCGTCAGCACACCGCCGCGCGATTCGACGCGCTGGCCGAAGTGCTGAATCTGGATGAGCCGCCGCAACGTTTGGAATGCTACGACATCAGTCATTCCAGCGGCGAAGCGACGGTTGCCTCCTGCGTGGTGTTCGGGCCGGAAGGCGCGATCAAGTCGGATTATCGCCGCTACAACATCGAAGGCGTCACTGCCGGCGACGATTATGCGGCCATGCACCAGGCGCTGACCCGCCGGTTCAGCAAACTCAAGGACGGAGAGGGCAAGTTGCCGGACATCCTGCTGGTCGACGGTGGCAAGGGCCAATTGTCGATGGCCCGCGATGTGCTCAACGAACTGGCCGTACCGGATCTGATCCTGTTGGGTGTCGCCAAAGGCGCCACGCGCAAGGCCGGTTTCGAAACGTTGTATCTGAATGATGCAGCGCACGAGTTCACCTTGCGCGGCGATTCGCCCGCGTTGCACCTGATTCAGCAGATCCGCGATGAGGCACACCGCTTTGCAATTACGGGGCATCGCGCCCGTCGCGGCAAGACCCGCCGAACCTCGACGCTTGAGGGTGTCGCAGGGGTAGGGCCGACGCGCCGCCGTGACCTGTTGAAACATTTTGGTGGATTGCAGGAGCTGTCTCGTGCAAGCATCGAAGAGATCGCCAAAGCCCCGGGGATCAGTAAAAAGCTCGCTGAGTCGATTTATGCGAACCTGCATAGTGAGTAGAATGCCCCTTCACCTCGTAGCCAGTTGTGCCGATGAATATCCCTAATCTGATTACCGTTCTACGCGTCCTGCTCATCCCGATCTTCATATTGCTGTTCTATCTGCCTTACCAATGGAGTTACATGGCCTCCGCTTCGGTTTTTGCCTTTGCGGCTGCAACCGACTGGCTCGATGGTTATCTGGCGCGCCGACTGGAGCAAAGCACACCGTTCGGGGCGTTTCTCGATCCGGTCGCCGACAAGCTGATGGTCGCTGTTGCCCTGGTCTTGCTGGTGCAGGAACACGGCAATCTCTGGCTCACGCTGCCCGCAGCAGTCATCATCGGTCGCGAGATCGTGATTTCGGCGCTGCGCGAATGGATGGCCGAACTCGGCGCCCGAGCGCAGGTAGCGGTTTCCAATCTCGGCAAATGGAAAACCGCTGCGCAGATGCTCGCGCTGGTAATTCTGCTGGCTCATCCAAAGGCATTGAGCTTCTGGGTCGTGCTCGGTTATACGCTGCTGATTGTATCGGCAGGGCTGACCCTGTGGTCGATGGTTCAATACCTTCGCGCCGCCTGGCCGCACCTGAAGACTGATGTAGAAAAGAAATAAAAGTTTTTTGAATCAAGGGGTTGACGGGGCTTCTTAATTCTATAGAATGCGCCACACCAAGCGGGAATAGCTCAGTTGGTAGAGCACGACCTTGCCAAGGTCGGGGTCGCGAGTTCGAGTCTCGTTTCCCGCTCCAATTTGTACAGTGTTTGTTGTTGCGCTACTGACAGCAAATACTTTGAGGCCGAGTAGCAAAATGGTTATGCAGTGGATTGCAAATCCACCTACGCCGGTTCGATTCCGACCTCGGCCTCCACTATCAAAAACCCCGTAGATCAATGATCTACGGGGTTTTTTGTTGCTTGTGGGAAAAGTGTGGTGTTCCGCATCGTTTGAGTAGGGTCACTCAGTCAGACACGCCCCGGTCTTGATATGGCTGGCACCTTCCACCGTCAGATTCGAGAAAAAGATGCAGCCAATAAGGCGTGCGAATAACGTCAGTGTGTCCGCAAGATCCGGGTTATCAAACAGAACGGCCCTTGAATCCAAAGCACATAGGGCACCCCAGAGTCTTCCGTCCGGCAGGAAAACAGGCGCGCCTGCGTAGCTTTCAATTGAATACTGCTTCACCACAGGACGTGACGACAGTCGTCCATCCTTGCTGATTTGTGGAAGGAAGAGGGCTTGAGGATTTCGTCGAAACTCACTGCAGAGCGTAGTTTCCAGATCCAGCGTATCGCCTACGTTTATTCCCAGTTCAATCGGATCGTATGCCGAACAGACGATCCATTCCGTTTCCGTGAATTTTGCGATTCCGGCAAAGCGTGTACCGGTCAGGCGGGTGACAAGCTGCAGGATATTGGTGGTCGCTTCGATCTCGGCGATCGCCGAGCGCTCCTCTTGGCTTAAAGACGCTTTTAGAACGGTGTCACTCATTTGCATGGAATCAAATCTCCTGATTGCTTGTACATCCCTGAGCTCTGCTCTGGTGACGTTCTGTGAGGCGTGATCGTGGTTGAAGGGGGGCGTGCTGATACCCTTTGATTATTGATTTCGGCGCCAACCTTTAGCGTAGACATCCCGTCCAAACTTGGGTTGCCTGCTCATAATCTCAATCGATGAAACATCTGTCACCCGTGCAGCCAAGGTGATGGTGAGCATCTGAATCTTTTGAGTTTATCGCCACAATTTCCAGTCTGGTTGCTGCGATTTGCCAGTTACCTCGGCCTCTACTTCAAGCAAACTTCGTAGCTCCCTGATTTCTGGGGCTTTTTAATTTTCCGCGGTCAGCGATATTTAGTTCTCAAATCGCGCACTCCAAACTTGCTTCACCGGGACGTGATGTATATATTCCCCGCTCGGCTTTTCAAGCGGTCATCCTGTGAGGATCCAACCGCAAGGCTGAACAGAGCAATACCGCGCTACCGCCCGAATGGCGAAACTGGTAGACGCATGGGACTTAAAATCCCCCGCTCGTAAGGGCGTGCCGGTTCGATTCCGGCTTCGGGCACCATAAATATCAAGGGCTTGCATGACATATGTCATGCAAGCCCTTATTTTTTGTGCCGTGGGAATGTTTTCCACGCTCCTGACTGGCCATTCCGTCGCCGTCTGGTGCCTGAAGTTCCACTCCTTTCTTCAGCGTCGACTGCATCCATCAGCGAGTAAGTGTTTCCGGCGCTACCACCCATACGCTACAGGGCATTTTGTACAACAAATGCTCGACCGTGCTGCCAACCAGTCGGCCTATTCCTCGATGAGTGACGCGGCCCATTACGATCACATCGATGTCGTAAGCATCGGCATAGCTGGAAAGCACCTTGGCGGGATCGCCCACAATCATGTGCTGGTTTTCTGCCGGAATGTTGTTGCGCGCAGCCAGCGCCTGGAAAGCTTCGCCTTGGGCATCGAACAGTTTCTTGGCTGCGCTGGAAGAAAAGATCGCGGACGCGTTATTGAAGCCGAATTCGGCAGCGCTGATCGATGACAGGTCATGGGCATAAATTACGTCCAGGCTGCCATTGCAGATACCGGCCAGTCTTGCTGCTTCGCGCAGGATCCGGTCGTTGAGGCCCTGGTATTGGCCATCACGATGGAAGGGGTCGACCGCCGCGACGATTCGGCGTGGCAGTGCGTTTTGAGCGTGGCTGACAAAATGCAGCGGCACCGGGCATTCGCGCAACAGGTGGATATCCAGCGGCGTGAACATCAGCCGCGACAGAAATGATTCGTGCTCCAGAGCCTTTACAAGCGCGGCCATCGGCTGTTCCTTCAAATGGATGAGGATCTCCTTCAAAGGATTGTCCACCCAGACGACCTCGGTGGTGACGGTCACTCCGATCTTGCGCAGCGGCCGGGCCTGGTCTTCGAGCCATTGATGATGGCGTTCGACATAGCCCAGACGCATCTGCTCCAGGGCTTGCTCGTTGACCATTCCTGCGGTCGCCAGGCCCTCCAGATAATCAAACGCGACAATATGCAGTGCGGCATCCGACGCTTTGGCCAGTGCGGCGGCGCGGTCGAATGCGGGACTGTTTTTCATCAGCGGCGACACGACCAGCATGAAACGCGATTGCTCAGACATGACAGAACTCCCGAGGTAGTCACCCAAGCATTGCGCTGCATGCCTGGAGTGAGTAGTGGCGCATGCGCTTATCCTGGAGCGAGCCAGCAGGGCGGGGTTGATATTTATCAACCAGACATCAGCGCGTGGTCGTGAGCGGATGTACGGTCGAGCAAGACCACTGATCCTCGGATAGTTGACCATTATCAACTACGACCCTGTCGCCGCGGCTCAAGCTCTGCTCTGCGCTCACCTGTCGGCGGAGGGAAAGTCATCATGGCCACCATGAAAGCCGCAATATTCGTTGAAAAAAACCGCATCGTGCTCGATGACAAGCCGATTCCCGAGGTCGGGCCGCTGGATGCGTTGATCCGCGTGACCACCACCACCATTTGCGGCACCGACGTACATATCCTGCGCGGCGAATATCCAGTGGCCAAAGGGCTGACCATCGGGCACGAACCGGTCGGCATCATTGAGCGATTGGGCTCGCAAGTACGCGGTTTTATCGAAGGGCAGCGAGTGATCGCCGGTGCCATCACCCCAAGCGGGCACAGTTACGCGTGCCTGTGTGGCTGCGGCTCGCAGGACGGCCCCGACACCCGGCACGGCTTCAAGGCCATTGGCGGCTGGAAGTTTGGCAACACGATCGACGGTTGCCAGGCCGAGTACGTATTGGTGCCGGATGCACAGGCCAACCTGTGCCCGATCCCCGATGAGTTGAGCGATGAACAGGTCCTGATGTGCCCGGACATCATGTCCACCGGGTTCTCGGGGGCGGAGCGGGGCGAGATCGCCATCGGCGACGCTGTCGCAGTATTTGCATTGGGTCCCATCGGCCTCTGCGCCGTGGCCGGAGCGCGCCTGAAGGGCGCCACCACGATTATAGGTGTCGACGCGGTGCCCGAACGCATGGCCATGGCGCGCCAACTGGGCGCGACCCATACCGTCAATTTCAAGGACGGCAATGTGGTGGAGCAGATCATGGCGTTGACCGATGGCCGTGGCGTGGATGTGTCCATCGAAGCGCTGGGCACCCAAGGCACGTTCGAGTCGGCATTGCGGGTGCTGCGCCCGGGTGGGCGCTTGTCCAGCCTCGGGGTGTATTCCAGCGATCTGCACATCCCGCTCGGCGCGTTTGCCGCCGGACTGGGCGATTACAGCATCGTTTCCACCCTGTGCCCCGGCGGCAAGGAGCGCATGCGGCGCCTGATGGCGGTGGTGCAGAGCGGCGCCGTCGATCTGTCACCGCTGGTGACTCACCGTTTCAAACTGGACGACATCGAGCAGGCGTATGAGTTGTTCGCTCATCAACGCGACGGGGTCATGAAAGTCGCAATCACTCCTTGAAAGCACCTTGGCGTGCCGCTGAAACCGGGGTTTCCATGAACATCAAGATCGCTGAAAAACACGCTCCCCATGGCTGGGTCGTGCACATGGATGACTGGGATGTGGGCTTCAGGAGCCTTAAGGCTGCGCAGGAATTTGTCGAGGTGCTTGAGGCCCGTATCAACGCCCCTCACGAGTGGCCGAATGCGTTTGCCCAGCCGTTGCCAGCGCGGCCGGCAACGGCGCGCCGAATGGCCGTGAGCGTTGAATGCTCGCCGTAAGCCGAATGCAGAGCAGGGTCGCAGACCCTGTGGGACGCTACCCATCATGAATGAGGTTTTTGATCTGTCCGGCGCCGCTGCGGCGTTGGGGATCGGCATGCTCATCGGTCTTGAGCGTGAACGGCACAAGGGCACCGGCGATGCGCGACACTGCGCCGGTTTGCGCACGTTCGCCATTACCGCGCTGTTGGGGTATGTCGCGCTACAGGTCGGCGGTGGCCTGCTGCTGGGGATTGTCGCCGGCTGTGTCACGTTGCTGACCAGCGTTGCGTACTGGCGTAGTCAAAGCGACGACCCTGGGCTGACCAGCGAGGTGGCGTTGATCGCGGTGCTGATCCTGGGCGCGTTGTGCGCAACCGCGCCGGCGCTGGCCATTGCCCTTGGCGTGGTGATCGCGGGTTTGTTGACTTATCGCCAGACGCTGCATCACTTTGCCAACAGCCAGTTGTCCGAAACTGAAATGCGCGATGGCCTGATCTTGCTGATCGCAGCGCTGGTAATACTGCCATTGGCACCGGACCGCTATATCGGCCCGTACGCCGCGATCAATCTGCGCACCATTTGTACCGTGACGGTGTTGCTGATGCTGGTCGGCGCGTTCGGCCACGTTGCCGTGCGCGCTTTGGGCTCGCGCTATGGCTACGTCATCAGCGCGATTGCATCCGGCTTCGCCTCCAGTACCGTGACGATCGCGACCATGGGCCAACGCCTTGCCCATGAGCCGGGCAATATCCGCATCCTCAGCGCGGCCGCGATTTTCTCCAATCTGGCAACGGTGATACAGGTCGGACTGATCCTCATGATGGTTGATCCGAATCTGCTGAACAGTATATGGACGCCTCTGCTTTTCGGCCTGATCGCTACGTTGTTGTACGGCGCCTGCCTGATGTTTCCCGACCCCACGCGAGGGAGCCGCAGCAAACCGGTCGACACGGCAGGGGCGTTCAATCTGAAACTCGCGGTCATCGTGACACTGACCCTTACCGGCATCACATTCGTCTCCTCGGCCATGCTCAGCCACTTTGGTCAGGCAGGCTTGTGGCTGACCGCAATGCTTTCGGGCTTTGCCGATGCGCACTCTGCCACAGCGTCCATCGCAAGCCTGGCCAAGGCGGGCCAGGTGCCTTATGACTCGATAGTCGTGCCAGCGCTGATTGCCGTCAGCAGTAACTCGTTGAGCAAATGCGTGGTGGCGTGGGTCAGCGGCGGCAGGCGTTTCGCTGCCTGCGTGATCCCGGGGCAGTTGTTGCTGACCTTGGCCATGTGGGCGGGCACTGTGCTGTTTTGAGCGCAATCGGTGCTCTTGCTGACAAAGATCAAGCTGCCAGTGGCCACAGCATTCACCCTGAAGACTGTTTCTCCTGGCTGGCCGCATGCCGAGGTATCCCATGTCACAGATTCCGCGTTTACTGTTGATCGCTCCTTCAGCCATGGAGCGCACGCCGGCGTTCGAGCGCGCGGCTGCACTGGCCCAGGCCATGCAGTTGCCGTTGCACATCGTGGCCTTCGATTACTTGCAGGCGCTGGCCGTGGCAGGGCTGTTTGCCCCCGAGCAGATTCGCCTCGCCCGCGATGGTTATCTGCGCACTCACCGGCAGTGGCTCGCAGAGCAGGCTTCATTGCTGGCAAGGCATCAGATCATGGTCACCAGCGAGGTGGTGTGGGTTCAGGATCCCTTCGCCGAGATCCTGCAGTTCATCAACGAGATGCCGTTGCTATTGATCATCAAGGATGTGCAGCACGAATCCGTGCTGGAGCGTATTTTCTACACCCCGCTGGACTGGCAACTGTTACGCGATTGCCCGGTGCCGGTGCATTTGGTGAGCGACGACACTCATCCGCGCCCACGCCGTGTGCTGGCCATCGTCGATGTCTTGCGCAGCGAAGAGCAGGACTGCCTGTTCAACGATCAAATCATCGATGCCTCCACCCAACTGGCCGCGCAGTGCGATGCCCGTCTTGATGTGGTGCATGTTTACGACTGGACGGCGGTTTACGCCACGGACATGGGGTTCGGCGCACTGCCATTGGCCACCGGGATCCATGAAACGCTGGGCACTGCGCAGCATGAGGCATTTACGGCCCTGGCCGAGCGTCACGGCGTACCGGCCTCATGCCGGCACTTCATCGAGGGCGCACCGGTGCGCAGTATCTGCGAGTTCGCCATCAACAAGCAGATCGACGTCATTGTCATGGGCACAGTGCAGCACCACGGCTTGAGCAAGTTGTTAGGCAGCACCGCCGAACAGCTGCTGCATCGGGCACCTTGCAGTGTGCTGGCGATCAAGCCGCAACCCACACTGCAATCCTGAAACACGAACGCCCCGAGGTGAATCGTTGGCCGACTCACCTCGGGGCGATTCATTTACAGGTCAAGACGATGAATGACCTGGCGTGCGTCGTCAGGATCATTGTGGGTCTCGAAGCCCAGGCTTTTGGCCAGATCGCGCATCGCCGAGTTACTGGCGGCATCGACCGAGTACATCTGGCGGAATCCGTTGTGGCGGGCTGCCTTGATCAAGTGTTCCATCAGCAACGTGCCCAAGCCCAAGTGCTGCCATTCATCGGCGACCGTCACCGCGCACTCGCATTGATGTCCGCCTGTGCCGGCATAGCGGCTGATGCCGATTTCGATCAACTTGCCGTTTTCGTGAACCAGTGCAATGAAGGCGGTGCGCTGTTTGTTATCGGTGTCCATCAACTGGTCGAGCAGAGCCGTGCCGGGTTCGCCGATCTGGGCGAGAAAACGCATGTGCCTGGATTCGGGGGACAGGCGCTTGATGAAGTCGTATTCGCGCAGACGATCCTTTTCCGTGAGGGGCCGGATCAATACATGGCGACCGTCCTTGAGCGCCTCAATCCAGTATTGACCGGAAACCGCCGCATAAGCGGCCACGGCCTGATCGTTGTGGTCTTTGACGGTGAGCATGATCATTCTCCATCCGGTTCGAAAGGCTGGCGGGCGTTGAAAAACCGTCCGCTTGCCTCCCTTCTACGCGGTTGCCCACGGCGACATCTGATCTACATCAGACAGCTGCCATGCGCCTCGCTCATTGACCCGGGCTTGATGTAGATCAACGCCCGGCCAGGGCGAGCGGGCGCAGTCTTGAAGCCTGCCGGCCCACCGCGCCGGTGCCGAGCGGAGGTGTGTGATGGGCCAATATGAACGTCTGTTGCTGGTCGCTGACCAGACGCTGCATCAATCGGCGGCGATGCTGCGTGCCATCGCGCTGGCCAAGGCGAGCGGGGCGGCGCTGGATGTGCGGGCCTTCGTCGAGCCGGTGCCGATCACCCATCTGTGGGAGGAAAAAATCGATGACGTGGATGCTCAGCGCTATCAGCGGCGCTACCGTCGCTGGGTGGCCGATGAGCTCGAGCAGCTCAGCAACCAGGGGCTGGACGGCACCGTTGATGTGGTCTTCTCCAGCCATCCGCTGCTGGACATCCTCAAGACCGTCCATGTGCTCAAGCCCGACCTGTTAATCAAGGATGTGCGACTGGAACCGGCGCTCAAGCGCGTGTTCATCACGCCGCTCGATTGTCACCTGCTGCGTGAGTGTCCGATCCCCGTGCATCTGGTCAATCAGATTCGCTATGCGTTGCCGCATCGTGTCGTCGCGGCCGTTGATCCGTTTGATCCAGATACCCAAATCAATGGCTTGAACGACGTCATCATACGATCGGCGAACGCTTTGGCGTTGCAATGCGACGTGCCGTTGCACCTGCTCTGCGCCTACGATTTGTCCGCCGCTTTCAACGGCGATGCACCAATGATCAACGGTGGCTGGAACGAAGATCTGGCGAACGAGCTGCGTCAGACACTGCATCAGGCTTTTGTCGCCCTTGCCGATCGTCACGGTGTGCCACCTGAGCGTCGACACTTCGTCATGGGCCATCCAGTGCAGGTCATCAATGAGTTTGTCGAGCAGTACCTGGCCGACGTGGTGGTGATGGGCACGGTTCATCGCGTGGGCATCGAACGCGTGATCGGCAGCACCACCGAGCGCGCCTTGTATTCGGTGCCGGGGAGCATTCTGGCGGTGAGGAAAGAGCCTGTGCGGTGAGCATGATCGCAGCGTAGCGAGCCAGCCTGTTCGCTGGCCCGCTACGGTATTGCATAGATCTTGAACAGCTTCCTGGCCGCATCGCCGGCGCCGCCCAAATGTTTGTCGAATGCCTGTTCAATTTCGCCGGATCGGTACATTTCACTCAGCGCCGTGTCGACCAGCAGACGGAAATCCTCATCCTCTCGATCCACTGCCATCGCCGTCGGTGCGTACTCGAAAATCCGCTCCAGCAGCACCAGGTTGCCCGATGGATAATTTCTGGTCAGCAGATGCTTGAGCAGCATGCGTTCAGCGAAAAACGCATCGGCTTTGCCATTGGCAACCAGATTCAGACCGGCTTCTGCGTTCTCTACGGTGACCAGCGTGGCTACCACACCCAGCAATCGCATCTGCTGTTGTATCCACGTTTCGGTGACCCCGCCGGCGATGGCGGCATACGTCTGGTTGGCCAGACCACGGTTCACCGTGGCTCGCCACGTTGGCCCGGTATGGGCCACTTTGCCATTCAGCACATTGAGCAAGGTTTCGGAAGCATCCTGGCGCACCACGGCCGAGAGACCGGCGGTGTAAATCGGCACCGAGTAGCTGACGACCCTGCGCCGCGCCAGCGTGGGTGGGGTCGGCGTACAAAGAATGTCGATCCTGCCGGAACTGACGGCGCTCATCTCGTCGTTGAGCGAGACCGGTTGGTACTGGATTTTCAACGCCGGCAGATTCAGATCGATCCTGACCTTCTCGGCTATTTTCAGACAGAGATCGATGGCATAACCGCTGGCTTTATCGGCGGCCTGATCACTGAACGGCATGAAGTCAGGCACGTAGCCAAGGGTGATCGCTTGACTGGCACGGATGCGCTCAAGCGTGTTGCCATGGGCGATTACCGGTAGCAGCGCAATCAGGCAGACGAGCAGCAGGTGGTGGGCTCTGATCAGTTTCACGTTCATGCGCGCGGTTCCTCGAATTCAGATTTCTGTGCTGTACCGAAGACTTCGATCAAGGGTTATCAGGCCGGGGGCCGACAGGCGCAGGGGCAGCGACAAAACGTTTGGCAAGGAAACCGTAAAGCAGGTAGCCGAAAACCAGGACCAGGATGCCGCCGAATACCGCGTCCTTGCCGCAGGCATACAGCGCATACAACGAATAGGCCACGGCAACCACTAACAGCAGGGTATTGCGCGTGTATACGGCGGCGCTGACTCTGGCTTTGTACATCATGACCAGCAGCCCGGTGGCTGCCGTCACGTAGGGAATCAGGTTGGTCACCGCGGCGAGGCTGACGAGTTTTCCAAACTGCGCACTCGCGTTCGGCGAAATGGTCGACAGCGCCATCAAGGTCTGCAGGACGCCGCAGACCAGCATCCCGACGATGGGGGCGTTGCGTGCGCTGACCTTGCAGAACAGTTTTGGAAACATGCCCTGATCAGCGGTCACCTTGGCCGTTTGCGCCAACGTGAACTGCCAGCCCAGCAGCGAGCCAACACAGGCCATTACCGCGAGCGCCATGGTGATGTTGCCGACCAGGGGATTGAACATGTGTGCATAAACGAGCGCGAAAGGAGCAGATGAGTTGGCCAGTTCGGCGTTGGGAATAATGCCCTGAATGACCGTCGTCGAGAGCACATAGACCACCGCGGCGCCCAATGTCCCGAACAGACAGGCCAGCGGTACGGTGCGCTTGGGGTTTTCCACCGCATCTGAGGCCTGGGCTGCCGACTCCATTCCGAGAAACGCCCAGAGCGTGAGGGGAATCGCTTTGCTGATGGCCTCGGATATCGGCAGTTGATTCGGGTTCCAGGCGGCGATGATCAGATCGGGTTTGAACCAGAACCAACCGATGATGCTCAAGCCCGCTACAGGAATGATCACCCCCCACACCGTAACCGCACCAATCCTGCCGGTGATGCCTGGGCCGCCGAAATTCGCCACGGTGGTCAGCCAGAGCAGACCGACTGTCCCAACGAATAAGGGAATGGCGCCGCTTCCCAGCCAGGGCATGAACGATGTCATGTATCCCACTGCCGAAATGGCCACCGCCACGTTGGCGATGGCCAGCGACAGGAAGTACAGGTAAGAGCACAGAAAAAATCCTGACTTTGCATGCGCCTCTTCGGTGTAGGCAGATAACCCGCCAGAGCGCAGGCAGAAGATGCCGCACTGGGAAAAACAATACGCGATGGCCATGGAGCCGACAGCGGTGACGATCCATGACAACAATGAAACAGCCCCGAGTTGGGCCATGCTCGTCGGCAACATGATGATGCCTGAGCCCATCATGTTCACCGTCACCAGTGTGGTGAGCCCCATGAGGCTCATTTTCTTGCTTGAGTCGGCCATCGGAGTTCCCTCGATTTGCGCAACGCGTCACCGCTCAGCCAACGCACAAGGTTTTGCCGGCATCGGCAGTACGCAGCTTTTCAAGCGACGTTCAACGGTTAGAAAGACAGGTGATTTCAAGTGCATCGAAACAGCGCGCCCATCGCTTCGATATGGCTTGCCCGAGGGATGGCGAAGGCATGGCAGGAACTCATGGACGGGCTCAATGCTGCTGGCGGTTGCAGCCCGACACCATCTGCTTGAGGCCGTCCATGTTGCGGATTTTTACGTCGCGTGCGGTGATTTCCACCAAACCCTGATCGCGCAAGTGGGCAATGCCGCGGCAAATGGTTTCCAGACGCAGCCCAAGGTAGGAGCCGATTTCTTCGCGGCGCATTTTCAGCACGAACTCTTTCGAGGAATAGCCACGGGAGCTGAGGCGTTGTGAAAGGTTGACCAGGAAAGCCGCGAGGCGCTCATCTGAGTTCATGTTGCCCATGAGCATCAACATGCTGTGATCGCGCACAATTTCCCGGCTCAGCAGTTTATTCAGATTGTGCTGCAGGGATGGCAGGCTTTGCGCGAGTTTTTCCAGCTGTGCGAAGTGAATCGGACAGACCTCGCTGTCCTCCAGCGCATACGCAGTACACGCGTGTTGATCGATACTGATGGCGTCGAGCCCGAGCATTTCGCCGGGAATATGAAAACCGGTCACTTGCTCGCGGCCATCGACGGAGACCACGCTGGTCTTGAACGAGCCTATTCGCACAGCGTACAGCGAGCGCAGCGGGTCCCCGGTCCGGTAGAGCGCGGCACCTTTCTTCACCTTGTATCGCTGCACGATCAGCGTGTCGAGCCGCTCGACCTCCGGGCCCGTCAAACCGAGCGGCAGGCATAACTCCACCACACTGCAATTGCAACAGGCAGTTTTAAGAATCGGCGGGGGCGAGTGGGCTTCAAGCATGGATAAGCAGCCTCCAGTGAGTGTGATAAGCATAGAAGTCTTCGCAGCGCACGTGCCTTTCGTTTGGCGTGCCAGCGTGATTACGGACGAACGGCGGGGACGGGAATCACAAAGGCAACGGCCTCTGCGCCGCTCTTGTGTCGCAGGCTTGATGGGGAGACTTGATGCATATCAAGCGTGGCGGTTGGCAGAGTTGCAGAATCGTCCAATGGCGCTGACTGGAAATACACGTGATGTTCAGGCTCAAACGCATTCTGTTGATCGCACCCGCCGAAATGACCCGCACCCCGGCGTTTGATCGCGCCCGGGCGCTCGCTCGGGCCAGTGGCGCGTTGCTGCACATCGTAGCGTTCGATCATGTCCAGTCCTTGGCGTTGGCCGGCCTGATCGACCACGACGCCATGGCGCAAGCGCGTGAAGGCTATTTGCAGATGCATCGCCAGTGGCTGGAGCAGCAGGCCCGGTTTCAACGTGGCGCCGGCGTGCAAGTCAGCACCGAAGTGGTCTGGGCCAGGGCCACCCCGGCGCATGTGCTTGAGTACATCAATGACATTCATGTCGATCTGGTGATCAAGGATGCTCACCATGTTTCAGCGCTCAATCAAACGTTTCATCCGCCATTGGACTGGCTATTGGTACGAGATTGTCCCGCCTGCGTGCATCTGGTCACCGAGGCCGCACATCCGAAACCCTTGAAGATCCTGGCGGCCATTGACCTGTCGCATCTCGAGGATCTGACCCAAGGGCTCAATGACCGGATACTTGGCGTTGCATCGACATTGGCAGCTAAATGCGATGCATCGTTGCACTTGTTGAACGTCGCCAATTGGTCAGTGGTGGGTGATGCGGCGATGAGTGTGCCGAACTTGAGTCTGGATCACAGTTTGCGCGATGCGATCAACGACACTCAGCAGGAAGCCTTCGATACGCTGGCCGAGCGCTATGGTCTCGATGAAGAGCATAGCCACCTGCTCTCAGGTGTCCCGTACCGGGTGATCGAAGACTTCGCCCGGCAGCACGCGTTCGACCTGCTGGTGCTCGGTATCTGTCACCATCAAGCGCTCGACGGCTTCATCGGCGGCACGGCCGAATGCCTGATGAACCGGGCTTCTTGCAGTTTGTTGATGGTCAAGGCAATGCCTGCCACAGCCTGCCCGGTCATCGCAGCAGTTGATGGTAATCGGTTGGGGATAATCCATCAGTGACTGCGCCCGCCGTGTGCGTATTGCCATTGTTGCCAGGCGTGCCGATATTTCTCATCGGCGCGTTTCCTCGCTTCAGTGAACTTGTGCATGGTGTCTGTAGAAAACGGCTCTTCAAGGACGGCATAGGCCCGTTCGCTGAGCCGATCGGCTTCGTGAAACAGTGCGCCACTGTCATCGATCGCGTCGGGGACATTGGCGGTTGTCATGGCTGAATCATTGATAACCATATCGTGAACCTCGCAAAGCAAGAATGAGAGTGGGTTGCGGACCTGCCACCCTGTGGCCGCATCTGTAACTTTCACGCGTTCGAGCAGCTTGTGACTGTCCCTGATCCGAGATGCGGGCGCAGCCGAGTCATGAATCTATTTCGATCCAGTTTGTCGTCGCAGCGATTGATCCAGATCAATGTCGCTCGCCAGTTTCATCGCCGCTTTGTCGGTTTTCCAGGCGCTTTCGCAAGGGTGGTGGACAAGCCTCGATATTCAGGTTTTTCACTGTACCAGGACCCCTGCAGCGTACTGGCGGTCTAGCGCAAACGCTGGTGCACCTTACAAAGTCAGCGTTCCGGCCCACAACATCCGGCCAGCGTAAATCGCGGCGGCCCAGATGATGATCAACACACCCGTTTCCGGACCGCTGAGCGGCTGACCCTGACGTGTTTTCAGCGTGCCCAGGTAAATCAACGAGCCAGGCGCGTAGAGCAGAGCGCTGAGCAGCAGGTATTTGGGGCCGGCGGCATACAGCTGAATCAATCGGATGATTATTCCCCTGCCGGAATCGATAACGTCGCCCTCAAACCTCCCTCTGCGCGGTTTGTCAGTTCAATCCGTCCGTTCAGTCGCATAGCGATGGTGTTGACAATGGTCAACCCCAACCCGGCTCCATGCGCCGTGCCACGGCTGTAGAAACGCTCGAACAATCGCTCTCTGCCCGATTCATCGATTCCCGGCCCTTGATCGTCGACCGTCAAATGACAGAAGCCATCAGACTTGCTCAGGTGCACGGTGATCGCACCGTGTTCGGGGGAGAAATTCGCCGCGTTGGTGATCAGGTTATTCAGCGCGATGTCGATGGCGGCGGGGTCGGCGAGGACATGAAACGGTTGGTCGCTGACCTCGAAGATCAATTCAAGGTGTTTGCTCAGCAACCATGGTGTCAATTGCACCAGGCTGTTGCGTACGGTTTCGCTGAGATCAATGCGTTGCAGTGGCGGCGGGTTGGGTTTGGGTTCAAGACGCGCCATGGTCAGCAGCTGGTTGACCAGTCGGCTCGTGCGGTCGACTCCGGAGATCAGAAACTCAAGTGACTCACGACGCTCGTCTTCGGTACCGGCCTCCTGCAGATTTTGCGCATGCACCCGCAACACCGCCAGCGGCGTGCGCATTTCGTGCGCGGCATCGGCGATAAAGCGACGCTCCCGGCCGAGCACTTCCTGAATCTGCGCGAGCATGCGATTGAGCGCTGCCTGCATGGGCTCCAGCTCACTGGGCAGGGGCGTCAGTTGCAGCGGCTCAAGTGAACCACTGTGACGGGCGCGCAGAGTCGCCGCCATGTCTGCCAGGGGCTTGAGTCCCCAGCCTATGGCCAGCCAGATCATCGCGGCGAGGATCAGGCTGCCAAGCATGTTCGGCCACAGCGTGTGGCGTACGATGCGGTCGACCAGGTCGGTGCGCACATCGTCGCGCTCGCCGACCCAGATTCGCAGGCCGTTCTGCTTGTCTTCCAGCATGAACGCTCGCCATTGCCGACCTTTCAGATCGACGACGTCGCTGAAGCCCGTTCTCGTCGGCGGCGCAGTGAAGGAGGGCGCACTGGCGGTGTGTACCAGCACCTCGCCTTGCGGGTTCCACACCTGGAAGGCGATTTTGCTTTCGTAAGGATGTCCGTCAACCCGGGGCTTGGCTTCCCCGAGAGCCTGATTGAAGGCCTGATACAACTGCGCGTGCTCGGTACTCGCCATCGGCATACGCATCACGCCCTGCAGCAGGCGTGCGTTCTGCGCCAATTGCGCGTCGTAGACCTCGGCGATTTCGTGGTTGCTGTCATGCACGTTGAAGAGGCTGAGTATCGCCAGGCCGGCCAGTAACAGGCCGATGATCAGGGTCAGCGTGCGCCGGCGGATCGAGGTCATCGACGCTCCTCCACCAGATAACCCACGCCGCGGATGGTGCGGATCAGGTCGGTGGAGAACTTCTTGCGCAGGTGATGAATGTGCACTTCCAGGGTGTTGCTTTCCGCTTCTTCGTTCCAGCCGTAGAGCAACTGGATCAATTGATCGCGAGTCATCACCCGCCCCGGCGGCGACAGCAGTTCGTGCAGCAGCTGATATTCCTTGGGGGTGAGCGCGACCGGCTGGCCTTGATAACTGACCTGCTGGGTGCCGGGGTTGAGGCTGATGCCGGCGTGTTCGATCAGCGCCTGGGCGCGCCCGGCACTGCGGCGCAATAAGGCGCGCAGGCGGGCTTTGAGTTCGGCGAGGTCGAACGGCTTGACCAGGTAATCGTCAGCACCGGCGTCGAGTCCGGCAATGCGGTCTTCGGTGGCATCGCGAGCGGTGAGAATCAACACCGGCAGGTTCGAACCGCTGTCGCGCAGGCGGCGCAACACTTCGAGGCCATCCATGCGTGGCAGGCCGAGGTCCAGCACGGCGACATCAAACGTTTCGCTGAGCAGTGCATGCAAGGCGCTGCTGCCGTCCTTGAGCCAGTCGACGGTGTATCCCTCGCGACCCAACGCCTGATAGATGCCTTCACCCAGCGCTACGTCATCCTCGATCAGTAATAAACGCACGCGCACTCCTTTCAGTCGAGTTTCTTGTTCACGTCCACCAGCAAGGCGTCGATCTCTTTACGACGCCCGGCATCGGCACTTTCGCGGCCCGCACGGGGTGCGGCTTGTCTGGCCTTGATCAGCGCTGCCTTGGCTTCAGCGTAGCGCTTCTGACGGTAGAGATGGTCGCCCCAGAAGTACAGACTGTCGATGCCATCGGGGTTGAGCTGCAGGGCTTGTTTGAGCAATTGCTCGGCCTTGTCGCTGTCGCCGAAGCCGATCGGCCAGCCCGGTACCCGATCGTACAATGCAGCGAGGCTGGTGTATGCCGAGCCTTGCAGGGCTTTAGGGTCAAGCGTCAGGGATTTTTCCAGGTCCGCTTTGGCGTCCTTGGCTTTGCCCAGGGCACCGAGCCCGCCCTCGGCACCGGCCCAACTGCTGGTGACGATGCCTTTCCAGATCCAGGCTTCGGCCACATTCGGACGTTGCGTGGTGAACGCGTTGGCTTCGCTGGCCAATTGCTCGAACGCCGCGGCGCGCTGCTTTTCCGCGACCTCGTATTGAATGTGCGCCCAGTTCTGCTGGATGCCGGTGAGACGTTGCTGATCAGCCGGCTCAAGCGCCCAGACACTTTGACTGAGGGCGGCAAACAGCAGGCATGTGGAGAGTTTTTTCATGGCTTTGAAGCCTCGTTGTCAGGTTTTTCACTGAGACGGCGGATCAGTGGCAATTGCTTGCGCAGACCGCGATCCACCAGATGCGGAAGTAAGCTGTTCAAACGGACGAAAAATCGCTCCGGCCAGCCTAGGTAGAGATCACGACGGTCGCCGGCAATCGCATGCATCACTGCCGACGCCACGGTCTGCGGATCGTCAACGCTGGCCTTGAGGGCATCGTTCAAGGCTTGCGCAGCGGCGCTGTTCATCGAGGTGCGGGTGGCCCGGGGCGCGACATACAACACGCTGACCCGCGTGTCGGCCAGCTCGCGGCGCAACGCCTCGGAGAATCCGCGCAGGGCAAATTTGCTCGCGCAATAGCTGGCGTAACCGGGGTAGCCGATCGAGCCATAGGTCGAGCCGACGTTGACCACCATCGCACTGTCAGCCTGCTTGAGCAGCGGCAACAGCATTTTGGTCAGGCAGATTGGCGCGCTGATGTTCACCGCCAGCATCGCGTTGATGTCACTGTCATCGAGCTGTTCGAGCATGGCGAAGTGATTGACCCCGGCGGCGTTGATCAGCAGGTTGATGCCGCCGATGGCGTCGGCGGCGGCCAACACTTTGCGCCGATCGCTGAGGAAGGTCAGGTCGGCGGCGACCCAGCACAGGTTCTGCGGATACCGCTCAAGCAGCGGCAACAGCGCCTCCTGATGCCGCGCCACGGCCAATACCCTGGCACCGGCGGCGCACAAGGCACTGGCGATGGCCAGGCCGATGCCGCCACTGGCACCTGTCAGCACCACGCGGGCTTCATGCAGCTGCATATTGGGCCTCAGCGTCGCGGGGCAGATCACGGAACATGTCGGTGTAGAGCCGATAGACGACTTTCGAAGCATGAATGACCGCCGCTTGATCGTCAGGGTCTTCCAGCTGATTCATCAACCGCCGATAGGTCTGCATGTGCTCGATGTCGAGCGCGCCGTGGGAGCTCAGATAGCTGAATGCCGTTTCCGGCAGCGCCAGGCGATCGCGAATGCTCCCCGCCGCGTGGGTCGCCAGGGCAATGCTGGTGCCTTCGAGCACGTTCACCATGCCGAACAGACCCACCGGATTGCCCCGGGCGATCAGGTCGTAGAGAAAACTGACCATCAGCTCGATTGACAATGACGGCTGGCCATCGCGCACGGCGTCGCGATCACCACCACAGGCGGCAATGTCGTTGAGCACCCATTGTTCGTGGCCGTATTCATCCTCAATGTACTCGCACACCGCTTTGCGCAGCCATTCCAGGCGCGTCGGCAGGCGTGCACCGCAAGCCATCATCAGCGGCACGGTGTGGCGCACGTGGTAGTAAGCCTGGGTAAGAAAGGCCCGATAGCTGTCGAGGCTGACCTTGCCTTGCAACGCATCGACGATGATCGGCAGGTTGAACAGCTCGTGGCGTTCGCGTTGTGTGGCTTCTTGCAGGGTGTCGAAAAAACTCATTATGCGGATTCCTCGGAAGTGGCGGATTCGGTCAATTGCGTGCGGTACTGCGCGATGATGGCGTCGCGGCGCGGCCGGCCATTGGCGGTGAGCAGGCCGTTGGCGGCGGTGAAGGGCTGCGACAGGCGCGTCCACTGATGCACCTGGGCGTAATCGGGCAACGCCGCGTTCGCTTCGGCGACGGCGGCGGCCAGCTCGGCATCGGTGCAGTCCGGACGATGCGGCCAGAGCAGGGCGTGGTTGTGCGGCATCGCCTCGCCATAAACGAACGCTTGAGCGATGTGGCGGCGCTGGGTCAGTTCCGACTCGACCCATTCCGGGTTGACGTTTCGCCCGTAGCTGGTGACGAATTGGTGTTTTTTGCGGCCCTTGAGATAGAGAAAACCTTCCGGATCGAACTCGCCCAGATCGCCACTCGGCCACCATTGATCGGTATACGCTGGCTCCCCCAGATAGCCGAGCAACACCGAACCCTTGATCAGCACTTCACCGTCCTCGGCCAACCGCACCTCGAGGTGGGGCAGAGGGCGCCCGACGCTGCCCGGACGGCGCGCGCCGGGGCGATTGAGGCATACGACCGAGGCGCACTCGGACAAGCCGTATCCCTCGTAAACCGCTAACCCGACCCGTTGCGCGCGGTGCAGCAGATCCGCTGACACCCGCGCGCCACCGACCGCGGCGAAGAGCAAGGTTTGCGGATCGAAAGCGTTCTGTTCAGCGGCGCTGACCAGAACTTGCAGCAGCTGTGGCACGAGTATCAGGCTCTCTGGCGCACGCTTGCCCAGATAACCGAGCAGGCGCGCAACATCGATGCCGCTGGCACCTTGAATGCCGAGGGTTGTCTGGCTTGGCAGGCTCAACACCGCACCGGCGTACAGCGCGGCATAACAGCCCAGGTTCTCCAGCAGGATCGCCAAAGGCAACAGCGCCAGATGGTGCTCCGGTCCAGTGGCTGCGCTTGCCTGATCAAGCTCCCGGGCAACGCGCAGGAAGCTGTCGGCGCTCAGGCACACCCCTTTCGGCGTGCCGGTGGTCCCGGAGGTAAACGTGAGTTTCGCGGTGCCCGCCGGCATGCGACTCGGGCCATTGAACGAGCGACACCAGAATTCACCTCGTAATTCATAGCCCGCCGCCAGCAGCTCGGCTTGCAGTTGCGGCTCGGCGATCACCCGTTCGGCCTGGCTCTGCTCCAGACAATGGGCGCGCTGCGCGGCGCTGAAAAACGGTGGCAGCGTTACGCAGGTCAAGCCTTCGAACAACACAGCCAGATCCCAAAGCATCGCGTCGACGCCGTTGTCCAGCGCCAGCGCGATCACCTGCACCTGCTCATCGCGCAGCCGCTCCTGGCGATACAACACCTCGGCATACAGCGTGGCGTAATCTATTCTCAGCGTGTCGCCCCACAGGGCTGAGGCGTTGTCATTGCGCCGGGCATGGTCGCGCAGGGTTTCCTGGAAGCGTTGCAATTCAAGCGACATGGCAGGCTCCTTCAACAGAAGTCGGCAAACCCAGGCGAGTGAACAGGCCAATATTGCGCAGGTGAACAAATCCCGCGCGAATGTTGCCGACGTGCACCCAGGGTTTGCTTTCGTAATAACTGCCCCAGTGTTGACGCTCGTCACCCAGTCGCTGTGGATCAGCGGCGCACAATGTCACGGGCTTCAGACCCAGGCGATGGAAGCTGTTGACCAGCCCGATGTTGCCGGTGAAGGTCACCCATTCCAGGCCACCCATGGCCAGCAGATAGGTGATGGCGATGATGCTCAGGCGCGCACTGCCGGTGTCGCTGGCGGCGAGGTTGCCGACTTCGACAATGACCTTGCGATCCACTGCACGACCGGCGGCGGCGCTGATCAACGGCTCGATCGGTTCATCCAGATAGCGCTCGAGAAACAGTGCCTGCAGATGCGCTCGACGGACCCCGGCCACTGCGCACAACTGGCCATCGCTGTTGTGCATGCCGAACAGCTCGGGCATGAAATGGCGGATTTCGGCACCGTGAGTCGTGCGGAAACGCTGCTGGATAAAGGCTTCGAAGGGCGCGCGCAGCGCGTCCTCCGGCAACGCGTTTCTCAGCGTCATCGGCAACGATTCGGCCTGGCCGAAGTGCAGGGGCAGCGGGATGTTCCAGTCGAATTCGGGCATGGGCAGAACGCCTCCCTCAATGGGTTTGAGCGCAGTATCCAAGCCATTTCTTAACGAAGTCTGAAGATGAAAAACCGTTAACCGCAGCGCCGATCTTCAGACTCCCTTAAGGCTGGGCAAGCATGGTCAGCCTTGATTCAGGGCAACCGGATCGATAATTTCGAGCGAGATGATCGTCGCTCCACAACAATCACGAGGCGTTTCCTATGATTCGCGACACCGCTGTAACCCGTTATGGAAAACTCTCAATCATCCTGCATTGGCTGATGCTGGCGTTGTTCGTCGGTGTGTATGCGTGCGTCGAAATCAAAGGCTATATGCCCAAAGGCAGCGAGGCACGCGGCCTGCTGATGGGTATGCATGGGCTGTTTGGCGCAAGCATCTTCGCGTTGGTGTGGATTCGTCTGATCGGCCGATTGACCCCGCGTCCACCGATCACCCCCAAACCGCCGGCGTGGCAGACCGCAGTTGCGCACCTGACGCACCTGGCGCTGTATGGATTGATGATTGTCACACCGCTACTCGCCTGGCTGATGCTCGCGGCGGGCGATAAACCGTTTCCGTACTTCGGTTTCCATGTGCCGGCGCCGGTGGCTATTGATCCGGACCTGGCCAAACAACTCAAGTACTGGCACGAATGGATTGGCAGTGCCGGCTACTGGCTGATCGGCCTGCACGCGCTGGCGGGGCTGTTCCATCATTACTGGGTGAAGGACAACACGTTGCAGAGGATGCTGATTGAGCGTACCCGCTCTTGAGGCAAGCATCTGGCGCTGTTCGCTGAAGGTAATGTTCGCCGCAACTCAAGCGCATGGCTGCGGTGGAGCTGAAAATCCGGAACTGCCAGCCCTCGCCGATGCCGAAATAGCATCGACAACGAGGGCAAAGCCATGACTGAAGAAAAAACCGAAGTGCCGCAAGAAGTACCGGATCAAACCACCCCGGCGCATTCCACCGAAGAAGAGCGCGAGCGCTTGAAGGACTTCAACAAGGACGGTATTCCGCCGGGCAGTTGCTGATCACCAGTTACCGCGGCTGCGTCACCAATTCTCCGCTGATCGCATCCATCATCGCCGGATGCTCCTCAGCGGCCACACGCAAATCCTCGGTGACGCGCAACTCCGCACCCGTCGGCGAGTAGGTTGCTGCCGCCGTGAAAGGTGCGGGGTTGGCCGGCACCGGGCGTTTGCCGCGGCGCCAAAAGAAAAAGCTGACCATGCTCAGGTTGACCACCGCAAATACCCAGAACAGGCCGTTGGCGCCGAACGAATTCATCACCGGCGAGATCATCATCGGGCTGATGGCCGAGCCCAGCGAGTTGATCAGCAGCAAACCCTGAATCATCGGCACCAGCGCTTCGGCAGGGGCGCGGTCGGCCGCGTGGCTGACGGCCACCGGGTACAGCGCGAAGACGCCGCCACCGAGCAGAAACAGCATTGCCGCGAGCATTGTCGAAGACAGCGGCAGCAGCACAATCACCAGTGATAACGCGGTGCACGCCACCGTCAGCAGGGTCAGCACCTGCAAGCGATCGGTGCGGTCGGACCAGCGCCCGACCGGATACTGCAGCAACATCGCGCCGAGAATCGTCCAGGCCATCATGCTGCCGACTTCACCGACGTCCAGACCTCTGCGTTGCAGATACAGCGGCAACAAGGTGTAGATCGCCGCTATGGTCACCCCCGAGCCGAAACAGCCGACCAGCCCGGTCGGCGTCACGCCCAGCAGTTGCCGGGGCTTGAGCGGCTCGACCTGATCGAGCAGCGGCGACACGCGCGGCAGGATCACGATCGGCAGCACCGACAACGCAGCGAGCATGCCGGCGACCATGAACGGCGCGCTGTCGCTCATGCCGGTGATGGTTCCCAGCGTCGCCTGGCCCAAAACGCCAGCGCCATAAAGGACGATCATGTACAGCGCGAGCAAGCGCCCGCGAATCTTCTCGTCACCGGCCAGTAGCAGCCAGCTTTCGATCACCAGAAACACACCGACCGTGGCCCAGCCGTTGATCAGGCGCAGGACCAGCCAGCCCCAGGTGTCGTAGAACAGGCCCTGCAACAGGATCGTCACGGCAATCAGCGAGGCGAAGCTGCCGTAGGCACGAATGTGGCCGATGCGCAGAATCAGCCGGTCGTTGAACACCGCGCCCAGCGTCAGGCCGATGAAGTAGGCCGACGAAACAATTCCGATCATCGTCGCCGAGGCGCCGGCGGCGTCCAGGCGAAGGGTGGTCAGGGAAGACAGAAAACCGTTGCCCAGAGCAATAATGAACAGCCCGAGCAGGGGCGCCAGCGCCATGGCCAGCAAACGCGGAGACATAAAAACCTCAAGAAATCGTACAGCGCAACGTGCGCCTCTGCGCATGCGGTTGCCAGGCTGGAACAGGTGTTGTGCAAATGTCTGCCGATCGGGCAGGGCGGTGGCGTCGGCCGACATGGCCAGCCCTGCAAGTTCGCGTCTGTGACCAGACGCGCGATTGCAAGAGCGCGCGGGATTCTACGGCTTGCTCAGGATTTGCCAATAGCTGAAGGCTGCGACGTTAGGACGCAGGCAATTTCGAAGTCGAAGAGGAGGCTGAAAACCCACCATCGAGCTCAGCTCTGACAAGGGCCTGCCAGCGAAGCTGACGCAGGCCCTTGCTCGTTTCAGCGCCTAAGTATGCGAAATCAACAAGTCACTGATGATGCAGATCGAGCCATCCTCTGGCGGCGTGGCGTCGGTGTAGTCGATCTGGTTGTAGACCCCGCCGTGGAAATTGAACACCTGCGAATTCCAGGTTGAGTCGAGCTGCAAATCACCTGATGTTCCGTCAACGCCGTTGTAGTCGACGGTGACGCGGGCCACGCCGGCAGAGTTGGCGCGAATGGTCACCTTGAATTTCGCGCCCAGCGGTACGCCCTTGAGCACCGTGGTGTTGACCGGGGTGGGCTGGTTGAAACTCTGGCGGAAGCCCATGGTGATGTTGCCTTTCTGCCAGAACACCTTGATGGCGGGGCTGTCGTCGTTTTTCACATGCATCTGCGAAATAACGACTTTCTGCGCAGAGTTGACCTTGGTCACGGTCATCTCCTGATAGTTGAGGTGGTCAGCGGCGCTGGCCAGCGACCAATAGAAGGATTCTTTCCATTCGCAGCGGGTGCGGTGGGTGCTCTTGCTTGAGGCGCCTTTGGTCGGCGCGGACAGTTGCAGCGATCCTTCCGGCAGCACGGTGACGATGCTGGGAAATTGCGCAATGGCTTCGGCGCCGTTGAGCTCCAGTGCGACCGGATTGGTCGCCGAGACGGGTACCGGGGTGGAGAGGGTGAGATTGCTGATGTTTACGGCCATGGTTTGTACTCCTGACGATAAAAATCATTAGCGACCCAAGCCTTCGGTGGATTGGCACATCTGTCTGCGCGGACTTTCACCATCTCTTGGGCACAGCACCATGGCGGCGCAAGCGGCCGCCGCGAAAACACAAAGGGCAACGATTACGCCGGCAGCCTCCAGCACCGCGCCGAAAACCGGCGTGCCAGCGGTCTGACCGAGCGCCAGAAGCAGAAACGGAATGCCCAGTCCCAGGTCCGGGCGGTCCGGCAACAAACGAATGCCTTGCAGCAGATAAACGCCTGAAGAAACGATGTAGGCCGCGCCAAACAGGCACATCGCGACGAGGCCCGATCCGGCGGAAACTGATGCGCCAGTGAGGCCCAATGTCCCGAGGGCGATTCCGGCAAGCGCCAGATGCTGCATGCGTGCGACACCGAAGCGGCCAGTGAGCACGCCGGTCATGCAGCCGCTGATTCCCGCCGCGCCCAACACTATCCACGCCCACGCAATGGCCTGATCGGAGAAACCAGCCTCACTGCGCAAAATATCGGCGCCGAATGTCCAGATCGCCGTGCTCGCCAACCCCATCAGGAAAGCACTGGCGCACAAAGGCCGTACGCCGGGTCGACGCAGCATTGCCAGCGAGAAGTTCTGCGCGACGTCACGCTCGACCCGTCGCGGCACCGCAAACCAGAGCCAGAGCGTAACGCCGATGCCGATCAAGGCAAACAGGGCATACAGCTGGCGCCATTGCCCGGCCGCCAATATCGCCGCAAAACCGGAAAAAACGATTCCCGCCGCTGTCCCTGCATTGATAAAACCATTGGCCCGTGGGCGATCCGCATCATCAAGACGCGCTGCCACCGCACTGGCCAATGGCGGCGAAGTCAGACCCGTGCTCAATCCCGCCAGCGCCACACCGCAGCCCAACGTCAGCCCCGACGAGGCCACAACCACCAGTCCCATGCCCAGCGTCGCGGCGGCGCCGGCCATCACCGTCAACCCGCGCGGACTGATTTTGCCATTGCAGACAAACGTCGCAACGATGCCCACACAGTAAGCGGCGAACGCACTGCCACCAATCCATCCCGCAGCGGTCACGCTGAGCGTCAGATCCTGACGAATCTGCGGCAGCAGCAATCCGTAAGCGAAGCGCGCGAGGCCATAGGACAACGCCGTCAGCGCGAACGCTGCCGCGACAAGATTGAGGCTGCGCCGGTCAAGACTCACGGTGAAATCGGATTGCTGGCAGGAAAGGTTGTCTCGACCGCATGCTCCGGCCTGAACCTGGTGCGATCGGAGTTGGAGGGATCATTAGCCATGAGTGTCCTCGAGGATGTCTGTTGCTGGAGTGGTTACCGATTCTGATAACGGACTTGCACTTGGGTTTGATGATTTTCCAACACAGCCGATGGATGGTAGAGCAAAGGGCGAGGGCAGCTCTCGGTTGGCTTGGCGCACGTCAACCTTTGCGAGCAGAATCGAGGGGTTTTTGCGGGTATCGAGGGGCGGGGGATGGCGCTTGGAGGGGGGCAAGATCGTGCCGAACGGCACGCCGAAAGAATTGCGCGTGGGTCAGGGAGTTTTCCGCGCGCGGTGGCGGATGCAAGCGAGGGTACAAAACCGTTGAACACAGCACTACTGCGCTGAGCGCGTCCAGACCCGCACGTAATCGATGCGAAACACCGACGGCAGGTCAGCATCGTCGACCACGCCGAACCAGTCCCACATCGCTTCACTGTCGAAGACGATTTGCATCGGGAAATGCCAGTAGCTGTTCTTCGCCTCCCGGACCAATACGCCGTCGACGTACCAGCGCAAGGTCTCGGGTTGCCAGTCGAAACCGTAGACATGAAAGGTACTGGCCAGCCGCCAAGGGGCATTCCACGTGCTGCCGGAACTCAGGTGTTGATCATTCTGCGGTCTGGCCCAGACATGGGCGTTCATGTTGTACCGGCGGTCGAACGCTTCGTTGCGGGTTTTGCCGCCGATTTCGAAGATGTCGATTTCCGTGGCGTTGTCCGGCAGCCCGGTCCACGCCAGCCAGAACGCACTGGAGCCGGCAGAGTTCATCGGCTTCGCCCGGGCTTCGTAATAGCCGTACATGCCCCGTTCATGGGTACGCACCATCGCCGAGCTGTAGTCCTTGTAGCCCAAGGCGACGTATTTCTCGGGGAGGGTCTGTTTGCGGAAGGTGATGTTCAGATTACCGCTGCCGACCTTGGCGTTCTCCGGCAAAAACAGCGCCGGTTTGCGCCCGAGGGAATCGGTACCGGTGGCGTTGTTGACGTGCCAGCGCTCGACATCGAGGGTGCTGCCGTTGAATTCGTCGGACAGCCGTGTATCGAGTTTCCAGCCGCCGGCATTGGCCTGATCCGACAGCGGCAGATCGGGCGTAACGTGCGTCGGGGTCGCGCCTAACGGGCCGACGCGGGTCCAGGCATCGGCCTGCTGCGGAATGGCGACCGCCCATTTCTGCGCCAGATACTCGAACACATTGCGGCGTTCTTCCTGGCTGTTGAATGGGCGGTCATAAACCAACACCTCGGCGATGTCGCCTCGCAGAATCTCCGAGGTGCCCACCACATTGCGCGCCACCGCGAACGGGCCGATCGGCACGTCACTGGTTTCCAGCAAGGCCAGGGCTGGCTCGTAGGCGGTGGTCTGCTGCACACTGATGCCGAAATTCGGTGCGACGTTATCGTTGTCCGCCAGTTGCGGCCGCGAGCTGAACAGTCGCTGCCAGGCCTTGCCGCCGGCCTGCTCGGGCAGACGCCGCGAGACGATAAAGACTGTCACCGGGCCTTTGCTTATGCGGATCGCCTGGCCCATGAACGCCGCCGTGCCGCTGAAACGCACCACGCCGTGGCCGTTGAGGGCGTTGTCGACGCGCATGGGCAATGTCGTCGCCGCGCGATTGTCGACGACGACGTCATTGCCCTTGCCGGATTTGTCCCGCCAGCGCACGACCTGATTTTGCCCCTCCAGAGTCATCGAGGCGGGATCATTGCCGTCCAGCCACAGCACCAGTCCGTCAGCCACCGGTTGAGGAATATTGGCGCGGGCGCCAGCGCTCAGCAGCAAGACAAACAGCAAGCATCGTGATCTTTTCATGAGTCGTCCCTAACATGGATGTGCGCCGGTTCAGCTGCCCACCGCCAGCAGCGGCGCCGGTTGCGGGCGGTAGCCCCATGGGTTGCTGGTCTGCCAGCGCCAGCTGTCGATGAGCATCTGCGTCAGCTCGCGTTGCGCCCGCCAGCCCAGCTCGCGCCCGGCCTTGCTCGCGTCGGCGCGGCACTCGGCGATATCTCCGGCGCGGCGTGGGGCGAAGCGGTAGGGAATGCGCAGGCCGGTGACGTCTTCGAAGGCGCTGATGATCTGCAATACGCTGTAGCCGGTGCCGCTGCCGAGATTCCACACGTGCAGGCCATGCTCGTCGTCCTGCAAAACCTGTAGCGCCTTGAGATGACCTTCGGCCAGATCCAGCACATGGATGTAATCGCGAATACAGGTGCCGTCGACTGTTGGATAGTCGTTGCCGTAAACGGTCAACGCCGCGCGCTGGCCGCTGGCAACCTCGGTCAGGCACGGCAGCAGATTGTTCGGTCGACCGCTGGGTGCTTCGCCGATCAGCCCGCTCTGGTGCGCGCCGATCGGGTTGAAGTAACGCAGCACAGCGATGTTCCAGCGTGAATCGGCGAGGGCAAGGTCGCTGAGCAATTCTTCGATCATCAACTTCGAGCGCCCGTAGGGATTGGCCGGTTTGCCGGTGCCGTGGTCTTCGATGATGGGCATGCGGGCGGGCTCGCCGTACACCGTCGCCGAGGAACTGAACACCAGATTGAACACGTGGGCGCGGGCCATCGCCTGACACAGGTTCAGCGTGCCGAACACATTGTTGGCGTAGTAATCCATCGGCCGGCGCACGCTCTGCGCAACGGCTTTGAGGCCGGCGAAATGCAGCACGGCGTCGATCGCGTAGGTGCTGAAAATCTCGTCCAGCAGCGCGGCGTCGCGGATATCGCCCTCGATGAAATCGACGTGCGAATGACTCAACAGCTCCAGCCGTGCGACTGCTTCGCGGCTGCTGTTGCACAGATTGTCGAGGATCAGCACCGAGTGTCCGGCTTCGATCAGTTGCAGTGCCGTGTGCGAACCGAGGTAGCCGGCACCGCCCGTGATCAACGTGGTTTTGCGCATGACGACGTACTCCATTGCGAGGAAATCCGGCTCAGCGGGCGGTGAACACCAACTTGAATTCTTGCGGCCAGCGCGGGTGCAGCAGGCTGTAGGCCAAGGCATAGGTCAGCGTGCCGATGGCAATGTCGCCGGCCAGGTGCGCATAACCGGACAGGCCGGTCTGCCGCGACAGCCACATCACCACGACGACCATCACGAGAGAGGCAAGCAGGCTGCGGTAACTGGACTGAAAGAAGCTGCGCCAGTCGTAACCGATCGCGGCGTGCAGGCCGCGTACCTGCAACGGCGTGATCAGCAGCGTGCGCAGCAGCAATGCCAGCGCCGCCGCCATGCCGCCGTAGGTCGCGCCGAGCAGATACACCAGCGCCAGCGCGAGCAGGGTGGTGGCGACTTCCGCCTTGAGGGTCAAGTGCGTGCGATTGACCGCCACCAGCGCGGTGGTCGCGTACAGCGCCAGATTGCCCAGCGCCGCCGTGCAGGCGAGCACTTGCAGCAAAGGAATCGCATCGGCCCATTTCGCGCCGAAGATCAGCAGGATGATGTCCTCGGCGGTCAGGGCGATGCCGAAGAACAGCGGCGTGAGCACGAAGCCGCTGATCGCCGTGGAATCGCCTATAACCCCGATCAGGCGCGCCGGTTCGGCACTGCGCCGGGCGAACACCGGCAGGGCGTAACTCATCAAGCCGTTGTAGATCGCCGAGCGCGGCAGGTCGATGATGCGCATGGCCAGGTTGAACATGCCCACCGCGTGCGCCCCGGCGGTCAGGCCGAGAATCAGATTGACGCCGCGTTGCAGGGTTTGCGAACTCATGACATTGACGCAGACCGGCAGACCGGCGCGCAGCAGTTCGCTCAGCACCTGGCGGTCGATCAGCAAGGGAATGCGCCGACGTTCGCTGCGCATCAGCACCAGCGTGGAAATGCCGTCCATGATCAGCGCCTGCGCGACCACCGCCCACGGGCCGAAACCCAACAGCGCCACGGCCACCCCGCCGACACCGCCAGCCACTTTGCCGAGCAAGGTACGCGAGGCCAGCAGCTTGAAGTTGCCGCTGCGGCGCATTTGCGCCACATACACCCGCGCCATCAGGGTGAAAAGGATTTTCACCGAGGCCACAGCGGTCATCCAGCGCAGCGCGGTGGACGGCGTATAGAGCACCATCGCCAGCGAAATCAACGCGATCGATAGCAGGCTGACCAGCACCGCAAACCAGAACACGCTGCTGATGTGTTTGTCTTCCATCCGCTGCAGGCGCACCAGCGGGTCTTCTAGCATCGACGAGAACAGAATGCCGACCACTTCGACCACGGCGATGATCAGCGTGCCGATGCCCAGCTCCGTCGGCGTCAGCAAATGCGCGTAGACGACAAAGGTAATCATCGACAGGAAAATCAGGCCGAACTTCTCGGTGAAAATCCATGCGAGGGTCATCAGGCGACGGTTGGCCATGGCGCGATCCCTGAAATTCAGCGGCTGTTGCCCAGACTTTTGAAGCAGGCGTAGAGGTAGCGCAGGGTCGGTTTGCCCCGGGAGAACAACAGCGTCTGCCACGAATGCCCGAGCATCTGCCGGAACACCTCGATAACCCGTCGATGATCGCCGCGCCGGGAGAAGGCATTGAGAAATTCCGCGTGGTTGGCGAGAACGAAATAGATCCGCTGTTGCTGGTTCAAACGGGTGCCGTAACGCGCCAGGTACAGCTGGATGAAGCGCAGCTTGTGCGGGTAATACTTGTGCGGTTGCGCGGTGATGTTGGCGGCATTGACGGCGCGCCAGTGGAGGATCTGCGGCACGCTGTGGATCTCGCTGATTTCGGCGATGCGCGTCCACAACAGGCGATCTTCAGCGAAGCGCAGGCTCTGATCGAAGCCGCCAATGGCGACGATGATCTCGCGCAGGGCGAGTACGCCGGAGGTGCCGTTGATGATGTTCTCGCGCATGAAGTCGGCAAAGTGCTCGCCGTGTTTACAGCGATCCTCCAATTGGCGTTTGCCATCACTGAATTCGCTCATCTGAAAGCAATCGATCAAACCGACTTTGCGTCCCTGTCGGGTCAATTCCGCGTGCAGTGCCAGTTGTTTTTGCAGTTTTTCCGGGTGCCAGCGGTCGTCGGCATCAAGGAAAGCGATAAAGGTTTCTTCGGCGCGGAACACGCCGCGATTGCGTGCACTGGCCGGGCCTTGGTTGGGCTGCTGCAACAGGACGATGGGGAAGGGCGCGGCGTACTGCCTGACGATCTCTGGCCCGGCATCGCTGGAACCGTCATCAACGACAATGACTTTGTCCGGCGGGCGGGTCTGTGCGCACACCGAGTCCAGTGTGCGTTGAATGCTGGCGGCGGCGTTGTACAGCGGAACCACCACGCACACGGTGACGGCCGAGGGATCATTCAGCATGGGCGTTGCTCCCGAAAAGTGCCGCGCATTGGCCGAGCATTCGCCGCTGGCAGCGGCTGCGGACGGGCGACGAGGTGGTGGCGGAAGGTCAGGCTGAGCACGCAGAAAATCAGGAACTCCCCCGAGCGGTAGTTGGGGATCACATAGGCGACGTAATTGGTAACGACGAACAGGCCGATGATCACCAGCGCACAGGCCTGATAGCGCGCCGACTGATCCGCCGTGATTGCCCGATAGCGCTTGCTCAGGGTCTGGGCAAACATCAGCAGCAGAGCGACCAACTGAATCAGGCCGCCATTGAGCAGGGTTTCGACGTAGCCGCTGTGCGCATTGCCGATATAGCCCCAGCGCGTGATAAACGCATCGGCATCGGCACTGGCCCAGAACGCGCCGAAGCCATAGCCCTTGAGAAATTGCGCATCGATCAGCGGCTGCAACAGCTCCCAGATCAACGTGCGGTCAGTGAGTGACGGGTCGCGGCCGACCAGTTCCAGCAGCATGGCGTAATTGGCGTAAAGCACCCCACACAAGAGGAAGAACACCAGCGTGGCGGCGGTGAAGGCCAGCAGTGAGCGGTTGATGCGCAGCCGGATCAGCGTGATGAAGTAGGCGTAACTGGCGGTGCCGGCGACGATCAGCGCAATCGCCGTGGCTGACTGCGCCAGACCGATGGCGATCAGCGCGAACAGCCCATACAGCATGGCCAGCGGGTTGCGCTGGCGGATCATCGGCAGCAGCAACAGGATCGCAATCGCGTTCAGGCGTGCGCCAGCGTTCTTTTCCGCGAACACCCCGCGAAAGGCCCCGTCACGGATGCCGCCGGAAATAAAGGCGATGTCCGGGCGAATCACGGCGAAGATCAACCCGACTAGCGCCGCTGCACCGATCACGCAGCCGAACAGAAAAGCGATCCGCTCGATGCTGTAGCGCCAAGCGATAAAACCGGCAAAAAACACCACGCTGAGCAGCGCAACGAAACGCTTGAAACTGAGCATTGGCTCGCTCGACCAACTGATCGACGCGGCCACGCAGCCGAGAAACAACAGCAAAAACAGGTTCTGCCGGTAGAAACTCTTGCTGAGGAACACTTTGTGGCGAATGAAGAAGAACAGCGGCACCAGCAACGTCAGCAAGCCGCAGACCTGATTGGCCAGATTGCCTTCCAGATCCTGCTGGGCATCGTCCAGCGTGCTCACATTCCCCAGGCGCAGAAAGAAGCCGATCACTTGCGTATAGAACAGCACGCCAAACAAGGTGAAGGCGTCGGCCAGTGTCGAATAACGCACTTGCAGGCGGTTCATCTCAGCGCCTCCCGAGTAACGCCTTGAGGTAGGTCTGCACCGCGCGGCCGCTGACGAAGCGCGCGGCGGCATCAATCCGCCGCTGGCGATGCAGGGCTCGCGGCGTGGCCAATTGTTGGCTGATCGCGACGGCGAGCGAGGCGGGGTCGTCGACCTCGACCAAGGGCGCGACGGCGCCATCGGCGAGAATTTCCTGCGGGCCATACGGGCAGCGTGTCGCCACTACCGGCGTGCCGGTCGACAGGGCTTCGACCAGGGCGTTGGGGCTGCCTTCGAAGCGTGACGACAAGACGAAGCAATCGGCCCGAGCGATTTCGGCGATGGGGTCGCTGGCGTAACCCGGCAGATCACAACGCTCCGCGACGCCGAGCGCTGTCGCTCGGGCCAGCAGTTCGCCGCGCAAGGCGCCTTCGCCGAAGATGATCAGCCGCGCATCGCGTTGCGGCAGACGGGAGAAGGCGTCGATCAGAGTGTCGAAGCCCTTTTGCTGCGCCAGTCGACCCACGGCGACGATCACCGGGGTGGTTTTGTCCTTCAACCAGGTATGGCTGGGCGCGGCGGCGGGTTTGTCACGAAAATCGTTGTCGAGCACCGGGTTGTCAGCGGTGGTCACATCGCGAGGGCGGGCGATGGTGGTGTCGACCAGATCCTCGGCGACGCCTTGTGACACGCAGATCACCGGGTTGGGAATCAGCCGGTACAGCCACGGCGCCAGCCAGTAGGCAAGCTTGACCGACAGCGCCGGGTTGACGTGTTTGTCCCGCGAAAAGGCATTGCGCTCGCTGACATGCAGCCGCGCCAGCGTCCCGGACAGCGCGGCGGCGGCAATCGCCACGACGTTGACGTGGGTGAGGGCAGCCAGTTGCGCGTCGTACTGATTGCTGCGTAAAAACCGTGTCAGTGCCGGCACAGCCGCCGCGCTGCGCGGACTGTCGAGCAGCACTTGTCTGACTCGTGGGTCGAGCGCCGGCTGATTGATGCCGGCACCGGTGAGCATCAGCAGCGTGACTTCGTTGCCGGCCTCAACCAAGGCACCGGCGAGGCGCACCATCATTTTCTCCGCGCCGCCGGCGCCGAGGTCCTGGAGAATGATCAGCAGCTTTTTCATCGGTTCCATACCTGGTAATAGGCCTGGGCGGCGTACTGGCTGGTATAGGGCAGGATCGCTTCGCTGACTGAATGTCGGGCTGGAGCTGCCGGTTCGCGGTTGGCCAGACTGTCGAGCATTGCCTCGGTCAGGGCCGGCACATCATTGACACCGACCAAACGCCCGAGGCGTCCATCGTCGAGCAACTCGCGCGGCCCGCTGCCACAATCGGTGGAGATCACCGGAGTGCCCAGCGCCAGCGCCTCGACCAGCACCGTCGGCAAGCCTTCGTGCAAAGAGCTGAGCACCAACAGTTGCGAATGGCGGATCAGCGGATAGGGATTGCGCAGATGCCCGGTGAAATGCACCAGGCGTTCGATGCCCAGCCGTTGTGCCTGCGCTTCAAGCGCTGTGCGCAACGGGCCGTCGCCGGCAATCACCAGATACGGCAGCGGGCGTTGTTGCGCCGCCAGCGCGTAGGCGTCGAGCAGCAGATCGAAGCCCTTGGTGTGCACCAATCGGCCGATGCCCAGCCAGTAATGATGGGGCACACCACCGGGCAACGGCGCTTGTGCCGCACGCATCAGTTGTTCGCTGATCACTGCGTTCGGGCAATAACGAATACGCGGTCGCCCCCACGGCATCAACCCGGCAAGCGACTGGCGCAGACCGTGGGACACCGCGACCACCTTGCCGCTGCCGCATAGATACAGCGCGTACAACAGACGCAGGCTGGCGCGCCCGGTGTTCTGTTCGGCGCAATCCAGCGCGGCATGGCGGGTGTAAATGACTTTGCAGGGACTGCCCAGGGTGGCGAACCAGGTGCAGAGGTTGGCCTGCTCCTTGGCGCCAATCAGATGCGTCACGCCCTCACGGCGGATCAGCCGGCGCAGCAGCACGATCGACTTCAGCCAGCCCGCGAGCCCACTGCCGCCACCGGCCATGCTCGGCGCGCCGTCGACGTTGGGCGAGTCGCCGTTCATGACGAAAAAACTCACCCGCCGGCCGTCCGCCAGAAACTGCTCGGCGAGGCGTTGCTGCACGCACTCGACGCCGCCGCCAGTCTGGTAATCCTTGAGCGTGAACAGAATATGCATCGGCACAATCCTCATGGGGCAGTGACATTGATTGCCACTTGCTGGCGCAGAATCAGTTCGGTCAGGCGCAGGGCATTGCTCGGGTAGTCGAGCAGGTAGCGCTTGATCGTGTGCGGCTCGCGGTACATGCGGTAGAAGGCGCGCAGGTGCAGGCGGTTGATGGCGTCGGGGTAGTAACGCTCGCCGGCATCGGCTTCCTGACGAATGAAACCGCCGCAGGTGAACGCCACGCCGCTGAAGCCACCACGCAGCGCATCGAGGACAAAGCGCTCCTGCAGACCGGCACCGAGGCCGACCAGCAACAGGTTGGTCCGCTGCCGACGGATATCAGCCTGAAGCGCGGCGCCTTGCTCGGCATCGAAGTACCCGTTGTGCGCGCCGACCAGTTGCAGGCGCGTGTACTGCATGCCGAGCTTTTCCACGAAACGATCAAGCTCCGCCTGCCGCGCACCGACCACATAGACGCGTTTGCCGCGCTGCTCGGATTCACGCAACACCGGATCGGCAATCGAGGTGAAATCGAAACTGACCCGCTGCACCGCGCGCCCGGTGATGCGCGACATGAACCCGGACATCAGCATGCCGTCGCAAAAATACGCCAGCGACGACGGCGGCTGGCGGATGAAACTGCCGATCGAGGCGAAGTTGAGAAAGGAGAAGGCCCGGTTGGATTCCAGCAGCGCTGGCGAATAACGATCCAGCAGTTCCAGGCGGATCATGACGCGAGATCCTGTGCTTCAGCGGCGCAGGTTGGCCGGCCGACGCTGATGTAGGTGAAACCGCGTGCGCTGAGGCGTTGCGGATCGAACAGGTTGCGCCCGTCGAAAATCAGCGGATTTTTCAACTGGCGGGCGAGCAGTTCGAAGTCCGGCGCGCGAAACGCTTGCCACTCGGTGACGATCACCAGCGCGTCGGCATTTTTCAGCGCCGCCTCTTTGGTGCCGGCCAGGGTCAGGTCATCGCGCGGGCCGTAAAGCTGCTGCGCCTGTTCCATGGCTTTCGGGTCGAACGCCTGCACGCTGGCGCCGGCACGCCACAACGCTTCCATCAACACGCGGCTGGGGGCCTCGCGCATGTCGTCGGTGTTGGGCTTGAAGCTCAGGCCCCACAGCGCGAAGGTCTTGCCTTCCAGCGCACCGTTGAAGTGCTCGGCGATCTTGTGGAACAGCGTGCTTTTCTGCTCGTTGTTGCGCGACTCCACCGCCCGCAGCAGACGTGCATCGACATCGACGCCGTGGGCAGCATGGATCAGTGCACGCACATCCTTGGGAAAACACGAACCGCCGTAACCGATACCGGGGTAGATGAACTGGTAGCCAATGCGCGGATCCGAGCCGATGCCATGGCGAACCATTTCTATGTCGGCGCCAAGCTTTTCGGCAAGCCCGGCCATCTCGTTCATGAAGCTGATCTTGGTTGCCAGCATGCAGTTGGCGGCGTACTTGGTCAGTTCGGCGCTGCGCACATCCATGACGATGATTTTTTCGCGGTTGCGATTGAACGGCTCGTAGAGCTCGCGCATCAGCGCTTCGGCGCGGGGGCTGTCGGTGCCGATGATGATCCGGTCGGGGCGCATGCAATCGTCGACCGCGCAGCCTTCCTTGAGAAATTCCGGATTGGCGACCACGTCGAAGGTCAGCGCAGCGCGGCCGCTCTCGGCGAGGATGGCGCTGATGCATTCGCGTACCCGGTCCGCCGTGCCCACCGGCACCGTGGATTTGTCGACGATGATCTGCTCGCCGCGCAGGTGTTCGCCGATGGTACGGGCGACGCTGAGGACATGTTTCAGATCCGCCGAGCCGTCCTCGTCCGGCGGCGTGCCGACCGCGATCAGCAACACATCGCCGTGCTTTACCGCAGCGGCCAGATCGCTGCCGAATTGGAGGCGACCGCTGTGATGATTGTCCCGCACCAGGCTTTTCAGGCCCGGCTCGTAGATGGGCAGGCTGCCGTCGTTCAAGGCCTGCACCTTGGCCGCGTCGACATCCACACACAGCACGTTGTGGCCGACCTCGGCCAGCGCGGCGCCCTGGACCAGTCCGACATAACCGATACCGAATACACTCACATTCATGGGAAAACCTCATGCGTGGCGGGGTGGGCCAGAGCGCTGGCCGCTGTCAGTAGATGTTTTTCGAGAACAGGGTGAAGGGCGTTTTCAGCAGGATCTTGATGTCCAGCCACAGCGACCATTGATTGATGTAATTGAGGTCCTGGGCGACCCGGCGCTGCATCTTTTCCACGGTCTCGGTTTCGCCGCGGTGCCCGGTGATCTGCGCCAGTCCGGTGATCCCAGGCTTGAGCCGATGCCGTGCCATGTAGGCGCGCACCTTGCCGGTGTAATAGATGTTGTGGGTGACCGCGTGCGGACGCGGCCCGACCAGCGCCATGTGGCCGAACAGCACGTTGAACAGTTGCGGCAGCTCATCGATGGAGCTGCGCCGCAGAAAGCGTCCCAGCGGTGTGACGCGGTCGTCGTCGCGGGTGGCCTGACGCACTTGCTGATCATCGTGCACGCGCATCGAGCGAAACTTCCACACGCGAATCACTTCGCCGTCGCAGCCATGGCGGTTCTGCTTGAACAGCACCGGCCCCGGCGACGTCAGCTTGACTGCGATGGCGACGCCGAGCAGCAGCGGACTGAGCAGAATCAGCGCTACCGCTGCGACGCTGCGTTCGAACAGGTCCTTGCAGAACAGGCTGCCGGGGTGCGAGGTAAGCAGGCTTTCGTTGAGATAGATCGCCGGCATCCGCTCGATCTCGGAGATCGAATGATTGAGCAAGACCATGCTGCCCAGATCCGGAATCCACACCACGTCGACGTTCATGTCGAGGAGGTTGATGTACAGCGCTTCGATGGTCGCCGCCTCGGCCATCGGCAGCACGATGTACACGCGCCGCGCCTGCAAACGGGTGATGATTTCGCGGATGTCCTCGACCTCACCGAGCAGCGGCAGGATGCTCGGCGCCGGGCCGCTGTCGGCTTTCGCAGCGACAAACCCGAGCAGTAACGCGCGATCCGGGTCGAGGAGTTTGCGCGCCAGGTCATGGGCGGTCGGGCTGGTGCCGATGATCACCGCGCGGCGCTCGTTGCAAATCATTTTGGTGTACATGCGCACGAACAGATGCAGCGGCAGAAACGTCGCCGCCTGGGCGAGAAAACCGACCACCGCCCAGACAATCACCACCTGCCGGGAGAACAACGCGCTGGTCTGGGTGACGAAGGCGATGCTCATCAGCAGTCCGAGCAGAATCAGCCAGCCGGCCAGCAAACGTCCGAGCCCGACCAGCAGACCATGGCGCTTGTGGTAGACCTGCACCAGGCCGTAGACCGGCATCGAGCCAAGCACCGTGAGGATGATCAGTAGCCGGTATTCACTGGGCAAGGCGCCGATGCGCCAGTGCACCAGAACAATCAGCAACAGATTGACCAGGGTCATTGCGCACAACCATTGCCCCCAGAAGGTGAGGCCGCGACGGTGTGCCATTTGCGCGGAATATTGCGAGGTCATCGGCGCGATCTCCGATTCGTCGTACAGGGAAGGACAGGCTGCGGCCGGGCGGCACGGCCCGAAGGATCAGCGCGGGGCGAAGTCGTAGTCGTAGAAGGAACGGGAATGGCCATGGCCGTACTTGCGCGCCTTGCGCAGATCGACCTGATTGAGCACCACGCCGAACACCGGCGCCTGGCTCTGCTGCAATACGGCGATGCTTTTGCGCACCTGGCCGACCGGCGTGCTCTGCGCCTTGACCACGTAGATCACCGCATCGGAATGCTGGGCCAGCAACAGCGCGTCACTCACGATTTCCGCTGGCGGCGAATCGATGATGATGTGCCGGTAGCGCGACTTGAGAATCTGTAACAGCCGACCAAGGCGCGGTGAACTGAGCAAGTCCTGCGCGGGGGCCACGGCGTTGCTCGAACTGCTCGAGGCTTTCAAGCGTGGTGCCTCGAACGGGTCCAGCGCTGCGGGCGTCAGGCAGCCGGCCGGGAGCATGTCCAGATTACCGACACTGCGAATGCAGTCTTCCAGCCGCGCGCTGCCGGCCATGAGGTTGGCGAGGCCGGGGCTCTGCGGCGGGAAATCGAAGTTCAGCGACAGCGTCGGCTGACGCATGTCGGCATCGATCAGCAGCACCCGTTCCAGTGGCGCCAGTGACGAGGCAAGGTTGTTGGCGATGGTACTTTTGCCTTCGCCCGACACCGAGGAAGTGACGAGCACCACCTGCGCCGGGCGTTCGTTGTTCTGCAGCATCAGCCAGGTGCGCAGGTTGCGGATGGTTTCGCAGAAGCGCGGGTGGTCGTTGTCTTCGAACAACCGCGCCAACTGTCGCCGGCTCTTCTTCATCACCAGCGGCACGACGCTGAGCAACGGCACATTGAGCAGACTCTCGACGGTGTCGTCGGTCTTGAAGGTGTTGCTGAGCGTATCGAAGAGGAAGGCGAGGGCAACGCCGACGATCGCTGCGACCAGCGCGACAATCGCGAGAATCAGATTCTTGCGCGGTTTGCTCGCTTCCAGAGGTGCGATCGCCGGGTCGACGATGCGCGCCTTGGCCGAATCCATGTCCGAAGTGGCGGCGGTTTCCTTGAGGCGGGTGACGAAGGTTTCATACAGCGCGCGGGTGCTGTCGACTTCACGCTGGAATTCGCGCAGCTGGAATTCCTTGCGCGAAATGTCCTGAATCTGCGCTTTGTTGCTGTTGAAGGATTTGCGCAGGGCGTCTTCGCTGGCCACCGCCAATTGGTATTGACGCTCGATGCCGGCGACCACTTGCTGCACTTGCAGGCGCAGACTGTTGGCGGCGGTGCGCTGTTCGGAACGGGCGGATATCAGCGCCGGGTGTTTCGGCCCGTAGCGGCCCGACAACTCTTCGACTTTGGCCTGAGCCTTGGCCAGGTCGGCCTGGAACTGCTGAATCAGCGGATTGCTCAGCACTGCCGGCACGCTGGACAAACGGCTGATGTCGCCGTTGCTCAAGGCTTGCGCCTGACGGAACTGGCTCTCCGCTTCAGCACGGTCGCGGCGCGCATCGATCATGCGGTTGCCGGTCATTTGCAGCTCGTTGGCACTGATGGTGGCGACGCCGTCGACATCGACCAGACCCTGTTCCTCGCGATAGGCCTGCAACTTGTTTTCGGCCACGCGCAGGTTGTCGCGCAACTCGACCAGGCGGGTGTTCATCCAGCTGGTGTTGTTTTGCGAAGACTTGAGGCTGGTGTCCTGCTGGCTGTCGATAAAGCCTTGGGCGAGGGCGTTGGCCACCGCCGCAGCGAGTGCCGGGTCGGGCAGTTCGACGTCGATCTCCAGCAATTGACTCTTGCCGACAAACTTGACGCTGGTGTGCAGCATCAGGTTTTGCGTGACGTCGTTGAACACCTGTTCTTCAGTCGCTGGCGGCTTCGGCGGCGGCAACAGGTCCAGCCATGGCAGCCATTGGTCGCGATTGAGCTCCGCCAGCCATTGGCGCGGGGTGAACCAACTCTGCGCCTGCTGGCGTGGATCGGTGACCGGGTGGGTGGTGAGGCCCAGTTTGCGTACGGCGCGCTCGGCCAGCTCCCGCGATTGCAGCAGCGCTTGCTGGGTCTGCAAGTAATCGGTGGTGGTCGCGCCACCGGCTTCGGCGGCTTGCTGAAAACTCATCACGGGCGGCGTCTTGTCCTTGATCAGCAACGTCGCACTGCCGACATATTGCGGCGTGATGAACGACAGCGCCACCACGGCCAGCGCGCAACTGAGCAGCACAAGCCAGGCGATGTTCCACTTCGCCGACCAGATCACCCGCCACAGATGCAGCAGATCAAGGGTGTCCGACTCGTCGGCGGCTTGCGTTGGCAAGTGGCCCTGGAGCGGACGTTCGAGGTAGGTGCTTGGGCTGTTGTCCATGATCAGAAAAAGCCTTGTGCAATGGAAATGGTGTCGCCGGGGGCGATGACAGTGGTGCGCGAGACGTTTTCAGTGACCGGCGGGCCGCCACTGCCGCGCAGGATCGTCACGCGTTTCATCGAGGCGCGTTCGGTCAGGCCGCCACCCAGGGCGATGGCTTTCTCCAGGGTCAGGCCGGGCTGAAACGGATAGCTGCCGGGCTTTTGCACCTCGCCGTTGATGTAGAACGGGCGGTACTCGATCTGGCTGAGGCTGACTTTCGGATCGACCAGATAGCCTTGCTTGAGGCCATCGACAATTTTCTGTTCGACCTGATTGGGCGTCAGGCCCTTGGCGACGATTTCGCCGAGAAACGGGTAGGAGAACGTGCCGGCATCATTGAGGCGAATCTTCTTGAAGCTCAGTTCCGGCTCGCCGAACACGATGATGCGCAAGACATCGCCAGCGGCCAGGCGGTAATGGGTGTCGGTGTCCGCCGCCTCGACCGTGGGCACTGTCCAGAGCAGCAACAACAGTAAAATCAGGCGCGTGTGCATGGCCCAACCCTCCTAAAGACTGACGTCGAACGTGATCTGGAAAACATTGCGGGTGAAGCTTTCGTTGTCGGCATCGGAGTCGTTGTCGCGGTGGCGATAGGCGACTTCGACGTCCAGCCAGCGGCGCATTGCGTAATTCACGCCGAGTTTGTAGTCCTGCAAATCGTCGCTGCGGTCCTGGCCTTCGTAGACGTAATGACCCATGCCGGCTTCAGCAATCGTGGTGATGCGTTCGGTCCAGCCGTGACGCCAACCGATCTGGGTGAAGGTGGCTTTCACCGCGTCGGAGCCGTCATCGCCTTCGGCCATGGCTTGGCGCGCGAGGAAGGTGAAGGTCGAGTAGGTGCGCGGTTTCCACGCCAGATCCACTTGCCAGGTCGGATTGCTCAGGTCGTCGGCGCCGCTCTGGTCGAAGTTCTTGCGCTCGTAGCCGAC
The DNA here is from genome assembly GCF_054052265.1 of Pseudomonas sp. PK-RTE-24. NCBI lineage: Bacteria > Pseudomonadati > Pseudomonadota > Gammaproteobacteria > Pseudomonadales > Pseudomonadaceae > Pseudomonas > Pseudomonas sp. PK-RTE-24. Next base: position 4,648,566 of record NZ_CM133224.1, on the reverse strand, counting down.
GCGCAATTTGCCGGTGGTTTTCGCCGTCATGTCCCACTCGGCTCCGGCCAGTACCGCGTCGGAGCGACTGCTGCGCGGGCTGTTCGATTGCAGGTAATCGAAGCGGGTGTGGTCGTATTCGAGCAGGCCACGGGTCTTGCTGCCGAGGCGGTGATACCAAGTGCTGGACAGATTGCTGGTGTTGCGCTCCTTGTCATCGTTGATGCCGTCGGAGTTGTCATAGCGCAGTTGTGCGTAACTGGCGCCGAGGTCGATCTGGTTCAGCGCACTGCGCGCGCCGAAGGTGTAGACGCCGCCGACGCGCTGGCTCTCGATCTTGTCGTTGATGCCGTCGACGGCGGTCGAGGTGGTGCGCTCGTACTTGCGTGCCTCGGCTTCGAGTTTCAGCCGATGCCGGTCGGTGAACTCCATGATGCTGTCGGCGCGCAGACGCTGGGCGGTGTTCGAAGCGTCCGAGGCGCTGTGATAGATGTAGCGGGTCGGCTCCCAGATCACCCGCGTGGCGCTGTTGCGGTCCTCGGCTTTGAGCTCGAAGGCCGGCGCCAGGCGGGTGACCATGGTCGATTCGACATCGTGTTCGACTTCACGAAAGTTGTCGTCGTAGCTTTCCGACAAGGCAAAGGTCGGGGTGAAATCGAAGCCGTACACATTGATCGCTTGCGGCTCAACGCTCCAGGCAGCTTCGGGGGCACAGCAGGCGACGACTAAAACCAGGGAACAGCGAGGCTTCAGAGCCATGGATCACGCTCCTGATTAAGGGGGTCGGGGTCAGGGCGAAGCGGATCCGGACTATTGTCGCTGGCGTTCGAGGTAACTCAGTGGGACGCTGACGTGCTGTTGGCGGTTGAGGAAATTGAGCAGGATCATTACCCGCTCATCGCCCTGCATGGACAGGAACACGCCTTCGAGCGGGGACAGTGGACCCTGGACGATTTGCAGAGGTTCGCCGGGCTTGAGTGTCGGTTCCGCAGGAAAGCCGATCGACTCCTGACTGCGCTCACGCAATTGCGCGATCACGTCTTCATCGACCCGGGCGGGCACATGGTTGAATTCGACGATGCGGCTGACACCACGGGTCGAGCGAATCGGTGCCCAGTTATCGTCGCGGCTCAGTTCAATGAATACGTAGCCGGGGAACAGCGATTCCAGTGTTCGTTGGCGTTTGCCACGAATACTTCGCTCGCTCATCAGCTGCGGCCGAAAGGTCGAATAGTTCTGTTGCTGCAGATTGAGTTGTGCCCGTTCATCCTGGCGGGGCTTGCACTGCAATAAATACCAGTTAGAGCCGTTGCGGCAAACCGTTAGCATGCTGGAGTACTCCATACATAGCGATCGTGTAAGCAGGGCGGCCGATAACGTGGGACTAGCCGCCAAGCTTGCTAGTAGGTAGTAGGCTGATCAAGGCAAAGTGCCGAGCCAGATGCATCAATGTTTATTGGCAGAAGAAGTGTTTCAAAAATGAATCAACTTGGTTGGTTATTGTTATATCCGTGGCCGTCTTGGCTATAACGAATCGGCGCGCTTTCATTCAGGCAAAGCTACCGCACGGTTCGCAGTTGCGACCTTTAGGATCCAATTACATAAGTAGCCGGAGAGCAGAAAAGTGCGCGGCGGCGCGAGCTCTTCGGGCAGTGCTAAGTTATCGACCAGTCTTTGCAAGCTGTCAATTAATAACAGTCAAAAAGACTGCCTTTCATCCGCTGATAATGGCCGTGTTCCGTAAGTCATTGTTTATGAAAGGTGAAATTTATTCGTCGGATTTTTTAAACTTTTCGAAGTTATTGAAGTCGCGGGTCTTAGATGGCGTCCGTGATAGCAAATTAGTTTCAATCTTACATCTTTCGATTCATCGGCAGTTCGGCTTTTAAATACCTCGCGTCGGATGCTGCTGGCCAGGGTAACTAGCGTCGTCTATCAATAGTTGCCGTTGTTGGCCGGTAAATGTTCGGTGCTGTGTATCTCCTTAAAGTCCAACCGGTGAGCCGAGGTAATCATGAGTGTTCTGGTAACAGGTGCCGCAGGTTTTATCGGTTATCACACGGTCATGCGTTTGTGTCGCGAGGGGCTCGAGGTTGTGGGTATCGACAATCTCAATCCTTATTACGACGTCAAACTCAAACAGGCGCGTTTGCACAGATTGCAGACGCTGGCCAATTTCACTTTCCATCGGCTGGACATTGTTGATCAGGCGGCGTTGAACGCGCTGTTACAGCACGGCCACTTCAAACAGGTCATTCACTTGGCCGCCCAGGCCGGGGTGCGCTACTCGCTGGACAATCCCGATGCCTATGCGCAATCGAATCTGGTCGGGTTTCTCAACGTTCTGCAGGCATGCCGTCGTCATCCGCCGGAGCACTTTATCTACGCATCGAGCAGCTCGGTGTATGGCGCCAATACCAAGATGCCGTTTGCAGAAGACGACCCGGTCGACCAACCGGTTTCGTTGTACGCCGCGACCAAGCGTGCCAACGAATTGCTCGCGCACAGTTACTGCCATCTCTACGGCTTGCAAGCCACCGGCCTGCGTTTTTTTACCGTCTACGGTCCCTGGGGTCGACCGGACATGGCGCTGTTCAAGTTCACCGAAGCGATGCTGCAGGGGCGCGCCATCGACCTTTACAACCAAGGCGAAATGGCGCGGGATTTCACCTACATCGATGACATCGTCGAAGGGATTTTCCGACTGCTCGACAAACCGCCCGCACTCAGCGCCGAGCGTGGTACTAACCGGCTGTTCAATATCGGTCGCGGCAGTCCAGTAGCGCTATTGAGCTTCGTCGAATGCCTGGAGCAGGCATTGGGCATGAAGGCCCAGCGCCGTTATCTGCCAATGCAGGAGGGCGATGTATTGAAGACCTGGGCCGACGTGTCGGCGCTGGCGCGCTGCATCGACTTCAGTCCGCACGTGCCTATCGAGCAGGGCGTGCAAGCGTTCGTGCAGTGGTATTGCGAGTTCTATCAGGTCTGATTCAGTGCAGCGTAACGGCCCTGCGACTTTCCCCGATGCGGATCCGGTCGAGGGCGCGATTCAGCGCATCCAGTGCATCGAGCAGCGCCTTGGCCTCGGCCTCACGACCGTCACCCCATAGGCGTTCGGCCATTTTGTTCAAGGCCAGAATGGCGCGTTCGATGTCGGCTGCGCTGGCGGTGCTGTCAGGGGCTGGTGGTTTTTTCGGCATTCAGGGTTCCTCGGCGGTCGGCAAATCACCATACCGCCAAGGCGCCGAGCAATACAGCGACAAGTGTCCCCGATCAGCAGCGGACGCAGTTTGGTCAGCGATTAGCCTCAGTCAATCCCGCCTCGATAAACCGCACCGAACTCTCCAGCGCCTGCTGCCCCTCGGCCAATATGCCCGCGTAGAAATGCCAGGCGTGAAACATGCCGGGCCACACTTCAAGATTGACCCGGACGCGGTTGTCCGCCAGGTGATTGGCCAGACGCATCGCGTCACTGAGCATCAGTTCGTTTTCGCCGATCTGCACCAGAATCGGTGGCAGTCCGGTGACGTCGGCGAACACCGGCGAGGCTAGCGGATGGTTGGCCAAGGTGTCGCCGAGAAAGGCTCGCGCGAGGATGTCCAGCACTGGCTTGGAGTTTAGCGGGTCAAGGCCTTCACGATTGCTCATGGAAGCGCCGGTGTGTTCGAGGTTGGCCCATGGCGAAATTGACGAGCCCACCGCAGGCAATGGCAAACCTTTGGATTTTGCCGCGACCATCACGCTGACCACCATCGCGCCACCCGCCGACTCGCCAGCGAAGGCAATCTTGCTGGCGGCGATGTTCTGCTCAAGCAACCACTCATAGGCGCGCAAAGTGTCATCGATGGGGGCGGGGAACTGATGCTCGGGTGCAAGGCGGTAATCCGGCATATACACCCGCGCGCCGAGCATTTTTGCGTAGTTGCCGCCGATGCCGTGGTAGCCGTCAGGTCGACCGACGATGTAGGCGCCACCGTGGATGTACATCAGCACCGCGTCGGTCTTGAGCTCATCCGGAGTCACCAGCGTAGCGGGCACGCCGCCCATATCGACTGTTTCAAACCTCACGCCAGCCGGCGGCTGATTCTGCCCGAGCATCTTTGCGTAGGCATCGCGGATGTCGCTCATCTTTGTGGTGGTATCGGTGCCCTTGAGCACGGGTACCAGATCGCTGAGGCTGTTGGCCCAGGTTTGCACGGCTGCTTTTACTTCAGTGTTCATATGACCTCAATCAGGCGTTGGTGATGGATTAACTAATCGAGATGTTATCCTCATGATTGGGGAATAGGGTTCCCCATAACCGGTGCCAAGCCGCCTGAATGCCAAATCCGGAGGCCACATGGAACTGCATAACCTGAACGACATCGCCGCCTTCGTCGCCTCGGTGGATGCCGGAAGTTTTACGGCGGCGGCCAGGCAACTCGGGCTGACTCGCTCGGCCGTCGGTAAATCGATCGTGCGGCTCGAATCGCGTCTGCAGGTCCGTCTGCTCAACCGCACCACCCGCAGCCTGAGCCTGACCGACGATGGTCGGGTGCTGTATGAGCGATGCGTGGGCATCCTGCAGGATCTGGACGAGGTCGAAGAAGCTTTGGCGTTCCGCCGTTCGACGCCCAGCGGCCGCTTGCGCATGAGCCTGCCGGTAGCACTGGGCCGGCTGCACGTTGTGCAGCACATCGAGCGCTGCCTGAGAGACTGGCCGTCGCTCGCCATCGACGCGACGTTTTCCGATCGGCTGGTCGACCTGATCGACGAGGGTTTCGATCTGGCGATTCGCATCGGTCCGCCCAAGGAAGACTCCGGGCTACTCACGCGCACGGTGGCTTACCAGCAAATGATCACCTGTGCCTCGCCCAATTACCTGAATGAACATCCGGCACCGCAGACACCTGAAGATCTCGCCGGGCATGCGTGCCTGCACTTCGTCAGCGGTGGCCGATTGCTGCCGTGGAATTTTCGCGTCAATGGTCAGCCTGTGTCGGTCATTCATGCCGGGCGGCTGCAGATGGACAGCGCTGAAGCCTTGCATCAGGCGACTGCCGCCGGCCTCGGTATCGCGACGTTGCCATCCTATGTAGTCAACGATGACTTGCGCAGTGGCAAGCTCGTGCAGTTGCTCGCAGATTACGCCGAGGCTGCCGAGCCGATCCGGGTGATTTATCCGAGCAAGCGACACCTGTCGCCGAAGATTCGGCTGTTCATCGACAGGCTGGTGGAAGCGTGGTCGCCGGCGCCTTGGGACTGATCAGCCCGCCATAGGAGCTGTGCCGCAAATTCACAGCAGGTGTGCTTTTTCAGCTATATCCAGCCAATCTTGGCGAGCCGTACTCTTGCAAACAGTGGCGCAGAAACTTGCGTGTCATCGCCACTGTAATCCGATGATGTCTGTGCTCGGCACGGATCATTTGAAGGAACAATAAAAACAATATCTGCGGGAGATGAATCCAATGAGACTCGCTCAAGAGGAAGCCGTGGCCGTGGCGGCTACCGCGAAAAGCTGGCTGAAAGCTGCCGGCATCCTGCTTTGCCTGTCCACTCCGGTTGCCGCGCTCGCGGACATCAGGATCGGTGCGCTTTATCCCCTGAGTGGATCCCTGGCGTTGCTGGGCGACGAGAGCTTCCGTGGCCTCGAACTGGCCGTCGCCGAACGAAATGCCTCGGGCGGTTTGAAGGGCGAGCCGATCAAGTTGCTCAAGGCCGACGCAGTCGATGCGGGACAAGCGGTCGGTGCCGCGCGCCGGCTCACCTCTGTTGAAAACGTCACTGCTGTATTTGGCAGCTATTCCTCGGCGCTGTCATTTGCGGCCACGCAGGTGACGGAGATGGCGGGGGTGCCCTTTTTCGAATTGGGTGCGGTGTCCGACCACATCACTGAGCGTGATCTGAGCTACGTGATGCGCAGCAACCCGACCGCCAGGAATTTCGCCGAGGGCACCATCACCGCCATCACGGACATTGTCAGCCCATCGCTCAAGGTCGATCCGAAACAATTGAAGGTCGCGATCATCCACGAGGATGCGCTGTACGGTACGACCATCGCCGGGTTTCAGAAAAAAATCGCTCAGGAGCAAGGTCTGAATGTGGTCGAGGTACTACCGTATTCGGCCAAAGCGGTCGATCTCTCATCGCTGATCCTGCGTTTGAAAGGCGCCCAGGCGGATGTGGTATTGCAGACCAGTTATCAGAACGACACGACGCTGTTTTTCCGCCAGATCCGCGAAGCCGGTTTCAGGCCCAAAGCCGTTATCGGCGCCGGCGGCGGCTATTCCATGCAGGACACGGTCAAGGTCGTCGGCGCAGCCAATATGGAAGGCGTGCTCGATGTCGATTTCCCACAGTTCCAGACCAATGAAAACGGCGCTCCCGGTATCGGGGCGTTCGCCAAGGCATACAAGGATCGCTACGGCAGCGAACCGCGCTCGGGCCACAGCCTGATCAACTATGTCGGGGCGAAGATATTCCTCGATGCCATGGAAAACAGTACTTCGCTGGACGCCGATGCGATCCGTGCCTCGGTGGCAACCATCGATATTCCTCTCGGCGGCACGGCTGCCGGCATCGGTGCCAGGTTTGGCAAGAACGGCCAGAACCAGCGCGCCAATACGGCAATCATGCAGTGGCAGAACGGACTGCTGAAAACCGTTTACCCCCAGGCAGCCGCCGTTGCCCAAGCGCGTTTTTCCGACCAACCCTGATACCTGAACCCCGCAATCTGCTGAAGCTTGATCATTGAGCTTCACGGGTTCGTTCGCTCGCAAAGAGGGCGCCAACCGTGGAAATTTTCATCCAGCTCCTGTTAAACGGCTTATTGCTCGGTGGCACGCTGGCCATCATCAGCATCGGCCTGACTCTGATTTTCGGCATCGTGCGTGTGGTCAACTTCGCCCATGGCGAGTTTCTGATGATCGGCCTGTATGCCGTGTACTTGCTGAATTCGCACTTCGGCATCCACCCGTATATGGCGATCATTCCTGCGACGATCCTGTTGTTTGCCGCTGGTGCGGCAATGCAGCGTTTCATCATCCAGCCGTTGCTTGGCGCCGAGGGACATATCCAGATTTTCGCCACCGTCGGCGTCTCGATTGCCCTGATGAACGGCGCGTTGCTGATCTTCGGTGCCGACGTCATGACGGTGAAGAACATCAGCGTCGGTACCACGACCGTCAGCTTCGGCGCCTTTCGCGTCAGCAGCGGTCAGTTGATCACGTTTGTCGCGTCGCTCGCACTGGTCGCGGGGCTGCACTGGTTTTTGCAGAACACCTTTCTCGGCCGGGCTGTCCGCGCTACTGCACAGCATCGCAACGCGGCGCAACTGATGGGTGTCAACGTCAAGAACATCTATGTGTTTGCCTTCGGCCTGGGTTGCGCCTGCCTGGGCGTCGCCTCGGGACTGATCGCTCCGCAATATCCGGTCTTTCCAACCGTTGGCACTTTCTTCGTGCTGACGGCGTTTGTGATTGTGGTGCTGGGCGGCCTGGGTAGCCTGTCCGGCGCACTGATCGGTTCAATGCTGATCGGCATCGTCGACAGTCTCGCCGGTTACTACATCGCGCCGGACCTCAAGGAGGTCGTCTACTTCACGATTTTCCTGGGCATCCTGGTGTTTCGTCCGACAGGTCTTTTCGGCGCCGGTCGCGGGTCTGAGTGAGGAAGATGTTCATGAATATTTTGCACCCGCGTGTCTATGTCAGTGCACTGGCCCTGGCGCTGTTACTGATCATTCCATTGAGCGTTGGCTCGCCGTTCGTTTATCACCTGTTCATCCTCATATGCAGTTATGCGGCACTGGCCAGTGCCTGGAACATCGTCGGCGGGTTTGCCGGCCAGCTGTCGTTGGGGCATGCCGTGTTCTATGGGGTGGGCGCTTACACGACGACGCTGCTGATGATGAAACTGGGCATCAGTCCATGGATCGGCATGTTCGCTGGCGCAATCCTATCGTCGATTGTCGCGGTGCTGATCAGTTGGCCGTGCTTCAGATTGCGCGGGCCGTTTTTTGCCTTGGCGACCATTGCGGTGCTGGAGGTCGTGCGTCTGGTGGCGATCAATCAGCATGACGTGACCGGTGGTGCGGCAGGGCTGGGCGTACCGCTGAAGCTCGGTTTCGAGTGGATGTTGTTCCGCCCGCGCTGGCCATACCTGCTGATTGCCTTCGCCTTTCTGCTCATCACATTGGCAGTGTCGTGGAAGATCAAGAATTCCCGACTGGGTTATTACCTGATCGCCGTGCGTGAGCGTGAAGACGCCGCCCATGCGGTGGGCGTGAACTCGGTCAAGGTCAAGCTGATCGCCGTGGTGTTGTCCGCATTTATCACCAGCCTGGTCGGCAGCTTTCATGCGATGTACCTGACCTTCATCGAACCCGGCTCGATGTTTTCTCTCGAGATGTCGATTCAGATCGCCATGTTCGCGTTGATTGGTGGACTGGGCACGGTATCGGGACCGCTGATCGGCACTTTGCTGGTGCTGCCGCTGGCTGAACTGGCACGCGGCTGGCTTGGCGATCTGGGCAGCGGGGTGCACGGTCTGGTCTATGGCATCGTGCTGGTCGCGGTGGTGCTGACTATTCCGCAAGGCGTGGTGGGGCGTTTTGGGGCTCGGATATTTGCCTGGATCGACTCATTGCCCGGCGGCCGTCGTTCGATGGCAAATACAAAAGCACCGATCGGGCCGACCTTGGCGCAAGCCCACTCGGCCACGCACGGTGAGCCGGTTCTGGTCGCAGAAAACCTGCACAAGTTCTTTGGCGGACTGCACGCCACCAACGATGTTTCGCTGAGCTTGGCCGAAGGCGAAATCGTGGGTGTGATCGGTCCGAACGGCGCCGGCAAAACTACGGTGTTCAACCAGCTCTCCGGGTTTCTTCTGCCATCCAAAGGCCAGGTGAAAGTGCGCCTGCTCAATGGCGACTGGGTCACCCCGAACAGCCCGGCCGAGTTCGCCCGGGCAGGCATTGGCCGGACCTTTCAGATCGTGCAGCCATTCGCTGATTTGAGTGTCTGCGAGAACATCATGCTCGGTGCATTCATGCACACCGCCGACGCGAAGGAGGCGAGGGCGATCGCCGAGCAAGTCGCCGAGCTGACCGAACTCACCGCGCTGCTCGACACCCGGGCGCGCAACTTGACGGTCGGCGGCATGAAGCGCCTGGAAATGGCCCGCGCTCTGGCGACCCGCCCGCGCATCCTGCTGCTCGACGAGGTCATGGCCGGCCTCAACCCGACGGATGTTGCCAAGGCCATCGCAGTCATTCGCCGGGTGCGTGATTCGGGCGTCAGCGTGTTGATGATCGAGCACTTGATGCAAGCCACCATGAGCCTTTCTGACCGCATCGTCGTGATCAGTTCCGGCACGCTGCTGATGCAGGGCGCGCCTCACGATGTGATCAACGATCCTCAGGTTATCGAAGCCTACCTCGGTAAGGAGTACAGCCATGCTTAAACTCGACAACGTCCACAGCGGCTATGGCGGTACGGAGATCCTTCGTGGCGTGTCGTTCGAGGTCAATGCCGGTGAGGTGGTGACTATCGTCGGCGCCAACGGCGCCGGCAAAACCACGACCCTGCGCAGCTTGTGCGGCATCGTCACACCGTCCCAAGGCACGATCGAATTCGAAGGCCAGCGCATCGATGGCAATCGCCCCGATCAGATTGTCGACGCGGGCCTGACGCTGATACCGGAGGGGCGCCAGTTGTTTCCCTTCATCAGCGTGCGCGACAACCTCTTGATGGGCGCCTACAAACGCAGTGCACGAGCGGGCTACAGGCAGCGTCTGGACAATATTCTCGATCTGTTTCCGAGGGTGCGCGAACGCCTTGATCAGAACGCCGGGACACTGTCGGGCGGCGAACAACAAATGGTCGCCATCGCCCGGGGCCTGATGGCCGAGCCGAAATTGTTGATGTTTGATGAACCCTCGCTGGGCCTGTCGCCGCTGCTGGTGTCGCAGGTCTTCGAGATCATCAACAGGATTCTCCAGTTGGGCACCACCGTGTTGATCGTCGAGCAGAACATCGTTCATACGCTGCGCATTGCTCATCGTGGTTACGTGCTGGAGAACGGCGAAGTGGTGCTCAGCGGCACCGGCCAGGAACTGCTGGAAAACCCGCACGTCAAGCGTGCTTATCTGGGGCTCTGACCCAGTCCATTCATCTGCAAGTGAGAACAGCTCATGACTCATTCCAGACACGCTGGGCGCACCGTAATGGTCACCGGCGCCGGGGGCGGTATCGGTGCGGCGATCGCGCGGTTGTATTGCGAAGAAGGTGCAGCCGTGGCGCTGCTCGATGCTGATGCCGACAAGGTGCAACAGCAGGGCGTGGCGTTGCGTGATGCGGGTTTTGCGGTCGCGTGGGCGCAGGCTGATGTCGCGAGTTTTCAAGACTGCGCTGCTGCATGCGAGCGCGTGCAAGGTGAGCTCGGCCCCATCGATACCCTGATCAACAACGCCGGCGTTTCGCCCAAACACCACGGCGCACCCGCGCCGATCTGGACCATGGCGCCGGAGGAGTGGCTGCGGGTGGTCGATATCAACCTCAATGGCTCCTTCAACCTGGTGCGAGTGCTCGCGCCCGGCATGGTCGAGCGCCGGTTCGGGCGCATCGTCAATATGTCTTCGGTGGCGGGCAGCGCGTTCTTGCCGATTGTCGCAGCGCACTACAGTGCGACCAAAGCCGCAATCATCGGCTTTACCCGCCACCTGGCCGGCGAACTCGGGCCGTTCGGTGTCACCGCCAATGCGCTGGCACCTGGACGAATCGAAACGCCATTGCTCAAGACCGTATCGGCCCAGGCCAATCAAACCGTGGTCGACGAGACACCGCTGCGCAGGCTGGGCACACCGCTTGAGGTGGCGAGAGCGGCGTGTTTTCTCACGTCAAGCGAAAGCGACTTCATTACCGGCCAGGTGGTTGATGTCGCGGGCGGCTGGTTGATGCGCTGATGACTTCTTGCGAGGACGTTTGTCATGGTTAAAACGATGGGATTTCCCGGGCGCTACGAGCAGGGTCCGAATGCATTGCAACAATTGGGCAGAGTGCTGAACGACATGGGCCGATCACGGCCGCTGGTTCTTTGCGATGAGTTTGTCGCCCGGCATCTATGGCCGCAGGTTGGCGCCACGTTGCAGGACCAGGGATTGGAGCCATTGCACATCGAGTTTCCCGGCGAGTGCACGCGCGCTGCGATTGCGCAGTTATCCGAGCAGGCATTGCTGCACGCCCCCGACACGATCATTGCGCTGGGCGGTGGCAAGACCATCGATACGGCGAAGGGGCTGGCGGCCAATCTCGACGTGCCGATCATTGTCTGCCCCACGATCGCTTCAAGTGACGCGCCAACGAGTCGGCTGATCGTGCTTTACGACGAAGAGCACAAAGTGGTGGGCGTGGAGTTTCTGAAGATGAATCCCGCTGCGGTGATTGTCGATACAGAGGTCATCGTTCAGGCGCCGGCACGGTTCTTCGCGGCCGGGATCGGCGATGCCATCAGCAAGAAATTCGAAGCCCGACAGTGCTACGCCGCCGGCGGCCACAACTCTTTCGGTACACCGCCGCTGCACACGGCATTGATGCTCACCAACCTGGTTTTCGACACGCTGATGCAGTACGGCGTCCCGGCTTATCAGGCGGTGTGTCGTCATGAACTCACCGATGATGTCGAGCGGGTCATCGAAGGCACCGTGCTGATTAGCGGTGTCGGTTTCGAGAGCGGTGGTTTGTCACTGTCCCATGCCCTGGTTCGGGGGCTGACCGCGATACCGGCGATGGCGTCGATGCTGCATGGCGAACTGGTGGCGTTCGGCACGCTGGTGCAGATGGCGGTGGAGGCGCGACCGGCCGAAGAGATTGAACAGGTCGCGCGTCTGCTGCACGCGGTGAAGCTGCCCGTGACGTTCGCTGAACTGGGTCAGCGCACGCCGTTGACGACGGCGCAGATCAATATTCTCGTGGACGCAACCTTATCGGCGGTTTACGCCAGAAACATGCAACCGCCCTTGAACTACCAGCGCCTGGTGGAAGGATTGGCGGCGGCTGACAGCCTTGGTTCACGGCTGGTCAGAGTCTGCGCGAACCCGCCCCGACACTGTGATCCTGCGTCACAACAGGTGTGACCAAGTAGCTGTTTTCTCCCGTACAGCGACGCCATAACCTTTTCCTCAAGCGAAATCCTGGCGCAATCAAGTGCTGTGAATTCGTCAAAAAAACCGAGAGGCCTGACTATGAATACTCCTGTTAAACCTGATGAACTCGCCATTGCGTATCAGTTGCCGCAAGTTCCATTCATGACGCCCGACATGGTGCATCCGGGCGTCATGACGCAGTGGCTCGAAGACGATGCGCTGTGGGTGCCGGTAACAAAATCTGTCTCCTTCAAGCCATTGCTGCTCAACACCAGCGGCGGCTATTACATCAACCTGTTGCGGGTGCGTCAGGCCGGCGTGCTGTCGCGTCACCGCCATACCGGCGGCGTGCATGCGATCGTGCTCAAGGGGCGCTGGTACTACCTGGAGCATGACTGGGTCGCGGAGGAGGGGTCTTTTGCCTATGAGCCGCCCGGTGAAACGCATACCCTGTTCGTCCCCGAGGATGTGAGTGAAATGATCACCTGGTTCCACGTGCAGGGTGGCTACACTTACGTCGATCCGCAGGGCGTTGCCGTGGGTTACGAAGATGTCTTCACCAAGCTTGAAGCCGCCCGAGCGCATTACAAGACGCTGGGTTTGCCGGACGACTACATCGAACAGTTCATTCGCTGACCCGGACCCCAGGAAAAAGCGCGCTTCGGCGCGCTTTTTCATAAGCGTTGAGACAACATGCCTTCAAGCTTTTCGCCAGGACCGGCCATGGACAATTATTCGCAGCTGCTCGCTTTTATATGGTCTACCGAATGTGGAAGTTTTTCTGCTGCCGCGCGCGCCCATCACCTGACGCCATCAGCGGTCAGCAAACTGATCACCCGCCTGGAAGATCGCTTGCAGGTCCGGCTGTTCCAGCGCGGCTCACGCGTGCTGACGCTGACCGAGGAGGGCGCCGCTTACCTGCGCAGCGCCAAAGCCGTCGTCGAAGCCATGAACGAGGCGGACTCGCTGGCCGAGGCGTTGCCCTCCAGGGTCAGTGGCACCCTGCGCATCCACACCATGACCTCTTTCGCCAAACACCAGATCGTGCCGTGGCTACCGGAATTTCTGGATTTGTATCCCTCACTGGACGTTGAGATTCAACTCGGCGCGCAATTCGTCGATCACTTCGAGCAAGGGCTCGATATCGCCATCCACAGCGGCGTATTGCCCAGCTCATCACGCATTGCCAGACGCATCGGCGAATGTGAATGGCTGATCTGTGCCTCGCCGCAGTACCTGGCTGAACACGGCACACCAACCACACCCGCAGATTTGCTGAATCATCGTTGCTTCAATTTCAGCTTCGTCAGCCCGTGGAACAAATGGTCATTTTTGCAGGATGGAGACGGCGTCTCGGTACCGGTGACCGCCAGCGCGTCTTTTACTCAAGGCGATCTGTTGCGCGACATGGCGCTGTCAGGCGCTGGCGTGGTGAAGCTTGCGGACTTTCATATCGGGCTTGATGTAAAAGCGGGAACGCTGGTGCCGTTGCTTGAGGATTTCAAAACGGGTGTGGTTGAGCCGATCTACCTGCTTTATTCGGATCGCAAGCATTTGAGTCCACGGATACGAGTGTTCATCGAGTTTTTTCAGAACAAGTGGCGTGAGCATCCGTGGAAGGTCTCCTGACGTTCAGCTCTGGGGGCAGCGTATTGATCAACGCGATGCTCAAACTGCGCATTAAAAAGCCCTGAATCATCAGGGCTGAGTTTTGGTTGAGGGGGCGTAGAGTGACAAGCTCGCGGTCGGTCTACTTCGCGCTCGAAGAGCAGGCCAACCGGTATTGTTCATAGTTCAAGCCTTCGACCTTTTCCGGCAGCTTGTACGGCACGGGGCAGCTTTTGCCCTGCCACTTGATGGTGATGACACCGTGATCTTTGGTCACCAGCGCCAGGGCCTTGCCCGTCGGATCTGACAATGCCAGTTGTTTGCCGTCGCTATCCAACAGCACCGCGCCGAATGGAATCGGCTGGCCGTTGGCATCGTACAGTTCAAATTGGACGCGTCTGCCTTTGCTGCCTTCGAAGCGTGCAAGAACTATCGAACCTCGTCTTGGCACCAGTTGCTGGGTGGCATTGTCCAGCTCGATCTCACCGCCCAGGTTACGCGTGTCCAGCGTTACCCAGTTCACGCGGTACGGTTGCGCGTTAGGCAGAACCGCATAGCCGTTCAGGCCGGTTTTCACACCCGAATAGCTGCTGACTTCGACGCCCGACATGCCGGGCACTTCCACCAGGCCGAACGTTTCACCGACGGTCTGGCCCATATTGATGCCGCCTGCATGGGCCACCAGCGATCCGGCGGCACTCAGGTTCTGTGATTCATAACCGTTGCCTCGGTTGTAGCCAAAGCTCAGGTCGCCCATCGATGTGCGGGTACTCAGGCTCAGCGAGCCAGATCGATCGCCTTGGACACTGCGCCCGGTCTGCACGGAATAGTAGGTGTCGCTGTCCTCGGTCAGATAACCGTTGATCCCGGCTTGGGTGCTGGTACCGGTGTTCTGATGGTTACTGGAAATGTAGGCGCGCGGTGCGCGGGGTGTCGAACCGAGCGGAAACGAAATCGAGACGCTCAGTTGTGTGTCGTTGCTGGTGTCACCGCGCGCGCCGAACTCCTGGGTTTTGCTCAGGCTGATGTTGTAGTTCAGGTCGCGCCAATTGTTGTTGTAGCCGGCGGAAAAGCTCCGCGAGCCACCGCGATCCCAATAGCGCTGGTCACTGGCGTTCAGGTACAGCGAGCCGAACTGGCGTGCTTCGCCCAAAGTCTGGTTGACCGTGAGGTCGGTGCGGGTTTTGGAATTACCCAGGCGCCGGGTGGCCCCGGAGCTGGTGTCCTGGACATGGTCGGTCAGCGTGCGATAACCCTCGGTCGAATAACGATAAGCGGCGAGGGTGAAGCTGGTATCGGTGCCGGTGAAGGTCTTTGCATAGAGCGCGCGTATGCTGCTGCCTTGGGTGGTTTTGCCGAATGCCTTGCTGGACGATTGCGTCACGTCCAGGGACATTGCGCCAATCGAGGTGTTCTTCGCCGCACCGACTGAAATCGCCTTGAAACCATTGCTGGCCTGAAGGCCGGCAATGCCTGTCAGGTTGCTGGTCAAGCCGTAGGCGAACGTGCCGCTGAGGAAGGCGGGCTTGTCATAGCCCTCGCTGTTGTTGTTGAATTTGCCGCTCGACAGGCTGTATTTCAGTTGCCCCTCACGCACCATCGTCGGCAGGGCGGAGAATGCCTGTCGGGTGACCTTGCGCCGTCCATCTGCTTCAACAATGGTGATCTCCAGATCGCCGTTGGAGCCCGATGGATAGATGTCACTGATCTCGAACGGACCCGGCGGCACGTTGGTGGTGTAGAGAATGTAGTTATCCTGGCGGACCTCGATCGTGGCGTTGGTTTCAGCAACGCCACGTATGATCGGCGCATAGCCCCGCTCGCTGTCTGCGCGCATGCCCTCATCAGAGGCCACCTTGACGCCTTGATAGCGCACGCTGTCGAACAGATCCGAATCGGAAAAGATTTCCCCCGCACTCAGTTGCCCCTTGATCGCCGTGAGGTCGCGCTGGATGAAGGTGCGGTTGCTGACGAACCGATTGGGCCGGCCGGTGGAGCTGCTCAGGTTGGACTCGTTGCGCAGCCGCCAGGCGCCCAGGTTCAGGCCGTTGCGAAGCCCGAGGTTGTTGGAAATTTGCGTCGAGTAATCGGTTTTGCTGCGGGTGCTGCTCAGCTGGTAGTTGATGAAACCGGCGGCCACACCTTGGTCCCAAAGCTCTGGATCTACATAGCCGCGCATGCCACGCGCCATGGCGACCTGCGGCACACTGATATTGAGGCGCAGGCGGTTGGCATCGAAATTGAGACTGGCTTGCTCGATCATTGCAGGCAGGTCGTAGTGATCGGCAGGGTGTTGCTCGTCAACCAGACCCTGCTCACGAAGTTTGCGCATGTCCACACCCAGCTGCTGCAACAGTTCCAGAGTGATGCGTGGCTCGACTTTGCCGTTGACCGGGTTGGCCGCGAAATCGATATCGCGACGCCCGACCAGCGTGCCATTGCTGAACACGTCGACGCGGTATTGGCCTGGCAAGACGCTGTTGGCATTCAGCAACGGTTGCAGATCGACCGCCGATGAACCTTCAAGGAACAGCGTATTGAAAGATTCACTCGCCACTGCGGCCGGGGCTTCGGCGCCCACGGCGAAGCCGCAAATGGCCATGTTGATAGCAAAGCACAATGGATGCAGGCAGCCCAACGCCGCTTTGTTTTTCTGGCGCGCAACATGATGCTTAACACAACTTTCAGATGTGTGGTGTTGGGAGGGAAACATGCAATTTGCCTTATCAGTCCGTGTTGCTTCAACCGGAGTCCGGAACTTGTGAATAGCTTGTAAGTTGGCAGGGTGGGGTGGGGGATTTACTGGGCGGAGGCATCTTTCACGCGCTCGGCATGGCTTTCGGCAACGCTTAGTGGTGCATCGAATCGTTGTTGTGCGCCGTAATCGTTAATTGCTGAAAAACTCAAATGCGAAGTACCAGCTGGCAGATCTTTCAGATTGAATGAGCGAACTTCCCCTGGAACGATCATTGTCGAATCAATTACCAATTCCGCTTTTTTCCCTGCAACGACTTTCAGATCCGCCAGCGACACGTGGTAGTTGCTTTGGTTTTTTACTTTCAGCACCGACTTGCCAGCCTGAGTGCCCAATTGCCATGCAAGTTGCTCCGGTGCCTTTGCGGCATCACCGGTGAGTCCGTCCGGGCGGAAGAAGACCTTGATACGCTGACGTACCGCCAATTGCAGCGTGTTGACATCGGCAGCACTGGCCTGGGGGATTTCCTGCACGTTCAGCCATACCACCGACTCCTTGTCCGCAGGCATGCCGCGGCCTTCATAAAGAATCCTCAGTAATTGCTGTTGATTGGGCTCAAGTTTGGCCAGTGGTGGAGTAACTGCGAAAGGCGGTGCGCTGCCAGCCGTGTCGCCGGCATCCAGCCACGATTGCGCCAGAATGGTTTGTCCGCCGTTGCGCACGGTGACATTCGCCTCTTTGTGCGCGCCATCGAAGATAATCCGGGTGGAGCTCAAGGAGATGCTGGCGAATGCCGAGTGCGTCATCAACACCCCGGCAAGCCCCAGGCAAAGCGGAAAGTAGCGACTTAACATAGATTTCACCGATTAATCTGTTCGGGAAGGACGAGGCACAGCGGCCCCGTCCAGGTATTGCGGGCTGCTTATTCGTATTCGAGAACGAACGGCAGAGTGGCGTTACCGGTACCGGCAGTAGCGGTGGTCTTGTCGCCGGTGGTGACGTAAGCGGCTGCGAACGACAGGGTGCCGTCACCACCTGTGGTTGCGTCGCCAGTCAGGTTGGTCTGCACTTTGGCAGTGGCTTCGGAGCTCAGGTCGATCAACTGGCCATTGCTGTCCAGCAGTGCGATACCAACGCCCTTGGCCGCGTCTGCACCCTGCAGCTTGAGAACTTTCTTGCCATCAACCAGGCCCGAACCGCCGTTTACGGTTGGTTTGAACAGCATCGAAACCTTGGTGCCAGCGTTGCAGTTCACTTTCAGGTTGAAATCGTTGGCGGCCACACGACCGGCGCCCGGAGCAGAGTCGGTGCCCATGTCTTTGATCGACACGCTGCCCATGTCCACGGCAATCATCTTGTCGTTACCCGAAGCGCCGTCTACCGAGCAGGCGTCGTTGTTGATAACGCCGGTGAAGCTGATTTGACCGCTGCCGCCCTTGACAGCTTTAGCGGCTTCTTCTTCAGCCACTGCACCAGTGGAGGCAGCCAGTACGGAAAGAGTGAGTACTGCGAAAGCGAACTTTTTCATGTTTATATCCGAAGTTATTGTGAAGTGCTGCATTGAAATGCCAGGCCATATTAGGTGTGCGGTGGTGGCGGGTCTTTGGGATTTGTCTTAAAGCGATAAAGGTGCGAGCCAGTCAGTAATATGGCAGTGGCGTATTCATATTTGCGGTAATGGTGCAGCGAACCAAATGAGACAATTCTCAAAGTCGTGCGGTCTTTGTCTGGCTAGTATTCGCGGATGCAGAAATTCTCAGTCAACGCAAAGTTTGTGAGCGGGCGTCCTGCTTGAAAGATTATTCAGACTTTCGCTATTAACGACTGATAGAAAGAGGTTCCAGGTTTGTGAACACGCTT
Organism: Pseudomonas sp. PK-RTE-24; assembly: GCF_054052265.1. Classification (NCBI taxonomy): domain Bacteria; kingdom Pseudomonadati; phylum Pseudomonadota; class Gammaproteobacteria; order Pseudomonadales; family Pseudomonadaceae; genus Pseudomonas; species Pseudomonas sp. PK-RTE-24. Next base: position 4,630,303 of record NZ_CM133224.1, on the reverse strand, counting down.
CGTATATTGGTCTTGGAAGATCACGCCTTTCAGCGCACGGCGGCAGTCAGTGCGCTTAATAGTCTGGGGTACAAAAATATCTTTCAGGCGGCTGACGGCAAGGATGCGCTGGCTGTGATATCCCAGGCTGGAGGCGTGGACGTTGCATTGTGTGACTTGAGCATGGCCGGGATGGATGGTTTGACGTTCTTGCGCCTGGCGAGAGAGGCCGGTTTGATTCGTGCAGTGATCATCTGCAGTTCACTGCCTGAAGACTTGTTGCGCACGGTTGATCGAATCGTCACGTTGCAGGGGCTTGAGTTGCTTGGCAGTGTCGGAAAACCGTTGATGGTCGATGTGCTGGCGCCGTTGTTGGCTCGCTACCGGCCGCACAATCAGATCGATGCCAAAGTGGCAGAAAGTCAGCTTGATCAGCCCACAGAGGGTGAGGTACTCGAAGCCATTCGTCGGCAGGAGTTTCGCGCCTACTTCCAGCCCAAATTTCATCTGCGCAGCGGTGAAGTGGATGGCGCCGAGGTGCTGGTGCGATGGCAGAGCCCCAGTCGTGGATTGCTTTCGCCGGGCATGTTCTTGCCGACGATCGAGCGCTGCGGGCTGCTCGATGAGATGTTTTTCAGCCTGCTCACGCAAGGCTTGAGTCTGCAGCGCTTCGTCCAGTCTCACGGCAAGCCGTTCAAGCTGGCGTTCAATCTCGACGTGACGCAGATGGCCAATCCGAATCTTGTCGACCGGATCAAGGCGCTGTTGCGCATCCATGGCGCCTCGCCGGCTGGGCTCATTTTCGAGCTCACGGAAACCGGCCTGCTGCAGATGCCCGAGATCAGCATGGAAAACATGGTGCGTCTGCGCATGCTCGGCTTCAGTCTGGCAATCGATGATTTCGGTGTCGGCTATTCTTCACTTGAGCGGCTGTGCCAGATGCCGTTCAACGAAATCAAACTCGACGCCGGCTTCGTGCAGAATTTCCATCAGGCGCGCTACAGCGCGGTCATCCACGGGGCGTTGGCCCTGGCCCGGGAATTGGACATGCGCGTGGTGGCAGAAGGTATTGAAACCGCAGATCAGGTTCAGCATCTGGCGCGGCTTGGTTGTCAGTGGGGGCAGGGCTTCTTCTATGCTCGCCCGATGAATTGGGCGCATTTGGTCGACTGGCGTTTCGAAGGCCAGAAGTCGTCCTGGCGCCGCGCAATAGGCACATCCGATCGTTGATGCAAGCGGCATTCTGACTTTTGGGACAAAGCCCTATTTCGTCACGCCTTCAAAACACTCATCATGTGCCGAGAAATCAATCAGATGCACCTGAATGCTTCGGTAATGCCCGGGATTTGCTGCGGTTGCCAAGTGCTGATGGTCCTCCAACACTCTTCATCATGGAGCTGTTCATGCATTGGTCAGTCGTGAATCCGTTACGCGTTGCCATCCTTGATGATCACTCGCTCATACGTCTGGCGATGAAGTCGCGGCTGACGCGCGAAGCCGAGTTCAGTGTCGTAGGTGTGTATGGCAGCAGCGCGCAGTTGCTCGCCGGATTGCGCGAAATCGACATCGACCTGCTGATACTCGATTACAAACTGCACGATGGGGAGCTGGACGGGCTTAATCTGATCCGCCTGCTGCGCAAGCAATATCCGGGCATGCGCATCCTTGTCTCATCTTCCGAAGAGCGCCCGGCGGTAGTGAATATGGCGATCGGGGCGGGCGTCAGCGGATTCTTCGGCAAGTCGCAGTCGGTCGATGACCTGATCACCGCCATCCGCAGTGCTGCGTCCGGCCAGTTGTATCTGTCGCCGGAAATGGCCTTCGAACTCGATGTGCTGCCTGCGTCGGTCGACGAACCTGCTGGTGCCAATGATGATGGCGCGGCGCACGGCGACGACTTCCTCAGTAATCCTCTGCTGTCACCGAAAGAAAAAGAAGTATTGCGCTGCTGCCTCGAGGGGATGGGAGTGACGCAGATCGCTTTGAAGTTCTCGCGCAGTCGCAAAACCATCAGCGGGCAAAAACAGGCCGCTTTCAAAAAGCTTGGCATTCGTGGTGATGCGGAGCTGTTCAAGTTGCAGCACAGCCTGACGGCGGACAACCAGGGATAACTCGCTTATGTTTCATCTGTTGCGCGGTGTTTTGCTAGTCAGTGTGCTTGTCATGTTCGGTAGCGGGTCGTTGTGGGCAGCAGAGCCGCGCACTCTGCAGGTGTTCGGTCGGTCTGACTGCAAGGAACTGCAGGTCGATCTGGCCAATGACGACTGGAGTTGGCTGCGGCAGAAGCGCAGTCTGGTGCTGGGCTCGGCGCTTCCGGATTTCCCGCCTTATGTCATGACCGCCAGCGGTACGCGGTACGAGGGAATAGCCGCCGACATCGCCTGCATTATCGGTCAGGCCTTGCATGTCGAAGTTACCGTCAAGGCTTATCCCGACCGTCGCGACGCCATGGCGGCGCTCGAGCGTGGCGACATCGACATGCTGGGCAGCTCCAACAGTTTCGAGTTGATCGACGGCCTCGTCACGCTCAGTAAGCCTTATGTCGAAGACGTGCCGGCGATGTTCATGCGCGGCGATGATCGACGACCGATGCCGGCCAATCTGGCCGGTTTGCGTATTGCGGTTGCCGACGATTACCTGCCTTCCAGTCAATTACACGCGTTATACCCCAACGCCGAATTCGTGCTTTTTCCATCGAACGAGTTGGCACTGGCTGCGCTGGCTTTTGGCAAGGTCGACCTGTTTCTCGGCGATACGGTGTCGAGCAATTACCTGATCAACCTCAACTACTTCAACTATGTGCGGCTGCACTCTTTCGTCAAAACCCAAACCAGCGGTTTCAGCTTTGCCTTGCGCCGGGGCAACGACCAATTGCTGCGTCTGATCGATTCGACCCTCGAGTCGCTGGGTGATGCGAAGATTGCCGAAATTACCAAGCGCTGGTCGGGCGGCGGCGGGGCGCTGACGCCCAAACGCATTGACCTGACACCCGGCGAAGCACGTTGGCTTGAGCTGCATCCGGTCGCGCGGTTCGTGATCAATGACGATCAGGCACCGTTTGCATTCTTTGATGGTGACGGCAACTTTGGCGGGATCGGCGCTGATCTGCTCGAGCTCATCCAGCGGCGTACCGGCTTGCAGATCAATGTCGAGCGCACCGACAGCTTTTCCAGTCTGAGCACGCGTCTGCTGGATGGCAGCGCGGATATTTCTCTGCTGACACCAACGGTCTCGCGGGAAGTCGGCATGCGTTTCACTCATCCGTTCCTTGCCAGCCCCTTTGTGATCGTCACCACCAAGGACGCAGGCGCGCCTTCAAGCCTGCAGGAGCTGCGCGGCAAGCGCGTCGCAGTGCCCGAAAGTTCGGCTGAGCGTGAGCTGCTCAAGGACTACCCCGACATCGAGATCGTTGATAACGAAACAGTTCTGGGCGCCTTGGCTGACGTGAAGGACGGTCGAGCGGACGCGATGATTACCACGTTGCACAGTGCGCGCTACTACATCGCCCACATCTACAGCGACAGCTTGCGTATCTCCAACATCGTCGGCATGAACAAAGGCTTCCTCGCTTTCGCCGCGCGGCGTGCCGATACCGAACTGGTCAGCATTCTGAACAAGGCGCTGCTGAGCATTCCGCCGGATGAGCTGGACGTAATCCTCAACAGGTGGCGTCCCATTGCAGCGTTTTCGGGGTTGTCGTGGCGCGATTACAAGGCGCTGATCTACCAGATCAGCGCTGGCGCGTTCCTGATTATCCTGGGATCGCTGGCGTGGAATTTCTACATCCGTCGGCAGATTCGCGAACGCAGTCGTGCAGAGCGCTTGCTCGGCGATCAGCTGAAGTTCATGGGGGCGCTGATCAACGGCACGCCGCATCCCATTTACGTACGTGACCGGGAAGGTCGGCTGGTGACCTGCAATAATAATTATCTGCAAACATTTGGCCTGTCAGAAAAGGATGTGATCGGCAAGACCGTGCTCGAAAGCGGCAAGCGCAATCGCCAGGAAGCGTTGCAGTTTCACGATGACTACCTGCGCGTCATCGAGCAGGACGAACCTTACGAGGTGGATCGCACGCTGCATGTCGGTGATACGCGGCTGATCATTTATCACTGGATCCAGCCCTATCACGATACGGCGGGTGAAGTCAGAGGCGTGATCTGCGGCTGGATCGATATCAGCGAACGCCGTGAACTGATCGAGGAGTTGCGTTCGGCGAAAGAGCTGGCTGACGAGTCGAGCCGCGCCAAAACAACGTTCCTGGCGACCATGAGCCACGAAATCCGTACGCCGATGAGCGCCGTGATCGGCATGCTCGAACTTACCCTCAAGCGTGCCGAGCAAGGTCACTTCGATCGGCCGGCGATTGAAGTGGCATACGACTCGGCAAAAGGTCTGCTGGAACTGATCGGCGATATCCTCGATGTGGTACGCATCGAATCGGGCCATGTCAGCCTTTCGCCGAAACGTGCCAACCTGCGCGAATTGGTCGAATCCGTGGCGCGGGTGTTCGACGGCTTGGCCAGGCAGAAGAGTCTGGTGCTTAAGCTCGACATCGACGCCACTGTCGGCTGTGACGTATTGGTTGATCCGATGCGCTTCCAGCAGGTGCTCTCGAACCTGGTGGGCAACGCGATCAAGTTTACCGACACCGGCCATGTCAGCGTCTCGATTCGCGGCCAACGTCTCGCTGACGAACGCTTACAGGTCGACCTCAAGGTCGAGGACACCGGCATCGGCATTTCCAGCGCCGATCTGCAGAATCTGTTCCAGCCGTTTTCCCAAGCCAATCATGGTCCCTCCAGCAGAGGCGGCACCGGTTTGGGACTGGCGATCTCCCGTTCATTGTGCGAATTGATGGGCGGGCGGCTGAACATTACCAGTACGCTTGGCAAAGGCACCTGCCTGGAAGTGTCGCTGTTCTTCAATATTCTCAGCCCGCTTGGCGGCAAAGTGCTGCCTGTTTCGGTTGTTCAGGACAAACCGGTACCGACACTCAGGATTCTCGTAGTCGATGACCAGAGCGCCAACCGCCTGCTGTTGACGCAGCAGCTGAGTTTCCTTGGCCAGGCGGTGCGTGATGCCGCCGACGGTGCCCAGGCATTGGCGCTGTGGCGCTCGGAGCCGTTCGACATTGTGATCACGGACTGCAACATGCCGGTCATGAACGGCTATGAGCTGGCCCGCACCATTCGCCAGGACGAACGCGAAAGTGGTGGATCGCCGTGCATCGTACTGGGCTTCACGGCCAACGCGCAGCCGGAAGAAAAAGTGAAATGCCGGGAGGCCGGGATGGATGATTGTCTGTTCAAACCGATCAGTCTCGGCACCTTGTCGATCATGCTTGCAGGCTGGGAAAAAAATGTTGAAACCCAGCCATTTGAAAGCCCGCCTGCGGCGACTATCAAGGAGCTGGGTTCGATTCGCGAGCGTCTTGACGAGCTCACCGGAGGCGATCTCGACATGATGAAAGAACTTCTGCGCGAGGCGCTGTCGAGTTGCGAAAAGGATCTGGAGGAGTTGCATTCGCTAATACCCGAAAGCGATCCCGGGCTGTTGGCTGACCTGGCGCACCGCATCAAGGGGGCGGCGCGCATTGTTGCCGAGCATCAGGTCATTGAGGCGTGTAACGAGCTTGAAGCCGAGTGCGAGGCGCCTGTTATCGATCCGCTGGACCTCAATCGCAGTGCATTGAAGCTGGAGCATGCACAGGCTGATCTGATCAAGAAAATCAAACGGATCGAGCTGTAAACGTATCGGCTCATGACCATCCGACTGGCCTTGCATTGAAGCTGACGTTAAAGATCATTTTGCAGCGGGCGATACCTTGGTTAATAACCATGGAGTTTCGCGATGATCATTCGACGTCCTTTATTGATTGCCTGCCTTTGCCTGCTCGGTTTTGACACCGTCAGCGCAGCCCAGTCTGCGCCGGTCAGCGGAGTGATTCGCTTCAGCGGTCGAATTGTCGAGGCAAGTTGCATTGCCAGTGGCGCCAGCCATTCTTCTGTCGAGTTGCTTGATTGCCCCCAGGCAAGCACCGGGCAGATTTTTACCGTGAACAACGTCAGTGCGGCAGGGCGAGGTGAGTCGCGCCAGCAGGTGTTTGTGAAGGTGATTGCCGATACTCATGAGCAGGACGATTATTACGACCAGCGCTTGCTGCTCACGGACAACAAGGGTCACCAGATAACGAGCGGTAATTACGTAGTGACGATGACGCTGCCTTGATGGCTTGGAAAGAATGAGTCTGCGCCCCTTGTTTCAAGGTTACTGACAAAAAGGGGCGTTAATAATGAGAATTGTCTGGTTCGCACAGAACCGTCCCGCGCTTCTGGCTTGTCGCCACTCCCCTGCGTTGCAAAATCCCTCCTTCAACACTTTCTGAGCCAGACCATGCGCCGATCGCGTGGGCTGTCGTCAAGGTGTGGCTTTTTATCATCTATCCCTGCGTTCATTTTTGAGACAAGTCTCATATCAGACAGGTTGGCCCTTGGTTATTTTCTTGAAAGGAAGAATGGAGCTGCCAAAGGTGCCCGATGTTTCTTGAAAATAACCGCAGTCGATCCTTGCGGATCCTGATCGCCGATAGCGATGTGCGCAGAGGTCTGTCAATCGAACAGCAGTTCAACAAGCTGGGCTGTCTCAGCGTCTTGAACGTTTGCACTTATCGTGACCTGAAAATACTGACGTATTACTGCCCTCAACGGTTGAGCCTGGTCGTCGTCAATGCTGAGCTGCTCAGCGAGATGGCGATGGATCCGCTCGACTTTTTCGGGGAAAACCCGCTGATTCGTCATTTGCTGATTTTCAATCCCAACGATGATCACCAGTGGTCGAAGACCTTCTTCAACCCGCATCCGCAACGCTGGATGCGCCTGGTCTCGAAAATCAATCTGCCGCGACTGGCAGATTTTCTGATGCTGGCCGACCCGGCGCTCAAGGAAATTGCGGAGCCGGCCTCGACCAACTCCACACTCTCTCCGTGCGCCAACCGCTAGCTACCGCACCTTCCCGCGTTGATCCAGGTATGCGCCGAGGCGCTATACCGCAGCGCCGCTCTGCTGCCCACTCGTTTACCCCATTGTCTTGAATACACTCTAAGGTAAGGCATCATGCTGCTTCGTAAACTCAATCTCGCGCCGCGTTCGGCGCTGTGTTTCGGCTTGTTCTGTCTCATGATTATCGCGATCGGATTGATCGCCCTGCAGCAAGTCGACTTGCTCAACAAGGCAGAAACGTACGTCGAGACGACGATCGTGCCGAGTATCAAGCTGCTCGGCCAACTCGATCGAGAGTTCGTCGAAATCAAGGGCAACAACGCTCGTTTGCGCAATCCCATTGAAACGAGTGAGCGCAAAGCGCAGGCCCTGATTGACATCCAGCAGTCGCGTCAGATGATCAAAAATCATCAGCGTGCGCTCATTGACCTGCTGGCGACTGACGCCGGGCGCGAGGCGTTCGAGGAGTTTGCCAAAGCACAGAAGGTCAACGATCAGGCGCAGGACCAATACCTTGAAACAGTGGCGAACGGGCAGCTTGAAGCGGCCATTGCGCTGTCCAGGAATCAGATGCGTGCGGCGTCGGATGGCGTACAGGTCGCGCTCAAAAAGTTGATTGCTCTCAACGAGATAGAAGCTTATGAGGCGGGCAAGCAGGCCGACAATGTCTATGAGCACACGCTGTTGATCGTCAGTGTGTTCATTCTCATCGCGATCGGTGCTTCGTTGGCCCTGGCCGTGTTGTATACCCGCAGTCTGACCGTGCCGATTGCAGGCTCGCTGAGGGTAGCGGAATGCATCGCCGCCAATGATCTGAGCGAAACCATTGCGCTGGATGGCTCTGATGAGGCGGCGCAAATGCTGTCGTCATTGGCGGCGATGCAAACCAGCCTGCGAGATGCCCTGATCATGATCCGTGATTCGTCCACGCAGTTGGCCGAGACCTCGGAGGTCATGCACGGCGTCACTGAAGATATCTCGCGTATCACTCAACGTCAGAGCCATGAAATCGAAATGGCCGCCACCGCCGTCACTGAAATGAGTGCAGCGGTGGAGCAGGTTGCAGACAACGCCGCATCGACCTCGCAGCTGACGTCGGAATCAAGTGCGGCAGCCGTCGCCGGTCGAAGCCAGGTTAGCGACACGGTAGCCGCAATCAATCTGATGGTGTCCAGCGTGCACAGCACCTCGGCTGAGGTGCAGGCGCTATCGACCATGGCGAGCGATATCAGCAGCGTGCTGGACGTTATCCGAGAGGTTGCCGACCAAACCAATCTGCTTGCCTTGAACGCAGCGATCGAAGCAGCGCGGGCGGGGGAGGCGGGTCGCGGTTTTGCCGTGGTTGCCGATGAGGTGAGAGGGCTGGCGCAGCGTACTCAGAAGTCGACCGAGGACATCGAGTCCATGGTCAGCTCCATTCAGTCGGGCACCAGCCGCGCAGTTTCCTCCATGAGCCACACCCGCGCTCAGGCCGAGAGAACGCTCGAAATGGCCAATATCGCCGGCGAAGTGCTGACCGACATCACTGGCTCGCTGAATCTCATCAACGAGCGAAACCTGCTGATGGCAACCGCTGCAGAAGAGCAGGCTCAGGTTGCGCGTGAAGTGGATCGCAGCCTGATCAGCATTCGCGACCTTTCGTGTGAAACCGCAGAGGGATCGAAACAGACCGCAGTCGCATCGGCGGAGCTGTCGCAATTGGCGGCGTCGCTGAACAAATTGACCAAGGAATTCAAACTTTAATCAGTAAACGTAAAGCCCTGGCTACCAGGGCTTTTTGATCAGCGCTCGATCGGCGCAGCAAAGTCTTGCGCATGGGGTGCAGAGTCAGTTTGTGCTGGCGATGCGGTTTGTGCTGTCAACTGCTCAATGCAGCTGGCGAGTTGTTTTTCATAGCTTTCAAGTACCGCTTCGGCTTCAGCTTCGCGCTCATCACGCAGGCGGAAGAAATCGTCGCGATTGAGTTGGTCCGCAACAAGTCGGATGTTTTGCTCGATGATCGCGCACAGTGAATCTTCATCCTCTAACGCCGCGCTGGTCAGGGCTGCCTGTCGATTGTTTTCGAGTTCGGTTTTTGCGTGCTCAGCGGCCTTCGCCTGTTCCTTTGCGCTAAGCAGGTCGGCTTCCAAAACCTGTTTCTGTTCCGCCAGGCGCTTCAGTTCTGCGCTCATCGACTGGATTGCATCGGCGCGCTGGGTGAGTTGGACCTCCTGTTGTTGCACCACAGCCTTCAGTGGAAACAGTTCATTGAGTTGGTAGCCGGCGACCACAGTCATGGCGATCAGTGCCAGCGCAAGAATGGTCAGGCAGTAGATGGCGGCGTTGCTCTGGGGTTTTGAGCTATTGAGGGTATCGAGGGCTCTCACGGAATCGTTTCTCCTATCAAGAGTAGACAGTGTAATAACCTCGATTCGCTGGGCCTTTAAGACGAGTCTTAAATTGTGCTCTATTTGCGTATGTCGATAACGGCTAACATTTGTTAACGAATTCGCAGAAGGCTTCTTGTTTAAACCGACTATCTAAAGTTTCTTGTGGGTCCATGAGAATTGTCTTGTTTGCGAATAAATAAACTTTTTGCTCAAGCTCCTTTTTTTCATTATCGTCTGCTGCCGCTTTGGTGGCGTTTACTGCTGATAGTTCACGCAATCGTCCGCCATTCAAATGTTTGCAAACACGGCGAGTTCAGAGAGATTGCTATGAAGTTTTCCCATGTTTTAATTGTCGGTTTTTTGTATTTACTGCCATTTAACGCAATGGCTGCAGTTTGCGAATTTTATCCCGACCATTCCAAGGGCAGTGTCAGGGTGGTTCTTCCAGCCACGATCTCGGTGCCTCGTGACACGCCCAACGGCACGGTTATCTATGAAAGCCCGATCGTGACCCTGGGCGCCATACCCAGCTCATTCAGGTGCTCTGCGGTACACAACGAAGGTGTACGCAATACTGTCGGCGTTACTCAGCCGGGCGCGGAGATTTTTCCTATCGGAAATACCGGAATCGGCTGGCAATGGGTCCGACCGCCATCGGGGAAAGCGTGGAAAGGCTTTCCAGGAACTACCGACACTGCTGGCGGTTGGGGTTGGAATGGTTCTGAGCACATCTTGCGTTTTGTAAAGACGGGAACTATTTCCGGCAGTGCGACGATACCCTCAGGCCAACTTGGGACCTTCGTCGCTGCAGAAATCGAGCCTCTGGCAATGAATACAAATGGCACGCGGATCGTCTCGCAGTCTTGTGAAACACCTGATGTGAAAGTGGATATGGGCAGCTACACCATGAGCGATTTTTTGCAGAACGGTGACTATGCCAAGGAGAAATATTTCTTTCTTGATATGAAAAACTGTCCTCCCGGAATCAATAACTTCAGGTACTCCTTTTCGCCCACTGCGGGCAGCCCTGCATGGAGCGCTGATACCGGCGTGGTACACCTCAACAGTAATTCCACTGCCAAAGGGCTGGCATTGCAAATGCGCTTCAGTGACAGGACGATACTCAAGCTGAACCAGAATTACATAATGAAAGCGCCAACATCGAGCGGCGGTAATGCATCCGTTTCCTTGCAAGCCCGCTTCGTGCGCATCGAGCCTTCCAATGCGCAAATGCGAGCGGGCGATGCCAATGCCGAAATTGCCTTTGTCGTCGAGTATCTATGAGCCCAACAGCCTCTTCACCTCAGCCACAATCACCGCAATATCAAACGGCTTGGGCACTACCACATCAAACAGATCGGAGCGCTGCATGCCGATGTGCGCTTGCGCGCCACTCATGAGAATGATCGGCAAGTGTTTGACGGACGGCTGGGCACGCACGGCTTCGGCGAATTCGAGGCCGTCCATGACCGGCATCATGAAGTCAGTGATGACCAGGGCTGGACGTTCTCTTTCCAGCACTTCGAGAGCCTTCTTGCCATTGCTCGCGGTCACAGTCATGAAGCCCTCATCCTCAAGCGCAAAGCCAAGAATGTCAGCAATCAGATACTCGTCGTCGACTACCAGGATGGTGGTCATGTTATTTCAACCCGCTTGCAGACTTACGAAATTGAACCAGGCAATGACTCAGCTGTGACTGAAGGTTCATTTTTCAAAGCCTTTTCCAGGAACACATCTTGATCACGGATAACCACCTCGAACCGCGACGGGTTGTAGGAGCTATCACGTATCTTGAGAATGGAAAGCGTCCTGTGAAGTTCAGCGTGATTCTCAAAGAAACGCATGAGCATCAGGTTGTCGACAATACTGGACAGGTCGGAGTTCGGTGCGCTGACCTCGGAGCCGAACAAATCGCGCATTTCCCATGAGGCGAACACCGTAACGCCTCTGGATCGCAGCTCATTCATCAGCGCGCTGAAAAAGTCGGTGATGCGTTCCGGTGTGGTTGAAACCCGAGTCATGCCGCTGAGGCTATCGATGAACAGGCGCTTGATGCCTTTTTCATCGACCAGGCTCAGCAGGCGTGCGCCGAGGCCGTCCAGCAAGCCTTCGGTAGTTGGCTGCCAGGCAATGCTCAGCGCACCGCTGTGTTCCATGTGTTCGATATCAATGCCCAGCGAACGGCCTTTCAGCCGCAGCCGCTGCGGGCTTTCATAGAAGCCGAAGTGCAGGCCCGGCGATTCGGCCGTCGACTGCGCGATGAACTTCAGACCCAGCGTGGTCTTGCCGATCCCGGAAGGCCCCATGACCAGCGTCACGCTGGAGCTGTGCAAGCCACCCCCGAGGATGTCATCCAGTGAAGCAATGCCGCTTGGAATGCGCGTCATGTCCGCGCTGTCAGGGGCGGAAGGGCGCTTGTAGAGGCTTTCGAGGCGCGGGTAGACGACCAGGCCGTTATCGGTGATCTCGCACTCGTGAAGACCGGTCAACGCGCCGCTGCCGCGAGTCTTGCGCAAATGAATGCGCCGTACGGAACGGGTACCGAACAGCTCTTCGCCCATTTCGATGACGCCGTCGACCATCGTGTGCTCGGGGCTGCCGTCGTCCAGGCGCGAGCTGGTCAGGAACAGCACGGTGCAACCGGCAAATGCGGCATGGCCTTGCAGTTCAGAGATGAATTTTTTCGTATCGATCGGCGAGTCGGCTTTGGAACGTGCGTTGAGCAGGCCGTCGACGACCATGACGGTCGCCTTCTGCCGGGTGATTTCGCGCCGAAGCAGCTTCACGACTTCATCAAGGCCTTCGTTTTCCAGCGTATCGAAGGCGCTGACAAACTGAATTTCGGCGCCGACTCGCGAGGCGTCGAAGAAACTCATGGTCGACAGAAACTGGAACAGACGGTCGTGGGACTCGGCCAGCAACGTGGCGACCAGCACACGGCCGCCGTTTCGGGCGTGGTGAAATCCGAGCTGATTGGCAAGGATGGTCTTGCCGGAGCCCGGACGCCCTTGAATGATGTACGAGGCGCCCGCGACAAAGCCCCCCTGAAGCAGCGCGTCGAGCCCTTCGATCCCGCTTTGAAGGCGTTTTAGCTTTTCCACAATGCAACCCTGATCTGAATAAACAGGCTTGTTCAGCCGAATGAGTGAAATGCTAACGCCATTTCCGGTTGAGGGCCATAAAGGCTGGGGAAAAGTAGCGTTTTTGCAATGTGAACCTGGCACGTGACTGCTCGGGATCAGGGGGTAGTGACAAGTCCGGCACAGGAAGATTCGATTTTTCGAAACCCGGAAGCCGATTACGTCCATATGCGCTGCTGCGGACCATGAGGGTAACGCTTGCCACTTTGCTTTCATGAAATCGTCACAAAACTGCTGCAGAGTTCGGGAGCCCGTAATCACTAGGTGTCATTTAATGAAAAGTTTGATGAAGTCTGCTGCGCTCGCCATTGCGGTATCTCTTTGTGCCACCTCGGCCTCCTTTGCAGCAGAAAATGTTCGCCTGACGGGGTCCGGAGCAAGTTTCCCGGCGCCGATCTATCTGACCTGGTTCAAGGATTTCAGCAAGAAATCCGATGGTGTCACTGTCGATTACCAATCCAAGGGCAGTGGCGCGGGCGTACAGGACTTCTTGAACAAAACCGTGGATTTCGCTGCCAGTGACTCGGCAATGAAAGACGAAGATATCGCCAAGGTCGCCGAAGGCGTGCAGTTGCTGCCAATGACCGCCGGGGAAATCGTGCTGGCCTATAACCTGCCGGGCAATCCCAAGGGCCTGAAGCTGCCACGCGACGTCTATTCCAACATTTTCCTGGGCAAAATCACGCGCTGGAACGATCCGCAGATCGTCGCAGCCAACCCGGACCTGAAACTCTCCGATACGCCGATCACGGTTGTCGTGCGTGCAGATTCCAGCGGTACTACCGCCGTATTCACCAAGCACCTGGCAACCGTCAATGCCGAGTTCAAGCAGGCGTTGGGTGAGGGCAACACCGTCAACTGGCCGGCCAGTGACAAGTTCATCAAATCGCCGAAAAACGATGGCGTGACGGCGACCGTGCGCCAGACCCCTGGAGCGATTGGTTACATCGAATATGGCTTCGCCAAGCTGGCCAAGGTCGACTTTGCCCAGTTGCAGAACAAGGCTGGCAATTACGTCGTGCCAAACGCCGAAAGCGGTGCCGAGGCCCTGGCGGCGGTGAAGATGCCGGAAAACCTGGTGGCCTGGCTGCCTGATCCGGACGGTGCCAAGTCCTATCCGATCACCTCTTATACCTGGATGATTTTCCGCAAGGACAATGGCAACCCGGCCAAGGCCAAAGCCATGCGTGAAATGGTCGAATACAGCCTGACCGAGGGGCAGAAGATTGCCGATTCGATGGGTTACATCCCGTTGCCGCAATCGGTCGTCGAACAGGTTCGCAAAGCGTCCGCCAACATTCAGTAACGCCGTGAGGTCTCTCTCGGCGTGTGCGTCTGCACCACGCCGGGAGAGTTTTCCCCCTGTTCCGGACTTAGCCCATGAACAAACCTTTTGTCGTACCGGTTAATCCCGACTCTGCCTGCCAGCCACCCTCGACGAAGGATTTCCTGGTTGATCGCACCTTCCGCGCGCTCGCGCGCATCGGTGTGGTACTGATTCTGGCGCTGGTATTTGCACTGGTGTTCGAGGTCGGACGCAAAGCACTTCCCGGTATGGAGAAGCACGGCTTCGATGTGCTTCTGGGCAGCGTATGGGACGTCAACCAAGGCAAATACGGCATTCTGCCAGCCATCTGGGGCACGCTCTACAGCGCCTTCATCGCGTTGCTGATCGCCGGTGTTTTTGGTGTGAGCATGGCGATTTTCCTGACCCAGGATTTCCTGCCGACCAAGCTTGCTGCGCTGTTTCGCACCATCGTCGAACTGCTCGCGGCCATCCCCAGCGTGGTCTATGGCCTTTGGGGGATCTATGTGGTGATCCCGGCGATTCGGCCGCTGACGACCTGGCTGAACAGCGAACTGGGCTGGATACCCTTTTTCGGCACGTCCCTGAGCGGTCCGGGCCTGCTGCCCGCAGCTCTGGTGCTCGCCATCATGATTCTGCCGACCATTGCCGCCGTGTCGCAGGACGCGCTTACGGCTGTGCCGATGAAAACCAAACAGGCCGCGTACGGCATGGGCACAACCCATTGGGAAGCGATTCTCAAAGTGATGGTGCCTTCGGCTGCCACCGGCATTTTCGGCTCTCTGGTGCTGGGCCTGGGGCGCGCGCTGGGTGAAACGATGGCGCTGGCGATGCTGGTCGGCAATGCCAACAACATTTCCCTCTCGCTGTTTGCACCGGCCAACACGCTTGCGGCTCTGCTGGCGCTGAACTTCCCCGAAGCCGGACCGAACGAGATCGAGGTGTTGATGTATGCCGCGCTCGTGCTGATGTTGATTACGCTGATCGTGAACATTTTCGGCTCGATGATCATGATGTACGCCCAACGGGGTAACAAGTGATGACTGATCTGACCGCAGCAACAGACCTGACGGCGCCAACCGGTGCGATGCCCAGTTTGCAACGCAGGTTCGAAGGCCGCGCGCTGCGCAGCCTGATCCTGACCACCCTGGTCTGGGCAGGTGCTTTGCTGGCCAGCGTGCCGCTGATTTCCGTGCTCTACATGCTGATCACTCGTGGTGGCGCGCGTCTTAACCTGGAAGTCTTCACCGAACTGCCGCCGACCGGCTTCGAGATGGGTGGCGGTTTCGGCAATGCGATGGCGGGTACTTTCGTGATGGTCGGTATCGCGGCAGCGATCGCGGTGCCGGTCGGGATCATGGCGGCCATTTTTCTGGCTGAACTGGGGCCGGATAGCAAGCTGGGGAACGCCGCGCGTTTTGCCGCCAAGATGCTTACGGGCCTGCCATCAATCCTGGCAGGTGTATTTGCCTACGCTTTGGTTGTAATGACGACTGGCACATATTCGGCACCGGCAGGTGGCGTGGCGCTCGCCGTCCTGATGCTGCCTATCGTGGTGCTGACCGCAGAAGAATCGATGCGGATGGTGCCCAAGATCATGAAAGATGCTGCTTATGGCATGGGCTGCACTCGCTCGCAGGTCATCTGGAAAATCATCTTGCCGACCGGCATGCCGGCGATCCTGACTGGCGTGATGCTCGCCGTGGCGCGTGCCGCAGGCGAGACGGCACCGCTGTTATTTACCGCGCTCTTCAGCAACTACTGGATCTACCACCAGGGCAATCTCGATGTCATGAATCCGACTGCCTCGCTGGCGGTGCTGATCTACAACTTCTCCGGCATGCCTTTCGATAACCAGCTCGAGCTCGCATGGGCGGCTTCGTTGGTGCTGGTGATGATCGTGCTGTTCGTGAACATCATCAGCCGGATTTTCGGCAAGCCCAAGTATTAAGAACGGGAGCATCTGATTTTGAACGTATCCACTGCGCAAATTGCCGCTCCGTTTGTCACCCAGGCGCCTGTAGTCATGGACTGCAAACTGGACAAGATTTTCTACGGCAACTTCATGGCAGTACGTGACAGCCACGTGCCCATCGAGAAAAACAAGATCACCGGATTCATCGGTCCCTCAGGCTGCGGCAAAAGCACCGTGCTGCGCAGTCTCAACCGGATGAACGATCTGGTGAAGGGTTTTCGTTTCGAGGGCCATGTGCATTTCCTCGGCCAGGACGTCTACGGCAAGGGCGTCGATCCGGTGGTCGTACGCCGCTACATCGGTATGGTGTTTCAGCAGCCTAACCCGTTCTCGATGAGCATCTTCGACAACGTTGCGTTTGGTCTGCGCCTCAATCGCTACAAGGGCGATATCGGTGACCGCGTCAAGCATGCGCTGCAAGGCGCCGCGTTATGGGATGAGGTCAAGGACAAGCTCAAGGTCAGCGGCCTGTCGCTCTCCGGTGGCCAGCAGCAACGCCTGTGTATCGCCCGGGCAATCGCCACCGAGCCGGAAGTCCTGCTGCTGGATGAGCCTTGTTCGGCACTGGACCCGATCGCCACCCGACGCGTCGAAGAGTTGATGGTCGAGCTGAAGAAGGACTACACCATCGCACTGGTCACTCACAACATGCAGCAAGCCATCCGTGTTGCTGACACCACAGCGTTTTTCTCGGTGGATATTTCCCAGGGCACGCGCACCGGTTATCTGGTCGAGATGGGCCCGACGGCGCAGATCTTCGACAACCCGCGTGAACAGATGACCGGCGATTACATCAGCGGCAAGTTCAGCTAAGTCACAGCACCGGTCACGGCCGCCTACCTGCACAAGCCAAATGGATTTGGCGGGCACCGGCGGACATTTACCAAGCGTTTCCAAGGAGCTCCAATGCCTGCCACGCATCGCCTTGATTTGCCTGCGATTGAACGCGCACTGCGTAACGTGCAGAGCCGTTTCGCCGAGCTCAGCCGGCACTTCACCGAGCCCCGAGACCCGTTCACTGACGAAGTCCTGAACAATGTGCTTGAAGGTTATGCGTTGGTTGACGAATATGTTGCCCGCGGCATCGACCTGTTCGATCTGCAGCAACTGAACCTGATGCTGGAGATCAATGCCACAGTGCTTTGTGGCCGGGATCCGGCGCGCCGGCTGGAATACGCCCAGCATCTGGCAGCCACTGAGGCGCACTTCTTCAACAATGTTGAGGGAGGCATCAAGGACTTGTACAACTGGTATTGCGCTTATCGCAGTGAGTCAGTCTGGAAGCGTGCAGCGGGAGTCTATGTGCGCATTCTGAGCAAGCCGCAGCTGTTTATCGAAGGCAACAACCGCAGTGGCTCGCTGATTGTCAGCTACTTGCTCATGCGGGCAGGGCTGCCTCCATTCGTGTTGACCCTGGAAAATGCCGAGGGCTATTTCAACCCGTCTTCGGTCATCCGCAACTCCGCCAAGCATGGCGTCAAGGCGTTGTACGAATTGCCCAAGATCAAGAAAAAATATGCAGCATTCTTAGAAGAACAGGCGCCCGATCCAATGAAGTTCTTTCTCAAAGGCAAGCCTTTGCCTCTCTCTCAAGGTGGCCATTGATGAACTGGGCACCAGCATTTGCCAGATTGAGAACCTTCGGCAGCCGGGCAGGGCAGGCTATCCGCTGCGCTTTGCCGCAGTTGTTCGAACGTCAGCGTATACGGATTTCGTTCGATATCGATGACACGCTCGCTTGCCAGCTCCACCACTGCGCAGTGGAGAAGAGTCGACTACCGGCCTGTATTCGTCGCTGGCTGGGTGAACCGTTGCGGATGGGCACACGATCGCT
The DNA here is from genome assembly GCF_054052265.1 of Pseudomonas sp. PK-RTE-24. Taxonomy (NCBI): domain Bacteria; kingdom Pseudomonadati; phylum Pseudomonadota; class Gammaproteobacteria; order Pseudomonadales; family Pseudomonadaceae; genus Pseudomonas; species Pseudomonas sp. PK-RTE-24. The sequence continues at coordinate 4,612,699 of NZ_CM133224.1, read as the reverse complement.
GATCCGAGAGCTGCGTCGCCAGGATTGCAGTGTCTGGGTCTACACCTCATCCGGGCGCACGCCGTCCTATATCAGGCGCTGGTTGGCGCTGTACGGTATCCGCGTCGATGGCGTGGTCAACAGCGTGCTGCACAACCGTGCGCTGACGGCGCACGGGATGTCGAATGCGCCTTCCAAGTATCCGCCAGCGTTCGATATCGACTTGCATGTCGATGATTCGGAGGGCGTGCAGATTGAAGGCAAGGATCATGGCTTCCGGGTGGTCGTGGTGCATCCCGAGGATGATCGCTGGGCGCAGAAAGTGCTGGATTCGGTGGCCAAGGTCCAGGCGCAGCTCGCCTGGCAGCAAATGCTCAGACCTCAGGCGCCGGTGCAACAGCGTGCGGAGGCTGTCTTTGAGTCGCTTGGCTGAGCGGGTACGCATTGGCTATTCGGGCAGCAGCGCCTCAGGTGTACGAGGCACTGCTGTGAAATGACTCAACAGATGCGCAAACGATGCTGCGCAAAACATATCTCGCAGAAACGACAAAGCCCTGAATAATCAGGGCTTTGTCGTACATAAGATGGCGGAGGCGATGGGATTCGAACTCATGGACCTGTTACAGTCGACGGTTTTCAAGACCGTTGCCTTAAACCACTCGGCCACACCTCCGTTTGCGTTGCGGGCGCCATAATACCTGAATGAAACACACTGTCAAACTCTCTGCATGGCTTGTTACAGAGCGTCTGTTATGATCTTTGCGACTGAACGTTTCAAACCAACAGGAGTGTCGCCATGCGCGAACAGGATTACGCAGTTAATAACAGCGTGCAGGCTGAGCAGCTAGAGGTTAGCCGCGTCCTGCGCAACACTTATGGTCTCTTGGCTCTGACCCTCGCATTCAGCGGCGTGATGGCCTTCGTAGCCCAGCAGATGCGTGTCGGCTACCCGAACATTTTCGTGGTGCTGATCGGCTTCTACGGGCTGTTCTTCCTCACCAACAAACTCCGTGATTCCGCGTGGGGCCTGGTGTCCGCCTTCGCGTTGACCGGTTTCATGGGTTTCCTGCTCGGCCCGATCCTGAACCGTTACCTGGGCATGCAGGGCGGCGCTGAAGTGGTCAGCTCGGCTTTCGCCATGACCGCACTGGTGTTCGGTGGTCTGTCGGCCTACGTGCTGATCACCCGCAAGGACATGAGCTTCCTCGGTGGTTTCATCACCGCCGGTTTCTTCGTCCTGCTGGGCGCTACGCTGGCGAGCTTCTTCTTCCAGATCAGCGGCCTGCAACTGGCGATCAGCGCCGGCTTCGTGCTGTTCTCGTCGGTCTGCATTCTGTTCCAGACCAGCGCGATCATCCACGGCGGCGAGCGCAACTACATCATGGCGACCATCAGCCTGTATGTATCGATCTACAACCTGTTCGTCAGCCTGCTGCAACTGTTCGGCATCATGAGCCGCGACGACTGATTTGAGGGCTGCAATAAAAAACCCGCTCCGGCGGGTTTTTTATTGTCTGTAAGAAAGTAATCGTTCAGTTGATGACGATGCTGCCATCCACCTGCTGACGGTAGATCGTGTAGGGCAGCAGCAAGGTATCTAGGGCGCCGGAGACCACGGCGTCCACCAGCACCACCGGAATGGCCGCGTTGCGGTGATCATCGGGATCGATGCCTGAGGCCAGCGGAGCGTTCAGCGTGCAGAAGTCATAAGCGAGGCCGCTGTAGATTCTCGGCACCGCGCCGCAATAACTTTTCTGCTGCTTGAGTCCGTCAACGGCAGCCTGGTCGTTGCGCGCCACCGTTTGAATCGTGCCACAGCCGCCGAGCAGCATGCCGGCCAGCAGTATTGCCTGAATTTTCATAGCGCCATTCCTTAGCTGCGAAAAACCCCAATCTACCCTGATCATTGGTAAAAGACACCTACGCCATCGGTGGCAGGCGTCGCTTGACCGGGGTCTTCTTGACGATCGCGGTGTTGGTTTCGGCCAACGTATTCAGTCGGTCGAGCAGGGAATCGAGCTGCTCCATCGAGCGCACGTGCAGGCGGGCGATAAAGCAGTCGTCGCCGGTGACCTTGTCGCACTCGGTGAACTCTGGAATCGACATGATCTGCCGCTCAACCTCCTGCAGTTGCCCTGGCAGTGGCCGTACGCGGACGATCGCCTGCAACTGATAGCCGAAGCATTTCGGATCAATCTCCACCGTGTAGCCCTTGAGCACGCCGCGTTCTTCCAGCCGCCGCAACCGCTCGGCTACGCTGGGCGATGACAGGCCGCTGATCTGCGCCAGCGCTTTGAGCGAGCGACGCGAGTCTTCCATCAGCGCGCTGATAAGGATCTGATCGATATCGTCAGTCACATTCAAACTCCGGATTAGGCGAAGGGCGCAAATCACCCTCGATAAAAAAGGCGAAAACCAAGTTTAGCCTGCTTTATGCGCTGGAGCAGCCCGAGGTGCGCTTGGCATACTTTTGCCACGCTTCGCTCACAGCCTCAGGAGAAGATTATGGACAACGCAATCCGCCGCGGCTCGCTGGAAATGACCGCCGCCATGCTCATATCCGGGACGATCGGCTGGTTTGTGCTGGTGTCCGGGCAACCGGTGCTCGACGTGGTGTTCTGGCGCTGCGTGTTCGGCGCCGGCACCTTGCTGTTGGTCTGCGCCGCGTTCGGCTTCCTGCGTCCGGGGATTCTGACCCGCACAACGTTTCTGCTGGCGGTGCTCAGTGGCATGGCGATTGTCGGTAATTGGGTGCTGTTGTTCGCGTCCTATTCCCGCGCCTCGATTGCGATCGGCACGGCTGTCTATAACGTACAGCCGTTCATGCTGGTCGGCCTGGCGGCGTTGTTCCTCGGCGAAAAAATCACCTTGCGGAAGCTGTTCTGGCTGGCGATTTCGTTCATGGGCATGCTGGCGATTGTCAGTGCCCACGGCACGCAAGGCGAGAGCGGCAATGACTATCTGCTGGGGATTGCCTTGGCATTGGGCGCGGCGTTTCTGTATGCGATTGCCGCACTGATCATCAAGCGCCTGACCGGCACGCCGCCGCACCTGATCGCGCTGGTTCAAGTGTGCACCGGGGTGTTGTTGCTCGCGCCGTTCGCGCATTTCGATGCGTTGCCACAAGGCGCCGATGCCTGGGCCAGTCTGGTGACGCTGGGCATTGTTCACACGGGGCTGATGTATGTGTTGCTGTACGGCGCGATTCAGAAATTGCCCACGGCATTGACCGGCGCGCTGTCCTTTATCTATCCGATCGCGGCGATTTTCGTTGACTGGTTCGCCTTCGGCCATCGCCTCGAATTGCTGCAGTGGATCGGCGTGGCGGCGATCCTGCTCGCCGCCGCCGGCATGCAACAAGGTTGGGGCTGGAAAGCCCGGCGGCTGGCGGCGCAGTGAGGATCAGATGTTCCAGCGCGGTGCGGTCGCTGCCAAGCGCTGGCGCATCTCGCTGATATTGGCAGCGAGTTGTCGGGTCAGCATCCGGTAGCCGTCGAGCGTATTGGCAACTGGCGCGTCAAGGTTCGCTTCCGGGAGTTCCATCGGCCGCTCCAGCCGTTGCGAGGCACCGGTCTTCAAGGCGCGAGCCATCCCGATCAGTTGCACGCGAATCTGCCGGTGCTCAGCCTTCAGCGCCGTTTGCAAATGGGCTGTGGCCTGCGGGTCGCTGGCACTGGGACGGATATTACCGAGGATCTCCAGCGTGCTGATGCACATGCGCAGGTTGCGCTGAATCGCGTCGAGCTCGGTCATGGAGATTTTCACTTCCTTGGACACCGACGGCATCAGCGAACGTAATTGCACCATCACCGCGCCGAGCTTGCTCATCAGCCGCACGTGTTCGTCGGCGCTGACCGCTTCACCGTTGATGATGCGTCCGTACACCGTAGCGCAATCGCGCAAGGCATCGGCGAGGTTGTAACGCCACGAGTAGACCGCGTACAGCGGCAGGGCGAAGGAAAACGCCAGGGCGAGGGCGATGCCGATCAGGATGTCGACGCCGCGCCACAGTCCATCGGTGATCGGGTTGTCGCCATGCCCGGCGACGATGAACACGGTGATGGCCGAGAGCAGGGCGGTGTAGCCGCCCTTGCCAATCGCGTGATAGGAGAAAAAACCACAGACCACGGCCATGGAAAAGTAGGTCAGCCACGGCATGCCCAGCCAGGCGTGCTGCGCCACCAGTGCCAACCCGACTCCTGCACCGATCAAGGTACCGATGGCGCGCTCGGCGGCTTTTTTGCCGATGTTGCCGTGGTGCTGCAAACCGCCGATCACCACCAGCATGGTCACCGATGCCCATTCGCCGTGGGGCAGATTGATGCCAGTGGTCAGCAGAATCGTCGCCAACAATCCCAAGGCCACCCGCACGGAATGGATCAGTCGGGCGTGACGGTAGCGCCGATACGGGTCCAGTAACGGACGCAGGATACGGCGCAACAGCGGTGGCAGGCGGTGGGTGCTGTAAGTAGTCAGTGCGAACCTCGTGAGTCAGTCAAATCAGTGGAAGGGGAAAATGTAATTCATCCAGGCGGACATGCGCAGCAGGATTTTGCGCATCGCGCCGATGTGGTGAAAGTGCTGACTGTAAAGCGCCGCTTGTCCATACGCGCCGCCTGGCATGAGCGCGCTGTATTCGGCGAACGCCGGATCGGTTATCTCGATGATCACTGGCACCCGTCCGGCCGGTGGTGAGCCGGTGTAGCTGATCAGGGTGCCGGAAGGTTGCACCTGGCCCTCGGCTATCACCCCGATCACACTTTTCACCCGACCGGCGAAGACCTTGCCGGGAATGCCGTCGAAGGCGACTTCGGCCTCGTCGCCCACGGTCAGACGCAGCAGGCTGTTCTGACGCATCCAAGCGGCGAAGTACTGACCTTCCTGCGGGATAAACACCATCGACGGGCGCAGCGGCAGCTTGCTCGCCATCATCCCCGGTCGCAGCGAAACGTGGGTGACGAAGCCTTTGCTCGGTGCCCGAACCACGGTGTTGTCCAGCTCGAACTGCGCATTGTCCAGTTGCGCCTGCAGATCGTCGGTGCGGGCGATGGCCGCGTCCAGTTCACGCTGGGTGCCGAAGTTGCGGCGAATCAGTTCGGTGATGCGGTAGCGGTCGCCCTTGGCTGCAACCAGTTGCGCCTTGAGCGATTTCAGGCGGTTCTGGAAAGGCGTTGGATCGATGCGAAACAGCACGTCGCCTTTTTCCAGGGGTTCGTTGCCCTTTACCGGTACGTCGATCACCTGGCCACTGATGATCGGAATAACCGGCACCGAGACGAAGTAGGAGCGCGCCACCTCAGAATAGGGATGGTTGTAGTTCATGGTGAAAATCAGCGCGCCGATGATCAGCACGCCACCCAGGACAGCGGTGGGCACCGTCCATTTGTTCAGCGGAATGCGGAAGATCTTGAAAATCGCGACGCAGAGCGCGGCATACGTGAGGATGAGCAACAGATCCATGCTCAGATCCCCCGGCTGTCAGATTGCGGCGCAAGCGGCGACTGCGCTTCGAGCCGCTCGATCCGGGCTTGCAGCTCGACGACCTGCTGCTCCAGTTGATTGACGTGATTCTGAATGGGTTTGCCATCGCCGAACCCCCAACCACGATCCTCGCGATAGGCCATCGCCCAGATCCACAGAAACGGCCACAGCGCATGCAAGGTGAACAGGCTGACCCAGCCAGTGGCATGGATCGCGTCCTGATGCGGGTGGTTGCGGTGGACGGCGATCTCGTACGGAATGTCATGCAGCACGATAATCCCGTAAAACAGCACGAGACCGACAAAAACCAACAGACCCAATGCGAAGTAATCGAGCATGGTCAGCCTCCCGGGCATCCAGCAATGCTGGGCTCAGTGTAGTCACTGAATTGCCGGGTAGCTGACGGATCGGCAGGATCATTCAATCCTGCCGATCATCCGTCAAAAGATGTAATCGGTGGTCAGGAAACTCGAATCACGCCCGCGAATGATCTCGCTGATCAGGTCCTTATTGCTCTCCTGGAATTTGGTCGCCACCAGGGTGCGGATCGAAAACACTCGCAATGCATCGTGAACCGACAGCGTGCCTTCGGCGGAGTTTTTGCGGCCATTGAACGGGTAAGTGTCCGGGCCGCGCTGGCACTGGGCGTTGAGGTTGATCCGCCCGACCTGATTGGCAAAGGTGTCAACCAGCCGGCCGACCGCCACCGGGTTGGTGCCGAAGATGCTCAACTGCTGGCCGAAATCCGATTCCAGCACGTAGTCGATCACGGTATCGAGGTGGCGGTACGGCACGATGGGCACGACCGGGCCGAACTGTTCTTCCTGATACACGCGCATCTGCGGGTTCACCGGATACAGCACTGCCGGGTAGAAGAACGAGGCGTGGGACTCGCCACCATTCGGGTTGACCACCTGTGCGCCTTTGCTTTGCGCATCCGCGACCAGACCGTGCAGATAGTCGACTTTGCCCGACTCCGGCAGTGGCGTCAGCGCCACGCCGCTGTCCCACGGCATACCTGGTTTCAGCGTGGCCAGTCTGGCGTTGAATTTCTCGATGAAGCTGTCGACCACGTCTTCATGGACGAAGAGGATTTTCAGTGCGGTGCAGCGCTGACCATTGAACGACAGCGAGCCGGTGACCGCTTCGCTGACGGCGTTGTCGAGATCGACTTCGGGCAAAACGATTCCCGGGTTCTTTGCATCCAGACCGAGAGCGGCGCGCAAACGGTGTGGTTTCGGGTGCAGCTTCTTCAGGTCGCTGGCAGCCTTGTTGGTGCCGATGAAGGCGAAGATGTCGATCTTGCCGCTGGCCATCAAAGCACTGACAGTCTCGCGGCCGCTGCCGTAGATGACGTTGATCACGCCGCTCGGGAAGCTGTCGCGGAAGGCTTCGAGCAACGGGCGAATCAGCAGCACGCCGAGCTTGGCCGGTTTGAACACCACGGTGTTACCCATGATCAGTGCCGGAATCAGCGTGGTGAAGGTTTCGTTCAGCGGGTAGTTGTAAGGTCCCATGCACAAGGCGACGCCGAGCGGCACGCGGCGGATCTGCCCGAGGGTGTCCTGCTCCAGCTCGAAGCGGCTGGAGCGGCGGTCGAGTTCTTTCAATGCGTTGATGGTGTCAACGATGTAATCGCAGGTGCGATCGAACTCTTTTTCCGAGTCCTTGAGGTTCTTGCCGATCTCCCACATCAGCAGCTTGACCACGGCTTCGCGCTGCTCGCGCATGCGGCCGAGGAATGCTTCGACGTGCTGGATGCGTTCGGCCACGCGCATGGTTGGCCACAGGCCTTGGCCGCGATCGTAAGCGCGAACGGCAGCGTCGAGGGCGGTGAGGGCGGTGTCGGCATCCAGCAGCGGCGTGCTGCCGAGGATCACCTGTTCTGCACCGTTTGCGCTTTTCAGATAAACCGGGCTGCGCACCTGCGCGAGCGGGCCGTCCCAGCGGCGCAATTGGCCATCGACCAGGTATTCACGCTGCTCGACCTGAGCGTCGAGGCGATATTTTTCCGGGATGTCGCTGACCGAAGGGAACAGGTTGCCAAGGATGTTTGCTGTGGTCATGTCACTACCCTGTGTTGAAGTCGGCGTGCCGATTGAAAGTCTTGTGAAGGTTATACGCCTGAACGGGCCGGGATTTAACCCCGTGAATGTCACGCGAATGTCACGCAACGGTGCAACCACAGTCCACCTTGTGGGAGCGAGCCTGCTCGCGAAGGCGGCGGCACATCCAACATCCTCATCGCCTGACACAGCGCTTTCGCGAGCAGGCTCGCTCCCACGGTCGATCATCTACATCCGTCAATCCATCTTCGGTAATGAAGCTTTTATGACAAAAGTTCGGTAGCCCTTTGCCAGTCCGGTCATGCCTGTGTAACGCGCTTGAGGGGCCTTTCGGGGCGCACTTTGCAAGCCGAGGCGGGACGCCGGGAGTGAGGCAATGGGGACTATGGAACGCTATTCGAAAGTGGGCATGCAGGAGCTCGATCAACGCCTGTCGAAGATCGTCGAAGCCGCGCGCAAGAAGCCGGTTTCGGTGTATCGCTACGGCGCGCCGTGGGTCTGGATCGTCTCGCAGGATGACTGGCAGGGCGCTTTGAAAGAAGTGTCCAGCTACATTCCGCCGGGCCATTCGCTGGTGTTGCTGCGCCCGCAGATCGACGATCTGCTCGACGCCCACCAGGACCTGCTGCGCGACCTCAACGCCGCGCCCGGCATGCTCATTCCCGCGCAGACGGTGATGCACATCCTGCTCCTGCAATTGCTGTATTCGGTGCCCAGCGAACAGCAGCTCTATGAACAGCTCAATTACAACCTGCTGTTCCGCTGGTTCGTCGGTCTTGGCCTGAACCAGAAGGTCTGGAGTTTCACCGCCCTCAGCCGTGACATCGCCACGCTGCTCAACGAGCCGCGCGCGGTGCTGCTGATTCAGAAAATCATCGGCGAAGTGTTCTGCGGTGCCTTGCTGCAAATGCCCGAGTTCTCGCTGAACTTTGCGCTGTTGCACACCTGGCTGGGCAAGCACGCCTGCGCCACAACGATCAGCAATTGACGCAGCACACCGGGCGCTAACGCCCACAGGTCATCGCGAATTTCAGGGGGTAATGTGGAACGGATTTTCACGTCACGGCTGGCGCTGTGGGGCTGGCTGCTGGTGACGGCGGGCGCGCAGCCAGCGCTGGCCGAGGAGGGCACAGAAGCGCCCGCCGCGCAGCGACTGGTCGACGTCAACGAATACTTCGTGCGCGGCAACACCGTGCTTGATGCGCGGGCGATCGAAGAAGCGGTGTACCCGTTTCTCGGCCCGCAGAAAGCCTTGAGCGACATCGAAGGCGCCCGCGATGCGTTGCAGAAGGCCTACCAGGAACGCGGCTATCAATCGGTGTTTGTCGAGCTGCCAGAGCAGGCCGTGGCCGATGGCATCGTCTATCTGCAAGTCAGCGAAACCAAGGTCGGCCGGGTGCGCGTGGTCGGCGCCAAACACTATTCGCCGCTGGACATTCGCGACAACGTCCCGGCGCTGAAAGAAGGCGAGGTGCCGGACTTCGCCAAAGTCCAGGGCGAACTCGCGCAACTTAACAAGACTCCCGGTCGCCAGGTCATGCCGCTGGTGCGCGAAGGGCAGCGCCCCGGCACCATGGATGTCGATTTGCAGGTCGAAGACCAGAACCCGTGGACGGCCAGCGTCGGCCTCAATAACGACTACAGCGCCGACACCGAAAAGCTGCGCAGCGTCGCCAGTCTCGGTTACAACAACCTTTGGCAGCTCGGTCACAGCGTCAACCTGACGTTCTTCACCGCGCCGCAGGAAACCGACAACGCCAAGGTCTGGTCCGGGTCCTACACCGCGCCGCTGAGCGAGCGCTGGAGCGTGCAATTCTCCGGTTACCAGTCCGACAGCAACGTCGCCACCATCGGCGGCAGCAACGTGCTCGGCAAGGGTCACAGCTACGGCGTCGCGGCAATTTACACGCTGCCCTCGAGCGGCAATTGGTCGAACTCGCTGTCGGCCGGCATCGACTTCAAGGACTTCGACGAGCGCCTGAGCCTGTCCGGCGAAAGCGACAAGGTGCCGCTCAAATATGCACCGTTCACCTTCGCTTACAACGGCTATCGCTACAGCGAAAAGAGCCAGCTCGGTCTCGGTCTGAGTCTGGTTGCCGCCACGCGCAGCGTGTTCGGCTACGGCAGCGACGACGAAGACTTCGACTACAAACGCTATCGCGCCAAACCGGGTTTCGCCGTGCTCAAGGGCGACACCAACTACACCTGGACCTTCGACAGCGACTGGCAGAGCGCAAGCAAAGCCGCATTCCAACTCGCCTCGGGGCCGCTGGTTTCCAACGAACAATTCTCCGCCGGCGGTGCCACTTCGGTGCGCGGCTATCTCGCTGCCGAGCGCACCGCCGATGACGGCTACTTGCTCAGCCAGGAATTGCGCACACCGTCGCTGGCGAAATTCGCCGGCACGTGGATGCAGGACTGGCGCTTCTATGCCTTCGCCGAAGGTGCGCAGCTGTACCTGCGCGACGAACTGCCGGACCAGGATGCCAATTACGCCCTGGCCAGCGTCGGCCTCGGCACCCGCGCCAGCCTCAGTAAATGGCTGTCCGGCAGCCTCGACTGGGGCTACCCGCTACTCGAAGGGCCGAACACCTCAAAGCAGGAATCGCGCCTGCACTTCAACCTTCAAGCCACTTTCTAACGGAGCACGTCCATGCAACGCCTTCTCCTTTCGTTGTTGATCTGCCTGGGCTTCGTGCTCCCGGCCACGGCTCAGGCCTGGTGGCAGGACGACTGGCATTACCGCAAACAGATCGCCGTCGACACCACGCCACAAGGCGCGGCGATCAATCAGGCCCTCGGCCGCACCGCGCTGCTGGTGCGCCTGCACACCGGCAACTTCACCTTCGACGGCGTGAAAGAGGACGGCTCCGATCTGCGCTTTGTCGCTGCCGATGACAAAACCGTGCTCAACCACCAGATCGAGAGTTTCGATGCGCTGATGGGCATGGCGCTGATCTGGGTCGATGTGCCGAATGTCGAGGGCGGTCAGCGTCAGGACATCTGGATGTATTACGGCAACCAGAAAGCCCCGGCTACCGGCAACGGCCAACTGACTTTCGATCCGAATTACACCGCGCTGTATCACTTCGACGGCGCCACCGGCACCCCGGCGAAAGACACCACGGCGTACGGCAACACCGCGCAAAGCGCGACCGGCACAGCGATCGATGGCGTCGTCGGCCGTGCCTTGCAGTTCAGCGGTCAGCCGTTGTTGCTGCCGGCCAGTCCGTCGCTGCAACACAACGCTGGTAGCGCGTTCACTTTCAGCGCCTGGCTGCGTCTGGATCAGGCCACTGGCGAGCAACTGATCCTGGCTCGGCGCGAAGGCATGCAAAGTCTGCTGATCGGTGTCAGCCAAGGCCTGCCGTTCGTGGAAATCGACGGCCAGCGCGCTGCCGCCACGCAAGCTCTGGCTCCTTCGCAATGGCAGCACGTTGCGCTGACTGCCGAGGGCTCGAAAGTCACGCTGTACGTCAACGGTCGCGAGAGTGCTGCGTTGGCCCAGGCGATGCCGGCGTTCAACTCGGTCATGGCCATCGGCGCTGATCTGCAGGAAGGCGCGTTCCAGCCATTCGCTGGCGCCATTGATGAACTGCGCCTGTCGAAGGTCGCCCGTCCGGCCGCGCTGTTGCTGGCGGATGCCACCTCGCAAGGCGCCGAGTCGAAACTGGTCGCTTACGGCGTCGATGAAGAACAATCCGGCTTCGGTTTCGGCAGCCTCGGCTTCCTCCTTAACGCGGTGCCCATCGACGCTTGGGTGATCATCGCCGTGCTGGTGCTGATGATGTTCCAGTCGTGGATCATCATGCTGCGCAAGAACCGCAGCCTCAGTCGCGTCACTGCGGCCAACGAAGACTTTCGCGTGCAATTCGCCAAGGTCGGCACGCGTCTGGAGATGTTCGCCGACGACGCGCAACTGGCTCAACGTCTGCAGCATTCGTCGCTGTGGCGCCTGTATCTGGTGGCAGTCAAAGAGATCCGCACCCGCCGCGAGCAGGGCGCCGATACCTCGTCGGTTTCCGCCGCGACCATCGAAGCCATTCGCTGCTCCATGGACGGCGTGCGCACCCGCGAGAACCAGCAACTGAGTTCGAAACTCTCGACCCTGTCCAACGCCATCGCCGGCGGCCCGTACATCGGCCTGCTCGGTACGGTGCTGGGGATCATGGTGGTGTTCCTCGGCACGGCAATGGCCGGCGACGTCAACATCAACGCCATCGCGCCGGGCATGGCCGCAGCACTGCTCGCCACAGCGATGGGCCTGTTCGTCGCGATCCCGGCGCTGTTTGGCTACAACCGCCTGATCACCCGCAACAAGGAAGTCAGCGCCGACATGCGCGTGTTCGTCGACGAGTTCATCACTCGTCTGGCGGAGATGCATGGCGAGAGCCAGTTCAGTGAGGCGTCGCACCAGCGCGGCCATCACGCCAACCACTCCGTACCGGCCTGAGGAGCACTGCCATGGCGTCCGTAAATGCCTCCCACGACGATGATGACGATGCCGCAGTCGACAGCATCAACATCACCCCACTGGTCGATGTGCTGATGGTGGTGCTGGTGATGTTCATCCTCACCGCCACCGCGCAGGTCTCCGGGATCCAGATCAACCTGCCCAAGGCCAGCGCTTCGGTGTCGCTGTCGGAGGCCAAGACCAAGGCGATCTCGGTCAACGACGGCGGCCAGGTGTTCCTCGATGCCTATCCGGTCACTTTGGCCGAGCTGGAAGAGCGCCTGCGCATCGAGAAAGCACAGAGTCCGGATTTCCCGGTGATCGTGCGCGGCGATGCGACGGTGCAGTACCAGAAAGTCATCGAAGTGCTCGACCTGCTGCGCCGGCTCGAACTGTCCCAGGTCGGTCTCGTCACCGGCAAACCGAGTCAGGGCTGAGTCATGACCGCACAACTCCCGATCGAACCGCCGCCCGTGAAAAAGTCGCCGTTGCGTTATGTGAAGTGGGGCGCCGGATTGCTGGTCGGCGCACTCGCCGCGTGGTTCCTCTGGCAGTGGGCCAACGACATGGCCGGCATGCGTCGCGAAGCGCCGAAGGTGCCGACGATCATTCCGTTGCCGCCACCGCCACCACCGCCGCCGGAGAAACCGCCAGAGCCGGAAACGCCGGTGGAAGAAAAAGTCGTCGAGCCCGAGCCAACGCCTGAGCCGGAGGAGGTCAAGCCTGAAGAAGAAGCACCGCCATCGCCGGCGGACGATCTGGCCAACCCGATGCAAATGGACGGCGACGCGCAGGCCGGCAGCGACGCTTTCAACATCGGCGCGGGCAAGGGCGGCGGCATGGCCGGTGCCGGCGGCGGGCGTTTGGGTACGGGCACGTACAGCCAGTTTCTCGCGTTCACCTTCCAGCGTTTGCTGCGCGAGAACCCCGAGCTGCGCAACCTCGCGTTCTCGCTGCAGGCCGATGTCTGGCTGAGCAGCGTCGGCGAGATCACCCGTGTCGAACTGATCAAGTCCAGCGGCAACCCGCAAATCGATACCCAGGTGCTGGCCGCTTTACGCGGTGCGCCAGCGCTCAGCGAAAGGCCTCCGGCCTCCATCACTTTGCCCGTGCGCCTGTCCCTGCAAGGGCGGCGTCCGGGTTAATTCACTTATTTAAGCTTTGGCAAAAGGAGTTGTGTGCAGATGATTTCCAACGTGAATCGATTGTCCCTGGCGGTCGGCATGGTCATTGCGACCCTGGTCGGTCAGGCGATGGCAGCGCCTGCGCCTTCGGAGAACGCCACGATCAATCTGATCCGCTTGCTGGTCGAGCAGGGCATTCTGAAACAGGACAAGGCCGACGCGCTGATCGCCCAGGCCCAGAACGAAGCGGCGCAGGCCAAGCAGGCTGCCGCGTCCACTGCCGTAGCGGCCGGGCCGGTCGCCGCGCCGGGGGATGTGCGCGTGCAATACGTGCCGGCAGCGGTGCGCGACCAGATCCGCGATCAGGTCAAAGCCGAGGTCATGGCCACCGCCAAACAGGAAAACTGGGCAGCACCGAATACCTTCCCGGACTGGGCCTCGCGCATCAGCTTCGACGGCGACATTCGCCTGCGAGACGAATCGCGTTACTACTCGGGCAACAACAGCAACGAAATCGTCGACTTCGCCAAGCTCAACAACAATGGCCCGTACGACGTGAATCCCAACAGCAGCACCAGTCTGCCGCCGTTGCTCAATACCCGCGAAGACCGCGAAAACCTCTTTCGCCTGCGCGCACGCCTGGGCATGAAAGCGCTGATCTCCGAGGAATGGACCGCCGGCATTCGCATCGGCACCGGTTCGGACAACAATCCGGTATCGACCACGCAGAACCTCGGCGGCGGCTTCGCCAAGAAGGACATCTGGCTCGATCAGGGCTATCTGACCTGGAAGCCAATGGACGAATTGACTCTGACCGGCGGGCGCTTCGCCAACCCGTTCATGTCCACCGACATGCTCTATTCCAATGACCTGAATTTCGACGGTGTGGCGGCGATTTTCGATCACAAGCTCAACCGCGATTGGAGCGTGTTCGGCACGGTCGGCGCGTTCCCCGTGGACTACACCAACGACACCTCCAGCAGCAACGGTTTCGACAAGGAAGAGAGCGACAACAAGTGGCTGTACGGCGCGCAGCTCGGCGCGAAATGGGCGATCAATAGCAACAACCGCCTCAAAGGCGCGCTGGCCTATTACCGCTTCGACGATATTCAGGGCCAGCGCTCCAGCCCCTGCGAACCGTGGGCCGGCGCGCCGGGTTGCGACAGCGACGGCACCCGCGCGGCGTTCATGCAGAAGGGCAACAGCGTGTTCCTGCTGCGTGACATCACGCCGAACCCGCTAAATCCGAGCGCCACGCCGCAGCCGCAATTCGTCGGGCTTGCGTCCGAATTCAACCTGCTCGATCTCAACGTCGTGTGGGACGCCGACCTGCCGCAGGACTTCAAACTGCGCAGCCAGGGCAACTACATCCACAACCTCAGCTACGACGAGGGCGACATGCGCAAGCGCTCCGCCGGGCAGATCGTCAACAACCTCGACAGCAACGGCGAGATCGAAAGCGGCGCCAATGCGTGGATGGTGCAGTTCACCCTCGGCAACGCGCTGGACCTCAAGCGCAAGGGCGACTGGAACCTGTTCGCCGGCTACAAGTACATCCAGCCGGACGCCTTGCCGGACGGCTTCAACGACTCGTCGTTCCACCTCGGCGGCACCAACGCCAAGGGCTATTTCATGGGCGGCAACTACGGCCTGGCGAAGAACGTTTCCGCCACGGGTCGCTGGATGAGCACCGAAGCGGTGTACGGCGCGCCGTTCGACATCGACGTCTTGCAGCTTGAGATCAACACGCGCTTCTAAGGCGCCGGGAGAGCTTTATGAACACGCGTTTTCTCGCGCTGGGCCTGGGTTTGTTGATTGCCACCGGGGCGAGCGCCGAAGGCATGGAAGAACGCTTGCGCACGCAATTGCGCAGCACCACCCAGCAATTGCAGGCCCTGCAAAGCCAACAGGCCCAGGCCAGCGCCGCGCAACTGGCGGCGCAGAACGAAGTCAAGGCAGCCCAGGCGCAAATCAAGCAATTGACCGCCGAACTGGCCAAGGCCAAAGGCCTCGCCGAGCAACTCGCCGGGCAGCAACAGAGCCTGCACAGCCAGGCTCAGGCGCAAGTGGCGGCCAGTGCCGAGCAAACCGGCAAGTTCAAAAAAGCCTATGACGAATTGCTGGTCCTCGCTCGCGGCAAGGAAGCGGAACGCTCGAAGCTGCAAGCACAACTGGCGGAACGTGACACACAAGTGCAGCAATGTTCAGCAAAGAATCAGCAAATGTACGGCGTCGCCAAACAGATCCTCACGGCCTACGAAAACATCGACGTCGCCGAAGTGATGAAGATCCGCCAGCCCTTCGCCGGCAGCGCCCGGGTCAAGTTCGATGAACTGGCCCAGGGCTTCGGCGACGAGCTGTACAAGACCCAATTCGACGCGCCGCAAGCGGCGATCGCTCACTGATAGCAAGGAAGAAAGCCATGACTCAATTGATCACCCACGTTTCCCCGCAATCGCTGACCGACGTCCTCCAGGCCGCTGGTTATCGCGTCAACCAGAGTGAACAGAACGGCATCGTCCAGTTGCTCAGCGCCAGTCAGGGCATCGGCTACGCCGTGCGCTTCGGCAACCCGGCGGTGGAGCAGGGCAGCTTTGTTGATTTCACCTTCAGCTGTGCGCTGCGCGTGCAGGGCGACTTGCCCCAGGGCGTGGCCGAGCAGTGGAACGCGACGCGGCGGTTTGCACGGTTGTCGTTGCAGGGCGAGTTTCTGCTGATGGAAATGGACGTGGTCGTGGCCGCAGGGGTGAGCAACGAGCACCTGCGCGGCAATCTGGAGTTGTGGGATCGCCTGTTGCAGGAATTCATCGTTTACCTGCGCGATTTCAGCCAGACCGCTGCTGTGCAAGCCGCCAAGTCCGCTGTCGCCGAAGCAGAGGAAGCCGCGCTGTGAAAAAGCCTGCCATGGTGATCGGCGCCGGAGCGCTGGCGTTGTTGGTGGTGGCCGTGGCGCTGGTGCTGCGACCGGGCAGTGATCCGGTCGCCGCCCAGCAGCCGTCGCCGTTGCCGGCGGTTGCAGCCGGGCCAGCGGTCGCGCGGTTGGGCAATCAGCAGGTTTCGCCAGAGGAATTGCAGGCGCTGCTGGCCACCGTCCCGGCGCAAACCCGCGAGCAATTGCGCGGCAACCGTGAGGCACTGGAGCGCTGGATTCGTGCGCGGCTGGCCGAGAAAGCGGTGCTGGAACAGGCCGATGCGCAGGGTTGGGCGCAGCGTCCGGACGTCGCCCGGCAGACTCGCGCAGCGACTGAGCAAATCGTGTTTCGTGATTACTTGCGCTCGGTGAGTCAGGTGCCGGCGGAGTATCCAAGCGCAGCTGAATTGCAGCAGGCGTACGACGCCGGCAAGGCCAATTGGCAGACGCCGCCGATGTACCGGGTCAGTCAGATTTTCCTTGGCGTCAGTGACGCAGCGAATGTGGAAACGGTGCGCAAACAAGCCGCTGAATTGAGCAAGAAGGCGCAATCAGCACCGGCTGATTTTGCGGCGCTCGCTACGCAATATTCGCAGGATCGCGTCACGGCAGAGCGGGGCGGTGATACCGGCCTGCAACCGTTGCAACAACTGGTGCCGGAAGTGCGTGGCGCCGTGGCGCGGCTCAAGGTGGGCGCCGTGTCTGATCCGGTGCAAAGCGCCGCCGGTTTCCACGTGATCAAGCTCACCGAACAACAACCGGCCCGCACCGCGACGCTGGAGGAACTGCGCGACCAACTGGCCCAGGCCCTGCGCGCGCAACGCCAGGAACAGATCGCCCAGGCTTATCTGGACGGCATGCTCAACACCGCCACCCTCAGCATCGACGGCGCCGAACTGAACAAAGTGATAGGTAACTGACACACGGTGTTTCTGTAGGAGCTGTCGAGTGAAACGAGGCTGCGATCTGTTGATTTTGCTTTTAAAGATTAAAAGATCGCAGCGTGCCGCAGCTCCTACAAAGATTTGCGTAACGACACCACATTAGATCGACAGGGAGTCATCAATGTCATTCACCGAACCCGCAGGACGCTCGGGCACTGCTGATTTCCAATCGCCCCCATCCCGCTCCGAACCCTGGCTAAACCAGGCCGCGACCATCGACAGCGAAGTCGCCCAATACTTCCTGGTCAGTGCTCGCTGCGGCTGCTTCATGCAAGCCGCGCGCAGCCTCAACGTGCGCTCAACTGTATTGCGCAAACAACTCGCGCAACTCGAACAGCAACTGCAACGCAGCCTGTTCAGCTTCCAGGGCAGCGCCCTCAGCCTGACCCGCGAAGGCCAACAGTTGCAGGCCCGACTCATCACCCTGGCCCACGAACGCAAACTCCCGGTCATCGAACAGCCACTGATCCGCCTCGCCGTCGCCGCATCCATCCTCCACGACATCCTTGGCCGCGACCTCATCGCATTGCTGCGCCGCAACGCCAGCCTGCGTCTGGAAATTATTGCTCTGGATAGCGAACTGGCCTTGCGTGCGGTCAGCGCCGACATTGTCCTGTGGCTTGCTCCTGGCGAATGCCCAAATCCCGGCCCGACCTTTTCCACTAGCGAACCGCAACACCTCGCGCGGATCGAGTATCTGCCGCACATTGCCAAGCGCTATTCGCGGGTGACAGCTAGACCGGAAACGCCGGAAGATCTGGCTGATTTCATGTTGGTGCAATGGCAGCATGACCGACAGGTTGAGAGCTTTCGGCCGTGGAATGAGTTGGTGGAGGAGAGGTTGGCTGGGGTGGTGCAGATGCAGTCTTATGAATTGATGCTGGAGATGATTCGCTGCAGCGCGTGCATCGGGTTGCTGCCGGCATACATGAGCCGCTTCGACCGTGGCCTCATCGCACTGCCCGGATTATTCGCCGAACCGATGCAGCTACACGCGTGGCTCGCCGTCAACACCGACTCGCAAAACTCCCCCGAAATCAAAACCCTCATCGACCTCATCCAGCAAACCTTCAACGAACGCCACGAATGGTTCCAGCCTTAACCCGCCCCCGTGTAGGAGTGAGCCTGCTCGCGAAAGCAATCCGCCAGTCGAAGCCTCAGTGACTGACCCACCGCCTTCGCGAGCAGGCTCGCTCCCACAGGAATCTTCATTGCTTACGCGTTGATCGTTCCCACGCTCCGCGTGGGAATGCAGCCCAGGACGCTCTGCGTCCCCACCAGAGCTGGAACGCGGAGCGTCCCTTGAGGCATTCCCACGCAGAGCGTGGGGACGATCATCATTCGTAAGACTTGGTGATTGCCGGAGCGCGAGTATGGCCTCCATCAGTAATTTAGGCACTTTGTCGGAGTGTGGTTTAGGCGACAGGTGGATTTGAATCAATAAGCCGATTGGACAGTTTCAACCATCATGTCGGGACAACGAACAGTGCCCGAAATGGGGGGGCAAAGGTCCCGGTGTGAAAGGATATGCCATTTGACCAGGACATATACCTAGTCCCATTGGGGAGACCGTGAGTGTACACCCACGATGACAATGGGCTTCCCCATTGAATGCTCTCGAACAAATCGCCGAAAACGTTTGTGAAGTTAGCGTTAAGGGTTGCGGCGTGCCAAACGTTGTGGATTTGGCCGAGATGGAGGCCACCTTGGCTTCCGATCCATTGCTGCGCGGCAATGCCTCCAGGATCGCCGATATACGTCGTACTTCCCTTGGTGATTCGATAAACGTTTTTAACATTCACACTAAACGAAACGGCGGCGCCTGAGACATCGCGCACTCGAATCGTTGTTGTGCCATTTTTTAATCCGGTAACCTTTCCTGTAGATGTCACTGAAACCACGGCCGGATTATCTGATTGATAGGTGTAGGGTGGAGTGCCACCTTGTGCCTGACGAGTCAGAACGTTTCCGGGAACTTCTTTAGTGCCCCAGCCGTAGCTTTGTACGAATTTCACTGCGTCTAGATTCATAACACTTTCGTCGATGGTCAGCGCAGCCACAACATTGAATTTTCTGACTGCGGACTTATTGCCTGAGCCATACGCTGCCTCAGCGGTGATTTCATGGAGGCCTACGCTGAAAGTGGCTGTCATCGTCCAAACACCATCGGCAGGATCGGCTGTGGGGCCGCCAATGGAGGTCAATCCGTCCAGAATATTCACTTTCAATCCGTTGGCTGCTTTCCCTGTCAGCGTCACACTTGTATCCGACGTTGAACCTCCTTCAGGTATTTCGACGTTGCTGGGCGAGCCTTTAACCGAATCAATCGTCGGCGCAACATCCGCTGTCACCGTAAAACTCCGCGCGTCAGAATCCACCTCACCACTGTGATACAACGATCTCGCAAATAACCGGTGCTTCCCTTCAGCAACAGTTACTTCCCGTGTCCAGATCCCCGTCTGCGGGTCGGCCGTCGCTCGCCCTTTGGCAACAGTGCCCGAGCCATCATCATCGAACACCTCAATCTCCAGTCCCTTACTCGCAGTCCCCGACAACGTTAAGCTAGTGCTGACCGTCCATCCCCCTTCCAGAACTTCCTCACCGTTCGAGTCCAATACCCTGTCCAGTGTCGGCACAACCAGTTCTACAGACTTGATCGTGTAAACCCGATCCGGAAATTTCACTGCGTTCGTTTCGATATTGCTCTTGTCCAGCGCCACCAGGTATTTAAGCGTCAGCGTCGTGCCATGCCCCAATTGAACGAGATAACTGTTTGCCAGTGTCTGTGGCCAGAAACCCTGGTTGATCCAAGTGCTGTTGACTCTAGCTGGCAACCCAGCCCAGAGAGTCAAGTCATGTGCAGTGCCGTCCGCCTTCTTGCCCTCTAGCCGCAGCCAGCAGGGCTGTTCGGCTTCAATCAAGGTATGCAGCAGCGCATGAATGGTTGCGTTTTTGGTGCCGAGCGCCGTTATGTCGAGAAAATTGTTGGCATCGGCCTCGACAATTTTCGGGGAGTTCAAAGCGGTTGCCGGCAGCGGCAGAATGTCCAGCAGCAACACAGCCGACTCCACGGGTTTGTCGTCGCGGTCGATAAAATAACTGACTGCAACCCGTTGGCCCAGGCTGTAGGCGAGCACCGAGCGCGGTACCGCAATCTCCAGGCCGGCACTGACCAGCCGAGGTGGGCTTGGGTAGGAGCCTTCAGGGACAGCCGTCGCGCCTTGCCAGTTCACCCACAACGTGTCGGTGGGCAGTAACGAACCCTGCGGTACGAGGACTCTGATTTCCGGAGTGGTCGGACTGAACTGATTGCCGTTCATGCCACGGACGGTGGGTGCCAGCAGAGAAAGGCGACCGAGGTGAATGTCCACGCGCTTTTCACCTGACATGACGGCATTGCCCAATTGGTCAAATACTCTGAATTCCGCCACAGCATTCGGGTTGTCACCGGCACGCTGGAAGGTATCGGTGAGCAGGGTCAGGTTGATCGGGGCCGGCGCGTCGGGCACGTCGAAGCGCACGGTGGTATCGCCGAGCGCAAAAACGATGGAGTCGAAGTGGCGTCGGTTGGTGTAAGTAAACGCAAATGTCACACCTCGTGCGGCGAGCTCCGGCCCCACGCCTTCACGTACTACTTCCGGCGGAATGATCAGATCCAGAGATTCCGGCAGACGCAAATGGTAGAGGGCTAGCGTGTCCCGAGACGATTCATCGTTACCTCCTACGCGCGTGACCTTGTAATACAGGCGATTGACGCCCTGATTGAGCCAGCCGTGGGGCAAGTACAAGCGCACCCGCTGTTGTTCTTCGCCCGGGGCAACGGTCTTGCCCGTTGCGGGAGTAGGGTTGTCGTTGACGTACAGATCGACGCGGTCATCAGCGGCCATGGTCCAGGAAGCGAGCTGCATTTCCGTCCACGGATCTATCAGACATTCCAGACCCTGCGTCTCGCCATCGTAAAGCACCTTGGGAATCCCGCCTTGGGCAATGCCCTGCGGCTTCACCGGTGTGACCCAGCCCCTGATGATGACCGGATACAAGACAAACAATTCGTTGAAAATCGAAGACTGGATATCCATGGAAGCGCTCCCTGAGAATTTTGCCGTGCCGTGCCGTGCCGTGCCGTGCCGTGCCGTGCCGTGCCGTGCCGTGCATTGAATGGGATCCATCTCACTCCAGTTTGAAAAAAAGCACACCTGTCAGATCTGACAGGTACAGGCGGTATTCAGACGAGCGGTCGAGCCGGCTCTTGTTTGCGCGGTTGTTGTGGGAGCGAGCCAGCCTGCGAATTTGTCGTAATGTTCGGTTGCAATGCTGACTGCTCCGACACTTTCGCGAGCAGGCTCGCTCCCACAGGAATCTTCATTGCTTACGCGTTGATCGTTCCCACGCTCTGCGTGGGAATGCAGCCCGGGATGCTCTGCGTCCCCACCAGAGCTGGAACGCGGAGCGTCCCTTGAGGCATTCCCACGCAGAGCGTGGGAACGATCATCAAAGGCCCGCTACTGCGGCAACTCCAGATTATCAAGCACCCGATTCACCGCCAGTTCGCCGAGCATGATCAACTGCGCAATCCCCATCAGCGTCCGCCGCTGCGATGGCTTGACCAGCCCGGCGAACTCCTGGGCGATGGTTTTGGCCGAGGCGAGGGTTTCGCAGGCGTTGGCCAGCAGGTCTTCGTTTTTGGTGTCGGCGGTGACGGCGTACATGGCGCGGGGGCTGAAGGGCGGCGGGGTGGAGCCGGGTGGGCAGAAGTAGTGGTCGAGGGCGCGGTCGGCGGCTTGGTGAAGTTTTTTTGAGTCGAGGGATTCGTAGGGAGAGGTGGGGTCGGTTTGGGGTGGGTTGGGTGTGGGTTTGATCATGGTAAAGCTCCTAGAGTCGACGGAGCTGCCACCTTTCGCTGCGATACGAAATGGTTGGTGGCAGCTGTACGCGGGTCGCAGACCGGGACTCTAGAACCGGCAGACCCGAAGGTCTCCCACGTACAGCCGCCATAAAAACAGCGGGTGTTGTGCGTCCAGAGATCGACGGGCTGCGAGACCCGATCGCTGATTCGTCAGCGACCGCACCACAATAGAACCCGCCCCCAAGGCGCACAAGCCGGCGGATTCTGGCTTGGCTGTAGGCAACGACGCAAGGATTTGTAGCCTGGAAGGCGTGTCAGCAGGTGTCATTTAAACAGCGGTGTTTAAAAAGCAAAAAATTGGCGACAGCACGGTAGACGTTTTTGCCGGGAAGCAGGTGTTGGCTATGAGGTCGCTTTCGCGAGCAGGCTCGCTCCCACAGGAATCTTCAGTGCTCACAGGGGTTGTGCCCGGGCTGGATCAAAATGTGGGAGCGAGCCTGCTCGCGAATGCAATCTGCCAGTCGAGGCTTCAGTGACTGGCCAACCGCCTTCGCGAGCAGGCTCGCCCCCACCATTGCCGCTCGCCAGATTCCAGATCAGCGGTTTAGAGTGACCAGCCACACGCTGATCACGGACCGATCCCATGTCAGACCCAACCTCCACGATCCATCTCGAACGCTCCAACGAATCCCACCTCGAAGGTATCACTGCGCTTTACAACGACCCCGTCGTTGCACGGCAAGTGCTGCAAATGCCGTTTCAATCCACCGAGGTCTGGCGCCAGCGACTGCAGGCCGACAACGAGCGCGCGCTGAAACTGGTGGCGCTGCATCAGGGCGTGGTGATCGGCAATCTGGGCCTGGAAGCTTATTCACGCATGCGCCGCGCCCACGCCGGCAGTTTCGGCATGGCAGTCGGGGCGGCTTGGCAGGGCAAGGGCGTCGGTTCGATGTTGTTGGCGGCGGCGCTGGAGGTCGCCGATAACTGGATGAATCTGCACCGCGTCGAACTCACGGTGTACGCCGATAACGAGGCAGCCATCGGCCTCTACCGCAAGTTCGGTTTCGAGGCCGAAGGGCTGTTGCGTGATTACGCGGTGCGCGACGGGCAGTGGGTCGACACCCTGAGCATGGCCCGTCTACGCAATAGCCCGAAAGCCTGAGTCAGTCGCCCAGTGCGAACGCCACTGCCGACTGCGCATGCAGCTCGGTAGTGTCGAGCAGGGGCAGGGCGCTGTGTTCGGGTTTGATCAGCAGACCGATTTCGGTGCAGCCGAGGATGATTGCCTGGGCGCCACGGGCGGTCAGGGACTGGATGACGCCTTGATAGATTTCTCGCGATTGTTCGCTGATCACACCCACGCAGAGTTCGTCGTAGATGATCCGGTGCACCTCTTTGCGCTCGGCTTCATCCGGCACCAGTACGGTCAGGCCTTGGGCA
Source organism: Pseudomonas sp. PK-RTE-24 (assembly GCF_054052265.1). NCBI lineage: Bacteria > Pseudomonadati > Pseudomonadota > Gammaproteobacteria > Pseudomonadales > Pseudomonadaceae > Pseudomonas > Pseudomonas sp. PK-RTE-24. The sequence goes on along the minus strand of NZ_CM133224.1, from coordinate 4,589,455 downwards.
ATCAGACGTTGCTTGAGAAAGTCCTGCTCCATGGTGAACGCGGTGCCGAGCAGCCCGACCGTGCGCGCGTCGATTTCCAGTGCAGCCTGCGCGGCGGGTTCGGCAATGTGCAAAAACGGAATGCTGATCGCCGCCTGAATCTGCTCGGCGACCTTGTGCATGGTGTTGGTACACAGCACCACGCATTCTGCGCCGCCAGCTTCGAGCCTGCGCGCGGCATCCACCAGAATCGCCGCTGCATCGTCCCAGCGCCCGGCGTGCTGGGCCTGTTCGACCGGACCGAAATCGACGCTGTACATCAGCAACTGCGCCGAGCGCAACGGGCCGAGGCGCTCGCGAACCTGTTGGTTGATCAGGCGATAGTATTCGGCGCTGGACTCCCAGCTCATGCCGCCGATAAGGCCGATGGTGCGCATTGGATTTCCTCAAGCAAATGTCAGTGTCGAGCATTCAGGGCTGCCTGAAGTTTCCTTCTGTTCGAGACTCGACGCCAGTACCGACTGACTGTACCGCCGATCTTTCCCGCAACTGTGCATCTGCAAGAACTAAACGTACGCCGCGCCGGGGATCTGCCACTATCACCCTTCGCAGGTCCTTTCCGAGGAACACCGCAATGAACGACGTACAGCAACTGGGCGAAATGCTTCGCCACTATGCCGAAAGCGAAGCGCACAAGAAGCAACTGTTCACCACGCAATCGGCTGCTTGGGCGGCTCGAATTGGCGCGCTGTTCGACGAGATTGAGCAATGGCTTGAACCGGTCAAGGCGCCGAATCTGCTGGAGGTCAGTCGCGAGGCGTATGTCGCGTTCGGGCCGAGCGTGCCGGTGGAAACCTCGACGTTCAAGACGGAAAAATTGAGCATTGTGATTGCCGGCAAACCGGTGGAATTTGTGCCGGATGTGATGGGCAGCGGCGGGCAGATTTCCCTGGCAGTGATGGGGCTGACGGCGGCGCGGTACGGGAGTATTTCGCTGGTTGGCCTGGCGGATGGCGCATGGCAGTGGCGTAAGACCAATGGCTTGAAGGATCCGGATACGTTTGCCTTCGACGCCGATTTCCTTGCTCAGCAATTGCAGAGCCTGATACCTCGCGATCGCGGTTAAGATCAAAAGCTTACCCCCTCACCCCAGCCCTCTCCCCCAAGGGGGCGAGGGGGAAAGGGGGCAGACCGAGTGATGTTCAAAACTTGAGCTCGACGCGATATTTCAGGTCGACGTGAGTCCTACAAACACTTCGGTCAGTCCCCTCTCCCTCTGGGAGAGGGCTAGGGTGAGGGCAGCCCGCCGCCAGCCACAAAAATATCACGCCCAGCGCATCAAAAAGCATCTCCATCACCTGAGCCCTCAAGCAATCTGAGCATGACGCCGGGCCAGCGCCACATCCGCAGGAGGAGTGAGGCGTAGACCGGGGAAACCCTTAGGTTCGGTGCCAATCCGGCATTTTCCCTTGGGTCACTGATGGCCTTTTGGTAGAGTCGCCGTCGCCAGCGGGTTTTCGGCTGGACGATGGAACCGAAGAAGGGAGTCTGATCAGTGAGTCCGGGTAAAAAAATCCTCGGTCTCACGGCGTCGCTTTTGCTGCTGACGCTGTGGGCCAGTTACTTTTATGTATTCAAGGAAAACCGCAACGGCCAGCTCGGCGGTGTCGGCGAAAGCACCGCGTGGTGCGGCACGCCGCCGACCAGTGAAGCGGCGTTGCTGGGCAAGGATCAACTGACCTTGCGCGTCACCAACAACCTGCGCGGCGAATTCATGGTTGGCGGCTCGCTGGTGGTTTCCGAACGAACCTTCAACCGCTACGACCTGGGCCGCAACGAACTGCGCCTGCGTCTGGAACCGCTGCAGTGGTCGTTCGGCGTCACGCCGATCTTCCTCGAGCAGGTCAAGGTGCAGCCGCTGAGCCGCAACCTCTCGTCGACCAATAAAAGCGCCTTCGCCGAACTTGAGCCTCGCGCAATCGGCGTGCACGCTCAGACTGCCGCGTTCCCCTTCGATACCTATCGCTACGGCTATAAACCGGTGCTGTATTACCTCAAGGGCAGCGAGCGCATCGACTTGCGCTTCAAGAACATCACCACGCTGATGGAGATGTCCAACACCTTTACGCCGATCCAGAAGTACAACCGCGCCGACTACATCAACGAGAAAAACTCGATGATCCGCGATGAGGACTACAAGCCGTACGGGGCGCATGAGTGCGCGTTCAGCGTCGAACGCAAAGGCTCGTTCAAGGTCGTGGTGCTGTTGCTTCTGCTGGTGCTGTGCCTGCCACTGATGCTGGTGTTCTACCGCGATGAACCGGGGATCGACTTTCTCGCGACGCTGGTGGGAATTGCGGTGGTGCGTACATTGCTGATCGGGCCGGTGGAAGATTTCCAGCTATACAACATCGACTTCTTGTTTGGTGCGGCGATTCTGCTGGTGGGAACGGTATCGCTGATCAAGGCGATACGCGCCAATAGCCGGCGAGAGATGGCGTTGCGCAGTGGCGAAACATCCTCCTGGTAATACCGGTTGGCGAGGCACACGCGCTGTCGGATGTGAACTTTGCAATTGGCCATCGCATTTGCCGGGGTTTTGGCTATACCTGTATCTCCCCTATGCAAAATGTCTTGGCCTTCTCAAAGGAATTACAGCATGAAGCTAGCCGTCGTGATGGGCACGCTGTGCATTGCCACCCTTGGCGTGGTGGGTTGTTCCAGCAAAACCGTCGAGCCTGACCAGTATTCCGGCTTTCTCAAGGATTACAGCCAGCTGAAGGAGGCCAAGTCACCCTCTGGTGCCGAGGTGATGCGCTGGATGGACCCGAAACTCGACATCAATAAATTCACCAGCGTTTACGTAGAGCCAAGCCAGCTCTACCCGAAGCCGCAAGCCACCGAGAAAATCCCCCAGCAGACTCTCAACGGCATCACCAGTTATTACGATCAGGCGCTCAAGCGCGAACTCGGCAAATCGCTGCCGTTGGCCGCAGGTCCCGGGCCGGGCGTAATTGTGGTGCGTCCGGCGATTACCGCAGTCAGCAGCAAGACCGAAGGCCTGCAAGTCTATGAAGTGATCCCGATCGCACTGGTCGCCGCAGCGGTAAGTACGGCCTCTGGCATCCGCGACCAGGAAACCACGCTGGCCACCGAAGCGGTATTCATGGACGGCGCGACCAATCATGTCATCGCGCAGGTGGTGCGCAAAGGTACCGGCAAACCGCTGGAAAACTCTTCCCAGGTGATGAAAGCCGACGACATGAAAGCGGTGATCGATGGCTGGGCAAGCGATCTGCATCAGTCGTATCTGAAACTCAAATCTGAAGCCAAATGATGCAGTAAGGCCGGTTGCCTTTTCGCGAGCAGGCTCGCTCCCACACTGGACTCGTATTCAGTATGGGAGTGATCCCGCTCGCATTTCGGTGTATCAGTTCCGAATGTGCTGCCTGGCACAACGCTTTTGCTAGCAGGCTCAGCCCTACAGGAAAGCTGCGGTGGGTTGTATACAATGTCACCGCTCAGCACCCAACAATTTCCAACAGGGCATAGGTCGTCAGCCGATTTCGTGGTTAACTTCCGCCTCTTGCATGCTTTCCAATCAAAAAACAGAAGGACTCAAGTCATGGCTCAAGTCACCCTCAAAGGCAATCCGGTTCAAGTCAACGGCCAGTTGCCACAAGCCGGTTCCAAGGCGCCAGCCTTTTCCCTGGTAGCCGGCAATCTGTCCGACGTCACCCTGCAAGACTTCGCCGGCAAGCGCAAAGTCCTCAACATTTTCCCAAGCGTCGACACCCCGACCTGCGCCACCTCCGTGCGCAAGTTCAACGCCCAGGCCAACGACATCAGCAACACCGTGGTGCTGTGCATCTCCGCTGACCTGCCATTCGCCCAAGCACGCTTTTGCGGTGCTGAAGGCTTGGAAAACGTACAGAACCTGTCGACCCTGCGCGGCAGCGAGTTCATCGAAAACTATGGCGTGGCCATCGCTGACGGCCCGCTGAAAGGCCTGACCGCTCGCGCCGTTGTGGTGCTGGACGAAAACGACACCGTTCTGCACAGCGAACTGGTCAAGGAAATCGCTGAGGAGCCTAACTACGAAGCGGCACTGTCCGTTCTCAAGTAAGGCTTTTACAATTGTTAACGGCCTGGCCCTGTCCAGGCCGTTTTCATTTGTGTATCAGGGTTTTGCCTCACACCTTGAAACGTAAGTGGAAGGTAAATTGCCGGTAAAGCTGCTTTGCTTAAATCCACTCAGTGCTTATCGTTCAGCCTCCCGTAATAGAAGCCCACGCGCCCAATGGTCAATAACTCCATGCAATCGTCCCCCCGCAAATCCCGTCGCTGGCTGATCAGCCTGCTGGTCCTGTTGGTCATCGCTGTCCTGTGCTGGAAATTCTGGCCCGCCGGCTCTGCTGACAAGGCGGGCGGCGACAAAGCGGCCGCTGGGCATACCGGGCGCTCGGGAATGATGCGGCCTGGCTTCGGCGGCGGTACCGGGCCGATTCCGGTGCGTGTGGCGCCGGCGGTGAAGGGCGACTTCCCGCTGTATTACAAGGCGCTGGGCACGGTCACCGCGCTGAACACCATCAATGTTCGCAGCCGCGTGGGCGGCGAGCTGGTAAAGATTCATTTCGAAGAAGGGCAGATGGTCAAGGCGGGCGACCTGTTGGCCGAGATCGATCCGCGTCCTTACCAGAATGCTTTGCTCCAGGCCGAAGGCACGCTGCTGCAGAATCAGGCGCAACTGAAAAACGCCCAGGTCGACGTCGAGCGTTACCGCGGTCTGTATAAAGAAGACAGCATCGCCAAACAGACCCTCGACACCGCCGAAGCGCTGGTTGGCCAGTACCTGGGCACGGTCAAGACCAATCAGGCGGCGGTCAACGACGCCAAGCTCAATCTCGAATTCACCAAGATCCGCGCACCGATTGCCGGTCGCGTCGGTCTGCGTCAGGTCGACGTCGGCAACCTCGTCGCCGCCAATGACACGACGTTCCTCGCGGTGATCACCCAGACGCAACCGATCAGCGTGGCCTTCACCTTGCCGGAGAACAGCCTCGACACCGTGCTCGCCCGTTACCGCAGTGGCGCCAAGTTGCCTGCCGAAGCGTGGGATCGCGGCGACACCAAGCTGCAAGCCACTGGCGTGCTGCAAAGCTTGGACAACCAGATCGACGTTGCCACCGGCACCCTGAAATTCAAGGCCCGTTACGATAACCGCGACCAGTCGCTGTTCCCCAATCAGTTCGTCAACGTTCATTTGCTGGCCGACACGCTCAAAGGTGTAGTGCTGGCACCGTCGGCAGCGATTCAGTTCGGCACCAATGGCACCTTTGTCTATGCGCTGGACGGCGACAAGAAAGTCACCATTCGCCAACTGAAAATCGGTGCCAGCGACGGTGACAACACCGTGGTCACCGAAGGCCTCGCCGCGGGTGATCGCGTTGTGCTTGAAGGCACCGATCGCCTGAAGGAGGGCAGCGAAGTCGAAGTGGTCAATGACAGCAGCGAAGTGCCGACCTCGCCGACCGAACACCTGCAAGGCAAATCTGCCGCCAATCCCGATGCGACCACAGCCGATAAGGCCAAGAAGGGCGCATGAACATTTCGCGGCTGTTCATCCTCCGTCCGGTAGCCACCACCCTGAGCATGCTGGCCATTGTTCTGGCCGGCCTGATCGCTTATCGCCTGCTGCCGGTTTCGGCCTTGCCGCAGGTCGATTATCCGACCATCCGCGTCATGACCCTGTACCCCGGCGCCAGTCCGGACGTGATGACCAGCGCCGTCACCGCGCCGCTTGAACGCCAGTTCGGGCAGATGCCGGGCCTCACACAAATGGCCTCGACCAGCTCCGGCGGCGCTTCGGTGCTGACCCTGCGTTTCAGCCTCGACATCAACATGGACGTCGCCGAACAGCAGGTGCAAGCCGCGATCAACGCCGCGACCAACCTGCTGCCCACCGACCTGCCGGCACCGCCGGTGTACAACAAGGTCAACCCGGCGGACACCCCGGTGCTGACCCTGGCCATCACTTCGAAAACCATGCTGCTGCCCAAGCTCAATGACTTGGTCGATACGCGCATGGCGCAGAAAATCGCCCAGATCAGCGGCGTCGGCATGGTCAGCATTGCCGGCGGTCAGCGTCAAGCCGTGCGGATCAAAGTCAACCCCGAAGCGCTGGCGGCCAACAGCCTCAACCTGTCGGACGTACGCACGCTGATCGGCGCCTCCAACGTCAACCAGCCGAAAGGCAACTTCGACGGCCCGACCCGGGTGTCGATGCTCGATGCCAACGACCAACTGACCTCGCCCGAGGACTACGCCAACCTCATCCTGACCTACAAGAACGGCGCACCGTTGCGGCTCAAGGACGTAGCGGAAATCGTCGATGGCGCCGAGAACGAGCGTCTGGCCGCCTGGGCCAACCAGAATCAGGCGGTGTTGCTGAACATCCAGCGACAGCCCGGCGCCAACGTTATCGAAGTGGTCGACCGCATCAAGGCCTTGCTGCCGAGCATCACCGACAACCTGCCGGCCGGCCTCGACGTCACGGTGCTGACGGATCGCACCCAGACCATCCGTGCCTCGGTCACCGACGTGCAACACGAACTGCTGATTGCCATCGCGCTGGTGGTCATGGTCACGTTCCTGTTTCTGCGCCGCGCCAGTGCGACGATCATTCCCTCGGTCGCCGTGCCGCTGTCGCTGATCGGCACCTTCGGCGTGATGTACCTCGCCGGTTTCTCGGTGAACAACCTGACGTTGATGGCACTGACCATTGCCACCGGTTTCGTCGTCGACGACGCCATCGTCATGCTCGAGAACATTTCGCGCTTCATCGAAGAGGGTGACAGCCCGATGCAGGCCGCGCTCAAGGGCGCGAAACAGATCGGCTTCACCCTGATTTCCCTGACCCTGTCGCTGATCGCCGTACTGATTCCGCTGCTGTTCATGGCCGATGTGGTAGGGCGCCTGTTCCGCGAATTCGCCATCACCCTGGCGGTGGCGATCCTGATTTCCCTGGTGGTGTCGCTGACCCTGACGCCGATGATGTGCGCGCGTCTGCTCAAGCGTGAACCGCAAGAGCACGAGCAAGGCCGTTTCTATCGCGCCAGCGGTGCGTTCATCGACTGGATGATCAAGGAATACGGGCGGATGCTGCGCTGGGTGCTCAAGCATCAGCCGCTGACCTTGCTGGTCGCCATCGGCACACTGGCGTTGACCGTGTTCCTGTACGTGATCGTGCCGAAGGGTTTCTTTCCGGTGCAGGACACCGGCGTGATTCAGGGTATTTCCGAAGCGCCGCAGTCGATCTCCTTCGCGGCGATGGGCGAGCGGCAGCAGCAACTGGCGAAGATCATTCTCGAAGATCCGGCGGTGCAGAGCCTGTCGTCCTACATTGGCGTCGACGGCGACAACGCCACGCTCAACAGCGGCCGCTTGCTGATCAACCTCAAGCCCCATGGCGAGCGCGATCTGACGGCCAGTGAAGTGATTTCCCGCCTGCAACCGCAACTGGACAAACTGGTCGGCATTCGTTTGTTCATGCAGCCGGTGCAGGATCTGACCATTGAGGATCGGGTCAGCCGCACCCAGTACCAGTTCAGCATGTCCTCGCCGGACTCCGAATTGCTCAGCCAGTGGAGTGGCCGTCTGGTCGAAGCCCTGGCCCAGCGTCCGGAGTTGACCGACGTTGCCAGTGATCTGCAGGACAAAGGTTTGCAGGTCTATCTGGTGATCGACCGCGACGCCGCTTCGCGCCTGGGTGTGTCGGTGGCGAATATCACCGATGCGCTATACGACGCCTTCGGCCAGCGGCAGATTTCGACCATTTATACTCAGGCCAGCCAGTACCGCGTGGTGCTGCAAGCCCAGGCCGGGGAGAAGATCGGCCCGCAGGCGCTGGATCAGATTCACGTCAAGACCACCGACGGCGCGCAGGTACGCCTGTCGAGTCTGGCGCATGTCGAAGAGCGTCAGGCGCAACTGGCGATCACCCACATCGGCCAGTTCCCGGCGGTGATGATGTCGTTCAACCTCGCGCCGGGCGTGGCGTTGGGGCATGCCGTGGACATCATCGAGCAAGTGCAGCAGGACATCGGCATGCCGGTCGGCGTGCAGACTCAGTTCCAGGGCGCGGCGCAAGCGTTCCAGGCTTCGCTGTCGAGCACCTTGCTGCTGATTCTGGCGGCCGTGGTGACCATGTACATCGTCCTCGGTGTGCTCTACGAGAGCTACATCCACCCGATCACCATTCTTTCGACCTTGCCGTCCGCCGCGGTCGGTGCCTTGCTGGCGTTGCTGCTCAGTGGCAACGATTTGGGCATGATCGCGATCATCGGCATCATCCTGCTGATCGGTATCGTCAAGAAGAACGCGATCATGATGATCGACTTCGCCCTCGACGCCGAACGCACCCAGGGCATGGCCCCGGCAGAGGCGATCTATCAAGCGGCGCTGCTGCGCTTCCGGCCGATTCTGATGACCACGCTGGCGGCGTTGTTCGGCGCGGTGCCGCTGATGCTGGCCACGGGGTCTGGCGCGGAACTGCGTCAGCCGTTGGGTCTGGTGATGGTCGGCGGTTTGCTGGTGAGCCAGGTGTTGACGCTGTTCACGACGCCGGTGATTTACCTGTACTTCGACCGCCTCGGAAGGCGCTTTGGCAAATCCAAAGCCGAAGGTGAAGAGGTCGCGGTATGACTGTCGGAATATATCTCCCCTGTGGGAGCGAGCCTGCTCGCGAAAGCGGGAGGTCAGTCACTGCCAAAGTTGAAGGTAAGGGCGCATTCGCGAGCAGGCTCGCTCCCACAGAAGTATGCGGGGAGAACAAGAGTCGATGAACCTCTCCGGCCCTTTCATCAAACGCCCCGTGGCAACCATGCTGCTCTCCCTGGCAATCATGTTGCTCGGTGGGGTCAGCTTCGGGCTGTTGCCGGTATCGCCGTTGCCGCAGATGGATTTCCCGGTGATTGTCGTCCAGGCCAGTCTGCCGGGCGCCAGTCCCGAGGTGATGGCTTCGACGGTGGCGACGCCGCTGGAGCGGTCGTTCGGTGCGATTGCCGGCGTCAATACCATGAGCAGCCGTTCCAGTCAGGGTTCGACGCGGGTCATTCTGCAGTTTGACCTCGACCGCGACATCAACGGCGCGGCGCGGGAAGTGCAGGCGGCGATCAACGCCTCGCGCAATCTGCTGCCGAGCGGGATGCGCAGCATGCCGACCTATAAAAAGGTCAACCCGTCGCAGGCGCCGATCATGGTGCTGTCGCTGACTTCGGATGTGCTGGAAAAAGGCCAGCTCTACGACCTGGCCTCGACCATCCTCTCGCAAAGCCTGTCGCAAGTGCAGGGCGTCGGTGAAGTGCAGATCGGTGGCAGTTCGCTGCCGGCGGTGCGCATCGAGCTCGAACCGCAGGCGCTGAACCAGTACGGCGTGGCCCTCGACGATGTGCGCAAGACCATCGCCGACGCTAACGTGCGCCGGCCCAAGGGCTCGGTCGAGGACGGCGAGCGCCTGTGGCAGATCCAGGCCAACGACCAGTTGGAGAAAGCCAAGGATTACGAGTCGCTGATCATTCACTACGCCGATGGCGCCGCGTTGCGTCTCAAGGACGTGGCGAAAGTCAGCGATGGCGTCGAAGACCGCTACAACAGCGGTTTCTTCAACGACGATGCGGCGGTGCTACTGGTGATCAACCGTCAGGCCGGCGCCAACATCATCGAGACGGTCAACGAGATCAAGGCGCAGTTGCCGGCGCTGCAAGCGGTGCTGCCGGCCAGCGTCAAACTCAATCTGGCCATGGATCGCTCGCCAGTGATCAAGGCCACGCTGCACGAAGCCGAAATGACCTTGCTGATCGCCGTCGCTCTGGTGGTGCTGGTTGTGTATCTGTTTCTGGGTAACTTCCGCGCCTCGCTGATCCCGACGCTGGCGGTGCCGGTGTCGCTGGTCGGTACCTTTGCGGTGATGTACCTGTACGGGTTCTCGCTGAACAACCTGTCGCTGATGGCGCTGATTCTCGCCACAGGTCTTGTGGTGGACGACGCCATCGTGGTGTTGGAGAACATTTCCCGGCATATCGACGAAGGCGTCAAGCCGATGCAGGCCGCGTACCTTGGGGCCAAGGAAGTCGGTTTTACCCTGCTGTCGATGAACGTCTCGCTGGTGGCGGTGTTCCTGTCGATCCTGTTCATGGGCGGGCTGGTCGAAAGCCTGTTTCGCGAGTTTTCCATCACCCTGGCGGCGGCAATCGTGGTGTCGCTGGTGGTGTCCCTGACGCTGACACCAATGCTCTGCGCGCGCTGGCTCAAGCCGCACACGCCGGGCCAGGAAAACCGCCTGCAACGCTGGAGCCACAAGACCAACGACTGGATGGTCGGCAAATACGCCACCAGCCTCGACTGGGTATTGCGTCATCGCCGTCTGACCTTGTTCAGTCTGCTGCTCACCGTTGGCGTCAACATTGCGCTGTATGTGGTAGTGCCGAAAACCTTCCTGCCGCAGCAGGACACCGGCCAGTTGATCGGTTTCGTGCGTGGCGACGACGGTCTGTCGTTCAACGTCATGCAGCCGAAAATGGAAACCTTCCGCCGCGCCGTGCTCAAGGACGAAGCGGTGGAAAGCGTGGCCGGCTTCATTGGTGGTAACAACGGCACCAACAACGCCTTCATGATCGTGCGCCTGAAACCGATCAAGGAGCGCCAGCTGTCGGCACAGAAAGTCATCGAGCGTCTGCGCAAGGAAATGCCCAAGGTGCCCGGGGCGCAGTTGATGCTGATGGCCGACCAGGACCTGCAATTTGGCGGCGGCCGCGAGCAGACCAGTTCGCAATACACTTACATCCTGCAAAGCGGCGACCTCGCCGAGCTGCGCAAGTGGTTCCCGAAAGTGGTCACCGCGTTGCGCGCTTTGCCCGAGCTGACCGCCATCGATGCCCGCGAAGGTGCCGGGGCGCAGCAGGTGACACTGATTGTCGACCGGGATCAGGCCAAGCGCCTGGGGGTCGACATGAACATGGTCACCGCCGTGCTCAACAACGCTTACAGCCAGCGGCAGATTTCGACGATCTACGACAGCCTCAATCAGTATCAGGTGGTGATGGAGGTCAATCCGAAATACGCCCAGGATCCGGTGACGCTCAAGCAGGTCGAGGTGATTACCGCTGACGGTGCGCGCGTGCCGCTGTCGACGTTCGCCCATTACGAAAACAGCCTGGAAAACGACCGCGTCAGCCATGAAGGCCAGTTTGCGTCCGAAAGCATTTCATTTGATATGGCCGAAGGCGTGACCGTGGAGCAGGGGAGTGCCGCCATCGAACGAGCGATCGCCAAGGTCGGTTTGCCGGAGGATGTGATTGCGAAAATGGCCGGCACCGCTGACGCCTTCGCCGCGACGCAGAAGAGCCAGCCGTTCATGATCCTCGGTGCATTGCTGGCGGTGTATCTGGTGCTCGGTGTGCTGTATGAAAGCTACATCCACCCGCTGACCATTCTCTCGACCTTGCCCTCGGCCGGGGTTGGCGCGTTGCTGTCGATCTATGCATTGGGGGGCGAGTTCAGCCTGATTTCCCTGCTGGGGATATTCCTGCTGATCGGCGTGGTGAAAAAGAACGCCATTCTGATGATCGATCTGGCGCTGCAATTGGAGCGTCATCAGGGCCTGTCGCCGCTGGAGTCGATCCGCAGCGCCTGTCTGCAACGCTTGCGGCCGATCCTGATGACCACGCTGGCGGCGATCCTCGGCGCCTTGCCGTTGCTGCTCGGCCGCGCCGAGGGTGCGGAAATGCGCCAGCCGCTGGGCCTGACCATCATTGGCGGCCTGGTGTTCAGCCAGGTCCTGACCCTCTACACCACCCCGGTGGTTTACCTTTATCTCGACAAGCTGCGCCATCGCTTCAACAAATGGCGTGGCGTGCGTACTGATGCCGCTCTGGAAACTCCGCTATGACTGACCGTTCGCTTATCCAATTGGCCACCGTCCGCGGCTCGCGCCTATTGAGCCTGTCGCTGTGCGTGGCGCTGCTCAGCGCTTGCGCAGTCGGCCCGGACTACCAGCGCCCGCAAACTGCCGAAATCGCTCAGTTCAAGGAAGCCGAAGGCTGGCGTCAGGCCAATCCCAGCGACTCGCTGGCCCGGGGCGCCTGGTGGGAGTTGTACGGCGATCGGCAGCTCAACGCCTTGGTGGAAAAACTCAACAGCTCCAACCAGACCGTCGCCCAGTCCGAAGCGCAGTTTCGTCAGGCGCAGGCTTTGGTGCGCAGCGCGCGCGGGGCGTTTTACCCCAGTGTCGACCTGAGTCTGGGCAAGAACCGCTCCAGTCAGGGCACCGGCAGCAGCAGTTCGAGCCTGAGCAGTTCCTCAAGCGGTATTCGTGATACCTACACCGCGCAACTGGGCGTCAGTTGGGAAGCCGATGTCTGGGGCAAGCTGCGCCGTGGGCTGGAGGCGGATGAGGCCAACGCCCAGGCGAGTTTTGCCGATCTGGCGGCGATGCGTCTGAGTCAGCAGTCGGAGCTGGTGCAGAACTACCTGCAACTGCGCGTCATCGATCAGCAGAAGCGTTTGCTTGAAGCCACGGTTGCCGCTTACGAGCGATCACTGAAGATGACCCAGAACCAGTACCGCGCCGGGGTTTCCGGGCGCGATGCGGTGGCGCAGGCGCAAACCCAGTTGAAAAGCACCCAGGCCGATCTGGTCGACCTGATCTGGCAGCGCGCACAGTTTGAAAACGCCATTGCCGTGCTCACTGGCGAAGCCCCGGCCAACTTCAGCATCGCCGAAACCCAGAACATCCCGAATCTGCCGCAAGTGCCGTTGAGCCTGCCTTCACAACTGCTGGAACGCCGTCCTGACATCGCTTCGGCCGAGCGCTCTGTGATCGCCGCCAACGCCAATGTCGGCGTGGCGAAGGCCGCGTATTACCCGGACCTGACCCTGAGCCTGAGCGGCGGCTACAGCAGCAGTACCTCGAAAAACCTGATCAGCCTGCCGAACCGTTTCTGGTCGGTCGGCCCGCAGCTTTCTCTGCCGCTGTTCGACGGCGGCATTCGTTCGGCCGAGGTTGACCGCAGCGAGGCGGCCTATGACGAAACCGTCGCGCGCTACCGCCAGACCGTGCTCGACGGTTTCCGCGAAGTGGAAAACTACCTGGTGCAGCTCAAGGTGTATGAGGACGAAGCGGCAGTGCGCCAGGAAGCGCTGGATGCTGCCCGCGATTCTCTGCGCCTGACGGAAAACCAGTACAAGGCCGGGCTGATTGCCTATATCGACGTGGTCGTGGTGCAAGCCACGGCGCTGAGCAACGAACGCAGTGTGCTGAATATTCTGCAGAACCGACTGATCGCCAGCGTGCAACTGATCGCCGCGCTGGGCGGCGGCTGGGACGGCCAACTCGACGTCAGCGACAACCGCTGAACCTGTGGGAGCGAGCCTGCTCGCGAAAGCGGTGGGTCAGGCAACTACGATGGTGGCTGTGCCGACGCCTTCGCGAGCAGGCTCGCTCCCACGGGGATTTTTGTCTGGCATGAGATCGCTTTCACAGGGTGAGGTTAAAGCCCACCGCAGAGCCTTGTAGGACGATCGAACAAGCGTTTCATCGGCTTGATGGCAATTTGGTTACTTTGTCAGTGCGTTCTTCCGCGCAATCAGTACAATCGCCGCATTTGCCCGACCGAGAATGGAAGCAGTACGGTTTCGGCTTGTCACGAGAACGTCCATGCTCATCGGCAGCTACTCCTTCACCCTGGTTTTCATTTCGTTGTGCGTGGCCATTCTGGCTTCCTACACGGCGCTCGATCTCACCGGACGCATTGCCACGGCTAAAGGCCGGGCCGTGCATTTCTGGACGGCGGGCGGGGCGTTGGCGATGGGCGTTGGCGTCTGGTCGATGCATTTCATCGGCATGCTCGCCTTCAAATTGCCGATCGACCTGGGCTACGACTTCGCCCTCACTGCGCTGTCGCTGCTGATCGCGGTGCTGTCCTGCGGTTTCGCCTTGTGGCTGGTCAGCCAACCGAAACTGCCACTGGCGCAATTGGCTTTCGGTGCGCTGATCATGGGTTCGGGCATCAGCGCCATGCACTACACCGGCATGGCCGCGCTGCGCATGACACCGGGCATCGATTACGACCCGACCCTGTTCAGTGCCTCCCTGCTGATCGCCGTCGGCGCCTCGGCAGCGGCTTTGTGGATTGCCTTTCGCCTGCGCCAGCAATCGCCCTATGTACGGCTGATTCGCGCCGGCGCGGCGGTAATCATGGGGGTGGCGATTGTCGGCATGCACTACACCGGCATGGCTGCTGCGCAATTTCCTGACGGCAGTTTCTGCGGCGCGACGCTCAATGGCTTGAAAGGCAACGGCCTCGATAGCCTGGTCGTGGTCACTACGCTGGCGGTGTTGTCGATTGCCCTGTTGACCTCGATTCTCGACGCCCGCCTCGAAGCGCGCACGGCTGATCTGGCGCACTCGCTGACGGTGGCCAACCGCGAACTCACCCAACTGGCCCTGCACGATCCGCTGACCAGTCTGCCCAACCGCATGCTGCTCGACGACCGCATCAATCAGGCGATCAAAAAGGTGCAAGAGCAGGGTGGCTGCTTCGCCTTGATGTTCATCGACCTCGACGGCTTCAAACCGGTCAACGACGCATTCGGCCATCACATGGGCGACCAATTGCTGCGCGAGGTCGGCGCGCGTCTGCGTGAAGACTTGCGCAGCCAGGACACTCTTGCGCGGATCGGCGGCGATGAGTTCGTTCTGCTGGTGCGTTTGAGCGAGCCCAATGACGCCTTGAGCCTGGCTGCGCGTCAGGTCAGCCTCATCGGTCGCACGTTCCGCGTCGCTGAACATGATCTGCAGATTTCCGCCAGCGTCGGCATCGCCCTGTACCCGGGCAACGGTGACAACGCCCAGGAACTGCTGATGAACGCCGATGCTGCGATGTACCACGCCAAGGGCGGCGGCAAGAACGGCTACAGCTTCTTTGATGCGTCGATGAACACCAACGCGCGCAAACAATTGCAACTGTTACAGGACCTGCGCGCGGCCATCGAGCACAACCAGTTCTGCCTGCATTACCAGCCCAAATTCGACGCCGCCAATGGCCGCCCGGTCGGTGCCGAAGCGCTGCTGCGCTGGAAGCATCCGCTGCATGGCATGCTGATGCCGGATAAATTCATCGATCTGGCGGAGAAAACCGGGCTGATCATTCCGATGGGCGAATGGGTGCTCAACGAAGCCTGCCGGCAGATGCGCGAATGGTACGTGCTCGGTTACACCGACTGGCGCATCGCCGTGAACCTCTCGGCCTTGCAGTTCTGCCATGCCGGGCTGGTGCAAAGCGTGGCCAAGGCGCTGGCAACCCACCACTTGCCGGCCAACAGCCTGACTCTGGAAATCACCGAGACCACGGCCATGAGCGACGCCGATGCGAGCATGACCGTGCTGCAAGAGCTGTCGGACATGGGCGTCGACCTGTCGATCGACGACTTCGGCACCGGTTATTCCAGCCTGATGTACCTCAAACGTTTGCCGGCCAATGAGCTGAAGATCGACCGCGGTTTCGTCCGCGATCTGGAGCATGACAGCGATGATGCCGCAATCGTCTCGGCGATCGTTGCGCTGGGGCAGGCCCTGGATTTGCGGATTGTCGCCGAAGGTGTCGAAACCGGCGCGCAACAGGACTTCCTGACCAAACTGGGCTGTGATTCACTGCAGGGCTATCTGCTCGGCCATCCGATGCCGGCGGAGCGCTTCATGCAGGACATCGTGCGTGGGCAACGGCTGGCGGTGGTCTGAGATACCGAGTCATCGTTCTTCGCGAGCAGGCTCGCTCCCACAGGTGATCGCATTCCCTTGTGGGAGCGAGCCTGCTCGCGAAGGCGCTTGTGCAAACACCATAGAACTCATGCAAAAGCCATGAATGGCAGTTATTCTTCCCCCGACTGTTACGTGTGCACGTGGGGGAAGGCCAGCATGGATAAAGTCATTGTCATCACCGGGGGCGGGCGCGGAATCGGCGCGGCTACGGCATTGCTGGCAGCCGAACAGGGCTACCGGATCTGCATCAACTACCAGTCGGATGAGCAGGCCGCACACAGCGTACTCGAACAGGTTCGAGCCTTGGGCGCGCAGGCCATCGCGGTTCGCGCCGATGTCAGCATCGAAGACGAAGTGATCGCGATGTTTCATCGCGTCGACACCGAACTGGGCCGTGTCACCGCGCTGGTCAATAACGCCGGCACCGTCGGGCAGAAATCGCGGGTCGATGAGATGTCCGAATTCCGCATCCTCAAAATCATGAAAACCAATGTGCTGGCGCCGATCCTCTGCGCCAAGCACGCGATCCTGCGCATGTCGCCCAAACACGGCGGGCAGGGCGGCAGCATCGTCAACGTCTCCTCGGTCGCGGCACGCCTCGGTTCGCCGAACGAGTACGTTGATTACGCCGCATCCAAGGGTGCGCTCGACACCTTCACTATCGGTCTGTCGAAAGAAGTCGCGGGTGAGGGCATTCGCGTCAATGCCGTGCGTCCGGGTTACATCTATACCGACTTCCATGCGCTGAGCGGCGACCCGGATCGGGTCAGCAAGCTCGAATCGGCGATTCCCATGGCCCGGGGCGGGCGGCCGGATGAAGTAGCGGAGGCGGTTGTCTGGTTGCTGTCGGACAAGGCATCGTATGCGACCGGGACGTTTGTTGATTTGGGGGGTGGGCGGTAAACCGGTGGGTTTGCAGTGTTAAAACCGGCCTCTTCGCGAGCAGGCTCGCTCCCACAGTGGATTTGTGAATACAGACCCCATGTGGGAGCGAGCCTGCTCGCGAAGGGGCCAGTCCAGACAACATCTATCCCTCAGAACGACCGCACAATCCGCCCCAACGTCTCCATGGCCTTTTCCGATTCCTCGGTCCAGGGGCTGCCGTAATTCAACCGAATGCAATTCCTGAAGCGCTGGGTCGGCGAGAATATCGGCCCCGGCGCGATGCTGATGCCTTGTGCCAGTGCCATCTGAAACAGCTTCAGCGAATCCATCTGCTCCGGCAATTCCAGCCACAGAAAGTAGCCGCCCGCCGGTTGGCTGACCCGGGTCTGCGCCGGAAAGTAGCGGGCAATCGCCGCGAGCATCGCGCTCTGTTGTTCTTCCAGGGCATAACGCAGTTTACGCAGATGCCGATCGTAGCCGCCGTGTTGCAGATAATCGGCGATAGCCGCTTGCGCCGGCATCGAAGCGCACAGTGAGGTCATCAGCTTCAGCCGTTCGATTTTCTGCGCAAAACGCCCGGCCGCCACCCAGCCGATGCGATAACCGGGCGCGAGACTTTTGGCGAACGAGCCGCAATGCATGACCAATCCTTCGGTATCAAAAGCCTTGGCCGGTTTTGGCGCCTGTTGCCCGTAATAAAGCTCGGCGTAGACGTCGTCTTCGATCAACGGCACCTGATGCTGACGCAGCAGTTCGACGAGTTCCTGTTTCTTCGCCTCGGGCACAGTCGCGCCCATCGGATTCTGGAAACTGGTCATGCACCAGCAGGCCTTGATCGGGTGACGTTCGAGGGTTTGCGCGAGCACACCGAGATCGATGCCGTCACGCGGATGCACGGGTATTTCCACGGCTTTTAGCTTCAAGCGTTCGAGCACCTGCAGGCTGGCGTAGAACGCCGGGGCCTCGATGGCCACCAGATCACCGGGCTCGGTCACCGCTTGCAGGCACAGGTTCAGCGCTTCGAGGGCACCGTTGGTGATGAGCAATTCTTCCATCGGCAACATCAGCCCGCCGACCATGTAGCGCAGGGCAATCTGCCGGCGCAGTTGCGGATTGCCCGGCGACATATCGGTGACGACCATGCGCGGATCCATCTCCCGCGCGGCGCTGGCCAGGGAGCGCGACAGGCGTTGCAGCGGGAACAGCGTCGGGCTGGGGAAGGCCGAGCCGAAGGGCACGGTGTTGGGGTCTTTGATCGAATCGAGTACCGAGAACACCAACTCGCTGACGTCGACTTCGGTGGATTCGTTGACCTGGCTGCTGATTACCGGCTCGGAGAATGTGCTCGGCGTATGGGCGTTGACGAAGTAACCGGAGCGCGGCCGGGCGCGGATCAGGCCACGGCGTTCGAGCAGGTAATAGGCCTGGAACACCGTGGACGGGCTGACGCCGTAGTTCTGGCTGGCGTAGCGCACCGACGGCACCCGCTGGCCGGGGCCGAGGACGCCGGAGCGGATCAGTTCAGCGATGTCGTCGGCGAATTTTTCGTAGCGTTTCATCGGTGGGCCTTGGTGGACTTGATTTTGTGGGGTGTCAGGGAAGGAGCCCTCACCCTAGCCCTCTCCCAGAGGGAGAGGGGACTGATTGGGGGATGCTGATGAAATATGCCGACCTGACAGTGCTTTGCCGAATCCATAATCGACTCGGTCTTTCAGGTCGATGCATAGCGACAGACACCTCGGTCGGCTCCCTCTCCCTCCGGGAGAGGGGACTGATTGGGGGATGCTGATGAAATACGCCGACCTGACAGTGCTTTGCCGAATCCATAATCGACTCGGTCTTTCAGGTCGATGCATAGCGACAGACACCTCGGTCGGCTCCCTCTCCCTCCGGGAGAGGGGACTGATTGGGGGATGCTGATGAAATACGCCGACCTGACAGTGCTTTGCCGAATCCATAATCGACTCGGTCTTTCAGGTCGATGCATAGCGACAGACACCTCGGTCGGCTCCCTCTCCCTCCGGGAGAGGGCTGGGGTGAGGGCAGCAATGCCAAATTCTCAACGATTTATCGGTGCCACAAACCGGCTCTTCGCCACGCTGTATACCTGCGGCTCGTCACTGTCTTCAATCCTGAAACTCAATGTCTGCGAACTGCTCGCCGGGCGCTCGGTGGTCATCGCCACCGACACCGGCACATCGACAATCTCTCCCGGCGCCAGGCTCAGGGCCGTTTTGCCCTGCAACTCAAACCCGTCGCCATCAACCAGACTCAACCGGTATTCCTGTCGCTGCTGAGTCTTGTTGATCACTTTCAGCGAATAAATATTCTCGATCTGCCCCTGAGCGTTCTCGCGGAACAACCCGCGATCCTTGGTCACGTCCAGCGACACCATCGGCCGCTCGATCAATGCCAGCGCCAACGCTCCGATCATCACCAACAACACCGCCGTATAGCCAATCAAACGCGGACGCAGCAGATGGGTTTTGCCGCCCTGCAATTCGCGCTCGGAACTGTAGCGGATCAGGCCGCGCGGGTAATGCATTTTGTCCATGATCGAATCGCAGGCGTCGATGCACGCTGCGCAGCCGATGCATTCCATTTGCAAGCCATCGCGGATGTCGATGCCGGTCGGGCAGACCTGCACGCACAACTGGCAGTCGATGCAATCACCCAGGCCGGCTTCGACCGGGCGCACATCACGCTTGCGCGGACCACGGTTTTCGCCACGGGCGGCGTCGTAGGCAATGGTCAGCGTGTCCTTGTCGAACATCACACTCTGGAACCGCGCATACGGGCACATGTGCATGCACACGGCTTCACGCAGCCAACCGGCGTTGATGTAGGTGGCGGCGGCGAAGAACAGCACCCAGAACAGACTGACGCCACCGATCTGCAGGGTCAGCAAATCTTCAGCCAGCGGCCGGATCGGGGTGAAGTAACCGACGAAGGTCAGGCCGGTCATCACGCTGATCGCCAGCCACAACGTGTGCTTGGCGGCGCGCCGCGCCAGTTTGTTCAGGCTCCACGGCGCCGCTTGCAGCTTGATTCGCTGGTTGCGCTCGCCTTCGGTGATCTTCTCGCACCACATGAAGATCCACGTCCACGAACTCTGCGGGCAGGTGTAACCGCACCAGACGCGACCGGCGAACACGGTAATTGCGAAGAGTCCGAACGCAGCGATGATCAACAATGCTGAGAGCAGAATGAAATCCTGCGGCCAGAACGTCGCGCCGAAGATGTGGAATTTGCTCTCCGCCAGATCCCACAGCACCGCCTGCCGACCGCCCCAGTTCAGCCACACGGTGCCGAAGAACAGCAGGAACAGAAACCCGGCACCGCTTAAACGCAGATTGCGGAACAGGCCGGTGAAACTGCGGGTGTGGATTTGCTTGTCGGTGGATCCGGCAGTCGCCTTCAGTGGGCGTGCGGGTACGCTTCTTATCGTCGGCGCTGCTTCTACGGTTCGGACGGGGATTTGCTCGCTCATGTTCGTTCGCTCATCAGCCTCCATCAGGCCGATGCACTATGAGCGCCGATCTGTTTGCAGAACAGACTCAGGTTTGGCAATAAAAAGCGGATCAGATGGGGTTTGGCGCAATCCCTGCGACAACTTGAAGCATCAGGGTGGGCGCGGCGCAAACGCCTATTGCAGGCGCCTGCGCCGGGTGTTGATCGAGATCAATCAAACCACCGAATCACTGTCATCGGCCTTCAGATGTTTGCGCCCGTCCTTGGCCCCGGCGACGGTCAAGACATCGGCTTCTGCTTCGGTGATGTAGGCGCGTTTGCCTTCGATTTCCACGAACGACATGGCTTTTTCGCTATCGGTCTCGACTGTCAACGTGTCGCAGATACGGATTTCCTCACCATGCTCGACGGTGAAAAAACACACTTTCTGCTCAGGGTTGGATTCATCGATTCGAACGGTCATGGCGGCAGTCCTTTCAAGTGAGGTCTGCACGTTAGGAAACGCAGCGCGCAGTTCGTTCTGCGCAACCGATTAATGGTCGCTGTTGTCCATCGCTTATCAAGCCAATAACAAGGGAAGCACGATGGAAGACTGGTGGGATGAAGTGTGGGCCACGATGCAAGCCGAATTTGCCGATATCGGCGACGCCTCGCAAATGACCCGGATCACCGTACGCCTGCTGATGGCGGCGATTCTCGGCGGGATACTCGGATTTGAGCGCGAGCATAAAGGCAAGGCAGCGGGCGTGCGCACGCACATGCTGGTGGCGTTGGGCGCTGCGCTATTCGTGTTGGTGCCGCAGACCTCGGGCGCAGAATCCGATGCCATGAGTCGGGTCTTGCAGGGTGTGATTGCCGGGATCGGCTTTCTCGGCGCCGGCACCATTCTGAAAAATCAGCAGGGCGACGAGGCCCATGTCAAAGGCCTGACCACGGCGGCGGGCTTATGGATGACGGCGGCGATCGGCGTGGCGGCGGGGCTGGGCAAGGAAGCGACGGCATTGCTCAGTACCATTCTGGCACTGGCGATTTTCAGCGTGATGCCTTACGTGGTGAGAGTGTTCGAAAAGGATGTCGACAAGAATGACCACCTCTGACTTCCCGCCGGCTGATGATCGTTGCCTGATCGTTCCCACGCTCCGCGTGGGAATGCAGCCCGGGACGCTCCGCGTCCCTTCTGGAGCCGAACGCGGAGCGTCCGTTGAGGCATCCCCACGCGGAGCGTGGGAACGATCAGGGGGGCAGGGTCAGACGATCACTGGCGGCATCGTATTCGGTGGCTCTTCTTTCGGCGGTGGCGTGGTGCCGGGTGGCTCTTGCTCGGGCACCGGTGGCGGCTCGGTATCCGGCAGGGTGGGTTTGTCGATGTTCGGATCAGGCGTTTCCGCCGGGATCGGGATGTTCATCTGATGACCTCCGTATGGCACATGGCGTGGGACGTGCTTAAGTAAGTTGACCCGGCCACGGCAAATTCGATCCGCCGGTTTGTCTTGTTAATTTCATCTGAACTTTTCCCCGCGCCGGTTGCTCGGAACCTAAGTGAGTTCATGACAGGGCCGGCGCTTTGTCGCGAATACTGTTCCGGCACAAGAGCGTCCTTGGGGCGTTAAGGAGAGATGCTCAATGACTGCTGAAAGACCTTCAGAGCTGAGTTACAACCCGCACATGCCATTGTCGCAGGCGTTGCTGCTGCCTCGAATCGTTATCGAAAACACCATGCCGACCCTCGACGGCGGCCAGTTTGCCGTCAAGTCGGTTGCCGGACGCGAAGTGGTGGTGACCAGCAAAGTGTTTGCCGACGGCCATGACAAGCTCGCCGTACGCATCCGCTGGCGCGAAGAAGGCCAGGAAACCTGGCAGACCGAGGTCATGTCCGATCAGGGCAACAACACCTGGCAAGGCCAGTTCCGCCCGCAAGAGCAGGGCCGCTATCTGTATTGCATCGAAGCGTGGATCGACCATTTCGCCAGCTTCCAGTACGAACTGGAAAAGAAGCACAACGCTGCTGTGCCGGTTTCCCTGGAGCTGCAGGAAGGCCGGACCATGGTGCAACAGGCCGCAGAACGCAGCGAAGGTCAGCTCAGCGAGCAGCTTGCCGCGCTGCACCATGAATTGTCCGGCCTGCTCGAAACCGAGCAGGTTGCGCTGTTTCTGCACTCGCGCAGTGCAGAGCTGATGGCTCAGGCCGATCACCGCGCCTACCTCAGCATCAGCGCCGAATTCCCCATGGACGTCGAGCGCGAACTCGCCGAGTTCGCCAGTTGGTATGAGCTGTTTCCGCGCTCGATCACCGACGATCCTCAGCGTCACGGCACTTTCAACGACGTGCACTCGCGTCTGCCGATGATTCAG
The DNA here is from genome assembly GCF_054052265.1 of Pseudomonas sp. PK-RTE-24. Taxonomy (NCBI): domain Bacteria; kingdom Pseudomonadati; phylum Pseudomonadota; class Gammaproteobacteria; order Pseudomonadales; family Pseudomonadaceae; genus Pseudomonas; species Pseudomonas sp. PK-RTE-24. The sequence continues at coordinate 4,566,951 of NZ_CM133224.1, read as the reverse complement.
GACATGGGCTTCGACGTGTTGTACTTCACGCCGATTCACCCGATCGGCCGCGCCCACCGCAAGGGCCGCAACAATTCCCTGACTGCTGGCCCGGATGATCCCGGCAGCCCGTATGCGATTGGTAGCGAAGAGGGCGGCCACGAGGCGATTCACTCGCAGCTCGGCACCCGTGAAGATTTCCGCCGGCTGGTGGCTGCCGCCGCCGATCACGGTCTGGAAATCGCTCTCGACTTCGCCATCCAGTGCTCCCAGGACCACCCGTGGCTCAAAGAGCATCCGGGCTGGTTCAACTGGCGCCCGGACGGCACGATCAAATACGCCGAAAACCCGCCGAAGAAATACCAGGACATCGTCAACGTCGACTTCTATGCGCCGGATGCAATTCCGAGTCTATGGGTCGAGTTGCGCGACATCGTTGTCGGCTGGGTCAAGGAAGGTGTGAAGATCTTCCGCGTCGACAACCCGCACACCAAACCGCTGCCGTTCTGGCAATGGTTGATCGCCGATGTGCGCACGCTGTATCCGGAAGTGATTTTCCTCGCCGAGGCCTTCACCACGCCGGCGATGATGGCGCGTCTGGGCAAGGTCGGTTATTCGCAGAGCTACACCTATTTCACCTGGCGCAATACCAAGGCCGAGCTGGCGGAATATTTCACCGAACTCAATCAGTCGCCGTGGCGCGAATGCTACCGGCCGAATTTCTTCGTCAATACCCCGGACATCAACCCGGCGTTTTTGCATGAGTCGGGGCGTCCCGGTTTCCTCATCCGCGCTGCCTTGGCAACGATGGGCTCGGGCCTGTGGGGTATGTATTCCGGCTTCGAGTTATGCGAATCGGCACCGGTGCCGGGCAAAGAGGAATACCTGGATTCGGAGAAATACGAAATCCGCGTCCGCGACTTCACCGCGCCGGGCAACATCATTGCCGAGATCGCTCAGCTCAACCGCATCCGCCGGCAGAACCCGGCGCTGCACACCCATTTGGGCCTGAAGATCTACAACGCCTGGAACGACAACATTCTGTACTTCGGCAAGCGCAGCGCCGATGGCAGCAATTTCATTCTGGTCGCGGTCAGCCTCGATCCGCATAACGTGCAGGAAGCGAATTTCGAACTGCCGCTGTGGGAAATGGGCCTGCCGGACGATGCCACCACCCATGGCGAAGATTTGATGAACGGCCATCGCTGGGACTGGCACGGCAAGTATCAGTTCATGCGCATCGATCCGGCGTATCAGCCGTTCGGGATTTGGCGGATTACCGCTTCGTAACATTTGCACCGCCTCCGTGGCGAGGGGATTTATCCCCGTTGGGGCGCGCAGCGGCCCCTGTTTTCAAGCTGCACCGCGTTAACAATTTGCGACTGCTGCGCAGCCGAACGGGGATAAATCCCCTCGCCACAGGGGCTCACCAATGCTAGCTCCTCGGTGTATCAGAGAATTTTTCAGGAGTTCCACATGGCGAAGAAACCCAAGGCAGCCGCCTTCATCAAAGACCCGCTCTGGTACAAGGATGCGGTGATCTATCAGGTTCACGTCAAATCGTTTTTCGACTCCAACAATGACGGGATCGGTGACTTTCCCGGGCTTATCGCCAAACTCGATTACATTGCCGACCTCGGCGTCAACACCATCTGGCTGCTGCCGTTCTATCCCTCGCCACGTCGCGACGACGGTTACGACATCGCCGAATATCGTGGCGTGCACAGCGACTACGGGACCATGGCCGACGCCAAGCGCTTCATCGCCGAAGCGCACAAACGCGGGCTGCGGGTGATCACCGAGCTGGTCATCAACCACACCTCCGACCAGCACCCTTGGTTCCAGCGTGCGCGTAAAGCCAAGCCGGGTTCAGCGGCGCGGGATTTCTACGTGTGGTCCGATGACGATCAGAAATACGACGGCACGCGGATCATCTTCCTCGACACCGAAAAGTCCAACTGGACCTGGGATCCGGTCGCTGGCCAGTACTTCTGGCACCGCTTCTATTCGCACCAGCCGGATCTGAACTTCGACAACCCGCAAGTGATGAAAGCCGTGCTGTCGGTGATGCGTTACTGGCTCGACATGGGCATCGACGGCCTGCGCCTCGACGCGATTCCGTACCTGATCGAGCGCGACGGCACCAACAACGAAAACCTGCCCGAGACCCACGACGTCCTCAAGCAGATCCGTGCCGAGATCGACGCCAACTATCCCGACCGCATGCTGCTGGCCGAGGCCAATCAGTGGCCGGAAGACACCCAGCTGTATTTCGGTGACACCGACGCTGCTGGCGTCAATGGTGACGAATGCCACATGGCCTTCCACTTCCCGTTGATGCCGCGCATGTACATGGCGCTCGCGCAGGAAGATCGCTTCCCGATTACCGACATTCTCCGGCAGACCCCGGAAATTCCGGCGAATTGCCAGTGGGCAATTTTCCTGCGCAACCACGATGAACTGACCCTGGAAATGGTCACCGACCGTGAGCGCGATTACCTGTGGAACTACTACGCGGCTGACCGTCGCGCGCGGATCAACCTCGGTATTCGCCGTCGTCTCGCACCGTTGATGGAACGCGACCGTCGCCGCATCGAACTGCTCAACAGCCTGCTGCTGTCGATGCCCGGCACGCCGACCCTGTACTACGGCGACGAAATCGGCATGGGCGACAACATCTACCTCGGCGACCGCGACGGCGTGCGTACGCCGATGCAGTGGTCGATCGACCGCAACGGCGGTTTCTCCCGCGCCGATCCGGCCAGTCTGGTACTGCCGCCAATCATGGACCCGCAGTATGGCTATCAGTCGGTCAACGTCGAAACCCAGTCCGGCGATCCGCACTCGTTGTTGAACTGGACGCGCCGTCTGCTGGCGGTGCGCAAGCAGTCGAAAGCGTTCGGCCGTGGCACCTTGAAAATGCTCTCGCCGAGCAACCGTCGCGTGCTGGCTTACACCCGCGAATACACCGATGCCGACGGCAAGCACGAAATCATTCTGTGCGTGGCGAACGTCTCGCGCAGTGCGCAAGCGGTCGAACTGGACCTGTCGGCGTATGTCGGCATGGTGCCGGTGGAAATGCTCGGTGGTAACGCGTTCCCGCCGATCGGTCAGTTGAATTTCCTCCTGACCCTGGCGCCGTACGGTTTCTATTGGTTTGCACTGGCGGCAGAAAACCAGATGCCGAGCTGGCACGTCGAGCCGGCGCAGAGCCTGCCGGACTTCACCACGCTGGTGCTGAAAAAGCGCATGGAAGAACTGCTCGAAGCGCCATCGCGGACGACGCTGGAGCAAAGCATCCTGCCGAGCTGGCTGCAGAATCGTCGCTGGTTTGCCGGCAAGGATGCGGCGATCGAGAAGGTCAATCTGGCTTACGGCGTGCGCTTCGGTGACGCCCAGCACCCAGTGCTGCTCAGCGAAATCGAAGTCACCAGTGGCGGCCAGACCAACCGTTATCAGCTGCCGTTCGGCTTCATTGGCGAAGACCATGTCGGCCCGCCGTTGCCGCAGCAATTGGCGCTGTCGCGTGTACGCCGTGTGCGTCAGGTTGGCCTGATCACCGATGCGTTCACCCTGGAAACCTTCGTCCGCGCCGTTCTGCAAGGCATGCAGAACAACACCGTACTGGAGTCGATCGAAGGCGAAATCCGCTTCGAACAGACAGATCATCTGGAAAAACTCGGCCTCGGCGCCGAGTCGGATGTGCGCTACCTGTCGGCCGAGCAATCGAACAGTTCAGTGGTAATCGGCAACAGTCTGGTGCTTAAGCTGATACGCAAAGTCGCTTCTGGCGTACACCCGGAACTGGAGATGAGCGCTTACCTGACCGAGGCCGGGTTTGCCAATATCTCTCCACTGCTCGGTTCGGTGATTCGCCGCGACGCGCAAGGCGAAGACAACTTGCTGATGATCGCCCAAGGCTATCTGAGCAATCAGGGTGACGCATGGGAATGGACGCAGAACAACCTGGAACGGGCGCTGCGCGATGAACTGGCCGACGCCATGTCCGAGCAGGAGCAGCATTACAACGCCCTCGGCGAGTTGAAGGACTTCGCCGGCATGCTTGGTCAGCGTCTGGGCGAGATGCATCAGGTGCTCGCTGCGCCAACCGACAATGCCGACTTCGCGCCGCAAGTGTCGTCGAGCAAGGACATGGCCACGACAGGCAAGGATGTCACCGCCCAGGTCGAACACGCCCTGAAACTGCTCAAACAGCATCAAGGCGAGTTGAATGCGTCGGATCAGAAACTGGTCAAGCGTCTGCTCGACGAGAAGAAAACCATTCTTGCCCATGTGCAGGATCTGGCGAAGAAAGCCACCGGCGGCTTGCGCATTCGGGTGCATGGCGACTTGCATTTGGGCCAGGTGCTGGTGATCAAGGGCGACGCCTACCTGATCGACTTCGAGGGCGAACCGGCGCGGCCATTGAGCGAGCGTCGCGGTAAACACAGCCCGTACAAGGACGTCAGCGGCGTACTGCGTTCGTTCGATTACGCAGCGGCGATGACCATCAATGTGCATAACGTTGATAACAGCGTCGAAGCCGAAGCGGCGCGTAAACGTGTCGCCGAGCGTTATCTGCGCGAAGCACGCGAGGCATTTGTTCAGGCATACCGCGAGGCAGCAGCTAGTCTTGAGCATGCCTGGCAGGATCCTCAGGGTGCCGACGCCGCGCTGGCGTTGTTCGGCCTGGAAAAAGCCGCTTATGAAGTGGCCTACGAGGCGGAAAACCGCCCAACGTGGCTGCCCGTGCCATTGCACGGCTTGTATGGATTATTGACAGGGCTTAAACCCTTTTCCGATCTTGGTGGAGAGTAGTCATGAGTTTCTCGAACAAGGAACAGGGTGTGGTAAAGGAAGCATTGTTACCCTCGGCACGCGACATTGATGCCTTGGTACGCGCCGAGCATCAGGACCCGTTTTCCATTCTCGGCCCGCACGGCGATGGCGCCGGCGGGCAGTTCATCCGTGCCTATTTGCCAGGTGCGCTGAGTGTGACGGTGCTGGACAAGGACAGCGGCGAAGAGCTTGGCCCGCTGGAGATGACCGAGACGCCGGGGCTGTTTGTCGGCCATTTCGATCAGGCGCGACCGTACCTGTTGCGCACGCGCTGGGCCGGTGGCGAGCAGGTTGCCGAAGACCCGTACAGCTTCGGCCAGTTGCTCGGCGAGATGGATTTGTATCTGTTCGCCGAGGGTAACCACCGCGACCTCAGCGCCTGCCTCGGTGCGCAGCTGAAGACCGTTGATGGCGTGGACGGTGTGCGCTTTGCCGTGTGGGCACCGAATGCCCGCCGTGTTTCGGTGGTCGGCGATTTCAACGTCTGGGACGGCCGTCGCCACCCGATGCGGCTGCGTCATCCGTCCGGTGTCTGGGAACTGTTCATCCCGCGTCTGCAAGCGGGGGAGTTGTATAAGTACGAAATCCTCGGCGCCCACGGCATTCTGCCGCTCAAGGCCGACCCGATGGCACTGGCCACCAGCCTGCCGCCGGACACCGCTTCGAAAGTTGCCTCGCCCCTGCAGATCGACTGGCAGGATCACGACTGGATGAGTTCCCGTCAGGATCGCCAGCAGCGCTCCAAACCTCTGTCGATCTACGAGTTGCACGCCGGTTCCTGGCAGTGCGAGCTGGATGATCTCGGCGAGGTCGCGCGCCAGTACACCTGGCCGGAACTGGCCGAGCGCCTGATTCCATATGTCAAAGAGCTGGGTTTCACCCACATCGAACTGATGCCGATCATGGAGCACCCGTTTGGTGGTTCCTGGGGCTATCAGTTGCTTTCGCAATTCGCGCCGAGTGCGCGTTATGGCACGCCGGATCAGTTCGCCGAGTTCGTCAACGCCTGTCACCAGGCCGACATCGGGGTGATTCTTGATTGGGTGCCGGCGCATTTCCCCACCGATACCCATGGTTTGGCGCAGTTCGACGGCACCGCGCTGTACGAATACGGCAACCCGCTGGAAGGCTTCCATCAGGATTGGGACACGCTGATCTACAACCTTGGTCGCACCGAAGTGCACGGTTACATGCTGGCCTCGGCGCTGCACTGGCTGAAACACTTCCATATCGACGGCCTGCGTGTCGATGCGGTGGCTTCGATGCTGTACCGCGACTATTCGCGCAAGGCTGGCGAATGGGTGCCGAATCGCCACGGCGGTCGGGAGAACCTGGAGGCCATCGACTTCCTGCGGCATTTGAACGACGTGGTTGAGCTGGAAGCGCCGGGTGCGCTGGTGATTGCCGAAGAGTCCACCGCCTGGCCCGGCGTCAGTCAGAGCACCCAGCAGGGCGGTCTCGGGTTTGCCTACAAATGGAACATGGGCTGGATGCACGATTCGCTGCATTACATCCAGCAGGATCCGGTGTACCGCGCCCATCACCACAACGAGTTGAGCTTTGGTCTGGTCTACGCTTGGTCGGAACGATTCATCCTGCCGATTTCCCACGACGAAGTGGTGCACGGCAAGCACTCGTTGATCGACAAGATGCCTGGCGATCGCTGGCAGAAGTTTGCCAATCTGCGCGCCTATCTGAGCTTCATGTGGACGCATCCGGGCAAAAAGCTTTTGTTCATGGGCTGCGAGTTCGGCCAATGGCGCGAGTGGAACCACGATCAGCAGCTGGACTGGTACCTGCTGCAGTATTCCGAGCACAAGGGCGTGCAGAAACTGGTTGGCGATCTCAACCGGCTGTATCGCGAAGAGCCGGCGCTGCACGACCAGGACGATGCGCCGCAGGGCTTCCAGTGGTTGATTGGCGACGATGCGATAAACAGCGTTTACGCGTGGTTGCGCTGGAGCAAGGATGGCTCGCCAGTGCTGGTGGTTGCCAACTTCACCCCGGTACCGCGCCAGGCGTATCGGGTCGGCGTGCCGTTTGCCGGGCGCTGGACCGAGCTGTTCAACAGTGACGCCGACATTTATGCCGGCTCCAACTATGGCAATGGCGGCGGAGCGTTGACCGAAGAAGTGCCAAGCCATGGTCAGTCGTTGTCGCTGGAACTGAATCTTCCGCCGTTGGCGGTGTTGATCCTTAAGCCGCACGGCTAGCACCTGTGGGAGCGAGCCTGCTCGCGAAGGCGCCATGTCAGTCAACGATGATGTTGAAGGTGGCACCGCTTTCGCGAGCAGGCTCGCTCCCACAAGGTTCTTCAGCGTTCAGCAGATTACCAACGCATCCGCACTCCAAGGCTGCCGATAATGCCGTTCAGGTCATTGTCATCCACATCGCTGCTGTAATCGGCGCTCATGTACAGGCTTACCGCCGGTGTGACCCGCGCCACCAGTCCCAAGCCCAATTCCACTGTTGAAGACTTGCGGCTGCTGCTGATCTTGTCGACCTGATCGAGGGTCACCGTGCTGCCGGTGTACACCGTGTGCCAAAGGTTGGTGCGCACGTAGGGTTCAACAGGCAACCCGTTCAAGTCATAACTGCCTTTCAATCGCGCACCGACACGGCCACTCCACGCGGTCAGGTCGGTCGACGAGGCGTTGCCCGAGCCTGCATAAGGCGCGTCGAGGCTGATGCGCTGGTTGATCAGTTGCGCCTGTGGTTCGACCACCCAGTTGTCACTCAAGCCGATCGGATAACCGCCTTCAACGGAAAAGGTCATCGCGTTGCCTTCGGTGGCTTGCCGATTGCCTTGCGGGGTCCGACTGAAACCGCTGACCCGACCGCCGCTGGCCGACAGGTCGACGTGCCAGCCCTGCGCTCCGACCAGGCTGTAATAGGCGCCAAGGCTCTGGCCTTGCAGGTTGAGGCTGTCAGTGTTGCGGTCGGCGAGGGCACGTCGGGTCAGCGCACCATCGGCATTCATCTGAATCTGATTATCGCCGCCGATCAGACCAAGGGTCTGGGTGGCACCACTGCTGCTTTTCAACGTGACCACCGCCGGGCCTTTGAACTCGCCGCCAGGCATCGCGTAACCGGAGGACAATGCATCCGTCTGCGCGCGCCGGGCGCTTTTGCCGTAGAGCTCGTCCCAGGCAGACGGGGCAAGATCTTCGGTGATCAGGCGCGAACTCTGCTGACTCAATGGCAGCGGTCCGGGCGTTATCACGGTCACTGGCAAGGTCATCACAGGGACATCGGCGCGATACCACGCGCGTTCATCCGCCGAAAATTCCGCATGCGCCTCCATGGACGAGCACAGCAACAGCGAACCTGACACTGTGCAAAAGGTGATTTTCAATTCATGTGGGGTCAGTGAAGTTTTCATGGAGGTCTACCTTGCAAGCGCATGCGTCATCTCGAGTTTGGCGTCTCTCCTACCCCGAACGAGGGGCGACCGAATAGAGCGGGGCGAACCGCGGCTGCTCGATTTCGCGAGTGCCGGAAGGTCAGCCCCAGTAGTGATTCCGGGGGTAGTAAGGTAGAGATAAGAAGAGCGATGCTCGCGCGTCAAGAAAATGCACGATGAATGGCGCGCTTAAATCAGCAACCGCAAGCGTTTGTTTTTCTGCACATAACTAAGTGCTTGTTTGCATGGAAAAACGCTTGCGAAGGGTGCATCTGACGGTTTTTTGCCGCCGACGAAAGGTCCTTCCGAGCGGTTATTGCCGGAACGACCTGTCATTGGATGGCTGTCAAAAATGCAGCTAGAGGTGCACTTCAACCGCCAAGGGAAGATGATCCGACAAATGCGTCCATGGCTTGTTGCCGAGAATCCTTGGATCGTGGCTACTGGCATTGCGCAGGTAAATCCGGTCCAGGCGCAACAGCGGGAAACGCGCCGGATAGGTTTTCGCCGGGCGCCCATGATGACGTTCAAAAGCTTCGTGCAAATAGTCGCGACGGGCGAGGGCGGCGTTGCCCTGCAACTGCCAGTCATTGAAATCACCGGCAATGATCACCGGCGCATCGTCGGGCAGTGATTCAAGCAACTGGCAAAGCAGCTGCAACTGCAATTGCCGATGGCTCTCCAGCAGACTCAAATGCACACAGATCGCGTGCACCTCGGCATGCCCGGGCACATCAAGAATGCAGTGCAACAGGCCGCGCCGTTCAGGCCCGGTGATCGACACGTCGAGGTTGCGGTATTCGCGGATCGGGTATTTCGACAGCAGCGCGTTGCCGTGGTGGCCGTCGGGGTAAACGGCGTTGCGGCCGTAGGCAAAATCGCTCCACATACTGTCGGCGAGGAATTCGTATTGCGAGGTCTGCGGCCAGTCGTTGTAGCGACTCGAATGGCGTTCGTGTTCACCCACCACTTCCTGCAGAAACACCAGATCGGCCGAGGTACTGCGCATCGCTTCGCGCAGCTCCGGGAGAACGAACCGCCGATTCAGCGCGGTGAAGCCCTTGTGGGTGTTGACCGTGAGTACCCGCAGGCGATGAATGACTGGCGCGTCGACCACTTGACGCTTGGGATCGCTGGACACGTTCACTCCTCTGAATTGGGCCATGCCTGTTCATGCGACTGGTTTGAGGGGGTGGCAGTTCCTTCCGATGATTCACTGCTGGGCCAATGTGGGAGCGAGCCTGCTCGCGAAGACTTCATCACGTTCAATACATCTGACACATGACACACCGCTTTCGCGAGCAGGCTCGCTCCCACAGGTATTGTGAGCTTCCGCCGTTCAGAAGAAGACGATTTCATACGGCAAGCGCATCCGCTCCAGCAGCACCGGGGGCAGCAGCGGGGCGATGCCGATGGCCGGTTCGCCCTTGAGCTGGCTGGCGTAGGCGTGGGTGGCGTGGCTCTTGCGCGCTACGGTCCAGGTGTCGAGACGCAGCTTGCGCGCGCGTTCCCAGGGAATCATGCGCTGCTCGCGCTCCGGCCAGTGCCAGGCCCACACCGGCACATCGTGATAGGTCGCCCCGGCCTTTTGCGCCGCGTCGAAACTGGCGCGGCCGACCACTTCATGATCCGGCGGGCCATCCTTGCGCCAGGTACTGAACACTACGTCGCCCGGTCGCAGGTAGCGGCCGATGAACTCGGTGAGCTGGCTTTGCTGATCACTCAGTGCGTTGTCGGTAAAGCCGCCGCGCACCCACTTCAGGCTGTGCATGGGCAGGCCGAGGCGGCGCAGGGCTTCGACGCTTTCCTGCGGGCGGAACACACTCAGACGTTGTTCCGACCATTGCCGCGAGCCGGGGTGGCTGGCGCTGCCGTCGGTAATCGAGAGCAATTGCAGGGGATGGCCAAGGCTGGAGAGCAATTGCAGCAAACCGCCGCAAGTGACCACTTCATCGCCCGGATGCGGGGCGATGACCACGGCGCGGGCGCCGGCGGGAACCAGGCTGTGGGTGTTGATGACGGGAATATTGTCGAGTTGCGGCGCGCTGTTCCAGATCTGTGCTGGCAGGCCGTGTTCGTTGATCAATGACGATTTCATGAGTGCGACGTCCTTGTGGTATCTCGCCCTCAGTCGTGAACAGCCAACGCTGATCGCGGCCCGTGAAGGCAAATGAATAGCAACTGTGCAGTGCTCCAACCCTTGGATTACTGCGAAGCAGAGTATTGCTCAAGACAGCCGATTCGTCGCGTCACAGATCGATCTGATCCGTATTTTTTTATTCCAGCTGTGCCAGATTGCGCAGAAAGTCACCTAATCCGCCCTTGGCCCGACTGTCCAGACGGGCGCTGGTGTGCACTTGCGGACGGTGGCTCCAGGCGATATTCGCACCGCTGCGCTCCAGCGCACGCACCAGTTGCACGTCCTCGTCACAGGTCAGCGGTTTGAAACCGCCGGCCAGGCGATAAGCCTCGGCGCTGACACCGAGGTTGGCGCCGTGAATGTGCCGATGGCCATCGCGCGCCTGATAATGGCGGTGATAGCGAATCTGCGCCGCTTCATCGATCGATTCGTGCCAGTGCTCGACGGTCACCGTGCCGCACACTGCGTCCGCCTCCAGTCCCAGTTGCGCCGCCAGCCAGTCATCGGCGACGCGGCTGTCGGCGTCGGTACAGGCGATCCAGCGGGCACCGCGCTCGAGCAGCAGTCGCGCACCGGCGGCTCGGGCTTCGCCGACGTTGCGTGCGTCGATCTGCAGGCTCAGCACCGGATAAGCGCTGACGATCTGCGCCGAGGCGTCGCTGCAACTGTCGAGCACCACCAGTATTTCCACCGGCTCGCCGCCCAGTTGTGCATGCTGGCTGGCGCGCAACGCTGCACGCAGGCATTCATCAAGCAGCGCCTCTTCGTTGTGCGCCGGAATCACGATACCGATCAACGCAAGCCCTCCAGTGCCGCCACCGAGCGTGGCTCGCGGCTCCACATTTCGAGAATGAAATCCGCTTCCTGATGCAGCACCAGACGCGGCAAAGCCAATTGATCGTGAATCTGATCGTGGACCTGTCGTGCATTCAACGGGCAGCCCTCGATCGGCGGGCGCCAGTGGCAGGCCAGCAATTGGCCGTCGGCGGTCAGTGACTCACTGATCCGGCGGATCATTTCTGTCAGATCTTTTTCGTCGAGGTAGTAGCCGATTTCGCTGAATACGATCAGGTCGAATTTTTCCTCCGGCCAGTCAGCCGGAAGGCGGCCCTGACGGACTTCGGCATGCTCGAACACGCTCAAGCGCGTACGCGCCAGCTTCACTGCCGCGCTCGCCGTGTCGCAGCACAACAGGCGGTCGCAGCGCGGAGCCAGTTCTGCACTCAGTTCGCCGTTGGCGCAACCCGGTTCGAACACCGACCTGTAGCGCGGACGCGGCAGGGCGGCGAGGGTGATCGCGCGTTTGCGCTGCTCGTACCAGCGCTGGCGGAACGCCCATGGGTCGTCATTGCCCGCGAACAGGCCGTCGAAATAGCGGTCATCGACGCTCACAGGAACACCACTTCAAAAGGTTGCAGCAAACGATCAAGCACATAGGGCGCAAGCACCGGCCCGAGCCCGACGTCGCGGTCGCCTTCCAACTGGCTGGCGAACGCGTGGGCCGCGTGGCGTTTGCGCGCGATGTGCGTGGGTGACAGAAGAATCTTGCGCGCGCGTTCCCATGGTACCGAGGCGTCTTCCGGGGTTGCCCAGTGCCAGGTCCAGACCGGAAGTTCATGGCAGGTCGCACCGACGCGTCGCGCCGCCTCGACACTGGCGCGGCCGACGGCCTCATGATCGCTGTGGCCGTCCTGGCGCCAGGTAGTGAAAACCACATCATTGGCGTGCAGATAACCGGCGATGAATTCGCTCAACCCGGTTTCCTGAGCCGCCACTTGGGTGTCGGTAAACCCGCCGCGCAGCCATTTCAGGCTGTGCATCGGCAAGCCGAGGCGGCGCAGAGCTTCGGCGGATTCCTGCGGTCGCACCACGCTCAAGCGTTCGACCGTCCAGCGTTGCGAGCCGGGGTGACTGGCGCTGCCATCGGTAACCGAGATCAATTGCAACGGCCGTCCGGCTGCCGCCAGCAACTGCATGATGCCGCCGCAACCGAGCACTTCGTCATCCGGATGCGGCGCGATGATCACCGCCCGCGAACCCAGCGGTACCAGGTCAAGAACGTCGATGGCGGGCAGTTCGGCCAGACGCCGCGAACCCTGCCATTGCTGCAGTGAAGTGCCCTGGCCGACGATCGGGTTGTCCTTCATAACGCCCAGACCTCGCAGGATTGACCGGCAATCCGCTGGCCCAGCGCAGCAAGGTCGCGCTCGGCGTGACTCTGGCGCAGAAACACCGGCAAGTCGGCACTCAGTCGCGCAAAATGCCGATCCTGACAAAACGGCCCGGCACCCAGCGCCCGCCCGACTTCACGCATGACCTGTTCGGCAGACTGTTCGACCACCGCGCGGGCGCGACGGGCCAGCAGTTCAGCGTCAGCCTCAGGCTGCGCATCGATTTGCAACGCGCTGAAGCGCAACACGTCGGCCGCTGCTTGCAGTGCTGTGTCAGTCGCACCGAGATGGGCGAGGGCGTGCGGTTCATCGCGTTGCGCGCAATGCTGACGCAGCCCTTCGGCAATCCGCCGTGAAGCGCCGTACCAGCAAGCCGCGATACCGATCCCGCCCTGCCAGAACCCCGGCCGTTGCAGGTAATCACCGGGGTTGCCAATGGCCTGCGCTTCGGCGTTTTCAAACAGCACTTCGACGCTGCCGGTGGCCGCCATGCCCACGGCTTGCCAGCCCTGATCGGTGATGGTCACGCCAGGTTGATCGAGTGCGACTGCAACCAATTGCTGCTGATCATCAGCGTCCCACGCAGTGAGCAAGGCGTGGCTGAGCACCGCCGCGCCAGAGCACCAGGCCTTGCGCCCGTTCAGCATCACCATATGCCCGGACGGCGTGACTTTCACCCGTGCCTGCGGCGGTTCGGCGGCCCACATGCCCCACGTGCTGCCCGGGGTTGGCGTACCGCCCAATTGCTCGATGATCGCCAGAGCGTCGGTGTGGCCTTCATAGAGTTTGCACAGCCCAAGATCGTGTCCGCCCACCTCCGATAGACGCTGGAAGCGCTCCAGCGTGTGACCGCTGCCGGGCAACGGCAAGCGGTCGAGGCCGGCCTCGACCATTGCCCGCAGGCAACGGCCGAGGGCATTGGTGTCGGCGTAATCTGGCGGACGGCGAGCCAGATAATGTTGAAAGTCCATATCAATCTTCTTCGTCACGTTGCAGTTCGAACAACAGCAACGAACGCCCGGTCACCGAATACTCGTGACCGAATTCGAAGCGTTCCTGGCCGCGAATCGACGGCTGATTGGTATCGATCATGCACGTCCAGAAGCCACCATCCGGTACTTCCGGCAGGGTGAAGTTGACGATGTCATGGTGTGCGTTGACCACCAGCAGCAGCGTCGCGTCGGCGCCTTTGCGACGGATGCCGGTTTCCTGCGCGCGACCGTCGAGCAGCATGCCGAGGCAGCGATTGTGCGCATCGTGCCAGTGCTCGGTGGTCATTTCGGTGGCGTCTGGTGCCAGCCAGGTCACGTCCTTGACGCCGATATCTTCGTTGTACTCGCCGACCAGGAAGCGTCCACGACGCAGGATCGGATAAGTCAGGCGCAGCTTGATCAGGCGTTTGACGAACTTGAGCAGGGCCTTGCCGTCCTCGCTCAGGTCCCAGTTGACCCAGCCAATCTCGCTGTCCTGGCAATAGGCATTGTTGTTGCCGTCCTGCGTGCGCGCGAACTCGTCACCGGCGACGATCATCGGCGTACCTTGGGCCAGCAGCAGAGTGGCGAAGAAATTGCGCATCTGCCGGTGGCGCAGAGCGTTGATTTCCGGATCGTCGGTCGGGCCTTCGACGCCGTGGTTCCACGACAGGTTGTTGTTGCTGCCGTCCTGATTGTTCTCGTCGTTGGCTTCGTTGTGCTTGTCGTTGTACGACACCAGATCGTTGAGGGTGAAACCGTCGTGGGCGGTGATGAAGTTCACCGACGAATACGGCCGGCGCCCACGCTGGTTGAACATCTCCCCCGAAGCGGTCATGCGGCTGGCGAAATCGGCGAGCTGGGCGTCGTCACCTTTCCAGAACGCACGCACGGTGTCGCGGAACTTGTCGTTCCACTCAACCCAGCCCGGCGGAAAGTTGCCGACCTGATAACCGCCGGGACCGCAGTCCCACGGCTCAGCGATCATTTTCACCTGACGCAGCACCGGGTCCTGACGGCAAGCGACGAGGAAGCTGTGGCGCTCGTCAAAACCATCGTGATAACGGCCAAGAATGGTTGCCAGGTCGAAGCGGAAACCATCGACGTGCATCTCACTGGCCCAGTAGCGCAGGGAGTCAGTGACCATTTGCAGCACGCATGGGTGACTCAGGTCCAGGGTGTTACCGGTGCCGGAGTCGTTGATGTAGTAGCGCTTGTCGTCGGGCATCAAGCGGTAGTAGGAGGCGTTGTCGATACCGCGCATCGACAGGGTCGGACCTTGCTCGTTACCTTCGGCGGTGTGGTTGTAGACCACGTCGAGAATGACTTCGAGATTGGCATCGTGCAGGTGCGCGACCATTTCCTTGAATTCGGCAATCTTGCCGCTGGCCAGATAACGCGGGTCCGGGGCGAAGAACGCGATGCTGTTATAGCCCCAATAGTTGGTCATGCCCTTTTGCAGCAGATGCTGATCGTTGACGAAGGCGTGAATCGGCAGCAGTTCGACAGACGAAACACCGAGCTTGCGAATGTGCTCAAGCACGTCGTCGACCATCAAGCCGCCAAAGGTGCCGCGCAGGTTTTCCGGCACCGAAGGATGACGCATGCTGATGCCGCGCACGTGGGTTTCGTAAATGATGGTCTTGTCCCACGGCACGCTGACGCGATGGTCATTGCCCCAGGTGTGGGCCGGGTCGATGACCTTGCACTTGGGCACGAATGGCGCGCTGTCACGCTCGTCGAAACTGAGGTCGACGTCGGGGTGGCCGATGGTGTAGCCGAACAGCGCCTCCGACCATTTCAGCTCGCCGACCAATTGTTTGGCGTAAGGGTCGATCAGCAGTTTGTTGTGGTTGAAACGGTGACCATTGGCCGGGTCATAAGGACCATAAACGCGGTAGCCGTAGATCAAGCCAGGATGCGCATCCGGCAGGTAGCCGTGGTAGATCTCATCGGTGTATTCCGGCAGCTCGATGCGTTCGAGTTCGACTTCGCCGGCATCGTCGAAAATGCACAGCTCGACCTTGGTGGCGTTGGCGGAAAACAGAGCAAAGTTCACCCCCAGACCATCCCAGGTCGCACCCAGCGGGAAGGGCAGGCCTTCACGGATTCTCGACGGCTCGGCGTGCGCAGCGGGTTCGGCTTTCTTTGGACGGGTCATGATTGCTCCTGCAAAAAAACGGGACAGTTCAGGCAATGAGATTTCCTTGTGGGAGCGAGCCTGCTCGCGAAAGCGTCGGTACATTCGACGTTTTCACCAACTGACCTAGCGCTTTCGCGAGCAGGCTCGCTCCCACAGGGTGGTGTGTTTTGCCCCAAGAAGGGCTTTCTTCGGGGCGCAAGAGCCCCTTGTGGCGAGCACGCTCGCCACACAGTCATTCAGTTCAAAAATGGATCGGATCAGTTCGCCGGAGGCTTCTTCGCGGCTCGCGGCTTTTTCTCGGCAGCCTTTTCGCCCGGCGGGACTACTTTGGCCGTGGCCGCAGGCTTGGCTTTCGCCGCTGGTTTGGCTTTGGCGGCTGCCGGTGTCTTGCCGTCGGTGCTTTTCGCTGTTGCCGCTGTAGTCTTGCCAGCCACTTTGCTGCCAGCCGCCTTGGGTGGCTTCTTGGGTGCCAGCGCTTCGGCCTCGGCCAACTTGCGCGCCATTTCCCAATGACGTTCTTCGTGGCCTTCAGGTTTCCCTTCCGACTCCCAGATCTGATAGGCGAATTCGCGAATGCGTTTATCGTCGGTGCTCATCGCAATGCTCCTGAACTGAACTCATGCTTGTGTTAAGTGTTGGATAAAGAGATTGACCGGGACATCCCCCAGCGCTTCGCTGACATTCAGCTCCCTGTTGTGTGTGACTACGCTGCTAGCAAAAAGTCCCTTCAGGTTTGCATCCGAAGCGGCAGACGGTAAAACCACCCGCGTATCGCCCCAGCGCAGCGCATCGACCTGCGGGATGGCACTGTTTTCCAGCAACGTTGCGCAACGCACCGGCACTACGACAATGGCCCGCGCGCCTTCGTGTTCACGCGCGAATGCCAAGACGTTGTGCGCCTGACTGCCCAATACTTCCAATGGCTGGTAATCGCCACGGCGGAACAGCTCGCCGTGTTCCTTGCGCAGGTTCAACACCTCACTGATCAGCGCCTGTTTGATGCGCCCGTCACGCCAGTCCTTAAGCAGCTCGGTACCCGGCACGGATGCCTGCAACGCTTGCTCGCGTGCGGCGTAATCCACCGGGCGGCGGTTGTCCGGGTCTACCAGACTGAAGTCCCAGTACTCGTTGCCCTGGTACAGATCCGGCACACCCGGCACGGTCATGCGCAGCAAGGTTTGCGCCAGCCCGTTGAGCGCGCCGGCAGCGGCGATGCTGTTGACGGTCTTGCTCAGCGCCGCACGCAGCAACTCGCCTTCTTCACCGGTCAGCAGCTTCTCCGTGAAAGCCTGGGCCGCGTTTTCATAGGCTTCATTCGGCGCGCTCCAGCTGCTTTGCAGCTTGGCTTCGCGCAGGGCTTTCTGTTGCCACTGCCAGATGCGCTTGGCGTAATCGGCGAAACCGGCCTTGTCGTCGTCCTGCAGGTCCAGCGGCCAACTGCCGAGCAATGCCTGATAGAGGATCAGTTCGTCGCCAGCGGAAGGCGCGTCATCTTCGATGCGCACCGGGCGGGCGAGGGCGCGCCACAGTTCGACCTGATCGGCGTACCAATGGCTGCGCTCACTGAGTACGGCCAGCCGGGCGCGAGTGTCTTCACCGCGCTTGTGATCGTGGGTGGCAGTCGCCAGAAGGTTGTCGGGAAACTCCGTCATGCGCTGTTGATTGACTTCGTGGAACTCGCTGACCGGCGCACTGAATTGCTCGGTGTTGTAACCGACATCGTTGCGCGACAACAGCACCGCCGAGCGATACAGCGCAGTATCTTCCACGGCTTTGGCAGCTGCGGGCGAGGTCAGTTGCTGGAACCGCACGCAGGCATGCTTGAGGATCTTGCGCGAGCGCCCCCGTGGCTTGCGGCGCCATGGCGTGCCGCCAAGCCAGCTGGCGACCGAGTCGAGCACTGGCCAGTCAGCTTCGCTGAGGGTCTGCCGCGCACCGTCCATGGCGTGCAGGAAAATCGCTTCGTCCTGCTCGGAACGGCCCATCGCGCTGATGTAGGTGCGATAAACCGGGAAGTGCACGATCAACGCATGCAGCACGCGGCGAATCGCGCCCAGGGTCAGGTCGCGGGTCATCAAGTCATCACGTGCTACCTGATGCAGCGCCTGGGCAACACTTTCGAAGTCGCTGGCCAGCGAACCATTGAGGATTTGCTGACGGGCCAGTTGCGCTTCTTCCATGAACGCTGCCGGGCGCTCGGTGCGGCGCTGCCAGAGTTCGCCGAGGACATGTTCGCCGTCCGGGTCGTGTTGCAGCAGCGACAGCTGATTCATGAACTCGTAACCGGTGGTGCCGTCGACGCTCCAGTCGCGGCGCAGGGTTTCGCCCTCGCCGAGGATCTTCTCGACATAGATCGGCAGATGACGTCCCGGTGCCAAGTGATCCAGACGCCGACGCAACTTGCGGCAGTAGCCACGCGGGTCGGCGAGGCCGTCGATGTGGTCGATGCGCAGGCCGTCGACCAGACCTTCTTCAACCAATTGGAAGATCTTGCCGTGGGTTGCTTCGAACACTGCCGGGCGCTCCACGCGCAGACCGCCAAGCTCGTTGATGTCGAAGAAGCGCCGCCAGTTGATGTCGTCCGCCGCCGTGCGCCAACTGGCCAGGCGATAGCTTTGCCGCTCGAGCAACTCGTGGAGCTTGTGGAAGCCCTCGTCAGTGGTGGAATCGTATTGGGCGACATTGCTTTCGATGGTGGCCAGAACACGCGGATCGCTTGCCAGCTCTCGCAACTCCTGCTTCAGCGGGATCGCCAGCGAGTGAGCATCGGTCTGGTAACTGAGCGTACTGAAGCGATCTGCCAGCGATTTCAGCGTGTCGTCGGACTTGAGCAGCTCGCCATAGTTGTTCGGGCAGATCGGGAAGTGGTGGTCGTAATGCTCGACGTAAAAAGTCCCGGTCTGCGCGTTGAATTTGAGCTTGAGTGTGCCTTCCTGCAACGCCACCCCGTAGTCACTGCCAAGAAACGGCAGCAGCAATTGGCCTTCCATCAACGGGTCCGGCGAGTGCCACTGAATGTCGAAGAATTCGCCGTACGGACTCAGGCGTCCCCATTCCAGCAGGTCGAGCCACCACGGGTTGTCATTGCCGCCCACGGCCATGTGGTTGGACACGATGTCGAGAATCAGCCCCATGTTGTGTTCACGCAGGGTGCTGACCAGTTGGCGCAATGCCGGCTCGCCGCCCAGCTCCGGATTGACCTGGGTCGGGTCGACCACGTCGTAGCCATGCATGGAACCGGCGCGCGCCGCCAGCAGTGGCGAGGCGTAGATATGGCTGATGCCGAGTCGGGCAAAGTACGGCACCAGTGGCACCGCTTGTTCGAGGGTAAAACCTTTATGAAATTGCAGGCGCAACGTGGCGCGCAGTGGCTGGATTTGCTGTTGATTCATTGGTCACGCTCAGAGGCTTGAAGGCGCGCGCAGGCCAGCAGTTCCAGGCGGCGGGCGGCATCGGGGCCGTCCAGCAACGCTTCGCTGGGACCGGGCAAACGTCGCGACCAGTTCGGATGTGAATCGGTGGTGCCAGGCAGATTCGGCTGTTCATCGATACCCAAGGCATCTTCCAGCGGCAGCAGTACCAGCGGCGCGCGGGTGTGGCCGAGGAAGCGCACACTGGCATCGACCACTTGATCGGCTTCGTGGGACTCTTCGCGAAAGTTTTGCGGATCCTGACGCAGCGCATCGCGCAGGCCTTCGCGTTCACGCTCGCGATGCCGGCGCCAGTCGATTTCGCCGTTGGCATCGACCAGACCGAGGCGCGCGTTCCAGTCGATATCGCGGCCATGCCACCAGCCATTGAGTGTCGGCAGGTCATGGGTGCTGGTGGTGGCGAGCGCGTCATCCGGCCAGTCGAGAATCGGTTTGAAGCGGGTATTGTCCTGTTCGAACAACAGCACGCGCATGCCGAGAATCGAGCGCGCGGCGAGCTTTTCCCGCAGGCCTTCCGGCACGGTGCCGAGGTCTTCGCCGAGCACGATGGCTTGATGCCGATGCGACTCGAGGGCCAGCAGACGCAGCATGTCGTCGAACGGATAATACAGATAGGCGCCATCGGCCGGGGCGGCGCCGTTGGGAATCACCCACAGGCGTTGCAGGCCCATGACATGGTCGATGCGCAGGCCTCCGGCGTGGGCGAAGTTGGCCCGCAGCATCTCGATGAAGGCACGGAAACCGTTGCGGATCAACCCTTCCGGCGAGAAGGCGGAAATCCCCCAACCCTGGCCGCTGCGATTCAGGATGTCCGGCGGAGCGCCTACGGTCAGCGAAGCGAGCAATTCATCCTGGAAACTCCAGGCCTGACTGCCGGCACCGTCAGCACCGACGGCGAGGTCGGCGATCAGGCCAATGCCCATGCCGGCGCTGCGCGCGGCAGATTGAACGCGCTCGAGGCAGCGATGGATCAGCCATTGGCAGAAGGCGAAATAACCGATGCGCTCGGCATATTCTTCGGCAAAAGCGCCCAGCGCCGCGCCGCGCGGGTCGTGCCAGTGCTCCGGCCATTCGCGCCAGTCGAGGCTTTCGCCACGGGCCGCGCGCATTTCCTGAATGGCTTCGAAGCGACAATGATTCTCCAGCGCTTCGCCACCGGCATGACGGAAACTGGCGAAGTCGGCGTGCAGCGGATGCTCGCCAGCGACGAAACCATCATATAAGGCTTGCAGCAGTTTCTGCTTGGCTTGGGCGGCGGCAGGCCAGTCGATCAGCTTGAGATTTTCCAACTGGTCGAACTGCGCGGCCAGGCCACTGGCATCGATTGCGTCACGCAATGCGCGCTCGCCGAGAATGCTGCCCGGCGCTGCGTACAGTGAATTGAGAAACAAGCGGCTGGACGGCGAATAAGGGCTGTAGCGGCCATTGTCTGAGCTGAACATCGCGTGCATCGGACTGATCGCCAGCGCATCGGCGCCGCGTTCACCCGCTACACGAACCAATTCCTCCAGCGCCTGGGTGTCGCCGAAACCACCGTCACCCGGACGGCGCAGCGAATACAACTGGGCGCTCAGACCCCAGGCGCGCGGGATCGGGCTATCGACCGCATCGCCAACGCTGAAACAACGCTCAGGCGCCACAGCGAGAGTGAAATACTGATCGCCGATGTGCACTTGCTGGTAACCGACCGGAATCAAGCCGGGCAACATGGCTTCGTTGTCCAGCTTGAGGTTCATCTGCGAGCCGTCTTCAAGATGAATCTCGCAGGGCGTCTCCGGTGTGAAGTAGCGACTCAGGTCGAGGGCAACGCCAACGTCGCAGGTCAGCAGGGGCGGCAGATGGCGGTCTTGCTGGACTTCTTGCAGTTGCAACAGGCTGGCATCGATTTCTTGCGCGGTGCTGGCGGGGTGGCCGAGTCCGATCAGGACATTGCGCAACACAGCGGGAGCGACTTTTTGCTGACGCCCGTTGGCGTCGATCCAGTCGACGGCAAGGCCGGCTCGACTGGCGAGTATTTCCAGTTGCGCATCGCTCATAGGCGCTCTCCATCCAGGGGGTGCAAAAGGGGTGCGGCCGTGAGGCTGACGAGCGCTGTGTACGCCGGCAGTTGGTTCGGGTCCGACAGTTCGATCGCGGCTGGCTGTTGAAACAGCCACTCCGTATCGGTCTGTGCAGGGTTGACCACTGGCGTGTCACTGAGGTTCAGGTCAATTCGCAGCTCACTGCCGTTGCCCAGCCGCCAGCGCGCGCTGACCGCTCCATAGCCGAGCATTTGCGCGCCCAGAGCCTGGGTCCCGGAGAGATGAGGAATGATGTACTGATGGCGCAACTTCAGCAGTTGCCGGTAGAGCTCTTGGGTCTGCTGTTGCAATGGTGTACCGCTGCCGGACAGTCGCGGCTGCGAAGCGTGGAAAGTGCTTTCGGCATTTGGATCAGGGATCTGTTCGCGCTTGTGCGGATCGGTAAAGGCACTGAATGCGGCGAACTCGTTGCGCCGACCTTCACGCACCAGTTCCGCCAGTTCACCGTGGTGGCTGGTGAAAAACAGGAACGGTTGCTCGGCGGCAAACTCGTCGCCCATGAACATCAGCGGAATCATCGGCGACAGCAGCAACAACACCGTCGCCGCCTGCACCGCACGCGGGTCGGCAAGCTGATGCAGACGTTCGCCAAACGCGCGGTTGCCGATCTGGTCATGGTTCTGCAGGAACAACACGAAAGCGGTGGAGGGCAGATGTTCGCTCGGCTCGCCCCGAGGTTCGCCATGGCGAGTGATGTGGCCCTGGAACACGAAGCCCTGACTCAGGCAGCGCACCAGTTGCTCGGTGGGCTGCGCGGCATAGTCGGCGTAATAGGCGTCGGTTTCGCCGGTCAGCAGCACGTGCAACGCGTTATGACCGTCATCGTTCCATTGCGCGTCGTAATCGTTTTCCAGCAGGCTCGACTGGTTCAGCTCGTTTTCGACGGTCAGCCAGACGTGCCGGGTCGGGTCGATCTGCTGGCGAATGCGCCGGGCCAGATCGCTGAGGAAATCCGGGTCTTCAATTGCGTGCACCGCATCCAGACGCAGGCCGTCGAAACGGTATTCGAGCAGCCACATCAGTGCATTCTCAATGAAGAACTCGCGCACTTCCGGGCGGCGGAAATCGATCGCCGCGCCCCAAGGTGTGTGCTTGTCCTCGCGGAAAAAGCCTTTGGCGTAACGATGCAGATAGTTGCCGTCGGGGCCGAAGTGGTTGTAGACGACGTCGAGAATCACCGCCAGGCCATGGCCGTGGGCGGTGTCGATCAGGTGTTTGAGTTGTTCGGGGGTGCCGTAGGAGGCTTGAGGCGCGTAGGGCAGCACCCCGTCGTAACCCCAGTTGCGATCACCGGGAAATTGCGCCAGCGGCATCAGTTCGATCGCGGTGATGCCCAGCGCCACCAGCCGCGCCATATGCTGTTCGACTTCGGCAAATCCACCGAGCGCACCGACGTGCATCTCGTAAATCACCGCTTCGCTCCACGGCCGACCATTCCAGGTCGTGTGCCGCCATTGATAGGCATGGGGGTCGACCACCACGCTGTGGCGGTCAAGGTCACCATCCTGCGCTCTGGAGGCCGGGTCCGGCACCTCCAGTTCGCCATCGATGCAGTAACGGTAGCGACTGCCCGCCGGGCAATTGGCCTTGATTACAAACCAACCGTCGCCCTGGGGCAGCATGGGCAACGATTTTCCATCTTCCAGTTCCACACTGACGTAGAACGCGTCAGGCGCCCACAACGCAAATTGCGTGTGCTCGGCATCCAGCATGATCGCGCCGTGGGGCCAGGTTTCTTGGGTCCTTGACGGCATTTTCTGCAACTCCCTGGTTATTTGTGGCTGGCTTTACCCAACGCCTTGGCGACCAGTTGTTCGTAAAGTTCGGCGTACGGTTCAACCGCTTTGCTCCAGTTGAACGGTGCAGCCATGGCCCGGCAACGCATGGCATTGAGCAATTCCGGGAAGGCGAAGACCTTGAACGCGCGGCTCAGGGCTTCCTTGTAGCTATCAACGGTGGACTCATCGAAGAGGAAACCGGTGACGCCGTTTTCAATGGTGTCGGCCAGGCCGCCGGTGTTGCGCGCGACCGGCAGCGAGCCGAAACGCTGGGCGTACATCTGGCTCAGGCCGCAAGGCTCGTAGCGCGACGGCATCAACAGGAAATCGCTGCCGGCGAACATGCGTCGTGCATCGGTCTCGTTGAAGCCGATGCGCACGCCGATCTGGCCAGGAAAGCGCAGGGCCAGTTCACGCATGGCTTGCTCTTCTTCCGGCTCGCCGCGACCGATGATCGCGATCTGACCACCGTTCTGCACGATGAACTCGGACACCGCTTCGGTGAGGTCCAGACCTTTCTGATAGACCAGGCGCGAAACCACGGCGAACAGCGGACCGGTGGAGTCATTCAAGCCGAACAACTCACGGACATGGGCGGCATTGACCGCTTTGCCTTCCCAGTCGCCGATGGCGAACGGGGCAAACAGGTGCGGGTCGGTCGCCGAATCCCAGCTCTCGTCGATGCCGTTCGGGATACCGCTGAGCAGGCCTTGCTGGGTCTTGGCGGCAAGGAAACCGTCGAGGCCGCAACCGAAATCAGGCGTGGTGATTTCCTGCGCATACGTCGCGCTGACCGTGGTGATGTGGCTCGAATAGGCCATGCCGGCCTTGAGGAACGACATCTTGCCGTAGAACTCCATGCCTTCCTGTTGCAGGGCATGGGTGGGAATCCCCAGCTCCGGGCAGGAACCGAGGCTGGTCACGCCCTGGTAGGCAAGGTTGTGAATGGTGAACAGCGTTGGCGTGCGCTGCCCGCGCCAGTGCATATAAGCGGGCGCGAGGCCAGCCGGCCAGTCATGGGCGTGCACCAGATCCGGGCGCCAGTGGATTTGCGCAAGGTTGGCGGCGATGTCGGCAGCAGCCAGGCCGAGACGGGCGAAGCGGATATGGTTGTCCGGCCAGTCGCGACCGTTGTTGGCGCCGTAAGGGCCGCCTTCACGCTCGTAGAGTTCAGGGCAGATCAACACGTAGATCACCAGGCCATCGGGCATGTCCATGCGCCCGATCTTGCAAGGTGGCAGCGCGGCGTGGCCACCCAGCTCGCCGATGATGTGAATCGGGTTTTCGCTGTGCACCACTTGCGGATACCCGGGAATCAAAACCCGCACGTCATGCAGGTGGGCCATCGCCCGGGGCAGGGCGGCGGAGACATCACCGAGGCCACCGGTCTTGACCAGATCGGCGATCTCAGAGGTCACGAACAACACTTTTTTCTTGTTGGGATTCTGGCTTGCTACCGGAGCAAGCGTCTTGGTGCCGGGTACGTTGATCTGTCGGCTGCCGGGAACACTGATGGTGCTCGATTCTCCAAGCGACTGGTGAGCACGCTCTCCCTGAATATCCAATGCCGCACTGATCATATGTATCTCCCGTGTGTGATCTGATTCTTGTCTCGAACAAGCTGTTTCGTGGCCAAGTCCTGTGGCCGGGCGCAAAGGCGCCACGCATCGGTGAGCAAATGCTGACCCAACACGCGCAAGCAGAATGGGTGGTGAGGCCGTTGCAAGGATTACACCAGTCGCTTTCGCCCAGTTGTTCTGATGACCTGTGGCGTGAAGCAAAAGTTTCGACTTTTTTTCGTCGGTATGACCGAGTGGTTTGGCCACTGAAAAATCAGTCTAGGCCAGATCCTAGAGCGGGTTAGGGCAAATGGGTAAATTGTTCGACAATCGGTTGTGTCGGGATGTTAGCGAGGGTTCAGGAGGGAAAACGCTCCGACGAAGGGCATGTTTTTTGGACGGAGTGGGCCAACACAGTGACTGGGTAGTCACGGTTTTGTGCTAGGGGAAGGGCGAGTTGCACCGTTGTGGTGCGAGCGTATTGCAGAGTGGTATCTGAGATGACCTCTTCGCGAGCAGGCTCGCTCCCACATTGGAACGCGTACAACCTGTGGGAGCGAGCCTGCTCGCGAAGAGGGCGGTTGAAGCAACTCAACTTTAAAGTGATGGGCTCAGTTCAACAGACGCACCGGCTCCCCAGCTGCCCAACCCTGAATATCCTCGATCATCTGCCGGAAGAACTGTTCGTAATTCTGCCGGCTGACATAGCCCACATGCGGCGTGGCGAGGACATTGTCCAGCGTGCGAAACGGGTGCAGGGCCGGCAAAGGCTCTTGCTCGAATACGTCCAGCGCTGCCCCGGCAATGCGCCGTTTCTGTAGCGCCTTGATCAACGCCGCTTCATCGACGATCGGCCCGCGAGCGGTGTTGACCAAAAGCGCGCTCGGTTTCATCCAGTCCAGCGCCTGGGCATCAACCAGACCGCGACTGCGTTCACTGAGCACCAGATGCACCGACAGTACGTCGGCCTGCTCGAACAGTTGTTGCTTGCTGACGTACGTCACGCCGGCCTGTTCAGCGCGTTCGGCGGTGAGGTTTTCGCTCCAGGCGATCACCCGCATGCCGAACACCTGACCGAATTGCGCGACCCGCTGGCCGATGCTGCCCAAACCGAGAATACCCAGGGTCTTGCCATGCAGATCGCCGCCGAGGCCCTGCTGCCACTGGCCGGCCCGCAGCGCATTGGCTTCCTTCACCAGATCACGGGTGGCCGCCATGATCAGCGCCCAGGTCAGTTCCGGCGCGGCGTGTTTGTAGCTATCGGTGCCGCAGACCTTGATGCCCAGAGCTGCTGCGGCCGGTATGTCCAGCGCGGCATTGCGCATGCCGCCGGTGGCCAGCAACTTCAGATTGGGCAAGCGCCCGAGCAAATCGGCGTCGAAGCGCGTGCGTTCGCGCATGACGCAGATCACCTCGTACTTGCCAAGGCGCTCGGCCAGTGTGGCGTTGTCGGCCGGGTAATCATGCACAAAGGTTACTTCACCGATGCCCTCGAGCGCGGACCAGTCGACCACGTCGCGGGCCACGTCCTGCCAGTCATCGATCACTGCAATCTGCACCGTCATCGGCTTGCCTCATCAAGGAGCGGAAGGAGTCTTGCCCAGCCAGCCAAGCAGCGCCTGATGGAATTTCTCCGGTTCTTCCATTTGCGGCGCATGACCCATGCCCGGGAATTCAATCAGCGTCGACTGCGGAATCAGCTTGGCGACCTGTTTGCCAAGCACCTCGTAATGACCGATTTTGGCTTTCACTTCCGGCGGCGCGAGGTCCTTGCCGATGGCGGTGGTGTCGGAGGTGCCGATCAGCAACAGGGTCGGCATCTTCAGGTCTTTGAACTCGTAGTACACCGGCTGGGTGAAGATCATGTCGTAGATCAGCGCCGAGTTCCACGCAACCTGGGTCTTGCCCGGACCGTTGCTCAGGCCGGCGAGCATGTCGACCCAACGATCGAATTCCGGCTTCCAGCGGCCGTCGTAATAGGTGGTGCGCTCATAGTCGCGAATGCCCTTGGCCGTGACCTTCAACTCACGCTGATACCATTGATCGACGGTGCGATACGGAACGCCGAGGGCTTTCCAGTCTTCCAGACCGATCGGGTTGACCATTGCCAGTTGATCGACCTGCTCAGGGAACAGCAGCGCATAACGGGTGGCGAGCATGCCGCCGGTGGAGTGGCCGAGCAGGGTGGCTTTCTGAATGCCCAACGCCTTGAGCAATTGCTGGGTGTTGGTGGCCAGTTGCTGGAAGCTGTATTGATAGTGCGCAGGTTTGCTGGAGGTACAGAAACCGATCTGGTCCGGCGCAATCACGCGGTAGCCGGCGTCGCTCAGGGCTTTGATCGAACTGTCCCAGGTCGCTGCGCAGAAATTCTTGCCGTGCATCAGCACCACGGTGCGGCCGTTGGCCTTGCCATTGGCGGCGACATCCATGTAACCCATTTGCAGTTTCTGGCCCTGGGATTCGAAGGCGAAGTGTTTAAGCGTGTAGGGGTATTGGAAGCCTTGCAGCTCCGGGCCGTAGGCAGGCCCTTCGGCGGGGGCGGTTTCAGTGGCTGCGTGCGCCATTAATGGCAAGGCAGCGCTGAGGACGAGGCCGGGCAGCCAGCGGGAAAGCGTGACGGACATAAGCACAAACTCCTTGAAAATTGGCCGACTCTGGAAGGTCGGGATTACGCCGACGTTAAACAAAGGCAATCACACTGAGGGTTGGTTCAACCTAGCCAGCCAAGTGTCAGCAAGGCCAGCACGCCATAGCGCGCGCCTTTGGCCAGCGTCACGATCAACAGAAAGCGCCCGAGCGGTTCGCGCATGACGCCTGCTATCAAGGTCAGCGGATCGCCGATCACCGGCAGCCAACTGAGCAGCAGCGACCAATGCCCATAGCGCTCATAGTGCTTGCGTGCCTTGGCCATATGCCCATGGCTGACCGGAAACCAGCGTCGATCCTGAAAGCGCTCGATGCCACGGCCCAGCCACCAGTTGACCAGCGAGCCGAGTACGTTGCCCAGCGTCGCTACCGCGAGCAAACCCCACAGCCAGTAACGCTCGCTGACGATCAGGCCGACCAGCAGCGCCTCGGACTGCAACGGCAACAATGTCGCCGCGCCAAACGCAGCAAAGAACAGGCCGAAGTAGGCTGCCCCCATCAACGGGCCGGGTAGTCCGCCACCACCACGTCGGCGCCGTCCTTCTTCAGGCCGATCACTTGGTACGCATCGCTCATGCCGTCCATTTCCATGCCCGGCGAGCCCATTGGCATGCCCGGTGCAGCCACACCCAGCAGATCGTCGCGCTTGCTCAACGCAAGCACCTGATCGGCCGGCACATGGCCTTCGACGAATTTGCCATTGATGATCGCGGTGTGGCAGGACGCCAGACGCGGTGGTACGCCGTGCTGCTGTTTAAAGCTGCTCATGTCGCTTTCGACGTGATCTTCGACTTTGAAGCCATTGGCTTCGAGATGGCTGATCCACTTTTTGCAGCAGCCGCAATTGGCATCGCGGTGCACTTCGATCGGGATCAGTTCGGCGGCTTGCGCCAGGGAGGAGGTGAACAGGGCGCTCAGGGCGAGCAGACGCAGTTGGCTTCGCATGGGAATGGGCTCTCGACTCGGTGTAGGTCAGCAAGAACGCATTTTGACCGGTTTTTCCATCCCGGCATCAACTGAGTGTTTCCAGTTGCTACAAGACAGCCGAACCAATGTGGGAGCGAGCCTGCTCGCGAATGCGGTTGACCAGCCGCAGATACAGTGACTGAAAAATCGCTTTCGCGAGCAGGCTCGCTCCCACAGGGGATTGGCGTAAAGGCCGAAATCCCCGTGGTCGCGGTTGGCTTAACTGACCTTGAACCGCCCCATGATCGCGCTCACGCGGCTATTGGCTTCGAGCAACTGGCGGGTATTCAGCTCGCTGGCCTGGCCGCTCTGCACCAGTTCATCGACCATGTGGCGAATCTGCACCATGCTGCGGTTGATCTCTTCGGTCACTGCGCTTTGCTGTTCGGCGGCGGTGGCGATCTGCGTGCTGAGGCTGTTGATATGGCTGACCGAACCGGCCATTTCGTCCAGCCCCGAGTTGACTCGGGCGGTGGCGTCAGCAGCGGACTGGCAACTGGCCTGGGTGTTTTCCATGGCGCTGACCGACGAACTCACGCCTTGGGTCAGACGGGTCAACATTTCGTTGATTTCCGAGGTGCTGGCCTGAGTGCGGGCGGCGAGGGCGCGGACTTCATCCGCCACCACCGCAAAGCCGCGACCCTGTTCACCGGCACGTGCCGCCTCAATCGCCGCGTTGAGGGCGAGCAGGTTGGTCTGCCCGGCAATCGCGCCGATGACGCCGAGGATTTCGGTGATGCGCTGGGCGTCCTGCTGCATGTTTTCAACTTTGTGTGTAGCGCTGGCCACTTCGTCGATCAGCGCGACCACGCTGTTGGTCGCTTCACCCACCACGACGCGCGAGCGGTCTGCGTTCTCATTGGCACGCTGGGTGAATGCAGCGGTTTCAGCGGCGTTTTGCGCGACGCTTTCAGCAGTCGAGCTCATTTCGTTGATGGCGGTGACGGTCTGATCGGTTTCCGAAGCGTGACGCAGCAGAATCTGGCCGGTATGTGCCGAGGTGCGCTGCAGGTTGTCGAGGCTGGAAGCCATGGCGCCGGTGGCCTGGGTGACTTCGCCGATCATGTTCTGCAGATAGGCGATGAAGGTGTTGACCGAGTGACCGATGGCGCCCAGTTCGTCTTCGGCGCGAATGGTGATTCGGCGGGTCAGATCGGCGTCTCCGCTGGACAGCGAGTCAATGTTGGCCTTCAGCGCTTTCATGCGCAGCACCAGCTTACGAATCGCGTAAACCTGCAACAGCACCAGCAGGATCACCAGCGGAATCTGGATCAGGCTGAGGCTATGGAGCACGTCATCGCGCTGGGCAGTGAGCATCTTGGTCGGCAGGGCGGTGGCGAGGAACCACGGTGTGCCCTCGATAGGGCGCATGAAGAAGGTGGCATCTTCACCGTTGTTATCGAACTCGACGCGTTGCGCTGTATCGCGATTCTGCAGGCCGGTCTTGATCTGATTGACGAAGGTCGAGCTGGCCGCCAGTTCGCTGATGTTTTTCAGCACGATCGGGCCGCTGATGCGCGAGCTGTTGCTGATGATCTTGCCGTCCGCCTCGACGATGAGCATTTCGGCGTTGAGGTCCTTTTCCTTGCGCGCCACCAAATCGTTGAAGAAGCCCAGGGTCACGTCGATGGTCGAAACGCCCCAGGCGCTGCCGTTCTTGTAGATCGCCATGGCGCAGTTGGTGCGCGGCTCGGCGCTGGCGTCGTCCTTATAGGCAGCGGCCCACGCGCACTGGCCGCGCGGAGTGGCCATGCCGCCCTTGTGCCAGCTCTGGTCGTAATAGTTGGGCGCCGCATCGCTGTTCCAGAACGTGTTGACCTTGAGTTGGCCAGAGGCGTCACGGTGCCAGAAAGTGCTGAATTTGTTGCGCCCGGCTTCACGCTGGCCCGGTAACGGCCAGATGCCGCCGCCGAAGACTTTCAGCTCGCCATACTGATCCACCAGCCCTGGCAGCACCACGTCGATGGCGGCGCTGTCGAGCAGTGGGATGGTCTGGGTGATGCTGCGTTGCTGCGCCTGGACCTTGTTCAGTTCGCCCTGAATCTGCACGGCGACTTCGGCGATGCGGTTGAGCACGACCTTCTCTTCGGTATCGCGCAGGGTCGGTGCCACCAGTTGGCTGATGCCGACCACGGTCAGCACGGACAACAGCAGTATGAACAGAATCAGAAACAGCGTGTAGCGAGCCTGAATAGTGCGCAGTGCGGGCATGGAACTGATCCTTGAGCGGCTTTTTTGTTGGAGGGCAGAAATAAAACAGGGCGGGTATCACAGCGTATCGTCGTTGCGGGCGGAAGCTTTAGGTGCTTGCGCGCCGAAACAACGCTGGGCGATGACCGGTTGGTATCGGGATGGGTACAAACCCCCGGATCGCCACGTTTGTTACATCAAGATGACGGCTCTGAACCAATGTTTACGGGATGCAGGCTTGTGTCACGAATGTACGAGATTTGTAAAAAAGCGCACAAAAGACTTGGTGCGATCAGGCGCATCGGCCGATACTCGCGCCCATTCAATTGGTTGGAACAAGGACATTTCATGCTCATCGCACAAGGAATCCTCGCATGACGATCGGCTATACCGGCGCCTGGGAAAGCAAGGCAGGCGTAATGGTCCGTGATACCGGCGCGAAAAAGCAGGTTTCGCAGAGCGTCAAAGTGCAGCAGATGCTGACGCTGGTCGGCAACGATCCGAATGCGCTGAATGTGGCGGAGATGGATAAGCAGGGTTTGCGCAAGCAGATCAAGGGCTTCGACCCGGCCAACGTTTCCGTCAAGCAGTTGGGCAACCTCAGCGAATTCCTGCGCGGGCGCGGCCTGATTTCCGAGATCACCTCGATCACTTTGCTCAATGCCGGCGACAAATTCGACCGCTTCGGCGTGCAGAAAGACCCGGAGGCGAAGTTCAACGCGCTGGAATATTTCGCCACTCAGCTCGATGCCATCCAGACCAACAGTCTCAATGGCAATTACTACGGCAAGAGCCTGATCCCCGAATTCAAGAAAGCCATTTACGTCCTGCAGAATCTCAAGACCTATGGCGAAGGCAATGCGGCAGTTCCGTCCGACAAAGGCCTGAAGGCAAAGGCGTAACGTCTGCTGATGATGCCCGCTCATCCGTGTGCGGGCTCATGCTGTTTACGCCGCCGGCACGGCTTGCCGAGTGATGTGACGTTGTGCCTGGTCATGCAACTGCTGCATGTGCGGACAATGCAATGTCAGCCTGCGCGTGCGGTAGCCACGATGAAACAGCGCCAGCCATCCCCCTCGATTATCCTGTGCAGGCGCCAGGCCGGTGAAAGCAAAACCGATGGCGTTGAGGCTGTGCAGATCCACGGCAAACTGTCGCGAAAGCTGTAGACGAATCGAAACCAGCCAATGCCCGGGCAGTGATCGCAACTGGTCGAGCAGTTCCGGATTGAGTTTTTCCAGCCACATTTCATGGCGGCTGCCGTGCTGCTGGACCTGAACCGAAGCTCCGCGCCAGCGTCCTGCATCAGCCCCGACGCCGAACACAGCGCTCAGACGCTCCATCAAGGGGCGGCAACTGGCTGGCCATGCCTGTTCTGGCAATGGCCGTTGATAGCCATCGATAGCACGTACACCCAACACGATCGACTCGGGTTTTTTGCAGCCAAAGGGTGAGCGGACATAGTCCGGCAACAATCCAGTGTTGTGAAAACCGAGGTTGATAGCCATGCGTTGGGTGTAAGGGTGATGGGTGACCTGTTTGATCGAGACGCTGCGACAACCCAACGCCTGCGCATGAGTCAGCAGTTGTCCGCCCAGCCGCGTGGCAATGTTCTTTCCACGGGTATCGGGATGTACGACGCTCAAGGCCAGTTCGGCATCGTGCGAGCTTTCGCTTTGCCGATACAAAGTGGCATGACCAAGAATCCGCTCACCCTCCACTGCAACCAGTGAATGCCAGCGTTTGTCGGCGTGGTTCTGATTGATCAGGCAGGGCATGTAAACGTCGGTTTGCACGTAATGATCACCGTAGACCTCGCGAAACAGCTGGCTGACGGCCTTGGCGTCGGTGTCACGGTAATTGCGCAGAATCAACGACTCCATCACGCACCTCCCGCTCTTCCTGGTCATAGCAGCGCAAGTCGACGATCCGCAGGCTTTTCCCTGCGCGAGGATGGCGCGCCAAGTCCTCAAACCGGCAACTCTTGATGCGCAGCTCCAATAACCGCTCAGCCCGCAGTTGCGCGATCGGCGGGTACAGTTCGATCAAGCGGGCCTCAAGTTTCTCGTCGATGAGCGCCGATCGTTCGATGACTGCGTATTTCAACGTCAAGACATCAGCGCTGTTGGCTTGTTCGATCAGCAATTGCCAATCGTCGCTGCCAGTAATGCTCCGTACGCTTTCGCTGATTTCATCGGTCATCAGCGACAGAATGCCGACCCGCACCCGCTGGCTATTGCCGCTGCGTCCTCTCAGGGCGAATTTGCGTCGTGCAGTGCCCGGCGGTTCGCGCCAGCACGCTAGATCTCCGACGGGATAGCGGATCAGCGGCATCAAGCGGCGATGCAGATTGGTCAATACGAGCAGACCGGTTTGATTGCAGGCCTCGATCGTTGCGCCGCTGTGCTGATCGACAATCTCCAACAGGACGTGACCGTCGGGTGTGCGATGTTCTCCTTCGATGCAGTCAGGATGACTGGCGCCAATGAATCCGCCATCGACGCTGGCGTAGCCGATCGAGGCAATGCGCGCGTTGGGCAGCACTTGCTCAAGGAGCTGGCGTTGTGAGGCAAACAGGCTCTCCCCGCCGTAAAGCACACTATCAACCAGGGGCAACGTAAGGCCGCGTTGTTTGAGCCAACTGGCGAAAGTCAGTAATTGCGCGGGCACGCCAGCCAGTACATTGATTCGATGCTGGTTGATGGCGTCGGCCAACTTCGGTGGATCAACCTCGCCGGTAAACGGAAACTCGCTGACAGCTGTTTGAACATGGGCGAGTGAGTCATGAATAAACACAAAACTGGCGTAGAGGTCGCCAGCGAAAAACAGGTTGGCGACACGGTCCCCGGGGCTGAACTGCTCGCTCAGACTGCGGCCGAAATCTTCCACCGTGCGCTGCCATTCCGTGCGGGCATACACGGACAGCCTGCCACCGCCGGTTGATCCACCGGTCTTGAACACCAAGGCGTGCCCAATGGGGGCCGTCAGGACCGGCCATTGCGCGAGATCCGCGCTGTCTTTCCAGAAGTCTGCCGGATCAAGCAGTGGCAGTTCGCACAGTGAACTTATCGCCTCGGGGATGTTGGCGAGACTGTTCTTGTAGTAGGGCGAATGCTCACGGGCGAAACCCGTTAATTCGCTAATCGAGTCGGTTGTTTTCACGGTGTGTTCTTCTTGATTCGAATGAGCCAGCTCACGGCAAGCGTCAGCGGCGGGAGTCAATGACCAGCGGCGTCTTGCCACTGTGTTTGTTTCGAACGAAGTGTTCGGGCGAGCATTGCTCGATCTGCAGCACCAGCAATCCGCTGTCGATGATGGTCGTCAGGGTCAGGTAATCGGCGAGACGTGTTTCAACGGTGGCGGCTGTAAGTTCGCAATGCAGTTGCATGCGCTCGACGCCCTCGGCGCTGTGGTCCAGATGCAACTGAAACGGCACTTGCAGCCGTGACGCCAATTCGCTCAGGGAGATAAAGTCAGTGCCGATACGCAACAACTTGCCGTGGCGTTGCAACAGTTCAAAGCGGGGCGACTTCAGCCCGCAGGCGCAGACGCCCGGGAGCCAGCGTCCGCTGTCGCCAATCTCATAACGCTGCACGCGCTGACCACCCTCGCGGGCGAGCGAGGTCACCAGCAGCCGGCCCACCTGATCATCCGCCACCGGCACATCCTCATCGAACGCGACAATCTCCAACTGCTGGATCTCGCTCATCAGATGGAAAACCCCATCCGCCGAATCCTCGCAGGCATGCCCAAGCGGACCGGCGTCGACGCTGCCGTAAATCGCCGAGCGAATGGTCGAGACGCCACAACTGCGCAGCAATTCACGGTTCTGCTCGCTCAGGTGCTCGCCACCGAGAAAGACCTTTTCGACTCCGGCATAAGCACGCAGACGCTCCTGTTGATTGAGGAACAGACGATGCAGGGTGCCGGGCATACCGACCAGCACGTTGACCCGTTGGTCGATGATCAATTGGGCAATCTCCCGATAATCGTCATCAGCAGGGGCGGCCATGGGCAGGTGCGTCACCTCGAGCAGTTCCAGCGTTTTGCTGAAGCTGAGAAAGCCGCCGTACAGCCCGCCACAGAAGAACAGGTTCATGACTCGGTCTTGTGCTGGATCCAGACCGGCAGCGAACAGGCCATCAGCGGTCGCGCGCATCTGCCGATCAAAGTCGCGATAGCTGTAGCCGGCCAGAGCAGGGGTGCCGCTGCTGCCTCCAGAGCGGAAATACAACTGCGCCTGATCGTTGATGGGCTGGGTAACGAAGGCTTCTTTGTCCATGATCGCAGCGCACGGCGTCGCCGCTGATGGTGCTGGATCGAGAATGGCCTGATTCGGCAGTTGCGTGGCTGCAAGACTCACCGATACCCGTCGACTCAAACGTTGCAGCGCATAGACGCCATCATGGGGTTCGCCCTCGTACCCGTCGTGAATGTTGCCGATCGGTGCGATCCGCGTGACTCCGGCAGCGATCAACGCATGGGTAAGCTCGACAATTTGCGATTGTGCGCATACCAGCGCACAGCTTTGCAGGACGTTGCGCCACGGCAGCAGAGTGGCGGGCAGCAGCGCCTGCGGCACCGGGTGCAGCAATACGCTGCGAAACAGCGGCGAAGGTGCGAGTTGCCGATCATGGGTCCAGATCACCCGCCAGCCTGGGCCGTGCCAGACTTGCCCGGTGTGACCGGCGAAACTCTGACCGAGGCGGGCCATCTGCGTGTGCGTGGTAATTTGCGCAGCTTCCTGGCGTGTCGGCACCAGTGCCGGCCACTGTGCGGCGCGTCGTTGCAGGGCCTGCGCCAGGCGTTCACCGATATCGCGCAAGACTTGCGTGTCGTCGCTGTCCACCAACAGCCATTGCGGGCTGGAGCACGCCTGCTGATCCAGTCGGCAAACTTCGTCGGCGACGGCATCAAGCGCCTCTGGCGTAGCCGATGCAGGAGTGAGATAGACGAAGCTGATGCGATGCCCCCAGTCGATCCAGCGACAACCCGGCGCGAGCTGTTGCCGAATGGCTTGCAAGGCCGCTTCGCCACCCCATGCCGCGACGCCATTGGCCGATTTGCATAATTGGCCGATCTGCTCGGTGCTCGCTGGAACCACCGCCACGTGGCCGGCCAGTTGTCCGCTCGCATCGCAGTTCACCAACGCCCGCAACAGTCGCGCCGTCAGGCCTTGATCGCTGCGGCTGGGGCGCAACCAGTTGACGTTGCCGGCGAGCAGACTTTCCACCACCGCGCAAAAGGCCAGCAGCGGCGCGTTGGCCGGGGTGATGTGCACCACCAGCCCGAGCGGGCGCCAGGCTTCGAAGCGTGGCAGGCGATAATCGATACGGCGCAGGGAGTCGGCAGCGACGCCGAGTTCGCGCTGGCGTTTGATCGTCAAGGCTTCAGGTTGGCAGAAATCGATCAAGGCCTGCCGTTGTTCGCTGTCGAGGGGCAGGTTCGTGCGCGAGTCACGCAGCAGCTGGGCAAAAACAGTTATCGCCGTGATGACCGTGCTGCTGTCTAGCGACGTCGCCAAACGCTGGGGCAACTTGTGTTGCAGGTCTTGCAGCGCTTGGTCGAGGCTGTAAATGTCGTGCAGTTGTCCATTTATCAAATACATTTCAGTGACTTCCCAGTAATTCGGCGGCGGCCATCGCGCAGCTTCTGCCGGCCGTGGTGCCGGCGCGGCCGTGCAGTTCGAACCAGTCGCTGGTCAATCCACAGCCGCAACTTGCGCCCGGGTGCAGCGTGGCAAGGTCGCTCATCACCACGGCATGCGCCGGGCTGGATGAGATGTAAGGCGAGACGAAGCCGAGCAGGCCTTGTTGGCCATAGGGCAGCAGAGAAAAATCCGCCGCATCGCGAATCAGCACCCGCGAATACACCGGCACATGAAAGCGGTGACGGGCGCATTCGATATAAGGCACCGCATGCTCGACAGCGCCGTAACCGTCGCGGCAGCGGGCGGTTTCGATGCCCAATTGCCGATGGATATGGGCATAAAACTGTTGTTTAGGAATTTCCTGCGCAGCCAGGGTTTTCCAGCCGCCGCCAAAAAAGGCCAGCGAACCGGCGGGCAATTGCACATCCTGTACAGCGGTAGCCTGCATGCGTTGCAGGGTCTGCCAGAGAAACGCCGGGAAGCCGAAAATCCGTACCGGCAAACCTTCTTCAGCGAATGACTGCAATGCGGCGATGACACCGAATACGTCGAACTGATGGCCGCTACCGGTGTCGCGCAAGGCGTAAACCACGCGATTGACCGGGGCGAACCGACAGAGAAACTGGTCGGTAAACGAAGTCCCGAGCGTAATGTGACCCTCGGGTTCGTAGCTCAGCAGCAGGTAGTTGCACGGCGTATCCGGAGTGTCCCAACCGTAATGGCGAAAGATCTGCGCAACCATGAACTGCGCCCGCGCCAGGCTGCGTTCGTCGTAACGCATCCGGCTTTTCTGCCCGCTGGTGCCCGACGAAGTCAGTTCGAGGGCGTCTGCGCCGGTGCTGCTGAGCAGCAGGTGTTGCTTGAAGAAACTGGCAAAGATCGGCGGCAGACGTGACCAGTCATCAAGACTGTCGAGGTCTTGCGGTGCCAGCCCATGGGCGTTGAGCCAATGGGCGTAACCCGGGGTGTGATCGCAGTGAAAGCGGCTGATTTCCTTCATCGCCCGATCAAACAGACCGGGCGCGGCTGAATCCGCGCAATAGGGGTGCTTCAACGCGCACAGCGCGTCGGCATAGGGTAGGTGAGTCATCAGTGTTCCTTACTGAGGCGAGGCCACATCAGCTGTGGTGGTTTGCAGGAGCCGGTAAACCATGGGCAGGCACATCAGCCCGCCGAATGCGGCCCAGAGAGCGAAGTATTCAAGACGGCCGCCGCCACCGATGGCCGCAATCAGCGAACCGCCAAGGCCCATGACGGCGATCGAAATCATGCCGGTCAGCGCCGACACCAGACCTTTGCTGTCGTCGCTGGCAAACAGCGCCAGGCGATACACCGCGGCGTTGCTCATGCCCAGCCCGACGGCGTACAGCGATAAACTCGCCACCACCGGACCAAGCCCCGCGCCGAACAATGCGCACGCGGCCAGAAACAGAAGGCCCAGACAGAACGGCCAGAGCGCCAGTTGAATCAATTGCGTCAGCGAATGAGTCTGCAGCAAGCGGTCGAGAATCAGATTGCCGGCAATCACCGCTGAGAAAACCGGAATCTGCCACAGGCCATATTCCAGCGGCGGCAGTTCCAGCACCCGCACCAGCAGCAACGGTGCCAGGCCTATCCATGTGATCAGGGGCAGACTCATCAGGCCCAGCGCCAGACTGGCGCAGAGAAAACGCGGGTTGCCTAACAACGCGCCATAGCGCCGTGAAGTGCAACGCCAGGAGAAGGGCACACGGGGTGTTCGATGACCATCGCGGCGCTCGACGCCTACGGTTTCCGGCATCCACAGCAACAGACCGAGCCAGACCAGCGCTGCCGTGAATCCCAGCAGCAGAAAGATTTCCCGCCAGCTCAGCCATTCCAGCAACAGGATCCCCAGTAGCGGGCCGAGCAGCGGCGATAACAACGCAACATTGCCGAGCAACGCCATCAGCCTGACGGCGTCCGCTTCACAGAACACCTCCTGTAGCGCCGGATAGCTGACTGCGACGACAAACCCCAGACCCATGCCTTGCAACAGCCGCAACAGGTTGAACGCTCCAATACTGTCGGTGAAAAAAGCTGCCGCGCACGACAATCCGAACAGCGCGCTGCCCGATAACAACAGTGGTCGTCGGCCGTATTGATCGGACAACGGGCCGAGCAACCATTGCAGGCACACGCCACCCAACAGATACAGGTTGAAGGCATGGGGAACATGCCGCACGTCCGCGTCGAGGTCGGTGGTGACATCCAGCATCGCTGGCATGATCACATCGCTGGCCATGTAAGTGAGCAGTTCGAAAGCGGTCAGCGCCAGACAGAAACCCGCAACCTGTCTGGGGCCGATATTGATAAGTGTTCTCTGCATGAACATCCCTGTTTTATGAGTGGTAGGAAGTTCGCAGAGCCTAGGCGCAGGCGCACAGCCGACCTAGCCGTTTGCTGCGTCAGCAGATTTCAAAAACTTACGGCATGTTTAAAGGATTGGCGCGGCGCGAAAGCTGTTTACCTGGTTGCCATTGCGGCGAAAACAACGATGCCCGCGTCAGTGCGGGCATTGTTTGCGCTGGATCAGGGAGGGCGGGCATGTCTCAGGGTTGGGTGCCCATGCAGCCAAAAAACCTCAGGGGCGGTAACATGAGCACCCGTTTGCCCTGGCGCATCCCCCTCATCCGGGAAACGCTCGGCGCGCAACCGGCTACATTTCAATGTTTCAGGAAACCGCAATGACCCAGAAGCAACGCTTGATTTATTCGATTCTGATCGCTCTGTCGGTACTGGCGATCATGCTGGGCCTGTCCTGGCTGCAGAATGCCGGCATGATCACCGAGAAGACTTTCCAGTACGTGGCAATCGGCGTGGCGGTCGTGGTAGTCATCATCAACGGCGTGATGCGCCGCAAGGTCAAGCCCTGAAGGCGAGCCTCATTCGTGGTTGAGGACCGCTGCAGCCTGCGGGTGCAGGCTGTAACTCTTGTCGGCGTTGAAGGTGATCACGCCTTCGGCGCACAAGCGTTTAAGCACTTCTCGCACGCTGAGAAACGACAGCGGCACGTCCAGATCGAGCAACTGGCTATGTACGCCACGTACGCCCAGGCGACGATTGCTCTGTGCCGCCACGAGCAGCGCGTCGATGACTTTCAGGCGAATCAGGCTGGTGCGCAGGCCGAAACTCTTCAGTAGCACGCGAATACGCTCGTTGCCCGGGCGCTCGCCGCGCTGGGTGAAATTGCCAGAGTGCGAACTCATGGAAACGCCCTGTGGCGTCTGGCTACCGTCCGTTGGTAGTTGCGAGTTGTACATGCGATTACTCCTTTTCAGAGCCAGATCGGGAAAGGTTTTGTTGCGGTCTCTAAACAAGACGTTTCAGCGCGACAAATCATGAAAGAAAAGATGTAGAAATTTCGTCGCTAATTCGTCTCAGCCTTGTGATGACGGCATTGCCCCAATGGGCTACCCGCTAAATTTTTTCCCTCAGCTTCGTTTCTTCGACAGGCTCATTGCGCGTGGACGCAGGGGCAATCGACCTTTCGATCAGGAGCAAGCGTGATTATTTCCAGGCAACTCACCGGGCTGGCCCTCGCCAGCACCTTGTTCGGACTGAGCCTGTCGGCCCATGCACTGAGCCCGGCTGCACAAACCAGCGCCGATATTCGCCGCACCAGTTTCGGCGTGCCGCACATTCGCGCTGAAAACGAGCGCGGTCTGGGTCTCGGCATCGGTTACGCCTACGCCCAGGACAATCTGTGCCTGCTGGCCAACGAGATCGTCACGGTCAATGGTCAGCGCTCCCAATATTTCGGCCCGGAGCAGTTCACTGTTGAACAACGGCAAAACCGCGTCAGTGATGTGTTCTTCACCTGGCTCAATACCCCTGAAGCGGTCGAAACCTTCTGGCAGGCGCAACCGACGCAGGTCCGCGACCTGGTCGAGGGATATGCCGCCGGTTACAACCGCTATCTGGCTGAACGCCGTCAGCAAGGGTTGCCGCAGCAATGCCAAGGCGAGTGGGTACGTGACATCAGCGCCGAGGATCTGGTCAAACTGACGCGGCGCCTGTTGGTTGAAGGTGGGGTGGGGCAGTTCGCCGAAGCCCTTGCTGGCGCGACGCCGCCGCAAGTGACCGCGCAGGTGAAGCGCGACACCGAGGCGTTCCAGTTGGCAGACGCGCGTCAGCAACGTTTTGCTCTGGATCGCGGCAGCAACGCTGTGGCGGTCGGCAGCGAGCGCTCGTTCAATGGCCGTGGCATGTTGCTGGCCAACCCGCATTTCCCATGGGTCGGGGGCATGCGCTTCTATCAGATGCACCTGACCATCCCCGGCAAGCTTGATGTGATGGGCGCCGCTTTGCCGGGATTGCCGATGATCAATATCGGTTTCAACCAGCATCTGGCCTGGACCCACACCGTCGATTCGTCGAAACACTTCACCCTGTATCGCCTGCAACTTGATCCAAAGGATCCGACTCGATATTTGCTCGATGGCAAGTCGCTGCCACTGAACAAACAGACGGTTACCGTGCAGGTCAAGCAGGCTGACGGACAGGTCGTAGCGGTTGCGCGCGACATCTACAGCTCGCAGTTCGGCCCGATCGTGCAATGGCCGGGCAAGCTCGACTGGGACAGGCAATATGCCTACAGCTTGCGCGATGCCAACCTCGACAACGACCGCGTGCTCGAACAGTGGTATGCGATGAACCAGGCCAGCAATCTCAAGGATCTGCAAGACGCGGTGCACAAGATCCAGGGCATTCCGTGGGTCAACACCCTGGCAGTGGATGACAAGGGCCAGACGCTGTACATGAACCTGTCGGTGGTACCGAACGTCAGCGCGGAAAAACTTGCCAAGTGCAGCGACCCACGCCTCGGTCTGCGCATGATCGTACTGGACGGTTCCAACAGCGGCTGTGCCTGGGATATCGATCCGCACGCGGCGCAGAAGGGCATCTTCGCTTCCAGCCAGTTGCCGCAATTGCTGCGCAGGGATTTCGTTCAGCACTCCAATGATTCGGCATGGCTGGCCAACCCGGCTCAACCGCTCACCGGCTATTCACCGCTGATCAGTCAGGAAGGACAACCGCTGGGCCTGCGCTCACGATTCGCGCTTGATCGTTTGGCTGAACTGAGCAAGAAAGGCCCGCTGGCAGTCAAGGATCTGCAGCACATGGTCATGGACGATCAGGTCTATCTGGCCGCGGAGGTCATGCCCGATCTGCGGAAGTTCTGCGGCGCCGATCTGGGCAGCGATGCCGCGACACTCAAGTCTGCGTGCGCCAGCCTCAAAGCCTGGGACGGCCGCGCAAATCTGGATTCCGGGCTCGGTCTGGTGCATTTTCAGAACATCATGCAGGCGCTGCTTGAATCAGCGGATATCTGGCGTGTTGCATTCAATCCGGCAGATGCGCAACACACTCCTCGCGGCCTGGCAGTCGAACAACCTGCCGTCGCCAAAGCACTGCGTGAAGCGATGCTCGCGTCGGTTGAGCGGGTCGCAAAAATGGGCCTGAAACCCGACACGCGCTGGGGTGATGTCCAGGTGGTCAGCAGCGGCGGGCAGCAAACGCCGATTCATGGCGGGCCGGGGACGCTGGGCATCTACAACGCGATGCAAAGCGTGCCCCGCGAAGACGGCAAACTTGAAGTGGTCAGCGGCACCAGCTATCTGCAAGTTGTGAGCTTCGATGAAAAAGGCCCGCACGCCCAAGGGCTGCTGGCGTTCTCGTTATCCAGTGATCCGATGTCGAAATACTCGCGGGATCAGACTGCTGCATTTTCGAAGAAGCAGTGGAGTGTTCTGCCGTTCACCGAACAGCAGATCCAGGCGGATCCGCAATATCAGGTGCAGACGATCAAGCAGGATCAGGCAGGGAAGGTGGCAGCGCAGTAAAACAGTCACAGCTCGAAACAAACGAAGGCCGCCTCCCGCAAGGGACGCGGCCTTCAGCTTTTCGGCGGGCGTTGCGGCATCGAATTGATTACCGGGTTGCCTTCCTTGTTGCGCGTCAAATAGACCGGCAGCACTTTCGGCAGGCTGTTGGCGAGGTGGTTCATCTCTTTGATGTTGTAGACGCCGCCCACGCGGATCGCGCCGGTACTGGTGTCGGCCAGCATCAACGGCTTGTCGAGGTAACGGTTGATCAGCGGCAGGGCGTCGTGCAGCGCGAGGTTGTCGAGCACCAAACGGCCGCTGCGCCAGGCCAGCGAAGTATCGCCAGGGTAGGTCTGACTGATTTGCGGCGCGTAATCGCCATGCCGGTAGCGCGCCTGCATCGAGGGACTGAGGCGCAGACCGTCGCCAGGCAAGTCGCGATTGCTGCTGACCAGCACCGAACCTTCGATCAGATTGACTCGCACCTGATCTTCGTACATCCACACATTGAACCGCGTACCGGTCACGCGGATCTTGCCGTCGCCGGCGCGAACCACGAACGGATGAGACGCGTCATGGCTGACATTAAAAAACGCCTCGCCCTTGTTCAGGGTGACGCGACGTTCATGTTTGTAATTGCTGAAGCTCAGGTCGGTGTGCAGGTTGAGTTCGAGCTGGCTGCCGTCACTCAGGGTGATCTGACGCACACTGTCGGTGGCGGCGTAATGCTGATAACTGTTGGGCACCCAGCCCAGACTCCAGCCGCTGTAGGCCGCGAGTGGCAAGGCGAGGGCGCAGGCGCCAGCAATGACCGCGAACTTGCGCCACGAACGCGAAGGCTTGCGCTGCGCGGCGAGTGCCTCGGGCTCGGTTCGAGGCAGATCTCCGGCGACTTCCCAGATCTCTTGCATGGCTTCGTATTCGAAGGCATGCAAAGGATGTGCAGCGTGCCAGGTCTCAAATGCGCGACGCTCCTCGTCCGTGCAGTCAGCGGCGTGCAGACGCATGCACCAGTGCGCGGCGGCATCGGTGATCGCATCGTATTCGGCTTCCGAGAGAGTGTCTTGGGTCATTGACTCGTCCTGATTTCGCTCATTCTAACCTCGCCGGCAGGCTGCCGAGAACATCCGTCATGGCATTTACCCATCAACGTGGAACTTATTTTTCCCTGTGGCGCCCAAAAAAACAGGAAGCAACTGCCTACTATCCATAAATGGAGTGAAAAAATGATCAAAAAGACATTCGCTGCCCTGATCGCCACTGCTGGTTTGCTCGGTGCCGGTGCCGCTCTGGCGGACAAGCCCGGCGCAGGCTGGATCACCATCGAAAAAGCCATCGAGGTCGCCAAGACCAAAGCCGGCTATGTCGAAGTCTATGAGATCGGCGCCGATAATGACGGCTACTGGGAAGGCAAAGGGCGCAAGGCCGATGGCACCGCCTACGAGTTCCGCATCGACGGCGCCTCGGGCAATGTGCTGCGCGAACAGAAGGACTAACCGACCGTAATCACTTTTGACTCTGGTCATGAGCAATGCGCTGGCGTTACGCCGGCGCATTTTTTTTGTCGTCACGCCAGCGCTTGCGAGGATCCCGCCTGATCTGCAACCGGCGCCGATAGCGGTATGGGCGCGGGAAGCGGGTCGAGCTGGCGCCCCAGTTCGCTGATGAGCAGGGCGATCGAGTCGGCGTTGGCGAGCATCACGTCGACCCGCGCATCTGCTGAAACAGGACTGCGAAACGCTCGGCGCGCGTCTGCAAGGTTTGTGGTTTTGGTAAGGCTGAGGATTTTCAGGTAATCCGCGGCATGCGTCGGCATTTTGTCCAGATCGGTCCAGACGTGGTTATCGGATTTCACCGCAAACAGGTGCGAGAGATTGCCGTAGCGCGACA
This sequence comes from Pseudomonas sp. PK-RTE-24, assembly GCF_054052265.1. NCBI lineage: Bacteria > Pseudomonadati > Pseudomonadota > Gammaproteobacteria > Pseudomonadales > Pseudomonadaceae > Pseudomonas > Pseudomonas sp. PK-RTE-24. The sequence continues at coordinate 4,523,268 of NZ_CM133224.1, read as the reverse complement.
ATAACCTGCGATAACGTTCAAGCGAGCCCTTGGCCGCTTGCCCCTCTGCCGTCGTCGTGTCGATAAGGTCGAGATAAGGCCCCATGGCCTGGATCGTCACCAGATCTTCGCTGTCGCAAACCAGATGCGAGAGTTCATGGATAATCGTTACCGCGCGTGCGTGTGAATCAACATTGAATCGAGGAGGCAGATGGGCGGTGTATTTGTCCATTCTGGGATTGAAAAAAACCTCGGTGAGATGAATTATTTTTTGTTTGTCCTGTTTGAAAACGAAAGCAACGGTATTGGCGCTGCCAGGCCCATTCAGACCAGTAAAGAAGCGCTCGGTGTAGAGCAAATCATCTTTTGGGTTCGTCAGTTCCTGGCAGACAGGAATTATCACTTTCTCGAGTTTTGTGAGCAGCAAGGGCGTTACCTCATGCACCTCGAAGAACTCCTTCAAAACCCTCTCCAGCCGTGTGCCCGCAGGGTGGCTGCGCTGTGTAACGTAGTTATGCAGGCAGTTGACTGCGTATTCTCTTGCACGGTTTACGGCTTGCTGTATCACGAACGCCCTGGCCGGATAGCGACGGTGGATCTGGGCCATGCCTCTGGCCTGGATATACATTTCTATTGAGCGGTTTTCCTCGACTTCATGTTGAGCAGGGTCACGACGTTTTGATCGGCAGCGATGAACCGGCTGGCTGGCGCTTGCAACAACCAGACGGGCATTTTTCTCTTCGAGTGCCGGCCCCTGACTGCCGTCTTTTTTGCGCAAATACCAGTTTTTTTCGAGCTGGACTGCCGGATACACCTTGCCGGCAATGGCGGCGTATTTCTGCGTCGTTGACGAATCCCCATAGACCAGCTTATTGGCATCAAGCTTGAGGGATTCCAGCGCCGTACTGCTTTCAAAGGGCTGCAAATCAATCCGAGCGGGCGTGACGGGCGACACCTTTGCCCAGCCAGAGGCGACTTGCACCGTTGTGGCTGTACCCGCAGGTGCTTGCGCCTCTGCGGCGAATTCGGAGCCGGCCGTTTCTGCCTCGCTTTGCCATGACAGACGTCCCAGGCTGAAGAGGGTAATCGCCCCTGCGATGAAGCTTTTCAGGGCATTTGCCCAGTGGTGATCCTGAAGGCCTTCGGCGGACGCCTTGAAGTCCTGGTAGCTTCGCCACAGAAAAAAACCGGACGCGAGTTTGCCCGGTAGCAAATGTGGCACCAGGCGCACGCCGTGACTGAAGAGAAACTTCACCGCTTCCCAATCCGCTTGGCCATTGACCTGTGGCTGGCTGCGCAACAGTTGCGGCAGAAGACGCAGAGTGTCCTGGTGAAACCGCTCGAGCACGTTGCCATTGATGGGCGCGCCATGAAGAGTGATTTCACTGTCTTTGCCGATCGTTGTTTTCAACAGGCTCTTGAATATCGCCTGCTGAGCTTCAGGCAGACGCCGGATGATCAAATCCTGGAAGTGCCCGGGGGTATTCAGTGCCTCGATCAGCTGCGCTTCGTTTTCGAATTCGCGAAAGACATACCTGGAGTAAGGCGCATAGAGGACCCGGGGGCCTGTTTGCCCTGCGCCCGGACTGAAGACATACAAACCGAGTGTGTCGACGCAATCAGCGCCTGGGGTCTTGATCAGCGATAGGGGGCAGGCGATGGCATGAGCGCCCTCGACCGCAGCGCGCGCTATCGCGTCGGGCATGTCGAGGACCTGGCAAATGTAGTCATAGCCGGTATCCGAGAGCTGTTGCTGCAATTTCATCGAGTGGGCGTGTTGCATCAATTGCCAGGGCAACTGGCGCAAGAACCGTTCTTTGCTGGTGCGAGCAGACGGGCTGTCGGCTGACAGCGCTTCGGTGACTTTCGCGGTGTAGGTGGTAGCAACATCAAGAGATTGCAGTAATTGCCGTACCGCGGCCTGGGCAAACTCTTTTGGTAAGGCTGTGGCCGTTGTCGAGGCGACTTTGAAACCGCTGCCCTGCACGACGTTGTAGTGATGCAAGGCAAATTCCAGCAAGTCGCAGGCAGGGCCGGCCAATATCAGATTGGGGGTGATCCGGATGTCCTGTGGCTTGAGCCCGTTGCCTGGAAAGCGGGCATCGAGCAGGGTTTTGAGAGTCTGCTCGATATGAGTGGCCAGCGCCGGGACCTCATCGAGGAAATCCTTGCCATCGATGAACGCATGCCGCAGTTCATCCAGCAGCGCGAGTTGCGTGCGTTGCTCCGTCGCCGAGGCCATACGCAACCAGTCGGGGTAATCCAGATGACACGAAAGGGTTCGTGCAAGATCGATCGCGCGTCGCAGGTTGGTATCGATGACAGCATTCTTCATTTCATCAAGGAAGCTCGCCAATGTCTTTGGCTCCTTGATGCAAACTCGCAGCAGTTCACATTCCGCCAGGAACTGTTCAATGGCAGATTGCATGCGGTCTCGGGAGACACTGCCATTAATCAATTGAAACTCGCCCAGTGTGTATTGCTGGTCCAGTCTGTGTTGCGCCTTTGGCAGATTTTCCAGCAGCGTGTGACTCTGGTTATTGTCGTCCAGCCGTTGCTGCAATTGCTTTTGCGCACTGGCGATGTCGTCAAACAGCTCCAGGCCCAGGGCCGGTGTCCAGAGGATGGCGCGCCCGGAATGTTTCACGTCCATGCCGCCGCGCTCGGTCAGCAGCACACAGTGAGCGAGCGGCAGCGCAGCGTTGGGCTCGGCCCCGATGAGGGTCAGTGACCAGGCATCGGGGCGAAAACCATTGAGTGACTGGCGGTCCCTGCGTGTCGGGTGCCTGGAATCGAACACGGTGTCGACGATCTTTCGTTCCGCCTCCAGCCATGACCCGCTGAGGCTGCGCAGGTACGCCTCACCACGCAGGCCGTCTTCGAATGCCTGGGCCAGTTTCCACAGAATGCCTTCCAAAAAGACGCGCTGTTCGGCACCGTGCGCGGTCGGCTGGTCTTTGAAGTGGCTGGTCAGATTATCCAGCGTCCGCCCCAGAAGTGCCGCCTGCTGCGCAGCCTTGTCTGCCTGCACGAGTGACGATGGCGGTGTACTGGTAAACAACGGTCGGGTACTCCAGCGCTGATTGACGTCGAGCTTGAGCAGCCGTTCATGAATCATTGAGCGGATATCCAGCGCCTTGTCGAAGAGCGCATGGATGTCAGTGGTGCGCTCGCTCTGACGAAAACGCTGCAGAACGAATTCAACGTTCTGACGTTGCTTGGTGATGATGGCCTCGAACAGCGTGGTCATGATCTCACCGCCAATGTTTTCCCCGGATACCTGCGCGTTAGCGAAGCCAAGGTAACGATTGCGCTCTTGCAGATTCATCAGCCCGTAGAGTTCGTCTTCGTGTCCGGCAGCCCGCATTTTCGCGGTCAGTGTCTGTTTGAGATCCGCGTAGTCCGCGAGTACCTGCAGGCCCTGGCTGGGCGTATAGAGATAAGCCTTGTCGTGATTGATCATCAGCGAACCGGCCAGCTCGACACAGGCTGTTTCTTCGCTCAGGCACACGGTTTCGAACGTTGGCCGCCGTACCGCAACGGTTGGCTCACGTACCAGGCTGTGCAGGGCGTTGAACTCGCCGGCGGTGAGGATCTGCGTTTCGCGCTTGATCATCAGATCCGCGCGCGCCTGATCCTGCAGCGTTTGGCTGAAGAAAGTTCGTCTGGGCGAGCCTTCGAATGAAGCGCCGTTCCAAAACACCTCAAGCTGTCGAAACAACAGCATGGTCAGTTTTCCCGACGCCGACTTGATCGCATTGGTCCAGGCCGACTGATCGTCTTCGCGTACCGAACGGGCGGGATGGGTGAATTCTACGGCCTGACCGTGGGGCCAGCCCTGACGGTGAAAGTGCACCAACAGCGCTTCAGTCAGCGACAGCGAGTCGACCCACTGTTTCCCATCCGAAGAAGTCACCGAATAGAAACCGACCCGGGTAAGCGACTGTTGCACGGCGCCAAAATGCGCCTCGAGCAGTTCGTCGAGAATCTTTTCCAGCAGCGTTGCAAGGGATGGCAGGCGTTTGAGCTCGTCCAGCAGGTCACGGGCGCACCTCTCCAGAGAGTCGCCGATTGCCAATTGCTGGTCCTCGAACACATCACCTTCGATGGTTTCGCAAGTCAGGGTGATACTGCGTTTTTCCACCAGTTCCTTGCGCAATGAAACCGAGAGGAAAGCCAGCAGATCATCAGCTTCCCCGGCATTGTCGAGGCGTGTCTGCAGGGCGTCCGTCAGTGCCTGGCGGTCAGCGAATTTTTTCAGGCCATCGTAGGGCGTATAGAGAAACACGCCGTTGTCATCCGGCCCTGCGCTGAGTATGAAGCTGCCTGCCAGCGGCACGGCCAGTTGCTTGTCGGCGTTGAGCAGGATGCGTTCGGCCAGCATTGGCGGTGTTTGCTTGTTGCGCAGCGATTGCGTAGCGAGTTGCGCATGTGCAAGCCAGTCGAAGTCTTTGCTGTTGAGACCGTGTGCCGGACCGAGGTCAGCGTGCAGGCCGGGTGAATCGAATATCACTGGAAACAACAGCGGGGCAGTCGGGGTGGACATCATTGCAACTCTGAACAGGGCGCCATTGGGCTGGAACTCAACAGTAAATGCGCAGAGTGGAGCACTTGCGGTAGATAGTGACCGCACGTGCCGAGATCAAAATGTGCATCAGGGCGCGCCAACCGATGGCAATGAATCGAAGGGTTGACAGCTGGCAGCTCGGACAGGGTTAATCGGTGGGCAAAATCGACCGTACGCTGTTGTTCCCTCCAATAATCATTCTGGAGCTTCAGATGTCTGCGCCACACGATCATGGCTCGTCCACAGTGTCCCTCGAGGCACTGACGCAACTGCTTGAAACGATTTTTCTGCGCCACGGCACCTCCAGCGAAGTCGCACGGGTACTCGCCGTCAACTGCGCCAACGCCGAACGCGACGGCGCTCACAGTCATGGCGTGTTTCGCATCCCCGGTTATGTCTCGACGCTGAAAAGCGGCTGGGTCAATGGTCATGCCGTGCCACAGGTTGAAGATGTCGCGCCGGGGTTTGTCCGGGTTGACGCTGGCAACGGTTTTGCCCAGCCAGCGTTGGCAGCGGCCCGACCCTTGCTGATCGAGAAGGCGCGTCATGCCGGCATCGCAGTCCTGGCAATTCGCAACTCGCATCATTTCGCCGCTTTGTGGCCGGATGTCGAGCCCTTCGCCGACGAAGGTCTGGTGGCGCTGAGCGTGGTCAACAGCATGACCTGCGTGGTGCCCCATGGCGCTGATCGGCCATTGTTCGGTACCAATCCGATTGCCTTCGCCGCGCCAAGGGCCAACGCCGCGCCGATTGTGTTCGACCTTGCCACCAGCGCCATCGCCCATGGCGATGTGCAAATTGCAGCCCGTAAAGGTGAAAAACTCCCGGCCGGCATGGGTGTCGACAGCCTCGGCCAGCCGACCCAGGACCCCAAAGCGGTTCTCGAAGGCGGCGCCTTGTTGCCGTTCGGCGGGCACAAAGGCTCGGCGCTGTCGATGATGGTCGAGTTGCTGGCGGCGGCATTGACCGGCGGCAATTTCTCATTCGAGTTTGACTGGTCCAACCATCCCGGCGCGAAAACGCCGTGGACCGGTCAGCTGTTGATCGTCATCGACCCGAGCAAAGCGGCGGGGCAGAGCTTTGCCCAGCGCAGCGAGGAACTGGTGCGGCAGATGCACGGAGTCGGGCTCAAGCGCCTGCCGGGGGATCGCCGGCATTTGCAGCGCAGTCGATCAATGGCGCAAGGGATCGTACTGGATGAGCAGACGCTGGGGCAGTTGCGGGAGTTGGCGGGGGAGTGAGTCTTTTGTTGTTCTGACGATTGCAGTGACAAGGTCAAAAGCCCTTCACCCTAGCCCTCTCCCGGGGGGAGAGGGGACTGACCGCGTGGTTTGGGCGAGGTACGCCGACTTGGGATACCGAGGTGAATTCAGTAATGGAAAAGCAAAGCGGTGGGCATAAAAAAAGCGAACCGGAAGGCTCGCTTTTTTTGTAGCGCTGGAACTCAGCGACGGCCGAGCAGCAGGCCCACCACCAGGCCGAAACCGGCGGAGATCGCCACGGTTTGCCAAGGGTGACCACCGATGTAGTTTTCGGTGGCTTCGACGGCGGGTTTGGTGCGATCGCGCACGCTGGACACCGAATCCAGTGCCAGCTGCAGTTTCTGGGCGATTTGTGCACGCAGCGTTTCTGCTTCTTCGCCGACCAGTGAAGCGCTGCTCTTGAGCAGTTTGTCCGATTCTTCGATCAGAGCCTGAAGCTCGCTGAAAGCTTGATCCTTGATTTGCTCTTCGGCAGCTTGCGAGGCGGTTTTACGGGCCATTGGGTGACTCCTTGCAGGTGAATGGACAGTGACCAATGGAGTGTAGCGGCAGGCGAAAAGTTGCATGTCATTCGTGGAGAAGGGAAAAACCTGCACCGGAGATTTCCATCGAGCGTGTAAGATGTCGCCATTTTACGCAGCAGGATAAATCCCCATGAGTTTCAATCTGGCCGACAAATCCCTCGCAGAGCGCGCAGCGCTGGAAGATGAGAAATCCCGTCTGTTCGAACTCTGGCAGAACAATCTGGGCAAAGCCAAAGGCGAAGCCGCGCGCTTGTTTGGGGAGCGCTCCAAGCGCAAGGGCAAATGGGCCGAGTGGGTCCGCGCCGAACTGGACGGCATGTCGCCGCCGGAGTTCGCCAACATGGTGCGCAGTGAAGTCAATCGCCTGATGGCGGCGAACAAATAATCCGCTTCACGCCTGGCTGAACGTGGCGGCAATCGCCTCGCGAACCTTGACCAGCACCGGATCGATCTGCGTGCTGGTGCGCCAGCCCAGTTCCACCGGATAGCGTGGTAACGCCAGAGGGCAGGGCAGCAACGCCAGCCCGCTCAGCGCCGCGATGCTTGCGGCGGCATGGGCCGGGATGGTCGCCACCGCCTGACTACCCTTGAGCAGGAAGGGCAGCGCGGCGAAATGCGTGGTCGACGCGCAGACTCGCCGGCTCAAACCCACTGCCGCCAATCCCTCATCGGTAATGCCGATAAAGCCGCCCGACGACACCAGAATGTGCTCGCGTTCAACGAACTCTTGCAACGCGATCTGCTGTTGGCCTGGCGCGAGACTGGCCGGGTCGACCAGACACGCATAGCCGCCTTCCCCCAACACCTGACGACTGAGCAGGCGCTCGGAAAAGCCGCCGGCAGTGATCGCCAGGTCGATGCTGCGTTCCATCAGCGCGCGGGCAACGATCTGGCTGTGGGTCTGGCGAAATATCAACCGCAGCTTCGGCGCACGGCGGGCGATTTCCTCGATCAAGTGGCGTCCGTAGGCAATTTCAAAATCATCTGACAGACCGATCGCCACCGAACGTCCTTCGTATTGATTGGCCGCCGGATCGAGCATGGCCAGACTTTGCCGGCATTTGTTGAGCGCATCGCTGATCACCGGTTTCAGCTGATTGGCTTGCAGGGTCGGCGCCAGTCCGCGCCCAGTGCGCACGAACAACTGATCGCCATACACCTCACGCAAGCGGCGCAATGCCGCGCTGACTGCCGATTGCGTCACGCCCAGGCGCAGGGCGGCGCGACTGGCACTGGATTCATCGTGCAGTGCTTCGAAGACTTTCAGCAGGTTGAGGTCAATGTCGGAGATATTCATTTGGCTCATATCATTCAGCAGTCGGCAGGGCTTTATTCATGATCGCGTGACGCTGGAGAATCGGCAACACCTGAAACTGATGGAGTAAATACGATGGCCAGATCCATAGTGGCGGCGTTGCAGATCGGCGCATTGCCCGGCGGCAAAGGCGAAACCCTTGAACAGATCCTTGCTTGGGAAGACGCAATCCGCGAATCCGGCGCCGCGTTGGTGGTGATGCCGGAAGCCTTGCTCGGCGGCTACCCGAAAGGCGAGGGCTTCGGCACCCAATTGGGCTATCGACTGCCCGAGGGGCGTGAGGCCTTTGCGCGTTATTTTGCCAACGCCATCGATGTGCCCGGCGCCGAAACCGACGCGCTGGCCGGATTGTCAGCGCGTACCGGGGCCAATCTGGTGATCGGCGTGATCGAGCGCGCTGGCAGCACGTTGTATTGCACGGTGCTGTATTTCGATCCGCAGGCCGGGCTGCTCGGCAAACACCGCAAGCTCATGCCCACCGGCACCGAGCGACTGATCTGGGGCAAGGGTGATGGCTCGACGCTGCCGGTGTTCGACACCCAGGTCGGCAAGCTTGGCGCCGTGGTCTGCTGGGAAAACATGATGCCGCTGCTGCGCACGGCGATGTATGCCAAGGGCGTTGAGGTCTGGTGCGCGCCGACCGTGGACGAGCGCGAGATGTGGCAGGTCAGCATGCGCCACATCGCCCACGAAGGCCGCTGCTTCGTGGTCAGCGCCTGTCAGGTGCAGGCCTCGCCGGATGATTTGGGGGTGGAGATTGCCAATTGGCCGGGTGATCGACCGTTGATTGCCGGTGGCAGCGTGATCGTCGGTCCGATGGGCGATGTGCTGGCTGGACCGTTGCGTGGCGAAGCGGGCTTGCTCACGGCGCAGATCGACACCGATGAACTGATCCGTGCGCGGTATGACTACGATGTGGTCGGCCACTACGCGCGGCCGGATGTCTTCGAGTTGACCGTTGATGAGCGTGCGAAGCCGGGGGTGCGGTTCAACTCCTGACCTTGATACTTGTTTTGAACCTGTGGGAGCTGGCTTGCCAGCGATGGGGCCATGTCAGTCGACATCTTTTTGGCAGATGCACCGCTATCGCTGGCAAGCCAGCTCCCACAGGGATCGGTGCGCGATCAGAAAACTTTTACCAGGTCGCCGCACTCGCCTTGGGCAGGCTCAACTTGCCGCTGTCGGTAAAGCGCATCGTGCCAAACAACCCGCCCGCCAGTTTGCCGCGCAGCACGTAGGGCAGATTATCGAGGCTTTGCGTCTGGCTCAGGCCCAACGTCTGGCGCAGCACCGAGAACGCCGAGACGCTGACCGGCACCGTGACAATGGCTTCAGAGAAACGCGGGATCGAGCCGCTCTGATCGCTCACACCCGAAGCCAGCGAATGACCATTGACCTCCAGATCCAGCGCGATGCCGTTGTAATCGATCGCCGTTTCATTGGGGTTCTGTACGCGCAGCTTGATCGCGAAGCGTACTTCCAGTTCCTGGCTGGGTAACGGTTCGAGGCCGACCACGTTGATGTTCACCGGATCGCGGTTGGGAAACAGCGCGCAGGCGCTGAGCGACAACAGCACAAGCGACAGGATGACGGCGTGGACGCGGCGCATAAAAATCTCTCGACAAAAAAAGGGCTTAACCGTCGCCGATGCAGCCCTTTTTTTCGAGGCGTGACGTCAGCGGTTCAACTGTGCGACAGCCGCCGCTTGGCCGGGTTCACCTTTGGCGGCGACGTCGGGGTTTTCCATGACCTGCAGAATCGAAGCTTCCGGGTCGAAATCATCTTCTTCCAGCTCGATGAATTCTTCCGGCAGGAAGATGTTCAGCACGATAGCGCACAACGCACCGACAGTGATTGGCGATTCGAAGATGTTGCGCAGCGCTTGCGGCAGTTCGCGCAGGACTTCCGGCACCGCCGCGATGCCCAGGCCCATGCCCAGCGAGATCGCCACGATCAGCATGTTGCGTCGATGCAGGCCGGCCTCGGCGAGGATCTTGATCCCGGCCACGGCGACGGTGCCGAACATCACCAGCTCAGCGCCGCCCAGCACCGGTTTCGGCATCAGTTGCAACACCGCGCCGATCATCGGGAACAAACCGAGCAACACCAGCAGCCCGGCGATGAAAAACGCCACGTAGCGGCTGGCCACGCCGGTCAACTGGATCACGCCGTTGTTCTGCGCAAAGGTCACCATCGGCATGCTGTTGAACACTGCCGCCATGGCCGAGTTGAGACCATCGGCGAGCAGGCCGGATTTGATCCGGCGGATGTACAACGGGCCTTTCACCGGTTGCCGCGAGATCATCGAGTTGGCGGTCAGGTCACCAGCCGCTTCCAGCGGCGACACGAGGAAAATCACCGCCACCGGCACGAACGCCACCCAATCGAAGTTGAAACCGTACTTGAACGGCACCGGCACGCTGACCAGCGGCACTTCGGGCATCGAAGCGAAATCCACCGTGCCCATCAGCCATGCCACCACGTAGCCGAGCGTCAGGCCGATGACGATCGCGCCCAGCCGCAGAAACGGCACGTCGACTCGGTTCAGCACAACGATGGTGCCGATCACCAGCGCCGCCAGAAACACATGGCTGGCCGCGCCAAGATCTGTTGCACCGAAGCCGCCAGCGATGTCGGTCATCGCCACTTTGATCAGCGACAGGCCCATCAGCGTGATGATCGTGCCGGTGACTACCGGGGTGATCAGCATGCGCAGCTTGCCGATGAACTGGCTGAGCACCACTTCAATGAAGGCAGCGAAGAAGCACACGCCGAAGATGGTCGAGAGGATTTCGTCAGTGCCACCGCCGCGCGCCTTGACCATGAATCCGGCGCTGAGAATCACGCTGATAAAGGAAAAACTGGTGCCTTGCAGACACAGCAGACCGGAACCCACCGGGCCGAAGCGCTTGGCCTGGACAAAGGTGCCAAGGCCGGAGACGAACAGCGCCATGCTGATCAGGTAGGGGATTTCACTGTGCAGACCGAGGGCGCCACCCATGATCAGGGTCGGGGTGATGATGCCGACGAAACTGGCCAGCACGTGCTGCAACGCGGCGAACACCGTGGCGGTCAGGTGCGGACGGTCGTTGAGGCCGTAGATCAGGTCGTTGTTGCGCGGGGTTTTGTCAGAGGCGGTCATGGTGATGTGCGCGCCGCAAGGCGGGGCCGGGTCAGAAAATGGGTGCGCAGAATGCCGGAAGAGGGCGGCGAGGGCAACGAGCAATAACTGCCTGAAAGGTCAGGTTTTACTGCCTATGTGGGAGCGAGCCTGCTCGCGAAAGCGGTGGCTCAGTCTGCATCTCGGTGACTGACGAGCCGCCTTCGCGAGCAGGCTCGCTCCCACAATGATCGTCCACGCCCGTTAATCAGCAATGGCCAATCGCCCGTGGCATACTCCCGCGCATGACTTTCGACTCCCCCCTCAGTGCCTGGCAATACGCGGTCGACCACAAGGGTTTCATCCAGGATGAAGCCCAGGAACACGCGGTCTGGGCCTTGCAAAAATGCCATGAAGCCTTGCACGCCGGTACCCGCTCGGTCGACGGCGTGTACCTGTGGGGGCCGGTCGGGCGTGGCAAGACCTGGTTGATGGATCAGTTCTACCAGAGCCTGCGCGTGCCAGCGCGGCGTCAGCACTTTCATCACTTCATGGGCTGGGTGCATCAGCGTTCGTTTCAACTCAGTGGCATCGCCGATCCGTTGCGCGCTTTGGCCAAAGAGCTGGCCGCTGAAGTGCGCGTGCTGTGCTTCGATGAACTGTTCGTCAATGACATCGGCGACGCGATCATTCTCGGCCGGCTGTTTCAGGTGATGTTCGAGGAAGGCGTAGTGCTGGTCTGCACGTCCAACCTGCCGCCTGATGACCTGTACGCGGACGGCTTCAATCGCGACCGTTTCACGCCGGCGATTGCGGCGATCAAGGCACACATGACAGTGGTGGCGGTGAATGGCGCCGAGGATCATCGCTTGCATCCCGGAGCGATTGAGCAGCGCTATTTTGTCAATGAAGCCGATTCACCGAGCGCACTGGGTGCCGTGTTCAAGTCGCTGGCTGCAGATGAGACTGTCAGCGATGAGCCAGTCGCCGTGGGCCATCGCACGCTCAACGTCGTGCAAGCCAGCGAATCGGTGCTGTGGTGCCGCTACAGCGGTCTGTGCGAACAACCTTTCGCCGCCATGGACTTCATTGCCCTGTGTGATCGCTACCGGGCTATTCTGTTGAGCGAAGTGCCGAACCTCAGCGCACAAAAACGCGAAGGGCGCATTGCGCGGGGCACCGAAGATGGCGCTGAGCGCGTGGTCGCCGGTGACCGGGAATTGCCGCAGTTATCGGTGCATGACGATGGCGTTCGCCGCTTTATCTCGCTGGTCGACGAATGCTACGACCGCAAGGTGCCGCTGTACGTCGAGGCAAGCGTACCGATGGACGCGCTGTACACCGAGGGCTACCTGGAATTCCCGTTCCGCCGCACCCTCAGCCGTTTGCACGAGATGCAATTGCAGCGCTTCGCTGAAGCCTGAAAGAAGAGGGCGCCGACATGAGTCAACCGCTGTCCCATCATTTGCTGACCATGGCCTATCAGAATGCCTGGGCCAATCACCGCCTGGCAAAGGCCTGGAGCCAGCTCGACACCACTGAACTGGCGGCACCACGGGTTAGCTTCTTCCCCAGCATCCGCCTCACGCTCAACCACATCCTCACTTGCGACTGGTTCTACGTCGACGCGCTGGAGCGGGAATTGCGCGGTGACGAGCCACACCCTGATTGCTACGTGTTCTTCAATGCAGACGAGCCGTTTACCGAGGCTGCGGCGCTGCGTGCAGAACAGGCCCGCGTTGATCGCCGCCTGATCGCCTATTGCGAGCAACTGCGCGATGCCGACCTGTCGAAAATCGTCACCATCGCCCGTGACACGCCGCAACATGACAGCCGCCTGCGCATGCTCTCGCACCTGTTCGAGCACCAGCTCCATCATCGTGGCCAGGTGCACGCCATGCTCAGCGGCACGGCGGTCAAGCCACCGCAACTGGATGAATTTTTCTGTGTCGGCGAAATCGCATTGCGTGCCGAAGATTTCGCCGAACTGGGCTGGACCGAAGAGCTGATCTGGGGCCACTGACCACGAAAGATCGCAGCCTCGTTGCACTCGTCAACTCCTACACATATCGGACCGTAGGAGCTGACGAGTGCAACGAGGCTGCGATCTTTTGATCTTCAGCTTTTCAAGTTGCCCTCTCCAGCGCACCCAAGCTAAGGTCCCCCCCCAGGCCTTTCAGCTAGCACCTTGCGCGCCGGGGCTTTTTGCTTATCGGGGATGGAAATGGATTCCGCACAAATACTCGTACTTCAGGCCAGCTACAGCAACCCGGTGCACGCCGAAGCCATCGGCATCGTGCTCAACCACTACGCCGAAGATCCCATGGGCGGCGGTCATCCGATCGCGCCCGAACTGCTGCAACGCCTGCCCGAAGAGCTCGCCCGCCGCCCGCATGCCTTCAGCGTGCTGGCCTTCGTCGGCGGCGAACCGGCCGGGCTGGTCAACTGCTTTGAAGGCTTCTCGACTTTCGCCTGTAAACCGCTGGTCAACGTTCACGACGTCGCCGTGGTCGGCAAATTTCGCGGCCTGGGGCTCAGTCAGAAAATGCTGCAGAGGGTAGAAGAGATCGCCCGTCAGCGCGGCTGCTGCAAGATCACCCTGGAAGTGCTGGAAGGCAATGCGGTGGCGCAGGGTTCATATCGCAAATTCGGCTTTGCACCGGGGATGTTCAATCCAGATCACGGGCGGATGCTGTTCTGGATAAAGGATTTACAGGCCTGAAGGCTCCTCACCGCAAATCACCAACATAAAAAAAGGCGCCCCGATCAGGGCGCCTGAACTGTCATCTTCCGGGCCAGAGCGGAGCCACGGAAGGTCCATCGGTTGCTCGGTAGAACTCAGTCGCGATAGGACTCGGTCACCTGCGCCGTCTGGTCAGCAGGGACACGGATTTCTTTCGCGCTGGCGTCGGCCTTTTGCTCGCTTTGCGCGTGCTGGACCGGGAAATTGTCGTAGTAATAACGCATACGTTCGGCACCGCCTTCAGCGAAGGCGCTGGTGGAGCCGAGGGCGAGCAGGGTGGTGAGAATGAAGGTAGTGGTTTTCATGGTGCCTCCTACTGAACAAGTGGGAGTCGGTTCGTCCGTGAAGCAGACCGCGAAAGAAGTCTGCGTCGCGGCCATTAACAATGGGTTAACGCTGGTTCAGCGCAAATATTGCGGCGTATTACAGAAACAACGCGGTCGATAGGCACAAAAAAGGGCCTTCTCGGCCCTTTGTCGTTTTACTTCTGCGCGACTTCCGCCGGAGCAGGGTGTTTGGGCTTCATCAAGCTGAAGTCAATCAACGCGCGCCTCGGCGCCTGGTACGGGTCGCCAATCAACAGCTTGCGCGGTACAAAGCTGTCGCTGACCAGGCTTTTGCTGCGATCCAGTTCATCGGAACTCAACCCGGCCAGATCCGCCCAGGTGTGAATGAGTTGCGAGCTGCTGTACGGGCGGCTGAGGTCGCCGGCGAAGTTCCAGTCGTGGTTTTGCTTCCACTTCGGCGAAGCCCAGGCCATGAACGGGATGGTGTACATCGGCGCGGTCGGTTTGTTTTCGTTGCGCCCCAGCGTGCCGTGACCGGCGGAGTCGAAGACATCTTCACCGTGGTCGGACAGGTACAGCAGGAAGCCATTCGGGTCGGTCTTGGCGTAGTCCTTGATCAGGCTTGAGACCACGAAGTCGTTGTACAGCACCGCGTTGTCGTAGCTGTTGTAGGTCGGCACCTGATCGTCACGCACGCCAGCCGGAACGCCCTGGCGATCCTTGAACTTGTCGAACGTCGGCGGATATCGGTACTGGTAGCTCATGTGCGTGCCGAGCAGGTGCACGACGATCAGCTTGCGCGGCGCCGCATCGGCCAGCGCCTTGTTGAACGGCTCGATGACGTCGCCATCGTACTGCGCCGAGTTCTGGTTGCGGTTGTTGTTCAGGTACACCTGCTCGTCGGCCTGTTCGGAGAAGGTCGTGAGCATGGTGTTGCGCTTGGTCATGGTCTGCTGGTTGGTGATCCAGAACGTCTTGTAACCGGCCTGTTTCATCACGCTGACCAGCGATGGCGTCGACAGGTACAGGTCGGGGTTCTGCTCGTCGGCGAAGGTCAACACTTGCTGCAGCGCTTCTATGGTGTACGGGCGCGGGGTGATGACGTTGTCGAAGATCGCCAGTTGATCCTTGAGTTTGTCCAGTTCCGGCGTGGTGCTGCGCGGATAACCGTAGAGGCTCATGCGCTGACGGTTGGTCGATTCGCCGATCACCAGTACCAAAGTCGCCGGTTGCCCGGCCGAGGCGTCCTTGAGGTTTTTCAGCGGCGGGATCTTGCTCGCGCTGTCGAGCATGCCTTGCATGTCCCCCAGCGTTTCCAGATAGCGGTGATAGGCCACGGCCATCTGCCACGGCACGGCGGGCTCGATGCGGGTTTCGAATTTCTCGAAGCCTTCGGCGAAATTGCCCATGCGCATGGTTTGTTTGATCAGCGGGTAGCCGGCGACGGCGATCACGATTGCGGTGGCTGCAACCAGTGCGCGACCACGGGGCATATACACCGGGCGCAGGCGCGTCCACAGAAAGTAGGCGAACGCGGTATGGGCGAGGAACGCCGGGATCATCCACCAGGCGAAATACTGCGTCATGTACTCGCCCGCTTCCGACACGTTCGACTCGAACATGATGAAGATGACGCTCTGCGAGAATTCCTGCTGATAAATGAAGAAGTAACCCAGGCTGGCCATCGAGCAAGCCCACAGCACCACACCGATGATTGCCGCAAGCAGACGCGTCTGTTTGGGGAACAGCAGCATCGGCGCCAGCCACAGCGCGCTCATCACGAATGCCTGACGAAATCCCGTGAAACCAGACGTGCCGGTCAGCTGGATCAGCAGTTGAGTGATGCCCGAGAAGTACCAGAAGAAGACGAACAACCAGATGAATCCGGCCCAGTCGAAACCGGTCGCAGTCGTTTTGCTGCGTTTGAACAATGCCATTCAGCGCTCCAGCTCAATCATCAGACCCACGCCGGAAACGCTTCCATGACACCGACGAACAGAGGCCGTACACGCAGGCACGGCCAGAATGGGGCGAAGTATCCCCAAGGGCTTGTGAAAGATTTGTTAAGCGCCGCTGTTGGTGTGTATCAAGCGGTCAGAGGTGCAACGTGTCGGGAACGACGAGGGCCGTTCCCGAAGCAGGCGGGGATCAGGCGTGGGGTGCGCGCTGCACAACCGGACGCGGTTGCGGCTGCGAGCCCTGGGTCAATGCGCGCAATTGCGCCAATTCGTGCTTCAACTGGTCGCGCTCGTCTTTCAACTGGCGCAATTCATCGCGACGGATCGTAACGTAGAGGGTTTGTGGCGGCATTGCTGTATGTACTGTGCCCATTGCTCACCTCGCAAATGGCGTGCATCAACTGTAAGTCACTCCTCGTTTTGAGGCGCTTGACTTACTATCGGCGCCAATTTTGATTTCTTTTGCCCTGGAAGGGAACTTTTTTATTTTTCATGGTCGGTGTGTCTTCGGCAGGATTCGGGGCGTTATCACTCTGGATCGGGCACAATGCCCGGAAACTTCATCGCAACGCTCTGGACTAACCTCCATCAGTCGCGTTGGGCTATAACCAATGACACACATTTATTTGTAGTAAGGAGCATCAGCACATGCAACTCGGGATTATTGGACTGGGCCGCATGGGCGGCAATATTGCGCGACGTCTGATGCTCAACGGGCACACCACCGTTGTTTACGACCGCAATACCGCTTTCATCGATAACCTGGTCGCCGAGGGCTCCACCGGCGTCGCCGACTTGCCAGCACTGGTTGCCGGCCTCGACAAGCCGCGTGCTGTCTGGGTCATGCTGCCGGCTGGCGCGCCGACCGAAGACACCATCAACACCCTGAGCGAACTGCTCGAACCCGGCGATACCATCATCGACGGCGGCAACACCAACTATAAGGACGACATTCGCCGGGCCAAAACGCTGAACGACAAGGGCCTGCACTACATCGACGTCGGCACCTCCGGCGGCGTCTGGGGCCTGGAACGCGGTTATTGCATGATGATCGGTGGCGATGCCGAAACCGTGCAGCGTCTCGATCCGCTGTTCGCCGCACTGGCGCCGGGCATGGGCGACATTCCGCGCACCAAGGATCGCAAGTCCGATGACCACCGTGCCGAGCACGGTTACATCCACGCCGGTCCCGCCGGCGCCGGGCACTTCGTGAAGATGATTCACAACGGCATCGAGTACGGCATGATGGCCGCGTTCGCCGAGGGCTTCGACATCCTCAAGACCAAATCCAGCGAACGCCTGCCGGAAGATCAGCGATTTGATCTGAACGTGGCCGATATCGCTGAAGTCTGGCGTCGTGGCAGCGTGGTTTCGTCCTGGCTGCTGGACCTGACTGCCGACGCACTGGCCAGCGATCCGAAGCTCGACGGTTTCTCCGGTTCCGTGGCTGACAGCGGCGAAGGCCAATGGACCATCGAAGCGGCCATGGAGCAAGCAGTGCCAGTACCGGTGCTTTCCAACTCGCTGTTCTCCCGTTACCGCTCGCGCGGGCAGGGCACCTTCGGTGACAAGATCCTGTCGGCACAACGCTTCGGCTTCGGCGGCCACGTGGAGACCGCGAAAAAATGACCCATACGATCCGCAGAAAATCCAAGGCAGAACCCGCACCACCGACCACGCTATTCCTGTTCGGTGCCCACGGCGACCTGGTCAAGCGCCTGCTCATGCCGGCGCTGTACAACCTCAGTCGCGACGGCCTGCTCGACGAAAATCTGCGGATCGTCGGCGTTGATCACAACGCCATTACCGATGAAGCCTTTGCGCAGAAGCTCGAAGACTTCATCCGTACCGAAGTGGCGGCGAAGGTCGGCAAGGGCGATCAGATGCTTGATCCGGTCTTGTGGGCCAAGCTCGCCAAAGGTATCAGCTACGTCCAGGGCGATTTCCTGGACGACAGCACCTATTCAGCCCTGGCGGCGAAAATCGCCGACAGCGGCACCGGCAATGCGGTGTTCTACCTGGCCACCGCGCCACGTTTTTTCAGTGAAGTGGTGCGCCGCCTCGGCAGCGCCGGTTTGCTGGAAGAAACCCCCGAAGCGTTCAGAAGAGTGGTGATCGAGAAGCCGTTCGGCTCCGATCTGCACACCGCCGAAGCCTTGAACGCGTGCCTGCTCAAGGTCATGAGCGAGAAGCAGATCTACCGCATCGACCATTACCTGGGCAAGGAAACCGTGCAGAACATCCTGGTCAGCCGGTTCTCCAACAGCCTGTTCGAAGCGTTCTGGAACAATCATTACATCGACCACGTGCAGATCACTGCGGCGGAAACTGTCGGTGTGGAAACCCGTGGCAGCTTTTACGAACACACCGGCGCACTGCGCGACATGGTGCCCAATCACCTGTTCCAGCTGTTGGCCATGGTGGCCATGGAACCGCCGGCTGCTTTCGGCGCTGACGCGGTGCGTGGCGAGAAGGCCAAAGTGGTCGGGGCGATTCGTCCCTGGTCGACAGAGGAGGCCCGGGCCAACTCGGTGCGCGGCCAGTACAGCGCCGGCGAGCGCGATGGCCAGCCATTGAAGGGTTATCGCGAAGAAGCCAACGTGTCGCCCGACAGCACCACGGAAACCTACGTGGCGCTCAAGGTGATGATCGACAACTGGCGCTGGGTCGGCGTGCCGTTCTATCTGCGCACCGGCAAGCGCATGAGCGTGCGCGACACCGAAATCGTCATCTGCTTCAAACCAGCGCCTTATGCGCAGTTCCGCGACACCGAAGTCGACGAGTTGCAGCCAACTTACCTGCGTATCCAGATCCAGCCAAACGAAGGCATGTGGTTCGACTTGCTGGCCAAGCGGCCCGGGCCGGCGCTGAACATGGCCAACATTGAGTTGGGCTTTGCCTACAAGGACTTTTTCGAGATGCAGCCTTCCACCGGCTACGAAACCTTGATCTACGACTGCCTGACCGGTGATCAGACGCTGTTCCAGCGTGCCGACAACATCGAGAACGGTTGGCGAGCCGTGCAGCCTTTCCTTGATGCCTGGCAGCAGGATGCGAGCGTCGAGACCTACGCGGCTGGCGAAGATGGCCCGCAAGCAGCCGAAGATCTCCTGACTCGCGATGGTCGCGTCTGGCATGGCCTGGGATGAGTGATTTGCCGAAACAACCCATACGTTTTCTGCTCAGCGACATGGACGGCACGCTGTTGCTGCCGGATCACACGCTGAACCAACGTACCATCGAAGCCGTGCGCTCGCTGCGCGATGCCCGCGTGCTGTTCAGCCTCGCCAGCGGCCGCCCGCCGAAAGCCATGTTGCAGCAGATCGAGGCGCTAGGCGTTGATCTGCCGACAGCGGCGTTCAATGGCGGCACCATCGTCAAACCGGACGGCACGCTGTTGGCCGCGCATTATTTGCCGGCGACCACAGCGCTGATCGCACTGGCACTGTTTGCCGATCAACCGGAGGTGGAAATCTGGGTGTTCAGCGGCGGCGACTGGCTGCTCAAGGACCCGCACGGGCCGATGGTGCCGCGTGAACAGAGCGGCCTCGGCTATCCGCCGGTGGTGGTCGAGAGTTTTGAACCGTATCTGGAGCGCATCGACAAGATCGTCGCTACCAGCAACAACACTGAGTTGCTGATTGAGCTGGAGGCGCAGCTCCTGCCCAAGGTCAACGGCATGGCGCAAGTGTCGCGCTCGCAGCCGGTGTATCTCGACGTTACGGCGCTTGAGGCCAACAAAGGCACGGCATTGACGACCATCGCCGAATACCTCGGCGTGCCGCTGGAGCAAACCGCTGTCATCGGCGACGGCGGCAACGACCCGGCGATGTTCAAATGCGCTGGCTTTTCGATTGCCATGGGCCAGGCGGAAGAGGCGGTGAAGCACCAGGCTGATGTCGTTACAGCGCCAAACACTGAAGACGGCGTGGTCCTGGCGATCGAGAAATACATCCTCCCGCACTGACCCAACACCAAAACCAATGTGGGAGCGAGCCTGCTCGCGAAGGCGGTGTGTCATTCAACAGATTCGTTGCCTGACACGACCTCTTCGCGAGCAGGCTCGCTCCCACAGGTTTTCGCGGCGCGTGCAAACCCCGGTAACCCACAGGTTTATTCAGTGTTGCTTAGAGCCAATAGCTCACCGCATACCAGCCCAGCAGTCCCATCACCACGGTATACGGCACCGCCATCCACACCATGCGCCCGTACGACAACCGCACCAGCGGTGCAATCGCCGAGGTCAGCAGGAACAGAAACGCTGCCTGACCATTAGGGGTCGCCACGCTCGGCAGGTTGGTGCCGGTATTGATCGCAATCGCCAATGTCTCGAAGTGCTCGCGAGTCATGTGCCCGGCGAGAAAAGCCTGTTTCACTTCGGTAATGTAAATGGTCGCAACGAATACGTTGTCGCTGATTGCCGAGAGCAAGCCGTTGGCGATGAACAACATGCCCGGCTGTTGATCCATCGGCAGCGCCAAGACCCACTCGATCAGTGGGACGAACAGATGCTGATCGTGAATGACCGCCACCACGGCAAAAAACACCACCAGCAGCGCGGTAAACGGCATGGCGTCCTTGAACGCGCTGCCCAGGCGATGCTCGTCGGTGATCCCGGTAAACGCGGTGATCAATACGATCACCATCAATCCGATCAGGCCGACTTCAGCCAGGTGAAACGCCAGGCAACCAATCAGAATCAGTGCCGCCGCACCTTGCACCAGCAGCGCCGCCGTCTGACGAGGCGTGCGTTTGGCGTTGTCCTCGGCAGCGTAGTTGGCCAACACAGCGCGGACGTTGTCCGGCAGCAGCGTGCCGTATCCGAACCAGCGCAGCTTCTCCAGCAGCACGCAAGTAACCAGACCCGCCACCAGTACCGGCAGCGATACCGGGGCAACCTTGGTGAAGAACTCACCGAAATGCCAGCCCATCTCATGACCGATCAGCAGGTTCTGCGGCTCACCGACCAAGGTGCAAACCCCACCGAGCGCTGTTCCCACTGCGCCATGCATCAACAGGCTGCGCAGGAATGCGCGGAATTGATTCAAGTCGTCATGGTGTCGCGACGGTAAATGCTGATCGTCAGCGAATTCGCTGTCCTTGCGTGGATCATTGCCCGACGCGACGCGGTGATACACCGAGTAGAAGCCGACAGCCGCACTGATGATCACCGCCGTCACGGTCAGCGCATCAAGAAATGCCGAAAGAAATGCCGACAAGAAGCAGAACATCAGCGCCAGAATTGCTTTCGAGCGCACGCCCAACAGCAGGCGCGAGAAGAGAAACAGCAGCAGATCTTTCATGAAGTAGATGCCAGCGACCATGAACATCAGCAGCAGGATCACCGGAAAGTTGTGCAGCAACTCATCGTAAAGCGCTTGCGGCGTGGTCATCTTCAACAGCAACGCTTCAATCAACAGCAGGCCGCCGGGCATCAACGGATAACACTTGAGGGCCATGGCCAGGGTGAAGATGAATTCGATCACCAGCAACCAGCCTGCGGCGACCGGGCCGATGGTGAACAGCACCACGGCGTTGAGAATGAGAAAACCGACGATGGTCGCCTTGTACCAGCGTGGCGATTGCCCGAGGAAGTTGTGCGCGAACGCCTGGGCGATTGAACCGGACATCGGCTGCTCCTTTTATTTAGAAGCGCGAAAGTTGCCGGATGTTTCAGGGAAGATCAAGTCGCCGATACCTCGATCCTGTTGAATGCTCTATGGATTCAGATAACGCGCAACCATTGCCCGGTAGTTGCCATCCAGCGAATAGCCGCCCACCACGATGGCTCCGTCAGTTTGTGCGGCCAGCGTATTGGCTGTATCGAGACTTCGCCCCAGTCGCGTGCGCAACCAGCCATGGCCCTCACCGAACGCTGGATCAAGGCTGCCATCGAGTTGATATCGCGCCACCATGAAGTCAGCTTCGACTCCGCCGATGGTCGCGCCCACGGCGACGATGCGACCGTCGCTCATTTGCTGGGCGGCGTTCCATTGGCATCCGCTGGGGCCGATGTCCAACACCTGTGGCTGGCCATGATGACAGTGCAGGTCCGGTCGACCGTTGGCGTGCAGGACAAACGTCAAACAGCGGATCGGATCGCGGCTGCTGCCGAAGCAGTAGAGCCTGTCGTCGGACTCAATAATCTGGCTGACCTGAGCGCTGTTGCCGTGAGCCTTGAAGGCCATGAAGCCATCGACGGCGAAGCGCTCATCCAGGCTGCCATCGGGCCGATACACCGCCAGCAGGCCTTGCTGAGGAAAGTCGATGGAACCTGCGACGACGATGCGCCCATCCTCCTTCAACAACAGCGTGCTCAGCCAGGTATTGAGCAGCAGGTGGCGGACCACTACAAATCCGCGTCCGTTGAATGATTCGTCGAGAAATCCATCGGGCTGCAGGCGGATCAATATGCCGGCGTGGTCGGCAAGGCTGAAATGATGGTTGGCGATCAGCAGAATTCGGCCGTCTTCCTGCACCACAAAGTCACAGGCTTCGACGCCCGGCACGCCCGGCGGCAACCAGTTGTCGCGGGTGCCCATGGACAGCTCGCCGGGCAGTCGCACCACCTGGAAACCGTCATCGCCGAAGAATCGGTCTGGCTGGCCGTTGGCATCGAACAGGGCGAGGGCGGGCAGGGTGCGTTGGGTATCTTCATAATGCAGGCCGGCCAGCAGAATCTTGCCGTCGGCTAACACCTGAACCTTGCCGGCCTTGGCTTCAAAACCCTCGACGAAACTGCCGATCACGCTGCCCTGAAAGCCGAACGACAAATCCGCCGACCCATCGGCCAGCAGCCGCGCCAGGCCAAAACGACTCCCCTTGGATGTACCGACCTTGGCCGCGACCAGAATCCGACCCTGTGCATCGAGCGTGACATGTTGGGTCTGGCTGGACAGACTGCCGGAAAAGTACACCTGCGCAAAACCGCCAATGGCAAATGTCGCGTCGAGCGAACCGGGGTTGTTCCATGCAGTGGGCAGCGCATAAGTGTTCAGAGTG
This sequence comes from Pseudomonas sp. PK-RTE-24, assembly GCF_054052265.1. Classification (NCBI taxonomy): domain Bacteria; kingdom Pseudomonadati; phylum Pseudomonadota; class Gammaproteobacteria; order Pseudomonadales; family Pseudomonadaceae; genus Pseudomonas; species Pseudomonas sp. PK-RTE-24. The sequence continues at coordinate 4,500,531 of NZ_CM133224.1, read as the reverse complement.
GACATGCACGCGTCTCCTTGCGAGTGAACCCATACCCAGTGATTGGGCGGCTGACTGCACGAGCGAAACATTCAATCCCTGAACCGCGAGAAGTACAACTGGACGAATTAACAGACGACGGTCGCACTGTGCCAGAACAGTGTCTTGTTGAACCAGTCGCAAGCGAGCCAAGTACTTTGGATGAAACTGCGCTGCAAGTACGTTGCTTATTCGGCTACGCATACAACAAGGGCGGATGACTTTAACGTCATCCGCCCTTGTTCGGTAATCAGTGTGGCATCGACCACGATTGCAGTGTGTGGCCGTCTTCGCTGAGCTCAGCGCGGGCCTGCTGCAGCAGTTGTTCGAGTTGCGCCGGGTCAGAGTAGGCGCTGCTCGGGATCTGTTTGCGACCGATGTGGGAGTTGGTGCGGTCGACGACGGTCAGGCTCAGTTCGCCATTGCCGTCTTGTGGCGCCCAGGCCACGCATTGAAAAGGCTTGAACGCGTGGTTGGCAATCAAAAGAGCTTCGTTGATACGCAGCGGGGCAGTCATGGGGTCTTCTCTCTATTGGCGCCCAATCAAATGATGTGCCGTCGGTTGGGCATACCGTGCGGCTGGTTACTTGTACTGATGCACGCAACCGGGGGGCGGGTCACACGTGAAACAAAGAAATTTCAGATTCTTTACATAACGTAAGTTCGTTTCGTTAATCCTGCACATGTCCGAACACCGCGCTGAATTCACCCCTCACCCCAGCCCTCTCCCCGAGGAGAGGGAGCCGAGTTGTGGGCTTTTCAAACTGGAGTTCGGCTCGGTCTTTCAGATCGGCTGACCTCGCGTAAACACCTCGGTCAGTTCCCTCTCCCTCGGGAGAGGGCTAGGGTGAGGGGCCGCTCTTTGATTCACGGCAAATAGTCGATAGCTAACTAACAACCAACTTTCTTATAACTCTTTTAATACCCAGCCTATAAGCAATCGGTACAAGCCTCCGTCAAAATCTTGCTAGTGTTACAACCGGGTCTGCCAAATGACTGTTTTTACGATCATTTATCAAATTTGGCGCCAAGGAACAGTCATGAGCGAAGCGCCTGCATCGAGACGTTTACTGGTGGTCGATCCCTGCGACGACTGTTATCGCCTGTTGCCCGGATTGCGCGCTGTGGGTTGGGATGTCGACAGTTGTAATCTGGAAAACGCCGCATCCCGGGCCTGCGATGTCGGCCTGCTGCGTTTGCAGCCCTACCACCTGGAACGACCCGAAGCCGTCAAAGAGCTGATCAGCCGCAGCGGCACCGAGTGGATCGCCGTGCTCAATCAGGAAGTCCTGCGCTTGCAGAACGTCGGTGACTTCGTCTGTGAATGGTTTTTCGATTTCCACACCTTGCCCTTCGACGTTTCCCGCGTACAGGTCACCCTCGGCCGCGCCTTCGGCATGGCACGCCTGCGCGGGCAGGGTACGATTCATGTCGATCAGCCGGAGCACGAACTGCTCGGCGACAGCAAACCGATCCGCGAACTGCGCAAACTCCTTAGCAAACTGGCCCCGACCGAATCGCCCGTGCTGATTCGCGGCGAAAGCGGCACCGGCAAGGAACTCGTCGCGCGCACCTTGCACCGCCAATCCCAGCGCCACAACAAACCGTTTGTAGCTATCAACTGCGGGGCGATTCCCGAGCATTTGATTCAGTCCGAATTGTTTGGCCACGAAAAAGGCGCGTTCACCGGCGCACACCAGCGCAAGGTCGGACGCATCGAAGCGGCCAATGGCGGCACATTGTTCCTGGACGAAATCGGCGACCTGCCGCTGGAATTGCAGGCCAATCTCCTGCGCTTTCTGCAGGAAAAGCATATTGAACGGGTAGGGGGCAGTCAGCCGATACCGGTGGATGTGCGCGTGTTGGCCGCAACCCACGTTGACCTGGAAGCAGCAATCGAGAAGAAGCGCTTTCGTGAAGACCTTTATTACCGGCTGAACGTCCTGCAAGTGGTCACAGCGCCGTTGCGTGAACGTCATGGCGATCTGTCGATGCTGGCCAACCACTTTTCGCACTTCTACAGCCACGAAACCGGGCGCCGGCCAAGAAGCTTCAGCGAAGATGCGTTGATTGCCATGGGCAAGCACGACTGGCCGGGCAATGTGCGCGAGCTGGCTAACCGGGTCAGGCGTGGGTTGGTGTTGGCGGAGGGCCGCCAGATCGAGGCGCGGGATTTAGGGTTGATCAGTCAGCATTCCATCGCCACGCCGATGGGCACGCTGGAAGACTACAAGACCCGGGCGGAACGGCAGGCGTTGTGTGATGTGTTGAACCGGCACAGTGATAATTTGAGTGTGGCCGCGAAAGTCCTCGGAGTTTCGCGGCCTACGTTTTATCGGTTGTTGCATAAGCATCAGATTAGATGAGGGTAAACGTTGATGTAATTGCCAATGCTTTCGGAAGAAAGTTTGGCCTGGTAACGTTATTTTTTTGCGGCTGACATAGAAGTTAAGTTGTACATCGCTCTTAATCTAACCTTCCTAAGGTGGGTTGGCTGCGGGATAGATCCTGCGGTGAATACCAGCACTAGCGTGCTCGGCGTTGGATATTCTGCAACATTAAATGTCACGCTTTTTTTCTGCCATAATTGAGATGGAACTCCATTCGGAAGGAGTTCGAACTTATAGTTTTGTTCAAATGAAAATTTTGTAATGCCTAAGCTTCTATATTCAAAGCTGAACTCGAAGAAGTCTCCTGCCTCAATACCTTGAAAAGACTTACAGATCAACAAAGTTGTATCGTGCGGAGTTGAACTTGGTAGAGACTCCAAATAGTATTCATCCGAAGAATAAGAAATCTTGGAGTGATAGATGCTTTTACTCCCCTTGTTTACCCAATGATTCCAGTCATACCCCTCAAACGTAGTCAAATCATCCAACCCAGCCTTGACCCCATAATTCCTCACCCGACACGCCACCGCCTCACCCTCAACCGCCCCCGAATGCAATCCCACCTTCAATACAACAGCCAACTTCGAATCAGCCTTACACCCGCGCAACCACTCCACCTCAGCCAAATAATCAAGCCCCCCTCCCTGATCATGCGCCGCCCCGACAAACTGCTCCTTGACGCGCTCTCCACCACTCGTGAACGTCTCCACATACCTTAACCAGATCGGTAATCCCGCCTGCTGAAATGGCCAAGCCTCACACAAAACCTTCGTGTCATCGTTGAGCATTCCAACATCCAGCACCTCACCATCAAAACCCTCAAGTTTCGGCATCGGCATGCTCGATTGCAGCAACTCGCCAATCACCAACGTCACGCTCTGCACAGGCGTCGGCTGGCCATTGACGATCAAGTTGTATTTCAATTCCACACTGCGCTGCAGATTTGCCCCGGTGATAGAAGAATCGATATCGAATTGCACTTTCGACTGTCCCGCCACCGGCTTGTGCTGGGGAGGCACTGAGCCGGCGCCGGGTCTGCCGGCGATTTCCAGTTGCACTTCGTGATTGGCGCCAAACGTCGAAGTGTCAAACACCACGGTAAATCCGCTTTGATGCAGATTCGGGTTCAGCCTGTAATCGGGCGCCTGCACAACCGTTGGCGGTTTCAACTGACTGACTTCGCCGGTGACCGCAATCACAATGTCACTGGACGGGCGCGCAGGTGCGCCGGCGCGCAGCAGCTGAAAGCCGACCTTGGCCGAACCGTTGACGATCGCTGTGATCTTGTCGTTCGGGATCGGGAAGTCGTGATGGCCGGGCACGCTGTCGACAGTTTTTTCCAGCGGGCCGACGATCACGGGCTGTCCTCCAGACGTCGTACCGGCCCAGGTCAGGACGACCTTGTCACCAGCCTGGTAGTCGGCGCCTGTGAAGTAAACCCGGGCGGCGGCGTCGCTCGTGCCCAGTACCTTCAGGTCGATGGTGGTGACGTTCTGGCCGTTGACCCAGATCGTCGGCGCCGGCAAGCGATTGTTCAGATCCACCGAGACGTAAGTGATTTTCGCCCACCGCGCCTTCGGATCCGGCAGATTACCCACCCGGTCGACGACCTGATAGCTCACTTCGATATTGTTGCCGTTGCCTTGCGCCCTGATGACGTCCTCGGTGAAGGTGGCGAAGATCGGATGGTTGACCGGATCGTCGATCTGCTCTCTGGTGACCGGGTAGTACGTCACCACCTGATCACCCCAACGGCACCGAATGGTGTCGAAGATGGCGATGTTCTCATAGGGTACGATGTTCATGCGGATTCCCCGCCGGGCCAAATCCTCATTCACGCCATTGGACGGATCCGGGCTAAGCGTATAGATCAGGCCGGAGTTGCCTTCTTCGCTGTCGCTATCGGTGCCACCTGGTTGTGTGAGTTGGACCCACACACGCCGTACCGGCTCGGAGCTGACCGGGTCCTGACCCAAGCGCTGTACGGTGTAAACGATCAGTGCTTCGCCATTGGTGACTTGACCCTTGGGGACTTTGAATTCGAGCCGCTTATTCAAGTTGCTTCCATCGACCGGAATTGTCCCAACCTCGACGCCATCAAAATACATTTTGCAGTTGTCATACATCGCCATCCCTACCCACGGATCTACGATGATCAGCAAATCATTTTCGACGGTCTCGAGCGAAATGCCACCGTCGTAGCCCCCATCCTTCAAAACGGCCTGTTTCAAAACAAAGGGTGGATTCAGAGCGAGAATGCGGTTTTCATCCGGCGTCTGGTTCATGTCGATGCTCCATTACGGCCTGTTGCAAGGTGCGAGGCGCTGGAGTCATGTAAGCGGATTCAGCGGTAGGGCGCACCTGTCAGATCTGACAGGTGCGGACATATTTCCGATAAGTGGTCGCGAGTTGCACCAGCAGCGAAAAGCCGACAGATCAAAGGATCGCAGCCTTCGGCAGCGCCTACACGGAACAATGTAGGGACTGCCGAAGGCTGCGATCTTTTGCTTTTAGAAGTAATACGGGAATTTCAGGCTGAACGAAAAGTCCGGCGCATCATCGGTCATGCCGATCGACAAGTTCGGCACGATCGTCAGGTTGTCGGTGGCTGCGATGGTCATGCCGACGTTGAAGTAACCGGCGTTGGCATCACTGGACACTACCGATTCCCAATCGCCGCCGTCCTGTTTCAGCTTGCTTTTGCGTTGCACCAGGTCGGAGACCGAGAACGACATACTCATCTTCTCGTTGAGCGCGAAGGCGATACCGGCGCCGATCTGGAAGCTATCGCCAATCTTAACCTTGCCCGGGTTTTTCTGATTGACCGTAGAGCTGATGTCGTCGAACGACTCCTCGAGGTTGTGGGTGTAGGAAAGGCTGCCGAACAGCACCGCCGGGTCAAACGTCTTGACCAGCGAGATACCCGGCGTAATGGACCAGACGCCGTTGCCGGTGGGCAGGGTGTCGGGGACGAACAGGTTGGAGTTGGCGTCGGTCTGGCGCAGTTTGATGCCGAACGGGTCTTTGCCGGTCGGCGCCTTGACGCGCAAGGTGACGACGGCGTCCGGGGTGTTGACCGATTCGTCGAGGAACTTGTAGGCGATACCGAAGTTGACGTCGCCGATGGTTGGATCCTTGGTGACGGTTTCTTCTGTTGTTACGCCAGCCGCACCCTCGTTGCCGCCGCCGGATTGATACGTCGACTCGCGATAGATCACCGGCACGTTCAGGTCGAACTGCCAGCGGTTATCGAAGTTGTAGCGGCCGGTGAGGTCCAGGGTCCAGGTGTCGGCCTTGATCCGGTCGAGGTTGATGTTGCCCAAAAAGATCGAATCCAGCGCAAGGAACCCGTTGAGGATCAACTGGCGGGTGTCGTAGCGCGAATAGGTCAGGCCGGTTTCCACGCTGAACTTGCCGCCGCCAAAGAAACCGCTGGCTTCGTCATACAGGTTGGAAACGCTCTGCGCCGGTTGTGAATCATCGGCCAGCGATTGACCGTAGGAAGCGCCGCTGCCCCCGGCGGCGCCTCCCGATGCAGCGGCCGCACCGGTGCCTGTGGCGGCTCCGGCGGCGACGCGATTGCCTTTCATGTCGGACGGCGATTTGGCCAGCCGTTTTGGCGGTGGGGCCGCGGGTGTTTCTTCTACTTGGCGGACCCGTTGTTCAAGTACCGCCAGCGCTTGTTGTTGTTGTTCGTATCGTTGTCTCAGTTCCAGAAGTTCCCGTTTCAGGGCTTCTACATCGGCGTCGGGTGCTGCTTGCAGCATTGCCGCCGGGAGAAGGGTACTCAAACACACTGCGGCACGCAGTGATACTGATCGATACATGAATAAGCCGTCCCTTTAAGCCCAATGATCGAGACTCAGCGTAGTTCAATATCCGATATTGCGTAGGGCCCCGAGTTGGGTCAGGTTGCAATCCAGTGCACCGGCGCTTCTGCCGTTATTGTTAAGTACGACGTTGAGTTGCGTAAGGTTGTTGACCACGTTGGCGCTGCCCAGCAAACGGGTGTTCTGCAGCAGCCCGCCCTGGGCGACCTGTTGCAGCGCGGTGCCTTGATTGCCGCTGGCCTGAATGGCCATTTGCACGCCACCGCCATTGGCTGAAACCGCGACACTGCCGGCGCCGTTGCTGCCAGTAATGGTTTGTCCGGCGATAAGGGCCTGGCCTTGCGACGGCATCAGTGCCGGCGCCTGACTGGCTTCGCTGACGTTGATCGCGACGTTGTTGTTGGCGGTGTTGCCATCGCCGGCGGCGCGTACGCTTTGCGTCACACCCTGGCTGCTGTTGAGGCCGGCGCCACCGATTACGCTGCCGGTGCCTGCGGTGAGGGCGCTGCCGTTGCCCGACTCCTTGATGGTCGAGACGTAGAATTCCGGTTTGACGGTTGCGGCCTGGATCTGCATCGAGGTCGCGGCCCCGATCAAGTCGCCGCTGGCGTTGCGCCAGGTGCTGCTCATGACAATGCCGAAGCTGATGATCCGCCCCGGCATGACGTAACGACCGCGCAGCTCGGCGAGCTCCTGGTCCTTGATTTCGATGGGTTTGAATCCGGCATGGGCTAAACCTGACGCACTCGCTGCCAGGCAGGCGGCGGCCAGCCAGTATGAGCTTTTCATCTGCTGCTCCCGGGACATCCAGTCCCATTCTCTAACTCGGCGATTAAAAGAAGTCGCTCTGAATGAACCCGAAATCCATCAATTCCGCATCTTTGACGGGGTTGAAACTGTCCAGCGAGTTCTTCGCCGTCAGCGGCACGGGAGGGCTGCGCAAGGCGTTGGCCTTGTCGTAGCCGGGGCCGACGATGGCAAAGACAATCCCGTTCCAACCTTTGACAAAGTCGTCGTGCTTGTAGCGCTTGTGGCCGAGAACCGGGTCACCGATGTAGACCCAATCCTTGTCCGAACGCTGCAGGACGACGAAATGCTTGTAACCACGAATGTCCATCAGAACCACCACCGGAATGGTCACCGCTTCGAGTTTCTCGGGCGGGATCCGGTAGCCACGGGCGCGCATGCCGATGCTTTCTACGTAGCGCTTCATGTCGAGCATGGAGAAACCCTGGGTTCGCACCAGGTCCTGGTCAGCGTTGACCAGCATGCCTTTGATGATGTGCTCCTCATCGACGTCGAGCCAATAGGCCTGGCGCAGGACCGTTGCCAGTGCAGCAGCGCCGCAGCTGAAATCGGTTTTCTGTTCGACGATGTCGGCAAACTTGCGCTCACGAATGCTTTGCACGTCCTTGTAGACCAGCACGCCACCCGGCAGGGCAGCGATGGGCATCTGGGCCGCCTGAGTCAGGCCGCACAGACAAAGCAGAGCGAGGAGGGCAGGAGTCCGCATGATCGAATACGCCTTGTGGAACCGAGGAAAAGCCCCGTTGCCGGGGCTTTCGTTTCGATCGCGATTACATGCAGGCTTTGCAACCTGCGGCGATGGACAGCGAGTTGCTTTGTTGGTTGCCCACACCCGCCGAGACGTTGGCTCCGCCGTTGCCGGAGAAGTTGTTCATCGAGTTGGTCATGTTGGCGTTGTTGACGACAGGAGTTTTCCAGCCATCTTTGGTCAACACTTGTTGGGTGGTGACGCCAGCGAGGCCAAAAGTACCCACGGCTTCGAACTTGGCTTTCTGATCATCGTTGCCGCCATGGCCGCCGCCACGGTTACCCCAACCACCATGGTCGTTGTCGTCTTCGATGGTCGCAGTGCCTTTGGCTTTGAACACGCCAGCGGCTGCATAAGTACCGGTAAGGGTGTCGGTTTTGTAAGCCTGCACGCCTTTGTTTTCCACGACCAGGCCAGTCGAGGACTGGTTGGCAGAGGCGGCAGCCTGCGCTACACGACCACCGGAAACGGCGATGGCGAGGTTGTTTTTCTGTTGGTTGAAGTTGCCGGCGGTCACGTTGATGCCGATGTTGCCGGAACCGTTGTTGCCAGTATTGGTGAGGTTGGCGTTGTTGAAGGTGGAAGAGTTTTTCACGTAGTTGTTGTTGTTCACCTGAGTCGCGCTCGAGGCGGCAACAGCATTGCCGAAGATGAAGCTTTCGTCAGCGGTGGCCAGTGCAGCAGCGTTGTCCTGCTGGTTGCCGTCGCCGCCCGCCACGTTGGCACCCATGTTGCCGTTGGAGCCGTTGAGCGAGTCGCTGGCATTGGCGTTGTTCAGGGTGCCCTGGTTTTTCACCACGTTGCCGTCGCTGTTTTGTGCGTCGAGTACAGCGGCGCCGGCGCCTGCGGTGATCTGCAGCAGTTGTTCAAGATTCGGACCTTGTGGCTGGCCGTGACCGTTGCCGTGCCCGTTACCATGACCGTTGTTGTCACCACGGCCGCCAGCCTGTGCTGCCATTGCCATCACTGCTGCGAGTGCGAAAACCAGTGGTTTGAGAGCCATTGTAGGTTTCATGGTTGTTTCTCCGTCGTGCTTATTAGTTGGTTAAGTGTTGGGACTTTTCTAATTGCACTGCTTTTTATTTGGGTCAGTCTGCGACCCGGATGCTCAGGGTGTTAGCCATGCGGTTCCCCACCCCGGCACTCTGGTTCACCTGGATTACCCCGCGGCTGCCGGTGAAGGCCTGATCACTTGTCGTGACCTGGCGACTGCCGATTGAGGTACCAGTTGCTCCTGAGCTCGGTAAAAACGCCACGTTCTGTTGTGAAAGGGCGCTGTCGTCAACGCTCTGCGGGCCGGCACTGATGCTGACGCGCGTGACGTTGGCCATTTGGTTGTTGGCACCGGCGCCCTGGTTCACACCGAGGATGCCGTTGCCATTGCTGAAAGAGTTGCCGCCGATGTTGGCGCTCGCGTCGATGGCGCGGCTGGCGGGCGTGTCGATGGTTTGCCTGACGCTGGTGGTGGCATGGGCTTCGGTGCCGATGGCAATCGCCTTGGTGTTGGCTTGTTGCATCTGGTCACCGGCAGCCTGGTTGACATTGAAGTTGCCGCGATACTGAGCGCCGGAATCCTGAATGTTTGCCTTGTTGACTGAAGCCGAATCGGCCATGGCGCTGGTGCAGCCGAGCAGGGCAAGAAGCAGCAGGGTGCGATTCATGTCATTGGCCTCCGGCCATGCGAGTCAGAGGCGCCAGCCCGGTACTCATCGCCCGGTTGACCGTGTTGGAGATCGAGGCGCCAGAACCACCGCCGCTGCCAGTACGCATGCCGGGCAGGCCGTTCTGATTGGTCAGGGTGTTCATGCCGGGCAGGTTGGAACTGGGCGTGGTCATGTTGCCGCGAATCGATGAGCCGCTGGCGACACTGGCGAAATCACCGTCAGTGAGTTCGGTACTGCTGAGGGTCTGGTTGATCCGCGCCGAAGGGTTGGCGTTGACCGTGGTCGGATAGGGGTCTTTGCCGCCATTGCGCCCAATCGCGACGGGTTGAACGTCGCGGTTAAGGACGATCACGCCGTTGCCTTCAGCCTGGGCGCTGACGCTGATCAAAGCGCTGGCGGCTGATCCGATCAGCAGGAGGCAGGTCAGGCCTTTATTGAATTTCCCCACGGCTGCAATTCCTTCTTCAGTGGGCTGGGTTATTCAGCGTTGTGAAGGAGAGAGCGAAAGCTGTGCCGGTTTTGAATTATCTTTTTATTTCAACGGCTTACATGCTTTGGGAAATTCCCTGTTGCGGGCACTGTTTCAGCGCTGAGACACAGGGCGGATCGCTTACGGGGCAATGGGCGCCGGAAAGCTCTGGAACAAGGGTTTGCGCCGAGGTGTTTCACCGGCGTAACAGATCACGGGACGCAATGGTGAATGACGCTTGGGCGGGGCCTTTGCGCGGTCGTGAGTGTTTCAAAAACGGACAGTTTTGCGTTAAAAGCCGCCGGGCGGCTTATCTGGACAGCAAACGCTCGACCGCCGCAAAGGCTTGTGTCTGGCGTTCGGCCCAATTGCCTTTGATCACTTGCAACGGCTGTTGGTTCTGGATCAGCCAAACGCGGGTGGCTTCGTAGAACGCCAAGCGATCCGCAAGATCCGGTTGGCAGCGCTGGCCGTCTTCGGTCCAGTCGACTTGCTGCGGTGATAACAGCAGGTGCAGGTCGTAATGGCGCGCCAGTAACTCGGTTTCCAGCCAGGCCGGGCAGTCGCCAAACAAAGTCTGGCTCCAGAGGATGTTGCTGAGCAGGTGGGTGTCGAGAATCAGCAGTGGGGGCTGTTTCGCGCGCGCCTGATCTTCCCATTGCAACTGGCCCCGGGCGATATCAGGGATATCCGCAAGGCAAGTGTCGCGTGGGTTGTCTTCGATGAACCGACGAACATATTCATCAACGCGCACGCCGCCGAAACGCTGCTCCAACCCTGCCGCCAGCCAACTCTTGCCGGTGGATTCCGGGCCGGTGAGAACAACGACTTTCATGCGCGCAACGCCGGATCGGCACGCCATTCCCGCCAGCCTTGCACGGCGAGCAGGGTAAACAGCGCGTACAGGGCGGCGGTCAGGTACAGGCCTTTGTAGATGAACAGGCCGACAAAGATCACATCGAGGACGAACCACAGCGCCCAGCATTGCAGACGTTTTTGCGCCATCCACAGTTGCGCGACCAGACTGAAACCGGTGAGCGCGGCATCGAGCCACGGCTGTGCGGCGTCGGTCCAGTGCGCCATCGCCGCGCCCAGCGACAGGCTGCCGATCGCCCCAACGCCGAGGCCGAGCACCATCGAGCGTGCATCGAGGCGGGTAACCTGTCGACCGTCATGCATCGTCCCGGCGCGGGTCCACTGCCACCAGCCGTAGATCTGCAGCGCGGCGTAGATCACTTGCAGCAACATGTCCGAATACAGCTTCACCTCAAAGAAGATCCAGCTGTAGAGCAACACCATGACCAGCCCGATCGGCCAGCACCACGGATTCTGCTTGACCGTCAGCCACACGGCGATGACACCGAGGGCAGCGGCAAACAGTTCAAGCCCGGACATGAGTGATCCTTGGGGGAGTTGAGAAGGGGGCGGATTGTACTGCATTAGTCAGGTCAAAAGCCCCTCACCCTAACCCTCTCCCGGAGGGAGAGGGAACTGACCGCGTTGTTTGGTCGTGGTACGCCGACCTGGAATATCGCGTCGAACGCAGATCATGAAAAGCGCAGTGATCTGCTCCCTCTCCTCGGGGAGAGGGCTGGGGTGAGGGGTGGGCTCACCTCGGTGACCGGTCAGACCCGGAACTGGCGCAGCAACCCGTTGAGCTGTTCGCTCAGTTGCCCAAGCCGCAGGCTGGCTGCACTGGACTGCTCAGCCGCCAACGCGGTGCTATGGGAAAGCCCGGCCGCCTGGGTGACGTTCTGGTTGATGTCCTCAACCACTTGCGCCTGTTGCAGCGTAGCGCTGGCAATCGACGCATTGAGACCGTTGAGATTACGTAATGCCTGGCCAATCGCATTAAGGCTCGCCCCGGCCAGTCCCGCCTGTTCGATGGTCAATTGCGAGGCCTTGCTGCTGTCGCCGATCACCTTCACCGCAGCCTCCGAATGATTCTGCAAACGCTCGATCATCGACTGAATCTCCGCCGTCGATTTCTGCGTACGCTGGGCCAGCAAGCGCACCTCATCGGCGACTACGGCGAACCCGCGACCCTGTTCTCCCGCGCGCGCCGCTTCAATCGCCGCGTTCAAGGCCAGCAGGTTGGTCTGTTCGGCAATCGAACGAATCACCTCCAGCACGCTGCCAATCTGCGTACTCTCCGCCGCCAGGGTGCGGATTACTTCCACCGCCTGATCGATCGTGCCCGAGAGCTTGTCGATCTGTTGCAGGCTGCCGTCAATATTGATCTGCCCCTGTTGCGCCTGCGCTTCGGCATCGCGCATTTCTGCGGCGGCGTGTTCGGCGTTTTTCGCCACGTCCTGCACGCCGTAGGTGACTTCGTTGATCGCTGTGGCCACCAGTTCCATCTGCTGCGACTGCTGCTGGCTGCGCTGCTGCGCCTGCGAGGCATCGTTACCCAGCTCGCTGGAAGACTGGCCCAAAGCGCTGGCCGAGACCTGCAGATCACCAATCACTCGGCGCAGCTTGGCCGTGAATGCATTGAAATGATGGGCCAGTTCGGTGACTTCATCCTTGCCATGGGTATCGAGGCTGCGGGTCAGGTCGCTTTCGCCACTGGCGATGTTGGCCATCGCATTCACGGTTTCCTGCAATGGACGGACGATGCTGCGTGCGATCAGAATCACCAGCAGCGCCATGATCAGCGCAATCGCCAGACCGATGGCCGACGCCTTGATCATCTGCCCTTGGAATTCGGCTTGCACATCGTCGACGTACACGCCGGAGCCGATCACCCAGCCCCACGGCTCAAACAGCTTCACATAAGAAGTCTTGGCAACGGGATCAGTCGCTCCCGGCTTCGGCCAGCGATAATTGACCATGCCCGCGCCTTTGGCCTTGGCGATGGCGACCATTTCGTTGAACACGGCAAAGCCGTCCGGGTCGCGGATCGCCGAGAGGTTCTGGCCTTCAAGTTTGGGGTTGGTCGGGTGCATGACCATCACGGGCGTGAGGTCGTTGATCCAGAAGTAGTCGCTCTGGTCGTAGCGCAGGCCACGGATCGCGGTCAGCGCCTGCTTTTGCGCCGCGTCCCTGGTCAGGGTGCCAGCGGTCTCAAGACCTTGGTAATAGGTGAGCAGGCCACTGGCGGTCTGCACCACGTGCTGGGTTTTCTGCGCCTTGGCGTGGTAGAGGTCGTCATGGATCTGCTTGAGCATCAACACGCCCAAGGTCAGCAACATGACCACCGCCACGATCAAAATGAGCCACAAGCGTCGGCTGATCGACACACTGCGCAAGCTGTTCATAACGCTGTCACTCCGGGTTCTTGTTCTTGTAATAAACGATCGCCAGCATCCAGCCACCGCTGTGGGCTCGCGATTGCGCGACTTGAGCCGCCTAACGCGGGGAGCGCTATTAAGGCTTGTCTGTTAGGATTTCGGCCCCGCGCGCGAAAACCTGAATCCGGTTTTGATATTTCACGGAATTTTTACCGTTTCGTGTGGATCCTGTGCGCGCGCAATCGCTACAGCTTTTACCGGCTACGCTGGACGCAGTGAACGAAAAAATACTATCGGGGCATGCCCGCGTGCATCGCTCTTTGGGGGATTGATGGATCTTTGGACCGCCTTGCAGGCACTGATTCTAGGAGTTGTAGAAGGGCTGACGGAGTTTTTGCCCATTTCGAGTACCGGACACCAGATCATCGTCGCCGACTTGCTGAACTTCGGCGGCGAGCGGGCCATGGCGTTCAACATCATCATTCAGCTCGGCGCGATCCTCGCGGTGGTCTGGGAATTTCGCCGCAAGATCCTCGACGTGGTGATCGGCCTGCCGACCCAGCCGAGCGCACGGCGTTTCACCGCCAACCTGCTGATCGCCTTCCTGCCGGCCGTAGTGCTCGGCGTGATTTTTGCCGATCTGATCCACGAATATCTGTTCAACCCGATCACCGTGGCGGCAGCGCTGGTCATCGGCGGGATCATCATGTTGTGGGCCGAACAGCGCCAGCATGAAGTCCACGCCGAAACCGTCGACGAGATTCGCTGGACCGACGCGCTGAAAATCGGCTTCGCGCAATGCCTGGCGATGATTCCCGGAACCTCGCGTTCCGGCTCGACGATCATTGGCGGCCTGCTGTTCGGCCTTTCGCGCAAGACGGCCACCGAGTTCTCGTTCTTCCTCGCCATGCCAACCATGGTCGGTGCGGCGGTGTATTCCGGTTACAAATATCGCGACCTGTTCGTGCCGGCGGATTTCCCGGTGTTCGCCATTGGTTTTGTCACGGCGTTCATCTTCGCCATGATCGCTGTGCGCGGCCTGCTCAAGTTCATTGGCAGCCACAGCTACGCAGCCTTTGCCTGGTACCGGATTGCGTTCGGCCTGTTCATTCTGGCCACCTGGCAGTTCGGCTGGGTGGACTGGTCGGCGGCCAAGGCATGAATGATTCGCGCTCGCGCCGCCCTGAGGGACGACCTTCAGGCGGGCGCCTTCAGCATCTGAAGTTGAAGCTTGGGGTGCTGCTGATCGTCTGCGCGCTGCCGCTGTTCGGCTCGCTGTCGATGTGGTTCAGCGGCATCTCGCGGGTGCCGTTGGCGGCGTACGGGATTGTCAGTGTGCTGGCGTTCTTTCTGTACTGGGCCGACAAACGCAAAGCCCGCGCCGATGCCTGGCGCACCCCGGAAAATATCCTGCATGCGGTCGAACTGGCGGGCGGCTGGCCGGGAGCGTTGATTGCGCAGCAGGTGTTTCGGCACAAAACGCGCAAGGTGTCGTTTCAGATTCTGTTCTGGGCGATCGTGTTGCTGCATCAGGTGTTCTGGATTGACCAGATTTTCCTCGGTTCCAACCTGTTGTCTTTGATCTAAAGAACACACTTACCCCTGTAGGAGCTGCCGAAGGCTGCGATCTTTTGGGACGCAGAGCGTCCCCGGCTGCATTCCCACGCAGAGCGTGGGAACGATCAATCCTCGCTGATGAGTCGCCTGACAAACCGCCTTCGCGAGCAGGCTCGCTCCCACAGGATTTGCGTGCTTACAAAAGCAGGCCGATTTGGGTTTTCTTAGGCAACTTGCCCACCACCAGTTGATGCGATCGCTGCAACAAACCCTGTAATTCCTCGGCACCCAGCGGGTAGGGCGGGTGCATGATGATCCACTGCGCCCGCGCCAGATACGGCGCCGGATGAATCCCCGGGCGGTCGCAATGGCCGAGAAACAGATCCTTGTCGACCTTGAACGCCAGCGAATCCCCACGTAATCCCTGCAAGGCAAACATCTTGTTGCCGGCAATCGAGAACACCCGCACGCCGCCCCATTTGTAATCTTCCCGCGCGCCGGGCAGGGCAAGACAAAACTCGGCAACTTCGGCTTCGCTCATTCTTCCTTGTTTCATAGAAATCTGTCCCCGCAGGCATTGAACGATTCGACCAGGTGATCGATCCATGCGCGCACCGCCGGCATTACCCCGCGCCGGTGCGGATAGACCGCTTGCAGCCAGCCGCCAGGCAATGACCATTGCGGCAGCACTTGCACCAGTGTGCCGTTACGCAATTCGGTTTCGCAGAACATCATCGGCAGCACGGTAAAGCCCTGACCGGCGAGCACGCAGGCCTTGCGCACCACGAAGTCATCAATGCCCAGCCGCGCTTCCATGCTCAGATCGACGCTCTTGCCTTGCTGATCGAGCAGACGCACATGAACCATGCGGTCGGCTTCCAGCGCGCCGAGTACCGGCAGGTTTTTCAGGTCCTGCGGATGAGTGATCGTCTTGCCTTGCATGAACGCCGGGCTGGCGATCACCACCGCCTGAGCCTGACGCAAGCGCCGGGTGACCAGCAAAGGATCTTCATCACCGTGATCGCGCACACGCAAGGCGACATCGATGCCTTCGGTGACCAGATCGACCCGGCGGTTGAGCAGGACGACCTCCAGCTGCACCTGAGGAAACTTGCCGAGAAAGTCGCTGATCACCGTCGGCAGCATTTCATGGGCCAGACCGGTCGGGCACGACACCCGCAAGCGTCCGCGAGGCTCGCTGGACATGCTCGCCACCGCCTCGTCAGCCATTTCCGCTTCCAGCAGCATCGCCTGACAGTGGCGCAAGTAGCGTTCGCCCACGGCTGTTAGGCTCAGTTGGCGGGTAGTGCGTTGCAGCAGACGTGCACCGAGGCGCTCTTCCAGCTCGGCAATTCTTCTCGAAAGCCGTGACTTGGGAATACCGAGCAAACGCCCGGCGGCGGCAAAACCGCCGGCTTCGACCACTTTGGCGAAATAGTAGAGATCGTTGAGGTCCTGCATGCGCGTTTCCAGTCGTTCTATCAATGGGACGAACTATCGCATTGTCGGCGACTAATCAGCTATTGGTTTGTTGCGTAGGATTGTCTCCATTCCGTCGCCGCCGGCGATTCTTTCAGGAGAACCCACATGAAACTGTTGCACATCGATTCGAGCATTCTCGGCGACAACTCGGCTTCCCGTCAGTTGAGCCGTCAAGTCGTCGACGCCTGGCAAGCCGCCGAGCCGAGCGCCGTGGTTACCTACCGCGACCTGGCCGCCGATGCGATCAGCCACTTCTCGTCGACCACGCTGGTTGCCGCCGGCACCACCGCCGAACTGCGCGACGCTGCGCAACAGCACGAAGCCGAGCTGAGCGCTTCGACCCTGGCCGAATTCATCGCTGCCGACGCCGTGGTGATTGCCGCGCCGATGTACAACTTCACCGTTCCAACCCAGCTCAAAGCGTGGATCGACCGCGTCGCCGTCGCCGGCCAGACGTTCCGCTACACCGAAGCCGGCCCTGAAGGCCTGTGCGGCGGCAAGAAAGTGGTGATTGTGTCGACCTCTGGTGGCATCCATGCCGGTCAGGCCAGCGGCATCGCTCACGAAGAGTATCTGAAGCTGGTACTGGGCTTCCTCGGCATCACCGATATCGAAATCGTCCGCGCTGAAGGTCTGGCCTATGGCGAAGAAGTGCGCAACAACGCCATGAGCGCTGCGCAAGCGAAGATCAGCGAGCAACTGTTCGCCGCCGCGTAAGGCTTGCGTAAAGAACAGCGTCTGTTCAGGCAATCCCCAAAAAACTCTGTATTCTGATTCCGCAAGGGCTGATTACGGAGTTTTTTGTTTCTGGCTGTTACATAATCTGGCCCGGGTTATGCAGTTTCAGCACATCCGACGATGTGGTCCGACAGGGTGGGGCATTCATGAGGCATCTTTGTGCAATGTTGCTGATTTGCCTGCTGGGCAGCCTGAATTCAGTGCAGGCCGCGCCGGGGCGGCACCCTGTCTGGAGCGTCGGTTATCACGAGATGACCTTTCTCGACCCGCTCGATCTGCAACCGATGCGCGCCATCGCTTTTTACCCGTCCAGTGACCGTGAGCATATGAGTTTGCTTGAGGGCTATTCGGTCGAGGCTGGAGAAGACACCAAAGTTGCCATCGGCCGCTTTCCCATGTTGATGCTCTCCCATGGTAATACCGGCACGCCGCTGGCCTTGCATGATCTGGCCACTTCGCTGGCGCGCAAGGGGTTTGTCGTGGTGGCGGTGATTCATCCCGGCGACAACTGGCGCGACCATAGCCGACTTGGCACTTTGAGCAATCTCTACGGGCGGCCAATCCAGATTTCCCAAGCGATCACCGCGACGCTCGCAGACAACATGCTGGCGCCGTTCGTCAATGCTGATCAGGTTGGTGTGATCGGTTATTCGGCTGGAGGCGAGACCGCGTTGATTCTTTCCGGGGCGCAACCGGATCTGGATCGTCTGCGCCGCTATTGCCAGGAACGCCCGGACGATCACGATGCCTGTAACACCCAGGGTGAACTGATTGTTGATCGCGATGACTTGCAGCCAGTGGCCGATCCACGGGTTCACGCGTTATTGCTGATGGCACCGCTGAGCCTGAAGTTCGGCCGCCACACCCTTGCCGATGTGCACGTACCGGTGCTGCTCTACAGCGGCGACGGCGACAAACTGGTGGCCTTCGATAAAAACGCCGCCGCCCTGGCGCGCAAACTGCCCACCGCGCCGGACTTCAAACTGCTCGCCGGAGCAGGGCACTTCGTGTTCATGGCGCCGTGCACCGAAGAGCAGATCCGCGCCATGCCGGCGTTGTGTACCGATGCCGACGGGGTGGATCGCGAGGATATACACCGCAACCTGATCTCCGAGGCCGGACGGTTTTTTGCCCAGACACTGGGTAAATCGAGCAGGGCGGGGATGCAGACGGCGGATCAATAACTCAAACACCGCATTCCCCTGTGGGAGCGAGCCTGCTCGCGAAAGCGGTGAGTCAGCCAGCGCATCTTTCTCTGACACGACGCCTTCGCGAGCAGGCTCGCTCCCACGGAGATTGAATTGTCTGTTTTCAGGGAAGTGCACGACGCTTGAGCAACAAGGTCAGGCCCAGCCCGGTCACCGACAACAACGCCGCGCTGAAGAAAATCCACGAATAGCCCAGATTCAACGCCACCGCGCCCATCAATGGCCCGGCAATCGCCAGTGCCAGATCGAAGAACACCGCATAAGCCCCCAACCCTGAACCACGGCTGGAACTCGGCACCTGTTTGATCGCTTCAACCCCCAGCGCCGGGTACACCAGAGACAGCCCAAACCCCGCCAGCCCTGCGCCAATCAACGCATACGCAGTGGAGGGCGCCAGCCACAACATCACCAGCCCGACAGTTTCAACCGACATGCAAACGATGGCTGAGGCAAACCCGCCAAACCGGGCAATCGCCGAGATGAACAACAGCCGCGACAGAATGAAACACACGCCAAACACGGTCAGGCAGTACGCCGCACCGGTCCAGCCTCGGTTGAGATAATAAAGGGTGATGAACGTGGTCAGCGTGCCGTAGCCGATCGAGGCCAGCGTCAGGCTGGTGCCGTACGGCGCAATCTTGCCGAATACGGCCCAGAACGAAAGGCGCTCGCCACGAATCA
Organism: Pseudomonas sp. PK-RTE-24; assembly: GCF_054052265.1. Classification (NCBI taxonomy): domain Bacteria; kingdom Pseudomonadati; phylum Pseudomonadota; class Gammaproteobacteria; order Pseudomonadales; family Pseudomonadaceae; genus Pseudomonas; species Pseudomonas sp. PK-RTE-24. The sequence continues at coordinate 4,481,706 of NZ_CM133224.1, read as the reverse complement.
CCGGCACCGAGGGTTTGTTGCGGATCAACCACAGCGCACTTGCCGCCAACGCCGACAGCGCGATGCCAAGGCTGACAAAGCCATATACAGCGACCATCACCACGCCCAACGGCGCGCCAATGGCAATCGCGCCGTAAGAAGCGATGCCGTTCCAGCCGATGGATTTTGCCGTGTGCTCGACACCGACCTGGCCCATGCACCAACTGATGGTGCCGACACCGATCAAGCCTTGGGCAATGCCAAGCAGCAGGCGCCCGGCGATCAGGATCAACAGGCTGGTCAGCGGAAAACTTTGCAGCAAGGTCGACAGCAACGTCAGCGCGCCGCTGAGGACAATCCCCCACAAGCCATAAATGATCGCCCGCTTGGTGCCCAGGGTATCCGACATGCGCCCGGCCATCGGCCGGCTGAGCAGTGTGGCGAGGTACTGCGAACCGATCACCAGGCCGGCAATGATCGCGCTGAAACCCAGTTGCTCATGGACGTAACCTGGCAATACCGCAATCGGCAACCCGATACAGAGAAAGGCAATGAAGGTATAGAAAACGATGGAGACGATCTGCAGGGTGATCGCCAGGGAGCTTTGCGGTGGCAGTGGCTGCGCAGACATGAGCACTCGTTCGCGGGCGGCGGTGGGAGAGTTGCCGACATCATCGCGCGGGGCTGGGATAAAAGAAAGCAGGCTAACTACTTTCCCTTGGGATTGATGGGGCTGCTGACGGCCCCTTCGCGAGCAGGCTCGCTCCCACATTTGAAATGCATTCCCCTGTGGGAGCGAGCCTGCTCGCGAATATCGGCGCACCCACAATTCCCAAACGCCGAATGCAAAAAGCCCCGTCACACGGACAGGGCTTTTAACTTGCAGCTTGCCGCTTGAAACTAATAGGCTGCTCTTAGAAAACGACGCCCTGGCTACGCAGGTAGTCGTCATAAGTGCCGCTGAAGTCGGTCACGCCGTTCGGGCTCAGCTCGATGATACGCGTGGCCAGGGACGATACGAACTCACGGTCGTGGCTGACGAAGATCAGCGTGCCCGGGTAGTTTTCCAGCGCCAGGTTCAGTGCTTCGATCGATTCCATGTCCAAGTGGTTGGTCGGTTCGTCCATGATCAGCACGTTGGGCTTTTGCAGGATCAGCTTGCCGAACAGCATGCGACCTTGCTCACCACCGGAGATGACCTTGACCGACTTGAGGATCTCGTCGTTGGAGAACAGCATCCGGCCCAAAGTACCGCGAATCATCTGCTCGCCCTGGGTCCACTGACCCATCCAGTCGAACAGGGTGACGTCGTCTTCGAAGTCGTGGGCGTGGTCCTGAGCGTAGTAGCCCAGTTCGGCGGCGTCGGTCCATTTCACGCTACCGGCATCCGGGGTCAGTTCGTTGACCAGAGTGCGCAGCAGGGTGGTCTTGCCGATACCGTTCGGGCCGATGATCGCAACGCGCTCGCCGGCTTCAACCTGGAAGCTGAAGTCCTTGAACAGTGGCTTGCCATCGAAACCCTTGGCCATTTTCTCGACCATGACCGCCTGACGGTGCAGCTTCTTGTTCTGCTCGAAACGAATGAACGGGCTGACGCGGCTGGAAGGCTTGACCTCGGCCAGCTGGATCTTGTCGATCGCCTTGGCACGGGAGGTGGCCTGCTTGGCTTTCGAGGCGTTGGCCGAGAAGCGGCTGACGAACGATTGCAGCTCGGAGATCTGCGCTTTCTTCTTGGCGTTGTCCGACAGCAGTTGCTCGCGGGACTGGGTCGCCACGGTCATGTACTCGTCGTAGTTGCCCGGGAACAGGCGCAGCTCGCCGTAATCCAGGTCAGCCATGTGCGTGCACACGCTGTTCAGGAAGTGACGGTCGTGGGAGATGATGATCATCAGGCTGTTACGCTGGGTGAGGATGTTTTCCAGCCAGCGAATGGTGTTGATGTCCAGGTGGTTGGTCGGTTCGTCGAGCAACAGCACTTCCGGATCGGAGAACAGTGCCTGCGCCAGCAACACGCGCAGTTTCCAGCCTGGCGAGACTTCGCTCATCGGGCCGAAATGCTGTTCCAGCGGAATGCCCAGACCCAGCAACAATTCGCCGGCACGGGATTCGGCGGTGTAGCCGTCCATCTCGGCGAACTCGGTTTCCAGCTCGGCAACGGCCATGCCGTCTTCTTCGGACATTTCAGCCAGCGAGTAGATGCGATCGCGCTCGGCCTTGACCTTCCACAGCTCTTCGTGACCCATGATCACGGTGTCAATCACGGTGAATTCTTCGTAGGCGAACTGATCCTGGCGCAGCTTACCCAGACGCACGTTCGGCTCAAGCATGACCTGACCGCCGGACGGATCGAGATCGCCGCCGAGGATTTTCATGAAGGTCGACTTGCCGCAACCGTTGGCACCGATCAGGCCGTAGCGATTGCCTGCGCCGAATTTGACCGAAACGTTTTCGAACAGCGGCTTGGCGCCAAACTGCATCGTGATGTTAGCTGTGGAGATCAATTACCTTACCTATCAATGGGTTAGAGCTGGTCTGTGGTGCTTGGTACCGGACTTGAATACCAATCTGGAGCTTTTCCAGCTCCCCCCCAGTCTGTGCTTGAGTTGAGCCAACGCGCATAAGCCGTCCGCAACTGGGGCCGTTGAAGGCAAGCTGCTGAGCGACGAGTACGGGGTTCTTGTTGGACATTGGCGCGCATTGTCGCATAACTCAGACGGCAGTTATATGGCAGGCAAACTGGCGTACGCATCGGCTCGTCCGAGAAGTCCCCAGTATCCGCTGATCAAAATCTCGAAAACCCGAATGAACTCACTCGGCCATTTTCACTTCGGAAAGTGGAGCAGCAGCCATTTTCGTTCAAACGAGTGAGGACCAAGCCATGCGAGCAATGACCTATCACGGCGCCCATGACGTGCGCGTCGAAACCGTACCGGACCCGAAACTTGAAGCCGCCGACGACATCATCCTGCGCGTCACCGCTACCGCCATCTGCGGGTCGGACCTGCACCTGTACCGAGGCAAAATACCCACCGTCGAGCACGGCGATATATTCGGTCATGAGTTCATGGGCATCGTCGAAGAAACCGGGCCAGCCGTCACGGCCGTGCAGCGCGGCGACCGCGTGGTAATTCCGTTCGTGATCGCCTGTGGCGATTGCTTCTTCTGCCAGCAAGAGCTTTACGCCGCTTGCGAGACCACCAACGAAGGCCCCGGCGCGGCGCTGAACAAGAAAATGATTCCGCCGCCAGCAGCGCTGTTCGGCTACAGCCGTATGTATGGCGGAATTCCCGGTGGCCAGGCGGAACTGGTGCGCGTGCCGAAAGCCAATACCGGCCCGTTCAAGGTGCCGGGCACGCTGTCGGACGAGAAGGTGCTGTTCCTGTCCGATATCCTGCCGACTGCCTGGCAAGCCGTGATCAACGCTGGCGTCAAACAGGGTTCGAGTCTGGCGATCTACGGCGCCGGGCCGGTCGGTTTGCTCACCGCAGCCTGCGCGAGAATGCTCGGTGCTGAGCTGATTTTCATGGTCGACCATCACCAGTACCGCCTCGATTATGCCCAGCGCACCTACGGCGTGATTCCGATCAACTTCGATGAAGACGATGACCCGGCCGACACCATTACCAGCCAGACTCCCGGCCATCGCGGCGTCGATGCCGTGATCGATGCCGTCGGCCTTGAAGCCAAGGGCAGCACCACCGAAACGGTCATGGCTACACTCAAGCTTGAAGGCAGCAGCGGCAAGGCTTTGCGCCAGTGCATCGCCGCCGTCCGCCGTGGCGGTGTGGTCAGCGTTCCGGGGGTGTATGCAGGATTTATCCATGGCTTCATGTTCGGCGACGCTTTTGACAAGGGCCTGACCTTCAAAATGGGCCAGACTCACGTACAGCGTTTTCTCCCGGAGCTGCTTGGCTACATCGAAACCGGCAAGTTGCAGCCCGAGGCGATCATCACACACAGGCTGTCGCTGGAGCAGGCGGCCGAGGGTTACAAGATCTTCAATAAGAAGCAGGAAGAATGCCGCAAGGTGATTCTGACCCCGGGTGGCAGCGATGTTCCGCTGGCGCAGCTGGATGAAACCACGCCGTTCGTACCGGCCACCTGAAACCGAGGACTTTTCATGGCGCTACCGTCATCTTCGTTCGCAGCTCCCGTGCGAGCATGGTTTGTGAACCTGTCGCGCACGGGCTGGGGAGGGCGCATTTTCTGGCTGACCCTGGTCGGTGTAACCGTGTTGTTGCTGATCAGCGGCTACACCGGTTTGGTCAGTACCGGCCGCGACACGCTACGCCTCGCCACTCTAGGCGGTCTGTCGGGTTTTGCCGCCACGGCAATCGGTGCGTTGCTGGCCCTGGCGTTGCGGGCGATTACTTCGCGAACTCAAGACACCATGCTCGGGTTTGCGGCAGGGATGATGTTGGCTGCCAGTTCCTTTTCACTGATCCTGCCGGGGATTGCGGCGGCGAAGGAAGCGGTGAGCAGCCCCATGCTCGCCGCTGCCGTCGTTGTGGCCGGCATGGCTTTAGGCGTGGCGTTGATGGTCGGTCTCGACCGCTTCGTCCCCCACGAACATGAAAAAAGCGGCCGGCGCGGGCCTGAAGCCAAGCGCTTCAATCGGGTCTGGCTGTTCGTGCTGGCGATCACTCTGCACAACCTTCCGGAAGGCATGGCGATCGGCGTCAGCTTCGCCACCGGCGACATGAAAATCGGCTTGCCGCTGACCACTGCGATCGCCATTCAGGACATTCCAGAAGGACTAGCGGTCGCGTTGGCATTGCGCGTGACCGGCATTTCCGCAGGGCGTGCAGCGTTGATTGCCGCCGCTTCAGGATTGATGGAACCGTTGGGCGCGATTGTCGGATTGGGCATCACCAACAGTTTTGCGTTGGGTTTTCCGGTGGCGATGGGCCTGGCGGCGGGCGCGATGATCTTTGTGGTGTCGCATGAAGTGATCCCGGAAACTCACCGCAACGGCCACGAGACGCCTGCCACGCTCGGGCTGATGCTTGGGTTCGGCGTGATGATGTTTCTCGATACCGCTTTGGGTTAAAAAAACGACGTGCACCACTGAGCCTATCGTCTCGCACAAAAAAGGAATTTTTTTCAGCGCCAATCACTCTTTCGTTTATAGGCAATGCCAATAACGCAGGGGAATGAGTCATGTCGCTGATCGAAATCCCGACCAGGAAGTCTTCGGGTAAAACATCCACGCCGGCGGATACCGAGCGCCGGCTTTATGACCGATTGCTGGCGGAAGACTCCACGGTTGATCGTGCGGCACTGGACTTCCTGCGCCGGCAGCTGAGCAAGGCGGCTGCGCTGTCTGACGATTTGCCGGCCAGCGCCGAAGAGCTGCTGCAATGGTCGGAAACCCGCTGCGCCAGCGTGGCGGCCGAGTACGCCGATTACCTCGAACAACGTCAGCAGGGCGCGCCGCGCCGCTATTTCCGCAACAAATCCCACGCGTTGTATTTCATCTTGCATGTGGCACCGACCAAAGAGGTCGATGGCGCTTGGCTGGCTGGGCTGTTGCCGCAGTGGCAGGACCCGCGTTTCGACGATTTGCTCGATACCTATCTTGAAGAGCTGGGCGAGGGCGTGCCACGGCAGAATCATGTGGTGATCTATCGCAAGCTGCTCGCCGAGCATGAATGCTCTGATCTGAGCGGTCTTGCCGACGAGTATTTTCTGCAAGGCGCGGTGCAGCTGGCACTGGGACGTTTCGGCGGGCAGTTTCTGCCAGAAGTCATCGGCTTCAACCTCGGCTACGAGCAACTGCCGCTGCACTTGTTGATCAGTGCTTATGAGCTAGCGGAGCTGGGCATCGATCCGCACTATTTCCGCCTGCACGTGACCATCGACAACGCCAGCACCGGCCATGCGCGCAAGGCAGTGCAATCAATGCTCGAGCTGTTGCCACTTGGCGATGAACGCGATGAGTTCTACCGGCGCATGGCTGTCGGTTATCGCCTCAATGATGTCGGCAAAGGCACAACCGCCGTCATCACAGAGTTTGATCTGGACCACGAAGTCATCGCCATGCTTGAGCGTAAAGCTGTCTTTGGCCGGCACATGCATTCCGACTACTGCCGTATCGAAAACCGCACCATCAATCAGTGGCTGGCCACGCCGGGACAGATGGGCGAGTTTCTTTCGGCGCTGGAGCGCAAAAGCTGGATCAAACGCGGTGAGGCGGTGGAAGAAAGTCGTTTCTGGCGTTTGATCGACGGCAGCGATGCGGCGATGTTCGGGGTGTTCAATGGCTATGAGAAACAGCTGTTGCGCGACTGGATCACTCAGGATTGCCCGGCCTCCCGGCCTCGGCCTTACGTACGCCGCGAAGCTGCCGTCGAAGAAACCTTTGACGATGACGCCGATCTGCTCAACCTGGAAGCGGCACTGGCCGACAAGCCTGCCGCCGAACAGATGTCATTGTTGATGCCATGGCTGCAACCCCAGCGGCACTGGCGTCCGGCCGGACTTTTCGCGACGCGTCGCTTCATGCAACTGCGCGCCCGCTTGCGTTGAAACAAGGAGGCTTCATGTCGGCACAAGAAACATCGGACAGAGCGCTGTTCGAGTTGGGCAAGCGCCTGCTCGACAGCGGTTATCACTTCATTACCCCAACGCCGTTGACCCACGAACGTTTTCTGCAGCGCTTTGCCACGCCGTTGGCGAAAGATCTGCGTGATGTGTTTGGCTGGTCGATGCCGTTTCCTTCAGAGCTGTTTCGCGCAGAAGAACTGGCCACGCTGGAGCAGGCCGGCGTAGTCGAACGCGATGGCGCGGTGTGGCGCAGTCAAGTGCGCTGGTCGACGCTCAATGAGCGGTTGTTCGCTCATTCCGCCTTCCCGACAACCGCGAGCGATGCGGTGTTCTTCGGTCCGGATACCTACCGTTTCGCTCAGGCCATAGAAGCGCAGTTGCAGCAGCGCTTTTCGCCGATCAGGCGCGCAGTAGACATCGGCTGCGGCAGCGGCGCCGGGGCGGTGCTCATCGCCAAAGCAAGGCCGGATGCCCAAGTACTGGCGGTGGATATCAATCCGCAGGCGTTGCGCATGAGTGCCGTCAACGCTGAGCTGGCCGGGGCCAACAACGTGTCGGTGTACCACAGCGATCTGCTCGCCAGTGTCGAAGGTCAGTTCGACTTGATCATCGCCAACCCGCCGTATATGAACGACCAGCAACAGCGCGCCTATCGCCACGGCGGCGGGGCGCTGGGCGAAGGCTTGTCGGTGCGTATCGTGCGTGAAGCGTTGCCTCGTCTGGAAGTCGGCGGCACGTTGCTGGTGTACACCGGCGTGGCGATCGTCGCCGGGCAGGACCCGTTCCGCGAGGCCGTGGCGCCTCTGCTCAAGGGCGAGCGTTTTGGCTGGACTTATCGCGAACTCGATCCGGATGTGTTCAGCGAGGAACTGCTCAAGCCTGAATACGAGCGCGCCGAGCGAATCGCCGTGGTCGCACTGACGGTAACCCGCGAGCAGTGACCGATAGTTGGGCCACTGCTTGCGCGGTGGCCGTCAGCGATTTCTGATGCGCGAGATCGTCAGCAGGCAAACACCTACTAACATCGCGGCCCCGACTACCAACAGCGGCGAAGGGCGAATCGGCTGCCGCGAGATACGCTCAATGCGCCCGGCGAGGGAAGCGCGTACAGGTGCGGCAGGTTCCGCCAGATAAGGCGCTTCTTCGATCTCCAGGCGTAAGCCGTCCGGCATTACCAACGTCAGCCCTTCGATCGTGCCGGCAATTCTGCCCGGATAAACCGGCTCACCGGTCGGGTCGAGCTGGTCGTAGAAGAATATTTGCCCTTCAAGCCAGCCGACGGCGGTCTGCAACTCAGGCCCCAGGAAATACTTTCCATCGAGAAAAAAGCCAGAGAATTGCGGCGCGCGCTCGACGCTCTCAATGCGATAGCGCTGACCTGGTTTCATACCGGTTTGTGGGGCGATCATGGGGGTTCCTCCGTTATTGGTAAGCGATAGAGGAGCGCGTGCCAAGCGTGGTTCCATCGAAATGAGCAACGGGCGTTTGTATGGATTCAAGTGTGCTGGAGCTTTACACGCAAACGCGCAAGACAGTTTTTCACAGTTGAGGGTTCACTATCGGTTACGAACTGTGGCTAAAATGCCACCCTTTCACCGAGCGCCCGGAAACGGCGCGGGCCAAGGACGCGCCCTGTGCATCAAGACCGCTGCATAAGACGCTGGGCCTCAGGTCGCCACGCGCGCAGTTTGTTCACTTTTGACGTGTGACCCTTTTCCGTGAAACTCATCATTGCCGCTGTTTATGTCATCTCGATTGCTTACGTTCACTTGCGTGGACGCGTGCGCCACAAGCTGGGGCGGCAACTGAGTGACCACTCGACGTTCCTCGCGCCGATCAACTGCTTCCTTTATCTGTTTTCGAAGATTCCCAACAAGCCGTACCTGAATCCGGCGGATTTCCCGGATCTGAGCCCGTTGCAGGCGCACTGGCAAGAGATTCGCGAGGAAGGCCAGAATCTGCTGCGTGCCGGCGAGATCAAGCGCTCGAATCAGTATGACGATGTCGGCTTCAACTCTTTCTTCAAGACTGGCTGGAAGCGCTTCTACCTCAAGTGGTACGGCGACAGCCATCCATCGGCGATGAAGCTGTGCCCGCGCACCACTGAATTGGTGCAGAGCATCGGCTCAATCAAGGCGGCGATGTTTGCCGAGCTGCCACCGGGCTCGAAGCTGGTGCGCCACCGCGATCCGTACGCCGGTTCCTATCGTTATCACCTGGGTCTGGATACGCCGAATGATCCCGGCTGCTACATCAACGTCGACGGTGAGAACTATCACTGGCGCGATGGCGAAGCGGTGATGTTCGACGAGACGTTTATTCATTACGCTGAAAACACCACGGATCAGAACCGGATCATTCTGTTCTGTGACATTGAGCGGCCGTTGAAGTACCGCTGGGCGGCGGCGTTCAACCGCTGGTTCAGCCGCACCGTGATGTCAGCGGCAGGCGCGCCGAATGATGCGGGGGACAAAACCGGTGGTATCAACCGCTTGTTTACCAAGATCTACAAGATCCGTTTGCGCGGCAAAGAGCTGAAGAAACGCAACCGTACGCGGTATTACCTGGAGAAGTGGGCGATTTTTGCGGCGTTGTTGGCGATCTTTATTCTGATCTGAGACTTGCGGTGTCAGTACCGGCCTCTTCGCGAGCAGGCTCGCTCCCACATTTTGAAATGCGTTTCCCTGTGGGAGCGAGCCTGCTCGCGAAGGCGGCTTCACTTCAAACAAACCTCTAGCTGGCCCAACGCTTACTCCCCGGACGCCTTCCGAGTCTTCTTCGCCGGCGCCGCCTTACTGGTTGATTTGGCCTTGGGCTTGGCCGGTGCCTTGCCACCGAGGCTGCGTTTGAGCAGCTCGGTCAAGTCGATAACATCGGCAGTCTTGCGTTCTTCCTCGCCAGTGGTGGTCTCGACGTCCTCGATCTTGCCTTCGTGGGCTTTTTTCTCGACCAGCGCCATGATCTTGTCTTCGAACTCGTCCTTGTAGTCCTCAGGCGACCACTCCGAGGTCATGTCTTCAACCAGACGTTTGGCCATGTCCAGCTCACCCTTGGCCAATTGCGGCTTGGTCACTTCACTGCCCAGCGCCAGTTCATCAAGACTGCGCACTTCCTGCGGCCAGCGCAGTTTCACCAGAACCAGCGCCGACTCCAGCGGCATCAACGCGGCCAGGTATTGACGGGTATGCAGGACAACGCGGGCGAGGGCGACCTTGTTGGTTTTGCTCAGGGTTTCGCGCAGCAACGCGTAAACCTTGCCGCCGCGCTTGTCTGGCGCCAAATAGTAGGGCGTATCGATGTTCTGCAGCGGAATCTGCTCGGCGTCGACGAAAGAGAAAATATCGATGGTCTGTGTCGAGACGGGGTGCGCCGAGCGGATTTCTTCCTCGCTGAGCACCACGTAGCGGCCCTTTTCGTAGGCCACGCCTTTGACGATGTTTTCTTTGGTGACTTCCTTGCCGGTGACCTTGTTGATGCGTTTGTAGCCCACCGGGTCCATGCTGCGGCTGTCGAGCCAGTCGAAGTCCACGCCTTGGGACGACGTCGCTGAAACCAGCGCCACGGGGATGTGTACCAGTCCAAAACTGATTGCGCCTTTCCAGATTGCCCGAGCCATGACCTGTCCTCCGAGTGATGATCAGGTGACCCGTGGCGCGGCGAGAAAGTTTCCAGTGATTGCGCGGCTTCCAACGGTATGGTCAAGCCGTGTTACATGTTGTTGAAGGCGCGAGGGTTAACAAATGCGAACCCACGGCGTAGCGTGGGCTCCAAGGCTCTAGTCCACGCACATCGAGAGGTATTCCCATGAACCGGTTTCTGATTGGCATCGCCGTCCTCGCCTTAAGTGGTGGCCTGGTTCATGCCGATGTCGTGCTCGCACAAAGCCCCACCGGGAACAGCAACAATCCCTACAACAGCCCGATCCGCCGGGCCAATCCCAACAGCATGCAGGGCACCCAGCCCAGCGCTCCGCCGCTTCGCGGGCCGAACACCGTTCCCGTGCCACGTCAGCCGACCGTTGAAAATCGCGGCATCGGCAATGGTCAACCGATTCGTTCGGTGCCGAGCAATCCGCCAACTTTCATTCCCAACCCGCCCTCACGGGGCACCGGCAGCAACCGTTGAACGGCAGGACTGATGTTCTGTCAGCCTTTCACACGAACAAAAGGAATCGTGCATGTTGCGTAAAACCCTACTAGCCACCTGTTGCGCCGCCGCGCTGATCAGTGCCCCGGCGTTCGCCGCCGCGTCCAAAGAGCTGAAAAGCGAGCAGGGCATTCTTGAAGTCACCACCATTGCCCAAGGCCTGGAACATCCTTGGGCACTGGCGTTTCTGCCTGATCAGAAGGGCATGCTGGTGACCGAACGCCCGGGTCATCTGCGCGTCGTGAGCAAGGACGGCAAACTGTCGGAGCCGATCAGTGGCGTGCCGCAAGTCTGGGCCAAAGGGCAGGGCGGCTTGCTCGATGTGGCGCTATCGCCGGACTTCAAGCAGGACCGCATGGTTTACCTGTCCTATGCCGAGGGCGGTGGGGAAGGCGGCAAGGCTGGTACGGCGGTAGGGCGCGGACGGCTTTCCGATGACCTGAAGACGCTGAAGGACTTCAATGTGATCTTCCGTCAGGAACCGAAACTGTCAGTGAGCAACCATTTCGGTTCACGGCTGGTGTTCGATCGCGACGGGTATCTGTTCATCACCCTCGGTGAAAACAACGATCGGCCGACTGCGCAGGACCTCGACAAGTTGCAAGGCAAAGTCGTACGCATCTTCCCGGATGGCAAGGTGCCGGACGATAACCCTTTCGTCGGCCAATCCGGTGTCCGGCCTGAAATCTGGTCCTATGGCCTGCGCAACCCGCAGGGCGCGGCGCTCAATCCGTGGACCGGCACGCTGTGGGAGAACGAACACGGGCCACGTGGCGGCGATGAAGTGAACATCATCGAACGTGGCAAGAATTATGGCTGGCCGTTGGCGACCCATGGCATCAACTATTCGATGCAACCGATTCCTGAGGCGAAGGGCAAAACTGCTGAAGGCACCGTGGCGCCGCACCATGTCTGGGAAAAATCCCCAGGGGTTAGCGGCATGGCCTTCTATGACGCGGATCGCTTCACGCCGTGGCAGCACAACGCGTTTATCGGCGCACTGGTGACCCAGGAACTGATTCGCCTGCAGTTCGATGGCGACAAGGTGGTCCATGAGGAGCGTTTACTGGGTGAGTTGAATCAGCGTATCCGTGACGTGCGCCAAGGACCGGATGGCTATCTGTATGTGCTGACGGATGAAGAGAATGGCTCGCTTTACAGGCTGGGGCTGAAATAATTGCGTGCGGTGAATGATCCGACGCCTTCGCGAGCAGGCTCGCTCCCACATTGAAATGCAGTCTCCCTGTGGGAGCGAGCCTGCTCGCGAAGAGGCCCGCGCATCTTGCGCAGACTTCGGGCAGTCCCGCATTTGGCCGAACCGCCGCCCCCTTGCCTTGTTATAGTTCGAGGCTTATTTCCCAGCCCGGTAAAGGATCACTGCCATGACTCAATACTCCGCCTTCAGCGTCGAACTGGCCGACAACATCGCCCATGTGCAGATCAATCGCCCGGAAAAGATCAACGCAATGAACGCGGCGTTCTGGAGCGAAATCGTCGAAATCTTTCACTGGGTTGACGATACCGACGAAGTCCGCGTGGTGGTGCTAAGCGGTAACGGCAAGCATTTTTCATCGGGCATCGACCTGATGATGCTCGCCGGTGTCGCCAATGAACTGGGCAAGGACGTGGGCCGTAATGCGCGCCTGTTGCGGCGCAAGATTCTCAATCTGCAAGCCTCGTTCAACGCCGTCGACAACTGCCGCAAACCGGTACTCGCTGCGATTCAGGGCTATTGCCTGGGCGGGGCGATCGATCTGATCTCGGCTTGTGACATGCGTTATGCCGCCGAGGACGCTCAATTTTCCATCAAGGAAATTGACATCGGCATGGCCGCTGACGTCGGTACGCTGCAACGGTTGCCGCGAATCATCGGAGACGGCATGCTGCGTGAACTGGCTTACACCGGTCGCACCTTTGGCGCCGAGGAAGCACGCAGCATGGGCCTGGTCAATCGCGTCTACGGCGATAAGGACACGCTGCTCGAAGGCGTGTTCGACATTGCCCGTGACATCGCTGCGAAGTCGCCGATCGCCGTGACCGGTACCAAGGAAATGATCAGCTACATGCGCGACCATCGCATCGACGATGGTCTTGAATACGTTGCCACCTGGAACGCCGCCATGTTGCAATCCACCGATCTGCGCGTGGCCATGGCCGCCCACATGAGCAAACAGAAACCCGAATTTCTGGATTGAGTTAACCATGATCTCTCGCTGGACCACTGCAGTACTCGACACCGATCAACCCGGCGGCTGGGCCGTAGCGCGCAGCCCGGAAGGCTTCCTGTTCGATGACAACGGCGCACTGTTCCCGCGCGAGTGGCTCAAGCGCCAGGACCTGTCGGTCCTCGCTGAGCACGGGATAGGTCATCTCGACGGCGAACCGGTCTATCTGCTTGAGTTGCACAGCGTCAGCGATGTGCCCGGTTGCGGCTGGAAGGGGCTGCGAGCGTTCATGCTCGAAGGCGATCACACGCTGTACAAAGTGCTCGGTTATGCCGCTCAGATCGGCACTTGGGCACGAGAGCATCGCTTCTGCGGCAACTGCGGCCAGCCGATGACGCAAGTCCCGCGCGAACGAGCGATGTATTGCCAGCCGTGCGATCTGCGCAGTTATCCGCGCATTTCACCAAGCATGATCGTGCTGATCACCCGTGGCGACGAAATCCTTCTGGCGCGCTCGCCGCGTTTCGTCACCGGGGTTTACAGCACGCTGGCCGGTTTCGCCGAGCCGGGGGAATCGGCCGAGGATTGCCTGATTCGCGAAGTGCGTGAAGAAGTGCAGATCGAAGTGAAGAACATCCAGTACATCGGCAGCCAGTGCTGGCCGTTCCCGCATTCGATGATGCTCGGCTTCCATGCCGAATATGCCGGTGGCGAAATTGTCTGTCAGGAAGACGAGATCGAGGACGCCCAGTGGTTCAACGTGCATGACTTGCCGCCGTTGCCGGCGTCGCGTTCGATTGCCCGTTACCTGATCGACGTCTACGTCGCGCGGCGCTTAGGCCACGCTGAACCAGTGTTGCCAGGCTAGACGCACGGTCAAGCCGAGCACGACGGTGATGAACACTGGACGAATGAATTTGGCCCCGCCGCTGATTGCGGTGCGCGCGCCGAAGAAGGCCCCGACCATCACCGACAGGCCCATGCACAGGCCAATGATCCAGTCGACCTGACCGGAGAAGATGAACACCGACAGCGCTGCGATGTTGCTGACAAAGTTCATGCTGCGCGCTACGCCGCTGGCCTTGACCAGGTCGATCGGGTACAGCAGCAGACTGCTCACGGTCCAGAACGCGCCCGTGCCGGGGCCGGCCACGCCATCGTAGAAGCCGAGGCTGAAGCCTTGGGTCGATTGCCATTTCTTTTTGATCGGCGCGTCGCTGTCCAGCGGCGCTTTCGGCGTGCCGCCAAACAGCAAATACAGGCCACAGGCGAAAACGATCACCGGCAGCATCTTGTTCAGCCACTCGGCCGGCAGGTAATGCGCAACCACCGCGCCAGTAAGCGCGCCGACCAGGGTGCCGACAATCGCGTGGGTCCACTGGCGTGGATGAAACAGTTTGCGTTTGTAGAAGGTGAAGCTGGCGGTCGCCGAACCGAAGGTCGAGCTCAGCTTGTTGGTGCCCAGCACCAGATGCGGCGGCAGGCCCGCCGTCAGCAGCGCCGGCGTGGTCAACAGACCGCCACCGCCAGCGATGGCATCGATGAAACCGGCAAGGAAAGCAACAGCAGCCAGAATGGCCAGGGTGGTGAGGTCAACGCTGAGTTCGAAAGGCATGGAGTCGGCTTATTCGGCAAGGCGCAGAACGTGGGCTGCGGGGAGGGCGGTTATGTTACCTGTATCGAACTGTTGCGGCGAGCCAGAGCATGCCGTCGTCAATTACAGTCTGGAATACATTCCTGTGTAGGAGCTGCCGAAGGCTGCGATCTTCTCGGGCGCGGAGCGCCCCGGCTGCTGCGCGTGGGAACGATCAAATCAAGATCAAAAGATCGCAGCCTTCGGCAGCTCCTACACAGGGGTGGGTTGGCTTTAGAGACCGAGTTCGCTCAGCCCCGGATGATCATCCGGTCGGCGGCCCAGCGGCCAATGGAATTTGCGCTCGCTTTCCTTGATCGGCATGTCATTGATGCAGGCATAGCGCTGGAACATCAGGCCGTTGTCATCGAACTCCCAGTTCTCGTTGCCGTACGAGCGGAACCAGTTGCCGGAATCGTCGTGCCATTCATAGGCATAACGTACCGCGATACGCGTATCGGAGTAGGCCCAGAGTTCTTTGATCAAGCGATAATCCAGTTCCTTCGCCCATTTGCGCGTCAGAAACGCCTTGGCCTCTTCGCGGTTGTTGGCAAACTCGGCGCGATTGCGCCATTTGGTGTCGAGGGTATAGGCGAGCGAAACCTTTTCCGGATCGCGGCTGTTCCAGCCATCCTCGGCCAGACGCACCTTCTCGATGGCTGACGCATGGTTGAACGGCGGCAATGGCGGACGTACCTGGGCTGCAGTCGACATGTTCAATCTCCTGATTCATTTAATGTTTGAACAACAAGTCCGGCTTATTAAGAGTTACAGGCCCAATAACTTTCGCGCCATGCATTGCGCATTATCGGCGGCACTGTGATCACCCATCACAAGCGCTACGGTAATGGCGCCTTCAATCAGGATCAGCAACTGTCTGGCCAATAGTTGCGGATCCTCGACACCATATTCGGCACACAGCTCGCACACGTAGTCGAGCAGCTTCTGTTTGTGTTCTTTGGCCACCAGCCGCACTGGATCCTGTGGATCGCCGGTTTCGCCGCTAGTGTTGATAAAGGCGCAGCCGCGAAAGCCTTCCGAGTCGAACCAGCCCTTGAGCACAGTAAACAGGTTGAGCAGACGATCGGCCGGGGTTTCGACCTGATCGACGGCACTTGTGAACCAGTGCATCCAGCGAATATCCCGCCGTTGCAGGGCTGCGACCACCAAGGCGTCCTTATCGGCAAAGTAACGGTAAATGCTTTTTCTGGAGACGCCGGCGGTCTTCACCAGCAGATCCATGCTGGTGGCAGCGATGCCACTTTTGTAGATCAACTTTTCGGTGACATCCAGAATGATGTCGCGTGTGTCATTGCTGATTGATTCGTTCATGTGGCGAACAGTAGAACGACTGTTCTCCTTGGTCAAGCGAATTTCTTCGGCGTGTGTGAAAACGCTTTCGCGAGCAGGCTCGCTCCCACAGGGGAATGCATTTTAACGGTGGGAGCGAGCCTGCTCGCGAAGGGGCCATTACTGACACTGACAAGACCCGGCGCAGACGATGGTGTAAGCTCTCAAACTCTTCGGAATCGAACCTTGCGAGCCTTATGCCGTTGCTTTTCAAACGTTCTCTGCTGCCCAAACTGCGCAGCTTCGCGCTGACCGCCGAGGCGGTGAGCATTCTGTCCAGTGCTGCCGAATTCCGACGCTGCCTGCTCGAGCAAATCGCCGCAGCGACGCAGCGCATCTACATCGTCGCGCTGTATCTGCAGCAGGACGAAGCCGGTCAGGAAATCCTCGATGCCCTGCACGCAGCCAAGCTCAAGCGTCCCGAGCTGGAAATCGCCGTGGTGGTCGACTGGTTGCGTGCCCAGCGCGGTCTGATCGGCGCGGGCAAGCAGCCGGGCAACGCCGCCTGGTATCAGGACATGACCCGCACGCACCAGAGCGAAGTGCCGATCTACGGCGTGCCGGTGCAGACCCGCGAGCTGTTCGGCGTGCTGCACCTCAAAGGTTTCGTGATCGACGACAAGGTGGTCTACAGCGGCGCGAGTCTGAACAACGTCTACCTGCACAAACTCGACAAGTACCGCTTCGACCGCTACCACGTGCTGCACAGTCGCGAGCTGGCGGATTCGATGCATCATCTGGTCAAGCACGGCCTGATCGAATCGAAAGCCGTGCACCGCCTCGACCTGCCCAACCTGCCGACTACCCGCAGCCTGCGCAACGACATCGGCGACCTGCGCAGCCGTCTCAAATACGCGACTTATGACACCGGCGCCGGCAGCACCAGCCGAGAAGGGCTGTCGGTCACGCCACTGCTCGGCGTCGGCAAGAACAACCCGCTGAACCGGGCGATTCTGGAACTGATCGCCAGCGCGCAAAAGCAGCTGACCATCTGCACTCCGTACTTCAACCTGCCCCTGGGCGTGATCCGTGAGATCAACCGCGCGCTGGCCCGTGGCGTGAAGATCGACATCGTGGTTGGCGACAAGACCGCCAACGATTTCTACATTCCGCCGAGCGAGCCGTTCAAGGTGATCGCCGCGCTGCCGTATCTATACGAAATCAGCCTGCGCCGCTTCGCCAAACGCCATCAGCACAGCATCGACAGCGGCCAGTTGAACCTGCACTTGTGGCGCGACGGCGACAACACTTATCACCTCAAGGGCATGTGGATCGATCAGCGCTATACCTTGCTGACCGGCAACAACCTCAATCCCCGCGCGTTCCGCCTCGACCTCGAAAACGCGCTGCTGATCGAAGACCCGAAAGGCGAGTGGCTGGAGCCACGGGCGAAAGAGCTGGAAAACATCTTCCGCCATACCACGCGGATCGATAACTTCCAAACGCTTGAAACGCTGCCGGATTACCCGGCCGGGGTGGCGAAGTTTCTCAAACGGGTGAGTCGGGTGAGGATTGAGCGGTTGCTCTACAGGATTCTCTAGCGCGTCCGGAATAGCTTTCGCGAGCAGGCTCGCTCCCACAGGGAAATGCATTCCAATTGTGGGAGCGAGCCTGCTCGCGAAGGGGCCAGACCAGAGGCTAAAAAATCAGTTCAGACCCAACTTCCCGCGCATCATCGAAAGATCCTCCGCCAGCGTATTCACCGGCCCGACCAGCGCTTTGCGGTCGTTGTCCTTCACTTTGTCGTAGGTCTCAAAGCCGCCATCCGCCGTTTTGTACTTGGCGAGGATCTTGTCGACCGTGGCGAAGTTCTTGTCGACCTTGGCAACAAACGCCTTGTCCTGCTGTTCGATCTGCGGGCGGAACAGGTCGACGATTTTCTTGGCGCCGTCGATATTGCCTTGGAAGTCGTACAGGTCGGTGTGGCTGTAGCGGTCTTCCTCGCCGGAAATCTTCGTCGCCGCGACTTCTTCCAACAGCGCAGCAGCGCCGCCGACGACTTTCTCCGGCGGGAAGGTCAGACCGGCCACACGGCTTTGCAGATCCTGCACGTCTTTGTTCAAACCGTCGGCCAATGCGTCCAGGCCTTTGGTGGATTTCTCCGCGAACAACGAATATTCGAGCCGGTGAAAGCCAGTGAAGTCTTCGGCCTTTACGCCTTTTTCGTGATCGTCGACGCGAGAATCGATGGACGCATCGAGATCGCTGAACAGCTCGGCGATCGGCTCGATCGACTCGTAATACACCCGCGTCGGCGCGTAGAGCTTCTGCGCGGTGGCCAGATCGCCTTTCTTCACTGCGTCGGTGAACTGCTGGGTGTGGCTGGCCAGTTCATCGAGCTTTTCGGTGACGTAAATCTTGTAGTCCGACACCGGGCTCACCAGATCCAGCGGCGCAGTCGCGGCGAACGCCGACAACGGGGTGTTGAGCAAACCAAGGGTCAGCAATAACGCGAGTGGCGTCTTTTTCATGGGGCGGCTCCAGTGTCGGTTGGGTGTCATGCGGTTTTGTTTTGGGAGGTGGCAGCCAGTAACGAGCGACCGATGAAATCGTCTTCGCCGGTCACTCCGGGCAGGGTGAAGAAGTACCCGCCGCCGACCGGTTTGAGGTATTCCTCGAGCGGTTCACCGTTGAGTCGGGTCTGCACGGTGATAAAGCCTTTTTCCAGATGGGCCTGGTAGCAGATGAACAGCAGGCCCATGTCGAGCTGGCCGTTCTTGTTGACGCCGTTGGAGTAGTTGAACGGCCGGCGCAGGATCAGATTGGCCTGGGTCGCGGCGGTGCGCGGGTTGGCCAATCGGATGTGCGCGTCGAGTTTGGTCAGCTTGCCGGCCGGGTCTTTGCTGTAATCCGGCACTTCGCTTTCCTTGTGGCCGCCGATGGGCGCGCCGCTGCTCTTGACCCGGCCGAGAATGCTTTCCTGCTCCTGCAACGGCGTGCGATCCCAGCGCTCGACGAAGTTGCGGATGATGCGCACCGCTTGATAACTGCCGTGGGCAGCCCAGGCCGGTTCGTCACTGTCCGGCTGTACCCAGACAATCCGCTCCATGGCCTTGGCGTCGTTGGAATCGGGGTTGGCCGAACCGTCGCTAAAACCGAGAAAGTTGCGCGCCGACTGCGCCGGCACACCGGGTTTGGCCGGGGCTTGCGGCGGCACGCTGCCTTCCTGTTTCCAGCGCACCAGCAGCAGGTCGGGCAGGTTTTTGACGATGTCGCGCAGGGCGTGAATGTTGGTGTCGGCGGTGTTGGCGCAGAACTGCAGGCTCAGGTCGCCATGGCAGCAATCGGCGTCCAACGCATCGTTGGGGAAGCCAACCATGCGTTGCAGACGCCTGGGCTTTGCCGCCGCGAGACCGAAGCGTTCGTCGAACAGCGAGTCGCCGACGGAAACGGTGATGGTCAGATTGTCCGGGGTGACCACCGGGCCGAGGATGCCGGAGTCCAGCGGCGGCAGTTTCGGGTCGACCTGCGCGACCGGGCCGCCCTTCATTAAAAACGCGATGCGTTCGTTGAGGGTGCGGAACAGCCGCTCGAGGTCTTCGCGATCGCTGGCCAGCACATCGAACGCCACCAGCATCCCGGAGACCGGGCGCGGGGTGACGATGCCGGCCTGGTGCACACCGTGAAAATCGTGGCGGTCTTCGGTCTTGTCGCTGCTCGGCGCTTCGGTAACTTGCGCAGGCAGCGCGGCCATGGCCGGGCAACTCAGCGCCGATCCGGCAAGGGCGACACCGGCGGCGCCCATGCCCATCAGCACGCGGCGCCGTTGCAGGTTGAGAGGTTCTGAATCGTTCATCTGTCGTGGTCTTCTGCTTACAGGCCGGAAAGGCCGAGGGCGGGGTCGATGCCATCCAGTGCCGTGGCCAGAGCCTTGGCTTTGGCGGCGATCTGCTGGCGTTGCGCGGCGGTCACGGCGTCGTAACTGACGTAGCCATCGGCGGATTTGAAGGCGTTGAGCTGGCTGTCGAAATCGTCCAGCGCCTGGTCGATCTCCGGCAACAGCTCAGCAGCGGATTTGCTCAGCATCGGGCGCAACAGGTCGACGACCTTGCGCGCAGTCTGCGCGTTGGCGGCGAAACCGTTGAGGTCGCTCTGGCTGTAGCGTTCTTCTTCGCCGCTGCCGGCGCGCACATCGGCGAGGCTGTTGAGGTTGCGCACGACGATACTCACCAGTTGCTCCGGCGGCAGCGACTGCGCGAGCAACTGTTGCTTGAGAGTGGTGACATCTGCGAGCAAGCGCTGGGCAATCGGCGCGACATGGTCGAGATTGCGCTGCTGGAACAGCGCGTATTCGAGGCGATGGAAACCGACGAACGCCGGATCCTGCTCGCGCTTTTCGAAATAATCGGCGCGGGCATTGATCTGATTGTCCAGCTCGGCCAGGCGCTGCGCCGCCGGCGCCAGACGCTGATAAGCGGCACGCGCCGGCAGGTACAACGCTTGCGCCTGCGCCAGATCACCACTGGCGATCGCCTGATTCAGCGCCGTCGCCGCTTTGATCAACGCGCTGCCCTGGACGGCCAGATACACACGAAACTCCGACAACGGCCCGACGAACGCGACCATCGACGGCTTGGCCTTGGCCGCGGCATCCGAGGCTGCCGTCGGCGTCACGTGCAAAGTGCCGCGCGGGTTGCTGAGCAAGCCGCAAGTGATCGCATAGTCGCCCGGTTGCAGGTTGGCGTTGATCACCTGGCTCAGGCCCGGCGCGATGTTTTCCCGCTCTTCGACCACCAGCACGCCGTCGAGAATTTCCCACTCGACCGCACGCTCAGAGCGGTTGACGATGCGGAAACTGGCGCGGCCGGCCGGCACCGTCAGTGCGTTCGGCTCGCAACTGTGGGGATGGATGTTGACGACGATTTCGTCGTGGTTGTGCTGACGCTTGGCGGCGGCCATGTTCGAGGCGTACCAGAACAGCCCGCCGGCGGCGATCATCAGCAGCACCGAGCCGGCCAGCGCCCAACGCAGGGCCGGAGGGGTTTGGGTAGTAGACATGAAGGGCCTTATTGGCTGGAAACGGAAGTGGTTGGCGTCGCCTGGCGCGGCGCGGGCATGAAGAACATCACCAGTGCCAGCAGCAGATAAATCAGGTACGCGCCCAAGGTGCTGACAGTCGGCGCATCCTGATAACCGAACATGCCGGCCAGCACCGAGCCCAGCGGGCCGTCCATCGGCAGCGTCGCGCTGAAGTCGAACAGCACCGTTTGCAGGTGATTCCACAGCCCGGCTTCATGCAGCGCCTGCACCGAGTTGGCGAGAATCCCGGCGGCGACCACGAGGATGAACAATCCGGTCCACTTGAAGAACGCCGAGAGATTGAGGCGCATGCTGCCGCTGTAGATCAGGAAACCGACGATCACCGCCAGGATCAGGCCGAGCAGGGCGCCAATCGGCGCGCCCGGGCCTTCGCTTTGCTGGAACACGGCGAGCAGGAAGAATACGGTTTCCAGGCCTTCGCGAGCGACGGCGAAGAAAACCATGGCGATCAATGCAATCACCTGATGCCTGGATTGCGTCAGCGCTTGATCCAGCGAGGCTTGCAGCGAGTGCTTGATCGACCGCGCGACCTTGCGCATCCAGAACACCATCGAACTGAGGATGCCCACGGCGACCAGACCGACGACGCCTTCGAACAACTCCTGCTGCTTCTGTGGGAATTCAGCGCTCACCAGCTCCAGGCCACCGCCGACCAGCAGCGCAAGGGCAGCAGCGAGGAAAACGCCGATCCACAACGCCGGCATCCATTGACCGCGGCCGGTCTGCTGCAGATAACTGGCAATGATGCCGACGATGAGCGCGGCCTCGATGCCTTCGCGCAACATGATCAAAAAGGGAACGAGCATTGGCGAGCCACAGCGATTTAGATAGGAGGCTAAGTTGTAACATAATGACACTCATTCCCAAATGGCATTCATTGACATTTAGCTGAACCTTAGCTGAACAACTGTGATTCCTGTGGGAGCGAGCCTGCTCGCGAATGCGGTATGCCTGTGACATTTGTTTATCTGACACACCGCGTTCGCGAGCAGGCTCGCTCCCACATTGGCCCTGCGATGACTTCAGCAGCTGGGTTAAGATGCCCACCACCGAAAAACAACAAGGTTCACCTCGCTCCATGGCAGAAAAAGACACCATTGCCATTCAACTGGTGCGCGAAGCGCTGCTGCAAAGTTGTGCCCCGGGTGCGGCGACGAATGAGGCGTTGAGCAAGGTCGGCATTGATCCGGCTTTGTTAGCGGCCGATGAGGGCAGGGTGCCGGCCTCGCAATACGCCAGACTCTGGCGCCTGCTGGCGCTACGCGGTGATGACGAGTTCTTCGGCATGGACCCGCGCCCGCTCAAATCCGGCAGCCTGGCGTTTTTGTGTCGCAGCGCCATGGCGCAACCGACGCTGGCGGCGGCGCTGGATACCGGTCTGACGTTCCTGTCGCTGATGCTGGAAAAACTGCCGGCGCAACTGGTGCATCAGCAGAGCCTTGCGGAAATCGTCCTGCTCGAAGACGACGCCGAACCGCGCCGCGCCTTCACCTATTTCACTTACTGGATGATCGTGCACGGCGTGGCGTGCTGGCTGGCCGGGCGGCGGATTCCGATTCTGGCGATTGAACTGCGCTGCGCCGAACCGGATTTCACTGATGACTATCGGGTGATGTTTTCCGAAAACCTGCGGTTTGAGCGCCCACGTACGCGGATGATTTTTTCCGCCGATTGCCTCGATCTGCCGATCAAACGCAGCGCCGAAGAACTCAAGCGCTTTCTCGCCCAGGCGCCGGCCAACATTCTGGTCAAGTACCGCGACCCCGACAGCCTCGCCAGCCGGATCAAGCAGGATCTGCGGCAGCTCCCCGCCGAGCAATGGCCGGAAACCGAGGCGCTGGCCCAGCAACTTTGTATGTCCGCGTCGACATTACGCCGGCGTCTGGCCGAGGAAGGGCAGACTTATCAGGGGCTGAAAGACAGCGTGCGCAAAGAGCTGGCGATTACCTGGCTGGCGGAGCCTTCGATCAGTTTTGTCGAGATTGCTGCACGGCTGGGCTTTGCTGATGCCAGTTCGTTCTACAAAGCGTTTCGCAAGTGGTCGGGGTCGAACCCAGGGCATTACCGGACGCTGATCCTCAATGAGGTGGTCTGACCCGACGCCTTCGCGAGCAGGCTCGCTCCCACATTTTTGAAATGCGTTCCCCTGTAGGCGCTGCCGAAGGCTGCGATCTTTTGATCTTGTACTTGATGGTAAAAATCAAGATCAAAAGATCGCAGCCTCGTTGCACTCGTCAGCTCCTACAGGGCATGCGGCCGCAACCTCTTGGCCAAACCAGTCAACCACGTTGATAGCTTTGACCATTGCCCCAAGGCCCGCGCGGCGCGACTATCCCTGTGTTGTTTACGGTTCCCAGCCTAATAAAAACACCGAGGGATTCTGGCAATGCGCGATTACTTGTCTGCCACCGAACAGTTCAACTATCAGCACACCGTCGATGCGTCGCTCAGCGGCACGCTGGCGGCACTCAACGCCTGCGTTGAATGTTGCGACCGCCATGCCTTGCCCGGGCGCATTGCGTTGTTCTGGGAAGGTCGCGACGGCTCAAGTGCGACTTACACCTTCACTGATCTGCAAGACAAAGCCGCGCGTTTCGCCAATTTCCTCCTCGCCCAGGGCGTGCAGAAGGGCGATAAAGTCGCTGGCCTGCTGCCACGCAACGTCGAATTGCTCATCACCGTGCTCGCCACCTGGCGCATCGGCGCGGTGTATCAGCCGCTATTCACCGCATTCGGGCCGAAAGCGCTAGAGCACCGCCTGAACAGCTCGGGGGCTAAAATCGTGGTCACCGACGCGGTCAACCGGCCCAAGCTCAATGAAGTCAGCGCATGCCCGACCATCGTCACCGTGGCCGGCGCCAAAGGTCAGGGCATTGTTCGCGGTGATTTCAGTTTCTGGGCTGAGCTGGCCAACCATTCCAATGTTTGCGAACCGGTGTTACTAACCGGCGAAGACCCGTTCCTGCTGATGTTCACCTCGGGCACCACAGGGCCGGCGAAAGCGCTGTCAGTGCCGCTCAAAGCCATCGTCGCGTTCCAGAGCTACACCCGCGATGCGGTGGACCTGCGCCCCGAAGACGCGTTCTGGAACGTCGCCGATCCGGGCTGGGCCTATGGCATCTATTTCGGCGTCACCGGGCCGTTGGCGCTGGGCCACCCGATTACCTTCTACGATGGCCCGTTCACCCTCGAAAGCACCTGTCGGGTGATCAACAAATACGGCATTACCAATCTCACCGGCTCGCCCACTGCCTATCGTTTGCTGATTGCCGGTGGCGAGGAGTTCGCCAGATCGATCAAGGGCAAACTGCGCATCGTCAGCAGCGCCGGTGAGCCGCTGAACCCGGAAGTGATCCGCTGGTTCGCCGACAACCTCGACGTGGTCATCCACGACCACTACGGCCAGACCGAACTGGGCATGGTGCTGTGCAACCACCACGGCCTTGAGCACCCGGTGCATGTCGGCGCCGCTGGTTTCGCTTCGCCGGGCCATCGCATCGTCGTGCTCGATGAGCAGTACAACGAACTCGGCGTAGGTCAGCCGGGCATTCTCGCCATCGACCGCCCGCAGTCGCCGATGTGCTGGTTCGGTGGCTACGAAGGCGCGCCGACCAAGGCCTTTGTCGGCAACTACTATCTAAGCGGCGACACCGTGGAGTGGAACCCGGACGGCAGCATCAGCTTCGTCGGCCGCAGTGATGATGTGATCACCACTTCGGGCTACCGCGTCGGCCCGTTCGACGTGGAGAGCGCGCTGATCGAACACCCGGCGGTGGTCGAGGCGGCGGTCGTCGGCAAACCCGACCCGGAACGCACCGAACTGGTCAAAGCCTTTGTCGTGCTGAGCGCGCAGTACCGCGCCGCGCCGGAGTTGGCCGAAGAACTGCGCCAACACGTGCGCAAGCGTCTGGCCGCGCATTCGTACCCGCGTGAAATCGAATTTGTCAGCGAATTGCCCAAAACCCCGAGTGGCAAATTGCAGCGCTTTATCTTGCGCAACCAGGAAATCGCCAAAGCTCAAGAGGCCGCGGCGCACAGAGTTTCAGCTTGAATCCAAGGGAACACCGTCATGCAGATCGAGAACAAGGTTTTTATCGTCACCGGCGGCGCGTCAGGCCTCGGTGCCGCCAGCGCTGAATTGCTGGTCAGTGCCGGCGCCAAAGTCATGCTGGTCGACATGAACGCCGAAGCCGTCGCCGCTCAGGCGCAGCGCCTGGGTGCGCAAAGCGTGGTTGCCGACATCAGCAATGAAGCCGCCGCCGAAGCCGCTGTGCAGGCGACCGTTGCCGCATTTGGCAGCCTCAACGGCCTGATCAACTGCGCCGGCATCGTTCGCGGCGAGAAAATTCTCGGCAAGAACGGCCCGCACGCACTCAGCAGCTTCGCGCAGGTGATCAACGTCAACCTGATAGGCAGTTTCAACATGCTGCGCCTGGCTGCGGCGGCGATCGCCGAGAGCGAAGCCAATGCTGACGGCGAGCGTGGAGTGATCATCAACACCGCCTCGGTCGCAGCGTTCGACGGCCAGATTGGCCAGGCCGCGTACTCGGCCTCGAAAGGTGCGATCGCCAGCCTGACTCTGCCGGCCGCCCGCGAACTGGCGCGCTTCGGCATCCGCGTGATGACCATCGCACCGGGCATTTTCGAAACGCCGATGATGGCCGGCATGACCCCGGAAGTGCGCGATTCGCTGGCCGCGGGTGTGCCATTCCCGCCGCGTCTGGGCAAGCCTGCCGAATACGCCGCGCTCGTGCGCCACATCATCGAAAACAGCATGCTCAACGGCGAGGTGATCCGTCTCGACGGCGCCTTGCGCATGGCCGCCAAGTAAGGAGGATTAGTCATGACTATGTCCAATGATCCGATTGTTATCGTCAGCGCCGTCCGCACGCCGATGGGCGGTTTTCAAGGTGAACTGAAAAGCCTCACCGCACCGCAACTCGGGGCGGCGGCGATCAAGGCTGCGGTCGAACGCGCCGGTGTCGCCAGCGACGCGGTTGATGAAGTGCTGTTTGGTTGCGTACTGCCCGCCGGCCTCGGTCAGGCGCCGGCACGTCAGGCTGCCCTGGGCGCCGGACTGGATAAATCGACGCGCTGCACCACGGTGAACAAGATGTGCGGCTCGGGCATGCAGACCACCATCATGGCTCACGACATGCTGTTTGCCGGCAGTGCCGACGTGGTGATCGCCGGCGGCATGGAAAGCATGTCCAACTCGCCGTACCTGCTCGATCGCGCCCGCGCCGGCTATCGCATGGGCCATGGCCGCGTGCTTGATTCGATGTTCCTCGACGGCCTCGAAGACGCCTACGACAAGGGCCGCCTGATGGGCACCTTCGCCGAGGATTGCGCCGAGGCCAACGGCTTCAGCCGCGAAGCGCAGGATGCTTTCGCCATTGCCTCGACTACCCGCGCACAACAGGCGATCAAGGATGGCAGCTTCACCGACGAAATCGTTCCGCTGACGGTGACCGTCGGCAAAGAGCAGGTGGTGATCAGCAACGATGAGCAGCCGCCAAAAGCCAAACTCGACAAGGTTGCCTCGCTGAAACCGGCGTTCCGCGAGGGCGGCACGGTCACCGCAGCCAACTCCAGCTCGATTTCCGACGGTGCGGCGGCGCTGGTGCTGATGCGCCAGTCCCATGCGCAGCAACTGGGCCTCAAACCGCTGGCGGTGATTCATGGCCACGCTGCGTTCGCTGATACCCCTGGCCTTTTTCCCACCGCGCCGATTGGCGCGATCAAGAAACTGGTGAACAAGACCGGTTGGGCGCTGGATCAAGTGGATCTGTTTGAAGTGAACGAGGCGTTTGCCGTTGTCGGCATGGCGGCGATGACGCACCTGGAGATTCCCCACGACAAGCTCAATGTGCATGGCGGCGCCTGCGCGCTGGGCCATCCGATCGGCGCCTCGGGAGCGAGGATTCTGGTGACGTTGCTCGCGGCACTGCGGCAGAAACAACTCAAGCGCGGCATTGCAGCGATCTGCATTGGCGGCGGCGAAGCCACGGCCATGGCTGTGGAATGCGTTTACTGAAGGCATCGCCGATCAACTGTGGGAGCGAGCCTGCTCGCGAAGACGTCGTTTCAGCCGGCACATGCGTGACTGATACACCGCTTTCGCGAGCAGGCTCGCTCCCACAGGGTTCAATGTCGTACTCAGATTTCAAGGACTCACCATGATCCCCAACGAAGACCAGACCCAGATCCGCGACATGGCCCGGCAGTTTGCCGAGGAGCGGCTCAAGCCGTTCGCCGCCGAGTGGGATCGCGAGCACCGTTTCCCCAGGGAAGCCATCGCCGAGATGGCTGAGCTGGGCTTCTTCGGCATGCTCGTGCCGGAGCAGTGGGGCGGCTGTGACACCGGCTACCTCGCGTACGCCATGGCTTTGGAAGAAATCGCCGCCGGCGACGGTGCCTGCTCGACGATCATGAGCGTGCACAACTCGGTCGGCTGCGTGCCGATTCTCAAATTCGGCAATGACGATCAGCGCGAGCGCTTCCTCAAACCGCTGGCCAGCGGCGCGATGCTCGGCGCCTTCGCGCTGACCGAACCGCAGGCCGGTTCCGATGCCAGCAGCCTGAAAACCCGCGCCCGCCTGGAAGGCGATCACTACGTGCTCAACGGTTGCAAGCAGTTCATCACCTCCGGGCAGAACGCCGGCATCGTGATCGTGTTTGCCGTGACCGACCCGAGCGCCGGCAAACGCGGGATCAGCGCGTTTATCGTGCCGACCGACTCGCCAGGCTACAAAGTCGCGCGGGTCGAAGACAAACTCGGCCAGCACGCGTCCGACACCTGCCAGATCCTCTTCGAAGATGTGAAAGTGCCGGTCGCCAACCGCCTCGGCGAGGAGGGCGAGGGCTACAAGATTGCCTTGGCCAACCTTGAAGGCGGCCGCGTCGGTATCGCCTCGCAAGCCGTCGGCATGGCCCGCGCCGCGTTCGAAGCCGCCCGTGATTACGCCCGCGAGCGTGACACCTTCGGCAAGCCGATCATCGAGCATCAGGCCGTAGCGTTTCGCCTGGCGGACATGGCCACGCAAATTGCCGTCGCCCGGCAAATGGTGCATTACGCCGCAGCCTTGCGTGACAGCGGCCAACCGGCGCTGGTCGAGGCGTCGATGGCCAAGCTGTTCGCCTCGGAAATGGCTGAGAAGGTCTGCTCCATGGCCTTGCAAACCCTTGGCGGTTACGGTTACCTCAACGACTTTCCGCTGGAACGCATCTACCGCGACGTGCGCGTCTGCCAGATCTACGAAGGCACCAGCGACATTCAGCGCATGGTCATTTCGCGCAATCTCTGACAAGGAATTTTATTCATGACTTACGAAACGATTCTGCTGGAAACCCGCGACCGCGTCGGCCTGATCACCCTCAACCGGCCACAGGCATTGAACGCGCTGAACGCGCAACTGGTCAGCGAAGTGAACCACGCCCTCGATACGCTGGAAGCCGATGCGCACATTGGCTGCATCGTCCTCACCGGTTCGAAAAAAGCTTTCGCCGCTGGCGCCGACATCAAGGAAATGGCTGAGCTGACCTATCCGCAGATCTACATGGACGATCTGTTCAGCGACAGCGATCGCGTGGCCAACCGGCGCAAGCCGATCATCGCCGCGGTCAATGGTTTCGCCCTCGGCGGCGGCTGTGAACTGGCACTGATGTGCGACTTCATTCTGGCTGGCGACAACGCCCGATTCGGCCAGCCGGAAATCAACCTCGGCGTGCTGCCGGGCATGGGCGGCACCCAGCGCCTGACCCGCGCCGTGGGCAAAGCCAAAGCCATGGAAATGTGCCTGAGCGGACGCATGATCGACGCGGTAGAAGCCGAGCGCTGCGGCATCGTCGCGCGCATCGTGCCGAGCGATGAGTTGCTTGATGAGGCGCTGAAAGTCGCGGCGGTGATCGCCGGCAAGTCATTGCCGATTGCGATGATGATCAAGGAGAGCGTGAATCGGGCGTTCGAGGTCAACCTGAGCGAAGGCGTGCGTTTCGAGCGGCGGGTGTTTCATGCCGCGTTTGCGACGCAGGATCAGAAGGAAGGGATGGCGGCGTTTATTGCCAAGCGTGAGGCTGCATTCCAAGGCAAATAGTGTGTGACCTTCAAAAGCCCCTCACCCTAGCCCTCTCCCCAGGGAGAGGGGACTGACCGCGTGATATGGGCGAATTACGCCGATCTGAAATGTTGCCGCTGAATCCGTAACCGACCCGGTCGGCTCCCTCTCCCTGGGGAGAGGGGACTGACCGCGTGATATGGGCGAATTACGCCGACCTGAAAAGTTGCCGCTGAATCCGTAACCGACTCGGTCGGCTCCCTCTCCCTGGGGAGAGGGGACTGACCGCGGGATATGGGCGAATTACGCCGACCTGAAATGTTGCCGCTGAATCCGTAACCGACTCGGTCGGCTCCCTCTCCCTGGGGAGAGGGCTGGGGTGAGGGGAAGGGCCAACGCCATTACAGCTGATAGTTCTTCAAATCCCGCGCAATCACCATCCGCTGTATCTCGCTCGACCCTTCATAGATCTGGGTAATCCGCGCGTCGCGGTAGTACTTCTCGACCGGGTAATCTTCCAGATAGCCATAGCCGCCATGAATCTGGATCGCCGACGAACAGACCTTCTCGGCCATTTCCGATGCGAACAGCTTGGCCTGCGAAGCCTCGGACAAGCATGGTTTGCCCGCCGTCCTCAGCCGCGCTGCATGGAGGATCAGCAACCGCGCGGCGTTGATCTGCATGTGCATGTCAGCCAGCAGATTGGCAATGCTCTGGTGCTCGATGATCGGCTTGTCGAATTGCACCCGGTCTTTCGAGTAAGCCAGCGCCGCTTCAAAAGCCGCCCGGGCAATGCCCAATGCCTGCGCGGCGATGCCGATGCGGCCGCCTTCAAGGTTGGAAAGGGCAATCGCCAGGCCCTTGCCACGCTCGCCGAGCAGATTGGCCTCGGGGATGCTGCAGTTGTTCAGCGTCACCGCGCAGGTGTCGGAGGCGCGGATGCCCATCTTGTGTTCGGTGCGATCGACGATGAAACCCGGTGTGTCGGTGGGCACCAGAAACGCTGACAGGCCTTTTTTGCCCAGCTCCGGGTCGGTCACGGCGAAGACGATCGCCAGTTTTGCCCGTTTGCCGTTGCTGACGAATTGCTTGGCGCCGTTGATCACCCATTGGCCGTCGCGCAGTTCGGCGCGGGTGCGCAGGTTGTGCGCTTCGGAGCCGGCCTGGGGTTCGGTCAGGCAGAAGCAACCGATGGTCTGCCCACTGGCAAGATCAGCCAGCCAGGTTTGTTTCTGTTCGTCGCTGCCGTAGTTGAGCACCGGGCCGCAGCCGACCGAGTTGTGGATGCTCATGAACGCGCCGGTCGCGCCATCACCGGCAGAGATTTCCTCAACCGCCAGTGCATAGGCGACGTAATCGACGTAGGTGCCACCCCATTCCTCGGGCACGACCATGCCGAGCAGGCCCAGCTCGCCCATCTTCGCCACCAGGGCGTCGTCGATCCAGCCAGCCTTTTCCCAGGCCTGGGCGTGGGGTGCGATTTCGCCACGGGCAAAATCCCGGGCCATGTCGCGGATCATCACTTGTTCTTCAGTCAGTTCGAGATCGTGCATGACTCAGCTCCCGCTCTCATCAAAACCATGGAAGAAGCTCGCCACCTGCGCAGCGTCCAGCTCAGCGACGGTCGGCGGGTTCCAGCGCGGTGACTTGTCCTTGTCGATCAGCAGGGCGCGCACGCCTTCGATCAGGTCGCCACGGGCAAACCACTGGCGGTCCAGATGCAGCTCCAGCGCAAAGCAATTCTCCAGACTCAAATGTCTGCCGCGACGGAGCATTTCCAGGGTCACGGCCATGGCCAGCGGTGAGCGGGTTTCCAGCAGATCCGCCGTGGTGACCGCCCATTCATGGCTGTCAGCGACAGTGACGGCGCGCAATTGCTCGATCATGCTCGGCACGTCGGGCAGGGCAAAGAAATGGTCGATGGCCGGGCGCAACACTTGGAGGGGTGCATCGGGCAGAGTTTGCACGGCGTGCTTGGCCAGCAGGTTCTGCAGCGACTTGAGCGGCGTGTCCTGCCACTCCATCTGGTCGAGTTTCTCGTCGAGCAGCGCAAGTTTGCTGCTGTCCAGATACCAGTCGGCGAGGCCGCAGTACAGCGCATCGGCGGCGCGAATCTGCACGCCGCTGACGCCCAGATAAATCCCCAGCTCACCGGGAATCCGCGGCAGGAAGTAACTGCCGCCGACATCAGGGAAATAACCGATGGCCACTTCCGGCATCGCCAGACGGCTCTTCTCGGTGACCACGCGCAGATCGGCGCCTTGCACCAGGCCCATGCCGCCGCCGAGGACAAAACCGTCCATCAGGGCCAGCACCGGTTTGCGGTAGTGATGAATCGTCAGGTCGAGGGCGTATTCCTCGGCGAAGAAATCTTCGTGCAGCGTGTCGCCGCTCTTGTAGCTGTCGTACAGCGAACGAATATCGCCACCGGCGCAGAAGGCCTTTTCACCAGCGCCGCGCAATACCACGGCGTGAACATCGGCATCAGACGCCCAGGCATCGAGCTGCTGTTGCAGCAGACGCACCATCTCGAGGGTGATGGCATTGAGGCCCGCAGGGCGGTTGAGGGTCAGGTGGCCGATATGATTGCGCACCTCGGCCATCACGTCGTTTTGCATGGCATCCATGGACGGGGTCCGCCGGGATGAAGCCTGAGCTGTCATCAGTAACTCCCTGCTTTTATTGTCTTTATTCGAAAAGCCCGCGCGCGGGCGTTAGCGGATCGTAACAGTGCAAATTTGTCGTGTACAACGGGGATATGTGCAGGGGGAATCTGCGTTTTTCTCTTAGCGCCGCTGTCCGTGTAGGAGCTGACGAGTGCAAAGGGATCATCTGAAGGTTTCGCTGATGCTGCGGCGTTTGGCATGCAGTTCGCTGGCGTGAATCAGGCGTTCGAGGTCTTCGGGGGTGACGTCGATGAAGGCTTCCAT
This sequence comes from Pseudomonas sp. PK-RTE-24, assembly GCF_054052265.1. Classification (NCBI taxonomy): domain Bacteria; kingdom Pseudomonadati; phylum Pseudomonadota; class Gammaproteobacteria; order Pseudomonadales; family Pseudomonadaceae; genus Pseudomonas; species Pseudomonas sp. PK-RTE-24. Next base: position 4,449,860 of record NZ_CM133224.1, on the reverse strand, counting down.
GTCGGCCAGCGCCAGTTTCAGGTCTTCGGCGGTAATTGCCTGGCGGTCGATCGGGACCACTGGCGGAGCCGGGTCGGCAGCGCGTTTCGGATAGCGGATGCGGGTCAGGTTGTTATAGGCCAGCGCACTAATGAGCATGCACAGCGCGCCGAGCATCACCGGCTCCATGGCTTTCCAGTCCATGGCGATGGTTGCCGGGTCGGCCAGCACCAGCGTCAACGCCAAGGCGCCGGCCGGTGGGTGCAGGCAACGCAGCCAGCACATCAGAATCACCGCCATGCCGGCAGCAAGGCAGGCGCTGCCCAGCGTACGGCCAAGCACATGGGCGGCCAGCAAGGCGACCACGCCAGCACACAGGTAGCCGCCGAGAATCGACCATGGCTGGGCGAGGGCGCCCGAGGACACCGCGAACAGCAGCACCGCCGAAGCGCCGAGCGGGCCGACCAGGTGGAACGCAACGTCGTGCCCGAACACCTGCGCGCACATCCACACGCTGAACAGCGTGCCCAGGGCCATGCCGATCGCGGCACGGCTCCATTCAGTAGGGCGGGTGTTGATGGCAGCGGGCAACCAGCGAGCGAGCATGTAGAACTGATCCTTTACAAAATCCGGGGCAAAAAAAAGGACTTGTCCGGCATATCCGGAAAGCCCTAGAAGCGTTCCAACATTGGGGGAGGAACGCGCGTAGTTTGCCGATCAAAATCGATGCTGACAAATTCATATAAATGCAGTTTTAGTGCACTATTTTTGCATTGAAGCGGTGCGCCGAGCGCTGACGAAGCATAGGTATCCACCCAGCGCCGCCAAACCGCTCAGGGCGTAGAACATGCTCGGCGCCGGCGTGTGCATCAGCAGAAACCCACACATCACCGGGCTCGCGCCGCCGCCGAGTGCTGACAGGTTCTGCGCGCCGTAGTAACTGCCGCGCAGTGCCTCCGGGGCGAGGGTGTCAACGAAGAGGAAGTCGGCGGGGTAGATGATCATCTCGCCCAGGGTGAAGATGAACATCGCCACGCACCAGCCGAGCAGGCTGTCCGCCAGACTGAAACCAATCAACCCGACGATGAACAGCGCAGTGCCGCCAGCAATCCAGTGACGCAGGTGTTCGCGACTGAGCCAGCGACCGACCTGGTATTGCAGCAGGATCACTGTGATTGCGTTGCAGGCGAGCAGGGCGGCCATGGTGTCGAGCGTTTGTTGCTGGGTGTGGGTGACCAGCAGGTATTGCGACAGGTACAGCGTAAAGCGCCCGTGCACCAATGTGCTGAGCAGGCAACCGAGGGTGAACAGCACCATGGTACGGTCGTTTTTCAGGATCATCAGCGTGTCGAGGAAACTTTGCGGCGCACTGCCGGAACTTATCGGACTGGCATCCCTGGTCGCGCCGAGCAGCAGAAAAATACTGCCAATGGCGATCGCACCGGCAACGATGAACGGCGCGGACGGCTGCACCCCGGCAATCACCACGCCAATCATCGGGCCGACGGCGTAGCCGATATTGGTCAGCGTGTAATTGAGGGAAAACGCCTTGACCCGCTGGCCCACCGGCAGGTTTTCACTGAGGATCGCCTTGGAGCCGATGAGGAACAGCGCCGACGCGGTTTCGCTGATGATCAGCACCAGGGTGACCACATACAGATTCTGCGCGAAGGTCAGCAGGATCAGGCCGATACCGCTGGAGAGCATGGCCAGGACCAGCAACTGGCGCTTGTCCAGCTTGTCGATGATGTAGCCACCGTACAGCGACAGCAATGTTGCGCTGAACACGGCGATACCGAGCAGCAAACCGACATCCTCCGGATCGAGGCCAAGCTTATTGCTGAGGAACAGCGTCAGCAGCGGGCTGATCAGGGCGCGGCTGATGACCACGGTCAGCGAGCTGAGCATCAACCGGCGAATGAACGGCGAATAGATGGCCAAGGGAGGGGGAATGTCCTTATTCGGATTGCCTAGGGCGAACGCCATCCTCTCTGGGCAGCCGCCACCGGTCAAGCTGATACACCAGCGTCTCTCGGAGCACATGATTTCCCTGTGGGAGCGAGCCTGCTCGCGAAGGCGGCGGATCAGTCACCTGCTATGTCGCTGACATACCGTATTCGCGAGCAGGCTCGCTCCCACAGGGTCTGTGTAGCTCACAATTTGCAATGACTCCCACAGGGCCAGTTCAAGCCACATCCGAAGCCGCGGGCCACTGCCGCAAGGTGATCGGCAACTTGCAAGACTCACCGCGCCCCATCGGGAAATACTGAAAGCCATTGCGCGCCAGGCGCTCGGCGTCGTACAGGTTGCGGCCGTCAAAGATCACCGGGCTGTTGAGGCGCTGTTTGATCAGCTCGAAATCCGGGGCCTTGAACTGTTGCCATTCGGTGCAGATGATCAGCGCATCGGCGCCGGCCAGTACCGATTCCGGCGTCCCCATCAACGTCAGCTTCGACTCATCCGGATAGAGCTTCTGCGTTTCGACCATGGCCTCAGGATCAAACGCACGAACATTGGCCCCGGCAGCCCATAAATCTTCTAGCAGAACCCGGCTCGGCGCGTCGCGCATGTCGTCGGTGTTGGGTTTGAACGCCAGGCCCCACAGGGCAAAGGTCCTGCCGCGCAAATCACCCCGGTAGAACGCGTTGATGCGCTCAAAGAGCTTGTGCTTCTGGCGCTGGTTGATCGCCTCAACCGCTTGCAGCAGATCACTGGAGCAATGTGCCTGCTCGGCACTGTGAATCAACGCGCGCATGTCCTTGGGAAAACACGAACCGCCGTAGCCGCAACCCGGATAGATAAAGTGATAGCCAATCCGCGTATCGGCACCGATGCCCTGGCGCACTGATTCGATGTCCGCGCCGAGGTGCTCGGCGAGTTCGGCGATCTGGTTGATGAAACTGATCTTGGTCGCCAGCATGCAGTTGGCGGCGTATTTGGTCAGCTCGGCGCTGCGCAGGTCCATGAACAGGATGCGGTCATGGTTGCGGTTGAACGGCGCGTACAGATCGCGCATCACATCGCGCACTTCAGTACCTTCGCAACCAATGACAATGCGATCCGGTCGCCGGCAATCAGCAACCGCTGAACCTTCCTTGAGAAATTCCGGGTTGGAGACAATATCGAACTGCAGCAGGCGGCCAATCCTGATCAGGGCCTTTTCGATGTGGCTGCGCAAAGCGTCGCCCGTGCCCACCGGCACCGTGGACTTTTCCACCACGATCAATGGCTGCTGGCGATGTCGGGCAATCGCGTCGCCAACCGAGAGGACGTAGCGCAGGTCCGCCGAACCATCCTCGCGTGACGGCGTGCCCACCGCGATGAACGCCACACGCCCATGCAACACCGCAAACCGCTCATCGGTGGTGAATTGCAGGCGTTTCGAATCCAGGCCTTCACGCACCAGACTGGCCAGCCCCGGCTCGTAAATACTGACGTGCCCCTGGCCCAATTGCTCGATCTTCTGCGCGTCGACATCCATGCACACGACGTCGTGACCGACCTCGGCCAGCACCGCCGCCTGCACCAGACCGACATAACCACTGCCAAACACCGTGATCTTCATGCCGCACTCCTGCTCGCAGTTCCCTGCACTGAACATAAGAGCGCGATGTTTCAGTTCGCCTACTGCTGAAGAATCAGCAAACAGACCGTTCGGGGAATGCCCGATTGACTTTTACCGCCTCGAACGGCAGGTTGTGGGCCTTTCGCGGTAACCCTTGTCATCGAGTCATGCCGTTTTTTGCGTTTCATTTCATGCATTTATTGTTTTTGTTGAATCGTTTTTTATTTCAAGGCCGTTTCGTTTGAGTGATTTGTCGAGTACCCAACCTGCACCGTCCAACAACAATCCGCTGACCGTTTACCTGGCGCGACTGGCACCTTCCAGCCAGTTGACCATGCGTTATGTGCTGCAAGACGCCGCTGACCGCCTCGGTTTCGAGGACGTCGATATCGAAGAAATCCCCTGGCACGGCCTGCAACCGGAAGACGTGGTGGCGCTGGTCGCCGCTTTGCGTGCCGATGGTTATGCACCGAACACCTCGTCGCTGTACGTGAACGCCGTACGCGGGGTGATGAACGAAGCATGGCGCATGAGCCTGATCAGCCAGGATCACCTGCTGAAGATGCGTTCGGTCAAGGGCATAGCCGGCACGCGGCTGTCCCAGGGGCGCAACCTCAAGCGCACGCTGATTCATGAACTGATGGAGGTCTGCGCTGCCGACCCGCGCCCGCAGGGCCTGCGTGATGCGGCGGTGATTGCGCTGCTGTACGGCACCGGCATGCGCAAGTCGGAATCGGTGGATCTGGATCTGAGCCAGGTCGACTTTCACGAACGCAGCCTGACGGTGACCGGCAAGGGCAACAAACAGTTGATCAAGTACGCGCCGGCCTGGGCCTTTGCCAAGCTCGATGCCTGGCTGGAACTGCGTCGTTCACAGCTCAAGGAAGGCGAGAGCGACGATGCGTTTCTGTTCAACCGTATTCGCCGGGGCAGCCACATCACCCGCGAGCGCATCACCAAACACGCGATTTACTACATTGCCCGCCAGCGCGGTACGCAGGTCGGGGTGAAAATCATGCCCCATGACTTCCGTCGTTCATTCATCACCCGGGTGATCGAAGAGCACGACCTGTCGATCGCGCAGAAACTGGCGCATCACAGCAATATCCAGACGACAGCCAACTACGATGTGCGCGATGACAACGAGCGGCGGCGGGCGGTGGATCGCTTCGATTTGTAAGCGGTGTCAGGTCTGCGGCGGGCAGCGCGAGCCGCTGGCACCCTGCGCGATGTGCGCAGCGAGGCGTTTGACGTTGTTCTGTTGCGCGGTCACCAGTTCGTCGATGCTCGGCCCTGAAGGCGTCTGCAACACCGAGCGACAGCTCAGCAGCGCCGCGTCCGCCGCACCTAATGGGCGCACTCGCCATTTCACGTCGATCAAGGCGTACTGACCGAGAATCGAATCGAAGCGCTGCACGTCGATACGCACGGAGGCGCGCTGCTGGCCGACGCCGCCGCTCAATTGATCGACCAGCGCACCGCGCAACTCATCGGCAAGGGTGGCGCTCCACCAATCGGTATCCAGGATGGCCACGCCGCTGTTGCCTTGGCGAATCACGATCTGCGCGCGATCGACCTGCGGCGGCACGCTGATGCTTTCGATGGCGATGTCGGCGCCGTTGCGGCTGGCACCCGGTTGCGCCGGGGTCAGCGTATGGAAGCTGATCGGGTCGCTACGGCACGCGGCCAGCAGCACGAGCGCAGCGAGCAGGGAGATCTTCAACGGTAAAACCATGGATGCAGCTCCTGTGCTCAATTGCGTGGCGGTCCTTTGAGGTCCAGCGGCGCGGCGTTGTCGGGGCGTCCGCGAATCAGCGACTCAGGGTGGCGACCGAGGTAATCCGACAGCTCTCGCAACGAGCGCGACATGCGCCCGAGCTCGTCGAGGGTCTCGGTGAGTTGCTCGCGCTGCGGTGAATCCTCGGCCAGGGTCGAATTGGCGGACTGCAAGGTCTTGCTGACGTCGGCGAGGGTGCTCTGTACACCCGGCAGGGTCCTGGCGTTGAACTGCTTCAGGCCTTTGCGCAGCTCGACCAGATTGCCGTCGAGGTTGCTGGCGATGCGCTCCACTGGCAGCGCGTTGATCTTGTTGACCATCGCCTCGAGTTTTTCCTGCAATTGCTCAAGGCTGCCGGGGACGGTCGGAATGGTGACCGGCCGTGCCGTAGGGTCAAAAGCGACTTTCGGCGCTTTGGGGTAGAAATCCAGCGAGATATACAACTGACCGGTGAGCAGGTTGCCGTTGCGGGCCTGGGCGCGAAGGCCATTTTCGATGAACGTGCCGATCAGGCGCGCCCCGGTGGCCTCATCGTTTTCGTCGCCATGGTAAGCCTTGAGCATTTTCGTGTGAGCGCGGCCCAGACGCTGCGGATAGATGACGATGCCGACATTCACCGGGAAGGTGCGCTTGACCTCGTCGAAGTCGAGATTGACTGCCACCACCCGGCCGATTTCAACTCCGAGGAACTCCACCGGCGCGTCAACCTTGAGCCCGCGCAAGGCTTGATCGAAGCGCAGCGACAGATACTGTGCCTTGCCGTTGGGCGGGGCGAGGGCGGTGGCTTGGTCGGCGAACAGTTCGAAACCCTTGTCTTCACTGGCTGGCGAATCGTTGGGACTGTAATCCGGAGCGCGGAAAGCGATGCCGCCCACCAGCAGGGTCGACAGCGACTCGGTTTTCACCGCAAAGCCGTTGGCACCGACATTGATGTCGATGCCGCTGGCGTTCCAGAAACGAGTGTTTTCGGTGACGTAGGCGTCGTTCGGAGAATGCACGAAGACTTCGATGTTGACCCCTTTGCCGTCCTGGTCCAAGGCATAGGACACCACTTGGCCAACCGGGATCTTGCGGTAATAGACGGGGGAGCCGATGTCCAGCGAGCCGAGGTCGGCGGTGTGCAGGGTGAAGCGCTTGCCCGGTTCGCCGTAGGTGATCGGCGGCGGGTTCTCCAGACCCTTGAAGTTTTTTGAACGGGTATTGGCCTGGCCAATGTCGGCACCGATGTAGTCGCCCGACAGCAGTGTGTCGATGCCCGATACCCCGCCGGCGCCGATGCGCGGACGTACCACCCAGAATTGCGAGTCCTCGCGGGTGAAGGCTTCGGCCTGCTTGGCGAGTTTGATCGTGGCGTTGACGTGTTTATGGTCGTTGGCCAGTTCAACATCGGAGACATGGCCGATGACTACGTTGCGGTACCTGACTTCGGTCTTGTTGGCGGTCAGGCCATCGCCGGTCTTGAAGGTGACGGTGATCGTCGGGCCTTCCTGGAGGATGTTGTGAATCACCAGCGAAATGCCCACCAGCACCGCCACGATCGGCACGATCCATACCAGCGAGATACCGAATCGGCGGGTTTTGACCGGCGCCTGACCGGGTGCTCGCGGCTCGTCGCTGGCTGACGACTTCATCCATGTCCTCCTCAATTAATCGGGCACTGAGCGTCAGGAACGCAAAAGCACTTCATCAATATAGAAGTGCTTGGCGATAGAGCAAATGTGTATAGCTGGCGTGGGACGCGATTGCAGTCCAGGAGCTGCCGAAGGCTGAGATCTTTTGATCGAGTTTGGGACGCGGAGCGTCCCGGGCTGCATTCCCACGCAGAGCGTGGGAACGATCAGTGTAAGCGCCTGTTAACCGAGCATTTCGCGCAGGCGATACCAGAACATGCCCAGCGCCAACAACGGCGAACGCAACGCCGGGCCGCCGGGGAACGTCATGTGCGGCACGCTGCTGAACACGTCCATGCCCTGGCTATGGCCGGCGTGAATGGCTTCGCCCAGCAATTTCGCGCACCAGTGGGTGACGTTGAGGCCATGGCCGGAATAGCCCTGCGCGTAAAACACGTTCGGGTGCTGTTTGAGCCGGCCAACCTGGGGGAAACGATTGGCGGTAATACCGATCTTCCCGCCCCATTGGTAGTCGATGCGCACGTCGGCCAGTTGCGGGAACACCTTGAGCATTTTCGGTCGCATGTAGGCGGCGATATCCGCCGGATCGCGCCCGGAGTAATGACAAGCACCGCCGAACAGCAGACGTCGATCCGCCGAGAGACGGTAATAATCGAGCCCGACTTTCTGATCGCACAGCGCCAGGTTCTGCGGGATCAACTGCGCGGCACGGCTTTCGTCCAGCGGCTCGGTGGCGATGATGTAACTGCCGGCGGGCAGCACTTTGCCGCTGAGTTTCGGCTCGAGGTCATCCAGATGCGCGTTGCAGCCAAGCACCAGGCTGCCGGCGCGTACTGAACCGGTGGCGCAGCGCACCTCGACGGTCGGGCCATGGAGGATTTCCAGGACCGGACTCTGCTCGAAGATCCGCACGCCCAGCGACGCGGCGAGACGCGCTTCGCCCTGAACCAGATCAAGCGGATGCAAATGGCCCGAACCCATGTCGATCAATCCGCCGGCGTACACACCGGCGTCGACCACTTGCTGCCGGATCTGCTCCGGCCCGACCAGCCTCGTTGCGTGGGCATAGTCGAGTTCGGCAAGGCTGTCCTGCTCTTGCTGGAACGCGGCAAATTGCGCGGCGGTGTTGGCCAGTTCGCAAAAGCCCCAGCGCAGATCACAGTCGATGGCGTTTTCAGTGATGCGCTGGCGCACCAGCGCCACCGAATCGATGCCGGCGCGCTGCAGATAATGCACGCCGTCCTGGCCAACGTAGCGCGCGAAACCCTCGACTTCATGGCCGATGCCGCGAATCAGCTGCCCGCCATTGCGGCCGCTGGCGCCCCAGCCGATACGTCGCGCCTCGAGCAACACCACCGACAAACCGCGCTGCGCCAGCTCAATCGCGGTATTGACGCCAGTGAAGCCGCCGCCGATTACGCAGACATCGGCAAGCACATCTCCGTCCAGCGCAGGGTAGGGCGTGCTCGCCCGCGCAGAAGCGGCGTACCAGGAGCGGGCGTGCTGTGAATTGTGCTGATTCATTTGTTCGACTTCACTTTGCTCCACGACCGGGTCATCAGACGCATGATCGCCTGGGGCGGGGTCGAGGAAATGTAGAGTTTGTCGAGCACCGACTGCGGCGGATAAACCTCAGGATTGTTGACCAGTTCCTCATCCATGAACGGCTTGGCCGCCGGGTTCGGGTTGGCGTAGCCGACGGTGGCGCTGACCTTGGCGATCACCTGCGGATCAAGCAGGTAATTGATGAAGGCATGGGCCTCTTTGGCGTTGCTCGCGTCGGCTGGGATCGCCAGCAGATCAAACCACAGGTTGGCGCCTTCCTTGGGAATGGCGTAAGCGATATTGACGCCGTTCTTCGCTTCCTTGGCGCGGTTGGCCGCCTGGAACACATCGCCGGAGTAACCGAACGCGACGCAGATGTCACCATTGGCCAGGTCCGACACGTACTTGGAAGAATGGAAATAGGTGATGTACGGACGGATGCTCAGCAGCTTGGCTTCGGCCTTTTTGTAGTCTTCAGGGTTTTCACTGCGCGGATCCATGCCCATGTAGTTGAGGATGGCCGGGAAGACTTCGTCGGCGGAGTCCATCATCGACACACCGCACTGGCTGAGCTTCTTCAGATTCTCCGGTTCAAACAACACGGCCCAGGAATCGATGTGGTCGATGCCGAGCACTTGCTTGACCTTGTCGACGTTGTAGCCGATGCCGTTGGTGCCCCACAGATAGGGCACCGAGTGCTCATTGCCTGGATCGTTTTTCTCAAGCAATTCAAGCAGTTTCGGGTCAAGGTTCTTCCAGTTTGGTAACTGTGAACGATCGAGCTTCATGAACGCGCCGGCCTTTACCTGACGGGCGAGGAAGTGGTTGGACGGCACGACCACGTCGTAACCGGTCCGGCCGGCGAGGAGTTTGCCTTCAAGGGTTTCGTTGGAGTCGAAGACGTCGTAGATCACCTTGATCCCGGTCTTGCTCTGGAAGTCGGCGAGGGTGGTTTCGCCGATGTAGTCGGTCCAGTTGTAGACGCTGACCTGGGGCTCGGCGTGGGCTGCTGCACTGAACAGCACGCTCAGCGCGACGGGAAGTATGGATTTCAATGGACGCATATCGACACCTCTTGGATTTATTGGAATTCTCAGGCGCTGCACAATCCCATGTGGGAGCGAGCCTGCTCGCGAAAGCGGTGTTCCAGTCGACGTCAATATTGAATGTACTGACGTCTTCGCGAGCAGGCTCGCTCCCACAGGGACGGGCGCGCCGTCAGACGCTGAGCAGTAGAAATTCACGCTCCCACGAGCTGATCACGCGCTTGAAGTTTTCATGCTCGGCGCGTTTGACCGCAACGTAACCGCGGACGAATTTGCTGCCCAGGTATTCGGCGACTTTCGGGCAGTCTTCCATCTGCGTCAGGGCTTCTTCGATGGTGATGGGCAGGCGCAGGTTGCGCCGTTCATAGGCCCGGCCTTCGACCGCCGCGCTCGGCTCGATCTTCTCGACCATGCCGATGTAGCCGCACAGCAGGCTCGCGGCAATCGCCAGATAGGGGTTGGCGTCGGCACCGGGCAAGCGGTTCTCCACCCGCATCGATTCAGGTCCCGAAGTCGGCACACGCAGGCCCACAGTGCGGTTCTCTTCACCCCATTCGACGTTGACCGGTGCCGAGGTGTCCGGCAGGAAACGGCGGAACGAATTGACGTTCGGCGCGAACATCGGCAGCACTTTCGGGATGTATTTCTGCAAGCCACCGATGTGATGACGGAACAGCTCGCTCATGTTGCCCTCGGCATCGGCAAAGATCGGCTGGCCCGTCGCGATCTCGACCACACTCTGGTGCAGGTGCATGGCGCTGCCGGGCTCGTCGCCGATCGGTTTGGCCATGAACGTCGCGGTGACATTGTGCTTGAGCGCTGCTTCGCGCAGGGTGCGTTTGAACACGGTGATCTGGTCAGCCAGATCCAGCGCATCGCCGTGGCGGAAGTTGATTTCCATCTGCGCCGGGCCGTCTTCGTGGATCAGCGTGTCGAGATCCAGACCTTGCAGTTCGCACCAGTCGTAGACGTCTTCGAACAGCGGATCGAATTCGTTAGCGGCATCGATCGAGAATGACTGGCGACCGCTTTCCGCACGACCCGAACGACCCAGTGGTGCCTTGAGCGGCAGGTCCGGGTCTTCACACCGTTGGGTCAGGTAGAACTCCATTTCCGGCGCGACAATCGGCTTCCAGCCCTTGTCGGTGTAGAGCTGCAGGACTTTCTTCAGCACATTGCGCGGCGACAGTTCGATCGGGTTGCCGAACTTGTCGAAGGTGTCGTGGATGACGATGGCAGTCGGCTCGATTGCCCAAGGAATGACGTAGACGGCGTCGGAAACCGGCTTGCAGACCATGTCGATGTCAGCCGGGTCGAGCAGGTCGTAGTAGATGTCGTCGTCGACAAAATCCCCGGTTACCGTTTGCAGCAGCACGCTCTCCGGCAGGCGCATGCCGCGCTCATGCAGGAACTTGTTGGTCGGTGCAATCTTGCCGCGGGCGATGCCGGTCAGGTCGCTGACCACGCATTCGACTTCGGTAATCTTGTGATCTTTCAGCCAGGTGAACAGCTGATCGAAAGGGGCGTTCATAAAGACCTCGTTATTGGTTTTGTAGACGCCGGGGAGGGCGGGTTTCATCTTCCGCCCCTTCCCCTGTGGCGCGTTGGCGACTATCTTGGGCGCGGCTTGCGATTCCATCTATCCACTTTCAGCAGCACCAAAGCGCACCAAAAGAGTGCGCAGGGTCACCCCATGACAACGTGCAATCCGCTTCAGGTTCAAGCGTTCAATACCGCCGACGTGGCCGAGCAAATCCGCGCTACACCGGGCTGGGTCCAGCATTACCAGCAGATGTCGCCGGGGCATTTCGCCGGGCAGATTCGCTATCTGGATCTGCAGGGCGTCGAGGTTTATGAAGAACAGATGAACACCCGGGTCGAGCAAAACTTCAGTGCGCCATCCGGGGCTCTGGCGTTCTGTTTCGATCGCAGCGACAACGCGCTGTATCTGCTCAACGAAGAGAGCCGCAACATCTGGATCACCCCGGAGAACTACCGGGAAATCGCTGTGGTGTTCGGTCCGGATTTTGTCCGCGAGCACGGTTTGCAAGTGGCAAAGCTCGAAGGTTTGTTCATGGCGCCGCTGAACTGCGGACAGAACGCTTTGTTCAGCGGCTGGCTAAGCTCGATTCTCACGAAGTTGTCGCAAGCTGCTGATCCACTTGATAAAGATCGCCTGACTCGGCAACTGCTCGAGGACTGCCTGTTCATCCTCGACAACGCTCAAACCCGTCTTGATCGTGGAGGATTGCAGCAGCGCAACAACGAACGCCAAATCATGAAGCGAGTAGGGGAGTGGGCGGCTGATTCGCCGGAAGACACGGTCAATCTGCTCGAACTTTCCCACGTTGCCGGCGTACCCCTGCGCCAGTTGCAACAAGCTTTCAAGGCCTACACCGGGATGACCCCGAGCCATTGGTTACGCCTGAGGCGGTTGAACAGTGCGCACCGTGAATTGCTCAAGCGCCGACCTTGCGAAACCACCGTTGCCGAAGTGGCGATGCGCTGGTCGTTCTGGCATCTGGGGCGGTTTTCCAGCAGTTACCGCGCGCTGTTCAAGGAGCTGCCGAGCGAAACGCTCAAGCGCTGAGCAGAAAAAGGCTTTGTGTCCTCGCAGAAGTTAAATAGAATCAGTCTCATTTGAATCTACCTTCGCGCAGGGTCTCTTGAGATGATTGAAGCCACGTCACCGTCGGAGCAAAGCCTGCAGCAGTTGTACCGCGAGCATCGCGGCTGGCTGGAAACCTGGCTGCGCCGGCGCATGGGCAATGCGTGGGATGCGGCGGACCTCAGTCAAGACACCTTTGTCCGCGTCCTGTGCAACGCGCCGCCACTGGCTGAATTGCGCGAGCCGCGCGCTTATCTGCTCACCGTCGGCAAACGGTTGCTGAGCAATTTCTACACGCGGCGCCACCTGGAAAAAGCCTACCTCGATGCCTTGGCGCAATTGCCGGAAGCGTGCGCACCGTCGCCGGAGCAGCGCTGGTTGCTGCTGGAAACCTTGCAGGCGCTGGATGAATTGCTCGATGGCTTGCCGCGCCCCGTGCGCCGGGCATTTCTTTGGAGTCAACTCGAGGGCCTTGGCTACCGCGAGATTGCCGAGCGCTTGCAGGTTTCCGAGCGCACGGTGAAACGCTACATGGCCCAGGCGTACGAGCATTGCTTGCTGGTGGATCTGTGATGCGCGTTGCCCCCAGCGAGGAAACGCGGGAAGTGGCGCGGGCAGCGGCGCAATGGCTGGCACTGCTCGAGTCCGGTGGTGCCAGTGATGAAGATCACGCCCGATTGCAGCATTGGCGTACCAGTGACAGTCGCCACGAGAACGCGTGGCAGAAAATTCAACAACTGCGTCAACGCTTTGCAGGCTTGCCCCCGGCGCTTGCCCTGGCCACGCTGGACCGGCCGGATCCGGCGCGGCGCGCTGCTCTCAAGCGTGCTTTGGGCGTGGCAGCGCTAGTGCCGGCGGTGTGGTTGATCAGTCGGGAGCTGCCGCTGGAGGTCTGGCGCGCCGACCTGCACACCAGCACTGGCGAGCGGCGCAAAGTGCAGTTGGCCCAGGATTATTCATTGCAACTCAACACCGACAGCGCGGTTAATGTCGATCTGGCGGCACGTCAGTTGACGCTGATTCGTGGCGAGATGGCGCTCAACGCGGCAGGCGATTCAGCCTTTATCGTCAACGCGCCTTATGGACGGATGATCGTCAAACACAGCGACATCTCGGTGCGCCTCAATGCGCGCGATTGCCAGGTCTGCGTGCTGCGTGGTTCGGTGCAATTGCAGCCACTGCACGGCCCGGCGCTGGTATTGCAGCAGGGCCAGCAAGTCAGCCTGCAAGCTTCGGGCGCCGGGGCGGTGACGGCGTTCGATGCGTTGATGCCCGGGTGGCGCGATGGCGTGCTAATGGCGCAAAACCAGCCGCTGGGTGATTTCCTCCGCGAGCTGAGTCGCTACCGCTCGGGTGTTCTGCGCTGGGATCCGGCGCTGGAATCGCTGCGCGTCACTGGCAGCTTTCGCGTCGACGATACCGATCAAGTGCTGGCACTGCTGGCAGCCAGTTTGCCCGTCGATGTGCATACGCGAACGCGATTTTGGGTGTCACTGGTACCGCGTGCAGAAAAAACTGGCTGAAGCCTGTCCCTTTTTTTCGCCTCGCTGGTCATTCCAGGCAAGTGAACAAAATCGAGAGCTTCTTCCAATGCCCGCAGTATTTCCAGGTCGTTTGCGTCCGTTGTTGCAGTTGAGCCTTTTGCTGAGCCTGAGTGCCAGCCCCGTGTTGATCCAATCGAGCTGGGCCGACGATGGCAGTCGCCGCAGTTATCAGGTGCCGGCCGGTAGTCTGAGTACAGCGCTGACGCGCTTCGCCGGTCTCGCCGGCGTCAATCTGTCGGTGGATCCGGCACTGGTCAGCGGCCGCAACAGCAATGGTTTGTCCGGTGAATATGGCGTGGAGGAGGGGTTCAGCCGGTTGTTGCTGGGTTCGGGTTTGCAGCTGCAACCGGTCGGCGATCAGGCTTATACGCTGGTGCCCGCAGCGCAAGGCAGCACCTTGCAACTTGCGCCGACATCCATTCTCGGCGCGAGCGGTTCAGCGGATGCCGACGTGTTTGCTGGCGGTCAGGTCGCGCGGCGTGGCTCGCAAGGGTTGTTGGGTTCCAGGGATTTCATGGAAACCCCGTTCAGCATGACCACCTACACCAGCGAAACGGTGAAAAACCAACAGGCGCGCACGCTCGGCGATCTGATCAGTACCGACCCTTCGGTACGCGCCACCAACCCTGCCGGTGGCCGCTATGAGCAATTCACCATCCGTGGTTTCAGCCTGTTCAACAGTGATGTTGCCTACAACGGCCTCTACGGTGTGTTGCCGACTTACACGATTGATATGGAAATGGCCGATCGCGTCGACATCCTCAAAGGCCCGAGCCAATTGATCAACGGGATTTCGCCACGGGGCAGTGTAGGAGGGGGGATCAACGTCGTGCCGAAACGCGCGACCGACAAGCCGATCACCTCGCTGACAGCCAATTACGCCTCGAACAATCAAGTCGGCGGCGCGGTGGATGTCGGACGGCGTTTTGGCGAAGACAATCAATTCGGGGTGCGCTTCAACGGGGTTAAACAGTCCGGTGATACAGAATGGGATCATCAGAGTGTCGATCGCGACATGGCAGTACTCGGTCTGGATTTCCGTGGTGAACGCTTGCGACTTTCCACCGATATCGGCCACACCGAACGCGACACCGACGCACCGCAGGAACGCGTGCAAGTCGCGACCAACGCCAAGGTGCCGAACGCCAATGATGTGCGCGACAACTATGCGCAACCCTGGAGCCGGGCGCGAACCAAAGACACTTTCGGCACGCTCAACGGCGAGTTCGATGTCAGCGATTCGGTCATGCTGTATGGCGGCGTCGGCGCACGCAAAAGCAATCACGACTTCTTGCGCCACGCGGTTTCAGTGACCAATGACGCCGGCGACTTCAGCGTCCAGCCGCGCGACTTCACTCGCGACGAAAACGTTCGCACGGCTACCGCTGGGGTGCGCAACTGGTTCCAGACCGGACCGGTCAGCCATGAAGTGAACCTGGCGGCCAACTACTTTTATATGGACTTCGAAAACGGCGGCGCCCGTTACGCGGCCGGGCGCAGCAATCTCTACGACCCGGTGGAAATAGCCAGACCCGGCACGCCGACCCGCAATGACGCCAAGGTCTACACCGAAAATCGCTTCAGCGGCGTGGCCTTGTCCGACACGCTCGGTTTCTTCGAGGATCGACTGCTGCTGACTTTGGGCGCGCGCTGGCAGCGGGTCAAAGTCGATGACTGGAGCGACGGCATCAAGGGCGATACGGCCTACGATGAAGAAAAGGTCTCGCCGTCGGGCGGGATTCTGTTCAAGGCGACGGACAAACTTTCGCTGTACGCCAACTACATGGAAGGTCTGAGCCAAGGCAAGATCGCGCCATCGACGTCGATCAACGAAGACGAAATCTTCCCGCCATTCATCAGCCGCCAGGTCGAAGTCGGCGCCAAGTACGACGCGGGTGCATACGCGCTGACGGCAGCGGTGTTCCGCATCAAACAACCTGCCTACGAAACCAATGCGACCACACGAGTCTTCGGCCCGAACGGCAAACGCGGAAACAACGGCGTAGAACTGAGCGTGTTCGGCGAACCGCTCAAAGGTTTCCGGTTGCTGGGCGGTGTGATGTACATCGACAGCGAACTGACCCACACCACCAACGGCACATTCGACGGCAACCGCGCACCGGCAACACCGAAATACAACGTCAACCTTGGTGCAGAGTGGGACGTGCCGAGCGTGCAGGGTTTGACACTGACCAGTCGTGCAATCTATTCGAGTTCGCAGTATCTGGATCAGGCGAATGATAAGGAAATCGACTCCTGGGAACGGTTCGACGTAGGCACACGCTATGCTTTCAAGTTGGACGAGAAGACGATCACCTTGCGCGCAAATGTCGAAAACGTGCTGGATAAACGCTATTGGAGCTCGGCGGGTGCATCGGATGATAGTGAGCCGGGATTGACGCTTTCGACGCCGCGAACGTATCTGCTGTCGGCGACGGTAGACTTCTAACGGAGCAGGGTAAGTGCGTCGATCGTCGTCGAAAATACGTTAACTACACTAAATGACCGTTTAGTTGAGCTAACAAAAATCAGTCGCGATAGCGGCCGAGGTAATGACTCAGCCCAACCAGTCGCATCTCTACATGGCTTTTCGTTATGAGCGATAACGCGAACGGGCCTAAAAAACTGTTATTTCTTACAGTTTTAAAATTGCTCTGAGGCGCAAAGGATAGTCGCTGCGTAATGAGCACATTCCTCCAAGGAGCAAACTCCATGACAACGTTCAGCGATGACCAGCTCTTGAACCTGACTCCAGAGCAATTGAAACAATTAACACCCGCGCAACTGGCACGCCGAAAGGATTTAATCAACGAACCGGTGGATCAGCGTGCTGTTACGAAGATTATTAATGCGCAAACGACCGAGCCTATAAACCCGGTGAGTGACGAGTAAATTTTCCAGAAGTGTAGTCGAGGCGTTTCAACCAGCTCAGAAATCCCGTTACGGTAAGTAGCGGGATTTTTTCAGTTGAATGATCGGATGGGGAAATCTGCGGCAATACCGGAGGTAGAGGTTTGGCAGTATTTATCGTGGCAGTGGATTTCGATTACCCGTGACAACCACGACAACCACGCGAAGCCCGTAACATCTTGTTACGTGTAATGTATATTATGTTAAATAAGGTATGCAGCATCGTCTGGGCTTAAACTTATCCAGCGTCGTTTTTCTCCCACCTTGACCTCTCACCACCTTGGCCGGACACCTACCTGAGCTCTCAGTCGGCAAAGTTCATATCACTGCACATGAGTTCGTCTTTAGCATGGACGAGAGCAATCGTTGGCGCGCTGCCATGTGCCTCTCACCACACTCGATTCGCTCTTGGGGGCTTCACCCGCCTTAAACCCGGAGAGGCTGCGGACTTCTGAAGCTTTCGATGCCTCTCCGAGTAAAGGACGAAGAAAGATATGGAAATGCATGGCATCAAAAGCTACGGCGAGAGACTTCAGTTCGCATATACCCTTCGTGGGTTTCCAAAACTCTACGCGCTGTCACACCGAATCGGTGTGACGGACAGCGCCCTCAGTCGGTGGTTTCGTTCAGAGCCAATCAGTATGGAGAACTTCGCCAAGCTGTGCGTCGAGCTGAACGTCAATGCCGATTGGCTTCTGCTCGGCCGTGGACAGCACACGCTCGGCGCCATGCATGACGCGCCGCATCGCAAAGCGCTCGCGGACGTAATTGAAAGAATGGCCGACAACGATGTTCGTAACCTCGCCAAGTTTCTTGATGAAGTGACTACTCCAGCACCTTGAGCGCCACGCAATATTTTCAGGGCAATTCGTGAGCCCTGCTCAACCGACTGAGCTTCACGAAGGGGCCGATATTGATAACTTCTAGATGCCCAAGCAATGACGCCTGGGTATGAGCTGGAGATCATCATGTGCACTAAGGAATCTGCAAAAGCTGATGTAGAAGTGAAGTTCGAGTCCCAGAAAACGTTCAGCCTTTTCGGTCGGAACATCTCAACTTGCCAAGCGGCCCTGGGGGCTGGTGCTCACGTGCAAGTCACCAACACAGAAGGCCTGAACTACCATCTGAATGTTTTCGCGAAATGCGAGTGCGACGGGCTTCTGAAGAGACTCAACGTGGCAATCGACAAGTCTATAGGTAACCCTCCCGAAGGCTTGCGTGACGTCCCTTTCACTATCGACCGCACTTCCCATCCCGACTGGCGCTCTCGTCAAGCCTATCTTCGCGATGGTGTGGGGTTTACGAGCAGGATCATCACCTGCGCTTGGCCTGCCCTTGCGCCGCCGAAGCTGGGCAGCGTACTAACCGGTGGAACTACGACGACAATCGACGCCACAGCCATCGACTCGCAGTTGGTTTATGCCATGACCGATGCTACCCCGGAGCAGGTCAGCGCATACTCTCACCTGAACCTCTACGCACAGGGGGCTGCGCGCGCCGTCCTGAAAAACAAGGGCGTGGACATCACCAATACGGACTATCTGCAGACGAAGCAATGGTTCGATGCTGTGGTTTACCAACTGACCGATCTGGGCTTTACCGTAAAGGCAGCGAGTGGCGGCCAGGTCAGGCAGGATGTCTCTTCAGGTGACGTGGACATCGGTAGTTTGCTGACCACCATCGTTGGCACGTATCTGGGAGCGACGGAACTCGAGAGTTTCAAGCAGCTCGCGACGCTCTTGGCCAAGGATCCCAACGATTCGGGCACCCACGACTTCATGACCTTCTGGTGGAACAAGGCCAGCACTAAGGACGGCCGCACGACTGTCGCCTTTGGCCCCATCAAGAACGACCAGGGCATGGCTTCGGTGACAGTGGTTTACCTCGTGTTGGATGTGGAATTCACAGACTGGCACTCACTGTTTGTCAGCTACCACCATGAAGGTGTAATGATCCGCAGCGCTGCCATTACCCTGGATCTCGACATGGAGGTCTACAGCAACAATGAAAAAGCAATCTTCGACGCCATCTCCGGCGCAGTGGCCAATCACATCAAGACTCAGGAACTGAGTTTCGACTGATAGCCGATCGATGCGGGGCTCCAGCAATGCTCGCAATGCTGGAGCCCCGTAGCTTTGCGGGTGCTTCGCCAGTTTCAATCAAACTTGATCTGCCCTGACTCACCCAGCATGCGGTATTGTTCACGAAGTTTTCGCAGCTCACTCGAGCCCATTTGCTCCAGCCCCAACGTAGCATTCTGTGCCTCGTGGGTAGCTCGTATCAGCTCATCGATCTTCAGATGCAGAATGTCATTGTCGCGGTTCTGGGTGTTTTGAATGAGGAATACCATCAGGAACGTAATGATCGTTGTCGAGGTGTTGATGATCAGTTGCCAAGTGTCGTTGTAATGAAAGTACGGCCCTGTGCCAGCCCAGGCGACGATCAGAACGATCGCTGTCAAAAAGGTCTTCGGGCTACCCGCCCAGTTGGACAGTGTCTGGCAAAAGCGTGCAAATCTCATCTTGAAACCTCTGAATAAACCTAATCACTTGACCTCGTTTGGTGGCGAAATACTTTGTCATATTTGCGCCGCTCGTCGGTGGCGCAGATTCGCACGATTGCTCAGGCGTCAGATCGAGCGGCTGCACCGGCGGCTCACCGGCGGCTCACCACCCGATTAATCTCCCCTACCACCCGCCCCGTCGCCTCCTCGATTGCTCCCTCATTGCGGCATATAAACCAACCCTGTTCGGCAGCGGCTTGCTCAAAAGCCTGGGTACAGTCGACATGCTCCTCCAGACCGCGAAGCACAGTACTGCTCAAGCCACGCCGTCGCGCCCCCGCCCTCGCCCACGAAATCTCCGCCGCCGTGACCACGCCAACATGCAGGTCGGGCACCTGAACGTTGCGATCACGGTTTAATTGCAGGATTTCAGCAAACGGGACTATCCGGCGAAACGCCGCATCGGATGGATACCAGCGATCGATCAGGATGATGCTGTCGGTGGGTTGTCTGGTCAGCACGTTTCGGGAAATCCAGCGGCGGCTGTCAGCCAGGCGTTGGCAAACTTCCAGTTCCAGATTCCTGTCAGGATGGCGGACGAGCCGGTTCACCAAGTGCATTGTCTCGCCCCTGAACGGGTCGCTTTTTTTCTCGCAGAGTCGGATGACTTTCTGGTTGTCTGCCCTCAGGACTTCAGTGATGGCCTCCAACAGCGAGGTTTTGCCGACGCCTTTGGGGCCATCCAGAGCGACAAACAGCGGACGAGTCATTTTTCTCACAGGCTTTAACGGGGAGTAGCGCGCACTCTAACGGATTTTCAGGTTGAACCTCTTCTGCTCAGGCGGACTCCCAAACCTGAATTCAGGAGAAACCTATGACCCAGACAGCTCTAGTCGTGGGCGCCAGCGGCATTGTCGGCAGCGCCATCACCCAGTTACTTATCGACAACCAGTGGCAGGTCGCCGCGCTGTCGAGGCATCCATCTCAAGTTCAAGGCGTGATGCCTGTCGCGGCAGACCTTCAGGATACTGCTTCTCTGGAACAGGCGCTGAGGGATGTGAAACCCACGCATGTGTTCATTACCACATGGTCGCGGCAAGCCACGGAGGCCGAAAACATTCGCGTCAATGCCGCCATGGTGCGCAACGTGCTCTCGGCCATTCGCCCAGCGAAAAGCGTCAAACACGTAGCACTGGTTACCGGCCTGAAACACTATCTCGGCCCTTTCGAAGCCTATGGGAAAGGCAGTCTGCCGCAGACGCCGTTTCGCGAAGAACAGGGTCGTCTCGATGTCGAGAATTTCTATTACGCTCAGGAAGACGAACTCTTCGCCGCTGCTGAACAGGACGGTTTCACTTGGAGCGTTCATCGCCCGCATACCGTCACTGGGGTGGCCGTGGGCAACGCGATGAACATGGCAACCACCCTCGCCGTCTATGCCTCGATTTGCAAACACACCAATCGCCCTTTCGTATTTCCAGGATCAAAAGTGCAGTGGGACAGCCTCACCGACATGACCGATGCGCGGCAGTTGGCGAAACAACAACTGTGGGCGGCCACCACGCCGGCTGCGGCGAATCAGGCATTCAATATCACCAATGGCGATGTATTCCGGTGGAAATGGATGTGGGGCCGCATTGCCGAATACTTCGACCTGCCTGCTGCCGATTATCCCGCTTCAGTCTCACCCCTTGAAAAGCAGATGGCTGACGATCAAGCCGTATGGGCGCAAATAGTCGCGGAGCACGGTTTGAAAGAGTCCGACATTGGACGTCTGATTTCCCCATGGCATACCGATGCCGACCTTGGCCGCCCCATCGAAGTGGTCACGGATATGTCGAAAAGCCGCCTGATGGGCTTCACTGCCTACCAGGCGAGCGATCAGGCATTTTTCGACGTGTTCGACAAACTGCGGGAGATGCGCTTGATCCCTTAGGCGGTTCCAGACAGATAAGGTGGGCACCTGGCGTGCCCCCTCATTCAACAGTCATTTCCACGCCCTCGCCCCCCACATCTGCGACTTTCATTCGCCCTGTGAAATCCTCCTGCCAGTCACCGGCAGAACGCAGCCGATCGTATATCCCAACTCCAAAATAGCGCCTTCCACAGGTATCGCTCTGTATCCAAGTGTGTACGGACGCAAACACGTTACACAACATTGATCTTCCCGCCCCCTCAGACACAAGCGAGATACACCAGCACGATGAACTGCGCTCACGGCCAGCGCAGTGCTCCTGTGCCTGACACCTGTCATTGGGAGCACCTGAACGGCTTCCACTTTCTTGACGACAAGTTGGAGGATTAAACCAATGCAAACAAATCCGTCATCGGTCTTGAATCGGCTGCACCTTAATCTCGATCGTGCTGGAGACTGGATCGCGCCGTTAAGCCTGCGCGTTTTTCTGGCCTGGGAGTTTTTTGAAGCGGGATGGGAAAAGTGGAACGGTGAGAACTGGTTCCCCAGCATTCAAGGGGCCTTTCCTTTTCCCTTCAATCAGCTGCCGGCTACGTTCAATTGGCAGTTATCCATGTGGGCAGAGCTGCTCTGTTCCATTGCTTTGCTTGTAGGCCTGGGAACACGCCTTTCGGCACTGATCCTCATAGTGGTCACCGTCGTGGCAACTGCCGCAGTTCACTGGCCAGCAGAGTGGTCGACGTTGAGCGAACTGGCTATGGGGTACTCCATCAGCAACAAAGGCTACGGCAATTTCAAGCTGCCGTTGATCTATCTCGTCGCACTTCTGCCACTCGTGTTCACAGGCGCCGGCAAGCTGAGCTTGGATGCATTCATCGGTCGGTATCTCAAGCGCTTGAATGCACGCTGAGTGTTATCGCTTCACCAAGGTTATCGCTCTCAACCCCACTAGTAATCAGGAGTTTCATCATGTCCCATATTGATAAAGTGCTGTACACCGGCAAAGTCCATACCTCCTCGGGTGGTCGCAATGGCACCGCCGTCAGTGACGACGGCCGACTGGATATAAAGCTGTCGTCGCCTGGCACCTCTGGCGCCGGTACCAACCCAGAGCAGTTGTTCGCCGCAGGTTGGTCGGCCTGTTTTATCGGCGCGATGGGGCTTGCGGCGAGCAAGCTGAAAGTCACCCTCCCGGTTGACCTTGCCGTTTACGCCGAAGTGGATCTAGGCACAACCGATGGTGCGTATTTCCTCCAGGCTCGCCTCAACGTCTTCCTTCCCGGCCTGGATCGCAACGTCGCTCAAGAGCTGATCGATACCGCACACCAGACATGCCCGTACTCCAAAGCGACGCGGAACAACATCAACGTGGTGATCAACCTCGTTTGAGCAGAACTGTGGCGGGTTTCAATCACCCGATTCACACCCCCCGGCTGCCTGCGGTAACCGTGGAGGTGCTGTGGATCGGGGGTTCCAGACGTCGAATCGGAGTATTGAGCTCATGCAAACGAACACTTCATCACCAACGCATGTAGATCCACAGCTCCCCCTGGAGGCGACAGTCGGGCTCGGGTTGCGCCGTGCGCTGCTCAACACGCTTCGTGACGCTCCAGTCGGTGATTTCGATTTTCTAGAGGTTGCTCCAGAGAACTGGATCGGCATCGGCGGCGCGCATGGAGCGGCCCTGCAGATGCTAGCTGAACGTTATCCGCTGTCATGCCATGGTCTGTCACTTTCGCTGGGTGGCAGTGCGCCGCTGGACGAGTCTTTTCTTGAGCAAGTCCGCGGGTTTCTCGATCGCTTCAACGTGCCGTTCTATAGCGAACACCTGAGTTACTGCAGTGACGATGGCCATCTCTACGACCTGCTGCCGTTGCCATTCACTGAGGAGGCAGTTCATCACGTTGCTGCGCGCATCCGCCGTGCACAGGACATTCTCGGTCGTCGTCTTGCTGTAGAAAACGTCTCCTACTACGCCGCTGCTCATCAGGACATGGACGAACTCACTTTTACCAATGCAGTGCTTCGCGAGGCCGATTGCGACCTGTTGCTCGACGTAAACAATGTGTACGTCAACTCAGTGAACCATCGCTTTGATCCAACGGTTTTCCTCGCCGGCCTGGAACCAGAACGCGTAGTCGCCATGCATGTGGCTGGGCATTACGACGAAGCTGATGACCTGATCATCGACACCCATGGTGCGTCGGTCAAACCGGTAGTCTGGTCATTGCTGGGACAGGCTTATGACCTTTTCGGCGTGAAGCCAACCCTGCTGGAGCGCGATTTCAACTTTCCGTCCTACGACGAACTGGTGGCTGAGCTGAACACCATCAGGCGCTTGCAACGCGACGCGGGTGCTTTGGCGCGGGTGACTGTCGATGGCTGACTCCCCTTCAAGTTTGCACAGTCAGCAGCTCGCGCTGACCCGGTACCTGCGTGACCCGGACAGTTATGCGCCGCCTGCGCAGATGAATCCCGCAAGAGCGCAGGTCTATCTCAACTTGGTGTTGAACAATCTGTTGGGGTTGCTGGGTGGGACGTTTCCGGTGCTGGTTGCCGTGCTGGGTGATGCCGGTTGGCGTGCGCTGGTGCGACGTTTTTTGCGTGATTACCGCGCGCAAACGCCACGCTTCGGAGAAATTGCTCGTGAGTTTGTAGACTTCGTAGCGAGCCTGGAGGACTCGCCTGATCACGAACACCCCTGGTACCCGTTCTTGCCTGAATTGGCGCATTACGAGTGGGTGGAAATGGCGCTGCAACAGTTGGACGCTGCGCCGTTAAAGGCCAGTGATGCGGCGCACTTACTCGACCGCCCCCTCAGGCTCTCCCCGCTCGTCTGGCCGCTGGCTTACACCTGGGCCGTACATCGTCTCGGGCCAGGTCATCTGCCTTCTGAACCGCCAGAACAACCGACGTTGCTGCTGATCAGCCGTGTGCAGAGTGGCCAGGTGCAATTCTCCCAGGTCAGCCCTCTCGCGTTCCGTTTGTTGCAGCGGATCGAGCAGTTCCCTGACATGGATGGTCGAGCGCAGTTGCACGCTTTGGCTGCGGAGGCTGGTGCTTCAGACGTGACCGGCTTCGTCGCTGACGCACTGGTTCTGCTGCGCCAGCTGCATGCGCAAGCTGCCGTCGGGGTAGCAGCGACACCCGTTTAAAGCTGTTGTCCTGACTGACGCGCAAAGGCTGAGGTCGGTTTTTGTATCTCTATGTACCCAAACGCGAAGTCTTGGGATTGGCTTACAAATGCTCCTCTCGCCGATACATCGCCGATACATGACTCCCGCTAAATAGGCCTGCCCGAATAAGGTCGCTCTGTCGAAGTGGAAGACGCTTGCGCCCTTCGCCTCGAGCTTCCTTGAGGGTCTATCCGCCCCGTGACATGAATCGCGGCCTCGCCGCGCAAAGCATCTGGAGAAGCACTATGTACCGTAAACCAATGTCGAACAAAACCAGTCTCGGCCTGGCCGCAATTGCCTTAGCCGGTGGCATGAGCCTGGCATCGTCTGCGGCTTTTGCTGTTGAGCCATTGCCCCAAGGCTACCAACTGGCATCGGCCGATAAAACCGGCGAAGGCAAGTGTGGCGAAGGCAAATGCGGCGCCAGCGAAGCCAGCGACAAGTCCGCTACTGCCGAGGGCAAGTGCGGTGAAGGCAAATGTGGGGACGACTCTTTCGCTCGCACAGATACCGACCATGATGGCCTCGTTTCTCTTAAAGAGCTGCTGGCTGTGGCACCTCAGGGCGGTGAAGAATTCAAAGCGATGGACACCAACCACGATGGTTTTCTTTCGGAAGGTGAGGTCTACAAGTTCAGAACCAACCAGTACATTTCCAACGGCAAGAAAGTACCCACCGAGCTATTTACCCGCATGAGCAAAGCGCAGAACTGATTCCTCCCGCCGTAGCATTCGCCCTCCCCGCGCCTGCAGCCAGGGAGGGCGATTTACCTTCTGCAAAGCCACCAGTTGTATTGATTACACCGCGTTATAAGTGATGTTCTCCGCCCCTGATTTATCCCCTGAACGCAACACTCTAAAGTCCATCCCACTGCTCCCCTCATCATGTCGATGGGGCGCCCACAGGAGACTTATCCCATGCCTTTCATCAGCGTTCGTATCACTCGCGACGGCGTTACCAAAGAACAGAAATCCCAAGTCATCGCCGAGATCACCAAAACCATGCAAACAGTCCTCAACAAGGACCCGCACCTCACCCATATCGTCATTGAAGAGGTCGACACCGATAACTGGGGCTATGCCGGAATTACCACCACCGAGTACCGCCAACAGCTGGCGGAGTCGAAGAAATGACTTTCCCCGTCCGTATCGACTTTGTGTCGGATGTGGTGTGCCCCTGGTGCGCACTCAGCGCCACGGCGCTGGAACAAGCCATCGCCAATGTTGCCGGCGAGGTTGCCGTAGAACTGACCTTCAAGCCGTTCGAACTGAACCCGGACATGCCGGCCGAGGGCGAGCACGCCATCAAGCACATGATGCGCAAATACGGGCGCAGCGCCGAAGAAGTCGCCGCGCGCAATGAAATGATCGTCGCGCGCGGCAAAGCCATCGGTTTTCAGTTCGACCTGGAAAAGCGCAGTCATTTCTACAACACCTTCGATGCCCATCGCCTTTTGCTCTGGGCCGTGCAGGAAGGCCGCCAGGTCGCGCTGAAGAAAATCCTGATCGAGGCTTATTTCACCAATGGCGAGAACCCCAGCGACCACGAAACATTGGTGCGCCTGGCCGGTGAAGCGGGACTTTCAACCACCCGCGCCCGAGAGATTTTGGCCAGCGAGGCGTTCGCTCTCGAGGTCCGTGAACTTGAGAGTTTTTACCTTGAGCGCGGAATTAATTCGGTCCCGGCCATGGTACTGAACGGTCGTCAGTTGGTGTCCGGATCGCTATCCGTCAAGGAATACGAACAAATCCTCAGGCAAGTCGCACGAGAGCCCGCCACAGCCTGACAAAGCGACTTAACTTCAATACCAGTTATTAACCATTTGGCCGGGGCCTTGGTGAAGTGACCGCCCCACTTCCTTTCATCAACGTCAAGTGAACCGTCATGCCTCACGACTTGAATCAACTGGAAACTGCGCTGGCTGCTTACCCTCGAGTGGCGCTGCTGGAAGGTCCGACACCGATTCAGAAGCTGTCCCGCCTGAGCCGGGCAGCCGAGCTGCATGGCTGCAATCTCTACGTCAAACGCGATGACCTGATGGGCCTTGGCGGTGGTGGTAACAAACTGCGCAAACTTGAATTCCTGCTTGGCGAAGCATTGGCCGAAGGCGCCGACACACTGGTTACCTGGGGCGGTTTTCAATCCAATCACGCCAGGCTGACCGCCGCCGTCGCGGCCCGCCAAGGTTTGGCCTGCGAGCTTATCCTGACCCCGTCTGCGGTGCGCAGCGATGATGATTTTTGTCATAACGGCAACGTATTGCTTGATGACCTGTTTGGCGCAAAGGTTCATCGACTGCCGCGGGGTCTGACGCCGGACAGCTACGCTGGCGAATTGCTCAGCGCGCTCAAAAGCCAAGGCAAAAAACCCTTCCTCATACCGTTGGGCGGCTCCAGCCCCAGGGGCAGTCTGGGCTACGCCGCTTGTGCAGGGGAGATCCTCCGCCAGGCAGACGCGCTCGGCGTTCACTTCGAGCGGATCATCATCCCCAACGGCAGCGCCGGAACCCATGCAGGACTGCAAGCGGGTCTGGCACTCGCTCGATCATCAACCGAAGTTATCGGCTATTCGGTATTGGCAACTGAGGAGCAGGCCACGGCGGCGACCCTGAGCAAAACTCGGGAAACCTTGCAGCTCCTGGACCCGTCCGCAACCCTTGCGGAAAGCGCAATCACTGTGGATGGCAGTCAACGTGGCGACGCCTATGGCGCCCCCACCGAATCGATGCTCGAAGCGGTCCGGCTGCTGGCCTCCGTTGAGGGCTTGCTGACGGATCCGGTCTACGGTGGCAAGGCCTTCGCCGGGTTGCTCGCTGCCGTGCGCCAAGGCGACTACCCGGCAGGAAGCAATCTACTGTTTGTGATGACCGGCGGCTTGCCTGGCCTCTTTGCCTACCG
The DNA here is from genome assembly GCF_054052265.1 of Pseudomonas sp. PK-RTE-24. Classification (NCBI taxonomy): domain Bacteria; kingdom Pseudomonadati; phylum Pseudomonadota; class Gammaproteobacteria; order Pseudomonadales; family Pseudomonadaceae; genus Pseudomonas; species Pseudomonas sp. PK-RTE-24. Next base: position 4,422,764 of record NZ_CM133224.1, on the reverse strand, counting down.
CAGCGCCTTCAACTGACTTGAGCTTTTTCGTCGTCATAAAAAACTGATGCCCGGGCGAGCCCACGGCATCGGTCACTCAACTTGCGTGGAGTACATCGTCATGTCGAACGCCTCTTACCCGCTGAACCGCACCGCTTATCTGCTGGTCGATCCGTACAACGATTTTCTCTCGGAAAACGGCAAGGTCTTCCCCTTGATCAAGCCGATTGCCGAACAGGTCGGGCTGCTCGACAACCTGCGGGCCCTCGATCGCGCCGTACGAGCGCAGAACATTCCGGTGGTCATCGTGCCGCACCACCGTTGGGAACATGGCGACTACGAAGGCTGGGATCATCCAACACCGACCCAATGCAAAATCATGCACATGCACCACTTCGCACGTGGTGAATGGGGCGGCGAATGGCATCCCGATTTCGCGCCAAAGGACGGCGACATTGTCGTGCAGGAACATTGGGGCTCCAGCGGCTTTGCCAATACCGACCTTGATTTTCGTTTGAAGCAGAAAGGCATCACCCACGTCATCATCGTCGGCCTGCTCGCCAACACCTGCATCGAAGCGACCGCCCGCTACGCCTCGGAACTGGGCTACCACGTCACGCTGGTGCGGGATGCGACCGCCGCTTTCCGTGCGGAAATGATGCACGCCGCCCACGAGTTGAACGGGCCGACTTTCGCTCATTCAATCGTGACCACCCAGGAATTGATTGAGGCGCTTGCAGCGCAGGTGTAATGGCGAGGAACCTCACCGATTTCGCCAGTTTGCCGTAGCGCGCTCACTCCAAGGACAACTCAGCGCTTGATCGACCGCCAATAAGAGCTGTGCAGAAATCAGCTTGAGCCACCTGTTCTTGTCGGCTTCAATGGCAGGAAAATTCGCTGATGGTCGATGTAGATCCGTCTTCCCGGCGAAACGCTTCTACAACAATTGCTCGCGTAGAAAATCGATGAACGCCATCGTCCGCGCTGAACGTCGTCGCTCGCGGCTGAGTACGGCGCTGACAGGCAGCGCGCTGGTCTGATAGTTGTCGAGTACGGTACTCACCCTGCCCTGCTCGACGTCAGCTGTGAACAGCCATTGCGGTGAGAGGGAAATACCCAAGCCGCAGAGCACCATTTCGCGGATGGCCTCGCTGCTGTTGCTGGTGACGTTACCCTGGATAACTACATCGAACGCCTGGCCGAGGTGCGTAAAGTGCCAACGGTCGTAATGCTCCAGCAACGTGAAGCCGATGCAGTTGTGATCGGACAGTTCGCTTGGCTCAAGTGGCACGCCGTGCAGAGCCAGGTAACCGGGCGCGGCATAGACACGCCGTGGGCTATTGCCTAGTGGCAGTGCCACCAATCCCTCGCTCTTCACCGCGCCAATGCGAATAGCCAGATCGATGTTTTCCTTGAGCAGGTCTTCATTGTGGTCACTCAGCCGCAGGTCAATCCGCACGTCAGGATGGCGTTGCAGGAAAATCCCTATGAGCGGTGCGATGCATAACCTTCCATAACTGACCGGGGCGGCGACTCGTAAAGGGCCGGCGATCTGCTCCTGGCCACTGGTAAAGCTCCGTGTAGCAGTTTCGACGTGGCCGAGAATTTCCTGGCAGTGGTCGTAGAAGCGTTGACCTTGGTCGGTCAGGGCCAAATGCCGAGTGCTGCGTGCGAACAATGGCCCACCCAGATACTGCTCCAGCGCGCGCACTTGCTTGCTCACTGCCGGCTGCCCCATGTTCAGTTCACGGGCGACCGCCGAGAAAGACCCGCGCTCCACGACGCGAACAAAGACATGCATGCTGTCGAACAGATCCATCGACGATTGGTTCTCTTTGGGGAATAAGTCATATGCACATTGGGTTTCTTATCGGAATGATTAAAGCGCGGCAATCTGTAAGCGTCCATCCCAACACAGGTTCGCGCCATGAAACATTCCATGCTTGCCGCCATCGCCGAGTCCGCTCAATCCCCTCTGGCCATCCGTCACATCGATCGCCCTGTTGCCGGTAAGGGGCAAGTCCTGGTCAAGGTTCACGCCGCAGGGGTCAATCCGCTCGATACCAAAATTGCCGCCGGCGCAGGGGCTCACGCCCGTCAAACGCTGCCGGCCGTGCTCGGCCTTGACCTCGCCGGTACGGTGGTTGAAGTGGGTGAAGCAGTCCAAGGATTCACCCAGGGCCAGGAAGTCTTCGGCATGCCCGGCGGGATCGGCGGTGCCCAAGGCACCATGGCCGAGTACATTGCCGTGGATGCCCGCCTGATCGCGGTCAAGCCACACACCCTCAGCATGCGTGAGGCGGCTGCATTGCCTTTGGTATTCATCACCGCATGGGAAGGTCTGGTCGATAGCGCCAATGTTCGCTCCGGCCAGCGAGTACTGATTCATGGCGGCGCGGGCGGGGTCGGCCAAGTGGCTGTGCAACTGGCCAAGGCTCGCGGTGCCGATGTCTACGCCACAGGTTCGGCGGGCAGTCTGGACTTCATACGCTCGCTGGGGGCGACGGCGATCGACTATCAGGCACAGAGCGTTGAGGATTATGTCGAGCACTACACCGCCGGCGAAGGGTTCGACATTGTCTACGACACCGTCGGCGGCAGCACGCTGGATGCATCATTCAAAGCCGTGAAAGCCTATACCGGGCACGTGCTGAGCTGCCTGGGCTGGGGCCAGCACAGCCTGGCACCGTTATCGTTCAAAAGTGCCACCTACTCGGGCGTCTTCACTCTGGCTCCGCTGCTCACCGGCAAAGGACGCGAACATCACGGCGCTATCCTGCGCGAGGCCGCTGCGCTGGCCGACGCGGATCAACTGACGATCCGCGTGGATCAACAGCACTTTGCGCCGCAGGACGTCAACGAGGCGTTTCGCCAAGTCGCCGAAGGCCGCGGCAAGGGCAAGACGGTGATCGAGTTTGTGGGTGCATAGTTCCTTGTAATCTTTTTAGAGCGCACTCGGCCAAAAGCGTCCGCCTTTGGCCGTTAGTTGCCACACAAGGGCAACCGCTTTCGGCCAAGAGCTGCCGCCCCCATGGTCTTCTCCAGCCCAAAACGCTGTCGCCAGTTGCTGCCGAACGTATGGCACACCTATTGGCATGGGCCGCACACCATATGGATGGCAACCCGATCCCTTTAGGCGGCTCTTTCTATGAGAGCTGGCCTCTCACCCATTTGTAATTACCTGGCCTGAACAAACCGCTGCTCAAGGTTTTCTTTTGCATTGCTCTTCGGGCGCACCATATCCCCAAGTGATGATGGCTTCGGCCTTATGTTCCCAAAGCGATTCATTACGCCCAACGTACTTGATGCCAATGCCACTGAGTTGCTGGTACATCAGCGATACGCTGTCGCCACGCTCGGCTATTAATGTCGGCGGATCAGTTTCGAAGAACCTGACAGTTACCTCGTTTGCAGGGTTGCCGTCGCATTCGTAAAAGACAGGTCCAGTGCCAGAGATCAGTCGGTACCGTGCTTGCAACTCAGCGATGCGGTTCTGGTATTCCATGCGCAGGCATGCACCGACGTCATCACTCTTCCAGCAATCGTCCCGCCCCTTGATCCACCCCCGCTGCTCTGCTTTGAGCATTGGAGGATGCTCGTTGCCAGCCTTGATACTCGCACTGGCATACACTGCCGAGAGTTTGCGATCGAGGGCAGATAATTCCTTGTCTTCACATATCAATGCTTCGACACCGCCAGGCTCCGCCTTTGAGCAATCGTAAGATGGACCAGGTGACGAATTGATAGCCGACGATGTTCCCGTGCGCGCCCCGGTCGACTGTATCGCACTGATTTGCTGATCAATGTAATTGCACCACTGTTCGGAGCTTCGCTCAGGGACATCTAACCCATCTTGAAGCCCCAGCTTTATCTCGATCACTGACTTCCATTCGTCAGAACCTAGATCCGGTCCGTGCCCTTGCATATCAGCCGTATGCAGAACCTTATCGACCGATTGATACCACGTGTTTGAGCATTGAGATTGCGCCTTGGCAACGCCTGTGACGCCAATCAATAGCAAGACCAAATATTTGCGCATGTGCGGTTTCCCTGGATTTACGCAGTCGCCAACCACTCATCTTAGCCGGTCTCATCCGCTAGTGATTGGTGAGTCAATAGTGATTGCAGCACCTGATGAGCCACATCAATCGGCCATAAGTAGATGGAAGGAGATTGATTGCCTCAAGGCTCAGATATCCCTGACTCGAAGCGGAGCTTTCTGGCCGACGAGCTTCCCCTTATTCCATGGCTGAGGTCGATATTTAACGATTGTGTACATGGTGGTGCCCTCCACGTGGGTGAAGGACCGGGGTGGATCAGTCGCGCGGCACCGTTGTCGGATTCGGCCAGAAGCAGACACTTAAAAAGCTCAACGATCAGGTTCTCATGTCATGAAATCATCCGGCTGCCGTACCATCGGCACATCGACAAAACGGAGGTTGATATGGGAAATGGTCAGGGCAAAAGGGTCGTTGTCATTGGTGCAGGCATCGTTGGCGCGTCATTGGCGTATCACTTGGCAAGTAAAGGCGCGAATGTCACTTTGCTAGAAGCTGAAGATATAGCTTCGGGAGTGACTGGCAGCTCATTCGCCTGGCTCAATGCCTCACACCCCGAACCCGACCCAATCGCGCAACTGCGCGGTTCTGCCATCAAGGAGTACCGCCGACTCGAAACGCAGCTGCCAGGTCTGGAGATAAGATGGACAGGCGCCTTGTCTTACAGTGCGATGGCGATTGAGGCGCTGCCAGTCTCAGGTCACCAGGCTTCAGCAAACCTGGTGTCTCGATCGCGGATTCTCGACTTGGAACCAAATCTCAAGAACCCTCCCCAGTCTGCTCTGTATGCGGCTGAAGAAGGAGCGCTGGACGCAGTGGCAGCTACGCATGCGTTGATCGCAGGTGCGCAGGCATATGGGGCGAAGATTCTCACTCAGACGCGAGTGCTCGGTTTTGTAACCCAGAGCGCAATGGTGACAGGAATCGAAACAACCAAAGGCGTCATCGATGCCGATATTGTCGTATTGGCAGCCGGGGCAGGCATCACGAAACTGACAGACATGCTTGGAGTGTCCCTGCCAATAGAGGCCTCCCCTGCCATTTTCATCCGTTACAAGTCACAACCCGACCTCGTACACACCCTCATATCCAGCCCTGAAATGGAAGTGCGGCAAAGTTCGGATGGTGCGTTGCTCGCGGCGGAAGATTATCTGAACGATGCCGTGGAAAATCAGCCGGCAGCGATAGCGCTTCGCACTGCCAAGACAATCCAGAACGAACTCCATGGTGTCGTCTCCATAGAACCGGAACGGGCTTGTGTCGGCCTCAGGCCCATGCCTGCCGATGGCATCCCCATCATCGGTTATCTCCCCAATATAGGTGGCGTCTACGTTTGTGCAATGCACCCTGGAATTACTTTGGCGGCGATAGTGGGACGTCTGGCCAGCGAAGAGATCATCGATGACAAGGTGTCCAGTGCCCTTTGCCCATGCCGGCCTGATCGTTTTTTGCAAGCGGAGGGAAGCCTCTTGTGAGGCAGAAATCGGCCAAGAGCAGACGTTCGATCCTAAGGTGATGCGATGAGGAGAAAAACAAGAATGACTGCACCTCTGACCAGTAACGTAGCAACCCAGCCTGGGCCTATTACCGGGATCGGCGCGTCAGCCTGAACTGTGGCCAATTGTCCAGGAAACCCGGGGCGTCATTTCGCCCGAAGCAGACACTACGCGCGACGTATTTGCCTGATGGCCCAACGCCTGAGTAGAATGCGATTCATTATCAATCATGTATGTCCCGGGATGCCGATGCGTAGCGACGAAACACTAGGTACTGCAGATCCAGGGCTGCTCTATCGCACCCACTTCTCGTGGTTACAGGGCTGGCTGGTCCGTCGCATTGGCTGTCGCGATAACGCCGCAGATCTGGCGCAGGACACCTTTGTGCGTGTGCTCAAACACCGCCATCAGTCCGGCGCCCTGCGCGAGCCACGCGCCTATTTGAGCAGCATTGCCCGCGGTCTGATGATTGATCAGTATCGTCGTCGCGAACTCGAACGTGCCTACCTGGAAAGCATCACCTTGCTGCCGCAACACGAGGTTCCATCGGAAGAAAGCCGGCTGATGATTCTCGATGCGCTCGAGCGCATAGACCGTTTGCTCGACTCGCTTAAACCAAGAGTACGCCAGGCGTTTTTATTTGCCCGACTCGACGGTCTGACCTGCGCGCAAATCGCCGAAAAGCTCGGAGTCTCCCGCGCGACGGTGGAGCGCGACCTGGCCACGGCCCTGCAAAACTGCTATCGCTTGCGTTATGTCGAGGCCTGAGCCCGAGGCGCTGGATCCGGCCATTGTCGAGCAGGCGATCCAATGGCTGGTGCGCCTTCGCTTCAATCAAGCCGATGAACAGACACAGCGCACGTTTGAGCACTGGCTGCAGCAGCGCCCGGAGCATGCGTTGGCGTGGCAGCGTGTGGAAACGCTTGGCGATGAATTCGAACGCGTGCCAGCTCAGCTGGCTCGACAAACCCTTAAGGGCGCCCAACATGGAATGCGCCGGCGGGAAAGCCTGAAGCTACTGGGCGTATTGGCGACGGTCGGCACGGCAGCCTGGCTCGGCCGCGACTACACCCCCCTGCCCTCCATGCTTGCACAGCAGCGCAGCAGCACCGGCGAGCAACGACGTTTCAAACTCGATGATGGCAGCCTTATCCAGCTCAATAGCGATAGCGCCGTCGACAGCGATTTCGACGCCCAGCGGCGCCTGATCATCCTGCGCCGTGGTGAAATCATCGTGAATGTCGGTGCGGATCAACACTCGCCGCAAGCGCGACCGTTGTGGGTGCAATCACGCGACGGAATGATGCGAGCCCATAGCTCGCGCTTTCTGGTCCGCGAGCGTGACGACGGCACTCTGGTCGCAGCTCAGGAAGGATCAGTCACGGTGTTCCCCGGCTCCAGTCAAACGCCTGCGAGCCGCAACGTCCTGGCAGGAAACCAACTGCTGTTCACCCCAAGCGGCACCCGAACGTTCAGGGACAACGGTCTTGATCCATGGGGTTGGGGTGACGGTGTGATCAGTGCGAACCATATGCGCCTTGGTGACTTCATCGCAGAGTTGTCGCGTTATCGCCCAGGAGTCCTGCGCTGCGCCGAAGAGGTCGCTGATCGACGCGTTTCCGGCACCTTCCAGCTCGCCGACAACGATCGGGTCCTGGCATTGATCGCGCAGTCACTGCGCCTGCACATTGATTACCGAACCCGTTACTGGGTCACCGTAACCGCTGCCACCTGACTCCACCCGATTATTTCTTCGCTACCTGAAAATTAATGAGGTGGTTTCTCATTCTCGTTCGACCTGTAAGGAAGGCCGGAATACAGGCCAGTCTGCCGATGTCCTTTCTTGGAGCGAGAAAATGAGTTCGTCCCCGGTTTCACAGCGCCATCCATTAAGTCGTGCCATGCACGGTGCGATCCTGGGTTTGATCGTGAGCAGCTACGCATTGCCATCGCTGGCGCAAACCTCGGGCGCTGACCAGAGCAGTCAGGTCAAACAGTGGAATATCGCCCCCGGGCCACTGGCGCCAGCGCTTGACCGCTTTGCGCGCGAGGCTGGCATCAGCCTTTCCTTCGACGCCTCGAGTGTGGCGAACCGCACCACGGCTGGCGTGAATGGCTCGCTCGATACATCGGCAGCGCTGTCATCGCTGCTCCAGGGAAGCGAATTGCAGGTCGAACAGCAAGGCCCGAATGCTTACCTGCTGACCCCTCAAGCAAAAACCGCCGGCCCGCTGGAACTCGACGCAACGGCCGTCGAGGACTACCGCCTCGCCCCGCTCATCATCAATGCCAAGGTCCGGGTCAGTGCCGACGACGACGCCAACTCGGTGGTTGCCAAGGAGCTCTGGGTGGGCGGCAAGGTGGCCACCAGCATTCTCAATACACCGGCATCGGTGTCGGTGGTAACCAACAAGGAAATGCAGCAGCGCAGCGTCAGCACCACGGAAGAAGCGCTGCAATACACGCCGGGCGTGGTCAGCGACTTTTATGGTACGGATGATCGCAACGACTATTTCCAGATCCGCGGCTTCCAGGCCACCACCTACCGTGACGGCTTGACCCTCAGCTCGATGCGCGGCGTACGCGAAGATCCGTTCGCCTATGAGCGCATCGAGATTCTGCGTGGCGCCAACTCCACCCTGTTTGGCCCTGCGGACCCGGGCGGTTCGGTAAATTTCGTGACCAAACAGCCGCGCTTCGAGAAGTTTGGCCAAGGCTATGTGACCTACGGTTCGTTTGACCATGTCGAGACCGGCATCGATGTCGGCGATGCGCTGAACGACGAGAAAACCCTGGCCGGCCGTTTTACTGCCAAAGGCCAGAACAGCGATCGCGAGTACGATCATTCGCAGGACGACAACCAGTTGTTCATGGGTGGCCTGACTTGGGCACCGACGGATTACACATCGGCCACGATGATTCTGGATTACCTGAAAACCGAGAGTTCGCCCAACAGCGGCGGCTATCCGCTGGATCGGGAATACGACCGCAGCAAGTTTTATGGCGAGCCCAGCTACAACTTCCACGATGTCGAGCGCACCAGCCTCAGCGGTAACGTCACCCATGATTTCGACAACGGTTTCGTGCTGCGCAGCAATCTGCGTTACAGCAAGTTGACCGATGATTTCGGCTACGTGTACCTCAGCGACAGCGCCGCGCGTGTCGGTACCACCGTTGATCGATACCTGTTTGGCACCGACACCGAAGCTGACCAGTTCAACGGCAATCTGATGCTGCAATACGATGCCCGCTTCGAGAACATCGACAGCAGCAGCCTGGTGGGCGTGGAGTATCTCGATTCGACCACCAAGGAAAGCTCGGTCTACGCCCTGACAACCCCGATCGATATTGCCAACCCTGTGTTTACTGGCGTTCCACGCTCAATCGCGCCGTATGCCGTCAACAAGCGAGACGCGACCACCAAGGCCGTCTTCCTTCAGCAGAACCTGTCGTTCTACGAGCGTTTCATCGTCACCGGAGGCGTGCGCAACGACTCGATGGACCTGACCAGCAAAGGCTTGCAATCCAATGAGAAAGACACCTTCTCCGAAACCTCCTACCGAGGTGCGTTGACCTATATCGTCAACGATGAGGTGTCCACCTACGTGAGCATGGTCGAATCCGTCTCGCCGCCGCAGGTTGGCGTAACACCGCAGACAGGCAGGCAGTACGAAGTGGGCGTGAAGTATGCGCCGATGGGGATGGACGCACTGTTCTCCGCCGCCGTGTATGACCTGACCCAGGAAAACGTCACCATCGCCGTGGTGCTGCCGAGCGGCATCATCGAGCAGCAGACAGTGGGCGAATCGCGGGCGCGTGGCCTCGACTTGGAGGCCAAGGCGCAGGTGACGCAAAACCTGAGCCTGATCGGTGGCTATTCCTATATGGAGTCCGAGGTACTGCGCGGTTCGTTGTATGACGGCAGTTCCCTGAAGGGCAACGAGTTCGCCACGGCACCCAAGCACTCCGCTTCGCTGTGGAGTTACTACGACGTACCCGCCACCGATGTCAGCGTGGGCCTGGGTGCGCGCTACGTCGGCGCTTATTACTTCGATGCAGCCAACTCCGGCAAAAGCGATGGCACCACGCTGTTCGACGCCGCCTTCAACTACAAGATCGCCAAAGGCACCGACCTGGCGGTGAATGTCAGCAACCTGCTGGACGAGCAGCACGTGGTCGGCTCCGGCACCGCGAACTTCTACAACCCGGGCCGCGAGATTACCGCCAAGCTGAGCTACAACTGGTAAGCAGGCGGGTCAGCGTTTTCCCCACGCAGAAAACGGTGCCCGCGTTACCGCGGGCACCGTTAACTACGGGCAATACCCAGGTTGATCTACGCTTGAATGAAATCACGCGGAGAACCAGATCATGTCCCTCGCTCCCGGAAGTCTATTGGCCCTGGCTTTGGGTGTCTGCTTTTGCACATCCGTGCTCGGACAAGGGGCAGCAGACAGCGATTCTCCACCGGCAATACTGCCATTGGCATCCGAGAGTGCGCCGAAACTCATTGCCTACCCGCCGCTTGCCGAGCCGCTCGCCCGTGGAGTGGTCATCATCCAGTTTCGAACAGAGCACGCCAGGATCATGCCGGTTTTTGGCAAGGTGGCTGCGCAGGTATCACCACGCTTAGGTCACCTTCACGTGACCGTCGATGACTGGAAAGGTACGTGGGCGCACACCAGTGAAGACCCGATTATCCTGGTCGGGCTAACGCCCGGTCCTCACAAGGTTCTGCTGGAGGTGGCCGACCCGACGCACCAGATCATCACCAGTACGACAGTGAGTTTTACAGTACCGGAGAAGAAACCGATGGACGCTCCCCGTACTGACGATGATCACGCGGTAAAACCATGACTGCTGTGCTATTCACCGAAACAGGCAATGATCGGCGTCTCTGCCAGCGATTGACTGGCTCAATATCTCCAGAAAACCGGGGTCACTAGCACCAACACCGTCAGGATTTCCAACCGGCCTAGCAGCATGCCAACGGTGAGTAGCCATTTCGCCGCATCCGGCAGTGACGAGAAATTACCTGCCGGCCCGATAATCGTACCCAGTCCTGGGCCGACGTTACACACCGCCGTAGCGGCACCGCTCAGTGCGGTAATCCAATCAAGCCCGATCAGCGCCAGGCCCAAAGCGATGGCGGCAATCGTGATGGTGAAAAAAAACGAGAAGGTCAGCAGCGAACGGACGATTTCCTCGTCGATGGGATGACCATTGTATTTTTTCTGAATCACGGCTCGGGGATGGATCAACTGCTTCAAGCTGCTGACCAGAAGCGCGGCAGCCACCTGAAAACGGAAGATTTTCAGCCCGCCTGCCGTTGAGCCGGAGCAACCACCGACGAAGGTCAGATAGAAAAACAGCAACACAGCGAAGCTGCCCCACAAGGTGTAGTCGCCAACCGCAATTCCGGTGGTCGTGACGACCGAGGTCACATTGACCGCCACGATACGAAACGCGTCCCACCATCCGTAGTCGCTGTGAAAATACAGCCAGGTACCTACTGCCAACGATGTGACGAGCAAGAATCCAATAAACCCGCGTACCTGATGATCCTTGATCAGCGCACGCCGATTGCCCCGACAGGTTGCGACGTACAAGGTGAATGGCAGGCTGCCCAGGATCATGATGACTACCGCCACCCAGTGAATTGCTGGCTGCTCCCAGTGCCCGAGGGAGGAGTCCGACGTCGAGAACCCGCCGGTAGAGATCAACGACATTGCGTGGTTGATCGCTTCGAATGGGGTCATTCCTGCGAGCCAGAGCGCCAAAGTGCCGACACCCGTCAGGCCCAGATAGAGCAAAAGGATGTACTTGGCTGCGACATGAGAACGTGGTGTCACTTTCTCCGACCAGTCCGAGGACTCTGTCTGGAAAAGACGCATGCCGCCGACTCGCAAGAGCGGAAGAATCGCGACAGCCATGCCGATAAAACCGATGCCGCCTAGCCAGTGCAGCATGGAACGCCAGATCAACAAGCCGGGAGAGGCGCTATCCAGACCGGTGAGTACCGTCGAGCCAGTGGTTGTGATGCCCGACATCGTTTCAAAGAACGCATCGGTGTAGCTGATATCGCTGATGAAAACCATGGGTAACGCTGCGAAGGCGCACACAACAACCCAGCTCGCGGTAGTCAGCAGGTACATGTCCCTGGGCCGAAGATTGCCGGTCTCCGGACGCCCTCGCACGATCAACAGCAGACCACAGATGAAGGTAATCAGACTCGACCAGAGAAAGGCCGACAGATCGTCGCTACGCTCATGGACCACCAGCGTGACCATGGGTATAGCCATGCTTACCGCCAGGGTGATCAGAAAAATACCCAAGATGAAGCCGATAAGCCGAATTGCTGCGAGGGACATCACGATAGCGTTCCAAATTAGCGCCGCGCAGTATCGGATGCCCTCAATAAAGACTGCGTAAATTCTCCGTAAAATTTTGACCTGCAATCAGTCAGGCTGCGGGAGTCAAAGCGTGGCTATGAGTCAATTACAGGCCTTCGCAACAGGCCGGAAACGGCAGAAGCCGCCAGTGCCAGCCCTCTTCGCATCAAACGAGTCCCGGCCTGACGCTGCATGCTGCGCGTAAAATCTGGCTGCAGCATGCAGCGCCGTGCAAACGGGAGTTGATCTGCGCTGATCGCTCATCAGGAGGAAACGAGTCTCTCGTAATCAGAGAAGGGCTTGAGCGCGCAGTACTGCACGTGTAGCAGATTCCCTTTGACGTAAGGCAGCGCCTCGATGTAATCACGCGCCTCTTCGAAGGTGACGGACTCCAGTTCAAACGCGGCACCGGGACCATCGGCCAGCCCATGAACTGCGCGCACGATACCGCCAGCGAAGCCTTGCCAAACGTGCACTACCTCCGGTTTCGCCAGCCGCTTGAAGTCTTCTGCCGCTCCATCAGCACGGCGAGTCAGAATCACGAAGGTTTTCATGTCACCTCCTCCGTTTTCAGCTGCTTGCGCTGGATTGTTTCACCATAAGCGACGTGCGCCATTATGCCGCTCTGGCCCACGGCCACATGCGGTTTAAGCTCATTGCCGGGAGTGTAGTCCCCACCGTTTTGAGGCCGGAAAGGTATTGGCGCATCTGTGAACAAATCCTCGAGTCGGGTGCGCCAAGCCTCTTTGGCTGCGACGGCATCTGCGGCGGTCAAGTTGCCAGTGCCGTATATGGCGAACGTCGGCAGCACATCGAACCCAGGAAAGTAGAGCGAGCCGTGCGTGATCGGAAACAGCAATTGCTCGAGTGGTCCGTTGATGCCGCGCGGCGAGTAGTCTTCTGCGGGGCCGCCGACAGCGACTGACAACATGGCCCGCTTGCCTTTGAAAGCGCCGTCACCATAGCGGTAGGCGTTGCCAGCGTCCTTGTAGCCGTGGGCGAGTCCGGCTGCCCAGACGCGATCTATCCATCCCTTCATGATGGCCGGCATGCCGTACCACCAAAGCGGAAACTGGAAGATGACAACGTCTGCCGCTAGAACCTTGTCTTGCTCCGCCGCCACGTCAGGGCTTTGGCTGCGATGACGATAGGCGTGGGCGGACTCTGCTCCGAACGACAGCCGCTGAGGGTTGGCCCGCTGAGGAAAGTCGTGCTCGTCGAATATCGCTTTCCAGCCCATGGCGTATAGATCGGATTGCAGGACCTCGTGTCCTTGCGCAGTCAAGCATTCAACAGACACATCCACCAGTTGCCGCGTTAGCGACGAAGGCTCGGGATGGGCATAGATGATCAATATTTTTTTCGACATGAAGGACGGCTCCGCTGTGATTTCGAAGGAGTGTCGCGGGGCTCGGGCCATCTGTGAAATCGCAAAATTTTGCTGCTAACATAAAATCGATGGATACCAGACGCTTTGATCTAAATCTGCTTGTGACGTTGGAGGCCCTTCTCATTGAGCAGAACGTGACCCGGGCTGCCGCCCGTCTGCATTTGAGCCAGCCAGCAGTCAGCGCTCAGTTGAGCCGTCTGCGCGACGTCTTCAACGACCCTCTTCTGATCCCCGCGCAGCGTGGAATGACGCCCACCGTCAAAGCCTTGGAGCTGCTCGTGCCGCTTCGCCAGGCACTTGACCAGGTAAGGGCGACGGTCACTACTCATCTGAATTTCGAGCCCGCGACGGCGAGCCTGACGGTATCAATCGCCTGCACGGATTACGTGCAGGCGGTTTTGATCAAACATCTCGTTGTCGCCATGCGACGCGAAGCGCCGGGTGTCCGCATCGCACTGCGCATCCTGGACGTTCCACAGCTGGAGCTGCAGATGACCCGCGGCGAGGTGGATCTGGCCGTGATAAACATGAACGGGGTTCCGCCCGCACTGCACTCGCAGCACCTCTATGATGAGAGTTACGTGCTGATCGGGCGTCGTGGGCATCCAAGCCTGCGCGCGGACCTGACCGTGGATGAGTTCGCGCAGCTGGAACATGTCGTGGTGTCACTGCGCGGCGGAGGCTTCTCTACCTCGGTGGATCACGCCTTGGTAGCGCACGGGCTGCGGCGTAACGTCGTTCATTCAGCGTCGTCATTTCTTCCAGTACCGGAGTTGGTCGCGCAGTCCGATTGTGTGGCCCTGGTTCCAAGTCGTCTTGTAGACGGTCGCAGCGAGCAACTGCTGTGCGTAGTCCCTCCCTTGCCGGTGGAAGGTTTTGCGATTGGCTTGTTCTGGCATGAGCGGTCGGATGGGCACGCCGGCTTCAAATGGGTACGTGAGTTCATCACTCGCGTGGCCGATTCTCGTGCATCCGATTATGGCAACCCAAGATCTCTGACGACCTTAAAACCCGTCCAGACAAGCTAGCGTGTCGAGTACTCGATAGCTCAAAGGCTCGCTGGTTGGCTCGCTCTTGCAAGCTCGCTGAGGCAATAAATTTCCATCCATCTCCTTACGGTCGATTATGGGTTTTTATCGGCATACCTGAATGACTGCTTTTGGCCGGAAGCTGCCTCCCAGGCAGCGAACCGTGAATGGTCACTCGTCAAACAAGGTCCAGCCATGGCAAATGCCGGCAAAGTCTTTTGCCGTAAAAAATAATGTCAGTTCCTTTGGGTCAAATTCTTTGTAGAGCCAATGCCCAGGAATGGGGCCTCTCGTTATCGCGTATTCCAAGCGGTATTTTTGAACAGGTCCAAAACCGAAGGAGCGTGAATTCAACTCAAACCTGTCACCTCTGTTGAGCGCCCACAGCTTTTCAACAAGGCAGTCATCAAGCACCACCTCTCCTGCTACCTCAACGAGATACTTTGAATGAAGTTTCTGTTGAAGCCTAACGCTTCTGGCCATGCATCAACCTACCTATGAACAGTCCGAGCATCGACGCAATAATACTTGAACATGATGATGACCGCTTTGGGTTGGAAAAAAGTGCGTTGGGCGTACGCTCTGACCGATAGCTGCCATCCGCCACCGGCAGCTATCAGCTGAAACGCCCGTACATCTGGCCCAAGCAAGCCACTCACCAAACCTGGCCCCAGGTTTGTCCTGTCTAAACTCCCAAACCCGCACAAAAAAACCACCGATGCGTTGTCAGTTGATCCTTTTCAGCCTATCTTCAATAAAACCTATACAGCCAACCTGTATGCGTACAACCTTTTCGCCCGACAGTATCCCTAACCCGCACCGCCACGAGTAACCCGAATGAGCCCACTACTAGCCAGCCATTACCGTGAAATCCTCGTTGGCGTCGGTGAGAACCCGGAACGCGAGGGTTTGCTGGACACGCCCCAGCGCGCCGCCAAGGCGATGCAATACCTGTGCAACGGATATGCGATGAGCCTGGAAGACGTCACCAACGGTGCGCTGTTCGAGTCGCAGAGCGATGAGATGGTGATCGTCAGCGACATCGAGCTTTATTCGCTGTGTGAGCACCATATGCTGCCGTTTATCGGCAAGGCGCATGTGGCGTATATCCCTACTGGCCGGGTGTTGGGGCTGTCGAAGGTGGCGCGGGTGGTCGACATGTTCGCGCGGCGCCTGCAGATCCAGGAAAACCTCACTCGGCAGATTGCTCAGGCGATCCAGCAGATCACCGATGCTGCCGGTGTCGCGGTGGTTATTGAAGCCAGGCACATGTGCATGATGATGCGCGGTGTTGAGAAGCAGAACTCGATCATGACCTCCTCTGTCATGCTCGGTGCCTTTCGCGACAGCTCGACGACGCGGCAGGAATTTCTCCAGCTCATCGGACGGCGCTAGGCCTATACACAATCTGTTACCTGTACAAGCTCAAGGAGTAGGCACATGACCCGATTTCTGCTGCTGTTAGGACTGGCGCTCAGCATCGCAAGCTGCGGCAGTGTCGATGTTGCTCGTTACGCGGATCAGCAACCGGCATTGAATCTGGAGCAGTTTTTCAGCCAGCCCGTCAAAGCCTGGGGAATGTTCCAGAAGCGCAACGGCGAAGTGGTCAAACGTTTCGAGGTCGATATCGCCAGCCGTCGTGAAGGTGAAAACCTGATCCTCGACGAGCGCTTCCGTTACAGCGACGGCACCCGTGAGCGTCGGGTCTGGACCCTCACGCCCGGGGGCAATGGTCAGTGGAGCGGTCGCGCGCACGATGTGGTCGGGGTTGCTCAGGGCCAGATCGCTGGAAATACCTTCCACTGGCGTTATCGCCTGAACCTGCCAGTCGACGACTCGACCTACGAAATGAGCATGGACGACTGGATGTACCTGGTCGACGAAGACACGCTGATCAACCGCACGCGTATGTCCAAGTGGGGTTTCGAAGTCGGTCAGGTGACGGTGTTCTTCCGGCGCCAGAACGCTGGAGCGAACCCATGAGCAGCGGGTTGACCCTGGCCTCGTTCGGCGACGGTTATCGCGCCTTGGTGATCGGCGCCAGTGGCGCCCTCGGCACGGCGTTTTGCCAACATTTGAAACAGGATCCACGTTGCGCCAGCGTCCGTGCGCTGGGACGCAAAACTGTGCCGAAGCTCGACCTCGAGCAGCCCGAAACGATCGCCAGCGCGGCCGCCGAACTGGCAGCCGAAGCGCCTTATCACCTGATCATTCACGCGGCCGGCCTGCTCCATCGCGACCAAATCAAGCCGGAAAAAAGCTACAGCGCAATCGAAGCCGAGTCGCTGCAGGCCGTGTTTCAAGTCAACACGCTGGGGCCGGCATTGCTGCTGCGCGACTTTCTGCCATTGCTTGCGCCTCAAGGCGCGATGGCGATGCTGTCGGCGAAAGTCGGCAGCATCGGCGACAACCGTTTGGGCGGCTGGTACGCCTATCGCGCCTCCAAGGCTGCGCTGAACATGCTGATCAAGACCGCCGCCATCGAGCTTTCGCGCACGCGCCCGCAGAGCCGCTTGCTCAGTCTGCACCCAGGCACGGTGGTCTCGCCGTTGTCGCAACCTTTTCGCGGAGCCTCGAGCGCCCGCCCGGCAGACATTGCCGCTGCGCAATTACTGAGTTTGATTGACACGCTGACGCCGGCCGATAGCGGCCATTTCTTCGCCTACGATGGAGAACGCCTGCCCTGGTAGGCAAGGAGTGAAGCATGAATCTGCAAACCCTCACTGAACGTGCGGCCAACAGTGAAGTTCGCGAACTGGAGCTGCTGTCACTTGAAGGTGGATTTTATCTGGCGAGAATTCGCGTGGATCAAGGCCAATTCACCTTGCTCGATGACGCGGCCAAGCCAATGCACCTGCGCTCGATCACCCACCTGCGCGACTTGCTGCAAACCGTGCCGGCGTTTCCCTGCGTGCTGGTGCAGCAATGCGTGCACGACGAAATGTGTGGCCGGGATTCAGGGCCGGTCGAAGAGCTGCGCATTCCATTTTCGCTGACCACGCCTTTATGAGGCTCAAGCGCGGCGAGCACTGAATGGCAGGCTGATAAGGCGCGCGTCGCCCACCGGCGACGCATTTATCGAACCCCTGCCCCGTCCACGGGTCTGCTTCACATCGATTCCCTGGAAGTAAAACCCATGCCCACTCAACACACGCTTGTCCTGCTTGCCCGAGGCGGATACGCCGCGCGCGGCGTTCTCTATCTGATCATCGGCATCTTCGCGCTGTTGGCAGCGCACGACTCCACCAAACCGAAAGACAGCCACAAGAGCCTTGAAGCATTGCTCAGCCAGCCCTTCGGCTACGTGCTGATCGGTGTTGTGGTCGCCGGCCTGCTGGCCTTCGCCGCCTGGCGTGCGCTGCAAGCGATCCGCGATGTCGACCACCACGGCACCGAGTTCAAAGGCCTGGTCATTCGCGCAGGTCTGCTCGCCGGCGGGCTGGTCAACGCGGCGCTGGCCTTCTTTGCTCTGGGGCTGTTGGTGAGTGGCCTCAGGAGTTCCGGCGGTTCCGGCGATGGCAAGACCAAGGATCTGCTCGCGCAGCTGCTGTCATTCGAGCATTCGAACCTGTTGATCTACCTGATTGCGCTGATCCCACTGGGCGTCGGTATCGCCCACATCATCAAAGGCTGGAAGGCCACGTTCGAGAAGTACTTCGAAGCGGATGACGAAGTGATGCGCTACGTGCGCCCGGTGTCGCGCTTCGGCTTGATCGCCCGAGGCGTGGTGTTTATCGAGATTGCAGTGCTGATGGCGGTCAGCGGCTCGGTTTACCAAGCGACCAATCCACCCGGCATGAAAGAAGCGCTGGATGCTTTGCAGAATCTTCCGGCAGGCGGCGTGCTGTTGATGCTGATGGCGTTGGGGCTGATCGCGTTTTCGGTGTACAGCTTTTCCGAAGCGGCCTGGCGCCGGATCGAAATGGATGTGCCGTTGTAAGCGGCGAATCGAGGGGGTGTGTGCCCCCTCGACTGCTTCCCGTCAAGTAAACAGATCAACGCCCAACTGGAACGCTACCCAGAGCGCCAGCCCGGTAGCGAAAAGCAGCGCGATGTTTTCAAACAGGTTGTTGCGGTATTGCTTGTCCAGCAGCGATTTCTGGTTGGACATGATCAGCAAGCCCAGTGAAATCACCGGCAAACCAATGATGTTCAATGCGCTGACACCAATGGTCAGAGTCACGAAATCCGGCATGCCCGGCATCGACCAGATCAGCGGCGTGACCAGGATGAACAGCATGAACCACTTGTGCATCGGGTCATGATGGAACTCTTTGCCGTACTTCTCGCGACGCTCAGGACGAACGTGCTGGAAGGCATCGGTGATCAGCATCGGAAACGCCGTGGTCTTGCCTGAAATACTGGCAAACAAGGTCGCGAATACGCCGATGAAGAACACATACCAGCCGATCGGGCCGAAGAAGATTTCCAGCGCCTTGCCCAGATCGCCCAAGGTTTTCACCTCGATGCCGTTGGGCCGCAGGATTTCCGCGCCGACAATCCAGATCGCCAGGTTGATGATGATCCCGACGAACACCGCAAACAGCAGATCGTTACGCTGAATGCGCTTGTGCTGCGGCCCGGTCCAGCCTTTCTGGCGCATGACATAGGGGTGCACGAAGTTGGCGATCGAGCCGGCGACCGCGCCGATTACCGAGACCGCCACCAGCAACGCGCCATGCACGCCTTCGTCCGGCGGAATGCTGAAGCCGATGGTGCCTTTGATGATGCCGCTGACATCCGGGCCGGACATCACCGCCAGGGCGATAAACGCCAGGGTCATGATCGCCAGCAGCAGCTTCATCACGCCTTCGATCATCGTGTAGATGTTGCGCCCGACCAGCATCCAGACCGCCAGCACCACCGCCACCGAGCACAGCAATGGCTGATCGATCTTGAACAGCATCGCCAGCGACTCCCCTGCCCCCTTGATCATGTAGGCGTTCATCAAGTGCCCCATCAACAGGGCATAAACCAGCATGAACCAGGCGAACACCGGGTTGAGCTGGGCGTAGCCCTGCAGAATGGTCATGCCCTGGTTATTGCACAGCTGGAACCGGGCAATGATGTTGACGATCAGGTACCTGAGCAACAGCGAGACCGCCAGCACCCACATCATGGCGTAGCCGTAGTTCGCACCGGCCACTGAAGACGTGATGAGATCGCCCGCACCGAGCCACGACAGCACGGCGATAATGCCGGGGCCGAGCAGTTTCAGCGTTCGCAGGAACAGGTTTTGCGGTTTCGCAGCGGCCTGATGATCGAGTGGAGCCATGCTCGTCATAGGGGTATCTCCGTTATTGTTTTTGTGAGAATTGATGCAGTGCGCACATTAGGTAGGATGTCGTACAACAACGCTAATAGGAGAGTATGTAAAAATGTTTCACAGCTCGCTGATTACCGTGCTGCTCGATCATTTCTGTTGATCAACATCCTCTAATTCGCGTCTATAAAACCAGGCTAGGCGACGTTCCAGCTCCATGAAATAGACATTGAAGCCTTCGCCATTCACTCATAGGATGACTGATCACAACAACAATAAGGCTGAAAATGATGAACAGAACGCTCTTGATTGCTGCGCTCGCCTCCACGTTGAGCGTGACGGCTAACGCCGCTACCTACGCTTACATCTCAAGCCCCGGCGACGGTCTGATCTCGCAATATCGCCTTGATCAGAGCAACGGCGCGCTTACCCTGGTCGAACAGATTCAGGCCGGTGATCAGGTCAATCCCATGGCGCTCACCCCGGATGGCAAGGTGCTGTTTGCAGCCTTGCGCGTCAAACCCTTTCAGGTGCTGGGTTACCGGATCGATCGCCAAAGCGGTCGCCTGACAAAATTCACCCAAGCGCCCCTGGCAGAGAGCATGGCCTACCTGTCGACCGATCGAAAAGGTCGCTACCTGCTCGCCGCGTCCTACGGCGCCGACACCCTCAGCGTTCAAAAGATCGGCGAAGATCAGCAACCTTCCGCCAACATCCTGCGTTATCCGACCGGCCTGCACGCGCATTCGATTCGCACCGAGCCGAGCAATCGCTTTGCCTACGCCGGCAACCTGGGCACCGACAAGGTGCTGCAATACCGCCTGGATGCCAAGACTGGCGAGCTCAGCCCGATCGGCAACGGCTCGGTCAGTGTTCCGGAGAAAACCGGGCCTCGGCACCTGGCGTTCTCGCCGAACGGCAAATTCCTTTACGTGGTCGGTGAAATGAGCGGCACCGTGACCGCGTTTTCAATCGACGACGCCAGCGGCGCGTTAACGCAGATCGCTGTGGCCAACGGCATTCCCGAGCGATTGAAACTGGCCCACGGCGAAGTCCGTGATGCGCGCAACAACGATTTGAAAGACGATCCGACCCGACGCATCTGGGCCGCTGACCTGCGCATGTCGCCGGATGGAAAACTGCTGCTGATGAGTGAGCGCACCAGCAGCAGCGTTTCGGCATTTGCCGTGGATCCGGCAACCGGAGGACTGAAGTTCCTCGATAACTACTCAGTGCAGGAACAGCAACCACGCAACATCGCCTTCTCCCCCGATGGCCACTGGCTGCTGGTGACGGGCGAGAAAAGCGCCAAGGTCGGTACGTACGCGGTCAGCAAGGATGGCGCGCTGAAGCGTGTCGGTGAAGCGGCCTCCGGCAAAGGCGCATTATGGATAGAAATACTGCAAACGCCTGACGCTTGAATATCTGCGGAGCAGCAACTGCTCCGCCGTTCTGCAACTAATCCCCCGCCGCTTCGGTCATTAGGTTTGCCGAGGTTGATACATTTTCGCAGACCTCACTTTCAAGAGACTGCCCACCGTGATCAGCCATCTCGATCGCCGTAACAACCGCTCGCTGGACAGTCTGAATTTCTTCCTCGCCGATGTCCGCGACGGCCTCGGGCCGTACCTCGCCATCTACTTGCTCGCCGTGCACCACTGGGACCCGGCCAGTATCGGCGTGGTCATGACCCTTGCCGGTATCGCCGCACTGATCACGCAGACGCCCGCTGGTGCGCTGGTTGACAGCAGCCGGGCGAAACGGGCGCTGGTCATCATCGCCGCGCTGTTGGTGACGGTGAGTTGTCTGCTGCTGCCGTTCATTTCGTCATTCAGTCTGGTGGCGTTGACTCAAGCCTTGAGCGCGGCGGCAGCATCTATTTTTGCCCCGGCCATTTCCGCGATCACCCTGGGGATCACCGGCCCACGAGCATTCACCCGGCGTACAGGTCGCAACGAGACGTTCAACCATGCCGGCAACGCGTGCGCAGCGTTATTGGCCGGTTTGTTTGCCTATCTGTTTGGTCCGGTGGCGGTGTTTTATTTGATGGCGGTCATGGCGCTGGCCAGCGTGATTGCCGTGCTGTTCGTTTCGGCAGAAGCGATAGATCACGACGTCGCGCGCGGTTTGCAGCCTGGCGATCAAAGCCATCAGCCGTCCGGATTCAAGGTACTGCTGAGCAATCGCCCGTTACTGATGTTTGCCCTGTGCTGCTCGCTGTTTCACTTGGCCAACGCGGCGATGCTGCCGCTGGTGAGCCAGAAACTCGCCCAAGCCAACTTGCACATGGCCACGCCGCTGACGTCGGCGTGCATCGTCGCCGCGCAACTGGTGATGGTGCCGATGGCGCTGCTGGCCGGTGCGAAAGCCGATGTCTGGGGGCGCAAACCGTTATTGCTGGCGGGTTTTCTGATCCTGCCGCTGCGCGGGTTGCTCTACACCTTCTCGGATGATCCGTACTGGCTGGTCGCGGTGCAGTTGCTCGACGGCGTCGGCGCTGGGCTGTTCGGCGCGCTGTTCCCGGTGATGGTCAAGGATCTGACCCTCGGCTCCGGGCATTTCAATGTCAGCCTCGGCGCGCTGACCACAGCGTTTGGCCTGGGCGCGGCGCTGAGCAATGGGCTGGCCGGATTTGTCGTCGAGGCCGCCGGTTACAGCGCGGCATTCCTGACCCTCGCCGGAGTCGCAGCGGCAGCGTTCCTGCTGCTGTTGATCGGTGTCCCGGAAACGCTGCAGCGGACTGAGAAATTCGAGTCCGCTGCAGTTATGGGCCAAAGCTGAGCTAATCGCCACCGCAGCCATCGCCTAAAACGCTGTACGTGGCAACATGCCGCTGACCGTGGCTGTCTTCATAGACGACCTCCACCGGAACAATTCCGCAGGCGGCGCTGGTGTCGGTGATGCTGATGGTTTTGGCGATGTCCAGTGGCACGCCGGTCTGGGCGGGTTCGGTGGCGGCGAACACGTTGCCGGCGAGGATGGCCAGGGTCAAAGCAAAAAGCGTTTTCATGGTGTGATCTCTCTATAAAGGATGAGGAATTCAGGCCTGACGTTCGGTCAGCAATTGGCGCGCGGAATCGGCCATGACAGGCAGCGCTCCGGCGAGCATCAGGACGTCCTTGAGCACCAGGCGTCCGGCACCGGACAGATAGGGAAAGCCATGCTGACCATCGCCCAGCGCAGCGACCCAGGCTTCAGGCGTGGTGACTAGAAAGCTCAGGGTCACCAGCGGCGTAGCGAACGCCAGCGCGCCACCGAGCAGGCCGGTGCGGCGGGAAAGCGGGTTGGACAGGACCAGCAGACCGATGAGTATTTCCACCACGCCAAGCCCGGTGGAAAAGCCGTAGGTGTTGTTCGCGGTCTGCCAGGCGCGCTTGTCGGCGTTCAGCTCGCCCTCATGGGTCAGGTGCGCCTTGTAGTCCTGCGGGTGTTCGTAGAAGAACGACATCACCGGGCTGTTGGCGACGAAGGGCGTGATGCTGTCGGCTTCGTACGGGACGAATTTCAGCGCGCCGATCCACAGGAACACGATGGCGATGGCCACGCGCATCAGCGGGATACCGAGGCGATCGAGTTTGCCGAGCTGTTGTAGTCCGGCGTTGATTGAGGTGAACATGCGACGTCTCCAGATCAATGAAAGTGGAGTCAGTCTGCGGTGTTACCGAATCGCGCTTTTGTCGGTCATGCTCAACGTCTTGCTCAATCGTCTCAACTTTGCGGATTCCTTCGTAATGGGTGCCAATGAACTCGCTTGATAAGCTCATCAGCCTGGCCAACGTGCGCGGCAGTCTTGATCTGCGTTGCCAGTTCCAGGGCGACTGGGCGCGCGATCATCAACAGGAAGCCTTGGGCAAGGCGCCCTATCACGTCGTGCTCAAAGGTGAATGCCGGGTTGAGCTGGCCAGCGGACAACGTCTGGCGATGCGCGCCGGCGATATTCTGCTGTTGCCACGGGGCACGCCGCATGTGCTGCACAGCGGCGGTAAAGATGTAGCGCCAATGCTGCCAACACTGATTCCCGGCGGGGTGTTGCCGATCTATCGGCTGGGTGGCGCGAGCGCCGATCTGGACATGCTCTGCGGTGGCTTTCATTACAACCGCGCATCGATGCTGTTCGCTGCCCTCCCCGATTACCTGTTGATTGCCAACGATGGCCTGCCGGTCGATCAGCCGCTGACCGCCCTGATTGCGCTGTTGCGCAGCGAAGCCGACAGCGAACAGCCGGGCGCGCGGTTCCTCCTCGATTCACTGTCCCAAGCGTTGTTCACCTTGATTCTGCGTGCGCACCTGACCCGTGCGGAGCAGGACAAGAGCACCCTGGCGCTGCTCGGCGACCAGCGCCTCGGCCGCACCTGTCAGGCGATATTGGCCGACCCGGCGCACGAATGGACTATCGAAGCCATGGCCGACACCGCGAACATGTCCCGTGCAACGTTCATGCGCACCTTCGCCAGGGTGGCTGGCGTATCGCCGTGGGTGTTGCTGACCCAGTTGCGCATGGAGCTGGCGTTCAGTCTGCTCAGCCGTTCGCATCTGGGCCTGAATGACATTGCCGTGCAGGTCGGCTACCAGTCGCAAGCTGCATTCAGCAAGAAATTCAAGGAAACCTACGGCGAGACCCCGGGCAAGATCCGCCGCGCGATCTGAGCGGATGGGTCGCTTTGTATCAGCGTGTAGCATTTGCCGACACAGATACACACGCATGCGAAGTTCGGCCGTGCGCACACACAACTGACACATTTAGCGCGCTAAATACCCCTGTCGCTTCCATTCCTACCTTAATCAATCGACAGGACATCACCATGAACAAAGTCTTCGCTACCCTCGCCCTCACCGCTGCCATGTTTGGCGCCACCGCCGCGTTCGCCGCACCGGTCAAACCTACCGTGGTGCTGGTACACGGCGCATTCGCCGATTCGAGCAGCTGGAACGGCGTGGTCAAGATTCTCGAGAAGGATGGCTATCCGGTGATCGCTGCGGCCAACCCGCTGCGCTCGGTCAAGAGTGATGCGCAATCGGTGGCGGATGTGCTGGTCAGCGTGAAAACTCCGGTGGTGTTGGTCGGCCACTCTTACGGTGGCCCGGTGATCAGCGAAGCCGCTTACGGCAATGCCAATGTCAAAGCGCTGGTGTACGTCGCTGCGTTCGCTCCGGAAAAGGGTGAAACCGCAGCCGAATTGTCCGGCCGCTTCCCTGGCAGCACTCTTGGCCCGACCCTGTCGGCCCCGGTTGAGCTGGCCGATGGTGGCAAGGATTTGTACATCCAGCAGGACAAATTCCATGAGCAGTTCGCAGCTGATGTTTCCCCGGCAGATGCGAAGTTGATGGCCGCCACCCAGCGCCCGGTGACCGTCGCCGCGCTCAACGAAGCCGCCACCGAGCCTGCATGGAAAACCGTGCCGTCGTACTTCGTCTACGGGGACCAGGACAAGAACATCCCGGCGCAAGCCCTGGCGTTCATGGCCGAGCGCGCGCACTCCAAGCAGACCGTCGTGGTCAAAGGCGCGTCGCACGTGGTGATGGTGTCGAACCCGAAAGCCGTTGCCAGCCTGATCGAAACCGCTGCGGCCGCGAAGTGATCCAGCGCTGAGTTGAACCCTTGAAGCCTTAGCCGTGAACCCTGTTCACGGCTTTCAGCGCTGGATGATGTTGTAGACGTTCGCTGAGGAAATCGACAAACGTGCGAACCTTCGCCGGTACGCGCGGATGTTTCAGATAGACCAGTTGCACCGGTAACGCCGGCGGCTCATAGGCCTGCAACACCAATTCCAGTTCACCGGCCGCAACCTGGCTGGCGACTTGATAAGACAGCACCCGGGTAATGCCCCAACCGGAACTGGCGATGTTGATCGCCGCCTGATTCGCGGTGACCACCAGACGCGGCTCGAAGCGAAAACTCAACGGCCCGTCGGCATGGGCGAATTGCCAATCGCTGAGCAAATGACTGGCGGACGACATGACGATATTGGCGCGGCTCAGCTCGTTCGGATGTTGCGGTCGGCCATAGCGGGCGAAGTAATCGGGGGTGCCGCAGATCACTTGGCGGACCTCGCCGACCTTGATTGCATGCTGATTGTTCTCGTGCAAATGGCCGATGCGCACGGCGACATCGATACCCTCTTCCGCCATGTTCACCACGCGATCAACCAGCAAAGCCTTCAGATGCACCGAAGGAAACGCATCGACGTATTGCGCCAGCAACGGCGCGATGAACAACTCGCCAAACAACACCGACGCGGTCACGCTCAAGTGCCCGCACGGCACCCGATAACTGCCGGCAGCGGCCTCTTCGGCTTCGTCGACGTCGCACAGAATTCTTCGGCAATCGTCCAGATAACGATGCCCGGCTTCGGTCAGGTGCAGGCTGCGCGTGGTGCGCGACAACAGACGCGTGCCGATGCGTTGTTCCAGCGCGGCAATGGCGCGGGTGACGCTGGGGGGCGAGGTGTTCAAGCGCCGGGCCGCCGCCGCAAAGCCGCCCTCCTCGGCCACGGCCAGGAACATGCGCATTTCCTGAAAACGATCCATAGCTGGGGACCTGTAAAAAACCTCGAAAACACAGTGAAATCATGTGGGAGCGAGCCTGCTCGCGAAAGCTTTCCGTCAGTCAACATCACCGTTGCATGACACACCGCTTTCGCGAGCAGGCTCGCTCCCACAGGGTTTGGTGTACACAGTTAAATTTGGGCAATGCTTCAACTCCCGCCAGTACGCCCGCACATTCGGATATTCCTCCAGCGAGACAGTGTCTTCCAATGCATGGATGGGACAGCTGACGCCAAACCCGTGGGAGCGAGCCTGCTCGCGAAGGCATTCTGTCAGTCAACATCACCGTTGAATGACCCACCGCTATCGCGGGCAAGCCTGCTCCCACAAGGTTTTTTGGCGTGTGCTGATATCAAGCGCTTTGCAGGCCCACCGCTGTGCGCTGCATGCCGACGAATTTCGGCAGCGCCTCGACCCGTTCCAGCCACGCCCGAACATTCGGATATTCGTCCAGCGAGACATTGCCTTCCGGTGCGTGGGCGACGTAAGTGTAGGCGGCCACATCGGCGACGGTTGCCTTGTCGCCGGCAAGGAATGCGCTGTTGGCCAACTCGTCTTCCATCACTTGCAATAAAGCGTGGGAACGCTTGATCGCATCAGCCGCGTCGTAACCGGCGCCGAACACCGTGATCAAGCGCGCCGTGGCCGGGCCGGAGCTGATCTGCCCGGCAGCTACCGATAACCAGCGTTGCACCTTGGCTTGCTCGACCGGATCGCTCGGCAGCCACTGGCCGTTGCCGTATTTGCTCGCCAGATAAACCAGAATGCCGTTGGAATCCGCGAGCACCGTGCCGTTGTCATCAATCACCGGCACCTGGCCGAAACGGTTGAGGGCGAGGAATTCAGGGGTTTTGTGTGCGCCCTTCATCAGGTCGACGAACACCAGTTCGGTCGGAACATTCAGCAGGGACAGCATCAACTCGACGCGATGCGAGTGGCCGGACAACGGATGGCGATACAGTTTGACGGCTGACTGAGACATGACGTGCTCCTGGATTATTTGAGGTCGACCCGCTGATCGTGTCGATGGGCTCATCCTGCTCCCCTGCCGCAAATCGCGGAATCCTCAGCAAATACAATCGAGCATTTCAGCCAGTGAAATAATCATCCTCGTCCTTAGGCGCGCGTAGGGATCATTTCACCGCGTGAAACAGTGGATTGCAGTTTCTGGCCATTCCCTCGCAACCGGCCGAGGGCGAACATGAGCCCACTTGAGCTTCAGCCCCTGGCGGCTCACCGGCCCGTTTGCACCCGAGGAGAATCGAAATGGACACAGCGTCGAAACCGCAGCCCTCGCCCTGGCATGAAGGTGAGCTGACCCTGCAACGTGCCGTCGGCGCGGTGGAGATGATGGTCGGTGTCGGCCAGCGGCAACTGGCCCGCGACTGGATGCCGGATCAGCACCGCGAGTTCTATGCGCAACTGCCCTTCGTCGTGCTCGGCGCCGTTGATGGCCAGGGCGACCCGTGGGCGACGCTGCGCACCGGTCAACCGGGGTTCATGGATTCGCCGTCACCACAGGTTCTGAAGATCAAACTTGACGCCCAGCCCAATGACCCGGCCAATCAAGGCCTGCAGCCCGGCGACGCGATCGGCATGCTCGGCATCGAGCTGCACACCCGTCGGCGCAATCGCATGAACGGCAACATCAGCCGCCGCGATGACAACATTCTTGAGATCGGCGTGACCCAGGCTTACGGCAACTGCCCGCGCTACATCAATCTGCGCCATTACGCGTTCGTCGACGAAACCACCGACACCGCGCTCGACCTGCCTGTCAGCGAACCCTTGGTGCGCGACATGATCACCGCCGCCGATTCGTTCTACGTGGCCACTTACGTGGTGCGCGACGGTGAGCGGCAAGTCGATGTGTCCCATCGCGGCGGCAAATCCGGTTTCGTCCATATGGACGAGGACGGCACCCTGACCATCCCGGATTTCTCCGGCAATCTGTTCTTCAACACCTTGGGCAACATCCTGCTCAACCCGCGCGCCGGGCTGACCTTCATCGATTTTGAAAGCGGCGATCTGTTGCAGATGACCGGCAGCGCAGAAGTGCTGCTCGACGATCCGCAAATCGCCGCGTTCCAGGGCGCCGAGCGTCTGTGGCGCTTCAAGCCGCAGCGCATCGTTTACCGTCAGGCCGCATTGCCACTACGCTGGGCCGAGCAGCCGCAAGGCGATTCGCCCAATTCGCAAATGACCGGCAGCTGGGAGCAGACCCGCGAGCGTTTGCAGGCCGAGGCGCTGCGCAATCAATGGCGCGCGCTGCACGTCACGCGGGTGGTCGATGAGAGTCCGCAGATCCGCTCCTTTTACCTGCAAGCCAACGACGGCTTCGGCCTGCCGCGCTTCGAACCGGGCCAGCACTTGCCGATCAAGGTCTTGCTCGACGGTCAGGATGCCGCGTCGATCCGCACCTACAGCGTGTCCAGCGCGCCGTCGGACGAGTTCCTGCGCATCAGCGTCAAACGCGACGGCTCGGTGTCTTCGCATCTGCATGATCGGGTCCAGGCACTGGATTTGATCGAAGCCCGCGCGCCGCAAGGCGATTTCACCGTTGACGCCACCGAACGCCGGCCACTGGTGCTATTGGCCGCCGGGGTTGGGGTGACGCCGTTGCTGTCGATGCTGCGCGAGGTGGTCTATCAGG
Source organism: Pseudomonas sp. PK-RTE-24 (assembly GCF_054052265.1). Lineage (NCBI taxonomy): Bacteria > Pseudomonadati > Pseudomonadota > Gammaproteobacteria > Pseudomonadales > Pseudomonadaceae > Pseudomonas > Pseudomonas sp. PK-RTE-24. The sequence goes on along the minus strand of NZ_CM133224.1, from coordinate 4,393,962 downwards.
GCAAACGCATCAGCCGCATGCGCCCGACCTGGGTCGTGCAAAGCAGTCGCACCGTCGAGGATCTGGCCTTTCGCGAAGAAATCGACGCCTTGGCTGCACGCGCCGGTGACAAGGTCAAGGTGCTGCGCGTGGTCAGCCAGCCGCCGCTGGAAGCAACAGCGCAGGGTTACGATCATGCCGGGCGCATCGACATCGCCTTGCTGAAGAGCCTGCTGCCGCTGGATGACTACGATTTCTACCTGTGCGGCCCGGGCAGTTTTACCCAGGCGCTGTACGACGGCCTGCGCAAAATGCGCATCCCGGACGATCGCATCCACGCCGAAACCTTCGGCCCGTCGACGCTGATCCGCGATGTCGAAATCAGCACCCCGGCGCCGCCGCAAGTGCCGGTCGCGGAAGAGCCGGTCAAGGTGCTGTTTGCCACGTCCGGCAAGGAAGCACGCTGGGAACCGGGCAGCGGCACCTTGCTGGAACTGGCCGAGGCGCGTGGCTTGAATCCTGAGTTCAGCTGTCGCGGCGGCTCGTGCGGCACCTGCAAAACCCGCCTTACCAGCGGCCAGGTGCATTACCTCACCCCGCCGGCCATGCGTCTGGCGGATGACGAAGTGCTGATCTGCTGCGCCGCCCCGGCGCAGGGCAGCGACACCCTGGTGCTGGATGTTTGAATGTTGAGGAGGTGTGCCATGAAGCCGTTTGCCGAAACCAGCGTCGTTTGGCCGCAAGAGAAAACCGGACTGTCCGCCAGCGAATGCGAACGCAGCTTTTTGCTGCCGCAACTGATGGGCTCGCTCGCCGGTGAAACCTGCGCGTTGACGGGCTCATTCAATCAACGTGAGCATCTGCCTTCGAGCCCGAACGGCTGGTTTTCCCGTGGGCTCAAGGCGTTGTTTGCTTAGGCTTTGCTCACCGCCGCCACTCTGCCCGCCGGCCCATGCTGGCGGCTGGTGATCAATCCGACGAAGGAAATCAGCAGCGCCAAGCCAATGGTCGAGGTCACTTCCAGGCGATGTTCAGGGGTGATCATCATCACCGCCAAAGCCGCGCAGATAAAGGCGATGACCAGCCAGGTGAGCCAGGGAAACAGCCACATGCGCAGGGTCATTTCGACCTTTTCCCGTTCCAGTCGGCGGCGCATGCGCAACTGCGAAATGGCGATCACCAGATACACCAGCAAGGCAATCGCACCGGAGCTGGCGAGCAGGAACTGGAACAGCCCGGCCGGCATGAAATAGCTGAGCAAGGTAACGCCCGCACCAATCACCGTGCTGGCAATGACCGCCGCGCATGGCACGCCTGCCGCCGAAGTCACCTTCAATGCCGGCGGCGCATCGCCGCGTCGACCCAAGGAATAGAGCATGCGCGAGGAAATGTAGATCGAGGAGTTCATGCAACTGGCCACCGCGATCAACACGACCACGTCGACGAGGAATTTGGCGTTAGGGATGTTCATCAGTTCCAGTGCGCGCTGGTAGGAACCGACCGAGGCAAGTTGCGGGTCATTCCACGGCACCACGGAAATCACCACGAAGATCGACAGCAGATAGAAAATGCCGATACGCCAGATCACCGAACGGGTGGCCTTGGCGATGTTCTGCGCCGGATTGTTCGATTCCGCAGCGGCAATGGTCACCGCTTCGGTGCCGATGAAACTGAACATGATGGTGATGAACGCGCCGACCACCGCCGACTTGCCGTTCGGCGCAAAGCCGCCGTGCTCGGCCATCAGCGTGCTCAAGCCACTCGCTTCGCGCTCGGGAATCCAGCCCATCAGCACCGCAAAACCCAGGCCGATGAAACCGATGATCGCGATGACCTTGGCCATGGCGAACCAGAATTCGAACTCGCCGTATTTCGACACGCTGAACAGGTTGGTGATCACCAGCAGCACGATCGACAGCAAGGCGAACAACCAGGCATCGACCTGGGGAAACCACTGATTGAGCACGTGACCGGCGGCCAGTGCTTCAATGGGAATCACCAGCACCCAGAACCACCAGTAGAGCCAGCCAATGGTGAAGCCGGCCCAGCGGCCAATGGCTTGATCGGCGTAGGTGGAAAACGAGCCGGTGTCGGGATGCGCCACGGCCATTTCACCGAGCATGCGCATCACCAGCACGACCAGCAGACCGGAGAACAGATAAGCGAGCAGCACCGCAGGTCCTGCAGCGGCGATGGCGTGGCCTGAGCCAACGAAAAGTCCTGCGCCGATGATGCCGGCAATGGAAAGCATGGTGACGTGACGCGGTTTGAAACCTTGCGCCAACTGACCGTTGGAGTCCTTGGGGTTCAGGCTGTTCATGGGTTCTTATTGTTCTCATGATCGACGTTTGGGCCACTGACTGAGCGTCAGGCGATCATCATTTCCGGTGTCGGCATCAGGCGAAAGCTGCGACGCAGACGCTTTGCCGACGAAATGATGCTTCACCTTACGTGGCCCGACCGCCGCGCAACTAGCCTGAGTGCGGCATGCCGATGTCTGATTTCGACATGCCACTCTCAGGCCACCATGGGGCGGCGGCAACCGCTGCGGCGATTTACAGCGTGTAGGAAATCCCCACCTGCACGGTTCGCGGCGCGCCTGGGTAGGCGTAAACGTTGCCGAAGGCGCCCTCTTCGTAGTCACGATCGAAGATGTTTTTCACATCGAGATTGAGGCGCACCTTGTCGTTGACTTTGTAGAAGCTCAGCAGGTCGACCACGGTGTAACTGCCCATGGAAAACGCGGTGTTGGCGGTCTGCCCCGCGCGCTCGTCGACGTATTTCAGGCCGGTGCCAAGGCCAAGACCTTTGAGCGTGCCGTCCTGGAACTCGTACATGTTGAGCAGGCTGAAGCTGTTCTTCGGGATGTTCAGCAGGCGCGTGCCGGAGCGCAGCGTGTTGTCCTTGGTCACCTCGGCGTCAACGTAAGCGTAACCGCCGACCACTCGCCACTCCGGGGTGAGGTTGCCGGTGACATTGACGTCGAAACCACGGCTACGCACTTCACCGGCGGCGACGCTGAAAGTCGAATCCACCGGGTCGGTGGTCAGCACGTTGCGCTTTTCGATCTGGTAGATCGCCGCGTCGACGCTCAACTGCTGATCCAGCGCTTCCCACTTCACGCCCATCTCGTAGGACTTGCCTTTCTCCGGGGCGAAACCGCCGCCTTCGCGGCTGGCGCCGGTGTTGGGCTTGAACGAGCGCGCGGTGTTGGCGTACACCGCCAGGGTTTCGGTCAAATCGTAGGTCACGCCGATACGCGGGGTGACGGCATTGTCGCTGGCCTGCCAGCTCTTGCCACCCGGCACGTAGGTTTCGTAATCGTGCTCGAAGCGCTCGAAACGCGCGCCGGCCAGCACTTTCAGTTTGTCGGTAAGGGCTACCTGATCCTGCACGAATGCCGCGTAGGTCTTGAGGTTCTCTTTGTCGTGGGTCGGCGTGCGGGTCAGCGCCGGGCGTGGCTGGCCGTAAACCGGATTGAAGATGTCGATCGGGTAGGCACTGACCGCGCCGCTGGAGCGCTGGATGATCGACTTGTAGTCGTAATCTTCGTACTCGATGCCGGTGAGCAAGGTGTGCTGCAGACCACCAGTGTCGAAATGCCCGGTGAGGTTGAGCTGGGTGTCCTTGTCGGTCCATTCCAGCTTGCGGTAGTTGAAGTTGCGCCCCAGCGTGCGGCCGTCAGCGGCAATGCCGTTGGCCTCGATCGCATTGCCCTTGAGCGAGCCGTCGAGCCACTGGAAACCACCGCCGAGGGTCCAGTCATCGTTGAGCATGTGCTCGAAACGCAACTGCGCCATGTTGTTGTCGTTGTGCAGCTTGCCGACGTCCTTCTCGCCAAAGAAGGTATCGCGCGAGGCGGTGCCGATCTGCGCCGGGTAGCGCGTGACGCCACGATCGAGCGGCGCGTTGTTGCGCATGAAGTCGCCTTCGAAAATCAGCTTGGTCGCATCGGTGGCCTGCCAGGTCAGCACCGGCGTGATGCCGTAGCGCTCGTTCTCGACATGATCGCGGAAGGTGTCACCGCCCTCGCCCACCACATTCAAGCGATAGGCCAGACGCCCTTCTTCGTCGAGTGGCCCGGAAGCGTCGAGGGTGCCGCGCTTCATGCCTTGGTCGTTCAACTGGCTGCCTAACGTAACGGTGCGCTCGGGCAACGGCTGTTTCGACACCACGTTGAAGGTACCGCCTGGGTCGCCACGGCCATAGAGCATGGTCGCCGGGCCGCGCAGCACTTCCAGACGCTCGATGGTGTTGGCGTCGGGCATGTTCGGGTAGCCACGGTTGATCGGGAAACCGTTGCGGTAGAACTCGCCCGTGGTGAAGCCGCGCACGGTGAAGGTGGTCAGGCCCTGCCCACCGAAATTGTTCGCCCGCCCGACGCCGCCGGCGTAATCCAGCGCATCCTGCAAACGCGTGGCGCCGAGGTCTTCGACGGCGTCCTTGGTGACCACGCTGATTGACTGCGGGGTTTCATGAATCGAAGTGTCGGTGCGCGTGGCGCTGGCCGAACGGGTCGCGCGGTAGCCTTGCACCGGGCCGTCTGCCCGTTCGTAATCCGCTGTGCCGACTACGTCGGTAGCTTCCAGCTCAAGCGTTGAAGAAGTCGGTTCGGCTGACTCAGCCCACGAGGAAGAAGACAACGCCTGCAGCACACAAATGGAAAGCAGAGTTCGACGCATGAGGTGAAAACCTTTACGAATAGGCCAGAACGAAGGGCAAAACCGCCAGTGAAAACGTCGCGCATGGTATACGGTCGCATTAGTAATTGAAACGTATTCCTATTTGTCACATTGATCTGGATTGGTGAGCGAGATTCATCACTCCATCCTGAATCCGCGCATTATCAGTGGCGCGTCGATGGCCTAGGCTCGTAGAGATCCGACGTCAACCGATGGCTGCGCCGCGCTACGTGTGCGTCGCCAGCCTGTCTGGAAGGAATTTGCAGATGAAATTCGACACCCCGGCCGGCTCCAATCCGATCGACCAGCTGAAGGTGATCGGCCAACCTGCCGACCGCATCGACGGCAAGCTGAAAACCACCGGCACCGCCCCCTACGCCTACGAGCAAAACGCAGCGGTGCCGGACGCCGCCTACGGCTATATCGTCGGCGCAGGGATCGGCAAGGGGCGCATTGCCTCGATCGATTCGACGCAAGCGCGGGAGGCGTCAGGGGTGATCGCCGTCGTCACTTACGAAAACGCCGGGGCATTGGCCAAAGGCGAGTTTTACGTAGCCAGGGCCTTGGCCGGGCCGCAGGTCGATCACTATCACCAGGCCGTGGCGATTGTCGTCGCAGACACTTTTGAACAGGCCCGCGCGGCCGCCGGCTTGCTCGACATCCGCTACGTGGCCGAAGCAGGTTCATTTGATCTGGCGGCTGCGAAAGACTCCGCAACCCCACCGCCACCGGCCGGTTTCGGCCCGCCGCCGCAGACCAGCGTCGGTGACTTTGAAGGCGCCTTCAACGCTGCGCCAGTGCAAATCGATCAGCACTACAGCACGCCTGACCAGGCCCACGCGATGATGGAACCGCACGCAACCATTGCCCGTTGGAGTGGCACGCAGTTGACCTTGTGGACATCGATCCAACAGATCAACTGGGGCGTGCGCGATCTGGCGAAAACCCTCGGCATCGCCAAGGAAGATGTGCGCCTGATCTCGCCGTATATCGGCGGTGGTTTCGGCGGTAAGGGCACGATTCTTTGCGACGCTGTGTTGGCATCCCTGGCCGCTCGACATGCCGGGCGACCGGTGAAAGTCGCGCTGCCGCGGCCGCTGATGTTCAACAACCTGACCCATCGTCCGGCGACGCTTCAGCGCCTGCGCATCGGTGCCAACCGTGACGGCGTGATCACGGCGATCGGCCATGAGAGCTGGTCGGGCAATCTGCGCGGTGGTCGCGCCGAAGCGGCCACCGCGTCAACCCGCTTGCTTTACGCCGGGGCCAATCGCATGACCCGTTTGAATCTCGCCGTGCTTGATCTCGCCGAGGGTTCGGCGATGCGCGCGCCGGGCGAGGCACCGGGGATGATGGCGCTGGAAATCGCCATGGATGAACTGGCCGAAAAGCTGCAGATGGATCCGCTGCAGCTGCGCATCCTCAACGATTCGCAGGTCGATCCGGAGCAACCGGCGCGGCCGTTCTCCAAACGGCAGTTGGTGGAATGCCTGAACACTGGGGCCGAACGCTTTGGCTGGCGTCAGCGCAACCCTCAACCCGCTCAGCGCCGTGAGGATGGCTGGCTGATCGGCATCGGGCTGGCCTCGGCGATTCGCGGCGCACCGACCACCGCTTCGGCGGCGCGGGTGCGTCTCGATCGTCAAGGCGTCATCACCGTGGAAACCGACATGACCGACATCGGCACCGGCAGTTACACCATCATCGCCCAGACCGCTGCCGAAATGATGGGCGTGCCGCTGGACCGTGTCGTGGTGCACTTGGGCGATTCGCGGTTTCCGGAATCGTCGGGCTCCGGCGGCCAGTGGGGCGCGGCCTCCTCCACTGCCGGCGTGTATGCCGCGTGTGTGAAACTGCGTGAAGCCGCCGCTCGCGCCGTCGGGATTGACCCGCAGCAAGCGGAGTTTGTCGACGGGCAAATTCGCGCAGGCTCGCAGCAGGTTGCCTTGGCTCAGGCCGCAGCCAATGGCGAGCTGACGGGCGAGGACCGCATGGAATACGGCGATCTGGCCGAGCGTTTTGCCCAGCAGACTTTCGGCGCGCATTTCGCCGAGGTCGCGGTCAATGCGGCGACCGGCGAAATTCGCCTGCGCCGGCAACTGGCCGTGTGCGCCGCCGGGCGCATCCTCAATCCGAAAACCGCGCGCAGCCAGATCATCGGCGGCATGACCATGGGCGCAGGTGCGGCATTGATGGAGGAGTTGGCGGTTGATCATCGAATCGGCTTTTTCGTCAATCACGATCTGGCCGGATACGAGGTGCCGGTGCACGCCGACATTCCCCATCAGGAAGTAATCTTTCTCGATGAAGTCGATCCGTATGCAACCCCGTTGAAAGCCAAAGGCGTTGGCGAGCTGGGTATCAGCGGCGCGGCGGCGGCCATCGCCAACGCGATCTATAACGCGTGTGGTGTACGGGTGCGCGATTATCCGATTACGCTGGATAAACTCATCGGCGAGTTGTCCTACCCGGTCTAAGACTCGATCGCGCAGGATATCGCCCATGTACCCCACCACCCCCGATGGCCGCTATTTTGTGGTCAAGCAACAGCTGTGGCGTTGCAGCAATCCATCACTGCCAGCCGCCGAGCGTGAGGCGTTTGTAGCCGAGCTCATGTCAGCGCGGCGTGCGGTCAAAGAGGCAAAGCGTGCGGAGGATGCACAGGCGTTGAAGTCGGCGAGAGCTCGCGTCAACGAGGCCAAAGTCGCGCTGGGTGAACGCGGGCCGGTGTGGTGGGATGACGGCAGCCCGGATTACAACCGATTCAAGGTGAGCAATACACCGTATGCGCAGTGGTTTGCCCAACTGCCTGAAGAGGACAGCAGTTCTGCCTGAGTTTTGAATGATCTCCAATCTCACCAATCAACACAGATCTCCTGTGGGAGCGAGCCTGCTCGCGAATGCATTGGGTCAGTTAAAGAAGATGTTGGATGTGCCGCCGCCATCGCGAGCAGGCTTGCTCCCACAGGGATCTGCGGCGAGGCTCAGACTCGCAACAACTGCCGGGTCATTGCCATCGAAGTTTCCAGCGACTGCCCGGTGCGCTGCAGTTTGTTCAGCAGACTCGCGCCGAGCCAGAGCTGATACAGCGTCTCAGCCAACTTCCGCGCATCGCCCTCGGGCAGGCTTTTGTCATTTTGGCCTTGTTCGATGCATTCGGTGATGCGCGCGACGATGCGTTCGGCGCCGTCGCGCAAGGTCAGGCGCATTGATTCGGACAGGTCGGCGACTTCGGCGCTGAGTTTCACCACCAGGCATTCATCGCCGTGGCCTTCGAGGGTGCAGCGGTTCTGCCAGCCCTGCCAGTAATCCATCAAACGCTCGAACGCAGTCAGCCCAGGCAATGTCAGGCGGCGCTCCATGTCGGCGAGGTAGTCGACGAAGTAATCCTCGAGCAGCGCCTGGCCATACAACTCCTTGGATTTGAAGTAGTGATAGAACGAGCCCTTGGGCACGCCGGCGGTCTGCAGGATCTCGTTGAGGCCGACGCTGGTGAAGCCCTTCTCGGCCATCATCCGGTGGCCGGTGTCGAGCAAGTGTTGGCGGGTGTCGTCAAAGGTCGGCTTCATGGTGCGCAAAATTCCAGACAATAGACCAGTCGTATAGTTTTCAGGACCGGGAGTTTGCCATAACCGACGGGCAAAAACATTTTCTGAAAAAATTACTAGACGACTGGTCTAATTGGAAACTATGCTGCGCCCCGACACACAAATTCATGCGGCACCGACAACAAGCGAATCCCTCGCCTTCTGCCGATGCCAGACCAACCCACGGGTGCTCTATGAAAATCTTGATGGTTCTGACTTCCCACGATCAACTCGGCAACACTGGCAAGAAAACCGGTTTCTGGCTGGAAGAGTTCGCCGCGCCCTACTTTGCCTTCAAGGACGCCGGCGCCGACGTCACCCTGGTATCGCCCGCCGGCGGCCAGCCGCCGCTCGATCCGAAAAGCGATGAGCCAAGCGCGCAGACTGCCGAAACCGATCGCTTCCGCGCTGATCCGGCCGCACAACAGGCACTCGCCACTACTGGCCGGTTGGCTGATGTGAAGGCCGAAGATTTCGATGCCGTGTTCTACCCAGGCGGCCACGGCCCGTTGTGGGATCTGGCCGAAGACAAGGCCTCGATCGCGCTGATCGAAGCCTTCGACCGCGCCAACAAACCTCACGGTTTTGTCTGCCACGCACCCGGCGTATTGCGTCATGTGGTGCGCGCTGACGGCCAGCCGATCGTCAAAGATCGCGACGTCACCGGTTTCACCAACGCCGAAGAAGCTGCTGTTGGTCTGACTGACGTGGTGCCGTTCCTCATCGAAGACGAGTTCCAGCGTCTGGGCGGGCGTTACTCGAAAGTCGCCGACTGGCAGGTGCATGTGGTCGCTGACGGTCAACTGGTCACCGGCCAGAACCCGGCCAGCTCCGCCGCCGTTGCCGAAAAGCTGTTGAAGATGCTCGGCTGAATCCCTCGCTCCAACCCGATCAACGCCGCGTGCGTACAGCCCGGCGTTGTTTTTTTGCCCAGTCACTAGTCGACTGGTCTAATCAGATTCAAGGCTTACTCCATGAATAACGCTTTTTTCACGCCTGGCAAATTGGGCGCCCACACCCTGAAAAACCGCATCGTCCTGCCGCCCCTCACCCGCCAGCGCAGTACGCAACCGGGCAATGTCGCCAACGAATTGATGGCCGAGTATTACCAGCAGCGCGCCGGTGCCGGTTTGCTCGTCACCGAAGGCACGCAGATCGAACCGCGCGGGCAAGGTTATGCGTGGACGCCGGGCATTCACACGCCGGAGCAGATCGCCGGTTGGCGCAAAGTCACCGAGGCGGTGCACGCCGTGGATGGCGTGATCTTCGCCCAGCTCTGGCATGTCGGTCGGGTCTCGCACACGGCGTTGCAGCCCAACGGCGATGCGCCGGTGTCGGCCTCTGCGGTCGCCACGGACCGCGTCAGCGTGTTCATCGAAACCGCGCCCGGTGTCGGTGAACTGGTGCCGCCGTCCGCTCCGCGCGCGTTGAGCACCGATGAAGTGCAGGAACTGATTCAGCTGTACATCCAGGCCGCGCGCAACGCGATGGATGCGGGTTTCGATGGCATCGAACTGCACTGCGCCAACGGTTATCTGGTCAACCAGTTCATCTCCGCCCACAGCAACCTGCGCACCGACCTGTACGGCGGCTCACTGGACAATCGCTTGCGCTTCTTGCGCGAAGTGGTGGCCGGCGTCGCCGAATGCATCGGCAAGGACAAGGTCGGTGTGCGGTTTGCGCCGCTGTTCACTACCACCGATGAAGCGCGGACGTATCTGGGCCTGGTCGAGGAAGATCCGCACACAACTTACATTGCGGCGATCAAGATTCTTGAAGACGTCGGCATCGCATACCTGTCGATCGCCGAAGCCGACTGGGACAACGCGCCAGCCATGCCGCAGACCTTTCGCCAGGCCGTGCGCGACACGTTCAGCGGCGCGATCATTTATGCCGGTCGCTACACCGCCGAAACCGGCGCGCAATTGCTTGAGTCGGGCCTGGCGGATCTCGTTGCGTTTGGCCGACCGTTCATGGCCAACCCGGACCTGCCGGCGCGGATTGCCAATGACTGGCCGTTGAACCAATTGAATCCGGCGACGGTGTATGGCGGTGGTGCCGAGGGTTATATCGATTACCCGACCTACCCCGCCTAAGAACCCAAAACAAGTTCCTGTGGGAGCGAGCCTGCTCGCGAAGGCGGTGGGTCAGTCAGCACTTGAATTGACTGACAGGACGCTTTCGCGAGCAGGCTCGCTCCCACAATAGGATGTCAGTGGCCGCTAAAACCTATACATAACAAACAATCTGTATAACTATTGGAGTTCGAATCGTTCACCGGACTTAGCTCCATGCCCCCTGCCCACCGCTTGCTCCTGATCCTCGGCGACCAGCTGTCTTTCGACCTGGCCTCCCTGCAGCCACTCGATCCCCAGCAAGACCTGCTGCTGATGGTCGAGGTCATGGAGGAAGCGACTCACGTCGCCCATCATCCGCAAAAAATCGCCCTGATCTTCAGCGCCATGCGCCACTTTGCCGAGGCGTTGCGCGATAAAGGCTACCGCGTCCAATACGTCCGCCTCGACGACCCGGATAACAGCGGCTCCATCCCCGGCGAATTGCAGCGCTGGCAAACCCTCACCGGCGCCGAAGAGATTCACATCACCGAATGCGGCGACTGGCGCCTTGAGCAGTCAATCAAAGATTCGGGCTTGCCCGTGCACTGGCATTCAGACAGCCGCTTCCTCTGCTCCCGCGAAGAGTTTTCCAATTGGGCCAGCGGCAAGAAGCAGCTGCGCATGGAGTTTTTCTACCGCGAGATGCGGCGCAAGAGTCGGCTGCTGCTTAATGGTGACGGCACGCCGGTCGGCGGTGCGTGGAATTTCGATGCGGAGAATCGCAAGGCGCTGCCTAAACACGCCAAACCGCCCTACCCGGCGCGTTTCGCCAATGACGCAATCACCCAAGAGGTGCTGGCGTTGGTCGGCGAGCGCTTTGCCACGCATTACGGCACGCTGGATGACTTCAATTACCCGGTGACCCACGCCGATGCTCAGGCCCTGTGGCAGTACTTTCTCGACTACGCGCTGGCCGGCTTCGGTGATTACCAGGACGCCATGGCCAGCGACGAACCGTTCCTGTTTCACGCGCGGATCAGTGCCGCGCTGAACATCGGCCTGCTCGATTTGCGCCAGCTGTGCAGCGATGTCGAGGCGGCTTACTGGTCAGGGAGCATCGGCCTCAACGCTGCCGAAGGCTTCATTCGGCAGCTGATCGGCTGGCGCGAATACGTGCGCGGTGTGTACTGGCTGAAGATGCCGGATTACGCCGAGGGCAACGTGTTTGCTAACACGCGTGCGCTGCCGGAGTTCTACTGGACGGGTGAAACGCAGATGAACTGCATGCGCCAGGCCATCGGTCAAAGCCTGCAACATGCCTATGCCCACCACATCCAGCGGCTGATGGTCACCGGCAACTTTGCCTTGCTCGCCGGGATTGCGCCGAAGGAAATCTGTGAGTGGTATCTGGCGATCTACATGGACGCCTTCGACTGGGTCGAACTGCCCAACACCCTGGGCATGGTCATGCATGCCGACGGCGGTTATCTCGGCTCCAAGCCTTACTGCGCCAGCGGCCAGTACATCAATCGAATGTCGGATTACTGCGGCGACTGCGCCTACAAGGTCAAGGAAAGCAGCGCGGACGATGCCTGCCCGTTCAATGCGCTGTACTGGCATTTCCTCATGCGCCACGGCGATATTCTGCGTGGCAATCAGCGCATGGGCATGATGTACAAGAACCTCGACCGCATGCCGCTGGCCAAGCAGGATGCACTGTGGCAACGCGGACAAATGCTGTTGGCGAAACTGGATAGCGGCGAAGCTTTCTAGTGCGCCTCAGGCCTGCCTGGCCATCCCGTTGCGCCCCGCCGCTTTCGCGCGATAGAGCGCTTGGTCGGCGGCCTCGATCAGTTGCGGCAGCGAATCCAGTTGAGCGCCCGTCCCCACCGCCATGCCGATACTCACCGTGATCCGAGCAAACGGACTGCCCGGGTGGGCGATGTTCGCCTGCTGCAAACGCTCGAGCATCAGTTGCGCCACCACCGTCGCACCGGCGCTGTCGGTGGCCGGCATGATCACCGCCATTTCCTCGCCACCGTAGCGCGCGACCAGATCCGAGGGGCGTCGCACGCAGCCTTCAAGAATCTTGCTGACCGCTTGCAGGCAGGCATCGCCGGCGACGTGGCCCAAGGCATCGTTGAACAATTTGAAGTGATCAATATCAATCATCAGCAAGGCCAGCGAAGTCCCGTCACGCTGCGCGCGCCGCGCTTCCACCGTCAGGGTTTCATCGAAACAGCGGCGGTTGGCCAGGCCGGTCAGCGCGTCCTTCAGAGCCAGTAATTCCAGCTGGCGATTGGACGCGAGCAATTGCTGCTGGGCATCGCGCAAGGCTTCTTCGGCCTCGGTGCGGCGGCGGATATCAAGGATCAGGAACCAGCCGATCAACCCGGTCAGCCCCAGCAGCCCGATCACCACCACCGCCGACAGCGCCGCTTCGATGCGCCACGCCGCTAGCGCTTCGTCCTTGCCCAGGGCCACGGTGGTGATCAGCGGCAGCGTTTCGCTTTTACGGAACGCGTACAACCGCTCCACGCCGTCGAGGCTGGAGGTGTAGGAGGCAGTGCCGACCGAACGGTCGACGAGGTATTTGGCGTAGATCGGCGAACTGGAGAAGTTGCGGCCCATGTCCTGCTCGCGGAACGGGTAACGCACCAGCAGCGTGCCATCGGTGTACGACAGGCCTATCGCGCCGTCCTGGCCAACGTCGAGTTTGCCGAACACTCGCAGAAAGTTTTCCACCCCCAGCGTCACTGCTACAACGCCAGCGAACTGGCCACCGGCGTCATTGAAGCGCCGACTGATGGTCACCACCCATTCATGATTGGCACGGCTCTGGATCGGCGGGCCAATGAACGGCTCGCGGCTGCGGTTTTCACGGTGGTGAATGAAATAGGCGCGGTCGCTGCTGTTGGCGCCCTCCGGAATCGGCCGGTTGGAGGACATCAGCCAATGCCCGTTCCGGTCATAGATGATGATGCCGCTGAGCTGGGGCATCAGCGGCTGCTGACGGTCGATCAGGCTCTGGATGCGCTGAATCTGCGCCGGGCCGTTGCCCTCGGTTTCCAGGCGCTCGACCAGCCCGAGCAAGAGCAGCGAGCTTTGCCGGACAATGCCTTCGGTGTAGGTGTTGAGCGCCTGGGTCAGGTTCAGGCCATGCACATCGACCTCGGCCAGCGCGCGCTCACGCGAAGACCAGACTTTCCAGATCGTCAGCGAAGTCAGGGAACAGCCAATCACCAGCAGCAGGAGCATTACAAGGCGAGTATCACGCTTCACGTCAGTACCTTAAGGAAGTCCGGTATCCATTCCAGCCATCATTCGAACGTCGGCACTCACGGCGGCCACGTGTTCCGGGGCGCAAGCATACAAGCAGTGTGCAGCGGCCGCAGCAACAGAGTGTGCAGCGCTAAGCGGCAGGTGCGGCGGGTTTGAGGATTTCCACGAGAAAATCGATGAACACGTTGATCCGGCTCGATCCACGGTGATTGGGCAGGTACAGCGCGTTGATGCAACTGCTGGCACTGCCGGGATTGACCTCGTAGTGCTCAAGCAAGCGCGTCAGGCGCCCGGCGGCGACGTCGTCGCGCACCAGCCAGTCGGCCAGCAGCGCCACCCCGCCACCGCCAATCGCCGCTTCGCGCAGAATGTCGGCGTTGTTGCTTTGCAGGCGTCCCGCAACGTTGAGCTGAATCGGCTCTTCGTCGCCCTGAAAGGTCCAGTGATGATGGCTGCCGCCGTAATCGAAACGCAGGCATTGGTGCTCAAGCAGATCCCGCGGATGTTCGAGCACGCCGCTGCGCGCCAGATAATCCGGGCTGGCGACAATCCAACGCTGAAACTGCCCGACGCGTTTGCTGACGATATCTTCGCTGACCACCGTCGAGCCGAGCCGTACTGAAACGTCGATCTGCTCGCTGAGCAAATCGCTGACCTGATCGCTCAGCGACAGGCTGATCTCCAGCCCCGGATGACGTTCGAGCAAGCGGCTCAGGTGCGGCGCGATCAGCCGGCGGCCAAACTCCACCGGCACGCTGATACGCAAGCGGCCCTGGGCATCACTGCCACGATCGGCGACCACCGCATCGGCTTCGTCGATGGCATCGAGAATCGCCACGGCCTTCTCGAAATAGGTTTGACCGGCGACGGTCACGCTGGTGTTGCGCGTGGTGCGATTGAGCAGGCTGGCGCCCAACTCGTTCTCCAGCCCCGCCACTTGCCGTGTCACCGAAGACGTCGAAATCCCAAGCTTGCGCGCCGCCGAGGAATAGCCCCCGCAGCGCACGGTTTCAACAAACATCTTCAAGGCCAGCAACTTGTCCATAAGCGGGATCCGGTGGTGAGGGAACGCCGCTGATTGTGCATCAGTGCTCGCCACACGTCTTGTATCGTCGTGCTTGCCGGGCCTCATCGCGCCCTCAGCCATCAGCCTTGCGGCTCAGGAGCAACGCCAGCGCCAGCGCCGGCAACACCGCTACGGCGACGGCCGAGAGGTTCCAGCCGAAGTGTTCGTACAGCGGGCTGGCGACCAGTGAACCGAGGGCGCCGCCGACGAAGATGCTGGTCATGTACACCGCATTCAGGCGTGCGCGGCTGTGCGGGTCGAGGGCGTAGACCTCGCGCTGGCCGAGGACCATGTTCAACTGCACGGCAAAATCCAGCAGCACCGCACACACCACCAGCCACACGTAACCACTGCCCGGCAACGCGGCGATCAACAGTGACAGCGGCGCCAGCAGCAACGCCACCAAGGTACCGCGACGACCGTGCCCGGCATCGGCCAGACGCCCGGCAATCGGCGCAGCAATCGCACCCACCGCGCCGACCAGAGCGAAGATCGCCACCTGCGCCTGGCTGAAACCGTGGTGACGCATCAGCTCAATCGGCGCGAGAGTCCAGAACAGGCTGAAACTGGCGAACAGCAAACCCTGATACAGCGAACGCTGGCGCAACACAGGAAAGCGTCGGGCCAAGGCAAACACCGAACCGATCAACGCGACATAGGTGGCTTTGTGCGTCGGCATCCGGCGCGGCAATGCCACAGCGGTAATCAGCGCGATTACCGCCATCAGTGCCGCCGCGCTGTAAAACACCCCGCGCCAGCCGAACACTTCAACCAACAGGCTCGACAGCGGCCGCGACAGCAGAATCCCCAGCAGCAAGCCGCTCATGATATTGCCGACCACGCGGCCCCGGCTGGCTTCCGGCGCCAAATGCGCAGCCAACGGCACGAGAATCTGCACCGCTACCGAGGTCAGACCGATCAGCAAAGAGAGCAGCAGAAACAGCGACGGCGAATGGGTCAGGCCAGCGCACAGCAACGTCACGCTGGCGGCGAGGGTGAAACCGACTACCAGACGGCGGTTTTCCATCAGGTCGGCCAGCGGCACCAGCAGCAACAAGCCCAGCGCGTATCCGAACTGCGTCAGCGACACGATCAGGCTGGCATTGGCGCTGGACAGGCCGATCTGCGGCGCGATCAGTTCGACGATGGGTTGTGCGTAATACAGGTTGGCGACGACCGCGCCGCAGCAAAATGCCAGAAACGCGACCATCAGGCCGGAGAGTGAAGCAGGCTGTTCGGCGGGGGCCGCAACGGCAGGGTTGCCCGTAAGCATGGTGACACCTCGTTGAGTTCGGGAAAGTTGTGCCAAGGCTACGGTGAGCCGGCGGGGGCGAGAATCCGTGCCACTGGCAACGCACTGATGCGCGGCGCGCAACGTTGCTTGTGGCGCAACGCGCTGTTGCGCGGGCCAGTGATTCTCCACTGCAAGGGTCTTCTCTACGCTTTGGCCCTGGCGCAGACGTCCGCATCGGCGCCCTTCCCCCGGCTGCTACAAGGAGCGTTTCCATGACCCGCACTGCACTCGTCCTGCCACTGTCCGCCGCGTTTTTCTGCCGACCATGAACAGCCATTTGCTCAAATCCAGAACCCTGTGGATCAGCGTCGCCGTGCTCGCGGTACTCGGCCTGATCGTCGCCGTCGCGCTGATGTGGCGCCCGGCGATCGCGCCAATCAAACGCCCCACGTCATTCGATACTGCGCAGTTGCAACGCGGCGCACGGGTGGTCGAGGCCGGCGACTGCGCGGTGTGCCATACCCGCCCCGGCGGCGAATACCTGGCCGGCGGGCTGCCGCTGGTGACGCCGTTCGGCACGCTGTACAGCACCAACATCACTCCAGATGCGCAGACCGGGATCGGCGAGTGGTCATTGCCGGCCTTCGAGCGGACGATGCGCGAAGGCATTGCCCGCGACGGCCACTTTCTCTACCCGGCGTTTCCTTACGTGCACTACCGGCGCATGAGCTCCGAAGACATCGCCGACGCCTATGCCTACTTGATGAGCGGCCCCGCCGTACATGCGCCCGCCAAGCAGAACCAGATGAATTTCCCGATGAACATCCGCCCGCTGGTGTCGTTCTGGAACCTGCTGTTTCTGCATGGCGAGCCACTGACGCCGCTGGCCGAACACAGCGCGGCATGGAATCGCGGACGCTATCTGGTCGACGGCCCGGGCCACTGCGCCGGCTGCCATTCGCCGCTGAACCTGATCGGCGCGGAGAAATCCTCGGAGTATCTGCAGGGCGGCAGCGTTGATGGCTGGGAAGCGCCGGCACTGGTCGGCCTCCAGCAACGCGCCAATCCATGGAATCGCGAGCAATTGGTCGGCTACCTGCGCGCTGACGTGGTCGATGGTCACGGCACACCCGCCGGCCCGATGCGCCCGGTCAGCCTGAGTCTGGCGCGCTTGCCGGCCAGTGAAGCCGAGGCGATTGCCGACTACCTGCTGAGCCTGCAAAGCCCGCACGCGGTGACCGAAATCACCCCGAAAAAGCAGCCGAGCAGTCCAGCGGATCACAGCACCGGCGCCCTGCTCTTCAGCAGCGCCTGCGCCGGATGTCACGCACCCGCCGCGCCGATGCGCGAAATCGACGGCCGCCCAGGCCTGCAAAGCACTTCGGCGCTGCAAGCGGCCAGCCCGCGCAACTTTCTCAAGACCGTGCTCGAAGGCGTGCCCGCCATTCCCGGCGCGCCCGGCCCGGTGATGCCGTCGTTCGCCGCCAGCCTCGATAACGCCGAGCTCGGCGCACTGGCGGCGTATTTGCGCGAGCAAGCCAGACCCGAGCAGCCATGGACCGACCTTTCTTCCACTATTGAAGCGTTACGTCAGGAGACGAAATGAGCCAGATCACTCTCACCGTCAATGGAGCCGCCCAAGCGCTGGAGCTGGAGCCGGACATGCCGCTGCTGTATGCGCTGCGCAATCACTTGAACCTCAACGGCGCCAAGTACGGCTGCGGCCTGGGCCAGTGCGGCGCGTGCACGGTGATCGTCGACGACCAGCCGGTGTTCGCCTGCCTCACACCCTGCGCAGGCCTTGAGGGGAAAAAGATCCGCACCGTGGAGAGCCTCGGCAGCGCAGAAAAACCCGGCCCGTTGCAAACGGCATTCATCGACAAGCAAGCGGCGCAATGCGGTTACTGCATCGCCGGCATGCTGATGCGCGCGCAGGCGTTGCTCGAACGTGATCCGCACCCGGACGAACAAACCATTCGTGAGCACATGGCCGGCAATCTGTGCCGTTGCGGCACGCACTTGCGCATCATCGAGGCGATCAAACAGGTGGCCGGGCACAACGGGAGCCGGACATGAGCGACGCTAACGGCTTGAACCCCAGCCGCCGGGCCTTCCTGCGTGGCGGCGCACTACTGATGGCCTTCACCCTGATGCCGGTAGCGCGGCGTGTCTTGGCCGACACCGAAGTCGACACCCTCGGCACCGTAGTGCTGGCCCCCGATCTGCCCGGCAGCCTGCGCACCAACCCTTACTTGGACGCGTGGATTCGCATCGGTGCCGACGGCATCACCGTGTACACCGGCAAAGTCGAACTGGGCACTGGAGTGAAAACCGCGTTACTGCAAATCGCCGCCGAGCGTTTGCAGGTGCCGGCCAGCGCAATCAACTTGCTCACCGCCGACACTGCGCTGACGCCCAACGAAGGCTACACCGCCGGCAGCCACAGCATTTTCGACAGCGGCACCGCGCTGTACAACGCTGCCGCGCAGGTGCGGGAAATGCTCGTCGATGCCGCTGCGCGCAGTTGGCAAGTCGATGCTGCGCAACTGAGCACTCGCGACGGAATCATCGAAGGGCCGACCGGTCAGCGCATTGCTTATGCCGACGCGGTCAAGCATGTCGATGTGCACCAATACGCCAAGGCGCAATCACCGACGATGGCGGCGGCCGACTTCAAACTGATCGGCCACAACCTGCCGCGCCTGGACATTCCGGCCAAGGTCAGCGGCGGCGCGGCATTTGTGCAGGACATGCGCCTGCCGGGCATGCTGCATGCGCGTGTCATCCGCCCGCCGCGTCCCGGCTGCACGCTTCAGGCGTTCGATACGGCATCGATTGAAGCGCTCAGCGGCGTGGTCAAAGTGATCCGCGACGGCAACTATCTGGCGGTGGTCGCTCGTGATGAGTGGCAAGCGATCAAGGCCATGCGCAGCGGCATGGAAAGTGCCAAGTGGAGCGGCGGCGAGGCGATTCCCGAAGCCGCCGGGATTCACGATTTGCTCAAGCAATTGCCCTCCAAGCGCTATCCGATCAGCAACACCGACAATCCCGGCGGCGCGACCGAAACGCGCTTCAAGGCGCGGGTCACCAAGCAGTATTTGATGCACGGCTCTATCGGCCCGTCCTGTGCGGTGGCCTGGTTTAACGATGGCGTGCTCACGGTGTGGACCCACACCCAGGGCGTCTATCCACTGCGCGCCGGTATCGCCGAAATGCTGCGTCTGCCGCCGGAGCGTGTGCGCTGCATTCATACCGAAGGCTCGGGTTGCTACGGCCACAACGGCGCCGATGATGCCGCCGCCGATGCCGCGCTGATCGCGATGCGCCTGCCGGGCACGCCGGTGCGCGTGCAATGGATGCGCGAGCAGGAAAATCTCTGGGAGCCGTACAGTTCGGCGATGGTCACCGAAGTCGATGCCGGCCTCAGCCACGGCCGTTTGCAGGACTGGAACTACGAGCTGTGGACCACGCCGCACAACGAACGCATCGTCAATGCCGGGCGCCTGCTGCCGGCACGCCTGCTGGCGAACCCCTTCGCTTCGGCGCCGTCGGTACCGATTGCCCAGCCCGAAGGTGACGGCGATCGCAACGCGGTGCCGCTGTATGAACTGGGCGCGACGCGGATCAACATGAATTTCGTCACCACCATGCCGTTCCGTACTTCGGCCATGCGCTCGCTCGGTGCGCACATCAATATCTTTGCGATCGAGGCGGGTATTGATGAGTTGGCGATCAAGTCCGGACTCGATCCCGTGGCGTTGCGTCTGGCGCATCTGCGCGACCCGCGTGCCCGTGCCGTGATCGAGCGCGTGCGTGATGAAATCGGCTGGCCACACAAGAGCAACGAGCCCAGTGCTGGGATCGGTTTTGCCTTCGCTCGCTACAAGAACATCATGGGTTACTGCGCCCTCGCGGTGAAATTGCGGGTGCATCCGCAGACCGGTGAAATCCGCGTTGACCATGTGGTGACGGCGGTCGACGTCGGCCAGATCGTCAGCCCCGATGGCCTGCGCAATCAGGTCGAGGGCGGCATTGTCCAGTCGGCCAGCTGGACGCTCTACGAACAAGTCGCCTACGACGCGGGCGGCATTCGCAGCTACGACTGGAGCGGTTATCCGATTCTGCGTTTCACCCAATTGCCGAAAAAAGTCGATGTGCATTTGCTTGATCAACCGGGCGAACCCTTCCTCGGCGCTGCCGAAATCGTCCAAGGGCCAATGGCTGCTGCCCTCGGCAACGCGGTCAGCAATGCCACCGGCCGGCGCTGGCTGAATCTGCCGCTGACTCGCTCGACCCAACCCGCCTGAACCACGCCCGCGTTCATCACCGATGAGCGCGGGTGCCGTTGCGTTGCGCGCAAAACTGCGTAGCGCCGGCCACGGATTATCAGCCCCGCCACCCCCGGTTAAGTTACCTGCACAGCACGCGGCACCTGGCTGCCGCGCTTGTACC
This sequence comes from Pseudomonas sp. PK-RTE-24, assembly GCF_054052265.1. Classification (NCBI taxonomy): domain Bacteria; kingdom Pseudomonadati; phylum Pseudomonadota; class Gammaproteobacteria; order Pseudomonadales; family Pseudomonadaceae; genus Pseudomonas; species Pseudomonas sp. PK-RTE-24. Next base: position 4,373,623 of record NZ_CM133224.1, on the reverse strand, counting down.
CTACTCATCGACATCCGGAGCTACCCATGACCCGTCGCCTGTTCCAACCCATTGCCCTCGGCCCTTACACCCTTGCCCATCGTGTGGCGATGGCGCCCCTGACCCGCTCGCGCGCTGGCCAGCCGGGCGACGTTCCGACCACGATGAACGCCGAGTACTACCGCCAACGCGCCAGTGCTGCGCTGATCATTACCGAGGCCACGCAGATTTCTCAGCAAGGCCAAGGTTATGCGTGGACGCCGGGGATCTACACCGATGCGCAAGTCCAGGCGTGGCGCGAAGTCAGCACGGCGGTGCACGCAGCGAACGGTCTGATCTTCATGCAGCTGTGGCACGTCGGCCGGGTCTCGCACCCCAGCTTTCAGCCGGACGCCGGCTTGCCGGTGGCGCCAAGCGCCCTGCCAGTGCCGGGCAAGACCTTTATCGTCGATGAACAAGGCAACGGCGTGTGGGGTGATGTGCCGGTACCGCGCGCCCTCGAAACAGCGGAAATTGCCGACATCGTCGAAGACTATCGCCGCGCTGCGCGTAACGCGTTGAACGCTGGCATGGACGGCGTGGAAATCCATGCCGGCAACGGTTATCTGCTCGACCAGTTCCTCAACAGCAACAGCAACCAGCGCGACGACGCCTATGGCGGCAGCGTAGAAAACCGCGCGCGCTTCCTGCTCGAAGTGGTCGCCGCCGTGGCTGATGAAGTCGGTGCCGAGCGCGTCGGCGTACGACTGACGCCGATGGGTCGCTTCATGGGCATGGGCGATGACACGCCCGAAGCGACCTTCGGTTATCTGGTCGAAGCGCTCAACCAGTGGAATCTGGCCTACCTGCACCTGGTCGAGCCGGCCATGGTCGGCACGGTCAAGGACGAAAACTTTGATCCGCGCTGGGACGCGATCATTGCCCAGTTGCGCCAGACCTGGAACGGCGTGCTGATCCTCGCTGGCGGTTACGACGCCGAGTCCGCCGAACAGGCGTTGAACGCCGATCGCGCCGACATCATCGCCTTTGGCCGGCCATTCCTGGCCAACCCGGATCTGCCGCGTCGGCTGCACGATGGGCTTGAGCTGAACACACCGGATCCGAGCAGTTTTTTCGGCGGTGATCAGCGTGGTTACGTCGATTATCCGTTTCACGCTTGAGTTTCTGAGGCGAAGTGCTGGCGTTCGGCTTTGGTATCGCGCCGGATTCACCCCTCACCCCAGCCCTCTCCCCAGGGAGAGGGAGCTGATCTATGGAGCATTCAGAACCGGAGTTCGACCCGATATCAGCGTCTGGCGTAAATCGCCCAAACAACTCGGTCAATCCCCTCTGGGAGAGGGTTAGGGTCAGGGCGCCTCGATGACTGGCAACGACGCCGTCATCGAAGCGTGACACACCGCCAGAATCTCATCGGCCAGCGCCGAGTCATCCGGACAGGCCCGCGACAGCATGATCGCCCCGACCGCGCGGGCCAGCAGGTCGATCATCCGGGTTCGGCCCTCACCTTGCGGTGCATCCGCTGCCGTCGGGTATTTCTCGCCGAGCGTCTGCAACGTACGCTCGATGCCTTCAGCGAACGCCGCTTTCACGTCCCCGGACTGTCGCGCCGCATCGCCGCACAGCGCCGCCATAGTGCAACCGGTGGAACGGCCGTCGCGATGGTCGCGGGACACGTACACGTCGATGAAATCCTGCACGCTCATGCTTTCGGCGGCGGCCGTGGACTGCGCCAGGCTATTGGCCGAGGCTTCGGCCATCAGGTCGGCCTTGGAGCCGAAGTGTTTGTAGAAACCGCCGTGAGTAAAACCGGCGGCCGCCATCAGGTCAGCCACGCCGACCCCGTCATAACCGCGTTCGCGGAACATCACCGAAGCCGTTTCGACAATGTGCTCGCGATTGGCCTGAGCCTGAGCTTTGGATACGCGCATGTTGAATCCTCCAGCGCTGAAAAATCATGGCTCGATGATACATAGATGTTAGCCATAATCAAAACCGTTGACAGTTTAGATTTGGATCATCATCCTAAAAGCCCGAAATCAGTCTTCACCTGAAAAAGAGCCAATACCATGACTACTCGCCCTGCTGTTCTGATCACTGGCGCCTCCACCGGCATCGGCGCCGTCTACGCCGCACGTTTCGCCCAGCGCGGGCACGATCTACTGCTGGTCGCCCGTGACCAGTCGCGCCTGGACACCCTTGCTGCCGGTTTGCGCGCTGAACACAACGTCCATGTCGAAGTGCAACAGGCCGACCTGACGCAACTGAGCGATCTGCAAACCGTCGAGGCGCGTCTGCGTGACGACTCGCGCATCGGTATCCTCGTCAACAATGCCGGCGCCGCGCAGTCCGGTACCTTCATCGAGCAGAGCACCGACAGCGTGGCGCAACTGGTCGCGCTCAACACCACCGCGTTGGTGCGTTTGGCCAGTGCGATCGCCCCGCGCTTGGCCAAGGCCGGCGATGGCGCGATCATCAATATCGGCTCGGTGGTGGGCCTGGCGCCGGAGTTCGGCATGTCGGTGTATGGCGCGACCAAGGCGTTCGTGCTGTTCCTCTCTCAAGGCCTGAGCCTGGAACTGTCGCCACAAGGCGTGTATGTGCAAGCGGTCCTGCCCGCCGCCACCCGCACGGAAATCTGGGACCGCGCCGGTATCGACATCAACACCCTCACCGACATCATGGAAGTCGGCGACATGGTCGATGCAGCGCTGGTCGGCTTCGACCGTCGCGAAGTCGTGACCATCCCGCCGCTGCACGAGGGCGAGCGCTGGGATGCCCTGCAAACCGCGCGGCAAGGCCTGTTGGGGCAGATCCGCCAGTCGGCTGTTGCGCAACGTTATCTGACTCAGGCCTGACCTCATTCAAACCCGCCGCTATGCCGGCGGTTTTCTTCCGACAAGAGCTTCCGCAATGAAGGCATTTTTCATCGAGCGCTACGGCAAGCAGAACGGCCGGATTGGCGACCTGCCCGAACCGCTGGTTGGCGCTCACGACGTGCTGATCGAAGTGCGCGCCAGCAGCGTCAACCCGCTGGATCTGAAGATTCGCAGCGGCGAATTCAAGATGATCCTGCCCTATCAAATGCCTTTGATATTGGGCAACGATGTCGGCGGTGTGGTGCTCAGCACCGGTGCGGCGGTCAAGCGTTTCAAGCCGGGCGATGAGGTTTATGCGCGTGCGCCTGATAACAGGATTGGCACGTTTGCCGAACGCATCGCTGTCGATGAAACAGCGGTCGCGTTGAAACCCGCCAATCTCGCCATGACCGAGGCGGCTTGCATGCCGCTGGTGGCGTTGACGGCGTGGCAGGCACTGGTCGAAGTCGCCAACGTGCAAAAAGGCCAGAAGGTACTGATTCACGCCGGCTCCGGTGGCGTTGGCACGGTCGCCATTCAACTGGCCAAACACCTCGGCGCTTTTGTTGCGACTACGACCAGCACGGCGAATGTCGCGTGGGTCAAGGCGCTGGGCGCTGATGTGGTGATTGATTACAAACAGCAGGATTTCGCCAATGAGCTGCGCGACTACGACGTGGTGCTCAACAGCCTCGGCGGCGATGTGCTGGAAAAATCGTTGAGGGTGTTGAAACCGGGCGGGCAACTGATTTCCCTGTCAGGGCCGCCGACTGCGCAGTTCGCTCAGGAGCAGGGTTTGTCGTGGCTGCTCGAGGTGGTGATGCGCCTGCTCAGCAGTGGTATTCGCCGTAAAGCACGCAAACACGGGGTGGGTTATTCGTTTCTGTTCATGCGTGCCGACGGCATCCAGTTGCAGAAAATCACTGCGTTGATTGAGGCCGGGGTGATCAAACCGGTGATCGATCGTACTTTTCCGTTCGATCAGATAGCTGACGCCTTGCACTACGTAGAAAAAGGCCGGGCAAAGGGCAAGGTTGCCATCGCGGCCAACCTCAAAAGCCCCTCACCCTAGCCCTCTCCCAGAGGGAGAGGGAACTGACCGAGCTGAATGCGCGAGTAACGCCGACCTGAAATACCGAGGCGAACACAGGTCTCAAAAAGCCCACAAATCGGCTCCCTCCCCCAGAGGGAGAGAGGACTGACCGAGTTGAATGCGCGAGTTACACCGACCTGAGATACCGAGGCGAACACAGGTCTCAAAAAGCCCACGAATCGGCTCCCTCTGCCAGAGGGAGAGAGGACTGACCGAGTTGAATGCGCGAGTTACACCGATCTGAGATACCGAGGCGAACACAGGTCTCAAAAAGCCCACAAATCAGCTCCCTCTCCTCGGGGAGAGGGCTGGGGTGAGGGGTGAATCCAGCGCGGTGTCCAAGCATGTGCATTGCAATACCACGCTCAATCCGCCCCTCATGCTGAAACCTCGAGAAACCCCTCTCAACTTGCGTTTTGCTAATCCTGCACCACGCTTGATTCACAGAAGTGCACGGTTTCATGGCAAAACTGCGGTTAACTGAATGGTTAGTTACCGTTATAATCCCGCGCTTCATTCAAACGGGACTTTCAATGTGAACCACAGTCAACGCGTCTCAGGCGTTTCAACGTTCATTCTGGTCGGCCTTGGCGTGATCATCGCCCTGCTCGGTCTGGCGCTCGCGGCCGGCGGTGTGAAGCTGGTCAGCCTGGGCGGTTCCTGGTACTTCCTGGTCGGCGGTCTGGCGATGACCGTTTCCGGCGTGCTGATCGCACTGAAGAAAACCGCAGGCGCCTGGTTGTTCGCCGCGTTTCTCGTGGCCACCGCGATCTGGGCCGTGGCTGACGCCGGGCTGGTGTTCTGGCCGATGTTCTCGCGGCTGTTCATGTTCAGCGCCATCGGTATGGTCGTCGCTCTGGTCTACCCGCTGCTGGCGCGCGCCAATGGCCGGGCTGCCGGTCGTGGTGCATATGCCGTGGCCGCTGTGCTGGCGGTCGGCGTGGCCATTGCGGCGGGCAACATGTTTGTCGCTCACCCTACGGTTGCCGCCACTGGCACTGGCCCGGGCCTGACTCCGGTCGAGCCGGCCAAGGCGCAGAAAGACTGGGCGCACTACGGCAACACCGAAGGTGGCAGCCGCTTCGCCGCGCTCGACCAGATCAACCGCAACAACGTCGACAAGTTGAAAGTCGCGTGGACCTACCACACCGGGGACGTCGCCGAGAGCGATGGCAACGGCGCCGAAGACCAGCTCACCCCGCTGCAGGTCGGCAACAAAGTATTCATCTGCACCCCGCACAACAACCTGATCGCCCTCGATGCCGACACCGGTAAAGAGCTTTGGAAGAACGCGATCAACGCGCAATCGAAAGTCTGGCAGCGCTGCCGTGGCATGGCCTATTTCGACGCCACCGCGACCATCGCTCAGCCGAGCAACTCTTCGATCATCGAAGCCAAACCGGCGCCGGCTGCCAACTGCCAGCGTCGTCTGCTGACCAATACCATCGATGCTCGCCTGATCGCGGTCGACGCTGACACTGGCGAGTTCTGCCAGGGTTTCGGCAACAACGGCCAAGTCGATCTGAAGGCCGGTCTGGGTGATGTTCCGGACAGCTACTATCAGTTGTCGTCCGCGCCATTGATGGCTGGCACCACCGTAGTGGTTGGCGGTCGTGTTGCCGACAACGTGCAGAGCGACATGCCGGGCGGTGTGATTCGCGGTTTTGACGTGATCACCGGCGCCATGCGCTGGGCGTTCGACCCGGGCAACCCGCAGGACCGCAACGCGCCGGCCGACGGCAAAACCTACGTGCGCAGCACGCCGAACAGCTGGGCGCCGATGTCCTACGACGCGGCGACCAACACCGTATTCCTGCCGATGGGCAGCTCGTCCACCGACATCTATGGCGTCGAGCGCAGCGAACTGGACCACAAGTACGGCGCCTCGATCCTCGCGCTGGACGCCAGCACCGGTGAAGAACGCTGGGTGTTCCAGACCGTGCACAACGATCTGTGGGACTTCGACCTGCCGATGCAGCCGAGCCTGATCGATTTCGACAAGGACGGCCAAAGCGTTCCGGCGCTGGTCATCGGCACCAAGGCCGGGCAGATCTATGTGCTCGACCGCGCCACTGGCAAGCCGCTGACCGAGGTCAAGGAAGTACCGGTGAAAGCCGCGAACATCCCTAACGAGCCGTACTCGCCGACCCAGCCGAAATCCGTGGGCATGCCGCAGATCGGCGCGCAGCACCTGACCGAATCGGACATGTGGGGCGCCACGCCGTACGACCAGTTGCTCTGCCGTATCGACTTCAAGAGCATGCGCTACGACGGTCTGTACACCGCGCCGGGTACCGACAAATCGCTGAGCTTCCCGGGTTCGCTGGGTGGCATGAACTGGGGCAGCATCTCCACTGACCCGGTGCACGGTTTCATCTTCGTCAACGACATGCGCCTGGGTCTGTGGATCCAGATGATCCCGTCGCAGAACAAAGGCCAGGCCGCTGGCGGTGGCGAAGCGCTGAACACCGGCATGGGCGCTGTTCCGCTCAAAGGCACGCCGTACGCGGTGAACAAGAACCGCTTCCTGTCGGTGGCCGGCATTCCGTGCCAGGCGCCGCCGTTCGGCACCTTGACCGCGATCGACATGAAGACCCAGAAAGTCGCATGGCAGGTTCCGGTCGGCACCGTTGAAGACACCGGTCCCCTGGGCATTCGCATGCACTTGCCGATCAAGATCGGTCTCCCCACCCTCGGCGGCACCCTGTCGACCCAGGGCGGCCTGATCTTCATTGCCGGCACCCAGGACTTCTACCTGCGCGCCTTCAACAGCGGCAACGGCGAAGAAGTCTGGAAAGCCCGTCTGCCAGTCGGCAGCCAGGGCGGCCCGATGACGTACGTTTCGCCGAAGACCGGCAAGCAGTACATCGTCGTCACCGCTGGCGGCGCACGCCAGTCGACCGATCGTGGCGATTACGTGATGGCTTACGCCCTGCCGTAACTCGCTGCCGCACAACCAACCTCCTCCAAGCGCGCGGTGCCCCAAAGCACCGCGTCGCCGTTTTATTGCGTTAAAGATTTCAGCAGGAAGGATTCACATGTCATCGGCTGTTCGCTTTTCTCGTACCAAGCTTTCCACTGGCCTGTTGCTGGGTCTGAGCTGCACCACTGCCCTACCCGCGCTGGCCGCCAGCGACTCCGATCTGCTGACCCGCAGCACCCTCACCGGTGACTGGGGCGGCTTGCGTCATCAACTCGATGAAGACGGCATCAAGTTCACTGGCGATTACAGCGGCGAAACCGCTTACAACGCCGACGGCGGCCTGCACCGTTCGGCGCGCTACTCGCAGAACATCAAGCTCGGCGTGCAGTTTGATCTGAGCAAACTCTACGGCGTCGACAACGCCGGCAAAGTGCAACTGACCATCAACGACCGGCGCGGCAACAGCGCGTCGGAAGATCTGGTCGGCAACCGCTTGCCGATTCAGGAAAACTACGGCGGCCTGTACACGCGCCTGACTGAACTGAGTTACGAGCGCAGCCTGTTCACCCCGGCGCTGAACGTGAAGCTCGGCTACATGGCCATGGGCAACGACCTCGGCGGTCTGGATAGCGGCATTCTGTGCAACTTCATGAACGCCGGTTTCTGCGGTCACCCGCTGAACATGTCCGGCGGCAGCGGCTGGACCAACTACCCCAACGCGCGTCTGGGCGTGCGGGTCAAATACGACCTGTCGCCGTCCTGGCAACTGCGTGTGGCTGCGTTCAACGTCGACCCCGAGAGCAACGGCAATTCCAGCCGCGCCTGGCATCTGGGGCCGAAGCACACCACCGGCACCGTCGTGCCGATCGAGTTGGTGTACAAGCACGCCGGCGAGCTGCCGGGTGAGTACAAGCTCGGCTATTACTACGACAGCTCTGACGTCAAACGCATTGGCAGCGACGATGAAGTGTCCGGTCGTGGCGGGCATTATTTGTTGATCGATCAGGCCGTATGGCGTTCGCCGACCTCCGAGGGCCGCAGCCTGCATGCGTTCGGTCAGTATTCGGCGGCCAGTGAAGCCGCCTCGCCGTTCAGCAAGTGGTACGGCACCGGCGTGGTTTTGTACAAACCGTTCGAAGGCCGCCCGCGTGACACCGTGGCCCTGGGCTATGGCCGCGCCGTGCCGAACCCGCGCAGCCGCGATGTGCAACAGGATGCCGCGCTGGCCAATGGTGCTGCGTTTCCGAACCTCGATAGCGCCGAGCAGTTGATCGAGTTGGGCTACGGCTACCAGGCCACCCCATGGCTGACGCTGCGCCCGAACCTGCAATACATCATCGAACCGGGCGCGTTTTCCGGGCAGGACATCGACAATGCGCTGGTGGTGGGCTTGCAGGTGAAGGCTGCGCTATAAGTCCCTGCGAAACACAAAACCACTGTGGGAGCGAGCCTGCTCGCGAAAGCGCCGGGTCAGGCGACTGCGATGTTGAATGTGTCGCCGCCTTCGCGAGCAGGCTCGCTCCCACAGGGGATTTGTGTTGGATCAGGGAATTGTGATTCGCCGCGCGAAACTGTAGGAGTGAGCCTGCTCGCGATGGCATTGGTTCAGACAACCGCTATCTTGAATGCTCCAACCAAGCCCTTCAGAGCACCGACCACCAGCCCCACCTGTCGAAATTAATTCCAGCCCATCGGTGAATTATTTCGTGTCCGCATGTATCTGAGCCAGAAGAGCCGGCGCCATCATGGAGATGGCATCGCAGCGGTAATCTGGATCAGCGAGCGGGAACAGCGCAATGAAATCACGCAAGAACACCGTCAAACCGATCGGTTTGAAAGACATCACCATTGTCGACGACGCCAAGATGCGCAAGGCGATTACCGCCGCCGCACTGGGCAACGCCATGGAATGGTTCGACTTTGGCGTCTACGGCTTTGTCGCCTATGTGCTCGGCAAGGTCTTCTTCCCCGGCGCCGATCCCGGCGTGCAAATGATCGCCGCGCTGGCGACCTTCTCCGTGCCGTTCCTCATCCGTCCGCTTGGCGGTTTGTTCTTCGGTGCCCTGGGCGACAAATACGGACGACAGAAAGTCCTCGCCGCGACCATCGTCATCATGTCCCTGAGTACCTTCGCCATCGGCCTGATTCCGTCCTATGCCTCGATCGGCATCTGGGCGCCGATCCTGCTGTTGCTGGCGAAAATGGCCCAAGGCTTCTCGGTCGGTGGTGAATACACCGGCGCCTCGATCTTCGTCGCTGAATACGCGCCGGACCGCAAACGCGGCTTCCTCGGCAGCTGGCTGGATTTCGGCTCGATCGCCGGTTTCGTCTTCGGCGCCGGTGTCGTGGTGCTGATCTCGACGATTCTCGGTGAACAGCGCTTCGAAGAATGGGGCTGGCGGATTCCGTTCTTCCTCGCCCTGCCGCTGGGCATGATCGGCCTGTATCTGCGCCACGCCCTGGAAGAAACCCCGGCGTTCCAGCAGCACGTGGAAAAACTCGAACAAGGCGACCGCGAAGGCCTAGCCGGTGGCCCGAAAGTGTCGTTCAAGGAAGTCGCAACCAAACACTGGCGCAGCCTGATGACCTGCATCGGCGTGGTGGCGGCGACCAACGTCACCTATTACATGCTGCTCACCTACATGCCGAGCTACCTGACGCACAACCTGCACTACAGCGAAAACCACGGCGTGCTGATCATCATCGCGATCATGGTCGGCATGCTCTTTGTGCAGCCGCTGATCGGTTTCATCAGCGACAAGATCGGCCGCAAGCCTTTCATCGTCGTCGGCAGCATTGGCCTGTTTATCTTCGCCATTCCCGCGTTCATGCTGATCAACAGCGGCAGCATCGCCCTGATCTTCTCCGGCCTGCTGATCCTCGCGGTGCTGCTCAATTTCTTTATCGGTGTGATGGCCTCGACCCTGCCGGCGATGTTCCCCACCCACATCCGCTACAGCGCGCTGGCCAGTGCCTTCAACGTTTCGGTGCTGATCGCCGGTCTGACCCCGACTGCCGTGGCCTGGCTGGTGGAAAGCACCAACGATCTGTACATGCCTGCGTATTACCTGATGGTCATCGCCGTGGTTGGGCTGGTCACTGGTGTGACCATGAAGGAAACCGCCAACAAACCTCTGCGCGGCGCGGCCCCGGCGGCTTCCGACCTCGAAGAGGCCAAGGAACTGTTGCAGGAACACCACGACAACATCGAGCAGAAAATCGAAGACATTGATGCCGAGATCGCCGAGTTGGAGGCCAAGCGCAAAGTGCTGGTCCAGCAGCATCCGCGCATCAATGGATGATCCGCTGGACGCAGAAAAAATCGGCGGGGCCGTCACCCCGCCGATTACTCGAAGCGCGGCTTGGTGTTAAATAGGCGCCAGTCTTGACCTTGTCGCTTAAAGCCGTGCAACGAGAACCGCTATGAATACCCCTGCCCCAAACAACCACGCTCAACAGGTGACCCAATGATCGAAGTCACCGAAGTCTCCATCGCCCAACTGCGCGCCGCCCTTGAATCCGGCCAGACCACTGCCGTGGAGCTGGTGCAGGCCTATCTGGCACGCATTGATGCCTACGATGGCGCCGACACTTCGACGGCACTCAACGCCGTCGTCGTGCGCAACCCTGAAGCGCTGAACGAAGCCCGCGCCTCCGACGCCCGCCGCGCCAACGGTGAAACCCTCGGCCCGCTCGATGGCATCCCCTACACCGCCAAAGACAGTTATCTGGTCAAGGGCCTGACCGCCGCTTCCGGCAGCCCGGCATTTGCCGATCTGGTCGCCCATCGCGACGCCTTCACCATCGAACGCCTGCGCGCTGCCGGGGCGATCTGCCTGGGCAAGACCAACATGCCGCCGATGGCCAATGGCGGCATGCAACGCGGCGTCTATGGCCGCGCCGAAAGTCCGTACAACGCCGCTTACCTCACCGCCCCGTTCGCCTCCGGCTCGTCCAACGGTGCCGGCACCGCGACCGCTGCGAGTTTCGCTGCCTTCGGCCTGGCTGAGGAAACCTGGTCGAGCGGCCGTGGCCCTGCGTCGAACAACGGCCTGTGCGCCTACACCCCGTCGCGCGGGGTGATTTCGGTGCGCGGCAACTGGCCGTTGACCCCGACCATGGACGTCGTCGTGCCGTTCGCGCGGACCATGGCCGACCTGCTCGAAGTGCTCGACGTGGTCGTCGCCGAAGACCCGGACACCCGTGGCGACCTCTGGCGCCTGCAACCGTGGGTGCCGATCCCGCGCGTCAGCGAAGTGCGCCCGGCTGCGTACAGTGAACTGGCCGCCGATGCCAAAGCCCTGGCCGGCAAACGCTTCGCCATCCCGCGCATGTACATCAACGCCGACCCCGACGCCGGCACCAGCGAAGCCCCCGGCATAGGCGGCCCGACCGGCCAGCGCATCAACACCCGCGCGTCCGTGATTGATTTGTGGAAGCAGGCGCGCCAAGCCCTCGAGGCCGCTGGCGCCGAAGTCGTCGAAACCGACTTCCCGCTGGTCTCCAATTGCGAAGGTGACCGCCCTGGCGCGCCAACCGTGTTCACCCGTGGGCTGGTGTCGAAAGGATTCCTCCACCATGAACTGTGGGATCTGACAGCCTGGGCGTTCGACGACTTCCTGCAGGCCAACGGTGACCCGAAGCTTAATCGTCTGGTGGATGTCGACGGGCCGAAGATCTTCCCGCACGACCCCGGCACCCTGCCCAACCGCGAGGGCGATCTGGCCGCCGGCATGGACGAATACGTGCGCATGGCCGAACGCGGCATCACGCCGTGGAATGAAATCCCTACCGTGCCTGATGGCTTGCGCGGTCTGGAGCGAACCCGACGCATCGACCTTGAAGACTGGATGGACAACCTCGGCCTCGACGCCGTGCTGTTCCCGACCGTCGCCGACGTCGGTCCGGCCGATGCGGATGTCAATCCTGCTTCGGCCGACATCGCCTGGAGCAACGGCGTCTGGGTGGCCAACGGCAACCTCGCGATCCGCCACCTCGGCGTTCCGACCGTCACCGTGCCCATGGGCGTGATGGCCGATATCGGTATGCCGGTCGGCCTGACCTTCGCCGGCCGCGCCTACGACGACTCGAACCTGCTGCGCTTCGCCGCCGCCTTCGAATCCACCGGCAGCAAACGCCAGATCCCACCGCGCACACCGCCGCTGGCTTAATGCACTGTGTCAGCTCCCACAAACCCTGTGGGAGCTGGCTTGCCAGCGATGGAGGCCTGACAGCCGCCACATTTCCACCTGACTACCCCGACTCAAACTGTGGGAGCGAGCCTGCTCGCGAAAGCGCTGTGTCAGTCAGCATTTTTGTTAACTGACACTCCGCATTCGCGAGCAGGCTCGCTCCCACAGGGTTTGGTGTGAGGGCTGCCAACTCAGCACACCGGCCCAATCCTTTCCAGGCCAATCCGCCGATCATCAGCGCCATCCTGATTACCACCGGCCCTGACCATGATCAACCGCGCGCCCTCCCGCCTCACCCTGCTTGCCATGCTCTGCGGTCTGACCGGCACCGCCCATGCCAGCGGCTTTTTCGACGACGCCAAAAGCGATGTTCTGCTGCGCAACTTCTACCTCAGCAACGACTACCGCTCGCCCACGCCCTCCGGAAAAAACTACAAACAGGAATGGGCACAGGGCTTTATCGGCAACTTCTCATCCGGTTTCACCGAGGGCACAGTCGGTTTCGGCATCGACGCCCACGCTTTCGCCGGCCTGAAACTCGACGGCGGCAAGGGCCACTCCGGTACTGGTCTGCTGCCCGTCGACAGCGATGGTCGCAGTGAAAACAACTATTCCAGCGCTGGCGGTGCGTTCAAGCTCAAGGTCTCGCGCACCACTTTGGCCTTCGGCGAAATGACCGTGGAAACCCCGGTCTTCGACACTTCCGACAAACGCCTGCAACCGGAATACGCCACAGGCTTTTTGCTCAACAGCGCCGAGTTCGACAGCGCCGAGTTCGACAACGTCAATCTGGTCGCCGGGCATTTCACCGCGTTCAAGAATCAGGACAGCTCCTCCGGCCAAGGCGACTTCTACGGTTACGGCGCCAACACCGAAGCAGGCGGCATCAGTTTCGTCGGCGCCGATCTGTTCGGCAGCAGCCCGGTCGGCGGCGCACTCTACGCCTCAGAACTGAGCGACACCTGGCATCAGTATTACGGCAACCTGCATTTCAAACAGTCCGGCGTGCTGCTCGACGCCAACCTCTACCACACCCGCGACACCGGCCGCGCAGTGGCCGGCGAGATCGACAACACCGCCTTCAGCCTCTCCGGCAAATACAGCTTCGGCCCGCATGCGGTGATGCTCGGCTGGCAGCGGATCAATGGCGACACGCCGTTCGATTTCGTCGGCGGCGACTCGATCTACCTCGCCAACTCGATCAAATACGCCGACTTCAACGGCGCCAACGAACGCTCCTGGCAAGCCCGCTACGACCTCGACCTCGGCGCCTTCGGCATCCCCGGCCTGAACTTCATGACCCGCTACGTCAGCGGCAGCCACATCGACGGTACGCACGCGCCCAAGGGCGGCGCCTACAACCCGTTCGACGCCGACAGCGGCGACTATCAACCGCAACAAGGCAGCGGCGGCAAACACTGGGAACGCGATATCGACCTGAAGTATGTAGTGCAGTCCGGCACCGCGAAGGATCTGTCGGTGCAACTATCCCACGTCACCCACCGCGCCAACGAAGCACAGGCTGGTGATGATATTGACCGGATTTACGTGGTCATCCAGTACCCGCTGGGTTTCTGAACTACCCACTCAGCTCTTGCTGAAAACATGATCCCAAGTGTGGGAGCGAGCCTGCTCGCGAAGAGGCCATCATGTGCGGCGCAATTCTGAGATTTAAACGACGTTGTTTAAAAGACACCTCCAGACACGGTCTCAAGACTACAAATCCTTGCGCCATTGCCTACGGCCAAGCCAGAATCCGCCGGCTTGTGCGCCTTGGGGGCGGGTTCTATTGTGGTGCGGTCGCTGACTGTTCAGTGATCGGGTTTAGCAGCCCGGCAAATTTTCAAGGCACGCTGGCTCCGCCTATCTTTTTATGGCGGCTTGCGTGGGGCACTTCGGTGCGCCGGGATCCTTGAGCCTGGTCTGCTAACCCGCGTAAAGCCGCCACCCTCTTCGTTTAGCAGCGAAGGCTGACGGCTCCATTTCTCAAGGAGCTTTACCATGATCAAACCCACACCCAACCCACCCGAAACCGACCCCACCTCCCCCTACGAATCCCTCGATTCAAAAAAACTCCACCAAGCCGCCGACCGCGCCCTCGACCACTACCTCTGCCCACCCGGCTCGACCCCACCACCGTTCAGCCCCCGCGCCATGTACGCCGTCACCGCCGACACCAAAAACGAAGACCTCCTGGCCAACGCCTGCGAAACCCTCGCCTCGGCCAAAACCATCGCCCAGGAATTCGCCGGGCTGGTCAAACCATCGCAGCGCCGAACGCTGATGGGGATTGCGCAGCTGATCATGCTCGGAGAGTTGGCGGTGAATCGGGTGCTGGATAATCTGGAGTTGCCGGGGTAATGCGGGCCGGCTGAGTTATGCGATGCCCGTGCCGGCCTCTTCGCGAGCAGGCCCGCTCCCACATTGATCCTGGTCGGACGCAAACTTTGCGACCACTGAAGGAACCTGTGGTAGCGAGCCTGCTCGCGATCACAAAGGGGACGGATTATTTAACCCGATGGATGTGCTCGGGTGGCAGATTCGTTTGCGGGTCTGACGCACACAAGGTCAAAAGATCGCAGCCTTCGGCAACTCCTACCTCGTTTTGTAGGAGCTGCCGAAGGCTGCGATCTTTTGATTTAAGGTATGAGGGTTAATGCTCCGCAATCATCAGGCCCGATCATGACTACCGTACGAAAAATCAGCAGCGCAACTGAACAGCAGGCCGGCTAAAACCTCAGGTCGAAGCGGATCGCGATGCGGATGGCAACCAGTGCAGCGAGGATTCGACTCATCTTGAGCAAAAACAAAACGCTGAGTTGGAAACCATCCGCGCCGGGCTCAAAGAAGGCGAACCCAGCGGAAAACCTCAGACCTTCGATGCCGAAACAATCAAATTCAGAATGTTGAAGGTCCTGGAATTGCAAGCTCGACTGCAGGACTGACCTCCCCCGCAAACCCTAAATGCCGAAACACAAACCCTGTGGGAGCGAGCCTGCTCGCGAAAGCGTTGGCTCAGTCACTGAACTGTCAACTGACGGATGCGTTCGCTTGCAGGCAGCTACATGAGTTTCGTACCTATAGCCCCTTACCGTCCGTCGCAAAACCACTCATACCTGTCAGAGTTGACAGGTGACGATGTGGCCCATCTCGCATTAGATGCAGCAAGAGCGATCCTATGTCACGCAAGGAGAATGCGATGAGCCGCATCCGTAACTTGGTTGAACCTTTTGCACTGACGCGCCCGTACGCCCCCGAAATGGTTGAGCTGGAACCTGCAATGGCAGACGTCCATGGCGGCGTGACCATTGTGAAAGCCAATGAAACCGAGGGCTTGTTGGTCCTCATGCTGGCTTACTTGAATCAGACCAAGAACGATAAGCTCATCCTGCTGGTCAACGACAACAAAGGGCCTAGCACCACCATCGCTGAGGGCAAGGAAAGCGACGATACACCTCTGCGCCTGCCTGCCGGCTTACTGCAAAAAGGCCTTAACCGCATCAAAATTCACATTGAGCGCACGTCCGGGAATGATGAACTCACACCTGAGCTGGTGCTCTACCATCGAACCTCTCCGCCCGGTGATTTACCACCGGCATTGAATCTCACTGTCAGCCACAAGGTCATCAACGAGGCGGAAGCTGACAAGTTCAAGGTGACTGTCACCTACGATAACCTGCAGTGGTATGACCGGATTTTTGTGTTTTGCAATGGCGCGCATCACCCATACCAACTCATACCCGGCAGTGCGTCGCCCCTGCCTCCCGTGCCAAAAAGTGTCGTTATCGACATCCCGAAAGAAAAGCTGATCGAGGGTGGCAACGATAAAACCTTCGAAATCAAATATCGCGTTGTCGACTACCTGACCAACCCGTCCGGCCCTCCAACCTGGTCCGATGCCGTGTTCGTGGAAGTGGATCTGGACAAGATCTCTCTCGTTCCACCAACACTTGTAAACGCCACCTCTCCCATCGACGTGCTGGCAAGTGAAGGCGGAGTGAGGGTGCGAGCCGAGTTCAACGCCGCTTTGACAAACGACAAGGCGACTCTGAAAATTGTCGGTGGCGTACCGGGATCACCATTTCCGCAAGTGGTATTCAACACCAACAAACGCGCCAATTTCACATTCAGTGTGGCATTCCTTCTCGCTCATCAAGGTAAAACGATCCAGGTGTTGTGGGTATTGATTCGTGATGGCTTGCCCAGCGGCGAATCCCCTCCTCTGGAGGTGGTCATCGATAAAATCGCGTTGGATGACCCGCGGTTGCCGACACCGAATATTGCAGGGGAAACCGGACAGCAACTCAATGTTCCGGAACTACCGAGTGATGCGCGGGTGCTCTCGGAAATAATTCCACTGATGCAACAAACCCACCCGGTTTGGGTTGATTTTGAAGGCGTTGACGCGGATGGGAACCCGGTAACCAACGAAATCTCGTCAGGCGGGCGCAGTGAATTGGCTGACAGAATTTCGTTACTGGCGCAGGTCGAGTGGTTGAAAAAACTGAAAGATGGAAGCCAGTTGAAAGTGGTTTGTGCGGTCAATCTTGATGGGGTTAAGGACAAGACAAAAGCGGTACCGCTTCGGGTGCGCACTTATACGGTGAGTGTGGCCAAGGCATTGGAGATTGATACGACGCCGATGGTGCTGGACGGTCCCCATTTCTTTCCAGCACCCGCGCCGTATGCCCCACCCTTCGATGCGACGGCCTATTTAGACGATAACGCGCATCGAACCCGAGAAGCTCGGGGCGGTGTTCCTCCTTATCAATACAGCTCATCCGATACTGAAGTTGCTTCAGTTGATAAGGATACCGGACATGTAGTCTCCATTCGAAACGGTATCGCGCGTATCAATGTAAGTGATATGAACGGAGGTAATTCGAGTTACGAAGTCACATGCAAAAATGTTTATGAGCTAGTTTACTCTTCCCAGCCGCGTAACCACGCACAGGCCATTTCGTGGATGCCATCCATTGGCGCCCAGCTATTTCCAGAACAAATCTACAGTGATACAAGTGACCCTTTGGCTAGAGCTGCAATATTTGGCTTTCAAAAAATTAATGCATCTATAACAACGAATTATTGGTATACCTCCTACATTTACCATGGGAGCATGAATCTCTCGGAAATACTGATGGCAACTGGACAACCGGCCCAATGGACCAGCTTGCCCTTTGTTTCAGGCCTCGTTAACAGAGGTTCGAATGAGGTAAGCCACACCCATGCCTTGATTGGCTACCGTCCGAGGAGTTAATAAATCAATGCCAAAAAGTACCTCTTCCAATAAATAAATAGAATTAGGTTTTGATCGAATCTTAGTTCTTTAGATTTGCGCCAAAGATGGTGTGCGACAAGGATTAACTGGTTGAAGGCAGCCAACGTCCAGCCTTCGCGGGAGCGGATGCCGTTCCCAACCTGTTTTGAAGCGAGGCCGCGCCACCGGGGACGATCGTCTTCCCGAACTCTTATAAAAAAGGGTCCCGATTTAGTTAACAAGTCCAAACCAAAGATAGCAGTGGCACGCATCTCCAAATGTGGGAGCGAGCCTGCTCGCGAAGGGGCTATGAGAACCAACGGAATTCGTCGACTTAAACAATACTGTTTAAAAGACACCTGCTGACACGGTCTCAAGGCTACAAATCCTTGCGCCATTGCCTACAGCTACGCCAGAATCCGCCGGCTTGTGCGTCTAGGGGGCGGATTCTATTGTGGTGCGGTCGCTGACGAATCAGCGATCGGGTTTAGCGATCCGACACTTTACAGACGCAGCAATGCCCAGCCTCGATTGCATTTTTCGATCTGCACTTGATGTCATGGTGGCTGTGCGTGGGAGACCTTCGAGTCTACCCGGGGTTTCTGTGACCCGGATCGCTAACCTGCGTACAGCCGCCACCTTTACTTGTTTAGCGATGAGCCGTGGCGGCTAAATCAACCACGGAGTCTCACCATGATCAAACCAACACCCAACCCACCCGAAACCGATCCCACCTCCCCCTACGAATCCCTCGATTCGAAAAAACTTCACCAAGCCGCCGACCGCGCCCTCGACCACTACCTCTGCCCTCCCGGCTCAACCCCACCACCCCTCAGCCCCCGCGCCATGTACGCCGTCACCGCCGACACCAAAAACGAAGACTTGCTGGCCAATGCCTGCGAAACCCTCGCCTCGGCCAAAACCATCGCCCAGGAATTCGCCGGGCTGGTCAAGCCATCGCAGCGCCGGACGCTGATGGGGATTGCGCAACTGATCATGCTCGGGGAATTGGCGGTGAATCGGGTGCTGGATAATCTGGAGTTGCCGCAGTAGCGCCTCCTGCGACGATCGTTCCCGCGCGCAGCATAGGAATGCCTCAACGGACGCCCCGCGTTCGGGGCTTTGGAAGGGACGCGGAGCGTCCCGGGCTGCATTCCCACGCAGAGCATGGGAACGATCAAAGATCGTAGCCTTCGGCAGCTCCTACAAATCGATGTAAGAGCTGCCGAAGGCTGCGATCTTTTGCTTTTGGGAAACTGGCGGAAGAAAGCCGGAGTCGAACCTGCCCGGGAACGGATGCCGTCTCCAACCGGGTTTGAAGCCCGACCGCGCCTCTGATTGTGCGTCGGCGTGGGCCTACGCTTCTACGAGCGCAGACCTACCGCCCGTCGCAAACCCACCTTCACCTGTCAGATCTGACAGTAGCCAACTTCCCCCACCCGGTATCTGATATCTCCATCCCGGCCAGCCCTCCGTGGCCGTCTCATCAGGAAGGTGTGCGATGGACAATGCTCAATCCGACAACGACGTCATGACACTGCATCCCGTGAAAATATACCTGGCGATCGAGGGCGTGATCAGCGACCCGCCAGCCATACCCCCCATACACGCGTATGGCTTGCCATTGCGGATATTCAGGGAACTCACACGCGATGGAGTCAATGCCGCTGGTGTGCAGGTAGTGGTCGATCCACCTGTGGACGTTGGTCAATATGTCGACATCCGGCTCTACATCAACGGTGTGCAGAGCGGCATTCCACAGCAAGTCGTCAACGAGAGAATGACCTTCTCCGTGTTCCAGAGGGAGTTTCGCGACGGGGTCATCAACAAAATCCAATACATGCTGAAAAGCATCGCCGGCAATGAAAACAAATCCATCGAAGCGTGGGCGCTCTACAACGACACGTCGCCCGGCGGCAATGATGTGCCTGGGACCGGTGATCATCCGGATCTGCTGATCAGCCTGCCCGAAGAACTTGGAAATCCGGCAGTGATTGACAAGGATCAGGCTGAGAAAGGCGTACTCCTGACGTTCGATTACCCTTATTGCCGAGCCTACGATGCGGTGGAATACGAGATCAATCGCCAGCGTTTCACTCACAGGGTGACGCCGGAAGAAGCCGGCAAGCCGTTCTCGGTGCTGATTGATTCCGACAGGTTGAAAGAAATCGGCAGTATCAACAACTGTCCGTTCTCCTACACCGTGATTGATCAACTGAAAAATCCGACCCACCAAAGCCGCTGGTCGAAGTTCATTTTTGCCAACATTGATCTTGTGCGCACATTTCTGCCCAAGCCACTCTTGCGCGAAATTGCGGACGATGACATGGACGATCCCGCGCTTGTGGACCTCGAAAAACTCGACGGTCGGCCGCTATTGATCGTCATTTCTCCCACTACCTCGCATTTTCAAAAGGGCGACACGGTCAAGGCGTTTTATCGACTGAACGAAGCGGCCGAGAAATCGACTCAACCGGGCGTGATCACCGACAGGTTCGGGGTACTGCAACCCTGCATTCTGGAACTACCCAACGATCAGCTGACTTCCGGCGCACGCTTGCAGGTGCGGTTTGAACTGGAACGGCCAGCGGGCAACGTCATTGGTCATTCCGGAACGGCTGAGGCCGAGATCATTGGCGAAGCGGCGCCGGATCTGCTATCGCCAAAAATCAAACAAGCGCCAGGCAACAGCCTGGATCCGTTTGCGGCGAAAGATGCGCTGACCGCGCTGGTCTTCGATCCTTCCATTCAACTCAATGATGTACTCGTCGTGCGCTGGACCGCCGCTCCAGGCGTTCCCGCCGATGGCTCCGATACCTCGCCGCCTCACGTGGTCAAAGCGCTGGGGACGCAAGAGATTGCGCTGGACAACAAAGTGCTTGCGTACAGTTTCGGCAGGAACGTCACTGTGGAATACAGCAAGACAACCGGATCTGAAACACGGGATTCCCTGCCGCTGACACTGAGCATGCAGGACATTGCCGACGGCCACCCCGGATTGCCCACGCCGGCGATTGATCGGGTGACGGGAGATGTGCTGGATCCGGCGGATTTGTTGCCGACGGATCATACGCGGACGGCGGCTTGGCCATTCATTGCCTTGGGGCAAAGGATCTGGCTGACGTATACCGAAATCAAGAGTGATGGCAGTACGGGAATTGTTGAAGAGGCTTATAAAGGGAAAGAGGTGACGGCTGAGGAATTGGTCGGAATACGCCATCCAGTACCACTAGACAAGTTGCTGATGTTGGAAGAAGACTCGACACTTGAGATTGAGGTGAAGGTTTCGTTTGATAAAACTGGAAGTAGCTACATATCTTTTCCAAAGAAAATTTATAAGATAGAGAAGGCATTCGACGACCTAACCACCTTCACTAACCATGACATGAATGGATGGAGCTTTGGCGGTGCGGCGGGAGTAATAGGAAATGAAGGTGGAGAGTTCTACGCCATGTCTCGCTTTGTGTACGAAGAGCAGGATTTAGTCATGCGAAAAACGTATGACAATGTAAAAAGCGGCGAACCTTGCAGCTTGAGCTTTGACTATTTGGTTACGAAAGCATCAGGTTGTAGAGTTAGTCTTGGCATAGAACAATCATATCCCATAACACTTCCCCCCATAATGTTTACAACAATAGGCGCTTGGAAGGATGTCGGAATCAAGTTCTATATGGGATTACCAGGAACCAGCGCTTACTCCGCTCTCACTATTTCAAGTCAGAGCAGCGCAGTAATCAAAATTGATAACATTCGATTAAGGACATTGCCGAGATAGTATCGTTGCCTTGGTCTCATCGCCATGAATGTGCAATACGCTTTATATACTTTCGCTCATGACTTATCAGGGCGTAATTGAGGTTTTTCTGCTGGCCGGGAATGCCCTTTCGCGAGCAAGCTCACTCCAACAGGGGAATGCTTTCCAAATGGGGGAGCGAGCCTGCTCGCGAATGCGGTGGGTCAATCCCTGAGATGTCGACTGTTATACCGTTTTCGCGAGCAGGCTCGCTCCCACATAAGTTCGCGGCTGTCTCTGAATAACTGGCGAACCAAACGGGCCAGACTACGTTTCTTCTGCATTCAGAATCAAAAGATCGCAGCCTTCGGCAGCTCCTACAAATCGATGTAAGAGCTGCCGAAGGCTGCGATCTTTGCTTTTGGGAGACTGGCGGAAGACAGCCGGAGTCGAACCTGCCCGGGAACGGATGCCGTCCCCAACCGGGTTTGAAGCCCGGCCGCGCCACCGGGCGCGATTGTCTTCCTGAACTCAGGGTGCGCAAGCGTCAGCCAGCGCGTTGTCGGGGCGGATCTGGCGGGATTCGCCGAGCCGGCGGGTCAGGCCGAGTCGGTCGAAATATTCCAGATACTGAATACAGCGTTTGCGTCCCAAGCCTAGCGCATCACGGAAAGTTGTCACCTCAATCGCTGGATTTTCTTCGGCGAGTTTCAGCAGTAGCGCCGCCATTTGCCGCAGGACGATGTCGCTGATAAACAGGTCGCGCACCACCTGGTGCATCAGGCCCAGCCGTGCGAGTTTGCGCAGCAGCAGGCGGACGCTGGCGTCGTCTTCGCCGAGCATTTTCGCGGCGTCGCGTACCCACGGCGGGTCGAAACCGGCCTGTTCGAACAACGGCTGTAATTGCTGCCAGAGGATTTCGTCGTCGGCATTCAGGCGCACCTGATGGTCGGGCAGGTGCAGCCAAGGGCCGCTGGCGAGGATCGAGCCGGCATAGAGCAGTTCGTCGAGCAGGCTGATGAAAGTCGAGCGTTCCAGCGTCAGAGCGCTGAAGCGGCGCAGGCGATCGCGGTCCGGCCCCATCTGGTCGGGTTCCTGTTCGTGGAATCGCGCCAGTTGCTCGAGCAAGGTGAATTTCAACTGGCCCCAGCGCTGCACGTTGAACAGCAGCGGGCCTTGGCGGGTGTCGATCAGACGGATGTTGTCCGCCAGCGTCCACTGCGCGCGCGGGCGGTTGAACTGGCGTTCGAGGCGTTGCGGGTCGAGGCCGCCGGGGCTGTGATTGAGCAGTGCCGGCAGGGCCTGTTCGAGGCTGACGCTGAGGCCGAGGGTTTGCAGTTGCGCGAGGCGTTCCAGGCTGCGGCGTTGGCGTGCCGGAGCGAATGGGTCGAGCACAACACCGCCGCCCAATGTGCGCTGGGCGCTGGCGTCGCGCAGGATCAATCGATCGCCTTTCACTGCGTGCACCGGCGCGTTGATCAGCAGTTGCGCGAACATGCGCTCGCCGGGGCTCAGGCGCGGGCCTTGCAGCAAGGCGACGCGGGCGATGACATCTTGGGTGCCGAGGTGCAGATGCACCGGGTGGAAGTGTTCAAAGGTGCGCTCGCCCGGCAACAGATGAAAGTCGATGTCGATGCGCTGGGTTGGGGCATGCAGCCAGTCCGCCAACAACCATTGGCCACGGTGGATCTGCGTCAGTTCCAGACGTTCGCCGCTGAGGTTCAGCGCCACGCGCTGACCGGCGAAGGCCTGCTCAGCGGCCTGGTTTTGCGCGTGCAAACCCCGGATGCGTACCGATTTGCCGGCAGGCGCCAGAACCAGTTTGTCGCCCACTGCAACCGTGCCCGATAGCGCCGTGCCCGTGACCACAATCCCCGCACCCGCGACGCTGAAAGCCCGATCAATCGCCAGACGAAAGCCGCCTTCGCAACCGCGCGCCTGCACCTCGCTCCGCACCTGCAACAACGCCGCGCGCAATCCATCGACGCCCTGCCCGCTCACACTCGACACGGTAAAAATCGGCGCATCAGCAAATGGTCCGGGCGCGAGCAGGTCCAGGACCTGGCGCTGCACCTCTTCCACCCTGCCCGCTCCCGCCCGGTCGCATTTAGTGATCGCCACCAGCGCGCGGGGAATGCCGAGCAGTTCGACGATTGCCAAATGCTCGCGGGTCTGCGGCATCACGCCGTCGTCGGCCGCGACCACCAGCAGCACCAGATCGATTCCCTGCGCACCAGCGAGCATGTTGTGGGTGAATTTTTCGTGGCCGGGCACGTCGATGAAGCCGGTCAGCCCGGAGCCCGCTGCGAGTTCGGCGTAGAGATAACCGAGATCGATGGTCATGCCGCGTTCGCGCTCCTGCGGGCGGCGGTCGCCGGTTTGCCCGGTCAGCGCCTGCAACAGCGAAGTCTTGCCGTGGTCGATGTGCCCCGCCGTGCCGACGATCACCGGTCGACCTGCAATTGCGGCAACTGCGCCAGCCACCCTGGCTCATCGTCGAGCTGGCGTAGATCGAGCCACAGCGCATCGTCGCCGATTCGCCCGAGCACCGGGATCGGCAAACCGCGCAACGCTGCTTCGAGATTGAGCAGATAACGCCCGCGCCAGCGCTTGGACACTTGCGGGCGGCAACACAGCGCTGCACTCGGCAAGCGCGCCACCGGTTGGCTGCCGCTGCCGATCATGCCCAACGCCTCGACCGCGCTGACCTGCCAGACCTCGCCCAACACATCGGCGAGCAACGGTTGCAAACGCAGAGCCTGAGCATGAATCTCGGCCTGCGGCCGGGTCAGCAGACGCAGACTCGGCAGACGCTCGGCGAGGCGATCCGGATCGCGGTACAGACCGAGCACCGCCTCCAGCGCGGCCAAGGTCAATTTATCGACCCGCAGTGCGCGCTTCAGTGGATTCTTCTTGATCTTCGCGATCAGTTCTTTGCGCCCGACGATCAACCCGGCCTGCGGCCCGCCGAGCAATTTGTCGCCGCTGAAGGTGACGATGTCGGCGCCATCGAGCAATGCCTGACGCACCGTCGGTTCCGCCGGCAGGCCCCAGCGCGTCAGGTCGAGCAGACTGCCGCTGCCCAGATCTTCCAGCAACGGCAAGCCATGAGCGTGTGCCAACTCGGCCAGTTCCGCAGTCGCCACCCGCGCGGTGAAGCCTTCGATGCTGTAGTTGCTGGCATGCACGCGCATGATCAACCCGCTGCGCGGACCGATTGCCGCTTGGTAATCCCGGGCATGGGTGCGGTTGGTGGTGCCGACTTCGTGCAGGCGCACGCCGGCCCGGGCCATGATGTCGGGGATGCGGAAAGCGCCGCCGATTTCGATCAGCTCGCCACGGGAAATGATGCCTTCCTTGCGCGCGCCGAGGCTGTTGAGGGTCAGCAGCACGGCGGCGGCATTGTTGTTGACCACGGTGACGGCTTCGGCGCCGGTCAGTTCGCGGATCAGGCCTTCGATCAGGTCGTCACGATCACCGCGCTTGCCGCTCGCCAGATCGAACTCGAGATTGAGCGGATAGCGTGCAGCCGTTTGCACTGCTTCGATGGCTTCTTCGGGCAGCAGGGCGCGGCCGAGATTGGTGTGCAGCACCGTGCCGGTCAGGTTGAACACCCGGCGCACCTGACTGCGCTGCTGTTGCGCCAAGCGTTCGCCGACGCGGCCGGCGAGCACTTCGGGGCCAATTTCCACGGCCGCCAATTGCCCGCTTAACACGTCAGGCCTTAGCTCATCGAGCAACTGACGCAGACCAGTCAGCAACAAATCCCGGCCGTAACGCTCGGCCAACGGCGCGCACGCCGGATGACGCAACAACCCATCAATGGACGGCAACCGCAGGGCAACGCTGGAAGACATCAGCCACTCCTGATTTCACTGAAACAATCCCTTTTGGGAGCAAGCTTGCTCCCAAAAGGGTTTCAGAAGTGTAGACGCACTGCCGGAGCTAGCCTGCTCGCGAATGCGGTGTGTCAGTCAATGTGGATGTGGCTGACCTGACGCCTTCGCGAGCAGGCTCGCTCCCACAGAGAAACCCGGGGCTGACCGGGCTTTGTGATTCGGCACATAGACTTGTGGGAGCTGGCTTGCCAGCGATTGCGGTGGGTCCGTCAAAGAAGGTGGTGGATGTGCCGACCAATCGCTGGCAAGCCAGCTCCCACAGGGATTCGGGGTTGAATGAACATTGTTGGTCACCACAAAAAACTGTGGGAGCACACCCCCTTCCACAGTTTTGCTCTCGTCATTCGTCCCCCGGCGCCAGCAACAGATTGGGCGCCAGACGCTGATAGCCGTCCTGGGCCAGGCGCATGTCCAGCAGCAAACTGCCGAGATCCGCCGACAACGCCTCGGCTTCGGCGTCGTTCTCCAGATAGAGCAATTTCAGGTAGCTGTTGCAACTCGGGCAGACTTCGGCGCGCAGCGGCGCCTGTTCGGCGCTGTGCCGGTCGTCTTCCTGGCTCAGATACTCAAGGCCCTTGCTCTGCTCGCAATACACGCACTTGACCCGCACCACATGCCATTCGCAGGCGCACAGCGAACACACCAGATAGCGCAAACCGTTGTGCTTGCCGCGATGGCGAATCACCCCGGCCATGGCCGGCGAACCACAGGCCGGGCATTGGCTGAGGCTGTCGCCAGGCTTGAGTTGCAGATTTGGCACACTGAGCAGCCAGTGGCTCCAGGCGGTTTGCAGGGCGGCGCCGAGAAACGGCACCAGCGCCGCCGGCACCAGCGAATACTGCCCACTGACCAGCGCCACCGCCCACGCGCGCAGCTGGCCGGAACTGGCGCCGCGCAGAGTGTCCAGCGCGTCGATCACTGCAGGTTGATCCGCTGGCGCATAGCGCTGCAGCAAGGCGTCAAGCCACGGCTGCCAGGCATCTTCGCGCACCAGGGCATCTGCCGCGAATGGTGGCAGACCGTGTTGCTGACAGGCTTCGAAACGCTGCGCATCAAACGGCGCGGTGAGCGGCGGATCGTCGAAGACCTGCTGCTGCGCCCGGCACAACTCGGCCATCAGCCGCAGATAATCCGCCAACCCATTGCCCTCGGCCAGACGCTCGAGGCGCTCAGCGCGCAGGGCAAACAGGTTACGTGGCGGCAGATGCAGAAACGGCGGCGAACTGGCCGCCGCCTCGATTTCCCCAGGTTCAAGAATGCTTGGCAAAAGTCAGCCCTTTTTTGTCAGCGGTCGCTCGGGCACGTCCCGAGGCTGTTCGTCGCGGGTCACCTCGCGGTACCACAGTTCATGGTGTTTTCTCGCCCACGGCCGGCTGACCCAGCCATGCAACATGGCGTCGACCGAACCTTTGATCCACAAGCCGGCGTAGATGTGCACGATGATGCTCAGCACCAGCACGAATCCAGCCAGCGCATGCAGCAGCATGGCCCAGCGGATCGTGGTGATGCCGAAGTACGCGCTGAACCACGCGCGCCAGATCACCAGCCCGGTGAACAGCAACGCGAGCATGCACAGCAGTAAAGTCCAGAACAGCAACTTCTGCCCGGCGTTGTATTTGCCCACCGGCGGCACGCTTTCTTCGTCGTTGACCATCACCCGGTTGATCCGCCGCAGCCACTGGCGGTCATTGGCGATGAAGAAATTGGTACGCCAGAAGCTGAACACCAGGCCGAGAAACAGCACGAACATGGCGATGCCCATGTACGGGTGCAGGATCCGCGTCCAGGTGCCGCCGCCGAACAGGTTACTGAGCCAGAACAGCGACGGATGAAACAACGCCAGCCCGGACAACCCGGCCATGAAAAACAGAATCGCCACCAGCCAGTGATTGGTGCGCTGGTTGGCGCTGTAACGCAAGATCGTCTTGTTGCTCATGGCCGCTCCTCCCCGCGTGGATCGAAGGTGTGCACCGCCGGGTCGACCACGTGCACCGACGTATCGGGTGGCGTCGGGTGTTCATCCTCTTCGACACGATTCGGCCCGATGCGCACATAGTGGAAGAACCCGGCCAGCACCGCCGCGCCCATCGCCAGCAGCCCGAGGGGTTTGCTGATGCCTTTCCACAAGCCCACCAGCGGACTGATCGCCGGATGGTCCGGCAAACCTGCATAGATTTTTGGCGTGTCGGCGTGATGCAGCACGTACATCACGTGGGTGCCGCCGACGCCTGCCGGGTCGTACAGACCGGCGTTTTCAAAACCACGGCTTTTCAGATCGACGATGCGTTCGGCGGCGTGTTCTTTCATGTCTTCCTTGGTGCCGAAGACGATCGCGCCGGTCGGGCAGGTTTTCACGCAGGCCGGCTCCAGCCCCACCGCCACCCGGTCGGAACACAGTGTGCATTTGTAGGCCTTGTGATCCTTCTGCGAAATGCGCGGAATGTTGAACGGGCAACCGGTGATGCAATAGCCACAACCGATGCAGTGGTCCTGATCGAAATCG
The DNA here is from genome assembly GCF_054052265.1 of Pseudomonas sp. PK-RTE-24. Classification (NCBI taxonomy): domain Bacteria; kingdom Pseudomonadati; phylum Pseudomonadota; class Gammaproteobacteria; order Pseudomonadales; family Pseudomonadaceae; genus Pseudomonas; species Pseudomonas sp. PK-RTE-24. The sequence goes on along the minus strand of NZ_CM133224.1, from coordinate 4,346,189 downwards.
ACGATGCCGTTGGCATGCTGAATGATCGCCCCGGGGCTCGGGCACGCGGCCAGACAACCGGGCTCGGCGCAGTGCATGCAGCCGTCCTTGCGGATCAGCCACTCAAGGTTACCGGCGTCGGTTTCGTGCTCGGTGAAGCGCATCAGCGTCCACGAATCCGCCGTCAAATCCTGCGGATTGTCGTAGGTGCCGTGGTTGTGGCCGACCTCGTCGCGCAGCTCGTTCCATTCCGAGCAGGCGACCTGGCAGGCCTTGCAGCCGATGCACTTGGTCGTGTCGATCAGCTTGGCAACGCCTTGCTGAGTCCTCACCGACGGCGGCACGGTGGTGGTGGCCGAGCGGGCAATGATGTCTTGGCTGGCCATTTACAGTTTCTCCACGTTGACCAGGAATGACTTGGATTCCGGGGTCTGAGTGTTGCCATCGCCGAGGAACGGCACCAGGGTGTTGGTCAGGTAACCGTGGCGCGTCAGGCCGGTGAAACCCCAGTGCAGCGGGATGCCGATCTGATGCACGACCTGGCCGTTGACCTGCAGCGGCCGGATCCGTTTCGTCACCACCGCCACCGCTTCGATAAACCCGCGCTTGCAGCTGACACGCACGCGATCACCGGCAGCGATGCCCTTCTCGTTCGCCAGCACCTCACCGATTTCCACGAACTGCTCGGGCTGAGCAATCGCATTCAACTTGCAGTGCTTGCTCCAGAAATGGAAATGCTCGGTAAGCCGGTAACTGGTGCCGGCGTACGGGAAGTCCTTGGCTTCGCCGAGGGTTTCCCAGACCGAATCGAAGATCCGCGCCGCCGGGTTGCTGGTGGCCTTCTTGTTTTGCGGGTGCAGCGGGTTGATGCCGATCGGCGTTTCGAAGGGCTCGTAGTGCTCAGGGAATGGCCCTTCGTTCATCTTGTCCACGGCGAAGAACCGGGCCACGCCTTCGGGGTTCATGATGAACGGATTCATCCCGGCTTCCGGCGGCACGTCGGCCTTGTAGTCCGGCACATCGGTGCCGGTCCAGGCCTTGCCGTTCCACCACACCAGTCGTTTTTTCGGGTCCCACGGTTTGCCCGCCGGGTCCGCCGAGGCGCGGTTGTAGAGAATCCGCCGATTGGCCGGCCAGGCCCACGCCCAGCCCTGATGCTGGTGCATGCCGAATGGGTCGGCGTTATCGCGCCGGGCCATCTGGTTACCGGCCTCGGTCCAGCTGCCGGCGAAAATCCAGCAACCGGACGCGGTGCTGCCGTCATCCTTGAGCAAACCGAAGCCGGCCAGCTGCGTACCGGCCTTGACCGTGACGCCGCTAGCATCGGTGAAATCGCTGACAGCGGTGCCGTTGATTTCCCGCGCCAGTTCTTCCGGCGAAGGCTCGTCGGGGATCTTGTACGGCCACGACAGTTTCAGCAGCGGATCAGGAAACTTGCCGCCTTCGGTCTGATAACGCTGGCGCAGGCGCAGGAACAGTTCGCTCATGATGCGAATGTCAGTCTGCGCTTCGCCGGGGCCGTCGGCGCCTTTCCAGTGCCATTGCAGCCAGCGGCTGCTGTTGACCAGCGAGCCGTCTTCCTCGGCAAAACAGGTGGTTGGCAGGCGAATGACTTCGGTCTGGATTTCGGCGGTTTTCACGTCGTTGTACGGCCCGACGTTCTGCCAGAACTCCGAGGTTTCCGTGGCGAGGGGGTCCATCACCACCAGCCACTTGAGTTTGGCCAATGCGCCCATCACGCGGTTCTTGTCCGGCAACGCGGCGATCGGATTGAAGCCTTGGCAGAAGTAGCCGTTGACCTTGCCCTGGCTCATCAGGTCGAACATTTTCAGCACGTCGTAGTTGGGGATGTCGAGCTTCGGCAAATGGTCGAACAGCCAGTTGTTCTCGGCGGTGGCGTTGGCGCCGTACCAGGATTTCATCAGGCTGACGTGGAATTTGCTGTAGTTCTGCCAGTACGAAAGCTGCCCCGGTCTTAGCGGAACCTGTGTGCGTTTGAAGATGAACTGACCGTAGTCCTGCTCGCTGTCGCTGGGCAGCGTGAGGTAGCCGGGCAAGGCGTTGGACAGCAGGCCGAGATCGGTCAGACCCTGGATGTTCGAGTGCCCGCGCAGCGCATTGACGCCACCGCCGGGCATGCCGACGTTGCCCAGCAGCAATTGCACCATCGCCGCGCTGCGAATGATCTGCGCGCCAATCGAGTGCTGCGTCCAGCCGAGCGCGTAGAGAATCGTCATGGTCTTGCCCGGTGTCGAGCAGGTGGCGATCTCTTCCCAGATTTTCTGCATGGCGTCGACGGGCATGCCGCAGATCTGGCTGGCCAGGTCGATGTTGTAGCGGCTGTAATGCTGCTTCATCAGTTGATAGACGCAGCGCGGGTCTTGCAGGGTCGGGTCGACGCGGACGAAACCGTCCTCGGCGAATTCGTAACCCCAGCCGGACTTGTCGGTATAGCTGCGTTTTTCCGCGTCATAGCCGCTGAACAGGCCGTCTTCGAAGCCATAACCGGCTTTGACGATGAACGACACGTCGGTGTAATTGCGCACGTATTCGTGCTGGATCTTGTCCTCGGTCAGCAGGTAATTGATCAACCCGCCCATGAAGGCGATGTCGGTACCGGTGCGGATCGGCGCGTAATAGTCGGCCACCGAAGCGGTCCGGGTAAAACGCGGATCGACCACGATCAGCCGCGCGGAGTTGTGCGCCTTGGCCTCGGTCACCCATTTGAAGCCGCACGGATGCGCTTCTGCTGCGTTGCCACCCATCACCAGGATCAGATTCGCGTTGGCGATATCGGTCCAGGTGTTGGTCATGGCACCACGGCCGTACGTCGGGGCAAGACTTGCCACCGTCGGGCCGTGTCAGACACGCGCCTGGTTATCGAACCCCAGCAGACCGAGGCTGCGAATCACCTTCTGAGTGATGTAGCCGGCTTCGTTGGATGCCGCCGATGCCGCGAGAAAACCGGTGGTCAGCCAGCGATTCACCGTTTGCCCGTCAACATTTTTCTCGATGAAGTTGGCGTCGCGGTCGGCCTTCATCAGGTCGGCGATGCGATCGAGGGCTTCGTCCCAGCCGATGCGCGTCCATTCATTGCTGCCGGGCTTGCGCACTTGCGGGTACTGCAAGCGGCCGGGGCTGTGAATGAAGTCGAGCAGGCCCGCGCCTTTCGGGCACAGCGTGCCGCGATTGACCGGGTGGTCGGCATCGCCTTCGATATGAATGATGTTTTGCGCCACGTTCTTGCCGGCATCGCCCTGGCTGTACATGATCAAACCGCAACCGACCGAGCAATACGGGCAGGTGTTGCGGGTTTCACGGGTGTGGGCGAGCTTGAAGTGACGCACCTGCTCGGCGAAGGCCGCCGTCGGGGCCATGCCCAACGCGCCCAGGCCTGAGCCTGCAAGGCCGATACCGGCGACCTTGAAGAACTGACGACGGCTGAGATCCATCGTGCACTCCTGATCAGGTGGAACCCGGTACTTGCGCCGGGCTTTATCTGGACAATCACGGTTGCGACGCCTTGGCGCCGACTTTTTCACTGTAGACAAAGACCTTGCCGATTGTGTGAAAACCGACCGTCGGGTGTTTCATCTGCAATCTCGAGGTATTGATCGTTCCCACGCTCCGCGTGGGAACGCAGCCCGGGACGCTCTGCGTCCCATTGGAACGCGGAGCGTCCCTTGAGGCATTCCCACGCAGAGCGTGGGAACGATCAATCAGGGACATATTGGTTGACTGACACACTGCTATCGCGAGCAGGCTCGCTCCCACACAGGTCGCGTTGCGCATAGAATGTCCGGCAGAACCAAATCCGCCTCGACGAGACCGCGCATGACTTTCGATTTTGATCAACTGTTCGACCGCCACCACACTGGCAGCACCAAGTGGAGCCGCTACCCGGCCGATGTGTTGCCGATGTGGGTCGCTGACATGGATTTCGCCGCGCCGCCGGTCATCGTTCAAGCCTTGCAACAGCGCCTGCTGCACCCGCTGCTCGGTTACAGCGTGGCCCAGGACAACCTGCGTGAAGCCATCGTCGCCGACCTGTGGAACAAGTATTCATGGCAGGTCAAACCGCAGGAGCTGATTTTCCTGCCGGGTGTGGAATCGGGCTTCAACATGGCCCTCAAGGCTTTGGTGCAGGCGCAGCAGAATGTCGTCGTGCAAGTGCCGAACTATCCGCCGCTGCGCCACGCGCCGGGGCACTGGGGCCTGAACAAGGTCGAGCTGGAATTCAACGCCCAGGCCGATGGCACTTACGCCACGCCGCTGGAATCTTTGCGTGAGTCGCTCGAAGGCGGCGGCGCCCTGCTGTTGAGCAACCCGCACAACCCGCTCGGCAAGGTCTTCGCCCGCGAAGAATTGCAGGCAGTCGCGGACATCTGCGCAGCGCAGGACGCGTGGATCATTTCCGACGAGATCCACGCCGAACTGTGCTTCGACGGCCGCGTGCACATTCCCACCGCATCGCTGAGCCCCGAGACTTCCAAACGCACGATCACCCTGATGTCGGCGAGCAAGGCCTACAACATCGCCGGTCTGAAGACCTCGTTCATGATCATTCAGGACGCCGCCCTGCGCGAACGCGTCAACCACGCCCGCTGCGGCATGGTCGACAGCGTCAACCCGCTGGGCATGGAAGCCACCCGCGTCGCCTACAGCGAAGCCGGGCCTTGGCTCGCGGAATTGAAAATCTACCTGCAGGCCAACCGCGACTGGCTGGTTGACGCAGTGCGCACGCGCCTGCCGGGCGTGACCATCAATGTGCCGCAGGGCACGTATCTGGCGTGGCTCGATTGCACCGCGCTGGACCTGCCGGATCCGCAGCGGTTCTTCCTCGAACAAGGCAAGGTCGGGCTGAGTGCCGGGCTGGATTTTGGCGACCGGCATCAGCAGTTCGTGCGCTTGAACTTCGGTTGCCCGAGGGCGTTGCTCGAAGAAGGGATTGCGCGGATGGAGCGGGCGCTGGCCAGCCGAAAACGCTGATCCTTGCCCGGTATTCCCCTGTATAAATGACCCCCTGTGGGAGCGAGCCTGCTCGCGAAAGCGCAGTGTCAGTCGACATATTTATCGTCTGACAGACCGCTTTCGCGAGCAGGCTCGCTCCCACATTGGTTTTGCATCGCCAACCAGAATCCAGCGCAAATCCGATCGAACTCAAGGCAAAGCCACCGGGTCAACCCGGAACACTGGACTTGAAATCAGGAGACCCTGCGATGACTGACTATCCAAAACCACCCTTCCCGAAACAAGCCCAACCGGTGCCCGGCTCGCAACGCAAGATGGAACCGTATCCAGACTGCGGCGAGCAAAGTTACGTCGGTTCCGGCCGCCTCGCCGGCAAGATCGCGCTGATCACCGGTGCCGACAGCGGCATCGGTCGCGCGGTGGCGATTGCCTTCGCCCGTGAAGGCGCCGACGTCGCCGTGGCTTACCTGAATGAACACGAAGACGCCAAGGAAACCGCACGCTGGGTCGAGCAGGCCGGGCGTCAGTGCATCCTGCTGCCGGGCGATATCGCCGAGAAGGCTCAGTGCCAGGCGCTGGTCGACAAGACCGTCGAGCGCTTTGGCCGCATCGACATTCTGGTCAACAACGCCGCGTTCCAGATGACCCACGAAAACTTCGAAGAAATCCCCGATGACGAATGGGTGATGACCTTCGACGTCAACATCACCGCCATGTTCAGGATCTGCCAGGCGGCGATCAAGCACATGCGCCCAGGCTCGTCGATCATCAACACCAGCTCGGTCAACTCGGACATGCCCAAACCGACCCTGCTGGCCTACGCCACCACCAAAGGCGCGATCGCCAACTTCACCGGTGGCCTGGCGCAGATGCTCGGGCCGAAGGAGATTCGCGTCAACAGCGTCGCCCCAGGCCCGATCTGGACACCGCTGATCGTTTCGACCATGCCCGACGAAGAAGTACAGAACTTCGGCGGCAGCACCCCGCTCGGCCGTCCGGGCCAACCGGTAGAAGTCGCACCGATTTATGTACTACTGGCCTCCGACGAAGCCAGCTATATCACCGGCCAGCGCTACGGCGTGACCGGCGGCAAACCGATGCTGTAACCGTGCAGCAGAAAAACTGAACCCGAGCGGCATGGCATCTCTCCATACCTGTAAGCGCCTACGGGCCAACAGGAACAGGAGGTTGTCATGTCCGCCCCCCTCGTCAGACTCTTCACCCAACCCAACTTCGCCTGGACCGATATCCGCCGCGAAGAAGAAACCCATCCCCGCCATTACCTCGCGCATTTGCTGCTGCTCGCGCTGATTCCGGCCGTGTGCCTGTTCATCGGCACCACTCAAGTCGGCTGGAGCCTCGCCGCGGGTGAGAACGTGCGCCTGAGCACGGCCAGCGCCCTGCAATTGAGCGTGCTGCTGTACGTGACGATTGTCGCCGGTGTGGCGGTTATCGGCGGGTTTATCAGATGGATGTCGCGTTCATTCGATGCGCGACCAACGCTGAATCAATGCATCGGTTTTGCCGCTTACACGGTGACGCCGTTTTTCCTCGCCGGGATCGCCGGGCTGTACCCGAGCCGCTGGCTGGCGATTCTGGTGCTCGGCGCGGCGTCAATCTATTCGACGTTTTTGCTGTTCGTCGGCCTGCCGACCTTCATGCATGAGCGCAAGGAGCAAGGCCTGCTGTATTCGGCGTGCGTGTGGGGCGTTGGCCTGCTGGTGCTGGTGACCATGCTGGTGTCGATGATCCTGCTGTGGTTCAACGTGCTCATCCCCGAGTACCTGCGCACGACCGTGAGCTGACCCGGTGCGCCTGTCCTCGAGAATTCACCGAAGTGAGCGGTCATGAGTTTCGGCGTATGGGTCGCGGTGCTCGGCGCCGTGCTGCTGACGCTGGCCCTGACGTCGTCTTGGTTGCGCTGGATGCCGGTCACCACCTCGGCGGTGTGCCTGCTGCTGGGCATTGCCATCGGCCCCAGCGGCCTCGACCTGCTGCAATTGCCGCTGGAAGAATCATCATTGTGGATGGAGCACCTGACTGAAGTCGCGGTGCTCTTTTCCTTGTTCGTCTGCGGTCTGAAGCTGCGGTTGCCGTTGGCCCACAAGACCTGGCGTATCGCTTTTGGTCTGGCCGGGCCGGTAATGATTCTGACGATTATCGGCGTGTGCCTGCTATTGCATTGGGGCCTGCAATTGCCGTGGGGACCGTCGTTGCTGATCGGCGCGATTCTGGCCCCGACCGACCCGGTGCTCGCCGCACTGGTGCAGGTCAATGATGCGCAGGACGTCGACAGCGTGCGCTTCGGCCTCTCCGGTGAAGCCGGGCTCAATGATGGCGTGGCTTTCCCTTTCGTGATTCTCGGTCTGCTGTTGCTGCACGGTGACGGCAGCGCTGGCGAATGGCAGCACTGGGTGCTTCGCAGTCTGTTGTGGGCGGTGCCGGCGGGTTTGCTCACCGGTTACTGGATGGGGCGCGGCATTGGCCGCATCGCTCTGTTACTACGCATTCACAACGAGGACAGCACCCTCGGCCCGAACGATTACCTGACCCTCGCGCTGATCGCACTGTCCTACGTGGTGGCCGACGCCATTGGCGGCTACGGCTTTCTTGCGGTCTTCGCTGCTGGCCTGGGTCTGCGTCAGGAGGAAGTCAAATCCACGGGCATCACCCAGGCACCTGCCGAGCATCTGGTGCAGCCGGTGGTCGGTCATCAGAACGTCGAACCACAGAACGCCGTGCACGGCGACACGGAGCAGTTGGAAGACAGCCAGGTCGCGGCGGGAATCATGATGGGCGACATGCTCGCATTCGGCAGTCTGGTCGAGCGGGCGATGGAAGTGTTTCTGGTGACCCTGCTCGGCGTCGTACTGATTGCGCATTGGGACTGGCGGGCGTTGTGGATCGGCGCCGTGCTGTTCTGTCTGATTCGTCCGCTGAGCGTGGCGCTGATGCCATGGGGCACTCTGCTCAGCTGGCCGCAGCGTTTGTTGATCGGCTGGTTTGGCATTCGCGGCATCGGCAGCCTGTTCTACCTGTTCTTCGCCCTGAACCATGGCCTCGATTCCGACGTGGCCAAGGTTTGTACCGACATCACGTTGTCGGTGGTGGCCCTGAGCATCCTGCTGCATGGCATCAGCACACAGCCGATGCTGGCGCGCTATGAAAGTCTGAAGCAACGAAAAAGCTGATTCTTCAACCGCTGCGCTTTGCCGAAAATCATCGAAGATTTTTCTACAAAAAAATGGATCGCCGGGCGCGACCCAAGGGTCACACCTTTAACCGCGCCAACCATCCAGCGCGACCCGGCAGGTTCGGTTCCCCTGCGGTGAACAGCCTATCAAACGGAACCCCGACACAAACAAGGTCACAGTCATGAACGAATGCTCGACTCCTGCGCAAATCAAGGCTTGCAGAGCACTGGCTCTGGAACGCAATCGTCAACTGTTCGAAGAAGCCCACGAACTGAACCGAGCGGCCAACGCGCTGCTGGAACAGACCCCGACCGACTTCGAACGCTTTGAGCAATACCGGGCACTGCGCAAGAAAGCCGATGCGAAATTTGAAGATGCGATTGATCATCTGTGTGTGCTGAATGAGGATTTTCCGCCGATTCCGGCAGCGGTGCAGAATGCTGTTACGCCGCGACGTGAGCTGGAAACCGCGTGATAAAAGTCAAAAGCCCCTCACCCTAGCCCTCTCCCCGAGGGAGAGGGGACTGACCGAGGTGTTCTCACGTGCTACACCGACCTGGCATACCGCGCCGAATGTAGATTTTTAAAAGCATGAAGATCTGCTCCCTTTCCCCCTCGCCCCCTTGGGGGAGAGGGCTGGGGTGAGGGGTAAGATCTCACAGACACCACAAAATCCAGCACCTGTCCCCTGCCCCCGACCAATCCACCTCAAGGATTGGTCACCTGAATAAACACCGCATACACCCCCAACATCACCCAGAACGTCGCAAAAATCCAAGGCGTGCGCACTGAAAACAGCAGCGACTTGCGATAGCCCTTGTGGCTCGATTCCATTTCGCTGAACAGTGGAGACTCGTCATACGCCGCGCCCATCACCGGCTCGCTGTGCAGCAACTGGCTCTGTTTGAAGTGCCAGTGATCGATGATGTCGTACGCCGCACGAATCCCCGGCCAGGCATTCAGCGAACTGAGCACACCAAGCAGCGCCAGAAACGGCGGCACGACAAGGGTGAACATCTTGCCCCACTCGGGATTGAGGTTGGCCATGCACGAGGCGAAAGCAATGACCAGAAACGACTGCGCCGCCAGATAGGCGTCGGTGCGGTTGGCGAGGATGCTGGTTTCGTACTGGATTTCCCGGCGATAGAAATCCAGGCGCTCCTTGGGTGAGCCAAACATCTTGGCGTCGTGTTCGGCCAAGGCTTCTTCAACAGCGCTTGGCTGGGTCAATATGCGAGACAAGAGACGTGCCCTCCAAAAGTGAACAAGACTTTTGGAAAGGCACGCGTCAGCACTAGTTCAGCCGGATCGACCAGCGCGTCACTTCATCGACTGGGCGATGATCTGGACCAGATTCAACTGGGTGAACGGTTTCGGCAGGCGCGGCAGATCGGCGGCGAAGCCTTCCAAACGTTCGGCGTATCCAGTGGCGAGAATGATCGGCAGATCCGGCTTGAGCATACGCAAGGCGTGAGCCAGTTGCGCGCCGCTCATTTTTGGCATGGCCATGTCGGTGATCACCAGATCGATGACTTCGCCCTGATCGAACAGCGCCAGCGCCTGGGCGCCGGAGGTCGCGCCGATGACGCGGTGGCCGAGGTCTTCGAGCAGCAGGCTGGTGCTGGTCAGCACCAGCGAATCGTCATCGACCACCAACACGCTGAGCCTTGGGACCGCAATGGGCGCGGCGTTGCTGTACGCCGGGCGACTGGCCGTCTGCTCTAGCGCCACCGGAATCCACAGTTCGGCCGCCGTGCCGTGGCCCTTCTCGCTTTTCAGAATAAAGCGCCCGCCCAACTGCTCGATAAAGCCATGCACCATCGACAAACCGAGCCCGGTGCCTTTGCCCAGGCCTTTGGTGGTGAAGAACGGGTCGCGGGCGCAGGCCAGCGTGGCTTCGTCCATGCCTTCGCCGCTATCGATCAGGCTCAGACAGACGTATCGGCCTGCCGCCAATGTCGAATGGATTTGTTCCAGCACCACTTCCGCTTGTGCCTGAATGATCACCGTGCCGCCCTCGGGCATGGCATCGCGGGCATTGGTGGCGAGATTGAGGATCGCCAGTTCCAGCTGATTGCTATCGGCCAGCACTGGCTGCAGGTCGTCGGGAAAGCGTGTTTCGATACGAATGCCCGGTCCGAGCGAACTGCGCAGCAGCCCGGTGATGCCTTGCACCAGTTGCGGGATATCCACCGATTCGGTCTTCAGTTCCTGACGCCGGGCGAAGGCCAGCATGCGCTGGGTCAGCGAGACACCGCGCAAGGCCCCTTGGGTGGCGTTCTCCAGCAGTCGAGCGATTTTCGGCGCGTCGCCGATGCGTTTCTGCACGATCTCGAGATTGCCGAGAATCACCGTCAGCAGGTTGTTGAAGTCATGGGCGATGCCGCCGCTGAGTTGGCCGATCGCCTGCATCTTCTGCGCCTGGAACAACGCCTCGCGGGTCTTTTCCAGGGCCTGCTGCGCCTCGTGCGCCTCGGTCACATCACGGGTGATCTTGGCAAAGCCGAGCAGCGTGCCGGTGTCGCCGCGAATCGCATCGACGACCACGTGGGCAAGAAACCGCGTGCCGTCCTTGCGCATCCGCCAACTGCGGCTCTCGAACCGGCCTTCGCGGGTGGCAATCTCCAGCGAGCGCTGCGGCTCGCCGAGTTCGCGGTCTTCGGGAGTGTAGAAAATCGAAAAATGCTGGCCGATGATTTCTTCCGGCAGGTAACCCTTGATGCGCTGCGCGCCCTGGTTCCAGTTGCTGACGCAGCCTTCGGGGCTGAGCATGTAGATCGCGTAGTCGGTGACGCCCTGCACCAGCAGGCGGAACTGCTGTTCGCTTTGCTTGAGGGTTTCCTCGGCCATTTTGCGGTCGGTGAGGTCGCGGGTGATCTTGGCGAAACCGAGCAGCTTGCCGTTGGGGTCGATGATCGGGTCGATCACCACGTGCGACCAGAAGTGCGTGCCGTCCTTGCGCACGCGCCAGCCCTCGCCTTCGAAGCGACCTTCACGGATCGCTGTGTCCAGCGCCCGTTGCGGCATGCCGTTGGCGCGGTCTTCAGGGGTATAGAAGCGCGAGAAATGCTCGCCGATGATTTCCGCTTCTTCGTAGCCCTTGAAGCGTTTGGCGCCGGAGTTCCAACTGGTGATGGTACCGTCGGGGTCGATCATGTAGATCGCGTAGTCGACAACCGCGTCGATCAGCAGCCGGAAACGGCTGTCTTCGATCGCTGCGGTTCTGTTGTTTTCACTCATCACACTCACCAGCCACTGTCATGGGCTGAAGTATGCGTGAATCCACTGATTTGGAAAGTGCCGGCTCGCTTTTGATTGCCCACCACTGCGGCAGCAGTTGCTGGATGCGGCTTTCGGCAAAGCGGTCATCAATGAGCATGACCGTGCCGCGATCCTCACGGGTGCGAATCACCCGCCCGGCGGCTTGTACGACTTTTTGCATGCCCGGGTACAGATATGTGTAATCGTAGCCGGCGCCAAAAATCGCCGCCATGCGCCGCTTCATCTGCTCGTTGACCGGGTTGAGCTGCGCCAGCCCCAGCGTGGCGATGAACGCGCCGATCAGCCGCGCGCCGGGCAAATCGATGCCCTCGCCAAACGCCCCGCCCAGCACCGCAAACCCGACGCCCTGGCTGTCGGCGCTGAACTGGTCGAGAAACGCCTGCCGCGCGCCCTCGGCCATGCCCCGCGATTGCAGCCACTGGGTGATGTGCGGATGGCGCTCGGCCAATAAGGTCGCGACCTGTTGCAGGTAATCGAAACTGCTGAAGAACGCCAGGTAATTGCCCGGGCGCTCGCTGAACTGGCGCGCGATCAGCTCGACGATAGGCTCCAGCGAGGCCTGGCGATGGTTAAAACGGGTGGAGATCTGGCTGACGATGTGCACCTGCAACTGCTCGGCGCTGAACGGCGATTCGACGTCGATGCACACCGTGTCGGCGGGCGTGCCGAGCAGGTCGGCGTAATAATTGCGCGGGCTCAGCGTGGCCGAGAACAGCACGCTGCTGCGCGCCGCGCTCAGGCGCGGGCCGATGAACGCCGCCGGCACCACGTTGCGCAGGCACAGTTGCGACAGTGGACGTTTGCGGTCGAGGTCGCGTTTGCTGATATCGAACAGGTAATGCGCGTCGTACAGCTCGGCGACCCGGGCAAATTGCAGCAGGTCGAAATAGAAATTCTGCAGGCCGCTGTCGAGGCCTTGCGGATGCTCGTTGAGGTAATCACCAATGGCCGCGCAACACAGCGAGATGGCGTGCAGGAGCTTGTCCGGCGCCTTGTCGTACGCCTGATACGCCGCCAGTTGCGGCGCATGCAGCGCGTTCCATTCGCGGTTGACCCGTTGCAGGGAATTCTTCAGCGCTGCCGGCGCGGTTTTGCGCACGCTGGCGAGGGTGAACTGGTCGAGACTGGCGCTGTACATTTGCCGGCCGCGTTCGACCAGGTTGTGCGCCTCGTCGGCCAGCACCGCGACTTTCCATTGATTGAGCTGGGCCAGGCCGGACAGCAGCGCGCTGAAGTCGAAGTAATAGTTGTAGTCGGCAACCACCACATCCGCCCAACGGGCCATTTCCTGACTCAGGTAATACGGGCATACGCTGTGCTGCGCGGCAACTTCACGCATCGCCGCCTGATCCAGCAGATTGATATGGCTGGCAGATTCGCGGGCAGCCGGCAGGCGATCATAAAAACCCTGGGCCAACGGACAGGATTCACCGTGGCAGGCTTTGTCCGGATGTTCGCAGGCCTTGTCGCGAGCAACCATTTCCATCACTCGCAGCGGCAAGTCCGGCGCTTGCCTGAACAACACTTGACTGGCATCGAGCGCCAGTTTGCGTCCGGGAGTCTTGGCGGTGAGAAAGAACACCTTGTCCAGTTGCTGCGGCGCCAGGGCCTTGAGCATCGGAAACAGCGTGCCAAGGGTTTTGCCAATCCCGGTCGGTGCCTGGGCCATCAGACAGCGGCCGGTGCTGACGGCTTTGAACACTGATTCGGCCAGATGCCGTTGGCCGGGACGAAAATCCGCATGCGGGAACGCCAGTTGCTGCGCGGCCAGATTGCGCGCTTCGCGATGGGCCATTTCCTGCTCGGCCCATTGCAGGAACAAGCCGCACTGCTGCGTGAAAAACGTCTGGAGTGACTCGGCGCTGTGGGATTCGACCAGGCAGGTTTCCTTTTCGCTGACGACGTCGAAATACACCAGCGCCAGATTGATCTGCTGCAATTGCAGTTTCTGGCACATCAACCAGCCGTAGATTTTCGCCTGCGCCCAGTGCAACTGGCGGTGATTGGCCGGTTGCCTGCTCAGGTCGCCGCGATAGGTTTTGACTTCTTCCAGGCAGTTTTGCGCCGGGTCGTAGCCATCCGCCCTGCCCTTGACCTTCAGCTCGCCGAATTCGCCTTGCAGAGCCACTTCGCTCTGGTACTGCTCACTGCGCCGCGACGCCACGGTGCGATGGCCGACGATGCCTTCGAGCGCCGTTGGTGACGGGGTGAAGCGCAGGTCGAGATCACCGGTCTTGGCGGTGAACTCGCACAGTGCACGCACGGCAACGCTGTAACTCAAGCGCTCTGCTCCGCCCATTGCACGTAACACACCGCCACCGGCATCTGGTGCTCGTGGCAGAACTCCAGCCAGCGCAGTTGATTGTCCTGCAAGCGGTCGCCGGGGCCTTTGACTTCGATCATCCGGTAGGTCTTGTGCTGCGGCCAGAACTGGATCAGGTCCGGCATGCCAGCGCGGTTGGCCTTGATGTCGAGCAATAGACGATTGCACCAGTGTTTGAGGTGTTCGGCGGGCAGACAGGCCAGCGCCTGTTCCAGCAAGTCTTCGTTGAGCGCGCCCCAGAACACGAACGGCGACTGGATGCCCCACTTGTCGACGAAGCGCTGGCGGATGGTCTCGGCGTAGCGGCCGTCATCGAGTTCGCCCAGGCAGGCCTGGAACAGCTCGGCGCGGCGCTCGAGGAAGTCTTCGCTGAGCAGATCCACCGGGCCGCGCTGGAACGGGTGGAAGAACGCGCCCGGCAACGGCGCGAAGATCGCCGGCCAGCACAACAGGCCGAACAGTGAATTGATCAGGCTGTTCTCGACGTAATGCACCGGGCCGTCATCGGCGTGCAAGTGCGCTTGTACGTGAAATTCCACCGACCGCGCCGGATCGCTGCGCGGCAAATGCAAATCGAGGCGCTCGACCTCTCTGGCCTTGGCACGCTTGAGCGGCGGGCCACCGAGTTTACGCCGCAGACGCGGGACGATGCGCTGCAAGCCTTGCTGCTCGGCGGCACTTTGCGGCGCCTGTTCGGCCAGCGTGCCGAGTTCCAGCGCCAATGCATATTCGCCGCAACGTTCAAGCACACGGATCATGCGCAGCCGTGCGCCCGGATAAGCGCAGTCGCGGTAAACACTCAGGGCCAGGGCAAAGTCGCCGATGCGCTCGGCGTACTGGCCGATCTGGAACAACGCCTTGGCTTGTCGGCGGCGCAGCCACGGGTTGTCGAATTGCACGGCGTTGATCTGTTCGACGATCTCGTCCAGCGCTTCACCGGCTTCGAAGCGCAACTGGCATTGATGCAGGAACAGGCAGGCGTCGACGTCTTCGCGACTGCGCAGGCCTCGGGAGTCAGCGCAGAACTCGACTTTTTCATAAGTGAAGATGCCGAGGTCGGCCAGCACGAACTCCGACCAGTCTTGATAAAGGTTGCCGAAGAACATCAGCCGCAGGCGATCGCACAGGTCCATCAGGGTCAGGCTGAACAGCCGGTCAGCCAATTGCGGCGCCCAGGCGCGCAGCGTTTGCGCCTCGCTGAACTGTTCGGCCAGCACGGGCAGCCATTCGTCCTTGCGCCCTTTCGGTTGATCGATAAAGGTGCCGAACGCTTGCAGCAGCTCGGCCTTGAGCAGGACATCAAACAGCTCTGCCAGGGTCAGCGCAGCGTGTTCATCGAGCCAGCCGCGATCAAGCAACGGCTGCGCCGCCTCAGCGATGTCGCCGATTTCCAGATAATTGAGTTTGCTCGCGCGAAAGTGAATGCCCTTGCGCATGACCATGCGCACCAGCAATCCCTGCGAGGCTTGCGGCAGCGTGTTGAAGTCGCGGATGAAGCCGTGCTCGCTTGTGCTCATCACATCGGCATAGCGAAGCCCAAGCCAATCAAGCACTTGCCGGAAGTTGTTGAGGTAATAGAACGGATCGTCGAGAGGGTTGGAGGTCACGGGAATTCAAAGCCACGGCAAGCGAATACTGGTTATGCGTACAGATACCAGCTCAGCCCCGCCCGGCGCAAACGGAAAAAGATCAATGGCATTTTTTCGCGCCGCCATCGAACTTTTCCGCCGCTGCTGGCACCAACCGCGTTACAGGGCCGACAATGCCCGCAATCACATTCAAGCAAGGAGTCAGAGGTGGGTATGAAAATCAAGATGCTGGGTATTCCTGTAGCAGTCGCAGCCCTGTTGGCGCTGGGCGGCTGTTCGACCCAGACCGTGGTGACGCTGCAGAACGGCACCCAGTACCTGACTGAGGACATGCCGAAGACCGAGACCGAAGATGGTTTTTACGAATTCGAAGACATCTCTGGCGCCAAGGTCAAGGTTCGCGCCGATGAAGTCGCGACCGTGCGCAAGGAAGACTGACTTGGCCTGAATGATCGTTCCCATGCGCAGCAAAGGAATGCCTCCACGGACGCTCCGCGTTCGGTTCTTGAGTGGGACGCAGAGCGTCCCGGGCTGCATTCCCACGCGGAGCGTGGGAACGATCACACACTGGATCTGCGTCGTTCACAAATCCCCTGTGGGAGCGAGCCTGCTCGCGAAGGGGCCGGCACAGGCCCCGCATCAACCTCAGGCGATAACCACCCCGTCGTCGCTCAAACTCCCCAGCGCCACCCCCACCAACGTCACCGAATCCCCACCAAACGTCAGCACAGTATCCTGCCCGACCGCCGACGCACGGGCGCGCAAATCATCCCCCGGCAACACACCCTGTACGCCGAGAAACACCAGTTTGTCATCGGCCGTATAGCCAACGACCCGATCCTGGCCGAACGCGCCGTGGAACAGAAACGTATCCGCCCCGCCGCCCGATTCCAGCAGGTCATTGCCAGCGCCGCCGACAAACACATCATTGCCCGCGCCGCCGAGCAAATGATCATTGCCCTCAAGGCCAAACAGCCAATCACCGCCCGCATGCGCCTTGAGCGTGTCATTGGCAGCCGTGCCTTTCATGCTCGACTCATAAGCGGTGAGGTTGCTGCCGACTTTCAGCCCCGTGGCCGTGACGCTGTGCAACACGTCGTCCTTGAACACGCCCCAGAGAAACCCCGGCTCTTTGCTGACAATGCTGCCGATGTCGCGGGTAATGCTGATCCCGCCGTTGGCATCGCGGATGTACAGGTTGCCGGCACCGTCGTTGGCGAAATCAAAGTTCTTCACTGTTTGCTGCAAGTCGAGCGTGTTGTTGCCCTGCCCGCCCAGAATGACGTTGTAGCCGCCGTTGTCGCGGAAGCTGTCGTTGCCGGCGCCGCCCTCCAGATAGTCATTGCCGCTGCCGCCCTGAATCAGGTCACTGCCGTCACTGCCAATAATGAACGTGCTGCCCTTGTGGGTTTCGGCGTTACGGTTGAGGTCCTGTACCCAAGTGTTTGCCCGCGCCGGGTCGGAGAGGTTGGCGACGATGATCGTCGAGTCGCGGCTGGTCAGGTCGTAGAACTTCGATTCCAGCACGCGGGTCATGCCGTCGCCGTAGCCAGTGGGCAGGTGCGAAATCCAGGTCGGGATATTCAGGATCGAATACGGCAGCACGTTCCAGGCGTTCGAGGCGTAGTGATCGTTGAAGCTGACGAGGTTGTCGGTGGTGGATGTGTGCGGCGCATCGTGCACACCCACCGAGGCACTGCTGAAGGTCGAACCGTCGAGGGCGCGAAACACCGGGTCGTTTTCGTAGCCGATATTCAGCACCTTGTCGCCGCTGCTCTGGGTCGGCGAGGCGTAGGCGATGTAGTTGGAATCGGCGAAGAAACCGCCCCACTTGCCAGCGCTCAAGTCAGCCATGCTGTTCACCGCCAGACCGCCCAGGCTGTGGCCGCTGACCAGCACGTCCTTGCCGCTGAGGCCGTTGGCCCGGGCGAATACGACAACATCGTTGAGCAGATTGCCGAAAGCTTCGCCGACGTAGTTTTTTGCGTAATCGGCCGGGCCGAACGCTGCGAGCAGATCGTTGATCACGTCGCCAATCGAATCACCAATGAGGATTTCGCGCGGGCCGCTGGTGCCGCGAAAGGCGATACCCAGTTCGGTGAGGTGACCCTGGACATCGTACTTGCCGAGGATTTCCACTTGCGCGCTGGTGTAGCCGGCCTTCTCGCCGAAGAACGTCCCACGTGCATCGGTCTTGCCGTCGTAGCCCAATTGCGCAGCGGTGATGGGCGTCCAGCCGGCCTTTTGCACGGCATCGAGGGCGAGTTTTTCCGAGTCGGGATTCCACGGGATACCGGGGATCACCCCTTGCGAATCGGTGCCGCCAATCAGTGCGGTGACCAGCGTTGCCGGCAGGCCCAGGCCGAAGCCGTTGTGCTGATAACCGGCGGCGAAGCCGTTATCGAGGTTGTGATAGGAATACAGCGTGATCGCCATGGCATCGCTGAACAGCGCCGCGGAATCGGCTGTGCCGAAGTTCTTGTAGTCGTATACACCCATTGCCATTGCCTCTCTTGTTGTTGGAATTGTCAGAGATAGCTCACAGCCAGAGCGCGGGGCTCTGGAGCATTCGTTACATCTTGCACATCCTCTGTAGGAGCTGCCGAAGGCTGCGTTCTTTTGGGACGCAGAGCGCCCCCGGCTGCATTCCCACACAGAGCGTGGGAACGTTCATGTGTACGCCGCACCTGTGGGAGCGAGCCTGCTCGCGAAGGCGGCAGCACATTCAACATCACAATCGCCTGACCCACCGTTTTCGCGAGCAAGCTCGCTCCCACAATGAGATCTCCTGCACCTTCGGAATCAGGCAAAGACGAAACTCGAATCCGTCAGGTCAGTCACGCCGACGCCAATCAGCGTCACGGCAAAATCGCCGACTTTCAGCACGGTATCAGCGCCGGACTGCGCGGCATGCTGCTTGTAGTCATAACCCTGTCCCGCGCCCGCGACGCCCATGAACAGCAGTTTGTCGCTGCCTTGATAACCATTGATCGCATCGAAACCGAACGCGCCGCTGAACAGGAAGGTGTTGCCGCCACCCACCGCCGTCATCACGTCGTTGCCGGCGCCACCCACGAAAGTCACCTGCGACTTGTCACTGATCAGTTGATCATCGCCACCAAGCCCGAACAGCCAGTCGCCATCGGCCGTGGCATGCAAGGCATTGCCGTAGCCATCACCGCTGAGCGAATGGTTGTACTGGGTCAGTTCGCTGCCGTTGCTCAGGCCCTTGGCGGTGACGCCCCAGGTGATTTCCTTGCTGCCCCACCACGAACCGGCCTCTTTACTGACCAGCGCGCCGATGTCACGGGTCAGGCTGATGCCGCCGTAGGCGTCGCGCACGTACAGCGTGCCGTCGCCGTCGTTAGCGAAGCTGAAGTTCTGCAACGGTTTCTGCAGTTCGAAGGTGTTATGGCCCTGGCCGCCAAAAATGACGTTGTAGCCACCGTCATCGCGGAAACGATCATCGCCACCCAGTCCTTCAAGGAAATCGTTACCCGCCCCGCCCTTGAGCCAGTCGCTGCTCTGCGTGCCGATGATGAAGGTGCTGCCGCTGTGCGGCTCGCCGCTGCGGCCCAGGTCCTCGACCCAGGTCTTGCTCCGCGATGCCTCTTCGAGATTGGCAACGATGATTGTCGAGTCGCGCTCGGTCAGGTTGTAGAACGCCGAATCGATCACCCGATTCAAGCCATCGGCGTAGCCCAGTGAACTGTGCGCCGACCAGTTCAGCGGGTTGGCGATGCTGAACGGCACCAGGTTCTGCGCCGTGGAGGCGTAGTTGTCGGTGAAATTGACGAGGTTGTCGGTGGTCGATTCGTGAGGCTTGTCGTGCTTGCCCATCGACGCCGTGCTGAACGTGGTGCCATCGAGTACGCGAAACACCGGATCATTTTCGAAACCGATGTTGAGCACCTGGGGGCCGGTGCTGCTCTGGGTCGGCGAGGCGAAGGCGATGTAATTGGCATCCTTGTAGAAGCCGCCCCAGTTGTCCGCGCTCAATTCAGCAACGCTATTAACCCCGAGCCCACCGAGGCTATGGCCGCTGATCAGCACGTCCTTGGCGGCAATGCCGTTGGCGATCGCGAAAGCGGCGACGGCCTTGAGCAGATTGTCGAACGCGTTTTTGGCGTAATTGCTCGCGTAATCCGATGGCCCGACCGCCGCGAGCAGATTGTTTTTCAGATCGCCGAAAGTGTCGCTGTAACCCAGCCCGCCGGTGCCGCGAAAGGCAATGCCGAGGCCGATCAATTTGCCAGCGGCGTCGTACTTGCCGAGCACTTCCGCCTCGGCGCTGGTGAAGCCATCCTGTTCCCCGAAGAACGTGCCTTGCACGCCGACCTTGCCCTGATAGCCCAGCGCCGTCGCGGCGACCGGTGCCCACGCGGTGGCCGGCAACGGTTTGCCGGTGGGCGTGTAGGCATACAGCGTCAGTGCGATGGCGTCGCTGTACAACCCTTTGCCGTCGGCATTTTTGTAATCGAACAATCCCATGTGCAGCGCTCCTTTTCCTTGAAAAACCGGCAGCCCGAGAAGCGCTGCCGGTTACGCCTCAGAACTGCCAGTCGAGAGTCAGACCGACGCCGTGATCTTTCTCGTTCGAGCCGATCAGGCCGTTGTAGTCGAGGTTGACCCGCACGTCGCGATTGAGCGCCAGCCCGGCGCGCACGCCCACCACAGCGGCGTCACGATCCATCGACACGCTCTGCACGGTGAACGCGCTGTTGCCGTTGGCGAAGGCCAGATGGCTGTCGGCATCGACGCTGCTCAGGTTGTGCTGCCAGCCGAGGCTTGCGCCCAGTTCCAGCTGATGCTTGTCCGACACAGCGAAGCTGCGCTTGGCGCGCACGCCGAGGGTCGACAGCACCACGTCGCGATTGTCTTCACCACCCTTGAGCGCGGCAGCGTCACCCTTCTCGGTGAAGCTGTCGGTGTTGAGGTGCACGTAGGACAGATTGGCGAACGGCTCCAGGTTCATCGGTTGCAGGCCCAGATCGTATGCGGCCTCGGTGAACACTTGCGCGGTGGTCGCGTCACGTTTGGTTTTCTGTTTGCCGCTGACGTCGCCGAACTGCAGATCACGTTTGACGTCGATGCGATGCCAGCTGTAGGCGCCGCCGACGGTCAGGCGCAACGCGTCGATTTCATGGCCCAGATACGCACCCAAGTGGTAGCTGTCGACCGACGCCGACGAATGCGTGCCGCTGCCCATGCTCAACGAACTGTCGCTGTAACCTGTGACGAAACCGAGACGGGTATCTTCAGCAATCAGACCGTCGACACCGGCCAGCAGCCCACCGATGGAGCTGTTGGAATCGGCATTGTCGTGTCCGCCGTCACTCTCGCCCCACGAGCCGAGGACCTTGACCCAGACGTTGCTGCGATCATCAGTCGGCGCATCGGCGTTGAACAGATCACGCTCACGCAGGCGCTCGCCGACGGCTTCGCGCAGGTAGCGGCTGTCGTTGATCAGCAGCGTGCCGATGGCCGGGTGAATCTCGCCGGACAACTGTTGAAAGGCCTGCTGCGCCGACGCCGGGTTGGGCGACAGCAACAGGGTTTCGAACAGCGCATTGCCCGCCCCCAGACGTTCGGCGGCCGCACCAACGGCGCGCTGGTTCGGCGTCAGACCGACGCTGGCGAACGATGCCTCATTGCGCCCCACCGCCAGCTGAATGCCGCCCGCCGAGTAATCCAGGGTGCCGCCAAGGAAGGCGTAATTCGGCAAGACCTGACCGAAGCGCCCTTCAATGCCGCCCGCCGCTTGCAGGATGTTGTAGCGAGTGCCGAGCAGGCTTTGCACTTCGCCGGTGCTGAGCAAGGTCGGGCTGTTTTCCAGCGACAGGCTCACCGTGGCGCCGTCGATGATGGCTTTGCCGCCCGCAACGATCTGATCGCTGCTGGTTGGCGACAGCTCTACGGCGTAGGTCGAACCCGGCGCGAAGGTCACGTCACCGGCGACGTTCAGGGTGCCGATGGAGTTGCCCGGCGCCACTGTACCGCCGCTGTTCACTGCCAGCGCGCCGATGCGGCCATTGCCGCCGAGGATGCCGCCATTGTTGACGGTGACCGCCGATTGCAGCGAACCGTTGATGGCCAGTCGACCCTGATTGACCAGAGTCGGACCGCTGTAAGAGTTGTTGCCGGTCAGCACCAGGGTGCCGATGCCTTGCTTGGTCAGACCGCCGTGGCCGCCGATGTCGTTGCGCCAGGTGTCGAGGCCGCACGTGATGTCGCTGCACACGCGTTCGGTGGGTTTGCCCTGATCGATGATCGCGCCGATGCCCGGCAAGTCAGCGACAAACTGGCCGGAACCGTAAGCGCCCTGCACGCGGAATTCCTCGGGAATGTCCTGCTCGGTCACGAACATCGCCGGGCCATCGATGGCCTTGCGCAGGTTGATCATGCCCCAACCGTACAAGGCGTCGATGCCCGGTGCGCCGAGGTCGGTGGCGGTGGTGCGCAACACGCTGGCGACTTGGTCGCCGCTCATGTACGGAAAACGCTCCATCAGTACGGCAATGGAACCAGCGACATGCGGCGCCGCCATCGAGGTGCCGTTGTAATTGGCGTAGCTGGTGGTCAGGTTGCCGGCGTTGGTGCCTTCGATGATCGAGCTGTAGATCTTGGTGCCCGGCGCCGAGACGCAGTAACTCGCCGTATAGCCGCAGCGCGAGGAGAACGTGCTGATCACGTACGGATTGGCGCTGGCGGTGTCCGGGTTCTGCTGCAACGCGGCGACGGTGATCCAGTTCGGCGCGATGTCCGGGACGAAATAACCCAGGCCGGCAATGGCGTCGGGATTGTTCAGGTTGTAATCGTTGCCGGCGGCAAAAATGGTGACGATGCCGCTGCGTGCGGCGGCAATGGCGCCGTCGTAAGCGCCGCCGGGTTTGGTGCCGAGCAGCGTGCGGATTTCGTTGAACTGCAATTGCGCGTCGTTGACGGTGAAATGCGGATACGCCGGATCGCGGCCGCCGAGGTCGAAGCGGTCGGTGATGCCGATGCCCCAGCTGTTGTTGATGATCCGCGCCCCGCTGGCGATCAGCGCATCCCAACCGGCCTTGTACACCGCGCCGTCGTTGCCGCGCACGATGCCGTCTTCCGGGCCTGGGTCGCCGTTATCGGCGCTGATGATCTGCGCACCGAATGCAACACCGTGCATCACCCCGCCGTCGCGACTGCCCGCCGCGATGCCGCCGACGTGCGTGCCATGGGCGCCGAGCTTGCCGTTGGAGCCGACCGAGGGTGAACCGTCATAGAGGAACGCATCGCCGGCCTTTACCGGGATGTAAGGGTCGGTGTATTCGCGAATGCCGCTGGTGACCAGGGTGACGACTTTGTTGCTGCCGGAGAACTCCGGATGTGCGGCGTAGACCGGCTGATCGAAGATGCCCAGCTTCACGCCTTTGCCGGTGTAGCCGGCGGCGTAGGCGTAATCCGCGCCGATCGCGCCCAAGCCCCAGTCAGCCTTGAATTCATTGCTGCGCCAGCTCGACGGATCGCCGCTGCGGCCGTTTTCAACGTAAGGCGCTGCCTGTGCCATCGCACTGGCACAGAGCATGGCGACTGTCAGGGTTTTCAGGGCAAAGCGGCCACCCGATTGCGCGGGGGTATTGTTGTTATCCATCCACGACCTTCCTTAGTGATGTTGCGAAAAATCCGGTTGCCTTGATCGTTCCCACGCTCCGCGTGGGAATGCAGCCCGGGACGCTCCGCGTCCCATTGGAACGCGGAGCGTCCCTGGAGGCGTTCCCACGCAGAGCGTGGGAACGATCAATTCCCTTGCTGCACGTGGGAACGATCAGGTTTTGCGACTGCTGCGCAGTCGAGCGGGGATAAATCCCCTCGCCACGGTGACTCAAACACATGCAATCAGAACTGCCAGTTCAGGCTCAGGCCAACGCCATGCAGCTTCTCGCGGCTGGCCAGTTGGCCGTTGTAATCGAGGTTGACCCGCACGTCCTTGCTCAAGGCCAGACTGGCCTGCACGCCGACCAGTGCGGCATCGCGTACCAGCGCTGAGCTCTCCACGGAATACGGCGTGCCGCCGCTGGCAAAACGCAAATGCTGCTCTGATTCGATATCGCTGAGGCTGTGCTGCCAGCCGAGACGCGCGCTGACGTCCAGCGCTTGCTGGCTGGAAAGGTTGAAGGTTTTGCTCGCCCGCACGCCCAGAGTGCTCAGCACCACATCGCGCTGATCGCCCGAGCTTTTCAGCGCAGCGGCATCGCCCTTTTCGGTGAAGCCTTCGGTGTCCAGATGCAGGTAGGTCAGGTTGGCGAACGGTTCCAGCGCCAGCGCTTGCAGCTGCAAGCGATACGCCGCTTCGCCGAAGACTTGGGTGGTGGTCGCGTCAACTTTGGCTTTCTGCTTGGCGCTGACCTCGTCGTATTGCAGATCGCGCTTCACATCGCCGCGATGCCAGCTGTAGGCCGCGCCAGTGCTCAAGCGCCAG
The DNA here is from genome assembly GCF_054052265.1 of Pseudomonas sp. PK-RTE-24. Taxonomy (NCBI): domain Bacteria; kingdom Pseudomonadati; phylum Pseudomonadota; class Gammaproteobacteria; order Pseudomonadales; family Pseudomonadaceae; genus Pseudomonas; species Pseudomonas sp. PK-RTE-24. The sequence goes on along the minus strand of NZ_CM133224.1, from coordinate 4,322,396 downwards.
GCGCCGAGGTCGTGTGCGGCGTAAGTGCCGAGGTGATAGCTGTCGACTTTCGCCGAAGAATGGGTGCCCGAGCCCATGTTCAACGAGCTGTCGCTGTAACCGGTGACCAGACCGATGCGGGTCTGCTCGTCCAGCGCGCCGTCGACCCCCGCCAGCAGGCCGCCGATCGAGGTGTTGTAGCCGGTCGTGTCGTGGCTGGAATCGGTACTGCCCCAAGCGCCGAGTGCTTTGATCCAGCCGTTGCTGCGGGTCGCCGAGTCATCGTGCAGCCGCTCGCCAACCGCATCACGTAACTGGCGGCTGTCGTTGATCAGCATCGTCCCCAGCGCCGGATAAATCTCGCCGCTCAGTTGCTGGAAGGCTTGCTGCGCCGAGGCCTGAGTCGGTGCACGAAGCACACTTTCGTAAACCGAATTGCCGGCGCCCAGACCTTCAACTGCAGCGGCCACCGAACGCTGGTTCGGCGTTTGCCCGACGCTGGCGAAGCTGGTGGCATTGCGCTGGATATTCAGCTGAATGCCGGTTGCGGCGTAGTCGAGGGCGCCGCCGATGAACAGGTAGTTCGGCACTACTGCAGCGAACTGCCCCTGCACGCCGCCGGCCGCTTGCAGGATGTTGTACTGGCGACCGAGCAGGCTTTGCGCTTCGGCGCTGCTGAGCAAGGTCGGGCTGTTTTCCAGCGCCAGGCTGACGCTGGCGCCGCTGACGGTTGCCGTGCCGCCGGCGACGATGCGGTCACTGCTGGTGGGCGACAGCTCAACGGCGTAAGTCGAGCCCGGGGCGAGTGTCACATCACCAGCGACGTTCAAGGTGCCGATGGAATTGCCCGGTGCGACACGGCCGCCGCTGTTGGCGGTCAACGCGCCGATGCGTCCGGAGCCGCCGAGGGTGCCGCTGTCGTTGACGGTGACCGCTGAGGTCAGCGAACCGTTGACGGTCAGCAGACCGCCGTCGACGGTAGTCGGACCGCGATAGGTGTTTGCGCCACTGAGCAGCAATTGCCCGGCGCCGGACTTGATCAGGCTGCCCTCATACACCCGGTTTGCCGCTGCCGCATCACGCAGCATGCCGACCGCGTAATCGGTCTGCTCCTGCTGACTGGCGCCGGCCGGGACACCGTTCTCCCAGCCTTTGTCCTGTAGGGTTTGCTGCCAGGCGCTGTGCTCGGCGAGGTCTTCGTTTTGACGCTGGAGCAGCGCCTTGTCGGAGATGTCATTGCTCCAGACATCGCGCTGCCCTGCCCCCAGATTCGCGTCGAACGCACCGAGCAATTGCCCCGGCCCGCGCATCGCCCGATTGAGATTGGCGACGCCCCAGCCGACCCGCTCGTTCGGTGCGTCGGTGACCGAGCCATCGAGCTGGGTGGCGGTGGTCAGCAGCACCTCGAGCGCCTGCTGATTGTTCATGTACGGATAACGTTCCATCACCAGCGCCAGGGCGCCGGTCGCGTGCGGCGCCGCCATCGAGGTACCGGACTTGATCGCATAACCGCCACCGGGAATGGTGCTGTCGATCTTCGCCCCCGGTGTGGTGATGCACCAGTATTTGGCGATGCCGCACTGGTTGTATTTCTGCTGATTGCTCTGATCGAGCCCGGACACCGCCAGCCAGTGACCTTCCAGATCCGGCTGAAAGTACGGCAGCGCCGAACGTACGCTGGCATTCGGGTAGCCGCTGTTGCCGGCGCTGAAGACATTGATCACGCCGCGCCGGGAAACATCGGCAGCGGCGTCGAGCCAAGTGCCCTTGTTCCAGTGCTGCGCGTAGGCGGCGTGCAGATCCGCGAGAGTGCGGTAACTGACATCCGGCGGCTGACTGCCCCAACTGTTGTTGATCGCCCGCACCCCGGCATTGGCGAGGCTGTCGTAGACCGCTTTGAAATAACGCGGATCAGGGCTGGGGCCGAAGAGGAAGCTGTCGTTCTTGTTGGTGTTGCCGACGTAGATTTGCGCGTTGTACGCCACCCCGTGCATGCCGCTGCCATCACGGGCGGCGCCCATGGTGCCGACCACGTGGGTGCCGTGGGAATCGTTGTTCGGGTTGAGCGTGCCGTCGACGTTGAACGCTGAGCCATCGACGTAGCTGCCGCTGGCGGTTACCGGGTGATAACGGTCGGCGGAGAATTCGGGGTGGGCGGCATCGAAACCGGAATCGAGCGCGCCGATTTTCACGCCCTTGCCGGTGATGCCGGCTGCGTAGGCCTGATCGGCCTGCATGCGTTCCAGGCCCCAGTCGCGCAGGAACTCGGCACTGCGCCAACTGGCCGGATTGCCGGGCTGGCCGGGTTCCAGGTATTGCGCCTGCGTTGCCGAGGTCACCAGCAATAGCGTGCCGAGCGAAATCGGTTTGATGCGTACGTCCATGGTCATCATTCTCTTTTTTGTTGTTTTGTTCAGGGCTGAATTGCGGTGTCGCCTGTTCCCCTCACCCCAGCCCTCTCCCAAAGGGAGAGGGAGCCGACCGTGTTGTCTTCAGTTATTCAGCGACCTGGAAAACCAGTCGATTACGGATTCAGCACAGCTCGTTCAAATCGGTGCATCTCGCCAATCTCCCCGGATCGGTCCCCTCACCCCAGCCCTCTCCCAAAGGGAGAGGGAGCCGACCGTGTTGTCTTCAGTTATTCAGCGACCTGGAAAACCAGTCGATTACGGATTCAGCACAGCTCGTTCAAGTCGGTGCATCTCGCCAATCTCCCCGGATCGGTCCCCTCTCCCCCTGGGAGAGGGTTAGGGTGAGGGCTGTTGCGCGACCATAAATGCTTCGTCCACCCGCACCAGATCCTGCTCATTAACGTCTCGGTGCAAAGCCTCAGATCCTGCGGTGTCGCCCGTTTCCCTCACCCCAGCCCTCTCCCAAAGGGAGAGGGAGCCGACCGTGTTGTCCTCAGTTATTCAGCGACCTGGAAAACCAGTCGATTACGGATTCAGCACAGCTCGTTCAAGTCGGTGCATCTCGCCAATCTCCCCGGATCGGTCCCCTCTCCCTCTGGGAGAGGGTTAGGGTGAGGGCTGTTGCGCGACCACAAATGCTTCGTCCACCCGCGCCAGATCCTGCTCATTCAGCGTCCCGGCGTAGTAATGCAATTTGGTCCAGGCCATCAGGTAGTCGTAGCGTGCCTGGGCCAAATCCCGGCGGGTGGTGAACAGTTGCTGCTCGGCATTCAACGCATCGAGATTGGTGCGTTCGCCGCCCAGAATGCTTTGTCGGGTCGAGACCACCAGTGCTTCCGCCGACTTCAAAGCCTTCTGATAAGCACGCAATTTGCTCACTCCGGACAGGCACGCGCTGAACTGTCGGCGCAGTTCGATCAGGGTTTCGCGGGTTTTGCCATCCAGCTCGTACTCGGCCTGTTCCATGGTGCGGCTGGCCTGCCGTGTGGAGGCCGACACCCCGCCGCCGGCGTACAGCGGCACGCTGACTTCCAGGCCGATGGTGTTGGTTTCGTAGCGCTGGTTATAGGTGTTGCCGCTTTCCGACTCGTTGTCGCGCATCGAGGCATAGGCGCTTACTTTCGGCAGATGCCCGGCGCGGTTGCGTTCGACTTCATAGCGCGCCACTTCCACGGCCTGACGCTGCGAAGCGAGGTTCGGGTTGTTGCTGATCGCCAGTTCATGCCAGGTGTCGAAGTTGGCCGGTTGCAGGGTGAAGGTCTGGAATTGCTGACCAAGCGGCGCCAGATCACCGATATCCACCGCCGGCACGCCGACCAGCGCCCCGAGCTCACGCAAGGCGGCATCCTGCTCGTTGCGCGCTTCGATTTCCTCGGCAGTCGCCAGCTCATAGCGCGACTCGGCTTCGAGAATATCGGTGCGCGTGCCCTCGCCCTGCTTGAACATGTGTTCGTTCTGCTGGAACTGTTGCTCGTAGGCCTTCTTCTTCGCCTGTGCGATGTCGATCTGGTCCTGGGCGAACAAGGCTTTGGTGTAGTTATCCAGCACTCGCACCAACAGTTCCTGACTCTTGCCGCGAAAGGCTTCGTCGGCAAACAACGACTGCGCCACGCCTTTGCGATACGCCGCGTAAGCTTCGTAATCGAGTAGCGGTTGCTGCACCGTCAGCGCCGAGCCGTAACTGTTGTAGTTGCGCTCATCGGTGCGGTTGCGCGCGCGATCATCCAGAGACGTCGCCTTGGACGAGTTGCGGCCCTTGTTGTAGGTGTAGCCGATCCGTGGCAGCAGCCCGGCGCGGCCAATCGCGCGGTTTTCCAGGCCTGCATCGCGCTCCTTGATTGCACCGAGAAACACCGGATCGTTGCGCAATGCCTGCTCGTAGATCTCAAACGGCCCCATGGCCGCGACTGCCGAGTGACTCGCGAGCAGCGTCATTGCGGCCCCCAGCATGCAAAGCTTTTTCATACAGCCGAACATCCTTATTCCTCGGTCAACGCGGAACCGGCGCGATCGAGCAGCGGTTTGAACAAATAGTTGAGGAGTGAACGCTCACCGGTGCGCACGAACATTTCCGCCGGCATACCGGGCTTGATCACCAGGCCGTTGAGCTTTTCCATGGCCTGATCGCTGACGCTGCTGCGCAACACGTAATACGGCACGCCGGTTTTCTCATCGACCATCTGGTCGGCGGAGATCAGGCTGACTTCGCCGGGCACGCGCGGGGTTTTGCTCTGGTTGAACGCGGTAAACAGAATGTCCACCGGCAAATGCGTGCCGACCTTGTCGATCAGGTTGATCGGCAAATGCCCTTCCACTTCCAGGGTGGTGCCTTGCGGAACGATCTCCAGCAGGGTTTCGCCCTGACGCACCACAGCGCCTTCGGTGTGCACGCCGAGGTTGACTGCCACGCCATCGGCGGTGGCGAGGATCTCGCTGTGTTGCAGGTCGAAACCGGCGGAGGTCAATTGCTCGGACAGGGTTACGCTTTTCAACTGCGCATCGGCCAGTTGCGTACGCACTTCCTTCTGGTATTCCTCGCCGTGCTGCTGCAACTTCAGGCGCGATTCAAGGATGCCCTGCTCCACGCGCCCGCTTTCGCCGGTGTTTTCCGCCAGTTGCTGCTGCACTTGCGACAGTTGCCGCTGGTAGTCCATCAAGCGGTTGCGCGGGATGTAGCCGTTGTCGGCCAGCGGTTGCAGGTTGCTCAACTGTTGCTGCAAGGAACTGGCCTGGGCATTGAGGTCGCTGCGCGCGCGGCGCATGCCGGCCAGTTGTGCAGTGGCGCCTTCGATATTGGCGCGCAGTGCCGCTTGTTCCCGGGAGAACGCTTCGCGGCGGCTGCTGAACAGTTGCCGCTGGCCTTCCAGCACCAAGGCCAGGCGCGGGTCCGGGTCGTTGCTCAGTTCGGCCGGAAAGGTCACTTGCTTGAGGTTGTCGCGCTCGGCCTGCCAGCGCGCGAGGCTGGCCCAAGCCATGCGGTACTGCGCCTGCAGCGATTGCACATCGGCGGCGACCTGCGTCTGATCGAGGCGGAACAGCGGCTGGCCCTGCTTCACGATCTGGCCTTCGCGCACCAGAATCCGGCTGACCACGCCGCTGCTCATCGACTGCACAGCCTTGCGTTTGCCCGAGACCACCACGGTGCCCTGCACTGGAATGCCCTGATCCAGCGGCGCCAGTGCGGCCCAAGTGAAGAAACTGCCAGCGCCGACGATGGCCAGAATCCAGCCCAGGCGCGCGAAGAATTTCGCATCACGCTCCGGACGTTCGGTGAGGTAGGCGTGTTCCATGTTCGCTTCGTTTTCAGTGTTCATGCTGGCGCTGCTCATACACCCGAATTCCTTGTCGTGGGCTGATACTGCCGGCTCATGCTGAGCCCGCCCGGTGCTTGTGCGGCTTTTTCGCGTTGCTGTTCGTGCTGACCGGAAAGTGCCTTGAGCACATTCTGACTCGGGCCGAACGCCTGCAAACGGCCATCGTTGAGCACGAGCAATTTGTCAGCCTGAGCCAGCACCGAAGAACGGTGCGTCACCAGAATCACCGTGGTGCCTTGCGCCTTGAGTTGCGCAATGGCGCTGGCCAATGCCGCTTCGCCGACGGTGTCGAGGTTGGAATTGGGTTCATCGAGCACCACCAGACTCGGCGTGCCGTACAGCGCACGGGCCAGGGCCACGCGTTGCTTCTGGCCACCGGACAAGCCGCTGCCGTCCTCGCCCAGTTGCGTGTCGTAACCTTGCGGCAAACGCAGGATCATTTCGTGAACGCCGGCCTGTTGCGCGGCGGTGACGACTTTTTGCGGGTCGGCTTCGCTGAAGCGCGCGATGTTTTCGGCAATGGAGCCGCTGAACAACTCGATGTCTTGCGGCAAATAACCAATGTAGGGGCCGAGCTGGTCGCGGTTCCAGCGGTGAATATCAGCGCCGTCGAGGCGCACGGTGCCGCCCAGAACCGGCCACACGCCGACCAGCACTCGAGCCAGCGTCGACTTGCCGGAACCAGACGCGCCGAGCACGCCGAGCACTTCGCCAGCGGCCAGCGTGAAATTGACCATGTGCAAAGTGGCCGCACGCTGCCCCGGCGGGCCGGCGCTGACTTGCTCGAAGCTGATCTGGCCTTTCGGTGCCGGCAGTGCCATCGCCTCGTCGCTAGGCGGAAACGCCTGCAACAACGCATCAAGGCGCCGGTAAGCCAGCTTCGCCCCACTCCACTGCTTCCAAACGGCGATCAACTGATCGATCGGGCTCAGTACGCGACCCATCAGGATCGAACCGGCGATCATCATCCCCGCAGTCATGTCACCCTTGATCACCAGCAACGCGCCCAGGCCCAGCACCAACGATTGCAGGCACAGGCGCAGGGTCTTGCTCAGCGAACTGATCACCGCACCGGTGTCGCTGGCCTGGTTCTGCAAGCCGAGAAAGCGCGAATGCACCCCGAACCAGCGCTTGCGCAGCGAGCCGAGCATACCCATCGCCTGAATGGTTTCGGCGTTGTGCAAGTGGCTGGTAGCCAACTGACTGGACTGCTGGGAAAAACCGGCGGCTTCGCCCAGCGGTTTTTTGGTCATGTATTCGTTGAGGCACGCCAGTGCGATCAGCAGCAACGCGCCTGCCGTGGCCAGCACGCCAAGCCAGACGTTGAACAGGTAAATGACAAACAGATAGACCGGAAACCACGGCGCATCGAAGAAGGCGAACAGCGCCGGTCCGGTGACGAACTGGCGAATGTGGGTCAGGTCGCCCAGCGACTGCCCGGCGTTACCCTCACCCTTGAACAGGTTGCGCTCGAACGCGGCCTGATAGACCCGGAGATTGAAGCGCCGCTCCAGCTGGCTGCCGATGCGGATGACGATAAAGCTGCGGATCACTTCCAGCAGGCCGATGAAGGCGAAGAACCCGACCACCATCAACGACAGCATCGCCAGAGTGGTTTCGTTCTGTGACGACAGCACCCGATCGTAAACTTGCAGCATGTAGATCGACGGCACCAGCATCAGCACGTTGATCAACACAGTGAAACAACCGACGCTGATCAGAATGCTTTTATAGTCGCCCAATGCCTTGATTAACGGAGCGGCCGGAGACTTCGCCATCTTCATTGATTCTTCCTGAGTTCATAGTCTCGTCGGTGCGGACGAGCATTCCATTGATATTTCGCGTACCTGCCAAAGATCATTTGCAAGTAGTGCTTACAATTTCATAACAAGTTGATCGGCTTCGCGGTTATAACGCTCGGTTATTGCAGTACATCAACTTCGCGCAACTACCCAGCCACCGCTTAGTGCCCGATGCGTTCGAGCAAGATAAGCAATTGCGAACTCAACCTGCTTGCGTAAGAGCCATCCCCCCGGCGGCTGAAAAAGGCGATTTTCGAACCCTCCTTGCCAGTGATGGCAATGCCATCGGGTTCTGGAAACCAACCAATCGGGGCTTCGCTCAACCATGCGCCCAGACAATCGGCGCCCTCGCCCAAGGTCTTGTTTGGCGCAAGATCGACAACGCATGTGTTCGACGGCTTGTCTTGCAACGACCACGTTTCGGGTGTGTCGTTGTGACCGGTCAATGTGGCCTGCCAGCGCCCGGCGAATGCCGAGGGTTCTTCGAGTCTGAGGCTGCTTGCCATGCTTGTCGCTCCGGTCATCATCAGCGTGACTGCCATCAGCCATGCCATCGTCGTGTCAGTTAAAACGTATCGAGTCATAGGAAATTTCACTTCCGCTCGTAGCCTTGCTCGGGGATCAGGCCGATGCAAGCGAAGAAAGCGACGCACGAGGCGCCGCTTTCCTTTCACATCACGCCACGATGTCGCTGGTCGCAGCCTGGCCCACGGTGCTGACGATGAAGTCAGCCACGCCATGCCCGGAGAAATCCACCGACAACAGGCTATTGCCGCCCGACGAGGTCAACACTGCGTCGCCGGCCGAACCGGTGAAGCTGTTGACGAAGTGCAGGCCCGCACCGTTGGTGATGCCGGTCAGGTCGATTTTGTCCAGACCGCTGACGAAATCGAGGATCTGATCGATCGCACCTGGCTTGGAGTCCGAGCTGGCGGCGAACACGAAAGTGTCCGAACCGGCGCCGCCCCACAGCTTGTCGGCACCGCCAGCGCCGTACAGGATGTCGTTACCGGCACCGCCCTTCAGCTCGTTGGCCACGCTGTTGCCGATCAACAGATCGCTGCCGGAACCGCCAATCGCGTTCTCGATGACCGCGCCCTTGGCGATCGACACGTTACCGACCATGCCGCCAACGTCGGAGAACGAAGCGCTGTTGAGGTTGATCTTCTGGTTCTGGGTGAAACCGGAGAAATCCAGGGTGTCCTTGCCGCCGGCATCCCACACCGAGAACACCACTTTGTCGCTCGACGACGACGCGCTGAGGAAATCGCGGCCGGTATTGGAGTTGAAGCCGTAGGTGGTGTCGCCGGTGCGGGTGGTGGTGTTGGCGCCGTAGAGTTTCTGGATGGCTGCGATGTCGTCCATCAGCGGGCCGGACGAATAGGCTTCGACGCCGCCCTTGCTGAAGTTCTGGTTGGTGTTGCTCTCGCTCCAGTAACTCATGACGCTGTAGCCACGGGTGTCCTGGCCGTAGGTCGCGTCGTTGTAGGTCGGGTTGCCGTTGCCGGCGTTGTAGTCGCCAGGGTGAGCAAGGCCCAGGGTATGGCCGATTTCGTGGGTCAGGGTCTGACGACCGTAGTTGTTCAGATCCGGGTTCTTGTTCTGCGTGTAACCGCTGTTGATCAAGTACCACGAGGTGCCGTCATAACCGGCGCCGGTCCCCGGCAGATAGGCAAACGCCGCAGCGCCATCCTGGCCACCGCTGTAATTACCGAAGGTCATGTGCCCGTCGCCGCCCGAGGCTCTCTCGGTGAAGGTGACATTGGCCACATCGGCCCAGGACTGCATGGCGAGCTTGGCCTGCGCCTGTTGCTGCGCGCTGAACTGACTGAACCCGGTGATCCCGTGCTTGTTCATCGTGCTGTTCGAGGCCGAGGTCAGGAACGTATAGGTGAGTTCGATCTTGCCGCTGCCGTCCTTGTCCTGGTAGGCAGCGCCGTCACGCAGCAATTGCGTAGCCGCCTGGTCGACGGAGTACGAGGGTTTGCCATTGACCGTGAGGTTGCCGCCACGGTCATACTGATGGCTGAAGCTATTGATCTGGTTGTACGCCGAGCTGAAGGCAGCCAGCTGGAAAGCCTGTTCGGCGGAATCAACAGCATTGGTTTTAACTTTCGACATAAACACACTTCCTTGTTTAGCAATGGAACAGTTTTTGTCCGACAGGACGATCTTTGGCGAGATCGTCCTATCACTCGCCCAATGAAGGCGTAACGAACCTGACACAATTGGAAATCTGTCGTAAAGGATTTTTTTGCGATCCAATTTGGTGGTATCAGGAAACTGCCGTAAACAAAGGTGCGGGGAGGAAAGATTGTTTTTAGTTGCGATGAGGGCGGAAATTGTCTGACGATTTTCTATTTAAATATTAAATATCGCTAAGTTTGAATTTGTTGGGCAAGTCACACTTTCAGTCAGCGGTGCCAGTGCTTTGATATCAACTATGCTGATTCATTGAATAACAAATGTGGGAGCGAGCCTGCTCGCGAAGGCGCCAAGCCAGTCAACATAAGAGTCGAATGACAAACCGCTTCGCGAGCAGGCTCGCTCCCACAGGGGTCTTGTACGTTGGCCTGAAAAAACTCAGCTACCGGTACGAATCTTGTTCCAGACCCGCGTACGGATCCGGTCGATATTCAGCGGCATCGCTTCCAGCGCAAACAGCTTGCCCATCATTTCCGCGCTCGGGTAAACCTTGGTGTCGTTCTTGATCGCCGGATCGATGAGCGTGTCCGCCTGTTCGTTGCCATTGGCGTAGTGCACGTAGTTGGTGATGCCCGCCATGACATCGGGGCGCAGCAGGTAATTCATGAAGGCGTAGCCGGCCTTTTCGTCCGGTGCGTCGGCGGGCATGGCGACCATGTCGAACCAGATGGCCGCGCCTTCCTTGGGAATCGCATAACCGATCTCGACGCCGTTCTTGGCCTCCTTGGCGCGGTTCTCCGCTTGCAGGATGTCGCCGGAAAAGCCGACTGCTACGCAGATGTCGCCGTTGGCCAGGTCACTGGTGTACTTCGAGGAATGGAAGTAGCTGACGTAGGGCCGCACTTTCATCAGCAAAGCTTCGGCTTTTCTGTAGTCTTCGGGATTCTTGCTGTGGTGCGGCAGGCCCAGGTAGTTGAGCGCCGCCGGGAGCAGTTCCGGGCCGTTATCGAGGATCGCCACGCCGCACTTTTGCAGTTTTTCCATGTATTCGGGTTTGAAGATCAGATCCCAGGAATCCACCGGCGCGTCGTCGCCCAGCACCGCTTTGACCTTGGCGATGTTGTAGCCGATGCCGGTGCTGCCCCACAGATAAGGGAAACCGTGCTCGTTGTTCGGGTCGTTGGTCTGCAAGGCTTTGAGCAGTGCCGGGTTGAGGTTCTTCCAGTTCGGCAACTGACTCTTGTCGAGTTTCTTCAGCGCCCCACCCTGAATCTGCCGCGCCATGAAGTGGTTCGACGGGAAGACCACGTCGTAACCGGATTTGCCGGTCATCAATTTGCCGTCGAGGGTTTCGTTGCTGTCGTAGACGTCGTAGGTCACGCCGATGCCCGTGTCTTTCTGGAAATTCTTTGTGGTGTCCGGGGCGATGTAGTCGGACCAGTTGTAGACCTTGACCGTCTCGGCCGCGTGACTGACGGAAGCGGCCAGCAGCAGCGGCGCCAATGCGAGGGTTTTCTGGATCATGGGGCGATTCCTGTATGGGCTTTTTTTGTTGGCAGGCAATCAAAGGATCGAACAATCAGAAAATCAGCACGTAGCTCTTGCGCACGGTTTCCTGGATATCCCAGATCCCGAGCGTGTTGGCTGGCAACATCAGTGCGTCGCCGCCTTGTATGTGCAGGGTTTCGCCACCACCGTCGGGGGTGAAGGTGCAGCGCCCGGAAATGAAATGGCAGAACTCCTGCGCGGTGATCTGCCGCCGCCAGCGGCCCGGGGTGCATTCCCAGACGCCGGTTTCGACGCCGTTGTCGCGCTCGACGCTGGTGGTCGAGGCAATTGCGACAGGTTCGCCGAGGGGCACGGCGACCGGGTTGGACTCCTCGAGTTCGAGCGCGGCGGTGTTCTTGAATTGGGTGATGCTCATGGCGTGACCTGTTTGTTGAGGGAAACGGCGTTTAGTGCATGAAACCTTCCATGAACCCGGCGACTTGGCTGGCGAGCTTGCGCCGCCAGGGCGCGGTCGCCGGATTGGCCAGCGTCTGGTCTTCATGCACGAAACTTTTGATGATCGCGTTGTAGCCGAGCCAGCGGCATGGCTCTGGCTCCCAGGCACGCAGCGCGTGAATGCCACCGTCGGGCAGGACCCACGGTTGTTGGGTCAGCTCGCTGTCGCGCTCAAGAATCAAATCGGCCAGCGTCCGGCCGCCGAGATTGCTGGCACCGACGCCCTCCCCGCCATAACCGCCCGATAGCGCGATGCCGTTGCCGCGGTCGCAAAGCATGTGCGGCTTGAAATTCCGCGACATGCCGAGGTTGCCGCCCCAGGCGTGGGTGATTTGCACATTTTTCAGCTGCGGGAACAGTTCGCCGAACAGATAGCGGCGCAACTCGACTTCATCGCGGGTGAGGTTGAAGTCATGGCGTAGCTTGCCGGCGAACTGATAACCGCCACGGGCGCCGAAAATCAGGCGGTTGTCGGCACTGCGCTGGCCATAGGTGACTTGACGGCTGAACTCACTGAAGGCTTGCCCACGATTCAGGCCGATTTCGTCCCAGGTCGCGGCGGACAGCGGCTCGGTGGCGACGATCAGGCTTTGCACCGGCAGCTGATAGCGGCCCAGCGGCGGCAACGTCACCGAATAGCCTTCTACGGCCGGGACGATCCAGCGGCTGCGCACGCTGGCCTTGGCGGTGCGCAAACTGCCGGATTGCCAGTGGGTAACCGGGCTGTTTTCGTAGATTTTCACGCCCATCTGCTGCACGGTCCGCGCCAGGCCACGGACCAGTTTCGCCGGGTGAATGGTCGCGACATGGGGAGCGAAGATGCCGCCGTAGGGCTCGGCTACGCGGATCTGCTGAGCCAGTTGCTCGGGACTCAGCCAGCGGTAATCGTCGTCAGTCAGACCTTGGGCATGCAGCTTGCTCAGGTAATCGCGCAGAACGGTTTCCTGCTCTGGGTAGCGCGCAGCACAATAAAGCACCCCGCCCTTGCGGTAATCGCAGTCGATGCCTTCGCGTTCAACGACGATCTCTACTTCATCAGGAATGCTGTGCAGCAGATCAAACGACGCCCGCCGTTGCTGCGGCGATAAGCCTGCGAGCAAGCGATCCTCGCCCAGCAAATTCCCCATCAGCCAGCCGCCATTGCGTCCGGACGCACCGAACCCGGCGGTTTGCGCCTCGATGATGGCGATATCCAGGCCGGGCGCCTGTTTTTTCAGGTAGTACGCCGTCCACAGTCCGGTGTAACCGGCGCCGATGATCGCCACGTCGACATCCAGATCCCGCTCCAACGCAGGGCGCGCCAGCAGCGGCTCATCGAGCTGATCCATCCACAAACTGATCGTGCGCCACGCCGACATGCCAGACTCCGCCACTGAAAACCTTCGATGGCGTCGATCCTAGTGGCTGCCTTCAGTGGATGTCTTGCGCGCGTGCCCGCAGAGAAATTTGTTTGGCGTAGGCTTTGGGCGACTGACCGGTGTGCTCGCGAAAGCATTTGTAAAACGCCGACAGCGAATTGAAACCGGCGGCAAACGCCAGCTCGTCGACGCGCAATGGCGGTGCGGCGCTGTCCAGTGCACGCAGCAAATGCTGCAGGCGCGCCTGGTTGACGTAGCGATAAAAGCTTTGCCCGAGTACCTGATTGAGCAGATAGGAAATCTGATTGCGGCTGTACCCGCACTCCTTCGCCACCCGTTGCAGGTCAAGCTCAGGGTCCAGATAGGGCTGCTGCTTTTCGAAATACTGCTGCAGGTCTTCGGCCATGAAGCTCAGTTGGCGCGGTGACAGACCGAGACGACTGACCGCCGGACGGCTCGGTGCCGAACTGCCGTCGGTTTGGGTACGCACCAGCGAGGCGTATTCATTGACGCGCCATATCAGGCCGTCCTTGACCGTGATCGCTTCGCTGGAACGAAACGACACCAGGCCATCGCCGCCACGCAAGGTCACCTCGTACTGAATGAACGCGGTGTTGCCATCCACCCGGATGCGGTCGCAATGCTCGAGCAGTTCGTCGGATTCTCGCGGCATGCTCACGCGCACGTAGTCGCGTAACTCATCCAGTCTGAGTACGCGATTCTGAAAGAAATCGCTGTACTGGATATCGGCGTGATAAAGCGCCATGACGCTGTCCAGATCCCGGTGTTTCCAGCTCAGGTGATAGCGCATGACCGTGGCGGCCGTGGCCTGGGTCTGTTCTGGGCCGTCGTCATCGGCGTGCATAAGCGGCTCGGCAAAAAAGAACCGAGCTTGCCCAACTTCCTCTGCCGCTTCAATGGAAAATCCATGGTGGCGTTTTGGCGATAATCGATGAGCCAGTGACTTACATCAAAAAATGCGAATCAATCGCTAAACGGACTGAAAAAACTCACAGTTTTTTCACACACGGATGCTACTTTTAAAGCTCAAGCACTGGTTGAGCCAATGAAGGCTCTTCCCACCTAACATGAGCAAAAGGAAGCGCTCGATGAAGCAGGCGGGCAACACCATGAATAAAGGGTTCAGCAAAGTCACCTTTCCAAATGCTTGCCAGCTGATGCGCTGGCATTTTCATCCCATGGGTTTCGAGGCGACGATGGATGCGCCGGGCAGCCTGATCGCCCGTCTGTTTGATCGTGCCAGCGGCGAAACCATGATCGCCATTGCCGGCATTCCCTGCGCAACGGTGATGAACGCGGCGGACGTCGAGCGCATCATCGAGGCCATCGAAGATGAGCTGGAAGCTTTCACTCCTCCGGAATCTCTCAAGAACTACGCATAACCGCCTGATTTAAAACAAAAAGCCCGCAGCGATGCGGGCTTTTTTATTGATCAGGCGCTGGCCTTCTCGGTTCGATGATCGACGAAGAACGGCTTGCCCTTGGCAACTCGATCCGATGCCCTCGGCATGTTTACCGCTTGGGTTTCCTGCGGTTCGACGTACCAGTAGCAATGGCTGACGGCGCGCGTGATACCAACGTAGGCAAGGCGCAGGATTTCGTCTTTTTGCGCATTGTCGTACGGCTCGCTATCGCCACTTTTGCCCAATCCCGCCATGCGATACACCTGGTTCTTGTACGGAGAACTGGTCAGATGCTGGCAATCACCCAGCAGGAATACCGCATCAGCCTGCAAGCCTTTGGCGCTGTGATAGGTCAGCTGTTTCAGCCGCCGCGCATCATAGGGCAAGCTCGAATCCACATTAATTACAGGCTGAATATGCTGCTCAATCAATAACTTATCGCTGCTTTTTCGATAAAGCATCAGGATTGAATCACCCCGCCGGTAATGCTCGGCCAGACGCTGCCCCAACGCTTCATCGTCACGCTCAAGCACGTTGACCGGGTGAAGCGGCTTCGGCTCACCACTGGCCTTGGCCTTCTTGCCTGCGATCGCCGGCGCTGCACGGACAATGTGTTCGGCTGCGTCGATGATGTGCTGATGGCTGCGATAGTTGTCACTGAGCATCACTCTCGTGGTGCTCGGGGAAGGAAATTCCTTGTTGAACTCCATGAAGTAGCTCGGAGAACTGCCGCGCCAGCCGTAAATCGACTGCCAGTCATCACCGACACACAGCAGCGATGAACGCTGTGCCCCTCGCCCGATGTGCATGGCCGGGCCACGGCTGCGGATTTCATTGAGGCTGGCGCGAATCCACGAAACGATCTGCGGCGATACGTCCTGGAATTCGTCGATCATCAAATGCGCCATCGGCCGCAGCAACTCATCGCTGAGCAGCTTGAGGTTTTCCGGCGAGTGTTCGCTGAACAACGCGAACATGCGGTTGTAGGTCATGACTGGCGGTTTCTGATCCAGCAGGTGATCTTCAAATGCGCGCCAGAACAGGCTCAGGGCCTCAAAGAAAAAACGATCAGGATCGTCCTTGGCGAAGCTCATCCGGCTGACCGCGTCCGGCACATTTAGGCCGAGGTTTTCGATGAAGCCCGCCGCGGCGACAAAACAGTCCAGCAATGGCGCGGATGCCAGCTCGCCTTTGACCTTGTAATCAAAGCCGGGACCGGCGCTGGCATCTCCGGCCAACGTCGCAAGAACGCGCCTGGATGACTCGTAACTATCCAGCCATATCAATGGCTTACGGCAGAAAGCTTGAAATAGGGTGCGCTTGACCGCCCACTCTGCACGGACACTCAGCTTGGCGTTGGGTCGGGTCAGCTGGGCGTTTTCCCTGGGATCAAAGCCGAGCACCACCCAGGCATCTAGGCTGGGAATATAGCCATGAGCGTGGAACTTCGAGCCATTGATTTCGAAGGCCTGCCGATTCGGCTCGATGCCTTTAATGGGCCACGCCCCTGCACGAAACCATAAATCTTCAATCACATCGCAGAGCTCTTCATCGCGCTTGGCCGCCAGTTCGGTGACCGCCATGCGTTTCTGCACATCGGGATGATCGCGATCCAGTTCCTTTAATTGCAAACCCGCGCGGGACAGCGGCTGGATCAATTGGCGGAAACGCTCATCCTCGTTGAACAAGCGGTGGTAGCAGGCATTGAGTTGCTGTCGTTGCGCGTCGTTGATCCGCAGGTCAAACGGATTGCTGTCGACCTCCTCTGCGCCACTTTGCGGGCGGTCGCTGAGGTTCTCGAAGGCCTGCAAGCGCTCGAAACCCGGCAGGCTGCGAACCATCGGCAGGATGCGCGAGTGGAAGGTTCGCACCAGTTCGCGCGCCTGCTTGAGGTTCAACGGCTGACCCCACAGCGTGAATATTTCGATGAGCTTGTTGATGAAGTCCTTGCGCGATTCACGGGTGAAGGTCACCACGGTCATCGAATCCAGCTCAAAACCCAGATAATGGCTGAGTAACAGAATGCGCAGCACCAATGTGGTCGACTTGCCGGCGCCCGCACCGGCGACCACCGAGGTGGACGGCGTATCGCTGAAGATCATTTTCCATTGCGCGGCGCTGGGCTGGGCGTGGGCCGGGAGCAAACGAGCGACGTCAGCCTTGATGCGTTTTTTCAATTCGGCGGTGAGCGGCAGGCGCCAGTCATCGAACAGGTGGTTATCGACGCTGGGCGGCCGATGCTCGGTGTTGCGGCTGTCGCGAATCAGCAGAACCTGGCGGCCTTCCTCCAGACCCTCAAGCTTGCCCTCCTTGAAACCATATTCGACGCCGGCTGTGTGGCCACTGCGAAATCCGTCAGCTTGCCCGTGCAGCCACGATGCCCGGTGCTGCGCGCGCAGCTTGGTCAGACCGTGACCAAAGAATCGCGCGGCCAGACGCTTGAACCAGGGCATCTCGGCCAGTGGACGAAGTTCAGGGGGAAGATCGGGGGTGTGTTGCGCCACGCTGACGGACTCCAGGGTGTGAGGCTGTGGCGGCTATGGTGTCTGGATTTGCTGATGAGTTCTAGCGAAATGCTTACAGGTCATCGGTTTAGGCGACGAATTGAAAGTCGGATAAGACGATTTCGAGGCACATTCCCATCAAATAAACTGATCATGATGCGGCAGTTTTTGCGCTTTTTATCGATGTTTACCTGATAGATGATCGTCGTCATCAACCACGGGGCCCGCCCCCTGACGAACCTAATTTAAGGAGACGATCATGCTTGAACTCAGACCCTTCAGCTCGCTGGGCGGCGCCCATCATGGCTGGCTGGACGCGCATCACCACTTTTCGTTTGCCGAATACTACGATCCGCAGCGGATGAGCTGGGGCAACTTGCGCGTGTGGAACGACGACATCATCGCTGCAGGCACCGGTTTCCCGCAGCATCCGCACCGCGACATGGAAATCATCACTTACGTGCGTGAAGGTGCCATCACGCACCAGGACAATTTGGGTAACAAGGGCCGCACCGAAGCCGGTGATGTACAAGTGATGAGTGCCGGCACCGGCATCGCCCACAGCGAGTACAACCTCGAAGACAAGGAAACCAAGATCTTCCAGATCTGGATTCTGCCGACCGAAACCGGTGCGCCGCCTTCGTGGGGAGCCAAGCCGTTTCCCAAAGGCGAGCGCGAAGGTTTTGTCACCTTGGCCAGCGGCAAGGACGGCGACGATGAGAGCCTGCACATTCGCGCCAATGCGCGCCTGGTGGCGGCGAACATCAAGGCCGGTGAAACCGCAGAATATCGACTGGATGAAGGACGGCGCGCCTATCTGGTTCCGGCCACTGGCGTGATCGAGGTCAATGGCTTGCGTGCCCAAGCGCGTGACGGTGTGGCGGTAGCCCATGAGCAAGTGCTGACGGTCACGGCGATCGAGGACAGCGAGATCGTACTGGTCGACCTGGCTTGATCGGCAAGGCAATAAAAAAGGGCAACCATTACGGTTGCCCTTTTTCATGTGCGCATCATTTGCTGGAAATGGCGCCGTCTACCAAAGTTTGCGCCTCGGCCACCAGTTGCTTGAGGTGGTCGTCGCCGAGGAAGCTTTCGGCGTAGATCTTGTAGATGTCTTCAGTGCCCGAAGGACGCGCGGCGAACCAGCCGTTTTCGGTCATGACTTTCAGACCGCCAATGGCTTGATCGTTGCCCGGTGCATGGCTGAGGATGCTCTGGATCTTCTCGCCTGCCAGCTCGGTCGAGGTGACCTGTTCCGGCGCCAGCTTGCTCAGCAGTGCCTTCTGCTCAGGGTTGGCCTTGGCGTCGACGCGTACCGAGAACGGCTCGCCCAGTTCGTCGGTCAGCGCTCGGTAGGCCTGACTTGGATCGCGCCCGGTGCGCGCCGTCATTTCGGCGGCGAGCAAGGCTGGAATCAGACCGTCCTTGTCGGTGCTCCATACACCGCCATCCTTGCGCAGGAACGAGGCGCCAGCGCTCTCTTCACCGCCAAAACCCAGCGAACCATCGAACAGACCGTCGGCGAACCACTTGAACCCGACCGGCACTTCGTACAGGCGACGGCCCAGGCGCTTGGCCACGCGGTCGATCAGACCGCTGCTGACCACGGTTTTGCCCACGGCGGCATCAGCGCGCCATTGCGGACGATTCTGGAACAGGTAGTCGATGGATACCGCCAGATAGTTGTTCGGCGCGAGCAAACCACCGGACGGCGTGACGATGCCGTGGCGGTCGTGGTCCGGGTCGCAGGCAAACGCCACGTCGAAGCGCTCTTTGAGGCCGATCAGGCCCTGCATCGCGTGGCTGGACGACGGATCCATACGGATTTGGCCGTCCCAGTCGACGGTCATGAAACGGAACGTTGAATCGACCTGTTTATTCACCACTTCCAGGTCGAGACGGTAGTGTTCGGCAATGGCCGACCAATAGCGCACCCCTGCTCCGCCCAGCGGATCGACACCGAGACGCAGCTTGGCGTCGCGGATGGCATCGAAGTCGATGACGTTGATCAGGTCGGCGACATAGGTGTTCAGGTAATCGTGGCGATGGGTCGTGCTGGCCTTGAGCGCCTGCTCGTAGCTGATGCGTTTGACCCCGGCCAGTTTGTTCGCCAGCAGTTCGTTAGCCTTGGCTTCGATCCACTTGGTGATGTGGGTATCGGCCGGGCCACCGTTGGTTGGGTTGTATTTGTAGCCACCGCTCTGTGGCGGGTTATGCGACGGCGTGATGACGATACCGTCAGCCAGGCCGGAGGTACGGCCGCGGTTGTAGCAGAGAATGGCGTGGGAAACTGCCGGGGTCGGCGTGTACTCATCGCCTTCGGCGATCATCACGGTGACGCCATTGGCGGCGAGGACTTCCAGTGCGCTGGCGCCGGCCGGGGTCGACAATGCATGGGTGTCGATGCCGACGAACAGCGGGCCGGTGATGCCCTGGGCTTCGCGATACAGGCAGATCGCCTGGCTGATGGCCAGAACGTGCCATTCGTTGAAACTTAAATCGAACGAACTGCCGCGGTGGCCGGACGTGCCGAACGCCACTCGCTGGGTAGAAATCGATGCATCAGGCTGGCCGGTGTAATAGGCCGTAACCAGTCGCGGGATGTCGACCAACAGTTCTGCCGGTGCCGGTTTGCCCGCAAAAGGACTGAGTGTCATGCAAAAACCTCTGAAATCGGAGTGGTTCAGGAAATGCAGCGCAGTTTACTGGCAGTTTGACCACTGTGCGACGGGATGTATCCGAAACTCGCCCGATGTTTTTTAACGTTATTGGCCGGGCGACAGGCGCAAGGCATCGCCGAGCAAGCCGATGACACTCGGCAAATCCCGCTCGCCATGGTTCAGCGCGCTCAAACGCAGATGATCCGCATGCAAGCCCTGCAGACTGAACAGCTCGCCCGGTGCGACGATGATCTGTTGCTTGAGCAGGCGGTGAAAGACGCTTGCCATGTCGACCGGGCGTAACGAACGTACCCACACCGTCGCCCCGCCCGGCGGCTCGCCAATCTGCAGGGTATCGCCCAGGCGTTCGCGCAGTGTCTGGATCAACACGGCTCGCCGCTCACCCAGCATTCGCCGCAACACGAATAAATGCTGATCAAGCCGTCCGCCATTCAACAGCCGCGCAATCGCCTTTTGGCGAATGGGCGACAAGCGAAACGCCCGCAGCAGAAAATGGCGCTGCAATTCCTCGCGCCAGTGACGCGACAAGACAAAGCCGAATGGTGCTTCGGCGCCGATGAATTTCTCGAAAGTGGAAAACACCAGCAGACGATCAGGATCGAGCCAACTGCGCAAACGCTGCGAATCATTGCGCTCGTCAAGCTCGCTGTAGCAGTCGTTTTCCAGTACCCAGACGCCATGATGATTGAGCAACTGCGCCGTGGCCTGCTGACACTCGCGAGTGAAACCGTTGCCTTGGGGCATGCTCAGTACGGAAGACAGCAGGATCAAACGAACCGGCTCGTTCTTCAGCAGTGATTCGAGTGACGACAGATCGAGCACGCCTCGGGCAAGCAATGGCCACTCGATCACGCGCACCCCGCACGACTCAAGCAGGCGCAGGATGACCCAGTCGCACGGTGATTCGACAATCACGGTGGCCTGACGCAATCCAAGCACCGAAATCAGAATTTCCAGGACCCCGCGCAGATCAGCCCCGACATAAATGTCATCGGCGTGCCAGAAGTGCTCTGTCGAGCTGGTATACCGCGCCGCCAGCGCAACCCGCAGTTCCAGTTCACCGCAAGGCTGCACGAATGTCTGCAACTGACGCGGGTATTGACGCAAAAGCTCACGTTCCGAGGTCAGCAACGGACTGTCCAACGGTTGCAGCGAGGCCGGTTCGTCAGCACTCAACACACACATCCCGGGACGCCTGGCGTTGACGTACAGGGTCTCCAGCAGGTCATTGCCGTTGCCGGGTGCATCCATGCTGAACTGCGCTTGCGCGTAATACCCTGACTTGGCGATCGAATAGACCCGGCCTTCCTTTTCCAGAAGCGAATAGGCGTATTGCACCGTTGAGATGGAGACATTCAGCCGGTCCGCCAGTTGTCGCAAGGAAGGCATGCGTACCGCCGCACCACCCCCGGCAGCATCAATCAACGTTGTCAGATATCGATAAACTGCCTGATAAACAAAGTCGTTGTCCCGCGCGCCCTTCACACCCTCATTTCCGTAGATATTGGTTCACAATCCAGGCTCTGGCTCACCGTCAGCGTTCCGTCGACCGCTCGAACGGCGCAGCCGAACGCGCCTCGTCCGAACCCGAACTCTCCGAGGAGAATTGCGCAGGTGCATCAATCTGCACAGGACCCATCGCATACAGGCGGTTCAACAGCCTGACTGGCAAGCCGCTGACTTCCGTCAGCCACTTCATCACCTGCTCAGGTGCGTGCAGACCCTGCATGGCGCGGTGCAGGTCCGGCATGGCGACCAGCATGCCGGGATGACAATTGCGCAGGAAGCGTTCGAGACCTTTGCCGTTGTCGATGAACGGCGCAAACAGCAGGCACGCCAACTGCGTTTCGTTCAATCCGAAACCATTGCTGAGGTAATCCTCGGCAAGCATCCGCAGTTGTTCTGGCCCGCCGGCGTTGTCGTAGCTGGCCAGCAAGTGCTCGCAGACGGTTTCGGCAACCTGCTTTCGCCGCATGTCGGCCAGCGTGTGCCGGAAGTAATCGTCGATGCCCGCCTCATAGGCGCGCCCTTCGATGAACCGTGCATACAACCCTCGCACGTGTGCCGAGATCAGAGGATCAGCAAACACCGCTTCGCCTTGGTACAGCGCCAGATCATCAGGTTCATAACCGAGAAACTCGCCCAACAGCGGCCAGCGGTCCTCGAGCTTGCCGACCATCATGTCGTTGATGTCGATAAAACTGGTGCGCCGGCAGGCTTCGAATTCACCTTCCGGCCGCCACACGGTCCGGTCATCATCGGCACGCAGTTCCCGGTAAAAGTCATCACCGAGCTCGTCGAGCAGAGGAAAAAGCGTTTCGAATCCGGCATTGACCAGGCCTGGAGCCGGTATTGCCACTCGCTGCATCGCGCGGTTCAGGCCTTCGAGGAAATGCTGCTGACTGCCTTTGGTTTCGGTGCTGATCATGGCGTCGACGCCGTTGTTCCAGCGCGCGATCTGGCTGTAGTACTCGGCCGTCGCCAGGTAGGCGTCATCCCATAATTCAGGTGTTTCAAGCCAGGTGCGGCAGTGCCCCACCAGCAGCAGATTGACCCGGCTGGCCTCGCGCCCTTCATTGCTGACAGGCGTGCGATGGTCGAACGGCAGGACCTCGCGGTTATCCACCATCAGCACCTCGACCCGCGGATCGTCATAAAGGAATAGCGCACTGTAGCTGCGATGCAGGTTTTGCAGGGCGAGCGGGCTGTCGCCATTCCAGCGCAGGGAAGCCACGCGCAGCTGAAAGGTCGCCGGAGCACGGCCGGCAATGGTCAACTGAGCGGCCCGGAGCAAGGCCAGGGTATAGCAGCCGTCCCGCAGGCCGGACTGAGGCACCAGCACCTTGAATTGCCCGATGTTTTCCATGCCGCCTGCGGCCACCACCAGGCGCTGTATCAGCAATTGCAATGCCGTGCGCTCGGCTCGGGAAAAGAAACTCAGCAAACGCTGCAATACTTGCTGATAGACATAGTTCATTGCCTGATCATGGATCGTGCTCATCGGTATTTACCCGGTATCAAAAGTTTCATGCCGCGCAGACATGACAGTAGGCGCGCGGCAATTGGATCAATAAGTAATAGACGCTGAAATGCTAACACTTACAAAGTTGTAGTTATTTGAAACACTTCACCTGAACAAAGCCTTCCAGATGCCAGGCTTGACGCTCAACCACCCGTATTCATTGGCCTTTCGCCACTCAACAATGTTCTGAGGAAACTTCCCACAACGTCCCACGCCAAATCATTACAAGAAAAAGAGAAGCAACTTCCGAATCGCCCTACAGCAATTAAACAGAAATTGACGAAGCCAGCTGAGCCAGCCATTTGATATTGCCTCGGACAAATTGAATGCACAGCCATAGCTCATTCCTTGAGATGAAAGTAATCATTCAATTATCAGTGCTTATAGTGTGATTAGAAGATACAGATGAACGGCAAAAACCAGTTCAGTTGCTGAAAAGGCCAATGCTTCGATATTGGGGAGGGTTTACTGACAGCGAGGGTATAAACAGAAAAGAGTCCGTGGCGGCCACGGACTCTGATGAGCGGATTTACGCGGTTTCCACTTGCAGGGCCACTCGCTCGCGGCATGGGCATTCGTCCATGTAGCGATGTGCTTCGACGAACTCGTTGAACGGGAATACACGAGTCTTGAGCGGCAAAAGCACGCGGTCAGCGGTCAACTGGTTGATGTCACGCAAAGCACGCTGCAGAGCGACGTGGTCCTGGACAATGCCCAGCTCCGGCTTGCCGGTGAAGTTGCCGATGCAGTGCACAAAGAACTGAATGTTTTTCTGGAACGCTGCACACGCCGGGAACGGGGTCTGGTTACCACCTTGCAGCCCGTACAGCACCAGACTGCCGCGTGGCGCCAGCACATCGCCGAGCAACGACATCTGCGGGCCGCCAAGACCATCGAACACCACATCGACGCCGCGGTTGTCGGTGATCTTGTTGATACGCATCAACAGATCTTCCTCTTCGGTGACGATGACCTTCTCCGCACCGAGGGACAGCAGGTACTCCCGCTCCTCCGCCGATTTGGTCGCGGCGATCACTCGCACACCCAGCGCCTTGCCCAATTGCACAAACGACGGGCCGGCGCAGTGGCTGGCGTCAGTCACCAGCGCAAATTGACCGGGTTTGACCCGCGCCAGATCGGCATAAGCGAAGTAGGCGATCAGCAGCGGCGTGTAATGCACGCTCGCTTCGATCGGGCTGAGCACATCGGGATAACGGGTCAGCGCGGTGCGCGGCAGGACGATCGACTCGCCGTAAACCGGATAGTCGTTCGGGCTTTCCGCCGGAAAACTGGCCACTTTGTCGCCGACGGACAGGTCGTCAACATCAGCGCCCACCGCAGTGACCACGCCAGCCATTTCATGACCGAGGCCCGAAGGCAGACGTGCCTGGGACGACGCCAGATTCTGGCGCCACAGGGTGTCGTACCAACTGATGCCGATTGCCTCGACACGCACCTGCACTTCGCCAGGACCTGGCTGAGCAGCCGCATGCTCTTCGCATTTGAGCACCTCGGCCGGACCAAACTTGTGAAAACGGATCGTGCGGGACATCGCAAACCTCGTCAAAGTAACCTCTAATGCCATGAACTCTATCTGGGCTTTGGACCCAAGACCATCAGTGGCTATTAATAGTCGACATGCCTGTCATTGATTCCGCATCAAGGGCGGCATTGGCAAAATCCATGAAAAAAGGCCTGCCACCGTCGCAGTAAAGCTGAATTTTCCGGTGCAGAGTACCAGCCTTTCCCCGTAAGATTCATGCCGGCCATTGTTCTCATATGGCCGCCCTCGTCAAGTTTGATGACTCTGCCAGGACTCCAGATGAATCGTAATGACCTGCGTCGTGTCGACCTGAACCTGCTGATCGTGTTCGAAACATTGATGCACGAACGCAGTGTGACTCGGGCCGCGGAAAAATTGTTCCTCGGCCAACCGGCTATCAGTGCGGCGCTGTCGCGCCTGCGCAGCCTGTTTGACGATCCCTTGTTTGTCCGCACTGGTCGCAGCATGGAACCTTCCGCGCGCGCGGTGGAAATCTTCGCCCTGCTCTCGCCTGCCCTTGATTCGATCTCGACCGCCGTCAGTCGTGCCGCCGATTTTGATCCGGCGACCAGCACCTCGGTGTTTCGCATCGGTTTGTCCGACGACGTCGAATTCGCGCTGCTGCCCATGCTGCTCAAGCGTCTGCGCGCCGAAGCACCGGGCATTGTCCTCGTGGTACGGCGGGTCAATTACATCCTGATGCCGGGCCTGCTGGCCTCCGGCGAGATTTCGATCGGCGTCAGCTACACCACCGACCTACCGGCCAACGCCAAGCGCAAGGTCCTGCGCCGCAGCGCACCGAAGCTGCTGCGCGCCGACACCGTGCCGGGGCCGCTGAGCCTGGACGACTACTGCGCCCGACCGCATGCACTGGTGTCGTTCGCTGGCGACCTCAGTGGTTTTGTCGATGAAGAACTGGAAAAACTCGGACGCAAACGGCACGTAGTGCTGGCGGTACCGCAGTTCAACGGATTGGGCACGCTGCTGGCAGGCACCGATATCGTCGCGACCGTGCCGGATTACACGGCTGAGGCACTGACGGCAGCTGGAGGGCTTCGTGCTGAAGATCCACCGCTGCCGACGCGGACCTTTGAATTGCACATGGCATGGCGTGGGTCGCAGGATAACGACCCGGGAGAGCGGTGGTTGAGGTCGCGGATTCAGATGTTTTTTGGAGATCCGGATAGTCTTTAGGAACTACTTGCCACCCGTCACATCCAGAAAAGTCCCGGTGACAAACGAAGCCTCCGCGCTGGCCAGCCACAAGATGGCCCGCGCCACCTCTTCCGGCTGACCGCCCCGGCCCATCGGGATCGACTCCTTCACGCGATCCACCCGCCCCGGTTCGCCGCCGCTGGCGTGCATGTCGGTATAGATGTGCCCCGGGCGAATGCAGTTGACCCGAATCCCCTCGCGCGCGACTTCCTTGGCAAAGCCGATGGTGAAAGTTTCCAGCGCGCCTTTCGATGCTGCGTAGTCGACGTATTCATTCGGGCTGCCCAGGCGCGCCGAGGCAGAAGAAACGTTGATCACTGCGCCACCTGTGCCGCCGTGCCGATAAGCCATGCGCTTCACCGCTTGCTGCGCGCACAGGATCGGTCCCAGAGCATTGACCGCGAAGATGCGTTGCATGCGTTCGAAGCTCAGGTTCTCCATGCGTGACTGCTTCGCCAGCACGCCAGCGTTATTGACCAGAACGTCGATACGCCCGAATGTACGATCGATGGCCGAGAACAGCTCAGCGACCTGCTCAGGGTCAGCGCTGTCAGCACGCACCGCCAGCGCCTTTCGCCCCAACGCTTCGATATCCGCCACCACCGCCATCGCGGCAGACTCGTTGGCAACGTAGCTGATGGCAACGTCATAGCCTTGCGCGGCGGCGAGTCGGGCGGTGGCGGCGCCGACTCCGCGACTGCCGCCGGTGATCAGAATCAGCGGTGCTTGCGAGACTTTATCCATGCGACGTTCTCCTGAGCAGTTGGCCTATGTCAGCCGATGATGATGGCGCCGCTGGCGATGACCACGCATGCCAGCATCCTGCGGACGGTGAGCTTTTCACCGAGGAACAAATAGCCGAGCAATGCCGCGAACAGCACGCTGGTTTCACGCAGGGCCGACACCGCGCCCAGTGGCGCTTCGTTCATCGCGTAGATAACGATTGCGTAAGCCAGTAAGGAAACCAGTCCGCCGCCCACAGCGGCGAGCATGCCGGGCCGTACGGAAAACAGACTGCGGGCGTCGCGCAGGCCGATATACACCAATGGCATCAACACACCCCACAGGGCGCTCATCCACACCGTGTACGCGAGCGGCGCACCGGACAGCCTGGCGCCAATGCCATCGACGACGCTGTAGGCGGCGATGAAACAACCGGTGCCCAGCGCATACGGCAGGCTCGGCACCGACAGGCTGCGCCCTCGGAACGCCAACGAAATGATCCCCCCGGACACCAGACCAATGCCGAGCAGTTCGCCGGGGGTTATGGTTTCGCCGGCAAACAGCGCGGCGCCGAGGGTGATCAGCGCTGGCGACGACCCACGGGAAATCGGATAGATCTGCCCTAGATCGCCGACCCGATAGCTGCGCACCAGAAACAGGTTGTAGCCGACATGCAGCAGTGCCGAGAGCAGCGCATACCCCCAGCTCTCAGGTGCAGGCGCGGCCATGAAAAAGGTGGCGATGAGGCAGACGATGGCGATGGCCACGCACATCATCGTCATCGACCAGAGCCGATCGGCGCCACCGCGCAGCAGCGCGTTCCAGCTGGCGTGCAGGAGCGCGGCGAACAGAACGAGGAGTACGAGATGGATTGGCATGCCGCATTCTAGACATCTCTGACATCGGCCTTACAGTGAAGTCTCCTCATTACACCGTGAGCAATTGCTCATACTTCAGCGCTGTGCGCTCTGCACCTTCAACGCTTCACTGAGCAACCATTGACGAAATCTGAGGATGTGCGGCTGGGCTTCGATGCCTTTGGGGCAGACGAAATAATAAGCAAGCGGCGAAGTGAACGGCACATCGAACAGCCTCACCAGACGGCCATCGGCGATTTCGTTTTCGACATGGCCGCTGCGCACCAATGCAACGCCCTGGCCGAGCAACGCAGCTTCCACCGTCATGTTGGTATCACCAAACCTGACGCCTTCGCGCAGCGGTAAAAACTCCAGCCCGACGGACTGAAACCACACCTCCCATTTCGGCGCCAACTCGGCGCCGTCGCGAATGAGTAACGGCATCTGCAGCAACTCCGCGGGACTGCCCGGCCTGCCGACGCGCTGCAGCAGTTCGGGGCTGGCCACGGGAAACACCTGTTCGCCGAACAGGAACTCTGAATACAGACCGGGGTAATTGCCCTTGCCCAAGCGGATTGCGACATCGGCTTCGCCATTGGCGAAGTGGATGATCTTGTCCGTGGTATCCAGCGACACCAACAGCTCCGGGTGTTGGCGTGACAGGTTCGGCAAGCGTGGCAGCAGCCACTTCAACGCGAACGAATAGGTGGTGCTGACAGTCAGGCGAACCCTGTCCTTTTGCTCGCGCAGATCCTCCAGCGTTGCTTCAAGGCTGATGAAAAACTCGCGCACGATCGGCGCCAGCGTCGCCCCCGCTGTTGTAAGGCGTAACGCCTTGCCGCGCTCGAACAATTGCAAGCCCCAAAGTTCTTCGAGGTGCCGGAGCTGGTGACTGACGGCGCTCTGGGTCACGTGCAGTTCTTGAGCGGCAGCGGTGAACGTCGGGTGCCGGGTGGCCACTTCGAAAGCCCGCAGGGTCGCGGTCGGGGGCAGGTCGCGCATAAATATGATCCGGGGACGGTAAATGTCAGAGCATGAGGTTACGCTCATGTTAGAGCGAAACTCCCTTGGTTGCCCGTTCCGCGATATTGGCGTATTGCTCCGGCAAGTGGGCGAGGTGCTGGTAACAGCGAGGTATTTAATCGCCGGATAATCCTCCGCGCGCAGCGTCGGTCGCAATCATTGCAGATCAAGCAACACAGAATTGCTTTCAGGCCGATTGTTAGCCTCCTAACGAAAGGTGCATGCTAGAGGGCTGCCTCTGCGCTTATATCATTCCGAATGATAGTTACCTTTGCTTCATTCGATTCGTGCCATCACACCCGCGCCGAGCATCATCCGCCCATCTTCAATACTTCGGCGGATTGCATCCATGGAACAAT
Source organism: Pseudomonas sp. PK-RTE-24 (assembly GCF_054052265.1). Taxonomy (NCBI): domain Bacteria; kingdom Pseudomonadati; phylum Pseudomonadota; class Gammaproteobacteria; order Pseudomonadales; family Pseudomonadaceae; genus Pseudomonas; species Pseudomonas sp. PK-RTE-24. The sequence goes on along the minus strand of NZ_CM133224.1, from coordinate 4,294,032 downwards.
CACTCAAACATTTGCGCTTCCCGTTGGCCATGCTGGCCGTACTGGTGATGAGCGCCTGCGGCAAAACTCCGGAGACTGCTGGCGCCCCGCCCGCTGCCAAAGTCAGCGTAGCCAAGGTGCTGGAACAACCGGTCAACGAGTGGGACGAATTTACCGGGCGCCTCGAAGCGCCGGAAACCGTTGAAATCCGCCCACGGGTATCGGGCCAGATCGATCAGGTCGCGTTCACCGAAGGCGCGCTGGTCAAGAAAGGCGACCTGCTGTTCCAGATCGATCCGCGTCCGTTCCAGGCCGAGGTACGCCGCCTCGAAGCTCTGGTTGCTCAAGCCCGCGCCACCGCCACTCGCAGCGAAAACGAAGCCGCTCGCGGTGAACGTCTGCGTACCAGCAACGCCATTTCCGCTGAACTGGCCGACTCGCGCACCAGCGCTGCCCAAGAGGCCCGCGCTGCCGTCGGTGCTCTGCAGGCACAACTGGACCTGGCCAAACTGAATCTGAGCTTCACCCGCGTGACCGCACCGATCAGCGGCCGCGTCAGCCGCGCCGAAATCACTGCCGGCAACCTGGTGACCGCCGACACCACCGCACTGACCAGCGTCGTCTCCACCGACAAGGTCTACGCCTATTTTGACGCCGACGAACGCGTATTCCTCAAATACACCCAACTGGCCCGCAACGGCCAGCGTGGCGCCACTACGCCGGTGTACATGGGCCTGTCCAACGAAGACGGCAACCCGCACCTCGGCCAGATGAACTTCGTCGACAACCAGGTCAATCCGAAAACCGGCACCATCCGTGGTCGCGCAGTCTTCGACAACGCTGACGGCACCTACACCCCTGGCCTTTACGCTCGCTTGAAGCTGGTCGGCAGCGGCACCTACAACGCCATGCTGATAAACGACGAAGCCGTGGGCACTGACCTGGGCAAGAAGTTCGTGCTGGTGATGGATGGCGACAACAAGACCGCCTACCGCGCCGTTGAACTCGGTCCGAAAATCGAAGGCCTGCGCATCGTCCGCAACGGTCTGAACAAGGACGACACCATCATCGTCAAGGGTCTGCAACGGGTTCGTCCTGGCTCACCGGTCACCCCTGAAGTGATTCCGATGGCCAGCGAGCAGACCCTCGCCGCCCTCGCTCAACAACGTCAAGCGCTGGAAGCCAGCAACCTGCCCAAAGTTGCCCCTGCCAAGGATGCATCGGGTTCGGCTGCGAAGCTGGCTGCTACGACCCCACGCGGTTAAGGGACGACAACTCCGATGAATTTTTCCCAATTCTTCATTTCCCGGCCGATCTTCGCAGCGGTGCTGTCGCTGTTGATCCTGATCGCCGGTGCGATCTCGCTGTTCCAGTTGCCGATCAGCGAATACCCGGAAGTCGTGCCGCCGACCGTGGTCGTGCGCGCCAACTTCCCGGGCGCCAACCCCAAAGTCATCGGTGAAACCGTGGCCGCTCCGCTGGAGCAGGCCATCACCGGCGTCGAGAACATGCTGTACATGTCCTCGCAGTCGACCGCCGACGGCAAGATCACCCTGACCATCACCTTTGCCCTGGGCACTGACCTGGACAACGCGCAGGTGCAGGTGCAGAACCGGGTGACCCGGACAGAGCCGAAGCTTCCCGAGGAAGTAACGCGCATCGGTATCACCGTCGACAAGGCATCGCCCGACCTGACCATGGTTGTGCACTTGACCTCACCGGACAAGCGCTACGACATGCTGTACCTGTCCAACTACGCGATCCTCAACATCAAGGATGAGCTTGCTCGCCTCGGTGGTGTCGGTGACGTGCAGTTGTTCGGTATGGGCGACTACTCGCTGCGTGTCTGGCTTGACCCGAACAAGACCGCTTCGCGCAATCTGACCGCCACCGATGTGGTGACCGCGATTCGCGAGCAGAACCGTCAGGTCGCCGCCGGTCAACTGGGCGCGCCCCCTGCCCCGACCGCGCAAAGTTTCCAGCTGTCGGTCAACACTCAAGGCCGTCTGGTTTCCGAAGAAGAGTTCGAGAACATCGTCATTCGCGCAGGCGACGACGGTGAGATCACTCGCCTGAAGGACATCGCACGCATTGAACTGGGTTCCAGCCAATACGCCTTACGCTCGCTGCTGAACAATCAGCCGGCGGTGGCGATCCCGATCTTCCAGCGTCCCGGTTCCAACGCCATCGACATTTCCAACGAAGTGCGCGGCAAGATGGAAGAGCTGAAGAAAGGCTTCCCGCAGGGCATGGACTACAGCATCGTGTATGACCCGACGATCTTCGTTCGTGGCTCGATCGAGGCGGTGGTGCACACCCTGTTCGAAGCGCTGATCCTCGTGGTGCTGGTGGTGATTCTGTTCCTGCAGACCTGGCGCGCCTCGATCATTCCGTTGGTGGCGGTGCCGGTATCGTTGATCGGTACGTTTGCGGTCATGCACCTGTTCGGCTTCTCGCTCAACGCCTTGTCGCTGTTCGGCCTGGTACTGGCCATCGGTATCGTGGTGGATGACGCCATCGTCGTGGTGGAAAACGTCGAACGGAACATCGAACTCGGCCTGACGCCGGTCGAAGCGACCAAGCGCGCCATGCGGGAAGTGACCGGGCCGATCGTGGCCACCGCACTGGTGCTGTGTGCGGTGTTCATTCCAGCGGCGTTCATTTCCGGCCTCACCGGGCAGTTCTACAAACAGTTCGCACTGACCATCGCGATCTCGACAGTGATCTCGGCGTTCAACTCGCTGACCCTGTCGCCAGCGCTGGCTGCTGTGTTGCTGAAAAGCCACGATGCGCCGAAAGACCGCTTCTCGAAAGTGCTCGACAAGATCTTCGGTGGCTGGCTGTTCCGTCCATTCAACCGTTTCTTCGACCGTGCCAGTCATGGCTACGTCGGCACCGTGCGCCGGGTTATCCGTAGCAGCGGCATCGCCCTGCTCGTGTATGCAGGCCTGATGGTACTGACCTTCTTCGGTTTCTCCAGCACGCCGACCGGTTTCGTACCCGGCCAGGACAAGCAATACCTGGTGGCCTTCGCGCAATTGCCGGATGCCGCGAGCCTGGATCGCACCGAAGACGTGATCAAGCGCATGTCCGACCTCGCGCTGAAACAGCCGGGCGTGGAAAGCGCCGTAGCGTTCCCGGGCCTGTCGATCAACGGTTTCACCAACAGCCCGAACGCCGGCATCGTCTTCGTGACGCTGAAACCGTTCGACGAGCGTAAAGACCCGAGCATGTCCGCCGGCGCGATTGCCGGCGCCTTGAACGGCCAGTACGCGAACATTCAGGAAGCTTACATGGCGATTTTCCCGCCACCGCCGGTACAAGGTCTGGGCACCATTGGTGGTTTCCGCCTGCAAATCGAAGACCGGGGCAACCTGGGCTACGACGAGCTGTACAAAGAAACCATGAACATCATCAACAAAAGCCACAACGTGCCGGAACTGGCCGGTCTGTTCACCAGCTACACGGTGAACGTGCCGCAGGTCGATGCCGCCATCGACCGTGAAAAAGCCAAGACCCACGGCGTGGCCGTCAGCGATATCTTCGACACCCTGCAGATCTATTTGGGTTCGCTGTATGCCAACGACTTCAACCGCTTCGGGCGCACCTACCAGGTCAACGTTCAGGCCGAACAACAGTTCCGCCTTGAATCCGACCAGATCGGTCAGCTGAAAGTACGCAACAACAAAGGCGAAATGATCCCGCTGGCGACCTTCATCAAGGTCAGCGACACCTCGGGACCGGATCGGGTGATGCACTACAACGGCTTCATCACCGCTGAAATCAACGGTGCCGCAGCCCCGGGCTACAGCTCTGGCCAGGCGGAAAAAGCCATCGAGAAACTGCTCAAGGAAGAACTTCCGAACGGCATGACCTATGAGTGGACCGACCTGACCTACCAGCAGATTCTGTCCGGCAACACCGCGCTGTTCGTGTTCCCGCTCTGCGTACTGCTGGCGTTCCTGGTGCTCGCCGCCCAATACGAAAGCTGGAGCCTGCCACTGGCGGTGATCCTGATCGTACCGATGACCCTGCTGTCGGCCATCACCGGTGTGATCATTTCCGGCGGTGACAACAACATCTTCACCCAGATCGGCTTGATCGTACTGGTGGGACTTGCCTGTAAAAACGCGATTCTGATCGTCGAGTTCGCCAAGGACAAACAGGAAGAAGGCCTCGATCCGCTCGCTGCGGTGCTGGAAGCCTGCCGCCTGCGTCTGCGGCCGATCCTGATGACCTCCTTCGCGTTCATCATGGGTGTGGTGCCACTGGTGTTCTCCAGCGGCGCCGGTGCCGAAATGCGTCACGCCATGGGTGTGGCGGTGTTCTCCGGGATGCTCGGGGTGACCTTCTTCGGTCTGCTGCTGACGCCAGTGTTCTATGTACTGATCCGTAACTTTGTCGAACGCGGCGAGCAGCGCAAAGCAGCCAAGGCGCACACTCTTCAAAAGCCACTGGAGGCGCAACAATGAGTCTGAAAGTCTTCCTGCCGAGTCTGCTGGTGCTGGCCCTCAGCGCCTGCGCCGTCGGCCCCGACTACAAGACCCCAGCTACGGAGGCGGCCAACATCACGACCGCCACCGACGGCGCCGCCGGGCAAAAGAACTTCGACCGTTCGAAATTCGAAGGCATCTGGTGGCAGCAATTCGATGATCCGACACTCAACCAGTTGGTGACGCAATCGCTGCAAGGCAACCGTGAACTGCGCGTGGCGTTCGCCCGCTGGAAAGCCGCCCGGGCGATCCGCGACGACGCCAGCAATGACGCGATGCCGACCATCACCAGCCGCGCCAGCAGCGACTTGGGCAAGGGCCAGATTCCCGGCCAGACCACCGACCGGGTCAATAGCGAACGCTATGACCTCGGCCTGGACATGGCCTGGGAGCTGGATCTGTTCGGCCGCATCCAGCGCAATCTGGAAGCCAGTGACGCCGACCAGCAGGCCGCCGAAGCCGATCTTTACCAGCTGCAAGTCACCATGATTGCCGAACTGGTCGACGCCTACGGTCAACTGCGCGGCGCCCAGCTGCGGGAAAAAATCGCCGTGGCCAACCTCAACAACCACCAGGAATCGCGCAAGATCACCATCAGCCTGCGTGACGCCGGTGTCGGTGATCAGCTCGATGTCGAACGCGCCGATGCGCGTCTGGCCAACGTCGAAGCCACGGTGCCGCAGTTGCAGGCGGAACAGGTTCGGCAGAAAAACCGTATCGCTACCCTGCTCGGTGAGCGCCCGGACAAACTGACCGTCGACCTGAGCCCGAAAGATCTGCCGGCCATCGCCAAGGCGCTGCCGATCGGTGATCCGGGTGAACTGCTGCAACGTCGTCCGGACATTCTCAGCGCCGAACGGCAATTGGCTTCGGCCACTGCGCGCATCGGCGTGGCCAAAGCCGACCTGTTCCCACGGGTCAGCCTCAGCGGCTTCCTCGGCTGGACCGCCGGACGTGGCTCGCAGATCGGTTCCTCGGCAGCCAACGCCTGGGCACTCGGCCCGAGCATCACCTGGGCTGCGTTTGACCTCGGCAGCGTCCGCGCCCGTTTGCGCGGTGCCAATGCTGACGCCGAAGGCGCGCTGGCCAACTACGAGCAACAGGTGCTGCTGGCTCTGGAAGAATCGGAAAACGCCTTCAGCGATTACGGCAAGCGTCAGCAACGTTTGATCTCGCTGATCCGTCAGAGCGAATCGAGTCGCAAGGCCGCTGATCTGGCGGAAATCCGCTACCGCGAAGGCACCACCGATTTCCTCGTCCTGCTCGACGCTCAACGTGAGCGCCTGAACGCCGAAGACAGTCAGGCACAGGCCGAAGTCGAGCTGTATCGCGGCATCGTCGCGATCTACAAGGCCCTCGGCGGTGGCTGGCAACCGGAGACGGTCGCCAGCAAGTAAAGGTTGTTAAAGAGCTCCTTTGGTTGGCCGCAACCAACCAAATTTTTTGCCCCGCGTATCATTCGGTCGCGGGTTTTTTTTATGCCACTGAATCACCAATCCCGTGTAGGAGCTGTCGAGTGCAACGAGGCTGCGATCCTTGATGGGAATGTAGCCGGGGACGCTCTGCGTCCCAAGATCAAAAGATCGCAGCCTCGTTGCACTCGACAGCTCCTACAGGGGGATCAGGGTTCCAGTACCGTCACGGTGGCGGTTGTACCGGCGCGCAGGCGATTCTTGCCGGCAAAGTCACCATCAATCCCAATGCGCACCGGCACCCGTTGCGCGAGCTTCACCCAGGTGTAACTCGGGTTGATGTTTGCCAGCAATCGGCTGCCGGGCGCGTTTTCGCGGTCGGCGATGGCGAAGGCGATGCTTTCCACTGTGCCGCCGAAGCGCTCACCACTCATCAATTGAATGCGTACCCGATCACCCTCCGCGATTCGCGGCAGCTTGGTTTCTTCGAAATAGCCGCTGACGTAGAACGAATCGCTGTCGACCAACGCCAGCAGTGCCCCGCCCGCCTGTGCGTAATCACCCTGGCGGGTAAGCAGGTTGGTGACATAACCGCTGACCGGCGATTCGACACGGGTGCGCTGCAAATCCAGTTCAGCCTGGGTCAGCGCGGCAATTGCCAGTTGCACATTGGCTTCGGCCAAGCCGAGGTTGGCCTGATTGCGCAACAGATCCGCCTGGGCAACCGCCACGTCGGTACTGGCCTTCTCCCATTCCTCACCGGAAATGGCGAAGCCTTGCTTCAGCGTACGTCGCCGGCGCTCCTCGCTCTGACGTTGCTTGAGCAACGCTTCACTGGCGACGATTGCCGCTTGCGATTGCCCCAGCGAGGCCTTGGACACCTCCACCGAGCGTCGGGCATGCTCGACCGCCAGTTGATAGCGCGCCGGATCGATCTCCAGCAACAACTGGCCCTTGTCGACATGCTGGTTGTCCTGCACCGCCAGTTTGACGATACGCCCCGAAACATCCGCCGACAGCGTTACCACATCCGCCCTCACCCGAGCATCCCGTGTCCACGGCGCGCGGGTGTAATACTCCCAGGCAAACCAGCCGAGGACGATCGCCAGGATCACCACTGCCACGGTCATCATTCGTGCAACTAGTGCTTTCAAGACATCAGGCTCCCATCAACAGAATCAGCGTGGCGCAGACACAGGCGTACAGGGCGCCTTCGAACAGCGCTTCATGCCAGACCAGGCGCAGTACGCCCAGGCGGCGCAAGCACCAGTCCAGCAACATGAAAATCGGGATCGCCAGTAACAGAGCCTGGGCAATCGGCGGCAGATAAACCCCGCCAATTTCGAAATCAATGGGCAAGTTGCGGTTCTCCTTCCAGACCTTGAGGTTGCAAATATTCGCCGTGGCGCTCGAGGAACGACACCACAATCAGCAGCGCCACACGCATGCGAAAAACCGACCATAAATGTTCATGACTGGCGGCGTGCAGCTCGTCCAGCTCATCTCCGAGTTGGTGCAACGTCGCCAGCAGCGCCGGGAGCTGCACATCCGCGCGTCCGGCGACCAGGCGACCGGTCTTGCGTAACGCCGATGCCAGGCGCTGGCTGAACGCATCGGTGAGTAACGCGTTGTTCTGCGCCTGCTGCCTCAGCTGATGCATGGCCACGCCCAGGGCTACGCAAGCCAGGCTGATTTCATACAAGCGTTGCATGGCGCGATCGTTTGCCGCTGGCAGCAGGCCGAGCATGCTGGTCAGGCGATCGGTCATCCGACTCTCGAAGGCGAATTGTTGTTCATCGGTGGCCGGCATTTTGCTCAGTTGGTACACCTGCTCCCGCGCTTCGCCGTACAGGCGCCGGATGCGCAAGGCCGGGCGGAACGGGAAGATCAGCGCATAAACGATCAGGGCCAGCATCGCTGCACTGACGTAGGCGCCGGCGAATTCGAACCATTGGATCGCCGTATTCTGCCCAGTGCCGGTGTTTTGCGGCCCGAGCATGAGAAAACTCGACAGCCCCAGGCCCATGCCGATGCCGGCGGTGGCCGGACTGGAAATGCCCACAGCAATGGCATACAGCAGCGGCGCCAGCAGCAAGGCCAGTAGCTCGAAATCACTGATCGCGGGCACCAGCATGAATTGATAGAACGCCGACACTACCAGCGCCAGACCCAAGCCTCGCGCATAGCTTTGCGCAGCCATCAGCGGACGCGGAAAAGTCGCCATCAGCGAGCAGAGAATTCCCACCAGAATCATTCCGCCGCGCGCGCCATCCCACGCCGTTTCGATCCAGATCAATCCGCTGACCAACAGCGCGGTAAAGGCGCGAATGGCGTTCATCGAGGCCAGGGTGAAATCCAGATGCAACGGACTGCTCTGGCCGCGATAGAGGCAACTGGCCGGGCGCCCTTCCTGAATGGCGTCGCTCAGTTCGAGAATCTGCTCCAGTTGCTGCAGCAGGCGCGCCTGCTCCCAACGCAGCGCCCAGGCCAGTGAACGCAGGGCCGCACTCATGTTCTCGGTCTGCTGCTCGGCCTTGTACGCCAACGCTTCGAACTGTTGCTGCAAGGTGACGAAACGTTGCCGGTCCGCGCCAGACAGCGCACGACCCTGTTGCGCCAGTTGCTCAAGCAACGTCAGTTCCTCGGCCCGCAGTTGCTGCACCTCCAGCGGCAGATCGCCCTCCCAGCGTTCGATGAGCAATTCGCGCTGATGCCGTAGCGCGGTCAGTCGCGACGTCAGCAGCATCAGTTGATTGCCGAGCAGCAACACCAGATTGTCGGCATCGCGCAAACGTGGGGCATCGAAATACAAATGGCGCCGCAACCCCTCCAATGCGCTGATCTCGCCGAGCAGTTGCATCTGCCGACGCTGAAAATCGGCTTCGCTTTCTTCCGTGCGAAGCACTTCGGCGGCGTGGCTGGCGGCCAGTTTGATCACCTGATCGATTTTGGCGAAATAACCTTTGGCCACTGCTTCAGGCCGGGCTGTGAGCAGGCTCACCACGCACACGCAGGCAACGGCCAGCAGGGTTTCGGTGACGCGGGTGACCGCTAGCAAAAACGTCCCTTCCTGGTCCGGGATCGCCAGCAAGGCCACCACCACCGCGGTGTAGCCACTGAGCACGAACGCCTGGGAACTGGTGTAGCGCAGCAAGGTGCCGCCCGCTGTGCACAGCGCCAGCCACAACGCCAATGTCGTGATGAACGGCAGCGGCGCCTGAGGAAAAATCGCCATGATCAGCACCGCCACCGCGGCACCCACGGTGGTGCCGATCACCTGGCCGAAACTGCGCGCCAGTGCCATCCCTGCCAATGGCTGACTGACAATCACCACAGCCATGATCGACCACTTCGGTTGTTCGAGATCGAAAATGAACGCCAGATAAAGCGTCAACAGCCCGGCGGCGATGGTCCGCAGGGCAAACAGCAGAACAGCCTGACCGGGATGGATCAAAGCCTTGAAATAGGTGTACAGCGCAGACATGGGCACTCTCTTTAAAACGACTTCTGCAAGCGTAGACATTCCAGCAAAAGCCTGACGGATTTCACAGTCGACACGTGTTGTAGGACGATTCGCTGGCAACGGTTTGACTCACGCGCCAAGCTGAACGAAGCTTGCCGCTCTGCTCAAGTTCGAAGCTTTCGGAAACCCCGCATGACTCAGTCCCGCCGCAACCTGCTGATCGGCCTAGGCCTCGTACTGATCCTCGGCGTCGTCTGGCTGTCATGGCGCAGCAGCACACCGACCATCCCCGATGCTATCAAACATGGCTACAGCGAAGCGCTGAACGCCGCGCGCACTGGTGAACCCGGAGCGGCGCGCCAGTTGTACCAGCAATTGGGCCGCCCGGACATCTCGGTCAAACGCCGGGTCTGGCTGCACGGCGAGCTGCCCAACTACCCCAGCCCGCAGGCCTTGAAACTGGCTGACATCGACCTGCATCACGAAGCGCCGCAAGTGCGCGTCGCCGCGATCAAAAGCATCGTCGGTCTGGTGCCCGGTGGGCAACGCAGTCTGCTGCTCGGACCGTTGCTCGACGACGCAGAACAAACCGTGCGGTTCGCCGCGATCAATGCCCTGCTCGGCCTGAGCCCGGATGAATTGGGTTTGTACTTCGCACCGCTGCAGCAGGCTATTGATGGCTGGCAGCAGACACTGGAAAGCCAGCCGGAAAGCGCCGCCAACTATGCGCAACTGGCCCGTCTTTATATCCACAACGCCGAATACAAACAGGCCCAACAGGCGTTGGACAATACCTTGCGTCTGGAACCGGGCAACCTGGCGGCGCTGGTCATGCAGATCGATGTGCTTGACCGCCAGGGCCAGAGCGATGCCGCTCGCCAGTTGCTTGCCCGCCAGCTGAAGGCGCAACCAGATTCGGCCTATCTGCAACATGCCCTCGGCCTGTGGCTGCTGCACCACGGCCAGCGCGAATACGCACTGCTCGGGCTGTCCAAAGCGGTCGAGCTGGAGCCGGACAACAAGGATTATCGCTACGACCTCGCCACTACTCTGCACAGCGCGGAAGAACTGGAAGCGGCGCAAAAACAGCTGCAGGAAATCGTCCAGCGCCATCCCGCCGACCGCAAGGCGCGGGTGTTGCTGATCAACTACTGGAAGGAAAGCGGCCAACTGCAGAATGTGCAGATCCTGTTGGCGCAACTGGAGCAGCTGAATCCGGACGACCCGGCCTTGCAACAAGGTCTTTAATCCAGTCAGGGCGGACTCAATTGGCCGCCCGTCCAAGAAAAAGCGGAACCGTGAACACGCCGTGAGGTCAAGTTACTCAGGCGGCTCACTCTAGCCAGCCGCCGGATTACCCTAGTCATAAGAGGGCGTTTTTTGACTACATCAAACGAGTTGATCAGTGCAAAGGCCGCCGTCGGCATTGTAGGTCTGGATGACATCCTTGCCGGTGGCTTGTCTCGCGGCCATGTGTTTTTGCTCGAGGGGGAACCCGGGACCGGCAAAACCACCGTGGCGTTGCATTTCCTGCGCGCCGGTGCGCTGGCCGGGGAACGCTGCCTGTACATCACTCTCTCGGAAACCGAGAAAGAACTGCGTCAAGGTGCGCTCTCCCACGGTTGGGAGCTGAACGAAAACATCAAGATCTTCGAGCTGACACCGCCCGAAAGCCTGCTCAATGCCGAACACCAGCAAAGTCTGCTGTATTCCTCGGACCTTGAACTGGGTGAGGCGACCAGGCAGATTTTCGAAGTGGTCGAACGTTTCAAGCCGACTCGCGTTGTGCTCGACAGTCTCTCGGAGATCCGTCTGCTGGCGCAGAGCTCGTTGCGCTATCGTCGGCAGATTCTGGCGATCAAGCATTACTTCGTGCGCTACGACGCCACCGTCCTGCTGCTCGACGACCTGACCACCGAGTCCCTCGACAAGACCGTGCACAGTGTCGCCCACGGCGTGATTCGTCTTGAAGAGCTGACACCGAGCTACGGCGCTGAGCGTCGGCGCGTTCGAGTGGTCAAGTATCGCGGGCAGAAATACCGTGGCGGTTTCCACGACTTCACCATCATGGGCGACGGCGTCCATGTTTTTCCACGCTTGGTAGCGGCGGAACATCGCGGTGACTACCCACGTCTGCAGCTGTCCAGCGGCATCCCGCAAATGGACGCCCTGCTCGGCGGCGGCATCGAGACCGGCTCAAGCACGCTGATTCTCGGCCCGGCCGGTACCGGTAAATCGCTGATCTCAATGATCTTCGCCGCCGCAGCGGTGGCTCGAGGCGAAAAAGCCGCGCTGTTCATTTTCGATGAAGAGCTGGGCCTGCTGTTCGAACGCATGCGTCATCTCGGTATCGACCTCAAAGCCTTGCAGGCCACCGGTAATCTGCTGATCGAACAAGTAGACGCCGCCGAATTGTCTCCCGGTGAGTTGTCCCATCGCGTGCGGCGTTGCGTCGATGAGCTGGGTATCAAAACCGTGGTAATCGACAGCATCAACGGCTATCAAGCGGCGATGCCGGAAGAAAACGCGCTGGTGCTGCACATGCACGAGCTGTTGCTGTACCTGAACCGCAAAGGCGCGGCGACTTTCATGACGGTCGCCCAGCACGGCCTGGTGGGCGATATGCAGGCGCCGGTCGATATCACTTACCTGGCCGACACGGTGATTCTGTTGCGCTACTTCGAAGCCCTCGGCAAAGTCCGCCGGGCGATCTCGATTATCAAGAAACGTACCGGCAACCACGAGTCGACCATCCGTGAATACCGGATCTCCTCGCATGGCATGACCATCGGCCAACCGCTGGAATCCTTCCAGGGCGTGCTGCGTGGCGTGCCGACCTACATGGGAGCGAGCAATCCATTGCTTGAGGATGAAAGCTTGTGACGGTCAACACGCCGTTGGCCGAGCGAGTGCTGGTGCTGGCGCCCATGGGTCGCGACAGCCAGATCGCTTTGATGATCCTCAACGAAGCCGGCTACGGCGGCATGGTGGCGCCGAATCTCGGCGCTCTGTGCACCGAGCTGGAGGTCGGTGCCGGACTGCTGGTGATTGCTGCTGAAGCGCTGCGCGGACCTGAACTGGAAGGGCTAATCGCCTACCTTGACCAGCAGCCCGCGTGGTCGGACATGCCAATTGTCCTGCTGACTCATCATGGCGGCGATGAACAAGGCCCTCCGTCGCGCCTCAGCACCCTGCTGGGCAACGTGACGTTTCTCGAGCGCCCCTTCCATCCCGCGACGCTGGTCAGCCTGGTCTCCGCCGCGCTCCGTGGGCGACGACGACAATATGAAGCGCGCGATCGGCTGATCGACCTGAGTGAAAGCGAACGACGCCTGCAATCGACTCTGGAGACCCTCGAGCAGCAAGTCGAAGAGCGCACCGCACAACTCCGCCACAACGAAGAAGCCCTGCGCCAATCGCAGAAAATGGAAGCGGTCGGCCAACTCACTGGCGGCATCGCTCACGACTTCAACAACATGCTCACTGGCATCATCGGCAGTCTTGAATTGCTGCGTCGACGTCTGGCCCGAGGCCGCACGGAAGACCTCGACAGCCTGATCGATCTAGGCGTGACCTCCGCCAACCGCGCCGCCGGCCTGACTCACCGCTTGTTGGCGTTCTCGCGCCGGCAATCCCTCGACCCGAAAGCCGTGCAGATGAACACGCTGGTGCTGTCGATGGGCGAGCTGCTGCAACGCAGCCTCAATGAAAGCATTCATCTGGAAATGCGCCTGGACGACAACCTCTGGGTTGCCGAGGCCGATCCCAATCAACTCGAGAGCGCCCTGCTCAACCTGGTCATCAATGCCCGCGATGCGATGCCCGAGGGCGGCAAACTGGTGGTGGAAACCAGCAATCAGGTCCTGCATAGCGACTTCACCGCCGCTTACAGCAATCTGGAGCCGGGCGATTACGTGATGCTCAGCGTCACTGACAACGGTAGCGGCATGCCGCAGAGTGTGGTCAGCCGTGCGTTCGATCCGTTTTTTACCACCAAGCCGATCGGCCAGGGCACCGGCCTCGGGCTGTCGATGATCTATGGCTTCAGCAAGCAGTCGCGCGGGCATGTGTCGATCGACAGTGAAATCGATGAAGGCACCACGGTAAAACTCTATCTGCCGCGTTTCCGGGGTGAGGAAGTAGAAATTCCCGTCTCGGATTCGCAGCAGGCTCCGTATGCGATGGATGGCGAAACCGTACTCATCGTTGAAGACGACCCTGCGGTGCGCGTATTGGTCAGCGCCGTGCTCAGTGAGTTGGGTTATGCGTTCGTCGAGGCCGGTGATGCCGACGGCGCCATGCCGATTCTAAATTCGACGCAACGTATTGATTTGCTCATCAGTGACGTTGGTCTGCCGGGGATGAACGGTCGTCAACTGGCGGAGGTTGGTCGGCAATATCGCCCAGGTCTGAAAGTGTTGTTCATCACCGGTTATGCCGAGCACGCGGCGGTGCGCGGTGGCTTCCTCGACTCGGGAATGCAGATGATCACCAAGCCATTCACCTTTGATCTGCTCACCGCCAAGGTGCGGGAGATGATCAATAGCTGAATCGATAGGAGCTGCCGACGGCAGCTCCTACATATCAGGCCAGCAATTCCTGAATCTTTTCCTGCAACACATCCAGATCAAACGGTTTTTCCAGAATCGGTGCGCTGTTGGTAATCGGGCTGCCGGTCTCACGGATTTCCTGCGGATAGCCGCTGATGAAAATCACTTTGAGGTCCGGTCGCAATTTCACCGCCGGATCGGCAATCTGCACGCCGGAGATCCCGCCCGGCAGGCGGAAATCGGTAATCAGTATGTCGAGATGAGGTTTGCTGGCGAGGATCTCGAAAGCCTGCTCGCCATTTTCCGCTTGCAACACGCGATAGCCCTGCCCCGACAGGTAATCCGTCAGGACCATCAAGATAACCGGTTCGTCTTCGACGACGAGTACTACATCTTGCGCATCTACGCTCATGGGAAGCCTTTGTTCGGTCAATAGCTGCTGATACGACCGTGTGGTCACTCAGAGGTTGCGTCGGATATGCCGTTTTCCTGGATCGGCAGACAAACGCGAAACAGGGCGCCCTCGTTGATTTCACTCTCGACGACGATGGAGCCGCCATGGGCGGCGACGATCTGCTCGGAAATGAACAGACCCAGCCCGAGCCCGGCCACCACCGTCTTGGCGGACACCCGTTCGAACTGCTGAAAAATACGCTTCTGGTTCTCGGCGCTGATGCCGATGCCGTGGTCTTGTACCTCGACCCGGGCCTCGTCATCTTCGCGATAGACGCGCACCTGAATCGGGCTGCGACCACCGTAACGCAAGGCATTGGTCAGCAGATTGGACACCACTTGCTCGATGCGGAACTCGTCCCAGCAACCTTCTACCGGCGCCGATGCCTCGAAGGAAACGCTGGTTTCTGCCGCTTCCATTTGCGAGGCAAAATTCTGCAGGAGATTGCTGACCAGTTGCACCAGATCGAAACGACTCGGTCGGATCGACAGTTTGCCGGTGCGGATTCGCGAGACATCGAGCATGTCTTCGATCAGGCGAATCAGGCTTTTGATCTGCCGCTCATCGCGGTCGACCATCGCCTGCATCTTGTCGAGGGTGAACGCTGAGGCGTTGTCTCGCGCCAGATGCATTTTACGCAACTGGGTTTCGAGAATCAGGCCATTGAGCGGCGTACGCACCTCGTGGGCGACGATGGACATGAAGTCATCACGCATGCGCACCGCTTGCTCCAGCTCCAGCTGGGTGCTTTGCAGCTGTTGCAGCAGCGCTTCCTGCTCACGACGGGCCTGCTCCAACGCCTCGACCTGCTGCTTCATCGCTTTGCTCTGGCGATACAGATCGACGAAAACGTTGACCTTGCTCTTCACCGCATGGATATCCAGCGGCTTGTGCAGGAAGTCCACCGCACCGCTTTCATAGCCTTTGAACGCGTAGTTGAGTTCTCGGCCGGCAGCGCTGACAAAGATGATCGGAATGTTCTTGGTCTTCTCTGTACCGCGCATCAGCTCGGCGAGTTCGAAGCCGTTCATGCCGGGCATCTGCACGTCGAGAATGGCCATGGCGAATTCGTGCTGCAGCAACAGCGATAGTGCTTCGTCCGCCGACAGAGCCTTATAGACCGTGCGATCCTCGCGCTTGATCAGCGCTTCCAGCGCCAGCAGGTTTTCTGGCAGATCGTCAACGATCAACAGTTTGGCTTGGATATTACTCAGCATGCGATTCGTTCCAGCTCGACTAGCAGACGGCCGATGCCGTGAATGGGTAGGACATGATCCGGCTGCAGAACGTTCAGTGCAGCCTGGGGCATGGTGGCGACTTGTGCATCCTCGGGGTCTTGAACAATGGTCAGGCCGGCGCAACGCTTGACGTAAGCGAGCCCGCGCGCGCCATCGTGATTGGCGCCGGTCAGCAGGACAGCGGCGAGTGTCTCGCCGTAAACGTCAGCGGCGGATTCAAACAGGTAATCGATTGAAGGCCGCGAATGATGTACGCGGTCCTCCAGGCTCAGTGACAAGCTGCGATCCGCTTCGACCGACAAGTGATAACCGGGCGTGGCGAAATACACCGTGCCGGCTTCAATGTCCTGCTTGTCTTCAGCTTCCTTGACCGGCATCGCAACACGGCGGGAGAACACTTCGGCCAGATGACTGCGGCGTTCTTCCGGCAGATGCAGAACGATGATGATCGGCAGCACATAGCCTTTGCGCAACGGCCCGAGCAGGGTCAACAACGCCTCGACACCGCCCGCAGAGGCGCCGATCACGACAGCCTCGATACGAGGCAGGCTCGGGGTGTCGTTCATGATTTGCGGTAGATCCGTTCTTGTTTGACCAACGCCTCGAACTGGTTCGAATAGTTGGAAAAATCCAGGGTTTCCTTGCTGCCCAACACCAGAAAGCCGCGATGCGACAACGATTCATGGAACAGCCCGAACGCCCGGTCCTGCAGCTTCTTGTTGAAGTAGATCAGCACATTGCGGCAGGAAATCAACTGGGTTTCGGAAAACACGCTGTCGGTGGCCAGGCTGTGGTCGGCGAACGTCACGTTCTCGCACAGGCTCTTGTCGAAAATCGCGTAGCCGTAGGCTGCGGTGTAGTAATCGGCAAACGAACGCTGACCGCCGGCCTGCTGATAGTTGGCAGTGTAGGCGCGGACGTTTTCCATGGAGAAAATCCCTTGCTTGGCCTTCTCCAGCGAGCGCGGGTTGATGTCGGTGGCGTAGATGATCGTGCGGTCGAGCAGGCCTTCTTCGCGCAGCAGAATCGCCATCGAATAGACCTCCTCGCCCGTGCTGCAGCCGGCAATCCAGATTTTCAGCGACGGATAGGTGCGCAGCAGCGGCACCACTTCGTTGCGGATCGCCAGGAAGTGCGAAGGATCACGGAACATCTCGCTGACCGGGATCGTCAGCAGTTGCAGCAGCTGCATGAACGCCGTCGGGTCGTGCAGGACTTTTTCTTGCAGGGCCGAGATGGTCGCGCACTCGAACTGACTCAGCGCGTGCTGCACCCGGCGCTTGATCGAAGCGCCGGAGTAGTCGCGAAAGTCATAGCTGTACTTCAGGTAAATCGCCTCGATCAACAAGCGTAATTCGATTTCGCTGTTGCGCTCGGCTGAACTGCTGCGTTCCACTAGATGCGTTCCATTTTCGGTAACCACACACGTATCAGCGAGAACAGACGATCAAGGTCGATGGGCTTGGCCAGGTAATCGTTGGCGCCCGCTTGCAGGCAGCGCTCCTGATCGTCCTTCATGGCCTTGGCCGTTACCGCGATGATTGGCAACTTGCGCCAGCGCGGATCCTTGCGGATTTCCATGGTGGCTTCGAAGCCATCCATTTCCGGCATCATCACGTCCATCAGCACCAGATCGATGTCCTCGACTTCATGAAGTTTCTCAATCGCTTCGCGGCCATTACGGCCGATCACCACGACTGCGCCTTTGTGTTCCAGTGCACTGGTCAGGGCGAAGATGTTGCGCACATCGTCGTCCACCAGCAGCACTTTGCGACCTTCAAAGACCTTGTCGCGGCTGCGCGCGGTCTTGAGCATCTTCTGCCGTTCATGGGACAGCTGCGATTCGACTTTGTGCAGAAAGAGTGTGACCTCGTCGAGCAACCGCTCCGGGGAGCGCGCGCCCTTGATGATGATCGAGCGTGAATACTTGCGCAGCTCGGCCTCTTCATCGCGGGTCAGGTTGCGGCCGGTGTAGACAATGACCGGCGGGAACGAGCAGATGTCCTCGGTGGACATGCGCTTGAGCAAATCGTTGCCGAGCATGTCCGGCAGCTTGAGGTCGATGACCATGCAGTCGTAGATGGTCGTGCGCAGCAATTCCAGAGCGTCCTGGGCCAGGCCGACCGCCGTGATTTCAATGTCTTCGTCGCCAATCAGCCGCGCGATGCTTTCACGTTGCAGATCGTCGTCTTCGACCAGCAGCACGCGTTTGACCTTCTGCGTCAGCTTGGCTTCGAGACGGGCGAACACATCCTTGAGCTCTTCGCGGGTGGTCGGCTTCACTGCGTAGCCGATGGCGCCCATGTGCATAGCGGCTTCGACGCGGTCTTCCACGGAAATCACGTGCACCGGAATGTGCCGGGTTTCGGCGCGTTCTTTCAGACGTTGCAGCACGGTCAGGCCGGAGTGATCCGGCAAGCGCATGTCGAGCAGGATCGCATCCGGCACGAATTCGCGGGCCAGGTCGTAACCCTCGTCGGCGCCGTGGGCGACCAGACACATGTAACCCAACTCATGGGCCAGGTCATAGAGGATACGGGCGAAGTTCGGCTCGTCCTCCACCACCAGAATGCAGCGCGTGGCGAACGGCGCCTTGTCGCGATCGTCGGCGAAGCGCGGGATGACAGCCGGAATCGCTAACGCCAGCGGTGCCGCAACGGCCACTGGTGTAGCCACCGCAGGCGCGGTATGAAAAGTCAGCGGCGCGGCCGGCGTTTCGCCGAATTCGTGATACTGACGCGGCAACACCAGGGTGAACGTGCTGCCCTGCCCCGGTACGCTGTCGACGCTGATCGAGCCGCCCAGCAACGTTGCCAGATCCCGCGAGATCGACAGGCCGAGGCCGGTACCGCCGTACTTGCGGTTGGTGGTGCCATCCGCCTGACGGAACGCTTCGAAGATACTTTCCTGCTGATCCGCAGCGATACCAATCCCGGAATCCTTGACGCTGAAGGCGATGTGATCATTCGGCTGCGCGGTGATGCTCAGGCTGACGGCGCCGTGCTCGGTGAACTTGATCGCGTTGGACAGCAGGTTCTTGATCACCTGCTCCAGACGCTGACGATCAGTGAACAGCAAGCCCGGTGCGTCCGGCTGGACCTCGACGGTGAACGCAAGGTGCTTGTCGGCAGCCAACGGTTCGAACATCGAGCGCAAGCCGTCGACCAGACGATCGACGCGGGTGTTTTCGGCAATCACTTCAAGTTTGCCGGCCTCGACCTTGGAAATGTCGAGAATGTCGTTGATCAGGTTGAGCAGATCGTTGCCGGCCGAATAGATCGATTCGGCGAACTTGACCTGTTCCGCCGACAGATTCTGCTGCGGGTTTTCCGCCAGCAGTTTGGCCAGAATCAGCGAACTGTTGAGCGGCGTGCGCAGTTCGTGGGACATGTTGGCGAGGAATTCGGACTTGTACTTGCTCGAGCGTTGCAGCTCTTCGGCACGCTCTTCAAGCTGGATCTGCGCCTGATTCAGCTCGGTGTTTTTCTTGTCCATCGCATCGCGCTGCTCGGCGAGCTGCTCGTTGGTCTGCTCCAGCTCAACCTGCTGGGTTTCCAGATGCGCCTGGGATTCCTTGAGAATCCGCGACTGTTCTTCCAGCTCTTCGTTGGCGGTCTTCAGCTCTTCCTGCTGCACTTGCAGCTCTTCATTGAGCTGCTGGGTTTCGGCGAGCACTTCCTGCAAGCGCTGACGGTAACGCGCCGCTTCGATCGAGGTGCCGATGTTGCCGGCAATCAATTCCAGCAGTTCGATGTCGCGCTCGGACAGCGGACGCAGGAAACCCAGCTCGATCACGCCATTGACCCGATCGTCATCGCTGGTCGGCACCACCAGCACACTGTGCGGCAGACCTGCACCGAGCCCGGAGCTGACTTTGAAATAGTCGCCCGGGACCGCGTCGAGACGGATCAGGCGTGCCTGTTCTGCCACTTGGCCGACGATGCCTTCGCCGCTGTAGATCGTTTGATTGAGCTCTTCCTGCTCGCGGGAGAAACCATAAGTCGCCACGCGCTTGAGGCCGCCATGTTCTTCACGCACATAAAGCGCGGCGACGGCAGTGCCAAGGTATTGCGCGCAGAATTGCAGAATGTTGCGCCCCAGCAGGTTCAGCGTCAGTTGACCCAACACCTGCTCGGCCAGTTGCGTCTGGCCGTTGCGCAGCCACGCCTGTTTCTCCAGGCGTTCGGCGCTGGCCAGTTGGGCGGCGAGGTTGGCGCTGTAGTTGGTCGACAGGTTTAGCAGATCACGGCGGCCGATGTAGGCCAGCAAACCGCTGATGCCAACGATGAAGATCAGGTAAAGGGTGATGCTCCAGATCGTCGTGCGGCGCACATCCTCATTGCGCGTGGCGCGCAGCACCTGCTCGGTCTCGATGACGTCCTCGAATTGCTTGCGGATTTCATCGGTCAGGCGCTTGCCCCGCCCGGCCTTGACCGCACCGCGATAGTCGCCACTGCTGCGCTGCAGATCGATCATAGACTGCGCGTAATTGGCCCACTCCACCTGCAAGGCTTGCAAACGGCGCAGGCGATCGGTCTGCACCGGATTATCGGCGGTCAGCTCCAGCAACGTATTGAGAGCGACCTCGATACGCGGCTTGGCAACTTCGTACGGGTCGAGAAAGTGCTCGTCACCGCTGAGCAGATAGCCGCGCATGCCGGTTTCCAGATCAACGGTGAGCTTCACCGCTTCATTGGCGTTATTGATCACCCGGTCGGTGTGCTCGACCCATTGGATGACCGACAGCAAATAAGTGATCAGCGAGACGAAGAACACGGCGCTGAGCACGCCAACGCCCAGCGGCAGGCTGACGTTGCGACTCAGAAGTTTGCGGAACCGTTGTTCATCAACCGAGGACGGAGAGGACATGGGGCAGCCTTGTCGAACTGTTGAAAACCCGAGAGTTTGCCCCAAAACCCCGCCATGGATCCATTTTTCTCACACAAATGATGGCATTTTCCTACGCACACCTGCGCATTGGACGACGCCAACGGTTATCCTTGCCTCACCGCACTGACCTGTTCTTTTTTGTATCAGCTCGGGAACTTGTGGCTATGCGCCACTTACTCATGCAAGAGTCCGGCAAATTCGCTTGCCCGGTATCCCCCGATTTCAATTTTTGAGAGTCCTGCCATGTCTGCCACTCCATCCACTATCCTGGTCGTTGAAGACGACTCCATCGTGCGCATGCTTATCGTCGATGTACTGGAGGAGCTGGAATACACGGTATTGGAGGCTGATGACGGCAACGCGGCACTCGAAATCCTTGCGGATCCTGGCAAAGCCATCGATTTGATGATGACCGACTACGGCCTGCCTGGCATGAATGGCCGCGAACTCTCTCAAAAGGCCCGTCAGCTGCGCCCTGCTCTGCCCATCCTGTTCGCCAGCGGCTATGCCGAGAGTCTCGAAGTACCCGATGGCATGCATGTCATCGGCAAGCCCTTCTCCATCGATCAATTGCGCGACAAAGTTAAAAGTATTCTGAACTAAATCTGATAAATGCCCGTCGCAGATGCAACTTGTCACATCCGAAAACAATCAGCAACTAACTAACACTGCCATTGCTTAACCTGCCAGCTCTATCCTGAATCATCTTTGGCGGCGTTAATAAATAACGAAGTACAGCCAGGGAACTTTCGATACTCATTCAGGATAGAGCCCATGCAGTTCATTTCTTCCGACGTGCCTGCCGCCGTCGATTGCTCCGCTTCCGACAAACAGGAACGCGCGCTTATTGTTCAGTTACTTGTTGAAGCCCTTAAGGCAACTGAGTTTGAAGTCTCGGCCGACAGTTACTCGGCAAGCGCCTCGCTGCCGGTCGCCACTGTATTCAATGTGCAAGATCGCTTCATACCCCGGGTCATCGGCAGCAGTTTTGACGAACGCTGTGAACCAGCACGCAATGCCTTGAAAAATTTAATTGCAACCCCGGAGTTTGCGCAGCTGTTACGCAACCATTCTTTTTCAGCTGATATTAACCTAGCAGTGGATACCAACGCCGGAGTTCTCGTTGTTTATGACTCAGAGTTCGAATCCCATCGTTTCAGCATTGCACTGGACAATGCTGAAGTTTCGGTGTTTTCCGAAGAACTCGATATGCTCGCCGATTTGGCGAAGAACATCGGCGGCGTCGTTTATTCCGGCCAAGTGATTGGCATAGTGCAATGGTTGAAGTTCAACGGTTATGACTTGCCGACGAACATTGCCGAAACCCGGGCACTGATTGAATGGCTGACCTTCGAACTGCCCGAGCCACCCGCCTTGGGCGACTACCACGAATTGCTCCACGCCGATGAGTCGTCACCGTTTCATTTATCGATAGCGAACCGCAAAGTCATAACCCAGACAGTGCATGAGCTGACCCAAGGTGCGACAAGCCTGTTGCAGGTACTGGCGTTCGCCAACTTCAACCTGATTCCGGCACAGGACATACGCGACAACGCGGACAAGTTCCTGCACAACTTCCTGAGGCGAAAAACCGCTCGCGCCCTGGGAGAAACCCTGCATGCACGCCTTGGCTGGCATCTGGAAGCCAATAACGCGGACGTGCGCGAACGCCAGGTCAATGAGTTAGTCATCGCTGCGCTGATCATCGACATGCAATTGCGCTCCGATCAGCCTCTTGTCGCCGGCTATGACTTCTATCAACCGGCGAATTCCACACTCAGCGCTGCCGAAGTACGCGTCCTGTTCGAACAGCATCTGGTTGATCTGGGCCTGAGCGAAGCGCACAACGCGCCACTGGCAGCGCATCTATTGATCGCGGGTGCAGCACCGGAGTTGCTGATCGACCAGATCCCGCCCGGGCTCACGCTGGACAAGCCAGGCTGGGTAACTGCGCGCCAGAGCGCTGCCGTGGTCGAGCACGCCGCACCTGGCAGCTCGCGTGCAATGACGTTTGCACAACTCAAGGCGTTTTCCGAGCTGACCCCGGTTTCCGGTGAGCTCGACAAGTTGTACGAAGCGGCGGCGATCCCGGCGGTGGTGGACTGGGCGGTACTCAACGGAGTCATCCCTTACCGCAGCGACAAAGACTACGACAAGACCACGGTGATCAAGGCCAGCGCGTATTTCTCGCGTTACATGGAGGCTCTGGCCCAGTCTGAAACAGGCTTGTCCACCGCGCCACCGGACCGGCGCAAAATCGCTTTGCGTGCGCTGGAGCAAGTGATGCCCGCCGGCGCCTATCTCGAACAGCCGGCCTTCGAAATAAAGTACCTGGACAGCTTCGGCGAACGTAGCTGGCTCGAAGGGTTGAAGGCTGCGCATCCGGCGGGGATTCTTACCGAGTTCTGGAATTTCCTCGCCAGCGCCACTGACAACAACCAATACGCGATCAACGGCCTGTTGCGCCTACGCCTGTCGATTCTCGATCTGTATCTTTCCGGCGATCTGGTTGAAGACGGACAACTTTCGGACAAATTCAAGACCCGCGACAACTTCCACCCCCCGGCCGATGCCTTCACCCGCCTGGCCGAACTGCAATCGCCGTCGCAACTGTTTGATCAGGCGTTTGATCGTTACTACCGGAACGTGCGCGAGGGTCTATCGTCCCTGATCAAAATGGCGATCACACAGATGCCAGAGCATGATCGTCAGGCCTTGACCAGCGGCAAAATGACCTTCTACACCGTCAGGAAGGAGGTCAACCCACTGAATCCGCAGCAAGAAACGCAAATCCAGCGAGATGAGGCCAATGGGCGTTACGGGATAATTCTTTGCTGCGACGACGGTGATCGGCTGCGCGCTTACGAACTGTTCACGCTGCGCGGCGTCTGCTACGAGCGTCCGGATCTGGCGCTCAAGCTGCAAGACACCGGTCTCATTCATCAACGGCCGACCCTTTCATACACTGGCAGCAAGTACGATTTTCAGGACAAGAACAAAGCCAGCGAGTGGCCCCTCGATTACGCCGCCTACCGCGAAGGCAGCGAACCACGCCAGGGCATGACTTCCAAAGTAGTGGTGGAGAAGCTCTGGCAGTTGCAACTGCAAGAGACTGATGTGCGCGCGGTTCCGCTGTTCTTTTCTGCGCAACTGGATGAGATCGCCCAATGCGTACTGGACAACCATCCTGTCGCCCGCCGCGAAGAGTTGTATGCCGCACTGGATGTGCGCAACGGCCTGGAAGAATGGCGCGACACCAGGGAGATCGTCGAGAATCTGGCAATCAACGTCATCGTGCCGTTCAAACAGTGCATTGAAGACATTCGTTCCGGACGCACCGACCGTGTCGCCGAAGGCATTGGTGGCTGCATTCTGGATGGCCTGTCGGTCATCGGCCTGCTGGTCGGTCTTGGCGCGTCGGCAGCGAGCATCATCGCCAAGACCGGGTCGACCACGCTCAAATTGCTGAAAGTCGCCAAAGCCGTGGCCCGAGCGGCCGTGTCGCTGATCAACCCGCTCGACGGTTTGCCCGCCCTCGCCCGCAAAGGTTTTCGTCTGGTCAAACGCGGCGTGGTCTTTGCCGGCGAAACCGCGCTCGACGCCGCGCACACCGCCAGCGTGCAATTGAAAAGGTTGATCCATGGTGTCGAGAGTCGGGACTGGCTCAGGCTCTCCCACACCGGCGATGTGCGTCAGGCGACCTGGCGAGGCGCCGACGCGCTTGGCGAGGCGATCGACATCGCAGTGCTGGAACGCAACCAGGACTGGCACGCGCTGAGCATCCGCACCGGCGGTGCCTGGGGCCCGCGCCTGAAACTGCTCGACCTGGGTAACTTCGCCCCGTTGAAGCGCCTGTTCGGCCGCTTCAAGCCATTCAGTTACACCCGCGGTTATCTGAAAAAAGCCATTCCCCGCGCCCGGACCAAGCTGGACAACTCCATCAACGCGCTGTCGCAACTGTCTTCCAACGACGACATTCGCGCGGTGCTCAAGCATGTGTTCGGTAACGATTCCGATGAAGTGGCACAGCACGTGTCGAAACATCTCAGCGCGATGCGCAAGGATCTCGAGTCGATCAGCTTCAGCAATGTGACGTTCCGCCCGCATCAACCCGGCGTGATCGCCTCGCTTTCGCCACCGGCCTATAAGCGCTGGCAGACAGCGCTGCGCACCGGCGAAAAAATCGATGAGTCCGCAGGCCGGTTTCTGTCGATCTACCCGGACAATCTCGATGAGTTTTACAAGTTGTCGCGTTACGACGACGGCAGCGTCGCCGACGTGCTGATTCACGAAATGTCCCACGGTGGCCCGGACACCCTCGACCTGTACTACGGCAAGGTCTACCCGGAGTTGCATCAGGCGGAGTTCGATGCGGTCGGACTGCTGGAGCTGGCTCGGGACGCGCGCAAGGCGCATCCGGACAACCTGATCAATCCACATCACGCTCTGGCGCACCGACCGGGATTCGTCGAGTTCAACCAGGTAAAAACCAGTCTGCCGAAACTGGTCCAGGACCATCCGGCGCTGGCCAACGCTGAGTCATACATGCTTGCGGTATCGCTGCTCGATCAAGCACAAACGCGTCCGGCCATATTGAGCTTCAATGTGAAGACCATCGACGATGCCGTGCGCAACACCGCTGCAGGCAAGTTTCTACAAGGGCCGCTGCTGCTCAACCTCGCCAAACCGGTCATTTAAACGCTGAAACGGCTGGTCGGTGGACAGGGTGCATTTCAATCACTTCGCTGTGGTTTAATTGCGCCCTTTTTTCTTCCATGGGTCAGAGGATCAGTCGTGAGCCATTCGCGTACCACCAAAGTTCTGGTCATCGGCTACGTCTGGCCAGAACCGCGCTCATCGGCGGCCAGCGGGCATGTCATGCAGATCCTCGAGACATTTCTCGATCAGGGATGGGACATCACTTTCAGCAGCCCGGCCGGCCCGGGTGAACACAAGGCTGATCTGACGGCGCTGGGCATTCGCGAAGTATCGATCGAGCTCAACAACAGCAGTTTCGACACGTTCATCAGCGAGTTGGCGCCGGATATCGTGCTGTTCGATCAGTTCATGATGGAAGAACAGTTTGGCTGGCGGGTGGAGAAACACTGTCCGGACGCCCTGCGCCTCCTGGAAACTTCCGACCTGCAAAGCCTGCGGCATGCGCGTCATCAGCGCCTGAAAGACCGGCTGAAAAGCAACGACGAGCAGACTGATTTCACCGGGCTGTTTGCACCGGCATTGCACGAAGAATTCCAGCTGATGGCCGGCACCGATCTGGCCAAACGGGAAATCGCTGCGCTGTATCGGTGCGACTTGAACCTGATGATTTCCGAAGTCGAGATCGACCTGCTGGTGGAGGAATTTGGCCTGCCTCGGCAAATCCTGCATTGGTGTCCGTTGATGATTGATCTTCCGGACACCGCCCCGCCAGGTTTCGAAGAGCGGGAGCATTTCCTCAGCATTGGCAACTTCCGTCACGCGCCGAACTGGGATGCCGTGCTCTGGATGAAGACCACCCTCTGGCCGCTGATCCGCGCGCGCTTGCCTCGCGCGCAACTGCATATCTATGGCGCCTATACGCCGCCCAAAGCCACCGCACTGCATAACCCGGCCCAAGGCTTTCACATCATGGACTGGGCCGAAGATGCACTTGAAGTGATGTCGGCAGCGCGAGTCTGCCTTGCGCCATTGCGCTTCGGCGCGGGAATCAAGGGCAAACT
This sequence comes from Pseudomonas sp. PK-RTE-24, assembly GCF_054052265.1. NCBI lineage: Bacteria > Pseudomonadati > Pseudomonadota > Gammaproteobacteria > Pseudomonadales > Pseudomonadaceae > Pseudomonas > Pseudomonas sp. PK-RTE-24. The sequence continues at coordinate 4,267,833 of NZ_CM133224.1, read as the reverse complement.
GCTCGATGCCATGCTCTGTGGCACGCCGAGTGTGACCACACCGATCGGCGCCGAAGCCATGCACGGCGAAGCTCCGTGGCCGGGAGCCGTCGCCCTCGACGCAAACACCTTTGCCGAACAGGCGGTGCAACTGTACGAAAATCCGGCGCGCTGGCAGCAGGCGCAGATTCAGGGTTCGGCACTTTTGCAGCAGCGTTATCAGCGCAGCGTACATGGCCCGCGTCTGATCAACCGGATAGATGATTGCCGACAACACTTGGCACAACTTAGAAACGACAACTTCACCGGCGCTATGTTGCGACATCACACACTCAAAAGCACTCAATACATGGCTCAATGGATCGAAGCCAAAAACCAATTGAGCCCAACAGAGCGCTGATTACATCAATTACATGACTTGCATTAAAAGCCAACTTTCGCAATAACACGAACATGCTTATAAACATCCTGCGCGCAACTACTAACCACTTCGCAGGATGTGCAACATGGAAAACTTCGACGATATACCAACCCATCAATGGATGGCTTATTCACCACAAATCGATAATCTTTCGTTATTTGAAATGACCCTGCCCGGCGCGCATAACGCCGGTTGTGACTGGGAAGCGTCTTACGCCCTTATTCCCGGGAAAAACTGGCTTGCCTGCCAGGACGTTTCCTTTTATTCGCAGTTGAATCGCGGCGCTCGCGCACTTGATGTACGCCTTGTTTACAACAGCAAGGCGAAACAACTGGCGAGATTCCGTTTCCACCACAATGGATTCAACTCTTCGCGAACGCTTGAAGACCTGATCAGGGACCTTAAGGGGTTTTATGAAAGAAGCCCGAATGAGTTTATCATTCTGGACTTTCATGAACTTTCCAGCGCTACAGATCCATTCAACCATGAGGAATTCAAAACAGCTTTGCTGGAGCACCTTGGGGAACGGATCATTCCCACCGACAATCTGCATCTGACAATTGGCCAACTCAAAGCCATCAATCCATTGCAACGCATTATGGTGGCCGCGCCGATGACCTGGGAAAGCGAAGACTTTCGTTTCTACAGACCAATCAATCACAAGTGGATCGGCAAATCACAGGTCAGCACCTCGGATCTTTATGGCTACATAGACAACGTACTGAGCACACCTGTCAGTACGCTTCGCCCATGGTCGCTGTCGGCAACCAGTTACACACTCGGCGGCCCACAGCGGATCCTCGACAGTCTGGACGAGTGGTTCGACCCGGAAAAATCCGATTGGGCGCGCAAGTGCAACATTATCAATTTCGACTTCATCAAAAATTCCAACATCGTGCGTTTCTGCCAAATGGCCAACCTGCAAAAGGCACGCGACAAGCTCAGCTGAGCGGTCACCACGGACGGCCGGTCGTAAGTGGCACAAATGGCAAAAAACGAGGCATGATCGCGCAGCGATAATAAAAAAGTGCCCCGTCATGACCCGAACCGCTCGCGTGACCGACCCTTCCTACGAGTTGATGGACGACCATAACGGTTTGTCCATCATCTACCGCCAGCACGGCTTCCCCTGCCCGCTGGTGCGCTGGCATTTCCACAAGGAGTACGAGCTGCACCTGATCGTGGCCAGCTCCGGCAAGGTGTTCATCGGCGATTACATCGGCAACTTCTATCCAGAGACTTTGTTTTTGACCGGTCCCAACCTGCCGCACAACTGGATCAGCCAGGTCGCCGAGGATGAAGTGGTGGAGAAGCGCGACATGCTGGTCAACTTCACCGACGAATTGTTCGAGAGCGGGCACCAGGTGTTCGCTGAGCTGAAATCCCTGGCGCCACTGCTTGAGCGTGCGCAGTACGGCATCGAATTTCGTTGCAAGCGCACGATCCGTCAGGCCATGACACTGATGCAGCGGATCGCCGACAGCACCGGCATCACTCGCCTCGGGCATTTTTTCATCCTGATGGAATTGCTCGCGGCCAGTGATGACTTCCAGTTGTTGTCCGGCGCCACCACGCCGCAACTGGCCGACGAACACAACATCGACCGCACCAACCGCGCGGTCGACTACATCTTCAGCCACTACGCGCGGGACATCTCACTGGAAGAAGTGGCCGAGCACCTGGGCATGACACCGACCTATTTCAGCCGGGTATTCAAACAGGCCACCGGGCGCAACTTCATCGAATTCGTCAATCGCCTGCGCATCAGCAAATCCTGTGAGCTGCTGGCCGATGGTGACAAACCGGTGACCGAGGTGTGCTTCGAGTCGGGCTTCAACAATATTTCCAACTTCAATCGACGCTTCCAGCAACTCAAGGGCATGACGCCGTCGCACTATCGACGGCTGGCGGTGCAGCGGCTGACTGAACAGAACCATCTCTGACGACACGCCACCTGTGGGAGCGAGCCTGCTCGCGAAAGCGGTCTGTCAGTGAAAAATCCTGTGGCTGACACACCATCTTCGCGAGCAGGCTCGCTCCCACAAAAAACCGTGCCCCGGCTGGCGAAATCTGTACGCATTCGCTAACGGTCCCTCGCGCAAAACCCCTTCCCTGCGTTCCCCCGCCCAAACCCCAGTGCAAAAAAGTATCAACAAAAGTGCTAGGGATGATTTGTCAGCTCCGCCGTGGAAGGCTGTAATCAGCGCAGATTCTTCCTGCATTCGGAAGACACAAAAACAATAACTGTCCTTCTGCCCCGTCGGGTGTCAGAAAAGGAGTGCACGATGCAACCCACTGCAAAAGCTCTGCTCGCTCTCACCTGCATGACCCTCAGCAGCGTCAGCCTTGGCGCCCAGACCCTGACCATCGCCACCGTCAACAACAGCGACATGATCCGCATGCAGAAACTCTCGAAAACCTTCGAGAGCGAGCATCCGGACATCAAGCTCAATTGGGTGGTGCTGGAAGAAAACGTCCTGCGTCAGCGCCTGACCACCGACATCGCCACTCAGGGCGGCCAGTTCGACGTGTTGACCATCGGCATGTACGAAGCCGCACTCTGGGGCGGCAAGGGTTGGCTGGAGCCGATGAGGGACCTGCCGGCCAGTTACGCCCTCGACGATGTCTTTCCGTCGGTGCGCGAAGGCCTGTCGGTGAAGGGTTCGCTGTATGCGCTGCCGTTTTACGCGGAGAGTTCGATCACCTATTACCGCACCGACCTGTTCAAGGAAGCCGGGCTGACCATGCCGGAGCGGCCGACCTGGGAAGAGATCGCCGGGTTTGCCGAAAAGCTCACCCACAAAGACAAAGAGCAGTACGGTATCTGCTTGCGCGGCAAGGCTGGTTGGGGCGAGAACATGGCGCTGGTCACCACGGTCGCCAATGCTTATGGCGCGCGCTGGTTCGATGAGCAATGGAAACCGGAATTCAGCGGCCCGGAGTGGAAAAACGCGCTGAATTTCTACGTCAACACCATGAAGAAATCCGGCCCGCCGGGCGCATCCAGCAACGGTTTCAATGAAAACCTCGCCCTGTTCAACAGCGGCAAATGCGCGATCTGGGTCGATGCCAGCGTCGCCGGCTCGTTTGTCACCGACAAGACCCAGAGCAAGGTCGCCGATCACGTCGGTTTCACTTTCGCTCCGCATCAAGTCACGGATAAAGGCTCGGCGTGGCTGTATTCGTGGGCGCTGGCGATTCCGACCAGCTCCAAGGCCAAGGACGCAGCAAAAACCTTCAGCGCCTGGGCCACGTCCAAAGAGTACGGCGAACTGGTTGCCAAGACCGATGGCATCGCTAACGTGCCGCCGGGCACCCGCGCTTCGACCTACAGCGATGCTTACATGAGCGCCGCGCCGTTTGCCAAAGTGACGCTGGAATCGCTGAAAGCCGCTGACCCGAGCAAACCGACGCTGAAACCGGTGCCGTACATCGGCATTCAACTGGTGACCATTCCTGAATTCCAGGCAGTCGGCACCCAGGTCGGCAAGCTGTTCTCGGCAGCGCTGATCGGCCAGACCACGGTGGATCAGGCGCTGGCGGCGGCGCAGCAGACCACGGAACGCGAGATGAAGCGCGCCGGTTATCCCAAGTAACCGCTGAATGCCTTGCTCCTGCCTCTTGTGGGAGCGAGCCTGCTCGCGAAGGCGTCGTGTCAGCCAACACACATGACACTGACCCAGCGCTTTCGCGAGCAGGCTCGCTCCCACATGGGGATCTCCATAGGTCTGTATGACTCGGTTGTGAATGCCATGAATACTTCAACTGCCAAAGCCCACATCGACCTGTCGCCACCGCAGCGCAAGCTGCGCGTGCGCAATCCCGGCTGGTTTCTGGTCAGTCCTTCGGTGGCGCTGTTGCTGCTGTGGATGATCGTGCCGCTGGGCATGACCCTGTACTTTTCGATGATCCGCTACAACTTGCTCTATCCCGGCGAAAACGAATTCGTCGGGCTGGAGAACTTCACCTATTTCCTCACTGATTCGGGTTTCATGCCCGGCGCGACCAATACATTGCTGCTGGTTGGCAGCGTGTTGCTGATCAGCGTGGTCTTCGGTGTGTTGATCAGCGCGTTGCTGGAGGCCAGCGAATTCCTTGGGCGCGGCCTGGTGCGGGTCATGCTGATCTCGCCGTTTTTCATCATGCCCACCGTCGGCGCGTTGATCTGGAAAAACCTGATTTTCCACCCGGTCTCGGGGATCCTCGCCTACATCTGGAAGCTGTTCGGTGCGCAACCGGTGGACTGGCTGGCGCACTACCCGCTGCTGTCGATCATCATCATTGTTTCGTGGCAATGGCTGCCCTTCGCGATCCTGATTCTGATGACCGCCATGCAGTCACTGGATCAGGAACAGAAAGAAGCTGCACGCCTGGACGGTGCCGGCCCGATCGCGATTTTCTGGCACCTGACCCTGCCGCACCTGGCGCGGCCGATTGCTGTGGTGGTGATGATCGAAACAATCTTCCTGCTCTCGGTGTTCGCCGAAATCTTCACCACCACCAACGGTGGCCCCGGCTACGCCTCGACCAACCTCGCCTACCTGATCTACAACCAGGCGCTGGTGCAGTTCGACGTCGGCATGGCTTCGGCGGGCGGTCTGATTGCCGTGGTCATCGCCAACATCGCCGCGATCATTCTGGTGCGAATGATCGGCAAAAACCTGACTGACAAAGCGTGAGGCCTGCCATGACCCTCCAACAATCCCGTCGCCTGCAAAGCCTGCTGCTCGGCACGCTGGCCTGGGCCATCGCGATCGTGATTTTCTTCCCGATCTTCTGGATGGTGATGACCAGTTTCAAGAGCGAAATCGACGCTTTCGCCACGCCGCCGCAGTTCATCTTCACGCCAACGCTGGAGAACTATCTGCATATCAACGAGCGCAGCGACTACTTCAGCTTCGCCTGGAACTCGGTGGTGATCTCCTTCAGCGCCACCGCCCTGTGTCTGTTGATCGCGGTACCGGCGGCGTACTCGATGGCGTTCTATGAAACCCAGCGCACCAAAGGCACGCTGCTGTGGATGCTCTCGACCAAGATGCTGCCGCCGGTGGGCGTGCTGATGCCGATCTACCTGCTGGCCAAGAGTTTCGGCCTGCTCGACACGCGCATCGCGCTGATCGTGATCTACACGCTGATCAACCTGCCGATCGTGGTCTGGATGGTTTACACCTACTTCAAGGACATCCCCAAAGACATCCTCGAAGCCGCCCGCCTCGACGGCGCGACGCTGTGGCAGGAGATGGTTCGCGTGCTGCTGCCGATCGCCAAGGGCGGCCTCGCCTCGACCGTGCTGCTGTCGCTGATCCTGTGCTGGAACGAGGCGTTCTGGTCGCTGAACCTGACCTCTTCGAATGCCGCACCGCTGACCGCGCTGATCGCCTCGTATTCAAGTCCCGAAGGGCTGTTCTGGGCCAAGTTGTCGGCCGTATCGACCCTGGCCTGTGCGCCGATTCTGATCTTTGGCTGGATCAGCCAGAAGCAACTGGTGCGCGGCCTCTCCTTCGGTGCCGTGAAATGAACATCCCGAATCCAACCCTATCCCCTGTGGGAGCGAGCCTGCTCGCGAAAGCGGAGTGTCATTCAACCCTGATGTCGACTGAAACGGCCCCTTCGCGAGCAGGCTCGCTCCCACAGAAAAGCCGATCTGGTTTAACCCAATAATAAATTGCGGAGGCCCATCTCATGGCCAACCTGAAAATCAAGAATCTGCAAAAAGGCTTCGAAGGCTTTTCCATCATCAAGGGCATCGACCTTGAAGTGAACGACAAGGAATTCGTGGTCTTCGTCGGCCCGTCGGGCTGCGGCAAATCCACCCTGCTGCGCTTGATCGCCGGTCTGGAAGAGGTCAGCGGCGGCACCATCGAACTCGATGGCCGCGATATCACCGAAGTCAGCCCGGCCAAGCGCGATCTGGCGATGGTGTTCCAGACCTACGCGCTGTACCCGCACATGACGGTGAAAAAGAACATGTCGTTCGCCCTCGATCTGGCCGGCGTGCCGAAAGCCGAAGTCGAGCGCAAGGTCGGCGAAGCGGCACGTATTCTTGAACTCGGGCCGATGCTCGAGCGCAAACCCAAACAGCTGTCCGGCGGTCAGCGTCAGCGCGTGGCGATCGGCCGCGCCATCGTGCGCAACCCGAAGATTTTCCTCTTCGATGAGCCGCTGTCCAACCTCGACGCGGCGTTGCGCGTGCAGATGCGTCTGGAACTGCTGCGCCTGCATAAAGACCTGCAAGCGACGATGATTTATGTGACCCACGATCAGGTCGAAGCGATGACCATGGCCGACAAAGTCGTGGTGCTCAATGGCGGCAGGATCGAGCAGGTCGGCTCGCCGCTGGACCTGTATCACAACCCGGCCAACCTGTTTGTCGCAGGCTTTCTCGGCACGCCGAAAATGGGTTTCCTCAAAGGCAAGATTGCCCGCATCGACGGCGTCAGTTGCGAAGTTTCGCTGGACGCCGGCACGCGCATCACCCTGCCGTTCAACGCCGCCAACCTCAGTGTCGGAGGCGCAGTGACGTTGGGCATTCGCCCTGAACACTTGGAGCTGGCGCAACCCGGCGACTGCACGTTGCAGGTGACTGCCGACGTCAGCGAACGCCTTGGCAGCGACACCTTCTGCCACGTCACCACCAGCGCTGGCGAAGCCCTGACCATGCGCGTGCGCGGCGATCTGGCCAGCCGTTACGGCGAGCAATTGAGCCTGCGTCTGGACCCGACTCACTGCCACCTGTTCGACGCTGAAGGTGTGGCGCTGACCCGTCCACTGCGCGCTGCGGCCTGATTTCGAGACTATCCGATGAAACTCAACCAACAAAACCTCAATCGCCTCGCCGCCCAAGTGCAGCTGCCGGGCTACGACCTCGGCGCCACACGCCAGGGCATCGCCCACATCGGCGTCGGTGGTTTCCATCGTGCGCATCAGGCGTATTACACCGATGCCTTGATGAACACTGGCGAAGCACTGGACTGGGCAATCTGCGGCGTCGGCCTGCGCCCGGAAGATCGCCGCGCTCGCGATGATCTGCGCGAGCAGGATTACCTGTTCACTTTGTTTGAACTGGGCGACAGCGATGACACCGAAGTGCGCGTCATCGGCGCGATCCGCGACATGCTGCTGGCCGAAGATGGCGCCCAGACGCTGATCGACAAACTCGCCGAACCGCAGATCCGTATCGTCTCGCTGACCATCACCGAGGGCGGTTACTGCATCGACGACAGCAGCGGCGAATTCATGGCGCATCTGCCGCAGATTCAACACGACCTCGCCCATCCCGAAACGCCGGGCACCGTGTTCGGCTTCCTTTGCGCCGCATTGGCCAAACGCCGTGCTGCGGGCGTTCCGGCATTCACTGTGATGTCCTGCGATAACCTGCCGCACAACGGCGCGGTCGCGCGCAAGGCGCTGCTGGCGTTCGCCTCGCTGCGTGATCCGCAATTGCGTGACTGGATCGACCAGAACGTCAGCTTCCCCAACGCCATGGTCGACCGCATCACGCCGATGACCAGCACCGCGCATCGCCTGCAACTCGCCGACAAACACGGCGTCGACGATGCCTGGCCGGTGGTCTGCGAACCGTTTGTGCAGTGGGTGCTGGAAGACAAATTCGTCAACGGCCGCCCGGCGTGGGAAAAGGTCGGCGTGCAGTTCACCGATGACGTATCACCGTACGAAGAGATGAAAATCAAACTGCTCAACGGCAGTCACCTGGCGCTCACTTATCTGGGCTTTCTCAAGGGTTATCGCTTCGTCCACGAGACCATGAACGATCCGCTGTTCGTGCGTTACATGCGCGCTTATATGGATCTGGATGTCACGCCGCAGCTGGCCCCGGTGCCGGGCATTGATTTGAGCGAATACAAGGACACGCTGGTCGCGCGATTCTCCAATCAGGCGATTGCCGATCAGCTGGAGCGCGTGTGTTCGGATGGCTCATCGAAGTTTCCCAAGTTCACCGTGCCGACGATCAATCGGCTGATCGCCGATGGCCGCGAGACCAAACGTGCAGCGCTGGTCGTGGCGGCGTGGGGGCTGTATTTGAAGGGCGTGGATGAGAATGGCGATACGTATTCGATTCCGGACCCGCGAGCGGCGTTTTGCCAGGGGCTGGTGGCGGACGATGGGTTGATCACGGAGCGGTTGCTGGCTGTTGAAGAGATTTTCGGCACAGCGATACCGAAGTCGGCGGAGTTTGTTGCAGCGTTCGAGTGGTGCTGCCAGAGTTTGCGCGAGGTTGGGGTTTCGGGGACTCTGGAACGGGTGCTCGGCTGAAAAGCCCCTCACCCTAGCCCTCTCCCGGAGGGAGAGGGAACCGACCGCGTGGTTCTTCCGTTATTCATCGACCTGAAATTCCGAGTCGAATACAGAGTGTGAAAGGCATGAAAATCTGCTCCCTTTCCCCCTCGCCCCCTTGGGGGAGAGGGCTGGGGTGAGGGGGTAGCTCTTGATCTTCAGCGCAATCTGACAGGCCCATACATGACAACAACAAAGCTCTTCCTGGGTATCGACTGCGGCACCCAAGGCACCAAAGCGATCATCCTCGATGCCGACAGCGGTCAGGTGCTCGGTCTGGGCGCGGCGCCGCACACGATGATCAGCGGCGCCAACGGCCGCCGCGAACAAGACGTTCAGCAATGGCTCGATGCATTCGTCAGCGCCACCCGCCAGGCCTTGCAAGCGGCAAACGTCGACGGCCAAGCGATCCTCGGCGTTGGCGTCTCCGGCCAGCAACACGGCCTGGTGCTGCTCGATGAGCAAGGCGCAGTGCTGCGCCCGGCCAAGCTCTGGTGCGACACCGAAACCACGCCGGAAAACGAGCGCTTGCTCGCGCAACTGGGCGGCGAGCAAGGTTCGCTGGAACGCCTCGGCGTGGTCATTGCGCCGGGCTACACGGTGTCGAAACTGCTCTGGACCAAAGAGCAGCATCCCGACGTGTTCTCACGCATCGCCCGGATTCTGTTGCCCCACGACTACCTCAATTACTGGCTCACCGGCCGCGCCTGCAGCGAATACGGCGACGCCTCCGGCACCGGCTATTTCAACGTGCGCACGCGGCAGTGGGATTTGCAGATCCTGCGCGACATCGACGCCAGCGGCCGTTTGCAAACCGCGCTGCCGGAGTTGATCGACGCGCACGCCGCCGTCGGCACCCTTCTCCCGTCAATCGCCGAGCAACTCGGGATCAACCCCAACGCCGTGGTTTCCAGCGGCGGTGGCGACAACATGATGGGCGCCATCGGCACCGGCAATATCCAGCCCGGCGCGATCACCATGAGCCTCGGTTCGTCCGGCACGGTCTACGCCTATTCGGAGGAGCCAAACGTCAGCGCCGATGCCTCGGTTGCCACGTTCTGTTCCTCCAGCGGCGGCTGGCTGCCGCTGATCTGCACAATGAATTTGACCAACGCCACCGGTGCGATTCGCGAACTGTTCAAGCTCGATCTGCCGACCTTCAACCAACTGGTCGCGCAATCGCCGATCGGTGCCGAAGGCGTGAGCATGTTGCCGTTTCTCAACGGTGAGCGCGTCCCCGCGCTGCCCCACGCCACCGGCAGCCTGCATGGCCTGACCATGGACAACCTGACCCAGGCCAATCTGTGCCGCGCGACCGTCGAAGGCACCACCTTCGGTTTGCGCTACGGGCTGGATTTGCTCCGCCAGAATGGTTTACAAAGCCGGCGCATCTGCCTGATCGGCGGCGGCTCGAAGAGCGCGGTGTGGCGACAGATCGTCGCCGATATCATGAACGCCCCGGTCATCTGCACCGAACAAAGCGAAGCCGCCGCACTGGGTGCGGCGATTCAAGCGGCGTGGTGCGCGTCGCGCTCTCACGGCGATGATGTCTCCCTGGCCGAGCTGTGCGAGCGCTGCGTGAAACTCGACGCAGGCAGCGAAACCCTGCCGATCGCCGCCAATGTCGCGGCGTTCCAGCAGGCCTATGAACGCTATCAACAGCATGTCGCAACCCTATAACGAGCAAACAACTATGTACCTGGTGTGTGGCGAAGCCCTGTTTGATTTCTTCAGCGAAAACGATGCCAGCGGTCTGGCCTCGAAAGTCAATTTCAAGGCGATTGCCGGCGGCTCGCCGTTCAACGTCGCCGTCGGTCTGCGCCGCTTGGGCGTGGACTCGGCGCTCTTCGGTGGGCTGTCCACCGACTACCTCGGCCGACGCTTGCAGCAAGTGCTGCAGGACGAAGGCGTGCGCCCGGATTATCTGGTGGATATTGCCGCGCCGACCACCCTGGCGATGGTCGCGGTAGGCGCCAATGGCTCGCCGCACTACAGCTTCCGTGGCGAAGGCTGTGCCGACCGGCAACTGAGCGAGGCGCATCTGCCAACACTTGGCGACGAGGTGCGCGGCCTGCACATTGGCTCGTTTTCGCTGGTGGTACAGCCGATTGGCGACACCTTGCTTAAGCTGGTTCAGCGCGAAAGCGGCAAACGCCTGATCAGCCTCGACCCCAACGTGCGCCTCAATCCCGAGCCGAACATCGATCTATGGCGCGAACGCATCGCCACGCTGGTGCGCCTGGCCGATCTGATCAAAGTCAGCGACGAGGATCTGAGCCTGCTCTATCCCGAGCAGGATCCGCAAAACGTGATTGAAGGCTGGCTCGAACATCGCTGCCAGATCGTCTTCCTGACGCGCGGTGGCGACGGCGCAACGGTATTCAGTCGCGCCCATGGCTCGTGGTCGGTACCGGCCAATCAGATTCAGATCGCCGATACGGTAGGCGCCGGCGACACCTTCCAGGCGGCGCTGATCACCTGGCTGACCGAACATTCGCTGGACTCGGTCGAAGGCGTGCAGCAGCTCAGTCGCGAGCAAATCGACGGCATGCTCAGGTTCGCCGTACAAGCTGCCGCACTGACCTGCAGCAAAACCGGTCCGGATCTGCCCTATCGTCATCAATTGAGCTGAGCGCGTAGACTGTCGGCCTTTTTGCGCACGACGGAAAACAGCTCTTGAATCACAGGCACACCCTCGCCCTCCTGACCCTGGCCACCCTGCTGAGCGGTTGCGGCACCTCGCCGCCCCGCTCCCCGGAAGACATCTGCGCAATCTTCCGCGAGAAAAGCGATTGGTACGACGCTGCGCAAGTCACGCAGAAACGCTGGGGCGTGCCGATCCAGGTGCCGTTCGCGATCATGTATCAGGAATCCGGCTACCGCTACGACGCCAAGACGCCTCGCAAATACCTGCTCTGGGTGATCCCGTGGGGCCGCGTCTCAACCGCTTCCGGTTATGCGCAGGCCAAGGACGAAGTCTGGGCCGACTACCAGAAAAGCACCGGTCGCAACTGGGCCGATCGTGAAGACTTCGACGACGCCATCGACTTCGTCGGCTGGTACATGGACAAGACCACCTCGATCAACGGCGTGTACAAATACGACGCCTATAACCAGTACCTGAATTACCACGAAGGTTGGGGCGGCTTCCGCAACAAGACCTACGCGAGCAAAGCCTGGCTACCGCCGACCGCACGCAAGGTGCAGAACCGTTCGGATCTGTATGCGCAGCAATATGCCGGCTGCAAGGAAGACCTCAATCGCGGGTTCTGGAGCCGGTTCTGGCATTGGTTGTAGAAGCCCTTCGCGAGCAGGCTCGCTCCCACAAGACCTTAGTGAACGCCGATTTTGTGTACACCCGAGAAACCTGTGGGAGCGGGCTTGCCCGCGATGGCAATCTCTCAAACACCATCAAAGTCTATGAAAGGCCCGATTTCACTGACCCAAACCGCCCTCCTAAGGGTTTTCCCTATGGCACTGACGCGCCACACCTACGCCATTTGCGCCTTGAATGAGGCCGTCTAATCCTGCAACATCCATCACCTGCTTATTCAACGGACGGAATTCAAGGCATGCTGGACGCCAATGCAACCCACATCACCCTCTCGATCGAAGACGCCAACGCCGACCTGCAAGTCCTCAGCTTCAGCGGTCGCGAAGCCCTCAACGAACCGTTCCGTTTCGACCTCGAACTGGTCAGCGCCCGCCCCGACCTGAAGCTCGAAGAGCTGCTGCACAAGCGCGCGTGCCTGACGTTCGGCGCCACCGGAGAAGGCAAGATTCACGGCCAGGTCTATCGCATCGAGCAGGGCGACTCCGGCAAGACCCTGACCCGCTACAGCATCAGCCTGATGCCGCAACTGGCCTATCTGCAGCACAACCATGATCAGCAGATCTTCCAGCAACTGACGGTGCCGAAAATCATCGCCCAGGTGTTGGAAGATCGCGGCATTCTCTCTGACGCCTACAGCTTCCAGCTCGGCGCCGAGTACCCGGAGCGTGAGTATTGCGTGCAATACGACGAGTCCGACCTGCATTTCATCCAGCGCCTGTGCGAAGAAGAAGGCATTCACTTCCACTTCCAGCACAGCAGCAGCGGCCACAAACTGGTGTTCGGCGACGACCAGACCGTATTCCGCAAACTGAAGCCGGTCAGCTACCAGCAGGACTCCGGCATGGCCGCCGAGAAACCGGTGATCAAGCGCTTCAACCTGCGCCTGGAAACCCGCACCACCCGCGTCAGCCGTCGCGACTACGATTTCGAAAAACCCAAGCTGCTGCCCGAAGGCGCGGTCAAATCCGAATTTGCCCCGGACCTGGAAGACTACGATTACCCCGGCCGTTTCACCACCCGCGAGCGCGGCAAGTTCCTCTCGACCCGCGCCCTCGAACGCCATCGCAGCGACTACAAACTCGCCGAAGGCAAAGGTGATGAACCGACGCTGACCAGCGGCCATTTCCTCACGCTCGCCGAACACCCGCGCGCCGAGTGGAACGACCTGTGGCTGCTGCTGGAAGTCTTCCACGAAGGCAAACAGCCGCAAGTGCTCGGCGAAAACGTCACCAGCGACATCACCGATAACAAGAGCGATTTCCACCAGGGCTACCGCAACAGCTTCCTCGCCACCCCGTGGGACGCGCACTACCGCCCTGCCCTCGAACACCCGAAACCGAAAGTCCTCGGCAGCCAGACCGCCGTCGTCACGGGTCCTGCCGGTGAAGAAATCCACTGCGATCAATACGGCCGCATCAAAGTCCAATTCCACTGGGACCGCGACGGCCAGTCCGACGATAAAACCACCTGCTGGATGCGCGTCGCCAGCGGCTGGGCCGGCGCAGCTTACGGCGGCATTGCCATCCCGCGCATCGGCATGGAAGTCCTCGTCACCTTCCTCGAAGGCGACCCCGACCAGCCCCTCGTCACCGGCTGCCTGTACCACAAGGAAAACGTCGTCCCCTACGACCTGCCGGCCAACAAAACCCGCAGCACCTTCAAAACCCTCAGCTCCCCGGGCGGCAAGGGCTACAACGAATTCCGCATCGAAGACAAGAAAGGCGCCGAACAGATCTACATCCACGCCCAGCGCGACTGGGACGAAAACATCGAACACGACCAGAAAATCCGCGTCGGCAACGAACGGCATGACACTGTTGAAGCCAACGTATTGAGCGAGTTCAAGGTCGAAGAACACCGGATCACCCACCTGGACCGCATCAGCGAAATGCGCGCGGATGATCACCTGACAGTGGGTGTGACGCAGCATGTGAAGGTTGGGACTGGGCAGTTTGTTGAGGCTGGGACGGAGATTCACTATCACGCTGGTGACAAGGTGGTGGTTGAGGGTGGCATGGAACTCACCGCCAAGGCTGGTGGGAGTTTTGTGAAGGTTGATGCGGGTGGTGTCACGATTAGCGGCGCTGAGGTGAAGGTGAATTCGGGTGGTGGTCCGGGAGCCGGCACCGGCATTCAGATCCTCGCCCCATTCATTCCGGGACTCGCAGCCATTGATAACGCCGGACGCCTGATGCAAACGCGCGCTAACCAGATGATGCAGGCGGAATCCCTCGCCGTGACGCCGAAACTCAAAGCACCTACCGGCATCTGCGTCGAATGCCTGAAAAAAGCCATGCGTGAAAAACTCGCCCTGCAATCGGGGGCCAATTGATGACAAAGAGTGACGCAGCGAAAGCCTGGAGCGAAGCGCAAAAGAACGCTCAGTCGATATTCGCGATCGTTGAGATCGGCCTGTTGCCGGAACCCGCTCGATTGCAGTTCGTCAGAGTTGACCCGTCACGACGGCCGTTGATGGTGCAACCGGAATTCGCCGAACTGCGCAACTACGGCCCGTGGCTGGTCGACGTTAGCCACATGGAATTCGAGGCCTTTCTCGCTCACGAACACTTCACCGGCTGCACCGCGATGGCCAGTTGGATTCGTACCGACTGCCCAGCCGACAAGCTCGCCGCTCACCTGAGTGATGCGTTGCTGGCAAAAAATGAAGCTGGCGAAGTCCTGATGATCCGTAGCTACGCGCCAGAAGTCGTGCCGATGCTGCACGCACGCGATGATCTGCCTTGGCATGCGTGGCTGTTTGGCCCAGTGCAGGAGTGGTGGGTGCCAGCAGAAGAAGATCAATGGCACTGTCTGAAGGGACTCAACCTTGAAAAGCCCGGAAGATACGAGCCTATCTTTCTTGACGGAAAGCTGTGGACGGACATGGAGATCGATCCTCTACCCTACAGCCTCACCACTGAACTGGAAAAAGAAGCGCCTGAGGTCTTCACCAGCAGTTGTCACGGTGCCCGTTTGAAACAAGTGAAAGAAGCGCTGGACGCTGGCCGCGATGAAGGCTTGACCGAACCGGAAGACGTCACCCTATTTGCCAGCCTGCAATTGATGGACCGCGAATTTCCGTCGAACTGGCCGATGTGGGAGAAGGCGAAAGAACGGGCAATTGGAGAGAAGTTGCCGCTTGGTGTGGTGATGCGAGAGTTGTCGGCGTGAGTTTCATGATGAACATACTGATCAGAACTTTCTGTCTTATAGCTTTCTGGATATTCAAGATACATTGCTGGATAAGGAATTTAGGTAAATGTTCATAAGCATGAATACTCAACGGCAAAAAACCTGGCGTCGCCGCAACCTTGTCATCGGGGTATTCGTTTTACTGCTGCCTTTCATTGGATCGTATCTTTATAACCAGTTTCGTACGCCGGGTGCGATGTTGACTTCTGAAAACTATATGAAAAGACCAATTTTCAGTTTTTGGGTGAACGATTTTTGGGGCGGCAACTTAAGTGCGATGGGTAGCGGCGGGATCACATGCTGCCAAGCGATAAAGGGACCTACTGTAAAGATAACTTGGATACTAAGCACGACAGAAGAGCAAGAAAAGAGGGGCTTGAAACAAGAAACTCACGAAACGACTTTGACTCTTCCGGAGCAGCGTCGAACTGATCGATATCTCCATGTACGTTTTCTGGAAAATAACTCTGTTCAAATAATGTGGAGCCCGAACCTCGACAGTCCTTTTGATACCAATCCATCAGCAGCCAATTGAAAAACAAGGAGGTTTATGATGAACGCGACAAACCTTGATCGTGCTCAATCAATTTCTGCAAAAACTTGTCTTAATGCAACCGAGAGAAAATCTGTTCTGCCTTGCGAAGCTACGCTATACATTGGGTTCTTTTTTGACGGCTTTGGACGCAACCTAGTCGAAGATCTTAAAGAAAATCGCCTTACAAATGTCGCCCGTTTGTTTTTAGCTTATCCAGGTGATACTAAAAACTTAGAAGCTCAGCCGGAGGCACACTATCGAAGATTTTACATTTCCGGCTTAGGGAAAACTTTTGATGAATCCTTGGGCGGTAGTGCGCAGCTTAGCAATACTGGGCTAGACGGAGCATTAAACAGGGCCAAAGACAGCGCTATCAAAACTCCCGAAGACACGATAAAAAATAGCCCGCTTGACGCGATAAAAGACGTCGTTACGGGAAAAAAATGGTGGGAGAGCGCATACAGTAATCTAAAACCCGGGAGTCTTTTGTCCAGTTTGGCTAAAGCCGCAGCCCCAGCAACCCTGGATGTGTTTTCAGTCACGCGCGACAACGAAATTACGGCAACCTTTTTCAAAACGGGAGTTGATACGAGGCTAGAAGCCGCATTCAGTGTTTTGGAAGACGTGCTCACTAAAATCAAAGGCGAATCCGGAGCGCTTGTAAAAAAAATCTCGGTTTCTGTTTATGGCTTTGACTATGGGGCCACACTAGCTCGCGCTTTCGCTCATAAATTATTCGAGGAATGTGATCCAGCGACGACCATTTTTAAAGGTGCGAAGCTCGAAGTAAGTTTCGTTGGCCTTTTCGACTCTGTCGACCGTAGTGGCGAAAACTCCATTGTTATGGAGTATTTGATCCCGTTCGTAAACGTCGTCGACGACGGAGAGTGCCTTCCAGGCCCAGTTAAGTCAGCTTTACACCTCGTTGCAGCACATGAGTGCCAAGATGCTCGCCGATCCAGATTGATCGGTACGGGACCACTAACCCCTAGGTGGGAGGAGCGCTTGGTTCCTGGAACATCTTATGACGTAGGGGGTGGCTTGGGTAAACAAGATGTGCCACATAGTACTGAACTGCACTTAGCATGCCTCCACGAGATGTATGAAGCTGCAATCCGTGCGGGTGTACCGTTCCCAACTCTTGACGAAATAAAACGCACCGACACTAGCGTCGCCAAGCTTTTCACTTTGAATGACCATATAAATGGTATCAGCGCCATCGGTGCAAGCGCTAACTACATGAATAAAGCAGGAAATAAGAAACTGTCTACTGAAGGATTCCTTGCTCATCGACGCTTATATATCCAACGCTTGCGCAACTTATGGGAACTATATCGGGGACAGCATAAAGCTTATGATGATGAGGAAGAGCGCCTCCAACGCCCTATGTTGAACAAGGATGGTCCAATTGCACGCGCACTAGGAATTAGCAGCGAGAGCGAAGTAGAGGTAGCCAAACGCGAGCGAGCCATTAAACAAACGCAAAAAAACAAGGCAGCCCTTCGCGCCGAACTGAGTTGGCTTGAAGATATTGATCGAGAAGCGCAAAGGTTAAAAGTCAGCTTCCCCAGTGCTTCTGTTAAAGCTCTTTTGGATGAATGGTTCGTCACATCACCGAAGGGACTCAGCCCCGATGTTGAAGACTTACTTGAGTATTACATAAATGATCAATTCATGATTCAACAAATTCCTATAGGCACGGGCGCACCAATACCAAAATATTTCCGCATCCGAGAGTTCGACATCCCTAGTCTAAATAAAACAAAAGGTTTGGCACCTGACTATATGGACCAAATGAAGTATAAATCCTAGCCCAACAAGTTTGTCCGACGACTCAAGATCCGTTATGCCTGAAAATCGGATGGATAAAATAATGGCATTGAGCAAAAATCTAGCTAGGGACGGTCAAATCCGAATTCGCCACGGACCTGGAAGACTACGATTACCCCGGCCGTTTCACGACTCGCGAGCGCGGCAAGTTGCTCTCGACGCGCGCTGGAACGCCATCGCAGCGACTACAAGCTCGCCGAAGGCAAAGGTGATGAACCGACCCTCACCAGGGGCCATTTCCGTTTGGTATAAAGGAGTAAGCGGGAGAACAAGAGTATTGCAAAAATCGCATGTCACTGGATAGTTTCATGCCGGAAAGCGTTCAAAGCCTCTTTGACGATACAATTTTTGAAGTACGTAAAAACTATAAATCGCACGCAAAATTACTTGGCGCAAATCTGGCTGATTATTGTCAACAAAATTATGTCCCATCACCAACCTACTCGCTGAGTGGGGCGACACCCGATTTAAAAGGCTACCAATGAACAGACTTATAAAAATCAAATTAAATCAGATTATTCTAATGTTCAGCTTAGGTTTGATTTCAGTGTCGCCGTATAGCGCCAATTTTACCAATGCATCCGCAGTCCCTCAGCAAAGTGGACCAAGCGGAATCATTCTTTACAACCAGATGAAAATAGATGCGGCCATTCCACAGCTAGAGCGAGAGGCAAAAGACGGCGTAATAGAATCACAGTATTATCTTGCCGAAGCTCTTCGAAAGAAAAATGGATACATGACTCCCGAAGCCCAATTTTGGTATGAATCGGCAGCAGAGAAAAAAAACATATACGCAATGATTCAGTTGGGTCGAGCAAAAAAAGATCTTTGCGCAACGATGGGAAATTGCCCGTCGTCAAAAAAAACTCAAGCAGAATGGTTCGTAGAGGCAAAAAAAATAACGTTACCTAAGGCAAATGATGGCGATCCTGAATCTTTATACTTGATGTACGAAATCACGCTGGATCACCATTGGTTAGAAAAATCTGCTAATGCAGGCTATCCGCTCGCGCAATATTGGATGGCGATCAGCGAAAGGCAGGGAGAGGGTTACTTCTTTACTCCTGGAGGACGTGAAGCGTCGGTCAAAAAATGGCTGCTACTCTCTGCGGAAGGTGGCAACCCTAAAGCTATGATGCAATATCTAGAGACGCTTTATAAGCAAGGAGACATGGCGAGCATTCGACATTGGCTCGAGAAGGCTGCCGCAACAGGCGAACAAGCTGCAATGAGTAACTATGGTGCGTACATTTCACATACGCCAGATAAAGTAGGTTACTCTTTGGATTTAGTCAAAGGCTACGCTATTTTCTCTTTGTTAAAAGAACTCGGTGACGCCGGTGGCGTGCAAGATTATGTCGACCGTAAGATCGAAAAAATTTCTGAAAAGATGACACCAGAACAAATTGAAGAATCAAAAATCGTCGCTGAAGAATGGAAAACCAATCACCCACCGCTGTCTTTCTTCCCCGACAAGCTGAGTAATTGAGTATATTTTTAGGTTGTCCGCACCCAAATTCCATCTAGATAAATTATCGCCACTGCCCTTGATGAACGACTGAATAGGCAAAGACTTCAATGAAACTGCTGGCCACTGCGTTAACATTTTTAAGCCTAGTATCAGCCCAGTCAAACGCGCTTACGAACGAACAATCTCAGGCAAAAATCAAGGGCATTGAACTATACAATCAACACAAAGCCATCTCCGCAATTGAAACATTACAAATAGCAGCCTAAGGCGGTGATGATGAAGCACTTTACTATTTGGGAGAATCTATAAGAAAAAACAACAGATACATGACTCAAGAAGCGCGAAAGGCTTACGAGGAATCAGCAAAAAAAGGCAATATTTACTCTATGATTCGGCTCGGTGGCGCGGATCAAGATTTGTGCGTAACTATGAACAATTGTTCTTCCTCTGAGCAATCCCCTAAAGATTGGATGAACAAAGCCAAAAACCTTGCTACAGATCAGGCATCTCATGGTGACGCTGAGTCGATGTACCTACTATGGGAGATAACAGGAAACGATGAATGGCTTGAAATGTCCGCAGAAAAAGGTTTTGCATTAGCTCAATTTCGTTTAGCGACCAAGTATCAAGAGGGGGGAGGCATGTTCCTACTACCCTCTAGCAGATCAGATGAAATCGAAAAATGGATGAAAGCCGCTGCAGAGAATGGTTATCCACCAGCCATGATGGGATTTGCCGCTACCAGGATTGAAAAAGCCGATTTGTCATCATTTAGAAAATGGAATGAAAAAGCTGCAGCCTCAGGCTATGCATCTGCAGTTTTTGGTTACGCGTCATATATTGGCGAAGCTGAACCAAAATACGGGTTCGAATCAGACCCGGTAAAGTCATACGCACTATTGTCGAATCTACTGGAGCTTGATGGTGGTGGAAACGTAATAAACAACGTTAACGACGTATTGCCGGAAGTAGAAAAAAAGCTGTCAAAAGAGCAACTAGAAAAAGCAAAAGAACTCGCAAAAACGTGGAAGGCCACTCACCCACCGCTCTCGTTTTTTCCAGATAAGTTAGGGTACTGAAATTTAGCAGCACAGCCTTATCATTAATTTTTTTCGAGCACGTCAAAGCCTGTACCCTAATGATTCATATCGCAAACGACAAATGCCCGAGACAAGGGAAAAGCAACCGTAAATAACTCAGCTCATGTTCACATCGGTTAACTCAGCCTTAACGCCACAGTCAGAGACTCCATATCACCGCACACCCTCAGCTTTCCCCCGCTGACGCCCAGTGCGGCAGGCTCGCCCGGCTTCGTGCCGGGCGCCTACCCGCAACGCTGGAGTCCTCTCATGAACATTCGTCCCTTCCTGCTCACTGCCACCCTCGCCTGCAGCTCATACGCCGCACTGGCCCAAGCCAACGTCACCTCCGCCACATCGAATCAAACACCCTACCAATACGGCATGCCACTACACGTGGCGAAGGTGCTTTCGCTAACCGAGCCGCCGACCTCGGAATGCAAAGTCATCACCGCCGACATGAAATACATCGACAACACCGGCAAGCCCGCACAAATCAGTTACAGGAAATTATCTGACGCATGCAGTCAACAGAACTGACAGACGCTTCTGATTTTCCGCTTGGCCATAGGCGTGCGGTGGTTTCGGCGGGTATGCTCGGGGCCTTCCCTACTGCCGCAAGGATTGGCCATGCAGTTGTCGTTCCGCACGTTGTCGAGCTTCACTTCAATCCTGTGTTTTCTGCTGGCGCTGGTCTGGGGATTTTTTCCGGAGGTGTTGCTGGCGATCTGGAGTATTGGCTATTCGGAAGGCACTGGCGTAGTCGCAAGGCGCAGCGCGGTGCTGTTTGCGGCGTTGGCGGTGATGTTTTGTTTGCTGCGCAATGCTCCGCCGTCAGTGGCACGCAGTGCACTGAGCAATGGTTTTATCGTCGGCTGTTTCGGTTTGGCGGCGTTGGGTTTTGGCGAATGGCTCAATGGCCATGCCGGCCCCGGGATTTTGCTCGCGGTGCTGGTCGAGTTCGCGCTGGGCCTTGGTTTTGTGCAGGCCCGGCGCGTGACGGTCGAACTGGGTGAGACGGTGGGTTAAACGGCTCGAGAACGAGCGCTGGTTTGATGTGTTGTGGTCTGTTGCGCGAGGTCGGAACGCAGGCCAGCGACCAGGTTGTTGATTTCACGGCAGCTGTTCAGGCGGCTGGCGTCGATTCCACTGACATAGAGATCGGCCTGGTCGGTTCGATGGTCGCCAAATACTTTGACGGACATCGACAAGTCTGGTGTCAACGTGCACTGGCAGCGTTTCGGCAGGAAGCTGCTTTCAATGATGTTGCGTAATTCCAAGGCAGATAAAAACATGGCGAACCCTCTCCTTTCTGTGCGATTGCCAATCAAGTATTCACGCTGACCCTCTGCTGCGCCTTCACGGGTGTGCCCCCGCTGTTTCCCTGGTGCGGCAAGTGGTGGTACTGCGAAATGCCCATTGGAGTGTAGGCGCCCAAATCCTGTGCGCCTCACCAAAAGAACGCATAAAACGTGCCTTTGATCGGTTCGTTTTGCTCCCTTCAAAATCAAGCACTTGGAAATGTGGCCAGTATCCTGCTATTTGCAAATTGCATGAATCGACCACCCGTCCACTGCAATCTGCAATCTCCGGGCAAATTTGCGTTCGCAGACTATGACGGCAAGAATGTCTCCCATTGCAATTCAACCCGCACGGAGGCCTCCATGAATTCTTTAAGCGTTTGCGCGATCACCGGCCTGTTGATCGCCAACCTTTCCACCCTCGCCCACGCCGCCAAGCTCGAAGACATCGCGCCGTATCCCAAAGCCGAAGCAGGGTTTACCCGACAAGTCATCCATCTGCCCAAGCAAGAGCAGGAAGAGAATTTCCAGGTAGAAATTCTCGCCGGCAAAACTCTGGAAGTGGATTGCAATCGCCAGCGTCTGGGCGGTGTGCTCGATGAAAAGAATCTGCAAGGCTGGGGCTATCCGTTCTATCGCCTGGAAAAAGTCATCGGCCCGATGAGCACGATGATGGCCTGCCCGCCTGGCAGCCAGAAAAAGCGCGCTTTCGTTCCGGTCGTCGGCGATGGCTTCATGTTGCGCTACAACAGCAAGCTGCCAGTCGTGGTGTACGCCCCTTCGGACGTCGAAGTGCGCTATCGCATCTGGTCGACGTCGGACAAAGTCGGCACCGCCCTGCAGGAATAACCCGAGCGCTTGTTACGCCGGCACGCCGCAAGCAGCGGCGCGTTCGGCGACATGGCGCAGGCTGTCGAAGTTGATGTTGGCCCCGGAGTCGATGGCGACGAATGTCTGATCGCGAACCCCACTGCGCGCCACGTACTGCTTGATCCCCGCAACGGCCAGCGCCCCCGACGGTTCAGTGATCGAACGGGTATCGTCGTAGATATTCTTGATCGCGGCGCAGAGTTCGTCATTGCTGACCGTGATCACTTCATCTACGCAGAAGCGGCAAACCTCAAAGCCATACGCGCCAATCTGCGCAACCGCTACGCCGTCGGCGAAGGTGCCGACGCTAGGTAGAACCACCCGCTCGTCCGCATTTAAAGCCGCTTGCAGGCACGCCGAATGTTCGGATTCGACGCCGATGATCCGCACTTCCGGGCGCAGGTATTTGACGTAGGCCGCGATACCGGCGATCAAACCTCCGCCCCCGACCGGGATGAAGATGGCGTCCAGCGCGCCTTGATGCTGGCGCAGGATTTCCATTGCCACGGTGCCTTGTCCGGCGATCACGTCAGGATCATCGAACGGTGAAACAAACGTGCATCCGGTCTGCTCGGCCAAGTGCAACGCATGGGCCAAAGCAAAGGGGAAACTATCACCGTGCAGCAATGCGTCGGCACCGCGACTGCGCACGCCGAGCACCTTGAGCTCAGGGGTGGTAGACGGCATGACGATCGTCGCGGCAATGCCCAATTCCCGTGCCGCCAGCGCTACACCCTGCGCGTGATTACCCGCCGATGCAGTGATCACTCCCCGCGCTCGCTGATCATCGCTCAGTTGCACGAGTTTGTTGTAAGCACCACGGATCTTGAAAGAGAACGTCGGTTGCAGATCTTCGCGCTTGAGCAGGACCCGATTGCCCAATGCTTGCGACAATGCCGGCGCAGGCTGCAACGGGGTACGCACCGCAATGTCGTACACCGGCGCGGCCAGGATTTTCTTTACATAGTGCTCGAGCAGGGATTGCTGGTCGGGGCTGTGCGGCATGGTCGTCTCCTGACATTTTTCAGAACCCCGGAGACAGAAAGTAAAAACCCGCCTCTAGGGCGGGTTGGGTGCTGCAGTCGTGAGCTAGCCCGCCAAATAAGGAATGGCGGTAATAATGCTTGGCTGGCAGCGCGATACGGTGAAAGTCATGGACTGGAAATTAGCCTGCCGTTGGATGACAAGTCAATGGCCCGCTGCAGAACTTTGAATCTTCCGCAGAACTGAGCAGTCACTGCAAAGGAGAACAACAACTTCTGCTCCAAGCCGATGAAAGTGGAGATCGACCATGAATATCCGCCAAATGCTGTTCGCCGTCCCGCTGCTGGTCGCCGCCCTGTCCAGCCCTGCTGCTTTCGCCGTCGATGAAAGCGACGCCGTGAAAAAGCCCGAATGTCCGAAAGGCCAGGTGTGGGACAGTAAAACCCAGCAATGTGTGTTGCAGACCAGCGGCACAACGCAGCCCTGAAATTCGTCATACGGTTCAGGCCATGGCCGGCAACCACAGCCTGAATCGCGCCCCACCCAGCGGCGAACTCTCAACGGTAAGTGTGCCGCCCTGCGCTACGAGCGCTCGGCGGCTTATCGCCAAACCGAGGCCGAACCCACCCGTCGCGCGATCACGGCTGCGGTCGAGCCGATAGAACGGTTCGAAAATCCGCTCGCGCTCATCGTCGGGAATGCCGATGCCATCGTCGTCAACCCATATCTCACACCCGCCGGCAATGACCTGCACGCCAATCTGAATGCGCTTTTCGCAATAGCGCATGGCATTGCGCAGAAGGTTCTGGATGGCCCGGGCGGTCAGGCGCGGATCCAGCGCGAAGCGTTCGAGTTGACCGTGCAGCAGAACGTCAATCACGATGTCTGGCGACTCCAACTCCTCATCGACGCTGCCGAGAATGCTGTCGATGAATTCGTCCAGCGACACCTCGATGCGCTCAGGCGACTGCGCCGGATTCTGCAAACGGCTGTAGGAAAGCAACTCCAGCACCAATTCATCCAGCTCACGAATATGGGCGACCAAACTCTGCAGGCGCTCGCGGCTGGCAGCCGGCAAGTCTTCTGACAATGCCAGCGCCAGGCCGAAATCCAGACGCGTCAACGGCGTACGTAGCTCATGGGAAACGGCGTTGAGCAGATCACGTTGCTGGTTGAGAAGGTTTTCGATATCGCCGGCCATGGTGTCGAACACGTTGGCGAGGCTGCCGATGTTCGAACTAGGGGCGATTCTGGTTCGCTCGCTCAAATGCCCCTTGCCGAAGCGTTCGGCAGTGCCCTTCAAACGTTCAAGATCGCGCCAGTGCGGGCGCAACCAGAGCAGCAGGCAGCCGAGCAACATGGCGCCGATGAGCACATTAATGCTCCAGTACAACAGATCGACGTCGACCGGATCCGGCGGTACGACCATACGCACGGCCATGTCCGCATTCAGCGGAGTGACTGCCAAAGTTCGCCAGCCCCAATCGCCGATGCGCACCACGTTCTCACCACGGTGCAAACGTTCCTGCTCGATGGGCGTGAACACTGGGTCGTCGATTGGCGTCAGGACGATGTGCAGCGGCTGAAACTCCTTGTCCATCGCCGCCGCAATCGCCGGCCATTGCTCTTGCGGCGCAGCATGAAACTGCTTGGTGATCAGCGATTGCAGACCTCGGGAGAATTCCAGATTGTAGGTGACGAAGCGATCCCGAAAGGCCATGACCACCAGATCCGGCACCAGATAGATCGCCGCACTATAGGAGACGATCGTCACCAGATACAGGCGAAACAGAATGCGAAACATCAGCTCAACATTCCCATTCGGACCGGCTGAACAGATAGCCCTTGCCCCACACGGTCTTGATCTTGCGCGCCTCGCCGGCGTGATCATCGAATTTGCGCCGCAGCTTGGAAATCGCCACGTCCACCGAGCGGTCAGTGCCATTGAATTCAATACCGCGCAGCCGCTGAAGAATCTGATCGCGACTCAGCACTTCGCCGGCATGTCGGGCCAGCACCACCAGCAAATTGTATTCGCCGCTGGACAGTTCAACCGCTTGATCACGCCAGGTCACGGTGCGCTCGGACAGATCGATGCACAGATTGCCCATGACGATCCGATCGTTGACCGCCAGCGGTTCGCCGAGGCTGCTGCGCCGCAACAACGTGCGCACTCGCGCCAGCAGCACTCGTGGCTCGCAGGGTTTGGTGACGTAGTCGTCAGCGCCCATTTCCAGGCCCAGTACCTGATCATGACTGTCATCGCGGGCCGTGAGCATGAGGATCGGCAGTGTCGCCGAATCGGCACGCAGCAAACGGCACACCTGCAAGCCGTCGAGGCCCGGCAGCATGAGGTCGAGGATCACCAGATCCGGCGGACTGATCCGCGCCCGCTCGCGCACATGGTCGCCACGGCCGATGACGCTGACGGAATAACCGTTGCGCTCCAGGTAGCTGGAAATCAGTTCGGCGAGGGCGGTGTCGTCTTCGACCAGGAGAATGTTGGGCATGGGGTGTTCCAGAGAATGCTGTGGCGACAGTCGGGACTCATTCGCTCGCACATTGAAATGCGATCTCCTGTGGGAGCGAGCCTGCTCGCGAAAGCGATCGAACTGTCGCAATAAATTTCAAGGCCTGCAGGATATACGCCCTCGCGCACCACCGAGCAAAACCCTTACACAATTTCACACAGCAGCTACAAAGCTTCACCGCTAACCTCCCCGTCTGGCCGTAGGATGCGGCCTTCAATATTGGGGGTTGTACATGTCTGGAAAACTGCTGGCCGGGCTCGGCCTGATCGCATTGGCGCTGACGCTGAGCGCCTGTGACTCATCCTCGAACGCCGAAGAGCAAGCACCACCAGCCACCGTGCGCATCGAGACCATCAAAACCCAGCCATTGTCGATCAGCAGCGAACTGAGCGGCCGCATCGCCGCGCCACGGATTGCCGAAGTGCGTGCGCGAGTGGCCGGCGTAGTGTTGCAACGCACCTACCGCGAAGGTAGTGACGTGAAAAAAGGCGATGTGCTGTTCCGCATCGACCCGGCACCTTTCAAGGCGGATCTGGACAGTGCCGAAGCCGCGCTGCGCAAAGCCGAGGCCAACGCCTTTCAGGCCAGATTGCAAGAACAACGCTATGCGCAGTTGATCGAGGACCAGGCCATCAGCGGTCAGGACTACGACAACGCCCGCGCCGCTGCCCGGCAGACGGCAGCTGATGTCGCGGCCAGCAAAGCGGCGCTTGAACGGGCGAAACTGAACCTCGGTTATGCCACCGTGACCGCGCCGATTTCCGGCCGCATTGGCCGCGCGCTGGTCACCGAAGGTGCGCTGGTCGGGCAGAACGAAACCACGCCGCTGGCGTTGATTCAGCAACTCAACCCGATCCATGCCGACCTCACCCAGTCGACCCGCGAGCTCAATGAACTGCGCCGGGCATTGCGCTCCGGGCAGTTGCAGGAAGTCGGTCAGGATCAAGCGAAGGCCACGCTGATTCAGGATGACGGTAGCGTGTATCCGTTGCCCGGCAAGCTGCTGTTCAGCGACATCACGGTCGATCCCGGCACCGGGCAGATCATTGTGCGCAGCGAGTTTCCCAATCCGGATCTCGACTTGCTGCCGGGCAGCTTCATCCGCGTACGCCTTGAGCAGGCAACCATCCAGAACGGCATCACCGTGCCGCAACGCGCGGTGCAGCGTGACAGTGCCGGCATTGCCCAGGTGCTGACTGTCGATGAACAGATGCGCGTGGCGCAGCAACCGGTGCAACTGGGTGCGGTGCAGAACAATCGCTGGATTGTCACCGGCGGCCTGAAGCCCGGCGACCGTGTTGTCATCGAAGGCCTGCAACACGCCCGTCCCGGGGAAAAGGTGCAGATCGACGAAACCCCACTTCCACTTGCCCAGACCACTGGTCAGTAAGCAGGACGCTTCTATATGCCGCAGTTCTTTATCGACCGCCCGGTGTTTGCCTGGGTGGTCGCCCTGTTCATCCTGTTGGCCGGTGCGCTGGCCATTCCGCAGTTGCCGGTGGCGCAATACCCCGACGTCGCCCCGCCGCAAATCGAGATTTACGCCGTCTACCCTGGCGCCTCGGCGCAAACCGTCGATGAAAGCGTGGTCAGCCTGATCGAGGAAGAGCTCAACGGTGCCGATCACCTGCTCTATTTCGAATCGCAAAGCAGCCTGGGCAGCGCGACGATCAAGGCAACCTTTCAGCCGGGCACCAATCCCGAGCTGGCGCAGGTCGATGTGCAAAACCGCCTCAAGGTGGTCGAGTCGCGCCTGCCGCAAGCGGTCAATCAGCAGGGGTTGCAGGTGGAGAAGGTCTCTTCCGGTTTCCTCTTGCTGATCACTTTGACCTCGAGCGACGGCAAGCTCGATGACGTGGCGCTCAGCGATTATCTGGCGCGCAACGTGATGAACGAGATCAAGCGTCTGGACGGTGTCGGCAAGGCGCAGTTGTACGGCGCCGAACGTGCGATGCGGATCTGGATCGACCCGCAGAAGCTCATCGCGTTCAACCTGACGCCGGCCGATGTCAACGAAGCCATTGTTGCGCAAAACGCCCAGGTTTCAGCGGGTAGCATCGGTGATCTGCCGTCACCTTCGACGCAGGAAATCACCGCGACAATTCTGGTCAAGGGCCAATTGTCGACGCCGCAGGAGTTCGCCGACATCGTGCTCAAGGCCAATCGCGACGGCTCCACGGTGCGCATCGGTGATGTCGCGCGCGTCGAAATCGGCAGTCAGGAATATCAGTTCGGTACACGCCTGAACGGCAAGCCGTCCACCGCCGTCGGCGTGCAGCTGTCTCCCGGCGCCAACGCACTGAACACCGCGACGCTGGTGCGGGCGAAGATGGATGAACTGGCGCGCTACTTCCCGGCCGGCGTGGAGTACAAGATTCCGTACGACACCTCGCCCTTCGTCAAAGTCTCGATCACCAAAGTGATCTACACCCTTGGCGAAGCGATGCTGCTGGTGTTTGCGGTGATGTTCCTGTTCCTGCAAAACGTGCGCTACACGCTGATCCCGACACTGGTGGTGCCGGTGGCGTTGATGGGCACTTTCGCGACCATGCTGGCGCTGGGGTTCTCGATCAACGTGCTGACCATGTTCGGCATGGTGCTGGCCATCGGCATTCTGGTGGACGACGCCATCGTCGTGGTGGAGAACGTCGAGCGGATCATGGCCAGCGAGGGCCTGTCGCCCAAGGAAGCCACGCGCAAGGCGATGACGCAGATCACCGGGGCGATCATCGGCATTACTCTGGTGCTGGTCGCGGTGTTTATTCCGATGGCGTTCATGCAGGGTTCGGTAGGGGTGATCTATCAACAGTTCTCGCTGTCCATGGCCACCTCGATTCTATTCTCGGCGTTCCTTGCTCTGACGTTGACCCCGGCATTGTGCGCGACCTTGCTCAAGCCTGTTGCCAAGGGCGAGCACCACGAGAAGTCCGGATTTTTCGGCTGGTTCAATCGTCGCTTTGAGCAATTGACCGACCGCTATCAGGGTTGGGTCGGCTATGCGCTCAAGCGTACGGGTCGCTACCTGATGATCTACGTGGTCCTGCTGATTGGACTCGGAATCTGTTTTGCGCGCCTTCCCTCTTCGTTTCTGCCGACCGAGGATCAGGGCTACACCATCACCGATATTCAGCTGCCACCCGGCGCAACGAAGAACCGTACTGTACAAGTGGCCGAACAGCTCGAAGCGCACAACGCCGGTGAGCCGGGAATCAGTGACAGTGTGGTGATCCTGGGTTTCAGTTTCTCCGGTAGCGGGCAGAACGCAGCGCTGGCGTTTTCGACGCTCAAGGATTGGTCGGATCGTGGCAGTGACGATGCTGCCAGCTCGATCGCCGATCGCGCCAACGCGGCGCTGAGCCAGATCAAGGACGCCATGGCCTTCTCGGTGCTGCCGCCGCCGGTGGATGGCCTTGGCACGTCCAGCGGTTTCGAGTTCCGCTTGCAGGATCGCGGTGGTCTGGGCCATGCGACGTTGATGCAGGCGCGTACGGAACTGCTCGCCGCCGCCGAGAAAAGTCCGGTATTGATGAACGTCCGTGAAAGCGCGCTGGCCGAAGCACCGCAGGTGCAGCTGATCGTCGACCGCAAGCAGGCGAATGCCTTGGGCGTATCGTTCGCCGACATTGGCAACGTGCTGTCCACTGCCGTGGGTTCGAGTTACATCAATGACTTCCCCAATCAGGGCCGTATGCAGCGGGTGGTCGTGCAAGCCGAAGGTGATCAGCGCAGTCAGGTGGATGATTTGCTGAAAATGCATGTGCGCAACAATGCTGGAAACATGGTGCCGCTGTCCGCATTCGTCCAGGCCAACTGGATTCAAGGCCCGGCGCAGTTGACTCGTTACAACGGCTATCCAGCGATCGCGATATCTGGTGAACCGTCAACCGGGCACAGTACCGGCGAGGCCATGGCGGAAATCGAACGACTGGTTGCGCTGGGGCCGAAAGGTCTGGGTCAAGAGTGGACCGGTTTGTCGTTGCAGGAGCGTCTGTCCGGCAATCAGGCGCCGATTCTGCTCGGTTTGTCGCTGCTGGTGGTGTTCCTGTGTCTGGCGGCGCTGTATGAGAGCTGGTCGATTCCGACCTCGGTATTGCTGGTGGTGCCGCTGGGTGTACTCGGCGCGGTGCTGGCGGTGACGATGCGCGGCATGCCCAACGACGTGTTCTTCAAGGTCGGACTGATCACCATCATTGGTCTGTCGGCGAAAAACGCGATCCTGATCATCGAGTTCGCCAAGAGCTTGTATGACGAAGGTCACGATCTCATCGATGCGACGTTGCAGGCCGCGCGTTTGCGTCTGCGGCCGATCGTGATGACATCGCTGGCGTTCATTCTCGGCGTGGTGCCGTTGGCCATCGCCACCGGCGCCAGTTCGGCCAGCCAACAGGCGATCGGCACTGGCGTGATCGGCGGGATGATTACGGCGACGCTGGCGGTGATCTTCGTGCCAGTCTTCTTCGTCGTAGTGATGAAACTCGTACAACGATTCACCAAACCCCACTGATCCAAATGTAGGAGCTCTCGAGTGCAACGAGGCTGCGATCTTTTGATCTTGAAAAGCTAAAGTCGAAAGATCGTCCGATCGCGGCCCGAGCCTTCGGCGGCTCCTACAAAAGCCGGATCGCCTGCGCTATGGTGCACTGACAGTTCACCGACGTGAGTCACCATGCGCTTCCTCGCCCGTACGCATCCTCGCCTTTCCGGCGCCGCCCTGTTAGGCATCGCAACGGGCCTGTTGGTCCCGGCCGATTCCATCCTCAGCAAAATCCTCATTGGCTGGAACGTCGGTGTCTGGACTTACCTGATCCTGATGTTCTGGCTGACCATACGCGCCAAGGCCCCGGACGTGCGACGCATCGCCGAAGTCGAAGACGAGAACGCCGGGCTGGTGCTGTTTGTGGTGTGCATTGCCGCGTTGGCCAGTCTCGCCACCATCACCCTTGAACTGGCCGGCAGCAAAGACCTGGAAACCTCACGCAAACTCATGCACTACGGGTTCACAGCGCTGACAGTGACCGGCTCATGGCTGCTGATAGGTGTGATCTTCTGTGTGCACTACGCCAGATTGTTTTACACCTGGGACGGCAAAGAGCCGGCGCTGCGTTTTGCTGAAGGACTGACCACCCCCAATTACTGGGATTTTCTGTACTTCTCGTTCACCATCGGCGTGGCTGTGCAGACTTCGGATGTGGGTGTTGCAACGCGGGATATTCGAAAGATTGTGCTGGCGCAGTCGTTGATCGGTTTTGTGTTCAATACGGCGATCCTCGGGTTCTCGATCAACATTGCAGCAGGATTGTTCGGCTGAAAAACACGGCTTGTTCTGGCAGTTCAAAGCTCACAAAAACGTACGCCTGTAAACTGTCAACACTGACAGTTTACAGGCGTACTGTATTCACGCTTCCATACAACATCCAGAAGTAGGACGGGTCAGTCTTTGGATGTCCCCAACCATATTGTATGGAGATAAAACTCATGAGCTATGCAGCCCGAGCCTACACGACGATCTCTCCGGTTTTAGCGCCGACCTATTTGTCAGCCACTATCAACGGCGATGCCAACCCAAACTACAGGTTTGTCAAAATCCCTCAATTCATGGAGTTTCGATCTACCTCTGTACCTTCCTTCGGGCCGAAGCCCTACCCGGAAGGCCTGCGTTACGTTCTGACAGCTGGACACACTAAGGATGGTGTGACGCGTACGCTTGAGTTTGTGTTCCCTTTTAAACCCCAATCGTCGACCTATGACCTCTCCAAAGATAGCGATGATGTCAGAAGTACCTACTATTCCAATCCTGCGACGGGTGATCTGCACGTCTCTGTGAGCGGGAGCCTGACATTGAAATATGACGACATTAAAAAAACCCTGAGTGGCACTTGGTCGGGCACATATGACCATGGTGGAGAGAGCGGCAACGAAGAGTTTCCGATCACTGGGGAGTTTGTCGCTAAC
This sequence comes from Pseudomonas sp. PK-RTE-24, assembly GCF_054052265.1. Taxonomy (NCBI): domain Bacteria; kingdom Pseudomonadati; phylum Pseudomonadota; class Gammaproteobacteria; order Pseudomonadales; family Pseudomonadaceae; genus Pseudomonas; species Pseudomonas sp. PK-RTE-24. The sequence continues at coordinate 4,236,059 of NZ_CM133224.1, read as the reverse complement.
GCAGACCTGAGCAAGAGAAAAAACGCTTACTGACTACGACAAAAAGGAAGCTGCGAGGCTTCCTTTTTTTAATGCTGATGCAATCAGAAACTGAAGCTCAGCCCAACACTCCCTCCTAGCTCCTGGTCAGCTTTGCTGCCCCTGCTGGTCCCTATCTCGCCATACAGTTGCCATTTGTTATTGGCCGGAACCCAATTGAGGCCCCCGGTCAGTTCGAGGCTGGTGCTGGACAAATCGTTGTTGAATCCAGTGTCATTCACGCTGACACGATTATTGTTGACGAATTCATGACTTAACGCCGCGTGCAGCCTGGGTTGCAATTTTCCGCCATTGTTCAGCACCACCTCGCGACCAACGGTCATTCCGACCTTGCCGAGCAATGAGCGGGTCTCGTTGCTGTCTACCTGCAGTCCGTTGTCCAACTTGTAGTCCTTGCCTTTTACCGTCGCAACACCAACCTGAGCAGAGGGCTCGATGAAGTAACCTCGGTTAAAGACTATATGCTTACCTACTTCGACGGTTCCACTGATGCCGAGATTATCGAAGTCACCCTTTGTTCGAGTGTCATCGCTCAAGGTGACTTTGACGTCATTACTGAAACGGTTGATTTTGCCAACGGTATCCACGTAATACCCGGTCGTTTCGTCATACCAGGACAGATACATCCCGCCATAGGTGCTGTTGATCGTGCCGGCGCTGCCGCGGGCCAGGTTAAGGCGAGTGGTGCTGTAGCCACCAAAAACCCCGATCAACCATTGGCCATCACCTATCGGTAGTGGCGTGTCCACCCCCAATGAGACGCCAGTCTGATTCTGTTTATAACCATCACCGTAGGCATTCTTGACGTTGTACTGATTGGCATGAGTGCGTATCCACAGGCCGCTGGTCGCGTTTTGATTATCTGAGTCCAGTGCCGCAATCGATCGCGATCGCGGCTGAGTGCCGGCCATGCGACGGTCGCCGAGGCGAGTATTGAGAGTGGTCATTTCCGAATAGATAACCGTAGGAGCGGTACCGGCAATAGCCAATGCTGTTTGTGAACCTGTACTCGGCGTTGTCCCATCAGGCCGCAGGAAAATACCTTCGCCCTCTCGCACCAGTTTGTACGCCAAAGCACCACGATCAACCTGACCGTTTCTCAGATCGAACTCAGCATCCCCGCCAGCGATGTTAGCCACTTGAAGCGGTGCACCGGTGACAGGTTCGCTGGCGCTTGCACCAACTACCAGCTCGTGACGGCCACTGGCTGATTCCGTGACATTGAGAAAGTCCGTTTCACCGGTGGACACGTCAGCATCCAAAAAAAACCGGCCGTTGCCTGACAGGTTGGCAACATCCAGACGGACGAACTCGGCGGGCGTGCCGAATCTGACGTTCCCGCCCTGCATTTCGAGATTCGATAACGAATTGCTGCCATCCAGGTTCCATTCAGCGCCACGCCCGATGGACATAGCGCTGACGCCAGTAACCGAACCGTGCAGGATCGAGTCGTTATCCAGCATCACGACGCCAGCCCCGGAGCCCTGAATGTTACCGGTGAGTATGCTTCGGGTATCAAGCGAAACAGAATCGACGTTGGTCAAATCGCCGTCAAGGCTGGCATTGTTTTGCAAGAAAACCGCGGCGGTCCCGCCGTCAGCAACCGCTACATTGCCGGTCAACTGGCTGTCGTCGATTTGAAAGCGCGCTGCTGCGCCATCCATGACCTCGAGGATATTACCGTTGCCGCCGATCAGATTCGAACGGTTAGCTATCTCGATCAATACCGGTTGATCGTCCGGCGTCGCAAAATCGACTTTGATCGCTGCGCCGGTGCGGCCCTGCACGGTTGACCCATCAATCTTCAGTACACTCTGTGCGGTGACATCGCTCGGGTTCAGGACAGTATCCTCGCCAAAGATGATCCCATTCAGTTCCCCGGTGACCTCGCTGGCTGCACTGACATTGGCGTTGCCGCCATAGAGTTCGAGACCAACACCATCGGCGTCTGTCCCTTCAACCCGGCTGTCCACCAGATTCAACGTACTGAGGGATGTCACCGCTGCACCCGAAAAACCGCCTGTCAAACTACTGCCAGTGACGGTCGCTGTTGAGCCAACGGGTATATTCAGGTCGCGCGCAAGCGACATTGCTCTGCCATCGCTGGACAGCGTACTGCCGGATACCACTGCCGAGCTGTCGGTCAAGCTCAGCGCAGTGTCAAAATTGCTAGCCGTCACCGTTGCCGCGTCCAGAGACACTCGGGCGTCTGCGGAGGCTTCAATCTGTGAAGTGCTGGCGGAAATCGCGTTTAACGTCCCACCGCCGACAACGATGTTCAGCGTATCACCGCCATTGACGTTGAGCGTGGCGGTGACAGGGATGAACCAGGCTTCTGGCGTAGCACCGCCGGATACGGTTTCGACTTCACCAGGATTGAGATTTCGGGAAAAGGCCGTCTCGGATATTGCAATCAGCAATGCTGCGCAAGAGAGCGTGCCAGCGAGTTTTGAAACTGTCGGTCCCAAGCAATTTTCAAACGTCATATTCACTTCTCGTTGAGTTTTATCGGGACGGAAGAAAGACGGTTCAGACGTACATATTCCATCAGACGACCGTTGTAGACGGCGCTGGAGAATACCTGCTAGTCCGGACTTTCTCTGTAGGACTAATCCTCTTAATAGGTGGGCTTAATCGCCCACTCGCGACATTTCGAGATGTTTCTTACTCCGCAAATAAAATTGCATTGCCTGAAGAGGCTGGCTCTCCGGCAATGCAATGATCGCGAATGCCGTTTATGGAGCAGGCGCAGGATCCCAGCCCGGTTCCGATTCGCAGTACAAGAAGTCAGCATTGAGCAAGTAGACAATCATTTCCTGAACTTCTGACGTGGTTACAATTGGCGTCGAATACCAGATTTTTACATAACCTGCGTAAAAGTCGGTCGGATCAGGCGTGGTAGCAGGTGGACGAGGAAGATTACGGATAAAAGGTGCATATGGCACTTCCCAAAGCATCCCCTCCGTTAGCTCGAGCGCAGTGATCGCACGAGTACCGGAAAAAACCGTATCCGACGGTGCGTCTATGGTGTATTTATCGTCATGCCAGCCTTGCCAATTGAATGTGATGTTCATTCCATCGGTGAAATGATCATTAGGTTTGATCTTGAACGTCGCAACGTGATCATCCCCCGTCAAGCTCTCGCAAATAATGTATGGATCTTCGGTGCCATCTGTCGGTGGACGTTGGAATTCCGGCTTATCGAGAACAATGACTACAGTATTGACAGTTACCGTCTCCTTTGCCGAGTCTTGAGTATTATTCCGGGCGGGGTTTTCATATGTCCACCAAGCCTCTTTAAGCCCGATACCACCCGGACCGACAACGGTATATGGCAAATCTACCTGAATGACTGTATTGATATTCGACGGAGTCATTTGAATGGAGTTGACGATAATTTCGCCTTGATCCCCGAGATACTTCAAAGTAACCAGATCGCCCGGTTCGGGATCGGGAAACGTCGTCCCGGCGGTGACAGGCGAGACATCGATGTGAGCCTTGGCAGTCTGGTCGACATCCTGAGGGCCCAGTAAGTTATCCGTGACAGGTGGCTGTCCGCGGACGATCAGTTTCCGGAATTCGGGATTAACCTCAGGGGGCGGGGTCGTCGGGTCGACGGTATAAGGCGGATGCGTCGAGAAATCTGTTTTTACAGTTGTTGTTCCATCGTCGATGGATAAGCCGCCACGCATCAAGTCAGCTTTGACGACCACGTCCAATTCGAAATTCGTACCCGTCTGGTTATCAAAGTATTGTTTGCTCAGACTCGACCAAGGAATGGTGAACTCCAGCTCCGTGAGTGCGTTGAATGGCAGATCCTGGGCTGGTTGAGCGCCGTATGTCAGGCTCACTACGTCGGTGCCGATTGTATCTACCAACCGGCTGACTTTTACCTTCACACCTGCACGCGCATCTTTTAAATCGATCAGACCGTCTTCGTTTGCCGGGACGGTAATGACGCCCAGTTTGGGAAGTGGCAGAAAACGCACGTTTTTGAAATACACGCCCCATGCGCTCTGGTTGCCAGCAGCGTCAGTAATGATGAACCAGATGAAGGCCCGGCCGCTCGTTACCTTGCGTAGCTCTGCGGTCGGGATGGACAGCTTGCCATCGGTGGGCATCGGTCCGTTGAAAAAAGGGGGCACCTGCGGAGGGTTGGTACGTGTACCTGCCACGTACAGGGTCAACGTGTCATCCGGCTGAACGTTGGCGTAGCCTGTATCAATTTGTACCTGCAATCCCCCTTCGTTACCTGGCTGACCCGCCCATGTGTCATCCAGATCCCCGGGGGCATTTGGAAACGTGGCTGGCGGAATTGTTCTGGCGCCTGGAACCTGTCCTGGATTTGTACCTGTTTGTGCAGGTTTCGCTTGCCAGGCACCAGTACGGTCGATAAAAAACTTCATCACAGGACCGGTCAGCGGGTTGAGCCCCCGCTCATACAGCACGCTACGCACCCAGATCGGCGTCGGCCCCACCGGGGTTGCATCCTCACCCAGAAATTCGGTAGGCACTGTGATCGGAAAATCTACAGGACGGCTGGCCACGTCGCCGAGGTTTACCCTGTTTAACCGCGTGAAGTCTGTCGGCAGCGGATTGGCAGGAGGCTGGGTTCGCGTAACGTCAAGGGCGATCTGATCTCTGCTGTTAGGATTCGACCACACATTGGTCTTGACCATAAGTGTCAGCGCGGCGCCCACAGGTATCGCAGCTATCGGAATGATGTCCTTGTTCGTGCCGCGCCCGTCTGGCAATTCGGGGGTAGGTGCGACCAGAACGCCCAAGGGTGTGCCTGACTCCGCAGTTTGAATACTTGTCATGTGCCTTCTCCATTGCGTAGAAAATGTTTTTTGATCCATGCATCTTCGACAATGGCGAATGTCGCCAACTGCAGTCGTAATATCGCTGCTACTGTTGCGGCCTGATCACTTCATCCAACTTGCATCCGAGCAATACTTGTTTTCTCCCGGAATTTTCCTGTCTACCTTCACCAGCCCGGTAAACGAGCGAAAGATAGGTACACCGTCGCGCAATAGCTGGTAATTAACTAAGGCCGAATCGTTTTCCTCCATGGGTTCTATATGTGAAGCAAATGGTCTGATTACGATCTTGACTGGCTCCTTGGTCACAACATCTGTCACAACCTCAGTAAAGTTAAACACCTGTGTCAAAGGGTTTCCCGACCCGTTTAAAGAATCCCATGCCTGCCAATCCAGGCTGAGGACATCCGCAAGCTGAAACAAGTCATCGAAAGGAATTTCGATACGTACCCCTTCCCAGATAAACAAGGCTTCCGGATCGCCGGGATGGTTCTTGTAACATCCGATATATCCCCAAGCATCCGCATCGGGAAAAGTAACCTCCTTCAAAAGTTGCGGCGGCTTAACTATCGCAAAAGTCAGGCGTCGTGAAGGTGACGTAGTAGGGTTGATCGAACGTACTGTGTAGAAAAGCTCAAACGAAGCCACATCCGGAAGTTTCTCGGGAGCTACTGGAATACGAAACTCCGGCGCATCGTCCGCGGCCCCATACTCGCCAAAGGCGACGAAATCAGGGTTACCAACAATGAAAATTTCAACACGATCTTTATTCACGCCTGAAACAGGAAAGTTCGGCCAGCGGTCAATAATACAAACGATGCCCACCTGTTTTGCGTCCGGCGGCAATGTTCCGGCCGGGTCAAGCGGATCGACGCCTTCCACTCGTGGCAGGCTCAGAAGCACGCCGGGATTCAATGGATTGCTGGAGGTAGTCGGCGTTTCGATCGGCATGGAATTTCTCACTGGCTGGTCATCTAGGCCTGAAAGAAATTAAGCGCTGGTATTGGAAAGATGCCTACTGTCAGATCTGACAGGTAAAGCAACCGTTTGTCGGAAATCCATTTTGCCGTGACTGCTTCCGCTGCATTTGAAGGTTGACGGCTCAAGGTCAGATAGTGTCTTCTGAAACCGGTTTCAGCGGTATCCATGCCGTTAAAACGCTACATTTCAAAAATAAGGTCTGACCCATTGAACGACTTCTCCGCCGCCCAGCGCAGCCGCGTGACCATGCTTGATGTTGCCGAACGCGCTGGTGTATCCAAGGCCAGCGTCTCGCGCTTCATCGGCGAAGACCGCGCGCTGCTCTCCGATGCCATTGCCCGGCGCATCGAGCAGGCGATTGATGAACTCGGTTACCGCCCCAACCAAATGGCCCGCGGCCTGAAACGCGGGCGCACTCGGCTGATCGGCATGCTCGTCGCCGATATCCGTAACCCCTATTCGATTGCCGTGATGCACGGGGTGGAAACCGCCTGCCGTGCGCACGGCTACAGCCTGGTGGTGTGCAACACCGACCGCGATGACGAGCAGGAACGCCAGCATCTGGCGCTGTTGCGCTCTTACAACATCGAAGGGCTGATCGTGAACACGCTGGGCCATCACCGGGACGAACTGCATGAGCTGCGCCGCGAGATGCCGCTGGTGCTGGTGGACCGCAAGGTCGACGGGCTGGACAGCGACATGGTCGGACTGAATAACCCGCAAGCGGTTGAAATGGCACTCACACACCTTGAGCAGCGCGGATATCAGGATTTATTGCTGGTAACCGAACCGTTTGATGGCACCAGTTCGCGGATCGAACGGGTCAGCAGTTTTCAAGCGCAGATTGCCCAACGCTCGGCCCTGACCGGGGCGGTGCTGGAAACCGGCGATGATCTGAAGGCGCAACTTCAAACTTTTTTAAACACCCACGTTGACGGTCCGAAAGCACTGTTTTGCGCCAATGGCGTGGCGGCGCTGGCGGCGACTCACGCGTTGCGCGCACTCGGTGTGCGCTTGTTCGAGGATGTCGGGCTGATCGCCCTGGATGATCTGGATTGGTATCCGTTGGTGGGCAGCGGGATTACCGCGCTGGCACAGCCGACGCAAGAGATAGGCGCGCGGGCGTTTGAGTGTCTGCTCAAGCGCTTGCGCGGGGATGATGAGGTGGCGCGAATTGTGGATTTTGCGCCGGTGCTGATTGAGCGGGGTTCGACCCGAGGGATTGGCGGCGTCTGATCTGGCGCTTTCGCGAGCGGGCTCGCTCCCACAGGTGACCGTGTTGCAAATGTGGGGGCGAGCCTGCTCGCGAAAGGGCCTGCACAAACACTACAGAATCACCTGATTTTTTTTGAACAAAAATGAAACCGGTTTCAGAGGTCAATAACAATGAATAAACCCGCCGTTTCCATCAGTCTGTCCAGCTACGGTGCCGAGCTCGTGCGCCAGCGTGGGCAGGATTGTTTTATCGACATCCTCGCGGCAGCCGGGGCGAATCGCATCGAGTGGCGTGAAGAGCTGCTGACCCGTGAAGACCCGGCGCAACTGGCTCAGGCTACCCAGGCGCAGGGCCTGCAAAGCATTTATTCCTCACCCACCGAACTCTGGCTCGCAGGGCAAGCGCAGCCAAATCCCGAACTGATTACCGCGCTGCAACAGGCCCAGGCATTCGGCTCGAAATGGCTGAAAGTGTCCCTCGGTTATTTCACCGACACCTCTGACTTGCAGGCACTGGCCGAGCGACTCAAGCAAAGCCCGGTGCAACTGCTGGTGGAGAACGACCAGACCTTACACGGCGGACGTATCGAGCCGTTCCAGCGTTTCTTTGCCGCCGTCGAGCAGTACAACCTGCCGATCAAGATGACCTTCGACATTGGCAACTGGCACTGGCAGGACCAGTCCGCCGCCAGCGCCGCACGCGCGCTCGGCCGTCACGTCGGTTATGTGCATTGCAAAGCCGTTGCGCGCCGCGCCGACGGCAAACTGGTTGCCGTACCACCCGCCATCAGCGACCTGCATCTGTGGGAACAACTGCTGCGACACATGGACCAAGGCGTTATGCGCGCCGCCGAGTACCCGCTGCAAGGCGATGATCTGGTGCAACTGACCCGCGAACACGTCGCCGCCCTCGCCCGCCTCGGTCAATCGCGCCTGGAGCCAGCTCATGTCTGAGATCGATATTCTTTCTTTCGGTGAAACCATGGCAATGCTCGTCGCCGAGCAGACCGGCGATCTGGCCAAGGTCGAGCAGTTTCACAAACGGATTGCCGGGGCCGACAGCAACGTCGCGATCGGCTTGTCGCGCTTGGGTTTCAACGTCGCGTGGCTGAGCCGGGTCGGTAACGATTCGCTCGGACGCTTTGTGGTCGAGACGCTGATCAAGGAAGGTCTGGATTGCAGCCACGTCGAAGTCGATCAAAACCAGCCAACGGGTTTCCAGTTCAAATCGCGCAACGACGATGGCAGCGACCCGCAGGTCGAATATTTCCGGCGCGGTTCGGCGGCCAGTCATTTGTCGCCGAACTCCATCAGCGACAACCTGCTGAGCGCCCGCCATTTGCACGCCACCGGTATTCCGCCGGCGCTGTCAGGCTCCAGCCGGGAAATGTCCTTCGAGCTGATGACCCGGATGCGCAACGCCGGGCGCAGCGTGTCATTCGACCCGAATCTGCGCCCGAGCCTGTGGGCCAGCGAGGGCGAGATGATCCGCCAGATCAACCGCCTCGCCGCCCTTGCCCACTGGGTCCTGCCGGGGTTGAGTGAAGGTCGCTTGCTCACCGGTTTCGACGACCCGGCCGACATTGCTGCGTTCTATCTGGATCAGGGCGCCGAGGCCGTGGCGATCAAGCTCGGGCCTGCGGGTGCTTACTACCGCACGCAGCTGGATCAGGGCTTCGTTGCCGGCGTGCCGGTGAGCAACGTGGTCGATACCGTGGGTGCCGGAGATGGCTTTGCGGTCGGCATGATCAGCGCCCTGCTCGAGCACCAGAGTTTTGCCGAGGCCGTGCAGCGGGCGAACTGGATTGGCAGTCGCGCGGTGCAGAGTCGTGGCGACATGGAGGGGTTGCCGACTCGCCAAGAGTTATCGGTTGAATTTGAATCCGCCTTCGCGAGCAGGCTCGCTCCCACATTTGGAATGCAATCCTCTGTGGGAGCGAGCCTGCTCGCGAAGAGGCCCGCCTGATCACCGCAAATCAATGAACCTGCTGCGACAAAAACAACAAGCTCAGGAGTCACACCGATGAAAACTGCAACCCTCGCCACCCGCCGCTGGTGGTACATCATGCCGATTGTGTTCATCACATACAGCTTGGCCTATCTTGATCGCGCCAACTACGGTTTTGCCGCCGCGTCGGGCATGGCCGAAGACCTGATGATTACACCGGGTCTGTCCTCGCTGCTCGGTGCGCTGTTCTTTCTCGGTTACTTTTTCTTCCAGGTTCCCGGCGCGATCTACGCGCAAAAGCACAGCGTCAAGAAGCTGATTTTCGTCAGCCTGATCCTCTGGGGTGGTCTGGCCACGTTGACCGGCGTGGTGTCCAACGCCTATTGGCTGATCGTCATTCGCTTCATGCTCGGCGTGGTCGAAGCGGCGGTGATGCCGGCGATGCTGGTGTATCTGTGCCATTGGTTCACCCGTGCCGAACGTTCGCGGGCCAACACCTTTTTGATCCTCGGTAACCCGGTGACGATGCTGTGGATGTCGGTGGTGTCGGGCTATCTGGTGCAGCATTTCAGCTGGCGCTGGATGTTCATCATTGAAGGTCTGCCGGCGGTGCTGTGGGCGTTTATCTGGTGGCGTCTGGCCGACGACCGCCCGGCCCAGGCCAAGTGGCTCAATGAGCAGGAAAAACACGATCTGGAAAGCGCGCTGGCCGCTGAGCAGGTCGGGATCAAAGCGGTGAAGAACTACGCCGAGGCGTTCCGCTCGCCGAAGGTGATAATCCTGGCGCTGCAGTTTTTCTGCTGGAGCATCGGCGTCTACGGTTTCGTGTTGTGGCTGCCATCGATCCTCAAGGCCGGCGCGCAAATGGACATGATCGAGGCTGGCTGGCTCTCGGCGCTGCCGTATCTGGCGGCCGTGCTGGGCATGCTCGCGGTGTCGTGGGGTTCGGACAAGTTGCAGAAGCGCAAACGCTTCGTCTGGCCACCGCTGCTGATCGCTTCGATTGCGTTTTATGGCTCTTACGCCTTGGGCGCCGAGCATTTCTGGTGGTCGTACACGCTGCTGGTGATTGCCGGCGCCTGCATGTACGCGCCATACGGGCCGTTCTTCGCCATCGTCCCGGAGATCCTGCCGGCGAACGTCGCCGGCGGCGCCATGGCGCTGATCAACAGCATGGGCGCGCTCGGTTCTTTTGGCGGCTCGTATCTGGTCGGTTATCTGAACAGCTCCACCGGTTCGCCCGGCGCTTCCTATCTGCTGATGAGCGGCGCGCTGTTGCTGTCGGTGGTGTTGACCATTTTCCTCAAGCCCGGCGCCAGTGATCGCGTCGTCGCCAAAGCCGTCGCCACGCCGCGTGTGCCGGCGCATTCCTGAAAGGACTTTTGCCATGAAAAAACAGGTCGTGCTGTACAAGAAACTTTCGCCCGCGCTGATGGCGCGCCTGCAAGAGCAGTTTGACGTAACGCTGATCGAAAGCCTCGACGCCGACGGCCTCATGCAGCTGCGCGATGCCCTGCCCCGCGCCCACGGTTTGCTCGGGGCCAGCCTGAAACTAGATGCCGCGCTGCTGGATCTGGCGCCGCAGCTGGAGGCGATTGCCAGCGTCTCGGTGGGTGTTGACAACTACGACATCGAGTATCTGAATCGGCGCAAGGTTCTGCTGACCAACACCCCCGACGTGCTCACCGAAACCACCGCCGACACCGGTTTCGCCCTGATCCTCGCTGCCGCGCGGCGGGTGGTCGAACTGGCGAACATGGTCCGTGGCGGGCAGTGGAGCCGCAACATCGGCCCGGCGCATTTCGGCACCGATGTGCACGGCAAGACGCTGGGCATCATCGGCATGGGCCGAATCGGCGAAGCCTTGGCCCAGCGCGGGCATTTCGGTTTCGGCATGCCGGTGATCTACCACAGCCAGTCGCGCAAACCGGCGGTCGAGGAGCGTTTCGACGCACAATATCGCAGCCTCGAAGAGTTGCTCCAGCAGGCCGATTTCATTTGCCTGACCTTGCCGCTGACGGCGCAGACCGAACGTTTGATCGGCGCCGAGCAATTTGCGCTCATGCGGCCGGAAAGCATTTTCATCAATATCTCGCGGGGAAAGGTGGTTGATGAGGCGGCGATGATCGAGGCGTTGCGCAGCAAGCGGATTCGCGCGGCGGGGCTGGATGTGTTCGAGCGCGAGCCGTTGAATCATGACTCGCCGTTGTTGCAGTTGAGCAACGTGGTGGCGACGCCGCACATGGGCTCGGCGACTCATGAAACGCGTGAGGCAATGGCGCGGTGTGCGGTGGAGAATCTGTTGGCGGCGTTGAATGGACAGCGGCCGGCGAATCTGGTGAATCCTTGATGCTGATCGTTCCCACGCTCAGCGTGGGAATGCAGCCCGGGACGCTCCGCGTCCCTTCCGAAAGTTGGAACGCGGAGCGTCCCTAGAGGCATTCCCACGCGGAGCGTGGGAACGATCAGCAAGGCGCCGGTTCAGGCAATGCAAGACCCTCAGGCACTGCGCGCCTGCAACAGCTGCACCGCACACAACGCAATCCGCGCGCAGGCATCCGCCAGTTTGACCCGATCCACCACCAGCCCGATGCGAATATGCCCCGCCGCGCTCGGCCCGAACGCTTCACCGGCCAACACTGATACCCCGTAACCTTCCAGCAAGCGCTCGGCAAATGCCTGGGCGCCGAGGCCAGTCTGGCGCACATCGACCATCACGAACATGCCGCCATCCGGGCGAATCGGCTGCAACCCAGGGCAACCGTGCAAACGCTCGCACACCAGATCGCGCCGCAAGCGGTATTCCTCGCGCATCTGAGAGACTTCCGGCAGATCACTTTGCAGCGCTACTTGCGCGGCTTTCTGTACGAAATCCGGCAGACCGAAGAGCATGCTCAGCGACAAATTCACCAGATGCTCGGCCAAGGGTTTCGGGCCGATCATCCAGCCGATACGCCAACCGGTCATCGCATGGGATTTCGACAGACTGTTGATCGTCGCGGTGCGCTCGGCCATGCCCGGCAGGCTCGCCGGGCTGATGTGCTCGCCTTCATATAACAGCTCGCTGTACACCTCATCGCTGATCAGCCACAGGTCATGGCGAATGCACAGCGCTGCCAGTTCCTGCCAGATCAGCAAGGGCAAACTCGCGCCGCTGGGGTTGTTCGGACTGTTGAGCAGCATGGCGCGCGTTCGCGGGGTAATGCGCGCGGCAACATCGGCCGGGTCGACACGGAAACCGTTATCGGGGCGCACCGGCACCGCAATCACCTTGGCACCGCAGGCGCCAAACACACCTTCGTAAGTGACGTACATCGGCTCGGCGACGATCACTTCATCGCCCGGATCGAGCAGACACTGCGCCACCGAGTACACCGCGCATTGTGCGCCGGGCAGGACAATCACCTGATCAGGATCAACCCGTTGACCACTGCGCTGGCGATGACGCTCGGCAATCAGCCTGCGCAGCTCAAACCGCCCACGCACATCGGCGTAATGGGTATCGCCGGCCAACAGGCTATCGATCGCGCCATGGACGATCGGCAACGGCGTATCGAAATCCGGATCGCCGACGCTCAACAACAAAACATCAACGCCCTCGGCGCGCAGTTCCAGCGCTCGGTCGTGAATCTGCCAGGCAGCGGCACCCTCCCCGGCGATTCGTTGGGTCAAGGCTGAATAGCGCATGTACGTCTCCTGTTAGCGCGGTTTCCAGCCTTCACCGTATCTCAAATCACGAAACGCGCCACCATGGCGTTCAAATCCACTGCCAGTCGCGACAGTTCGTGGGTCGCGGCACTGGTCTGATTGGCGCCGGCGGCCGATTGCGTGGCGAGGTCGCGAATATTGACCAGGTTGCGATCGACCTCACGGGAGACTTGCGCCTGCTCTTCCGACGCGCTGGCGATGACCAGGTTGCGTTCGTTGATCTGGTGAATCGATTGAGTGATCTGCTCCAGTGCCACGCCCGCCGCGCGGGCCATTTCCAGTGTGGACTGGGTACGCTGGTTGCTTTGCTGCATCGAGGAGACCGCTTCACCGGTACCGTTCTGGATGCCGGCAACCATTTTCTCGATTTCTTGGGTCGACTGCGCGGTGCGATGGGCCAAGGCGCGCACTTCGTCAGCCACCACGGCAAAGCCACGGCCAGCCTCGCCGGCACGCGCCGCTTCAATTGCAGCGTTGAGCGCCAAGAGGTTGGTCTGCTCGGCGATGGCCCGAATCACGTCCAGCACCTTGCCAATGTCACGACCTTGCGCGGCGAGGCCTTCGATCATCTGCGCAGTGTTCTGCACGTCGTGGGTCATGGTCTGGATCGCGTCGACGGTTTTCACCACTTGATCGCGACCTTCGCGGGCGGCGTGGGTCGACTGATTGGAAGCTTCGGAAGTCGACACGGCATTGCGCGCCACTTCTTCCACCGCAGCGGTCATCTCGTTGACGGCCGTGGCGGCTTGTTCGATTTCGTTGTTCTGCTGCTGCAGGCCACGGGAGGCTTCTTCGGTGACGGCGCTGAGTTCTTCCGCAGCGGCGCCCAGTTGTGTGGCGGAACCGGCGATCTGCTCGATGGTTTTGCGCAGGTTGGTCTGCATCGTGGCCAAGGCTTCGAGCAAGCGCGCCGGTTCATCCTTGCCGTCGACTTCGATGGCTTTGCTGAGGTCACCGCCGGCAATGGTTTGCGCGGCGAGCACGGCGCGGTTGAGCGGCGTGACGATGCTGCGGGTCAGCAACCAGGCGAGCAACACGGTGGCCAGCGCCGCAATCACGGCGACGATGATGATCCCGGTAATGGCGCTGTCATAGTTTTCACTGGCTTGCGTCGCCGCTGCTTTCGCCCCCGCCGTATTCATGCCGATCAACTTGTTGAGCTGCTCGCCCATCTGATCGGTGCCTTCCTTGATACGGGTGTTGATCAAGGCACGCATTGCTTCCAGATCGCCCTGGCGCGACAGCTCAAGCATCCGGTTCTGCGCTTGCAGATAGTTATCGAGGGTGGTCGAAAACGTCTGGAAAACGGCGTGCTCTTCAGGACCTGCCGGCAACGCAGCGTAGCTGGCCTGAGCTTTGCGCACCTTGTCGACCAGCACCGCGATGCGGGTTTCTGCCTCTTGCAGGCTCGCCGGTTCGCGATTGACCAGCACACGGAACGAGAGAATGCGCATGCGCAGGACGTTTTCCGTGACCACACTGAGGTGGGTCACGCTTGGCAATTGGTTGGTGTCCATGTCGACCGACGCCTGACGAATGACCGTCATGCGGCTGACCGCGAACACGCCGAGGACAATCACCAGCAAGGCGATAAAGGCAAAACCGAGGAAAGCACGTGGCGCGATATTCAGGTTACGCAGGGACATGGTCGGACTCTCGAAAGAAAGAAACTACGAGCGTCCATGCCGTGAGCACTGGCCCATAGCGGGCGACAGTCCGGCGGCACTGAATTGTGGTTTTGTGTGCGCCTGACCGTTGTATCGGCCAGGCTTGAGGAAGGTTTCGGGTCTGCGGTAAATATTTTTCAGGACGTGGCAACAATCAAAAACTGCTCCGCTGCCCTTGGTAGGAGCTGTCGAGTGCAACGAGGCTGCGATCTTTTGATCCTGCTTTTAAAAGTCAAAAGATCGCAGCCTCGTTGCACTCGACAGCTCCTACATAGGCAAGCCGATCAGCGTTGGGCGGCGAGTTGCCAGACCCGAGCAATATCGGTCGCGCGCTCACGCAGCAGGCGCGGTGCTTCGGCGCAGGCTTGTTCGAGTGTCATCGGTCCGCTGGTCACGGCGAATGCAGCGTCGATGCCGTGTTGATAGAGTTCCTGGTAGCCCTCGCCCAAGGTCCCGGCGATCACAATCACCGGCACAGCGTGTTGTTTGGCAACTCGCGCAACACCGAACGGCGTTTTGCCGCGAAGGGTTTGCGCATCGAAGCGGCCTTCTCCGGTAATCACCAGATCCGCACCCCTGACCGCGTCAGCGAGCCCGACCAGTTCCGCTACCACCTCGACGCCAGCCTGAAACTGCGCACCGAGAAAAGCCTTGGCGGCAAACCCCAGACCACCCGCCGCGCCGCTGCCCGGTTCATCGCGCACGTCTCTGCCCAATGCTTGCGCGCAGAGTTTGGCAAAGTGCCCCAGCGCCTGATCAAGTTGCTCAACCTGCGCAGGCGACGCGCCCTTCTGAGGGCCGAAAATGGCCGAGGCACCATGCGGGCCGCAGAGCGGATTGTTGACATCGGCGGCGATGTCGAAACGCACATCGGCCAGACGTCGATCAAGCCCACTCAGATCCAATCGCGCCAGTTGCGCCAAGGCCAGGCCGCCGGGCACCAGCGACTGATTCTGCGCATCCAGCAACTTCACCCCCAGCGCCTGCATCGCCCCGGCGCCGGCGTCATTGGTCGCGCTGCCGCCAATCGCCAGAATCACCCGTTGCGCACCGGCATCCAGCGCAGCACGGATCAATTCACCGGTGCCAAACGTGCTGCTGATGCAGGCATCGCGCTGTCCCGGCGGGACCAGTTGCAGACCGCTGGCCTCGGCCATTTCGATGATCGCGGTAAGGTTGTGCGGCAGCCAGCCCCATGCGGCTTCGACCGGCGCGCCCAGTGGACCGCGCACGCGGGTGCGGCGTAACTCACCTTCGCAGGCTGCGAGTATCGACTCGACCGTACCTTCGCCGCCATCGGCCATCGGGCATTTGATCAGCGTCGCCTGCGGCCAGACCTGTGCCAGTCCGAGGGCAATGGCTTCGGCAACGCCTTGGGCACTCAGGCTGTCCTTGAACGAGTCGGGGGCGATGACGATTTTCATGGGAATTCTCCGGTTGCAGTGGCATTCATGCTGCCAGTCGGCCTGCGCCTTGACGCCGGTCGAGTGCACAAGTGGCGTCGACGTTTATTGTTCATTTCCACAAAAGATATGTGTTGGTCGTACCGGCCTCATCGCTGGCAAGCCAGCTCCCACAGGGTTCTGCGGTGACTATGGAAGTTATGAACGCCTTCTGACCTGTGGGAGCTGGCTTGCCAGCGATGGCGGCCTCAAGGACAACTCATGGCAATGGATCAGTCTGCGGCAGCAGCTGCACCCCAAGATACAACGCCAGCATCCCGTCCAGCTTCAACGGATCAACCCCGCTCAACTCGGCAATCCGCTCCATGCGATAACGCAGACTATTGCGATGAATGCCCAACGCCTCGGCACAGGCCTGGCTCTGCCCGTCGTGCTCGCACCAACTGCGCAGGGTCGCCAGCAACTGGCCGTTGCTGTCCTTGGCGATGACCTGGCGCAGCGGCTTGAGCAGTTCGTCCAGCGCATCATCGTTGCGATGACGCCACAGCATGACCGGCAAGCGATAACGATTGAGCGTCAGCAGTCTCGAATTCGGCAGCACGTCACGACCATAAGCAAGCAAATCGCCGACTCGTCGGTAACAGCGACGCAACCCTGCCAGACCATCCGCCTGCCCGCCGACGGCGATGCGCAAAATCTTCCAGCCGAGGCCATCAAGTTTTTCCAGCAGGCGATCGTGCTCGACGTTCTGGCTCGCCGGGCGACACCACAACAACGAAGACTTCGCCGAACTCACGCACCAACTGTCCGGATAACGCGAGGTCAGCCACGCACTCAGTGCCTCGACGGTTTGCCCCGGGCCGTGCTCGAGCCCCAGTTCAAACAGATACGGCACCCGGGTCAATTGCGGCTTGAGCCCAAGCTGCTGCGCCTCATCGATCAGACGCGGCGAATCCCCCGCTTCGCTCAGCAGCAACGCCAGCAGATCATCGCAACGCTGCCGTCGCCATTGTTGCTCGGCCTGCTGGTTGCGCTGGCCGACCAGCATTTCAGCGGTCATGCGCACCAGCTCGGCGTAGGTGCGCAATTGCTCCGGCTCGCCGGTGATGCCGAGCACGCCGATCAAGCGCTGATCGAGCAGCAGCGGCAGATTGATCCCCGGTTGCACACCTTTGAGATGCACCGCCGTCTGCGCGTCGATTTCCACCACACGCCCGTTGGCCAGCACCAGTTGCGCGCCTTCATGACGGGTGTTGATGCGTTCCGGTTCGCCGCTGCCGAGGATCAGGCCCTGGCTGTCCATGACGTTGACGTTGTACGGCAAAATGGCCATGGCCCGGTCGACGATGTCCTGGGCAAGGTCGTGATCGAGTTCGAACATAACGGCGGCAATCCTTCATTTCAGGCACGAACGGTTGTTCAGCCGCACAGGGTCTGGCGGCAAACCCTGTGCTCAGGCACAAAGACAATCCGGCCAAAGGTGGCCGAGACTCTCAGGGCGATCAACGTTACCCTTTGCATCGCAAAAAATCATAATAAAGAGAGAGCCGCTATGTCGCAGAGCGCCGCAGCTACCCAGACCATCGACGACGGTAAAAACGCCGTCTACAAACGCATCACCCTGCGTTTGATTCCCTTCATTTTCATCTGCTACCTGTTCAACTACCTCGACCGGGTCAACGTCGGCTTCGCCAAATTGCAGATGCTTGACGCACTGAAATTCAGCGAAACGGTGTACGGCCTCGGCGCCGGGATTTTCTTCATCGGTTATGTGCTGTGCGGCGTGCCGAGCAACCTGGCATTGACCCGCTTCGGTCCTCGGCGCTGGATTGCCTTGATGATGATCACCTGGGGCACGCTGTCGACCTGCCTGTTGTTCGTCACCACCCCGACCGAGTTCTACACCCTGCGCTTTTTCACCGGTGCCGCTGAAGCCGGGTTCTTCCCGGGCGTCGTGCTGTATCTCTCGCAGTGGTTCCCTACCTTCCGCCGTGGCCGGATCATGGCGTTGTTCATGTCGGCAATCCCGGTCTCCGGTTTGCTCGGCAGCCCGTTTTCCGGCTGGATTCTCAACCACTTCGCCGCTGGCCAGGGTGGCCTGGCCGGCTGGCAGTGGATGTTCCTCCTGCAAGGCATTCCGACGGTGATCCTCGGCGCACTGGCGTATTTCCTGTTGAGCGACAGCTTCGCCAATGCCAAATGGCTGACCGCCCATGAACGTTCGGTGCTCGAAGCCGACCACGCCGAAGACCTCGCCAACAAACCGAAAACCGCCACCGACTCGCTGCTCGCGGTGTTCAAGAACCCAGCGATCTGGGCCTTCGGCCTGATCTATTTCTGCATCCAGAGCGGCGTGTACGCGATCAACTTCTGGCTGCCGTCGATCATCAAGAACCTCGGCTTCAGCGACAACCTGGTGATCGGCTGGCTGAGTGCGATTCCGTACCTGCTCGCGGCGGTGTTCATGCTGGTCGTCGGCCGCTCGGCGGACTTGCGCAAGGAGCGCCGCTGGCACTTGGTGGTACCGATGCTGATGGGCGCTGTCGGGCTGGTGATCGCAGTGAATTTCGCGGCCAATCCGGCGATTGCGATTCTCGGCCTGACCATCGCGACCATGGGCGCACTGACCGGCCTGCCGATGTTCTGGCCGGTGCCGACCGCCATGCTGAGCGCGGGCGCAGCGGCTGGTGGGCTGGCGCTGATCAACTCGATGGGGCAGATGGCCGGGTTCCTCAGCCCGTACCTGGTGGGTTGGGTCAAGGACAGCACGGGTTCGACGGATGCAGCGTTGTACGTGCTGGCGGCGGTGATCGTCGGCGGGAGTCTGCTGGCGTTGCGGATGACTCGGACGTTGCGGGCCTAATCAGACGCGCAGATCAAAAGATCGCAGCCTTCGGCAGCTCCTACTCTGGAATGCGTTCCCTGTAGGAGCTGCCGAAGGCTGCGATCTTTTGCGTTTAAGCGATGCAATCATGCATAGCGCCAGCCGACGCAACATCTATGCTGAATCTGCCGGCCTCTTCGCGAGCAGGCTCGCTTCCACAGGATTTGTGGCTCCTGGATGTGGGAAATAATGAGCATCCGCTCAATATTCAGCACAAAAACCACGTATCCTGCGCGCCCCGTTCAACCATCACGTCGCGAGGACAGTTTGTCTAAAGGTATCGCTCTATCGGTTTCAGCCTCCGTGCTGTTTGCCGTCATGTATTACTACACGTCGCTGCTGACCCCTCTGAGCGGCGTGGAAATCTTCGGCTGGCGCATGCTTCTGACCGTGCCGTGCATGACGGTGTTCATGCTGGTTTCCGGGGAATGGCGGCGGGTGCTGGAGCTGTTCCGATTGATGGCCGCCAGGCCGAAGCTGATCGCCGGGCTGCTGGTTTCTTCCGCCCTGCTCGGGGTTCAGCTGTGGCTGTTCATGTGGGCACCGCTCAATGATTACAGCCTGGATGTATCACTGGGCTATTTCCTGTTGCCACTGGCGATGGTGCTGACCGGGCGGATTGCCTATGGCGAGAGCCTGTCTTACCTGCAGAAAATCGCGGTATTTTTCGCCAGTCTTGGCGTGTTGAACGAGCTGTATCAGGTTGGCGGATTTTCCTGGGCGACGCTGGTGGTCGTGGTCGGTTATCCGCTGTATTTCGTGCTGCGCAAATACCTGAAAACCGACAACCTCGGTGGCCTGTGGGTCGACATGACCCTGATGCTGCCGGTCGCCTACTGGTTTGTGCAGGGCGGCGAACAGGGTCTGGCCGTGTTCGATCAATATCCGGGACTGATGTGGCTGATTCCACTGCTCGGCCTGATCAGTGCGTCCGCGCTGGTGGTGTATATCATCGCCAGCCGCTTGCTGCCGTTCAGTCTGTTTGGGTTGTTGAGTTATGTCGAACCGGTGCTGTTGCTCGCGGTGGCATTGTTGCTGGGAGAGAGCATCAAGTCGGGCGAGTGGCTGACTTACATCCCGATCTGGCTGGCGGTTGTGGTGCTGGTTTTCGAGGGTTTCAAACACTTGACGCGCCAACGCCGCTCTTGAATGCAACACAAGACAAATGTGGGAGCGAGCCTGCTCGCGAAGTCGTCAGACCAGTCAACATGACTGTTGAATGAAAGTCCGCATTCGCGAGCAGGCTCGCTCCCACAGGTTTTGTATGAAGCAAAAAAATCCCGGCCCTGCATTTCTTCAGGCCGGGATTTTTTCATTTCAGATTACTCGGTGGTCAACACACCACGACGCACCTGGTCACGCTCGATCGATTCGAACAAGGCCTTGAAGTTGCCCTCGCCGAAACCATCGTCGCCCTTGCGCTGGATGAATTCGAAGAACACCGGCCCCATCAGGGTTTCCGAGAAAATCTGCAGCAGCAGACGCTTGTCGCCCTGCTCCGATGCGCCATCGAGCAGGATGCCGCGCGATTGCAGCTGATCGACCGGCTCGCCGTGATTCGGCAGGCGACCTTCGAGCATTTCGTAGTAGGTATCCGGCGGCGCGGTCATGAAGCGCATGCCGATTTTCTTCAGTTGATCCCAGGTCTTGATCAGGTCGTCGGTGAGGAACGCGACGTGCTGGATACCCTCACCGTTGAACTGCATCAGGAACTCTTCGATCTGCCCGGCGCCCTTCGACGACTCTTCGTTGAGCGGAATGCGGATCATGCCATCCGGTGCGGTCATGGCCTTCGAGGTCAGGCCGGTGTACTCGCCTTTGATGTCGAAGTAACGGATTTCCCGGAAGTTGAACAGCTTCTCGTAGAAGTTCGCCCAATAGGCCATGCGACCGCGATAGACGTTGTGGGTCAGGTGGTCGATGATCTTCAGGCCAGCGCCAACCGGGTTGCGATCAACACCTTCGATGAACACGAAGTCGATGTCGTAGATCGAGCTGCCTTCACCGAAACGGTCGATCAGGTACAGCGGCGCACCGCCAATACCCTTGATTGCCGGCAGGTTCAGCTCCATCGGACCGGTCTCGATGTGAATCGGCTGGGCGCCGAGCTCCAGCGCGCGCGAGTAGGCCTTCTGCGAATCCTTCACGCGAAACGCCATGCCGCAAACGGACGGGCCGTGTTCGGCGGCGAAGTACGAGGCGACGCTGTTGGGTTCGTTATTGAGGATCAGGTTGATTGCGCCCTGACGATACAGGTGCACGTTCTTGGAACGGTGGGTCGCGACTTTGGTGAAGCCCATGATCTCGAAGATCGGCTCCAGTGTGCCAGGAGTCGGCGCTGCGAACTCGATGAATTCAAAGCCCATCAGGCCCATTGGGTTTTCGTATAAATCTGCCATGGTGACGCCTCATCATTTCTTATCAATTAACCAGGGTTATTTGTCAGGAAAGTGATGTGGAGGGCGGCGCGCAGGAGATGCCACGCACGCTGCGCGCGAGGAAGTCTCCGTAGATCAGTTGAAACCCGAATATCTTCATTGTCGACCCAAGGCTCTTGCGGGCGAGGCTTCTGCTGCCAGAAGACGATTATTATTGTATGCGTAAACCGATTCTACACAGCGTAACCGAGCCTGTCTGCCCTCTGTATAAAATCCGCTTTTTTACCTACGGCGCAAGCGCCATCTGCCATCTATTCTCCTCTCTGGCTCAATTGTTTATCGGGTCGGATTTCTAAACCACAGGATGTGTCCATGCCACTGACCCACCGATCCCGCCGCAAACGCAGCACCCGAATCGCCGTGACTTTGCTCAGCGGTCTGCTGCCAATCGTGCTGGGCAGTGGGATTCTTTATATGCAGGCAAAACGAACGCTGGAGCAAAGTGCCGGGGAAACGGCCGTACAAGCGTTGCAACAGTTCGATCTGATGCTCGACAACACGGCAGAAGCCGCCCGGGTTCTGCTGCCTCTGGCCGGGAAAAATTGCGAAGAGGTGAAACTGGCCCTGCGCGAACAAGTGACCCGCCGCCCCTTCGTGCGCTCGACCAATCTGGTCTGGGACAACATTCTCTACTGCAGCTCACTGTTCGGGCAGTTCAAGGAAGCGGTCAATGCCGGGGACTATCATCAAGGCAAATTGTGGTTGATGAACGGCAATCCCGTCACCCCCGACACGGCATTGTTGATCTACCGCCTCAGCGACGGTCGTGGCGGCGCGCTGACCACGCTTGATGGTTATCACCTGAGCAACATCCTGCGCCTGATCGGCCGCCAGACATTACTGATGTTGCAAGTGGGCGATAACTGGCTGTCCGCCGACGGCAGAGTGCATCAAGGGCCCCTGCCCGCTTTGCCGGTCGCGCATAGCATGCTCGAATCCGAACGATACGGTTTCAACGTGTCGGCGGGTTTCCCCGAGGGAGAAACCTGGCGTTACATGGCGGCCAATTATCCGCCGTTGTTCAGCCTGCTGATATTTTTCGGCGTGATCTCGGGCGCCATCGGCCATGTCGTGCAGAAACGCTCGAACTCGCCCAGTCACGAAATGCTTCGCGCACTCGAGGCCGGGGAATTCATTCCTTATTTCCAGCCGGTGGTTCACGGTGACAGCAAGCAGTGGTCCGGCGCTGAAGTGCTGATGCGCTGGAATCACCCGAAAGAGGGCCTCGTACGCCCGGATCTGTTCATTCCATTTGCCGAGCATTCAGGCTTGATCGTGCCGATGACCCGCGCGCTGATGCAACAGACTGCCGCCCTGCTGGGACCGCATTCTGCGGTCTTCGCCAAACCTTTCCATATCGGCATCAACATCACTGCCAGCCATTGCAAGGATCTGGAACTGGTCGAAGACTGTCGCGACCTCCTGGCGGCGTTTGCGCCCGGCAGCGTCGAGCTGGTGCTGGAATTGACGGAGCGCGAGCTGATCGAACCGAACGACATGACCCTGCAACTGCTTGAGCAATTGCACGCACTTGGAGTGAAAATCGCGATCGACGATTTTGGTACAGGCCACTCAAGCCTCGGCTACTTGCGCGCCTTCAAGGTCGACTTTCTCAAGATCGATCAGAGCTTTGTCGCCATGATCGGCATCGATGCGCTATCACGGCATATTCTCGACTCCATCATTGAACTGTCGGCAAAGCTGGATCTGGCCATTGTTGCCGAAGGTGTCGAAACACAGGCCCAAGCCGATTACCTGACGGAGCATCAGGTAGATTTCATGCAAGGCTATTTGTTTGCCAAACCGATGCCGGCAGCGGATTTCATCAGCGCATTAAGTGATCGTTAACTCATTAGCATAGCCCGTCCAACAACCGCACCAAATTGATACAAAAAGTCATTGTTGTTACATGGCGACAACATCAGGATTTACTCTTGTCGCATTAACTACTACAATTTTTTCAACCTGAGCCAGACTGACAGGTGAGCCAATTATCACCGAGTCGCTTCCAGGCTCTTGGCTTATAGCTTTGTTTGCGGTTGGTATCAGCCAAACACACTATTGGAGTAAAGATATTGTCCAGACTCGCTGAATTTCGCGCAGCTGAAAAGGCCCTTCAGGAACAGCTCAAACAGCTGGAATCGCTGAAGAATGACGCCGGGCTCAAGAAAGAAATCGAATTCGAAGAAAAGCTCCAGGGACTGATGAAAACCTATGGCAAAGGCCTGAAAGATATCATCGCTATCCTCGACCCGAACCCGGCGAAGTCCGGTCTGCAGGCCGCCCCAGCGCCGAAGACCCGCCGCGCCCGCGTCGTCAAGGTTTACCAGAACCCGCACACTGGCGAGCTGATCGAAACCAAGGGCGGCAACCATCGCGGCCTGAAAGCCTGGAAAGAACAGTACGGTGCGGCCACCGTGGATTCATGGTTGCGCGGTTAATCTGACGCCAACAAAAAGCCCTGCGCGATGCAGGGCTTTTTTATTGACAATATCTAACAAATGAAATGATTTTCATCGAACAAGTTGGAAAATTGTGTAACGTTACTGAGTCATCACGCTAAACATTTTGCTGCGCGATGTTGCTGCAAACGATGAATCAAACTTTGTGCTTAATCCTTTCCGGCATTCAAAACACCGCGAGTTAGTACGGACGTTTATAATTTCAGGCTGTTACGTGCCGCCTCTATGTCGTCGGCGCTCGCCTTATAAACCTCAGCCTGACCGGCATATGAAAGTACATAAGCCTTGTCTGTTTCCACGGCAGCCACCAGCGTTTGTGATAATACGTGCCGGCCGTTCTCGGTGATCGTGCAGGTCGTCTCCAGCCCGGTCAATGATCCGAGCGCAGCCGGATGGATTCGGTTGCAGACGCTCTGATAACCACTGCGGAAGAAATCCTTCTGGATGGACTTGCGCATCTCCAGCAACACGCCTTGCAAATTGACCTGATGCCCCGCCTCCACTTGCGTCATGGTCAACTCCATCACCATCACCTGATTGCCGTCGGCATCGAGCTTCACCGCCCTTTGCCGCGAGACTGGCGGCGCGGTATCCGGCAACATTTCAACCTTCCAGCCCGCCGGCCAGGTGATGCTCGGTTCGGCCATGGCCGGGAAAACCACGGCCAATGACAAAGCAAAAAAAACAAACACGGATTTGAACAGTCGGATCATTGCCGGACGCACTCGAAGGTAGAGAGCAAAGTCTGAGCCCCGCCCTCGCGCAGGGCAAGCCCGCCTTGCATTTGGCGATGCCGGCCGGCATGCGTATCATTGCGCCCATTCACTCGCCCATTGTTATTGGAGGGCCCATGAGCCTCAACGAACTGAACACTTTCCCCGGTGTGACAGCCACGCCAGACAGCGCAACCCGCAACTTCGTGTTCAACCACACCATGCTGCGCGTGAAGGACATCACCAAGTCGCTGGATTTCTACACCCGCGTCCTGGGTTTCTCGCTGGTCGAGAAGCGTGATTTTCCGGAAGCCGAATTCAGCCTGTACTTCCTTGCGCTGGTCGATAAAGCGCAGATCCCGGCCGATGCTGCTGCGCGTACCGAATGGATGAAATCGATTCCAGGCATTCTCGAATTGACCCACAACCACGGTACCGAAAACGATGCCGACTTCGCCTATCACAATGGCAACACCGATCCGCGTGGCTTTGGTCACATCTGCATTTCGGTGCCGGACATCGTCGCAGCGTGTGCACGCTTTGAAGAGCTGGGTTGCGATTTCCAGAAGCGCCTGACCGACGGCCGGATGAAGAGCCTGGCGTTCATCAAGGACCCGGATGGCTACTGGGTCGAGATCATTCAGCCTGCGCCGCTGTAAAAGCTGAAAGCCCCTCACCCTAGCCCTCTCCCAGAAGGAGAGGGGACTGATTGCGGGATGTTGGAGAATTACGCCGACTTGAACGATTGGCGGTGAATCCAAAATCGACCGGCTCTCTCAGGTCGATGGATGACTTCAGACACCTCACCCCAGCCCTCTCCCTCGGGAGAGGGCTGGGGTGAGGGGTGGCTTTCCACGCGCAATAAAAAACCCATGATCGCTCATGGGTTTTTTCGTTTTCGACCTGGCAGTTACGCCGGGGCCGAAGTCCGGATCAGGTGATCGAACGCACTCAGCGAAGCCTTGGCGCCCTCGCCCACTGCAATCACGATCTGCTTGTACGGCACAGTCGTCACGTCACCCGCTGCAAAGATCCCCGCAATGGAAGTCTCGCCACGATTATCGACAATGATCTCGCCACGCGGCGACAGCTCGATGGTGCCCTTCAGCCAATCGGTGTTCGGCAGCAGACCGATTTGCACGAAAATGCCTTCCAGCTCAACCGTGCGCAGTTCATCGGTAGTGCGGTCCTTGTAGCGCAGGCCGTTGACCTTCTCGCCATTGCCGGTGACTTCAGTGGTTTGCGCACTGGTGATCACGGTAACGTTCGGCAGGCTGTGCAGCTTGCGCTGCAGCACGGCGTCGGCACGCAGTTGCACGTCGAATTCCAGCAGCGTTACGTGCGCCACGATACCCGCCAGATCGATCGCCGCTTCAACGCCGGAGTTACCGCCGCCGATCACCGCTACGCGCTTGCCCTTGAACAGCGGGCCGTCGCAGTGCGGGCAATACGCCACGCCTTTGTTGCGGTATTCCTGCTCGCCCGGAACGTTCATTTCGCGCCAGCGTGCGCCGGTCGCGAGAATCACGCTCTTGGCTTTCAGGGTTGCACCGCTGGCGAAGTGGACTTCATGCAGCTCGCCATTCTTGCCCGGGATCAGCTTGTCAGCGCGTTGCAGATTCATGATGTCGACGTCGTACTGCTTGACGTGTTCTTCCAGCGCCGTGGCCAGTTTCGGCCCTTCGGTTTCCTGCACGGAAATGAAGTTCTCGATGGCCATGGTATCCAGCACCTGACCGCCGAAGCGCTCAGCCGCGACACCGGTGCGGATGCCTTTACGTGCGGCGTAGATAGCGGCCGAAGCACCGGCCGGGCCACCGCCGACGACCAGCACGTCAAAGGCTTCTTTGGCGCTGATCTTCTCGGCCTGACGCTCAATAGCGCCGGTGTCGAGTTTGGCGAGAATTTCCTCCAGGCCCATGCGGCCCTGACCGAAGTTTTCGCCGTTGAGGTAGATGCTCGGCACAGCCATGATCTTGCGATCGTTGACTTCGTCCTGGAACAGCGCGCCGTCGATGGCGACGTGGCGGATATTCGGGTTGAGCACGGCCATCAGGTTCAGCGCCTGAACGACGTCCGGGCAATTCTGGCAAGACAGCGAGAAGTAAGTCTCGAAGCTGAACTCGCCTTTGAGCGAGCGGATCTGCTCGATCACTTCAACGCTGGCCTTCGACGGGTGGCCACCGACTTGCAGCAGAGCCAACACCAGCGAGGTGAATTCGTGGCCCATTGGAATGCCGGCGAAACGCAGACTGATGTCGGCTCCAGGGCGATTGATCGAGAACGATGGCTTGCGGGCATCGTCACCGCTGTCGATCAGGGTAATTAGGCTCGAAAGACTGGCAACGTCTTTCAGCAGGTCCAGCATTTCACGGGATTTCGCACCGTCGTCGAGGGATGCAACGATCTCGATCGGTTGGGTGACCCGTTCCAGGTACGATTTCAACTGGGCTTTAAGATTGGCGTCCAACATACGGGCGATTTCCTTTATTTGAGGCGAAAAAAAGCCCGAGCGAATCTCGCCCGGGCATTTTTATTGGGCGGTGCAGCTAACTTAAGAAGGTGCGGCGTGCCGCCCTGCGTTGCATGTCACAGACTTAGATCTTGCCGACCAGGTCCAGCGACGGAGCCAGAGTGGCCTCGCCTTCTTTCCACTTGGCCGGGCAAACTTCGCCTGGGTGTGCAGCGACATACTGAGCAGCCTTGATTTTGCGCAGCAGCTCGGAAGCGTCACGGCCAACGCCGCCATCGTTCAGTTCAACGATTTTGATCTGGCCTTCAGGGTTGATCACGAAGGTGCCACGGTCAGCCAGACCAGCTTCTTCGATCAGCACGTCGAAGTTGCGCGAGATGACGTGGGTAGGGTCGCCGATCATGGTGTATTCGATTTTGCCGATGGCTGGCGAAGTGTTGTGCCAGGCAGCGTGAGCAAAGTGGGTGTCGGTCGAAACGCTGTAGATTTCCACGCCCAGCTTCTTGAACTCAGCGTAGTTGTCAGCCAGGTCTTCCAGCTCGGTTGGGCACACGAAGGTGAAGTCGGCTGGGTAGAAGAACACTACGGACCACTTGCCTTTCAAGTCAGCATCCGAGACTTGAACGAAGTCGCCGTTTTTGAACGCGGTAGCTTTGAACGGTTTTACTTGGCTGTTGATGATAGGCATCGATGACTCTCCGTCAGGGGTTATGAAGTTGATGGGTGAATCCTACCCACTCACTCGACGGAAGGCTCATTGGCAAACCTGATACTGCTGATTTGTTTTCGCTATTAGCTGACAGTATTAATAGAAGAAAACGATCTCTACGGCTGATCCGGCTTATCCATAATCCGAGCCATTCCCTGGAATGGGCTGACCTCAACATAGCGCATGGCGGATTTCATGTCCTTCCAGCCAACGTAGCTCATCAGCGATTTCAGGTCCCAGCCGCTTTGATGCGCCCATGTGGCAAAACCACGCCGCAGTGAATGGCTGGTGTAGTTGGCGGCGGCAATCCCGGCGCGCTGCAACGCCTGGCGGAGCAGCGGAATGATGCTGTTGGCGTGCAGGCCCTCTTCGCTCAGATTGCCCCAGCGATCAATGCTGCGGAACACCGCGCCGCGTACCAGCGCAGCCTCTGTAATCCAATCGATATAGGCCTGCACCGGGCACAGCTTCAGCAGCGCCGGGGCCTGGTAGGTCTGCCCGAGGTTCTCCCGGTCGCCCTTGCTGCGCGGCAGATACAGAGTGATGCCCTTGCCAGCGCTCGCCTGCACATGCTCGATTTGCAAACGGCACAATTCGTCGCTGCGAAAGCCGCGCCAGAAGCCCAACAGAATCAGCGCGCGATCCCGATACGCCTTGAGCAAGGTCGGGCGGTCCTGTTCTTCCCGGGCCGTCTGCGCCTCCTGTTCAAGCCAATCGATCACGCGCTGCAGATCCTGCAATTGCAGCGGCTCAGCCTGTTTTTCCTGCGCCGGGTGCAAAGCGCGAATGCCCTTGAACACCTTGCGCACCACTGGCGCCTTGGTCGGATCGGCAAAACCCTGACTGTTGTGCCACTGCGCCAGCGCCGACAGACGCAGCTTCAGCGTGTTGATCGATAGCACGCCAGCGTGCGCCACCAGATAGCGCGCAACGCTGTCGGCAGTAGCCGGCAGAAATCCGCCCCACGTCACCTCGAAGTGCTCGATCGCCATGCGATAGCTGCGGCGAGTGTTGTCCCGGGTGGCGGCTTGCAGATATCGATCAATGTCGCTCATGGGCAGTTTTCTCGCTGGCGTACGGGTTCAGGCATGCAGATGCGCATTTTGCCCCCTGACATTGGGTAATACCAGTATATCCCGCCTGTTTTATCTCAAAGATTTACCTATATTTTCAGCATGGTACACTGCGTACTTTAGTGGCATGTACCACAGTACGTAAACGTAGGAGTTCACATGGCCCGTGGCGGCATTACCAAAGCATTGGTGCAAATCGCACGCACAGCGATCCTCGCTCGCGGCGAACACCCAAGCATCGATGCAGTACGCATTGAAATGGGCAACACCGGCTCGAAAACCACGATCCATCGCTATCTGAAAGAACTGGACGACGGTGCCCAGCCGAATGAGGCGTCAGCAGAACCGATCGATGATGAGCTCACCGCCCTCGTCTCTCGACTCGCCCAGCGTCTGAAAGAACAGGCGCAGGAGCCCATTGAGCAAGCCCGCGAACAGTTCGAGGAGCAACGCGAAGCACTGGAAACCGAGCTGAAACAGGTTCGCCAGGCGCTGGAAAAACTCGAGCACGATCACGACATTCAAGGCTCCGCACTGCAACGCGAATCCGAGGCGCTGAGCAACACCCGCTCGATGCTGCAAACCGAACAGACGCGCAACGCCGGCCTCAACCAGGCATTGGCCGACTTTGAATTGCGCTTGCAGGACAAGGACGAACAGATCCGCTCACTGGAAGAAAAACACCTGCACGCCCGCGATGCGCTTGAGCATTACCGTAACGCAACCAAGGAACAGCGCGAGCAGGAGCAGGCCCGCCATGAAGGGCAACTTCAGCAGATACAGGCAGAATTGCGTCAAGCCCAGCAGAGCGCGTTGGTGCGTCAGGATGAGATCACACAGTTGCACCGTGACAACGAACGCTTGCTCACCGAAAACCGTGGCACTCAGCGCGAGCTGAACCTGGTGCAGGATCAGCTCAAGCACAGCAATCAGCGTCAGGATCAGTTGCTCGAGCAGGCCACGCGCATGGACAGCGAGCGCACCCTCCTCCAGGAACGTCTGCGCGTGGCGGCACTGGAAAGCCAGGCGCTCAAACAGAGCGTCGACGAGCAGACGCAGCTCAATCAGTCACTGGAGAAGGAATTGCTCAAGGTTCAGGCAAGCCTTGAGGACAGCCAGCGTCTGGCGGCTACCGTTGCGGCAGCGCCAGACTCGGCCAAAGCGACAGACGCTTAAGCGCTGACCGGCGTACGCATGGTGACGAACTCTTCGGCGGCCGTCGGGTGCACCCCGATGGTGTCGTCGAAGTCGCGCTTGGTCGCGCCGGCCTTCAAGGCGATCGCCAGACCTTGCACGATCTCGCCAGCGTCCGGGCCGACCATGTGGCAGCCAAGCACCTTGTCGGTTTTGGCGTCGACCACCAGCTTCATCAGGGTTTTCTCCTGACAGTCAGTCAGGGTCAGCTTCATCGGCCGGAAGCGGCTCTCGAAAATAACCACCTCGTGGCCGCATTCGCGCGCTTCTTCTTCGCTCAAACCGACCGTACCGATGTTCGGCAGGCTGAACACGGCGGTCGGAATCATCTTGTAGTCCACCGGACGGTATTGCTCCGGCTTGAACAGACGCCGCGCCACAGCCATACCTTCGGCCAGAGCGACCGGGGTCAGTTGCACGCGACCAATGACGTCGCCCAGCGCCAGAATCGACGGCTCGGTGGTTTGATACTCGTCGTCGACCTTGATGAAGCCCTTGTCGTCGAGCTGAACATCGGTGTTTTCCAGGCCCAGATTGTCCAGCATCGGACGCCGGCCGGTGGCGTAGAACACGCAGTCGGCTTCGAGTACGCGACCATCCTTGAGCGTCGCCTTCAAGCTACCGTCGGCCTGCTTGTCGATGCGCGCAATGTCGGCATTGAATTGCAGATCGAGGCCACGCTTGGTCAATTCCTCTTGCAGGTGCTTGCGCACCGACCCGTCGAAACCACGCAGGAACAGATCGCCGCGATACAGCAGCGTGGTGTTGGCGCCGAGGCCATGGAAAATTCCGGCGAACTCGACGGCAATATAACCGCCGCCGACCACCAGCACACGCTTGGGCAGCTCTTTGAGGAAGAACGCTTCATTCGAACCGATCGCATGCTCATGCCCCGGAATTTCAGGGATCTGCGGCCAGCCGCCGGTGGCGATCAGAATGTTTTTCGCGGTGAAGCGCTCGCCATTAACCTCGACCTCGTGCGGCCCGACGATTTTCGCGTGCGCCTCGTGCAGGGTCACGCCGCTGTTGACCAGCAGATTGCGATAAATGCCGTTAAGGCGATTGATCTCACGGTCCTTGTTGGCGATCAGCGTGGCCCAGTCGAAGTTGGCTTCGCCCAGGTTCCAGCCGAAACCGGACGCCTGCTCGAAGTCCTCGGCAAAGTGCGCGCCGTAGACCAGCAGCTTTTTCGGCACGCAGCCGACGTTGACGCAGGTGCCGCCCAGGTAACGGCTTTCGGCCACCGCCACTTTCGCCCCGAAGCCTGCGGCAAACCGCGCAGCCCGCACACCGCCGGAACCGGCACCAATCACATAAAGGTCAAAATCGTAGGCCATTTCTATCTCCTCGGCAGGCCATCAGCATACCCGCAGCCATTCATTGGGCAAGCACTGCCATCCATATAAGGGCGGAAAATGAAAAAGCCACCCGAAGGTGGCTTTCTTTTGCAGACGCGGCGAAGACTATTAGTAAGCCTTGCCAGTCTTGTAGAAGTTTTCGAAGCAGAAGTTGGTCGCGTCGATGTAGCCTTCAGCACCACCGCAGTCGAAACGCTTGCCCTTGAACTTGTAGGCCATGACGCAGCCGTTCTGGGCCTGCTTCATCAGGGCGTCGGTGATCTGGATTTCGCCACCCTTGCCTGGTTCGGTCTGCTCGATCAGATCGAAGATGTCCGGGGTCAGGATGTAACGACCGATGATCGCCAGGTTCGACGGCGCGTCTTCCGGCTTTGGCTTCTCGACCATGCTGTGCACGCGGTAGATGTCGTCGCGGATCATTTCGCCAGCGATGACACCGTACTTGTTGGTTTCCTGCGGATCGACTTCCTGAATGGCGACGATCGAGCAACGGAACTGCTTGTACAGCTTGACCATCTGGGTCAGCACGCCGTCGCCATCGATGTTCACGCACAGGTCGTCCGCCAGGACCACGGCGAACGGTTCGTCACCGATCAGAGGGCGGCCAGTCAGGATCGCGTGGCCCAGACCTTTCATTTCGGTCTGACGGGTGTAGGAGAACGAGCACTCGTCCAACAGCTTGCGGATACCGACCAGGTACTTTTCCTTGTCGGTGCCCTTGATCTGGTTTTCCAGCTCGTAACTGATGTCGAAGTGGTCTTCCAGAGCACGCTTGCCACGGCCGGTGACGATGGAGATTTCCGTCAGGCCCGCGTCCAGTGCTTCTTCAACGCCGTACTGGATCAGTGGCTTGTTTACCACCGGCAGCATTTCTTTAGGCATGGCTTTGGTCGCTGGGAGGAAGCGAGTGCCGTAACCGGCTGCTGGAAACAAGCATTTCTTGATCATATAAGTCCTTGAAAAGGCTGTGTGTACGAGTTTCGAGGCAGTCTAATCAGGCGGCGTGCGCCTTACAATGCCCCGCGCTGGCTAACCGATGCCAACATAGAGAAATATTCGCGCGGATAGTTCCATCCGGGTATTTCAGCGGCGGAGTCAGCGTAGCTCAAGATCCGGGCAAACAGGATCACCATACGCTTATCAGCCCCCATTGCGAGCATTTGCCGCTATCATGGCGCCTTTGAACCAGCGAATGAGACAGACTAGATGGCTGCGGTAAAAATCATCAACGGGTATGTGATCGACAAGAAAGACGGCAAGTGGACGCTGACCACTACCAATGGCGAACATATCGCCGGGCCTTTCGACAGCGAGCAGATGGCGACAGATGTGGCCTCGGTGTTCACTGATACGCCTGCTTCTTCCAAGCGCCGAGGCAAAGATCAGGACTGATCCTTTTAGCACTTGCGCCAAGCCCTGCCAGCATGCAGGGCTTTTTGTGCTTTGTTGGCAAACAAGTGGCCAATCGCTATAACCTTTTCATCGCGGCGCTGTCAGAGCAACCAGTCCCCCACTTGAAGACCTCGCAACCATGAACCTGAACAAACTGCAGCCGCTTTTCGCGGTATTGGTACTGAGCGGCTGTGCCACTTCGCAGCCCACCTATCTGAACAATGGCGAACAGGGTCTGAGCATCGACTGTTCCGGCGAAGCCAACTCATGGGCCATGTGCTACGAAAAGGCCGATGCATCCTGCGCCGGCACCGGCTATCGCATCGTCGGCACTGATGGCACACCGGCGCCCAAGGAAGATGACAAAACCCTGGGCGTTGACGTTGGCAACTACAAGACGCGCAACGTCGTGGTCGTCTGCAAGTAAGCCTTACATGTGGATTTCGGCGAATTTGATCCCGAGGCCACGGACGACCTCGATCAGGTCGTCGAGCCGATTGAAGGACTCGACTTCATCATTGTCATCCACCAAAAAGTAGCTGCGCCCTGCACTCTTCTTGAAAAACACGATCCATTCACCTGGATTCGCCGGGTTCTGGATGACATGAGTGGCAGAGATAAGGCCCTCTGCGTGGCGCTCCCGCACGTGCTCTCGCTTCATTGCGACTCCATAAATGACAATGCCGCCACAGCAGGACTGTGACGGCATCGGGTGCTGATGTTCGATAGTCTATCAGCCGGAAATACAGGCGTTCGCAGCTTTCTGTACATCGCGAGGGCGAACCGGCACGTTGGACATGCGCTCATGCAGCTTGATGCTGCTGCCGCCGGCGCGATCTTCGATATCAAACACGGCTGCCGGGCCTGACGAAAGTTTGCCGGGAACGATGACTCGTACACCGTCCTTCTGCGGCTGGACTTGCAACGCACCACGACTGTCAGCGAGCTTGTCGGTCAGACACTGCGCATACTCCTGGGGCTTTTTGCCGGAGATCACGCTCATGGTCGGCAGCGTTTCATTGATTTCGGAAACATTTGCACAACCGGCCATCGCCAGAATCAACGGCACACACACCACACCCCACTTCATATAAATCCTCCGTTAAAGACCGTCCGACAGCACAAATGCCGCTTTTCTCCGGGGCCTTGTGCATTTAACCCGCCCGCCATGGCGAAGTTCTGTTCAAAATTTGTCAAAGCAACGCCCGACGGCCAGATAATAACCCGTGCGGGCTGATAAACTGCGCCCATCGACAAGCTATCGTTTTGATTTAGTAGAAAAAGCCCTTCTGGAGGCGCCCATGAAATTCATTCACCAACGCGAGCACCTCAACGAAGACGACATCGTCGTCATTCAATGCTCGCAGATGTGCAACATCCGTTTGATGAACGACGCCAACTTCCGCAGCTTCAAAAACGGCGGCCGTCACACCTATCACGGCGGCGCGTTCGACACGTTCCCGGCACGCATCACCGCACCGAGCACCGGCTTCTGGAACATCACCATCGACACCGTCAACCGCCGCGCAATCAGCGTGACGCGCAAGCCGACGCTGACCCACTCGATCAAGATCATCCGTCGCTCCAGCACTAAACTGAGCTGAGACGCGCAGCCTATTCTGCAAGGGAAACATGACCGTGGCGCAAAAAACCAAATACGTGATCAAGTACAAACTGGACGGTGAACAGCGTTTCGAATTCGCTGAACTGGAAACCGGCACTGACGAGGAAGCGAAAGCGGCGCTGAAGAAAATGCACGCTGACGAAGAACTCAGTGACATCAAGGTCAGCAAAGCGCTGTAACCGAGTCATGCAACCGACCACGTTTGACCTGTTCGCCGACAACGAACCCGTACAGCAGCCCCGCGCCGAGCAGATCGGCGAACAATCGTGGGTGCTGCGCGGGTTCGCCTTGCCGCAGGTCGAGCAACTGCTGACCGAGCTCGACGCCATTCTTGCCGCCGCCCCGCTACGCCACATGGTCACGCCCGGCGGTTTCAGCATGTCGGTCGGCACCAGCAGTTGCGGACAGCTGGGTTGGATCACCGATCGCAGCGGTTACCGTTATTCCAGCGTCGATCCACTCAGCGGCTTGCCGTGGCCGTCGATGCCGGCGGTGTTTGCCGATCTGGCGCACGAGGCGGCGGAACGCGCCGGGTTTACGGATTTTCAAGCCGACTCCTGCCTGATCAACCGATACGTCCCCGGCGCCAAGATGTCGCTGCATCAGGACAAAGACGAAAAAGGTTATGCCGCGCCCATCGTTTCGCTGTCGCTAGGTTTGCCGGCGATATTTCTGTTTGGCGGCTTCGAACGCAGCGATAAAACCCAGCGCATCCCGCTGCTGCATGGCGACATGGTGGTCTGGGGCGGCGTGGACCGCCTGCGCTATCACGGCGTGCTGCCAATCAAACCCGGCCATCACCCGCTCTTGGGCGAACGGCGCATCAACATCACCTTCCGCGTTGCTGGCGATCAATAAAAGTTTGACCGCAAGGCGCGGAGTGTTGCGGGTTACGATGCTGGTTAACCTGACTCAAACAGGTCAACGGATCCCCTCTCATGGACAAGCTTTCGAAGACAATCAGCATTGAACACGATCCCCGCTGGGCCGC
Organism: Pseudomonas sp. PK-RTE-24; assembly: GCF_054052265.1. Taxonomy (NCBI): domain Bacteria; kingdom Pseudomonadati; phylum Pseudomonadota; class Gammaproteobacteria; order Pseudomonadales; family Pseudomonadaceae; genus Pseudomonas; species Pseudomonas sp. PK-RTE-24. The sequence continues at coordinate 4,200,967 of NZ_CM133224.1, read as the reverse complement.
TGTGGTGGCGCGCGATCCGCGTGCCGACGGGCAATTTGTCTATGCGGTCAAAACCACTGGCATCTACTGCAGACCGAGCAGTCTGGCGCGCCTGCCGAAACCGCAGAACGTCGAGTTTTTCGACACCGCCGAACTGGCCGAAGCTGCCGGATACCGGCCGAGCAAACGCGCCAGCAAGGACCAGAATGATGCGCAGCACGCGGCGATCATCGCAGCGGCATGCCGGCAAATCGAAGCGTGCGAGACATTGCCCGCGCTCGACAGCCTCGCCGCCAGCGCCGGCCTTAGCCCTTTCCATTTTCATCGAGTATTCAAAGCCGCGACCGGCCTGACGCCCAAGGCTTACGCCACGGCGCATCGCTCACGCAAACTGCGTGCGCGCCTGGCGGACGGCGGCTCGGTGACCGACGCGCTGTATGACGCTGGCTTCAATTCCAACAGCCGCTTTTACGAATCAGCCGATCAACTGCTGGGCATGAAGCCCACCGACTATCGCGCTGCCGGGCAGAACAACGACATTCGCTTTGCCGTTGGCCAATGCTCGCTGGGGGCGATTCTGGTGGCGCAAAGCGAACGTGGGATCTGCGCGATTCTGCTCGGCGACGATCCGCATCAGCTGGTCTGCAACCTGCAGGATCAGTTTCGCAAGGCCAACCTGATCGGCGCCGACCGCGAATTTGAACAGTTGATCGCCAGCGTCGTCGGCTTTGTCGAAGCGCCCGCGACGGGCCTGAACTTGCCGCTGGATATACGCGGCACAGCGTTTCAGGAGCGCGTCTGGCAGGCGCTGCGTGAGATCCCCGCAGGCAGCACCGCAAGTTACGCCGAAATCGCGCAACGCATCAGCGCGCCGACTTCGATGCGCGCCGTGGCCCAGGCTTGCGGGGCCAACCGTTTGGCGGTGGCGATTCCCTGCCACCGCGTGGTGCGCAGTGACGGCAATCTTTCCGGCTACCGCTGGGGCGTCGAGCGCAAACGCCAACTGCTTGAGCGCGAACTCAACGATTGACGTCGACCACCACCCTGCCCCGCAGTTGCCCGGCGAGTAATCTGGGCGCGGCCTCAAGGGCTTCGCTCAAGCTGATTTCGTGACTGATCAATTGCAATAACGAGAAATCCAGATCCTTGGCCAGTCGGCCCCAGACCTCGATACGGCGCGCCTTGGGCTGGGTCACGCTGTTGATCCCGGCCAGCGTTACGCCGCGCAGAATGAACGGTGCTACCGAGGCCGGGAAATCCATGCCTTGCGCCAACCCGCATGCCGCGACCACGCCTTCCGAGCGTGTGCTGGCGCAAGCATTCGCCAGCGTATGACTACCGACCGAATCGACCACCGCCGCCCAGCGCTCTTTCGCCAACGGCTTGCCCGGTTCGGACAAGGTGGCTCGATCGATGATTTCGGCAGCACCCAATTGCTGCAGGTATTCATGCTCGGATACACGGCCGGTGGATGCCACCACGCGGTATCCCAACTTGCTGAGCAAGGCGATGGCAAAGCTGCCGACCCCGCCATTGGCGCCGGTGACCAGCACTTCGCCGTGATCCGGTGTCAGGCCATGGCGCTCCAGCGCCAGAATGCACAGCATTGCCGTGTAACCTGCGGTGCCGATGGCCATGGCTTGCGCCGGGGTGAAAGCTTCGGGCAGTGGAATCAGCCAGTCACCGTTGAGCCGAGCCTTTTGCGCCAGTCCGCCCCAGTGGCTTTCACCGACGCCCCAACCGTTGAGCAGCACCCGATCGCCCGCCTTGAAATCGGCATGCGAACTGGACTCGACAGTCCCCGCCAGATCGATCCCCGGCACCATGGGAAACTTGCGTACCACCGGGCTGCTGCCGGTGATCGCCAGGCCGTCTTTGAAATTCAGGGTGCTGTACGCGACGCTCACGCTGACGTTGCCTTCGGGCAGTTGCTGCTCATCGATTTGCTGCAGATTGGCGCGATAACCGCTGTCGTCTTTGTCGATCAGAATGGCATTGAACATGACGGCCCCTCGAAAATAATGGGAAGAAAGCGTGCCCTGAAATAACACATCGCAACACATTGCCACACTCGACTTTCGCTAAGCCACCCGCACCGACGCTGAAAAACTGCACGTAATGTTCAGAATTTCAGACTGGCCCCGCAGCCGGTTTTGCTGCTAAAACCGCTTGCCGTCCCTGCCCGTTTCATCGTTCGGAGAATTGCTTTATGAGCCAGTGGCCAGACACCCGTATCCTTGATCTTCTCGGTATCGAACTGCCGATTATCCAAGGCCCGATGGCCGGTGCGACCAATTCTTCGATGGTGATTGCCGTGTGCAATGCCGGCGGCCTCGGTTCAAAGCCGGCAGCGATGCTGAGCATCGAGCAACTGCGCGAAGAACTGAAGACGATTCGCCAGCACACCACCAAGCCGTTCAACGTCAATTTCTTCTGCCATCAGCCACCGGCGCCTGATGAGCAGCGAGCCCGGGACTGGAAAAATCTGCTCGAACCTTACTACCGCGAACTCGGTGCCGATTTCGAGGCGCCGACGCCGGTGTCCAACCGTGCTCCTTTCGACGAGACTGCGTGTGCCGTGCTCGAAGAATTCCGCCCCGAAGTGGTGAGTTTTCATTTCGGGTTGCCGGAGAAAAATCTGCTCGATCGGGTCAAGGCAACCGGGGCGAAAATCCTTTCGTCTGCCACCACGGTCGAAGAAGCGATCTGGCTGGAGCAACACGGCTGCGATGCGATCATCGCCATGGGTTATGAGGCGGGCGGGCATCGCGGGATGTTTCTCAGCGATGATCTGAGCAGCCAGGTCGGCACCTTTGCACTGGTGCCGCAGGTGGTCGACGCGGTGAAAGTGCCGGTGATTGCGGCGGGTGCGATTAGCGATGCCCGAGGCGTTGCAGCCGCGTTGATGCTCGGAGCCTCGGCGGTGCAAGTCGGCACGGCGTTTCTGTTTACCCCGGAGGCGAAGGTCAGCGCCTCGCACCACAAGGCCCTGCGCACCGCCAAGGAAAGCCAGACCGCCATCACCAACATCTTCACCGGACGTCCGGCGCGGGGCATTGTCAATCGGGCGATGCGCGAACTCGGCCCGATGTCAGCGCAAGCGCCAGCCTTTCCGTTGGCCGGCGGCGCGCTGATGCCGCTGCGAGCCAAGGATGACGCCGATTTTGCCAATCTGTGGGCCGGTCAGGCGCTGACGTTGGGCAAGGATATCGGCAGCGCTGAACTGACCCGGCAACTCGCCGAGGGCGCATTGGCGAAACTCAACCGTCATTGAATTTACGCGGCGAGCGGATTTATTCCCTCGCCACTTGGCGGCGTATCGCTATATATTTCCGTATACAGCGATTGCGCCCGTGTATCGGCGTTATCCAAAGCAAAGCATTTACCGCCGATCACGGAGCCTTTACATGACACTTGCTGCCACACGCCTCGCCCCTGCCTGTCTCGCCTCATTCCTCGCATTTTTCAGCATCGGTGCCGCGCAGGCTGACGAAGTGCAAGTGGCGGTCGCCGCCAATTTCACCGCGCCAATCCAGGCCATCGCTGCCGACTTCGAAAAAGACACCGGGCACAAACTGGTCGCCGCCTATGGTGCAACCGGCCAGTTCTACACCCAGATCAAAAACGGCGCGCCCTTCCAAGTTTTTCTCGCAGCTGACGACAGCACCCCGGCAAAGCTTGAGCAGGAAGGCGAAACCGTCAAAGGCTCGCGCTTCACCTATGCCATCGGCACCCTGGCGCTGTGGTCGGCAAAAGAAGGTTATGTCGATGCGCAGGGTGACGTGCTGAAAACCAACCAATACCAGCACTTGTCCATCGCCAACCCGAAAGCCGCGCCATACGGTCTCGCCGCCACCCAAGTGCTGGAAAAACTCCAGTTGAGCGAAGCCACGAAAAGCAAAATCGTCGAAGGCCAGAACATTACTCAGGCCTACCAGTTCGTCTCCACCGGCAACGCCGAACTGGGCTTTGTGGCGCTGTCGCAAATCTTCAAGAACGGCAAAATCAGCAGCGGCTCGGCATGGATTGTTCCGGCCACCCTGCATGATCCGATCAAACAGGACGCGGTGATCTTGAACAAAGGCAAGGACAGCGCTGCTGCCAAGGCCCTGGTCGATTATCTCAAAGGGCCGAAAGCCGCTGCGGTGATCAAGTCCTTCGGATATGAACTGTAAATGTCGCTGACCAGTGCCGACTTCGCCGCGATCTGGCTGACCCTGAAACTGGCGTCGCTGACCACCGTGATCTTGCTGATAATCGGCACACCGATCGCGTTATGGCTGTCGCGCACCTCGTCTTGGTTGCGCGGCCCGATTGGCGCCATCGTCGCCCTGCCGCTGGTGCTGCCGCCGACGGTGATCGGCTTTTATCTGTTGCTGGCGCTGGGGCCGCACGGTTTTCTCGGCCAGTTCACTCAATGGCTGGGGCTGGGCACGCTGACGTTCAGTTTCACCGGGCTGGTCATCGGCTCGGTGATCTACTCCATGCCGTTCGTGGTGCAACCGCTGCAAAACGCTTTCTCGGCAATCGGCACCCGCCCGCTGGAAGTCGCCGCGACGTTGCGCGCCAATCCCTGGGACACGTTCTTCAGCGTGATCCTGCCGCTGGCGCGCCCCGGCTTCATCACCGCAGCGATTCTCGGCTTCGCCCACACCGTCGGTGAATTCGGCGTGGTGCTGATGATCGGCGGCAACATTCCCGACAAGACCCGCGTGGTCTCGGTGCAGATTTACGACCACGTCGAAGCACTGGAATATGCCCAGGCGCACTGGCTGTCCGGGGCGATGCTGGTGTTCTCGTTTCTGGTGTTGCTGGCGCTGTATTCCAGCCGCAAAACCCGCGCAGGCTGGAGCTGATCGATGATTGATGTACGCCTGAAACGCACTTATCCGGGGTTCGAACTGGATGTTGATCTGCAAGTGCCGGGCCGGGGCGTCACTTCGCTGTTTGGCGATTCCGGCTCGGGCAAAACCACTTGCCTGCGCTGCATCGCCGGGCTGGAGCGCGCCGAGCAGGGCTTTGTGCAGATCAATGACGAGATCTGGCAGGACAGCGCCAACGGCATCTTCGTACCGCCGCATAAACGTGCGCTCGGCTACGTGTTTCAGGAAGCCAGCCTGTTCCCGCATCTGTCGGTGCTGGCCAATCTGGAGTTTGGTCTCAAACGCATCGCCAAGTCGCAACGCCGGGTCGATATCAACCAAGCGACCGAACTGCTCGGCATCGGCCATTTGCTCGAGCGCCATCCGCAGCATCTGTCCGGCGGCGAGCGGCAGCGCGTCGGCATCGCCCGCGCCCTGCTGACCAGCCCGAAACTGCTGCTGATGGACGAACCACTGGCGGCTCTCGACAGCCGGCGCAAGAGCGAAATCCTCCCATACCTGCAACGCCTGCATGACGAACTGGATATTCCGCTGCTGTACGTCAGCCATGCCCAGGATGAAGTCGCGCGTCTGGCCGATCATCTGGTGTTGCTGAGCGATGGCAAAACCCTCGCCAGCGGCCCGATCGGCGAGACCCTGGCGCGTCTGGATCTGCCTTTGGCGCTGGGCGATGACGCCGGGGTGATCATCGAAGGTCAGGTCAGCGCCTACGACGCCACCTATCAATTGCTTAGCCTGCAACTGCCGGCCACGGACATGAATATTCGCGTCACCCATGCGCACATGGCCGTGGGTCAGGCCCTGCGCTGCAAGGTGCACGCCCGCGACATCAGCCTGGCGCTGAACAACGATGCAGCCAGCAGCATTCTCAATCGTCTGCCCGTTACCGTCATCAGCGAACAGGCCGCTGACAACAGTGCCCATGTGCTGATCCGCCTCGATGCCGGCGGCACGCCGCTGCTGGCGCGGATCACCCGCTTCTCGCGTGACCAATTGGGCGTGCACCCGGGCCAGCGGCTGTGGGCGCAGATCAAGGCGGTGGCGGTGCTCGCGTAAATCATTCGGCACGACGGCCAGCGCCTGCGGTCAATCAGTTACAGACTGCCGTATGACCGAAGGAAACCGCCATGCCCGATACCGTGCTGACAGATGCCCTGCCCGCCGATCTGCATTACGTCGATGACACTCAGCCTGGTATCACCCGGAAAAAACTGCGCGGCAAGTTCGTCTATTTCGAACCGTCGGGCCAGCGCATCACCGACCCGGACGAAATCAAACGCATCAACGCCCTCGCGGTGCCGCCGGCTTACACCGATGTGTGGATCTGCGCCGACCCGCGCGGTCATCTGCAAGCCACCGGCCGCGATGCGCGCGGGCGCAAGCAGTACCGTTATCACCCGCGCTGGCGCGAAGTGCGCGACGCCGACAAATACTCGCGCCTTCGCGAATTCGGCCTGGCCCTGCCCAAACTGCGGCGCCAGCTTGAGGCGCTGCTCGACGCCCCGGGCTTCAGCCGCGACAAGGTCATGGCCACGGTCATCACCTTGCTCGACGCCACGCTGATCCGCGTCGGCAATACCCAATATGCGCGGGACAATCGCTCTTATGGCCTGACCACGCTGCGCAGCCGCCACGTCGAGGTCAATGGCAGCGCGATCCTGTTCCAGTTCCGCGGCAAGAGCGGCATCGAACACCAGATCACCGTCAAGGATCGGCGTCTGGCGCGAATCATCAAGCGCTGCCTGGAGATCCCCGGGCAGAACCTGTTTCAGTATCTTGATGAAAATGGCGAACGGCACACCGTCACCTCCTCCGACGTCAACTCCTATCTGCAAAAGCTTACCGGCGCTGAATTTACCGCCAAGGACTACCGCACCTGGGCGGGCAGCGCATTGGCTTTGGCAGTGCTGCGCGAGTTGCAGCATGAGTCGGAAACCGAGGCCAAGCGCCATGTGGTCGAAGCGGTGAAGAACGTCGCCAAACAGCTGGGCAACACGCCGGCGGTGTGCCGCAAGTGCTACATCCACCCTGCGGTGCTCGAACATTTCATGCTCGGCGCGCTCGCCGAACTGCCCCGCCCGCGCGTGCGCAAAGGCCTGCGCGCTGAGGAAGTAGCCTTGGCGATGTTTCTCGAGCGGATGTGTGAGGTGAGCGAGGCGTCCTGAGTCGCACAACCCCCCTGTAGGCTCACTCCTACAAGATTTGCCGATGAGCTGAGCTGGGTATTTTTTGCACGATCGCGCAGGGCTTCTATAGTTGATCTGAAGGTTCGCGCCATGCGGGCTTTTTGTTGCAACTCAGCCGTTTCAGCGAACGGAGGTGTTTCATGTCCGAGAAAGAGTCCATCACCACCCTCCTCACCCTGCTCGACGCCCGCCAGGCGCGCCTGGCAGCCGCCTGCAAAGAGATCGCCGACTGGGTTGATCATCAAGGCGGGCATCCGACAGCTTTGCGCATTCGCGATCGACTGCACGACATCGAGAAAGATACGCCGCTGATTCGCGATACGCTTTCGACGCTCAAGCCAATTGATCGGCCGTTGCCACGATTCAGATAGTCGAGGTTCAATTAACTTCAACAACCGGCTCGGCATCGGTGTAAGTGTTTTTCTTTATTATCCAATGCGATTGAGCGTAGCCCTTTTAGTTATATGTGCACTACTGGCCGATACAAGTTGAAAGTGCAGGCACCGCTCATCGGATCAATTAAAAAAAATCAAAACACCGTGAACCGATATGTAATCGAAGTAGGTGTCCATGACGAAAACGGACATCACTAGCGAAACGTTAATAGATATCGGAGAGCTATCATGACCACCGGAAATAAAAATACAGGTAACGCCGGCAACGATCGTGACAAGATGCAAGAGTCCGGAAAAAAAGGCGGACAGTCTGGCGGCAACTTCGCCAACGATCGTGAAAAAGCATCCGAGGCTGGTCGCAAAGGCGGACAATCCAGCCACAGTGGAGGTCGCAAGTCGTAAATGAGCGGTACAAGGGCAGCCTCGCTGCCCTTGTAATATTCGACGGAGCGCAAAGATGAACACCTCCACACATACGCCTCCAAGCCAGTTACACCAACACGAAGGCGCTGAAGTTGTAGCAGAAGCGACGCGCAGCTCCCCGGAGAAACTGCCGGACAACGCTGTGTCTCCGTGCATTGAAAGAAAACCTGGCCACCCGCAGCACAGCGATCGTGCCCAACATGAATGTTACGAGCGCAGGCAGTTGCTCGTTGACTCTGAAAACTCTCGAGAAACGCAAACGACGCCAACGTACGAACGCAGCTCCTGACTGACGAGCACCAGTCCTTGCGCAAAGAGCCCGTTTGCAGAGCCCCGGCCCGTCGAGGAAATTGCCATGCCTGTTCACGTGATTAACTTTACCGGCCCGATCAATGCTTCAACCTGCGGTCAGCTGATTGATAGAGCCTCGCGTGCGGTAAAGGAAGATGCCCCCAGGTTGATTCTGAACATCGCTACCATGGGTGGCGAATGCAGTTACGGTTTCACGATGTACAACTTTCTGATGGCGCTGCCCGTGCCGGTACACACGCATAACCTGGGAACGGTCGAGTCGATGGGCAATATCGTTTTCCTCGCCGGCCAGCGCCGCACAGCGTGCACTCATAGCAAGTTTCTGTTTCACCCTTTTCATTGGCACTTGCAGGGAGCGGTTGATCATTCGCGCATGTCGGAATATGCCATGAGCCTGGATTACGACTTGCATCTGTACGCGCAGATTGTCGCCGAGCGTACCAGTAACGGGAAAAATGCGTTGGAGACAGAAAAATACCTGACAGCGGCTCCGCGCATTATCAATCCTGAAGAAGCTTTGCATGCCGGGCTGATCACAGCGGTTGAAGACACCGAGATTCACGCAGACTTTATCTGCTCATGCATTTACTCCTGAAGCCCCTCCTGAATAACGCGTCGCTTTAGATGCGTTTCATTCTATTCAGATCGCCACTCTGAGCGGCGACATTACAAGATCATGTAGTGCATTGGCGCCTCAACTTGTACACGCCCCAACGGGCGGTATAACGCAAAACAAGCGGCGTATGCCGGTCATCCCAGCCAAAAGAATTTTCTCTGAATTATTCATTTCGCCAGACATCCCTCTTTTTAACAGCCGGAGGAAATGTATGAGCGCAGTGGACTTGTACGTGATCGAGTACCTGTTACATGGAAAGCCCAGGTCATTCGTCATTCGCACAAAAAACATGAACAACGCCGAAGCGTGGCAGTGGGCAAGTTGCGACGCAGGAATCGCGCCCATCCCGCGCCCCGGTCGGCCTCCGTTGAAACGTTTTTCCAAACCGATGGCGGAGCGCTTTGGCGTGACCGGGGTGCAATGGCGCGAGTCGGTGCCTCTGGTGTGGGAGGAGGATCACGCAAAATGAATGAGCGCACGTTGAGATTCGGTTTCGGCCGATCGTGGGATGACGAGATGGCAGAAAACGCCGCGATGTTCCGCGAGGCCGACCTGCTGGAAGAGGCGGCCTACAGAATCATTGAGCATGACGCCGACAGCCCTGAGTCTTGGGCTCGCTTCAGCGAAGCAAAAGCCTTGGCCGACGCCAAGCGAACGGCGGCCTATCAGGACTGGATGCGCATCAAGCGCGCAATGAGCAAGCCGCGCTCGAAATAGCAGCCTGGCAGGTCATGGTTTGAGGATCAGCAGCGGCTCGCCTTTCGGCACGACGTAAGTGGCCAGTTCCACGCCCTTTTCGCTGCCAATGTTTTTCGCCACATGCGCCACGCCCGCCGGAATGAACAACGAATCACCGGCCTTTAGTATTACCGGCGCCCGCCCTTCGAGCTGATACTCGAACGTGCCGCTGATGACATAGGCCACTTCCACGCCGGGATGAGCATGCCGAGGCGAGGTGACGCCAGCGTCGAAATCGATACGCGCCTGAATCACCTCGCGATTGTCAGCGCCGAGATCCTGGCGAACCAGATCAGTACGGCTCAGACCTTTCTGCCAGCTCGTCGCCGGCGCATCTGCCGCATGGGCGAAACCGGCAAGGGAGGCGAAGACAACGGCAGAAGCCAGAAACAGTGGACGGTACATGGTGGTGCCCTCTTGAACGTAGTGTTGGTGTGAGGGCTACTTTGGGCTCGGCATGTAGGGCGGATGTGTCTCGAAGGCGCAGTTTGGTGTTGCCGTGTGTATCGGCTGAGCGGTGATACACGCTTATACAAACGTGTCGCGGTCCCCGTCCGGGCCATGGTGGGAAAGAATCTGTAAACTGCCGCAATCTTCATTCACTCAAACAAGAGATGCCCATGACCAATCAAGACATCATCTTCACGCCTGATCCGGACACCGATTCGATTTCTTCCGACGTCGCCACCTTTGGCGGGATCATGGTTTCCACGCAGATTCCAACCCGCGCCGATGGCAGCCTGGAACTCGGCGGCATCACCGAGCAAAGCGAGTGCACCCTGCAAGCGCTGAAAGTCGCCTTGGAACGTGCTGGCAGTTCGATGGACCGGGTGCTGCACCTGACCATTTACCTCACCGACATGGGCGATCGCGGGGCTTTCAATGAAGTGTACAAACGCTATTTCGCCAAGCCTTGGCCAGTGCGGGCAGCGGTGGGCGTCGCCTCGCTGGCGGTTGAAGGGATGCGTGTGGAGGTGACGGCGATGGCGGCCAAGGGCTGATTTGCGAAAATACTGCGTAGGCTGCCGCCACGATTCCGGTTGCGGCGTACGCAGTGAAATACTCAAGGGCGCGCGCCAAACACAGCAGCCACCAGGATGCGGCCGTTTGGCATGCGCTGGCTCGCTCGTTGAGCGAATTGGCGTCAACGGTCTATTCACAAAACTTAAAGGGGACCACTAGCTATAACAAACAGTTTACCTTCTGATACCCGGTATGTTTGCCCGCGGTGCTCGATTTCAAAATTGAATGTTGCCGTAATCGAATCGATGCCTTCTTCGTGTTTGCGAGCAAACTCTATTGTTCCTGTTTTCGCATATAAAATTTCATGCGACATAGTCATCAATCCCGCCACAGGGCTTCCGAACCCGCCAACTTCATGTCTACCGTCCGCAAGGGAGCGATCTATCACAAATGAAATAATCTCACCCACCTCGTCCGTAAAATATTGACCAATAACGCTGAACGTCTCCTTTGTGCCGAAATAGAGATGCCGAGTAGCGGAGAATATTGGCTTGCCTATGCCCGGATGATCGGGTGAAACGACCGCTTTGTAATACACTTCGGCCGTCTTGCGAGGACGCGGTTTAAACGACGCGAAATCCGAGATACCAATCGTCGCGAAGGCGTTATTACCTTTCATGATATTAATCTCCAATGTCTTGCGTGATATAGGCCAGAGCGACTTTCCCGCTCCCACCTGATGTTCACGCTTTGGACGCGGGCGGACAACTGACAGACTTTACAGTTATGCATTGCCTCGTATTGTGCTAGTTCCTTCGTACCTGATATCGGCACGCTGATGCCGCCCAGGTGTTTCACAGGTACAATGCGCCCCTTGCCCGTGACCGCCTGACTAAAAAAACTATGTCCTTGCCCAAGCATCACCTGGAATTGCTCAGCCCTGCCCGCGATGTCGCCATTGCCCGCGAGGCCATCCTGCATGGCGCTGACGCCGTGTACATCGGCGGCCCGAGCTTCGGCGCACGCCACAACGCCTGCAACGAAGTCAGCGAAATCGCCGAACTGGTCGAGTTCGCCCGCCGTTACCACGCGCGCATCTTCACCACCATCAACACCATCCTGCACGACAACGAACTGGAGCCGGCGCGCAAGCTGATCCATCAGTTGTACGACGCCGGCGTCGATGCGCTGATCGTTCAGGACCTGGGCGTGATGGAGCTGGACATTCCGCCGATAGAGCTGCACGCCTCGACCCAGACCGACATCCGCACCCTTGAGCGAGCGAAGTTCCTCGATCAGGCCGGTTTCTCGCAGTTGGTGTTGGCCCGTGAGCTGAACCTGCAGGAAATCCGTGCCATCGCCGATGAAACCGACGCGGCCATCGAGTTCTTCATCCACGGCGCGCTGTGCGTGGCCTTCTCCGGCCAGTGCAATATTTCCCACGCGCAAACCGGCCGCAGTGCCAACCGAGGCGACTGCTCCCAGGCTTGCCGCTTGCCGTACACCTTGAAAGACGAAAAGGGTGGCGTGATCGCTTACGAAAAACACCTGCTGTCGATGAAAGACAACAACCAGAGCGCCAACATCCGCGCGCTGGTCGAAGCAGGCGTGCGTTCGTTCAAGATCGAAGGTCGCTACAAGGACATGGGCTATGTGAAGAACATCACCGCCTATTACCGCCAGCGTCTGGACGACGTGCTCGAAGACCGCCCTGACCTGGCCCGCGCCTCCAGCGGCCGCACCGTGCATTTCTTCCTGCCCGACCCGGAAAAGACCTTCCACCGTGGCAGCACCGACTATTTCGTCACCGATCGCAAGATCGACATCGGCGCCTTCGATTCGCCAACCTTCACCGGGCTGCCGGTCGGCACGGTGGAAAAAGTCGGCAAGCGTGACATGCAGGTTGTCACTCACGAGCCGCTGTCCAACGGCGACGGCCTGAACGTGCTGGTCAAGCGCGAAGTGGTCGGCTTCCGCGCCAACATCGCCGAGGCCAAAGGCGAGTTCGAAGAAGACGGCGAGAAGCGCTACCGCTACCGCGTCGAGCCGAACGAAATGCCCGAGGGCCTGTTCAAGCTGCGTCCAAGCCACCCGCTCAATCGCAACCTTGATCACAACTGGCAGCAGGCGTTGCAGAAAACTTCTTCGGAACGTCGCGTAGCCCTGAGCTGGTTCGCCCGCCTGCGCGAAGAACAGCTGGAAGTGACCGCGACCAGCGAAGAAGGCATCAGCGCCAGCGTCACCCTCAACGGGCCGTTTGGTGTCGCCAACAAGCCTGAACAAGCGCTGGAGCAATTGCGCGACCTGCTCGGCCAGCTCGGCACCACGCAGTATCACGCCACCGACATCAAGCTGGATGCGCCGCAAGCGTTCTTCATTCCCAACTCGCAGCTCAAGTCCCTGCGTCGCGAAGTGATCGAAGCGCTGACTGCGGCGCGTGTCACCGCGCATCCGCGTGGCAGCCGCAAGGCCGAAACCACACCGCCGCCGGTGTACCCGGATTCGCACCTGACCTTCCTCGCCAACGTCTACAACCAGAAGGCCCGCGACTTCTACCACCGTCACGGCGTCAAGTTGATCGACGCGGCGTACGAAGCTCACGAAGAGCCAGGCGAGGTGCCGGTGATGATCACCAAGCACTGCCTGCGTTTCTCCTTCAACCTGTGCCCGAAACAGGCCAAAGGCGTGACCGGCGTGCGCACCAAGGTCGCGCCGATGCAGTTGATCCACGGCGATGAAGTGCTTACGTTGAAGTTCGATTGCAAGCCGTGCGAGATGCACATCATCGGCAAGATGAAAGGCCACATCCTCAACCTGCCGCAGCCGGGCAGCGTGGTCGGCCACATCAGCCCTGAAGACCTGATGAAAACCATCCCGCGCGCACCGCACTAAGTGGCCGGCGTGCGCGGTGCTTCGGCATCGCGCACGCCTGCTTGGCTCCAAACGCGGTAAATCGCAGGCATAAAAAAACGCCAACTTCTTGCGAAGTTGGCGTTTTTTCGTAGATGGCAGGGGCGGCTGGATTCGAACCAACGCATGGCAGGATCAAAACCTGCTGCCTTACCGCTTGGCGACGCCCCTGTAGCTCTGATCAGCGGCTCCGTTAGGATCACTGTGAGAACGGGGCGCAATTTAACAACATTCATTTCATTTGGGAAGCCCGAAATAAATTTTTTTTTGTTTTAAAACAGCCACTTATTATTTTCGCGCGAAAACTCACCGTTTCATCGCCATGTATCACACTGTGTACGCGCCCCGCTGCTACACAACCCAATGCAAAAACGCTCTCTGGCGACACAGAGCAGATACCTCGCCACGCTTCAATGCACCCAGGGTTTCAAGGGTTCATCCAGCCCCTTGGCCACAGGCACGCAAAGGAGACGTCAGCATGAAACAGGCTCTGCACACCTCTAAAATCACCGCCGCGCTCGGCTTGTCAGTCCTGGCGCTGTCACTGTTCGGCGCCGTCGGCAGCGCTCAGGCGCAAACCACTGAACCGGCCGCCGTCAGCTATTCGGCGCCCTCGCCTTTCGGCCCGCTGAAGCACATCAAGGCTGGCTTGCTCGACGTAGCCTACGCCGAAACCGGTCCTGCCGATGGCCCGGTGGTGATCCTGCTGCACGGCTGGCCCTACGACATTCACAGCTACGACGATGTCGCACCACTGCTCGCGGCCAAGGGTTACCGCGTGCTGATGCCGTATGCACGGGGTTATGGCGACACGCAGTTCCTGTCCAAAAACACCCTGCGCAACGGCCAACCGGCGGCGCTGGCCAGCGACGTGATCGACTTCATGGACGCGCTGAAAATCAAACAAGCAGTGCTGGGCGGCTACGACTGGGGCGCGCGTTCGGCGGACATCGTCGCAGCGCTATGGCCAGAGCGCGTCAAGGCGTTGGTGGCGGTCAGCGGCTACCTGATCGGCAATCAGGCCGCCGGGCAAAACCCGCTGCCGCCGAAAGCCGAATTGCAGTGGTGGTACCAGTTCTACTTCGCCACCGAACGCGGCCGTGCCGGCTATGAAAAAAACACCCACGACTTCGCCAAACTGATCTGGCAGCTGGCTTCGCCACAGTGGAAGTTCGACGACGCCACCTTCGACCGCAGCGCCAAGGCATTGCAGAACCCCGATCACGTCGAGATCACCGTATTCAACTACCGCTGGCGTCTGGGCCTGGTGCAGGGTGAAGCGAAATATGCCGCGCTGGAAGAGAAGCTTGCGACTGCCCCGTCGATCAGCGTGCCGACGATTACCCTGGAAGGCGATGCCAATGGTGCGCCACATCCCAAGCCTGAGGACTATGCCAAGCGTTTTACCGGGAAATATCAGTTCCGGTTGATTGAGGGTGGGGTTGGGCACAATTTGCCCCAGGAAAGCCCGGCGGCGTTTGCGCAAGCTGTAATCGATGCTGATCGTCTCTGACAGACCCGCCCTCAATACCCCTCACCCTAGCCCTCTCCCGGAGGGAGAGGGAACTGATTGGGGGATATTCGAGATTTACGCCGACCTGAAAGCGCTGTATTGAATCCAAAGTCGACGTCCATCTTTCAGGTCGATGTACAGCGCAAGATACCTCGGTCGGCTCCCTCTCCCTCTGGGAGAGGGCTGGGGTGAGGGTTTTTGGGGATTGCACCGGTCGATCTATTTAACCAGCCGTTTTTCCTTCGAAGGCCGATAACCAAAGTACGAGCTGTAGCACTTGCTGAAATGGCTCGGCGAGACAAAACCACACGCCACCAGCACTTCCACCTGCGACAGCTCGGTGTGTTGCAGCAGGCGCCGTGCTTCGGTGATGCGCAGTTCCAGGTAATAGCGCTGCGGCGTGGTGCCCAGTTGCTCCTTGAACAAGCGCTCGAGCTGGCGCCGTGAGCGGCCGGCGTAGACCGCCAGTTGTTCCAGCTCCAGCGGTTCTTCGAGGTTGGCGTCCATCAGCTTGATCACTTCCCGCAACGGCGCGCTGACGCAGATGTTTTCATCCGGTTTGATTCGCCGGTAGCGCGATTCCTCGAACGCCAAAATGTCCTCGACACCCTCGACCAGCGCCTTGCCGTGCAGGCCTTTGATCCAGTCCAGCGCCATGTGGAAAGCCCCCGATGGGCTCGACGCGGTGAGCCGGTCGCGGTCGATCACATAAGGCTCGCTGCTGACGTGCGTAGCCTTGGCAATTTCCGTCAACGCGGGGCGATGTTCCGGGTGAATCGCGCAACGGTAGCCGTCGAGCAACCCGGCACGCCCGAGAAACCACGAACCGTTCCACAACCCGGCCAGACTGACGCCCCGCTCCGCCGCGAGTTTGAGCAAGTGCACAAACCCATCGCTCGCTCGCAGTTCAGTGCGATAACCGCCGCAGACCACCAGCAGATCCAATTCCTCGAGCGCTGCTGAGTCCAGACGCGCATCGGGGCGGATCACCAGCCCCAGGTCGCTGATGACCTCGCCCTCACCCAGCCCGAAGGTGCGCGAGGTAAACAGCCCCGGGCGCAACAGATTGGTAGTCACCACGGCGTCCAGCGTCTGCGTAAAGGCCGGTAGCGAAAAGTGTTCGAGCAGCAGAAAACCGGTGCGCGTCAACTGCGCGTTATCGCTTTGCTCATTCAGATAGCGGAGGTTTTTCCCCTTCATGCCTCCGCTGAATTGGCGTCGTTCGGTCAAGTTTCAATCCATCGGTCACATTGTTGTGCGCCGATAGTTGGCCGGAACCGGTAAAGAGTCAATCACGTCATCGGGCCACACCTTCAAACAACCCATGGCCGTCGCCCCGGGTATCTCAAACGATCGTATTCAACCCCGCCCCGAGCCGCCCTTCGAGACGCCCAAACAGGACGTAGTGTTGATAGCCACTGGAGAAGGCGCCTGTGGCGATTGCAGTCTTTACGTCGGCATTGAGGCGCAAATATTGCTCCTCATCGAAGTGCTCGGCGCTGACTTCACCTGTACGGCCCAGACGTTCGCTATCGATCGGCTGTTCGAGAATCGTGCGTCGTTGAAAGTCGATGATGCGATTGACCGCATGACTTTCCAGCGGCCCCTTGTTGGGCGATGCGGAGTAGATGTGCAGACCGTTCTTCGCGCAGCGGTTGCACAAGTCCACGCAGTTCTTTTGCGTGGATTTGCGACTCATCAATTCCTGCACCGGCATGTCCAGATACTTGCCGACGCTGTATTCCGCCTGATTGAAAATCGTGCAGCACAGCACGGTATTGCCATTGCAATCGAGTACCAGCCAATCATCTTTCAGGGTGCACGCCTGTTTGGGGTATTGCTTGACCAGATTGACCAGGTCTGCATACGGTGGCAACGCCAGGCGCTTGAGGGTTTCCCGGTCCGTGTCGGTGACCGAGGCAGCGTCTTCGACGATGGCGAAGGTTTTTTCCAGCGGCATCATCACCGAGTAGCCGGTGGAGAAATTGAAACCCAGGCGCTCGCTGAACTCGCGCACCAGCCCCTCTTCTTCGAGGTTATCCAGATAGCGGTGGTAATAGACCTCGATAAGCGTATTCAGGCCGTGACGCTGCTTGAGGTCATGCAGCTTGATCATGTTCTGCTTGACCACTTCGATGTCGCCGCCGACATGCCCTTGGCGGTAGGTGTCCTGGTGGAACCCGGACAGGGAGACACGGAAGAACCAGGGATTGGCGAGCATCGCGCTTTCAATGTTCTTGGCCAGGTTCAAGTTGGAGCTGATGCCGCTTTGCAGACCTGCAGCGTTAATGATTTCGACGAACTCACCGATGCGCGGGTGAATCAACGGCTCGGTCCAGTTGTACAAAAAGATCGCCTTGACCCCTTCACGCCGTGCCTTATCGACAATCTGCGTGAACATATCGAGCTGCATGGCTTTCTTGAAATTGGCATTTTCCGAATTACCCATCGGGCATGACGGGCAGCTCAGATTGCAGGCGCCGACGATATCGATGTACATATTCATTACGCGCATAGCTCCTTGGGTCGAACGTGCGCCTCTCATCACGAGCACGTTCGGGTCGCCGGGCTGGTTGTTTTTCTGACGACTTGCCTTCACGTAAAGCAATAAGCGCACCAGAGCCCTACGCCATTAACGCCACAATCCAGTCGATAAACACCCGCAATTTCAAGCTGACATGCCGGTTCGGCGGATACGCGACGTAAAGCGGCATGCTTTCCAGGCGCCAGCCCTCAAACAACGGCACGAGCTCGCCGCGCGCGACATGCGCATCGGCCATATACGTCGGCAACCACAACACCCCCATGCCCGCCAGTCCCGCCGCTAGATAGGCATTGCCGTCATCTACCGCAAGCACATGCCGGCCCTTGATCTGCAAGCGCTCGGTGCCGTTGTGCAACGTGTACGGAAGAGGTTTACCAGTGCGAGCCCAAAGAAACGCGACCACCCGATGATGGGAGTCTTCCAGTTCGCGTGGATGGTCGGGCGTACCTTCGCGAGCCAGATAAGCCGGCGCGGCAAATACCCCCAATGGTAGATCGGCGAGCTTGCGCGCCATCAGCGATTGATCGAGCAATTCGCCGCCGCGCACCACGCAATCGACGTTCTCATCGATGATGTCGACGATGCGGTCGCTGACGCCCATGTCGATCTGGATGTCCGGGTAGCGCGCATGAAACTCCGGCAACGCCGGCACCAGAATGTGCCGCGCGAACGGGCTCGGCACGTCGATGCGCAAGCGCCCCCGTGGCCGTGCGGCGGCACCGGGCAGGCTGGTTTCGGCGTCGTCCATGTCGGCCAGCAACTTGATCACCCGCTCGTAATACGCCGCACCATCGGCGGTGACGTTGACCTTGCGCGTAGTGCGATTGAGCAGCTTGACCCGCAGCCGCGCCTCCAGCTGCTGCACCAGTTGCGTCACCGTGGTCTTGCTCATGTGCAGGGTTTCGGCAGCTTTGGTGAAACTGCCCGCCTCGACCACCCGGGCAAAGGCCTGCATCGCATCGAACCGGTCCATCCGCGCCCCTCGATTGTTTGGAATTTGCAAACAGTGAACGCCAAGCTTGCGCGTTTATCCAGCAGCTGCAAACACCTAAAGTCACCCCATCAACCACTGATGGAGTCAGCCCCATGTCCAAGCGCGATGTAGTTTTTCCACCTGCCCGCCACGCCCTGTATGAACGTCACCGTTACTCGCCGGCGATTCGCTCCAACGGTTTCCTGTTTGTCTCCGGACAAGTCGGCAGCCGTGAGGATGGCTCGCCCGAGGCCAATCTGCGCGATCAGGTGCGCACCGCCTTCCACAACCTCAACGCGATCCTCGCTGCGGCCGGTTGCAGCTTCGATGATGCGGTGGATGTCACCGTGTTCATGGTCGATCCGCACTCGACGTTCGAAACGATCTGGACTGTGGTGCCGGAGTTTTGGGGCGAAGCGCCGTTTCCGACCATCACCGCTGTCGGCGTGACCTGGCTGGCGGGTTTCGATTTCGAGATCAAGGTGATTGCCAAACTGCCCGAGGCGGCTTGACCACAACCGTACACAAACAGACACACCGCGCCGGCACGGAGGCTGGCCAATCTCCTCGCGAATGCGTATAACCTCGCCGTTTCGTCTACCCTGACGTGGCGCGCCGCCCGGTAGCGGCTGCCCTTCGAATGTTGACGCTTACGAAACGGAGAATTCTATGTTCAAGCGTACCCTCGCCCTCACCGCCGGTCTGGCGCTGTCCTTTTCTGCCCTGATGACGCAAGCCGCTGATGTCCTGCGCGTCAGCGCGATTCCCGACGAAGCCCCGACCGAGCTGCTGCGCAAGTTCGAACCACTGGGTGCCTATCTTGAGCAGCAGTTGGGCATGAAGGTGCAGTTTGTGCCTGTCGCCGACTACCCGGCGGTGGTTGAAGCGCTGGCCACCGATCGCCTCGACATGGCCTGGCTCGGCGGTTTCACTTTTGTGCAGGCTCGTTTGAAGACCGACGCCACTACACCAGTGATCCCGCTGGTGCAGCGCGAACAGGATGCGCAGTTCACCAGCAAATTCATCACCGCCGACCCGAACGTGAAAAGCCTCGCCGACCTGAAGGGCAAGACCTTCGCCTTCGGTTCGGTGTCGTCCACCTCGGGCAGTCTGATGCCGCGTTACTTCATGCTGAAGAACGACGGCATCAAGCCTGAAGGCTATTTCAGCCGTGTCGCCTACTCCGGCGCGCATGACGCCACCGTTGCCTGGGTGCAGGCCGGCAAGGTCGACGCTGGTGTATTGAACGCCAGCGTCTGGCAGAAACTGGTCGACGCCGGCAAGGTCGACACCAACAAGGTCAAAGTCTTCGCCACCACGCCGACCTACTTCGATTACAACTGGACCGTGCGCGGCACCCTTGATCCGAAGCTGGCCGCGAAGATCAAGCAAGCCTTCCTCGACCTCGACCCGGCCAATCCTGAGCAGAAGAAGATCCTCGATCTGCAGGCCGCCAGTCGCTTCATCGAGACCAAGCCCGAGAACTACAAGGGCATCGAGGAAGCCGCCCGCGCCGCCGAACTGCTGAAATGACCCTACGCCTCACCCAGGGCAGCCTGCGCCATGCCAATGGCGTCGATGCCCTTCGTAACATCGACGTGCAGATTGGCGCTGGCGAACAGGTCGCAATCATCGGCCCGTCCGGCGCTGGCAAGTCGAGCCTGCTCAATCTGCTGGCCACCGCGCTCAAGCCCAGCAGTGGCGACATCGAAGTGCTTGGCGAACGCGCCTGGCACTTGTCGGCGCACCAGCGGCAGCGCCTGCGTGCGCGCATCGGCCTGGTGCATCAGGCGCCGCCGATTCCGCCGCGTCAGCGGGTCATTACGGCGGTGCTGGCCGGCAAGCTCGGTCAGTGGAGTCTGGGCAAAAGTCTGCTGAACCTGCTGCATCCACTGGATGTGGCGGGCGCTCGCGCGGCGTTGGCGCGGCTGGATCTGGGCGACAAACTGTTCGCCCATTGCCAGCAGTTGTCCGGCGGGCAATTGCAGCGCGTCGGCATTGCGCGAGTGCTGTATCAGGCGCCGGAAATATTGCTTGCCGACGAACCTGTCTCGGCCATGGACCCGGTGCTTGCCGGCCATACGCTGTCGATCCTTTCGCGCCATGCCCGCGAGCACAACGTCACGCTGGTGGCGAGCCTGCACGCGGTGGATCTGGCGCTGGAACACTTTCCACGGATCATCGGTTTGCGCGACGGGCAGATTCTTTTTGATTGCCCATCCGATCAAGTTAGCCGCGACAAGCTCGATGCGCTGTACGCCAATGAACAACTGCAATCGCCAGCGCCGGCGGTCGCGCCTTTGATTGTGCAGATTCCGCGATGCTGAAAGCCGATTCACGGGACCCGGCGGCGTGGCCGCGATTGTTGCTGACGCTGCTGGCGCTGGCCCTGCTGTGGCCGGGCATTCAGCTCAGCGAGCTGGACCTGGGCGTGCTGTTTCAGGCCGATAGCCAGAACGAAATGGGCCGTTTCGTTTCGGCATTCTGGCCACCCGCGCATGATCAAGCGTTCCTGCAACTGCTGCTCAAAGCCACCCTGCAAACCCTGGCGATTGCCACGGCGGGCATGGCCTTGGCGTTGCTGCTGGCGGTGCCGGCGAGCCTGATCGCCAGTCGCGCGTTGTCGCTCTCGGCGGCGTCACGGGGCGGCGTGCCGAGCCTGCCCGGGCGCTTGCTGCGCTGGCCGGTACGCGGCTTGCTGATCTTTTTGCGCAGCGTGCCGGAGATCGTCTGGGCGCTGTTGTTCGTGCGCGCGGTCGGCCTCGGCCCGGCGGCTGGCGTGTTGGCCATCGCCATCACCTACAGCGGCATGCTCGGCAAGGTCTACGCAGAAATTTTCGAATCCACCGACCAACGCCCGGCGCACGCATTGTTGCAGGCCGGCAGCGGTCGACTGGCGGCGTTTGCCTACGGCACGCTGCCGAATGTCGCCGCCGAACTGCTCTCGTACACGGTGTATCGCTGGGAGTGCGCGATCCGTGCCTCAGTGGTGATGGGCTTTGTCGGTGCCGGTGGGCTGGGGCAACAGATCGACCTGTCGATCCGCATGTTCGCCGGCGGTGAAGTCGCCAGCATGTTGCTGACGTTCCTGCTGCTGGTGCTGTGCGCCGATCAACTCAGCCGCTTGCTGCGCTGGAGGCTGGCATGAGGCGCCTGATCAACCTGCTGCTGCTCGCCGCCATTGCGGTCGCGGTGGTCGCCTCTTTTGCCTATCTGGAACTGGATCTCGCCGAACTCGGCAGCGCCAACAGCCTCAAGCAGATGGGCAGTTATGTGCAGCGTTTTCTAAGTCCCGACTTGAGCGCCGGTTACCTGAAAGCCATTGCCCACGGTTCGCTGGAAACTCTCGCTATGTCAGCCCTCGGCACCCTGCTTGCGGCACTGTTCGGCATCGTTCTCGCGCTGCCCGCTGCCGGGCGTTTCGGCTGGCAGCTGCAAAGTGCGGCGCGCCTGCTGCTCAACGGCTTGCGGGCGATTCCAGAGCTGGTTTGGGCGGCGCTGATGGTGCTTGCCGCCGGTCTCGGACCGAACGCCGGCACCCTCGCCCTTGCCCTGCACACCACTGGGGTGCTCGGTCGGCTATTTGCCGAAGCATTGGAAAACACTCCGCCACAACCGGCCGAGGCGATCCGTTTGCAGGGCGGCAATCCGATCCTCGCGTTCTGCTACGGCACCCTGCCTAACCTTGCCCCGCAACTGCTCGCCTACTGCCTGTATCGCTGGGAAAACAACATCCGCATGGCCAGCGTGCTGGGCTTTGTCGGTGCTGGCGGCCTGGGCCAGATGCTGTATGTCAGCTTGAGTCTGTTCCAGGAAGCCCAGGCCAGTACGGTGATTCTGGCGATGCTGTTGCTGGTGTTTCTGGTCGATTGGTTGAGCGCCTGGAGCCGGCAGCGTTGGGTCAAAGCGTAGGCCGAGTGGATATCTGGCAAAAGCTGATTATGCTTCAGGAAACCTTGCAGCCCTGCGAGGCGGTCAGACTGTGCAAGCTTCACGCTAGAGCAACGGCGGCAGATGCCAACGGGCCAGAGTGCGACAGGCAGTAACGGGGGACTCCGGCCTACAACAATAAGCACGACGGAGAACACCCATGGCCACAATCGACACAGCATCCACCGGCACGCCACCGCGCAGCGGCGGTATCACGAAGGAGGAGCGCAAGGTCATCTTCGCTTCCTCGCTGGGCACGGTTTTCGAGTGGTACGACTTTTACCTCTACGGCTCGCTGGCGGCGATCATCGCCAAACACTTCTTCGCCGGCGTCAACGAAACCACCGCATTCATCTTTGCCCTGCTGGCCTTCGCCGCCGGGTTTGCGGTGCGGCCGTTCGGCGCCATCGTCTTCGGGCGTCTGGGTGACATGATCGGGCGCAAACACACGTTTCTGATCACCATCGTGATCATGGGCGTGTCCACAGCAATCGTCGGCTTGCTGCCCGGCTACGCCACCATTGGCGTGGCTGCCCCGGTGATTCTGATCACCCTGCGTCTGCTGCAAGGCCTGGCGCTGGGTGGCGAATACGGTGGCGCAGCGACCTACGTGGCCGAGCACGCGCCACGCAACCGTCGTGGCTTTTTCACTTCGTGGATTCAAACCACCGCCACCCTCGGTCTGTTCATGTCCTTGCTGGTGATTCTCGCCTGCCGCACGGCGCTGGGTAACGAGGCGTTCGAAGCGTGGGGCTGGCGGATTCCGTTTCTGCTGTCGATCATTCTGCTGGCCGTGTCGGTGTACATCCGCCTGCAACTGAGCGAGTCGCCGGTATTCCAGAAAATGAAGGACGAAGGCAAGGCCTCGAAAGCGCCGCTGACCGAATCCTTTGCGCGCTGGGACAATCTCAAAGTGGTGATCATGTCGCTGCTCGGAGGCACCGCCGGGCAAGCAGTGGTCTGGTACACCGGGCAGTTCTATGCGCTGTTCTTCCTGTTGCAAACATTGAAGATCGACGCGCAGACCGCCAACCTGCTGATCGCCGGATCGCTACTGATCGGCACACCGTTCTTCGTGATTTTCGGCAGCCTGTCCGATCGCATCGGGCGCAAACCGATCATCATGGCCGGGTGCATTCTGGCTGCTTTGACCTACTTTCCGATCTTTACTGCGCTGACCCAGTACGGCAACCCGGACGTGTTCGTTGCTCAGGAAAAAAATCCGGTCAAGGTGATCGCCAATCCTGATCAGTGTTCGTTCCAGTTCGATCCGGTGGGCAAGGCCAGATTCACCAGCTCCTGTGACCTGGCGAAAACGTTGCTGGCGAAACGCGCGATCCCTTATGAGAACGTCGCTGCCGAACCGAACACGGTCGCGCAGGTGCGCATAGGTGACCGCGTTGTCGAGAGCTTCGAAGGCAGCGCCCTCACCGCCGCCGACTTCAAGGCCCGCAACGACGCCTTCACCGCCAACCTCGGCGCGGCGTTGAAAGACGCCGGTTACCCGGAAAAAGCCGACCCGGCGAAAATCAATTACCCGATGATGCTGCTCCTGCTCACCGTGCTGGTGATCTACGTGACCATGGTCTACGGCCCGATAGCCGCGTGGCTGGTCGAGCTGTTCCCGACGCGCATCCGCTACACCTCGATGTCGCTGCCCTACCACATCGGCAACGGCTGGTTCGGCGGCTTCCTGCCGACCGTGGCGTTCGCCATGGTCGCCGCCACCGGTGACATCTACTACGGGCTCTGGTACCCGATCGTCATTGCAGTGGCGACGGCAATACTCGGCACGTTCTTCCTGCCGGAAACCAAGGATCGCGACATTCTCAAGGACTGAAAAAAGCCGCAGTGCCCTCTCCTGCGTGAGAGGGCCTCGCAGCTGAAAAATTTCGAACGTCTGCCGCCGCGCTGTCTCCAATGTGTACACCCACAGGAGGCCAGCGCCATGAACCCCAACGACGACAAAACCCCCAACGCCCCACCCACCGATGCCAGCGGCAAACCGGTGAACGTGGTCGAGCGCGATCTGCAGGACCGCGACGGCAAAACCGAAGGCGTGGACAAAATCATCACGCCGTCTTCCACTCGGGTCAAAGAGCAGGAAGCTGAAGAGCTACAGCGCAAAGTCGATGAGATCGAGCGTAAGGTTGCAGACGGTAACTGAGTGCAGCGTGGCTGTGGCCGCGGCGTTGAGCGGCGGCTGTCAGCCCGATGACCAAAAGCTGATTTCCTACAGAATTGAACTACACAGCTGATCGACTTCACGTGCATCACAAGCGAAGCGTCTGACAGATTTGCATCGTCTGTTTGCGGATGATGCCTCCCTCGTCCCGCCAGTGACGACAACGAGCCCACATCCCCTTAGACTGCTTCACATTGATCATGGAGGTCATGATGAGCGCTGAACTTTCACTTATCGTTTCAGACTTCGAAACCGAAGAAGAGGCTGCGGATTACGATCTTTGGTATCGCGCCAAGGTACAAGCCGCACTTGATGATCCACGTCCGCCTATCCCCCACGATGAGGCAATGGTGCTGCTAGGTCAGATGCTGGAAGAGAGACGCAAGAATCGACGCGCTGCCGGTTAGCTGGAGTAAACCGGCTCTTGGAGACCTGGCTGACATCATCGAATACGTAGAACAACGCAACACTGTCGCTTCAGTTGCACTGCACCAAAGGCTCAGCGCCGCAGCGCGAAGGCTTTCCTGGATACCGCATGGTTTCCGCTCCGGCCGAATACCGGGCACTCGCGAAATGGTCATCAACTCGAATTATTTACTGGTCTATCAGGTGACAGACCACATCAAAATTCTGACCGTGCTGCACGCCCGAAAAAAATATCCATAACCATTCATAAAAAAAGGCGGCCAACCGGCCGCCCAAACGTACTGCACGAGAGTCTTTTACAACGTCAGCTGCCCACGCTCTTCCTCGGTCAGCTGCTGCTTCGCCTGTTCATCCAGCGCCCCGGCACCGAGCACCTGCACCGGGCTGTCCGGGTTATAACCCGTCGCTGGCGCGCGACTGGCACCATCGCGCGTTGGTGCCAGTTGCTCGTTGCCGAAACTGAGCACCTGCACAGTGAACACCGAGGCCTGGTTCTGCCGCGCCGCTGCCTGTTGCTGCCGGGCGACGTCTTCCGCCGCTTGCGTAGCGGAGGATGCCGCCGAACTGGCCGAGGTGATCGCGCCGGTATTCACCGCCGACACCACCGGCACGCCGGTTGCCTTGCCCTGCACCGAAATGTTCGCGGCGTTGACCACCGTCAGCGCGGCGATGTTGACGTTGCCTGACACGCGAATCCCCGCCTCGCCGGCATCGATGGTGCCCAGTGGCGCAATCAGGTCGATGTTGCCCGGTGCCACTTCGGCGATCGGATTGAGCGTGGCGATACCGGCGCCGGTACTCGGCACCGACGGCGACAGCGTGACGTTGCCCCAGATGTCGTAGACACGTTTTGGCGGCGTGTAGACCACGGTGGTTTTCGAGCCGCGACCGGCGTTGATGTCGCCCTCGGCGGACCAGCCGAGAATCGAGCCGCCGAACGTGGTCATGATCCGGCTCTGGCCGAGCAGAATGCTGCCTTGCGAGTACAACTGAATGTCGCCCGAACCTTGGGTGATGATCCCCGCCGTCGACGGCGGCGCCGCGCCTTCAATACCGAACACCTGACCACCGCCCGGCGTGAGCATCTGGATATCGCCGCCAAACAGCGTCTTGACCCCGGCGCCGCCGTACATCGTGATATCGCCGTCGTAGCGAATCGGATTGCCGGCGACATCAGTGGTCGGGAACAGCGCCGCAATGGCGTTGCGACCGCGCAGGTAACTGCCAGTGCGTGGACCATCGGCATCGGTGTATTCCAGGCCACCGGCACGCAATTCGGCGAAGTACACCTGGCGGGCGAAGATCGCTTGCTCGTTACTCGGAAGTGCGGCGAAGAAGGCTTGCGCCTGTTCGTCGCTACCCTTGAAGCCATAACCCAGGCTCAGCCAGCTCTGCAGTTCTTCGACGTAGGTCTTGACCACTTTGCCCGGTTGCGCGCTCAGGGCCACCGCTGAATCCGCGACGTTTTGCGGGTTCAGATAACGCGCAATGAACCGTGAGTAATCCGGCCCCTGCGCGCCCGCGCCCGCTTGCATTACGATGTTCGCACCGGGGCGCTGATCACCTGCCACGACAGGGCCGAGGCTGGTGATGCTGGCGCGATCTTCCATCAGGATATTGCGCCCGGCATTGACGTCCAGAACACCCGGGCCGGCAATGTCGAAGCTGCTGTAGAGAATGTCTCGCCCGGCCGAAATCCGCGAAATGTCGCGCGCATCGTTATGCACGAACAGATTGCCGGTAGACGCGATCTGTTCGTTATTGCGACCCATGCCCCCAACGGGCGCAAACGTGGGTTGCCCCAAATTGGTGCCGGACGCCACGATGTCACGCCCCGCCACCATCCACACCGGGCCTGCCGATTCATACCAGGTGCGCTTCGTGGTCGCGAACGCCAGCGTTTCGCCCGTGCGAATTCCTACCAGGTCACCGGTCAGTGCATAGAAGCGCGCCGGCCCCTGAACACTGCTCAACCCCGAGTAGCTATCGGGACCAAAGGCAAACAGTGGATAGCGCGAATTGGTTTGCGCCAGCACACCATCGCTGCCGGCGTTGGTCGTGATCGGCCGAGCGGACTGGTTGTTGCCGTAGCCATTGAACGCGGGTGCAAACGGTGTGGCGAGCGCCGCCGGGCTGGCCCCTGACTGGTTGATGGCGTAGCCGCCGGCATAGATCGAATCCCCAGCGATCAGTTCAAGCTGCCCCGCGCTGGAAGGTGCCAACAGCAATGACCAGGCCAGAGCCGGCGCCGGGTTGCCTATGCCGTAGGCCGCTGATGGTCCCGCATAAATCGAGCCCTGGCCGGCCACGGCACGCAATATCGAAGGAAAGACGAAGCGGTCATCGGTCGGTGACCCGTTAAGCCCGGCGACGGGGTCCTGCCCGGTGGTTTCCATCAACTGGGTGCTGGGCGTCAGGTTGCCGCCGGCCGAGAACAAATCGATGGCCGTGTGATCGGTCCACAGCGAGAAACCACTCAAACCGCCACCGGCATGGTAAATGCCATCCGCCGTGGTAAACGGTGTGGAGTTCTGCAACCTCACGCGGCCCGGATCGGCGGCGCCACCCAACACCAGATCGCCGCGGGTGTTGAGGCGCATGCCGGAGTCACCGGGAATCAGCACCAGCCCACCACTGGCATTACTGGCCGTCGAGTTGAACGGGTCGAAGGCGCGCGTTTCCCGTGGGTCATGAAACAGCGCCGAGGCGCCGTACTGCAGATTGATACCGCCCAACGCGGCGCCCGTCAGTTGCGCCGCACCGCGCAGGTTGATAAGCGCGCCCTGCAAGTCGTGCGTCGGCGTGCCGGTACCCGCCAGGCCGGCACGTGCCTGCAGAGACGGATTAAGGACACCGCCCAGACGAATATCCAGGTCTCCGCCACCGGTCAGTTGCAGGTTCCCGTCACTGTCCACGCGGCCCGTACTGCCGACAGCCACGATCAACCCCTGACTGCGAGGGTACGACGCATACCTGTCGTCGCCCATGGTCTTGAGCATGCCAGCATCCCCGCCGGCGCTCAGACTGATGTTGCCGCCGCCCAGCGTACCGAACCCGGTAAAGCCCACCAGATAAGGTCTGCTTTCCTCGCCCAGCGCTGGCAATGGCTGCGCAGCGTAGCTGCCGAAATTGATCCACCAGGCAGTCGGTACATCGTTGTTGCCGGTACCTTGGCGCCAGAGCCAATTGCCCACCGCCACACTCGGCACCTGCTCCCGCGTACCGTCGCCCGTGGCGACCGAACGACGGCCAAGCACGTCACCGTGCACAGACCCGCCGGAATTGATCGTCAGGTTACCGCCCATCTGCGGATACCAGGCCTGATAGAGGCTGGCACTGCCGCCATCGACCCATTTTTCGTAATCGCTGCCAGCGCTGCCCAATACCGAGCCATCAGCCGACAGCCTTCCGCGGGGCTGGTTATAACGCGCATCGACGTCTGCAGATTGGGTGCCGGCGGTGTAGACGCCGAAAGGTGAGGCCATGCTGAGGTTACCGGCCGCCATCAAATCCAGGTCGCCGGTGCCAGTACGCAAAACGCTGAACATCTGCGTGTGGGCCTGGGCGCTCTTGCTCGGATTGTTTTCAATGCACAGTGCCGGGTCGATGGAGCACCAGAACAATTCGTCATCGTTCATCGGTGTGTAATCCGGCATGCCCATCCAGTTGCCAGGCGCCCACACACTGCGCGCCATGGGCGCGCAAGAACCGGGAGCGATATCACAGAGCACAAGGTATTCCTCGGGAACCGGTTCGTACGGTGTAAAGCCATACTCGTTATCCACCGCCCAGACCAGTTTGCCGGCCACCTCGATCATGCTCACACCATAGTGAGTGTCGGCCATCTGCAAGTTGCCGACGCTGGCCTGAGGTTTCACGCTACGGCTGTCGGCCGCGGTCAGATCGGCCCCTGCCACCATGCGCATCGACCACGACGCACTGCCCGCCGGCAGCATGCTGGCGATCGCCCAGTTTCGACCTTGCTGGTTTCCATTGGCAGGACGCAGGTCGAGGAATACCGTGCCATCGGCGAGCTTCACGTTGGTCATGGAGGGGATCAGCGAACCCCGCAACAGCGCCAACGTTCCGTTCAACACAACACCCACCGTTTTATTGTCGGCATCAACCGCACCCGGCAGTGGCACGCCTTGGGGCCAGAGCAGGGCCTGCAGTGCGGTGGCGTTGTTCAAGCGAATACCTGCACCCAAACGACTGCCGGCCGGCAGGGTCACAGCGTTGTCGAGCAACGTACCGGCGGCATACATCAGGTTACCCGCCGCGTCATGCACATCGCCGGCCAGCACCGTTCCACCCTGTAACACGTAAGGTGCGGCCAAAGTGCTCTGAACCGGCAACACCGTGCCCGCAGCCAGTGTGGCGGCTTGAATCGGCAGGTCGTAATTCAAGGTGGCGCCAACCGGAAAGAGCGTCCCTTCGGCAAGGCTGACACCACTGCCCGGTACGATCAGGTCACCGCCGAAAGGCTGTATCCCCGGCAACAGTTTCCAGCCAGCGTCGTCCACGGTTTCCGGCGGCGGTGCGAAACCGTCGTTGATGCTGCCGTAGATATCGAGGTTGCCACCGGCACGGATCAACAGGCTGCCCGCTTCCCCGCTGCCATACACCGAGGTCCGGCGAGTGTGCGGGTTGAGGCTGGCGTAACGGTAGCCGGACAAGTCGAGATCGCCCTGCACCACCAGATCGCCGTCAGCGGTTTTGCTGACGATTTCCACCCCCGGGCGCAGATGAAACGCATCGGCATAGGTCGCATTGTTGAGGCCGGCCAGTTTGCGTTGTAGCAGATCACTGTTACCCAGCGCCGCATCGATAAAGCCGCTGCTGTCTGAGTGAATGCGATCCAGGTAGGCTTGATCGATCACTTGATACGGGCGACCGCTGGCCGCCGGATCGGTGCCATCGGCAGCATCACTGTAACTTCGCACGGCATTCAGCCCGATGGAGCGCGCACCTTGAATACTCAACGTACCGCTGGCATCCACCGCAATGTCACCGCCGCCCAGGCGCGGTGCATTCAGCTCCAGCGTCCCACGCAATACGTCATCGCGTTGTCCCGCCTGGTTTCCAGGCACGGCATCGGTGCCGTGACGCAGATCAATCCGTGCACCAGCGGCCAGCGTCAGCACGCCGTCACCTGAATTGAGTTCAACCATGGCGCGGTTCGGTGCGTCGATGATTTTGCCGTAGCTGTCGACGCGCAGTACGCGGCCATGGGCATCGAGCAGCGCGTTGCCCGTCAGGTTCAAACCGTTTTTGCCGGCAAGGCGAATGCTGCCGACCCGTTCACCACTGGCATCGATCACCCCGTCCACGGTCAGGTTGCCGTTGTCCACCGAGACATTGACTTCGCCCGCTTTGAGTTCGTTACCGATACGCAGATTGCCCTGCTTGAACTGGAAGCTTCGACTGCCCACTACCCCGCCGGCATTCAAGCGCAGGTTAAGGCTGGCAAAGGCCTGGCTCAAATCACCCGCCAGGCGCTGGGCGCGAATGTCCACGCCACCGGCCTTGTACGGCACCCACGTACCGCCCGCGTCGTAATAGCCACTGCTGCTGCCGACAATCTGCCCTTGCAGATCAACCTGTCCAGCGTCAGTGGCCAGGGCCACAACGCTCAATTGGCCGGCCTGATTGTTGACGGCGGACAGATCGATTCGCGAGCCCGCCAACTGACGAATATTGCCGTTGTTGCTCTGCAACGACACGTCGCCGCCCCAGCTGTATTTCTGCACATCATTGAACGGCAGAACCCGGCCCGCCATGTCCACCTGCGCGCCGCTGCCAAGCAGCAGATCATCCTCGGCATTGACCAGCAGCTTGCCGCTGGCGAGGACGATGCGACTGTCGAGCACAACACTGCGTGCCGTCAGGCTCAGTTGCGCACCGAGGGCATCCGCGGCAGCCGTTGTGGCGCTACCACTCAGAGTCAGGTTGTTGCCCGCCTTGAGTTCACTGACCGAGGCGGCCTCGCCGGTCAGCAATGGCGTGCGCAGATTGAGATTGCCGCCGCTGTAGCTGAACCCCTTGACCGCGTCATAAGCTCCTTGGGATTCGTACACCGCCAGACTGCCCTTGTGGTTGGCGGTGATGCGCTCGCTGGCGTTGAAGTTGACGTTGGCAAACCCCAGGGCCAGTCGGTTATTGCGATCCAGGCCATTGGGCTGCGGGTTCGGGCCATAACCCAATTCGATCCGCTGCGCCTGAATATCCAGCGTGCCGTGCCCGTTGCCGGCGCCGTCGTTGACCACCGTACCCGGGGCCTGAGTCGCCCCGTTCCAGATCAGATTGCGGGTGCGGATCGTCGCGACATCGGTGGCAGCGCCCGAGCCGTAGATAGCCGGGCTACCCAACACCAGATTCTGCAAACGGCTCTGGCCGGTCTGCGGATCAATGGTGTCGAGGGTCACGCTGCCGAAAAAGTTGAACGCATCGCGGGCCACCAGACTCAGGGTTTCCAGGGCGGGGGCGCCAGATTGCGTGTCGCCCTGCAACAGGCGATCCAGCACGTTCTGGTTAAGCGTCAGGCCCGCGGGTGTGCGGCCGCTGGCTGCGGCCAGTGCTTGCGGACTGCCGGCATTGACCACACCGACCGAAAGCCCGAGTTGGCGAGTGCCAAAGCGCACGCTTTCGCCCAGTTCGAAGTCTTTGTCAGTGGCGGCGATGATGCTGCCGTTGGAGTACAGCAACGCCGCAGCGGTGCAATCGGCCGTCGGACAGTTGCCGATACGAATGCTCCCGCCCCCGCCATCGGTGGGCGCAAGCACCGGCGTCCAGCCGTTGGACACCACCAGCAGGCTGGAGCGCCCCGGTTCGTAGACGAAACCGGCTGCGGCATCATACGGAACGTTACCTCGCCCCAAGGTATTGACGCCCGCTCCCGCATCGATGGTGATGCCGCCATTGGCGCTGTTACTGCTCAGCACAACCTCTGGCGCCGAGAGGATCGCGCCCTCGCGCAGACGAATCGCCGAGGTATTGCCGATCACCTTGATCGAGCCGCCCTCCGAACCGTAATACACGGTTGGGGTGCCACCGATGGTCAAACGTCCGGCATTCAAGCGGTTGAGGGTGTCGGCGTACAGCGATACACCGTCGAACCCTGGCGTTCGCGTATGCCCGGCACCGAGAATTTCAAACTCTGCGCCGGTATAACCGCCCTGAACGACCGCCGTACCAATGACCCCGCCGCTGGCAGGTTTGAACAGCACCTGCCCGTTGAAATCCAGGGCTGAGTCGTGCTCGCCGCCACTGACCATGCGCAGGTGCAGCGTGTTGCCGTCCAGCGGTGTGCGGGCGCGCGGCAGACCGCGGCGGGCAGCATCGTTGAGCACGAATTGGCTGAACCCGGTTTCGTTGTACTGTGAATAGCGCCGCAGCACATCGGCAGACGTCACGATGACCTGGCTGGGCAAACTGTCGCGGATACCGGTGTTGGCAATCGACAGCTGTCCGGCCGTGGTCCACGAGCCATTGCGCAACTTCAACGCACTGTCCATCGACCCCGCAATCGCTTGACCATTGATTTCGACCCGGAAGGCGCCCGGTAACAAGGCAAAGGTCGATGGCAACAAGGTGTAGGTGCCGGGTGCCAGTCCGGCAACGCCGGTCCCGAGGGTGATCTGCTGGCCGATACGCGGGTCGACCGCGCCGGCCTCGGCCAGCATCGGCGCATAGCGGCTCTGGTCACCGGCCACGATTGCATACACGGGGTTGCTGGCCAGCCCCGGCAAACTGAAGGTGCCATCAGTGGCATTGCGTACCAGCGGATTGAAACGCGCATCGGTGGAGCCACCTCGTCCGGAGACAAAACCGGCACCGCGCAAATCGCCGCCGCCCGAAAGGTCGATCACCGCCCCGGCCTGCACATTGGTGTATTGCGCATCAAGGATGACCCCGGAGGTCGCTCCGGCGATGCCATTCAACATCACCGACTTACCGTTGTACCGATAGTCGATACCGTCGGTGGTTCCTCCATAGGGCATGACCAGTCCGGCGGCGCTGACTGAAGTCACGCTGCCCGGCAGAAGGTGAAGTTCACGGGTTTTGACAATGACGTCATCACCCAGGGATATCAGCCCCAAAGGCGCACGAATGACGCCGCCCTGCTCGATCTGTCCCGCACTGAGTGTCAGGCTGCCGAACACCGAGTAAGGCAAAGCGGTCGGCGCCGCCCCATGATTGCCGATACGCAACGTATGCTCCGGCACCGATCCGGCCATACTTTGATAGCCCACTCGCACCTCAGCCGAGACGCCACTGGCCGGGTAGATCTGCGCAGCCCGCATGTGCATGTCACCCGCAGTCCACAGACGGCTGCGCTGCTGTTCATCGGTTGGCGCGAGGAAGCGCAAGTCGCCCTGGCTGTCGAGCGTGACCAGACCAAAGCCACGGCGGCTGACCGCCAGCGCCGGTGCGGCCGATTGCACAAGAGTCCCTTCGGTGCCGAATGAAAGCGAGTTGCCCACGTCCAGCAGGTTCGCGCTGGCGGTGAATTGCGCGCCGGACAACTGCGCTGTCGGATTGCTCATCACCCGCGGACGCACTTTGACTTCCGAGCTCAAATAGGTGCCCAGCCCTGACAGGCGCAGGTAAGGTGCGCTGAGGTTGACCCGGGCGCTGTCACTCGCCGACTCGGCCAATGAAAGAGAACCGGCGAACAGGCTCAGGCCCTGCCCCATATGCAGGTCGACATCGCCGTCGAACGTCATCAGACCGTTGCTCAGCAGACTCACGCTGCCGAAGCCACCGCTCATCAGCTGATCGGCACTCAAGCGTGTACGCCCGTAGCGTAAAAGTGGCGAAGCCTCACCGGCTCGCAGCGGCTGCGGCAGTGCCGGCGCTGGCTCTTGGCCAATGATCATTTCACGTGGCACGCGCACCGCATTGCTCAAGTTCGCGGGACCGTACGCCGGTGTATCCAGAGCGATCTCCAGACGCCCGCCCGCCGCACCTGCACCGCCAGCACTGGCCTGCAGACTGCCCTCGATGAACAGACCATTGTAGGAACTCAGGGTGATCCGTCCGCCATCGGTGGCCACACGAGCGGGGCCTTGCCCACCGCTATCGAGCACGGCTTGCGCACCGGACGCTTCCAGTCGCGCACCTTGGCGGATGATGACGTAAGCATCGGCAGCGGTCGCCGTGATTTTCTTCACATCAATCTCGCCACCGACAATGATCGAGCCACCCTTGCCAACCTGGCCGTAGACGCGGCCCAGCGCATCGACAGCGGTCGCTGCCCGACCGGCGACATCGATCAAGGCATGTTCACCGATCCAGATCGAACGGTTGTGCGGGGTCGGATCGGCCTCTTGCAAGGACGTCGCCACATCAATCGCGCCGAACTGCTGTTGACGGATATCGACAATACCGCCCCAGGCGTTGAGTTCACCATCAAGCGTGATCTGGCCTGCCCCGCGCAAACCGATGCGCTGGCCGGGATCGACACTGATCCGTGCGCCTTCGCCAATCGACAACGGACTGCTGGCGGGATCTATCAAGCCAGCAAGCGTCGCGCCGGCCTGCAATGCGACAGAAGCGCCGGCCCTTTGCGTCAAGACGCCCTTGAGCGGGTCTTCCTGAAATAACGCGGGCGTCCATAGCTCCAGCGCAGCGCGCGGCGACATACCGGACACAATGGTCGAGGCGGATTCGCCAAATCGATAGACCGGCATCTGCACATCGATCGCGCTTTGCGCGGCGACCTCCAGCCCCTTCAGACCGATGATGTTGTAGGCGCTGAACCCCGTGCGGAACAGCTCCGGCGTCAGGCGCAGGGTCTGTTCTTCGGACACTTCGCCGGAAGCGCCGATCCGCACCTTGCTGGCCTGCACGGTCAAGGTGCCGCCGCCGTTCACGCCATAGCCCTGCACCTCGCCATCGAGCACCATGCGCGACTGGCCTGGCGCACTGTTGGCGCTGGATTCAAGCGTCACGTCGCCACCCTTGCCGCCACGCGTCTTGCCGTTGGCCAATACCGCACCGCCCGACGAAACATCGACCAGACTGCCACTGGCCAGCAGAATGTCGCCGGTACTGCGGATCGACACCGTCCCGCCATTGAGGTACGCCAGGCCGCCCGCGTCGTCCGGGTTACTCGACAGGTTGCGCCACAGACCGCGTGTCTGCAGCTGCACACCCTGCGCAACCGTCACCCGCGCTTGCTTGCCTGCTGAAACCTGGAGACTGGTGTCATCACGCCGATCGGTGGCGAGCTGGTTCAAAACGTTGCCCAATTGCAGGCTGCCGCCTTGCGCAATCAGATCGGCATTGACCTGCACGTCAGGGCTGAACAGGGTGATGTTGCCACCGTGATCCACCGTCACGCCTTCATTGACTTCAATCGTGTTTTTCGCCGAAATCTTCAGCGCGCCCAGCGCGAAACCATTGAGCAGCCCGGCATCGAGGAACAGTTTGCCTGCGCGTTCTGCCGCGACCGCATCGGTCAGCCCTGCGTTCGCTACGCTGGCATGCGCGCCCCCCACTTGCACCTGATCGAGCAACGGGTCGAGTTGATAGAGCAGGCCGGCACTGGCAGCGACATAAGCAGCATCGTAACTGCCAACCACCAACTGCCCTCGCCGCGCCCGGGCGGTCTGGGTCTGGGCATAGCCGTCCAGACTTGCCCGCGGTGCCTGGATTTGCCGTTCGCCCTGAAACACCTCACCCAACAGCTGGCCTTCCAGCACGGCGTTGCCCGTGGCGATCACCAACTGGCCGGCATCCCGGCCAACGGTGTAACCCGCTTCCTGGCGACGCGTCGGCGCGATCAGCGGGCTATAGAAATAATCCGTCTGGCCCCAGCGCTCGCTGTGACTTTCGTAACCTTTGTAAAGGCCGTTGTAGAGAATATCGCCCGGCGCACGCGACACTTCGTATAACCGCCCGTCCGCACCGCGCAGCCAGCTCTGGCGAATCTCGCCGCCCTGCACATCAAGCGTGCCGCCGGACACATTGATCAGCGAACCTTTTTCGCTGATCACGTCCTTTCCGGAAAACCGCACCTCACCGCCCTGCGCCATCCATTCACCAACGCCATGGCCCTGAGTGCCGAGGTATCCGCCGACCTCCAACAACCCACCGGCGGTGTACCAGCGGTCGGTGGCGTAACCGTTGGTGCCCGCCGGCACGAATACCAGCTCACGGACATCGACCCAGATGTCGTTACTGTTGAGCGCGCCGTTCTCGCGATTGACCGGCGCATCACGCTGCTCGTTGCCCTGGACGTTGATCTTGATGTTGTTGTTTGCCATCGCCACTTTGACGCCGAGGGCGCCGGACACGTCGATCACCGCCCCCTCGCGCAATAGACTGCGCTGTCCGGCGGCAACTGCCACCTGCCCACCGGTGGCAAGGGTGATCGAGCCGCTTTTGAATTCGACGGTGCCGCCACTGCCGATGTCGATGCGTGACTGATCGCTGCGGATCCGGTTGTTGGCATTGACGCCGGTCAGCGCGGCCTCGCGCTGGCTGTCCAGGGCGGTGAGATCACTGCTGTCGAGCAGAATCGCACTGACGCCATTTTCGCCCAGGGTCACACGGCCTTGGGCATCGCTGGCCGGATTGAGCAAATGCACGGTGCCGCGCGTCGCCACCGAAGTGCTCGCCAGCAGCACACCGTTTTGCACAACATCGCGGCCGGTCAGGGTGATGTCGCCGGTGGATGCCTGGATCAGGCCGGTGTTGCTGACTTTGCCCGAGCTGTCAGCCTTGAAACCGGGAATGACCTCACTGCCGAAGGTGGTTGAATAACCATTGCCGTCGGTGCCCGAACCCTTGCGGATATAGAAACGGTCCCCCGCACCCAGCACCGTCTGACCCTTGGCCGTACTGATCGAGCCGTCGTTCTGCACGTCCTGGCCGAGCAGCAAGGAATAGCCGCCGGCGTCGGTGGAGAGCGCAGGTTGATGCGTTTGTATGGCTGCGCCACGCTCCACCAGGACTTTGCCAGCAGCGTCGGTAAAGGTTGGCTGACTGCCGGTGCTGTCGAAATACAGACCCCGATCGCGAAATTGTGCATCGGTCATGTTCGCGGCTGCCGCTACCAGATTTCGCACATTGACCTGGCTGCCACCGCTGAAGACGATGCCGTTGCGGTTGATCAGCATCACCGTGCCGTCCGCTTTGATCTGCCCCTGAATCTGGCTGGCCCGTGCGCTCGGATCGTTGACGCGATTGAGCACCGCCCAGTTGGCCTGCTGGGCAAATTCCACTGTGGTATTGCGGCCGACGTTGAACGTTTCCCAATTGAGAATCGCCTTGTCGGCGGTCTGCTCGATCTTCACCGTGGTCTTGCCGTCGGCCTGGGTTTGTTGCGGGCCTTTGGCGTTCATCCAGCCCTGGCTCAGGCTGTTATCGACCTTCAGGCCGCCCTCGCCCAATCCGTCCGGAACCACTTGCACACTGCCCAATGCGGCGGCACGTCCAGCGGCTTGTGCGGCCTGCTGAGCGGCAATCGCTGCCACGGTGTTATTGAGTGTCTGCAAAGAGCGCTGCAACTGCTGGCTGGCCCGTTGCTGCTGTGCCAGCGGTGGGGTCATCCCCGGCAGACCGCTACCACCCGGACGCGACGCCGAAGCCTGCTGCGCTGAGCCCTTCGCGGCAAACCAGGTGGAACTGAACGCTGTCGCCGCCTCGGCACTGCCCGCCACCAGACACAAGGCGACGGCTTGCGCCAATGGCTTGAGCAGCCACTGTGCGGGATCGCCCGCGCCACGTTTGATCGGCCGGATACGGTTATTGTGACGGGAGGTGCGAGCAAGCATCACTACAGGTCCTTTTGGGTGGCAGGTCGGATCAGCCCTGCTGTTACGACATAGGCAGTTGGCGAGCCTCACGACCGAACGGATGTCACACAAACTTCATGTTCGAGGAGTAAATCGGCAAAAAAAAACAGCAGCCCGAAGGCTGCTGCCGTTTCATTGCAGTTGAGACAAGGCTTACAAAGGACGACCAATGCCGTTGCAGGCGTTGGCGTTGTTGATGTCCAGGTTATTGCCCGAGGTGTTGGTGATGAAGTTGGCGGTCACAGCGGTTTTCCAGTTGTTGGGAACCGGCGTGAAGCTGTGGGCGACGGTGGCGACGTTGTTGCCCGGGTTGCTGTAGTGGGTGGTCAGGAAGTTGCGCACGGCGGTGGCCACGGCTGCATCTTTGTAGCACTGGCCGAAGATGAAGTTGGTGTAAGCCACAATCGGGTAACCGCTTGCCGGGTTAGGCACGACCGGGGCCCAGCCAGCCGGGTTGGCAGGTGCGCTTGGCACCGGTGCAGTGCTCAGCGCCAGCGTCACGTTAGCGTTGGTTGGCTGGACGCCATTGACGCGGGCAACCACAGCGTTGCTGGTGGCGTTCACGCCGTCCGGACCCACATAGCCGATCGAACCGTCCACGGCGTTCACCGCAGTGGCCACATCAGCGGTGTTGGCTACGCCGACCCAAGTCGATGGCAGCGCGGAACCGGCCGGCAAACGAGCGTTGGTGAAGGTGGAGTTGACGGCGAATTTGCCTGGGCAAACAGCGTTCAGGTGGCGACTGAGGATCTCAGTGGTGCCACTGGACACGCTGCGGTAAACCACACGGATCGGCGTGCTGTCGGCGTTACCCAGCAGAGCGCCCCAAGTGGTGGCGGTGCCCGACAGCGCATCGCACAGTTGAGCGCTGGTCAGGTTGAGCGCGGTCTGACCGGATTTTTTGTACGGAATGGCAACCGAAGTGGCCACCGATGGCAGCTGGATCAGCGGGCCGTACGAAGCACCGAAGTTGCTGGTGTAGGTGCTGAGTTCTGAAGCGCTGAGGATCGAGTCGCTAGCGGCGAAGTGCACAGTACCGGTGGTGCTGAACTGGGCAGCGTTGTTGGTCAGGAAAGCGCTTTTGCCAATGCCGCTACCGGTTACGGCGTAGCTGAAGTTGGCTGGCAGGATGCTGTTGGCAGAACCTTTGTACAGCGCGGCAGGCAGCGAGGCGCCACCACCGGTTACGGCCATGGCCTGGGCGGAAGCCAGAGCGGCGACGGTCAGTGAGGCGGCGATCAGAGTGCGCTTGAACATGAAGAATCTCCTTTTCAACTTGGTTTGGAACACAGGTTTCGGAAGGCTTGCATGACACCGGGAGGGTCCACCGCAGTGGAGCCGCAGGGAGAAATTCGCAGCTTCCGGTGACAGATAAAGGAAAAAACCTCGGGAGCTGCGCGGGGATTTTGGTGCGGATTTCTCGGGTGTTTGCGGTGGGTTGCGGCGCGTCTGGATCGGGGGTTTGGCTGAATCGGGCTGGAGCCGTTGGCGGGTGGTTGCAGATGACAGAATGGAGAACCCGAGGATGGGCGGATTGGGGCTCGGGTGGTGCTGAGACTGGTGAAAAAAAACTGAATGATTTATTGCCCTGACCGGCCTCATCGCTGGCAAGCCAGCTCCCACAGGATTTGTGTTGCTCCCTGTGGGAGCTGGCTTGCCAGCGATGAGGCCCGATCAGACAACATCAGACTGGGCTACTG
Organism: Pseudomonas sp. PK-RTE-24; assembly: GCF_054052265.1. Classification (NCBI taxonomy): domain Bacteria; kingdom Pseudomonadati; phylum Pseudomonadota; class Gammaproteobacteria; order Pseudomonadales; family Pseudomonadaceae; genus Pseudomonas; species Pseudomonas sp. PK-RTE-24. The sequence continues at coordinate 4,161,487 of NZ_CM133224.1, read as the reverse complement.
CACCAACTGATTGATCTCAATAATCGGCAACAACACCGCCATCACAATCACCAGAACCACCCCGCCCATCACCACAATCATCAGCGGCTCCAGCAGCGCGGTCATGCCCATCGCCCGTCGTTCAATGTCCCGGGAAAGCGTCTGCGCCGCGCGCTCGAGCATCGGCGGCAGCGAACCGGTTTTCTCGCCGCTGGCGATCAGGTGAATCAGCACCGGCGGAAACACATTCTCCACCCGCAGCGCGGCGGCGAGGTTGACGCCTTCGCGCACCTTTGCCGTGGCCTCGCTGACGCTCAGGCTCAAGCGGTCGTTGGACAAGGTCTGCCGCGCTGCTTCCAGCGCACGCAACAACGGCACCCCGGCGCCGCCGAGGATCGCCAGCGTGGACGCGAATCGCGCGGTGTTCAGGCCGAGAATGAAACGCCCGAACAGCGGCAACTTCAGCACCCGGTGATGCCAGCTCAAGCGCGCCGCCGGATTGCGCAAATACAAACGCCAACTCCAGAACGCCCCGGCCATGAGCGCCGCACACAACCAACCCCACGCGCGAATGAAATCACTGGCGGTGAGCATCGCCAGGGTCAACCCCGGCAAATCCTGCCGCGCTTGAGAGAACGCGCTGACCACCTGCGGCACCACGTAGCTGAGCAGGAAAATCACAATGCCGATCGACACCAGCCCGACCACGCCCGGATAGATGAACGCGGTAAGAATCTTGCCGCGCAGGTTGTTGCGTTCCTCGATGTAATCGGCCAACCGTTCCATCACCTGGGCCAGATCGCCGGACTCTTCGCCAGCGGCAATCAGCGCGCGGTAAATCTCGGGAAAATCCCTTGGCCGCGACGCCAGCGATTCCGCCAGACGCATGCCGCTGCGCACATCGGCGCGCACGGCGCTAAGGGTCTGGGCGATGTGCTTTTTCTCGGCCTGCTCGACCGTGGCGCTCAGTGCTGCTTCCAATGGCAGACTGGCGCCGAGCAGGCTCGCCAGTTGCCGGGTGGCCCAGGCGAGGTCGTTGTCGGAGAGTCTGGCGCTGAACAAACCGCCGCCACCGTGTCGGGCGACATTGCTTTCCTCGTGCACCGACAGCGCCGTCAGGCCACGCCCGCGCAAGGCACTGAACGCCGCGCTCTGGCTGTCCGCCTCAAGGTGCCCGGACTCGATTTTCCCGGTGGCATCCGCCGCTTCAAAGCGATAGCGATTCATCAGGCGTCCCGTGTCACACGAAGGATTTCTTCCGGCGCGGTGGCACCGCTGCGAATCCAGCGCTCACCGTCCTCACGCAAGCTGAACATCCCCGCTTTCGACGCCGCCGCGCGCAGGGCCTGCTCCCCTGCCCCTTGGTGAATCAGCGTGCGGATGTCGTCGTCGATGCAGAACAATTCGTGGATGCCGGTGCGGCCGCTGTAACCGGTGTGATTGCACGCAGCGCAACCGACCGGGCGCCAGGTGCCGGGCGTGGCCGGGTCTTCCTGTTTGCATTGATTGCACAGGCGCCGCACCAGGCGTTGCGCAAGGACGCCGAGCATCGATGACGCGAGCAAGAACGGCTCTACACCCATGTCGACCAGGCGATTGACCGCCGACACTGCGTCGTTGGTGTGCAGCGTCGCTAGCACCAGATGCCCGGTAAGAGAGGCCTGCACGGCGATTTGCGCAGTCTCGAGATCGCGGATCTCACCGATCATGATGATGTCCGGGTCCTGCCGCAGAATCGCCCGCAGCGCGAGGGCAAAGGTCATGTCGATCTTGGCGTTGACCTGAATCTGGCTGATCCCCGGCAAATCGTATTCCACCGGATCTTCCACGGTGAGGATGTTGCTGGTGCTCGCATCCAGCCGCGCCAGCGCCGCGTAGAGGCTGGTGGTTTTGCCGCTGCCGGTCGGCCCGGTGACCAGCACGATGCCGTGGGGCTGGCGAATCAAATGGTCGAGTTTGGCCAACACCTGCGCATCCATGCCCAAGGTTTCCAGATGCAAGCGCCCGGCCTGTTTGTCGAGCAGGCGCATCACCACGCGCTCGCCGTGGCCGGTGGGCACCGTCGACACACGAATATCGATCGGCCGCCCCGCTACGCGCAAGGCAATGCGACCGTCCTGCGGCAAGCGTTTTTCGGCGATGTCGAGCTGAGCCATGATCTTGATCCGCGACACCAGCGCACCGTGCAACGCCTTGCGCGGCGAGACCACATCACGCAGGGTGCCGTCGACCCGGTAGCGCACCACCGAATGGGTTTCGAACGGCTCGATATGAATGTCGCTGGCTTCATCGCGCGCGGCCTGGGTGAGCAAGGCGTTGATCATGCGAATCACCGGCGCGCCGTCCTGGGTGTCGAGCAGGTCGGTGATTTCCGGCATGTCCTGCATCAGCCGATCGAGGTCGACTTCGTTTTCCGCCGCGCCGACCACCGCCGCCGCACTGCCGGTATCGGCGTAAGCACTGGCGAGCAGCCCGTCGAGCTCGTCATCGCGCACCCGCTCGATCCGCGTCGCACCGAACTGCCGACGCACTTCGCTGATCGACCAGCCGGGCGTCGACGGGCACACCGTCAACACGCCATCGCGCAAAAGAATGCGCTGCGCCTTGGCCCAGGCGTACGGCAATACACTCATCGTCCATCCTCCCCAGAATCCACCGTGGCAATGAGATCCCTTGTGGCAATGGGAACCTCTGTGGCGAGGGGATTTATCCCCGTTGGGCTGCGAAGCAGACCCAAAACTCGAGAACCGGTTTCTACAGGCAAATCGCGTGTGCCCGGTTTACGACTGCTGCGCAGCCGAGCGGGGATAAATCCCCTCGCCACAGTCATCATCTCAGTCAAAACCGGGTGCTCCCTTCAATCGAGACCGTGGCAATGGGATCCTCTGGGGCAATGAGATTCTCTGGGGCAATGCGATCCCCTGTGGCGAGGGGATTTATCCCCGTTGGGCTGCGAAGCAGACCCAAAACTTGAGAACCGGTTTCTCCAGGCAAATCGCGTGTGCCCGATTTACGACTGCTGCGCAGCCGAGCGGGGATAAATCCCCTCGCCACAGTCATCATCTCAGTCAAAACCGGGTGCTCCCTTCAATCGGTACCGTGGCAATGGGAGCCCTTGTGGCAATGAGATCCCTTGTGGCAATGCGATCCCCTGTGGCGAGGGGATTTATCCCCGTTGGGCTGCGAAGCAGCCCCAAACCTTGAGAACCAGTTTCTCCAGGCAAATCGCGTGTACCGGTTTTACGGCTGCTGCGCAGCCGAGCGGGGATGAATCCCCTCGCCACAGTCATCATCTCAGTCAAAACCGGGTGCTCTCTTCAATCGGTACCGTGGCAATGGGAGCCTCTGAGGCAATGCGATCCTCAGTGGCAATGAGATCCCCTCTGGCAATGGGAACCTCTGTGGCGAGGGGATTTATCCCCGTTGGGCTGCGAAGCAGACCCAAAACCTGAGAACCGGTTTCTCCAGGCAAATCGCATGTGCCCGGTTTACGACTGCTGCGCAGCCGAGCGGGGATAAATCCCCTCGCCACCGTCATCATCCCAGTCAAAACCGGGTGCTCCCTTCGATCGGTACCGTGGCAATGGAATCCTCAGTGACAATGCGATCCTCTGTGGCAATGAGATCCCTTGTGGCGAGGGGATTCATCCCCGTTGGGCTGCGAAGCAGACCCAAAACTTGAGAACCGGTTTCTCCAGGCAAATCGCATGTGCCCGGTTTACGACTGCTGCGCAGCCGAGCGGGGATGAATCCCCTCGCCACAGTCATCATCTCAGTCAAAACCGGGTGCTCCCTTCGATCGGTACCGTGGCAATGGGATCCTCAGTGACAATGCGATCTTCTGTGGCAATTAGATTCTCTGGGGCAATGCGATTCCCTGTGGCGAGGGGATTTATCCCCGTTGGGCTGCGAAGCAGACCCAAAACTTGAGAACCGGTTTCTACAAGCAAGTCGCGTGTACCGGTTTTACGACTGCTGCGCAGCCGAGCGGGGATAAATCCCCTCGCCACCGTCATCCTCTCAGTCAAAACCGGGTGCTCCCTTCAATCGAAACCGTGGCAATGGGATCCCTTGTGGCAATGGGATCCTCTGGGGCAATGAAATCCTCTGGGGCAATGAGCCCCCCTGTGGCGAGGGGATCTATCCCCGTTGGGCTGCGAAGCAGCCCCAAACCTTGAGAACCAGTTTCTCCAGGCAAATCGCGTGTACCGGTTTTACGGCTGCTGCGCAGCCGAGCGGGGATAAATCCCCTCGCCACCGTCATCATTCCAGTCAAAACCGGGTGCTCCCTTCGATCGGTACCGTGGCAATGAGATCCCCTGTAGCAATGCGATCCCCTGTGGCGAGGGGATTTATCCCCGTTGGGCTGCGCAGCAGACCCAAACCTTGAGAACCGGTTTCTACAGGCAAATCCCGTATACCGGTTTTACGACTGCTGCGCAGCCGAGCGGGGATAAATCCCCTTACCACAGTCATCATCTCAGTCAAAACCGGGTGCTCCCTTCAATAGGTACGGCTTTGATCGTGGCGCGTGGGCCTGATGTCGGCCCCGGCCCCGCCCCCGGCGCCGGCACGCCTTGCGCAGCGCTCGGCAATTGCGGCGCCTGCATGTCGGGCATCGCCCAGCTGCGTTCCGGCTGCAAGCCGCCCTGGGCGCGGCGCATGAAGTCGTAGCGGTTGAGGGTGATGCTGCGCCCTGCTTCGCTGTCGCGGATGATGTACGGGCGCAGGAACACCATCAGGTTGGTCTTGGTGATCGCCCGGCGTTCGTTGCGAAACAGCGCGCCGATGCCCGGCAGGCTGCCCAGCCACGGCACTGCATCACTGCTCTGGCTGTAACCGTCCTGGAGCAACCCGCCGAGAACCATGATCTGCCCATCGTCGAGCAGAATGCTGGTGTCGATCGCCCGTTTGTTGGTGACGATGCCGGCGGCGGTCACGCTGTTGGATGCGCGCTCATCGATGCTGCTGACTTCCTGATAGATATCCAGCTTCACCGTGCCGCCCTCGGAAATCTGCGGGCGCACGTTGAGCTTGAGGCCGACCTCTTCGCGGGTCACGGTCTGGAACGGGTTGTTGCTGGTGCCCCCGCCGCCGGTGACGTAGCTGCCGCTGACAAACGGGATGGTCTGGCCGACAAAAATGCTCGCCGCTTCGTTGTCCAGGGTCAGCAGGTTCGGCGTCGACAGCACGTTGGTACCGCCCTTGCTCTTCAGCGCCCGCGCCAGCACTTTCAGGTCGAGAATCTTGCCGATGCCGGGGATGTCGACCGTGCCGTTGACGTAGCCGAGGTTCAAACCCTGCGGCAGTACGTCGATGCTGTTCTTAGCTCCCGTATTGAGACCCGCGCCACCCAGATTGGCGCCACCGATCACGCCCTTGCCGCCAAGATTGCCGGTCTGCCATTGCACACCGAATTCGCTAGCATCGTCCTCGCCAACCTCGACGATCAGGCTCTCGATCACCACTTGCGCACGGCGCTGGTCGAGCAGATCGATAACCTCACGCAGGTTGCGATACAGCGGTTCCGGCGCGGAAATCAGCAGTGTGTTGGTGGTGGCGTCAGCCTGAATCGTCACACCGCCAGCGCTGAAAGCAACGTTCTGTTCGCTGCTCTGCGTACCGCCACTGCTGCTGCCGCCGCCACTGCCCTGCGCATAGCTACCGCCGGTTGCGCCGCTGCCAGTCGTCGTTGAAGTGCCAGTGCTCGGCGTGCTGCTCTGGCCGTTCTGCCCGGCATTGCCGCCGGTGCTGCTGCCCATCGCGCTGAGCACCGACCGCGCCGCGTCGCTGCTGCCGCTATCACTTTCGCCGGTGAGCAAACCGCGCAGCGCCTGCGCCAGTTTCGCCGCTTGGGCGTTGCGCAGATAAACCACGTGCAGATTGCTCGGATTGCTCTGCGCGTTGTCGAGTTTGTAGATCAGGTTGCGCGCCAGCTCGGTACGCTCGGGGCTGCCGGCGCGGATGATGATGGTGTTGGAGCGCGGGTCGCCGATCACGGCGATTTTCTGCGTCGGATCATTGCCCGGCGCGTCGAGCAAGTCGGCCACCATCGGCGCGATATCGGCGGCGATGCCATTCTGGATCTGCACCACATCGGTGTCGATCGCGCTCGGCGTGTCGATGCTCTCGATCAACTGCGCGACACGGGTGAGGTTCTCGGCGTAATCGGTGATGACCACGGTGTTGTTGCCCGGGTAGGCGTTGATCGGATTGTTCGGCGAAACGATCGGGCGCAGCACCGGGATCAGATTCACCGCGTTTTCGTATTGCAGGCGAAACGTGCGCGTGAGCATGCCGTTGCCGGCCGGTTTGTCAGCGCTGTAGATCGGCCCGCCGAGCAGTTTCGCGTCGGCCTCGGGAACCACCTGCGCCACGCCGCCGACATCGACCACGCTGAAGCCTTGCATGCGCAACGCCGCGAGCAGCATGTCGTAAGCCTGGCGGGCCGGCACCTGACCTTCCGAGACCAAGGTCAGATTGCCCTTGACCCGTGGATCGACGAGAAACTGCTGCCCGGTGGCCCGCGACAGCGCCCGCACCACCGCCTGAATATCTGCCTCGACAAAATTCAGCGTCACCGGTTGCTCACCCAACGGATTGCGCGGGATCGCATTGCTCGGCGCCGCGCCAGCACTGCGCCCACGCTGACTGATGTTGTGCAATTGCTTTGGCACCGGCCGCGCCTGAGCCTGCGCCCGTTCGCGATCGGCCACCGCATCGCCGCTGCGCTGGGTGTTGGCCAGCGGCCGCCCGAGTTCGCTGTCGACCAATAGCGGCGGCTGATTCTGCGGCGCCGTAGTGCTGTTGCACGCGCTCAATGCCATCAGCAACAACGGCAGCGCCAGACGTGCCGGTTTGCAGCGTGACTCCTTCATGAAGCTTCCTTAGCGCCCTGCGCCTGATCCATGCGAACGGTGCCTGACAAAGTGCCGGCGGTGACATCGGTCGAGGCCGCGCTTGCGCGTTGCAACTGCGCCTCGACCACCTGCAGAGAAAGTTGTGATGGCTGGCTGAGCAGCCAGTCGAGCAGCGCATCGGCCGGCGCGGCGTCGACATTCAACTGCCACGCACCGCCCTCCGCCGCTTGTAATTGGTAATGCCCGGTGAGCCCCGCCGCTTGCAGACTTTGCTCCAGCGACTGGTCAACGCTCTGCCCCTGTGGCCGCACATTGACGCTGCGCAACAGCACTTCCAGCGCCTCGGTTTGCGCGCGCAACTTGGGCGTCTCGCTCTGCCAGAAAGTGATCCTGGCCAGCGGCGGCTTGACCAGCGTCAGCCAGATCAGCAGACCGACAAGCACCAGCGCCATGCCGCCGACCATGCGTTTTTCACGCAACGCCAACGGCTGCCAACGCGCCTGCAACTGACTGCTGAAGCGCTGCCAGCGTCCACGGTAAATCGCCAGCGTCGCCCTACTCATCGTCTGTTCCGCTGTCGTCGTCTGCGTTGGTGTTGGCGCTGGATTCATCGCTCGGGCGCAAGGTCCAGCCTGCGTCATCGGCAGTGACGCTGATGCCGGCCTGGGCCAAGGTGCTTTGCCAGTCCTTGTCGTTGCCGCCACGGTTTGCATCGCTTAGCAAGGCCAGCTGCAAGACGCCGTCGCGATAGGTCAGACGCTCGACACTGCCAGCCATGAACGGCATGCCGGTGCCGGCCTGCAACACCAGTCGATTGAAATTTTGCGCCGGGTCATCGACCGCGCCTTTTTGCCGCTGCTCGAGTTGCTGACGCGCCTGTTGCAGCGGGTTGAGAATCACCGGCAATTCGGGGAAGGCCTGCTTCACCCGCTGACTCATCTGCGCCTTGAGTTGCTGGCCCTGCCGCGCTTCGCGGGCGGCGTACATATTCAGCCCGATCACCCAGACTGCCACGGCCAAAGCCACACACCCGACAGCGCGCCCCCAGCCGCGTTGCTCGCCGCCGGTTTGTTGCAGACCTCCGTGCAAACCCCAACCTGGCAAGGGGCCGATCCAGCGTTGTGCTGATCCGGCTTCAAACGATGCCTCATCAACTTCGTCACCGAGCAACGGCTCAACCTGCGCACTGTTCGAACTCTCGCGCCGGAGCAAATGACCGTCCGCCACGCAAGCGACAACACCGGGCGCCACTGGCAGGCTATACGGCGCCGGATACAAGCCGCGCAGACTCAAACCTGCCTGCTTGAGCACCGCAGCCAGACGCTGCAAGTGCTGCCGCGCCACCCAGGCGATTTGCACCTGCCCACTCGCATCACGAGGGCTGTGGCCGATATGCATTTGGCTGCTGTCACCGAGCATCAACGCCTGCGCCGCACACTGCACAGCGGCCGCCGTTTTGTTCGCGGGCAGCGGCGGCAGATCAATGCTGGCGAGCAGGCTGTCGGCCGGATGCAGAAAACACAGCAGCGGTGGTTGCTTCGGCCGTTGCCCCAACTGACTCAAAGTGAGCCGTTCCTCACGAATGACCTGCCCCTGACGATCCTGCCAGGCGCAGCTCACTTCGCTGTGCAACTCCAGCTCCGCCAGCGGTGGCAACGCGACGCGCAACTGGCTCATGCGCCCACCCGCGACCAGATCACCTGCGGCAGCCGATCCTCGCTGCGATGCAACAAAGCATCAAGGCTGACCCGGCGCTGATCCCGCCGCGCCTCACCACGTAAACGAAACCAGTCACTGGTGATGCCGACCTTGACGCTGCTCACTTCCAACTGCGGCATGCGCAAGCGGTTCACAAAATCGCCGCGATTGATAAACCAGCGCCCCGCGTCACGCTCGGCAATCAACGCCGTCGCCCGCTCCAGCGAAAGCCCCGGCACATACGCCGCCAGCACCTGCGCCGTGGCGGTGTTGCCGTTGATCCACGTCGTCGCCGGAATCACCGTCACGTACAGCGCCAGTTGGCCGATCAGCGCATCGGTCACGCCTTCGACGCTGCGCAAGTCATCGAGTGTGCGCAGCATCGGCACCTTCGGCGGTGGCGGTTTGTGATCGGCATCGGGCGAAGTCGCGCGGCCACTGTCGAAACCTGCTTTGCCCGTCGCACCAATCTGCGCATTCAGCAGATGCGGGTAACCGGCAATCACCCGTTGGCGGATGCGCTGGCCGACAACGGCGCTCACACCGATCAACTCGCACAACCGCTCGAACGCCTGCACCTGCGCCTCATCGATTCGCTCATTGGCGACCAGATTGCGCAGGTTGAACTTGCCCTGCTCGTCCTCCAGCCGCCCGGCAAAACCCGCCGCCAGCAACGGCTGCGCCCAAGGCTGATCACGCCGGGTCAACGGATCACGCAGGCGCGCATCCCAGAGCAACTGCCGGCTGATCTCCAGACCACCCTGCGCCACCCAACGCCCCTGCACCCGCTGCTGATCGGCCCCCAGCGCCCGGGTCGCTACGCTCTGACGCGTTAACATCCCCGCCGCAATCACCGCCACCACGGCGGCAATCAACAACGCGCTGATAATCGCCATGCCCCGTTGCTTCGCCCCGTTGAGCGAACCTGTGTTCACGGCCGGCCTTACAACTGCCAGGAACCGATATCGGCATTCACGCCATCGCCGTCCGGCTGGCCATCGGCGCCGAGGGAAAAGATATCGACCTCACCGTTCGCGCCCGGGTTGAGGTACTGATAAGGCCGGCCCCACGGGTCATTCGGCAAACGCTCCAGATACGAACGCCAGTTGCTGTTCTTCGCATCCGCCGGCCGCTCGACCAACACCTTCAGCCCCTGATTCATGCTCGGATACGTGCCGTGATCGAGGCGATACAACTTCAACGCCTGCATCAACCCACCAATATCCTGCTTCGCCGCCGTCGCCCGCGCCTGATCCGGCCGGTCGAGCACCTTGGGCACCACCATCGCCGCCAGAATCCCCAGAATCACCACCACCACCATGATCTCGATCAAGGTAAAACCCTGCTGCCCACGCGGCATGCGCGGCGACTGACTGAGCGTTTTAAAAGGTGCGATATCCATCTCGACATTCCCTGGCTTGATCCGAATTCGACGCGCAGTGTTGCAAGAAGATATGTCAGGGATGTTGAAAATCCTCGGGTGTTTCCGTCGTCAAGCCGTCAAGGACGGGGGTTAGCGTCGAGGGCTGGGTTTTGGTTTTGGGCCATGTATGCGCGCGCAAACGCGAGAGGAAGGATTCACCCTGATTGAAGTGCTGGTGGCACTGGCGATCATCGCCGTCGCCATGTCCGCCGCCGTGCGCGTCGCGGGGTTGATGACGCAGAGTAATGGGGTGTTGCGGGATCGATCGATCGCGCTGATTGCCGCGCAGAGCCGGATGGCTGAGCTACGGCTGGAAGGTCGATTGCCGAATGGGGTGAAGGCTGTTGAATGTGATCAAGGACGGCTTATGTTGCGCTGTGAACAGGTAATCGCCAGCGCAGAGAATGGACGACTGCTCAAGGTTGGAATTCAAGTATTCGACCGCAACCAGGATGCGCCGCCGTTGGCCAGACTGGAGACCCTGTTGTCACGGCCAGGAAGCCCCTCACCCTAGCCCTCTCCCGAGGGAGAGGGAACCGATACGGGGATATTCGAGAGATACGCCGACCTGAACGTATCGCTCTGAATCCAGCATCGCTGAAGCCCAGCAAAGCCATAGTCGCTAAGGTCTTCCAGGTCGATGTATAACGCAAAACACCTCGGTCGGCTCCCTCTCCCTCCGGGAGAGGGCTGGGGTGAGGGGCTCTTCTGCTGCGGTGCATAAGCATCAAAAATCCATAATCAACACGCTCGTCCAGGTCGATGCACAACGCAAGACACCTCGGTCGGCTCCCTCTCCCTCCGGGAGAGGGCTGGGGTGAGGGGCTCTTCTGCTGCGGTGCATAAGCATCAAAAATCCATAATCAACACGCTCGTCCAGGTCGATGCACAACGCAAAACACCTCGGTCGGCTCCCTCTCCCTCCGGGAGAGGGCTGGGGTGAGGGGCTTTTCTGCCGCACCTAAAATCCCAAGGCCCAGCGCCGGAACAAGGCCAACGACATCACCCCGCCACCTCCAAATTATCCATCACCCGATTCACCGCCAGCTCCCCCAGCATGATCAGTTGAGCAACCCCCAACAACGCCCGCCGCTGCGGCGCCGGCAACAAACTGGAAATGTCTTGAGCAATCGTCTTCGCCGAAGCAAGCGTTTCACTCGCATCAGCCAGCAGTTCTTCATTCTTGGTATCCGCCGTCACCGCATACATCCCACGCGCCTTGCGCGGCGGAGGCAGGAGATTGTTTGGTGACAGGTAATGATCGAGCGCGCGGTCGGCGGCTTCGTGAAGTTTGTTGGAATCGAGGGATTCGTAGGGAGACGTGGGATCGGTTTCGGGTGGGTTGGGTGTTGGTTTGATCATGAGTGAATCTCCAAATCATAGAAAAGGAGCCATCATCTTTTCGCTACCAAACGAAGGGGTGGTGGCCATACGAAGGTTGGTAGACCGGTGACTTGGAAAACCGGCGCGCCCGAAGACGCCCTGCGCATGGCCACCATAAAGACACAGCCCCAAAAAGGACTGAATCGGGTGACGCTATGCGCCAAGTCTAAACCGGGCTACCAAACCCGATCGCTGATTCGTCAGCGACCCGACCACAATAGAACCCGGCCACTAGGCACACAAGCCGGCGGATTCTGGCGTAGCTGTAGGCAAAGGCGCAAGGATGTGTAGCCTGAGAGAGTGTTTGGAGATGTCTTTTTAAACATTTGTGTTTATAGGCGCCATTGCGTCGCGTACACACCGGATAAATCCATCCCGTATCCCACCCTCTGAGCCACCTTCAACGGATGAAAACGACGATAGCTTTCGGCCAAAAGCGGACGTTCAGGTCTCGACCGTACGCCCTTCTGCAAGCTCACGCCGTGTGGATTCTATGTATATATATTGAAGATTGGTTACGGCTGGATCACTAGGGACACAACGGCAACATGATCCACCAGCGCTACGGGACGAGGTTCAGCGAGACAACCCGGTCGTTGTTGGTATGCTGCAGAACGCCTAAACCCCGTAGTCAGATGGGAAGTGCTGTGAAATGATCGAAGCTATCGACTGATACTCCAAGCGAAGGGACTGCTTATGCCTGTGATGCATTTGTTCATAGATACAAATATTTTCTTGAATTTCTATACCTACCCCGACGACGACGACGGAGTCATAGATGAATTATTAGAGAATATCGGTCCGAACAAGATAGTTTTGCATCTTCCAAAACAGGTAGAAAATGAATTTGAGCGAAACCGAGAGTCAAAGCTTCATGGTGCTGTTACAGAATTCCAGAGTAGCAAGTTCCCTAATGCGGTTCCAAACCACATGCGAGGAACGGAGGTCGCGCGAAATTATCAGGAAGCTATAAAAATTGCAGAGTCGGCGAAGAAGACTTTAATAGCGAACGCCACAGGTTTAGCACTGCAGAATGACTTACCTGTCGACAAAAAAATAACCGAAATTTTCAGTAAATCACAAAAATACGGCGAAGATGATGCCAGCTTTAAACTTGCGATTGAGCGCTCCCAACGAGGCAATCCTCCGGGCAAAGGAGAAAGCGTTGGCGACAGATACAATTGGGAGGTTTTACTTAAGCATGTGCCAGCGGGAGATCTACATATCGTCTCTAAGGACGGTGACTATGCATCACCTCTCGCAAACCTAGACAAAAGGACAGTCAAAGCCAAGCGCTACCTTGCCGAGGAGTGGTCAAAGAAAAAAGAAGATGGATCTCTCCATATCTATACAAATATCAAGTCTGTGATTGCACATTATAAAAAACTAGTACAACAGCCTGAGCTCCCAGAGCCGCCGCCGGTGGAACTTGACGCACCGCCGCCAACAATCCCAATCCCTGTTCCACCTCCGCCTCCGGTGCATGGATTGGCAGCGGCTGGTGAACTACAGAGAGCGCTGGACCAATTACAAAGCCCAGAGCATTTAGCTGTTATTAATCAGAAAAATGAAGCGATTGAATACCTAAAAGAAAGTGGCAGCTTCTCTACAACTCATATGGCCATCTCTAAACTTTCCCAATATTTTGGATATTTTGATGTGTCCGACGCAACTAAGCTTTTCAATGCGGCCTTAGAAAACGCTCAAGTGGGGTGGATAATTTCCGATGACGATGTTTATGACTTTTATGTGAAGCTAGCGAACGAGTTTCTAACAGCTGTTGAGCCTGATCTCGCAAGTCAAATTGTTGATCTGATGGGACTTGTGCCAGCCCCTCCGCCACCGCCACCCTTGCAATCGTAGAAGCGCCGCGTAATTCCTAAAGTCCAGCAAGACGTACGGCCTCTCGTTCAACTCAGAGCTGGGCTAGGCTAAGCGGCGCTGCACTTAGGCCGGCGAATTGCTAGCCGAGGTGCGTAGTCTGTATCGACCGGATTCGACTTAAAAGGCCTGATAAAAATCTGGTTAGCCAGGTCGCTCGAAGCGTCAAGGGTGGAGGCCATGCGTAAACCAGGACCCCACCTAGCGGTATGTATACTTCATGGAGCGCTTGCGTTTATTCTTGGCAAGGTCAACGTGTGACAATGCGGATAAAAATCGCTCACTGGACGCCCAAAAGCTGCGCTTTTTTCTGCTGGTTAGCTCAAAATTTGCGGTCAGCCTAGGTCGAGTTTTTAAGGAAGTCATATGAGAAAGCCAAGAATATTTATAGCTTCAGCAGTAGAGAGCTTGGATGTGGCTGATGCGTTCAACGTAAACCTAGATCATCAGGCAGAGGTAACGGTTTGGAAGCATGGTTTTAACCTTTCTCAGAACACTATTGACTCTCTGGTAAAAATGGCGGAATCCGTGGATTTCGCAATTTTTATTTTTACACCAGATGATATCGCAGAAATCAGAGACCAAAAAAAGCACATCGTACGAGATAATGTGCTTTTTGAACTTGGCCTATTTGTCGGTACGCTAGGTAAAGAGAGATGCTTCATCGTTAAACCTAGAGACACCGAGTTGCATTTCCCGACTGATCTTTTGGGACTTACACCCGCGGATTACAATGGCGAAAGGTCTGATGGAAATTTGGAGGCCGCTGTAAATCACCCGTGCGTACTAATCAAGAAGGAAGTTGCAAATTTAAGCTTGCTTTCACAAGATCTAAATATTCAGAAAAAGCCGCGCAGAAAGGCTGGATACAATTATAAACTGGGTGACGTGGAACATCGCCTTTTGGCAAAAGTTCTTGAAAGTTACGCCAGCTCACCGAATGGCGTATCTGTATGGAGTACATTCAACGACCTGAAAGGTGTTGAGCAAGGGATACTGAGTTTAGCGGCGATTAAGCTAGAAAGAGTAGGCTTTCTAGATAAGAGCATCGCTATCGACGAAGAGTATAACGGCTCTGAATATTATGCATTCTCAATAACTGCCGACGGGATAGATTATCTTCTTGAAAATGAGGAGCTGCTCCACAAGGCAAATAAAAAAGTAGGTACAGTTAATTTCGACACAGATATTCCATTCTGATTTATTTGCTAGCTTTTAGCTTTCGCGGATTGCTTCTGCGGTAAAGTAAAAACAATTCGTAGTGAGTTGTATATAAAAAAACGCTCACGCGCTAACTTGCGTGAACTGAAGCGCGCCCATCACATTTAAGATTATGCAAACAAGAAGAGCACTCCAAGGGGACTGATATATTACCAGACAACAAGTCAGCCTCCGTTCCCGATAGAAAAGTCTCAGTATAAAAATCTCCAGACACGTCACATTTCCTCCCAAACTCTAGATCCGAGTACAAAATGACGACAAATTACTGGCTTGTAGGTGCTACATGGGGAGGATCAAAAGACGTCCTACCTAAATTTTTACAACGGGGATACTGGTATTGCTGGGATGCAAATAAATTCGAGAATGAGGAGGCCGGAGTAGGAAACTCCATAAAAAATCAACAAGAACGATTTACGCACGTAAAGACAGGTGATCGTATTGCAGTCAAACGCTTACTAGGGAAAGGATCATCAGAAATGGCAATCCTTGCAATAGGGAAAGTTAAAGACGTAGATATTTCCGAATGGAGAATCTATGTTGACTGGATTATTTCAGACATTAAAGATCGCAACGTTCCGCTAAGAGGTTGCGCGGCCTCAATTCATGGCCCTTTCTCCAAACTTGGAAAGGATGAAGAATGGATTCAAAAAATATTTTGCCTCTAAAACGGACAACACAATAAAAAATGTGCAAATCAATTTACAGGCGTTCACTTTTCGGCAAATAAATTGACGCCAACGCGAAAGGTCTTGGATTTGCTTCCAGAGAGCAAATCCGCTCCAACCTTCTAATTTTCTTTTGATTTGCGTAATTCATTTTTTAAAGCATCGACCTGAGCGTGCAACCTTTCATTCTCATTCACTAGGAAGCTTTTCGATGGACTCTCAGGGTTATGATAAGAAGGAATATCACACAACAACTCCAACTCATCCTTATAAGGCATCAAAGGCTGATAAAGTTGATAAAAAGCACGCCCTACTGCTCCTCGAAATAGTTCAAGTATTGGCTTCCTTGCGCCGACAGAAAGAATATGATCAGTAGCAATACCTGGATAGGGATCGATGTATATTATTTTAGTGACACCCAGTTGATACGCTTTTTTTGCACAAAGTTCACAGGGGCTAGCGGTAGTAAACAAAACACCCCCTATAAGTTTTTGCCCACCAAATTTTGCAATTTGCAAAAAAGCATTTTCTTCTGCATGAAGTGATCTCGTGTGAACTTGATTCTTTTCACCCTCAATTTCATTTTGTAGCGCTTTGAAGCAAAACGGGATATTTCGTTTTTGAGTGGCGCCAGTTCTTATCAAATCAAAATACTTATCACTTAAAGCTTTGCGGAACACATTATCGTTTTTTTCATACTCACTATAATCGGCACCATTAATTCCGCTCAGTAAGTCCTCGGCACTTCTTAACAGGCATGGAGTTTGTCCTTGGGGAGTGCTGTTCCAGCCGACACTCTTTACACTGTAACCAGTATCTGTTACCACAGCCCCAACCTGTCGCGAAATACAGCCAGAGCTTTGCTTGACCGTATAAGCTATTTGCATACAGTTTTCAACTGACGTCGGCATCACTAACCCAGGATGCATCATAAGCGCTAGGTACCATGCTAGCTGACTCACCAAGTCATTTTGATTGAACTCGCTAGTTTTGGAGTTGTGAATATGAATATCAGCAATCTCGATACAAGCCTGAATATTTTGCGCGATAAATTTATTCGCCCCGGAAAGTTTTCCAGGATACTCCTTGTTATCGAGATCCGAAATCTCCCTTATTGAAAGCTTTCTATATTCATGCAAACTACTCAATCTTTTCGAATTAGGCGTATTCACGGATATCAGATAGAAGTTTGCATACCTCCTTTTTAAAAAGAATGCCTCATACGGATTTCTAATCGCATCTATAACAACCCTGCACGGAACTCCTTTTGCTATTGTGGATTTTCGAACAAGCTTAATCAAAAAATTTAAATGCTTTGGAAAATTAAATATCTTGCCGGCATCAAAGATATTACTATTTGCAAGACCTGAGGATCTAATATTGTCACCAGAGTTTTGGTAAAGCTTGGTAAAACCAGCCCCACCTAAGCTTTCCCTTAAACTCTCAGCAACACGCGGCAAGGTTGAAAAATAAAGCTCTATCCATGACTCTAACTCGCTAGGATCAACCTTCCCATTAAACGAATGAAGCCGGAGAATTTCCTCTCGCACCTTATTTGAGTCATCATAAATCGCTGTTGCGGACTCTTGCTTAATGCCTGCACCCGAGACCCCTACTAAGTACGAGACAAACGGTTCTCTTTCTAAAAGCAATAGGTGATATGTAATTAAGGATCGCACCTCGATCTTATAAAAAGAAGTCCAGTCATTACCCTTTAAGTACTTATGAATTATTTTATGTTTTTTTAACTCGTTCTCCGTGAGCCCTTCATAGCCGTCCGCAGGAAATTCGAAACTTGTGCCGCCCAGCTTGCTAGCGGCCGTAGAGCATCCTGAACCAGTACGCCCCGTCAGGCCAATTATCAGAAAGTTATTTGCGTCACTGTAAACCCCACTTATTGCTTCACCGGTCTTTATCGACATTCCCTCTCCCCTTTACCCTGTAATCTACGAACAGAAAAATGAAAAATACGTCTATCTCATTACAAATGTAGCCTGCTTTTTGGC
Source organism: Pseudomonas sp. PK-RTE-24 (assembly GCF_054052265.1). Classification (NCBI taxonomy): domain Bacteria; kingdom Pseudomonadati; phylum Pseudomonadota; class Gammaproteobacteria; order Pseudomonadales; family Pseudomonadaceae; genus Pseudomonas; species Pseudomonas sp. PK-RTE-24. The sequence continues at coordinate 4,144,371 of NZ_CM133224.1, read as the reverse complement.
GCACATTAAAGTTTTCCACTACGCGTTCCTCCAACCCTTCAAGGATGTTCTACTAAGAAAATGGCTGCTAAAACGCATGTAGGACTGCCTTCAAGGTCCCATCAATGAGTAGATTGCTTTTCTGTAGGATAGCGGTACGTCGTGACATGATTGCTCTTGCCGAAAGCAATCAAATGCTTTGTTTATTCACCTTACTCTCTCGTCGAGCCGCTTGAACGGGCAGGCCAAGAGGGGCAGCAGCAAAATGGCTGACTCGATCTTTCAATTCAAGGCCTCACCAACCTAGGCAAAACCACCCCCTCCCCCAACCTCTCCACCCCCAACCTCACCCTCTCCCCACCCCGCTCAATCACCACCCCATCCCCCTCAACCCCCACCAACTTCACCCCAACCCCAACCTTCTCCCCCACCAAAAAACTCCTCGGCGCGCCATCGTTCAAACTCAATATCGCCACCGTCCCACTCCCGCCCGCGATCACCCCGCTCACCTTGATATCCACCGGTGCGGTCTCATTGGAGAACCACTGCAACGCCGGGCTATCGCTCCTCGCCGCGAGCACTTGCGGGGCGGCTGCGGGTGTGTGGGATTCCGCCGTGGTCAGCAGCAGCGACGACCATGTCGCGACGCCCACCAGGGCGGCGAGCAGTGCCAGGGCCTGGACGGTTTGTGCCGGGGTAATCCGTGTGGTGAATTTCATGGGTTGTCGCTCCTTGTTGTCCCTGTTGCCAGCCTACGCGGCAATTCTCTCCGTTTTATTTCACATGCCTTACATGTTCGCCGGGCACGATGGGGTGGGACGCCAAGGAGCGCGCGGGTGATGAGCAGGCAGCAGGGTTTTACGTTGATCGAGTTGATGGTGGTGCTGGTGATTATTGGCATTGCCAGTGCGGCGATCAGTTTGAGTATCAGGCCCGATCCGTTGCAGTTGTTGCGCAAGGATGCCGAGCGGGTTGCGCAGTTGTTGCAGGTGGCGCAGGCGGAGGCTCGCACCGATGGGCGGCCGATTGTGTGGGTGGCGGATGCCAAGGGGTTTCGGTTTGGCCGGCGTGGGGATGATGGCGTGGGGTTTGAGTCGTTCAAGGAGGATGCGCAGTTGCGCCCGCGTGCGTGGCAGAGCCCGAAGGTGGAGGTGCGGGTGGAGCCGCGGCAGACGGTGGTGCTGAATGCCGAGTGGATCAATCCGCCGTTGCGGCTGATTTTGTCTGATGGGGCCAATCGGCTGAGTGTGCTGCGCGATGGCAGTGGGCGGATCAGTATTCAATGAAGACTCAGCAAGGGTTCACTCTGATTGAGGTGATGGTCGCGATTCTGCTGATGGCGGTGGTGAGTCTGATTGCCTGGCGCGGGCTGGACAGCGTGACGCGGGCGGACAGTCATTTGCAGGCGAGCAGTGAGCAGAGCGATGGGTTGTTGCGGGTGTTGAATCAGTTGCAGCGGGATGTGGACCTGCGCGCGGGGGTGGAGTTGAGCGAGCCGCGCAAGGTCGGGGCTGAGGATGAGGCGCCGACCGCGCCGCCGGCGGTGACGGTGCGCAGTAGTGATAGCAAGGGGTTTCGGCTGGACATTATTCGTAGCGCGGCGGATCAGCCGGGGGCGTTGCAGCGGGTTCGCTGGTGGGTCAAGGGGGATACGTTGTATCGGGCGGTGGCTGAGGCGCGCAGTCGCTATCCGTTGCCGGCGCCTGGGAATGGGGTGGCGGTGTTGAGTGAGGTGAGTGATGTGCAGGTTCGGGTTTGGGAGGTGGATAAGGGATGGCGGCAGTTGAGCGGGAATCGGCGGGAGGATCCGTTGGGGTTGGAGATTCGTTTGAGTCGGCAGACGGCGCAGGGGGTTGAGCGGTATCGGCAGGTGATTGGGTTGTTGCAATAGCTGGGGTCACCGCAGTTTTTTGTAGGAGTGAGCCCGCTCGCGATTGCGGTGGGTCAGTCAATATTGTTGTTGCTGGTAGACCGCTTTCGCGAGCAGGCTCGCTCCCACAATTGGGTTGGGGGCGGTCAGTTGCAGGTTGGTTGGCTGTTAGGCCGTCATCGCTGGCAAGCCAGCTCCCACAGGGGTCGAGTGCGACCGGAAGATATTGGTCAGATGGTAGACCGCTTTCGCGAGCAGGCTCGCTCCCACAATTGAATTGGGGGCAGTCAGGTTTAGCTTGGTTGGCTGTTAGGCCGTCATCGCTGGCAAGCCAGCTCCCACAGGGTTCGAGTGCGACCGGAAGATATTGGTCAGCTGGGAAACTGCTTTCGCGAGCAGGCTCGCTCCCACAGAAAGCAAAAGCAAGATCAGAAGATCGCGGCCTTCGGCAGCTCCTACAGTTGGATTGGGTGTAGGCAGTTGGGGATTGGGTGGCTGTTAGGCCGTCATCGCTGGCAAGCCAGCTCCCACAGAAGGCAGGATCAAGATCAGAAGATCGCAGCCTTCCGGCAGCTCCTACATTTGGATCGCGCTGGGCTTTGGTTAGCTGAGAACGACCACGCCACCGGGGAGTTCGGTGCATTTGACGCCGTAGGCGTCGCGGATCAGCAAGGCGACGCCGGCGAGTTGGTCGAGGTTGAAGCGGGCCTGGACGCGGCGTTGGCCGAGTTCGCGGTTGAGCAGCAGGAGCATGCCGGGGCGGTAGCGGTTGATTTCGTCGATCATCTGGCTGAGGGTGGCGCCGTTGAACACCAGCACTTGTTGGCGCCAGTTCATCACGGCGGCGGTGTCGACAGTTTGTACGTTGCCGATTTGCCGTGCGTCGTAGGTGACTTGCTGGCCCGCTTCGAGGCGCAGGTTGCGGCCTTCGATGGCGACGTCGACCGTGCCGTCGAGGCAGGTCACGCAGACTTGCTGGTCGGTGTTACGCAGGTTGAAGCGGGCCTGGCTGGCGCGCAACCACCCTGCTCCGGCCTGCATCGCCAGCGGCAGGCGTGCGGTTTGCACTTCGACTTCGCCGCTGACCAGTTCGAAGCCCTGCACGCCGTTTTCGACGCTGCGCTGGTTGATGCGGGTCTGGGTGTTGAGCTCGAGGCTGACGCCTTGCGCCGGTTCGACTCGGCGCTGTTGGCCGACTTCGGTGATGTAGTCGGCGCCCAAGCCTTCGAAGCCGCCGGGAATCGTGCCGCGCACCAGCAGGAATGCGGCGGATGCGGCAATCGCGCCGCCGAGAAATGCCCGTCGACCGAAGCTGCGTCGGCCCTGCACGGCTTCGGCGGCCGGTTGCAGGTGATGCCACAGCCGCTTGGCCTCTTCGAAGGCCCGGGCGTGTTCGCCACTCTGCGCGCACCATTCGCGCAGGGCGCGGGCGTCGGCGACGGTGGCGCGGCCCGAGGTCAGCAGGATCAGCCAATCTTGGGCTTCGCTGTGCAGAGACTCGGTGGCCGAAGGCTCGGCGGGTTTCAGTCGAAAGATGTTCAAACGCGCAAATTCTCAACGGATTAATCGGGTCACTATTCGCTAGACGGTTTTCCGGCCCCGCGACCGAACCGCTGAAACACTTTTCTTTCCAGTTTTGCTGCGCAGAAGCCCAGCGCGGCTTTGATTTCCTTCTCGACCATGCGCGTGGAAATGCCGAAACGCTGGGAGATTTCCAGGTGCGGCGCTTCTTCCAGCCGCGCGGCGATGAAGATCCGCCGACGTCGTGCGGGCAGTTCGTACAAGGCGCTGAGCAGGGCCTGCATTTCCTTTTGCCCGCCGACCACCCGCGCCGGGTCGAGCGCTTCGTCGCCCAGTTGCAGCAGCTCTTCGACCTCAGTACCGGTGAGCAGCCGCGCATCGGCCTGACGGCGGTCGGCGGCGATGTTCAGGGCCATGCGATACAGGTAGGCGTTGGGCTTGAGCAGGTTCGGCGGGGTCTCCATGCGATCGACCCGCAGCCAGGTTTCGTGCAGCACGTCATTGGCCAGATCCTCGGAACCGAGGCGGCGGCGCAGGCGCACGCGAAAGTCCTCGTAGGAGCTGAGGAACAGCTGGCCCATCACGCTTTGTCCGGCGTCTTTCATCCCCCGGAAACTCCTTCCCATCTCGTGCATTCCATGCGCTTCCCTGACGACTCCGGTAACAACAGCAACGTGACCGGCTGGCGCAAGGCGCTGGGCGTCGGCCGATCGATTGTGAGGTTGCGAAAACTTTCCACCAGCGCGTTATCGCGCCGTACATCGCCGGTCGAAGTGACCAACCGGTTGTGCTGCACCACGCCGTCGCGCCCGACCCACACCTGCAACACCGCGCGATAACTGCCCGGCCGTGTCAGCGGCGAGCGGCACAGCTTGCGCTCGATCGCCGCTTGCACCGCCGTCGCGTAACTGCGGTTGACCGCGACAGCGGCCGGCGTGGGTTTGTCCGTCGGCACCGGCAGATCTTCCACCTGCGCCACTTGCAAGGTGAACGCGTCGGCGCGGGCATAGCGCGCCATCAACCCGGTGCCGCCGAGCAAATGGCGCAAGGCATCGGCGGCGGTGAATTCGCCATCCACGGCGAGGGAGCGGCGGCCCCGGCTCAACTGGCTGTCGACCAGCACCGCGACGCCCGTGGCGCGGCTGTATTGATCCAGCGCCCGAGCGAGTTCCTGCGCCGGGATGTGCAAGGTCAGGCGCATATCCGCCGCTGCTGGATCTGCATTGGCCGCGTTGGCCAGCAGACCGAGCAGCCACCCCAGACCCGCGCGGCGCACAAGCGTCGCCGAGCGCTGAAGACTGATCCGCGAACTGCCTCGCTGCACGACTGGCGCACCCCTGAAAATCGCTATCCTGCGGGGCATTTATGACTCTGGTATGACGGGCGGTGCAAAAAAACCATCACGGGTTTTGCGCCGCGCTTGCACTAGACTCAAAGCCAGAGCGGCCCATTCGGGCGGGCCAGGAGGCGGACATGAAAACGCGGTGTATGTGGGTCTTGCTGATGACGGTGGGCGCGGCGCAGGCCGAAGAGCCGCTGGGCTGTGTCGAGGTCACGGTCGGCGGTTACAAGGCGCCGAATTACGATTGCCTGAGCCAGCAGATGGGCAACAATCCCGACGGCGCGGCGGCGGCGCAGAAGAACATGGAAGCGTTGAACGTGCCGGTGCACAAGCGCGCGCCGAATCAGGTCGGGCTGGCGACCCCGGCTGCGACCAGTACGCGGATGGGGAATACGTTTGGCACCTCGGTGAAACCGCAGCGGCCGCCGAATTAGGCAAGGTCTTTCGATCGTTCCCACGCTCCGCGTGGGAATGCCTCAAGGGACGCTCCGCGTTCCAATGGGACGCAGAGCGTCCCGGGCTGCATTCCCACGCGGAGCGTGGGAACGATCAGATCCCCTCGCCACAGGGATGGGTGCTTTCAGTCACTCGGGGTCTGACGGAAGCTGACAGCCAAACGATTCCAGCTGTTGATGGTGCTGACTGCAACCGTCAGGTCCACCAGTTCGCCTTCATCGAATTGCTCGCGCGCTTGCTGGTAGACGTCATCCGGCACGTGGCTTTCGGCCAACAGCGTCACTGCCTCGGCCCAGGCCAGCGCCGCCCGTTCGCGGGGATTGAAGAAGTTGCTGTCGCGCCACACCGCGATCGCGTAAAGGCGCCGATCGCTCTCCCCGGCCCGCCGCGCGTCCACCGAATGCATGTCAGTGCAGAATGCGCAGCCGTTGAGTTGCGAAGCGCGGATCCGGATCAATTGCAGAAGCGGCGCTTCGATGCTCAAGTGTGTGGTCAGCGCCTCCATGGCAATCATCGCTTTCATCGCCTTGGGCGAAGCGTTGTAGTAATCCAGACGCAGGGACATGGCGCGGCTCTCGGCAGGCGGAATGATGAGTTTCACAGTAAGGGCTGTGCAGGCTGTGTTACAGCCCCAATTCCATGAATTCCGGCTACACCAATGAACCTCGGCCAAACGCAATACCTGTGGGAGCGAGCCTGCTCGCGAAAGCGGTTTCCCAGACAAATATTCATCCACTGCACCACCGCCATCGCTGGCAAGCCAGCTCCCACAAGGTTTAACGTCGTTCACACGATTTGTGCACGCCGCAAAAACTGTGGGAGCTGGCTTGCCAGCGATAGCGGAGTGTCAGACAACGAATCTGTTCAATGACACACCGCCTTCGCGAGCAGGCTCGCTCCCACAGGGACTTGCGCCAATTTGCGGTTTTTACTCCACGCAACTACTGCCAAAAGCCCAACAACGCTAATCTGACCGACACTTCACTCAACACCCGGGAGCCTCGTCGGTATGGAACTTCATGTCGTGATCAACGGCCGCAAGGATCTTGCCGGTCAGTTGTATCAGCAGCTGCGCGCGGCGATTGAATCCGGGCGGTTGGCGGCGGGTACGCAGTTACCGCCGAGCCGCTTGCTGGCCGAGCAATTGGGCATTTCGCGCAAGACCATTTCCGACACTTATGCGCAGCTGACCTACGAAAACTTCCTCACCGGCGTGATCGGCAAAGGCACCTACGTCAACGCCCGCCCGGCACAGGTGCAGCGCAAGCAGAGCCACACCGAGCTGGCCAGTGCCGAGGTGATCGAGAGCTGGCGCAATCTGCCGGTGTTCCTCCGTCACCCGACGCTGCAAGGTTCGCTGCGCTACGACTTCATCGGCGGCGCCACCAGCAAAGGCCAGTTCCCCCACGACGACTGGCGCCGCTGCGTCGCCCACGCGATGCGGCAGATGGCGCAGTCGAAAGGTTTCTACAGCGTCGCCGAAGGCTTGCCGGCGCTGCGCAATGCGATCGCTCGGCACATCGCGTTTTCCCGTGGCATCAACTGTCAGGACGAGGACATCGTCGTATGCAACGGCGCGCAGCAGGCGCTGGACCTGATTGCCCGCGTATTGACCCGTCCCGGCAGTCTGGTGGCCATGGAAGACCCCGGCTATCCGCCCGCGCGCTTGTTGTTCGGCACGCATGGCGCGGAGGTGGTCGGGGTGCCGGTGGATGCCGAGGGCATTCAGGTCGAGCACATTCCCGATGGCACCCGGCTCATCTATGTGACGCCATCGCATCAGTTTCCGCTGGGCATGGCGATGAGTCAGGCGCGCCGCGAGGCCCTGCTCGTCCGTGCCCACGAGCTCGGCGCGATCATCATCGAGGACGACTACGACAGCGAATTCCGCTACGAGGGCCGACCCACCGATTCGCTGTACAACCTCGATCAGCGCGGCATCGTCGCCTACGTCGGCACCTTCTCGAAAACCCTGCTGCCGGAGTTGCGCCTGGGCTATGCGATCCTGCCGCCGTCGATCATCGAGGCGGTGATCCGCGCCAAACAGCTCACCGATCTGCACGCCTCGACTCTGCCGCAATGGGCGCTGGCCAAGTTCATCGCCGAGGGTTGCCTGCTCAAGCACATCCGCCGATGCCACACGATCTACGCGCAACGCCGCGAGCGGATCCTGGCGCGCATGGCGACCGACCTTGCACCGTGGCTGCAAGCCGTGCCGGCCAGCGCCGGTTTTCACATGGCGGTGCTCTGCAAGGTGCAGGTCGACTTGCCGCTGGTCATCGAGCTGGCGAAAAAGGTCGAGGTCGGTCTCTATGCGATCAGTTGTTTCTACTACCAGCAGCCGGCGAAAGAAGGCCTTTACTTCGGTTTCGGCGCCATCGAAACCCTCGACATCGACATCGCCCTCGATCGCCTGCGCGACATCCTCGAACAGCTGTCATGAGCCGTTGGTATAAGGCTTTTACCGCCGATTGGTTATTGGTGATTCACGGCGGCAGGCCTATTCTGCACAGGCGTTATCCCTCAGTGAGCAGGATTCGTCCGGCCTGATTCAGGAGTGTGAGCAATGTCCAACGAAGTGATCAACACGGTTCAGGTGAAGGCTGTTGCGGGCCGCTCGGAAGAGCTCGGCAAGCAATTGCAGAAGATCGTCGACACCCTGCGCGAAACCCCGGGCTGCGATTCCTACCTGGTCGACCGCTGCCCCGAGGACAGCCACCGCTGGACGGTCAGCGCGCGCTGGCAGTCGGAAGCGGCGATGCAGGCGCATTTCAACCGGCCCGAGGCACAGGGGTTTATCGACCTGATCGATAGCCGCCTGGCCAATAGCGTCGATTTCAACAGCTTCCCTATCGTCTAAAAGCAAGATCAAAAGATCGCAGCCTTCGGCAGCTCCTACTCTGGAATGCGTTCCCCTGTAGGAGCTGCCGAAGGCTGCGATCTTTGCTTTTGAACCAGAATTGGTCACCTGATCTTCGCGAATATTGGCCGTTTGAACCGGCCACATTGCGGCCTACTGTGAGCACACCCCCACCATCACAGGTAACCCGCCATGAAAGCCCTGCACCTCGTCGCCGCAGCCCTCGCCTTCACCTTCTCCGCTTCGGCAATGGCCCACGATCCATCCGAAAAAATCACCGTCCTGCAGGAACAACTGCTGAAAAACGCCCCCGGCAAGAAAGCCATGATGATCGAAGTCGACTACCAGCCCGGGCAATCCTCGATCGCCCATAAGCACGAAGGCACGGCGATGGCTTACGTGCTCGACGGCGAAGTGATTTCCCAAGTCAAAGGCGAACAGGCGATCACTTACAAAAAGGGCCAGTTCTGGTACGAGCCGGCCGGCTCCGAGCATCTGGTGTCGAAAAATGCCAGCTCAACCAAGCCTGCCAGGTTGCTGGTGTTCATGGTGATGGCCCCGAACGAGCAGGTGCTGATCCCGCTGGAAAACTGATGGCTGCCTGATCACATTTGGAATGCGATCAACCGTGGGAGCGAGCCTGCTCGCGAAGGCGCCAGACCGGACACCACAAAATCCCTCAGACATTAAATCCCCGGCAAGACAGGCCATCCCGTCTTCCAAATCCACAATCATCCGCCGCTGTCCACTGTCAGGTCTGACAGTGGACAGCGCGACCGAAAGCTCCCCAAATACCAGCACTGCGTTGATTTGCCGGTCCCTATCGACTGATCGCTTTACGCAAAAACAGCGTATTCGAGGAGCAGACCATGACTGAAGTAAAAGACACCGCTGTGCATAACCTGGACCCCACTTTCGGCCCCGACAAAAATGGCCTCACCTGGTTTAAATATCCCGATCAGGAAAACGGCTTCGCCAACGCAGTTGCCGTCGCGGCGGACGGCAAGCTGCTGATCGCCGCAAGTCCGGGCAACAAGTTCGCCATTGTGCGATTGAAGACTGATGGCACACAGGACACTTCGTTTGCCCGGGATGGCGTGGCCAGCGGGGTTTTCGCTCCGGGCTATAAATCCACGGGTGGCAGCATCAGCATCCTCAAGAACGGAAATCTGTTGCTTCAGGGTGCCTTTTATCTACACGAATACGCACAGCCACAACGCTGCCTGGCAATGTTTCGCAATGACGGAACGCCCGAGACCGCATTTGGCGTCAACGGCGTAGTCTTCGTTGATCCGATTCCGGTGCCCGCGCTCACGTCGTCCGAGATCGAACTTGGGCAAAAACGCACTACGGCATCCGATTACAGTGGCCATGCCATTGAACTGGACGACGGAAAACTGATGGTATTGAGCAACCATCGATATTCCCCCAATGACCAATGCGGTCTTTTGATCAGACTGCAAAGCAACGGGGCTCTGGACACTGCGTTTGGCCAGGGAAAGGGTTACGTCGTGATTCGATACCTGGCCAACTTCACGTGGGCTGGCTCACTGATCCGGCTCCAGGACGGCAAATTCGCCATCGCAGGCAGCGTCTCAAGCAATGTCGGCTACCGCGCAATGATCGCCCTCTTCGACGCCGCAGGTAAACCTGTCAGCAGCTTTGGCGATAACGGTTTTGCCCTGTTCGACCGCCTGGACAAGCTCAGTCAGATCAACCAACTGGTCGAAATGCCAGGCGGCAACATCCTTGGCATAGGTAGCGCCCGCTCCATTGATTTCGTTAACAGGGGCCTCCTGGTATGCGTCGACAGGCATGGGAAATACGCCATCGATTTCAATGAAGGGAGGCCAGTCCTGACGTCCTATCCGAAAGCCCTTTTGGGCATCCAATGGACTGCTGGCACGCTGAGGGACGGACACATCGTCGTGCTTTCCAGCACCCACGGCGAACAAGACTCGGAAATCGTCATTGCCCAGTTCAAATCGGACGGCTATCCAGATCGCGATTTTGCCGACGACGGTGTGCTGGTCATCAATCTGACCGCCGTGCTCGACATGGCGGGAGGCCTTGCCATTCAGAACAATCAGCTTGTCGTAGCCGGAACATCCCTGCCCCGTACGGACGGCGTCGGTAGCTTCGCCTTTCGCTGCGCCGATACGTTCTGAATGACAGACAAGAAAAAGCCCCGCCTCTTTCGAGAGCGGGGCTTCTTCATTCAGCCACTACTTACGCCAGTTCAAGCTCGGCGTTCGCAGTGATCGCAGGCACGATCGCTTGCCCACTCAACGCCAGATCCAGCAGCTCACGGTTGGCCACCGCGTACATGGCGTAGTCCGTACCGCTCGCAGCACGGATCTCCACCAGCATGGCGCGCCAGCGTTCGATCATGCTTTCGTGCTGGGCCATCCACAGCGCCAGGCGTGCTTCAACGTCCTGGGAGCCGTCGCCCTGTTGCAGGACGGAGATGGTGATCGCCCGTTGCTGCCAGTCGACGTCATCACGGAACGCTTCACGGGCCAGAGCCTGCCAGTTGTTTTCTACCGGCAGAGCGCTGATCTGTTGCAGGTACCAGGTGATGTCCAGCGCAGAGCCGACGGCGAAGTAGGCCTTGGCCACTTCGGCCGGGTTCTGCCCGGTGACGTCGGCGGCTTCGATGATCGGCAGCAGCGTGTACAGGTGCGAAGTACCCGCAACCATACGCGCCAGCAATTCCGGCACACCGGCTTCGACGTACGCCTGATAGCGCGACTGCCAGTTCTCGCGGATTTCGCCGCTGAGCAGTTCGTCGAGTTTCAGACCCAGTTCTTTCAGGTGCGGACCGAAATGCGCGACGTCACGGGCAGCGTTCTGCTCGTTGCGGCGGGCACGCAGGAACCAGCGCGTGGCGCGACGGCCCAGACGCATCAGCTCGTCCATCAGCTCCAGCTGCACGTCAGCGGAAACCTGGTAGTCCAGCGCTTCGATCTGACGGAACCAGTGCGGGAGGTGGAAGATGTCGCGCACGATCACGTAAGCGCCAGCCACGTTCGCCGGGCTCATGCCGGTCGACTCTTTGAGTCGCTGCACGAAGGTGATGCCCATGTGGTTGACCAGATCGTTGGCGATCTGCGTGCTGACGATCTCGCGCTTCAGACGGTGGCGACGCATGGCTTCGGAGAACTTGCTGACCAGGGTCGGCGGGAACGCCGTTTCCATGTCGCGTGTCAGGTAGTCGTCGTCCGGCACCAGCGAGCCCAGCAGCTGCTCTTTGAGGTCGATCTTGCTGTAGGAAATCAGCACCGACAGCTCAGGACGGGTCAGGCCGTGGCCCTCAGCGACGCGCTCGGTCAGTTGCTCTTCGGTCGGCAGGAACTCGATGGCACGGTCCAGCTTGCCACGGCCTTCCAGATCGCTCATCAGACGCTTGTACTCAGCGATGCGCGCGTAAGCACGGCGCGCCGCCAGGGACAGGGCCTGAGTCTGCTTGTAGTTGTTGCCCAACACCAGATTGCCGACTTCGTCGGTCATGCTCGCGAGCAACTGGTTGCGTTGCTTGTCGGTCATGTCACCGGCCTGAACCACTTCGTTCAGCAGGATCTTGATGTTCACTTCGTGGTCGGAGCAGTCCACGCCACCGGCGTTGTCGATGAAGTCGGTATTGGAACCGCCGCCATTCAAGCCGAATTCCACACGACCCAGTTGGGTCATGCCGAGGTTACCGCCCTCGCCCACGACTTTGCAGCGCAGCTCGTTGCCGTTGACGCGCAGTGCATCGTTGGCCTTGTCGCCGACATCGGCGTGGCTTTCGGTGCTGGCCTTGACGTAGGTGCCGATGCCGCCGTTCCATAACAGATCCACAGGCGCCTTGAGCAAGGCATTGAGCAGTTCGGTCGGGGTCAGCTTGTCAGCCTGGATGTCGAAGCGTTCTTTCATCTGCGGCGAGATCGCGATGCTCTTCGCGCTGCGCGAGAAGATACCGCCACCTTCGGACATGATGCTGGTGTCGTAGTCGGTCCAGGCCGAACGCGGCAGGTCGAACAGACGCTGACGCTCGACGAAACTGGTCGCCGGGTTCGGGTTAGGGTCGATGAAGATGTGCATGTGGTTGAATGCCGCGACCAGTTGCAGCTTGTCGGACATCAACAGGCCGTTACCGAACACGTCGCCGGCCATGTCGCCGACGCCAACCACGGTGATGCTGTCTTCCTGGACATTGATGCCGCGCTCGCGGAAGTGGCGCTGTACGCCGACCCACGCGCCCTTGGCGGTGATGCCCATTTTCTTGTGGTCGTAACCGGCCGAACCACCGGAGGCGAACGCGTCACCCAGCCAGAAGCCGTAGTCGATGGCGATGCCGTTGGCGATGTCGGAGAAGGTCGCAGTGCCCTTGTCCGCCGCGACCACCAGGTACGGGTCATCATCGTCATGACGCACGACGTTGACCGGCGGCACCAGGGCGCCGTCCTTCAGGTTGTCGGTGATGTCCAACAGGCCGGAAATGAAGATGCGGTAGCAGGCGATGCCCTCGGCCGCGATTTCGTCTCGGCTGCCGCCCAGTGGCAGGCGACGCGGCAGGAAGCCGCCCTTCGCACCCACCGGCACGATGACCGAGTTTTTCACTTGCTGGGCTTTTACCAGGCCGAGCACTTCGGTACGGAAGTCTTCTTCACGGTCGGACCAGCGCAGGCCACCACGAGCAACGTTGCCGAAGCGCAGGTGCACGCCTTCGACGCGTGGCGAGTAAACGAAGATTTCAAACTTCGGCACTGGCTTTGGCAGCTCAGGGATCGCATGCGGGTTGAACTTGAAGCTGAAGTACGACTTGTTCTGGCCGTTGGCATCCGTCTGATAGAAGTTGGTGCGCAGGGTGGCTTTGATCAGGTCGAGGTAACGACGCAGGATGCGGTCTTCGTTGAGCACCTGAACATCGTCCAGTGCAGTCAGAATCGCTTGTTCCAGACGCAGTTGCTTGTCTTCCAGATCGTCGCTGCCGAGCTTGCGCGCCAGGTAGAAACGGGTCTTGAACAACCGGGTCAGTTCGCGAGCGATGTCGGTGTGGTTGTTCAAAGTGCTGGCGATGTAACCCAGATCGAAGCCCAGACGAATCTGCTTCAGGTAGCGGGCGTAGGCACGCAGCAGCGCCACGTCGCGCCATGGCAGACCGGCGGTCAGCACCAGACGGTTGAACGCATCGTTCTCGGCATCGCCGCGCACGATGTGCACGAACGCGTCCTGCAGGGTGTCGTTGAGTTGCTGGATGTCGAGGTCGAGACCTTCAGCGGCGGTGAATGCGAAATCGTGAATCCAGAATTCGCGGCCGTTGGTGTGGCGCAGGCGATACGGGAATTCACCCAGTACGCGCAGGCCGAGGTTTTCCAGAATCGGCAGGACGTCGGACAGCGCCAGCGGCGTGTCGGCGTGATACAGCTTGCAATGCAGCTCGCGCTGGCCGGAGACCTGACCGAGCGGCTGATAGAAGCTCATCACCAGCGGATTTTTTTCGTTGAGGCTCAGCAGGTGCTGCATGTCGACCACGGCCGAATGCGCGGCAAAACGCTCGCGGTAACCGGCCGGGAAGCCTTTCGGGAAGTCGGCCAGCACGTTGGTGCCGTGGGCTTCGCCGAAGCTTTCGACGGTCAGTGCGGCGTAATCGTCCTGCCAGCTGCGGCAGGCCTGAACCACTTCTTTTTCCAGCAGCAGCGGGTCGATGTCGAGACGGTTCTTCGGATCGACGCGCAGGATCAGCTGCACACGGGCCAGCACGGATTCCGAGAAGAAGGTCCAGAATTCGCAATCGGACGCCTTCAGGCGCTCCATCAGCACTTGCTGGATCTTCTGGCGCACTTCGGTGGAATAGATGTCGCGCGGCACGTAGGCCAGGCAGTAGCAGAAGCGACCGTACGGGTCTTTGCGCAGGAACACGCGGATCTTGTTGCGTTCCTGGATCTGCACGATCGACATCACGGTGGTGAACAGTTCGTCGACCGGGGTCTGGAACAGGTCGTCACGCGGTAGCACTTCGAGGACCTGTGCCAGTTCCTTGCCCAGGTGAGCCTTGGACTGGAAGCCGGAGCGGCGCTCGATTTCTTCGACCTTGCGGCGGATGAACGGGATGACCCGCACGCTCTCGCCGTACACCGACGAGGTGTACAGGCCCATGAAGCGGTGTTCCTTGATGACTTTGCCGTCGGCGTCGATTTCACGGATCGACACGTAGTCCGGGTAAGCCGGACGGTGCACACGGCTCGGGTGCGCAGCCTTGGCGAACGACAGCAGGGTCGGTTCGCGCAGGTAGGACACGGCGTAGTCTTCGATGCGCAGGTCTTCGTAGGTCAGGCCGGTGCGCAGCAGTTTCGTCAGGCCGAGGAAGGAGTTCCGGTCGTACTCGATGTGGCCGCCATCGGCTTGATCGGTAACCACGAACTCTTCGTAGCCGAGGAAGGTGAAGTGGTTGCCCACCAGCCATTCCAGGAAGCTCTTGATTTCGTTCTTTTCGTCGGCATCGACCGGATAGGCGCTGTTGTCGAGCTGGGTGAGGATGTCCTGCACCTTGGCTTTCATCGGCTCGAAGTCAGCAACGGCGACGCGCACTTCACCGAGCACCTGCTCAAGCTCTTTGCTCAGCACGTTCAGCTCGGCCGCGTTGGCGCAACGGTCGATTTCCAGGTACATCAGCGATTCGTGCAGCACGCCTTCGCCGGTGCTGCCTTTTGGCAGGATTTCCAGCAATTCGCCCTTGCTGCCACGACGCACGCTGAGCACGGTGGTCTGCAGGGTATGAATGCTGTAGCCGCGACGGTTCAGCTCGGTACGCACCGAGTCGACCAGAAATGGCAGGTCGTGGTGCAGCACTTCGACCGCGGTGTGGGTCGACTGCCAGCCGTGACGTTCGTAATCGGGGTTGTAGACACGCACTTGCGGTTGCGCGTGATCGAAGCGCTCAAGCAGGCGCCACGCAGAGAGAGTACAGCCAGCGAGGTCGGAGAGGCGACGTTGAGTCAGCTCGTCCAGGGAAATGATGCCGAAGAATTGTTCAGCGAACAGCGCCACTTGTGGCAGTGCCTGTTCACTGATGTGCTGCGCCAGTGCCGCTTGCAGTTGGTGCTGGAAGTCGGCTTTGCTGGCTGCGGTGAAGAACGCCATCTGTGGTACTCCGCTTAAGCTTGTTATTGATGGAAAGCGTCGCGTGCAACACCCCTTTCGGGGCTGGTGTCGCCCTGTTCCTGATTCTCGGGCAGAGGAAACAGGGAGACAGGTGGGTGAAGCTGGACGGGACACTCAGGTCACATTCACCTTCCATGAATGAGCATCTGCAAAAGCGACTGCCAGCACTGCCGACAATGCCTTTACGGGTGCTCATCCGTTGCGCAGCTTAATGGGTGCGACAATGTGTCTGCTTGCGGTGCTGCGACATATTCGGTCATTGGCACGTAAATGCAGGGTTTGGCCTGCATCAACACTAGCAGGCGTGAGCTGAAATGCAGGCTCGATACCCCGGTTTCACGGGACTTTCGTGCCAGGACAATCCTTGGGAACGTTACATATCCGGAAACGAAAACGCCCAAGGCCCTGTTATCGACCCTGAGCGTGGCATCCGGTTCAGCGCTGGCGGTTGACGCGGATCAGTCCGGCAGTTCCTCAAAGGCTCTGAATTTGCTCACCGTGGCGCAGTCGTAGCACATCGTCTGCAGGATCTGCTTGTCCATGCTGGCGTCAATGTTGCTCGAATCGCATTCGCGGCAGAACAGGCGCAGGTTGCCCAGCAAGTCGCTGTCGAACGCTACGGCGCTGAAGAATTGCGGAACCAGTTCGTCGCGCCAGTACATGCCCGGCGACTTTGAGAATCCGGCGCCGCTGTCCTTCAGCACTACGTCGTAAAGCAGTCGCTGCAAGGCTGTCTGCGGCACCCGCGCATCACGATGGCCGTTCTTGCGCCAGTTACGGACGAGCGCGTCCTGCGCCGTGCCCAGCATGTTGCGCGGAATGGTGTTGGAGGCGTGACTGCGCCCTTTGGAATTGCCGGTGGCATAAAAGTGCGCGGCGTTTCGTACCGCCAAGCGGGCGAAGTAATACAACTGACTCACCGAGAAGTCCTGCAACAACTGCCCGACCACCTCATCGGCACGGGCTTCGGCCGTGAAGGCGAAGTCCACCTCACTGGCCAGCACACGAATGTATTGAATGGACGCTTCGCGGGCGAGACTGAAGACCAGCGAATAGATTTCGCTCTTCCAGGCAGCCTTTACGCTGCCCGACAATTCCTGATACAGCGCCAGATACAGATTCTCTCGGTTACTGCGCGCCGCGCCATCCAGCGTGACGTTGGGCAGCCAGCGCACGGCGCTGTACTCGCGAATACTGCAACCCTCGCTGCGATCGAAGGCGTTGATATCGGATTCGGTGGAAACCGCCAGCACCCCGGCTTCGTGCAGGTCTTTGAGCAACTCTTCCCGCGCCTCGAAGGTCAGGGCGAGCAGCTCCTCTCGGGATGGCGCGTTCAACGGCGCAATCCATTCAACGTTTGCGCCGTAGCCATCATCGAGCAAGGCAAGCAACGTCAACTTCTGCACAAAGCCCAGATTGGCGTAAGGCACTGCAGGGAGTTGCGCGCCATATCTGGCCTGCAACTCCAGACGGTCCCGCGCTGCCCGGGCGGCCAGTTGCTGCTGGCGAACCTTGAAACATTCTGTGCAGTTGCACGCTGCGTGGCGGCCATTGGCGCCGGGGACACTGTGCTGGTGCTCACAGCGGACGCATTTGAATGCACTGCGCAACGAAAGCGGAGTTCCCCTGGCGTAGCGGCGCATCCACATCGGCAGTTCACAGTAAGGACAGGTGAGGTCTGTGCTGACGATCGGTGGCAGAACTTTTAGCAGACTGCGCACCGTGGAAGGAATCTGGAATTGCGCCATCAGCTGCGAAGTTTTCTCACCTTCCAGATAGCGCTTGTAGATCTCCTCGATCTGTTCGTCAGACAGGTGGCGAATTTCTTCGGCGCGTTCGAAATATTGAGTCATGGCAAAGGTCCTTTTTCGGGGTTTTGGTAACGCACTCCGTTGCGCAAGAGCGGCGAAACTAACGGCAAAACGGTGGCGATCACAAGCGAAAAATCGCAATTTCGGGTGGATTTTGCGCATCCGGTAATTGCCTTACGCTGGCGTCGGATTTTCCCTTCTCGCTACTCGGAACCGGGCGACGGAAATGTCCTGCTTTGCGACTTTTTGCCGATGCAGGC
The DNA here is from genome assembly GCF_054052265.1 of Pseudomonas sp. PK-RTE-24. NCBI lineage: Bacteria > Pseudomonadati > Pseudomonadota > Gammaproteobacteria > Pseudomonadales > Pseudomonadaceae > Pseudomonas > Pseudomonas sp. PK-RTE-24. Next base: position 4,127,126 of record NZ_CM133224.1, on the reverse strand, counting down.
AGCGCGAACGAGCAGAGACTGGCAAAATCGCGCCTTCGAACAGATTCACCGCCGCCACTGCCCAGGATTTCACCCATGCAAATGACCACCGCCCTACTGATCGTCAACCCGTGCGACGACGAAGAAGACAACATGGCCATGCTCTGCTGCCACAGCGACAAGGGTGAGATGTTCCTGATGAGTCGTTATCCGGATGAGGATGAGCTGGAGATCACCCTGGATGGCGAGCCTTCGACGCTTGACGGGGTGAAGGTCACGCTGACGTCGGAACTGCTGAAGATCGAGATTGCTGCGACGGATGCCGATGCGTTGAATGGGGATGATGTGCTGGAGATCAGTTTCAATCCGGATATGGTGGATATGGATGAGGTGGTTGAGACTTTGAAGAATATTCTCGATGGGACAGGAACTTTTGTAATTAATCTGGAATAACCAGTTCGGCTCGCATGACAAGATAAATGACGACGGCATTTGATCGCCTCTTATGCCATCGTCATTAATTGCACGCTGATTGACACCTCTACAAGTTCTAAACACCTGCAAACCATAATTCGCGCTAATTTTCCGCATAGAACGCCGCTGTGTTTAACAGCACGAAGTTCGATCCTACTACTCCTCAAGAAGTGCCCTACGCAATCATCGGAAGCCGTCTGATTGCGGGCCCACCCCTCCCTTGTTATTACTCGTTGCGCTTGCAAAAAAACATGCAAGCTCGGCGCACAAAAAAGTGCCGACAACGTGATATTCAATGGAGTCATATGTAATGGGTAGAAAACGTTCTGAAATAAACACCTTCGAGGATTTGCCTTATGGCTCGGGCCACTTTGAAGGTTTCCTGGCGACGGAACTGGACTTCTTCGCCTCACTGACCCGCTGACTCGGCCTCCCGATCAGCCAATCCTGAAAATGCCGAAAGTCGATCTTTCGGCATTCAAGCCTACGAGGCTCACCATGTCAGAGCGTGAGATTTCATCCAGCGAAGCGTTTGTCCGAATAAACAATGTTATCCAGACACTGGGTTTGAAAGCGCGAGTGCGCTATGTCGATGACGGTAATCTGGTCGCTACTGCCGAACTCTATAACGAATACGACACGCTGATTGAATCAGGCGCAGGCAAAGGTCCCGACGCGCTTGTAGGTGCACTTGCTGAAAGCCTTGAGCACTACGCGATGTTTCACGCCGAGCCGCCATTTTGCACAACGCTTGGTTGCAGTGACATCGCTTCGCAGAACGGGGTCGAGTCGGACGGCATTTTCACAAGTCTGCGAAAAAACATCGAGCCTCTACAGTGTCTGCAGCTTGCAGCACTCGACGGCTGCGCCGGGCTTTTTGTGCCATGCGCCCTGCTGTATCCGGTCAAAGATGAACGTAAAACAACGAGTCAACCGACGCGCTTTTTAAATCGCTACGCCTCTAACTCAGGAACTGCTTTCGGCTGCACGAAATCAGAAGCACTGCTGCACGGTACCCTGGAACTGATTGAGCGACACCTGTTGTCCCGGTTTTTCATGGCCGTCTGCAGACTGATACCTGCGATAGATCTCTACTCACCGTCGGCGCCCCTGCTTGCGCAAGCCCTGTTCAACAACTCATACGCGCTACGGGCTGCCGAAGCTTTGCAGATCATCATTATCAAAGACGAGTCAGAAGTTTATCTGGCGGTTGCATTCCCACGAACCGGCCCCGGCGACCGACATATATCCGCAATCGGCTCCGGCTGTTCTTTGGACATATTTATCGCCATCCAAAGAGCGGTAACGGAGCAATTCCAATCAAACGCCTTATACGACGCCAACGATGAAATCGCGGACCGAAAGGTACTTGATGTGCTTTGTCAATCCGAGAAACTGAAACAGCTGATAGACTTTGCACCCGTTAAAAACTTGAAACTCAATACCCTGGCGCCGCCAAAAAGCCTGCTTGCACTCTCTGTTCCTGAACAACTTGCCTTGCTCCGAAAAAACCTGAGCGGTATGAACAAAGTCCTATTTTTCAGAACAGTCATGGAGTACCCGGGGACCAACGTAGTTACCCAGACTTATATCCCGGGTCTCGACCGATTCAACATAATCAGAAATGGCCAACCCGTAGCTCCTCAGCACATTTTGCTCGGCACCAGGAGCACGCCAACGGCGTGATCCAAAACGACCACAGGCCCATACTCATGCAGACATTTATAAGAACAGCCTGCGAGAAACATCGACTCCTGCTGGTGATGACAATAGGCGCGACCATCACCCTGAAAATCCTGGCCCTGGCCCCTCCTTTGTTATTGGGCAAGATCGTCGATTCACTAAACGATGCCGATCACACAACGCTGCGTACGCTGCTTTTTTTCACCGCAGCTTTTACGCTGGCCGGTTGCATTCAGTCGATGACCACCCCCCTGCAAACGCTGCTGCTCTCAAAGCTCGTCCAGCGAATTGTCATGGATGCTTCCATCAATTGGATGGCGCGGTTGATGGGCAAGGATTTTTCCCAGTTTGGCACGTGGCGAGTAGGACACTTCATCAAGTCGGTCGAGCGCGGAATCACTGCCCACGAACAGTTGCTGATGTTCTTCGTCACTACGGGTTTTCCCCTGTGCCTGGAATTTCTTATTGTGGCCGGCGCATTCTGGTATATGGGCGGAGCCTGGGTTTTCTGCGCGCTAGCTGGGCTCGGTGGCTGTTATCTCTATGCAACTCACCGGATCATTCGATGGCGCAGAAAACACATCGATGCTGTTAATGACCAGGAGGATGAGCTGAGTGCAACCTTGGTCAATACTTTGAGGGCTGGTAAATCCATAAAACTGGAACGCGCCGAACGCACGGCCCTGCAACCCTTGAACCGAGCGTTTGAGCGCTACGCCAATGCTGCGGTGACCGTAGCAGGCTCGGGCGGACTGTTGAGCGCGGCGAAGATTTTGTTTATCAGCCTGTCCACCGGCGGTTTGTTGGCTTGGGGAGTCATGGATCAGACGTCCGGACAAGCAAGTATCAGCGTCGGTCAGTTGGTGGCCATTTCCTCTATTGCTGGTACGTTCCTGTTGAATGTATCGGCGCTGACCGAAGGCTATCGGGTGCTGGATCAATTTTCGGCTGATCAACGGCGACTCAAAGAATTACTTGCAACTGCTGACTTCGATAACGATCGCCGCAATGACTCTGATGCGTTGCATAACCTATCAACATTACGGCTCGAGCCCTGCGAGATCACCCATAACGGTGTTGCGCAGCTATCAATTGCCAGCCAGATCAGCTTCCGACAGGGCCAATCCGTTGCGATCATCGGGCCCAGCGGCGCTGGCAAATCGACGTTACTCGAAGCGCTGGCAGGACTGGATTTTTCGGTGCGGCCCCGGCTGTTCATCGACGAGCTGTGCATAGATCGCTTAAATGCTCGCGTTCATCTGGAAACGGTGCGTTACAGCCCCCAGTCTCCGCAGTTCCTGGAAGGAAGTTTTGAACAGTCCGTACTTTTCGGTGTTGAGCAGTCGAAAACATTGAACGAGGCAATTCAATGCCTCCAGCTTGATGAAATCATTGGCCGAGGTCACATCGCTGAAAACGCCACCAATATCTCCGGAGGTGAAGCGAAGCGGCTTTCGTTGCTGCGACTTCTGAATCGACCGGGCAAATTCAATCTGTTTGATGAGCCGAGTGCTTCGATTGAACCGAAACTCGCTACACCAGTGTGGGATTTGCTATTCAAGACATTCGCTGGACAGGGCCTTATATGTGTCACCCATGATGTTGAACATCTCCATCGTTTTGACCGCGTGCTCGTCATGCAGCAAGGCGCCATCGTTGATGAAGGCAAATGGTTCGAACTACTTGAGCGCCCCGCCATCAAGGTCATATTGCACAGCTTGCACACGCAGACCTGAATCGCAAAAACGTCCAGAAACGGCCCCACGCAGTGCAAACGAGGGCCGATACTGACAAATCGCGCAAATGCCGTTAGTCGCCGCCCCCCACGATGGATTAAAGTAACGCCCCCAGCCCCGGCGTTATCCGAACGCCCCGGCCACCCCCTTTCCAGGAACAGTCACCGATGGAACATCGTGAAGCGCTGCTGGCGCTGCGAACCTTTCTTTCAACGCAGATTCTCGGCCAGGAAAAACTCATCGAGCGCTTGCTCATCGCCCTGCTCGCCGACGGCCATATGCTGGTCGAGGGCGCTCCCGGTCTGGCCAAGACCAAAGCGATCAAAGAACTCGCCGAGGGCATCGAAGCCCAGTTCCATCGTATTCAGTTCACCCCCGACCTGCTGCCGGCCGACATCACCGGCACCGAAATCTACCGTCCGGAAACCGGCAGCTTCGTGTTCCAGCAAGGGCCGATCTTTCACAACCTTGTGCTGGCGGACGAAATCAACCGTGCGCCGGCCAAGGTGCAATCGGCTTTGCTCGAAGCGATGGCCGAGCGTCAGGTCAGCGTCGGGCGCAGCACCTATGAGCTGTCGCCGCTGTTTCTGGTAATGGCCACGCAGAACCCGATCGAACAGGAAGGCACCTATCCGCTGCCGGAAGCCCAGCTCGACCGTTTCCTCATGCACGTCAAGATCGGCTTCCCTGACGCCGCCGTCGAACGGCGCATCCTGCAACAGGCGCGCGGCGAGGCGTTGAACGGCGAGACCAAGCCCGAGCGTCGGGTCAGCCAGCAGGCGATCTTCGCCGCGCGCAAGGAAATCCTCGGTTTGTACATGGCCGACGCCGTGGAGGAATACCTGGTGCAACTGGTCATGGCCACGCGTAACCCGGCCAAGTTCGACCCGGAAATGGCCGAGTGGATCGCCTATGGCGCCAGTCCGCGCGGTTCGATTGCCCTCGATCGCTGCGCCCGCGCCCACGCTTGGCTGGCCGGTCGCGACTTCGTCAGCCCGGAAGACATTCAGGCCGTGCTGTTCGACGTGTTGCGCCACCGCATCATTCTGTCGTTCGAAGCCGAAGCCGCTGGCATTGATCAGGATCGCGTGGTGCAGCGGATTCTCGACGTCGTCGCCGTCGCTTGACCCCCATGAACGCCGCCCTGCCCTCCGAACCCGGTATCCGCATCAGCCTCGCCGAGCTGATCGAGATGCGTCACCGCGTGCGCGAGGTACAGCTGTTTTCCACGCCGAGTCAGCGCAGCCCGCTGATCGGCCTGCATCACTCGAAATTCCGTGGCCGTGGCGTCGACTTCGATCAGGTGCGGGTGTATCAGGCCGGTGACGACGTGCGCACCATCGACTGGCGCGTCACCGCGCGCACGCAGGAGCCGCATACCAAGCTGTTCCACGAAGAGCGCGAGCGACCGATTTTCATCATGGTCGAGCAAAGCACGCGGCTGTTTTTCGGCTCGGGGCTGATGTTCAAGTCGGTGCTGGCGGCGCAGGTCGCGGCGTTGATCGGCTGGGCCGCGCTGGGGCACAACGACCGCGTCGGCGGATTGGTGTTCGGCGACAACGAGCACTACGAAATCAAGCCTCGCCGGAGCAAGCAGAGCCTGCTGCAATTGCTCAACCGGCTGGTCAAGGTCAATCAATCGCTGCACAGCGAGCGCGAGCCGGATCGCGATGCCTTCGGCATGGCCCTGCGCCGCGCACGGGAAGTGCTGCGCCCGGGCAGTCTGGCCATCGTCATTTGCGACGAGCGCGCGTTGTCCGACAGCGCCGAGCAGCAGTTGAGTTTGCTGGCGCGGCATTGTGATTTGCTGATGTTGCCGCTGTCCGATCCACTCGATCACGCCCTGCCCGCCGCCGGCCTGCTGCGCTTCGCCGAACGTGGCGCGCAACTGGAGATCGACACGCTGAACTTCGACCTGCGCCAGACCTACCGCGCCCAGGCCGAAGCGCGCATCGCTCGCTGGGAGCTGCTCGCACAAAAGCTGCGGGTGTTGCTGATGCCGCTGAGCACGCAGAGCGAAATGGTCGAGCAGATGCGCGAGTTCCTGAACCCGCAGCGTCCGGGGAAAGGTCGATGAACGGCCTCGAACAACTGCAACCGCTGATCTCGCCGCCGCCGATCGCGTTCTGGCCGCCGGCGCCGGGCTGGTGGCTGCTGCTTCTGCTGTTGCCGCTGCTGGGTTTCGCCGTGTGGAAGCTACGGCGTTTCATTCCGATGAAGAAACGCCCGGTGGTGCGCGCCGAGCAGCCGCTGGATCCGGTGCGCATCGCCGCGCTCGCCGAACTGGCGCAAATGCCCAAACCCTACGACGGTGCACCCGCCGGCGCTTGGCTGCAACAACTCAACGGCCTGCTCAAACGCCTGTGCCGCAACCACTATCCGTACAGCCAGAGCCACACCCTCAACGGGCGCAAATGGCTGGCCTTCCTCGATAACCGCTGCCCGGCTGCCGGCCTGACGCGGTGGATGGTGCTGGTCGAAGGCGCGTACAAACCGGAATGCAAACTCGACGACAAAGCCATCGCCGGCCTGACCCAAGCGGTCGACACGTGGATTCGCAAACATGTTTGAGTTCGCCTGGCCGTGGATCTTCGTGCTGTTGCCGCTGCCGTGGCTGATGCGTCTGGTCCTGCCGGTGGCCGACAGCGGCGAGCCGGCATTGAAAGTCAGTTTCCTCGCCGACCTCGAAGGCCTCGCCCGCCGCCGCGCCCGCGCCAACTTGCCGGCGTGGCGGCAGCAGGCGCCGTTTATCTTGCTGTGGCTGATCTTGCTGATCGCCGCCGCGCGCCCGCAATGGCTTGGCGAGCCACTGCCGATTGCCGCCAGTGGCCGTGATCTGCTGGTGGCGGTGGACGTGTCCGGTTCGATGGATTTTCCCGACATGCAGTGGCAGGACGAAGAAGTCAGTCGCCTGTCGCTGGTGCAGCACTTGCTCGGCGATTTCCTCGAAAGCCGCGACGGCGATCGCGTCGGCCTGATCCTGTTCGGCAGCCAGGCCTACCTGCAAGCGCCGCTGACCTTCGATCGGCGCACCGTTCGCATCTGGCTCGACGAAGCGCGGATCGGTATCGCTGGCAAAAACACCGCGATCGGCGATGCCATCGGTCTGGCCCTGAAACGCCTGCGTCTGCGCCCGGCGCAAAGTCGCGTGCTGATTCTGGTCACCGACGGCGCCAACAACGGCGGCGAAATCAATCCGCTGACCGCCGCAAAACTGGCCGCCAGCGAAGGCGTCAGAATCTATCCGATCGGCATCGGCGCCAATCCCGAGGACAGCGGCTCGACCGGCCTGCTCGGGGTCAATCCGAGCCTCGATCTGGATGAGCCGGCACTCAAGGCCATCGCCGAAATCACCGGCGGCCAGTACTTCCGCGCCCATGACGGCAAAGAGCTGCAAGCGATCAAGGACACCCTCGATCAGCTCGAACCGGTGACTCAGCAACCGACTCAGGCACGCCCGGCGCAAGCCTTGTATCACTGGCCGCTGGCGTTGGCGCTGTGGTTGAGCCTGTTGCTGGTCGTCCGCGAACTGTGGCCGGACAATCCGCTGCAACGCCTGTTTACCAAACAACTGTATTTACAAAGTCCGCTGCCGGACTGGCGTGAGCGCTTGCAGCGTTTGCGCCTGCGGAGGCGCCGATGATCGCGCTCTGGCCGCACTGGTTCCGCCCTTGGTGGCTGTTGCTGTTGCCGCTGCTCGGCTGGCTGCTCTGGCAACTCTGGCACCGACAGAAACGCGCCGGTCGCTGGCAGATGATTCTGCCGCCGGCATTTCACGCTGCGCTGCTCAGTGGCGGCAGCGGTCGCCAGAGCAAACTGCCGTGGATCGCCCTAGGCGTGGCGTGGTTGCTGACCATTCTGGCCTTGCTCGGGCCGAGCTGGGAGCGCGTCGAACAGACCAGCCAGAAACCCGCTGACCCGCTGGTGGTGGTGCTCGAACTGACCCCGGAGATGCTCGCCACCGACTCGCCGCCGACGCGTCTGGAACAGGCGCGGCGCAAGCTGTTCGACCTGTTGCAGGCGCGCAGCGATGCGCAGACCGCCATCGTCGTTTATGCCGGCAGCGCGCACACGCTGGTGCCGCTGTCGGATGATCTGGCAACCAGTCGCAACCTGCTCGACGCGCTCAAGCCATCGCTGATGCCGGAAGCCGGCCACCGCGCCGATCTGGCCGTGGACAAGGCGCTGGCGTTGCTCAAGCAAGGTGCGCTGGGACAGGGACGGATTCTGTTGATCGGTTCGTCGCTCAATGAAGAGGAACGGCGCGGCATTCGCCGTGCGCTCAATGGCGAGTCCACGCAACTGCTGATGCTCGGCATCGGCACCGCTGAAGGTGCGCCGATTGCCCAGGAAGACGGCAGTTTCCTCAAGGACGAGCAAGGCGCGATCCGCGTGCCGCAACTCGACAGCCCTGGTCTCGCGACTTTCCTCAACAGCGTAGGCGGTGAGTATCACCCGGCGCGTCTTGACGAGGCTGATCTTGGCGCCCTTGGCCTGCTCAACGGCCCCCGCAGCCTGCGCGACGACGGCCAGACCGTGCGCCTCGATACGTGGGCCGATCAGGGCTATTGGCTGCTGTTGCCGCTGCTGTTGCTCGCCGCTTGTGCCGGGCGCCGTGGCTGGCTGTTCTGCCTGCCGCTGCTGTGGTGCCTGCCGCAACCGAGCTACGCTTTCGACTTCGAAGACTTGTGGTTGCGCCCCGACCAGCAAGGTTTGCACCTGCTCAAGCAGAAACGCCCGGCCGAAGCCGCGCAGCATTTCGATGATCATCAGTGGCAAGGGGTGGCGTTGTACGAGGCCGGCGACTACAGTGGCGCCGCTCAGCGCTTCGCCGAGGGCAGCGATGCCCGCGCCCACTACAATCGTGGCAACGCTTTGGCGAAAAGCGGCGAGCTGGAAGCGGCGATCGATGCCTACGAACAGGCGCTCGAGCTGCAACCGGATCTGCGTCCGGCGCAGACCAACAAGGCGCTGGTGGAAAACCTGCTGAAGCAGAAAAACGCCCCGCCGCCGCCCGAACCGGACAACCAGCCCAACGAACAAAGTCTGCCCGGCGATGAGCCATCGCCCACTACCGCGCCCCCTCCGGCGGTGAGCAGTGAAACCCAGAGCGAGGCGCAACCGGCCGAGTCGGCCAGCGAACCGCCGCCGACCGCCCCGCCGCTGCCCGGCCCCAATGAAATCCCCGGCAGCAACGAGGAAGAGGAAACCGACACGGTGCCGACCCTGCGCCCGAGCGAGAACAACCTCGAAGGCGAGCAGCGTCAGGCGCTCGAACAATGGCTGGGCAAGATCCCGGACGACCCGGGCGAACTGCTCAGGCGCAAATTCTGGTACGAACAGCAACAACATCAGGATCAGGAAAACAATCGATGACCCGCTTCACCGCTCTCTTGCTGCCCCTGCTGATCTGCACGGCCACCGCTCAGGCGGCCGAGCTGACCGCCAGCGTGGATCGCAGTCGCCTGAACTCCGGCGAGACGGTCGAGCTCACCCTCGAAACTGACGACGTCACCCAGTTCGGCAAGCCCGATCTGTCGGCGCTGGAAGCGTTGTTCGAAGTGCGCGGCACGCGCCAGGTCAACCAGCTCAACACCCTCAACGGCGACAACCGGGCGACCACACGCTGGATCATCACCCTGCTGCCGAAAGAAAATGGCAGCGTAGTGATTCCGCCGCTGCAACTGGGCGAAGCGCAGAGCCAGCCGATCACCGTGCAGGTGATCGCCAGCGACAACCGCGAAGACAACAACAGCCTCGATCCGGTGTTCATCGAAGCCAGCCTCGACCAGACCAGCGTCTACGTGCAGGCCCAGGCCATCCTGACTTTGCGCATTTATCACTCGGTTTCGCTGTACGACGACAGCAGCCTGAGCCCGCTGCAAATCGCCGATGCGCGCATCGAACAACTTGGCGACACACGCACCTACGAAAAAGACATCAACGGTCTGCGCCACGGCGTGATCGAGATGCGCTACGCGATCTATCCGCAACACAGCGGTCTGCTGACGATCGCCCCGCAGACGTTCAGCGCCACGCTGGTCGATACCGCACCATCAGCAGACGCCTCGGGGCCGAAGCCCGGCAAACTGATGCGCGTGAGCTCGGCGTCGATTCCGCTGACGGTCAAACCGAAACCGCTGACCTACCCGGTCGATGCACCATGGCTGCCGGCGCGCAACCTCAGCCTCAGCGAAAGCTGGAGCCCGGAACCGGATCACACTCAGGTCGGCGATTCCCTCACCCGCAGCCTGACCCTGAAAGTCGAAGGCCTCGCCAGCTCGCAACTCCCCGCCCTGCCCGCCACCGACGTCAACGGCCTGCGCCGCTACCCCGACCAACCGGTGCTGAGCAACCAGAGCAGCGACCGCGGGATCATCGGCAGCCGCGAAGAACGCGAAGCCCTGGTGCCAAGCCGCAGCGGCGCGATCGACCTGCCAACCGTCGACGTGGTCTGGTGGAACACCTTCGAAGACCACCTCGAACACAGCAGCCTGCCCGCGCGCACCCTGCAAGTGGCGAACAACCCCAGCCTGCAAATCGACACCCCGGCCGGCACCCTGCAACCGAGTACGCCCGACAACGACACTTTGTGGTGGTGGAAACTCAGCACCCTGATCCTCGGCTGCACCACCCTGCTCGGCTTCGGCCTCTGGTGGCGCGCCCGCTGGCAACCGGCAATCCACCGCGCCGCCCAGACCGGTCCGAGCCCACGCACCCTGCTCGACGACATCAAACGCGCCAGCCAAGCCAACGACCCCCACGCCACCCGCCAGGCACTGGACGCCTGGGCGCGACAGCAGCCGGAGACGCTGGCAGACATGGCCGCGCGGTTTGTGCCGTTGTCGGACGCGTTGGATGGGCTGAACGGCGCGCTGTACAGCGAGACCGGGCAGCATTGGCAGGGTGAGGATTTGTGGCGGGCGATTCGAACGATTCCAGCCGCCGAGCGCGTGCAGGACCCGGTGAGCGAGAGTGGATTGCCGCCGCTTTATCCGAAGTAAAAGCAAAAGATCGCAGCCTTCGGCAGCTCCTACAGATTGTGTGCAGGAGCTGCCGAAGGCTGCGATCTTTTGGTCTGAAAGTCTGGAATCAATATGCGAATTTTGTTTGGACTTGTTCGCCTTCGCGGTATGACATGACGAATGATTTCCATGGCTCCCCACGTCGCATTGCGTTGGCTTTTAGTTCTTTCGCCAGAAAATACACGTCTGAAATATCAAAATCGATCTCGGCATCCGTCACTTCAATGCCGTTCTTTTCGACTGTCAACTCGGCTTCCATAAACCCTTCTCCCATCTCGATCTCGTAACGAAAAGAGTCGTAGCCGTGGACGATGCCGCCATGAACGATTCGGAAAATGCTTTTAATGACTTCTAGATCTTCGATGAGCATGCCTGTCCGTTCAACGCCCCGTGGTTCAATAACCAAATTTCGTTCGCACTTCTTCACCATCGCGATACGAGAGCACGAAGGATTTCCATGGTTCGCCCCTTACAGCTGCATTTTCGTGCAGCTTCTCCACGAGCATGTAGATTTTTGAATTATTGAAATCCGTTTCGGCATCGCATCTCTCAACACCATCTTTCTCAACGGCTAGTTCAGCTTCCATATAGTTACCGCCCCATTCGACGCTGTAGCTAAAGGCGTCGCAGGCATGAACTATCCCGCCTTCGACTATCTGAAAGATCTCTTGGACGATCTTTATATCTTCAGTAATCACTTTGAAACCCCAGAGCGGATCGGAGGTGGCTTCTGCGCAGAACCACGCCAACTGGCGACGGCCTCCACTGAATGACCAATGGCTTCACTCGACTTAATCGATCCCATTGCATGAATAAATACTGAATTTAGACGTTCTTTAGCTGGCAGACGGGGTCCCAATCATCAGGCTTGAGTTGATTCGTGCTCCACCATTTCATGCCCTCAGAAACCCACTTGTCGCGCAGATCGGAATGAGCTGCTGTCGAATCATCATACCCAAACTCCGTCCCGCAGCATGGGCAAATATTGTACGAGGCACATCCGAAACCGTCATACGCAGCCTCATTAAGATGAGGATATCCGCATACCGGACATACATATGTTTGATTGCTATTGGGCATTAAAATATTCCAGATTGGATTCCTAACAGTGTACTGCAGGATCAGGCTTGGAGTACTTACGAATACTTCCAGCACTTGATACGACACCATATTCATCAGGGGGAACCGGAGGACAGACCACGGTTTGTTAAACGTGACGTGTCCTATTTACCCCTGGAATTAATATTCGAATTTCGTTTTTACTTGTTCGCCTTCTCGATAGGAGAGTACGAATGACTTCCAGGGTTCACCGCGTTTGACTGCGTTGGCCTGTAATTCGCGGACCAGACGTAGAATTTTTGCATCGTTCATATCGGTTTCGACGCTCCAGTCTTCGATGCCATCCTTCTCAACGGATAGTTCAGTTTCAATGAACCCTTCTCCCAGCTCCACCCCGTAACGGAATGAGTCATAGCCGTGGACGATGCCGGCTTCGACTTCCTGGAAGATTTCTTTAACGATTTTTACATCTTCAGTAATCACTATATAACCTCTGGCACCTGATTCGGCTCATTATCAAAAAGCACAGTTTTAGGCTTCCCATCAATTGTGTAAGTAACTCTCATCGCGTCAGGGCGTACTGAGCTTGGGTCTTCACGGATAAATCTGACGGTTGTGACACCGACTGTTTTTGACGGATCGTTGAGCGCTTCCCTAACTCTATTCTCATAGAACACTTTATAAGCCGAATTATTGAAATTTCTGTCCTGTGGAAACAGATTGTACCCATCGCACGTGCCGCCCTGGCTACACGCTTGCGCATGCCCGCCCACATCCGTGTCTCTGCCTTCCTTGCCTGCTTCAGTTTGTCTTGGATCCCGAGGAACCTTCTCTTTGGTCGGCGTAAATGTCAATTCCTCGACCATGCCTTTGCTGTTGGTGGTGAAGCTTGTGCCGTTATCAAGCTCATAACGGGTGTTCGGGCTTCTGGCAGCAGGATTGTTGAGCAGTTCATATTCATGGCTACCCTTGACGGACTTGGTGGTATCGACTTTAACAACCGTCTCGACGTGAGTCTTGGGCGCATCGCCATGGAACGGGGAAACAGGTGGATTGGCCTTTGGTCCGTCAACCCAGCCTTTGCCTGGGGAGTCGCCAAGTTCATCTGCCCAACCCGGATGCTTGGGATCTATAGGATCTGTCAGCTTCCCGCCGCCGGTTCCCTTGTTTCCGGCGATACTGAAAACCTTGCCAGTGATGCTACCTGCCATGTTGGTTGCGGTGCCTAGTGCGATGTTCAGCAGCGTAGTGGCCCCGCGCACATAAACGTCGCCCTTTTGATCGCTAACACCGAGTCCAAACATCTTCTTGAAGGCGTTATCGCTGGCTTCCAGGCGTTTCTTGTCTTCACCGCTGAGCTCGCTGGCGATCCCCTTGGCAATTGCATCCTTGGCGGCATCAATCTTGTCGCCGAATAGCTTGGCGATCAGGACATTTCCTGCCAGACCAACAGCAGCTTTTGCTGGCCCCATCGCTGCCTGGATGGCGAGGCCAAGCAGCTGAACTTGCTCCTTGGGTAGCGTATCCATGTAGCTTTGTAGCTTTTCAGCCTCGAACAGGAGCTTGTCGCCCGGAGAATCGGGAACGAGCTTTACGGTTCCGATGGCGCGATTTTCGCCATCCGTGTCCCGGAAGTGGGTATAAACCGGATCCGATGCCTGACTTTTATCAGCACATCCGGTTGAATCACTGCAGCCCTGTTGCTGCTGTGCGAATGTGACGAATACCTGCGCGAATTTGCGAATGACTATTACGTCTTCAGGCTTCAGATCATTTATATCCCCCGGCTTCCCTCCATTGCGCACCAGATTTTTGGCAATGCTAAGTGCTAGTTCGTCCCCCAGATCCTGACGCGCCGAGGCTGGCACTTCATCCAGCGATACTCGCTGTGCCTGAAGATTGTTCCAGGCCTGACCAACCAGGTTGACAGGCCCTGTGACGAGGGACAGCGCAGCTTCGATAGAGCCTTGAGTGGCGTCACCGTAGTTCTCTATTTTTTCCGCCCAGTCCTTCAATGTGCCCGAAGGATCGGCGACGGCCTCAAGTGACGATTTGCTCACGTACAGATCGGTGCGAGACTCCTTGTCCTTGGTGATTTCGTAACCTTTGTCTACGTCGCGATTCAAACCGGCAGTCGAATCCTTGCCCGTTTCGGCGTCCTGGCGTACCACGATCTCGCCGGCGCCGACGGTGCCGCGCACGATCTGTTCACGGTCTTTGTCGTACTTCCAGCCGTTGACGCTCCAGCCAGTTTCGCCTTCCTTGCCTTTACCAACCTGGCTGCCGTCCTGAGCACCGCTGCCTTTGCCAGCGGTGTAACTGCCACCGACGTTCAGGTAATAACCGTGCTCTTTGTCTTTACCGGCGATGTCACTGAAACCCAACGTGCCGGTATCCAGTTTCAAATTACCGTTGTCGGCAGCGATCAGTGCACCGTCCAGTTGAGTGTGATTTTCGGTACGGATATCGACTTTGCTTTTACCGGTGATGCTGGTTTGCTGTTCGATCCAGTTCGTCTTGCCGGTGGTCTGGCCGTAACCGACTGAACCGCTGACACCAGCGCCCGGACCAAATGTGGCGGTTACACTGATATCGAACTCTTTACCCTTCACTTTCCCGGTGTCAGGGACCGAAGACACATTCAGATCACCGCCCACGCGCCCATTGACCTCATCACCACGCAACGTAGCGCCAGCGATATTGGTGTCCTTGCCGCTGGTGAAGCCCAGCCGGTCGCCTGCATAGAGGTAAGCCTCTTGCTGACGCTCGCCCTCACGCTCCAGATTGCCCTTGCCCAGGTTGACGCTGGCGTAAACGCCAACACCCTCGGAACCAAACACCAGCCCCAACTCCCCGCCGCCGTTGTGGCGGTTGCGGTCACTGCTGCTGTCGTTCTGTGTCGAGCGGATATTGAGGTCATTGAAAGCGTTGAGCTCGATATCGCGGCGAGCCGTGACCTGGGTACCGATGAGGTTGAGATCGTGTTCGGCTTGCAGATTGACGTCCCGGCCAGCACCCAGTTGAGTCGGCGTGGAAGTGCCATGTGAACCATCTTCAGTGGCGACCCCGTAGCTGCCGCCGACACCGATCTTGAAGCCACCACTGGTTCCGCCATGGATGCCGCCCCAGCTTTCGCGCTGGGTACTGTCTTGGCTGACGTTGCCTTTGGCGACGTCGAAGGTGACATCGCGTCCGACGACGTTGATGTCGCGCCCCGCCTGGAACTTCGCACCCTTTACCGTCACATCATTCTTGGCATTCAGGTTCAGGTCGTTGCCGGCATTCAAGGTTGACGACCGACTGCTCTGCTCGATGCTCTGCTGACTGCTGCTTTGCTTGCTGTTGCCGAACTTGACGTCCGCAGTCGGGCCCGAAACAAATTGGCCGACTGCATCCACCGCCTTGAGGGTGCTTGAGCCTTTGCTGACGTTGTCCTCACCTTTACCGGCGCCATTTACAGCGTCTTTGGTCTGGCCGTAGTTATGGTTCAGGCTCACGCCCAAGCCATTGCGCTCGGCCTCGCGCTGCTGTTCCACCAAAAGCGTTTCGCGAGCCGCGTCAATGTTGATATTGCGCCCGGCGGTCAGATTGATGTCGTTATTCGCCACCAGATCCGAGCCGGTCTGGTTGATATCGCGTTTGGCGTTGATGCTCAGATCCTGGCCGGCACTGATCTGGCTGGCGGCACCGGTCTGCTGTTCGCGCCGGTCCTTTTCCTTGAGCCCATCGGCACCGGCAAAGAAACTCACGCCATTAGCGTCACTGGAAACGCCGATACCGGCTTTTTTCGATTTCGACCAAGCCTGCTCGGCACTTTCGTCGGAAGCGGCGACTATGCTGACGTCTCGACCCGCGTCCATGCTGACGTGGCGTCCGGCATCGATTCCGCTGCCTAGAACGTTGATATCGCGCTCGGCGCTCAGGATCGTGTCCCGCCCGGCGCTGACCATGCTGCCAACGCTCGTGCTGCCTTCACCCAGCCGTCCCGCCTCTTTGGCTGAAGAAAGGGAAAGGAAACCGCCGGAAACAGAAAGCCCGGTTTTCTTTTTGTAGGCTTCACTTCGCCTGTAGTCGGTTTCGTCCGCCGAAATCAGGTTTATGTCACCGCTGTCATCGACCAGACCGGCGCGGAACTCGACGTCGTTGGCCGCTGAAACGGTGCTGGCCTGCAACAGGAAATCCTTGCCTGAAGCAACGACTACGTCATTGCCAGCCTGGAACTCGCTGGCGATCTGACTGGTGCTCGTGTTGACTGCGTTTTTACCGCTCTTAGAGAGACCGAAAGATCCCTTCTTGGTGGTTTTGCTGTAGTCACTGTGCTCGTCAACACTGGAGAGCACCGAGATATCGTTCAACGCGCCCAGGACAAGATTATTACCAGCCTTCATTTGGCTGCCAATGACAGTAACGTCGCGGCCTCCATTCAAAGAGACGCCGCCTTCGGCCGACTGGGTGGTGTTGACCGTCAGATCATGGCCAGCCTCAATCACAGAAGCCACGTTGGTGCTGTCATAGCTTCCTCGCTCTGTGGTTTTACTTTTACCGAATGAACCCTTTTTCTTCTTGTAGTAATAAGACGAACTCTCATCCTTCGCCGAAGCTACGGTGATGTCCTGCTCGGCATCGAGGCTGATGTCCTCGGTCGCTTTGATGCGGCTGGCAATGATGCCCAGGTCGTTGCCGGCGTTCAGCGCGATGTCGCGGCCGGCGTTCAACACTGATGATTGCTGCGTGATGCTATGGGTTTCGTTCGCGCGTTTTTTGCTGCGTGAAACGTAGTCGCTCTCATCGGCGGCCGAGGTGATGACGATGTCGTTACCGGAATCGACGCTGAGATCGCGCTTGGCATCCAGTCGACTGGCCACGATTGCCACGTCGCGATCGGCACTGATCGACAGATCCCGTCCGGACGTCACTTCAGCGCCGTGCTGGGTGATGGTCTGGTTGAGGAAGTTGCTGCCGCGCGAGTCGGTGCGGCGATCCTGGACCGAGGTGATGTTGACGTCGCGTCCGGCATCGAGCGCCATGTCCTGTCCGCTGCTCAGGACACCACCGATGTTGCTGATGTCGCGACCTGCGCCAATGTTGAGATCATTGGCGGCTTCGATCCGCGCGGCGTTGTTCAGTACGTCGCGATGCTGCAGCGTGCCGCCGTAACTGGAATCGTAGCCATACACGTCGCGCTGGTTGATCACATCGCCGCGAGTGGCGGTCAGGCTGACATCGCGCCCGGAAATAATGCCGCCACCGCTGTTGACGATGTTGTTGCCGGCCTTGAGCGTCAGTCGCTCGCCCGCCTCGATCAATCCTGTATTGGAGAGGTTGTTGCCGGCTTCGGCCGACAGGTTATTGGAGGCGCGAAGCGTGCCGGCGTTGGTCAGGTCCGTACCGGCAATCAGTGTTACGTCGCCGCCCTGGATCAGCGCACCGTTGGGTGCCAGTCGGTTATTGGCCTGGGCCAGATACAGCACCGGCACCAGCACTTTCTCGCCATTCACTTCGTGCTCTTCGAGCCAGACGATGTCGTGGGTCAGCGCTGCCACTTGCTGAGCAGTCAGAGTTACGCCGACTGACAGGTTCAGTTCATTCTTGCTGGCGACGGCGTTATTCATGAGGTACTTGAACATAGCCTCGTCGGAGGTCTGCCCATCGATGAAACGCTGGCCGGTACGGGCGACAACGGCTTGCTGCACCAGGCGCTGTTCGAACAAGCCGTCGCCCAGACGCTTGGCGCTGTTGTCGGGGTCATAGCCGAGTTTATCGAGCAGGTAGTCCGAGCTCATGAACTGCTTGAGCTCAGTGAGCGCCGGGTTGGTCTCGATCAGGTATTTGTGTGGATTGGAACGCACGCTGGTGTCGGGCAGGCCCTGTACCCGCGGCACGTCGAACGAAACGTTGCCACGATTGGGCAGCAACACGCCGACCGGGCCATCCCCGGCGGCCGCGCTGACATTGATCAGCGTCGCCTGATCGTTGAGATTGAGCGATGGCCGGGCCGCCAATGCCAGTTCGCGGTTCTTGATCGATACAGGATCGCTACCGTCGAACTGAATATCCGTGGCCTTCCTCACTGGCATGCCGCCCGCATGACTTAAGGGCGCAACGTCGATGGAGCCGATTGTCCTCGACGGGCCAGATGCTAGTGTCGGATCGCTGCCGCCTTTACCGCTGAGTCGGAACAGACCGTTGTCGCCGGTTGGCAGCGTGAAGCCAGGCAGTGCCAGCGGGTTGACTTGTTGTTGAGCCAGATCTGGTGGCAACTGCGGGTTCAGAAAAACCACGGTAGGTTTGGCGGAGTTTTTCACCCCGGTGTCCGCGGTGCCTTTGACGGTACCGCCGAAGTTTGTGTACGGGTTCAGATTGCCGTTGTTGATCGTGGTTTTAGCGTTGATCTCTACGGCCTGGCCGGCCTGGACGATAGAGGAAACGCTTGAGCCGCCGTTGGTGAAAATTCTGCGGTCTTCCTTGAGTTGACCAGCCAGAATGGACGCAGGAACGGCCACCTCAGGGCCCATACCGAACTTGGTATTAATCGCTGATGTTTTTTGTTTATCTAAATCGGTTTCTTCCCAATGAGTGCCACCTTTGTCGGGCTCGTGCACACTCTTCCCATAGCGGTACACGTTTTTCGAGTTTCTCAAGGCATAGGCGGTGAGCTCATTGTCATAGCCATACGCCAGACTTTCAGGCAAGTAAGAGAGCTTGAATATACGCGACCGAGTAAAGCTCCCCGATTGCAATCCCTGGTTCTCAAACGAATCGACATTCAACGTGATATTTTTTCCCGCTGAAACTGTCGAAGCGATATTTGCGAAATCGCCGACATCAGCCGTCATACTTCCTGCAACGGATACCGAGGACTGCGGGCCATTGATCGTGGACTGCGAATCGAAACTTTCGTTGACATAAAACGTGTTGTTACGCCAATCGAAAGTGATGTCGCCAGAAACCAACTTCTCCTCGCCAATCACCCCTTCTGTCTTGTTATTGAAACTATTGGCCGACAACGAAAAATCACCGTCGACATTGATCGAAGCCGCGAGGTTATTCACGCTGTTCGCACGGCCACCGCTCATGCCGGCAATTGTCAGATTGCCGATGCTGTAAACATCGCCCGTCTGGTTGGTGAAGTCATTAACCAGCAGGTTCATGTTGCCGCCGCTGAACAACAAGCCGTGATCGTTCACCAGACTTGCCGTCTTGACTGTCAGATCCTGAGCGGCTCCCAGCGTACCGGTGTTGCTGACGCTGCCCGCGTTGATCGTCATGCCGTAATTGGAAGTCAGTCTTCCGCCAGCGTTGTTCAGCAACCCGCCAATGTTGAACGTACCCAGGCCGCCACTGCCGATGCTGGCGAGACTGGTCAGGC
Source organism: Pseudomonas sp. PK-RTE-24 (assembly GCF_054052265.1). Taxonomy (NCBI): domain Bacteria; kingdom Pseudomonadati; phylum Pseudomonadota; class Gammaproteobacteria; order Pseudomonadales; family Pseudomonadaceae; genus Pseudomonas; species Pseudomonas sp. PK-RTE-24. Next base: position 4,107,801 of record NZ_CM133224.1, on the reverse strand, counting down.
CCAGTTGCGCAGCATTGAAGGTCATATCCCCCAGACTGCTCACCCGCCCATTACCGCCGTAAGTCCCACTCAACTGAATATCAAGCCCGCCATCACTGGCAATCAACCCCTCGTTCGTCCAGTTCCCGCCACGCCCCACCAACTGATTCGAGGCCAGCAACTGACCACTAGCCGTCTGCACGAAATTGCCGACATTCACCGTCAAGCGCCCCGCCTGAATCACGCTGCTGTTGGTCCAGCTGTCCGCGTTCAGGGTCAGGCCGCCACGGGTCACCAGTGAGCCGCCGGCGTTCATTACGTTGGTGGTGGAGATGCCGAATTCACCGAGGCCGACATGGGTCACTGTGCCGCCAGCGTTGAGCAAGCTCGGTGCGGCGAGGGAGAAGTCGGTGTTGGCGGTTTCCACCAGGCCGTTGCGGTTGTCGAACTGGCTGCCGATCTGGAAATCGGTTTTGCCGCTGCCGCCGAGGGCGCGTAGTTTGCCGCTCTGGTTGTTGAGGTTGGCGGCGCGAATCGCCAGGGTGCTGGCGCTTTCGATCAGGCCGCCGTTGTTGGCGAGATTGCTGCCAAGGCCAAGGTCGATGAGGCTGCCGCTGACTTGGCCGGCCGTGTTGTTCATCGAGCCGGCGATGACGTTCACCTGGCCGCGGGCATAGATGCCGCCGCCGCTGTTGTCGAGGGCGTTGCCGCCGGCATTGAGCAGGATGTCGCCGCTGTTGGCGGCAATGCGCCCGCCGTCGCTGTAGATACCGCCCAGTGCGCGCAGGTCGAGGCGACTGCCTTCGATCTTGCCTGACTGGCCGTTGCGCAGCACACCGGTCAGACGGGTTTGCAGCAGACCTTTGAGGCTCGACAGCACGCCGCCTCGGCTGTCGAGACTGGCGGCGGTGAGGTTCAGGTCGCCGTTCTGCGCGATGATCTTGCCGCCCTGGTTATCGATTGCGCCGTTGCCCGTGTGGACGGTCAGCGCGGTCATGCTTTGCACCGCGCCGCCGGCGTTGTTCAGTGCGGCTGCGGTGAGAGTGGCGTCAGCGGCATCGCTGGAAATCAGGCCATCGCCGTCGTTGCGCAGCAGGCCGCCGGCGGTGAGGTTCAGTTGGCCGCTGCCGGCGATGGTGCCGCGCTGGCTGTTGTTCAGATCGCCGCTGGTGAGCAGGCTCAGCAGGCTCTGGCTGATCATTTGGCCGCCACGGTTGTCGATGCTGGTCGAACGCGTCAGCACCAGCGGCCCAGTGCTGCCGAGCGCGCCGTTGACGTTGGTCAGCGCGCCGAGCAGGTCGAGGGTGACGCGATCATCGCCGACCAGACTGCCGCCGCTGTTGTTCAACGCGCCGCCGGTGAACGTCAGGGCTTTTTTCGCGCTCAGGTTACCCGAGGCATTGTTCAGGCTCGCCGCCCGGATATCGAGGGCGTCGGCACTTTTGATCAAACCACCGGAGGCGTTGTTGAGTTCGCCGCCGAGCACGGTCAGGGTTTGCTTGCCGTCGCTGGTCAGCGTGCCGGCGCTGTTGTTCAGGCTGGCGGCCTTGATGAAAAGCTCGCCCTTGCTGCCGACGCCTCCTTGGGTGTGGTTGATCAGCGCGCCGCTGAGGTCAATGCTGACATTGCCGAGCTGGCTGGAGATCGCGCCACCGAGGCTGTTATCGATAGTGCCGCCGGCCAGGGTCACGCCGGTCCAGCCTGAGATCAGGCCGCCGTTGTTCTTCAGCTCGGCTGCGGTGAGGGACAGTTGCTGATTGCTGATCAGATTGCCGCCGCGATTGTCCAGACTGTTGGCGCTAAGGCTGAAGCTGTTGACGCTGGAAACCTCACCTTTCTGGTTGTTCAGGTCACGCAGGGTGGCGATGCTCAGCACGCCTTTGCTGTTGATCACGCCGTCCTGGTTATTGAGGTCACGCAGATGCGCAATGCTCAGCGCGCCTTTGCTACTGATCACCCCGCCCTGGTTGTTGAGGTCCTGCGCGGTGGCGCCGAGGTCGATGGCAAGGCCAGCGGCACCCACCAGCGTGCCCTCCTCGTTGTTCAGGCCGGTGCTGTTGAGGGTCAGTTGTTGCGCGGCGCGGATGCTGCCCTTGTTGTGGTTGTCGAGCAGGCCATCGACGGTCACCGAGATATCGCTGTCACTGAGCAATACGCCGCCATCGCTGTTGTCGAGACTGGCCGCGCGAACCTGCAATGCTGCTGCCGCGATCGTGCCTTTGATCGAGGTCAGGGCCTTGTCGAGGGTCAGGCTCAGTTTCTGATTGCTCAGCACTTGGCCGCCGCTGTTGTCCAGCGATTTGGCGATCAGTTCAAAGGCCTGCTCGCTGGAAATCTCGCCACCACGGTTGTTCACCTCAGAGAGATTCTTCAGCAGCAACTGCCCTGGCGCATTGATCACCCCACCCTGGTTGTTCAGCGCACCACCGTGCAGGTCGACGCTGACGCTGGCGTGGCTGCTGAACAGTTTGCCGCCCTGCTGATCGAGGCCCTGAATATCGGCAGTCAACGCATTGCCAGCGCCGAGGCTGCCAGCCGTGTTGGTCACTTTGCCGGCGCTGAACTCAAGCTGATCGGCGGCGTAAATGCTCGCATGACTGTTATTGAGTTCGCCGGTAGTTATGTGCAGATTGCTTTTGCTGCTGATCACGCCTTTCTGCTGGTTGTCCAGCGCGCTACTGGTGAGCGTCAACGCTGCATCGGTCAACAACTGGCCGCCACGGTTGCTGACCGCACCGTGTGTGTCGACGCTGAGCGCTTTGGCGCTGGACAGCGTACCGCCATCGTTATTGAGGCTTTGCGCATCGATCGCCAGCGCACCTTCGCTGAACAGACTGCCCTGCGCGTTGTTCAGCTCGCCGGAAAGAGTGATGGCGAGGTCTTGTTGCGTGGTCAGGCGAGCGCTGTTTTCCAGACTTTTGCCGACCAGCGTCAGGCCGGTAGCGCCGGACAGCACGCCGTTGTTGCGGTTGATCACCTCGTTGACGGTCAACGCCAGATTGCCGCCCGCCAGCATGTAGCCGCTGTCGCTATTGTCGAGCCAGGCGCCGATCAGGCTCACGCCGGCCTTGCTCGACAGTTCACCGCTGCGGTTATCGACACGGTCGACGACCAGTTGCAGCGCTTGGGTCGAACCGACCAGGCCTTCCTGACGGTTATCCAGACGCGCCGCCGTGAGCGTCAGGCCCTCGTCGGCGATGACCACGCCAGCCTGGTTGTCGAACAGATCGGTGACGGTGAAATCGACCTCGCCACGCCCGCGAATCTCACCGCCGCTATTGTCGAGGCTGGCGCTGCGCGCTTGGAGGCCAGCGGAGGCGATCAGGCCTTTTACGTTGCTCAGCGCACGGTCGATGACCAGGGTGAGTTTTTCATTGCTGAGCAGCTTGCCACCGTCGTTGTTCAGGCTTTGTGCGTTGAGGTTCCAGGCTTTGGCAGCGGAGATTTCCCCGGCGCTGTTGTTCACATCCTTGAGGTTTTTCAGCAGCAGTTGCCCCGGCGTATGAATGTTGCCGCGCTGGTTATCGAGCAGGCCATTGTTGAGGTCCAGGGTCAGGTCGCCATTGCTGAACAGCTCGCCGCCGTCCTGCTGCAGCGAGGTGACGGAAGCCTGCAGGGTTTTCTGGCTGCCGATGATGCCGCCGGAGTTATCCAGATGCGCGGTGGTCAGCAACAGCGTGCCGTCCGTGGCGAGGCTGCCGCCCTGCCGGTTCTTGAACTCACCGGTGGTCAGGGTCGAATCGGCCTTGGCACTGAGGATGCCGTTGTCGCTGTTATCGAGACTGCCGCTGGTGAAGGTCAGGCCCTTTTGCGAGGCGAGCAGCCCGCCCTGATTCTGTACCCCGGCGACGCTGGTCAGTGCCATCGCTTCCAGGCTCGACAGCTTGCCCAGGCGATTGTCGAGGCTGCCGAGATTCAGGGTCATCTGCCCTTCACTGCTGATCAGACCTTGCTGATTGTCGAGGGCATTGTCGAGGGTCAGGTTCAGTGTGTTCTGGCTGACGATCCGCCCGCCCACATTGCTCAAACCGATGCCGCTGAGCGTCGCCGCGCCTTTGCTGAAAATCAGGCCATTGGTGGCGTTGATGATCTGCGCGACTTTCAGGCCCAGCGTAGTGTCGGACAGCACCTTGCCGCCCTCGCTGTTGTCCAGGCGTGCGCCATTGATATGCAGGTCGAGTTGACTGGAAAGCGTACTGGCGCGGTTGTCGATCTGGTCGACATTGACGGTCAGGGTCTTGAGCGACCCGACCAGGCTGTCCTGGCGGCTGTTGAGGGTTTTGCCGGTGAGTTTCAGATTGCCTTCGGCAACCAGTTCGCCGGTTTGCTGAGTCAGGTTGTCGATGCTGGCGTCGATATCGCCCTTGCCGGAAATCCGTCCGGCATCGTTGGTGACATCCCGGGCTTTGAGGCTCAACAGTCCGGTCGAGGTCAGCAAGCCGCCGTTGCTGTTGTTCAGCGTGCTGCCTTCGAAGGTCAGCGCTGCCTTGCTCTCGGCGCGGCCCTTGTCGCGGTTATCCAGATTATCGATTAGCAGCGTCGTCGCTTTGTCGGCGCGCAAAACACCCGCACGGTTGTCGGTGGTCGCGCTGCTGACGGTCAGGGTGTCGAGACCGGAAATCTTGCCGGCGCGGTTATCCAGGCGCGTGGCCTGCACGTCCATCGCACCGTTGGCCTGGATCAGGCCCTTGTTCTGGTTGTTCAACTGGTCGCTGATGCGCGTGGTCAGTGTGCCTTCGCTGGTCAGCTGGCCTTGCTGGCTGTTGTCCAGTTGTTGCGCTTTGATCGCTACGGCCTGTTTCGCGCCGATCCGTCCGGTGCGATTGTTGATGGCGCCGAGGGCGGTGATGTCGAGCAAACGGCCAGCGGTGATCAGGCCGGCGACGTTGTCCAGCGAGGTGAGCGTGAGCACTACGTCGCTCTGGCTGCCAAGTTCACCGTTGCTGTTGATCAACTGACCGATGTTGCCGGTGAGTTTGCCATTGCTGGTGAGCGTGCCTTGATTGTTCAGCACCTGATTGGCAGTGAGGGTCAGGCTGTTGTTGCCCAGCACTTTGCCGGCGTTGCGGTTGTCCAGCGTGCCGGCGGTGATGCTCGTGGTCTGGCCACTGAGCAGGCCATTCTGGTTGTTGAGGGTTTGCGCGGCGTTGACGGTCAGGTTGCGGCTGGCGCTGAGGCTCTTGCCACTGTTGCTCAGATTCTGTGCGCGAAGGCTCAAATCACCGTTGCTGTTACGGCTGCCGTCAGCATTGACGCCGGCTTCGATGGCGCCGGCATTGGTCAGTTGCCCACCGGCGCTGAGCACCACGCTGTCGCGGGCGGCCAAGGTCTGGCGGTTGGTCAGGTTGCCTTGGGTCTGTACGTTGAGCGATGTGCCGGCGTAAACCGGCGCTTGCGCGTCGAGGCTGGCGGCTTTGACGTTGACCGCGCCGGTAGCCGAGGTGTCGGCCAGGCTCAGTTGCCCGTTCGCATCAAGCTGAATATCGCCGCCGCTGGCGATCAGTTTGCCGTCGAGTTTCACCCCCACGCCGGCCTCGGTGCCGACCAGTTTGATCGCCCCGGCGTACATGCCGCCGAGGGCCGAGGAGTCGATGGCCAGTTGCGGTTTGGCGCTGCCGTCGTCGGCGCGGGCAGTGGCGTTGAGGGTGTCGGCGTTGACGTCGTTGCGACCGGCGACGATGGTCAGGTTCTGCGCTTGAATCTGCGCATTGATCTTGGCGCTGCGGGTGATGATTTCGAAACGGTCGATATTGGTCGCGTTGATGCCCGCGCCTTCGATAGCCACGCTGCCCTGATCGACCTGAAAGCGATCCAGTCGACCGTTTTCCAGCACTGGTTTACCGGTAGTCAGCGTCACCCGAGGTGCGTTGATGAAACCGCAGCCATTGCAGGTGATGCCATAGGGGTTGGCGACGATGACCCGCGCCGACTGCCCGGCCACTTCGGTGTAACCGCGCAACTGACTCGGGTTGCCGCTGATGACTTCGTTCAGAATCGCCTGCGCCGAACCGCTGTTCTTCAGATTCGGGTTGCCAATGACGTGGCCGCCCAGTTGCGTGTTCGAAGTTTGAGTCGCGCCGTTGTTGAGGATGACGCCTTGTGCGCCGACGTTGTAATCGTGGAACTGGTTGTGCGACAGGCCACTGGCGTTGGGCGTGGCGATGTTGACGATCGGCACGCCGTTGCCGGCACGGTCCAGCGTGGTATTCGGGTTGGCCACGACGATGCCGTCGGCCTGCGCCCACAGCGGTTGCCAGAACATGACGTTGGCCAGCAGGAACGCCAGTCCGCGCTTGGGCATGCCGAGGAACTCCTCGCGTTTGGCCACGACGGCAGAAGGCTGGCGAGCGAGGAATGCGTACTGGCGAACGTCCATGTGAAGATCCTGCAACGGGCAATAATCGGTCTGATCAGGTGCCATGCTCCGCAGGTAAGCGGCGCGGATGAGCGCAAAGAGTCGCTGGCATCCCTGCAATAGCGCACTAGTATCAAAATAGTGGCGCGATATTAGATGGCCACTATTTTGGCGTCAATTAATGGATGCGTTGAAAAATCGATTTCGATGAGCGGTACGGCTCAAATCCGTAGGCAATGAGCTTGTTAACGGATCTATTTATCAGCGTAGGTTTGCGAGCGCGGGTACGCCTTCAGGGTTACTCAAGATTCATCCGAAGCAACCTCTGTAAGATTTCAGACGATCCCTTGTAGGTTTCATCCCGAGTGTTCGATTCCTACGCAAAACACAGAAAGATCTGACTGCTGTCGTTTTCCAGATACACGCACATTTCTCTGTCACAAACAGACACAGGGAAATGTGCTCAATGATGCACCCCGCCAACCTCGCGGCAGCCGCAGCGTCCAAAGCCCCGATCATCGGCCCCGCCGCCTGCCCCTTGCGCAACACCCACGTGCAACTGCTGCCCCTCGCGTACGGCCTTGTCGAAAAATCCTTCGACCCCAGCACCGAACTCACGCTGCCGTACACCCTGACCACGCGCCCCATGGGCATCCGCCGCCTGCGCGATGGCTGGCTGTACATCGTCGACAGCCTCAGCGGTGAGCTCTATGAATACCGCGTGCTGGAAGGTGTCATCAGCGCATTGCTGCATCGCGGCAAAAGCGTCAGCGAGGATCAGCGCAGCACCATCGAAGAACGTCCGGCATTGATCTTCTCGCGCAAAAGCACCCTGTACCTGACCTTCGCCGACGTGCAGTTGAGCGCGGCGAAGTGCCGACAGGTGCTGGACAGCGCGGAGGAGCGCGAGCACTTCATGCAGGCGGTCGATCTCGGCCCGGTGCATTGTCTGATCGGCGGCGAGCATTTGCTCACCGTGGCCCAGGCCAAACAGTGGCTGGCGGAAGTGGCCTGCACAGCGAAACCGCTGGCCGAGGCGGATGCCACGCGGATGCCGACGGTGCAGGTCAGCGATGCGCCGGAGCACGAACGCGAACCCTATCTGTGGGAAAACCCACGACGTTTTCGCGAGGCGCATATCGGCGAATTTCTTGGTCGGGTGCGCGGGCCTTATCAGGACGACACGCTGTTTCTGCTGGTCAACGACGACCTCGGCGTGATGCGCGATCTGGCTGATTATCAGGACCTGGTGGTCGGCTGGGTCGAGCAGTGGAGCAACACCGACAACAACGAGCGCGACTATCTGCTGGCCAGTTACATCGAGTCGCTGAGCCAGCTCGGATCTCAGGACTTCGACACTTTGGCCAAGGCCAGCGACGATCCGCGCGCCCAGGCATTGTTTGCTGAACTGGAGCAATTGCCCGAACCGGATCGGGAAAATACCCGGCAGGCGCTGCTCGAGTATTTGAACAAGGGTGGTGAGCTCGAGCCAGTTGCAGGCGAAGCCACGCCTGAGTTGCAACAGCTTCGCGAAAAGGCACTGGACGAGTCGCTGGCGCTGAACCGTTTCGACGGCGTCGCCCCGGATTTCACCGCACATGCTCGCGTCACCGCCGAGGCAGATCGGCGCTTTTACACCCGTGAATATTTTGTTGAAGTGGCCCCGGCCGACTTCGTCGAGCGCCACCTCAGCACACTGGTCGAGCTCGGCAAAGATCAGAGTCGGCGCATGAAAGACGTGCTCGACGGCCCGCTGCTCAGCGGCAAGCGCGGCATCAACGACCTGATCGACCGCCCGGCGATGGACGAGGTGCTGAACAATCATCGCGACAACCTCGGACGCTGGAATCGCCTGCTCGAACGCATCACCGCCGACCGCGCGCAATTGCTGTGCGCCGGGCGTTTCCATCGCTCGGCGTGGTATTTCGACGGGCAAGTGCAGATCGATCAGGCGCTCGCCAGCGAATACGCCTGCCTCAAGGACATCGGCCGCAGCGACGCGGCCAATGAGCAAATGCTCGGTTACCTCGAGCAACACCCGCAACTGACCCGCCCGCTGTTCTACACCTTGCCGCTGCGCTTGCAGAGCGAACAGGCCGGGCAATATTCAACGCTGTTCAACGCCGGCATGGCGATGTTCAACAACCTGCCGGCCTGGCTGGCCAAGTTGCAGAGCATCGAGCAGCCGCAGCTGCCCGCGCTGGACGACCTGCCCGCACACAGTCGCGTCTTGGCGGACGCGGTGCAAGACACCTACAGCCCGGCGCTGAACCTCGGCCTGAGCCGGGCGCTGGAAGGCTTCGATCTTGCCGGCGAGAAAATCCCCGACCTCGACGAACTGTTCCAGCGCTTGCCCAAAGCCCTGCGCCTGCGCGTCTTCGACGCCGCGCGAACCAGCGGCGTGACCTTCACCGTGTCCACCCCGGCTGAGCAAGCGGCGCTGCAAGCCACGATCAAGGAAGTGCTGCGCGAACGCGACTACCTGAAAACTCTCAACCGCGAACGCAACCAGCTCACCCACAATAAAAACCGCCAAGGCCACAAAACCGCCCGGGCGGTGGAATTGCAGCAGGAAATCGTTCGCGTGCGCACGCAACTGGCGCTGTTCGAAGGCCGCCTTGCGGCAGCGCTAAGCCCGATTGACGAACTGCCGGATCGCTCGGCACGGCTGTATGGCGCCACCCCGGCGAAAGCGGGCGTGACGGTGGTGTTTCCGTCGGCGCAGCAAGGGGAATTGCGCGGGTTGCTGGAGAACATTCGCGCGGGGGTGGCGGGGGTTTCGAAGGCGAGTCTGGTGCGGACGGAGGGGATGGGGTTGTTGGTGGTGTTGGTGCAGGTGGTGAATTTGGTGGGGGTTTATCGGGAGCTGCGCAGGCAGGCTGTAAATGAAAGAGTGTGGACCTCGTTGATGAATTCAGTCGTTGCAACGGGAGCGGCGGGATTTAGTGCCGCACAAAGTCTTGCTGATACGGCGTTAAAAGTTCGCTGCGCTTCTCTAGTGGCAAGCGTTCAGCTCCATGCCTTGCAGACCGTGCACGTGCAGATGGGGAAATTGCATGTGGGATTGGGTTTTTTTACATATTTGTCAGGGTTGGCTTCTTCTACGAACAGTATTGTCACGCAACGCAAAAACTGGGAACAGGCGGTTCGCAGTGGAAATCATTCGGCGCAAAGCGCAGCTGCATTGGCGACGATGGGAGCTGGTGGCATGACATCAGTTAGTGGCTATGGTTTGACCAACACTGTCCACTCCACATTCAAGGTATTGAAGGCGTCAAGTAATGCCGCTCGTAGAGCTGCTTGGGCCGCTGCTGGCACACGTTTATCCACCGTCTTTTTCCGCTTCAATCTCGCTGGAGCACTTTTTACTGTTCTAGAGCTGGGGGGTAGCTTGCTGTACAGCCGCTACAACATCAGTGCTCACGATAAATGGTTGAAAATCACACCGTGGAGTAGGGATAGCGAGATGCGTGGCGACCACTCACTTTATGACTATCAAAGTTATCTGGCTTTTTTAATTCACGCACCTTACGCGCAGCTTGGCCCAAATCTGTACGACTCTTGGCTGAAGGATCTGTTATTCAAAGCCAAACCCAGCGATATTCACTTAGCATTGCCGACCCTAACGCTGAATGATCTGCTGCGTCCGTTTGGCGGCAACCCAACCTCCCGTTTAGGTATCGGCGCGCACCGCATTTCAATTCCGCTGCACAGTCGAGGAGCACCACGAGAGCAGCGAGATGTCATTAGTGACGAGATTTTAAGCAGCCTGCGCATCGTGAAGTCCAGCCCAGAAGGACTGATACTTTGTCTCCAGTATCCAGCGGGCCTCGGGTCGGAATTTGTTCCCGCGAAAGAAACGCTGGAATTGGCTGTGTGCGTTCAGACATTGAATAAAAAGGGTGAATGGGCATCTCGAACTCGCGTCATTCACCTCGATCCGCGTGGTGAGGGTCATTTTGGGGTTGTTACTCCCCAACAGGTCAAAGAAAAACCTCCAGTTTTGCTGGTTGAGGCTCACCTGTTAGAAAGAGCTGACCATGCTGAATAATCACGATGATCCATTAGCAACTCGCCCGCTTCGACAGCCTAGAAAGACCGGTGACATTGAGGCGTTTCCGAGCGGAAAAATTACCTATCTCGCGCCCTTGCCATTACCAACATCAATGCCAGCTTACGGTCGGCATATTGGTGAACTGAATGACGTTTATATGGATTTCGGTTTAGGGACACTGGAGGTTTTTTCTTGGCAAGTCATTTTAGGCGGACCATTCAGCGGCACATTAATGATCGCGTTCCTATATCCACTGATGGGAGGGTTTATAGGACTTCTGTTAGGTGATAGCTGGGAGTTCATTAAAGAAGTCATTGAGGGTATTTTTTTTGCCATTTACAAATTGGCTTTCTCAACGGGTTTAATTGCCTTGTTTATTGGCCTAGGCGTCTGGCACCACGTCCACAAAACCCGCGCCACCCTCATCCCAACCCGCTTCAACCGTCAACGCCGCGAAGTCTGCTTCATGCCCGAAGGCGCCACCGAACCTGTCTTCGTCCCATGGGAATCGCTGTCCGCCTGGATCATAGAAGCCAAGGGCGCCACCCAGTTCGGCATCCACCGCCAATACGGCATGGGCATCGGTTTCTACCAAGGTGAAACCCTCATAAGCCAGGAATTCCAATGCGCCGGCCTGGAGCTCGCGATCAGCCATTGGGAAGCGATTCGCGGTTACATGGAGTACGAAGTCAACGACCTCAAATCGATTCAGGACCTGCAAGACCTGCAAGGCCCGGACGACCCACCCCACGAAGGCCTGCATACATTCCACAATGCCCGCGCGCGGATGCATCAGGAGATCCATGAAGGCCGCCGCTCGCGGTTGTCGGGGTTCTTCTGGTACCTGTATCACGTCATGACCTTATGGACGATTCCCAATCGTCTGGTCGAATGGGAAGTGCGTCGGCTGGAAAGAATCGGCAAGCAGGCGCTGCCGGAAGTCATGCGTGCCTGGTCCGAGCCGCTGCCGAAAGAGCAATGGGCCAAGCCCAGTGAAGAGTTGTTGCGGCTGAGCGAACAAGTGCGGCGGATGCACAAGCGCCAGCCGCATCGGCCGATTACGCAGATTTTCGCTGAGGTTTGCAGGCGAGCTGAGTGCTGATGTTGAGCAGTTTTGTGGCCAGAGGGTGGGAGGTTTTTGCCTGTTTGAGCGCCTTCGCGAGCAGGCTCGCTCCCACAGAGGACCGCGTTGGACGCGGATGTTTCGGTTGATCTTGGACAAAGTGGGAGACCCTCGGGGTGGCGGCCATTTCTCAGTGGTTGCTACCGGGTCGGCCAAGGAAAACCCGATGGTTCTGCTGGTTGAAAATCAATACCTCGGAAGGGCTGACCATGCTGAATAATCACAATGAGCCTCTTGTTGATGCGCAATGTGAGGTGATCAGAAAAGCGGGCGATGTAGAGCCGTTTCCAAGCGGAAAGATCACCTATCTCGCACCGTTGCCACTGCCCACACCGATGCCCCCTTATGGCCCACATATCGGTGAGCTCAATGATGTTTACATGGAATTCGGGATAGGACCGCCATAAGTGTTCATGTGGCAGGTAACAGTAGGGTTGCCCTTTAGTGCAACCTTCATGATCACGTGCCTTTTTCCCGCAATTGCTGGTTTTATGTTTTTTCTGGCAGGTTCGGGGTGGAATGACATATGCGGCGCCATCGAAGGAGTTTTCGATGCTTTGATTGGTACGGGCTCTTTGACCATTTTTTGTTCTTTGTGTATTAACCTGGGCGTCTGGCAGCACGTCCACAAAAAACGCCTCTCCCTCATCCCAACCCGCTTCAACCGTCAACGCCGCGAAGTCTGCTTCATGCCCCGGGGCGCGACCGAACCGGTATTTGTCCCGTGGGAGTCGCTCAGCGCCTGGATCATCGAAGCCCAAGGTGCCAGCCAGTTCGGCGTCCATCGCCAATACGGCATGGGCATCGGTTTTCGCCACGGCGAAACCCTCACCAGCCTCGAATTCCAATGCGCCGGCCTGGAGCTCGCGATCAGCCATTGGGAAGCGATTCGCGGTTACATGGAGTACGAGGTCAACGACCTCAAATCGATTCAGGATTTGCAGGATCTGCAAGGCCCGGACGACCCACCCCACGAAGGCCTGCATACATTCCACAATGCCCGCGCGCGGATGCATCAGGAGATCCATGAAGGCCGCCGCTCGCGGTTGTCGGGGTTCTTCTGGTACCTGTATCACGTCATGACCCTATGGACGATTCCCAACCGTCTGCTCGAATGGGAAATTCGTCGGCTGGAAAGAATCGGCAAGCAGGCGCTGCCGGATGTTATGCGTGCCTGGTCCGAGCCATTGCCGAAAGAGCAATGGGCCAAGCCCAGTGAAGAGTTGTTGCGACTGAGTGAACAAGTGCGGCGGATGCACAAGCGCCAGCCGCATCGGCCGATTACCGAAATATTCGCCGCTGCCGGTGCAAGCAGACACGCGACAAGGCAAGGGGCGTGATTTGCCAGTAAACTCCCCTCCTTTCGCCGCCCGTTCTTCTTCGCGGCCACCCTCTTGATCAAAATGCGGAGTCCACCTTGCGTCTGTTCCACACCTCCGACTGGCACCTTGGGCAAAACCTGCACGGCCAGGAGCGCGATTTCGAGCACGCGTGTTTTCTCGAATGGCTGCTGCGCCAGTTGCACTTGGCGCAGCCGGATGTGCTGCTGATTGCCGGCGATATCTTCGATACGGTCAATCCGCCGGTCAAAGCTCAGGAACGCCTTTACGACTTCATCGTCAGCGCTCACGAACAGCAGCCGTTGCTGACCATCGTGATGATCGCCGGCAACCATGATTCCGGCTCGCGGATCGAGCTGCCGGCGCCGTTGATGCGGCGTTTGCGCACTCACGCGTTGGGTCGGGTCTTGTGGCTGGATGACGGGCAACTCGATGCCGAGCGCCTGCTGCTGCCGCTGCCGAATGCCCAAGGAGAAATCGCCGCGTGGTGTCTGGCGCTGCCGTTTTTGCGCCCGGCGGAAGTCACTGGCGCGCATCTGGGTGACAACTATCTGCGCGGCATCGCTCAGGTGCATGAATGGCTGATCGCGGCGGCGAATGCCAAGCGTCAACCCGGGCAGGCGTTGATCGCTATCAGCCACGCGCACATGGCCGGGGGCTCTGTGTCGGAGGATTCCGAACGCAGCCTGATCATCGGCAATGCCGAAGCGCTGCCCGCCAGCCTGTTCGGCGAAAGCATCAGTTACGTCGCCCTCGGCCATTTGCACAAGCCGCAGAAGGTCAACGGCGAGGAGCGCATCCGCTACAGCGGCTCGCCGATTCCGCTGTCGTTCTCCGAAATCGGTTATCAACATCAGGTTCTCGATGTGGTCCTCGACGGTGAAACCCTGGTCAGCGTCGAGCCGAAACTGATCCCGCGCTCGGTCAATCTGCAGCGCATCGGCCCGGCACCGCTGGCCGAGATTCTGCTGCAACTGGCCGACCTGCCGAACATCGATCTGCTCGCCGAAACCCAGCGCCAGCCCTGGCTCGAAGTGCGCGTGCGCCTGGATGAGCCGCAGCCGGATCTGCGCCATCAAGTGGAAACCGCACTGCAAGGCAAAGCCGTGCGACTGGTGCGCATCGCCGCTGAATACGCCGGCAATCGTGGCGCCGATGGCAGCGATGACGGCAGCACGTTGATCGAACTCGACCAGCTCACCCCGCAGGAATTGTTCAGCCGCGCCTGGCTCGACAATTACGGCAGCGAGGTCGACGAGCAGACGCTCAAGGACTTCGCCGAACTGCTGCAGGACGTGCAACTGGAGGGCGAGCAGCCATGAAGATTCTCGCCATTCGTTTGAAGAACCTGGCCTCGCTGGCCGGTCCTTTCGAGATCGATTTCACCGCCGAACCGCTGGCCAGCGCCGGGCTGTTTGCGATCACCGGCCCCACAGGCGCCGGCAAAAGCACCCTGCTCGACGCCTTGTGCCTAGCACTGTTCGGCGCCGTACCGCGCCTGAACAACACCGGTCGCGATGCGAAAGTCCCCGACGCTGACGGTGAAATCGCCACTGGTGACCCGCGCACCTTGCTGCGGCGTGGCACGGGTGAAGGCTATGCCGAAGTGGATTTTGTCGGCGTCGATGGCCGCCGCTATCGCGCGCGCTGGGAAGCCAATCGTGCTCGCGAGAAGGCTGGTGGCAAACTCCAGGCCAGTCGGCAGAGCCTGCGCGACATCGATCAGGATCAACTGCTCGCCAGCCAGAAAGGCGAATACAAAACCCAGCTGGAAGCCGCGCTGGGCCTCAACTTTGAACAGTTCACCCGCGCTGTGCTGCTGGCGCAGAGTGAGTTCAGCGCGTTCCTCAAGGCCGACGACAACGACCGCAGTGAACTGCTGGAAAAACTCACAGACACCGCGCTCTACACCCGCCTCGGCCGCCGCGCTTTCGACAAGACCAAAGAAGCCCGCGAAGCGCACAAGCTGTTGCAGGATCAGGCTACCGGGGTAACGCCTTTGGCGCCGGAAGCCCGCGCCGAACTCGACGAGCGTTTCAACACCGCGCAGCAACATATGAAGGCGCAACAGGCGCAGCTCAAACAGCTTGAGCAACAACACGGTTGGCTGAAGGATTTGCATCAGTTGCAGGACGCGCAAAAGGCCGCCAGCGAACAACTGCAAGCCGCGCAACAGCAATGGCAGGCACTGGCCGGCGAGCGGGTAAAACTGACGCGTCTGGAACAGCTTGGCCCGCAACGCCATCAGTTCGCGCGCAAGGCCGAGCTTGATGCGCTGCTGACGCCACTGGCGACGCAGATTGCCGCGCACACCCAACAACACGCTGCGTTGGGCGAGCGCCAGACGCAACTGGCGCAAAACCTCGATGCAGCAAAAGTCGCCCTGAGCGAAGCGCAACAGCGCCAGAGCGAAAACGCACCGTTGCTGCGTCAGGCATTCGAAGAGCAAAGCACCCTCGCCCGTCTGATCAAGGACACTGCCAGCAGCGCCGAAGCCCGACAAACCGCCGAGCAAGCGTTCAAGGATGGCCAGAGCGCGATTCAGGCCTTGCAGGAAAAACAGGCTGAAGTCGCCGCACGCTTGCAACGCATCGCCACCGAGCTTGAGCAGAGCGCCCATCTGGCGCCCTTGAGCGATGCCTGGAGCGCCTATCGCGACCGTCTGCAACAGCTGATGCTGATCGGCAACCGCATGAACAAGGGCCAGAGCGAACTGGCGTCCCTCGAACAGAACGCCGCGCGCAGTGCTGAGCAACTGGCCTCGCACAAACAGCAACTGGAAGTGCTGTTCAAAGAGGCCGGCGCCGAGCCCGATGCGGTTGCGGAACAGATCGGCCTGCTCGGCACCTTGCTGCAGGACAACCGCAAACAGCTGCGCGCAATCGAAGACCTGTCGCGCCTGTGGGCGTCTCAGCAGGATCTCGACAAGCGCAGCGCCAAGTTGCAACAACGTCAGCTCGACGCGCAGCAGCAACGCGAACGCTTGACCCAGGACGGTGTGAAAACCAAGGCCGAACTGACCGTCGCCGAGCAGACCCTCAATGTCACTCGCGAACTGCTCGAGCGTCAGCGGCTGGCGCGCAGTGCCAGTGTCGAAGAGTTGCGCGCGCAGTTGCAGGACGATCAGCCCTGCCCGGTCTGCGGCAGCAACGAGCATCCCTATCATCAGCCCGAAGCGCTGTTGCAAAGCCTTGGCCGTCACGATGAAAGCGAACAGGCCAACGCCCAGCAAGTGGTCGATCAGCTCAAGGAAAAACTGATCGAGCTGCGCGGCGAAGTCGGTGGCGTGATCGCGCAACAGAAAGAGCTGCTGCAGCAACAGGAACAACTGGCGGCGCAGCAACAAGCCCTGGCCCCGAGCCTCGAGGCGCATCCGCTGGCCGCGCAACTGTTCAATCAGGACGCCGACAAACGCGACGCCTGGCTCAGCCGCCAGACCGAGCAGTTGAACCAGAGCATCACTCAAGACGAGCAACGGCAAAGCGCCCTGCTCACCTTGCAACAGGACGCGGCGCGCTTGTCGCAACAATTGCGTCAGGCCGAGGTGGCGTATCAGCAAGCGGCGCAACAGCTGAGCCATCAGCAGCATGAACTCAACAACGACCGTCAGCGCCTTGAAGAAGAACTCAGCGCGTTCGGTCCGCTGCTGCCGGCTGACACCCTCGAAGCACTGCGCCTGGAGCCGGCGGCAACATTCATGCAGTTGGATCGGCAGATCGCCGAGCGTCTGGCCCAGCTCGAACAGCAAAAGGAAGAGCTGAGCGAACAGCAGCAACGCCAGCAGACGTTGGAGAAAGAACAGGATCGCCAACAGCTGCGCACTCAGCAACTGCACAGCGCCGAGCAACAATTCACCGCGCTGACCGAGCAGCAGCAAAGCTGTCAGGAAAAACTCGCGCAGTTACTTGGCAAGCACGACAGCGCCGAGCATTGGCAGCAGCAGCTGGAACACGCGGTGGAACAGGCGCGCGTCGCCGAAACCAGTACGGCTGAAGAGCTGCAAAGCGTGCGCACGCAGCTGGTGCAGATCGCAGCCGAACTCAAGTCACAGCAGGATCGCCTGCAAGCATTGGAGGCTGAAGAACAGGCACTCGCCGGCAAGATCGCCGATTGGCGCGCCAGCCACCCGGAACTGGATGACAGCGGCCTGGAAGACTTGCTGCGCTTCGACGACGCGCAAGTCGCCGGACTGCGCCAGACCCTTCAGCACAACGAAAAAGCCATCGAACAAGCCCAGGTCCTGTTGCAGGAGCGCGATCAGCGTCTGCTGGATCACCAGGCCCGGCAGGACGGCAATCTTGACGCCGAACAGCTGGACAGCGCTCTCGCCGAGCTGCAAACCCGGTTTGCCGTCAGCGAGCAGCAATGCGCCGAACTGCGCGCCGAGCAGGTTGAAGACCAGCGCCGACAGAACGCCAATCAGGCGTTGGCCCGGCAGATCGCTGACGCCTACGCCGAGTATCAACGCTGGGCGCGACTCAGTGCCTTGATTGGCTCGGCCACCGGTGACACCTTCCGCAAGATCGCCCAGGCGTACAACCTCGACCTGCTGGTGCACCACGCCAACGCGCAGCTGCGCCAACTGGTCAAACGCTATCGCCTCAAACGTGGCGGCAGCATGCTCGGCCTGCTGGTGATGGACACGGAAATGGGCGACGAACTGCGCTCGGTGCATTCGTTGTCGGGCGGCGAGACGTTCCTCGTATCACTCGCCCTTGCGCTGGGTCTGGCCTCGATGGCGTCGAGCACGCTGAAAATCGAATCGCTGTTTATCGACGAAGGTTTCGGCAGCCTTGATCCGGAATCCTTGCAACTGGCCATGGACGCGCTCGATGGCTTGCAGGCACAGGGACGCAAGGTGGCGGTGATTTCCCACGTGCAGGAAATGCACGAGCGGATTCCGGTGCAGATTCAGGTGCGGCGCCAAGGCAATGGTTTGAGCACGCTGGAGGTGAAATGAACACGCTGTATTCCTTCCGCCGCTGCCCTTACGCCATGCGTGCGCGAATGGCGCTGCGTTATGCGGGCGTGCCGGTGGAGATTGTCGAAGTCAGTCTCAAGGACAAACCGGCGCAGATGCTGGCGCTCTCGCCCAAGGGCACGGTGCCGGTGCTGAATGCCGATGGCGTGGTGATCGATGAGAGTCTGCAGATCATGCGCTGGGCGTTGGCGCAGAATGATCCGGATGATTGGTTGCTGGCCGGTGATTCGTTCGCGGCACTGTGGATGGAGAAACTGATTGAAGGCAATGATCAGATTTTCAAATCGGCTTTGAATCGCTACAAGTACGCCGAGCGTTACCCTGAGCAGCCGATGGAAGCTTATCGGGCTGAAGGTGCGTTATTTCTGCAGAAACTGGATGAGCTGCTTGAAGGACGTGACTACTTGCTGGCCGATCATCCGAGCCTCGCCGACATCGCCCTGCTGCCCTTCGTCCGGCAGTTCGCTCACGTTGATCGAGAGTGGTTCGCGCAGACGCCTTATGTTCGCTTGCAGGCCTGGTTGCAGCGCTTGCTCGAATCCGAACTGTTCACCTCGATCATGAAGAAGTAACTCTCTCTCTCTTGATCGTTCCCACGCTCCGCGTGGGAACGCAGCCGGGGACGCTCCGCGTCCCATTGGAATGCGGAGCGTCCCTTGAGGCATTCCCACGCAGAGCGTGGGAACGATCATTAGGCCAGTGCTTGGCACATGCCCAGCGCCATGCAATCCACTTCAAACGGCCCGAGAAAATCCACCGCAACCTTGACCGGTGGATTGCCGGCCATCAGGCCCAGCGTGTTGGCTCGTTCAATGTTGTGCGCGATGTTGTGGTTGGCCTCTATGGCCCGGGCCAAACCGCCCACCGAGCCTTGGCCAAACCCCAAGAGTGAGGCGCCGTTGGTCATCAGCGCGAGGCTGGCGATGACCCAGAGTCTGTAGCCTTTCATGCGCCGCCGACTCCTGCGAGTTCGGCCCTGTCGACCATCGCGCTTTGCGAGCGCAGTTCGAACTGGATGCCGGGGTGGGCGACGTCGATCGGGGCGTCGAAGCTGTGTTCCATTTGCGCGCCGATGCTGACGAACAGCACCACGGCCAGGTACAGACCGATGGCCAGGTAGGCGCCGCGTTTGGCGGAAGTGAGGATTGCGCTGGCCATGGTGTTCTCCGTGGGCAAAGGTTTCGATGGCCACAGAATCAATCAAAAAAGCCGAAGCAACCACTCAGGGTTTGCAATGGTGAATATCAGCTTCGTTGATTATTTAGCGGCTCTATTTGCCGGCGAGAGAAAACCTATGAGTGGAGAACGCGTACGCGCGTAGGAGCTGCCGAAGGCTGCGATCTTGTGATTGATCGTTCCCACGCTCCGCGTGGGAATGCCTCAAGGGACGCTCCGCGTTCCAATGGGACGCAGAGCGTCCCGGGCTGCGTTCCCACGCAGAGCGGGGGAACGATCAGGTTACGCGCGCGCGTAGGAGCTGCCGAAGGCTGCGATCTCTTGTTTGATCGTTCCCACGCAGAGCATGGGAACGATCAAGATCGCAGCCTTCGGCAGCTCCTACAAGGAGACGGGAATTTCAGGCTTGGGTTTTGTGATCCAGCGCGGCGTAGAAGTTGGCGCTTTGTTGCAGGTATTTCTGGGTGTAGCTCTGGGTGTGGGATTTTTTGCTGGCGATTTCGACGTTGGCACCGGCTGGCAATACCACGGTGGCAGAAATGGCGGAAGCGGCGATGACGGAGAAGAGATTGAAATTCATGGCGGTAACCCTCGTGTTCGTTTGCTTGGTTTGCCCGGTCGGGCTGTGAAACAAACGTAACGCTCGAGGGTTGCTCGCTTGAAATCTTTTGTAGCATTAGCCGATATCAGTGCAATTAATACAACGATGCAGGCCCCGCAGAACGGGGCCTGTGGCTTATTGTCGCACTACAAACTTCAGATCGCTTGGCGCGTCCATCGGCAGTTTTTGCACGGTTTTGCCGAGCAGACCGGTCTTGGCATCGCGTTCGACGACGACAATCTGGTTGCTCTTCTGGTTGGCGATCAAGACGAATTTACCGCTCGGATCGAGAGCAAACTCGCGCGGGTGATCACCCTCGACCGAGCGCTTTTGCAGCTCTTTGAGCTGACCGGTCGCAGGATCAATGCCGAACACTACAAGCTGATTGGCCGTGCCGCGATTGCTCACGTAGAGAAACTTGCCGTCAGCCGAAGCATGCAGCGCCGCGCCGGCCTTGTCCGAGGTTGGCTGGCCCGCCGCGAGATCGACCAACTGCGTCTGGGTCAGTACGCCGTCCTTGTAGTCGAACACCGCGACCTGTGCACTCATCTCCATGGTCAGCCAGGCGTGTTTGCCGTCAGCGCTGAACAGCAGATGACGCGGGCCACTGCCGGCCGGCAAGGCTACCGAGGCGGTTTTCGCCGGGGTTAGCGGCAGGTGCGGGTTGGCCTTCGGGTCGTACTGATAGATGAAAACCTTGTCCGCGCCCAAATCATTGGAGAACACATAGCGACCGTCCGGCGAAGACACCGTCGAGTGCACGTGATTCGAGGCCTGGCGCTCAGGGTTGACCCGACTGGCCGGGTGGCCGCTCATCTGCACCACCGGTTTCAGCTGGCCGTCGGCATCGACCGGCAATACCGCCAGGGTGCCGCCCGGGTCTTCCATCACCGAGTAGTTGCTGACAAACAGGTGTCTGGCATCAGCGCTGAGGCTGGAATGGGTCGGCTCGTTGCCCAGGCTCTGCACCTGATTGATCAGGCTCAGCGCGTGGGTCTTCGGGTCGATGGCGAAGCTGCTGACGCGGCCGACCGGGTCAGTCTGGCCCGGGCCGTTTTCGTTGACCACGAACAAGCGCTTCTGGTCTTTCGAGAGGGTCAGCCAGGACGGGTTTTCGGTCTTGACCACTTGCAGCGGCTTGGCGTCGATCTGGCCGGTGGCACTGTCGAACTGCATGCGGTAGATGCCCTGGCTGGAACCGGCGGTGTACGAGCCGACCAGCAACTGCAAGGTGTCGGCGCTGGCGCTGGAAAGCCCCATCGCGCCGACGCTGCCGGCCATCAGCAAAGGCCAGAAATTACGCATCTTCATTATTGTCATCCTCATCGTCGCTGCTGCTGACTACGTCGCCGAGGCACACCAGACGATGCTCGCCCGTGGTCTTGGTGTCGCTGGCGTAACCGACGATCAGCCAGCTCTGCAGCGTCTCATCGAACGTCGCTTGCGCGACCTGCGCCGGGGTGAATTCCCAGTGCTTGGCTGCACGGCCATCAATGCATTCGATGTGCAGGTTATCGTCCTCGTCGAGGGCGAATTCGAAGGCGTGCAGGCCATCGATTTCGACCATATCGCAGTGTTCGAGGGCGTTGAGAAGGGTTTGGGCAGTCATGGCAAACAGTCTTTCTAGGGGGGGAAAGGGCCAATGATAGCCCAATGTGATCCAGAGGCCTTATGGGAACACTTGTGGGAGCGAGCCTGCTCGCGAATGCGGTGTGTCAGGCCATGAAAGGCTGACTGAAAGAATGCATTCGCGAGCAGGCTCGCTCCCACAGGGGACATCGGCTTGGCTTTAGATCGCCTCTCGCGATGGCTTGCCATCCACCAGGCGCTGAATCCGCAGCGGGTTGGCGTTTTTCAGTGGTTCGGGCAGCAAGCTGTCCGGGTAGTTCTGGAAGCACACCGGGCGCAGGAAGCGATCGATCGCCAGCGTGCCCACTGACGTGCCGCGCGCATCGGACGTCGCCGGGTACGGGCCGCCATGCACCATCGAATCGCACACTTCGACACCAGTCGGATAACCATTGAGCAGGATGCGCCCGACTTTCTGTTCCAGCAGCGGCGTCAGTTCGGCGAATTGCTCGAAGTCAGACGGCTCACCAATGATCGTCGCGGTCAGTTGACCGTGCAGGCCGTGCAGCGCTGCGCTCAGTTGTGCCTGATCGGCCACTTCGACGATTACTGTGGTCGGACCGAACACTTCTTCCTGTAGCACTTCGTCGCCGCTGATCAACAGGCTGACATCGGCCTTGAACAACTGCGGCTGCGCCTGATTGCCCTGCTGCGGATTGCCGGCCAGATGCTCAATGCCGCTGTGCGCCAGGAGCTTTTCCAGACCTTTGCCATAGCTGCCGAGGGTGCCGGCGTTGAGCATGGTTTGCGCCGGTTGATCACCGATCGCAGCGGCGACTTGCTCTACAAACGCGCTGAACTGCGGTGAGCGAATACCGATGACCAGACCCGGGTTGGTGCAGAACTGACCGCAACCCTGCACTACCGAAGCGGTGAGGTCGCGCGCGACGGTTTCCGCACGCGTGGCCAGGGCCTGCGGCAAGACGATCACCGGGTTGATGCTCGACATCTCGGCGAACACCGGGATCGGTTGCGGACGTGCAGCGGCCATGTCGCACAAAGCGCGACCGCCCTTCAGCGAGCCAGTGAAACCTACTGCCTGAATTGCCGGATGCTTGACCAGCCATTCGCCGACGCCGCCACCGTAAATCATGTTGAACACGCCAGCGGGCATACCGGTTTTTTCTGCGGCACGAATGATCGCGTCGGCGACCAGTTCAGCGGTGGCCATGTGGCCGCTGTGGGCCTTGAATACCACCGGGCAACCGGCGGCCAGTGCTGCTGCGGTATCGCCACCGGCAGTGGAGAATGCCAGCGGGAAGTTGCTCGCACCAAACACCGCGACCGGGCCGAGGCCGATGCGGTACTGACGCAGATCCGGACGTGGCAGCGGCTGACGATCCGGCAATGCCAGATCGATCCGTGCGCCGTAGAAATCACCACGACGCAGGACTTTGGCGAACAGACGCATCTGCCCGCTGGTGCGACCACGCTCGCCCTGAATGCGTCCGGCCGGCAGCGCGGTTTCGCGGCAGACCACGGCGACGAAATCGTCGCCAAGCGCATCCAGCTCATCCGCGACCGCGTCGAGGAACTGCGCGCGACGTTCGGCGCTGAGGCTGCGATAGGTCGGGTAAGCCGCAGCGGCAGCCTTGGCGGCGGCATCGACCTCTTCGGCCGTGGCCTGGATGAAATCATGCGGCAGGGCATCGCCAGTGCTGGCGTCGACCGAGTGCAGTTTGACGCTACCGGCGGCGCTGCGCTGACCGCCGATGTAGTTGTGACCGAGAATCTGAGTCATGGGATCTCCTTAAAGGGTGCCGATGCTGTCCGGTTCAAAAGCCGCTTTGACCGGTGCGATACCGTTGACCAGCGCAGCGCCGAAGTCGGCCTGGCTGATCTCGAACGTGTCGCCCGGCTGGGTGCGGATGCCGTCGGCAAACGACAGGGTCGCAGTGCCGAAAAAGTGAATGTGCACGTCGCCCGGGCGCAGGAACTGACTGTATTTGAAGTGGTGGTACTCGAGGTTCGCCAGGCTGTGGCACATGTTGGCCTCGCCACTGAGGAACTCGTTCTGCCAGAGCACTTCGCCGTCACGCAGGATTCGGCTGGTGCCGGCAAGGTGTTGAGGCAATTCACCGGTACGAAGTTCCGGGCCATAACTGCAACTGCGCAATTTCGAGTGCGCCAGGTACAGGTAATTCTTGCGTTCCATGACGTGATCGGAGAACTCGTTACCGACGGCGAAACCGAGGCGATACGGCTTGCCATCGTTGCCGATGACATACAGGCCGGCCATCTCTGGCTCTTCACCGGCGTCTTCGGCGAACGGCGGCAGCGGGAACGCCTGCCCCGGACGCACGACAATGCTGCCGTCGCCCTTGTAGAACCACTCCGGTTGCACACCGGCCTGCCCCGCCGCCGGTTTGCCACCCTCCACGCCCCATTTGAAAATGCGCATGGTGTCGGTCATCGCCGCTTCATCGCCGGCCTGCTGGTGCATCTTGTCCCGCGCCGAAGCACTGCCCAGATGGGTCAGACCAGTACCGCTGACCAGCATGTGTGCCGGGTCCGGGTGATCCAGTGGCGGCAGGATGCGCAGGTCTTTGAGCAACTGCGCGTAGTCGTGGCTGGCACCGAGGCCGAGGCTTTGCACTTGCTGCTCAAGGGAGCTACCGGCCTCGATTGCCGCCAGGGCCAGATCACGGACACTGCGGGCGTCCTCGACTTCGCGGACCTGACCGTTGTCGACCACGCCGACCCGGCGCTCGCCGTTGGGTAATTCGAATTGAACCAGATGCATGATTTTCTCCTGTTCCATCAAAAACGCCGCTATCCCCTGTGGGAGCGAGCCTGCTCGCGAAAGCGGTGTATCAGTCACCAACAGTGTTGAATGTGATGGCCTCTTCGCGAGCAGGCTCGCTCCCACAGGGGCCAGTGTTGGTCAGTCAAGTTCGGGTCGCGCCACGGGCGCTGGCGGCGAACTGGTCGACGGGCAGCACATGCTTGCGTTCCAGCACGCGGTAAACGACGCCGGTCAGAATCAGCCCGAACACCATCACGCCCGAGAGGAAGTACAACCCCGAAGCCAGATTGCCGGTGTATTCCTTCAACGCGCCGATCACGAACGGCCCGATATACCCGCCCAGATTGCCCACCGAGTTGATCAAGGCAATCCCCGCCGCCGCACTCGCGCCAGCAAAGAAACGCCCCGGCAAGGTCCAGAACACTGCGGTGCATGAGAACAGCGCGAACGCCACCAGACACAGCGCCGCCAGTTGCGCCACCGGTAGCGACAGCCAGGCACTGAGGAACAGGCCCAGCGCACCGAGCACATAGAGCACCGCCAAGTGGCCGTAGCGATCGTTCAAGCGGTCGGAACTGCGCGGAATGATCAGCAGGCCGATGATCCCGAAAATGTATGGCACCGAAGAGACGAAACCGGTGACCAGATCGCTGCCGCCGAACTGTTTGATCAACGTCGGCAGCCACAGGCCCAGACCATAAATGCTCAGGGTCACCGGCAGATAGAACAGCGCCAGCAACAACACACGTTTGTCTTTCAGCGCATGCAGCGGATTGCCGTGACGGGTCTGGCCGTATTCCTGCAAGTCCTTTTTCAGTTCGCCGGTCAGCCAGTCTTTTTCCGCCTGATCCATCCACTTCACTTGCTGCGGGCTGTCCGGCAGCCAGCGCAGCACCGGCCAGGTCAGCAGGATCGCCGGGGTGCCGATGACGATGAACAGCCACTGCCAGCCGTGCAGGCCGAGGATGCCGTCCATGCCCAGCAAACCACCGGACACGGGACCGGTGATCATCATCGCGATCGGTTGCGAGAGGATGAACAGGCCAAGGATCTTGCCGCGATGGCGCACCGGGAACCATTGGGTGATGTAGTACAGCACACCGGGAAAGAACCCCGCCTCGGCCGCGCCGAGCAGAAAACGCATCACATAGAAGCTGTGCGGCCCTTGCACAAAGGCCATGCCGATGGTGATCGCGCCCCAGGTGATCATGATCCGCGCGAACCAGCGCCGCGCGCCGAAGCGTTCGAGCATCAGGTTGCTGGGAATCTCAAGGAGAAAATAGCCGATGAAAAACAGCCCGGCACCCAAGCCGTAGGCGGCATCGCCGATGCCGATGTCGGCGCCCATGTGCAGCTTGGCGAAGCCGACGGCGGAGCGATCCACATAGGCGATCAGGTACAGCAGGATCAGGAAGGGAATCAGTTTCAGTGTGATGCGCCGGACAAGCCGCAATTCCTGGCTCATGAGATCGGTCTCCGATTGTTGTTTTTATAGAACCTCGGGGGACGCCTCTCGCCAAAACAGCCAGGGCCATCCCTCCGTCGAAAACGACTATATAGTAATACTAATTACCCAACAACACTTCCAAAGCGCGGATTTTGAGCTTAGATTAAGCGTCAGCTCGCAAACAATAGTCTTACAATAAGAGAATCGATCATGTCTGATAAGAAACCCACCCTGCGCTCCGCCCAATGGTTTGGCACAGCCGACAAGAACGGCTTCATGTACCGCAGCTGGATGAAGAATCAGGGCATCGCCGACCATCAGTTCCACGGCAAGCCGATCATCGGCATCTGCAACACCTGGTCGGAACTGACCCCGTGCAACGCGCACTTCCGCCAGATCGCGGAGCACGTCAAACGCGGGGTGATCGAGGCCGGTGGTTTTCCGGTGGAGTTTCCGGTGTTCTCCAACGGCGAATCGAACCTGCGCCCGACCGCCATGCTCACCCGCAACCTGGCGAGCATGGACGTTGAAGAAGCGATTCGCGGCAACCCGATCGACGGCGTCGTGCTGCTCACCGGTTGCGACAAAACCACTCCAGCACTGTTGATGGGCGCGGCCAGTTGCGACGTGCCGGCCATCGTCGTCACCGGCGGGCCGATGCTCAACGGCAAGCACAAAGGCAAGGACATCGGTTCCGGCACCGTGGTCTGGCAGCTCAGCGAACAGGTCAAGGCCGGCACCATCACCATCGATGACTTCCTCGCAGCCGAGGGCGGCATGTCGCGTTCGGCGGGCACCTGCAACACCATGGGCACCGCGTCGACCATGGCCTGCATGGCTGAAGCACTGGGCACTTCGCTGCCGCACAACGCCGCGATTCCGGCCGTAGATGCGCGCCGTTATGTGCTGGCGCACATGTCCGGCATGCGTGCGGTGGAGATGGTGCGTGAAGACCTGAAACTGTCGAAGATCCTCACCAAGGAAGCCTTTGAAAACGCCATTCGCGTCAACGCCGCCATTGGTGGTTCGACCAATGCCGTGATCCACTTGAAAGCCATTGCCGGGCGCATCGGCGTCGAGCTCGATCTGGACGACTGGACCCGCATCGGTCGCGGCATGCCGACCATCGTCGACCTGCAACCGTCCGGGCGTTTCCTGATGGAAGAGTTCTACTACGCCGGTGGTTTGCCAGCGGTGCTGCGTCGCCTCGGCGAAGCCAATCTGATCCCCAACCCGAACGCACTGACCGTCAACGGCAAGTCCATCGGCGAGAACACCAAGGACGCGCCGATCTAC
This sequence comes from Pseudomonas sp. PK-RTE-24, assembly GCF_054052265.1. Taxonomy (NCBI): domain Bacteria; kingdom Pseudomonadati; phylum Pseudomonadota; class Gammaproteobacteria; order Pseudomonadales; family Pseudomonadaceae; genus Pseudomonas; species Pseudomonas sp. PK-RTE-24. The sequence continues at coordinate 4,081,074 of NZ_CM133224.1, read as the reverse complement.
GGCGAAGACCAAGTGATCCGCACCCTCGACAATCCGATTCGCGCTGACGGTGGCATCTGCGTGTTGCGCGGCAATCTGGCGCCGCTGGGCGCGGTGCTCAAGCCGTCCGCCGCTAGCGCTGAACTGATGCAGCATCGCGGTCGCGCGGTGGTGTTCGAGAACTTCGACATGTACAAGGCGCGAATCAACGATCCGGAGCTGGACGTCGATAAGGATTCGATTCTGGTGATGAAGAACTGCGGGCCGAAGGGTTATCCGGGCATGGCTGAAGTCGGCAACATGGGCTTGCCGGCCAAGCTGTTGGCGCAAGGCGTGACGGACATGGTGCGCATTTCCGATGCACGCATGAGCGGCACCGCTTACGGCACGGTGGTTTTGCACGTTGCCCCGGAAGCGGCAGCGGGCGGGCCTTTGGCGGCGGTGCAGGAAGGCGACTGGATCGAACTCGATTGCGCCAGCGGCCGTCTGCATCTGGACATTCCCGATGCTGAACTGGCCGCGCGCATGGCCGATCTGCAAGCGCCGCAACAGTTGTTGGTGGGCGGTTATCGTCAGCTGTACATCGATCACGTCCTGCAGGCGGATCAGGGTTGCGACTTTGACTTCCTGGTTGGTTGCCGAGGTGCCGAGGTTCCGCGTCACTCTCACTAACAGCGCAATTCCCCTGTGGGAGCGAGCCTGCTCGCGAAGAGGGAGTGTCAGTCGACATCTATTTGACTGATATGCCGCCTTCGCGAGCAGGCTCGCTCCCACAGTTGCTTTTGCGTATCGCCTCAAATCTGTGCCGTGCCTGCTATGATGCGCGGCATCTCCATCGCTCAGGATCGCGCCACTCCCCATGGATTACCGCAAACCTTCCGACCGTAAAAGCATGCACTCGCGCATCGTCCAGGAACTGGGCATGCAGATCGTCTCCGGACGCTTTTTGCCCGACGACAAACTGCCCGCCGAAGCCCTGCTTTGCGAGGAGTACGCGGTCAGTCGCCCGGTATTGCGCGAAGCCACGCGGGTGCTGGTGGCCAAGGGTCTGGTGTATTCCAAACCGCGCGTCGGCACCGTGGTCAAGGCTCGCCGCGAATGGCACATGCTCGACCCGGACGTGCTGCACTGGCTGATGCAAAGCAGCCCGCAGAATGAATTCTTCAACGTGCTGACCAGCGTGCGCAGCATCATCGAGCCGGCAGCGGCCGCCCTCGCCGCTCAGCATGCAACCGATGCCGACATCGCCGCGATCAACGAAGCCTACCAACGCATGGAAGCCGCGCCGACCCCGGAAGCGCTGTTGCAGCCGGACCTGGACTTCCACAGCCGCATCGCCGATGCGACGCACAACGACCTGCTGGCGAACCTGTGCAACATGTTGGCGGTAGCGATTGCCGAGGCGTTGAAGCATTCCAATCAACGGCCGAATCTGCATGAACTGGCGTTGCCGCGACACAAGGCGATTCTGACGGCGATCGAGAATCGTGATGCCCTGGGCGCCCGGCATGCGACGCTGGTGCAGCTGGATGATGCGCGCAGTGCGTTGAGTGTGGTGCTTGGCGCTGAGCTTTCTTAGGGCTTGAGACCGCTTGCCCTCACCCTAGCCCTCTCCCAGAGGTAGAGGGGACCGATTGGGGAATATTTGAGATTTACGCCGACTTGAACGTTCTGCTGTGAATCCATAACCGACTCGGTATTTCAGGTCGATATATCTAGCCGCACCCCTTGGTCAGTCCCCTCTCCCTCCGGGAGAGGGCTAGGGTGAGGGGCTCTTGATCTTGATTCACAAAAAAAGCCGCAACCCCTCAAGGTTGCGGCTTTGTCGTTTCAGCCTGTCAGATCAGTGGGCAAACAGCGAATTGCCCTTCTGCCCCGCCAGCTTCTCAGGCTTGATCAGGAACTTGGCCAGCGCCGGCAGCAGCCACAGCGCGCCGAACATGTTCCACAGCAGCATGAAGGTCAGCATCAGGCCCATGTCGGCCTGGAACTTGATCGCCGAGAAGATCCAGGTGCACACGCCGATCGCCAGGCACAGGCCGGTGAACAGCACCGCTTTACCGGTCGACTTGAGCGTCTGGTAATAGGCTTCCTGCAACGGCAGCCCGGCACGCAGGAAACTTTCCAGGCGGCTGTAGATGTAGATGCCGTAGTCCACGCCAATCCCCACGCCCAACGCCACCACCGGCAGCGTCGCGACTTTCACGCCGATGCCCATGAACGCCATCAGCGCGTTGCCGAGTACCGAGGTCAGCACCAGCGGCAAGACGATGCACAGGGTTGCCGCCCATGAGCGGAAGGTGATCATGCACATCACTGCCACGCAGATGTACACCAGAATCAGAATGGTCAGCTCAGCCTGTTTGATGACTTCGTTGGTGGCCGCTTCGATCCCGGCGTTACCGGCAGCAAGGATGAATTCCAGACCGTCCTTGTTGTTTTCCTTGGCAAACTCCTGCACCGCTTGCACCGCACGGTCGAGGGTTTCGGCCTTGTGGTCGTTGAGGAACACCAGTACCGGTGCCAGCGAGCAGCTGTTGTTGTACAGGCCATCGGCGCGGGCGATCGAGTTATTCAGTACGTCCGGGTTGCGCGACAGGGTTTCCCATTTCAGGTTGCCCTCGTTCATGCCCTTGATCATCTGCTTGGACACGGTCACCAGCGAGATCGCCGACTGCACGCCCTCGGTGTTCTGCATCTTCCACATCAGCTGATCGATCGGCGCCATGGCTTCGTAGCGCGAGCAGCCTTCAGCCTTGGTCTTGACCATCACCACCAGCACGTCGGAGCTGGTCGAGTAGTTGCTGATGATGAAGTTGTTGTCCTTGTTGTAGCGCGAGTCCGGACGCAGTTCCGGCGCGCCCTGGTCGAGGTCGCCGATCTTCAGGTTCTGGCTGTACCAGAGGCCGCCACCGAAGGCGATCAGCGCCAGCGCTACCGAAATCGGCGCGACTTTCGGGCTGGCGAAGTTCGACAGCAGACGCCAGAACGGGTGCTCGCGGTTGGCGTCCTTCTTGCTCTTGGCAATCGCGCGCTTGCTGATGCCGACATAGGAAATCGCCACCGGCAGCAGGATCAGGTTGGTGAACACGATCACCGCCACGCCGATCGACGCGCCGATCGCCAGTTCACGGATCACGCCGATGTCGATGATCAGCAGAGTGATGAAGCCCACCGCATCGGCCAGAATCGCGATCATCCCCGGCAGGAACAACTGGCGGAAGGTGCGCCGCGCAGCGGTCAGGGCGTTATCGGCCTCGCTGGATTGCAGGGCGATACCGTTGATTTTCTGCACGCCGTGAGAAATGCCGATGGCGAAAATCAGGAACGGCACCAGCATCGAATACGGGTCGAGGCCGAAGCCGAAGAAGTGCATCAACCCGAGCTGCCAGACCACCGCCACCAGCGTCGTACTCAACACAGCGATGGTGCTGCGGAGGCAGTTGGTGAACCACAGCAGCAGGATCAGGGTGATGACGAAGGCGACACCGAAGAACAGCACCACCATCACCAGACCGTCGATCAGGTCACCGACCTTCTTGGCGAAACCGACGATGTGGATCTTGATGTTGGGGTTCTGCGCTTCGAACTTGTTGCGGATCTTGTCTTCGAGCTCATGGGAGAACTGGCGATAGTCCAGCGCCAGCAACTTGCCCTGGTCCTGCGGGTCCGGGTAGGCCTCCAGCAACGGGATGTCGACGATGCTCGACTTGAAATCGTTGGCCACCAGACGCCCGACCTGGCCGGACTTGAGCACGTTGTTGCGCAGCAGATCGAGGCTGTCCTGGGAGCCGTTGTAGCTCTGCGGAATCACTTCACCGCCGGCGAAACCTTCTTCGGTCACTTCGGTCCAGCGTACGCTCGGGCTCCACAGCGATTTGAGGCCGGAACGATCGACGCCGGAAATGTAGAACACTTCGTCGTTGATCTGGCGCAGGGTCTCCATGTACTCCTTGGAGAAGATGTCGCCGTCGGTGGCTTCCACCGAAATACGTACGGTGTTGCCCAGGTTCGCCAGATCGTTGCGGTGTTCCATCATCTTTTCGATGAAGGGATGCTGCAGCGGGATCATTTTTTCAAAACTGGTCGACGGCCGGATCAGCGTGGCCTGCCAGAACAGGAAAATGCTCACCACCAGGCAGATCAGGATCACGGCCGGACGGTTGTTGAAGATCAGGCGCTCGAGAACCGTCGCCTTTTCCTGCTGAGGAGTGATCAAGGAAGTCATAGCCCCGCCTTCTTGTTATTGGTCTCGGCACCGTTTGGCTGGGTGATGTGCAAACCACCCTGCCCGGTCAGAATCAGGTTGCCGTTGCCAGCGGCGGTGACCGACGACAGCGAAATGCGATCCGGGCGGTTGAACACGCTGAAGGTTTCGCCGTTGTCGCTGCTGCTGATCACCGAACCGCCGTTGCCGACGATGACGATCGAGCCGTCTTCGAGCAGCGTGCCGCCAGACAGACCGAACTCCAGCGCACCGCGAGCGGCTTTGAGTTCTACCTGCTCCCAGTTGCTGCCGAAATCAGTGGAGCGATAGAGGTTGCCGCGCAAGCCGTAAGCCAGGAGGGTCTGCGGTTGCGCTGTGCCGATCACGCCGAACAGCGAACCTTCGTACGGGCCTTCAAGCTTTTCCCAGGTCTGGCCGTCATCGGCGGAGCGGAACATGCTGCCGGACTCGCCGACGATGAACAGCCCGGCGTCTTTCACGGCGGCGATGGCGTTGAGGTGGAACTGGTCTTCGTTGTCGAGGCGGTCGCTGACGTCTTCCCAGTGTTTGCCGCCGTCGGTGGTTTCCAGCAGCGTGCCATAGGCGCCCACGGCAAAGCCGCTGCTGGCGTCCTTGAACCAGACGTCGAGCAGCGGCGATTCGCGTGCGAGGTCTTCGAATTGTTTGGTCCAGGTCAGACCGCCGTCTGCACTGGCGAGAATCTGTGCGTCGTGGCCCACGGCCCAGCCGTTTTTGTCATCGACGAAATACACGGCGGTGAGCAGTTGCCGGGTTGGCACCTTGGCCTGGGTCCAGGTTTTGCCCTGGTCATCGGAATAGACGATGTGTCCGCGATCGCCGACCGCGACAAGACGCGCGCCGGCATGGACGACATCAAGAATCAGGCTTTTTGCGGCCTTGGCCGATTCGGTGGCATAGACCACGTCAGCCGGGGCCTCGGCGGCAATCACAGGTGCCGATAACGTGGCAAAGCCCAGCAGCGAGAGTGCTGTGGCCAGCAACGCGGTGTTGCGTAACGCCGGCGGGCGGCAACGACTCATAGACCTTCCCCTATTTATTATTGTTGGGCCATCGGGCCTTCAAGGGCGCCGCAAGGGTGCTCGGCTAGTGGCAGATCAGAAGCATAGTCCTGAAACCCGCAATCCAGAGCCCCTTCGGAAGCTGGCTCATCCTATCGGGCTTTGCAAATGTCTGACAATCGGCGCCGCGTTATCTTTTGTTAACCGAAAGCGGCTCTCTGTAACCCATCATTTTCCCTGTGGGAGCGAGCCTGCTCGCTCCCACAGGGTTTGTAGTGATGGTTGGTTTTGCGACAAAGGGTGAATGCGCAGCCATTCGTAGGATGGATGACGCAATTGTTGCGGAGGGGACTTGCAGGATCGGTATTATGGTATACCATCAGACGCACAGACACTCTCAATCCCCCAACGGAGCAGCTCATGAGTTTCGAAATTCGCAAGATCGTCAGCTATGTCGAAGAAACCTTCATTGAAGGCGGCAAGGCTACTGACAAGCCGGTGACCATGGTCGGCCTCGCCGTGGTGATGAAGAACCCGTGGGTGGGCAATGGTTTTGTCGAAGACCTCAAGCCGCAGATCCGCGCCAACTGCTCCGACCTCGGCGCCATGATGGTCGAGCGCCTGGTGGGCATCATTGGTGGCGCCGAGAAGATCGAGGCTTACGGCAAAGCGGCGGTGGTCGGCGCTGACGGCGAGATCGAACACGCGTCGGCGGTGATCCACACCCTGCGCTTCGGCAACCACTATCGCGAAGCGGTGAAAGCCAAGAGCTACCTGAGCTTCACCAACAAGCGCGGCGGTCCGGGCACGTCGATTCAGATCCCGATGATGCACAAGGACGACGAAGGCCTGCGTTCGCACTACATCACTCTGGAAATGCAGATCGAAGACGCGCCACGAGCCGACGAAATCGTCGTCGTGCTGGGTTGCGCCGACGGTGGCCGCCTGCACCCGCGTATCGGCAACCGCTACATCGATCTGGAAGAACTGGCCGCCGAAAAAGCCCAGTAATCACAACAAGAAAGGCATTGCAGGAGCGCTCCATGATTCGGCTCACCGCTGAACTCACCCCGGCTGGCACCAGTTACCTGGCGACCGGCCAAGGCCAGCCCGTGGTCTTGATCCACGGCGTGGGCCTGAACAAAGAAATGTGGGGCGGGCAGATTGTCGGCCTCGCCAGCCAGTACCAGGTGATCGCCTACGACATGCTCGGCCACGGCGCCAGCCCGCGCCCGGCCAGCGGCACCGACCTGCTCGGTTACGCCGATCAGTTGCTCGAGCTGCTCGATCACCTGAATCTGCCCCAGGCAGCGGTGATCGGTTTCTCCATGGGCGGTCTGGTCGCGCGGGCCTTCGCCCTGCATTACCCGGAGCGCCTGCAAAGCCTGGTGGTGCTGAACAGCGTCTTCAACCGCAGCGAAGAACAGCGTGCCGGTGTCATTGCCCGCACTGCGCAGGCTGCCGAACATGGCCCGGACGCCAACGCCGAAGCCGCCCTGTCACGCTGGTTCAGCCGTGAATATCAGGCGGCCAACCCGGCGCAGATCGCCGCGTTGCGCCAGACCCTGGCCAACAACGATCCGCAGGGTTACCTGACCACTTATGAATTGTTTGCCACCCAGGACATGTATCGCGCCGACGACCTGAGCAGCATTCAGGCGCCGACACTGATCGCCACTGGCGAGCTCGACCCTGGCTCGACGCCGGAAATGGCCGAGCAACTGGCCCGGCGCATCCCCGGCGCGAAGGTTGCCGTGCTGCCCGAGCAACGGCATATGATGCCGGTAGAGTCGCCGCGTCTGGTCAACCAGACGCTGCTGGAATTTCTCCAATTCGCACACGCCCGACAAAACCATATAAAGGGGATCGTTGCATGACACTCGCACGCTTCCAGATGTGCATCGGCGGAGACTGGGTCGACGCCCTCTCCGGCAAGACCTTCGAAAGCCTCAACCCGGCCTCCGCGCAGGCCTGGGCGGAACTGCCCGACGCCGATGAAGCGGACGTCGAACGCGCCGTGCAAGCAGCGCAAACTGCTTTTGACAGCCCGGCGTGGCGCGGTCTGACCGCCACTGCGCGGGGCAAATTGTTGCGCCGCCTCGGCGATCTGATCGCAGAAAACAAGGAACACCTGGCGCAGCTTGAAAGCCGCGACAACGGCAAGCTGATCCGCGAAACCCGTGGCCAGGTCAGCTACCTGCCGGAGTTCTTCCACTACACCGCAGGCCTCGCCGACAAGCTTGAAGGCGGCACCCTGCCGTTGGACAAGCCCGACCTGTTTGCCTACACCGTGCACGAAGCCATGGGTGTGGTCGCCGCGATCATTCCATGGAACAGCCCGCTGTACCTGACCGCGATCAAACTGGCCCCGGCCCTCGCCGCCGGCAACACGATTGTGATCAAGCCGTCCGAGCACGCCTCGGCGACCATTCTCGAGCTGGCGCGCCTGGCCCTCGAAGCCGGGATTCCGCCGGGCGTGGTCAACGTCGTCACCGGTTACGGCCCGAGCACTGGCGCCGCCCTCACCCGCCATCCGCTGATCCGCAAGATCGCCTTCACCGGCGGCGCGGCGACGGCACGGCATGTGGTGCGCAGCAGCGCCGAGAATTTCGCCAAGCTGTCGCTGGAACTGGGCGGCAAGTCGCCGAATATCATCTTCGCCGACGCCGACCTGGACAGCGCGATCAACGGCGCGATTGCCGGGATCTACGCAGCGTCCGGGCAGAGTTGCGTGTCTGGTTCGCGCTTGCTGGTGCAGGACGAAATCTACGACGAATTCGTCAATCGTCTGGTCGAGCGCGCCCAGCGCATCCGCATCGGCAACCCACAGGAAGACAACAGTGAAATGGGGCCGATGGCCACCGCGCAGCAACTGGCGGTGGTCGAAGGTCTGGTCGCCGATGCGATCGCCGAAGGCGCGCGTTTGCGCACCGGTGGCAAGCGTCCGGCGGATCTCGGTGAAGGCTGGTTCTACGAGCCGACGCTGTTCGAGTGCGACCGCAATTCGATGAAGATCATGCAGGAAGAAGTCTTCGGCCCGGTCGCCTCGGTGATTCGTTTCAAAGATGAAGCCGAAGCGCTGGCGATCGCCAACGACTCGCAGTTCGGCCTCGCTGCCGGCATCTGGACCCGCGACCTCGGCCGCGCCCATCGTCTGGCCCGCGATGTGCGCTCGGGGATTATCTGGGTCAACACTTACCGCGCAGTGTCGGCGATGGCGCCGATCGGCGGCTTCAAGAACAGTGGCTATGGACGCGAAAGCGGCATCGACTCGGTGCTGGCCTACACCGAACTGAAAACGGTGTGGATCAACCTCTCCCAGGCGCCAATGCCTGATCCGTTTGTGATGCGCTAGGAGTCCTGCGAAATGATCGAACCCGGCATTTACAAAGACGTCATGAGCTCGTTCCCGTCCGGCGTCACGGTGGTCACCACCCTCGACCCGGACGGCGGCATCGTCGGTATCACCGCCAGCGCGTTCAGCGCGCTGTCGATCGATCCGGCGCTGGTGCTGTTCTGCCCTAACTACGCCTCCGACACCTACCCGGTACTGCGCGATAGCAAGAAATTCGCCATCCATTTGCTCTCCGCCGAGCAGACCGCCGAAGCCTACGCGTTCGCCGGCAAGGGCAAGGAAAAGGCCAAGGGCATCGAGTGGCATTTGAGCGAACTCGGTAACCCGATTCTGGCCAAGGCGACGGCGATCATCGAGTGCGAGTTGTGGCGTGAGTACGATGGTGGTGATCACGCGATCATTGTCGGCGCAGTGAAGAACCTGATCCTGCCCGAGCAACCGGTGACGCCGATGATTTATCACAAAGGCAAGCTCGGTGCGTTGCCGACTCTGGCCTGACAGCCAGACACGATTGCCAATGTGGGAGCGAGCCTGCTCGCGAAAGCGGTCGATCATTCAACATTTGCATCGACTGACACGACGCCTTCGCGAGCAGGCTCGCTCCCACAGGAAACACCTGTGGATTGGAGGAATGATGAGTAACGATAAGTATGAAAAAGGCCTGAAAATCCGCACCCAGGTATTGGGCGAAGCCTATGTTCAGCGCTCGATCGAGAACGCCGACGACTTCACCCGTCCGCTGCAGGAAATGGTCACTGAATACTGCTGGGGCCATGTCTGGGGGCGTGAGGGTCTGTCGCTCAAGGAGCGCAGCATGATCAACCTGGCGATGATCTCGGCGCTCAACCGCCCGCATGAACTCAAGCTGCATGTGCGTGGCGCCTTGCGTAACGGCCTGAGTCGTGAGCAAATACGCGAAATTCTGCTTCAGGTCGGCATTTATTGCGGCGTTCCGGCGGCCGTGGACAGTTTCCGGCTGGCCCGTGAAGCCTTTGCCGAAGCCGACGCCGAGGCCTCCAGTTAACCCTCGGCTGTTTTGATGCCCGTCTGGCATGGACAGCCAAGCTCAAGAGCGGACCCCATGAAACGCCAGCCACTCGACGACAGCTTCAAGGTCAATCGCAACCCCGTTACCCTGCGCGAAATCGTGCTGGACAAACTGCGTAGCGCGATCATGAATTTCCAGCTCATGCCAGGCGATCGCCTGGTCGAACGCGACCTCTGTGATCGCCTCGGTGTCAGCCGCACTTCGGTGCGCGAAGCCTTGCGTCACCTTGAGTCCGAAGGCCTGGTGGAATTCGCCGACGCCAAAGGCCCGCGCGTAGCCATCATCACCCTCGCCGATGCCGTCGATATCTACGAATTGCGTTGTGTGCTCGAAGGCCTGATCGTCCAGCTGTTCACCCTGCGCGCCAAAGCCAAGGACATCAAAGCCCTGGAAAAAGCCCTCGATGACAACCGCAAGGCGTTGAAGGACGGCGAGTTGCAACAGGTGATCGACTCGGTGCAGGGCTTCTACGACGTGCTGCTCGAAGGCTCGGGCAACCATGTCGCCGCCACCCAATTGCGCCAGTTGCAGGCGCGCATCAGCTATCTGCGCGCGACCTCGGTGTCCCAGGAAAACCGGCGCGGCGCAAGCAATCACGAGATGGAAAAAATGGTCGAGGCGATCAAGAGCGGCGATCCGCTGGCGGCGCATCAGGCGTGCGTTGATCACGTCCGCGCGGCGGCTGCCGTGGCTCTCGATTACCTCAAGCGCAAGCAGGAAGAAACCGGCGTCGCCGTCAAAGGCACTCCGGCGATCACCCTGCCGATCGCGCTGAAAGAACCCCGCATAGGTCAATGACATGTTCAGCCCGAGCTTTTGCCCGAAATGCGGTGGCCCTGACCTCGGTCAGCAGACGCCGCCGGGCGATACGCACGAGCGCCTGATGTGCCGCGGCTGCGGCTATATCCACTACGTCAATCCGAAGATCATTGCCGGCTGCATCATTGAGCAGGACGGCAAATACCTCCTGTGCCAACGGGCGATCCCCCCGCGCCCGGGCACCTGGACGCTGCCGGCCGGTTTCATGGAAAGCGGCGAAACCACCGAGCAGGCGGCGCTGCGCGAAGTCTGGGAAGAAAGCGGCGTGCGCGCGGAAATCGTCTCGCCGTATTCGATTTTCAGCGTGCCGAAGATCAGCGAGGTGTACATCATCTTCCGCGCCATCGCCCTGGAGATCACCGGGCAGTACGGGCCGGAGACCATGGATTACAAGTTCTTCGCCCCTGAAGAGATTCCGTGGGAGCAGATTTATTACCCGGCGATCCGGCAGATTCTCGAGCGCTATATCGAAGAGCGCCAGGCTGGGATTTACGGGATTTACATGGGTAATGATGACAGCGGCAAGATCCATTTCATGCGCTGATCACCACCTATACCCCTGTGGGAGCGAGCCTGCTCGCGAAGGCGTCGTGTCAGTCGATACAAATGTTGAATGATCGAACGCATTCGCGAGCAGGCTCGCTCCCACATAGTTTGGTGGTGTGGCTCAGTTCGGGGCGATGCCTTCTACGATGATGATCTCCGCCCTCGCCCATTCTTCGCGGTAACTTTTCGCCTCCTGATACGCCGCCGAGCGATAGCACGCCACGGCCTGTTCGTAGCTCTCGAACTCGATGATCACCGTGCGCTGCGGCGTCTGCCGGCCTTCCAGCGCTTCGCTGCGCCCGCCTCTGGCGAGAAACTTGCCGCCGAATGCGGCAATCGCCTGCGGGGTGCGCTGGGTGTATTGGCTGTAGTGCTCGGCATCGGCTATATCCACATGTGCAATCCAGTACGCCTTCATAGTGACCTCTTTGTTGATTTTGTATTATGGTATACCAATATATTTCCAACGAACCCTGAGAGTCCAGCATGGCCTTCAACAGCATCGAAGAAATCATCGAAGATTATCGACTCGGCAAAATGGTCCTGCTGGTCGATGACGAAGACCGCGAGAACGAAGGCGACCTGCTGCTGGCCGCCGACCGTTGCACGCCGGAGGCTATCAGCTTCATGGCCCGCGAAGCACGCGGGCTGATCTGCCTGACCCTCACCGACGAACATTGCCAGCGTCTGGGCCTGGAGCAAATGGTACCCGCCAATGGCAGTGTGTTCAGCACTGCATTTACCGTGTCGATCGAAGCGGCGGTCGGCGTGACCACCGGCATCTCCGCGGCGGATCGTGCCTGCACCGTGGCCGCCGCCGTCGCGCCGAATGCCCGTGCCGAAGACCTGGTGCAGCCCGGTCACATCTTCCCGTTGCGCGCCAAGGAAGGTGGCGTGCTGACCCGCGCCGGGCATACCGAGGCCGGTTGTGATCTGGCGCGTCTGGCCGGTTTCACCCCCGCCTCGGTGATTGTCGAAGTGATGAACGACGACGGCACCATGGCCCGCCGCCCGGATCTGGAGCAGTTCGCGCGCAAGCACGGGATCAAGATCGGCACCATCGCCGACCTGATCCACTATCGCCTGAGCACCGAGCACACCATCGAACGCATCGGCGAACGTGAGCTGCCGACGGTGCATGGCACGTTCCGTTTGATCACCTTCGAGGATCGCATCGAAGGCGGTGTGCACATGGCGATGGTCATGGGCGACCTGCGCCGTGAAGAACCGACGCTGGTGCGCGTGCATGTGATCGATCCGCTGCGCGATCTGGTCGGCGCCGAGTACAGCGGACCGACGAACTGGACCCTCTGGGCAGCGTTGCAACGGGTCGCGGCGGAAGGTCATGGAGTTGTGGTCGTGCTGGCCAATCATGAATCGTCGCAGGCGTTGCTGGAGCGCGTGCCGCAGTTGACCCAGCCGCCACGGCAGTTCAGCCGCTCGCAGTCGCGGATTTATTCCGAGGTCGGGACGGGGGCGCAGATTCTGCAGAACCTTGGGGTTGGCAAGCTGCGCCACCTTGGCCCACCGCTGAAGTATGCAGGGTTGACCGGGTATGACCTTGAGGTGGTTGAGAGCATTCCGTTCACTGAATGACGCCGCCCTCACCCCAGCCCTCTCCCAAAGGGAGAGGGAGCCGACCGCGTTGACCGGTCGCTATACATCGACCTGGGATACCGAGTCGAACTCAGCTTTGAGCAGCATACGGATCCACTCCTTTCCCATTACCGAATCGGGCTCGGTTTTGAACAGCATGAAGATCGGCTCCCTTTCCCCCTCTCCCCTTGGGAGAGGGCTGGAGTGAGGGGCTGGATCTCACATTCACAAAATATCTCAGGCCGAACGGCTCAAAAAAACCAACCGGCCAGATAACCGGTAAGGCAAAGTGCTTGCACAAAGTTTGGAATACCATAATATGATATTCCATAGACCGGACGACGTGAAAAAGCGTCCAGCTACTGCTCCCGACAGGCGGGCAACAACGCAAGGCCCGCTCAAAAACACAACAATGAGGGCGTGAACATGGTGTTGAACAAAGCTGCAACCGCGATCTTTTTCGCGGGACTGCTCAGCGTTACCGGCCAGGCTGCAATGGCTGCCGAAAGCGTGAATTTTGTCAGCTGGGGCGGTAGCACCCAGGATGCGCAGAAACAGGCCTGGGCCGATCCGTTCAGCAAGGCCAGCGGCATCACCGTCGTCCAGGACGGCCCCACCGACTACGGCAAACTCAAAGCCATGGTCGAAAGCGGCAACGTGCAGTGGGACGTGGTCGATGTCGAAGCCGACTTCGCTCTGCGCGCCGCTGCCGAAGGCCTGCTCGAACCCCTCGATTTCAAAGTGATCCAGCGCGACAGGATCGACCCGCGCTTTGTCAGCGATCACGGCGTCGGTTCATTCTTCTTCTCCTTTGTCCTCGGCTACAACGAAGGCAAGCTCGGCGCCAACAAGCCGCAGGACTGGAGCGCGCTGTTCGACACCAAGACCTACCCGGGCAAGCGCGCCCTGTACAAATGGCCAAGCCCCGGCGTGCTCGAACTGGCGCTACTGGCCGACGGCGTTGCGGCTGACAAGCTCTACCCGCTGGATCTGGATCGCGCCTTCAAGAAACTCGACACCATCAAGAAAGACATCGTCTGGTGGGGCGGCGGCGCGCAGTCGCAGCAACTGCTGGCGTCCGGCGAAGCGAGCATGGGCCAGTTCTGGAACGGTCGGGTGCACGCCCTGCAGGAAGACGGCGCACCGGTCGGCGTGAGCTGGAAGCAGAACCTGGTCATGGCCGACATTCTGGTCATCCCCAAAGGCTCGAAAAACAAAGATGCGGCGATGAAGTTCCTCGCCAATGCCAGCAGCGCCAAAGGCCAGGCCGACTTCTCCAACCTGACCGCCTACGCGCCGGTCAACCTCGACAGTGTGGAGCGTCTGGATTCGACGCTGGCCCCCAACCTGCCGACGGCTTACGCCAAGGATCAGATCACCCTTGATTTCGCTTACTGGGCCAAGAACGGTCCGGCTATCGCGACACGGTGGAACGAATGGCTGGTCAAATGAAAATCGCGGCCACTGCGCCTCGTCCTTCCACTGCCACCGGGAGCGCCGCCGGCGCTGCCGGTTCGGCCTTCAAGCAACGCTGGCGCGGCGCCGGCAACCTCGTCCCGGCGCTGCTGTTCCTCGGCCTGTTCTTTCTCGCGCCGTTGATTGGCCTGCTGCTGCGCGGTGTGCTCGAACCTGTACCTGGCCTTGGCAACTACGAACAACTGTTCGCCAACTCGGCCTATGCGCGAGTGCTGCTCAACACCTTTTCGGTGGCCGGGCTGGTGACGCTGTTCAGCCTGCTCCTGGGCTTTCCGCTGGCCTGGGCGATCACTTTGGTGCCGCGCGGTTGGGGGCGCTGGATCCTCAACATCGTCCTGCTGTCGATGTGGACCAGCCTGCTCGCCCGCACCTATTCGTGGCTGGTGTTGCTGCAAGCTTCGGGCGTGATCAACAAGGCGCTGATGGCGATGGGCATCATCGATCAGCCGTTGGAAATGGTGCACAACCTCACGGGCGTGGTGATCGGCATGAGCTACATCATGATCCCGTTCATCGTGCTGCCGTTGCAGGCGACCATGCAGGCCATCGACCCGATGATCCTGCAGGCCGGCTCGATCTGCGGCGCCAGTCCGTGGACCAACTTCTTCCGGGTGTTCCTGCCGCTGTGCCGGCCGGGTCTGGCCTCCGGCGGTTTGATGGTGTTCGTGATGTCGCTCGGTTACTACGTCACCCCCGCGCTGCTCGGCGGGGCGCAGAACATGATGCTGCCGGAGTTCATCATTCAGCAGGTGCAATCGTTCCTCAACTGGGGCCTGGCCAGTGCCGGCGCCGCGTTGCTGATCGCAATCACCCTGGTGCTGTTCTACTTCTACCTGAAGCTTCAACCGGAATCCCCGGTTGGCGCCAGTAACGCGAGGTAAGCCGACATGCTCCTGACCCCCAATGCCATGAGCCGGCGCATGCGTTTCGGCCTCTATGCCACTACCGGGCTGATCGGTCTGTTTCTGCTGTTGCCGATCGTGTTCATCGTGCTGCTGTCGTTCGGCTCCTCGCAGTGGCTGGTGTTCCCGCCACCGGGCTGGACGCTGAAATGGTACGGCCAGTTCTTCTCCAACCCCGACTGGATGAACGCCGCTGCCGCCAGCCTCAAGGTCGCCGTGCTGACCACCATCTGCGCTGTGGCGCTCGGTTTGCCGACCGCGTTTGCGCTGGTGCGCGGACGCTTCCCCGGCCGCGAGATGCTCTACGGCCTGTTCACCCTGCCGATGATCGTGCCGCTGGTGATCATTGCCGTGGCGGTGTACGCGCTGTTTCTGAAGCTCGGCTACACCGGGACCATGTTCGCCTTCGTCGTCAGCCATGTGATCGTCGCGCTGCCGTTCACCATCATCTCGATCATCAACTCGCTGAAGCTGTTCGATCAGTCGATTGAAGACGCGGCGGTGATCTGCGGTGCCTCGCGCTTGCAAGCGGTGTTCAAGGTGACGTTCCCGGCGATTCGTCCGGGCATGGTCGCCGGCGCCCTCTTCGCCTTCCTCGTTTCGTGGGACGAAGTGGTGCTCAGCGTGATGATGGCGAGCCCGACTCTGCAAACCCTTCCCGTGAAAATGTGGACCACCCTGCGCCAGGACCTGACCCCGGTGATCGCCGTCGCTTCGACGCTGCTGATCGGCCTGTCAGTGTTGGTCATGGTGATCGCCGCCGCCCTGCGCCGGCGCAACGAAATCAGCGCCTGAGCGCCCAGGAGTACGACATGAGTGCCGTGATCAAAGACGCATCCCAGCAGAGCGACAAACCCCTGGTCAGCCTGCGCAACCTGAACAAGCACTACGGCGATTTTGCTGCAGTCGATAACATCTCGCTGGACATCAAGGACGGTGAATTCCTCACGTTCCTGGGCTCCAGCGGCTCGGGCAAAAGCACCACGCTGTCGATGCTCGCCGGTTTTGAAACACCGAGCAGCGGCGAGATCCTCGTCAACGGCCAATCACTGGTCAACGTGCCGCCGCACAAGCGCGACATCGGCATGGTCTTTCAGCGTTACTCGCTGTTCCCGCATCTGTCGGTGCTCGACAACATCGCCTTCCCTCTGGCCATTCGCAAACTGGCTGCCGCCGAGCGCGAAAAGCGCGTCGATGCGATGTTGAAGCTGGTGCAACTCGAACAGTTCGCCCATCGCCGCCCTTCGCAACTGTCTGGCGGCCAGCAACAACGGGTTGCCATCGCTCGCGCCTTGGTTTACGAGCCGCGCATTCTGCTGATGGACGAACCGCTCGGTGCGCTGGACAAGAAGCTGCGCGAAGACTTGCAGGATGAACTGCGCCAGCTGCACCGGCGCCTGGGCATCACCATCGTCTACGTGACGCACGACCAGGAAGAAGCCATGCGTCTGTCGCAACGCATCGCGATTTTCAGCCACGGCAAAATCGTTGGTCTGGGCAGTGGTTATGACCTTTACCAGAATCCGCCCAATGCATTTGTCGCGTCGTTTCTGGGTAATTCGAACTTCCTCAAGCTCAAGGCGCAAGGCAATGCAGCAGCGAGTTTCGAGGGCCAGTCGTTGTCGATTCGGCTGACGTCCGGGTTGCACACTGATCAGGATGTGCTGCTGATGGTGCGTCCGGAAAAGGCCTTGGCGCTGAGCACGCAGCAGGCGCTGGATGAGCCGCTGGCGGCGGGCTGGAATGAAGTATCGGCGAATGTTGTGGAGGTGCTGTTTCTCGGTGAGAGCCAGACGTGCAGCGTGGTGACTGCGGGCGGGACGTCGATGACGGTGAAAGCGCTGTCGGCAGCGGGCATGCCACTCAAGGCCGGCGATCCGGTACGGGTGCGCTGGGCGACGGCGGATGCTTGTGTTTATACCGAGTGGACCGAGAGCGACTTGAACAAGGCTGCCGGTGCTCACTGATTGCGCTGAGTCAGTTGGATCTACCCCCTCACCCCAGCCCTCTCCCCCAAAGGGGGCGAGGGGGAAAGGGAGCCGATCTTCATGCTGTTCAAAATGTAAGTTCGACTCGGTATCGCACGTCGGCGTATCTCGCAACAACACCTCGGTCAGTCCCCTCTCCCATTGGGAGAGGGCTAGGGTGAGGGCAAGCAGGCGACACGGTATTAGCCAATGGCCCGGTACCCTTCAATCTCATCCGGCCAAGCCGTCAGCACTTCGAACCCGCTCTCCGTCACCGCGACCATATGCTCCCACTGCGCCGACAACGAGCCATCCTTGGTCAATACGGTCCAGCCATCCGGCATGTTCTTCACATGGCGTTTGCCGGCATTGAGCATCGGTTCCACGGTGAAAATCATCCCGGCCTTAAGCTTCAGGCCCTGATTGGGAAAGCCGTAATGCAGGATCTGCGGTTCATCGTGATAGACCTTGCCGATGCCATGGCCGCAGTATTCGCGTACCACACTGAAGCCCTCCGCCTCCGCCAGGCTCTGGATCGCGTGGCCGATATCGCCCAGCGTTGCGCCCGGCTTCACTGCACGGATGCCTGCGCACATGGCTTCGTAGGTGGTCTTGATCAGGTG
This sequence comes from Pseudomonas sp. PK-RTE-24, assembly GCF_054052265.1. Lineage (NCBI taxonomy): Bacteria > Pseudomonadati > Pseudomonadota > Gammaproteobacteria > Pseudomonadales > Pseudomonadaceae > Pseudomonas > Pseudomonas sp. PK-RTE-24. Next base: position 4,063,516 of record NZ_CM133224.1, on the reverse strand, counting down.
CTGCGCTTCAGGAGTCGCCTCGCCCACCACATACATGCGACTGGTATCGCCGAACCAGCCGTCCTTGATCACCGCGATGTCGAGGTTGACGATGTCGCCGTCTTTCAATGGCGTACCCGATGGAATCCCGTGGCACACCACATCGTTGACCGACGCGCAGACGGTTTTCGGAAAGCCGTGATAACCGACATTGGCTGGCACCGCCTTCTGCACATTGACGATGTAATCGTTGCACAGTCGATCCAGCTCATCGGTGGTCACGCCAGCCTTCACATGCGGCACCAGCATTGCCAGCACTTCAGCGGCGAGTTTGCCGGCGGCGCGGGATTTTTCGATGTCGGCCGGGGTGTTGATCTTGATCTGGTTTCTCATGCGCTGACGGCTTCCTGAGTCAGTTGTTGCAGATCCAGCCCACCATTCTGTTCGGCGCGGATCAGCAGGCGGCAAATGGCGCTGTGGTCGAGATTGGGATGCAGCTCGGCGAGCATGCCGATGCGCATCCAGTGCTCAGCCTGCGCGTTGATCGAGCGGCTGAGGGCGTTGCTGGAGATACGCAGGTTCTCGTGCATGTCCTCTGAGATTTTTACGATGCCCATATATGAATCCGATACGATGTGTATATGGAACGTATATTAGCCAAGCTTACCCTCGGATTGCAAACGCTCCGCCACGCAAACACGCACCCGTGTAGGAGCTGCCGAAGGCTGCGATCTTTTGATCTTGCCCGTTAAAGACCAGATCAAAAGATCGCAGCCTTCGGCAGCTCCTACCAAAGCAGATTCGGCTCCCCATCAGCGGCCTGATCGACTACCATGCCCGCGCCGGTTTCCACACGGAATTAATAGGGAATCCGAGGTGCTCCACGCATCAATCGGAACTGCCCCCGCAACTGTAGGTGCCGAGCCTGCTCCTCGACTGCCACTGGGTGAATCCCGGGAAGGCCGGAGCGTGGCAATGACGCATCAGTCAGGAGACCTGCCGGCACAGTGACTGACCAACCGGCGGGGTGTCCGGGAAGGACATCGTGCCGTGCGCATTTTCCCCGTGCCGGCCTTGCGCAGTTTCCACGACCGCGCCCGAGGTGTATTTCCAACCGTACCCGCCCGCTCCCGTACGGTTCCCTTGGAGACTGCCCCATGCTGCTGCCCCGCGTTGCCACCCTGCTCACCGCTCTGAGCCTTTGCGCCCTGGCGCAAGCGGCGCCGACTGCGTATCCGCTGACCGTCGAAAACTGTGGCAGCAGCCTGACCTTTCAGCACGCGCCTGCGCGCACGGTGACCATCGGCCAGGCCGGCACGGAAATGCTCTATGCCTTGGGTCTGGGCGACAAAGTCGTTGGCACTTCGCTGTGGTTCAACGACGTGCTGGGCACATACAAAGCGCAGAACGACAGGATCGAGCGCCTTGCCGACAACGAGCCGAGTTTCGAAGCGGTGATCGCCAAACGCCCGGAGCTGGTTGCCGTCGAGCTGGAATGGATGGTCGGCCCGCAAGGCGCGGTCGGCACCCGCGAGCAGTTTCATGAACTGAAGATTCCTACCTATCTGCTGCCCTCCGATTGCGAAGCCAAGGACAACCTCGTCGGTTCGGACGGCACGCGGCTGGCGCCGTTTCGCATCGACAGCATCTACAAAAGCGTGAGCCAACTGGCGGCGATTTTCGATGTGCAGGCGCGTGGCGAGCAGCTCAATGAGCAGCTCAAAGCCAGCCTCGCGCAGTCGATCGCCACCGCGAAAAAGCAGCAGCGCAAAGACGTCAGCGCTCTGGTGTGGTTCTCCAGCGCCGAGATGGACATCGAGCCGTTCGTGGCCGGGCACAAAGGCGTTCCCGATTTCATGCTCAGCACCCTCGGCGTGCGCAACGTCGTCGAGTCCGATGAAGAATGGCCAACCGTCGGCTGGGAAACCATCGCCAAGGCCAACCCGACGTTTCTGGTGATCGCGCGCATGGATCGTCGGCGTTTCCCGGCGGACGATTATCAAAAGAAACTCGCCTTCCTGCGCAGTGATCCGGTGACGCGCAACATGGACGCGGTCAAGCACAACCGCATCATCATCCTTGACGCCATGGCCATGCAGGCCAGCCTGCGCACCTTCGATGGCCTCGCACAATTGGCCAGTGCCATCAACGGCTACGACCTGTCGCAATGAGCAGACGCCTGATCCGTTTGCTGCTGGTGCTGTTGACGCTGTCGGTCGCGCTGATTGGCGGCGTGGCCATTGGCGAGACTTCGATCGAGCCGAGCGTGGTGTTGCAGGTGCTGGCCAACAAGCTGTGGGGCGCCGGTTATGTGCTCGACCCGATCGACGAAGGCATTGTCTGGAACTATCGCCTGACCCGCGCGCTGGTCGCGGCGGCCTGCGGCGCCGGTTTGGCGACCTGTGGCGTAATCCTGCAGTCGCTGCTGCGCAATCCGTTGGCCGATCCGTATCTGCTGGGAATTTCTGCTGGCGCCTCGACTGGCGCGGTGATGGTCGCCCTGCTTGGCGTCGGCGCCGGGGCGATTTCACTGTCGGTCGGTGCTTTTGCCGGCGCGGTGACCGCTTTCGCACTGGTGATCCTGTTGGCGCGAGTCAGCGGCTCGGCCAGCGGCACCGGACAGATCATTCTGGCCGGGATTGCCGGCTCGCAGCTGTTCAACGCCCTCACCGCTTTTCTGATCACCCGCTCGGCCAGCTCGGAACAGGCGCGCGGGATCATGTTCTGGCTGCTCGGCAATCTCGGCGGCGTGCGCTGGCCGTCGGTGTGGCTGGCGGTGCCGGTAGCAGTGTTGGGGTTGGTTGTTTGTCTGTGGCATCGCCGGGCGCTGGATGCGTTCACCTTTGGTGCGGACTCGGCGGCGTCTCTCGGCATTCCAGTGCGACGTGTGCAAATTCTGTTGATTGGCTGCGCCGCGCTGGTGACGGCGGTGATGGTGTCGATTGTCGGCTCGATCGGCTTTGTCGGTCTGGTGATTCCCCATGCCGCGCGGTTGTTGCTCGGCACCAGCCATGCGCGTCTGCTGCCGGCCAGTGCGTTGGGCGGCGCAGTGTTTCTGATCGCCGCCGATGTGCTGTCACGCACCCTGATCAAGGGTCAGGTGATTCCTGTCGGCGTGATTACCGCGCTGGTCGGCGCGCCAGTGTTCGCGCTGATTCTGGTGGGCCGGAGATCGGCGCGATGAACACGGTTCTGAGTTGTGCGGGTGTGGGCTTCAAAGTGCGCGGTGCCGAATTGCTCAACGGTGTTAGCCTCGACGTTGAGCGCGGCGAGACCCTGGGCATTGTCGGGCCGAACGGGTCGGGGAAATCCACGTTGCTCAAATTGCTGGCCGGGCTGCGTGAACCGAGCGTGGGCCATGTGCAGCTCGACGGTCGGACGCTGCGCAAGATGTCGCGGCGCACTATCGCGCAGACGCTGGCGGTGGTTGAGCAACAGGCCGATACCGACGATGGCATTCGCGTGTTCGACGCGGTGGCGCTGGGGCGCACGCCGTGGTTGTCGGCGCTGCAACCGTGGTCGCCGGCCGATGACGCCATCGTCGAGCAAGCGCTGGTCGACGTCGACGCCGTGCACCTGCACAACCGCCTCTGGCGCAGCCTCTCCGGCGGTGAACGCCAACGCGTGCACATCGCCCGCGCACTGGCGCAACGCCCGCAGATCCTGCTGCTCGACGAGCCGGCCAACCATCTCGATATCCAGCATCAGTTGAGCATTCTGCAAGTGGTGCGAGCACTGCCGGTGACTACGCTGATCGCCTTGCACGACCTCAATCAGGCGCTCAAATGCGATCGCCTGGCAGTGCTGGAGCGCGGGCGTCTGGTAGCATTGGGCGAGCCGCTGCACGTGCTGACGCCGGAGCGGTTACAGACGACTTTCGGGGTCAGGGCGCACTATCTGACGGACCCGTTCGATGGTGCGCCGATATTGCGCTTCCTTGCCTGATGCATGTGTAGCTGACAGACCGCTTTCGCGAGCAGGCTCGCTCCCACAAAGGATTTGTGTGTTGCCGTGAATGACGGGGAGAACGCGAATTCTGTGGGAGCGAGCCTGCTCGCGAAGGCGTCAGGTCATCCAACATAGAGGTCGACTGACACACCGCTTTCGCGAGCAGGCTCGCTCCCACAGGGTTATGTATTCCAGGGCGGTAAAGGGTCAGGCCCACTCTTTGCGCAGTTGCCGCGCGGCGCCGACCATGTGCACCAGCGCCGCTTCGGTTTCTGGCCAGCCTCGGGTTTTCAACCCGCAATCCGGATTGACCCACAGCCGCTCAACCGGAATACGCTGCGCCGCCTTGCGCAGCAAGCCGACCATTTGCGTCACATCCGGAATCCGTGGCGAGTGAATGTCGTACACGCCGGGGCCGATGTCGTTCGGGTAGGCAAACGCTTCAAACGCTTCGAGCAGTTCCATGTCCGAACGCGAGGTTTCGATGGTGATGACATCGGCGTCCATCGCCGCGATCGACTCGATCACATCGTTGAACTCGCTGTAGCACATGTGCGTGTGGATCTGCGTTTCGTCGCGCACGCCGGAGGCGCACAGGCGGAACGCTTCGCTCGCCCAGTGCAGATACGCCGGCCATTGCGCCCGGCGTAACGGCAAGCCTTCACGGAACGCCGCTTCGTCGATCTGCACGATTTTGATTCCCGCCGCTTCCAGATCATTCACCTCGTCACGAATGGCCAGCGCCAGTTGTTGAGCCTGCACCTCGCGGCTGACGTCTTCGCGCGGGAACGACCACATCAGCATGGTCACCGGGCCGGTCAGCATGCCTTTCATGACCTTGTCGGTTAGGCCTTGGGCGTAGCGGATCCACTCGACCGTCATCGCCTGCGGGCGGCTTAGGTCACCGAAAATCACCGCCGGTTTGACGCAGCGCGAACCGTAGCTCTGCACCCAGCCAAAGCGGGTGAAGGCATAGCCGTCGAGCTGTTCGGCGAAGTATTCGACCATGTCGTTGCGCTCGGCCTCACCGTGCACCAGCACATCCAGGCCGAGGCGTTCTTGAATTTCCACCGCGTGGCGAATCTCCGTGTGCATCGCATCGGTGTAATCGGCCGCGCTGAGCTTGCCTTGCTTGTAGGCCTGACGCGCCAGACGGATCGCCGCCGTTTGCGGAAACGAACCAATGGTGGTGGTCGGGAATAACGGCAGGTCGAGCTTGCCGCGCTGTTTGGCAATACGCTGGGCAAACGGCGATTGGCGTTGCGCATCCTTGGCAGTGATCGCCGCGACCCGCGCTTGTACCGCCGGTTTGTGAATACGCGGCGAGGCAGCGCGGCTGGTCTGCACCGAACGGCTTTGCGCGAGGGCACGCAGTACCTTCGGCGCTTCCGGTTCGCTGACCGCTTGAGCGAGCACGGCGACCTCTTCGCACTTCTGCACGGCGAACGCCAGCCAGCTTTTCAGTTCGGCATCGAGCTGGTCTTCGCGGCCCAGATCAACCGGGCTGTGCAGCAATGAACAGGACGGTGCTACCCACAAACGATCACCCAGACGCTCATGAGCATGGCGCAGCGTCGCCAGCGCGTTTTGCAGATCGCAGCGCCAGACGTTCCGACCGTTGACCACACCCAGCGACAGCACCTTATAAGCCGGCAGACGATCCAGAATGGTCGGGTACTGATCCGGCGCGCGCACCAGATCGATGTGCAAGCCATCGACCGGCAGGTTCGCCGCCAGACCGAGATTTTCTTCCAGGCCACCGAAGTACGTGGCGAGCAGTTTTTTCAGCGGATCGCGCTGGATCTGGTTGTAGGCGCGCTCGAAGGCATTCTTCCAGTCCTGCGGCAGATCGAGCACCAGAATCGGCTCGTCGATCTGCACCCACTCCACACCCAACGCCGCCAGCCGCGCGAAGATCTGGCCGTACAGCGGCAGCAGGCGGTCAAGCAAATCGAGTTTGTCGAAGTCGACGCCTTTGGTTTTACCCAGCCACAGATAGGTCAGCGGACCGATGATCACCGGTTTGACGTTGTGCCCCAGCACACGGGCCTCTTCGGTTTCCTCAAACAACTGCTCCCAACCCAGCTGAAATTGTTGATCGACGCTGAATTCCGGTACGAGGTAGTGATAGTTGGTGTCGAACCACTTGGTCATTTCCTGAGCGTGGCCTTCGCCGCAGCAAGCATTGCTGACGCCACGGGCCATGCTGAACAGGGTGTGCAGCGTGGCTTTGCCGTCATGGGGGCGGAAGCGCTCGGGGATCACGCCGAACATCAGCGAGTGGGTCAGCACTTGGTCGTACCAGGCGAAATCGCCAACCGGCAGCAAGTCGATGCCGGCGTTTTTCTGCAAGTCCCAATGGACCTTGCGCAGCTCACGCCCGACGTCACGCAGGCCCGCCTCGTTCAGTTCTCCTTTCCAGAACGCCTCTTGCGCTTTCTTCAGTTCGCGGTCGCGACCGATGCGCGGAAATCCAAGGGAATGGGCCAGTGCCATGACAAACAACTCCAGATGCTTATTCGATGGCGGGTATTGTCGGGAACCGGACTTGATGAAACAAACTCAATAAATTCTAGATCATCACAAGTTCTACTCATGCACAGCCGCCCCGTAGGAGCTGCCGAAGGCTGCGATCTTCTGGCCGTAGGGACGCAGAGCGTCCAAGGCTGCATTCCCACGCGGAGCGTGGGAACGATCAGAACACGTAAGGGCAACATGCAAGTTTTCGTTCTATCGTTAGATCCAAATGGCTGAATTTTCCAAGGATTAGAGGTTGCGAGAGAGGATGTCTGCGCCTAAGTTGCACGCGAGTCTTTTCCCCGCGATTGGAACGCGATCAACACCATAAAGAGGTGAAGAAATGTCAAAGGAATCACGCCCTGCCGTGCTTGGGCTGATAGGCAATACTCCGCTGGTGCAGGTCACCCGCTTCGATACCGGACCGTGCACGCTGTTTCTCAAACTCGAATCGCAGAACCCTGGCGGCTCGATCAAGGACCGTATCGGTCTGGCGATGATCGACGCTGCCGAACGTGACGGTCGCCTGCAACCGGGCGGGACGATTGTCGAGGCCACTGCGGGCAATACCGGTCTGGGTCTGGCGCTGGTCGGCCGTGCCAAAGGCTATCGCGTAGTGCTGGTGGTACCGGACAAGATGTCCACCGAGAAGGTCCTGCACTTGAAGGCCATGGGCGCCGAAGTGCACATCACTCGTTCTGACGTCGGCAAGGGCCATCCCGAGTATTACCAGGACGTCGCCGCCCGCTTGGCCAAGGACATTCCCGGCGCGTTTTTCGCCGACCAGTTCAACAATCCCGCCAACCCGCTGGCCCATGAATGCAGCACCGCGCCAGAGATCTGGGCGCAGACCGAACATGATCTGGACGCCATTGTCGTCGGCGTCGGTTCGGCCGGCACGCTGACCGGGCTGAGTCGTTTCTTCAAGCGCGTGCAACCGGATCTGGAAATGGTCCTCGCCGATCCGATCGGCTCGGTGATGGCGCAATACAGCCGCGACGGCACCTTGCCGACGCCCGGTTCGTGGGCGGTCGAGGGTATCGGCGAAGACTTCATTCCGTCGATCACCGACCTCTCCAGCGTGCGTCACGCCTACTCGATCAGCGACGCGGAAAGCTTCGATCACGCGCGCCAGTTGCTCAAGGCCGAGGGCATTCTCGGCGGCTCATCGACCGGCACCCTGTTCGCTGCCGCGCTGCGTTATTGCCGCGAACAGACCGAGCCGAAACGCGTGGTCAGCTTTGTCTGCGACACCGGCACGCGGTACCTGTCGAAGGTCTACAACGACCAGTGGATGACCGATCAAGGCCTGTTGCAACGCAAAGGCTACGGCGACTTGCGCGACTTGATCGCACGGCGTTTCGAGGACGGCCGGGTGATCAGCGTCGGCCCTGACGACACCCTGCTCACTGCGTTTCAGCGCATGCGTCTGGCGGATGTTTCGCAACTGCCGGTGCTGGTCGAAGGCAAGCAACTGGTGGGCGTGATCGACGAGTCCGACATCCTCCTCGGCATCCACGAAGATGCCGCGCGCTTCAGCCAGTCGGTGTCCAGCGTGATGACCGACAAACTGCAAACCCTCGCCCCGGCTGCGAGCCTGGCCGAGCTGGAAGCGGTGCTCAGCCGAGGCCTCGTCGCGATCATCGCCGACGCCTCCGGCTTCCATGGCCTGATCACCCGCACCGACATGCTCAACCAATTACGGAGATCCCTTGCATGAGTCAGCACGACGATAAATCCCAAGGCTTTGCCACCCGGGTGATCCACGCCGGACAAGAGCCCGACCCGACCACCGGCGCGCTGATGCCGCCGATCTATGCCAACTCCACCTACCTGCAAGACAGCCCCGGCGTGCACAAGGGGTTCGACTACGGCCGCTCGCACAACCCGACGCGCTTCGCGCTGGAGCGCTGCGTCGCCGACCTCGAAGGCGGCACCCGCGCGTTCGCCTTCGCCTCGGGGCTGGCGGCGATTTCCACGGTGCTGGAACTGCTCGACGCCGGCTCGCACATCGTCTCCGGCAACGATTTGTACGGCGGCACATTCCGCCTGTTCGACAAGGTTCGCCAGCGCAGCGCCGGGCACCGTTTCAGCTTCGTCGACCTGACCGATCTGTCGGCGTTCGAAGCCTCGCTGCAGGACGACACGCGCATGGTCATGGTCGAAACTCCGACCAACCCGCTGCTGAGCCTGTCGGATCTGGCCGCCATTGCACGCATCTGCCGCGCGCGCGGGATCATCTGCGTCGCCGACAATACCTTTGCCAGCCCCTACATCCAGCGCCCGCTGGAGTTGGGCTTCGACATCGTCCTGCACTCGACCACCAAATACCTCAACGGCCACTCCGACGTGATCGGCGGCATTGCCGTGGTCGGACAGAACGCCGAACTGGCGGAAAAACTCGGCTTCCTGCAGAACGCCGTCGGCGCGATTTCCGGGCCGTTCGATGCATTCCTCACCCTGCGCGGGGTGAAGACTTTGGCGCTGCGCATGGAACGTCATTGCAGCAACGCCCTGGATCTGGCGCAGTGGCTCGAGCAGCAACCGCAGGTCAAGCGCGTCTACTATCCGGGCCTTGAGTCGCACCCGCAGCACGAACTGGCCAAGCGGCAGATGCGTGGCTTTGGCGGGATGATTTCCGTCGATCTGAACAGCGATCTGGCCGGCGCACGGCGCTTTCTGGAAAACGTGAAGATCTTTGCGTTGGCGGAAAGTCTGGGCGGTGTGGAGAGCCTGATCGAACATCCGGCGATCATGACCCACGCGACCATCCCGCCGGAAACTCGCGCGAAGCTGGGGATTGGCGATGGGCTGGTGCGGTTGTCGGTGGGGGTTGAGGATGTTGAGGATCTGCGGGAAGATTTGGCGCAGGCTTTGGCTAAGATGTGACTCTTTGAAGGGGGCTGCATCGCAGCCCAACGGGGATAAATCCCCTCGCCACACGGGGAAAACCACCTGTGGCCTTTCGATCTCTCGTTTTTATTGTCATACAAGTCTTTTTGAAAATGGCATCAAGTCTGCCGAATGAAGAGCTCCGTGCTGCTGCGCAAACTCGACAACACAAGTGTCGCAACATTCGCCCACCTCATTTCGCAGCTTGGTGTCAAACAGCATATGGAATACGGCGCTCGCTTGTTAATTACACAGGGAAGAAAATGAATCATTATAAAAATCTAATCAAATCGATTTTAAGTTTACTTTTTTTATTTAACTCAGTCACCGCATCGGCAGTGCTTTCACAGGAGCAGCAGGCAGCCAAGGAACGCGGCATTTCATTATATAAACAAGAGAAAAATGCAGAGCGTGAATTGCGCATTGCCGCTGAGGCTGGCGATGCAGAAGCACAATTTTATTTGGCGCAACAACTTCGCCAAATGGAACTTAGTGAAGCGCTAGACTCGAAAGAATCTGTAAAGTGGTTCGTGGCTTCTGCCAATCAAGGCAATTTATTCTCCCTATATCAGTTATCTCACAACGTCAAGCTGTGTGTTATTGCTTCATTTTGTCCCAAAGGGGAAAAAAGCCGAGGTGAATGGGATCAAGAGTACAGAAAAACTTTAATGGAGAAATTTGCCTCAAATGATTTGCAACAACTAGGCGAACTAAATGATTGGGTAGCCAAGTCGGATGTTGTAGGAGAGTGGTTTCATCTACAGGATGAGCTTCGTTATGCAAAAAACCACAGGGTGGAAGATACGCGCGAATGGCTAGTACATTCTGCTAATCAAGGAAATTTTAACTCCCTACTTCGTCTGGCTCTTGATGATGGAGATAAATTATGCACGATCGTTGAGAACTGCCCGAAGGGAGATAAAACTCAGCGCGAGTGGAAATCAGAATTTGAGAAGATTGCGCGAGAAAAAATTGCTTCCGGTGACATGGAAGCTGCCTATTTGTTATACGTAGGCAATTCTGACTTTAATATGCTGATTAAATCAGCAGAGGGAGGGTACTCATTCGCACAATATCAGCTTGCCGAGAGTTATTCAGCTGGTGATGGATTTTTTTGGTGGTTTGGGCAGCGCGGCAAGGAAATCAACAAGTGGTATAAGCGAGCGGCTGAAAATGGCTATCCAAAAGCAATGATTGCCTATGCAGCCTCCATTTATGAAGATAACGGAGACCTATCAATTTCCCGGTATTGGCTAGAGGAGTCTGCGAAGGCGGGTGACAGCAATGGCATCGGTTTGCTTGCTCGAGAGTATGCAAGTAATCCAAATTACTATGGCTTTCCATTTGATATGGTGAAGGCTTATGGCCTTACGTTGCTTTTAGCAGGCTTAGATAATGATGAGTCTGATAAAGAGTATGATCGGGAAAGATTAGAAGAATATTCTGAAAAAATGACACCCGAACAAATCGAGCAAGGCAAAGCTTTTGCCGAAAAATGGAAGGTCACTCACCCGATTGAAGGCGTTTAATCTCAGCGGCCAGCGGGACCGGAAACAGGTGTCAAGCTTCGTGCTTCAAGTTGCTGAGGCCATCGTTGCAATGGTCGCATGCGATCAGTGATGGCTTACTGCCGATCGTGCCATCTGACGTTCCCTGCGGGCCGGACTTTCGCGGTGCGCGTTGAGCTAGGCCAAACAGCCGGCCCGTTTCACCCTTTCGGGCTTCAATCCCAAACGTTTCCGGCCTTCGGCCTGCGCTCACCAATTAGCTTGAGCCGAGCCAGTGAGTCGAACGCCTGTGGTTTATTGGCGAATTGCTCAACTACGTCGTGGCTGAAGGCTCTGATCAGTGCGGTTGTCAGTTGGGGTTGAGGACGTTGAAGACCTGCGCGCCGACCTGGCTCAGGCGCTGGCAAAAATGTAAACAGCTCCACACAACGAAGCCCGCACGATGCGGGCTTCGTCTTTTTTTGTCCGTCGATCTCCCCGCCGTGGCAGTTCCCGAGGCCGATCCTATACTCAATCGGCTCGATCAAAATTATCTCGACACCCGCACGCCGTTCGGTGTGCCCGTGCCTTTCGCCAACCAGGTAAAACCCAAGCCAATGAGTCGTGGCGTCTGTATGCATCGCGCGCGATTGATCGCTGTTTGGCAACGGGTCGTGGAGAAAACCATGAAATACAAGTTGTTGTCAGGCGTGCTTCTTGCGGTAGCGGCCAGCGTTGTGGTGCCGAATGTCTTGGCGGCGCAACCGCAGGCGTTGGCTTCGGATGGGGCTGATCATGTTGGCGCCGGCGCGGTGGCTGCCGATGGCGCTGATCGTGTCGGCGCCGGGGCAGTGGCCGCCGATGGCGCCGATCGTGTCGGCGCCGGGGCAGTGGCCGCCGATGGCGCCGATCGTGTCGGCGCCGGGGCAGTGGCCGCCGATGGCGCCGATCGTGTCGGTGCCGGCGCGGTGGCTGCCGATGGCGCTGATCGTGTCGGCGCTGGCGCAGTGGCTGCCGATGGCGCTGATCGTGTCGGCGCAGGTGCAGTCGCTGCCGATGGTGCTGATCGCGTCGGCGCCGGCGCAGTGGCTGCCGATGGCGCTGATCGTGTCGGCGCAGGTGCAGTCGCTGCCGATGGCGCTGATCGTGTCGGCGCTGGCGCAGTGGCTGCCGATGGCGCTGATCGTGTCGGTGCCGGAGCATTGGCAGCGGATGGGGCCGACCGCACCGGCGTCAACCGAGTGGCCTACTCCCGGGTCGGAGTCGGTTCTGATCGCGTGGCATCGGCGCTGATGACCGGCAGCTATTCCGACCAGTTCAACAGCCCACAATAATCGCCGCGAAATAACGGGCGAGCTCCTGAGCCGCCCGTTTACATCGGCCTTTACAGCATCTGTTCAACCGCTGCGCCTTGTCGATCACGCAGGGCGCGCAACGTCGCGCGTAACTCGGCCGGGCGCACAGGTTTCGACAGAATCGCAATCTGCCGGTCATGCAAGGCTGCCTGAATCTTCTCCACGTCATGCCCGGTGATGATCATCGCCGGCACGGCCCAGCCGCGCTGCCTGCGCACTTCATCGATGCATTCGATACCCGTGGCATGGGTGCCGAGGTCATAGTCGGCAACGATGATGTCGCAGTCGGTGACCAGGCCTTCAGCCGACCACTCGGCCTGCACCACGCAGCCCCAGCGTTCGAGCAACGCCGAAGTCGCGAGCAACACGTTGCGGTCATCCTCGACCAGACACACCTTCAGCCCGGTCAACAAACCCACCTGCCGCGCTTCACTGCGAACCACCGGTGACTGCGGCGCCGCCACGATCGGCAACCCCGCAAGCGTCACAGCTGTGCCGCGCCCCAACTGTGAACGCAGAGCAACGTGCACATCGATCAGTTCACCAAGACGCTTGATGATCGACAGGCCCAGCCCGACGCCCTCGACATCTTTGTCGCGCACTTGCCGTACCCGATAAAACTCCTCGAAGACCTTGTGCAGATGCTCTTCGGCAATGCCGTTGCCACGGTCATGGATGACGATGGCCAGCCCTGCCCCACGTCTACGCACGCCGATCAGCACGGGTCGTTGCGCGCCGTATTTGAAGCAGTTGGAGAGCACGTTCTGCACCATGGTCGCGAGCAGCGCCGGGTCGGTTCTGACCCAGTGGTTGCACGGTCGCAGCCGCAGCTCGACGCCTGCCCAACGGGCCGCTTCCTGGTGTTGGCGTATCAGATCCGCAAGCCATTCACCAAGATTCAGCGTTTGCATTTTCGCTTCGATCCGACCGTTATCGAGGGTGTAGAGGTCGAGAATCGAGCGGAACAATTGCGAAACGTTAAGCAGCGAGCGGTCGATGTTGTCGACCAGCCGCCGCTCGTCATCGCCCAGGCGCGACTCCCGCAGACACGCGGTAAACAGACCGATGGAATGAATCGGCTGACGCAAGTCATGACTGGCCTGCGCCAGAAACCGCGACTTTTCCAGGTTAGCCGCCAGCGCTTCTTCCGACGCCTTGCGCGTACGCTCGAGCAGCAAGTGCGCATAAAACGGAATCACCGTGCTGGTGATCAGCAGCATCAGCACCATGAACGGCTGCGCCTGCCAATAAGGCGTCAGGCGATACACCACCAGCAGCGCCACCAATGCAAGGCCGGTGGCGATTGCCAGATAGCGCGAGCCGTAGCGCATGCCGTTGCCGAGATTGACCCAGACCATCACCGCATACAACGGCAGCGCCGCTTCGCCGCCAATCACCAAACCAAAACAGGTACCGGTGTAATCGTGGACCATGGCAAAAACCCGCCGCGCCGGATAATGCCCGGGCCAACGCGCAATGGCTTGGCGGAACGCGATCGAAGCCAGCAGAAACAAGACAATGTAAGTGATGACCGGCAGGTAGGTCTCGAAGCGATGGCCCGGCAGAAAACCCAGCACGACCATGTAAACCACCGCAATGGCGGCGATGATAATGCGCAGGTTGGCTTGGTCGAGTTCGGTATTTTTTTCGAACTTCATGGTAAACGTCCTTGTGCAGCAATCGTCAGTTTCGGAAGCAGCCTACAGGCAGCCTTCGCGTCCAGTGCTAAGGTGCAGGCCTTGAATCACGCCTGACCCAGGGAGGGTCGCGTCATGACGTGCCGGATCATCATAGCCGACGATCACCCGCTGTTTCGCGAGGCGATGCTGCGCACCGTGCAGCGCTTGCTGCCCGATGCCGATACCTGCGAGGCTGGCGACTTCGACGCGGTGCTCAAGCTGCTGCCACAGGGCGACGAGCCGGACACGCTGATGCTCGATCTGCGTTTTCCCGGACTGACCTGCATCACTCAACTCGCCGACTTGCGCCAACGATTGCCGCGCACCACGCTGATCGTGGTGTCGATGGTTGACGATCAGACGCTGATCAGTGAAGTCATGGCGGCGGGCATTGACGGTTTTATCGGCAAGAACATTGCGCCGGATGAAATTGGCCAGGCGATTCTGGCGATCCGTGAAGGTGAGGTGCTGGTGAAGTCGGCGCCGTCCGGCTTGTTGCCGCTGGAAACTACGACGGCGCTGACGCCGCGTCAGCAGGACGTGCTGCGGTTGATTGCGCAAGGCAAGACCAACAAGGAAATTGCCCGTGAACTGGATATTTCGCCGTTCACGGTGAGGATCCATGTGTCTTCGTTGTTGCGCACGCTGGACGTGCCGACGCGGGCGGCAGCGGCGGTGAGGTACAACATAGGGACATAAGATTCGCGAAAATCGATATTAAAAGGGAGGATAAAAAAGGCGCCCAAAATGCTTTTAGGTCTCGCTATCGGAATACGCCTCTCTCGGTCCAGTTCAAAACCACTCCAGAACAGATGGGACGAATCAACTGAGTCTTAAAATTCGTTGATGATCTGCTCTGTGTGGTGACATGACATCAAAATGCCTTCATGCTTCATGGTCCCGTGAGGTCCGAAATGCTCCAACGATCACGTTCCCAGCTACCTACGTAGATACCGAGCATTTTGCATTTCAAGGAGTCGTCATTTTCAGATTTTTCGTCAACGGAGCTACCGCAATGGATTTCGACAGCATCATTAAAGCTATACAGGGTAAAACTCTTACTAATGAGTTGGTAGAGAGTATAGGAGCAAATCGTCCGTCAAAAAAAATACTTGAGAAAGAAGTCAAGATGAAAACTCTTGAACTCTTGGACCTGATGAGCTCTAACAATGTCAAAGCAGCTCAAGATACAACTTTAGCACTGATCATTTATGATGCCGAAAAATCCATTTCGGAGATGAGACGCATAGGAGTTTTTAGGAGCTCGAAATACAAATACAAAACAAATACTCCCAAAAATGTCGTCAAGCTGTGCATAGCGCTCAAAGCCTTACTAAAACTCACCCAAACCCAAACAAACTTCTTCACCTCCACGGCAAATCTCCTTGAGTTGGGTGCGGAGGCACGAAAAATCAATAACGGGTTAATACAAATAATAAAAAGTCGCAAAAAATTAATTATAAAAACGCTACTAGCGAATATTGAAATATTGTTTGCTACAAGAATTATCGGCGGAAATAAAGACGCATCATCCAACAATGTCGACCATTACAGCAATGAGGAATTAGCGGAAGCATTCAGCTATATATTAAAGCTTCACAACATCGAATTCGGAGTCCTTAACTCTCATTTTCAACATGTGGATCAGACAGCTGCAGAATCCAACTTTTACTGGGATATCCTGATCGATGCCGCAAAGTTATGCCAGTATAAAGAGGCCGAAACTTTAATAGATGGCTTCCCATATCTCGCGACGTTAACCAGCAACCGCCTGATCATTGAATCCATTAACTCCAAGTTAGAACAATCGATCAGGCTCGGCTACATCCAGACTTTCCAACAAATGATTATTCGTCGCATTGGACTGGAAGAACATATTTTTAACGAAGAAAACGTCAATCGGCCTGCATCTATCAAAAAATTTGCCGAGGAATTTTATAACGCCGGCAAAGACGAAATAATCTCCGTAGTCGAACATCCGATTCCGAGATATGTGATGAAATATATCTCCGACCCCCTCTTGTTTAAGCCATTCTCGACAGATGAGCTTTTTGAGGAAGAAGTCGAAGCGCTGGTGCAGCTTGGATTGGAAAATTATGACTATGGTGCTTTGAAAGACGTCGTCATTCGTGACGGTGTTACCGCACTAGACATCATGAAAATCCAACGCATATTCCGTTTCGTAAGCGTCATTTATCAATGCGCCTTGGCAGATCACCAAAGTAGCGATAGATATACAATTGCACTGCGCTCCGTGCTACCAACATTTACCGAGGCACAGCTCCTACAGCACCTTCAACTAATACTGCCGACTCGCGATCATGCGAAAGTGCTGGACTTGATATCTCTAAATCTAACAAACCCGGATCATATTGATATCCAGTACGCGCCAATACTCAGGCTTAATGGTCACTTCATTGCCTCACCTGCCGTCATAGCAAATTCAAATCTAGTCCGAAACATATTTTGTTCACACAGTATAAAACAACCATTCCCCAAAAAAATCGATCCGATGCAAGCCAAAATTGCTGAAGCCTTAAAGAAGCAAGGATTTCAAGTCGCTCAAGAAGTAAATATTGTTTTTAATAAAAAACAAATGGAAACTGACATCGTGGCCTTTAAGGATGGCACGTTATTTTTGATTGAATGTAAAAATGCTTACCACCCGTGCAACGTTCACGAAATGCGAAACAGCTTCGACCACATATCTTATGGAGCTAGTCAACTCAGCCTTAGAAAAGCGTGGCTATCAAACATTGAAGAGCAAAAGAGACTATTTGCCGCCGCAGAATTTGATTACCAGAAAGTTGATGAGATTCACACCTGCATTGCTTTAGCAACTAGAGTTTTCAACGGATATGAAATTGAGGGCCACCCAGTTCGTCAAGGTCACGAACTCATAAATATGATAAGCTCGGGAAAGATAAATATATCGGGCACTATGAGAAATGTTTGGAAGAATGCACACTTCACCCCAAGCGATCTCATATCTTATTTGCGCGGCGAAACTACGATCGACGACTGCCTAAAATCATTAACAAGCGTTAGGCGCGATTATTCAATCAAAAACATGACACTCTCATTTTCCACATACGTCTTGGAACCAAAACGACTTATGGAAATATCGGAACGATACCCAGAGGTAACTAACACGATCATCACGGATCAACCTGCGCCATAAGATCAGGCACCGACTCCGGCCGCTTGGCATAACGCTGCGCCAGCACGGCGCAGACCATCAGTTGAATCTGGTGGAACAGCATCAGCGGCAGAATCAGCACGCCGATGGTGCTGCCGGCGAACAACACCTGCGCCATCGGCACGCCGGTGGCCAGGCTCTTTTTCGAGCCGCAGAACAGGATGGTGATGCGGTCTTCCTGATTGAAGCCGAACGCTTTGCTCAACAGAATTGATGCAACCAGAACCAACGTCAGCAGGATGCAGCAGACCACCACCAGGCCGAGCAACTCGAACAACGGAATCTGCTGCCAGATGCCTTCGTTGACCGCCTCGCTGAATGCGCCGTACACCACCAGCAGAATCGAACCCTGATCAACGAATTTCAGCCAGTTCTTGTTGCGCCCTACCCACGCGCCGATCCAGCGGCGGGCGATCTGCCCGGCAATGAACGGCAGCAGCAATTGCACGCTGATCTTCACTATCGCATCGAGGGTCGAACCGCCGTCACCGTGAACGTTGAGCAGCAGCGTTACCAGCAGCGGCGTCAGAAAAATCCCGAACAGACTGGACGCGGCCGCACTGCAGATCGCCGCCGGAATATTGCCTCGCGCCAGCGAAGTGAACGCGATCGCCGACTGTACGGTGGCGGGCAATGCGCAGAGGTAGAGCATGCCCATGTACAGCTGATCACCGATCAGCGGTGACAACAGCGGTTTCAGCGCCAGACCGAGAATCGGGAAGAGCACGAAGGTCAGGCCGAACACCAGCAGATGCAGACGCCAGTGGCCAGCGCCGGCGATGATCGATTCGCGCGACAGCTTGGCGCCGTGCAGGAAAAACAGCAGGGCGATGGCGATGTTGGTCAGCCAGCCGAAGCCGACCGCGACCTGGCCGCTGGCCGGCAGGAAGCTCGCCAGCAGCACAACGCCGATCAAGGTCAGCGTGAAGTTATCGGGCAGAAAACGTGGGCGCGTCATGAGATTCATCCGGGGGTTGCCAGTGCGTACCGACGACTCTAACGTGACTGGCAATTACCGACTAACGCCGAAGAGCCGCAAGATGCCGCCTAAAGGACATAGCAAAAGCGTCCGCCGCAGTGTTCCCGGGTTGCCCAGCCTGCCGCGCCCGGTGTACGGACGCACCGAATCGCTGCCCAATCGCGCCCTCACCCGCCGCCACAGTCATCCGTGGGTGCAGTTGTCCTATGCGATTCAGGGCGTGCTCGAAGTGCAGACCAGCGCCGGCCGTTTTGTCGCGCCGCCGGAACGTGCGGTGTGGATTCCGGCCGGCGAGCCGCACCGGGTGTTCAGCGCACCGCATACGGAAATGCGCAGCCTGTACATCGATAGCAGCGTCACCGGTTGGGCGGCTGAGCATTGCCATGTGCTCGGCGTCAGCGCGCTGCTCAGGGAATTGATTCGCGCCTTCAGTCAGGTCCCGGTGGAATACGACGAGAGTGGCCCTGACGGACGCTTGGCCGAGGTGATCCTCGATCAACTCGCCGACGCACCGACCATCGACCTGATGCTGCCGCTGCCGCAAGACCCGCGCCTGAAGCAGATCTATCAGAGCCTGGAGCAACACCCGGAGCAGCAGACCACGCTGAGCCACTGGAGCGAAAAATTCGGTGTCACCGAAAAGACTCTGACACGGCTGTTTTTGCGCGACACCGGCCTGACCTTCCGCGCCTGGCGCCAGCGCCTGCGCTTGCTTGGCGCCCTGACCCCGCTGGAAAAAGGCGAGCGTGTGACCGATGTTGCGCTGGCTTGTGGATACGACTCGACCTCGGCGTTTATCGCCGCATTTCGTCAGCAGTTTGGCGAGACGCCGGGGGAGTTTTTCCGCTGACACTTCGTTTTTGCCGAACTGTCAGTCAGAAATAAACGATTTTTCTTTGCTCCAGATCCGTCGCTAGCATGGCCCCGTCTGACTTTGATCGAGAAGAGAAGATGATCCCTGTGGGAGCGAGCCTGCTCGCGAACGCGGTGGGTCAGCAACCTCAACTTCACTGTTCCATCGTATTCGCGAGCAGGCTCGCACCCACAGGGGATGTGCTTGCTGCAAATAAAAAGACAGGGGAGCGTGCCATGCCTGCCACGAACATCAACATCGGCGAACCCTGGATGTGGGGCGCCTTCATCGTCTTCGTTCTGGCCATGCTGGCCCTGGACCTGTTTGTCTTCGGCGGGCGCAAGGCGCACCGGGTGTCGGTGCGGGAAGCGTCGGCCTGGGTGGTTGCCTGGTGCCTGTTGGCGCTGAGCTTCGCCGGGTTGCTCTGGTGGTATCTGCATGGCGAATTCGGCAGTGAAATCGCCCGACAGAAAACCCTGGAATTTCTCACCGGTTATCTGATCGAGCAGTCCCTGTCGATCGACAACATGTTCATCTTCGTGATGATCTTCAGCTACTTCGCCGTGCCACCGGAATTGCAACGACGAGTGCTGCTGTACGGGGTGCTCGGCGCGATTGTCATGCGCGCGATAATGATTTTCGCCGGTGTGTGGCTGGTGTCGCAGTTCGAATGGCTGCTGTATGCCTTCGGTGTGTTCCTGATCATCACCGGGATCAAGATGCTGGTGTTCGCTGATCATCAACCGGATCTGGAAAAGAATCCGATATTGCGCTGGGTTCGCGGGCATATGCGCATCACCAGTGGCTTTCACGGCGAGAAGTTTTTCATCCTGCAGAACGGCGTTCGCTGGGCAACACCGATGTTCCTGGTGCTGGTGCTGATCGAGGCCAGCGACCTGATGTTCGCGGTCGACAGCATCCCGGCGATCTTCGCCGTCACCACCGACCCGTTCATTGTTTTCACCTCGAACATCTTCGCGATCATGGGCCTGCGCGCGCTGTACTTCCTGCTGGCGGACATGGCTGACCGTTTTCACCTGCTCAAGTATGGCTTGGCGATCGTGCTGGTGTTCATCGGCGGCAAGATGGTGCTGATGCCGTGGTTCCACATGCCGGTGGAATGGTCGCTGGCAATCGTCGGATCGGTGATTCTGGGGTCGGTGTTGTTGAGCCTGGTGACCAGCCGCGAGGCAGAACGCCGCACCGAATGACACAACCCACCCCCACCTGTGGGAGCGAGCCTGCTCGCGAATACGCCGGTTCATTCAACATAGGAGTTGAATGACACACCGCTTTCGCGAGCAGGCTCGCTCCCACATTTGAAGTGCGATGCTCTTATTTATCGGATTTGATACTGGTCCACACCCGCGTGCGCACCCGTTCCATTTTCTGCGGCAACGGTTGCACCACATACAGGGTTTTCAGCGCTTCGCTGGTCGGGGTCAGGTTGGGGTTGTCGGTGATGTCCTTGTTGACCAGCGGCATCGAGTCCTTGTTGGCATTCGGGTAACCGAGGAAATCACTGATCGGTGCGATCACTTTCGGGTCGAGCAAGTGGTTGAGGAATTCGTGGGCCTCGGCGACGTTCTTCGCGCTCTTCGGAATGGCGAACGTGTCGAACCAGATCGGCGCGCCCTCCTTCGGCAAACGCCAGTCGACCACCACGCCATTGCCCGCCTCTTTGGCGCGATTGCCGAACTGGTAGAAGCTGCCGGAATAACCGATCGCCACGCAGATGTCGCCGTTGGCAATGTCGGTCATGTACTTGGCCGAGTTGAAGTAGGTCACGTACGGGCGAATCTTCATCATCAAGGCCTTGGCCTTTTCATAGTCCGCCGGGTTCTGGCTGTTCGGGTCGAGGCCGAGGTAATGCAGGGCCAGCGGCAGGATCTCCGACGGCGAATCGAGCATCGCCACGCCACAGGCCTTGAGCTTTTCCATGTTCTCGGGCTTGAACACCAGATCCCAACTGTCCACCGGCGCATTTTCGCCCAGGGCGGCCTTGACCTTGGCCGGGTTGAAGCCGATCAGCACGGTGCCGTACATGTATGGCACGCCGTACTGGTTGCCGGGGTCGTTGGCGTCGAGCAATTTGAGCAGGGCCGGATCCTGGTGCTGCCAGTTCGGCAGTTTCGACTTGTCGAGTTTCTGGAACACACCGGCCTTGATCTGGGTTTCGATGAACTGATTGGACGGCACCACCAGGTCGTAACCGGAGTTGCCGGTGAGCAGTTTGGCTTCCAGGGATTCGTTGGTGTCGAAGGTGTCCCAGGTCACTTTGATCTTGCTTTGCTCGGCGAAGTCCTTGGGCACTGACGGCAGGATGTAATCCGCCCAGTTGTACACCCGCAGTTCGCGCTGCTCGGCCTGGACGGCGCTGGCCAGCAGCGTCAGGCCACACACGGTGGCGCCCAGAATGCGTTTGATCGTGACCATGGTTGTTTCCCCGAATGCGACGTGAGATCGATGGTTTTTATGTTCTGTACACGGCAGTGGCTGTAACGATAGCCAAGGGCAAAAAAGGTCGAGCCTGTTGTTATGGTTTCGATTCTTGCTGACAGCGTAGCGCGATGACAGTAGGCGGCAGGCCAAAAGGGGATCGATATGGCCATTTTCCGTGACCGCTGAAATACGCAAACAAAAATGCCCGGCGCTGGGCCGGGCATTGCTGTGTTGCCGTTTCGATCAGTCGGCATAACCGAGTCTGGCCGCCCTGCTCTGCTGCGCCTGACCACGGGTTGCGAGGCAGTAATACAGCGGCACCGTTACCACCAGGCCGACCAGCCAGGACAGGTCGGCACCTTCTACCAGATTGGCGTACGGCCCCACGTACAGCGAGGTGTTGGCAAACGGCAGCTGCACGATGATGCCGATGAAATAGGCAATGATCGCGTGCAGGTTGAAGCGCCCGTAAATCCCGCCGTCAGCGCGGAAGATCGAGGCGATGTCGTAGTTGCCGCGCTTGATCAGATAGAAATCGATCAGGTTGATCGACGCCCACGGCACCAACACCAGCAGCAGCGCCAGAATCAGCCCGATGAATTGGGAAATGAAATCTGCCGAAGCGCCGAGGGCGACCACGCAGCATCCGGCCAGAATCACGCTCGACAGCACCACGCGCACCTTGATGCTCGGCGTCCACTGGCTGGCAAACGTCTGAATCGAGGTGATGATCGACAACACCGCGCCATACAGATTGAGCGCGTTGTGGCTGATGATGTTGAGCAGAAACAGCACCATCAGAATCGGCCCCAGCCAGCCGGTGGACTGCTTGACCGCTGCCATCGCTTCAGTGCCTTCCGGCGTCGCCAGTACCGCCACCGCGCCAAAACTGAACGACAGAATCGTGCCCAGCGTCGCACCCAGATACGTCGCCCAGAAGGGTTTGGCGATGCCGATGTCTGCTGGCAGATAACGCGAATAGTCGGAGACGTACGGCGAGAAGCTGATCTGCCAGATGATCCCCAGCGACACCGTCGCCAGCCAGCCGGAGAGATTGAAACTGCCGCGCGTCAGGAAGTCCGCCGGCAAGTCATGGGCGAAGATGTACATGAATCCGGCGAGCAACGCGCCGCCCATCACCCAGGTGCCGATGCGGTTGAGGGTGTGGATGAAGTTGTAGCCGATCACACCGATCGCCGTAGCAGCCAGCGCGCCGATCAGAATGCTCAGCGGCGCTGGCACTGACGGGGCAATGCCGACAATGGATTTACCGGCAAGCACGATGTTGGAAATGAAGAAACCGATGTAGATGAGCGCCGCGAAGAACACGATCAGCAGCGCGCCGTAACGGCCGAACTGACCGCGACTCTGGACCATTTGCGGAATGCCCATGCGCGGGCCTTGGGCCGAGGCCAGCGCAATCACCACGCCGCCGATCATATGCCCCAGCGCAATCGCCAGCAGCCCCCAGAACAGATTGAGGTGGAACACCTGGACCACCATGGCGCCGGTGACGATGGGCAGTGGCGCAATGTTGGTGCTGAACCAAAGAGTGAACAGATCGCGGGCCTTCCCGTGGCGTTCCGCGAGTGGGACGTAATCGACCGTATGATTCTCGATCAACGGATCTTGCCGGGACATCTGGGACATATGCATGAACTCGAGTTTGTCTGTTTTTATCTTTGTATGAAGCCAAACCGGGAGGACTCTTGGGTCGCCCCTCAGATGCAGACCATATTATGGTATTCCAAACTTTGCACAAGCCTGATCCGCTGATTCTGTCGCTCTCTGATCCGCTATCCTCGCTGATCCCACCCCTGACCGGCTAGCTGAAAGCCCCGTAAACACTGACTTTCCGACGAAAGTGGCACGTTTATCGGTTCACCAGAAAAGCTCTTGCAAGATATGTATTACGGTATACCATCAGACCTACAAACCATAAAAACCGCGTCACACCACCCGAGGACCACCCAATGATCGATGCTGCCATTTACAAACAAGTCATGGGCTCGTTCCCGTCCGGCGTCACCGTTATCACCACGCTGGACGACGACGGTCAGATCGTCGGCCTGACCGCCAGCGCGTTCAGCTCGCTGTCGATGGACCCGGCACTGGTGCTGTTCTGCCCCAACTACAGCTCCGACTCCTATCCCGTGCTGATCAAGAACAAACGCTTTGCAATTCACCTGCTGTCCAGCGTGCAGCAAAGCGAGGCCTATGCCTTCGCGCGCAAAGGCAAGGACAAGGCGCAGGGCATCGAGTGGACGTTGAGCGAACTGGGCAACCCGATCCTCGCCAATGCCACGGCGGTGATCGAGTGCGAGTTGTGGCGGGAATACGAAGGCGGCGACCACGCGATCATGGTCGGCGCAGTGAAGAACCTGATCGTCCCCGAGCAAGTCGCCGGACCGCTGGTGTATTGCCACGGCAAGATGGGTGCGTTGCCGGTTGTGGCGTGATTTCACCAGATCTCGGATATCCCATGTGGGAGCGAGCCTGCTCGCGAATGCGATGGGTCAGTTGTTACATTTTTGACTGACCCGACGCCTTCGCGAGCAAGCTCGCTCCCACAGGTTTTGGTGTTGCCTGGACGACCGTGTCAGGTCCTAAACCGGCTCACCAACTGATTCAACGTCTGCGACAACGCCGTCAGGTTCTGCGCATCCTGCCGAGTTGAATCCGCCAGGCTCGCCACCAACTGCGCATCGCCATGAATCTGGCTGATGTGCCGATTGATGTCTTCCGCCACTTGATGCTGTTCCTCCGCCGCTGTGGCGATCTGCGTGTTCATGTCGCGGATCACGTCGACCGATTCACGAATCAATTCAAAACTCGCCCGCGCCTCGTTGATCGACACCACGGTTTCCTGCGACACCTCAAGGCTGGCGTGCATCTGCTTGCCCATCTGATGGGTGCGCCGCGCCAGATTGCCCAGCAGTGCGTCAATCTCACCGGTTGAATCCGAGGTGCGTTTGGCCAGCGCCCGAACTTCATCGGCGACCACGGCAAAGCCCCTGCCCTGTTCACCGGCGCGCGCGGCTTCGATGGCGGCGTTGAGCGCGAGCAGATTGGTCTGCTCGGCAATCGAGCGGATGGTGCCGAGGATGGACTGGATGTCGTTGCTGTCCTGTTCCAGTTGCTGCATCGACTCGGCGCTGTGGCCGATCTCCTGGCTCAAGCGCCCGACGTTACTCACCGCCGCATCGATCTGCTGCTGCCCCGTGTGTGCCTGACGCTGACCGTTGTCTGCCGAGTCGGCCGCTTGGCTGCACGAACGCGCGACCTCGTTGGAGGTGGCGACCATCTCGTGAAATGCGGTCGACACCATGTCCACCGCCTCACGCTGACGCGAAGCCACGTCGGCCATTTCCGCCGAGACTTCGGTGGCACTGCCGGAGCTGCTGTGAATCTGCCCCGCTGCCTGGCCGATGCGTTGAATCAGTGTGCGAATCGCTTCAAGAAACTGGTTGAACCAGCCGGCCAGTTGCGCGGTTTCGTCCTGCCCGCGTACTTCCAGTCGCGCAGTCAGATCGCCCTCGCCTTGAGCGATACCTTCGAGACCACTGGCGACACCACGAATCGGCTTGACCATCAACCCGGCAAACCACGCACCGACCATCGCAAACAGCAATGCGCAAACCACAGCGATAGCGCCGATCAGCCAGGTCAAACGCGTCGCCCCCGCCATCACTTCGCTCGCCTTCACCAAGCCGACAAACCGCCAGCCCAACGCCTGCGACGGCCAGACCAGCGCCATGTAATCCTCGCCGGCCAGTTGCACCTCGACCAGGCCTTTGCCCGCCTCGGCCAGTTGCTGATAACCGTTGCCGAGATCGCTGAGTTTCTTGAAGTTGTGCGCCGGGTCGCTCGGGTCGACCAGCACGGTGTTGTTGGCTTCCATCAGCATCAGATAACCGCTCTCGCCGAGGCGGATCTGCTTGACCAGGTCGGTCAATTGCTTGAGCGACACATCGATGTTGACCACGCCGGCATTGCTGCCCAACTGGTTGTTGAAGCTGCGCACGGTGCTCACCAGCACCACGTCATCCGCCGCCCAGTAATAGGCCTCGGTGCGCAGGGTTTTGCCGGGGTTGGCCATCGCGGTTTTGTACCAGGGGCGGGTGCGGGGATCGTAGTTCGCCAACTTCGCATCGCCCGGCCAGAACAGATAACCGCCCTGCTCGGTGCCGACAGATAGATAGGTATAGGCCGGGTGCGCCTTGGCCAGACCGTCGAACAGCTTGAACAGCTCTTGATCCTGCGGCCCCATCGGCACTTGCGCGGCGTCGCTGCTCAGGTAGCGTTTGAGGCTGGTATCGATGCTCTGCAGTTGTGGATGCTCGGCCAGGTAAGCAACGTTCTGGCTGATGCCCTCGAAGAACAGCTGCATCGCGTTTTCCACCTGACGCACCTCGCGCCCGGTGCTGTCGGTAAAGGTGTCGCGCGCGCCCTCGCGGACATTGAGGATGATCAGCGCTGCCACCAGTAACACCGGCAGGCTGGCGATTACCGCAAACGCCAGAGTCAGTTTTTGTTTTATGTTCATTGCTTGCGCCTTCCTTGTTCGAAGTGTTGGTCAGAAATATTTTGCGGATATTCCGTATTATGGTATACCAATAATCAATCAACCGAACAGCCGTCCTCGAAGGCGTGCTTGAATGGTGAGAAGACTCGCGAGCGCAACGCGTTCACGTCAGTTCGACAGGCCCGCACACGACCGGCCAATTACAAAAGACTCGAGGTAGCGTCATGAAATTTTCCCTGTTCGTACACATGGAACGCTGGGACGAAAGCGTCAGCCACCGCCAACTGTTCGAAGACCTGACCGAACTGACCCTGATGGCCGAGGCTGGCGGTTTCAGCACCGTGTGGATCGGCGAACACCACGCCATGGAATACACCATCTCCCCAAGCCCGATGCCGCTGCTGGCCTACCTCGCAGCGAAAACCACCACCATCCACCTCGGCGCCGGCACCATCATCGCGCCGTTCTGGCACCCGCTGCGCGTCGCCGGCGAATGCGCCCTGCTCGACGTGATCAGCAACGGCCGCATGGAAGTCGGTCTCGCCCGTGGCGCCTATCAGGTTGAATTCGACCGCATGGCCGGCGGCATGCCCGCCTCCAGCGGCGGCCAGGCATTGCGGGAAATGGTCCCGGTGGTCCGCGCCCTGTGGCAAGGCGACTACGCCCACGACGGTGACATCTGGAAATTCCCCACCTCGACCAGCGTGCCGAAGCCGATTCAAAAACCCAACCCGCCAATGTGGATCGCCGCCCGCGACCCCGACTCGCACAACTTCGCCGTCGCCAACGGCTGCAACGTGATGGTCACGCCATTGATGAAAGGCGACGAAGAAGTCCTCGACCTGAAGAACAAATTCCAGACTGCACTGGACAACAACCCAGACGTACCGCGCCCACAATTGATGGTGCTGCGCCACACCCACGTGCACACCGCCGACGACCCGGACGGCTGGCAAGTTGGCGCCAAAGCCATCTCACGTTTCTACCGCACGTTCGATGCCTGGTTCGGCAACAAGCAAACCCCGGTCAATGGCTTCCTCGCGCCGAGTCCGGAAGAGAAGTTTGCCGGACGTCCGGAGTTTGAACTGGAGAGCCTGCACAAGACCGCGATGATCGGCACGCCGGAAGAGATCATTCCGCGGATCAAGTACTACCAGGAACTGGGGGTGGATGAGTTTAGTTTCTGGTGTGATAACAGCTTGCCGCATGAAGAGAAGAAGAAATCGCTGGAGTTGTTTATCAAGCATGTGGTGCCGGCGTTTCGCTAAAGGTTTCGCAGGTTAAACCAAAAAAAACGCCCCGCTTCGGACGGGGCTTTTTTTGGAAAAAGGCATCAATTCGTGCAACCTGGCTTTCGCTGCCTATTCGCCGCTGCCATCCTCGCTGAGCACTTTGAAGGAGTGGAAGTTAAAGGCTATTTTTTCTTCTACCTCATCAACCAGCTCATACCGTATACGATCCAGTCCGCCTTCAACCCTCGACACGCAAAGATCCATGAACTGAGTCAAGCCACCACCAAATCCCCGCACGTTCAGACCGCCCACGTTAAAAAATATGACCGCGATAGTCGCTGCTCCAGGATCCGCAGACTTCGCCAGCGTCATCAACAGGTTGTAACCGCTAAGTCCATCTTCGGAATCCAGATGAAGACTTTCCACATAAACGTATTCATGTAGACCGTCATTCAGTGCTTTGAGATTGCTCAATGGTTGATCCTCGTATGCTGTCCATTGTCACCCTTGCCCGGCCCGTACTGGTAGGTATGAGTATGAGGATCCGTATGAAATGTATAACGCGAAGAGCGATTTATTTGTTCCACCTCACGAAAGGAAAACTATTCACAATCTATATTTTTTCAAAATAGGCATGAAAAGCTGCAATTATTTTATCCAAGGTTTTATCGTAACCTTTAAGACTCTGAAACTCTGCAGAGCTGATCAAGTTGCAGCTTAAACACTCAGAAAACTCACTTGAAGCATGCCGTGAATCGAAAGCCAGCACACCGTACTCTTCGCAAGCACTTTCAAACAATAGCCAATCAAAACTCACATTACCCATGACAACCGGATAATTTACTGTACCCTTGAAAAAATCTCGAAACCCCACGCTTAACTCCTCAACATCTTCTTGAGTATTCTCCCCATCAAAAAGATAACAAGTGCTAGCCAGCGGCGCATCGAACAGGGCAAACGCACTCGTCGAAAAAACTTTAAAGCTAGAACAGAGCAAACTATCGAGTACATCAACATTGCTCAAAAGAGGCCTCTCAAAAAAATAAAGCTCTAATTCTGAATCTCGAAAAACCATTTCGGGCAAATCTTTATTCAGTTCAAGACGATTCGATAACATCGCGGCTATCTGATTTAGCTCTTGATGTTCGAGTTTGGTGAGGCTCATTTAGTTACCCTTGAATCGGATTTTGACAATCGTTTTTTTGATACCTGCAATATCCAGCGATGCAGTTGGTTCTTTAGTCGACGTCGACTCTGGATAGAACCTATAGGTCCTATCTCCCTTGGTCAATATTGAAACTTTTCCGTCTTGTGAGAATGTCCTGCTATAACCATTGACTTCAAGCATTTTTATTGCTTCTGCGGGAGAGGTAAAAGCATCGATCTGACCCGAGCTGTTTCGCGTCCATTTTGGCACAAACTCCACTGCGGTAGAGAGGTAACGGGGACAGACCACGTTTTCAGAGTGCTTTCTAAACGTGGTCTGTCCCCATTTACCCCCCGATGGCATCTTCAACGGGGAAACGGGGACAGATCACGTTTTGGAATGCGTTTTAAACGTGGTCTGTCCCCGTTTATCTGGGTGCTAGGCCGGTGTCAGATCACATCTAGGCCTCTACAATTAACAAGAGACATTCAAACCACAAGCAGAGATAAAATCACGTATCGGTATATCAAGAACGCTACTTTCTCTAGCGGAGAGTACATCTTGCAATGTGACGATGCCTTTTTCAAAGTCTAAAGAAACGTCAAAGCAATTAAACTCGAACGCCCTGAACAGAATGCTCTCTGAGCAAACCCGCTCATCAAAGGCGTTTTTCAAAATAGAGCGAACGCTGTCGTCCAACTCTTGGGCCACAAATCGTTCTATTATCGTGCCGCCACTGCTCATAACCATTCCTAACCAGTACGAGAACGCAGTCTGGATCCCACCATCCCGAACATTTATTTTGATTGTCGAGATTGGAGCGCATCAGACGTTTGTTCCAATCACCTTACTTGGGAAAAAGGCGGACAGACACGTTTTACTCCTTCATGTCGTAGAGGGTGCGGCCCTTGTTTTGCGCGGCCAGCAGGTTCAGATCATTACCGGCGTAGACGTAGGCTTCGTTGCCTGTGCAGATCTTCCCCGCGACCAGTGTGGTGTCGAGGTCCGGGCTGGTATTTGCGTCGCCGCCGGCGATGAATCAGCAGCTTCCTGAAAAGAGTAGTCGTCCTCTTCATGGACGCGTTTCTTGCCGTGCCTGCTGTGGATTTCGACGTTGTGTTCATCACCGGCCGAGACAGGGAGATATCGCGCTTGGCCTCGGCGGTAAGGTTGCCGGTAGCTTCGGCGATGGCGACAACGTTGATGTCGCGACCGGCATTGAGCTTCAGGTCGCCACCGCTTTTACGCTGGACGAGAATTGAAAGGTGGTCTGTCCCCGTTTATCTCCTCCATTTGTTGTGAATAACGCTTTTCTAATCTTTCAGCAGACCTTTGAACTCCATCGCGTTCATCTGGAAAGTAAGCAGAATAAACATCAGCTGCAATTTTCATCAGAGAAACGTAGTCAGCCACAGGTATGCTAGAAGTTAACGCTTCCCCCAAGAAGAAACTTACCTCATTGAATTCTTCTGGATCGTCCCAATCCTGATCAAGCGAGTAAAAAAAACCTTCAGCCACTGAGAACCCATGTCCCTGCGAAGCGTCGTAGATGAACGCAGGAAAATTAGTCCTCCCTCTTACGATAGAAGCCTCAACTAACTCGTAAAGACCCTCATAATCTGCGTCAGTTGAAGAAAATGATTCCTTGAGAACCTCTAACCAAACCAAATCAGCCATTATTTCGTCCTCGGCGGCATAGTAATAAATGAGTTTGTTATATCTCCAGTTTTGCTATCACGCGTCACTTGAAAGTAATAACCATCAACTTTGATACTGGCCTCCCTCATGGCTGGATTAGCTCTGAACAAAGAGCCAGCTTCGACTGCCGCCCTGCTCGACATATCAGCCACCTTGATATCTGACAGAATTTTCGAATCATAAGTTGTTTTGGTGGATTTGGACTTGTATCCACCGACCAACTCGCCCCGAGTGTTAGTTTTAGGCAACTGATAACTATACTCCACAAGGCCGGGATAACGGACATCCGTAGTTTTGTTGGAGATTTTTGCCCCAGTTTTTTCAACCGACTCCAAGAAGGCATCGCTGTTATGAGCACCAGAAATCGTCCCCGCCTTACTATTACGCACGCCAATCTGGGTGTTATGACTAAGAACTTTCTCGCCAAAATCTTTCAAAAATGTAGAGGTTGCCTGACCTCCAACGGTGGCTGCCCCCTCTGAACCTATCGCTGCCGGCCTAACGACTGCCGCAATCTGCTCAGCCGTTAGCTTAGCCCCAGTTTTCGCTTCGATCTCCATCAAACCGCGGAGATCACTCAGTTCCTTGGCTGCGGCCCCACCTGCTGTGGCCCCTAACCCCACGGGAAGTGCCTCCGACATTCCTGCCTCAGCGGTCCAGATCGCGACTTCGTTCGCGCACAGCACTGGGTTTGCTGCACAAGTAGCTGCACCTCTCGTGGCCAACTGTCCAAGCAAACCAATCGCTTCCGGCGCAAGAGCAATAATTCCCGCTGCAGCCAACAATTTCACCGCATTAGCCGGATCCCCTTTCGGAAGGTGGTCGAGGACCGCTCGCGTCCTAGCGTTGGTCGAGTCGGCGATATTGCTATGAAGGAATTGATCTGTGATCCCCGAATCGTCATTTTCCCAAAGTTTATTTAATGCAAGAGAGCCTTCATCAATCTCAGCCTTGATCTGCGCGCAATCGCCGGTCGCCCAACAGTTATTGAGCCGCGCCGTGTTATCCGCATCACGCTTGGCAAACTCAGCTCGAACAGCATCACAGTTGTCTTTACACTCCTTAAGCGCTTTCTCGAGGTCTTTTACATCCTGATGATTCAGGAAGTTGTACTGTGTCGCGTTGTTGGCAACCCAAGAAGCATTTTCCAATGACTCTTGATCAGTATTGCCCAGCGCAGTTGCGGAGAGCACCCCCACAATCTGCGACCCCATGAGCAACAACTCAGGATTGCCCTTGAACCATTTGTTCATCTCACCAACAAGCGCTTCATTCGCACCAGCCGCCAACGCGCCTGTCGCAAAATCCCCGCCGGTCATCTCCGACAACAGCCCACCCACCGCCGCATGAATGATGATTTTGCCCGCTGAGCCATCATCCAGAACGCCCTGCGTGAGATCGCCCACCATGTTGAAGCTGAACGCTGCGACGGTATTGAACAGAGCCGTCTTCAGAACGTCACCGGCACTTGCATCGCCGCCGACTGCCTTGGTGATCAGCGCGGAAGTGCCACCCTGGATGATTTGGCTTCCAGCAAATCTGCCGACGCCCTCCCACGTGGCTAACGACGGGCCGAGCAGCTTTCCGGTATTCGGATCGTATTTCATACCCGTCAGCTGGTTCAGGTATTCGGCCATCAATCCGGCTGTCACTCCGGAAATCACATAGCCCTTCAGTGCATCGGATGAAGTAACGTCCGCGAAAACCGCTCCAAGGTTTCTGCCGTTATTGATAAAACTGGTCGTGGCATTTGTGGCTGCACCTGTTGCCACAGCGGCGAGGCCTGCGGCCCAGGCTGTGCCCATGCTCGCGCTTAGCGAAGCGAACGCAGCAGGCCCGACAAAGGCAGCCATCACGATCGCAATAATCATCTGCGAAGCCGGGCCAAGCCCCGAGTTGCTGTATTTAAACGACTCGTGAATCTCCTTCACGCGCCGCCAATCAACATCTCCCCGAGCCTCCGCATCCTTCAACCACGCCAGTTGCGGATCAGCCTTGACCATCGCATCAATGGTCTGGCTGACGGACTCCTGACTCACATCCTTGATATCAATCTTCAGCCCATCGACCGCTTTCAGGACGATGTTGCCCTTGGCGATCATCTGCGTCTGGCGCAGGGTTTCGTCGGTGTTGCCGCGACCTTTCGCCGAGACCCACGCCGCGTTGTTGTTGGTTTTGGTATGGCTCTCGTCATGCAGATCCTTCACCCCTTCGAAGGTGATGGCGCCGCCGCTGTCGAGGAGGATGTCCTTGCCGCTGTTGAGTTTGGCCACCTGGTAATGCTGGTCGCCCAGGCTGACCAGAGACAGGTTGCCGCCGGTCTTGATTTCGCTGCCGACGTGGGTGACCTGGGTGACTTCGTCGCGCTGGAGTTTCAGGTTGCCGAAACCGCCCTTCTCCTTCATGTCGTAGAGGGTGTGGTCCTTGTTCTGCGCGGCCAGAAGACTGAGGTCGTTACCGGCGTAGACGTAGGCTTCATTGCCTGCGCTGATTTTGCTCGCGACCAGTGTGGTGTCACGGCCGGAACTGGTTTTTACGTCGCCGCCGGCGATGAACTCAGCTGCTTTCTGAACAGTGTGGTCGTCCTGTTCATGGACACGTTTCTTGCCGTCCTTGCTATGGGTTTCGACGTTGTGTTCATCACCGGCCGAGGACATGTTGATGTCGCGCTTGGCCTCCGCAGTGAGTTTGCCGGTGGCTTCGGCGGTGCTGGCGACGACGTTGATGTCGCGACCGGCATCGAGCTTCAGGTCACCATCGCTTTATAAGCTCGACGCGAATTGAAAGGTGGTCTGTCCCCGTTTATCTCCATTAAATGCAATCTGTTCTTATTTTTAAAAAATACGCGTTCTGCCCCCATCCACCGCCATTTCTCCGAACAACTTGCTAAAGTGGCCTCTTCCCGCGCTTGCTATTACGCAGCCCGCTTTACCAAAGAGACTTTGTCTCCGAAATCGCACATACCATCAGTAAACGTTAGGCAGCCATCATATTCCAACACACTAAGCCCACAATCTCCACAATCAAAGTAAATGCCCAAGCACCCTTCCTTCACCCCTTCAATACGGTACTCATAAATCCCTGATATTTTTTTATCTAAGTATTTGCGTAAAGAATTCACCACCCTCACGGGATAAGCAAATTCGTCATCAAGACTCTCGACTATTTGATATTCGGCCTCTCTCAAACCGTGCGAAAAAATTGCGACCCCTTCTCCAATACTTAATGACACCCAGCCCTGCAGATGTAGTTTAAAAAACAACACCAACACGTCACAAATCTTTTCCCTTTCGATATAAAAGGAGCGCGCGCGAAACTCACAAAATTCATCATCTAAATACATAACCACCTCTCAGAATTTTGAGGACCTTTCTGGAATTAAAGTATCAAACTCATATTTACCGCCTGGCAGCACTCTTAAACTAACGGTTCGATCCGTGACCTTACTATACACATGCACTAAATCGTAGTCGCCTCGGACTTGCGACCTGGGAATCAAGCTGCTTATGTCCGTTGCACTCTCGAGGGTAGCTTTGATATCAAGCTTTGCTTGATCGATCCCAGCTCTTCCTCGTTCGTAAGGAAGTCGTCCTTGTCCGATTTTTTCCCCAAGTTTTTTATTCAAATTGGTTAACTGGGACGTCATAAAATCTTCAACGTCCCCTAAACCGGTCACAGGTTTTACCCCGCTCGCGCCGGATGACAGGCTGAGGGCTTCAGTTCCCGAGTAGTTCTTCCAGTCAGGGTGATAAGGATTCGCCCTCATTCCATCCGAAATTTTGGTTATTACACCATCAGCACCTTTTGTGGAGGTAAGCAGTTCATCAGTCTTTCCAACCAATTTGCTCCCAGCCCCGATCCCTCCAGTCAGAATCGTCCCAGCGATTTCCGCATGATCACCCAGCATCGTTTTATGGTGAGAGTTCAGCTCGTCCGTGTGGTTCGAGTCTTGGAAGTCCTGAACAATCGCTCGCTCTTCAGCACTTAACCCGCCATTTGCATCGTAGTTTTCAAGCGCCAGGGTCCCTCCTTCAGCGGCGTTCGTCTGACCATTACACTGATCGAAACCCTCGCACTTGAACAGTTCGGATCCACTGGTTTTCGCGCTCAGTTTCGCATAGGTATCCTTCACTTTCTCTCGACAGGCTGCTGGATTTTCGCTAGCTCTACAGCCCTTCAACTCTGTGACGAGATCGTCTACTTGCTGATGATTCAGGAAGTTGTACTGTGTCGCGTTGTTGGCAACCCAAGAAGCGTTTTCCAATGACTCTTGATCAGTATTGCCCAGCGCAGTTGCGGAGAGCACCCCCACAATCTGCGACCCCATGAGCAACAACTCGGGATTGCCCTTGAACCATTTGTTCATCTCACCAACAAGCGCTTCATTCGCACCAGCCGCCAACGCGCCTGTCGCAAAATCCCCGCCGGTCATCTCCGACAACAGCCCACCCACCGCCGCATGAATGATGATTTTGCCCGCTGAGCCATCATCCAGAACGCCCTGCGTGAGATCGCCCACCATATTGAAGCTGAACGCTGCGACGGTATTGAACAGAGCCGTCTTCAGAACGTCACCGGCACTTGCATCGCCGCCGACTGCCTTGGTGATCAGCGCGGAAGTGCCACCCTGGATGATTTGGCTTCCAGCGAATCTACCGACGCCCTCCCACGTGGCTAACGACGGGCCGAGCAGCTTTCCGGTATTCGGATCGTATTTCATACCCGTCAGCTGGTTCAGGTATTCGGCCATCAATCCGGCTGTCACTCCGGAAATCACATAGCCCTTCAGTGCATCGGATGAAGTAACGTCCGCGAAAACCGCTCCAAGGTTTCCGCCGTTATTGATAAAACTGGTCGTGGCATTTGTAGCTGCACCTGTTGCTACAGCGGCGAGGCCTGCGGCCCAGGCAGTACCCATGCTCGCGCTTAGCGAAGCGAACGCAGCAGGCCCGACAAAGGCTGCCATAACGATCGCAATAATCATCTGCGAAGCCGGGCCAAGCCCCGAGTTGCTGTATTTAAACGACTCGTGAATCTCCTTCACGCGCCGCCAATCAACATCTCCCCGAGCCTCCGCATCCTTCAACCACGCCAGTTGCGGATCAGCCTTGACCATCGCATCAATGGTCTGGCTGACGGACTCCTGACTCACATCCTTGATATCAATCTTCAGCCCATCGACCGCTTTCAGGACGATGTTGCCCTTGGCGATCATCTGCGTCTGGCGCAGGGTTTCGTCGGTGTTGCCGCGACCTTTCGCCGAGACCCACGCCGCGTTGTTGTTGGTTTTGGTATGGCTCTCGTCATGCAGATCCTTCACCCCTTCGAAGGTGATGGCGCCGCCGCTGTCGAGGAGGATGTCCTTGCCGCTGTTGAGTTTGGCCACCTGGTAATGCTGGTCGCCCAGGCTGACCAGAGACAGGTTGCCGCCGGTCTTGATTTCGCTGCCGACGTGGGTGACCTGGGTGACTTCGTCGCGCTGGAGTTTCAGGTTGCCGAAACCGCCCTTCTCCTTCATGTCGTAGAGGGTGTGGTCCTTGTTCTGCGCGGCCAGAAGACTGAGGTCGTTACCGGCGTAGACGTAGGCTTCATTGCCTGCGCTGATTTTGCTCGCGACCAGTGTGGTGTCACGGCCGGAACTGGTTTTTACGTCGCCGCCGGCGATGAACTCAGCTGCTTTCTGAACAGTGTGGTCGTCCTGTTCATGGACACGTTTCTTGCCGTCCTTGCTATGGGTTTCGACGTTGTGTTCATCACCGGCCGAGGACATGTTGATGTCGCGCTTGGCCTCGGCGGTGAGGTTGCCGGTGGCTTCGGCTGTGCTGGCGACGACGTTGATGTCGCGACCGGCATCGAGCTTCAGGTCGCCGCCGGTTTTCACTGTCGACGCGAGGTTTTCCACCGTGGTGGTAATGACTGAGCGATGGCCGCCATCGAACGATTCGTGGAGTTCGTCTTCGTCGCGTGTCGCCAACAGGTTGATGTCGCGCGCTGCACTCAGGCTGGCGTCACCGCCGCTGCTGATGGCAGACGCGTTGGTCAGATCCTGTCCGGACTTGATGGTCAGGCTGTCGCGGGCGCTGATGATGC
This sequence comes from Pseudomonas sp. PK-RTE-24, assembly GCF_054052265.1. Lineage (NCBI taxonomy): Bacteria > Pseudomonadati > Pseudomonadota > Gammaproteobacteria > Pseudomonadales > Pseudomonadaceae > Pseudomonas > Pseudomonas sp. PK-RTE-24. Next base: position 4,027,494 of record NZ_CM133224.1, on the reverse strand, counting down.
TGCCGTCGTCGACGAGGGTGCGCATGCCGTTGCCATCACGCACCGCGATGGCGGTGCGATCGTTGACGATATCGCCCTTGAGTGTCGTCAGTTCGACCTGATTGCCACGGATTTCGCCGGCCAGTGCGTTGCGAATGCTGTCGGTGGCCATGAGTTTGATGCGCTCATCGGCTTCCACCAGACCGCCCTGATAGAGGCTGCCCTTGACGTCGACGGACACGTCGTTGCTGGCCTTCAATGTGCCGACGTTGACCAGATCGCTACCGGCCAGCATTTCCAGATCTCGGCCCTGAATCAGGCTGCCACCGCGCACGTTGCGCGACTCGGCCTGCGCCAGATACAACACCGGCACCAGCACTTTCTGGCCGTCGACGATGCGCTCTTCCATCCAGACAATGTCGTGGGTCAGCGCAGCGACCTGCGCCGAGGTCAGGCTGACGCCGACAGAGAGGTTCAGTTGGTTTTTGCTGGCGAGAGCGTTATCCATCAGATAACGAAATTGCTCGTAGTCGTTCTCCAGTCCACCGGCGAGAAAACGCTGGCCGGTCTGGGCCATGACGGCGTCGCTGATCAGCCGCGATTCATAGCGACCGTCACCGAGGCGACGCGCCGCTTCGTCGGCGCTGAAGTCGAGCTTGCCGAGCAGGTAGTCGGAGCTCATGAAGGCCGTCGTCTGGGTCAGCTCCGGATTGGTTTCGATCAGATAACGGCTCTGCGGATTCGTGCTTTGCACGAACATGCCGTACGGGCCTTTCGGCAACCGGAAGGTCGAGGAAGCCGTCGGGTCGACTGCGGCGAACGGCACACCTTTGAAGTCCACCGGTGTGAAGCTGATCTGCTTCACGCCATCGGCGTCGACATGCTCGATACGGGTAACGGATCTGGAGGTTTGGGCGACAGCGTCGGTGCTATGTTTGCCCAGGTTGATGTTGATGCCGCCGACCGCGTCAGTCTGGTCGCTGGCCAGAGAACCTGTCAGTTGACCATAAGTGTTGTCGTATAGCGTGCCGTTCTGGATGCTGTTGGTGACGTCGAGCTTGACCTTGCCGCCGGCCTGCATCACCGCAGCGTAAACGGCGTTGCCGTTTGCATTCCAGGTGGTGACGTCACTCATCAAAGAGAATCGCGAATCACTGGAGCGACTGATCAGTTCATCGAACCGCGCCTGATCGAAGTTGCCGGCCGCGGTAGCCGCGTTGAACGCCGGAACATCGACGAACTCCATCTTGTCCCAGAGGCTGTTGTCGATACGCCCAGGGGTGCCCCTTTTCACCACTCGCGTCCCCGAACGCGACTCCGCGCCCTGGTTCAGCAGGCTGTCAGCCGTCACGGTCAGGTCGCCGTTGGCGGCCAGCAGGCTGTAACGGTTTTCAACCTGGTTGGCGTGGATGGTGAAGTTCTTGCCTGCCACGAATCGCGCCGCGCGCGAGTCCTTGAGCACCTCGTCGTTGAATTGGGTAGTGATGGTGATGGTGCCGCGCTTCCAGCCATCACCACCATCGCAGTGCTGACCGCACACCCAGCTCAAACTGCCGGACGACTGACCGGAAGTCAGCTCGAACTCGGCTTTGGCGTTTTCGAAGGAGACCGCGTTGATGTCGACGTCACCCTCGCCTTCGATGGTGCCCGACAAGTTGCTGAACAACGCCGCGCGCCCGCCATCGACAGCGTCGAAGCTCATGTTGCCGCGGCTGTAAATATCGCCGTAATAGTTATTCAGGCTGTTGCCGTGCAGCTTCATCGTGCCGCCGCTGAACAGCAGCGTGTCGGCATCGTTGTAGAGACCGTTGGCGGCGGTGAATTCGAGATCGCCTTGGGCGCCGAGGGTACCTTTGTTATTGATCCGTGCCGCCGTCACCGTGAGGTTCTGATTGGCGATCAGGCGACCGAGATTGTCCAGTGTGCCGCGCAAGGTCATCACGGTGTCGCCGCCGCTGACCAGTCGCCCGTCCTGCTGGATCACGTCGTTGGCGCTGATCGTGAGTTTCTGCTGCGCGGAGACTTTGCCGCTGTTGAGCAGATTGCCGCCGAGGGTCAGCGCCAGATCGCCGCCGCTGAGCAATTGTCCGGCATTGTTCAGGTTGGCCACGTTGAGGCTGAGCGCCGAAGCACTGGCGATCCGTTCGCCAGCATTGAGCGTCAGGTTCTGCGCACTGGTGTAGGTCAGCCCGCCGTTCAGTTGCCAGGTACCAACACCGTTGACCGAGCCGACATCCCATACACCATTGCCCACCCCGGTGAGACTGCCCTGGTTGTTGGCCAGTTGGCTCACATCCAGGTCGAAAAGGCCCTGCGCCGCGTGGCGCACATTGCCGCTGAAGTTATTGATTTCGGCACCCGACAGCAGCAGGTCCTGACTGCCGATTTCGATCACGCCGCTCTGGTTGTTCAGATTGCCGGTCAGCTTGATCTGACTCGCAGCGCCACCGAGGGCGCGGAGCTGGCCGCCGGCGCTGTTATCCAAGCCGCTGGCAGTCAGCTTGAGGCTGTTCGCCGATTCGATCAGGCCGCCCTGATTGAGGACCTGCCCGACGGCTTCGAGCCCCAGCTGATTACCGCTGATCTCGCCGCTGGTGTTGTCCAGGCTGGTACCAGTAAAGATCACCTGATCCTTGCCGAACATTTTGCCGGCGCGGTTGGTCAGGCGCGTTACCGTCAACGTCAGGTCATCGATCAGGCTGGAAATCAGCCCGGCCTTGCCGCTGGCTGCACTGTTGTCGAGGTCGGCACTGGTGATGCTCACCGAGTCGGCTTGCAGCGTGCCGCCCTGGTTTTGCAAATTGCCGTTGTTCAGCGCCAGTTCGGCATGGCTGCCGTTGGCCAGAATCACACCTTGCTGGTTGAGCAGTGTTTTGCCAGTAATCTTCAGGCCGTCGCTGCCAGCGATGATCTGCCCGGCAGCGTTGTTGTTGATCCAGACGCTATTGATGTCCAGGCGCTTGCCCTGCAGGGTGCCGCCCCGGTTATCCAGCGAGGTCAGTTGATCAAGGAGCAAGCGCTGTGCGCCAGCATCGACCAGACCGGTGACGTTGCTGAAGACTCCGGCAATGTTGAGGACGACATCGCCGCCATTACCGACGATGCCGCCCTTGTCGTTGTTGCCAAGTTGTTTGGCATTGATGTCGATAGCGTTGCCGAGCAGGACACCGGCGCTGTTGTCGATCTCGTCACCGTCGATGTGCAACTGACCTTCGCTCTGAATCCGGCCCTGTTGATTCAGCAGTTGCGACTGGCTTGGTGCAGTTTGCTTGAGGATCAACCGCGCGCCATCGGCACCTGCGGCCAACAACCCGTTGGCACGGTTATCAAGGCTGGCCGCGTGCAACTCCAGGTCGTCGGCGATCATCCGCCCGCCACGGTTGTCGACGTATCCGTCCTTGGCCACCACCAGCAATTGCCGGGCGGCGACTACACCGCCACGGTTATCGATAGAGCTGGCACGCAGTTCCACATCGCCTTTGATGGATTGCAGACGGCCCAATGCGTTGTTCAAGTGCTGCTGGACGAGGAGCGTCAGTTGCCCGGTTTCGGCGCTGAGCGTGCCGTCGTTGTTGCCGATCAGATTGCGCAGGTTTGCGTCGACGATGCCGCCCAAAAGTTGGCCGCTGGCGTTTTGCAGATCCTGCGCGGTCAGGCTCAGGCGATCGGTTCCCTGGATCAGGCCAAGGCTGTTATCCAGGTCTGCACTGGAAACCACGCTGTCATCGGACGAAATCGTGCCTTGCGTATTATCCAGCGTGCCGCGACTGGCCACCTCGAGGGTTTTGCCCGTCAGACTTGCGTTGCGGTTGTTGATGCTCTGCGCAGTGACGGTCAAGCGATCCGAGGCTTGCACCTTGCCGTCGTGGTTGTCGAAATCCTGAGTCAGCGTCAGATCAGCAGCACCGTTTTCCGCGCTGATCACACCCTTGGCGCTGTTATCAAGGCGAGTGGCCGTGACGTGAATGTCGTCGGCAGCCAGCGTCCCACCCTGATTGAGCAACTCCCCTCCCGACAGTGCCAGTGTGGTTTTCGCCTGGATCTTGCCCGCGCCGTTATTCAGACGTTCGCGGGCGACAACCTTGGCCTCACCGTCGCTGGCGCCGATCAGGCCGCCACCGTTGTCCAGTTGACGGGCGTCCACGTCGAGGCGACCGGCGATCACTTTGCCGCCGGTGTTTTTTACCTCCTGAGCATGGAGCTTGAGGCTGCCGCCGGCGATTTCGATACGGCCCTGACGGTTGTCGATACTGTCGACCACCAGTGTTGCCGCTTGCCCATCGGCGAAGCGAATCAGGCCGCTGAGGTTGACGATGGCCGGCGCGCTCACGACCAGACGGGTTTCACCATAAACACGCGCATTCACACCTTGGTTGACCAGGCGCGCCGCGTTCAGAGTGAGGTCTTGAGCCTGCACGGTACCGTTCTGGTTCTCGAACGTTGCGGCTGCGCTGGCGGCCAGGGTGCGGCTGGCCAACACGCTGCCACTGTTGCTCACCGAAGCACTGTTGATCGACAGATCACCCTTGGCGTTGCGGCTGTTGTCTGCGTTCACCCCGGCTTCAATCACACCAGCGTTGGTCAGCCTGCCGCCGCTGCTCAGGCTGACGCTGTCACGGGCAGCGAGGCTTTGGCGATTGATCAGGTCTTCGGCGGTTTGTACGGTGACCTGCGTACCGGCATAAACCGCGCCCTGGGCATCGAGACTTTTGGCCTTTACATCGACGGCATTACCCGCCGTGACTTTAGCCAGGGTCAGCTGGCCATTGGCGTCGATCCGGATGTCACCGGCGCTGGCGGCAAGATCCCCCGCCAGCTTCACACCAACGCCCTGCTCGGTGCCGACCAGTTTGATTGCACCGGCATACATGCCGCCGAGCGCCGAGGAGTCGATGGCCAGTTGTGGTCTGGCGCTGCCGTCATCGGCACGGGCGGTGGCACTGAGCGTGTCGGCGTTGACGTCGTTGCGGCCGGTGGTGATGTTCAGGTTTTTTGCGTGGATCTGTGCATTGATCTGCGCACTGCGAGTAATGATTTCGAAACTGTCGACGTTGCTCGCATCAAGACCGACGCCGTCAATCGACACGCTTCCCTGATCAACCTGAAAGCGCTCCAGGCGACCATTGTCGAGCACCGGCTTACCGGTGGTCAGCGTGACACGTGGCGTGTTGATGAAACCGCAACCGTTGCAACTGATGCCGTAAGGATTGGAAACGATCACCCGTGCCGATTGCCCTGCGACTTCGGTGTAGCCGCGCAACTGGCTCGGGCTGCCGCCATTGACTTCGTTGAGGATGGTTTGTGCCGCTGCGCCACGCAGGTTCGGGTTGCCGAGAATGATCCCGCCCAGTTGCGTCTGTTGCATGCGGTCGGTGGCGTTGTTGAGGATGACGCCTTGCGCACCGACGTTGTAGTCGTGGAACTGGTTATGCGACAGGCCACTGCCATTGGGCGCTGCGATGTTGACGATTGGCACGCCATTGCCGGCGCGATCCAGACTGGTGCCGGGTGCACTGACAACGATGCCGTCCGCCTGCGCCCACACCGGTTGCCAGAACATGACGTTCGCCAGCAAAAAGGCCAGACCACGCTTGGGCATGCCGCAGAATTGCTCGCGCTTTTTTACGGCCGCAGAAGGTTGGCTAGCCAGGAAGGCCAGGTGGCGAATGTCCATATCAGAATCTCGAAGCGGGCAAAAATTAAATGAAGAAATCCAGGCGGAAATAGATCGGCGCTTCACGCTCGGTCAGCGCGTCCGGTCGTTCCAGGGAATGCGCGAAAGTCACGCTGGCGGCCACATGCTGACCACGTGCGAACAGCTCCAGCGAGTTGCTCGACATGCGTCCGTGCTGATCGCCGTTGTAGCGATCGCCGCGAATTACGCCTTGGTCGTAACCGAGGCTGGTGCCGTACTCGGCGAACACCGGTTGCAGCCATTCGGCAGTCACCGGGCGGCTCCAGCGCAGGTCGTTGCGCCAGTAACCACCGCTGTCGCCAGACAGCGATTGATCCTTGTAGCCACGGATCGACGCCGAGCCGCCGAGGCTGGTGCGTTGTGGGCTGAACAGCACATCTTCGCTGCGCTGGCCGGTCATCAGGCTGCTGAAGCTGAAGGATTCACCGAGCAATTTGAACGGCTGCAAATAGCTCAGGGTTGCGGTGTATTTGCGATAGCGTGCGTCCGGTTCGCCGGGGCCGGGATCGTGACTGCCCTGCGCATCGAAAGCGCCGATGCCCTCATGCATGCCAGCGTCGAAGTTGACGAAAGCGCTGCCGACACGACGGCCGTGGTTGAAGCCGAATTGCGCTTCGCTGATGCGATTGCTGCTCAGTTTGAGTTTGCTGTCTTCGATGAAGTTATTGCTGCGCAGGTACGAAAGTCCCGCACTGAGGGAGGTCTTGCTGACGGCGTCGCGATGGATCACGCGCTCGGCGCGCAGTTGATGGTTTTCGCTGTCGCCGGTCTGCTTGAAGTTGTAGCCGTTGGCGGCGATCTGCGAGCGGTACTCGCTCTGGCTGTAGGTGTAACTGAACGTCCACCAGCCCCACGGCAGACTGTAATTGAGCATGGCGTTGTTGGAGGTGTGCTGATGATCGGTCATCGCATCGTGACCGCCGCGCAGGCTCAATTGGTCAGCCAGACCCAGCGGGCTGTCCCAATCGAACGACGTGCCCCACTGCTGCTCGCCGGTGCTGCGCTGGCCATCGTTGCTGCGCGACAGGCCGGCGCGCCATGGCTTCTGCGGCGTGTTGGTCACGCGCACCTCGCTGCCGCCGACATTCTGCCCCGGCGCCAGTTCCATTTTGGCCTGGTTGGACGGCAGGCGATTGAGCTGGTCGACCATCTGCTCGATCTCGCGCAGGTTGACCAGTTCACCGCTTTTGCCGGGAAAGGCCATGGCCAGTTCGCGATCCGAGAGCCGGCTGTTTTCCGCGCCTTTCATGCCTTCGAGTTTTCCTTCGACCACGAGCACTTTCAGGTGCCCGGCGGACAGATCCTGTTGCGGCAGATAAGCGCGGCTGGTGACCAGACCTTTCTCGATGTAGTGATCGGTGATGACTTTGAGCAGCTCGTTGAGCTGCGGCACGCCGAGGCATTCGCCGATATAAGGCTTGAGCAGCCGCGTCTTCTCACGCTCCGAGAGGCTGTCGGCGCCCTTGAGCTCGATGTCCTTGATGGTGAAGCAGCGCGTATCTACGGGGGTTGTCGGTTGCGCCGGTTTGGCGTCTTTGCCGGGCAGATCCTTGAGTTCTTCGAGGCGCCGCTGCTGCTCTTCGAGCAAGCGGCTCTGACGTTCGCGGATCAGGTCGGTTTCACCAGGAGTGGGCGCGGCCCAGGCAGATTCAAGCGGAGAAAGGCAAAGCAGCGCCAGGCACAACCGCGCCGTGAAGGCGGGTGAAAACATGTTCGATCCCTCGACATAAAAAGTGACATCAAAATAGTGGCGCGATATTAGAGGGCCATCATTTTGACGTCAAACTTATGTTTACACCGTTCATCGGCGTTTGCCGCACCTTCATACGGGTGAAACCAGCACCTGCGTACAAGTGGCCGGCGCGTTTTGCGCGGATAGTGGCCGTTGCCCATTCGGCATCTATTCTTGCCACACACGATCACAAGGAGTTTGCATGAGCACCTTCAAGACCCAAGACGGTACCGAGATCTATTACAAGGACTGGGGCAGCGGCAAGCCCGTGCTGTTCAGCCACGGCTGGCCGCTGGATGCCGACATGTGGGAATACCAGATGGAATACCTGAGCAGTCGCGGCTATCGCACGATCGCCTTCGACCGCCGTGGTTTCGGTCGCTCCGATCAACCTTGGACCGGCTACGACTACGACACATTCGCCGATGACATCGCCGGTTTGATCAACCATCTGGACTTGCGCGACGTAACCCTGGTCGGCTTCTCCATGGGTGGCGGCGACGTCAGCCGCTACATCGCCCGCCACGGCAGCGAGCGTGTTGCCGGCCTGGTATTGCTCGGCGCGGTCACGCCGCTGTTCGGCAAGAAAGCCGACTTCGCCGACGGCGTCGACAAATCGGTGTTCGACGGCATCAAGGCCGGCCTGCTGAAGGATCGTGCGCAATTCATCGCTGATTTCAACGCGCCGTTCTACGGCACCAATCAGGGCCAGAAAGTCTCTGACGGCGTGCTCACGCAAACCCTGAACATCGCGCTGATGGCCTCGCTCAAGGGCACCGTCGATTGCGTGACCGCGTTCTCGGAAACCGACTTCCGCCCGGACATGGCCAAGATCGACGTGCCGACCCTTGTGATCCATGGTGACGGCGACCAGATCGTGCCGTTCGAAACCACCGGCAAGCAGGCCGCTGCGCAAATCAAAGGCGCTGAGTTGAAGGTTTACGCCGGCGCGCCGCACGGGTTCGCCGTAACCCATGCGCAGGCGTTGAATGAGGATCTGCTGGCGTTCCTCAACCGGTAATCCCGCCCGGCAAAAGCCGTAGTCAGATGCTGATGAACCAAGGCCCGCGCAATGCGGGCCTTGTGTTTTGCGCTATGGTATTTTTCTGCGTCCACTACCCGGAGAAGGAAATCCCATGCTGCGACTACTCGGCAAAGCCTCATCGATCAACGTGCGCAAAGTGCTGTGGACCGGTGCCGAACTGGACATCCCGTTCGAGCGCGAAGACTGGGGTTCGGGTTTCAAGTCGCCAAACACGCCGGAGTTTCTCGCGCTGAATCCCTGCGCCATGGTGCCGGTGATCCAGGACGGCGATTTCACCTTGTGGGAATCAAACACGATCATTCGTTATCTGGCGACGCGTTACGGCGGCGCGCATTTGTATCCCGCTGAGCCTGTTGCCCGGGCGCGGGTCGATCAGTGGACCGACTGGCAGGCCTCGGAGCTGAATCGCTCGTGGTCGTATCCGCTGATGGCGCTGGTGCGCAAGTCGCCGGACTATCAGGATCGAAATGCCCTGGCCGCCGGCTGCCGGGACTGGACGCGCAACATGCAAATCCTCGATCGCCAACTGGAGAAGACTGGCGCTTACGTCAGTGGCGAGCAGTTTTCCCTGGCGGACATTCCGATCGGGCTGTCAGTGAATCGCTGGTTCGAAACGCCGCTCGATCACGGGAATCTGGCTGCGGTGCGCGCCTATTACGATCGCCTGAATCAGCGCGACGGTTATCGTTTGTACGGGCGCAACGGCACGCCATAAAGACACGCTCGATCAGGCTTGCTCACGCACCACGCCACGCTCTTCAAGCAAGCGCACGAACATGCTCAGACTGCGCGACACGGTGCCCCGTCGCCACACCAGCCAGGTGGTCAGATAGCGGAAGTCCGCCGTCAGCGGCCAGACGCTGACCGTCGCGCTGCCGGGCATGCTCTGCAGCATTTTGCGCGGCATCAGCGCCAGGCCGGCACCGGCGCTGACGCAGGCGAGCATGCCGTGGTAGGACTCCATTTCGAAGATCTTGCCGGGTACGGCAGCGTCAGTGCTGAACCATTTTTCGAAATGATGCCGGTAGGAACAGTTGGAGCGGAAGGCGTAGATATTCTCGCCGTTAACGTCCGCCGCACGTTCGACCGGTGAATGATTGAGCGGCGCGATGACGACCATTTCCTCCTCGAACGCCGGCACCCCTTCCAGGGCCGGATGCAGCACCGGGCCGTCGACAAATGCGGCAGCCAGACGCCCGGACAGCACGCCGTCGATCATCGTCCCCGATGGCCCGGTGGACAGGTCAAGGTCGACCTTCGGGTGCTGCTGGTTGTACGCCGCCAACAGTTCGGGAATACGTACCGCTGCGGTACTTTCCAGCGAGCCCAACGGGAACGCGCCCTGGGGTTCCTCCCCCGCGACCGTAGCGCGGGCTTCCTGCACCAGATCGAGAATACGCCGCGTGTATTCGAGAAAACTCCACCCGGCTGGCGACAGGCGTAGACGGCTTTTCTCGCGGATAAACAGATCAACGCCGAGGTCCTGCTCCAGCTGTTTGATCCGCGTGGTCAGGTTCGACGGCACGCGATGAATCTGCGTGGCGGCGGCGCTGATGCTGCCGTGCTCGGCCACGGCTTTGAAGATTTCCAGTTGCACCAGATCCACAGTCATTCTCCGATCGTGAAAGAAACGATCTCTATTATTCAGTTTCCAGAAAACTAACGCCACCCTACTCTAGGCCCATCCGACGAACCTACAGGACAACGTCAATGAGCCAGATTTCCAGCCAGACCCACGCCATCTCGATCAACCCCGCCACCGGCGAGCAGATCGGGCAATACGCGTTCGAATCCGCCGCTGCCCTTGATGCGGCACTGACTCGCGCTGCCTTCGCTTTTGGCAAGTGGAAGCGCAAGCCGCTGCAGGATCGTTCGCGCCTTTTGACCGCCCTCGCCGGCGCGCTGCGTGAAACCTCAGAAGCGATGGCAACCATGATCACCCAGGAAATGGGCAAGCCGATCGCCCAGGCCCGTGGCGAAATCGAGAAATGCGCCAAGCTCTGCGAGTGGTACGCGGAACACGGCCCGGCCATGCTCGACGCTGAGGCGACCCAGGTTGAAGGCGGCAAAGCGCGTATCGAGTATCGTCCGCTGGGGCCGATTCTGGCGGTGATGCCGTGGAATTTCCCGATCTGGCAAGTGCTGCGCGGCGCGGTGCCGACGTTGATCGCTGGCAACACTTACGTGCTCAAGCATGCGCCGAACGTGATGGGCAGCGCTTACCTGCTGCGCGATGCGTTCGTCCGCGCCGGTTTCCCCGAGGGCGTGTTTGAAGTGATCAACGTCACCCCGGAAGGCGTTTCCAGCGCCATTGCCGATTCGCGCATCGCCGCCGTGACCCTGACTGGCAGCGTCCGCGCCGGCATGGCCATCGGTGCTCAGGCCGGTGCGGCATTGAAGAAATGCGTGCTGGAACTCGGCGGCTCCGATCCGTTCATCGTGCTCAACGATGCTGATCTGGATGAGGCGGTGCACGCGGCGGTGGTCGGTCGTTATCAGAACTCCGGCCAGGTTTGCGCGGCTGCCAAACGTCTGATCATCGAGGAAGGTGTTGTCGAAGAGTTCACCCGCAAGTTCGTTGAAGCGACACGCCAGTTGAAGGTGGGCGATCCGCTGAATGCGGACACCTATATCGGGCCGATGGCGCGCTTCGATCTGCGTGATGAACTGGATCAGCAAGTGCGTGACACGTTGGAGGAAGGCGCGAAGCTGCTGCTCGGCGGCAGAAAAGCCGAGGGCGCCGGCAACTTCTACGAACCGACCGTACTAGCCGATGTGACCGACCGCATGACTTCGTTCAAGCAAGAGCTGTTTGGCCCGGTCGCTTCGATCATCACCGCCCGCGATTGCGCACACGCCGTGGCCTTGGCCAACGACAGCGATTTCGGCCTGACTGCCACGATCTACACCGCCAACGTCGCGCTGGCCGAGCAACTGACCAGCGAACTGGAAACCGGCGGCGTGTTCATCAACGGCTACTCGGCGAGCGATCCGCGTGTGACCTTCGGCGGCGTGAAAAAAAGCGGCTTCGGTCGTGAGCTGTCGCACTTTGGCGTACGGGAATTCTGCAATGCGCAGACCGTATGGCTGGATCGTAAATAAGCCGGGTGCTGTAAAACCTGTGGGAGCGAGCCTGCTCGCGAAAGCGGTGTATCAAGCGATGAAGATGCCGAATCCACCGGAGCCATCGCTGGCAAGCCAGCTCCCACAAATACTGCGGTGGAAACTGATACAGCAAACACCATAGAACCCTGTGGGAGCTGGCTTGCCAGCGATGGCGGTGCATCAGCCAGCATTTATACCGACTGATTCACCGCTTTCGTGAGCAAGCTCACTCCCACAAGTCCACGCAATTTACAGATATTTCAGCCAGCTGATGTCGCGGCGCCGCGCTTTCAATGCAGAGAACCAGCGCACCGCCGGGAACAGCACCACGGCAAGAACCACCGCCGCCAGCCACACCGCCGTCACCGTCGAAAAGCCGAAATAGCTGCCCTGATTCAGGCCGAACAGCGCCACACCGATCAGGTACAACACCTTCAACACATACAAGTGCAGCAGATAGAAAAACATCGGTGCCGAGCCGAACACCGTCAGCCAGCCAATCCAGCGGCGACTCTGCACGCGCTCAAAGGCGAGCAACAGCAACAGCCCCACGCTCACAGTCAGCGCGATGAACAGCAGCGACGGCGGATATTTGGTGATGTTGAAAAAACTCATCAGTGTCTGCACCAGCGAATCGCTGATCGCCCACGGTTTTTCGCCGTAGCCGTTAATCAAGCGCAGCACCACAAATCCCAGCAATCCACCGCCCCCGGCAATCAGCAAACGACGCTGACGCACCGCCGCATCCATGCCCCGGGCAAACCACGGTCCCAGTGCATAGCCCAGGCCGATTACACCAATCCACGGCAGCAGCGGGTACGAGGTGCGCAGGCGCAGGGTGTCGCTGATCTCGATCCAGCCTCGATCATGCAGAATCGCCCAAGGCACATGCAGCGCCGACTCGACCGGGAAATGCAGCGTATCAAGCAAGTTGTGCCCGGCGATGATCGCCAGGCTCAGCGTCAGCAGCAGCGCACGTGGCAACCAGACCAGTAATGCCAGAGCGATCATGCTCAGGCCGATCGCCCAGATCACTTGCAGGTAGATCACGCTGGGCGGCAACTGGAACGTCCAGGCGAAGTTGACCAAAGTGAATTCCAGCGCCACGAGGAACAATCCGCGCTTGAACAGAAACGCGCTGACATCGGCTTTGCCAGCGTATTTTTCGCCGTAGAGCCATGCCGACAAACCGGTCAGCAAGACAAATACCGGCGCACACAAATGCGCCAATGTGCGGCTGAAAAACAGCGCCGGCTCGGTGCTGGCGATGTCCATCGGATCGGAGACCTGTCGGTGCAAGAGAAAGGTTTCGCGCACGTGATCGAGCAGCATGAACAGGATCACCAGGCCTCGGAGCGCATCAATAGACAGCAGCCGGCCAGTCGTCAATGGGGCAGAACGGGGAAGCACAGGGGTCATGGATCTTTCGCAATCGAGAGGAATAACACCGGACGGCCGCAACGCCGCCCGCAAATTAGCGTTACCTTATAACATCAAAAAAGCAAAACCCAAACAAGTCAGGATCAAGGTTGCCCATCGGCCCCGGGCTTCTATAGTGAACAGGTCTGCCCTGCTGTCGCGGCCCTCCTCGAGCGTTGTCCATGGTCAACACCGAACATCTGATCATCTGCGAGCACTGTGATTGTGTGTACGAGAAAGTCGTGCTCGCCAAACACCAGAAAACCCTGTGCGTGCGCTGCGGTGGCGTGCTGCAGCGCTTCAACGGCCTGACCATCGAGCAGCGTCTGGCGCTGACGTTCACGGCGGCGATGCTGTGGCTGTTCGCCAATTTCTACCCGGTGATGAGCATCAGCCTCAAAGGCATGAAAAACAGCGCGACCCTATGGGATTCGGTGCTCGCGCTGAGCCAGGGGCCGATCACCTTTATCGCCATGGTCGCGGCGATCGCGATCATCATCGCCCCGGCATTTCAGCTGGTGTTGCTGGTCTGGGTGTTGAGTTTTGCCCTCGGCCTGCGTCGGGCACCGGGATTCAACCTGTGCATGCGCTGGCTGGAAACCCTGCGCCCGTGGAGCATGCTCGAAGTGTGTCTGCTGGGGGCGATGGTCGCGGTGTTCAAACTCGCCGGCTTGCTCGATGTGCTGCCCGGGATCGGCCTGTTCGCCCTGGCGGTGCTGAGCCTGATGATGATCCGCATTGCCGGCCGGGACATTCGTGAACTGTGGGACATTTTATGAAGCGTCCACCGACCGCCAGCGAACTCAACCTGTGCCTGTGCCACAGCTGTGGCCTGGCCTGTGACATGACCGACGAGCCACACCAGTGCCCGCGCTGTGATGCGCCGTTGCACCGGCGCAAGACCAATTCGCTGGCGCGCACCTGGGCGTACATGCTCGCCGCGCTGGCGTTTTATGTTCCTGCCAATCTGCTGCCGGTGATGAATACGGTGATGCTTGGCAACGGTGCCGACAGCACGATCATGAGTGGCGTGCTGGAGTTCTGGGAGGCCGGGGCGTGGGACATTGCCCTGATCATTTTCATCGCCAGCATCGCGGTGCCGGGGGTCAAATTCGTCGCCCTGACCTTGCTGCTCGTCACCGTGCAGCGCAACAGCGACTGGGCGCGCAAGGAGCGTTCCAAGCTGTATCGCTTCGTCGAGCTGATCGGTTACTGGTCGATGCTCGATGTGCTGGTGGTCGCGCTGGTTGCTGCGCTGGTGAAATTCCAGGCGCTGGGCGATATCGAGCCACGACCGGGCATCCTCTTCTTCGGCCTGGTCGTGGTGTTCACCATGCTCGCGGCGATGAGTTTCGACCCGCGCCTGATCTGGGACAAGGAAACCAGCGACACGGTCAGCGACGCAGCGTCTGGAGCAGCACCTGCAACGGATGGCGCAGCGCCTGATCCGACTGGCGCTTGACCTGGCTGCGGCAAGAATAGCCAGTCGCCAACGCCTCGCCCTGCTCCGCCGAAGCCTGCACCTGACGCGCCCACGATTGCTCATAAATGACTGCCGAGGTCTGGCGATTACGTGCTTCGTGGCCGTAGGTACCGGACATGCCGCAGCAACCGGTGGCTTGCGTGGCCAGCTGCAAGCCGGCCCGTTGGAACACCTGTTCCCATTGGCGGGTCGCGGCCGGCGCGTTGGTTTTCTCCGTACAATGGGCGAGCAGACGGAACGCTTTCGGCTGAGCATCAGGCGTCCGTTCTGGCATGACCTTGAGCAACCATTCCTGCACCAGCGCCACTTCAGGACATTCATTCAGGCCCGGTACTTTCAGGTATTCCTGGCGATAGACCAGGGTCATCGCCGGATCGAGCCCCAACAACGGCACGCCGGTCTGCGCCAGGGCCTGCAACTGCTCAGCGTTACGCAACGCCGCGCGATTGAACGCCGAGAGAAAGCCCTGCACATGCAGCGGTTTGCCATTGGCGCTGAACGGCGCGAGATAGACCTGATAACCCAGGCGTGAAATCAGCTCGACCAGATCCGCCAACAACGGGGCTTCGAAGTAGCGGGTGAAGGCGTCCTGCACGATGATCACGCTGCGTTCGCGTTGCTCTGGGCTCAGCGCCGACAGCGTTGCGACGGTTGCCGGCTGCACCTGCCAACGGCGCATCGCCGCGTAGAAATCGAAACGGCTGAGCAACGGCACATCGACCATGCCACCGATCCGCGCCAGTGCGCCACGCACCCAGCCGGCGCCCATCACACCGTTGTACAGCGCCGGAATCCGCGCCATATAGGGAATGGTGTATTCCAGCGAGGCAATCAGGTAATCCCGTGCCGGCCGCAGATAACGACTGTGATACAGCTCGAGAAAACGCGAGCGGAATTCCGGCACGTTGACCTTGACCGGGCACTGCCCCGCGCAGGATTTGCAGGCCAGGCAACCGGCCATGGCGTCATACACTTCATGGGAGAAGTCCGCCGACGGATCGCGGCTGTTGCGCCAGCGCTGCCACAGCGAGCGGAAAAAAGCCGGTTTGCGAATCGCATCCGAGAGCACGTCGACGCCCGCCTCGCCCTGCAACCGCAGCCATTCGCGAATCAGCGAAGCGCGACCCTTGGGCGACTGCGCGCGTTCGCGGGTGGCTTTCCACGACGGGCACATGGCGTCATCAGGATCGAAGTTGTAGCAGGCGCCGTTGCCATTGCAGTGCATGGCCGCGCCGTAGCTTTGCCAGACTTTCTCGTCGATCTGTCGATCCAGCTCGCCGCGCAGGGTCACTTCGTCGATCTTCAGCAGTGCTGCGCCGCTGTTGGCCGGCGTGGCGATTTTGCCCGGATTGAACTGGTTGAACGGGTCGAACGCGGCTTTCAAGGCTTGCAGCGCCGGGTACAACTCGCCGAAGAATGCCGGCGCGTACTCCGAACGCAGGCCCTTGCCATGTTCGCCCCAGAGCAGGCCGCCGTAGCGCTGGGTCAAAGCGGCGACGCCATCGGACACCGGGCGTACCAGCGCCGCTTGCTGCGGGTCTTTCATGTCGAGAATCGGCCGCACGTGCAGTACGCCGGCGTCGACATGGCCGAACATACCGTACTGCAAACCGTGGCTGTCGAGCAGCTCGCGCAGCTCGGCGATGTATTCGGCCAAATGCTGCGGCGGCACTGCGGTGTCTTCGACGAAAGGCTGCGGGCGGGCTTCGCCGGCGACGTTGCCGAGCAGGCCCACCGCCCGTTTGCGCATGCCGTAAACCTTGTTCACCGCTGCCTGACCGACCGCCAGCGTATGCCCGAGGCGCTCCACCGTGCGGTCGCTTTGCAGATGTTCGAGGAACGCTTCGACGCGGCGCTGCAGGTCTTCGGGATCGTCACCGCAGAACTCGACCAGGTTGATGCCCAGAGTCGGCCGCTCAGCATTTTCAGGAAAATATTCGGCAACGCCGTGCCAGACGATGTCCTGCATCGCCAGCAGCAAAACCTTGGAATCGACGGTTTCGATCGACAACGGCTTGAGCGCCATCAACGCCCGTGCATCGCGCAAGGCATCCATGAACCCGGCGTAGCGGATATTCACCAGCATCGTGTGCTTGGGAATCGGCAGCACGTTGAGCCGCGCTTCGACGACGAAGCCCAGCGAGCCCTCCGCGCCACACAGCACGCTGTTGAGGTTGAAGCGCTGATCGGCCTCACGCAGGTGCGCCAGGTCATAACCGGTCAGGCAGCGGTTGAGATCCGGAAAGCGTGCCTTGATCAGCTCGCCCTGTTCATCAATGATCAGCCGCGCACAACGATAGACTTCGCCGACCCGGTCGTCACGGGCGCACTGCGCTGCAAGCTCATCCTCGGTCAGCGGCAGACCGCGCAAACGCTCGCCGCCGCGCAGGATCATCTCCAGTTCCAGCACATGGTCGCGGGTCTTGCCGTAGGTGCAACTGCCCTGGCCGCTGGCGTCGGTGTTGATCATGCCGCCGACCGTGGCGCGGTTCGAGGTCGACAGTTCCGGAGCAAAAAACAGCCCGGCGGATTTCAGCGCGGCGTTGAGCTGATCCTTGACCACCCCGGCCTGCACCCGCACCCAGCGCTGTTCAACGTTGATTTCCAGAATGCGATTCATGTGCCGCGACAGGTCGACGACGATGCCGTCCGTCAGCGATTGGCCGTTGGTGCCGGTGCCACCGCCACGGGGGGTGATCACCACTTTCTCGTACGCCGGTTCGGCAATCAGCCGTGCCACCCGCGCCACATCGTCCGCATCCAGCGGAAACACCGCCGCTTGCGGCAGGCGTTGATAGATCGAGTTGTCGGTCGCGAGTACCACGCGGCTGGCGTAATCAGCGCTGATTTCACCGCGAAAGCCGCTGTCTTTCAGGGCGGCGAGGAATTGTTGGTAATCGCCGGTCAGGGCTTTGGCAGGCGACAGCTGGGCAATCATCGGTCAGGTCATCTCGGTCAAATCGGGCTGTGTGGCGGTGAACAGTTGTGCGCAAGGAATGATTGCGTCAGGCTCCGCCATCTGATTGCGCCCATGTTCATTGCTGGCCAGCCATGGAACAAGCGTAATTTCGACCCGCTATCGATGAGTTTTACGAATGAATCCGCGCACCCTCACACCGTCCATGTCGCTGCTGCTGGCTTTCGAGGCCGCCGCTCGACACGAGAGCTACACCCGCGCCGCCCATGAACTGTCACTGACGCAGAGCGCGGTCAGCCGTCAGGTACAGATTCTCGAGAAGATGCTCGGCATGCGCTTGTTCAGCCGCGAAGGCCGGCAGGTGGTGCTGACCGATGTCGGTCGCATGTATCAGCGCGAACTCAGCGAAGCCCTCGGGCAGATTCGCAGCGCAACCTTGCAGGCAATGGCGTTTGGTTCGGGCATCCACAGCCTGCGCCTGGCGACGCTGCCGACCTTCGGCTCGAAATGGCTGCTTCCACGGCTTAAGGATTTCTACACGGCGCACCCGGGCATGACCGTGCACCTGCACTCGCGGATCGAAACCATCGACTTCGATACCAGCGAAATCGACGCGGCGATCTGCGTCGGCGGCGGTGAATGGCCAGGCCTGACCGCCCTGCCCCTGCACACCGAAGAACTGGTGGCCATTGCCAGCGCGCAGTTGTCGGCAACGGAACGCGAGGAGGCCGAACGGCACATTGCCGGGCAGTTGCTGCTCAACGTCAGCAGCAATGCCCAGGCATGGGCGGAATGGTTCAGCCATCACCAACTTGCGCATCGCAGCATGCGGATCGGACCGAGCTTTGAAATGACCTCGCACTTGATCCAGGCGGTACGCGCCAATATCGGTGTTGGCCTGGTGCCGCGAATTCTGGTCGAAGACGAATTGCTCAAGGGCGAATTGCTGCAACTGGGCGAGCCGATTACCAGCCGACGCAGCTATTACCTGGTGTATCCGCCGCGTAATGAGAATTTGCCTTCGTTGAAGGCGTTCAGGGATTGGCTGATTGATACCCTCTGAAGGATCGAGTCGCGGCCATTCGCGAGCAGGCTCGCTCCCACAGGGAAACGTATGTCAAGTGTGGGAGCGAGCCTGCTCGCGAAGAAGCCAGTCGCAACGAACTTAAAACCTCGGCTTGACCGCCCGCCAATCCGCCTTGTACCGCTGCATCTGCCGCACATCATCGCGCTGGCGAATCCCGCACGTCAGGTACTGGTCATGCAGCTTGGCCAGTTGCTCATGGTCCAGTTCCAGCCCCAACCCCGGCGCACGGCTGATCTTCACACAGCCATCGACAATCGGCAGCTTGCCGCCCTTGATCACTTCCTCGTCCGGCTCCTGCCACGGGTAGTGGGTGTCGCAGGCGTAATCCAGATTCGGCACCGCCGCCGCGACGTGCGCCATGGCCATCAGGCTGATGCCCAGGTGCGAGTTGGAATGCATCGACACGCCGAGGCCAAACACATCGCACATTTTCGCCAGCGTCTGCGTATCCCGCAGGCCACCCCAATAATGGTGGTCGGCGAGGACGATTTGCACGCTGTTCTGCGCAACGCTGCGGCGGAACTCGTCGAAATCGGTGACGACCATATTGGTCGCCAAGGGCAGACCGGTGCGCTTGTGCAGTTCGGCCATGCCATCAAGGCCCGGGGTCGGGTCTTCGTAATACTGCAGATCATCGCCGAGCAGTTCGGCCATGCGAATCGCCGTCTCCAGCGACCAGTTGCCGTTCGGATCGATGCGAAGCGGAAATCCCGGAAAGGCTTTCTTCAGTGCCTTGATGCATGCCACCTCATGCTCCGGCGGCAAGGTGCCGGCCTTGAGCTTGATGCTCTTGAAACCGTACGCCTCGATCATCCGCGCTGCCTGCGCGACGATCTGTTGCTCGCTCAGCGCCTCGCCCCAGTTGTCCGGCTTGTAGGGGGAGTCGATATGTTCGGCGTATTTGAAAAACAGGTAGGCGCTGAACGGCACTTCATCGCGGATCGCCCCGCCGAGCAGGTCCACCAGCGGCACGTTCAGGTAGTGCGCCTGCAAATCGAGAAACGCCACTTCGAATGCCGAGTAGGCATTGCTCACCGCTTTGCTGGCGTGGGAACCGGGGGCCAGTTCGGCACCAGCGACGCCGGCGGGTTTATTCGCCGCCACGGTGGCCTGCACGATCGCGCGCAATTGATTGAGGTTGAACGGATCGAGGCCGATCAACTGGCTCTGCAATTGTTGCTGGATCGCCAGCGCCGGGGCATCGCCGTAGCTTTCGCCGAGGCCGATGTAGCCGTTGTCACTTTCAATCTCGATGATCGAGCGCAGGGCAAAGGGTTCGTGGATGCCGCTGGCGTTTAGCAGTGGCGGATCGCGAAAGGCAATCGGGGTGACGCTGACACGGGTGATTTTCAAGATAACGCTCCTGACAGATCAACAATCGATTCAGTGGCTCGCAGCCGGACGAGCCGGCGCCACAACGGCGGCTTCGTCACTTGGCTTTGCCGGGGTTTTATCTTTGGCGCCAGGCGCCGTGCGGGCGAAGAAGATCACCACGGCAGCGATCAGCGATGTCGCCGCCAGGCCATACAGGCCGCCCTCGATGGAGCCGGTGGTTTGTTCAAGGATGCCGAACGCGGTCGGCGCGACGAAGCCGCCAAGGTTGCCGATGGAGTTGATCAGCGCGATCACCGCCGCAGCAATGCGCGCATCCAGATAGCTCTGCGGAATCGGCCAGAACAGCGCCGACGCCGCTTTGAAACCGATGGCGGCGAAGCAGATCGCGACAAAGGCAAACACCGGCCCGCCGGTGGTCGACATGAACATACCGATGGCGGCGATCACCAGGGTCAGCGCGACCCAGGCCTGCTGGAATTTCCACTTGCCGGCCAGCGCCGCGAAGCCGTACATGGCGACAATCGAAATGATCCACGGAATGGAGTTGAGCAGCCCGACCTGGAAATCACCGAGGTTGCCCATCTTCTTGATCATGCTCGGTAGCCAGAAGGTTGCGCCGTAGATGGTCAGGGCAATGGAAAAGTAGATGAAGCAGAACAGCGCGATCTGCCGGTCGGCCAACAGCTTGAACATCGACGGCTTGGCGACTTGTACCGCTTCGCGAGCGCGCTGCTCCTCGGCAATCGCCGCGACCAGCGCTTCACGCTCCTCCTCGCTCAGCCACTTGGCTTGGCGCGGGTGCGATTGCAGCCAGAACCAGACGAAAGCACACAGCACCACCGACGCAGCGCCTTCGATCAGAAACATCCACTGCCAGCCGTGCATGCCCAATCCGCTGATATGCAACAGCGCACCGGACACCGGGCCGGAAATGACCGAGGCAATCGCCGAGCCGCTAAGGAACACCGCCATGGTTTTGCCGCGCTCGGACGCTGGCAGCCATTGGGTGAAGTAGTAAATGATTCCCGGGAAGAACCCGGCCTCAGCCGCGCCAAGAATAAAGCGCAGTACGTAGAAACTGGTTTCGCCCTGGACAAAAGCCATGGCCATGGCCGCAGCGCCCCAGGTAAACATGATCCGCGTCAGCCAGACACGCGCGCCGTAGCACTGCAACAGCATGTTCGACGGCACTTCGAACAGTGCGTAACCGATGAAAAACAATCCGGCGCCAAGTCCATAAGCTGCTGCGCCAATACCCAGATCGGTCTCCAGATGACTGCGCACGAAACCGATATTGACCCGGTCGATGTAGTTGACGATGAACATCACCACGAACAGCGGCAGCACATGGCGTTTGACCTTGGCGGCGGCGCGGGCGAGCACCGTGATGTCCGGCGGACTCTGGAGGGTTTTCAAGGGGCGACTCCCGATCTTGTTTTTTTAGGGATGACTTGAAGCAATGAGCCGATCATGGACGTCGTGCATTGATCCCGTCTAATCTAAACAGGCATTCGATTGATACCTGGATTAGATCAATGTTCGAACTCACCCAACTGCGCTGCTTTACCACGGTCGCCACCGAACTCAACTTCCGCCGCGCCGCCGAGCGTCTGAACATGACGCAGCCGCCGCTGAGTCGGCAGATCCAGTTGCTGGAGCATCACCTTGGCGTCGAGCTGTTCACCCGCAGCACACGCAGCGTTGCGCTGACGGCGGCAGGCCGGGCATTTTTCGTTGAAGCGCAGAATCTGCTGGAGCGCGCCCAGCAAGCAGCGATCACCGCACGCCGGTTTGCCGAGGGCGATATTGGTTCGGTAAACATCGCGTTTGTCGGCAGCGCGGTGTATGAGTTTTTGCCCAAGGTGATCGCCGAAGCGCGACTTAAACAGCCCCAGGTGAAAATCGATCTGGCAGAGATGAACACCTATCAACAGCACGAGGCGTTGCGAGCTCGCCGTATCGACCTGGGCATCGCACGGGCGCCATTGCAGGAACCGGGCTATGCCACCGAATGCCTGGTGCGCGAACCATTTGTGCTGGCAGTGCCCAGCGGGCACAAGTTGGCAAACGCGACTGAAGTGTCTGTCGCCGATCTGGATAAACAACCGTTCCTGATGTACTCCCATGAAGCCTATCCGCCGTTCAACGAACTGTTGACCGGCACGCTACGCTCAGCGCGGGTGGCGCCGGATTACGTGCAGTGGCTGGGCTCGTCGCTGACGATTCTGGCGCTGGTCAACGCTGGCATGGGTCTGGCGCTGGTACCGCGTTGCGCTACCAGCGTGGTGTTCAGGAATGTGGTGTTTCGCGAGATCGATCTGGGCGAAGGGGTGCAAAGCGAACTGCATCTGATCTGGCGGGAGAACAATGACAACCCGGCGTTCGCGATGTTGCTGGAGGCGATTCGCCGGGCGGTGGTGCAGGGTTGGGGCTGAAAATTATTGTGGCAACCTGTATTTGAGCGGAGGCGGAGCGCTCGGGGCTTTGATCAACGGCTCCTCCAGCGGCTTGCCGTCAGGCCCTGTGAACAGGCGTTCGTATTGCTTTGGCATTGGTCGCGGTGCTCTTGCAGTCGTCATGATGAACCCTCTGATACCGGGCTGAATTCAACCCACTTAACTTGCGCGGAATCTATCAGCAAAATTTCGGCACCAAAAGGAGTCGACTTGCCATCGTCATTGACCCAACGTGGATTCTGCATCACGAACTGGCCGCAACTGGATTCGGACGGCCACTCGACAGGCCAGCCAAACACGCGCCTCTCGTCATGTAAATGCAGGGTTATGAACCGGTCGAATTGGGCAAAGGCGCAGAACCATTCACTGGGGAAAGAAGATTGTTTCGTGACGTTTCGCTTACGTAACCAGCCGTGCAACTTGTCACTCGTAGCCAGGTAACAGGCAAACAAACCCAGCATCAGCGAAAACACAAATGCCCAGAGCGTTTGCGCCCGATCATCCCAGTTTCCTAATGAAAAACCCTTCGAGCCAATCCACAAACAGAGGTTGCCCACCGCCAACACCGCGCCCTGAATCACAAAAGTAAATATCAGCGCCTGCACGATCTGGCCGAACGTATCCGGTCGCTTGAATGCCGTAAGTGAATAGAAGATCCAGGTCGATACAAAACCTGGGATTAGATACTGCAACAGCGGAATGATGTCCTTGACCAGATCATCCATGATCCGAGGCTCCTTTCAGTCATGCCGAACCCGTCACGGGCCGACATTCAAAGCCTAGTCAAGGATTCGGCAGCGCCTCGCGGGCAACTGTCACAGCTCATTGCGAGCGTTTGGCTGGAGTCTCCATCCGATGAAAAAAGGCAGACATCGAACTTCGGTGTCTGCCTTTTTTGAGATCCGGGCGCCCGGTTACAGGCAATCACGCACCGATTGGCGCAGCGATCCGGACTTGGCCCACGGCGGCCCCTGGTAGAGGGACACCTTGCTGCCGTCCTTGTATTTGACGATATCGAGAATCTCATCCGCCGTGATAATGCTCGGCGCGGTAATCCGGTAGCCGTTGGAAATCGACGTCTGCGAGGTCCTGGCAACATCCTTCTGCCACAACGGTAACAAACACGCAGCATATTCCTTGGGTGGCTTGTCACTGGTCTTGCTGAGGTTTGGCTCGCCCGGCACCAGCGACGCCGGTAACGAGCACCCCGTCAACAGAGCAAGTGCCAGACTGCCGATCCATACGCGCATGTTGTTTACCTGTGCGGAAAAAAGCTGAATGTACCGTTTAACTGCTTGCACATCCATCGTGGCAACCCGCCGTTACCGGCGTTTGGACAATTTTTCACATCGGTTCAGCCGGGCGTCAGATGACTTGGCCGCATCCGGGAAAATGCGACTACTCTTTTCTACCGAGAACGTTCAGGAGGTGATCATGCGGCTCAATGAATACGAACACGAACTTCAACGGGATTTGCAAAGCGTGGCGTCGGACCTGAGATGGTCGGCGGTCGATCTCAAGCGCATCGCTGAACAACTGCGTAAATCCGGCAACGAGGCAGACGCCCAGACCGTGTTGCGGTCGTGCGAAATCCTGCAAAGCGACGAAGAGAGATTGCAGATCTATGCCAAGGAGGTAAAAGCCCGGACCATCAGCCGAATCAAGGTGCACTGACAAGCGTTCCAAAGCCACAAATAAGAGGCCCCGGTCAAGACCGGGGCTCTTTCGTTACACAGCCTCAACCGCCATTGTGGCTTTGACCCTGCCGGGAGCGCTTTTTGTAACCGGGAAGCGCCGCCGCATAGGCCATCGCTTCCTCCCTGCTGGTGAATGACGCCAACCGGTCGCCCAGGGTGCAGACCCGCCATGGGCCGTTGTTCACGCTTAGCACGTCATAACCGTTCATGCGCAGCTTGTTCAGCATTGGAATGCTCATAAGCACCTCCATTTCGTCAACGGTGTTTTCGGTGTACGGGCTTACCTTACACCCGCTCCCCGCTGCGGTGTGAACCGGATTCACCCTGGCACCTGTCAATTCACTGGCACTTTTTGCTATGTAAATGGCTCCGAATCAAGAAGGAACCTTTAAAATCGCCTGCGGCTCGAATATTGCAGTTTGATTACAGATTTATGACACACATCAACAGGGCATTCATGAAAGTACGCGCTACCGTCATTTGCGAACAGGATCGGCATATCCTCCTGGTGCGCAAACCCCGCCATCACTGGTCGCTGCCCGGAGGCAAGATCGAGCCCGGGGAAACCCGCGCGGCGGCTGCCGTTCGCGAGCTGGAAGAAGAAACCGGGCTGAATGCCGAGGACGTCCTGTATCTGATGGATCTGCAGGCGGGCAGTACGCGACATCACGTTTATGAGGCGTCGGTGGTCAACATCGACGAGGTGCGCCCGCAGAATGAAATCGTCGATTGCATCTGGTACCCGCTCGATGCCGTGCACAATCTTGAAACCAATGACGCGACACGGCGCATCGTGCAGGCCTTTCAACGGCGTTTATAACGATCAGCCGGCGAACGCCCGGCGACCGGCGCTGATTTCCGTGCGCAACTCACCGATGAAATTGGAAATATCGCGAATCGTCACCAGATGTTCGGGAGAAACGCCGTCAAGCAACAACTCGACACGCCCACTGCCCGGCTCATACACCTTGATCCGCAACAGACCTTGTCCGGTCGGTGTGCAATCACACTTGAACGTGGGGAAGCCTGACTCGACGATCCGGCAAATATCGGCAATGGCAAGCATGGGCGGGCGCCTCGCAGGCGGAGAATCGATCCATCGATCATAGACCCACGGTCTGTTAATTGCCCGCTCGGGAATGCCAAGCCGATCACAAATCACTCACGCAATTCAATGCGCGTCGTGATCCCAGATCCAGTTCCACATACCGGGCAGATTCACCGGCTCAGCGCTTTGCTGAACCGTACGCGCCAACGCGGCTTTTTCCAGTGCGGCCTGATCGTCGTAGAACGGCTCGTCCGCCAGTCTGACCCCGGTCGCCGCCGCGCTATCGAGCAGAATCTGCAGATATTCGCGAGTGTGGCGCGCGGTGTAGCGATTGAGATCATGGAACGTCACCACGACCGGAATCACGCCATCCACGGTCGGCAATTGACCCACGGCGATGCGCTCGCGCACTTCCGATAACTGCCGCAGCATGTTCGCCCGACGCCGAGGGCTGGCGTTGAAGCCCCAGATCTTGCCGTCGTTGGCACTCAGGTCCGTGAGCAAGACGTGCAAGCCGTGTTTTTGATAGGCCGCAAATGTGCGCTTGTCGTAGTTCCAGAACGGTGGGCGCAACAGCTTGGGCAGCGCTCCGGTGATGGCGGCAATGTCAGCGCTGCCATCGGTCAGCGATTGCTCCAGCTCTTGCGGATCGAGTGAGCGATGGTTGGTGTGCCAGTGGGTTGCAGTGTGAAAGGCGAGAATATGCCCCTCGGCGTGTTCACGACGCATCAGGCTGCGACCGATCTCGCTGTCGCCTGCCCTGGGTGCTCGGGTCTGCGCGAAAAACACGGCTTTGATGTTTGGCTGCAGCGGATTGCTTTTGAGGCTGTCGAGCACCGTCGCCGTGGGATTCCACCATCCTGAAGCGCTGGGGCCATCGTCAAACGTCAGCAGAAAACGTACGGGGGCCTGAGCCTTCAGGCGCGTTTCGGTTTGCGTGGTCATTTCAATCGGCGCGGCGATGCAACCGGCCAGACCGAGCGCGATGAGCGCAACACAAAGAAGTTTGCATCCGGATGTCATGTCTTGCCCCGAGGCCGCGGCCGTGGTGTTGTCGAATGGCAAACCTCCCTCGCCTTTGTCCATCCCTGCGCGGCTATCCGCGAGCGCAGGTTGGATAAGGTACACAGGGTTTGGTTCCGGTGCTGGTTTCAGTGCGTCATCGGCCAGGCACATCGGCATGTCCGACTAGACTCAAATTTCCTCAAGGAGATTTCAGCCATGTGCGGAAGACTCACGCAGTACCGTGGGATTCACGATTTCGTCGCGGTGCTCAGCATCCCCGATGCGTTGATCAATCACGTTGGCGATGCGCCGCTCAATCGCTACAACGCAGCGCCCACCACTGCGCTGGCGGTTCTGCACCAGCACGAACAGGCCATTCATGCCGACAATCTGCGCTGGGGCTGGCGGCCGCATTGGGCCAAGGATCGTGCCGCGCCCATCAACGCACGGGTGGAAAAAGTCGCCCACGGCGCGTTCTTCCGGGCGATCTGGCGGCAGCGGCTAATTGTGCCGGTCGACAACTGGTTTGAATGGGTTGATACCGGGGAAAAATCCCGACAGCCCTGGTTGATTCGTCGGGCGGATCAGGCTCCGGTTTTCTGTGCTGGTATCGGCCAGTTTCCGGCACCGGGGGTTGCGCCGAGGGAGGACGACGGGTTCGTCATCATCACCGCTGACAGCCTGGGCGGCCTCCTCGATATTCACGACCGCCGCCCAGTGGTCTTCGATTCGACGCGGGCTCGGGAATGGCTTGATCCGGCTACGCCGCTGGAACGCGCCGAGCAGATGCTGCTGTTTGAAGGCGAGCCCAGTGAGGCCTTCGAATGGTACAAAGTCGGCAAAGCGGTCGGTAATACGCGTAATCAAGGTGCGCAATTGATAGAACGAGTCGACTAAATAATTACTTCACTGCTGCGTAATCAAGCGAGCCCGTCACTGAATCCCGCGCGTTACAATAAGTGTTTCAACCGCGATACAACCCCCATAAAACAGCCGTTTGAGCGAATCAACCGCCTGTCAGACATTTCGACAGTCATACATACATTTCCCCGCGCTGCGGATAGCATGCGCGCCGCCTTTCCGATTGGTATACCAGTTGACCAAAGAGTCAAAGAAATCAGGAATCCATCAACAACTTTCAAGCCTTGCAGAGAAATAAGTGAGCGACGATTTTGCAATCAAACAGGTCAGCGGCCTGAAGTGTGTCCATCTGTCCAAGACAGAACGCCTGGAACTCGACTGTTTTATCGGCCATTACATCAAGACCCGAAACCTGTACAGCGTGCCCGATATCGAACGCACCCTGCGCAGCACCCTCGAGGGATATCCCGGCCATCCGCCGGTGATGGTCAATGAGCTCAATGCGTGGATCGATCGAACGTTGGGGTATCGAGCGACCTACCCGGATTTCACGCAGCTGGAAGACTTCTGAAACGCGAAGAGCCCCGCCGCTGCGGGGCTCTTCGTATGCGCTGTTCAAGGTTTCAGAGGACGCTCCTGATCGCGGTCCGACAGCTCGCGGCTGTCATCATGCTTCCAGGTTTTTTCCTGCCTCTTCTGCTGCTCGATTTCTTCTTCCGTTGGCTCATCATCTTCCGCGCGCGTTTGCTCAGTTGCCATGTGCACCTCACCTCAGAACAGTTGATGATCGTTAAAGGGTAGAACACTTTTGCGCGCCCAGATTCACCAACGCATTTTGTCCCGCGCGGCGTACCATAGCGCCATCTCCCCTTACGTCAGGAAGACGCCATGCTGTACCGAATCGCCGCCGACGGGCTGGTGCTGTTTCACTTGTGTTTCATCTTGTTCGTACTGTTCGGCGGGCTGCTGGTGCTGCGCTGGCCACGGTTGATGTGGCTGCACCTGCCGGCGGCTGCCTGGGGCGTAGCGGTCGAGGTGTTGCACCTGACCTGTCCGTTGACCTACTGGGAAAATCTCATGCGCCACGCGGCCGGGCAGACCGAATACGCCGGCGGTTTCATTGAGCATTACATCTGGCCGATCATCTACCCGGCCGGTCTGACGCCGCAGATTCAACTGGCACTTGGCAGCGTGGTGCTGGCGGTCAACCTGTTGGTGTACGCACGACTGCTGCGCTCGTGGAAACTGCGTCGCGCCCGGCGCATTCCGTTTTAACGCGAGGCCGGTTTCAACGTTTCCAGCCACTGCGGATCGAAGCGTGGCTGGTCAGGATCAAGGCCCAGCGCCTGCATCCGCGCCTTGTGCTGTTCGACTTCATCACGCAGTTGTCCATGATCGCTGGAGTTGCCGTCCAGCTCATGCATTTGCAGCAATCCGAGGTGATAGAAACGCAACACCTTCATCGCCGTCGGATCGTTGGTCTGCACTGCCGCTGTCACCTGATGCATGACATTGGTGATGCTCATCAGATTGCGCTTGAGGCGCCAGCTGTACACCGCCGGGGCCATCCAGGTCTGATGCCAGAAACGCCCGCGCAACAGCGCCGCCGTCAGCAGAAACGCCACGAATACGCCGCCGACATTGAAACGCAGGTTATCCCCGTCGGGTTCACCGAACACTGCCACCGCAACCGAGGAAAACAGCATGGCCAGCAGCAGAAACAGCACGGCGACGATAATCGTGCTGCGGCGGGTCTGCTGACGAAAGGTAGCGGGGTCCATCGGCTGAATCTCGAACATCGAAAATGACTTCCTTGAGTGGCAAAACGCGCAACGGAAAAAACTCGCCAGCGCATTATCGCATCGCACCGGGTTTTAGCTATGCTGGGGCTCCTTTTCATCTTTTCAAAGTCCAACGGGACATGGCGGTATAGCGCAGATCGTGCCATCTTCATTCATGGATACACACTATTCGGATGCCATCCGCTGCGTTGTGGATGACATCGTTTTAAGGATCACTGCATGACCCAACGACACGTAATCAATGCCTCGGTCAGCCCGAAAGGCAGTCTGGAAACCCTTTCTCAACGTGAAGTCCAGCAACTGAGCGAAGCCGGATCCGGCAGTACCTATACCCTCTTCCGCCAGTGCGCCCTGGCCATCCTCAACACCGGCGCGCATGTCGACAATGCCAAGACCATCCTCGAAGCCTACAAGGACTTCGAAATCCGTATTCACCAACAGGATCGCGGCGTACGCCTGGAGCTGCTGAACGCTCCGGCCGACGCGTTCGTCGACGGCGAGATGATCGCCAGCACCCGCGAAATGCTCTTCAGCGCCCTGCGCGACATCGTCTACACCGAGAACGAACTCGACAGCCAGCGCATCGACCTGAGCAATTCCCAAGGCATCAGCGACTACGTGTTCCACCTGCTGCGCAACGCGCGCACCCTGCGCCCGGGCGTCGAGCCGAAGATCGTGGTGTGCTGGGGCGGCCACTCGATCAATACCGAAGAATACAAATACACCAAGAAAGTCGGCCACGAACTGGGCCTGCGCAGCCTCGACATCTGCACTGGTTGCGGCCCTGGCGTGATGAAAGGTCCGATGAAGGGCGCGACCATTGCCCATGCCAAACAACGCATTCACGGCGGTCGCTACCTCGGCCTGACCGAGCCAGGCATCATCGCCGCCGAAGCGCCGAACCCGATCGTCAATGAGCTGGTGATCCTGCCGGACATCGAAAAACGTCTGGAAGCCTTCGTCCGTGTTGGCCACGGCATCATCATTTTCCCGGGCGGCGCCGGTACGGCCGAAGAGTTCCTGTACCTGCTCGGCATCCTGATGCACCCGGACAATGAAGGTCTGCCGTTCCCGGTGATCCTCACCGGGCCGAAGCATGCCGCGCCGTATCTGGAACAGCTGGATGCGTTTGTCATCGCGACCCTCGGCGAAGAAGCCAAACAGCATTACGAGATCATCATCGATGATCCGGCCGAAGTAGCGCGGCAGATGACTCAAGGCTTGAAAGCGGTGAAGCAGTTCCGCCGCGAGCGTAACGATGCGTTCCATTTCAACTGGCTGTTGAAGATCGATGAGGGCTTTCAGCGTCCGTTCGATCCGACCCACGAAAACATGGCCAACCTGAAACTGCACCGCGACCAGCCACCGCATGAACTGGCGGCCAATCTGCGTCGGGCGTTTTCCGGGATCGTCGCCGGTAACGTCAAGGACAAGGGCATTCGCCTGATCGAAGAGCACGGGCCGTATCAGATCCGTGGCGATGCGGCGATCATGCAGCCGCTTGATGCACTGCTCAAAGCCTTCGTCGCCCAGCACCGGATGAAACTTCCGGGTGGCGCGGCGTATGTGCCTTGCTACCGGGTAGTCGCATAATCTCAAGCCGTCACAAAAGCCCAATGTGGGAGCTGGCTTGCCAGCGATAGCGGTCTTTCATTCAACAGAGACGTTGAATCAGATGACGCTTTCGCGAGCAAGCTCGCTCCCACAGGATTTATGGTGTGCCGCAAATTGTAGTCACAACCTGAATCCCATTGTGGTAGCGAGCCTGCTCGCGAAGAGGCCCAAGAAAAACACATCAGTCTCTCAGGCTATCCACCAACCGCCGAGCCAACGCTTTAGCCTGCGCAGCGACGTCCGTCACCGCCGTACTCTCCCACCACATCCCGCGCAACGGCGGGCCCATGGCAAACAGCTGACTACTCACCCGCCCTTCGGCATCCACCACTGCGCCATCCTTTGCCGAGATCCCCAGCGCCAACGGCCCCGGCCGCACCAGCCCCCGCGCCAGCAACTGCTGCGGCAACGGTCGTGCGACTCGCCGCCAGTCGTATTCAATACCGCTGGAGTTGATCAGCGCCGCACCACTTACAGTAGATGTTTCAGCCTCACCCCGAGGACGGATGCGAATGGTCACAGCATCGCCAGCGCCGGGCTCAATGCCCTTGAATGACGCGGCGTGAATGCGCAAGCGTCCTTCCTTGTGCAGCCGTTCGATCAACTCGGCACTCAGTGGCGGCGAACGATGGTGGTGACTCTCCCACCATGGCCGTACATGCCGTACGAATTGTCGACGCTGCACGTCAGTCGCCTGACTCCACAACCGCGCGATATGCGCGCGAACCGTATCCAGCGGCGCCTGCCAGTCGATGCCTTGGGCGATTGCGTCGCGACAATGTCGGCGCAATTCGCGCACCAACTGGCGTGGCGTGCGGATGCTGTGATCTGCTGCCAGAAAATCCACCCAGGCCGGCGGTTGACGGCGCACGTGCGGCAGCAGGCCATGCCGGGAGAATACCTCGATCGGCCCACGGTGCCCGGCCTGCTCCAGCGACACCACGGCATCGACCATGGTCAGACCGGAGCCGATGATCACCACGGTGGACTGCGGGTCGAGTTCGCGCATGGCCGCCACATCCCAGGGATCAAGCGCTGCGGCGTTAAGGCCACTGGATTGCGTCTGCGGCGTGCGAGCGGCGGGAAACATGCCGGTGGCCAGCACCGCCTGCGATCCACGCAAAATCCGGCCATCGCTCAAGGTGAGCTGCATTGAGCCGGAATCGCTTTGCAGGTCGACGGCTTCAGCACAAATATGTTCAACGGTCGAACCTTGCAGCGCGCCCACCGCCCGGGCCTCAGCCAGACGCTGCTGCACATAGACCCCGAACAGGCCGCGCGGCGGAAACAGCTCACTGACCGGCACGTCCTGCTCGGCAGATTCCGGCCAGCCGCCGCCGGCAATATGCGCGGTCAGCCACTGCGTCAGATCATCAGGATTATCCGGATCGACGCTCATCCGCGCCGCGTTGCCGTTCAGCGTATGCCCCAACTCGACTGCGCTGTAAGCCTCGCCCCGGCCCAGTTCAGCGCGAGGCTCGATGATGAGAATCTTTCGTTGCCCCGGCAGGCGCAGCAATTGCACTGCCAGCATCGTGCCGCTGAGGCCGCCGCCGATGATCAGGATGTCCGCAGTCTGCTCCATTCAGATCACCACATTACGCACGAACCGCGCAGCCACATCGCCATCGTTGCGGTAGGCATGCGGTTGATTGCTGGCGAACATGAAAAACTCTCCTTTGTTGATGTACTGCGGCTGATCCCCGAGCATCAGCGTCAGGCAACCCTCAAATACGTAGATCTGCTCGCTCCAGCCATCGGCGTCCGGTTGTGACGGATAAACTTCGCCCGGTTGCAGGCACCACTCCCATTGCTCGACTTCGCGGCTCGCGGTGGCTTTGGACAGTAGCACGGCCCTGCTGCCCGCAATCGTGCCAGCCCAGGCAACCTCGTTGATACGGCTCGGATCGCGCGCATCGTGCGCCTGGATCAGATCACTGAACGCAACGTCGAGCGCTTCGGCGACGCGATCAAGCGTGGTCAGGCTGACATTCTTTTCCCCCGCCTCGATCGCCACCAGCATCCGTCGGCTGACCCCGGACTTTTCCGCCAGTGCGGTCTGGCTCATATCCGCCGCATGCCGCAGGCGTCGAACGTTCTGGCTGACGTGTTGCAGGACGGAGGCTCGCTGAGTCGAATCTTTGTGCACTATATTGCTCACTCGGTGGGGTTGGGCAGTATACTGCGCAACGTTGGCGGCATTGTGCGGCCTCCCTTTTAATGTGCGCAAGGTCATGATGTCGCCAAACAATTCTGCGTCCCGAATCCGCTTTTCCCGCTTCAGCAAAGCCGAGTGCGTGCTGGTGCTGATCACCATGATCTGGGGCGGCACGTTTCTGATTGTGCAACATGCCATGACGGTCAGCGGCCCGATGTTTTTTGTCGGCCTGCGCTTTGCCGCCGCGGCGGCGATCGTGGCGATGTTCTCCTGGCGTCATCTGCGCGAACTGACCTTGTTCGAAGTCAAGGCAGGGTCGTTCATCGGTGTAGCGATCATGCTCGGTTACGGCCTGCAGACGGTCGGATTGCAAAGTATTCCGAGCAGTCAGTCGGCGTTCATTACCGCGCTGTATGTGCCGTTTGTGCCGCTGCTGCAATGGCTGGTACTTGGCCGTCGCCCAGGATTGATGCCGAGCATCGGTATCATGTTGGCGTTTACCGGGTTGATGCTGTTGTCGGGTCCTTCGGGGGCGGCGTTGAATTTCAGTCCGGGAGAAATTTCGACCTTGATCAGCGCCGTTGCGATTGCTGCTGAAATCATTTTGATCAGCACTTTCGCCGGGCAGGTTGATGTGCGGCGGGTGACGGTGGTGCAACTGGCGGTGACGGCGGTGTTGTCGTTCTTGCTGGTGGTCCCGACCGGTGAAGTGATTCCGGAATTTTCCTGGTTGTTGCTGGTGACCGCTTTGGGTCTGGGCGCAGCAAGTGCGGCGATTCAGGTGGCGATGAACTGGGCGCAGAAGAGTGTTTCGCCGACTCGGGCGACGTTGATCTATGCCGGTGAACCGGTGTGGGCCGGGATTGTCGGACGGATTGCCGGAGAGCGCTTGCCGGCGATTGCACTGGTGGGCGCCGGGCTGATTGTGGCGGCGGTGATTGTCAGTGAGTTGAAGACCAAGGGAAGGACCACAGAGGCAGAAGCTGAGCTGGAGCGGGAAACGCAGGCGTGACCCGCAATCTTTTCTGGCTGCTCGCGAAAGCGCCGCACCATTGTTGCCTCTGAAACAACGCCAAACACAAAATTCCAGACTACTTTGTAGGATTCTGAGACATCCTCGCGTTTGGTGATCAGGGAGCTGGCACGTATGATGCTTCACAAACTTCCGCAGATTAGAAGCCTATGTCCCTGATAGTTCTACTGCTTCTGCCGTTCATCGGCAGCTGTCTGGCAGCGGTGCTGCCGCACAATGCGCGCAATGCCGAATCGCTCCTGGCGGGTCTGGTCGCTTTGATCGGCACCGTTCAGGTCGCAATGCTGTACCCGCAAATCGCCCACGGCGGCGTGATCCGCGAAGAATTCATGTGGTTGCCCAGCCTCGGGCTGAACTTCATTTTGCGCATGGACGGCTTCGCCTGGCTGTTCTCGATGCTGGTGCTGGGCATCGGCACACTTGTTTCTTTATATGCCCGTTATTACATGTCGCCGGACGATCCGGTGCCGCGTTTTTTCGCGTTTTTTCTCGCGTTCATGGGCGCCATGCTTGGCCTGGTAATCTCCGGCAACCTGATTCAGATCGTGTTCTTCTGGGAATTGACCAGCCTCTTCTCGTTCCTGCTGATCGGCTACTGGCACCACCGCGCCGATGCGCGGCGCGGGGCTTATATGGCGCTGATGGTCACCGGTGCCGGCGGGTTATGTCTGCTGGCGGGGGTCATGATTCTCGGCCATGTCGTCGGCAGCTATGACCTGGACAAGGTCCTGGCCGCCGGCGATCTGATTCGTGCACATGCCCTCTACCCTGTTCTTTTGCCACTCATCCTGATCGGCGCGCTGAGCAAAAGCGCGCAATTCCCGTTTCACTTCTGGCTGCCCCACGCGATGGCGGCACCGACGCCCGTCTCGGCCTATCTGCACTCGGCGACCATGGTCAAGGCCGGGGTTTTCCTTTTGGCACGTCTGTGGCCGTCGCTGTCCGGCAGTGAGGAATGGTTCTACATCGTCAGCGGAGCGGGCGCCTGTACACTGTTGCTTGGCGCGTACTGCGCGATGTTCCAGAACGATCTCAAAGGTTTGCTGGCCTATTCGACCATCAGCCATCTCGGTCTGATCACTTTGCTCCTGGGCCTCAATAGTTCACTGGCCGCAGTGGCAGCAGTTTTTCACATTCTCAACCACGCGACGTTCAAAGCCTCGCTGTTCATGGCCGCCGGCATCATCGACCACGAAAGCGGCACCCGTGATATCCGCAAGCTCAGCGGTCTGATCAAACTGATTCCCTATACGGCGACGCTGGCCATGGTCGCCAGTGCCTCAATGGCCGGCGTGCCGCTGCTCAACGGTTTCCTGTCGAAAGAAATGTTCTTCGCCGAAACCGTGTTCATCAACGCCACCGCGTGGGTCGAGACCAGTCTGCCAATCGTCGCGACCATCGCCGGCATGTTCAGCGTTGCCTATTCCCTGCGTTTCACCGTCGACGTGTTCTTCGGCCCCACCGCCACTGACCTGCCACACACGCCGCACGAGCCGCCGCGCTGGATGCGCGCCCCGGTCGAGTTGCTGGTCTTCACCTGTCTGCTGGTGGGGATTTTCCCGGCGCAGATCGTCGGACCATTACTCGCCGCTGCGGCACTGCCGGTGGTCGGTGGTGAGTTGCCGGAATACAGCCTGGCCATTTGGCACGGTTTGAACGCACCGATGATCATGAGCCTGATCGCCATGTCCGGCGGCATCATCCTCTATCTGCTGCTGCGCAAGCAGTTCAAGCTCGGCCATTTCAAGTATCCGCCGCTGGTCGGCCGCTTCAACGGCAAGCGTTT
The DNA here is from genome assembly GCF_054052265.1 of Pseudomonas sp. PK-RTE-24. Taxonomy (NCBI): domain Bacteria; kingdom Pseudomonadati; phylum Pseudomonadota; class Gammaproteobacteria; order Pseudomonadales; family Pseudomonadaceae; genus Pseudomonas; species Pseudomonas sp. PK-RTE-24. The sequence continues at coordinate 3,992,237 of NZ_CM133224.1, read as the reverse complement.
GTTCGAGCGCAGTCTGGTCGTGATGATGCGCATCGCCCGGCGCGTCGAGCGGCGCCTCGGCACCAAGCGCTTGCAGATGCAGCTGTTCCTGATGGTTTCGGCCGCCGTGCTCGCCGGTCTGATCCCGATGCTGCACAGCACGCTGACCTGGGGCGACCGGCCGAAAATACCTGGTTCCATCGTCTTCGTGACCCTGTGGCTGTTGGCGATCGCCTGTGCGCTCGGCGCCGCATGGCAGGCCAAATATCACCGTCTCGCTGCACTGACCATGGTCAGCGTCTGCGGCCTGATGACCTGCGTGACCTTCGTCTGGTTCTCCGCGCCTGATCTGGCGCTGACGCAACTGGCGGTCGAAGTGGTGACCACGGTGTTGATCCTGCTTGGTCTGCGCTGGTTGCCACGACGCATCGAAGAGGTCTCACCACTGCCAGGCAGCCTGCGCAAGGCGCGTATCCGTCGTCTGCGCGACTTGCTGCTGTCGATTGCGGTCGGTGCGGGGATGGCGCTGTTGTCCTACGCCATGCTCACCCGGCAGACGCCGAACCATATTTCCTCTTTCTACCTCAGTCGCGCCCTGCCCGAGGGCGGCGGCAGCAACGTCGTCAACGTGATGCTGGTGGACTTCCGTGGCTTCGACACCCTCGGTGAAATCACCGTGCTGGTCGCCGTGGCGCTCACCGTGTTCGCCCTGCTGCGCCGCTTCCGCCCGCCGAAGGAAAGCCTGCAGTTGCCGGCGCAGCAACGCCTGCTGGCACCGGACGTGGTCACCGATCTGGTCAATCCGCGTTCGGCCAGCGACACCGCGCTCGGCTTCATGATGGTGCCGGCGGTGCTAGTGCGCCTGCTGCTGCCTGTCGCGCTGGTGGTGTCGTTTTACCTGTTCATGCGCGGGCACAATCAGCCGGGCGGCGGTTTTGTCGCCGGGCTGGTGATGTCGGTGGCCTTTATCCTGCAATACATGGTTGCCGGCACGCAGTGGGTCGAGGCGCAAATGAGCCTGCGTCCATTGCGCTGGATGGGCACCGGTCTGCTGTTCGCCACCGCCACCGGCCTCGGTGCGATGCTGGTCGGCTATCCGTTCCTCACCACTCACACCTGGCACATCAGCGTGCCGGTGCTGGGCGACATCCATATCGCCAGTGCGCTGTTCTTCGACATTGGCGTGTACGCCGTGGTGGTCGGGTCGACGCTGCTGATTCTCACCGCCCTCGCCCACCAATCGGTGCGCGGCCACAAGACGGCCTCGCTGCCCAAGTCAGTCGCCAGCAAAGGAGCCGTCTGATGGAAGAAGTCATCGCAATCGCCATCGGCATTCTCGCCGCCTCCGGGGTCTGGCTGATCCTGCGCCCGCGTACCTTTCAGGTGGTCATGGGCCTGTGTCTATTGTCGTATGCGGTCAACCTGTTCATTTTCAGCATGGGCAGCCTGTTCATCGGCAAGGAGCCGGTGATCAAGGACGGCGTGACCCAGGACTTGCTGCATTACACCGACCCGCTGCCCCAGGCGCTGGTGCTGACGGCGATCGTCATCAGCTTCGCCATGACCGCACTGTTCCTCGTCGTATTGCTCGCCTCGCGCGGCTTGACCGGCACCGACCATGTCGACGGCCGGGAGCCTAAAGAATGATGGCGATGACTCACCTGATCGCTGCACCGATCCTGCTGCCGCTGCTGACCGCCGCAATCATGCTGATGCTCGGCGAGAAACACCGGCCGCTGAAGGCGAAAATCAACCTGTTCTCCAGCCTCCTCGGCCTGTTTATTTCAGTGATGCTGCTGCAATGGACGCAGACCACCGGGGTGCCCGGCTCCATCGGTGTGTACCTGCCGGGCAACTGGCAGGCACCGTTCGGCATCGTCCTGGTGGTTGATCGTCTGTCGGCACTGATGCTGGTGCTGACCGGCGTTATCGGCGTCAGCGCGTTGCTGTTTGCCATGGCCCGCTGGGACGGCGCCGGCTCAAGCTTTCACGCTCTGTTCCAGATCCAGCTGATGGGCCTGTATGGCGCGTTCCTGACGGCGGATCTGTTCAACCTGTTCGTATTCTTCGAAGTGTTGCTCGCGGCATCCTATGGTTTGTTGCTGCACGGCTCGGGCCGGGCGCGGGTGTCGTCGGGGTTGCATTACATTTCGATCAACCTGTTGGCATCGTCACTGTTTTTGATCGGCGCTGCATTGATCTACGGGGTGACCGGCACGCTGAACATGGCTGATCTGGCGATGAAGATTCCGCTGGTGCCGGAAGCCGATCGTGGTTTGCTGCATGCTGGCGCGGGGATTCTTGCGGTAGCGTTTCTGGCCAAGGCCGGGATGTGGCCGCTGAACTTCTGGCTGGTGCCGGCTTATTCATCCGCCAGCGCGCCGGTGGCGGCAATGTTCGCGATCATGACCAAGGTCGGCGTCTACACCCTGCTGCGCTTGTGGACCCTGTTGTTTTCCGGTCAGGCCGGCGCCTCGGCATTCTTCGGCGGCGACTGGCTCATCTACGGCGGCATGGCGACCATGGCTTGCGCAGGGCTGGCGATTATCGCCGCGCAACGCCTGGAGCGCATGGCCAGCCTGAGCATTCTGGTGTCGGCGGGGATCCTGCTCTCGGCGATCGGCTTCGCCCAGCCGAACCTGATCGGCGCTGCGCTGTTCTATCTGGTCAGCTCGACCCTGGCGCTGAGCGCGCTGTTCCTCTTGGCCGAACTGATCGAGCGCTCGCGCTCGGCCAACGAAATTCCGCTGGAGGACGAAAGCGAACTGCTTCCGCGCCCGCAGGAATCGCTGCAACCGCCCAAGGGCATCAACCTCGACGACGAACAGAAAGCCGTGGTCGGTCAGGTCATCCCGTGGACCATGGCCTTTCTCGGTTTGAGCTTCATTGCCTGCGCGCTGTTGATTATCGGCATGCCACCGCTCTCCGGATTTATCGGCAAGCTCAGCCTGATCGGGGCATTGCTCAACCCGTCGGGACTTGGCACTGCGGCGCCGCTGCCTCCCGGCGCATGGGGATTGCTGGCCCTGTTGATCCTGACCGGTCTGGCCTCCCTCATGGCCTTCTCTCGCCTGGGTATCCAGCGCTTCTGGACGCCGGAGGAGCGCCCGTCACCACTGCTGCGCAAACTCGAATGCGCGCCGATTTTTCTGCTGCTCGGGCTGAGCATTGTTCTGACGTTCAAGGCTGAACCGCTGTTGCGCTACACCCAGGCTACGGCCGATGCGCTGAACAATCCGCAGCAATATGTGCTCGCAGTTCTCGGTACACGTGCGGTGCCGAGCCCGCAAGCCAGAGCCGACATGCTCGAGGTGCAGCCATGAATCGACTGTTTCCGGCTCCGTGGTTATCGCTGGCGCTGTGGGTCTTGTGGCTGACCCTGAACCTGTCCGTCAGCCCGGGCAACCTGCTGCTCGGCGCCGCGCTGGGTTTCGCCGCGCCGCTGATGATGCGCAAATTGCGGCCGAAACGTGCGCGCATTCGCAATCCGGTGGCCGTACTGCGCCTGTTTCTCCTGGTCGGTCGTGACGTGATCATGTCCAACCTGATCGTCGCCTGGGGCGTACTCAACGCCGGACGGCGCCCGCCCAGCTCATGCTTTATCAAGGTGCCGCTCGATCTGCGCGATGCTCATGGTCTGGCGGCACTGGCGATGATCTGCACCGTGGTGCCCGGCACCGTATGGTCGGAACTGGCGCTGGACCGCAGCGTTCTGTTGCTGCACGTCTGGGACCTGCACGACGAGGCGCAGTTTATCGAGCACTTCAAAAGCACTTACGAGCGACCGTTGATGGAGATTTTCGAATGAGCCCATTGCTGTCGAATGCGATTCTGCTGACGTTGTTTCTGTACTGCGTGGCGATGACGCTGACCCTGGTGCGCCTGTTCAAAGGCCCATCAGCGCAGGATCGGGTACTGGCGCTGGATTACCTGTATATCGTCGCCATGCTGATGATGCTGACCCTGGGCATTCGCTACGCCAGTGATACCTACTTTGAAGCGGCGCTGCTGATTGCGCTGTTCGGCTTCGTCGGCTCGTTTGCCCTGGCGAAATTCCTGCTGCGTGGCGAGGTGATCGAATGAACGCCGAATTGTCTTTGTGGGTCGAGATTCCGGTGGCGGTCCTGCTGGTGCTCAGCGGCGTGTTTACCCTGCTGGGCGCAACCGGATTGCTGCGCATGAAGGATTATTTCCAGCGTATGCACCCGCCAGCGCTGGCCTCGACAATCGGTGCCTGGTGTGTGGCACTGGCGTCGATCATTTGCTTTTCAGCGCTGAAGTCCGGGCCAGTGGTGCATGCCTGGCTGATTCCGGTTCTGTTGGCGATCACCGTGCCAGTGACCACCCTGCTGCTGGCGCGGGCGGCGTTGTTCCGCAAGCGGATGGCCGGGGATGATGTGCCGGCAGAGGTGAGCAGTCGTCAGACTGAAAGTGGTAACTGATGATCATGTGGCGCCTGTGATGGCGCCATCGCTACACCAGGAATCCGCTCTCCCATGTGGGAGCGAGCCTGCTCGCGAAGAGGCCAGTCGGGGCGTCGCCAATTCCGGATCAGCTCAAACCCAAGCCACCGCCAACAACCCCGCTCCCAGCAGCGCACACAACGGCGAATACACCCAGGTATCGAGCCGCGCGAATCGCGAATCCTTCACTTCCTTGAAAAATCCGACCAGGTTCGAATCACCGATCGCTCGGGCGAACATCAACAACGCAATTGCGCTGATCACCCATTGCAGTGCCTTGTGCTGCACCGCCGGCACGCCCCAACCGACCCGCATACAAACCAGCGCGGCAATTATCAGCAGCGCAGCGGCGACTGCCAGCGTCAGCCAGCCTGAGGGCTTGAAGGCCGGGCGTACCGTGGCGACGAAGCCCGACACCGGCACCTGCGGCACCACCACCGCAGCCGCCCATTGCCCACCCAACGCCCAATACACGTGCATCAGGCCGATTGCTGCGAACACAGTCACCAGCCATTGAGCCAACACAAAGGTCATGGTTGAAATCCTTCAAAGGGATTTGAACAAACCATCCTAGTCGGATTTTTTGCCCCTGCACGACCGGTCGGCGGTGCGCTGCGTTGACCGCGTTATTTCAGATCAGCCGTCACCTTGTCAGCCACATCCTTGGGTAACCAGGCCTGCCACACGTCCGGATGCGCTTTCATGAACGCGACCGCCGCCTCACGAGGTGCGGTGTGCTTGTCACTCATATCCGCCAGTGCCTTGTTCAGCGGCTCGATGGGAAAATCGACCTTGCTGAAGAACTCGGCGATTTGCGGGTTCTGCTTTTGAAACGGCGTAGACACGCCAATCGACAGCTTCGATGCCAGCGAGCGGGTTGGTTTGGGATTGGGATTATCGGCGTCTGTCAGCGTCTTCCACGCCTCGGCATCGAACGGCGGCTCTTCCAGTTGCACCAGTTTGAATTTGCCAAGCAGTGGCGTCGGCGACCAGTAATAGAACAACACCGGTTTGCCGCGACGAATCGAAGAGCTGATCTCGGCATCCAGCGCAGCGCCGGAACCGCTGCGGAAGTTGGTGTAGTCGTCCTGCAAGCCATACGCCGTGAGCTTCTGCTTGTTGACCACTTCCGAAGTCCAGCCGATCGGGCTGTTGAGGAAACGCCCTTTGCCCGGGCTTTCCGGGTCTTTGAACACGTCCTTGTATTTCTTCAGATCAGTGACACTGCGCAGATCCGGCGCCAGCGGCTTGATGCCTTTGGCCGGATCGCCCTTGATCACGTACTCCGGCACCCACCAGCCTTCAGTGGCGCCTTTTACCGTATCGCCCAGGCCGACCACTTTGCCCTCGGCTTCGGCCTTGACCCAGACCGGACTGCGTCCGGCCCACTCCTCGCCAATCACCTGGATGTCATTGTTCGCCAACGCGGTCTCAAGGGTGATGGTGGTCCCGGGCAAAGTGTCGGTCGGCAGGCCATAGCCTTTCTCGACGATCACCCGCAGCACCTCGGTAATCAGGCTGCCGCTTTCCCAGTTCAGGTCGGCAAAGTGGATCGGCGCCTGTGCCGCCTGCAGCGATTGCGCTGACGTCAGCAAACCAAAGGTGGCCACGCTGGCGGCCAGTAACCGTCGAAATCCGTTCATGCATCGCACCTCGTGCTGTTCACAGCAATGGCAGTTGGCCTGACAGAAACGCAAGCCTCTGAATGACTCAGTCAACTGACTTTAGCCGAGGTTCCTGCTTTTTCCGGGGTCCGCTGCGTGCGAGGTTACGTTTCAGACTTTTCCTGCAGGCTTTGCAGCTCACGTCTGACCATGCTGGCGTATGCCGCCGGTTGCAATGCATAGAGCTGCGACGCTACCCAACTCAGCCAGGCACCTTGCAGTTCGGCCTTGCGGGCGAACAAGCGCTGAGCTTCTTCGCGTGCGCTGTCGAGATTTTGCGCATGGAAATCCGCGCGCTTCACTCGCTGGCCTTGAAGGTCACCAGCTCGCCCTTGCGCCATTTGGCGGCTTTGGCAGTGACGGCTTTGAGGGTTTTGGTCAAACCTTCCTGCAGCTGCTCATTGGCGGCGAACACGGTGACGACGCTATGGCCTTCCTTGAACAGGATCGCGTGACCGTCGGCCGTGCTGACAAAGGCGTAATCGCCCAGGCCGTAGACCGTCAGTTTGATGTCGCGAAAACGAATGTCCATCTTGCCGCCTTCACGGCTGGGCAAAACTGACGCGATGAAATGGTCGCCAACCTTGAGTTTGAGTCCCGGTTTGTCATCGACTACCAATGCACTTTCGGTGTCGATTTCGGCGATGTAAATGCCTTCGGCGTTTTGCTCGGTGATGTAAACAAAACGTGATTGGAATTGCTTGACCAGCTTTGCACGCAAATCACCCAGCACGAACAAAGCATGCATATCGAGGTTACTGACTGCCAAAGAAACATCCCCACATTTGAAAAACCGCGCAGCGAAAAACGCCCACGGCAAAGAAACGGCCAGGCCGATGAAAACTGCAAAAACATTCAAACACCCGAAGCGAGCAAAGCACTCTTGAATCGCGAGGTTCGTAGACTACTGGATTGTCATTAGTGAAACCTGCTCTGAAATCGCCAAAGCTTGAAGGAAAACGCCTCAAGTGCGACTAGAGCAATTCTGACTACGAACTTCAGGGAAATTTCTCACGAAAAAAAGCACTTTTCCGACATATCGCTGGCGAAAAATTGCTTTAGATAAGCCCGGTCGTCAATAGGTACTGGCGATTCTAGAGCAGCGATGCTCATTACGACTACCCGCAACGGCCGTTAAATCCCGGCCGACTGATGAAAAGGACTTCATATGTGCACTTTGACTCATTTTGCCACGTCGGCCGACGCGCGAATCAACACACCTCTGACGATGAAGGTTGCCGACCTCGACAACCTTCCGACATCTTCTAACAATCATCGAACCCCGCACTTTCAAGTGGTGCCGGCAGGTATTGCGTTCTTTCACATCAAGGAGATATCCACGGGACGTGTCAGAGGTTTCCGCGGCAATCACAACGAAGCCTGCGCCCTCGCCCGCTCGCTTGAATCAAAAATCGAACTCCGCGCCAGCGCCTGCCTCTGATAAGGGAGTGAACGAACAAGCCGTACCGGCACCAATTCAGGAGTAGATGATGGAACTGCCAACCGAGCATAACCTGACCACCCTTTTCGAACAGCTGGGCCTACCGGCCGATGAAGCGTCGATCAATAATTTTGTCGAAGCCCACCCTTTGAAATCTGATATCAAATTGATCGATGCCGATTTCTGGACGCCCCAACAGGCGCAATTACTCAAAGAGTGGCTGCGTGCTGACGGTGAGGAAGCGATAACTGTCGATGAGCTGAACGTGCGCCTGCATCGCGGTAAATAAGGGCGATCAGTGCAGGCTGTCGCCGGGCTCGATGTTCAGTTGTTCGAGCCAGGCAGCCTTGCACTCCTCCGCTTCATCGCGACTGGCGAAGGCTGTGCCGCGTCGCTCCCCGTTGAGCAAAACCACCCAGCACACACTGCGCCCCATCGCGCGTAAGCCGGCCGGAACACCGCTGCCGATCATCACTGCCACGTCTACCCTGCACTGCATGTGCCCTCCGAAATAATTAGCTACCTAACTAAGTCGCAGGTTAAAGCTTTCCTTCGAGAGGAAACAGCAACCGCCGTGCACAGATTCATTGCGTCAACGGTAACAATCTCAGCGTGGATTCTCCGGTTTGTAGCCCAGCCGCAATCCGCCCCAATGCCGGCCCTTGATCATGATCGGCACCGAAAGATCATGCATCAGCTCACCCGTATCGCGCGTGTAAGTCTGCAGCAAAACTGGTTGTTGATGGCTGCCGCAACGGATACCGGTGCGGTCAGCGAATTTGCGTTTGGTGCGGTTATTTACCGTGTCGACCTGCACATCACCGGTCAACGGCTGGCTGAATGCCTGGTTATGCGTCGGCACATAACCCTGCTGCGTGCAGGCGATCGCGAAAACCAAACCTTCATGACGCGCTAACAGAGGCTCTTGAATCGCGGGCAAGACCTGATCTGTGTACTGATCAAACCTGGTCTGAAATTTGGCTGGTTCGGTACCCGGAATCGGCTGGTAGCTGCGATCGAACAAATCATCCAGGCTGATCCGCCCCTGCTCGACATCAGCTTCGAAGCGCGCTGCGATCAGGCTCGCACCTTCGCGCGCCAGGTCATAAATGCGCTGGTGATAGTCGTCCAGACCGACTTCGGCCAAGCGTTCGCTGATGGTTTCCGCCTGCCCTTCCATCTGCACCGCCGCCTCGGCGAGGCGGCGGGTCTGCTGATCGCTGATCGCCAGATCGCTACGCATTTGCTCAATCGCGCTGAACAGCGCATCAAGCTGCTCGCGATTGGTTTGCGCGCCACGGGCGATTTCGCTGACCTGGGTTTCCACTCCGGCGGCAAGTCGCGCGATGTTCTCCAGATGCTGACCGGTGTGCTCGACCTGTTCGACGCCGGTATGCAGATCACTCGACAACTCGCGAATCTGCGCCACCACTTGCGCGGTGCGCTGCTGAATGTCTGCAACCATCTCACCGACTTCGCCCGTGGCCGCCGCCGTCCGTGCCGCCAATCCGCGTACTTCATCGGCGACCACGGCGAAACCGCGACCATGTTCGCCCGCCCTGGCCGCTTCAATAGCTGCGTTCAAGGCCAGCAGATTGGTCTGGCTGGCGATCGACTGAATCACCAGCGTCACCCGCTGAATGTCGTCGCTGCGCACACTCAGGGCCTCGATCAGCTCGCGACTGGCGTTGGCGCGTTGACTGAGTTGCTGCATGCGCGAAATCGAGTCGAGCAGTTCGCTGCGCCCCGCCGCGCTGCTGTGATGCGCTTGGCTGGCGGCGTCCAGCGCGTCGCGACTGAGCTGTGAAGTCGCCTGCTCGGTGGCGATCATCACTTCGGCGTTGCTGACGATCTGCGCCGCCGCGTCGAGTTGCGATTCAAGTTTGCTGGCTAGCGCTTTGACCGAAAACGCCACGCCGGCGGCAGACAGTGCGTTGTGACTGGTGGTGTAGGAGAGATCGCGAGTCAGTGCGGACAATGCGCTCGCACTATCGACCGGGACAGCAGCTGGAACGTTGCGCGAACGTAGGCGCGGCAGCCAGACAATCAGCACCGCCAGCGGCATGCCGAGGTAAAGCGACCATTCGGCCAGAGCCATGCCGGCCAGCAACAGCATCAGAGCGATGCTTTGCAGGGTCGGCGCGATCCAGCGGTTTTTCGGCAAAAGCACTGGTGCAGGCAGCGCCGCAACCAGAGATCCATCTCTCGTCATCTTGATCACCCCACGTTTGTTCTCATTGTTGTGACTGCATTAAACGCCACTACAACGCCATTATCCATGGTCCGTTAGTCGTGAGGTCTGTGGCAGGTCAAGGGAACGACGGGGAAATATCGCAGACGAGCAAAAACAAAGATCGCAGCCTCGCGCAACTCCGTGTAGAGCTGCCGAAGGCTGCGATCTTTTCAAGGCGCCCCTGTTGAAAGGGTCACCCCACAGAATCAGGCCTGACGCTGGTGCTTGTCGATCTGCTCGTGACGCTCTTGAGCTTCGATGCAGTACTTGGTGGTCGGGCTGATCAGCAGACGCTTCAGGCCAATGGCCTCGCCGCTGTCGTCGCACCAGCCAAAGCTGTCGTCCTTGATGCGCTCAAGAGCTTGTTCCAACTGCGGCAGCATGCGCTGGTCGCGATCGATCGCGTTGACCAGCCAGGTGCGCTCTTCTTCAACCGAAGCCGCGTCCGCCGGGTCAGCCGGGGTGTCCAGGCTTTCGATGGCGATACGGTTTTGCTCAATGCGCTCGTGGGTTTCGACTTTCATGTTCTGCAACAGCTCAGTGAAGAAAGCGTGTTGCTCTGCATTCATGTAGTCATCTGCCGGCATAGCCAGCAACTTGTCCTTTGTCATTGATATCTCTATAAAAAAACGTGCATTAAGGCGAATAAGGGAGCGTTTCGGCGAACCGTGTCGGCCGTCGAAAAGGCATCGTTTTATTGCAAACGCCACCCGGCACTCAATTTACGAGGGGCGGCAGTCTAAGGCCCGATCAAGGCCTCAGCAACTGTAAATACAGGGAATTTGTCCGACAGGACCAGGAAACTGCTCTGACACAGGCTTCACACGGCCATCGGAGTGCGTTTATAGCAAGAAATTCACTCCAGCGGCTGTATATAGAAGACAAACGGCTAACCATCCCGCCATCGACAGCGAAAATTATTCTCGCAAGGTGCATCGATTCAGCCCGGCAGAGCCCGCGCAGCCCTTCTATGATCAGGCTCACCGCGTGTTCAACCCGCCCGAAGGATGTCCTATGCCCCGCACCGATCTACCGGCCGCCGACGAACTTTCGCTCGCCAGCCCCCCGATCACTGCCGAGCGTCTGCTGCAAACGATTAGCGACGAATATGACGCCCTTCCGCGTCAGCTTAAACGTATCGCCAGTTACATTAGCCAGCAGAGCGAGCGAATCATGGTCGACCGCATCAGCGACATCGCTCGTGAATGCGAGGTGCATCCGTCCGCCATCGTGCGTTTTTCGCAGCGCTTCGGGTTCAGCGGCTTCAGCGAAATGCAGGCGCTGTTCCGCCAGGCCTGGACGCACAAGGCCACGCCGGCGCAGAACTATCAAAAACGCATCCGCAGCCTGATCGCCAACAAATCGCAGACCGCCAACAGCGGCGAGCTTGTCCGCGAGTGCATCGACGCAACGCTATCGGGCATCGAACGTTTGGGCCGCGAACTGGATGGGGCTGCGTTCGACAAAGCTGTCGATCTCATCGTCAATGCCGACGACATCTATGTGGTCGGGGTCCGCCGTTCGTTCGCCGTCGCCGATTATCTGGTTTACAACCTGCAGCACACGCAGAAACGCATTCATCTCGTCTCCGGCATCGGCGGCAGCTATCGCGAGCAAATGCGCAGCGTGCGCGCCAACGACCTGGTCATCGCCATCAGTTTTGTGCCCTACGCCAAGGAAACCCAGCACTGCCTGCGATTCGCGCAGCGTCAGGACGCCAATACCCTGATCATCACCGACAGCCCTCTGTCGCCACTGGCGAAACTTGCCAATAGCGTGTTGCTGGTCAATGAAGGCAGTGCGCTGGCCTTTCGTTCGCTGAGTGCGACGCTGTGTTTGTGCCAGGCGCTGTTTGTGGCGGTGGCCTATCGGCTGGAACTGAATGTCGATGAGATTCACGAACAACCCGGATTCGACGACTGACAATTGCCTCTCGCTCGGCTAGGTTATGCGTTCCCACCGGTTCGACTTGAAGGAACGCGTCATGAAACTGATCGGCATGCTCGACTCCCCCTACGTGCGCCGCGTAGCAATCTCGGCCAAATGCCTGGGGATTGACCTCGAACACGAGTCGGTCTCGGTGTTCCGCCACTTCGAGCAATTCCAGCAGATCAACCCGGTGGTCAAAGCGCCCACGCTGATCCTCGACGACGGCGTGGTCCTGATGGACTCGACCCTCATCCTCGACTACCTCGAAGCCAGTTCCGGCAAGAGCCTGCTGCCCAGCGATCTCACACAACGCGCCCACGCCCTGCGTCTGATCGGCCTCAGCCTCGCCGCTTGCGAAAAAGCCGTGCAGCTTTATTACGAACGCAACTTGCGCCCGGCCGACATTCAATATCAACCTTGGGTTGAACGCGTTGAAGGCCAACTCGCTGCCGCATTTACCGCGCTGGAAAAAGAACTTGAACACAGTGACTTGCCGGTCGACGGCTCCCTCGCCCAGACCGGCATAAGCCTGGCGGTTGCCTGGAGCTTCACCAACCTCGTCGTGCCCGATCAGGTCGACTCCGCGCGCTATGCGCGCATCGCCGAATACACCGCCTACGCAGAAGGCACCGATGCGTTCATCAGCACACCGATGACCTGACCATGAGCACCACCGACACCGCCGCCCCGGCGTTAAAGGAAATCTTCAACGCCGAGCGCTTGCAGCACATCGCTGACGAAATGAGCGCGGTGTACCCGGCATTCAAGGCCAAGGCGTTTCTCAAACACGCCCAGGACGGACTCGCTGAATTATCAGTGATGCAACGCATGGCGCGTGTCAGCGAAAGTCTGCATGCCGTGCTGCCGCTGGACTACGAAGACTCCCTCGAAGTGCTGTTCGAACTCGCGCCACGGCTGAACAGCGGGTTCGTCAGCATGTGCCTGCCGCACTACGTCGCGAGCTATGGCGGGCACGCCTTCGATACCTCCATGGATGCCCTGAAATACTTCACCACTTTCGGCTCCTCCGAATTCGCCATCCGTTACTTTCTGCGCAGCGACCTCGAGCGCTCGCTGGAACGAATGCATGACTGGACCCGCGAAGAAAACCATCACGTCCGCCGACTAGCCAGCGAAGGCAGCCGCCCTCGCCTGCCGTGGTCCTTTCGGTTGGAAGCGGTACAAGCGGATCCGCTGCTGGCCGCCGGGATACTGAATCGGTTGAAGGCGGATGAGAGCTTGTACGTGCGCAAGTCCGTGGCGAATCATTTGAATGATGTGACGAAAGTGCATCCGGAGTGGGTGTTGGACACGATTGAAGGTTGGTCGCTGGACAACAAGCATACGGCCTGGATTGCCAAACATGCGCTGCGCAGCTTGATCAAACAGGGCGACGTGCGCGCGCTGACGGTGATTGGCGCGGGGGCGAAGGCTGAGGTTGAGTTGCTGGATGTGCGGGTCGAGCCGGCGGTGGTGAGGTTGGGGGAAGCGATTACGTTGTCGTTTGTGGTGAAGTCGACTGTGGCGCATGAGCAGCGGCTGGTGATCGACTATGCGATTGAGTATGTGAAGGCGAATGGCGGGGTTTCGAGGAAGGTATTCAAGTTGAAGACGGTGGAATTGCCGGGGTTTGAGGTGGCGCTTGTGCAGCGCAGACAGGTCATCAAGGATTTCACGACACGCAAGCATTTTGCCGGCCGGCATGGAGTGCAGGTGATGATTAACGGAAAGGTGGTGGGTAGTGCGGGGTTTGAGGTTTTGATTTGAGAAATGAGTCATTGATTGGTCTTGAAGACCGGTCGCGAATCAGTGCACTGGCAGCCGTGCATCGATAATGAGCGCGGCAGCACAATGGACAAACTCCCGCCTCAGTAGTTACCAACTTCCGTATGGGACGCCGAATTAAGCCCTGAGGGAGCACCTGTTGTCACAAGCACTTTCAACAGCGTATGGCGACTCCACGGGCCGCAGTACTCAGGCACGTGCGCGATCAATCGGTATCCGCAGCGGGTGTACCAACGGGCGACGTCGTCATCCAGTGTTTCGATCAACGCATCTACGCATGCTCTTTCAACCGCTAATGCCTCAAGCTTGTGCAACACCTGAGTACCCAGCCTGGTTCCACGCCATTGCGCGTTGATCCACAGGTAATTGACAAACAGACGCCTGAATTCGGTTCTACCGGAAGCGCCGCCGATTAGTGCCCCGTTCTCCATCAGCGAACAGGCGATGGCCTCAGCTTGTCCGCCGCGAGCCTCGGACAAGGCTCGGCCATGCTGTAAGACGCCGTCACTGATGGCCTTCATGGTGTCCGGATTGATGTCGCGAACGGTAAGCCATTCCCTCATTGCTGCTCTCCATTGCTAAAAGTCCTTGGCGCTTTCAAGCAAGAGAGGAGCCAACCTGAGATCTTCCCAGCAACAACCCCTGCTCCGCCTCACACAACCCCACCACATAATCCCAGACCACCCGCAGCCGCACCGATTTGTGCAATTCCCGCCGCGTGCTGATCCAGTAGCTGCGTTCGATGCTTTCATCCGGCAGCAGCGCCACCAGATCCGGGTCGGACGCGGCCATGTAACACGGCAGCACGGCGATGCCCAACCCCGAGCGCGCCGCTTCCTGCTGGGCGATGACGCTGGTGCTGTGAAAGACCACGCGCGGGCTGCGGCAGAAGCTGTTGAGGAACATCAGTTCCTGACTGAACAGCAGGTCGTCAACGTAACCGATCCACGCATGTCGGCCCAGGTCTTCGCGGCTATGCAGCGGTGGCGCTTTGTCGAGGTAGGTCTGGCTGGCGTAAAGCGCGAGCCGATAGTCAGTGAGCTTGCGCGTGACCAGCATGTCGGCGGATGGCCGTTCGAGGTGGATGCTGATCTCCGCTTCGCGGTTGAGGATGCTGACGAAGCGCGGCACGGCGACCAGTTCCACCTCCAATCCCGGATAACGCTCGAACAAGCCAATCATGCGACTGGCGAGAAATTTGATGCCAAGGCCTTCGGTGACGCCGACGCGGATCTTGCCCAGCGGCGCGGTGGACTGGGTGATTTCTTCCTGCGCCAGCAGCGCGACGTTTTCCATCGCTTCGGCGTGCTTGAGCAGCGCCTCCCCCGCCGGGGTCATCTCATAGCCCTGGGCGTGCTGGACGAACAGCGCAGTGCCGAGGCTTTTCTCGATCGATTCAATATGCCGCGCCACTGTCGCGTGGGTGGTGTTGAGCCGGCGCGCGGCAGTGAGCAGGCGGCCGCTGCGTTGCAGCTCGAGAAAAAAGCGCAGGTCGTTCCAGTCGAACATGGCGGGTCCTTGTCGGCTATCGTCGTTGCACGCTGTTTGAAAACGCACAGCGGCTGCGCAAAAACTAACATTCTTTTAACGAAAGCTAACAACTAGAGTGTCCGACAATAAAAACAAAAAGCGAGGTCAGGGCATGCAGACGTCCCTGGATGAATTCGACTACATCGTGGTCGGCGCCGGCCCCGCCGGTTGCTTGCTGGCCAACCGGCTCTCTGCGGATCCACAGCAGCGGGTGTTGCTGCTCGAAGCCGGCGGACGCGACAACTACGCCTGGATTCACATTCCTGTGGGTTACCTGTTCTGCATCGGTAACCCGCGCACCGACTGGTGCTTCAAAACAGAACAACAACCGGGCCTCAATGGCCGCGCGCTGAGTTATCCGCGCGGCAAGGTGCTGGGCGGCTGTTCGTCGATCAACGGCATGATCTACATGCGCGGTCAGGCCGGCGACTATGACGGCTGGGCGGCCGCAGGCAATCCGGGCTGGGCCTGGAAGGATGTGCTGCCGCTGTTCAAACAGAGCGAAAACCACTTTGCCGGCGGCGCTGAATTTCATGGCGATCAGGGTGAATGGCGGGTCGAACAGCAGCGCCTGTCGTGGCCGATTCTGGATGCCTTTCGCAGCGCTGCCGAGCAAAGCGGCATCGCCAGCATCAATGACTTCAACCAGGGCGACAACGAGGGCTGCGGTTACTTTCAGGTCAACCAGAAAGCCGGGGTACGCTGGAACGCGGCCAAGGCCTTTTTGAAACCACTGCGCAGCCGGGCGAACCTGACCGTGCTGACCGGCGTCGAGGTTGATCGCGTCTTGCTGGAGAACGGCCGCGCGGCGAAAGTCAGCGCGCAGCATGAAGGTCAGATCAAACAGTTCAAGGCGCGCAAGGAGATTGTTTTGTGCGCCGGTTCAGTCGGCTCGCCGAGCATTCTGCAGCGCTCCGGCATCGGTCCGCGGCCGCTGCTCGAACGCGTAGGGATAGGCGTGATTCATGAGCTGCCCGGCGTCGGCGGTAACCTGCAGGATCACCTGCAACTGCGGCTGATCTACAAGCTGGAAAACGCCCGCACCCTGAACCAGATCGCCGGCAGCGTGTGGGGCAAGATGGGCATGGGCCTGCGTTATCTGTATGACCGTAGCGGGCCGTTGTCGATGGCGCCGAGTCAGTTGGGCGCATTCGCCCGCTCCGGTCCCGAGCAAACCTCGGCGAACCTGCAATATCACGTGCAACCGCTGTCGCTGGAGCGCTTTGGTGAGCCGCTGCACAGCTTCCCGGCGTTCACCGCCTCGGTGTGCGACCTGCGCCCACAGAGCCGTGGACGCATCGAGATTCGCTCGGCCGATCCGCAAGCAGCGCCGCTGATCCAGCCCAATTACCTCAGCCATCCAGAAGATCTGCGCGTCGCCGCCGATGCCATTCGCCTGACCCGGCGCATCGTCAGCGCCCCTGCCCTGCAAGCGTTCAAACCGGTCGAATACCTGCCCGGCGACAGCTTGCAAAGCGAAGAACAATTGCATGAAGCGGCGGCGAAGATCGGCACGACGATTTTCCATCCGGTCGGCACCTGCCGCATGGGCAATGACGGTGACGCGGTGGTCGATGCGCAATTGCGCGTGCATGGTGTGCCGGGTCTGCGCGTTGCCGATGCGTCGATCATGCCGCGCATCACCTCGGGCAACACCTGTTCGCCTACGCTGATGATTGCCGAGAAGGCTGCACAACTGATTTTGTCCAGATCTGCAGATATCTCCCCTGTGGGAGCGAGCCTGCTCGCGAATGCGGTAGCTCACTCAGCCTAGGAGTTAACTGACAAAAAGCTTTCGCGAGCAGGCTCGCTCCCACAGCAATCATCACCAGACTCAGGCATCGCGCATTACCGGACACGCAACACCAGTGGAACAACAAAAACAATCACTGTGAGGGATACCGATATGTCAGAACACGTTCAGCCGCTGGACGCTGCGGGCAGCGCCGAGACCAGCAACGCCACGCAGAAAGTCATCTTCGCTTCATCACTCGGGACGGTGTTCGAGTGGTATGACTTCTTCCTCTACGGCGCCCTCGCGGCGGTGATCAGCAAGCAGTTTTTTGCCGGGGTCAATGACACCACGGCGTTCATCTTCGCGCTCATGGCGTTCGCCGCCGGCTTCATCGTACGGCCGTTCGGTGCGTTGGTATTCGGCCGTCTGGGTGACATGATCGGGCGCAAATACACCTTTCTGGCGACGATCATTCTGATGGGCGTGGCGACGTTCTGCGTCGGCCTGCTGCCGACCTACGCCAGCATCGGCATCGCCGCGCCGATCATTCTGGTGGTGCTGCGCATGCTTCAGGGCCTGGCGCTCGGTGGCGAATACGGCGGTGCGGCCACCTACGTGGCGGAACATGCGCCTATCGGCAAACGCGGCTTTCACACCAGCTGGATTCAATCCACCGCGACCCTCGGCCTGTTGCTCTCGCTGCTGGTAGTGCTCGGTTGCCGCTACTTCACCGGCGACCAGTTTGAAGTCTGGGGCTGGCGCATTCCGTTCCTGCTGTCGATCGTCCTGTTGGGCATTTCCACCTGGATTCGCCTGAGCCTGCACGAGTCGCCAGCCTACCTGAAAATGAAGGAAGAAGGCAAAACCTCGAAGGCGCCGATCCGCGAATCCTTCGGCAAATGGGAAAACCTCAAAGTCGTGCTGATCGCCCTGTTCAGCATCAATGCCGGGCAAGCAGTGACCTTCTACGCCGCGCAGTTCTATGTGCTGTTCTTCCTCACCCAGTTCCTGAAAATGGACCCGGCGGTGGCCAACAGCCTGTTGATCATCAGCGTGGTGATCGGCGCGCCATTCTTCATCTTTTTCGGCTGGCTCTCGGACAAGGTCGGGCGCAAACCGGTGCTGATGCTCGGTCTGTTGCTGGCGACCGCGCTGTACTTCCCGATCTTCAAATCCTTGGCCCACTACGCCAACCCGGCGATCGATCAGGCCAGCCGTCAGGCGCCGATCACCGTCCTTGCCGATCCCGCCACTTGCACCTTCCAGTTCGATCCGGTGGGCAAGGCGAAATTCGACAGTCCGTGCGACAAGGTCAAGACCTTCCTGGTCAAGCAAGGCCTGCCCTACTCCAGCGTCGCTGCACCTGCGGGCAGCGCTGTGCAAGTGAGTGTCGGCGACGTGAAGCTGGATGGTTTCGATGAGGCGGCACTGCGCGGCGCGATCACCCTCGCCGGCTACCCGCAACAAGCTGACATGCAGCAGATCAACAAACCGATGATCGTCGCCCTGATCGTCGCGCTGATCATCATCTCGGCCATGTGCTACGGCCCGCTGGCCGCGTTGATGGTCGAACTGTTCCCGACCCGCATTCGCTACACCTCGATGTCGCTGCCCTATCACATCGGCAACGGCTGGTTCGGCGGATTCCTGCCCACCGTGTCGTTTGCGCTGGTGGTGTACACCGGGGATATTTTCTACGGGCTGTGGTATCCGGTGCTGATCACCGGGGTGAGCCTGGTGGTGGGGATGATCTGTCTGCGTGAGACGAAGAATATCGATCTCGATAAAAACTGAAAAACCCGCTGACAACAATGGCGAGGGAAGCGATTCTCTCGCCATTTTTTGCTTCAGGCGTCCGCTTTGATCACTTCGAATTTCACCTGGTCCGGATAAAACGCCACATAGTTGCGGATCGGTTCAACCGAGATCTTGGGTTTTTCATAAGTCCACACCGCATTGGCGCCCTCATGCCCCGGCACTTGCAGGCTGAAGTAATTGGCGTCGCCCTTGTACGGGCAATAGCTGGTGTGGTCGGTGCGGGCGAAGTATTTTTCGTCGATGTCTTCGCGCGGGATGTAGTACACCGGCGGATAGTTGGCTTCGTTGAGGATCATCGCGTGAGAGGACGCGGCGACCTGGATGCCGTGGAACTTCACCAGCAGGCAGCCGGCAAGTTGTTCCAGGCTGATCACGGGACTGGGGCTTTTCATGAGGTTCTCCTGAGCACAGCGAAGAGACCGGTTCAGGTATAGCTGATGGATGCGCAGCTCGACTGGATTACGGCCGAACGGCTAAACCTCCTGCAATGCTTTTATCTGTATATCCATACAGATAAAAGTTGCTCCCGCCGCGAACTCCCGCCATCCTGTGCCCTCTCCACACACCAACCAGCGATGGTAGCTATGCGGCTGTACCTCTGTGAAAAACCCTCTCAGGCCAAAGATATTGCGGCGGTGCTCGGCGCCAAGCGTCGCGGCGACGGCTGCTGGTTGGGGACGGACGTCACAGTGACCTGGTGCATCGGCCATTTGCTCGAAACCGCGCCGCCGGACGCCTACGACGCGCGCTACAAACGCTGGGTGCTGGCCGATCTGCCGATTATCCCGGACAAGTGGAAAATGACCGTCAAGCCGCGCACTGCCAGCCAGTACAAAGCGGTAAAGCGCCTGCTCGGCGAAGCCAGCGAACTGATCATCGCCACCGATGCCGACCGTGAGGGCGAGATGATCGCCCGGGAACTGGTCGAGCACTGCCGCTATCGCGGGCCGATCCGCCGCTTGTGGCTGTCGGCGCTGGACGAGGCATCGATTCGCAAGGCCCTCGCTGCGCTGAAGCCGGGGGCCGAAACCTTCAGCCTGTATCACTCGGCGCTGGGCCGTTCACGCGCGGACTGGCTGATCGGCATGAACATGAGTCGACTGTTCACCTTGCTGGGCCGGCAGTCGGGTTATCAGGGCGTGCTGCCTGTGGGCCGAGTGCAAACGCCCACCCTGCGACTGGTGGTCGACCGCGACCGCAGCATCGCCGATTTCGTCCCCGTACCGTTCTGGGCAATCGACGTGGATTTGCTGCACGACGGAACGGCGTTTACCGCGCAATGGCGCGCGCCGTCGGACATTTGTGATGATCAGGATCGCTGCCTTAATCAGGCGTTGGCGCAACAGGCAGCGGCGGCGATCAGCAGTGCTGACAGCGCACGGGTGATCAAGCTGAAGACCGAGCGCATGCGCGAAGTGGCGCCGCTGCCCTTCGATCTTGGCACCTTGCAGGAAGTCTGCTCGAAAAAGCTTGGCCTTGGCGCGCAGGAAACCCTCGACATCGCCCAGGCCCTTTACGAAACCTACAAAGTCATCACCTATCCGCGCAGTGATTGCGGCTTTCTGCCCTTGAGCCAACACAGTGAGGCGCCATCGATCCTCACAGCGTTGCGCCAGGCCGATCCGAGCCTTGAAGCCTTGCAGGGTTATCTCGAACCGCAACGGCGCTCGCGGGCGTGGAATGACGCCAAGGTCAGCGCTCACCACGGCATCATTCCCACCATCGCCGCGAAGAATCTTGAACGTCTGACCGGCAAACATCGCGCGGTGTACACGCTGATTCGCGCGCGCTACCTGGCGCAGTTCCTGCCCAACCACGAATACGATCGCACCCAGGCCGATTTCGATTGCAACGGGCAGGCCCTGCGCGCGGTGGGCAAGCAGATCATCGAAGCGGGCTGGAAGCGCGCATTGCCCGAAGCACTGGCACCGGCCAGGGGCCGCGAAGCCCCCGCGCCGCAAACCTTGCCGACCCTCAGCCAGGGCGTCGAATGCGCTGTGGCGAAAGTGAATCTCAAGGATCTTTGGACGCAGCCACCAAAACCCTACACCGAAGGCGATCTGATCAAGGCGATGAAGAACGTCGCCAAACTGGTCGAGGATCCGCTGCTCAAACAGAAACTCAAGGACACCACCGGCATCGGCACCGAAGCCACCCGCGCGTCGATCATTCAGGGCCTGCTGGATCGCGGTTATCTGGTCAAGAACGGCAAGGCGCTGGCGGCGACACCTGCCGCGTTCAGCCTGATCGACGCAGTGCCTCGCGCGATCGCCGACCCTGGCACCACGGCGATCTGGGAACAGGCCCTGGACATGGTGCAGAGCGGCGAGATGAGTCTGGAAGAATTCGTCACCAAACAGGCCGCGTGGATGAGCAAGCAGGTCACCCGCTGCTCCGCCCTCAGCCTGACCATCAGCGGCCCGCCGCCTGCCGGCAAAACCGCAGCGCCGTGGAAAAAAAAGCGCAAGTCGACGGCCAGCAAAACCGCCGGTACGCGCAAACGCACGGCGCGTCCGTCGACTCGCTGAATGCATCGCCGTTCCCTTCTCGACGTTGTCGAAACGGATCTTTTCTCATTCCAAAACAGCTTTGTCCGACAATATGTAGTGCTTGAAAATAATCACTACAAAACCGTTGACGGCGTCGTTTTGCTTTTGCATGATGAAGACGTTCCCCGATCGGGAGCACTGGTAACACGCTTGAGCAAACTCGTCTGACCGCCGAGTTGTTTTTTCCGGATACACGCTGCCCACAAGGCAGATTGAAGAAGCTGACCTGGCCTGAACGTCCAGTACAAGGACGAGAAGCGCTGGCGAAAATTCTCAAGACGCTTGTGGCCGACACTGGATTGTCGTCAAGGAGCCTCCCGGTTTTCGCTGCTTCTCCTCGTTGTGACGCTATTGCGTAGCAGTTATTCAACACGACTACATGCAACAGATGCACGACCCCGTACTTCACACGGGCGAACGCTGACGTCCTGGTTTCGGTGCCAGGGATCAACTAACCGATGGGCTACCTGTATTAGCGAATCAACTTTGAAAGATCACCAGACTGGTCAAGGGGCATAACAATGAATCTGAACAATCAACCCACCATCGAAGAACTGGCGCGTATGTTCGCGGCGCAAAAAGACAGCCACGACAGCCATATTCTCTGGATCAGCAAGTCGGGCCAGGTGCACATCGACTGCCTGTCGCCCCACGCTGGCGAAGAAGAATTCGACCGCAATCACCAGAACCTGCTGGCCCGCCTGAAGATGTACCGCCGCGGCCACGGTTATGTCGGCAAGAAGGCTGCGGCCGACAAGGACTTCATTGGGAACGTGCTGCAGACGCTGAAACAGGCGTGGGATTCGATGCAGAACAAAAATGAAGTTCGGGTGATTGATCGGTTTTATTGAGTTGTAGATTATTTGACTAAGGGCCTGCTTCCGATTGGGAGCAGGCCCTTTGTTGTTCTTTTGAGTTATGCGGCGTGAGTGCCCCCGCCGCCCCTCACCCCAGCCCTCTCCCGAGGGAGAGGGAGCCGACCGAGTTGCCTCAGCTCAACCGTAGACCTGAATGACCGTGGCGATTATGAGTCAACGAAGCTCGTTCAGGTCGGCGTGACTTGACCAAACACCTCGGTCAGTCCCCTCTCCCGCTGGGAGAGGGTTAGGGTGAGGGGCTTTTCATGCCGAGCACCAGTTCCACAAACGCCAACGCCGCCGCGCTGTGATAATTATTCCTGCGCCGCAACAACGCCGCTCCCCGCTGCGGCGCCTCCCCTTCAACACGCAAGCGGCGCAACGCGCGGTCTTCGCTGGCAATCGCCTCGGGCAGCATGGTCGCCAGCGGCGCATGCCGCACCACTTCCAGCAGCGTACTCACCGAATTCACTTCAATCCGCACCTGCGGCGTAATCCCCTGCTCACGGAAATACTCATCCACCAATAACCGCGTAATGAAGCCCGGCGCCAGCAAGGCGAAATCCAGTGAAGCCAATTCCGTCGGCGTCAACACCGAAGGGCTGTCATAGAGCGGATGCCCAGGCCCGACCATGATCCCCAGCGTCTCGGTAAACGCCGGTAAGCATTCGATATCGGCATTGCGCACCGGCGTAAACGCGATCGCGACATCCAGCGAATCATCCGCCAGCCCGGCCTCGATGTCGTCCATCGACAACTCGAAGATTTCCAGATGAATCCCGGGAAACCGTGCCCTGTAATCACGCACCAACGGCCCGACCAGATACGCCATGAACGTCGGCGTCATCGCCAGGCGCAGGGTGCCGCGCGACAAATCCTTCACATCGTGCAAGGCGCGCTGCCCGGCTTCCAGCTCCACCAGTACGCGCCGTGCGCATTCAATGTATGCCGCGCCGGCATCGGTCGGTTTCACCGTGCGGGAGGTGCGATCGAACAGGCTGACGCCGAGGGTTTCTTCCAGCTGCCGGATCTGCTGCGACAACGTCGGCTGCGACACATGCAGCGCTTCGGCGGCGCGGGTGAAGCCACCGTGATCGGCAACGGCGAGCAAATAACGCAAATGTCGCAACAGCATGAGTACACCATCTATAGGCAGGGCTTATGCGCAGCATTGTATATCGGTCTTGGACGCTATGAATCGACCGGCGCAACATTGCTTCCACACACAGCAAGCCAACCCCTGAAAGGAGTGACACCATGCAACAGTCCCACGCCTACAACGACAACAGCCTGGCCCTGACTACCCGCGTTCTCGACGCCAAGGCGAAAAAAGATCTGTCGTGGCAGGATCTTGCTGACGGCACCGGCCTCAGCCTTGCCTACGTCACCGCCGCCCTGCTCGGCCAGCATCCTTTGCCGGAAAACGCTGCTCAAGTGGTCGGCAACAAGCTTGACCTCAGCGCAGATGACGTCGCCGCTCTGCAGATCATTCCTTTGCGCGGCAGCCTCAGCGGCGTGCCGACCGATCCGACCATCTACCGTTTTTACGAAATGATCCAGATCTACGGCACCACGCTGAAAGCGCTGGTTCATGAACAGTTCGGTGACGGCATCATCAGTGCGATCAACTTCAAACTGGACATCAAGAAAGTCGAAGACCCGGAAGGCGGCTCCCGCGCCGTGGTGACCCTCGACGGCAAGTTCCTGCCGCTGCGTCCGTTCTGATGCGCCCGGCCCGCAACCTGCGTGCGGGCCATCTCATTTCTGCCACGAGGACATGCCATGAAAGCCCTGATCGACGGCTTCCTGAAATTCCAGAACGAAGCCTTCCCGCAACGCAGCGAACTGTTCAAACACCTGGCCACGACTCAGCAACCCGGCACGCTGTTCATCACCTGTTCCGACAGCCGTGTGGTGCCTGAGCTGCTGACCCAGCAAGAGCCCGGCGAGCTGTTCGTGATCCGTAACGCCGGCAATATCGTGCCCTCCTACAGCCCGCATCCGGGCGGGGTGTCGGCGACGGTGGAATATGCGGTGGCAGTGCTGGGGGTGACCGATATCGTGATTTGCGGCCACTCCGATTGTGGTGCGATGACCGCAATTGCCCAGTGCAAATGCATGGATCACCTGCCCGCTGTCAGTGGCTGGCTGCAGCATGCCGAATCGGCGAAGGTAGTCAACGAAGCGCGCGTGCATGGCAGCGACGCGGCGAAATTGAGTTCGATGGTGCGCGAGAACGTGATCGCGCAACTGGCGAATATCCAGACCCACCCGAGTGTGCGCCTGGCCCAGGAGCAAGGCCGGTTGAATCTGCATGGCTGGGTTTACGACATCGAGACCGGTTCGATCGACGCACTCTCTTCCGATCGTCGCACCTTTGTGCCGCTGGCCGAGCAGCCTGAGACTTGCGCGATCAGCGCGCAAGCCAGCCACGCTGCCTGACTCCCCACCGTGATCGTTCCCACGCTCTGCGTGGGAATGCCTCTAGGGACGCTCTGCGTCCAGTGACGCGGAGCGTCACGGGCTGCATTCCCACGCGGAGCGTGGGAACGATCAACAGATCAGCGTTTTACCGTGAGATCAACCTGAGTCATCCGGCTGCGCACGGTGAACACGCCGTCACCGGAAAGAATCGCACTGCGCGCAAACAGGCGCCCGCTCTCCCAGTTCGAAAGGCCCAGTTCCGGCTTGTTCAACGCGTACTGGCCATCGACCCAACGGGTGATGCCGTTGCCTACGAACGGCGCATTCACCGCGTTGTAGAAGCGTTCCTGAACCGCCGCATCCTCGCTGATCAACGACACGGTGAATTGCGGGCTGTAACGGTTGAACAGCGCAATCGCCTGATCCAGATCGTCAACAATCATCAGGCTGACTTCCGGGGTTTCTTCCCATTCCCACTCGCGGCCCAGGTCCGACTCGGGCAGGGATTCGGCCAGCGCTTCGGTCTGGTAACCCTCGGCGCGATAAACCTCGACTGTTGCGTTCTGCCATTCGCTTGGCAGGCAACTTTCACTACCCGCGACAATGTGCAATTTGCAGCCTTGGCCGCGCGCAGTACCGGCGTCTTTCAAAGCTTCGAGGAACAGCGGCACAAGCTCAATGGCGCGTTCACGCTGAATCAGGCAGACGTTGAGGGTATTGCAGACCTTGCGGTCCAGCGAGTTGCGCACCACCGCCGCGAAGCGTGTTGCGTCGGCGTCACGGTCGGCAATCAGCCACGCGCCGCCGGTGCCGTGCAGGCTGACGGCAGTGCCGGCCTGCTGGGCAATGCTGCCCAACTGGCTGACCGCACGGCCCGAGCCGCGCGCCACCGCCAGCGACAGACGCCGATCGGCAAACATCGCCCAACCGGCGGCGTGATTGACACTTTCGACCAACGACACCGCCCCCACCGGCAAACCGGCTTCGGCCAGCGCCGGGTTCAAGGCGTGAGTGACGATAGCTTGCGCAGTGCCCAACGCATCGCTGCCGATGCGCAGCACAGCCGTATTGCCGGTGCGCAACACGCCGGCGGCGTCGGCAAATACGTTGGGACGGCCTTCGAAGACAAACGCGACGATGCCCAGCGGCGAGACGACTTGCTCAACCTTCCAGCCGTCGTGCTCGACACTGCTGATCACTTTGCCACGCGTGGGCGGCGCATCACGCCAGGCGCGCAGCCCGGCGATCATGTCGCGGCGCATGCGTTCATCGGCGAGCAAGCGTGTGGTCGAGCGACCGCGCGCCTTGGCCCGCTCGATGTCGGCGCGGTTGGCGGCTTCGATCTGCGTCCAGCACTGAGGATTTTCCAGGCGCTGGGCAAACAGGTCGAAGAATTGGCTGATGGCTTCATCGGACACCGCCGACAACGCGGTGAATGCCGCAGCCGCACGCTCGATTGCCACCGAGGCGGCCCGCTGATCGGCCACGGGGATCAGCAACAACTCGCCACTGACCTGCTCGACCAGCAGATGGTCACCGGGCTGAAACCGCGCGGCCAGTTCGGGGCTGACCACGGTGACACGGTTACCAGCGAAAGGGATCGGCGTGCCAGCGACCAGACGTTCGAGCGCAAGAGACATGAAGCGGATTCACCATGCAGAGGGCGGCCGGAAAATGTATAGAACACGATCCTGCAAAGCAACACTGCACCCGGTGGGAGCGAGCCTGCTCGCGAAAGCGTCCGAGCAGACGACATCAATGCTGAATGTGCCGACCTCTTCGCGAGCAGGCTCGCTCCCACACTGGAAATCGTGGTGTGTCTTCAGAACACCGACCAGCCAATCCTTGAGCTCAGCAACTCCAGCGCCGCCATCCCCGCCAGCGAGTTGCCGGCGGCGTTCAACTCCGGCGACCACACGCACACGCTGAACTGTCCCGGCACTACCGCAACGATGCCGCCGCCGACCCCGCTCTTGCCTGGCAAGCCGACGCGATAGGCGAAATTGCCCGCCTCGTCGTACAAACCGCTTGTAGCCATGATCGAGTTGACCTGCTGGGTCTGGCGGCGCGTCAGGATCTGCTCGCCGCTGTGCTTGCAGAAACCGTCATTGGCCAGAAAGCAGAACGCCCGGGCCAGATCGATGCAATTCATCCGCAGTGCGCAGTGGCTGAAATAGCTGCGCAACACCGCCTCGACATCGTTGTGAAAGTTGCCGAACGACTGCATCAGATAGGCCATCGCCGCATTGCGCGCGCGATGCTGATATTCGGAGTCGGCGACCTTGCCGTCGATCATGATTTGCGGGTTGCCCGACAGACGCCGGACGAAGTCGCGCATCGACAGTGTCGGCGCGGCGAAGCGCGACTGGTTGATGTCGCAGATCACCAGCGCACCGGCATTGATGAACGGATTGCGCGGGCGGCCGCGCTCGAATTCCAGTTGCACCAGCGAGTTGAACGGCTGGCCGGACGGCTCGTGGCCAAGCCGCTCCCAGATCGCTTCGCCGGAATGATCGATGGCCTGCACCAGGCTGAATACCTTGGAAATACTCTGCACCGAGAACGGCGTTTCAGCGTCGCCGGCGCAATACATTTCGCCATCGTTACTGTACACGGCGATGCCCAACTGGTTGGCCGGTACCGTGCCGAGGGCGGGAATATAGTCAGCAACTTTGCCCTGCCCGATCAGGGGCCGGACGGCGTCAAGGATCTCGTTCAACAGCGCTTGCATGCCGGGTTCCGAAAGTCTCGCCCCATGGGATCGCGGGGACACTGGGGCTAGACGCTGCGCCCGCCGGTCGCATCACACCGGCAAGCATCCAGCAGAATGTTCTAGGCTGAACCGGACCATTCAGACACAGGAGAGCACCATGCACCTCGAAGGCTCCTGCCATTGCGGCGAAGTCACGTTCAGCCTCGACAGCGCCCATCCTTACCCCTATCAACGCTGCTATTGCTCGATTTGCCGCAAGACTCAGGGCGGCGGCGGTTATGCGATCAACCTTGGCGGCGACGCGACCACTCTCAAGGTTCGCGGGCGCAAAAACATCAGCATTTATCACGCGAAGATGAAAGCTGACGGCGACAAGCGCGCCCATCGCAGCAGCGCCGAGCGCCACTTCTGTTCGCTGTGCGGCAGCGGCCTGTGGCTGTTCAGCCCGGAGTGGCCAGAGCTGATTCACCCATTCGCCTCGGCGATCGACACGCCACTGCCGGTGCCGCCGGAACACACGCACCTGATGCTTGGCTCGAAAGCGCCGTGGGTCGAGGTGGAGGCCAAGCCGAAGGATCAGCAGTTTGATGAATATCCTGAAGAATCGATCGCCCAGTGGCATGAGCGACTCGGTGTAACTCGCTGAACACCGCGCCCTTCGCGAGCAGGCTCGCTCCCACATTTGGAATGCGATCCCCTGTGGGAGCGAGCCTGCTCGCGAAGGGGCCGGGTCAGGCAATATCAATCAGTCCAGATGCGCCCAGGTCATCCTGAACAACGCCCCGCCCCACACCGAGTCGCCAACCTCAACCTGCCCGCCATGGGACTGCGACACCCGCCGCACCAGCGCCAGGCCCAGTCCGAAACCACCGGTGCGCCGATCACGGCTGGCATCCAGTCGGGAAAACGGTTCGAAGATTTTTTCCCGTCCCTCCAGCGGCACACCCGGCCCGTCATCGCTGACCCGCACTTCATAGTCATCGCCATTGCGCAGCAGCGACACCTCGACGCGCTGCTCGGCGTAGCGAATGGCATTACGTAAAAGGTTGATCACCGCGCGCGCCATGAAGCGCGGCTCGATGCTTACGGTGTCGACCTGGCAACCCGCGATCGTCAACTGCACGCCCACTGCTTCGGCCTCAAGCGCCACACTGCCGACAACGCTGTCGAGCCAGTCGGCCGCATGAATATTCTCCCGTTTGATCACTGTCGCGCCGTGTTCAAGGCTGGCGTAGGTCAGCAGCTCCGAGACCATCTCCTCCAGCTCACCGAGGTCGGCATACATGTCGGCGATCAGCTCGCGATTCTGGCTCGCGTCCGGTTGCTGTTTGAGCTGATCGAGCTCAAAAGAAAGCCGCGCAATCGGTGTGCGCAATTCGTGCGACACCGCATTGGTCAGCTCGCGCTGATTGGCGATCAAGCCCTCGATGCGCGCCGCCATCAGATTGAAGTGCTCGGCCAGATCGCGGATGTTTGAGCGCCGCGACAACTGGATGCGCACCGACAGATCGTTGTCGCCGAAACGCTCGGCCGCCAGCCGCAGCTTTTCCAGATCGCGCCAGTGCGGGCGCACCCAGAAAAACAGAACGATGCCGATCAGCACTGCGAGCATCATGTACGCCGCGGTGATGTAGAACGGCATCAGGCTCGGCTCCGGCGGCAGCTTGATGCTGAGCAATTGCGAGCCGCCATCGATGTTGCTGATGAACTGCGTGTAATCGTCGCGGATCACCAACAGGTTCCGCGCGAGCTCGGCTTTTTCCTGCGGTGTCAGGGCCAGTTGATCGGCCTCGACCAGACTCAGCGACAGACCATAGTGCGCGCGCAATGAATCGAGTTTCTGTTCACGCTCGGCCCCTTGGCGGCCTTGCAGATGATCGACCAGCGACCACGCCTGACCGCGCACGGCTTCACGGTTGTAATCCTGCGTCTGGCTGTCGAGCAACGCGTTGAAGGTGTGCTCGACCGTCTGCAACGCCAGCACCAGCCCTACCGTCATCACCAGAAACAGCCCGAGGAACAAACGCAGCATCTACAGCTCCCACGCGAACGGATTGAACAGATAGCCCTTGCCCCACACGGTCTTGATGCACACCGGCTCGCGAGGGTTGTCCTTGAGCTTGTTGCGCAACTTGCTGATGTAGACGTCGACGCTGCGATTGAGGCCGTCGAAAGCGATGCCGCGCATGCGATTGAGAATGTCATCGCGGGAAAGAATCTTGCCTGCCGCGCTGGCGAGCAACCAGAGCAATTCGAACTCCATGGTGGTCAGCTCGATCAGCTCACCGGTCAAGCGCACTTCACGGCAACTGCGGTCGATGCTCAATTGCCCGAACTCAAGAAAACTCACCACGCTGCTGTCCGGCGTCTGCCGCCGTTGCAGCGCACGCAGCCGCGCGAGCAGTACCGGCGGCTTGATCGGTTTGATCACGTAATCGTCAGCGCCGGACTCCAGACCGAGGATGTGATCGAGATCGTCTTCCTTGGCGGTGAGGATCACGATCGGCGTGTCCGAGACACTGCGAATTTCCCGACAGACCTGCAAACCGCTCTGCCCCGGCAACATCAGGTCGAGCACCAGCACTTTCGGCTTGAATTCCAGGAATGCAGCCATGGCGAGATCGCCGCGATGCACCGTGCGCACCTCGTAGCCCTGTTGTTCAAGAAAGTGTGCGATCAGTGCGGCGAGACGCTCATCGTCTTCGACCAGCAGGACTTTGCCGAAACCCAGGTTATCCATAACGATCGTTGCCAAGCCAAACGTGGAAGGGCCGATATTATGCTGGCATTCATCGCACAGGCGATGACGGCAGACAGCAAAAACCGGCCACTTGGGCCGGTTTTCGGTGATGTTTCATACTTTTAAGATTTTTTTACAATCCGACAATGATGTCCGATTGAATTGCGGACCTCTGTAGGAGCTGCCGAAGGCTGCGATATTTTGATTTTCGATTTGTAACAACAAGATCAAAAGATCGCAGCCTGCGGCAGCTCCTACCCGATCATGCGGCGACCGGCACGCCGCTGTGGAAGCGGAACTCCTCGTCCGGCGACTCGATCAGTTCCTGCTCGGCCACACGGACGCGCTCGATCACCTGCGCGACATCCTTGGCATCACCATACTGATAGGCCAGTTTCAGATAACCCTGAAAGTGCCGCGCCTCGCTTTTCAGCAGGCCGAAATAGAACTTGCCCAGCTCTTCATCCAGATGCGGCACCAGTGCTTCGAAGCGTTCGCAACTGCGTGCTTCGATGAACGCGCCAACCACCAGTGTGTCGACCAGTTTCACCGGTTCGTGGCTGCGCA
Organism: Pseudomonas sp. PK-RTE-24; assembly: GCF_054052265.1. NCBI lineage: Bacteria > Pseudomonadati > Pseudomonadota > Gammaproteobacteria > Pseudomonadales > Pseudomonadaceae > Pseudomonas > Pseudomonas sp. PK-RTE-24. Next base: position 3,961,810 of record NZ_CM133224.1, on the reverse strand, counting down.
CCACTTTGCGCAGGCCCGAGGCGTAACGGCCGGCGTGCAGCTGACGCAGCTCGATCTTGCGCCGTTTCATGATGCGCATGACCTGCTCGTGGTGCACCAGTTCTTCCCGGGCCAGGCGCGACATCATGTTGATCAGGTCGACGTGGGCGTGGTACTTGGCAATCAGGCTCAGCGCCGTGCTGGCAGCCTTGAACTCGCAGTTCTTGTGGTCGATCAGCAGGGTTTCCTGGTCGGCCAATGCCGCCTGGACCCAGGCGTCGGGGGTGCGGCAGCCAAGGAATTCGTGGATTTCGGGAAGGATCATGGGGCTCACGGTAAAAGGTGTTCGAGCGAAGGGCGCCGATTATACCGGCCTGTCCGCAGACCACCAGCGGGGGCTGTTGATATGCATCAAGTCGCAGACGTTCGGGTAGCAACTATAGTTGTGCAACGCCGTGCCTTTTCTTTGCTGGAGACTCCGCTCATGCAAGCCATTCGCAGCATTCTGGTGGTCATCGAACCTGAACATGCAGAAAGCCTGGCGCTCAAACGCGCAAAGCTGATCGCCGGTGTCACTCAGGCCCATCTGCATCTTCTGGTGTGCGACAAGAAGCATGACCACGCCGGCCTGCTCAGTGTGCTCAAGGCGGCGTTGCTAGCCGAAGGGTACAGCGTGACCACCGAACAGGCATGGAACGAGAGCCTGCACGAAACCATCATCGATGTGCAGCAGGCCGAGGGTTGCGGCCTGGTGATCAAACAGCACTTCCCCGACAGCTCGCTGAAAAAAGCCCTGCTGACCCCGGCCGACTGGAAGCTGCTGCGCCACTGCCCTACCCCGGTGCTGCTGGTCAAAACCGCCGGTTCGTGGAAAGACAAAGTGATTCTCGCCGCCGTCGATGTCGGCAATGCCGATGGTGAGCATCGGCATCTGCACAGCACCATCATTGATCACGGCTACGACATCGCCAGTCTGGCCAAGGCGCATCTGCATGTGATCACCGCGCATCCGTCGCCGATGCTCTCGGCGGCAGACCCGACGTTTCAGCTCAAATCGACCATAGAAGCCAAATACCGCGAGCAGTGCCGGGCGTTTCAGGCGGAGTTCGATGTCGATGACGAGCACCTGCACATCGAGGAAGGCCCGGCGGATGTGTTGATCCCGTTCATGGCGCACAAGCTCCAGGCGGCAGTAACGGTTATTGGCACGGTGGCGCGCAGTGGTTTGTCAGGCGCGTTAATCGGCAATACGGCGGAAGCGGTGCTGGATACCCTGGAAAGCGATGTGCTGGTGCTCAAGCCGCAGGAGGTTGAGGATCATCTGGTGGAACTGGCCGTAAAACATTAAGAGCAAAAGATCGCAGCCTTCGGCAGCTCCTACAGGTAGAACGCATTCCCATGTAGGAGCTGCCGAAGGCTGCGATCTTTTGCTGTTCAGGCGCCAAAGGCGTCTTTGAGAAAGCCGGGGGCGATATAGCGCTGATAATGCGCTTCCGACAGCAGGAAGAATTCCCGATCAATGGCATCGCGCAGTTCCGGCAGGTTCCAGTCGCGGAATTCCGGCAGCAACACCATCCCGTACGCCTCGAGATTAATGATCACCCGCGCCCCCCTGGCGATCAGCTGGTAGGCCCAGCAATATTCCGACTGATGCGGTACGAAACGGATCTTGCGCTGTTCGAGCTGCTCGCGCAGGCGCGCCGGATCGAAGATCTCGACTTTGCTCGCCATCACTTGTGACAGCAATTGCTCCAGACGCAGCCACACCGCACGTTTTTCCTCCTCGTTGTATCCGTTCCAATGGATCACTTCGTGATGGAAACGCTTGCAGCCACGGCACACCAGGTCACCGTAAACGGTGGAGCAGAGGCCGACGCAGGGGGTCTTGATGGTCTGATTGGGCATAAATGGGCAGAACACTGAAACGCGGAACAGGCCGGCATGTTAGCCCTTTGTCGGGCATTGATCACCCCTCAAACAGCAAGGTCTCGCCGGCGTCGCAGGTTTGCTCCGGCCACGCTGATTGCCACGAAAGTCCAATAGAGCGCGACTTACCTTTAAATTTTTTTTGCCGTAGAATCAGCCAGCCTTTTAAGGCGCCAATGTCCGTTAGAAGCTGTTTTCAAAGCGTCACGAGCACAGTCGTTCCTTCAGAGCGGTGTTGGCGAAGGGTTTTTCCAGCGGGGAAAAGCCCAACGCCAACCCTCATCAGCTCCCCGTTCTGCAGGCGTAAAACTTTGAAAGCAGCTTCTGTAAGGAATTGCCGGTAATTCTGGCCGAACGACCCACAACGTCGTGAGGCGCATGAGTACGGCAATTTCGGGATGAGCGTCCCGGACACCCATTTGGGACCACTGATGAGGGTAATAACTGTGCTTGAAGCCTACCGCAAACATATCGAAGAGCGTGCAGCCCTGGGTATCGTTCCCCAGCCGCTTAACGCCGAACAAACAGCAGGCCTGATCGAGCTGCTGAAGAACCCTCCGGCTGGCGAAGAAGCTTTCCTCGTTGACCTGATCACCAATCGCGTACCGCCTGGAGTGGACGAAGCCGCCTACGTCAAGGCCGGTTTCCTGTCTGCCCTGGCCAAAGGCGAAGCCACCTCCCCTCTGCTGGACAAGAAACGCGCTGTAGAACTGCTCGGCACCATGCAGGGCGGCTACAACATCGTCACCCTCGTTGAACTGCTGGACGACGCCGAGCTGGCGCCAGTCGCCGCCGAAGAACTCAAGCACACCCTGCTGATGTTCGACGCCTTCCACGACGTCGCCGAAAAAGCCAAGAACGGCAACGCTCACGCCAAGGCCGTGCTGCAATCCTGGGCTGACGGCGAGTGGTTCAAGAAGCGCCCGGTGCTGGCCGACAAGATCAGCCTGCGCGTATTCAAGGTCACCGGCGAAACCAACACCGACGACCTCTCCCCTGCGCCAGACGCCTGGTCGCGTCCTGATATCCCGCTGCACGCCCTGGCCATGCTGAAAATGGCCCGTGACGGCATCGTTCCGGACGAGCAAGGCAAGACCGGCCCGATGAAGCAGATCGAAGAAATGCGCGGCCAGGGCTTCCCGATCGCCTACGTCGGTGACGTGGTCGGTACCGGTTCCTCGCGTAAATCGGCCACCAACTCGGTGCTGTGGTTCTTCGGCGACGACATCCCGTACGTGCCGAACAAGCGCGCTGGCGGTTTCTGCTTCGGCAGCAAGATCGCTCCGATCTTCTACAACACCATGGAAGATGCCGGCGCCCTGCCGATCGAGTTCGACGTGTCGAACATGAACATGGGCGACGTGATCGATCTGTACCCGCACGCTGGCAAAGTCTGCAAGCACGGTACCGACGAAGTCATCACCACTTTCGAAATGAAAACCCCGGTGCTGCTGGACGAAGTCCGTGCCGGCGGTCGTATCCCGCTGATCATCGGCCGTGGCCTGACCGAGAAGGCTCGCGCCGAATTGGGTCTGCCGCCGTTCGACCTGTTCAAGAAGCCGGAAGCTCCGGCTGAAAGCACCAAGGGTTTCACCCTGGCGCAGAAAATGGTCGGCAAGGCTTGCGGTCTGGCAGAAGGCCAAGGCGTGCGTCCTGGCACCTACTGCGAACCGAAGATGACCACCGTGGGTTCTCAGGACACCACCGGTCCCATGACCCGTGACGAACTGAAAGACCTGGCGTGCCTGGGCTTCTCCGCTGATCTGGTGATGCAGTCGTTCTGCCACACCGCGGCTTATCCAAAGCCGATCGACGTGACCACCCACCACACCCTGCCTGACTTCATCATGACCCGCGGCGGCGTTTCCCTGCGTCCGGGCGACGGCATCATCCACTCGTGGCTGAACCGCATGCTGCTGCCGGACACCGTCGGTACCGGTGGTGACTCGCACACCCGTTTCCCGATGGGCATCTCGTTCCCGGCCGGTTCCGGTCTGGTCGCGTTCGCCGCTGCCACTGGCGTCATGCCGCTGGACATGCCGGAATCGATCCTGGTGCGTTTCAAAGGCAAGATGAAACCTGGCATCACCCTGCGTGACCTGGTTCATGCCATTCCGTACTTCGCTATCCAGAACGGTCTGCTGACCGTCGAGAAGAAAGGCAAGAAAAACGCCTTCTCCGGCCGCATCCTGGAAATCGAAGGTCTGGAAGGTCTGACCCTGGAGCAGGCGTTCGAACTGTCCGACGCCTCGGCCGAACGCTCGGCTGCCGGTTGCACCATCAAGCTGTCGAAAGAGTCGATCACCGAGTACCTGCAGTCCAACATCACCCTGCTGCGCTGGATGATCGGCGAAGGCTACGGCGATGCGCGTACCCTGGAACGTCGTGCTCAAGCGATGGAAGCCTGGATCGCCAATCCTGAGCTGATGGAAGCCGATGCCGACGCCGAATATGCCGAAGTCATCGAAATCGATCTGGCCGAGATCAACGAGCCTGTGCTCTGCGCGCCGAACGATCCGGACGACGCCCGTCTGCTGTCCAGCGTTGCTGGCGAGAAGATCGACGAAGTGTTCATCGGTTCGTGCATGACCAACATCGGTCACTTCCGCGCTGCCGGTAAACTGCTGGATCAGGTCAAGGGTCAGCTGCCAACCCGTCTGTGGCTGTCGCCGCCGACCAAGATGGACGCTCACCAACTGACCGAAGAAGGCTACTACGGCATCTACGGCAAGGCTGGCGCTCGCATGGAAATGCCAGGCTGCTCGCTGTGCATGGGTAACCAGGCACGCGTTGAGCCGAACAGCACCGTGGTCTCGACGTCGACCCGTAACTTCCCGAACCGTCTGGGCGACGGCGCGAACGTCTACCTGGCCTCGGCCGAGCTGGCGTCCGTTGCTTCGATCCTGGGTCGCCTGCCGACCGTCGAGGAGTACATGGAATACGCTGGCAAGATCGACAGCATGGCGGCCGATGTCTACCGCTACCTGTCCTTCGACCAGATCGCCGAGTTCCGTGAAGCTGCTGCGAACGCCAAGATCCCGGTCGTTCAAGCCTAACGCTGCAAGGCCATAAAAAACGCCGCCCATCGTGAGATGAGCGGCGTTTTTTTATGCCTGCCGGGCAAGCATTCTGATCGTTCCCAAGCTCCGCGTTGGAACGCAGCCCCGGACGCTCTGCGTCCCCAAGCGTGACGCAGAGCGTCACAAGAGGCATTCCCACGCAGAGCGTGGGAACGATCAGTCATCAGTGACAGGTCACACAGCCAGCTTGTAAACCAGCGCCGAAATCGCCACCAGACCCACCGCCGTAACAAACACGTTCGACGCCTGCCCGCGATAGCGCGCCATCGCTGGCACTTTGCGAATCGCGTACATCGGCATCAGGAACAGGATTGCCGCAATCACCGGCCCACCGACGGTTTCGATCATGCCCAGGATGCTCGGATCAAGCGTTGCGACGATCCAGCAGATCACCAGCATGAACGCCGCCACGATGCGATCCAGCGCTTTGGCGCCCGGACGCCTGCCGCTCTTGACGATCAGGCCCTTGAGGCCTTCGCTGGCCCCGATGTAATGACCGAGGAACGACTTGGAGATCGCCACAAACGCAATCAACGGCGCCGCAAACTCGATGGTCGGGTTGCTGAAGTGGTTGGCCAGGTACGACAGGATCGAAAGATTCTGCTCTTTTGCCTCAGCCAGTTGCTCTGGCGACAGGGTCAGCACGCAACTGAATACGAAGAACAGCACCAAAATGACCATCAATGCATGAGCGCGCGCGAGGATCTGTGAGCTGCGCTCGTCGGCGTGCACACCGTAACGACGCTTCTGGTCCATCGCGAACGCCGAGATAATCGGCGAATGGTTGAACGAGAACACCATCACCGTAATTGCCAGCCACAGCGTGTGCAGCAGCGCTGACGGCGCCGGCACTTGCGAGGCGGTGGCGAGGATGCCGCCGTTCCAGTGCGGAATCAGGTACACGGCGAGGAACAGCAGCGCAACGATGAACGGATAGACCATCAGGCTCATGGCCTTGACGATCGCCTGCTCACCGCAACGAACCACGGCCAGCAGGCCGAGAATCAGCACGAACGACAGCAATGCGCGCGGTGGCGGCGTGATGTGCAGTTGGTGTTCGAGGAAACTGGCGACCGTGTTGGTCAGGCCGACGCTGTAGATCAGCAGGATCGGGAAGATGGCAAAGAAGTACAGCAGCGTGATCAAGGCACCGGCCTTGATACCGAAATGCTGCTCGACCACTTCGGTGATATCGGCGCCTTCGCGACCGGACAGGACAAAACGGGTCAGGCCACGGTGCGCGTAAAACGTCATCGGAAATGCCAGCAGCGCGAGGATCACCAGCGGCCAGAAGCCACCCAATCCTGCGTTGATCGGCAAAAACAGGGTGCCGGCGCCAATGGCCGTCCCAAACAGTCCCAGCATCCAGGTGGTGTCCTGGCGATTCCAGCTCGAAAGTTCAGCGGGTGCTGCTGCGTCGAAGCGCTTTTCGAGGCTATTGGCCTGATCATTCATCCGGTCGGATCTCCGCATTCCGGTCACTTGCCACTCGGTCAGGACGCGTCGGAAAAAACCGACAGACATGCTCCGGCCGAAACAGGGGCGCGATTCTCCGTGATAAATCAATGCAAGCAAAGACTTAGCTGAGGAATGGTTGTGCGGAGCAGATCCAAGGATGGTCGTTTATAGAAAAAACAAGGTCGTTTATGGATACGTCGGATGCCGCAAACGGATACGTTTTGCACCCACCCATGCGTCATCGAATGCGCCTAGAGCGATATGCCGAGCATGAAACCCAATAAAACGCAGTACAGCCCGAAGCCGAAAAGCAACCAGAGCTTGCCATTTTCGCGCTTGTCTCTATTGCGCACCGCTTCGTCATATTCTGCGAACTCTCGCTCAATTTGCTCCAGTCGTGCCTTACGGTCATATGTGCTCATACTGATTAACCTTTGAATAATGCGCCTGACGGTCGTGAAGCATGAAGACTCACAACTTGAAGAAAAACCCTGCCACTGCGGTGATTGCAGTCAAGACTCCACCAAACACTGCAATTGGATAGAGCTTCGTCTCCCTTGATAACTTTTTCTCTTCAGCCTGAAGCTTTTTCCATTCAGCCACGAGTTTCCTTGATTCGTTTTCCAGCCTGTCTAGCTCCAGATTTTCGCGATCGTTATGGAACATTTGCCCTCCTTGGCTGCTGGCGGATCGGTGTCAGCATTTGCATGCACATCGACGGCTATCGTCATGCCCTTATCATCAAACTGTTCCATTCACGCTGACCAGCAGACGCATCTGCCATCCCCGTAGGCAAAATCCGCGAGTCACGTAAGCCTCCTCATACGAGTGATCCGCAATATTCCAGACCAACTACCTGCCAGAACTCCGCCATTGATCTAGCGTGAGAGAAGCCATAACCCAAGGAGCCTCCCATGCCACTGGTCCGCGTCGACATCCAGCAAAACCCAGACCCCACTTTCGCCAGGCGCATCGGCGAACAGATCTACGCCGCCCTGCGCAGCTGTATCGATGTGCCCGAACACGACAATTTCCAGATTCTCAATGAGCACGATGGTCAGCACTTCGTGTACGACCCTCAATACCTCGGCATCCAGCGCAGCGACGGCGTGGTGTTCATCCAGATCACCATCAGCGAAGGGCGCAGCGTGGAAAAGAAGCAGTTGCTGTTCAAAACCATTGCCGAGAGCCTGCATGCGCAACTGGGTATTCGCCTGGAGGATGTATTCATCAATCTGCTGGAGGTAAAGAAAGAGAACTGGTCGTTTGGCAACGGCATTGCGCAATACGTCAGCTGATTCGCAGCGCCCATGCCTGCGTGCTTGCTTGTTCCACGAACCCGTCCAGAATCAAAGCACCACTGCGCGAATGCAACGATTGCCAAGCCGCTGCGGATTCAGCACTCTGAGTCGACTTTCGCGACCCACCCGCCGCCAATCACAGGAGCCGCGCAATGCCCGCAACCGTTCTGGTACTGGTTGAAACGATCAATGACTATCTGCCGATTCTTGAGCATCAGGGATTCCACCTGATCCTCGCACCAACGCCAGCCGAACGTGCGCAAGCCATCGCCACCCATGGCAGTCGCATCGATGCCGTGCTCACTCGCGGCCCGCTGGGTCTGACCGCGCAAGAGATCAGCGCCCTGCCCGCCCTGAAAATCATCACCGTGATCGGCGCCGGTTATGAACAGGTCGATCTGCAAGCAGCCAGTGACCGTGGCATCACCGTCACCAATGGCGCCGGAGTCAACGCCTCGTCAGTGGCCGATCATGCGATGGCATTGCTGCTGGCATTGGTCCGCGACATCCCGCGCTGCGATGCCGCCGTGCGCCGCGGTGAATGGCCGAAAATCATGCGCCCGTCGCTGGCCGGCAAGCGTCTGGGCATCCTCGGGCTGGGCGCCGTGGGCATGGCGATTGCCAAACGTGCGGAGCTCGGGTTCGACATGCAGGTCAGCTACCACAGCCGCCAGGTGCGCAGCGAAGTCGCTTATGCGTTCTGCTCGACACCGACCGATCTGGCGCGAGCCTCGGACTTCCTGGTCGTTGCCACGCCCGGCGGCATTGGTACGCAACATCTGGTGACGCGAGCAGTGCTCGATGCGCTCGGCCCCAAGGGTTTTATCGTCAACATCGCCCGCGCCAGCGTTATCGCAACGGCAGACCTGATCACCGCACTTGAGCAACGTCGTATCGCCGGCGCAGCGCTGGACGTGTTCGATCACGAACCGGAAGTGCCCGACGCCCTGAAACACCTCAGCAACGTTGTGCTAACCCCACACGTCGCCGGGTTGTCCCCTGAAGCCACGCAAGGCACCGTTGAACTGGTGGGGAAAAACCTGATGGCGTTTTTCTCCGGGCAACCGGTGCTGACTCCCGTCGCCTTGCCGCCCAAGTTGAACAACCAGCGCGTGCATTAACGCGCGTGGCATCGTCGAACCGCGCCGATCTTTGCCCCATTCTCAAAGTTGATTATCCAGCAACACGCTAACCTATAAGACCGACCCGCGCTTGTGAGCACCCGAGCGCGCTATTAGATTAGCCAATGATGTCTGGCCTCCAAAATAAGCAGAAGGGATAAGCATGGCGCTTACTGACCAGTCCACCCGGATCCGCGCAGGCGAAGAACTTGATGCCAGCCTGATCGATCCGTACCTCAAGGCGCACATTCCCGGCCTGACCGGCACGCCGCAGATCAGCCAGTTTCCTGGCGGCGCGTCGAACCTGACCTACCTGCTGGAATACCCCGAGCAAGAATTCGTTCTGCGCCGTCCGCCGTTTGGCCACAAAGCCAAATCCGCCCACGACATGGGCCGTGAGTTCCGCATTCTCAACCAACTGCGCGAGGGCTTTCCGTATTGCCCGAAGGCCTATGTGCATTGCACCGACGAAGCCGTTATCGGCGCCGAGTTCTATGTGATGGAACGGGTCAAGGGCATCATCCTGCGCGCTGAACTGCCGCCGGAGCTGGGCCTCGATTCGGCGAAAACCGAAGCGCTGTGCAAAAGCTTCATCGACCGTTTCGTCGAACTGCATCGGGTCGATTACAACGCCTGCGGCCTCGGCGATCTGGGCAAGCCTGAAGGCTACGTCGCCCGGCAGATCAAGGGCTGGAGCGAGCGTTACGAAAAAGCCCTGACCCCGGACGCGCCGCACTGGGAAGCGGTCAAAGCCTGGCTCAACGACAAGATGCCGGCCGACCACCCGACGTCGAGCATCGTCCACAACGACTACCGCTTCGACAACGTCATTCTCGACCCGGCCAATCCGATGCAAATTATCGGCGTGCTCGACTGGGAACTGACCACCCTCGGCGACCCGCTGATGGATCTGGGCAACACCCTCGCCTACTGGATCGAAGCCGGCGACCCGGCACCGGTGCAACTGATGCGCCGCCAGCCAAGCCACGCGCCGGGCATGCTGACCCGCCGCGAATTCGTCGACTACTACGCCGAGCGCTCGGGCATCCGCATCGACAATTTCGACTTCTACTACACCTACGGCCTGTTCCGCCTGGCCGGCATCGTGCAGCAGATCTACTACCGCTTCTACCATGGCCAGACGCAGGACAAACGCTTCGCGCAGTTCATTCACATGAACAAACTGCTGGAGCAGATGAGCCTGCAGGTCATTCAGAAATCCAGCCTCTGATCCGGGCCAATAACAAGACTTTCAACAAGGGAAACCCATGTCCAAGACTCAGTTGTTCGACCTCGACGGCAAAATCGCTTTCGTCTCCGGCGCCAGCCGTGGCATCGGTGAAGCCATCGCCAAACTGCTGGCCCAGCAAGGCGCCCACGTGATCGTCTCGAGCCGCAAGCTCGAAGGCTGCCAACACGTCGCCGACGCCATCATCGCCGCCGGCGGCAAGGCGACAGCCGTGGCCTGCCACATCGGTGAGATGGAGCAGATCAGCCAGGTCTTCGCCGGGATCAAGGAACAATTCGGCCGCCTCGACATCCTGGTCAACAACGCCGCGACCAACCCGCAATTCTGCAACGTGCTGGACACCGATCTGGGGGCGTTCCAGAAGACCGTCGATGTGAACATTCGCGGCTACTTCTTCATGTCGGTCGAAGCCGGCAAGCTCATGCGCGAAAACGGTGGCGGCAGCATCATCAACGTCGCGTCGATCAACGGCATCTCGCCGGGAATCTTCCAAGGCATCTATTCGGTAACCAAAGCGGCGGTCATCAACATGACCAAAGTCTTCGCCAAGGAATGCGCGCAATTCGGCATCCGCTGCAACGCCCTGCTCCCCGGCCTGACCGACACCAAATTCGCCTCGGCACTGGTCAAGAACGACGCGATTCTGAAACAGGCACTGACCCAGATCCCGCTCAAACGCGTAGCCGATCCAAGCGAAATGGCCGGCGCGGTGCTGTACCTGGCCAGCGATGCGTCGAGCTACACCACTGGCGTGGCGCTGAATGTGGATGGCGGATTCCTGTCCTGATTTCCAGGGCAAATTGCTAACCCGTGTGGGAGCGAGCCTGCTCGCGAAAGCGTTGTGTCAGTCAGCTATGTTTTGACTGATACCACGCATTCGCGAGCAGGCTCGCTCCCACAGGGTCACTGCTGGGTTCCAGGCTTCGTGCAATCGAGGAATCGCGAATCTTATTGGGTTATGCAACGCGTAGTGGTGATGTGGCGCGTCACCTGCCCATCCACATACACATCCCCGGCAACCTCAGTATTTTCCAGCACCTCACACCGACGTTCCGGCGGTGGCGGCGGCGCGACAGGCGCAGGGGGTGGAGGACTGGCACAACCGGCCAACAGCACAGCAAGAAAAGCCAACGGCAATACGCGTTTCCCAGGATTATTCATAGGACGACCCGCGGTAAAGAGAGACAAACTCCCGCAACCCAACCGGCCGCGGAAGACCTGACCACTCATTCTTTATAGCTGAGCGCCTTGTTAGCGCCAGTGGATTGGGGTGATTGGCTGGTTTGGGCTGTCGGTTTTTGCGGGGATTTTCCGGCAGAGGGCTGGATTGGGATGATGGTTGTCGGCGAGGGCCTCATCGCGAGCAGGCTCACTCCCACAGGTTTGATCGAGTGAGTTCAGTAACAATCAGGTCGGCTGTCAGGCCGCCTTCGCGAGCAGGCTCGCTCCCACAGAAAATCAAAATCAAAATCAAAAGATCCCAGCCTTCGGCAGCTCCTACACACGATGAGCGTTAGCTCGAGTACCGCTTTTGATCTTGATCTTGGAGCCCGTCGGCAGGCTGAGTGGAGGGATTGATCCGGGCGTGGGAGCGCAGCGACCGTACGACGCAGTCGTACACAGCGAGTGTAGGTGCAGCGAAGCAAACCGGAGCCGCTGCGCCAGGATCGATCCCGCAGCGAAGGAACCCCGAGCCTAAGCGAGCGGGCCGAACGTCAGGGCGAAGACCTTTTGGTTACTTTTGGGGCGTTTGCCAAAAGTGACCCGCCGTAAGGGCGGAACCGTAACCAGCAGCACCCGCAGAAACGGATATACACCCACCCCCCCCCCAGAGCATGGCCGGCCCAAAGGCCGCCAAGACCAAAGCGCGCTTAAGCCAAATCCGGATCCCGCGAAGAACGCAAGGAATTGCTCTCAAGCTCATACCGCAACTCCCCCACCAACGCCTCGACCGCCCCGGGCGTACGCAGCGCAGCCAGATCCAGCCCACTGATCACCAGATCCACCTGCCCCGAATCCCGGTGATACAACTTGACCGTCAGCGAATGATCACCATCCACCGAACACTCACAAGCCAGCGGCGCAAAACTGTGCTCGAGCCGAGCGCGCAACTGCGCAAGATTCATCATTGACGTTGTTCCTATGACTGTTTCAAAAGGGGCACGATCGCAGGCCCGAAATGGCCCACACCGCACCCCACCAGCCTAAGAACACAACGCCTTGGCCAATACATGAATTTGCACCCTTGTAACTAGTGCATTTGCACCCCTCAGCGCTGGCCTTTGGTGCCCCACTCTCCCGAAAACAAACCGCGCTCTCGAGCCCAGACGATCGCCTCGCTGCGGCTATGCACATCGATTTTCGAGTACACGGTGGCCACATGATTGCGCACGGTATTGGGCGCCAGTTTCAACCGCGCGGCGATCTCCTTGTCCGCCAGACCTTCACAGATCAAACCCAGGACATCACGCTCACGGGCCGTCAGGTCGGTGAACGAGGCGCTGGGCAGCTGCGGCGAGTTGATCTTCTTCACGTTGGCCAGCTTCTCGATCAGCGTTCGGCTGAACCACGACGCATCCTTCATCACCTCTTCGATCGCCGCGACCAGTTCCAGCTCAGTGCGCTTGCGCTCGGTCATGTCCATCAACACCAGCAGATAGCAGGACGTGTCGTGAATGTTCACGGTGTCGGCCGAGACCGCACATTCCAACAACTCCTCGTCCTTCTTGCGCACCGGCACATCGACCCGATCCACCCGACCGTTCTTCGCCAGCGCCGACAGCAGGCGCGTGCGCGCGCTGTCATCGTGGATGAAGCTCAATTGCGTCACGGTTTTGCCGAGTACATCATCGCTGTCATAGGCCAGGGTATCGAGGAACGCCTGATTGACATCGATGACCTCCTGCTTGTCAGCGGTGCAGATCAAAATCGGTACCGGAGTCAGACGAAAAGCCTTGGCAAAGCGCTCCTCGCTCTGACGCAAGGCAACCTCGACCCGGCGCCGAGGCTCCATGTCGACGAAGGAGAACAGCATGCAATTCTCGTCATTGAGCAGCAGCGGCTGACCGGCAACGATCACCTGTTTACTGCCACCGTCCGGAAGGCGCAGTTCCGCCTGCATCTGCGGAATGGTCGCGACATCGCGCAAGCGCTGGACAGCCAGATCGCGCTGATCCGCCTGCTCGAAGATATCGATTTCGTAAGCCGAAGTGCCGATCACCTGATCGCGGGTATAGCCGGTCATTTCCAGAAAGCCCGGGTTGACCTTGATGTAGCGCAAATCGCTGAGTCGGCAGATCACTGCCGGTGCAGGGTTGGCATTGAAGGTTTTTTCGAAACGCAGCTCAGCGTTGGCCCAATCGGTGACGTCGCTCATGATCAGCACCAGCGACTCGGGCTGGCCGACGCGGTCGGTCAGGACCATGCTGCGCACGCTGTGCACCCAGACCCGCTCCGGGTCGTCCACGGACGAAACTTCGATCAGCACATCATTGAACGCCTCGCAGCGGGCGACGCGGCTGATCGGGTAGTTGTCCGGCGGCAAAACATGATTATTGCGATAGCGCAGCGTGAAGCGTCTGGCGTACTCGTCGGCGTTACTGCCCAGATCACCGATGGTGCTGACACCGTGCATGGTCAGCGCCGCTTCGTTGGCCCAGAGAATGCTTTTGTCGAGTTCCAGCAGAATCACCCCGTCCGACAGCCCGGCAATGATCTGCTGCAACTGGCGACGGTTGGTTTCGGTGGTCAGGACTTCCTGGCTCATTGGATCTCCACACTGTGATGCGGCTAGGTGAAGAGTACGACCGCGGCGGCTCGGGATCGTGCCACAACCCCAAAATCGCCAAAAAACCCCTGTGGGAGCGAGCCTGCTCGCGAATGCGCTGGGTCAGACAGACCATTCGGTGACTGACCCGGCGCATTCGCGAGCACGCTCGCTCCCACAGGTTTACTGGGTGTGTTTACCTTAGGCGGCACGCTCGCTGGCCGCCACCATCGCCGACGCCGCGAGCATCGCCCGCAACAACACCGCGCACCCCGCTGCCAGATCATCCGGCGCGGCATTCTCGATTTCGTTGTGGCTGATGCCGCCCTCGCATGGCACAAAAATCATTCCCGCCGGGCCGAGCTCGGCGAGGAAAATCGCGTCATGCCCGGCACCACTGACGATGTCCATGTGCGACAGACCCAGCCCTTTCGCAGCACCGCGCACCGCTTCCACGCAGCCTTTTTCGAAGTACAGCGGCGGGAAGTCGGCGGTCGGGGTCAGTTCGTAGGTAAGGCCGCGCTCTTCGCAGGTCGCCTCGATCACTTGTTTCACTTCGGCAATCATCGAATCCAGCCGCGCCGGCTCCAGGTGGCGAAAATCCAGAGTCATGCGCACTTCGCCGGGAATCACGTTGCGCGAGCCGGGATAGGCTTGCAGGCAGCCGACCGTGCCACAGGCGTGGGGCTGATGGCCGAGGGCGGCGCGGTTGACGGCGCCGACGATCACCGAGGCACCGACCAGGGCGTCCTTGCGCAGGTGCATCGGCGTCGGGCCGGCGTGGGCTTCGACGCCGCGCAATTTCAGGTCGAACCACTTCTGCCCGAGCGCGCCGAGTACCACGCCGATGGTTTTCTCTTCGTCCTCGAGAATCGGGCCTTGTTCGATGTGCGCTTCGAAATACGCGCCAACCGCGTGCCCGCTAACCTTGCGCGGGCCGGCGTAGCCGATCGCATCCAGTGCTTCGCCGACGGTGACGCCGTCGGCATCGACCTTGGCGAGGGTTTCCTCGAGGGTGAATTTCTCGGCGAAGACCCCTGAGCCCATCATGCACGGGGCAAAGCGTGAGCCCTCTTCGTTGGTCCAGACCACCACTTCCAGCGGCGCTTCGGTTTCCACGCCGAGGTCGTTGAGGGTGCGCAGCACTTCGACGCCGGCGAGCACGCCGAAGCAGCCGTCGAACTTGCCGCCGGTGGGCTGGGTGTCGATGTGGCTGCCGGTCATGACCGGCGGCAGGTTCGGGTTGCGCCCGGCACGCCGGGCGAAAATGTTGCCGACGGCATCGACCGTGACGTTGCAACCGGCGTCCTTGCACCACTGCACGAACAGGTCGCGCGCCTGGCGGTCGAGGTCGGTCAGGGCCAGGCGACAGACGCCGCCCTTGACCGTGGCGCCGAGTTTCGCCAGTTCCATGAGCGAGGCCCAGAGGCGATCGCGGTTGATGTGCTGATGGGTGGATTGCAGAACGTCGACGGCTGCGTTCATGGGGATCTCCTCAATGCTGATGCCGATAGTGCCCATGCTCTGCGTGGGCATTCATCCATGGACGCTCTGCGTCCGCTGTTGGGACGCGGAGCGTCCCAGGCTGCATTCCCACGCAGAGCGTGGGAACGATCAGTTTCGGCGGTGTATGGAGCATCGCCTTCGCGAGCAGGCTCGCTCCCACAGTGAGAATGCATTTCCAATGTGGGAGCGAGCCTGCTCGCGAAAAGGCCTTGCTCACACCGCTGTTTTCACGACCGAAGGCTGCGCCCGCATCACGCACAACCCGTAATAAATAATTCCGCCCAACGCCGAGCCGGTGAACCAGCCATAGCTGTAGAACCAGCTGAACGCGTCGCTGCCCAGCGACAGCAGAGTCAGCGCCACCGGCACGCCAAAGGCGAGAAAACCGGCCCAGTTCCACGCCGGATACACGTCATCGCGGTACAGCCCGGCGAGGTCCAGTCGCTGTTTCTTGATCAGGAAATAATCCACCACCATGATCCCGGCGATCGGCCCGAGCAGGCTCGAGTAGCCCAGCAGCCAGTTTGAGTACACGGTTTCCAGGCTGATGTCGGAAACGATCAGGCCAAGCTTTTTCAGCAGTTCATGGCCCATCAGCACCAGCCCGACCAGACCGGTGAGCAACACCGCTTTGGTGCGGTTGATCACCTTCGGCGCGATGTTCTGAAAGTCATTGGTTGGCGAGACGATATTGGCGGCGGTGTTGGTCGACAGTGTGGCAACGATGATCAGCGCCATGGCCACCGCCACCCACACCGGGCTCTGGATATGCCCGATCAGCGTGACCGGGTCGGACACGGTGACGCCGACCAGTTTCACCGATGCGGCGGTCATCACCACGCCCAGCGCAGCGAAGAGAAACATGGTCAGCGGCAGACCGAAAATCTGCCCGAGGATCTGATCCTTCTGGCTCTTGGCGTAGCGACTGAAGTCGGGAATGTTCAGCGACAGCGTGGCCCAGAAGCCGACCATTGCCGTCAGCCCTGCCGCGAAATAACTGACCACGCTGGCGCCTTCCGGACGCTTGGGCGGGATCGCCAGCAACTCAGTCATCGACACATTGGGCATCGCCCACACCAGCAGGCCGATGCCCACCGCCACCAACAACGGCGCCGACAAGGTTTCCAGCCATTTGATCGACTCGGCGCCGCGAATCACCACCCACAGATTCAGCGCCCAGAACACCATGAAACCGATCACCTCGCCGGTGCCGCCGAGGGATTTCCAGCCCTCGAACACCGAGCCGAGGAACAGGTGGATCGCCAGTCCGCCGAACATGGTCTGGATACCGAACCAGCCACACGCCACCAACGCGCGGATCAGGCACGGCACGTTCGAACCGAGAATGCCGAACGACGAGCGCAGCAGCACCGGAAACGGAATGCCGTATTTGGTGCCCGGGAAGGCGTTGAGGGTCAGCGGAATCAACACAATGACGTTGGCAAACAGAATCGCCAGCAGCGCTTCGCCGACGCTCAAGCCGAAATAGGCGGTGAGCACGCCGCCGAGGGTGTAGGTCGGCACGCAAATCGACATCCCGACCCACAGCGCGGTGATGTGCCATTTGTTCCAGGTGCGTTCGCGCACCTTGGTCGGTGCCATGTCGTGGTTGTAGCGGGGACTGTCGAGGACATCACTGCCCGCTTCGAGCTCGTACAAGCCGTCGCGCTCGGTCACTTGTGATCTGGTCTGTTGCATGGCCGCTCCACTGTTTTTCTGATTATTTTTTGCTCATCAGGCGGCGAGCGCATACGGCGCCAGCCGGACGATGGCCGGAGGAACTGACAACTTTCACGCACCGGCCATGGTGTCAGCGGCGGCATCAATAAACGTGCCGGGTCTGGCGCTGAACGCTTGGGCGGTGCACTGCACGCTTTGCAACTTTCTGATATTCATCAGTTTTAATTGAATATTCGCTGAGTCCGGGAAAACTTGTCTGAACGCTCAGGCTAAACGTCGGGCAAGTTGTCCGAAGTGTCAGGACTCAAACTGGTGCACTGCATTTATTTTTGTCGGTGAACCCGCAACCGCAGCACAACTTCAAGCGGCTGATTTCACATAGGAAATCTTGCTCATATTTCCATCCTGTCAAGTGCGTCAAAATGGTGAGCGCCCTACCCATTTTGGTGATTTCTCGTTTTTATCTCTATTTATCAATAGCTTGAAACAGCTATAAGCTTATAAAAAATATTCTTGATCATTCTTGAAATCGCGACTAGTTTCTATTCCTGACAGCGATGACAGGAATACGAACTGCGCCGCTGTACTTCAATAAAACATTTAGAACCGGCACAAGTCGGTCATGCCTGCGAGGAATCCGGAATGTCTCTGTTGATCCGTGGCGCCACCGTTGTTACCCATGATGAAAGTTACCGCGCCGACGTCTATTGCGCTGACGGCGTGATCAAAGCCATTGGTGAAAACCTCGACATTCCCGCCGGCGCCGAAGTGCTCGACGGCAGTGGCCAAAACCTGATGCCCGGCGGCATCGATCCGCATACGCATATGCAACTGCCGTTCATGGGCACCGTTGCCAGCGAGGATTTCTACAGCGGCACCGCTGCCGGCCTGGCCGGCGGCACTACCTCGATCATCGATTTCGTCATTCCCAATCCGCAGCAATCGCTGATGGAAGCGTTTCATCAGTGGCGCGGCTGGGCGCAAAAGTCTGCGTCGGACTATGGCTTCCACGTCGCGATCACTTGGTGGAGCGAACAGGTGCGCGAGGAAATGGCCGAGCTGGTCAGCCACCACGGCATCAACAGCTTCAAGCACTTCATGGCCTACAAGAACGCGATCATGGCCGCCGACGACACTCTGGTGGCGAGTTTCGAGCGCTGCCTGGAACTTGGTGCGGTGCCGACCGTACACGCAGAAAATGGCGAGCTGGTCTATCACCTGCAACGCAAGCTGATGGCCCAGGGCATTACCGGGCCGGAAGCGCATCCGCTGTCGCGGCCTTCGCAGGTCGAAGGTGAAGCCGCGAGCCGGGCAATCCGCATTGCCGAAACCATCGGCACGCCGTTGTACCTGGTGCACGTTTCCACCAAGGAAGCTCTGGACGAAATCACCTATGCCCGCAGCAAGGGCCAGCCGGTTTACGGCGAGGTGCTGGCCGGGCACTTGCTGCTTGACGACAGCGTCTATCAACACCCGGACTGGCAGACCGCTGCCGGCTACGTGATGAGCCCGCCGTTTCGTCCGCGCGGCCATCAGGAGGCGCTGTGGCACGGGCTGCAGAACGGCAATCTGCACACCACCGCCACCGACCACTGCTGTTTCTGCGCCGAGCAGAAAGCTGCCGGACGCGACGACTTCAGCAAGATTCCCAACGGCACCGCCGGCATCGAAGACCGCATGGCAGTGTTGTGGGATGAAGCCGTCAACTCCGGGCGATTGTCGATGCAGGATTTCGTCGCGCTGACCTCCACCAACACCGCGAAGATATTCAATATCTATCCACGCAAAGGCGCGATCCGCGTTGGCGCCGATGCCGATCTGGTGCTGTGGGATCCGCAAGGCACACGGACCATTTCCGCCAAGACCCACCATCAGCAGGTGGACTTCAACATCTTCGAAGGCAAGACCGTGCGCGGCGTGCCGAGCCACACCGTCAGCCAGGGCCGCGTGGTCTGGGCCGACGGCGACCTGCGCGCCGAACGCGGCGCCGGACGCTACATCGAACGGCCGGCCTATCCGGCGGTGTTTGATTTGTTGAGCAAGCGGGCGGAGTTGCACAGGCCGACGGCGGTGAAACGCTGACAGCCAGGCCTTCGGCCTTCGCGAGCAGGCTCGCTCCCACAGGTGAGCGCATAGCAAATGTGGGAGCGAGCCTGCTCGCGAAGAGGCCCTCCCTGACGCCATAAAACCACTGCCCACCAGAGGCAGCACCTCAATTAGCCATGAGGCCATGAACCGTGATCGAGACCCTGAACCACCTCCCCCACCCGCACGAAAGCGCGGCCGCCCTCGCCGGTCATTTCACTGATCTGGCGCCGCCGCTCAATGCCCGTCAGGCGCATCTGGAAGCCTCGCGCTGCCTGTATTGCTACGACGCGCCTTGCGTCAATGCGTGCCCCAGCGAAATCGATATCCCGTCGTTCATCCGCAACATCCATCAAGACAACGTCCAAGGCGCGGCGCAGAAAATCCTGTCGGCAAACATCCTCGGCGGCAGTTGCGCGCGGGTCTGTCCGACGGAAATCCTCTGCCAGCAAGCCTGCGTGCGCAACAACGCGCAGGAATGCGCGCCGGTGCTGATTGGTCTGCTGCAACGTTATGCCGTAGACAACGCACATTTCGCCGAACATCCGTTCCAGCGCGCCCCGGCCACGGGCAAACGTATCGCCGTGGTCGGCGCCGGGCCGGCCGGGTTGTCCTGCGCCCATCGCAGCGCGATGCACGGGCATGATGTGGTGATTTTCGAAGCACGGGAAAAGGCCGGCGGGCTCAACGAATACGGCATCGCCAAGTACAAACTGGTCGATGACTACGCGCAGAAGGAGCTGGACTTTCTCCTGCAGATTGGCGGGATAGAAATCCGCCACGGCCAGAAACTCGGTGCAAACCTGACCCTGAGCGAACTGCATCAGCAGTTTGACGCGGTATTCCTCGGCCTCGGCCTGAATGCCAGCAAGCAACTCGGTCTGGCCCACGAAGACGCGCCGGGCCTGCTCGCCGCCACCGATTACATCCGCGAACTGCGCCAGGCCGATGACCTCACGCAACTGCCCTTGGCTGAACGCTGCATCGTTCTCGGCGCTGGCAACACCGCGATCGACATGGCCGTGCAAATGGCCCGCCTCGGCGCGCGCGACGTCAATCTGGTGTATCGCCGTGGTGCGGCAGACATGGGCGCCACCCACCATGAGCAGGACATCGCCAAAGCCAATCAGGTGCGGTTGCTGACCTGGGCGCAGCCGGAGCAAGTGTTGCTCGATGATCAGGGCCGCGTGCGCGGCATGCGTTTCGCCCGCACTGATCTGGTTGAAGGCCGTCTGCAAACCACCGGAGAAACCTTTGAGCTGGCTGCCGACGCGATCTTCAAAGCGATCGGCCAGAGCTTCGATGACAGCACCCTCAGCGATCCGTTGGCGCGCGAGCTCAAACGTCAGGGCGAACGCATCGAGGTCGATGAACACCTGCGCACCAGCGTCCCCGGCGTGTATGCCGGCGGCGACTGCACCAGCCTCGATCAGGACCTTACCGTGCAAGCGGTGCAGCATGGCAAACGCGCCGCCGAGGCGATCAACGCTCAACTGATGCTCAACGTGGAGGCTGCGTAAATGGCCGATCTCTCGATAGTCTTCGCCGGTATCAAAGCGCCCAACCCGTTCTGGCTGGCCTCTGCGCCACCCACCGACAAGGCCTACAACGTGGTCCGCGCCTTCGAAGCGGGCTGGGGTGGCGTGGTCTGGAAAACCCTGGGTGAGGATCCGGCGGCGGTCAACGTTTCCTCGCGTTATTCGGCGCATTACGGTGCCAATCGCGAAGTGCTGGGCATCAACAACATTGAACTGATCACCGACCGCTCGCTGGAAATCAACCTGCGCGAAATCACCCAGGTGAAGAAGGACTGGCCGGATCGCGCGCTGATCGTGTCGCTGATGGTGCCGTGTGTCGAGGAGTCGTGGAAACACATCTTGCCGCTGGTCGAAGCCACCGGCGCCGACGGCATCGAACTGAACTTCGGCTGCCCCCACGGCATGCCCGAACGCGGCATGGGCGCGGCGGTCGGCCAGGTGCCGGAGTACGTCGAGCAGGTGACACGCTGGTGCAAGACGTACTGCTCGCTGCCGGTGATCGTCAAACTCACCCCGAACATCACCGACATCCGCGTCGCTGCCCGGGCGGCGCATCGTGGAGGCGCGGATGCGGTGTCGCTGATCAACACGATCAACTCGATCACCAGCGTCGACCTGGACCACATGGTCGCCCTGCCCACCGTCGGCAGCAAAAGCACCCACGGCGGTTATTGCGGTTCGGCGGTCAAGCCGATTGCGCTGAACATGGTCGCGGAAATCGCCCGTGATCCGCAGACCCAGAGCTTGCCGATCTGCGGCATCGGCGGCATCGGCAGCTGGCGCGACGCGGCGGAGTTCATGGCGCTGGGCAGCGGCGCGGTGCAGGTGTGCACGGCGGCGATGCTGCATGGTTTCCGCATTGTCGAAGAGATGAAGGACGGCTTGTCGCGGTGGATGGACAGCCAGGGTTACGCCAATATCGCCGAATTTTCCGGGCGCGCCGTGGGCAACACCACGGATTGGAAGTACCTCGATATCAACTACCAGGTGATCGCAAAGATTGACCAGGAGGCGTGCATTGGTTGCGGGCGTTGCCACATCGCTTGTGAAGACACGTCACACCAGGCGATCGGCAGTTTGAAACAGGCCGACGGTACGCATAAATATGAAGTGATCGATGAGGAATGTGTAGGCTGCAATCTGTGCCAGATCACCTGCCCCGTGGCCGACTGCATCGAGATGGTACCGATGGAAACGGGCAAGCCGTTTCTGGACTGGAATCATGATCCGCGCAATCCCTACCACGTTGCAGTCTGAAAAACCCCCTCACCCTAGCCCTCTCCCAAAGGGAGAGGGGACTGATTGGGGGATGCTGACAAACTTCGCCGACCTGAAAGAGTTGTTGTGAATCCATAATCGACACGGTCTTTCAGGTCGATGTACCTCTCAATACACCTCGGTCGGCCCCCTCTCCCTCTGGGAGAGGGCTGGGGTGAGGGTAAGCCCTTGATGGTGCTCTTCAAGGCTCCAGCCCGATCCCGCGCAAAATCACACCTGTCACGGTCTGCACCGCCCGCTCGAACTGCATATCCGACAACGGCTGGTGATCATTGAGAATGTTCACCTGATGATCAAAGTCGGCGTAGTGCTGGGTCGACGCCCAGATCATGTACAGCAAACCCGACGGCTCCACCGGCAGGATCCGCTTGTCCTCGACCCACTGGCGAATCTTCGCCTCCTTCATCTTCGCCCAGTCATACAGGCTCGCATCCAGCGCTTCGCCCAGGGTCGGCGCGCCGTGGATGATCTCGTTGGCCCAGACTTTCGAGCCATAGGGCCGGCTGCGCGAATGATTCATCTTGGCGCGGATGTAACTGCTCAGCACCACGCGCGGGTCGTCGAACATCTCGAAGCACAGCGCGTCCTGCTTCCACACTTCCAGCAGATCGAACAGCACCGCGCTGTACAGCTCGCTCTTGGTGCTGAAGTAGTAATGCAGATTGGAACGCGGCAACTGCACTTCGGCAGCGATGTCCGCCATGGCGGTGCTGCCGAAGCCTTTTTCGGCGAAAACCTTTTCCGCCGCCAGCAGGATTTTCTCGACGTTACTGCGGCGAATCTCGATCTTGTGATTGCCCATGTGGGCTCCCTGACAACAGCGTTGCGCAAGACTAGCATCCGCTCTGATCCGGGCGCGACCGCCGCCAACAAAACTTCACAGGTGCAGGCGCTATGGCACAGCGCTCACACCGATAGGCGTTGGTTCACTCACGCCCAAATTGCCTTCGACCTGCCCGGCCATGTGCAACGTGCCGGCCATCACGCCCGTGGTCGGATTTTGCAGCAGCTTCTGCCAGGCCTTGTCGAAGGTGTTGCCGAGGCTGCTGCGAATCAGCGCTTCACTGTCAGGGCGGTCGTTGGCCTGGATGATTGCGCGTATGCCGGCCACGCCGACCGAAATCATCGCCCCGGCCAGTTTCCCCGCCGCTGCCGCCACCGCACTGGCGGCGCCGCGCGGGGCCATTTCGGCTTCGATGCGCTGGCTGGCGCGCTTGGCCACCGGGGCCATCGCCGCGTCGGTGGAGGAAATGCCCTTGGCGCCGCCGTCGGTGTGGATCTTGTCGATCAGTGCGGCGTACGCCGGGAGGGTGTTGAGCGGCTCGGTGCTGATGACTTTGAACAGCGAAGCATCCCGCGCCGGCGGCGGGCCGAGGGCGATGGCCGGGATCTTCTGCAAGCGTCCGTTGAGCTGCGCAATCGGCACACCGTGACGCTGGGCGATGAGCGGCATCTGCTGCGCCATCAACTGCGCATAGAACGCCGTGGCCTGCGCCAGAATCGCATCCGGATCGATCTCCACTGCTACCGGCGCGAGGACTTTTTCCTGATATTGCTCAAGCAGATACGCCGCCAGCCGTTTCGCCGAAGCATCCTGCTCACCGCCGGCGCTGATCGTGTACCAACTGACCTTCATCGACAGCCATTCCTGGGTCCAGTAGCTGCTGAACCAAGGGATGAAATTTTCTTCAGTTTGCTGATAGACCCGAGTGCGCCAATGTTCCATCGAGCCACGGGCGAACAGCTTGACCTGCTCGGTGGCCTGTTGCGATGCGCTGAGGATCTCGCGGTCGATCTGCTGCCAGGTTTGCGCCGACACCACCACCGCCTGCGGCGCGCTCACCGGCGCCCGAGCCGAGGAGGCGCAGCCGGCCAGCAGAAACAGTGCGGCGACGACCAGCGCGCGTGGGTTCACGGTGGTGGTGTCCTTTGGCTTGGGGAGGTGCAGGTTTGAGTATAGGCAGGTCAGTCGATTCCGATGCTGAAGGTTCCGGCCTCTTCGCGAGCAGGCTCGCTCCCACATTTGAAATGTGTTGCACCTGTGGGAGCGAGCCTGCTCGCGAAGGCGCCATCAGCAGCACCGCAAACCTCAACCATCACCACCATCGATATCCACCATCGCCACGATTGCCTTCCGCCCTCCCATGATGAAAGGCACGATTGACTCATCCGAAACACAACGAGGCGTTCACATCATGATCCACACCCAAGTCACCCTCTCCGTGAGTTTCCCGGTGTTCGGCAGCAACTACTACCAACAGCACGTCGTGCCGCGCAAGGCGCAGACACTGGTGTTCAACGAAGATTTCGACGATCTGCTGATGCCCGCCGCCAGCAATCATTTCAGCAATGAAGTGGTCGGCCTCAACGATCAGTTCCGTTTTCTGAGCGACATACTCGCCACCCATCTGCTCGATCACGAGGCCCCGGTGCCTGCGCGATCCCGCGTCCAGGCGAACGCTCGTTTTTTCAACTGAAGGCTGATGCACAGAGGGCGTTCCTTTAACGGGAACGCCCTCTGCTTTCAATCAGTCATCATCGCGATCACGGTGATAACGACGGCCATCGCGGCGGTCGTCATCGCGGTCGTCCCAACGCCGGTCATGGTCGTAATAGCGGCCGTGGTCGCGGTCGTAGTGCCGGCCATGCCGGTGGTCATCATCAAAATCCGCAATACAGCCGCTCAGCAATACGGCGGCGGTCACAGTGAGCAGCATCGTTGTCGCTTGCTTCATTCAACACTTCCCTAAAACCCAAGGTCTTGACGACGGAAATCGCCACGCTGCCCGCGTCTTCGGGACGCAGTGCGCGCAGCCGCAGATACGACCGGGCAAAAGCACGTTGATTCAGTGGCCACTATCGACCGTTGGTCGGCCCGTTCGCCATGCCCGAACGGCGGCGGAATGCCACCTATACTGCTTGCAACCAACCCCCATGCAATGGATCTGCGCCCTCAATAACAATAAGCAGAGGTGGACCATGGTCTGGCAGCAAATCTACGACCCGTTCGGCAACCCGGTGCTCTCCACGCTGATGGCCGCAGTGCCGGTGGTGGTGATGCTCGCGGCGCTGGCGTTCTTTCACGTCAAGGCACATCTGGCAGCCTTGCTGGCGCTCGCGTCCGCCCTGCTGATCTCGATCTTCGCCTTCGACATGCCAGCGGGCATGGCCGGCTCGGCCGCGCTGTTCGGCGCGGCGAATGGCTTGCTGCCGATCGGCTGGATCGTGCTCAACATCATTTTTCTGCATCGCCTGACCACCGAAAACGGTTCGTTCAAAGTGCTGCAGGACTCCCTCGCGCGCATCACCGATGACCGACGTTTGCAATTGCTGCTGATCGCCTTCTGTTTCGGTGCGTTCTTCGAAGGCGCGGCAGGCTTTGGCACGCCGGTGGCGGTGACCGGTGCGATTCTGATCGGCCTGGGTTTTTCGCCATTGGCCGCATCCGGCCTAGCGCTGATCGCCAACACTGCACCCGTTGCTTTCGGTGCGCTGGGCACACCGATCATCACCTTGGCCAAAGTCACCGGGCTGGATGAGATGGAGCTGTCGATGATGGTCGGGCGGCAGTTGCCGTTCTTCTCGGTGCTGGTGCCGTTCTGGTTGATCTGGGCGTTTGCCGGGTGGCGCAAGATGCTCGAGGTGTGGCCGGCGATTCTGGTGGCCGGGGTGAGTTTCGCCATCCCGCAATTTCTCGTGTCCAACTACCACGGGCCGATGCTGGTGGACGTCATCGCTGCGCTGATTTCCATGGCCTGTCTGACGCTGTTCCTCAAGGTGTGGAAACCGGCGACGATCCATACCTCGGCGGCGCTGTCCGGGCGCGTCGACAACTCCAAGGTCGACGAAGAAACAGTCACCGCCAGCGCCGCGTTCAGCGATCAGGCGCGCCCGGCAGTGATGCGTGCGTGGATGCCGTGGATCATTCTCACGGTGTTCGTGTTTGCCTGGGGCACCCAGGGCTTCAAGAACATGTTCGATACGCGCCCGGTGATCGACCCGGTCACGCAATCGGCCAAGCTCGACCCGCAAGGCAAACCGGTGCGCGAGGCCAACCCGATCTTCGCCCCTGCGGTGACCTTCACCGGTCTGCATCTGCAAATAGAAAAAGTGCCGCCCGTGGTCGCGGCGCCGAAAGCCGAGGAAGCGATTTACAAGTTCACTTGGCTGACCGCGACCGGCAGCGGGATCTTGCTGGCGGCGATCGTTGGCGGCTTGCTGATGGGTTATTCGATCCCGCAATTGATCAAGCAGTACCTGCGCACATTGTGGGTGGTGCGGTTTTCGCTGATCACGATTGCGGCGATGCTCGCGCTGGGCTTCCTCACCCGCTATTCGGGACTGGATGCGACCATGGGCCTGGCGTTTGCGGCGACGGGGATTTTCTACCCGATGTTCGGCACGCTGCTCGGCTGGCTGGGGGTGGCGCTGACTGGTTCCGATACCGCGTCAAACGTGCTGTTTGGCGGATTGCAACGGGTAACGTCGGAACAGCTGGGTATCAGTCCGGTGCTGATGGCGGCAGCGAACAGTTCCGGTGGGGTGATGGGCAAAATGGTCGACGCGCAGTCGATCGTCGTCGCCTCCACCGCGACCCGTTGGTACGGGCATGAGGGCGAGATCCTGCGTTACGTGTTCTTCCACTCGATCGTGCTGGCGATCCTGGTCGGCGGGCTGGTGACGTTGCAGGCGTATGTCGCACCGTTTACCTCGATGGTGGTGGGTGGGCCATAACTGCAAAACACAACTCCACTGTGGGAGCGAGCCTGCTCGCGAAGAGGTCGGCACATCCAGCAGCGGCTGGGTCTGACCCGACGCTTTCGCGAGCAGGCTCGCTCCCACAGGCCAATTGATGAGTTCAGCACATAACTCTTTAGCGCAAATCCGACAAAACCTTTTCCCTCCCGCTGCGGTCACTCCTTTTACGAGACTGGCATGCATGCCGGCGCGCCCGTTTGGGCCTTTTGCAATCCTGCCGCCCGATGAGAGAAAAGGAATCGAACCATGCCGATTTCCCGACGCAATTTCATGATCCTCGGCGCCGTAACCGCGACGGCGTTCGCCATGCCCCCCTTTATCAGCCTCAAGGCCTACGCGGCCAGTCTGGAGCAACCGGCCATGAGTCAAGTTACCCTGCAAGTCAACGGTAAACCGCAAACCCTCGAAGTAGACACCCGCACCACTCTGCTCGACGCCTTGCGCGAACACCTGCACCTGACCGGCACCAAGAAAGGCTGCGACCACGGCCAGTGCGGCGCCTGCACGGTGATCGCCGACGGTCGGCGGATCAACTCCTGCCTGACCCTGGCGGTGATGCACGACGGCAGTGAGGTGACCACCATCGAAGGCCTCGGCATGCCGGACAAGCTGCACCCGATGCAGGCCGCGTTCATCAAGCACGACGGTTATCAGTGCGGCTATTGCACGCCGGGGCAGATCTGCTCGGCGGTCGCCGTGCTCAAGGAAATCCGCGACGGCATTCCCAGCCACGTCAGCCCGAGCCTGACCGAGCCGCCGAAGCTGATCGCCGCCGAACTGCAGGAGCGCATGAGCGGCAATATCTGCCGCTGTGGCGCTTACTCGAACATCATCGAAGCCATCACTGAAGTCGCGGAGGTGCCGGCATGAGAGCCTTCAATTACAGCCGCGCCGACTCACCTGCCGCAGCCGCTTCCCAGGCTGCGCACGTCGAAGGCGCCAAGTTCATCGCCGGCGGCACCAACCTGCTCGACCTGATGAAACTCGACATCGAAACCCCGGTGCACCTGATCGACATCAACCACCTCGGCCTGGACCAGATCGAAGCAACACCCGAGGGCGGACTGCGCATCGGCGCGCTGGTGCGCAACACCGATCTGGCCGCCGACGCGCGCGTGCGCAAGGACTACGCCCTGCTCTCCCGCGCCTTGCTCGCCGGGGCTTCCGGGCAGTTGCGCAATATGGCGACCACCGCCGGCAACCTGCTGCAACGCACCCGCTGCCCGTACTTCTACGACACCCACCAGGCCTGCAACAAACGCAATCCAGGCAGCGGTTGCGCGGCGATCGGCGGGGTCACCCGGCAGCTGGGGATCATCGGCGTCAGCGACGCTTGCATCGCCACCCACCCGAGCGACATGGCCATCGCCATGCGCGCACTCGATGCGCAGATCGAAACGGTCAAGCCTGACGGCAGCACGCGCAGCATTGCCATGGCCGATTTCCACCAGTTGCCGGGCAGCACGCCGCACATCGAAACCAGCCTCACGCCCGGCGAATTCATTACCGCCGTGACCCTGCCGGCGCCGGTTGGCGGCACGCACATTTATCACAAGGTGCGGGATCGCTCGTCTTATGCGTTTGCCCTGGTCTCGGTCGGTTTGATCCTGCAAAAGGACGGTACCGGCCGCGTGGCCGTCGGCGGTATCGCGCCGAAACCGTGGCGGGTCGAAGCCGCTGAAGCGCTGTTGCCCAAGGGCGCCAAAGCGGTCAGCGAACGCCTGCTTGAAGGCGCGACGCCCACCGATGACAACCAATTCAAACTGACACTGGTCGAGCGCACGCTGGCCTCGGTGTTGGCGCAAGCGAGGGAAACCGCATGAAATTCGACACGCCCGCCACCACCAATCCCATCGACCGCCTGAAGGTCGTCGGCCAGCCCACCGAGCGCGTTGAAGGCCCGCTGAAAACCAGCGGCCAGGCCACTTACGCCTATGAACAACATGAAGCGGCAGCCAATCAGGCCTACGGTTTCATGGTCGATTCGGCGATCGCCAAAGGCCGGATCAAAGCCATACATCTGGGCGAGGCCAAAGCGGCGCCCGGCGTGCTGGCGATCGTTACTGCCGAGAACGCCGGCAAGCTCGACAAGGGTGATTACAACGCTGCGCATCTGCTCGCTGGTCCCGAAGTGCAGCATTACCAGCAAGCCGTTGCATTGGTGGTTGCCGAGACCTTCGAACAGGCCCGCGCCGCCGCGCAATTGGTCAGGGTCGATTACGAGACCAGCGAAGGCAAGTTCGATCTGGCCAGCGTCAAAGACCTCGGCGTCGAGCCGAAAGACGAGTTGCCCGACGTCAATCACGGCGACTTCGACAAGGCCTTCACCGCCGCGCCGGTGCAGTTCGATCAGACCTACACCACGCCAGACCAGTCCCACGCGATGATGGAACCGCACGCCACACTGGCCGCGTGGAAAGGCGATCAACTGACCGTGTGGACGTCGAACCAGATGGTCGCCTGGAGTGTCGGCGACATTGCGAAAACCCTCGGCCTGCCGAAGGAAAAAGTGCGTTTGGTCTCGCCGTACATCGGCGGTGGTTTCGGCGGCAAGCTGTTTATTCGCGCCGACGTAATCCTCGCCGCTCTCGGCGCGCGCATGGCGGGGCGGCCGGTGAAAGTCGCCCTCGCCCGCCCGCAAATGGCCAACAACACCACCCATCGCCCGGCTACGATTCAGCGCATCCGCATGGGCGCAACGGCGGACGGCAAGCTGACCGCCATCGCCCATGAAGGCTGGTCAGGCAACCTTGCTGACGGCAAGGTCGAACTGGCCGCGCAACCGAGCCAGTTGCTCTATGCCGCAGAAAACCGCCGCGTCAGCATGCGCCTCGCCCCGCTCGACCTGCCTGAAGGCAACGCCATGCGCGCGCCGGGTGAAGCGCCGGGGCTGATGGTGCTGGAAATTGCCATGGACGAAATGGCCGAACAGCTGAAGATGGACCCGGTGCTGTTCCGCATCGCTAACGACACTCAAGTCGACCCGGTGAAAACCGAGCGGCCGTTCTCCCAGCGTCAACTGGTCAAATGCCTGCAGATCGGCGCGGAGAAATTCGGCTGGGATCAGCGCAAGGCGCAACCGGGCAGCCGTCGTGAAGGCCGTTGGCTGATCGGCATGGGTGTGGCGGCGGCGTTTCGCAACAACCTGCTGGTCAAGTCCGGCGCCCGTGTGCGCCTGGAGCGTGATGGCAAGGTCGTTGTCGAAACCGACATGACCGATATCGGCACCGGCAGCTACACGATTATCGCGCAGACCGCTGCCGAGATGATGGGCGTTGGTCTCGATGATGTGGTGGTGCGTCTGGGCGACTCGGACTTTCCGGTTTCGGCTGGTTCTGGCGGTCAGTTTGGTGGGAACTGCTCGACCTCGGGCGTCTATGCCGCCTGTGTGAAACTGCGTGAAGCGGTGGCGCAGAAGCTGGGACTCGAGGCGGATCAGGCGGAGTTCACCGATGGTCAGGTGCGCGTCGGCAGCAAGAGCCTGCCGCTGCGCAACGCGGCTGAAGGCGGCGCACTGGTCGGCGAGGACAGCATCGAGTTCGGTGATCTGGCCGAGAAGTATCAGCAATCGACCTTCGGCGCGCATTTCGTCGAAGTCGCGGTCGATGCTGCCACTGGCGAAGTCCGCGTGCGGCGCATGCTCGCGGTGTGCGCTGCGGGGCGGATCCTCAACCCGACGTCGGCGCGCAGTCAGGTCATCGGCGCGATGACCATGGGCGTCGGCGCGGCGTTGATGGAAGAACTGGCGGTGGACAAGCGTCTGGGCTTTTTCGTCAACCATGACCTCGCCGGGTATGAGGTGCCGGTGCACGCCGACATTCCGCATCAGGAAGTGATCTTCCTCGAAGAAACCGACCCGATTTCATCGCCGATGAAGGCCAAGGGCGTAGGTGAATTGGGGATTTGCGGCGTGAGCGCGGCGGTGGCGAATGCAATCTACAACGCCACCGGCGCGAGGGTGCGGGAGTATCCGATTACGCTGGACAAGATTCTTGATTCGTTGCCGGAGATGATCTGAAGCGAAAAGCCCCTCACCCTAGCCCTCTCCCAAAGGGAGAGGGGACCGATCCGGGTATATTCAGGATGTGCAGCGACGTGAAAGTCTTTCTGTGTATCCATAATCGCAACGGCAAGTTCAGGTCGATGCACATCGCAAGACACCTCGGTCGGCTCTCACTCCCCCGGGAGACGCCTGGGGTGAGTCGCATGCTGTTAGCGCACCTGCATGGGGTGCTAGGGGTCGAGTGGATTCACCACCACGTTTGCAGAATGCCGAACGTCTCGAGCATCCCCCAATCGGCTCCCTCTCCCTCGGGAGAGGGCTGGGGTGAGGGGAACGGTTTCACTCGGTCTTCGGATATTGCTCATCACCGACCTGCTCCATCCAGTCCACCACCTTGCCATCCAGCACTTCGGCAATCGCGATATGACTCATCGCCGTCGTCGGTGCTGCGCCGTGCCAATGCTTGGCGCCCGGAGCAATCCACACGGTATCGCCCGGCCGGATTTCCCGCACTGGCTGCCCCCACTCCTGCACGAACCCTGCCCCCGAGGTGACGATCAATGTCTGCCCCAGCGGATGGGTATGCCACGCCGTTCGCGCGCCCGGCTCAAACGTTACGGTCGCGCCACTGACCCGCGCCTCGTCGGTACCTTTGAACGGCGCATCCACCCGCACCGTGCCGGTAAACCAGTCAGCCGGGCCTTTGGCCGACGGTTGCGAGCCATTCGGTGTGACCGTGACACGCGGATTTTCAGTGGCATACACCTCGCCAGCCAGCAGCGAAAGCGTCAGTGCAGAAGCAGCAATCGGGTTCATGGCTTTTCCTCCAATAAATGATGCAACCACTGTAGCGATCCGCACTCTTTGGATAATCGACTAGAATCCGAAAAAACTTATGCAGGACGATCATCAATGCTCCGGGAAAACGCCACCGACCTGCTCGCCTTTCTCGCCGTCGCCCGTGAACGCAGTTTCACCAAGGCCGCAGCCAAACTCGGCGTGTCGCAATCGGCGCTCAGCCACACCATTCGCAGTCTCGAGGCGCGACTCGGCCTGCGCCTGCTGACCCGCACCACGCGCAGCGTGTCGCCGACCGAGGCCGGCGAACATTTGCTGCAAACCATCGGCCCGCGCTTCGAGGAAATCGAGGTGGAACTGGCCGCCCTGAGCAACCTGCGCGAAACCCCGGCGGGAAAGATCCGCATCAGCGCCACCGACCATTCGCTGAACTGGATCCTGCGTCCGGTGTTGCAGGATTTCCTGCCGCAGTACCCGGATGTGTCCGTCGAGGTTTGCTGTGACTATGGCTTCGTCGACATCGCCGGCCAAGGCTTCGATGCCGGTGTGCGCCTGGGCGAAGACGTCGCCCAAGGCATGATCGCCACCCGTATCGGTCCGGACATGCGCATGGCCGTGGTCGGCTCCCTCGCCTACTTCGCCCGGCGCCCTGCGCCGCAAACCCCGCGCGACCTGACCGACCACGCCTGTAACAACCTGCGCCTGCCAACCAATGGCGGACTGTATTCGTGGGAGTTCGAAAAGGATGGTGAAAGCCTGAAAGTGCGCGTCTCCGGCCAGGTCACCCTGAATGGCGTGTACCCATTGCTCGACGCCGCGCTGGACGGTTTCGGTTTGAGCTACATCCCGGAAAACGTCGTTGCGCCGTTTCTGGCGGACGGTCGCCTGGTCCAGGTGCTGGGAGACTGGTGCCCGGCATTTTCCGGTTATCACCTGTACTACCCGAGCCGACGCCAGGCGGCGCCGGCGTTTGCGTTGTTGCTGGAGGCGTTGCGCTATCGCGGTTGACCCGGCTCAGCCCAGCAACGCAATCAACTGATGCCGTTGCGCATCGGTCAACATCGGCCCA
The DNA here is from genome assembly GCF_054052265.1 of Pseudomonas sp. PK-RTE-24. Lineage (NCBI taxonomy): Bacteria > Pseudomonadati > Pseudomonadota > Gammaproteobacteria > Pseudomonadales > Pseudomonadaceae > Pseudomonas > Pseudomonas sp. PK-RTE-24. The sequence goes on along the minus strand of NZ_CM133224.1, from coordinate 3,929,215 downwards.
AAACCGGCTCCGGCGTTGTCAGCCATGTAGCGCGGATTGCTGGTCCCCGGAATCACACAGGTCACCGCCGGGTGCGCCAGGAGAAATTTCAGTGCCAGTTGCGGCCAGCTGTTGACCTGTACATCCGAGACCCAGGCCGGCAGCGGCTTGCCCTTGAGCCGGGCGAGCAGATCGCCGCCGCCAAACGGCCGATTACAAATCACCGCCACCCCACGCTCACGGCACAGCGGCAGGATGCGTTTCTCGACCGCGCGATCATCGAGGGCGTAGTTGATCTGCAGAAAATCCAGCTTTTCGGCTTTCAGCACGGCCTCGACCTCGTCATAGGCCGACGAGGTGTAATGGGTGATGCCGATGTAGCGAATCCGCCCCTGCTCCTGCCATTCGCGCAGGGTCGGCAAGTGGGTTTGCCAGTCGAGCAGGTTGTGAATCTGCATCAGGTCGATGCGCTCGGTTTGCAGCAGACTGAAGGACTGCTCCATCTGCGCGATGCCCTCCTGGCGCCCGCGCGTCCACACCTTGGTGGCGAGAAAAGCCGGCGAACGTGGTTCGTGGATCGACAGCAGTTCACCGGTGGTCTGCTCGGCGCGGCCATACATGGGCGAGCTGTCGATCAGCGTGCCGCCCTTTCTGAACAGCGCTTCGAGGACGGCGGGCAACTGCCGGTAAACCGGATCGCCCGGCGCGACGTCGAAACCGCGATAGGTGCCCAACCCGACCATGGGCAGTGCCTCGGAGCTCGAAGGGATGGCGCGGGTCTGCATGGTCTGGTCTCCTGCCGTGTGCGGCGCAGTGGCGGTCGGCGCTACGCTGCTGGCCAACGCCCGATCAATGGTGAACAGCGCCGCAGCCTGGGCAGCCAGGGTGAGCAAGCGGCGGCGGGAATAACCCTCAGTGTGGCGCATGCGTGTCCTCCTGCTGCGCGGATCTGTTGCATGGTGTGTGCGCAGGCTGTCAGGCGCAGGCGCTGAACTACACTGCCACAGCCAACCTCTCACCCCGTTAAAAGTAGCCGAATGTCCCGAACCCTGATGTCACTCGTCGTTTTCATCGTTGCCGTGTACCTGGTGCTGTGCGCCGCGCTGTTCGTGTTTCAGCGCTCGCTGATCTGGTTTCCCCAGCCTGCCGCCGTGGTTGCAGCGGATTCGCGCTTGAAACTGTCGATGCCGGATGCCGAGGTCTGGGTGACTGACCGAGAGCGCAGCGGAACGCGGGCGCTGATCTATTTCGGGGGCAATGCCGAGGACGTCTCGCGAAATCTGCCGGAATTCGCCGAGGCGTTTCCCGACTACGCGCTGTATTTCCTGCACTATCGGGGCTTTGGTGGCAGCACCGGCTCGCCATCGGAAGCCGCGATTGCCGAAGATGCGCTGGCGCTGTTCGATCAGGTCTATGCCAGCCACCCGCAGATTGCTGTCATCGGACGCAGCCTCGGTTCGGGGGTGGCGGTGCGCCTGGCCAGTCAGCGGCCGGTGCAGAATCTGATCCTGGTGACGCCGTTCAACAGCCTTGAGGAAATCGCCGAACGGCAATACCCGTGGGTGCCGGTGAAGTGGTTGCTCAAGGATCGTTTCGAATCAGGCAAATACGCGGCGCATATTCGCGCACCGACGTTGCTCTTGGCGGCCAGTGATGACGAAGTGATTGGGCGCAGCAGTACGCAGCGGCTGTTCGAGCGTTTTCCTGCGGGCGTGGCGACGCTGAAGGTGGTGCCGGACTCGGGGCATAACTCGATTTCCGAGCGCGAGCAATATTTGCAGTGGATTGTGGATGTGTTGAATCGCTGAAGGATGTAGCGATCAGACGGACGCCATCGCGAGCAGGCTCACTCCTACAGGGGGAACGCATTTTAAATGTAGGAGTGAGCCTGCTCGCGATGACGCCGGTACAGACAACACCATTTCCAGCTACTGTCCAAAGCTAAGGCTGACTGCCGCTCCGGGCATTTTCATCGCCAGAGGTGGCCGAGCGCGGCGTGACGTGCTGATGCCCGGTCGGGTCGTTGAGCTGCACGGCGTTGCCCTTCTGCCACGCATCAGCCCCCGTTGCGACAGGCGCCGGTTTGATCCCGGCACGAGCCTTTTTCTTTTCGGCACTGTCGATGCCCAGACGCTGATCGCGCTGGCGGACCATTTGTGCATCGGCCTGACCGTCAGCGGTAAAGCCCATCATCAACTGCGGCACGCCCAGCGGCAGTTGCTTGTCCTGATCGGTGTGCCAGGTGTGCCAAGTCTTGCCGTAAGTATTGGCGAGTTTTTCCATCAGGCGCTTTTCCGCCACTTGCGGGATGCCCGGCGCGACCAACTGGCCAGAAGTCACCTCGTGAGCATGGCTGTGCCACAAGGCTTTTTCTTTTGCCGGCAATTGCGTAAACAGGCGCTGACTGATGATGTATTCCACGCCCATCAACTTCGCTTCAGCCGTGTTGCCGTCGTAGATCACGCACTGGAACACTTCCTCATTGAGCGCCGAGCAGTAATGGTGCGCTTCCATCTGCGCGCCGGGATGACCGTTGTAAAAATGAAAGCCATCAAGGTACATGTTCAACGCGCGGATCGGCGGTTTGTCCTGCAACCACTGCGCGCCGACTTCGAGCATTTCAGTATCGGAGGCCTTGGCCTGACCCGGTGTCTGCACCGGTGACTCGGTGTTGCTCATCGCGCAACCAGTCAGCGCGGCGACCATCAAACCAATGGGAACCCAACGTCCCTGCGAGGTTGTCGTACGCATGTTTCACTCCTCGAACTTCTGTAACGGGCGCATGCTGGCCCTGTTCTGCAACTGAAAGCAGGAGAACGGCGGAGTTCGAAAAAATGCGCGCGGATCAGACTGGAGAGATCGTCGCCAGCACGCCGATCAGAATGGTCAAGGTCAGAAAGCCGCCGAGAAAAATTGCCATCTTGTACATGTCGCGCTCCTTGATGCGGGGTGTGCGGTGCACCGGACGCTTCGGGATGAGGTCGGAGGGTGATTGGCCGCACTGCCGGGGCATTCTGAGCCTGTGGCTGTACTGAATACAGAGGCAGATGAAACAGAAAAATACGGATCAGATGCGCATCTGATCCGCTTCGGGCATGAACAGGTATTCAGCCTGAGACTTGGGGATTCACTTTCGGCCCGGTTGATCTACAGTCATTGCCGACCGACAACAATAAAAACCGGAGTGACCATGCCCGACCTTGCCTTGCAGCCCAACGTCGCCGCATCCCTCGCGCGCTGGCACGAGATGATCCGCAGCGGCAATCTCAAAGCCCTGCCTGAACTGCTTGATCCGCAAGCTGTGTTCCGCTCGCCCATGGCCCACACGCCCTACCCCGGCGCGCCGGTGGTGGCGATGATCCTCAACACCGTGTTCGAAGTCTTTGAAGATTTCGCCTATCACCGCGAATTGGCGACGGCGGATGGCCTGAATGTGATTCTCGAATTCAGCGCCAGGGTCGGCAGCAAGGAACTCAAAGGCATCGACATGATTCGCTTCGATGAACACGGCAAAATTGTCGAGTTTGAAGTGATGGTGCGGCCGCTGAGCGGGTTGCAGGCACTGGGCGAAGAAATGGGTCGGCGCCTGGGGGCCTACCTGGCGAACGCGAAAGCCTGACCCTACCGAATGCACTCGTCAGCTCCTACAGGTCCGGCGTATAAAAAAACCCACTGACCGTCGCCGGTTCAGTGGGTTTTGTGTGTCAGGGTTCTGGTTACAGAGCCATGTCACGTGCAGCGTTTTCCTTCGGCGCTACGGCTTTGTCAGCCGCAGGTGCCGCCGGAGCAGCTACCTGACCGATCGCTGGAGGCGTCGGCAGTTCGAGGATTTTCGCGGTGTAAGCCCACTCGGCAGCCACTTTGGCCGGATCGCTGTTCAGCTGGGTGCCATAGCTCGGCACGATCTGGTGCAGCTTGGTCTGCCACTCAGGGGTTGCGACTTTGTCTTTGAAGACTTTCTGCAGCACGCTCAGCATGATCGGTGCAGCAGTCGACGCGCCTGGCGATGCGCCCAGCAGGCCAGCGATCGAGCCGTCTTGCGAAGCAACGATCTCGGTGCCCAGTTTCAGCACGCCGCCAGCGGCTTCATCACGCTTGATGATTTGCACGCGCTGGCCGGCTTGCCACAGGCGCCAGTCTTCGGCTTTGGCGTTCGGGAAGTATTCCTTCAGCGCGTTCAGACGGTCTTCATCCGACAGCATCAACTGACCGGCAAGGTACTCGACCAGCGGGTATTCCTTGATGCCGACCTTGGTCATTGGCCAGATGTTGTGGGTGGTGGTACTGGTCAGCAGGTCGAAGTACGAACCTTCCTTGAGGAACTTGGTGCTGAAGGTCGCGAACGGGCCAAACAGAATGACGCGCTTGCCGTCCAGGACACGGGTGTCCAGGTGCGGAACGGACATCGGTGGCGCGCCAACCGAAGCCTTGCCGTAGGCCTTGGCCAGGTGCTGCTCGGCAATCGTCGGGTTCTCGGTCACCAGGAACGAGCCGCCAACCGGGAAGCCTGCGTATTCCTTGGCTTCAGGAATGCCCGACTTCTGCAGCAGGTGCAGAGCACCGCCGCCAGCGCCGATGAACACGAACTTGGCGTCGGTTTCGGTCTTGGTACCGTCCTTGAGGTTTTTGTAGCTCACACGCCAGGTGCCATCGGCGTTCTTGGTGATGTCTTCAACTTCGCTCGACAGTTTCAGATCGAAGTTGGGTTTGGTTTGCAGGTGAGCGGCGAACTGGCGGGTGATTTCGCCGAAGTTCATGTCCGTACCCAGCGGGCTCCAGGTGGCCGCGATTTTCTGGTTCGGGTCACGCCCTTCCATCATCAGCGGTACCCACTTCTTGATCACAGCCGGATCTTCGGAATACTGCATGCCAGCGAACAGCGGGCTCGCCTGCAGCGCTTCGTAGCGCTTTTTCAGGAACTTGATGTTGTCATCGCCCCACACGAAGCTCATGTGCGGAGTGGTGTTGATGAACGAGCGAGGGTTCTTCAGCACGCCCTGCTGAACCTGCCACGCCCAGAACTGACGGGAAACCTGGAACGCTTCGTTGATCTCGACGGCTTTCGGGATCGTCACGTTGCCCTTGTCGTCTTCCGGGGTGTAGTTCAGCTCGGCGAGGGCGGAGTGACCGGTACCGGCGTTGTTCCAGCCGTTGGAGCTTTCCAGGGCGACGCCATCGAGGCGCTCGACCATTTCCATCGACCAGGTCGGTTCCAGCTCATTGATCCACACACCCAGGGTGGTGCTCATGATGCCGCCGCCGATCAGCAGGACATCAACTTTCTTGGCTTCGGCAGCATTGGCAGACGACATCCCCATCGCCAAAGCCAGACCGAGCAAGGCTGTGTTCACTTTCTTAAACATCTGTTGCACCTATGATAAAACGCCTTCCGCCCGTCGTTGTTATCAGTCTGCGTTGCGCTTTGTTGACGCTCAGGCTGGCGTCGCGCAATCCGGCACACTTCAATATTGACGGGTGGGCACACAAGGCCGACATGTGGCATCGACCTCAGTTAATGTCCCTTCTGAACTGACTTCTTATCGTTATTGGCTTCAGCTGCTTGAGCGACAGGGATCCCGTCGGCCCGCCTGAAAGGCCAGCCAACCGAATTAAGTCAAAGCAAATTTGGCGCGGAGAATATCACGTCAGGGCGAACCCGCGCGTCTGTTCCCGACTTGAAAGTCTTTTTCCGCTCTGGGGCTTATCGGCCATGGGCCACCAAACATGACCGTGATCAGGCATTGGCCTGCAAAGTTTTTTGCGCGATACACATCGCAACTTGATAAATCATTGCGAACGGCTCGTTGTTCAAGCAGAAAATAACCTGCTACGTTGTACGATGACTGACAAACTAAGCCAGTCATTCCGACCCAATAACAACAAGGAAACAACATGACCAAATCCCGCCTCCTCATCGGTTTGTTCTGCGCCTTCAGCGCCTGCGCCATGGCCGCCCCTGCCCCGGCGGAAAAGCAAGTGGCCCAAGCGGTGGATCACCTGACCCAGGCGATGCTGCACAAAGACATCGCCGAACTGAACGCTCTGACCGCGCCGAACCTGACCTACGGCCACTCCAGCGGCAAGATTCAGGACAAGCAGGAATTCATCGCCGACATCGAAACCGGCCGCAGCGCATTCAAGACCCTGGAGATGCAGAAGCAGACCATCACGATGTCCGGCGATACCGCATTGGTGCGCCACCACTTCTCCGCGCAGGCGTTGAAGGGGACTGAGGTGATTCCGACCGAGATCGAAAATTTCCAGATCTGGCAGAAACAGGGCGGGAAATGGTTGTTGGTGGGGCGGCAGGCGTTCAGATTCTGATTAAGGGCACATAGGTTTGATTCAGTGTTGCCCGAGCTGGCCTAATCGCGGGCAAGCCCGCTCCCACAGTGGATGATGGTGTGCACACCGTTGCATTCACAACATCAGACCCTGTGGTAGCTGGCTTGCCAGCGATAAGGCCGTGATAGACACCAGAAATGTAATGGGTCCTACCGCTATCACAACCGAAACCGATCCACCGACCGCGCCAGCTGCCCCGCCAGATTCGACAATTCATCGGTGGTCGTCGCCGTTTGCCCGATCACCCGACTGTTGCCCTCGCTCATCCCGGCAATCATCTCCACCTGATGGGCGATCTCGTTACTGGCCTGGCTCTGTTCGCCAATCGTGCGGGTGATGTCGTTGACCAGTTGCGTGGTGTTCAGCGTGGCGTCGAGGATCTCGCGAATTGCCCGCTCGACTTCCGCGGTCACCGCCATGCCCTTGTCGACCTGCGCCACGCCGGCCTCCATGCTGTTGACCGCCTCGCGCGTGCTGCTCTGGATGCGCGCGACCATTGCGGCAATTTCCTGGGTCGAGGCGCTGGTGCGTGCGGCCAGACTGCGCACTTCATCCGCGACCACGGCAAAGCCACGGCCCTGCTCACCTGCCCGCGCCGCCTCGATCGCGGCGTTAAGGGCCAGCAGGTTGGTCTGGTCGGCGATGCTCTTGATCACCTGAATGATGTTGAAGATCGCCTCGGATTCCTGATCCAGCGTGCGGATCACCTGCGCCGACTGCTGTGCCGAGCGGGCGATGTCGTCCATGTCGCTGACCACTTGATGAATCACCCCGCCGCCCTCCTTCGCTAGAGTTTCCGCCTGATTGGCCATGCTCAGGGCACGTTCGGCGTGGCGGGTGATTTCCTCGATGCTGGCGGTCATCTGACTGGCGGCGGCCGCCATGGTCCCGGCGGCAACGCTTTGCTGCTGGCTGCTGTCGGCGACCTGATGGCAGCCCTGACTGAGTTGCTCGCTCATGCCGCTGACACCGTGGGCGTTGCGCCGGACCACGTCGATCATGTTGCGCAAGTCACGTTGCATGGTCGCCAATGTGCGGATCAAAACGCTGGCTTCGTCCTTGCCGGCGGGCTCGACAATCGGTTCGCTGAGATTGCCATGGGCAATGCTTTCAGCGATGCGGCTGGCAGATTTCAGCGGTCCCATGATACTCAGGATCACCCAGCGCCCCTGAATCAGCAGCAGCAACAGACTGGCGATCAGCACCACACCAAGGGCCAGATTGGCATTGCTAATGGCCGCTTCGGTGCCTTCGCTGGTTTGCCGAGTGTTGCTTTCAATCAATTCGCTGAGCGTCGCCATTTGTTCTTCGAGCTGGCTGAACGCGGCATTGAACGTGCCGAGCTGCTGCTGGGCGGCATCCGGATTGTCCAGCGCCACGCCGACGATCTGCTCGGCGGATTTGATGTAGGTGTCGAGGCTCGGCTTGATCTGCTCCAGCGCCGTGCGCAACTGCGGGTTGATCGGCAGCTTCAGGTTGTCATCCAGCACTTCACGAAAATGCCCTGCGTGCTCGGCCAGCGAATCGCGCACTTCTGTGGCGGTGGCGGTGCTTTTGCCCAGGCCGACCAGCATCGCCGAATAGACATCGGCGCGCAGGGCGTCGTGCATCATGTCCGCTTCCATGTGATTGCGCAGCGCGCTCATGCTCACCGTGTTATCGCCTACCGCCGTGGCCATCCGCAGATTGCCGACGTAACTGACCAGGCTCACGATCAGCGCCGTCAGCAGGCTGGTCGCAATCAGCAACACCAAACGCAGTTTGATCGACACCGTGGAATCTCCCGTGGGCACGCTGGATTGCGCTTGTCGGATTTCAGTTAAGCCTATGTGCAGGGAACTGCCGACACAGAGCATATCGGCTGATGTCAGGGGCGACTTGAATCCGGCAAAACTTTTCAAGCGTGAACCCGGTCACACCTTGCAGCGCCGATGGATAACGCCTTCATCGCTGGTTAACCCCGGCAGGCTATCAATCCATGGCTACGAACATTCATGCAGCTGAAGGAAACGCTTATGAAACGCGCACTGTGGTTTGGTCTGCTCGGCACCCTGGCAATCGGCACCGCGCAAGCGGCAACGGAGAAAGTCGCGATCAACCTGGTCAGCGCCGACGGCGCGCCGCAGGCGATCGGCTCTGTCACTGTCAGCGAGACGCCGTACGGCCTGCTGTTCACACCCGAGCTGAAATCATTGCCTGCCGGCATTCACGGTTTCCATGTCCATGAAAACGGCAGCTGCGAAGCGGGCACGAAGGATGGCGTCAAAGGCGCGGCACTGGCGGCTGGCGGACACTTCGATCCGGCGAAAACCGGCAAGCATCTCGGCCCTTACGCCGACGGGCATCTGGGTGATCTGCCAGCGGTGTATGTGACGGCTGACGGGGTCGCCAACTATCCGGTGCTGGCACCGCGCCTGAAGAAGATTTCCGAGATCAAGGGCCACGCCCTGATGATTCACGCCGGCGGCGATAACCATTCCGACATGCCAAAGCCACTGGGCGGTGGCGGCGACCGCATGGCTTGCGGGGTAATCTGAACCGACTGAGCGGTGAAAACTCTGACTCACGGCTTTTCACCGCTCACGGAACTCCCGCGCGCCGTTCACCTCTGACGTTATGTAGTCCCTTCCCTTTTTGCTTAGCGCTTGTGGAGGAACACGTCATGCGCAAGTTAGTCCTGATTTCTTCTTTAATGCTTTGCCTGCCGGTCGGATCGGCGCTGGCCCGCGTTGACGCGGGTGACGTCGCCACTTCGGCAGGTGTCTCCGCGTCGCTGTACTCGACCTTCAAGGACGACAAAATGGTGATTCCGGCCCGTGACGACGTGTCTGCGTTTGTCGCCAGTGGCGGGGCCATCCGTGGGGTTTATCTTGAGTCGGTACTGCAACAGGTGCGCCAGGCCAACCCTGGCTTGAACGCCAGTGATGAAGACCTGGCCAACGCCATTCTGGTGCAATACGAAGGCGTGCAGCAGTAGTCACGAGGGAAGCAGCGGCCGATGGACGGCCGCTGAGTGCACATAGGCAAACATGTCCGACGGCCTCTATGATGGAGGCCATGACGACGACCGTGCCCTTGCGCTCACCCTGCCCTCCCGGCGCCTGCATCTGCGGGCGCGATCCGTTGCTGGAAACGCCCGGAGCCGATCTGCGCATCCTGCGCTTGACCCGCGCTGAGGAAAAAATTCTTCTGGCGCGCCTGGAACAACTCAAAGACCTCGCCGACCTCAAACGCCTGCAACAGCGTATGTACGAGCAACTCGGCATCCGTGTCGACGTCGCCCCCGGCTTCAATGAAGTGCGCACCATGCGCGGCATTGCCATTCAGATCGATGAGCTGCCAGGCTTGTGTCGCAAGACTCGCGCGGCAATCCCGGCGGCGATTCGCAAGGGCCTGGAAAACCACCCGCAAATCGCCTTCGAACTGCTCAACGCCCACGACTTGCTGCGCGACACCTGATCACTTTTTCATGCCGACGCGTTTGCGCATCTCGGCGGTGATGGTCTGACGGGTTTTCTTCATGTCCGCCCAAGGTTCATCGCCGACTTCGGTCAGACGCTCGTGAACGTTGTAGATGTTCCAGTGATTACCACCCTTGATTTCAGCGACCTCCTCTCGGTACAGCGGCACCGACACCGGCATGCCTTCCCGCGCCCGGGCGGCGTAGGCGCAAATGGTGGTGGCACCGAGGCCGTTGCGCAGGTAATCGATGAAGATCCGCCCGACGCGGTTTTTCGGCCCGGACACCGCTGAAATCCGGTCCGGTAGCAACTTGGCCATGTGGCTGACGATGGCGTGGCTGAAGTCTTTCACTTCGTCCCAGCCATGCTTGCGCGTCAACGGCACCACCAGGTGAATGCCTTTGCCGCCGCTGGTTTTCAGGAAGGCTTTGAGGCCCAGCTCATCGAGCACAGTCAGGGTCAGCGCGGTGGCTTCAACCATGCTTTTCCATGGCAGCGCAGGATCCGGGTCGAGGTCGAGAACGAAGCGATCGGGCTTGTCCAGATCCACCTTCGTCGCGTTCCAAGTGTGCAGTTCGACGGTGCTCATCTGCACCGCACCGACCAGCGCTTCGGGATTGTTGATCATCATCACTGGCTGGCCGGTGACGTCCTTGTCCAGAGCAGTGATACCGGGAATGGCCAGGCGTTCGGCGTTCTTCTGGAAAAACAGTTCGCCGGCGATGCCGTCCGGTGCACGCACTAAGGCCACGGGACGATCCTTAAGTTGCGGCAGGATGTGTTCGGCAACGCTGGCGTAATACTGCGCCAGTTGCATCTTGGTTGTGCCGCTGACCGCATCGATCACTCGATCGGGGTGAGTGATGCGTACCTTGCCGCCGGCCAGACCTGCTTGCGAAGGGGCGGTTTCGTCTTTTTTGCTGGCGGCGGTTTTCTTTGCCGGCTGCTTGTCGGCGGTTTTGGTCTTTTCGGCGGTTTTGGTCTTTTCGGTTTTTTCGTTTTTTTCGGTCTTTTCGGACTTGGCAGCTTTCACAGGCTTCGCTCGCTCCTCGGTAATGTCCTTGGCCGGTTTGTCATCGCGCAAACCATGGAACACGGCGTGGCGCACCGAGCCGTCCTTGGTCATCTCGGCGAATGCCACTTCGGCCAGCAGTTTGGGTTTGAGCCAGTGCACGCCTTTGGCCTCGAAACCGCTGGGCGGATTGACCACTGCGGCGGTTTTGGTCTGCAACGGCTTGAGTTGGGCGAGGATGCTTTTCAATGTGGTTTCGTTGAACCCGGTGCCGACCTTGCCGGCATAGCGCAACTCGCCGCTGTCACGGTCGTGCAGGCCGAGCAGCAAGGCACCGAAGGCACTGCGCGCACCTTTCGGATTGGTGTAGCCGACGATGACGAACTCCTGGCGATGCTTGCACTTGAGCTTGATCCAGTCGCCGCTGCGCCGCGACACATAAGGCGAGCCGAGCCGCTTGCCGATCAGGCCTTCCATCTGCATTTGGCAGGCACTGTTGAGCAGCGCGTCCGGGGTTTCTTCGAAGGCTTCGGAGAAGCGCAGCGTTGACGATTCTTTCTGCGCACCGAGGATGGTGCTCAGCGCGGCGCGGCGTTCTTCCACCGGCACATCGCGCAGGTCGACGCCATTCAGATACGGCACGTCGAACAGGTAATAAACAATGTTGCCGCTGCGCCCGGCATCGAAAGCATTCTGCAACGCCTGAAAATCCGGCACACCTTGCTCATTGGCCACGACCATTTCGCCGTCGAGCCATGCCGATTCCAGACCCAGCGCCGCCAGTGCCTTGGCCTGCTGCGGCAGTTTGTGCGTCCAGTCGTGGCCATTGCGGGTGAACAGCTGCACCTCATCGTGATCGATCCGCGCCATGATCCGGTAGCCGTCGAACTTGATCTCGTAGCTCCACTGCCCTTCGGGCGCGCTGTCAACCAGCGTCGCCAGTTCCGGCTTGATCAGCGCCGGCAGCTTGGCCTTGCGTGCGCCGGTAAGCTGCCCGGACGCCTGCTTGCGCGGCTTGGCCGGGGCTTTTTTCACCGGTTTGGCCTTATCGGCGGCCGCCGCTGATTTGCCGACAATCGTGCGCTCGCTGAGCACGCTGTCGGGCTCGGCGACCAGCACGTCGAAATCATCCTGCGGGCGCGCGGCGTTGTCCTGATGCTTGATCAGGAACCATTGTTCTTTCTTGCCCGGCATGTGCGTGCGCACCAGATTCCACACGCCGCCGAGCTTCTCGCCCTGCAGCTCGAACTTCAGTCGGCCCTTGGCATAGGCCTTGTGCGGATCCTCCAGCGGAATCCACACGCCGCGATCCCAGACAATCACATCACCGGCGCCGTAATGCCCCTCGGGAATGCTGCCTTCGAACGTCGCGTAATCGAGCGGATGATCCTCGACATGAATCGCCAGACGCTTGACCGACGGGTCCAGCGACGGCCCCTTCGGCACCGCCCAGCTCTTCAGGGCGCCGTCGAGCTCGAGGCGAAAGTCGTAATGCAGGTGCGAAGCGTCGTGCTTCTGGATGCAGAACTGCAAGGCATGATCCTTGGCCGACTTACGGCCCGAGCGCTTGACTGCGGCCGGCTCCGACGTCGCGGAAAAATCACGCATGCGGTTGTAATCGTCGAGGTTCCTGTTCATGAGCACACCGATGGCAGACGGGTTCTGTTATGCAGAAGAGCAACTCGGCGGCGGAAAAATTCAATCGAGGTAAAAAAGCCCCGGACGGATGGAGCGGCCGGGGCTGGGAGTGTCAGGGATTTTTACAGCGGGTCAGGCTTGCCCTTTCGCCTGCTGTTCCAGATGCACCTGCAGATCCGGATCGATCTGTAAGGCTGCGGCCAGCTCATCGAGATAGCTGCGTTCGGCGTCCTGTTGATCGTCTACCAGCATGACGCTGGCCAGGTACATTTCGGCGGCTACGGCCGGGTCGCCGTCAGCGGATTGCGCCACTTCCCGGGGATCCAGCGGTTTGGCGACTTCGGCGTCGAGCCATTGTTGCAACTGCGGGTCGGCGGTGTGTTTGCCGATTTCGCTGCTGATGAGATGCTTTTCTGCGTCGTCGATGCGTCCGTCAGCCTTGGCGGCGGCGATCAGGGCGCGCAGCACCGCGTGGCTGTGGGTTTCGATTTGCGGGCCGGCGAGCAGGTCGGCGGTTTGTGGCAGATCTTGCGGCGCCTTGCTGGCCTGGCTGCGTTGCCAGGCTTGGTACGCCTGGTAGGCCATCATGCCCAGCGAAGCGAGTGCGGCGTAATTGGTCCCGCCAGAACGGCTTCTGCTACCGCCACCGAGGGCGCTTCCCAAGCCACCACCGCCGAGCAAGCCGCCGAGTAACCCTCCCAGGCCGCCGAGGCCACCCGAAGCAGCCGCGCCACCCGTTCCGGACTGACTGCCGCCGCCCAACAGGCCACCAAGTAAACCGCCCAGGCCGTCACCGGCCGAAGCTCCGCGTTGTTGTCCCGCCGAGGCCTGGCCTCGCAGCAGTTGTTCAAGCAAATCGCTGGTGTTCATGACGTTATCCTCCGAGGCCACGGCCCGATCGCGTCAGGCAACGATAGACCGACGCAGCCATAGCGCCAGCACCGTTGGGCTGACGCCCGATCACCGTTGAATCGCCATGCGAGAAAATTTTCGCCAGCCAGCTAAGATTCAGGGGTGGTGAACCTTATCCCGGCTAAACCGGTCGATAGCTGCAACCCGACCCGGTTTGCCGACGCCCTTTCTGATGATGGGCGATAACCGGCTTGCTTCACTTTCTGGAGAACGCCCCCGTGATATCAACCGTACACATCGCCAGGCTGAAAGCATGGGGCGCCCATGGTTTTACCGCGACCGGCGTGGTCACCGCCTTCCTCGCCACACTCGCCCTGCTGGAAAACCAGCCGATCCATTGCCTGATGTGGCTGGGCGTTGCGCTGATCGTCGACGGCCTCGATGGCGCACTGGCGCGCAAGGTCAATGTGCAATCGGTGCTGCCGAGTTTCGACGGTTCGATCCTCGATCTGGTGATCGATTACCTGACTTATGTATTCATCCCGGCACTGTTTATCTACCGCTACATTCCCCTGCCCGATTACACCCTGTTGCTGACGGTGTCGGTGATTCTGGTGTCGTCGCTGTTCTGCTTCTGCAACGTCAACATGAAGAGCAAGGACAACTATTTTGTCGGCTTCCCGGCGGCCTGGAACGTGGTTGCGCTGTGCCTGTACATCATTGGCCCGGGGCCGTGGATTACCTTTCTCACCGTGATCGGGCTGGCGCTGCTGACGGTGACGCGGATGAAGTTCCTGCACCCGTTTCGCGTGCGTCGTTTCATGCCGATCAATATCGCGGTGACGGCGATCTGGCTGTTGTGCAGCCTGTCACTGGTGCTCAATCACCCGGTGATCAACCCGCTGGTGATGGGCTTGTGGTTGCTGATGTCGGCTTATTTCCTGGGGATCTGCATCTGGCGCACGGCGCTGGAGTGGTTTGATCGCAGCCATTTGAAATAAGCACATCCCCTGTGGGAGCGAGCCTGCTCGCGAATGCGGTCGTTCCATCAACATCAAGGTTGGCTGGCACACCGCTTTCGCGAGCAGGCTCGCTCCCACAGAGATCTTCATCGATCAGGAGATCCGATGGGGACTAGCGCTTGGTAATCACCACCTCCAGATACTCACTCGGCACCACCAGCGACGCCTCCCCCGCGCGATTCGAGCGATTGAGCAACTCGGTCAGATCATCCTCCAGCGCCTGCCCGGCCTCCGCTGGCAACACCGCAAAAGCCTTGTGCACCGGCCCATACCAGTGCCGAAAAATGTCAATGAAATGCGCCGCCGAGCGGTAGCGGAAATTGAAGTGGCTGCGGGTCACGCGCACGACAAAATCGCGGTCATCGAAATGCTTGTGCAGCCACGCATCCGAGCCCCAGTTCGACGGTGGCTGGGCCACTGCTGGCGGTGGCAGATGCTGGCCGAGAGTCTTGAACATCTGGCCGACGAAGCCCTCCGGCGTCCAGTTCGCCATACCAATCCGCCCGCCGCGACGACAGACCCGCCCCAGTTCAGCAGCGGCGGTGACCTGGTCAGGCGCGAACATCACGCCGAACGTCGACAACACGGCGTCGTAGCTTTCATCGGGGAAAGGCAAAGCCTCGGCATCGGCCACCTGAAAAATCACCTCCAGATGCTCGGCCCGGGCACGATCCTGACCACGCTCCAGCAGTGCCGCGACGTAATCGGTCGAGGTCACCACACAACCGCGCCGCGCCGCTGCCAGGGTTGCATTGCCGTTGCCGGCAGCGACATCCAACACCTGTTCATCACAGCGCAGATCGCAAGCCTCGGCGAGGTTTTCCCCAACGATTTGCAAGGTGGTGCCGATCACGGCGTAGTCGCCACTGGCCCAAGCGACTTTCTGACGTTCCTTCAGGGCAGTGAGATCAAGCGGGGTACTCATGACAGCGAGCTCCGTGGCAGAGAGAATGCACAGTCGGCGGCGCAGACTGTGCTTGGTCACTATCGCGCCGAGGCTGCACGGCGTCCCTGTCAATCGTCCGCCAGCCCCATAAACCCGGCACTTTGCCGATGAGCGGCGCGAATCTGTCAAGCACCTGATACACCTTGCGCATTGTCAGCGTCGCGGGATTGGTTTCTGATGCGGGCTCGCCCACGCAAAGGACTCGACCGATGTCACTGCACCTCGACTGGCTCGCCGCGCACATGCAACACAGCGATCGCTACGCGGCGTGGATTCACCAACAATTCCACTACGAATACGCCGACCAGCCCCTGGCTCAATGGCAGCGCGAATTTGCCGAGGGCCAAAGCAATGGCGAATGGTCGTGCCTGATTGCCATGGACGGTGAACACCTGCTGGGTGGTGCCGCACTGGCCCGCAACGACTTGGCTGATCGCGCCGATCTCGGCCCATGGCTCGCCTGCGTATTCGTTGACCCCGAGGCGCGCGGGCGAGGCTTGGCGGAGCAGCTGATTGAAGGGATTTGCGAGGCAGCAAAGCAGCGTGGGGTGTCGCGCTTGTACTTGCACACGCAAGACAAACACGACTACTACGGTAAACGCGGCTGGCAGCTATTGGAGGGTTTTCAGGCGTGGGAAAAACAACAATGGCTCATGGTCCGCGACCTGTGAGCCATTGGTTTTTTTGATCAGGCTGCCGGAGCTTTCGCCTCTTCCAGCAACTGCTTGATCATCTGCTCCTGCTCGGCATAGCGACCTTCACCGAAGTGGCTGTAACGCATCTGGCCCTTGGCGTCGATCAGGTAATGCGCCGGCCAGTATTGATTGTCGAAGTTGCGCCAGATCGCGTAGTCGTTGTCGATGGCCACCGGGTAGGTGATGCCGAGTTTTTTCACCTGATCCTTGACGTTGTTGATGATGCGCTCGTAGCCATACTCGGGTGTGTGCACGCCGATCACCACCAGGCCGTCCTTCTCGTATTTCTTCGCCCAGTCTTTGACGTACGGCAGGGTGTGCTGGCAGTTGATGCAGTCGTAGGTCCAGAAGTCCACCAGCACCACTTTGCCGCGCAGGGATTCGGCACTGAGCTCTGGTGAATTGAGCCATTGCACAGCGCCCGACAGCGACGGCATTGAGCCCCGGGCCTGGTCCATCATCGAATCGGCGCGGACCTTGCTGACGAAGTAGTCGACCACTTTCGGCACGTTTTCCAGGACGTTTTTCTCGAAGCTGGCCACGCCTTCGGAAGAGGTGTTGGCAAGCAAAGTCTTATCGGCGCCCGTGGAAATCACCGCGACTGTAGCAAGCACCGCAACCCCGGCACCACGGCGCAACCAGCCGCTGAACGGGATCGACGGTTTCAGCCGATTGACCAGACCGCGCCCGGCGAAGATCAACGTGCCCAGCGACAAGGCACTGCCGACGCCGTAAGCCAGCAGCAACAGGCTGGTCTGGGCATTGGCGCCTTGCAACATTGCGCCGGTCAGAATCACCCCAAGGATCGGCCCGGCACAGGGCGCCCACAACAGGCCGGTGGCGACGCCGAGCATGATCGAACCCATCGGTCCGGCTCTTTTACGGGTGTCCTGATCGAGACGATTGCCCAGGGCGACGAAGGGCCTGGTCAGCCAGTCACCGACGCGGGCCGAGATCAGCGACAGGGCGAACAGCGCCATGACCAACAAGGCAACGTGGCGGCCGGTGTTGCTGGCCTGAATCACCCACTCGCTGCTGACCACCGCGAGGCTTGAGATCAGCGCAAAGGTCAGCGCCATGCCGGCGAGGGTCAGCAAGATCGAGGAACGGGTACGGTTGGCGCCAGCGAACAGAAACGGCACCACCGGCAGGATGCACGGACTGAGGACGGTCAGCAGACCGCCGAGAAATGCGATGAGGTACATAACGGGGTCACCTTGAATGTGGGGGCTGGGCACGCAACCGGGCAGCGAGGGAAACGTCCCTCGCTAGCCTGCTTTATCTACGCCGTGGCTCATGCGGTCTGGCCGTCCAGCAGCTGCCCTTGAGGCGTGCGACTGGCACCGTTTTCCGCGACCAGTTGGCCTTGCGGTGTGCGGCTGGAACCATCAGCGGCAACCGTCTGGCCCTGCGGTGTGCGGCTCGATCCGTCAGCAGCAACCATCTGGCCTTGCGGCGTGCGGCTCGATCCATCAGCGGCAACCATCTGGCCCTGCGGCGTGCGGCTCGACCCGTCAGCGGCAACCATCTGCCCCTGCGGCGTGCGGCTGGAACCATCAGCGGCGATCAGTGCATCGCTGCCCTCCTTCGCGACCGTGGTCAGCTGGAAGCAGGTGCTGCTGGCGCAACTGCTGTGCTCCACAGCACTGTTGGCGTGGGCGGCGGCACCGGTGAAGGCGAAGGCTGCTGCGGTCAGAAAGCGCGAGACGTTGTTCATGGCAAAACTCCTTGCAGAAAAAGTAGGGATGACTCAGTTCTGGTTGTTGCAGCCGTCAGCGAATTTGCTGTAATCCAGCTCGCGGGTTTTGCCGGCGGAATCGAGGTAGGTCATGCGCGCCTCGGTGATGCCGCAGGTCACCGAGGTGTCTTCGGTCATCGACAGCACTTTCTGGATATCCAGATGGGTGCCGTAGGTGTAGGTTTGCCGGCTGACGTCAGCTTCGGCGTGGGCCGACAGGGTGCAGATGTTCAGAGCGGCGAACAGGCAGGCGGCGAATACGGATTTGTTGTTCATGGTGTAGTCCTCAAGGCTTCAGTGGGTTTGAGCCGAGGCAGTCTGTGTGTGCCTCGATGGAGCCTATTTGAGGCCTTCGAGGTATCGCGTCTGTGTCAGGAAAGGACGAGAATCACTCGTTGTGTATCCCTGCAGCGTGTAGATACACAGCGATACAAAACCCCGAAAAAATCGTGATTTTGCGTCGGTGTGTATCCGCCGCTGCGGCAGATACACTGCAATACAAAGGCAGGCAGGCGTGCGGTCTACGGCGCTATAGACTGCACGGCATTCCCCCTTTGACAGAGGCTTGAACCGATGGAACATGTCGATCACATTCTCATCGTCGACGACGACCGCGAGATCCGTGAACTGGTAGGCAACTACCTGAAGAAGAACGGCCTGCGCACGACAGTGGTCGCTGATGGCCGGCAGATGCGCAGCTTCCTTGATGCCAACACTGTCGACCTGATCGTGCTCGACATCATGATGCCCGGCGACGATGGCCTGCAGCTGTGCCGCGAATTGCGTGTAGGCAAACACAAGGCCACGCCGGTGCTGATGCTCACCGCGCGCAACGATGAGACCGACCGCATCATCGGTCTGGAAATGGGCGCGGACGATTACCTGAGCAAACCCTTCGCCGCCCGCGAACTGCTGGCGCGGATCAACGCCGTGTTGCGCCGCACGCGCATGTTGCCGCCGAACCTGGTGGTCACCGAAGCCGGACGCCTGCTGGCCTTCGGTCGTTGGCAGCTGGACACCTCGGCCCGGCACCTGCTCGACAGCGACGGCACCATGGTTGCCCTCAGCGGTGCCGAATACCGCTTGCTGCGGGTGTTCCTCGACCACCCGCAACGGGTGCTCAGCCGCGATCAACTGCTCAATCTTACCCAGGGCCGCGAGGCCGATCTGTTCGACCGTTCCATTGATCTGCTGGTCAGTCGCCTGCGTCAACGCCTGCTGGACGATGCCCGCGAGCCGGCCTATATCAAGACCGTGCGCAGTGAAGGTTATGTGTTCTCGCTGCCGGTCGAACTGCTTGGGGCTTCGGCATGAAACTCAAGCTGCAATGGCCGCGCACTCTCGCCTCGCGCCTGTCGCTGATTTTCCTGATCGGACTGATTCTGGCGCAGGGCCTGTCGTTCGGCGCGCAGTATTACGAGCGTTACCAGAGCGCGAAAAGCACCATGCTCGGCAACCTCGAAACCGACGTCTCGACTTCGATGGCGATCCTCGATCGCCTGCCCGCCGCCGAGCGCGAGGCCTGGCTGCCGCGACTGGCCCGGCGCAATTACGGCTACCTGCTCAACGAGGGCGAACCGGGCATGCCGGTGACCTCGGCTGAAAAGTCCGTCGCGATTGCCTCAATTACGGCGGCCATCGGCGACACTTATCCAATCGTGTTTACCGAAGTTCCCGGCGGTCCGAGACAACACTTCCAGGGCCACCTGCGCCTGAGCGACGGCAGCCCGGTGACCATCGATATCCGTCCGGCGATGGTGCCGTTGTCACCATGGTTGCCGGTGGTGCTGCTCGGCCAACTGGCATTGCTGATCCTCTGCACATGGCTCGCCGTGCGCATCGCCATTCGCCCCCTCACCCGCCTCGCCAATGCGGTGGAAACCCTCGACCCCAACGCCCATCCGATCAAACTCGACGAGCAAGGGCCGACCGAAGTGGTCCACGCCGCGCGGGCGTTCAACGCCATGCAAACGCGCATCGCCGCCTACCTGAAAGAACGCATGCAACTGCTCGCGGCGATTTCCCACGACCTGCAAACGCCGATCACCCGGATGAAATTGCGCGCAGAGTTCATGGACGACTCGGTCGAAAAAGACAAACTGAGCAGCGATCTCGGCGAAATCGAGCATCTGGTGCGCGAAGGCGTGGCCTACGCCCGCAGCGTTCACGGCGCCACCGAAGAGAGCCGGCGTACTGATCTCGACTCGTTCCTCGACAGCCTGGTCTTCGACTATCAGGACATGGGCAAGGACGTGCAGCTCGGCGGCAAGAGCAAGGCGGTAATCGAAACCCGCCCGCAGGCCCTGCGCCGGGTCCTGGTGAACCTGACCGACAACGCCCTGAAATTCGCCGGCGCCGCGCAATTGCAGGTCGAAGCGCAGGGCAACTGCCTGTCGGTGAAAGTCCTCGATCGCGGCCCGGGCATCGCCGAGGCCGAGTTGGCGCAGGTGCTGGAACCGTTCTATCGCGTGGAAAACTCGCGCAATCGTGACACCGGCGGCACCGGGCTCGGATTGGCGATCGCCCAGCAATTGGCGTTGGCGCTCGGTGGCTCGCTGCTGTTGAGCAATCGTGAAGGTGGCGGGTTGTGCGCTGAACTGAAGTTGCCGCTGCCACGCTGAGAAAAACACCGACTAGACTCATTCATTACCCAGTCGAGGGGGCCGCAGGACGTCTGCTGTGCCCTGCCCCAATCCGTGACCACCGCCCGGTGGCGCCTGCCTCGACATTCAACGCCGCCGGACGGTGATCCTGTTTCAGGAGCACACGTGATGAATGAGGCGAAGCTCAACGAATTCATGGGCAAACTGGTCAACGACATGGGCGGCGCGGCGATGCTGGCCAATGTCATCGTCGGCGAAGAACTCGGTCTGTACCGGGCAATGGCCGACAGCCAACCGATCAGCCCCGAAGCCCTCGCAGCAAAAACCACCTGCAATCCGCGCCTGGTGCGTGAATGGCTCAGCGCCCATGCCGCATCGGGCTATATGGAACACCTTGACGGTCAATTTCGCTTGCCTGAAGAACAGGCACTGGCGCTGGCCGTGGAGGATTCGCCGGTGTACGTCGCTGGCGGTCTCGGCGTGGTGGCGTCGTTTTTCCATGACAAGGACAAACTGGTCAAGGCCATGCGCGGCAATGGCGCCTTGTCTTGGGGCGATCACCATCCGTGCATGTTCAGCGGCACTGAACGCTTCTTCCGCCCCGGCTACAAAGGTCACCTGATTGCCGAATGGCTTCCGGCCTTGGACGGTGTGGTGGCCAAGCTGGAACACGGTGCCAAGGTTGCCGACATCGGCTGCGGTCACGGCGCCTCAACGGTGATCATGGCCCAGGCGTTCCCCAAATCGCAGTTTGTCGGCTTCGACTTCCACGCGCCGTCAGTCACCGTGGCCACGCAACGGGCCGAAGAAGGCGGCGTGGGCAATCGCGCCAGATTTTTTGAGGGCACGGCGAAAAACTATCCTGGCGGCGACTACGACCTGATCTGCTTTTTCGACTGCCTGCACGACATGGGCGACCCGGTCGGCGCCGCTCGCCACGCTTATGAGTCGCTGAAAGACGATGGCACGGTATTGCTGGTAGAACCGTTCGCCAACGACAAACTGGACGACAATCTCAACGCGGTCGGGCGCCTGTTCTACGCCGCCTCGACGTTTATCTGCACGCCCAATTCGCTGTCCCAGGAAGTCGGCCTGGGGCTCGGTGCGCAGGCCGGGGAAATGCGCCTGCGCAAAGTCTTTGTCGAGGCCGGGTTCAAGCAGTTCCGTCGCGCCACGCAGACGCCTTTCAACCTGATACTGGAGGCGCGCAAGTAACCCGAGCGGATCGCATGCTAACCTGCGGGCACTGCCCATTCTGGAGTGCTGAGCATGCTCGATAGCCCGATCCGCGAACATCTCGATACGCTGTTGCAGGCCATGGCCGACGATAAATTCCTGATATTGACCGGCGCCGGCATCAGCACGCCGTCGGGCATTCCGGACTATCGCGACAGTGACGGCGTGCGTCGCGGGCGGCAGCCGATGATGTATCAGGAATTTCTTGCCGCCCCGGAATCACGCCGGCGCTACTGGGCGCGGGCCATGCTCGGCTGGCCGCGCGTCCGTCAGGCCCGACCGAACGCGGCGCATGAGGCGCTGGCGACGTTGCAGCAGCGCGGCCGGATCAGCGATTTGATCACGCAGAATGTCGATACCTTGCACGATCAGGCCGGCACCCAGGATGTGATCGAGCTGCATGGCAGTCTGCATCGGGTGCTTTGCCTGGATTGCGGGCAACGCAGCGAGCGCGATGCGATCCAGCAGCAGATGGAGGCACACAATCCCTACCTGAGTGGTGTTGATGCGGTGCAGGCGCCGGATGGCGATACCTTGCTGGATCCGTCGTTTGAAGCGCGGTTTCAAGTGCCCCGGTGCCCGCATTGCGCGGGTGAGCGGATGAAACCGGATGTGGTGTTCTTCGGCGAGAACGTGGCGCCGACGACAGCGGCACGCGCGCTGGCCGCCGCCGAGAATGCGGCGGGGTTGCTGGTGGTGGGATCGTCGTTGATGGCGTATTCGGCGTTTCGCTTGTGTCGGGTGATTGCCGAGCGTGGCAAGCCGTTGATGGCGATCAATCTGGGCAAGACCCGGGCGGATGATCTGCTGGATTTGAAGATTGAAGGCTCGTGTGAGGAGCTTTTGCCGTGGTTGGTGGAGGAGCTGAGGCGGTGAGATTTTGAGTAATGGGTTCGGCTTGAAATCGGCCCCTCACCCTAGCCCTCTCCCGAGGGAGAGGGGACTGACCGAGGTGTTTGTACGGGATTCGTCGACCTGAAATCACTCATCGAACTCAGATCTTTGACTGCCGTGCTGGTGCCGGACTCAATGCGCCCGATCCAGCCCCGCCAGCAATGCGCTGTCGTGGCTGTAGATATCCGGCGCATAACGCACCTGGCCACTGCTGTCGACCTGCGCCGTCCAGTAGGTCATCAGGATCGGCACCGGCGCCGACAGGCGAAATTCATGGGTGGTGCCGGTTGCCAGCAAAGTCTCGGTGCGAGCTTTTTCCGCCGGGGACAGCAGCAGATCGCGCAGTTGCAGCGGGTGCTCGACGCGCACACAACCGGAACTGAACGCCCGTGGGCCTTTGTCGAACAGCGCCTTGCTCGGCGTGTCGTGCAGGTAGACCGAGAACGGGTTGGGGAAACGGATGACCATTTGCCCCAGCGGATTGCGCGGGCCGGCGTCCTGACGCAGGAGGATGTTGCCCGGGTTGTCCCAGTCGATATCGGCCGCTGCCAGAGGCTGGCCGTTGGCGTCGAGCACTTGCAGGTTCTGGCGGCTGAGGAAGGTCTGGTCCTTGCGGATTTCCGGCAGCTTGTCTTCCTTCCAGATAGTCGGCGGAACGGTCCAGGTCGGGTTCAGCGTCAGCCGGGTGACGCGGGATTTGAGCAGTGGGGTCTGGCGTTCGGCGCGGCCGACCTGAGTGCGGGTCTGCCATACCGGCTGACCGCCCTGATACAGCGTCAGCTCAGCGGCCGCGACATTGACCACCAGACCACTGGGTTCCATGTCCTGGGCCATCCAGCGGAAACGTTCGAGATTGACCCGCAACTGATCGCGGCGGGTCAGCGGGCTGATGTTCAGCTCGGCAATGGTGCCCGGCCCGACCACGCCGTCAGCCTGCAACGAATGGCTGGCCTGAAAGTGTTTCACTGCCTCCACCAGCACGTCATCGTAGGCGTTATCCGGCGTGACCAGCGCATGTGCCAGATAACCTTCGTTGTACAGACGACGGGCCAGTTCCGGCACGCGCGGGTCTTCCATCGCCGGACGCAGCAACGGGCCGTTGCCCACCGGCTGCCATTGCGGCAAGGCTTGCAAGCGTTGCGCGGCATACAGCTGACGCAGGCTTTGATATTGCGGCAGATGCGGACGCGCCAGGTCGAACGCCGCAGCAATATCGTTCATGCCCGGCACGGCAATGCTGAGCAATTGCGCCTGACGATCGGTCGGCGGGCCGTCGACACGCCACAGCGGTTCGAAATGCGACTGCAACAGACGGCCGTAATGCAGATCCTGCAAGGCCTGCAAGTAGTTGCGGCTGATGTCGATGTCGGCGCACAACTCGCCGTCCTGCGGCGGCGTAGTGGCCACGGCGTAGCGATTCGGATTCAACCCATCATCGGCCAACAGCTGCAATTGCGCGCGCAATGCCGGCAAGCGTGCGGACTCACTCGCCCACACCGGCATCCAGTCCTGCTGTTCATAAAACGCCTGCAACTGGCTCAACGCCGGGCCATTGAGCCGCGGAGCGATCGCCGGGCACGACTGCGCCAGGCTGATCAAAACCGCCTGCAACGGGCTGCGCGGCTCGACCGGCAATTGCGTTTCAGGCGTCGGCAGGGTTTCGAGCGGGGGCAGCGGCTCATCGGCGCAAGCGACAAACGGCGCAGCGAGCAAACAAATGCTCAAGTAGCATGCGTACTTTTTGAACAACTGCTTTACTCCAATCCATGGCCGTCCAGATGACGGTCAACCTTACATCAGGTGCGCTGAACAGTCAGGCTCGAACCGCGAGCCTGCGGGTATTGACTGGGAGTCAGGAGCCAAAGTGCCGTTTATGTAGCAAGTTGAGGACACTTTATAAAATGTTGACGTTTTTGCGCCGACTTCTGTTGAGCACCGCGACCCTTGTCGCCGTGACCAGCCCAGTATTTGCCGCCGGCAAGCCATCGCCGGTTCTCTACAACAGCCTCGCCCACGCCGCGCCGGAACTCAATCCCCAAGCGCTCAAAGGTGCATTGAACGCCATGCAATGCGCGGTCAACAACGGCGCGAAACCCTCGCGACATCTGGCGATCATCGATTATTCGCAACCGTCCACCGAACGCCGCCTGTGGATCTTCGACCTGAGCAAAAAGAAGCTGGTGCTGCGCGATCTGGTTGCCCACGGTTCGAACTCCGGGGAAAACTTCGCCACGCAGTTTTCCAACCGCGAAGGCAGTTACCAGTCCAGCCTCGGGCTGTTCCGCACCCAGGAAAGCTACGAAGGCACCCACGGCTACTCGCTGCGCATGGATGGTCTGGAACCCGGTTTCAATGATCTGGCCCGCGATCGCGCGATCGTGATTCATGCCGCCAGTTACGTGAACCCGCTGTGGAGCAAGCGTCAGGGGCGAATCGGCCGCAGTCAGGGTTGCCCCGCCGTGCGGCCGCAGATTGCCAAACAGGTGATCGATCGCCTGAAGAACGGCCAGTTCATGTTTTCCTGGTATCCGGATCAACGCTGGCTGCAGAAGTCACCGTACCTGAACTGCCAGCCGCAGCAGGTGGCGAGCATTCTCAACACCCACGCCAGTTAACGCGCGTCGCCTCCGGCGGGTTTGTAGAACAGGAACCTGCCGGTCTGCGCCGTGTTGCGATAGGCCTTGGCCCAACTCGGGTGCACGCCGCGATCGTGAAAATACAGGGCACCGCGCGTGCGGTCCTTGAGCTGACGGTTCAACGCCTTGCCGGCAATTTCCTTGGCCAACGCGTATTCGGCGTCTTCCTTGACCTGATCGGGCCTGCCATCGCACCACCAGGAAAACTGGCAGTTGCCGCTTTCCGAACCTTGCTTGACCACCGCGCATACCGTGTCGGGAAAGCCGTCATGGCCGAGGCGATTCATCACCACGCTGGCGACGGCTTCCATTTCCGGGGTGTCCTTGCCCTTGGCTTCCCAGTAAATACTGCGCGCCAGACAGGTCAGCGGATCGTCCAGCGGCGCGGCGCCGGCCGGGTCCACCGCCTGCGCTTCGGTCGGGGTGATCGCCTCGGATTTCGGCGCCGGAGCAGCGCTGACTTTATCCGCCGCTTTCTCTTCAAGCACCTCGGCTTTCTGTTCGGCCTTGGCCTCGATCGGCGCCTGCGCCCCGGCCCATGCTGCGCCGGTCAAAAAGATCCACAACAAACCGCCCGCCAAGCCTTTCGATCCCATGTCGATTCTTCCGTCAGCGCCCGCCCGGGGCAAGATGTTACGTCGGTGAGACGCCCGGTTTGCGGGGTCTTCGCAGAGTGTAGCGAGCAAATGCGCGGGCACACCAGCGCAGAAAAAATCCGCCGCAAAGAAAAACACATTCACTCACCGGGGGCCTTTCGCGCATCATGGGCGCATTCAGCTCAAGGGAGATTTCCATGCGCTTCATGCCGTCCGTTTTGCGTTATGCCGCATTGTCGCTGGGCGTGGTGTTCGCCACCTCGGCGCTGGCCGCCGATGAACTGCAATTGATCGAGTCGATCAACAGCTATCGCAGCCAGCCCCAGCGTTGCGGCACGCAGGCGTCAAACGAGTTGCCACCGCTGTCGGCCGATCCACGGCTGCGCCTGCCGGCCAGCGGCGCGGTTGATCTGCAGCAGGCCATGACCAGCGCCCACTACCCGATGGTCAACGTGCAGGCGATCACCCTCAACGGCCCCCGCGATGCGGCGTCAGCAATGAAGGCGATTCAGGAAAGCTTCTGTCAGGTGGTGCTCGATCCGCAGTTTGTCGATATCGGTGTCAACCGCGTTGACCGCGACTGGCGCATCGTCCTCGCGCGGCCGTTGCTGACGGCGAAACTCGGCGATGCACAAAGCGAAGGGCAAAAGCTGCTGGCGCAACTCAATACCGCGCGCAGCCAGGCGCGCCAGTGCGGCGGCCAGTCCTTCGCGGCGGCAGCACCGCTGGCGTGGAACGCCACGCTGGGCACGGTCGCTCAGGACCACAGCCGCGACATGGCCAACAACAATTACCTCGACCACAAGGACCGCGACGGCCGCACGCCGGGCGACCGCGCCGAACTGTCCGGTTACAGCGGACAACTGGTCGGTGAAAACATCGCCGCCGGGCAAGACACCGTCGGCAAGGTCGTTGACGGCTGGCTCGCCAGCCCAGGCCATTGCGCCAATCTGATGAATCCGCAATATCAGGAACTGGGCGCCGCTTACGCGACCGATCCGAAAAGCAACGCCGGCATTTACTGGACGGCAATGTTTGGCGCACCGTAAGGCATCATCGACGCCGTCAATCACTCGGTCAGCCAGAGTGATTGGACGGCGTGGCGAGCGCAGCCTACCCTGCGCGATCTGCGCCCGCTGACGGCGTTCCACATCCACGAGGCGAGCCCATGACACAGCGTGAATTGATCGATGGTCACAACCGCCGCGTGGATTATCTGCGCCTGTCGGTGACCGACCGCTGCGATTTTCGCTGCGTCTATTGCATGGCCGAGGACATGCAGTTCCTGCCGCGCCAGCAGATCCTCACCCTCGAAGAGCTGTTCCAGGTGGCGCAAAGCTTCGTCGCCCTCGGCACGCGCAAGATCCGCCTCACGGGTGGCGAGCCGCTGATCCGCCCCGGCGTTGTGCAACTCTGCGAACAGATCGCCGCCCTGCCCGGCCTGCGCGAGCTGTGCCTGACCACCAACGGCTCGCAATTGGGCCGACTGGCCAGGCCGCTGTTCGACGCCGGGGTCAAGCGTCTCAACATCAGCCTCGACAGCCTCGATCCGCAGCGCTTCAAAGAGCTGACCCGTACCGGCGATCTGGCGCAGGTCATCGACGGCATCGATGCCGCACGTGCCGCCGGTTTCACCCGTACCAAACTCAATTGCGTGGTGATGCAGGGCCGCAACGATCACGAGATCAACGATCTGGTCAGTTTCGCCATCGAGCGTGATCTGGATATTTCCTTCATCGAAGAGATGCCGCTGGGCGCGATCGCCGAACACAGCCGCGCCGAATCCTTCTACTCCAGCGCGCAAGTGCGCGAACGCATTGCCGAACGCTTCACCCTGATCGACTCGACCGAATCGACGCAAGGGCCGTCGCGCTACTGGCGCGTGGCGGAAGCACCAAACATTCGTCTGGGCTTAATTTCGCCGCACAGCCACAACTTCTGCGGCACCTGCAATCGCGTGCGCCTGACCGTAGAAGGTCGCTTGCTGCTGTGCCTGGGCAACGAGCATTCGATGGACCTCAAAGCGGTGTTGCGCGCCCATCCCGGCCACCCGGAACGCCTGGAAAACGCGATCATCGAGGCGATGAAACTCAAGCCGTATCGACACAATTTCGAAGTCAACGACGACGTGCAAGTGGTGCGTTTCATGAACATGACCGGCGGCTGATTCGCCGCGCAACCGGGACCGCGAGATGATCGTCAGACCGAGACCCAATCAGTTCGCCGTGCTGTTCACCCTTAGAGGCTCGATCGCCAAACGCATCGCCGTGCGCACCTTGATGCTGACACTGCTGGCGGCGGCGATTGTGCTGATCGAACTTCTGGTGCCGAGCTACTTCGCCCAGATCAATTCGACGCCGTTCACCCTGCTCGGCCTGTCGCTGTCGATTTTCCTGAGCTTCCGCAATAACGCCTGTTACGACCGTTGGTACGAGGGGCGCAAGGCCTGGGGCGAGGTGCTGTTGCGGGTGCGCGCGGTGATGCGCGAAACCCAAGGCCTCGATGACACCCGCCTGCGTGGACAACTGTTGCGCAACCTGTGCGGTTTCGCCCACGCGTTGAATGCACGGCTGCGTGGAGACAGCGAGGAGCAGGCCAGCACCGACTGGGTCAGCCCACCGATCGATGGGGCTGCGCCGGATCACTGCGGACAGATCCTTCATCAGCTCGGGCGCCAGTGCTCAGCGCTGGAAACGGCCGGTGTGCTGTCGCCATGGCGTTATCAGTTGCTGGCCAATCACCTGACCTGCCTGAGCCAGGCCCAGGCGGTGTGCGACCGGATCAAGAACACGCCACTGCCCTTCCCTTACACCCTGCTGCTGCACCGCACCATCTATCTGTTCTGCCTGCTGCTGCCGTTCGCCATGGCGCAATCGCTGGGTTGGTTGACGCCGCTGTTCACGGCAATTGTCAGCTACACCTTTTTCGGCTTTGACGCGATTGCCGATGAACTCGAAGATCCGTTCGGGCGCGATGAAAACGATCTGCCGACCGATGCACTGGTGCGCACCCTGGAGCGCGATGTGCTGTACGAACTGGGCGTCTCGCCATTGCCCCCCGCGCCGGAGCCGGACGACTACGTGCTGCGCTGAATGGCTCAGCGGCAAACAACGAGATGGCCCGGCGCGTCCTCTCGGGACCGAGGTGCGGCCATTCGCGAGCAGGCTCGCTCCCACAGTTGAAATGCATTCTCCTGTGGGAGCGAGCCTGCTCGCGAAAAAGGCAACTCGGTCAATTAGCCCAAACGGTGGAAAGCGCCACCGACGAATCTTCCGTTTACACGCGCGCGAATTCCCCCTTACTATCCGGGCACACCGGTCGCCGGGCCTGCCCTGCCGCCGACGCTTTCCGCCAACGGAAACACGCGTTATGAGTACGTCACCACAACAACCCCAAAGGTTGCACGTCTCTGCTGTACGCGCCCACTGCAACAGGGGCCGCGTATGAACCGCATCGTCAATCTGCCCATGGCCCTGCGCCGCTCCAAGCTGCGTCACTCCGCACGCCCGCCGGATATCGCCATTCCTGCCTGATCGCGTGAGCTGAAACCGCGACAGTCAATTTCCCGATTTTCCTGATATCCCTGCCGGGACACTTACGCCTTTTTGTCGCGTCGTGTCCGGCCGAATCTGCGCGCCTGTGCGGCGCCACCGTGAGTGATTTGCCATGAAATTCGCAGCCATTGAAGACGCACGCCTGTTCCTCGAACAGAACCCCGATATCGACATGATCGAACTGTTCATCCTCGACGCCAACGGGGTGGCGCGCGGCAAGCTGTTGCACCGTGAAGAACTGCTCGCCGTATACGAAAGCGGTCGACCGCTGCCGAGCACCATCCTTGGCCTGACCGTACAAGGCGAGGACGTCGAGAACTCCGGACTGGTCTGGGATGTGGGCGACATCGACTGCCGCGCCTATCCGCTGCAAGGCAGTCTGGTGCGCCTGCCGTGGCGACAGATTCCGACCGCCGCCGTGCAGGTCAGCATGCACCCGACCGAGGGCCTGCCGGCGAGCATCGCTGACCCTCGGCACCTGCTGATCAAGGTGATCGACGGACTCAAGGCCGAGGGTTTCCACCCGATAATGGCCTGCGAGCTGGAGTTCTATCTGCTCGATGCCAAACGCGACCACAACGGCCGCCCACAACCGGCGCTGGACGCTGACGGCGGGCGACCGCGACACACGCAAGTCTACGGTTTGCGCGAGCTGGAACAGATCGAGCCGTTCCTCGCCGACCTTTACAGCGCGTGCAAACTGCACGGTATTCCGGCGCGCACGGCGATCTCCGAATACGCCCCGGGGCAAGTGGAAATCACCCTCGAACATGGCGACGCACTGGAGGCGATGGATCAGGCGGTACGCTACAAACGTCTGGTCAAAGGCGTAGCGCACAAGCACGGCATGCAGGCGACGTTCATGGCCAAGCCGTTCGATGATCTGGCCGGCACCGGCATGCACATGCACGTCAGCCTCGCCGATGCCGAGGGGCGTAATCTGTTCGCCTCTGAAGACCCGGCCGGCACGCCACTGTTGCGCACGGCGATTGGCGGCATGCTCGCCTCCCTGCTCGATTCGCTGCTGCTGTTCTGCCCCAACGCCAACTCTTACCGGCGTTTCCAGGCCAACAGCTACGCGCCACTGGCGCCGACCTGGGGCGTCGACAACCGCACCGTCAGCCTGCGCGTACCCGGCGGGCCGGCGCCGACACGACACATCGAACACCGCATCTGCGGCGCCGATGCCAACCCTTATCTGGCAGCGGCAGCGATCCTCGCCGGCATTCATCGCGGCATCCGTGAAGAGCTGGATCCGGGGGCACCGGTCGAGGGCAATGGTTATGCCCAGGCGAAAGAACTGCTGCCGACCGATTGGCTGACGTCGTTACAGGCGCTGGAAAATTCCACGTGGGCACGGGAGGCATTGGGGCAGGAATTCCTTGGGGTGTATCTGGCGGTGAAGCGTGCCGAGTATCGGCAGTTCATGGCTGAAGTGGGTGAGCAGGATTGGCGGTGGTACCTGACCGAAGCTTAAAGATCCAACACCGAACCTGTGGGAGCGAGCCTGCTCGCGAAGGCGTCGTCACATTCAACATTTTGGGTGACTGACACACCGCTTTCGCGAGCAGGCTCGCTCCCACAGGGAATGCACTTCGAACTAGAATTTTTGTGGACCCTGACATGACCATTCGCTGCAATTCCTACTACACCGCCACCCTCAACCACGACACCGACTACCCGACCCTGCAAGGTCGGCACAAGGTCGATGTGGTGATCATCGGCGGCGGTTTCACTGGCGTCGCCACTGCCGTTGAACTGGCGGAAAAAGGCCTGAAAGTCGCCATCGTCGAAAGCCACAAGATCGGCTGGGGCGCCACCGGGCGCAATGGCGGGCAAGTCACCGGCAGCCTTTCCGGCGACGGCGCGATGCGCAAACAGATGCGTGCAAAACTAGGCGATGACGTGGACGATTTCATCTGGCATCTGCGCTGGCGCGGGCATGAAATCATCCGCGAGCGCGTCGAGAAATATGCGATCCAGTGCGACCTCAAACACGGCCACTTGCACGCGGCGTACAAGCCGAGCCACATGGTCGATCTGCGCAAGGACTACGACGAAGCCGTGCGTCGCGGATTAGGCGATGAAGTGAGCCTGCTCGACCGCAGCCAGGTTCGCGACCTGCTGCAAAGCGAGCTTTACCACGGCGCAATCAAGAACACCCGCAACATGCACCTGCACCCACTCAACCTGTGCATTGGCGAAGCACGCGCAGCCGAAAGCCTGGGCGCGCTGATCTTCGAAAACAGTGAAGTGCTGGAGATCATCCACGGCGACACACCTGGCGTGCGCACCGCTCACGGCCAGATCGACGCCAGTCAGGTGATGCTCGCCGGTGACGTCTATCACAAGCTCGAACCGGGCCAGCTCAAGGGCAAGATTTTCCCGGCCATGGGCGGTATCGTTACCACCGCGCCGCTCGGTGATCTGGCGCAACAGATCAACCCCGAAGACCTCGCCGTGTACGACTGCCGCTTCGTCCTCGATTACTACCGGCTCACCGCCGACGGCCGTTTGCTGTTCGGCGGCGGCGCCAACTACAGCGGCAAGGATTCGCGCGACATCGCTGCGGAACTGCGCCCGTGTATCGAACGCACGTTCCCGGCGCTAAAAGGCGTGCCGATCGATTACCAGTGGAGCTGCGCGATGGGCATCGTCATCAACCGCATCCCGCAACTGGGCAAGCTCTCGGACAACGTCTGGTATTGCCAGGGCTACTCGGGACATGGCATCGCCACCACGCACATCATGGGCGAGATCATGAGCCGCGCGATCACCGGGCAAATGGAGCAATTCGACACCTTCGCCGCGTGCCAGCACATCCGCGTGCCAATGGGCGACCTGCTGGGCAATCCGTTGCTGGCGGCGGGGATGTGGTATTACCAGATGCTTGAGCGGTTGCGCTGAATTCACTGGCCCTATCGCGAGCAGGCTCGCTCCCACATTGGATTTGTGCACGACACAACACCCTGTGGGAGCGAGCCTGCTCGCGAAGAGGCCCTCAAACCCCACACAAAATTCAATCCGGCAACTGCTCCACCACAATCCCCAACCGCCGATAATCCTCGACATTCCCCGACCCGGGATGCCGCTCGGTAATCAACCTATGCAGGCGCGTGCACGGCGCGACCACAAACGGCTCCACCGCACCCAGCTTGTCTGCCGTAGTCACTGCAATCACCCGCGCTGCACTGTCTAGCATCGCCTGTTTGATCGGCACTTCATCGAAATGCAGCGAGGTGATCCCGACCTCGGGATGAATCGCACACACCCCGGTAATTGCCAGATCCGCCTTGATCCCCGCCAGCAGTCGCAGCGCTTCCTGACCACTGGCCGACATCGAATGCGGATTCAATTCACCGCCCGCCAGAATCACTTTCACGCACTTGTATTCGGACAAGGCAATCGCCGTCAGTGGGGAAGCGGTCACGGCGGTGATGCGGATATGGGACGGTAACGCGCGCGCCACCTGCAAGGTGGTCGAGCCGGAATCGAACAGCACAATCTGCCCATCCTCGATGTGCTGCGCCGCCAGTTGCGCCAGGCGCACCTTGACCTCGTCGGTCTCATCCAGACGGGTGAAGTAATCCTTGCCTGAGTCCTTCGGTCGCGGCAACGCCCCGCCATGCACGCGCTGCACCAGCCCGGCGCTGTCCAGTTCGGCAAGGTCGCGGCGGATAGTGTCTTCGGACACTGCGAAATGCTGGCTCAGCTCGGAAGCCATGACCTTGCCGTCACGTTCGAGAAGCAAAAGGATTTTTTGCCGACGCAGGGACGGAAGTTCAGCGATGGAATGGTCGTGCATGGTTGTGCCTGTTTGTGCTTGTAGTTGCAGGTTTCAGCGACACTAGCGAAAGTCTCAGGCAAATACAAACGCAACGGCTATCAATGCTTTCGATCATTGGAATCAACACGGCGAATTTTTTCTTTGCGCTGCGCCTGTTCACAATGGCCCCACTCTCAAAAGGTCAGGATGAACAGCCCATGAATCTCAATTTCGCCTTCGCCTGCATGATCGTCGTGTCGTTCGCGATTGCCTTGGGCCACGCCTGACCTGCACCAACAACGCCGGGGCAAAATGCAGCAGCACCATCCGGCTCAAGTGATGCGTCAGGATAAACACCACATTCAGCCCGCCGCCAAATGCGACAATCGCAATCGTCTCGATCGCGCCCGGCATGTACGCCAGCCACAGCGCCAGCGGATCACTGCCCAGCCAGCGCGCAGCTATCTCGGCAAACGCCGCTGCGACGACGATCATCAAGCCGACCGAAACCAGAGCGGTGCGCCCATGACGCGCCAGTTCTGCGATGCCGAGCCCCTGAAACCGTGAGCCGATACGCACGCCAAGAATCAGTGCGGCCAGGTTCAAACTCCAATCCGGCATGTGAAAGCCGTGCAGCCATCCCGACTTCACAAACACAGCAGTGATGATGATCGCAGTGAGCATGAACGGCGCCGGGACGCCGATCAGCAACAGCAGGCGGCCGAGCAATACGCTCAGCGCGATGACAGAGAACGCGGTCAGCGCCATGCCTGTGGTCAACGGATCGCTGACCACTTCAGCCACCGCTGCTTGCCCGGGAATGAGCAAACTCACCAGCACGGTGATCAACAGCAGTCGCATGAGATGCACGATGATGACTTTGCTCGAAGCCTTTTCCGACTCAAGCAAATCGAACACTGCGGCCAACGCGCCGGGATACAACGCCAGCAGTGCATCGGTGCGATTCCAGCCGGCGCCGCGTGTCAGCCACCATCCGGCGAGTGCAATTTGTACGGTCAGGCAGATCAGCAATACGACAAGGCTGGGCAACATCGTCGTCGCCGTTTCGCTGTCCCATGCTTCGAACATCAGCCCGGTGGCGATGCCCAGCGTAACCTGGATGTAGCCCAAGCCATAAGGAGTTGCCGGGGCGATGCCGGTTTTGCTGGCAAACAACGCAGTAACGACAATCGAGCCCAACAGCAAGCCGTGAGGCACGCCTTCAAACTGCAACAACGCGCCGAAACCGGCCGCAATCAACAAGCACACAATGGATTTCATAGTTCGCCTTCCTGGCTATTTATCTGACGCACCACCATTCCCCTGTGGGAGCGAGCCTGCTCGCGAAAGCGTCCTGCCAGTCACAGATAGATAACTGGTCTATCGCCTTCGCGAGCAGGCTCGCTCCCACAAGAATCCAATACGTCTTACATACGCAAGCGTGCAATCGCCCGCCGATATTTCTCGATCCGCTCCAGATCCTCCCAACTCGGCGAGGCAATCCGCGAGATATCGCTGTTCTCGTCCAGATCCGCCAGCTTCACCACCCGGCCGATCGGGTTTTGCGCGGCGCGGTCGACAAAATCCTCGTAGGACTCGCCGGGCACTTTGGTCACCGCTGCAATCGCCGCCAGCACCTCTTCGCTGAAACCTTCCCCGCGCAAATCATCCAGACTCACCCCGCAATCCTCGACCACATCGTGCAGCACAGCGACGATGCGTTCTTCCAGCGTGTGCATGCGCAACATGACTTTCAGCGGATGCAGAATGTACGGCGTCCCGCCCTTGTCCACCTGCCCGGTGTGGGCCGTGGCGGCAATGGCGATAGCGCGTTCGAGGGTTTGGGCCATGGGAATCGAATCCTGCGCTTTATGTTTCTGATTGTTGCGCAGTGTACGCGAAGATGGCGCAGCGCAAAGCCGATTGAACCTTGCCCGCCCTCGCCGCCTCGAAACCAGACAAGCG
The DNA here is from genome assembly GCF_054052265.1 of Pseudomonas sp. PK-RTE-24. Lineage (NCBI taxonomy): Bacteria > Pseudomonadati > Pseudomonadota > Gammaproteobacteria > Pseudomonadales > Pseudomonadaceae > Pseudomonas > Pseudomonas sp. PK-RTE-24. The sequence goes on along the minus strand of NZ_CM133224.1, from coordinate 3,894,277 downwards.
CCAAATCACCGATCAGACGCGGCGCCATTGGAGAGGAATTGCCGATGAAAACCCGACTGCTGCTCCTGATCGCCACATTCGCCATCATCCCCACCTGCGTCATGGCCGAAGGCTGCGACGTCCAGACCCGCTCCTCCAGCGCCGCAGTGCCCGCCGTGGAAACCCATAGCTGTTACGAATACGAAGGCATGCCGGTGGACTCCATCAACTGGTCCTGCAGCAACGAAACCAAGGACACCCTCAACGCCACCAAGAAAAAAGTCGATCGCTGCGACGACCACTACCAGGCCACCTGCACCGCCCGCCTCACCCAGGAATCCCTCGCCAACCCGCACTCGACCAGCAAAGACAAAAGCGCCAAACCGCTGAACATGCCCGACAACGCCAAAGTCACCACGTATTACTACAACGGTGAGCACTTGGCGCAGGCGAAGATTGATTGTGAAAACAGCGGCGGGAACTGGAAGGCTAAATAGTCTCGGTTATCGAGGATTGCCTGACAGAGAGCCCGGCTTGATGCCGGGCTTGCTGCATCTGCAAACAGCTTCAACCTTCACCTGCACCGCTGCTCGTGCCGCTGTCGTTCGATTGCTTCGAACCACTGGGCTTGGAACCCGAAGGTGTAGAGCCGTCATTGTTGGTGGTGTTGCCCTGCGTGCCTTTGGGCACGGTGGCGCCATTGGAATGAATGTCTTCCGGCGCACTCGGATTGGTTTGGCTATTGCCGTCGTTAGCGGTGGGTGCCGGGGTATCGCTGGCGGCTGTTGCATAGAGCGAAGTGGCGGATAACAGCGTGGCCAAGGTGAATGCTGCGAGACTGGATTTATGCATGTCGGCGGTTCCTCTGCGGGGGTGAGTTATGCATTGGAAGCGCGTGCGCGGGGAAAATGCGGAAGGGGTGACGAATGGCAGGAACAAACAACCCGACACCCCCTAAAAGATGCCGGGTCAACAAACAATATGCGTTATCCGATCAGAAATTCGCCGGCGTATTCGCACTGATAATCTCCGCCTCATCCGCGCCGATATTGCGGAATTTATGCGGCAACGTCGTCGGAAAGTAATAACCATCCCCCGCACTCAACACACTCACCTGCCCGTCCACGGTCAGTTCTACCGTGCCGCGCGTGACCAGTCCGCACTCTTCGCCTTCGGCATGCACGATCGGCTCTTCGCCGGAGCTGGCGCCGGGGGCGTATTGTTCGCGGAGCAGGCGCATCTGACGGCTAGGGACGGAGGCGCCGATGAGCAGCAGGCGCAGGCCGTGGCGGCCAAGGTCAGGTTGTTCGTTGGCGCGGAATACGTATTGGTGTTCGCGCGGGGGCTGGTCGAAGGTGAAGAAGTCGGCCAGGGACATCGGTATGCCTTCGAGCAGCTTTTTCAGCGAGCTGACGGAGGGGCTGACGCGGTTCTGTTCGATCAGCGAGATGGTCGCGTTGGTCACGCCGCTACGCCGGGCGAGCTCGCGCTGGGAGAGTTTGTAGCTTTCGCGTACTAGTTTGAGTCGAGAACCCGTATCCATGACTGCCTTATGTAAAAGGGGCGATGGGGGTGGGTGGCGGGTGACGCGCAGGTCGCGCGGATCACGTTGCTCCCGTGTCCCGGAACCGTGAAAGGCGGCTATTAAATCACGTTTGCCGGTGTTGCTCAGCAGGTTCGATGGATGGTGCGGCAAAAGTCCTGTTGGCCTTGGCAATACAGCCACTGTGGGAGCGAGCCTGCTCGCGAAAGCGTAGTGTCTGGCGAATCGATGTCGCCTGATATGGCCTCTTCGCGAGCAGGCTCGCTCCCACAGTGGACATCAGTGGTTTTGCATAAGTGAAAAACCGGCGAGGTCTTTCGGACCGCCGCCGGGAGGTAAGTCAGACGCCGAAGCGGTCGCGCAGGGAGTAGTAGACCGCGCCCAGAGCGGTAAGCGGTGCGGAGAAGGTGCGGCCGCCGAGCATTGGCATGTGCGGCAGCGAGGCGAAGGCGTTGAAGCGTTCGGCGTCGCCGCGGATCATTTCCGAGATCAGTTTGCCGGCCAGGTGCGAGCAGGTGACGCCGTGGCCGCTGTAGCCCTGCATGTAGTAGGCATTCTTTTCGATGCGGCCGAATTGCGGCATGCGCGACATGGTCAGCAGGAAGTTGCCGGTCCAGCGGTAGTCGATCTTCACGTCCTTGAGCTGCGGGAAGGTCTTGAGGATCTTCGGCCGGATCAGCTGCTCGATATCGTCCGGCTCCCGCGCGCCGTAGACCACACCACCACCGTAAAGCAGGCGGTTGTCAGCGGTGAGGCGGTAGTAATCCAGCAGATAGTTGCAGTCCTCGACGCAGTAATTATTGGTGATCAGGCTGCGCGCCTGCTGCTCGGTCAGCGGTTCGGTGACGACGATCTGCGAGCCGCACGGCATGCTTTTCGCGGTGACGCGATTGTCGAGGCCTTGCGGCAGATAAGCGTTGCCGGCGATCAGCAAATATTTGGCGCGGACCAGACCTTTGGCAGTGCGCACGGTGATCGGCTCGCCGTAGGCGATTTCCACCGCCGCCGATTGCTCGTAGATCTTGCCGCCCAAACGCACGATGGCAGCGGCCTCCCCTAGCGCCAGATTCAATGGATGAACGTGGCCACCCTGCATGTCCAGCAAGCCGCCAACGTAGGCGTCGGAGCCGACTTCGCGACGAATGTCCGCTGCATCAAGCATCTTCAGATTGCGGTTGCCGTAGCGTTCCCAATTGCGCTTCTGCTCTGCCAGGCCATTGAGTTGTTTCTTGTTCATCGCTGCGAAGATGCCGCCCGGGCGATAGTCGCACTTGATGTCGTAATCCTTGATGCGCGAACGAATGATGTCGGCGCCTTCAAAGATCATGCTGCCGAGGATTTCTGCAGTCTTGTCGCCGTAGCGCTCTTCGATGACATCGACGTCGCGACTGTAGGAGTTGACCAGTTGGCCGCCATTGCGACCGCTGGCGCCGTAGCCGACTTTCGCCGCTTCCAGCACGGTGACTTTGTAGCCGGCTTCGCTGAGGAACAGCGCCGAGGACAGACCGGTATAGCCGGCGCCGATGATGCAGACGTCGCAGTCCAGCGCTTCTTCGAGAATCGGAAAGTCGATGACTTCGTTGCGGGTGGCGGCGTAGTAGCTGTTGACGTGTTGCTGTTTCATACATTTCTCCGAGGGTCGCCAACCAGGGGCGACCGCCGCTGTAAAAGAATTAGAGCTTGATCCAGGTCGCTTTCAGCTCGGTGTACTTGTCGAACGCATGCAGCGATTTGTCGCGGCCGTTGCCCGATTGCTTGAAGCCACCGAATGGCGCGGTCATGTCGCCACCGTCGTACTGGTTGACCCAGACGCTACCGGCGCGCAGGCCGCGGGCGAAGGTGTGTGCCTTGCTCAGGTGGCTGGTCCACACCCCGGCGGCGAGGCCGAAGATGCTGTCGTTGGCGATCTGCAGGGCTTCTTCGGCAGTGTCGAAGGTGATCAGCGACAGCACCGGGCCGAAGATTTCTTCCCTGGCGATGGTCATCGCATTGGTCACGCCGTCGAAAATCGCTGGCTGCACGTAGAGGCCGCCGGTTTCTTCGAGGGTGCGTTGACCGCCGGCAATCAACTCGGCGCCCTGCTCGCGGCCGATGCTGATGTAGCGCAGCACGTTATCGAGCTGACGCTGGTCGACCACGGCGCCGACGGTGGTCGCCGGATCCAGTGCGTGCCCCGGTTTCCACGCTTGCAGCGCTTCCACCAGCAGCGGGATGAACTGCTCGCGAATCGAGCGCTCGACCAGCAGACGCGAGCCGGCAGTGCAGACTTCGCCCTGGTTGAAGGCGATGGCACTGGCCGCCGCTTGAGCAGCTGCGCGCAGATCCGGTGCGTCGGCGAACACCACGTTCGGGCTTTTGCCGCCGGCCTCAAGCCAGACGCGTTTCATGTTGCTTTGGCCCGCGTAGATCATCAGTTGCTTGGCGATCGCCGTGGAGCCGGTGAAGGCCAGCACGTCGACGTCCATGTGCAACGCCAGTGCCTTGCCGACGGTGTGGCCGTAGCCCGGCAGCACGTTGAACACGCCCTTTGGAATGCCCGCCTCCAGCGCCAGTTGCGCGATGCGGATGGCGGTCAGCGGTGACTTTTCCGAAGGTTTGAGGATGAACGAGTTACCCGCCGCCAGCGCCGGGGCGAACTTCCAGCTGGCCATGATCAGCGGGAAATTCCACGGCACGATCGCCGCGACCACACCCGAGGGCTCACGGGTGACGAGGCCAAGTTGGTCGTGCGGGGTGGCGGCGACTTCGTCGTAAATCTTGTCGATGGCCTCGGCGCTCCAGCGGATCGCGTTGGCGGTCGCCGGGATGTCGATGCTCATCGAATCGCTGATCGGCTTGCCCATGTCGAGGGTTTCCAGCAGTGCCAGTTCTTCCTGGTGCTGCAGGATCAGATCGGCGAAGCGGATCAGCACGCGCTTGCGCTCGGCCGGGGCTTTTTTCGCCCAGATGCCGGAGTTGAAGGACTGGCGCGCGGCTTCGACGGCCAGGTTGGCGTCGGCTTCATCGGTGCTGGCGACGGCGGCAAGAAAGCGGCCGTCGACCGGGCTCAGACATTCGAAAGTGTCGCCGCTGATCGCCGGGCGGTATTCGCCGTTGATGAAGGCGCGGGATTCGATGGACAGAGACTGGAAGCGTTGTTCCCAGTCGTTGCGGGTTGTGGTCATTGTTTTTGAGCTCGACAAGGGGGAATTTGGGGGTTGGTCTGGTTGCTTTGCCTGGCCGGGAATCGCTGCCCTCACCCTAGCCCTCTCCCAGAGGGAGAGGGGACCGATCGGGGGATGTCTGGTAACTGCGCCGACCTGAAAAATCTTTGCCGAATCCATCATCGACTGGATCGTTCAGGTCGCCGGATATCTCCAGACGACGCGGTCAGTCCCCTCTCCCTCCGGGAGAGGGTTAGGGTGAGGGGCTTTTGATCTTCAGACCGTATGCAGATACCAGTTGTACTCAAGGTCAGAAATCGAGTTCTCGAACTCGGCCAGCTCGCTTTCCTTGCACGCAACGAACACGTCGATGTACATCGGGTCGATGTAGCGCGCCATGACTTCGCTGTCGTCGAGCTCGCGCAAGGCGTCGCGCAGGTTGTTCGGCAGGCTCTGCTCGTTCTGCTCGTAGCTGTTGCCTTCGACCGGCGCGCCAGGCTCGATCTGGTTGGTAAGCCCGTGGTGAATGCCGGCCAGCACCGAAGCCATCAGCAGGTACGGGTTGGCATCGGCACCGGCGACGCGGTGTTCGATGCGCACGGCGTCCGCTGAACCTGTCGGCACGCGCACGGCCACGGTGCGGTTGTCGATGCCCCAGCTCGGCGAGTTCGGCACATAGAACTGTGCGCCGAAGCGGCGGTACGAGTTGACGTTCGGGCAGAGAAACGCCATTTGCGCCGGCAGGGTCTCGAGCACACCGCCGATCGCGTGACGCAGTGCGGCGTTCTGCTCGGGATCCTCGCTGGCGAAGATGTTGTTGCCTTCTTTGTCCAGAATCGAAATGTGCACGTGCAAACCATTGCCGGCCTGGCCCGGATAAGGCTTGGCCATGAAGGTCGTGTCCATCTCGTGGTCGTAGGCGATGTTCTTCACCAGACGCTTGAGCAGAACCGCGTAATCGCACGCCTTGATCGGGTCGGAGACGTGATGCAGGTTGACTTCGAACTGCGCCGGGGCGCTTTCCTTGACGATGGCATCCGCCGGGATGCCCTGCTCTTTCGCGCCTTCAAGGATGTCTTGCAGGCAATCGACGTATTCGTCGAGATCGTCGATCAGGTAAACCTGGGTCGACACCGGACGCTTACCGGATACCGGTGAACGTGGCGATTGCGGACGGCCATTCACGTTGTCCTGGTCGATCAGGTAGAACTCGAGTTCGAACGCCGCGCAGATGGTCAGGCCGAGGTCGTCGAATTTGCGCACAACGTTGGCCAGCACTTCACGCGGGTCGGCGAAGAACGGCTGACCTTCGATCTCGTGCATGGTCATCAGCAGTTGAGCGGTCGGGCGTTTTTGCCACGGCTCGATGCTCAGGGTGCCGGGGATCGGGTAGCAGATGCGATCGGCATCGCCGATATCCAGGCCCAGACCGGTGCTTTCCACCGTCGAGCCGTTGATGTCCAGCGCAAAGAGCGACGCCGGCAGGTTGATGCCTTTTTCGTACACCTTATGAAGACTGGTGCGTTCGATGCGCTTGCCGCGCACCACACCGTTCATATCCGCAATCAGAAGGTCGACGTACAAAACCTCAGGATATTTCTTAAGGAATGCGTTGGCTTCGTTGAGTTGAACGGTACGCAGAGGGACCGACATGATGCACCTATTTAGCTGTTAATTATTATGTTCACCACTGTGTTGCGCAGCCAGTCAATCCGAAAGGCAAAGTGAAGTCAATAGCGAACACCCTGCCCTGCAGCCTTTATTTTTCGGGCTTTTCTTAACACTCTCGTGCCATATCCGCCGGTAAACCCCGGTAAACCTAAACGATTTGATGAACCGCGTTTAGAATTTTTTACATGACAGTTGTTAATTAAAATCAACGAAGCTAAGCTCCGGAAAAGCTCGTTCAAGCGACAGACTTCGAGGTGAATAAAAATGGCATTCAAGCCATTGATCGGCGTTACTGCGTGCGTCAAACAGATTGGCCTGCACCCCTATCACATCAGCGGCGACAAGTACGTACGTGCTGTCAGCGTTGGCGCTCAAGGGTTGCCAGTGGTCATTCCTTCCCTCGGCAACCTGACTGAAATCGATGACCTGCTCGGTCAGCTCGACGGTCTGTTGCTCACCGGCTCTCCCTCGAACGTGGAGCCCTTCCACTATCAAGGCGCGGCCAGTGCGCCCGGCACGGATCACGATCCGGCCCGTGACGCCACCACCCTTCCTTTATTGCGTGCAGCCATCGCGGCGGGCGTTCCGGTGCTCGGCATCTGCCGTGGTTTCCAGGAGATGAATGTGGCGTTCGGCGGCAGCCTGCATCAGAAGGTGCATGAGCTGCCCGGCATGCTTGATCACCGCGAAGCCGACAGCCCGGATGTGGCCGTGCAATATGCACCGGCCCATGCGGTCAGCGTGATCGCTGGCGGCGTGTTCGAAGCGTTGGGGCTGCCCGACAAATTTCAGGTCAATTCGATTCACAGCCAAGGCATCGACCGCCTCGCTCCCGGCCTGTGTGCTGAAGCCGTGGCGCCGGACGGTTTGATCGAGGCGATCTCGGTCGAGCACAGCACGACCTTCGCCCTCGGCGTGCAATGGCACCCGGAATGGCAAGTGCTGGACAACCCGAACTACCTGAAGATTTTCCAGGCGTTCGGCGCAGCGTGCCGGCAACGGGCGGCGAAGCGCAGTCAGCGCTGACTCAACCCAAGAATCCATAACGATTACTGCCCCCACGGACGTCGGGTGTGCCTGCGCACATCCGTCATTCGTGAACAGCGACACCCGTGATAACAACAAGTACGACCCAGGCAGCCAGGACGGCGGCGCCGAACAAGCCGGATCGGTACGGACAAAGGCCACTCAGGTCAACGCATATCCCCTGTGGGAGCGAGCCTGCTCGCGAAAGCGGTGTATCAGCAAACGATGATGTCGACTGACACTCCGTATTCGCGAGCAGGCTCGCTCCCACAGGTTCTGCGCCAGCTGACAGGCATTCCGGACCGCTCCGCAATCCACTTAAGCCCGGCCACATTGGCCAGGCACACGACACCTGTTGGGAGTTTCACATGGCAAACGCCTCCAGCACTTACCGCAAGGCACTCGAAGGTCATCAGCAACCGAAAAAGGTGTTGGTGAAAGTCGATCGTGTCACCAAGAAGTTCGACGAAACCGTGGCCGTGGACGATGTGTCCCTGGAGATCCATCAGGGCGAGATCTTCGCGCTGCTGGGCGGTTCCGGTTCGGGCAAATCGACGCTGCTGCGCATGCTCGCCGGTTTCGAGCGGCCGACCGAGGGGCGGATTCTGCTCGATGGCGTGGACATCACCGACATGCCGCCGTACGAGCGGCCGATCAACATGATGTTCCAGTCCTACGCACTGTTCCCGCACATGACCGTGGCGCAGAACATCGCCTTCGGCCTCAAACAGGACCGTTTGCCGGCCAGCGAAATCGATGCCCGCGTCGAAGAAATGCTGCGGCTGGTGCACATGACCCAATACGCCAAGCGCCGCCCGCACCAGTTGTCCGGCGGCCAGCGTCAGCGCGTCGCCCTCGCCCGCTCGTTGGCCAAACGGCCGAAACTGTTGCTGCTCGACGAGCCGATGGGCGCGCTGGATAAAAAGCTGCGTTCGCAGATGCAACTGGAGCTGGTGGAGATCATCGAGCGCGTCGGCGTGACCTGCGTCATGGTCACCCACGACCAGGAAGAAGCCATGACCATGGCCCAGCGCATCGCGATCATGCACCTGGGCTGGATCGCGCAGATCGGCAGCCCGGTCGACATTTATGAAGCGCCGGTCAGCCGCATGGTCTGCGAATTCATCGGTAACGTGAACGCCTTCGACGGCACCGTAGTGGAAGATCTCGAAGGCCACGCGATCATTCACAGCCCCGACTTGCAGCAGAAGATCTATGTCGGTCACGGCGTCAGCACGTCGGTGCAGGACAAGTCGATCACTTACGCCATTCGCCCGGAAAAAATGCTCGTCAGCACCACCCAACCGGAGTTCCGCTACAACTGGTCCGAAGGCAAGGTCCACGACATCGCCTACCTCGGCGGCCATTCGGTGTTCTACGTCGAGCTGCCCGGCGGCAAGATCGTCCAGTCGTTCATGGCCAATGCCGAGCGGCGTGGCGCGCGGCCGACCTGGGACGACAAAGTCTACGTCTGGTGGGAAGACGACAGCGGCGTGGTGCTGCGCTCATGAGAACTTTCAATCAGCAATTCTTGCGCCTGGTGCCCAGCGGACGAAAACTGGTGATCGGCATTCCGTTCATCTGGCTGTTCCTGTTCTTCATGCTGCCGTTCTTTCTGGTGATGAAGATCAGCTTCTCGGAAGCCGCGCTGTCGATCCCGCCGTACTCGGAGATCCACACCTTCGCCGAACAGAAATTCCAGCTGCTGCTGAACATCGGCAACTACACCCTGCTCGGCGAAGACGAGCTGTACCTGTCGGCGTACCTCGGCTCGCTGAAGGTCGCGGCATTGAGCACGCTGATGTGCCTGGTGATCGGTTTCCCGATGGCGTACGCGATCACCAAGACCGGCAAGGAAACGCAAAATGTCCTGCTGCTGTTGATCATGATGCCGACCTGGACGGCGATCCTGATCCGCGTGTATGCGTGGATGGGCATCCTCAGCAACAACGGGTTGCTCAACGGGTTCCTGATGTGGACCGGGCTCACCGATCACCCGATCGAGATCCTCAACACCAACACTGCGGTGTACATCGGCGTGGTCTATGCCTATCTGCCGTTCATGGTGCTGCCGCTCTACGCCAACCTCGTCAAGCACGACAACAGCCTGCTGGAAGCCGCGCAGGATCTGGGTTCGAGCAACTTCAACAACTTCTGGAAGATCACCGTGCCGCTGGCCAAGAACGGCATCATTGCCGGCTGCATGCTGGTGTTCATTCCGGTGGTCGGCGAGTTCGTGATTCCAGAACTGCTGGGTGGCCCGGAGACGCTGATGATCGGTCGCGTGCTGTGGCAGGAGTTCTTCAATAACCGCGACTGGCCGGTAGCTTCCGCGCTGGCGGTGGTGATGCTGTTGATCCTGATTGTGCCGATTCTGCTGTTCAACCGCAGCCAGGCCAAAGAGATGGAGGCACGGGGATGAAACGCTTCAACTTTTCCAGGTTCATGCTGATCTTCGGCTTGATGTTCATTTATCTGCCGATGCTGATTCTGGTGATCTACTCGTTCAACGCCTCGAAGCTGGTGACGGTGTGGGGTGGCTGGTCAGTGAAGTGGTATGTCGGCCTGCTCGACAACACGCAACTGATGGGCTCGGTGCTGCGCTCGCTGGAGATCGCCTGCTACACCGCGATTGCCGCTGTGGCACTGGGGACGCTGGCGGCGTTCGTGCTGACGCGGGTGACGCGCTTCAAGGGCCGCACGCTGTTTGGTGGTCTGGTGACCGCGCCGTTGGTGATGCCGGAAGTGATCACCGGCCTGTCGCTGTTGCTGCTGTTCGTGGCGATGGCGCAACTGATCGGCTGGCCGCAGGAGCGCGGCATCGTCACCATCTGGATCGCCCACACCACGTTTTGTGCAGCCTATGTCGCGGTGGTAGTCTCCGCGCGCCTTCGCGAGCTGGATCTGTCGATCGAAGAAGCGGCGATGGACCTCGGCGCCAAACCATTCAAAGTGTTTTTCCTGATCACCATTCCCATGATCGCGCCGTCGCTGGCCGCCGGCGGAATGATGTCGTTTGCCTTGTCGCTGGACGATCTGGTGCTGGCGAGTTTCGTTTCCGGGCCGGGCTCGACGACGCTGCCGATGGAAGTGTTCTCGGCGGTGCGCCTGGGCGTTAAACCCGAGATCAACGCCGTGGCCAGCCTGATTCTACTGGCGGTATCGCTGGTGACTTTCCTCGTCTGGTACTTCGGCCGCAAGGCCGAAGCCAATCGCAAACGGGCGATCCAGGAAGCGATGGATCAGACCGCAAACGAGTCGTGGCAACAGCCGGCAACGGCGACTGCCTGAGCAACACCGATGAACAACTGTGGCGAGGGGATTTATCCCCGTTGGGCTGCGAAGCGGCCCCTGCAGTTCTACCTGAAGACTCCGTATTCAGGTTTTGCGACTGCTACGCAGCCGAGCGGGGATAAATCCCCTCGCCACAAGGTTCAAGTGCACCGAGCTTTTGTGTTTTTGAATAAGAAGAAGGGAGTTGTACCGATGAAAATGTTTGGCAGGACTCTGCTGACACTGTCCTTAATGGGCGCAATGGTCATGGGCGCCCAGGCCAACGACAAGGTGCTGCGTGTTTACAACTGGTCCGATTACATCGCGCCGGACACCGTGAAGAAATTCGAAGACGAGACCGGCATTCGCGTGACCTACGACGTCTTCGACAGCAACGAAACTCTGGAAGCGCGCCTGCTCGCGGGCAAATCCGGCTATGACATCGTCGTGCCGTCGAACAGTTTCCTGGCCAAGCAGATCAAGGCCGGCGTCTACCAGCCGCTGGACAAGTCGAAGCTGCCGAACTGGAAGAATCTCAACCCGGTATTGCTGAAAAACGCTTCCGCCAGTGATCCGGACAACGCGCATGCGTTCCCGTACATGTGGGGCTCGATCGGCATCGGCTTCAACCCGGCCAAGGTCAAGGAAGTACTCGGCGCCAACGCCCCGACCAACTCCTGGGACTTGCTGTTCAAACCGGAGAACGCGGAAAAACTCAAAGCCTGTGGCATCAGTTTCCTCGATTCGCCGACCGAAATGCTCCCGGCCGCCCTGCACTACCTGGGCTATCCGGTGAACGACAAGGACAAGGCGCACATCGCCGAAGCCGAAGCGCTGTTCATGAAAATCCGCCCGTACGTAGCGTATTTCCATTCCTCGAAATACATCTCCGATCTGGCCAACGGCAACATCTGCGTGGCGGTCGGTTACTCCGGCGACGTCCTGCAGGCCAAGGCCCGCGCGGTGGAATCGGGCAACAAGGTGGTGATCGACTACAGCATTCCCAAGGAAGGCGCCGGCAGTTTCTACGACATGGTCGCCATCCCCCGTGATGCGGCGAACGTCGACAACGCCTACCTGTTCATGGATTTCCTGATGCGCCCGGACATCATCGCCGAAGTCACCAACAGCATCGGCTACAGCAACGCCAACGCAGCGGCCACGCCATTGGTGGACGAAGCGATCCGCAACGAACCGGGCTCGTATCCCTCGCAAGCGGTGATGGCGACGTTGTATGCCGTGCCGGATCAGCCGATTGCCACACAGCGGATCATGACGCGCGGCTGGACGCGGGTGAAGCTCGGTAAATAAAAACAGCGATGATCAAAATGTGGGAGCGAGCCTGCTCGCGAAGGCGCCGTGTCAGGCGATTGAGATGCCGCATGTGCCGACCCTTTCGCGAGCAGGCTCGCTCCCACAATGAAGCAATGCAGTGCTGAAAATTTTCCGTTCACGCAGCGCCTTACCACCGCTGCACCCTGCTCTGAACGGCCTCACCCGGCTCCCTCGGCTCGGGTGAATTTGCAGGCGCCTTCGGGCGCCTTTTTTTGTCCGTTCAGATCAGCGGCCAGTCCTGCACAACTCGATAGCGACCCTTGTGCGATTCGAACAGAGCGAAGCGTTCAGCACGCAGAAAGAACTCCGGCGGCGTGCGCGCTTCCGGCTCCGGCGCGCGGTACTCGCGGGCCAGCGTCAAGTGCGGACGGAACTCGTGGGTGGGTTGTTCAAAACCGAACGGCAGCATCGCCTGCTCCAGCGCGTAGACCAGGCGCAACAGCGCCGGCGGTGCCTGCTCGGGCGCCAGCGACAGCACACCGGCGCGATGCCAGACCTGCAAGCGATCCAGCTCAATACGCAACGTTTCGCCCGGAATACGCACACTGCCCGCTGCTTCGCAGACGCCGTGAATCTGCGCCAACGGCACCGCACCGAGGAACAGCAGAGTCAGATGAAAGTTATCCGCCGGCACCGGTTTGCCGCTGCGCAGGCCCAGCTCCGCGCGCCACTGGGCGATTGCCTTGCGCTGCGCCGGCGGGCAATCCAGGGCAAAGAACAGCCGCTTTGCAGGTTCATCCTTGCGCACCCCATCAATCATTGCCCTGCCCCCTTGTTCGTCATGATCGCGCCGATTCTACACAGCCTGTGCTGACGACTCGCGACAGGAAGCTATAGTTCAGGGATTGCCATCAACCGGAGGCTGCCATGCGCGAGATCCTCAGCAAAGAACCCTGGTGGGCCCGGCCACCACATCCCGGACAGGACGAAAGTGAACTGGAATGGGGCTGGCTGGTGCATTACAGCGAAGGCGAACCGCGCTTCGAATTCGTCCGCGAGAGGCCCAGCGACGAGCAGATCCGCAACCGCAAAAGTTGCCGGGTCACCCCCTCGCCCGAATGAATAGAGCCCGTGAGCACTAATCCTGTGGGAGCGAGCCTGCTCGCGAAAGCGGTGTGTCAGATAAAGAAATGTTACTGATACGACGCTTTCGCGAGCAGGCTCGCTCCCACAGGGTTATGCATTGATCAGTGGGGTTGGGTGTCGCCGGCGGCGGTGTCGATGCTGACAACAACTGACATCCCCGGCCGCAAGCGTTCTGCTTCCTGCTGATCGGGATCGATAGTGATGCGCACCGGCACCCGCTGGGCGATCTTGACGAAGTTGCCGGTGGCGTTGTCGGCCTGCAGCAAGGCAAATTCCGAGCCGGTGCCCGGCGAAATATGCTGCACATGGCCGGTGAATCTGCGGTGGTTCAAGGCGTCGACGGTGAAGCGCACCGGTTGCCCGACACGTACGTTGGCCATCTGGGTTTCCTTCATGTTGGCGATCACCCATTTCTGGTCCGGGACCAACGCCATCAACTGCGCGCCGGAGTTGACGTAGGCGCCCAAGCGCACGCCGATCTGCCCGAGCTGGCCGTCGCGCGGGGCGACAATTCGCGTGTTCGACAGATCGATGCGCGCCAGTTGCACCGCTGCTTCGGCACTGGCCACGGCGGCCTCCAGCGAGCCGCGATTGACGATCACCGTTTGCAGATCCTGACGGGCGATTTCCAGATTGGCCTTGGCCTGCGCCACAGAAGCCGTGCTCTGCGCGTTGGCAGCAAGGGTCACGTCGAATTCGCGCTTGGACACCGAGCCGTCGCGCACCAGTTCCTGATTACGCCGCAGATCGGCCTCGCTCTTGCGCAACTGCGCCTGGCTGTCGGCGAGCACCGCCTGACGCAATTTGATCGTTGCCTCGGCGCTGTTGCGTTGCTGCACGACGTTGGCCAGCCCGGCCTTCTGCACCGCCAGTTGTGCCAGGGACTGGTCGAGGCGTTGCTGATAAATGCGGTCGTCCAGACGCACCAGCAGATCCCCGGCCTTGACGTACTGGAAGTCCTGCACCGGCACCTCGAACACATAGCCGCTGAGCTGCGGGCCGATGATCGTCACCTGCCCGCGCACCAAGGCGTTTTCGGTGGTTTCGACCGCACTGCTGAACGGCGGCAGTTGCCACGCATACAGCACGATCAGCACGCCGACGATGGCGATTGCGGCAAAGCCCAGCGAAGATATGATCCGCACCCGCAGCGAACGCGGCGCAGTGTTCGGCGACGATGGCGGCGCTTCCCCTTCAGGCGTGGCGGCGATGGCATTGGTGGTTGTGGTGGTCGGTTCGGTCATGAAGAAGTGGCACCGCTGGGTGGTACGGAAGGTGTCGGCTCAATGGCTTTGGTGGTGCTCATCAGCCACAACGCACGAATCGAAAGCCAGATCATGGTCAGGACGGCAATGACCGCGATCAGCATGAAGACATCGTTATAGGCCAGCACGTTCGCTTCGCGTGTTGCCGCATTGGCGAGGCTGCGAATGCCGGCCAGATTGCGCAGGCTCGGGTCGGCGAGCAAACCGCCGTAGGCCGAACCGCCACTCTGCACGCGCGCCGCCACCAACGGATCGGACATCACCAGATGATCGACGATGTGGCTGGAGTGGTACTTCTCCCGCACGATCTGAAAAGTGCCAAGCAACGCCGCGCCGAGCAGCCCACCGAGGTTGTTGCAGATCCCGAACAGCACGGAAAAACTCACCAGGTTGCGCGGATTGGTCAGCACGTTGCGCGTGCCGAAGACCATGGTCGGGCCGAGAAAAAACGTACTGCCGAACGCCAGCAGGAACTGGCTGAAGTAGAGATTTTGCGGGCGGGTCAGGTTGTTGGAAAAACTGTCCATCACCGAACCGGTGGCCATCAGTGCCAGCGAGATGATCAACGGCATCAGCAAGTGTTTGGGGTCGATGGTCAGTGCGCTGGTGGCAAGCCCGGCGATACTGCCGATCAGCATCACCACATACAGACTGTGCAATTGCTCATAGCCCATGTTCAGGTTCTGCATGAAACCGACCGCGCCGGTGGATTGCTCCGAGGTGACCATGCGAATCAGGGTCACCGCCAGCGCCAGGCGAATCATCGTTCCGCTGCCCAGCCAGCGGGTCATCAACATCGGGTTGCTGCGATTGTGCTCAATGGCCAGGCCCATGATGATCAGCGCGATCGAACAGGCCAGCGCCACGCCGATCCAGTCCGCCTCCAGCCACCAGTCGATGCGCCCCAGCGACAGCACCGCGCACAACAACGCCACACCGGTGGCGAGGATGGCGAAGGTCAGGAAGTCGAGTTTTTCGAAGGTCTTGAAGCGGTCACCGGGCGGCAACTTCAGCAGCAACACACAGCCGAGTGACAGCAGGGCCATGCCCAATTCGAACAGATAGAGGCCGCGCCATTCGGCGATCTGCAACAGGTCTTCGGAGAACAGCCGCGCCAGCGGCAACGCCAATTGCGACGTGCCGAGGCCGAGTACCAACGCTTTGAGCCGCCACTTCGCCGGGAACGCCTGCACCATGTAATACAGACCCAGCGAGCTCAGCGCCGCACCGACCATGCCGTGCGCTGCTCGCACCGCCACTGCCGAGTTGAGATCGTTGACGAACAAATGGCCGAAGGTCACCAGTGCATACAGCACCAGAAACACCTCGGTGAACGCGCGCAAGCCGAACTGCTGGCGAAACTTCACCAACAGCAGGTTCATCGACACGTTGGTCATCACGTACGCCGCCGGCAACCAGGCCATTTCCGCCGTGGTCGCGCCGAGCGAGCCTTGCAGGTAAGGCAGGTTGGCAACCACCAGCGAGTTGCCCAACCCACCAGTCACCGCCACCAGCACGCCAACCGCCGCATAAGCCAGGCGCTTGGGCGTGGAGTGCAATGGTGTCGATGGGGAACCGGGCAGGCTGGGCTTTTCGTGGGGTTGCCAGTTGCGCGGGGCGTATTTATCCATGGATCGGCCTGGTGCTGGGGGTGAAGGAAGTTTGCCGCAATTTGACGGGCAATACACGACTCGACAGACACCAAGGAACCCTGTGGGAGCGAGCCTGCTCGCGAAAGCGCTGTGTCAGTCGACAACTTCATTGATTGAAAGTCCGCATTCGCGAGCAGGCTCGCTCCCACATGGGTTCGGCGTCGCATGGGAGGTCATCGTATAACTTCCAGTTGACAATCCCTGAAAATCTGGGAAATATCCGCATCGATGTTGTACGACGACGTATGACAAATAATAAAAACAACAAACGATCCAGGGAGCGTCACAGTGAGCCCACTCGCCCGCAATTCCGTCCGCCCTTCACGTTTTGCCCATTTCAAGCCGCGTTCGACCCTCAGCCTGATCGGTTGCAGCAGCCTAGCCCTGGCCCTGCCCATGAGCGCTGATGCCGAAGGCTTCCTCGACGACAGCAAAGCCACGCTGAACCTGCGCAACGCCTACTTCAACCGCAACTTCGTCAACCCGGCCTATCCGCAGGGCAAGGCTGAAGAGTGGACGCAGAGCTTCATTCTCGACGCCAAATCCGGCTTCACCCAAGGCACCGTCGGCTTCGGCCTCGATGTGCTCGGGCTGTATTCGCAAAAGCTCGATGGCGGCAAAGGCACTGGCGGCACGCAACTGTTGCCGATTCATGATGACGGTCGCCCGGCCGACAATTTCGGTCGCCTCGGCGTGGCGCTGAAAGCCAAAGTCTCGAAAACCGAATTGAAGGTCGGTGAATGGATGCCTGTATTGCCGATCCTGCGCTCCGACGACGGCCGCTCCCTACCGCAGACCTTTCGCGGCGGCCAGATCACGTCCACTGAAATCAACGGCCTGACCGTCTACGGCGGCCAGTTCCGTGGCAACAGCCCGCGCAACGACGCGAGCATGGAAGACATGTCGATGAACGGCCGCGGTGCATTCACCTCCGATCGCTTCAACTTCGGCGGCGGCGAATACAGCTTCAACGAAAAACGCACCATGGTCGGCGTGTGGTACGCCGAGCTCACCGACATCTATCAGCAGCAGTATTTCAACCTCAGCCACAGCCAGCCGATGGGCGACTGGACGCTGGGCGCCAACCTCGGTTTCTTCACCGGCAAGGAAGACGGCAGCGCTCAGGCCGGCGACCTCGACAACAAGACCGCGTTCGCCCTGCTCTCGGCGAAATATGGTGGCAACACCTTCTACGTCGGCCTGCAGAAACTCACCGGCGACGATGCCTGGATGCGCGTCAACGGCACCAGCGGCGGCACCCTGGCCAACGACAGTTACAACGCCAGTTATGACAACGCCAAAGAGCGCTCCTGGCAGGTGCGTCACGACTACAACTTCGTTGCGCTGGGCGTGCCTGGCCTGACCCTGATGAACCGCTACATCAGCGGCGATAACGTGCACACCGCCACCACCAATGACGGCAAGGAATGGGGCCGCGAATCGGAACTGGCCTACACCGTGCAGAGCGGCCCGCTGAAGAACCTCAACGTGAAATGGCGCAACGCGACCATTCGCCGGGACTTCAGCACCAACGAATTTGACGAGAACCGGATCTTTATCAGCTATCCGATTTCGTTGTTGTAACGGTTGGCGGTTTGCCCTGTGGGAGCGAGCCTGCTCGCGAAAGCGCCGGACCAGTCGACTTGTTCTGACTGGCACAACGCCTTCGCGAGCAGGCTCGCTCCCACAAGGGGATTGCATTGCAAGGCAGGTATCGGGTGTTGAAAAAATGAATCGCCCCTTCCGTCATCTACACCAAAAGTCGCGTTGACAAGATCCGGAAACCCTACCGATACTTCAGCGCAGTCATACGACAACCTACAACAAACCTAATAACAATGTGTTCAGGGATTGCCATGACGTCTATTTCTACCCCCCGCGCTCCTTTCAACCGCCTGCTGCTGACCGGTGCCGCCGGAGGCCTGGGCAAAGTCCTGCGCGAACGCCTGCGCCCTTACGCCAATGTGCTGCGCCTGTCCGACATCGCCGCCCTCGCCCCGGCCGTCGATGACCACGAAGAAGTCGTGCTCTGCGACCTCGCCGACAAGCAAGCCGTGCATCAACTGGTCGAAGGAGTCGATGCGATCCTGCATTTCGGCGGCGTTTCGGTCGAGCGGCCGTTCGAAGAAATCCTCGGCGCCAATATCAGCGGCGTGTTCCACATTTACGAAGCGGCACGCAAGCACGGTGTGAAACGGGTGATCTTCGCCAGTTCCAACCACGTCATCGGTTTCTACAAACAGGACCAACAGCTCGACGCCACTTCGGCGCGTCGTCCCGATGGTTACTACGGCTTGTCCAAGTCCTACGGCGAAGACATGGCCAGTTTCTACTTCGATCGCTACGGCATCGAAACCGTCAGCATCCGCATCGGCTCCTCGTTCCCCGAACCGCAGAACCGCCGGATGATGCACACCTGGCTGAGCTTCGACGATCTCACGCAACTGCTCGAACGCTCGCTGTACACACCAAACGTCGGCCACACCGTGGTCTACGGCATGTCCGCCAACAAAGACGTCTGGTGGGACAACCGCTACGCCAGCCACCTCGGTTTCGAAGCCAAGGACACCTCGGAAGTGTTCCGCGACAAGGTCGAAGCGCAGCCGATGCCAGCCGACGATGATCCGGCGCGGATCTATCAGGGCGGCGCCTTCGTCGCAGCAGGCCCGTTTGGCGATTGATCGCTCGACTTGATCCCCCTCCAATAAAAACCAAGGGAATGAGTATGCAAGCCGAATTGATCGTCGACGCCCGCAACGCGGTCGGTGAAAGCCCGGTCTGGGTGCCGCAGGAAAACGCTCTGTACTGGGTCGACATCCCCAACGGCGGGCTGCAACGCTGGAGCGCTGACACCGGGCACGTCGCCTCGTGGAAAGCCCCGCAAATGCTCGCCTGCATCACCCGCCACCGCAGTGGCGGCTGGGTCGCCGGCATGGAAAGCGGTTTCTATCGCCTGCACCCGCACAGCGACGGCAGCCTCGACAGCGAATTGCTCGCCACCGTCGGGCACAGCCGCGCGGACATGCGCCTCAACGACGGTCGCTGCGATCGCCAAGGGCGTTTCTGGGCCGGCAGCATGGTGCTGAATATGGGCCAGAACGCGCCTGAAGGCCGGCTCTATCGCTACGGCGCCGGGCAGACTGGCGTGATCGAAGCGCAGCTGGATGGCTTCATCGTACCCAACGGCCTCGCCTTCAGCCCCGACGGCAAAACCATGTACCTGTCGGATTCGCACCCCAACGTGCAACTGATCTGGGCCTTCGATTACGACACCGAGACCGGTACGCCATCGAATCGCCGAACCTTCGTCGACATGAATCACTTCCCCGGCCGCCCCGATGGCGCTGCCGTGGATGCCGAAGGCTGCTACTGGATCTGCGCCAACGACGCCGGCCTGATTCACCGCTTCGCCCCGGACGGTCGTCTGGATTTTTCACTGGAAGTACCGGTGAAGAAACCGACCATGTGTGCCTTCGGCGGCAGCAACCTGGACACCTTGTTTGTCGCCTCGATTCGCCCCGGCGATGACCACGATCCGCAATCCCTGGCCGGCGGCGTGTTCGCCCTGAAGCCAGGCATCAAGGGCCTCGCCGAACCGCAATTCAACGATTTGCTTTAGACCCTCTGCTGCACCGCTGCGCCTTGAACACAAAAATAACAAGACTGGAGACTCACCCCCCATGAACTTCAAACGCACCTTGCTCGCCGCTGCACTCCCGCTGATGTTCACCTTTGCTGGTGGCGCTCAGGCAGATATGAAACTCAAATTCGCTGATATTCATCCAGACGGTTACCCAACTGTGGTGGCCGAAAAGAGCATGGGCAAAACGCTTGAAAAGGAAACCAACGGCGAGCTGACCTTCCAGTACTTCCCGGGCGGAGTGCTCGGTTCCGAGAAGGAAGTCATCGAGCAGATGCAAGTCGGCGCGATACAGATGTCCCGGGTCAGCCTGGGTATCGTCGGCCCCGTGGTGCCGGATGTGAACGTGTTCAACATGCCGTTCATTTTCCGGGACCAGCAACACATGCGTAACGTCATCGATGGCCCGGTGGGCGATGAGATTCTCGACAAGATCACCAACTCCGAATTCAAATTGGTGGCCCTGGCGTGGATGGACGGCGGCACGCGCAACATCTACACCAAGAAACCGGTGCGCAAGCTCGAAGACCTCAAGGGCATGAAAATCCGCGTACAAGGCAACCCGATGTTCATCGACATGATGAACGCCATGGGCGGTAACGGCATCGCCATGGACACCGGCGAAATCTTCAGCGCCCTGCAAACCGGCGTGATCGACGGCGCGGAAAACAACCCGCCGACCCTGCTCGAACACAACCACTTCCAGAACGCCAAGTTCTACAGCCTGACCGGTCACCTGATCCTGCCAGAGCCGATCGTGATGTCGAAAATCACCTGGGAAAGACTCACTCCGGATCAACAGAAGATGGTGAAAACGGCGGCCAAAGCTGCCCAGGCTGAAGAACGCGTGTTGTGGGACAAGAAGTCCGCCGCCAGTGAAGAAAAACTCAAGGCCGCCGGCGTCGAGTTCATCACCGTTGACAAGAAACCCTTCTACGACGCCACCGCTCCGGTACGTGAAAAGTACGGTGCGAAGTACGCAGATCTGATCAAAAAGATCGAAGCCGTTCAGTAACGCCCCCCGCTCCATACTCATGAACAAGGCCCGGCGCGCCAGCGGTTCAGGCGCGCCCGGTTACGGTGGAACCCGATGAAGAATCTGCTGCTGCGTATCAACGACAAGATCTACATGACGTGCATCTGGGTCGCCGGCCTTTCCGTCCTGGCGATTTCCCTGATGATTCCCTGGGGCGTCTTCGCCCGCTACGTGCTCGGCACCGGTTCGAGCTGGCCAGAGCCGACGGCGATCCTGCTGATGATGGTGTTCACCTTCATCGGCGCCGCCGCCAGTTACCGCGCCGGTGCGCACATGGCCGTGGCCATGCTCACCGACCGCATGCCACCGCAGCTGAAATCCGCAGCAGCGATTTTTTCGCAACTGCTGATGGCGGCCATCTGCATCTTCATGACCATCTGGGGCACCAAGCTGTGCATCTCCACCTGGAACCAGTTCATGGCCGCCCTGCCCGATCTGCGCGTTGGCGTAACGTATTTGCCGATCCCCGTGGGCGGCCTGCTGACGCTGATTTTTGTTCTGGAAAAACTCTTGCTCGGTGACCAGAGCAAACGGCGGGTCGTGCAGTTCGACCTGGTTGAAGAAAGTGAAGGTGCCGCTTAATGGACGCTCTGATTCTGCTGGGCAGTTTTATCGTATTGATCCTGATCGGCATGCCGGTCGCCTACGCGTTGGGCGCCGCTGCGCTGATCGGCGCATGGTGGATCGACATTCCCTTCCAGGCGGTGATGATCCAGGTCGCCTCGGGGGTGAACAAATTCTCGCTGCTGGCCATTCCGTTCTTCGTCCTCGCCGGTGCGATCATGGCCGAGGGCGGCATGTCACGGCGGTTGGTGGCGTGTGCCGGGGTGCTGGTGGGATTCGTCCGCGGTGGCCTGTCGCTGGTCAACATCGTTGCCTCGACGTTCTTCGGCGCGATCTCCGGTTCGTCAGTGGCCGACACGGCATCGGTGGGTTCGGTGCTGATTCCGGAGATGGAGCGCAAGGGTTATCCGCGCGACTTCTCCACCGCTGTGACCGTCAGCGGTTCGGTGCAAGCCCTGCTGACTCCGCCAAGCCATAACTCGGTGCTCTACTCCCTGGCCGCTGGCGGTACGGTGTCGATCGCTTCGCTGTTCATGGCCGGCATCGTCCCGGGCCTGCTGATGAGCGCCTGCCTGATGGTGCTGTGCCTGATCTTCGCGAAAAAGCGCAACTACCCCAAGGGCGAAGTGATTCCGATGCGCCAGGCGCTGAAAATCGTCGGCGAAGCCCTGTGGGGCATGATGGCGATGGTGATCATCCTCGGCGGCATTCTCTCGGGTATTTTCACCGCGACTGAATCGGCGGCCATCGCGGTGCTTTGGTCATTCTTCGTGACCATGTTCATCTACCGCGACTACAAATGGAGCGAGCTGCCCAAGCTGATGCACCGCACGGTGCGCACCATCTCCATTGTGATGATCCTGATCGGTTTCGCCGCCAGCTTCGGCTACATCATGACCCTGATGCAGATCCCGGCGAAGATCACCACGCTGTTCCTGACCCTGTCGGACAACCGCTACGTGATCCTGATGTGCATCAACGTGATGTTGCTGCTGTTGGGCACGGTGATGGACATGGCGCCGCTGATCCTGATCCTCACGCCGATCCTGATGCCAGTGATCATGGGCATCGGTGTCGATCCGGTGCAGTTCGGCATGATCATGCTGGTGAACCTGGGGATCGGATTGATAACACCGCCGGTGGGCGCCGTGCTCTTCGTCGGCTCGGCGGTGGGCAAGGTCAGTATCGAAAGCACCGTAAAAGCGCTGCTGCCGTTCTATGGCGTGCTGTTCCTGGTGCTGCTGCTGGTGACCTACGTTCCAGCGATTTCGCTGTGGCTGCCGCACCTGGTGTTGTAACCCGCTGAAAAGATCGCAGCTCCTGCAGGAATCGCATACCCCTGTAGGAGCTGTCGAGTGCAACGAGGCTGTGATCTGTTGATCTTCACGCCCGCACCAGCATGTACCCCGCCACCACCAGACAGACACTGGCAAACCCCACCTGCAACGCCCGCGCCGGCACCTGCGCGCACAGCCTGCGACCGATGAGCATGCCAACGATGCTGGCGACAATGAACGCCGCACCCTGGCTGTCAATGCGCACCCCCGCATGAAACGCGCCGATCACCCCGATCGCGGAAATCAGACTGATCACCATCAACGACGTCGCAACGATGCCGCGCATCTGCACATCGGTCAGTTGCTTGAACGCCGGCACGATCAGAAAGCCGCCGCCGACGCCAAGTAAACCCGAAACCACGCCAGTAACCGCTCCCAGTGCAGCCAGGGTGGCGGTGCATTTGGCGGTCCAGTCGAAGCGCCCGGTCTGCTCGTTGAGCATGCAGTTTTTCTGCCCCCAACTGGCATGGCCGTGGTCGCTCGGCCCCGCTTGCTGACGGTCCTTTCTGAACATTCGCCAGGCGACCAGGACCATCAGCAGGCTGAACAGCATCATCAGAATCTTTTCCGGCAACTGATGCGCGAAGTAGATCCCCAGCGGCGAAAACACCGCGCCCAACGCGGCGATCAACAGCGCCGCGCGGTAACGTACCAGGCCATGGCGCAAACCATCGATCGCCCCGACCGCTGCCGCGCTGCCGACCGCAAACAAGGCCACCGGCGCCGCTTGCGTCATCGTCCAGCCGAGCCCGAGCACCAGCGCCGGCACTGCGAGAATCCCGCCGCCCGCGCCGGTCAGGCCAAGCACCAGCCCCATCACCACGCCAAACAGACTTGCCAGCAACATAGGAGTTTTCTCAGTCGACCCTGGACAGACGCGTCAGCCACTCGCGGCCCTTGAGCATGCCGTGCCAGTAGAACCACGGCAGCAGCGTCGCTTTCAGCCACCATGCCGAACGGCGGGCCACGGTCGGGTTCAGCGGGAAAGTCGGCAGCAGTTTGCCGCCATAGCCGAACTCGGCGAGGATCACCTTGCCCTTCTCCACCGTCAGCGGGCAGGAACCGTAGCCGTCGTACCTGAGCGGCAGCGGCTGTTGTTTGCGCGCGGCCAGCAGGTTCTGCGCAACGACGACAACCTGCTTGCGCACCGCTGCGGCAGTTTTCGCATTGCTGGTGCCGCAGATATCGCCCAGTGCGAACACCTCGGGATAGCGCGGATGCTGCAAGCTGTGTGGATCGACTTCGCACCAACCGCCGGCATCGGCCAGCGGACTCTGTGCGATGAAATCCGGCGCGACTTGTGGCGGCACGACGTGCAGCAGGTCGAAGGTTTTCGCGACCCGGCTGACATTGCCGTCGGCGTCCTTGACTTCAAACCACGCGGTTTTTGCCGGGCCGTCGACCTTGACCAGATTCGAGTTGAACGCCAGTTGCGCGTCGTACTGTTCGATGTACTTCATCAACGGCGGCACGAAGGTCGGCACGCCAAACAGCGCAGCGCCAGCGAGATTGAATTCAACCTTGATGTCTTTCAGCACGGCGGATTTGCGCCAGTGATCGCAAGACAGGTACAGGGCTTTTTGCGGCGCGCCGGCGCATTTGATCGGCATCGCCGGCTGGGTGAACAGCGCCCGGCCGTCGCGCAGTTTCTGCACTTGATCCCAGGTGTACTGGGCGTGTTGATAGCTGTAGTTGGAGGTGACGCCGTGCTGACCGAGGCTTTCCTGCAAGCCTTCGATTTTCTCCCAGGCCAGGCGCAGGCCGGGGCAGACGATCAGGTTCTGATAGCTGACGGTGCGCTGGTCGTCGAGGGTGAGTTGACGGCTTTGCGGGTCGATGGCGCTGACACTGGCCTGAATCCACGTCGCCTGACGCGGCATGACTTTGCTCATCGGCCTGACCGTGTGCTTCACGTCAAACGCGCCACCGCCGACCAGCGTCCACGCCGGTTGATAGTAGTGCTGTGAACTCGGTTCGATCACGGTGACTTTAAGCTGCGGGTCACGCTTGAGCAGGCTGGCGACAAAACCGATGCCGGCCGTGCCACCGCCGATGACCACGATGTCCGCACTGATGGATAGGCCCCAGTGTTGATCGTTCATTGCTTGTTCCTTTTGCTGCACGCAAGGATTTTTTGGCTCACCACAACAACCAATGTGGGAGCGAGCCTGCTCGCGAAAGCGGTGGCTCAGTCAACTATTCGTCGGCTGACACGCCGCCTTCGCGAGCAGGCTCGCTCCCACAGGAGATGTTTGTGAGGGCTGGCATTTATGGCTGTTCCCAGCTCTTGAGTACCGCTCCGCAATACAGCCCCGAGAGGGTTTTCATCACCTGGATCACTTCGTGACTGGCCAGGCCATAGAAAATGTATTTGCCTTCGCGGCGGGTCGCGACCAGGCCTTCATCGCGCAAGATGCCCAGTTGCTGGGACAGCGTCGGCTGGCGTACGCCGGTCATTTTTTCCAGCTCGCCGACGTTGCGTTCGCCCTGGGTCAGTTGACAGAGAATCAACAGGCGATCCTCATTGGCCAAGGCTTTGAGCAAGGCGCAGGCTTTGGACGCCGAGGCGCGCAGTTGGGCGACTTCACATTCGGTCAGACTGGATTGCATTTGCACGAGGCCTTGAAGGTCACTTAAGCTGCGAACATTATGTTTTTACATAAAGTGTTGCAACCCGAAATTACCCAGCACAGGTTTTCGCCATGCCCGCCCTGATTGAAGCGTTCCTCGACCCCGCCTCCTCGACCTACAGCTACGTGGTCTACGAAGCCGACGGCGGCCAGTGCGCGATCGTCGACCCGGTGCTCGATTACGATGGCGCCGCCGGGCGCACCGGCACGGCGCAGGCGGACAAGATCATCGCCTTCGTCCGAGCGCATCGCTTGCAGGTGCAATGGCTGCTGGAAACCCACGCCCACGCCGATCACCTCTCCGCCGCGCCGTACCTGCGTCGAGAACTGGGCGGCAAGATCGCCATCGGTGAATCGATCAGCAAAGTGCAGAATGTGTTCAAGGCGCTGTTCAATCTGGAGCCGGAATTTTGCGTCGATGGCTCGCAGTTCGATCACCTGTTCGCGCCGAACGAGTCATTCATGATCGGCAACCTCAAGGCCACCGCCCTGCACGTCCCCGGCCATACGCCAGCGGACATGGCCTACCTGATCGACGGCGAACAGATCCTCGTCGGCGACACGCTGTTCATGCCCGATGTCGGCACCGCGCGCTGTGATTTCCCCGGTGGCAATGCGCAGCACTTGTTCAAGTCGATCCAGAAGCTGTTGGCTTTTCCGGCCAGCGTGAAGCTTTACGTTTGCCACGATTACCCGCCCGAGGGCCGCGCCTCGCAGTGTCAGACCACTGTTGGCGAACAGCGCAAAAGCAATATTCATGTGCATGACGGGATCGATGAAGCGGCGTTCGTCGAAATGCGCACGACACGTGACGCTGGGTTAGGCATGCCGACGTTGCTGCTGCCGGCGATTCAGGTGAACGTGCGGGCGGGGAATATGCCGGCGCCTGAGGACAACGGCGTGGTTTACCTGAAGATTCCGCTTAACAAACTCTGACCCCTAGTCAGGCGCCCTAAGTCTGATCGTTCCCACGCTCTGCGTGGGAATGCATCCCGTGACGCTCTGCGTCACTTCTTAAGGCGGAACGCGGAGCGTCCCTGGCGGCATTCCCACGCGGAGCGTGGGAACGATGGGCGTCGGCGGGTCGGGTCGGGTCGGGTCGGGTCGGGTCGGGTCGGGTCGGGTCGGGTCGGGTCGGGTGCATCAGGTCAGGTTATGCGCCCAGGGTCAAACCGTTCGCAGGCAACGGCAACGCGGTCTTATAACGCACCTGCTTCAGCGCAAAGCTCGATCGGATGTTCGCCACCCCCGGCACCTTGGTCAGAAAATCCATCATGAAGCGTTCCAGCGACTGGATGCTCGGCACCAGCACGCGAATCAGATAATCCGGATCACCCGCCATCAAGTAGCACTCCATCACCTCCGGCCGATCAGAAATCGCCTCCTCGAAGTGCTGCAGCGCTTCCTCTACCTGCTTTTCCAGGCTGACGTGAATGAACACATTCACATGCAGCCCCAGCAGATCGGCATCCAGCAGCGTGACCTGCTCGCGAATCAAGCCCAATTCTTCCATGGCCTTGACCCGGTTGAAGCATGGCGTCGGCGACAGGTTCACCGAACGGGCGAGGTCGGCATTGGTGATCCGCGCGTTCTCTTGAAGGCTGTTGAGAATGCCGATGTCGGTACGGTCCAGTTTGCGCATGAGACAAAACCACCTGTTTTTTATGTTTATGCAGAATTTCTATCTGCAAATGGTCGCCAGCGCAACGAAACACAGAGAAATATTCTTCTTGGCCACGCCTATGATTGTTGTAGGACAAGATTTCCCCTACCCGGGAATGACTGCCAGCTCACTACAAGAAATTCACAAGATCGAGCGTAGAAGCCATGACCCAAGCGTATGAACCGCTGCGCCTGCACGTCCCTGAACCCTCGGGCCGTCCCGGCTGCAAAACCGATTTTTCCTACCTGCATTTGACCGATGCCGGTACGGTGCGCAAACCTCCTGTCGATGTAGAACCTGCCGATACCGCCGACCTCGCCCGTGGCCTGATTCGCGTGCTTGACGATCAGGGCAACGCCCTCGGCCCGTGGGCCGAAAACGTGCCGGCCGAGATCCTGCGCAAAGGCATGCGCGCGATGCTCAAGACGCGCATCTACGACAACCGCATGGTCGTCGCCCAGCGGCAGAAAAAGATGTCGTTCTACATGCAGAGCCTTGGCGAAGAAGCCATCGGCAGCGCCCAGGCGTTGGCGCTGAACATCGACGACATGTGCTTCCCGACCTACCGCCAGCAAAGCATCTTGATGGCCCGTGATGTGCCGCTGGTGGACCTGATCTGCCAGTTGCTGTCCAACGAGCGCGATCCGCTCAAGGGCCGCCAGTTGCCGATCATGTACTCGGTCAAGGACGCCGGCTTCTTCACCATTTCCGGCAACCTCGCCACTCAATTCATCCAGGGCGTCGGCTGGGGCATGGCCTCGGCGATCAAGGGCGATACGAAAATCGCCTCGGCGTGGATCGGTGACGGCGCCACCGCCGAATCCGACTTCCACACCGCCCTCACCTTCGCTCACGTTTATCGCGCGCCGGTGATCCTCAATGTCGTGAATAACCAGTGGGCGATTTCCACCTTCCAGGCCATCGCCGGCGGTGAAGCCACGACTTTCGCCGGACGCGGCGTCGGTTGCGGCATCGCCTCGCTGCGTGTCGACGGCAACGATTTCTATGCGGTCTACGCCGCTTCCGCCTGGGCTGCCGAACGCGCCCGCCGCAACCTCGGCCCGACCATGATCGAATGGGTCACTTACCGCGCCGGCCCGCACTCGACCTCCGACGACCCATCGAAATACCGCCCTGCCGATGACTGGAGCCACTTCCCGCTCGGCGATCCGATCGCGCGTCTGAAACAGCACCTGATCAAGGTCGGTCACTGGTCGGAGGAAGAGCACACCGCCGTCAGCGCCGAACTCGAAGCCGAAGTGATTGCCGCGCAGAAACAGGCCGAACAGTACGGCACCCTCGCCGGCGGTCAGATTCCGAGCGCCGCGACCATGTTCGAAGACGTCTACAAAGAGATGCCGGAGCACTTGAAGCGCCAGCGTCAGCAGTTGGGGATCTGACATGAACGATCACAACAACAATATTCAGTTGGAAACCGCCATGACCACGACCACCATGACCATGATCCAGGCCCTGCGCTCGGCCATGGATGTGATGCTTGAGCGCGATGACAACGTCGTCGTCTTCGGCCAGGACGTCGGTTACTTCGGCGGTGTGTTCCGCTGCACCGAAGGCCTGCAGACCAAGTACGGCACCTCGCGGGTGTTCGACGCGCCGATTTCGGAAAGCGGCATCGTCGGCGTGGCTGTCGGCATGGGCGCTTACGGACTGCGCCCGGTCGCCGAAATCCAGTTCGCCGACTACGTCTACCCCGCCTCCGACCAGATCATCTCCGAAGCGGCGCGTCTGCGTTATCGCTCGGCCGGCGAGTTCACCGCACCGATGACCCTGCGCATGCCTTGCGGCGGCGGCATCTACGGCGGCCAGACCCACAGCCAGAGCATCGAGGCGATGTTCACTCAGGTCTGCGGTCTGCGTACGGTGATGCCGTCCAACCCGTACGACGCCAAAGGCTTGCTGATCGCCTCCATCGAAAACGATGACCCGGTGATCTTCCTCGAGCCGAAACGCCTGTACAACGGCCCGTTCGATGGCCATCACGACCGCCCGGTAACCCCGTGGTCGAAACATCCGCAAGCCCAGGTGCCGGACGGTTACTACACCGTGCCGCTGGACGTTGCCGCGATCACTCGCCCGGGCAAGGACGTGACCGTGCTGACTTACGGCACCACTGTGTATGTATCGCAAGTCGCTGCCGAAGAATCCGGCGTCGATGCCGAAGTCATCGACCTGCGCAGCCTATGGCCGCTGGACCTGGAAACCATCGTCAAGTCGGTGAAGAAAACCGGCCGCTGCGTGGTGGTACACGAAGCCACCCGCACCTGCGGTTTCGGCGCCGAGCTGGTATCGCTGGTGCAAGAGCACTGCTTCCATCACCTGGAAGCGCCGATCGAACGCGTCACCGGTTGGGACACGCCCTACCCGCACGCGCAGGAGTGGGCGTATTTCCCAGGGCCGTCCCGAGTGGGCGCGGCGTTGAAACGGGTCATGGAGGTCTGAATGGGCACGCACGTTATCAAGATGCCGGACATCGGCGAAGGCATCGCAGAAGTAGAACTGTCGCAGTGGCACGTCAAGGTTGGCGATCTGGTGGTTGAAGACCAGGTGCTGGCGGATGTCATGACCGACAAGGCGATGGTCGATATTCCGTCGCCGGTACACGGGAAAGTGATTGCGCTTGGTGGTCAGCCGGGTGAAGTGATGGCGGTCGGCAGTGTGCTGATCAGCATCGAGGTTGAAGGTGCCGGCAACCTTAAAGAGTCCGCCGCAACCGCGCCGGTCAAAGAAGCACCGGTTGCGCCGAAAGTTGAAGCCGCTGTCGAAAGCAAGCCCGCCGCAGCCGCCGCACCACGTCTGGCTGCCGTTTGCCAGGGCCCGATGGTCGCTCGCGAAGCGGATGAACGCCCGCTAGCCTCGCCAGCCGTGCGCAAACATGCCCTGGATCTGGGCATTCAATTGCGCTTGGTGCGCGGTTCCGGCCCGGCCGGTCGCGTGTTGCACGAAGACCTTGAAGCCTATCTGGCGCAAGGTCAGTCGAACGCTTCGGCGCCGGCCGCTGCCGCTTATGCCCAGCGCCACGACGAAGAACAGATTCAAGTGATCGGCATGCGCCGCAAGATCGCCCAGCGCATGCAAGATGCTACTCAGCGTGCCGCGCACTTCAGTTATGTCGAGGAAATCGACGTCACCGCGATCGAAGAACTGCGCGCGCATCTGAATGAAAAACATGGCGCCAGCCGTGGCAAGTTGACCTTGCTGCCGTTCCTCGTTCGCGCGCTGGTCGTCGCCCTGCGCGACTTCCCGCAGATGAACGCCCGTTACGATGACGAAGCGCAAGTCATCACCCGCCTCGGTGCGGTGCATGTCGGCGTCGCCACGCAGAGCGATGTCGGCCTGATGGTGCCCGTGGTGCGTCACGCCGAAGCGCGCAGCCTGTGGGACAGCGCCGCGGAAATTTCGCGTTTGGCCAACGCCGCGCGCAATGGCAAGGCCAGCCGCGATGAGCTGTCCGGTTCGACCATCACTCTGACCAGCCTCGGCGCATTGGGCGGCATTGTCAGCACGCCGGTGCTGAATCTGCCGGAAGTGGCCATTGTCGGCGTGAACAAAATTGTCGAACGGCCAATGGTGGTCAAAGGCCAAGTGGTGATCCGCAAGATGATGAACCTCTCCAGCTCCTTCGATCACCGCGTGGTCGACGGCATGGACGCGGCGCTCTTCATTCAGGCCATTCGTGGCTTGCTCGAACAACCCGCTACCTTGTTTGTGGAGTAAGCCCGAATGCAATCTCTGAACACTACGCTGCTGATCATCGGCGGCGGCCCCGGCGGTTACGTCACCGCGATCCGCGCCGGGCAATTGGGTATTCCGACCATCCTGGTCGAAGGCCAGTCGTTGGGCGGCACCTGCCTGAATATCGGCTGCATTCCGTCAAAAGCGCTGATTCATGTGGCTGAGCAGTTTCACCAGACGCAGCATCACAGCCAGCATTCGGCGTTGGGCATCAGCGTTGCCGCGCCGACCCTGGATATCAGCAAAAGCGTCGAGTGGAAGGATGGCATCGTTGATCGCCTGACCACTGGCGTCGCCGCGCTGCTGAAGAAAAACAAGGTTCAGGTCATCAATGGCTGGGCGAAAGTCATCGACGGCAAAACCGTGGAAGTCGGCGATACGCGCATCCAGTGCGAACATCTTGTGCTGGCCACCGGTTCGACCAGCGTCAATCTGCCGATCCTGCCGATTGGCGGGCCGATCATCTCCTCCACCGAAGCGCTGGCGCCAACGGCTGTGCCGAAGCGTCTGGTGGTGGTCGGCGGTGGTTACATCGGGCTGGAGCTGGGCATCGCTTATCGCAAGCTCGGCGCCGAGGTCAGCGTGGTCGAAGCACAGGACCGTATCCTGCCGGCCTATGACGCAGAACTGACGCAACCAGTGCATGAGGCGCTCAAGCAACTGGGTGTGAAGCTGTACCTCAAGCACAGCGTGCTCGGTTTCGACGGCACGTTGCAGGTGCGCGATCCTGAAGGCGAAACCCTCAATCTGGAAACCGACCAGGTACTGGTTGCCGTCGGTCGCAAACCCAATACGCAGGGGTTTAATCTCGAAGCGCTGAATCTGGACATGAACGGTTCGGCGATCAGGATCGACAGCCGTTGCCAGACCAGCATGCGCAACGTCTACGCCATTGGCGATGTGAGCGGCGAACCGATGCTGGCCCACCGCGCCATGGCTCAGGGCGAAATGGTTGCCGAGTTGATCAGTGGCAAGAGCCGTGAGTTCAACCCGACCGCCATCGCCGCCGTGTGCTTTACCGACCCGGAACTGGTGGTGGTCGGCACAACCCCGGACGAGGCCAAGGCTGCGGGGCTGGACTGCATCGTTTCCAGCTTCCCGTTCGCCGCCAACGGCCGGGCGATGACCCTGGAATCGAAAAGCGGCTTCGTCCGCGTGGTCGCACGTCGCGACAATCATGTGATTGTCGGCTGGCAAGCGGTGGGCGTTGGGGTTTCCGAACTGTCGACGGCGTTTGCGCAAAGCCTGGAAATGGGCGCGCGACTGGAAGACATCGGCGGCACCATCCATGCCCACCCGACCTTGGGTGAGGCGGTGCAGGAAGCGGCGTTGCGGGCGCTGGGGCATGCGCTGCATCTGTAGGCCCCTTCGCGAGCAGGCTCGCTCCCACACTTGAAATGCATTCCCCCTGTGGGAGCGAGCCTGCTCGCGAATTCTTGAGGGCAACACTATTTATCTGAGTGTCATCCGATAGTCCGGGCTGCGAAACCGCTCAAGAATGAAGTATTGTTGTGCCCATCCAAAAAAACGTCAGAAGCCTTGAACCGTTTCGGCGGTTGTTCAGTGATAGAGGGTGTCATGGGTAACGAAAGCATCAATTGGGACAAGCTGGGTTTTGACTACATCAAGACCGACAAGCGCTATCTGTCGTACTTTCGCGATGGCGAGTGGGACAAAGGCACCCTGACCGAAGATAACGTCCTGCACATCAGCGAAGGCTCCACCGCCCTTCACTATGGTCAGCAGTGCTTCGAAGGCATGAAGGCCTATCGCTGCAAGGACGGCTCGATCAACCTGTTCCGCCCGGACCAGAACGCCCTGCGCATGCAACGCAGCTGCGCGCGTCTGCTGATGCCGACGGTCGACACCGAGCAGTTCATCGAAGCCTGCAAAGCCGTGGTCCGCGCCAACGAGCGTTTCATCCCGCCTTACGGCACTGGCGGCGCGCTGTACCTGCGTCCGTTCGTGATCGGCGTGGGTGACAACATCGGCGTGCGCACTGCGCCCGAGTTCATCTTCTCGATCTTCTGCATCCCGGTCGGCGCCTACTTCAAGGGCGGCCTGACCCCGCACAACTTCCAGATCTCCAGCTACGACCGCGCGGCCCCGCAAGGCACCGGTGCGGCCAAGGTCGGTGGCAACTACGCCGCCAGCCTGATGCCGGGCTCGAAAGCCAAGAAGGCCAACTTCGCCGACGCGATCTACCTCGATCCGATGACCCACACCAAGATCGAGGAAGTCGGTTCGGCCAACTTCTTCGGGATCACCCACGACAACAAGTTCGTCACCCCGAACTCGCCATCGGTCCTGCCAGGCATCACCCGCCTGTCGCTGATCGAACTGGCCAAATCGCGTCTGGGCCTGGAAGTGGTTGAAGGCGACGTGCTGATCGACAAGCTGTCGGACTTCAAGGAAGCCGGTGCCTGCGGTACCGCTGCGGTGATCACGCCGATTGGCGGCATCAGCTACAACGACCACCTGCATGTGTTCCACAGCGAAACCGAGGTAGGCCCGGTAACCCAGCAGCTCTACAAAGAGCTGACTGGCGTGCAGACCGGCGACATCGAAGCGCCAGCGGGCTGGATCGTCAAGGTTTGATCTGACGACTGCTGATGCTCAAAGCCCTCCACCGAGTGATTGGTGGGGGGCTTTTTTGTAGGGCTGGGCTCTGGTGTCGTATTGAAGAACGTCACCCCCTCACCCCAGCCCTCTCCCCCAAGGGGGCGAGGGGGAAAGGGAGCCGACTTGTGTGCTTTTCAAAAATCGCGTTCACCTCGGCCATTCAGGTCGATGGAGTTCGCAAGAACACCTCGGTCGGCTCCCTCTCCCTCCGGGAGAGGGCTGGGGTGAGGGTTTGCTTTTGATTTTTGGAGGCAATGCGCTTGCCCGTCCGATCCGAAATCCCGCTCGCCTGCCCATTCTGCTGCTTGCCCATCCGCGCCTGGGTGATCAATCCCGGTATCAACTCCCCCTCCGGCAGATTCTTCCAGAACCGCACCGGCAGATGCCCTTGCATGACCTTCGGGTTCAACCGCGCCGGGTTGAAGATGTGGCTGTAGTAGGTCAACCACAAATCGCCGTGGGGATCGTCGACGTTCTGCGCCAGTTGCTGCCACTCAATCGGGCACTGCCGCTCGTGAATCAATTGCTCACCGTCGTAATAAACGCCGTCACGCGGTGTGGCGATCAACCAGCGATGCTGGCCCATGCGCCCGATAAAGTGCTCGCTGGCGCTGTGCAGGATGTCATGCGCCGGCTCGTGCCACGCCACGTATTGTGGACCGGGCAGATCCTTCGACCGCTCGATGAAACGCACGAATGCATGCAGATGATGGGCCTCGCGACTGACCTGCTTGATGCGCCGCTGCAACTCGCTGCCGAGTTTGTCGCCTGCCATCATCGCCGTGCGGTCGCCGTGACTGACGCGCCAGAGCACTTCATACAACAGGCTCCAGCGTTGCTCGCCGCGATAGCGCGCCGCTTGTTCGAGGGTGTCGAGCAGCGCGCGGGGAATACGCGCCTGAAACGGCCCCTGCCCCTCGGGCACGTGCTCATCACTGGCAAACAGATCGCCCACCCCTTCCGCCGCCCAGCTCACCAGACTCGGATCGATTTCATGGCTGAGCAACCAGCGCGCCTGCTGACGCCATGTGTCGAACAGGTCATCGCAATCAAGACTGATCATCCCCACAACCCCATCTGCTGCGGCATCGGTCGGTCGCGCAATTGCTGATAGAGCATGTGGCTGGTGACTTCCGCCTGTTGCGGGTGGTAATCGCTGGTGATGATGAAAGGCTTCGCCTTGGCCAGCACGCAGCGCATCCGCGCCACGTCTTCGTAACGGATTCGCCGCTGACGGCGCAACTCGACCAGGCGCTCGGTGGTGCGCAAGCCAATGCCCGGGATGCGCGCGATCAACGTCGCGTCGGCACGGTTCAGGTCCAGCGGAAACACTTCGCGATTTTCCAGCGCCCAGGCCAGCTTCGGGTCGATATCAAGCGCCAGATTGCCCGGGCCTTTAAGCAATTCGTCAGCGCTGTAGCCGTAGCTGCGCAGGAGGAAATCAGCCTGATACAAACGGTGCTCGCGCATCAGCGGCGGCGCGGCGAGCGGTACGCTTTTCGGGCTGTCGGGGATCGGGCTGAACGCCGAGTAATAGACCCGGCGCAAACGGAAGTTGCCGTACAAGGATTGGGCGCTGTGGAGGATGGTGCTGTCGTCGGTGTCATCGGCACCGACGATCAATTGCGTGCTCTGCCCGGCCGGGGCGAATTTCGCCGAGCGCGGCTCGTTCAACACTGTTTGCACGCCGGTGTAGATGGTGTTCATCGCTTGCTTGATCGAGGTGATGTCCTTCTCCGGCGCCAGCGTCTGCAGGCTGGCGTCGGTGGGCAATTCTATGTTGACGCTGAGGCGGTCGGCGTAACGCCCAGCCTCCTCGATCAAGGCCGGATCGGCTTCCGGAATGGTCTTCAAATGGATGTAGCCGCGAAATTCGTGCTCTTCTCGGAGCAACTTCGCCACCCGCACCAGTTGCTCCATGGTGTAGTCCGCCGAGCGAATGATCCCGGAGCTGAGAAACAGGCCGCTGACGCAGTTGCGGCGGTAGAAATCCATGGTCAGCGTCACGACTTCTTCCGGGGTGAAGCGCGCACGCGGCACATCGCTGGAACGGCGGTTGACGCAGTACTGGCAATCGTAAAGGCAGAAGTTAGTCAGCAGGATTTTCAGCAACGACACACAGCGCCCGTCCGGCGTGTAGCTGTGACAGATGCCCATGCCATCCGTCGAACCAAGCCCGCTCTTGCCCTCGGAGCTGCGCTTGGGCGCACCGCTGCTGGCGCAGGAGGCGTCATATTTGGCGGCGTCGGCGAGGATGCTCAGCTTGTCGATGATTTGCATGGCGCGGGCTCTTTACTGTGTGCATATACAGTATAGGCTCGCCCACCGGGAAACAAGTTGATGGATGACCCCTCGTCGGCTGGCCAGCTGAATTGTGGCCGCCCGCGAAAACCTGTGGGAGCGAGCCTGCTCGCGAAGAGGCCCTGCCAGTCACCTCAACTCAGTGATCAAGCCGCCCACTGCAATATCAACCAACTGTTCGCCCCGCTGATCAACACAAACAGCCCCCAGGCCAGCACCCGCGTGGGCCAGCGATTGACGAACGGCCCCATCAACTGCCGGTCGTTGGTCATGCGAATCAGCGGGTACAAGGCAAACGGCAGTTGCAGGCTGAGCACGACCTGGCTCAACACCAGCAGCTTGCCGATAGCGCCATCGCCGAGCAGCCAGACGCCGATGAACGCCGGAATCAGCGCCAGCCCGCGGGTGATCAAACGCCGCTGCCAGCACGGGATGCGCAGGTTCAGATAGCCCTCCATGATGACCTGCCCGGCGATGGTCCCGGTGAAGGTCGAACTTTGCCCCGACGCGAGCAGCGCCACGCCGAACAGCACACTGGCCAGCGCACCGCCAACCAGCGGGTCGAGCAGGTGATAGGCGTCCTGAATGTCGACCACATCGGTGTGTCCGGACTGGTGAAACGCCGCCGCCGCGAGAATCAGGATCGCCGCGTTGACCAGCAGCGCCAGGGCCAGCGAACCGATGGTGTCGATACGTGCCAGTTTCACCGCGTCCTGCTTGCTCGCCAGATCCTTGCCGATCATCCGCGTCTGCACGATCGAGGTGTGCAAGTAAAGGTTATGCGGCATTACTGTGGCGCCGAGGATGCCAATGGCCAGATACAGCGGCGCGGCATCGCCGATGGCCGCCAGCGAAGGTTTGAAGCCCAGCGCGACGTCTGGCCAGTAGGGTTTGATCAGCAACAGCTCAACGAAAAAACACACGCCGATGGTCGCGACCAGCACCAGCATGATTGCTTCGAGACGGCGGAAACCCCGGTTCTGCAAGGCCAGCACCAGCAACGTGTCGAACGCTGTCAGGGCGATGCCGAAGGTCAGCGAGCAACCGAGCAGCAAGTGAAACGCGAGAGCGCAGCCAAGCACTTCGGCGAGGTCGGTGGCGATGATCGAGATCTCCGCCAGTATCCATTGCAGGCGCGCTGTCGGGGTGCTGTAGCGCTCGCGGGACAACTGCGCCAGATCGCGCCCGGTGGCGATGCCCAGCCGCGAGCACAGACATTGCACGACCATGCCGGCCAGACTCGCCAGCAACACCACGAACAACAGGCTGTAGCCAAAACGCGAACCGGCCTCGATCGCGGTCGCCCAGTTGCCCGGATCCATGTAGCCGATCGACACCAGCAAACCGGGACCGGCGAAACGCAGCACACGTTTGAAGAACGAGGCAGTCGGATCGACCGCAACACTGCCGGCCACTTCCGGCGGGCAAAACGGCGCGGTGGCGATTTTGGGCAGACTGAATTTCACGCACACATCCAGAAACAAAACGGGAGCCCGGCAGCTTAGTCGTTTCGCTTGGTGCCTTGAAGCGCAAAGATCACTGAACCTATGGGTTCACCCCCAACAACTGCTCGCGCAACTCGGGACTGCGTGTTCGCGGATCCAGCCAGATATCGAAAAACGCCTTGGCAAACTGTGGATCCTCAATCTCATGCTGGAGCTTCTGGCCGACAAAAAACCGCGCGCCCTGCCCCGGCAGATACACGCCGGTAATCCGCGTGCCGGCCTGAACGTCGACAAACGATTGCTGCATCTGCGTCTGCCAGCCGGCCAATTGCGCTGAAGTGACCCGGGGACCGGCAAGGCGTTTGATCTCATCGACGCTGGTGCTGACCAGATCGTCTCGCGAGATGTTGCGCCGGTAGATCAGCTCCAGGGCAAACGGCTGGCCGTCCGCCAGAGGCCGCGCGGCACTCCACAAGCGCGCGCTGTAAACATCGAAGCCGAACACGCTGAAATCGCCACTGCCGATGATTTGCGCCCCTGGCACTGCGTCCTGCCAATTGGCCCACGTCGGCGTCAGCAACAGTGCCCATAAACCGATGCCACAACAGCCACGAACGAGCTTGGGTGTTCTGTTCATCGCCGTATCGTCTCCGCTGCATTCTGATGATCAAAGCATAGCCGGATTCGCGCCTGAATTTTTGTATACAAAAATTGCGAACATAGGCAGCAATCTTTAATCGGCAGTGCTAACGTGGCTCATCCTGACCCGACGGAGACACCCGCGTGCTGATCCTCAAACTGCTGCTGATTCCCGGTTTTCTCCT
Organism: Pseudomonas sp. PK-RTE-24; assembly: GCF_054052265.1. NCBI lineage: Bacteria > Pseudomonadati > Pseudomonadota > Gammaproteobacteria > Pseudomonadales > Pseudomonadaceae > Pseudomonas > Pseudomonas sp. PK-RTE-24. Next base: position 3,856,489 of record NZ_CM133224.1, on the reverse strand, counting down.
GCTGATTTCCCTGGCGGGCAAACGTTGGGGGCCGAGCGTGGCCGGGTGGCTGTCAGGATTGCCGGTAGTGGTCGGGCCGATTCTGTTCTTTCTGGCGATCGAACAAGGGCCGCAGTTTGCCGCGCAATCGGCGGTCGCGGCGCTGTCGGCAATGTTCGCGATGATCGCTTTCTGCATCACCTATGCGCAGGTGGCGCAGCGGGCGAACTGGCCGTGGGCGTTGAACATTTCACTGGCGGTTTGGGCCGCGCTGGCGGCGGTCTTGTCGGTGATCCCGGCGTCCTTGCCGTTCTCGGTGATTGCGGCAGCGGTGGCACTGCTCGCTTCGCCTTATCTGTTCCCCGAGGTGGAGCCGGTGTTGAACGGGCCAGCACCGAAGTCGGACAAACTGATCTGGCGGATGATCGCCGGTGCGGCGCTGACGCTGGTGGTGACGATGCTCGCCAGCACCGTCGGCGAACGCTGGAGCGGCCTGCTCGCGGTGTTCCCGGTGCTCGGCAGCGTCATGGCAGTGTTCTCGCAACAAACCCGCGGCCCGGCGTTTACCGCTGCGTTATTGCGCGCAACGGCAACCGGCATGTATTCGTTCTCGGCGTTCTGCCTGGTGTCGGCCTTGACGCTGCCGACCATGGGCCTCAGCGGCTTCGCAGTGGGAGTGGCAGTGTCGGTGGCGATGCTCGGGGTGACCCGGCGTCTGCTGGCGCGGCCAGTGGCCAAGGCGCAAGCGCAATAACCCCCCGGACGAATCGCGCTGGAACGCCCGGCACGCTCCGTGGGATGATCGCCCGCCTCGCGCGACCATTCACCGGAGATTCACATGTCATTGTTGAGCAAAAAAGCCGTCGTCCTGATGCTGGCGGCCATCGCTGGTTTCGCCGCGATCAACGCGCACGCCGCCAAGGAAAAAGTCAAAACCGAGAAGGTCTCGCTGCTCGACGGCAAGTTTGCCTTTGTCCTGCCCAAAGGCTTTGTCGCCGACCCGCTGCCCGCCAGCCCGAGCGGGGCCAAGGGCACGATGTACACCAACCAGGCCACCAAGACCGTGGTCATCGCCGCCGAAAACCAGATCCCCGCAGGGCAGAACGTCAAGGACAACGACGGTGAGTTTCTCGACGGCAGCGTGTCGAGTTTCATCGACGATCAGCGCAAGGCCCTGCCGGACTTCAACAAGCTCAGCGAAAAAAGCCTGACCCAGAAAGGCACCGGCCTGGGGCTGCGTCAGGTTGACAGCACCGCCACTCAGGGCGGTGGCCAGACGCTGAACACCACGCTGCTGGCCGGCTCGGGGACGAAGATGGCGCTGGTGCAGGTGATTTCCCGCGCCAGCGACAAGAAAGCTCACGATGCCTTGATCAAAGCCATCGTCAAGGATTGAGCCGCTGCAACCAGCCATTCAGATCGCGCAACTCGGCCGCACTGATGCTGTGGCCGACGCCCGGATAAGCGTGAAACTCGGGCTGGTAATCGAGTTTCTGCAATAGCGCGTTGGCCTCGGTGCCGTGACGGTAAGGCACCGGATCATCAGCGGTGCCGTGGCCGATAAAAATGCTCAGCGGCAGCGGCGCTTGCCCAGGCTTGAGTTCGGCTTTGAGCACCGGCAACAAGCGCCCGCTCAACGCGGCAAACCCGCCCACGACCGCCGGCGCGCGCAGGCCCACTTCGTAGCTCATCATCGCGCCCTGGCTGAAGCCGATCAGGTACACCTTGTCCGGCGCGGCGTGATATTTCTTCGCCGCCTGGGCGATAAAGTCGCGCAGCTTCTGGCTGCTGACCTTCAGATCATCGGTCTCGCCGTTGTAGGCGCCTTCGCCCTTCTTGCGAAACCACTGGTAACGTCCTTCACCCAACGTCATCGGCGCGCGCACGGAAAGGTAGTTGTACTGCGCCGGCAGCTGAAATTTCATACCGATCAGATCGGCCTCGTTACTGCCGTAACCGTGCAGGAAAATCACCAGCGGACGTGGTTCAGCGTCGGCGTGGACCTGTTCGAGGTACTTGAGTGGCAGATCGGATTGCAGGGTGGTTTGCGCGTGGACGGCGGTGGATGCGAGCAGGGTCAGCAGGGCGAACAATTTGAGCATTGCAGCGTTCCTTCACAGAGTGTCGGGTTCGCGGGGGAGCCTAACATTCTCGGCTGAGGATCCAAATTTTGTGGAGTGGCTGATGGCCCTTTCGCGAGCAGGCTCACTCCCACCGTTGAAATGCTTTCCCTTGTGGGAGCGAGCCTGCTCGCGAAGAGGCCCGCACATTTACCGCAACCTGTCAGTCGTTGGTCAGCTTGCCGGTACGAAACGGCACCCGCCCCGCCACTTTCGCCTGCCAGATCCCCGGCTCGGTATAACGCCCGCGATCAATCGCGAACAGCACCCCGCTGGTGCCGGTGCGCACGGTGGTCACGCGATCCTGCAACGGGTCAACAACCTCGAACAGCGCATCGCCCTGCTCTACCCACTCGCCGGCATTGCGCAAGAAACTGACCACGCCGTGGTGCGGGGCGAACAGGTATTCGGTGCCTTCAAACGGCAGACCTTCACAACATTCGCTCGGCGCCGCCGGCCATTCGCCGCTGATGAAACCCTGCTCGGCGAGAAAGCCCAGAATCGCTTCGCAATTGGCCTGAGCCTGATCGACGCGGGTGTCGCCCATGCTGCCCAGCTCCAGCGTGGTCGCCAGATTCGCCGCCGGAATCGCCGCGTTCGGGAATGCTTTGGCCAGACGCAACCATGGCGTCGAGCAGGACTCATCGAACGAGCTGCCACCGGAGTCCTCGCAGAGCAATGCCACGCCCGCCTTCAGCCGCGCCGCCAGCGATTGCCACTGCGGCCAGTGTTGCGGCAGCGCATAGAGGTGAATCGCAGCGTCGAAGTCGCAATGCAGATCAAGGGTGATGTCGGCGTCGCAGGCGTGGCGCAGCAACAAGCGGTGCAAGGCCTCCAGTTGCGAGGCCGGCGCCGGCAATTCTTCGAAGACCTGAGCCATGGCCTGGCGAATCAGCGCGACGTTGGCCTCGGCATCCGCGCCCAGACGCTCGCCCACCAGCGCAGCGACCGGGGCGCTGAGTTCGACGAATGCGCGGTTGAAATTCTTGCCGCTGCCCATTTCGAAGCGGCCCATGTGATTGCCTTGCAGATGCTGATCCAGGCCGATCGGATTGGCAACCGGCACCAGCTCGATAACGCCCTGCAAACGGCCCTGCCGTTCCAGTTCGTTCAGGCGCAGCTTGAGTTCCCATGCGGTGCGCATGCCCGGCAGTTCATCGGCGTGCAGGCTGGCCTGGATATACACCTTGCGGCTGCCAGCGCCGTAGCGAAAAACGCTGAGGGAGCGCTCGCTGCCCAAATGGCTCCAGGGCAGAACGTGGTCGATGCGTTGCATGAAAAACTCCTGAATAGCTGGGTTACGTAAAACCCTGTGGGAGCGAGCCTGCTCGCGAATGCGTCAGGTCAGACGATGACGATGTCGAATGTCAGACCGCATTCGCGAGCAGGCTCGCTCCCACAGAGAATTTCCATCAATAAAAAAGCATAAAAAAAGTGGCCACCGCGCAAACGGGGCCACTTTTTTTCACGGCGTATTAATGGCCGTACACGTCAAAGTCGAAGTACTTGTCCTGGACTTTCTTGTACTCGCCATTGGCGCGGATTTCGGTGATGGCTTTGTTGAACTGCTCAGCCAGTGCGGTATCGCCCTTGCGCACGGCAATGCCAGCGCCGCCGCCGAAGTACTTGGCGTCTTCGTAGGTCGGACCGACGAATTCGAAACCTTTACCGGCATCGGTTTTCAGGAAACCGTCGCTGAGGTTGACCGAGTCAGCCAGCATCGCGTCGATACGCCCGGAAACCATGTCGAGGTTGGCTTCCTGCTGCGAGCCGTAGCGCACCAGTTCGATCCCGGCCGGAACCAGCACTTCGGTCGCGTAGCGGTCATGGGTACTGGCACGCAGCACGCCGACTTTCTTGCCCTTGAGTTCGGTCAGCGGGTCTTTGACGCCCGAGCCTTCCTTCATCACGAAGCGTGCCGGGGTGTGGTAGTACTTGATGGTGAAGTCGACGTTCTTCTTGCGATCGTCAGTGATGGTCATCGACGACAGGATCGCGTCGATTTTTTTCACTTTGAGTGCCGGGATCAGGCCATCGAACTCTTGCTCGACCCACGTGCATTTGACTTTCATCTGCGCGCACAGTGCGTCACCGATGTCCACGTCAAAACCAGTGAGTTTGCCGTCAGGGGTTTTCATCGAGAATGGCGGGTACCCGGCTTCGATACCGATGCGGAACGGCTCGTCGTCTTTGGCCACAGCGGTCAGGGACAACATCGACAGTGCCAGGGCACCGAACATCACTAGCTTTTTCATTTATTACTCCCGTGCGGAGGCTTTTATTGGCAGCTTTCGAGTCAGCGTTCGGTCATGGCGTTCTAACGGCAAAAACCGAAGTGGCCGGCAGTCTATGGCGGCGCGCACGGAGGCAATTGTTTTTAAGCGACAAATACTTACAGAACATCGGCGATCACTTTGACGAGAGTAAACGCGTGCGCCGTGTTGGTGCGAAGGATGTAGGACAAGACTGTTTTCAGAGCAAGAAACGCCGATCCTCCCGTAGAGCTCGCGGAGGCTGCGATCTTTTGATCTTGTTTTTTTGAGATCAAGATCAGAGGATCGCAGCCTTCGGCAGCTCCTACAGAAACGTCAGCATTCGCAGGCGACAGGTGTATTGGCGACTGACGCCGCGCTCAGTTCGAAACCTTCATCGAGCCATCCGGTGACGCCGCCGATCATCTCTTTCACCGGATAACCCAACGCCGCCAGCTTCACCGCAGCCTTGTTCGCCCCATTGCAATGCGGCCCGGCGCAATAGACTACGAACAAAGTGTGTTTCGGGTAATCGGCCAAGCGCTCCGCCGTGAGCAAGCGTGTCGGGATATTGATCGCGCCGGGCACATGGCCGCGCTCAAACGCCAATGGGCCGCGCACATCCACCAGAACGAAGTCGACCTCCCCGGCCTCTTGGCTACTGAACACGTCGGAACAATCGGTTTCGAAGGTCAGACGATTGCTGAAATGCATCAGGGCAATCGCCGAAGGTGCGGCGGGGATTTCGCGAACCAGGCTGGTCATGTTGTGTTGCTCCTTTGTCTGTGGGGGATGAACAGACTTTATCGAGACGGCGCTTGCCGCTACAGTGGCGCGCAAGACACCGACCGGGAGTTTTCCGCCAAATGCTCACTCAGCCCAATCTGGTTGCCATTCTGGCCTACGATGGCCTCTGCACATTCGAGTTCGGCATTGCCGTGGAGATCTTCGGCCTGGCCCGACCAGAGTTCGATTTCCCTTGGTACGAGCATGCGATTGCCGCAGTCGATCCAGGCCCGATGCGCGCCATGGGTGGCATTCAGGTGCTGGCCGATGGTGGCCTGGAATTGCTCGCCGCAGCGCGCACCATCGTCATTCCGGGCTGGCGCGACCGCAACGCCCCGGTACCGTCAGCGCTGATCGACGCATTGCGTCGGGCGCATGACCGAGGCGCGCGGTTGCTGTCGATCTGCTCCGGGGTGTTCGTCCTTGCAGCCAGCGGCCTGCTCGACGGCCACCGCGCCACCACACACTGGCGCTACACCGGTGAACTGGCGCAACGCTTCCCGGCGATCGAGGTCGATCCGGACGTGCTCTACGTCGACGCCGGTCAACTGATCACCTCCGCCGGCAGCGCCGCCGGCATCGACGCCTGCCTGCATCTGGTGACACGTGACTTCGGCACGCAGGTCGCCAACGCCGTCGCGCGGCGCCTGGTCATGTCGCCACAACGCACCGGCGGCCAGGCCCAGTTCATCCCCACCCCGGTCAGCCCGACGCCCCGCAGCGACCTGTCGCGCGTCATGCAATGGGCCCGCGAACGCCTGCACGAACCACTGGAAGTCCGCGATCTGGCCAGCGAAGCGGCAATGAGCGAGCGCACGTTTCTGCGGCGCTTCACCGAAGCCAGCGGGCAATCGCCGAAAGCCTGGCTGCAACATGAACGCCTGGCGCGAGCGCGGGAGCTGCTTGAGAGCACCCATCAACACACCGAGCAGATCGCCCAGCGCTGCGGCTATCGCTCGGTGGAAAGTTTTCGTGTGGCGTTCCGCAGCGTGGTGGGCGTACCGCCGTCGGTTTATCGGGAGCGGTTTGGGCGAAGCAACAAGCTTTCGCTCCATCCCGCAGCGTTTTAAGCGCTGACGTTGACGGCGAGGCCGGCAGAAACGCTCGCGGTGAAAATTGTGAAACGGAAAATGCGGCTTGCTTTATATTGATTCTGATATAACCTGAAAATCAAACGGGCACTGGCATTTCTTGCAATAAAACTCACCGTCGCCGCTTACGTTCAGCTATTACGCTTTTCCTTTTGACACAGGACAAGCCGATGCCGAAACACAAGGATGTGGTGTTCGTGGGAAGCGCGTTGAAAGATCTCAAAGCGTTCCCGGTTGATGCCCGAAGAGCGGCGGGGTTTGAGCTGGATCTGTTGCAACAGGGTGATGCCCCACTCGATTGGCGCCCTGTGAAAACCGTAGGACGCGGTGTTAACGAAATCAGGATCACCGAGGACTCAGGGGCGTTTCGCGTGTTTTATGTAGTCAATCGACCTGAAGCAATCTATGTGCTTCACGCCATGCACAAAACCACACGTAAAACGGAAATTAGAGACATCGAACTGGCCCGGGCCAGATATCAGGAAATAGGTTAAGCCATGAAGGAACATCAAGACTCATCCCAACGATTTTCCAGTGTATGGGATGCATTGGAGGACACGCCTCAGGAAGCTGCCAACATGCGTCTGCGAGCCAAGCTCATGCGTTCGCTTTGCGAGACCATTCGAGCGTGGGAGCTCCCTCAAAAGGACGCGGCACAGAGATTGGGAATCTCGCAGCCACGCCTCAATGATGTACTCAACGGGAAAATCGACAAATTCTCGCTCGATGCATTGGTCAACCTGTCAGCTGCTGCAAGGCTGGAGGTGGACATTTGCTTTCCGTCAGGCCCGTTGCAATGGGCCTGACACTGGCTCTGCGTGGCAATGTCCACCCTGCATTCCGAGTTTTGAAATCGAGGGAGTTGAATAGCATGCAACTTCGCAGCTAACCATCGACATCATCCAGCTGCACAGGAGTTCCGCTGGATGATTCCTCCCCTTCAATCCTCCCGCGTCAAAACCTCCAGCAACTCAATCTCAAACACCAGATTCGAATTCGGCGGGATCTTGCCCATGGTCCGCTCGCCGTACCCCAGATGCGCCGGTACCAGCAATTTGCGCTTGCCGCCGACTTGCATGCCCATCAGGCCCTGATCCCAGCCTTTGATCACGCGGCCAGTGCCGATCACGCACTGAAACGGTTTGCCCCGGCTCCAGGACGAATCGAATTCAGTGCCGTCTTCCAGCCAGCCGGTGTATTGGGTGGTGATCAGCGCGCCTTTCACCGCGGCTTTGCCGTCGCCCGGTTGCAGGTCGATGATTTGCAGTTCGTCTGTCATGTCGTTGGCTCTTGAGATGTTCGCAGGCGGCGTTTTTCGCAGAATCCGGCGGCGATGGCAATCCATGGAACCGAAAACACGCCTAGCCGCTCACATGTGTATCGACATCGAATGACGACAAGGATGCTTAGATGACCGACTCTCGATTGCTGCGCAGTTTCATCCCGCCCTACATCCTCAACCGCATCATTGCCCACGGTTCCGAGCCGCAGCGCAACGCCGCGATGCAGACGCTCAATCATGTACGCAGTCTACTGCCCAACCCCGGACGCCCTTCGCAGGCGCCGGCGCGGGCGATTCTGCCGGAGGCGAGCAAGCCGGGCGTGGCGCGGCGCAGTGTGCATGATGCGCAGAACAAAATGCTCCTGCCGGGCATGCCGGTGCGCCTCGAGGGCCAGCCGGCGTCCGGGGATCCGGCGGTCGATGAGGCTTACGATGCGCTGGGCGCCAGCTATGATTTCTTTTGGAAGGTGCTTGGTCGCGACTCGATCGACAATCAGGGATTCGCGCTGATCGGCAGCGTGCATTACGGGCAAGCCTACGAAAACGCGTTCTGGAATGGCGCGCAGATGGTTTTCGGTGACGGCGATGGCGAGATCTTCCAGCGCTTCACCCGCTCGCTCGACGTCATCGGCCATGAACTGGCCCACGGCGTCACCGAAAGCGAAGCCGGGCTGATTTATGCCAACCAGTCCGGCGCGCTGAACGAGTCGCTCTCGGATGTATTCGGCGTGTTGATCAAGCAATACATCCTCGGCCAAACCGCCGAGCAGGCAGACTGGCTGATCGGTGCCGACCTGCTGATGCCACAGATCCAAGGCAAGGGCCTGCGCTCGATGTCGCACCCCGGCACGGCATACGACGACCCGATGCTGGGCAAGGATCCGCAACCGGATCACATGCGCAAGTTCGTCATCACCAGCGAAGACAATGGCGGCGTACACATCAACTCCGGCATTCCCAACCGCGCGTTTTACCTGGCAGCGCGAGCGTTTGGTGGCTTCGCCTGGGAAAAGGCCGGACGCATCTGGTACGACACGCTGTGCGACAATCGCTTGAGCAAGGAGGCAACGTTCGATGCGTTCGCGAAACTGACGATCGACCACGCTGGCCAGCGCTTCAGCGCCGAAGCAGCCGACACGGTGCAGCAAGCCTGGGCACAGGTCGGTATCGAATAATCCGAGGAGACCGTATGAAAACGCTACCCGAGCTGGATAAAGATTCCGTTTTGCGCGTATCTCGCCAGGGTGGCGTTGCAGCGATTCACAGCCTGAGCCGCCCACGGGAAATCGAATTCGCGCAATGCGACATCAGTCAGCGTTCGAGAATATGCTCGGTGCTTGAGGGTTGCCTGCCACTCGACAGCAGCGAATCCGGCCGTGGGGATCAGCGCTTCTACCAGATTGAGGTGCGCTACCCGTCAGGGGAAATGGTGTTGAAGGTGCCAGAGGATCGGGCGCCTGGGGAGCTGGTGCAGCTTTGGGACAAGGGGGAGCTTCTGTAAACGCTCCCCCCGATGTTCAGGCTATTTCTCGACGGGATGCATCTCGACAATCGTGCCATTGGTGATCATCACCATCACGTACTTGTCATTGATCTGCACCCACTGCGCCTGCTCGATCGGTGCTTTCAGACCTTTGGCTTTCCAGTTCTTCAGCGCCTTGTCTTCGCGCTGGTACATTTCCGGTGCGCGGTCGTTGACCTTCAGTTGGCGATCGCTGGTCGGCGATTGCACGGCGGGTTCGCTGGAGGTTTGCGCCGCTTGAACAACGGGCGTGATCCCGGCAATACCGGCAACAAGGGCCAGGCTGGCGATTAGGGTTTTGCTGTTCATCGGTGAACCTCTTTCAGATGGGTAGTACCTGAACTCCGACTGCGTGGCGCGGGAAACATTCCTTGTTTTTTTGCCGGATGCGGCCGTTAGAAGGCTTTGTCCATCAGACCGCCATCGCTGGCAAGCCAGCTCCCACAGGGATTGGTATTACAGCGCAATTATTGTCCAGAGCTCCGGTCCTCTCCTACAAAACCAAGCAAAGCAAAGCAAGATCAAAAGATCGCAGCCTTCGGCAGCTCCTACAGTTGGATCGCGTGAATTCGATGGAAACGGGTTCACCTGCAGGCCGTCGTCGCGATCAGGCTCGCCCCCAACAGAAAAGCAAAGCAGCGCAGCTGCCCGCGGCGAAGCCGCCCCACTCAACAATGAGCGCAAGCTCGAGTGCTTTTGATCCTGCTTTTGATCCACCGGCGACGTCGGAAGGCTGAGTGGAGGGATTGATCCGGGGGTGGGAGCGCAGCGACCGTCTGGCGCAGCCAGACACAGCGGAAGGAGGTGCAGCGAAGCAAACCGTAGCCGCTGCGCCCGGATCGATCCCGCAGCGAAGGAACCCGAGCCTGCGAGGGCCGAACGCAGGAGCAAGCGTTTTTTTGCTTACTTTTTTTAGGCGTTTGAAAAAAAAGTGAGTCGCCGTAAGGGCGAAACCCTAAGCGGCCATGACCGCAGCAACGGATATGTACCCGGTCAGCCAGAACAAATCATCGCGCGACGCGACGCAGGCTTGCTCCCACAAATGCGCCAGGCACTGAAGCCATTGATCCGCCCCACGCATCAATCCATGCCAACAATGCAATTAACAGATTGTTACATCTGCGCCACCATCCACCTCAATAAAAACCGTGCGCCGCCTCTCCGTAGCGCACGTCATAAAAGCGGTGGAGTACTTTTCAATGACAGCCTCAATCCCAACCAACGGCTCGCGGGCCGGTGCCATCTTCCGGGTGACCTCGGGCAACTTCCTCGAACAGTTCGACTTCTTTCTGTTCGGCTTCTACGCCACGCAGATCGCGGCGGTGTTCTTCCCGGCGAGCAGCGAGTTCGCCTCCCTGATGATGACGTTCGCGGTATTCGGCGCCGGTTTCCTGATGCGGCCGCTGGGCGCCATCGTGCTCGGCGCATACATCGATGACGTCGGCCGGCGCAAAGGTCTGATCGTCACCCTGTCGATCATGGCCAGCGGCACGATATTGATTGTGCTGGTGCCCGGATACGAAACCATTGGCCTGTTCGCCCCGGCGCTGGTGTTGATCGGGCGGCTGCTGCAAGGCTTCTCGGCCGGTGCGGAATTGGGCGGTGTCTCGGTGTATCTGTCCGAAATCGCTACGCCGGGCCGCAAAGGCTTTTTCACCGCTTGGCAGTCGGCCAGTCAGCAAGTGGCGATCATCGTCGCGGCCGCGCTGGGCTACGGTCTGAATCAGTGGATGGAGCCGCAAGCCGTGGCCGCCTGGGGCTGGCGCATTCCGTTTTTCGTCGGCTGCATGATCGTCCCGTTCATCTTCTTCCTGCGCCGCAACCTGGCGGAAACCGAAGAGTTCGCCGCACGCAAACACCGTCCAAGCATGCGCGAAGTGTTCCGCACCCTCGGCCAGAACTGGGGCGTGGTACTCGGCGGAATGTTGATGGTCGCGCTGACCACCACCGCGTTCTACCTGATCACCGTGTACGCACCGACCTTCGGTAAGACCGTGCTGCACCTGAGCACATCCGACGCGTTGCTGGTAACGCTGCTGGTGGGCGTGTCGAACTTCTTCTGGCTGCCGATTGGTGGTGCGTTGTCCGACCGTATCGGCCGTCGCCCAGTGCTGATCGGCATGGCCCTGCTGGCACTGGCCACGACTTATCCGGCGCTGTCGTTCCTGGTGCAGGCGCCGAGCTTCACCAACATGCTGCTGTCGCTGCTGTGGTTGTCCTTCATTTACGGCCTGTACAACGGCGCGATGATTCCGGCGCTGACCGAAATCATGCCGGTTGAAGTGCGCGTCGCCGGTTTCTCCCTGGCTTACAGCCTGGCCACGGCGATCTTTGGCGGTTTCACCCCGGCGATGTCGACCTTCCTGATCCAGTACACCGGCGACAAAGCCGCGCCAGGCTACTGGATGAGCATCGGTGCCCTGTGCGCTCTGTGCGCCACTCTTTACTTGTACCGCCGTGCCGGTGGTCGTCTGCAACCTGTCGCGGCCTGAGGAATACTCGCCATGAAAAAACTCTTTACTGTCACCGCCCTGCTCGCCGGTCTCGCGTTCAACTTCGCGGCCCAGGCCGAAGAACTCAGCGTGATGACCTCCGGTGGTTTCACTGCCGCCTACAAGATCCTCGGGCCGAAATTCGCCGCCGCAACGGGCAACACGCTGACCACCAGCCTCGGCCCATCGATGGGCAAGGCGCCGGAAGCGATCCCCAATCGTCTGGCGCGCGGTGAGCACGCCGACGTGGTGATCATGGTCGGTTACGCCCTCGATGAGCTGATCAAACAAGGCAAGGTCGACCCGGCCTCCCGCGTTGAACTGGCGGATTCGCGGATCGGCATGGTAGTGCGTGAAGGCGCGGCGAAACCGGACATCAGCAGCGTCGATGGCCTGAAGAAAACCCTGCTCGACGCGCAGTCGGTGGCCTACTCCGACAGCGCCAGCGGCGTGTACATCGAGCAGCAGCTGTTCAAGAAACTCGGCATCGAAGATCAGTTGAAACCGAAAGCGAAGATGATTGCCAGGATCCCGGTCGGCTCGGTGGTTGCCACTGGCGACTATCAGTTGGGCTTCCAGCAGGTCAGCGAATTGCTGCCGGTGCCGGGCGTAAGCTTCGTCGCGAAGATTCCGGAATCGGTTCAGTCGGTGACGCGTTTCGCCGCTGGGATTCCGGTCAAGGCCGAGCATCCGGAAGAGGCCAAAGCCCTGCTCGCCTACCTCGCTGCACCGGCCGCTCAGGCTGACGTACAGGCCACCGGGCTGGATTCGGTCAAGCGTTGATCGTTGGCGGCTGGACGCGCATCTCCACGACCAGCCGCTCCAGCTCCAGTGCCGCCGGGGTCAACGTGCGATCCCGGCGCTTGATGATGCCGACACTGCGCATCACTTGCGGCTCAATCAGCGGCACCCGCGTCAGGATCGGATGATCCGGCCCGGGCATCGCCATCAACGGCACCGCTGCCACGCCCAGACCCGCCTCTACCAGACCGATCATCGTCGTCACATGCCGCGTCTCGCAGATGCTCTGACGCTGCGGCACCACCCCGCCCAAGGCCTGATCGAGCAGAAAGCGATTACCCGAGGTCTTGTCCAGCGCGATGTAATCCTGCTGATAGAACTCGTCCCAACTGACGCTGCTGCGCCCGGCCAGCGGATGATCGCGACGACAGGCGACAACGTAGCACTCCTGCACAAGCGGTTCGAACTCGACTTTGGCATCCTGCGTGCCGAGAAAACTCAAACCGAAATCCGCCTCGCCATTGACCACCGCACTCAACACATCGTGAGCGCTGGAATCGAGGACTTTGACCTTGATCCGCGGAAACTGCTGGTGATAGCGCGCGACCACGCGGGGCATGAAGTAGTAGGCCGCCGAGGGCACGCAGGCGACGGTGACATGGCCCAGACGGGTCGAGGCGACTTCGCTGATGCCGAGCAAGGCAATGTCGAGATCATCCAGCAAGCGCTCGACGCTGGGCATGAAGCCGCGCCCGGCCTGGGTCAGGCTGACCTTGCGCGTGGTGCGCTCGAACAGTTTCACGCCGAGGGCATCTTCGAGCTTTTCAATGCGCCGGCTCAGCGCCGGTTGTGACAGGCGCACGGTGTCGGCAGCCTTGCGAAAACTGCCCTGCTCGACCACCGCGCGAAAGGCTTGCAGGTCGTTTAGGTCGAAGTTGATGGCCATGGCGTTTCCGGAAATTGATGCGCAGGGGTTATAAATGTAACCAGTTGATGCAAATTATTACAGACCTGATGGAAGCTGCCCTTGTGGGAGCGAGCCCGCTCGCGAACGCGGGGCATCAGTCAATGGATAGGTGGCTGACCCGGCGCATTCGCGAGCAGGCTCGCTCCCACGTTGGTTCTCGAATGGTCTGGAGACCGCGTAACCCTTATCCTTGTCACCCTCGCCGTAGCCGTAGTCAGGAGTCGTTCCAATGCCCCATGAAGGCAATCTGTTGCAAGCCGCCGTCGTGTTTCTGTTCGCGGCCGTGCTCACCGTGCCTTTGGCCAAACGTCTGCAACTGGGCGCGGTGCTCGGTTATCTGTTTGCCGGGGTGATCATCGGCCCGTCGGTGCTCGGTCTGATCGGCAACCCGCAAAGCGTTGCGCATATTTCCGAGCTGGGCGTGGTGTTGCTGCTGTTCATCATCGGCCTCGAATTGTCGCCGCGGCGCTTGTGGGTGATGCGCAAATCGGTGTTCGGCGTCGGTCTGGCGCAGGTGCTGCTGACCGCGTCGGTGATCGGCGTGCTGGCACTGGCGGTGTTCGGCCAGCCGCTGAACAGCGCGATTGTGCTGGGCCTCGGTCTGGCGCTGTCCTCCACTGCCTTTGGCTTGCAAAGCCTTGCCGAACGCAAGGAACTGACCAGCCCCCATGGGCGGCTGGCGTTTGCGATTCTGCTGTTCCAGGACATCGCGGCGATTCCATTGATCGCCCTGGTGCCGATGCTCGCCGGCGTCGATCATCACACCAGCACCGCCGACGATATTCGTCACAGCTTGCAGGTGCTCGGCGGCATTGCCGTGGTGGTGATCGGCGGACGGTATCTGCTGCGTCCGGTGTTCCGCGTGGTGGCAAAAACCGGGCTGCCGGAAGTGTCCACCGCCACCGCGTTGCTGGTGGTGATCGGCACGGCGTGGCTGATGGATCTGGTCGGTGTGTCGATGGCGCTGGGTGCGTTTCTCGCTGGACTGCTGCTGGCGGATTCGGAATACCGGCATGAGCTGGAAGCGCAGATCGAACCGTTCAAGGGCCTGCTGCTCGGGCTGTTTTTCATCAGCGTCGGCATGGGCGCCAATCTCAGCCTGTTGTTGAGCGCGCCGATCACCGTATTGGGCCTGACCTTGTTGCTGATCGGTCTGAAATTGCCGCTGCTGTTCGTGGTTGGGCGCTTGGCAGGAGGATTGAACAAAATCAGCGCAATCCGCCTCGGCATCGTCCTTGCCGCCGGCGGTGAGTTTGCGTTCGTGGTGTTCAAGATCGGTCGCGATCAGGGCCTGTTCGAGCCGCGTCTGTACGACCTGCTGGTGCTGACCATCACTCTGTCGATGGCGCTGACGCCGTTGTTGCTGTTGATCTGCGCGCGTCTGGTCAGCCCGAAAGTGCAGCCGGTGGAAGTGCCGGAGAAATTCCGCGAAATCGACACCGAAGCGCCGCGCGTGGTGATTGCCGGCATGGGCCGGATGGGGCAGATCGTGGCGCGGATTCTGCGCGCGCAGAACATCAAGTTCGTTGCGCTGGACACCTCGGTGGAAACCATCGAACTGTCACGCAGCTTCGGCGGCGTACCGGTGTTCTACGGCGACCCGATGCGCCCGGAAATCCTTCACGCGGCGAAGGTCGGCGAGGCGGAATATTTCGTCATCGCCACGGACGATCCGGAGACCAACATCAAGACTGCCGAAGTGGTGCACAAGCTATATCCGCACATGAAAATCATCGCCCGCGCGCGTAATCGTCAGCACGTGCATCGCCTGGTGGATGTCGGCGCGGAAGCGATTCGTGAGACCTATTATTCGAGCCTGGAAATGAGCCGGCGCACGCTGGTCGGCCTCGGTCTGACGCAAGCCCAGGCCGATGCGCGGATCAAGCGTTTCAAGCATCACGACGAACAGGTGCTGGAGGCGCAACACGCCGTCTACGACGACGCCGCCAAAGTCCTGCAGACCGCCCAGGAAGCCCGGGCGGAACTGGCCAAATTGTTTGAATCGGATCAGCTCGAAGAGGAAGCCCGAAAATCCTGATCGTGCCTTGCCCAGAACCAACTGTGGGAGCGAGCCTGCTCGCGAAAGCGTCGTGTCAGTCACCCAATACTTCACTGACAGATTGCATTCGCGAGCAGGCTCGCTCCCACAGGGGATTGGGTCAGGCCAGTTCCAGCGCGGGCGCAGGCTCGACGGCTGTGACTGCAAACCGATCCGCCAGAAACGGCGTGATATCCAGCGGCAAAGGCTCGTCATTCACCAGTTTATCCAGCAGCACACCGGTAATCGCCGAGGTCAGAATGCCGGTGCGGAAGTGCCCGCAAGCATTCAGATACCCTTCTACCCCACGCATCGGCCCGAGGATCGGCAACTCATCCGGCGAGCCCGGGCGCAATCCCGCCCAGGTGCGCTTGAGGTTGACGTCCGCCAGCTCCGGCAGACAGCGCACCGCGCCCTGCACCAGCCCGGCGATTTCCGGGTAGGTGGTGGTGACGTCGAAGCCTTTGTCTTCGGTGGTGCTGCCGATAAGGATTTCGCCGTTGTCCTTTTGCGCCACGTAGCAATCGCTGGTGGTCAGGCAGCCGTTGAGGATTTTCGGCATGCGTTCGGTCAGCAGAATCTGCCCTTTCACCGGTTTCACCGGAATGCGAATCCCCGTCGCCCACTCACTCAGATCCGCCGCCCAGGCACCGGCGGCGTTGATCAGCGTCTTGCAGTGGAACACCCCCGCCTCCGCCGTCTGCACGCCGGTCACGCGAGTGCCGTGATGCAGCACGCCGGTGACGTTGGTGTTGACGAAGATATCGACGCCGTTCTGCCGCGCGCCTTCCATGTAGGCATCCGCGAGGCGGAACGGGCTGACCTGATGATCGCAGAGAAACTCCAGCGCCCCGCGCGCCTCATGGCTGACGCTCGGCTCCGCCGCGCGCAACGCCGCCTGATCGAGCCAGCGCACTTGATCAGCCAGATGCGGAATGCAGCCGACGATGTGCTCGGCGTAGAGCCGGTCTTCATCGTCATAGATCACGAATTTCAGCCCGGTCTTCTCGAACTTGCAATCCATGCCGTGATTGTCTTTCAGCTCGCGGTGCAGCGCCGGGTACAGCGCGTTGGACTGCAAGGCAAAATCGAAAAACGACGCCGGCAAGATATGCGGCGTACTGGCGTCCACCGCCACCGCTGCGCCCTGGGTTTCGCGCTTGCGGTTGGCCGACATCATGCGAAAGAAAATCACCCCGCAGCCGAGGCCGACCGACTCGCCGATCGCCCACAAACCGCCAGCCGAAGCGCGGGTCGCGTTGCCGGGGCGCTTGGCGTCGATCAGCGCAACTTTCAGATTTTTGCGCTTGGACAATTGGTAGGCGCAGGAGGCGCCGATCACTCCGCCACCGGCGATGACCACGTCGTAGAACTTACTCATGGCAAGCGCCCTCCTTGCCGAGGGACTGGAACGCGGAAAACGGCACCGGATCAATCGGGAAGCGCGGGCGCAACCAACCGACATCCTGACGTCCGGTAGCCTGGCGCAAACGATCGCTGCAATAGCCGACGCACATCCGCCCCTGACAATCGCCCATGCTCACGCGGGTGCGCATTTTCAGGCTGGCGATGTCTTGCACACCCTGCTCCAGCGCCAGATCGATGTCGGCGCGGGTCGCATGTTCGCAGCGGCAGATCACCGTGTCGGCTGCGGGCAAAGCGATCTGACCAACGCCGCGCTCGGTGTAGCGATCCACCGCCGCACGAAAGCGCACGATGGCTCTGAGCTTGCTCGCGTAACGATCGCGGCGCACCCGGGCCAGCTCGGCGTCGAGCACACCGCGTTGCAGCAGGATCGAAGTGGCGGCGATCTTGCCCGCCAGCATCGCCGCTTCACCGCCGCGGATCCCGCCCATGTCGCCGGCCAGATGCACATGCGCCACGCTGCTTTGCTGCCAGACATTGGCGTGCGCACGCAGGTAGCCATCGTCGCTGAAGCCGTGATCAAGGCCCATCTGCTGGCTCAATTGCGTGCGCGGAATAAAACCGTAACCGACCGCCAGCGTCTGCGCTTCGAAACGCTCGACCCGCGACAGATCTGCCTCCCACGTCGGCGAATACGGCGCGACGCTAACGCTTTTCAGCTCGCCGTCGCCATGGGCTTCAACCACGCCCCAACCATACTTCATCGGGATGCCGTGCAACTTGAGGTAAGCGAGCATGCTCAAGCCGTCGAGGAACAGCTGCGGCTTGTTCAGCAGCGCCAGACTCTCGCGGGCGATCTTGCCGAATGCGCAAGCCTCATAGACGCCGGCGACGCGCACGCCAGAGGCATGCAACTGGGTCGCAACCAGCGGCAGCAACGGCCCGGTGCCGGCGATGATCACCGGCCCCCGCGGCTTGACCACGCCACTCTTGATCTGCAATTGAAGACCACCGAGCAGAATCACTCCCGGCAACGTCCAGCCGGGAAACGGCACGCTGCGTTCGTGACATCCAGCGGCCAACAGCAGTTGCGGATAAGCGATCTCGTGCAGTTGCTCATCACCGTCGAGCACCACCACTGCGCGGGTGCCTTCGGCGCCGACCACGCGATGGTTGAGGCGCACGTCAATCAGCCCCGATTGCTGCTGAAATTCGCCGTGCAGTTTGTCCAGTGCTTCGGAATAACGCGGGCCGAGATAATCCAGTTGCACACCATCACGCAGCGGCCCGCGATAGACCACGCCGCCGAGGCGCGACGCCTCTTCGAGCAAGGTGCAGCGCACGCCGTGGCGCGCCAGTTCGATGGCCGCCGCCATTCCCGCCGGCCCGCCGCCGACAATCAACGGTTGCAGGCTCATACAACCTCCTGCCCGACGACGCGGTTGACTCGGGTTTCAATCAGCATGCCGTCGCGCACTACGGTCTGGCAGGCGCGGCGCTTGTGGCGACCGTTGATTTTCACCAGACAGCACTGGCACACGCCCATGCCGCAATAGGCGCCGCTGATCTGATCGTGATCGTTGCGTGCGATCTGGCGCACGCCGAGGGACTGGATGACGCTGAGAACGGTTTCGCCGATGGCGGCGCTGACCGCTTGGCCATTGATGTGCACGGTCATGTCCGCCTGCACCAAGGGCTGGATATCGAAGGTTCTTTCTAGGCAGTTCATTACGGTGTTCGTCCGTGAAGATTCAGTTGAGGTTGTGTCAGCTCCTTGCCGCACTACGCCTCGTCGACGCTTTTTTATTGCTGTGTTTTCAACGTCGACGCGGATACTTCATCAGCGCAACAAGGTGCGCGACAAGCACTGTAGCTCATACCTCAGCAAAGGCCTGGATCATTTACGGTAGGCGATATCGCCAGGCGAAATATTGATCCAGGCCAGTGAAAATGGCGGGATGGAAACGGTTAGTTGGAGAAAACGAACTGGCCCCGCCGAAAGCAAAAAGCCGCTTTCACCCGAAGATGAAAGCGGCAGAGGCATCCTGCCTCAGAGGGATCAGTGTACGAACAGGGCGATCAGGATGATGATCGGGATCGGTACGCCGAGGAAAAACAGCAGTAATGAGCGCATGGTGACTCTCCTTTTTAACGGACCGGAGTGGTAGTGGTGTAGGTGTCGACTTCAACGTACTCGACTGCATCGCGACGACGACCGCCGAAGGTGGCTGCCAGGCTGGCGAAGAACGCACCGGCCAGCAGCGCGACGAACATCCACAGCGAGGTGTAGGCCGCGACTTTGGCGGCGGTATCGGCCGCTTGCTGAGCTTTCAGTTTCGCGTCAGCGATGGCTTTCTGGGTGTTGGCGTAGATTTCGTCGACACGACGTTCAGCATCGGCCTGGCTCAGATTGGTACGTTGCGATACCAGTTGTGCGAGGTAGGTACGGTCTTCGGCGCTGAGCTGACCGTTGGCCAGGCTTTGCGTGAAGATGCGGGTCACAGTGCCGCGTGCAGCGTCATCGCTGACGGCAGCAGGACGATCATCGCGGAACAGGCTGTCGACGAAGTAGCCGTACTGATCGCTGTCAGTATTGGCTGCGGCAGAGCCGGCGGCCTGGCTCATCGCACCGGCAGCACCGCCGACTACGTTGGCACCCGCCTGCACACCGCCACTGACGACGCTGCTGACCGAACCGACCACCAGCACAGCGGTCACCAAAGTAGCGACGCACCAGGCGAGGAAACCATGGGCGGTGTCGCGGAAGTAGACTTCGTCACCGTGCATGTTGGCCCACTTAACGCGCAGACGGCCGGCAATGTAGCCGCCCATGCCGGAAGCGATGATCTGCGTCACCGCCAGCCAGACGATCGTTGAAATGCCCAGGCCCTTGGCGCTGACGCCTTCTCCGGCCCACGGTGATACAGCCGAAAAGCCCAGGCCAAACCCGAGCAGCACCAGAATCATCGACAGCGCGGCGGCAGCCGCAGCACCGGCGAAGATCGCGCCCCAGGACACGCCTGACACGCTGCTCGACTCTTCCAAGGCAGGATAATAGCCATCAGGGGATCTATTCATTGTTGTAGTGCTCCAGGCATGAAAAATGGTGTTACAAGTCGTCGGGTGAGGAATTGCAGTGACCGTGCCAGTCAAACACTTTTAATAACCCCTTTTCTTTCAATGAGTTACAAAACTTGAACTTCCTCGGACCGTGCAACTTGCAATAAAGCGCATCCGATTGCGGGTTTTCTGCATTAACCAAAGCGTGGCAAATCCGATCAGTTCTAATTCACCAGGCGACGAAGATGAAAGTTAATTTAAAGCGTCACGGCAAATTCTTGGCAAAATGCTGCCATTCCGTTTGAACCGATCAGCAGGCCTGCCTATGACTCGTATCTTGACCATCGAAGACGACGCCGTGACCGCGCGGGAAATCGTTGCCGAACTGAGCAGCCACGGGCTGGACGTCGACTGGGTCGACAATGGCCGCGAAGGCCTCGACCGCGCCGTGAGCGGCAACTACGACCTGATCACCCTCGACCGCATGCTGCCCGAGCTGGATGGTCTGGCCATCGTCACCACCCTGCGCACCATGGGCGTGGCGACGCCGATTCTGATGATCAGCGCCCTCTCCGATGTCGATGAGCGCGTACGCGGCTTGCGCGCCGGTGGTGATGACTACCTGACCAAGCCGTTCGCCACCGATGAAATGGCCGCGCGGGTTGAAGTGTTGCTGCGCCGGCAGAACAGCGTCGCCACCCAGGCCACCACGCTGAAAGTCGCCGACCTCGAACTCGACCTGATCAGCCACGAAGCCCGTCGCGCCGAGCAGGTGCTGACGCTGTTGCCCACCGAATACAAACTGCTGGAGTTTCTGATGCGCAACAGCGGCCAGATTCTCTCGCGGATGATGATTTTCGAAGAGGTCTGGGGTTATCACTTCGACCCGGGCACCAACCTCATCGACGTGCATATCGGCCGGCTACGCAAGAAGATCGACGCAGCCGGCAACGTTCCGCTGATCCGCACGGTACGGGGCTCGGGCTATGTCATTGCCGAACCCGTCTGACGGCTGGCGCTCCTCCAGCAGCCGCTTGCTGGCGCTGTACAGCTCGCTGTTCGTGGCGTGGAGCGCGATCCTCATGGGGGTCATGTATTACGAGGTGTCCGGCTACCTCGACAAACTGGCCAAACATTCGTTGATGCAACGCCAGCACCTGTTCTCGCATTTTCGCGGCGAGCAACTCGAAGACGCGCTCGCGGCCAGCATGACCTTCGATATTCGCGGTATCGACGCCTATGGTCTGTTCAGCGCTGACGGTGTTTACCTGGGCGGCGCACTCCAGCAAATTCCCGAAGGACTGCCGCTGGATGGCAAGATCCATATGCTCGCCGAGTGCGCCGATTCCGATGACCCGACCCTGCCGAGCGACAGCTGCGATGCCGTAGCCACGCAAACCCGTGACGGGCGCTGGCTGGTGTTGCTGCGTGACAATGGCTCGCTGTTCGCGGTGACGCGGATCATTTTGCACGCGCTGTTCTGGGGGGTGTCGCTGACGATTATTCCCGGGGTCGCCGGTTGGCATCTGCTGCGGCGTCGACCGTTGCAGCGCATCCGCGCGATCCAGAATAGCGCGCAGGCCATCGTTGCCGGCGACCTGACGCACCGCTTGCCGCTGTCCAATCGCCGCGATGAACTGGACATGCTCGCCGCCATCGTCAACGCCATGCTCGAGCGCATCGAGCGCTTGATGAACGAGGTCAAGGGCGTCTGCGACAACATCGCCCACGACTTGCGCACGCCGCTGACCCGTTTGCGCGCGCAGTTGTATCGCATGCAGCAACAGGCGGGTGAAGGTTCGCAAGAAGCGGCGCAACTGGACTTGGTACTGGCTGAAGCGGATACGCTGATGGCGCGCTTTCGCGGTTTGCTGCGGATTTCCGAACTGGAAGATCGCCAGCGTCGTTCAGGTTTCGTCGAACTTGATCCGGTGCGTTTGCTGGAGGAGTTGCACGAGTTCTATCTGCCGCTGGCCGAGGAAGGCGATCTGCGCTTTCAGTTGAACATGCCGGAGACGCTGCCGCCGCTCAATGGCGACCGCGCACTGCTGTTCGAAGCGTTGGCGAACCTGCTGAGCAACTCGATCAAATTCACCCCGCCCGGCGGCACGGTGATGTTGCGTGGGGTCAATGCCGGTGGGCAGACGCGGATCGAGGTGCACGATTCAGGGCCGGGGATTCCCGAGGCGGAACGTGAGGCGGTGTTCCAGCGCTTTTATCGCACCGAGGGTGGCCAGCCGCAGAGTGGTTTTGGTCTGGGGTTGTCGATCGTTGCGGCGATAGTCAGCCTGCACGGCTTCAGTCTTGAGGTGGGCGGCAGTGATTTGGGTGGGGCGAAACTGGTGCTGGATTGTCGGCAGAGTTTGATTAGTCAGGCCTGACGTCTCGCGCCGATCGTTCCCACGCTCCGCGTGGGAATGCCTCAAGGGACGCTCCGCGTTCCGGCTTTCGAAATGGGATGCAGAGCGTCCCGGGCTGCATTCCCACGCAGAGCGTGGGAACGATCTGCGTCTCAGGTTGGGTAATTGGCCCGCAAGGCTTCGAGCCCGCCCTGGTAGATGCCGTTGAACAGCGCCACCACTTCTTCATCGCTCACGCCGACCGCATTGAAGCGCCCCGACCACGTCACCCGCGCGCCCTGCCCTTGGGCTTCAACCTTGATCGTCGCCAGGTAATCGCTGGCCGGAAACGGTGCCTGTTCAATCGAATAGCTGTAGGTTTTCGCGGCGTTATCGAATGTCTGCAGACGTTCGACCACTACACCCCCGTCAGCAGTTTTCAGGGTGCGCACTCGCCCGCCTTCGCTCAGTTCACTGTTGGTGATCAACGGCAGCCAGTCCGGCAGCGTGTTGAAGCCGCCGATCAATTGCCAGACCTGATCGGCCGAGGCCGGGATGTCGATGGTTGCGGATGCAGTTGGCATAAAACCTCTCTTTTGGAAAATTCAGATAGTCAGGCTGTCGACCACACCGCCATCAACGCGCAAGGCTGCGCCCGTGGTGGCCGAGGACAGCGGTGAAGCAATGTACGTGACCAGATGCGCCACCTCCGAAACATCCGCCACGCGCTGGATGATCGAGGTCGGACGGGCCTTGCGCACAAAGGCGTCGGCTTCGTCGCGCAGCTCGCGCCCGGACTCGGCGGCCGCGTCTCTGAGCATGTCTTGCAGGCCGTCGGTGAAGGTCGGTCCCGGCAGGATCGCATTGGCCGTGACACCGGTACCAGCCAGACGTTTGGCCAGGCCGTGGGACACCGCCAGGTTGGCGCTTTTGGTCACGCCGTAATTGAGCATGTCAGCCGGCGTCGCCACGCCGGATTCCGATGACAGAAAGATCACCCGGCCCCAGCCCTGCTCAACCATCGCCGGCACATAATGCCGCGCCAGGCGCACGCCGGAAATCACGTTGACCTCGTAGAAGCGCGTCCACTCACTGTCGGGAGTCTCGAAGAAATCGACGTCGTTGAAGATGCCGAGGTTGTTCACCAGAATGTCCGCGCGCGGTTCGGCGGCGAACAGCTTTTCCGCGCCCTCGGCCGTGCCCAGATCAGCGGTCAGACCGCGCAACTGCGCGCTGGGCACCGCTTCGCGTATGCTCGCCAGCGCCTGCTCGACCTTTGCCGTGTCACGACCGATCACCACCACCGTCGCCCCGGCTTCGGCCAGCGACTGGCTGATGCCCAGACCGATGCCGGCAGTGCTGCCGCTAACGATGGCCAGTTTTCCACTCAGATCAATCTTCATGCGTTTACCTCATTAGCAAGGAGTTCCACCGCGCTCGACTTTGGCGACGATTTCACAAGCATGGATCAGCGTAGTTGCGATATTGCCGGCATGGTTGAGCTGCCGACCGGTGACGGGGATGTTGTTTGATCGACGATCCCCTGTGTCTGGCAGACCGTAGCCCCTCACCCTAGCCCTCTCCCGGGGGAGAGGGAACCGATCGAGTTGTGCTGAGTTTGCCCTCGACCTGAAAGACCATAGCGATTATGGATTCAGAGAAGACCTTTCACGTCGGCGTATTACCTGAATATCCCCCGGTCAGTCCCCTCTCCTTCCGGGAGAGGGCTAGGGTGAGGGGCATTTCGGAACAGATCAGATTTCCGTCAGACGAAGCAGACCATCGGCGCCGACCCTGACGCCGATCGCATCGTAACTGGCCAACGTCGCATGCGCCGTTTCGATCGGGTGCTGGTGCGTGGTGGTGATGATCATCAACGCCGCGCCCGCCGCTTCCGCAGCCTGAATACCAACCGTGGCGTCTTCAAAAATCAGACAGTCAGCCGGCTCGACTCCCAGCTCATTTGCAGCCAAGAGATAACCCGCAGGATCAGGCTTGCCAGCCTTTACATCTTCCGCCGTGATCATGACCGCCGGCTCGGGGATACCCGCCGCCGCCATCCGCCGCAACGCCAGATCGCGAGGCGCAGAAGTCACCATTGCCCAGCGATCTTTCGGCAGACCGTTGAGAAATGCCGCCGCCGCAGGAATCTCGACAATGCCTTCAACGTCATTGATTTCCGCTGCGGTGATGAACGCCGCTTGTTCATCGGCATCCACTCCCGGCAGATTCAGCCGGGTGATGGTGTCGATCGCACGTGCGCCATGTATGGTCGGCAAAAACGTCTCGACATCAACACCATGACGCACCGCCCACGCTGACCAGATGCGCTCGGCGGCGGCGATGGAATTGAGGACGGTGCCGTCCATGTCGAACAGGAACGCGCCGAATGCGCGATCAAAAACCGATGCTTGTGCAGACAAAAGAACAAATCCTCTGACAGTTGGCCGGGCAGCCTGGCCCGGCAATGTAGCACTTGTCAGTGCAACTGCGGGGCCTTGGATTTGAACGCACTTTCCACACAGTCGAGCAATTGACCGATCGCCCACGGCTTCTTGATGAACGCCACCGAATGCTTGACCCCGGAGGTCTCGGGCGTCTCGTAGCCGGACATGACCATCACCGGTTTTTCCGGCCAGCGATCGCCGACCAGATTCGCCAGGTCGGCGCCGTTAAGCGTGCCGGGCATGGTGATGTCGGTCAGCAATAGCGCGACGTTCGCCGCGTGTTCTTCCAGATACAGTGAGGCGGCGTCGGCGCTGGTTTGCGGTTCGACCTTGAACCCTTCCTCCTGAAGAATTTCGCAAAGAAACTCCAGAATCAACGGATCGTCCTCGACAACCAGAATCAACCCGCCAGGAAGGTGCGCGCTCGACGTAGGTGTAGGGCACATGAACAGCACTCCCCCGAATTACATTTTTGATAAGCGGTTTTGAATCCGCTGCTTATCTGGTATGAGCAGCGCGCCCTGTAGAAATTCATTTTTGATACAGAGGATTTCGCCAAGGTGTTGTTTTTCGAAGCGCGGCGCCCATCGAATCCCCTCATTTGTGGTTAAAATGCCGGCCCTTTGCCTGGCCGATCCTGATCCATGAACCCTGAAGCCCTCGCTACCCTCCACGCTCATTTGCTGCCCGCACTGGCAACGGCGCCCAGCGAAACCCGCCGTTTGTTTCACGGGCGCGGACGCTGCTGGCCGGGGCTGGAGCAACTGACCGTGGACTGGTTGCAGGGCGTGGTGCTGGTGTCGCTGTTCAAGGAACCGGCGCCTGAGCAGCTGCAAGATCTGCGGGATTGGCTATTGCACCTCGCCGCCTCGGCCGAGTGGCAGCAGTCCGGCGCGCACAGTTTGCTGATCCAGCACCGTTATCTGCCGCAAAGCACGGCCGAATGGCTGATCGGTGAGGAAATCGAAGAAATGACCATCGTCGAGGGCGGCTTGCAGTACCGCGTCGACCTGGGACGCAAGCAGAACGCCGGGCTGTTTCTCGATATGCGTTACGGACGCAACTGGGTCCGTGAACAGGCAGCGGGCAAGCGGGTGTTGAACTTGTTCGCTTACACCTGCGGCTTTTCCGTAGCGGCAATCGAGGGTGGCGCCAGCCATGTGGTGAATCTCGACATGTCCCGTGCGGCCCTGAGCCGAGGTCGCGACAATCACCGTTTGAACGGCCACGACCTGAGCAAGGTCAGCTTTCTCGGCCACGACCTGTTCAAATCCTGGGGCAAAGTGATCAACAGCGGCCCGTACGATCTGGTGATCATCGACCCGCCGTCGTTTCAGAAAGGCAGCTTTTTGCTGACCAAGGACTATCAACGCGTATTGCGCCGCTTGCCGGAACTGTTGACTGAGCAAGGCACAGTGCTGGCGTGCATGAACGATCCGTCGTTCGGTTCCGACTTTCTGATTGATGGCGTGACCCAGGAAGCGCCAAGCCTGCGCTTCGATCATCGGCTGGACAATCCGCCGGAGTTTCCCGATATCGATCCAGAGAGCGGCCTGAAAGCCCTGGTCTTCCAGCGCAGCCACTAACACAGCGTAAGTTCACCTGTGGGAGCGAGCCTGCTCGCGAAAGCGCAGTGTCAGATAACAATTTTGTTGACTGATACACCGCTTTCGCGAGCAGGCTCGCTCCCACACAAGTTCTGTGTTGATCAAAAAGCCGTCGGCCGCAGCACCAGTGCAAACAACTCACCATGCCCGGTGACGTTGAGCTTGTGATAGAGATTACGTCGATGCACTTTCACGGTCTCCGGCGAAATCCCCATCTGCTGGGCCATCGCCTTGCTGGAAAAGCCCTGCAGGATCAGACGCGCCGTGTCGATCTCGCGCACGGTCAGCCGGGCATCGAAACGGTCCAGCAGCGTCGCCAGATCACCCACCACCGCGTCAGCCACCGGCCCTTGCGGCGGCAGCAACTGCATGTGGCGATGCATCGCCGCCAATACCCAATCACGAATGCACAACAGTCGGCCCTGCTCGGCCATGCCAAACGCGGTCGAGCGGCCCAGGGACAAGCCGAGTACCGCGCCTTCGACGTTGATCAGAAACTGCAATTCATCCTCGCCCACCACGGCACGAAAGTAGCTCTGGTAATACTCGCTGTGCAGAAACTGATCCGGCGCAACGGACGTCAGGCTGTGCAGGCCGTCGCTGATCCCGCTGACGGCGGCTTGATAGAACGGATCGAGCAGGTACATGCCGGCGGTATAACCGGCCAGCTCCTGCTGGTCGTCCACGCCCCCCTTGCTGTCGAAGTCGATCAGCAAACGCGGCGGCTGGCCGGGCTGCATCAGGGCGACGAGGGCATTGTCCAGCGGCACCAGCAGGCGCAGGGTGTCGACCAGCGCGCGCCAGAAACCCTCCTGCCCGAGGTGGGAAAATACCCGCGCCAGACTCTGATGCACCGGCAGTTCCTGCAACAACGCGTCCACGCACTACCCCTTTCGAGTAACCCATGATGGGAATGGGGCTGGTGTGACCGGCCCGTTAGCCTGACCACTCCAGTTCCTCACCGGCCTGCGACAGGCCAGGAGTGCCGCATCATGCGTCGTCACCGTGGATCTATCAACCCGGGCCTGCTGGCCTGTTTTTGTCTCTCCTCGGTCGCCATGGCGGCAGACGTACCGAGCGTGCATGTCTACAACTGGTACGACTACATCGGGCCGAACACGCTGCACGATTTCCAGCGCGACAGCGGCATCCGGCCGGTGTACGACACCTTCGACAGCGCCGAAGTGCTCGAAGGCAAACTGATGACCAGCCGCAGCGGCTACGACGTTGTCGTGGCGAGCAACTTCAGCCTGCCGACCCTGATCAAGGCCGGCGCCCTCGCTCCGTTGCCTCGCGATCAACTGCCAGGCTGGCAAAACCTCGACCCCGATCTGCTGGAAAAACTTGCGGTCAACGATCCGGGTAATCAGTACGCCGTGCCTTACCTGTGGGGTACCAACGGCATCGGCTACAACGTCGAAAAAGTCCGCGCCGCGTTGGGTGACAAAGCGCCGGTGGATTCCTGGGAGTTGCTGTTCGACGAAGCCAATCTGGCCAAACTGAGCGAGTGCGGCGTGGCGATGCTCGATTCGCCGTCGGAGATGCTGCCGGTCGCCCTGCATTACCTGGGTTTGCCGCCCAATAGCACCGATCCCGAGGACTACAAAAAAGCCGAAGCACTGCTGCTCAGGCTGCGCCCGCACATCGCCTACTTCAACTCTTCGAAGTTCATCAGCGATCTGTCCAACGGCAATATCTGCGTGGCGGTTGGCTGGTCCGGGGCGATGCTCGAAGCCAAGACCAACGCCGAGCAGGCCAATAACGGCGTAAAGATCGCCTACAGCCTGCCAAAGGAAGGCGCGCCGGTGTGGTTCGACACTCTGGTACTGCTCAAGGACGCGCCCAATCGCGCCCAGGGCCTGGCGTTTATCGATTACCTGCTGCGACCGGAGGTGATCGCGCCGGTCAGTGATCACTTGTCGTACCCGAATGGCAATCGGGCCGCGACAAAGCTGGTGGCAGCAGCAACTCGCGACAACCCGGCGGTCTACCCGTCCCCCGCCGCCATGGCCACCCTCTACACCCTCGAACCCTTGCCCAAAGCCGCCGAACGCGTGCGTACGCGGGTGTGGAGCAAGGTCAAGAACGGCCAATAGTCCGCGCGAGAAATCTGCCTGCCTCATCCGAGCGGTAAGCCGCCCGACCTTTTCAATGAAGAGACTGAATCTTATGAATCCGCGTGCCCGTGATCTCGACATCCTCATTGGCCAGATGCAACCCGGCCCGCTCAATGCCATCACCGATGTGCCGGGCGTGCGCGTCGGTCACAGCAATGTACGCGGTCGCAGCAGCAGCGGCCGTGACATCTGCACCGGCGTCACGCTGATCGAGCCGCGCCCCGGCTCGACCAGCCAGCAACCGTGCTTTGCCGGCGTGCATGTACTCAATGGCAACGGTGATGCGACCGGCCTGGAATGGATTCGCGAGGCCGGCCTGCTGACCAGTCCGATTGCCTTTACCAACACCCACAGCCTGGGTGTGGTGCGGGATGCGCTGATTGTGCTGGACCGTGAGCAACAGCCGGATGACGGGCGGCTTTACTGGAATATGCCGGTGGTGCTGGAAACCTTCGATGGACTGCTCAATGACATCAACGGCTTTCACGTCAAGCCCGAGCATGTCGCCGAGGCACTGAACGGCGCCGTGGATGGGCCGGTAGTCGAAGGTGCGGTGGGTGGTGGCAGCGGCATGATCTGCCATGAGTTCAAGGGCGGTATCGGCACCGCATCGCGCCGTTTGAGTGCTGCCCAGGGTGGCTGGACCGTTGGCGCGATCGTGCAGGCCAACCACGGTATTCGCAGTGAATTACGCGTCGATGGTTACCCGGTCGGGCGCTATATGGAACAGAAGGATTCACCGTTCCTGCGGGCAGCGCTGCCGCACCCGGGCATGGGCTCGATCGTCGTTTGCCTGGCGACTGATGCGCCGCTGCTGCCCCATCAATGCACGCGCCTGGCACAGCGTGCCAGCCTGGGCCTGGCGCGCACCGGCGGCGGTAACGAAGACCACAGCGGCGACATCTTCATTGCCTTCGCCACCGGCAATGATCACGTCCCGCCCGCCGCTTACGAGGCTAAACGCGCAGCCACCTGCGACGGCTTGCGCATGGTCAACAACGACCACATCAGCGAGCTGTTTCTGGCCGCGACCGAAGCCGTTGAAGAAGCGATCATCAATGCCCTGCTCGCCAGCGACAGCAGCGAGGGCAACGGCCATTCGGTGCCGGGCCTGGATGCGCAGACGCTTCTGGCGGCGCTGAAAAAATCCGGTTGGCCGGGATCGCGTCCGGCATGAACCGGCATTGTGCAGGGACGATTGGCGGTACTTGAGTCGTCCATTGCACGCTCCCAGGATGAAGCTACGCGGTGCCTGGATTGATCCGGCGCTGCGTAGGCGTGGGTGTACTGACTCCCAATCAAGCCCAAGTTCTGCTTCACACGCCTCTTGAGCCTCACGGGCTCTACTTCCTCCGCATCAAAGAGCTTGGAGGCTCTTTTTTTGTCTGCGTATTTCAGTTCTCGGCGAGACCTTCGGCGCGAATCGACCGCCATGCCGCCTGCGCAAGCACTTCGCGATAAGCCATCGGACTGCCCTTAACTCGCCCTGCCAGCCAGGCCCGGCAGTAACTGTCCGCCTGGCCGATGATCAGCGATGGCAGCAACTCCGCAGGCAAATCCTTAAGCTCAGCGGCGCGACCCGATTCGGCCAACCACTGGCCCAAGCGCAGGTTGCGCGTCTTGTTGCGCTCGGCCAGCTCTTCCTTGAACGGGCCTTTGGTCACTGCAAATCGTGCGTGGTACTGAAAACGCGCCCACTGCGGCTGCTGCTCGACCCAGTCGACATAGCTGAAGACCAGCGCCTGCACGCCTTCTTCAGTGGTATTGGCCGCGTCCAGATACGCATCACGCAAACGCGCCTGATCCTCCAGCGCGGTGAAAAACAGCGCCGCGACCAGCCCTTCCTTGTTGCCGAAATGGTGGTAGATCGCGCCAACGCTGGTGTCGCATTCGGCGCGAATCATCTCGATGGTGGTCGCCTCGATCCCCTGTTCATTGAACAGGCTCAGGGCCTTGCGAAAGATATCGCGTTTGAGTTCGGCGCGGCGGCCGGGGTAGCTGCGCTCCAGTAGATCGGCGGTGTCCATGCTGCTCGGGTCCAAAAACGGAGGTTGAAAAAGGCATCAAGTGCCCGTGAACAAATCGCGCCTAGGTTGACAGATTTGCCGCGAACAGAATACCGTTCCGTTACAGAACATTATTCTGTAACGGAACATAATTCTGCAAACCACCCAGTGAGGCTTCCATGAGTCAATCTCTCAGCATGTTCAACAGCGTCGGCGCGGATGCATTCAGCAAAATGGCCTGTCAGTTCGCCCCGTACTTCAGCACCATCAATCCGCTGATCAGCGAATTGCGCCCGAACGCCGCCACCGTACAAGTGCCGTTTCGCAAGGAAATTACCAATCACCTTGGCACGGTGCATGCGATCGCCCTGTGCAACGCGGCGGAACTGGCCGGCGGAATGATGACCGACGTCTCGATCCCGCCCGGCGCGCGCTGGATTCCAAAGGGCATGACCGTGGAATACCTGGCCAAGGCGAAAACCGACGTCACCGCCGTGGCCAGCGCCGAAGGTGTGGATTGGCAAAGCGATGGCGACAAGGTGGTCAACGTCGACATTCACGATACCGAGGGCAAAAAAGTCTTCACCGCGCGCATCACCATGAACGTCAAGATCGGTTGAGATTGCAGGCACAAAAAAGCCCTCGTTGCGCAATGCGCAGCAAGGGCTTTTTACTGGCCGGGTCAGTGCAGAGTCAGGCGCTGACGGACAAACTCTTCTACGTGGCGGCTGGTCTGGTCCAGATGGCGGTCGCGTTGTTTTTCCGCATCGAGCATCGCGCGCTTGCCGTTTTTCTGCAGCAAGTAAGTATGAATCTGCTGCACTTCCAGCGAGCGGTAGATCGGCGTGGTGTCGATGAACCCGCGCAAGCCGTTGCTGCGGTAATGCCGCGTGCTCATCAGCACCTGAGTCTCGCGCTGGCCGATCACTTCAAAACCCAGCGCCTCGAAATACGGCACCTTGCCAATGCTGCAGGCCAGTTCCGCATGCGGATAGCGCCCGACCATGTCCGCGAGCATCGCCCGCGCCACACCTTGGCGCCGATGGCCTTCACGCACCGCCATGTACGCGACGCTGCACGCCTCCCAATCGCCCTGCACCGGCAGACAGATGAGAAATCCGATGACTTGCTCTGGATCCTCATCGTCAGTGGCCACCAGCAATTCCACCTCGGTGCCCTTCTGGCCGTTCAACGCCTCGAGGTACAGATGCACCTCATAACCCACCGCGTACTGATAAACGTTGTACAGCAGATTGCTCGGGCCGAGGCCGACAGCACTGATGTCGGTCAGGTAATCGACGACCATTTGCAGGATCTGGCTGTTGACGCTTTCCGGGCATGGGGAGGTGTAGTGGGTGATGCGTGGCATGGGCAAACTCCGGCGATAAAAAACGTTGCCGATGATCAGAGCCGTCGACGAACCGCGACATCATACCGCGCCGAATCTATCGAACCGTCACTGTTGTGGCGCCACCACCCTGAATTTGATGTAGATGTCCTTCGACACCACGCTGTCCGCCCACTCCCCTGCGCCGAGGCCGAACTCCTCACGGTTGAGCACCAGCTCGCCGTCGAAAATGCCAATGGCGTTGTCCGGTTTCAGCTCTACCGGCACTTCGACATCGCGAGTGATGCCTTTGAGCGTGAGCTGACCGGCGACCTGGTAACGATGCTCGGCCACCTGGGTGAAACGACGGGACTCGAATACCGCGAGCGGGAATTTTTCAGTATCGAACCAGGCGGGTTTCACCAGCTCGGTATTGGCGTCTTCGCTGCCGGCGTCAATGCTGCTCAGGTCGATATGCAAGGTGGTGCGGGCGTTGGCAAGGTTTTCGGTATCTAAATCCAGAGCCGCCTCGAACTTGCCAAAGGTGCCGTACATTCGCGAGCCCATCTGGTTGTAGGTGAAACTGATCTGGCTGGCGCTGGTGTTGACCCGGTTATATTCAGCGGCCTGCGCACAGGCCATGACAAAGGATGTAAACGCGGCAACCAGCAGCAATCGCGACGTCATGGAATTCTCCGGGCGGCGTGTGTCGTCGAGGGCCTTGGTTGACTTAAGCAAACAGCCGAGCGTTATGCCAGTTCACGCTCACCCAAA
The DNA here is from genome assembly GCF_054052265.1 of Pseudomonas sp. PK-RTE-24. NCBI lineage: Bacteria > Pseudomonadati > Pseudomonadota > Gammaproteobacteria > Pseudomonadales > Pseudomonadaceae > Pseudomonas > Pseudomonas sp. PK-RTE-24. The sequence continues at coordinate 3,824,177 of NZ_CM133224.1, read as the reverse complement.
GGGGATACAATTTTCTCGGCGCTCCCCGGTTGAACCGGCCTTTCCTTCGCCCTGCCGCGCAGGTGGTGACGCAACTTCAGCGCCGGTCGCTCGACGCAGTAATACGTCAGGCCACTGCAGAAAAATGACAACGCCAGCACCGCTCCGACAACGTAGGCGTCATACGCGACGGGCCAAAAACCCCGCAGTAGATACATCACCACAAAGTGGTTAAGAAACACGCCATAACTGATATTGCCCAGGAACTCGTCCATCCGGTGGAATTTCAGTTTGGTCAACAGGTAGACCAAGGGAATGCCCACCGCGATACCGAGAGTGACTTCGGCATTGAACGGACGACGCTCAATCCATCCGACCATGATCGCTACAAACAGCAGTCCCGCCGCAACGGCTGTGCCGGTGACAACGACCATTGCTCTGATATTGCGTTGGTATAGATAACAGCCGCACAGGAAGATGAACAACACACCCGGCAACAGACGATATCCATAGACATCGGTATTGATGAAGCCCAGGCAGGCCAGCAGAAAAACCCCGACCGAGACAGCAAAGGCGACACCCTGCGCCTTGCAAATCAGCAGAAATGGAATCAGCAGGTAGAAACTCATTTCCAGCCCCAGCGACCAGCCCGGTGGCAGGATCTCGGTCCCGCCGACGCCGAACATGTAATAGCCAAGCGGTAGCATGAGCAAACTGGTGGACAGGGTCTTCCATGTCAGCTCAGCCGCTTGGGGCGTACCGGGCAACAGAAAATGAATAACCAGACACGAGGCGACGAAGTAGACCAGAAATTGCGGATACAACCTCAGAGCCCTGTCGATATAGAACAGACCGATCTTCCTCGGCTCACGGTAGTTTCGCTCGATGAGCGAAGCCATGACGAATCCACTGATGATCAGGAACGAGATGACGGCGATCACACCAGGATTCAGTCCGGCGAACTTTTTGCCCATATGAGATACAGCGACCAACACCGCCAACAGCAGTCGAAAAGCTCCCACTTGAACCCTCGTCATTCCCTTATCGTTGTGGGCGCATACGCTACGATGCTTTCGTCTCGGGGGACAGAGAAATGTTTGTCCGCCGTGCCTAAATCAACCGCTCGATCTTCTGGTGTTTCCAGACCAGTTTGTAATAGAGCGTCTGCAGTATCAGCATCCCCAGATAGGCAACCGGAAAAGCCATCCACACACCCTGCAAACCGAACTGCCCATCGAGCCAGTACGCCGCCGGCAACTGCACGCCGACCACGCAGACAATCGAAATGACCACCGGCACCAGGACGGTGCCGCTGGCGCGCATGATCCCGCCGATGATGGCCTGGAAGCCGAACACCAACAGGCTCCAGAGCATGATGTGCAGCAGATGCTCGGCCATCGCCCGGGTCGAGTCCTCGGTCAGGAACAGGCCCAGCAACCAGTGCGATAGCAGATAACCCAGCACAATCAGGCCACCGGTCAGGCACACATTGATCAACAGCCCGGTGCGCAGGATCGGCCCCATGCGTTGCAGATGCCCGGCGCCGATTGCCTGGGCACCGAGAATCGATGCGGTGATCGCAATCGACAGCGCCGGAAACTGCACATAGTTGACGATCTGCGTTACTGCGCCATACGCCGCCGTCGCTTGCGAGCCGTGCTGGTTGACCAGTGCCAGGATCACCAGCTCCGATAACGACAGCACGATCATCTGTACGCCGGTGGGCAGGCCGATGCGCAGGACCTTGCCGAGAATGACCCGATCCAGTCGCAATGCGGCAAAGAACTCTCGATCCGGCGCCAGCGGATGGCCCTTGCGGATCAGCCGCCAGGCCAGCCACGCCATTGCTGAGAGATTCCCCGCCAGCCCGGCATACGCCGCGCTCTGAATGCCCAACGGTGGCAAGCCCAGCCAGCCGCGAATCAATGCCGGCGTCAGCGCCAGCCCCACGGTGGTGGAGACGATCAGCGCGAGTAATGGCGACAGCGTATCGCTGACACCACGCAGCAATTGGGTGAACAGCACGAATACCAGTAGCGATGGCAGAATCCACAACATGACGTGGGCATAGTCCACCGCGTCGTCGAGCACATCCGCCGGCGTGCCCAACCCCGTCAGTGCCTGTCGCGCAAACACCGTGCCCAGCACCGCCGCGACCAAACCGATCAACACACCCAGTAGCAACGTCGCTCCGGCAATCGCCTTGACCATGTGCGTTTCGCGCGCGCCCCACGCCTGACCGATCAACACGCCCGCGCCAGCTCCAAGGCCGATGACCAGGGCGATGAAAAAGAACACGACGGGAAACATGCCGGATACCGCCGCCAGCGCCTGGGTGCCGAGCATCTGGCCGATGTAGATGCTGTTGACCGTCCCGGACATCGATTGCAGGAAGTTCGACAGCACCATCGGCGCGAGAAACAGCAGATAGGTTTGCCAGAGCGGCTTGGCGAAGGTGGCGCTTTGCATTGAATGGAGGTCCATCTCGACGGCGGCAGGCCTGATTGACGATAGCTTCGGTGAGTTGCGTGCAGCGTGCAATCAACATTTCCCATCGGCGTTGATTGCCTGTTTTGCATTTGTGTAAATGCCAGGCATCGCTTTGTGTCAGTGTGCGGCTGTGGTAAATCAGCGATTCTGTCGACACGTACTATTGAGGCTCGGTTCATGCGTAACGTTGCAAATTTTCTGCTTGGCTCCCTCCTCGCTCTGTCGGCCGCCTACGCTCAAGCGGCCGCACCCGCAGCGGCGCCTGCTTCATTGAAACCGCTACTGGCCACTTTGAATGAACGCCTGAGCATCGGCGATCTGGTTGCGTTGACCAAGTGGGACAGCGGCAAGCCGATCCAGGACAGCCCGCGAGAGGCGCAGGTCATCGCCAATGCCCGAACTCTGGCCACCGAACACAAACTCGATCCGGACGACGTCGCGCAGCTGATCGCCGCACAGATGGAAGCGAACAAACTGGTGCAATACGGTCTGCTCGCGCAATGGCAAGCGGCAGGTGCTGCACCGGACACACCGCGTCCGGATCTGGGCAAACAGATCCGCCCGCGCCTGGATGAACTGCAAAAGCGCTTGTTGCAGCAGTACGCCGCCTTCGCGCCCTATCGCCAAGATCCGAATTGCCCGGCATGGCTGGCCAATGTCCGCAACGGTCTGGCCGCTGATTCGCTGCATGACATGGCGCTGATTCGTGCCAGCGGCGAGTTGTGCATTCGGGCAAAAGCCCTCTGAATCGCCGCTCATGGCAAACATCATCGGCGTCGATGTTCACCATCACGTCAATGAAGTTCTCATAAAAACTGCGCGGCGTAACATCGGCTCCAGACAAACAAACAACTTTCTGGAGCACACGATCATGAAACGCCAAACCCTTCTCGGCATCGCTTTCTCGGTTTTCGCAGTTAACGCTTTTGCAGTAACGCCTGCTCACACCCTGGTCGCTGAAGGCGGCTCGGACAAGCTGATCGAAAGCCGTCTGGCTGAAGGTGGTTCAGATCGTCTGCTCGAACGCCGTGTTGCTGAAGGCGGTTCGGATCGTCTCATCGAACGCCGTGTTGCCGAGGGTGGCTCCGATCGCTTGATCGATCGCCGTGTTGCCGAGGGTGGCTCTGATCGTCTGATCGAACGCCGTGTTGCTGAAGGTGGCTCTGATCGTCTGATCGATCGCCGCGTTGCTGAAGGTGGCTCTGATCGTCTGCTCGAACGCCGCGTTGCTGAAGGTGGCTCTGATCGTCTGATCGAGCGCCGCGTTGCCGAAGGTGGTTCGGATCGTCTGCTCGAACGCCGTGTCGCCGAAGGTGGTTCTGATCGTCTGATCGAACGCCGTGTCGCCTGAATCATCTGCATGACCGCAACACCCATGAAAAAGCCCGGCCTGATCAGCCGGGCTTTTTTGCATTCAACCGTCGCTTACTGCGCGGTTTTCAGCTTGACCACATCACCGGAGATGGTGGTGGTGTAACCGGTCAGGACCCAGGCCCAGAACCAGTTTTCCTGAACCTGTGTGTTGATCATTGCATCGCCGCCCTTGGCTTGGATGGCCGCGTTTTGCGCGCGCACAAATCGGCTGTTCTGGCGGATCGGGATGATGCCAAACAGCAGCAAGCCGGTGGCCGATGCTTCGCTGTGGCCAACCACGGTGTATTGGTTGCTGTCGTAATGGGCGGTTTTCATCGGGGCGCCGGTGCAACCTGCCAGAACCACACCGAACAGTGCGGCGGCGACTACTTTGCTGAGGTATTTCACGGTAAAACTCCATGGGAAAACGCCCGGGATCCGTCTCTCGGGCGGCGCGCATTCTAACCAAAATGATGGCTCATTAACATCAATCTTCTTTATATTTACATGAACCCGTTCGCTGGCCGCCCATCGGCGATGTCGCATACCATGGCGCCACTTCAATAAAGACAGACACCCGCCTCCATGTTCAAAGCCAGTCTGCGTAGCCATCTCACCCTGTGGTTCGGCGGTTTGTCCCTGCTGACGTTATTGAGCGTCGGCTTTTATGTCGGTCATATCGCCACCGAACAAATGAAGCAGGCCAGCGGCAACGCCTTGCTGAACACCGCGCGTGCAGCGGCGACGCTGTTGGGCGAACAACTGCGCGAACGGCAACTGGAGGTCTACCTGCTCAGTCGCGCACCGCATCTGGAGCGCGGAGATCTGGACAACCCAGCCATCCTCAAGTCGATGCAGTTGCGCACCCAGGCGCGCGCCGAATATGCGTGGATGGGCGTCACCGACGCCGAGGGCAACGTCCGCCAGGCCGTCAATGATCTGCTGGTCGGTCAATCGGTGCAGAAACGCCCGTGGTTCCAGATCGGCTTGCGCCGGCAATACACCGGCGATCCCCACGAAGCGGTGTTGCTGGCCAAGTTGTTGCCGGGCCTGCCCAATGGCGAGCCGCTGCGCTTCATCGATTTCGCCGCGCCAATCCACAATGCCGAAGGACAGGTGATTGGCGTGCTGGGCGCACATGCACACTGGAGTTGGGTGACGCGCATCGTCGAGTCGGCGGCGTTTTCCCACAAGAACTCGGCGCCGGATATCCAGGCGCTGATCGTCGACCACGACGGCAAGGTGCTCTACCCCGAAGCCCTGATGGGCCAACAGCTGGCGACCAACGATCCGGTATTGTCGGGCTGGACGGCGGCCAACGGTTACCTGACCAGCATGGTCACTGTGCCGACGCCATCGGGCACGGCGCTGTCGTGGTCGATCGCCATTCGCCAGCCACTGGAGACTGCGCTGCAACCGGCGCGGACGCTGCAATACGAATTGCTGATACTCGGCGTTTTCGCCGCCATCGTTTTCGGTCTGGTGGCTTATTACCTGGCGCTGTACCTGAGCCGCCCTATCGAACAACTGGCACGCTCGGCCAAACAAGTGCAAAACAACCAGGCCGGCGCACAGTTTCAGCTGCAGCATCCGGTACTGGAAATCGCCCAGCTCGGCCAGTCCATCGACGCAATGACGCAGTCACTGCTCGGCAAGGAACGCGAGCTGCAAGAAGCCAACGCCTCGCTGGAAGCCACCGTGGCGCAACGCACTGCCGCACTCACCGAGGCCAACGCCGAACTGCTGAGCCTGGCCACTCACGACGGCCTGACCGGCGTTTACAACCGCCGCCGTTTTGACGAAAAAATCACTGAGTATTCGCTGCTGTCCCGACGCACCGGACGCCCGTTCGCCCTGCTGCTGATCGATGCCGACCACTTCAAACGCATCAATGACAGCCACGGCCACGCGGTCGGTGATGAGGTCCTGCAACAACTGGCGACCTTGATCCAGAACAGCGTACGCAGCACCGATTTCGTCGCCCGCTACGGCGGCGAAGAGTTCGCCGTACTGCTGCCGGAAGTCGCGCAACCCGACACCCCGGAAGTCGTTGCCGAAAAGATTCGCACGGCAGTCGCCGAAGCGCAGTTTCCGGGCGTCGGCAACGTCACGGTGAGTATTGGCCTTGGCCTGGCAGATCCGGCAGACAACAACCACACGGCCCTGATCAAACGCGCCGATCAGCAGCTGTATCAGGCGAAAGCTGCAGGGCGCAATCAGGTTGCGTTTCATGCCCACTGACACGGGCGTATATCAACCAGAGACAGGCTGCCATCGCTGGCAAGCCAGCTCCCACAGGGATGAGGTAAAGCCGGAGATATTGGTCGTTTGGAGAACCGCTTTCGCGAGCAGGCTCGCTCCCACAGAAAAGCAAAGCAGCGCAGCTGCCCGCGGCGAAGCCGCCCCACTCAACAATGAGCGTTAGCTCGAGTGCTCTTGATCTTGATCTACTGGCGACGTCGGAAGGCTGAGCGGAGGGATTGATCCGGGCGTGGGAGCGCAGCGACCGTCTGGCGCAGCCAGACACAGCGGAAGGAGGTGCAGCGAAGCAAACCGTAGCCGCTGCGCCCGGATCGATCCCGCAGCGAAGGGACCCGAGCCTGCGAGGGCCGAACGCAGGAGCAAGCCTTTTGGGTTACCTTTTTGGCGTTTGAAAAAGGTGACCCGCCGTAAGGGCGGAACCCTAAGCAGCCGTTACCGCAGCAATGGATATGTACTCAATCAGCCAGGAAACCATCGCCCGACTAGGGCTCAGCACTGAACCTCTGCAGATAAGCCAACAAATTATTCAACTTCTCCTCATCACTCAGCCCCCAGAAAATCATCCGCGTCCCCGGCACCACCCCTTTCGGATCCTTGAGATAAGCCTTCAACGTCGCCCGATCCCAAGTAATCCCCGAGTTCTTCATCGCAGCGGAATAAACATAATTTGCCGAAGTCCCCGCAGCCCGGCCAACGATGCCGTTCAACTGCGGACCAAACCCCGAACGAGCCGACTCGCCAACCTGATGGCAACCGCCGCACAGACGCGGAAAGATTTTCGCCCCGGCTTCAGGATCGCCCTCAGCCTGAGCGCTGGTGCTGAAGATCAAGGCGAGAAGCAGTGCTGTGGTGAATTTCATTAAACAGTCCAAACCTGGCTTTGCATGGCGTGAACGCAGTTTACAGATAAGCGCCGACAATCGTTCTGACAGTGATCAACGCCTGACGCAACACCTTCATGTCCACCGAACCCAACGCCAGACGAATCGCATGGGGCGTATTGGCCGACAGCGAAAACGGCTCGGCGGTGGTGACCGAAATCTGCTGCTGCATCAACTCGACCACGATCTGATCGGCACGCACATCTTCGGGCAACGGCAACCACAGAAAATACGAGGCCGGATGAGCAATGTAGCGCAGCCCTTTCAGCACCTCGGCGGCCAAGGCCTGTCGCGCCATCGCATCACGACGTTTCTGCTCCTCAAGCACGGTGACGGTGCCGTCGTCGAGCCAACCGCACGCAATGGCGGTCATCACCCCGGGCGTGTTCCACGTTGTCGCGCGAATGATTCGCTCCAGTGCGGGCACTTGAGGCGGCGGCGCCGCGATGAAGCCGACGCGCAAACCGGTGGCGATGTTTTTCGACAGGCCCGATACGTAAAACGTCCGTTCCGGTGCCAGATCGATCAAGGTTCGCGGCGGATTTTCCACCAGAAACGCGTAGGCCGCATCTTCGATAAGTGTCAGATCATAGCGCCGGGCAATCGCCACCAATTGCTCGCGCTGTTCCAGTGGCATGACCCAGCCCAGCGGATTGTGCAGCGTCGGCATGCTGTACACGGCGCGCACCGCACGCTGGCGGCAGAGCCTGTCCAGTGCCGGCAAATCCGGGCCTTGCTCTGTCATCGGGATCGCCAGCACTTCCAGATGCAACGCGTCGGCCAGCACCTTGAACCCGGAATACGTCAGCGCATCGGCGGCGATCACATCACCGGGTTTGAGCAGGGCCATCAGCGTCACCGCCAAACCTTGCTGAGCGCCATTGACGATCAGCACTTGGTCGGCTTCAACGGTCACGCCGCGTGTCGACAAATGTCGCGCCACCGAGGCGCGTTCGTGGGCACGGCCGGCGTGGGGTTGATAACGCAGCAACGCTTCGAGATCGCCGGACAACGCCAGTTGCCGCAACGCCGTGCGCAACAGCTCAGCCTGACCGGGCAACGACGGATAGTTGAAATTCAGGTCGATCATGCCGACCGCTACGTCTTTCTGATCGATGCCCTGCCCCGGCGCCAGCGACGTTTCCCGCACAAAAGTGCCGCGCCCGGCTTCGCCACTGACCAGGCCCATCGCCTCAAGCTCGGCATAAACCCGTGAAGCGGTAACCAGCGCCAGTCCTTCCTGCGCCGCCAGTTGCCGATGCGTAGGTAATCGCGTGCCCGGTGGCAGTCGTCCGCCACGAATATCCGCCGCATAGCGGTCAACCAAGGTCTTGTAACGGGATCGGGGCATGCCGGCTGTATCCATGACAATTTTTTGATTGTGCTGATTGTCCGCCCTAGGATCACGGCGATACAAGCCACTCTTTGAGCGCGACCGACATGCACACAACATCGACTGCGGCCAACCCGGCGCTGGAAAAAACCAGCGGCTGGATCAACGGTTTTATCGGCGTGCTGATTTTCAGCGGTTCGCTGCCGGCCACACGTTTGGCGGTGCTGGAATTCGATCCGGTGTTTCTGACCGTGGTGCGAGCAGCGATTGCCGGCGCACTGGCCGTCGGACTTCTGCTGTTGTTCAAGCAACCGCGACCGTCGCGCCATCAGTGGCTGTCGCTGGTGATTGTTGCGCTGGGCGTGGTGTTGGGTTTTCCGCTGTTGACCGCGCTGGCATTGCAGCACGTAACGTCAGCGCATTCGATCGTGTTTGTAGGATTGCTGCCGCTGGCCACGGCAATGTTTGGTGTCTTGCGTGGCGGTGAGCGGCCACGGCCGGTGTTCTGGATCTTTTCGGTGCTGGGCAGCGCATTGGTGGTGGGCTTCGCTCTGTCCCAAGGCCTTAGCGCGTCGCCGACCGGGGACTTGCTGATGCTCGCGGCGATTCTTGCCTGCGGCCTCGGTTACGCCGAAGGCGCGAAACTGTCACGCAGCCTCGGCGGCTGGCAGGTGATCTGCTGGGCGCTGGTAATGTCGTTACCGCTGATGGCAGTGCTGAGCCTGTGGCTGGCGCCCGCCTCGTTCGGCAACATCAGCTTGCCTGCGCGGATGTGTCTGGGCTACGTGTCGCTGTTCAGCATGCTGATCGGCTTCGTGTTCTGGTATCGCGGCTTGGCCCAAGGGGGGATTGCGGCGGTCGGGCAGTTGCAGTTGCTGCAGCCGTTTTTTGGTCTGGCACTGGCGGCGACGTTGCTGCATGAGCAGGTCAGCGTCGGCATGCTCGGCGTAACGCTTGGGGTGATTCTTTGCGTGGCCGGAGCGAAGAAATTCGCCAGGTAATGTTCAGTGTCCGGCTTTCCATTGCCGAGGACTGAGACCGGTCTTGCGCCGAAACGCCCGGGCCAGCGCCGACGGACTTTCGTAACCGACCTCTTCGGCAATCAACGCAATCGGCCGGCCTTCGCGCAGGCGTTTCTGCGCAAGACTGACGCGCCAGCTCAGCAGATAATCGGCCGGCGTCTGCCCGACCACGCGGCGAAACTGCTCGGCGAAACCGGCGCGGGACTGGTTCGCCGCCGCCGCGAGATCGGCCACACTCCAAGGCTTGTGCGGCTGCTCATGGATCAGGTTCAAAGCGCGAGACAAGCGCGGGTCAGCCAGCCCGGCCATCATGCCCGGTTGCTGATCTCGACTGCCGATGAGATGGCGCAGCAACAGAATCACCAGCAATTCGAACAGGCGATCCATCACCGCCACGCGCCCGCAATGCCCTTCAAAGGCTTCATTGAACAGCCAGTCAAGGGTGCTGCGCAGTTCCGGGATGTCGGTGAGTTTCAATACCAGATAGTCCGGTAACGCGGCGGCCAGGACATTGCCCGAGCCACCGTCGAAGGTCAGCGAGGCACAGACAATCTGACTGGCCATGGCTTCGTCGGCAAACATCCGATGGGTAAACGGCCGGGGAAAGAAAATCAGTGACGGTTCGTCCAGACGGATCTCCCGCTCGTTGCCCGGTTTGAGCAGCAACGCCCCGGCTTGCAGAACATGCACGTGCCCGACCGGCTCGCCTTCGTGAACGCTCACGCCGCAAAACGCGCCGCTATGAAAGGTGCCGGCGTTCACGCCGAAATGACTGAGTAATGTGGAAAGGCGATCCATGGCTGACTCCCGAAGGCATATCTGGACGATCTGCCGCATATCCTCGACGATTTGCCGCCAAAGCGCCATTGGCAGCCCCTAAGATCTCTCCATCGCCGCTGCACTTCGCTGCGGAATTTCGGAGAATCACCATGAGCCGCATCCCCGCTATCAGCCTCGACACCGCCACCGATGCCACCCGTCCTGCACTGGAAGGCGTGAAGAAAAAAATCGGCTTCCTGCCCAACGTCTTCACTACCCTCGCCCAAGCGCCAGTTGCATTCGACACTTACCTGCAAGCTTCGGCGATCCTCGGCAAGACCTCGCTCAGCGCCCAGGAAAAAGAAGCCGTCTACCTCGCCACTTCGCAAGTAAACGGCTGCGACTACTGCCTGTCCGCACACACAATGTTCGCCGGCAAGGCCGGGCTCTCGCCACAGGACATCGTCGCGGCCCGTCACGGCGAACTGAATGCCTACGCCGCCCTCGCCCGCCAACTGACCGAAACCCGTGGCCACTTGAGCGATGAACAATTGGCCGCTGCCCGCGCTGCCGGTATCGATGACCGCAAGATCATCGAAGTGATTGCCCTAGTGGCCGTGCAGACATTGACCAACTACCTGAACAACACGGCGTTGACCGACATTGATTTCCCGACCGTCGAGGCCTGAGCAGTCGCTCACGAACTGAAGAAAAATCCGCTGGCGAAAAGATGCTCTTTTCGCCAGCGCTGTTTTTTGCTGCCATGATGTAGGTCAGAATAATTCGCAGCGCAAACAGTGTCTGGTGCGCTGAAACCAAACACCCTGCGCGCAGGTCTTTGTTCTCAGACAAATGCCCGGAAAGATACGAACCCCATGACAGACTGGTTGCAAGACAACGGCGAGATGGCCGGGCAGATCCGCCGTCACGACTGGGCGAATTCGCCCCTCGGCCCGTTGGAAAACTGGCCCGATGTACTCAAGACCACTGTCTCGCTCAGTCTCGCGTCGCATTTCCCTCAGGCGATCGTCTGGGGTCCGCAACTGATCACCCTTTATAACGACGCCTTCGTGCCGATTCTCGGCGACAAGCCGCATGCGCTGGGACGTCCTTTCAGCGACATCTGGAAAGAAGCCTGGCATGAGATCAGCCCGATAGCCGAGGCGGCCTATGCCGGCCAAGCCACCTACATCGAAAACTTTGCCCTGAAGATCGAACGCGGCAACGGTCCGGAGCAGGCGTTCTTCACTTTCTGTTACAGCCCGATTCGTGACTCCCACGGCAATGTCGTCGGCATGCTCGACACGGTCACCGAGACCACCCAGACCGTTTATCTCAACCAACGCCTGGCCGTCCTCGATGCCATCGGCGAAGCGGTGACCAATGCCACCGATGCGCAAGCAATCCTGGCGGCGAGCACCCGGCTGATGGTCGAGCAGTTGCAATTGTCCAACTGCGCGTACGCCGACATGGATGCCGACGAGGACGGCTTCACCATTCGCGGCGACTATGCGGCACCGGGTTCGCCAAGCATCGTCGGCCACTACCGCCTGCGCGATTTCGGTGAGAAGGCAGTGCGTCTGCTGCGCGCCGGGGAACCGCTGGTCATCCATGACAACCGCAGCGAGCTACCACCGGAAGAGTCGGCGACCTTTCAGGCCATCGGTATTACCGCGACCATTTGTGTACCACTGATCAAGCAGGGCCGTCTGACCGCATTGATGGCCGTCCACGACAAAGTGCCGCGGGTCTGGTCGCAATTTGAGCAGGCATTGATGAGCGAAGTGACCGAACGGTGCTGGGCGCACATCGAGCGGGTGCGCGCCGATGCCAATGTGCGCGAAGGCCTGCTGGCGCTGGCGGAGCTCAACGCCACGCTGGAGCAACGGGTCGAAGAGCGCAGCTTGCGCCTGGCCCAGGCCGAGTCGGCGTTGCGCCAGTCGCAGAAGCTCGAAGCCATCGGCCAATTGACCGGCGGCGTCGCCCACGACTTCAACAATCTGCTGACGATCATTCGTTCGTCGGTGGACTTTCTGCGCCAGCCCAACCTGCCGGAAGAACGCCGTCAGCGCTACATGCGCGCGGTGTCCGACACCGTCGAGCGCGCCTCCAAGCTGACCAGCCAGTTGCTCGCGTTCGCCCGCCGCCAGCCGCTCAATCCGCAAGTGGTCGATGCCGGCGAACGTCTGGCCAATATTGGCGAAATGCTCGAATCGGTCACCGGCGCGCAGATTCACGTGTGCGTCGAACGTCCGGATCACCCCTGCTACATCCGTGTCGATCTGAGTCAGTTTGAAACCGCGTTGATCAACATTGCGCTTAACGCCCGCGACGCCATGAATGGTCAAGGTGAGCTGAAATTGCGCCTGGAGTGCCACAAAGCGCTGCCGCCGATTCGCGGTCACGCCGGGTCCAGCAGCCATTTCGTGTCGATTGCCCTGGCCGACACCGGTGCCGGCATCGACGCACACACCCTTGAACACATCTTCGAACCGTTCTTTACCACCAAGGCGGTCGGCAAAGGCACGGGGCTGGGGCTGTCGCAGGTGTTCGGCTTCGCCAAGCAATCCGGCGGCAACGTCGATGTTTCCAGCGTCCTTGGCCAAGGCACCGAGTTCACCTTGTATTTGCCGCAAGTGCCGGCGGACGAGGCTGAACAGGACAACACTGAGGACGATGGCGAGGTGCAGCCGGCCTGCGAAAAACGCCGGGTACTGGTGGTCGAGGACAATCTCGATGTTGGTCGTTTTGCCAACCAGATCCTCCAGGATCTGGGCTATGAAACCGCATGGGCAACCAACGCTGAAGAAGCCCTGCAGTTGGCGGGCGGCGATGCCAGCGCGTTCGATGCGGTGTTTTCCGACGTGGTCATGCCGGGCATCACCGGCGTCGCGTTGGCCAGGGAGCTGCGCCAGCGCCGCCCCGATCTACCGGTGATTCTGACCTCCGGCTACAGCGAAGAACTGGCCCGCAGCGGTTACGAAGGTTTCGAGTTTCTCGCCAAGCCCTACTCCGCCGAACAGGTCTCACGGATTCTCGGCAAGACCTGGCTCAAGGACGCAAAACCAGCGGCGTCAGTCGTGATCGACGCCGGCGCGCTTGAGTAATTTCTTGCAGCGTTCCGACAGATGAAACACCTGTAAGTGCTTGCCAGCCTTGGCGTAGCGTTCACGCAAGGTTTTCAACGCGGCAATCGCCGAGTAATCGACAAAGCTCAGGTGTCGGCAGTCGAGAGTGACTTTCGCCGGATCGTTGGCCGGATCGAACTGATTGAGAAACGGCGTGGTCGAGGCAAAGAACAGCGTGCCGTGCAGGCGATAGAGCTTGCTGCCGTCGGCCTCCAGGTGTTCATCGGCGTACAGTTCGCGCGCCTGCTGCCAGGCGAAGTTGAGCGCGGCGATGATGATCCCGCACAGCACGGCCGTGGCCAGATCGGTGAACACGGTGATGGTGGTCACGGCGATGATCACCAGCACATCGTGCAGCGGCACCTTGTTGATCACCCGCAACGACGCCCAGGCGAACGTCTGCTGCGATACCACAAACATCACCCCCACCAGTGCGGCCAGCGGAATACGCTCGATCAGCGGCGACAGAAACAGAATGAACAACAGAATCAGCACACCGGCAACAACACCGGACAAGCGCCCGCGCCCGCCGGAGCTGAGGTTGATCACGGTCTGGCCGATCATCGCGCAACCGCCCATGCCGCCGAACGCACCGGACACCATGTTGGCCGCGCCGAGCGCCACGCACTCACGATCCGGATAGCCACGGGTCTCGGTGATTTCGTCGGTCAGGTTCAGTGTCAGCAAGGTTTCCAGCAGGCCGACCATCGCCATCAGGATCGCGTACGGAGCGATGATGCGCAGCGTTTCCAGGCTCCACGGAATGTCCGGCATGGCGAAAGTCGGCAGACCGCCGGCAATGTGCGCCATGTCGCCGAGGGTGCGGGTCGGCAGGCCGAAGAGGTAAACCAGCAGGCCGACACCAAGGATCGCCACCAGCGCCGGCGGTACCGCTTTGGTCAGGCGCGGCAGGATGTAAACGATGGCCATGGTCAGTAGCACCAGCCCGGTCATCAGATACAGCGGCGTACCGCTGAGCCAGTGCTCGCCGCTTTTGAAGTGCTCCAGTTGCGCCAGGGCAATGATGATCGCCAGGCCGTTGACGAAACCGAGCATCACCGGATGCGGCACCATGCGCACCAGTTTGCCCAAGCGCAACAGCCCGAACGCCATCATGATCAGACCGCCGAGCAGCACCGTTGCCAGCAGATATTGCACGCCGTGTTGCACCACCAGCGCGACGATCACCACCGCCATCGAGCCCGCCGCGCCGGAAACCATGCCCGGCCGGCCGCCAAACAACGCTGTCAGCGTGCAAATGATGAACGCGCCGTACAGGCCCATCAGCGGATTGAGATGCGCGACCAGGGCGAAAGCAATGCATTCGGGCAACAGGGCGAACGAGGTGGTGAGTCCGGCGAGGACATCGGCGCGCAGACGAATCGGTTTCATGGCTTACCTGACTGAGCGGCCGCTGGGCACGGCTGCTGTTTTCGCGAAAAAAGAGGGAGGCGAATGTTACGGAATTGTTCGGCCTCGGGCCAGTGAAACGCTGACATGGAGTAGCGCGGACCTTATCCTTGCAGGCTTGTCCATCGAATCGAGTCGCAGCATGTCAGCGTTTTTGTCCGCCCGGGATGTGTGTCAGCGTCTGCGCGAAGCTGCGCTGGGCGTGCTTGCGTTCGAAGTCTGCGAGGTAATGTCCCAGTCCGGGCTGATTGCCGTTTACATCGAGGGCTGGCATCTGCTGTTGGACTTCGCCGAGGGACACTTGCATCACTGTGAATACGCGCGCAACTGCGCCGGGGATGAAGCGACGCTGGACACTTGGCAGCGTTATGGCACGGACCCGGTGAGTCTGCTCAGCACATGGGAACTGGCGCAGATCGAGCGGTTGCTGCGTGATGCGAATCGCGTCCAAACCTAGTGCATCGTTTCCGACTGCGGTGCTCTCTGATGTTGAGACCGACCAAATGCCTGTGGGAGCGAGCCTGCTCGCGAAGGCGGTATATCAGTCGGTTTGATGTTGGCTGTCATAGCGCTTTCGCGAGCAGGCTCGCTCCCACAGGGGGTTTGTGTGAGTTCAGAAGGTGATTTGGGCTGCCGGTTTGACGTCGATCCGTGCCACGGAACTGGTCAGGGCGGCGAAGTCCTTGTTGTGTTGGGCAATGATGTCTTCGGCGCTCATGTTGCCGTTATCGACCGTCGAATGTGCATCTTGCGCGACTACGACGTCGTAGCCCAGCTTATGCGCGCTGCGCACCGTGGCGTTGACGCAGTAATCGGTTTGCAGGCCGCAGATGATCAGGCGTTCGAAGTCCTCGCTGGGCAGCAGCTTGCCGAGATCGGTCTGGTAGAAAGAATCCCCGGTAGTCTTGCCTACACGCAGGTCTTTCGTCGAAGTCAGCAAACCTTCGGCCAGTTGCCAACCGTCCGCGCCATGCACGAACGGACCGTCCTTTTCTTCGTGCTGAATCAACACCACCGGAACGCCAGCTGTGCGGGCGCGTTGGCTGAGATCATTGATCGTGGCGATCACGCGGTCGATTTCAAAACACTGATATTCACCAGCACACAGTGCTTGCTGGACGTCGATGATCAGTAATGCGGTGGTCATGTCGAGCCTTCCTTGATCAGTCCTTGAGATGGGGCGGACCTGAGCCCGCCCCTTTTTACTCCGCTCAGTAACCCAGTGACAAGCCGGTATTACGCCGTGGATCATTGGCGCCGTAGAAGCGATTCTTGCCAACCGGTTTGCCGTCCAGTGACGGCGCGCCGACCAGAATCGCGGCGATGTGGTTGGGATCCTGCGGGCCGGCAAACTTGTGGCCCCAGCTCTCGAGGAGCTTTTTCGTATCCGGGCTGGCGGCGAAGTCTTCGAGGTTGGTTTCCTCCGGCATCCACTGCTGATGGAAGCGCGGCGCGTCGACCGCTTCCTGCAGGCCCATGCCGTAATCGATCACATTAAGCATGGTCAGCAAGGTCGCGGTGATGATCCGGCTACCACCCGGCGTGCCGACCACCATCACCACTTTGCCATCCTTGGTGACGATGGTCGGACTCATTGACGACAGCGGCGCCTTGCCCGGCGCGATGGCATTGGCTTCCCCCTGAACCAGACCGTACATGTTCGGCACGCCGACCTTGGAGGTGAAGTCGTCCATTTCATCGTTGAGAATCACCCCGGTCTTGCTCGCCATCACGCCTGCGCCGAACCAGTCGTTGAGGGTGTAGGTGACCGAGACCGCATTGCCCCACTTGTCGACGATCGAATAGTGCGTGGTGTTGCTGCCTTCATGCGGCGCTACACCGGGTTTGAGCTCAGCCGACACGCCGGCCTTTTGCGGCTGGATGGCGTTGCGCAGTTTGGTCGCATAGTTCTTGTCCAGCAGGTGCTCGATCGGATTCTTCACGAAATCCGGATCGCCGAGGTAGCTGTTGCGATCAACGTACGCGTGGCGCATCGCTTCGATCTGGTAGTGCATGCCCTGAGCGGAATGGAAGCCCAGGTCCTTCATCGGATAGCCTTCGAGGATATTCATGATCTGGCAGATCACCACCCCGCCGGAGCTGGGCGGTGGCGCCGAGACTACGTGATAGCCGCGATAATCGCATTCCACCGGGGCCAGTTCGCGAGTCTTGTATTTGTCCAGGTCGGCCTGGCTGATGATGCCTTTGTTGGCTTGGCTGGACGTGACAATGGCATCGGCGACCCAACCTTTGTAGAAGCCGTCGGCGCCCTTCTCGGAAATCGTCCGCAGGGTTTTCGCCAGATCCTTCTGCACCAGTTTCTGCCCGACCTGCATCGGCTCGCCGTTGCTGAGGAAGATCGAGCCGGAATCGCGCATGTCCTTCTTGAACACATCCGTCGCGTATTCGAGCAGCTCGACATCGCCCTGCTGCAGCTCGAAACCGTCTTCGGCCAGTTTGATCGCCGGGGCAATCATGTCCTTGCGCTGTTTGGTGCCATATTTGCTCAGCGCCAGCTCCATGCCGGACACAGTGCCCGGCACCCCGACGGCCAGATGGCCGCGGGTGCTCAGGTCCGGGATGACGTTACCGTCCTTGTCCAGATACATGTTGGCGGTCGCTGCCAGCGGGGCTTTCTCGCGGAAGTCGAGAAAGGTCTTGCGTCCGTCCGCCAGTTGAATGGTCATGAACCCGCCACCGCCAAGATTGCCCGCAGCCGGGTAGACCACCGCCAGCGCATAGCCCACGGCCACTGCCGCATCCACGGCATTGCCGCCGTTTTTCAACACATCGACGCCGACATGGGTCGCCAGATGTTGCGCGGTGACCACCATGCCGTTTTCCGCCGCCACCGGCGCCACCGATGCCGCGTGAGCCATGAGACAGCTGAGCGCCAGGGAGGTCGCAATGAGCGATCTGGCCAAAGGTTCGTACTTCATGAGTCGATCTCTTTTTGTTTTTGGGGACTGCGCAAAACGCAGGGCAACGCTTCAGAAGCAACAAGCAGTATGGTCGGCTTTGCGTATTGCGCCTCCCCGTTCAGCCAGTGTGCTGAGCCATCGCAGCCGTTGGCAGCTCCTGCCCGAATCAAGCGAAGAGGTTATTCATCGCTGCGTATTGCAACAGCATGATGGTCTTGGCGTCACAGATCTCGCCGCGTTGAAATGCTGCCAGTGCCTTATCGAAGCCCCATTCGAGCACTTCCAGTTCTTCGGTTTCCTCTTCCAGCCCACCACCGTCGCTGACTTTGGACGCGGCGTCGTATTCGGCGATAAAAAAGTGCAGCTTCTCCGTCACCGAGCCGGGGCTCATATACGCCTCGAATACTTTCTTCACGTCATGCACGCGATAACCGGTTTCCTCCTCGGCTTCGTCACGAATGCGTTGCTCCGGCGCGGCACCTTCCAGCAACCCCGCCGCCACCTCGATCAACAATCCATCGTGGCCGTTGACGAACACCGGCAAACGAAACTGGCGGGTCAGCACCACCGTGCGCTTTTCGCGGTTGAACAGCAGAATCGCCGCGCCGTTGCCCCGGTCGTAGACCTCGCGGGTCTGGCGCTGCCATTCGCCGTTGTTGCGGTGGTAATCAAAAGTGATTTTCTTCAACAGATACCAGTCGTGGGACAACACCTGTGTGTCGACGATGTTGACCCGTTCGGCTGTGTTGGACATCGCGTCTGATCCTGTCTTCATGGGGGACTGCCATGGTCGGACAATTGCGCCGACAAAAAAAGCCCGGCAGCGCTACCGGGCTCGTTCAGCCTGGGTTGTTACTGGAAGTCGACGTCGAAGGCCTGGTAGAAGGCGTTGCCGGTGTTGGCGACGATCCACATCAGCACAATGACGTGATGACCCTTCTTGTTCGTCGGCAGTTGCACTTGGTGATCAACCTTGGCCTTCAATTCGCCGGCATGGCTGTAATACGGCACTTGCAGGTAGAAGTCTTCGAAGAACGGCTGGGTTTCGAGCTGCGCACGGCTGATGCGTTGCTGTGGATCCCAGCCGTCTTTGGTGATCAGCCAGCGATAACCACGGGTGGTGTGCGGCGCGGTGTACGCCCAGCTGACCTCGAGAATCTGCCCCGGATCGACATTAAGCAGCGGCCAGTTGAATGAACGGCCGAGCTTCTTGCTCATCTCGTCGTCGGTGTAATTGACGCAATCGCGGGCATCGGTCTTGCCGCCGCTGAGAATGTAGCCATCGGCCGGCGGCGCGACGCTGTCCGAGTCGGTCTCGAAGGGTTGCGGGAACGGCCCGGCATTCACGGCCGGAAAGTTTTTGCCGCCCTCCATTTCATTGACTTGCCAAGCGCCGAGCAAGCCGAGGTCAATGGCCACTGCGCCGCGACTTGCTGGCGAGATGACACGACCGTGTTTGAGTTGGGTTTGTGGGATTGCCTGATTCATCATGTTCACTCCGTTGATTTGAGAACTCTCCTTCCCGAGGAGAGGCCTTCAAGCTAACGGAGGTGAATTTTTTGTCCATCGGCGCTTTTGTCACAGTCCCACCGTGCAAGACGTAAAAAGCCCGGAAATACTGGATGCATAACCAGTGCTCGACGACGCATCGCACTCAACGTGTAGCTGAACACCTACACGCCGAGTCGCCTTTGGTCATTCAGACAGTTGCGCCTGATACTCCTTTTCGTACTGCCCGGCGAGTTGCGTTTTCTGTTTATCGTCGAGCAGTTTGCCGGCCATTTGGAAGAACTTGTGCTCTTCTTCCTCGAGGTGATGATGAACCTTGTCGGAGAGCTTCTTGGCCGTGACCAGCCACGCCGGACTGGACATCTCGGTCTCGTCGAGTTCTTCCATCATCTCGTCCATTTCGTGGTGCTCGGCGATGGCGTGGCGGCTCAGGTCAACGCCTTCGTCGATTTCCATCAACGGGATGTAGAAGTGCCGCTCTTCAGCGGTTTCATGCGCTTGCAGTTCTGCTTTGAGCTGCTTGTAGGCCTCGACCCGCTCAGGGCTGTCGCCGCTGGTCGCGATCAGAGCCTTGGCGTAAGTGCGCTGGCGCTCGTGGCTTTCGCGCAGGGCTTCAAAAATATTCACGGGATTTCCTCATCAATCGCGCTCAGGGAAAGACGCGATAAAAGCCTAGACCGCAACGCTGGTTTGACGGTTCCGCTTGTTCGATCGAAGGGCTTGGAGGCGTTTGCCCGGACGGGTTAGGCTGGGCGTTCAATCACACAAGGAAGTCATGCATGAATTTGCGTATCGAGTTGACGGACAATCCTACCGAGGAACAGCGTCAGGCCATTCTCCAACCGTTGATTGAATACAACGATGCGAAGACCGGCATATCGAAAACCGAGCCGTTCGCCTTGATGGTAAAAGATGAGTATGGCGCGATACTGGGCGGGTTGTACGGGCGAGTGACTTTGCGCTGGATGTTCATCGATTTGCTGTCAGTACCGGAACAAAGTCGCGGAGAGGGGATTGGTTCCCGGTTAATGGCACAGGCAGAAGCGTTGGCCGAAGACAGGAACTGCTACGGAATCTGGCTCGACACCTTCGATTTTCAGGCGCCGGAGTTCTACAAGAAGCTGGGCTTCAGCCAGTTCGGTGAGATCGTTGACTATCCACCGGGGCACAAGCGGCATTTTTTCCAAAAGCGGCTGATCAACTGACTGTGTCGCTCTTTGCGCAAGCAGGCTCGCTCCCACACTGGAAAGCATTCAATCGGTGGGAGCGAGCCTGCTCGCGAAAGCGCCAGCCGCCTCGACACACAATCAGAGGCAGGTCGCCATCGCCGCCATGCGCCGCATCGCGACAAAATCACTCTTCTGCGCGTAATAGTTCAAGGTTGTGCCGGACGCTTCGGTGATCACATCGACAAACGACTCCGCTGAACGCGTGTAGACCGTCGTGCCGCCAGACTCGCGCGGCTCCAGATAGGCCGCCGCGTCCACGCCGAAAACCGCTTCGTCCTGCCAGGCGAATTGCACGCACCGGGCGACGTCTTTCTCCGGCTTGTCCGAGGTCAGGACCTTGTCCGGGCTCTTGCTGCGAGCATCGTTCATCACCGAACCGGCGCACCCGGCCAACAGGGCCGCCGCCAGCACTACCATCAGCATTCGCATTGCATTTGCTCATCGAGAAAAAAGCGGACTGTAGCACTGCGACGCGGCAAATCGTTCTGCTTTACTGTTTTTATGCGCGACACGCGTGAGCAGCTGCGGCACTCTGAGATCTTCAGCCACACAAGGACATTACATGGCGCCTAGCGACCAACGACATGAACACGCCTTGAAACTGTTTCTCGATGCGCGACCCGAACTGCGTGAGACTCTCGACCACCTCAATCCGCTGTTGGCTCAGGCCAAGGGTGAAACCCAGGCGCAGTACCGCGAAGAACGCTTGCATGAAGCATTCGAGGCTGAGGCGGAAAGCCAGGGGTTGTTTGCCTGGGAGCTGACGTTGCAGCTGACCGCTGATTCACCGGAGGACTATCAGGCGCAACGCCTGGAAGTGCATCGGGAAGTGGCGGAAATGGCGGGGATGGACTGGATCGAGTATTGCGATCTTTACGGCATCACCCCGTAATCGATGTAGGAGCTGCCGAAGGCTGCGATCTTTTGATTTTGCCTTCAAGATCAAAAGATCGCAGCCTTCGGCAGCTCCTACAAAGGTATCTGCGTAAAACTCGGGTTTCGCGGCACGAGCGATAAAGCTTTATCATGGCCGCAGTTTCGCTGATCGAGTCCATCATGAAGTTCGCCATCGCGCTGTTTTCCGCCGCCCATGCGCCCTCCTCGCGCCGTGCCCTGCTGTTTGCCCAGGCCGCGCTGGCCGGCGGCCATGAGATTGTCCGGCTGTTCTTCTATCAGGACGGCGTGTTCAACGCCTCCGATGCAGTGGTGACGCCGCAGGATGAACTGGATTTGCCCAAGCAATGGCGCGCCTTCATCAACGAAAGGCAACTGGATGGCGTGGTCTGCATCGCCGCCGCTCTGCGCCGTGGCGTGTTGAACGAAGAAGAATCCAAGCGTTACCAGCGTGAAGCGATTTCGCTGAGCGCGCCGTGGGAATTGTCCGGTCTGGGTCAATTGCACGATGCCGTGCAGGACGCTGACCGTCTCATCTGTTTCGGAGGCGCTTGAACATGGCCAAATCGCTGTTGATCATCAGCCGCCAATCGCCATGGTCCGGCCCCGGTGCGCGGGAAGCGCTGGATATCGTGCTGGCCGGTGGCGCCTTTGATCTGCCGATCGGTTTGCTGTTTCTCGATGACGGCGTGCTGCAACTGGCCGCCGGGCAGAACGCCAAGGCCTTGCAGCAGAAAGACCTCAGCGCCAATCTGCAGGCGCTGCCGATGTTTGGTGTCGAAGAGCTGTTCTATTGCGCCGAAAGCGCCAATGCTCGCGGTCTTGGCAACCTGTCGCTGGACGAGGCACAGCCGCTTGCTGCTGACCACATCACCGCCCTTATTGACCGTTACGATCAGGTGATCACCCTCTGATGTCGACTTTGCATGTGTTGTCTCATTCCCCGTTCGGCGACGATCGTCTGAGCAGTTGCCTGCGCCTGCTCGGCAGCGCCGATGCCGTGTTGTTGTCCGGCGATGCGGTGTATGCGCTGCAACCGGACACTGTGCCGTTCTCAACCCTTCAAGAGCGAGCAATCAGACTGTTTGTATTGACTGAGGACGCACAGGCGCGTGCGATCGAGATTCCAGACTGGGCCGAGGCCATCGATTACCCGGCGTTTGTCGAACTGTCGATCCATCACGCCAAGGTCAACAGCTGGCTATGAATTCAATGACCGTCGGCGCCCGCGCCATCGAACTGGACAAGGACGGCTTTCTCGTTGACCTCAGCGACTGGTCGGCTGAAGTCGCCAGCGCCCTCGCCGCCGCAGAAGACATCGAGTTGACGCCTGAACACTGGGAAGTCCTCGAGCTGCTGCGCAGCTTCTACGCCGAATTCCAGCTATCGCCGGCCACGCGGCCGCTGATCAAGTACACCGCGTTGAAACTTGGCGCGGACAAAGGCAACAGCCTGCACCTGAACCGACTGTTCAAAGGCACCCCTGCCAAACTCGCCGCGAAACTGGCGGGCCTGCCCAAACCGACGAATTGCCTATGAACGACTTTCCAGCTTTGACCCTCGAAACGCCTGCCGAGCATCCGTTCGCGCAATTCGTGCGCATTCTCGGCAAGGGCAAGCGCGGCGCCCGCGACCTGACGCGCGAGGAAGCCCGCGAGGCCATGGGCATGGTGCTCGATGACAAGGTCGAAGATACGCAACTGGGTGCCTTCCTGATGTTGCTGCGGCACAAGGAAGAAAGCGCAGAGGAAATGGCCGGTTTCACCGAAGCCCTGCGCGAACGCTTGCAGGCACCGGCGCTGAATGTCGACCTGGACTGGCCGACCTACGCCGGCAAAAAACGCCATCTGCCGTGGTATCTGCTCGCGGCCAAATGCCTGGCGCAAAACGGCGTACGCATCTTCATGCATGGCGGCGGCGCGCACACGGCCGGGCGCCTGTACAGCGAACAACTGCTGGGCGAACTGAACATTCCCCTGTGCCGCAATTGGCAGCAGGTCGGCGCGGCACTGGACAACGGCGGCCTGGCCTTTATGCCGCTGGTGGACTGGGCGCCGCAACTGCAGAAGATGATCGACCTGCGCAATACCTTGGGCCTGCGGTCGCCGATCCACTCGCTGGCGCGAATTCTCAATCCGTTGGGCGCACGCTGCGGCCTGCAAAGCATTTTTCACCCGGGTTACCAGGCGGTGCATCGCGATGCCAGCGGCTTGCTCGGCGACGCGGCAATTGTGGTCAAGGGTGATGGCGGTGAAATCGAGATCAACCCCGACGCCACCAGCCACCTTTATGGCACCAGCGGCGGTCAGAGCTGGGATGAAGAATGGCCGCAGCTGTCAGCGCAGCGCCACGTCAAACCCGCTTCGCTGGAAATCGAGCACTTGAAAGCCGTGTGGCGTGGCGATGTGGTCGACAGTTACCCGCAAATGGCCTTGATTGCGACCATGGCCCTCGCCCTGCGCGGTCTCGGTCAGAATCGCGAAGAGGCGTTCGCAACCGCCGAGCAGTATTGGGCGGCGCGCAACACATCGATCTAACTGATCATTAGCGCCCGATCTTTGCGCTTTTTGTTCGAACTCATCGGAATAGACTCGACTCCAACGAATATTGGTTTTGGGAGTCTTGATCATGGGTTTACTCGTCGACGGCCACTGGCAGGACAAGTGGTACGAAAGCAGCAAGGACGGCGCGTTCCAGCGCGAACAGGCGCAACGCCGCAACTGGGTGACCGCCGACGGTCAACCAGGCCCCAGCGGTGAAGGCGGTTTCACTGCTGAAGCCGGGCGCTATCACCTCTATGTTTCCCTCGCCTGCCCTTGGGCGCATCGCACGCTGATCGTGCGCAAACTCAAAGGGCTGGAAAGTCTCATCGACGTGTCGGTGGTCAGCTGGCTCATGCTGGAGAACGGCTGGACCTTCGACAAGGCGCTCGGTTCGACAGGCGACAAACTCGATGGCTTCGATTTCATGCATCAGCGATACACCGCCGACACGCCTGATTACACCGGGCGCGTGACGGTACCAGTGCTGTGGGACAAGAAACTCAAGCGCATCGTCAGCAATGAATCGGCGGAAATCATCCGCATGTTCAACAGCGCCTTCGACGGGATCACTGGCAACGATCTGGACTTTTATCCGGCGCCGCTACGCAACGAGATCGATGCGCTGAACGAGCGGATCTACCCGGCGGTGAACAACGGTGTCTATCGTGCCGGGTTCGCCACCTCGCAACAGGCATACGAACAGGCGTTCGATGAAGTATTCGCCGAACTGGATCATCTGGAGCAACTGCTGGGTGCCAATCGATACCTGAGCGGGGAATACCTGACCGAGGCCGACGTGCGCCTGTTTACCACGATGATTCGCTTTGACGCGGTGTATCACGGGCACTTCAAGTGCAACCTGCGGCGGATTGCCGATTACCCGAATCTGTCGAACTGGCTGCGCGAGATGTATCAATGGCCGGGTATTGCCGAGACGGTGGATTTCCAGCACATCAAGCATCACTACTATGGCAGCCACAAGACCATCAACCCGACCGGCGTGGTGCCGAAGGGGCCGCAGCAGGATTTCAGCGTAGCGCATGACCGGTCGCGGTTGATCGGGAAAGGGGTTTGGTTAAAGGGCTAACAGCAGAAGCAAAAGATCGCAGCCTTCGGCAGCTCCTGCATGAGAATGCGTTCCTCTGTAGGAGCTGCCGAAGGCTGCGATCTTTTGATCTGACTCAGACCTGCGCTTGAGCCCCTTCAAACCACGCCAGCTTCTCGCGCAGTTGCACCACTTCGCCGACGATCACCAGAGTCGGCGCATGCACTTCATGCTCCGCCACCATTCGCGGCAGATCCGCCAGCGTGCCGGTGAAAACCCGCTGATTGACTGTAGTGCCCTGCTGAATCAACGCCGCCGGGGTATCCGCCGCGCGACCATGCTTGATCAACTGCTCGCAGATAATCGGCAGGCCCACCAGGCCCATGTAGAACACCAGCGTCTGCGCCGGAGCCACCAGGTCAGCCCATGGCAGATCGGTGGAACCATCCTTCAAGTGGCCAGTGACAAACCGCACGGACTGCGCATGGTCACGGTGGGTCAGCGGGATCCCCGCATAAGCGGCGCAACCGCTGGCCGCCGTGATGCCTGGCACCACCTGGAATGGAATACCGTGGGCCGCCAGTTCTTCGATCTCTTCGCCACCGCGGCCGAAGATAAACGGATCGCCGCCCTTCAACCGCACCACACGCTTGCCAGCCTTGGCCAGATCGACCAGTTGCTGGTTGATCTGATCCTGCGGCACGGCGTGTTCGGAGCGCCGCTTGCCGACATACACCCGCTCGGCATCGCGACGGCACAACTCGAGAATCGCCGGCGCCACCAGGCGGTCATAGAGCACCACATCGGCTTGCTGCATCAGACGCAGTGCGCGGAAGGTCAACAGATCCGGATCACCCGGACCGGCACCGACCAGATAAACCTCGCCAGTGGTGACCATTGGCTCGCCATCGACCTTGGCCTGCAACAGGCGCTCGGCTTCAGCGCCCTGCCCGGCCAGTTGACGATCGGCGATCGGGCCCTGGAAAACGTCTTCCCAGAAGCCGCGACGCTGCTGAACATCCGGAAACAGGTTTTTCACCTGATTGCGGAAACGCGCAGCTAATCCAGCCAACTGGCCGTAAGTCGAAGGAATCCAGGTTTCGATTTTCGCGCGGATCAGACGCGCCAGTACCGGCGCATCGCCGCCGCTGGACACGGCGATGATCAACGGCGAGCGATCGACGATCGCCGGGAAGATCACGCTGCACAAGGCCGGCGCATCGACCACGTTGACCGGCACGCAACGGCGGTGGGCGTCGGTGGAGACTTGCGCGTTGAGCGTTTCGTCGTCGGTAGCGGCAATGATCAGCCCGCAACCGTCCAGATCCGTTTCGGCGTAACCGCGCAACAGGCATTCACCGCCGCTGGCAGCGACCAGTTCGGCCAGTTGCGTTTCGATTTCAGGTGCGACCACCCGCAGCAGCGCACCGGCATCGGCCAGCAGGCGGGATTTGCGCAAGGCAATTTCCCCCCCACCGACAACCAACACACGACTGCCGCGCAGGTTGTGAAACAGCGGCAGATATTTCATTTAGCCGATGACCTCAAGGCCACCCATGTACGGCTTGAGCACGTCCGGAACGCGGATCGAACCGTCGGCCTGCTGGTAGTTTTCCAGTACCGCAACCAGAGTACGACCGACCGCCAGACCAGAGCCGTTCAAGGTGTGCACCAGCTCAGGCTTGCCGGTTTCCGGGTTACGGAAACGCGCCTGCATGCGACGCGCCTGGAAGTCACCGCAGTTGGAGCACGAGGAGATTTCGCGGTATTTGTCCTGGCTCGGAATCCACACTTCGAGGTCGTAGGTCTTGACCGCGCTGAAGCCCATGTCGCCAGTGCACAGCGCCAGGGTGCGGTAAGGCAGGCCGAGCAGCTGCAGGACTTTTTCGGCGTTCGCAGTCAGGCTTTCCAGCGCTTCCATCGATTGCGACGGCTCGACGATCTGGACCATTTCGACTTTGTCGAACTGGTGCTGGCGGATCATGCCACGCGTGTCGCGACCCGACGCGCCGGCTTCGCTGCGGAAGCATGGGGTGTGGGCGACAAACTTGATCGGCAACAACTTCGAATCGACGATTTCGCCGGCAACGATGTTGGTCAGCGATACTTCGGCGGTTGGAATCAGGTACAGATCGGCTTCGCCTTCGCGGGCAATCTTGAACAGATCTTCTTCGAACTTCGGCAGCTGGCCGGTACCTTGCAGCGCCGGAGCCTGAACCAGATAAGGCGTGTAAGCCTCTTCGTAGCCATGTTCGGTGACATGCAGGTTGATCATGAACTGCGCCAGCGCACGATGCAGACGCGCGATCGGGCCACGCAACAAGGCGAAACGAGCACCGGACAGCTTGGCGGCGGTTTCAAAATCCAGCCAGCCGAACTTCTCGCCGAGGGCGACGTGGTCTTTCACTTCGAAATCGAACTGGGTCGGGGTGCCCCAGCGGCGCACTTCGACGTTGTCGTCTTCGTCCTTGCCGACCGGAACCGATTCGTGCGGCAGGTTGGGGATACCGAGCAGGATCGAATCGAGTTCGGTCTGGATCGCGTCCAGCTCGACCTTGCCAGCGCTCAGCTCGCCTGCCATGCGCTCGACGTCCGCCATCAGCGGCGCGATGTCTTCGCCGCGCTGCTTGGCCTGCCCGATGGATTTGGAACGCGCGTTACGCTCAGCCTGCAGTGCTTCGGTGCGGGTCTGGACGGTCTTGCGCTGTTCTTCCAGCGCTTCGATGCGCGCAGTGTCCAGGGCAAAGCCACGGGAAGCCAGGCGGTCCGCTACGTCCTGAAGGTTGCTACGTAACAGTTTGGAATCGAGCATGTCGGTTTCTCGTTATCAAAGTTTGGTCAGGGACAGGCCGGCCCACGTCGCGAGCAGCCCGCCGAATACGCTGAGTGCCGCGTAGCCCAGGGCCAGCAACACTTGCCCGCTTTCCAGCAGGCGCACCGTATCCAGTGAAAAGGATGAAAAAGTCGTCAGCCCCCCGAGGAAGCCGACCATCAACCCGGCGCGCACCTCGATCGGCACCTCCGGGCGTATCAGAAACAGGCCGTACAACACGCCAATCAGCAGGCAGCCCACGATATTAACGGCCAGCGTCGCGGTATAGAAGTGCCGCGGCCAATTGGCGCTGACCCAATTACCGGTGGCGAAGCGCAACAAGGTGCCGGCAACACCGCCGACCGACACTGCGAGTATCAATGGAACCACTATTTTCTCCGCTGCCGAGGGCTCAGACGATCGAGTTGAGCGAGGTGATTGAGTTTTTCGCCGATCTTCAACTCCAGGCCGCGGGGTACGGGCTGATAGAACGGAATCGGCTCGAGTTCTTCCGGAAAATAGTCTTCACCGGCAGCATAAGCATCCGGTTCATCATGGGCATAGCGGTATTCGTCGCCATAACCCAATTGCTTCATCAGCTTGGTCGGTGCATTGCGCAGGTGCAGCGGGACTTCCAGCGAGCCGTTCTCAGCCGCTGCGCGCAGCGCGGTTTTGAAGCCCATGTACACCGCATTGCTTTTCGGTGCGCAGGCCAGATAAGTAATGGCCTGGGCGACTGCCAATTCGCCCTCGGGGCTGCCGAGACGCTCCTGCACTTCCCACGCCGCCAGGCACAGGCTCAGCGCACGCGGGTCGGCGTTGCCGATGTCTTCGCTGGCCATGCGCACCACGCGCCGGGCCAGATACAGCGGATCGCAACCGCCGTCGATCATCCGCGCAAACCAGTACAGCGCGCCGTCGGGATTGGAGCCGCGCACGGATTTGTGCAGCGCCGAGATCTGGTCGTAAAACGCTTCACCGCCCTTGTCGAAACGTCGGCGCGTATCGCCGAGCAGGCTTTGCAGCAACTCGGTGCCGATTTCGCTGTTGTCTTCGGCCAGATCAGAGGCGTTTTCCAGCAGATTGAGCAGGCGCCGGCCATCGCCATCGGCGGCCGACAGCAGCATCTGGAAGCCTTCATCGCTCAGGGTCAGGTTGCGCTTGCCCAGGCCGCGCTCTTCGGTCAAAGCCCGATGCACCAGTTTGCGCAGCGCCGCCTCGTCGAGGCTTTTCAGCACGTAGACGCGGGCACGCGATAACAAAGCGTTGTTCAGTTCGAACGAAGGGTTTTCGGTGGTGGCGCCGATGAAGATCAGCGTGCCGTCTTCAACGTAGGGCAGAAACGCGTCCTGCTGCGACTTGTTGAAGCGGTGCACTTCATCGACAAACAGGATCGTGCGCTTGCCGTACTGGCCGGCCTGCTGCTTGGCGATTTCAACGGCCTGGCGGATTTCCTTGACCCCGGCGAGCACCGCCGAAACCGTTTCGAAGTGCGCATCGGAGACTTCTGCGAGCAAGCGCGCCAGGGTGGTCTTGCCCACGCCCGGCGGTCCCCAGAAGATCATCGAATGCAGCGCGCCCTGCTCCAGCGCCTCACGCAAAGGCTTGCCGCGAGCGAGCACGTGTTCCTGACCGACGTACTCATCCAGATTGGCCGCACGCAGACGGGCGGCCAAGGGTTGGGCAATCGGTGCACTGCGAAACAGATCCATCACGTAGCGTTGAAACCTCTGATTTTCTGAAATCTGCTGAAGAACCTGTGGTGAGCGGATTTATCCCCGTTGGGCTGCGAAGCGGCCCCAAAAGCGACGACTGCTGCGCAGCCGGACGGGGATAAATCCCCTCGCCACAATAGCCCCTCAATAGCAGGCCCTCACCACAAAGGCCCTGACACAAAGTGCCGGTGTTTATTCCTGGATAACGTCGGCACCTTTGGGAATGTCGAATTTGAACTTGGACGCAGGCACCGCTTCGTTGGCCTTGACCCCGGTAAACAGGATATTGGTGCGCTGGCCGACGCTGTCAATCAGTTGCATGTCATTGAGCAGGCCGTTGCGGAACGACAGGCGCAGATTGTCGAACAGGGTGTCCTTGGTTTTCGGCTTCAGGGTGAAGTCGATCACGCCGCCCGCCTCTTTCGCGCTGATATCGAAGCTCTGGCTGATCTTCGAGACATCGCCGGACAACAGCAAGGCCGGCGTCTGGGTCAGACGCTCATCGAGCTTCTTGATGGTTGCCTGCTCCAGATCCGGGTCCCACAGGGTGACTTTCTTGCCATCGGAGACCATGGTCTGCTCGGCCGGCGCATTGGTGTGCCAGTAGAACAGGCCCGGACGCTGCAGGGTCATGTTGCCGGTGGTTTCCTGCAACTGGGTGCCGGTGCCATCGAGGGTCAACTGCGAAAAGTTCGCCGACAGGGTTTTCGATGTTTCGAGCAATTGGGTCAGACGCGCCACGTCCTTTTCATCGGCGTGGGCCGTGAGTGTGGTCAGCGCCAGTACTGGCAACAGCATGCGGATAAGGCGCATGAGAGTCCTCTTGAATACTCGTGGGAGAGCGAGTGGCGCGTCATTGCGCCACTCGAGTCGTTGCGTTTCAGTCGCGTACCGGGCCCGGGGCCAGGACTTCACGCGAACCGTTGGTGTTCATTGAGGTAACGACGCCGGCCATTTCCATCGCCTCGATCATCCGCGCGGCACGGTTGTAGCCGATCTTCAGCTTGCGCTGCACAGCGGAAATCGACGCACGACGACTTTCGAGGACGAACTGCACCGCTTCGTCATACAGCGCGTCGGCTTCCGGATCATCACCGTCGCCACCACCGCTGCTGCCTTCAAAGCCGCTGCCCGCCTCTTCGACACCGTTGAGAATGTCGTCGTTGTACTCAGGCGCACCGCGCAATTTCCAGGCCTCGACCACGCGGTGAACCTCATCGTCGGAGACGAACGCGCCGTGAACCCGGATCGGCAAACTGGTGCCCGGCGGCATGTAGAGCATGTCACCGTGACCGAGCAGTTGCTCGGCGCCACCCTGGTCGATGATGGTTCGCGAGTCGATCTTGCTCGATACCTGAAACGCCATACGAGTCGGGATGTTGGCTTTGATCAGACCAGTGATCACGTCCACCGACGGGCGCTGGGTGGCAAGAATCAAGTGAATCCCCGCCGCACGCGCCTTTTGCGCAATACGTGCGATCAGCTCTTCAACCTTCTTGCCGACGATCATCATCATGTCGGCGAATTCGTCCACCACTACGACGATGGTCGGCAGTTTCTGCAGCAGCGGCGCTTCGTCGTGAATGCTTTCGCGCTTGTACAGCGGATCGCTCAACGGCTCGCCGGCATCCTGGGCTTCCTTGACCTTGGCGTTGAAGCCGGACAGGTTACGCACGCCCATTTTCGCCATCAGCTTGTAGCGACGCTCCATCTCGGCAACGCTCCAGCGCAAGGCGTTGGCAGCGTCCTTCATGTCGGTCACAACCGGGCAGAGCAGGTGCGGAATGCCTTCGTAGATCGACAGCTCAAGCATTTTCGGGTCGATCATGATCAGCTTGGCGTCGTCAGGGCCGGACTTGAACAGGATCGACAGAATCATCGCGTTCACGCCCACGGACTTACCGGAACCGGTGGTACCGGCCACCAGCAAGTGCGGCATCTTCGCCAGGTCGGTGATGACCGGCTTGCCGCCGATATCGTGACCGAGCGCCAGGGTGACCGGGGATTTGAAGTTGTCGTACTCGGGGGTCGACAGCACCTCGGAGAAACGTACGATCTGGCGGTCTTCGTTGGGAATCTCGATACCGACAGTGGTCTTGCCCGGAATCACCTCGACCACCCGCACACTGGTCACCGCCAGCGAACGCGCCAGGTCTTTGGCCAGGTTGGCGATGCGGCTGACTTTTACCCCGGCGGCAGGCTGGATTTCGTATCGGGTAATCACTGGACCCGGATGGATCGAATCAACGGTGACTTCGACGCCGAATTCCTTGAGCTTGATTTCCAGCAAGTGGCCGACTGCTGCCAAGGACTCAGGCGAATAGTTGAGCTGTTTCTTTTCCGCAGGATCAAGAATCGAGATCGGCGGCAAGGTGCCTTCGACCGCGCTGTCGACGAACAACGGCGCCTGCTTCTCTTTCTGCACGCGCTTGCTCGGCTCCGGCGCCTTGGCCGGTGCCGGCGCGATCACCGGTGGCACCTGCTTCTCGCGGTCGGACATGTGCTTGCTCAACGCTTGCTCACGCTCGATCAGGCGTTCCTTGACCTTGGCCTGTTCGCGTTTGTCGGTGACAGTCGGTGCGACCACATCGTGGACGCGGTCATCAACCTCACGCAGTTGCGCAACCAGTTGCTTGCGTTCAGTGCGCGCCGACCACCAGCGGTTGAGCGCGCCCTGGAACAGCTCGAACAGATCGAGGGTGATCTTGCCGGTGACGTCCATCACCTTGAACCACGACAGGTCGGTGAATACGGTCAGGCCGAACAGGAACAGAGCGATGAACAACAGCGTGCTGCCCTGGATGTTCAGCGCATTCTTCGCCAGATCGCCAAGGCTTTCGCCCAGGGCACCGCCAGCACCGGCCGGCAGACCGGTCGCGGCATGGAAATGAATGTGCGCCAGCGCAGCACCGGAGAGCACGAGGAATACCAGGCCGATCAGACGCCAGGAAAACAGCCAGCCGCTCCACTGCCATGGTTCGTGGCGTTGACGGAAGATCTGGTACGCCTTGACCGCCAGCAGCAACGGAAAGATATAGGCGAAGTAACCGAGCACCATGAACAGGATATCGGCGCTGTACGAGCCGGCCGGGCCGCCGAAGTTCTGCACATCGTCGATCTTGCTGTTATGGCTCCACCCCGGATCGTCCTTGCCGTAGGTCAGCAAAGCCATCATCAGGAACAGGCACAAAGCGCCAATGGCGATCAATGCACCTTCCTTGAGCCGGTAGTGCAGTTGCTGGCGCCAGAGCGGAACGACTGTTTTGGGTGCTTCGGTGGTCTTCTTCAAAACGCTTCTTTTCCTGCGCCCGAGGCGCGTCCATCTATTGAATGACGATAAAAAACTGCCCAATCCAGGCAGGTAAAAAAGGTGAAAAGCTCAACTGGGACTACTTTTAACACTGTGCCACTGGTTTTATAAACACAGCCATAAACACTGTGCGCAGCGTATAGCCTGTCACAACCCGGCATTGTACGGGTTTGTGCGTCCGATGCCATGTTTGAGACCCCAGCCTTGAGCATAGCCAAACGTACATGCACTGCGTTGCAATTGGAGCATGCATTCTCTTTTGTGACAAAGGCTTATGAGCTGTATTTGATGAACGTAGCGAACCTGGCCGGATCAGGCTCACAGGAATGCTCGACAGCATCGGTACGGTGACGCTTACGACCACGGGCGACACATCAAGTTGCAGCTCAATGCTCACAGCAGCAGACATCTGTGCAGGACAGCGGCGCCGTTTCGCGGCAAACTCTTTCGCGGGGCCTGCACGCCCCTGACTGCCCTCCCCTTCTGCAAGCCTGGATGCCATGCTGACTTGGTTACAACGTAACTCCCTGACCTTTCCGCCACTGGAAAAAGCCATGCGCGAGCCGAACGGATTGCTCGCTGCCGGCGGCGATCTTTCCGCCGATCGACTGATCCAGGCCTATCGCCATGGCTGCTTTCCCTGGTTCTCCGAAGGCCAACCCATTCTCTGGTGGTCGCCAGACCCTCGCACCGTGCTGTTTCCCGACGAACTGCACGTCTCGCGCAGTCTCGGCAAGCTGCTGCGCAAGCAACGCTATCAAGTGACCTTCGATCAGGATTTCGACGCCGTCATCCGCGCCTGCGCTGCCCCGCGTGACTACGCCGACGGCACCTGGATCACCGAGGCCATGCAGGATGCTTACGTAGAATTGCATCGGCGCGGTTTCGCTCATTCGGTTGAGGTCTGGGACGAGGGACAGCTGGTCGGCGGCCTGTACGGCCTGGCGATGGGCCAACTGTTTTTTGGCGAGTCGATGTTCAGCCGCGCTGACAACGCGTCCAAATATGGCTTTGCCACGCTGGTCCAGCATTTGAAAGCCGCCGGATTTGTGCTGATCGACTGCCAGATGCCGACCGATCACCTGCACAGCCTCGGTGCGCGGTCGATTCCGCGCGGCGAATTCGCCGACTATCTGCGGCGCCATCTCGATCAACCGAATTCAGCGACCTGGGTTTGCTGAGCGACTTTTGCGCAGGTGGCTTACACTTAATCCACCAGCTTATCCCGAGGGTTGATTCATGACCGAGTTGGCGCGTTTGAAGTTTTATGCCACTCAGCCCCACTCTTGCAGTTATCTGCCCGAGGAGCAGGCCACGACGCTGTTTCTCGACCCGAGTCAGCCCATGGATGTGCATGTCTACGCAGACCTGTCGGAAATGGGCTTTCGTCGCAGCGGCGATCATTTGTACCGGCCGCATTGCCAGAATTGCAATGCGTGCGTGCCTGCGCGCATTCCCTCCGCACAATTCATCACCAATCGCCAGCAAAAGCGCATCTACAAACGCAACGCGGATTTGCAGGTGCAGCCGGTCAAACCGCACTTCAGCGAAGAATATTTCGACCTGTACCAGCGCTACATAGAACAGCGCCATGCCGACGGCGACATGTACCCGCCAAGCCGCGATCAGTTCTCGACGTTCCTGGTGCGTGACCTGCCCTTCTCGCGCTTCTACGAGTTTCGACTCGACGGACGGTTGCTCGCGGTGGCGGTGACCGATCTGCTGCCCAACGGTTTGTCAGCGGTGTACACCTTCTACGAACCGAACGAAGAACGCCGCAGCCTCGGCCGTTACGCAATCCTCTGGCAAATCGCCGAGAGCCAGCGTCTGGGCCTTGAGGCCGTGTACTTGGGTTACTGGATCAAGAACTGCAAAAAGATGAACTACAAAACGCAATATCGGCCCATCGAATTGCTGATCAATCAGCGCTGGGTCATCCTGAACTGAACCCGCGGCCTAAACCCCTTGGCGTAAACACCATTTTTCGGGCACAATGCACGCCGCTTTTGCCTGGCGCAGTTGCACCGGGCCATTCATTGGATACCGAGGGCTTTACTGCATGTCGAAAGAAGACAGCTTCGAAATGGAAGGCACTGTCGTCGACACCCTGCCCAACACCATGTTTCGTGTGGAGTTGGAAAATGGGCACGTCGTAACCGCGCATATTTCCGGCAAGATGCGCAAGAACTACATTCGTATTCTTACCGGTGACAAAGTGCGCGTCGAGCTGACGCCCTATGACTTGAGCAAAGGGCGGATCACTTACCGCGCTCGTTAATCAAGTCAATACAGAACGCCCGGGTTATGCCGGGCGTTTTTGTGTCTGCGTTTTGAGGTTTGGAGGCTGGGGACTTAATCGTTGCTGCGGGTGTTGCCGCTGGCGGTTTCGCTCTACAGCAAGCAGATCAAAAGATCGCAGCCTTCGGCAGCTCCGGTTGGATCGCGTGAATTCGATAGAAACGGGTTGACCTGCAGGCCGCCTTCGCGAGCAGGCTCGCTCCCACAGAAAAGCAAAGGCAAAGGCAAAGGCAAAGGCAAAGGCAAAGGCAAAGGCAAAGGCAAAGGCAAAAGATCGCAGCCTCCGGCAGCTCCTACACAATGAGCTTTAGCTCGAGTACCGCTTTTGATCTTGATTCACCGGCGACGTCGGAAGGCTGAGTGGAGGGATTGATCCGGGGGTGGGAGCGCAGCGACCGTCTGGCGCAGCCAGACACAGCGGAAGGAGGTGCAGCGAAGCAAACCGGAGCCGCTGCGCCCGGATCGATCCCGGAGCGAAGGAACCCGAGCCTGCGAGGGCCGAACGTAGGAGCTAGCGTTTTTTGCTTACTTTTTTTGGCGCTTGTAAAAAAGTAAGTCGCCGTCAGGCGAAACCGTCAGTGGCCACTACCGAAGCAACGGATATTCACCCAAACCCACCAAACAACGAGCAACAAAAAGGCGCCCGAAGGCGCCCTCTTGATATACGACCGTCAGGCCATCTCAGCCGTGGTTTCGAAGTCGAACGTCAACTCCCCATCCTTGATGTCGATGTGCACCACACCGCCATGCTCGGCCAGTTCGCCAAACAGAATCTCCTCCGCCAGCGGACGCTTGATCTTGTCCTGGATCAGACGCGCCATTGGACGTGCGCCCATCGCCGAGTCATAACCACCCGCCGCCAGCCAGCTGCGTGCCGCATCAGTAACCTCAAGCAACACACGCTTGTCTTCCAGCTGCGCCTGAAGCTCGGTGAGGAACTTGTCCACCACACTTTTGATGAC
The DNA here is from genome assembly GCF_054052265.1 of Pseudomonas sp. PK-RTE-24. NCBI lineage: Bacteria > Pseudomonadati > Pseudomonadota > Gammaproteobacteria > Pseudomonadales > Pseudomonadaceae > Pseudomonas > Pseudomonas sp. PK-RTE-24. The sequence continues at coordinate 3,788,322 of NZ_CM133224.1, read as the reverse complement.
CTCATGGCTGAGGCGACCAAACTGGATAATGGTGTCCAGACGGTTACGGAATTCCGGCGTGAAGCTCTTCTTGATCACTTCCATCGCATCGGACGAGTGGTCCTGATGGGTGAAACCGATCGAAGCCCGCGCTGCCGTCTCTGCACCGGCGTTGGTGGTCATGATCACGATCACATTGCGGAAGTCCGCCTTGCGCCCGTTGTTGTCGGTCAGCGTGCCGTGGTCCATGACCTGCAACAGCAGGTTGAAGACTTCCGGATGCGCCTTCTCGATTTCGTCGAGGAGCAATACGCAATGTGGCTGCTTGGTGATCGCTTCGGTCAGCAGACCGCCCTGGTCGAAACCGACATAGCCTGGAGGGGCACCGATCAGACGCGATACGGTGTGACGCTCCATGTACTCGGACATGTCGAAACGCACCAACTCGATCCCCAGCGCCTTGGCCAGCTGTCGCGCGGCCTCGGTTTTACCGACACCGGTAGGCCCGGCAAACAGGAACGAACCGACCGGCTTGTCCGGCGATTTGAGCCCGGCACGGGACAGCTTGATCGCAGTGGACAGCGAATCGATCGCCGCGTCCTGACCAAACACCGTAAGCTTCAGGTCACGCTCCAGGTTACGCAGCAGCTCCTTGTCGGAACTGGTGACGTGCTTTGGCGGAATCCGTGCGATCTTCGCGACGATGTCCTCGACCTGTGGCACTTCGATACGCTTGACGCGCATCTCCACCGGTTGCAGACGCTGGTAGGCGCCCGCCTCATCGATCACGTCGATGGCCTTGTCTGGCATGTGCCGGTCATTGATGTAGCGCGACGCCAGTTCGGCAGCGGCACGCAACGACTCATCGCTGTATTCGATATTGTGATGCTGCTCGAAACGCCCTTTCAGGCCACGCAGGATACCGATGGTGTCTTCCACCGACGGCTCGACGACATCGACCTTCTGGAATCGACGTGCCAAGGCACGGTCCTTCTCGAAGATGCCGCGAAATTCCTGGAACGTGGTCGAACCGATGCAGCGAATGTCGCCAGACGACAGCAGCGGCTTGAGCAGATTGGATGCATCCATCACGCCACCGGACGCTGCGCCCGCACCGATGATGGTGTGGATCTCGTCGATGAACAGGATCGCCTGCGGACGTTTCTTCAGCTCATTGAGCAGCGCCTTGAAGCGCTTCTCGAAATCACCGCGATACTTGGTACCCGCGAGCAGAGCGCCGAGGTCGAGCGAATAAACAACCGCATTGGCCAGCAGATCCGGCACCTGATTGTCGACGATGCGCTTGGCCAGGCCTTCGGCAATCGCGGTTTTACCCACGCCTGCCTCACCCACCAGCAGCGGATTGTTCTTGCGCCGGCGCGCAAGAATCTGCGCGACACGCTCGACTTCCGACTCACGACCAACCAACGGATCAATGCGACCCTGGCGCGCGAGTTCGTTGAGGTTACTGGCATAAGCATCCAGAGGATTGCCTGAAGAAGAAGACTCACCGCCCTCGTCGTCCTGCATATCTTGTTCACCTTCAGAGTGATCGCCGTGCCCCGGTACTTTCGAAATGCCGTGGGCGATGTAGTTGACGACATCGATGCGCGCCACGCTCTGCTGTTTCAGCAGGAACACGGCCTGACTCTCTTGCTCACTGAAGATGGCGACCAGCACGTTGGCGCCGGTCACTTCGCGCTTGCCCGAGCTCTGTACGTGAAAAACAGCACGCTGCAGGACACGCTGGAAGCCCAGGGTTGGCTGGGTTTCGCGATCCTCGTCATGCACGGGGATCAATGGCGTGGTGGAGTCGATGAACTCCTGCAGATCATGCTTGAGTTTGTCGAGGTTTGCGCCGCAGGCACGCAAAACGGTGGCGGCAGCCTCATTATCCAATAGGGCCAGCAGGAGATGTTCGACGGTCATGAACTCATGACGCTTCGAACGAGCCTCCTTGAAGGCAAGATTGAGGGTGACTTCGAGCTCGCGGTTTAACATAGCTTCACCTCATACCCAAGTGGTCGGCGATTAACCGTCCTTCTCGATTTCACAGAGTAGCGGATGCTGGCTTTCCCTGGCGTACTGGTTGACCTGCATGGCCTTTGTCTCGGCGATGTCGCGGGTAAACACTCCACATACTGCCCGTCCTTCTGTATGGACGGCCAGCATGACCTTGGTCGCCAGCTCGCGATTCAGGTTAAAAAACACCTCGAGCACTTCGACGACGAAATCCATCGGTGTGTAGTCATCGTTGAACAAAACCACCTTGTACATCGGCGGCGCCTGTAACGCGGGCTTTGCTTCCTGAACAGCAACGCCTGCCGAATCGTCGTCGTGCTCCTGTGGAAGATCCTTTTGGAGAAGCGGGCGATCCTGATTGAATGTTAGTCGAATCTGGCTGATTGCATGCATGGAAAAAAAGGTTCGTCAGTTGTGCGAATACAGTGGTGGGGGCGGTTGCACACGTTTTCAACTACGACTGCCCGGTCACCTTGACTATCGGGAAAACGGTGTTACAACCAATAGAGCCCACAGTGGGTAAAAAAGATCCGCGGAGTCAATTCTTTTATCGAATTCGATTGCGGATGTCGTGGATGATACTCCAGCGATGGAGTCTGTTGCAGAGGGATTTGAGCATGGCTGTCGGCAAGGTGAAATGGTTCAACAATGCCAAGGGATTCGGCTTTATCAATACCGACGCCCGGGAAGGTCGCGATGAGGATGGCAAGGACATTGATTTCTTTGCCCACTACTCGGCCATTGAAATGGATGGGTACAAGACCCTGAAAGCGGGTCAGGCGGTGAACTTCGAGATCGTTCAAGGCCCTAAAGGCTTGCATGCCGTGAAGATAACTTCGGTCGAAGTCGCTTCGGCGCCGAGCTCGATTGCCACGGAAAAACAAACGGCAACCAGTTGAAGCCTCAAAACATTCGGTCATAAAAAACCGCCTGACTCAACCCATCGAGTCAGGCGGTTTTTGCGTGCCTGCAACTTTTACATATGCGAAATCAGCGCATCTCCGAACCCGGAGGACGAAACCAGCTTCGCGCCATCCATCAAACGCTCGAAATCATAAGTAACAGTCTTCGCGCCGATCGCACCGTTGGTGCCCTTGATGATCAGGTCCGCCGCTTCAGTCCAGCCCATGTGACGCAACATCATCTCGGCCGAGAGAATCAGCGAGCCCGGGTTGACCTGATCCTTGCCGGCGTATTTCGGTGCGGTACCGTGGGTCGCCTCGAACATCGCTACGGTGTCGGACAGGTTGGCACCCGGCGCGATACCGATACCGCCCACTTCCGCCGCCAGGGCGTCAGACAGGTAGTCACCGTTGAGGTTAAGCGTAGCGATGACATCGTATTCGGCCGGGCGCAGCAGGATCTGCTGGAGCATGGCATCGGCGATGGCGTCCTTGACCACAACGTTCTTGCCGGTTTTCGGGTTCTTGAACTGCATCCACGGACCGCCATCGAGCAGCGTCGCACCGAATTCTTCGGCCGCCACTTCGTAGGCCCATTCCTTGAAGGCACCTTCGGTGAACTTCATGATGTTGCCTTTGTGCACGATGGTCAGCGAGTCGCGGTCATTGTCGACCACGTATTGCAGAGCCTTGCGCGCCAGACGCCTGGTGCCTTCGCGGGAGACCGGCTTGACGCCGATGCCGCAGTTTTCGTCGAAACGGATCTTGGTGACGCCCATTTCTTCTTTAAGGAATTTGATGACCTTGGTGGCTTCCGGCGAACCGGCCTTCCATTCGATACCGGCGTAAATGTCTTCGGAGTTCTCGCGGAAGATGGTCATGTCGACATCGCCGGGCTTTTTCACCGGGCTTGGCACGCCTTCGAACCAGCGCACCGGGCGCAGGCAGACGTACAGGTCGAGCTGCTGACGCAGGGCCACGTTCAGCGAGCGGATGCCGCCACCGACCGGAGTGGTCAGCGGGCCTTTGATCGAAACCACGTAATCCTTGACCGCGTCGAGGGTTTCCTGCGGCAGCCAGGTGTCCTGGTCATAAACCTGAGTGGCCTTTTCGCCGGCGTAGACTTCCATCCAGGAAATCTTGCGCTTGCCGCCGTAGGCCTTTTCAACAGCAGCATCGACAACCTTGATCATCACCGGACTGATGTCGACACCAATACCGTCACCTTCGATGAAGGGGATGATCGGGTTATCAGGAACATTGAGAGAATGGTCTGCATTGACGGTGATTTTGTCGCCGACGGCTGGAACCTGAATCTTCTTGTAACCCATGCTGAACTCCATTGTTTGGATTGAACACCTGGCTTGCTTCGAGCGTAACCCAGTTGAATCAACACGCAAACCCTATGTTCCTGCGCCGCGCACATCTCGTTTCCTACAAGCCTGAAAGCAAAGGGAAAAGCGCCAAACTCCAGCATTCGTAACGAGTCTTTGCCCGGTCGCGCCCTGCGACCTTTAGACCAATGGACGAGAATCGTTGCATATGAACCATCGGCAGATTGCCAGCTACCTATGTATAATGCCGCCCGCTGACCACAGGGTCACGACGGCTGGCCTCTCTAGCACGAGACTTTCCGCCTGATTGGTCGGGTTGTTACCGCAGCCTGACTGCTTGACGCTCTACTGATGCACCCAACATCACCGCGAAGAATCTCGACATTCGGTTCATGGATGACTTTGAACGAACGCGCTTACCCGGCGCCCCTCGAGTTTCTGCGCACGCTTTAGCAAAGAAGAGAGAGTTAATCCGAATATGCCCACCCGCTCGAAGATCATCTATACCTTCACCGACGAAGCTCCTGCCCTCGCCACCTATTCCCTGCTGCCGATCATCGAGGCTTACACCGCCTCGGCCGATATCGCCGTGGAAACCCGCGATATCTCTCTTGCAGCGCGCATCCTGGCAAGCTTCCCCGAGCAACTGGGCGACAAAGCCGTAGCCGACCACCTCGCCGAACTGGGCGACCTGGCCGTTACGCCTGAAGCCAACATCATCAAGCTGCCGAACATCAGTGCTTCGGTGCCACAGCTGCAAGCCGCGATCAAAGAGCTGCAGGCGCAGGGCTACAACCTGCCGGACTACCCGGAAACCGTGACCAGCGACGCCGACAAAGACGCCAAGGCGCGTTACGACAAGGTCAAGGGCAGCGCCGTGAACCCGGTTCTGCGTGAAGGCAACTCCGACCGCCGCGCTCCACTGTCGGTGAAGAACTATGCGCGCAAGCACCCGCACAAAATGGGCGCCTGGGCCAAGGACTCCAAGTCTCACGTCGCGCACATGAGCACCGGCGATTTCTACGGCAGCGAAAAAGCTGTCCTGATCGACGCCGCTGACGCTGTGAAGATCGAACTGATCGCCAAGGACGGTGCTGCCACCGTTCTGAAAGAAAAAACCACCGTTCAGGCTGGCGAGATCCTTGACTGCGCCGTGATGAGCAAAAACGCCTTGCGTGCGTTCATCGCTGCCGAGATCGAAAGCGCCAAGGCCCAGGGCGTGCTGCTCTCGGTTCACCTGAAAGCGACCATGATGAAGGTCTCCGACCCGATCATGTTCGGCCAGATCGTTGCCGAGTTCTATAAAGACGCACTGACCAAGCACGCTGACGTGCTGAACCAGATCGGCTTCAATCTGAACAACGGCATCGGCGATCTGTACGCGCGCATCAAGGCCCTGCCGGCCGAGCAGCAAGCGCAGATCGAAGCCGATATCGCAGCGGTCTACGCCGTTCGTCCGTCGCTGGCGATGGTCAACTCCGACAAAGGCATCACCAACCTGCACGTGCCTAGCGACGTCATCGTCGACGCCTCGATGCCAGCGATGATCCGTGACTCCGGCAAGATGTGGGGCACCGACGGTCAGCTGCACGACACCAAGGCTGTGATCCCGGATCGTTGCTACGCGACCATCTACCAGGCTGTGATCGAAGATTGCAAAGCCAACGGCGCTTTCGACCCGACCACCATGGGCAGCGTGCCGAACGTCGGTTTGATGGCGAAGAAAGCCGAAGAGTACGGCTCGCACGACAAGACCTTCCAGATCAAGGCTGACGGCGTTGTTCGCGTCACCGACAGCAAAGGCAAGCTGCTGATGGAACAGGCTGTCGAAGCCGGCGACATCTTCCGCATGTGCCAGACCAAAGACGCGCCGATCCAGGACTGGGTCAAACTGGCCGTCAACCGTGCTCGCGCGAGCAGCACGCCGGCGATCTTCTGGCTCGACCCGATGCGCGCTCACGATGGCGTGGTGATCGAGAAGGTTCAGGCCTACCTGAAGGACCACGACACCAGCGGTCTGGACATCCAGATCATGGCGCCGGTCGACGCGATGAAGTACACCCTGCAGCGCACCCGCGAAGGCAAGGACACCATTTCGGTGACCGGCAACGTACTGCGCGACTACCTGACCGACCTGTTCCCGATCATGGAACTGGGCACCAGCGCCAAGATGCTGTCGATCGTGCCGCTGATGAACGGCGGTGGTCTGTTCGAAACCGGCGCCGGCGGTTCGGCTCCGAAGCACGTGCAGCAACTGGTTGAAGAAAACTTCCTGCGCTGGGATTCGCTGGGTGAGTTCCTTGCCCTCGCCGCTTCCCTTGAGCACCTGGGCGTGAACTACAACAACCCGAAAGCACTGGTGCTGTCGAAAACCCTGGACCAGGCCACCGGCCAGTTCCTCGACAACAACAAGTCGCCATCGCGCAAGGTCGGCAACATCGACAACCGCGGCAGCCACTTCTACCTGGCGATGTACTGGGCTCAGGCCCTGGCTGCCCAGACCGAAGACGCTGCACTGCAAGCGCAGTTCGCGACTCTGGCCAAAACCCTGACCGAGAACGAGGCAACCATCGTTGCCGAGCTCAACGCCGTTCAGGGCAAGCCAGTCGACATCGGCGGTTACTACCACGCCGACGCCGAGCTGATCAGCAAGGCCATGCGTCCAAGCGCAACCTTCAACGCGGCGATTGCTGCGCTGGTTTAAGGTTGTAATGCGGTGAACAGACCCCGGCCTTGTGCCGGGGTTTGTGTTTCCGGGTTTTGTGATCACCACAAAACTTTGTGGGAGCTGGCTTGCCAGCGATGGCGGTTTATCATCCAGCATGGATGGTGACTGAACCACCGCTATCGCTGGCAAGCCAGCTCCCACAGGGATTGGGGTTTAACCAATAGATTGAGGAAGGTTTTATGGAATGGCTCCCCCACATCACCGTCGCCACCATCGTCGAGGACAACGGTCGCTTCCTGATGGTCGAAGAGCACAAAGGTGGGCGCAATGTGCTCAACCAGCCCGCCGGCCATCTCGATCCGGATGAAACCCTGATCGATGCGGCCATTCGCGAAACCCTCGAAGAAACCGGCTGGGACGTCGAGCCGACAGGCGTGATCGGCATTTATCTGTACACCGCACCGAGCAACGGCGTGACTTACCAGCGCATATGCTTCAGCGCCAAAGCCGTGCAGCATCACCCGGATTTCCAGCTTGACGACGGAATTGTCGGCGCCAAGTGGCTGACCCGCGACGAATTAATCGCCCAGCGTGACAACTGGCGCAGCGAGCTGATCATCCGCTGCATCGACGATTATCTGGCCGGTCATCACTTCAGCCTCGAACTGATCCGCCCTTCTCTTTAGCCTTGCGGCCGCGAGCCTGATAGAATCGCGCCCTTTTCCAAGACACTCATTGAATCCCTATGCGTGATCCAGCCCCTTCTGACACATCCAAGAAGCGCGTCATTGTCGGCATGTCCGGCGGCGTGGACTCTTCCGTTTCTGCCCTTCTGCTGATCGAGCAGGGTTACGAAGTGGAAGGCCTGTTCATGAAGAACTGGGAAGAAGACGACGGAACGGAATACTGCACCGCCATGGACGACCTGGCGGATGCTCAGGCTGTCTGCGACAAGATCGGCATCAAGCTGCACACCGCCAACTTCGCCGCCGAGTACTGGGACAACGTGTTCGAGCACTTCCTCGCCGAATACAAGGCCGGGCGCACGCCGAACCCGGACATTCTGTGCAACCGCGAGATCAAGTTCAAAGCGTTCCTCGACTACGCGATGATGCTCGGCGCCGACCTGATCGCCACCGGCCACTACGTGCGCCGCCGTGATATCGATGATCGCACCGAACTGCTCAAGGGCCTCGATCCGAACAAGGATCAGAGCTATTTCCTGCACGCCGTCGGCGGCGAACAAATCGCCAAGACCCTGTTCCCGGTCGGCGAACTGGAAAAGCCGCAAGTGCGCGAGATTGCCGAGAAGTACGAACTGGCCACCGCCAAGAAGAAGGATTCCACCGGGATCTGCTTCATCGGCGAGCGCCGTTTCAGCGATTTTCTCAAGCAATACCTGCCGGCACAACCGGGCGAGATCAAGACCACCGAAGGCGAAGTCATCGGCCGTCACCACGGCTTGATGTACCACACCATCGGCCAGCGTCAGGGCCTCGGCATCGGCGGCTTGAAGGATGCCGGTGACGAGCCGTGGTACGTGCTGCGCAAGGATCTGCAGAGCAACGAGCTGATCGTCGGCCAGGGCAACAACCATCCGTGGCTGTTCTCCAGCGCCCTGCTCGCTTCGGAAATCTACTGGGTCAACCCGATCGACCTGAGCCAGCCGCTGCGCCTGACGGCGAAAGTGCGCTATCGCCAGAGCGATCAGGCCTGCACCCTGGAAAAAACCGCCAGCGGTTATCGCGCCGTGTTCGACGAACCGCAACGCGCGGTGACGCCGGGCCAATCGGTGGTGTTCTATGACGGTGAAATCTGCTTGGGTGGCGGCGTGATCGAAGTGGCCGAGCCGTGGAGCGGCCAGGCATGAGCCCGACTCAGGAGCAACTGACGGCGCTGGGCGGCGTGTTTCTCGCCGCCGTGCTGGTCGATCGCATCGCCAAGACCGGCCAGACCAACGAGGCCGGCCTGAGTTGCATGCTCGGCAGCCTGCTGGTCCGCGACCCGAAAGATACGCTGGACGTGTACGGCGGCGACGACATCAATCTGCGCGAGGGTTATCGCGCGCTGATTGGCGCCCTTGAGCGCGATCCGAGCACCTTGCAGCGCGAGCCGTTGCGCTACGCGCTGTCGATGCTCGGTCTGGAACGGCAACTGGCCAAGCGTGACGACATGCTTGAGACGATTGCCAAACGCCTGCCGCAGATCCAGTCGCAGGTGGAGCATTTTGGCCCGGCCCACGAAAACGTCGTGGCCGCTTGCGGTGCGTTGTACCAGGACACTTTGAGCACTCTGCGCCAGCGCATTCAGGTGCACGGCGACATGCGCAACCTGCAACAGCCGAGCAATGCCTCGAAGATCCGCGCCCTGCTCCTCGCCGGTATCCGCTCGGCGCGCCTGTGGCGTCAGCTCGGTGGTCATCGCTGGCAGTTGGTGATCAGCCGCCGCAAGTTGCTTAAAGAGCTTTATCCGTTGATGCGCAGCGAGTAAACGCCGCGTCACGAAGGCTTTGTAGTCTGTAACGCGTAATACGCCGGTCAGTTGGCGACGGACCGGCGGATTTTTTCATGTATGATACGCGCCCCATTTCGTTGCCCGACTGTCCGAGAACACCCCATGCAGCTCTCTTCGCTCACTGCGGTTTCCCCTGTTGACGGCCGCTACGCCGGCAAAACCCAGGCCCTGCGCCCGATTTTCAGCGAGTACGGCCTGATCCGTGCCCGCGTTCTGGTTGAAGTGCGCTGGCTTCAGCGCCTGGCCGCCCACGCTGGCATCCCTGAAGTGCCAGCCTTCTCCGCCGAGGCCAACGCCGTTCTCAATGAACTGGCTGAAAACTTCTCGCTGGAGCACGCCGAGCGCGTCAAAGAGATCGAGCGCACCACCAACCACGACGTCAAAGCGATCGAATACCTGCTCAAAGAGCAGGCGGCCAAGCTGCCGGAGCTGGCCAAGGTCAGCGAATTCATCCACTTTGCCTGCACCAGCGAAGACATCAACAACCTGTCCCACGCCCTGATGCTGCGCGAAGGTCGTGACGACGTGATGCTGCCGCTGATGCGCCAGACCGCCAACGCCATCCGCGAACTGGCCATCCGTTTCGCCGACGTGCCGATGCTGTCGCGCACCCACGGCCAGCCGGCTTCGCCGACTACTCTGGGTAAAGAACTGGCCAACGTGGTTTACCGTCTCGAGCGTCAGATCGCTCAAGTCGCTGCCGTGCCGCTGCTGGGCAAGATCAACGGCGCTGTCGGCAACTACAACGCGCACCTGTCGGCCTATCCGCAGATCGACTGGGAAGCCAACGCCCGCGCCTTCATCGAAGACGAGCTGGGCCTGGGCTTCAACCCGTACACCACGCAGATCGAACCGCACGACTACATCGCCGAGCTGTTCGACGCTATCGCACGCTTCAACACCATCCTGATCGACTTCGACCGCGACATCTGGGGCTATATCTCCTTGGGTTATTTCAAGCAGCGCACCATCGCTGGTGAAATCGGTTCGTCGACCATGCCGCACAAGGTCAACCCGATCGACTTCGAAAACTCCGAAGGCAACCTGGGTATCGCCAACGCATTGTTCCAGCACCTGGCGAGCAAGCTGCCGATCTCCCGCTGGCAGCGCGACCTGACCGACTCCACCGTCCTGCGCAACCTCGGTGTCGGCTTCGCCCACAGCGTGATCGCTTACGAAGCCAGCCTCAAAGGCATCAGCAAACTCGAGCTCAACGAGCAGAAGATTGCCGCTGACCTCGATGCTTGCTGGGAAGTATTGGCTGAGCCGATCCAGACCGTGATGCGTCGCTACAACATCGAAAACCCGTACGAAAAGCTGAAAGAACTGACCCGCGGCAAGGGCATCAGCCCTGAAGCGTTGCAGACTTTCATCGATGGCCTGGACATGCCAGCCGAAGCCAAAGCCGAGCTCAAGCAACTGACCCCGGCCAACTACATCGGCAACGCTGTGGCACAAGCCAAACGCATCTGATCGACCGTTTGCCCCGTTTGAGACGCCCGGCCGCGCCGGGCGTTTTTATTCCCGTCTGAAAAGTGCTTTTTTTCAATAGGTTACATATGAATTCCGATATTCCTCTTCAACTTCTGGGCGGCCTCACAGCACGCGAGTTCCTGCGTGACTACTGGCAGAAAAAACCGCTGCTGATCCGTCAGGCGATTCCTGACTTCGAAAGCCCGATCGACGCCGACGAACTGGCCGGCCTGGCCCTGGAAGAAGAAGTCGAATCGCGCCTGGTGATCGAACATGGCGAGCGTCCATGGGAACTGCGTCGCGGCCCGTTCGCCGAAGACGAGTTCAGCAAATTGCCAGAAAAAGAGTGGACACTGCTGGTGCAAGCGGTTGATCAGTTCGTGCCGGAAGTCAGCGAACTGCTGGAAAACTTCCGCTTCCTGCCGAGCTGGCGCGTCGATGACGTGATGATCAGCTTTGCCGCACCGGGTGGCAGCGTCGGCCCGCATTTCGACAACTACGATGTGTTCCTGCTGCAGGGCCATGGCAAGCGCAACTGGAAAATCGGCCAGATGTGCGATTCCGAGAGCCCGCTCCTGCAGCACGCTGACCTGCGCATCCTCGCTGAATTCCACGAGACCGAAGAATGGGTGCTGGAGCCAGGCGACATGCTCTACCTGCCGCCGCGTCTGGCCCATTGCGGCGTCGCAGTCGACAACTGCATGACCTACTCGGTCGGCTTCCGTGCGCCGAGCGCTGCTGAAGTGCTGACCCACTTCACCGACTTCCTCAGCCAGTTCCTGACCGACGAAGAGCGCTACACCGATGCCGACGCCAAGCCGGCGGTCGATCCGCACCAGATTCAACACGATGCGCTGGATCGTCTGAAAAGCCTGCTCGCCGAACACATGAGCGATGAGCGCCTGCTGCTGACCTGGTTCGGCCAGTACATGACCGAGCCGCGCTACCCGGAACTGGTGGTCGGCCCGGAAGACGTCGAAGAAGAAGACTTCCTCGCCGCCCTGCAGGACGGCGCCGTGCTGATCCGCAACCCGAGTGCGCGCCTGGCCTGGTCGGAAGTCGACGACGATCTGCTGCTGTTCGCCAGCGGCCAGAGCCGTTACCTGCCGGGCAAGCTGCGCGAACTGTTGAAGCTGATCTGCGCCGCTGACGCCCTGCACGCCGACAACCTCGGCGAATGGCTGAGCGATGAAGACGGCCGCAGCCTGCTCTGCGAACTGGTCAAGCAAGGAAGCCTGGGGTTCGCCGATGAATAAAATTCGCGTTCGTGTCGCAGACTGGCAGAAGGATATCGCCGAGATCCGGCGCATTCGTGAAACGGTGTTCATCGCCGAACAATCGGTGCCACCCGAGCTTGAGTGGGACGCCGATGACGCGACCGCCGTGCATTTTCTGGCGTTCGAAGGCGACTTCCCGATCGGCACGGCGCGACTGCTGCCCGATGGGCATATCGGTCGGGTTTCGGTACTCAAAGACTGGCGCGGAATGAAGGTCGGTGACGCGCTGATGCAAGCGGTCATCGCCGAAGCCGAAGCACGCGGGCTGAAACAGCAGAAGCTCAGCGCTCAGGTGCAGGCCACGGCGTTCTATGAGCGTCTGGGCTTCAGCCTGGTCAGCGAGGAGTTTCTCGAGGCCGGCATTCCGCATGTCGACATGGTTCGGCATTCGGCCTGATTCCGAGACCTCTAGATCCCCTCGCCACAATGGCCGCAAGCACACCACAAAACGCCCCGCCATTTTCGGATGCCGGGGCGTTTTGCTGTCTACGATTCAACTTGCCCCACCCCGGGCCGACAAACTGGCAATATCAAGCCTTTCGAACGCGGAGATAACGGACATGTCCCTACGCACCCTGCTCACCACCCTGCTGCTCGGCTGCAGTTTTTCGGTGCTGGCAGCCACAGAAATCGTCCCCCTCAAATACCACACCAGCGCTGACATGCTGCCGGTCGCGCAGGATTTCATCGGCCAGGACGGTCAGGTCAGCGCTTACGGCAATCAACTGATCGTCAAAGCCGAGCCAGGCAAGATACAGGAACTGAAAGATCTGCTGGCGCAACTCGATACCGCACCGAAGCGCTTGCTGATCACCGTCGACACCAACGAAAACAATGGCCGTGGCGACGAAGGTTATTCGGTCAACGGCGCCCAGCCGAACCAGACCCGGATCATCAGCCGCAGCACCACCAGCCGCAATGGCGGCGTTCAGCAAGTGCAGACCAGTGAAGGCACTCCGGCGCTGATTCAGGTTGGCCAGAGCGTGCCGATCACCAACACCCAGAGCGACTCCTACGGCGGTTACAGCAGCGAGACCCAATACCGCAACGTCACCCAGGGTTTCTACGTCACCGCCAGCGTCACCGGCGAGACCGTTCATCTGGCGATCAGTACCAACCGTGACCGCATGAGCCAGGAACGTCCCGATGTAGTGAACGTGCAAAGCACCGACACAACCGTCACCGGACGCCTCGGCGAATGGATCACCCTGGCGGGCGTCAACAGCCAGACTCAGGCCGACAAACAGGGGCTGACCCGCAGCTACTCGACTCAAGGCCGGGATGACATGACCTTGCGGGTGAAAGTCGACACACTGGACTAAAGCACCGAAAACTGACTGATTAGTCGTATTAGACGAAAGATGTAGTGCCTTAAAAAAAGCACTACAAAACGTTTGACGAGGCCAAAAAGCGAAGGCATGATGGCCTCGCTCCCGCTAATCAGAGGCCCTGGCAAGGGCCTTCGAAGCGCCGTTCGCACCTATCCCGCGAACCGTTTCGTGTCTGTACCGCCCACAAGGTGTGTTTGACGAGGTTGCCGACTGGAACGAAGTTGTCCCGAGGGACGGAAGCGTATTTAGGTAACCCGGCTTCACGCTGCAGACCGTATAAAGGCCCACGACGCCGGAATGCGCCCGCACCGCGCCACTACCTGCTCACTTCCCCTCGAGCCCATCGTTCATCCCGTCGCCTACCCCGCCGAATTCGACTTGACCACCTAAGCTTCTGGTCAGCGAGCGCAGGAATTTTCCACCGCAGAACAACTTTTCATAAAAGACGCGACGAGGTTTATCTCCATGGCACTGACACGCGAACAGCAAATTGCAGCCCTCGAAAAAGACTGGGCCGAGAACCCGCGCTGGAAAGGCGTGACTCGCACTTACTCCGCTGCCGACGTGGTCCGCCTGCGTGGCTCGGTTCAGCCTGAGCACACCTTCGCGAAGATGGGCGCCGAGAAGCTGTGGAACCTGGTTACCCAGGGTGCCAAGCCGTCCTTCCGTCCAGAGAAAGATTTCGTCAACTGCATGGGCGCCCTGACCGGCGGCCAGGCTGTTCAGCAGGTCAAGGCCGGTATCCAGGCGATCTACCTGTCCGGCTGGCAGGTGGCTGCGGACAACAACTCCGCCGAATCGATGTACCCGGATCAGTCGCTGTACCCGGTTGACTCGGTACCGACCGTGGTCAAGCGCATCAACAACTCGTTCCGTCGTGCTGACCAGATCCAGTGGAAAGCCGGCAAGAACCCGGGCGATGACGGCTACATCGACTACTTCGCACCAATCGTGGCCGACGCTGAAGCCGGTTTCGGCGGTGTACTCAACGCCTACGAGCTGATGAAAAGCATGATCGAAGCAGGCGCCGCTGGCGTTCACTTCGAAGACCAACTGGCTTCGGTGAAGAAGTGCGGCCACATGGGCGGCAAGGTTCTGGTGCCAACCCAGGAAGCCGTACAGAAGCTGACCGCTGCCCGTCTGGCAGCTGACGTTGCCGGCACGCCGACCATCATTCTGGCCCGCACCGACGCCAACGCGGCTGACCTGCTGACTTCCGACTGCGACCCGTACGATCAGCCATTCGTGACCGGCGAGCGTACTCAGGAAGGTTTCTACAAGGTACGTGCCGGCCTGGATCAAGCGATCGCCCGTGGCCTGGCTTACGCACCGTACGCCGACCTGATCTGGTGCGAAACCGCCAAGCCGGATCTGGAAGAAGCCCGTCGCTTCGCTGAAGCGATCAAAAAGGAATACCCGGACCAGCTGCTGTCGTACAACTGCTCGCCTTCCTTCAACTGGAAGAAGAACCTGGACGACGCGACCATCGCCAAGTTCCAGCGCGAACTGTCCGCCATGGGCTACAAGCACCAGTTCATCACCCTGGCCGGCATTCACAACATGTGGCACAGCATGTTCAACCTGGCGCACGACTACGCCCGCAACGACATGACTGCCTACGTGAAACTGCAAGAGCAGGAATTCGCTGACGCCGCCAAGGGTTACACCTTCGTTGCGCACCAGCAGGAAGTGGGCACTGGCTACTTCGACGACATGACCACTGTGATCCAGGGCGGCTCGTCCTCGGTGACCGCGCTGACCGGTTCGACCGAAGAAGAACAGTTCCACTGATTCGGCTTCACCTGAGCAAACGGCCTTTGCGGATCGAATAAAAAGCTAACCGCAGAGCCGCAAGACTGACGCCCCGACTGGATCGGGGCGTTTTTTTGCCTGTTGGAATCTCAAAGCCCCCATAAATTTCCTGTGGGAGCGAGCCTGCTCGCGAAGGCGATAAGTCAGCTTGCACATCTGGAGGCTGATCCACCGCTTTCGCGAGCAGGCTCGCTCCCACAGGGCTACCGTCAGCCGAGAGATGGAACATTGATCTGAAGCGCTACAAGCGTCAGAAATTTCCGCTAAAACGGTAGGCTTCGCTACTTGCAGTAATGCGCAAGTAAGACAACTTCCCAGCCACTCACTGGTTAAACAGTTACAAAACCACTCCAAACGATATCAATTATCATTTAGCAGCAACTATGTTCGTTACAAAGCCTACAAAACATAATTGACGGAAACCCGGCTAATGCCCGCAACGCATGGGCCGCAGCGCCTTCAGGAGACGCTATGTCCTTAATCCGGTAAATAATTTCGCCTTTGGAATTTTACTTGCCGGGTGTTTAGCCATAAAATCAGCCCGATTGATTGCTGCGACATATCGTCACTGCCTTATTTCTTTATCAAGCTCAGAGACCTTTGCTCTCTGTTAAGGATTACCAGCATGCCCGAAGCGACAGGACTCATGGCCCACAACTGGGGCTTTGCCATTTTCCTTCTGGGTGTCGTCGGCCTGTGTGCCTTCATGCTTGGCGTCTCCAGCCTCCTCGGGTCAAAAGCCTGGGGTCGCAGCAAAAACGAACCGTTCGAGTCGGGCATGCTACCTACCGGTGGCGCCCGCTTGCGGCTCTCAGCCAAATTCTATCTGGTCGCGATGCTCTTCGTGATCTTCGATATCGAAGCCCTCTTTCTCTTTGCATGGTCTGTGTCCGTCCGCGAAAGCGGCTGGACCGGATTCGTCGAAGCTCTCGTTTTCATAGCAATTCTGTTGGCAGGTCTTGTCTACCTGTTCCGAGTGGGCGCCCTTGACTGGGCTCCGGAAGCTCGTCGCAAGCGGCAGGCGAAGCTGAAACAATGAGGCTTTGGCAATGCAATACAATCTCACCAGGATCGACCCCGATGCTCCTAACGAGCAGTATCCGATTGGCCAGCGGGAAACCGTTGCCGATCCGTTAGAAGATCAAGTCCACAAAAACATTTTCATGGGCAAGCTGGAAGACGTGCTGAGTGGCGCGGTCAACTGGGGACGTAAGAACTCCCTGTGGCCGTACAACTTCGGCCTGTCGTGCTGCTACGTGGAAATGACCACCGCCTTCACGGCGCCCCACGACATCGCGCGCTTTGGCGCCGAAGTCATCCGGGCCTCGCCGCGTCAGGCCGACTTCATGGTTATCGCCGGTACCTGCTTCATCAAGATGGCGCCGATCATTCAGCGTCTCTACGAGCAAATGCTCGAACCGAAATGGGTTATCTCCATG
Organism: Pseudomonas sp. PK-RTE-24; assembly: GCF_054052265.1. NCBI lineage: Bacteria > Pseudomonadati > Pseudomonadota > Gammaproteobacteria > Pseudomonadales > Pseudomonadaceae > Pseudomonas > Pseudomonas sp. PK-RTE-24. Next base: position 3,771,571 of record NZ_CM133224.1, on the reverse strand, counting down.
GGTTCGTGCGCCAACTCCGGCGGCATGTACGACATCTACTCCGTGGTTCAAGGGGTGGACAAGTTCTTGCCCGTGGACGTCTACGTACCTGGCTGCCCGCCCCGTCCGGAAGCATTTCTGCAAGGCTTGATGCTGTTGCAGGAATCGATTGGACAGGAGCGTCGTCCGCTTTCCTGGGTCGTTGGTGATCAAGGCGTGTATCGCGCCGACATGCCATCGCAGAAGGAACAGCGCCGCGAACAGCGAATCGCAGTCACCAATCTGCGCAGCCCTGACGAAGTCTGATCCAGTTCTGTTCCAAGTAACGAGAAGCTGGCTTCATTCTTTACGTTGACCGAAAGCGAAAAAATAACCATGACTACAGGCAGTGCTCTGTACATCCCGCCTTACAAGGCAGACGACCAGGATGTGGTCGTCGAACTGAACAACCGTTTTGGCGCCGAAGCGTTCACCGCGCAGGCAACCCGCACCGGCATGCCGGTGCTGTGGGTGGCCCGTGCCAGACTGGTTGAAGTCCTGACTTTCCTGCGCAACCTGCCCAAGCCGTACGTCATGCTCTATGACCTGCACGGCGTGGACGAGCGTCTGCGCACCAAGCGTCAAGGGCTGCCAACCGGCGCCGATTTCACCGTGTTCTATCACCTCATGTCGCTGGAGCGTAATAGTGACGTGATGATCAAGGTGGCCTTGTCCGAAGGCGACCTCAGCATGCCTTCCGTCACCAGCATCTGGCCCAACGCCAACTGGTACGAGCGCGAAGTCTGGGACATGTTCGGCATCGACTTCAAAGGCCACCCGCACCTGTCGCGCATCATGATGCCGCCGACCTGGGAAGGTCACCCGCTGCGCAAGGACTTCCCGGCGCGCGCCACCGAATTCGATCCGTTCAGCCTCAACCTCGCCAAACAGCAGCTGGAAGAGGAAGCCGCGCGCTTCCGTCCGGAAGACTGGGGCATGAAGCGTTCCGGAGCCAACGAGGACTACATGTTCCTCAACCTCGGCCCGAACCACCCTTCGGCGCACGGTGCGTTCCGCATCATCCTGCAGCTGGACGGTGAAGAGATCGTCGACTGCGTCCCGGACATCGGCTACCACCACCGTGGCGCCGAGAAGATGGGCGAGCGTCAGTCCTGGCACAGCTACATTCCGTACACCGACCGTATCGACTACCTCGGCGGCGTGATGAACAACCTGCCGTACGTGCTCTCGGTCGAGAAGCTCGCCGGCATCAAGGTGCCGCAGAAGGTCGATGTCATCCGCATCATGATGGCCGAGTTCTTCCGGATCACCAGCCACCTGCTGTTCCTGGGTACCTACATCCAGGACGTCGGCGCCATGACCCCGGTGTTCTTCACTTTCACCGACCGCCAGAAGGCGTACACGGTGATCGAAGCGATCACCGGTTTCCGTCTGCACCCGGCCTGGTACCGCATCGGTGGCGTCGCCCACGACCTGCCGCGCGGCTGGGAAAAACTGGTCAAGGATTTCGTCGAGTGGATGCCCAAGCGTCTGGACGAATACACCAAGGCCGCCCTGCAGAACAGCATCCTCAAGGGGCGTACTGTCGGCGTCGCTGCCTACAACACCAAAGAGGCCCTGGAATGGGGCGTCACCGGTGCCGGCCTGCGTTCGACCGGTTGCGATTTCGACCTGCGCAAAGCGCGTCCGTACTCGGGCTACGAGAACTTTGAATTCGAAGTGCCACTGGCCGTCAACGGCGATGCCTATGACCGCTGCATGGTCCGCGTCGAAGAGATGCGCCAGAGCATCAAGATCATCGATCAATGCATGCGCAACATGCCGGAAGGCCCGTACAAGGCGGATCACCCGCTGACCACGCCGCCGCCGAAAGAGCGCACGCTGCAGCACATCGAAACCCTGATCACGCACTTCCTGCAGGTTTCGTGGGGCCCGGTCATGCCGGCCAACGAATCCTTCCAGATGATCGAAGCGACCAAGGGCATCAACAGTTATTACCTGACGAGCGACGGCGGCACCATGAGCTACCGTACCCGGATCCGTACTCCGAGCTTCCCGCATCTGCAACAGATCCCTTCGGTGATCAAAGGCAGCATGGTCGCGGACTTGATTGCGTACCTGGGTAGTATCGACTTCGTTATGGCCGACGTGGACCGCTAAGCATGAACAGCACGCTTATCCAGACAGACCGTTTCACCTTGAGTGAAACCGAGCGCTCGGCCATCGAGCACGAGCTGCATCACTACGAAGACCCGCGCGCGGCGTCGATCGAAGCCCTGAAGATCGTCCAGAAAGAACGCGGCTGGGTGCCGGATGGCGCCCTCTACGCGATCGGCGAGATCCTCGGCATCCCGGCCAGCGACGTTGAAGGCGTGGCGACGTTCTACAGCCAGATCTTCCGTCAGCCGGTCGGCCGCCACATCATTCGCGTCTGCGACAGCATGGTCTGCTACATCGGCGGCCACGAGTCGGTGGTCAGCGAAATCCAGAACAATCTGGGCATCGGCCTGGGTCAGACCACCGCCGACGGTCGTTTCACCCTGCTGCCTGTCTGCTGCCTCGGCAACTGCGACAAGGCACCGGCGCTGATGATCGACGACGACACCTTTGGCGACGTGCAGCCTGCTGGCGTGGCCAAACTGCTCGAGGGCTACGTATGACCCTGACATCTTTTGGTCCAGCCAACCGCATCCAGCGCTCGGCCGAGACTCACCCGCTGACCTGGCGTCTGCGCGATGACGGCGAAGCCGTGTGGCTCGACGAGTACCAGGCCAAGAACGGTTACGCCGCTGCGCGCAAAGCCTTCGCCGAGATGGATCAGGACGCCATCGTCCAGACCGTCAAAGACGCTGGCCTCAAGGGTCGCGGCGGTGCCGGCTTCCCCACTGGCGTGAAGTGGGGCCTGATGCCCAAGGACGAATCCATAAACATCCGCTACCTGCTGTGCAACGCGGATGAAATGGAGCCGAACACCTGGAAAGACCGCATGCTGATGGAGCAATTGCCCCATCTGCTGATCGAAGGCATGCTGATCAGTGCCCGCGCGCTGAAAACCTACCGTGGCTACATCTTCCTGCGCGGCGAATACACTACCGCCGCCAAGCACCTCAACCGTGCCGTGGAAGAAGCCAAGGCGGCCGGCCTGCTGGGCAAGAACATTCTCGGTTCGGGTTTCGATTTCGAGCTGTTCGTCCACACCGGCGCCGGGCGTTACATCTGCGGTGAAGAAACCGCACTGATCAACTCCCTCGAAGGCCGCCGCGCCAACCCGCGCTCCAAGCCGCCCTTCCCTGCCGCCGTCGGCGTGTGGGGCAAGCCGACCTGCGTGAACAACGTCGAAACCCTGTGCAACGTGCCGGCGATCATTGCCGACGGCGTTGACTGGTACAAATCGTTGGCCCGCGAAGGCTCCGAAGACATGGGCACCAAACTCATGGGCTTCTCCGGCAAGGTCAAGAACCCGGGCCTGTGGGAACTGCCATTCGGCGTCACCGGTCGTGAACTGTTCGAAGACTACGCCGGCGGCATGCGCGACGGCTTCAAGCTCAAGGCCTGGCAGCCAGGCGGCGCCGGTACCGGTTTCCTCCTGCCCGAGCACCTCGACGCACAAATGTATGCCGGCGGTATCGCCAAGGTCGGCACCCGGATGGGTACCGGTCTGGCGATGGCGGTGGATGACAGCGTCAACATGGTCTCGCTGCTGCGCAACATGGAGCAGTTCTTCGCTCGCGAATCCTGCGGTTTCTGCACCCCGTGCCGCGATGGTCTGCCATGGAGCGTCAAGCTCCTGATGGCCATCGAACAGGGCAAGGGCCAGCCGGGCGACATCGAGACCCTGCTGGGTCTGGTCGGTTTCCTCGGCCCGGGCAAGACCTTCTGTGCTCACGCACCGGGAGCCGTGGAGCCGCTGGGCAGCGCGATCAAATACTTCCGTCCAGAGTTCGAAGCCGGTATCGCGCCTGTCAGCGCCGCCGTCCCGCCTCTGGCAAGGCCGATCGTAGTCGGCGCTTAAACGCTTAAAAAGGCGAAGGGTCCGTGCCCTTCGCCTTTCGTCCGATGACGCCCTCCGGGGCTGTTTGGATTCGGACGCATAACAAGATTCCATTAGCCACGCCCGCTGACACCGGGCCAACGAAGACCTTTGAACCATGGCCACTATCCACGTAGACGGCAAAGCGCTCGAAGTCGACGGGGCAGACAACCTGTTACAGGCATGTCTGTCGCTGGGCCTCGACATTCCATATTTCTGCTGGCATCCCGCGCTTGGTAGCGTCGGGGCCTGCCGCCAGTGCGCGGTCAAGCAGTACACCGACGAGAACGACACCCGTGGTCGCATCGTCATGTCCTGCATGACGCCCGCCACCGACAACACCTGGATCTCCATCGACGATGAAGAATCCAAGGCGTTCCGCGCCAGCGTTGTCGAATGGCTGATGACCAACCACCCGCACGACTGCCCGGTGTGCGAGGAAGGCGGTCACTGCCACCTGCAAGACATGACAGTGATGACCGGCCACAACGAGCGCCGTTATCGCTTCAGCAAACGCACCCACCAGAACCAGCAACTCGGCCCGTTCATTTCCCACGAAATGAACCGTTGCATCGCCTGCTACCGCTGTGTGCGTTTCTACAAGGACTACGCCGGCGGTACCGACCTCGGTGTATTCGGCGCCCACGACAACGTGTACTTCGGTCGCGTTGAAGACGGCACCCTCGAAAGCGAGTTCTCCGGCAACCTCACCGAGGTCTGCCCGACCGGCGTGTTCACCGACAAGACTCACTCCGAGCGCTACAACCGCAAGTGGGACATGCAGTTCGCCCCGAGCATCTGCCATGGCTGCTCGAGCGGTTGCAACATTTCCCCGGGCGAGCGTTACGGTGAACTGCGTCGCATCGAAAACCGTTTCAACGGTTCGGTGAACCAGTATTTCCTCTGCGACCGTGGCCGTTTCGGTTATGGCTACGTGAACCGCACTGACCGTCCACGTCAGCCGCTGCTGGCCGATGGCACCAAGCTCAGCCTCGACGCTGCGCTGGACAAAGCCGCCGACCTGCTGCGCGGACGCAACATCGTCGGCATCGGTTCGCCGCGCGCCAGTCTTGAAAGCAACTACGCGTTGCGCGAACTGGTCGGTGCCGAGCACTTCTATTCGGGTATCGAAGCCTCCGAGCTGGAGCGCATTCGTCTGGTCCTGCAGGTGCTGAACGACAGCCCGCTGCCAGTGCCGAACATGCGCGACATCGAAGACCACGACGCGATTTTCGTCCTCGGTGAAGACCTGACCCAGACCGCCGCGCGTATGGCGCTGGCTCTGCGTCAGTCGGTCAAGGGCAAGGCTGAAGACATGGCCGAAGCCATGCGCGTACAGCCTTGGCTCGACGCGGCGGTGAAGAACATCGGCCAGCACGCGCTGAACCCGCTGTTTATCGCCAGCCTCGCCGAAACCAAGCTCGACGACGTCGCTGAAGAATGCGTACACGCAGCTCCCGACGACCTGGCACGCATCGGTTTCGCCGTGGCTCACGCGCTGGATGCCAGCGCGCCGGCCGTTGAAGGTCTGGACACCGAAGCCCTGGAACTGGCGCAGCGTATCGCCGATGCCCTGCTCGCCGCCAAGCGTCCGCTGATCATCGCCGGTACTTCGCTGGGCTCCAAAGCCTTGATCGAAGCCGCCGCGAACATCGCCAAGGCCCTGAAGCTGCGCGAGAAGAACGGTTCGATCAGCCTGATCGTGCCGGAGGCCAACAGCCTCGGTCTGGCCATGCTCGGTGGCGAGTCGGTCGACGACGCGCTGCAAGCGGTCATCGATGGCAAGGCCGACGCGATCGTCGTGCTGGAAAACGATCTGTACACCCGCACTGCCAACGCCAAGGTCGATGCTGCGCTGAACGCCGCCAAAGTAGTGATCGTCGCTGACCATCAGAAAACCGCCACCACTGATCGCGCGCACCTGGTTCTGCCAGCGGCGAGCTTCGCCGAGGGCGACGGTACGCTGGTCAGCCAGGAAGGTCGCGCCCAGCGTTTCTTCCAGGTTTTCGATCCGCAATACCTGGACGCGAGCATCCTGGTGCACGAAGGCTGGCGCTGGCTGCACGCCCTGCGCTCGACCCTGCTGAACCAGCCGATCGACTGGACGCAACTCGACCACGTCACCGCTGCCGTTGCCTCGAGCACCGCGCAACTGGCGCGCATCGTTGATGCTGCACCGTCGGCTGCTTTCCGCATCAAGGGTCTGAAACTGGCCCGTGAGCCGCTGCGTTACTCCGGTCGCACCGCAATGCGCGCCGACATCAGCGTTCACGAACCACGCACTCCGCAAGACCAGGACACCGCGTTCGCTTTCTCCATGGAAGGTTACTCGGGCTCCGCCGAACCGCGTCAACAAGTGCCATTCGCATGGTCGCCGGGCTGGAACTCGCCACAAGCGTGGAACAAGTTCCAGGACGAAGTCGGTGGTCATCTGCGCGCTGGCGACCCGGGCACACGCCTGATCGAAAGCACTGGCGACTCGCTGAACTGGTTCGCTGCTGCGCCGCGCGCATTCAATCCGGCGCCGGGCGCCTGGCAGGCCGTGCCGTTCTACCACCTGTTCGGCAGCGAAGAAAATTCTTCGAAAGCCGCGCCGGTGCAAGAGCGCATTCCGGCTCCGTACGTGGCTCTGGCGAAATCCGAAGCGGATCGCCTCGGCGTCAACGACGGTGCTCTGCTGAGCCTGAACGTTGCCGGCCAGACCCTGCGTCTGCCGCTGCGCATCAATGAAGAACTGGGCGCCGGTCTGGTGGCATTGCCTGCGGGCATCGCCGGCATTCCACCGGCATTCGCCGGCGTATCCGTCGACGGTCTGCAGGAGGCAGCGCAATGACCTGGTTCACCCCTGAAGTGATCGATGTGATCCTGACGGTCATCAAAGCCATCGTGATCCTGCTGGCCGTGGTGGTCGCGGGCGCCTTGCTCAGCTTTGTCGAACGTCGCCTGCTGGGCTGGTGGCAGGACCGTTACGGTCCGAACCGCGTTGGCCCGTTCGGCATGTTCCAGATCGCCGCCGACATGCTGAAGATGTTCTTCAAGGAAGACTGGACCCCGCCGTTTGCCGACAAGGTGATCTTCACTTTGGCGCCGGTGGTGGCCATGTCCGCCCTGCTGATCGCCTTCGCGATCATCCCGATCACCCCGACCTGGGGCGTGGCGGATCTGAACATCGGCCTGCTGTTCTTCTTCGCCATGGCCGGTCTGTCGGTGTACGCGGTGCTGTTCGCCGGCTGGTCGAGCAACAACAAGTTCGCCCTGCTCGGCAGCTTGCGTGCCTCGGCGCAGACCGTGTCCTACGAAGTGTTCATGGGCCTGGCCCTGATGGGCATCGTGGTGCAGGTCGGCTCGTTCAACATGCGCGACATCGTCGAGTACCAGGCGCAGAACCTGTGGTTCATCATTCCGCAGTTCTTCGGCTTCTGTACCTTCTTCATCGCTGGCGTCGCCGTGACTCACCGTCACCCGTTCGACCAGCCGGAAGCGGAACAGGAACTGGCCGACGGTTACCACATTGAATACGCCGGTATGAAATGGGGCATGTTCTTCGTCGGTGAATACATCGGCATCATCCTGATCTCGGCGCTGCTGGTCACCCTGTTCTTCGGTGGCTGGCACGGTCCGTTCGGCATCCTGCCGCAACTGTCCTTCGTCTGGTTCGCACTGAAGACCGCGTTCTTCATCATGCTGTTCATCCTGCTGCGCGCTTCCATCCCGCGTCCGCGTTATGACCAGGTGATGGATTTCAGCTGGAAATTCTGCCTGCCACTGACCCTGATCAATTTGCTGGTGACCGCTGCGGTTGTGTTGTTGAACACGCCTGCGGTTGCGGTTCAGTGAGGATTTGACCCATGTTCAAATATATTGGCGACATCGTTAAGGGTACCGGTACCCAGTTGCGCAGCCTGGTCATGGTCTTCGGCCATGGCTTTCGCAAGCGCGACACCCTGCAATACCCCGAGGAGCAGGTCTACCTGCCGCCGCGTTACCGTGGCCGCATCGTCCTGACCCGCGACCCCGATGGCGAAGAACGCTGCGTAGCCTGCAACCTGTGCGCCGTGGCCTGCCCGGTGGGTTGCATCTCGCTGCAGAAAGCTGAAACCGAAGACGGTCGCTGGTACCCGGACTTCTTCCGGATCAACTTCTCGCGCTGCATTTTCTGCGGTCTCTGCGAGGAAGCCTGCCCGACCACCGCAATCCAGCTGACCCCGGATTTCGAGATGGCCGAGTTCAAACGTCAGGACCTGGTGTACGAGAAAGAAGATCTGCTGATCTCCGGCCCCGGCAAAAACCCTGATTACAACTTCTATCGTGTTGCAGGTATGGCAATCGCTGGCAAGCCGAAAGGCGCTGCGCAGAACGAAGCCGAACCGATCAACGTGAAGAGCTTGCTGCCTTAAGGAAGAACGATGGAATTCGCTTTCTATTTCGCATCGGGTATTGCTGTGGTGTCCACGCTGCGTGTGGTCACCAACACCAACCCCGTGCACGCCCTGCTCTACCTGATCATCTCGTTGATCGCCGTGGCCATGACCTTCTTCGCCCTCGGCGCACCGTTCGCCGGCGTGCTCGAAGTGATCGCCTACGCCGGTGCCATCATGGTGCTGTTCGTGTTCGTGGTGATGATGCTCAACCTGGGTCCCGCCTCGGTGCAGCAGGAACGCACCTGGCTCAAGCCCGGCATCTGGGCAGGACCGGTGATTCTTGCCGCGCTGCTGCTGGCCGAACTGCTGTATGTGCTGTTCGCTCACCAGAGCGGCCAGGCCATCGGCCACACCACCGTAGACGCGAAAGCCGTGGGCATCAGCCTGTTCGGCCCGTACCTGCTGGTGGTCGAACTCGCCTCGATGCTGCTGCTCGCCGCAGCCGTCACGGCGTTCCATTTGGGCCGTAACGAGGCGAAGGAGTAAGACATGCCTGCTATCCCTCTCGAACATGGACTGGCCGTCGCCGGCATCCTGTTCTGCCTTGGTCTGGTCGGCCTGATGGTCCGCCGCAACATTTTGTTCGTGTTGATGAGTCTGGAAGTGATGATGAACGCCTCTGCCCTGGCCTTCATCGTTGCGGGCGCCCGCTGGGCGCAGCCGGATGGACAGATCATGTTCATCCTGGTGATCAGCCTTGCCGCAGCCGAGGCCAGTATTGGCCTGGCGATCCTGCTGCAACTGTATCGCCGCTTCCACACGCTCGATATCGACGCTGCCAGTGAGATGCGCGGATGAACCTACTCTTTCTGACTTTCGTATTCCCTCTGATCGGGTTCCTGTTGCTGTCGTTCTCGCGCGGCCGCTTCTCGGAAAACCTCTCGGCGCTGATCGGTGTCGGTTCGATCGGCCTGTCGGCCATCGTCACCGCTTACGTGATCTGGCAATTCAACGTCGCGCCGCCGGAAGGTGGCGTGTACACCCAGGTGCTGTGGCGCTGGATGTCGGTGGAAGGTTTCCAGCCGAACTTCGCGCTGTACCTGGATGGCCTGTCGGTGACCATGCTCGGCGTGGTCGTCGGCGTCGGCTTCCTGATCCACCTGTTCGCGTCCTGGTACATGCGTGGTGAAGACGGTTACTCGCGCTTCTTCTCGTACACCAACCTGTTCATCGCCAGCATGCTGTTCCTGATCCTCGGCGATAACCTGCTGTTCATCTACTTCGGCTGGGAAGGCGTGGGCCTGTGCTCGTACCTGTTGATCGGTTTCTACTACAGCAACCGCAACAACGGTAACGCGGCACTCAAGGCGTTCATCGTCACCCGCATCGGCGACGTGTTCATGGCCATCGGCCTGTTCATCCTGTTCCAGCAACTGGGCACGCTGAACGTCCAGGAACTGCTGGTACGTGCGCCGGAGCATTTCAAGGTCGGTGACTTCTGGATCGTTCTGGCAACCCTGATGCTGCTCGGCGGTGCTGTCGGTAAATCGGCGCAACTGCCGCTGCAAACCTGGCTCGCGGATGCGATGGCCGGCCCAACCCCGGTTTCGGCACTGATCCACGCCGCGACCATGGTCACCGCCGGTGTCTACCTGATTGCCCGTACCCACGGTCTGTTCGCCTTGGCGCCGGACATCCTGCACCTCGTCGGCATCGTCGGTGGCGTGACCCTGGTACTGGCCGGTTTCGCCGCGCTGGTGCAGACCGACATCAAACGTATCCTCGCCTACTCGACCATGAGCCAGATCGGCTACATGTTCCTGGCACTGGGCGTTGGCGCCTGGGAAGGCGCGATCTTCCATCTGATGACCCACGCCTTCTTCAAGGCCCTGCTGTTCCTTGCTTCCGGTGCGGTGATCGTTGCCTGCCACCACGAGCAGAACATCTTCAAGATGGGCGGTCTGTGGAAGAAACTGCCACTGGCCTACGCCAGCTTCATCGTCGGTGGCGCTGCGCTGGCCGCTCTGCCACTGGTTACCGCAGGCTTCTACTCCAAGGACGAAATCCTCTGGGAAGCGTTCGCCAGCGGTAACCAGGGTCTGCTTTACGCAGGTCTGGTCGGTGCGTTCATGACGTCGCTGTATACCTTCCGCCTGATCTTCATCGCGTTCCACGGTGAAGCCAAGACCGAAGCCCACGCCGGCCACGGCATTGCCCACTGGCTGCCATTGTCGGTGCTGATCGTGCTGTCGACTTTCGTCGGCGCGATGATCGTGCCACCGCTGCACGGCGTACTGCCGCAAAGCGTCGGGCATGCCGGTGGCGAAGCCAAGCACAGTCTGGAAATCGCCTCGGGCGCCATCGCCCTGGCCGGTATCCTGCTGGCAGCGCTGCTGTTCCTCGGCAAGCGTCGCTTCGTCACGGCAATTGCCAACAGCGGCATCGGCCGTTTCCTTTCGGCCTGGTGGTTCGCTGCCTGGGGCTTCGACTGGATCTACGACAAACTGTTCGTCAAGCCGTACCTTGCGATCAGCCATGTACTGCGCAAAGACCCGCTCGACCAGACCATCGGTCTGATACCGCGTATGGCCAAGGGTGGTCACACTGCCCTGAGCCGCACCGAGACCGGTCAACTGCGTTGGTACGCCGCCTCGATGGCTGCTGGTGCCGTTCTGGTGATCGGCGCCATCGTGCTGGTAGCGGTCTGATATGAACCTTGCGAATTTGCGAAAGGAAACGAGCCCGTCATGATTCTGCCTTGGCTAATCCTGATCCCCTTCATCGGCGGCCTGCTGTGCTGGATGGGTGAGCGCTTCGGCGCTACCCTCCCGCGCTGGATTGCGCTGTTGACCATGACCCTGGAACTCGCGCTCGGCCTCTGGCTGTGGGCCCACGGTGACTATTCATTCGCACCGGCGCCGGGCGCCGATCCGACCTGGGCGCTTGAGTTCAAGCATGTCTGGATCCAGCGTTTTGGCATCAACGTGCACCTGGCCCTCGACGGCCTGTCGCTGTTGATGATCCTGCTGACCGGTCTGCTGGGTATCCTCTCGGTACTCTGCTCGTGGAAAGAGATTCAACGTCATGTTGGCTTCTTCCACCTGAACCTGATGTGGATCCTGGGCGGCGTCGTCGGCGTGTTCCTCGCCCTCGACCTGTTCATGTTCTTCTTCTTCTGGGAAATGATGCTGGTGCCGATGTACTTCCTCATCGCGCTCTGGGGTCACAGTTCTTCGGACGGCAAGAAAACCCGGATCTACGCAGCGACCAAGTTCTTCATCTTCACTCAGGCGTCCGGCCTGATCATGCTGGTGGCGATCCTCGGTCTGGTGCTGGTCAACTTCAACAATACCGGCGTGATCACCTTCAACTACGCCGACCTGTTGAAAACCAAAATGTCGATGACCACCGAGTACATTCTGATGCTCGGCTTCTTCATCGCCTTCGCGGTCAAGCTGCCCGTCGTACCGTTCCACTCCTGGCTGCCTGACGCTCACGCCCAGGCACCGACTGCCGGTTCCGTCGACCTCGCCGGTATCCTGCTGAAAACTGCGGCCTACGGTCTGCTGCGTTTCGCCCTGCCGCTGTTCCCGAACGCTTCGGCGGAGTTCGCGCCGATCGCCATGACCCTCGGTCTGATCGGGATCTTCTACGGCGCGTTCCTCGCGTTCGCACAAACCGACATCAAGCGTCTGATTGCCTTCTCTTCCGTTTCCCACATGGGCTTCGTGTTGATCGGTATCTACTCCGGCAGCCAACTGGCGCTGCAAGGCGCAGTGATCCAGATGCTGGCGCACGGTCTGTCGGCAGCGGCGCTGTTTATCCTCAGCGGCCAGTTGTACGAGCGTCTGCATACGCGTGACATGCGTGAGATGGGCGGTCTGTGGTCGCGTATCGCGTACCTGCCGGCGATCAGCCTGTTCTTCGCGGCGGCGTCGCTGGGCTTGCCGGGCACCGGTAACTTTGTCGGCGAGTTCCTGATCCTGATCGGCTCCTTCGCCAGCGCTCCATGGGTCACGGCGATTGCCACTTCCGGTCTGGTGTTCGGGTCGGTCTACTCGCTGATCATGATCCACCGTGCCTACTTCGGCCCGTCGAAATCCGACGCGGTGCTGCACGGCATGGACGCGCGCGAACTGATCATGGTGCTCGGTCTGGCGGTGTTGCTGATTTACCTCGGCGTCTACCCGCAACCGTTCCTCGACACCTCTGCCGCCACCATGCATGGCGTGCAGCAGTGGCTCGGCACCGCCTTCTCTCAACTCGCTTCGGCCCGGTAAGAGCGCTATGGAATTCACGATTCAACACTTTATTGCGCTTGCGCCACTGTTGATCACCAGCCTCACCATTATCGTGGTGATGCTGGCAATCGCCTGGCGCCGCAACCACTCGCAGACCTTCCTGATTTCGGTGGCGGGTCTGAACCTGGCCCTGCTGTCGATCCTGCCTGCGTTGAAAGTCGCGCCTCTGGCCGTGACCCCGTTGCTGCAGATCGACGCGTTTGCCTGTCTGTACATGGCGATGATCCTGGTCGCCACGCTCGCCTGCGTCACCCTCGCCCACGCTTATCTGGGTGATGGCGGTTCGGGCTACCCGGGCAACCGCGAAGAACTGTACCTGCTGATCCTGATGGCCGCCGCCGGTGGTCTGGTTTTGGTCAGCGCGCAGCACCTGGCCGGGTTGTTCATCGGTCTGGAACTGCTCTCGGTACCGGTCTACGGTCTGGTGGCTTACGCCTTCTTCAACAAGCGTTCGCTGGAAGCCGGCATCAAGTACATGGTGCTGTCGGCCGCCGGTTCCGCGTTCCTGCTGTTCGGTATGGCGCTGCTCTACGCCGACGCCGGTTCGCTGAGCTTCGTCGGCATCGGTCAGGCCCTGGCCGCGACCGGCCTGCCAAGCCCGCTGGCGCAACTGGGCCTGGGCATGATGCTGATCGGTCTGGCGTTCAAGCTGTCGCTGGTACCGTTCCACCTGTGGACGCCGGACGTCTACGAAGGTGCTCCGGCACCGGTGGCGGCGTTCCTCGCCACCGCTTCGAAGGTGGCGGTGTTTGCGGTGATGGTGCGTCTGTTCCAGCTCTCCCCTGCTGCCAGCAGTGGTGTGCTGAGCGATGTGCTCAGCGTTATCGCGGTCGCCTCGATCCTGTTCGGTAACCTGCTGGCCCTGACCCAGAGCAACCTCAAGCGTCTGCTCGGTTACTCGTCGATTGCGCACTTCGGCTATCTGCTGATCGCGCTGGTGGCGAGCAAGGGTCTGGCGGTGGAAGCCATCGGCGTCTATCTGGTGACTTATGTCATCACCAGCCTCGGCGCGTTCGGCGTGATCACCCTGATGTCCTCGCCGTACAACGGCCGCGACGCCGACGCCCTGTACGAGTACCGCGGCCTGTTCTGGCGCCGTCCGTACCTGACCGCCGTGCTCACCGTGATGATGCTGTCCCTGGCCGGCATTCCGCTGACCGCTGGCTTCATCGGCAAGTTCTACATCATCGCCAGCGGCGTCGAAACGCGTCAGTGGTGGCTGGTCGGCGCACTGGTACTGGGCAGCGCCATCGGGGTGTTCTACTACCTGCGCGTGATGGTCACCCTGTACCTGATCGAGCCAAACCTGCGTCGCCACGACGCCCAGCTGCACTGGGAACAGAAAGCAGGCGGCGTGATGCTGCTGGCCATCGCCCTGGTCGCATTCTTCCTGGGCGTGTACCCGCAGCCATTGCTGGTGCTGGTACAACAGGCGGGTCTGGCGGGCTGATTGCTCGGCTGATCTGGCTGGAAATGAAAACGGCACCTTCGGGTGCCGTTTTTTGTGGGATTTAAGGCTGCGATCTTTTTGACCTTAAACGCTCTCTCCTTTTCAGGAATTTGCCTTCAAAGGAGTGAGCAATGGCTGATATAGCGCAGAAGGTAATTGCGGTTAAATTTGAGAATCACCTATCAAATGGAGATCCACGAACCATGAAGCGCAATATCATTTCAGAGTTGTCGGATGATTCAGGCACATTGACTGAGCAACGCCAAAGCGAAATAACCGAGGAGAAACCGCCGGTAAAACGTATTGGTTTAATGAAGGGCAGATACAAAACTTCCGATGACTTTGATGCACCACTGCCTGACGCCTTGCTGGACTCCTTCGAAAGCTAAAGCTACCGGTGGTTCCTTAATCCGTCATTTCTACAGATATCCCGCTTGGAGGTGAACCTGCCCGCAATGACGTCATGTCAGTTAAAAATGCGTCGGCTGACCCACCGCTTTCGCGAGCAGGCTCGCTCCCACAGGGACCTAAGGTGTCATCGGATGTTTTTGAGCAGACCTATCCATTGTGAGAGCGAGCCTGCTCGCGAAAGCGGCAGATCAGGCAGCAAAAAAAACGGCACCTTCCGGTGCCGTTCGCTTCTCACATTTCCAACATCATTTGCGCGCATCCGCCCAGGATTTCAGCAGTTCGCTATAGCTCACCGTTTCACCCTTCGGCTTCTCGTTGGCCAGTTTCGGTTTCGGTGCGCCCGGCTGATCGAACCAGTATTGCGCATCGCGTTCCGGGTTCATCTTCGGCGCGCAAGTGGCCTGGGCCTTGGAGCGTTCGAGGCGTTCCATGATGCGGTCCTGATCCTTGGCCAGGCCATCAAGCGCCTGTTGTGGGGTCTTCTCGCCGCTGGCGGCTTCGGCGATATGGCTCCACCACAGTTGCGCCAGACGTGGATAGTCGGGCACGTTGGTGCCGGTCGGCGACCATTGCACGCGGGCCGGGCTGCGATAGAACTCGACCAGACCACCGAGTTTCGGCGCCAGATCGGTCATCGCCTGCGAGTTGATGTCCGACTCGCGAATAGGTGTCAGACCGACGATGGTTTTCTTCAGCGAAACAGTTTTCGAGGTCACGAACTGCGCGTACAGCCACGCCGCGAGTTTCTGTTTCTCAGGCGTGGATTTCATGAATGTCCACGACCCCACATCCTGATAGCCGAGCTTCATGCCCTCTTCCCAATACGGGCCTTTAGGCGACGGCGCCATGCGCCATTTCGGCGTGCCGTCGGCGTTGACCACCGGCAGGCCGGGTTTGGTCATGTCGGCGGTGAACGCGGTGTACCAGAAAATCTGCTGGGCGATGTTGCCCTGCGAGGGCACCGGGCCGGACTCGGAGAAGGTCATGCCGGCCGCTTCCGGTGGCGCGTATTTCTTCAGCCAGTCGACGTATTTGGTGGTGGCAAACACGGCCGCCGGGCCGTTGGTGTCGCCGCCACGGGTCACGCTGGAGCCGACCGGGTGGCAGTCCTCGACGCGGATCCCCCACTCGTCCACCGGCAAGCCGTTGGGCAGTCCCTTGTCGCCGCCACCGGCCATGGAGAACCAGGCGTCGGTGAAACGCCAGCCCAGCGACGGGTCTTTCTTGCCGTAATCCATGTGGCCGTAGACGCGTTTGCCGTCGATTTCCTTGACGTCTTCGCTGAAGAATTTGGCGATGTCTTCATAGGCCGACCAGTTCACCGGCACGCCTAATTCGTAGCCGTACTTTTCCTTGAACTTGGCTTTCAGATCGGCGCGTTCGAACCAGTCGGCACGGAACCAGTACAGGTTGGCGAATTGCTGGTCGGGCAGTTGATAGATCTTGCCGTCCGGCGCGGTGGTGAAGGAGATGCCGATGAAGTCCTTGATGTCGAGGGTCGGCGAAGTGAAGTTTTTGCCCTCGTTGGCCATCAGGTCGGTGATCGATTCGGTCTTGCCGTAGCGAAAGTGCGTGCCGATGAGGTCGGAGTCGTTGACCCAGCCGTCATAGATGTTCTTGTCCGACTGCATCACCGTCTGCATTTTCTCGACCACGTCGCCTTCCTGCAGCAGGTCGTGGGTGAGTTTGATCCCGGTGATTTCGCTGAAGGCCTTGGCCAGCACCTTGGACTCGTATTCGTGGGTGGTCAGGGTTTCGGAAACGACCTTGATGTCCATGCCACGAAACGGCTCGGCGGCCTTGATGAACCACTTCAATTCTTCAAGCTGCTGTTCGGCCGTCAGGGTCGAGGGTTTGAACTCGCTGCCGATCCATTTTTTCGCAGCATCTTCGTAGGCGTCGGCCCAGGCAGATGCGCTCAGACCGCTGAGTGCCAGCATGGCTGCCAATGAAATGCTATGTCGCAGCTTATTGTTTTTATCGAACATAGAGACCTCCTGTTTAAGTTGTGGAGCCGCGTTGCCGAACGATTCGACTAGCCCCAACGCATCACAGCCAACAGCCACACCAGGGACAACGCGGACGCCACCCAGATGCTCCAGTCGGTGACGCCGATTACCAGCAAATGCAGGTAGGCGCTGCCGAGAAGACCGATAAACAAGCGATCGCCACGGGTGGTGGCAATCGGCAGAAACCCGCGCCGCAGAATGCTCGGCGAGCGCAATTCCCAGGTGGTCATGCCCACCAGAATCAGACCGATGCCGATGAAGAACGCGGCGGTCGGTGTCGTCCAGCTCATCCATTCCATCATCAGCTCCTCAGACTCGACCGAGGGCAAAGCCCTTGGCCACGTGGTTGCGCACAAACCAGATCACCAGCATGCCCGGCAGGATGGTCAACACCCCCGCCGCTGCCAGCACGCCCCAATCGATCCCCGATGCCGACACCGTGCGCGTCATCACTGCCGCAATCGGCTTGGCGTTGACCGAGGTCAGCGTGCGCGCCAGCAGCAGTTCGACCCAGGAAAACATGAAGCAGAAAAACGCCGTGACGCCGATACCGGAGCCGATCAACGGGATGAAAATCTTCACGAAGAACTTAGGGAAACTGTAGCCGTCGATGTAGGCCGTTTCGTCGATCTCCTTGGGCACGCCGGACATGAAACCTTCGAGAATCCACACCGCCAGCGGCACGTTGAACAGGCAGTGCGCCAAAGCCACGGCGATATGCGTGTCGAAAAGGCCGATCGACGAATACAACTGGAAGAACGGCAGCAAGAACACCGCCGGCGGCGCCATGCGATTGGTCAGCAGCCAGAAGAACAGATGCTTGTCGCCGAGGAAACGATAGCGTGAAAACGCGTAAGCCGCCGGTAACGCCACGCTCAGGGAAATCACCGTGTTGAGGCTGACGTAATACAGCGAGTTCAAGTAGCCGGTGTACCAGCTCGGATCAGTGAAGATCACCTTGTAGTTCGCCAGCGTGAAGTCCTGTGGGAAAAGCGTCAGGCCGCCGAGGATTTCGGTGTTGCTCTTGAACGACATGTTCAGCAGCCAGTAGATCGGCACCAGCAGAAACAGGATGTAGACCAGCAACGGAATAAGCTTTTTCTTGCTCATGGCCGGGCCTCAGCGGTTGGCGTCGGAGTGCGTCATGGCGGTATAGAACAGCCAGGACACCAACAGGATGATCAGGAAGTACACCAGCGAAAACGCCGCTGCCGGACCGAGGTCGAATTGCCCTACAGCCATCTGCGTCAACGTCTGACTCAAGAAGGTCGTGGCATTGCCCGGCCCGCCGCCGGTGAGCACGAAAGGCTCGGTGTAGATCATGAAACTGTCCATGAAACGCAGCATCACCGCGATCAGCAGTACGCTTTTCAGTTTGGGCAATTGAATGTGGCGGAACACTGCCCAGGCCGAGGCGCGATCGATCCGCGCGGCCTGGTAATAGACGTCGGGAATCGCCCGCAGGCCGGAGAAACACAACAGCGCGACCAGAGAAGTCCAATGCCAGACGTCCATCACCAGCACCGTCACCCAGGCGTCCATGGTGTTGGCCGCGTAGTTGTAGCTGATGCCCATCGCGTTGAGGCTGGAACCGAGCAGGCCGATGTCGGCGCGGCCGAAGATCTGCCAAATGGTGCCGACCACGTTCCACGGAATCAGCAGCGGTATCGCCAGAATGATCAGCACCACCGAAGACCAGCGGCCCTTGGTCGGCATGGTCAGCGCGACGGCGATGCCCAGCGGAATTTCAATCAGCAGCACGCACGCCGAATAGATGAACTGGCGCAGCAGCGAGTCGTGCAGACGCGGATCGAGCAACACTTGCTTGTACCAGTCGGCACCAACGAAGTAGCGGCTGGACTGGTCGAAGATGTCCTGCACCGAATAGTTGACCACGGTCATCATCGGGATCACCGCACTGAACGCCACCAGCAGGAACACCGGCAACACCAGCCACCAGGCCTTGTTGTTCTGCACTTTGTTCATGGCTGCGCCTCCTCGTCGCTGACTTCCAGGAGAAATTCGTCGGCATAGACCATCAGCCATTGCGCCGGGAAGCTGATGTAAGCCGTGCCCTGAGGCACCGGTTTGTCTTCAGCCAGACGCACCTTCAACGGTACGCCGTCGAGGTTGAGGGTCATGATCTTGTAGGTGCCGAGGTCTTCGACGTGTACGACTTCGGCCTGCATCGCGTCGTCAAACGGCTCGTCCCACACATGAATGAACTCGGGGCGGATGCCGACCTTGAGATTTTTCCACTGGCCGTGCTCGATATGGCGCTGCAAGGCGTCGGATAACGGCAGGTGCGTCGAGGCGAAACCGACGCCACCGGACTGCGGCTGCACCTCGATCAGATTCATCCCCGGGCTGCCGATGAAATAGCCGACAAAGGTGTGGCTCGGCCGCTCGAACAATTCCCGAGGTGTACCGAACTGGACGATCTGACCGCCGTACATCACCGCGATCTTGTCAGCGAAGGTCGAGGCTTCCAGTTGATCGTGGGTGACGTAGACCATGGTGATGTTGAACTGCTCGTGGATCTGCTTGAGCTTGCGCCGCAGTTTCCACTTCAAGTGCGGGTCGATCACCGTCAGCGGCTCATCGAAGAGGATTGCCGAGACGTCATCGCGCACCAGTCCACGACCCATGGAGACTTTCTGCTTTTCGTCGGCGGTGAGATTGCGCGCCTTCTTGCTCAGCAGATTCTGCAGGTCGAGCACTTCGGCAATTTCCTGCACCTTGCTGTGCACTTTCGCCTCGGCCATGCCCTGATTGCGCAGCGGGAAAGCGAGGTTGTCGAACACGGTCATGGTGTCGTAGACCACCGGAAACTGGAAAACCTGGGCGATGTTGCGCTTCTCCGGCGTGAGGTCGTTGACCGCTTTGCCGTCAAACAGCACATGGCCCTGGGACGGGCTGAGCAGGCCGGAAATGATGTTGAGCAAGGTCGACTTGCCGCAACCGGACGGGCCGAGCAAAGCATAGGCGCCACCCTGCTCCCAGACGTGATCCATCTCGCGGATCGCATAATCCTCCGCGCCGCTCGGGGTTTTGCTGTAGCTGTGGGCGAGGTGCTGCAAACGGATTTCGGCCATCAGGCAACCCTCGCGACACGCCGGCCCGGTGCTTGCACCAGACGGCCCTGCGCATCGAAAACGAACAGTTTGTGGGTCGGGATATAGATGCGGATCGGCGCATCGACGTCGTATTCATGAACACCCGGCAAGTGCAGCACCAGCAGAAAATGCTCGTTGCGCACATGCAGGAAGGTTTCCGAACCGCTGATTTCGGCGACCTCGACGGTCACGGCCAATTCGAGATCGTCATCGTTGCTCGGCACCAGCGAGATATGACTCGGGCGTACGCCGAAGCGGAACTCACCCTCGCCCACCGGGCGCAGATCGACGTTCAACGGAAAGTGGACGAAGTTGGCGAAGCTGACTTCGTTGCCGGCAATGCGTCCCGGCATGAGGTTGATCGGCGGTTCGGAGAACAATTCAGCGGCGAGCACCGACTGCGGCTGGTGATAGACCTCGGTCGACGGGCCGCTCTGAATCACCCGGCCTTCGTGCAGGATGGTCGTGGTGCCGCCGAGGGCCAGCGCTTCGTTAGGCTCGGTGGTGGCGTAAATGGCGATGGTGTGACGGGCCTTGAACAGCTCGCGCATTTCCTGACGCAGCTCTTCGCGCAGCTTGTAGTCGAGGTTGACCAAAGGCTCGTCGAAGAGGATCAGTTCAGCATCCTTGACCAGCGCGCGGGCCATGGCCGTGCGCTGCTGCTGTCCGCCGGACAGCTCCAGCGGATAGCGCTGCAAGAACTTCTCGATGCGCAGCATGCGTGCGGTTTCCTGCACCTTGCTGTGGATGATCTCTTTCGAGATGCCGGCCTGACGCAGTGGCGAGGCGATGTTCTCGAACACCGTCATGGTCGGGTAATTGATGAACTGCTGATAGACCATCGACACGTTGCGCAGCCGCACCGGGCGCTGGGTGACGTCGACGCCGTTCATCAGCACGCGGCCGCTGTCGGGCTTGTCGAGGCCGGCCATCAGGCGCATGAGGCTGGTCTTGCCGGACAGGGTGCGCCCGAGCAGAACGTTGAAGGATCCGGGTTCGAATTTCAGGCACGCATCGTCGATCCAGATCTGGCCCTCGACGGTACGGCTGACGTGCTCCAGGGTGAGTGACATGGCTCGGCCTTTTTATTTTTGGAGTCAAGCGACCGGAGCAACAGAGCGACATTCGTGCCAGAAATGGCAAGTGGTTGATTTGTCTTGAGAAGCAGTGTTTACGGGGGCAAGCGGCGTTCACAGCTGAACACTTTTGAACAGTCGGGGTGATTGACAATGAACAATAGTGAACAACACTCTATGCACGCTTTTGCCCAATCCTGAATGCAAAATGGATCCCCTGTGGGAGCGAGCCTGCTCGCGAAAGCGGTGTGTCATTCAATGAATCCATTGACTGAGCCGACGCTTTCGCGAGCAGGCTCGCTCCCACATGGGGATTTGTGTAGTTTTGAAGATCGGGCTCATAACAATAATAAAATCGCTGCACTCAGAGGCTCGCCCCCATGGCCGCACCTGCTTCGCCGCTGTCCCACGACGCGATCGTCCAGACCTCCTGGCAACGTTGCCGCGCGTTCGGCCTCGATCACCAGAGCGCCCCGGCCTTTGATCAATTGCCCGCCGCCGGCATTGCACGGTTGCTCGACAGCCATCATTCGCTGGTGCAGACCACGCATCAGGAAGTCCTGCCCTACTACGAAAACATTCTAAGCAATTCCAACTGCCTGATCATGCTCGCCGACAATCAGGGCCAGGTGCTGACCTCATGGGGCACACAGCGCTTTATCGAACCAAATCTGGCCCGGGGCTTTCAGGCTGGGGCGAGCTGGATGGAGCGCAGCAGCGGCACCAACGCGATCGGCACCGCACTGGCCTGTGAGCAGGCTGTGCACATCGAACACGATGAACACTTCCTCAAGGCCAACCGCTTCATGACCGGCTCCGCCGCGCCGATTTTCGACGCCGAGCGCAAGGTCATCGCCGTGCTCGATGTCTCCAGCGACAGCTATCTGCCACCCTCGCACACCCTCGGCATGGTCAAGATGATGAGCCAGACCGTGGAAAACCGGCTGATCCTCAACCTGTTCCATGGCCAGCATTTTCAACTGACCTTCAACACCGGGTTGAACAACCTCGACAGCCAGTGGGCCGGGTTGCTGATCTTCGATGAAAGCGGTCAAGTGCTGTCGGCCAATCGCCGTGCCGACAATTTGCTCGGTGTGCGTTTGTCGCGCGTCAGCGTTGAAAGCCTGTTCAAGGTGTCGCTGCTGGAGTTGATCAATCAGCCCGAGGGTTTGCCGTTTGCTTTGCAGACCTCCGGGCGCAACCGTTTCCAGTGTTTGCTGAAACGGCCGAAACAGGCGCCGGTGCAAGCGCGGGTGTTTGTCGCCGAGGACAAGCCTGCGCCAGCCAGCGTGATCAGCCTCAACACGCTGCATTTCGGCGACAGCCGTGTGGAAAAAGCCGTGCGCCAGGCCGAGCGTTTGCTGGAGAAAGACATTCCGCTACTGATTCACGGTGAAACCGGCGTCGGCAAGGAAGTGTTCGTCAAAGCCTTGCACCAAGCCAGCTCCCGGCAAAAACAGGCATTCATCGCGGTGAACTGTGCAGCGATCCCCGCTGAACTGGTCGAGTCCGAGTTGTTCGGTTACGAGAAAGGCGCGTTCACCGGGGCCAACCAGAAAGGCAGCATCGGCCTGATCCGCAAGGCCGACAAAGGCACGCTGTTTCTCGATGAGATCGGTGACATGCCGCTGCCGACCCAGGCGCGTTTGTTGCGCGTGTTGCAAGAGCGCTGCGTGCAGCCGGTGGGTAGCAGCGAGTTGTTCCCGGTTGATTTGCGGATCATTTCCGCGACCAACCGTTCGTTGCGCGAGCAGGTGCAACTGGGCCGCTTCCGCGAAGATTTGTATTACCGCATCGGCGGCCTGACCCTGGAGCTGCCGCCGTTACGTGAGCGCAGTGACAAGCAGGCGCTGTTCAAACGACTGTGGGAGCAGCATCGCGAGCCGACGCAATGGGCGGGGCTGAGCCCTGAAGTTCTGGAGTTGTTTGACAAGCATCCGTGGCCGGGGAATTTGCGTCAGGTCAGCAGCGTGATGCAGGTGGCGTTGGCCATGGCCGAGGAACAACCAGTGCGACCGGAGCATTTGCCGGATGATTTTTTTGTCGATCTGGAGATGGAGCCGGTGGAAACAGCGGCGCCGCTGGGGCTGGATTTGAATGATGTTGAGGCGTTGAATCGCGAGTTGAAGGCGGCCGGGGGAAATATTTCGCATCTGGCGCGGCGGTTGGGGGTTAGCCGGAATACGCTTTACAAGCGGTTGCGGCAGGCTGAATGACAAGTTGTCTGGACGGGCCTCTTCGCGAGCAGGCTCGCTCCCACAGGGGATCGATCGTTCCCACGCTCCGCGTGGGAACGCAGCCCGGGACGCTCCGCGTCCCTACAGAGCCGAACGCGGAGCGTCCGTTGAGGCATTCCCACGCAGAGCGTGGGAATGATCATGGTAGGGGCTTTGGGCCTCAGTCAGCCAGACGCCAGGTAGTGCCACCCTTGCCATCTTCCAGCACGACACCCATCGCCGTCAGCTGATCACGGATACGATCGGACTCAGCCCAATCCTTACTCGCCCGAGCCGCCAGACGCGCCGCAATCAGTGCATCGACTTCAGCCGCATCGACACGCCCTTCAGCGCCCGCCTGCAGGAAGTCATCGGCCTCAAGTTGCAACACCCCCAGCACACTCGCCAGTTCTTTCAGACGTGCCGCCAGCCCCGCCGCTGCATCAAGATCGCTCTCGCGCAGACGGTTGATCTCGCGCACCATCTCGAACAGCACAGCGCACGCTTCAGGGGTGCCGAAGTCGTCGTTCATCACCGTGGTGAAACGCTCGACGAACGCCTCGCCACCGGCCGGCGCCACGCTCGGCAGGCCTTTCAGCGCATGGTAGAAACGCTCCAGTGCGCCCTTGGCGTCCTTGAGGTTGTCTTCCGAATAGTTGATCGCGCTGCGGTAGTGGCTCGAGACCAACAGGTAACGCACCACTTCCGGGTGGTACTTGTCGAGCACGTCGCGGATGGTGAAGAAGTTGTTCAAGGACTTGGACATCTTCTCGCCATTGATGCGAATCATGCCGCAATGCATCCACGCGTTGGCGTAGGTCTTGCCGGTGGCCGCTTCGCTCTGGGCGATTTCGTTTTCGTGGTGCGGGAACTCCAGGTCGCTGCCGCCGCCATGAATATCGAAAGTCTCACCGAGGCAGCAGGTCGACATCACCGAGCACTCGATGTGCCAGCCCGGACGCCCGGCGCCCCATGGCGATTCCCAGCTCGGCTCGCCCGGCTTGGCGGCTTTCCACAGGACGAAGTCGAGCGGGTCTTGTTTCGACTCATCGACTTCGATGCGCGCGCCAATGCGCAAATCTTCGATCTTCTTGCGCGACAGCTTGCCGTAGCCCATGAACTTGGCGACGCGGTAGTACACGTCGCCATTGCCCGGTGCGTAGGCGTAGCCCTTGTCGATCAGGGTCTGGATCATCGCGTGCATGCCAGCGATGTGATCGGTGGCGCGCGGTTCCATGTCCGGCTTCTGGATGTTCAGGCGCGCTTCGTCTTCGTGCATCGCGGCGATCATGCGCTCGGTCAGCGCTTCGAACGATTCACCGTTCTCGCGCGCACGATTGATGATCTTGTCGTCGATGTCGGTGATGTTGCGCACGTAGGTCAGGTCATAACCGCTGAAGCGCAGCCAGCGCGTCACCAGGTCGAACGCGACCATGCTGCGGCCGTGGCCGAGGTGGCAGTAGTCGTACACGGTCATCCCGCAGACGTACATGCGCACCTTGTTGCCATCAAGCGGCTTGAAGACTTCTTTGCTCTTGGTGAGCGTGTTGTAGATCGTTAGCACGTTAGTTCCTTGACTCACTCACTGGCCCCACGAATCACGCAGGGTCACGGTACGGTTGAATACCGGCTGACCGGGTTTCGAGTCCTTCAGATCCGCGACGAAGTAGCCTTCGCGCTCGAACTGGAAACGGTCTTCCGGCTGTGCGTTGCCGAGCGATGGCTCGGCGCGACAACCGGTCAGCACTTGCAGCGAGTCAGGGTTGATGTTGTCGAGGAAGCTGGCGCTGTCTTCGGCCTTCTCCGGGTTCGGCGAACGGAACAGGCGATCGTACAGACGTACTTCGCACTCGACGCTGGCGGCGGCCGGCACCCAGTGGATCACGCCCTTGACCTTGCGCCCTTCCGGGTTCTTGCCCAGGGTATCCGGGTCGTACGAGCAACGCAGTTCGACGATGTTGCCGTCGGCGTCCTTGATCGCTTCGTCGGCGCGGATCACGTAGCTGCCGCGCAGACGCACTTCACCGGCCGGTTCCAGGCGCTTGTAGCCCTTCGGCGGCTCTTCCATGAAGTCTTCACGGTCGATGTAGATTTCCCGAGCGAATGGCAACGCGCGCACGCCCATGTCTTCTTTCGGGTGGCGTGGCAGTTCGAGGTTTTCGACCTGGCCTTCCGGGTAGTTGGTGATGACCACTTTCAGCGGACGCAGCACGCACATGGCGCGCGGGGCGCTGTGGTCGAGGTCGTCACGGATGCTGAATTCGAGCATGCCGAAATCAACCACACCGTCGGAACGGTTGGTGCCGATCATTTCGCAGAAGTTGCGGATCGATTTCGGCGTGTAGCCACGGCGGCGGAAGCCCGACAGCGTGGACATGCGCGGATCGTCCCAGCCGTTGACGTGCTTCTCGTCAACCAGTTGCTTGAGCTTGCGCTTGCTGGTGATCGTGTAGTTCAGGTTCAGGCGGCTGAACTCGTACTGGCGCGGGTTCGCCGGCACCGGCAGGTTCTCCAGGAACCATTCGTACAGCGGGCGATGGCTTTCGAACTCGAGGGTGCAGATCGAATGGGTGATGCCTTCGATGGCGTCCGACTGCCCATGGGTGAAGTCGTAGTTCGGATAGATGCACCACTTGTCGCCGGTCTGGTGGTGATGGGCGTGGCGGATGCGATACATGATCGGGTCGCGCAGGTTCATGTTCGGCGAGGCCATGTCGATCTTCGCCCGCAGCACGCGCGCGCCGTCGGGGAATTCACCGGCCTTCATGCGCAAGAACAGGTCGAGGTTTTCCTCAACCGAACGGTCACGGAACGGGCTGTTCTTGCCCGGCTCGGTCAGGCTGCCACGGTATTCCTTGGCCTGCTCCGGGGTCAGGTCGTCGACGTAGGCCTTGCCGGCCTTGATCAGCTCGACGGCCCAGTCGTGCAACTGGTCGAAATACTGCGAGGCGTAGCGCACTTCACCGGACCATTCGAAGCCCAGCCATTTGACGTCGCTTTCGATGGCGTCGATGTATTCCTGATCTTCCTTGGCCGGGTTGGTGTCGTCGAAACGCAGGTGCGTGACGCCGCCGAACTCCTGGGCCAGGCCGAAGTTGACGCAGATCGACTTGGCGTGGCCGATGTGCAGGTAGCCGTTGGGCTCCGGCGGGAAGCGAGTCACGATCTGGGTGTGCTTGCCCGAGTCCAGGTCTGCCTGGATGATCGGCCGCAGGAAGTTGACCGGCACGGCAGGGCCGGACTTGGCATTCGAGGTAGGGTCGACAGTGGGCTTGCTCATAGGATCCTTGACGTACAGGTGCGCGGCCGCAAAGAGGGGCCAGACAAAACAAAGCCGCTATCATAGCCGATGCTGTCAAGGGGCTGACAGAGCACGGCTTATAAAGGAGCGCATTTAATCGCCGGGAAATGAAAAACCGCCTCGAAATTCGCGCCTGTCACGCTAAACTGCGCACCTTGGCCGAAGCAGGCTGAACCGGTTGTGGGGCTAAAGGTCCCAGAACCACGAATTCCCTATGAAGAGTAATGACCATGACTCAAGTCAAACTGACCACCAACCATGGCGACATCGTCATCGAACTGAACGCTGAAAAGGCGCCGATCACCGTTGCCAACTTCATCGAGTACGTCAACGCCGGTCACTACACCAACACCGTATTCCACCGCGTCATCGGCAACTTCATGATCCAGGGCGGCGGTTTCGAGCCTGGCATGAAAGAAAAGAAAGACAAGCGTCCAAGCATCCAGAACGAAGCGGACAACGGTCTCTCCAACGACAAATACACCGTCGCCATGGCCCGCACCATGGAGCCGCATTCGGCTTCGGCGCAGTTCTTCATCAACGTCGCCGACAACACTTTCCTCAACCACAGCGGCAAGAACGTCCAGGGCTGGGGCTACGCGGTATTCGGTAAAGTGACCGCCGGCACCGACGTTGTCGACAAGATCAAAGGCGTGTCGACCACTTCCAAGTCCGGCCACCAGGACGTACCAGCAGACGACGTGATCATCGAGAAAGCCGAGATCATTGCAGCGTGATATTGCTGATTTCAGACTTGCATCTGGAAGAGGAGCGCCCGGACATTACCCGGGCGTTTCTGGATTTGCTCGCCGGACGCGCCCGCTCGGCGAGTGCGTTGTACATCCTCGGCGACTTCTTCGAGGCGTGGATTGGCGACGACGCCATGACGCCCTTTCAGCGTTCCATCTGCCAGGCCCTGCGCGATTTGAGCGACAGCGGCACGGCCATATTCCTGATGCACGGCAATCGCGACTTCATGCTCGGCAAGGCCTTCTGCAAACAGGCCGGCTGCACATTGCTGAAGGATCCGAGTGTCGTGCAGTTCTACGGCGAGCCGGTGCTGCTGATGCACGGCGACAGCCTCTGCACCCGCGACGTTGGCTATATGAAGCTGCGGCGTTATCTGCGTAACCCGATCACCCTGTTCATCCTCCGTCACCTGCCCCTGCGCAGCCGCCATAAACTGGCGCGCAAGCTACGCAGCGAAAGCCGCGCACAGACGCGGATGAAGGCCAATGACATCGTCGATGTCACCCCGGAAGAGATTCCGCGAGTGATGCAGGAATTCGGCGTGAAGACTCTGATCCACGGCCACACCCACCGCCCGGCGATTCACAAGTTGCAGCTTGGTGAACAAGCGGCGAAGCGGATTGTGCTGGGGGATTGGGATCGTCAGGGTTGGGCGTTGCAGGTGGATGAGAGCGGGTATGCCTTGGCGCCGTTCGATTTCGCCCCGCCGCTGGCATTGCCGCACGGCTGAAGAGCTTTACCCCCTCACCCCAGCCCTCTCCCCCAGGGGGGCGAGGGGGAAAGGGAGCTGATCGCATGCAGTTCAAAACCTGAGTTCGACTCGGTATCGCAAGTCGATGTACCTCGAACATGCACCGCGGTCAGTCCCCTCTCCCTCCGGGAGAGGGTTAGGGTGAGGGGCTCTTGATTCTAGTGCCCCGAAGCTGCCGGCCCGGCCTTGGCGGCAAACGGCGGCTTCGCCAGCCACACGATCAGAATCAACCCCATGAACCCCCAGCCCAGCAACGTGAAGTAATCCACGGTGGAGAGCATGTACGCTTGGCTCGTGAGGATCTGGTCCATCTGCGCATACGCCGACTGGCTCGCCCCACCCAACTGATTCAGGGTCTCGCGGGTGGCAGGCTCAAACGTGCTGATGCTTTCGCTCATATACGCATGATGCTGATCGGCCCGGCGAATCCAGATCCAGGTGGTCAACGACGCCGCGAAGCTGCCGCCCAGTGTCCGCAGGAACGTCGCCAGGCCTGCGCCATCAGCGATCTGGCTCGGCGGCAAGTCCGACATCAGAATACTCAGGGTCGGCATGAAGAACAGCGCCACGCCAATGCCCATGAACAACTGCACCAGCGCAATGTGCTGGAAGTCGACTTCGTTGGTGAACTCGGCACGCATGAAGCAGCTCAGACCGATCGCCAGAAACGCAATCCCGGCGAGTAGACGCAGGTCGAACTTGTGCGCGTATTTGCCGACAAACGGCGACAGCAGCACCGGCAGAATCCCGATCGGCGCCACCGCCAGTCCCGCCCAGGTCGCGGTGTAACCCATTTGCGTTTGCAGCCACTGCGGCAGGATCAGGTTGATGCCGAAGAACCCGGCGTAACCCAAGACCAGCACCAGCGTGCCGATGCGGAAGTTGCGATGGGCGAACAGCCGCAGGTTGACCACCGGATGGCGGTCGGTCATTTCCCAGATCACGAACACCGCCAGCGCGACCACGGAAATCGCCGCGCCGACGATGATGAAGTTCGATTCGAACCAGTCCAGGTCATTGCCCTTGTCGAGGATCACCTGCAACGCGCCGACGCCAATGATCAGCGTGATCAGGCCGACGTAATCCATCGGCTGGCGACTGGTCACCACCGGCCGTTTCGCCAGTTGCGAACGCACCACCATCACCGCAAAGATGCCGATCGGTACGTTGATGAAGAAGATCCACGGCCAGCTGTAACTGTCGGTGATCCAGCCGCCGAGAATCGGCCCGGCAATCGGCGCGACCACCGTGACCATCGCCAGCAATGCCAGGGCCATCCCGCGTTTGGCCGGCGGATACACCGCGATCAACAGCGTCTGCGTCATCGGATACAACGGCCCGGCCACCAGGCCTTGCAGCACACGAAAGCCGATCAGCTCGGGCATCGAAGTCGAGATACCGCAGAGAAACGACGCCAGCACAAACAGCATCGTCGCCCACAGAAACAGCTTCACCTCGCCGAAGCGGCGGCTGAGCCAACCGGTCAGCGGCAGCGCAATCGCGTTGCTCACGGCGAACGAAGTGATGACCCAGGTGCCCTGCTCCGAACTCACCCCGAGGTTGCCGGAAATCGTCGGCAGCGCCACGTTGGCGATGGTCGTGTCGAGCACTTGCATGAACGTCGCCAGCGACAGGCCGATGGTGCTGAGCAACAGGCTGGGCGGCGTGAAAGAAGCGTTATTGCTCATTGTGAATCCTATGAAACCTGATGGTCGCTGCGGTCTGATGAACACAGCAGGCCCTGTGGTAACAGGCCCTTGTGGCGAGGGGATTTATCCCCGCTGGGTCGCGAAGCGGCCCCTCTTTTGGCTCAGGAAAAACGGGCCTGCTGCGCAGTCCGGCGGGGATAAATCCCCTCGCCACAGATAAATCCCCTCACCACAGATAACCGCTCACCACAGAGCCTACTTCTGATCCGGTGTGCTCTCAGCGCTGCGCGGTCTTGCCTGCTGCTGCGCTGTTGTCGTGAATCAACTGGGCAATCATCGCGTCCGCTTCGGCCAGTTGGCGCTCGTAGACGTTGGTGCTGAACGAGGCCTTTTGCGGCGGTTGCTGGGCCAGCACCGGGCCGCTCTGGTCGTGCAGATTGACCTCGACATTGGTCGACAGACCGACACGCAGCGGGTGCTTGGCCAGCTCTTCGGCGTTGATGTGGATACGCACCGGCACACGCTGAACAATCTTGATCCAGTTACCGGTGGCGTTCTGTGCCGGCAGCAGAGCAAACGCGCTACCCGTACCGGCACCGAGGCTGTCGACGGTGCCGCTGTATTTCACGTCGCTGCCATAAATATCGGCCTCGATATCGACAGGCTGGCCGATGCGCATGTCGCGCAGTTGGGTTTCCTTGAAGTTGGCGTCGATCCACAGCTGATCCAGCGGAATCACCGCCATCAATGCGGTGCCCGGTTGTACGCGCTGGCCGAGCTGCACGGTGCGCTTGGCGACGTAACCGGTGACCGGCGCGATCAAGGTGCTGCGCGCATTGGTCAGGTAGGCCTGACGCAGATCGGCAGCCGCCGACATTACGTCCGGATGGGACGAGACCACGGTGTCGTCGACCAGTGCGCTGGTGGTTTTCAGTTGCTGTTTGGCGTTAGCCAAGGCGTTCTGCGCCGAGGTCAGGTCGTCGCGGGCGTGGGACAGCTCTTCCTGGGAAATCGCCCCGCCCTGGGCGAGATTTTTCCGCCGGTTGTAGTTGTCCTGGGCCTTCTGCACTTCGGCCTGCTGCGCGTTGACCTGGGCTTTCATGCCGTCGACGTTGCTATACAGGCCGCGCACCTGACGCACAGTGCGGGCCAGTTTCGCCTTGGCACTTTGCAGGCCGACTTCGGCATCGTTGGGGTCGAAGTTGACCAGCACCTGGCCTTCCTGGACCAGATCACCGTCGTCAGCGCCGATGCTGACCACGGTGCCGGTGACCAGCGGTGTGATCTCCACGACGTTGCCGTTGACGTAGGCATCGTCGGTGCTTTCGTTAAAGCGCCCGATGAATTCGTGATAGGCCCAGACGCCGGCAATGGCGAGCAGGACGACCACGGCGAGGGCCAGCAGCATCACCTTGCGTTTGCGCGGGTTGCCGGTGTCCGGGGTGTTGTCTTGAGCTTGGGTGTTTTCGGCAGTGGCCATGACAAATACCTTGAATTATGGGTGCGACGAGGCGGGGCTGGCGTTGGTTGCATTCAGGTTTTCACCCTGAAAGCCGCCGCCCAGCGCTTGCATCAGTTGAATCGACAGGTCGATCTGCTCGGCATTGAGGGTCGCCAGCTGACGCTGGGTCTGGAGCAATTGCTGCTCGATGCTGAGCACGTCCAGGTAGTTGCCGATGCCGGAACCGTAACGCTGGACGACGGTGTTGTAAGAATCCTGAGCGATGTCGGTGGCATGTTGCTGCGCGCCGATCTGCCGGCCGATATCGCGTAACTGATTGATCGTATCGCCGACATCGCCCAGGGCTTTGACCAGACTCTTGTTGTACTGCGCCACCGCCAGATCGTAATCGGCGTCGCGCGCATCGAGGTTGGCGCGCAGGCGTCCGCCATCGAAAATCGGCAGCGATACGGTCGGCGCGATGTTGAAGAAGCGGCTGGCCGAACCGAACATCGCATCACCCAGCAACGACTCGGCGCCGGCCGAGGCCGACAGATTGAGGTTGGGATAGAAACGGGTTTTCGCCGCATCGATGTCTTTGCTCGCCGCCTCGACACGCCAGCGCGCCGCGACCAGATCCGGGCGGCGGCCGAGCAGTTCCGCCGGCAACACCGACGGCACCGCCACGGCGCTGGCTTGCAGAACTTTCGGTCGAGCGATTTCGTTGCCACGATCCGGGCCTTTGCCGAGCAATACCGCCAAGGCGATTTTCGCGCTGTTCAGGCGTTTTTCCGCGTCGATCAGGCTGGCCTGAGAACTGGCTTCCAGACTCTGGGTTTGCTGGAACTGGTACTGGCTGTCGATCCCCGAACTCAAGCGGCGCTGACTGAGGTCGAGCATTTGCCGGGTGCGCTTGAGGTCTTCGCTGGCAAGGTCGTAAACGATGTGCGCCTGACCGAGATCGCTGTACGCACGGGCGACGTCAGCGGCAAGTGTCAGCTGCGCGGCCTGACGGTCGACTTCAGCAGCGCGAGCCTCGCCGAGGGCGGCTTCCCAGGCAGCGCGCTGGCCGCCCCACAAATCGAAGTTGTAATTGAAACCGGCGCTGACATTGCGCACCGTCGCATAGGCACCGCCCTGCCCCAGCGGATCCTGATCACGAGCCAGCCGCGAACGGCTGATGCCGGCGCTGGCGTCGAGGGTCGGATAACGCTCGGCATCGGCGGCATAGGCGGCGGCACTGGCCTGATGGGCGCGGGCTGCGGCGATCTGCATGTCCGGGCTGTCGTGCAGGGCTTCGCGGATCAGGCCGTCGAGCTGCGGATCGCCGAGGCTGCTCCACCAATCGCTTTTCGGCCACGCCGCCGGCGACAGGCTGACGCCTTCCAGAGACTGCGCTGTCTTCAGGCTCTTCGCGTCGAGGCGCTGGCCTTCGGTGTCGAGGCCGCTGTAATTGGCGCAACCGGCGAGGATCATCGCCGACAGCAACAGCGTCAGGCTGCTGCGCATGACTTTAGCGTTCATTGTGTTCACCCAAACGCTGGACGGTGATCGGGTCACCGGCGGCCAGGAGGATTTTCTTCAGGATGTATTCCAGGGTTTTCAACTCTTCGCGGGAGATCGCGCCGGCCAGCTCATTCATCGCATCGGCACCGATGTGCGGCAGACGATCAGCCAGTTGCTGGCCCTGCTCGGTCAGCTTCAACTGCACCTGACGCCGGTCGCCTTCGCTGCGCTGACGAAGCAGAAAAGCCTTCTGCTCGAGGCGATCGAGCATGCGCGTCATCGACCCGCTGTCCAGCGACAGATGGCGGCACAGCTCGGCCGGGGTGTCGACGCCGAACTGGGCCATGATGATCAACACCTTGAACTGCGCGGCGGTGATGCCGTGGGGTTCCATGTGGGTGTCGATGATCCGGTCCTTGAGCAACGCGGCACGACCGAGCAACAGGCCGAGGTGGCAATGTTTGAATTCTTCCGGAGTGAAATGCTTCATGGGTCGACCTGATAACTGCCTAGGCAGTGAATGTATGTCGAGATGTTACTGCTTAGGCAGCGAATGTCAACGCAATAGTTAGGGGGCTTTGTAATTAATCACTGACCGGCCACGCGGGATCGTTCCCACGCTCCGCGTGGGAATGCAGTCGGGGACGCTCTGCGTCCGTTTTTTTTGAGAGCCGGGACGCAGAGCGTCCCTTGAGGCATTCCCACGCAGAGCGTGGGAACGATCATTGGAGAGAACGCGCTCTAGAAATCCCGCTTGTAGAAAATATCCAGCGAACTCGCCACGCCGCTCGCCGCTTCGACGTAGACCTTCTTGCTCAGTTTGTAGCGCAAGGCGATGGTGCTGGCCGGTTCGAAGACGCCGACGCCGTAGCGCAGGCTGAGTTTTTCGGAGATGTTGCCGCTGGCGACGACGCTGGTGTCGTTGCCGCTGCCCTGGGTGTCGAGCTGGAAATCCTCGATGCCCAGATCCTTGGCCAGACCACTGGTGACCCCGGCGCTGCCCATCAGGCCCAGGCCCAGCGCGGCTTGCGCGAGCATGTTGTTGTCTTCGCCATTGGTGCTCAGCGGGCGGCCCAGCACCAGGTACGACAGCGCCTGTTCCTGACTCATCGCCGGTTCGGAGAAGATCTGCGTGGTCGGCTGTTCGGCGCTGCCGCTCAGGCGAATACCGGCGATGACGTCGTCGGTCTGGCGGATCGCTTCGATGTCCAGATATGGCTGGTCGATGGGACCGGCGAACAACAGACGCGCGCGACGCACGGTCAGGCGCTGGCCATAGGCGCGATAGCGGCCGTCGTTGAGCCAGAGCTCGCCACGGGTGTCCATGTTGTCGCCGATGTGCACCTGACCTTGCAGATTGGCGGTCAGGCCGAAACCGGCAAAGCTCAGCTTGTCCTGGCCGACGATCACGTCGATGTCCATTTTCATCGCGATCGGTGGTTTGCCCTCTTCGGTCTGCGCACCAACGATGATCGTGTCGTCGGAGACTTTTACCGTCGATGGCGGCAGCTCGCGCACGGTGATTTCGCCTTTCGGCACCAGCACCTTGCCAGCAACTTTCAGCTCATCGCCGGCCATGGAAATCTTCAGATCCGGGGCCATTTCCAGTTTGGCGTAGGGCTCGACGCTGACCGGCAATTGCGTGCCCTTGAGCGCCAGATCGACCACCAGCGCCTGCCCCCAGGCGACGTTGCCGTTGAGGCTGCCCTGACCGGTCTTGCCGCTTTGCCAGCCGCCGTCCAGGCGTACCGATTCACCGGCAATCGCCGCAGTCAGTTGCAGGTTCTGCAGCTCCATCGGCAGTTCGGCGCCGGACACTTCGCCATCGCTGAGCTGCACAGTGCCGTTGACCAGCGGCGCGAGCAAACCACCGGAGATCGTGCCACTGCCGTTGAGGCGGCCGGTGAGTTTCTCGACCATCGGTACAAACGGCCGCGCCACCGACAGGTCGAGGCCAGAGAGGCGGAACGAGCCGCTCAGCGGTTTGTTCTTCGGCAGCGGATTGAGCTGCGCCTGGACCATCAATTCGCCGAGTTTGCCGCCGACAAAATTGAGCTCGGTGTCGACGCGCTTGGGCGTGAGCTTGCTGCTGAGTTTGAGGGTCTGGTAGGGGAAATCCAGCCAGCGATCCTTGTCGCGCACGCGCAGGGTGCCGCCGCTGGCGTCGACACTGACCACGCCGTTCGGGCCGCTCGCCGGCAAGTCCAGTTGCAGATCGGCGTTGAGCCGGCCCTGCCAGGCGAAGTCCTTGGGCAACCATTGCGCAAGGCTTTCGATCGGGAATTGCTTGAGGTGATAACGCAGCTTAGGCTCGGGCATCAGGCGCTGATCTTCGCCACACAGGCTGGCATTGCCGGACAGCCAGCAATGCGCGCCGAAATTGATCTGGCCGTCCGCCAGGCGCTCCAGTCTGGCCGGGCTTTGCAGCTTCCAGTCCTGGCCACCGGCCTGAATGTCGCCACTGGCCAAGCGTCCGCGCCAGTTGCCCTTGTCGAGATTGCCGTCCAGACCCAGCGCCAGTTTCAGCTTCGGCCCGATCAGGTCGAGGTTGAGTTTCTGGCTTTTGATATCGCCCTGAGCACTGGCGGTCAGGGTGCCCAGCGAGGTGTCGCCGGTCTGAATGCCGCTGCCTTTGAGATTGATCCTCGCCCGCTGCGCACTGTCGAGCGTGGCGTCGAGGTTGAGGCTTTGCAGGCGATTGTCCTGGAAGGCCAGTTGCGAACCTTGCAGATCAAGCTTGCCCTGTGGCGCCTTCAGCGTACCGGCGACGTTGATCTGGCCGTTGACCTGCCCGCGCAGTTGCGGCCAGAGCTGGGCCAGACGCGGCAGCTTGATGTCGATCTGCCCGCCGAGTTTGTCCTGCAGGCTGCCCTTGCCGTTGATGCTGTTATCGCCGAGGCGGATCTGCAGGGCGTTGAGGTTCCACCGCTCGCCAGCGCCGTCAGCCTTGGCCTGGAGGACCGCCGGCTGACCGCGCAATTTGCCTTTGAGGTCGAGGTCGGCGCTGAGGCTGAGCTGATCATTCTTCATCTCGCCCTTACTCTGCAACGGCCCGGCCAGGGTGCCCGGCAGTTCGGCGACCCAGTACGCCGGGTTGAGCGCCGACAGATCCAGCGCGGTATCCCAGGCGATGCCGTCGGCGAAGCGCACATTGACGTGCCCTTCGGCCTTGCCCTGCCCGGCCTGCATGACCAGTTGCGGCAAGGCGATCTGTTCCAGACTGCCACTGAACGGACTGCTCAAGGTGAACGCCCCGGCC
This sequence comes from Pseudomonas sp. PK-RTE-24, assembly GCF_054052265.1. Taxonomy (NCBI): domain Bacteria; kingdom Pseudomonadati; phylum Pseudomonadota; class Gammaproteobacteria; order Pseudomonadales; family Pseudomonadaceae; genus Pseudomonas; species Pseudomonas sp. PK-RTE-24. Next base: position 3,735,965 of record NZ_CM133224.1, on the reverse strand, counting down.
GGGCCATCCAGCGCAGCGTCGAAGTTGCCGAGGTACTGACCGTCGGTGTAGGACACTTCGCCAGTGAAAGTACGCAATGCGACTTGTGGCTCGTCGATCTCCGGATAGAGCCGGTGCCACGGGAAGTCTTGCCAGTTGATATTGGCCTGGGCGCTGAGACCCTTGCTCCAGTCGACATTGCCGGTGAGCTTGAGGCTTTGCGTGTCGTTGGCGTTGAGGTCGAGCCCGGCGATCTGCGCGCCGTTGGCGTCAACCTTGCCTTTGAGCAGCAGCGCCACTGGCGATTTTTCGGCGGGCAGCGTGGCGTTGCCGAGCAGTTGGTAACCGTTTTTCAGGTCGCCTTCGCCCGTGAGCACAAGCTGATTGAATTGCAGGGTGTCCGGCAGATCGGCGCTCGGCTTGAACGCATCGCTGGTGATGCGCAGCTTGGCCGGGAGGTTTTCCGCCAGCGCTTGCAGCTCGCCGTTCAACTGGCCGTCGAGGTAGCCGCGGCTCTCGGCGTGCAGGTTGAGGGTTTTCAGCAGATCACCTTCAACTTTCAGCGCCAGCGTCCACGGCTCGCTGCCGGGAGACGGCAAAGTCAAATCGCCCTGAATCGTCAGCGGCCAGTTGCCGCTCGGTTGCAGCAGGCCGGACAGGTTCAGGCTGAGCTCGTCGCGCTGCAATTTCACGCTGTCGATCTGCAGCCCCTGAGCGGTCCAGTGCGCCGCCAGTTGCAAGCCCTTGAGCTGTTCGCTGCCGTTGAACAACAGGCTGCCCACCTCGACGTCGCCCAATTCGATGGCCAACGGCAATTGCAGGTCCGACAGTTTGATCGGGCCGCTCTCGGTGGTTTCTTCGCTCGGCGGGAATTGCAGGATCACCTGATCGGCCTTGAGCTGATCGATGCACAAGGTCATGCGCGTCAGGCACAGCGGCGACCAGGCGAAGATTGCCTTGTTCAGCTCGACGCGGCTTGTGTCCTGCTGCCACACCAGGTGATCGGCACTCCACTGCCCAGCGAGGCGACCGTGGAAATTCTCCACGGTCAAGCCGGGCACAAGGCCCAGCGCCCAACGACTGCCGGCCTGCGTGCCAAGCAGTGCGGCCAGGCTCAAGACGATCAACAAGACCAGCGCCAACAAAGTCAGCGCCGTTATTTTCACACCACGCTTCACAGCTCAGGCCCCATGGAAAAGTGCAGCCGGATGCCGCCGTCGTCGTCCAGCGCATGGGCCAGGTCAAGGCGGATCGGCCCGACCGGAGAGACCCAGCGCACACCTACACCGACCCCGGTCTTGAGGTCGGGCAGTTCGAGTTTGTTGAAAGAGTTGCCTTGGTCGACGAAGGTCGCGACCCGCCATTTCTCGGCGATCGAATACTGATACTCGACGCTGCCGGCAATCATGTAGCGGCCACCGATGCGGTCGCCGTCAGAGTTTTTCGGCGACAGGCTCTGATAGTCGTAACCGCGCACGCTCTGATCGCCACCGGCAAAGAAGCGCAGCGACGGCGGAATCGAGTTGTAGCCGTTGGTGGCGCTGCCGCCGACCTGCACGCGGCCGAGCAGGCGGTGCTTGTCGAACACCGTGGTCAGGCCCTTGACCAGCGCGGTGCCGTATAAAAGGTTGTTGTCCGAACCGAGGCCTTCCTTGGCCACTTTGCTTTCGAAGCTCAGGCGATAGCCGTTACGCGGGTCGATGCGGTTGTCGCTTTTCAGATAGGAATAACTGATGCCGGGCATGAGCAACGTGCTCAGGCCGGAGTCGTCGCCGAGTTCGTATTCTTCACGTTGCCATTTCAGCGAGATCACCCGCTGCCAGCCGCTGGGCAACTTGCTGTGCCATTCCGGGCCGAAAGTCAGCAGTTTGCTGAGGGTGTCGGAGCCTTCGATGTCTTCGAACTGATAGCCGCCGGCCCAGCGCAGTTTGTCGGTCAATGGCGGGTCGAGCGGGATGTCGTAGAACAGCCCGACGTTCTGCCGGGGCGCCGAGAGCTCGGCCTCCCAGCCATAGCTGTCGCCCTGCGGGTTGACCCAGTGACGCGTCCAGTTGGCCTTGATCCGTGGCCCGACGTCGGTCGAATAACCGAGGCCCAGGCCCATCGTGCGCGGCTTGCGCGTATCGAGTTTGACGGCGACCGGAATCACATCGTTCTGCGCTGCCGTCGGTGCCGCGTCGACGCGCACGCCTTCGAAATAGCCGCTCGATTGCAGATCGCGATTGAGTTCGGCGATCAGTTCCGAATCGTAAGGCTCGCCTGCCTTGAACGGCACCATGCGTTGCAGCAGGTCTTCGTCGAAGGGCGTGTCGCCCTCGAAACTGACTTTGCCCAGCGCATAGCGCGGGCCGCTGTCGTAGATCAATTCGATGTCGGCCACGCCCGCGCGGGGATCGACCATGAGTTTCTGGCTGGTGAAATGACCGCTGAAGTAACCGAAGCGCGAGGCCTGATTCTGGATCACGCGCTTGGCGTCTTCGTAACGGCCATGGTTGAGCACGGCGCCGGACTTGAGCAGGTCGCTTTTCGGCACGCGAAAGGATTTCAGCGAGGCCGCCGGGCCGTCGACGCGCACGGTGACGTTGCGCAGGCGAATCGGCTCGCCGGGATCGATGTTCAACACCAGACGCGGTTTTTCTCCGCCCTTGATGTCACTGTCGATCTGCGGCTGGTAGTAGCCCAGCGCCTGAGCCGCTTTGCGCGCCTGCTCTTCGGCGCCGCGACTGAAACGCAGCAAGGCTTCTTCGTCGCGATCGCCGAGGCTGCCGATATAGCCTTCTATATTGGCCTTGAGTTCATCGTTGGACGGCTTGATCCGTACATCCAATTCACTTTGCGCCAGCGCCGCGCAGCTGGATAACAGCATCAGCACGCCGCTGGTAAATCTTCGTGGAAACTTCATAGGCGCGGATGCTATCACGGGCTCGGGAGCCTGATAGAACAGGTAATTTGTGAAGAAGTTCGATCATTATCCCGTTGCTGTTTGTAACACCTGCGGATTGGCGTGGAAAAATACGTGTTCGCGCACCGGCCCGACGGCAACCTCGCCGATCTCCTGATAACCCTGCCTTTTATAGAATTCCAGGTAGCGCGGGTTGCCAGTGTCGAGCACCACGCCTTGCGATGTTTCATCGACGGCGCACCAGTTGTGCACGGCAGTGAGCAATTGTTCGCCGTAATGCTTGCCCTGAAACTGCGGGTGAACGCCGAGCAACGGCAGCATGTGCACCGAATCACCCGGCACGCATGCAGCAACGGCATCGTGGTATTCCAGATAACGCCGGGTGCAGCGAAAACCGGTGCTGAGCACCATGCGCAGGCGCCATGCCCAGCTTTCGGTAACGCCCAGGCGCCGTTGCGGCGGTGCGATCAGGGCGATGCCGATCAAGCGATCGTTGACCAACAGGCCGATTGCCGGCAGGTCCTGGAGAAAATGCTGTTTGACCAGCTCGCGCACCGTGGCGCGCACCCGTTGTTCATAGCCGGGACGTTCGGCTTCGAACAGGTAGCCGAAGGTCGGCTCGTGGCGATAGGCCTGATACAGCAACGAGCGGGCTTCGCGCGAATAGCCGCGGTCGAGCATGTGGATGTCGGCAACGGCGGTCTGGGTTTCAGGCATTGCAGTGATTCTCCCCGGGGGCGCGCTCGGAGGCTGGCGCGCTTGTTGGTACGAACCTTGGGCGGATGTGGTGGTTCCCCTGACAGGTATAGACCAAGTCGGGATCTTCATCGATCTCGCCGGCCTCTTCGCGAGCAGGCTCGCTCCCACAGAGGCGCTGCATAGGGCATCACAAATCCCACAGGCCAAAATGATTTGTCCCACACTGGCCCATCTCCCCCATGTCAGCTAGCATCGCCCTTTTGCCAGGACTGCCGACCATGAAGATTGTTTCCTTCAACATCAACGGACTGCGTGCCCGTCCGCATCAGCTGGCAGCGCTGATCGAAAAACATCAGCCCGACGTGATCGGCCTGCAGGAAACCAAGGTCCACGACGACCAGTTCCCCCTGGATGACATACGCGCCCTCGGCTATCACGTGCACTTCCATGGCCAGAAGGGCCATTACGGTGTCGCCCTGCTCTCGCGCAACGAACCGATCGCCATCCATAAAGGCTTCGCCACCGATGAAGAAGACGCGCAGCGGCGCTTTATCTGGGGCACTTTTGCCGATGCCAACGGCGTGCCGGTGACGATCATGAACGGCTATTTCCCACAAGGTGAAAGCCGTGACCATCCAACCAAATTCCCCGCCAAGGAGCGTTTCTACAGCGACCTGCAAGCGCTGCTGGAAAGCCAGTTCCACAATGAACAGCCACTGGTGGTGATGGGTGATGTGAACATATCCCCGGAAGACTGCGACATCGGCATCGGCCCGGACAACATGAAGCGCTGGCTGAAAACCGGCAAATGCAGCTTCCTGCCGGAGGAGCGCGAGTGGATGGCGCGCCTGAAAAACTGGGGCCTGACCGACAGCTACCGTCACCTCAATCCCGACGTGAGCGACATGTTCAGCTGGTTCGACTACCGCAGCCGTGGCTTTGAAGATGAGCCCAAACGCGGCCTGCGCATCGATGTAATTCTGGCTTCCCATGGCCTGCTGCCACGGGTCAAGGACGCCGGCGTGGACTACGAACTGCGCGGCATGGAAAAGCCATCGGACCATGCGCCGATCTGGCTTGAGCTGGCCTGAGGGAATTTTCATTGTGGGAGCGAGCCTGCTCGCGAATGCGGTGGATCAGCGACGAATTTTTCGACTGACACGGCGCCTTCGCGAGCAGGCTCGCTCCCACAGGTAATCCCCTGTCATATTTCGGTCACGCGCCTGACTTAATCTCCCCGGCAATCCCCTTGGCTTGATTCGGTGCCGGCATGACCCTGCGTGTTCTCTGCATTTTCCTGTTGAGTGGCTGGTTGTCGATCTACGCCGCCGCCCTGCCGATCCCCGAAAACGGCCCGGCTCTACGCATTCAGGGCTCCAACACCATCGGTGCCGATCTGGGTCCGGCGCTGGTCGAAGGCCTGTTGCAGCAACAAGGCCTGCTGAAAATCCACCGCGAAACCCCGGACACCGCCAACGAACAACGCATCGTCGGCCAGACCGCACAAGGGCAACGCGTGATCATCGAAGTTGCCGCTCACGGTTCCAGCACCGGTTTCGCTGCGTTGAAAAACGCCAGCGCCGATCTGGCCGCCTCTTCCCGTGAGATGAAGGACAGCGAACTGCTTGCCCTGCAAACCCTCGGCGATCTGAAAAGCCCGGCGGCCGAGCAAGTCATCGCCATCGACGGTCTGGCGATCATCCTCAACCCTTCCAATCCGTTACAGCAGTTGAACACCGAGCAACTGGCGCGGATTTTTGCCGGCGAAGTGAAAACCTGGGAAGAACTCGGTGGCCGTGGCGGCGCCATTCATTTATATGCGCGGGATGATCAGTCGGGAACATACGACACCTTCAAGGAACTGGTCCTGAGCCGGCGTGGGAAAAGTCTGAGCAGCGCGGCGAAACGTTTCGAATCCAGCGAGCAATTGTCCGATGCAGTCAGCAACGATCCGCAAGGTATCGGCTTCATCGGCTTGCCCTATGTGCGTCAAGCCAAAGCCGTGGCGATTGCCGACGGCGCGTCGCAAGCGATGCTGCCGCTGAACAGCCTGATCGCCACCGAAGACTATCCGCTGTCGCGGCGCTTGTTCTTTTATCTACCGCCGGACATCCAGAATCCGTGGGCGCAGGCGTTGGCAACGTTCGCGCAAAGTCCACAGGGACAGGCGATCGTCGCGACCAGCGGTTTTGTCAGCCAGACCGTGCAGGCCATGAGCGTGGCGCCGAATGCGCTGATGCCAGAGGGTTATCAATCTCTCAGCCGGCATGCCCAGCGTCTGACAGTGAATTTCCGTTTTGCCGAGGGCAGCGCCAGTCTGGACAACAAGGCGCGGCAGGATCTGGCGCGGGTGCTCGACTATATAAAGCGCAATGGCAAGACCGAACGGGCGGTGACGCTGGTGGGGTTTGGTGATTTGAAGGATGACCCGGCGCGGGCTGATCTACTGTCGAAGCTGCGAGCAATGGCGGTGCGGCGCGAGCTGGTCAAAAACGGTGTGGTCATGCGCGAGGTGCGTGGCTTTGGCGCGCTGATGCCGGTGGCGACCAACAGTGCGGATGAGGGGCGGATCAAGAATCGGCGGGTTGAGGTTTGGGTGTATTGATCCTGATGTCGATGTGCTGAGTGTACAGGCCCTTTCGCGAGCAGGCTCGCTCCCACATTGGATCTGTGGCGTGCACAAATCTTGTGGGAGCGAGCCTGCTCGCGAATGAGGCGACGCGGTGTTACTGGCCGCTACGCATCATCTCCTTCGGCACATACTTGCCGATCTCGAACTTGCCGATCGCCGCGCGGTGCACTTCGTCCGGGCCGTCGGCCAGACGCAGGGTGCGCTGCATCGCATACATATAGGCCAGCGGGAAATCGTTCGACACCCCTGCCCCGCCATGCATCTGGATAGCGCGGTCGATCACCCGCAGGGCGACATTCGGCGCGACGACTTTGATCTGCGCAATCTCGCTTTTCGCCACTTTGTTGCCGACGGTGTCCATCATGTACGCCGCTTTCAACGTCAGCAGACGCGCCATGTCGATCTCCATCCGCGAGTCGGCGATCTTGTCGATGTTGCCACCCAGACGCGCCAGCGGTTTGCCGAATGCGGTGCGGCTCACCGAGCGTTTGCACATCAGTTCCAGCGCACGCTCGGCCATGCCGATCGAACGCATGCAGTGGTGAATGCGGCCTGGGCCAAGGCGACCCTGAGCGATTTCGAAGCCGCGTCCTTCACCGAGCAGGACGTTTTCGTACGGCACGCGAACGTTGTCGAACAGCACTTCGGCGTGACCGTGCGGTGCGTCGTCGTAGCCGAACACCGGCAGCGGACGGACGATTTTCACCCCGGGGGTGTCGACCGGCACGAGAATCATCGAGTGCTGGGCGTGACGCGGCGCGTCGGGGTTGCTCAGGCCCATGAAAATCAGGATCTTGCAGCGCGGATCGCAGGCGCCGGAAGTCCACCATTTCTTGCCGTTGATCACCCACTGATCGCCATCACGCACAGCACGGGCGGCCATGTTGGTCGCGTCGGAAGACGCCACGTCAGGCTCGGTCATGGCGAACGCCGAACGGATCTCGCCGCGCAGCAGCGGCTCGAGCCAGCGCTGTTTCTGCTCTTCGTTGGCGTAGCGCACCAATACTTCCATGTTGCCGGTGTCCGGCGCCGAGCAGTTGAACGGCTCCGGCCCCAGAAGGGAACGGCCCATGATTTCCGCCAATGGCGCATATTCGAGGTTGCTCAGGCCGGCGCCCAGCTCGGACTCAGGCAGAAACAAATTCCACAGACCCTCAGCCTTGGCCTTGGCCTTGAGCTCTTCCATGATTGCGGTCGGCTGCCAGCGATCGCCCTCGGCGACCTGGCGTTCGAACACCGCTTCGGCCGGGTAAACGTAAGTGTCCATGAACGCGGTCACGCGCTCACGCAGTTCTTGCACCTTGGGCGAATAAGCGAAATCCATGGGTAGTTACCTTCTCGGGCAGAGGTTGTTCAAGTCATGCAATCGATGCTAGAACAGCGCTGATCATTTACCTAGCCTATTCTCGGCGTGTATAAACATTCATCACCAATATATGATCCGCTGATCGTCAGCCCCAAAACACTTGCACTTAATAACAAGAGAAGCCGCGTTATGAATCTGAGCAAGGTCGACCTGAACCTTTTCATCGTCTTCGACGCGATCTACACGGAAGCCAACCTGACCCGCGCCGGGCAGATTGTCGGCATCACCCAGCCGGCGGTGTCCAATGCCCTGGCGCGGTTGCGCGAAACCTTCAACGACCCGCTCTTCGTGCGTACCGCTCAGGGCATGGTGCCCACGCCGATGGCGCAGAACATCATCGGCCCGGTGCGCAACGCCCTGTCGCTGCTGCGCGTGTCGGTGCAGGAAAGCCGCATCTTCAACCCGGCGCAGGCGGCCAAGACTTACCGCATCAGCATGACCGATTTGACGGAGGCAATCATTCTGCCGCCCTTGTTCCAGCGTCTGCGCCGCCTGGCGCCGACGGTGATCATCGAAAGCTTTCTGTCCAAGCGCCGGGAAACCACCAAGGAACTGGCCGCCGGGCGTCTGGATTTCGCCGTGGATGCGCCGCTCAACACCGACCCGCAGGTACGCCACGTCAAGCTGATGGACGACCGTTACGTCTGCGCCATGCGCAAGGGCCATCCAATGGCGGGCAAGGAAAAACTCAGCCTCGATGACTATTTGTCGCTGACTCACATCCATATTTCCAGCCGCCGCAGCGGGCTGGGCTATGTCGATCTGGCGCTGGGCAAAATGGGCATCCAGCGCAAGATCGCCCTGCGCTCGCAGCACTATTTGATGGCTTCGCAAGTGATGCAGCAGACCGACATGGTCATGACCGTGCCGGAACGCTTCGCCCGCCGCCATGATCTGCAATCGTTCAATTTGCCGGTGAATGATGTGCCCTCGGTGGAAACGCACCTGTATTGGCATGAGAGCACTGACCAGGACCCGGCCAACCGCTGGATGCGCGAGCAGATGATCGAGTTGTGCCAACAGGTGACGGCGCAGGAGAAGAAGCTGGAGAAGGTGTAGGGCTTATTACCGCGTTATCGTTCTTCGCGAGCAGGCTCGCTCCCACAATGAATTGCATTTCATCTGAAGGAACGCGGTCGAATGTGGGAGCGAGCCTGCTCGCGAAGAGGCCTGTACAGACACCCCAAAACCATCCCGCTTGACGTAAACGTAAACCACCGATTAGCTTAGCGCCATGCCCCTTTTCCGAGCGCTTTCATGAGCAGTCAGACCTACAGCATTTCCGACCTCGCCCGCGAGCTGGACATCACCACCCGGGCGATCCGCTTTTATGAAGAGCAAGGCCTGCTCAGCCCCGAGCGTCGTGGCCAGGAACGTATCTATTCGCCGCGCGACAAGGTCACTCTGAAGCTGATCCTGCGCGGCAAGCGCATCGGTTTTTCCCTTGCCGAATGCCGCGAGCTGATCGAACTCTATGATCCGTCCGGCGGTAACACCAAACAGCTCAACAGCATGCTGGCGAAAATCAGCGAACGCCGCGAACAGCTCGAACAGCAGTTGCTGGATATCGAACAGATGAAGCTCGAGCTGGACACTGCTGAAGAGCGCTGCGTGCAGGCGTTGGAGCAGACGCTCAAGAGCCAGCAGGCGGTCTAGCCAACACTGGCGCCCCTGTGGGAGCGAGCCTGCTCGCGAATGCATTCTGTCATCCAACATTAACGGTGACTGATCCACCGCTTTCGCGAGCAGGCTCGCTCCCACAGGGTTCTTCGTGAACTAAAAAAACAGGCAGGTCCCACCCATGTCCCTCCCCTCCCAAGTACGCCTGATCGAAGTCGGCCCGCGCGATGGCCTGCAGAACGAAGCCCAACCGATCAGCGTGGCTGACAAGGTGCAACTGGTCGATGCCCTGAGCGCCGCCGGGCTCGGCTACATCGAAGTCGGCAGTTTCGTCTCGCCGAAATGGGTGCCGCAGATGGCCGGCTCCGCCGAGGTGTTTGCGCAGATCCAGCGCAAACCCGGCGTGACCTACGGCGCGCTGGCGCCGAACTTGCGCGGCTTTGAAGACGCGCTCGCCGCCGGGGTCAAGGAAGTCGCGGTGTTCGCCGCCGCCTCCGAGGCGTTCTCGCAGCGCAACATCAATTGCTCGATCAACGAAAGCCTGGCGCGGTTTGCGCCGATCATGGAGGCCGCCAAACAACACGGCGTTACCGTGCGCGGTTACGTTTCCTGTGTGCTGGGCTGCCCGTATGAAGGCACGGTCGCGCCGGAGCAAGTGGCGATGGTCGCGCGCGAGCTGTACGCGATGGGCTGCTACGAAGTGTCGCTGGGCGACACCATCGGCACCGGCACGGCGGGCGCGACCCGGCGCCTGTTCGAGGTGGTCTCGGCGCAGGTACCACGGGACAAGCTTGCCGGGCATTTCCACGACACCTATGGCCAGGCCATGGCCAATATCTACGCCAGCCTGCTCGAAGGCATTGCGGTGTTCGACAGCTCTATCGCCGGCCTTGGCGGCTGCCCTTACGCCAAAGGCGCGAGCGGTAACGTCGCGACCGAAGACGTGGTGTACCTGCTGGATGGCTTGGGCATCGAGACCGGTATCGACCTGGACGCCTTGATTGCTGCGGGCCAGCAGATCAGTGCAGTGCTCGGCCGTCCAAGCGGTTCGCGAGTGGCCAAGGCACGCAGCGCGCAGTGAGGTGTTACCGCTGGGTCAGTGCTGTGGGCAAAAGCGAGTAACACGGAAACAAATTGTCTGGCTTTGCCCTGGGGTGAAAAAGCCCGAAAAACTTAAATCACTGATTTATAAGACTTTTTAAAAGTTGGCACGACACCTGCTATCTCTATGGCATAACAAGAATAAAAAGCCGCAAACCAATAAAAACAAGACGAAACGACTCTGACATAACAAGAACAACACGGCAGAGACGCAGCTAACAGATTTTTTTGGAGAAGGTGTGCTTTTCAGGGTGCTCTCAGGAGTGACCCGCAACCGGGCAGAGAACAATAAAACTACCTTCAGGTAGCTCCCGAATCGGTTGGATCGTTAAACGAGAAAGCAGATCAGCGCTCAAAAAAATACGTTTGCTCTTGACCCCGGATGGGGGTCGCCAAAAAGCTGTACAGGGCCACGGTTGCCAAAAACAACAACAGACCGACCCTCAATAATAAAAAGAGCACGCAACGACAAATTAAAGGGGAGCTTCGGCTCCCCTTTGTGCTTTCTGCAATTCCTGAATCCCCCGATCCCTGTGGGAGCTGGCTTGCCAGCGATTGCGGTAGAACATTCAACATTGATGCTGGCTGACCTGACGCCATCGCTGGCAAGCCAGCTCCCACAGGGTTTAGGTTACCGCTCGGTTATTTTCAGCTCCTCGATACTGATCTCACGCATCCTGAATTTCTGGATCTTGCCCGTCACCGTCATCGGAAACGCGTCGACGAATCTGAAGTAACGCGGTGTCTTGAAATGGGCGATGCGTTCCTTGCACCAGGCTTGCAGCTCCAGCTCCGAGGCGCTATGGCCGGGGTGGAATTTGATCCAGGCGACGATTTCCTCACCATAGCGCGAGCACGGAATGCCGATCACCTGCACGTCCGCCACCGCCGGATGGGTGAAGAAGAATTCCTCCAGCTCACGGGGATAAACGTTCTCCCCGCCACGAATGATCATGTCCTTGTTACGCCCGGCGATGTTGACGTAACCCTCCTCGTTCATGCTCGCCAGGTCGCCGGTGTGCATCCACCCCGCCTCATCGATGGCTTCGGCAGTAGCCTGCGGGTTGTTCCAGTAGCCGAGCATCACGCTGTAACCGCGCGTGCACAATTCGCCAATGGTGCCGCGCGGCACAAGGTTGCCGGCGGTGTCGATGATCTTGCTTTCCAGTTGCGGCTGGGTGCGGCCGACCGTGGTGACACGCAACTCCAGCTCATCCGCTGGCCCGGTCTGCAGCGACACCGGACTGGTTTCGGTCATGCCGTAGGCGATCTGCACTTCGCTCATGTGCATTTCGTTGATGACCCGGCGCATGACCTCGATCGGACAGGTCGCGCCGGCCATGATCCCGGTGCGCAGGCTCGACAGGTCGAAGGTCTGCCGCTGCGGCTGATCGAGCATGGCGATAAACATGGTCGGCACACCGTACAGCGCCGTGGCTTTTTCTTCGGCCACCGCTTGCAGGGTCAGCGCCGGATCGAAAGCGTCATTGGGGTAAATCATCGTGCTGGCGTGGGTGACGCAACCGAGGTTGCCCATGACCATGCCGAAGCAGTGATACAGCGGCACCGGAATCACCAGACGATCGGCAGTCGTCAGGCCGAGGCTTTCGCCGACCATGTAGCCGTTGTTGAGAATGTTGTAGTGACTGAGGGTCGCGCCTTTGGGGAAACCGGTAGTGCCGGAGGTGTACTGGATGTTCACCGGTTGATCGAAATGCAGACTGGCGCTGCGTTCGCGCAATTGATCGGGCGAGACGCTGACGGCCAGATCGCTGAGCTGCGACCACGGCAGAAAACCCGGCGGCGGATTGGCATCGAGGCTGATCACGCCGCGCAACTCCGGCAGGCGTTCGCTACGCAGCTGACCGATGGCGTGCTCGGCCAATTCTGGCGCCAGGCTCTGGAGCATTTCGTGGTAATTCGAGGTTTTGAACGCTCCGGCACAGACCAGCCACTGGCAGCCGGATTGCTTGAGCACGTACTCGAGTTCGGAGCTGCGGTAGGCAGGATTGATGTTGACCAGGATCACGCCGATCTTCGCCGTGGCGAACTGGGTGATGCACCACTGCGCGCAATTCGGCGCCCAGATGCCGAGGCGATCACCGGTCTGCAAGCCCAGTGCGAACAAGGCCCTGGCCTGCTCATCCACCGCGTCGGCCAGTTGCCGCCAGGAGTAACGCAACTGTTGATGGCGCACCACCAAAGCCTCGCCGTCCGGGTATTGCGCGACAGTCTGATCGAAGCGCTGACCGATGGTCATCGCCAGCAGGGCTTTGTCCTGAGAGCCACGGGTGTAGCTGCGCTGCGGGTTTGCACTGGGTAGATCCATGACGACCCCTATTGTCTTTATTAGTGGGTTTTCCCGGTTTTGAATCCCTGTGGGAGCGAGCCTGCTCGCGAATACGCTGCGTCATTCAGCCTTGAGGGCGACTGATACAGCGCTTTCGCGAGCAGGCTCGCTCCCACCAGAAACAAACCGATATCTGATCCTGAACTGTCCTTACTCTCGCCCAAGTTGACGCTTACGTAAAGCCGATTGACAGTCGAACTGTGGAAGCTTTACGTTAACGTAAAGCTGAACGCCGATTCGTCGTGCGCTCCACCCGATAAAAAAGCCAAAAGGTGCCTCATGAGCTATCCATCCCTGAATTTCGCCCTCGGTGAAACCATCGACATGCTGCGCGATCAGGTGCAGTCCTTCGTCGCCGATCAGATCGCCCCGCGTGCCGCGCAGATCGACCACGACAACCTGTTCCCCGCCGACATGTGGCGCAAATTCGGTGACATGGGCCTGCTCGGCATCACCGTGCCGGAGGAGTACGGCGGCGCAGGTCTGGGTTACCTCGCGCATGTGGTGGCGATGGAAGAAATCAGCCGTGGCTCGGCGTCGGTGGCGTTGTCCTATGGCGCGCACTCCAACCTTTGCGTCAACCAGATCAACCGCAACGGCAACCACGAACAGAAAACCAAATACCTGCCGAAGCTGATCAGCGGCGAGCACGTCGGCGCCCTGGCGATGAGCGAGCCCAACGCCGGCTCCGATGTGGTCTCGATGAAGCTGCGCGCCGACAAACGCGGCGATCACTTCGTACTCAACGGCAGCAAAACCTGGATCACCAACGGCCCTGACGCCAATACGTACGTGATCTACGCCAAGACCGATCTGGAAAAAGGCCCGCACGGCATTACTGCATTCATCGTCGAGCGTGACTGGAAAGGCTTCAGCCGCAGCAACAAGTTCGACAAGCTTGGCATGCGTGGCTCCAACACCTGCGAGCTGTTTTTCGATGACGTCGAAGTACCGGAGGAAAACATCCTCGGCGTGCTCAACGGTGGCGTGAAAGTGCTGATGAGCGGCCTCGATTACGAACGCGTGGTGCTTTCCGGTGGCCCGACCGGGATCATGCAGTCGTGCATGGACCTGATCGTGCCGTACATCCACGACCGCAAGCAGTTCGGCCAGAGCATCGGCGAATTCCAGCTGATCCAGGGCAAAGTTGCCGACATGTACACCCAGCTCAATGCCAGCCGCGCCTATCTGTACGCGGTGGCCCAGGCCTGCGAGCGCGGCGAAACCACGCGCAAGGACGCTGCCGGGGTGATCCTCTACACCGCCGAACGCGCCACGCAAATGGCCCTCGACGCGATCCAGATTCTCGGCGGTAACGGCTACATCAACGAATTCCCCGCCGGCCGCCTGCTGCGCGACGCCAAGCTCTACGAAATCGGCGCAGGCACCAGCGAGATCCGCCGCATGCTGATCGGCCGCGAACTGTTCAACGAGACGAAATGAATTTCGTCAGCTGCAAGCCGCAAGCGACAAGCTGCAAGAGAACCACGCTCTTGCCCCAACTTGCAGCTTGCCGCTTGTAGCTAGAAGCTGCTTACGGAGTAAGCCCCATGATTCTGCACACTCAGCTCAACCCGCGCTCGGCGCAGTTCGCCGCCAACAGTGCGGCGATGCTCAAACAGGTCGACGCGCTGCACACCTTGCTCGCTCAAGTCGCGCAGGGTGGCGGTGTCAAAGCTCAGGAACGCCACACCTCGCGGGGTAAATTGCTGCCGCGCGAGCGCATCAATCGCTTGCTCGATCCGGGCTCGCCGTTTCTCGAAATCAGCCAACTGGCGGCTCACGCCGTGTATGGCGAAGACGTGCCGGCTGCCGGGGTGATCGCCGGCATCGGCCGCGTCGAATGCGTGGAGTGCATGATCGTCGCCAACGATGCGACGGTGAAAGGTGGCTCGTATTACCCGCTCACCGTGAAGAAGCACCTGCGTGCGCAGACCATCGCCCAGCAGAATCGCCTGCCGTGCATTTATCTGGTGGACTCGGGCGGCGCCAACCTGCCGCGTCAGGACGAAGTGTTTCCGGATCGCGAGCATTTCGGGCGGATATTCTTCAATCAGGCCAACATGAGCGCCATGGGCATCCCGCAGATCGCCGTGGTGATGGGTTCGTGCACCGCTGGCGGCGCGTATGTGCCGGCGATGGCGGACGAGGCGATCATGGTGCGCAACCAGGCGACGATTTTCCTCGCCGGCCCGCCGCTGGTAAAAGCCGCGACCGGCGAAGTGGTCAGCGCCGAAGACCTCGGCGGCGCCGATGTGCACTGCAAGACCTCCGGCGTGGCCGACCATTACGCCGAGAACGACGAACACGCCCTCGCCCTCGCCCGCCGCAGCGTCGCCAACCTCAACTGGCGCAAGCTCGGCGAGGTGCAGCAACGCACACCGATCGCGCCGCTGTACGCCAGCGACGAGTTGTACGGCGTGGTTCCGGCTGACGCCAAGCAGCCATTCGATGTGCGCGAAGTGATTGCGCGGCTGGTCGACGGCTCAGTGTTCGATGAGTTCAAAGCCCTCTTCGGCACCACGCTGGTCTGCGGTTTCGCTCACTTGCACGGCTATCCGATCGCGATTCTGGCGAACAACGGCATCCTCTTCGCCGAAGCTGCGCAGAAAGGCGCGCACTTCATCGAACTGGCCTGCCAGCGCGGCATCCCGCTGCTGTTTCTGCAGAACATCACCGGTTTCATGGTCGGCCAGAAATACGAGGCCGGCGGCATCGCCAAGCACGGCGCGAAACTGGTGACCGCGGTGGCCTGCGCCAAGGTGCCGAAATTCACCGTGATCATCGGCGGCAGCTTCGGTGCCGGCAACTACGGTATGTGCGGGCGCGCTTACGATCCGCGTTTTCTGTGGATGTGGCCGAACGCGCGGATTGGCGTGATGGGCGCCGAACAGGCCGCCGGCGTCCTGGTGCAGGTCAAACGCGAACAAGCCGAACGCAGCGGTCAGGCGTTCAGCGCCGAGCAGGAGACCGAGATCAAGCAGCCGATTCTTGATCAGTACGAAGAACAGGGTCACCCCTATTATTCCAGCGCAAGGCTGTGGGATGACGGCGTCATCGACCCGGCGCAGACCCGCGATGTACTGGCCCTGGCCTTGTCCGCGTCGCTGAACGCGCCAATCGAACCGAGCCGCTTCGGCGTGTTCCGGATGTGATGTTTTTTTGTGGGAGCGAGCCTGCTCGCGAATGCGCTCTGTCAGGCAGCGGATAGATCGACTGATACCCCGCTTTCGCGAGTAGGCTCGCTCCCACAAGAACCGTGGAGACGGATGAATATGAGCGACTTCAATACCCTCGAACTGCAAAACGACCCACGCGGTTTCGCGACGCTGTGGCTAAATCGCGCGGAGAAAAACAACGCGTTCAACGCCGAGATGATCCGCGAACTGATCCTCGCCCTCGACAAGGTCGCCAGCGATTCGAACCTGCGTTTCCTGCTGCTGCGCGGGCGTGGCAAGCATTTCAGTGCCGGTGCCGACCTGGCCTGGATGCAGCAATCGGCGGAACTCGATTACCACACCAATCTTGACGATGCCCGCGAACTGGCCGAGCTGATGTACAACCTCGCCAAGCTGAAAATCCCCACTCTGGCTGTGGTTCAGGGCGCGGCGTTTGGTGGCGCGCTGGGCTTGATCAGTTGCTGTGACATGGCGATCGGCGCCGATGACGCGCAGTTCTGCCTGTCGGAAGTACGCATCGGCCTGGCACCGGCCGTGATCAGCCCGTTCGTGGTGCAGGCGATCGGTGAGCGTGCGGCGCGGCGCTATGCGCTGACTGCCGAGCGCTTCAGCGGGCAGCGGGCGCGGGAGATCGGCTTGCTCGCCGAAAGCTATCCTGCGGCTGAACTGGAGCAACAGGTCGAACAGTGGATCGACAACCTGCTGCTCAACAGCCCCGCGGCCATGCGCGCCAGCAAGGACTTGCTGCGCGAAGTCGGCAACGGCGCGCTGACCCCGGCCCTGCGCCGCTACACCGAAAATGCCATCGCGCGGATTCGCGTCAGCCCTGAAGGCCAGGAAGGCTTGCGCGCCTTCCTGCAAAAGCGCCCGCCGAGCTGGCAAGCCGCATCCACCAAGGAGTCGCGTTGATGAGCGCACCTGTGATTACCACCCTATTGGTGGCCAACCGCGGCGAAATCGCCTGCCGAGTGATGCGCACCGCCAAGGCCCTGGGCCTGACTACCGTCGCTGTGCACAGCACCACCGACCGCGATGCGCGGCACAGCCGTGAAGCCGATATCCGCGTGGATCTGGGCGGCAGCAAGGCTGCCGAGAGTTATCTGCAAATCGATAAATTGATCGCCGCCGCCAAGGCCAGCGGTGCCCAGGCGATTCATCCCGGCTATGGCTTTCTCTCGGAAAACGCTGGATTCGCCCGCGCCATCGAAGCCGCCGGGCTGATCTTCCTCGGCCCGCCCGCCTCGGCCATCGACGCGATGGGCAGCAAATCCGCCGCCAAGGCGCTGATGGAAAAGGCCGGTGTGCCTTTGGTGCCGGGCTATCACGGCGAAGCGCAGGACCTCGACACCTTCCGCGAAGCTTGCGAACGCATTGGTTATCCGGTGCTGCTCAAGGCCACCGCCGGTGGTGGCGGCAAGGGTATGAAGGTGGTTGAGGATGTCAGCCAACTGGCTGAAGCCCTCGCCTCGGCGCAGCGCGAAGCGCAATCGTCGTTTGGCGACTCGCGGATGCTGGTGGAAAAGTATTTGCTCAAGCCACGTCACGTGGAGATTCAGGTGTTCGCCGATCAGCACGGCAACTGCCTGTATCTCAACGAGCGCGACTGCTCGATCCAGCGCCGTCACCAGAAAGTCGTCGAAGAAGCCCCGGCGCCGGGCCTGTCGCCCGAGTTGCGCCGAGCAATGGGCGAAGCGGCCGTGCGTTCGGCGCAGGCGATCGGTTATGTCGGCGCCGGCACCGTGGAGTTTTTGCTGGATGCGCGCGGCGAGTTTTTCTTTATGGAGATGAACACGCGGCTGCAGGTCGAGCACCCGGTGACCGAAGCAATCACCGGACTGGATCTGGTCGCCTGGCAGATTCGCGTCGCCCGTGGGGAAACGCTGCCGATCACTCAGGCGCAGGTGCCGCTCAATGGTCATGCGATCGAAGTGCGTTTGTATGCCGAGGATCCGGCGAATGATTTCCTGCCGGCCACCGGGCGGCTGGACTTGTATCGCGAATCGGCACAGGGCGCGGGGCGGCGGGTGGACAGCGGCGTTGAGGAAGGTGACGAGATATCGCCCTTCTACGACCCGATGCTCGGCAAGCTGATTGCTTGGGGTGAAGATCGCGAGCAGGCGCGCTTGCGTCTGTTGAGCATGCTCGACGAGTTTGCGATTGGCGGGCTGAAGACCAACATCAATTTCCTGCGCCGGATCATCGCGCATCCGGCGTTTGCGGCGGCAGAGCTGGATACCGGGTTCATTCCGCGCTATCAGGAGCAATTGCTGCCAGCACCAGGCACGTTGAGCGATGAGTTCTGGCAGGCGGCGGCGCAGGCGTTTGCGCAGAGTCTGCCGCAGCGTGCTCGGGCGGATGATCCCGCCTCGCCCTGGTCTTGCGGTAGTGGTTTGCGCGCAGGTTTGCCGGCGCAAATCACCTTGCATTTGAGTTGCGAGGGACAGGATCGCGCGCTGACTTTGGGCTCTGCGGCCTCTGCGACACTGCTGGGCGAAGCGCTGGTCGTCGAGCATGACGGCGTGCGCCGCACGTTACGGGCGATTCGTCAGGCTGGCGTGTTGTATCTGGAATGGGACGGCGAGTTGCGGCGCATCGAAGCGTTCGATCCGATCAGCGCCGTCGAGGCCAGCCACAGCCATCAGGGCGGTCTGACCGCGCCAATGAACGGCAGCATCGTGCGTGTGTTGGTCGAAACGGGACAGTCGGTTGAGGCCGGGGCGCAACTGGTAGTGCTTGAAGCCATGAAGATGGAACACAGCATCCGTGCGCCGCAGGCCGGTGTGATCAAAGCGCTGTATTGCCGGGAAGGCGATATGGTCAGTGAAGGCAGCGCTTTGGTTGAACTGGAAGAGGGATGAAATAAAAGGATCGATCCTGGCCTTGCGCGAGAATCGATCCGTTCAGTAACGCGCCGTTGCCTGAACCACTACGCCGATGATCCGGCATTCATCGGTGAGCAGGGTTTTCGGCCAGGTCGGATTGAGCGGCACCAGGTAACGCTGGCCGGCCTGTTCGTCGAGCTTGCGGAAAATCGCTTCTTCGCTGTCCGGCCACTGGGCGATCACCAGTTTGCCAGGCACTGCCTCCAACTCCGGATCGACCAGAATCAGCATGCCCTCGGCAACGCTCTGGCCGCTCGGCGCGGTCATCGAATCCCCCGTCACCGTCAGCCAGAACGCCGCACCGCCGCGAGCGTGGTAATCCGTCAGTTCGAAGCGCTGCTTCGCTGATGCTCCGGGATAGCTCGCCGCAGTGTCACGCACTTCGCACGGTGCACGCCAATCGCAAACCGGATAACGGAAGTACGGGTTGTACTTCTGCGCCAGCGGCATCTCGTCTTCCGGCGTCGGCTGCGGTTCGCGAATCACCAGAACGACTTCAAGGAAGTCCATTCCCAGCGCCTTGAGCACGCGGTTCATTTCGGTAACACCGGGTTCGCGACGCTTGTTCAGCCAATGACCGATCCCGCCCTGGGACATGCCGACGCGCTCTCCGAGCTCTGTTTGAGTGACTTTGAGTTCACTCATCTTGGCCTTGACCAACTCAATCCATTTATCCATGTGCCGCACCTTACGCGGACGTCTTCGACCGGCAAAACACATATTGTAGTATTTAAATCCTAGTCACAAATACAGGCGGTACTATCCTAGAGGAACGGACTTTCAATCGAACATGGAGTGACGTTTCATGATGAACATCAGCAGCAAAGACCTGCCCGATCTGCAAATCGACACCAGCTTCACCTCCCCTCAAGGCAATGCCGCCGCACAGCGCGCGCTGGACTACTACTTGAAACCGGCTGTTTCGAAATCCGAGACGGACGAACGTTTTTTCAATGTCAAAAACCATCTCAGCGGCGAAGAAGCGCTGGTGCATGCCTCGGACTTGTTGCGATGTGCAGCCGCCACCGCGTTCAAGGCCGCAGAAAACCTGCAAGGCACCAGTCGCGATCTGGCCTTTTCGGTGGTGCACATGGTGGATATGGCGCGGGCGATGGTCGACCATTCGATCGACAACGATGAAGTCACGGCGGACAAGGTACGGGCGGACAGGAAAGAATTTTCCCATCGCGCAGATAAAAACATTTGACTTGCAAATGATAATGATTATTATTGCAAGCAGCTGGTCGCGAGATCAGTCGATGGACCAGAGACCTTAGGTCGGTCTTCTGGACTATCTCCTCATCAGGCTAATCACGGTTTTTGACCCGGCTTTTTGCCGGGTCTTTTTTTGCCCGTTTTTCGGGCTTGTGTCTTCAGGCTAATGAAGTCTTTGGGTGCTGCAAATTCGATGGCGCGGATAATATCAAAAGAATATTGATTGGCAAGCCGAGCCCAGCCACATTGGGCGAAACTAATGGCAATCAGCACTTGAGAATCAATCGCATAGCCTCTAAGCTGCTGGCGCGTCACGGAAGACGCCCCCCGCTACACCCGCGATTCCCCTCGGTTTCAGCCCTGCCTGCGTGTAAAGTACCGGTCATAAAAATCCTGATCAGGAACCGACCATGACCGTGGCCAAATCTTCGTTCGACATCAGCGCCAATTTCGACAGCGGCAATATCCAAGTCATCGATATCAGCAACCCGCTCAGTCCCGTCCTGGCCATCCGCCCGGACACCCGCAGCGCTCATTTTCAGTGGTTCCACTTCAAGGCCAGCGGCCTGCATGTGCACCAGGAACACTGGTTTCGCCTGGTCAACGCCAGCCAATCGACCTACAGCAAAGGCTGGCCGGGCTATCAAGCGGTGGCGTCGTATGATCACGTCAACTGGTTCCGCATCCCCACCAGCTTCGAAGGCGACAGCCTGCGCTTCTGCCTCGAAGCGGAACAGACCCACGCCTGGTTCGCCTACTTCGAACCCTACAGCCGCGGCCGCCACGACTGGTTGATCGAGCAAGCGCTAAGCAAGGCTGGCACCGAATTGCTGGCGACCGGCAAAAGTGTCGAGGGCCGCGACATTCAGCTGCTGCGCAAAGGCACCGGTGCCGAAGGCCAGCGCAAAATCTGGATCATCGCCCAGCAACATCCGGGCGAGCACATGGCTGAATGGTTCATGGAAGGTGTGATCGAGCGTCTGGAACGACAGGACGATCCGGTATTGAACAAACTGCTGGCCAGCGCCGATCTGTATCTGGTGCCGAACATGAACCCGGACGGCGCGTTCCACGGCCACCTGCGCACCAATGCCATGGGGCAGGACTTGAACCGGGCCTGGCAGAACGCCAGCCAGGACATCAGCCCGGAAGTGCTATTCGTTCAGCAGCAGATGCAAAAGTATGGCGTCGATGCGTTTATCGACGTACACGGCGACGAAACCATACCTCACGTTTTCACCGCCGGCTGTGAAGGCAATCCTGGTTTTACGCCGCGCATCGAAAAGCTTGAAGAGCATTTCCGCAGCCACTTGAAGCACACCACCAAAGACTTCCAGACCACCTATGGCTACACCCGCGACGAACCGGGACAGGCCAACATGACCCTGGCCTGCAACAGCGTCGGACAGAAATACGACTGCCTGTCGCTGACCCTGGAGATGCCGTTCAAGGACCACGACGACCACCCGGACAAGATCACCGGCTGGTCGGGCAAACGTTCCAAGCAATTGGGCAAGGATGTGCTGACCACCTTCGCCGACATGGTCGACACCCTGCGCTGATCCCCTTCCCTGCAACAACAAAAGATCGCAGCCGGCCTGCGATCTTTTGCGTTATAGGGTCAGCCGCGATCGCGCCCGCGCAACATGCTGTCGAGCACTTCGTCACGACGCACCCAGCCATGGAACAGCGCCGCCGCCAGGTGCAGCAGCACTGTCAGAAACAGCAGATACGCCAAATAGCCATGGGACTTGCGCAGCAACGCAAACAGTTGCGCGTCGGCCGGCACAATTGGCGGCAGATGCAGCGACGCCGAGAGCATCACCGGCTCGCCCGAGGCACTGATCATCGCCCAGCCGAGCAACGGCAGCACCAGCATCAACGCATACAACAAGACGTGGGAAGCCTTGGCTGCGAGCACCTGCCAGCCCGGCAGATCATCCGGCAGCGGCGGTTGGCGCGTGGTGAAGCGCACCAGCAGGCGCACGATCACCAGCGCCAGAATCGCGATGCCCAGCGGCTTGTGCAGATGAATCAGCCATTCATGGCGAGACGACACCGAAGTGACCATGCCCGCGCCGATAAACAGCATGGCGATGATCATCAGCGCCATCAGCCAGTGCAGCAGGCGCGCCAGCAAAACGAAATGCGTCGGTTGCTTGTTCATGGACGAGCCTCCTGTTTGGCGGCGGGCAACTGGCTGACTTCGCTGGTGCGACGCAGGTAGGAATCGGCATAGCCGGCAGAACGCGCGGCCAGCAGTGGATCTTCCGATCCTTGAATCCCGGCCGGCAGCACCAGCGGGTCGTAGTTGATGTCACGGCACTCGCCACTGAGTTGCGGCTGGGGCTTCACCAGCACCAGGGTTCCGGCGTTCAACACTTTGCGATCTGCGGGCCAGGTCTTGCTGGCATCGTTCACCGGGTCACCGGCGTTGGCCAGGGTGATGTTCAACTGAAAGCGCAAGGGTGCGGCGGCCAGGCGTTGCACCAGATCCTTCTCGAGAAAGTCCGCGCCTTCAGGAGCCGTGGCACCCGCCGCGTCCTGCGCCAGCGGCGTCATGCTCCAGCGTACGGCCTGTTTTTTACCGTTGCCATCGACCAGATAGAACGCATTGATGCTGTTATAGGTTTCGGTGGCGTAGCTGGCCGAAGGCTTGGCGGTCTTCACCCACGTCAGAAACGGCACGGCTTCCGGATGTGCGGCAAAAAACGCCGGCACCTTCGTCGGGTCTGGCTTGCCGGTGGCTGGATCCGGCGACTGCGCCTGCTGCAATTGGTAGAACGCTTCGGGCGTGCCCACCGGAAACACCGGCATGCTGTTCATCCCGGTGCGCCATTGCTGACCGTTCGCCTGGGTGAAGCGCAGCGCCAGGCTGCGGATCGGTACGGCGCTGTCCGGCGCGTAGGGATTGCCGGCCGGCAAGGCGAAACGCCCCACCACCGGTGTCTGCGGCAGGTTGAACACCTGTGCCGTGGAGAACGCGCGCGCCTCGCCGCTGCTTTCGAAATGGCCTATCACGCAGACACCCTTGGCGTGATTGCGACGAAAGCCGGGATGCACGCCGTTGTTCTTTTCCAGCACATCGACCAACGCTTTTGGCGTCAATCGTTGCGGGTCAAGATTGCCATGCACGTAGGCAACCGCCCCGGCCACGGCAGCGACAATCACGGCAATGCCGCCCAGACGTAAAACCAGGCTCGCGGCGCTCAGTGGCTCGCGCGGCGGCCTGCCGGGCGGTGCAGCGTTTGGGGACGAGCGATCAACCATGAATATCTCCAGGCCATCGGCCACAAGTGGAAAGAGTCAGCAAGACGCACCCCGTCCGGGTTTATTCCACGGCGCGGTATTTATTTTTGCGCACGGGGAATAACCTGCGCTGACGGGCGTCTTCCTAGTCCACAGCGTAGCGACCAGCAGACATTCATGAGCGAATTCGACGAACAGTTGAGAGAAATCATTCCCAGATTGCGCCGCTTCGCCGTGTCGTTGACGCGCAACAGCAGCAGCGCTGACGATCTGGTCCAGGCCAGCCTCGAGCGGGCACTCTCGGCGTGGGGCGAAAAACGCGCTGACGGCGACTTGCGCGCCTGGCTGTTTGCAATCCTCTATCGGCAATTTCTCGATGCGCACCGTCGCTCGCGGCGCTATGCGCGGATGCTGGAATTTTTCACCGGTCGCGACGATGCCGAGCCGTCTGTGGAACGCACCGTGATTGCCCAATCGACCCTGCAAGCCTTCGAACGCCTGCCCACCGAACAGCGCGCTTTGCTGCTGATGGTCTCGGTGGAAGGCCTGTCCTATAAAGAGGTCGCCGAGATCCTCGGCGCCCCGATCGGCACCGTGATGTCGCGCCTGTCCCGCGCCCGCCAGGCCTTGCGCCAACTCAGCGACGGCGAAATCAGCAGCCCTTCCTTGCGGATACTCAAATGATCAGCCTGCCTCCCAGCGAACGTGATTTGCACGCCTATGTCGACCACCAGCTCAGCGACGCCGATCGGCGCGTGCTCGAGACCTGGCTGGCCAGTCACCCTGAAGAAGCGGCACAGGTGCGCGCCTGGCAACGCGACGCCCAGCAGCTGCGCGCAGCGCTGAGTGGCGCGTTGCAGCAACCGGCCAATCCGGCGCTTGACCCGATGATGATTCGCCAGCGCCGCCGCCAGCAGTCCCGTCGGCACCTGGCCAGCGCGGCGGTGCTGCTGATTGCCGTGAGCATTGGTGGTTTCAGTGGCTGGCAGGCACGGGAAATGACCTTGGCGCGCCCTGCGCAATTGCCGATGACTGACGCGTTGCAAGCCTATCGCCTGATCGCCCAGCAAGGCGTACTGCCCGCCGATTACAAGGTCGACAGCGACGGCGACATGCAGCGCTGGCTCGACCGCTACTTCAGTGGTGCCGGGCGCTTGCCGGACTTGAAAGCTGCCGGATTCGAGCCGGTCAGCGGGCGTTTGCTCAGCACCGATGAAGGCGCGGCGGCGATGGTGATGTATGAGGATGGCAGCGGTCACAAGGTCAGTTTCTACCTGCGTCCACCGGGGCCGAAAAACACCCTGCTGCCGCGCGGTTCGCGCAGCGATGGCGATCTGCAGGCCGATTACTGGTCAGGGCCGGGCTACAACTATGCGGTGGTCAGCCCGACCGACTCGCCGGCAGCAGAGTTGCTCAAGCAATCGCCGCCGTTCTGAAATCCGCCCCTTGTAGGAGCTGACGAGTGCAACGAGGCTGCGATCTGTTGGCGGCAACCCAGATCAAAAGATCGCAGCCTCGTTGCACTCGTCAGCTCCTACAGGGGAATCATGCATATTTCATGGAGCCTATGTCCGAGGTCTGGTTAAACTTTAGCGCCGAGCTCCGGTGGAGTCGGCCCAATCAACCAGGAGCCTGCCCCGCGTGCCCGCCCGAACGCCGAAACGATCACGACTGAGCCAACGCTGGCCGTTGTTGCGCCGCCTGTTCGGCAAAAGCCTGCCCGTCAGCGCCGGGCACGATGCTCATGCCGCGACCATCCGCGATTATTTCCGCGACAAAGCCAAAAGCCAGGGCTACACCCTTAGCCGCAGTCAGCAGCACGTCATCGACTGCATGGCGCAGCAGGCCAGCGTACTGCTGGGCGACAGCGGCCACACACCGCCGAGTCTGTACCTGTACGGAGCCGTCGGGCGCGGCAAGAGCTGGTTGCTCGAGGGGTTCTTCCAGGCGCTGCCGATCACGCGCAAACGTCGCCTGCATTTCCATCAGTTTTTTGCCCGGCTGCACGACGGCATGTTCCGTCACCGCCTGCAGGAAGACGCGCTGGAAATCACCCTGGATGAGTTGCTGGAAGATTGCCAGGTGCTGTGTTTCGACGAATTTCATGTGCACGACATCGGCGACGCGATGCTGATCACGCGTTTGTTCAAGGCACTGTTCAAACGGCGGATCATGCTGCTGGTAACCTCCAACTACGCGCCGGAAGGCCTGCTGCCCAATCCGCTGTATCACGCACGCTTCAAACCGGTGATCGAGCTGATCAACACGCGCATGCAGGTGATGGAAGTCGGCGGCGACCACGACTACCGCACACTCAACCGCCAACACACGCATCAAGTGTTTACCCAAGGGCATTACGTCTGGCCGGCTTCAACAGCCCAGCGCCAGGCTCTGGACCTGCCACCAGCCGACGCGCCTGCCCTTGCCCTCGAGGTTGGCAAGCGCCAGCTTCAGGCCCGTTTTTGCCAAGGCCGGCGAGTCGCGTTCACCTTCAACGATCTGTGTGAACAGCCAACGGCAGTGATGGATTATCTGCAACTGTGCCAGCGTTTCGACCAGTGGATCATCGATGACCTGCCGCAGCTCGGCGAGTGTCCGATCGCCGTGCAACAGCGCTTCATCAATCTGATCGACGTGCTCTACGATCAGGACAAACACCTGACCCTGCTCGGCCAGTTGCCGCTGGGTCAGAGCCTGGAAGGTCACGCCATTGACTTGGCGCGCACGCGCAGCCGGTTGGGGCAATTGAAGGAAATCCACGCTCCCAACTGACACCCCACCCTGTGAGAGCGAGCCCTGTGGGAGCGAGCAGGCTCGCTCCCACCAGGTCCCGGGACAACTCAAAATCCGTTCAGCATCCGCTTTACCGCTATCATGTCGCCCATTCCAGCGCCCCCGCGTCGCTCCACCGATCAATAGCGAAACCAGACATGCACACCCTTGCTCAACTGCGCGCCGGCGAGCTGTCAGGCGTTACCCGCCTCGACCTGTCCTGCGGGCTGACCGAATTCCCCAACGAAATTTTCCAACTGGCCGAGACGCTGGAAGTGCTCAACCTCAGCGGCAACGCGTTATCCAGCCTGCCCGCTGACCTGCATCGCCTGACCCGCCTGCGCGTGCTGTTCTGCTCCGACAACCAGTTCAGCGAACTGCCAGCCTGCCTCGGCCAGTGCACCGCGCTGACCATGGTCGGCTTCAAGGCCAACCGTATCGTCAATGTGCCCGGTGCCGCCCTGCCGCCGCAGCTGCGCTGGCTGATCCTCACCGATAACCGCATCGAAAGCCTGCCCAGCGAACTCGGTGAACGCCCCGCTTTGCAGAAGCTCATGCTCGCCGGCAATCGCCTGCAATCGCTGCCAGACTCCCTGCGTCACTGCCATCGGCTGGAATTGCTGCGCATCGCCGCCAACCAGCTCAACGAGCTGCCGCAATGGCTGCTGACCTTGCCGAGCCTGACCTGGCTGGCCTACGCCGGCAATCCGCTGGAGACCGAAGCCGATGCCGCTGCCCTTGAGGCCACGCCGCTGATCGACTGGTCGGCGCTACGTCTGGAGCAGCAACTGGGCGAAGGCGCTTCCGGGGTGATTTCCCGGGCGGTCTGGCAGCGTGACGATGGCACGGCGCAAGCGGTTGCGGTGAAGCTGTACAAAGGCGAGATGACCAGCGACGGCTCGCCATTGCATGAGATGAACGCCTGCATCACCGCCGGTTTGCACCCCAACCTGATCCGCGTCGAGGGCCGCATCAGCGGCCACCCCGATCAACAGCAGGGGCTGGTGATGCAACTGATTGATCCGAGCTTCGGCAATCTCGCCGGCTTGCCGAGCCTGGCCTCGTGCTCGCGGGATGTTTATGCCGAGGATTGCCGGTTCACGGCGGAGGTTGCCCTGCGCGTCGCCAAAGGCATCGCCTCAGCGGCCGAGCACCTGCACCGCCAAGGCATTACCCACGGCGATCTGTATGGCCACAACATTCTGTTGAACGATCGCGGCGATTGTCTGCTCGGGGATTTCGGCGCGGCGTCGTTTCATGCCACCGGCGATGATGTGCAGACGCGCGCATTGCAGCGCCTGGAAGTACGTGCGTTCGGTGTGTTGTTGGGGGAATTGCTGGAGCGTGTCGACTCAGGATTGAGTACGGAGCGGCGCGCGCACCTGGAGGCGCTGGAACGACGTTGCTGTCAGGCGGATGTGCTGGGGCGGCCGGGGTTCAGTGAAGTCATCGAGATGCTGGAGAATCTGTGACCGCTGCGCGGTCATTCGCCAGCAGGCTCGCTCCCACATTGGAATGCATTGCAAATGTGGGAGCCAGCCTGCTCGCGAAGAGGTCATTCCTGGCGCGACAGATCAGCCAGCCAGACCAACAAACATGTCCTGCACGTCATCATGGTTGTCGAGGCCTTCGAGGAACGCTTCGACTTCAGCCATCTGCTCGTCGCTCAAGCCGCTGACCGGGTTCTTCGGCTGGTAGCCGAGCTTGGCCGAGAGCACGGTGAAGCCTTGTTCCGGCAGGGCTTTCTGCACAGCGTCGAGGTCGGTCGGGTCGGTGAGGAACAGCGTCGCGCCCTCTTCGCCCGGCTCGAAATCCTGGGCACCGGCTTCGATCGCAGCCATTTCCGGATCGGCTTCCGGGCTGTCCGGCGAGGCTTCGATCATGCCGACGTGGTTGAACATCCACGCCACCGAACCCGAAGCGCCCAACTGGCCCTTGCGGAACGCCACACGAATTTCCGCGACGGTGCGGTTGATGTTGTCGGTGACGCATTCGACGATCAGCGGCACCTGATGCGGCGCGAAGCCTTCGTAGGTCACGCGATGGTATTGCACGGTTTCACCCAGCAGACCGGCGCCTTTCTTGATCGCGCGATCGAGGGTTTCTTTTGGCATCGAGGCTTTTTTCGCCTGTTCGACCACCAGACGCAGGTGTGCGTTGGTGGCGGTATCGGCACCGTTGCGCGCAGCAATGGTGATTTCCTTCACCAGTTTGCCGAAGATCTTCCCTTTGGCGTTGGCTGCCGCTTCTTTGTGTTTAACCTTCCACTGTGCGCCCATTACTCACTCTCTTGATCTGTGGCGCCGAGACATCTATTGGCCGACGCGTGGCGGCAAGTTTATACGGCCTAAAGTCGGCAATCGACCAAAAAAACAGCCGACGGAATCGACATCTTCACCAAAGCATGTAGGGGGATTCTGAAAAGCGCCTTTGACATGACCATTCAGCCCGACGGTTTCGTACCCTTGAAACCCCGTATCGCCTGACAGGGCCTGCTCGAATGCTCAATGACAAGGAAAGTCCCTTCACCCTTACGCTGACCGACAGCGGATTGCGCCTGCCGGTGGTGCGTTTTCGCGGCGAGGAAGCGCTGAACCAGCCTTACCGTTTCGACATCGAACTGCTCGGACTGGCCCCGGCCATCGTCCCGGGATCCTTCCTGCACAGGCCAGCCTTTTTGCGGCTCAGTGAGCAGCACGGATTCCACGGCGTCATTTCCAGCGCCAGCTGCGAACATCGCGGGACGCATCGGGTCGGCTATCGACTGATTCTGGTGCCGTATCTGCAACAACTGGCGCAAACGCATAAGCGCCGCGTGTTTACTCACCTGAGTGTGCCGCAGATCATTCAACAACTGCTCGAAGAACATGCCCTGCCAGCGCACAGCTACCGCATTGAAATGAGCGTCGGTCACTACCCGGCAAGGGCGTTTTGCATTCAGTACGAAGAAAGCGATCTGGCACTGGTGCAGCGGCTATGCGAAGAAGAAGGCATCCACTATCACTTCGAACACGGGCCGGACGGACACGTCGTGGTCTTCGCTGACGACAGCCTGAGCCTGCCGCAGGAACCGGTCGAAATCCCTTTCAGTGCTGATGAGCAACCACCGTCGCCCTGCGTCAGCGCGCTCTATCAACAGCATCGCGCGGCGCCTGTACCGATGCTGCATGCGGTGCGCAATCGCGGTCAGCCAACCGGCAATGCCGAAGCCGCCAACGAGGTCTCGACCGAGTTGCCGATGCCCGCGCGATCGCCGGAACGTCTGCACGCCGAACAACGCAGCCGACGTCATCTGCAACGCCAACGCTGCCAGTTGCGCTCCATTCACGGGCGCAGTGATTGCAGCGATTTGCTCAGTGGACGACTGCTGCTTGTGGCCGACCACCCGATTCATCATTTCAACGAACAATGGCTGATCAGCGCGGTGCGCCACCACGGGCAGCACCCTTCGATCCTTGATCCGGCGCCAAGCGTTCAGCGTTATCACAACGACTTCACTGCGCAGCCCTGGTCGACCGATTTCCGTCCGCCACTCAAACAAGCTCGCCCGAATATTGCCGGTTATCACTTGGCAAAAGTGGCGGGTGCGCCTGGGCAACCTGCGCAAGTGGACGAAAACGGCTGCCTCGCTGTAAGCCTGTGGCCGGCTGAGGATAAATCCGCCAGCGACGCCCTGTGGCTGCCGATCGCCATGAGCCGGCTCAGCGGCCCCGTCGCCGTCGATCAATTACCGCGCGCCGGCAGTGAAGTGTGGGTGAGTTTCCTCGACAGCGATCCGGACCGACCGATCCTTTGCCTCAGCCACGCACGCCAGCCGCCGGAGCGCGAATCAGAGCCCGTGCGCGACAGCCTGTTGCTCGACTGGCTGAGCCACCGCGCCGAGCATTGATCGGCGCCTCAGCCTTTGTCCGCCTTGCCCGCCGCCGCCGCGAACCTGGCCAGGCGCACGTCCAGATGCCGAGGCCGGCGCCCGTGATCTTCGGCGCGCTCCTTGCGGCGGATGGCGTTGCGCACCATCAACGAGCCGAGGTAGCGGATGGGTTCCGGCGGGAAATAACCCAGCGGCCCGTTGACCAGCGGCGAACGGGTCCACGGATTATCCAGACCCTGCACCAGCGCGGCGAGAATCTGCCCGCCCATGTGACACGGGCCGACGCCGCTGCCGGAATAACCGAAGCCGTAAAACACGTTGCCCGCCGAGCTCATCTGGCCGAAAAACGGCAAACCGGTCACCGAACGATCCGACGGGCCGTTCCACGTCGCGTCGATTTTGACCTCGGCGAACGCCGGGAAAAAATCCGCGAGACTGCGCTCGAGCAATCCGGCATAAGGCGACGGCTGATCGAACACCGGCAGCATCCGCCCGCCATAGGCGAAGGTGTTGCCGCCCTTGCCGAGCATGATCCGGCCGTCCGGGGTGTTGTGGTAGTAATGCACGAAAATCCGCGAATCGAGGACGCTGACGCCGCTGGTCAAACCGATTTGCTGCAGCAGCTCCGGACGCGGTTCGGTGATCAGCATGTCACTGGAAACGATCGCCACACTGCGCTCGAACTGAGGAAACGCGCGGGCCATCCACGCATTCATCGCCAGCACCACGCGGTCGGCGATGACCTTGCCGCCGGGCGTGTGAATACGTGCCGGGCGGCCCTCTTCCAGTCCGGTCATCGCCGTGCCTTCATGGATTTTCACGCCCGATTGCAGCGCCACCCGGCGCAGGCCGCGCACCAGTTTGCCCGGTTGCACGCTGGCAGCCGCCGGGGAAAACCAGCCTTCCAGATGTTTTGACGAACCAGCCATGCGCTGCACATCGGCGAGCGGTCGCTGGCTGAACGAGTTGATGCCGTTACGCTCCAGCGCCGCGATCACCGCGTCAGTTGCGCCGACCTGGGCGCGATTGGTCGCGGTGTACAGCGTGCCGTCGAGGCGGTAGTCGGCATCGACGCCGTACTGCTCGCAGAACTCGCCGATCGCATGGATGCTGCGCTCGGATTCCTTGACCAGACGCACCGCCTCGTCGACGCCGAACAAGCGTTCCAGGGTGAAATATTTCGCCGACCACGACAGCGCACAGCCGCCATTGCGGCCACTGGCGCCAGCGCCGCAGATGTCCGCCTCGATCAGCAGCACCTCCAGCTCGGGGTTTTGCTGCTTGAGCATGATCGCCGTCCACAATCCGGTGTAGCCGCCGCCAACGATGCACACATCGGTGCGCACCTCGCCTTGCAGCGGTGGACACTGCTCGGATGGGTCGGCCTGCAAGGCTTGCTCGAGCCAGAACGGTCGCATGGGAAATCTCCAGTCAGAAAGCCACGACGCAGCCTGCCGCGCACCGCGCAGCAGGCCACGGGGCGAAGGGTTTCAGGAACGCAGCGGTTTGACGCTCAGCGGGCAGTTGGGGATCGCCGCGCGCGGCTCCATCACGCCGACCGGCCGACTGTTCCAGTGCGGAATCAGCACCAGCGCCGAGAACAGCGCGCATCCGGCGAAGACGATGAACACCGTCACCGAGTCGAAGTAGCCCGGCAGCAAACCGCCGAGCACTGCGCCAACGGAGCCGCAGCCGTTGACGAAACCGGCGGCGGTGGCACCGGCCTTGGCCTTGCCGAAATCGATGGCGGCCGCGCCGCTGATCATCGAGTCCGGGCCGTACAACGTCAGGCCCATGACGAACAGCAACGCGACGACCAACAACACGCTGCCGGTGTTCAGCGCAGCCATGAACAACGCCAGCGTCACGGTCAGCGCCAGCAGACTCAGCACGCAGGCCGGCATGCGTCGGGCGCCGAAGAGTTTGTCCGAGGCCAGGCCGATCATGATCGGCCCGAGCAATCCGGCCAGTTCAAACGCGGTGGGAATGATCGCCGCGCCAACCTTGCCGACACTGGGCATCTGCTCGAAAACAATCACTGGCCCCCACAACAGAATCGCGTAACGCGCCGGTTTCAGCAGGAAATACGCCAGGCCCAGCACCAGCACCGTACGGTTGCGCAGGATTTCCTTCAACGGCTCCCACACGCTGAGTTTGCTGTTGGCTGCGGTTTCCTCGGCGGTCAGTTCCGGCTCGGGCTCCACCGCCGGCAAGCCGACGTCTTCCGGTTTGTTGCGCTGGAAGATAAAGAACAGCACGGCCACCACCGCGACCACCGCCGCGCTGGAAATGAATGCCGCGTGCCAGGTGCCGACCAGCGTGTAGGCCCACCAGCCGGCGAACGGCGAGGCGACCAGACCACCAAACGCGTAACAGGAACTCCACAAGCCGAGCACGCGCCCGCGCTGCTCTGACGGGAAGAAGCTGCCAAGGTTTTTACACAGCCCCGACCAGCCAGTGGACTGCGCCAGACCTTGAATCAACATGCACGTGGCGAAGATCGGCAATGTAGCGAAACTGCCCATCACCAGCGCCGCAGCGGCGGATATCAGCAAACCGCCAAGCACCACCACTCGCGGGCCAAAGCGATCGGCGAGCATGCCCCAGGTGAACTGTCCGAGGGCATACGCCGCCAGATAGATCGCGTCGAGGTTGGCCATGGCCATTTTGTCGAGGGTGAAATCAGGGTCTTCGGCGATGCCCAGTTTGGCCACCGAAAATGCTTTGCGGGTGAAGTAGAACGCGGCGTACGCGAGCCAGGTAATAGCGAAGATCTGCACGCGCCAACGCGCCAGGGTGCCGATGTGCTTGTTCATGGTGGTTCTGACCTCAGGGTGTGAGTGTGCCGGCAGAATCGATTAAGAAAAACGCCTGTGTTTTTTATTGTTGAGCACTGCGATACCGCCCCTTCCCTTCGGCGATAACGGTCAGATGAGTCTGCTGTTGCACGCACAGGCTCATGGGCCAGCGCTGCTGCTCGACCGAGCAGTCAGCGATGGCGTGAGCCGATCAAAGCAATTACTGTTTAATAAATAAAATCGATTTATCGTATTTCACACATAAGCCGAGCTTGTTACTGGAGCCACCATGTCTGTCTCTCACGCCCAACTCAAAGCGTTCCACGCGGTGGCCGTCCATGGCAGCTTCACCCGCGCCGCCGAGCGGCTTTATCTGACGCAACCGGCGATTTCCGACCAGGTGCGCAAACTCGAAGAACGCTTCGGCGTGCTGCTGTTTCACCGCAATAAACGTTCCGTACGCCTGACCGATCTCGGCGAGCGCCTGCTGGCGATCACCCAGCGCCTGTTCGTGATCGAAGCCGAAGCGCAGGAATTGCTGCAGGAATCCCAGGCCCTGCAGACCGGCAGCCTGATTCTCGCGGTGGACGCGCCGATCCACGTGTTGCCGCAGATCGCACGGTTCTGCGAGCGCTACCCGGGCATCAGCGTGAAAATCGAAACCGGCAATACCGATGAATCGCTGTTTCGCCTGTTCAACTATCAGGCCGATCTGGCGCTGCTCGGCCGCGACGTAACCGATGAACGCTTGCTGTGTGTGCCGTTGCGCAACGATCCGATGGTGGCGTTCGTTTCGCGCAATCATCCGTGGGCCGAGCGCGAATCGATCTGTCTGGCCGATCTGGATGACACGCCACTGGTGCTGCGTGAGACCGGTTCGGTGACCCGGCAGACCCTGGAAGAGGAAATGGCCCGCGCAGGTTTGCGCATCCGCCCGGCGATTCAGGTTGAAGGTCGGGAAGCGGCGCGCGAAGCCGTGGTGGTGGGGATCGGGGTTGGTGTGGTTTCAGCGGCGGAGTTCGGCGCCGACTCACGGGTCTGCGCGTTGCCGATCACCGACTGCACGAGGCGCCTGACCGAAACCCTGGTGTGCTTGCGCGAACAGAGTTCGCGGCGGGTGGTGGCGACGTTTCTTGATATGGTTCGCGAGAGCCTTGTGTAAACAGTATTGGCCCCTTCGCGAGCAGGCTCGCTCCCACATGGGACCGCGCTCTGTAGTGTGGGAGCGAGCCTGCTCGCGAAAAAGTCGCCTCGGTTTTCAGTCTGGCGCCAGATCAAAAAACGCCTGAATCAAGCGCAACTCGCGCCGGCGCTCCATGCAGCCAATCATGTGCCGGTTCATCAGCCCTTCCCCGGCAATCGGGATCGCCACCACGCGCGGGTCATGACTGACCTCCACCGATGACACCACACCGATACCCAACTCGGCCGCGACCGCTTCGGTCACCGCCTCGCGACTGTCCAGCTCCAGCAACACCCGCGGCTGAATCGAGGCCTGCATACACGCCTGGTCAAACGTGCGCCGGGTAATCGAACTTGGCTCGCGCAGAACCATGATCACTTGGTCCAGCTCCTTGAGTTTCACTTCCCCGGAGCGATTCGCCCAGCGATGCCCCGCCGGCACCAGCGCGCAGATCCGCGATTCGCTCAGCGCTTGCAGATGCAGGCCCTTGCGCGGCTCGACCTCGGTCAGCACCGCGACATCGGCGTGTTCCGACAACAGCGCCGCCAGGGTTTCCTGGGCATTGCCCAGACGCAGGTTGACGGTGATCCCCGGATAGCGCGCGCGCAAACTTGCCAGCATCGGCATGACCATGTGCGGCCCATCCGCCGCCACCTCCAGACGCCCGGTCAACAATTGCCGATTGGCCTCGAGCAGCGTCTGCGCTTCTTCCGCCAGACCGAACATGGCGCGGGTGATCGCCGCCAGTTTGGTGCCCTCCTCGGTCAGTTCCACCCGTCGCGCGGTGCGCCGCAGCAAGGTGATCTGGTAGTGCTCTTCCAGTGCCTTGATGTGTCCGGTGACCGCCGGCTGGCTGATGAACAACCGCGCAGCCGCGCGGGTGAAGCTGCCTTCGCGGGCCACGGCATCGAAGGCGCGCAGCTGAAACAGATTCATGGATAACCCTCACTGATGGCTGGCATAACAACAAACAATTTGATTGATGAAGCGGCGAATTGCAACGTAGGCCCCGTAGCTTCATCCCACAGCGTTTTCGCGAGGACACCCGAATGAGTACCGCCGCACCGATTCTGCTCACTCCCGGCCCGTTGACCACTTCGGCCCGCACCCGTCAGGCCATGATGGTCGATTGGGGTTCGTGGGATGACCGCTTCAACCAGCTGACCGCCAGCCTGTGCGAGCAATTGCTGGCCATCCTCAACGGCGCCGCCAGCCACCATTGCGTACCGTTACAGGGCAGTGGCACGTTCGCCGTCGAAGCGGCGATCGGCACGCTGGTGCCGCGCGACGGCAAAATCCTCGTGCTGATCAACGGCGCGTACGGCAAGCGTCTGGCGAAGATCTGCGAAGTGCTCGGCCGCTCGTTCAGCACCTTCGAAACCGCCGAAGACGAACCGACCACCGCCGCTGACGTCGACCGCTTGCTGCGCGCCGACGCTGACATCACCCACGTGGCGCTGATCCACTGCGAAACCAGCACCGGCATTCTCAATCCGCTGGCCGAGATCGCCGAGGTCGTTGCGCAACATGGCAAACGTCTGATCATCGACGCCATGAGCTCCTTTGGCGCGTTGCCGGTGGATGCGCAAAAAGTACCGTTCGACGCGCTCATTGCCGCTTCCGGCAAATGCCTGGAAGGCGTACCGGGGATGGGTTTTGTCTTCGCCCGCAAGGAATCGCTGGCCGCCGCGGCTGGCAACTCGCACTCGCTGGCGATGGACCTGTACGACCAGCACGCCTACATGATGAAAACCGGGCAATGGCGCTTCACCCCGCCCACCCATGTGGTCGCGGCGCTGCACGAAGCGCTACTGCAATACAGCGAAGAAGGCGGTCTGCCGGCGCGGCATGCGCGTTATGCGGCCAACTGTCAGGCGCTGATGGAAGAGATGAACAAGCTCGGCTTGCGCAGCTTCCTGCCGGCGGCAATTCAGGCGCCGATCATCGCCACGTTCCATGCCCCGCAGGATCCGCGCTACCAGTTCAAGGACTTCTATGAGCGGGTCAAGGCCAAGGGTTACATCCTCTACCCCGGCAAGCTGACCCAGGTCGAAACCTTCCGCGTCGGCTGCATCGGCCACGTCACCCCGGACGAAATGCGCCAGGCCGTGGCAGCAGTGGGTGAAGTGCTGCGCGAGATGGAAGTGCTCGATATCTGAACCTCACCAAAAATCCCCCTGTGGGAGCGAGCCTGCTCGCGAAAGCGTCGTCCCAGGCGACACATACGCTGATGTCAGACCGCTTTCGCGAGCAGGCTCGCTCCCACATTTTGATCTCATTTTCAAATCAGGAATTGATTACCATGAACTACACCAATCCAAGCAAGCTGCAAGCCGCGATCCTCGACTGGGCCGGTACCGTGGTCGATTTCGGCTCGTTCGCGCCGACGCAGATCTTCGTCGAAGCCTTCGCCGAGTTCGATGTGCAGGTGTCGATTGAAGAGGCCCGTGGGCCGATGGGCATGGGCAAGTGGGATCACATCCGCACCCTCTGTGATCAGCCGCAAGTGGCGGAGCGTTATCGCAAGGTATTCGGTCGCACGCCGACCGACGATGACGTCACCGCTATCTACAACCGCTTCATGCCGTTGCAGATCGAGAAAATCGCCGAGCACTCGGCACTGATTCCCGGCGCGCTGGACGCCATCGCCCAACTGCGCGCACAAGGCATCAAGATCGGTTCCTGCTCCGGTTACCCGAAAGCGGTCATGGACAAAGTCGTCGAACTCGCCGCCAGCAACGGCTACGTCGCCGACCACGTGGTCGCCACCGACGAAGTGCCAAACGGTCGTCCATGGCCGGCGCAAGCGTTGGCCAACGTGATCGCTCTGGGCATCGACGATGTTGCAGCGTGCGTGAAGATCGACGACACCGTGCCGGGCATTCTCGAAGGTCGCCGGGCCGGCATGTGGACGGTTGCGCTGATTTGCTCGGGCAACGCGCTGGGTCTGGATTATGAGGGTTTCCGCGCGCTGGGCAGCGATGAACTGGCCAGCGAGCGCCAGCGCATCCACGCGCTGTTCGCAAGTTCGCGGCCGCATTACATGATCGACACCATCAGCGATCTGCCGGAAGTGATCGCCGACATCAACAAGCGTCTGGCCAACGGTGAGATGCCGCAAAACGCCTGAGGCCGATAACCGGAACACCGCTGATCCATGACAATCAGCGGTGTTTTTTTGCACTGTCTTAAATAAATATATTGCCCGGTTATTACTTACTCTGAAACAAGGTTGCCCTCTGCGTCGTACGCACTACCATCGGGATGTTTAACGCTTCCGTCAGGCAATTGTTCAGTACCATCTTCCCAGACAATACGGCCATCCGGATATTCAACGGTATTATCAGACCATACGATTCGCCCGTCCGGATACTCTACCCGGCCGTCGTCATATTGAATGATGCCGTCGGGACGCTTGATCGAAGTCTTATCAACGTCAACCACGCTACCGTCAGGCAGTGTGGTCGAACCATCGACATTGACGGTCGCACCGAGTGTTTGAATCAGCGTAATCAAGGCCACCGGATCGATGTTGATGTTAAGGGTCGGCCATGGCATTGGCGGACGCTTGGTATCGACCGGCGCTACTGGTGCGGTCGGCGCAACTGGTTTGGTTGGGGCTACCGGTTTGGTTGGCGCCACTGGTTTGGTCGGTGCTACTGGCTTGGTTGGCGCTACCGGTTTGGTTGGTGCCACTGGCTTGGTCGGCGCTACCGGTTTGGTTGGTGCTACTGGCTTGGTTGGCGCTACCGGCTTGGTCGGCGCTACCGGTTTGGTTGGTGCTACTGGCTTGGTTGGTGCCACTGGTTTGGTCGGTGCTACGGGTTTGGTCGGTGCTACGGGTTTGGTTGGCGCCACTGGCTTTGGTGTAGTGGTAGTGGGGCGAGGCTTGGAGATCGGACTTTTCATATTCACACTCAAATTTACAAATATAATTATGATCTTTAATAACAAACTAAAGAGCCGAACCAACAATAATCACGCACAACAAACTATTCAAACCAAAAGAACCTACAAGATATAAGCAACATAGAGTTACGCCCACAGTTCAACGCACACCAACAACTTTAAATAAGCAGAAATAATAAACCGTACAAATAAGACTTTTGTGTGTTGCAAATATCATTACGCCGAAACGCTGGCATGTACTGATCGCGTCCATCGGCTATGTCATTGCAAATCCGCGTCGCCCCTGCAAGCCCCCCGTGTGGATAAAGATCAGACGCGTGCCGATGGCAAATTCGCCTGCTTCGACATGCTGCTTGAGCGCCAGCAAGGCCTTGCCGGTGTACAGCGGTTCCAAAGGGATGCCGCTGGTTTGCTCGGTCTGATCGATGAAGGTCAGCAACGCCTCGTCAACTTTGGCGAAACCACCACGGCTGGCGTCGATCAGTTGATAGCCCGCCGCATGCTCGGTGGCGGGCGCGAGGATCGACTCGATGTTCGGCGCTACGCCGTGATCATCCGGCACTGCCAGAGCGCCGTACACCGCGCGCTTGCCTTTCTCGGCGAGCGCCAGCCCGGCCAGTGTCGTGCCGGTGCCACAGGCCAGCCACCAGGCGTCGAAATCATCCCAGCCGAGCTTGGCCAATTGCTCTTCGGCTTGCTGCCTGATCGCTGCGCAACCCAGTGCGCCGGCCACGCCACCACCGCCCTCGGGCACTGCATGCAGCGTCGGATATTGCGCGTGCCACGGTACCCAGAATCCCGCTTCGTGCCGCGCGCGATAGCCGGCGTAACCCAGCCAATGCAACTGCATGCCGAACGCTTGCAGATCCCGCACTGTCGGCGTGTCCTGCGGGTGCCCGCGCAGCAGTCCCACGGTTTTGAAACCCAGCCGCTTGCCCGCCGCCGCCAGCGCATGCAGGTGATTGGAATGCGCACCGCCGAGGCTGGTGATGCCCTCGGCGCCGGCACGCTCGGCGGCTTTGAGGTGTTCGACGAGTTTGAACCACTTGTTGCCGCTGATCAGCGGGTCGATGCGGTCCAGGCGCAGGATCGCAACCTCGATGCCGGCAGCTGCAAGCCAGTCCAGATGGAGCGGTTCGAGAGGGGCCGGGGGTAGCCAGTTGGGGGGAGGCAAAAGCATGGGCACTGCACAATCTGGAAAAGACCACATACTAGTAGGAGCTGCCGCAGGCTGCGATCTTTTGATCTTGCTTTTGAAATCAGGATCAACAGATCGCAGCCTTCGGCAGCTCCTACAGAATGTGTTTACAACTCAGCCGCCAGCCGCGAACCTTGATTGATCGCCCGCTTGGCGTCCAGCTCCGCCGCCACATCCGCGCCGCCGATCAAGTGCACGTTCTGCCCGGCTTCAACCAGACCGTCGTGCAATTCACGCAACGGATCCTGCCCCGCGCAGATCACGATGTTGTCCACTGCCAGCAGTTGCGGCTCGCCGGATTCGCCGATGCGAATGTGCAAGCCTTGGTCATCGATGCTCAGGTATTCGACGCTGTTGAGCATCTGCACCTGCTTGTTCTTCAGACCGGTGCGATGAATCCAGCCGGTGGTTTTGCCCAGACCGTCGCCGACCTTGGTTTTCTTGCGCTGCAACAGGAACACCTCACGGGCCGGCGCATGCGGTGCCGCTTTGATTCCCGCCACACCACCACGGGCCTCCAGTTGCGTGTCGATGCCCCACTCTTTCCAGAACGCCGCGCGATCCAGACTGGTGGCTACGCCTTGATGAACGAGAAATTCCGAGACATCGAAACCGATCCCGCCAGCACCGATTACCGCGACACGCTTGCCGACCGGTTTGCGCTCGAGGATCACATCCAGATAACTCAGCACCTTGGCATTTTCGATGCCCGGAATCGCCGGCACGCGCGGGGCGATACCAGTGGCGAGAATGATTTCGTCGTAGCCGCCCTCAACCAACTTGGCCACGTCGACGCGGGTGTTCAGGCACACCTCGACATTGGTGGTTTGCAGCTTGCGGTTGAAGTAGCGCAGGGTTTCGAAAAACTCTTCCTTGCCCGGCACGCGCTTGGCAATGTTGAACTGGCCACCAATCTCACTGGCCGAATCGAACAACGTCACCTGATGACCGCGCTCGGCGGCTACGGTGGCGGCAGACAAGCCGGCAGGGCCGGCACCGACCACGGCGATTTTCTTGATCTGCTGCACCGGCAGGTAATTGAGTTCGGTTTCGTGGCAGGCGCGCGGGTTGACCAGGCAACTGGTGAGCTTGCCGCCAAAGGTGTGGTCGAGGCACGCCTGGTTGCAGCCGATGCAGGTGTTGATTTCGTCGGCGCGGCCTTCGGCGGCTTTGTTGACGAAGTCCGGATCGGCGAGGAATGGTCGGGCCATGGAGACCATGTCGGCATCGCCCTCGGCAAGAATCTGCTCGGCAATTTCCGGGGTATTGATGCGGTTGGTGGTGATCAGCGGGATGCTCACCGAGCCGCGCAACTTGGCCGTGACCTTGCTGAACGCTGCACGCGGAACCTTGGTGGCGATGGTCGGAATCCGCGCTTCGTGCCAGCCGATACCAGTGTTGATGATGGTCGCACCGGCCTGCTCGATGGCTTTGGCCAGCATGACGATTTCATCCCAGGTGCTGCCACCTTCGACCAAATCGAGCATCGACAGGCGGAAGATGATGATGAAATTCGGCCCGACCGCTTCGCGCACACGACGGACAATTTCTACCGGCAGGCGCATGCGGTTTTCGTAGCTGCCACCCCAGCGGTCGGTGCGGTGATTCGTGTGCGCGGCGAGGAACTGGTTAATGAAGTAACCTTCCGAGCCCATGATCTCGACGCCGTCGTATTCGGCGGTTTGCGCCAATACCGAGCAGGTGACGAAATCACTGATCTGCTTTTCGATGCCCTCTTCGTCCAGCTCTTTGGGCTTGAACGGGTTGATCGGCGCCTGAATCGCGCTCGGTGCTACCTGTTTCGGGCTGTAGGCGTAACGCCCGGCGTGAAGAATCTGCATGCAGATCTTGCCGCCTGCCTCGTGCACCGCGCGAGTGACGATGCGGTGCTTGAGCGCCTCTTCCTCGGTAGTGAGCTTGGCCGCGCCGGAATACACGCCGCCCTCGTCATTCGGGCCGATGCCGCCGGTGACCATCAGGCCGACACCGCCACGGGCACGTTCGGCGAAGTACGCCGCCATGCGTTCGAAGCCACCCGGCTTTTCTTCAAGGCCAGTGTGCATCGAGCCCATCAGGGTGCGGTTGCGCAGCGTGGTGAATCCCAGGTCCAGCGGGGCCAGCAGATGCGGGTAATGAGCGGCGGTCATCGGTAACTCCACAACGAGCGATCACGGAAAAATTGCGGGAGCTCTGCGTCCCCCGTCAGTCATGTTCGACAGACTAAGAGTCGCACCGCTGTCACTCAATGACCGTAACTGACAAGTTATTGATCCAAATGCACAGCGCCCCTTGGCAACCCGGGCCATGGGCCCTACCCTAGTCGGCACATCCTGTACCCGGCTGTTGTTGGTTTTCATGCGCAAACTTCTGTATCTGTTTTTCTCCATGGCCCTCGTTGCCGCCCTGACCACCTACGCCATGTGGGCGGCAGACCGGCCGGCGGGGCATTACCTGTCGGACCTGCGCATCAAGCTCGCCGTCAATCAGGGCACGCCCGGCGACCGCGGCAATCTGCTCGGCATCCAGCCCGAACTGTTCCCCACCGATTACCAAAGCTCCGCACGCCTGCACCGCAAACTCGCGGCGTATCTGCAGCAGGCGCGCGATCAGGGCTTGCTCAACGAAAAAACCGTGGTGGTGTTGCCCGAGCACGTCGGCACCTGGCTGATGGTCAGCGGCGAGAAAGACGAGCTTTATCAGGCGCCGACCCTGGCGGAGGCGATGAACTGGCTGGCGGCGAGCAATCCACTGCTGTTTGCCCGAGCGTGGCTGCGGGCCAAGGGCGAGCAACGGCTGGACGATGCTTATCTGCGGATGAAAGCGAAGGCCATGGCCAAGGATTACCAGGCGCTGTTCGGCGGTCTGGCCAAAGAGTTCCAGGTCACCCTGGTGGCCGGCTCCATCGTGCTGCCGGAGCCAAGCATCCGCGACGGCCGGCTCAAGCCCGGCAGCGGCGCCCTGTTCAACAGCAGCGTGGTGTTTGGTCGCGACGGCGTACCGTTGGGCCAGCCGCAGCGGCAGATGCATCCGATCTTTGATCAGCAAGGTGTGATTCAGGCCGAAGACAAACACGCCATACAGGTCGTCGACACACCGGCCGGACGCCTGGGCATCCTGATCGGCAGTGACAGCTGGTACCCCGGCAACTACCGCACCCTCGATGAGCAAGGCGCGCAACTGGTGGCCGTGCCGGCGCAGGTTATCGGCC
This sequence comes from Pseudomonas sp. PK-RTE-24, assembly GCF_054052265.1. Taxonomy (NCBI): domain Bacteria; kingdom Pseudomonadati; phylum Pseudomonadota; class Gammaproteobacteria; order Pseudomonadales; family Pseudomonadaceae; genus Pseudomonas; species Pseudomonas sp. PK-RTE-24. The sequence goes on along the minus strand of NZ_CM133224.1, from coordinate 3,693,852 downwards.
AAGGCGCCTGGGACAAGCCATGGCGTGGCTACAAGGGCTCGAGCACGCCGGGCTCGGTCAGCCTCAAGCCCGGCGACCTCAGTGAAGGTCAGGCCTGGCACCGACTGACCCTCACCGCACAACCACCGAGCAGCCGCGCGATTGCCGGCGTCAGTGTGTTCATGCGCGGGCAGTTCTGGGACAAGTCGAGTACCGGCACAAGCTTCCTCAGCAGCAACGGCCAGCAGTTCGCCGATGGCGAGGCCCGTGGTGCGCGCTTGCTGAACGTCTGGCTGTAAACCATGAAGCCACAGCCGATGCGCCTCGGGGATCTGTCAGTGGGCGTCGTCCATAGTCTGGCCGATGCCGTGCGCAGCCACGACGTCGATCCGCTGCCTCTGCTTGAACAATATGGCCTTGATGCCGCGCGACTGGCCGAGGCCGGGGCGCGCTTGTCGATCCCGCGTTACATGCGCCTCGGCCATGCGGCGATTCAACTCACCGGCGACCCGGCTCTGGGCCTGCGCATGGGCCGGATGATCCGCTTGAATCAGGCCGGTCTGGCCGGCATCACTGCGGCGCAAGCACCCACCGTGCGTGAAGCGGCCCGCTGCCTGACGCGCTTCGAGCCGCTTTACGGCTCGAACTATCGCGGGCAGTCCAGTTTCCACGAAGACGCCAACGGTGCGTGGCTGCGCTTCTACTCGATCAGCCCGTACAACACCTATAACCGCTTCGTGGTCGACTCGATCCTCGCTGGCTGGCTGCATCAGTTGTCGAGCCTGTGCGGCGAAACGTTACGCGCCGAGCGAATCGAAATCGAATTCGAAGCGCCGGATTACCGCGACGCCTACACAATGCTCGGTGAATGCCCGATCCAGTTCAGCGCCGAGCGCAACCAACTGCGCCTGAGCCTGAGCAGCCTCGCCCTGCGCAACCCTGAACACTGCCCGAGCACCTGGCGACATCTGCTGCAATTGTGCGAGCGGGAGCTGGAACAACTGACCCGCACCCGCAGTTTGCGCGAGCGCATCACCCAATTGCTCGGCCCGCTGCTCAATGGCGGCCGCGAGCCGGATCTAGAAGAAGTCGCGGCACGCCTGAAACTGCCGACCTGGACCTTGCGCCGCAAGCTCACTGAGGAAGGCACGCAATTTCGCGCGATCCTCAATGACACACGCCGCGACCTGGCGATGACCTACATCCGCGACACCGAATTGGCATTCGGCGAAATCGCCTACCTGCTGGGCTTCGCCTCAGCTGAAGCCTTCCAGCGCGCATTCAAGCGCTGGAGCGGGCAGACGCCCGGCGAATCCCGACGAAATTACCGCTCGGGGGCCTGAAGCTCAGAGTTCCGTCGCGTCGTCAGCCGGTTCTGGTTGATCCAGTTCAAAGGCCTGGTATTCAAGCAGTTCTTCCTGATACTCATCCATCGTATGAATCCCCCAACTGCTCGCTATGAAAATGGCCTGATCAATCGACCTGTGCCCCGAGCATAAAGTGCCCGTGTGAAGGAAAAGTGAAACGCTGCCTTCATGAATAAAACGTAGCAGGTGGTTGGGGATTTATCGCGGCGATGATGCCGCAGGTGTGTAACCAGATTTTAAGCCAACCCGAAAACCACTGTGGGAGCGAGCAGGCTTGCTCCCACAGGGTTTCGCTTGGTTTCTTATTGGCCCGACGCAGGCATCGCCGGAATCGGCTCGGATGGTGGCGGAATATCCGGGTTGGTCGGCGGGGTGATGGTTTCGCTGGCCGGCGCTGGCTCTTCCACGGGCGCTGGCGCAGGCGTAATCGGCGTCGACTCCGCTGGCGGTACCACCGGCTCGGAACTCACTGGCGCGGTTTCAACCGGGGCCGGTGCAGTTTCCGCAGCCGGCACGGGGACCGGTTCCGCTGCAGGTGTCGGCGCCAGAGGCGCAGGTGCAGGTGCCGCTTTTGGTTCTGGCACACCAAGATCGGTTTTCGGCTTTTCTTCGATGTGTGCAGCTTTCTTCGCATCGGCGGGCAGGAACTGCTCCACCAGCGTGAAGAAACGCTCGTAGAACTTCTGCGCAATGACCGTCTCACTGGCGACCTTGACCATCGAGTCGTCCGAGGAGCCGATCGGCATCGACACCGAGCCCAACACACCAACCCCGAGGCTGGCCGAGTTGTTGGTCTTCTTCAGCGCATAACGGTCCTGCAAGGCGTTGGCGAACACCGTCGCATGATGCCCGGCGCTGCCATCTTCGGCGCAGACCACGTTGAAGCTGATCTCGAGGTGCGTCTCGCCGGTCTGCTGGAAGCTCTTGTGCCCGCTGACCAGCTTCGGATCACTGCTGGTAATGATGTAGCCCTGACTGAGCAACGCGCGCCGGGCCGCTTCGCAACTGGCGGTGTCGGTTACCGGGTAATTGCGCGAAAAGGTGCCGGAGTCATCGAAGTTCTCATGCTCATAGATCGGCTTGTCCTTCGAACAACCGGCCACCGCAGTCAATAACAGCGCCAGCCCGACAACACGCATGGGAGTGGAAATCAACATTGAACATCCTGAGGGAAAACAGTCCGGGGCGTATTGTGCAACAGATCGTTGCCCCATGGCGCATGGAATAGTGTCAAGAATCGGTTACAACTTTACCGGTCATGGCCGTCAGGAAAAAGCCGCGTGGACAAATGATCGATCAACGCGCGCAATTTCGCCATGGCTTGTCGGCTCGACGGCCATAACACCCCAGAACCGACCGGCGTGTTCTAAAGCAAAAGAAAGGTAAAAACTCAAGATCAGGTCGGCTGCCAAGCCGCCTTCGCGAGCAGGCTCGCTCCCACAAAAGCAAAAGCAAAGCAGCGCAGCTGCCCGCGGCAAAGCCGCCCCACTCAACAATGAGCGCAAGCTCGAGTGCTTTTGATCTTGCTTTTGATCCACCGGCGACATCGGAAGGCTGAGTGGAGGGATTGATCCGGGCGTGGGAGCGCAGCGACCGTCTGGCGCAGCCAGACACAGCGGAAGGAGGTGCAGCGAAGCAAACCGGAGCCGCTGCGCCCGGATCGATCCCGCAGCGAAGGAACCCGAGCCTGCGAGGGCCGAACGTAGGAGCAAGCCTTTTTGGGTACTTTTTCGGCGTCTGGAAAAAGTGCCTCGCCGTAAGGGCGAAACCGCCAGCCGCCGCACCCGAAGAAACGGATATTCACCCAAACCACCCAGAGCATGGCCGGCCCAAAGGCCGCCAAGCCACCAAAAACAAAAAAGCCCCGACCATCAGGCCGGGGCTCCTTCAAACGTCAGTCAAAAGATCAGAACCGCTCGATCTTCGCCTCAGCTTCCAGTTGCTTGCGATACGCCGCAAAGTCCTGCTGCCCTTCACGGGAAGCCAGGAAGCGACGATATTGCGCCTTCTCTTCATCAGTAGGCGCAGCAGCTTCGTTAACACCGTTGAGGCGCACCACCATCAGGCTGCCATCCGGCAAGGTAACGCTGGAGAACGTCGGCTTGTCCTTGGCAGCCGGCTTCGGCATACGGAACAGTGCCTGCAGCACAGCCGGATCAACCCCTTCCTGACCACGGGTGGCCGCTTCGGTGATCTTCCAGTTCTGACCGTCAATGGCCTTGTCCAGCGGCGCCTTGCCGTCGCGCAGATCAGCGATCAGCTTCTCGGCGCGGGTCTTGGCCTCGGCACTGGCGTGCTCCTTGGTCAACTGAGTGCGGATCGCCGCGCTCACGCTTTCCAGTGGCAATTGCGCAGGCTTGAGATGCTCCTTGGCGCGCAGCACGATCACGGTTTCCGGGTCCAGCTCGATGGCGGTGCTGTTGGCACCTTCATCAATCACTTCCGGACTGAACGCGGCAGTGACCACGGCACGGTTGGCTGCAACACCTTCGCCACCTTCACGGCCGAACGGCTTGGAAGTATGCACGGTCAGTTTCAGATCTGCTGCTGGCTGCGCCAGGTCAGAAGCTTCGAACGCCGAGTCTTCCAGTTGTTTGGTCGCCTCAACAAAACGCTGCTCGACCTGAGCGGCTTTCAGCTCGCGGGTCAGCTTGTCTTTCAGGCTGGCCAGGGTCGGCACTTCAGGCGCTTCCACGCCCAACAGCTTGATCAGGTGATAACCGAAGTCGGTACGAATCGGCTCGGACACCTGGTCTTTCGACAAGGAGTACAGCGCTTTTTCGAAAGCCGGGTCGTAAACGCCAGGACCGGCATAACCAAGGTCACCACCATTGTTGGCGGAACCCGGATCCTGCGAGAACTCCTTGGCCAACGCTTCGAACTTCTCGCCCTTGGCCAGACGCGCCTGGACTTCGTCGATCTTCGCCTTTGCCTGCGCTTCGGTAGTCTTGTCGTTCACTTCGATGAGGATGTGCGCGGCACGACGCTGTTCCGACAGGTTGGCGATCTCTTTCTGGTAAGCCGCCTCAAGATCTTCATCCTTGACCGCAACCTGATCGAAGAACGACGATTTCTTCAGCTCGACGTAATCGATGATCACCTGATCCGGCGTCATGAATTCCTTGGCGTGCTCGTCGTAGTAAGCCTTGACCTCGTCATCGGTCAGCTTGACCGCAGCCGGGTCGGCCTTGACGTTAAGAGTGGCGAAATCACGGGTCTGTTTTTCCAGACGGGCAAAAGCCAGCACTTCGGCGTCGGTGACGAAACCGCTGCCGGCAACACCAGCGCGCAACTGGCCGATAAGCATTTCCTGAGCCAGCATCTGACGGAACTGCATGCGGCTGTAGCCCAGTTGACGAATCACCTGGTCGAAGCGCTCGGAGCTGAACTTGCCGTCGACCTGGAATTCAGGCGTTTGCAGGATCACTTGATCCAGCGCGGCTTCGGAGAACGAGAACTTCGCCTGTTCCGCGCCTTGCAGCAGCAACTTACGGTCGATCAAGCCCTTGAGAGCCGATTCGCGGAGCATTTTTTCGTCGAGCAAGGACGCATCGAAGTCCTTGCCCAGTTGTTGCATCAGCTGACGGCGTTGCATATCAACGGCCTGGCTCAGCTCGTTCTGGCTGATTTCGTCACCGTTGACCTTGGCCGCCTCGTTCTTGTGAGTCGTGGCCTGGAAAATGGCATCGAAACCGGTCAGGGCCATCAGTGCAACGATGACCCCGATAATGGTCTTGGCAATCCAGCCTTGTGAATTGTCCCTGATATTTTGCAGCATGCGTCCCCCAGAAACGGTTGAACTTCAATTTAGGCAACCGTGGAGCGTGGGTAGAATCCGGATAGAAGAAAGGCGCATCCGAGGATGCGCCTTCTCGTAACTGGCGGAGCGGACAGGGCTCGAACCCTCGATCCCGGCGTTACAGGTAGCTCTTTCAGCCACCTGTTCTACCGCTCCGCTGCCAAGTCAGGCTTGACCCCGACCCGGATGGGTAAAAACCTGGAAACTCAGTTAACAGCTTCTTTCAGCGCTTTACCGGCTTTGAAACCTGGCTTCTTGGCAGCCGGGATTTCCAGAGACTTGCCAGTTTGCGGGTTGCGACCGGTACGAGCCGGACGGTCAGTCACGGAGAAAGTACCGAAACCAACCAGAACAACGGAGTCGCCAGCCTTCAGAGCGCCAGTGACGGATTCGATTACAGCGTCCAGCGCACGGCCAGCAGCAGCTTTCGGGATATCAGCGGATGCAGCGATAGCATCAATCAGTTCCGACTTGTTCACTCTAAGTCCCCTTATATCTATTTTGAGATGTTTCTAAGTTTTTTGGTGAAAGCAAAAACGAGTGCTGAATGGCCTACAGACACTTAAGAGCCGCTTTATAACAAGGGCTCTAAAATGCTGTCAAGGAAAGCCCCCCAGGCTAAAACGTATTAATGCGTGCTAATTCTTTCCTTGGCATCAGACTCGCGTTTTTCGTCCTTGGCAACTATCTCCGGAGCCACATCCGGCAAGGGCTCCGGCGCGTATTGCAGCGCAATTTGCAGGACCTCGTCAATCCATTTAACCGGCTTGATCTGCAGATCCTGCTTGATATTGTCAGGAATCTCCTTCAGATCGCGGACGTTTTCTTCCGGAATAATCACAATCTTGATTCCGCCGCGGTGAGCCGCCAGCAGTTTTTCTTTCAAACCGCCAATTGCCAGCACTTGCCCACGCAGAGTGATCTCACCGGTCATGGCGACATCGGCGCGCACCGGAATACCGGTCAATGCCGAAACCAACGCCGTGCACATACCGACGCCAGCACTTGGGCCGTCTTTCGGCGTAGCACCTTCCGGCATGTGAATGTGCGTGTCGCGCTTCTCGTGGAAGTCCAGCGGGATGCCCAGACTCTTGGCGCGGCTGCGCACAACGGTCTGTGCGGCAGTGATCGATTCGACCATCACATCACCCAGCGAACCGGTCTTGATCAGTTGACCTTTACCCGGAATCACTGCGGCTTCGATAGTCAGCAATTCACCGCCAACCTGAGTCCACGCCAGGCCAGTCACCTGCCCCACCTGATCCTGCTGCTCGGCCAGGCCGTAGCGGAACTTGCGCACGCCGAGGAAATGCTCGAGCAGGTCAGCTGTCACTTTTACCGAGAAGCGTTTTTCCAGCGCATGCTCTTTGACTGCCTTGCGGCAGACCTTGGCGATCTGTCGCTCGAGCCCCCGCACGCCCGCTTCACGGGTGTAATAACGGATGATGTCGCGAATCGCTTCCTCATCGAACTCCAGCTCGCCCTTCTTCAGACCATTGGCGGCGATCTGTTTCGGCGAGAGGTATTTCACAGCGATGTTGATCTTCTCGTCTTCGGTGTAACCCGGCAGACGGATGACTTCCATCCGGTCCAGCAGCGCTGGCGGGATGTTCATCGAGTTCGAGGTGCACAGGAACATCACATCGGACAGGTCGTAATCGACTTCAAGATAGTGATCGTTGAAGTTGTGGTTTTGCTCGGGGTCGAGCACTTCCAGCAACGCCGACGCCGGGTCGCCACGCATGTCGCTGCCCATCTTGTCGATTTCATCGAGCAGGAACAGCGGGTTGCGTACGCCCACTTTTGTCATCTTTTGAATCAATCTTCCCGGCATCGAACCGATGTAGGTCCGGCGGTGACCACGAATTTCCGCTTCGTCACGCACGCCGCCCAAGGCCATACGTACGAATTTGCGATTGGTGGCGTGTGCTATCGATTCCGCCAGCGAGGTCTTACCCACACCTGGAGGACCAACCAGGCACAACACCGGGCCACGGATTTTCTTCACGCGCTTCTGCACGGCGAGGTATTCAAGGATTCGCTCCTTGACCTCTTCGAGGCCGTAGTGATCGGCGTCGAGAATGTCTTCTGCACGGGCCAGGTCGAGGCGTACTTTGCTCTGCGCCTTCCACGGCACCTGCACCAGCCAGTCGATGTAGGAACGCACCACAGTGGCTTCAGCTGACATCGGCGACATCTGCTTGAGCTTGTTCAGCTCAGCGGTGGCCTTGGCCAGCGCGTCTTTCGGCAAGCCGGCAGCATCGATGCGCTTTTTCAGCTCTTCGATTTCGTTGTGGCCTTCGTCGCCGTCACCGAGTTCTTTCTGAATGGCCTTCATCTGCTCATTCAGGTAGTACTCGCGCTGGCTGCGCTCCATTTGCTTTTTGACGCGACCGCGAATGCGTTTTTCAACCTGGAGCAGGTCGATTTCGGCATCCAGCAGCGCCAGCACGTGCTCGACACGCGCCGACAGATCGATGATCTCGAGGATTTCCTGCTTCTGCTCGATTTTCAGCGCCATGTGCGCGGCCATGGTGTCGACCAGACGACCGGGCTCATCGATGCTGTTGAGCGACGACAGGACTTCAGCCGGAACCTTCTTGCCCAGCTGAACGTATTGTTCGAACTGCGACAGCAGCGTGCGCACGAAGACTTCCGACTCGCGCTCAGCGGCGTCGACTTCTTCGATCAACGAGACTTCGGCGCGGCAGTGGCCATCGACTTCGCTGAAGCGCTCGACAGTACCACGCTGCTCGCCTTCGACCAGAACCTTGACGGTGCCATCAGGCAGCTTCAGCAGTTGCAGTACCGTGGCAATCGTACCTACGCGATAGAGAGCGTCTTCACCGGGATCATCGTCAGCCGGGTTTCTCTGGGCCAGCAGCAGAATCTGCTTGTCACCCGTCATCGCTGCCTCGAGGGCTTCGATGGATTTCTCGCGCCCCACGAACAGCGGGATAACCATGTGCGGATAAACCACGACATCACGCAATGGCAGGAGAGGCAATTCGATGGTTGTCTTCATGATTTCGCCTCTACGGCGGCCGTATGGCCGTAATCAGATGGAATTAAGCTTGAAACCAAGATGGGGGCTGCCTCGAAAAAAAACAAGCGCAAAGCGGGTGTAAAAATCGACATAAAAAAAAAGAGGCCCGAAGGCCCCTTCCTTGTTGCGGCGCGGTGGACGCTTACGCGTCCGGCGCTGCCTTGGCCGTCGGCTCACTGTTTTCGTAGATATACAGTGGCTTGGACTTGCCTTCGATCACGCTTTCATCGATCACGACTTTGCTCACCTCGGACTGCGAGGGGATTTCATACATCGTGTCGAGCAATACACCTTCGAGAATCGAACGCAGGCCACGGGCACCGGTTTTACGTTCCAGCGCACGCTTGGCGACCGATTTCAGCGCGTCGGAACGGAATTCCAGATCCACGCCTTCCATCTCGAACAGCTTGGCATACTGTTTGGTCAGAGCATTTTTCGGCTCGGTGAGGATTTGCATCAGCGCAGCCTCGTCGAGCTCATCCAGTGTCGCCAGGACCGGCAGACGACCGACGAATTCCGGGATCAGACCGAACTTGACCAGATCGTCAGGCTCGACTTCACGCAGGGATTCTCCAACCTTCTTACCCTCTTCCTTGCTGCGCACTTCGGCGTTAAAGCCGATGCCGCCTTTGGTGGAACGGTTCTGAATGACCTTTTCCAGGCCGGAGAACGCACCACCGCAGATGAACAGGATGTTACGGGTGTCGACCTGCAGGAATTCCTGCTGCGGATGCTTGCGGCCACCTTGCGGCGGTACCGAAGCGACCGTGCCTTCGATCAACTTGAGCAAGGCCTGCTGCACGCCTTCACCGGAAACATCGCGGGTGATCGACGGGTTGTCGGACTTGCGGGAAATCTTGTCGATTTCATCGATGTAGACAATGCCCATCTGGGCTTTCTCTACGTCGTAATCGCACTTCTGCAGCAGCTTCTGAATGATGTTCTCGACATCTTCACCCACGTAACCGGCCTCAGTGAGGGTGGTTGCGTCGGCAATGGTGAACGGAACGTTCAGCAAGCGGGCCAGTGTTTCAGCCAGCAGGGTTTTACCGGAGCCTGTCGGGCCGATCAGCAGGATGTTGCTCTTGCCGAGTTCGACGTCGTCAGCCTTTTTGTCACGCTGGTTCAGGCGCTTGTAGTGGTTGTACACCGCTACGGCCAAAACCTTTTTCGCACGCTCCTGACCAATGACGTACTGGTCAAGGATGCCGCTGATTTCTTTAGGCGAAGGCAATTTATGCGCGCTGCTTTCGGCCTGTGCTTCCTGCACCTCCTCGCGGATGATGTCATTGCACAGGTCGACGCACTCGTCGCAGATAAAGACCGAGGGGCCGGCAATCAATTTGCGCACTTCATGCTGGCTTTTGCCACAGAAGGAGCAATAGAGCAGCTTGCCGTTGTCCTCGCCGTTGCGGGTGTCAGTCATTCGTTCGATCCAAATCCGATAGGCTTGCAACACAAGATGAAGGCTATTGCGGGCTTTTTCAAGCCCGCCGCTGATCGGACATGCCGATCAGGCCTGTTTTGCGCTGCTTATATTAAGCTGGACGCTGGTTGATCACTTCGTCGATCAGGCCGTATTCCTTCGCAGCTTCAGCACTCATGAAGTTGTCGCGATTGGTATCGCGCTCGATTTCTTCCAGAGTACGGCCGCTGTGCTTGGCCATCAGCATGTTCAGACGCTCGCGGATGAAGAGGATTTCCTTGGCGTGGATTTCGATGTCCGACGCCTGGCCCTGGAAACCGCCCAGTGGCTGGTGAATCATCACGCGCGAGTTCGGCAGGCAGAAACGCTTGCCCGGAGCACCTGCGGTGAGCAGAAATGCGCCCATGCTGCAGGCCTGACCGATGCAGGTGGTCGATACGTTCGGCTTGATGAACTGCATGGTGTCGTAGATCGACATGCCGGCAGTCACCGAACCGCCCGGCGAGTTGATGTACAGATGGATGTCCTTGTCCGGGTTTTCCGCTTCAAGGAACAGCAGTTGCGCACAGATCAGGTTGGCCATGTAGTCCTCTACCGGGCCCACCAGAAAGATCACTCGCTCCTTGAGCAGGCGCGAGTAGATGTCGTAGGCACGTTCGCCACGAGCGGACTGCTCGACAACCATCGGGACCAGGCCGCCGGCGGCCTGGATATCAGAGTTCTGCTGAATATAAGAATTACGGAACATGCTCTGCAGTCGCTCCCAAATAGTTATGTCTTGAATACGCATAAGCCAGCTCGAGAGCTGGCTTATGGTGTGCACTTCTAACGCAAAATCAATCAGTCGGCTGCTGGAGCTTCTACCGGCTTGACTGCTTCTTCGTAGGAGACCGATTTGTCGGTCACACTAGCTTTCTGCAGAACAGTATCCACAACTTGTTCTTCCAGCACAACCGAACGCACTTCGTTCAGTTGCTGCTCGTTTTTGTAGTACCACGACACGACCTGCTCTGGCTCCTGGTAAGCGGAAGCCATTTCCTGAATCATTTCGCGAACGCGAGCTTCATCAGGCTTCAGATCGAACTGCTTGACTACTTCAGCAACGATCAGGCCCAGCACGACGCGGCGCTTGGCTTGCTCTTCGAACAGCTCGGCCGGCAGTTGGTCTGGCTTGATGTTGCCGCCGAACTGCTGAACAGCCTGCACGCGCAGACGGTCAACTTCGTTGGATAGCAGAGCCTTTGGCACTTCGATCGGGTTGGTGACCAGCAGACCGTCCATTACCTGATTCTTGACCTTGGATTTGATTGCCTGACGCAGTTCACGCTCCATGTTCTTGCGAACTTCGGTGCGGAAGCCGTCGATGCCGCTTTCCTTGATGCCGAATTGAGCGAAGAACTCTTCGTTCAGCTCAGGCAGCTTAGGCTCGGACACAGTGTTGACGGTCACGGTGAACTCGGCGGTTTTGCCAGCCAGATCCAGGTTCTGATAATCCTCAGGGAAGGTCAGGTTCAGAACGCGTTCTTCGCCGGCTTTAGCGCCAACCAGGCCTTCTTCGAAGCCCGGGATCATACGGCCGGAACCCAGTACCAGCTGAGTGCCCTTGGCGGAGCCGCCAGCGAACACTTCGCCGTCAACCTTGCCAACGAAATCGATGTTCAGCTGGTCTTCGTTCTGAGCAGCGCGGTCGGCCACTTCGAAACGGGTGTTCTGCTTGCGCAGGATGTCGAGCATCTTGTCCAGATCAGCGTCAGCCACTTCAGCGCTCAGACGCTCAACGGTGATGCCTTCGAAGCCAGCAACGGTGAACTCAGGGAAGACTTCGAATACAGCAACGTATTCCAGATCCTTGCCCGCTTCGAGCGACTTTGGCTCGATCGAAGGCGAACCGGCAGGGTTGAGCTTCTGCTCGACCACAGCTTCGTAGAAGGAAGACTGGATGACGTCGCCTACCGCTTCCTGACGCGCATCAGCACCGAAACGGCGCTTGATTTCGCTCATTGGCACTTTGCCTGGACGGAAGCCAGCAATTTTGGCCTTTTGGGCAGTCTGCTGCAGACGCTTGTTGACCTGAGTCTCGATGCGCTCTGCCGGCACGGTGACGCTCATGCGGCGCTCGAGAGCAGTAGTATTTTCAACAGAAACTTGCATGGATATTCCTCGTTGCACAGACGTTAGCCGGCCGTTTCCGACCCCAGAATCAAGGGCATGCATTCTAGTGGGTCAAACTCAAGAAGTCACCCTACTGGAAACGGGTAAAAAAACAGCAGGCAATTTATAGGGAGCGCCGCACGAATGCCGCGCACTCCACTGGCGAATACAAGCGATCACGTCAGGGCTCTGCAACAACGCTTCTATATATAGAAGCAACTACCAGATAGGCCCCGACAGGCGTTCCGGCAAAACCGGAACGACGAGCAGTTCAGCGTCATCCGATCCTTTAAAAGCGATGAAGTGCCCTGCCCTGCGCTTCGAAATCGGCCGTGGCCGGATTTCGAAACCGCTAAAACAAAAAAGGCGCCAGACTGTTAAATCTGGCGCCTTTCGAAATATGGGGTGGACGATGGGGATCGAACCCACGACAACGGGAGTCACAATCCCGTGCTCTACCAACTGAGCTACGCCCACCATATTGCGTAACAAAAAAGCCAAACAACTTCTTTGTCGAAACTTCATCAGGCCCTAGGCACAGGTGAAGCTTTATTTGGTGCGGATGAAGAGACTCGAACTCTTACGCCTCGCGGCGCTGGAACCTAAATCCAGTGTGTCTACCAATTCCACCACATCCGCGGATGAAGCTTTTAAAGCAAAGGCGCCAGACCGTTAAATCTGGCGCCTTTCGAAATATGGGGTGGACGATGGGGATCGAACCCACGACAACGGGAGTCACAATCCCGTGCTCTACCAACTGAGCTACGCCCACCATATCGCGTTACTTGTGCCAAAGCTGCCTAATGGCGCACCCGGCAGGACTCGAACCTGCGACCATCCGCTTAGAAGGCGGATGCTCTATCCAGCTGAGCTACGGGCGCCTTGTTAATCTGTACTCTTAAAGGACTACAAACTAAGTGCTTTCCAGCGCCGCAGAACCTTGATTCCGCTTCACCTTCTTAACCAGTGCTAGGCTGTGCCCGACAAGTGCGACGAATAGTATAGAGGGCTCCAAAGGTCGTCAAATCCTTTTTGAAAAAAATTCATTTAATTAAAGGAGTTAGAGGAATTTGCTGACCAAGCGCCTTTGCCCTCACCGCTCGACATGCGAGAATGCGTTCTCATTTTTTCCCCTCTCGATGGTTAATCACGCGCAATGACTGCACAACTAATCGACGGCAAATCGATCGCCGCCAGCCTGCGCCAGCAGATCGCCCAACGAGTTGCCGAGCGTCGCCAGCAAGGCCTGCGCACCCCCGGCCTCGCGGTGATCCTGGTCGGCAGCGATCCTGCCTCTCAGGTTTATGTCTCGCACAAGCGTAAAGACTGTGAAGAGGTTGGCTTCCTCTCTCAAGCCTACGACCTGCCCTCCGACACCACTCAGGACGCCCTGACCGATCTGATCGATCGCCTCAACGACGATCCGGCTATCGACGGCGTTCTCCTGCAGTTGCCTCTGCCCGAACACCTCGACGCGTCCAAGCTGCTGGAACGCATCCGCCCGGACAAAGACGTCGACGGCTTCCACCCGTACAACGTCGGTCGCCTGGCCCAGCGTATTCCGCTGCTGCGCCCCTGCACCCCGAAAGGCATCATGACCTTGCTGGAAAGCACTGGCGCTGATCTTTACGGGATGGACGCGGTAGTCGTGGGCGCCTCCAATATCGTCGGTCGCCCGATGGCCATGGAATTGCTGCTGGCCGGCTGCACCGTCACTGTGACTCACCGCTTCACCAAGGATCTGGCGGGCCACGTCGGCCGCGCTGATCTGGTGGTCGTTGCCGCCGGCAAGCCGGGCCTGGTCAAGGGCGAGTGGATCAAGGAAGGCGCGATCGTGATCGACGTCGGCATCAACCGTCAGGACGACGGCAAACTGGTCGGTGATGTCGTTTACGAAACCGCCCTGCCCCGCGCCGGCTGGATCACCCCGGTACCGGGCGGCGTTGGCCCGATGACCCGCGCCTGCCTGCTGGAAAACACGCTCTACGCCGCAGAAACCCTGCACGTCTGACCGGGTTTTTACGCCGCATCAGAACCCCGCCTCGTGCGGGGTTTTTCTTGCCTGAGAAAAAACTTCAACCGTTCGCCGGAAACCGCTCTTTTTACAGGCCTTTTCACGAGATTTTCAGGTCTTACAAACAACCATCGACAGTTCTTCAGCCATACTCCTAAAATGCGCCGGTTTTGAGAAATAACCCGTTACAAACTAACGGTATATCCAACCTTTTAGAGTTCGCCCGCGTGAAAATTCGTCTCTCGATTCTGAGCCTGTTGTTTGCTGTTACAGGCACATTCATCACGCCAACGATCAACGCTGCGGAAACCACCGCTGCTCCACGTGACGCTTCGACATTGAAGATCGCGTCTGGCAGCGCCCTGCTCATGGATATGCAGACCAACAAAGTCATTTATTCCAGCAACCCTGACGTGATCGTACCGATCGCTTCCGTCAGCAAGCTGATGACTGGCCTTGTCGTGGTGGAAGCTCGACAGAACATGGACGAATGGATCGATGTCGATATCAGGAACACCCCGGAAATGAAGGGTGTGTTCTCCCGCGTCAAACTCAAGAGTGAGCTGCCTCGCCGCGAGATGCTGCTGATCGCCTTGATGTCTTCGGAAAACCGTGCCGCCGCCAGCCTCGCGCACCACTATCCAGGTGGCTACGCTGCTTTTATCGCGGCAATGAACGCCAAGGCCAAGGCGCTGGGCATGACCAGCACGCACTTTGTCGAGCCGACCGGGCTGTCAGAGCGCAACGTTTCCACCGCCCGCGACCTGAGCAAATTGCTGGTGGCCGCGCACAAGCAACCGCTTCTGGTGCAACTGACCACCACCAAGGAAAAGACCGTGGCGTTCCGCAAGCCCAACTACACTTTGGGCTTCCGCAATACCGACCACTTGGTCAATAAGGCCGATTGGGACATCAAGATTACCAAGACCGGTTTTACCAACCCGGCCGGCCATTGCCTGGTGCTGGTGACGAAGATGGGCAACCGTCCGGTCGCCCTGGTCATTCTCGATGCGTTCGGCAAATACACGCATTTTGCCGACGCCAGCCGTATCCGCAGCTGGGTGGAAACCGGGCGCAGCGCCAACGTGCCTGCCGTGGCACAGCAATACAAAGCCGACAAGAACCTCAAGAGCCGTCAGAGCGGCGTGGTCGAAGCGGCAAAGTAGACCCAGCAATCATGAAAAAGCCCCGAATGTTCGGGGCTTTTTTTCGTCCGCGCATCAGTCGTTGGGCAGCGGCATATTGTCGTCATCGGGGATGCCGTCGCCCGAGCTCGGCTCAGGCGAAACGTCCGGCGTCAGCACATTTGGCCGCGCCATCGGGTCGCGCATCGGGCTGTCCGGGTCCAGCACCGGATCAACCTCCGGCTCCGGCGTGGTCGGTACGCTGTCAGGTTTGTGGTCATCGAAGCTTGAATCGGTACTCATACGCACCTCACATCAAGGTTTCAGATCGGCTAACGGATCATAGGGCTTGGCCGGTTTCTTCGGATCTTCACCGGGCTCGACATCCTGCGGGGCCTTAGCCGGACCGACCGGATCAACTTGCGGATCCTCGAGGTCCGGCGAATCCGGATCGAAGCCCAGATCATCGCCCGAGGAATGTTCGGACGAGTGTGGGCCTTTCGGGGTTTGGGAATCTGCCATGTTGCCTCCTTGATTCACCCGCGAAGCACGGGCATTAATCTTCAGAGGCTGGCCGGGCGCAGTCGTGCCCGGCAGATGACGAACGGAGGTCTATTGCGCCGCGAGGGCCTTACGCGCCTGCGCCGCAGCGTTTTCTTCACCGGCCTGCGCCAGCTCATCGGCGGCTTTCAGCCAACGGGAGGGGTCGACAGATGCCGGAATCTGCGACGGTTTCTGAATGAGAATTGCCCAGCCACCGGCCTTTTCGAGCGCTGATTCAAAGCTGCCGAAGTCCATCAACTGCCGACGGTTCATGCCGGCACGCAGCAGGACCTTCTGTTTGTTGCGGTCGTAGCCGGACAGGATCGCGTAACGCGGCTCGGCCCAGAATGCCGAACCTTCGCTGAAACGCACCATGACCGGATAGCCCGCTGCGACTTGGGTCAGCAAGGCTGGCAGCTTGCTGTCGAGCGGATAAACCACCAGACCGTATTCCCGCGCTAGGTTCTGCATGTTCTGCTGCAGCTTGTCCTCAGCCCCCGGCAAGTGCAGCGGTTTTTCCAGAAGGCCCGGGGTGATGACGATGCCTTGTTGCGACAGCAGACTGGCCAGCACCTGTGGCCCACTCTGGTTGGCTTCGCCACGATAGAAGGTGCCGCTGAGTTCAACTCGCTCCGGCAAGCGTTTGACTTCTGGCGCTACGTTGCCCGCACATCCGCTCAGCAACACCGCGCAAGCGCCGGCAAGCAACGCTCCACGCACTCGAGAAAATACCTGAACCATCGTCACTCTCTTCCAGACGCCGGTCATCGTGTTCCGGCAACGCCAGCGATCATAGAGCCGCACCCGCCTGCGGTATAGCCTTAAACCGCAGAGCGGGCGATTGCATAGAGCAAACTGATTGGTCACTAACGACCTTTGGTCAATAGCTTGAAACACGCCATTGACTAGACTGTCACTGAAATAGAGCGAATTGCGAAAAGCGAGCGCCCGACGCAGGGCGAAGAGGAGGCACCAATGAGCCTGACCATGACCATCGTGATGTTGATAGCCGGCTGGCTGGCCGTGGCGACTGCCATGTTGTGGGGCGTGCTGCGGATTTCGCGGCGGCATCATCCGGTGCAGACGATGCCGGTTGAGAAAACAGAGAAGCATCCAGTGCGGCACGCTGCTGCGCATTGAAGATCAAGAGCCCCTCACCCTAGCCCTCTCCCGGAGGGAGAGGGAACTGACCGGGTTGTTCTTCCGAATTAGGTCGACGTGAAATATCCAGCCGAACTCAGGATCTGAAAAGCCCCCCCCAATCGGCCCCCTCTCCCTCGGGAGAGAGCTGGGCGGGCGGCGTTCCGATGAGGGGCAAGCTCTAAACCACACCCCCAACATCAAAGCGAAAAAAAACCGCCTGAGCTCAACAGCCCAGGCGGTTTTTTGTGTTCTCAGCGATTACGCCTGCTGAACAACCTTCTTCTGCTTCGCCCGGCGCGACAGCATGTTCAACACTTCGATACCGGCCGAGAACGCCATGGCCGCGTACACATAACCTTTCGGAACATGGGCGCCGAAGCCTTCGGCGATCAGCGTCATGCCGATCATGATCAGGAAGCCCAGCGCCAGCATGACCACGGTCGGGTTGTCGTTGATGAACTTGGCCAGCGGATCAGCCGCCAGCAGCATCACCAGCACCGACACCACCACCGCGATGATCATGATCGGCAAGTGTTCGGTCATGCCGACAGCGGTAATGATGCTGTCGATCGAGAACACCATGTCGAGCATCAGGATCTGACCGATGGCCGCGGCAAAACCCAGGGTTACGGTCGAAGTCGCGGTCTTCGGGTCTTCCGGCGACGGGTCCATGCTGTGATGGATCTCGGTCGTGGCCTTCCACACCAGGAACAGGCCACCGGCGATCAGGATCATGTCCTTCCAGGAGAACGCCTGGCCAAGGATTTCGATCACAGGCTCGGTCAACTGCACGATGAACGCGATGGTGCTCAACAGGGCCAGACGCAGAATCAGGGCCATGCCGATACCGATACGACGCGCCTTCTGCCGATGCTGTTCGGGCAATTTGTTGGTCAGGATCGAAATAAAGATCAGGTTATCGATGCCGAGCACGATTTCCATTACCACCAGTGTGGCCAAAGCAACCCAAGCGGTGGGGCTGGCGGCGAGTTCTAACAGATATTCCATGGGTCAGTCCTGACTCTGTGTAAGACGGTTTAGATGGTCTTGGAGGAAGATTCGGATTCTTCCGCTTGTTTTTCCGGCGTTTCTTTTTTCTCGATCAAACCACCGGTGGCATCACTGAGCGCTTGCTCGGCGGCTTTATGGGTGTCGTCGATTGCTTGTTTGGCGGTTTCAGCCGCCGCGCCCATCAGTTGCTGGGCGCTTTTTTCCGCCTGATCACAACCGGCCAGAACCAGTAAAGACGCAAACATCACTGCGGGAAATGTGTATTTCATAAGGTTTCCTTCGAATGAACAGACAGGCGCACACACCGGCCGTCGATGGCTGGGCATTCTAGGGAGATGAACACTTCAGGAAAATTCGTATTTTTAGCGGCTATACTTCGGTTTTCACGAAGTGGCCATCACTATGCTCAATTACCGACAACTGCATTACTTCTGGGTTGTAGCCAAAACCGGCAGCATCGTCCGGGCGTGCGAGCAACTGAACCTGACGCCACAGACGATCAGCGGACAGATTTCACTGCTCGAACAAACCTATGGCGTGGAATTGTTTCGCCGGGTTGGCCGACAGCTGGAGCTCACGGAAGCCGGGCGCCAGGCCCTGCCCTACGCCGAGCAGATGTTTCAGTTGGGCGGCGAGCTGGAGCTGATGCTGCGTGCGCAGCCCAACGAGCAGCAGATCCTCTTTCGCGTCGGCGTGGCCGATGTGGTGCCCAAATCCATTGTTTATCGCCTGATCGCGCCGACCATGGAATTGAGCGAGCCGCTGCGCATCACCTGTCGCGAAGACAAACTCGAACGCCTGCTCGCTGATCTGGCCATCCAGCGTCTGGATCTGGTGATTTCCGACAGCCCGATGCCTTCGCATCTGGACATCAAAGGCTACAGCCAGAAGCTCGGTGAGTGCGGGATCAGCTTCTTCGCCACCGCCGAACTTGCCGCGCAGTATGGCCAGGATTTCCCGCGCAGCCTGCACGGCGCACCGTTGCTGATTCCCGGCGCGGAAACCGTGGTGCGCAGCCGTTTGCAGCGCTGGTTCGCCGAACAGCAGATCCAGCCGCAGATTGTCGGCGAGTTCGATGACAGTGCTTTGATGCAGGCCTTCGGCCAATCCGGCAGCGGGATCTTTATTGGCCCGAGCGTGATTGCCGAGGAAGTGAAGCGCCAGTACGGCGTCGAGTTGATCGGCCAGACCGACGCGGTGAGCGAGTCGTTCTATGCCATTTCGGTGGAACGCAAGGTCAAGCACCCTGGCATCGTAGCGATTACCGAGGGCGCCCGACGCGAGCTGTTTACCGGGTTATGAAGCGCAGACTTCACGCGGCTTCAGCGTCATCAGCACCATGGCGAGGAACACCGAAAGCAAAATGAAGCCGGCAGCGGCAAAGCCGAGAAAGCCCAGCCCGGCACTGTCGATCACCCGGCCGCCGACCATCGCGCCCAAGCCGATGCCGAGATTGGCCCCGGCGATGTTCAGCGACGCGGCGAAGGCCGGCGCTTCCGGCGCGGCTTTCATCAGGCGCACATGGCTGACCAGGAACAGCGCCGCCTGGGTCACGCCCCAAATGCCCATCGCCACCGCCAGGCCGACTGGCGAATGAATGTTCGGCACCAGCGAAACCATACCGGCGATCATGAACGCGCAGAACAACACCGACGCCCCCAGCGGATGCCGATCCACCGCGCGCCCGCCAAGCGAGTTGCCGATCAGCCCGACTGCGCCAAACGCCATCAGGCACCAGCCGACCACGGTGCCGTTGAAACCGGCGAGTCGTTCGAGGATGTCGGCAAGGTAGGTGTAAGCGGTAAACATGCCGCTGAACACCAGAATCGACAACAAGATATGGCCGAGCATCAGCGGGCTGCGCAGGATCTTGAATTGTGAACGGAAGCTGACCTGATGCTGGTGCAGACTGGTTTTCGGCAGATAGACAAACAGCAGCAAGGCTTTGGCAAATGCGATCAACGCCAGAATGCCGAATGCGCTGCGCCAGCCGAACGCGTCGGAAATCAGCGTGCCGACCGGAATGCCAAACACCGTGGCGCAGACGATACCGAAGCCGATCTTGGCGATGGCGCGGCCGGCGAAATCCGGGCCGACGATGTCCACCGCTGTCTCACTGGCCAAGGCCCAGAACACCGGCAAACCCAACGCCGGAATCAGACGCGCGATGGCCATCACCCAGATATTCGGCGCCAACGCTGCAACGGTATTGGCCAGACCGAACATGATCAGAATGCTGATGAACAGTTTGCGCCGTTCGAAACGGGCGAAATACGCGGTCAGGAATGGGCCGAACAGCGCCACGGTAAAGGCAAACAAGGTCACCAGCAGCCCGGCTTGCGGGATGCTGACTTCGAGGTCTCGGGCAATCGCCGGCAACAGGCCGACAATGACGAATTCCGTGGTCAGCACCGTGAACCCGGCGGCGGACAACAGAAGAATAGGCAACAGCATGCGCAACTCCAGCAAAACGACGACACCAGCGATGACCCGGAGGCCCGCTGGCAGAACTTGAAAATGAGGATGGCGAAGCTTAACAGACTGCGTCCGCACTGAGTTGCCCAAAACTGCCGATCTGCCGGGCCGATCCGGTGGCAGATCGTCACAGGCCTGAAGGTTCACGCCTACGCTGTGATAAAGTCCGCGCCCTGAAAATCGTACAGCTGTTCAACGTGCCGTTTGGCGGCGTTGATGTCACTTCGACAGGCGTTTCGTGACTGCCCACCACGCTTCGCACCCTATAAAAAACAGAGATGCCGCTATGACCGCTTCATCCCCTTCGTTACTGCAACGCCTGAAACGCCTGAGTCTGGTCAGCCAGATCGTCATTGGTCTGATCGCCGGTATTGCCCTGGCCCTGATTGCACCGGAGCTGGCGAAGTCCACTGCGTTCATCGGCAAGGTATTTGTCTCGGCATTGAAAGCCGTGGCGCCGATTCTGGTGTTCGTGCTGGTGATGGCCTCGATCGCCAACCACAAGCACGGCCAGGAAACCCACATCCGGCCGATCCTGTTCCTTTACCTGCTGGGTACATTCAGCGCTGCGGTGGTGGCCGTGGTTGCCAGCATGAGCTTTCCGTCGAATCTGGTGCTGTCGACGGAAAACGTTGCTGTGACTGCGCCCGGCGGCATCGGCGAAGTCCTGCAAAGCCTGTTGCTGAGCGTCGTCGATAACCCGGTCAGCGCGCTGATGAATGCCAACTTCATCGGCATTCTGGCCTGGGCGATCGGCATGGGCATTGCCATCCGCCACGCTGGCGACACCACTCGCGAAGTGCTCGGTGACTTGTCCAACGGCGTCACCGTGATCGTCCGCGTGGTCATTCGCTTCGCGCCGCTGGGCATCTTTGGCCTGGTCGCGTCGACACTGGCCACCTCCGGTTTCGGCGCGCTGCTCGGCTACGCGCACCTGCTGGCGGTGCTGCTGGGCTGCATGCTGTTCGTCGCGCTGGTGATGAACCCGCTGATCGTGTTCTGGAAGCTGCGCCGCAATCCGTACCCGCTGACCCTGATGTGCCTGCGTGAAAGCGGCATTACCGCGTTCTTCACCCGCAGCTCGGCGGCGAACATTCCGGTCAATCTGGAATTGAGCAAGCGCCTGGGCCTGCACGAAGACACCTACTCGGTATCGATCCCGCTCGGCGCGACCATCAACATGGCCGGTGCGGCGATCACCATTACCGTGCTGACCCTGGCGGCGGTGCACACTTTAGGCATCGCAGTGGACATTCCGACCGCAATCCTGCTCAGCGTCGTCGCAGCCATTTGCGCGTGTGGTGCCTCGGGTGTGGCCGGTGGTTCGCTGCTGCTGATTCCGCTGGCGTGCAGCCTGTTCGGCATCCCGAGCGAAATCGCCATGCAGGTCGTGGCGGTGGGCTTCATTATTGGCGTGCTGCAGGATTCGGCGGAGACCGCGCTGAACTCGTCGACTGACGTGCTATTTACAGCGGCGGCTTGCCTGGGCGAGGAAGAGAAGGCTCAGCGTACGGCGTAACCGCCTTACCTTGTGGGAGCGAGCCTGCTCGCGAAAGGGGCGAGACATTCAGTATTAATATCGCCTGATACGCCGCATTCGCGAGCAGGCTCGCTCCCACAGAAAAACAAAAGCCCGCCAAGGCGCGAACCTTGGCGGGCTTTTTCGTATCCGGGCGTTTAGAACGCGCCCATGTAATCGCGCTTGCCCACTTCAACGCCGTTATGACGCAGCAGCGCGTAGGTGGTGGTGACGTGGAAGAAGAACTGCGGCAAGCCATAAGTCAGCAGATACGCCTGACCACTGAAGCGCTTCTCTTTCGGCGTGCCCGGACGGGTCACGATTTCGATGCCTTCCTTGCCGTCGATCTGCTCTGGCTTGATCTCGCCAATGAAGGCCAGAACCTTGGTGATCAGCGCTTGCAGTTCGGCAAAGGTAGTTTCAGTGTCGTCGTACTTCGGCAGTTCGACTTCGGCCAGACGCGCCGACACGCCTTTGGCGAAATCCACGGCGATCTGCACCTGACGCACCAGTGGGAACATGTCCGGGTACAGACGCGCTTGCAGGAAAACGCTCTGGTCGATGTTTTTCGCGCTGGCGTGGGCTTCGGCCTTTTTCAGCACATCGCTCAGGGCGTTGAGCATTTGTTGAAAAACCGGGACGGATGCGGCGTACAGTGAAATGGTCATGGCAATCTCATGTGATGGCTGGGTAATACGTGGTGGCGATTATAGCCATGCTTGATGAGCACACGGCTTGCCTTTTGTTTGGCAAGGATTAGGCTAGGCGGCTTCGACTGCAGAGGGAACGCGCGATGAGCAACGAACAAGAATCCACCTCCGAACAGCCACGGTTAAATGCCACGGAAATCCGCATTCTCGGTGCGCTGATCGAAAAACAGGCCACCAGCCCGGAAACCTATCCGCTGACCCTCAACGCGCTGGTGCTGGCCTGCAATCAGAAAACCAGTCGCGAGCCGGTGATGAACCTCAATCAGGGCCAGGTCGGGCAGAGCCTGCGGGCACTGGAGGGTCGTGGGTTTACCCGGCTGGTCATGGGCAGCCGCGCCGACCGCTGGGAGCACAAGGTCGACAAGGCGCTGGAACTGGTGCCAGCACAGGTGATTCTGACGGGTTTGATGTTTCTGCGCGGTCCGCAGACCGTCAACGAACTGCTGACCCGCAGCGGACGCATGCACGAGTTCGAGGACGCCGAGCAGGTGGTTCATCAGCTTGAACGGCTGATCGCACGCGGTCTGGCGGTATTGATTCCGCGTCAGGCCGGGCAGCGTGAGGATCGCTACACCCACGCCTTGGGCGATCCGGCGGATATCGAGGCGATATTGGCGGCGCGGCAAAATCCTGGGGAGCGCTCGAGCGCTGGTGTTTCCCTGGAGCGTATCGAAGAACTGGAAGCGCGGATCGCCGCACTGGAAGAACGCCTGGCCCGCCTCGAATAATCGCAACAGAACCTCTGTGGGAGCGAGCCTGCTCGCGAAAGCGTAGTGTCAGTCACCACGATCTTGGATGACCCGCCGCCTTCGCGAGCAGGCTCGCTCCCACAGGGTCTGCGCGATATTCAGCAGCCCGCATCACTCCCCATCCCAATAATCCACCCCATCCACCTGCCGCGCGACAGCGACAAAGCCCGAGGCCTTGCCCTCGGCATCCACCGTGAAATTATCCATCACCGCATACTTGTTCGAATCCGGATACTCGCAGATCTCCGGCTGCTGCTGAGTGCTGATCGCCAGATAACGCAGCTCATCCGCGCTGGTATTGATGATCTGATGCGCCTTCTCGGGTCCGCCCGGTGGGCAGGCGATCACATCACCGGCGCGGATCGGAAAACGCTCGCCTCCCAAGCGCACCTCGCCCTCCCCGGCCACCACGTAGAACATCTCCTCATTGACCCGATGGCTGTGGAATGGACTGCCGCGCATGCCTGCTGGCAGCGCATAGAGGCGATAACCGAGTTTCTGCGCACCGAGTTGCTGGCCGATCCGCGCGAAACGCTGCTGATAACGCCCGGCGGTTTCGCCTTCAGGGGCCAGGGCTTCGGGAAGGGCTTCGAGTTCGACCTCGTTGAGATTGAGGATGGGCGGATGCATGGGCGGCCTCGGTTATGGTTTTTGTGGTGGGCACATCTGTGCGTGCTGGCGAGGATTATAGATAGTGATCCAGAACCGCAGCGCGGCCTTCGCGAGCAGGCTCGCTCCCACATTCAATCGCATTCCAGCTCAACCTGTGGGAGCGAGCCTGCTCGCGAAGAGGCCAGCCCAGCCACTAAAAGATCAATCAGCTACGCGCAAAATCCACCGCCGCCGCAAACTGCGCCTCATTCGGCCGCACCCCGGTGTACAGGACAAACTGCTCCAGCGCCTGGATCGCTATCACTTCCAGCCCGGTGATCACTCGCTTGCCCTCGGCCCGCGCCCGCACGATCAGCGGCGTCTCCGAAGGTATCGCCACCACGTCGAATACGGTCTCAGCCGCTTTGATCACTTCAGGCTCGAACGCCAGTTGCCCCGCCTCCGGCCCGCCGTCCATGCCTACCGGGGTGACATTGATCAGCATCTGCGGGCGCTCGTCACCCAGATCGGCCTGCCAGCGATAACCCAGCGAATCCGCCAAGGCGCGCCCGGCCCGCTCGTTACGGGCGACAATCAAACCGTTCTTGTAGCCACCATCGCGCAGGGCGCTGGCCACCGCTTTGGCCATGCCGCCGCTGCCGCGCAGGGCGAAGGTGGAATCCTTCGGCACCGCGTGGCTCTCCAGCAATTGCGCGACGGCGATGTAATCGGTGTTGTAGGCCTTGAGGTGGCCGCCAGTGTTGACGATGGTGTTGATCGACTGGATCGCCGCCGCCGACGCATCCAGCTCATCGACCAGCGCAATGCAGGCTTCCTTGAACGGCATCGACACGCCGCAGCCACGAATGCCCAGTGCCCGGATGCCACCGACCGCGCCGGTCAGGTCCTGGCTGCTGAACGCCTTGTAGTAGAAGTTCAGGCCCAGCTGTTCATACAAATGGTTGTGAAAACGCAGACCGAAATTCCCCGGCCGCCCGGACAGGGACATGCACAATTGGGTGTCTTTGTTCGGGTTCATCTGCATGAAACTTCTCCTTCAAACGCACTTTCGGATGGACGGGATTGGCCAGCCCACCGGGTTCTGAATCATCATTTGGGCTTGTTTGTGGCGCCGCGTAGCCGGGTAAAGAAGCCGGTACAGACCTTACACAAAATTTACCCAGCGGCTGTGCTGAATTTCGCAAATTTGCTGTCTTAGCTGTATCCCCGCGACAACTGTGGGCCTGACTCAGGCCGCGGCGCCGGGTCGAAGAACCGAGGACTTATCATGATTCGTAAACTTCCCATCATGGCTTTGTTGATTGGCGCACTTGCCGTCACCGGCCAGGCTGAAGCGGGTGGTGGCCATGGCTGGCAGGGCCCTGCAGTGTTTGGCGCGATCGTCGGCTCGGCCATCATCGGCTCGGCACTGATCAACCAGGATCGGCCGGTGTACGTGCAGCAGCAGCCGGTTTATGTACAGCCGCAACCGGTCTACGTGCAGCAACCGCCACCGCCGGTCTATTACCAGCCGGCGCCGGTGTATGTGCAGCAACCGGTTTACGTGCAGCCGGCCCCCGTCTATTACGGTCCGCCTCGTGGTTATTACGGTCGGCCCCACGGCTACTACGGCGGCCCGCATGGCTACTACGGCGGTCCACGCTGGTAAGCGCAACACAGAGCCCCGTTTTCAAGCGGGGCTTTTTTATGACCGCTGGTCGGCCAACGTCTGAAAAAATCTCGCCAAGGTCGCTGTGAGAACAGTTTGAGCAGCTAAAGTCGGCATGATGGAATCGACCGTAGAGATTTTTTTCATCAAACGGTCACCGCTTTGTCATGACGGAACCGCAATCTGAATCCGTCCGTAAACAACAGATCGATAACAACAAGGACGACTGTATGCCCACACAAAACCCGCACCGCAT
Organism: Pseudomonas sp. PK-RTE-24; assembly: GCF_054052265.1. NCBI lineage: Bacteria > Pseudomonadati > Pseudomonadota > Gammaproteobacteria > Pseudomonadales > Pseudomonadaceae > Pseudomonas > Pseudomonas sp. PK-RTE-24. Next base: position 3,668,280 of record NZ_CM133224.1, on the reverse strand, counting down.
CGTCGGTCTGTGCACCTCGAGCAAGGTGTACAGCGCGCTCACCGAGCTCAAGCACCTGGAAGGCCATCGCTGCGCCAAGCTGCTGTCCCTGCTCGCCGAAAACCTCGTGCACAAGGGCCTGCTCAATGAGCGCGAAGTCATGCACATGCTCGATCAAGTGGTCGAATGACGCCAGACCTCACTGGCATCAATGACCACTATCGAAAGCGTTGATTGTCCGTCGTGCCGGCAAATCCCTAAGGTAGCCCCATCAGTTTGATGGAGGTTTTCCCATGGCACAGGTTCAAATCATGTCGGTCATCGGCAGCGCAGTTCCCGCTTCGCTGCGTGCATCCGGTTTGCTCGCTTGCTGGTATCTGGTGCGCGATGGCGAGCCGATCAGCGGCCCGCTCACCTCGTTACCAGCAGCGCAGGCCTTGTCGCAACAGGTCGCCAGCAGCACGTTTCATGCTTAAGGCAGTTGCACCTTGGGCTTGGTCTCGACGAACAGCGCCCAGCTCGACAGGAACAATGCGGCAATCAGCGGCCCGATCACAAAGCCATTGAGGCCGAAGACCGCGAGGCCGCCAAGGGTCGAGACCAGGATCAGGTAATCGGGCATTTTCGTATCTTTGCCGACCAGGATCGGGCGCAGCACGTTGTCGACCAGGCCGATCACGAATACGCCGAACAAGCCCAGCACCACGCCCTGCCAGATCATGCCGCTGAGCAGGAAGTACACCGCCACCGGCGCCCAGACAATCCCCGCGCCCACCGCTGGCAACAGCGACAGAAACGCCATCAGCACCGCCCAGAGCAATGCGCTGGGAATATCGAGAAACCAGAAAATCAACCCGCCCAGCGCGCCTTGGGTCACGGCCACCACCACGTTGCCTTTGACTGTCGCGCGCACCACGCGGTTGAACTTCAGTTGCAGGCGGCGCTTGTGGTTTTCTTCCAGCGGCACGGCAGTGCGCATCTTGCGCGCCAGCTCGGGGCCGTCACGCAGAAAGAAAAACAGCAGATAGAGCATGATGAAAAAACTCACCACGAATTCGAACGTGCCCTGGCCGAAACTGAACGCCTGAGTCGCCAGCACCTGGCTGCCCTGCATCGCCGCTTTGACGATCTTCTCGCGCAAGCTGTCGAGTTCGCCCATGCCAAAGCGGTCGAGCAAGTGCTGAAAGTAAGGCGGCAGGCTGTGCTTGAACTGCGCCAGATACGCAGCGATGTCCAGCTCGCCGCTTTCAATGTTCTTGTAGACAGTCGCGCCTTCCTGCACCAGCAGGATGCTGACGATGATCACCGGCAGAATCGCGACCACCAGGCACAGGCTCAAGGTGCACAGCGACGTCACGTTGCGTTGCCAGCCGAACTTCTGCTGCAACCTGCGCTGTACCGGCGCAAACAGAATGCCGAGGATGACAGCCCAGAATACCGCGCCGTAGAACGGCAGCAGAATCCAGATAAAGGCCACCGTGACCAGCACCAGCAGCACTGTCAGGGATTTGAATTGCAGACTCTTTTCGTTCATATCCGGTCCATGTCAGTCAGGCGTCACGCACGCCCGCCCCACTTAGTCAGCCGCCGAGCGCGCGAGTGCCATGTTTATTCATGGAGCATAGATCCAGATCAATGAACCCTCGCAACAGCAGCCCTACCCTGCGCGGCTTTTGCGACCGACATCCAAATGCAGACTCTCATCGCCCCCGAGCTTCTCGCCCCCGCCGGCACCCTGAAAAACATGCGCTACGCCTTCGCCTACGGCGCCGATGCGGTCTACGCCGGCCAGCCGCGCTACAGCCTGCGGGTGCGCAACAACGAGTTCGATCATGCCAACCTGGCGCTGGGCATCCGTGAGGCGCAGGCGCAGGGCAAGCGCTTCTACGTCGTGGTCAACATCGCCCCGCACAACGCCAAGCTGAAGACGTTTCTCAAAGATCTGGCGCCAGTGATCGAGATGGCCCCGGATGCGCTGATCATGTCCGATCCGGGCCTGATCATGCTGGTGCGCCAGCATTTTCCGCAGATGCCGATTCACCTGTCGGTGCAGGCCAACACGGTGAATTGGGCGAGCGTCGAGTTCTGGCAGCAACAGGGGCTGAGCCGGATCATCCTGTCGCGCGAACTCTCGCTCGAAGAAATCGGTGAAATCCGCGAGCAGGTGCCGGGCATGGAGCTGGAAGTGTTCGTGCACGGCGCGCTGTGCATGGCCTATTCCGGGCGCTGCCTGCTTTCCGGTTACATGAACAAGCGCGATGCCAATCAGGGCACCTGCACCAACGCCTGCCGCTGGAAGTACACGGCGCAAGAAGCGACGGAAAACCAGCTCGGCGAGATCGTCCAGACCTTTGAACCCGAGCCGACGCTGGGTCTCGGCGCACCGACCGATCAAGTCTTCCTGCTCCAGGAAGCCAATCGCCCCGACGAATTGATGCCGGCGTTCGAAGACGAACACGGCACCTACATCATGAACGCCAAGGATCTGCGCGCGGTGCAGCATGTCGAGCGGCTGACGCGCATGGGCGTGCACTCCTTGAAAATCGAAGGCCGGACCAAATCGCATTTCTACTGCGCACGCACCACCCAGGTATATCGCCGCGCGATCGATGATGCCGTGGCCGGGCGCGAGTTCGATCGCAGCCTGATGCTGGATCTGGAATCGCTGGCCCAGCGCGGCTACACCGAAGGTTTTCTGCGCCGCCATGTGCACGACGAATATCAGAATTATCAGCACGGCAGTTCGGTGTCGGAGCGTCAGCAGTTCGTTGGCGAGCTGACCGGCGAGCGCCGTGATCGCCTGGCCGAAGTGAAAGTGAAGAATCGTTTTGCCGTGGGCGATCATCTGGAACTGATGACGCCCAAGGGCAATTTCCATTTTGATCTGCATGAATTGCAGAGTGTCGGCGGCCAAGCGATCGAAGTGGCGCCGGGGGACGGGCATACGGTGTACGTGCCGATTCCGGATGCGGTGGATTTGCGCTTTGGGTTGTTGATGCGGGATTTGCGTGTTGGTTGACTGGCGATCTTGTCTGGCACTCGCAGCATGGCCGTAATTTGCTGCGAAGCCGATGCCGTCTTCGCGAGCAGGCTCGCTCCCACAGTGGAGCTGTGTCGTACATACATCCATTGTGGGAGCGAGCCTGCTCGCGAAGAGGCCGGCCCACTCAATGAATAATCCAGACCTCAGCGCAAATCATCCGACAACGGCGTCGGCTCGTCCGCCGGCGGTACATCGTCGTCATCCGGCGGATCCTTCCAGTCATCCGGGCGGTCGGCATCGCTCAACGGGTCGCGGCCCGGGTCCATGCCCGGCGGTGCGTCGTGATCGCTCAGGGTCGGCTCGTCAGTGCCGGATACGGGGCGGGTCTGCTCAGTGGGCGCCATGCCACCGGGAACAAGTGCGTCATCAGCCATGCTGCACCTCACAATACTGGCCCGGATTATCCGGGGCGTATTGTTTGGAAGCGCGACCTTTGACGGCGTGCGATAGATCAGACCAGCGGCATCAGCCTTGGGCGATAAAGCGATCGCGACTGTTGGTCAGGTGCAGCCACATCGCGGCGCGGGCGGCATCGGCGTCCTGGCGCTTGATCGCATTCAGAATCGCCTCGTGTTCCAGATTGGCCAAGTGGCCGAGCTTGCTCAGATCCGCCGCGCCGCGCTCGGCGGCATTCAGGCGATTGCGCGGGATCATCGCACTGCCCAGGTGCTGCATGATCTCGCTGAAACAAGCGTTGCCAGTGGCCTCGGCGATCAGCAGATGAAAACGCCGATCGGCCTCCACGCAGCTGTCGTTGTTCGCCAGCAGCCGTTGATAGTCATCCAGCGCCTGACGCATCTGCTGGACCTGCTGCTCACTGCGCCGCTGCGCCGCCAGTGCGGCCGCTTGCGTTTCCAGGCCCATGCGCAGCTCAAGAATGCTGCGCACACCGAGCGCCGTGTCGACATTCAGGCGCAGGCCCTGCTCCGCTGCGCGCTCGATGACGAAAGTACCGATGCCATGGCGCGTCTCCACCAGCCCCGAGGCCTGCAACTTGGAAATCGCCTCACGTACCACCGTGCGGCTGACCCCGTGCTCCTGCACGATGGAGTTCTCCGAAGGCAGCTTGTCACCGGGCGACAGTTGCCCGAGCAGGATGCTCTGGGTGAGCTTTTCTACCAAGTCATGAGCGAGGTTGTGCGTGCGTTTGCGCGCGGGCGCGTCGAGGTCTTCTTGCATGATCGGTTCCGGTGATCGGGGCTTGCCGATCGTAGCACTGCGGGATGACGGTTGAGATGGATTTTAGCGGTCGATAGGCCATCTACTTGTATGACAACACTCAATTACGTCGAATATTTTCAATAGCCAGCCATCACGCATCACCATTCATATCTCAAAAGGCGCTCCGCTCGACTGGCGAAATGTTCAATTAATACGAGCTATAATCCGGTTTTCGCATAAAAAACCGAACAATCAGAAGAATTTGATCGCCCTCCCCACTTGTAGGACAAAAAATTACAGTTGTATGATGTCTAGCAACAACGCAGCACTCAGTCCTACCCGCATAAAAATAATCAGTGGGAGAAACATCAGTGAAAACCTCCGTCTCCGGGATGCAGGACAGCGTCGATCCGACGCTCGCCTCAGCCATCTCCAAAGTCAAACGCCACGTCCTGCCGCTCTTCGTGATCATGTTCATCGTCAATTACATTGACCGGGTGAACATCGGCTTCGTCCGCACCCACATGGAAACCGATCTGGGCATTGGTGCTGCCGCTTATGGCTTCGGCGCCGGGCTGTTCTTCATCGGTTACGCGCTGTTCGAAGTGCCGTCCAACATGCTTTTGCAGAAAGTCGGCGCACGCATCTGGCTGACCCGCATCATGTTCACTTGGGGCATAGTCGCGGCCTGCATGGCCTTCATCCAGAACGAAACCCACTTCTATATTCTGCGTTTCCTGCTCGGTGTCGCCGAGGCCGGGTTCTTTCCCGGGGTGATTTACTACTTCACTCGTTGGCTGCCAGGCGTTGAGCGCGGCAAGGCGATCGCGATCTTCCTCAGCGGCTCTGCCGTGGCCTCGCTGATCTCCGGCCCGCTGTCCGGTCTGCTCCTGCAGATCAATGGGCTGGGCATGCACGGCTGGCAATGGATGTATTTCATCGAGGGGATGTTCTCGGTGTGCCTGTGCGTCTTCGTCTGGTTCTGGCTGGACGCCAAACCCCACGACGCGAAATGGCTGAGCCGCGCCGAACAGGATGCGCTGGTCAGCGCCATCGACGACGAGCAAAAGGCCCGCGAAGCGGCGACGCCGATCCGGCCGTCGCTGGGCAAACTGCTCAAGGACCGGCAGATCATTCTGTTCTGCCTGATCTACTTCTTCATTCAACTGACTATCTACGCCGCGACCTTCTGGCTGCCGAGCATCATCAAGAAGATGGGCGAACTCAGCGACGTGCAGGTCGGCCTGTTCAACTCGATTCCATGGTTGCTGTCGATCGTCGGCATGTACGCCTTCGCCTCGCTGTCGGCGAAGTGGAAACATCAACAAGCTTGGGTCGCCACCGCCCTGTTGATCGCCGCAGCGGGGATGTTCATGTCCACCACTGGCGGGCCGATCTTTGCCTTCGTCGCGATCTGCTTTGCGGCGCTGGGTTTCAAATCCGCCTCGTCGCTGTTTTGGCCGATTCCCCAGGCTTATCTGGATGCACGCATCGCGGCGGCAGTGATCGCGCTGATCAACTCGGTGGGCAACCTCGGCGGCTTCGTCGCGCCAACCACCTTCGGCCTGCTCGAACAACACACCGGCTCGATTCAGGGCGGCCTCTATGGTCTGGCCGCGACCTCGATCATCGCCGCAATCATCGTCTTCGCTGCGCGCACCACGCCGAAACCCGCTGCTGAAAAAGCCGTGGCCGACGCCGCGCCGAAACACGCCTGACTTCGTCTCGACAAGGAAAACAACAATGACTGTTCATGACACCGCCAAAGCTCCGCTCATCACCGACATGCAGGTCATTCCGGTGGCCGGTCACGACGGCATGCTGCTCAACCTGAGCGGCGCCCACGGGCCGTTTTTCACCCGCAACATCGTCATCCTCAAGGACAACGCCGGCCATACCGGCGTCGGCGAAGTGCCCGGTGGCGAGCGCATTCGCCAGACACTGGAAGACGCGCGCAATCTGGTGGTCGGCAGCCCGATCGGCACCTACCAGAAGATCCTCAACCAAGTGCGCCAGACCTTCGCCGACCGCGATGCCGGCGGCCGTGGTCTGCAGACGTTCGACCTGCGCATCACCATTCACGCGGTCACCGGCCTGGAAGCCGCCCTCCTCGACCTGCTCGGCCAACATCTGGACGTGCCGGTGGCGGCACTGCTCGGTGAAGGTCAGCAACGCGACGAAGTGAAAATGCTCGGTTATCTGTTTTACGTTGGCGATCAGCACGAAACCGATCTCGCCTACCGCAGCGAACCGGACGCCGACAACGACTGGTTCCGCGTGCGCCACGAGAAAGCCATGACCGCCGAAGCGGTCGTGCGTCTGGCGGAGGCGGCGCATGCCAAATACGGCTTCAAGGATTTCAAACTCAAGGGCGGCGTGCTCAGCGGCGATGCCGAAATCGAAGCGGTCACGGCACTGGCCGAGCGTTTCCCCGACGCGCGGATCACCCTCGATCCGAACGGCGCCTGGTCGCTGAAAGAAGCAATTCGTCTGTGCCGCGATCAGCACCAAGTGCTCGCCTACGCCGAAGACCCTTGCGGCGCGGAAAACGGTTATTCCGGGCGCGAAGTCATGGCCGAATTCCGCCGCGCCACCGGGCTGAAAACCGCGACCAACATGATCGCCACCGATTGGCGTGAAATGGGCCACGCGATTCAGTTGCAGTCAGTGGACATCCCGCTGGCCGACCCGCACTTCTGGACCATGCAGGGTTCGGTGCGCGTCGCGCAGATGTGCCACGAATGGGGCCTGACTTGGGGTTCGCATTCCAACAACCACTTCGATATCTCTCTGGCGATGTTTACCCATGTCGCCGCTGCGGCACCGGGCGACATCACGGCCATCGACACCCATTGGATCTGGCAGGACGGCCAGCGTCTGACCAAGGCACCGCTGCAAATTGTCGACGGCTGCGTGCAAGTGCCGCAGAAACCGGGACTGGGCGTGGAACTGGACATGGATCAAGTGGCCAAGGCCCACGAACTGTACAAAGGCATGGGCCTCGGCGCGCGGGATGACAGCGTGGCGATGCAGTTCCTGATTCCGGGGTGGAAATTCGATAACAAACGGCCGTGTCTGGTGCGGTGATCCAGCAGGCGCCGCTGATTTCAATTGTGGGAGCGAGCCTGCTCGCGAAGGCGTCAGGTCAGTCGATAGTGCTGTCGCTGATGCACCGCTTTCGCGAGCAGGCTCGCTCCCACAAGGGGGGGGTTTGTGTCAGGCAGAAACTTGCAGTAACCACGCCTTGAACGCGTTCATCGCCGCCGTTTCCGCTCGCGACTGCAACCGCGTCAGCCAGTAACTGCCGGTGGTGATCTCGATCGCGAACGGCTGGCAAATCGCATCAGCCGCCAGTTGCCGGGCGAACATCAGTGGCGGCGCCAACGCCACGCCGCCGCCCTGCAACGCCGTTTCCATCATCGCCAGTGAAGAGTCGAAGACGATGCTTTGCGGTGGCGCAGCCTGGGTCGCCAGGCCCGCCGCCTGAAACCACTGCGGCCATTCATCAGTGCGATAGGAACGCAGCAAGGTCTGCTGCAACAGGTCCGCCGGCGCGTGCAGTTGCCGGGCAATCTCCGGCACGCATAACACCGACAACGGCGCATCGAGCAAGCGTGTCGCCTCAATGCCATGCCAGGCGCCAGCGCCGAAACGAATCGCGTAATCCAGCCCTTCCGCCGCCACATCGACCCGGTTGTTGTGGGTCGACAGGCGTAAATCGATCAGCGGATATTTCGCCCGAAAGTCCGCCAGCCTCGGCAACAGCCAGCCCACGGCAAACGTGCCCACCGCGCCGACCGTCAACATGTCGCGATACTGCCCACCAGCCAGACGCTCGAGCATCTGCGCAATGTGGTCGAATGAGGTGCTGAGCACCGGCAGCAAGGTTTCGCCTTCACTGGTCAGCATCAGACCACGGGGCAGGCGTTTGAACAGGGTCAGGTTGAGCTGCGCTTCCAGGCTTTTGACCTGATGGCTGACCGCTGCCTGCGTTACGCACAGTTCGACGGCGGCGCGGGTGAAGCTCAGGTGGCGTGCCGAAGCTTCAAACGCGCGCAGAGCGTTGAGCGGCAGTTGCGGTCGAATCATGGGTTGTCCCAAATTTTTCTAAGGGTTCGTGCGAGTTTTCATCGTTTGTCGAAGGTCGGCAAAGTGCCTAAATTAACCGCGCTGATCAGCCGCCCGATGAAAAAATCACCCGCAGTGTAGCGGGATACAACAAACGACACTCATGGAGAGTGATTCACTCATGTGTTCCTTCAAACCGAGCAAGGTCTTTTCCCACAGCGCTTTCGCACTGTTCTTCGGCAGCGTTGCCTGTCATGCCGCAACGCCGACGGATGCGCAATTGCAGGCACTGGTCAGCCAAGCCGTCACCCCGGTGATGCAGCAAAACAACATCCCGGGGCTGACCGTAGCGATCACGCTGAATGGCCAGGCGCATTACTTTAATTACGGAGTCGCTGCCAAAGACACCGGGCAAAAAGTCAGTGAAAACACCCTGTTCGAAGTCGGCTCGGTGAGTAAAACCTTCACCGCCACCCTCGCCGGTTACGCCCAGGCCACCGGCAAACTCGACCTGTCGAGCAAGGCCAGCCAGCTCTGGCCGGAGCTCAAGGGCAGCGCCTTCGACAACATCAGCGTGCTGCAACTGGGCACCTACAGTGCTGGCGGTCTGCCGCTGCAATTTCCTGCCGAGGCGGATTCTTCCGACAAGATGCTCGGCTATTACCAACAGTGGAAACCGCAATTTCCCGCTGGCAGCCATCGCCTGTATTCCAACCCGAGCCTGGGCCTGTTCGGCTACCTGACGGCGAAAAGCCTCGGCCAGCCGTTCGACCAGGCAATGACGCAAACCCTGCTGCCGAAACTCGGTTTGCAGCACACCTTCCTCAGCGTGGCGCCAGCGCAGTCGAAGCTTTACGCCCAAGGCTACGACAGCGCCGACCAACCCGTGCGCGTCAGCCCCGGCGCCCTTGACGCCGAGGCCTACGGCATCAAAACCAGCGCCGCCGACCTGCTGCGTTACGTCCAGGCACAACTGAAACCGGCCAGCCTTGGGCCTGATCTGCACCAAGCCATCGCCAACACGCACATTGGTTATTACCGCGTCGACGACATGACCCAAGGCCTGGGCTGGGAACGCTACGCCTACCCGATCACTTTGGAAAAACTGCAAAACGGCAACTCGACCCCCATGGCTATGGAACCTCACAAAGTCGAGTGGCTGACCCCACCGCAAGCTGAGCCGGCCAATGTGCTGTTCAATAAAACAGGTTCTACACGGGGCTTTGGCGCGTATGTGGCGTTTGTGCCGTCGCGGGACATGGGCATTGTGATTCTTGCCAACAAGAATTACCCGAATGCCGAACGGGTGAAGATTGCGCACACGGTTTTCGCGGCGTTGGCGGATTAAGAGCAGAAGATCGCAGCCCGAGCCTTCTGCGGCTCCTACAGGATCGGGTTTTCACTCGGTTAACGTTGGAGGTGTCGCAGGCTGCAACAACTTTCGATCAGAAGATGACTTGTGGGAGCGAGCCTGCTCGCGAATGCGCTCGATCAGTCACCTTTCAGCGCCTGAAAAACCGCTATCGCGAGCAGGCTCGCTCCCACATTTTAACTGTGCACTTCACAAAAAAATGTGGGAGCTGGTCTACCAGCTCCCACAGGGATTTTGCTTCACTCACGCAACGCGCAATCAATCATCCGGCATCTGCGGCGGTTTGCTCGGTTTTGCCGGTTTGCTGCCCTTTGCGCCTTTGGCCGGTTCCGGCTCGGTGGCGGCAGGTGTTTGTGCGGCGGCGGCCGCAGCGGCGGCTTCTTTTTCGGCCATGGGCATGGCGTCGATGGTTTCGAAGATTTTCGCCAGGCTCAATGCCTTGGCTTCGTCACCCGAAGCGGAGAGCTTGGTTTCGCCGTCCTTGCCCACCAGGAACACTTTTGGATAGGCGCCGGCGCCGAGCTTCAGCGAGCGCAGCAGGGCCATGGTGTCCTGCTGGCCCATGTCCTTGCCGTCGAGCTGGCCGGACATGCTGAGGATGGTGTAGACCTTGATGTTGCGGTCGGTGACGCCCTTTTTGTTGGCCGGGTCTTCCAGTGACTTTTTCAAGCTCAGCCAGACCGGGTCGACGGTGCTTTGCGCAATCACGATCAGCGGACGGGCGCGGCCCACGTCCCCGGCCAGGGGTGAATCGCTGTCGGCGGCGAACAGGGGGCCGGCGATTGCCAGCAAGAGGGTCAGGGTCAGGGACCTGATGAGCATGCGCATCTCCTTTTGATATCCACGCACTACTGATTGCGCATCGTGGCGATTGTTCCGGCGGTGTCTGGCAAAAAGGCATTGCCCTGTCAGAAGCTTAGGTCAGGGAGAACTTTGCGCAACATGACGTAAGCGATCATCGGCACCTCCCTACGGCCGCTGCACAGGAAGTGTTTTCTCCAGGCTGACTCAGAACGCCAACTTGTAACCAATCAACACCAGCATCGTCGCCAGGCACGGGCGCAGGACTTCGTCGGAGATGCGTCCGGTCAGGTGGCTGCCGAGCCAGATGCCTGGCAGCGAGCCCATCAGCAGGAAGCCCAGCACGCCCCAATCCATGTTGCCCATGCTTGCGTGGCCGAGGCCGGCGACGAGGGTCAGTGGTACGGCGTGGGCGATTTCCGTGCCGACCAGGCGGCGGGTTGGCAGTAGCGGGTAGAGGATGAACAAGGCGACGGTGCCCAGTGCGCCGGCGCCGATCGAGGTCAGGGCGACCATGGTGCCGAGGATCAGACCGGTGATCACCGTCATCACGTTAAGCCGCGAACCGCTCGGGTTGTAGTTGCCGCCGGCGCGTTTGTGGGCAAATTCGAGCAAGCGTTTCTTGAAGAAAATCGCCAGGGCGGTGGCGAAGAGGACGAAGCCGAGCGCCTGTTTGATAATGGCGTTCATCGCGTCCGGCGCGGTGTGCAGGGTGCTGAGGAACCACAGGGTCATGGCCACGGCTGGCACACTGCCGAGGGTCAGCCAGCCGGTGATCGCCCAGTCTATGTTCTTGTTCTTCTTGTGAACGAGGACGCCGCTGGATTTGGTGATCGCGGCGTACAACAGGTCCGTACCCACCGCCGTCGCCGGGTTGATGCCGAACCACAGCAGGATCGGCGTCATCAACGAACCGCCGCCGACACCGGTCATGCCGACGATAAACCCCACCACCAGCCCGGCAATCACCAGGCCGAAATTTGCCAATTCCATTCAAACGTCCAGAAAACGACAGGAAAATCTGGCCCGCAGCATAGCGATTTTTCTTATAACCACATATATCGATGCGGTCTATGGTTATGCCATATCGAATTTACCGCAGATGCCTGTGGGAGCGAGCCTGCTCGCGAAGGGGGTGTCAGCCGACCGATGAGTTGAATGACGCAACGCATTCGCGAGCAGGCTCGCTCCCACAGTGGCCCCTGGCGCTACAGAAAACCTGCCGGGTTCACTGCACCGGCAGGAAATTCAGAAACAACAGACTCTGCGCATAATTCAGGCCGATCCTGCGATAGCGCTCATCGAGCATCTGCGTGAGCAGGTCCAGGCGCGCGACGATTTTGCTGAATTCGGTGGCGAAGCTGAGGTTGCTGCCCTCCTCCGAGATTTCGTTGGAGAACAGCAACGGCTGGCCTTCCTTGTTCTGCCGTTGCGACAAAATCCACATGGCTTTTTCGATGTTGCGCGCGGCGTTGTGCACGAACGTCGGGTTGATCGCGTCGGTCATGTAGAACTCGGTGCGATTGCCGTGGGCGGTAACCAGCATGCTGCCGATTGCATAGATGAAGGCGCCGACGCGGTCGCCGAGGAATTCCGGGCTCATCGCATAGCTCAGCGCCGCCAGATCCTTACGCCCGCCCAGCACGGGCAACGGCTGCTGTTGCTCGACAGCGAGACGCACCTGTTTCACGGCGGCGTTGACGGTGAGGAAACCGGATTTGCGCAGTTCTTCGGGGTTGCGCAGGTAGAGCTTGCCCATCAGCCGGTAAAGGCTGTCGAGGTTGTCGCGCATCGCCAGGGTGGCCATGCGGTCGACGCTGGTCTGCAGAAATTCCTGCGGCTGCCCTTCACGTATCTGATTGAAAAATCCATTGCCGTTCTGGTGGCTGCAGCCGCTGAGCAACAGCGACAACAGGCAGGCCAGCAGCAGGCACGGGCGGCGGTGAGCGACGGTGATCAGGGCAAAAACACTCGGCATGAAGTCTCGGACAGGCACATTCCTGTGCGGCGGGAGTCACCGCATCCTGGCCATGCATAGAGCCGCCGATTACGAAAAAGTGCAGTGCCCGGGCGGTGAGCCGACCTTCGGCGCTTTTCGCCATATCAATTAGTCGGACTTTATATTTGCCAACAGCGGTAAATCCGCTATAAATCTTCTCTCTCGACTCAAATAGCATGACTAGTGACATATAGGAGCAGCTTTCGGCAGCTCCTACGGTCAATACGAAAACAACAACAAAAAGGAAGGTAAACCATGCTTCAATCCCGTCACCTGCTCTCCGGCCTCGGACTGTCCCTGATGATCGCTACCCTTTCCGCCAACGCGGCGGGCCTGACCGCCGAACACAAAGCCTTCGGCAAAACCAATGACGGCACGCCTGTCGAACAGTACATCCTGCGCAACAGCCACGGCATGCAGGCCACCGTGATCACCTACGGCGCGACCCTGCAAGCGCTGAAAGTCGCTGACAAACACGGCAAGTTCGACGACATCGTGTTGGGCTTTGACGATGTGCAGGGCTATCAGAAAGGCACCGCGTACTTCGGCGCGACCATCGGCCGCTTCGGCAATCGCCTGGCCGAAGGTGCTTTCGAACTCGACGGCAAGCGTTATCAAGTGCCGCAGAACGACAAATCCAACGCCCTGCACGGCGGCCCCGAAGGTTTCGACAAGAAAGTCTGGAAGGCCAAAGAGACCAAGGACAAGGATTCGGTGGGCGTAACCCTGACCTACCTGTCGGCCGACGGCGAGATGGGCTTCCCAGGCAATCTGACCACCGAAGTCACCTATCGCTTGACCGACAACAACGAGCTGCGCATCGACTACAAGGCCAGCACCGACAAGCCGACCGTGCTCAACCTGACCAACCATAGCTACTTCAACCTGGCCGGCGCCGGCAATGGCGATATTCTCAAGCAAGTCGCCATGATCAACTCCAGCCATTACACGCCGGTCACCGCCAAACTGATCCCGACCGGGGAGCTGGCGGCTGTCGCCGGCACGCCGATGGACTTCAGCAAACCGACGGCAATCGGCACGCACATCAAGGCTGATCATCCGCAGCTGAAATTCGCCGAGCCGAAACAGGGCGGCTTCGATTTCAACTGGGCGCTGGACACCAAGGGCGATGTCAGCAAGCTCGCCACCGAAGTCAGCGATCCGCAATCCGGACGCGTCCTGCAACTGTTCACCAGCGAGCCGGGCGTGCAGTTCTATACCAGCAACTTCCTCGACGGCACGGTCAAGGGCAAGGGCGGCAAGGTCTATCCACACTGGGGCGCGTTCACCCTCGAGACCCAGCACTACCCGGATTCGCCGAACCAGCCGGACTTCCCGAGCACGCGGCTTGATCCGGGGCAGACTTACGCCCACAGCGTGATCCTCAAGTTCTCCACCAAGTAACCTGCCATGCTCCCCCTGTGGCGAGGGGATTCATCCCCGTTGGGATGCGAAGCAGCCCCAAAAACCTGCAATAGAACGCTGTCTGATACAGCGCGAGTTGCAGGATCGGGGCTGCTTCGCAGCCCAGCGGGGATAAATCCCCTCGCCACGATTGACCGGTTTCATCCTTGACTCCTCCTTCCTTCCGGGAACCCTTGCTCTATCCTGCTGCCCACTAAAGATATCGACTCTTTAAGGCAGGAGGTTTGAATGCGTACTCTTGAATTGGCCGGCGTACAGGTTCCCGTGATTGGTCAGGGCACCTGGCGCATGGGCGAGGATCGTTCGGCGCACAGCCGTGAAGTGGCGGCGCTGCGCACGGGCATCGAGCTCGGCATGACCCTGATCGACACCGCCGAGATGTACGCCGAGGGCGGTGCCGAAACGGTGGTCGGCGAAGCCATCGCCGGTCTGCGCGATCAAGTCTTTCTGGTCAGCAAGGTCTACCCGCACAACGCCAGCCGCGAGGGCATCCCGCAAGCCTGCGAGCGCAGTTTGCGTCGGCTCGGTACCGACTACATCGATCTGTATCTGCTGCACTGGCGCGGTCAGTATCCGCTGGAGGAAACCGTCGAAGCCTTCGAACGCCTGCGCGAGGACGGCAAGATCGGCCGTTGGGGCGTGTCGAATTTCGATGTCGACGACCTCGAAGAACTCTCCAGCTCGGCCTGCGCCACCAATCAGGTGCTGTACAACCTTGAGGAGCGCGGCATCGAATTCGATCTGCTGCCGTGGTGCCAGCATCAGCGCCTGCCGTTGATGGCGTACTGTCCGATCGGCCAGGGCGGCGCGATGCTCGCCGAGCCGGTCCTGCAAGACATTGCCAGCCGTCACAACGCCACCCCGGCGCAGGTTTCGCTGGCGTGGCTCCTGCGCCAGGACGGCGTGATTGCGATTCCCAAGGCTGTGCGCCCGGAGCATGTGCAACTCAATGCCGAGGCGGCGCAGTTGCAACTGGACGCCGGGGATCTGGCGGCGCTGGACAAGGTGTTTCCGGCGCCACAACGCAAGCAGCGACTGGCCATGGTCTGAGCTGCCGACTGCGAGGGCTTCGCCATGAGAAGCACAGATCTGCACGACCCGTACAACCTGCAACGTTTTGTCCAGGCTCAGGACCCGGTGTTCGAACGGGTCCAGCGTGAACTCGAGACGGGCCGCAAGCGCAGCCACTGGATGTGGTTCGTCTTCCCGCAGTTCGCCGGGTTGGGCGGCAGCGAGATGGCCCGGCGCTTTGCCATTGGTTCAGCCGAGGAAGCCCAAGCCTATCTGGCCCACGAGCTGCTCGGGGCGCGGCTGCGCACTTGCACGCAACTGGTGCTGAATGTGCCGCAGCGCTCGATTGCAGACATTTTCGGCCATCCCGATGACCTGAAATTTCATTCTTCGATGACTTTGTTCGCCCAGTTCAGCGCCGAGGACAGCCTGTTACATCAGGCACTGGAGCGGTACTTCCACGGCATTCTCGATGAATGGACGCTGCAATTGCTCGACTCAAAACAGGCCCAGTTGCCCACCGATCAGGGTTGAGAAGTCGTCGTCGACAAACGGCAGAATCGCATCCGCCACCGGTTGCAGCTGCCGAGTGATGTAGTGGTCGTAGTCGATGGCGGCGCGGCGTACCTCCAGCGGCTCCGGGCCGGCCAGGGTGATGACGTAGCTGATCCAGCCGCCGTTCTGATATTGCCGTGGCCGCCCGTGCTCGGCGTTGTATTCGTCGGCCAGCCGCGCCGCGCGGACGTGCGGCGGCACGTTGCGTTCATAATCGTCGAGGGTGCGGCGCAGGCGTTTGCGGTAGATCAGCCGATCGTCGAACTCGCCAGCGAGGGTCTTGCGCACGTAGTCGCGCACGTAATCCTGATACGGCTTGCGCTGAAAAATCCGCTCATACAGCTCTTGCTGAAATTGCCGGGCCAGCAGCGACCAGTCGGTGCGCACGGTTTCCAGGCCCTTGTAGACCATTTCCTCGCTGCCATCGGCGCGGGTGACCAGGCCGGCGTAGCGCTTCTTGCTGCCCTCCTCGGCGCCGCGAATCGTCGGCATCAGGAAGCGCTTGTAGTGAATCTCGAACTGCAATTCCAGCGCGCTTTCCAGCCCGTATTCCTCGCGCACATGGGCGCGCCACCAATCGTTGACGTGCTTGACCAGCGCATGGCCGATCTGCGCTGCTTCTTCCTGGCCGTGCAGACTGCGCAGCCAGACGAAGGTTGAATCGGTGTCGCCGTAAATGACCGCGTGGCCCTGTTCTTCGATCAACTGGCGGGTGCGCAGCATGATTTCGTGGCCGCGCAAAGTGATCGACGAGGCGAGCCGGGTATCGAAAAAACGGCAACCACTGGAGCCGAGCACGCCGTAGAAGGCGTTCATGATCATCTTCAGCGCTTGGGACAGCGGCGCGTTGTGTTCGCGCTTGGCGGTTTCGCGCCCTTCGGCCACCCGCTCCACGATGGACGGCAGGCAATGGCGGGTGCGCGAGAAGCGTGCGCCACGGAAACCTGGTACCGAGTCAGCGTCGTCCGGGTGTTGCAGGCCCTCGATCAAGCCCACCGGGTCGATCAGAAAGGTGCGGATGATCGACGGGTAAAGGCTTTTGTAATCGAGGACCAACACCGATTCGTAAAGCCCCGGGCGTGAATCCATGACAAACCCGCCGGGGCTGGCCTGGGGTGGATTGGTGCCCAGATTGGGTGCAACGAAGCCCTGGCGGTGCATCAACGGCATGTACAAATGGGTGAACGCGGCGACCGAACCGCCGCTGCGGTCGGCCGGCAAACCGGTGACGCTGGCGCGTTCAAGCAAAAACGTCAGCAGTTCGGTCTTGGCGAAGATCCGCGTGACCAGCTCGCAGTCCTTGAGGTTGTATTTGGCCAGCGCCGGTTTGTCCTCGGCGAACATGCGGTTGATCTCGTCCATGCGCTGGTATGGGTTGTTGATCGCCTTGCCTTCGCCGAGCAGGGTCTGCGCGACGTTTTCCAGGCTGAACGAGGGAAAACTCCAGGTCGCCGAACGCAACGACTCGATGCCATCGATGATCAGCCGCCCCGCTGCCGAGGCGAAGTAGTGATTGCGGCTGCCGTGCTCGCGCCACTGCATTTCTTCGCCGCCACGACCGATCTTCAGCGGCACGCCAAGACGCCGTGCGTGTTCATGGAGGATGCGCAAATCGAACTGCACGACGTTCCAGCCAATGATCGCGTCAGGGTCGTGGCGGGCGAACCAGTCGTTGAGCTTCTTCAGAATGAGCGTGCGCGAATCGCAGTATTCAAGGTCGAAATCGACAATGCTGGCGTCGCCGTTCGGCGCGCCGAGCATGTACACCTGGCGCTCGCCACAGCCTTCCAGAGCGATGGAGTACAGTTCGCCGTTTTCGGTGGTTTCGATGTCGAGTGAGACCAGGCGCAGTTTCGGCCGGTAAGTAGGGTCGGGTTTCAGTTGGGCGTTGATCAGTACGCCGTCAGCATCCGGGGTGCCGCCAAACAGCACCGGCGCGGTGATGAAGCGCTCCATCAGATAGCGCTCCGGCGGGCGCACGTCGGCTTCAAAGACGTCGACGCCGGCGCGGTTGAGCGCGGTTTCGAGGCGCATCAACTGGCCGTGCTGCTGGCAATACAGACCGAGCACCGGACGATGCTGGAAATCCAGCAGCGCCAACGGTCGCAGCTCTACATTCTTTTCATCGTGCAGCAGACGCTCGGCCGCTTCCCGCTGGGCGGCGGGAATAAACGCGACCGACGGCTGATGCGCCAGACGCACGCGGCGCGGCCCGGCGTCCGTTGCCAGCCAGAACTCGACTTCGGTGCCGGCCGGCGTATCGCGCCAATGCCGGGTCAGGACGAAGCCCTGCTGTAAATCCACCACTGCGACCTCAACGTTTCAATCAGAACGCCATTCTACGCAGCATTTGTGGCGAGGGGATTTATCCCCGCTGGCCGCGAAGCGGCCCCGCTTTTAATGAAAGGGCCTGCTGCGCAGGCCAGCGGGGATAAATCCCCTCGCCACAGATAAATCCCATCACCACAGATAAATCCCATCGCCACAGATAAATCCTCTGCCAAAGATAATCCCCCTTGTTACAGATAAATCCCCTAGCCACAGACGCTTCATTTACCGATACAAAGAAGTTTTTTCCGGCAAATGGCGTTTTTTGCACGCTAACTGCCGCTTTGCCACCTTGCTCTGCGCGGCTGCGTCTACGATGCTTGATGAACAACGACAACACCTGAGTAACCGCCATGAAGACCGTCGCCCAACTGCTCAAGCTCAAAGATCAGAAAAATCAGGAAGTGCACCAGATCAAACCCGATCACATGGTGCTCGAAGCGCTGATGAAGATGGCCGAGAAAAACGTCGGCGCCTTGCTGGTGGTCGAAGACGACAAAGTGGTCGGCATCATCAGCGAGCGTGACTATGCACGCAAACTGGTGCTGCACGGGCGCTCTTCGGTCGGTACGCCAGTGCGCGACATCATGGTCAAGGACGTGATTACCGTGGATACCCGACAAACCGTCGACACCTGCCTTGGCATCATGTCGGACAAACGCCTGCGCCACCTGCCGGTGGTCGAGGACGGGCAACTGATCGGTTTGCTGTCGATCGGCGACCTGGTGAAAGAGGCAATTGCCGAACAGGCCGAGCTGATCAAACAGCTGGAGCAGTACATTCGCGGCGACTGAGCCCACCGCCGTGATCCCCTTGTGGGAGCGAGCCTGCTCGCGAATGCGCCAGGTCAGTGATGATCGTTCCCACGCTCTGCGTGGGAATGCGCCCGGGACGCTCCGCGTCCCTCTAAAGCCGAACGCGGAGCGTCCGTTGAGGCATTCCCACGCAGAGCGTGGGAACGATCTCGCCTGTCAGGCCGGCCAGTGCCGCTCAAACACCGGTGCCAGCACCGGGTGCCGGTCGATCCTTTGCAGCCACGCATAAAAGCCCGGGCGGGTCTGGCGCAGGTGTTCGCGGCTGCCAGCCCAGCGGCTCACC
This sequence comes from Pseudomonas sp. PK-RTE-24, assembly GCF_054052265.1. Classification (NCBI taxonomy): domain Bacteria; kingdom Pseudomonadati; phylum Pseudomonadota; class Gammaproteobacteria; order Pseudomonadales; family Pseudomonadaceae; genus Pseudomonas; species Pseudomonas sp. PK-RTE-24. The sequence continues at coordinate 3,649,440 of NZ_CM133224.1, read as the reverse complement.
ACGGCCGCCAGCACATCCAGTGCACCGGGCGTTTCATCATCCAGATACAGCTCCCCGGAAAACTGATCGGCAAACACCTCCCAACTGAAGTGCAGGCGCTGGCGCGTGCCGGCGATCAGGTTTTGCCGTGCGCTCTCGTCAGGCGCGCTCAGCCAGCGCTCGGGGTAATCGATGATGCCAACCGCTGCGTAGCAATTGCTGACGATGTAGGCGAGACCGCGAATCGCCTGATCACGATCGGCAGCCTTGCTCGGCAGCAGGCCGGATTTGGGAAACGTCAGGCCCAGGTGAATCAGGATCGCCGCGCTTTCAGTCATGGCGCTGCCGTCCGGCAGTTGCAGGGTCGGTATCTGTTTCAGCGGATTGAGTTTGCCCAGCGCCTCGTCGGCCTCGGCGCTGGCTTCGGTATCAATGAAGCGATAGGCGATCTGGCACAACTCCAGTGCCGCCTCGATGGCAGCCGCGCCGGAATTCTTGTGCCCGTAGAGCTGGTACATGTCCGTTCCCCCAATAAGGCCTTTGCACAGGGTAGATGGCTGGCTGGCATGACGTAGAAAATTCTGCAAATGTGTCGTGATTGGCACGCTTTTCCCATGCACTGCCGACTTGCGAAATCAACCTTCGCCAATCAGCGCTGGCGGTGCCCATCCCGCACCAAGAGCATTCATCGAACGCTATCCGCGTTCTTGTAAGGTGCGACAGCGAACCAAAAGTTCGCCTGTCCGAGCTGGCAACAAGGAGTTCACCCGTGAATCTTCAAATGCTCCGCCGTACGACATACCCGACTTACTCGCAAATCCAGCCCCAAGTTCAGCCGAACCTATTCAGCCTGGCGCGCTTCTCCTTTATTACCTGAAACCCAATGCACACTTTGCGTGCCTGGCGATCGAGCGATCGCCGGGCGCCGAGTGTTATTTATTTTTTAAATACGGCAATTAATAAAAGGCACAACAACAAGATTCTCGAACAATGACTTTCCGTCATTGAAGTTGCACCAAAAGCGCACGCCCGAATGTGATGCAGTTAACCAATACTCCAGAATCAAAATAAGGAACATGTCCTGTGAACCGCTGAATGACTGACCTGCACCAAATCGATTCGCTACGCACCGATAGGTGCTAAGCCTGATCACCGAGCAGCCGCTCTATCCCGCCGATCGGCGTGATACAGCGTTCCCTCTGACTCGCTCTGGAAAAAGCCCTTCTGCGAGGACTTGAGGACCACTTCGCGCCGAATAAACAGCGGGCGAACTTGAAACTTATATAAATGCGACATGAGCAATGCCGAAGATATGCGCTCAACCGGTTTCAGCAACATCTGGCACACCTGTTGCAAACTGTAACAAACCTGAGACAGCTCACGTCTCCACACAACAACAAGCCACGGAATGGATAATGAACAATCGATATAGATGCTACTAAACCAATAAGTTTGTTCGAGGCCGTTTAAACAGATAGTCCAACTATCGGCTCGCGTACACCTTGAAGAAAGTTGCACCCACTCACTCGAACATCAGCCATATGTTCGGACGGCACCTTATTGCCCTTCATCTGACCCGAGGGAGCTTTAATGAACGATGCGGTAAAGCACAAAACCCTGCCGGGGCCGTTGCAGCAAGCGCCGGTCCCGCCGCCCCCGGGCAGGCCGGCGTTTACAGCCAACACGTCACGACCCGGCGGGTTGAACAAACCACAGTTGCTCTTGCTGATCGCCGTGTCGGCGCTGATACACGGCGGCGCGTGGTGGTTCTTCCATCAGGCGCGGCCGGAGCCACTGCCGACGCCGCCGGAAATTCCGGAAATGACCGTCGAGTTGACCAGCCCGACGCCTCCGGCCCCACCGACACCGGAACCACCACCGCCGCCCCCGCCTCCACCGCCGCCGGAACCCGAGCAGCCGGTGGAAGACGAGGACGCGGTCAAGCCGCCGCCCAAACCGGTGGAGAAGCCCAAGCCAATCGAAAAACCAAAACCGGTCGAGAAACCCAAACCGGTGAAGAAAGTCGAGCCACCGAAAGCGCCGCCGGCCCCGGCGCAACCTGCCGCACCTGCGGCGCCGACGACACCGAGCGCACCACCGGCACCCCCTGCTGCGCCCGCTCCGGTCAAGGAGTCGGCAGCGATTTCCGGCCTGGCCAGCCTTGGCAACCCGCCGCCGGAATACCCGTCGCTGGCGCTGCGCCGCAATTGGGAAGGCAGCGTGGTGCTGCGCATTCAGGTGCTGGCCAACGGCCGTGCCGGTGCGGTGACGGTGACCAAGTCCAGCGGCAAGCCGCAACTGGATGAGGCGGCCGTCGCGGCGGTGAAGAACTGGAAGTTCATTCCGGCCAAGCGCGGTGACACGCCGATCGACGGCTTCGCCACCCAGACCATCGATTTCAAATTGCCGCAATGACGGCACAACCGACTCATTACTGATTAACGCAAGCGAGGTGTAGCCATGAACGATTCACTGTCTTCGATGATTGTCCCCGGTGTGCTCTGGGGTCTGGTGCTGTTTTCCGTGGTCAGTTGGGCGATCCTGCTGGTCAAGTCGGCCCAGTACCTGCGCCAGAAAGCGCAGAACAAGCAGTTCGCCAAAGCCTTCTGGAGCGCGCCGGACCTGCTCACCGCCGCCGAACACGCCAGCCAGTATCCGGGCTCGCTGGCGCGCATCGCCAGCAGCGGTTTCGAAGCCCTGCTGGTGGAAGATTCGCCGCGTACCACGCAGCAACTGGCGCACACCATCAACCGTTCCGATCGCTTGGAACGCAACCTGCGCCAGCAGATCCAGAAGGAACGTCGCTCGCTGGAAAACGGCCAGGCGATCCTCGCCAGTATCGGCAGCACCGCGCCGTTCATTGGTTTGTTCGGCACCGTGTGGGGAATCATGGAAGCCCTGCAAAGCATCGGCGAAACCGGCTCGGCCAGCCTTGAGGCGGTCGCCGGGCCTATCGGCCACGCGCTGATCGCCACTGGCGTGGGCATCGCCGTCGCGGTGCCGGCGGTGCTGATCTACAACTTCTTCCTGCGTCGGCTGAAACTGGCCTCAGCGGACATGGACGACTTCGCCCACGACTTCGACGCCCTCGCCTCGCGCAGTGCCTTTTCCATCAGCCGCCAGGCCATTGCCAGCAAAAGCACCACCGCCGTGCGGGAGGCTAGCTGATGTCGTTTTCCACTCAAGACAGCGATGAAGTGCTCAGCGAAATGAACGTCACGCCGCTGGTCGACGTGATGCTCGTGCTGCTGGTGGTGTTCATTGTCACCGCGCCGCTAATGACCAACGCGATCAAGGTCAACCTGCCGAAAACCGACGCCGTCGCCCCTGCCGAAAAGAAAGACCCGGTGGTGGTCAGCGTCGATCAGAACGGCAAGTTCTATCTGGCCAAGACCGAACTGGCCCCGGAATCCCTCGAGGCCAATCTAAAGGAGGTCAAGGCCAAGGACGCCGACGTGCGCGTGCAGTTGCAGGCCGATGCCGCCGTCAATTACGGCCAGGTGGCCAAGGCGATGGCATCGATCGAACGCTCCGGCATCAGCAAGATTTCGGTGATGACCACCCACTGAGTGCGGTGCCGGATGGGTGTTGAAACACCCGCCCGGCGCCGCTGAAAAAAAGAAATCCCGTCGCACCCGGCCGACCGAAAAAACGCCCCGCGTCTTCGGAGGGGATCGGCTTGCTTGAAGAAAGTGGTTTTCCGCGCGCGGTATCACCGGAAGCGGAGCAATGAGCGGCTCACAAGGCCAATTCGATAACGTCTGAAAATCGGAAACAACCATGCTGATGAACACTCCACGCTTCACGCTCAAACCTTTGGTGGCAACGATGTCTCGCCACCGTTTTGTTCCGCTGTATCTGGTGGCCATGGGGATGGGCGCCGGAACCGTGCAAGCGGCCGAGGACGACAACAGTGCCACGCCGGCAGCTGCTGTCGTGGCGGCGCCGACCACGCAACTGCAACGGGTCGAAGTGACCGGTTCGGCGATTCGCCGGGTCGATGCGGAAACGGCGGTGCCGATCACCATCCTCAAGGCTGACGAGCTGCGCAAACAGGGCGTGACCACCACCGCCGAACTGGTGCAGCGCATCACCGGCAGCCAGTCGATCAACAACAGCGCCGGCTCTGTCGGCGCGGCAACGGGCGGTGCGTCGTTTGCCGACATGCGCGGCATCGGCGCGAACAAAACGCTGGTGCTGCTCAACGGTCGACGCCTGGCCAACAATGCCTTGTCCGGCACCAACTCCGCCGGCGGCGCGGTGGATCTGAACATGATCCCGTTCGCCGCCATCGAGCGCGTGGAAGTGCTGCGCGACGGCGCCTCGGCCCTGTACGGCACCGACGCCATCGGCGGTGTGATCAACTTCATCACCAAAAAATCTCTCACCGATGGCGCCCTGACCCTGGGCGGCGAAACGCCGACCCACAGCGGTGGCGGCGCGACCAAAGACATGAGCGCCAGTTGGGGCTACGGCGATCTGGAAGAAGACCGCTTCAACGTCCTCGGCGTGTTCAACTACAACAAGCAGCAGAACCTCGACGCCAACGACCGCTCCTTCGCCACCGACTATGCGCCCGGTCGCGGTCTCGATCAGACTTCCGGCACCGCGTTCCCCGGCAACTACAGCCAGAACGGCAACGCCACCAACCCGTTGGCCAACAGCAATTGCAACGGCCCCAACCTGATCGCCCGCGACGGCTTGTGCCGCTTCAGCACCCGTGAATACATCGATCTGGTGCCACAGACCGAGAAGACCTCGTTCTTCGGCAAGACCACTGCCAAGCTCGGCGATGATCACAACGCCAACCTTGAATATTTCTGGTCGCGCAACAACAACGCCGTCGCCGTCGGCCCGGCGCCACTGACCGGTCTGAGCCTTGACGCTTCGTCGCCCTACTACCCCGGCAATGGCATCACCCCGGCGCCCACCGATTTCGCCCTCGACCCGACGCAGCCGGTCGATGTGAACTGGCGTGAAACCGCTGCCGGCCCGCGTGAATCGAAAGACCAGAACACCAGCCAGCGCTTTCTGCTGAGCTTCGATGGTCTGGTTGGCGGCTGGGATTACAACGTCGGCGCCTCGTACAACCAGAACAAAATCGTCTCCAGCGTCACCAGTGGCTATGTCAGCGATCAGGCGATGATTGACGGGCTGGCCAGCGGTTTGCTCAACCCGTTCGGCCCGCAGACCGCTGCCGGCCAGCAGTACATCGATGCCGCCGCGTACCACGGCGCCTACTCCACAGCCGTGGGTCGCGTGGCCGGGTTCGATGGTCGCGTCAGCCGTGAAATCGGCGACTGGTTCGGCGCAGGTCCGTCCGGTCTGGCTCTGGGCGGCGAGTACCGCAAGGAGAAATTCCATCAGGACTTCGAGTCGTTCGCCGGCGACATCCAGAGCCTCGGCATCGACCCGGCCGGCAGCGTCGAGGGCGACCGCAGCGTCAAGGCCGCCTATGCCGAACTCAACGTGCCGGTGCTCGACAGCCTCGAACTGTCCGCCGCTGTGCGCCACGACAAATACAGCGACTTCGGCAGCACCACCAACCCGAAATATTCGTTCCGTTATCAGCCGATCAAAGAGCTGGTGGTGCGTGGTGCCTACAGCGAAGGTTTCCGCGCGCCATCGCTGTACGAGCTGTATTCGCCGCGCAGCATCACGTTCACTCAGGGTTACTACAACGACCCGGTGCTGTGTACCGGCGGTGTGGTGCAACCGGGCGGTAACGGCGGGCGCGATTGCGGTCAGCAATTCCTCAACCAGATTGGCGGCAACGAGGATCTGGCCCCGGAGAAGGCGCGCAACGTGACGTTGGGCTTCGTCTACCAGCCGATCAGCAATCTGTCGGTGGGTCTGGATTTCTGGTGGATTCACATCTCCAACCAGATCCAGCCGTTCCCGGAATCCACCGTGTTCGATCAGGCCGGCTCCTATCCGGACCGCTTCGTGCGCAACGCCGACGGCACGCTCAACTACATCGTCACCGGCAACGCCAACCTCGGCGTCGTCGAGACCAATGGTGTCGACGTGTCGCTCGACTATCGCTTCCCGAACACGCCATACGGTCAGTTCGGCCTCGGCCTGCAAGGCACCTATGTCGACGAGTACGACTTCCAGAGCACCATCAAAGGCCCGTTCACCGACAAGGTCGGCGACTTTCAGGGCGACGGCGTGATCGCGCGCTGGAAGCACAACCTCACCGGCAGCTGGAGCTTCGGCGCGGCACGGGCGGCGCTGACCAACCGCTTCACCACCGGTTACAACGACTATGACCGCGACACTCATTCGCGCGTGGCCTCGTATTCGGTGTGGGATCTGTCGGCCGGTTACACCTTCAACAAGGTACTCGACGTTGATGCCGGGATGAAGAATGTGTTCGACCGCAACCCGCCGTTCTCCAACCAGGCCTACAACTTCCAGAGCGGCTATGACCCGCGCTACACCGACCCGCTGGGCCGGACATTGTTTGCGCGCATGACTTACCACTTCTAACCCGAGATAAAGCGCATCCCCCTGTGGGAGCGAGCCTTTGTGGTGAGGGGATTTATCCCCGATGGGGTGCGAAGCGCCCCCAAGACCTGCCGACGCGGAGAATCAGAAGTACCGCATGCATTGATCTTGCGACTGCTGCGCAGCCGATCGGGGATAAATCCCCTCGCCACAAAAGCTCGCCTCACATCGGGTCCGGGTTCCTTCAGGGATTTCAAGGGTGACTTCATGAGTTTCTTGCGCAACATGGCTGGCCTGCTTTTGGGCAGTGCGCTGTTATGCTCCGGCACTTCGGCACTGGCCGCTGGCAGTCACGCGCTGACGGTGTACGGCGAGGCGCCGAAGTATCCGGCCGGCTTCAAGCATTTCGATTTTGTTAACCCCGAAGCTCCCAAGGGCGGTTCGCTCAGCCGTGCGTCGATGGAGATCGGTCAGTACAACTACATCACGCCGTATGCCGATCAGGGCATTTCGGTGGTGCAGGTCAATGACTGGGTATACGCGCCGCTGGCGTTCCGCTCGCTGGACGAGCCCTACACGGTTTACGCTCTGGTCGCGCAGCAGATCGAGCGCGACCCCGAGGGCTTGTGGGTGCGTTTCACCCTCAACCCAAAGGCACGTTTTGCCGACGGCACGCCGATCACCGCCGAAGACGTGCGCTACACCTTCAACCTGCTGATGACCAAGGGCAGCCTGAGTTATCGCCAGCAATATACCGACGTGCAAGACGTGCTGGTCGAAGGTCCACGGCAGGTCCGTTTCACCTTCAAGAACAACCTCAATCGCACCCTTGCACTGGATCTGGCGACGCTGCGCGTGCTGCCCGAGCACTGGTGGAAAACCCGCGACTTCGCCAACGGCGGCGGCTTCGAGCCACCGCTGGGCAGCGGGCCGTACCGGGTGAGCAAGGTCGACGCCGGGCGCAGCATCAGTTTCCAGCGTGACCCGGACTGGTGGGGCAAGGACCTGCCGGTCAGTCGCGGCATGTACAACTTCGACAGCCTGACGGTGAATTTCTACGGCGACACCGACGTCGCTCGCCAACTGCTGCAGGCCGGCGCGTTCGACTACAACCGCGAGTTCTCCTCCTCTGGTTACGTGGTCGGCTATGACAGCCCGGCACTGCGTGACGGCCGCTTGCAGCAGTCGATCCTCGCTCCGGACAAACCCACCGCTGCTCAGGGCTTCGTGTTCAACCTGCAGAACCCGTTCTTCAAGGATCGCCGCGTGCGTCAGGCGATCAGCCTGCTCTGGGATTTCGAGTGGACCAACAAACAGATGATGCGCGGCTTCTACGTGCGTCAGAACAGCTTCTGGCCCAAGAGTGAAATGGCCGCCAGCGCCCTGCCCGATGCCGAGGAATTGAAGATCCTCGAACCGCTGCGCGGCAAGGTCCCTGACGAGGTGTTCACCACGGTCTATGAAGCGCCGAAAACCGATGGCAGCGGCTACATCCGCGACAAGCAACTGCAAGCGCTGAAGCTGCTCGCCGAAGCCGGTTGGACGGCGAAAAACAATCGTCTGGTCAACGCCGCCGGCGAGCCGCTGGAATTCACCTTTCTCGATGGCCAGGGCGGCTTCGATCGCATGCTGCTGCCGTTCAAACGCACCCTCGCGCAGATCGGCATCACGCTCAATCTGCGCCGCATCGATTCGGCGCAATACATCAACCGTCTCAACGCCCGCGATTACGACATGATCGTCTGCGCTTTCCCGCGCAGTGGCGATCCGATCGTGTCCCCGGGCCGCGAGTTGTACAGCCTGTACGGCTCGCAAAGTGCCACGCAAGTCGGCAGCTCGAACGCGATGGTGCTGGCCGATCCGGCAATCGATCAACTGATTGACGGGCTGGTCCAGGCCAACAACCGCGAAGCCATGGTGCATTACGCCCGCGCCCTCGACCGGGTGCTGCAATGGGGTTACTACATGATTCCCAACTACTACTCCAAAGGCACGCCGACGGTGTATCAGAACCGCTTCGGCATACCCGCCGTGCAACCTTCGTATGACGAAGGTCTCAACACCTGGTGGGAAGTCTCGGCCAGGCCGCTGACGACTCAGCAAATGAGCGCTCAGCTTGCGGGAGGCCAGTGACATGCTGCGTTATCTGAGTCGCCGTTTGCTGCTGATCATCCCCACGCTGTTGTGCATTCTGGTGGTGAATTTTCTTATCGTGCAGGCCGCACCCGGTGGCCCGGTGGAACAAGCCATCGCTCGCCTGCAAGGCTTTGGCGGGCACAGCATGGGCGGTGGCGGCGAAGTCGCGGCGGTCGGCGGTGCCGGGCGCAGCAGCCGTGGGCTGGACCCGGCGCTGATCGAGGAAATCAAACACCATTACGGCTTCGACAAACCGCTGCACGAACGCCTGTGGCTGCTGCTGAAAAACTACGCACAACTGGATCTGGGCAACAGCTTCTTTCGCGGCGCCAAGGTCACCGACCTGATCGTGCAGAAGCTGCCGGTGTCGTTGTCGCTGGGCTTGTGGGCGACGCTGATCACCTACCTGATTTCGATTCCGCTGGGCATTCGCAAGGCGATCAGGAACGGCAGCGCCTTCGATGTCTGGAGCAGCACCGCGATCATCGTTGGCTATGCCATGCCAGCGTTTCTCTTCGCCATTCTGTTGATCGTGGTGTTCGCCGGGGGCAGCTACGTCAACTGGTTTCCGGTGCAGGGATTGGTGTCGGACAACTTCGACAGCCTCAGCACATTGGGCAAGGTCGGCGACTACCTCTGGCACCTCGTACTGCCGGTCACGGCGCTGGTGATCGGCGGCTTCGCCACGCTGACGATCCTGACCAAGAACAGCTTTCTCAACGAGATCAGCCGGCAGTACGTGATCACCGCACGAGCCAAGGGCCTGACCGAGCGGCGCGTGCTGTACGGCCACGTGTTTCGCAACGCCATGCTGCTGGTGGTGGCCGGCGTGCCGTCGGCACTGATCGAAGTGTTTTTCGCCGGTTCCCTGCTGATCGAAACCATCTTCAACCTCGACGGCCTCGGGCGCATGAGCTACGAAGCGGCGGTGTCGCGTGACTATCCGGTGGTGTTCGGCGCGCTGTTTCTGTTCACCCTGTTCGGCCTGCTGATCAAGCTGATCGGCGACCTCTGCTACACCCTGCTCGACCCGCGCATCGATTTTTCGGCGAGGACTGCCTGATGTTCACACTGTCGCCTCTGGGCCAGCGCCGCGTCGCGCAATTCAAGGCCAACCGCCGTGGGCGCTGGTCGCTGTGGCTGTTTATCGGCCTGTGCCTGATCTGCCTCGGTGGCGAGCTGATCGCCAATGACAAGCCGCTGGTGATCCGCTACCACGACGCCTTCTACTTTCCGATCTTCAGCGATTATCTGGAAACCGATTTCGGCGGCGAGTTGCCGTTCCAGCCGGATTACGCCAGCAGCTATGTGCACAAACTGATCGAGGGTCAGGGCGGCTGGATGTTGTTTCCGCCGATCCCGTTCAGTTACGACACGGTCAACTACGACCTCACCGAACCGGCGCCCAGCCCGCCGTCATCAAGCAATTGGCTGGGCACCGATGATCAGGCTCGCGATGTTCTGGCGCGGGTGATTTTCGGCACGCGGATCTCGATTCTGTTCGCGCTGATCCTCACCGCCATCAGCGCGTTGATCGGCATTCTCGCCGGGGCTTTACAGGGTTATTACGGCGGCTGGGTCGACTTGCTCGGGCAGCGCGTACTGGAAATCTGGTCGGGGCTGCCGGTGCTGTATCTGCTGATCATTCTGTCCGGCTTCGTCTCGCCGAGTTTCTGGTGGCTGCTGGGGATCATGGCGCTGTTTTCCTGGCTGGCGCTGGTCGACGTGGTGCGCGCCGAGTTCCTGCGGGGGCGCAATCTCGAATACGTGAAAGCCGCGCGCGCGCTGGGCCTGACCGACAGCGAACTGATGCGCCGGCACATTCTGCCCAACGCCATGACTTCCACCCTCACCTACCTGCCGTTCATTCTCACCGGCGCCATCGCCACCCTGACCGCGCTGGATTTCCTCGGCTTCGGCATGCCCGCCGGCACCGCATCGCTGGGTGAACTGATCGGCCAGGCCAAACGCAATCTGCAGGCACCGTGGCTGGGGCTGACGGCGTTTTTTGCCCTGGCGTTGATCTTGTCTTTGTTGGTTTTCATCGGTGAAGCGTGCCGAGATGCCTTTGATCCGAGGAGCTGACATGCAAGACAACCTGATTGAAATTCGCGACCTGCGGGTGGCCTTCGCCGGGCAAGAAGTGGTGCACGGTGTGAGCCTCGATATTCGCCGTGGCGAGTGTCTGGCGCTGGTCGGCGAGTCCGGCTCGGGCAAGTCGGTGACGGCGCATTCGATTCTGCGTTTGTTGCCGGGCAAGAACGTCAGCAGCAGCGGCGCGATTCGCTACAACGGCGTGGATTTGCTGCACGCCAGCGAACAGCAGATGCGTGGTTTGCGCGGCAATCGCATTGCGATGATTTTCCAGGAGCCGATGACCTCGCTGAACCCGTTGCACACGGTGGAAAAACAGATCAGCGAAGTGTTGGAAATCCACAAGGGCCTCAAAGGCCGCGCCGCCCGCGCGCGGACGCTGGAGCTGCTCGAGCTGGTGGGTATTCGCCAGCCGTTGCAGCGACTCAAAGCCTATCCGCATCAGCTTTCCGGTGGTCAGCGGCAACGGGTAATGATCGCCATGGCGCTGGCCAACGAGCCGGAACTGTTGATTGCCGATGAACCGACCACGGCGCTGGACGTGACCGTACAGCAGAAGATTCTTGAGCTGCTGATCGAGTTGCAGCAGCGCCTCGGCATGTCGCTGTTGCTGATCAGCCACGACCTCAATCTGGTACGCCGGATCGCTCAGCGCGTGTGCGTAATGCGTCAGGGCGAGATCGTTGAACAGGCCGATTGCGAGACGCTGTTCCAAGCGCCGCAACACCCCTATAGCCGGTTGTTGATCGAAGCTGAACCGAGCGGCGCGCCAGTGCCCAGTGAGTACGAGCACAACCTGCTGGAAGTCGATGATTTGAAGGTGTGGTTTGCCCTGCCGAAAAAACTCTTCAGCCGTCAGCAGGATTACATCAAAGCGGTGGACGGCGTCAGTTTCACCCTGCAACGCGGCAAGACCCTGGGGATTGTCGGCGAGTCGGGTTCGGGCAAGTCGACGCTGGGCCAGGCGATCCTGCGCCTGGTCGAATCAGAGGGCAATATCCGATTCGGCAACAAGCAGTTGAGCCTGCTCAATCAGCGTCTGATGCGCCCGTTGCGCCGGCAGATTCAGGTGGTGTTTCAGGACCCGTTCGGCAGCCTCAGCCCGCGCATGTCGGTGCAGCAGATCATCGCCGAAGGCTTGCTGACCCACGGCATCGGCAGCGAGGCCGAGCGCGAGGCAGCGGTGATTCGCGTGCTCGAGGAAGTCGGCCTCGACCCGCAAAGCCGCCATCGTTACCCCCACGAGTTTTCCGGCGGCCAGCGCCAGCGCATCTCCATCGCCCGCGCACTGGTGCTGGAACCGGCGCTGATCCTGCTCGACGAACCGACGTCGGCGCTGGATCGCACGGTGCAGAAGCAAGTGGTGGAATTGTTGCGCCAGTTGCAGATCAGGCATGGGCTGACCTATCTGTTCATCAGCCATGATCTGGCGGTGGTACATGCGCTGGCGCATGACTTGATGGTGATCAAGGATGGCAAGGTGGTTGAACAAGGGTCGTCGCGGGAGATTTTCGCTGCGCCGCAACATCCGTATACCCAGGAACTCCTGAAAGCCTCCGGCCTGAAGCCTGATGAAGAACCCTGTGGGAGCGAGCCTGCTCGCGAATGCGGTGCATCAGTCACATAAGTGCTGGCTGGCCCGACGCTTTCGCGAGCAGGCTCGCTCCCACAGGTTTGATAGGTGGTGTTTGAAATTTATTTTTCCGGCACTGCATCCAATCGCCTCCGCCACGGGTAGTCCCTGTAACAGCCCACTCTGGTGCTGTCAGCGCCCTACCCTTTTCGGAGAATCATCGGATGAACATCACCCAGCTGATTGGCTTCACCGGTTTGCTCGCCTTCACCGCGACCACCTTCGCCCAGAGCAGTTATCCCGACGCGATCAAGGTGCCGGACGGGCACAAGATTGCCCTGGAAACCACCGGGGTTGGCGAGATCACCTACGAATGCCGCGACAAACCCAATATGGCCGGGCAGACCGAGTGGACCTTTGTCGGCCCGAAAGCGGTGCTCAATGATCGCAGCGGCAAACAGGTCGGCACCTATTTCGGCCCGCCAGCGACCTGGCAAGCCAAGGACGGTTCGAAAGTCACCGGCACACAACTCGCCGTGGCACCGTCGAGCCCGGGGAACCTGCCCTATCAACTGGTCAAGGCCAATCCGGCCGAGGGCAAAGGCGCGATGACCGGGGTCAGCTATATCCAGCGTGTCGCGCTCAAGGGCGGCGTCGCGCCGGGCAGTGAGTGCAACATGGCGAACAAGGGCAAGCAGGAAGTGGTGAAGTACCAGGCGGATTATATTTTCTGGGCGGCGAACTGATATTCGGAAGCAGTGCACAATCCTGTGGGAGCGAGCCTGCTCGCGAAGACGGAGTGTCAGTCGCCTTATTACTTTCTGACCCACCGCATTCGCGAGCAAGCTCGCTCCCACAGGGAACCATGCCTCTGGATGTTTGGGAAATGTGAGCTAGATTGCACCCCATGCTTTTACCCGAATCCGTTTTCGATTACGAAGCCCGCCTCGCCGCCTGTGCCCGGGGCGAGCGCGCGGCTTTGCGCGATTTGTATGTGCAGGAAGGCCCGCGCCTGCTCGGTGTGGCCAAGCGGCTGGTGCGCGATACGGCGCTGGCGGAGGACATTGTGCATGAGGCATTCATCAAGATCTGGCACGGCGCGGCCGGGTTCGACCCGGCGCGCGGCTCGGCGCGGGGCTGGATGTTCAGCGTGACCCGGCACCTGGCCTTGAATCAGTTGCGCAAGCAAAGTCGGGAAACGCCGTTCAGCGAAGAACATGAGACAGCGGCGTCTGATGAGGCGGTCGATGTTCACTCGGCGCGCATTCATCGCTGCCTCGAACAACTGGAACCGCAGCGGCGCAGCTGCATCCTCCATGCCTACGTCGACGGTTATAGCCACGCGCAGATTTCCGCGCGCCTCGACACGCCGCTGGGCACGGTCAAAGCGTGGATCAAGCGCAGCCTCAATGCTTTGCGGGAGTGCATGGGATGACCGGCGAATCAGCGCAGGAACGGGATGAACTGGCCGGCGAATACGTGCTCGGCACCTTGTCCTTCGAACAGCGCATCGAGGTGCAACGGCGCCTGCCGAACGATCCTGAGTTGCGCGCGGCAGTCGACGCATGGGAGCGACGTCTGCTGGAGCTGACCGATCTGGCCGAACCTCAGCAACCCTCGGCGCAGCTGTGGCCACGCATCGAGCGCAGTCTCGAACGGCTTACGGTGAAGAAGCCGCTGACCTCGTGGTGGAATCTGCTGCCACTGTGGCGTGGCCTGAGTGCGGCGGGCCTGGCTGCGACGCTGATTCTGGGCGCGATGCTACTGACCCAGACTGCGCCGAAACCGAGTTATCTGGTCGTGCTGGTGGCGCCGCAGGACAAGGCGCCGGGTTGGGTGATTCAGGCGAGCAATGCGCGGGAGATCCAGTTGATTCCGCTAGGGGTGGTCGAGGTGCCGGCGGACAAGGCGCTGGAGTTCTGGACCAAGGCTGACGGCTGGTCGGGGCCGGTGTCATTGGGCTTGGTCAAACCGGGGCAAGCGTTGTCGGTGCCGCTGGACAAGTTGCCGCCGCTGCAACCGAACCAGCTGTTTGAGCTGACCCTGGAAGGCGCCAATGGCTCACCGATCGGCAAACCGACCGGGCCGATTCAGGCGATCGGGCGTGCGGTGAAGGTGCTCTGAGGCTCTGCTACGCGGTTGTCCGCAACCATCATCGACGTCGATGTTCACCATCACGGCAATGAAGTTCTCATAAAAAATTCCGGGCGTAACATCAGCTCCATACCAACCAACAACACCCCGGAGCACACCATCATGAAACGCCAGACTCTTCTCAGCATCGCTTTCTCGGTTTTCGCAGTTAACGCTTTCGCCGCCACCCCGGCGCACACCATGATCGCCGAAGGCGGCTCGGACAAACTGATCGAAAGCCGTCTGGCTGAAGGCGGTTCGGATCGTCTGATCGAACGCCGCGTTGCCGAAGGTGGTTCGGATCGTCTGATTGAACGCCGCGTTGCCGAAGGTGGTTCGGATCGTCTGATCGAACGCCGCGTTGCCGAAGGTGGTTCCGATCGTCTGATCGAACGCCGCGTTGCCGAAGGTGGTTCCGATCGTCTGATCGAACGCCGCGTTGCCGAAGGTGGTTCGGATCGTCTGATCGAACGCCGTGTTGCTGAAGGTGGTTCGGATCGTCTGATCGAACGCCGTGTTGCTGAAGGTGGTTCGGATCGTCTGATCGAACGCCGCGTTGCTGAAGGTGGTTCGGATCGTCTGATCGAACGCCGTGTTGCCTGATGCATCACTGCAAGCGTAACACCGCAGAGAAACCCGGCTCCCGCAGCCGGGTTTTTTATGTCTGCGTGTTTTATCCGGCCTTGGCCATGCAGCGCTTGTAACGCTCGTCCACGCGTTTGGCGAACCAGGCTGTGGTGAGTTTGCGAGTGATCTTCGGACTCTGCAGCACAATCCCCGGCAATACCGCGCGCGGTAACGCCTTGCCTTCGGCCCGCTCCGCCAGTTCGAACACGCGCTGATAGAGTCTGGTCTCTTCGAATTCCAGGGTTTTGCCCTTCTCCAGTTGATCGCGAATCGTCGGGTTGCGCATGCCCAGCGACTTGCCGAGGGTGCGCACCGCCAGTTCGGTACTGCCGGGCATGATCGAGTCGTAGCGAATCAGGTCGCCGTCCAGGGTCAGGGGGATGCCGGACGCGCGGCTGACCGCATTCTGAAACGCGGCATTGCGACTGGCGTACCAGCCGGCGTTGAAATCGGCGAAACGATACAACGGCTCGCGGTAATTCACCGGGTAACCGAGCAAATGGGCGATGCCGAAATACATGCCGCCGCGCCGGCTGAACACTTCACGACGAATCGTGCCGTCCACCGGGTACGGGTAATCCTTGGCATGCTCCTCGGCGAATTCGATGCTGACCTGCATCGGCCCGCCGGTATGAACCGGGTTGAAGCCGCCGAACAGCGTGCGGCCCATCGGCACCATGCCGATGAAGTCGTCGAAAATCGCGCTCAGTTCCTTTTCACTGCGCGCCGCATTCAGACGCTCGCTGTAGGTCTTGCCGTTGGGCGAGCGCACTTGCAGAGCGCCGCTGACCAACAGGCTGGGGATGTGCACCTTGGCGGCGCGGCGGTCGATTTCGTCGCGGGCGATCTTGCCCAGGCCGGGCACCGTCGGGTCGGCCTGGAAAGTGGATTCCTGCTCGGCCACAGCCAGTACCGAACACAGATTCTGCGTGGTGGTGTTGATGCCTTGCGCGGCGAACGCGGCGTAGATGTCCGTGGCCCAACCCTGACGGTCGGCAGTTTTTGCCGGCAACAGGCGAACAATTTCCGCCTTCACTTCGGCCGGCGGACGCGGCGCCGGTTCGTTGCTGCGCTGGCTGGCGCAACCGGCGAGCAGTAGCACCGCGCCGAGAGTAATGAGTAATCGCATGTTGCTCCATCCAATCAAATTAGCCACAACACCATACACAACCCCCGTAGGAGCTGCCGCAGGCTGCGATCTTTTGATCTTGCTTTTTGCAGATCAGATCAAGATCAAAATCAAAAGATCGCAGCCTTCGGCAGCTCCTACACGCTGATGACAAACTGATTGCAAAACGTTACTGCGAAACCCTATCATTCGCGCCTGGAGTCGCATTAGCGCAAGGAGTTCCGCGCCGCCCCTATTTTTCTTTGGCCGCTCGCCTCCAGGATCTGACATGCCCGCTTCAGCTCGACTCGGCGCTCCATTTCGCCCGACTTTGCTTGCCCTGCTGTGCTCCCTGACCGTTACCGCCCACGCCGCTGAAGACAACAGCAAAGCGCTGATGCTCGACGACGTCAACGTCAATGCCCAAGCCCCGACACCCAACGCCCTGCCCCCGGTCTACGCTGGCGGTCAGGTTGCGCGCGGCGGCCAGTTGGGCGTGCTCGGCAATCAGGACATGATGGACGTGCCGTTCAGCGCAGCGTCCTACACCGAGCAATTGATCCAGGATCAGCAGGCGGAAAACGTCGCCGACGTGCTGCTCAACGATTCTTCCGTGCGCCAGGCCTCGGGCTTCTCCAACCAGGCGCAGGTCTTCATGATTCGCGGCCTGCCGCTCAATGGCGATGATATTTCCTATAATGGCCTGTACGGCGTATTGCCCCGGCAGATCATTTCCACCGATGCGCTGGAGCGCGTGGAAGTGTTCAAAGGCCCCAACGCTTTCATCAACGGCGTGACCCCGACCGGCTCCGGCATCGGCGGCGGCGTCAACCTGCAACCCAAGCGTGCCGGCGACGTGCCGCTGCGCCGTTACACCACCGACATCAACAGCGAAGGCCGCATCGGTCATCACTTCGATATCGGCCAGCGTTTCGGTGAAGACAACCGCTTCGGCGCGCGGGTCAACCTGTCGCAACGCGAGGGCGACACCGGCATCGATCACGAGAACCAGCGCTCGAAACTGTTCGCCATCGGCCTGGATTATCGCGGCGACGCGCTGCGGGTTTCCGGTGACTTTGCCTATCAGAAGGAACGCGTTAACGGTGGCCGCAGCTCGGTCAACCTCGGCACCGCCACGCACATCCCGGACGCGCCATCGGCGGACACCAACTACGCGCCGAAATGGGGCTACACCGACATCGAAGACACCTTCGGCATGCTCCGCGCCGAGTACGACCTCAACGACAACTGGACCGCTTACGCCGCCGGTGGCGCCAAGCACACCCGTGAAGTCGGGCGCTATAACTCGACCACGCTGGTCGGCAACAGCGGCGCCTCGTTCACCACCGGCTCGTTCGTCCCCCACGATGAGGACAACACCAGCGTGATGGCCGGCCTCAACGGTAAATTCAACACCGGCCCGGTCAGCCACAAGCTGAATTTCGGCCTGACCGGGATCTGGGCCGAGCAGCGCAGCGCTTATGACTTCGACCTGACCCGTTACTCCAACAACATCTATCACCCGATCACCCCGCCGGCACCGGTCGGCAACTTCTCTGGCGGCGATCTCAACGATCCGGGCATCGTCGGCAAGACCTTCAACCGCAGCGTGGCGATTTCCGACACCCTCGGGTTCTTCGACGATCGCCTGCTGGTCACCGCCGGTCTGCGTCGTCAGCAACTGGTGGTGCAGGGTTACAGCTACGCCAGCTACGGCAGCGGCCCGCGTTCGTCGAGCTACGACGAATCGATCACCACGCCGGTGTACGGCATCGTGTTCAAGCCGTGGGAGCATGTGTCGTTCTACGCTAACCATATCGAAGGCCTGGCCCAAGGGCCGACTTCGCCGACCAGCTCCGGCGGTTTCCGTGTCACCAACGGCAACGAAGTCTACGCACCGAAACGCTCCAAGCAGACCGAACTGGGCGTGAAAGTCGACATGGGCACCTACGGTGCGAGCCTCGGTGTTTACCGCATCGAACAGCCAAGCGATGGCTACTGCGAAATCAACAGTCCGACCACTTGCACCTACGTCCGTGAAGGCGAACAGATCAACAAAGGCGTGGAGATGAACGTGTTCGGCGAGCCGATCGACGGCCTGCGCCTGATCAGTGGCCTGACCCTGATGGACACCGAACTGAAAAACACCCTCAATGGCGCCAACGACGGTAACCACGCCATCGGCGTACCGACCTTCCAGTTCAACGCTGGCGTGGACTGGGACGTGCCAGGCCTGCAAGGCGTTGCGCTGAACGCGCGGATGCTGCGCACCGGCGGACAATACGCCGACGCAGCAAACAACCTCAGCCTGCCGACGTGGAACCGCTTCGATGCAGGCGCGCGTTATGCGTTCAAGGTGTCGGAGAAGGATGTGACCGTGCGGTTCGGTGTTGAGAACCTGGCGAACAAGAAGTACTGGGAATCGGCTCAGGGCGGCTACCTGACCCAGGGCGAACCGCGAGTGGCGAAGTTGTCGGGGACGATCGACTTCTAAGCGTCATTGCGTCGTAAAAAAAGGCCCCGCAGCTTAACGGTTGCGGGGCCTTTCTGGTTTTTGTGGTGCTTGACCGGACGCTTCGCGAGCAGGCTCGCTCCCACACTGGAATGCGTCCCCTGTGGGAGCGAGCCTGCTCGCGAAGAGGCCGGAACTGGCGACCTGATCCATACTTGCTGCACAGCCACAGGAGGACAGCCCCATGAACCGCAGCGACGTGCTGATCATCGGCGCCGGCCCGACCGGTCTGGTCCTGGCGCTGTGGCTGAGCAAACTCGGCGTGCGCGTGCGCATCATCGACAAGACCTCGGCGCCAGGCACCACTTCCCGCGCTCTGGCCGTGCAGGCACGCACCCTTGAGCTGTATCGCCAACTCGACCTCGCCGACACCATCGTGCGTCGCGGCCATCAGGTCGCTGCGGCGAATTTCTGGGTCAACGGCAAACCGGTCGCGCACCTGCCACTCAAACGCATCGGCGAAGGCCTGACGCCCTACGCGTTTGTCGAGATTTTCCCGCAGGACGAGCACGAACGGCTGTTGCTCGAGCGCCTCGAAGATTACGGCGTCAGTGTGGAGCGCAATACCGCACTGGACAGCTTCGAGGAAACCGGCGACACCCTCACCGCCCACCTGCGCCTGCCCGATGGCCGGCAGGAAGTCTGTCAGGCCTGCTATCTGGCCGGTTGCGACGGCGCCCGTTCGGTGGTGCGCAAAGCCCTCGACACCGACTTCCCCGGCGGCACCTATCAGCAGATTTTCTACGTCGCCGATATCACGGCCAGCGGCCCGGCGCTCAATGGCGAGTTGCATCTGGACCTGGACCAAGCGGATTTTCTCGCGGTGTTTCCACTGGCCGGCGAAGGCCGCGCGCGACTGATCGGCACGGTGCGTGACGAACGCGCCGAGCGTGCCGAAACCCTGCAATTTGCCGACGTCAGCAGCCGCGCCATCGAACACCTGAAAGTGCATATCGAAGACGTGCACTGGTTCTCCACCTACCGCGTGCATCACCGCGTGGCCGAGCACTTTCGCAACGGCCGGGCGTTTCTGCTCGGCGATGCCGCCCATGTACACAGTCCGGCCGGTGGCCAGGGCATGAACACGGGCATTGGCGATGCAATCAATCTGGCCTGGAAGCTCGCCGCCGTGCTCAGCGGTGGTGCCGAACCGAAACTGCTCGACACCTACGAAACCGAGCGCATCGCCTTCGCTCGCCGACTGGTCTCCACCACCGACAAGGTCTTCAGTTTCGTCACCGCGCAGGGTCGCATGGCCGATCTGCTACGGATGCGTGTGGCGCCGTTTCTGCTGCCGAAAATGGCCGGGTTCGAAGCCAGCCGCGAATTCCTGTTTCGCACGGTCTCGCAAGTCACCCTCAACTATCGCGGCATGCCACTGAGCCAGGGTGAAGCCGGCCACGTGCACGGCGGCGACCGCTTGCCGTGGGCGCATGATGGCGAAGGGGATAATTTCGAACCGCTACGGCAGCCATGCTGGCAGGTGCATGTGTACGGCGACACCAGCGACGAGATGATCGCCTGGTGCGCCGAACACCACTTGCCGCTGCACGTCTTCGACTGGCGCCCGGCGTTCAAAACGGCGGGGTTGGGGCGCAACGGGTTTTACCTGCTGCGGCCGGATACCTATGTGGCGATTGCCGATAGCAGCGCCGATCCGAAGGTGATCGAACGCTACTTCCTCGATCACGGCATCCGGCCTTTTCAGTGACCTTCACACTTTGTTGGCCAGCCATTCGTCGGAAAGACCTGAACACCTGTCAACTCTGACAGTGGACGCATTGCGCAGCGCCACCTCTAATCATTGCTCACCGTTTTCAAGGAGCAATCAAGATGGAACTGTCCACCGCAGAACAAGTGCAAGACATAGAGGTCACTGGAACATTAAACGCACTGTTCGAAGTCGCCGACCACCAACCTTTAAATGCTGCTTTGATCGAGTTGCGTTCAACCCAGCGGGTAAAATATGAGTTCCGAGGGAGAACGGAGGCCAACGACAGGTCTTTTATATTTCAAATTTTCAGCGATCTGGAAGATGGAACATATGAAATACCTTCGACCTACTACCAGTACGCCGCATTCTACTTTGCAAATCATGCAGGTTGGACGTACGCATCGCCCAATCAATCAATCTTGCATCTAACGATTTCTGAAAATAAAACTCGTTTCAGTGGAGTAATCAAAGCTGATTTCGATCCAGTCGAACACAAAACTGGTGCTTCAACGCTGTATGTCACTGCGTCGCTAGGTGTCAAACTCAGCAAAGCTCTTTTCTGATAAAAATCGAATCATGGAGACGATCGCAACCTGACGCCTCTGCCTACAAGGAGCAACCATTCCATACAGGCAATGCTGCAAGTTGCGATTCCTTTCTCAGATCCCCGCCAACGCCAGATCCATCGCAAAGTAAGTGAAGATCAGATCCGCCCCCGCACGCTTGATTGCGCCAAGGCTTTCGCGGACCACGCGATCCTCATCGATCGCCCCAGCCTGGGCGCCGAACTTGATCATCGCGTACTCGCCGCTGACCTGATACGCCGCCAGTGGCAGGTTCGAGGCCTGGCGGATGTCGCGGATGATGTCGAGGTAAGCACCGGCCGGTTTGACCATCAGCGCATCGGCACCTTCCTGCTCATCGAGCAGCGATTCGCGCAGGGCTTCGCGGCGGTTCATCGGGTTCATCTGATAGCTTTTGCGATCGCCCTTGAGCGCGCTGCCGCCGGCCTCGCGGAACGGGCCGTAGAGTGCCGAAGCGAATTTGGTCGAGTAGGCCATGATCGGAATCTGCGTGAAGCCGGCAGCGTCGAGCGCCTGTCGAATCGCGCGCACCTGGCCGTCCATCG
This sequence comes from Pseudomonas sp. PK-RTE-24, assembly GCF_054052265.1. Taxonomy (NCBI): domain Bacteria; kingdom Pseudomonadati; phylum Pseudomonadota; class Gammaproteobacteria; order Pseudomonadales; family Pseudomonadaceae; genus Pseudomonas; species Pseudomonas sp. PK-RTE-24. Next base: position 3,627,985 of record NZ_CM133224.1, on the reverse strand, counting down.
CCGCCGACGGCGCAATCACGTCAGCCCCGGCGCGGGCGGCCGCTACGGCTTGCTTGCCGAGGTTGATCAGGGTCTGGTCATTGTCGACCTCGTGGTTGTGCATCACGCCGCAATGGCCGTGATCGGTGTACTCGCAAAAACAAGTGTCGGACATCACGATCATTTCCGGCACGGCGTCCTTGGCAATGCGCGACATGCGCGACACCAGACCGTCTTCGCGCCAGGTGTCACTGCCGTTGGCATCGAGATGATGGGACACGCCAAAGGTCATCACCGACTTGATGCCGGCGCGGGCGTAGCGCTCGATTTCACTGGCCAGTTTACGCTCGGGGATGCGCTGCACGCCGGGCATGCTGGTGATCGGCACGAAGTCGTCGATGTCTTCCTCGACGAAGATTGGCAGCACCAGATCGTTCAGACTGAACTCGGTTTCCTGGAACAGACTGCGCAGGCTCGCATTGCGGCGCAGACGGCGGGGACGTGCTTCGGGGAACTGACTGGACATGGGGCCTTTCCTGAAAACAGCGGATGAGACGAAAGTCGTAGGGGGCGAAGCTTATGCCTTGCGGCGGGTGCGGGACAAACCTGGATCAATCAAGAGAGCGTTACCGGGCTTGTAATAATCCTGCTGCTGATCGCGCATTTGCCCCTGTGGGAGCGAGCCTGCTCGCGAATGCGCTGGGTCAGACACGAAAATGGTGTCTGATACGACGCTTTCGCGAGCAGGCTCGCTCCCACAGAGGCGACTGTGTCGGGTCAGGACGGGATGGTCAGGCCACGAATGACCGCCGGGCGAGCGAGAAACCGCTCCAGCACCCGTGTGACATTGGGGAAACTCTCAATCCCGACCAGATCCCCCGCCTCGTAAAATCCGAGCAGATTGCGCACCCACGGGAACGTGGCGATGTCGGCGATGGTGTAGCGCTCGCCCATGATCCAGTCGCGGCCTTCGAGGCGAGTGTTGAGCACATTCAGCAGGCGTTTGCTCTCCTCGACATACCGATCGCGGGGACGCTTGTCCTCGTAATCCTTGCCGGCGAATTTGTTGAAGAAACCGAGCTGGCCGAACATCGGGCCGATGCCGCCCATCTGCCACATCAGCCATTGGATGGTCTCGTAGCGCAGCGCGCCTTCCTGAGCGAGCAACTGGCCGCTCTTGTCGGCCAGATAAATCAGGATCGCGCCGGATTCGAACAACGGCAGGGGTTTATCTTCCGGGCCATGCGGGTCGAGGATCGCCGGGATCTTGTTGTTCGGGTTCAGCGAGAGAAATTCCGCCGAGGTCTGGTCGTTGGTGTCGAAACCGACGCGGTGCGGCTCGTACGGCAGGCCGATCTCTTCGAGCATGATCGACACTTTGACGCCGTTGGGGGTCGGCAGGGAGTAGAGCTGAATCCAGTCCGGGTACTGCGCCGGCCATTTCTGAGTAATCGGGAATGCAGACAGATCGGTCATTGGAAGCATCCAGTCACAAATTGAAAACCGATCATAAAGTAGGCCTGCCGCTGCGCCTACACGAACCGTAACATCCTGTCGCTAACCTGCCTGCATGCCCGCAAAGGTTGCCGTTAGAGTGCTGCGCACTGGCCCGGATCGAACCAAACGGGCATTACAGGACTCTGAGTTATGCCTTTCTCGCAGAGGAAGCTGTTTATGACAGGGAAACACCCGGTGCTGGGAGCCCGCGGTGCAAAGGTTTGTCAGCCTTAACCGATTTTGCTGAAGAACCCTCGAATTGATGACGAACCTGATGAGTTTCGCCAAACGTTTCAAACATCGCGCGTACGTGGCCCTGCCCTCCCTGCTGGCAGTCAGCGCGCTTTTTCTGTCCCTCGAATCCAGCGAAAGCCGCGCCCAACCGGCGGACGGCACACAGACGCTGGTGTTCCTGCGCCACGCGGAAAAGCCCGAAGGCGGCCTCGGCCAGCTCAACTGCCAGGGCCTGAACCGCGCCATCGACCTGTCGACGCTGCTGCCGGAAAAATTCGGCAAGGCCGATTACGTATTCGCCGCCAACCCGACACGCAACGTCGAGGAAGGCGAGCTGGACAATTCCTACAGCTACATTCGTCCGCTGATGACCATCAGCCCGGCCGCGATCAAGCTCGGCCTGCCGGTGAACATCGAGTTCTCCGCCAACGACACCAGCGATCTGGCCCGCGAGCTGCTGGACGAGAAGTATCACAACTCGACGATCTACACCGCCTGGTCCCACGGTTATCTGCCGGATCTGATCAATAAGGTCGCTGGCAACGCAGTGGGCGAGCGGCAGAAGATCACCGATGACTGGGCCGGCGATGACTTCGACTCGCTGTATGTGCTGACCCTGAAGTGGCACAACGGCAAGGCCAGTTTGCAGAGCCATGTCTACAAACAGGGGCTGGATAACGGCAAGGACACTTGCCCGACCTGAGTTTTGTATCGCCCGATCTTGCGTCTTCGCGAGCAGGCTCGCTCCCACAGGGGAACGCATTTCAACTGTGGGAGCGAGCCTGCTCGCGAAGAGGCCAGTTGCTTGCACCTCAAGCCTTCTGGCTCACCCGCTCGCGCAAATACTCGATCACCGCCTGACGCTCCCCGGCAAACTCGATCCGCCCGCCCTTCTTCTCGCGCTGGAATACATACATCGGGTCGTAGTACTCGCGCAGCAACACGCTTGTCCAATCGCGAAACAGCTCGACCGAACCGCTAAGGGCCTGTTCGGCCAGTGCCGCCTCCATCTGACCGTACAGTCGTTGATAGCGCTCGCCACCCAGGCGACGCTGAATATTGTTCAGGCTGGCAATCAATCGCTCGGCATATAGGGCGAAACCCACCTGCTCGCCATGCAAGGCGACGAACTCGGCGTGCAGGTCAATCACGTAATCCTGCAGGATTCGCTCTACCCGATTCTCGAGGCTGTCTTCAAGCCAGACCAGCGGTGCCGCTTGCATGCCCCGGTACAGCGGCAACGGCAAGGCACAGCTGCCGACCACCCGACTCTCATCTTCCAGGACAAATTGCCCGATCCCGCGGGCGCGCTTTTTCAGCACATCGACAGCCAGGCGATTTTCGAAATCGATGTTGCCCGGTTGCCCGGTGGCGCGCTTGCCGAAACTCGAACCGCGGTGATTGGCATGGCCTTCAAGATCCAGACCATTGCTCAACTGCACCAGCACTTCGGTCTTGCCAGTACCGGTCATGCCACCGAGCAGAACCAGATCGCATTCGGCCACAGCCTGATCGACGGTTTCCAGGAGGAACGTGCGCATGGCCTTGTAGCCACCGCCCACACGCGGGTAATCGATGCCACCCTCGTCCTTGATCCATTGCTGGACGATCTGTGAACGCAGGCCACCGCGGAAACAATAGAGATAGCCGTCGGGGTGGTTACGGGCGAATTCGACCCAGCCCTGAATGCGTGCCTCCCGAACCTCGGCCGACACCAGCCGCTCACCCAGTGCAATCGCGGCTTGCTGCCCGTGCTGTTTGTAACAGGTGCCGACCTGTTCGCGCTCACGGTCGTTCATCAGCGGCAGATTGATCACACCCGGGAACGCGCCGTGGGAAAATTCAACCGGCGCGCGGACATCCATCATTGGCCGGTCGTTGAGGAAAATATCGCGGTAGTCGGTGCAGTCGCGGAGCATCAAATCACCTCGACCGCGTTCGTCTGTCGCTCAACCAGTTCGCCGATCGGCGCAAGGCTCAGGCCCAGTTCGGCGGCGACGCCGAGGAACTCGGCATTACCTTCAGGCGTGACCGCAATCAGCAGACCACCGCTGGTCTGCGGATCGCACAGCACGCGTTTGTGCAACTCCTGCACGCGGCCAACCTTGCTCGAATAGCTGTCGAAGTTGCGCAGCGTACCGCCCGGCACGCAGCCCTGATCGAGGTAGTACTCGACGCTGTCCAGACGCGGCACGCGGTCATAGGCGATGCGCGCGGTCAACTGGCTGCCGTCGGCCATTTCCACCAAGTGCCCGAGCAGGCCGAAACCGGTGACGTCGGTCATCGCCGTAACGCCGGCGAGTTTGCCGAAGCGGCTGCCAGGCTTGTTCAGGGTGCACATCCAGTCGCGGGCGACACCGACGTCGGCGGCGCGCAACTTGCCCTTCTTTTCGGCGGTGGTGAGGATGCCGATGCCCAACGGTTTGGTCAGGTACAACAGGCAACCGGCGGTAGCGGTGTCGTTGCGTTTCATGTGGCGCTTTTCCACGAGGCCGGTGACGGCGAGGCCGAAGATCGGCTCCGGCGCATCGATCGAATGCCCCCCCGCCAACGGAATGCCCGCCGCGTCGCACACCGAGCGACCGCCACGAATCACTTCCCGCGCCACTTCCGGCGCCAGCACATTCACCGGCCAGCCGAGAATTGCAATCGCCATCAACGGATCGCCACCCATCGCGTAGATGTCGCTGATCGCATTGGTCGCGGCGATACGGCCGAAGTCGAACGGGTCATCGACAATCGGCATGAAAAAATCGGTGGTCGACACCACACCACGCTCGGCATCGATCTCATACACCGCCGCGTCATCGCGCGATGCGTTGCCGACCCAGAGTTTTGGATCAAGGTTCTGTGCGCCGCTGCCGGCGAGGATCACTTCCAGCACCTGCGGGGAAATCTTGCAGCCACAACCGGCGCCATGGCTGTATTGGGTCAGACGAATCGGCTCGCTCATGGGAGAGTCTCTGGTAATGAATGGGGCGGATTCTAGCAGAGCGCGAGAGCGCAGATTTTTGTGCTGACCGAGCGGCCCCTTCGCGAGCGGGCTCGCTCCCACATTTGTAGCGTGGTCTCCTGTGGGAGCGAGCCCGCTCGCGAAGGCAATCGAACCTGCCTGCACCGCCCAGTCAGCCCCGCCTGCAAACCTCAGCAAAAATCTGCGTAATCGGCCGATGCGGCTGGCGCTTGTGCATCCGCCGCACTTGTTCGCTCAGCCGCAACAACTCTTCACTGGGCTTGGCCCATTGCTCCTTCGGCAGCGGCTCGGACCAGGCACGCATGACTTCCGGCAGCGCCTGCTTGCCGATTCTTTCCAGCCGACGCACTTCCCATTCGACCAGACGATTGGGAATCGTCCATAAAGTCATGACGTGATACAGGTACCAAAAAAATCCCGACAGCCGCGAGCGGTGGCCTTCACGGATCTGCTGATGCATCCGCGCGCGGGCATTGCGGAAAGTGTGCAGGCCTTCGTGGGGCGGGTCGTCCGGGCCTTGCAGATCCTGCAAATCCTGAATTGATTTGAGGTCGTTGACTTCGTACTCCATGTAACCGCGAATCGCTTCCCAATGGCTGATCGCGAGCTCCAGGCCGGCGCATTGGAATTCAAGGCTGGTGAGGGTATCGCCGTGATGAAAACCGATGCCCATGCCATATTGACGATGGATGCCGAATTGGGTGGTGCCTTTGGCTTCGATGATCCACGCGGACAGCGATTCCCACGGGACAAAGACCGGCTCGATGGCGCCTTCGGGCATGAAGCAGACTTCGCGGCGTTGGCGGTTGAAGCGGGTTGGAATGAGGGAGAGGCGTTTTTTATGGAAGTGGTGCCAGACGCCTAGGCCGATGAACAGCGTAAAAGGCCCGGTAAATACAGTGTTCTCGCAAGCCTCTTCGAAGATGGCAAGCATTGACGCCCATATGGCTTCTTGACCATAGCCGAAAATAATCCCCAAAAACCCAGTAATAACTGGGAATAAAAAAAGCACCGAGAACGACGTAGCAAATGGCCCTCCCAACGTCATTTGCCACATGAAAACTTGCGGCTGGCCTAATCCGAAGTCCATGTAAACATCGTTGAGCTCACCGATATGTGGGCCATAAGGGGGCATCGGTGTGGGCAGTGGCAACGGTGCGAGATAGGTGATCTTTCCGCTTGGAAACGGCTCTACATCACCCGCTCTTCTAATCACCTCAAATTGCGCATCAACAAGAGGCTCATTGTGATTATTCAGCATGGTCAGCCCATTCGAGGTATTGAGTTTCTACCAGCAGTACCGGAGGGTTTTCCTTGACCGACCCGGCAGCAACAACTGAAAAATGGCCACCACCCCGAGGGTCTCCCACCTCGGCCAAGATCAACCGAAACATCCGCAGCCAGCGCGGTCCCCTGTGGGAGCGAGCCTGCTCGCGAAGGCGCTCAAACAGGCAAAAAACCTCCCTCCCTCTGGTCACAAAACTGCTCTGCATCAGTCCACAACCCGCCTGCAAACCTCAGCAAAAATCTGCGTAATCGGCCGGTGCGGCTGGCGCTTGTGCATCCGCCGCACTTGTTCACTCAGTCGCAACAGCTCTTCACTGGGCTTGGCCCATTGCTCTTTCGGCAGCGGCTCGGACCAGGCACGCATGACTTCCGGCAGCGCCTGCTTGCCGATTCTTTCGAGTCGGCGCACTTCCCATTCGACCAAACGGTTGGGAATCGTCCATAAAGTCATGACGTGATACAGGTACCAGAAGAACCCCGAAAGCCGCGAGCGCCGGCCTTCACGGATCTGCTGGTGCATCCGCGCGCGGGCGTTACGAAAAGTGTGCAGGCCTTCGTGGGGTGGGTCGTCTGGGCCTTGAAGGTCTTGCAGGTCCTGAATCGATTTGAGGTCGTTGACTTCGTACTCCATGTAACCGCGAATCGCCTCCCAATGGCTGATCGCGAGCTGCAGGCCGGCGCATTGGAATTCGAGGCTGGTCAGGGTTTCGCCGTGATGAAAACCGATGCCCATGCCGTATTGGCGATGGACGCCGAACTGGGTGACGCCCTTGGCTTCGATGATCCACGCGCTGAGCGATTCCCATGGAACGAAGACTGGTTCGGACGCCCCTTCGGGCATGAAGCAGACTTCGCGGCGTTGGCGGTTGAAGCGGGTTGGGATGAGGTAGAGGCGTTTTTTGTGGTGGTGGTGCCAGACGCCTAGACTGATTGTTAGAGTGAGAAATAAAACCTCTAAGCCAAGTATTTTGGACTCTCGAAAAATCTCTTGTACGTAGGTCCAACTTTCCCACCCGTCTCCGGATGCCAGCCCAAGAATGCCTCCTGCCACAGGTGTCAGACAGACGAACCAGAAAGCAAGACTGAAAGGACCGCCCAAGGTCATCTGCCAAGAAAATATCTGTGGAGAGCCTGTGCCAAGATCCATGTAGACCTGACTGAGTTCGCCTATATGAGGCCCATAAGGGGGGATGGAAGTTGGTAATGGAAGTGGTGCGAGATAAGTGATTTTTCCACTCGAAAATGGTTCGATGCTTCCAGCTTTTCTGGCTTGCTCACAGATCGTCGTGTTAATCGGCTTGTGGGGTTTAATCTGCATGGTCAACCCGCTCAAGAAACTGGACTTCGACCAGCAGTATTGGTGGTTTCGTTTTTATTTGCTTGGCTCCTACCACCGGAAAGTGGCCCTTTCCCCGTGGATCAAGGTGAATGACACGAGTTCGCGATATCCCCTCACCTTTTTCATTCGTTGACTCAATGCAAACTGCCAACTCAAGGGTTTCTTTCGCGGGCGTGTATTCAGAATCGAGATTGACTGGATACTTAAGACACAGCACTAATCCATCGGGATCAGACTTAGCGATACTTAGACTGGCTAAAATCTCGTCGCTGATAACTTCTCGCTCTTCCCGTGGCACTCCTCGGCTATGCAGCGGAACGGAAATACGATGCGCTCCTATACCTAAACGATGCTTGGATTTCCCGCCAAAGGGTGGCAGCAATTCACTTAGTGTCAGGCTGGGTATGACTAGATGGATATCGCCGGGTTTGGGTGTGAGCAACAGTTTTCTCAACCATGACACGTCCTGATTCGAACCGATCTGAACATAGGGAGCGTTGATCAGAAAGGCTAAATAACTTTGATAGTCGTGAAGTGTATGATCGCCACGCATCTCGGCATCTCTACCCCATGGTGTGATCCGTAACCATTTGTCATGAGCACTGATGTTGTAGCGGTTGAACAGCCAGGCCCCGCTCAACTCAAGCAAGGTGAACAACGCGCCGGCAAGATTAAACCGGAAAAAGACTGTAGAGAGACGGGTTCCGGCGGCGGCCCATGCAGCTGTTCTCGCAGCGTTGTTTGATGCAGTGAGTACCTTGTAGCTTGCAGACAAAGTTTGTCCCAGACCATAGGCATTAGCCGACGTCATTCCATTTGCGCCTAAAACTGCGAGCGCGGCGGCCCTCTGTGCCGACGGATTACCACTGCGAATTGACTGTTGCCAATTTTCGAGTTGTTTTGCGAGATTGACTGCTGAGGTTACCAACCCCAGACCGTAGGTAAGAAAGCCCAGTCCGATGTGCAACTTGCCCATTTGTATGTGTACGCTTTGCAATGCCTCGTGCTGAACCCTGGCAATCAGCGCGTCGCTGCGAGCCTGCAACGCAGTATTGGCGAGGCTTTGCCCTGCAGTGAATCCAGCAGCCCCCGTAGCAGCGAGCGCATTGGCGAAAGGCCCCCACACCCTTTTATTCGCTGTTTGCCTACGCAACTCATGGAAAACTGCTGCCAAATTCACCACCTGCACTAACACCACCACCAACCCCATCCCCTCCGTCCGCACCAGGCTCGCCTTCGAAACTCCCGCCACTCCCGCGCGAATGTTCTCCAGCAATCCTCGCAATTCCCCTTGCTGCGCCGGCGGAAACACCACCGTCAATCCCGCTTTCGCCGGGGTGGCGCCATACAGCCGTGCCGAGCGATCCGGCAGTTCGTCAATCGGGCTTAGCGCTGCCGCAAGGCGGCCTTCGAACAAGGCCAGTTGCGTGCGCACGCGGACGATTTCCTGCTGCAATTCCACCGCCCGGGCGGTTTTGTGGCCCTGGCGGTTTTTGTTGTGGGTGAGCTGGTTGCGTTCGCGGTTGAGGGTTTTCAGGTAGTCGCGTTCGCGCAGCACTTCCTTGATCGTGGCTTGCAGCGCCGCTTGTTCCGCCGGGGTGGATACGGTGAAGGTCACGCCGCTGGTTCGCGCGGCGTCGAAGACGCGCAGGCGCAGGGCCTTGGGCAAGCGCTGGAACAGTTCGTCGAGGTCGGGGATTTTCTCGCCGGCAAGATCAAAGCCTTCCAGCGCCCGGCTCAGGCCGAGGTTCAGCGCCGGGCTGTAGGTGTCCTGCACGGCATCGGCGAGGACGCGGCTGTGTGCCGGCAGATCATCCAGCGCGGGCAGCTGCGGCTGCTCGATGCTCTGCAATTTGGCCAGCCAGTCCGGCAGGTTGTTGAACATCGCCATGCCGGCGTTGAACAGCGTTGAATATTGCCCGGCCTGTTCGGTCTGCAAACGCAGCGACAAGGTGTAGAACAACGGGCGGGTCAGTTGCGGGTGTTGTTCGAGGTAATCGAGCATTTGTTCGTTGGCCGCGTCGCTGCGGCCGATGTCCTTGAGGCAGGCGTATTCGCTGGCGAGCGCCTGATCGATCTGCGCTTGGCCGTCGAAATACCAAGCCGAGCGATGGAAACGCCCGGCGCACAGCAATTGCGCGCGGTCGGCGGTGATGCGTTCGAGCAGGCGATTCCAGCGTCCGAGGTTGTCGCGATGATTGTTCAGCACCTCGTCCATGGCCGGGCGGTCGATCAGGTCGTTGATGCCGCGTTTGCCGCTGAGCAACGGGCCGTCGAGCACGTCTTTCATGCGCCGGCTCTGATCTTTGCCGAGGTCAACCAGTGTGCTCAGGTGACGCTCGACGAAGTCGGCCGGGGCGACTTCAACAAAATATTCGCGGGTATAAAAGCGTCGGTCCGCCTCGGCGGTGACGCGAGCATGTGCGGTGAAATCCGGGGCGACGCCGTCGAAACGGTTCAGCGCCAGTGACTCGTCCAGTGCCTTTTCGCGCTGTTGCTGCAGTTCAGGTCGAGCCTGGGTATCGGTCGGGACAACCTCACCACCTTTGTTCAAATACTCGAGCAGCGCCTGCCGGGTATTTTCCCGATCCGGCTCGGGCAATTGCTCCAGTTCAGCGAACAATGCCTGGGCGCGCGGATCGTCGCTGGCCTTGGCCAGGGTGTCGAAATCCTGAGCGCCGAGCTGGCTCAGCGACTCGATGTAACTGGCCAGCAGATAGTCGCGCTCGTTGTTGTCGGTGTTGCTCCACTGCTCGATCCAGCCGACCACCAGGTCCTGATAATTAGCCAGATCACGCATCACCCCGAGGTCGTCGTTGACCAACAGAAACAGCGTGTCGTCCTGATAAGGTCCGCGCACCCGGCCAAGAAATTCGCCGATATGCGCCTCGCGAAAACGCCGTGGGTTTTCCCACAGATAGGGCTCACGCTCGTGCTCCGGCGCGTCGCTGACCTGCACCGCCGGCATCCGCGTCGCGTCCGCCTCGGCCAGCGGTTTCGCGGTGCAGGCCACTTCCGCCAGCCACTGTTTGGCCTGGGCCACGGTGAGCAGATGCTCGCCGCCGATCAGACAATGCACCGGGCCGAGATCGACCGCCTGCAGGAAGTGCTCGCGCTCCTCCGCGCTGTCCAGCACCTGTCGGCACTTCGCCGCGCTCAACTGCACGTCGGCGAAGGTCACGTAGAGGGTGCTTTTACGCGAGAAGATCAAAGCCGGACGTTCTTCGATGGCGCTGCGCTGCTCCTCGCTGACGCTTTTGCCGCGATGCAGCAATGCGCTGATGACGCCGTCGAGCACGCGGTATTCGTAGAGCTCACCGCTGAGGCTGTCGACGATGTACAGCCAGCCATCGCGCAGGCGGCGGATGCCCATGGGGCGCGTGGTCAGGGTGTACGGCAGCGTGATTTCGGTGCTGGGGTCGAAGGGTTTTTCCACCAGGCCGTACGCGAGGGGCAATAGTTGCACGTGGGTGTTGCGCAAGGGGCAGGCGGCGGGTGCACCAATAGGTGCTTTCGAGGCGGCTAACGCATCGAGGTTGGCGGGGTGGTTCATGATTGATGTCTCTCAGAGGCCCATCGAAAGGCTATTGCAGCGGCAATCGCAACGCGCTCGCCGGGGGATTGCAGCGAAGGTGTGTGCATCAGCTGATGGATCTGCGGATGCCGACTGCACGCTGCATCGTCCAGCCATGCCACCACGTTGGCGTACAGCAGAATCTCGGACGGGCTGCTCAAGGCAAGCTCGCTGGCATGGGCGTGGATGCGTTCCAGCAATTGCCAACGTTCAACTGCCGTGTCCCCGACATGAAAGTCAGGAAAGTGCTTGAGCAGGTGGGTATCGATGTCGAGCAACACTCGCCGCCGATCCACCCGATCCAGCGCGGCATCCTGCTCCGCACTCAACCGATACGGCGCCACCAGCGCCCCACCCTGCCCGTGCCGAGGTCGCTGACAGTGCCAGACTCCCCGCGCGCCATCCGCCGTGACCACGCACCCCAGCGGCCCGAACAGACTCGCATCGCCGCTGGCAAACAGCGCCTGCGCCACGGCGGCATCCGCCAGCCGCAACAACACCGGCGAGCCGACCGGCAACTCGACGATCAGCAACTGACGCAAGTGCGCGACGATTTCATGCGCCGGCGCGGCGCTGAACAACAGCACGCCCCATTCCTGTTGGGCGTACTGGCGATAAAACCGCGCCACCGGATCGTCGGCGTCAGCGAGCGCCACCAGCAGCGGCGAGACGTCACGCAGGGCCGAAAACGGTGGCTGGTCGTACAGCGCAAAAGCGTTGGCGGCGGGGTCGAGCCTTCGCAGTTGCGCCGGCAAATCCGCGATCGTCGCACCGTCGAGCAGCACAAACGCCTGCTGCTCAGCCCACGGCAAACCTTCAGGCCAATCCGTCAAAAGGCTCATGCCTGGGCCGCCTCGCAAATCAGGCAACGCGAGGTCCGCGTGGTCAGCAGCGCATGCCGTTGCTGCACGGCATCGAACGTCGCCTTGAGCAACGGCGCGGCCCCCGGCAGCAAGGGTTCCGCTGGCAGACACACCGTCGGCGCCCCGCCCTGCACCACCGGCACACTGCTGAAAATGCCGGCGGCGCCGACCGTCAGCCAATGCCCGCCAGCAGCCAGAGTGATCTGCAGGCCGCTGTTGAAAACCACCTGCTCGCCCGCGCCGAAATGCAGCTGCTGCGCGGCACTGACGCGCTGGCTGGCGACCCGCACATGCTGCTCGCCCTGCACCCACAGATGATCGTCCTGCTTGAGTTCAGTCAGGCGATTGCCGTGGGTCAGGTGATGTTCCTCGTCGCGCAACTCAAGGCTGGAGACGCCGCCAATCACTTGGCTGTGCAGGTTGTCGATCTGCACACGCAAGTCGTTGAGCACGTGCTGCACCAAGTCGCGCTGCGCCCTGATGGAGATTTCTTCCGCGCCTTGCCGGTCCTCGATGCGCAGTTCGTTGTAACCACCGCCACCGGGACTGCTCTGGCTGCGCCAGATGCTACGCGTCTGTTGCGCCGGCAGGTCCAGTGGCACCGGGGTTTCGGCGTTGGGCAGGCAGGCGAGCACATGCGGTTTGTCCGGATCGCCATCGGTGAACCCCACCAGCACTTCCATACCGACGCGAGGAATCTGCACGCTGCCGTAGCGGTCATGCGCCCAGGCAGTGGCCACGCGCAGCCAGCAACTTGACTGTTCATCACGCTGGCCGTCGCGATCCCAGAGCATTTGCACTTTCACGCGGCCGTAGGCATCGCTGTAGATTTCTTCGCCGGGCGGGCCGGTCACCACTGCCAACTGACTGCCGCTGACGCGCGGTTTGACATGCCTGAGCTGCGGGCGAAACACCACGTCCCACGGCGTCGCGACGAAATGGTTGCGATAGCCCTGACTGAAACCATCTGCGTCAGCCTGCTCGGTGAACGCTTCCTCGAGCACTTGCGGCTGTTTGCCGATGTGCTCGACCTCGGTCAGCAACCATAAATCGTTGCAGTCGGCGCGCGAGTAATCCGCCATGGTCATGAAACTGCCACCGCGCATCAGCGCCTGATTGCTACGTCCGTTAGCCAGACGATAGTCGGCACCATGGCGCTCCAGCGCACGCTGGCTGAGGTGCTTGCCGCGCTCGCGATGGGTGAACTGCCCGGGAAACTCATAATCTTCCAGCAGCGGAACCCGCGCTGCACTGACCTTGGCGTCCAACTGCACTGCGGGCTTTTCGAAGTGATAGTCGCGGCGCTCGACGAGGTTGGAGCGTGGCTCCAGGCGCACAGTGAACTGGTCGATAACCGGCGCATCGGCAACCAGGCCGTTGCCCTGCAAATAGCGCGTCGTCACGTCGTGTTTGAGGAACGCCGTTTGATCGTCGCCGAACACCAACAGGTGCGCCTCACGGCGGTGACGGAAGTGAAAGTGCAAGCCCTCCTCTTCGCACAGCCTCTGGATGAAGTGCAGATCGGATTCCTGGTATTGCACGCAATACACCCGCGCCGGGTACTCGGCGCTGAGCTGAAAATGCCAGGCATCGGCCTGCATGCCGTGATCGCCCAGCACATTGGCGATGATCTGCGGCACGCTCAGGTTCTGAAAAATCCGCTGGTTGCGCCGATGCGCGAGGTAGGCAAGATGTGGCGCCAGGGTGATCTGGTAACGGCTCAGCCGAACACCGCAATTACCTTGACCGACCCGATAGACCAGCCCGTGCATGCCGCTACCGTCGGCACCGAAACAGAGAAAGGCCGGCCGATGCAGCAAGCCTTCGAGATCCACATCGGGGCGCTCGCTGACCAGCTCGAGATCCAGTTCATAGGTCTGGTTGAGCACTTCCCGGGTGCGAAAGCCGAACACTTGAAGATCGTGGGCAACGCCTTCTATCTCGAGAGTGAAAACAACGGGCCTGCCAGCGATGCGCATCCACCTGTCCCTGTGTCTGATTGAAAGACGAGACTGTGCAACGGTGCACTGCAATGGGTGAAGTCAGACCTTTCCCTGTTTTGCCGGCCTGCGAGCGAAAAGGACGTGGCCCACAGAGAAGCGGCCGGGATCCTACGGAAATGATCCCGGATCCTATGTATTCCCTGTGAGAGCGAGCCTGCTCGCGAAAAACGGTGTGTCAGTCGCCGACTGTTTAACTGATCCACCGTCATCGCGAGCAGGCTCGCTCCCACAGGGATTTGCGTGAGTCAGGGCAGCAAAATGATCTTGTCGCCACCGCCCTGATTGACCTCTTCATAGCGCGCCGGCCCTTCAGCCAGCGGCACTTGCATCAGGCCCTGCGGCAGCGGCAAGCGATCCTCATCGAAGAAGCGCCCGAACTGCTCGAGCATCGCCGCGCACGCCTCGACGCCGTACAACAACGAGTTGATCCCGACCACCGAGCCGCCCTTGCGATACAGCGCCAGCGCCGGCAATTGCACATGGCCGTCGACCGGTGCGGCGATGATGGCGATGCGGCCGAAGGTCGCCAGTGCCGCCACCGAGGCGGGCAGCCAGAAACCGGTGGTGTCGAAGATCACATCGGCGCCGCCGCGATACACCGCGTTGACCTGGGAACCGAGGTCTTCTGGCTTATCCAGTTGAATCGTCTGATAGCCCTGCTGCTGCAGATCCGCGACCTGCTCGGGCCGGCGCGCCGCCGCCAGCAATTGCGCGCCGCGCACTTTTGCCAGGGCCAAAGCCGCGGTTGCCACTGCCCCGCCGCCGATCACCAGCAAGCGCGTGTCGGCGCTGACCAGGCTGCGTTCCAGCGCATCCCACGCCGTGGTGTACGGCACGCCAAGGCTGGCCGCCTGAGCGAAACTCAAATGCGCCGGTTTGTGCGCCACGCCACGGGCCGGCAATTTGACGAATTGCGCATGTGCGCCGTCGGCGAAGAAGCCCAGCTCGCGCCCGGTACCCCAGACTTCCTGACCGATCAACGCTTGCGGCCCCTCGACCACCACCCCGGCAAAATCCCGCCCCGGAACCCGTGGCAGTGTGGTGTAGGGAAAACGCCCGAGGACGTTTTTCACATCGCTGGGGTTGAGGCCGGCAGCCTTGATCTGCACCAGCACTTCATCGGCGCCGGGCACCGGGGTCGGAACGTCGACGAAGCGCAGGGAAGACAGGTCGCCGGTCTGATCGAATTGCAACGCTTTCATGGGCACATCCACCGAAAAGAAAAAGGGAAATTCAGGACAACCAGCCAGCGACCAGTTGCCGGCCCAGCGGCCACAACTGCTCACCGGCCAACATGCCAAGCAGACCGACCAGCGCGATGGCCGGTGGGGCGGGAGAACGGAAATCGAGCGCGCCGTAGAGCAGGCCGACGCCCAGGCCGATGGCCAGAGAAATGAGGTAGTTCATGAAAGGAACTCCGCCGCGATAAGTGATGGGCAGAGTCTAGGGAAACGGGCGGAGCGGTATCGGCCAAGGACTTCTGAATTTCGGACAAACCTTCTGCAGCCGCCATAGAACCGTGTGGGAGCGAGCCTGCTCGCGAATGCGGTCTTCCAGTCAGCACTTCATTGCCTGGTGCAAAGCTTTCGCGAGCAGGCTCGCTCCCACATGGATCTGTTCAAGTTGCCGAGAATTGCGAAGGCGCTACGCCAAGCTCCCGGCGAAACATGTCGCTGAAACTGCTCGGTGAATAACCCAGTTCGCGAGCAATGACGCTCACCGCCACGCCCTGAATCAATGCTGCCACCGCCGTCGCCAACTGCACCTGCCGTCGCCATTCGGCGAAGCCCATGCCGAGGCTGTCCTTGAACAACCGCGCCAGGGTGCGCACGCTGGCCCCGGCGTTCTGCGCATGCTGCTCGAACGGGATCTCCAGCGACGGCGCGGCCATCACCGCCTGACACAGATTCATCAGACGCCGGTCGGACTCGTCCGGCAGTGGAATCTTCAACTGCGAACGCCTGGCCCGGCGCAGTTCCAGCAATGCCAGCCCGACCAGTGCATCGTAATACTCAGCCTCGCCGTCATCGCCCTGCGCCACCAGTCCGACGATCAACTCGCGCAGCAGACCACCGACTTCGATCACCTGCACCGTCGCATCCAGCGTCGCCGCCAGCGCCGGGCGCAGGTAGATATTGCGCATCTGCAAATCCGACACCACCCGAATCCCGTGCGGCACCCCCGGCGGCAACCACACCGCCCGCTGCGGCGGCACCACCAGCGCTTCGTGCGGGGTTTCGACCCACATCACCCCGCTCATCGCATACAGCAACTGCCCCCAGACATGCTCGTGCGGCTCGATGAACAAACCACGCGGATAGGTCCGCGCCAGCGGTTGCACGGGCACATCGGTGTCGGTCAGATCAGGGGGCGCGGCGAGGGCCATGGCGAGCGTTCACAGGGGGTTGGCGAAGCCGCCATGGTAACCAGCACGCCGCGCACTCGCCAACGATAGATACCGTCGGACAATCCGAATGAATTTTCCCGGCACAGCGCGATCCGTTTAATACCACAGGGAGGAATTCGGGCTTTATGAACAACGCAAAACTTTACGTCATCGACTACACACTGCATGGCACCCCCAAGTCGTTCATTATCCGCTCGGACAAAATGGACAACGCCGAAGCCTGGCATTGGGCAAGCTGCGACGCGGGCGTGGGTCGCATCCCGCGCTTCGGCCGCGAGAAAGTGCAAAAAACCAGCAAACCGATGGCAGAAAAATTCGGCCTGGAAAACGTCACCTGGCGCCAGACCAACTGACCCCACCGCCTCCACCGCAGGCTTGGCAATCGACAGGGGGAATCGACCGATGACCGACACTTATCACACGGCCCGACTGGACTACGGCCTGACCACCGTCTTCGGCCAGATCACCAAAACGGTGAATTGCGCAGTCGCACTGGAAACGGTCGCGGATGACCCTTACCGCTTCACCTTGTGCGTCCAGGCACCGGTACCGGAAGACCTCCACCAAGCCAAGGTTGTGGTGGTCAAGGTCGAAGGGCGAACACTGCAAGGCACGGTGAGGCACTTTGAACGACAGGAAGACGACAGTCTGAAAATGGAAGTGGAGCCTGATTAGGCTCCACTTTTTTTTGCCGCGCTTATTTCGGATGAGCGCAACCGCAGCCCTTCATCGCACATTCTTCACCGTGTTTGTGGTGATGAGCGCAAGCCTCGCAGCAATAGTGTTTACCGTGTACAGCGTAGGAATGTTCGCCTTCTTTGATCGTGCAGTTGCAGCCCGGGCAGTCGCATTTTTTATCGGACATGGGACAGACTCCTTGCGTAGTGGTTGTCTGAGGCTTGAGTGGTAAGCCGTAAGGGACAGTGTAGAAGGTGGTGTTGCAGGCTGGGTCATTGATGAGAGATTGGGCGACGCAGAGATGGCTTTCGCGAGCAGGCTCGCTCCAACAGAACAGCAAAAGCAAAAGATCGCAGCCTTCGGCAGCTCCTACACACAATGAGCGCAAGCTCGCGTACCGCCCTTGATCTTGCCGTGCCGGCCCCATCGGCAGGCTGAGCGAAGGGATTGATCCGGGCGTGGGAGCGCAGCGACCGTTTGGCGCAGCCAAACACAGCGAGTGTAGGTGCAGCGAAGCAAACCGGAGCCGCTGCGCCAGGATCGGTCCCGCAGCGAAGGAACCCCGAGCCCCAGCGAGCGGGCCGAACGCCGGGGCCAAGCCTTTTGGTTACTTTTTGGCGTCTGAAAAAGTGACCCGCTGTAAAAGCGGAACCGTAATCAGCAACACCCGCAGCAACGGATATGTACACAGTCAAACAAATAAAATCACTGCGCCTGCCGCGAACTCCGATACATAAACACCAAAGCCACCGCCAGACACACCATCGCCAACATCCGACTCGGAGACAAGCCGATCGCCGGATTCCCCAACCAGCCAAAATTGTCGATCAACATCCCCATCCCCAACTGCCCGACAATCACCGCCACCGTCGCCACAGCCGTTCCGACCACCGGCACCGCGCCAACCATCACCATCATGTACACCACACCAAACAGCGCCCCGGTCAACTGCCACTTCGGCACCTCAAGCAGACTCACCGCCTGCGCCGGCTCGAAAAACAGAATCAACAACCCGGTCACCACCGCGCCCACCGCAAAGGTCAGCAGACTGCTACGCAGCACCCCCACCGTTTCACCCAGACGCCCATTGATCGCGGCCTGCACACTCAACACCGCACCGGCCAATACCACCACCACCAACAAAATCACCAGACCCATCACTCACCCCCGCGCAATCAGAACCAAAGCCACCACAATCAAGCCCAACGCCAGCCAGCGCTCGCCGTTGACCTTCTTGCGCGTCGCGCCGAACCAGCCGAAATGGTCGATCAGCACACTCTTGCCGACCTGACCGGACAAAATCGCGATCATCGTCATGGCAATGCCGATATGCGGCGTCGCCAGCGTCAGCACCACCACGTAGATCGGCCCGAGAAACCCGCCGATCAACTGCCAGCGCGGCAACTCGGTCAGCGCCGGACCTTTCTGTGGGCCGGCGAACAGCAAGAGCAAAAACAGGATCGCCGAACCCACGCCGAAGATGCTCAACGTCGCCCACAAATGCCCGACCTGCTCACCCAGCGGCCCGAGCAATCCGGCTTCTACCGACAAGCCCATGCCAGCGAGAATCACCAGCGGCAGCAACAGCAGACGCAACACCGATTTTTTCACCGGTGCAGCAACCACCCCTTCATCCAACGTCTGCATACATAACCTTCCACGCTCAAAAACAATGGCGCGGATTATCGGCTGGCGCCGCTGTGCGATAAATGGGAGCATCCGGACAACACTTTTGCGCAACACGCACAGCGAGACACGGCATGCACGGGCTCAACGAACTCGGATTCAAAGCGTTAAGGCTGTTTGTGGCGGTCCTCGACCACGGCAGTTTTTCCGAAGTCGCCCGCCGCGAAGGGGTCGCGCCCTCCTCGATTTCGCGGCAGATCCAGTTGATGGAACAGGCGCTGAACCAGCAATTGCTCTACCGCCACACCCGCGCCGTCACCCCGACCGAAGCCGGGCGCACGCTCGGCCACCATGCGCGGTTACTGCTGGTGCAATTGGAAGAGGCCGAACAGGCGTTGCAGGAACAGCAAAGCGAACCCACCGGACTGGTGCGCATCAACGCGCCAGTGGTGTTTGGCCAACGCCATCTGACGCCCTGGCTGGGCGAGCTCTGCGCGCGCTATCCGAAGCTGCAACTGGAT
Source organism: Pseudomonas sp. PK-RTE-24 (assembly GCF_054052265.1). Lineage (NCBI taxonomy): Bacteria > Pseudomonadati > Pseudomonadota > Gammaproteobacteria > Pseudomonadales > Pseudomonadaceae > Pseudomonas > Pseudomonas sp. PK-RTE-24. The sequence continues at coordinate 3,609,003 of NZ_CM133224.1, read as the reverse complement.
ATCCAGCAAACCGACCATTACGTCGACCCGCTACAGGAAGGCGCCGACCTGCTGTTTCGCATCGGCGCGCTGCACGATTCGAGCATGCAGGCACGCATTGTGGCGCCGCACCGTTTTCAGGTCGCCGCCAGCCCGGCCTACCTCAAACGCCACGGCACGCCGCAGCACCCGGACGAACTCGCGCAACATCAGTGCCTGGCCTACAAAGGCGCGGCCGGTCAGCAGCGCTGGTTTTTCCGCCGCGACGGCGAGGACTGGACGCCATACACGGTCAGAGGCCCGATCACCGGCAACCACGCCGACACCCTGACCCAGGCCGCTCAGCAAGGCCTCGGGCTGGTGATGTTTCCGTCGTGGCTGATTGGCGAAGCGGTGCGCGAAGGCACGCTGGTGCCGGTGCTGAGGGAGTATCAGGTGTCGAACAGCCTGGAACCGCAGCAGATCGCGGTGCTGTGGCCGGGGAGTCGGCGGTTGTCGGTGAAGGTGAGGACGGTGATTGATTTTTTTGTCGAGTGCTTTGGCGAGATTCCTTATTGGGACAGAGCCTGAAGATCAAGAGCCCCCTCACCCTAGCCCTCTCCCTGAGGGAGAGGGAACCGACCGAGGTGTCCCACCTACTGCATCGACCTGAAAAACCGCGTCGACTATGGATTCAAAGCAGGACTTTCAGGTCGGCGTAATCCCCCAATATTCCCCAATCGGTTCCCTCTCCCTATGGGAGAGGGCTAGGGTGAGGGGCTTTTCAGGCCATCAGATACGGAACTGCCCGACCAGCTTGCCCAACCGCTGCCCGAGCTCCGCCAGACTGCGCGACGTTTGCGCGCCCAGTTGCGTTTCATCGGCGACGCTGTCCACCGCCACCGCAATCTGATGCACGCTGCGGTTGATCTCTTCGGCCACCGCCGTCTGCTCTTCCGCTGCGCTGGCGATCTGCGCGTTCATCGAGTTGATCGTCGCGATCAACTGCGCCATGGCGTCCAGCGATGCGCCAGCCTGATTGGCTTGCTGCGAAGTGCCGTCGCCGGCCTCGCTGGAACGGCGCATCGCTTCGACCGCCTGCTGCGTGCCGGCCTGCAAGCGGTCGATCATGCCCTGGATTTCCTGGGTGCTGATCTGCGTGCGGCTGGCCAGCGCGCGTACTTCGTCCGCAACCACCGCAAACCCGCGCCCGGCCTCACCGGCGCGCGCCGCTTCGATCGCGGCGTTGAGCGCCAGCAGGTTGGTCTGCTCGGCAATCGAACGGATCACCCCAAGCACGCCGACGATCGAACTGACGTCCTGCTGCAGGCTGTCCAGCGACACGCCGCTGTTGCGGATGTCGTCGACCAGCGCATGAATCTGTTTGATGCTGCCCGCGACCACGCGCTTGGCGCTCTGGCCTTCTTCGTCGGTCTGCTGAGCGGCGACGGCGGCGTTCTGTGCGCTCTTGGCGACTTCCTGGGCGGCGGCGGACATTTCGTTGATCGCCGTGGCGACCTGATCGGTTTCGTGGCGCTGACGCTCCATGGCCTGATCGGAACGCTGCGCCTGTTCCGAGACCTGGGTGACCAGACCGGTCAGTTGCGTGGTCATCTCGGTGATCTGCCGCACCAGGCCGTGGATCTTGTCGACGAAACGATTGAACGAGCCGGCCAGTTCGCCGAGTTCGTCCTGACTGGTGATGTTCAGGCGCCGGGTCAGGTCGCCCTCGCCCGCCGCGATATCATCGAGGTTGGCTTTCATCAGGGTCAGCGGGCGCAGAATGGTGTTGGCCAGCAGCATCCCCGCCGCCGCGATCACCAACAGCACCAGCACCGCAACGCCGACGATGCTCAGCACCACGCCTTGCACGCGCTCCTGCACTTGCGCCTCGACCTGCGCCACTTGCGCTTCGATGCCGTCGAGGTTGACCGAGGTACCGACCGCCATGTCCCACTTCGGCAGGTATTCGGTGTAGCCGAGTTTCGGCACCAGCACCTTGGCGTTACCCGGCAGCGGTGAGCTGTATTGCAGATAGTGGGTGCCGTCCTTGGCCACTTTGACCAGGCCGAGGTTGACGTAGACGCCGTTCGGATCGCGGTTGTCCTTGAAGCTTTTGCCCACGCCGTCGGGGTCGTTGGCCTTGAACAGACGCACGGTCTCGGAGTCGTAGCCGAAGAAGTAGCCATCCTTGCCGTAGCGGATGCCCGAGAGCAATTTGATCGCTTGCGCCCGCGCCGCGTCATCGCCCGGTGCGGCGGCGTCGTACAGCGGTTTGATCGTGGTCATGGCCACGGCGACGTAACTTTGCAGGGTGGCCTTGGCGTCGCTGAGCAGCCGCTCGCGGGTCTGTTCGACCTCCTTGCGCGCCTGTTCCTGGAGGATGAACAGCGTGGTCACGCTGATGACCAGCGCAAAGAGCAGCACCGGCAGAACGGCAAGGGACAGGACTTTAGCCTTGAGACTCAGGCGCATCGGGGGACTCACTCTTTTGATTTTGTTGGCGTGGTTAAAGGCTTTAACGGCACGCCGGGGCAAAAGTTGAGTCTTGAAACATCGCCGCCCCCCCTGTGGGAGCGAGCCTGCTCGCGAAAGCGTTGGCTCAGCAACCTGTGTGTCGACTGACACGACGCCTTCGCGAGCAGGCTCGCTCCCACATGGGGCAATTGTGGATTTTTTAGAGAACCATCGCCGCGATCCAGCCAAACACCAGCAGCGGCAGGTTGTAGTGCAGGAAGGTCGGCACGACGGTGTCCCAGATGTGGTGATGCTGGCCGTCGATGTTCAGGCCGGAGGTCGGGCCGAGGGTCGAGTCCGAGGCCGGTGAACCGGCATCGCCCAGCGCACCGGCAGTGCCAACGATGCAGACGATGGCGATCGGGCTGAAGCCCAGTTGCACGCACAACGGCACGAAAATCGCTGCGAGAATCGGCACGGTGGAAAACGACGAACCGATGCCCATGGTCACCAGCAAGCCCACCAGCAGCATCAACAAAGCCCCGACGCCTTTGCTGTGATTGATCCAGGCCGCCGACGATTCGACCAGCGTCTGCACCTGCCCGGTGGCCTTCATCACTTCGGCAAAGCCTGAGGCGGCGATCATGATGAAGCCGATCATCGCCATCATCTTCATGCCTTCGGTGAACAGGTCATCGGTCTCGCGCCATTTGACGATGCCCGACACCGAGAAAATCAGGAAGCCGACCAGTGCGCCGATAATCATCGAGTCCAACAGCAACTGCACCACGAATGCCGAAGCGATGGCCACACCGGCAATCATCAGGCTCAGCGGGTTGTAGTGCACCGCCGTCTGCTCGACCTGTTCGATCTTCGCCAGGTCATACACGCGCTTCTTGCGATAGCTGATAAACGCCATCGCCAGGCCGAAAACCATGCCCAGCGCCGGAATGCCCATGGCGTGGGTGACATTGATGCCGCTGATGTCGACGCCGCTGCGGGCGACGTTGGCCAGCAGTATTTCGTTAAGGAAGATGTTGCCGAAACCCACCGGCAGAAACATGTACGGGGTGATCAGGCCAAAGGTCATGACGCAGGCGATCAGACGGCGATCGAGTTGCAGCTTGGTCAGTACATATAGAAGTGGCGGCACCAGCAGCGGAATGAACGCGATATGGATCGGCAGGATGTTCTGCGAGGCAATCGCCACCACCCACAGCAGGCCGATCAGCAGCCATTTGACGTTACCGCCGCCGGTTGCGTGCTGCCGATCCACCATGGCCAGGGCCTTGTCGGCCAGCGCATGGGCCAGACCGGATTTGGCAATCGCCACGGCGAACGCGCCGAGCAAGGCGTAGGACAACGCCACCGTCGCGCCGCCGCCCAGGCCGCTGTTGAACGCCTTGAGTGTTGCGTCGATGCCCAGACCGCCGGTCAGGCCGCCGACCAGCGCCCCGACGATCAGCGCGATCACCACATGCACGCGCGACAGGCTGAGGATCAGCATGACGCCGACGGCTGCTATGACTGCATTCATTTCACTACCTCAAAAAACACTGCGGGTGAAAACACACCGCCAGACAGGATGAGTCCGCCCGGCGCTGGCCGGCGGATTTGTATGAAGGGTCTTATTAGAGGGCGCGCACTGTGCCGCAGAGTGGCGGCGCTGTCAAAGCCCTGTGGCGAGGGGATTTATCCCCGTTGGGTGGCGAAGCCGCCCCCGGCAAACTTCAAAACAACCCTATACGCAGGTCTCACGACTGCCTCGCAGCCGAACGGGGATAAATCCCCTCGCCACAGGACTACAGGACTACCGGACCACAGGACCACAGGCCCCGCATGCGGCAATCGGTCATATTGCGCTCACGGCATAAAGAAAGCCGAAACGCGGCCGCTACAGTGCAAAGTCTCAGATATTTATCGGATAAGGATGTTTTCCATGTCGCTCAGACAACTTTCCATCCAGTGGAAAATCACCCTGCTCGCCGGCCTCTGCCTGGCCGGTATCGTGACCCTGTTGGTCGGTCTTTCGCTGTATCGCATGGAACACAGCTCGGCGCTGGTCAAGGCCTCGAGCATGGAGATGCTCACCGAATCGGCGCAGGCGCGGATCGAATCGCAAGGTGAAGTGCAGGCCGCCGGCATTCGTCAGCAATTCATGGACGCCTATCAGTACGGCCACGGTTTCTCGCGGCAGGTGCTGTTTTTGCGTGAGCAGGCCGAGAAGCGCTTTCTCGATGCCTTCGATCTGCGCGAGGACATGACCCGTCAGGTCAAATCCGCGCTGCAAGCCAACCCGGACCTGCTCGGCCTGTCGCTGGTGTTCGAAGCCAATGCGCTGGACGGCAAGGACGAACTGTTCGCCGATCAGGCTGAACTGGGCAGCAACGACAAGGGCCGTTTTGCCCTGTACTGGTCGCAGCCGACCCCGGGCAAAGTCACTTCGATGGCGCTGCCGGAAAGCGACATGAGCGACACCAGCACCGGCCCCAGCGGTCAGGCTGCGAATGCCTGGTTCACCTGCCCGCGCACCACGCTCAAACCCTGCGTGATCGAGCCGTACTTCTATGTCATCGATGGCCAGAAAGTGCTGATGACCAGCATCGTCTTCCCGCTGCAGGTCAACGGCAAAGTCATCGCCTCGCTGTCGGTTGACATCAACCTCAACAGCCTGCAAGCGATCAGCCAGAACGCCAGTCGCAAGCTGTATGACGGTCAGACCGCCATCAGTATCGTCAGCCCCGCCGGCCTGCTCGCCGGTTACAGCCCGGATGCCGGCAAACTCAGCCAGCGTCTGGATGCGGTGGATCAGGCCAGCGGCAGTGAGTTGCTGCGCTTGCTCGCCTCAAGCACTGGCGTGAGCAGCCTGCACAGCAACGGCCAGTTGAAAGTGCTGTCGCCGTTCCAGCCGATTCCCGATGGGCCGGCGTGGGGCGTGTTGCTCGATGTGCCGGAGCAAGTCCTGGTCAGCCGTGCCGAAGCGCTCAAGCAGCAACTGGATGCGAGCAATACCTCAGGCACGCTGATCGAACTGAGCCTCGGCCTGTTCGCCGCCCTGATCGGTCTGCTGCTGGTGTGGCTGATGGCGCGCAGCGTGACCAAGCCGATCCTCGGTGTGGCGCACATGCTTGAAGACATCGCCAGCGGCGAAGGCGACCTGACCCGGCGTCTGGCCTACGACAAGCAGGACGAGCTCGGCCAGTTGGCCGGTTGGTTCAACAAGTTCCTCGACAAGTTGCAGCCGATCATTGCCGAGGTGAAGCGCTCGGTGCAGGACGCGCGCAACACTGCCGACCAGTCCTCAGCCATCGCCACCCAGACCAGCGCTGGCATGGAGCAGCAATACCGTCAGGTCGATCAGGTCGCCACCGCTTCCCACGAAATGAGCGCCACCGCCCAGGACGTTGCACGCAGTGCCGCCCAGGCCGCCGAAGCCGCCAAGGACGCCGACCGCGCCACCCGCCAGGGTCTGACCGTGATCGACCACACCACCGCGAGCATCGACACCCTCGCCGCCGACATGAGCGCAGCGATGGTTCAGGTCGAGGGCCTGGCCGCCAACAGCGAGAAAATCGGCACGGTGCTGGAAACCATCCGCGCCATCGCCGAGCAGACCAACCTGCTCGCACTCAACGCCGCCATCGAAGCCGCCCGCGCCGGTGAAGCCGGACGCGGTTTTGCCGTGGTCGCCGATGAAGTGCGCAACCTCGCGCGCCGCACTCAGGAGTCGGTGGAGGAAACCCGCCAGGTCATCGAGCAATTGCAGAATGGCACGCAGGAAGTGGTCGGTGCGATGGGCAACAGCCATCGTCAGGCCCAGGGCAGCGTTGAGCAGGTGGGTCAGGCTGTCACGGCGTTGCGGCAGATCGGCGATGCGGTGACGGTGATCAGCGACATGAACCTGCAAATCGCCAGTGCCGCCGAAGAGCAGAGCGCAGTGGCTGAGGAGATCAACAACAACGTGGCGACGATTCGCGATGTGACCGAGTCGCTGTCCGGGCAGGCCAATGAATCGGCTCGCGTGAGCCAGTCGCTCAACAGCCTGGCGAATCAGCAACAGCGGTTGATGGATCAGTTTCGCGTTTGATGCACAAGTGCGGGGTGTCAGTTGCAATCCCCCCTCACCCCAGCCCTCTCCCCCCAAGGGGGGCGAGGGGGAAAGGGAGCCGATCTTCATGCCATTCAAGTCCTGAGTTCGACTCGGATTTCAAGTGGGTGCATCTCTCAAGAACAACACAATCAGTCCCCTCTCCCTCTGGGAGAGGGTTAGGGTGAGGGGCTTTTCAAGGGCTCACCGCCGAGGCAGTTCAATCACCACTTTCAACCCGCCCCACTCGCTTTCGCCCAACACCAGCAAGCCACCCCACGTTTCGACAATATCCCGCACGATCCCAAGGCCGAGCCCATGCCCGTGGGTCTGCTCATCCAGCCGCGTGCCACGGCTGAACACCTGAGTGCGCTGCTCTTCGGGAATCCCTGGCCCATCATCTTCCACGCTCAGGGCAAAGCCGTCAGACCTTTCGATCACACTCAAGCGCACCTCGGCATCGGCCCATTTGCAGGCGTTGTCGAGCAGGTTACCGAGCAGTTCGAGCAAGTCCTCGCGGTCCCACGGCAGTTGCAAACCCGGCGGTGCGACGTAGCTCAAGGCCAGATGCTCGCCGTGAATCATGTTCAAGGTCGCCAGCAACCCTGGCAGCTCGGCATCGCAATCAAACAACGCGCCGGGCAGCGCATCCCCCGACAACCGCGCGCGATTGAGTTCGCGATTGAGGCGCTGCTGCACCTGCTCCAGTTGTTCCTTGAGGATCCTGCGCAGCTCGGGATGGTCATCGAGCTTGTCGCTGGAGGCCAGGCTGAGCAGCACCGCCAACGGGGTTTTCAGCGCGTGGCCGAGGTTGCCCAAGGCATTGCGCGAGCGCTTGAGGCTGTCTTCGGTGTGGGCGAGCAAATGGTTGATCTGCGCCACCAGCGGTTCCAGCTCCACCGGCACCTGATCGTCGAGTTGCGAGCGCTGGCCCTGCTGCAACTGAGCGATCTGCTCGCGCGCGCGTTCCAGCGGTTTAAGGGCGCGGCGTACGGTCAGGCGTTGCAGGAACAGGATCAGCAGCAACGCCGCCAGCCCCAGACCGAGGCCGATCTGGCGCATGCGCTGGAAGCTGTCGCTGACCGGCGTGTAATCCTGGGCGACGCTGATCGAGATCGATTGACCCAGGCGTCGATAGTCCGAGCGCAATATCAACAAGCGTTGCCCGTCCGGGCCAAGTTGCAGATTGCTGTGCAGCCCCGGGTGTTGCAGCAGCGGCAGTTCCTGATCCCACAGCGAGCGCGAACGCCAGTGGCTGTCGGAGAAATCGATGCGAAAGTAGTGCCCGGAAAACGGCCGCTGATAGGCCGGCGACAGATGCCGCTCATCCAGCTGCAAACCTTGCGGGCCGCGCACCAGCGCTACCAGCAGGCTTTCGCTGTCGTTGCGCAGGCCGGCTTCGAGGTAGCGCTGCAAACCGACTTCGAACAACCACAGGCTGGTTTGCGCCAGCACCAGACCGACCACCACCATCACGCTGATCAGACCCAGGCTCAAACGGCGCTGGATTGATCTCATGAAGCTTGTCCGCCGAACAGGTATCCCTGACCGCGACGGGTTTCGATCACGCTTTTGCCGAGCTTGCGCCGCAGGTGATTGACGTGGACTTCGAGGACGTTGGAGTCACGCTCGGTCTCACCGTCGTAGAGGTGTTCGGCGAGGTGGCTTTTCGAGAGGATCTGCTCGGGGTGCAGCATGAAATAGCGCAGCAGGCGGAATTCAGCGGCGGTCAGCTGGATGTCGGCGCCGTCGCGAACCACGCACTGGCGGCCTTCGTCCAGATGCAGGCCGGCGGCTTGCAGGGTCGGCTGGTTGGCCTGGCCCTTGGAGCGGCGCAGCAGCGATTGAATGCGCAGGTACAGTTCTTCCGGGTGGAACGGTTTGGTCAGGTAATCGTCAGCGCCGGCCTTCAGCCCTTCGATGCGCTCGGCCCAGGAGTCGCGCGCGGTGAGGATCAGCACCGGAATCGCCAGACCGGCGGCGCGCCACTGCGCCAGCACGTCCAGCCCCGGCACGCCGGGCAGGCCGAGGTCGAGGATGATCAGGTCATAGGGCTCGCTGCTGCCCTGATACACCGCGTCACGACCATCGGCTAGCCAATCCACCGCGTAGCCTTGGCGCTGCAGGCCGGCGAGCAATTCGTCGGCCAGTGGTACATGGTCTTCCACCAGAAGCAAACGCATCGATCAATCTTCCTTGTCTTTGACTAACTCGCCGGTATCGGCCTTCAGGTGCAGCTCGCGCGCCACGCCTTCGACCGTCAGCAATTCGACTTCGTAAATGTACACGTCGTGTTTTTCTTCCAGCTCGACTTCCAGCAGTTTGGCGCCGGGGTAGCGATCCATGGCCTGCTGCAGCACTTGCTCCAGCGGCAGGATCACACCATCGCGACGCAGGGCCAGCGCCTCGTCCTGATCGAGGTCGCGAGCCATGGCCGTACTGCACAACAACACCAGCGCCAGCGCCGTCAGGCGGGTGGCGCGACTATTCAGCTTCATTACGTATCCTGATGATCCCTGAGCACTTCACCATCGACCGCGTTCAACTCCAGATCCCACTTCAGCCCTTTCGGGTCGCGCAGTTCGATCTGGTAAATGAACTTGCCGTACTCTTCCTCCAGCTCGGTTTCGGTGATTTCCGAACCGGGGTGTTTTTCCAGGGCGATGGCGTTGAGCTTCTCGAAGGAGACGATAGTACCAGCGTCGCGCAAACGAAGCGCTTCGTCAGGTCCGAGATCGCGCGCCAGCGCAGTGTTGGCGCCAAGGCCGAGGATCGAGGCAGTGGTCAGGGCAGTCAGGGTTTTCATGGTGTCTCCGAATTCTTATATGTTGCTTACGGTGGGCACCATAGCGAGGTCAACTTAACTGAAACTGAATGGCCATCATTGTGCCCCACTGTTGGCAAGATTCCCTGTGGGAGCGAGCCTGCTCGCGAAGACGGAGTGTCAGCTGCAGCGATGTTTCTGACCCGCCGCTTTCGCGAGCAGGCTCGCTCCCACACTGGTTTTGCGTCTGCCCCGTTTGTGGGACAGGCTCACTCCTACATGGGCCTGCAACATGTGCTTATAATCGCCAGCTTGCTAACGATCGAGACCGGTATGACCGCCATCCACATCAAGTTTCCCGCCCTCACCCTCAAGGCCGGCCCACGGGCCATGGCGCGGATTCGTGCGCAGGGTTTGCACGCCGCTGACGTCGGCACCCTGCCCGGTGCGGCCGGTGGGCCGAAGGCGCTGGGGATTCAGGGGCTGGATCTGGCGTTGTTCGGCGAGTGGCTGCCGGGTGCGCCGCGTGAGCGTTCGCTGATCGGCGCCTCGGTGGGTTCCTGGCGTTTCGCCAGCGCCTGCCTGCCGGACGCCGTCGAAGGCATTCGCCGCCTCGGTGAGCTGTACGCCGAGCAGCATTTCAACAAAGGCGTGACCATGGCCGAGATCAGCCAGAGCTCGCAGCGCATGCTCAATGACCTGCTCGACGGCCGCGATGCGAGCATCCTCGAGAACGCCGATTACCGCTTGAACATCATGGTGGTGAAAAGCCAGGGCCGCCTCGCCGAGGACCATCGCGGGCGCCTCGGTCTGGCGCTGGGTTCGGTGATCGCCGACAACCTGCGCGGTCGTACACGGCTGTCGCGGCACTTCGAACGGCTGATCATCCACGATCCACGCCTGGCGCCGCCGCTTGATGCCTTGACCGATTTCCCTTCACGTTTCGTTGCCCTCAATACCGGCAACCTGCGCCAGGCCCTGCTCGCTTCCGGGTCGATTCCGATGGTCATGGAAGGCGTGCGCGACCTGCCCGGCGCCGGCGCGGGTACGTTCCGCGATGGCGGTTTGCTCGACTACCACCTCGACCTGCCCTACAGCGGCGACGGCATCGTGCTCTATCCGCACTTCACCGATCGGGTGATTCCCGGCTGGTTCGACAAGACGCTGCCATGGCGCCGCGCTTCGGTACAGCGTCTGCAGGATGTGCTGCTGGTCGCGCCATCGAAGGAATATCTGGCGCGCCTGCCCTACGGCAAACTGCCCGATCGCAACGACTTCAAACGCTTTATGGGCGATGCGCCGAGCCGGCAGAAATACTGGCACACGGCGATGGACGAGAGCCGTCGACTGGGTGACGAATTCCTCGAGCTGACGGCCAACGGTCGCCTCGCCGAGCGCTTGCTGACCCTTTAGTCAGCACGGCCAAAGACAAGCTGATAAACTCGCCGCCTGCCCGAATCGCTGCGGCGAACGCCATCTGAACAGAGCCGAAAATACCGTGGAAATCTTCAAAGAGTTTACTTTCGAATCCGCCCACCGCCTGCCGCACGTCCCGGACGGCCACAAGTGCGGCCGCCTGCACGGCCACTCATTCAAGGTCGCGCTGCACCTGAGCGGCGACCTCGATCCGCACACTGGCTGGATTCGCGATTTCTCCGAGATCAAAGCGATTTTCAAGCCGCTCTACGAACGCCTCGACCACAACTACCTGAACGACATTCCTGGCCTGGAAAACCCGACCAGCGAAGTGCTGGCCAAATTCATCTGGAATGAGATGAAGCCATTGCTGCCGGAACTCAGCGCGATCCGCATTCATGAGACGTGCACCAGCGGCTGCATCTATCGCGGCGAATAAGCACCACACATCTCCCCCGCCCCTGTGGGAGCGAGCCTGCTCGCGAAAGCGCCGTTCCAGTCAATTTATTCGGTGACTGACACTCCGTATTCGCGAGCAGGCTCGCTCCCACAAGAGTCCGGCGCCAGGTTTGAATCATCTGCCATGCACATAACAGGCTCGCTCCCACATTGGGCTCCTGGTGCATTCAGTGCACTGCTTTCGCGCTGAAAATCCCAGTCGCGTCTACACATTCGTTCACTTGCGCCGCTTGGCACGACCGCTGCAACCCTTCTGCGTCTTCCCCTTCCTGCAAGGACTGCCCCATGACGCAGAACGCCTCCGGCAACGATTACCCGCTCAGTGAAGTCCCCATGCACGCGCGCAAAGGCCTGGCCTCGACGGCGATGGTGTTACTGGGCTTCACGTTTTTCACTGCGACCATGTTTGCCGGCGGCAAGCTCGGGGTCGCGTTCGGTTTCGCCGAGATGATGGCGGTGATCATTGTTGGCAATCTGCTGCTGGGCCTTTACGCCGCAGGGCTGGGTTACATCGCCTTCAAGAGCGGCCTCAATTCGGTACTGATGGGCCGCTTCTGTTTTGGCGAAGTCGGCAGCAAGCTCAGCGATCTGATTCTCGGCTTCACCCAGATTGGCTGGTACGCGTGGGGCACGGCGACGGCGGCGGTGGTGATCGGCAAGTATTTCAATCTCGATGAAAGCACCGTGCTGGTCCTGATGGTGCTGTTTGGTCTGGGTTTCTGCGCTACGGCGTACATCGGTTATCGCGGACTGGAGATTCTCTCGTACATCGCGGTGCCGACGATGATGTTGCTGCTGATGCTGTCGATGTGGGCAGCGACCGTGAAGGTTGGCGGTTTCGAGGGGTTGCTCAGCGTGGTGCCGACCGGTTCGCTGGACTGGTCGACAGCGATCACCCTGGTGTTCGGCACCTTCGTCAGCGGCGCAACGCAAGCCACCAACTGGACGCGATTTTCCCGCTCGGCAAAAGTCGCGGTGCTGGCCAGCCTGATCGGTTTTTTCATCGGCAACGGCCTGATGGTGCTGATCGGCGCGTACGGCGCGATCGTCTATCAACAGCCGGATGTGGTTGAAGTGCTGCTGTTGCAGGGCTTCGCCATGGCCGCGATGGCCATGCTGTTGCTGAACATCTGGAGTACGCAGGACAACACCATCTACAACTTCGCCGTGGCCGGCTGCAACCTGCTGCGGACCGGGCGGCGCAAGACCGTGACCCTCGGTGGCGCGGTGATCGGCACTCTGCTCGCCCTGCTGGGCATGTACGACATGCTGGTGCCGTATCTCATCCTGCTCGGCACGGTGATTCCGCCGATTGGCGGGGTGATCATGGCTGACTTCTTCTACCGCTGGCGCGGGCACTATCCGCGTCTGGCCGACGCACGGTTGCCAGCGTTCAACTGGCCGGGCCTCGGGGCCTACGGGGTCGGAACCGTCGCTGCGTTCAGCTCGCCCTGGGTCGCGCCGCTGGTAGGCATTGCCGCTGCCGCGCTAACGTATGTCATCGTCACCGGTGTGCTCGGCGCCCGTCGCGTCAGCGCACCACTACAAGACCTATAAAAAGGATTTGCCTGATGCACATCATCAACGCCCGCCTGCGCAATCAGGAAGGCCTGCACGAATTGCACCTCGAAGACGGCCTGATCCACAGCATCGCCCGTCAGACCGAAGCGCCGACCCTCGGCGCGGATGACCTCGATGCCGGCGGCAATCTGGTGGTGCCGCCCTTCGTCGAGCCGCACATCCACCTCGACGCCACCCTCACCGCCGGCGAGCCGCGCTGGAACATGAGCGGCACGCTGTTCGAAGGCATTGAATGCTGGGGCGAGCGCAAAGTCACCATCACCGAAGAAGACACCAAGACCCGCGCCAAGAAGACCATTCAGGCCCTGGCCGCCCACGGCATTCAGCACGTGCGCACCCACGTCGACGTCACCGACCCGCAACTCACCGCGCTCAAAGCCATGCTCGAAGTGCGTGAGGAAAGCCGTCAGCTGATTGACCTGCAGATCGTCGCGTTCCCGCAGGAAGGCATCGAGTCGTTCCGCAACGGGCGCGAGCTGATGGAAGAGGCGATCCGCATGGGCGCTGACGTGGTCGGCGGCATTCCGCATTTCGAGTACACCCGCGATCAGGGCGTCAGCTCGGTGAAGTTCCTCATGGACCTGGCCGAGCGTACCGGCTGCCTGGTCGACGTGCACTGCGACGAGACTGACGATCCGCATTCACGTTTCCTCGAAGTGCTTGCCGAAGAAGCACGCAGCCGCGACATGGGCGCCCGCGTCACCGCCAGCCACACCACGGCGATGGGTTCTTATGACAATGCCTACTGCGCCAAACTGTTCCGCCTGCTCGGCCATTCCGGCATCAGCTTTGTTTCCTGCCCGACCGAAAGCATTCACCTGCAAGGACGTTTCGACAACTTCCCGAAACGCCGGGGCGTGACCCGCGTCAACGAACTGCTCGAAGCCGGCATGAACGTGTGTTTCGGTCAGGACTCGATCGTCGACCCGTGGTATCCGCTGGGTAACGGCAACATCCTGCGCGTGCTTGAAGCGGGTTTGCACATCTGCCACATGCTCGGTTATCGCAACCTGCAAAGCGCGCTGGATCTGGTCACCGACAACAGCGCCAAAGCCATGCACCTGGGCGAGCGTTACGGACTGGAACAGGGCCGCCCGGCGAACTTGCTGATTCTCTCGGCGGACAGCGACTATGAAGTGATCCGCAGCCAAGGCCTGCCGCTGTATTCGATTCGCGGCGGCAAGGTGTTGATGAAGCGGCAGATGCCGGTGGTGGAGTTCAACTGAGAAGTACGCTGAACCTGATGGGCCGAGAGCAAAACCTGTGGGAGCGAGCCTGCTCGCGAAAGCGCCATGCCAGGCACCTCGATGTTGGATGTGCCGACCTCTTCGCGAGCAGGCTCGCTCCCACAGTAGATCCCAGCGATAGCGTCGGCCGAATCAATCCATCAACCGCGCCGTGCCAAACAATCTGACGCGCAGCAATTCCCCTTCCGAAACCTCAAGCAAAACCGGTGCGGTGCCACCCGGCATGACCACCCGCACTTTTCCCGCCTCGACCCAACCCACCCGCCACGCGGCACACGCGACCGCACTGGCGCTGGTGCCGGATGACGCGGTTGGTCCTTCGCCACGCTCGAATACCCGGGCGAGGACTTGCTGCGGCGACGCCAGCGCGGCCCATTGCAGATTGACGCCCGCCGGGCAGGGATTACCGGCACCGGTGGGCATGGCATAGGCGATTGCTGTAAGCCGTTGGTTCAGGGTGGGTTCACGCATCTGTTCGTTGCTCGGCAAAGCGCTTGCATCGCTGAGCAGCGTTACACAGTGCGGATTGCCGATGCGGACGAATTGGCTGTGGGTCCAAGTGGGATCGAGTTGCGCCAGGGGCTGGACATGGCTGACGTCGCGATTATTGATTTGAACGCTCTCGACTGCCCGCGCCCCGACGGCTTGCGGGCCGAATCCGGGCTGACCGAGGTCGAGCCAGAAACCGCGCACGCCTTCGACTTCGGCTGGTGTCACCGCCGTATCCAGCGCTTCGCCCTTGTCATGATGAACGCGCAACACTGCGCCCTGCTCCGGCATCAAGCCTTGCTCGGTCAATGCCTGAGAAAAAATCGTCAGGCCGTTACCGCTGCGCTCGGCGAGACTGCCGTCGGTGTTGACGATCAGCACATCGAACGGCGCAGATGCCTGAAACGGGCCGATCAGCAGGCCGTCACTGCGGTGGGGTTTGCCGTTGGCCGGACGCTGGCCTTCCGGCCAATCGCAGCACAGGGCGATAGCGGCTTCGCTCCAGTGCTGCCGAGATGCGGCGCAGGCGTCGGCGCTTGTCGGCAACGCGATTCCGGCCTCGCGCAAGGCTTGGGGTGAGACCACAGCGTAGATATTGCCGCGTGCGTCGTAGAAGCTCGTCATGCCTTGTTCCCGTATTCCATGCTGGCGAAAATCCGACTGTAAACCGCAACTCAGTGTGGGAGCGAGCCTGCTCGCGAAGGCGGTGCGTCAGTCGACAATTCCATATTTGACCCACCGCTTTCGCGAGCAGGCTCGCTCCCACAGGGTAGGATGTTCACCGTTATGCCCCGAAAGGCCTGAGATCGAACCTCAACGCCGTCAGAATGTCACTCGGGATGCAGTTGTTTTTTTGCCAAGGATCGATATGACCAGCCTCAACCCCCAAGACACGTTCGTCCCCGGACGCCTGCAACAGATGTCCACCCGCGTCGCTTTTTTCATCGCTGGCCTCGGCATCGCCGCCTGGGCGCCGCTGGTGCCGTATGCCAAGGCGCGGGCCGGGCTGGATGAGGGCACGCTGGGATTACTGCTGCTGTGCCTGGGTGTCGGCTCGATTCTGGCGATGCCGCTGGCGGGGATTCTGGCCACACGTTTTGGCTGCCGACGTGTGGCCACCGCCGGCACCTTGTTGATCTGCGCGGCACTGCCGTTGCTGGCGACGGTGTCGTCGATCCCGGCGCTGATCGCCACGCTGTTCATGTTCGGCGCCGGTCTCGGCACGGTGGATTCGACGGTGAACCTGCAAGCAGTGATCGTTGAACGCGCCAGCGGCAAGCACATGATGTCGGGGTTCCACGGCCTGTTCAGCCTCGGCGGCATCGTCGGTGCGGCGGGTGTCAGCGCCCTGCTCGGCCTCGGCCTGACACCGCTGGCGGCGATGCTGGTGGTAGTGGTTTTGCTGATCGGCGCCTTGCTCAAGTGCGTGCCGCACATGTTGCCCTACGGCAGCGAAAGCTCCGGCCCGGCGTTCGCCATTCCCCATGGCATCGTGCTGTTTATCGGCGGCATGTGCTTCATCGTTTTCCTTACCGAAGGCGCGGCGCTGGACTGGAGCGCAGTGTTCCTCGCTCAGGAACGCGGGATCGACACGGCTTATGCGGGAATGGGTTACGCAGCGTTTGCCCTGACCATGACCGTCGGCCGTCTGCTTGGTGATCGCATAGTGCGCAAGCTGGGGGCTACGCGGATCATTCTGTTCGGCGGTCTGTTGGCGGCGGCGGGACTGTTTCTCGCCACCTTCGCGCCGAGCTGGCAAGCGGCGCTGCTCGGTTATGCGCTGGTCGGCGCCGGTTGCTCGAACATCGTGCCGGTGCTGTACACGGCGGTGGGCAAACAAACGGTGATGCCGGAAAGCATCGCGGTACCGGCAATTACCACGCTGGGTTATGCAGGGATTCTTGCCGGGCCGGCAGTGATCGGTTTTGTCGCCCACGCCAGCAGCCTGAGTTTTGCCTTTGGATTGATGGCAGTGTTGCTGGTGGCTGTGGCGATCGGCGGCAAAGTCCTCAAGGTCTGAAAGCTTCGCGAGCAGGCTCGCTCCCACAGGGTTTCAGTGGTCCATGTGGGAGCGAGCCTGCTCGCGAAGAAGGCACCGCGCTCTATCAGAAGCCGACGCTGGCCTGCACGAAGAACGTGCGCGGTGCGCCGACATACATCCCCGAGTTGTTGTCGCTGGAGCGGGTGAAGTACTGCTTGTCGAAGACGTTCTTCACCCCGGCACCAAGCTTGAGGTTCGACACCTGCGGACCAAAGTCATAACCGCCGCGCACGTTCCAGGTCACGTAACCCGGGATGTCGCCGTACTGCCCGTCCGCCGTGCCTTCGGTGATGTAGTTGCCGTTGAAGCTGCCATCCGCATTCACACCGGTGCCCGGCGAACGCTGTTTCGATTGGGCGAAGCCATCGATGTTGTACGTCCAGCGATTGATGTCGTAACGCAAACCGACTGTCGCAACCTGCCGCGAATAGAACGGCAGATCGCGGCCCTTGAAGCCGGGGATCTCGCCTTCATAAGTGGCGCGGGTGTAGGTGAAACCGGCGTTGGCGGTCAGGCCATCGAGGCGCGAGTCGAGTGCGGCCATGTCGTAATGCACCGACGCTTCAATGCCCTGGTGCTTGGTCGCGCCGAGGTTGGTCCAGCCGACATCGTTGCTGATGTATTGCAGTTCGTCATCGAAGTCGATGTAGAACAGCGTCACCTCGCCGCCCCAGACATCATCGTTGTAGCGCGTGCCGACCTCGTAGGTCTTGGCCTTTTCCGGCTCCAGACCGTTGGCGGTGCTGTCACCCGAACCGCCCTGGCCGAGCTGGAAATACTGCAGGCTGCCGAACGAGGTTTCGTAATTAGCGAACAGCTTCCAGGCATCGGACAGGTGATACATCACGCTCAGCGCCGGCAGCGGCTCATTGCTTTCGATGCTGCGGTTTTTCTCCTGGACCGGCCGGCCAGCGGTGTCGAGCACGGCGCGGTCGTGCCAATCGGTGCTGATGTGTTCGAAGCGAATGCCCGGGGTGATGGTCCAGTTGCCGACGTCGATCTTGTTGTCGACATACACCGAATTGGCCTCGGTGCCACCGGTGCGATCTTGGAATACATGGCCGTCGGAAGTCGGCGTGACCACTGGCTGATTGTTGACCAGCGCCAGACGACTCGACTCTTCGTGCATGGCCTCTTTCAGATAGCGATAACCGACGCTGACTTCCTGAGTGGTCGGGCCGACATCGAACACCCGCGACACGCGCGGCTCGATGCCCAGGGTGTAATAGGAACGCGGGTATGAGCTAAGGGTGCGCTGATCGCGCGCGGCGATGGTACTGCCGCGAAAGCTGTCGGTGTAATAGGTGAGAATTTCTGCCTGGGTGCGCTCGTCGATCTGGCGGATCCACTTGAACGACACGTCTTTGCGCCGGCCTGTGAACTGGTCGTAGTCACGCACCGACTCGTACGGTTTGTCATCGTACTGACGCTGAGTCAGGCCACCCGGCATGTCGGCACTGGCGTCGTAGTAGTGGAAGTTGAGGCTGAAATCGTCCTTATCGGTCGGCGCCCAATGCGTCTTGAGCAGCACGTCGTCGATGTCATTGCCGTTGTTGCGCTCGCGATAACCGTGACCGTTGACGCCGGAGTACAGCAGCGCGACGCCCATGCCGTTGTCGGCGGTGCCGCCAAGAAATGCGGTGTCGATGTGTTTCCAGCCGCCGTACTGCGTGGTTTCCAGGGTGGTGCCGATTTCGCCGGTGGTTTTCTCCGGAATCGCGCGGGTCACGAAGTTGATCACGCCGCCGACGTTTTGCGGCCCGTAGCGCACGGAACCGGCGCCACGCACGACGTCGATGCTGTCGAGGTTGCCCGAGGAAATCGGCGCCATCGACAGTTGCGGCTGGCCGTAAGGCGCGAACGCCGCTGGCACGCCATCGATCAAAACAGTCGAGCGTGGCGACAGGCGCGAAGTCAGACCGCGCACGCCGACGTTGAGGGAAATGTCGCTGCCGCCAGTGCCATTGGAGTCCTGCACCTGCACGCCAGGCACGCGTTTGAGCACGTCGCTGACGTTCATCGCGCCCTGCTCGACCATCGCTTCGCGGCGAATCACCGTGCGTGCGCCGGGGTGGTTCTGCACCACCGCCGCGTCGGCGTCACCGAGCCAGTCGCCGACCACTTTGATGTCGGTCACACCCAGTTCCAGCGGGCCGTTGCTGGCTGCGGAAGTGGCGGCCGGGGCGAGCGTCACCGAGCCTTCATTGATCTGATAATCGAGGCCGCTGCCCTGCAGCAACTGCCGCAGCGCCTGCTCTGGCGCGAGGTCGCCGTCCACCGCCGGAGCTTGTTTGCCGGCCACCAGCTCAGGGCTGAAAAACACCTGCAGCGAGGTTTGCTGGCCCAGTTCGCTCAAGGCTTGGCCTAGCGGTTGCGCGCGGATATGAATGGCTTCAGCGGCAAACGCCAACGGCATCGCGGCGCTGACTGCCAGCGCGAGAGCCAGTGGCAACCAAGGGGATTTTTTATTGTGGGTTGTGGTGATGTTCACGTCGTACGGAGTCCTGTGGATCGCAAGAGTGTGCGGCTGTTAATGCAAACCAGTTGCAGTTGAACAGGAAGACGATGAACGGGGAAAAAACCTGAATGCTATCTGGAAATTATTTCCTGACTGCCATCGGCAAGGGTGCGCACCGTCACCGGCAGGATGCTCGGCAAGGCTTTGAGCAAGGCGTCGGTGTCGTCGGATTTGAACACGCTGGTCAGGCGCAGGCTGGCCACGTTCGGCTGGGATACGGTCAGCGGTTTGTCGCGATAGCGCGATACTTCCGCCGCTACTTCGCCGAGGCTGGCGTTGTTGAACACCAGTTTGCCGTTACGCCAGGCGGTCAGCTGCGCCGGGTTGACCGCGTAGGCCGGCAGGACTTTGCCTTGGCCATCGACCGCCGTGCCGAGGCCTGCGGTGAGGTTGATGAATTGGTTGTCCGGGGCAGCACTTCCCTGCACCTTCACCGTGCCCTGCTCCACCGCCACGCGGGTTTGCGTGGCATCGCGGCGCACATCGAAACGCGTACCGGTGACCGTGACCCTGCCGCTGCCGGCTTCGACAATAAACGGACGCGAGGCGTCGTGTTCAACGCTGAACATCGCCTCGCCCGCGCTCAATTCGATAACCCGTCGATCCTGCTCATAACGCACCTGCAAGCGGCTGCGACTGTTCAGATCGATTACAGAACCGTCCGGCAACGCCACATGCTTGCGCTCGCCCGGCGCCGTGGCGAATTCAGCGCGGTAACCGCCCGGATGATTCAGCCCGCTGAACAGGCCAAGCCCCAGCGCCACGGCCAGAACACTCGCGGCGACGGCATAACGCAGCATCGGCCGACGTTGGCGGCGAGCTGGCGGAGTTTCGGCAAGCGCCTGCAGACGCGACGTCGGCAGCAGATCAGCAGCCGCCCACAAGTCCTGGAGCAGGCGGAATTCTGCACGGTGCTGCGGATGCTCGTTCAGCCAGGCCTCGAAGCGCTGCCGTTGCTCGACGCTGACATTCGGTTCCTGCAAACGCACGAACCATGCCGCCGCCTCGTCACGCACCGCCGCTTGCCCACAGGCGCAATCTCTCGTCTCCATCATGGAATATTCTGTCCGGCTGAGGTTGAGACCAGGCACGCCCCCCTGTAGGAGCTGCCGAAGGCTGCGATCTTTTCGACGTCACTCGTCATCATGACTGCAAGCCATCCAGCCGCTCACGCAGATGGCGCAGGGTGCGGATCATATACTTTTCGACCATGTTCTTGGACAGCCCCAGGCGTTCGGCGATTTCTGCCTGCGTCAGGCCTTCGATCTTCTGCCAGACAAAGATCTTGCGGCAGTTGAGCGGCAGCTCGGTGAGCGCGCGTTCGATGGAATCGGCCAACTGGATCGCGTGCATGTAATGCTCCGGATCGCCCGCCGACGACGCACTGTCCTCGACCGCCTCCGCCTCCATGACGCCCCGCCGGTCCTCACGCCGATAACCATCAACGGCGATATTGCGTGCGGTCTGGTGCAAATACGCACGCGGCTGCTGCACCGCCGCCGAATCCGCCTCGAGCACCCGCACAAAGGTGTCGTGCGCCAGATCCTCGGCCTGCGCGCGATTGCGCAGGCGACGAGTCCAGGTGCCGATCAACTCTTCGTAATGCTCGAAAAAGCCGGATCTGCGGGAGCGCATGGGGGATGGGCGGCGTGGTGAGAAAGGGGCGTGAATAGTAATGCGTCGTATTAATACAAAGCAATGCACGCTGTGATGGTGTTCTTGATGCGCAAGGTGCAAGCACCGACGACGCCGAGCTCCGATGGGCATTGAATAGGACCCTGTGGGAGCGAGCCTGCTCGCGAATGCGGTATGTCAGCAACGATGATGGTGACTGACACGTCGCCTTCGCGAGCAGGCTCGCTCCCACAAGGTAAAAGCGTGAATGTCTCAGGCCTGCGGCAGTTTGCGGAAGCCCACTGCCAGGCGATTCCAGCCGTTGATGGTGTTGATCGCCACCGTCAGGTCAACCAGTTCCTTCGGCGAAAACTGCGCAGCGACGACTTCATAGTCTTCGTCCGGCGCGTGGGTCAGGCTCAGTTGCGTCAGCGACTCGGTCCACAGCAGTGCGGCACGTTCACGCTCGCTGAAGAACGGCGCTTCCCGCCATGCTGTCACGGCGAACAGGCGGCGTGGGGTTTCGCCGTCCTTGATCGCGTCGGCGGTGTGCATGTCGATGCAGAATGCGCAGCCGTTGATCTGTGAAGAGCGCAGCTTGACCAGTTCGAGCAGGCTCTTTTCCAGCGACAGTTTCGAGACGGCATTTTCCAGCGCCATCATCGCTTTCATGGCATCGGGGGAAGCGGTGTAGAAATCGGCACGAGATTGCATGGTGGGCTCCGGGGTAGCGATTGAATGTGTGGCTACGTTAGTCCCCGGGGGTGGTTCGGCAAATAGCCAATATTGCAGAAGAACGGTAGGCCACTTGGCGCGGCGACTGACCGCTCGTCACTCGACGGGCACCAAGGTTTCAGTGCGCAAGACCAATATCAGGTAATCCCCTTTATCAGGAGACGTACCATGATGACGCGCAAATTCACTTCGTTATTGTTGGCCGGCCTGCTCGCCACGGCGTCCGCCGCCAGCTTCGCTGCCAATGACAGCACCGATGCGACGGGCACCAAGTCCGGCGGCGCCAGCAGCTCGACCATGCCGCCAGACAACACCCCGGGCTCGCCATCGGGTGGCAGCGGTTCTGGCGGAACCAATAACGGCACCGGCACTGGTACTGGCTCGGGCATGGACACTGGAACGGGCACCAATGGCGGCGCCAGTGGCTCGGGTTCCGGCGCGGGCGGTGGCACCGGTTCGGCCGGCGGCGGCACGGGTGGTGCGGGCGGTGGCACGGGCAGCTGAACGAACAAGAGCCATCCCAGATAGTCCTGCTTACATCAGGACCCAATGTGGGAGCGAGCCTGCTCGCGAAAGCGGTCTGTCAGCCAACCTTGATGCAAGCTGACACACCGATTCGCGAGCAGGCTCGCTCCCACTTTTTATTTCTGTTGACTGAAAGAATCAGCGATCCGACCGCATCAACTCGGCAAAACCCTCTTCAGCTGTAAACACCGCCGCGCGATTGCGCCCGGCATTTTTCGCCTCATACAACGCCGCATCCGCGCGCTGGATAAACACTTGCGGGCTGTCGTTGCCGTTCGGAATAAATGAATAACAGCCCAGACTCACCGTGAGATAACCGGTCGGCGACCCACTGTGGATGATGTGCTTGTCGATCACGCTGCGGCGAATCTGCCCGGCTATCGCCAGCGCACCGTTGATGTCCGTATCCGGCAACAGCACAGCGAACTCTTCACCACCGTAACGCACCGCCAGATCCGACTTGCGCTGGCAGCAGGCCTTCACCACTTGCGCCACCTGCGCCAGGCATTGATCGCCGGCGACATGGCCGTAAGCGTCGTTGTAGCGCTTGAAGAAATCGATATCGAGCATGATCAGGCTGACCGGGCTGACCTGGCGCGCGCCCCGGGCAAATTCGATGTCCAGCGAGCGCTCGAACAAGCGTCGATTGGCCAACCCGGTCAGGCTGTCGTGGGTGGCGATCTGCTCCAGCGCCAGTTGCGCCTTGCGCAGGTTTTTCTCGATACGTTCGCCATCGCGCACTTGATGAATGAACACCCAGCCGAACAGGCCAACCCCGAGGATCACCAGCGCGACAATTACGCTGGACTGGAAGGCGCGGTCATACCAGCCCTGCAGAATCGTGTCTTGAGACGTCGCAGCAGAGACCACCAGCGGATACGAGGCGAGCTGTCGATAGCCATACAAGCGGGTCACGCCGTCGACCACGGAGTTGAGCATCGCGGTGCCAGCGTTAGCGTTCGGCAGCAGGGTTTGATAGATCTCGCCGTGGGCCACCGAGGTGTTGATCAACGACTCATCAAAGGGCCGTCGCGCCAGCAAGGTGCCGTCGGTCAGCGCCAGAAACATGATGCCGCTGTCATCGAGGCTGAAGCTTTTGAAGAACTGATCGAAGTAGGACATGCGGATGCCCGCCATCAGCACGCCCTGAAAGTTGCCGAGCTGGTCGTTGACGCGTCTGGAAATCGGAATGATCCACTCGCCGTTTTCGCGGCTGCGAATCGCCGGGCCGATGTGCGCAACCGTCGAAGCATT
This sequence comes from Pseudomonas sp. PK-RTE-24, assembly GCF_054052265.1. Taxonomy (NCBI): domain Bacteria; kingdom Pseudomonadati; phylum Pseudomonadota; class Gammaproteobacteria; order Pseudomonadales; family Pseudomonadaceae; genus Pseudomonas; species Pseudomonas sp. PK-RTE-24. The sequence continues at coordinate 3,585,858 of NZ_CM133224.1, read as the reverse complement.
CTGCTGATGGAACTTGAAATATTCGCGATCGGCCACGCCATTGCCACGAGGCAGATCGGCGAACGAAGTAATGACCCACTGCCCTTCGCGATCGAAGAGAAAGATGCCATGCAACTGATCCAGTTGCTGCGCGCGGCGGGCAAAGATCCGCTGCAACCGAGGGCGCTGCGACGCCCCGTAACCATCGTCCTGAATCCAGTCGACCAGGCTGGTCATCACCAGATCCGCTGCACGCACAGTGTCTTCGGCCTGCTGCGCCATGGCCCGGGTCAGGTTGCCCGAAGCCATTTTCGCCACCGCCAGATCCTGACGCCGCGACTGCTCCAGTTGCAGGTACAGCAGACCGCACAGGCACAGGCTCACCGCAACGATAAACAGCACCGCCGCTTTGCGTAGCGGCAGGCGCTTGAGCGTGCCGGGGGCTTGATGCGGATCGTGATTGGGGATTGGCAAAAGCATGTCCTGGGCAGGTACGACAGGGGCGCGAGCCCGAAACCCTTGTATGTGTGAGCGTAGCCCACCGGGATGTACCGGGCAAACGCCCGCCTCCCGCCCAGTTATCGGCGCGTCGCGAGTTTGGATGATCGCTTTTCGTCGATTTATTTACGATTGCTTCTTTACGGTTAATCAGTTGTGCAGGGCCAGCCGCCGCATCGCGCTGGTCAGGTGCGCGCGGGCACTTTGCGCATCGCCTTCACGCATTTGTTCATAGGCGCGCTGCGCAATCGCATGAGGCACCGGTTTCAATTCACGTTGGGTTGCCATCGCCAGCAGTTGCACCTGCGCGGCGCGCTCCAGGTAATACAGATCGTCCCAGGCTTCGGCAATGCTCGGCGCAGCGACAATCACACCGTGGTTTTTCAGAAAGAGAATGTCGGCATCGCCCATAACGCTGGCGATGCGGTCGCCTTCAGATGCGTCCAGCGCGAGGCCGTTGTAATCCTCGTCCACCGCTGTGCGCCCGTAAAACTTCAGCGCAGTCTGCCCCAGCCACAGCAGCGGCGGGCCTTGCAACAGGCACAACGCGGTGGCGTGCGGCATGTGCGTGTGGAACGCGACTTTTACCCGTGGCAGTTGTTTGTGCAGGCGCGCGTGGATGTAGAACGCGGTCGCCTCGGGCTCGCCTTCGCCATCGACCACGTTGCCGGCGAAGTCACAGACCAGCAGATTCTGCGCGGTCACTTCCGAAAAAGCGTAGCCGTATGGATTGACCAGAAACAGATCATCATGCCCCGGCAGCATCGCCGAAAAGTGATTGCAGATGCCCTCCTCCAGACCATGCAATGCGGCCAGTTGAAAGCACGCAGCGAGTTCGTTGCGGGCGGTGATGATCTCTTCGGTTTCCAGGTTCAGCGTCGCGGTTGGTCTGGCTTTGCCAGTGCCGCTCAAGATATGAGCCATGGCAATCCTCCTTAGGTCCAGCCGAGGGATTTGAACAGCGGCAGCACTTGATCGAGGCTGGACAGGATCGCGTCGGGGCGATAGTCCGGCAACAACTGACGACCCGTGCCGCGATCGATCCACACGCAACGAAAACCCATGTCCCGCGCCGCCGTGTGATCGAGCATGGGGCTGGCGCAGATGTGCACCACTTCATCCCGGGTCACGCCCAATTGCTCATGAGCGTAGTCGAACAGACGCGGCGCCGGTTTGTAGGCACCAGCCTGTTGCGCGGTGATCACCCGGTCGATATGGCCGCCGAGCTGCGCAACGTTGCCGGCAATGATCTCGTCGTCGGTGTTGGAGACAATGCACAGCTTGAAGCCCATGGCTTTGAGTTGCGCGAGGGTGTCGACCACTTCGGCAAATGGCGGCATGTTGGGGATGGCCGCCGCCAGGCGTTGACTGTCCTCGGACTGGCTCGGCGAGCCCAGTTCTGCCAGCGCCAGTTGCAGGCCGAGTGTGCTGAGTTCGCGAAAGGAACGGTGCGGCGGCGTTTGTTCAAGACGGTGCTCGTGACGGTCGTAGACTTCGATCAACTTAGTGGCGTCGACGGCGTGCTCGCCCTTGTCGCTGAGCATTTTTTCGACCACGGCTTTCAGGCCTTCATCCCACTGAATCAGCGTGCCGTAGCAATCGAAGGTCAGCCAGTGCGGGCGCGGCGTGTTGTTTAAGGTCATCGGTCGATTCCTCCACAGTGAGGACTTCAGCTTATGAGCGTGCGGTGATAGTGTGAAATTAAATAAACACTCAACCCTCATTCGCAAAACAACTATCAGGAATACCGCCATGCTGGATCTGGAATTGCTGAAAACCTTTGTCTGCGTGGTCGATGAAGGCAGCTTCACCCGTGCTGCCGAGCGTGTGCACCGCACGCAATCGACGGTCAGCCAGCAGGTGCGCAAACTCGAGGATCTGGTCGGCCACCCGCTACTCCTGCGCGACCGCACCGGAGTGAACGTCGCTCTCACTGAGCACGGCGAACTGCTGATCCACTATGCGCGCCGGTTGCTGGCGCTGTCCGCCGAAGCCACGCAAGCGCTGGCCAGTGACGTCGACCTGGAAGTGCTGCGCATCGGCATGCCGGAAGACTTCGACGCCCGGCGCATGGCCCTTATCCTCGCCGGCTTCACCCGCAACCATCCGCAGGCGCGCCTGGAAATCATCAGCGGCATGAGCCTCGACCTGCGCCAACGCCTCGACGCCGGCGACATCGACATTGCCCTGATCAAACGCGAACCCGACAGCGGCCCGGCATGGGCTACCTGGCCGGAACGACTGGTATGGGTCAAAGGCACCGAATTCGACACCTCCAGCGGTGTGCTGCCGCTGGCACTGTTTCCGCAGGGCTGTCTGTACCGACAGCGGGCGATTCGCCTGCTCGATGTGGCGCAGCGACCGTGGCGAGTGGCGTTCGGCAGCCACAGCCTGACCGGAATTCAAGCCGCAGTGGCGTCCGGGTTGGGGGTTTCGGTGCTGCCGGTTTCGGCGGTATTGCCAGAGCACGAGGTGTGTAGGGATCTGCCGGAGTTGGCGCCGACAGAACTGGCGCTGGTCAGCCGCGAGGGAGTGTTGAGCGGCTTGCAGCGGGGGCTGGTGGAGTTTTTGCGTGGAGAATTGGGGGTGGATGCGGGGGGATTTGCCTGAACCCCCCGGGGATCCTTATTCGGGTTTGTTGATTTCGCGGAGCAGGTCGGCGGTGGGGATGTTCATGGTGTTTGAGTAGTAGCGTGGTTCGTATTCATATTCACATTTCAAAATCCTCAGACCAAAAAAACAGGCGCTCACGGGAGCGCCTGTTTTTCCTGGCTCATTACGGATGGCTCACCGTACCGGCGGCACCCGAATATCCCCCGCCCGACACTGCGTCTTCACCCCTTTGCCACACGCGCCGAACTGCAGATCCTTGTCCATGCACACCCGCACTTCCGACAGCTGCGGGCCGCTGCAAATCACCGCAATTCCATCCTCGGGAATACCCGGATTGGCCTTGCGAAACAGATCGACAATCTCTTGCGCTTCGAAGTAGTACGACGTCGAGCCGAACGGCTGTAACGCCTGCGGAATCTTCACCGCGCCGAGGGCCTGATCGGACTTGTCCAGATAACCCATTGCGCCAAGACCGCTGCAGGTACCGTGCTTGGACCATTCGTGATCAAGGAGTTTTTTCGTCGGATACATCGTCAGGCCCTTGCTGGTTTCTGCCGCCGATAGCCTGGTCAGCGGCGGGCAGGATTGCGGCCAACCGCCCTTGGCGTATTGCGGCCACAAACCGTGCAGGACAAAACCATAACCCTTGCCGGTGCACTGCGCATCGTCCTTGTGCGTCAGACAAAAAGTCGGTGACCAGGACAGCGCCAGCAGGTAGTAGTCGAACACCCCCGCCACCGATTCGGCCTGCGCTTTCATCGATGCCGGCTGACGCGCCGAACTCGTGCCGATGCTACCGGCCGTCAGCGCGATCAGCGCCAGAATTGTAAACAGCTTTTTCATTAACCCGTTCCTTGGGACGCCTGCGTCCGTGGTTTTCGTTGTTGGCCAGACCTGGCCAGTGCTGATTTCGACACGCTTGTATTGCAAGCGCATGACGCAAGGCAAGGCCCTGCGCCGTGCAAAGGTCTACGCTGAACAGGCAGACATCCAACAAGGGAACCGACATGAGTAAAGCAGACGAACTCGCCGCCAGACTCAAGCAGACACGGCACACCCAGGCTGATGCGGCGCTGGAAATCGATTGCTGGCCTGCTCAGGTGTACGACTTGTACCACCGCATTGAGGGCTGGCTGCAACCAGTCACCGAAGTAGGACTGAAGATTCGGCGAAATCCTACGCACGTTTGCGAAAGTTCGCCGGATGGCGAAAGCCATGATTACGCGATCGACCAGTTGGTGATCGAGGCTAATCATCACAGCCTTACGTTCGATCCGATTGCGCGGTTTACCGAGGATGGCGCCGGGCGCGTGCAGATTACTCTGGAAGACAGGAATACCTATCTGCTGCGCACTGTCGATGAACACCACGAAAGTCACTGGTGGTTGCAGACGGTTGAAACCGGGCAGGAGCTGGATGCCATTGCCTTGACCGAAAATAATCTGCTGCAAGTGGTCCAGGAGGGGTTGGGACTTTAGCTCCTCGCTTTTCGTGACTGCGATTCCCGCCCCGCTGATATGGCCTGCCTTCCGACGAAGGCCGGCCGCTTTTTAGACTCACAACCAATGAATGGAATCTCTGATTACATGGATGCTTCAACCGCCCCGACCTTCTCGCTTTTCTTCAAACGCAACTTCAAACACGTCCTTGATTACTGGAGTCAAATCACCGTTACGCTAGGTTTCCTGGGTGCAGGCATGGCTATTCTCGGCTTGTACATTTACACGCGCGCAATTGGCCGCACAGATTTGTTTCTAGCAGCCATCGATGCGAAAGCTGCATTGGCGCTCTGGTTGCTGTTGATCGTTTTGATCATGGTCGGCTACCTGGGTGTACTTTTTGCCAGCGCCTGGTTCTATGGCGTCACCGTATCAATGTTTGACAAAGTGCCGGAAAAGCACAGTCGAGTCGCCGCTTGGTTGCTGCTTCCCCTGTGCATCGGTTTCTGTGTGTTCATTATTTTGTTGTTTATCTACCCGAACACTTTCAGTGCCGGAATTTCAGTAGGAATGATCTTTTTCCTCACACTGACCGCCTACTTTGCATTGTTCTTTTTCAGACAATTTCGAGCCATTGTCGATGAAGACACAATGCACTTGAACAGGTGGAAGAAAAATGGCTTTCGCTTGTTTGTGGGGGGTGTCATAGGGCTCGCAGTTTTGTTTGCTTCACTGCCAACGTTGCTGATCCTCTCTACCTACGTTGGGGAAGACAACGCTAAAGCCGTGACAATTATTGGCCTGTTTTCTCTCGGCACACTCATCCTGAGTCTGGTTCCCGTTTTCATCTTTTACATCAGTAAAGGTCACTTCCTTGCGCGCATCGCGTATGGAGCCGTGGCGGCATTGGTGCTCTTCGCTGCGTTTCTGCTCCTGTCGCCCGGCGCCATGCCAACCATTACATACGCTGCGGCCGGGAATCTGGCGATACGTCAGCAAGGTCCGGCACGCTTTATTCTCGACGCGGAGATCAGTCTTGGAGACGTGGACAACCGGCAATGGCGGACTCGGCTCAACGAAAAGAAAAAGGTCGAAGTTACCGCGTTTCCACTGTTTTCATTCGGAGACATTCTGCTTTTATGCAGTAGCGACCTGCGCTATCTGAATTTGTACGAATTGCCTCGCTATACCCCTTTCTGTATAGCAACCCGTCACAGCAAGGTAACGCGAAAACCGTTGCGGCCCGCGATGACTCGCGGACTTACATGGCAACAAAGGGCGGAACATTTGCTCAATTGGGAGACAGTTCATTCAGCAGTTTTGACACCGATCACTTCACCACCACAAGACTCTGCACGTGTAGAAACTCCTCGATTGAGAACCATTGGGATGACACGTGAAAGAACCATTCACTAGACTGGCCCACCGCCCCTTGAACAAGACGGATTTCATGACAACTCCAAAAAGCACGATGATCCTCTGCGGCCTGCTGACCCTGGCCGCCAGCGCTCACGCCGCTCCAGGCACTTCCCACCTCGACAGCATTCAGCAACAAGGCCAGTTGCGCGTCTGCACCACCGGCGACTACAAGCCCTACACCTTCAAGCGTAGCGACGGCGACTTCGAAGGCATCGACATCAGCATGGCCCGCTCCCTGGCCGACAGCCTCGGCGTCAAGGTGCAATGGGTGCAGACCACCTGGAAAAACCTGATGCCCGACATGCAGGCCGGCAAATGCGACATTGGCATGGGGGGCATCTCGGTCACATTGGAACGGCAGAAAAAAGCCTACTTCAGCAACACCCTCGATACCGACGGCAAAATCCCGCTGGTGCGCTGCGCCGACCAGTCCAAATACCAGACCATCGACCAGATCAACCAGCCCAACGTGCGCTTGGTGGAACCTGCCGGCGGCACCAACGAAGCCTTCGTCCACGCCTTCCTGCCCAAGGCGCAACTGGCCCTGCACGACAACGTGACGATCTTCCAGCAACTGCTCGACAACAAGGCCGACGTGATGATCACCGACGCCTCGGAAGCGCTGTATCAGCAGAAACTCAAACCCGGTTTGTGCGCGGTGAATCCGCATCAATACATGCAATACGGCGAGAAGGCTTATCTGCTGCCGCGCGATGACATCAGTTGGAAACTGTATGTCGATCAGTGGCTGCATTTGAGCAAGGTCACTGGCAAGTATCAGCAGACGTTGAGTGAGTGGATTGGGGTGCCGCAGTAAGCCACGGAACCCGGCCGACGCGCGCATTGAGGGAACGGTTCGCTCAATGCACGCGTTGGAAAAAATGGCAGCCGTTATTCAAACAGCACACGGTTGCTACACTGAAATCACAGCGACACGTTCGCTTCCGCCGCGATGCATACCGCACATCCACCGCTACTGCGCTTGAGGCGTCCCATGAATGTCGACTGGCTCAATTTCACGCCTTGGTCTTCCCTCGCCGGCGGCGCGCTGATCGGTCTGGCCGCGAGTCTGTTCGTGGTCGGCAATGGACGTATTGCCGGCATCAGCGGCCTGATCGGCAGCCTGCTGCAGCGCCACCGTGAAGGCGCCAGCGAGAAGGCGCTGTTCATCCTTGGCCTGTTGGCGGCGCCACTGCTGTGGGGATTGTTCAAGGCGTTACCGCCGGTCGAGTTCCAGAGCGGCTGGTCAGGGCTGATTCTCGCAGGGTTATTCGTAGGGCTTGGCACACGCTACGGCTCAGGTTGTACCAGCGGCCATGGCGTTTGCGGCATATCGCGCCTTTCGCCACGTTCGATGCTCGCCACTGCCTGCTTTATGCTCAGCGGGTTCTGCACCGTATTTGTCCTGCGCCATCTGACGGGAGTCTGAACGTGCTCAAACTCAATGCATTCCTGGCCGGCCTGCTGTTCGGCGTCGGATTACTTCTGGCGGGCATGGCCAATCCGACGAAAGTCCTGGCGTTCCTCGACGTGGCCGGGGCCTGGGATCCCTCGCTGGCATTGGTCATGGTGGGCGCCATTGCCATCGCTATCGGCCCGCTGACCTGGGCACGCCGGCAACGCAAATCCGTACTGGGCAACCCCATGCAACTACCCGCCCGAAAAGAGCTGGACCGACGTCTGGTTGGTGGCAGCCTGCTGTTCGGGGTCGGTTGGGGGATAGCCGGCATCTGCCCCGGCCCGGCAGTGACCATCCTGTTGACGGGCCACTGGCAGGCAATTGTTTTCGTATTGGCGATGCTGGCAGGCATGGGGCTATTTACGCTGCTGGAAACCCGACGCAACCCGTGACCGCAGAACGACCGACATTCAGGCGCATGGCACCCACGGCAGCCATTGTTGGTGGCTGTCAATGTTTTGCAGAAGAGCGCGGATTGGATGATCTCCCCAGCCACGCACTCGTCGAGATCTGCGCCAACGATTTGAACGAGGGCCTGGCGAACCAGTAGCCCTGCATCAGATAAATGCCGCAATCGGCGAGAAAGTCTCTTTCCTCGGCATCTTCTATGCCCTCGGCGATCACTTCCACGCCCAACTCTCTACACATGTTCACTACGTTGCGCACGATGGTCTGGCGTACGCGGTCACGGTGAATATTGCGGATCAGCGCCATATCCAGCTTGATCAGGTCTGGCTGAAAATCCGCCAACAAGTTAAGGCCGGAATAGCCTGCGCCAAAGTCGTCGATGGCCGTCTTGAAACCAAACTCACGATACTCACGCAAGATATTCATCAAGTGTTTGTTGCTTTCAACGTGCTCGCCTTCCACAGCCTCGAAGATCAGCCGCTCCAGCGGAAAGCCGTATGTGCGCGCCGCCTCCAGCGTGCTGCGAATACACATCTCCGGCCGGTAAACGGCATTCGGCAGAAAGTTGATCGACAGGTACTGCGTCATGCCCAAGTCAGCCGCCGTGGAAATCGCCCGCACTCGACACAGTTGATCGAATCGGTAACGGTTCTGATCGTCCACCTGCTCGAGGACAGACAAGGCGCCTTCGCCGTTCACGCCGCGAACCAACGCTTCATGGGCAAACGTCGTTTGATCGCGCAGATCCACAATGGGCTGGAAAGCGAAGGCGAAATCCATCTCTGGCACACCTTTGTTCCTACAGCCCTGGCAGCCACCGGGAGACGCGAATGATTTTGGAAAGTCGGTCATGAACCACCTGATGACGGCGTGCAACCTTCCATGGCGATAAATAAAACAGCTGCTGGCCTTAGTTATCTGCAAACAAGGCAATAACTGTAGCCCTGCGGCGCCTGAATAGTTGAAGGCACCGCGTGCGCCAAGTTGAAAAGATCAGGTGCGGAAATGCGCGGTCATTCGCTGCAGGTCCTGCCCCAGGGACGCCAATTCGATCGTCGCCGCCGCACTTTCTTCGCTGGCGACAGCCGACTGGTCAGCCACATCACGCACACTGACAATGCTGCGGTTGATTTCGTCGGCCACGGCACTTTGCTGCTCGGCGGCGGCCGAGATCTGCAGACTCATCTCCTGGATCGTACCGATGGACTGATTGATCTCGGTAATCGCCAATTCGGCCTTCTGCGCCAGTACCACCGTATCGAGGGTGCGTTCGCGGCTTGAGGTCATCAGCGTCGCGGCCGCTTGCGTGCCTTGTTGCAGGGTAACGATCAGCGCTTCGATTTCCTTGGTCGAGTCCTGCGTGCGCTGCGCCAGCGAGCGCACTTCGTCTGCCACCACAGCAAAACCACGACCCTGCTCACCCGCCCGCGCGGCTTCGATAGCGGCGTTCAACGCGAGCAGATTGGTCTGCTCGGCGACGGCTTTGATCACATCGATGACTTTGCCGATCTGCTCGCTGTCCTGAGTCAGCACATTCATCGCACCGCCCAACTCTTCAATGGCCATGGCAAGTTCGCTGATCTGCACCGTCGCCTGCTTCACCACCGTGCTGCCATGGCGCGCCTGCTGATCGGCGAGGGTCGCGGCAGCTGAGGCATCGGTGGTGTTACGCGCAACTTCCTGCACCGTCGAAGCCATTTCGTGCATCGCCGTGGCGACCTGATCGACCTCGCTCTTTTGCTGACGCACACCCGCGCTGGTCTGCTCGCTCATGGCCGAGAGCTTTTCCGCAGAGGTGGAAATCTGCGTGACGCCATTGCCGATACCTTGCACCAGCGTGTTCAGGTTCTGCGCCATCTCCTGCATCGCATTTTGCAGATCGCCCAACTCATCTTTGCGCGCAGACCTGGCCTGTACCGTCAGGTCGCCTTTGGCAATCCGTCGTGCCAGATCAACCGTCAGCGCTAGCGGCGCAGTGATCTGGCGCGAGATGACCACCGAAGCCAACAGCCCGATCACCAGCGCCAACGCAGTCAATACCGCCATCTGAATAAAAGCCGAATGCTGATCCTCATGTGCAAGGCGCTGCTGGGTGTCCATCAGGCCACTCATGATCTTGTCCATCGCCTTGCTTTCCTGGTCGACCTGCTCGCGCATGTTCTGCTTCTGCTCAAACAGCCCGGCCACTTCCACCAGTACTTCGCGATAACGCCGCATGCCGGCGTGGGCTTCTTCCAGTTGGCTCGACAGCGCCGTCGGCAGGCTGGTGCGCGCCTTGGTGATATCACTCAAGAAGGTATCGATGGTTTCCATCAGCAGTTTTTTGTTCACGTCATTGGGCACCGCGATGTAACGACGCAACATCAGGCGAAACGTGGTCATGCCATTGCGCAAATCGGCCACCGTGCGCAGCTCCCGAACGCGTTCACCATCGGCAGACGCCAAGGCACTGGTCGTGGTGCCTTCAAGCATGCCGGCAAAAGTTTGCGCGTACTTGTCCGACAGCGCCGTCAGCGGTTTCAGCGCATCCGTGGTCGACTGATCGGCAGCGATCAGCCGTTTGACCTTCTGGTCGTAGGCAACAATCGTGGCTTGCAAAGCCTTCAAGGCTTGCTGGTTTTCAGCGCGGGTCAAGGTGTCCAGCGCCTTGCCCACAAGGCCCTGCAACACATTCAACTGCGCGTTATAGGACTCGGCGAACGCTGCGTCAGCGGCGGCTTCGTACTGTTTCTCGGACAGACGCATATTTTGCGTAGCGTCATTCAACGTGCCGATCAGACGCGTGGTACTCAAGCGATCAACCAGCACGCTGTTGCTGTTATAGCCAATGAAGGCAACCGCCAAAACGGCCAGCAGAAGAATGCCGAAGCCGGTTCCCAGCTTGCGGGAAACTTTGATGTCACCGAGGAAATTCGATGCTACTGCCATATTCAGCCTCAAACGTCCTGACGCGAAACGCCAGGCACAAAAAAATTGATCTCCGGTAACCACAGTCACCGTCCAGACATTCGGGGGTCGTCATCCAGGGCGTAGTACGGGACGCTCCAGCGGTCCCGGGAATGCATATGCCTATGCTGTTGAAGCGTCGAAAAGGGACCCGACGCGAGCACCGGTAGACAAACCCAGCACGTCGCAACAGAGCATTTGCACGCTGGATTTATCGTTTCAGCAAAGGTGTCTGGAGGGATGCTATTAATTTTGCGAAAACTTGTACAACTTTATATTTTTGTATAAACGTTGAACTTTTTGAGTGGCGTGATGACGCATTGCCATCATGATTTGTGGCACATCGCTATCGGCGTGAAAAGACGATGAAAATGTCAATGCAGAACCCCGCCCCTCTGCAGCAACGGCGTGCCGCATGCCACAGAGGGACACGGGTTTACGGCTTGATTTCAACCTTATCCAACGCCTGATTCACCGCCAACTCCGCCAACATCACCACCTGCGCAATGCCTAGCGCAGATTTGCGGCGCGAGTTATCCAGCGTCGCGGCAAAGTTGTTGAGCATTTCGGAGGCAGAACCCAGGGTTTCGCAGGCATTGGCCAACAGGGATTCCATGTCGTACTTCGGATTGGCGAGGTACATGCGTTCGGGCGCATCGGTGCTGGCCCTGATTAGGCTGGCGGGAAGGAGATAGTGATCAAGCGCGCGCTCGGCGGCTTCGTGGAGTTTTTTGGAATTGGCGGATTCGTAGGGGGATGCGGGGTCGGTTTCTGGCGGGTTGGGTGTTGGTTTGAACATGGTGTAACTCCTGACGGATTAACGAAAAGGAGCCATCACTCTCGCTACCAAACGAAGGGTGGAGGCCATACGCAGGTTGGTAGACCGGTCGTCAGGAACCCCGGCGCATCCGAAGACGCCCCGCGCATGACCACCATAAAACGAAGACGAGAAACGTCATCGCAAGACAGTAGTCTTGTGCTTCTGACGGAACGGGCTACCAAACCCGACCACTGTTTTCAGTGACCCGGAGACGATAAAACCCGCAGGCTAGACGCACAAGCCGGCGGATTCTGTCTTAGGTGTAGGGGGAGGCGCAAGACAAGGTAGGCTTCGGATAACTTTCACCAGTCAGATTTAAACAAGCGCCTGCGCAATCGTTTAAACGCATACTGAAGGACAGAAAACAGGCAGAAATACACTTCCTCCCATCAGGCCGAGCGCGTCGGAGCCCAGTTCAAACCACAAACAGCGCCTCGCAAGCCTTTGCCTGTTCGCAGACCTGATAAACTCTTGCGCCTTCGCCTTCTTGATCCAGATTCCTCACATGTCCCTACAACCCGTCACACTCTCCCGCCGCTTCTCCGTCGCCCCGATGATGGATCGGACCCATCGTCGGTCCCTGCCCCATTTAATAAAGGCCAAAAGACCGCTTTAAAAACCCCTGTACCAGCATCGTACCAGCCAGGTGCCCTTTCTCGAAGACTCCGCGATTTCTTCCCTTCTCTGTAGCAGTTTTAAAGCAAGCGTTTTCGGCTACGATCTGGGCACTACTGATACTGTCAAAAACGGGGATAGAAATGCTGGTGCAATGAACGCTCTCTTGCCGTTGTTCCGCGAGATCTGATATGAGCTGTCCCACCATTGTGTGGTGCGCTAAAGATGTCTGTTGCACAAGTGTTTAAGCCAATGCAACTCCGCAGCATGTACTAGGCTTTTCAAACCCATCGCTCAAGGACGATTTTCATGTCAGATCACTCAGCCTCCAATATCGCAACGGCAGATGCCTTGACATTGCTACTGCACAACCAGCATGCGTTGGCGGCTGCAATAGAGGAGGTAGCCGTGTGGCTTTCGGCTAATGGCGTGCAGGTAGTTGCAGATAACGCTGTGATGGCTATGGAAACCTTAGACACAAATGCAAAAGCGATTAAAGATGCAATTATGCGTATACGGCAGTCCTAGGAATGCCTAGCAGGCAGCGGTCGTTCTATTCGACCAAAAGCGGTCAGTCGTGGTCGTCAGCTTTCGGCCAATAGCTGCCAGTTGTATCCGGCAGCAACTGACCAGAAGCGGACATCTGCAAGGAACCGTTATCGGACAGATAGCGAACTCAAACTATCAACCAAAATCAACCCCGGACATTACCTTTGAAAGTAAGTAACCAATCCGTTCTCACAGGCCTGGGTACTTTTACTTCGGGAAATTACTCAGCGGGATGGGACTATTTCTGAGCGAAAGACTTATCAAGCGCAGCTCTGATTTCCAATGATAGCCTTTGATAGTTAGCGCCCTTTCTTGCGGCACCTAGCTCCATCAATTGCATCGCGCCAAACTTAACCTCTCTACGCTTTGCAGATAACTGACGAAGTAGCAGCGCGAATAACGACTTACCTCGTAGCACAGAACTGTACTTTTCAAGAATAGACTTTTTAAAAGCATCAGGGTATTGCTCACCCTTCGCTAAGATTATTTCTGAGTCGTAGTAAATATTGTCATCAAGTATCTTTCCCGGATGCGTCCGAAAAGTAGAAGCGCCACCATTGATTTTTCTATATACAGCCAGAGCGTACCAGTTTACAAATTTGCTAAGGGAACCAGTAAAGTGGTCGCGCTCATCTCTATTGAGAAGGATTTCTAATTCTCCGTCCTCATACATATCATTCTCAATGGAATAACCGCGAGTGGTGATTACACCGTCCGGCCTTTGATCACCGTCAAAATGACCATGCACCCATAGATCGTTGTCGACTACAAACACGACTGGTGCAGGGGTTGGTTCGTTCTTAATTTTTTCGTAGAGTTCGAGAACAGCACCTTTGTTTCCTGCTGGAAGCATATCTACACCGTAATCTTGAAGATCTTCCTCTACTTTTCTGTAGAAAATTATATCATTCTTCCCTTCTACTAATACGGTCGGTATATAGCTGCGCTTTAACAGCTCAAATATCTCGTTTACAGTTGGGCGAGGCTTTTCAGAAGACATTCATTCGCCCCTATCGCTGCCCAATTGAACTTCTTTATCAGGATATTTCCCATAAATAAATGGAGAGTGTGTCGCGAAAATGAATTGGTTACCGGAATTTTGAGATTTTAGAATTGGGTAGAGCTGCCTTTGCCAGTCAACGTGCAAACTAAGCTCAGGCTCATCAATCAATATTACACTGTTTTTATGGAAGGCATTATAGCAAATAAAACTGAGCATTTGCTTTTCTCCAGCAGATAGAGTGTCACTAGACACCGCGTCGGCTGCGTCGCCGAAGTTCAACCTCTTCCCAAAACTAATGCCTGAATGCTTGAAAAGCTTTTCAACCAATTTGCGAATTGCATCAAGCGGCTTGAGTGTTTCAGATCGAAACTCTTCAATTTTTTCAATTTCAGCTCTTGTTTCCGATAGCAGGGAGTCAGCGTCTTGTCGTACACTTTGAGTTTTTTCGTATTGGCGTATCTTCTCAATCACACTCTTTGAAATAAGAGCCTGGAAGCTACTGACCTTTTCAGAAAACTCAGCGTAACGGCGCAGGAGAAGACTGGTCACATCTTGAGTAGAAATTGCCGAAATAAAAACATGCTCTTTCTGTGTAAGCTTCCGAGACAGCGAGGATAGAGTTTCATCAATTTCGTTGTCACCTCTGAGCCCTGTTCTAGAGCCAGAGCTTTGACCCGTCGTCATAGAAAAGCCGCCTTCGATTCTCCTGAATGTGGGGAAGAAAATTGAGCTACCAATGGATGCTAATATTGAAGTTGCTTTAGTTGCGGACGACTCAACCCATGGATAATGCTCACTTTCGTCTTCAGCGCTATCATATAAATAATTAACGCCGTTATGCTCAATATTAATAGAATAATTAGAGTTAGACGCCCTAGCAATCCTGCACGTATATTCATCAGTTATTAAAGTGCAAGTGCGAAACTCAATCTCCCTGAGGGCGAGACTGACATTTCCACTCATAATAAACCAAGCAAGCTTTAAAATAGTTGTCTTTCCAGAACCATTGCGCCCGGTCAAGATATTCAGATCACTATTAAATTCATAATTTATATTTTCTTGAGTCCCATAAAGACCCGAGACGTGGATTGATATAAGTTTCAAGACTTTCTCCTTTAAGTCGTTAAATCCGAATGTTAACTAATCTTTGATCGTACTTTCGAAAGGGAATGATGTCTAATTGACATATTCCCCTTAGCCTACACCAAGCCGTGAGCTGTCGCTAGATATCCATGAGATGCATTTTAAGCAAGGCTGTTTTGGGATAGCTGTGACTGTTCACAGCGACAGCCATGAAACGAAAATCGTCATCGAAAGCCTAAATAAATGGATTGAGCCCCCCTGCCTGGCTCCTTTGGAGCGCTTTCAAGCCATTAAATTCTGTATTTACACGAAGATTGCGTTGCATGCTGAGGCCTATTCCGGTATCCAATACGTCCTAAAGATAGCTTAACCAAGCTCTTGCAATCATTCCGGGAATATCCCTATTGGGTGTCTTTATTCGGCCCTTACCCGCCATTCTCAGTTCAAAGCTAGAGGCCAAATCAAGCTTTTCGACTCATCGCACGTGCGATTAAACTCTATTGAATTCGGGCTGGCTCAGCCTTTTTAGTTGCCTTAGCATTTGCAGCCGCCCGCAAAGAAACTTTTGCGAGCTTAGTATGCTCTTTAAGCTTCTTAAGCGAGTAAGGAAGTACCAGTTTAACGGGCGACTTTATAAATTCGACTCCATGAGCTCGTTTGTACGACTCACGAAGCGTGCTACTTATATTCGAACTGCTTATGAGCCTTACTATCAAGCCAGATCGTTCCATTAAAGGTCGAAGTTGGTCGTCTTTCTTTGATACCAGGCAGCAATAAAAAATATATCTAGCTTCACCAAAGGTTATTTGACTGGAAACTATGTCCCAATAAGGCTTTCTTTCTTGATCGGTTGGAAGATCTCGCTCGATTAATTCCAGAATATTTTGAAGCGTACCAAGATAACGAGCTTGTCGAACAATATGCTTTTGAATTTCTACGAACAAATGATACTCGTACACGACTCGACCATGGTCGACCTGTAGAAAGCTACTATGCCGCTTCATTGAGTCTGTAAATCTTTTGCTATAGTAATAAAGTGCGCCAATACCTTCGTGAGTTTTACCTTCAAAATCTACAACTCTCACGTCTTCCAGATTCCTTCTGCAAAGCTCCAGCAAACGATAAAACGAACCCTCGAACCTTTGAATTCTGAAAATCTCTCTCGATTCTGTTAGCTCTTTCCTTTGCAACAATATGGTTAGAATAATCCCTGCAAAAGCCAAACCGGAAAACAGAGAAGTTACCGCACCAAAACTATCACCGAAAGTTCCAGCTTTTGCAATTGAGTATTCAGTTATTGGCCATGTCTTATAGAGAACGAGGGATCCATAGGAGCCGAATATTAAAAGCACGCCTATACCAACTGCGATTGTTATTTTTGTCAGTTTCATTAACACCCCCTCAAGGAGAGCCGAGAGCCGAATTTTTCCAGAACGTCAGCACTTAGCAACCCGCTTCGCAAGCTACATTAGCCCCTCAAGCTCAAATCAATGCGCGAAATGAAAATGCATCAATCTTTCTGAGCACCTCTGAGACGCTTACTTTTTATATATCAAGCACGCTAATCTATGCGTAATATCTTACAACTTATAAGTTTGAATTTTTTCTAGACGCACCCTATTTATAGAAGTCTGGATAAAATATACTGATAGGATTGCCAACGCTTTCAGGATCATCAATAGCCTTCCTTGCTTGATTCGCAATCTCTGCTCGATATGTTTGAAGCTTTGGGATTAAAGAGTATATATCGGTTGTATCAAAGACCAAGGTCCGGGATTGGTTTACATCAAAAGGAAGGCGGTCACTTTTTCTAATGATTTGTACTACCGGCAGCCTAAGTGCATGTCGCAGTGCCACCTCATAAAAGACATTAGGATTTAAATATGAAAGATCTGCAATCGCAAGCTTAGATCTCTTGAGATACTCTAGTACCTGAGTGGTGATCATACCCGGGTCACCAATATGGTCAGCACGAACCACGGTCAGCCCAAGCTCTTCTAATGCGGGTTGGACCAACGACGACATAAACAAATCAGCATGCTTCCGCTCAATACTCTCTTCTGAACCTATAGGCGTGATATAAAAGCAAATTTTAGACCACTCTACAGAGTCCTCCTTTTGGTTTAATCCGCCAGGTACTTGCGGAGAATTTACCATCTTTGAAAAAGAGACGTCAGACGTTTTTTCGGCAACTTCATCAATAACCTGATCTATAGATATTAGCGTCTCTGCGCCTCCAAGCGTTCTAAGTAGATCAAGGCCTTTTACATTAACAATAAAGGTATCTACACACTCATCTAGGTCGGGTACTTCGATGCTCGAATCTCGAAGGAAGTCCTTTATAACTTCACGATCAGGAAGCCGCTTTTCTTTGTAATGATCGTAAAGTAATGAAAATGGTGCTACGCCTGCAACAGCTAACTCGAATGCAGCTTTACGACGTTCGCGCTCTGGGCGCGCTGGGTTTACTACGATCCTACCCTTTTCTGTCAGCTCTAAATGCTCGGCTGAGTAACCGCCCGATGTGATTCCATACTTGTTTGAGTTGGTAATCATCATCTTTGTCGCACCGCTACCCGGCGACTTATTCATATGTTGCATAAGCGTCAGGCGGCGCACTTTCTCACCCGCAGCGTATTGCATGATCGCTTCGCCTAACGACAAGGCATCCTCGAACGACGATGCTGGATAGGGGCGAGTGCGCCTCGTACGTGCTGATTCCGCTGATTCGCCGTCTGCTTTAGCGGCATCATCAATTGAGCTCTCGGTTACCATGTTATGCCTCCCTGCAGGTGGTTGGTAACTTTTAGCACAAGACTGTAGCCGGCAGAAGGCCATAAGAGAGATTAAAGGGTTGCATAGGGCCGATGGTTAATTGTTGGCACAAGAACGCACAGGTTCAGGACTGAGAATGGATCGCTGGAGTGCTTCAATAACCGTCAGCTTCTGGCCGACAGAGGTCGCTTGCCGATGCCCGCTTCTGGCCGGAAGCGGTCGTTCCTGAACGTTCGCTAGCGGCCAGATGGGTAGGCTCATCGCCGTCCGTTTCTCGCCGAAGTCGCTCGGTTACGGTTGGAAGCAATTTCCCAAAAGGAGCCGGTCAATCATAAGATCAGATCATTGTACGGTCTTGAAAACCGTCGACTGTAACAGGTCCATGAGTTCGAATCCCATCGCCTCCGCCATCTTATGTACGACAAAGCCCTGATTATGCAGGGCCTTGTCGTTTCTGGCATTCAGGAAATTGGCTCCTCTGTCTACGGATCGTTTCCGCATCTTTTCGGGCATTTCCGCAACCCTACCCTTCTGACACCGTTAAGTGCTCAACAAAACTAAGCACAGCGCGACGGCAGCATTGAATGCTCAGTAGACCGCTTTCGGCCATAAGCAGCCGTTCAAGACGGCTCGTTTTTCAGGCGGCAGAGGCCCATCTCGTCGCCGCTACCTGGCGCTCACCCTCCACAACTGATCCAGCTTCGTCGTATAACTCTGGTAGGCTCCCTGATCAGCAAAGACTGAGGGGGGCAGGCAGCGCCTTTACGCTTTCCGGCTTCGAGTCTCCTAGCCCAATTGGCTCCCTGGCGCTTGCCGACCGATAATCAGCGTCTTCGATGCCGCTCGTTGTGAGGGCTATGCTTGGCATTACGCCCATTTAAATTGGGGAAATCTCATGATCAACGTACGCACAGCCCGCATGCTTGCCGATTACAAATGCTGGGCCGATCAGCGCCTCTTTGACAGCCTGGCCGCACTGCCTCCTGGCGAAGTCAGCAAAGAGCGAGTGTCGGTGTTCAAAAACGTAATCGGCACTTTGAATCACATTTACGTCGTGGACTGCATTTGGCAGGCTCACCTCGAAGGCCGGGGGCACGGCTTCGAAACTTCACATGATCTGCTGCATCCCGAACTCGCTGATTTGCGCTTGGCACAAAAGGAGATCGATCACTGGTACAGCGACTGGAGCGCCCGGCAGAGCGAGGCATCGCTGGATAGACTCGTCGAGTTCACGTTTGTGTCTGGGGAACGCGGCACCATGAGTGCCGGAGCAATGCTGATGCATGTGGTCAACCACGCCAGCTATCACCGTGGGTGGGTTATCCAGATGTATTTCGACATTCCGGCCATTCCGCCAATGACAGACATGCCGATATTCCTGCGCGAGACCGATCCAAATTTCAATTCGCTCAATACACCGGCAGAGGGGTCGCCATGTGTTGGGCAATTAATGAGCGCAACCAACGCTCTGCCGGATCGTTATCGTTGACCCCGCTCCAGACCATCGACAACTCCGACGGCACGATGTCAAAGGGCGGGTCATCAGCACGCAACTGGCTGCTGCCATCGATCAGCGCGCACGCCGCGTAGTCCGGCACTGCGGCTAGCATTTCCGTGCCCGCTAATAAGGCACGCAGTCCTGAGAACTGGGGTACCGCCAGCATCACTCGCCGCGAGCGGCCGATGCGTGCCAGGTCGGTATCGATGGCACCGGTCAAATCCCCGGAAAACGACACCAGGGCGTGAGGTCGTTCGCAATACTCATCCAAGGTCAGGGGGCCAGGACGATTATCGCCGCGCAGTATCTTGACGCGCAGATCCCGCAGCTTCTTGCGCTTGGCGTTGGCCGGCAACTCGGTGGTGTAACTGACTCCGACGGAAATCTCTCCGGAGGCAAGCATGGTCGACATCAGCAGAAAGTTAACCCGCCGTACCACTACGATAACCTTTTGCGCCTCTTCGCGAAGTTGATTGATCAATGGTGGAAATAGGCCGAATTCGGCATCGTCGGAAAGGCCGATTCGGAATACGTCCCGGCTGGTGGATGGGTCAAAATCCTTAGCTCGGCTGACAGCTCCGGAGATGGTGTCCATGGCTGGTTGCAACTCTTTAAGAATTGCCAGCGCTCGCTGGGTCGGCTCTAAGGTACGACCGTTGCGTACTAGCAAGGGATCGTCGAACAAGTCGCGCAACCGCGCTAAAGCGGCACTGACGGCGGGTTGGCCTAAGAACAGTTTCTCCCCAGCCCGAGTCAAGTTCCTTTCGAACATTAAGGTTTCGAAAATAACCAGAAGATTCATGTCCACGCGACGCAAGTCGTTTCGATTCATTCCTAGGCCCTCGCAGGCAGCATAATTTTCAAGTAAAGCAGCTACGCGGCAGAACACCGTGTTTCTGCTGCAACTAGACTTTGAATACGCCTTATTCAATCTCTTTACATTTGACCGGAAATGGATCGGGTGCGTGTAGCTCAAATTGGCGTGGGGAGTACGTCACGTATTTCCCTTAGCGAAGCATTAGGACTCAGAGAGCTCTCCCCTCCAAGCTATGTCCGATGTGCAAAGCGGCACGCCACTTCTTGTCGCTCTTTAACCTTCGCATCTAATGACAGGCTGAAGTCATCAGCAAAACGAGCTAAGTGCGATTCCCGTGCCCGCGAACCAAAATTTTTTGTTTCAATTTTGCAGCAAAATCCGAGGGGCAGTCTGTGTTAGACCAGTGCTCGCGACTTTATTGATAAAAACGAAATACAGTGGTCCTTTTCCTCGCTTGTCCGCCTTCTCTCCCGAGTGGATCTTTGTACTAATCAACCCATGATCTGCGTTGCGGTGTTCCTAGGCAGGTAGAGCAATTTCGTAACAATTGCTGCCAACAAAATTACAAAAGGTCGGAGGACTTATGCGCCAAGATCAGCTTGATGGTCTTGGTTAAATTCTTAGAGGTAGCAAAGCAGCGCAGCTGCACTTGGGCATCCCACCATTGGGGGGGGCTCCCCCTGCTGTAAGCTAGGTAGAGAGAAACCTCGAACGAAGGCTCGGTGTTGTATTGTTCAAACGTACTATCCGGAGTGTCAGTCTGACGTAAGCAGGTGGTCAGTGTCTCAGTAAGAGTCCAGTGAATGCTTCAACTTTGAAATGTCTGTGCGTAACCAGCGCACTTTGACTCGCTGCCGGCCTGCTTAATTTAATTAGGAGTGATGGCGGGGCGTACAACTGGCCGGCTAATGTGCAATTCAAATCATACTATTCAGCCATGCTGACAACCTGCGCGCTTATTGCCACTCAGCCCCTCGTGTCCATAGGAATGGGTAGAAAGACACGCATTGATCTCCGCCCACTCACTGAATGTCGTTGCGCCAGGATTACCAACGTAGGCCCTCTTAGTAGGCCGCCGTACGATTGCTCACAGCTCATTCCAAGAAGGCGGTATAATCGATGCCCAATGGCTCCCACTGCAGAATATCGGGCGCCTAGTAGTACACCGCTCCCACATCATCACCCAAGCCGCCGCCGTTGATGGAAAAGCATCCACCTGCTTCGTCATCTGCCACCAGCAGCTGCCCTTACGCCCGTCCCTCGCTCCATCCCGCCAGGCCCCGATCAATCAGTATCCCGCCAGTCTCAAATGCTATAGCCCCCAAAGTAGACTTGGTTGTTACCTGTAGCTGTAGAAGAACGCTGGTGTTTTGAGGTGAGGTGGAAGCAAGTCGTAGGGGCGGTCGGCATGCTCCAGCATCTCCCGTATGTAGATCATGGCGGGGTCATTAACTTCAAGCGACTTGGCTGCACCATGTGAAGTTTGAAACCAACTGAGGCGACTCATGATCAATTCCTCTCTGTAGGCGGTATTAAGAGGGGGACATGCGGCCCATGGCTGCCGACCCGGGCGAACAGCTCTCCCGAAAATCAAAAAGCTAGGCTCAGCTTCAGGCATCGCTGCCGACCTTTGTACTTCGGCCGTCTGGGGCACCGGCTTCAGGCAACTGTTTCATGAGTCCTAGTTTCGATTTCCTCATGAAAGAACGTATGCACATCGTCGTACCCTATTTTCTGCGCCGTTTTTAGCGCGTCCGTCCCTTTTGCTGTGCCTTCAACGGTGAAGTAATGCACCTGATTGAGACCGATGGTTTTCAGCACTGCGGATAGGTAGGGACGAAGAAAGTCGGGTTGCCGTGCCCTCTCACCGCTAATGTAGCCGCCGGTGGCTACGGCAACGTAGACGGGGCGATCCAATAACGTTCCAACCTTACCTTTTGATGTGCTGAGGAAAGTTTTTCCGACGCGTACGACGTGGTCAATCCAGGCCTTGAGCGGCGAGGGCACGCTGTAGTTGTGCATGGGAGTAGCGATAAGCAGCACATCGCAGGCATTCAACAGGATGATCATTTGGTCGGAGCGACTCAATGTACCTTTCTGATCCTCGGTAGCTATTTCGCTCGGATGGGCCAAGGCATGGGCATAAGTCGCATCGACTGGCGATAACGTGTTCAGGTCTATATCCGTCAGTTCAATCCCGCGTATGCCAGCGCGTACTGTCAGAGCGTGCAGAATCCGCTCAGACAGTTTCAAGCTTTCAGATGCATTACCGTTGGGACTGGCAATCAGGCGAAGGATTCGCAAAGGAGCGAGGGGCTTCTGAGACGGGTTCATGATATTGCCTCCTGTACGGGTGATGCGGTCATGGGGTATCGAACTGTTTTTGAAAACGCAGCGCGCCGGTATAAAGGCCTTCGCGGAAGTAGAAGCGTTGGGCGCGCGCGTTGGCCAAACCCGTGTCAAGCACAAGGCGAGCACAACCGCTGGCACGAGCCAGTCGTTCCAGAGCTCGCAATAACCGGGAGCCCCACTGGCCGCCGCGCTGGGCTTCATCGGTGATGAGGTCATCGACATACAAGAATGGGCCATAAATCAGATTCTCCTGAAGGCGGTAACCTGCAAGCGCCACGAGAGCCGATGACTCGAAGGCTCCAACCAGGCGATAGCCGCCGGCTCGCATTCGTTCGATACGACTCATAAAATCGGCCTCGCTTGTTAGGTGGGGGCGCAATTGCTGCATTACCGGGAAAGCGATTTTCAAGTCATGGCGGCTGTCTAGAGGACGCAGGGCAGTGTCGGCCAAGTCGAGCACGCTGGGCACGTAGTCTTGAAGATTGAACGTCATGGGAGAGGCCTTAGTGGGTTGTGATGGTCAAATCTTGAACTAACATTGCCTCAATTTATTGAACCAAGAAGTGAGATATGAACTAGGCCATGATGACTTCCTGTTCGCACCCTTTCGCCTCCTTGGATGGGCAACCCGGCTCGCCTCTGTACCGTCAGTTATATGACCGAGTACTCGCCGCCATCGCCGCTGGCACGCTTTCCCCTGGTGACCGATTGCCTTCGGTGCGAGCTCTCGCCAAGGATCTCGGCGTTGCTCGTGGCACCATCGAGCTGGCCTATTCGCTGCTCACGAGCGAGGGCTACCTCTTGGCCCTGGGGCAGAAGGGCACCGTGGTCAATCCCGAATTGCAGAGGCCGCTACTGTCTGCACCCGCTTTATCCGTCAGCAGCGAGGTGATTGAAAACTCCCCAGACGCACTATGGCGTCCACCGCAACTTTTGCCGTTTCAGATGGGAGTGCCTGCAATGGATGAGTTCCCACGCAAGATCTGGGCGCGCTTGGGTGCCCGTTATCTGCGAGGCATGCGTTCAGGCGATCTGGACTATCCGCCGCCGCACGGCCTGCCTGCCTTACGCAGCGCCATAGCTTCATATCTGCAGGTGTCTCGAGGTATCGATTGCGGCGCCCATCAGGTATTTATCACCAGCGGCTGGCGCAGTAGCCTGTCGCTGATCGCACATACTTTACTGCGCGCAGGGGAGCGAGCCTGGGTCGAAGATCCTGGCTACCCAACCACGCGCCAAGTGCTTCGTCAATTCGGTATTGAGCTTGAGGCAGTGCCAGTTGATGCCGAAGGTATGGATGTGGAGCAGGCCATTGCCAGGCATCAGGCTGCACAGGTCGTCATGGTGACGCCGGGGCATCAAAGCCCATTGTGTATGGCGCTGTCTTTGCCTCGGAGACAGTTGTTACTCGATTGGGTGGCCCGGAGCGATGCCTGGGTTGTCGAGGATGATTACGACGGCGAGTATCGCTATGTCAGTCGCCCCTTGCCGGCGTTGGCGAGCTTGGATCGCAACGGGCGCGTGCTGTACGCCGGAACTTTCAGCAAGGTGCTTTTCCCCGGTATCCGCCTTGCCTACCTAGTGGT
Organism: Pseudomonas sp. PK-RTE-24; assembly: GCF_054052265.1. Classification (NCBI taxonomy): domain Bacteria; kingdom Pseudomonadati; phylum Pseudomonadota; class Gammaproteobacteria; order Pseudomonadales; family Pseudomonadaceae; genus Pseudomonas; species Pseudomonas sp. PK-RTE-24. The sequence goes on along the minus strand of NZ_CM133224.1, from coordinate 3,561,999 downwards.
GCCTCAGGGGCAAGTGGCAGCGTTTGAGCGTGTAAGTCGGGCGTTATTCTCCGCAGGCTCGCCAGCGATTACTCAAGCGCTGGTTGCAGAGTTCATTGTCGAGGGGCATTTCACTCGGCACATTCAGCGCATGCGAAGGCTCTACAGCGAACGACGCGCTTTGACTATTGAAGCGTTGGAGCGGAGTTTACCCAATGGACTGCTGGTGGAGCGCTCGCCAGGAGGGATGCACCTGGTACTCCGTTTGCCGGAGGGAGTAGTCGACACTGCCCTGACTGAGCAACTGCTGGCCAAAGGCATCGCCGTGCAACCCTTGTCGCGATGGAGTGTTTCGTCGCGGCGTCAATCTGGGCTGCTGCTGAGCTTCACCAACTGCGCCTGCGCTGCTCAGGGCGAGCAGCTTGGCGCGTTTATAAACCGTGCGCTCAGTTGAGGTTGGCTTTGGTCAGGCCGAACACCTCATCCGACGAACCAGGGACTGCCTGAAAGGCCACATTGAGGCGATTCCAACCGTTGATGGCGACAATCAGGAACGACAAATCCGACAGATCCTGTTCGGAAAACTGCTCACGCACATCCGCGTAGAGGCTTTCAGGTACACCATGGGATGGCAGTTGGGTCAGGGCTTCTGTCCAGGCGAGCGCCGCGCGCTCTATTGGCGAGAACAGTTGCGATTCACGCCAGACCGCAATGTGATGGAGGCGCAATTCGCGCTCGCCATGGATCTTGGCTTCCTTCACGTGCATATCCACGCAGAACGCGCAGCCATTCAATTGAGACGCCCGCAGCATTATGAGGTGGGCCAGGTCAGCCAGTAGCGGCTTCTTACTCAGTTGCATCGTCAGCTCCACCAGCTTATTGGAAGCCTGAGGCGACTGTTTGAAGTAATCAAGACGGTTGTTCATGGCGGTCACTCGCAGCGGGTTTAGGGTTGTTGGAGCCCACAGTAGCCACGCGTGGTCTAGCCAGACAGGGCCAAGAAAAGACCTTTCAACTAAGCCATACAGTTCTGATTCGCGATTTGCCGTTCGCCGTTCGCCGATGTTGCCAAGCCGGTTGTCCGTGAACCCGGCGGAAGGCCACCCAAAGCCGGTGTATAAACTGGCACAGTAAGCGGCAACTGAGTTGCGATGCGCGATAGTTCTGGGGTGGATAACAGGTGCAGCGCCTTTGTGAAGACTGATTCCTCTCGCCGGTCGACAACGCCGAAACAGATCGCAAGAGAGTGGGGCGGTGGGCGGTCAATCCGCAGTTCGCAGAGCAACTCGGGCGTGTTTACGAAGAGTGGAGTGGCATTTTCCTCTCAAAGAAATTCGATGCGACCGGATTTTCAGTCCTATAACGCACTTGAGAACACAGCCATTGGTGCGTGTCAAAAAAACCTATTTGTCGTCATTTCGACAAAAACGAATAATGGTCAAATTGACTCGGTATAGCTTCAGCACCCTGATTTTCATGACGTTTGAGGTTGGCATGAAATGTGTCAGTGATGGGTAAATGGTTTAATACCCAAGGAGCTGAAACATGAAAAGTGAGTTCGACAATCGTGTCGCTGTGGTAACCGGAGCAAGTTCAGGCATCGGACTGGCAGTCGTTCAACGATTACTAAGCTATGAAGCGACGGTAGTGGCGATGTCCCGTGGCCGGGGCGGCCTGGCTGCACTCAAAGACGTTTATGGTGATCGCCTCCATATTGTCAGTGGCGATGTTACGGTAAGTTCGGATCTTGAGAAGCTTGCACACTGCGTCTCCAGAATCGGGCCTGTAGATTTTCTAGTACCGAATGCAGGAGTCGCTGTATTTGAAGACAGCTTGGCGAGTGAGGGATTCGAGCGAAATTGGGCCATCAACGGAGCAGGTGCGCTTAACACGCTTTCAGCTTTGCGAGCCCAATTGGCGAGACCCGCTTCGGTTGTATTTGTGGGGACTTTTCTTTCCGCTTTGGCCTTCCCAGGCTTGGCTGGCTACATTGCGTCGAAAACAGCACTGACAGCGCATGCTCGAACCTTAGCCGTCGAACAGGCTGAGGCCGGAGTTAGAGTGAACGTCGTATCGCCAGGGCCAACAGCTACGCCGATCTGGCGATCATTAGGGTTGGATAATGCGACGTTGTCCTCAGTCGCGGAAACGGTCAACCAGCGCTTACTAGAGGGTAAGTTCCTTGAGCCGGAAGCGGTGGCAGATGTGATTCTGTTCCTTCTATCAGAGCGAGCACGTGGCATTTACGGCCAAGATGTTGTGGTAGATGGGGGGTATACCTTGCGGTAGGCGTTAGAAACGCATTGAGGTCGAGGAGACACCTATCCGGTGCGGATCGTGCTCTCGGCCTCTATTTTCTGCGCTAACTTTACCTCTAATTGACGTGATCAACTCGGGCCCTTGATTAAGTACATTCCCCCCATGGTTGCCCACCTTGTATCTATGAATCCTCAGCTGGCCGGTGCCGACACGCCCAGCACGCCTTGAACGAAAGACCCACATGGGCAAGCCCGCAGCGGTGACCACCTTTGCTATATGCATGCCTCATTTATGTCCGCTTTTGGCCGAAAGCGGTCATTCATAAGCGTCTGCTTCCGGCCAAAAGCGGACGTTCGACTGATTAGAATGAAGTGATTAAAGCTGCACGACTAAGTTGGTCAGGGGAAATGGTAAAGGCTTAATACTCGCCCGAACGACTGACGCCACCCTATCTAACCCGAACATCCTGGCCGGTTGCTCGGGTCGAGTCCGCTTGTGCACTTGACTCCTTGGTTCGCCTCCAGCCATTTCGTATGATGAGCAACCTTAGTTTGGGATGCTTGGCGTGAAACCAACATCAAAAAAAGCTTCAATCAATCCGCCCGTACCAATCGGCGTCACCCAGAATTTAAGCGATGCTGTAAGTCAGCTTTCTTGGGACGACTTGCGAATCATCAAAACGCTAAGCGAATGCGGTAATAGAGCAACGACTGCAAAGAGGTTGGGGATTAATGTATCCACCGTATCGCGTCGTGTGGCTCAAGTGGAAAAGACACTTGGGGTCGCTTTATTTGACCACCGCCGCTCTGGGTACATGCTGACGCCCGAAGGTATTGAATTAAGAGCGCTCGCCGAACGCGTCGAGCTTGATATCGTCAGCGTTACACGTCGGGTTTCTCGGGCAGGTCAAGGGCTGCTTGGAAAGCTTAGGATCACTACCAGCGACTCGCTGCTGCTGTATTTTCTCACGCCGATCATCGCCGACTTCAAGGCACTTAATGAAGGAATTGCCATCGAGGTTCTGGTTGGCAACGAGACGTTAAGTCTGGCTCGCGATGAATCTGACGTAGCGGTGAGAGCGACCAAAAAACCTGCCGAAAGTCTAGTCGGGCGCAAGCTCGCTTCGATCGCATGGGCGCCTTATGGCAGCATAAAACAAGCGACTAGTGCCCCGTTCGCAGAAGGCCAACCGTGGGTGTCCTATTCCGCAGGATTATGTGGACTGAAGGCCAAAAGCTACGTCGAAGACAGAGTCAGCGCCGACTGTATTTCTTATCGTACGGACTCAGTCGCGGCCGCGAGCGTCGCCATTGCGGCAGGACTTGGTTATGGGTTTCTTCCGTGCATGCTGGGTGACATTACGCCTGGGTTAACACGCGTAGGGCCAGTTGTGCGCGAGCTACAGGACGAGCTCTGGCTGCTTACGCATCAGGACATTCGAAAGTCATGGAGAGTCAAAGCATTCATGACTTTTTGTGCAGCAGCCGTAGCGCATCAAAAGCCTTTGATCGAAGGGCAGCTGAATCTCCCGGTTGCGCAGGGCGAAACCGGGAGCGTCTCTTAGTCGGCGCTAGATCCGATGACAGCCTTGCAGACAATTTCAATCAGCTGTGAACGTTGAGCCAACCTGGATACACCGATGATATTGCTCGCGCACTGGGGCCGCTCAGTGCGATATGCGGCTTTGCGCACATCACCTACCACGGCGAATGCCGCGTCCATATCCAAGACGTAGAGCGTTTCTTCGACGACATCATTAAGGGTTGCTCCATAGAGCGCGAGCAACTTGGCGATGTTGTCGTAGGAGACGCGCATCTGCTCTCCTATCGATGAGAAATCGCTCGGTTTGCCCTCGCTATTCAGGGGCGCGGGAGCAACGAGATTACCCGCCTCATCGTGGTTGAACTGACCCGAGATATAGATCTCGTTTCTAACTTTTCTGGCCTGGGGGTAGCCGTAGCCCTCCTCCCATGAGACTCCCCAGTAAGCGGTGTTTTTGCCGTGCGGTTGTGAAGCAGCCATTGCTTTCTCCTTGCAGATGACGGATCGAATGACGTCGATTCGAGTTGTCGGGAAGCAGAGGCTAGCACTGGAAACACTATTGAAAATGCGCAATTTTGCGCCTCCAGCAGCGCAAAAATGCGCCCCCATCTCGACGCGACTTCCGTTAAATTTTTCCCAATCGACTGACCGCTGGATTGAGCTAATCAACCGGCTACTGGGAAAAAGGAATCAGGATGAAAAAGGAAACATGCGCGTCCTCACTTAAGGATTTGACTAAACAAACCGGACATTTGAAACCTTGGCAGATCCAGCGCGCCAAGCAGGTGATGCTCGATAACTTGGACGCAGGTATCTCCGTGGCAGCTATCTCACAAGCGTGTGCGCTATCGCGCAGCCATTTCACCCGTCAGTTTAAAAGAAGCACTCTCGTCTCACCCAAAGAATGGATGCGAGAGCAGCGGATTTTGAGGGGCAAGCAGCTACTTCAGACGTCGAGATTGCTAATTGCGGACATTGCACTGGAGTGTGGCTTCTCTGACCAGTCACACTTCTGTCGAACATTCGTGCGAACCGAAGGTGTAACTCCGCGGGCTTGGAAACAGAACAATCAATCGCCTGCGCTGTGACTTGATGAGCTGGATAGCGGAGCTAAGTCGTACCTGGAGGCTTAACCCTAGGAGGCGACGCATGGGAACGGCGCCTCGGTCGCATTACGGTAAACACACAATCATCGCCCGCTAGTGGCCGTTAACGGTCGAGTGCGAGCGTCTGCTTTTGGCCGAAAGCAGCCGTTCACGAACGACTACCTTCGGCCAAAAGTAGCCCTGATGGAGGGCTATAACTCTCTGATGCTCAGAATAAACGGGGGATGACAGCGGGGTAGAAAAATAGGCTGTAAGTCGACGCTGCCTCATAACACCACCCACGATAGAGAAGCCATCGGGCTTTCTATTTTAGGCGAACGAAAGACCATTCAACGCTACAGGTGAGAATTGGCGGTATGTGCTTCTCCCTTAATAATACTGGCCTACGGCGAGCAAGCTCTCGAGACACGTCTAATCATAACCCCTATCCTCCGAGCTTGACCGGTTGAGGAAGGAGCTCTCGGCTGAAGAGGGATTGCGACGGCGAAAAGTCCGTATCCCAGGCGAACGCAGTGGCGCTCGAACAATCTCGGTCGGTACCCAGGTGACGGTTAGCGGCGAAAGAGCCACTGCAATGGCGAACGCATTCAGTCCCCCTGTGCCGATAACATCAGAGCAGATAGCCCTTTTTTCGCCATTGAAGGTACATGCGGCAAGATTATCAAAGAGCATCCGAGTGCGAGCTTTATCTGACTGTTGTAAAGGTGGCCTGGACTGAGCCTGCAAGAGAGATTGGAAATCTGCTCCATCACTCGTTGCCCGCATCCTGGGTTCTGATGTTGGCCAGTCGGATGGTGCTGGCGGTACTGCAGAAATACCGGTCATCGGCATGCCTCATATCACGCTTGGTGTCATGAATCTCGCCAGTGTTCCTGGCGTGACAGTTCCGTTCTTTGCTTCATCAGATCCCGCTGAACCAGTTGTAGCCCTGGTCTTCCCAATACCCGCCCGGGTTGTCGTTGCTGACGAAAATCTCGACAACATGCTTGGGGTTTTTGAATCCCAGTTTGGTGGGGACCCGAACCCTCAGCGGATAGCCGTACTCGGGCGGCAGCGCCACGTCAGCGTAATCCAGTGCCAACAGCGTCTGCGGGTGCAAGGCAGTCGGCATGTCCAGACTGGAGTAGTAACGATCGGCACATTTGAAACCGACAAATTTCGCTGTGGTGTCGGCGCCGATGTGTTCCAGGAAGGTTTTCAGCGGTACACCTCCCCATTGACCGATCGCGCTCCAGCCCTCAACACAGATCAGCCGAGTGATATCGCTGCGTTGCGGCAGCTTGCGCAAGCTTTCGAGTGTCCACGGCGCCTTGTCCCTGATCCGGCCGGAGACGGCGAGCGAGTAACTGGTCAGGTCTACTTCAGGGATATCGTCCTGACCATAGAAAGCGTTGAACGGAAACGGCTTGGTGATCTGCGCGCGGGCGAAGGTCGGCGCCAGTTTCCGTCCACTGAACAGCCACGCCTGGACCCGGTCGTTCCAACGCGACATGGCCCAAAGCACTTTGTCGACCTGATCGCCTTCCTGCAGGTTGCAACCGGTCAGCATCGACATCGCGCCAACCGTCAGGCCGGCCCGAAGAAAATGCCGGCGCTGAATGTTTTCCAGTTCAAGCTGTTGCGCAGGTTCAATCCTGACGCGCTGACGCGTTGTTATTTTAAATTCAGTCATGACCCATTTTTCTCGTTATTAGGCGTCCGCACTCCACCCGTGATCATTGGCACCAGGGTTTTTGGTACCAGAATCACCAAGACCAGGTGAATCACTACAAACGCTGCAATCATCGCCATGGCCGCAAAATGTACGTAACGAGCAACGTCATAGCTGCCCAGTAACGCGACCAGCTCTTGAAGTTGAACCGGTTTCCAGATCGCTACACCCGAGATCACGATCAGTACACCTGCCGCCAGCACGATCCAGTACATCAGGCGCTGTACTGCGTTATAGACACCCTTTTCATGCACCAGCCGAAAGCGCAAGGCATCGGTCAGATCATGCTTCAATGCGGCAATGCCGATGGGCAGCAGCTCACGTTTGAAATGACGACTGGCCAACCCGTACAGCACATAGATTGCGCCGTTGATCAGCAGCAGCCACATGAACGCAAAATGCCAGGCAAGTGCCCCGCCCAGCCAACCGCCCACGGTCAATGACACCGGAAACCTGAAACTGAACAGTGGCGAGGCGTTGTAGATAGCCCAACCGCTCATGAACATGCAGACCATGCAGGCCGCATTGAGCCAATGGGTGAGGCGAACCGGCCAGGGATGCAGTTTCTTCTGTCTCACGTGGTTCCCCTTGCAAGCCTTCCGTGTAGCGGAGCGTTGCCAGACGGCAACGCTCAAGCTTTCTCAGATGATTACATCGGTGGCTGGAAGCCATCCTTGCCGACTGCAATGCCGCGTGCGGTGCCATCTGCAGCGGGGAACACGACGATTTTCGTTCCTTTGACCAGCTCATCGGCTTTGCCTGGCTCGACGTAGGCGATAGGCACGTCATCCGGCACGACGATTTGTTTCTCGCCGCCCTGGTAGTTGACGGTCAACGTGCGGCCGTCGGTTTTGGACAGTTTGCCAACGGTGCCGTTGGTCATGGTGCCAGTGCTGCCGTCTGCGTTCTGCCAACCGTAATGACCTTCGCCGCTGCCCTTGAGCCTGGCGTCGAATACCGTGACCTCAAGCGCCTTCAAGGTTCCGTTGGCCTGCGGGATGGCCGCCGAGCCGATGAAGCTGTCGGATTTGATCGAGTCGATATTGGCCTTCGATACCCGGCTGATACCGGTCTTGTCAGTCAGTCCGATCGTCTGCTGGGCGCCAGAGCGGACAGTGAAGGTCAGCGTGTTGTTGCTGACGCTTTCCACCGTACCGCGCAGTGGTTTGATGACCGGCATGTCGGCGGCGGTGGCAATGACGGCAGCGCTGAGCATCACCAAACCGAACGTGGTAGACAGGGCGTTTTTGAGTTGCATGGCGACGATTCCTCATGGGTTGATGTGTCGCCATCCTCGACCGCAGACCGGGACGTCACGATGACCGTCGAATGACATTTTTGTCATTCGCCAACCCTGACCATGTATGACAGAAATGTAACCGACTGCGCCCGCTCATCCCGTTACACTGCACAGCCGAGATACCGATGTCGCGGACTTAACCCCGTCATGAAGAAACCCGAGCGCGCCTGACGATGCATATCCTGCTGATCGAAGATGACACCAAAACAGGTGAGTACCTGAAAAAGGGGCTCGGTGAGTCCGGTTACAACGTCGACTGGACCCAGCATGGCGCTGACGGCCTGCACATGGCCTTGCATACGACCTATGACCTGATCGTGCTGGACGTGATGTTGCCCGGGATTGACGGGTTTCAGATCATCGAGCTGTTGCGCGCCAGACAAGACGTACCCGTGCTGTTCCTTACCGCGCGCGACCAGTTGCAAGACCGCATTCGCGGTCTGGAACTGGGCGCCGATGATTACCTGATCAAACCTTTTTCGTTTACCGAACTGCTGTTGCGCATCCGCACTATTCTGCGCCGCGGTGTCGTGCGCGAAGCCGACCATTTCCACCTTGCCGATCTCGAACTGGATCTGGTCCGGCGCCGCGTGACCCGCCAACAACAGGTGATCGTGCTGACCAACAAGGAGTTCGCCCTGCTCCATCTGTTTCTCCGTCGAGCCGGCGATGTGTTGTCCAGGACACAAATCGCTTCGGAAGTCTGGGACATGAATTTCGACAGCGATACCAACGTGGTGGACGTCGCTGTCAAGCGCCTGCGCAACAAGGTCGACCAGCCCTACCCGATCAAGCTGATCCATACCATTCGCGGTATCGGCTATGTCTGCGAGGTGAGGCCATGCGGTCCCGACGCCAACCCTCGCTGACGCTGCGATCGACCGTGGCGTTTGCCATGGTCGCGATGCTGGCCGTGGCCGGCGCGGGCTTCTATCTGTATCAGACGATGAAGGCCTCGGTATTGGTCTACAGCGATCACGCGGTGATGGGCCGTCTGGAGCATTTTCGCAAGCTCCTGCATTACGAACTCGCCATCGAAAAGCTGCGCGACAGCCCGCAGATTTTCAAGAACATGCTCGACAGCGAAGACGACATCTTCATCATTGAAGAGCCGGGGCAGCCACCGGTCATCCAGGTCAATCCACTCAACGTCACGTTGCCTGAACTGCCGGTGATCGGCCAGGACACAAAGCTGAGCGTCAGTGATCTGCGCAGCGGCGTGACCGACTCGGGAACAAGGCTGCGCGCCGCCTCCGTAGTCACGACGTCGGGTGGCCGTGTAGTCCGATTGACGGCCGCCCACCTTATGGGCAAGGAAATGGCGATGCTTGCAGCGTATCGCGAGCGCATCTACCTGGCCGTGGCCCTTGCCTTTCTGGCAACCGCGTTGCTGGGTTATCTGTTATTGCGTCGCGGGCTGCGTCCGCTGCGCAAAATGGCCGCCCATGCCGCAGCCATAACGCCTGAGCGTCTGCACAGCCGTATGGACAGCGCCGATACGCCGGTTGAATTGCAACAGCTGAGTGACGCCTATAACGCGATGCTTGATCGTCTTGCTCAGGGTTATCAGCGACTGACGCAATTTTCCGCCGACCTTGCCCATGAAATCCGCACGCCGGTCGGGTCGTTGATGGGACATTGTCAGGTTGCCCTTCGCCAACGCCGTAGCGAGGACGAATATCAGGCGCTGATCGCTTCGAACCTTGAAGAACTCGAACGGATCTCGCGCATCGTCGAAAGCATTCTATTTCTGGCGCGCGCCGATGAAGCGCAAGCCGTAGTGGAGCGCCAGCAACTGTCGCTGCATGACGAATCACAGCGCATCGCTGAGTATTTTGAGGGTTTGGCTGAAGAGCGGCGAATGAGCTTCCAAATAACGGGCGATGGTATCGTGCTCGCTGACCCCTTGCTGCTGCGCAGAGCGTTGAGCAACCTGGTGGCGAACGCTGTTCGCTACGCTTACGAGGGCACCGAGATTCTGATACGGGTATTGGAAACCCACGGAGGTGCCCGGATTGAGGTGGAGAACCAAGGGCCGGTGCTGGGCGACGAAACCCTGGGCAAACTCTTCGACCGCTTTTACCGTGGCGATGCGTCTCGGCACCAGAATTCCGACTCCTACGGGCTTGGCCTCGCCATTGTCGTGGCCATCATGCAACTGCATGACGGCCACGTGGGTGTCGAACAGCCAAGGGCCGGGACTATTCGTTTTTCGCTGTCGTTCCCTTGAGCTGCTCGAACGGTGCAAACTGTTCTTCGCCCGCTGCGGGTACCCAATCTTTTAACGGCGTCAGGAAATGCATTTCAAAACGACGTGACAGGAACGCCCACTTTCCGTCCCGACGTTCAAACCTGTCGTGGTAAAGACCGCTGACTTGCACCGGGCCTTTTTCAATGTCATGAAACAGGCAATCCGCAGCTACCGTGCCCACTGCGCTGTCACCCTCGATTTCAATCAGCGGGTTGGCCATCCAGTGGTGCATATGGGGCATCTGGCGCCAGCTGTTTTGCGCCATCGCCAGGATTTCGTCACGGTTTCCAGCCTGGCCAAAACCCGGTAGATCCAGTGTCGACTCTTCGTGCCAGATTGAGCTAAGAAGCGAGGCGTCGATGCGGTCGAAAGCATTGGCGTAGGCGCTGATCAGCGACTCGATGGCGGCGCGACTTTCCAGGGCGTCCAGTCGGGCTGTCAGTTGTTCATTGTTCATGATGAGGTTTCCTGCAGGGGCTGCGCATAAGCGAGGAAGGCAGCCCTGCGCGAGGGCTGCGCTAGGTTGAGCACGTGGTCAGATCTGCGACAGGCCGCCGTCGACCATCAACTCCACACCGTTGACATATTTCGCATCGGCAGACGCAAGAAACAGCGCCGACGAGGCGATTTCCTCAGGCTCGGCCATGTACCCCAATGGCGTGATCTGCTCGACGTGCTGACGCAGCGCGGCGACGTCGGTTTCGCTCATCTTCAAGCCGTTATCCATCAGCGGTGTGCGGGTGAAGCCAGGGCTCAGGACATTCGCTCTGATCTTGCGACCTTTGAGTTCGTTGGCCCACGTCCTGGCAAAGGAACGTACCGCGGCTTTGGAGGCGTTGTAGAGGCTCAGTCCTTCCATGCCATTGCTGGAACAGATAGAGGCCGTCAGCACGATCGAAGCGCCATTTTTCAACAATGGCATCAACGTCTGTACAGTAAAAAAGACTCCCTTTACGTTGATGTCGAACATGTTGAAATAGACGGCCTCGGTGGTCTCGCCCAGCGGGTTCTTTTCACAAATACCCGCATTGGCAAACACTGAGTCCAGTTGATCGCCGTGCGCCTCAATCGTCGCCTTGAGCTCGTCCAGATCAACCTGGCGCGCGACATCGGAAATGACCGCGACCGCCCTGTCGCCAAGCTTGGCCACCGCAGCCTCCAGCGTGGCTGCAGAACGCCCGGTGATGTAAACGCGCCTGGCGCCCTCGGCAATCAAACCCTGTGCAATCGCAAATCCGATCCCGGTGGACGCGCCGGTGACGACTGCGACCTGATCAGCGAATTTACCTGACATAACTGACTCCTCGATTTCGGTTGTGTGGCTCGACTGGAACCACAGTGCGGCCATTTTGCGAGGAGGCAGGGGCGCAGCGGCACTGCCATAAATGAACATTGGCCGTTCATTTATGTGAGGCGTCAGCCAGGGTTTGATCGTTTAGATTGAAGTCAGCTTATTCAAAGCATGACTCGCAATCGAAAATATTCTGGAGCCGAAGGGTTTCAGAAAGGAGACCTTATGCCTGAGAAAATAGTAGCCCTTCCGGAACAGCGGCGCTGGCTGATGTTCGCCATCCTGTTGGTCGGTGCATTCTTGCCGCCGCTGGATTTCTTCATCGTGAACGTAGCGCTGCCTTCGATTCAGCAATCGCTGGGCACGGCCTCCTCTGCCGAACAGTTGATCATCTCTTCTTACGCGGCGCTGTATGCCGTGACACTGATCACCGGCGGAAGGCTTGGCGACATCTTTGGCCGCATGAGAATGTTCTTCGTTGGCCTGATTGGCTTTGCCGTCGCCTCACTGATCTGCGGTGTCGCCGAGTCACCCTGGGTGTTGATCGCCGGACGCTCGCTGCAAGGCGTGACGGCCGCTGTCATGGCGCCGCAGGCACTCGCTTCAGTGCAGGCGATATTCCCTGAGTCGGAAAAACCCTTGGCGTTGAGCCTGTACGGTGCGGTGTTTGGTTTGGCGTCGGTAGTCGGCCAGGCACTTGGCGGGATTCTGATCTCGCTCAACCTGATGAACCTGGGCTGGCGGTCGATATTTCTGGTGAATCTACCGATTGCGTTGCTGGTCATTCTGATCGCCATCCCCGTGGTCAAGGAAACCCGCGCACCCCAGACCAGCAAGCTGGATCTGGGTGGAACGCTGTTGTCGATGGTGACGCTTGCGGCGCTGATCGTTCCACTGATCGAGGGACGTGAAGCGGGCTGGCCGTGGTGGGCCTGGCTGTCGCTGGCGGCGGTGCCACTGCTGGCCTGGCTGTTCTGGCGCTACGAAGCCCGCTTGTATCAAGCGCAAGGCGCGCCGTTGCTGAACCCTGCTGCACTGCGTGCGCCCGGGCTGGGCCGGGCATTGCTGGTGGCGCTGACTTTTTACGCGATCGGCGTGTTCTTCCTGCTGTTTTCCATCTATTTACAGGGAGCGCTGCATACGAGCCCGCTCAGTGCAGGTCTGGTCTTTCTGCCATTCGGCGCTGGTTTCTTGCTGGGGCCGCTCGCCACCCATCTATTCCGGCGTTTGCTGGGGTCTTATGTGAATCCCTTCGGAATGGCACTCGAAGTGCTGGGGTTCGTGCTATTGGCCTGGCTCGTGGCGCACACGCCAACCGCCGTCACGCCCTCTGCGCTGTCCCTTGCCGTGATTCTCTTTCTGATCGGTTTCGGACAAGGACTGGCCCTTCCGACATTGATGCGCATGATCACTGGACGCGTGGCACCGGCGTATTCCGGCATGATTGCGGGCATCACCAGTTCCACACTGCAAATCAGCACGGCACTGAGCGTAGCGATCATCGGTGGCATTTTTTACACGCTTCTGGGGAAGGACACGGACGCGGCGGCCATCACCCACGCCTTCACCGTCGCCATACTGTGCATCGCTGCGTGTCTGGTGGTAGGCGCAGGACTGAGTCTGAGTCTGGCGCGCCAATCTGCTGCAGAGCTGCAAACGGCGGCCATGCAGCCGGCAGAGTGAATCAACCGCCTGCCTGAGTGCCAATCATGACGGAGGCCAGGTCGGCAAGCGCGCGCAGACTGTCCATCTGGCGCATGTCCTGGTGGTAGCCCATCCAAATGTCGCGGCCTGGTGGCGGTTCATCTGAATCGATCAGACGCAGCGCCGTCAACTGGTCGCCCAAAGCGCGGGGCAATACCGCGACGCCCTGCCCCTGCGCACACATTTGCGCCTGGACTGTGCGGCTGCTACTGGTAAACACGGTACGCGCCAGAGGGTAACGCTGCTGCAGCCACTGCACATCGGGATAATGAGACTGGGCAACACTCATGGTGATCAGACCCAGCCCGGCGCCCTGTGGCTCAGGGTCAGCAGATCCAACGGCTGCGTATAACCCGTAAGTCAGGGAGATCAGCTTGCGGTGCACGATATCGGGTTCGGTGAACGGAACGATTCGAAACGCGATGTCGGCGTCGCGGCGAGCCAGATCAAACAATCGATGCCCGGCAATGACCTCGGGCACGATCAATGGATAACGCCGGCCCAGTTCACTCAGCACCGGGGCCAGCACATAACAGGCGAACCAGTCAGCGCAGGAAATGCGCAGCACACCTTCGGGCTGTGCGCTGTCCCCCGCGAGGCGCCTTTCGATGGCCAACGCACTTTGCTCCATTTCCTGCGCGAGGCTGAGGAGCTTCTCGCCGCTGTCGGTCAACACGAGACCTTGGTTGGTACGCAGGAAAACGGGTTGGCCACTGAACTGTTCCAGCACCTGCAAGCGCCGCCCCACGGTCGGATGGCTGACCCCCAACAGCTTGGCGGCAGCCCCTAATGACCCGCTGCGGGCAATCGCGAGAAAGACCCGCACATCACTCCAGTCCATGCTCCGCCCCCGTACAAAAATGAACAGTGAGAGTGCAGCAATGGCAGTGCCGTAGCAATCCCGTGCCCGACATACTTGTCTGCATTCACCGTCGTCGAATACCAACCGGAGACTGCAAATGAAGATTGGTTTTATCGGAGTGGGATGCATGGGCAGAGCCATCATTCCACTGCTCGTCCGCGCTGGCCATCACGTCTCGGCATGGAACCGCAGTCAGGCGGCGATCAAGGATCTCGAAGGCATCAGCGTTATCGAAACGCCGGCCTCGGCGTTCCAGCAAGAGGTAGTCATCACTCTTCTGGCCGATGATGCCGCCGTCAGGCAAGTGCTGCTCTCCAGCGCTGTTCTGGAAACTGCAGACAAAGCTTGCGTGCATGTCGTGATGTCGACCTTGTCGCCTTCGCTGATGTTGGAGTTGCAGCGCGAACATGAAGCCGTCGGCATGCCATTGATCGCGGCGCCGGTCTTCGGCGTGCCCGCCGTGGCGGCCAAGGGCGAGTTGAATATCCTGGCGGCCGGATCGCAGGCCGCTGTCTCGACCGTCCAACCGCTGTTCGACCTGCTCGGGAAAAAAACCTGGTATCTGGGCGACCAACCTGAACAGGCCTGTATCGCGAAAATCGCCGGCAACATGATGATCACCCAAGCCATCCAGTCGCTGGGCGAAGCCAGCGGACTCGTTCAACGCCACGGACTGAGCCCTTCGATTTTCATCAAGCTCATGACCCAGACCCTGTTCGCCTGCCCCAGTTATCAACGTTATGGGCAGAACATCGTCAGCAGCAATTTTGAACCGGGATTCAAACTGTCGCTTGGCCTCAAGGATATGAATCTGGCGATCGATGCGGGTCGTCTCAAGGGGCTGGAGTTGCCAGCGGCGGATGCCGTGCGATTGAAAATGACGTCGGCGGTAGCCAGGGGAGATGGCGACAAGGACTGGTCGGTTTTTGCTCAGCAGACGAATCATTGAGAAGCTCTTTCGAACACCTGTCACGAGGTCATTCATGGAAAACTCCGACATCGCGCGTCAACTCTCAACATTCAGGAAAACCATCGACAATATCGACGCCGCCCTCATCCACCTGCTCGCGGAACGGTTTCGCTGTACCGATGAGGTCGGATTGCTCAAGGCCCGATATCAGTTGCCTGCGGTAGACGAGGCCAGAGAGCAGCAGCAATACCAGCGTCTGGCAGCACTTGCTCAGGAGGCCGAGCTGGATACGGCCATCGTGCAGAGGCTGATGCAGTTGGTCATTGGCGAAGTGGTCGAGCGCCACAGGCAGATCGCCGCCAGGCATGCCCCGGCACCCGCCAATAACCCTGACCCTCGGGCCTGACCCCGGCGCCACTTATCGAAGCAATCAGACAAACGAGCAGAACCGCATGAAATGGCCAACGATCGAGCAAATTCGCAGCTTCACCGATTTACCCTATGGCTACAGTTGGGATTACCTGAAACGTGAGGAGATCAATGTCGCGACAGATTTTTTCCGGACATGGTTTCCCTCCATTTCGGTGGGGTTGGCAAGCCCGTTTCTGGACCAGCAGTTCTACGCAGACAACGTGGTGCTCGAAGACGATCCGGATCGAGGCATATTCGCTACCGTCGTCCGCCAGAACGATGAGATTGTCGCTATCGCCACGTGGGAAAAAATTGACGGTGCTGACGTTATTTTCGGGCGGGTCGGCGCGGTAGCCAAACCGCACAGACAAGCCAGACTGGCCGTTGCGGCCCAGGACCTGGGAGAAAAAATCGGCACGTTCATGGGCGCGGGGCTGATCTATGGCATGGCAACAACCCGCACGCCGTATATGCAACAAGCACTGGAGCAAGCCGGTTACAAAGCGGTAGGGATAATGCCTGGCTTGGACCGGGAAGAAACAGCACCTGGAATCGTGCGCAGGGTTTACGAAGTCATCTACGTAAAACGGCTCGCACCACACGCCGACTTTCTCATTCCTGCCGGTCATAACCTTACCCCTACAGTCGCGCGACTTTACGCAGATATATTTCAAGGTGATGACGACACGAACTGACGAGCCAGCCTAGCAGCGAACCAACCATCGAAATGCTTCTGATCAGTAACGCTACCGGCTCGCGCCTTTTGCATCGATCGAGGTAGCCACATTAGGTAATGAGTTCAAAAAGACTCAGCAGCGGCTAAAAGCACCTGTAGGGTTGATTAATAGATGAGAAGTGAACTGAGTGGACGCGGCTCTGGCCCCTGAGTTAGCTTTCGTAACCGTTCTAACTTGGGGCTCCGCAATCATGACTGACCGTCAGATCATTGTTCCAGATGGCATGAGATTGATCTACGAGCGCGCGGGTTATGCACCAGCAGTAAAGGTAGGAAAAACTCTCTACTGCGCGGGTCAGGTAGGCAGGACGCCGGAATTATCCGTCATTGAAGAACCTGAGCAGCAGTTTTTAGCTGCATGGGACAATCTCCGGATCGTCTTGGAGGCAGGTGGCTGTAAATTTGAAGATGTCGTAGAAATGACAACTTACCACGTCAACATGCACCGTCACATGCCAATTTTCAGACGCGTAAAGGATAAAGTCTTTCCGAGAAGCACTTGTGCATGGACCTGCATTGGTGTCAGTGAATTAGCTCGACCTGGCCTTCTCGTGGAGATCAAGTGCGTCGCAGTAGAGCGATAACCTTCTGACAAGCACCTGCATATCCAGATCTTAAAATGGGTGACTACGCATGCGGTGGTAGATTCAAAATTACACTCGCCTGCTGCATTGGTAGGCGCGTGATAACACTTTACGCCGACGGCTAATACTGACTGGAAGCAGGCGCCAATCAATTCCGATGCGAGCAGAAAAATGCCTATCAGCGGATATCCTTAGCACTCGCTCAACGCAAATCCAAAGTCATCGCTTGACACTTGTGCCGCTTCGTTAAGTCGTTGGCGCAGCGCAGCCGTTAGCTGCCTCTCCACCTCCCACGGATCCGACAGCGCGGCGAGTTTTGGCGCCAATTGCGGCGACAGGCTCATTAGCGAATGATTAAGCGATCGCGCCGTTTCAAAAGCGGCTTTCTGCACAAAGCTGATTTCCACCAGCTCCCCCTGCGCCTTGCGAAACTCCATCTCAGCCATCCGCGCCAAGTAGTGCTCGCGATGTGCACGCGCTTTCTGAAAGTCCGGGGACTGCCCTTGCGCGAGATCAACGGGCGGGGGCGCAGCCATGTTAGTCGACTCGGATTTTGCAGCGACGTGGCTGTACACATCACGTTGAAGCCGCTCCTGTTGGTGGCGAGCAGCGACGGAAGCCTTGCTCGGGTCAGCGGTATCGCGGATCAATGCTTCGGTGGCCAGAACGTCGACCTGCTTGCCATTGGGAGACAGGACCAGTCGACCGTTTTCCTTCAGCCAGGTGATGTAACTCGGCGACCGTCCGATGTGCGCAGCAAAGGCGCTCTTCGACAGGTACGTAGCTGTGCTCATAAGCCCTCCTTTTCAGCGGCTTTTCAATGAATCCTTTCAAGATTTCAGTGGATTGAAATTTCAGTAAGCTGGCGGGTCTCCCACTAACACGATCCCGCGGGTTTCCGACCCCGTGTCCTTTGAAAGTCCCCAGGGTCCCCGGCGGTTTTGTGCCCAGTCCGGTCGGTCGAGCCGGCATCCGAGTGCCATGCCCTGCCCCCATTCCCTTGGAAAGACGGACATCCCTGCGAAGGTTTCAGCTAGAGAGATTCCGCGAGTTCGATAACCCGTGTAGGGGGCGGCCCTCAGGGAGGACCCGGAAAAATCGGCGCCTCACCCGGCCTGCCCGGCTCATGCCTTCGGCTCGGCCTCGCTCAGGTCCAGCCGCTTAGCAACCCAGCGTTCGTACAAGCCGATTGCGACATCGGCGCCGGCCATCGCGGTCAGGCAACCGAGCGCGCCCGCTGTCCAGATCGACAGGCCCGCACCGAACAGCAACATCATCGCTGACACGCCGCAAACGATGCAGGCGCCGGACCGAAGTGCGAGGCGCCGCAGTAACGCCCAGCCTCGCGCCCCATCCTTGTCAGCACGCCACATCTCGCCGGACACGCCTCCAACCAATGACAGGGCAATCACCATCCAGATTGGCATCTCTGCCAGTGCCTGTTGCTCGTTCGTCATTGCCCTGCCCCTTAAACAAAAAGACCCGGCGCAATGGCCGGGTCAAGTGGTGGGTGGCCTGCCGCGCTTTGCGGTCGCACCCATCGAAGATGGCCCCTTTTTACAGGTCGATTCTGGTGGCAGCAAGACCGTTTTAATGCCATCCGGTGAATGTGTGGGTGACGCTCGGTGAACGGCTGGCGAATGTCGGTGAATATCTATCCCGGCTGTCTTTTGCTTTTCTGGCGTCCCATGCGTCCCACCTCTCTAAAACAAGGTGGGACGTCTGAAAGACCCGTAGATTGGGGCTTTGCCCCACCGTCCTACTTTTATCTCTCTTTTCTCGTGTATAGAGAATATTTAAAAAAACGCGTGCGCGTGAACACGCGCATTGATGCCCGCTACGCATACACGGGCGGGAGGCATGAAAAAGGTGGGACGGTGGGACAGCCCAACAACGACGGGGCCTGCGCCCGTCCCACCACCGCAAAAAGCAGTGGGACGGAGGCAGGCCAGTGGGACGGCGTGAGCCAGAGTAATGCCCACGATCAAGCCGCCTCCCCCAAGAGGAAGTGCTCAACCACGATGTGAGCGTCATGCAAGCGCTGGTAGTAGAGGTTGCGTGTGCAGCCACTCTCAGCCAGACGCGCAGTCAAAGGCGCATCAGGCTGGAAGTAATGCACCTGGACCACCGACATCAACTCAGGATCGAGGCGTTTCTTCACGATGCGCTCAATGTCCAGCGAAGCTTCCAGCGGCACCCTGCTTCCGCGCCTGCCGCGCACCAGTTGACCACCGCTCTCCATCATCATCGCGACCATGTTGCCGCCTGAGTAACCGGCGGCGACCTCATCGCTGTGCAGCTCCTGCGCCCATTGTTTGAGAGCCATATCGATCGCTTTAATCATCGAAGCACGGCTCCTCGAGCTCAGGTTGTTCCAGCGCAGGTGCCCTGCCCCAACCCTCCGGTTTCTTGTACGCCCAGGGCCGCTGGCCGCTCTTGCTAAAGGCGCCCAAACGGAACCGTCTCCAGCCCAGTCGATGCAGAATCGCACCAACGCGCATCTGCTCGGGTTTGCCCCAATGACCGGGATCGAGCTTGAGCGCTTGACTCATCACCTCACTGCCGGTGGTGGTCTCGCCAATCTGCGACTCTTCGAGCCAGGTCAGGATGGGCGTTTCCCATTCGTCCACCACAAAGCGTTCGTCCTGTTCCTCGCTGAACATCGGCGCTTCCTCTCGTGTTACCCACCAGAGGTCGCCGGCCTCAAAGCAGAACATCGCTTCGGCCCACAGCTGGTCGCGGATCTCGCGCAGCAACGCCACGTCGACCTTGGTACAGGCCACCGGCCAATAGCGGCGGTTGCCGGTGGCGTCCTTGAGGTACTCGTCCTGGTTGGTGGTACCGACGAAGACACACTGGCGTGGCACGTCCAGCGTTCTACGGCCATAGCTTTCGCGGTAGGTGTCGGTCGACGCCGAGAAGAACTGCTTGGCCTTGGTGCTCTCGGCCTTGTTGAAGCTGTCCAGCTCGCCGAGCTCGACAATCCACTTACCGCGAATCGCCTGGAAGCCGTCCTTGTCGCCAAGGGCAAACGGCGTGTCCATGAACCACTCACCGCCAAGCACGCTCATCGCGGTCGACTTACCGGCGCCTTGTACGCCTTCGAGGATCATCACCGAGTCAGCCTTGCAGCCGGGCTTCATCACTCGCGCCACAGCCGAAATCATCCAGCGTTTTCCGACCTTGGACGTGTAGTCGGTTGCCTTCACGCCCATGACGTCCGTCAGCCACCGCTCGAGGCGCGGCACGCGATCCCATTCGAGTTTTTTCAGGTACTCGCGCACCGGATGAAACGCATGGTCGTGGGCCACGACGCTGACAGCCTCGATCACGTGCGAGGACTTCACGCGCAGGTTGTACTGCTGCGCGAGCCACTTCATCACGCGCACGTCGTCGATGTCGGCCCACTCGCCGGTACCACCGCCATAAGGTGCAGCACGCAGTTTGACGATCTTCGAGCTGAAGGCGCAGTAGCTGATCACCCCGGCCCAGCGTTCGTCGTTAGCCAGGATCAATTCGACGTTCTGCATGTGCGCGATCAAGGCGCCGCTCTCGCTGCGAGCGAGTTGATCCTTCCAACCACCGGCCGCCGGTGGACGGACTACTGCTAGCACTTGTCGGCGAACCGCGTCGAGGCCTTCGGCGACGTGCAGGTCGTTGAAGTCGGTCCACTTGTCGTGACGCTCAATCGAGAAGATCGGCGAGACCACCTGTGCTCCGACGATCAGGGCGGCGTTGCTCGCTTTCTCCTCACCCGGGTTCCACACATCACCGTTGGGCTTTGTGGTCTTCCAGTCGTCATCGCGGCAGATGATCAGCGGGCAACCGGCGAAGCGCTCGCGCATGACCTTGCACACGGCCAACAGGTTGCCCGCATCGAATGCCACCGCCACAGCGAGCGACGTCGCCATGTGCAGGCTGGCGCCGGTGGCGTAACCCTCACAGACCAGCACTGGTTCGCCCGGTACCGGATGCGGACCGAGCAGGTGAAAGGTGCCCTCCTTCGCCATGCCGTAAGGCCAGTAGGATTTGTCGCGGCCGGTGTCTTCCTGCTTGTTCGGGAAGATCACCTGCAGGCCCATGATCTGATCACGAGCATTGTTCATCGGGACCAGTACCGCACCGGTGCGCGGCGCGTAACGCACCTTGATACCAACGATCTGCTTGCGGTCCAGGTATTCGCTGCGGCCGGTGGTCGGCATGCGCTCGAACAAACCCAGCGCCCTTTTCGCGGCCCGCCGCGCAGCGTTACTCGCGATTTCGGCGGCGCGGCGTTTGGCTTCTTCCTGGCGGGCGCGCATCACTTCACGCTCTTCGGGGGACATGCGACCGGCCTTGACCTTGATCTTCTGTGTCTCGCCCGAACGCCAGTCACCGAAGGCCCCAAAGATCAGGGTGTCGCCCTTCTCCGTGCGCTGCTCGTGCACCACGTACCAGCCGTTCTTTTCTTTGCCCTTGTCCTGCGAAGTCTTGCAGCGGGTCAACTTGCCGAACACCAGCGGTTGCGCTGGCTCCAGACCGTAATCGGCGAATTGGCCCAATACCTCATCGAGCATGCTGAATCCCCCGCTCAGAGAGGGATTGGCAGCTGATGCACTGCGAGCAACCCGGTGAGGCCAGGCGACGGGCTTCCGGAATCGGATCGTCACAGACTTCACAGAACAGCAAGGAATGAGCAGCGCTTTCGGCTTTGGCAGCGCTGCGCGCCGCCATGGCCTGATCGATGCGTTCCTGCACCAGATCGTTGGCGAAATCGGCGATGTCAGCCACGGTCGGCACCTCGCGTCGTCTGGTTGACGTAGGTGGCGCGGTTGAACAAACCCAGCAGCCCTTGAATGCCCCGGAACACCTGCAGGCGAATCGCTGCCAGTTCCTGATCAGTCACCACACCGTCGCCGATGCTCTTGGCCCAGGTCTCGGCCAGATCAGCGACCTGGCGGAAGTATTCGGCGATACCCGTGGTCAGGGTCTCGGGCATGTCGTTGGTGTAGGTATCGGCCAGCTCCTGCCAGATCGTGTCACCAACCAGCGCATGCACCGCATCGAGAATGCGGCGGTCCTTGGTCAGTTCGAGGATCTCGCCGAATTCCTGAATGTTGATGGAGTGGCTCGGATGGGTTGGCGACAACTTGTGCTGCAGAGTGGTCGGGTTACGACCGGTCGTGGCAGCGATGGCAGCAGCGCCGCCCGGGTAATCGCGAGCGGCGTGGTACAGCGCTAAATCGAGCGGCAGGATTTCCCGCTGCGCCCGTTCCAGAGAACTCAGAGCGATACGGCTCATGGCATTAATCCTAAAAGTTGCCAGTGCCGCGCGACAGAAGTTGGTGATACATTTGCCGCGTGGTCTGGAGAGGCCCAAAGCCGGCTAGGTTCGTAAGACCAACACCGGCACCGTGCCGGGGCGAACAATCCGTTGTTCACCCCTGGCGCAACAGCTGCCAGCTCTGTGGTAAGAACGGCAGCAACACCAAGGCTTCCGAGCCTTGGAAACGCGATGAAAGTCGGCGGCATGTGGTGTGCTCGCCTTCTGACATCGCGACCCGATAGCAGTGTGGTGATGCTATCGGGAGAAACTGGGCGACCCTTGGGTCGCCTTTTTTCTATGCGACTTGGGACTCTTCCATTTCCGGAGGAAATACGTCATCAAGACTGCACGGCGCTCCTAACTTATTGAGCGCTCTGACTATGGCTCTGCACTCCGTAAGCCCTGCGATTCGACGTCCTGCTTCGTAATTGCTTATACGTGCCTGAGTCCATCCAAGAGCTACAACGAGTTCCTTTTGCTTGATTCCAGCTTTCTCTCGATGTTCAGCGATCAGATTCATGATGCCCTCCAATTAGCCGGAGCCATCTTAATCACGATTCGCAGATATTTCAACACGCAAAGTGATGATAATTAATTTCAGAGCGTGGTAAAAAAAGCACATGAACACACTCGGCGAACGTATTAAGCAATACCGCAAAGCCAAGGGCATGAGCCAACAAGCCCTTGCTTTCGCTTGCGGTTGGGAATCCCAGTCTCGGATAGGCAATTACGAGAAAGGGGCTCGTCAGCCCAATCTCCACGACTTGCAAAAGATAGCGACAGCCCTGGGAGTATCTTTTCCAGACTTGGTAGCAGGAAAAAATCGTTCCGACGTTGAGTCGTACTCAGACGCCATTCAAGGTCGGATTCGGTCTGAAGACCGTCTTGTGAGGGACTACGGAAGATCGAAAGACAAAGACCAACCTGTTAGCAGCCTTGTAGGCTGGGCTAAGGATGGAAAGGTGCCTGTGCTATCAAACGCGCAGCTTGGGAATCAGGGCTTCTTTGACACGGTAGAACCGCCACCAGGGCAAGGTGAAGGCTACCTAAACATACATAGCGATGACCCAGATGCCTATGGCATAAGAGTCATGGGCGATAGCCTGATGCCCCGCATAAAAAATGGCGAGTTCGTTCTTATAGAGCCGAACAAACGCTTCAGTAGCGGTGACGAGGTCATAGTTCGAACGTCCTCCGGCAAAGCGATGATCAAAGAGTTTATTTATCTCCGAGACGGAATGTACCGGTTGGATAGCGTCAATACCGATTACGAAACTCTTCACATTGCAGAACAAGAGGTGGAGGAAATCCATCTCGTAGGCGGAATATTGAAGTCATCACGCTTTCTACACAGTGCCGCGCCACCTTAATCACATTATGTGTTGACACAAACTAGCACATTGCGTGATATTTGCCTCACTCTTTACCACAGAGCGAGGCAATACCAATGCGTACCACCGCAACCTTGCATGTCCATCCGGCATGCGTCACCAATCGCAAACTGATCGAACAGCTGCAGCTCGCCACGGGCTGTCTGGTCGTCATTCATAACAGCAAACCCAAGCTTGTTGCCAAGTCCTCCCAGCCCTCTCCTATCGATCCAAACGGTGGAGGGCACGCGGCATGACCAAGTACAAAATCGACAACCGCACCCTGCAGTTGCTAAACGCCCAAGTCAACCTGACCGAGACCTTCAACCACGTCCTGCGCACAGCACCGAAGCGTGAATGCCTGGCATTCCGTCTCAAGGTTGAGCGCGGCGCAGTGGAAAGCACTTTTGTCGTGGAGCTGGGCAGCGAACGCCACACGCTGACCCTGCAGAACGACAAGAAGATGCACCTCAAACTGGCCGACTTTATTGAAGAGATTGCCAACGGTCCGTTAGACGCGAGCAACTCCAGCGACCTGGTGCATCTCCCGCATGCCGATCGTCAATACGGCCGTTTTGACGTCCAGGACAAGCAGCGCGTGTTCGAACTGGTACACACCGGCGGCGTGCTGAGCCTCGACATGGGTTTTGAACTTCCCCTGCATGTGGCGCTGCATCGCACTCATACACGCCGCGGCGTCACCGCCATCTTGAGCATCGGCAACAAGAGTCCGCATACGCGCTGCTTCACCCTGTACGACCCCGATGCCGAGATCTACGCAAGGCTCATTGAGTCCATCAACCACCTTGCTGCAGCGGCCACTCCTGCTGCGCACGCGACATGAGGAGGACGACATGGAACGCACCCTCGCCCAAGCAGCCACACAACTCGGCCTCACTCGCCCCAAACTGATCGCTCTCATGCGGGAAAAAGGTTTGCTCAAGGGAAACCTGCCGGCGGACCCGAAGCGCGACAGAGAGTACCTGCGGGTCAAGGACAGTCCCTGGTATGACGAGAAACACGGAATGCAGTACAGCCAGTCGACTCGGGTGAAGCAGGCCGGTGTCCGTTGGCTGGCCGAGCAGTTGGACATCGATCTTCCTGCCATCCCGGCAGATCGCCGTGACGTGGCCTAGGGAGTACGCCCGCCAGATCGTTGCCATGCGCACACGCGAGGAGCGTAACGCCGCGCTCCTCGATGTGCCCGAACATCTGCGCGAGCTGACCAGACGCCACTGCCTGAACGCCTGGAACCACCCGGCACGACAACAACGCAAGGAGGCTCGCCAAGGCCATGAGTAACGCTGCACAGAATCCGCTTCGCCTGCATCCGGCGCCCGAATCGGCCACCGTCGAACTGCTGTATCGCATCTTCGGTGATGTCCTGATCCCGCTGGAAAAAGTCCGCGAGCAGTACTTTCGCAATCTCAACGAGCAGTCGTTCGTGACGGAGATCAACAGCGGCCGGATCCAGCTTCCCATCACCACGCTGGACACCAGCCGCAAGGCGCTGAAGTACGCGCACATCCGCCACGTCGCCTCGCTGATCGACATCCGCGCCTACAAGGCTGATGAAGACATGCAGCGGCAGCAGGACGGCCAATGCCGTGTTGCCCCCACATCACTGACGGCCGTCACCACCGGCCAACGACAATCCCAGGAGCACACCACATGATGACCCCAATACAAATCGGTGCACTCGTCATCCTGATAGTTCTGGCCGCCCTGTTGCTTTGGGGCGGTTACATCATGGGCCGCAGTGATGGTCTGGAGACAGGTCTGCGCGAGGGTGAAGACATCCAGCGCGCCGCTAGCGCCAACACCATCCGCGAGCTTCAAGCCTCCCTGCAGTTCATCCGGGCCGATCACACGCGTCTGGCACACACCTGCAAACGACTTGAAGCAGGTCCGCTGTTCGGCCCGGCCGAGCACCAGACGCTAATCGCTATCGGCGAGCTGCTGCGGATCGCCGCTGAAACCTTCAGCGCCTTTCGTACTGGCAAGAAACTGGAGCGTGATGCTTGGTCCCTGCGCGAACAGGTGCTTGCAATGACTGCGCAACCGCAGCCAGAAATCGAAGACAGCCTGGCCGGAAAACCACTCGCCAGCGCCGAGAAAGTAACTGTGGAGGCTGCGTGAATGAGCTGGCTCTTTTCGCAGGCGCTGGTGGCGGAATACTCGGCGGCCACCTCCTCGGCTGGCGCACCGTCTGCGCCGTTGAGCGTGATGCCTACGCCGCACAGATTCTGGCGCAACGACAAACCGATGGACTGCTCCCGCCTTTCCCGATTTGGTCTGACGTGTGCAGTTTTGACGGACGCCCTTGGCGAGACCTTGTTGACGTGGTTTCGGGAGGATTTCCTTGCCAAGACATCTCGGTTGCAGGCAACGGCCTGGGTATCGCCGGCTCCCGCTCCGGACTGTGGAGGCAGATGGCACGAATTATCGATGAGGTACGACCGCGCTACGTCGAACTGGAGAACTCACCACTGCTTGTGGGAAGAGGACTTGCCGTGGTGCTCGGTGACCTTGCCGAAATGGGGTATGACGCGCGATGGGGTGTTATCGGAGCGGCTGACCTCGGCGCACCTCACCAGCGGGACCGGATCTGGCTCATCGCAGAAGACACCCGTCAGACGGTGGCCAACACCGGTGGCGAGCATGGCAAAGGGATCCTCCCCTGCCGCACTAACTCGCCGATCCGGGGCCGACCGCTCGAACGATCGTCTGGATCACGCCGTGATGGCACTGGATGGTGGTCATCTGAACCCGGAATGGGCCGAGTGGCTGATGGGGTGGCCCATCGGGTGGACCGGCTTAAAGCCATTGGCAACGGACAAGTTCCACTCGTGGCAGCAAGAGCATTCGAACAATTCTCAGGAATTGAAAATGTGTGAGGCCGCATGAAAACTTTATTTCTGCTCATGGCCCAATACAACGGGCTGACAATCATTCCACTCAATCAAGTGTGCAAAGACTATTTCACACATCTAACTACTGATATGTTTCAACGCAAAGTAATGGCCGGTCAAATTCGAATCCCCATCACTAGGCTTGAATCCAGCCAGAAAAGTGCGAAAGGTGTACATATCACAGACCTAGCAGCTTACTTAGATTCGCAGCGAGAGGCTGCGGTAAAGGAATGCAACCAGCTCAACGGAATTCGCCGAGCCAGCTAATTCACTGCTTACCCCAAGCGCCCAGCTTCACGGGCGCTTGAATGATCCTCTCCAACCATGGCCATTCGGCATAGTGATCCCCCTTCCCGCGAAGATGGGTATACCTACGCAACGAGTTCCAGTCACGGTGCCCGGAAACGCTGGCCACCCGCGGGATATCCCAATCCATCTCAAACAACCGACTAACTCCGTCGTGTCTCAGATCGTGGAAGTGAAGATCTTCAATCTCCAGAAACTTGCACGCCTTCGCCCAAGCCGTAGAGATCGACGAAGAGTTGTAGGGGAAAATTTCCGCACGCTCTTTTGGCATGCTTTGCAGAATTCTCCAGGCTTCGTCGGGTAGGTGGCACCAAACATCATTGCCAATTTTCTGCCCAGGGTTTTTCATATCTCTCACCAGCACCCGCTGATTCGACTCATCGACGTCGTCCCACACAATTCGACTTATCTCATCCTGCCGACGGGTGGAAAAAATCGCGAAGCCAATCACCTTCAGCATGTTGATCGAACTCGGTCGACGCTGCTGCATACTGACGAAGTGCTCCAAAAGTTTATCTAGCTCGTCTTTGGCTGGACGGCGATCGCGCTCCCGGCTCTTCATGTTGTAGCCGAGCTTCCTTAACACCTTCCGAGCGTCCGGCATCGCGTGAGGGTCTACCTCATACCCCCAAGCGGGACGTGCAATCGAAAGGACAGCCCCAAGGTGCGCCAGATCGTTACCAGCCGTTTGCGGCTGGACGCCGCCGCCCTCTTTACTCATTCGCCAGAGTGCAAAATCCACCAAGCGCTGACTGTTGATAGCCGAATCAACGGTTTGGCCAAACTCCGTCGCCGCGATAGCATTTAGAGTGGCTTCCTTGGTTTTACCCAACGGCCGGACTTTCTCCATTTCATCCAGATACTGCTTGATCATGTCCTGTACGGTGACGCCCTTGCGGTTCGCCCGCTCGATCGCACCAGGCTGATCTAGCTCTGCCTCACGTCGCCGCACCCACGCTTGTGCCGCCTGTTTCCGGGCGAAGGTCTGGCTCTCTTGGTAGACTTGCGCTCCATCGCGAAACAGGCGTATCTGTGCCGTGTAACTGACTGAGCCATCGGTGCGTTTTCGTGCTCTGATCGTTGCCATAGTCGACTGGTACAATTCCGAAAGTGATTGGTACATTGTACCAGCGACATCGGAAAAACGCCTGAAAACGCCTAAAAACACGCTATAAATACGTAGAGCCAAATGGTACCAAATACCCACTCCAGCCCAGTAAACTCAAGCCCTGCGCTGTCTCGGCGGTTCTCCGTTGCGCCCATGATGGATTGGACGGACCGCCACTGCCGGTACTTCCTGCGCATCCTGTCCAAGCACGCCCTGCTCTACACCGAAATGGTCACCACCGGCGCGCTGCTCAACGGCGATCACGAACGTTTCCTGCGTCACAACGAAGCCGAGCACCCGCTGGCGTTGCAGCTCGGTGGTAGTGTTCCGCTCGATCTCGCCGCCTGCGCGCGCATGGCTCAGGAGCACGGTTACGACGAGGTGAACCTGAACGTCGGCTGCCCGAGTGATCGTGTGCAAAACAACATGATCGGCGCGTGCCTGATGGGGCATCCGCAGTTGGTGGCGGATTGTGTGAAGGCGATGCGTGATGCGGTGTCAATTCCGGTGACGGTGAAGCACCGCATCGGCATCAATGGGCGCGACAGTTATGCCGAGCTGTGTGATTTCGTCGGTACGGTGCGGGATGCTGGCTGCACGAGTTTTACCGTGCATGCGCGGATTGCGATTCTGGAGGGGTTGTCGCCGAAGGAGAATCGTGACATTCCGCCGCTGCGCTATGACGTGGCGGCGCAGTTGAAGGCGGATTTTCCGGAGCTGGAGATTGTGCTGAATGGCGGGATCAAGACCATGGAGGCCTGCCATGAGCATCTGCAGACGTTCGACGGCGTGATGCTCGGGCGTGAGGCTTATCACAATCCGTATTTACTGGCGGAGGTGGATCAGCAACTGTTCGGCAGTACCGCGCCGGTGATCAGTCGGGCTGAGGCGCTGGCGCAATTGCGGCCGTATATCGCCGAACATCTGCTGGCCGGTGGGGCGATGCATCACATCACTCGGCATGTGCTGGGCCTGGGCACCGGTTTCCCCGGGGCGCGGAAATTCCGTCAGTTGTTGTCGGTGGATATTCACAAGGCCAAGGATCCGCTGGCGTTGCTGGATCAGGCGGCTGAGTTGCTTGAAGGTCGTTGATTGATGGATTGAGCGTGCGGGCGACGCATGAGCGTTGCCCGGTGTTTTGATGTACTGACAGGATGTCTTTCGTTTATGCCCGCGTTTACTTGTTCAGGTTTCAAGCGTTTCACCCTCCTCGCTTTGTTCAGCTTCACCTCCAACGTTTATGCGCACTGCGATGGCTTTTGCATGGGCCATACCGATACGCCGTGGGAGGTGACGCAGTTTTCCGGCTTCACTTTGGTGTCTTTGATCCTCGCACCTATTTCGTCTAGCCAGGAAACGACCGACAGTCACAAGCGTGTTTACTCTGCCGAGGAGCAAGAAGACGCGCGACTCTATCTGGCCAGCGACGGCATGCTGCAGGCCGCATATTTCACCTCGGCCTTGCAGCGCTTTCGTCAGGAGTCGTCGGATTCGACGTTAAACGATCTTGCCGTGGCGGCGTTGATCAGCGCGCAGTGATCAGGCGGCCGCTGCGGCGGTCCAGTTGACCCAACCAAACAGCCAGGTTGCCAGAATCAACAAACCAAAACCGATCCGGTACCAGGCGAACGCGGCATAGCTGTGGTTAGCGATAAATTTCAGCAGGCCACGCACGGCGATCATGGCGAAGATGAACGCGGTGACGAAGCCGAGGGCGAAGACTGGCAGGTCGTTGGGTTGGAACAGGTCGCGGTATTTGTAGCCGGAATAAACGGCGGCACCAACCATGGTCGGCATGGCGAGGAAGAACGAGAACTCGGTGGCGGCTTTGCGCGAAAGGCCGAAGAGCAGCCCGCCGATGATGGTCGAGCCGGAACGCGAGGTGCCGGGAATCATCGCCAGGCATTGTACGAAACCGACCTTCAACGCGTGGGACCAGCGCATGTCGTCGACATGTTCGACGCTGACTACATGGCTGCGCTGTTCGGCCCACAACATGACGATGCCGCCAACAACCAAGGCCACCGCAACGGTGATCGGGTTGAACAGGTATTCATGAATCGCGTCGGCGAATAACACGCCGAGGATAACGGCAGGGAAAAACGCGATCAGCAGATTAAGGGTGAAACGTTGCGCGTTGCGCTCGGTGGGCAGGCCTTTGACGATTTCGAAGATCTTCGGACGAAATTCCCAGACCACAGCAAGAATGGCCCCCAGTTGAATAATGATGTTGAACGCCATCGCGCGTTCGCCGCCAAACTCGAGCAGGTCGGCGACAATAATCTGGTGGCCGGTACTTGAAATGGGCAAGAACTCGGTCAAGCCTTCTACCGCGCCTAATATCAACACCTGGAAAAGGGTCCAGAAATCCATTAATCCTCCGTCAGAGCACTCAGGGTGAGCGACCAGTCAATAACACTCAGGGGTTGAGTATCTGAAGTAATGCATACAGCGATTCGCCGATCCGGAAGAATAGGGTTTATGCAGAGTTAGACTCAAGAGCTGTTAGTAATCGTCGGCCGACGAACTAAACGGAAAAAATTTACATCTATTACAACAAATATTTCAGTTCAGATATGAAGTGTGATCAACCTCACATTGTTGACATGGCCAATCAGTGGCAAAAGGACATAGACAAAGCCATCGCCACAAGCTCAAAATAGTGGCACCATTGCATATAGCCATCATCTACGCGCTAGTTCACAACCCCGAGAAAATCAACTAAAAGCTTGAAAAGCTTAGTTATTGTTAGAAATCTCGGGAGACACGTCTAAAATCCGCGCAAATGTTACCAATTGTCAGTCACAGATAAGAACCGGTGCTTTAACATCCCGATGTCAGCACCTAATTCGAGTCAACGCATGATGCTCTCAGGGAACTTGGCGACGAGAAGTCCGCGCCCGACAAATGATGAATCCGGTGTTCTTGCGCTGGGTCGTACACTGGGTGTGGCTGATCATTTGAGATCGCTGATCGCAAAGCACGTGCAGCCCGATATGACTCTGGAAACAGGTGCTTTCACTAGTTCATATAAGCAGCACGGTTACATCGGTTCCTACCGCGCCATTTTCGTCATCATCGATAATCCACAAGCTATCGAAGAAAATCTGGCCCTGGTGCAGAACCTGCGCGATGACAACTTGAAGCCACTTATTTGCGCAATTGTCACCGGCCGCGGTGCCGTCAACAAGATCAAATATTTCCTCGCCGGGGCGGATGCCTGTATCAAGCTCAACACATTGAGCGATGACAGCGAAGACTTGCTCGCGGAGTTCTTCAACAGCGAAGACTGGCAACGAGATATCAATCTCACGCTTGATCCGACGCGAATCTGCCTGATGGACAGTCGGCGCAAACTCGATATCTCTTTCGCCGAGATGAAGATCCTCGAGGCCTTTGCGCACACCGGCAATCACATTCTGAGTCATGATGAAATCGCCAGCATCATGGGCCTCAACAGCAATTTCTACGATCCTCGGGCACTGGAAAAATCAATCAGTCGCTTGCGTGGAAAAATCAAGGACATGTATGGTACAAACGCGATTCAGAGCATCCGCGGCTACGGCTATCGCCTGATGCGGGGCCTGATATCGACTGCCTGAGTCTCGGGCAGTCTTCCCTTTTGCATACGTACGAAGGATCGTCTGATGCAGCCATATCGTTCCAATTGCGCCTCATACTTATTAAAACTCAAGCACTTGAATGAGCACGGCATCACGCCACATAACAATAAAACTCCATAACATAGCAGCAGATCGAGTGGAATTTATCGATGGCCATTTTCGGCCAGAACCCTGCCTACGATTACTTCCGAGGAAGTCATTGCTCGCCTGCCGATTTATCTTTTAGCCAATTTTGGTGTGTATTTAGGAGAGAGACATGGAAACGAGTACAACCCTCCCCAGAAAATATTTTGTTGTTGTGACGCACAGCACAACGTCGCAACGTGAACTGGAAAGCATCTTGTCCAGTGAGCGTTTCAATTCGTTTGGCACGTCGCAGGCACAAATGTTTGTTGAAGGTGTTGCTTCGCCCTCTTCCGCCCCGATGGTCATGGAGTTCAGTTACCCAAGCCTCAGCCGAAAGAATGTTGCGCGCAGTATCGAACATGATACTCAACGCATACTGGCCACTCTTGAAAATGAATGGCGAGCCGCGCAAACAGACAATCCGTTTCAAAGCTTCCCGACCCGCAGTGCAGAACGCGCTCATATCTCCAATGTCAGCGAGAGCACTGAGCCTTGCAGCGATACCTGGCATCTTGACGATGAACAAGGCGTGCTGCTCAAGGACAATGTTGCGATCAGCCTCACTGGCCTGGAAACCGCGCTGGTGAGGAAAATGCTGAGCCATGAAGAGCGTGTGGTCAGTCGTGATGACCTGATCATCAGTATTGGCCGGGAACCGGAACAATACCGTGGCCTGGAAATGTGCCTGAGCCGGTTGCAGGACAAGTTCAAGAGTGCGAGTAATGGCGAGCGATTGTTCCGTGCCGTAAGAAATCGCGGATATTGCCTGATCCAGGAAGTCGTAGCGTAATCACCGGCGCCACTAAAACCGAGACAAACAGATATAAAGTGCGACTACAACAACAAGAAGAGCACTCTGTCTGGTTTTCCCTCCCTGATTCAATAAAAGCTTCCCTGCCTCCACCCCGCAACAGTAACAAATACCCCCTCGCCTTTTCATCCCCCGCTCTACGACCTTTTCTAACAGCCATCTATTTAATTATTAAAAAGTTGGCACTGTGCCATCTTGTTAGAACTCGTCAGACACCATTCCCGGCAATAACTTAGTCTATTGGCTGACGACAGTTCGGCTCTCGATGTTGTTACCTCAAGACACTCGCTAAAACAAAAACAATAAGTCTGCATAACAACTCGGCTTTCAACTGTTGAAACCTGAATGGACGTCTTTTGGGGATATCGTATGGATCTTTCTCTCAGTATTAATCGAAGCACGGGCCTCAAGGGACTGACCTTTTGGGGCCAATGGGCGCTGGCACAGGCTTTCGTTGTGACGCTGCTGTTCATCCTCGCTGAACAGCACACCGGCACCGTCGCGTTCTACTACCGAATGTGCGCCACCCTCGCCGTCCTGGCCTCGGTGCCCGCTTACACATTCACGGGTGTTTACCGCAAACGCGACAACTACCTGACCGGCCTCGGCCGCCTGTTCATGGGTTGGTCGATAACCATGGCCGCGCTGGCGTGCATCGCCTTTGTCTGCCAGGCCGATGAGCTGTTTTCCCGTCAGGTGATTCTGAGCTGGGCGGTGTACGGCTTCCTCGGTCAGGCGTTCCTCTACGCGCCGCTGCATGCGTTTTCCAAGTTCTACCAGCGTTCGCGTAAAAGCGAACACCGGACGCTGATTGTCGGCACTGGCGAACTGGCGCTGGGCCTGGCGAAGAAACTCAGCCAACTGGAAAACCTGCCGCTGATCGGGCTGGTCAGCAACGGAGACAAGCCCGCTCTCGGCTCCGATGCACCGCGTGTCGTTGGTGCTCAGGACGAGTTGCTTGAGCTGATCGAAGCCCACGACATCCGTCGTTTGTACATCACCCTGCCCCTGTGCGAAGCCGCGAAGATCGAAGCGATGTATGTCGATTTGCTCGGGGCCAACGTCGATGTGGTGTGGGTGCCGGACTTGAACAGCCTGACCCTGCTCAACCACTCGGTGAAAGTCGTGGACGGCCTGCCGGCGATTTACCTGAACGAAAGCCCGCTGACCAGCCGCCCGACCGCTGCTCTGAGCAAGAGTCTGGTTGAGAAAACCGTCGCGTTCCTGGCGATCATTGCGCTCAGTCCGCTGCTGTTGATCATCGCTCTGGCAGTGAAAATCAACTCGCCCGGCCCGGTGTTTTTCAAGCAGGACCGCCATGGCTGGAACGGCAAGGTGATCAAGGTGTGGAAATTTCGCTCGATGCGTGTTCACGATGACCGTGAAGTGAAACAGGCCAGCCGTAATGACTCGCGCATCACCGCAGTAGGTCGTTTTATCCGCCGTACTTCGCTGGATGAGTTGCCGCAGTTGTTCAACGTGTTGCAGGGGCACATGGCGCTGGTGGGGCCACGGCCGCATGCGGTGGCGCACAACAATTACTACTCGGGCAAGATCCTCGCTTACATGGCGCGTCACCGAATCAAACCGGGCATCACTGGCCTGGCACAGATCAGCGGCTGCCGGGGTGAGACCGACACCATCGACAAGATGCAAAAGCGTGTCGAGATCGACCTGCAGTACATCAACAGCTGGTCGTTGTGGCTGGATCTGAAGATCCTCGTGAAGACGCCGTTTACGTTGTTGTCGAAGGATATTTACTGAGGTTCAGCGCTGCAGATCACAAGGGGACGAAAGTCCCCTTTTTTGTGGGCGGGATTTTGGTAACCAGTATCGACTACCGGCACAAACCTTGTAGGAGTGAGCCTGCTCGCGATGGCGGTGGGTCAGTCAATGACGATGTCGGCTGACACGAAGCTATCGCGAGCAGGCTCGCTCCCACAGGGATTCGGGTGATGACCTGGATGTGTGGCGTGACGCCGATCAACTGTGGGAGCGAGCCTGCTCGCGAAAGCGGTGTGTCAGGCACTGGAGATATTGGATGTGCCGGACCATTCGCGAGCAGGCTCGCTCCCACAGACCAGCGCCTACTCGGTAATCTTCTCGAAGTTGCGATAGAACATGTCCCCTTCCCGGCTATCCGTCATCGAGTGCAGTTGATAGCTGCGGCTCAGTCTGGCGCCGCCATCTCGGGTCAGTGGCGCCCAGACCAGGTTGGCGCGGCGCATGGTCGACATGCTCATCATCTCGTCGAACGGGATCGACAGGTACAGGCCCTTGTCGAAACTACCTTCGCCATATTCCGCGCTGCTGGCCGTGGTGATGGTTGCCCAGGCACCGACGCGCACGCCATTGAAGAACTCACGCGAGATATCCACGGTCGTGCCCCAATCCCCGGCCAGATAACGACCGACACTGACCGCCGCCAGCGTATCGAATGGCAGGTCGGTATAGCCGGTGATATGCCCGGTCACCACCGAGTAATCGCGCAAGGCAAAGCCCTGATCGAAATCACGCTGGCGCACCCAGTTCAGATCCGCACCCAGCGACCAGCGCTCGCCGGTCGGGCGGAACAACACTTCCGCGCCGACGCCGGCAAACATCGATTCCAGATAGCCGCCGTACACCATGCCGTACAGGTCTTTATCCAACTGCTCGGCATGGCTGAGCTGAAACAACGGCATGGTCGTGTTTGAGGTGGTCAGGTACTGGCGCAAATCCGTGCGCACGCGGGGCAATCCGCTCGGCGCGTCGTAGACGAATTTGTCGAAGTTGTTGACCAGGTTGGCGCTGAGCAAACCGCTCCACCAGGTGTTGCGGTTGAAGCGATATTCCGCGTCCGCATCAGCACTGAATTGATAGAGCAAACCATCCGGGCCGCCGACGTTCTGCTTGAAGCCCAGACCCACGCCATAGCTGAAATGCTGCGGCGCTTCGGTGTAGAGGGTTGTCTCGTTGTGCGGCATCGCCGGGTTGATTTCGGTGGTGCGGTGCAGCGCCTCCAACGGTTCTTCGTTGTTGATCACTTCGCGGAAGGTCTGGCGCGGCAGGCTGGTTTCTTCCAGCGGCAAGTCGTAGCGCTTGTTGACCACGGTGAACCAGTCGATGTCGTCGTTGACGCTGTTGTCGAGAATCCGGCTCGCGCGGCCAACGGCTTTGGACGAATGGAAATAACGCTGCTGCTCGCCATAGACGATCAGTTCGGAATCGCGCTGGCTGATGCGCTCGACCTTGTACCCGGCGTTCTGCTGCAAACGCCGCGACACATCGGCCCAGTTGACCTGTTCCATCGAGGTCGTCGGCGCCTTCGCCGGCAGCGGTTCGGGGGTCGGATCGTAGGTCTTGGCCGGCGCCTTGCGGCTGACGAAATTGGTGTGAAAGGTCACGCCGAACATCGCCGTATTGCCCCGTTCCCAGGCAGCGCTCAGATCAATCGAATCGGTCACCTTGAACACCGCGCCAAGGTTGATCGGCGAGTCCTGTTTGATCTCGTTGTCCTTCGGCTCGTTCTTGTAGTCGTTGCCTTCGAATTCCAGCTTCAGACTCAGCCGATCCCACGGCGTCTGGTAGCTCACGCCACCGAACAGTGAAGGCTTGCCGCGAAAGTACGAGCCGGAGTTGACGTCGCCGGTGCCTTCCAGCGCCGGGCGCGTATCGAAGCGGCTGCTGACGTAGCCCAGCGGGTTGTCGAAGTCGCCGCGATTACCGATGTAGCCCCAGGCAATGCCCGCGCTGAAGTCGAAATTGTCGAAGCGCTTGTTGGCGACGAAGAATTCGCTGGAGAACAAACCGGTACCACCGATATCTCGAAAGCCCAGCGCCACTTCCGGCGCCCAGTGGCTTTCCTGCCACAGGCGCACTTTGGCGTCGACCGCCTTGTCCTTGTAGCTTTGGCTGCCGCTGAGGGCCTCCGAGCCGTAGGGCCGGTTGGTGATCGCGGTGTAGCGAAACGAACCTTCTAGCCAGTCCAGCGGTTGCAACGACACGCTGTAGCGGCTGTACGGGTCGGTGCGGTTGGCATTGACGCTCAACTCCCCCGCCGGAGCCATGCGCGCCGTCGGCGTCTGCAACAGACCGGTGCCTCCGAAGTCATTCTGGGTGATGCGCGGCTCGGCGTGGGCCAGACCGCAGGGCAATAACAACACAGCTGCAAAACGTAACTTCAACGAACCACCTCGGCCAGCTGCGTGGCAATGAATTCGGCCAACTGCTGATTCAATTCAGGAAGAGGCGGATCAAGATCATCATTTTTTATCGGCACCAGAATCCTGCTGCCGGCCACCGGAAACTGCCCGGACTCGCGATTCCAGTGCGCGATGCCGACGCGCCGCGACACGCCGTTGGGCTGGATCAACCACAGGTAATCGGCCTCGGCATCGTCGAGAATCGAGCAGCCTTCGAGATACTCGCGGGCCTCCTGCAATGGCTGGTACGGCAGGTGGCACGGCTCGGTGACCGCGCCCAACACCTGCACTTCATCAACCCGTTTCGGATAGATCAGCCGATCGCCGTCATCCAGGCGAATGTTGCGCGCGAAGCCGACTTCCACCGCCACCGGATCGAGGTCAGCGATCTGCCGTCCGGTCACTGGCATTTGCCGGACTTCTTCAGCAACGCGCTGTGCCAGTGCCGCGCGGCTTGGCCGATCAAACAGGGTCGCCATGCGCTGCAGCACCTCGAGATCGAACAGCACACCAACCTTGAGCCGTGTCTGTTCCTCGACCAGCGACTGGCGCAACAAGCCGCCCGCCAGCCAATAGCCTTCGGCATTGGGCACGGCTTCGCTGATCACATCGAACAGGCGTCCACCCGGCGGCAATGCGATCGGACCGGGATTGGCGACGTCGCCGGACACAGTAACGGCGGCCTGACTCGCCCCAGCGATCAGCAAAAGGCCCGCTGCCAAAATGCTTGAGCGCTTCACGGCAGATGCCTGCGATCAGGCGTCAGCTGAACCAGCTTCACGCGCAGTTGCGAGGTCAGTTGTTGCTCGCTTTGCAGAATGAAACCGTCTCGCGGGTCGACCCAGTAACGGTTGGTCGCACTGAGGCCGATGGCTGGCGCGTCAATCTGTTCATCGACGCGCAGCACCGAGTAAGCCTTGTCGAGAATCTCCAGGGTCTCGGTGGAACGGCGCGAAAAGCGGCTGTTGACGATCACGCCTACTTCCTGGCCCTTGTACAGATCGATCCAGCGCCGTGTGGTGAAACCGTCGGCGACGTGATGCAGACCGTGCTTGAACGGCGAGTCATCGGCCAGCCGCGTGCCATCCAGGTCGCCTTGCAGACCGAGGCCGATACTGCGCACGGCGAGGCCATCGCGCAGCAGCAACACCTGCTTGCCGGAGGCGACCCAGAATTGCAGGTCTTCGCGCTCGCGCACCAGCGCCAGCACGCCTGAGCCGGACGGCGTAGTCAGTTTCAGTTGCGGATAGTTGACCCCGGCGACTTCGGCCGCCGAAACGTCAACCTCGTCGGGGCCGACGACGGCGGCCTTGAGGTTGTTCAGCGACGCGCTCATCAGAGGATTGCAGCCGCACAGCAACGAGGCCGCCATCAGGCAGACGCCCACTTTCAATAGGTTCACAGTCGGGCGGCCTTATTTGCTGTTGTTGCTGTATTCGCTCCAGTTCTTCGCTGCCGAAGCCCCGGTGCCGACAATCGACGCCGACGGCACCAACTGGCTGATGAAACGGTTCCAGCGCGTAACGTTGGCCGGGCCGACGTAGACCACATCCTGTGGCCGCACCTGGAAGTGCGAAGCCAGTGCCATGGCGGTCGGTGATTCGGCCTCGAGCTGATAGATCTTCGCCGGCTCGACGTCGAGATTTTCCACGCCGCGAATCACGTACACCGCGTTGCCATTGGAACTGGTCTGACTCAGGCCACCGACCGAACCGAGCACGTCGGAAAGATTCATGGTCGCAGTCTTGAAGCTCAGCGCGCGCGGCTGGTTGACCTCGCCCATGACGTAGATGCGCTTGTTGTCGTTGTACGGCAGATACAGCTGATCGCCGCCCTTGAGGTAGACGTTCTGCAGTTCGGAATCCTGCTGATTGAGCGTGTCGAGATTGAGCGGATAGACCCGCCCGTTGCGCGTCAGCAGCAGGCCCGACAAGTCGGCGTTATTGGTGTCGATGCCAGCGGAACCGAGAGCCTCGACCACGCTCAACGGATTGGTCGAAATCGCTTGCGGGCCGGCCTTCGTCACGGCGCCGGTGACCACGACTTTCTGACTGGCGAAGCGCAATACTGCAACGTCGACCTGCGGCTCGGCGATGAATGCCGACAGGCGTTGTTCGATGTCCGCTCGTAGTTGCTGGATGGTCCGGCCGGCGGCCTGGACTTCCTTGATGAACGGGTAATACAGCGTGCCATCAGAGCGCACCAGTCGGCCGTTGGCATCGATCTGTTGTTGCGCGCCGGAGGGGGCAGTCAGCTCCGGGTGATCCCAGACGGTGATGTACAGCACGTCATTGTTGCCGATGCGATATTCCGCCGGCGTCACCAGCAGCTCCGCCGGCAGTGACTCACGCTTTTGCGTGGCGCGGTTCATGGCGATCAGCTTCGGGGTGATCGGAATCAGCTCGACCCGACTGCTTTCGCTGGCACCCTGGCGGGTGATATCGCTGGTGCTCAGGTACTGGCCGGGGGAAAACATGCAACCTTGCAAAGCGAGACTTGCCAACATTAAAAGATAAACACTACGAGTCATAATGGCACTACGCTATTCAAGGGCGAATCCAAAAAACAAAGTCACCCGACTTGCGTCGGGCGACTCTGTACTGCACTAACAAATGTTCCTGTTAGTTATGCGTGCCGGTTGTACCGGTGGTACCCGTCGTACCGGTGGTACCGCCGTTGGCACTGCCACCGCTGTTGGACGCCGCTACAGCACTGGCAACCATTGCAGTACTGGCCGCGGGCGCTTGCGAAGCCGCCACACTGCCACCTACATTGGTTACCGCTGTCAACGGCGCTTCAGCGGCGGCAGCCCAGTTGCTCAACATCGTCAACAGGGCAACTGCCATCACTTTTTTCATAACAACTCCTTTCTAACATTCGAACTGTTAAAAAACAGATCTGTGTCAGAGCTGGTAGCTTTCAAGTCCGCAAAGAGCGCGAACAAGATCCGTTGTTCTTTCACAGTCCTGTGCAACTGCTAAAGTCGAACGGCAGGTTTATATCTACGGACTTGCAAAAGGCATTGCCAGTGTAATTTCCCGACGTTATCTAACAACCTGACTGAAACTAACATCGGACTAAATGGCCATCACCCTGAATAACCATTGGGATGATTCGACTGCCAGCGCCAAGTGTCGGCAACCATGTCCTGCAAGTTGCGCGTGGCTTTCCAGCCGAGTTCTTTCGCCGCTTTCGAAGCATCGGCAAAACTCTCGGCGATATCACCGGCGCGGCGCGGCATCATCCGGTACGGCACCGGCCGCCCGCAGGCCTGTTCGAAGGCATGCAGCACTTGCAGCACGCTGTAGCCATCGCCGGTGCCGAGGTTCCAGGTGTGGATGCCGGTGCGCTCGCTGATCGACTGCAACGCTTTCAAATGCCCATCCGCCAGATCGACGACATGAATGTAATCGCGCACGCCGGTGCCATCGGCGGTCGGGTAATCGTTACCGAAAATCGACAGTTCGCGCAGACTGCCGACCGCGACCTGGCTGATATACGGCACCAGATTGTTCGGGATGCCGTTGGGGTCTTCGCCCATGTGCCCGCTGGCGTGGGCGCCGATCGGATTGAAATAGCGCAGCAGCGCGATACTCCAGCGCGGCTCGGCGAGGCTCAGGTCGCGCAGCACGTTCTCGACGATCAGCTTGGACTGGCCGTAGGGATTGGTCGGATTGCCCGTCGGAAAATCCTCGCGAATCGGCATTTCCTCGGGCTCGCCGTACACCGTCGCCGAGGAACTGAACACCAGCCGGAACACCCCCGCCGCTGCCATCGCCTGACACAGGGTGATGCTGCCGCCGACGTTGGTTTCGTAGTATTCGAGCGGCTTGCGCACACTTTCGCCCACGGCTTTGAGCCCGGCGAAATGCAGCACGGCGTCGATCTGATGCTCGCGGAAAATACGATCCAGCAACGCGCGATCGCAGACGTCGCCGCGAATCATCCATGCACTTTTGCCGCAAATGGCCTCAACGGCGTGAAGTGCTGCGTCGCTGCTGTTACAAAGATTATCCAGAACGACAACTTCATAACCTGCTTCAAGCAATGCAAGTGTGGTATGCGAGCCGATATAGCCGGCACCACCCGTTACCAGAATCTTCATAGCGCGGTCCGTCATTGAATAAATACCCGGTAGCGTGTCAAGCCATGCCTGGTGGATATGCGGAGCAATTCACACAAACAGGGCGACAACAACCTCAAACAAATTTAGTTCAACCACTGGCAATAATTATTTTTGCCGGTCAAACTGTTTGACGGGTACTTATTAGCACTCCCTGGATACTTATCACTATCGACAGATACCGACTAAAAATAACTTATAACCAAGTAGTCGACATCTCATAACATTAGCGCTTTTTAACAGCGCAACTAATTGCCAGCAACAACCTGACTCGGGTATTAAAGTAAGCCTTCAATAATCATTGAAACTTGCCGCCACTTTCTGGTGCGCAACCGTCGCCTGTGTTCCATGACTGTCCAGGATACTTTTATGATTCGTAAATGTTTGTTCCCCGCTGCCGGCTACGGCACGCGTTTCTTGCCGGCGACCAAAGCCATGCCGAAAGAGATGCTGCCGATCGTCAACAAGCCGTTGATCGAATACGCCGTTGAAGAAGCACGGGACGCTGGCCTGCAACACATGGCCATCGTCACCGGCCGGGGCAAGCGCGCGCTGGAAGACCACTTCGACATCAGCTACGAACTCGAGCACCAGATCCGTGGCACCGAGAAAGAGAAATTCCTCGCCGGCACCCGCGAGCTGATCGACACCTGCACCTTCTCCTACACCCGTCAGGTGGAAATGAAAGGCCTTGGGCATGCGATCCTCAGCGGCCGCCCATTGATTGGCGACGAGCCGTTTGCCGTGGTGCTGGCTGACGACCTGTGCCTGAACCTCGAAGGCGACGGCGTGCTGTCGCAGATGATCCAGCTGTACAGGAAATTCCGCTGCTCGATCGTCGCCATCCAGGAAGTCCCCGCCGACCAGACTCACAAGTACGGCGTGATTGCCGGTGAGCTGATTTCCGAGGGCATCTACCGGGTCAACAACATGGTGGAAAAACCGGCGCCGCAGGACGCGCCGTCGAACCTGGCGATCATCGGGCGCTACATCCTCACCCCGGACATCTTCGACCTGATTGCCGACACTGAACCGGGCAAGGGCGGCGAAATCCAGATCACCGACG
This sequence comes from Pseudomonas sp. PK-RTE-24, assembly GCF_054052265.1. Classification (NCBI taxonomy): domain Bacteria; kingdom Pseudomonadati; phylum Pseudomonadota; class Gammaproteobacteria; order Pseudomonadales; family Pseudomonadaceae; genus Pseudomonas; species Pseudomonas sp. PK-RTE-24. The sequence continues at coordinate 3,520,419 of NZ_CM133224.1, read as the reverse complement.
CACTGATGAAACAGGCGCAGAACGGCTGCGTGCTGGCCTACAAATTCAAAGGCCTGCGCTTCGATTGCGGCGATGCCGAGGGTTACTTGCAGGCGACCAATTTCTGCTACGACAACGTGTACCTCAAGGGCCGCTGAGACGGCTTTTCTCTCCCCACAGGCAGGCAACCATGAACATTGCACAACATTCGACAGAGATTGAACGTGAGGTGGGCAACCTCGGGGTGATGAGCTGGTTGTCGCGCCATCAACCGCTGCCCAGCGCCAACGAAACCTGGCTGGGCACGATTCTGCTGGTGGAGCGGATCGGCGTGTTTCCTGCGTCCGGCGATATTCGCCGGCCGCTGCGTGATCCCTATCCGCTGCTCGCGCACCTGAAGGCGTTGTATGGCGAACAGGCGCTGGAAATGGATGACCGCGATGGCCTGAAAGTGATCTTCAGCGACTGGCGCTTTCGCGTGCGCATCTGCTGCAACGACCCGGCGATCATCATTAATGTTGAAACCCGTTGTGATGCGCGGTTGATGCCGCGCAAGCTTGACGAACTGCTGGGGCTCATCGACGCCTTCAAGCACGACGCCTGATCACCCGGGCTTCACGCCGATCCATTGTGGGAGCGAGCCTGCTCGCGAAAGCGGCGGCACAGTCAGCATTGATCGTTCCCACGCTCCGCGTGGGAACGATCATGGTGGCGAGTCGTCGCAACCGGTACTCGGACCAGTTATCCAGCCATAAAAATAATCGGCAATCACCTTCCCGCCCGTGGCCGGCAACGGATGAATCCTGTCCGGGCCGATCATCGCGCTGGCGTAGCGTTTGACGTCGGGGCCGAACGCGCATTGCAGGTTGGCAAAACCGAGCTGCTGCTCACGCGCCCACGGTTCGAGCACCTGCGCGTAGGCCGACATCGGATAAGCGCTGGAGCGCGTAGTGTCCTGACGCATGATCAGGTTGATGCTCGCCGCTGGCTGAATCTCGCGCAGCATGCTCACCAAGCCCTGAACGTTTTGCAGATACTGCGCAGGTTTGACGCCGAAGCCCTGATCGTTGCCGCCGAGCATGATCAGGTACACGTCGGCCGGAATCTTCGACACCACAGCTTTCCATTGCGTCTGCCACTGCGGATCGGCGTGATAGAAATCCGCCGATGCCGCGCCGGAGGCCGCCAGTTTCGACACTCGCACGCCCTGCTGATGGTTACCCAGCCACAGGCCGAACAGTGTCGGCGCGCCCTTCACCACTTCCAGTCTGAATGACCAGTCTGCGGCTGATGGAGCGCCCGCTAGCGCGACTTCCTGAACACCTGAGCCTGCGAGTTTCAACGGTTGCCAGTCTTGGGCGGGCGACCAGCGATAGCGCAACTCATCGGACTCGCCATTGCCCAGATACAACAGTTTCGCCTGAGTGACCGTGGTATCGATGCGCGGCGAAGGGCTGGCATCGACTTGCAACCAGGCACCCGGCTTGCCGCTGATCGTGCGACTGTCCGGGCTGGCCTGGCCCAGGTCGGAAACCTTCCAGCCGCCGCCGAAGTATTTGTCGCTGCTGCGGGTGTATTTGAAGTGCGTGCCGCCCAGCGCCGCGCCGTGGTTGAAACCGACGTAACCGGGGCCGGCAAAACCCACCTCGGCGGCCACTCGCTGCACCAGTTTGTTCAGGTAGAAATCCTGCCCGGCGGTGTAGCTGTCGCCGATCACCGAAACCGCCAGCACCTTGCCGGTCTTGCCGGTCTTGCCGTCGCGCCACTGCGCAAAGCGCTGGCGGGCATCGTCTATCGTGATGGCCGAGGTGGCGACTGGTTGAGGGGCGTCTACTGGCATCATTGAATATTTTCCTTTGTCCGGGATGGCCCCTTCGCGAGCAGGCTCGCTCCCACAAAAGACGCAATCCACACAACCTCTGTGGGAGCGAGCCTGCTCGCGAAGCTTTCAGCTGTTCTGCGTCTGCACCACCGGAGCGACAATCACCGGTGCTTTCCTCTTCGCCGCACGCTCGCCAAGGAACAACACCGAAGTGAAATTGAACCGACTGAACACCATCGCCAACAGCACCGGCCCGAGCAATCCACAACTCAGACCACCCAGCACCAGCAAGCTCTCATCCTTCACGCCGAGGCGCCCGAGGACAAACCGCGAGGTCGCCGCGAACAAAACATGAAAAAGGAAAATCGCATAGGAATATCCGCCGAGCCAGGTCAGCGCTTTCGAGCGCATGTCACTCGACAGCAATGCGATACAAGACACGCACCCTACCGTCAAACCAATCACACTGCGGCGATCGACAATCAGCTCACGATCAATCGCCGCGACGTACAGCAGCGTCAGTGAAATCAGCACAAACAGCAGCGGCCCGATCACTTTGAAACGCTGCTTCAAAACATCGACATTTTCCTGACCGATCATCCCCGCAACAAAAAACGGCAGCAGGTAAATCGCACCGTTGATACCGAAAGCATCCAGCGGCAACGGCGGCAGCAGGAACAACACCGCCGCAAACGCAAACAAGCCATACAGCCGCGTCGCCGAACGCAGCAGGCCGCGCCACTCCAGCAGGCCGACGAAGATGAAAATGCTGAACACCGCCTGCAGGAACCAGAAGTGGTTGATCGGTACCCAGAACGACAACAACGCATCGATCACGCCGACGTCCTTGTTCACCCCCGGCCCCACCGCTTGCAGCACCGAGAACGGCACGCCGACGCAGAACAGCGGCACGATCAGCCGCCGCACCTTGCCAGCGAAGAAGGCGGAAAAGTCATTGCCGCGAATCTTGTAGATCGAATAGATGTAGCCGGAGATAAAGGTGAACAGCGGCATGCGCACATACACCATCGAGTCGGCGATGACCCGGAACGGCGAGCCGATGTCGATCTTCAAGCCGCCGCCCAGCGGGCCGATGACGTGATAGAGCACCAGCAGCAGGCACGCCAGGCCGCGCAGGGTTTCGATCTCCAGGGATTTTTTCTTGCTCGACATAGAGCACCTGCGTTAAGTGAGAATTCTTGATTCGACCTGCACCGGTTTGTTCGCGCGCAGCATCAAGCCCAGGCCGACGAACAACACCGGCACGACCATCGAGAAGTGTCGGGCGAAGGAGCCGAAGTCCGGCTCGAACAAGCCTTGCACCAACAGAAACGCCAGCGGAATCGCGATCAGTTCCTTGGGTTTGGTCTGGATCGGCGCGCCCTTGTAGTCGGTCGAAGTGATGACTTTGAACAGTAGCAGCGCGGTCATGATCATCAGCGCAACGAAGATCACCTGCCCCGGCCCGGACAGCAGAATCAGCTCAACCGGAAACGACAGGCGGAAGAAAATGATCATCGAATCCAGCGCCTGGGAGACGAAGTCACTGCCGCTGAGCCACGACACGATGAGCGACTTCGAGCCCTCCTCGCCCGCCGTGCGCAGCTCGTTGTTGCTCGCGCGGATCGATGACACCGGAAAGCCCAGCGCCAGCTGAATGGCCATGGCCACCGCCAGATAAAACAGAAACAGCATCAGAAAGAAGGTGAAGCGCGAGACGTACTTTTTCATCACGCAGACGCCGACCCACGACAGCGAAAACAGAATCCAGTACGGCCGGATCAGCACACCGTAAATCACCGCCGAGAGGAAAAAACCACCGCGATATTTACGCGTCAATGCGCTGAGCAGAATGCTCAACACCGCCACCGACACGATGATTTCCTTGGTCAGGTTCTCGAGGAAAAACGAGCGCACGATGCCCCACAGGCACAGGGTGCCGAAAATGGTCAACGGCATGCGCCGAAACACCACCACCGGAATTGCGGTGAGGAAGAAATTGCAGAACATGCCGTAGGCCCAGGCATTGGTCAGATTGATCCCGGTGGGCCGCAGCAGGAACGCCGAACACTCGTAGGACGAGCGATCCGGCGAGAACGGGTTCCAGAAATTGCAGTTGTCGGCACGCGCATACGACGACCACAAGGTCATCGCATCCGGCCCCGGATCACGCGGCACCAGCAACGGCATCGCCACTGACAGGAACAGCCCGGTGAACAGGATCAGAAAGGAAATCGACGAATCAAATTTGCGCCCACGAAACTCGATGCGCGGCAGTTTCAGGCCCATGACAGCGCAGCCTTTTTCGCGCCGCTGACACGGGTCAACACTGCAATCACACTGAGCTGCACGACGATGGCGAAAACATTGCCCCACGCCGCGCCATAGATCGAATAGTGTTTGATCAGCACATAGCTGACCGGCACCGAAATCAGCAGACAGAGCGCCGCGCTGGCCAGCGACACTTGGCTGTTTTTCGAAGCAATCAAACCGCCCCAGACGATGTCGCCAATCGCCCGCAAGGCGAAGGAAAAGATCAGCACCGCGAGGAGCGCCTTATCCGGGCGCGGCACGCTGCTGGCGACATAATCGAGCAGCACATTGAAAAACACATAGATCGCCACGGCCACAACGGCGGAAACCACCAGCGAGCGCATCACCCATTTGTTGACGAACAGTTGCCTGACCGTGAACGCCTGCTGATCGGCCTGAAACCGTTTGGCCAACACCGGAATGCCGACCACCGCCACCACCGCATACGACAACGCCTGCAAAGTGTTCGCCGCCGACCACGCGTACACATATTTACCGAGGCTGGCGTAGGGCTCCAGGTCGATGATCAGAAAGCGCTCGGCGTACTGACTCAGGGCGATCAGACCGGTCCCAAGATAGAACGGCAACCCGGCCTTCCACACCGTCGCGGTGTCCAGCGTCGCTGCTTCGCGGCCCTTGTGCACGTTCACCACGATCAGGTAACCCGCAATGATCACCAGCACGTTGGCGGCGACCCACAGCCACAACACACTGGCGATGCCCGCGACCCAGCCGAGCACCATGCCGCCTACCGCCAACACCGCCCACAGGCCGGTCTTGACGAAGAACAGCAAGGCGCCGGCGGTGGCTTTCTGCGCAGAAAACACGAAGGAATTGATTTCGAACGACAGGTGCTCGGTGAGCAACACCAGCGTCACGCACAGGATCAGCGTGGCGGTCGCTTCCACCGACTGGAACAGCGAATAGACCAGCACCGTCAGTACCGACAACAACAGCCCGACCGCCAGATACAGCAGCAGAACCTTGTCGACCACCCGCCGCGAGCTGCCGCCGACGCTGATCAAACGGTTGATCTCGGAACTGAAGCCGACGCTGTAGAACTTCGAAGCGATCAGCGAAGCCGCGACCACCACACCGTAAAAACCCAGCGCCTCGTAACCGAGGTAATGGGTGATGGCCAACACCAGCAAGAACTTCGCGCCCAAGGCTCCGCCGCGAAGCAACAGCCGAAATATCATCGAACGACACCCTTGATGATTTCGTCCATGGCCACGGTTTTCGCTTCGATTTCGCGGCAAGTGTCAGTCAGGCGCTTGCCGAAATCCGCCAAGGCATTGGGCGCGTAAACGGTGTTGATGATGGTGTCGACGTCGATGTCGCCGCCGTTGATCACCCAGTCCTCGACGCCCATGTCCTGATAGGCGCCAAAGCCTTTGCGCTCGTAGCTGATGTGATACGCCGGCACGCCGGAGAGCAGCGATTCGATGGCGCCGTGCAGACGCACCGAGATCACCAGGTCGGGTTGGTATTTGGCGATGGTTGCCTTCAGCGACAGCAGGTCTTCGTTGATGCCCAGCTCGCGGTAGAACGCGCCGTCATCGTTGCCACGCACCGCGCTCTGTACCGCGCAGACCACTTTGCTTTTGTTCTTCAGACGCTGCAGCAGCAGTTTCAGATTGGCCACGTAAGCGACCTTCTTCTCTTTGCTCCACTCCGGCGGCTTGCGCAACACCACGCAGACGGTCGCCGGCGAGGCGGCGCAGCGGGTGAATTTCGGTTGCTGAAGAATCTTGCTCGCCAGCGACTGCACGGCCAGATCCGGCGCGCGGTAGACGTTTTCGCAAGCGTCAAAAATCGCCGAGGAACGGTTGTCACGCACGAACACCGCATCGGCGCTGGCGTAGTGTTCGACGATCTTGCTGCTCTCGCCGTGGAACGGGCCGATGCTCTGCGGCAGGTACACCGAAGGCACCTTGCTGAGGATCGCGGTTTCCAATTGCTTGGCATGGCCGAGCTTCAGCTTGATGTGCTCGAAGGCGCTTTTCGAACGCATGTAACCGCCGCCGACACCGACGATCAGATCGGTTTTCTTCAGCAGATCGGCGAGCCCGGCGTAGGACTGATTGAGAAACACCGCTTGCTTGACCCGCCCCAGACCCTTGGCCGCCATCACCGGCGCATCGAAACGCGGGTGCGGCAAGTAGTTGAACGACTCGGGGTCGGACGCCACGACACTGATCGCGGTGTCGTCACCGAAGTTACGCTGCACCAGAGCAATGGCCAGATCGACGAGCAGACCGTCACCGGAGTTGGACGCACTGTAGCCATGCAAAATCGTTACGTTCATAAGCTTGAGTTCTACTTAATAAGTGGGAGCGTGATACAGGTCGTAGGTCTGGCGGATCATCAACGCGGCGCTGAAACGTTCGCGGACAATGCTCCGGCCTTCGTTGCCGAGGTCGAGCAGGCGCGGCTTCTGGATGATCGTCAAAACGTCGGCCAGCGCCTGGTGATCGCCGGAGGGGAAGACGTAGCCGGACACTTCATTGGTGACCAGTTCCGGCAGTGAAGTGCAGTTGCTGGCAATCACCGGCAGCCCCATGGCCATGCCTTCCAGCGGCACCATGGCAAAGCCTTCCCAGCGACTCGGCACGATCAGCGCATCGGCTTTCTGATACAGCGCCTGCACTTCACTCGGGGTCACCCACGGCAGATACTCGACAGAATCCATCGGCGGGCACTCGACCGAATCTTCGTTGACCGCACTGCCGACCACGGTGAGTTTCAGGTCGTTGCGGTTGACCTTGGCGTAGGCCTTGAGCAGCACGTCGAAGCCTTTCTGGTAATCCAGGCGCCCGACGAACAGCAGATGAATCGGCTCGGCGCCAGCGGTTTTTGGCGCGTCATCCTTGTGATGAATGCCGTTGTAGATCAGCTTCATGCGCTTGCGCTCGATACCGAAACGCGCGGCTTTATCCAGCTCGTACTGGCTGACGCAGATGATCACGTCGGTGACTTTCTGCAGCACGCGCTCGATCCACGCGTAGACCTTCTGCTTGGTCGGCGAGCTTTCCATCAGGAACGAAAACGCATGCGGGCAGTAGACGATTTTCGGCTTGCGCCATGGTCGCAACAGCACACACACCACACGGCCGATCACCCCGGAAAAGGTGCTGTGCAAATGCACCACGTCGGGGTTTTCCTTGAGCAGCACCTGGCTCAGACGCCAGGCGAAACGCAGCAGCGACGGCACGTTGCGGCCACTGCGTGGAAAGGTGCGCACCTGCTGCGGGGCGATGCCGTGCAGCTCCTTGGCCTGATCCTCGGGCACCAGATAGACCAGTTGATAATTCGCTGCGTCGTCTTCTGGGGATGCCGAGATCGTGCGGATCACCGTCGCCACGCCACCTTTGATCGTCTCTGCCACGTGCAGTATTTTTTTCACAACTCACCCACTTCAAACAGGAAAGAACAATCGGCAACCATCAGGATTTGTCGGACGCGTATTCGTAGTTGTAATAGCCAGTGCCGCCGTAATAGCTGGCCGCACGCTTCTCGACGCCGTTGAACACCGCGCCTTTCAACTCGATGCCGTTCTGGGCGAAGCGGCGAATGGTCAGTTCAATCTCCTTGGCCGGGTTCACCCCGAAGCGGGTGACGATCAGGCTGATGCCAGCCTCGCGACCGACGATGGCGGCATCCGTCACCGCCAGAAGCGGCGGCGTGTCGATGATCACCAGGTCGTAGCGCTCGCTGAGTTCTGCCAGCAGTTCGCGGAAGTTGGCGTGCATCAGCAGCTCGGAAGGATTGGGCGGCACCTGCCCCCGGCTGATGAAATGCAGGTTGTCGACTTCGACTTTGTTGATCGCCTGCTCAAGGGTGCAGCGCTTGACCAGCAGGTCGGACAGACCGTTGCTGATCGGCGTGTTGAGGGTTTTGTGCAGGTGCCCTTTGCGCATGTCGGCATCGATCAGCACCACGCGCTGGCCGCTCAGGGCCATGACCGCCGCAAGGTTGGACGAGACGAAGGTCTTGCCGACCTGCGGGCTCGGCCCGGAAATCATGATGCGGTTGTTGGTCGAATCGAGCCCGGCAAAGTGCAGGCAGGTGCGCAGGCTGCGGATCGATTCGATCGACAGATCAGTCGGGTTGCGCAGCGCCAGCAGATACGCCGGCTTGTCGACGCCATCGCGGGCGCGGCCCTTTTTGTTGTCCTCTTCCTCCTGCAAGGCGCTGTAGGGAATCGACGCGTAAACCGGCAGGCCCAACTGCTCGATGCCTTCCGGGCCTTCAAGGCCACGGCTGAGGGATTTGCGCAGCAGCACCAGCGCCACGCCGACAAACGCGCCGAGCAATGTCGCGATCAGCACGATCAGTGGTTTCTTCGGTTTGATCGGATTGGTCAGGTCGACATCGGCGGTGTCGATCAGGCGCACGTTGCCGACGGCCCCGGCGCGGACGATGTCCAGTTCTTGGGATTTGTTCAGCAACTGCGTGTAGATCTGCGAAGCCACCTCGACGTCGCGGGTCAGGTTGAGCAATTCCTGCTGGGTGGCCGGCAAGTCCTGAACCTTGCCTTCGAGGGATTTCTGCTGCTGGGTCAATTCGCCGATCTGCGTCATCAAGGCGCGATAGGCCGGGTGCTGTTTGGTGAACTTGCGATCGAGCTCGGCCTGCTGCATTTTCAGCTCGGAGATGCGCGTTTCCAGCGCCACCGACTGGCCCAGCACCGACTGGGTTTCCAGCGAAATGTTCACCGTCTTGCCGTGGGTCTGGTAGGCATTCAAAGCGTCGCTGGCCTTGGCCAGATCACGCTTGACCTGGGGCAACTGGCTCTGCAGAAACGCCAGGCTCTGCGCGGCCTCCGCCGAAGTGCGCCGTACGTTTTGCTCGACGTAGAGCGAGGCGATCTTGTTGAGGATCTTCACCGCCTCGGCCGCGTCGGAGCTGGCCAGCGCCAGACGAATGATCCCCGACTCCTTGCCTTGTTCGGAGATATCCAGCGCGTCCTGATAGCCCTGAATGGTCACAATCCGAGGATTGCGCACCACCTGAAAGCGCGTGCCGGGGTTGGCCGAAAAGTGCGCGATCTGCCCTTCCACGCCATCGTTGGCAAACGCTTCGCCGGCCACGCCTTCGGCGAGCAGATTGTCGTTTTCATCGAACAGCTGAAAACGCTGCTGCTCGCCGGCGATCAGGGTGAGTTTCTTGCCGAGCAGGTCTTTCGGCAATTGCAGCCGATTGAATTCCAGACGTCCGCCGCCCCAGGCATAACTGTTCAAGCCGAAACGCGGCGGCGCGACGCTGGTCTCGCTGTCTCCGCGATAACGCCGCGAAAGAAAGCCGCCGATTAACGGGAACGTGTTGGGCGTGACGTCGATATCCAGGCGCAGGTCGTCAACGGTTTTGCCGATCACCGCGCGGGATTTGATGATGCCGATTTCGGTCACCGACGGCGATTGCCCGCCGAGCATGCTGTTAAGGTCGGAGAAACCGAGCATGTCGTTCTTTTTCGGTTCGACCTGCACCAGCGCGTTCGCCAGGTACACCGGCGTTGCCAGAACCGCATAGGCGACGCCGGTTACCATGAAGGCGCCCGTCAGCGCGCCGATCAGCCACTTCTGGTCGATCAGGCTGCCGAAGATGCCGAGCAGATCAATACTGTCTTGATCATTGTCGCGGGTGCCGATTACGGACGGTAACTGCATAAGTCTGTTCTTACCATTTGCTGTTCTGAAGAATATTCATCAATGCCCGAGACGCTTCGCCCATGAACTAACAGCATCTTCGATCAATGCGTGGGCATGAATAAACGCGGCTTTGCCTTGACGATACGGATCATGTATTTCGCGCTCGCTCTGCCACTTGCCGAGCAGAAACACTTTGCCTCGGGCGTGCGAGGCAATCTTCAGCACTTGATTGACGTGGGCTTTTTCCATGACCAGGATCAGGTCCGAGTCATTGACGATGTCCGAAGTCAGTTGCCGCGCCTTGAAGGCCTCGGCACAGTGCCCGTGTTCTTCGAGAACCTGCCGCGCCGAGGCTTCCACGCCCTCGCCCACGCGGGCGGACAGGCCGGCTGAGGACACGGTGATGGCGGACTGGCCCAGCGCGTTGCGCAGCAGCAGTTCAGCCGTCGGACTTCGGCATATATTGCCCACGCAGACAACGAGGATCTTTTTGAACAAGTCTTGCTTTCCTGTGTAATATCAAACAGCCAACATGCCGTGAAAGTTAATGAACCCTCACGACTTTCCTGCACTCAGAAATAGCTTCGCCCTGTTAGTACAGGAACATTAAGTACCACAGCGTTTTAAGCCGCCCCAACCACAATTAGCGGACTAAAAATAACTGTGATTTTCAGTTGCTGTTTTCCTGACAAAAAATAACATTCGCGCACTTAGTGCCATCACCGTTATCGGAAATTGAGTAACGGGATAAATATTCGTAGTTGTCATTCTCTTCAGGAGAGCAGACATGAAAACAGCACAGCGCAATAAACTCGCCGCCCTCGCCCTGATGGCGTTCGGTGCCACCAGCCAGGTTCACGCCAGTGAGCTGTTCCCCAACCTTCCAGCAAAAACCATCGGCGTGCAGGTGAAAATCCAGAGTTTCACCGCCGCCGATGCCGCGCAGATCAAAGCGGCAGGCTTCAGCTTTGTGCGCTTCGGTGTGTGGAGCGACAGCCTCACCGCCAAGACTTATCAGAAACAGGTCAGCGATGCCTTCGCCGCCGCCGCTTCCGCCGGCCTGCCGGTGCTGCTGACGGTGCGCGCGATCAAGGCACTGCCGGCCACTTCGCCGGAGGAGCTGAACGCCGCCGGCGGTAAGTTCGCCAACACCGTGACCGGGCTGGAAAAATCCTGGAGCTCGCAATTGGTGGCGATCGAAATATGGAACGAACCGGACCTGGAAACCTATTGGCCGACGCGCAATTTCGATACAACGTTCGTGCCGTTCATGGCCGGCATGTGCAAGGCCTTCGAAGCTCAGCCACAGACGACACCACGGGTCGGTTTCGGCTTCGCCCGGCCGCCAAGCGCGGGCTCGGCGTCGACGGTGGCGCTGAAAAGTATCGTCAGCGAGTACCCCAAATGCTTGAACGCCGTGTCCTACCACCCTTACGGCATGACCGCCACGCAGATCAGCAACGCGCAGACCTTCATCCAGCAGAACTTCAATCTGCCGGGGGTCATCAGTGAATGGGGGGTGTCGGCCCTCGCCTCCAACGGCGGTCCTGAGGGGCAAGCAACCAAGATCAACGCGTTTATTACCGACGTTAAACGCCTCAATATTCCCCTGACCTCTATCTATGAATGGCGGAACAGTGATTCCGGCAGCAACGATCGCGAGAAGAACTTCGGCTTTCTGACCTCTGACGGCCAGCCAAAACCGGCGCGGTTGTCCGTGGAAGGTGTGTTGAACGCTGAGTAGGCGTTGGGCGACCGGCCTGTTCACAGGTCGGTTGCTTTGAACCTGTGGGCTGTTTTGGCATCGTATTCAGCGACACCGCGCCCCGCCTTTCAAACAATCGTTTTCAGGTTGTTGCCGCAGGGGCCATCGATCCACGAATGCACCCTTGAGTGCCCGTCAGCGCTCGGGTAATGTCTTCAGACCCATAGGATAGAGCACGCCCATGACTTCCAAGCTGGAACAACTCAAACAGTTCACCACCGTGGTTGCCGACACCGGCGACTTCGAAGCGATCGCCCGAGTCAAACCGACCGATGCCACCACCAACCCTTCCCTGCTGCTCAAGGCTTCGGCGATTCACGGTTACGCCGAACTGCTGAACGATTGCGTTCGCGACTGCAAGGGCGATGTAGGCCTGGCCAGCGACCGTTTCGGCGTCGCAGTGGGCAAGGAAATTCTCAACGTGGTTCCGGGCCGCATCTCCACCGAAGTGGATGCGCGCCTGTCCTTCGACCAGGATGCGATCCTCAAGCGTGCGCATCGCCTGATCGAGCTGTACGACAAGGCCGGCGTCGGCCGCGACCGCGTGCTGATCAAGATCGCCTCGACCTGGGAAGGCATCCGCGCCGCCGAGATCCTCGAGAAGGAAGGCATCCAGACCAACCTGACGCTGCTGTTCTCCTTCGCCCAGGCCGCCGCCTGCGCCGACGCCGGGGTGTTCCTGATTTCGCCGTTCGTGGGCCGTATCTACGACTGGTACAAGAAGGCCAACGGCAACGACTACACCGGCGCTGATGATCCGGGCGTGCAGTCGGTGACGCGCATCTACAACTACTACAAGGCCAACGACTACAAGACCGTGGTCATGGGCGCGAGCTTCCGTAACATCAACCAGATCGAGCAACTGGCTGGCTGCGATCGCCTGACCATCAGCCCGGAACTGCTGGAGAAGCTGGCCGCCGATACCGGCAAGCTGGAACGCAAACTGGCGCCGGGCAATGCCGGTGAAGCACGCCTGAGCCTCAACGAAGCGCAATTCCGCTGGTTGTCCAACGAAGACGCGATGGCCACCGAGAAACTGGCTGAAGGCATCCGTCAGTTCGCCCGCGACCAGGAAAAACTGGAAGCATTGCTGCAGGCCAAGCTGTGATTTGAGTCTGTAGAACGCAAAAAGGGCGAACCTGTGAGGGTTCGCCCTTTTTCATTTGCCTGCACTGATAAATGTATCGACCGACCCGACGCCATCGCGGGCAAGCCCGCTCCCACAGGGTATGTGGAGAACCTAAGTTTGAGGTTTCACGCGATCATTGTGGGAGCGGGCTTGCCCGCGATGAGGCCAGCCCAGACACCATCAATTCATGAGGTCAGTGTCTTTCCAGGGCATTGACCAGATCATGAAACGCTTCACGATTGGAATCGTTCAGGCCCATGAGAATCTTGTGCGCTTCCAGCACCTTGATTCGCACCACTTCTTCGGACTGGTCCTGATCCGGCAGGTCGTCCAGGCACTCCGGGCACGGCACCGGGTGGTTGACGATGTTGAACACCTGCTCGAAGCCCATCGACTGCAAAAGCCGAGTAATGTCTTCGTGGGTGGTGACAACCGTCGGCAACAGGCCGACCTTCTGCCGCGACAGGATCGACAGTTTGGCCAGCAGGCCCAGGGTGGTGCTGTCGATGCTGCGGGTTTCGGTCAAATCGATCACGATCGCGTTGAAATTCAGCGCGGTGAAGATTTTCTCAATAGTCGCATCCAACGCCGAACACAGGGTCAGGCGAACTTCACCGACGAACTTCAGGACGAAGGTGCCGTCCTGCTCGGCGAACTGGATTCTACCGGTACTCATTAAAGATTCCTGCTCAACACCAACAGGGCGATATCATCCGGCATCTCCCCTAGCGTGGCCAAACCAAACACTTGCCGCAGACCATCCAGGCTGCCGCCCGCCGACTTCACCCGTTCGGGCAAAGCAGCCTCTTTTTCTTTGAGCGTTGCTTCCGGCAAAAGGTCCAGAATGCCATCAGACATCAGCGTCAGGCTGAACGTCGGCGGCAGCTCAAGCACGTGGTCTTCGTAGGTGGCTTCGTTGAAAAGCCCCACCGGCAGACCACGGCCTTCGAGATAACGAACACTGTCAGGCGTGTACAACACAGGCAAAGGCAGATGGCCGCCGATGCTATAGGTCAACAAACCGGTCTCCTCGTCGATGACTCCACCGACCATTGTGACGTGTTTACCCAGCTTACAACTGATCAGCCCCCGGTTGATATGACCGAGCACTTCCGAAGGTTTGAACTCCGGCAAGGTACCGCTGCGTTTTGACTCGAAGAGCAAACGCGTGGTCATGAACTTCAACAGCACGGTGACGAAGGCTGATGACGCACCATGCCCGGAAACATCCGCCAGATAAAACGCGACCCGGCGCTCGTCAACGCGGAAATAGTCGACAAAATCACCCGACAGGTACAGCGACGGGATGATCTGGTGGGCAAAGTTGAATTCGTCGATGCTCCACGGGCTTTCCGGCAGCATGTTCATCTGCACCTGGCGACCGGCGTTCTGGTCTTCCTGGAGCAGGTTCAGGCTGGCTTCGAGCTCGCGGTTGGCCTTTTCCAGCTTCTCGCTGTAGCGCTGGTTTTCCAGCAGCAGCCGCGCACGATCCAGGGCCCGGCGCACGGAGTGCTCGAGCACAGCCAGATCTTCGAGAGGCTTGATCAGGTAATCCGCCGCACCAAGGCGCAGGGCCTCGACTGCGTCGTTCATCACCCCGGCACCCGAGACCACGATCACCGGCGTCTCCGGTGAGCGCTCGGTAACCTGACGGATCAGTTCGAGACCGCCCATCTGCGGCATGCGCAGATCGCAGATGACCAGATCGGGCTCGTCTTGCTCGAATACCTGAAGACCCTGTTGACCGTTGCCGGCCTGCAGGACGCTGAAACCACTGTCTTCCAGATAGGCCGCGAGGCTCGCGCGCACTACCTCGTCATCATCGATTATCAGCAGCGTGGCACTGGTTTTTGGCATGTGGGCAAACGGCGCCAGAATTAGGTTGGCGTAGTGAGCGGGGCAACGGCCCTGCGCAGACTACTGGATTCGCTTTCTAGCCTCTCTGTTGCAGCGCTTTCAAGCATTCGCCTGGCGCGCGGTTTTAAACAGAGGTGCCCTTCTAAGGCGCAGACGGTACTCCCATCCGCAGAGCGTTTCAAGCATGCGCCGATTGTCGCTTGACGACTTTGTTTGTCAAATCACCGGGAGTTATAAGAACCGCTCCAACGGTAACCCGATGGAAGGTAGCGGCAGTCGCAGGCGACACTCTGGCGCGGACAAAAAAGGCGACCCGAGGGCCGCCTTTTTCATCACCGGTCAAAATCAGAAATCGTCTTCAACCTGACCGTCCTTCACCTTGAACTCGCGGTTCTGCAGGTAAGCGTTGCGGATGAAGGTGTATTTGTCGCCGCTGATCAGCTTCTCGCTCGACAGCAGGCTGGCGCGGGTGTCGACGATGTTCAGGCCGAAGATCGAGTTACGCGTCGGCACGTGGTCGATGTAGCGGTACGCGCCGGTGAAGCTGTCGACATATTTCGACGGTGCGTCACGCAGGGTGCTCGGCCCCATCAGCGGCAGCATCACGTATGGGCCGCTGCCCACGCCCCAGTAACCGAGGGTCTGACCGAAGTCTTCGTCGCTGCGGTTCAAGCCCATCTTGGTGCCGACATCAAAGAAGCCGAGCAGACCGAAGGTGGTGTTGAAAATCAGTCGGGCGGTATCAACGCCCGCCGCAGCCGGTTTGGCCTGGAGAATGTTGTTCGCCAGGTTGGTCACGTCACCGACGTTGCGGAACATGTTGTGAATGCCGTCTTCGACGAACTGCGGGGTGATGAACTCATAACCCTGGGCCAATGGCTTCAGCGCGTAGGTGTCAACGAAGTCGTTGAACTGGAAAATCGGCCGGTTGACGCTTTCCCAAGGGTCTTCTTCGGTGGCCGCCTGGGTGGCGAACGGCGCCAGCAACAGGCTGGCACATACACTTAGCTGAGTGAGCGAAGGGCTCCAGCGCATAGAAAAACTCCTAGGATTCGATACTGGCGCGGTCCTCTCGGCCCGGGCATTAAGGCCGCTAGTATAAGCGTAAACGGCGATTTGGGCAGTGCGCCGCTGCAAGGATATGCAGGAAGTTTCCTACACAGGCTTTCACTCGGCTGTCATGCAACTGTCACCCCAGCGCCCTAGTCTTGAGCGTTATTTCAGGGACGTTGCCATGACTCACGCCGAAACCTTGCCCGTCGCCGCGCCCGGCCTGACTGCCGTGCTGTTCGGCCTGAGCGGTTGCCTGGTGGATTTCGGTGCCCGCGCCGCGCAAGAGCTCAACGCCCAGCCGGAACATGCCAAAACTACACCCGGCGCACTCGATAGCCTGAAAAGTTTGCAGCGCCAGGGAATTCCCTGCGCGTGGCTCGACGAATTGCCCCCTGCCCTCGCTCAGCCACTGGCCGCGTCGCTGCCGGACTGGATCAAACCGACGCAACATTCAGCAACAATGAATCCGTGGCCAGCGCCCAACGCGTGCTGGCAGGCGTTGATGAGTTTGAACATCGACCGCCTCGACGGTTGCGTGCTGGTCAGTGGTGAGCCGCGCCTGTTACAGGCCGGTCTGAATGCCGGGTTATGGACGATTGGCCTGGCGTCCTGTGGCTCGCTGTGCGGCCTTAACCCAAGCGAATGGCAGGCGCTCTCGCAAAAGGAACGCGAAAAGTTGCGCGGCAAGGCAACCGTGCAGTTGTTCGGCCTGGGCGTGCATTCGGTGATCGATCATCTCGGCGAACTGGACGCCTGCCTCGCCGATATCAGCTTGCGCCGCGCCAAAGGCGAAAAGCCCTGACCGGCGTCATGCAGGTTTACCGAGAGTGGATTAATCTAAAGGTCAGCCATAGACCTTTGGCGCGTGGCTGCGGTCAATGCCAGTGCCTATTGATAAAAGGAAACCACCATGCCCGCCCAAGAACTGCAAAAACAGCTCGATACACTGCGCGAGCAGCTGAAACACAATCCACCGCTGTCGGAAGCAGAGCGTGAAGATCTGCATGCGCTGATGGCGCAGATCGAATCGGAGATCCAGCTGGAAACTGCCACCCAGAACGCAAGCATCGCCGATGGCGTGAACCTGGCAGTGGAGCGCTTCGAAGTCGAACACCCGGCGATCGCCGGCACCCTGCGCAACATCGTCAACGCGCTGGGCAGCATGGGCATCTGACGCCCCGCCGCACAAAAAAGCCCTGCCAGCGATGGCAGGGCTTTTTCATTTGCAAAATGTGCATGCAAGCCCTTGTGGGAGCGAGCCTGCTCGCGAAGGCGTCGTGTCAGTCGACATCATCGTTGAATGACACACCGCATTCGCGAGCAGGCTCGCTTCCACATTGGATGTCGCACATTCAGGATCTTTATTGACGTACGAGCCGATGATTCGGCAGTTGTACGCTTTCGGTACTGCGATACGGATTGATATCCAGCCCACCCCGGCGAACGTAACGTGCAAACACGGTGAGCTTTTCAGGTTTCAACAACCGCTGCAGATCGAGGAAAATCCGCTCAACGCATTGCTCATGGAAGTCCGAATGCTGGCGGAAGCTGACGATGTACTCCAGCAGGCTGGCGTGATCCAGCGCCGCGCCGCGATATTCCACCACGACGCTGCCCCAGTCAGGCTGGCTGGTCACCGGGCAGTTGGATTTGAGCAGGTGGCTGTGCACGCTCTCCTCGACCACGCGCGAATTGTCGCAACGCAGCAGCTCCGGACGCGGATGCTCATAGTTGCTCACGCTGATATCCAGATCGTCGATGCACACGCCCGGCAACGCCACCACGCCTTCGGCTTCGACGTCCTTCAGACTGCGAACCCGAACGCCCACAGGTTTACCGGCAGCGGCGGACAGATCCTTGACCAGCGTCGCTTGCAATATGGCAACGTCGGCGAACGGCGTCTGGTTCAGCGAGTTGAGGTAGAGCTTGAACGACTTCGATTCGATGATGTTCGGCGAGTCCGCCGGGATGCTGAATTCAGCGATCGCCACCACCGGTTTGCCCGAGGGCAGCAGCCACGACAGCTCGAAGCAGTTCCAGAAATCCACACCTGTATACGGCAGGGTTTCGGCGGTCAGGCCCAGCTCGGCCCATTTCGCGGTGCGCGGAATCGGGAACAGCAGGGACGGCGTGTACGTGGCGATGTATTCGCTGGATTTGCCCAGCGGCGAATGTTCGGCTGCGGGATGCATGGCGGAAACCTGACTGAAGAATCAGCGGATTCTACCAGCCTTTGCCCGCGCCTTTGAGTGCTTACTGACTGACTGTCAGTTTGCCGACCATGCCCGCCTGATAATGCCCGGGGATATTGCAGGCAAACTCGAGCACCGTGGCCTTGCTGAAGGTCCAGGTCAACTCGGCGGTTTTGCCCGGCTCGACCAGCACGCTGTTGGGGTCGTCATGCTGCATGCCGTGGCCCATCGCCGCGTGATTCATGCCCGCCATGTCGTGGGACATTTCTTTCATGCCGGTAGGCGTAAGCATGCCGCTTTGCTGCATCTGCAACATTTCCTGCTGGTGACTGGCATGCATCGCCGCATCACCGAGGTTGAATTCATGCAGCAACTGGCCTTTATTCACCAGTACAAAGCGAACCGTCTCACCGGCCTTGACCTGTATGGCTTTCGGGTCGAAGTTCATGTCGCCCATGACGATTTCGATACTGCGCGTAGCCTGGCTCGCCGCTGCCGGCTGGCCGAAGGCGAAGGTGTGCGCGGGTGCCGCCCAGGCTGGCGAACTCAATGCCAGCAGACAGGTGGCTATTTTCAGCGAGGTGCGCAAAAACATGGTCGTACTCCAACAAGACAAGGTTCAGCCTGTGGGAAACTCTAACCACCCAGTGCTGGCATCGACCTGACAGGCAGATTACAACTTTGTCAGCTTGGCGCTTATCGCCGGATCTCACGGTATAACGCCCTCGCCCTTTTTCATCCCGAAGCAGCCCGAGTCGCCCATGAAACTGTTGATCGTCGAAGACCAAGCGAAAACCGGCCAATACCTGCGTCAGGGCCTGACCGAGGCCGGATTCAATACCGAGCTGGTGGCCGATGGCATCAGCGGCCAGCAACTGGCCTTGAGCGGTGACTACGCGCTGTTGATCCTCGATGTAATGCTGCCCGGGCGCAGTGGCTGGCAGATTCTGCAAGCGGTGCGCAGCGCTGGTCTCGACACGCCGGTACTGTTTCTTACCGCCAAAGACGCCGTAGAGGACAGGGTTCACGGCCTCGAACTGGGCGCCGACGATTATCTGGTCAAGCCATTCGCCTTTTCCGAGCTGCTCGCGCGGGTGCGCAGCCTGTTGCGGCGCGGCAGCGCAATCGCCCAGGAAACCAGCCTGCAACTGGCCGATCTGCGCCTGGATCTGATCCGCCGCCGGGTCGAACGCAGCGGCCAGCGCATCGACCTGACCGCTAAGGAGTTCGCCCTGCTGGAAATGCTCCTGCGCCGTCAGGGTGAAGTCCTGCCCAAATCGCTGATCGCCTCGCAGGTTTGGGACATGAATTTCGACAGCGACACCAACGTCATCGAAGTGGCGATCCGCCGCTTGCGCCTGAAGATCGACGATGACTTCCCCGACAAGTTGATCCACACCGTGCGCGGCATGGGTTACGTGCTCGAAGAGCGTTCGCTGTGATGCGTCGTTGGTCCTTGAGCACGCGCCTGGCCCTGTTGTTTGCCGCCTGCACTGCGGTGGTCTCGCTGTTCGCCGGGGTGCTGTTCGACCGCGCCAGCGAGGCGCACTTCATCGAACTCGATCAGCAACAACTGGAGACGAAACTGATCGGCCTGCGCCGCGCCTTGCAGGATCTCCAACCTGCCCAGCGCGAGGCGCGGCTGGCCGATGAACTCAGCCGTCAGGCCGATCTGTCGTTGCGCATTACCAGTGGCGACGGTCAGCACTGGTATGACAGCTCGGTGCAGATTCCGAAGAATCTGCCGCTGCAAACAGGCCTGTCGACCATCAGCCATGACGGCACCGATTACCGCGTGCTGCGCGCCCCGCTCTACCCAGACACAGCGGATTCGCCGCAACTGACGCTGCTGCTGGACATCACCCATCACCAGCATTTTCTTACGCGCATGCAGCATCTGATCTGGCTGACCGTCGGCCTGTCGGCGCTGGCTACTGCCGTGCTCGGGGCCTGGGCCGCGCGCAGCGGTCTGCGCCCGTTGCGGCGGATGAGCGCGGTGGCCCGTGGGATTTCTGCGCAATCGCTGAATGCCCGACTGCCTGAAGAGAAGATGCCACCAGAGCTTGCAGAAATGGCCTACAGCTTCAACGCCATGCTCGCACGCCTCGACGACTCGTTTCAGCGCCTCTCGGCGTTCTCCGCCGACATCGCCCATGAACTGCGCACACCGTTGTCGAATCTGCTGACCCACACCCAGGTCACCCTCACCCGCCCTCGGGCACTGGAGGATTACCGCGAAGCGCTGCACAGCAACCTCGAAGAACTGCAATGGATGGCGCAACTGGTCAACGACATGCTCTATCTGGCCAAGGCAGATCACGGTTTGCTGACGCCCAAGCGCGAACCGCTGGAACTGGCGGATGAAGCTGACATGTTGCTGGAGTTTTTTGCGCCATTGGCGGAAGACGCCGGCGTGAGTTTGAGCCGTGAAGGTGAGGCGCAAATCGAAGGTGATCGCGGCATGTTGCGCCGGGCCTTGTCGAACCTGCTGGATAACGCGCTGCGGTTTACCCCGGCCGAGGGGTACGTTCGCTTGAGCATCGTCGACGAGGCGAAAGCTGTGCGCGTTTGCGTCGAGAATAGTGGCCAAGGGATTTCAGCGCACGCGCTGCCACGTTTGTTTGACCGGTTCTATCGGGCGGACCCTGCACGGCAGGAAGGCAGCAGTGAACATGCGGGGTTGGGCTTGGCAATTACCCAGTCGATCGTGCGTGCCCATGGCGGGCAGATTCATTGCGAATCTGAAGCGGGTTGGACGCGGTTTGTGATCGAGTTGCCTCGGACCTGATCGTTCCCACACTCTGCGTGGGAATGCAGCCCGGGACGCTCCGCGTCCCTTCAAGAGCCGAACGCAGAGCGTCCGTTGAGGCATTCCCACGCAGAGCGTGGGAACGAGCATGGAGTCGCTTACGAATATCTCAAGGCATGCGCCGGTTCGATCTTCGCCGCCCGCCACGCCGGATACACCGTCGCCAGGAAGCTCAGGATGAAACCCGCCGAGCAGATCAACAGCACATCCCCACCCTGCAGTTCCGAGGGCAGGTTGCTGACGAAATACACATCCGAACTGAAGATGTGCTGCCCGGTCACACGCTCGACCCAGCCGACCAATTCACTGACGTTAAGCGCGGCGATAACGCCCAGCACGCCGCCAATGATGGTGCCGACAATACCGATCACCGTGCCCTGCACCATGAAGATCGCCATGATCTGCCGGGGCGTGGCACCGATCGTGCGAAGGATCGCGATGTCGGCGCCCTTGTCGTTCACCACCATGATCAGCGTCGCAATGATGTTGAACGCCGCCACCGCGACGATCATCAGCAACAGCAGGCCGATCATGGTTTTTTCCATCTTCATCGCGCTGAACAGGCTGCCCTGGGTGTGAGTCCAGTCGTCAGCCTTGAAGTCGGCGCCGAGGCCACCGGCAATGTCCGCAGACACTTTCGGCGCCGCGTACAGATCCTTGACCGCCAGACGCACGCTCTGCACCTGATTTGGCTGCCAGTGCTGCATGGTCGCGGCGTCGGCGACGTGAATCAGGCCCATCGAGCCGTCCAGCTCGGCGCCGACCTTGAACACGCCAACCACATTCAGGCGCTGCATGCGCGGGGTGATACCGCCCGGCGCGGTGCTGACTTCCGGGACGATCAGAGTGATCTTGTCGCCGACATTGAGGCGGAAACGCCGCGCGGTGATTTCACCGATCACCACACCGAATTCGCCCGGCTTCAAGGCATCGAGGCGACCCTGGACGATGTGCTGGGCAACGATCGACACCTTGCCTTCCTGGGCCGGATCAACGCCGCTGATCTGGATCGGCTGCATCGAACCCTTGTAGGAAAGCATACCTTCCATTTCTGTGAACGGCACGGCGGCCGTCACTTCGGGATTTTTCATCGCAGCGGCGGCCACTGGCTGCCAGTCATCGATCGGCTTGACGCCAACGATGGTCGCATGGGGCACCATGCCGAGGATGCGCGAGCTCATTTCGCGCTGAAAGCCGTTCATCACCGACAGCACCACGATCATCGCCAGCACGCCGAGGGCGAGGCCGATCATCGAGGTCATCGAAATGAACGAAACAAAGCGATTGCGGCGCTTGGCGCGGGTATAGCGCGTGCCGATAAAGATCGATAACGGTCTGAACATTCGCTGGGGCACCGTATAGAAATAAAAGACCCGGCACCGTTACGGGCGCCGGGTTTCAGCCAGTCAGATGGGGGTCAGGCAACCTTCCTGCAACTGCAGGACGCGGTCCATCTGGCGAGCCAGGTTCATGTCGTGCGTCACCACCAGGAACGCTGTGCGCATCGAAGTGCTGAGCTCCAGCATCAGGTCCTGAATGCCTTCGGCGGTATGCAGGTCAAGGTTGCCGGTTGGCTCATCGAGCATCACCAGCCCCGGGTTGTTCACCAGTGCACGGGCAATGGCCACGCGCTGACGTTCGCCGCCGGAGAGTTCCGCCGGTTTGTGTTCCAGACGATGGCCGAGACCGACTCGCTCCAGCAATGCCGTGGCACGCTGACGCGCCTCCGGGATGGCGGTCTTGCCGATCAACAGCGGCATGCAGACGTTTTCCAGCGCGGTGAATTCCGGCAGCAAGTGGTGAAACTGGTACACGAAACCAAGCGCGCGATTGCGCAGCAGGCCCCGCTTCTTCTCGCTCAACGCCGACAGTTCTTCACCGTCGAGCCAGACGCTGCCCTTGCTCGGCGTATCGAGGCCGCCGAGCAGGTTGAGCAAGGTACTTTTGCCGGAACCGGATTTACCCACGATCGCCACACGCTCGCCCGGGTGCAACTCCAGTTGCAGGCCGGCCAGCACTTGTACCGACTCAGGACCCTCCTCGTAGGACTTGCCCAGGTTACGGCAGCTCAGAATTGCTTGTTCACTCATGCCCGATTCACTCATAACGTAACGCCTCCGCCGGCTGGGTGCGCGCGGCACGCCAGGCGGGATACAGGGTGGCGAGGAAACTCAGGACCAACGCAGCGGCGCAGACCATGACGACGTCCTGGCTCTGTACCTGCGAAGGAAGATAATCAATGAAATACACGTCAGCATTAAGGAACTTGTGGCCGATCAGCCCTTCAAGCGCCGAAATGGCCGCACTGACATTCAGTGCCGCGAGGATCCCGACCACCGCGCCGATGGCCGTGCCGACCACGCCGATCACCGTGCCCTGAACCATGAACGTGCGCATGATCGTGCCCGGAGTGGCGCCGAGGGTGCGCAGAATGGCGATGTCGCCCTTCTTGTCGTTCACCACCATCACCAGCGTGGAAATGATGTTGAACGCGGCGACGGCGACGATCAGCAGCAACAGCAGCCCGATCATGGCTTTTTCCATGCGGATCGCTTGATACAGGTTGCCGTGGGTGCGGGTCCAGTCGCGGGCGTAGTAACGATCTTCGCCGAGCTGCTGGGCGATGTTCCACGCCTCGCGCGGGGCCTGGAACAGGTCGTCGAACTTCAGCCGCAGGCCCTGCACCTGATCGGCTTTCCAGCGGTGCATTTTCGCCAAATCCTGCAGATTGGTCACGCCGAGGTAGCCGTCGAGCTCACCGGCGCCGACATGGAAAATCCCGACCACGGTGAAGCGCTTCATGCGCGGGAACATCCCGGCCGGGGTCACGCTTACCTCCGGTGCGACAAAAGTAACCTTGTCGCCAATGCCGACGCCGAGCTTGGTCGCGGCCTTGTCGCCGATGACGATGCCGAAGCTGCCCGGTGTCAGGTCGTCGAGTTTGCCCTGCTTCATGAAGTTGTCGATGATCGACACATTGCGCTCGAGCGCAGGATCAATGGCATTGAGCAACACTTTGGAAACCTGGCCGTTGTTGGTCAGCAGGCCCTGCATCTGGGTGAACGGCGCCACCGCCGTCACCTGCCGGTTCTGCTTGACCTTGTCGGCCAGGCTCTGCCAGTCATTGATCGGCTCGCCGGTCTCGAGAGTGGCGTGGGGCACCATGCCCAGCACGCGGGTGCGCATCTCATGGTCGAAGCCGTTCATCACCGACAGCACGACGATCATCACGACCACGCCAAGGGCGAGCCCGATCATCGAAGTCAGGGAAATGAATGACACAAAATGATTGCGACGCTTTGCACGGGTATAACGCGTGCCGATAAATACGAAGAGAGGTCTGAACATGTCGGGGCTTGTTCGGAGGGAAAAGGAACGTCCTTGTGGCGGGGGTCGAAAACCAGCTTTACACTCAGACCACCGCCGCTACCATGGGTTCGCCATGTCGACATTAGATGAAGAAGATCGCCGCGAATACTACCGTATCGAGGACACGATCGCACTGGAAATTCGGCCCCTGTCCGCTCCCGAAGCCGCAGGCCAGGAAGTGTTGCAGGATGCTTCCCCACTCTTCAACTTGCTCAGCGAACTGCACCTGAGCGAATTCGAGTCGCAGCACCTGCTGCGACAGATCAGCGAGCGCGACCGCGCCATCGCTGCCTTCCTCAAATCGCAGAACAAACGCATCGACCTGCTCAGCCAGGTGATCGCCCTGACCGTGCTCGGCCACATCGGCGAGCCGCAGCCGGTGATCATCTCCGAGGGCGGGATCGACTTTCAGTACCCGACCCCGATTGCCACCGGCGCACACCTGTCGGTGAAACTGGTACTGATGCCGCAGGCGCTTGGCCTGCTGCTGCGTGCCCGGGTCACCCATTGCGATCCCAAGGGCGATGGCTATGACGTCGGCACCGAGTTCGAGCGCCCGACCGATGCCCAACGCCAATTGCTCGCGCGCTACATCTTGCAGAAGCAGGCTCAGGAACGCCGTCTGGCCCGCGAACAGAACGAATCTGGCATTTAACTTAAGGAAGCACCGTGACCCTCATCTACGGCCACCGCGGCGCCAAGGGCGAAGCACCGGAAAACACCCTGAGCAGCTTTCAGGAATGCCTCAAGCACGGCGTGCGCCGCTGCGAACTGGATCTGCACCTGTCCAAGGACGGCGAGCTGATGGTCATCCATGACCCGACGCTCAAGCGCACCACCGACCGTCGCGGCAAAGTCGTCGAGCACACCGCCTCCGAACTGGTGACCTACGACGCACGCAAGGGCGGCCCGGGCTGGATCAAGCCGTGCCCGATTCCGACGCTGGAAGAGTTGTTCGAGCAATGTGATTTCGAGCACTGGCAGCTGGAAGTCAAAAGCGCTTCACGCACCCGCGCGGCGACTACCGTGCTGGCGATTCGGGAAATGGCTCAACGGCATGGCCTGCTCGACAAGGTGACGATCACCTCGAGTTCACGGGAAGTCTTGAAGGCAGCGCTGGACCTGGTACCGGACGTATCCCGTGGCCTGGTGGCCGAATACGCCTGGCTCGATCCGTTGAAGGTGGCGGCCAGCTACGGTTGCGAAATTCTCGCGTTGAACTGGACGCTGTGTACGCCGGAACGCCTGCAGAAGGCGCAGCGTCAGGGCCTGCATGTGTCGGTGTGGACCGTCAACGAGCCTGCACTGATGCGCAGACTCGCCGACTTCGGCGTTGACAGCCTGATTACAGACTTTCCCGGTTTGGCCACTGCCACCCTTGAGAATTGCTGAAATCGGTCTCCCCGGCCGGCTCAGGCCACCGGCCGGAGCCCGTCAAAAAAGCCGGTTG
Organism: Pseudomonas sp. PK-RTE-24; assembly: GCF_054052265.1. NCBI lineage: Bacteria > Pseudomonadati > Pseudomonadota > Gammaproteobacteria > Pseudomonadales > Pseudomonadaceae > Pseudomonas > Pseudomonas sp. PK-RTE-24. The sequence goes on along the minus strand of NZ_CM133224.1, from coordinate 3,495,030 downwards.
AGGCCGTCGTACGCTGCGACCCGATAGGCTTCGGCCATGGTCGGGTAGTTGAACGTGGTGTTGACGAAATACTTCAGGGTGTTCAGCTCGCCCGGCTGGTTCATGATCGCCTGACCGATGTGAACGATCTCCGACGCCTGATAACCGAAGCAGTGCACGCCGAGCACTTCCAGCGTTTCGCGGTGGAAGAGGATCTTCAGCATGCCCTGCGGCTCACCGGCAATCTGCGCCCGCGCCATGCTCTTGAAGAACGCCTTGCCGACTTCGTACGGCACTTTGGCTTGGGTCAGCTCCTGCTCGTTCTTGCCGATCGAGCTGATCTCCGGAATGGTGTAGATGCCGGTCGGCACGTCATTGACGAAGCGCCAGCTGCCATTGTCGACGATGCTGCCAGCGGCGGAACGACCCTGGTCGTGGGCGGCACTGGCCAGGCTTGGCCAGCCGATCACGTCACCGGCGCCGTAGATGTTTTCCACGCAGGTGCGGTAGTTCTGGTCGACTTCGATCTGGCCACGGCTGTTGACCTTGACCCCGATGTTTTCCAGACCCAGCGTGTCGGTGTTGCCGGTACGGCCGTTGCACCAGAGCAAGGCGTCGGCCTTGATCTTCTTGCCGGATTTCAGGTGCAGGATCACGCCGTTGTCCACGCCTTCGACGCGGTCGTACTCTTCGTTGTGGCGCACGGTGATGTTGTTGTTGCTGAAGTGGTAGCTCAGCGCCTGGGAAATTTCCGAGTCGAGGAAGCTCAGCAACTGGCCACGGTTGTCGACCAGTTCGACCAGCACACCCAGACCACTGAAGATCGATGCGTATTCGCAACCGATCACACCAGCGCCGTAAACGATCAGTTTGCGCGGGGTGTGACCGAGGCTGAGGATGGTGTCGCTATCGTAGATGCGCGGGTGGTGGAAATCGATGTCCGCCGGGCGATACGGGCGCGAACCGGTGGCGATGATGATGTGCTTGGCCACCAGCTTCTCGACCACGCCGTTGCCGCAGACCACTTCGATGGTTTGCTCGTCGGCGAAGCTGCCGGTACCGAAGAACACGTCGACGCGGTTACGGGCGTAGTAGCCGGTGCGCGATGCGACTTGTTTGGAAATGACTTTTTCGGCGCTTTTCAACACGTCCGGGAAGGAAAACCAGCGTGGCTCGCCGATCGCGCGGAACATCGGGTTGGTGTTGAACTGCATGATCTGCCGCACCGAGTGACGCAGTGCCTTGGACGGGATGGTGCCGAGGTGGGTGCAGTTGCCGCCGACCTGGCGACGGCTGTCGACCATCGCGACCTTGCGCCCCGCTTTGGCGGCGTTCATTGCCGCGCCTTCTCCCGCCGGGCCGGAACCCAGTACCACCACGTCGTAGTTGTAGACAGCCATGCGTACTCCTCAGAACAGGCCGCGGTGCCAGCAGCACCGGCGGCTAAATCACGCCGAACGGCGGCGCGAAGGAACAATTGGGGGCCAGTAGAGAAACCCGGACACAGTCTATAGAAGCGTCAACGCCGCGCACATTAACCCTTGGTCGCGTCGTAGGCTACTTTTGCCTGCACTACAACGCCAGCTTTCGTCTTGTCTTCAGTCAGTTTTTTTCACCGACAAGCTGCGCAAATGCCTGACTGCTGCGGGTGACGAAACCTGTATCGGCACGCAAGACAAAGAATGCAGCAATGTCATGTTTTTGGGCATAGTCCCGCGCCCTTTCCGGCCCGAGAATCAGCAACAGCGTCGATAGTCCATCGGCCATCAACGCTGAAGGATGAATCACCGTGACTGACGCCAGGTCGTGTAGGACCGGTCGCCCGCTACGTGCATCGAAGGTGTGGGAATAACGCCGACCGTCCTGCAGAAAATAATGGCGGTAGTCACCGGAGGTGGACACGCCGTAGCCATCGACATCGATAATCCGCTCGGCCACTTGCTGGTCATCGCGAGGCTCTTCGAGAGCGATACGCCACGCTGAACCATCCGGTTTCTTGCCGCGGGCTTTGAGTTCGCCCGTGGCTTCGACCAGGTAATTGTCGATGCCCATGGCCTGCAATCTGGCAGCAATGATATCCACGGCGTAACCGGCGGCAATGCTGTTGAAGTCGACTTCGACGGCGGCGTCCTTGCACAACCGCTCGCCATCGATGCGCAGGTGCTGATGGCCGACCCGCTGCATGACCTCGGCCACAGCGGCCGCATCAGGGATCTTTTCTCCGCGTCCTTGCGGGCCGAATCCCCAGAGGTCCAGCAGCGGCTCCACGGTCAGGTCGTAGGAGCCTTCGCTTTGCGTTGAAAGCTGTTCGCCGATGCGGACCAATTCGAGCACTGCTGCCGGCATGGCTTGGCAGCTATCGGCGGGCAAGGCGTTGAAACGCTGGATGGCGGAGTCACTTCGGTAAGTCGACAGCTGTTGATCGACGTCGCCGAGGATGCGCTCCACTTCACCGCGCACTTGCGCAGGATCGGCGACCCCGGCGTGGCGCACATACTTGACCGACCAGGTGCTGCCCATGGTCGAGCCACCGACCTGTTCCAGGGAATCGCCGTTGCCGCAGCCGACCAAAGCCGCCGCCAAGACCACAAGCCCCCACCAGCGTCCAGTTAACAATTCTTCATCTCCCCGCAAAACCACGGCGGCCATTATGAACTACAAGCGCCCGCTCGCTTCCCCATGGCTGCAACGCCTTTATACAAAATTGAACAGTGAGTACCTCCCATGTCCTCCACCACGGGCAAAGGCAAAGCGATCTTTCGCGTTGTCAGCGGCAACTTCCTCGAAATGTTCGACTTCATGGTCTACGGCTTCTATGCCACGGCCATCGCCAAGACCTTCTTCCCCACCGACAGCGCCTTCGCTTCGCTGATGCTGTCGCTGGCGACCTTCGGCGCCGGCTTCCTGATGCGCCCGCTCGGGGCGATTTTCCTCGGTGCCTATATCGACCGTCACGGACGGCGCAAAGGGCTGATCATCACTTTGGCGATGATGGCCGCCGGTACAGTGCTGATTGCCTGCGTACCCGGCTACGCGACGCTCGGTGTCGCCGCGCCGCTGCTGGTGTTGTTCGGCCGTTTGCTGCAAGGCTTCTCGGCGGGCGTGGAACTGGGCGGCGTGTCGGTGTATCTGGCGGAAATTTCAACGCCGGGGCGTAAAGGCTTTTTCGTCAGTTGGCAGTCGGCCAGCCAACAGGCTGCGGTAGTCTTCGCCGGTCTGCTCGGTGTCGGTCTCAACCACTGGCTGAGCCCTGAGCAGATGGGCGAATGGGGCTGGCGCGTACCGTTTCTGATTGGCTGCATGATCGTGCCGGTGATTTTTTTCATCCGTCGCTCGCTGGAAGAAACTCCGGAATTCCAGGCGCGCACCCACCGCCCTACCCTCGGCGAAATCGTCCGCTCGATCGGGCAGAACTTCGGCATCGTCATTGCCGGCATGGCGCTGGTGGTGATGACCACGGTGTCGTTCTACCTGATCACCGCTTACACCCCGACGTTCGGCAAGGCCGAACTGCACCTGTCGGACCTCGACGCCTTGCTGGTGACGGTGTGCATCGGCTTGTCGAATTTCTTCTGGCTACCGGTGATGGGCGCGGTATCCGACAAGATCGGCCGAAAACCCTTGCTGCTGGCAGCGACGATTCTGGCGATCCTCACGGCGTATCCGGCGCTGTCGTGGCTGGTGGCGAATCCGAGCTTCAGCCATTTGCTGATTGTCGAATTGTGGCTGTCGTTCCTGTACGGCTCGTACAACGGCGCGATGGTGGTGGCGCTGACCGAGATCATGCCGGTGGAAGTGCGCACGACCGGGTTTTCCCTGGCCTACAGTTTGGCAACGGCGACGTTCGGCGGATTTACTCCGGCAGCGTGCACCTATCTGATTCATGTGCTGGACAACAAGGCAGCACCGGGCATCTGGCTAAGTGGCGCGGCGGTGTTGGGCTTGATTGCGACGTTGGTGTTGTTCCGTGGCAACCGGCATGAGTTGCGCACGGCGCAGGCTGCTGTGGTTGGCGGCGCCAGTTAGATCGCACCCGCCAGCGCGATCGTTCCCACGCTCTGCGTGGGAACGATCACTCCACAAACAAAAACGCCCCGACAAAATGCCGGGGCGTTTTCATTCAAGCCTGAGGCTTAGCGCGGGAACGCTGGCGGATTCACATCAGCCATGTCTTCCATCACACGAACCACCTGGCAGCTGTAGCCGAACTCGTTGTCGTACCAGACGTACAGAACGACGCGGTTGTCCTGCACGATGGTCGCTTCAGCGTCGACTACACCGGCGTGACGCGAGCCAACGAAGTCAGTCGACACCACTTCCTGCGAATTGACGAAGTCGATCTGCTTGTGCAGCTCGGAGTGCAGCGCCATGTAGCGCAGGTACTCGTTCATCTCTTCGCGGGTGGCGGCTTTCTCAAGGTTGAGGTTGAGAATGGCCATCGACACGTTTGGCGTCGGAACACGAATCGCGTTACCGGTCAGCTTGCCGGCCAGTTCAGGCAGAGCCTTGGCAGCAGCGGTAGCGGCGCCGGTCTCGGTGATCACCATGTTCAGCGCGGCGCTGCGGCCACGGCGATCGCCCTTGTGGAAGTTGTCGATCAGGTTCTGGTCGTTGGTGTACGAGTGAACGGTTTCGACGTGACCGTTGATGATGCCGAACTTGTCGTTGACCGCTTTGAGCACCGGCACGATGGCGTTGGTGGTGCAGGAAGCAGCCGAGACAATCTTGTCGTCAGCGGTGATTTCACCGTGGTTGATGCCGTGAACGATGTTCTTCAGCTTGCCCTTGCCAGGCGCGGTCAGAACAACGCGATCAATACCTGGGCAGGCCAGGTGCTGACCCAGGCCATCGGCGTCACGCCATACACCGGTGTTGTCCACCAGCAGCGCGTCTTTGATGCCGTACTGGGTGTAATCCACCTCGGTCGGGTTCTTCGCGTAGATCACCTGGATCAGGTTACCGTTGGCGGTGATGGTGTTGTTTTCTTCGTCGATGGTAATGGTGCCGTTGAACGAACCGTGTACCGAATCGCGACGCAGCAGGCTGGCGCGTTTGGTCAGGTCGTTCTCGGCGCCTTTGCGCACGACGATGGCGCGCAGACGCAGGCCGTCGCCACCACCGGTTTTCTCGATCAGGATGCGCGCCAGCAGACGGCCGATACGACCGAAGCCGTAAAGAACAACGTCGGTGCCTTTGCGGGCCGAAGCGTTCTGCTGGCCAACCACGTCAGCCATCTCTTCACGCACGAACTGCTCGGCGCTGCGGCCGTTGCCTTCGTTACGGAATTTGAACGCCAGCTTGCCCAGATCCACCGACGCCGCGCCGAGCTTGAGCTCGCTCATGGCCTTGAGCAGTGGGAATGTTTCGTGGACGGAGAGTTCGCTGTCGTCGGAAGAACGGTGGCGAGCAAAGCGGTGAGCTTTGAGAATCGCGATGACAGACTGGTTGATCAGGCTGCGGCCATAGATCGAGCTAACCACGTTGTTATTGCGGTAGAGCTGACCGATAAGCGGAATCATCGCTTCTGCGAGTGCTTCACGGTCGATCCATTCACCAAGACACTGGTCGGGCTTCTGAGTCACGGTAACCTTCCACATGTAGGGGCAGAAAAAAGGGGCTACATTATGCCGCCGACAAGCCCTTTCAGCAATGCGCGCTTGTCGCGCAATCGGTAACAAAATCCCGTTCAAAAAATTTACGCCTTTCTCCAGCCCAGTAAAACCGGGGCTTTCAGCGCAGTCAATTTTTCGACGACTGTTAGACGATGTCTGTAACCCTCCGTAACACCACCCGGTTTCGGCACTACATAACCATGAAAAAAGTGCTCGTTTTTATGGTTACCACTACATTTCGTCCAAACCATGAAGATAGACGCAGTCTGCAACTGACAGGCGGCACCGGAGGCCGCTACAATTACCGACTTTGTCGCAACGCCTGGAGCTCAACCTTCCGTGCCTGTTCTGCGTCTACCGTTACTCCCTGCCGAAGCAGGTAAACAGCACTGGGGCAATCTGCCCGGTGCCGCCCTCAGCCTGGCGATTGCCGAGGCTGCCAGCGCTGCCAAGCGCTTTACCCTGCTGCTGACCGCCGACAGCCAAAGCGCCGAACGGCTGGAACAGGAGCTGAGTTTCTTCGCCCCGGATTTGCCCGTACTGCATTTCCCCGACTGGGAAACCCTGCCCTACGACCTGTTCTCGCCGCACCAGGACATCATCTCCCAGCGCATCGCCAGCCTTTACCGCCTGCCGGAACTGGCCCACGGCGTGCTGGTGGTACCGATCACCACCGCCCTGCATCGCTTGGCGCCGACCAAATTCCTCCTCGGCAGCAGCCTGGTGCTGGATATCGGCCAGAAGCTCGACGTCGAACAGATGCGCGCGCGGCTCGAAGCCAGCGGCTATCGCTATGTCGACACGGTGTACGAGCACGGCGAGTTCACCGTACGCGGCGCGCTGATCGACCTGTTCCCGATGGGCAGCAAACTGCCGTATCGCATCGACCTGTTCGACGACGAAATCGAAACCCTGCGCACCTTCGATCCGGAAACCCAGCGTTCAATCGACAAGGTCGAGTCGGTCAAGCTGCTGCCGGCCCGCGAATTCCCGTTGCAGAAAGACGCAGTCACCCGCTTCAAGGCGCGCTTTCGCGAGCGCTTCGACGTCGACTTCCGCCGCTGCCCGATCTTTCAGGATTTGAGCAGCGGTATCACCCCGGCCGGCATCGAGTACTACCTGCCGCTGTTCTTCGACGAAACTTCGACGCTGTTCGATTACCTGCCCCAGGACACTCAGGTGTTCTCGCTGCCGGGCATCGAGCAGGCGGCGGAAAACTTCTGGAACGACGTGCGCAACCGTTACGAAGAACGCCGCGTCGATCCATCGCGTCCTTTATTGCCACCGGCCGAACTGTTCCTGCCAGTGGAAGACTGCTTTGCGCGCCTGAAGAACTGGCCACGGGTCGTTGCCAGTCAACAGGACGTTGAAAGCGGCGTCGGCCGTGAACGCTTCCCGGCCCATGCGCTGCCGGATCTGGCCATCGAGGCCAAGGCCACGCAACCGCTGGCGGCGCTGGCCGGTTTCCTCGAAGAATTCCCCGGTCGCGTGCTGTTCACCGCTGAATCGGCGGGGCGTCGCGAAGTCCTGCTGGAACTGTTGGAACGCCTGAAGTTGCGGCCGAAAACCGTCGACAGCTGGCCGGACTTCGTTGCCAGCAAGGATCGTCTGGCGATCACCATCGCCCCACTCGACGAGGGTCTGGTGCTCGACGACCCGGCGCTGGCGCTGGTGGCGGAAAGTCCGCTGTTCGGCCAACGGGTCATGCAACGTCGTCGCCGCGAAAAGCGCAGCGACGTCAGCAACGATGCGGTGATCAAGAACCTCACCGAACTGCGCGAAGGCGCGCCGGTGGTGCATATCGATCACGGCGTCGGCCGCTACCTGGGCCTGACGATTCTGGAAATCGACAATCAGGCCGCCGAATTCCTTACCCTCGAATACGCCGAGAACGCCAAGCTCTACGTGCCGGTGGCCAACCTGCATCTGATCGCGCGCTACACCGGCAGCGACGATTCGCTCGCGCCGCTGCACCGCCTCGGCTCGGAAACCTGGCAGAAAGCCAAGCGCAAGGCCGCCGAGCAGGTGCGTGACGTCGCCGCCGAATTGCTCGACATTTACGCCCGTCGCGCCGCCCGTGAAGGTTACGCCTTCGCCGACCCGAAGGCCGACTACGCCACCTTCAGCGCCGGTTTCCCGTTCGAGGAAACACCCGATCAGCAAGCCACCATCGAGGCCGTGCGCGAAGACATGCTCGCGCCGAAACCGATGGATCGCCTGGTCTGCGGCGACGTCGGCTTCGGCAAGACCGAAGTGGCCATGCGCGCCGCGTTCATTGCCGTGCACGGCGGTCGTCAGGTGGCGATTCTGGTGCCGACCACCCTGCTCGCCCAGCAGCACTACAACAGTTTCCGCGACCGCTTCGCTGACTGGCCGGTGACCGTGGAAGTGATGAGTCGCTTCAAATCGGCCAAGGAAGTCAACGCGGCGATCGCCGATCTGGCGGAAGGCAAGATCGACATCGTCATCGGCACGCACAAGCTGCTGTCCGATGATGTGAAGATCAAAAACCTCGGGCTGGTGATCATCGACGAAGAACACCGCTTTGGCGTACGCCAGAAAGAACAGCTCAAGGCACTGCGCAGCGAGGTCGACATTCTGACCCTGACCGCGACTCCGATTCCGCGCACGCTGAACATGGCGGTGTCGGGCATGCGCGACCTGTCGATCATCGCCACGCCACCAGCGCGGCGCCTGTCGGTGCGCACCTTCGTCATGGAACAGAACAAGAGCACGGTCAAAGAGGCCCTGCTGCGTGAACTGCTGCGTGGCGGTCAGGTTTACTACCTGCACAACGATGTGAAGACCATCGAAAAATGCGCCGCCGACCTCGCCGAACTGGTGCCGGAAGCGCGCATCGGTATCGGCCACGGGCAGATGCGCGAACGTGAACTCGAACAGGTGATGAGCGACTTCTACCACAAGCGCTTCAACGTGCTGATCGCCTCGACCATCATCGAGACCGGCATCGACGTGCCGAGCGCCAACACCATCATCATCGAGCGCGCCGACAAGTTCGGTCTGGCCCAGCTGCACCAGTTGCGTGGTCGTGTCGGTCGCAGTCACCACCAGGCTTACGCCTACCTGCTGACACCGCCACGCCAGCAAATCACTTCGGACGCGGAAAAACGTCTGGAAGCGATCGCCAATACCCAGGACCTCGGCGCCGGTTTCGTCCTGGCCACCAACGACCTGGAAATCCGTGGCGCCGGCGAACTGCTCGGCGACGGTCAGAGCGGGCAGATTCAGGCCGTCGGTTTCACCCTGTACATGGAAATGCTCGAACGCGCGGTGAAGTCGATCCGCAAGGGCGAGCAGCCGAACCTCGATCAACCGCTTGGCGGCGGCCCGGAAGTCAATCTGCGGGTGCCGGCGCTGATTCCGGAAGATTATCTGCCGGATGTGCATGCGCGGCTGATTCTGTATAAACGCATCGCCTCGGCCACCGATGAGGAAGGCCTCAAGGACCTGCAGGTGGAGATGATCGACCGCTTCGGCCTGTTGCCGGAGCCGACCAAGAACCTGGTGCGGATCACCGCGCTGAAATTGCAGGCGGAAAAGCTCGGCATCAAGAAAGTCGACGGCGGGCCGCAAGGCGGGCGCATCGAGTTCGAAGCGCAGACGCCGGTTGACCCGATGACCCTGATCAAGCTGATCCAGACGCAGCCCAAGCGCTACAAGTTCGAAGGCGCGACGATGTTTAAATTCCAGGTGCCGATGGAGCGCCCGGAAGAACGTTTCAATACTGTCGAGGCGCTGTTTGAGCGTCTCATCCCGAAATCCGCTTGAAGGACGCCCGATGCGCCTGTTCCGCTCCCTGACTTTGTTGCTTGCACTTGCAGCACCGACGGCGTTTGCCGATGACACGTATCAGGTCGAAATGATCCTGGTGCGCCAGAATGCCGTACCCGCAATCGTCAGCCGCGCCGCCCCGGAAGACTGGGCCGCTGGCGCCCAGCGTCTGGGCAGCGACAGCCAGCGCACCCCAGCGCTGAATGATGTAGTGAGCAAACTCACCGCCAGCGGCGAGTACACCGTGCTGATGCACAAAGCCTGGCAGCAGAACCTCGGCGAAGCGCCGGCGAAAGTCGCAGTGAGCGAAGGTCAGGAACAGTTCGGCCAGTTCCCCATCGAGGGCACGCTGGAAATGAAACTCGGCCGCTTCACCGACGTGACCGCCGATTTCTGGGTCAATCAGATCGACGCCAATGGCCTGGTCACTGCCAGTGAGCGCCTGCGTCAGGACAGCCACACCAAGAACGGCCAGCTCAATTACCTCGACAACGGCCACCTGGCCCTGCTGATCAAGATCACTTCCCTGACCGCGCCAGCGCCTCGCGAAGCGCCTGAAGTCGTGCCGGACTGATCGAAGTCCTTATGCCGCCGCCCCTGAGCAAACCGCTGGCCCCGTCGTGGGTCAGCCGATTCAAAGAACAGAGTCTGGAGCGCGGCCGCCGCTACGCTTTGGAGAATCGAGTGCGCATCGCCCAGGTCGGCGATGCGACCATCACCGCCAGTTGCGAAGGTTCTGGCGGCAGTGTCTACCGGCAGACCATCCATCTGCGCGAGTCAGCCAAAGCGACGCTGTTGCTGGTCGACGCCACCTGCACCTGTCCGGTGCGCAGCAACTGCAAACACTGCGCGGCGGTGCTGCTGAAAATCCAGGAAACCCTCGATTACCCCGCCGCCGCTAAAGATGCCGAGCTGCTGGAGAAGCTCCAGGCCGTGCTGGAAAACCGCAGCCCGAAAGCGCCACCGCAAGTGCTGGTGGACAACGTGCAGCCGGTGCCGCGCCTGTGGCTGGCGAGCGTCGAGTTCAGCGCCTTCGAGCCGCGCAACGGCAAGATGCAGCGCTACATTCAGCACCGCGCGGCGCTGTCGTTCAGCTATCTGGACGAATACGTCAGCGGGCAAAAACACAGCGATATCCTGATCCGTCAGGAAGCCCAGACCCTGCGGATAAAACGCCACCCGGATGTCGAACAGTCCTACCGCGAACAGTTACGCATCCTCGGTTTCCGCATCGCCACAAGGCAGAGCAAAGCCCTGCCGGAAAGCGCCGGCGAACTCTACGAGATGGTCAATGACAGCGCCTGGCTGACCTTCACCCTGAATGACTTGCCGAAGTTGCGCAGCCAGGGCTGGGAGTTGCAGATCGATGAGGAATTCGGTTTCGACCTGACCGCCGTCGACGACTGGTACGCCACCGTCGAACAGGCGCCGGAACGCGACTGGTTCGATCTGGAGCTGGGCATCATCGTCAACGGCGAGCGCCTGAGCCTGCTGCCGATTCTGCTGAATCTGATGCGCTCGCACACCGAGATCCTCAACCCGGAACGCCTCGCCCGCCGTCGCGATGACGAGCTGATTCTGGTCAACATTCCGCAACGCACCAGCGAGCATGGACCGTTGCAAGTGGCGCTGCCGCTCGGTCGCTTGAAGCCGGTATTGATGACGCTGGGCGAGTTCTATTTGCAGGAGCCGGGCGAAACCACCCTGCGCCTGAGCAAGGCTGACGCCACCCGGCTCAATTCGCTGGAAGGCCTGCCGCTGTTATGGGAAGGCGGCGAGCAGATCCGCACCTTCGCCCAGCGCCTGCGCGACATCCGCGATTTCACTGCCGAAGCGCCGCAAGGTCTGAATGCAACGCTGCGCCCGTATCAGCTCGAAGGTTTGAGCTGGATGCAATCGCTGCGACAACTCGAAGTCGGCGGCATTCTCGCGGACGACATGGGCCTGGGCAAAACCCTACAGACCTTGGCGCATATTCTCAGCGAAAAGAACGCCGGACGCCTCGATCGTCCGTGCATGGTGGTGATGCCGACCAGCCTGATTCCGAACTGGCTAGACGAGGCGGCGCACTTCACCCCGCAGCTGAAAGTCCTCGCGCTGTACGGCGCCACGCGCAAAAAGCACTTCGACAATCTGGCCGACTTCGACCTGATCCTCACCACTTACGCCCTGTTGCCCAAGGACCTTGAGCGCTTGGCCAAACAGCCGCTGCACGTTCTGGTGCTGGACGAAGCGCAATACATCAAGAACCCCAACAGCAAAGCCGCCCAGGCCGCCCGCGAGCTGAACGCGCGCCAGCGCCTGTGCCTCAGCGGCACGCCGCTGGAAAACCACTTGGGCGAGCTCTGGTCGCTGTTCCACTTCCTGCTGCCGGGCTGGCTTGGCGACGTGAAAAGCTTCAATGCCGATTACCGTGTGCCGATCGAAAAGCGCGGTAGTGAAGTCAGACTGCAGCACCTCAACGGTCGGATAAAACCGTTTCTGCTGCGCCGCACCAAAGAGCAGGTCGCCACCGAGCTGCCGCCGAAAACCGAAATCATCCATTGGGTCGAACTCAACGAAGCGCAGCGCGACGTGTACGAGACCATGCGCCTGGCGATGGATAAGAAGGTCCGCGACGAGATCACTCGCAAAGGCGTGGCACGCAGCCAGATCATCATTCTCGAAGCATTGCTCAAGCTGCGCCAGGTCTGCTGCGATCTGCGCCTGGTCAACGACGCCACCCTGCCCGCACGCGGCAGCACCTCGGGCAAGCTCGACAGCCTGATGGAAATGCTTGAGGAACTGTTCGAAGAAGGCCGGCGGATTCTGCTGTTTTCGCAGTTCACTTCGATGCTGACATTGATCGAAGAGGAGTTGAAAAAACGCAAGATCGCTTACGCCCTCCTCACTGGCCAGACCCGCGACCGGCGCACACCGGTGAAGGAATTCCAGAGCGGCACGCGTCAGATTTTTCTGATCAGCCTGAAGGCCGGTGGCGTCGGTTTGAACCTGACCGAAGCCGACACGGTGATTCACTACGACCCATGGTGGAACCCGGCAACCGAGAATCAGGCGACTGACCGCGCGTATCGAATCGGCCAGGAGAAACCGGTGTTCGTCTACAAGATGATTGCCCGGGGCACAGTGGAAGAGAAAATTCAGCACCTGCAGAAGGAAAAGTCCGACCTGGCAGCGGGCGTGCTCGATGGGCGCAAGGCCGGGGACTGGAAGTTGCAGAGCGATGATATTGAAGCGCTGTTTGCGCCGTTGCCGGACAAGATCGACAAGCGCTGAAAGCGGCGTCGCTGGTTAGATAGCTATCGCTGGCAAGCCAGCTCCCACAGGGTTATGACCTGTACCGAAGATTGTGTTTCAACTCGATACCTGTGGGAGCTGGCTTGCCAGCGATGGGGTCATCCAATATTGCGCAATCACTCAGGGCTCAACCCTTGGAAACCGGCAACGGCGCAAACAACGCCTCGATATCACTCTGTTCCAGTTTGAATCCGCCCGTCGTGCCACCCTCAAGCACCGCCCCGGCCAGCGCCGCTTTCTCCTGCTGCAACGCCTGGATCTTCTCTTCGACGGTGCCTTTGGCAATCAACTTGTAGACGAACACCGGATTGTTCTGGCCGATGCGATACGCCCGATCGGTCGCTTGGTTCTCCACTGCCGGGTTCCACCAAGGATCGAAGTGAATCACCGTGTCTGCCGCCGTCAGGTTCAGACCGGTACCGCCGGCCTTGAGGCTGATCAGGAACAACGGCACCTTGCCGCCCTGGAAATCCCTCACCGGCGTGCGCCGATCGGTGGTGTCGCCGGTCAGCAACGAGTAAGCAAGCCCGCGTTGCTGCAACTCCTGCTCGATCAGCGCCAGCATCGAGGTGAATTGGGAAAACAGCAGAATGCGCCGCCCTTCACCGAGCAATTCTTCAAGCATCTCCATCAGGCTGATCAGCTTGCCGCTGCCGGAACGCAACGCCTTCGCCGTGAGCGGCATATTGACCAGGCGCAGATCACAGCAGACCTGGCGCAGCTTGAGCAGCGCATCGAGGATGATGATCTGGCTGCGCGCCACGCCGCTGCGGGCGATTTCGTCGCGGACCTTTTTGTCCATCGCCACACGCACCGTCTCATAGACGTCGCGCTGACCATCACTGAGTTCGACCCAGTGGATGATCTCGGTTTTCGGCGGCAACTCGGTGGCGACCTGATCCTTCTTGCGCCGCAGCAAAAACGGCTTGATGCGCGCGGTCAGGTGCTGCATGCGCTGGACATTGCCGTGCTTCTCGATGGGTGTGCGGTAATCGCGATTGAAGGATTTGCTGTCGCCGAGCCAGCCGGGCATGAGGAAATGGAACTGCGACCACAGCTCGCCGAGGTGGTTTTCCAGTGGCGTACCGCTCAGACACAAGCGCTGACGGGCCTGCAAGTCACGGGCGGCCTGCGCGGCTTTGCTCAGCGGGTTCTTGATATTCTGCGCTTCGTCGAGAATCAGCACGCTCCACGGCTGCGGCTGCAAGATCTCCAGATCCCTGGGCAGCAATGCGTAAGTGGTCAGCACCAAGTCGTATTCGGCGAGATTGGCAAAGTCCTTCTGCCGCCCGGTGCCGTGCAGCGCCAGGACTTTCAACTGCGGCGTGAAGCGCTCGGCCTCGTCGAGCCAGTTGGGAATCAGGCTGGTCGGCATCACCGCCAGTGCCGGACAGTCCAGGCGCCCGGCGTGTTTTTCCGTGAGCAGATGCGCCAGGGTCTGCAGGGTTTTGCCCAGGCCCATGTCATCGCCCAGAATGCCGCCGACTTCCAGCTCGCGCAGGGTCTGCATCCAGTTCAAGCCTTCGAGCTGATACGGACGCAGTTGCGCGTTGAGGCCGGCCGGCGCAGCAACCTGGGCGTGACTGGAATTCTGCAGACGCTTGGCAAAAGTGCGCAGGCGTTCGCCGCCCTGCCAGTCCAGCGGCACGCCATCGAGCATACTCAGACGCGCGGCGTCTGGAGCGGTCAAGCGCAGCGCATCACCCTGATGGCCGCCCAGGTACAGCTCGCCCAGCGTCGCCATCAGCGGTTTGACCCGACTCAGCGGCAATGCGACTTTGGCGCCCGCCGGGTCGCCAAAACCGCTGGGCTTGAGCTCGATCAGGAGTTTTTCATCATCGCTGCGCTGCGCCAGATTGACCGGGTCGAGCAAGCGCGGCTGGGTGCGTAATAGGTGCAGAAGGATCGGCAGCAAGCTGTAGCGCTCGCCGTTGACGACGATGCCCAACTGCAAATCAAACCACTGATGGCCGGCCTCTTCTTCAACCTCGGCGTACCACTGCTCAACCGGTTGTACATCGAAATGGAAACCGGGACTGATCTCGATTTTCCAATCTGCGGCGCGCAGCGTGGCCAGCCCTTCGTGCATGAACCCGAGCCAGGCGGAATCATCCGGCAAGGTAAACATCTCGCCGGGACGGTCCATTGCACTCTTGCGCGTGGCTTTCTTGAAGCCATGTTTTTGCAGGTTCTGGCGCAGCTTCTTTTCCAGCGCAGGTTGACGCTGAATGCGCTGGGTTTCGCTGCCGCTGAGGATCATCACTTCCGGGTTGCGATCCACCGCCGGATGACCGTTGTAGGTAAACAGCAGAGCGGCGCGGTGCTCCAGCACATATTCCCAGCGCGAGCGTTCTCGGCCGCTGACCAGGGTCAGTTGCGGCTGCGGCAGCACGTCATCGATGACTCGCTCGGTGAGCTTGTGCGGTGGCGCAATTTGGGTCGCCGCGCTCATGCGATGGCTGAACTGCATGGCCTGACGCGCCGGAACGTCTGGCGCCAGGGTCAAATGGCAGGCGAGCTTTTCTTCCAGCTCAGTGAACAGCGGGCCAACCTGGCGCTGCTCGCGATCAAGATAATAAAGCGGCTCCAGCGCCAGCACGGTTTCCTGCGCGGCTTCGGCACTGCTCCATTGCGCGCGGAATCCGCCGTCAGCCTGCTCGGCCCAAGAGAACTGACCGACGCGTTTCGCCCCCGGTGTCAGCGCTCGCAGGTCTTCGAAGTCGAGGAACAGCCGCGAGGTACGCAGGAGCATTTCCAGCAGTTCGGCGCCACTGCTGCCTTCCAGCGGATAGCCGCTGTAATAGGCGTGATGGGAATGCATGGCGACCAACAGCCGGGCGATGCGCAGATCCAGTTCGGACAGGTAGCCCGGCTGGCGCATGAGCATTTCCGCGAGCGAGTACATCGGTTTGACCTCGCGTAACTCGCCGCTCTTGAGCTGATAGACCTTGAAAATATCAAGCAGCCACTTGCCGTTCGCAGACGTCGGTTTGAGCTTGTAAAACAGACGCGTGCCTGCGGTTTGCGCACTTTCTTCAGCGGGCTTGGCCGGCACGGGAATTGTTGAAAGCCAATGCTCGAGCGCTCGCCCCAACGGGATCTGTGCATCATTGTCAGACGCATCCTCACCCGTGCCCAGCAGGTGATAGATCACCGCCGCGCTGTGCTTACAGTCGATTGCAACAGGACAGCTGCACAGGCAACGCAGGTTTACCGACCCCAGCCGATCTTCGGACAGATAAATGCTTTGCTCATAGGCCTGAAGTTGCGAACCGACGCAGAACGCCTCGATCTTCCTGTCATCGATCTCGAGGATCTCTACCCGGTCATCGGCGGCATAAGCGCGGGCCTTGGCCAACGCCTTGCTACTGAATGCGTGGGTCCATGTCAGCCCTTTAAGCCGTTCGATGAAAATGCTCATGGACAGTCCTTAGCTGGCCAGCACTCGCGCCAACGTTGATTTCACCTTGCCCATGCCATCGTGCAGGGCCTGTTCGATTTCGGCCATGGTGATGACTTCGGTGGTCTTGCCGGCTGCAGGATTCACCACCAGCGCCAGACAGGCGTAATCCAGATCCAGCTCACGCGCCAGCGCCGCTTCCGGCATGCCGGTCATGCCGACGATGTCGCAGCCGTCACGCTCCAGTCGCACGATCTCGGCGACCGTTTCCAGACGCGGACCCTGGGTGCAGGCATACACGCCTTGATCGCTGTATTCGCAGCCTTCGGCGGCGATCGCGGCAATCAGTTGCTGACGCAACGGCTCGCTGTAGGGAAAGCTGAAATCGATGTGGGTGACGTGCTCCAGATCATCGGCGAAATAGGTGTGCTCGCGCCCACTGGTGTAGTCGACGATCTGGTGCGGCACGCAGAAATGCCCGGTGCCCATGGCCGGATGGATCCCGCCAACGGCATTTACGGCGATGATCGCTTCGGCACCCGCCTGCTTCAACGCCCACAGGTTGGCGCGGTAGTTGACCTTGTGCGGCGGGAAACGATGCGGGTGACCGTGACGGGCGAGGAACAGCACTTCCTTGCCGGCGTATTCACCAATCTGCACCTCGGCCGAAGGCGCGCCGTAAGGGGTGTCGACTGCCAGCGACTGGCGAATGCTCAGGCCTTCGAGCTGAGTCAGGCCAGTGCCACCGATGATTGCGTAAACGGTCATAACGAAAAAATCCTTAATCGATCAGTTGAGCGTCTTTGAGCGCGCCGAGGGCGGTGAGCCAACGCGGGTCCTGACGATAATCGGTACTGGCGAAGGCTTGACCGCGCATCTTCGCGATGCGCGCGGAAGGCTTGACCTTCATACGCTGGGCGGCACTCAACGCCAGCTCGGCTGCCGCGCGGTCGTTGCATACCAGGCCCATATCGCAACCGGCACTCAGCGCGGCTTCGATGCGGCTGGCAGCGTCGCCGACCACGTGGGCGCCGGCCATCGACAGATCATCGCTGAAGATCACGCCATCGAACTGCAACTCGCCGCGCAGAATCTCCTGCAGCCAGCGTCGGGAGAAACCGGCGGGCTGCGAGTCGACTTGCGGATAGATGACGTGGGCCGGCATGACGGCGGCCAGCTGCTTGCTCAAACGGGCGAAGGGCACCAGATCATTGGCGCGGATTTCGTCGAGACTGCGCTCGTCGTTCGGAATCGCCACATGGGAGTCGGCTTCGGCCCAGCCGTGTCCCGGGAAATGTTTGCCGGTGGCGGCCATGCCGGCGCTGTTCATGCCGCGAATGAATGCACCGGCGAGCAAGGCTGCGCGCTCGGGATCGCCTTCGAAGGAACGGGTGCCCACCACGGCGCTGCGCTGATAGTCCAGATCCAGCACCGGGGCGAAACTCAGATCGAGCCCGACCGCCAGCACTTCGGTGGCCATGATCCAGCCGCATTGCTCGGCGAGATACTCTGCATTCGGGTTATCGGCGATGGCGCGCATCGCTGGCAGACGGACGAAACCCTGACGCAAGCGCTGCACACGCCCGCCCTCTTGATCCACCGCCAGCAGCAGATCCGGACGAATCGCGCGGATCGCGGCGCTCAGTTCGCGCACCTGGCGTGGATGCTCGATATTGCGGGCGAAAATGATCAGGCCGCCCACTTCGGGCTGACGCAACAATTGGCGATCTTCAGCCGTCAGCCAGGTACCGGCGACGTCCACCATCAACGAGCCTTGCAGGCCAGCAGTCATAGAGATTCCTTGAAAACAAAAAACCCGATCTGCTTGCATTCGCTACCGTGGGCATTGCCCGGACGGTCAGCAGAATTCATGCAGATCGGGTTCAGTACGAGAGTCGGCATGGCCGGCTAGCTTAGCGGATACCAGCTGCCGCGCCCACCCGTGCGCGGTCAAACCTTGGCGGCGACCGGTATGGATTTGCTGCGCGGACGCAATTGCGCGCTGGCCATGGCTGTATCGGTGACGCCGGTTTCGGCGCGCATGCCGGCAGCGAGGAACGGCACCATCAGGCGCATCACTTGTTCGATGGAAGTATTGACGCCGAAATCGGTCTCGGCGATCGCGCGCAAGGCCTTGATCCCGGACATGCTGAACGCAGCGGCGCCAAGCATGAAGTGCACGCGCCAGAACAGCTCGATCGGTGGAATGCGTGGCGCCGCTTCATTGACCAGCAGCATGTAGCGGCGGAACACTTTGCCATACATGTCTTCCAGATAACGTCGCAAATGGCCCTGGCTCTGGCTGAACGCGAGGCCGAGCAAACGCATGAAGATCGACAGATCGTTACCGCTGCGAGGCTGCACGACGAGCGCTTGCTCGACGAGGATTTCCAGCAGCTCTTCGAGGGTCGGCTTGTTCTCAGGCTTGGCCTGACGGCGCTCCAGCTCTTTATCGAGGCTCACGCAGAACGGCCCGAGAAAGCGCGAGAACACGGCCTGGATCAGCGCCTTTTTCGAGCCGAAGTGATAATTCACCGCAGCCAGATTGACGCCAGCCTTGCTGGTGATCAAACGCAATGAGGTTTCAGCGAATCCTTTCTCCGCGAACAACTGCTCGGCAGCATCAAGAATGCGTTCAACGGTTTCCGACTGGGCCATGGCTACTCCGCCTGACAAACACTTGTTTGAAACATACGTTTCAGCCTAAGCCTTGTCAAGCCTGCCGGTTCGTTTTGGGAATGGTCGGTCAGGTATTTAACCACACAAGGCGCCAGCATTAATAAGCGCCCTTCGCGACCGCTCGGCGGGCGGCAAAAAAACGCCCATTGCCAAGACCGCTTCACTGTATATAATCCCAGTCACTGTATAAAAAGACAGAGCGATCAATATGCTAAAGCTGACGCCACGCCAAGCCGAGATTCTGGCCTTCATCAAACGTTGCCTCGAAGACAACGGCTATCCGCCCACCCGTGCGGAAATCGCTCAGGAATTGGGTTTCAAATCGCCAAATGCGGCGGAAGAACATCTCAAGGCCCTGGCCCGCAAGGGCGCGATCGAGATGACCCCGGGCGCTTCCCGCGGCATTCGTATTCCCGGCTTCGAAGCCAAGGCCGACGACTCCACCCTGCCGATCATTGGCCGAGTGGCTGCCGGCGCGCCGATCCTCGCCCAGCAGCACATCGAAGAATCCTGCAACATCAACCCGACCTTCTTCCATCCTCGCGCCGACTACCTGTTGCGTGTGCACGGCATGAGCATGAAGGATATCGGCATCTTCGACGGCGACCTGCTGGCAGTGCATACCACCCGCGAAGCGCGTAACGGCCAGGTTGTGGTTGCGCGTATCGGCGACGAAGTGACGGTCAAACGCTTCAAGCGTGAAGGCAGCAAAGTCTGGCTGATTGCCGAGAACCCCGAGTTTGCCCCTATCGAAGTCGACCTGAAAGATCAGGAACTGGTGATCGAAGGCTTGAGTGTCGGCGTCATTCGCCGCTAAAGGAGGCTCCATGCAGTTCCCACACACACCTCAGCAAACACAACTGCCTTTATTTGAAGCGTTTCTGGCGCAACCGATTGCGCCGATCCTCAAAGACGTGGTCGAGCGTGACTGGAATGCCAAACCTGACGCCTTCAGTGAGCTATCACTGCGTGGTGCGGCCGGGAACTGCCTGAACCTGCTAGCGCCGATCCTCCGTGAATTGAGCGAGGATCAGGATGCGCGCTGGCTGACGCTGATCGCCCCACCCGCCAGCCTGACGCAAACCTGGCTGCGCGATGCCGGCCTGAACCGCGAACGCATCCTGCTGCTGCAACCGCGTGGCACGCAGAGTGCTCAGCAACTGGCGTGCGAAGCGTTGCGACTGGGTCGCAGCCACACCGTGGTGACCTGGCTAAACCCGTTGAATGCCAATTCACGGCAACAACTGATCAGCGCCGCGCGCACGGGCGAAGCTCAGAGCCTTAACATTCGTTTGGGTTGATTGTTGAGTAATGCGCGCTGTGTGAAGCGCAGGGCTTCTCCAGGGACAGAGAAGCCGATCTGAAGCGCAAGCGACCGAGAAAAGGCCAAAGCGTGGATCAATGAAGAACCCGCGGCCCCTCTTCCTTATCAAACTCGCCTTCAACCATACGACCTGCCATCTGCACGCCGACGCTCAACATCGCTTTGGCAATTTCAACGTGCTGGCCTTGCAGGAACGCCTTGGCATCCTCGGAGAAATCCAGCGTCACCAGAGAACCTTCGTCCTCGGCCCTGCGCAGTTCGATTCGGCCGTCTGGTAACTCGACAATTTCTAGAAAGGACGTTGGCATATAAGTCTGTTCTCCACGAAAGGCAGCGATTATATAGACATCATTCGAGCTTCGCTCGGGATCTTGACCAGCAGCATGTTTCAGATTGCCACTGCGCCAAACTACCTCAGCACTCGTTCAAGCCTTCACGGAAACGCAGGGCCAGACCTTTAAGGTTCTGCCGCCAGCTCTCCAGCTCGTCTCGACTGAGCTCTTCTGGCGCCTCTTCTTCATCAAGATTAATCGCTTGGATCAGCGGCTGCGTCACGTCGCCTTTCGGCTTGCGTGGCGCCCTCGGTGGCTGAAACAGTGCTGCGTGCGCCGCCAGCAGTTTCGCCAGCCAGGTTTCCGGATTACCGGCCAGCTCGACCATTTCGGCCAACTCCGGAATGGCGATCGACTCCAGCACTTCGCGCTTCAACAACTCCTCTGCCCTCGGCGAATTGGCCTGCGGCAGACGATAAAAACCGGCGATCTCATGACACAAGCCCAGCAGTGCGCCGTAGAGGTGGAACAACGCCGACTCACGCCCGGCCTGGATCAGCGCCAGAGAATTCATCGCCCGCCCTTCTTCAGCACGAGCCAGAGCTTCGAGTGACAGGCCTGCGAAATAGATCTTCTGGTTGGTGCGGGTATAGAGTTCGTGGGCCATGACGGCAGCCTCCACAACGAAATAATTGCTTCACACAGGCCCGGCAGTGTCATGGATCAGCCGATGCCAGCGCAAGCAAAAAACAAAAAGGCCGCATGAAAACCCGAAGGGTTCATGCGGCCTTTTTGCTGTTCAGACTAGCGCTTACTCAGCCTTGGCCTTTGCGCTGCGCTTGTCTTCAACAGTCCACTTGCCACCGTCGTAATACGCTTTCCAGCCTGTCGGCTTGCCGTCGACTTCGGTCTGTACGTATTGCTCCTTGGTCTTGCGGCTGTAGCGGATGACCGCTGGCAGACCGTCAGGATCCTTTTGCGGAGCCTCGCACAGGAAGTGGTACTTCGGATCGATCTCGTCCTTGTGCGGCAGAATCTCGATCACCAGCGGAGCGCGAGTCTCGCGGTTTTTCGGGAACTGACTGGCGGCCAGGAACAGACCGGACGCACCATCGCGCAGGATGTAGGTGTCGTTGACCTTTTCGCATTTCAGCTCAGGCATCTTCACCGGATCCATCTTCGGCGGCGCCGCGTCACCGCTCTTCAGCAACTTGCGGGTGTTCTTGCACTCAGGGTTGGTGCAACCGAAGAACTTGCCGAAACGGCCGGTCTTGAGCTGCATTTCGCTGCCGCACTTGTCGCATTCCAGGCTCGGACCTTCATAGCCCTTGATGCGATAGCTGCCTTCTTCAATTTCGTAACCGGCGCAATCCGGGTTGTTGCCGCAGATATGCAATTTGCGCTTCTCGTCCAGCAGGTAGGCGTCCATCGCCGTGCTGCAGATCGGGCAGCGATGCTTGCCACGCAGTACCAGCGATTCCGATTCGCCCTCGTCGTCCGCTGCGATTTCATCGCCCGGCACCAGGTTGACGGTGGCCTTGCAGCGCTCTTTCGGCGGCAGGCTGTAGCCCGAACAGCCGAGGAACACGCCAGTCGATGCGGTACGAATCTGCATCGGACGACCGCAAGTGGTGCACGGAATGTCAGTCATGACCGGCTGGTTGGCGCGCATGCCGCTGTCCGGGTTTTCCGCTACTTCGAGTTTCTTCTTGAAGTCGCCATAGAACTCGTCCAGCACGTTTTTCCAGTCGCGCTCGCCCTGCGCCACGTCATCGAGGTTCTCTTCCATGCCGGCGGTGAAGCCGTAGTCCATGAGATTGGAGAAGCTCTCGGACAGACGTTCGGTGACGATGTCACCCATCTTTTCCGAGTAGAAACGACGGTTGTGCAGGGTCACATAACCGCGATCCTGAATGGTCGAAATGATCGCAGCGTAAGTCGAAGGACGACCGATGCCGCGTTTTTCCATCTCCTTGACCAGACTGGCTTCGGAATAACGCGCCGGTGGCTTGGTGAAATGCTGCGACGGGTCAAGCTTGATCAGCTTCATCACATCGCCCTGGGCCATGTCCGGCAGCACGTCATCATCGCCAGGCTTGGCAATTTGCGGCATCACCCGGGTGTAACCGTCGAACTTGAGGATACGGCCCTTGGCACGCAGCTCGAAGTCGCCAGCGCCGACGCTGACGGTGGTCGACAGGTACTGCGCCGGCAGCATCTGGCAGGCTAGGAACTGGCGCCAGATCAGCTCATACAGACGCTCGGCATCGCGCTCCATACCCGCCAGCTTGCTCGGCGTGGTATTGGCGTCGGACGGACGAATCGCTTCGTGAGCCTCTTGCGCGCCTTCCTTGCTGCTGTAAACGTTCGGCGTTTCCGGCAGGTACTTCTTGCCGAATTCGTCTTCGATGTAGGTGCGCGCCATCGCCACGGCGTCGGCCGAGAGATTGGTCGAGTCGGTACGCATGTAAGTGATGTAGCCGGCTTCGTACAGACGCTGGGCCATCATCATGGTTTTCTTCACGCCGAAACCGAGGCGGTTGCTCGCAGCCTGCTGCAAGGTCGACGTGATGAACGGCGCCGACGGCTTGCTGCTGGTCGGTTTGTCTTCGCGCTTGACGATGCTGTAACTGGAGGACTTGAGCTTCTCCAGCGCAGCCATGGCCTGGGCTTCGTTCAGCGGCTTGAAGGCTTCGCCTTTTTCGCGAGCCACTTCGAAACGCACGGTCGAGCCTTTGGTGGCGCCGAGATCAGCGTGCACTTCCCAGTATTCTTCGGGATTGAAAGCACGGATTTCACGCTCACGCTCGACTACCAGCTTCACCGCAACCGATTGCACGCGACCGGCGGACAGACCACGGGCGATCTTGGCCCACAGCAGCGGCGAGACCATGTAGCCGACGACGCGGTCAAGGAAGCGACGCGCCTGCTGGGCGTTGACACGATCAATGTCCAGCTCGCCCGGCTCGGAGAAGGCTTCCTGGATCGCCTTCTTGGTGATTTCGTTGAACACCACGCGCTTGTAACGGCTGTCGTCACCACCGATGGCTTCGCGCAGGTGCCAGGCAATGGCTTCCCCCTCGCGATCCAAGTCGGTTGCGAGATAGATGGTGTCAGCATCCTTGGCGAGCCGGCGCAGCTCTTCGATGACCTTTTCTTTGCCCGGGAGGATCTCGTACTGGGCTTTCCAGCCGTGTTCGGGATCGACGCCCATGCGCGAGACCAGCTGCTTGCGCGCTTTCTCTTTCGGCGAGAGCACCGGACCTTCGCCCGCAGCAGCCTTGCCGCGCTTGGCGGCCGGCTCTTTGCTGGCGCTAGCCGAACCGCTGGTGGGCAGGTCTCGGATATGGCCGATACTCGACTTCACCACGTATTGGTTACCCAGATACTTGTTGATGGTCTTGGCCTTAGCCGGGGATTCCACAATGACCAGCGATTTGCCCATGGATCAGAAAATTCCTGAATTCTAGAAGTGAAAGGCGGTTGGCGCCTGACGCGGCACCGCTATATATAGTTGATACAAGGTGAGGTCAAGCGCAGGGTTGTCTGCGCAGTCGCCTCATGCCTTGTCAAAAAGGCTCGGTTCGGCTTGCACCAAAGCAAAGCGCGGCACCTGCTCGCCGTCAACCTCGACTGACTCGACGAACATGCTCAGCGGGCGCACCCAATAGCCGTAATCGCCATACAGGGCTTGGTAAAAGACCACTTCTTCTTCGGTTTCGGAATGCCGCGCAACACTGAATACACGGTATTGCGGACCTTTGTAATGTTGGTAGAGCCCAGGTTGTATCGGCATGCTTCGGCCCTCACTGAAATCTTTTCAAAAATAAATAAAAAACCCAAAAACAAAAACCGGGGCACTGGGCCCCGGCTTCCATCGACGAGACGCTTAAACGCGTTCGAAGACGGTGGAGATGCCTTGGCCGAGACCAATGCACATAGTGGCCACCCCGAAGGTGCCGCTATTCTGCTTCATCACGTTCAACAGGGTGCCGGAAATACGTGCACCGGAGCAACCGAACGGGTGACCCAGGGCGATCGCGCCGCCGTGCAGGTTAACCTTCTCGTTCATCTTGTCGAGCACTTTCAGATCTTTCAGCACTGGCAGAGCCTGTGCGGCGAAAGCTTCGTTGAGCTCGAAGAAGTCGATATCGTTGATGCCAAGGCCTGCGCGCTTCAGGGCTTTTTGTGTTGCCGGCACTGGACCATAGCCCATGATCGCCGGGTCCACACCCGCCACTGCCATCGAACGGATAACCGCCATAGGCTGGATACCCAGGTCCTGTGCACGCTGCGCCGACATCACGATCATGCACGAAGCACCATCGGTGATCTGCGACGAAGTACCGGCAGTCACGGTGCCGCCCTTCGGATTGAATGCCGGCTTGAGCGCCGCCAGACTTTCCAGGGTGGTTTCCGGACGAATGGTTTCGTCGTAGTCGTACAGTTTCAGGAAACCGTTCTCGTCGTAACCCTGCATCGGGATGATTTCGTCCTTGAACTTGCCTTCCACGGTTGCCTTGTGGGCCAACTGGTGGGAACGCACGCCAAAGGCATCCTGCTGCTCACGGGTGATGCCGTGCATCTTGCCGAGCATTTCCGCGGTCAGGCCCATCATGCCCGAGGCTTTCGCCGCATACAGCGACATGTGCGGGTTCGGATCGACACCGTGCATCATGCTCACGTGGCCCATGTGCTCGACGCCGCCGACCACGAACACGTCACCGTTGCCGGTCATGATCGCTTGCGCAGCAGTGTGCAGCGCGCTCATCGACGAACCGCACAGACGGCTGACGGTCTGGCCGGCCGAAGTGTGCGGAATCTGGGTCATCAGCGACGCCATGCGCGCGATGTTCCAGCCCTGCTCCAGGGTCTGGTTGACGCAGCCCCAGATCACGTCCTCGACTTCCGCCGGGTCGACCTTGCTGTTGCGTTCCAGCAGTTTGCTGATCAGGTGCGCCGACATGTCTTCAGCGCGGGTGTTGCGGTGCATGCCGCCCTTGGAGCGGCCCATCGGAGTACGACCGAAGTCGACAATCACGACGTCTCTAGGATTCAAGCTCATAAGTTCACTCTCACTCTAGTTGGGGGCGCTTAACCGAAGAAGCTCTGGCCGTTCTTGGCCATTTCGCGCAGCTTCGCGGTCGGGTGGTACAGCGCGCCCAAATCAGCGTACTGGTCAGCCAGGGCAACGAACTCGGCAACACCGATCGAATCGATGTAGCGCAGCGCACCGCCACGGAATGGAGGGAAACCGATACCGTAAACCAGACCCATGTCGGCTTCGGCGGCGGTTTCAACGATGCCGTCTTCCAGGCAGCGCACGGTTTCCAGGCACAGCGGGATCATCATCCAGTTGATGATGTCTTCGTCAGTGACTTCGCGCTGCTCGTAAACGATCGGCTTGAGCACTTCGAGTACCGACGGATCGGCGACTTTCTTCTGCTTGCCTTTCTTGTCGGCCTCGTAGGCGTAGAAGCCCTTGCCGTTCTTCTGGCCCAGGCGCTTGGCTTCGTACAGCACGTCGATGGCCGAACGACGGTCATCCTTCATGCGGTCCGGGAAACCTTCAGCCATGACGTCGCGACCGTGGTGACCGGTGTCGATGCCGACCACGTCCATCAGGTAAGCCGGGCCCATTGGCCAGCCGAATTTTTCCATCACTTTGTCGATGCGAACGAAGTCGACACCGGCGCTGACCAGCTTGGCGAAACCGCCGAAGTACGGGAACAGCACGCGGTTGACCAAAAAGCCCGGGCAGTCATTGACGACAATCGGGTTCTTGCCCATTTTCTTCGCGTAGGCAACGGTGGTGGCGATCGCCAGTTCACTGGACTTCTCGCCACGGATCACTTCCACCAGCGGCATCATGTGCACCGGGTTGAAGAAGTGCATGCCGACGAAGTTTTCCGGACGCTTGAGGGCCTTGGCCAGCAGGCTGATGGAAATGGTCGAGGTGTTGGACGCGAGGATGGTGTCCTCTTTGACCTTGTCTTCGACTTCAGCCAGTACCGCTTGCTTGACCTTCGGGTTTTCGACCACAGCTTCGACGACCAGATCGACGTGACCGAAGTCGCCGTAGGACAGGGTCGGACGAATGCCGTTGAGCACTTCAGCCATCTTCGCCGCGGTCATGCGACCCTTGTCAACGCGGCCGACCAGCAGCTTGGCGGCTTCGGCCAGACCCTGCTCGATACCGTGCTCGTTGATGTCCTTCATCAGGATCGGCGTGCCTTTGGAGGCCGACTGATAAGCGATACCGCCACCCATGATGCCGGCGCCCAGTACGGCAGCCTGCTTCACGTCTTTGGCGATTTCGTCGTACGCCTTGGCCTTTTTCTTCAGCTCCTGATCGTTCAGGAACAGGCCGATCAGGCTCTGTGCGGCAGAGGTCTTGGCCAGTTTGACGAAGCCTGCAGCTTCCACTTCCAGTGCCTTGTCGCGACCGAAGTTCGCGGCTTTCTGGATGGTCTTGATCGCTTCAACCGGCGCCGGGTAGTTCGGGCCGGCCTGGCCAGCCACGAAACCTTTGGCGGTTTCGAAAGCCATCATTTGCTCAATGGCGTTCAACTTGAGTTTTTCAAGTTTCGGCTGACGCTTGGCTTTGTAATCGAACTCACCGGAGATGGCGCGCTTGATCAGTTCAAGGGCAGCTTCCTGCAGCTTCTCTGGAGCAACCACGGCGTCGACGGCGCTGACTTTCAGGGCGTCTTCAGGACGGTTTTCCTTGCCGGCGGCAATCCACTCGATGGCGTTGTCGACACCGATCAGGCGTGGCAGACGCACAGTACCGCCGAAGCCTGGGTAGATGCCCAGTTTGACTTCCGGCAGACCGATCTTTGCCTTGGTGGACATGACGCGATAGTCGGCCGCCAGGCACATTTCCAGACCGCCACCGAGGGCGATGCCGTTGATGGCCGCGACGGTCGGCACGTTGAGGTCTTCGAAATCGCTGAAGATCTTGTTGGCTTCGAGATTGCCTGCAACCAGCTCGGCATCCGGCAGCTTGAAGTTGTCGACAAATTCGGTGATGTCGGCGCCGACGATGAACACGTCCTTGCCGCTGCTGACGATCACGCCCTTGATCGAAGCATCTGCCTTGATGGTGTCTACGGCCTGACGCAGTTCGTTCAGGGTTAGACGGTTGAACTTGTTGACGGACTCACCCTTGAGGTCGAATTTCAATTCGACGATGCCACTTTCAAGAGCTTTAACCGTGATGGCTTTACCTTCGTAAATCATCAACTGATCTCCACGATATGGAAGCTGAACAGTACACGTCGGACGCAGGCTTATGGCTCAGAAGGACGCTTTGTTCGTCGATGCTGACACCTGTCCGCCTGGCACACCCGCCAACGCGATAGTCGGGATTCTGTAGGAGCAGTCTGTAAGACAAACGCTCAATTCATACGCCCGTTTGATTCGGGTACGTCACCTTCACGGAATTTCAGACAATTGTCAATCGCCCTAAATTCGGGCTGAAATGCGACTTTGCGGTCATTTCTGCACCATGATGAGCAGCAACACCCGTCTCGATGTTGAGCCATTCATAGAATCAATAGTTAGAAAAGTCGCCCTAATTTCCGCCGAGCCCTGTTCAGAAGGCTACGCTGGGTGGACTGCGAGAAAATTTGCCGAGGCGATCAAAGCGCCTGCCGCAAAAAAAGATTACCGGCCTGCCTGGCCAATCCGCCCGACGAATCATGTCGGGCTTTTTATTGCGCGTCTGCCGGACGTTTCACACCGTTGCAGTGAGAAAAGTCCGCGCATCACGCCAGTGCTTTCAGGGTCGCGTCGATATCCTGCAGAACCGTCGCCTCGCCCTTCTCGCCCCAGTACAAGGCGATCATCTGCTTGTCCGCTTCGATCTTGAAAACATTGCCCGGCAATTTTTCGAAATAATCGAGCAGGATCCGGTCATCGCAGACTTCCTGCCATTGATTGACCCAAACGCCCGGGGTTTTCTGCCAGTACGTCCAGCACGCCGGTTGATTGCCACGCCGGGGTCGGTGGTACTGGGCGCAGGGATTCGGCGGCTCCGGCAGCAGCCAGTGCGGCCACTCCTGCGGCGCCAGCTGCATGGCCAGGCCGATGCGTCGCGCCTCCATGCGCAGGGCCATGCGCCCGCTCTGCGTTCGCGATGGGCGCAACCATGCCAGCGGACTTAAAACTACCAGCAGGATTGACACCACCAGCCAGACCGTCATATCTGTACTCCCGATTTTTGATGAGCCCATTGTGTCACTTGCGAACCAATGCGCTTGAAACCAGCCATACTTACCAATATCGAACCCTCAGGAGGAGCACCTCATGCCCTACCACCACATACTGGTCGCCGTAGATTTGACCGAAGAGTGCGACCCTGTGATCCACCGCGCCCGCGAGCTGTCGGTGAGCAACGCTGCCAAGTTGTCGCTGGTGCATATCGTTGAACCGATGGCCATGGCCTTCGGTGGCGACGTGCCAATGGACCTGTCACAACTGCAACAACAGCAGTTTGATCAGGCCAAGGAGCGTCTTGAAAAACTCAAATCGAAATACCCCGAGCTCGAAGGCGCCAATTGCCATCTGACCTACGGCCAGCCACGCCAGGAAATCCATCATTTCGCCAAGGAACAAGCGTGCGATCTGATTGTGGTCGGCAGTCATGGCCGCCATGGCCTGGCACTGCTGCTCGGCTCGACCGCGAATGACGTGCTGCACGGTGCGCCATGCGATGTACTCGCGGTGCACCTGGTCAAACGCTGATCTGTCTTGCAGTTTGTGGGAGCGGGCCTGCTCGCGAATACGTCGGCACATTCAATATGAGTGCCGCCTGACACACCGCTTTCGCGAGCAGGCTCGCTCTCACAGTTGACCTGCTCCAGCCTGTAGATCGCGCTACATATGAAAAGCCCGGCGCTCATCACTGAGCGCCGGGCTTTTTCACATCAGGAGCAATCAGGCATCCAGCTCGGCCCAACGCTCCACCAACGCATCCAGCTCGGCCTGCAATTGCTCCAGCGAAGCAATCACCTTGGCCGTTTCCGCCGGCGGACGCTGATAGAAACCGGCTTCAGCCATTTCCGCTTCAACCGCGGCGATCTGCTGCTCCTTGGCGTCGATGTCGCCCGGCAAGGCTTCCAGCTCGCGCTGCAGCTTGTAGCTGAGTTTCTTCTTGGCAACCGGAGCAGCCGCCGCAGGCGCAGCCACCGGAGCCGGCTCAGCGGTAACCACCGCCGAGTTCAGGTCAGCCTTGCCCGACTTGCTTTCAGTCACGCCCAGCAAACGCGGCGAACCGCCCTGACGGATCCAGTCCTGATAGCCGCCGACGTATTCACGAACCTTGCCTTCACCTTCGAAGACCAGGGTGCTGGTCACCACGTTGTCGAGAAATGCCCGGTCGTGGCTGACCATCAGCACGGTGCCGTTGAAAGTCAGCAGCACTTCTTCGAGCAGCTCGAGAGTTTCCACATCGAGGTCGTTGGTCGGTTCGTCGAGCACCAGCAGGTTCGCCGGTTTGCTGAACAGCTTCGCCAGCAACAGACGCGCACGTTCACCACCCGACAACGCCTTGACCGGCGTGCGTGCACGCTGCGGGCTGAACAGGAAGTCGCCGAGATAGCTCAGCACGTGACGGCTCTGCCCGTCGATGTCGATGAAGTCGCGACCTTCGGCGACGTTGTCGATCACGGTTTTTTCCAGATCCAGCTGATGGCGCAACTGGTCGAAGTACGCCACGTCGATCCGCGTGCCCTCTTCCACTTTACCGCTGGTCGGTTGCAGACCGCTGAGCATCAGTTTCAACAGGGTGGTCTTGCCGGTACCGTTGGCGCCGAGCAGACCGATACGGTCGCCGCGCTGCAGGACCATGGAGAAATCCTTGATCAGGAACGGCCCGCCCGGATGCGCGAAGCTCACGTTCTCGAGGACCATCACCTGCTTGCCGGATTTGTCGGCGGTTTCCAGCTGGATGTTGGCCTTGCCGGTACGCTCGCGACGCTCACTGCGCTCAACGCGCAGGGCTTTCAGGGCGCGCACGCGACCTTCGTTACGAGTGCGGCGGGCCTTGATGCCCTGACGGATCCAGACTTCTTCCTGAGCCAGACGCTTGTCGAACAGCGCGTTGGCGGTTTCTTCAGCGGCCAGCGCAGCTTCTTTGTGCACGAGGAAACTGGCGTAGTCGCCGTTCCAGTCGATCAGCCCACCGCGATCCAGTTCGAGGATGCGCGTGGCGAGGTTTTGCAGGAAGGAACGGTCGTGCGTGATGAACAGCACGGCGCCCTGGAAATCTTTCAACGCTTCTTCGAGCCAGGCAATCGCACCGATGTCCAGGTGGTTGGTTGGTTCGTCGAGCAGCAGCAGGTCCGGTTCGGACACCAGCGCCTGCGCCAGCAGCACGCGACGACGCCAGCCGCCGGACAACTCGGCGAGGGTCTTGTCGGCCGGCAGTTGCAGACGGCTCAGGGTGCTGTCGACCAGCGTTTGAAGGCGCCAGCCATCACGGGCTTCGAGGTCGTGCTGAACGTGCATCAGCTTGTCCAGATCGGCGTCGGTGACGATGTTCTGGCTCAGGTGATGATATTCGGCGAGCAAGGCGCCAACACCATCGAGGCCTTCCGCCACCACGTCGAATACCGTCCGGTCGTCGGCCACCGGCAATTCTTGCGGCAATTCGCCGATTTTCAGACCTGGGGCACGCCACACCGAGCCGTCATCGGGCTTCTGGTCGCCCTTGACCAGTTTCATCATGCTGGACTTGCCAGTGCCATTGCGGCCGATGATGCACACCCGCTCACCACGGGCGATCTGCCAGGACACCTTGTCCAACAACGGCATAGCGCCGAACGCAAGGGACACATCGCTGAATTTGAGCAGGGTCATGAGCTTCTCCAAAAACCGGGCGCGCATTCTACCTGACTTGGGGCTTCAACAGGCCGGCAATTTGTCTGTCGAAGCACTCTGCACAACAATTGTTGCGAACTTGTGCTGAGAGGCCCGCAAAGCTTTCGCCGCTTGCTGGCAAAAGGCTAAGCTACAGACAATTCAGTGCTGATCGATGTCGGCACTTGTCATGATTTCTCTGCCCGGATGTCTCATGCGCAGTCGCCTTTTCAGTGTTTTGTCCTGCTTGTTTCTTACCGCCGCTGCCGCTCAATCCGTCCAGGCGGTGGACCTGTCCACCCAACGCCAGTATTACGATGAAGCCAAGCGCGCCTTGGCCAAGGGTGATACCGGCCCGTATTTCCGTTACAGCCAGGCGCTGGCCGATTATCCGCTGGAACCGTATCTGGCCTACGACGAACTGACCGCGCGTCTGAAGACCGCGAGCAACGCAGAAATCGAGAAATTCCTCGCCGAACACGGTGACCTGCCGCAGGCCAATTGGATGAAACTGCGCTGGTTGCGCTGGCTCGCCGACCGTGGCGACTGGGCGACCTTCGTCAAGTACTACGATCCGAAGCTGAATTTCACTGAGCTCGACTGCCTCAACGCGCAATACCAAATCAGCCACGACAAGAAGGCTGAAGGCTATGCGAACGCAGAAAAACTCTGGCTGACCGGCAAATCGCAACCCGCCGCCTGTGACGCGCTGTTCGGCATCTGGGCTGCCGACGGCCAACTGACCGAGCAGAAACGCTGGGAGCGCACCAAGCTTGCCGCGCAGGCCCGCAACTATCCGCTGGCCAACAGCCTGATCAACGGCCTGACCACCCTAGCCCCGCGCGGGCGTTTGCTGGTCGACGT
The DNA here is from genome assembly GCF_054052265.1 of Pseudomonas sp. PK-RTE-24. Taxonomy (NCBI): domain Bacteria; kingdom Pseudomonadati; phylum Pseudomonadota; class Gammaproteobacteria; order Pseudomonadales; family Pseudomonadaceae; genus Pseudomonas; species Pseudomonas sp. PK-RTE-24. The sequence goes on along the minus strand of NZ_CM133224.1, from coordinate 3,462,948 downwards.
GGCGCAGAAACCCGAACTGCTCAACCAGCCGTCGCGCTTCACCCCGGCCGACGAGCCGATGTCAGACGTCGTCAGCCTCGGCTTGCGCCGCCTCGCTCGGCAGGATCCGGACAAGGCCATGGCTTTGCTCGACGGTTACGCCAGCAGCATGCATTTCTCTCGCGATGAGAAGGTCGCGATTGCTCGCGAGATCGGCCTGACCCTTGCGCGCCGCTTCGACAGCCGCGCGCTGGACGTGATGACCAAGTACGATCCGGAGCTGCGCGACAACACCGTCTCGGAATGGCGCCTGCGCCTGCTGCTGCGTCTGGCACGCTGGAACGATGCCTACGAATTGACCAAGCGTCTGCCGCAAGACCTGGCCACCACCAACCGTTGGCGCTATTGGCAGGCGCGCAGTCTGGAACTGGCCGAGCCACAAAACCCGCAAGCGCTGACCCTGTACAAGAATCTGGCGCGGGAACGAGACTTCTACGGCTTCCTCGCCGCAGACCGTTCACAGTCGCCTTACTCGCTGAACAACAAGCCGCTGGTGCTCAGCCAGGCGTTGATCAACAAGGTTCGTAACACCCCCGGCGTGCGGCGCGCGCTGGAGTTTCATGCACGCGGGCAGATCGTCGACGGGCGTCGCGAGTGGTATCACGTCAGCCGTCATTTCAACCGCGATGAAATGGTCGCCCAGGCCAAACTGGCCTACGACCTGAAATGGTACTTTCCGGCGATTCGCACCATCAGTCAGGCACAGTACTGGGACGATCTGGACATCCGCTTCCCGATGGCTCACCGCGATACCCTCGTGCGTGAAGCCAAGGTTCGCGGCCTGCATTCGAGCTGGGTGTTCGCCATCACCCGGCAGGAAAGCGCCTTCATGGACGACGCGCGCTCCGGCGTCGGCGCCAGCGGTCTGATGCAACTGATGCCAGCCACCGCCAAGGAAACCGCACGCAAATTCAGCATCCCCTTGGCTTCGCCGCAGCAGGTGCTCAATCCAGACAAGAACATTCAGCTCGGCGCCGCTTACCTCAGCCAGGTTCACAGCCAGTTCAACGGCAACCGCGTGCTCGCCTCCGCCGCTTACAACGCCGGGCCAGGCCGCGTGCGTCAGTGGCTGCGCGGCGCTGATCACCTGAGTTTCGACGTCTGGGTGGAAAGCATCCCGTTCGACGAAACCCGTCAATACGTGCAGAACGTGTTGTCCTACTCGGTGATCTACGGGCAAAAGCTCAACTCGCCGCAACCGCTGGTGGATTGGCATGAGCGGTATTTTGATGATCAGTAATCACCAGGCTGACGCCGGATCATGAAAAATGCCCGTATCGTGAGATACGGGCATTTTTTTGGTCGGTTACTTGGTCGATTGCTCAGTCTGCTGTGACAGATCGACCATCATTAAACTGCAACGCCGCCAGCCGTGCGTACAGCGGATTGCTGGCGATCAACTCCTGATGTGTCCCCACCGCTACCAGCTTGCCTTGATCCATCACCGCAATCCGGTCAGCGTTCTTCACCGTGGCCAGCCTGTGAGCGATCACCAGCGTGGTGCGGTTTTCCATCAGCGTTGGCAGGGCCTGTTGGATCAGATGTTCGCTCTGTGCGTCGAGGGCGCTGGTGGCTTCGTCAAGGAGCAGGATCGGCGCGTCCACTAGCAAGGCGCGGGCAATGGCCAGACGTTGGCGCTGACCGCCGGACAACCCGAGGCCGCCATCTCCCAGATGAGTCTGATAGCCGTCCGGCATTTGTTCGATAAAGTCGTGGGCGTGGGCAATTCGCGCAGCTTCCTTGACCTGTTCAAGCGTGGCCGTCGGGCAGCCGTAGCGAATGTTGTCCTCCACGCTGCCGAAAAACAACGCGGGGGTTTGCGAGACCAGGGCGAAACAGCGGCGCAGATCCAGCGGGTCAAGGCTGGTCAGCGGCACGCCATCGAGGAAAATCTGCCCCTCGCGTGGATCGTAGAAGCGCAGCAACAAGTCGTAAACCGTGGACTTGCCGGCGCCGGACGGCCCCACCAATGCCAGGGTTTCGCCCGCCCTCACCGTCAGACTCAAGCCATCAACTGCGTAGCTTTCCGGACGCGAGGGGTAGGAAAAGCGCACGTCGCGCAGCTCAAGTTCACCTTTGACTCGCGCTGGCAAAGTGACCAGTCCGGTCAACGGTGGCTGGATGATGTTTTCCGAACGCAGCAATTCTGCGATCCGCTCCGCTGCGCCAGCAGCGCGCTGCAGCTCGCCGATCACTTCGCTCAGCGTGCCGAACGCACTGCCGACAATCAGGCTGTAGAAAACGAACGCCGCCAGTTCCCCAGCCGAAATCCGCCCCGCCATCACATCCATGCCGCCGACCCACAACATCACCGCCACCGCGCCAAGCACGAGCACGATCACTAGCGTGATCAACCACGCCCTCTGGAAGATCCTCTTACGCGCGGTTTCGAACGCCTGCTCGACGGTAGAGGCGAAACGCTGCTCGTCCTGCACTTGATGGTTGTAGGCCTGCACGGTTTTGATCTGACCAAGGGTTTCCGACACATAGCTGCCAATGTCGGCGATGCGGTCCTGGCTCTGGCGCGACAGATTGCGCACGCGGCGGCCGAAAATCAGGATCGGCGCGATTACCAGCGGCAGTGCAATCACGACAATGCTGGTCAACTTCGGATTGGTGATGAACAGCAACACCACACCACCGATCACCATCAGCAGATTGCGCAGGAACAGCGAAAGCGACGAGCCGATCACCGATTGCAGCAGCGTGGTATCAGCGGTCAGGCGCGACTGGATTTCCGAGCTGCGGTTGTCCTCATAAAAGCCCGGATGCAGATACACCAAGTGATTGAACACTTGGCGGCGAATGTCGGCGACCACGCGCTCGCCTATCCACGACACCAGATAGAAACGGGCAAAGGTGCCCAGCGCCAGTCCGAGCACCAGCAACATGAAAATCCCGATCGACTGATTCAGCAGATGCGGCGAACGGGTCATGAAACCCTGGTCTACCAACAACTTGATGCCCTGCCCCATCGACAAGGTGATGCCGGCGGTGACGATCAGCGCGAGCAGTGCGCCGAAGGCATGCCAGCGGTACGGCAGGAGAAAATGACTGGTCAGGCGCAGGGCGCGCCGATGTCGGGAAGAAAGCATGGAGATCATGGAGTTCACGTCTGCGCAGATGGATCGGGCCAGCCTACAGACTCAGATGGGGTGGAACTCTGTAAATCACAATGAGTCAGGTTAAATATGCCCGGGATGTCCGGATGCTAGAAACGATTGGTCTAAGGTTGCGGTTGAGACGAGCGGTCATTTCTGTTTGAGTAGAGATGCCGCCCGCCGACAGACCGCAGGGAGTTGTCACAGCCTGGTCACGTGGCGGTTTTAACTTAGGCACACAACCTGATGAGGAGACAGGCCATGTCCTTGCAACACAGCAGCGAAGACAAGATTGAAGTGATCCGCACCAAACCCGACCAGTCTCTGGGTTGCTCGATTATCGATGAGCAGGGCCGCGAAGTACCGATCACTGAAGACATGATCCAGGACGCGTGCCGCGAACTGGAGAAGCGATTGGTCAAACCTGCCGAACAAGAGTGATGTAGCCACCGTCTTCCTGACCCGGCCCTGATTGGCCGGGTTTTTTATATCTGCAATTCGGGATTGGTGGTGTGGCTTTCGCGAGCAAGCTCGCTCCCACCTTTAACTTTGCTGCACTGTAGATCCCCTGTGGGAGCGAGCCTGCTCGCGAAAAGGCCAGCGCTGATTCAGACAGCCACCGCCCCCAGCGCCTCAACAATCTGCCGCAACCCCGGCGCATCACCTTCAATTCGCACCTTCAGCCCTTCAATCTCGCGGCGCACCGGATACTGCTTGCGCAACACGTCAAACGCCGCTCGCTGCTCGGCGACATTCCCCACCAGACTGCGACGGAAATCCGCATCATCGCGGCGTGGGTCATATACGCCCCGGCACAACATCGCCAGCGCCCATGCCGGATCGCTGTCACCGTGCAGGGAAACTTCCGACAACCAGGTTGCTGGCAGCAGATCGCTGAGCGCGATAGCTGCAGGTTGGCCAATGAAAGCGCAGTAGGCCTGATAGATCTGCGCGGTCCCGCGTTGCTTGCCGTCGAGGCTGTAACCGGCAATATGGGGCGTGGCCAATACGCAGAGCTCGGCCAGCGCAGGGTCGACTTCCGGCTCCTTCTCCCAGACGTCGAGCACCGCTTGCAGGTCCTCGCGCTCCAGTAGCACCTCACGTAGCGCAACGTTATCCACCACAGGGCCGCGCGCCGCGTTGATCAGCCAGGCACCCTGCTTGAGTTGCTGCAAACGCTGTTGATCGAACAGGTGCCAGGTTGCAGAGTCGCCGCTGCGGGTCAAAGGCGTATGCAGACTGATCACGTCGCACTGTTCGATGATCTGCTCAAGGCTGACATAATCGCCGCCCTCGGCAGCCTGACGTGGCGGGTCGCAAACCTTCACATTCCAGCCCAGGCCCTTGAGGACCTTGATCAAGCGCCCCCCCACTTCACCGGCGCCGACGACACCGTAAGTACGCTGAGTCAGATCCGCGCCTTCGATTTCGGCCAGCGTCATCAGACTGCCCAGTACGTAATCGACCACGCCACGGGCATTGCAACCCGGCGCGCTCGACCAGCAGATCCCGGCCTCGTTGAAGTAATCGAGATCCAGATGATCGGTGCCGATGGTGCAGGTGCCGACAAAGCGCACCTTGCTGCCAGCAAGCAGCGCGCGATTGACGTTGGTCACCGAACGCACCAGCAACACATCGGCCTGCTCAACCGTCGCGCGGTCAATGGAGCGGCCCGGCACTCGGCGGATGTCGCCGAAACCGGCAAAAAAAGCATCGAGCAGCGGGATATTTTCGTCGGCAACAATCAGCATGGCGGGCTCCTTGGGCGGATCGGCAGTTTAGGTGCTGACGCGTCGATCAGCCAGCAGGGTTTGCGCTTACAAATACGCAACAGAGGATATTTCCTGACCGAGGCGTCAGCGGCGTAGAATGCGCCGCTCTGCGCATCAATACTTTCTGGACGCTTTGCCTGTGAACCCTGTAACTGACCAACCTGTCGCCGTCTCGCTGAGCCGCCCTGCGCGGATTCGCCTGGAGTTGAAAAACCTGCTCGCCCTGGCCCTGCCGATCATCATCGCGCAACTGGCGACCACGGCCATGGGCTTCGTCGATGCGGTGATGGCCGGGCGCGTCGGCCCCAAGGACCTGGCGGCAGTGGCGCTGGGCAACTCGATCTGGGTTCCGGTATTTCTGTTGATGACCGGCACCCTGCTGGCCACCACACCAAAAGTCGCCCAGCGTTTCGGCGCCGGCAAGCACAGCGAGATCGGCCCGATCGTGCGTCAGGCGTTATGGCTGGCATTGGTAGTCGGACTGATCGCCACCTCGATGCTGGTCGCCGCCGAGCCGGTGCTGCACCTGATGAAGGTCGATCCCGAGCTGATCGGCCCGTGCATGCAATATCTGCACGGCATCGCCAGCGGCTTGCCGGCGGTGGCCTTCTATCACGTGCTGCGCTGCACCAGCGATGGCATCGGCCGCACCCGCCCGGCCATGGTGCTGGGCCTCTGCGGTCTGGCGCTGAACATCCCGCTGAACTACATCTTCATCTACGGCCACTTCGGCGTGCCGGCCATGGGCGGCGTCGGCTGCGGCTGGGCCACGGCGATCGTGATGTGGGTAATGGCGCTGGGCCTGGCCGGGTACGAACGCTGGGCACCGGCCTATCGCTCAAGCGAATTGTTCAGCCGCTTCGACTGGCCGCAGTGGGCGGTGATCAAACGTCTGCTGTCGATTGGTTTGCCGATCGGCATCGCGGTGTTTGCCGAGTCGAGCATTTTTGCCGTGATCGCCCTGCTGATCGGCAGCCTCGGCGCGACGGTGGTGGCCGGGCATCAGATCGCGCTGAACGTCAGCTCGCTGGTATTCATGATTCCCTATTCGCTGGGCATGGCGGTCACCGTGCGTGTCGGTCAGGCGCTTGGGCGCGAAGAACCGCGTGAAGCGCGCTTTGCCGCCGGAGTCGGCATGGGCACGGCGCTGGCCTACGCCTGCCTGTCGGCGAGCCTGATGCTGGTGCTGCGCGAGCCGATTGCGGCGATCTATACCGCTGATCCAACGGTGATTCACATTGCGGCGATGCTGATTGTCTATTCAGCGCTGTTCCAGTTTTCCGATGCGATCCAGGTGACCGCAGCAGGCGCACTGCGTGGCTATCAGGACACCCGGGTGACGATGATCCTGACTCTCTTCGCCTACTGGGGCATCGGCCTGCCGGTCGGTTACGCGTTGGGCCTGACCGACTGGCTCGGCGAGCCACGCGGTCCGAGCGGTTTGTGGCAGGGTTTGATTGTCGGCTTGAGCTGCGCAGCGTTGATGCTGTCGATTCGTCTGACACGCAGTGCGCGCAAGCGGATTCGAATCAGTCGTTCGGCGGGTTGATCACCCATAAAAAAAGACCTGCATTTGCAGGTCTTTTTTTGCCCTGAGTCAGGACTTCTTGCGAATCCAGTACAGATAGGTGCCGGCCTCTTCGTGCTGGCTGACCAGCTCATGGTCAAGAAACACGCAGAACTTGGGGATATCGCGCTTGGTCGAGGGATCGGTGGCGATCACCTTTAGCAAGCCGCCGGGCACCAGATCGCGGATGTGCTGGTGCAGCATCATCACCGGTTCCGGGCAATTGAGGCCGGTGGCGTCGAGGGTGCCGTCGACCGGGGTATCGATCATTTCACTCATGGTTCACTCCAGAAACTGGCCGGCATTGTCGCGCATTGCTTGGGATATCGTCCAACCCATGTGGGAGCGAGCCTGCTCGCGAGGGCAATCCGTCAGTGAACACATCGCTGGCTGCCCCACCGCTTTCGCGAGCAGGCTCGCTCCCACAGGTTCAGTGTTGTGTCAGCGCGATTTGGTTTTCCTGGTGTCGTGCCGGCGCAGATGGCAAGTCACTTCCTCGCGGTCGTGATACAGCTGCTTGCAGCCGATATCAACCTTGATCCCACGAGCCTTGAAACCATCGGCAATGCGCTCGAGCAGACGTTTCACTTCGGCATAACGCTGTTTCATCGGCAGCTTCAGGTTGACCACCGCCTCGCGGCAATGCCCCTCGCCGATCCACTCTTCCAGCATCGCCGCGTTGCGCGCCGGTTTCTCGACGATGTCGCAAACCATCCAGTCCACCGGCTGCTTCGGCTTGAAGGTAAAACCGTCCGCCATCAGATGCTGGACCAATCCGGTTTCCATCAGGCTTTCAGCCATCGGGCCGTTGTCGATAGCCGTCACCAGCATGCCCCGGTTGACCAGTTGCCAGGTCCAGCCGCCCGGTGCGGCGCCGAGGTCAACGCCGGTCATGTCGCTGTGCAGGCGATCTTCCCACTGATCACGTGGAATGAAGTGGTGCCACGCCTCCTCCAGCTTCAAGGTCGAACGGCTGGGCGCCTCGCGAGGAAACTTCAGGCGTGGAATGCCCATCGGCCACATTGCCGAATTGCCGGCATCAGCCATGCCGAGGAACACTTCGCGTCCGCTTTTGAAGGTCAGCAACAATCGCGGCTTGCTGGCGTCTTCCACCAGTTTGCCAGCGGCGGTCAGCGCCTTGCGCAGCGGGCCTTCGAATTTTTTGCAGAAATTCGACAGTTCCTTGCCGTCATTGGTATCGACCACTTCCAGCCACAGACTGCCAAACACCGGGAAATCGGCCATGTGCGCGAGGATCACGCTGATGCGATCGTTTTCCGGCAGATCAATGAAAAAGCCCCGCGCCCACTGCCGAGGGAAAATCAATTCGGCGAAACGCTGACCGCGCATCAGGCGTTCGGCGCCGTCGGCTTCAGTGCAGACAAACTCGGCGCAGGCCGTGGCGGTTTTGGCTTTGGCGTAACCGGCGACATTGAGACGGGCGGCGAGATCGGAAATCTCCGAACAGACTTCGCCTTCGAAGCCGGGCCGGCAATGCATGAATAGGGTGTTCATTCTTACTCCTGGGCAACGGTCGATCATTCGACCGTTGCGCGATGCTCAAGCCTTGCGTTGCCGCAATGCCTGTCACGAAAACCGGCGCATGATAGCTGAAGTCGGAACCTTGGTTGCGCCGATAGAGTCCAGTTATTAGCCAGCTACTCAAAACAGGGCTAGGTTTAATGCTCTGCCCGTCCCCTCAGTCCGTAGCCGTGCGGACTCAAAGGAGTGATCGTAATGCCGTCCCTCGATAGTCTGAAGTCACTGAAAACCCTACAAATCGATGCCACGACCTACCATTATTTCAGCCTGCCGGAAGCCGCCAAAAGCCTGGGCGACCTCGACAAGCTGCCGATGTCGTTGAAGGTCCTGCTGGAAAATCTGCTGCGCTGGGAAGACGAAAAAACCGTCACCGGCGCTGACCTCAAAGCCATCGCCGCCTGGCTCAAGGAGCGCCGCTCCGATCGCGAAATCCAATACCGTCCCGCCCGGGTATTGATGCAGGATTTTACTGGTGTCCCCGCCGTCGTCGATCTCGCCGCAATGCGCGCGGCGATGGCCAAGGCTGGTGGCGACCCGCAACGCATAAATCCGTTGTCGCCGGTGGATCTGGTGATCGACCACTCGGTGATGGTCGACAAGTTTGGCAGCGCCAGTGCGTTTGAACAGAACGTCGACATCGAAATGCAACGCAACGGCGAGCGCTATGCCTTCCTGCGCTGGGGCCAGAGTGCGTTCGATAACTTCAGCGTGGTCCCGCCGGGTACCGGCATCTGCCACCAGGTCAACCTCGAATATCTCGGCCGCACCGTTTGGACCAAAGACGAGGATGGCCGCACCTACGCCTTCCCCGACACGCTGGTCGGCACCGACTCCCACACCACCATGATCAACGGTCTCGGCGTGCTCGGCTGGGGCGTTGGCGGGATCGAAGCGGAAGCGGCGATGCTTGGGCAACCGGTATCGATGCTGATTCCGGAAGTGATCGGCTTCAAACTCACCGGCAAACTCAAGGAAGGCATCACCGCCACCGATCTGGTGCTGACCGTAACGCAGATGCTGCGCAAGAAAGGCGTAGTCGGCAAATTCGTCGAGTTCTATGGCGATGGTCTCGCCGATCTGCCACTGGCCGACCGCGCAACCATCGCCAACATGGCCCCGGAATACGGTGCGACGTGCGGCTTCTTCCCGGTCGACGATGTCACGCTGGAATACCTGCGCCTGTCCGGCCGGCCGCCGGAAGTGGTGAAACTGGTCGAGGCCTACACCAAGGCTCAAGGCCTGTGGCGTCTGCCGGGTCAGGAGCCGGTGTTCACCGACAGCCTGGCTTTGGACATGGGCAGCGTCGAGGCCAGCCTGGCCGGACCGAAACGTCCGCAGGATCGCGTCTCGCTGCCGAACGTCGCGCAGGCCTTCAGTGATTTCATCGACCTGCAATTCAAACCCACCAGCAAGGAAGAAGGACGCCTGGAAAGCGAGGGTGGCGGCGGCGTAGCAGTGGGCAACGCCGATCTGGTGGGCGAAGCGGACTACGAATACGAGGGCAAGACCTATCGCCTGAAAAACGGTGCAGTGGTCATCGCCGCGATTACCTCCTGCACCAACACTTCCAACCCGAGCGTGATGATGGCGGCCGGGTTGCTGGCGAAGAAAGCCGTCGAGAAAGGTCTGACGCGCAAGCCCTGGGTCAAAAGCTCACTGGCCCCCGGTTCGAAAGTCGTCACCGACTATTACAAGGCTGCCGGGCTGACTCAGTACCTTGATCAGCTCGGTTTTTCGTTGGTCGGTTACGGCTGCACCACCTGCATCGGCAACTCCGGGCCACTGCCGGAGCCGATCGAGAAAGCCATTCAAAAGGCCGATCTGACCGTCGCATCAGTCCTGTCCGGCAACCGCAATTTCGAAGGCCGCGTGCACCCACTGGTGAAAACCAACTGGCTGGCCTCGCCTCCGCTGGTCGTCGCCTACGCACTGGCTGGCAGCGTGCGCACCGACATCAGCAGCGAACCGCTGGGTGAGGATCAGCAGGGCAATCCGGTATACCTGCGCGATATCTGGCCGAGCAGCCGGGAAATCGCCGAAGCGGTGAATCAGGTCAACACGGCGATGTTCCACAAGGAATACGCCGAAGTGTTTGCCGGTGATGAGCAATGGCAGGCCATCGAGGTGCCGCAAGCGGCGACTTACGTGTGGCAGGACGATTCGACCTACATTCAGCATCCACCTTTCTTCGACGACATTTCCGGCCCTCTGCCGGAAGTCAAAGACGTCAAAGGCGCGCGGGTCTTGGCCTTGCTCGGCGATTCAGTGACCACCGACCACATCTCCCCCGCCGGCAACATCAAGATCGACAGCCCGGCCGGGCGATACCTGCAGGAAAAAGGCGTGGAGCCGCGCGACTTCAACTCCTACGGTTCCCGTCGCGGCAATCATGAAGTGATGATGCGCGGTACGTTTGCCAACATCCGTATTCGCAACGAGATGCTGGGTGGCGAGGAAGGTGGCAACACACTTTACATTCCCACCGGGGAAAAAATGGCGATCTATGACGCAGCGATGAAATATCAGGCGTCGGGTACGCCGTTGGTGGTGATTGCCGGTCAGGAGTACGGCACCGGGTCGAGCCGTGACTGGGCGGCGAAAGGCACCAATCTGCTGGGCGTCAAAGCGGTGATTGCGGAGAGCTTCGAACGTATTCACCGCTCTAATCTGGTCGGCATGGGTGTGCTGCCGTTGCAGTTCAAGCTTGATCAGAATCGCAAGAGTCTCAATCTGACCGGCAAAGAGACGTTCGAGATTCTGGGATTGACCGGCGTCGAGCTGAGGCCGCGGATGAACCTGCCGCTGGTTATCACTCGGGAGGATGGGCGTCAGGAGAGAATCGAAGTCTTGTGCCGCATTGATACGCTGAATGAGGTCGAGTACTTCAAATCCGGGGGGATCCTGCATTATGTGTTGCGGCAGTTGATTGCTTCGTGACGGGATGACATTCGCGCAGGCTGTGATCTTTTTGACCTGGCTTTTAAAAGCAGGATCAAAAGATCGCAGCCTTCGGCGGCTCCTACATTCAGGCGAAAAAAAACCCGCCGAAGCGGGTTTTTCCCAAGACCATTATCGACTCCCTGTCGGCAGCGATCCTTGCGATGGTCGATCGTCCATGATCCTGAAACACTCCCTGTGTCTCAGTTGATGTGTGTAGATTACCCAGTGGATCCAATCAGCAATAGTCGTAAAAGCTACCAATGCGTGTAAGACATTCGCCATACAAACACTGCCGAAAACCCTTAGACCTGTCAGGCACCGCCGCTTTCACGAGCCCTGGCGCTTTCGGCGAGAAACTGTTCAAGCCTGCTCAACTGCTCCTCCCAGCCGCGACTGTCCATGTAATACGCCTCTTTCTGACGGATATCAGGGATGTGCGCGAAGCCGGACTCCGAGACCTTGAGTAGAGTGCCGTCCTCGAAGTCCTGCAATTCGAACTTGACCAGCGTGGTCGGCTCTTGCGAGTAGTCGATCTTCGGGTTGACCGCATACGGGTGCCAGCGGAAAGAAAACAACTGCTGCGGCTCGACCCGCTCGATCAGCACATTCCACAATACGTGTTCATAACCGGGGTACGTGACCTGGCCCTGCGTCCACTCACCGGCAATGAAGCGCCGGCCCTCAAGTGCCACGCCAAACCACTGGCCGAACGCCTCTGCATCGACCAATGCGCGCCAGACATGGGAACGCGACGCCTTGAGCGTGATCTTGCGTTCGAAACTGTTAGGTACTGGTTTCATACGTCACCTCCTGTTCTGAACACTAGGCTTGTATGACCACATGTCCAATGCGAAGTTGTATCCAGGCGCTGCAGGCATCGATTCGAGCGGACACATCCTGCGGTAGTTTGCGCTCTGTGATCGGCGCCGCCTGACCTGTTATCTTTCCAGCGAATCCGCAGAAACAAGGACGAATCATGCAGCCCTCTCTTGCCGATCGGTATCGCGGCGCCCTCCTCGGCCTGGCTTGCGGCGATGCGGTCGGCACAACAGTTGAGTTCCAGCCGCGAGGATCATTCCAGCCGCTGAGCGACATGGTCGGCGGTGGCCCGTTCCAGCTCAAGCCCGGGCAATGGACCGATGACACCTCAATGGCACTCTGCCTGGCCGAGAGCCTGCTGCGCAAAAACGGTTTCGACGCGGCTGATCAGATGGGCCGCTATCTCAATTGGTGGAAATGGGGATACCTGAGCTCCACCGGGGAATGTTTCGACATCGGCATGACCGTTAGCCAGGCGCTGGAACAGTTTCAGCGAACCGGGAAGCCTTTCGTGGGGTCGACTGATCCATTGACTGCTGGCAACGGGTCGCTGATGCGATTGGCTCCTGTCGTACTGTTTTATTTTCCCGACGCTAGACAGATCCAGATCCACGCCGCCGACAGTTCGCGCACAACCCATGCGGCGCCGGAGGCAATCGAGTGCTGCCAATTGCTGGCTGATCTGATCGCACGAGCGCTTGAGGGAGCCGACAAAACGCAACTGCGCCAATCGCTACTTGCAGAGTATTCCCAACCCAAGGTGGTTGCGATCGCGCGGGGTGAGTATCTCGGCAAAAAAGAAAACGAAATCAAGGGCAGCGGCTATAGCGTGCAATCATTGGAAGCCGCTTTGTGGTGCTTCCATCACACGCAAACGTACGCTGACGCGATACTAAAAGCAGCCAATCTCGGTGATGATGCGGATACCACAGCTGCTATCGTGGGTCAGTTGGCCGGTACTTACTACGGCGCTCGGGCAATTCCCGAGCACTGGCTGGAGCAGTTGCATGAAGGCGAGGAAATCACCGCCACTGCGGATCGCTTGCTTGAGGCCTCCCGGCTACGTACATAACACTCGATACACTCTTTCCACTCGATACAGCGAGAACCTTATGTCAGTGCGTCTGCTTCTGGCCTCTGCGCCCTTTTTGTTTGCCCCTTTCGCCCATGCCGCCGTTGATTGCGCCAACGCCAGCGATCAGGCGACGATGAATCAATGCGCGGGGCAAGCCTTCAAAGCGGCAGACAAGGAACTGAATACGCTCTATCAGCAGATCACCGGACGCCTGAAGGACAACCCGGACGGAAAGAAGCTGCTGGTCAACGCGCAGCGGGCGTGGGTCAGCTTTCGGGATGCCGAGTGCAAGTTTTCGGCTTCTGGGGTGGCAGGCGGGAGTGTGTATCCATTGGTTTACAGTAGTTGTCTTACAGACGTAACCAAGGCCAGAGTAGAAACCCTCAAGCAGTATTTGAAATGTGAGGAAGGTGATATGAGCTGCCCGGTACCGGGTGCCTAATCACAGGCTCCGCTTACGGAGCCTGTGCTGTGAACCGTTACGCCTCAGACGTGAGGATCGCCCGGTGCTTTGCTCGGCGCAGCGTATTGAGGTTTAAGGCGGCCATCCTGATCGAGTAACCAGGCGTCCATGATCTGCCGCACGACTGGACCGGCAACACGACCACCCGCCTCGCCGTTCTCGATCATTACCGAGATGGCGATCTTCGGATGTTCGGCCGGTGCGAATCCTACAAACAGGGCGTTGTCACGGTGGCGCTCGAGGGTTTTCTCGCGGTTGTAACGCTCACCCTGCTTGATCGCCACCACCTGCGCCGTACCACTCTTGCCGGCGATGCGATATTGCGCCCCCGCAGCGGCCGCTCGGGCAATACCTCGAGCATCGTGCATGACCATCTGCATACCGTGGTTGACCTGTTCCCAATCGCGCGGGTCCTTGAGCAGGATATTGGGCATTGGATGCTCGTCGACCGGTGCTACACCGTCGACCGACTTGGCCAAGTGCGGCCGGTTCCATATCCCCTTATTGGCGATCAGGGCAGTGGCCTGGGCCAATTGCAGCGGTGTGACCTGCATGTATCCCTGGCCGATGCCGAGAATAACCGTCTCGCCGGGATACCAGGCCTGTCGCCGTGTAGCGCGTTTCCACGCCTGCGACGGCATCAGACCGGGGGACTCTTCAAACATGTCCAGCGAGACTTTTTCACCAAGGCCGAACATCGCCATGTAGTCGTGCAGACGATCGATGCCAAGCTTGTGCGCCAGATCATAGAAGTAGGTGTCGTTGGAACGCATGATCGCCGCGTCCATGTCCACCCAGCCATCACCGCTGTGGTTCCAGTTGCGATACTTGTGATCGAAGTCCGGTAGTTGGTAATAGCCGGGATCGAATACGCGGGTCTGCGGAGTTACGACGCCTGCGTCCAGCCCTGCGATGGCGACTTCCGGCTTGATCGTCGAGCCCGGGGCGTACAGACCACGCAACACGCGGTTGAACAATGGCCGATCAATGGAATCCCGCAGCGCTGAATATTCCTTCGAACTGATCCCGGTGACGAACAGATTCGGATCGAAACTCGGATTGCTGACCATCGCCAGCACTTCTCCAGTGGACGGATCGAGAGCTACCACTGAACCACGACGGTCGCCCAAAGCGGCTTCGGCGGCTTCCTGCAGTTTGACGTCAAGACTGAGGACGATGTTTTTACCTGGCACCGGATCGGTATGTTTGAGCACCCGCAGCACGCGGCCTTGAGCATTGGTCTCGACTTCTTCGTAACCGACATGGCCGTGTAACTGCGCCTCATAGAAACGCTCGATACCGGTTTTACCAATGGACTGCGTACCTCGGTATTCCACGGAGTCGAGGGTTTTCGATTCTTTTTCATTGATCCGACCGACATAACCGATCGAATGAGCGAAATGTGCGCCGAGAGGATAGTGCCGGACAAACTGCGGTTCGACATCAATCCCCGGCAGGCGAAATTCGTTAACCGCCAGGACGGCGATCTGCTCTTCCGTCAGCTCATAAAACAGTGTGACCGGTGTGAATGGATGCCGTGATTGCTTCATCGCCTTGTCGAATACCGCGCGGTCTTCAGCAGGCAAGTGCAGCAAGTTGATGACTTCGTCCAATTCTTGATTGACGTCGGTTGCACGCTCACGGGTGATGGTCAGGTTGTAGCTGGGACGGTTGTCGGCGAGCAATACGCCGTTGCGGTCGTAGATCAATCCCCGCGTCGGCGGTATCGGCAGGACATGGACACGGTTGTTTTCGGAGATGGTCGAGTGGTAATCGAATTCCACGACCTGGAGAATGTACAGGCGCACCACCAAAGCGCAGCTGATGGCGAACACGAACAGAGCACAGGCAATCAAGCGTTTGTTGACCAGCCTCGTCTCTTTTTCATGGTCCTTGATCGGGATTGGTTCAGGCATTTCTACAGCAACTCTTAGACGTAAATGAGTGCCGATCCGTGGGCAGGACATCAGTCCGTTAAAAAACGAGCTGCACCATACCAAAACTCGCCATCCACTTCAGGATGAATTTCCCCGGTGGCAGGCTAAAAACTTTCTCGCAGGCAAAACAAAACCCCAACTGCTTTCGCAATTGGGGTTTCGGAATTTAATCTTGACGATGACCTACTCTCACATGGGGAAACCCCACACTACCATCGGCGATGCATCGTTTCACTGCTGAGTTCGGGATGGGATCAGGTGGTTCCAACGCTCTATGGTCGTCAAGAAATTCGGGTACTGACTCGTGACCAGATGGCCTCGCTTCAGCAAATTGGGTATGTGACAGCTAGGTGTTTGTGAATTTCGAACTTTCGGTTCGTTTCGTCTTCACACACCGCAATCTGGTGCCTTTTCAGGTCAGCAAATTGCTTGGGTGTTATATGGTCAAGCCTCACGGGCAATTAGTATTGGTTAGCTCAACGCCTCACAGCGCTTACACACCCAACCTATCAACGTCGTAGTCTTCGACGGCCCTTCAGGGAACTCAAGGTTCCAGTGAGATCTCATCTTGAGGCAAGTTTCCCGCTTAGATGCTTTCAGCGGTTATCTTTCCCGAACATAGCTACCCGGCAATGCCACTGGCGTGACAACCGGAACACCAGAGGTTCGTCCACTCCGGTCCTCTCGTACTAGGAGCAGCCCCTCTCAAATCTCAAACGTCCACGGCAGATAGGGACCGAACTGTCTCACGACGTTCTAAACCCAGCTCGCGTACCACTTTAAATGGCGAACAGCCATACCCTTGGGACCGGCTTCAGCCCCAGGATGTGATGAGCCGACATCGAGGTGCCAAACACCGCCGTCGATATGAACTCTTGGGCGGTATCAGCCTGTTATCCCCGGAGTACCTTTTATCCGTTGAGCGATGGCCCTTCCATACAGAACCACCGGATCACTAAGACCTACTTTCGTACCTGCTCGACGTGTCTGTCTCGCAGTCAAGCGCGCTTTTGCCTTTATACTCTACGACCGATTTCCGACCGGTCTGAGCGCACCTTCGTACTCCTCCGTTACTCTTTAGGAGGAGACCGCCCCAGTCAAACTACCCACCATACACTGTCCTCGATCCGGATAACGGACCTGAGTTAGAACCTCAAAGTTGCCAGGGTGGTATTTCAAGGATGGCTCCACGCGAACTGGCGTCCACGCTTCAAAGCCTCCCACCTATCCTACACAAGCAAATTCAAAGTCCAGTGCAAAGCTATAGTAAAGGTTCACGGGGTCTTTCCGTCTAGCCGCGGATACACTGCATCTTCACAGCGATTTCAATTTCACTGAGTCTCGGGTGGAGACAGCGCCGCCATCGTTACGCCATTCGTGCAGGTCGGAACTTACCCGACAAGGAATTTCGCTACCTTAGGACCGTTATAGTTACGGCCGCCGTTTACCGGGGCTTCGATCAAGAGCTTCGCGTTAGCTAACCCCATCAATTAACCTTCCGGCACCGGGCAGGCGTCACACCCTATACGTCCACTTTCGTGTTTGCAGAGTGCTGTGTTTTTAATAAACAGTCGCAGCGGCCTGGTATCTTCGACCGGCATGAGCTTACGGAGCAAGTCCTTCACCCTCACCGGCGCACCTTCTCCCGAAGTTACGGTGCCATTTTGCCTAGTTCCTTCACCCGAGTTCTCTCAAGCGCCTTGGTATTCTCTACCCAACCACCTGTGTCGGTTTGGGGTACGGTTCCTGGTTATCTGAAGCTTAGAAGCTTTTCTTGGAAGCATGGCATCAACCACTTCGTCACCCAAAGGGTAACTCGTCATCAGCTCTCGGCCTTAAGATCCCGGATTTACCTAAGATCTCAGCCTACCACCTTAAACTTGGACAACCAACGCCAAGCTGGCCTAGCCTTCTCCGTCCCTCCATCGCAATAACCAGAAGTACAGGAATATTAACCTGTTTTCCATCGACTACGCTTTTCAGCCTCGCCTTAGGGACCGACTAACCCTGCGTCGATTAACGTTGCGCAGGAAACCTTGGTCTTTCGGCGTGGGTGTTTTTCACACCCATTGTCGTTACTCATGTCAGCATTCGCACTTCTGATACCTCCAGCAAGCTTCTCAACTCACCTTCACAGGCTTACAGAACGCTCCTCTACCGCATCACCCGAAGGTGATACCCGTAGCTTCGGTGTATGGTTTGAGCCCCGTTACATCTTCCGCGCAGGCCGACTCGACTAGTGAGCTATTACGCTTTCTTTAAAGGGTGGCTGCTTCTAAGCCAACCTCCTAGCTGTCTAAGCCTTCCCACATCGTTTCCCACTTAACCATAACTTTGGGACCTTAGCTGACGGTCTGGGTTGTTTCCCTTTTCACGACGGACGTTAGCACCCGCCGTGTGTCTCCCATGCTCGGCACTTGTAGGTATTCGGAGTTTGCATCGGTTTGGTAAGTCGGGATGACCCCCTAGCCGAAACAGTGCTCTACCCCCTACAGTGATACATGAGGCGCTACCTAAATAGCTTTCGAGGAGAACCAGCTATCTCCGAGCTTGATTAGCCTTTCACTCCGATCCACAGGTCATCCGCTAACTTTTCAACGGTAGTCGGTTCGGTCCTCCAGTCAGTGTTACCTAACCTTCAACCTGCCCATGGATAGATCGCCCGGTTTCGGGTCTATTCCCAGCGACTAGACGCCCTATTAAGACTCGCTTTCGCTACGCCTCCCCTATTCGGTTAAGCTCGCCACTGAAAATAAGTCGCTGACCCATTATACAAAAGGTACGCAGTCACAGAACAAAGTCTGCTCCCACTGCTTGTACGCATACGGTTTCAGGATCTATTTCACTCCCCTCTCCGGGGTTCTTTTCGCCTTTCCCTCACGGTACTAGTTCACTATCGGTCAGTCAGTAGTATTTAGCCTTGGAGGATGGTCCCCCCATATTCAGACAAAGTTTCTCGTGCTCCGTCCTACTCGATTTCATGACCAAGAGATTTTCGCGTACAGGGCTATCACCCACTATGGCCGCACTTTCCAGAGCGTTCCGCTAATCTCAAAGCCACTTAAGGGCTAGTCCCCGTTCGCTCGCCACTACTAAGGGAATCTCGGTTGATTTCTTTTCCTCAGGGTACTTAGATGTTTCAGTTCCCCTGGTTCGCCTCTTGCACCTATGTATTCAGTACAAGATAACCATCTTATGATGGCTGGGTTCCCCCATTCAGACATCTCCGGATCAAAGTCTGTTTGCCGACTCCCCGAAGCTTTTCGCAGGCTACCACGTCTTTCATCGCCTCTGACTGCCAAGGCATCCACCGTATGCGCTTCTTCACTTGACCATATAACCCCAAGCAATCTGGTTATACTGTGAAGACGACATTCGCCGAAAATTCGAATTTCTCAACTAAGAGAACTCACAAATTTTACCTTAGCCTGATCCGTTACCAGTGAAAGTAACGTTCAGTCTATCTTTCTATCACATACCCAAATTTTTAAAGAACGATCTAATCAAAAGACTAGAAATCAATATTCAGCTCGAATATTCATTTCTAAACTCTCAAACTTCGAAGCAGTTTATGGTGGAGCCAAGCGGGATCGAACCGCTGACCTCCTGCGTGCAAGGCAGGCGCTCTCCCAGCTGAGCTATGGCCCCATAACAAAATTGGTGGGTCTGGGCAGATTCGAACTGCCGACCTCACCCTTATCAGGGGTGCGCTCTAACCAACTGAGCTACAGACCCAATTTCGAGCTTGTAACTGTTAGCTCAGAGCTATCAGCTTGGAGCTTAAAGCTGCTTCTATCGTCTTCTTCAATGAATCAAGCAATTCGTGTGGGAGCTCATGCAGCAGCTGATGTCGTCGATTAAGGAGGTGATCCAGCCGCAGGTTCCCCTACGGCTACCTTGTTACGACTTCACCCCAGTCATGAATCACACCGTGGTAACCGTCCCCCCGAAGGTTAGACTAGCTACTTCTGGTGCAACCCACTCCCATGGTGTGACGGGCGGTGTGTACAAGGCCCGGGAACGTATTCACCGCGACATTCTGATTCGCGATTACTAGCGATTCCGACTTCACGCAGTCGAGTTGCAGACTGCGATCCGGACTACGATCGGTTTTATGGGATTAGCTCCACCTCGCGGCTTGGCAACCCTTTGTACCGACCATTGTAGCACGTGTGTAGCCCAGGCCGTAAGGGCCATGATGACTTGACGTCATCCCCACCTTCCTCCGGTTTGTCACCGGCAGTCTCCTTAGAGTGCCCACCATTACGTGCTGGTAACTAAGGACAAGGGTTGCGCTCGTTACGGGACTTAACCCAACATCTCACGACACGAGCTGACGACAGCCATGCAGCACCTGTCTCAATGTTCCCGAAGGCACCAATCCATCTCTGGAAAGTTCATTGGATGTCAAGGCCTGGTAAGGTTCTTCGCGTTGCTTCGAATTAAACCACATGCTCCACCGCTTGTGCGGGCCCCCGTCAATTCATTTGAGTTTTAACCTTGCGGCCGTACTCCCCAGGCGGTCAACTTAATGCGTTAGCTGCGCCACTAAGAGCTCAAGGCTCCCAACGGCTAGTTGACATCGTTTACGGCGTGGACTACCAGGGTATCTAATCCTGTTTGCTCCCCACGCTTTCGCACCTCAGTGTCAGTATCAGTCCAGGTGGTCGCCTTCGCCACTGGTGTTCCTTCCTATATCTACGCATTTCACCGCTACACAGGAAATTCCACCACCCTCTACCATACTCTAGCTTGCCAGTTTTGGATGCAGTTCCCAGGTTGAGCCCGGGGATTTCACATCCAACTTAACAAACCACCTACGCGCGCTTTACGCCCAGTAATTCCGATTAACGCTTGCACCCTCTGTATTACCGCGGCTGCTGGCACAGAGTTAGCCGGTGCTTATTCTGTCGGTAACGTCAAAATTGCAGAGTATTAATCTACAACCCTTCCTCCCAACTTAAAGTGCTTTACAATCCGAAGACCTTCTTCACACACGCGGCATGGCTGGATCAGGCTTTCGCCCATTGTCCAATATTCCCCACTGCTGCCTCCCGTAGGAGTCTGGACCGTGTCTCAGTTCCAGTGTGACTGATCATCCTCTCAGACCAGTTACGGATCGTCGCCTTGGTGAGCCATTACCTCACCAACTAGCTAATCCGACCTAGGCTCATCTGATAGCGCAAGGCCCGAAGGTCCCCTGCTTTCTCCCGTAGGACGTATGCGGTATTAGCGTTCCTTTCGAAACGTTGTCCCCCACTACCAGGCAGATTCCTAGGCATTACTCACCCGTCCGCCGCTGAATCCAGGAGCAAGCTCCTCTCATCCGCTCGACTTGCATGTGTTAGGCCTGCCGCCAGCGTTCAATCTGAGCCATGATCAAACTCTTCAGTTCAAACATCTTTGGGTTTTTAAGAAACCCTAAACTTGGCTCAGCAATCGTTGGTTACATCTTTGATTTCTCGCGGAGTAACTTGTGATGCTGATAATCTTGTTGACTATCAGTCTGACTGCACAAGCACCCACACGAATTGCTTGATTCAGTTGTTAAAGAGCGGTTGGTTAAGATCTTTCGTCTCAACCGAGGCGCGCATTCTACAGCAGCCTCATTTGCTGTCAAGTGATTATTTTCAGAAGTTTTCGAAGAATTCTTCAACAACTTCAACCACTTGCGCTTCCGATCTCTCGTTAGCGGGAGGCGAATTCTACAGCGTTAATCGCTGCTGTCAACACCTCTTTTTCTCCGCTTTCGACCGAGAAGATCGAACCGTTAAAAGAGCTACACATCACTGCCCTTTCAACTCCTTCCAAGCTTCGATGACCTGAAGCAAGCCGCTGTCGAAAACTGCGTAACTCTCTGAATCTCAAGGAGTTTTCCGTTTCGACTGCGCCGGAAGTGGGGCGAATTATAGACCTCTGGAATCTGCCGTCAACCGTTAATTTCGCTTTTCTTTCAAATCAGCAAAAACGCTTTCTATATATAGACGCGACCCCATCCAATGCGCAGTATATTGCCCACTACCACAACAATACTGTGTTTTTGCCTTGGATGCTGCCGCGCAATGAATGATCAACCTCGCTCCCTTGCTTCCACATTGTTTCCGGTTTGCCTGCTCATGATAGCCATGGCGTCCATCCAGTCGGGCGCTTCTCTGGCCAAAAGCATGTTCCCCATTATCGGCGCACAAGGAACAACCACGCTGCGCCTGATCTTTGCCAGCTTGATCATGCTGCTGATACTGCGCCCATGGCGTGCAAAGCTGACCGCCAAGTCTCTTCGTACCGTGATCGTCTACGGAATGGCACTGGGAGGAATGAACTTCCTCTTTTATATGTCGCTGCGCACAGTGCCGCTGGGCATCGCCGTTGCGCTGGAATTCACCGGCCCATTGGCGGTAGCTATATATGCCTCCCGCCGCGCCATCGATTTCGTCTGGATCGCGCTCGCTGCAGTCGGTTTGCTTCTATTGATACCCACCGGCGCTACCACTGCCGGCATTGATCTGGTCGGAGCGGGCTATGCGCTCGGCGCCGGGGTTTGCTGGGCGCTGTACATTTTGTTCGGGCAAAAGGCCGGCGCCGACAACGGGGTGACGACGGCAGCCCTCGGCGTAATGATCGCCGCGCTGTTCGTGGCGCCGATCGGAATCGTTCATGCCGGCGCTGCGCTGCTTACACCATCACTGATTCCGATCGCTATCGGCGTCGCCATTCTGTCCACCGCCCTGCCCTATACCCTGGAGATGGTCGCGCTGACGCGTATGCCCGCGCGCACCTTCGGCACGCTCATGAGTATCGAACCGGCCTTTGGAGCACTATCAGGTCTGCTTTTTCTCCAAGAATACCTTTCATTGTCACAATGGCTGGCCATCCTGTGCATTATTCTGGCTTCAGTGGGCGCAACCATGACCATGGGTAGCGGAGCAAAGCCTGCTGTCGCGGCTGACTGAAGCGTAGCGAAAGTGGCTCTGGTAATTGGCGCTCATTTAGGCCATGTTTAGCTGCGTAACCCATCGCCAGGCATGGATTTTTTCGCAAAGGACGGCACCACGCTGCAAACGCGAGCGAATACAGGCAGACCCGAGCACCAGACTCGCGGCCGCTATTAAGGATGGTAATGAAACGAATTTTGCTAATGATCGCCCTGCTGGCGATCGCGAGTTGCGCAGCGACCTCGGAAACCCAGGTCAAACGCGGCAAGAAGGGACTGCACATCAACTGTTCCGGTCTTTCATCCTCATGGGACAAGTGCTACAGCAGCGCAGCCAACTCCTGCGCTCCCAAGGGTTACAAGGTGATCGCCAAATCCGGGGATGCCGTCGAGGAACCTGGCGATTATCCGTTCGGCCTGAACCCCGCCGGTTATACCAGCCGCAGCATGATCGTCATCTGCAAATAACTACTCGGCTCGTGGCAAAGCGAGCTGACGAGTGATTTGCTCATGACTCGAGCGCAACACCGTTCGCTGCACGTCCGGTGTTGCCAGCATTCGCGCGACCACCAACGCACCCACACATTGAGACAGCACCGACCAGGCCAGACTCTCGCTTTCCAGTATCGCAGCCCAGCCCTGCTGAAGACGGCAGATCCACTGTTCAGCCTGCTCACGCACCTGCATATCGGCACGGGCAACCTCTGCGCCCAATGTCGGCAGCGCGCAACCGGACTCTGGTTGCTCGACGTGGGCCATGCTCAGGTACTTCTTCAGACAACGCTCCAGCCGCTGCCTATCTGCACCGCCCTGGCCACCAAGGCGCTCAAGACTTTCACTCAACTCTCGCTCGACGATGGCAGCGAACAACGCATCCTTGGATGAAAAGTGGCTGTAGAACGCGGCGCCACTCAAACCGATGGCTTTCATCAGGCCATCCACGCCCACCGTGGAAAACCCCGATTTCTTCGCCGACAGCGCGCTGCTTTGCAGCAATCGTTCGCGGGTTTCCGATTTGTGTCCGGCCGAATAACGCATGTCCTCTCCTGAAAATAGATCGCCTTGACGCTGCCCGGATCCTAGCATAACGTTCGTTAACTAAACGATCGTTAACCAAAAGGGATTCATCCATGAATAACAACAAGGTCGTGTTGGTTGTCGGTGCCGGCGATGCCACGGGTGGGGCCATCGCCAAGCGCTTTGCCAGTGAAGGGTTCATTGCCTGCGTAACCCGTCGCAGCGCCGACAAGCTGCAGCCACTGGTTGACGCAATCATCGCTGAGGGCGGTGAGGCCCATGGTTTTGCCTGCGATGCGCGCAAGGAAGAAGACGTCATCGCCTTGATCGAAGACATCGAAACCCGCGTCGGCCCGATCGAAGCCTTTGTTTTCAACATCGGCGCCAACGTGCCCTGCAGCATTCTCGAAGAAACCGCGCGCAAATATTTCAAGATCTGGGAGATGGCCTGCTTCTCCGGTTTTCTCAATGCCCGTGAAGTGGCCAAGCGCATGGTCACTCGGCAGCGCGGTACGATTCTGTTCACTGGTGCCACGGCCGGGCTGCGCGGTGCTTCTGGATTTGCCGCTTTCGCTGGAGCCAAACATGGCATCCGCGCACTCGCGCAAAGCATGGCGAGAGAGTTGGGGCCGATGAACATTCATGTCGCCCACGTCGTGGTTGATGGTGCGATCGATACCGACTTCATCCGCAACAGCTTTCCCGAGAAATACGCGACCAAGGATCAGGACGGCATTCTCGATCCAGAGCACATCGCCGAAAACTATTGGTTTCTGCACAGTCAGCCACGGGATGCCTGGACTTTTGAGCTGGACCTGCGTCCTTGGAACGAACGCTGGTAAGCCCTCCCCCCTCATTACAACAATAAGAGAGCAATTTGATCATGACGAAAACTGTGGAATTCTATTTCGACCTCGGCAGCCCCGCCACCTATCTGGCGCACACTCAGCTAGCGAAAATCTGCGCCGATACCCAGAGCGAACTGATCTACATCCCGATGCTGTTGGGTGGCGTGTTCAAAGCCACCGGCAACGCTTCGCCGGCAATGATTCCGGCCAAGGGCCGCTACATGTTTCAGGACCTCGATCGCTTCGCCAAACGCTACGGCGTACAGCTCAGATTCAATCCGCACTTTCCAATCAACACACTGATATTGATGCGTGCCGTCACTGGCATGCAGATGCGCCAGCCGCAGCGTTTCGCCGAATTCGTCGATTGCCTGTTCAGGGCGCTTTGGGTAGAAGGTCGTAACCTCAACGATCCGCAAACCATTGCTGCCGTGCTGACTGAAAACGGCTTCGACCCCCAAGAGATAATCGCGCTGACCAACGACGAATCAGTAAAAGCCGCACTCAAGGAAAACACCGAAGCCGCCATCAAGCGCGGCGTTTTCGGTGCCCCCAGCATGTTTATCGGCGATCAGTTGTTCTTCGGTCAGGATCGACTCGACTTCGTGGAAGAGGCATTGCGCCAGGACTGAAGCCAAGCCCCAAGGCATCGCGAGCGGTGCCTTGGGTAAATCGATCAAATGGCCACAGTGCGCTCGTTCAACCAGCTCAACGCCGCGCCATCCAGCAATGGACTAAGTCGCTCACGCACTTCGCGGTGGTAGTCGTTCAGCCACTGCTTTTCTTCGTGGGTCAGCAGGTCAGCAATCAGGCAGCGGGTATCGATCGGGCACAGCGTCAGGGTTTCAAACTTGAGGAAGTCGCCGAATTCGCTGCTGCCGGCCTCACGGTTCATCGCCAGGTTTTCGATGCGCACGCCCCAGCGGCCCGGGCGATAAGTGCCGGGTTCGATCGAGGTGATCATCCCCGGCTGCATTGCCGTTTGTGGCGCCGGTGCCGCCTGATAAGCGATCACTTGCGGACCTTCGTGAACGTTGAGGAAATAGCCCACGCCATGACCAGTGCCGTGACCGTAGTCGACGTTGTCAGCCCAGATCGGCGCACGAGCGATGGCGTCGAGCAGCGGCGACAGAATGCCTTTCGGGAAACGTGCCCGCGACAAGGCAATCACGCCTTTCAGCACGCGCGTGCAATCCTGTTTCTGCTCTTGCGTCGGCGTGCCCACCGGGACCATCCGCGTGATGTCAGTGGTACCGCCGAGGTATTGGCCACCGGAATCGATGAGCAACAGACCATCACCCTCGATCACCGCATGCTCTTCTTCGGTAGCGTGATAGTGCGGCATCGCGCCATTGGCGTTGAACGCGGCAATCGTGTTGAAGCTCAGCGAAACGTAATCGGGACGACGTTCACGGGCAGCGGTAAGTTTCTCGTCGATGGTCAGTTCGGTGATGCGCTCGCGTCCCCACGCCGATTCCAGCCAGGCAAAGAATTCGCACAACGCTGCGCCATCCTGCTCCATCGCTTTACGGATGTGTTGAGCGTCGGCTTCGCTTTTCTGCGATTTGGCCAACGTAGTCGGGTTGAGGCCCTCGACCAGTTTCACGCCACTGTCGAGGTTATCCAGCAACCCCGTGGTCACTCGCGCCGGATCGACCAGAAGGCTGGCGCCACCCGGCACAGACCGCAACGCATCGGCCACTTCGCTGTAATCACGTAGCGTTACGCCATCCTGTTCGAGCACGGCACGCAGATCGGCATCGACCTTGCTCAGCGCCACGAACAGCGTGGCCTGTTGCTGATTGATCAAGGCGAACGAAACAAACACCGGATTGAACGAAACATCACCGCCACGCAGGTTGAACAGCCAGGCGATGTCATCCAGGGTGGCGATGAAGTGCCAGTCGGCACCACGTTCTTGCAAGGTTTCGCGCAATTTCGCCAGTTTCTCGCCACGGCTGACGGTCGCTTGCGGCGGCAGATGCTGATAGATCGGCGCGTTCGGCAGGCTCGGGCGATCACGCCAGACTTCCTGCAACAGGTCGATATCGGTGCGCAGGCGAGCGCCGCGTGCTTCGAGTTTGCTGCTCAGCGTACGCGCCGACGCCACTGCCATTACCGCGCCGTCGACCGCAACCACGCCGCCCTCAGGGGTTTGTTCGGCCAGCCAGTCCAGCGGGCTCGGCTGCCCCGGTTGCAGTTTGACCAGTTCGATGCCGCTGCCGTTGAGCTCTTTCGTCGCCTGTTCCCAGTAACGACTGTCGGCCCACACACCGGCGAAATCAGCGGTGACGATCAGCGTACCGACCGAACCGTGGAAACCCGACAGCCATTGCCGGCCCTGCCAGTAACCCGGCAGGTATTCCGAAAGATGCGGGTCGGCGGACGGCACCAGCAGCGCATGGATGCCTTCGCGGCGCATCAGTTCACGGGTATGCGCCAGGCGCTGAGGCACCGATCCTTCGGTCAAGGTGTGGGAACTCATCATGTCTCCTGCTAATCGCGTCATCGTTATTGTTCGTAGCCTTCGCGGCCATGGAAAGCGTCTGCTGTTTAGAGCCCTGTCGCCCAGAATGCCGGAGCACTGGCGCAGGCGGTTGTGATCAGGTCAACGGCCTTGTCGACATCCTCGACTTTGGTAAACCGCCCGAGGCTCAAGCGAATGGTGCGCCCCGCCAGCCGCGCATCGTGCCCGAGCGCGAGCAGCACGTGGGACGGTGCGTTGCTCGCGGAATTACACGCCGACGTCGCGGAAAACGCGATCGAATGGTTCAACGCGGCGCTGTTGAACTCGCCCTCGCTGAAGGTCAGGCTTAAGGTGTGCGGGATTCGTTGCGATTCACTGCCATTGAGGCGCACGCCGGGCAACTTCAAAAGCTGTTCGAGCAAGCGTTCGCGCAAAGCGATGATGGACTCTTTCTCTTCATCGAATGCGTCGGCGGCCAAAGCGAAAGCAGCGCCCATCCCGGCAATCTGATGAGTCGCCAAGGTTCCGGAGCGCAGGCCACCTTCATGACCACCACCGTGAATCTGCGCCTGCAAGCGTTGCTGCGCCTGCGGGCCGACATACAAAGCGCCGATGCCCTTGGGGCCGTAGAGTTTGTGTGCGGAAAACGACATCAGATCCACCGGCCAGCGGCTCAGGTCGATCGCGACTTTGCCGGCGCCTTGCGCAGCATCGACATGAAACAGGGCCTGCCGACCGCGCACCAGCTCGCCAATTGCCTCGACATCGTTGACCGTGCCCAACTCGTTGTTGACCAGCATCAGCGAGACCAGAAAGGTGTCGTCACGCATCGCTTCGCTGACCGCTTGCGGCGTGATCAAGCCTTGGTCGTCCGGTACCAGATAGGTCACGGCAATGCCTGAGTCCTGCAATTGCCGCGCGGTGTCGAGAATGGCCTTGTGTTCGATCTGACTGGTAATGATGTGCCCGCCGGAAATGCCACGGGCCTGGGAGACGCCTTTGAGGGCGAGGTTGTTGGACTCGGTGGCACCGGAGGTCCAGACAATCTGCTCAGGCTGCGCGCCGACCAGATCGGCTACTTGCCGACGTGCCTGCTCGACCGTCTGCCGGGCCTGCTGGCCGAAAGCGTGGGAGCTGGACGCCGGGTTACCGAAGTTACCGTGAAAACCCAGACACTCGATCATCACCTGGATGACCCGCTCGTCCACCGGGGTGGTGGCGGCGTAATCGAAATACAACGGACGTGTGTTCATAAAGGACTCGCAGAGCGTGTTCCGGGATCAGGAGGCTCGTGTCTGCAAACGACAATGCACAGCCTCGTGAGCTGTGCATGGGTTCGAGAGCGTCATCAATACCTGATCGGATGCCGTTAAAGAAGTAGGGCTTCATTTAAAAGTGCGTAGGAACGCTCCTGAAACCGAGCTTAACAGGCATCGGGCCGGCGTTTGAAGCACTGCGTCAGTGAAAGCTTTCCAGAAGTAACGGATACAACGAGATCACCAACAGCGCTGCCATGCCCCAATTGAACACGCGCAACCAGCGCGGATCTTTCAGCACATTGCGCAACAGCGTGCCGCACGCCGCCCACAGGCCGACACTGGGCAGATTGATGACGGCGAACACCGCCGCGATGATCACGACGTTATAGAAATAACCCTGCATCGGCGTGTACGTGCTGATGGCACCGATTGCCATGATCCACGCCTTGGGATTGACCCACTGGAACGCCGCGGCGCCCAGATAACTGATCGGTTTCGCCTCGCCGTCGACACTGTCGCCGACCGGGCCGGAGTGGGCGATTTTCCACGCCAGATACAACAAATACGCCGCGCCGACATACCGCAGCACCGTATACAGAATCGGGTAGGCCTGAAACACCGCGCCAAGGCCAAAGCCCACCGCTACCACCAATAGAAAGAAGCCGCAGCTGATGCCGAGCATGTGCGGAATGGTGCGGTTGAAACCGAAATTCACTCCGGAAGCCAGCAACATGGTGTTGTTCGGCCCCGGTGTGATCGAGGTGACAAGGGCAAACAGGGCAAAGGCCAACAGCAGATCAAGCGAGAGGTTCATCGAGGCAGTCCATCCAGGGTCATTCAGCTGTTGACCCTATCCCACACCGCCCGGCAAACCCACGGACAGTTAGGGAAAACTTCAAGCAGTACAGTTTGCTTTCAGCTCGGACGACCGTGCAGCTGTATGGCACGTTCGGCGCTCATCTCACCCTGCTGATCGAAGCCGAAAGTCTTCTGCGGCTGACCGAGCAATCGGGCTTTTTTCGCGTGGTATTCGTCGAACGACAAGCCGCTGCGGTTCAGCGCTTCCAGCGCCAGTTCGCGGGATTCCTCAGCGGTATAAGGGCGCAGCTCGGGAGAAACATGGCCGGCACAACCGGCGAGTACGGAAACAGCGAGCATCAGCGAAACAGTCAGTAAACGGTTCATGGGAGCGTCCTGGCGAGCAATGTGGGGTCGATGGAGAAAGGCTACGCCCGGGCACGCTCGCGCAGAAATCAACGCTCTCAATAGTGGCTATCAGGTTGGCACTAATACTGGCTGACCGGCAGACGGCAGTGCAGCGCATCGTCGTGGCTGCGGGCAATGCTGCTGTGCACCTGGAACGAGTTGAAGGTCACGGTTTTCGCCCGATGCGTACGGATCAACTGCCAGAAATCCTGCTCGCCGCTTTCGAAACTGCGAAATGCCGCCTCCCCCGCTTCGCGACTTTGCCACTGCAAAAAACTCAGCACGCGGCGGCCGTCGTCGCTGGCTTGCACGCTGGCGCTGAGAAACCCGTCGTAACGCTGGGCCAGCCCCTCGGTCTGCGTCGCCAGTGCCGAGACCAGCGCCGCTTGCTGGCGGGGTTCGATTTCGAATTCGATCAATTGGGTAAAGCTGCGATTGCTCATGGAAAGCCCCCACTCATCTTGAAGCGAGCCTTGCGACCCGAAGAGCTGCAGGGTAAAACCTCTAGTTAAGTCAAGGTCAAGGGTATTTTCAGCATGATCAGCAAAGACCAGGTGCACAAGCCTCTCACCGTTGGGGAGGTCTCGGCGCGCAGTGGCGTCGCGGTCACGGCGCTGCACTTTTATGAAGCCAAAGGTTTGATCAAGAGTGAGCGCAATGCCGGCAATCAGCGCCGCTATCCGCGCGCCGTCCTGCGCCGGGTGGCGTTGATCAAAGTCGCGCAACGGCTGGGAATACCGCTGGCGGAAATCGGCGAAGCGCTGAAGATCCTGCCGCAGGATCGCGCGCCATCGGCGGCGGACTGGAAAATGCTGTCTGAACAATGGCAGCGCGAGCTCGACGAACGAATCAGGCAATTGACGCTGATGCGCGATCAGCTCACCGGGTGCATCGGCTGCGGCTGTCTGTCCATGGAAGCGTGTCCGTTACGCAATAAAGGCGACATGCTCGGTGACCGAGGCCCAGGCCCGCACTTTCGCGATGAATGATGATTGCTGCTCGTCGGCGGAAAATCTGTGCAGTAAGGACGGTTCTATAGTGATTGCTACGGGTAAGTCCGGTGTAACCACATCTGTTGAAAACAAAAACAGGGAGAACGTCATGAGCGTCAAACCCATTCCCGAGGGGTATCACAGCATTACCCCGTATCTCGGCATCCAACAGGCTGCCGAGGCCATCGAGTTCTACAAAAAAGCCTTCAACGCCAGCGAAGTCATGCGCCTGACCATGCCCGACGGCAATATCGGCCACGCCGAACTGCGCATCGGCGACAGCGCGATCATGCTTGGCACCCCTTGTGATCAGGGGCCGTTGAGCAATCCGCAGCAGGCGGTGTCGATCGGCTTGCACCTGTATGTCACCGATGTCGACCAGTCCTTTCAACAAGCGCTGGATGCCGGGGCGCAAAGCGTCTCCGAGGTCAAAGACCAGTTTTATGGTGATCGCAGCGGCACGCTCAGAGATCCGTTCGGCCATCTGTGGTTTCTCGCCACGCACAAAGAGGATCTGAGCGAAGAGCAGATTCGCCAGCGGGCGATGGAGATGTTTAACCAAGGTTGAGGGTTTTTTACCTCGGATCAACCGGCAGAAATACACTGCCGATGTAATTGCGAAACATTTACTTTCATATCCGCTTTCGGGATTTTCTTCGCTCATCCGTCTTATAGGAATGCAGGCCGTTCGCGTAGGCAAAAGCCACGAACGGCCTCCCCGGGGAGTTCCGTGCTGCGAAGCCCGTAGCCCGGCCCCTTCCACCGCAATCAAGACGCGCAATCATGTCGAAGAAATCCCGTTCCAAACTGTGGTTCCTGGTGCATAGCTGGCTGGCGTTGCCGATCTGGTTCTTTGTGCTGATCGTCTGTGTCACCGGCACGCTGGCGGTGGTCAGCCAGGAGATTGTCTGGCTGGCCAACCCGCAAATGCGCGCCAGTCAACCGTCGGACGATGCGCCGCGACTTAGCTACGACCAGATTCTCGCCGCGATCAAACAGGCCGAGCCGCAAACCCTGGTGCAGAGCATCAATCGCCCGGACGAGTCGCACTTTGCCCTCGACGTCGAAGTCAGCTACCCCGACGGGCGCTCGTTGACGGTCTATGTCAATCCGTACACCGGGGTCATCCAGGGCACCGCGCCGGCCTTTGATTTCAAAGCGTTCACCCGCGCCCTGCATGGCTGGTGGCTGGTGCCGTTCACCAATGGCTACAGCTGGGGCTGGTATCTGGTGTCGCTGCTCGGCGTGCCGATGCTGGTGTCGCTGATTACCGGGCTGGTGGTGTACAAGCGCTTCTGGAAAGGTTTCCTGCGCCCGACACTGCGCGTGCGCCACGGCGCGCGGATTTTCTGGGGCGACTTTCATCGCCTGTGCGGCATCTGGTCGATCTGGTTCATCGCGGTGATTTCCATCACCGGCATCTGGTTCCTGATCAAGGCGATCCTGTTCGATAACCAGATTTCCATTTCCAGCGAACCGATCATTCCGGCGATGTCCCGCGAAAGTGTGCCGATCTCGGCCGCCGGCACCCCGCCGCCGCGCATCAGCCTGGACCGCGCCATCGAAATCGCCCAGCAGAAGATTCCGGGGCTGGAAGCCAGCTACGTCAACCTGCCGGGCAATGCCTACTCGCACATGAGCGTCAGCGGCCGTGGCTGGTATCCGCTGATGTATCAGACCGCGACTCTCAACCCGTACAACGGCGAAATGGCCTCCTCACGGTTGCTGTCCGATCGGTCCTCGCTGGAATTCGTCACCGAATCCATGCGCCCGCTGCACACCGGCGACTTCGGCGGCATCTGGATCAAATTGATCTGGTTCTTCTTCGGTCTGTTGCTGAGCATGATGATCCTCAGCGGCCTGCTGATCTGGACCAAGCGCACCGCGTTGGCCACCGCCAATGCGCTGAAACGCGAGGACAAGAAAAACCGCGTCACCGCCCAACCGGCGCTGCGCCGTGAACCTTCGGAGGCGAGCCTGTGAACAAAGCCATCTCGGTCACACCGCCCTCGCGCCTGTCGCGTTTCTGGCACAAGTGGCGTTTCCACATCAATGTCCTGCTGTTGCTGATCCCGCTGGGCTTCATGCCGAAATACTTTGCCGATGCCTCGCTGTTTCGCGGCGACAGTGGCCTGGGCCAACGGGAAATAGGCACGGTTCAGGTCGGCCCGTGGAGCCTGCGCCTAGCCGAACTGCGCGACGAGGCACCGCACCTGAGCGGTCCGGCCGGCTATATGAAGGATTTCACTGCCGCCGTTTGTGATACCTGCGTCGAACAGGTCAAGGCTACTTACCTGCGCATCGGCAAGCCGCGCAGTCTGCGCGCCGCTGGCACGATCTTCTTCGGTACGCCTTATCGCATGGGCACGCAAATGCCGATCCCGGCAAAGACCAAACCTGACGCCGAGCTGTGGATCACCATGGAAGGCTGGGACGGCAGCATGCACCAGGCCGCGATTCCCCTGAGCCAAGCCTCCCCCGCCACGGTTGCGTGGCTGAACAAACAAGGAGCCAAACCATGACTCGCTCACCCCTTCACACCCGTTTGCTCGCCAGCGCCGCGCTGCTGCTGAGCGCCGGTTTCAGCGCCAGCGCCCTGGCGCACAACCCGATGTGCGAATGCAAAGCCATCGATGCCGAACAGATCAAATGCACCGGCGGTTTCTCCGACGGCAGCGGTGCGCCGGGGGTGACCCTCGACGTGATCGGCTACGACGAAACCATTCTGGTGCCGGGCAAATTGGGTGATGACTCGACGCTGACGTTCAAGAAGCCCGGCAGTGAGTTCTATGTGCTGTTCGATGCCGGCCCAGGCCACGTTGTGGAAATCGACCAGGCGGATATCGAAGCCCCATGAGTAGCCCGACGACGCAAGTGGTACGCCCGGCCGGCGCCGGCCATGAAACCCTCAACGTGTTGCTGTTGTGCCTGCTGATCCTCGCGGTCGCCGGCTCGGTGGTGGCGTGGCGCGGGGTTTCCCATGAACCGGAGCCGGTCGCGAGCAACCAGTACGACGCCCGCCGCGATCTCAGCGCCGCTGAGCAAGGCATCTATGCCGACCTGCGCGTGACCCTCGACGAAATCCGTCTACTGCGCGAAGAGCAACAAGCCCTGCCGACGCCACAGGTGCTGGCCGAAGAAGGTTTCGCGCCGTTCGCGCAGGATGCCAGTTCGGTCAGCCGTGGCGGTCACGCATGGCAGATATTCGCCGATCGTGCCTATTTCGGTCGGAGTGCGACGCCTGATGTCGCCGGTTCGTTTCTGATGCGTGTCGGCACTGACGCCAACGCGGCGCCGGACATCTGGCTGAACCGCAGCGCCGACCTCGCGCCTGCGGAGGATCTGTCCGACGCGGCGCTGTCCGCCGCTGGCTGGAAACAGATCGTCGCGCAATTCGATGCCGGGGTTACCCGCGAACATCGCCATTGATTCCTCGCCTTTATCCGAGAGAAGACTGCTTGCCCATGTCCATTTCATCTCCTCGCCGTCCATTGTTACGCCTGTTTCTGCTTGGCCTGTGCGCCTGCCTGTTGAGCCCACTGGCCAGCGCCGAGCAAGGCAAACGCCTGCGCATAGGCATCACTCTGCATCCGTATTACAGCTACGTCGCCAACATCGTCGGCGACAAGGCCGAAGTGGTGCCGCTGATTCCTGCCGGCTTCAATCCGCACGCCTACGAGCCTCGAGCTGAAGACATCAAGCGCATCAGCGGGCTGGACGTGATCGTGCTCAATGGCGTCGGCCATGACGACTTCGCCGACCGGATGATCGCCGCCAGCGAAACGCCCAATGTCAAAACCATCGAAGCCAACGAGAATGTGCCGTTGCTGGCGGCCACCGGTGTCGCTGCGCGCGGCGCTGGCAAAGTGGTCAATCCGCACACGTTCCTGTCGATAAGCGCCTCCATCGCCCAGGTCAACAACATCGCCCGCGAGCTGGGCAAGATCGATCCGGACAACGCCAAGACCTACACCCAGAACGCGCGTGCCTATGGCAAACGCCTGCGGCAGATGCGCGCTGACGCTTTGGCCAAACTGACCCAGGCACCCAACGCCGAACTGCGCGTGGCCACGGTGCACGCGGCTTACGACTATCTGTTGCGTGAATTCGGTCTGGAAGTGACGGCCGTGGTCGAGCCCGCCCACGGCATCGAGCCAAGCCCGAGTCAGCTGAAAAAGACCATCGACCAGTTGCGTGAACTCGACGTCAAAGTGATCTTCTCGGAGATGGATTTCCCATCCAGCTACGTCGACACCATCCAGCGTGAATCCGGGGTGAAGCTGTACCCGCTGTCGCACATTTCCTACGGCGAATACACCGCCGACAAGTACGAAAAGGAAATGACCGGCAACCTCAACACCGTAGTTCGGGCGATTCAGGAGTCGGGGGCATGACGTCGAAAGAAACCCTGATCCCTGACAACACCAATAACCCGGTGGGAGCGAGCCTGCTCGCGAAGGCGCCGGATCAGGCAACATCTTCGTTGAATGACACACCGCATTCGCGAGCAGGCTCGCTCCCACAGGGGATAACCGGGCCGGCGCTGGAGTTTGCGGATATCAGCCTGACCTTGGGGCGCACGACGATTCTCGACAAGGTCACTTTCCAGGTGCAGCCCGGCAGCGTGCATGCGCTGGTCGGCCCCAATGGTGGTGGCAAGAGTTCGCTGATCAAGACCCTGCTCGGGCAGATGCCGCATCAGGGCCGGCTCAGCCTGCACTGGCACGGCGAGCCCGGCACCATTGGTTACGTTCCGCAGGCGCTGGAGTTCGATCGCGGCTTGCCGATGACCGTCGACGATTTCATGGCCGCCATGTGTCAACGCCGTCCGGCCTTTCTCGGTTTGAGCAAACACTACGCCGGTGCCATCGGCGAGGCACTGGAGCGCGTCGGCATGCAGGACAAGCGCAAGCGGCGCATGGGCGCGCTGTCCGGTGGTGAGCGGCAGCGGGTACTGCTCGCGCAGGGCTTGATCCCGGCACCGCAATTGCTGGTGCTCGACGAGCCGATGTCGGCCCTCGATGAGGCCGGGATTCAGGTGTTCGAACGTCTGCTGACTGACTGGCGCGCGGCGGGCATCACCGTGCTGTGGATCGAGCATGATCTGGAAGCGGTGGGTCGGCTGGCCGATCGGGTTACCGGCCTCAACCGCCGGGTGCTGTTCGACGCCACACCGCAACTGGCGCTGACCCCGGAACGTCTGCTGACGCTGTTTTCCACCCATCCACGGAGCGCGGTCTGATGAGTTACGAAGCCTTTCGTTTGATGGTCCAGGGCTGGGCGTCTTCCGGTTATCTGCCGGAAGCGCTGGCCTACGGCTTTGTCGTCAACGCCCTGCTCGCCGGCCTGCTGATCGGCCCGGTGCTGGGCGGGCTCGGCACGCTGGTGGTGGTCAAGCGCTTTGCATTCTTTTCCGAAGCAGTCGGCCATGCCGCGTTGACCGGTGTCGCCATCGGTATTCTGCTCGGCGAACCCTACACCGGCCCGTACGGCAGCCTGTTCGGCTACTGCCTGCTGTTCGGCATCCTGCTCAATTACCTGCGCAACCGCACCGGGCTGGCACCGGATACGCTGATCGGCGTGTTTCTCTCGGTGTCGCTGGCACTGGGCGCGAGCCTGCTGCTGATTCTCGCCGGCAAGATCAACGTGCACATTCTGGAAAACGTGCTGTTCGGTTCGGTACTGACCGTCAACGGCAATGATCTGGCGGTGCTGGCCATCGTCGGTTCGCTGGTCATGGCCCTCGCCCTGCCGCTGTACAACCGCATCATGCTCGCCAGTTTCAATCCGCAACTGGCGGCGGTGCGTGGCGTAGCGGTCAAGACCCTGGATTACCTGTTCGTGATTCTGGTGACCTTGATCACCGTCGCGGCAGTGAAGGTGATTGGCGCGATTCTGGTCGGTGCCTTGCTGGTGATTCCGGCGGCAGCGGCGCGCTTGCTTAGCCAGTCGCTCAAAGGTTTTTTCTGGTGTTCGGTGCTGATCGCTACCGTCAGTACGCTGTGCGGGATTCTCGCGCCGATCGTCTTCGACCTGCCGATCCCGTCCGGCGCCGCGATCATTCTGGTCGCCGGCATCGCTTTCGCCCTCGCCGCCATCGCGCGCGGCGTCGTCCCCAGCCTGAAAGGGAACCTTGGATAAATGGCTTTTTCATTGCGTAACCTGACTCTGGCCATGGCCCTGTGTGGCGTGGTCTGCACCCCGCTGCTGGCGGCTGAAACTGCGAAAACCCTGCGCGTCCTGGCCTCGTTACCGATCACCTATGGATTGGGCGAAGCATTGCTCAAGGGCACCGACGTCAACCTCGAACGCGCGGCGCCGGCCAACCTTCCGGGTAGCCGTCAGACTGCGTATTTCACCGGCCGTGGCGCTCCGGCGCTGAGCAAACTGGCCACCGACGCGGACGCGGTGATCGGTCTGCGCTCATTGTGGGCCGATGACCCGCTGTACCCGATCGCCCGGCGCAGCAATATTCGTATCGTCGAAGTCGACGCAGCGCGCCCGGTCGACGGCGCGCTGCCCGGCATTGCCGTGCAACCGGGCCTGCTGGTTGATGGCCTGAACAGTCAGCCATGGCTGGCGAGCAACAATATGGGGCGCATGGCCGATGTGATGGCCGCGGACCTCGTGCGCCTGGCGCCGAGCGCCAAGCCTGCGATCGAAGCCAACCTGGCGGCGTTGAAACAGCGTCTGCTGAAACTCAGCGCAGACACCGAAGCGCGCCTGGCCGAGGCGGACAACCTGAGTGTGATGAGCTTGAGCGATCACTTCGGCTATCTGATTGGCAGCCTCAACCTTGAACTGGCTGGACAGGACGCACGGCCTGATGCCGAGTGGACGCCAGATGAATTAAAGAAGCTGACAGCGACGCTCAAGGACAATGACGTGGCGGTGGTGCTGCACCATCGCCAGCCAGCGGAGCCGGTGAAAGCGGCGATTGCTGAATCCGGCAGCCGTCTGGTGGTGTTGAGTACCGACGCGGCGGATCCGCTGGCGGAGCTGGAGGGGAATGTGGATTTGTTGCTCAAGGGGTTGAGCGGAGCGTAGTTTCAGTAAGTCCGCGTAATCGTTCTTCGCGAGCAGGCTCGCTCCCACAGTTGAAATGCGATCCCCTGTGGGAGCGAGCCTGCTCGCGAAGAGGCCCGCACCCACAACGTCACTCTCCAGACATGAAAAAACCCGCTGACCCTCACTGGTCCAGCGGGTTTTTTATGCCCGGTCGCTTATTGCGCCGCGACTTGCGCATCCATCTTCTGACGCAGGCTCAACGGACGCATGTCGGTCCAGACTTCTTCGATGTAGTCCAGGCATTCCTTTTTCAGGCCGCTCTTGCCCACGGTACGCCAGCCTTGCGGCACAGCTTTGTAATCGGGCCAGATCGAGTATTGCTCTTCGTGGTTGACCACGACCTGAAAGAGGATGTCCTCGCGGTCGAATACTGACGTCATGCTGGTTCTCCATCGTTGTAAGGTCGGCTGCACAACGGATGCAGCCGGGGTATGTAGAAAGAACGTTCGCCGCGCGGAAAAATTTACAGCGCGGCGGTGGCAGCGGCCAATGCGCATCCGAAGATCTCGGCCACCCGATCGATTTCCGCTGCGCTGATCACCAGCGGCGGCAGGAAGCGCACGACCGCGCCATGGCGGCCGCCCAGTTCCAGAATCAGGCCACGCTTGAGGCATTCACGCTGGACCAGCGGCGCCAGACGCGCGAATGCCGGCGGATGACCGAGCGCGTCGGGCGCGCCGTTCGGGTCGACCAGTTCGACGCCGAGCATCAGGCCTCGACCACGGATATCGCCCAGTTGCGGGAAGTCGCGTTGCAGGATGTGCAGATGTTCGCTGAGCCGATCACCCATGGCAGCGGCGTGTTCACAGACCTTGTGCTCTACCAGATAACGCATCACCGCTGAACCGGCGGCCATGGCCATCTGATTGCCACGGAACGTGCCGGCATGGGCGCCCGGTTGCCAAGTGTCGAGCCAGTCGCGGTACACCACCACCGCCAAGGGCAGGCTGCCACCGATGGCTTTGGACAACACCACCACATCCGGAACGATGCCCGCATGTTCAAAGGCAAACATCTTGCCGGTGCGGGCGAACCCGCTCTGGATCTCATCAACGATCAGCGCCACCCCGGCCCTTTCGGTAATTCGGCGCAAGCCACGCAACCACTCGATATCGGCCGGAATCACCCCGCCCTCGCCCTGCACCGCTTCGACGATCACCGCCGCCGGCAATTGCACGCCAGCCTCGGGATCGTTGAGCAGGTTTTCCAGGTAGCTCAGATTGGCGTTGACGCCCGCCGCGCCGCCGAGGCCGAACGGGCAACGGTAGTCGTAGGGGAACGGCATGAACTGCACGCCATTGCTGAGCAAGGCACCCAGTGGTTTTTTCGGCCCCAGGCTGCCCATCAGGCTCAACGCACCCTGACTCATGCCGTGATAACCGCCGGAAAATGACAGCACGGTGCTGCGGCCAGTGGCCGTGCGCACCAGTTTCAATGCTGCTTCCACGGCGTCGGTGCCGGTCGGGCCGCAGAACTGGATTTTCGCCTGTGCCGCCAACTCCGTGGGCAGCAGTCCGAACAGGTCCTGGACGAATTGATCCTTGACCGGCGTGGTCAGGTCGAGGGTGTGCAGCGGCAACTCATCGGCCAGCACCTGCTGGATCGCCTCGATCACTACCGGGTGGTTGTGCCCCAGCGCCAACGTGCCGGCCCCAGCCAGGCAGTCGATGAAGGTACGCCCTTCGACATCCTCGACATACAGGCCCTTGGCACGCTTGAGCGCCAGCGGAATGCGGCGTGGATAGCTGCGCGCGTTGGACTCCTGACGACTCTGGCGCGCCAGTAACGGTGATTCGTGGAATTCGTACAACGTCTCCGCTGGCGCCGAGGCGACCCGGGCCGACGACGCTTCGATAAGGCTGGTGGCGACTGACATCTTTCGACCCCTCAATTCGTATGGATAGTGACCAAAACAGCACACCAACAGGTGCGCGTTCCGGTCGCGGGGCGCACTTGCAGGTTTTCCTGTTCTGGAAACGCTTCAGAGCGGTACGGATTTACACCCTTGATCGAGTTGTCACGGCAGTGAGGACAAAGGTTTGTGCAGCGGCACGGTTTGCAAGCCGGTGGAGAGGCCGGGTGGCGCTGCCTGTTGGTAACCCAGGTGCCGATAGAACGCCTCGGCGGTGCGGGTGCTGTTGAGGTGAACATGCTGCACACCACGAATGCGCAACCAGCCCTCGAGATTGTGCATCAGCGCCCGGCCGACGCCGCGGCGAAAGGATTCCGGCTGGACGTAACACAGCAGGATTTCGCCACTGACCCGGGCCATGCCGACACCGACCGGTTTGTCTTCGAACGAAGCGATACAGAGATAAAAGTGTGGGTCGGCGAGCCGGCTACTGATGAAATCGGCAGAGGAGCGGTTGAGCCAGTCGCTGACCAGAAGTGGATGGTTGCGGTGATCGAGAGCACATCCGATACGGATCGAGCGCTCGACAATACGGTTGATGATGCCGGTGTCGGCCAGAGTGGCCGAACGAACGCAGACGGGTGCTTCCATGGCGCAGTTCCCTCAATCCTTTGAGTCAAAGCTGGGTTGACCTTAGCCCCAACCCTGACGGATAGCGAACGCCGAGAAGTTACATTTGATGTGGAAGAACGTGATCATTTGTGGGAGCGAGCCTGCTCGCGAGAGCGTCAGGCCAGTCAACGTCGATGTTGAATGACTTACCGCATTCGCGAGCAGGCTCGCTCCCACAGGGGATCTGAGGTGAGATCAGAGGGCTTGCAACGGCATGGTCAGTTCGACCCGCAAGCCGTCCGGGCGGCTGTCGAAATGCAGGGCGCAGTCACAGCGCTGGACGATCGCCTGGACAATCGCCAGACCCAGCCCGCAGCCGGTGCTCTGCCCGTTGCGCCAGAAGCGTTGGGTCAGATGCTGCAAATCATCTGGCGCAATGCCCGGGCCATGGTCGCGCACGACAAAACGCACACGATTGCCGATGCTCTCCAGGCTAACCTCGACCGCACAATCTTCAGACGTGTGGCGCAGGGCGTTGTCGAGCAGGTTGCGCAATGCAGCAATCGCCAGCACCGCAGGCATTTGCAGCGGCGCGGTGGGCAGGTCGTCCGGCACGTGCAGCTTGATCCGCAGCCGCTCACCGCCGGTGGCGTCCTGGATCGCCAGTCTGGCCACTTGCTCGGCGCTGCATTGCGAGCCGTCATCAAACGACAGACTGCCTTCGACCCGCGCCAGTAACAGCAATTGCTCAAGGGTGCGATGCAAGCGATCGGCGCCCTCCTCGGCGCGCGCGAGCGACTGATCGCGGGCGCTGCCGTCGGTCATGCGCGCCACTTGCAGGTGGGTCTTGATCGCCGTCAGCGGACTGCGCAGTTCATGCGCGGCGTCGCCGGTCAGACGACGTTCACGTTCGATGGTCTTGCCGATGCGTTGAAACAACTGATTCTGAGTTTCCAGCAGCGGCTTCAGTTCGCTGGGAAACGCCTGCAACTGCAATGGTTCAAGAGAGTCGGCATTGCGCCGCATCAGCGCCTCGCGCAGACGATTGAGCGGCGCCAGGCCCTGACCGATGCCCAGCCACAGCAGGCACAGGCAACCCAGCAAGGCCACACCGACCGGCACCGAAGCAGCGAGCAGAATCGACATGTTCAAGGCTTCGCGCTCGATCTGCCGATCCGCCGTAGTGATGCGCACATCGCCCCGGGCCAGGGTGAAACTGCGCCACGGTGCGCCGTCGATCATCTGATCGTGGAAGCCCATTTTTTCCGCTTCCAGCGCTTGCTCGGGGTTGTTGTGGCTTCGCGCGAGAATCTCGCCGCGCAATGAGCTGACCTGACAGGCCATGCCGCCGGGAATATTCAGCTGTTCGGCGCTGAAATGGGTGCCCTCGCCCTTGCTCGGCAACGTCGGCAATTGCTCGAGCAAGCCGGCGACCATTCGCGCCGAGGCAACCAGGCGCTGGTCGAGGGAAAACATCATCTGATTGCGCAGATCGCTGAGCATCCACGCCGCCGCCAGCGCCCAGATCAGCGCGAAGGCGGCGCCGAGCGTCAGGCTCAGGCGCAGGCGCAGACTCATCACTTGCCTTGCTCTGCGCCATCGGCGGGGCCGAGGCGATAGCCCAGACCACGCACGGTTTCGACGATGCCTTTGCCAAGCTTGCTGCGCAGATGATGGATATGCACGTTCAGCGCGTTGCTTTCCAGTTCGTCGTTGAAGCCGTAGACGCTGTCCTTCAGTTGCTCGGTGGACAGCACCCGGCCGCGATTGTGCAGCAGCGCCTGCAACAGCGACTGCTCACGGCGCGACAAGTCCACCGGTTGCCCGGCCAGACGGGTTTCGCGGCTGCTCGGGTCGTAGGTCAGCGCGCCGTGCTCAATCAGATTGACACTGCGCCCGGCCACCCGGCGCAACAGGGTTTGCAGGCGAGCGAACAGTTCGCGCAGGTCGAAAGGCTTGAGCAGATAGTCGTCGGCGCCGGCCTGCAGACCATCGACACGATCGGTCACCGAGTCACGGGCAGTTAGGATGAGAACCGGAATTTCCAGGCCGCTCTGCCGCAACTGTTGCAGCAACTTGAGGCCATCTTCGTCCGGCAGGCCGAGATCGAGCACCATCACATCGAATTCGGCGACCTTGAGCATCGCCCGCGCCTTGGACGCGGTGTTGACGTGCTCGACGGTCAGACCCTGAGCCGTGAGCCCGGCAACGATGCCGCTGGCAATCAGCTCGTCGTCTTCGCAAACCAGTACGTGCATGGTGAATCCCACAGGAAAAAAGCGGATTAGGCAGTTGGCCGATTAAGCTGACATTATGGCGCCCAACGTCACTGCGACAAGGGCATGGCGGTTAATCATCGGTTAATCGCCGCTGCCCATTGTGCACCTCACTTGCACAGGGACAAGGCTTCTCCATGCGTCATTTTTTTGTTTTGTTTGCGTTACTGATCTCGGGCCTGGCCCAGGCTGGAAACAATCCTTTCGATACGAAACCGGACTTCTTGCCGGTCGACCAAGCGTTCGTGTTGACTTCCGAGCGTCTGGATTCAGGCGAAACCCAGCTGTTCTGGCAGATCACCGACGGCTACTACCTGTATCAGAAACGCCTGAAATTCGATGGACTGGCCGCCGAT
Source organism: Pseudomonas sp. PK-RTE-24 (assembly GCF_054052265.1). NCBI lineage: Bacteria > Pseudomonadati > Pseudomonadota > Gammaproteobacteria > Pseudomonadales > Pseudomonadaceae > Pseudomonas > Pseudomonas sp. PK-RTE-24. The sequence goes on along the minus strand of NZ_CM133224.1, from coordinate 3,420,809 downwards.
CTGCAGCCGGTGTTGCCTGAAGGCGAATCCCACAGCGATGAGTTCTTCGGCGAGCAGCCGGTGTACCGCCAAGGGCTGGAAGTGAAAATCCCGGCAGCGGCCAGCGGTCAGATCAAGGTCAGTTATCAGGGCTGCGCCGATGCCGGTCTGTGTTATCCACCGCAAACCAGGGTGATCGATCTGGGTGGCAAAGCCGCAGCAACAACAGGCGCTGAAGCCCCGGATCAGGCTTTGGCCAGCAGTCTGCAACAACGGGCGCTGGGCTGGAGTCTGCTGGTGTTTTTCGGACTTGGCCTGCTGTTGGCGTTTACCCCGTGTTCGCTGCCGATGCTGCCGATTCTCGCCGGGATGATCGTCGGCAGTGGCGCCACACCACGGCGCGGGTTTGCCTTGGCCAGCAGCTACGTGATCTGCATGGCACTGGTGTATGCGGCGATGGGCGTGATTGCTGCGCTGCTCGGTGCGAACTTGCAGGCGTGGTTACAGAATCCGTGGTTGCTCGGTGCGTTTGCGGCGATTTTCGTGATACTGGCGTTACCGATGTTCGGCTTCTTCGAGCTGCAACTGCCGGTGGCCCTGCGTGATCGCCTGGAACATGCGTCGCGCAGCCGCAGCGGCGGCAGCCTGATCGGCGCCGGGGTGCTGGGCGCATTGTCCGGTCTGTTGGTCGGGCCGTGCATGACCGCGCCACTGGCCGGCGCGCTGCTGTACATCGCGCAGAGCGGTAACGCTTTGCACGGCGGTCTGATTCTGTTTGCACTGGGCATCGGCATTGGTGTGCCGCTGTTGCTGCTGGTCACCGTGGGCAACCGATTCCTGCCCAAGCCCGGCGCGTGGATGAATCTGCTCAAGGGCATATTCGGCTTCCTCTTTCTTGCCACTGCATTGTTGATGCTGCGCCCGGTGCTGGATCCGTCGTTGTGGCTGGGCCTGGGTGGCGCTCTGCTGTTGATCGCCGCTTACAGCGCTTGGAAACAATCCGAAGGTTTTGGCCGCGTCGCACAGATGTTTGGCGCGCTGTCCCTGTTGCTCGGTTTGTGGGGCAGCTTGTTGGTGATCGGTGCGGCGGGCGGCAGTGATGATCCGTATCAGCCATTGCAGATCTACAGCGCCGGCCCTGTCGCCAGCGCGGCGCCGACGGGTCACGATTCCTTCACCACGATCAAGGAACCTGCCGCCCTGCAACGCGAACTCGACGCGGCCAAGGCCCAGGGTCAGTGGGTACTGCTCGATTACTACGCCGACTGGTGTGTGTCGTGCAAGGTCATGGAGAAGAAGGTGTTCGGTGAGGCCAAAGTCATGCAGGCCCTGAACGATGTGCGCCTGCTGCGTCTGGACGTGACCGCCGACAACGCTGCGAGCCGCGAGCTGCTCAGCCGTTATAAAGTGCCGGGGCCGCCGACGTTCATCTGGATCGGCGCCGACGGTGAAGAACGCCGCAGCCAGCGCATCACCGGCGAGGTCGATGCCGAGACCTTCCTGCAACGCTGGTCCACCACCAGAGACGCCAACTGATGCTGACGTTCACCCTCGGCACTTTCGCCATCGCGCTCAATCACCTGCTGCTGATCAGTGCTCTGGCACTGGCGACGTTTGTCGGCTGGCGAGTGGCCAAGCGCGGCGGCGAGAACCCCGAGTCAGCGCTGTTCAGCCTGTTTTTGCTGGGCATGCTTGCGGCGCGCATTGCGTTTGTCGCGCTGTACTGGTCGCACTATCGCAATGACCCGTGGCAGATCATCGATCTGCGCGACGGCGGTTTCCTCGCTTGGCCCGGAGTGATCGTGCTGTTGCTGGCGGCGTTGTATCGCGGCTGGCGCCGGCCCGCTTTGCGTCGCCCGCTGGGTTTCGGCGTGGTCAGTGGCGTGGCGTTCTGGCTGCTTGCCACCCTGTCGCTGAATATCTACGAACAGGGCACCCGGCTGCCGGATATTGCCCTGCGCAACGCCGCCGGGGAAAAGATCAAGCTCCGCGACTATCAGGGCGGCCCGCTGGTGATCAACCTGTGGGCGACCTGGTGCCCGCCATGCCGGCGAGAAATGCCGGTGCTGGAAAACGCCCAGCAACAGCGCCCGGATCTGACGTTTCTGTTCGTCAATCAGGCCGAAAGCATGCAAAGCGTGGCGACGTTCCTGGAAACCCAGGGCCTGAGCCTGAACAACGTGCTGTTCGACCGCAGCGGCCGTCTCGGTCAGGCCGTGGGCTCCATGGCGCTACCGACTACGCTGTTCTATAGCCCGGACGGTCGCCTGCTGACCAGTCACCTCGGCGAACTGTCGAACGCCAGCCTCGCCCGCGCCCTGGAAACCTTCGACACTTCACCTTCAAGCCCGAATCAGGCCGTTGCCCCGGCCAACTCTGCAAGGAAACTGCCATGCCCCGCCTCCGCCACCTGCTGACGCTGACCCTGGGCACTGCCCTGCTGCACTTGCCGTCGGTGCAGGCCGCTGAAGAACTACCCGCAGCGATCAAAAAAATCGAAGCCAAGGGCGCGAAAATCGTCGGCCAGTTCGACGCCCCTGATGGCCTGCGCGGGTACGCCGCGCAATACCAGAATCGCGGCATGGCGCTGTACCTGACCCCGGACGGCAAGCACGTCGTGGTGGGTAATCTGTACGACGCCGACGGCAAGGACCTGAGCAGCGAGCCGCTGCAGAAACTGGTTTACGCACCGATGTCCAAGGAAGTCTGGGCCAAGTTCGAGGCGAGCAACTGGATTCAGGACGGCAACAAGGATGCACCGCGCACGGTGTACCTGTTCAGCGATCCGAACTGCCCGTACTGCAACATGTTCTGGGAACAGGCGCGACCATGGGTCAAGGCCGGCAAAGTGCAGCTGCGCCACATCATGGTCGGCATCATTCGCGAAGACAGCCCGGGCAAATCAGCCGCGCTGCTGGCGGCGAAAGACCCGGCCAAAGCCCTGCAAGATCATGAGAGCGCCGGTAAGGGCAGCGCCCTCAAGGCGTTGAAAGACATCCCGGTCGCCGTGCAAACCAGACTCGCGGCGAACATGCAGTTGATGGAAGACCTCGAACTGCAGGCCACCCCGGCGATTTTCTACATGGACGACAAAGGCGAGTTGCAACAACAGCAAGGCGCGCCATCGCCGGACAAGCTGGTGAAGATTCTCGGGCCGAAATAGTCTTCACAACCACTGACCGGTGCGGGTCTATCAGTACTCACACCGCTCGATAATGTCCTGCAAGTGCTCGGTGTTTCCCTGTTCCGTGAGAAAGCTTGTCACCTCAGCGCACCACGCTTGGTCTGAAGGAATACCGGCCCAAGCGTGCGTCCCTGCCCAATGCCAGGGACGGTCGTCAAACGTATTGATCAGCGCCTGATTGAATGTGTGAACGTTGAACTTGGGATGTCTCGCGTTCTGCAACATCAACGAACCGAACACGCGCTGTTGCGTTGCTTCGCATGGTTTGACTTGCTGGGCTTTGGTCGAGCTCAGGACAATGAAATCAGGTTTGACACCTTCATCGAGCGCGGCCTGCAGTCTGTAATGTCCATCGATGATCACGTAAGAACACAGTCCGCCCACATACCAGAGCAGGATCGGCGGCAAGCTGCCCTCCCTGGCTTTTTTGCGCCACCATTTGAGGCGACCTGCCAAAGGGTCCACCGTGTGCAGCCCGATCAAGTGCCCCAGATCCCAATCAAGCCAATGCACGGTGTGCGGTTGCACGTTGTCGAGAATGCCCTCCCCGCGCGCGTACCAGTTGGGCAGATGGCTGGACGCCTCGGCCGGGGTGGAAAAATACCAGCCATCCGGACCGGCAACGGGTTTGTATCGGCTAACTGCTGGCAATAAAGGGCGCGCCACCCAGTGGCCGGGATAGAGAAAGTCCGCCTGATTGTTCATCAACTGGTTGATGAAATAGCGACACCAGCGCGGGAAGCGCTCTTGGACGGGTAATTCAAAGTGCTCCTGAACGTCAGCCGAAACGATGGGGGGCACGGATGGCGATTCCAGTTGAACGGGCCGCGGATTGCGAACCAGCCAAGCACCGTAATATGAGGTGGCAATGGTCGCCCAGAAGAGTGGGCTTTCATTGAGCATCAACTTCATCCGCCCGTTGTTACCACTTTGCAGATGAAGCGGCGGTTTGCTTGATTTCGGTCGGTTGACCTCAATACTCAACCCAACCCACTTGTCCTCAAGATCCCTGAGGTCACGCCACCAGAACTGTTGCACGTCATTCCCTTATCAAATGCTTTTATAGATGAGTTTCACACTCGTGATTGCATGGTGACCTGAGAGGCCCCTTCGCGAGCAGGCTCGCTCCCACAATGGAATGCGATTAACTGTGGGAGCGAGCCTGCTCGCGAATGAAGCTCACTCGGTGTGTCAGTTGCGCTCGCGGAGAAACGCCAGCAGCGCCTCAGTGACAAACCCGGGATTCTCCAGATTGGAGATATGCCCCGCCTCCGGCACCAGCACACACGGGCAACCAATCAACTCAGCCATTTCCCGGGCTTCCGAGGGTGGCCGGGGTTTGTCCTGGTCACCGCACAGCACCAGCGTCGTCGCCGGGTTCAGCTCGCCCAGCCGTGGCAACAGGTCGTTGCGGCCAAACGTGATGCGCCCCATCGGCACGATGCTTTCGCGCAGACGCTCGGGCGAATAGCCCTTCAATTTCGCGCGAAAGTCCTGATACAGCGCCGACTGCGGGTCGATGCCCGGGCGGAAGAAGATTGGCACAACGACGTCGAGCAATTGTTCGGAGATGGTGCCGCTGTCTTCGATCTGCTTGAACAACGAGAAGTAATACTGGCGCGTCGGTTCCGGCTCGACACCGACGTAGGTGTCCATCAGCACCAGACCGTTGAGACGTTGCGGTGCGGACAGTGCCAGGCGCGTGCCCCACATGCCGCCGACCGAAAGCCCGACGAGGGTGACGCGGTCGATGTCCAGGTGATCGAGCAAGGCCTGCGCCTGTCGGGCGATGTCGTCCAGCGATGTGGTGCCTTCAGGTAACTTGCCGGAATCGCCATGGCCCCACAGATCCAGGGCGATGACGCGATAATGCGGGGTCAGCGCGGCGATCTGCGGCGCCCACATCGCTTGGTCCCAAAGGTAACTGCCGGCCAGCAACACGGCGGGGCCGGTGCCTTGATCAATGTAGTGCAGTGCTTGTCCGTCAACCGTGAAAAAGGGCATCGACCACCTCCGCGAGAAAAAACAGAACCGGCAGACTGAGCTGCCGGTTGGTGATCGTCAAGGATGGAAATGTACGGCAATGTACAGACGCCATTCGCGAGCAGGCTCGCTCCCACAGGGGTTTTGTAAACACCACAGATCCTGTGTGGGAGCGAGCCTGCTCGCGATGGGGCCAGTACAGACACTAGAGAACTACAACCCCTCCAGCTCCGCCATCAGATCATTCAACCGATCGACCTTCTCCTCTGTAATGTCACTGGCCGCCAGTCCATCGATGTATTCGGCGAGTTCCTCCACCGTGCTGCACTCGAACATCGCGCGCAGCGGCACGTTGCGTTGCAGGGCTTTTTGTACCCGCGATGCAATTTGCGTAGCCAGCAAGGAATGCCCGCCCAGTTCGAAGAAGTTGTCGCGCACGCCGACCTTTTCCACTTTCAGCACCTCAGCCCAGATATCAGCCAGGGTCTGCTCCAGCTCGTTGCGCGGGGCCAGATAATCCTCGCTCTGCAACTGACCGATCTCCAAGGCCGGCAAGGCTTTGCGGTCGAGTTTGCCGTTGGCATTGAGCGGCATCTGCTCCAGCCATAGCCAGTGCAGCGGCACCATGTATTCGGGGAGTTCGGCGCGCAGGCGCTGCTTGATCCGCTCCAGGCGTTCGCCCGGATTGAGCGCTGCATCGGCCGCGACCAGATAACCGACCAGATGCTTGCCGTTGACGCCCTCCTGCACACCAACCGCAGCGTCACGCACTTCCGGTTGTTCATGCAGGCGCGCTTCGATTTCACCGAGTTCGATGCGGTAGCCGCGAATCTTCACCTGATGATCGACGCGGCCGACGTATTCCAGCACGCCGTCCGCGCGGCGCCGCGCCAGGTCACCGGTGCGGTACAAGCGCTCGCCCGGCGCGCCGAACGGGTTCGGCACAAACACCGGCGCGGTGCGCAGCGGATCGCTGACGTAACCGCGACCGACGCCGGTCCCGGCAACACATAACTCACCCACCGCGCCCAAAGGCACCAGATCCAGCGCGCCATCGACCAGGTACAGCAAGTTATTGTCGGTCGGCGTGCCGATCGGCAAGTAACTGCCGCGCGTCGAGGCCATGTCGACACGGAAGAACGCCACGTCATCCGAGCATTCCGCTGGGCCGTAAGCATTGACCAGACCAATATCCGGGTAACGCAGCAGCCATTGATGGGCCAGTTCCGGCGGCATCGCTTCACCGGTCGGCAGCATCCAGCGCAAGCCGTCGAGGCTCAGACGCTCGGAGCCGAGCATGCCCTGAATCAGCGACGGCACACTCTCCAGCACGGTGATGCCCTGCGCCTGCACATGCGCCAGCAGACCTTGCGGATCGTGGGCAATCGCGTTCGGCACGATGTCGACCCGCGCGCCGAACAATGGCGCGGCTAGGAACTGCCAGACGGAAATGTCGAAGCTTTGCGAGGCGGTCTGCGCAATCACATCGGCCTCGCTCAAGTCGAGGTACGGACGTTTGCTCAACTGGTTGTTGAGCATGCCGCGCTGCTCGACCATCACGCCTTTAGGCAGCCCGGTCGAACCCGAGGTGTAGATCACATAGGCAAGATTGTCCGGGCCACTGTGGATGCCGAGATTGTGCGTCGCTGCCACCGATGCCTGCACCTCTTCCCACACCAGCAGGCGCGGACGATTCGAACAGCCAAACTCTTCGAGCAAGGTCTGCGCCTGCTCAAGGCAAGCGGCGCTGCACACCAGCAACGGCGTGCGGCTCAGCTCGATGATGCGGCTCAGACGCTGGCTCGGCAGGCCCGGATCCAGCGGCAGATAACCAGCGCCGGCCTTGAAGCTGCCGATGATCATGCCGAGCAGGTCGAGATTACGCTCGGCCAGCAGCGCCACCGGTTGGTCCATGCGCACACCGGCAGCGACCAGGGCATGGCCGAGGCGGTTGGCGTTGTGGTTCAGCTCGGCGTAGCTCAATTGCTCGTCGAGGCAACTGGCGGCGATGCGCTGCGGATGCGCCGCGACCTGCGCTTCGAACAGCGCCACATAGCTTTGCTCCAGCGGATAGTCGTGGCCGCTCTGGTTGCAACCGTGCAGCAGGAAATCGCGTTCTTCGTCGCCCAGCAGCGGCAAATCGGCCATGTCGCCATGGAAGCCGTCGACCAGTGCCAGCAGCAAGCGCTTGAACTCACTGAGCATGCGCTCGACCGTCGCCTCGTCGAAGTAACGCTGGTCATAGGACAGGTGCAAGCCAAGGTCATCGCCCGGGTAACACACCGCCGTCAACGGGAAGTTGGTGTGGGTGCGGCCTGAATCCGAGGTCGCATTCAGGCTCTGTGCACGATCAAGCACCGAGACTTCCACCGGGGCGTTTTCGAAGACGAAGAGGCTGTCGAACAGCGGCTGGCCTTTAGGCAATTCGCTCTGTTCCTGGATATTCACCAGCGGTAGGTATTCGTACTCGCGCAGTTGCATGTTGCTGTCGAGCAAAGCGCTGAGCCACTGGCGCACGCTGCTGCGCTGATCGTCCGCAGGCATCTTCACCCGCAGGGCGATGCTGTTGATGAAAAGGCCGACGGTGCGCTGCATTTCCGGCATGTCCACCGGCCGCCCGGCCACGGTGACGCCGAAGAGCACATCGCGATCACCGCTCAGACGCCGCAAAACCAGAGCCCACGCAGCCTGGGCGAAGGTGTTGACGGTCAGTTGATGTGCCTGCGCCAGCTCCCGCAGCCGTGCACCGTCCTCGACATTCAGGCGGGTGTAACGGTCGCCGACGATCATGCCGCCGCTTTCACCGGCGTGTTCGCGCAGGAACGGACGGTCGCTCGGAATCGGCGTGGTGCGCTCGAACCCTTGCAGGTTCTGCTGCCACCACTGCCGCGCCTCGGCCAGGCTCTGGCGTTGCAGCCAGCCGATGTAATCGCGATAACGCGGCGGCACGCTCAACTGCGCTTCGCGTCCTTCACCGAGGGCGCTGTAGATTTCGAAGAAATCGTTCATCAGCAGCGAACGGCACCAGGCGTCGATGAGAATGTGGTGGTTGCTCATCATGAACCAGTAACGCGCCGCGCCGACCTTGATCAGGCGCAGGTGAAACGGCGCCTGATTGAGCAGATCGAACCCGGCTTCGCGCTCGCTTTTCAGCAGCGCTTGCAGCTTCGGTTCCTGCTCGGATTCGGCGATGGCGCTCCAGTCCAGATACTCGATCGGCGTGCGACCCGGGGTGTGAATCACTTGCAGCATGTCTTCGCCGACGTTCCAGCAGAACGACGCGCGCAGTGCTTCATGACGGGCGATCACCGCTTGCCAGGCCTGGGCGAAACGCTCGGGATCGAGCTCGCTGTTGATGCGGTAACGATCCTGCATGTAGTACAGGCCGGTACCCGGCTCGAGCAGGGTGTGCAGCAACATGCCTTCCTGCATCGGCGTCAGCGGGTAGACATCTTCGATGTGCGCGGCCGGCACCGGCAAGGCATCGAGTTGTGCCTGAGTCAGTTTCGCCAGCGGGAAGTCCGACGGTGTCAGGCCGCCGGCCTCGTCTTGCAGACAGTGGGCGATCAGGCTTTGCAACTCACCGAGGTAGGCGGCGGCCAGATCGTTAATGGTTTGCGCCTCGTAACGCTCATCACTGAAGGTCCAGCGCAGCAGCAATTCACCACCGTAAATCTGACTGTCGACACTCACCTCGTTGGGCAACGGCGCCTGCGGATCGTGGGCGGCACCGACCGCTTCATCCAGCGGACGGAACAGCGCATCGGCGCCGAAGCTCTGGTCGAACTGGCCGAGGTAGTTAAAGGTGATCGGCGCCTGTGGCAGCGCGGCCATGCTCTGGCGGCAGCCGTCATCGGCCAGATAACGCAACACGCCATAACCGAGACCTTTATGCGGAACGGCGCGCAGTTGTTCCTTGATCGCCTTGATCGAAGCGCCCTGCCCGGCGGCCTCTTCGATGTTGTGCGGGGTCAGGCGCAGCGGATAAGCGCTGGTGAACCAACCGACGGTGCGGGTCAGATCGATCTCGTCGAACAAGGTTTCGCGACCGTGTCCTTCCAGTTGAATCAGTGCCGAGGGCTGGCCGCTCCAGCGGCACAGCACACGGGCCAGCGCGGTCAGCAGCAGGTCGTTGACCTGAGTGCGATAAGCGCTCGGTGCCTGTTGCAGCAACTGCCGGGTGCGCTCGGCATCGAGGCGTACGCTGACGGTTTGCGCATGGCGATTCTGCCTGCCGCCCTGCGGGTTTTCGCAAGGCAGATCAGCGCTTGGCCCGGCCAGTTGCGCTTGCCACCAACCGAGTTCTTCACGCAGGGATTCGCTGCCGGCATAAGCCTGCAAACGCGCGGCCCAGTCCTTGAAGGCGCTGGTTTTCGCCGGCAGTTTCAGCGGCTGCGCAGCGTCGAGTTGGCGATAGGCGGTTTGCAGATCATCCAGCAACACGCGCCAGGAAACGCCGTCGACGACCAAGTGGTGGATGGCGATGAACAGGCGTTGCTGAACATCCGCAACATCGACCAGCACCGCGCGCAGTAACGGGCCGTTGTGCAGATGCAGACTGCGTTGCGCGTCGGCGAACAGGGCTTCGCACTGATCCAGCGAATCGACGCTGACTTGCCAGAGCACATCCTCATTCGTCAGCGCTTGATGCGTCGCTTGCCATGCATCATCGGTTTCAGTGAAACGCAGACGCAGCGCATCGTGCTGTTCGATCACTGCCAGCAAGGCTTGCTGCAATCGTTGCGGCTCAAGGCGCACAGTCGGTTCCAGCAACAGCGCCTGATTCCAGTGCTGACGCTGGGGAATGTCCGTATCGAAGAACCAGTGCTGAATCGGCGTCAGACGCGACTCGCCGACCACCAAACCTTGCTCGGCAGTCACTTGCTGGGTGCGACTGGCAACGGCGGCGAGCGTCTGTACGGTCTGGTGCTGGAACAGGTCGCGCGGACTGAAATGAATGCCCTGCTGACGCGCGCGGCTGACCACCTGAATCGACAGAATCGAGTCGCCGCCGAGTTCGAAGAAGTTGTCGTTGAGGCCGACCTGCCTGACGTTAAGCACATCGCACCAGATCTGCGCGAGGGTCTGTTCCAGCTCGTTGCTTGGCGCGACATAGTCCTGACGATTGAGCTCCAGATCCGGCGCCGGCAAGGCGCGACGGTCGAGTTTGCCGTTGGCGGTCAGCGGCATGCTCGCCAGCAGCAGCAGGTGAGTCGGCACCATGTAATCCGGCAGTTGCGCCTTGAGGTGCGACTTGAGCGCTTCGCGCAGTTCAGCCTGTTGCGCTTCGCCGTGTCCGGCGACCTCCGTAACGAGGTAACCCACCAACTGCTTGCCACTCGGCGCATCCAGCGCCAGCACCACTGCTTCGCGGATCGAAGGGTGATCGAGCAGACGCGTTTCGATTTCGCCCAGTTCGATGCGGAAACCACGGATTTTTACTTGATGGTCGATCCGGCCCAGATACTCGACCAGACCATCGGCACGCTGGCGCACCAGGTCGCCGGTGCGGTACATGCGTCCGCCATCAGCGGCAAATGGGTCAGCGACGAAACGCTCGGCGCTGATGCCCGGACGGTCGTGATAGGCCTGAGCCAGACCGGCGCCGCCGACAAACAATTCACCGGTCGCGCCTTGCGGCACCAAGGCCAGATCGGCATCGAGAATGTAGGCGACCCGTGCGCCGATCACGCTGCCGATCGGCACACTGCCGGCGCCCTCTTCCAGCACCTGCGGCGCCAGACTGGCCAGCGGCATGACCACGGTTTCGGTCGGGCCGTAAGCATTGAAAAACTGCGCCGGTTGGAATGCCGCGCGAATGCGCTGCAGATGCTCGCCGGTCAGCGCTTCACCGCCGGTGATGATCATGCGCACCGGCAGGACATCATTCTGCGTGGCAAGGAACTGCGCCAACTGGCTGCCGTAGCTCGGCGTGAAACCGAGGACGTTGATTCGATGCGTGCGAATCAAGCCGCAGATTTCTTCCGCGTCCCACTGGCCCTGCGCCCGCAACACCACCTGCGCACCGCTGAGCAGCGGCACCAGTAGACGTTCGGTGGCAGCGTCGAAGTTGATCGAATAGAAATGCAGTTCACAGTCGTCCGGGCGCATGCCGAAGCGTTCGATCACGGCCTGGCAGTGCATGGCGATTTCACCGTGGGAGACCACCACGCCTTTCGGTTTGCCGGTCGAGCCGGAGGTGTAAATCAGATAAGCCTGATGTTGCGGCAGGCTGATAAACGGCAACTCGCTGGCCGGGTAGTCGGCCAACCCGGCTCTGTCATCTTCCAGACACCAGCGCGCCACGTCTGGCGGTAGCTCGCCCAGCGCCTGGAACATCGCGCGATCGCTGAGCAGCAGGCCGATACGGCTGTCTTCGATCATGTAGTGCAAACGATCGAGCGGGTATTCCGGATCCAGCGGCACATAGGCGCCGCCCGACTTGAGAATCGCCAGCAGGCCGATGACCATTTCCAGCGAACGCTCCAGCGCCAGACCGACCCGCACTTGCGGGCCGACCCCGCGTTCCCGCAGCGCCCAGGCCAGACGATTGGCACGGGCATCGAGCTCGGCGTAGCTCAGGGTCTGCCCGGCGAAAGTCAGTGCTGGTGCGTCTTTGCGCGCCAGTGCCTGTTCGGCGAACAGATGATGGATGCACTGATCGAGACGATGCTCGCCCGGCTCGATGCCGAGGCTGTCGAGCAGCTGCTGTTGCTCGGTGTTGTCGAGCAGCGGCAGTTCACTGAGCCGTTGCTGCGGATCAGCGATCAACGCTTCAAGCAGGTTGCGCCAATGCCTGGCCATGCGCGCGATGGTCGGTTCGTCGAACAGATCGGTGCTGTAAGTCAGGCAGCAGCCGAGGCGATGGTCGAGGTCGGTGACTTCCAGATTGAGATCGAACTTGGTCGCCCGCGCATCGTTGGCCAGGTACTCGACCGTCATCCCAGCGAGCGTGCGGCTCTGCTGGAATTCCCAGCGCTGCACGTTGCACATCACCTGGAACAGCGGGTTGTACGCCGCGCTGCGTGGCGGCTGCAAGGCTTCGACCAGATGATCGAACGGCAGATCCTGATGGGACTGGCCTTCGATCACGGTGTGGCGCACCTGCTCGAACAGTTCGCCGACCGACATCTGCCCGTCGAGCTGGCAACGCAGCACCTGGGTGTTGAGGAACGCCCCGATCAGCCCTTCGCTTTCCGGGCGAATGCGGTTGGCCACCGGCGCGCCGATGCGCAGGTCGGTCTGGCCGCTGTAGCGGTACAGCAATGTGGCGAGCGCGGCGGTCATGGTCATGAACAACGTCAGACCGTTTTGTGCATTGAATGCCCGCACCCGCGCGGCGAGATCGTCACTCAGATCGAAACGGAACAGCTCGCCCTGATGGCTCTGTACTGGTGGACGCGGACGGTCGCCGGGCAGTTCGAGGAGCGGATGTTCGCGACCGAGCTGCGCGGTCCAGTAATCGAGCTGGCGCTGGCGCTCGCCGGACTCCAGCCAGTTGCGCTGCCAGACGCTGTAGTCGAGGTATTGCACCGGCAGCGGCTCAAGCGGCGAGGCGCGCTCATCGACGAACGCTTCATACAGCGCGCTGAGTTCACGGGCAAAGATGTCCATCGCCCAGCCTTCGGTGACGATGTGGTGCAAGGTCAGGACGAAGTAATGCTCGTGCTCGGCGGTCTTGACCAGACAGGCGCGCAGCAGCGGACCGGTTTCCAGATCGAACGGCTGGTGCGCTTCTGCATCGGCCAGTTGCTGGACTTGTAGCTCCCGGACTTCTGCCGGCAGGCTGGAGAAATCTTTCCAGCCCATGCGCACGCCGGTCTCGGCATGCACCTGTTGGCGGGCAATGCCGTCGACACTTGGGAACGTTGTGCGCAGGGTTTCGTGGCGCAGGATCAGCGCCTGCAACGCCGCCTCGAAATGCTCGACGTGCAGCACGCCGCGCAAGCGCGCCATGCCCCCGACGTTGTACGCCGGGCTGTCCGGTTCCATCTGCCAGAGGAACCACATGCGCTGCTGCGAATAGGACAACGGCACCGCTTGGCTGCGGTCGACTGTGCCGATTGGCAGCTGTGGGTTGGTGCGGCCGCTGACCTGGATCAGGCGAATCTGTTCGGCGTAATCGCCCAGTTCGCTGTGCTCGAACAATGTGCGCAGCGGCAGTTCGACGTCACAGGCCTGACGTGTGCGCGAAATGATTTGCGTGGCCAGTAGCGAGTGACCGCCGAGGGCGAAGAAATCATCGCGCAGGCCGATCTGCTTCAGACCCAGCACTTCGCGCCAGATCGCGGCGATTTGTTGCTCCAGTTCGCTGACCGGTTCGACGTGTTCACGCACCTGCCATTGCGGCTCGGGCAAGGCGCGGCGGTCGAGTTTGCCGCTGGGACTCAGCGGCATCGTATCAAGGCGCAGCAATTGTGCGGGCACCATGTATTCCGGCAGCTCGGCAGCGAGGGCAGCTTTCAGCCCAATAATTTGCTCATCGGCATTTTCCTGCGCATCGGTCGCCGTGAAGTAGCCGATCAGTTGCGCGCCGGCAGCGGTTTCGCGCACCAGCACCACGGCCTGGGCGACGCCATTTTGCGCCAGCAGTCGCGCCTGGATTTCTTCAGGTTCGACGCGAAAGCCGCGCAGCTTGACCTGCTGATCGAGACGGCCGAGATATTCGATCACGCCATCCGAGGACCAGCGCGCACGGTCGCCGGTGCGGTACAAACGGGCGCCCTGCTCGCCCAGTGGATCGACGACAAAACGCTCGGCGGTCAACGCTGGACGACCCAGGTAACCGCGAGCCAGACCAATACCGCTGATGCATAGCTCGCCCGGCACGCCCGCCGGCACTGGATTGAGATCGGCATCAAGGATGCGGCAGACCACATTGCCCAACGGCCGGCCAATCGGCGAGCGCTCGCCATCGGCAGTTGTGCAGTGCCAATGGGTGACGTTGATCGCGGTTTCAGTCGGCCCGTAACGGTTGTGCAATTGCACCGCCGGCAGTTGCGCCAGTACCCGGTTGCGCAGCTCGGCGGGCAAGGCTTCACCGCCGGAAAACAGCCGGCGCAGGCTGGTGCACTCGGCACTCAGCGGCTCGTCGATGAACAGCGCCAGCAGCGGCGGCACGAAGTGCAGCGTGGTCACGCCGTATTGCTGGACCAGTTGCGCGATGCGATGCGGGTCGCGGTGCTCGCCGGGCGCGGCAAGCAACAGCCGCGCGCCGGTGATCAGCGGCCAGAAGCATTCCCACACCGAGACGTCGAAACTGATCGGCGCTTTTTGCATCAGCACGTCGGTTTCGTCGAGGCGGTACGTGTCCTGCATCCATTGCAGGCGCTCGGCCAGCGCGGCGTGGGTGTTACCGACGCCTTTCGGTTGCCCGGTGGAACCCGAGGTGTAAATCACGTAGGCGAGGTTGTCGCCGTGCACTCGCAGTCCCGGTGCCTGGCTCGGCCATTTATCCAGGTGCAGCGCATCCATGGCGATCACGCTGACGCCATCGCTGGCCGGCAAACGCTCGAGCAATTGCGTCTGGGTCAGGAGCAGTTCGACGCCGCTGTCGCGGAGCATGTATGCAAGTCGTTCGGCCGGATAATCCGGATCAAGCGGCACATAGGCGCCGCCAGCCTTGATGATCGCCAGCAGGCCGATCAGCAGTTGCGGCGATCGCTCGGCGGCAATGGCCACGCACACGTCAGGGCCGACGCCCTTGTCGCGCAGGTAATGGGCGAGCCGGTTGGCTTGCGCGTGCAGCTCGGCGAAATCCATAGTACCGCCGTCCCACAGCAGTGCGGTGCGTTGCGGGCTTTTGCGCAGTTGTTGCTCGAGCAGTTCCGGCAGCCATTGTTGCGCCGGGGTGCACGGAGCGACGCTCCAGTCTTTCTGCTGATTCTGCTCGTTGACCGTTATCAAGCGCAGATCGCCGATGGCCTGCTGCGGCCGTTCGCAGACTTCGCTGAGCAGATTGTGGAAATGCTCGGCCAGGCGCTCGATGGTCGCGGCGTCGAACAGTTCGCTGGCGTAGTCGAACGACAGGCTCAGGCGACCGTTGCGATCCTCTTCGCTGTGCAACTGCAGATCGAACTTGGCTTCGCGACTGTGCCACGGCAGCTCTTCGGCGAGCAGACCCGGCAGGCGCTTGAGCGCACTGAGGTCGCGCTGCTGATGGTTGAACATGACCTGGAACAGTCCCTGTTCGCGGGCCTGCGGGAACGCTTCGAGCAGTTGTTCGAAGGGCAGATCCTGATGGGCCTGGGCGCCGAGTGCGGCCTGGCGCGTCTGGTTCAGCAACTCGGCAAATGTCAGGCGTGAATCGATCTGCGCACGCAACACCTGGGTATTGATGAAAAAGCCGATCAGGCTTTGGGTGTCCAGGCGCGGACGGTTGGCGTTGGGCACGCCGATGCGAATGTCGCGCTGACCACTGTAGCGGTGCAGCAAACTTTGCAAGGCAGCGAGCAGAAGCATGAACGGCGTGGCCTGGTGGGCCTGCGCAGTCTGGCGGATCGCCTCGCTGAGTTCGGTACTCAAGCGCACGCTGTGGCGCGCGGCGCTGTGGTTGTGTCTGGCCGAGCGCGGGTGATCGGTGGCCAGTTCCAGTGGCGGATGTTCCTCGCCCAGTTGCGCTTGCCAGTACGCCAGTTGCCGCTCGCCCTCGCCTTGCGCCAGCCATTGCCGCTGCCAGTTGCCGTAATCGGCGTATTGCGTGGGCAGCGCTGCCAGTGTCGCCGGCGTCCCTTGGGTTGCCGCCGCGTAGAGACGCGAGAATTCGTCGAGCAGGATATTCAGCGACCAGCCGTCAGCGATGATGTGGTGCAGGGTCACCAGCAGTTGATGTTCTTCGGCATCGAGACGCACCAGTGTCACCGCCAGCAACGGGCCTTTTTCCAGATCGAACCGAGTGCGCGCCTCGTATTCGCGAATCTGCTCGGCGCGGGCTTCACGCTCGGCCATTGGCAGGTCGCTGATGTCGATCAGTTGCAGATTGAATTCGGCAGCGGCAAGCACTTGCTGCAATGCCACGCCGTCGCGCTCGAAGAAACGTGTGCGCAAGGATTCATGGCGTTCGATCAGTTGCTGGAAGCTTTTGCGCACGGCGTCTTCGTCGAGTTCGCCACGCAAGCGCAGGCCGCCGGGAATGTTGTAGGCGCTGCTCTGTGGATCGAGTTGCCAAGTGATCCACAGACGATTTTGTGCCAGCGACTGCGGCATCGGCTCACTGCGCGGCAACGTGCTGATTGCACCTTGGGCGCTGCCGCCAGTCTGTTGCTGCTGCGCCACGGCGGCGGCGAAGGCGGACAAGGTTGGCGCTTCGAACAGCAGGCGCAGGCTCAGCTCCACATCGAGTGCTTCGCGAACCCGCGCAACCACTTGCGTGGCGGCGATCGAGTTGCCGCCGAGCAGAAAGAAATGGTCGTCGCCACTGACCTGCTTGACGTTGAGTTGCTCGGCCCAGATTTGCCCGATCAACACTTCAAGGTCCGAAGTGCTGCTGGTCGCGTTTTCCGTTGCCGCTTTAATCGAAGGGAACAGCGCGTAACTGTCGAGACTGCCATCAGCCAGACGATTGCGGCACGCCGAGCGCTGCAGTTTGCCACTGGAGGTTTTCGGCAACGCGCCCGGATTGAGCAGCACCACCACGCTTGGCGCCTCCTGATACGCCTCGGCCACGGCTTGGCGAATGGCTTTGATCAGCGCATCTGGCGCAAGGATTTTCTGCACGCTGCGGCTGATTTCCGCAGCGACGCCGATGCCCTCTTCGCCGTTGTGATTGACCGCGAACGCCGCCACCCGACCCTTGCGCACCACTTCGACTTCGCGCTCGACAGTCTGCTCGATGTCCTGCGGATACAGGTTATGGCCACGGACGATGAGCATGTCTTTCAGGCGCCCGGTCACGAACAGTTCGCCGTCACGGATAAAACCCAGGTCGCCGGTGCGCAACCAGGTGCGCCCGACGTGCTGGACAAAAGTCTTGGCGCTGGCTTCGGGGTTGCGCCAGTAACCGTGGGCGATGCTCGGGCCGGCGGCCCAGACTTCACCGACGGCATTGTCGGTCAGTTCCTCGAGCGTGTTGGGATCGACAATCAGCACCGCGTGCTCAGGCTGACTGATGCCGCAGCTCATGATCGCGCTGCCGTCGCCCGGCTCGGCGCGGTTTTGCGCCAGCGCCTGATCGTCCACGCGCAGCGCCGGGATGCCGGTGCCGCGCGGCGTGCCGGCGACAAACAGGGTCGCCTCGGCCAGACCGTACGAAGCCATGAAGCTGTTTTCGCTGAAACCGCAAGCAGCGAACTTTTCCGCGAAGCGTTCAAGGGTGTCGAGGCGAATCGGCTCGGAGCCAGAATAGGCCACGCGCCATCGACTGAGATCGAGGCGCTCAAGGGCCGACTCGCTGACCCGCTCACTGCACAAACGGTAGGCGAAATCCGGGCCGCCGCTGATGGTGCCGCCGTATTCGGCAATCGCTTCCAGCCAGCGCAACGGCCGGCCGAGGAAGTACGCCGGCGACATCAGAATGCACGGTACGCCGCTGAAAATCGGTTGCAGCAGACCGCCGATCAAACCCATGTCGTGATACAGCGGCAACCAGCTGACGATGACATCGTCCGGGTTGACGTCGATGCCGAAGCCGCGACGGATCAGCAGTTCATTGGCGACCAGATTGCCGTGGCTGACTTGCACGCCCTTGGGCAGCGCGGTGGAGCCGGAGGTGTATTGCAAAAAGGCGATGTGTTCGGGCGGCAGGCTCGGTTCAATCCAGCTTTCGGCCAGTGCGCTGTCGAGGGTATCGACACACAGCAGCGGCGGCGCGCCGTCGATTTGTTGCAAGGCATCGCGCAGATCGGCGCTGGTCAACAGCAGCTTGGGCTCGGCGTCGGCGATGATCGACAGCAATCGCTCCTGATGATGACGACGCGCGGATTCCGGCGGATAGGCCGGTACCGCAATCACACCGGCATACAGGCAGCCGAAAAACGCCGCGACGTAATCTGCGCCGCTGGGAAACAGCAGTACCGCACGCTCACCGAATCCAGCCTGAGCCTGCAACGCAGCGGCGATGGTGCGCGCGCGTTGATCCAGTTCGCGATAGCTGAGCACCACGGTCTGCTCCGGGTTTTCGGCGAGAAAACGCAAGGCCAGTCGGTCCGGCGTCAGGGCTGCGCGACGCTTGAGGGCTTGGACCAGGGTGCTGGGGAGTTCGAACGCGTCGGTCATGAGGTTTCCTGCCTGAATTCGGCTTGCAAGTGGAATCGGGTGGCTGCGTCACACCTGTCGAGAGGCGTGCGGGGCGCGGTCTGTGCCGACCGCGCAAGGCATCGGAATGCGCTGAGGCCGGGGATCTGCACCCGGGCCATTCACCAATGAGAACGGATGGAGTGGGGAAATAATTAGTCGGCAGGCACGACGTCCAGCGGGGCCAGGGTGCGGCGGCGTGTCGCAGTTCGCAAAACACATCGACTTACAGCACTACTTCTCTTTCTCATTTGACAATCATTATCATTCAACATAATTTGTCGCTCGATGTGTAGGACGGCGCCGTCCCCCGAGGCCCTCCCACTAACCTATTGGCAGCAAGGTGATTTCCATGACGGAACAAGTATCCACAAGCAGGTGCGATTCACCGCTACTTCAGGCATTCGTCGACAATCGACTGATTCTGGTCAAGATTGCAGCCCGTATTACCGGTTGCAGGTCTCGTGCCGAAGACGTGGTTCAGGATGCGTTTTTCCGACTGCAATCGGCCCCGCCGATCACGTCGTCGATCAAGGCTCAGCTGAGCTACCTGTTCCAGATCGTGCGCAACCTCGCCATCGATCACTACCGCAAGCAGGCGCTCGAACAGAAATACTCAGGCCCGGAAGAGGAAGGCTTGAACGTGGTGATTCAGGGCGCTTCGCCGGAAACTTCGCACATCAACTTCTCGACTCTGGAACACATCGCCGATGCGCTGACCGAGCTGCCCAGCCGCACCCGCTATGCCTTCGAGATGTACCGTCTGCACGGCGTGCCGCAGAAAGACATCGCCAAGGAACTGGGCGTATCGCCCACCCTGGTCAACTTCATGATTCGTGATGCTTTGGTGCACTGCCGCAAGGTCTCGGGCAGTCGGCGGGATGCGGTGATTGCGGGTCGTCGTTAGGATCCGGATTCTGCGTCAAGCCATTCGCGAGCAGGCTCGCTCCCACAGGGTTTGATCAACGACACAAACCCAGTGTGGGAGCGAGCCTGCTCGCGAAAGCGGCCTCAGACCCAACGAAATTCCGAGGCCGAACACATCAGGCCAACCGGCACCGATCAAAAAACCGCTCCCGCCCCAGAATCATCAGCGCCGCGCGCTTGTGCGGAAAATCGAATTCCTTCTCGCAGTGAAAGCATTGGTTGTGCATATGCCCGATCATCTTCGCGTTGTCGGCACGTGGCTCGGCGACCACGCGCTGGGTGCGTGGATCATCGAGAAACAGGTAATGCACCAGCGCCGATAACCAGCTCGCCACTTTGTGCGGGCCGCGATGACTTTCCTCGCCGACCAGCATGTGAATGCCACGGTCGTAATCGCCGGCATCGTAGAACGGCGCGATGCGATCTTCCTTGGCCCAGTAGGCTTCGAAGTAAGCGAAAGGCTGGTCATCGAAACAGCCAATCAGCGTCAGCGTGTGCGGATCGGCCTCGAGCTTGCCGAGGTATTCGCGATGCTGCTCAAGGCTGCCCTCCTCCTGCCAGAAACTCGCCACGCGCGGGCTGTTCTGCCAGCGATTGAAGCGCGACAGATCTTCCTCGATTTCCAGCGTTCGCAAGGAAATCCACGCGCCGAGACGTGCATCGAAACGCCGATAGACTTCACCGCGCGGCTTCACCGGTCGCAGCGGATGGCGCTTGCCCTGGCTGATGACCATTTGCTGCGGATAGCTGCCGGTCAGTGACGTGCCCAGCCACGGCTGCGGCAGTTGCCAGAACAGCGTGCGCTCGCAGCGATATTCGCCGGCGACTGCGGTGTTGATCAGCAAACCACTGCGCAAGGCTTCGGTCGGTGGCTGATCGAGTTGCCAGATCAACTGCTGACACGCCGGGTCACGGGCGAACAGCCAATAACAGGCTGCCCACAAGGCGTGGCCGGGCGGCAGAGCGAAACGCTCGTCGAGCTGGATCGGGCCATTGGCCTCGCGGTCCAGGCGCAGCCGAATCAACGGTTGCCCGTCCAGGCTCAGGCTCAGTCGGCTCTCGGTAGCATCAGCGATCAATCGACTGCCCGAGGGCAGAGCCAGGGCAGTCAGGTCATTCAGATTGGACATGGGTCGGGCTCACGTAATCGTCGACAGTTCAACGAAGTGACGTGAGCCGGGAGGGGAAATTTAAGCGCGAGAGGCAATTAGCGCTTCAGTGATGAGGCGCCGGCATCACGGCAATCCTGTAGGGCTCGAAAATTCTCAGCAATTCGCCGTTGTCGCGCAAACGCTGCAACAGGTTGCCGAAGGCTTCGCCGGTGATAGGAGCGCTTGGCCGCAGAATCGCGTAATGATGATAGATCTGATCGGTACGCTGCGACGCCAACAGCTCATCGCGGACCTTCTCGTTGCGCAGCAGGTAATCGAACAGATAGGAACGGGTGACCAGGGCAATGTCGGCGCGCCCGCGCAGGACCATCAGCAGGTTGCTGTCGTGGGAATAGGTCAGCGTCGCGTTGTAGTTTTTCGCGAGATATTTCGGGTCGGCGTTGAAGTCGGCGAATTCGTAGTGATAACCGCTGAACAGCGCCAGACGTTTGCCCGACAGGCTCGAGAAGTAGTTTTGCTGGCGGCCGTCTTCGCGTTGCGCGACAAAAATCTCGGCGTCTTCCAGGCCCATGTCGACGTCGTCGTGGGGAATGTCCTTCCAGCCCCACTCGGGGTTCTCGAAGATCGCCATATCGATGCGGCCTTGCTTGAAATCACCGAAGCGGCGCGGGATCGACGTCGGCACCAGGACAAATTGATAGTCGCTCTGCGAGCGGTTCAGCGCCTCGACCAATTGCGGCAACAGGCCGGTGTCGGCGCCGTTTTCCGGGCGAATCGTATAAGGCGGGAAATGCGCGGCGCCGACCCGGACCAATTGCGCTGACTGAGCGGGCAATACCCATAACGCAGCCAGCGCAGCGAGCAGCAGCCCGGCGGCTGTCCGAATTGGCGAAGACTTCAAAACACCCCACTCCCCGAAAAAAAATAGCGATCAATGCATTCAAGCTAGGCGGTTTCGCCGACTTAGCCAGTTTCCCGGCCGGTCCGACAACCGTTCAACGCGCTTCGAGGACCAGAATCAACGCTTCATCGGCGAGTTGATCGAGGCTCAAACTGCCGCCGGCACGGAACCAGGTGGTGGTCCAGGACAGTGCGCCGGTAAGGAAACGTCGGGTAATAAAAACGTCGCCGCGAATAAAGCCGGCGTCCTTGGCCTCGCCCAGAACCTGCAACCAGATGTCTTCATAAACATCACGCAAAGCGAGGACTTTAGCCTGACCGTCCTCGGACAATGAGCGCCATTCGTACACGAGCACGGCCATCGCCTCGCCACTGCCGCCCATGATCGACTGCAACTCGCAACGAATCAGTGCCAGCACCCTTTCGCGCACATCGCTCGCCTCGGCCAAGGCTGCGCGCATCAACGCGGTGTTGTAGCGGATGGTTTCCTCCATCACCGCGCGGAGAATTTCATCCTTGCTTTTGAAGTGATGAAAAATGCTTCCCGACTGAATGCCCACAGCACTGGCCAGATCACGCACTGTGGTGCGCTCATAGCCTTTGTTGCGAAACAGGTGAGCCGCCACTTGCAGCAATTTGCCGCGGGCGCTGTCCGGGTCGGTCAACTGGCCTTGGTCGACCAGTTCGCGCATGACCCGCAGGGCTTTTTGCTCGTCCACCCGTTCTCTCCTACAGTCGATCAGTGTGTTGCCCCCTGTAACCGCAGGGTTGCGCGCAATTTAAGCCGCGCGCGGGCACCAAGCAAGCGCTTGGGCAGAAGAATGTTTCGCCTGTTTACAAACCAAGCGCTTGCTTGGTAGCCTCCAGACACTTCTGTCGCAGGTCCCTGAGTCGGAGATAGAAATGCCAACCACCGTGCGTATCGGCTGCGCCAGTGCCTTTTGGGGCGACACTTCCACCGCTGCCGCCCAGTTGGTGACGGGCGGTAACCTGGATTATCTGGTGTTCGATTATCTGGCCGAGATCACCATGTCGCTGATGGCTGGTGCGCGCCTGAAAGACCCACAGGCCGGGTTCGCCAGCGATTTCATCGAAGTGCTGGCGCCGCTGCTGACGCAACTGGCCGAACAGAAAATCCGCGTGATCAGCAATGCCGGCGGGGTCAATCCGCAGGCTTGCGCGGCGGCCCTGCAAGCGGCCTGCGACCAAGCTGGGGTCCAGCTGAAGATTGCCGTGTTGCTCGGCGATGACCTGCAAGGACAACTCAAACACCCCGCCGACATCCGCGGAATGTTCAGCGGCGCGCCACTTCCGCGTATGTGCGTGTCGACCAACGCCTACCTCGGCGCGCCGGGGATTGTCGAAGCTTTGCGCCTGGGCGCCGACATCGTCATTACCGGCCGGGTGGTCGACAGCGCCGTGGTCAGTGCGGCGCTGGTTCACGAATTCGGCTGGTCGTGGCATGACTACGACAAACTCGCCCAAGCCGCGCTGGCCGGGCACATCATCGAATGCGGCGCGCAGTGCACGGGCGGTAATTTCACCGACTGGCGCGAGGTACCGGATTACGAGCACATCGGTTTTCCGATCGTCGAGGTCAGCGCCGATGGCCAGTTCCTCGTCAGCAAACCCGAAGGCTCCGGCGGACTGGTCACGCCGTTGACGGTCGGCGAGCAGATGCTCTACGAAATCGGCGATCCGCAGGCCTATCTGTTACCCGACGTGATCTGCGATTTCACTCAGGTCAAACTTCAGCAACAAGGCAAAAACGTCGTGCACGTGCACGGGGCCAAAGGCCTGCCGCCCACCGACAAATACAAGGTCAGCGCCACGTACCCGGACGGTTTTCGCTGCACCGCCAGTTGCCTGATGGCCGGCATCGACGCAGTGGACAAGGCGCGGCGGGTCAGTCAGGCAATCATCGACAAGACCGCCGAGATGTTCAGCCTGCGCGGCTGGGCGCCGTACAGCGAAACCCATGTCGAACTGCTCGGCAGCGAAGCCACCTACGGCCCCCACGGCCAGCGCCGCGACAGCCGTGAAGTGGTGATCAAAATCGCCGTGCGCCATCCTGACAAACGCGCACTGGTACTGTTTTCCAGAGAGATCGCCCAGGCCGCGACCGGCATGGCGCCGGGCTTGACCGGCATCGTCGGCGGTCGTCCGACCGTATACCCCCTCATCCGTCTGTTCTCTTTCCTCGTCGATAAAAGCGCCTGCACCCTGCAAGTCGACATCGCAGGCGAACGTCATCCGTGCGCCCTGCCCGACCCGGTGGCTCTGGACAGTGCAAATTTGCCGATCGCCCATCAGCCGCCCAGACCCCAGGGCCGCGCCGATGCCAGTGTGCCGTTGGTGAAACTGGCGGTGGCGCGCTCCGGCGACAAGGGCAACCACAGCAACATCGGCGTGATGCCGCGCCATCCCGATTACCTGCCGTGGATCGCCGAAGCGCTGACCACCTCGGTGGTGGTCGACTGGATGCGGCACGTCCTCGATCCGCTTCTCGGGCGTGTCGAACGCTGGTATCTGCCCGGCACCCACAGCCTCAACTTTCTTTTGGAAAACGCCCTCGGCGGTGGCGGTGTCGCCAGTCTGCGCATCGACCCGCAAGGCAAAGCCTTCGCCCAGCAACTATTGGAAATCCAGATCCCGGTGCCGCAGAGCATCGCCGAACAGCTCGACTAGAGGATGGTGTGCATGGCTTACGCGTCGATTTTCCGCGCCGATCTGTTCAGCGGCCAGAACCTGATTGTCACCGGTGGCGGCAGCGGCATCGGTCGCTGCACCGCCCATGAACTGGCGGCCCTCGGCGCCAATGTGCTGCTGGTCGGGCGCAAGCCGGAAAAGCTGGAAAAAGTCGCCGCCGAAATCACCGAGGACGGTGGCCGCGCGCACTGGAAGGCCTGCGATATCCGCGATGAAGAAGCGGTCAAGCAACTGGTCAAAGAGCTGATCGCCGAACACGGGCCGATCCACGGCCTGGTCAACAACGCCGGCGGCCAATACCCGTCGCCCTTGGCTTCGATCAATCAGAAGGGCTTTGAAACGGTGCTGCGGACCAATCTGGTCGGCGGCTTTCTGATGGCCCGCGAAGTGTTCAACCAGTCGATGAGCAAACATGGCGGCAGCATCGTCAACATGCTCGCTGACATGTGGGGCG
This sequence comes from Pseudomonas sp. PK-RTE-24, assembly GCF_054052265.1. Lineage (NCBI taxonomy): Bacteria > Pseudomonadati > Pseudomonadota > Gammaproteobacteria > Pseudomonadales > Pseudomonadaceae > Pseudomonas > Pseudomonas sp. PK-RTE-24. The sequence continues at coordinate 3,396,331 of NZ_CM133224.1, read as the reverse complement.
GCATGCCCGGCATGGGCCACTCTGGCGCGGCGCGTTCGGGCATGGACAACTTCACCAAGACTGCCGCGTTCGAGTGGGGTTACGCCGGGGTCCGGGTCAACGCGGTGGCGCCGGGCTGGATTGCGTCCAGCGGCATGGACACTTACGAAGGCGCATTCAAAGCGGTGATTCCGACCCTGCGCGAGCATGTGCCGCTCAAGCGTATCGGCACCGAATCGGAAGTCAGTGCGGCGATCGTGTTTCTGCTCAGCCCGGCAGCGGCATTCATCAGTGGCACCACAGTGAAAATCGACGGCGCCGCCAGCCTCGGCAGTCGCGCCTGGCCGCTGCACAAGGCCAGCCACAGCGAATCGTTCAATGGTTTCCACCGCGCCTATCTACCTGACGTGCTCAAGGACAAGGAATAAGCCATGGCGCAGATTCAGTCGCAACTCGATCCGCACAGCGAAGCGTTCGCGCGCAACCGCGCGGCCATGCTCGCCGCCATCGAGCAGGTGCAGCAGCTTGAACAGAACCTGTTGAACAAGGCCGCCGAAGCCAAAGACAAATTCAGCAAACGCGGGCAACTGTTGCCCCGCGAGCGCTTGAACCTGTTGCTCGACCCCGGCGCGCCGTTTCTCGAACTGGCCAGCCTCGCCGGCTACAAGTTGCACGACGACAAGGACGGCAGTTCGGCCGGTGGCGGGCTGATTGCCGGCATCGGTTATGTCTGCGGCATTCGCGCGATGGTGGTCGCCAACAACAGCGCGATCAAGGGTGGCACGATCTCGCCGAGCGGCCTGAAAAAATCCCTGCGCCTGCAACAGATTGCTCGGGAAAACAAACTGCCGATGATCACCCTCGCCGAAAGCGGCGGTGCCAATCTCAACTACGCGGCGGAGATTTTTGTCGAAGGCGCGCGCAGTTTCGCCAATCAGGCGCGCATGTCAGCAATGGGTATGCCGCAGATCACCGTGGTACACGGCTCGGCCACGGCGGGCGGCGCCTATCAACCGGGATTGTCGGACTACGTGGTGGTGGTGCGCGGCAAGGCCAAGCTGTTCCTCGCCGGCCCGCCATTGCTCAAAGCGGCGACCGGCGAAGTGGCCAGCGATGAAGAACTCGGTGGCGCCGAAATGCACGCGCAGGTCGCCGGCACTGCCGAATATCTCGCCGAAAACGACGCTGACGGCATACGCCAGGTCCGCGACATCATGCGCATGCTGCCATGGAACGAGCAGTTGCCGTGGCTGCCGGAGCCGCAATTCAAAGAACCGCTCTACCCCATCGACGAACTGCTCGGGCTGATCCCGGACGATGCAAAAAAGCCCTACGACGTGCGCGAAATCATCGCGCGGATTGCCGATGAGTCGGACTTTCTCGAGTTCAAAGGCGAGTTCGATCAGCAAACCCTTTGCGGCCAGTTGAAAATCCAGGGCCGCGCCTGCGGCTTCATCGGCAACAACGGCCCGATCACCCCGCAAGGTGCGAGCAAGGCGGCGCAGTTCATCCAGTTGTGCGACCAGAGCCAGACGCCGCTACTGTTTTTCCACAACACGACGGGGTTCATGGTCGGCACCGAATCGGAACAGCAAGGGGTGATCAAGCACGGCTCGAAACTGATTCAAGCGGTGGCCAACGCACGGGTGCCTAAACTGACCATCGTCGTCGGCGGTTCCTACGGCGCCGGCAACTACGCCATGTGCGGGCGCGGGCTCGATCCGCGCTTCATCTTCGCCTGGCCTAACAGCCGCACGGCAGTGATGGGCGGCGCACAGGCCGGCAAGGTCTTGCGCATCGTCACTGAGGCCAAACAGCTCAAGGACGGCATCGAGCCCGATCCGAAAATGCTCGACATGCTCGAACAGATGACCGCGCAGAAACTCGACAGCCAGTCCACCGCACTGTACGGCAGCGCCAACCTGTGGGACGACGGCCTGATCGACCCGCGCGACACCCGCACCCTGCTTGGCTACTTGCTGGATATATGCCACGAAGCCGACAGGCGTACGCTGCAACCCAACAGCTTCGGCGTCAGCCGCTTCTGACCGCCACGGATCCTACGGAGAACAACAACAATGATCTTCACCCCGGAACACGAAGCCCTGCGCCGCACCGTCCGCCAGTTCGTCACGCACGAGATCAACCCGCACGTCGAAGAATGGGAAAAGGCCGGGCGCTTTCCCATTCATGAGATATTCCGCAAGGCCGGTGAGCTGGGCCTGCTGGGCATTTCCAAGCCGGAAAAATTCGGCGGCATGGGCCTCGACTACAGCTATTCGATCGTCGCCGCCGAAGAGTTCGGCACCATTCATTGCGGCGGGATTCCGATGTCGATCGGCGTGCAGACCGATATGTGCACCCCGGCGCTGGCGCGCTTCGGCTCCGATGAACTGCGCGAAGAGTTCCTCCGGCCGGCCATCACCGGCGAACAGGTCGGTTGCATCGGCGTTTCCGAGGTCGGCGCCGGCTCCGATGTCGCCGGGCTGAAAACCACGGCACGCAAGGACGGCGATGACTACGTGATCAACGGCAGCAAGATGTGGATCACCAACTCGCCGAGCGCCGATTTCATCTGCCTGCTGGCCAACACCTCGGACGACAAGCCGCACATCAACAAGTCGCTGATCATGGTGCCGATGAACACCCCGGGAATCAGCCTCAGTTCGCACCTGGACAAGCTCGGCATGCGCAGCTCGGAAACCGCGCAGGTGTTCTTCGACAACGTGCGCGTGCCCCAGCGCAACCGCATCGGCCATGAAGGCGCGGGGTTCATGATGCAGATGCTGCAGTTTCAGGAAGAACGTCTGTTCGGCGCGGCGAACATGATCAAGGGCCTGGAATATTGCATCGACAGCACCATCGAGTACTGCAAGGAGCGCAAGACCTTCGGCAACGCGCTGATCGATAACCAGGTGATCCACTTCCGCCTCGCCGAATTGCAGACCGAAATCGAATGCCTGCGCGCCCTGGTCTATCAGGCCACCGAGCAATACATCAAAGGCCAGGACGTCACGCGCCTGGCATCGATGGCCAAGCTCAAGGCCGGACGCCTCGGCCGTGAAGTCAGCGACAGCTGCCTGCAATATTGGGGCGGCATGGGCTTCATGTGGGACAACCCGGTGGCCCGTGCTTATCGCGATGTGCGTCTGGTATCGATTGGCGGCGGCGCCGACGAAATCATGCTGGGGATCATCTGCAAACTGATGGGCATCCTGCCGGGGAAAAAGAAATGAGCAGCCTGCCCGATTGCCAGACGCTGTTGCTGGAACTGCATGGTGGCGTACTGCACATCACCCTCAACCGCCCGGACAGCCGCAATGCGATGAGCCTGCAGATGGTCGCCGAACTGCGCGCGGTGCTGGCGGCGGTGCGTGATGACCGCACAGTGCGGGCCTTGGTGCTCAGCGGTGCCGGCGGGCATTTCTGCGCCGGTGGCGACATCAAGGACATGGCCAATGCCCGGGCTCAGGGCGCGGACGCTTACCGTGAGTTGAACCGGGCGTTTGGCGCGCTGCTGGAACAAGCCCAACATGCGCCGCAAGTGCTGATCACTGTGCTGCAAGGCGCCGTGCTCGGCGGCGGCTTCGGCCTGGCTTGCGTCAGCGATATTGCGATCAGCGATCACAAGGCGCAGTTCGGCTTGCCGGAAACCAGCCTTGGCCTGATCCCGGCGCAAATCGCACCGTTTGTAGTGCAACGGATCGGTCTGACCGAAACCCGCCGACTCGCGCTGACGGCGGCGCGTTTCGATGGCGCTGAGGCACAGCGTCTGGGCTTGGTGCATTTCGTTGAACAGGATGCGCAGGCGTTGGCCGAGCGACTGGATGAGGTGTTGCAACAGGTGGTGCGCTGCGCACCGGAAGCGAATGCGATGACGAAAAAATTGTTGCTGGCGAGTGCCGGACAGCCTTCGAGTGAATTGCTCGATGAGGCGGCGCAGTGGTTCAGCGCGGCGGTGACTGGAGACGAGGGAATCGAGGGGACCATGGCATTTATGCAGAAACGTAACCCTCGGTGGGTCAGCTAAAAGCTTCGCGAGCAGGCTCGCTCCCACAGGTCGAAATGCATTCCAAATGTGGGAGCGAGCCTGCTCGCGAAGAGGCCCGCACCTTCGCCGCCCAAAACTCAGGAGCCCCCGAGTTCGCAGTTGAAATGCGCTCCAAATGTGGGAGCGAGCCTGCTCGCGAAGAGGCCCGCACCTTCGCCGCCCAAAACTCAGGAGCGCCCGAATTCGCGGTTGAAATGCGTTCCAAATGTGGGAGCGAGCCTGCTCGCGAAGAGGCCATCCCATTCACCGCTATCATTTCAGGAACCCCACCATGCCTACCCTCCACAAAATCCTGATCGCCAATCGCGGTGAAATCGCCTGCCGCATCCAGCGCACGGTCCAGGCGCTGGGCTATCGCACCGTCGCCGTGTTCAGCGACGCCGACGCCGATGCGCTACACGTGCAAATGGCCGATCAGGCCGTGCACATCGGCCCGGCGCCGGTGCAGCAGTCTTACCTAAACATCGCGGCGATCATCGACGCCGCCCGACGCAGCGGCGCCGATGCAATTCACCCCGGCTACGGCTTCCTCTCGGAAAACGCCGATTTCGCCCGCGCCTGCGCCGAAGCCGGGCTGATTTTCATCGGCCCCAGCGTCAAAGCCATCGAACTGATGGGCAGCAAACGCCTGTCGAAAATTGCCATGCTTGAGGCCGGGGTTCCATGCATTGCCGGCTATCAAGGCGCAGCGCAGGACGACGCGACCCTATTGGCCGAAGCCGCGCGGATCGGTTATCCGCTGATGATCAAGGCCAGCGCCGGTGGCGGCGGACGCGGCATGCGTCTGGTGCACGAGGCCAGCGAACTGGCGGCGCAACTGCGTACCGCGCGGTCCGAAGCAATGAACGGTTTCGGTAGCGACGAGTTGATTCTCGAGCAGGCCTTGATCGACCCGCGCCACGTCGAAGTGCAACTGTTCGGCGACCAGCACGGGCATCTGGTCTATCTCGGCGAACGCGATTGCTCGATCCAGCGCCGCCATCAGAAAGTCATCGAAGAAGCGCCGTGCCCGGTGATGACCGCCGAGCTGCGCCAGGCCATGGGCGAAGCAGCACTCAAGGCCGGGCGCGCGGTGGATTACGTCGGCGCCGGCACCGTGGAGTTCCTGCTCGACGCGCGCGGGCAATTCTACTTTCTGGAAATGAACACCCGTCTGCAGGTCGAACATCCAGTGACGGAATTGATCACCGGCCTCGATCTGGTCGCGTGGCAGTTGCTGGTTGCCGAGGGCCAGCCGCTGCCGCTGACCCAGGAGCAGATCCGTCTCGACGGTCACGCCATGGAAGTGCGCCTCTACGCTGAAGATCCCGCTGCGGATTTTCTCCCGCAAACCGGCCGAATTGCCGCATGGCAACCGGCGTCGGGCCACGGTGCACGGATCGATCACGGTCTGCTTGAAGGTCAGTCGGTCAGCCCGTTCTACGATCCGATGCTGGGCAAACTGATCGCCCACGGTGCAACCCGCGAAGAGGCGCGGCGCAAGCTGTTGCGTGCGGTGCAGGACTCGGTGCTGCTTGGCGTTCAAAGCAATCAACGCTTGCTCGAAGGCCTGCTGCAACATCCGCAGTTCATCAGCGGCGATTTCAGCACCGCTTTCATCCAGCACCATTTTTCCAGCCATGCCAGCCTCAACACTTATGTGCCGACGACGGAGCAACTGGCGATTGCTGTGGTGTTGTTCTATCAGGCCAGCGCCCTGCCCCATCGCGCCCCGCTGAACGGCTGGCGCAATAACGCGAGCGTGCCGTTGCACTATCGACTCGGCAGTGACGAGCAGGACTGGACGCTGTCGGTGCTGGCGCGCAAATCCGGCGAGTTGGTCGTGCAGGCTGGCGAAAGCACTGTGGCGGTGAAAATCATTGAGCACGCCGCGCAATCGATCACCATCGAAGTCGACGGTCTGCGCCAGCGCCACGCCTATCGTCTGCACGATCGGCAGCTGTGGCTGTTCACCCATCCGGGCAGCCTGCGCCTGGAGGATCGAACTCATGCGCCGATCGACAGTCAGACCAGCGTCGCCTCCGGCACCCTGAAAGCCCCGATGGACGGTGCCATTGTCTATGTGCTGGTCAGCGAGGGCAGTACGGTCAGCAAGGGTCAATTGCTGGTGGTACTGGAGGCAATGAAAATGGAGCATCCGTTGAAGGCCGGCATCGATGGCGTGCTCAAACGGGTGCAAGTGAAGGTTGGCGATCAGGTAAAAAATCGTCAGGTTCTGTTGCAGGTCGAGTAGTCGCCCGGGCACAAGCGCGGGGTTTGACTACGCTCTGATAAATCAGAACGCGGAAATCAGGAACCCTGCGATGCCCCATTGGCTGGTCATAGATCTGGAAGCCACCACAGACGAGGGTGGCTGGCCGGTCACGGAAATGGAAATTATCGAGATCGGTGCGACCCTGGTCGACCGCGCCGGGCGCGAGCAGGATCACTTCCAGCGCTTCGTCAAACCGACCCGCCGGCCATTGCTGACGCCGTTCTGTCGGGAGCTGACACACATCAGCCAGGCCAATATCGATTCGGCGCAACCGCTGAGCGACGTCTGGCCAGCCTTTGAGCGCTGGCTTGCGCAGCATCAGGCTCGCCTTGAAGGCTGGGCCAGTTGGGGCGGTTACGATCGCCAGCAGTTGCTCCAGGAGTGGCAGCGCCTGAACATCGACAGCGGCCTGAGCAAAGTCCCGCACATGAACCTCAAACAGCGCTTCGCCAAGGCCCGCCGCCTGGAACGACCGCTGGGGCTCAACGGCGCGTTGCAACTGGCGGGCATGCAGTTCAACGGCCAACAACATCGCGCGCTGGAAGATGCCCGCAATACCGCGCGGTTATTGCCGCTGGTCCTGCCGCTTTAGACGCGTGACGGCGCGAAAAGCCTTGTGCATATTGGCCGCCCCCTTTTAAGCCCTTTTCGAGGAATCCGCCCATGTTTAAAGTCAACGAGTACTTCGACGGCACCGTCAAGTCGATCGCCTTTGGCACCGCTGAAGGTCCGGCGACCATTGGCGTCATGGCCCCGGGCGAATACGAATTCGGCACCAGCCAGCGCGAGATCATGCATGTGGTTTCCGGCGCGCTGAGCGTAAAACTGCCAGACAGCAGCGACTGGGAAACCTTCGCCGCCGGCAGCCAGTTCAACGTCCCGGCCAACAGCAAGTTCCAACTGAAAGTCGAAGTGGATACCGCTTACCTGTGCGAATACCGCGGCTGATCCCGCCGGTTTTACTGCGCAAAAAAATGCCCGCGTCCAAAAGACCCGGGCATTTTTCGTTTCAGCGACAACCTATTCGAGGATTTCCACCGGCATGCCGACTTCCAGGCGGCCGTTACCGTCGTTGACCAGATTCTGCCCGAACATCGCGCCATCGGCGGTTGAGCGATGTTTCTGTAACGTCGCGAACGGCTCGCGATCGGCGCTACGCTCACCGGTTTGCGGGTCGACAGTGGTCATGATGCAACGCGCGCACGGCTTGACCACGCGGAATTCGATATCGCCGATGCGAATACGTCTCCAGTTGTCCTCGGCGTAAGGCGCGCTGCCTTCGATGACCAGATTCGGGCGAAAGCGCAGCATCTCCAGCTCTCGCCCTACCGTTTCCGAGAGTGCCAGCCGCGAGGCTTCGCCAATCAGCAGCAATGGATAACCGTCGGCGAACGCCACTTGATCGTCATCCTTGCCGAAACCCGACTGCGTGGTGCGCGCCCGCTCGAGTGGCATCTGCACCAGACGTGTCGGCTTGCCGAGGAAGTCACTGACAAAACGCGCGGCTTGATCACCGGCGTCCGGCACACGCAGGGTGTCACGCCAGATCGTCACACCGCGCAGCTCGGCGTCGGCAGCGGGCAGCGCGACTTCGATAGCACCCTGCTCGGGAGCGCTGAGGGTCAGACCGCCGCCGGCATTCCATAACGCCGACAGCTGACTCATCTTCGCTTCGGCACGCTGGGTCAGAAAGCGCCCGCTGGCCTCGTCCACCAGCATCCAGCGTCGGTCGCCCGCCAGCCCGAGCTTGTCCAGCTCAATGCTTTGCAGGATTTCGCCCTTGCCGGATTTCAACGGGTAACGATAAAGCGCGCTCAGACGCAGCATGGCCAGCTTCCTGATGGAAAAACGCCACCCTATACGAGCTTCAATACCGAATCAAAGCCGTCATTAATGTAAATACACTTCTGTGGGAGCGAGCCTGCTCGCGAAGAGGCCGGCACATTCACCATCAATGTGTCCGACCCTGCGCTTTCGCGAGCAGGCTCGCTCCCACAGGAAGCAAGATGTGCGTGTTTCAGGCCGGCACGGCGTCGAGCATCAGACGCTGGCGCACCACATCAACCAATTTGTCCGGCTGGAATTTGGAGAGGAAGTTGTCGCAACCGACCTTCTTCACCATCGAGTCGTTGAAACTGCCGGACAGCGAGGTGTGCAACACGACGTACAAGCCACGCAGGCGAGGGTCGTTGCGGATCTCCGTGGTCAGGCGATAGCCGTCCATTTCCGGCATTTCCGCATCGGTGAAGATCATCAGCAGTTTATCGGTCATGTGCACGCCGGTATCGGCCCAGGCCTTGAGCATGTTCAAGGCTTTCAAACCGTCGCTGGCGATGTGCATTTTCACCCCGAGCTGGCCGAGGGTGTCGCGCAATTGCGAAAGCGCTACGTTGGAATCATCCACCAGCAACACTTCGCGGCCACGGGCGCGCTCGAGTACCGGATCGTCGAGTTTCTCCCGCGAGACCTTGGCGTTGTACGGGACGATTTCAGCGAGGACTTTCTCGACGTCGATGATCTCCACCAGTTGATCGTCGACCTTGCTGATCGCGGTCAGATAATGCTGGCGGCCGGCACTGGTCGGCGGCGGCAGAATGGCTTCCCAGTTCATGTTGACGATGCGGTCGACACCGCCGACGAGGAAGGCCTGCACCGAACGGTTGTATTCGGTGACGATGATCGTGCTGTTCGGGCCCGGCACCAGTGGGCGCATACCGATTGCCTGCGACAGGTCGATCACCGGCAATGTCTGCCCACGCAGATTGACCACGCCGCAGACGAAGGGATGACGCTGCGGCATCAGGGTCAGCTTGGGCAGTTGCAGCACTTCCTGAACCTTGAACACGTTGATCGCGAACAGCTGGCGTCCGGCCAGGCGAAACATGAGGATTTCCAGGCGATTCTCACCCACCAGTTGCGTGCGTTGGTCTACCGTGTCGAGAATGCCGGCCATCAATGACTCCTGGGCTTGTTCTGATGAATTCACTATGGGGGTTTATCGGCTGCATTCAGCTAATCTTGATTGCTGTAAAGCGCGCCGCTAAAAATGCCATAAATGGCCATTGATGTCACACTGACATCATGCTTTACTGGCAATCGTGATTTCATCTGCTAGATTCATTGCGGCGCGACCTCGGTTTGCACGTTAGGTTCCCGCGCCTAAGGGATTCCCCTAGGATCAATCAGGCCCAACCTGATATTCGCCATTTCCAATAGCCATTACTGTGACGCCATTCTCATTGCATGAACGGAGTCAGGCTATTGTGTGCGATCGCAATTCAGTGGCAACCCACCCTCTGGAACCCTTCGGTCCGTGCACCTGCACCGCCGGGCGCGATCTGCCGACGATTCACGATCGTCGCCACACACGGCCATCCGTCAACCAACACGACGTGGTGGAGATGAACATGCCAATCGACCGTAAAGACTGGGCGCAACGCTTCCCCGAATTTCTGGTCGAGGCCGAAACGCTTCTCGCCAAGTCCGAAGAATGCCTGAGCCATCTGCAACTGATCAGCAATGACAAGGATGCCATCGACTGCATGCTCGGCACTCTGCTGAAGCTGGCCGGCCGGGCCGAAGCACTGGCGCTGGAAGCGATCTCCGAGTTTTCCCTGCACATCTACAGCCTGCTCAATTTGCAGCAGGATCACGTAGATCTGCACGAGCAGGCCCTCGATGCGTTACGTGACTGCCTGACCTTGATGGCGTGGCAGCTCGAGCTGGTCGATCCCAGGACCGGGCAGCTGACCCTGGATAAAAGCGAACAGACTGATCTGCTCGAGGCCTTCGCGGCACAAATGGGCCAAACCTCGTTCGAGCCCAAGATGGTGAGCAAACGTTTGCTCTCTTCATCCTTTACCGCGCGCCAGGCTTGAGCCGGTAAGTCGCGATATTGTCGTAAATGAATACTTCGTGCCTGAAAGCGACAATCCGGGGCAAATAATCAGCCCGACCAACGGTTAATTTCCAGGTGCCGCCATCAGGGTTTTCCCTGTGTGCAACCAGCGACACTTCCAGGCAAATCGAAGTGGCCCAAATACAACAACTCCAGCTTTTTCCAATATGGAACTTGCGTCCACGATCCGATATTTCCTGACTGAATAGACATATATAGCAACCGCGACCAACGGTATGTTAAGTGGTATTATGCCGCCGGTTAGTTGCCTGCCGGTTAATGGCATACTGACTTCAGTGTTACCTTTTCGATGTTATTGCCGGTCAATGATCGCTTAATGAATGCGGTTTGAATCAATAACATAAATGACAGTATTTCCACACAGAGATCCGCCAGTCACCGGTCGGTCTGCCCGCAGCGAACATCCATTGGCTCCATCCGTTATGTACGCCAGTCTCAAGTCACTCATTACATGGCCACCTTCTCGGGAAAACGCCCGGCGCTTCACACTTGTTCTGTGTGTTCTGGCGACCTTGGGTAGTCTGCTGGCGTATGTTGTTTCCGCACGCCTTCCTTTGGGATTGCTGGCGCTCGACATCGCCGCCACCGCGTGCGTCTGGGTGCAATATCGCTTGTCGCGCAAATCGATCAAGTTTCAACCACAAGAGCTGGCTGATCGACTGTTGCAAGTTCAGGAAAACGAGCGCCATCGCCTCAGCCGGGAATTGCACGACGATATCGGCCAGTTGCTCACCGCCGCCAAACTGCAAAGTGACTGGCTCAAACGCCGCCTGCCGGAGGATCTGCAGGAACAATGCAAGGTGCTCTGCGACACACTGGATGAAACCCTGACAAAGGTGCGTGACGTCTCGGCGATTCTCAATCCACGTCAATTGACCAGTCTGGGCCTCGAAGCCAGCCTGCGTGCGCACTTGCTCAAGACACTGGCCAACACGCCGGTCAACTGGAGTCTCGATTGCCAGCAACGGCTCAACGGCATCCCCGAGGAAATGGCCGTCGCGGCGTTTCGCATTGCCCAGGAAGCCGTGACCAACATCCTGCGCCACGCACAGGCAAAAAACCTGTTGATTCGGGTACAGCGATTGCCGCAAGGTCTGACGCTGTTGATCAGCGATGACGGCCTGGGTTTTGCCCCGGCGGCCGACCCGGCCAGAGAAGGTCAACGCGGCATGGCCGGAATGGCCGAGCGCATCGAACAGTTGGGCGGCACATTGAGCGTTATCAGCGAGCCGGGCAAAGGCACTCGAATCGAAGCACTTTTCCCGTGGGCGCCGCGAGCGCTCGAACGGGCCAGTACGAATAAGGTTATGCGTTGACTTGTAACTTACTTCTGGTGGATGACCACTCGCTGATCAGAGCCGGCGTGCGTGCTCTGGTTCTGGATATTCCCGGTTACGCGGTAATCGGCGAAGCCAGTGATGGTTCGCAATTGCTCGAAATGGTCGAGCAACTGAGCCCCGACATCGTATTGCTGGACATCTCGATGCGGGAAACCGGTGGCCTGGAAGCGCTGCAACGCCTCAAGCGCGTGCGCCCGCAGAGCAAAGTGCTGATCCTGTCGATGCACACCGACCCGGCGCTGATCATGCAGGCGCTGGAGTCCGGTGCCCATGGCTACCTGCTCAAGGACACCACGGCCACCGAGCTCGAGCACGCGCTGGAAGCCCTGCGCAACAACGAACGCTATCTCAGCCCGGCCATCGCTCACACCGTGATCAATCAGGCACTGACCCGCAACCAGAAAAGCCAGCCGGACATCGCCGATTCGCACAATCTGACCGCGCGCCAGCTGGAAATCCTTCGCCTGATCGTGCGCGGCAAATCGACCCGGGAAATCGCCAACGGCCTGGGCTTGAGCGTCAAGACCGTGGAAACCCACCGCGCACAGATCATGAAGCGCCTGCAGATCTATGACGTGGCGGGCCTGGTGCTGTTCGCCGTGCGCGAGCAGATCATCAGTCTTGATGACTGACTGGCGTCAGTTGACTCAATAGCGGCGAGTCCTTTGGCAAGTGCACCTGCAACGCTGCGGGTTTCGCAACAAAACGCAGACTGTCACCTTCCAGTGGCTCGCCGTCGAGATTGATGCTCAGCCCTTCGGCGACCTTGATCTCGACCCACGGCAATCGCGCCCGCACGAACATGTTGTCGAGGCCGAAGCCCTCGCTCAGCAGATTCTTCAGCGTGCCGACCAGTTCTTGCGGTGCCGGCAGGATACTGATGTCCAGCAAACCATCATCGACCTGTGCCTCCGGGCACAGCACATGGCCGCCACCCGCCTGCCGACCGTTACCGATACCCAGCGCCAGCAGCTCACCCTGCCAATGGAAATCCGGGCCTTGCAACTCGCCGTAAGCGGCATGCAGTTCGCTGAACCGGGTCAGGCCGGTAAACAGATACGCGGCGCCGCCCAAGACCTTTTTCAGATCTTCCGAAGTATTGGCGGTCACCTGGCTGCCGAATCCGCCGGTCGCCATGTTGAGGAAAATCTGCCCGCCCACTTCGCCCAGATCGATATCCGAGGGCTGAACATCCAGTAGCTCAAGGGCTTCGGCAGGCTCCAGGGAAATACCGGCGGCGCGGGAGAAATCGTTGGCGGTTCCCAGCGGCAGCAACACAAGACTGGCTTTTTGCGGATGCTGAGCCAGCGCCTCGGCAATATCGCGCAACGTGCCATCACCGCCACCGGCGATGATTTTGCTGTAGCCGGCCGCCAACGCTTCCTCGACCAGACGCTGGGCGTCGCCGGCCTCCCAGGTCACTCGCACAGCCAGTTCCCAGCCTTGCTCACGCTTGGCTTCGACGGCAGCGCGGACATCCTCGTTGAGTGCCTGTTTGCCATGCAAGATCAGCAGTGCCCGGCGTTCACTCATAACGTCACTCCAAGAATTGAAATCGATTGAAACATCTTGACCACTGTGCGCCTTAAAAAAGCCACCGAGCGGCAATTAATTCTTCGTCCAACTGCTGGCGTCCTACACAGCGGTATTTTTTCTTACGAAACAAGAGGAATCGGCTTAATTGACCCCGTCCGACCATTGGGTCACCGTGTGCCAGCAGCATCAACCTTCAACCCATTAACACAAGGATGTGCCGGTAATGAACGGATACCCCCCGATTTATTTCCATGAATCGAGCAATGGCAAAACCAGCAAGCGTGCAGTTGATACGATCGGCGAGAACTTCCATGCACAACCATGAAACCAAGGCACCGGTGAGCCCGGTCGCCGCTCTCGCCGAAAGTCGTGCCAGCAAGAAACCAGACTTCTGTAACAGCGCCAAGACCCCTGGAGAGTTTGATATGGAACCCCGAGTCAGCGAGCTGGAGACTCACTTCAAATACATGCGCCGCGATATGGACGAAGTGCTCAATGATGTCCGGACGATCAAACACCGTCTGGCGTATTCGGCGGGTGCCACCGCTGTCATCCTCGGTCTGCTGGGCTGGGTGGCCAACAGCCGATTCGACCAGTTGGTGACATTGATCAGCAACTGACCGAATCATTCGTTGCACGCGCCGTGCGTATCAGCCGACGCGTGCATGGGCGAGATGCTCTACCCCAGAAGGTCACTGAGGGGAATGAAGCTCACTGCATCACCCTCGCTCAGCGTGCGGCCTTCTCGGACTTCCACCAATCCGTCGGCCCACGCCGCGCTACGCAGCACACCCGAACTCTGGTTGCGGTAAATGATCGCCCGCCCCTGTTCCAAGCGCCCGCGCAGATATTCACGACGGTTGCCGGCCACCGGCCAGACAAAGCCTGCTGGCACTGCAAACTTGAGCGGCTCGACATCTTGCACACCCAGGCGTCGCAATAAATAGGGCCGCGTCAGCAAGGCGAACGTCACCAGCGTAGAGGCGGGATTGCCGGGCAGGCCAATCACCGGCACGTTGCGGAAATGGCCGAACGTCAACGGTTTTCCAGGCTTGATGGCCAGCTTCCACAAGGCCAGTTCGCCTTCCTCTCGCAAGGCAATGCCGAGAAAATCTGCTTCACCGACCGAGACACCGCCAGTAGACAGAATCAGATCGACATTTTGCAGCTCGCCCAGCCGCGCCCGCGTCGCGGGTAGATCGTCCGGAAGAATTCCGCCATCGATGACTTCGCAGCCCAGACGCTGCAGCCAGCTGCACAGAAGTACGCGATTGCTGTTGTAGATCTGGCCCGGCCCCAATGCCTGACCGGGTTCAACCAGTTCGTCCCCAGTGGACAGAACCGCCACCCGCGGCTTGCGCACGACGTTAACCCCGGCACAGCCAAGCGAAGCAGCCAGGCCTTGCTCAATCGGTCCGAGCCGGGCTCCAGCTTGCAGTACCAATTCGCCGACCGTGGTTTCCTGCCCTTGCGGACGAATGTTCTGCCCGGCTTTCAAAGGCTCGAGGAAGCGCACTCGGCCGTCGGCCTGAACTTCGGCGTTTTCCTGCATCTCGACACAGTCAGCGCCCGCCGGCAGCGGTGCCCCGGTAAAGATGCGTGCGCAGCTGCCTGGTTCCAACGGCTGCGGAGACTGCCCGGCAAAAACTTTTTGGCTGACTGGCAGCGGCTCGCCCTGCCAATCCGCCAGGTTCAAGGCGTAGCCGTCCATGGCGCTGTTCGGCCACGGCGGCAGATCCAGTGTCGAGATCAGATCTTCAGCCAGCACCCGCCCTTCGACCTGAGCCAGCGGCAAGTGCTCGCGCTCGACAATGCGCGACGCATCGGCCATGGCCAGCAAACGCTCGAGCGCCGTTTCGACAGGCAGCAAACTGCCGGTCTTGCCCGGCTTACCCACGGGATTCACAAGGCGCCGCCTGCTTCAGATGGGTGACGAAGTTGCACGGACGATGACGGGCGTCCAGTTGCTCAGCGAGGATGCCATCCCAGCCAGTGCGCACCGCATTGGTCGAACCCGGCAGGCAGCACACCAGCGTGCCGTTGGCCAAGCCTGCCAAGGCCCGGGACTGCACGGTCGAAGTGCCGATATCGGCTACGGAGATCTGGCGGAACAATTCGCCGAATCCGTCGACCTGTTTGTCGAGCAGGCATGCCACCGCTTCCGGTGTGCTGTCACGCCCGGTAAAGCCAGTGCCGCCGGTGATCAGCACAACCTGGACCACATCGTCGGCAATCCAATTGGCGACTTGCGCGCGAATTTTGTAGAGATCATCTTTAAGCAAAACACGCTCGGCCAGCGCGTGACCGGCCGCGATCAAGCGATCGACGAAGACCTGGCCGGAGGTATCGGTTTCCAGGGTTCGGGTGTCGCTGACAGTCAGCACCGCAATATTGAGCGGCACGAAAGGTACATCAGCCTTGGCTTTCATAGGCTCTTCCAGTTGTAGGGGAAACAGCCCGGTGTTATATCACAGCGGCTCATTTTTCCGCCGCCCCTCTGGAGAGTCGTCATGCCCTCGAACAAGCCGTTGCCACCCTGCTCCGTCCTGCTTCTGGCCGGTGGACGCGGTCAACGCATGGGCGGTCAGGACAAGGGCCTCATCGAGTGGCTGGGCGAGCCGTTGATCGCGCATCTGCAGCGCAAGGTACGGCCGCTGACCGACGATCTGATCATCTCGTGCAACCGCAATCGCGAGCGTTATGCCGGGTTTGCCGATAAGTTGGTAATGGATGATGAAGGCGATTTCCCCGGGCCGCTGGCCGGTATTCGTGCTGGACTGAAAGCGGCGCGCCATGCGCATTTGCTGGTGTTGCCATGCGATGTGCCGCGAATCGACACGGCGTTGCTGGAAGCCATGCTGACCACTGCCGATCTGCAACGTGAAAAACCTTTAATGCTGCGCCACGGCGAGCACTGGGAACCGCTGTTGTGCGTGATTCCGGTGGCGCTGTTGCCAGCGTTCGAAGCAGCCTGGAATGCAGGCGAGCGCAGCCCGGGCCGGGTGATGCGCAGTCTCGGCGCCGTCGCATTGCAATGCCCTGACAACGAACCGCGACTGGCCAACCTCAACACCCCCGAATTGTTACATCTGCACAACACTGTGTCAGACTGACACTATCCAAGGAACTCTCACGCCTTGTTTACGTCTCAAGCTCAGTAACCAGAAGATTTCCCATTCGGAGACACACTCATGACTCAACGGACCCTCGCCACTTTCATGCTCGCACTGGGCCTGGCAACCCTCGCCGGTTGCTCCTCGCCGACAGTGATCACCTTGAATGACGGTCGCGAAATCCAGGCCGTCGACACCCCGAAATACGATGATGATTCGGGCTTCTACGAGTTCCAGCAGCTGGACGGCAAAGAGACCCGCATCAACAAGGATCAGGTTCGTACCGTTAAAGAGCTGTAAGGCTCCGCGTCGTTACCGGATACAGAAAAGCCCGCATTGTCATGCGGGCTTTTTCATGGGCGCTCGGAAAGCAGTTTCAGCATTACCACTGCAAGGTGATTCGACTCTCGAACTCCCGCAATTCCCCGGTCACCGGGTCAATGAAGCGCAGGCCTTGCGCAAGCAGCTTCAACGGGTTGGCGTAGTCGTCCTCGACATCTTTCAACACCGTCGGATAAAACGGGTCGTTGCAAATACTCGCTCCCAGCGCCGTCATGTGCACCCGCAACTGATGCTTCTTGCCCGTCACGGGATACAGGCCATAGCGCCACAGATCACCATTTTTCTCACGCACCTCGACCGCCGTTTCGGTATTGCTGGCGCCAGGCCCTTCTTGCATGCGGAAAAACGGCTCGCCATCGACCAACCGGCTCTTGTGCACCAAAGGGAAATTCAACTCGGGCAGCGCCGGGGCGATCGCTTCATAGCGCTTGTCGATCTGCCGCGTCGGGAACAACGACTGATAGGCCGAGCGGGTTTGCGGGTTGGCCGAGAAGATCACCAGACCTGCCGTGTGCCGGTCGATGCGGTGCAGCGGCACCAGATGCGGATTGTCCAGCCGACGGATCAGCCGGCGTAGCAGGGTTTGTTCGACATATTCCCCGGCCGGGGTTACTGGCAGAAAATGAGGTTTGTCGGCCACTACCAGATGTTCGTCAGCGTAGAGAATCGACTCGAGCACCGGGATCGGCTTCTCGTCCGGCACTTCGCGAAAGTAGTGAATGCGCAGACCTTCCCTGTACGGCAAGTCCAGCGCAATCGGCTGGCCCTGCGCATCCAGCACCCGCCCGCGAGCAATCCGGTCGAGCCATTGTTCGCGGCCGATAGCGCTGAAGTGCTCGCACAGGCAATCGAGTACCGTCAGCCAGGGACCGGGCGGCAAATACAAGGTGCTGGCCTGATTGTGCGCAGCGGAAAATACGGGGCTGGTCATACGAAACAGAAATCCTCAATGCAGGCCGGCATTATCCAACAGTGAGGCAAAGCCACCTAGCGCAGTTTCATCAGGCCGGAATCGACTTGAGGGCCGCCGCTTCGGTGAACTCCTTCAGCCAGCGCAAGACATCGACCGCCTCCCAGCGACCCGGATCGTACAAGGCATACAGCAGGCCCTGATAACCGACCACATCCAGTTGCTTGTGATACCCGGCGCGTTGAAACAGGGCTTCGATTTCGGCAAAGCAGGTGTTGAAATGCAGCTTGTTGAACGGCGTCTTGCCTTCCGTGACCAGCCCGTCCAGGCGCAATTCGAGGACGGCCTCGCGCACCACGTCGACCGACATCCGGTTAACGCTGCTCTTCAACTGTTCGACATTGACCACGGTTCATCCCTCTGACTCGATTGCTGTATGGACATACAGTAACCGAAGAAGTCAGCGAGCGCCAACGCAAGGATGTATCGCTGCGACCAGCGGAAGAACGGTAGTAAACCCCATCATCGTAAAAACGCCGCGATTTCATCGCCACTGAACGGCCAATCCAGCTCCGCGCCAGTGTCAACGCGCCGCAGTACCGGGATGCGCAAGCTGTATTTTTCGAACCACGATTCGTCTTCGGCAATGTCCACCAGTTCAACCAGCAGACCATGCTCGACGAAGGGCATCAGTTCGGCTTCGGCGACTTCACACAGATGACACCCGAGGGTGCCGAACAGCTGACATTCAGGAGGCATGACGGCATTACCGGAAAACAAGTGAGCCCATTCTAGGACGCCACTAAACCCTCGTCGACCCGGCGCCGCCCAAAGGACCCAGCGCTCCCGGCGCAAAATCCTGACGCAAATCATTCAGCGCAAATTGCAAATGCGTCATCCTCGCGGACTTTTTGCCTCTACGCTTCAGAGGCCAACGCCCTGACAGCGGAGTGTCCCGTGTTTGCAAATCTGTTGATCATCCTCGCCTCATCCCTGGTGGTGATTGCCCTGTTCCGGCGCCTGCGACTGCCGCCGGTGCTGGGTTACCTGTGCGTGGGATTACTGGTCGGGCCGAACGCATTCGACTGGGTCAACGAGAGCGAACATCTGCCGGATGTCGCCGAGCTGGGCGTGGTGTTTCTGCTGTTTTCGCTAGGCCTGGAGTTCTCCCTGTCGAAGATGATTGCGCTGCGTCAGGTGGTGTTTCGCCTCGGCAGTCAGCAAGTGCTGATCAGCGCAGCGCTGCTCGGCACCCTGTTGATGGGCCTGGGCATGCCGCTGATGCCGGCGCTGTTGCTCGGTGCCGGATTATCGCTGTCATCCACGGCGATCGTGACCAAGGAGCTGGGCAGTCTTGGTGAAGTGTTCAGCAGCCACGGCCAGAACGCGGTCGGCGTGTTGCTGTTTCAGGACGTTGTCGCGGTATTGCTGCTGACACTGGTTCCGGTCTTCGCCGGCACCAGCGAGCAGGCCTGGTATTGGGCCTTGCCGTTGACCCTGGGCAAAACCTTGGTGCTGTTCTTCGGCCTGCTGCTCGCCAGTCGCGGGTTATTGCCACGGCTGTTTCATGAAGTGGCGGCCTCGCGTTCGGCGGAGCTGTTCGTTCTTCTGGCGCTGGTGATCGTGCTGCTGACTGCCTGGCTCACGCACTTGCTGGGGCTGTCGCCTGCACTCGGCGCTTTCCTTGCCGGCATGTTGCTCGGGGAAAGCCATTACCGGCACCAGATCGAAGCTGACATCCGGCCCTTTCGCGACATTCTGCTCGGCGTGTTCTTCGTCAGCATCGGCATGCTCATCGACCTGCAACTGTTCGTCAGTCACAGCCTGTTGATCATCGGCCTGACGCTTGGCCTGATGCTGATCAAGGGCATCGTGGTCGCGCTGCTGGTGAAGTGGCGCGGCAGTGACAGCGAAACCGCGTGGCGCAGCGGTCTGGCCCTGGCCCAGGGCGGGGAGTTCTGTTTTGCCTTGATGGCGCAGATGCAGCAGAACAGCCTGTTGCCGGCCGAGCCGGGGGCGCTGCTGCTCGCGGCGACGTTCTGTTCGATGCTGCTCACGCCACTGCTGTTGCGTGCGGCGCCGCGCATCGCCGCCGTGCTGCACCGCAAGCCCAATCAGGAAGCGCAGATCGAACAGATCAGCGCGCTCAACGCCGACCTCGACCAGCACGTGGTGATCTGCGGCTACGGTCGCGTCGGCCAGTCCATCGGCCGCTTCATGGGCAATGCGGGGCAAGCCTATGTTGCGCTGGACAACGATCCGGTGCGGGTGCAGGAAGCCGCATCCGCGGAAAGCGACGTGCATTACGGCGACTCGGCGCGTGGCGATCTGCTTACTGCGGTTGGCCTGTTGCGCGCCAGGCTGCTGGTGATTGCCGTGGATCAAAGTGACGCGGCGTTGCGCATTCTGCGCGAAGCCCGGCGACTCAACCGACAGGTGCCGATTCTGGTACGCACCCGTGACGACAGCCAATCGGCGGAACTCAGAGCCGCCGGCGCCACCGAGGTGGTGCCGGAGCTTCTGGAGTCAAGCCTGATGCTCGCTTCACACGCGCTGATCATGCTTGGCCTGCCCGCGCACAAAGTGCAGGAGAAGGTCGATCAAGTGCGTATCGATCGCTATCGCCTGCTCCACGGTTTCTATCCCGGAGCCAATGATGAGGAAATCTAGTCCTGACTCACCGCGCCGATCTTGTGCAGCGACAGGTCGGCGCCGTAATACTCTTGTTCCTGACTCAGGCGCAGCCCATGCAATGCCTTGATCGCGCCGTAGACGACGAAGCCGCCGACCAGCGCCACCGCGACGCCAAGCGCGGTGCCGATCAACTGGCTGATCAGGCTGACGCCGCCCAGGCCACCCAGCGCAGACTGACCGAAGATGCCGCAGGCAATCCCACCCCACACGCCACACAAACCATGCAACGGCCAGACACCCAAGACATCATCGATGCGCCATTTGACTTGCGCAGCGATAAAGCACCAGACAAACAAGGCTCCGGCGATCGCGCCGGTCACCAGTGCTCCGACAGGATGCATCAGGTCGGAGCCGGCGCAAATCGCCACCAGCCCGGCCAGCGGGCCGTTGTGCAGAAAGCCCGGGTCATTGCGCCCAACGATCAACGCCGCGACGGTACCGCCGACCATGGCCATCAGCGAGTTGACCGCGACCAGGCCACTGACGCCTTGCAGCGTCTGCGCGCTCATCACGTTGAAGCCGAACCAGCCGACAATCAGGATCCACGAGCCCAGTGCGAGAAACGGAATGCTCGACGGCGCGAACGCGACCAGGCGTCCATCGCGATAGCGACCATTGCGCGGGCCGAGCAGCAGAACAGCGGCCAACGCCAGCCAACCGCCCACGGCATGCACCACCACCGAGCCGGCGAAATCATGGAATGCCGCGCCAAACTGCGCCGCCAGCCAGCCTTGCAAACCGAAGTTGCCGTTCCAGATCAGCCCTTCGAAGAACGGATAGATAAACGCCACGATCAGCGCCGTCGCGCACAACTGCGGGACAAACCGCGCGCGTTCGGCAATGCCGCCGGAAATGATCGCCGGGATCGCGGCAGCGAAGGTCAGCAGAAAGAAAAACTTCACCAGTCCATAGCCATGGTCAGCCGTGAGCACCGCCGCCGGTTGCATGAAGGTGACGCCATAGGAGATCCAATAGCCTATAAAGAAATAGGCCAGGGTCGAGACGGCGAAGTCGCTGAGGATTTTCGCCAGCGCGTTGACCTGGTTCTTCTGCCGGACCGTGCCGACCTCCAGAAAGGCGAAACCGGCGTGCATCGCCAGTACCATCACCGCACCGATCAGAATGAACAACGTGTTGGAGCTGTGAACCAGCGTGTCCACAGCGCTTTGCAGATTTTCCATGAGGAGGCAGACCCAAGGCTAAAAGGCACCAAAGCGGTTCATGTGTGCATTTCATGCACCAAATTACGACTCATCAAATATCCAACGGCAGGGTTGATGAACTGATTTGGCGCATATATCGATGTCTGATCACGAACCGCGAGCAAATGAATTAGAGTTTTCTGCTCTTACGCCCGGCAACAGCGCACATACGCCGAGCGGCGCACCACGACACAGCAAAAGTTGTACCAGGCATTTGCACTGAACCTTCGCGCAAGGCTCATACTCGAACGCTTCAAAGCCACCTACGGAGATCCACCCATGGCCAGCATCAAGGCAAAGACTGCTCAAGAAATCCTGATGAACGACTTCCAGACTCTGGTCGCCGACACCGAACGCTTGCTCGAACACACCAAGACCCTCGCGGGTGATCAGGCCGATGAGCTGCGTGCCCAGATTCATGACAGCCTGCTGCGTGCCCGGGAAACCCTGAAGGTGACCGAAGACACCCTGCGTGAGCGCGGTCAGGCGGCCGTAACCGCTACTGAAGACTATGTGTCGGCCAACCCATGGCAGTCGGTGGGCATCGCTGCCGGCGTCGGTTTTCTGATCGGCCTGCTGGCAACTCGGCGCTGATCATGTCGATCGGTGAATCCGGCCCGACTGCGGGCACCGCCTCTTCCACGCGTCGCCTCGGCGCTGCCGTTCTGGGCCTGCTGCACAGTCATGTCGAACTGTTCGGCATCGAACTGCAGGAGCAGAAATCACGCACTGTCAGCCTGCTGCTGTTCGCCGGCCTGGCGCTGGTTTTTGCCCTGCTGTTGCTGGTAGGTCTGTCGACGCTGGTGATGATCATCTTCTGGGACACCTACCGCCTGGCGGCGATCATCGGCCTGTGCGTGTTTTACACGCTGGCGTCGATCTTCTGCGGTCTGCGCCTCAAAGCGGCGATTTTCGATGAGTCCTCGCCTTTCCACGGCACGCTCGAAGAGCTGGCCAACGACCGGGAGCGTCTGCTGCCATGAGCCTGCCTGAACTTCCGCACAACAGCTCCCGCCGGGAAATGCGCAAGGCGCTGATCCGCCTGCGCATGGAAATGCACCGTCAGGAAATCCGCCACGAAACCGCGCAAGTGCTGCAACCGTTGCAGCGCATGCGTGGCATGAAGCAGAACGTGCAGGATGGTTTCGGCATCAAGCATGCGCCGTTGTGGGGCGTGGCGGCGGTGACGCTGCTGGGTTTCCTCACCGGCAAAGGCTCGAAACGCAGCAGTGGTGGCGGTTTGACGCGACTGCTGCGTCTGGGCACGACGCTTGGGCCGCTGATCAGACTGGTCATGCACAGCTCAGGCAAACGCTGAATCGCCCATCTGGCTACATTCTTGCAAATAGCGCCGGGATGAATCTCCTTATCGGGAGATTTCATCCCGCGTGCCCATCCGGCAAGCGCGGCCAAACCAAAAACAAGATTAAGGACTTGCCGTGATCGACGGGCAACCGCTCGCCTGTTTTCAGCCTTTCATCGATACCGCCACCGGCCGCATTGCAGGCGTCGAAGCATTGGGTCGCCTGCGTCAGAGCGATGGTCAACTGACCTCGGTAGGACCGTTGTTCGCCGATCCGCGCACGCCGGCCACTGCCTTGCGCCGTCTCGACCGGCAAATCCGTGATCACGCCCTCAGCCGCCTGCATGAAGCGCCGGCCGAGTGGTTTCTCAGTCTGAACATGTCGCCACGCTGGATCAGCCGCCTGCGCGCCGATCAAGCGCTGCCAAGTCTCAAACAACTGGCGCGACACGAGGTTGATCCGCAGCGCATCGTATTTGAAATCACCGAACTGGGTGGTAACAGCGAACGCCTGGCCCACGTGGTCGGGCGCTACCGTGACGCAGGGGCGAGAATCGCCATTGATGATTTCGGCGCAGGCTATTCGCAGCTGGATCGGGTCCTGGCCCTGCAACCGGACATTCTCAAGCTCGATATGCGCCTGTTTCAGGCTGCAGCCCTCGGCGGACCGAGCAGCGATGTGGTCAAGGCTCTCGCCCAGATGGCCGAGAAAACCGGCTGCTGGATCATCGCCGAAGGCGTCGAAACCGAAGCGCAGCTGAATTTCGCGCTGGAGTGCGGCTCGCGCTATGTGCAGGGATTTCTCTTCGCCCGAGCACAAGAAGAATTCTTCGCTACCGATGCCTTCGTCGCGCATTTCGCGCAATTGCGGCAACGCTACGTGAAGCAGAAACTCAGCGAGCGCGGGCGGCTGATGCAAATGCGTCAGCAGCTCAGCGAACTGATGGCGATTCTGCAGCAATGGGCGCAGGCCCGCGCCCCGCTCAGTGCGTTGCCGCAATTGCAGGCGTTTCCCTGGCTGCTGCGCTTTTATCAGTGCGACCGCCACGGCACGCAACTGACTCCCAACCTCGAATGGCGCCATGACGGCTGGTTTGCCGATGACCGCTATCTGGGGCACAACTGGTCGTGGCGACCGTATTTCTATCATCTGCTGGCCGAAGGCTGGGAAGAACGCCGCCTGACCCTGTCGAACACCTATCGCGATGCCACCAGCAACCAGTATTGCCTGACTGCGGGGCAGTTTTTCGATAACGGTGAACGCTTGCTGTTGATCGATATCGACGCAGCAGGCCTGTAGTTCCGCTTGCAGGCGCGCAGCCGAACCGGGAAGCTAGGGCGATCAGTCACCAGACGGAGAGATTCAGCCTTGGATTGGCCAACCCTGCTCAACCGCGAACGCCTCGGCAAGCCGCTGCACAGCCCGCAAGAACTCGGCCGCAGCCCTTTTCACAAAGACCATGACCGCATCATTTTCTCCGGGGCCTTCCGCCGCCTCGGGCGCAAGACCCAAGTGCACCCGGTCACCAGCAACGATCACATTCACACGCGTCTGACTCACTCGCTGGAAGTCAGTTGTGTCGGCCGTTCGCTGGGCATGCGTGTCGGTGAAACCTTGCGCAGCGCGCTGCCAGACTGGTGCGACCCGGCCGACCTCGGCATGGTCGTGCAATCGGCTTGCCTGGCCCATGACATCGGCAATCCGCCATTCGGCCATTCCGGCGAAGACGCGATTCGCCACTGGTTTCAACAAGCCGCTGGGCGCGGCTGGCTCGATGGCATGAGCGAAGCCGAGCGTGGTGACTTCCTCAATTTCGAGGGCAATGCTCAAGGCTTTCGCGTGCTGACGCAGCTGGAATATCACCAGTTCGATGGCGGCACGCGTCTGACCTACGCGACGCTGGGCACCTATCTGAAGTATCCGTGGACCGCGCGCCACGCCGACTCCCTCGGCTACAAGAAACACAAATTCGGCTGCTACCAGAGCGAACTGCCGCTGCTCGAACAGATCGCTCACAAGCTCGGCCTGCCGCAAATCGAAGACCAGCGCTGGGCACGCCATCCATTGGTGTACTTGATGGAGGCTGCCGATGACATCTGCTATGCGCTGATCGATCTCGAAGACGGTCTGGAAATGGAGCTGCTCGAATACGCCGAAGTCGAGTCACTGCTGCTCGGTCTGGTCGGCGACGATTTGCCGGAAACCTATCGCCAGCTCGGCCCGCAGGATTCCCGGCGGCGCAAACTGGCGATCCTGCGCGGCAAGGCCATCGAGCACCTGACCAACGCGGCAGCGCGAGCATTTGTCGAACAGCAGGATGCCCTGCTCGCCGGCACACTGCACGGCGATCTGGTCGAACACATGCACGGGCCGGCAAAGCGCTGCGTGTTGAACGCCAAGGACATCGCGCGCAAGAAGATCTTCCAGGACAAGCGCAAGACGCTGCATGAGATCGGCGCGTATACCACGCTGGAGATTCTGCTCAATTCGTTCTGCGGTGCCGCGCTGGAGCAGCACAACGGCCGCACGCCGTCGTTCAAGAGCCGGCGTATTCTCGATTTGCTCGGCAACAATGCGCCGGACCCTCAAGGTTCGCTGCACAGTTCGTTTCTGCGCATGATCGATTTCATCGCCGGCATGACCGACAGTTACGCCAGTGACATGGCACTGGAAATGACCGGCCGCTCAAGTCATTGATCGTCCCGCATCAGCCGGCCATTGGTCTGGCCGGCTGATGCCCGGTGAGTTATCGCCACGAACGTTATACGCGTTCTTTAAACTGGTAAGACTGGATCGCGCTGACCCAGGCAACCAAACAAAACGAACCGCACTTGTTAAACACAGCTTTAAACACCAGTAAATAATTGGAGATCAATATTGTCTCTCGGATAATTTCCATCTTCGGCGAATTGAACTCTCGTGCTTCCTTACGCCAATCCTAATTTCAACGTAGTCCATTTCTTCATTACGCGTAGGATTAATCCGATAACGTAGTCGCGACACTACCAGTCCATGCGAGTGCTCATGCATCTGAGCTAAGGTGCGCGCTTTATTCATGCTTGCATGGGACTCTATTTATGAACTCCGTTTTTATTGTGGACGATCATCCGGTCATCCGCCTCGCCGTGCGAATGCTCCTGGAACATGAAGGCTACAAGGTCGTCGGTGAGACCGATAACGGTGTCGATGCCATGCAGATGGTCCGTGAATGCATGCCCGACCTGGTCATTCTCGATATCAGCATTCCCAAGCTGGACGGCCTCGAAGTACTGGCCCGCTTCAACACCATGGGTTCCAATTTCAAGATTCTGATTCTGACGGCGCAGTGTCCTACGCTGTTCGGTATCCGCTGCATGCAATCCGGTGCATCGGGATATGTCTGCAAGCAGGAAGACTTGAGCGAATTGGTCAGCGCAATCAAAGCGGTACTTTCCGGTTACAACTACTTCCCCAGTCAGGCACTTAATCCGGTGCGCAGCGATGACACTCGATATGCAGAACTTGAACTATTCAAATCCGTTAATGATCGCGAGCTGATGGTATTGCAGTTATTTGCACAAGGACGCACCAACAAGGAAATTGCCAAGGGCATGTTTCTGAGCAACAAGACCGTCAGCACTTATAAAAAGCGTCTGATGCAAAAACTCAAAGCCAGATCCCTTGTAGAACTTATCGAGATGGCCAAACGCAACGCACTCGTGTGAGACCCCACATGCCCAGCCGTCTGAAGGACTACCTGATCACCTTGAGCGCCGTTCTGTATCTGAGCGCCAATGCCTTCGCCTCGCCAAGCCCCTCACCCGACTATGCGTTGCTCAGCCGCTCGGCAACCGAGGCTGTCGGGATTGTCCTGCAATCGTCACAACGGCAATGGCTACAGACTCGCAGCGAACTGAAACTGGGTACCTCCGCACCTGATTACCCGCCATTCGACATGACCGTCAGTGGCCAGGACTACGAGGGACTGACCGCCGATTACGCAGGGATTCTCGGTCAGGCCACCGGCTTGCCGATTCGCGTGCAACGCTTTCCCTCGCGCGAGGCTGCAATTCGCGCCTTGATCGATGGCCAGATCGACCTGCTTGGCACAGCCAACGGCTACGAAGCAGGCAATGCCAACCTCGCGCTCTCCACACCTTACGCGGTCGATCAGCCGGTACTGGTGACCCGCGAAGATGAAACCCGCTCGCTAACCGAAGGCCTCGCCGGCCTGCGCCTGAGCATGGTGTATCACTATTTGCCGCTGCCGGAGATCAAGGCGCTGTATCCCAAAGCGCTGATCACCTGCTATCCGTCCTATCAGAACGCAATCAACGCGGTGGCCTTCGACCAGGCCGATGTGTTTCTCGGCGACACCCTCTCCACCCATTACATGATCAACAAGGGCTATCTCAACAACGTCCGCATGGCCAACTTCGGCAAGCAGGAAGCCCATGGCTTCAGCTTCGCCGTGCGGCGCAGCAATCCGCAGTTGCTGGGCATCATCGACACAGTGCTCGCAGCGATCCCGCGCAGCCAGCGCGATGACATCGCCAAACGCTGGAGCGCCGGCAGCGACCTGCTGCTCACCGACAGTAAACTCCAGCTGACGGATCGTGAGGAGAACTGGCTCAAGCAGCATCCCGTCGTCAGCGTAGTGGTCAATGAAGCGTACGCACCGTTGACCTTCTTCGACAGCGCCGGCAATTTCCGCGGCATCAGTGCCGACCTGCTCGAACTGATTCGCTTGCGTACCGGCCTGCGTTTCGAGATTCAGCGCAGCCGTAACGATGCGGAAATGATCAGGCAGATCGACAATCACAAGGCCGATCTTATTGCCGCCCTGCTGCCCAGCGCCGAACGTGAAAAAAACCTGAGTTTCAGTCGTCCCTATCTGGAAAATTCCTACGTGCTGCTGACCCGCAAAAGCGCCGACAGCCCGACCAACCTGGCCCAACTCAAAGGCAAGCGGCTGGCGATCGCCCAGGGCAACCCGCTGGTCGCCTACTTGCATGAGAATTTTCCGGGTATCGAACTGATCGAAACGCCCGACACGTTCAGCGCCGTATCGATGCTGGCCGACAATCACGTCGACGGCGCGGTGAACTCGCTGGTGATCGCCAACTATTTCATCTCATCGCGCATATTCGATCGGCCATTGCAAATCACCACCACGATCGGCACCAGTCAGGCAGCCTTCTCGCTGGCGACCGCCCGTGACAACACCGAACTGGCCTCGATCATCAACAAGGCGCTGCTGAGCATCGCTCCCGAGGAGCTCGGCGTAATCAATGGCCGCTGGCGCGGTTACTCCACGGCATCACAGAACATCTGGCAAAACTACCAGCGCCTGTTCTACCAAGTAGTCGCAGCCGCCGGCCTGATCCTGCTGCTGTTGTTGACGTGGAACGCCTACATGCGCCACCAGATCAAGCAACGTCAGGCTGCCGAACGCGCGCTGAACGATCAACTGGAGTTCATGCGCTCGCTGGTCAACGGCACACCACACCCGATCTACGTGCGAGATCGCCAGGGTCTGCTGCAAAGTTGCAACGACAGTTATCTCGAAGCGTTCAACGCCAGACGCGAGGACATCATCGGCAAAGGCGTCGTGCAAGGCACCCTGAGCAATGCGTTCGAGGCCGAGGCGTTCCAGGCCGATTACCAGAGAGTCATTGCCGAAGGCATTCCCTTGATACTCGACCGGCCTCTGCACATCGGCAGCCGCCGCCTGACGATTTACCACTGGATACTTCCCTACCGCGACTCCAGCGGTGCCGTCCAGGGCATCATTGGCGGCTGGATCGATATCAGTGAACGCCGCCAATTGTTTGAAAAACTGCGTGCGGCCAAAGAACAGGCAGACGAGGCGAACCGGGCCAAAAGTACCTTCCTGGCAACTATGAGCCACGAGATCCGTACACCGATGAACGCCGTGATCGGCATGCTCGAACTGACCCTGCGACGCATCGATCCGCAACACCCCGATCGCGCTTCGATCGACACGGCCTACCATTCGGCCAAGGATCTGCTCGGGCTGATCGGCGATATTCTCGACATTGCCCGTATCGAATCCGGGCGCCTGAGCCTGTCCCCGGAGTGGATCAATCTGGTCGACACGGTGACCTCCGTTGCGCGCATCTTCGACGGCCTAGCGCGGCAGAAAAACCTTGCCTTGCAAGTCGTCTTCAACCCGCCGAACCCGGCTGTGGATGTGCACCTGGATCCGCTGCGCTTCAAGCAAGTGCTGTCCAACCTGGTCAGCAATGCCATCAAGTTCACCGAAAGCGGCCACGTGCGGATCACCCTCGACCTGATCCCGGCAGACGCTGCTGGGCGAACATTGATGCAGCTGACCGTGCAGGACAGCGGCTCAGGCATCAGCGCCGAAGATCAACAGCGCTTGTTCGAGCCGTTCTCGCAGGCGGACAACGGCTGTCGGCAGGCAAAAAACGGTGCCGGCCTTGGGCTGGTCATCAGTCGCAATCTTTGCGAAATGATGGGCGGACAACTGCAGTTGAGCAGCCAGCCCGGCATCGGCACTCAGGTTTGCATATCGCTGCCGCTGGACAGCCTGCCGGCGAAGGCGAATCCGCCGAAAAGCGAACCGTTGATCAAGCCTGCGACAACGCCGTTACATGTCCTGGTTGTCGACGATCATCCGGCCAACCGTTTGCTCATGTGTCAGCAATTGGAGTTTCTCGGTCATCGCTTCAGCATTGCCGAAGATGGCTGCAGCGGCCTCGAACGGTGGAAGGCCGATCATTTCGATCTGGTGATCGTCGACTGCAACATGCCCTTGATGAACGGCTATGACATGACCCGTGGGATTCGCCAGCTTGAACTGCAAAACCACCGCCCGCCGTGCACCGTGCTGGGTTTCACCGCCAATGCCCAGCCCGAAGAAGTCCAGCGCTGCAAGCTCGCCGGCATGGACGACTGCCTGTTCAAACCGTTGAGTCTGACCTTGCTCGGACAATGGATCGACGGCATCACGCCGGCTTCACCGGCCTCGGTGTTCGACCTGCAAAGTCTGAGCCTGCTGACCGGCAACAACCCCGGGCAAACCCGGCGCATGCTGGTGGAACTGCTCAAGAGCAGCCGTCTCGACCGCGAAGAACTGCTGAGGCTGTCGCCCGAGGATGATCGCGAAGCGCTGGCAGTGGTTGCGCACAAGATCAAGGGCGCAGCACGCATCGCGCAGGCCTCGCGGTTGATCGAATGTTGCGATGAGCTCGAGGACGCCTGCCAGCAAGCGCTCGCGTCACAGGAGATTGCCCGTCGCTGGGCGGCAACCAGCCAAGCGATGCTCGAACTGGCGCAGGCCCTGCAACAGCAATTGTCCCTGGCCGATCAAGGCACAGTGAGCGAGTCTTAACTATGCTTGGACGCTGAGCAGTGAGTTAAACATTCATGGAGAGCCTGCAATGCACAGCCCACTGCGCCCCGAGCAACGCCGGTTGCCGCTGCACGTGCACATCAGCGTCATGTTCACCTTTCTTTTATTGCTCACCGGCGTGGTGCTGGGCCTGTTCAATTACCACCAGACCACGCAGATCATCCTGTCGAGCAGCGAAAAGCTGTTTGACCGCATCGAGCAGGATGTACGCCTCGATCTGCAGGCAACCTATCAGCCGATCCGCAACCTGTTAAGCCTGCTGGCGGATACCCCGGCAGCCCAGGCTAGTGATCTGGAACAACGCCTGCCGTTGCTCAAACCCTTCAGCCAGTCGCTCACCGACAACCCGGCGCTGGCGTCGCTGTATCTGGGTTACGCCAATGGCGATTTCTTCATGGTGCGCGCGCTGCGTACTCCGGCTCTGAAGGCACAGCTTCAGGCGCCGGAAGCGGCGGCCTATCAAGTCTGGAGCATCGAGCATGCTCCACAAGGCGCCGTACGCTCGCAATCATTGTTCTTTGATCAGGCCCTGACACCGATCAACCGCCGCGAGCATCCCCAAGAGCCGTACGATCCGCGCAGCCGGACCTGGTTCAGCGACGCCCTGCAACAGGCCGGGCAAATCACCACCGAGCCCTATGTATTTTTCTCGACCCACAATGTCGGCACCACGCTGGCCCGGCGCAGCGGCGAGAACGCGGTGATCGGCGCCGACCTGACCCTCGCTTCGCTGTCGACCGCCCTGGGCAAGCACCGGGTCACGCCTTCGACAGAGATCGCGTTGTACGACACCGACGGCAACGCCGTGGCCTACCCCGACAGCCATCGCCTGATCGTCGATGACCGCACTGCGCGGCTGGCCAGAGCGGCAGATCTCAGCCCTGAGCTGAACGCGCTGCTCAGCTCCGACAATATCGGCAAGCGTCTGCAAGTAAACGACCGGCAATGGATCGTCGCACGCACCGGCATCGAGGAAGGCGGGCCGAAAGGTCTGCAACTGGCGCTACTGGTGCCGGAAGACGAATTACTGGTGGATGCGTTCCGGATGCGCTGGCAAGGCGCGCTGATCACCCTGGCCATCCTGTTGCTGTGCCTGCCATTGGGCTGGGTGATTTCGCGGATTCTGGTCAAGCCGCTGCATGCCTTGGTCAAGGAAGCCGACGCGATCCGCAGCTTCGACTTCAGTTCTCCGCTGGCGCGCCGCTCGCCCGTACTGGAAGTCGATCAATTAAGCCTGTCGATGGCGCGGATGAAAGAAACCCTGGGCAGTTTCTTCCGCATCACCGACAGCCTGTGCGCCGAAACCCGTTTTGCCCCGCTGCTCGAACGTGTGCTGTTCGAAACCGTACAGATTGCTCAGGCCCAGGCCGGTCTGATCTACCTGCGCGAAGCCGACGGCGCGCGCATGGAACCTTATGGACTGGTGATTGATGGCGTGCCGCAGAAGCTGGAGGCGTTCGACATTCAGGGACGTGAGTTGCATAAAAACACCGGGCCGGCGTGGTTCGAACAACTGGCCAGCGCCAACAATACCGTCAGCCATCTGGGCTTCGATCAGGCCGGCGACTTGCAGAAAATCCTCCTGGCCATGGAATCACCGCGCATTCACCTGATCGGCATCCGCCTGCACAACCAGCACGATGAAACCATCGGCCTGCTGATTCTGCTGGTCAATGACAGTGGTGAGCCGAGTGATCTGGAAAAGCTGCGGCCTGACCGAATTGCCTTCTTGCAGGCGGTGTCCGGCGCGGCGGCGGTGAGCATCGAAAGTCAGCGTCTGCAAGCGCGGCAGAAACAACTGCTCGACGCCTTCATCCAACTGCTGGCCAGCGCGATCGACGCCAAGAGCCCCTACACCGGCGGCCATTGCCAGCGGGTGCCGGAACTGACGTTGATGCTCGCCCAGGCTGCTGCGGCAAGCCAGGACCCGGCGTTCAGCGCTTACCAACCGAGCGAGGATGAATGGGAGGCGTTGCACATCGCCGCGTGGTTGCACGATTGCGGCAAGGTCACGACGCCGGAATACGTGGTCGACAAAGCCACCAAGCTCGAGACCATCAACGACCGCATCCACGAAATCCGCACCCGCTTCGAGGTGCTCAAGCGTGACGTGTGGATCAACTACTGGCAGACGCTGGCGAACGGTGCAGACGAAGCGGCGCTGGCCCGCGCCCGTGATAGTGAGTTGCTGACGCTCGATGACGACTTCGCCTTTGTCGCCCGCTGCAATCTCGGTGGCGAGGCCATGGCCGAGGCCGACCTGCAACGCCTCGAGCGAGTGGCGCAACGCAGATGGCTGCGCACCCTCGATGATCGCCTCGGTGTGTCATGGGAAGAAAACCGCCGCCAGGCAAAAACACCGGCGGCGACGCTGCCCGTCAGTGAAACACTGCTCGCCGACAAACCCGAGCATCTGATCGAACGTGACAAGAACGAGCTGATCCCCGAGGACAACCCCTGGGGCTTCAAACTCGATGTGCCCGCGTACAAGTACAACCGCGGCGAGTTGTACAACCTGAAGATCGCCCGCGGCACGCTGACCCGTGAAGAGCGCTACATCATCAACCATCACATGGTGCAGACGATCATGATGCTCAGCCACCTGCCCTTCCCCGGTCACCTGGACAGCATTGCCGAGATCGCCGGCGGCCATCATGAAAAAATGGACGGCACCGGGTATCCGAAACGGCTGAAACGCGAGGAGATGAGCCTGCCGGCGAGGATGATGGCGATTGCCGATATTTTCGAAGCGCTGACCGCCGCCGATCGCCCTTACAAGAAAGCCAAGTCGCTGAGCGAGGCGCTGGGGATCATGGCGACCATGTGCCGTGAAGCGCACATCGATGCGCCGCTGTTCGGCCTGTTCATCAACGAAGGGGTGTACATGCAGTACGCGACGCGGTTTCTTGATCCCGCGCAAATCGACAGCGTGGATACGGCCAGCCTGTTGCACAAGGCTGGCCTCGGCGGTTGATCAGCAGTCGGTCAGGCGCAGGAAAATCGCCGCCAGTTGTTCGATGCCGGCCTGATCTTCGGCGCCGAAACGCGCCAGCTTCGGGCTGTCGAGGTCGAGCACGCCGATCAGGCGACCGTCCTTGACCAAAGGCACTACCAGTTCGCTGTTGGAAGCGCTGTCGCAGGCAATGTGGCCCGGGAAGGCATGTACATCCTCGACGCGCTGGGTTTGCAGACTGGCAGCAGCGGCGCCGCAAACACCGCGCCCGAACGGGATGCGCACGCAAGCGATCTGGCCCTGAAACGGGCCGAGCACCAGCTCTTCGTTACGATTGAGGTAGAAACCGGCCCAATTCAAATCATCGAGCTGGTTGAACAGGAATGCGGAAAACTGCGCGGCATTGGCGATGAAATCGCGCTCGTCCGCCAGTAGCGATTCCAGTTGCGCGGCCAACATACCGTAGCCTTCGAGGCCCTGGCCGCTTTGTTGCAAATCAATCATGCCTTGTGCTCCAGCAATTTCAGTCCCACCCAGTAACGGGCGAATTGATACGCGCAACGTCCGTTGCGATTACCGCGGCCGGTGGCCCAGCGCACGGCGAGGATGTCCAGTGCTTCGTCGCGCTGCCAGCTCAGGCCGGCCTTGGCGGCCAACTGGCCGATCCAGTGCTCGACGACGTCGAGAAAATGTTCCTGGGTAAACGGGTAGAACGACAGCCACAGACCGAAACGGTCGGACAGGGCGATCTTGTCTTCCACCGCTTCGCTCGGGTGCAGTTCGCCGTCGACGCGCTTCCAGTTTTCGTTGTCGCTTTCCTTTTCCGGCACCAGGTGGCGGCGGTTGGAAGTGGCGTACAACAAGACATTGTCGGGGGCCTGCTCGAGCGAACCGTCGAGCACGCTTTTCAGCACGCGGTAGTCGCCTTCGCCGGATTCGAACGACAGGTCATCGCAGAACAGTACGAAACGTTGCGGCAATTTGGCGACTTGCTCGACCACGCGTGGCAGGTCAGCCAAGTGATCGCGTTCGATCTCGATCAGACGCAGGCCGGCACCGGCGTGCTCGGCCAGCAACGCACGCACCAGCGAAGACTTGCCGGTACCGCGTGAACCCCAGAGCAAGGCGTGGTTGGCCGGCATGCCATCAAGAAATTGTTGTGTGTTGCGCCCCAACTGCTCCAACTGCCGGTCGACGCCGATCAGGTCGGACAGACGCATGTCGAGGCTGACTTCCAGCGGCAACAGGTAACCGCTGCGACCGTCACGCTGCCAGCGCGCTGCCAGGCAACTGTTCCAGTCAATGACGGGGCGCGGTGCCGGCAACAGTGGTTCGATTCGCGCCAGAACCGACTCGGCGCGTTCAAGAAAAGCATTCAATCGGGAATCCACGTCTTCTCCTCGGGCACTTTCACAGTGATGATGACGATCCAGCGACGACACACAGATAAAATCGCCTCAGCAAGCCTTGTTACAAGGCGATTCGGGAACCTCGGTATCCCTGCATGATCGACTATGCTTGAGCAGCGAAGGGAAACGGAAGTGGTTCAACAACCCATGGATATCAAATTCACCCACCGGCTGTCTTACAAGCAAGCCAGGCTTACCGTGCTGGTCGGGTTCATTCTGGGCACCCTGCTCAGTCTGCTGCAGATCGGCATCGATTATGCCAGCGAAGACGCTTCCATCAACCGGGAAATCCTCGCACTGCTGGAAATCAGCCACAATCCGGCCTCGCGCATCGCCTATAACATCGACGCCGAACTGGCGCAGGAGCTCACCCTCGGCCTGCTGCGCTCGCCGGCGATCATCGCCGCGCAACTGATCGACAACAACGAGACCGTGCTGGCCAGCGTCAAACGCCCGGAACTGCAGAGCAGCTATCGGCTGATCAGCGACTTCCTGTTCGGCGCCAAGCGTCATTTCGAAGATCGTCTGTATCTCGACCACTTGCCCAACGAATCCCTCGGCGTTCTCAAGCTTGAAGTCGACACTTATGCCTTCGGCAGCCGCTTCCTGCGCCGCGCGGAAGTCACCCTGCTCAACGGTTTTGCCCGCAGCCTGCTGCTGACCGGGATCCTCCTGGCGCTGTTCTACGTGATGCTGACCAAGCCGTTGGTGCGGGTCATCCGTGAACTCAGCGGCCGCGACCCGCGCAGCGCCGAGCCGACCACGCTAGAGTGCCCGGCCGGCCACGGCAACGATGAGATCGGCGTGCTGGTCAAGGTCGCCAATCAGCAGTTCGAAAACATCGCCACCGAAATCCAGCAACGGCGCACCGCGGAAAACCGCCTGACCGAATACCTCGCGCAACTGGAAGACATCGTCTCGGCGCGCACCGCCGAACTCAAGGCAATCAACGCCCGCCTCAGTCAATCCAACGAAGAACTGGAAGTGGCACGCCGTACTGCACTGGACATGGCCGAAGCGCGTTCGGCGTTTCTGGCCAACATGAGCCATGAAATCCGTACACCACTCAATGGTCTGCTGGGGATGATCGCGCTGTCACTGGACGGCCCGCTCAACGCCGAACAGCAGCAACAACTGTCGATCGCCCACGACTCGGGCAAGGTGCTGGTGGAACTGCTCAACGATATTCTTGACCTGTCGAAATTCGACGCCGGGCAACTGGAGCTGGAAAACATCCCCTTCGACCTCGGTTCGCTGATCGAAGACACCGCCAACCTGCTCTCGCAGAACGCCGCGCCAAGCGTCGAGCTGACCTGTCTGATCGAGCCGCACTTCCCGGCGCTGGTGCTGGGCGACCCGACCCGGGTGCGGCAGATCGTCAGCAACCTGCTGTCTAACGCGCTGAAATTCACCCGCTTCGGTCGGGTCGATGTGCGTCTGTCGGCGTACAAGGGTGGCGTGCGCATCGAAGTCTGCGACACCGGCATAGGCATCGCCCAGGAAGCGCAGGTGAAAATCTTCCAGCCGTTCACCCAGGCCGGCGCCGGTATCACCCGTCAGTACGGCGGCACCGGGCTGGGGCTCGCGCTGACGTACAACCTGTGCGAGGCGATGCAGGGTCGGCTGACCATCAGCTCCGAAAGCGGCTTCGGCAGCCAGTTCTGCGCCGAACTGCCACTGCCCTCTCACACCCGCGCGCTGCCGCCGATACCGTTACGCGGCAAGGTTCTCGCCATCACCGCTGCCAGCAGTGGCTTGGCGGAATTGCTGAAAAGCCTGTTGCCGGTGTGGGGCCTGGAATACACGCAGCGCACTATTGATGATTCGCTGCTGGGCCTGAATCCGGATGTGCTGATCACCGATTGCCCGGAATGCCTGTTTGGTCTGCGCCCTAGCATCACCGCGCCGATTCTGCTGGTGACTGCTTACGGCAGTTTTCTGCCCAGCGAAGAAGCCGCCGCCCTCGCGCCCTTGCAGCAGCAAGCCCGGCCGCTGGCGCGCAACGCGCTGTACCAGCATCTGCGACGGATTCTGCAACCGGACGCCGCCACACTCAGCGAAGCACAAGCGGATGCCTTGCCGTCCGCGCGCCGGGGCAAGGTGCTGCTGGTCGAGGACAACCCGGTCAATCAACTGGTCGCCAAAGGCATGCTCGGCAAGCTTGGCTGCGATGTAGTGGTGGCCGGCCATGGTGCCGAGGCGCTGGATCAGCTGGAGTTTGCGGATTTCGATATGGTGCTGATGGACTGCAACATGCCGGTGATGGATGGCTATGAAGCCAGTCGGCAGATTCGCCAGAGCGGGCGCTGGCCGAATCTGCCGATTGTGGCGCTGACCGCCAATGCCATGTCCGAGGAACGCGAACGTTGCCGCGCGGCCGGCATGAGCGACTATCTGGCCAAACCGTTTCGCCGCGAAGAACTCGCCGCGCTGCTTGATCAGTGGATGCCGACTACGAAAGCCCTTTGATCTGCCCGAGCAAATGATCGAGGCCGGCGCGCAAATCATTGAGCCGGTCGAGATCTACGCCACTGTCGCAGAGCAGGCGCGCCTTGAGTGGCCCGACCTGCTCGCGCAGTGCTGTTCCGGCAGGCGTCAGGCTCAGGTGCATCTCGCGTTCATCCCGCGCCGAGCGCCGACGCTGGACTAGATCGCTCTGCTCCAGACGTTTGAGCAAAGGCGTCAACGTCCCCGAGTCCAGGGCCAAGCGTTCGCCCAAGGCCTTGACCGTCGGTTGCTCCGGCGCAGCATCCTGCCATTCCCACAGCACCAGCATCGCCAGGTACTGCGGGTAGGTCAGGCCCAACTGATCGAGCATCGGCTTGTAGGCGCGAATCACCGCCCGCGAGGCCGCGTACAGCTTGAAGCACAACTGGCTGTCGAGCTTCAGCGAATCAACCGCCAGGCTCATTTCAGCAAAGCTTCGATCTCGCCGCTCAGGTCCTGCGGCTTGGTCGTCGGGGCGAAACGCTTGACCAACTGGCCATCCTTGCCGATCAGGAACTTGGTGAAATTCCACTTGATGCCCTGCGAGCCGAGCAGGCCCGGGGCGCGCTTCTTCAACTGCA
This sequence comes from Pseudomonas sp. PK-RTE-24, assembly GCF_054052265.1. Taxonomy (NCBI): domain Bacteria; kingdom Pseudomonadati; phylum Pseudomonadota; class Gammaproteobacteria; order Pseudomonadales; family Pseudomonadaceae; genus Pseudomonas; species Pseudomonas sp. PK-RTE-24. The sequence continues at coordinate 3,358,879 of NZ_CM133224.1, read as the reverse complement.
CGAACAGCGGGTGAGCATCGGCGCCGTTGACGTCGATCTTCTTGAACAGCGGGAAGCTGACGCCGAAATTCAGTTCGCAGAATTCACTGATGGCGCCCTCATTGCCCGGCTCCTGTTTGCCGAACTGGTTGCAGGGGAAACCCAACACCACCAGCCCCTGGTCCTTGTAGGTCTGCCAGAGTTCTTCAAGGCCCTTGTATTGCGGAGTGAAGCCACACTTGCTCGCGGTATTGACCACCAGCACGGCTTTGCCGGCGAAATCGGCCAAGGTCTTTTGCTCACCCTTGATGGTGGTGCACGGGATATTCAGCAGGTTGTCACTCATGGGTCGGCTCCGCAATGGTGAGGAAGGCGCAAACATAACGAGCAATTTAATTGTGTGCAATCTAGTTGACCGATAAAAAGGCGACACGATGTCGCCTTTTTCGGTTATTCCCGGGGCTCGAGATTCAGGCACACCGAGTTGATGCAATAACGCAGGCCAGTCGGTGGCGGACCATCCGGGAACACGTGGCCCAAGTGCGCATCGCAGCGCGCGCATTTCACTTCGGTGCGGACCATGCCGTGGCTGGTGTCGCGGATCTCAGCCATCGCGCTATCGCCGATCGGCGCGTAAAAGCTCGGCCAGCCGCAGCCGGAGTCGAATTTGGTCTTGGAATCGAACAGCGGCTCGTTGCAGCAGACACAGTGGTAGACACCGTCGGTTTTGGTGTTGTTGTATTTGCCCGAGAACGGGCGCTCGGTGTCACTCATACGGCAGACGTTGTACTGCTCGGGGTCGAGCATGGCACGCCATTCTTCCAGGGTTTTCTGCAACTTTTCCATCATCACACCTCAGCGGCTGAAAAAGCCCGATCTGTACCTTTTCCACGGATCGGGCGGCACGTATGATTGCGCCTCGTCACGCGCCAGTCTGGCAGCCAGACCGGGCGCATTCAAACGGATTCTGAGCGCTAAAGCGCCAGACGTCCGCCTGTGCGAAGACGCAGCAATCCCAGTACGGTTGTCCTTTTGCCGCCTGGATCGTTCATTTTCGGGATCACATCGCCATGCAGTTCAGCAAATCGAACAAGCTCGCCAACGTCTGCTACGACATTCGCGGCCCGGTGCTCAAGCACGCCAAACGACTGGAAGAGGAAGGCCAGCGCATCCTCAAGCTGAACATCGGCAACCCGGCGCCGTTTGGTTTCGAAGCGCCGGACGAAATCCTCCAGGACGTGATCCGCAACCTGCCGACCGCGCAAGGTTACAGCGACTCCAAAGGCCTGTTCAGCGCGCGCAAGGCGGTGATGCAGTACTACCAGCAGAAGCAGGTTGAAGGTGTCGGCATCGAAGACATCTACTTGGGCAACGGCGTTTCCGAGCTGATCGTGATGTCGCTGCAGGCGCTGCTCAATAATGGCGACGAAGTGCTGGTGCCAGCCCCGGACTATCCGCTGTGGACCGCTGCCGTCAGCCTCGCTGGCGGTAACGCCGTGCATTATCTGTGCGACGAAGGCGCCGACTGGTTTCCGGATCTGGCCGACATCAAGGCCAAGATCACCCCGAACACCAAGGCCATGGTGATCATCAACCCGAACAACCCGACCGGTGCGGTGTACTCGAAGGAAGTGTTGCTGGGCATGCTGGAAATCGCCCGCGCGCACAACCTGGTGGTGTTCTCGGACGAGATCTACGACAAGATTCTTTATGACGACGCCGTGCATATCTGCACTGCCTCGCTGGCGCCGGATCTGCTCTGCCTGACGTTCAACGGCCTGTCGAAATCCTACCGCGTGGCCGGTTTCCGCTCCGGCTGGATCGCCATCTCCGGGCCGAAACACAACGCGCAGAGCTACATAGAAGGCATCGACATGCTGGCCAACATGCGCCTGTGCGCCAACGTGCCGAGCCAGCACGCAATCCAGACCGCGCTGGGCGGCTACCAGAGCATCAACGATCTGGTGCTGCCGCAGGGTCGCCTGCTGGAGCAGCGCAATCGCACTTGGGAGTTGCTCAACGATATTCCCGGCGTCAGCTGCGTGAAGCCAATGGGCGCGTTGTACGCGTTCCCGAAAATCGACCCGAAGGTCTGCCCGATCCACAACGACGAAAAATTCGTTCTCGACCTGCTGCTTTCCGAAAAACTGCTGGTGGTCCAGGGCACGGCATTCAACTGGCCGTGGCCGGATCACTTCCGTGTGGTCACCCTGCCCCGCGTCGATGATCTGGAAATGGCCATCGGCCGCATCGGCAACTTCCTCAAGTCCTACCGCCAGTAACCGGCCTGGAGTGCGCAACGGATTGGCTGTTGCGCACTGTCTGATTCAGCAACACATCTTTGTTCCGCGCCTTTGCAGCCCTTCTACACTTGCGATGCGAGCCGTACAGACGTGTCTGACCTAATGGCGGCGGGGCGAAAGGCTGTGTCATCCGTGTCGGAATCGAGGGTGGGAATTTTCTTTTTCCTCAAGAAACCGCTGTAGGACACAGTTTGAAATAGTCACTCGGTTGAATAGCCCGGTGCCGCACCTTATATACCCCGCAGTACGCTACATCTTTAGCTTGAGGAGAGTTCTACAACCATGATGCGCATCCTGCTGTTTTTGGCCACTAACCTGGCGGTCGTGCTGATAGCCAGCATCACCCTGAGCCTGTTCGGCTTCAACGGGTTCATGGCGGCCAACGGGGTCGACCTCGACCTCAGTCAGCTGCTGGTCTTCTGTGCGGTCTTTGGTTTCGCCGGCTCGCTGTTCTCGCTGTTCATCTCCAAGTGGATGGCGAAGATGAGCACCGGTACGCAAATCATCAGCCAGCCACGCACTCGTCATGAGCAATGGCTGTTGCAAACGGTCGAGCAATTGTCCCGCGAAGCCGGGATCAAGATGCCTGAAGTCGGGATTTTCCCGGCCTACGAAGCGAATGCTTTCGCTACCGGCTGGAACAAGAACGACGCGCTGGTCGCGGTCAGCCAGGGCCTGCTCGAGCGATTCTCGCCCGATGAAGTGAAAGCCGTACTGGCCCACGAAATCGGTCACGTCGCCAACGGCGACATGGTCACGTTGGCGCTGATCCAGGGCGTGGTGAACACCTTTGTGATGTTCTTCGCGCGGATCATCGGCAACTTCGTCGACAAGGTCATCTTCAAGAACGAAGAAGGTCAGGGCATCGCCTACTACGTGGCGACCATCTTCGCCGAACTGGTGCTGGGCATCCTCGCCAGCGCAATCGTCATGTGGTTCTCGCGCAAGCGCGAATTCCGTGCCGACGAAGCCGGCGCCCGCCTGGCCGGTACCAGCGCGATGATTGGCGCTCTGCAACGTCTGCGTGCCGAACAGGGCCTGCCGGTGCACATGCCCGACACCCTGAACGCCTTCGGCATCAACGGTGGCATCAAACAGGGCTTCGCCCGCATGTTCATGAGCCACCCGCCGCTGGAAGAGCGTATTGACGCACTGCGTCGTCGCGGTTGATTTGACCGAAGTGAAAAAGAAGGCCCGCAGCGATGCGGGCCTTTTTTTGTATCTTCAGATCATGCGTTGTCAGCAAAGTCCCATTCGCGAGCAGGCTCGCTCCCACCTTTGAAACGCATTCCCCTGTGGGAGCGAGCCTGCTCGCGAAGACGCCGGAGCTGCTAACAGAAAACCATCAGGCAGAAACCCGATAAACCCGCTCCACCAACCACTTAACCCCGCCCTGCTGAAACTTGGGGCTCTCAGCCAGAATATCTCGCTCTTCCAGTCTCTCCAGCTGCCAACCCTGGCCGAGCAACCGCTGCACCTCATCATCATTCACCGCAAACGGCGGCCCGGGAATCTGCGACTGATCGTAATCCAGGGTAATCACCAGCCCTTTTATCTCCGGCGCCAGCAAGTGCTGCAGATGCGCCGCATAGCGCTGGCGCATCGCGTCCGGCAAGGCAATCAGCGCGGCGCGGTCGTACAGCGCCGTGCAACCGGCAACATCCTCTGCCGTCAGCGCGAAAAAATCCCCGCACCACAGTTCGATGGCATCACTGCGATAAACCTTGAATGCGCCCTTCTCGCTGATCTGCGGCTGCAATTGATGATCGCTGAAAAACTCCTCGACAGCCTTTTCCGCTAGCTCCACTCCAAGCACCTGATGTCCCTGCCCGGCAAGCCAGAGCAGATCCAGACTCTTCCCGCACAGCGGCACCAGCACACGCGCCGACGGTGCAATCGCCAGCTCCGGCCAATAGCGCTGCAAATACGGGTTGGCCTCGGGCTGATGAAAGCCGATCTGGTTCGAATCCCATTTCTTGTACCAAAACTCAGGCTGCATGGATCACTCCCGAAAAACCGATGAAAAACCGCAGAAACTTATATTGGATTCAGATCAATGATCTGACTGAAGATGGTTCATCTTAGCGCTCAGGAGCCCGTCCATGTTGCCCAGCCTGTTTATCTCCCACGGTTCACCGATGCTGGCGCTGGAGCCCGGTGCCAGCGGCCCGGCACTGGCGCGACTGGCCGCCGAACTGCCGCGCCCCAAAGCCATTGTCATCGTCTCGGCGCACTGGGAAAGCCAGGAACTGCTGGTCAGCAGCCACCCGCACCCGGAAACCTGGCACGACTTCGGCGGTTTCCCCCGTGCGCTGTTTGAAGTGCAGTACCCGGCACCGGGCAATGCGCAGCTGGCCGCCGAGGTGGCTCAACTGCTGAACGCCAATGACCTGCCGACGCGGCTCGATCCGCAACGACCGTTCGATCATGGTGTCTGGGTGCCGCTGTCGTTGATGTATCCGCAGGCCGATATTCCGGTGGTGCAGGTTTCGTTGCCGAGTCGCGGCGGACCGGCATTGCAGACGCGAGTTGGCCGTGCACTGGCGAGCCTGCGCGAACACGGCATTCTGTTGCTCGGCTCCGGCAGCATCACCCACAACCTCCGGGAGCTGGACTGGCATGCCGGCCCGGAAAGCGTTGAACCGTGGGCGCGGGATTTTCGTGACTGGATGATCGACAAGCTGGCGGCCGACGATGAAACGGCGCTGCATGATTATCGCCAGCAGGCGCCGAATGCCGTGCGCAGTCACCCGAGTGATGAGCATTTGTTGCCGCTGTACTTTGCTCGCGCTGCGGGCGGGATTTTCAGCGTGGCGCATCAGGGTTTCACGATGGGGGCGCTGGGTATGGATATTTATCGCTTCGGTTGAGGCCTTCGCGAGCAGGCTCGCTCCCACAGTAGCCAAAGAACAGGCAAAAAAAATCCCCGAACCAGTCGGGGATTTTTTATGTTCGATCAATCAGCCCAAGGGCGGATCAATCTTCGCGGTAGCGACGCAGCTTGAGCTGCTTACCGGCCACGCGAGTATCCTTCAGTTTGGTCAGGAGTTTTTCCAGACCTTCTTCCGGCAGCTCGACGAGGCTGAAGCTGTCACGCACCTGGATGCGACCGATCGCTTCACGGGCCAGACCGCCTTCGTTGAGGATGGCGCCCAGCAGGTTTTTCGCAGCGATACCGTCACGCGCACCCAGCGCGGTACGGCAACGAGCACGGCCTTCGCCCAAAGGCATTGGCGCGCGACGCTCGCGGTCACCACGATCAGGACGATCACCGGAACGCTCAGGACGGTCGCCACGCGGCGCGTTGTTCGGCACCAGTGGACGTTCCTTCTCTATTGCGGCCAGGTTCAGCGCTTGACCATTGGTGGCTTTGCGCAGCAGCGCAGCAGCCAGAGCACGCGGGGTGCAACCGATGTCGGCGGTCAGGCGGTCGAGCAGCTCACCGTGAGTCGATTCGGCATCAGCAACCAGCGGCGACAGGCTGTTGGTCAGTTTCTTGATGCGTGCATCGAGAACGGCTTGAGCGTCTGGCAGGCGTACTTCGGCAACTTTCTGACCGGTTACGCGCTCGATCACTTGCAGCATGCGGCGCTCACGTGGAGTCACCAGCAGCAGTGCACGACCTTCGCGACCGGCACGGCCGGTACGGCCGATACGGTGCACGTAGGACTCCGGATCGTACGGCATGTCAACGTTGAACACGTGAGTGATGCGCGGAACGTCCAGACCACGGGCAGCAACGTCGGTCGCGACAACGATGTCCAGACGACCATCCTTGAGCGAGTCGATCACGCGCTCACGCTGGTTCTGGGCGATGTCACCGTTCAACGCGGCGGCTTTGTAGCCTTTGGCGTCGAGGGCGCTGGCCAGGTCCAGGGTCGCTTGCTTGGTGCGCACGAACATGATCAGGGCGTCGAAGTCTTCGACTTCCAGCAGGCTGAGTACGGCCGAGGTTTTCTGGTCAGCGTGAACCAACAGGTGAGCCTGTTCGATCGCGGTAACGGTCTGGGTCTTGGTCTGGATCTTGACGTGTTGCGGATCGCGCAGGTGGCGTTCGGCAATGGCGCGGATCGACTGCGGCAGGGTCGCCGAGAACAGCACGGTCTGGCGGGTCGATGGCAGAGCCTTGAAGATGACTTCCAGGTCATCCATGAAGCCCAGCTTCAACATTTCGTCAGCTTCGTCGAGAACCAGATGGTTCACAGTCGACAGGACTTTCTCGTCGCGACGCAGGTGGTCGCACAGACGACCCGGAGTAGCGACAACAATCTGTGCGCCATTACGGATTGCCTTGAGTTGCGGGCCCATCGGCGCGCCGCCGTAGACAGCCACGACGGTGACGCCTGGCATTTGCTTGGCGTAGGTTTCAAAAGCGGTTGCTACTTGCAGCGCCAACTCTCGGGTTGGCGCCAGGATCAGGGCTTGCGGTTCGCGCTTGGCAGGATCGATGCGGTGCAGGATAGGCAGTGCGAACGCGGCGGTTTTACCGGTACCGGTTTGCGCCTGGCCAATCATGTCCTGGCCGGCCATGATGATCGGGATCGATTGCTGCTGAATCGCCGAAGGCTCTTCGTAGCCAGTCGCTGCGACGGCTGCAAGAATATTCGGGTTGAGATTAAAAGCGGCGAATCCGCCGGTTTCCTGGGTCATGGGTCTGCCTCTAAGTGCATCCGCAAAGACCCATGCTCCAAAGCTGCGCATGCCGTGTTGAGACTCAAGAGTCGCCCTGGCAGCTTTGTCGGCGGGGATTTGCGAAAACGAATGAATGAAGATGAATCGTCAAGGAAGAGCCCGCAATGCGGACGTGCAGCCGAAGCTGACTTCGGGAAATGCGCTACCTAAACGCGGCCCGGTTAAAGGCCGGCGCGCACTATACCGGATTTCGCCCGAAAAGGGAGCTTTTTTTGTGGCCCTTATCCGTGTGTCACCGCCGTGTAACGGGGTTTTGCGGATAATCGCGCAACGGTCTATTTTGCAAAGGCCCGGCCCTGCGGGCGATGACGCTTAAACGGTTCACCGACCTGCGGCAAAGCGCCGCGCATCCGCCCTTCCCGCTTGAGGATTTAGCCATGAATCAGCCCTGCGCCGGCCGCGTCAGCCGAGAACGTCGTGGTCATGTGCACTTGATCGGCCTCGATCGGGCGGCCAAGCGCAACGCTTTCGATATCGACCTGCTCAACGACCTGAGCCTGGCCTACGGCGAGTTCGAAGCCGACCGCGAAGCGCGGGTCGCCGTGGTGTTCGGCCACGGCGAGCACTTCACCGCCGGGCTTGATCTGGTCAATGCCAGCGCGGCTCTGGCCGAAGGCTGGCAGGTTCCGACAGGCGGGTGCGATCCCTGGGGCGTTTTCGTCGGGCCACGGGTGAGCAAGCCGGTAATCGTCGCCGCGCAGGGTTACTGCCTGACTATCGGCATCGAGCTGATGCTGGCGGCGGACATCAATCTGTGCGCGAGCAATACCCGCTTCGCGCAGATGGAAGTGCAGCGTGGGATCTTTCCGTTTGGCGGGGCGACTTTGCGTTTCCAGCAGATTGCCGGCTGGGGCAATGCGATGCGCTGGTTGCTCACCGGCGACGAGTTTGATGCACACGATGCGTTGCATCTGGGCTTGGTCCAGGAAGTGATGGCCAGTGAAGACTTGCTGCCCCGCGCGATCGAGCTGGCCGAACGGATTGCCCGGCAGGCGCCGCTGGGCGTGCAGGCGACCTTGATGTCAGCGCGACAGGCGCGTTATGAGGGTGAGACAGCGGCGGCGCAGGCGTTACCGGCGCTGGTGAAGAAGTTGCTCGCCACTGAAGATGCCCGGGAGGGGGTGAGATCGCTGGTGGAGCGGCGGCCAGGGATTTTCAAAGGGGTGTGAAGAATCTGCTGCCTGTCAGGGCCTTTTCGCGAGCAGGCTCGCTCCCACAGGTCGAACGCATTTCAAATGTGGGAGCGAGCCTGCTCGCGAAGGGGGCGGTACTGCCGGCTCAGGTCGCCGGGCGAATCGCGTTGATCAACGACTGCAACGAGTACCCCAACTGCGGCGCCAGCGCTTCGGCCCGCTGGGTCAGCGCCTGCATGTCCAGCGCCTGATCGAGATCCGCCGGGATAATCAGAATCACGTTGCCCTCCTTCACCGGCAACTCCCAGTAATGCCGGTGATAGAGGCCGCGCAACAATGCCGCGCCCAGTGGTTTGCCATCGTCGGTGGCCCACTGGTTGATCACCAGCCAGCCGCCCGGATTCAGGCGCTTCTGACAATCGCCGAGAAAACTCCAGGCCAGATGCCCGACACCGGGACCGACATCGGTATAGAGGTCGACGAAAATCAGATCCGCCGGCTCGGCAGTCGGCAGCAATTCCAGCGCATCGCCGACGCGGATGTACAAACGCGGATCATCATCCAGGCCAAGATATTCGATGGCCAGGCGCGGCACGTCCGGGCGCAGTTCGATGGCCTCGACGTCTTCGAGCGGCAGAAACTTCAGGCAAGCCTGGGTCAGTGTGCCCGCACCCAAACCGAGAAACAGCGCGCTCTCCGGCTGCTCGTGGCACAGCGCGCCGATCAGCATCGCGCGGGTGTAGTCGTACTCCAGCCAGCTCGGGTCGGCAGTGAACACGCAGCTCTGCTCGATCGCATCGCCGAACTCGAGAAAGCGGTAATCGGCCACTTCCAGCACGCGAATCACGCCGAACTCATCCTGTACTTCGGCGAGCAGATGCTCGACGCGCTCCTCAGTCATTTCGTCTCCTGATGGTCACCGGGCGCGGTGACGCGATGGCACCGCTGTGGCGCCGTGGCAAAGCGGCGATTGTCGGCGATGGGGCGGGAGCAGGTCACGCACTAATTGCTGCTAACATGGCGTTTCCCTGCGTACGAACTTCGAGACCGTGATGAGCCAACCGTGGAGCCCTGACAGCTGGCGCGCCCTGCCGATCCAGCAACAACCGCAATACCCCGACGCCGCGCACCTGCGCCAGGTCGAGCAAACCCTGGCCAGCTATCCGCCGCTGGTGTTCGCCGGCGAAGCGCGCGAGCTGCGCCGGCAGTTCGCCGAAGTTACCCAGGGTCGCGCGTTTCTGTTGCAGGGCGGCGATTGCGCGGAAAGCTTCGCTGAATTCTCCGCAGCGAAGATTCGCGACACCTTTAAAGTGTTGCTGCAGATGGCGATCGTCATGACCTTCGCTGCCGGTTGCCCAGTGGTCAAGGTCGGGCGCATGGCGGGTCAGTTCGCCAAGCCGCGTTCGGCCAACGACGAAACCATCGGCGGCGTGACCCTGCCGGCCTATCGCGGCGACATCGTCAACGGCATCGGCTTCGACGAAAAGAGCCGCGTGCCGGATCCAGAGCGTTTGCTGCAGTCCTATCATCAGTCCACAGCGACCTTGAACCTGTTGCGCGCTTTCGCTCAGGGCGGTTTTGCCGACCTGCACCAAGTGCACAAGTGGAACCTGGATTTCATCGCCAACTCGGCGCTGGCCGAGAAGTACAGCCATCTCGCCGACCGCATCGATGAAACCCTCGCGTTCATGCGCGCCTGCGGCATGGACAGCTCGCCGCAACTGCGCGAAACCAGTTTCTTCACCGCCCACGAAGCCTTGCTGCTGAACTACGAAGAAGCCTTCGTGCGCCGCGACAGCCTGACCAACGATTACTACGATTGCTCGGCGCACATGCTGTGGATCGGCGACCGCACGCGCCAGCTCGACGGCGCGCACGTTGAATTCCTGCGCGGGGTGAACAACCCGATCGGCGTCAAGGTCGGCCCGAGCATGAACCCTGATGACCTGATCCACCTGATTGACGTGCTCAACCCGGACAACGATCCGGGCCGCTTGAACCTGATCGCGCGGATGGGTGCGAACAAGGTCGGCGATCATCTGCCGGCACTGATCCGCGCGGTCCAGCGCGAAGGCAAGCAAGTGCTGTGGAGCTCCGACCCGATGCACGGCAACACCATCAAGGCCAGCAGCGGCTACAAGACCCGTGACTTCGCGCAGATCCTTGGCGAGGTGAAGCAGTTTTTCCAGGTGCACGAAGCGGAAGGCAGTTATGCCGGCGGCATTCACATCGAGATGACCGGGCAGAATGTCACCGAGTGCATCGGCGGCGCCCGACCGATTACCGAGGATGGCTTGTCCGACCGTTATCACACCCACTGCGATCCACGGATGAATGCCGATCAGTCGCTGGAATTGGCGTTTTTGATTGCCGAGACCCTGAAGCAAGTCCGCCGTTAGACCGCGTCGCCTCCCTTCGCGAGCAGGCTCGCTCCCACATTTGCAATGCGTTTCCCTGTGGGAGCGAGCCTGCTCGCGAAGGCGCCAGCTCAGGCCCCCTCCATCTGCGCCAATGCTCCCCGCAACCGGCCCGCACTCTCGCGCTGACAATTCAACTGCACCCGCTCAAGCCCCAACCAACCCGCCATCCGCCGCAAATTCAGCGCCAGCGCCAGCATGCCCTCCTCGTCCAGTCCCGATTCTTCCTCATGCACCGCATGCACCGCCAACTGCCCTGCCGCCCGTTCGGCACGCAGATCAACCCGCGCGGCGATCCGCTCGTTGTGCAAAAACGGCAGCACGTAATAGCCATACACGCGCTTGGGCTGCGGTGTGTAGATTTCCAGGCGATAGCGGAAATCAAACAGGCGCTCGGTGCGGCTGCGCTCCCAGATCAGCGAGTCGAACGGCGACAGCAGCGCACTGGCAATGACCTTGCGCGGCACTTTGGGCTCCGGCAGGCAATAGGCGATCTGCCGCCAGTCGGCGACTTCGCACATCTGCAATTGCCCCGCCTCAACCAGTTCAGCCAGACGCGGCCGCGCATCCGCAGGGCTCAGGCGAAAGTAATCACGCAGGTCTCTTTCCGTACCAACGCCCAACGCTTGCGCCGCATGCAACAGTAAACTGCGTTGCGCCTCGGCCTCACCCGGTTGGGGCTGCTGCAGAATCGCTGCCGGAATCACTCGCTCGGGCAAATCGTACAAGCGCTCGAAACCGCGTCGCCCCGCCACTGTGACTTCACCGGCGGCGAACAACCATTCCAGCGCATGTTTCTCGGCACTCCAGTCCCACCATGGCCCGGCCTTGTCTTCGCGGGTCGACAGACTGCCGGCCCCCAGCGCGCCCCCCTCCTCAACCGCAGTCAGCACGCGGCGAATGGTTTCCTGTTGTTCGCGACCAAACCTCGCCAATTGCTGATAGATGTCTTCGCCACGCTTGGCCCGTTGCATGCGCCAGCCCAGCAACGGGTACATCGACAGCGGCAGCAACGACGCTTCATGGCCCCAGTATTCGAACAGCGTGCGCCGACGGCCCGAACTCCAGGCAGCCTGGTCGAGCAAGTCAGATGGATAGCAACCGAGACGGGAAAACAGCGGCAGGTAGTGCGAGCGCACCACGGCATTGACGGAATCGATTTGCAGCAGGCCCAGCCGTTCGATCAGCCGGTTCAGATGACTGGCACTGACGTTCGGCGGCTGACGCCCGTTGAACCCTTGGGCAGCCAGCGCCAGACGTCGTGCCTGTTTGAGGGAAAAGGACACTGTCGCGGGCATTTATTCCTCCATGTCTGCTCGCAACCTACCTCACCTGAAAGGGGTTTGTGTAGCGATAGCCTCATCATTTATGCATCGGGTCGTCCCAGAACGGCCGCACGGTTTCATGCTCCACATCGGCGCGGCTGATGCCGATGTCCTTCAGCGCTTCGTCGCTGAGCCCGGCGAGCATTTCCCGTTCACGATGCAGCTCATACCAGCGGCTGAATTTGTGCAGCAGATCGGACACGATATGGCCGTGGCCGGACAGCTGTTCTTGGCTTGCATACTCTCTTTGACCTTTCATCGTCTTGCCTCCTTTTGTGGATGGCTCAAGTCTCGCGCCGGCGCTAAGATCAATCCAACGAATGTTTCTGATGGCATGCATCACGGAGATTCATCAATTGTCCGCCTACCCCAGTATCGATACCGATGTCCTGCGCACCTTTGTCGCGATTGCCGATCAGGGCGGTTTCACCCGTGCTGGCGAGATGGTCAACCGCACCCAGTCGGCGGTGAGCATGCAGATGAAACGCTTGGAAGAAGACGTGTTGCAGCGCCAGCTGTTCGAGCGTGATGGGCGCCAGGTGCGCTTGACGGCCGAAGGCCAGGTGCTGCTCGGTTATGCACGGCGCATCCTCAAACTGCACAGTGAGGTGTTCAACACCCTGCGCGAGCCGCACATGGTCGGCACCGTGCGCATCGGTACGCCGGATGATTACGTGATGCGTTTTCTGCCGGGAATCCTCTCGCGGTTCGCGCAGTTCTATCCGCTGATCCAGATCGAAGTGCATTGCGAATCGACCAAACAACTGTTGCAGCGCACTGATCTGGACTTGTCGATCGTCACCCGTGAGCCGGGCAACGAGATTGGCCAGTTGCTGCGCAAGGAGCGCTTTGTCTGGGCCGAGGCGCAGAACTTCAGCGCCCACGAACAGACGCCGCTGCCCCTGGCGATGTTCAACAGTGATTGTTTCTGCCGCCTGTGGGCGTGCAATGCGCTGGACGCGATGGGCCGCGATTACCGCATCGCCTACAACAGCAGCAGCCTGTCGGCGCTGATGGCGGTCGTCAGCGCGGGGCTGGCGATCACCGCGCAACTGGAAAGCCTGATCACCCCGGACATGCGCATCCTTGGCGCCGCCGAAGACCTGCCGCTGCTGCCCGAGGCGAGCATCATGCTGATCCGCAATCTTAACAACCCGTCGCCGATCACCGAGTGCCTGGCCGAGCACATTGTCGAGGGCTTCAAACTTTAAACGCGAGCATCACCGCACACAGCACGAGGAAGCCGCAAAACAGCCCACGCAGAATTTTTTCCGGCATGGCGTGGGCAACTTTCACGCCCCAACTGATGCTGAGCAGACCACCGACCGCCAGAGGCAGACCGATCATCCAGTCGACTTCATGGTGCACGGCGTAGGTCACCAGGGTTACACCAGTGCTCGGCAGGGCCAGCGCCAGCGACAAGCCCTGAGCAACCACTTGGCTGGTGCCGAACAGGCTGGTCAACACTGGTGTGGCCACCACCGCGCCGCCGACGCCGAACAAGCCGCCCATGGTCCCCGAGGCGGCGCCGAGCACGCCCAGCCACGGCCACGAATGGCGCATCTCGGCAGTCGGCGCTGGTCGTGGGCCGAACATTTTCAATAGATTGTAGGCCGACAGCGCCACCAGAAAGGCAACAAAGCCGATGCGCATGGTCTGCGCGTCGATGCCCACCGCCCAGATCGAGCCGAGCCAGGCAAAGCAGAAACCCATCACCGCCAGCGGCAGCGCATGGCGCAATTCGATGCGATTGCGCTGGTGATAACGCCACAGCGCCAGCATCACGTTCGGTACCACCATCACCAGCGCCGTGCCTTGGGCGATCTGCTGATCAAGCCCAAACCACACGCCAAGCAACGGGATCGCAATCAAGCCACCGCCAATGCCAAAGATCCCGCCCAATGTGCCAAGAGCAGCGCCGAACAGCAGGTACAACAGAAAATCCATCACAACGGTAATCCTCTAACGACAGGCGGCCAATGCTACGCACTCGCGCCTAGCGGGGAAACGCATAGCAACGCACAATGGCTATGCCGATTTTGCACAAGCGTGGTTTCCATGAATCCCAACCAATTGACCGATCAGCTCGGCTTGTTTCTCGATGTGCTGGAAAGTGGCAGCTTTTCTGCCGCTTCGCGCCGCCATCCGCTGACCCCATCCGCCGTGGCGCGGCGCATCGACAGTCTGGAAAGTGCCGTCGGCAGTCAGCTGTTCGTGCGCAGCACCCACGCCGTGCTGCCGACTTCGGCCGGCCTGGCCTTTGCTGAGCGGGCGCGACGGATCATCGCCGAGTTGCAACTGGCGCGTGCCGAAGCGGTGTCGTTGAGCAGCGCACCGGAAGGCCTGATCCGCATCGATGCGCCAGCAGCCTTCGGGCGCCGGCATCTGGCGCCGGTGATTGCCGATTTTCTCCTGCTGTATCCGGGACTGGATGTGCAGATGCACCTGATCGACAGCTTCAGCGACATGGCCGGCAGCAGCCTGGGCAAGGTCGATCTGGTGCTGCGTACCGGCCAGTTGGCTGACTCGCGCCTGGTCGCCACGCCATTGGCGAGCATGGTCCGCGTCGCCTGTGCCAGCCCTGACTATCTCAAGCAGCGTGGTGTGCCCGAGCATCCGGCGCAGTTGAGTGAACACGACGGGCTCGACTGGGAAGGCCTTGCGCCGCCGTTTGCCTGGAAATTCGAAGTGGACGGGCAAATGCAATTGCACCGGCCATCGCGCGTACGTCTGAGCGCCAACAATGCCGAAGCTCTGGCGTGTGGCGCGGCGGCGGGTCTGGGCGTCGCACACTTGCCGACCTGGCTGGCCAGCGAATACCTGCTGCGTGGCGAACTGGTGCCACTGTTCTGCGAAAATGGCCTGCCGCCGCCGGAGTCCACCGGCATTTACGCGCTGCGCATGGAACAGCAGGTCCATTCGCGCAGTCGGTTATTGCTGGAATATCTGAAAACCCGCTTCAGTCCGGTGCCGCCGTGGGATCTGGCGTTGCAACGGCAATTCGCCCGGCACTGACGCCGGACATATTTATCTGGCGCCTTAAAGATTCGAGCGCTAGATTAAAAAACGATCAACGATCAAGGCTTTGACATGACTTCCGAACGCGACAATTGCGACGACCTGCTGCTCGACAATCAGGCGTGCTTCGCCCTGCACTCGACCTCGCTGATGATGACCAAGGTCTACAAGCCGCTGTTGCAGGCGCTGGGCCTGACCTATCCGCAATATCTGGCGATGATGGTGCTGTGGGAGAAGGACGGTCTGACTGTCGGAGAAATCAGCGCACGCCTGCTGACCGATCCGGGATCGCTGACGCCATTGCTCAAACGCCTGGAAGCCGAAGGCCTGCTCAGCCGCACCCGCAGTCGCGAAGATGAGCGGGTGGTGATTGTCGAACTGACCGCAGCGGGCCGCGCCTTGCGCGACAAGGCGCAGACCGTGCCACAGTGCATTCTCGGCGCCAGTGGCTTCACCCTTGAACGTCTGCAGAAATTGCAGGCCGAGCTGCAAGCGCTGCGCGGACATCTGCAAGACAGCCTGACCTGATCCTCATTTCCGAGCACAACACTGGCCCTGTGGGAGCGGGCTTGCCCGCGATGGCGACCTGTCAGCCGACATCATTTTGACTGACACTCCGTCTTCGCGGGCAAGCCCGCTCCCACACTAATTTTCAACGCCAACAAAAAATATTTTCCACGCCTAAATTTCCTCGCCAAGCGCTCTAGATCAAGCCTTACATTCCCCTTCCATCGGTCGCCCTCAAGCAAAACGCGCTCCTTTTCGAAAATTTATATTGCGCACTAAACATTAGCGCTATACATTCTCTTCACACCTACTTAGCGCGCAAACAATTAGCGCACAAAACCACAACCCATGAGGCTCACACCATGCAAACTCTCTACACCGCAATCGCAACTTCCACTGGCGGCCGTGACGGTCGTGCGATCTCCAGCGACAACGTACTGGACGTCAAACTGGCCACTCCGAAAGAACTTGGCGGTGCTGGCGGTGCGGCGACCAACCCTGAGCAACTGTTTGCTGCCGGTTACTCGGCCTGCTTCATCGGCGCACTGAAATTCGTCGCCAGCCAGACCAAGCGCAAGATTCCCGACGACGCGTCGATCACCGCCCATGTCGGCATCGGCCAGATCCCTGGCGGTTTCGGTCTGGACATCGATTTGCACATCAGCCTGCCGGGCCTGGAACAAGCCGATGCGCAGTCGCTGGTCGACGCCGCTCACCAAGTCTGCCCGTACTCCAACGCCACCCGTGGCAACGTCGATGTGCGTCTGCACGTAACCGTGTAATCACTCAAGTCTCCGGCCCGAACAAGGAAATTGAACATGAACACTTTCAGCAAAGTCTTGACCGGCACCCTTCTCGCCCTGTCGGTACACAGCGCTTTCGCCGGTGATGTCGAACACAACACCCAGGCATTTCTCGATGCGCTGAACTCAGGCAGCGGCAAGCCGATCGAGCAGCTGTCGCCCAAGGATGCCCGCGCCGTGCTGGTCGGCGCGCAGTCCGGGGTCAAGTTGACGCTACCCAAAGCCGATGTCAGCGAGAAGACCATCCAGGTCGATGGTCAACCGCTGAGCCTGACCATCGTCCGGCCGGCCGGGGTCAAGGGTGAGCTGCCGGTGTTCATGTTCTTCCACGGCGGCGGCTGGGTGCTGGGGGACTTCCCGACTCACGAACGTCTGGTGCGCGATCTCGTGGTCGGTTCGGGTGCGGCGGCGGTGTTCGTCAATTACACCCCTTCGCCGGAAGCGCATTACCCGGTGGCGATCAACCAGGCCTACGCTGCGACCAAATGGGTGGCGGAACACGGTAAAGAGATCAATGTCGACGGCAAGCGCCTGGCCGTGGCCGGCAACAGCGTCGGCGGCAACATGGCCGCAGTGGTTGCGCTGATGGCCAAGGACAAGGGCACCCCGGCGATCAAATTCCAGGTACTGCTGTGGCCGGTGACCGATGCCAACTTCGACACCGGTTCGTACAACCAGTACGCCGAAGGACACTTCCTCACCCGCAACATGATGAAGTGGTTCTGGGACAACTACACCACCGACGCCAAACAGCGCAACGAGATCTACGCTTCACCGCTGCGCGCCACCACCGCGCAGCTCAAAGGTCTGCCACCTGCACTGGTGCAGACTGCCAGCGCCGACGTGCTGCGCGATGAAGGTGAAGCCTATGCGCGCAAACTCGATGAAGCCGGAGTTTCGGTAACGTCGGTGCGCTACAACGGCATGATTCACGATTACGGTTTGCTCAACGTGGTCAGCCAGGTACCGGCGGTGCGCTCGGCGATGTTGCAGGCGTCTGAAGAACTGAAGCAACACTTGAAGTAACCACAGTCCCATTGTGGGAGCGAGCCTGCTCGCGAAAGCGTCCCGTCAGACAGCGCTTCATTGAATGACACACCGCATTCGCGAGCAGGCTCGCTCCCACATGGGACAGGTGTGAAACTCAAAGCGCAGGCACAAAAAAACCCGACTCAATGGTCGGGTTTTTTCTTTCCGCAAAAAGCAGTGCTTATTTCGCACGGCCTTTGTAGGAACCGCCTTCGCGGGTATCGATCTCGATCATGTCGCCGATTTCGATGAAGTCGGCAACCGACAGCTCGGTACCGTTCTTCAGTTTGGCAGGCTTCATCACCTTGCCGGAAGTGTCACCGCGAGCGGAGCCTTCGGTGTAGTCAACCTGACGCACGATGGTGGTCGGCAGCTCTACGGAAACCAGACGCTCTTCGAAGAACACGGCTTCGCAAACGTCGGTCATGCCTTCTTCAACGAAAGGCAGAACGCTTTCGATGTCTTCGGCGTTCAGCTCGTACATGGTGTAGTCAGTGGTGTCCATGAACGTGTAAGTGTCACCGCTGATGAACGACAGGGTGGCTTCTTTACGATCCAGGATCACGTCGTCCAGTTTGTCGTCCGCACCGTAAACGGTTTCGGTCTTGTAACCGGTCAGCAGGTTCTTCAGCTTGGTCTTCATGATCGCGCTGTTACGGCCCGACTTGGTGAATTCAGCTTTCTGAACCAGCCAAGGATCGTTGTCGATACGGATCACGGTACCGGGTTTGAGTTCTTTACCAGTTTTCATTGCGAATATCCGAATTTGGATGGGATTTACAAAAATCTAGGCCGCGTATCATATCCAATTTACATAAAACTGTACCAGCGCCGTGGCAAGATCCGCTTGCAAGGCCTGTTCCAGACACCATGCCTCGGCGTTTTTCTCGAGTTCCGGCCAATGATTTCGCGCCGCCAGCCAGTGCTCACCGATCGGTTGCCCGGCGCTCCACGCTCGCCACAGACCGTTCATCGCCTGCGCCGCAGCGGGCGAAAGGCCGTGAGTGTAGAGCGCGAGGAAAGCGTCGAGCTTGTCCAGATGGATGTCATCGTCCTGCTGATAGATGTGCCAGAGCATCGGCCGCCCCGCCCATTGCGCGCGCACGAATGAATCTTCACCGCGCACCGCGTTGAAATCGCAGCACCAGAGCAGATGGTCGTATTGATCCTGACGGACGAACGGCAGAACTTGCATGGTCAGGGACTCGCGCACATGAATCGCACCGACCATCAAGGTTTCCACGCCCAGCCAGCGCGCCACATCGCCGAGAATCCGCCCTTCCGGCACCAGCAGGTGAGTCGGCCGTGCATCGGCCGCCAGCACATCCAGCCAACTGGCCAACCCGGGGTTTTCATAAGCAAACAGCGAGATCAGTTGCGCGTCCGGAGCAGGATCGATACCCAAGGCTTGCAGGAAATGTCGCTGGGCCGGCCGATCCTGCTGAAACTGCCGACGCTGTTCGAGCAGTCCGCATTCGCGCAGCAGGCCACCGGTGCCCGGCTTGAAGCCCGGAAAGAAGAAGAACTTCTGCACCGATTTGTATTTCACCGACGGCAAGCCATGGCAGCCGGTGACCCAGTCTTCGGCGCTGAGATAATCGAGGTTGAGCCACAGCGGCGGCGTTTCACGCGCAGCCATACTGTCCATGTAATCAGTGGGCAACTGACAGGCGAAGGCGGCGATGACTACGTCGGCTGCCTCGGCGTGCAGCCATTCGCTCGGCCACTGACGCACCTCGACGCCCTGCTGCCATTGCTGCACAACATCGACATCGATCTCAGGACAGAGGCGCTCGAACGCGCGCAGATCATCCACCCACAGGCGCACCGGCAAGGCATGTTCGGCCACCAGTTGCCGGGCCAGGCGCCAGGTCACGCCGATGTCACCGAAGTTATCGACCACGGTGCAGAAAATGTCCCAGCGGGGTTTCGCTTCAGGCATGCCGTTCTCCCGTTGGCAAAAGACCTCGATTCTCCGCATAAATGCGCTCGCGCAGAAGAGCCGACGGCGATTAATCTTCGTGCGACAATCGCCACTTGCCCGCAACCATCCGCCAGGAGGCCGCCATGCCCTACCGTCCGAATCCGCGTCGTCCCTTGCCTGTTCAGCTTAGCGCGCTGCATCTGACCGGCAGCATTGCGCTGGGCCTGTGGCTGGGGTTCCTGGCGATTGCGCTGACCTGCTGGCTGTTTTCGCGCTTCATCTTTGCCGAGCAATTGGCCCCGGTGGCTCAAGCGGTGCAGCAATTGGCCAATCCGCCAGTTGCCGTCGAGCCCCAGCCGGACGTCGCACCGCCGCCAACGCCGCTGTTCCAACAGTACGAAGAAAACCTGCGCAAGAATGAACAGCAGGCCCGACTGGATCAGGCGCGCGCCAATTCGCGCAATGCGTCGAACCCGAAATGCCAGTTCTGGCTGCAGCAGGACCAGACCGCGCCGACGGAAAAGAGCCGCGCCAACGTTTTGCAATTCTGCGATTGATCATGAACAAACACAGCGTCCACCAATTGATTCTCGACAAGCTGCGCATCGACCTCGACATCGCCGAACGCGCCGCGCAAACCGCCTACGAAACCGCGACCCACGAAGAAAACATCGCCGAAAACAAATACGACACGCTGGGGCTGGAGGCGTCGTATCTGGCGGCGGGTCAGGCGAAGCGGGTTGAGGAAATCCGTCAGTCCCTGGCGCTGTGCCAGAACCTGACCTTGCGTGCCTACGATGAAAATCGCGGCATCGAAGTCGGCGCCCTGCTCGGTCTGGAGGACGAAAAGGGTCGCGAGCAATGGCTGTTTCTGGCGCCGGATGCGGCGGGGCTGAAAGTCGACGTGGTGGGTCAGCCGATCACCGTCATCACCCCACGCTCGCCGCTGGGCAAAAGTCTGCTGGGCAAGTTCGCGGGCGATGAGGTGGAGATTCTGGTGGCGGGCACCCGGCAACAATTTGCTGTCACCGAGGTGCTCTGAAGCGGGTGCTTAGTGAACGGGCAGTTCGACGCCGTCGAACAGTTCTTCCAGCTCTTGCTTGTTGTGGCACTGAATGGCCTTGGCCATGACTTCGCGGGTCAGGTGCGGGGCGAATTTCTCGATGAAGTCGCACATGAAGCCACGCAGGAAAGTGCCGCGACGGAAACCGATCTTGGTGATGCTCGATTCGAACAGCTCGCTGGCATCCAGCACTACCAGGTCGTTATCGAGTTTGGTATCGACGGCCATTTTAGCCACGATGCCTACGCCCAGCCCCAGACGCACGTAGGTTTTGATCACGTCGGCGTCAGCAGCGGTGAACACCACTTTCGGCGTCAGGCCACGATGGCTGAAGGCTTCATCGAGCTTGGAACGGCCGGTGAAACCGAACACGTAAGTAACAATCGGATATTCGGCCAGCGCTTCAAGGGTCAGCTTCGGCAGCTTGGTCAGCGGGTGGCCGTGGGGTACGACCACGCAGCGGTTCCAGCGATAGCACGGCATCATCACCAGATCACCGAACAGCTCCAGCGCTTCAGTGGCAATGGCGAAATCGACGGTGCCGTCAGCGGCCATCTCGGCGATCTGCATCGGCGAGCCCTGATGCATGTGCAGGGCCACGTCCGGGTATTGCTTGATGAAATTGCTGATCACCGGCGGCAGCGCATAACGCGCCTGGGTGTGGGTGGTGGCGATCGACAGGGTGCCCTTTTTCTCGTTGGAGAATTCCTGGGCAATCTGCTTGATGCTTTCGACTTTGCGCAGAATCTCGCCGGCGGTGGTGATGATGCGCTCGCCGGCCGGGGTGACGCGGGTCAGGTGCTTGCCGCTGCGGGCGAAGACTTCGACGCCCAGCTCGTCTTCCAGCAGGCGGATCTGCTTACTGATGCCCGGTTGCGAGGTGTACAGGCTTTGAGCGGTAGCGGAAACGTTGAGGTCGTGGTGCGCCACTTCCCAGATGTAGCGCAGTTGTTGAAGCTTCATATCAATCCCTCAAAGCAGGTAGACGCCACGGGCATCAGCGACGGTATATAACTATATTAATGGTTCGAAGAATAAATCTAGAACTTTTTTATCAAAACGCCATTATTCCTGCTTCAACGATCGTCCCGCCGCCGGCGCTCCATCAGCGGCACCAGATAGACCGGCACCTTGGCCAACTGCAGAACCCGCGCCGCCGTGCGCCCCAACGGCGTTTCCGCGCCGACGCCATGGCTGTGACTGCCGACGATCAGCAGATCGACCGAGAGCTTGTGCACCTGGTCGAGAATCACCTGCGACGGATCACCCTGCAGCACGCGCACCGCGCGTATGCGCTGCAGATCCTGTTCGCCGTCGTCCCCCAGTTCTTCACGAAAGCTGTCGAGCACCCGTTGTTCGATATTGGCAATGACTGTTTTCAGACCCTGACTATGGAATTCGTTCAATGCCTGTTCGTCGAGATAGCTTTGCAGCACTGACTCGGCAAACAGGCCCATGGGTTCCACCGCGTGCACTACATACAGATCGGCATTGAAGGTGCGCGCCAAGGCCAGGGCATGCTGCATCACGAACGGTGCGTACAGACCGAGGTCGGTGGCATACAGCATTGAGCGAATCATGGGACCTCCTCGCGAGCCAACGATGGCGGAGATTGATTCAGCTTAGCAGTGCCTTGGCGAGTACGACGTGCGACGCAACGTCCTGAATGAAAAGGCTCTAGATCGACTGTTCGTTGCTGATGCCATGGGGCACGTGGCCGGTGGCGACCACTTCGCGAGCCAGCTCGCAATGACCGGTCTGGTCATCGAAGAACACGTCAGCGGCGAAGGCTTCGAGGAACGCCGATTTGGTCAGGCCACCGAGAAACAGCGACTCATCGAGACGGATATCCCATTCCCGCAAGGTGCGAATCACCCGCTCATGGGCCGGCGCCGAACGCGCGGTCACCAGCGCCGTGCGGATCGGGCAATCGTCATCGGGAAACTCGCGCTGCAACAGATTGAGCGCTGCCAGAAAGCCCTTGAACGGCCCACCGCGCAAAGGCTCGCGTGCCGATTCGCGTTCCTTGGCCTGAAACGCTTCCAGGCCGCCGGACTGATAAACGCGCTCGGACTCGTCCGAGAAGATCACCGCGTCACCGTCGAAGGCGATACGCAATTCATCACTGGCCGCACGGCTCGCGCCACCGGACAGAATCGTGGCGGCGGCGAACCCGGCGTCCAGCGCGGCACGCACGTCTTCGGCGTGAGTCGAGAGAAACAGGTCGCAGCCAAACGCTTTCAGATAAGGGTACGGACTGCGCCCACCGACGAACGCCGCACGAGAAATCGCCAGGCCGTAATGATGAATCGAATTGAACACGCGCAGCCCGGTGTCGGCGCTGTTACGGGAAACCAGAATCACCTCGACCCGCGCGCGACCGAGGCGGCTGTTCAGGCTCAGGAGTTTTTCCACCAGCGGGAACGCATCGCCCGGCGCGAGGATTTCGTCTTCGTGCTCGATCTGATATTGCCGATAGGCTTCGACGCCGCTCGACAGGTAGACCTTGTGGCTTTCGCTCAGGTCGAACAAGGCGCGCGAGGAAATCGCCAGCACCAGTTTGTCATCGATGTTATTGGCCATGCCTTCCCCCAGAACAACCGACTCAGGTATTGCGTCGGTCGATAAAACCCAAATGGCGATACAACGCCTCGATGCGCGGCAACTCGCAGCCCGCCGCGTTCGCCGCCGCCAGTGGCCGAGCGTAAATCGCCTCCAGCTCCAGCGGGCGTTTGTGTGCAAAGTCGTGGTACATGCTCGGCCAGTAATCGGGCATTTTCTCGGTCATGGTGAACAGGTACTCGGCATAGCCGGGCGGGATCTCGTATCCACAGGCCTTGGCGCCCAGCACCACTTCGGCCATTAACGCCTGAATCGACAGGCGGCTGTCGGCATCGGCCATCAGCGCTTGCGTTCCCGCGCCGAGTAGTACTGAGAGTCCGTTATAGGGAATATTCCACACCAGCTTCTGCCAGCGCGCCTGATGCAGGTTGGCCATCGCCTGCGAGTCGATGCCGGCGGCGCGGAACAGCCCGGCGCCCTCCTCGACGATCGCCATGCGCGCTACTTCATCAATGGCCGAGCCGCTGTGATAACCGACATTCACCGCGCCAAGGGCCTGATGGGTAATCTGCCCCGGCCCCTCGCGGTGCACGCAGATCAGGCACAGACCACCGAGCAGATGCAGTGAATCCGGCAACAGTGGCCGCAGGCTGTCTTCGACATCCAGACCGTTCTGCAGCAACAGCACCTTGGCGTCAGGCTTGGCGGCCTGAATGATCGCCGGGGCCAGCCCGGCGTTGCTGGTGGTCTTGGTGCCGACCAGCAGCCAGTCACAGGGTGGCATGTCTTCGGCAGCGGAATAGGCATTGGCCGGATGCAGCGTCAACGGCCCGTGCACCGCACTGTTGATCTGCAAACCGCGCTCAGCCACCGCCGAGAATTCGCTGCGCAACAAAAAGTGCACGTCGAAACCGGCACGCGCCAGCATCACCCCGTAGAACCCGCCGATTGCACCGGTGCCGATAATCCCCACCACCGGTTTGCTGACTGTCTCGCTCATGGCAACTCCTCTGCAATTCGACTCAGCGATTGCGCCACCGCCTGGTTGAGTTGATCAACCGTCAGACGTGTGTGCACTGCGCCAAAGAACTCGCCGTCGCGCACCACAAACAGCGCCGGCAAATGAAACACCTGATAACGCTCGACCAGCCCGCCATTGTCGCCGGCGTCAATCCAGCACAGCCGATCGATAGCCAGCGGCAATCCCGGCAACACCTCGCGGGCATAACGACAACTGGCGCAGCCGACGCTGGTGAAGATCACCAGAGAAACCCCGCGCATCGCCAGCAGCCGCTGGTCGGCGTCGAAGTCGGTCAGCTCGGATTCGACCACTATACTGGGGGAAACAATGTCAGATGGCCGACACAGGGAGTCTGTGCTCATGGGACGTTTCATTCCTCATCCGGACGAAGTGCCGGTTGAATTGACGTTACTCAAGCCTGAATGCATTTCCAGACAACAGCTGCACACTATCAGCCTCGGCGGCATCGCTTGCAATTACCACCGCGCCTGGCGCCACGGCACTGCACTGCAAGTACGCATGCCGACGCTGAATGCCGACTTCTGTTGCCCGGGCTACGTGGCCTGGTGTCTGCGCCGTAAAAAAGGCTATCTGGTGGGCATCGCCTTCACTGACGAACAGACCCTGTTCAGCGCGCGAATGGGTGAGCAGGTGTGTCAGATCGAACGCTATTCGCGCATGCAGGACAGCCACGACGACCTGCAGGATAGTCAGGCGCTGGCCCTGCAATGGGTCGAGGAGCACGCCGAAGAGTTCTCCCACGACAACTTGCGCAAGGCTTTCGCGCAGCCAGCGCTGGACTAAAGCACGGTTTGCCCATTGTCGAGCCGCCTCCGACGCGCTAAGGTTCGGCTCCCCCGACGCGCTAAATCTGCTGTGCTCCGCCGCGCGGGGATCGCTGGCGGCCGGCACCCGTGACCTGACGAGTAAACGATGGCTGATTTACCGATCAACGACCTAAACGTCGCCTCTAACGAGACCCTGATCACTCCCGATCAGCTCAAGCGTGATATCCCCCTGAGCGACGCCGCCCTGCGCACCGTCACCAAGGGCCGCGAAGTCATTCGCAACATTCTCGATGGCACCGACCACCGTCTGTTCGTCGTGATCGGCCCGTGCTCGATTCACGACATCAAGGCGGCCCACGAATACGCCGATCGCCTCAAGGTGCTCGCCGAGGAAGTCTCCGACACCCTGTATCTGGTCATGCGTGTGTATTTCGAGAAGCCGCGTACCACCGTCGGCTGGAAAGGTCTGATCAACGATCCGTATCTGGACGACTCGTTCAAGATCCAGGACGGTCTGCACATCGGTCGTCAGTTGCTGCTCGACCTGGCCGAGAAAGGCCTGCCGACCGCGACCGAAGCCCTCGACCCGATCTCCCCGCAGTATCTGCAGGATCTGATCAGCTGGTCGGCCATCGGCGCGCGTACCACCGAATCGCAGACTCACCGCGAAATGGCTTCCGGCCTGTCCTCGGCCGTCGGCTTCAAGAACGGCACCGACGGCGGCCTGACCGTGGCGATCAACGCCTTGCAGTCGGTGTCCAGCCCGCACCGTTTCCTCGGCATCAACCAGGAAGGTGGCGTGTCGATCGTCACCACCAAAGGCAACGCCTACGGTCACGTGGTGCTGCGTGGCGGTAATGGCAAGCCGAACTATGATTCGGT
The DNA here is from genome assembly GCF_054052265.1 of Pseudomonas sp. PK-RTE-24. NCBI lineage: Bacteria > Pseudomonadati > Pseudomonadota > Gammaproteobacteria > Pseudomonadales > Pseudomonadaceae > Pseudomonas > Pseudomonas sp. PK-RTE-24. The sequence continues at coordinate 3,333,433 of NZ_CM133224.1, read as the reverse complement.
CAGCGTTGCGCTCTGCGAGCAGGCGCTGAACAAGGCGAAGATCAAACCGAACATCATGGTCGATTGCAGCCACGCCAACTCCAACAAGGACCCGGCCCTGCAACCGCTGGTGATGGAAAACGTCGCCAACCAGATCCTCGAAGGCAACCAGTCGATCATCGGCCTGATGGTTGAGAGCCATTTGAACTGGGGCTGCCAGGCAATCCCGAAAGACCTCGCCGACCTGCAATACGGCGTGTCGATCACCGATGCCTGCATCGATTGGTCTGCTACCGAAAACACCTTGCGTAGCATGCACGCCAAGCTCAAGGACGTATTGCCGAAGCGCCAGCGCACGTAAGCTGCGTTTTACGCGCATAAAAAAACGCCGGACATTGTCCGGCGTTTTTGTGTGTGCGATTCAGATCTTCGCGGCGCGGCGCTGATGGCGTTCCATGTAGCGCTCGACGTACGAGCATGACGGGATCACCGTGTAGCCCATTTCTTCGGCGTATTGCAGCGCGCGTTCGGTCAGCGCTGCGGCAATGCCACGGCCGCGCAGGGCATTGGGCACGAAGGTGCGGTAGATATCCAGGGTCTGCTTGCCCAGATCCATGTAGGTCAGGTAAGCACGATGACCGTCCACAGTGGTCTCGAATTGATGACCAGCCTGGTCATGGTGGATGGACAACGCCTCGCTCATCACTACTCCTCGCGGGTCTTGAATTGTGACCCCTACCTTACCGATGTTTTTCCGGCGAAGGAACATCTACGCCACCCCGTGCCTGATGGACACTGAGAAGAGCCACACCGATCTCGCGCAATCTGACACCTGCTGAATAGTAGGCACCAATGGCGAAAATGCTCAAGGTACGCTCGTCATCGGATGGTTTGCGTGCATTGGCATCGATGCTCGCAGGTTCGGCCGCAAGACAATCTTTGCGTGCCGTTTGCCTGAACATTGCCGGAATGTTGAGACTTAAGACGTGCGACCTTTTTTAAAGTCACCTGTACATCAACAAAGATACGCGAAGCGCTTCGCAGAACCTGAACAAAAGTGTGGACGAATTCATTTAGAAAGACTTTAGCCGTAGTCGCAAAAACAGCGCGCGAGCGCGGGAACTTTTCCCGTTTGAGTCGCTCACGCCGGGGCTTGCAGCTGGATATTTTTTATACAGCGCAGTTAAAAGTTGCTCGAAAAAGAATCAACGCCTACAATTTTTTTTGCTTCTTGCGCTACGTCAGTTTACTTACTACAAGTAATGGGTAGTATGTACGCCGGCTATTTCCTCAATCGTGAGGAGACAGCCACTTAATTTGAAAGTCCTTGAAGGGGAACACGATGAACAACGTTCTGAAATTCTCTGCTCTGGCTCTGGCCGCAGTTCTGGCTACCGGTTGCAGCAGCGCATCGAAAGAAACCGAAGCACGTCTGACCGCTACTGAAGACGCAGCTGCTCGCTCCCAGGCTCGTGCAGACGAAGCTTACCGTAAAGCTGATGAAGCTCTGGCTGCTGCTCAAAAAGCACAACAGACTGCTGACGAAGCTAACGAGCGTGCTCTGCGCATGCTGGAAAAAGCTAGCCGCAAGTAATAATCCCTCGGGATTGTTATCGAGCCGATCCGGTTTTCCGGGTCGGCTTTTTTGTGCCCGGTGCTTTTCCCCGGGCAATAAAAAACCCGCCGACGCTGCTCGCATCGGCGGGTTTCGATCAGCTCTTATTGCTGCAGGTCGATCGGTGCACTGCTCACCATTGGCGCCGAGGTATTCGGCACGGCGATCTCTACCGGCAGGCCGTCTTCGGCCGCAACCACATCACGCACCACATCCCAGTTCATGCGCAGGTTGCTGGTGATGTCTTCACGCTTGAGCATCGCGTTGATCACCGCGGTGTGCTTGTCGACTACCGACGGATTGCCCTTGTCGTCGAGCGGCGTGTGCGCTTCCAGATAGACCTTGCCGCCACTGCGACCGAACTTGTACGGGTCGTTGATGATGCGCACCGAGGTGCCGACCGGGACCATGCCGGCCATTTCCAGCACGTTGTTGTTGAACATGCGGAAGCAGCCGTGGCTGGTGCGCATGCCGATACCGAACTTCTTGTTCGAACCGTGGATCAGGTAGCCCGGCGTGCCGAGGGTGAACTTGAACGGCCCCAGCGGGTTATCAGGACCGGCCGGCACCACATTGGGCAGCGGATCACCGTCAGCGGCGTGTTCGGCCTTGATCGAAGCCGGAGGCGTCCACGTCGGGTTCGGTGTCTTGGCGATGATCGAGGTGTGCGCGATCGGCGAGCCCCAGCCTTCACGGCCGATACCCAGCGGGAAGGTGTACACCACGTCACGGCCTTTCGGATAGTAATAGAGGCGGTATTCGGCGAGGTTGATGACGATGCCTTCCCGCGGGCCCGGTGGCAGGATGAAGCGCGTCGGCAGGACGATCTCGGTACCGGCGCCCGGCAGCCAGGCATCGATGCCCGGGTTGGCCGCAACCATTTCCGAATAACCCAGATCGTAGGTGGTACCCAGATCGGCGAAGGTGTCTTCGTACTTGGCTTTGATCACCTGCACCTGGCCGACGATGTCTTCGCCGGGTGGTGGCAGGGGAAGCTCCAATGCAGCAACGGGGCCGGCCACACACAGGGCGGCAAGTGACAGGCAGCGGGTGACGGCAGGAAAGCGCGGCAACATCCGGAAAATCCTTCGCATGATCATCAAGGGTATAAGAGCGCGATTGTACACCGCGGCTTGGGGATTCGGGGAGGTAGCACCGCTATTGGCGACAGGGTGCGTTCAAGGTGGGAGCGAGCCTGCTCGCGAAAGCAGTGTGTCAGCGACCATAAATGTCGATTGATAAAACCCCTTCGCGAGCAGGCTCGCTCCCACACTTTGATCTTCAGCGCTCAGAGTTCGAAACGCAGCTCAGGCCAGATCGGCGAGGTGCCGCGCTTCTGCGATTCGAGAATCGCCCGGCACAGCGAGCACAGGCGCTGATCCTGGAACACCCGGCGATCAACATTCGACCAGCGCGGTTGCGCCGGCAGCAGAGTGCCGCACAGCGTGCGATCAGCCGAGCCACCGAGTTCCAGCTGACGCGTCACCAGATGCACCCGCACTTCCTGGCAGGCGAACAGATCCAGCTGCTCGTCAGGCTCGATCAGTTGGTAGGCAAACAGGGACCAGGCAGGACGCGGCATCGGGGGCTCCAAATTAGGGGGCGCCACATTAGCCGAAAGCCTGCCTGTAGAAAAGCCTCATAACAGCGGTTTTAGCGTCGGCCAGACATTTTCCAGCAACTTGCCCTGAGCCCCGGCAGCCGGGTGCAGACCGTCGGCTTGCATCAGGTCCGGATGACCACCGACACCTTCGAGAAAAAACGGCACCAACGGGATGTTTTTCTCTTCGGCGAGCTTGCCGTAAACCTCGGCGAACGAATCGGTGTAGCGCTTGCCATAATTGGGTGGCAACTGCATGCCGAGCAGCAGCACTTTCGCGCCGCTCTGCCGCGAGCTGTCGATCATCGAGGCAAGATTTTGTTGCAATTGCGTTGGCGGCATCCCGCGCAGGCCGTCATTGCCACCCAGCTCGAGGATCACCAACTCCGGCTTATGCTCTGCAAGCAGCGCCGGCAGCCGCGCCTGGCCTCCGGCACTGGTGTCGCCACTGATCGAGGCGTTGACCACTTTATCGTCGAAACCCTCTTGTTTGAGGCGCTGCTCGAGCAGCGACACCCACCCCAGACGGGTATCCAGGCCGAAACCGGCGCTGATACTATCGCCAACGATCAGGACAGTACCCGCCGCTGCGTTCTGGGCCATGCACATCAAGGCCAGGCCAGCACTCAAAAACCATACACGCATCGGATTCTCCATGGGCGCAAGCATTCTCACCGCGAAGAACCTCAGCAAAGTGGTCCCTAGCGCGGAAGGTGAACTGACTATCCTGCACGAACTCAGCCTAGAACTGAACAAGGGCGACAGCCTGGCCATCGTCGGCGCGTCCGGTTCCGGCAAATCCACCCTCCTCGGCCTGCTCGCCGGACTCGACCTGCCCAGCAGCGGCGAAGTCACTCTCGCCGGCCAGGGCCTGAGCAATCTCGACGAAGACCAGCGCGCGCGAATCCGCGCCGAGCACGTCGGGTTTGTCTTCCAGTCATTTCAGTTGCTCGACAGTCTCAATGCACTGGAAAACGTCATGCTGCCGCTCGAACTCGACGGCCGCAAAGATGCCCGCGAGCGCGCCACGCAATTGCTTCAGCGCGTCGGCCTCGGCCAGCGCCTGACCCACTCGCCGCGCCAGCTCTCCGGCGGTGAACAGCAGCGCGTGGCCATCGCCCGCGCCTTCGCTGCCGAACCGGACGTGCTGTTCGCCGACGAGCCGACCGGCAACCTCGACAGCCACACCGGCGAGCGCATCAGCGACTTGCTGTTCGAATTGAACAAGGAACGCGGCACCACCCTGGTGCTGGTGACCCACGACGAACGCCTGGCTCATCGCTGCCGGCGCCTGATCCGTCTTGAAGCCGGGCTGCTGGTCGCCCCTCTGGAGCCTTGATGGCACGTCTGCCGCTGTTGCGTCTGTTCAGCCTTGCCCTGCGCCAGCTCATGCGCGATGCCCGCGCCGGTGAGTTGCGCGTGTTGTTCTTTGCGTTGGTGGTGGCCGTCGCGGCGAGCACCGCGATCGGCTATTTCGGCGCCCGCCTCAATGGCGCGATGATGCTGCGCGCTACCGAGTTTCTTGGCGCCGACCTGGTCCTTGAAGGCAGCTCGCCGGCCCGCGAGGAGCAAATCCGCAGCGGCACCGAACTGCGCCTCAATCATGCACAAGTGGTGGAGTTTTCCAGCGTCATTGCCACCGACAACGGCATTCAGTTATCCAGCATCAAAGCCGTCGACCGTGCCTATCCATTGCGTGGCGAGCTGAAGAGCGCGCCCGCACCCTTTGCCCAGGAAGAAGTCGGCGGCGAACCGCAACCTGGTGAAGCCTGGGTCGAGGCGCGCCTGTTGACCGCGCTGGATCTGAAGATCGGCGACAGCATTGACGTCGGCATGAAGACGCTCAAGCTGACCCGCGTGCTGACCTATGAGCCGGATCGCGCCGGCAACTTCTACAGCCTGACGCCACGGGTACTGATCAATCTTGACGACCTCACCGCCACCGGCGTGGTGCAACCCGGCAGCCGGGTGAGTTATCGCGAACTGTGGCGCGGCGAACCGCAGACGCTGGAAACCTATCGTGAATTGATCAAACCAGGCCTCGCTGCCAATCAGCGAATCCAGGATGCCCGCGACGGCAACCGGCAGATTGGTGGTGCGCTGGGCAAGGCCGAGCGCTACCTGAATATGGCCAGTCTGGTCGCGGTGTTGTTGGCTGGCGTGGCCGTGGCGCTGTCGGCCAATCGTTTCGCCAGTCGGCGTTTCGACGCCAGTGCCTTGCTGCGCTGCCTCGGCTTGTCGCGCCGGGAAACCATGGTGCTGTTCAGCCTGCAACTGACCGTGCTCGGCCTGATTGCCGCCATCAGTGGCGCCCTGCTCGGCTGGCTGGCGCAACTGGGGCTGTTCGCGTTGCTGCATGATTTGCTGCCAAGTGACGTGCCACCGGGTGGGCTGTTTCCGGCGATGGCCGGGATTGGCACCGGGCTGGTGGCGCTGGCGGGTTTCGCCTTGCCGCCTTTGGCTGCACTGGGTCGCGTGCCGCCGCTGCGGGTGTTGCGCCGCGACATGCTGCCGATCCCCTCGAGCACATGGATGGTCTACGGCGCGGCGCTGGGTGCGCTGGGCCTGATCATGTGGCGTCTGAGCCTCGACCTGCTGCTGACCTTCGCCCTGCTTGGCGGTGGCGTAGTCGCCGCGCTGGTGCTGGGCGGCCTGCTGTTGTTGCTGCTGCAAAGCCTGCGCCGCATGCTGGCCCGCGCCTCGTTGCCATGGCGTCTGGGCCTTGGCCAGTTGTTGCGGCATCCATTGGCGGCGGCCGGGCAGTCGCTGGCGTTCGGTCTGATCCTGTTGTCGATGGCGCTGATCGCACTGCTGCGCGGCGAACTGCTCGACACCTGGCAGAACCAGCTACCGAAAAATGCGCCGAACTACTTCGCGCTGAATATCCTCCCGGCGGACAAACAGGCTTTCGCCGATCACCTGATCAAGGTGTCGGCGCAAGCGGCGCCGTTGTATCCGGTGGTGCCGGGTCGGTTGATCAGCATCAATGGCGAGGCGGTGCAGCAAATCGTCAGCAAGGAGTCCGCCGGTGACCGCGCCATTCAGCGTGACCTGAGCCTGACCTGGGCGGCGGATCTGCCGGCCGGCAACAAGCTCACCGCCGGCTCGTGGTGGAGCGGTCAGCCGTCCGACGACGTGCCGGGGGTCTCGGTGGAAGGCAAGGTTGCCGAAAGCCTGAAACTCAAACTCGGCGATCACATGGTGTTCAGTGTCGGCGGGGTCAATCGCGAAGCGAAGGTCACCAGCCTGCGCGAAATCAACTGGGACAACTTCCAGCCGAACTTCTTCATGATCTTCCAGCCCGGTACCTTGAAGGATCTGCCGGCGACTTACCTGACCAGTTTCTATCTGGCTCCGGGGCATGATCAGCAGATTGTCGAGTTGTCGCGGGCCTTTCCGGCGGTGACCATCCTGCAGGTCGAGGCCTTGCTCGAACAGCTGCGCAGCATCCTCGCCCAGGTCACCCTGGCAGTGGAATATGTGTTGTTGTTTGTTCTGGCTGCGGGGATGGCGGTGCTGTTCTCCGGCCTGCAAGCGACGCTGGATGAACGTATCCGCCAGGGTGCGCTGTTACGCGCGCTGGGCGCCGAGCGGCAGTTGCTGATCAAGGCGCGGCGTATCGAATTCGGTTTGTTGGGTGCGGTCAGCGGTCTGCTCGCGGCGATCGGTTCGGAGGTGGTCAGTCTGGTGCTGTACCGCTTCGCTTTTGATCTGCCATGGCATCCGCATCCATGGCTGCTGGTGCTGCCGTTGATTGGCGCCGCGCTGATTGGTGGCGCCGGTGTGTTCGGCACTCGCCGGGCGCTGAACGCCAGCCCGCTGACAGTGTTGCGCGAGGGTTGATAGACTCACGCGGTCTTAATCACAAGAAGTCGCCATGAGCCGTTATCGCCCTCCCCGCACCGCCGGCACCGCGCTGATCACCCCCGAGGGTGAAGCGCGGATGCGCGCCGAATTCCATGAGTTGTGGCATGTGCGTCGCCCGCAGGTCACCCAGGCGGTGAGTGAAGCGGCGGCGCAAGGTGATCGTTCGGAAAACGCCGAGTACACCTACGGCAAGAAGATGCTGCGGGAAATCGACAGTCGCGTGCGTTTTCTCACCAAACGCCTGGAAGCGCTCAAGGTGGTCAGCGAAAAACCCAGCGACCCGAACAAAGTCTATTTCGGCGCCTGGGTGACCATCGAAGACGAGGACGGCAAGCAGTCGCGCTACCGCATTGTCGGCCCCGATGAACTGGACCTCAAACAGGGTTTGATCAGCATCGACTCGCCGCTGGCCCGCGCGCTGATCGGCAAGGCACTCGACGCGGAAGTGCGGGTGCAAACGCCGACCGGCGAGCAGTTCGTTTATATCGTTGCGATTGAATACCCGTAAGACTGATCAGCGCCGAGTGATCAGGCCCTGCCGCGCTACGCGGGTCAGTTGCTTGATCATCTCCGGCGCATCTTCTGCGCTCGGCGCTTGAATCACCGCCAGATCGAAGCTGTCCGTAGCGAAACGCGCCAGCGACTCGCCGTCATCGACAAACTGGATCAGGAACGCGGCAGGACCGCCGCTGCGACGTGGCCAGCCATCGAGATAACGCAACAGCGTCGGCTGGTGTTTGCCGCCAAGAAGGATTTTCGGGTTGCGCTGGGTGACATGTGCCGTGATCGGCGCGGGACGTGCTGGAGGGCGTAGTGCGTTCATCGTGTCGTGTCTCTGCCTCAAAAGTCTGCATGGCAGGTGAGAGGCAACACCGAACCAGCGCTTTAGCGGTATTTCGAAGCCCTGTTCCGGCTTCTGACGGTAACTGTAGAAGTCACCTGGCGCCCCGCAAGTAGCTGTTTAAATCGGCGCATGGGCAACATCCTAGAGAACGTGACCGATCAGTGTCAAGAATCGCCAGCAACAAAAAAGGCCCGCGCAATGCGGGCCTTTGCCTTGAGCCAGAGCCTTCAACCGGCGATGGCACGATCCGCCGAGAGCTTGCCGGCACCTTCGATCAGTACCGCGATACTGCCGGCCAACAGAGCCAGGGCGAACTCGTAACCGTTGTTGGCCATGAACAAACCGTTGCCGATGTGCACGGAGAAGATCGCAACCAGCGAGAGGAACGCCAGACCAAGTGCCGCCGGGCGTGCCAGCAGGCCGATGATCAGCGCCAGACCGGCGAAGAACTCGGTACCGCCAGCCAGCGAGGCCATCAGGTAGCCGGGGGTCAGGCCAATGCTTTCCATCCATTGCGCAGTGCCGGCCAGGCCGTAACCACCGAACAGACCAAAGAGTTTCTGCGAACCGTGGGCGGCGAAGATCACGCCGACAGCAATGCGCAGGACAGTCAGGCCGTAACCGGCGCGGGTGAACAGAACCTTGTTGATCAGAGAGCTCATGGTGCATTCCTTGTTGTGCAGAAGTGTTTGTGTGTTTGGGTTGGTCGCTATATTAATCAGTTTATTTCATGTTTAAAGCGCAAAAATTTCGCCATAACAATCGAATTGTTAGATTATTTCCGTGTAACCACTTTCTGCTGCCGGGGCTCGAGCGACTCTCGCTCCCGGTCGAATGCCAGGTAATACTTGTTCACGCTATTAACATAGCTGACGGCGCCCATCCCCACCTGCTCCATGGCAATGCGCTCGACCTGGAAGAACCACTGGTTGGGATTGAGGCCACGGCGGCGGGCTTCGGCGCGCATGCCCTGGACGCGCTCGGGGCCGATATTGTAAGCGGCGAGGGTGAAGGCCATGCGCTCACGCTCGTTGAGTTTCGGGCTGTTGAAGAACTTGCGGCGGATCATCGCCAGGTACTTGGCGCCGGCCTGCACATTCGCATCGAGATTCTGGATATTGCTCACGCCGACCCGCTGCGCGGCGGACGGGGTGATCTGCATCAGCCCGGTCGGACCGCTGCCGCTGCGAGCGTTGGGCTGCAGACGCGATTCCTTGAACGCCAGCGCCGCCAGGTTAAGCCAGTCCATGTTCTGCGCATCGGCGTGCTTTTGCAGGGTCGGACGGAGTTTTTCCAGACGCTGGCGATCGGCCTTGGCCAGCGGATTGTGCACCTGATACAGGCGTCGATAGATGCGCAGGAAAGCGGCGTCTTCGTCCGACGGTCTCTTGTAACCGGTGAGGAAGCGATCGATGCTCGCGCGCAACATCGACGCATCGCGACGCACAAACCAATGTTCTTCGCCCGGCTCGCCGAGGCTCAGCTGCCGATCGAGACGCAGCTTCGGCAGGATCTTGCCCCAACGCTCGGCAATCGGTTGCTCGACAATGGTCAGGTGGAAAATCCCGCCCTGGACCATCTCCAGCACATCTTCGACCGCCAGCGTCGGATCGACCCACTCGATATTGATCGGCGCCAGTTTGTGCAGCGCCAGTTTCTGGTTGAGCTGACTGACCACCTCCCCCGCCGCACTACCGGTGGGCAAGGCCAGGGTCTTGCCGGACAGTTGCTCGACCTTGGTGTAACGGCGCTGGCCCTTGATCCCGACCAGCACCAGCGGCACGTTGCTGGCAATTGGCTCACTGCTGGCGACCGCGTAGCCAGAAGGCAGATCGAGCAATTCACCGGGCGCGACCATATCGCCTTCGCCGCGCTGCAAGGCGCCGAGCAATTGATCCTTGGCTTTGGGAATGATCTTGAGGGTGACTTCCTGGCCGTCGCGAGCATGGCCATTGAGGTATTGCTCGAACGCGCGCAATCGGTGGTACTCGACACCGATGGCCTGGCCCTCGACCTCGCCGGAGCTGTTGCGGCTCTGATTGACCAACACCCGCAACACGCGGCTGCTGCGGATTTCCGAGAGGTCGCGAACCTTGCTCGCCGGCACGGCTTGCAGCGGCCCGGGCAGGCGCGCGACCGCCGTCATCGGCAGCAGCAGCGCAGCACACAACAGCAGCAGAACCGAGGGACGATGCATCCACTCTCCGAAAAGAATACGGGGCGATTCGTCGCAAAAGAGACGACATCACCGAAGAAAACAGAGCGCTTTGCGCGCTGATAAAGTGCGTGAGACTGGCACAGTGATGGCATTGTCGCCACCCCGGAGTCCCCCGCGGCCTCAACAGACAGCCATAAGTCTTTGTAGTTCTTAGCTTTTCTTATAAATCTACAGCTCTGATATGCTTTCCGACCTTCGGCCCGAGGTAGCACCATGCAACTCATCGATATCGGCGTCAACCTGACCAACCCCAGTTTCGCCGACAAACACCAGGCTGTGCTCGACCGCGCTTATGCCGCAGGCGTTTGCCAATTGGTGCTGACCGGCACCAGCGTCGAGGGTAGCGAGCAGGCGCTGGAACTGTGCCAGCAACTGGATGAAAGCGGCCAACGGCTGTTCGCCACCGCCGGTATTCACCCCCATTCGGCCAGCGACTGGAACGCTGACAGTGCTCGTCGCCTGCGCAGTTTGCTGAACGAATCCAATGTCGTCGCGGTGGGCGAATGCGGGCTGGATTTCAACCGCGACTTCTCCCCGCGCGCGCAACAGGAAAAGGTCCTGGAAGAACATCTGGCGCTGGCCGTCGAGCTGCAATTGCCGGTGTTCCTGCACGAGCGCGATGCCAGTCAGCGCCTGCTGGAGATCCTCAAGGACTTCCGCGATCAACTGCCGGCGGCGGTGGTGCATTGCTTCACTGGCGAGCAGAAAGCCCTGTTCAGCTACCTCGATCTGGATCTGCACATCGGCATCACCGGCTGGATCTGCGACGAACGCCGGGGCACGCATCTGCATCCATTGGTCAAAGAGATCAAGCCGGGGCGGCTGATGCTGGAAAGCGATGCGCCATATCTGCTGCCGCGCACGTTGCGGCCGAAACCGAAAAACGGTCGCAACGAACCGGCGTATCTGACCGAAGTGTTGCGCGAGGTGGCGATGCATCGCGGCGAGACAGAGGAAGCGCTGGCCGCACATACCACCGCGTGTGCCCGGGCGTTTTTTAAACTCCCCATTCTCCCCTGACTGCACACGTCCCCTGTGGGAGCGAGCCTGCTCGCGAAGGCGGTGGATCAGCTACAAATGGGCTGAATGACGCAGCGCTTTCGCGAGCAGGCTCGCTCCCACAATAGATCTCGGCATCTGTTGATTCATATCAAAACTCCCGAATCTGCATAGCGGCACAATAATGGCACCTTGCCAAAACTGTTTCCGCTATCAGAGAAGACCTCCATGGGTGCCTGGCTTAGCAACATCTCGCTGAAATACAAATTCTGGGCGGTCAACGCGGTCGCCTTTGTCACCACCCTGCTGCTGGTTTTGTACGCCGTACATCTCGAACAACAGGCACGCAGCCACGCCGCGCAGATATCCGCGCAGGCGCAGGCGCAATTGCTCAAGGCCTGGCCGCTCGGGCAACCGTTGCCCAAGTCCGCTCAAGTGCTGACCTTCAAGCGCGGTGAAGTGCCGCGTCTCAACGATCAACCGCTACTGGAAATCAGCGGCAGCAACGGCTGGAACGCCATCAATGAGATGCCGCTGTTCGGTGACGACCCATTGATGGGCGCCGAAGTGTTCAGCCGTGCCGACGGCGAACAAGTGGCGGTCATCGCCTACGCCCCGAGCCTGAACCAGGTGTTCAGCGAGCGTTTCGCCAACTATGCATCGGCGGTCTTCGTCCTGATGCTGGCGATGCTCGGTGCTTCGCAACTGCTGATCCGCTTTCTGCTCAGCCAGCTCAACACGTTGAAAGACGTGATGCTGCACGTTGAAAAAACCGGCGATCTTTCTGCTCGTGTGCCGCTGGTGGGCAAGGACGAAGTCGGGCAGATGGCCAATGCCTTCAACGCCATGCAGGCCGGTTATCAACGCGTCGTGAGCACCGTTGCCAGCACCGCGCGACAACTGGATGACGGTGCTGCGCGGCTGGCCTTGAGCATGAATGATGTGCGCCAGGGCATGCTCGGCCAGCAGAGCGAAACCGACCAGGCTGCCACCGCGATCAACGAAATGACCGCCACCGTTTATCACATCGCGCAACACGCCGGCGCCACCCGCGATCTGTCGAAAACCGCCGATGGCCTCGCCGGCAGCGGTCAGCAGGTGGTGGCGCGGGTGCAGCAGTCGATTGCCGGGCTGTCCAGCGGCGTGCAGCAGACGGCAGAAATGATTCAACGCCTGGCCGAGGACGGCCAGAAGATCAACGGCGTGGTCAGCGTGATTCACAGCATCGCCGAACAGACCAATCTGCTCGCGCTGAATGCGGCGATCGAAGCGGCCCGCGCCGGGGAGATGGGTCGCGGCTTTGCCGTGGTCGCCGATGAAGTGCGCAATCTCGCCAAGCGCGTGCAGGCGTCGACTGACGAGATCACCGGCATGATCGCCGCGTTGCAGGCCGGCACCCGCGATGCGGTGGATTTCATGCAGGAGAGTTCGTACAAGGCCGACGACTGCGTGCAGCAAGCGCAGGAGGCTGGCGCGGCGCTGGCGGAAATCACCGGGGCGGTGGCGCAGATGCGCGAAAGCAACACGCAGATTGCCGTGGCAGCGGAACAGCAGAGTCAGGTTGCCGAGGAGATGAACCGGGCGGTGGTGAGTATTCGTGACGTGACTGAAAATACCGTGCAGCAGACGGTGGATTCGGCGACGACCAGTAATGAGCTGGCGACGCTGGCCGGGGCGCTGAACAAGGCGATAGGTCAGTTGAAATTGTGAGTCCGCTTTCGCGAGCAGGCTCGCTCCCACATGCACCATTGAATCAATGTGGGAGCGAGCCTGCTCGCGAAGGCGTCAGAGGCATCTACATCGAATCCTGCGATGACGGCTATCACTTCAATAGCCAACCTTGATTCGCCGCCCTCCGCGCCCGGGCCTATTCTTCAACCATGAAGTTCAACATGGATCGAGGAGTAGCAAACATGGGCAAACGTCACCCCAACCTTCCCGCGTGGCAATGGCGCGCTTACCCGGGCAACCATCAGCATCCGACTAATCTGGTCCTGCACTTGATTGCCGTGCCGTTGTTCATCGTGGCGTTTCTGTTGATCGTGTCGGGAGTGTTCAGTCTGAGCCTGGCCAGCGTCGCCATCGGCGTGATCGGTATCGTCGCGGCGCTGGGTCTGCAGCGCCACGGTCACGGCCTGGAGGCGCAAGCCTCCGAGCCGTTCAGTGATCGCAAAGATGCCGTGTCACGTTTGCTGGTCGAGCAGTTTCTGACCTTCCCCCGGTTCTTTCTCAGCGGTGGCTGGCGGCGCGCCTGGCGTGAGCGCCACCGTCGGCATTGAGTCAGGCGAAGATCGTCACGGTCTGCCGACTCATGGCAATCAACTCCCCTTTCGCGCTCCACAACTTCGCGGCGACATGGCCGTAACCGTCGGCCGCGTATTCGATGTCGGCCAGGTATTGGCACCAATCCAGCGTGCTCAAGTCATGTAACGGCTGCACGAATTCGATGGTCCAGGTCAGCGTACTACCCGGTGTCGGTTTCTTCAGATACGGCAACAGCGCCGGAGGCCAGGCATCCACCAGCGCCAGCAGATGCGCCTCGTTGACCGGCTCCTCTTTGACATCCCCACGCAACCGCACCCAGCCGCCCATCAAGCGCGACGCCGTGCCGGAGAACGGAATGCCGCCGACGCTCCAGCGCATCGCCAGATGGCGCATGAATTCCGGGGTAACGCCTTTGATGTAGGGCAGCTCCTGGCATTCGTCCCAGTGTTTCATGGTCGGCGCAGGGTAGGCTTCGACGGCGACCGCCGACGGCCGCGAGGCGCCGAAGCTGCCCTGAATGATCGTCACCACTTGGCCATTTTGCATGGCGCGGCCCAACACCTGGCTGACGGCTTTGCCTTCACGCAGCACGTCAACTTCGAAACTCACCGGCACTTCCGGCTCGACCGGGCCGACAAAGGTAATCGCCAGCGAACGCACCGGGCGCTCCGTCGGCACCCTGGCGCGCATGGCTTCAAATTGCAGCGCGGCCACCAATCCGCCAAAACTGGCACGGCCCTGCCCCCATTCAGCGGGGATGATTACTTCAGGTTGTTGGCGGACAGCATCGAGCAGATCGCAAAAGCGCATGGCAACCTCGGAAAACGACAAAGGAATGCGCGGATCTTACCCAGCCCCGGGCGGCGGCGCAGCGCCTATTCCGGTCAAATGGGCTGACAGATAGGCCTTGGCCCGATTCCTTCAAGCGACAAATCACCTTGTGGGAGCGAGCCTGCTCGCGAAAGCGGTCGATCAGTCGACAACGATTGCGACTGACACGGCCTCTTCGCGAGCAGGCTCGCTCCCACAAGGAAAACGGAGTCATCCTCAGGAACGTTTGAAACAAGTCGCGCTGAGCTTTTCCAGCACTTGATCGGCCTTCAGCTCTGCCTTGATCAACCCCGCCTGCCAAGTCGCCACACACGGTTGCAGATCAGCCTCCTGCTCGGCACGCGCCAGCCATTGCCAGCAATCGTGCCAGTCGCCCAATGCGCCTTGCGCCGATTTCAGGCGTTTGTAAGCCGGTTTCGGCAAGCGATCCAGTTCGGGGTAGGCTTCGATGCCATAGCGCACGCGTTTGATCAGCAGGCGCAGACGATGGCGGTCATGGGCGGGATCGTGCAGCGCCGCGTCGAGCTTCTGCCATTGTTTGCCCAGGCGTTTTTCAATGCGTTTACCCAGATCCTTGAGCAAGCCCTGACGCTCGGACGCGCGCAGAAACCGTGGAAATGCGTCGAGAATCATCAGCAACGAAGCCAATTCAGCACTCGCCGCCAGCGCCGGATACGCTTCGGCCATTTGCGCCAGACGCCGCTGCGCAGCCTCGGGTTGATCATGCTCGAGCAGATACGCCGCGAGCACTTCGCGATCACGCCACGGTGTGGTCAGATCGCCCACCGCCGAAGCCGCCGCCTCCAGTTGCTCGACACCCGGCAAGCCGCGCAACGGCCGCAACAGACTGCGCAAGCGCCGCACCGTAGTGCGCAAATCATGCAACGCCTCGGGATCAGTGCGCGCAGTCAAGCGCGCCTGACATGCCAACAGCCGCACATCCAGGCTCAACACATGAGCCACCAAGCGATCGATCATGGGGTCTACTCCGTAGGCAGCTGCAAGTTTCTAGCTACAAGCTTCAAGCTGAATGCGTTTGCTTCAAAGCTTGTGGCTGGCAGCTAGAAACTTGCAGCGGCTGTTAACGTCCTGCGCGGGACTCGCGAATGTAGAAGCGGGCTTTTTCGGCTTTTTTGCTGCAGCCTTCGAAGCCTTCGAATTGTTGCTGGGTCTTGGCGGCGGTCAGCAGCGACAGCGCTTTGGAATAGCTGACGGTGCCGGCGAAGCCTTCAGCCTTGGCCAGGTCCAGTTCGTGCCAGGCCGCGTCGAGTTGGCTGCCGCAGCTGTCGCGGTACGCGGTTTTGCCGGCGCAACCGGCCAGAACCAGAGCCATCAACGGTACACAGATCCAGGCTTTCATCACTCACACCTCAAGGTAGGTCAACAGTCGTGCAGGTAAGACGGTCAAGCGGCGAAAAAGTGCCTCGCTGGCCGGTCAAACCACGTGGCGCAGAGCATAGCGCGCAAGCGTGCGCCGCGAACGAAAAACGACGTCACTGCTTCACGCAACGACCTTGGCGATTGAGCCGCTTGGCCGATGCGTGCATTGTGCAGGCTTGTCGGGAGGAAGTTTGATGAAAAAGCGTGTCGCACTGGTGCTGGGCTCCGGTGGCGCCCGGGGCTATGCCCATATCGGCGTTATCGAAGAAATTGAAAGACGCGGCTACGACATCGCCTGCATTGCCGGTTGTTCGATGGGCGCGGTGGTCGGCGGGATCTATGCCGCCGGCAAACTGGATGAGTACCGGCGCTGGATCGAAAGCCTTGATTACCTCGACGTGCTGCGTCTGGTCGATGTGAGTTTCCGTCTCGGCGCGATTCGCGGCGAAAAGGTCTTCGGGCAGATTCGCAAGATCGTCGGCGAGATCAACATCGAAGACCTGCGCATCCCCTACACCGCCGTCGCCGCCGACCTGACCAATCAGCAGGAAATCTGGTTTCAGGAAGGCTGCCTGCACCAGGCCATGCGCGCCTCGGCGGCGATTCCCAGCCTGTTTACCCCGGTGATGCAGGGCAACCGCATGCTGGTCGACGGCGGCATTCTCAATCCGTTGCCGATCGTTCCGGTGGTATCGAGCCACTGCGATCTGATCATCGCGGTCAACCTCAACGCCACCAATCAGCGCCAGTACAAATTGCCGGTGATCGAGCGGCCAGCGGCGTTCCGTTCGCGCTTCGACAGTCTGATCAAATCCATGGGTTCGAAGTTGCCGTTCCGGCGTAAACAGGCCGAGCAATTGTTGAAGCTGGAACAGGAAGCGTTGCGCGCCGAGGCGGCGGAGATCAATCCGTGGCTCGAAGGCGTCGAACCGGAAAGCCAACAACCGGCCGCCGCCCCGGAACGCGAAGGCGCGCCGAAATCCGCTACCGGCTCGTTCATCATCGATAACGTCGGGCCGGCGTCGCTGCTGGATTTGATCAACCAGAGTTTCGAGGTGATGCAGACCTCACTGGCGCAGTACAAGATTGCCGGGTATCCGCCGGACATCCTGATCAACGTGCCGAAGCGGGTATGCCGGTTTTTCGAGTTCTACAAGGCGCCGGAGTTGATCGCGCTGGGCAGACAGATTGCCAGTGATACGCTGGATCGGTATGAGCAGGAGCAGGGTTGATTACCTGAAGGCTGTGGGTGAATGTTCCGGCCTCATCGCGGGCAAGCCCGCTCCCACAGGGTTCTCGGGGGAAATGAAATCTGGGTGATACATAGCTCACTGTGGGAGCGGGCTTGCCCGCGATGGCGCCCGACCATACAACACAAAACTACAACCCATCAGCACTCAACAACCGATACCCAACCCCCGCCTCAGTCACAATAAACCGCGGCCGGGTCGGGTCATCCGCCAGTTTCTGCCGCAGGTGCCCGACCACGATGCGCAGATAATGACTGTCCTCGGTGTGCGTCGGCCCCCAGATATCCTTGAGCAACTGCTGCTGGGTGATCACCCGCCCCGGATGCCGCGCCAGTTGCGCGAGCACCGCGTATTCCTTGCGGGTCAGGGCGACTTCGGCGCCATCGAGCAGCACGCGCCGATAGGCCAGATCCACGGTCAACGGGCCGAAACTCAGCGCCGCTGGCTGCGCCTCCCCCGCCGGTGCCTGGCGCAACAACGCGCGGATCCTGGCGAGAAATTCCTGGATGCCGAACGGTTTGGTCACATAGTCATTGGCGCCGCCATCCAGCGCTTCGACCTTTTGCCCTTCACTGGCGCGCACAGACAACACCAGCACTGGCGTGGTCGCCCACTCGCGCAGTTCGCGCAGGACCTGCTGACCGTCCATGTCCGGCAGGCCGAGGTCGAGCACCACCAGGTCCGGTTTGCTCAGCGCGGCTTGTGCCAGGCCTTCAGCGCCGGTGCCGGCTTCGAGCACTTTATAGCCTTGTGAAGCGAGGCTGATGCGCAGGAATTTGCGGATCTGCGGTTCGTCGTCGATGACCAAAATGGTCGCGGTCTGGCTCATGAATTCACATCAACACAATAGATTGGCAAGAGAGTAGCGCAGTCGACTTCAAGCTTCACCGTCCATCCCCGGTTGTGCCTGCAACGGCAGGTGCAAGGTGATGCAGGTGCCGCGCCCGTCGATGCCGTCAGCCACGGAAATACGCCCGCCGTGCGCGCCGACCATGCCCTGACAGATCGCCAGTCCCAACCCCGTGCCCTGCCCGCCGCGATCACCGCGCGCGGCGGTGTAGAACATGTCGAAAATCTTCGCTCGATCCTCTTCGGGAATCCCCGGGCCTTCATCGCTGACCGCAAAGAAAATTTCCTGCTCATCGGCACCCGCGCGCAGTTGCAGGCGACCGTGGCTGGGGGAAAAGCGCGCGGCGTTCTCCAGCACATTGACCAGCGCCTGCTCGATCAACGCCGCGTGCACGTACAGCAGTGGCAACTCGGCCGGCACCTCGGTGCTGACCTGCAGCGGCGCCAGCACGGCGCGCAGGCGATTGAGCGAACTGCCGACGATATCGGCCGGCGATACCCAGTCCCGCGCCAGCTTCAGGGCGCCGTGGCCGAGGCGGGTCATGTCGAGCAGGTTCTGGATGTAGCGGTCGAGGCGTTCGGCCTCATCGCGGGTGCCTTCGAGCAGCTCGCGGCGATCCTCCAGCGGGATCGCTTCGCCGAGGGCCAACAGGCTGTCGATGCTGCCGCGCATGGCCGTCAGCGGCGTGCGCAAATCGTGGGACACCGAGGCCAGCAAGGCGCTGCGCAATTGTTCGGTTTCGCCGTGCAGACGCGCCGCTTCGAGGTCATCGGCCAATTGCGCACGAGCCAAGGCTTGCGCCAGCGGCTGACTTAGCGCAGTGAGCAAGCGCCGGCGCTGACCGCTCAAGCTCTGGCCTTCCTTGGCGCAAACACCAAGCAACGCCAGCGGCCCGTCCTCGACCGACAACGGCCACCACCACCAACGCCCCAGCGGCAAGGTGCCGGTGCCCTTGCCCGCCGGTTGATCGTGTTGCCAGGCCCAATCGGCGGCGGCGCGTTCGGCCTCGGTGAATTGCAGCGGCCCGCCGGTTTCGACTTTCCAGCCGCCCTGGCCGTCGCGGTTGAGCAAGCACAATTGCACATCGCTCCAGCCTTCGAGGTGTTGCGCGGCAGCGCTGATCACGGCTTGGCGATCCGTCGCGGCGGTGAGTTTGCGCGACAGGTCGAGCAGTTCGCTGGTCTCTTCCTGCGTATCGCGCAAGGCCTGCAACTGCCGCCGCTGACGCGCCGCGAGGTTGCCGGTGAGCGCCGCCATCAACAGGAAGAACAGCAGCGTCAGCACGTCTTCTTCGCGCTGAATGCTGAAGGAGAAATTCGGTGGAATGAACAGAAAATCGTAGGTCAGAAACGACAGCGCCGCACAGGCCAGCGCCGGGCCGAGGCTACTGCGCACCGCCACCAGCAACACCGCCGCGAGAAAAACCAGCGAGATGTTCGGCAGCGGCAACACACTCGACACCGCCCAGGCCAGGGCCGTGGCCAACAACGTCGCGACCAGCGCCAGCGCGTAGTCGAACCACACCAGCGTGACTGAATTGCGCGGGCGCGGTTGGCGCTGCTCGTGGTCACTGTCGAGCACGTTGATTTCCAGACCGTGCGCCTGACGCAACAGGCGCGCCGCCAGACCACCGCCGAACAGTCGACGGCGCAGACGTGGCCGCGACTGGCCGACCAGCAACAGACTGGCGCGGCGTTCGGCGGCGTGTTGAATCAGGGTTTTCGCCACTTCGCCGGCCCGCAACAGCACCACTTCGCCACCGAGGCGTTCGGCCAGTTGCTGGGCGCTTTGCAGGCGCAACCGTGATTGCTCATCCCGCGCACTGCCGTTGTCGACATGTACCAGACTCCACGGCAGATGTCGGCGCTGGGCGACGCGGCTGGCGTGACGCACCAGCCGTTCGGCCTGCGCATCGCCATCGATACCGACCAGCAAACGCCCGCGCACCGCCGGCGCGGCCTGCCCGAGTTGGCGATAGCCTTGGGCGAGATCGTTGTCGACCTGCGCGGCGGCGGTCTGCATCGCCAGTTCACGCAGGGCGGTAAGGTTGGTCTGGGTGAAAAACGCGTCGATCGCAGCGCGGGCCTGTTCCGGCACGTAGACCTTGCCTTCGCGCAGACGCTCGAGCAATTCACGCGGCGGCAGGTCGATCAGCAGCAGCTCGAAGGCTTCCTGCAGGACCCAGTCCGGCAGGGTTTCGCGCACCTGTACGCCGGTGATGCCGCGCACCTGATCGTTGAGGCTTTCCAGGTGCTGGACGTTGACCGTGGTGTACACGTCGATGCCGGCGGCGAGCAGTTCCTGAATGTCTTGCCAGCGCTTGGCGTGACGACTGCCGGGGGCGTTGCTGTGGGCCAGTTCATCGACCAGCACAAGCTTCGGCTTGGCGGCGAGAATGCCGTCGAGGTCCATTTCCTCAAGCAGCACGCCACGGTATTCGCTGCGCACCAACGGCTGCTGCGGCAGGCCACCGAGCAAGGCTTCGGTTTCGGCGCGGCCATGGGTTTCGACCACGCCGGCGAGGACCTTCACGCCCTGGCGCAGTTGCGTGTGGGCAGCCTGGAGCATGGCGTAGGTCTTGCCGACCCCGGGCGCCGCGCCGAGGAAAACCTTGAGCCGGCCACGGCCATCGCGGGGCAGGTCTGCTAACAGTGCGTCGGCGCGGCCGGAGTCGCTCATGCTTGATGTTCTCTCTTACGAATGATCGTTCCCACGCTCTGCGTGGGAATGCAGTCCGGGACGCTCTGCGTCCCATAAAAGCAGACGCAGAGCGTCTATTGATGCATTCCCACGCAGAGCGTGGGAACGATCGGTATCAACTGAATTACAGGTTTTGCAGTGCCAGATTCAGCTCCAGCACATTCACCACCGGCGGCCCAACCAGCGGCTGTTCGATGTGCTTATCGAGCAATTGCTGCACGGTCGACACCGGCAGATTGCGCGCTGCTGCGACACGCGCCAGTTGATAGGCAATTGCCGCCGGTGGCAAGTGCGGATCGAGGCCGCTGGCGGAGGTGGTCAGCAAGGCCAATGGCACCGGCCCCTGCCCAGCGACTTGTTGTTTTTGCGCGTCTTCGATTACGCGGGTCGCCAGGGCCGGATTGCTCGGCGCGAGGTTGCTGGCGCCGCTGGCGACCGTGGCAAAAGCCCCGGCGGACGGGCGCGGGTGGAACCAGTTGTCGCCGCTGAAATCCTGCGCAATCAGCGCCGAGCCGCGGACTTTGCCGTCGGCGTCGTGGATCAGGCTGCCATTGGCCTGAGCCGGGAAAGCGACCTGGGCGATGCCGGTGACCGCGAGTGGATAGGCGACGCCGGTGATCAGGGTCATCAGCGCCAACAGGGTCAGGGCCGGGCGTATCATTGTGGACATTTCAAAATCCTCGAATTCGTTGGGCAAACTTTTGCGGGGTGTCAGGGAGATTTTCCCCCCTCACTCCAGCCCTCTCCCCCAAGGGGGCGAGGGGGAAAGGGAGCCGATCCTTGCGCTGTTCAAAACCCGAGTTAGGCTCGGAATTTCAGGTCGGCGAACCTCGCACAAACACCTCGGTCAGTCCCCTCTCCCCCCGGGAGAGGGTTAGGGTGAGGGGCTCTTTTCAGCCTTACACCAGATGCAACGCCGTAAGCAGCATGTCGATCACCTTGATCCCCACGAACGGCACGACAATCCCGCCGACGCCATAGATCAGCAGATTGCGCCGCAGCAACGCCGCCGCACTCGCTGCTTGCACACGCACGCCACGCAATGCCAGTGGAATCAGCACAACGATGATCAAAGCGTTGAACACGATGGCCGAGAGAATCGCGCTCTGCGGACTGCTCAGATGCATGATGTTCAGCACGCCCAGCTGCGGGTAAATCGAGGCGAACAGCGCCGGCAGAATCGCGAAGTATTTGGCGATGTCGTTGGCGATGGAAAAGGTCGTCAGCGCGCCACGGGTCACCAGCAATTCCTTGCCGATCTGCACCACGTCGAGCAGCTTGGTCGGGTCGCTATCGAGATCGACCATGTTCGCCGCTTCGCGTGCTGCTTGTGTGCCATCGTTCATCGCCATGCCGACGTCTGCCTGGGCCAGGGCCGGGGCATCGTTCGCGCCGTCGCCGCACATGGCGACCAGGCGACCGTCGTTCTGCTCGTGACGAATGCGCGCGAGTTTCTTCTCCGGCGTGGCTTCGGCGAGCACATCATCGACGCCCGCTTCAGCTGCGATCGCTGCTGCGGTCAGCGGGTTGTCGCCGGTGACCATCACCGTGCGAATTCCCAGTTTGCGCAACTCGGCAAAACGCTCACGGATGCCTGGCTTGACCACGTCCTTGAGATGGATCGCGCCAAGCAATTTGCCGTCAGCGCAGACCAGCAACGGCGTGCCGCCACTTTGGGCGATCTTGTCGATTTCCCGCGCCAGCGCCGGGGCCAGATCGGTGCGCTGCTGACCGAGAAACGCCAGCAGCGAATCCACCGCCCCTTTGCGATACACGCGGCCCTGATAATCGACGCCAGACAAGCGGGTTTCCGCGCTGAACGGCACGGCGGTCAGGGTTTCCGGGGCCGGCTCAGGTTGTGGATGCAGACCACGAAGGAACTCGACGATCGACTTGCCTTCAGCGGTTTCGTCGGCCAGCGAAGCAAACAACGCGCCTTCGGCCAGCTCACGGCCGCTCACACCCGGCGCGGCGTACACCGCGCTGCAACGACGGTTGCCGAAGGTGATGGTGCCGGTCTTGTCGAGCAACAGCACGTGCACGTCACCCGCCGCCTCCACCGCGCGACCGGATTTGGCGATCACATTCAGGCGCACCAGTCGATCCATCCCGGCGATACCGATGGCCGACAGCAGACCGCCGATGGTGGTCGGGATCAGCGTGACCAATAACGCCACGAGGAATACCAGCGGCAGGCTGCCGTTGGCGAAATGCGCGAATGGTTGCAGGGTGACGACCACCAGCAGAAAGATCAGGGTCAGGCCGATCAGCAGGATATCCAACGCGACTTCGTTCGGGGTCTTCTGACGCTTGGCGCCTTCGACCAGGGCGATCATGCGGTCGAGGGTCGATTCACCAGGGTTGGTGGTGATCTTCACCAGCAGCCAGTCGGACACCAGCCGCGTGTTGCCGGTGACGGCGGAACGGTCGCCGCCGGACTCGCGGATCACCGGCGCCGATTCACCGGTAATCGCCGCTTCGTTGACCGCCGCAATACCTTCGATGACTTCGCCGTCACCGGGGATCATTTCCCCAGCCTCGACACGCACCACATCGCCCTTGCGCAGGTTGGCAGCAGGCACGATCTTGAAGCTGCCATCGGCTTGGCGGCAACGGGCGCTGAGGCCTTCGCTGCCGGCCTTGAGGCTGTCGGCGCGGGCCTTGCCACGACCTTCGGCCAGGGCCTCGGCAAAGTTGGCGAACAGCACGGTGAACCACAGCCACAGGGCGATTTGTGCGGCGACAAAGGTCGGCACATCAGCGTCCGGAATGAAGCACAGCACGGTGGTGAAAATCGCCGTCAGTTCGACCACCAGCATCACTGGCGAACGCGCCAATTGCCGAGGGTCGAGCTTGACGAAGGCTTGCACCAGCGCCGGACGCCACAGGGCCGAGATCGCGGTTTTGGCTTGTTCCGGCGCCTTGACGGCGGCGGGTTTGATTGCAGGCATATTCATGATGGATTCCTTAGAAGCCCATACTTAAATGTTCGGCGACAGGACCGAGCGCCAGCGTCGGCAAGAACGTCAGGCCGCCCACCAGCAAAATGGTCACGGTCAACAGGGTCACGAACAGCGGGCCGTGAGTCGGAAAGCTGTTCTGGCCGACCGGTGCGCTTTTCTTCATCGCCAGGCTACCGGCCAGTGCCAGCACCGGCAGGATGTAGCCGAAGCGGCCGATCAACATGCCCAGGCCGAGCATCAGGTTGTGGAACGGCGTGTTCGCGCCCAGGCCACCGAACGCCGAGCCGTTGTTGGCGCTCGCCGAGGTGTAGGCGTAGAGCAACTGACTGAAGCCATGCGGGCCGGGGTTGCTGATGGTTGCCGCAGCGCTGGGAACCGTGGCGGCAATCGCGCCGAGCACCAGCACGCCGACCGGCATCACCAGCAGCGTCACTACCAGCAATTGCACTTCGCGGGCCTGGAGTTTCTTGCCGAGGTATTCCGGCGTACGACCGATCATCAGACCGGCGAGGAACACCGCGATCAGCACGTTGAGCAACATGCCGTAGAGCCCGGCACCGACACCGCCGAAGATCACTTCGCCGACCATCATGTTGACCAGCGCGACCATGCCGCTCAGCGGGTTGAGGCTATCGTGCATGCCGTTCACCGAGCCGTTCGACGCCGCCGTGGTAGTCACCGACCACAGCACCGTCGCGGTAGTACCGAAGCGCGCTTCCTTGCCTTCCAGCGGCGCGGTCTGCTCGACGGCGGCATTGTTCAGGGTCGGATTCGGCTGATACTCGGCCCACAACGACGTCGCACCGCCGATCAGGAACAACGCCAGCATGCAGGCGATGATCGCGCGGCTCTGACGCAGGTCCTTGACGTAGTGGCCGAAGGTGAACACCAGCGCCACCGGGATCAGAATGATCGAGGCGACTTCGAACAGGTTGCTCCACGCGGTCGGGTTCTCGAACGGATGCGCCGAGTTGACCCCGAAGAAACCGCCACCGTTGGTGCCCAGCTGCTTGATCGCAATCTGGCTGGCCGCCGGGCCGAGCGGAATTACCTGATCAACACCCTGCAGCGTCACGGCATTTACATACTGAGCGAAAGTTTGCGGTACGCCCTGCCAGACCAGATACAGCGCCAGCAGCAGGCACAGCGGCAGCAGGCCATAGAGGGTGGCGCGGGTCATGTCGACCCAGAAGTTGCCGAGGGTCTGCGCTGATTTACGGCCGATGCCACGGCACAGCGCGACCAGCACGGCGAGGCCGGTAGCGGCGCTGACGAAGTTCTGCACGGTGAGACCGACCATCTGGCTCAGGTAGCTGAGGGTCGCTTCGCCGCTGTAGGACTGCCAGTTGGTATTGGTCATGAAACTGACCGCAGTGTTGAACGCCTGGGTCCATTCCTGGCCTGGCAGATTTTGCGGGTTCAGCGGCAGGTGATCCTGGAACAGCAGAATCGCAAACAGCAGCAGGAAACCGGCAAGGTTGAACGCCAGCAGCGCCAGCGTGTACTTCTGCCAGCTCTGCTCCGCCTGCGCATCGACCCCGGCAAGACGATAGCAACCGCGCTCGACCGGGCCGAGAATCGGCGTCAGCCAGGTGCGCTGGCCCTCCATCACCTTGTAATAGAAGCGCCCAAGGAACGGCGCCGGCAGCAGGACCAGCGCAAAAAACCCGAGGATCAGCCAATAGTCATAACTGTGCATAGCCGCTCCTAGTTCCGGTCCGCGCGCAACAGCGCAACCAACAGATAAATGAACAGCCCCACTGCCAACAGCAGTGACACCCCGTCCAGAACGCTCATGGAAGATCTCCGTGTAACGGCGTATTGCCGTGTGTGCAGCGATTGTCGGGAAGGAGGCTGTAAAGGAACGAGAGCGAGGCCCGGCGTGGGTCATAAAGAAAGCGTAAAGAGTGGGTTTATGCGGGCTTTACGGCTGAGTTTCGTGGTGTTTGGGCTGCGCCTTCGCGAGCAGGCTCGCTCCCACCGGGGCAACGCATTTCAAAATGTGGGAGCGAGCCTGCTCGCGAAGACGGCATCACCGACAACATCGCACCCAACTGGCGCACAAAAAGCAGCTATCCCCACCCGGACATCCCCCCTGCGACAGCTTTGAACTCATTACGACTTGTTTCACGATAGTGGCACGCCCACTGCACACGCCCTCCCTTGAGCTTTCCAACCATTGCGGGAGCAAGCGCATGAACACACAACTCAAACCCACGCTGGGCACGTTGCACCTGTGGGGTATTGCCGTGGGGCTGGTGATTTCCGGGGAATATTTCGGCTGGAGTTACGGCTGGGGCGTGGCCGGTACGCTGGGTTTTCTGGTGACCTCATTCATGGTCGCGACCATGTACACCTGCTTCATCTTCAGTTTCACCGAACTGACCACCGCGATTCCCCATGCCGGCGGGCCGTTTGCCTACAGCCGCCGCGCGTTTGGCGAAAAAGGCGGATTGATCGCCGGACTGGCCACACTGATCGAATTCGTCTTCGCCCCGCCAGCGATTGCCTTGGCGATTGGCGCGTATCTCAATGTGCAATTTCCGGCACTCGACCCGAAACACGCGGCGGTCGGGGCGTACATCGTGTTCATGGGCCTGAACATTCTCGGGGTGAAACTGGCCGCGACGTTCGAGCTGATCGTCTGCGTGCTGGCGGTGGCTGAGTTGCTGGTGTTCATGGGCGTGGTCGCGCCGGCGTTCAGCTTCAGCAACTTCGCGCTGAATGGTTGGGCCGGTTCCGACGTCTTCGGCGCGCCGGCAATTGCCGGGATGTTCGCGGCAATTCCATTTGCAATCTGGTTCTTCCTCGCCATCGAAGGCGCCGCCATGGCCGCCGAGGAAGCCAAGGACCCGAAACGCACGATCCCAAAAGCCTACATAAGCGGCATCCTGACGCTGGTGCTGCTGGCAATGGGCGTGATGTTCTTCGCTGGCGGCGTCGGCGACTGGCGCACCTTGTCCAACATCAACGACCCACTGCCGCAGGCGATGAAAACCGTGGTCGGCGACAACTCCGGCTGGCTGCACATGCTGGTCTGGATCGGCCTGTTCGGCCTGGTCGCCAGTTTCCACGGCATCATCCTTGGTTATTCGCGGCAATTCTTCGCCCTCGCCCGCGCCGGTTACCTGCCCGCCTCATTGGCAAAACTGTCGCGCTTCCAGACCCCGCACCGCGCAATCATCGCTGGCGGCCTTATCGGCATCGCGGCGATCTACAGCGACGGACTGATCAACCTCGGCGGCATGACACTCACCGCCGCGATGATCACCATGGCCGTGTTCGGCGCCATCGTGATGTACATCATGAGCATGCTCAGCCTGTTCAAACTGCGTAAATCGGAACCGAATCTGGAGCGTACTTTCCGCGCGCCGTGCTATCCGCTGGTTCCGCTGATCGCGCTGGTGCTGGCGGTGGTGTGCCTGGTGGCGATGGCGTGGTTCAACACGCTGATCGGGCTGATTTTCCTCGGCTTCATGGCGGTGGGGTTCTGCTACTTCATGCTGACTGGACAACTGCGCGCCGATGCGCCGGCGGATGCGATGTTGACCGGTCTGTAACACGATTCGGGTGTGCCGGGCATAAGCGGCCTAGAATGGAACCACCGCGAAGTCGTTTCGCTCAAAGGTGGTATGCAGCATTGCACGGCGAAGTCCTCGCCCGTCGAGCTGCCATTAAGGAGAGCCGTTATGCCCTGGTATGCCTGGTTGATTCTGGTCGTTGCGATCGGCTCGATTGTCGGCGGATTGATGATGTTGCGCGACACCGCCAACAAGGTCGAACTGACCGATGAAGAACGCAAGCGCGTCGCACAGCGCAATGCCGAAGCGGATGCCAAGGATGCACAAGACCGCTGATACCAACCCCGCCGCAATGGCGGGGTTGGTTTTTTCAGCACAATCGGACGTACCCGCAGGCTGTTTAGATTTTAGAAGTACAGTCACCATTTAATCTTCCGTGGTTAAGATGGCAGCATCGTCGCGGAGAGCTCCACATGCGTTACTCGCCAGATCACAAAGCCCAGACCCATCAACGCATCATCAAGGAGGCTTCCGCCCGATTTCGCAAGGACGGTATCGGCGGCACCGGCCTGCAGCCTTTGATGAAAGCCCTGGGCTTGACCCATGGCGGTTTCTACTCGCACTTCAAATCCAAGGAAGAGCTGGTCGAAAAAGCCCTGCAAGAGGCCGGCGAGCAAGTCGCGGGCCTGTGCGAAGAAATCTTCGCGCAGGAAAACCCTCTGCAAGTGTTCATCGACACCTACCTGTCAGAGTGGCATCAGACCTCGCCCGACGAAGGCTGCCCGCTGCTGACCATTTCCTCGGAGCTGGGCCTGCGTGGCCAGCCAAGCCCCACCAGCGACGAAGTTCTCAATGCTCGCCTCGAACAAATTCAAGGCACGCTCGAAGGCG
This sequence comes from Pseudomonas sp. PK-RTE-24, assembly GCF_054052265.1. Taxonomy (NCBI): domain Bacteria; kingdom Pseudomonadati; phylum Pseudomonadota; class Gammaproteobacteria; order Pseudomonadales; family Pseudomonadaceae; genus Pseudomonas; species Pseudomonas sp. PK-RTE-24. Next base: position 3,305,660 of record NZ_CM133224.1, on the reverse strand, counting down.
AGAACAGCGCCGATCGCAGCATTGTCATCATGGCCACCCTGGCCGGTGCCCTGCTGCTGTCACGCAGCGTCGCGGATGCCGACTTCGCTCAGCGCATCCTCGACGTCACCCGCGAGCATCTCAAGCAATCGAGCGATTAACCTTCCCAGCGTTTGAACAACACGCTCGCATTGACCCCGCCAAAACCGAAGCCGTTGGACAAGGCATATTCGATCGACATGGAGCGCGCCTCGCCATGCACGATGTCCACCCCTTCGCTCGCCGGATCCGGGTTTTCGAAGTTGAGCGTTGGTGGCACCACCTGATCACGAATCGCCAGCAGCGTGAAAATCGCCTCCAGCCCACCCGCCGCGCCGAGCAAATGACCGGTAGCGGATTTGGTCGAAGTCACGGCGATCTTGTTCTGCGTGCCAAACAACGCCTTGATCGCCGCCAACTCGCCCAGGTCACCGACCGGCGTCGACGTCGCATGTGCGTTGAGATGCTGCACCTGCTCCGGCGTTACACCGCCCTGAGCCAGTGCCAATTGCATCGCCCGGCGAGCGCCACTGCCGTCTTCCGGCCCGGCGGTCAGATGGTAGGCATCGGCCGTGGTGCCGTAGCCAACCAGTTCGGCCAACGGCTTCGCACCCCGTGCGAGCGCATGCTCCAGCGACTCGATGACCAATAGACCGGCGCCCTCGCCCATCACGAAACCATCGCGCCCACTGTCGAAGGGACGCGAAGCTTTTTCCGGGGTGTCGTTGTAGCCGCTGGACAACGCCCGCGCCGCCGCGAAACCGGCGAGACTGACGCGATCGATCGACGCCTCCGCACCGCCACATACAGCGATGTCCGCCTCCCCCGCCCTGATCAACCGCGCTGCATCGCCGATCGCCTGAACCCCGGCGGCACATGCGGTAACCGGAGCGCCCAACGGCCCTTTGAGGCCATGCTGGATCGAGACATGACCCGCCGCGAGATTGACCAAAAACGATGGAATGGTGAACGGCGACAAACGCCGAGGACCACGGCTGTCAGTGGTACGCACCGCATCGGCAATCGCACCGAAACCACCGACACCCGAGCCGATGATTGTTGCAGTGCGCTCCTGGCTTTCAGCGTCCGCCGGATGCCAGCCGGCCTGCTCCAGCGCCTGCCGCGCCGCTTCCATGGCAAACATGATGAAGCGATCCATCTTCTTCTGTTCCTTGGGCGGCGTCGCACGATCCGGATCAAACCCGGCCTCGGCATCCTCCTCCACCGTCGGCACAGTGCCGCCGACCCGGGTCGGCAGATCAGCCACAACCGCATCCGGCAAGTTGCGCAACCCGGAACGACCGGCCAGCAAACGCTGCCAGACAATTTCAACATCACTGCCCAAGGGTGAAACCAGGCCCATGCCCGTGACGACGACTCGACGTTGGTTCATACCGTGGTTACCCCTATCAATTCAAAATTCGACGTGCATCGGTGTGCGGCGATTCGACTGCTGAATCAGTCCCGAGCGAAATTATTATAGGCATAATCAAGGCGCAATATGATACCCGTAATTTTCAGCGTTCAGGCATCCACCCGATCATCACCCAATAAAAAGGCCGGTCAAGGACCGGCCTCTCGGCGTTGAACTGTCAGCTTAGTTCACTTCCAGCTTTTCACGATTGCGATCCAGAATCGCCTTGCCAATCCCCTTCACTTCCAGCAATTCATCCACCGACGCGAACGGCCCGTTTGTATCACGATACGCAACAATCGCCTGTGCCTTGGCCTCACCCACACCCGCCAACTCCTTCTGCAACGTCGCCGCATCCGCGCCGTTGAGATCGACCTTGGCAGTCTGAGAAGGAGCAGCTGCATCCATCAGCAACGGCGCCTTTGTTGTCTCGGTGGGCGCTACAGGGGCAGCAATCGCAGCGATCGAGGCGCTGGTGAGGAAAGCAAAGATCAGCGAGTAGAAATAACCGGTACGCATAAGTGACGCTCCATCATCGTTTTAGAAAGCAGCTTTTCCCAAGCTGCTCTCCAAACGTAGGTCATGATGGAGGGAAGTCAAAAATGCGAGCGTTACAGGATGTGAAACAATCAAGGCTCGAGGCGACGTTGCTGGTAGATCCAGTCAACGATTTCGCCATCGGGGGTGTAGCCGGAGACGGTTTCGCGCAGGAGCTGGCGGACGCGGGTGTAGTCGTCGGCTTCAACGGCTTTGAGCAGTTCGTTCAATCGGGCTTTCAGGACCTCCCAAGGAAGATGATCCTCATTGGCGCTCATGATCATGGGATGCGACGTAGCTGCTACGTTGTCACCGATCAGCAACTCCTCGTACAGCTTCTCGCCTGGACGCAAACCGGTGAACTCGATGGAGATGTCGCCTTGAGGATTGCGCTCGGAACGGATGCTTAAGCCGGACAGGTGGATCATTTTTTCCGCCAGCTCGACGATTTTTACCGGCTCACCCATATCCAAAACGAAGACATCCCCGCCCTGCCCCATAGAACCGGCCTGGATGACCAGTTGCGCAGCTTCGGGGATGGTCATGAAGTAGCGGGTGATCTTGGGATGCGTGACCGTCAGCGGTCCGCCCGATTTGATCTGGCTGTGGAACAACGGAATCACAGAGCCGGAGGAACCTAGCACATTGCCGAACCGCACCATTGTGAAACGAGTTTTGTTGACGCGGGAAACATTGGACTTGTCTCCGAACAGCACAGGCGCAATCTCACGGCTCAAAGCCTGCAAAGTTAACTCGGCTAGACGTTTAGTGCTGCCCATTACATTGGTCGGGCGAACGGCCTTGTCCGTAGAGATCAGCACAAAGTTCGATACACCAGACTGCAAAGCTGCCTGGGCTGTGTTGAGCGTTCCGATCACATTGTTCAGCACACCTTCGGCAATATTGTGCTCAACCATAGGTACATGCTTATAGGCCGCCGCATGGTAAACCGTCTCGACTTTCCATGTTTTCATGACATCCAACAACTTTTCTTGATGACGAATTGAACCGAGGATCGGTAACAATCTGATAGAGACCGACTGCCGACAGACCCGCTGCTCCAGTTCTGACAGAATATTGTAGAGATTGAACTCACTGTGCTCGAACAAAATCAAAATCGTAGGCCGTAACGCAAAGATCTGCCGACATAACTCCGAACCAATCGATCCCCCGGCGCCGGTGACCATGACGGTTTTGCCGTGAATGCAGCGAGCGAGCAGGTCGGGTTGCGCGGGAACTGAATCGCGTCCCAGCAAGTCAGCAATATCGACTTCCTGAATATCCTCAACCTTGACGCGACCGCTGGCAAGATCGGTGAAATTGGGCACACTGCGAACATGCAGGGGAAACCCTTCGAGAACATTCAGAATTTCCCGACGTCGTGCGCGGGTAGATGATGGCAAAGCTAGAAGAATCTCTTGTGCCCCGGTCACATCAATCATTTGTTGTATGTGTTTGGGTTTATAGACCTGAAGTCCGGAAATCGACCGATCAGAAATTCCGGGATCATCGTCAATAAATGCGACCGGGCGCATGACCCGCCCCATGCGAAGCGCTGCTACAAGCTGATTACCCGCAACCCCCGCCCCATAAATGGCAACTTTTATCAAGCCATCATTACGACTTGCAAATGGTACGTGTTGCGCAGCCGTGAACCAATCGCCCATGAAATACTGTCGCAGACACAAACGCAGGCCACCGATGATGACCATGCTCAACCACCAATAGTTGAAAACGATCGAACGAGGAACAACAGATTCATGATTGCTGTACCAGAACACAACTACAGCCAGAATCAATGAGGAAAGACTGACCGCCTTGACGATCGCGATAAGCGCGTCGTTGCCAAAGTAGCGCATGACAGCGCGGTACATGCCAAAGCGTATAAAAAACGGGATCGCAATAACTGGCGCACATGCGAAGAGCCATATATGAGCATTGATCGGGTTATACATATCATCGACGCCCAGACGTACAATGAAAGACAGCCATAAAGCGACCCAAACCAATACGACATCGGTAAGCACCTGCAACAAACGTTTTTGTTTGCGAGGCAACCCCAACAAGACCGTCCGCACCTTATCCATTCACCCATCGGAGCACGCAGCTCCCTCCTTAAGCAGTCGAGGCTGGCATTCTACTCCCAATATTTGAATGATCATCTGAATAGTTGATTGCGCCATGTCAACCCTAGCACTGGATCGACCGACTCCGGCCGATTCTGCACGAGCAATTTGCCGGGTGCATAGCTACAATCCACCATTACCGAAAATGTAAAGCGCTCTCAGATTTGCGAACCCCCTTCGCCTGCCGATCCACTTCATCAACACACGGCAAAGATCATGAAAGCACGGAACCGGAGGCCGCACCGCTCGTGCAGGCATCTCCGTCCATCAAGCCTACATCATTTTCCAATTTTCAGTGCTTAATGAGAAAACATGTCCGAAAATCTTGTAGCTCACACAACCGCAGTGAACGCAGAGCGCCGCAGCCTCATTAAAAATCAGCGACCTACTGTCATTTGGCTCACAGGACTCAGCGGAGCGGGTAAGTCGTCCATTGCCAATGCCTTGGAGCTGGCGCTTTGCAATGAAGACCGTCATACCTACCTCCTCGACGGTGACAATGTCCGATTGGGTCTTTGCCATGATCTGGGATTCAGCGACAAGGATCGCATCGAAAACATACGACGCATTTCCGAAGTCGCCAAGCTTTTCATTGATGCAGGATTGATCGTTATCACCGCATTCATCTCTCCGTTCAAACGTGACCGCGCGTTGGCCCGCGAAGTCATCGGCGCAGAAAACTTCATTGAGGTATTCATCGATACTCCCCTCAATGAATGTGAACGCAGGGATCCGAAAGGCCTGTACAAGAAAGCCCGTCAGGGACTGATTGCCAACTTCACGGGCATCGACTCGGCCTATGAGCCACCGGAAGATCCGCAGATAGTAATCAACACACTGGAAGATGATCTGCAAACTGCCGCCCGGCGTATTATCGACTTCATCAACAAGCCATCACGCTAATGAAAACTCTAGTTATTATCGGTGCCGGATTCAGTGGCACTGTGGCCGCCATCGAATTTCTGCGCTCTGCCGCCGAAGACACCCGACTGATCATCATCAATCGATCTGGCGCAGTTGCGCGGGGTCTTGCTTATGGCACCAGCAGTTCAAAACACTTGCTGAATGTTCCTGCAGGCAATATGAGCGCCCTTGTCGATGATCCCGACTCGTTTCTGCGCTACTGCCAGGTCCGGGCACCTGATACAACCTCCAGTTCGTTCGTATCCAGAAAGTTGTACGGCGACTATCTTGCTTCACTCCTGGAAGATGCAGAAAAAGACTTCGGGCGCCCTACCGATGTAGTACGTATCTGTGCGGAAGTGGTATCGCTCAAACCGCAAGATCAAGGAGCGCAGATTGAATTGTCTTCGGGTGAGAGAATCCTTGCCGATCACGTGATTCTGGCTTTTGGCCATTTCCCTCCGCGCACGCCCGCTGCGCTGGCAAGCCTGGTGGAGTCACCGCACTACATCGCAAATCCTTGGAGCGGATCAGTCAGCGCCATGGAACAACAAGGTGAATCGGTGCTCCTGATCGGAAGCGGCCTCACGGCTCTGGACGTCATTTCCAGCCTTGGAAAGGTGAACGACGGCAGTCGGATATATTTGCTGTCGCGGCGAGGATTGTTGCCACTGTCCCACAGGGCAAACAAGGGCGGATTGCAGGCACCAATACCCTGTCGTGATGAAATGCTGAATGCTGCCCCCACCGTATTGAGTTACCTGCGCGTCCTCAAATCGCAAGTAGAAGCGGGCAAAACGCTCGGACTGAATTGGCGCGATGTTGTTGCTGCGATACGCCCGATCACTTCCCGTCTGTGGGCTCGCCTGCCGACGACTGAGCGCAAGAGGTTTCTCCGTCATCTGCAACCCTATTGGGATGTTCATCGCCATCGTGTAGCGCCGCAAACGCATGAGTTCTTCGCAGATGCAGTGAAACAGAAAAAAATCATACCGTTAGCCGGGCGTATCCGCTCGATGGAAACATTCGATGGAAAAACGCTGATTACTCTGCAGCGGCGCGGTCATCGTGATACGGAGCAATTGCAGATTGATCGCATCATCAACTGTACGGGACCTAATTCCGATCCAGGCATGATTGACGAGCCTCTGATTCAACAATTGATAAGAGACGGGCTGATTGCTGTCGACGATCTTGGTTTGGGTTTGCTAGTCGACGACAGCCTCTGCGTGCAGTGCAAAGACGGGAAAGCACTCTCATGGCTGAGTTACGTCGGCCCAATGCTCAAAGCCGGGCTCTGGGAAGCCACAGCCGTCCCCGAATTGCGTATACATGCCAGCTCGCTCGCCAGAAGCGTATCCGGAAAATTCCGGCCTTGAGTAAACGGACCCAGGGAGCGCCAACACATCGCATCCTGCATGCCACATGCTGGCCTCCCTGGTTCGAGTCATCCGCGACAGCTAGCCGCTATCGGGTGATCTCAAAGAAACCCCCATCAGGATCCATCCAGACAATGAACTCTGTACTTGTGCTCGGCGACTCTCACGCTTTGGTATTCAGCTCAGAACACATGAGAGATCTATTTCCCGACCATGTATTCGAAGTGACATCAGTGGGCGGTGCAACTGTATCCGGATTGCAGAATCCTAATGCCGTTACTCAAGCCATGCCGCAATACCTTGCTGCGCTGCAAACGACTACCGCGAAAACAGTCATAGTGATGCTGGGAGAAGTCGATACCGGCTTTGTAATCTGGTACCGAGCACAAAAGCATGGTAGCTCGGTGGAGCGAATGCTTGAGAAGGCCGTTGGTAACTACCAGAACTTTTTGCAGCAGATTGCTAAAACAAATCAGGTAATCTGTATCAGCACTCCGCTCCCCACTATCCGCGACGATATGCAATGGGGCGATGTTGCCAACTTGAGAAAGGAAGTAACTGCCTCCCTGTCTCAAAGAACCCGGTTGACGATCAGATTCAACTCAATGATGGAAGCCTTCTGTCTTGAAGAAGGCATAAACCACCTGAATTTCGACACGCTTTCCACTGATGAGACGGGTTGTCTGAAAGAATCCCTCCGCAACCCCGATCCCAGCGATCATCACTATGATCCGACAGCGCATGCGAAGATGATCGAACCCTTATTAAAGCCATTACTCCTGCAAGATAAGCACCGCGAACCGCAATGCACTAAATCTGCCACACCCGCCGGCAACAACACTGAAAAAATTTCTGCCATCAGCAATCTGTTGCGAATATTTTTGCGCTGGAAATAAAACAACCCGTTGACTCCACAACGGGTTGAATCGACTGTCTGGCTCCACCGCGAATCGACGTCCGACTGTCAAGCAATTCGCGAGGAAGGATTCTCCTCCAACCATGCTACAAACTGCTTGAGTCCCTGCTCGAAGCTGACGGCGGGCGCCCATCCCAGCGAACGCTTCGCTCGCTCGATACACAAAACACTCACAGGCACATCAAACCCTCGTGCAGCCTGGTACTGCCGATCAGCTACACGTCCCGTGATTTTTTCAATCGCATCCAGCAACTCATTCAAACTGTGTCCATGTCCGGAGCCGATATTGAACACGTGTTCATCCGTTGAGCGCTCAATAGACGCTAGCAACGCTTGAACAACATCCGCTACGTGGATGTAGTCACGAACCACCGACCCGTCGCCCCAGATCTCAATAGGCTCACCACGCAATACTTTACCGAGAAAAACCGCAACAGCCCCCTGATTTGAATGTGTCCGCTGCCCTTCTCCATATGGATTTGCCAATCGCAAGACGGTGTAATCAAGACCATGCAGGCGATGAAAAAGGGCCATGTATTTCTCGATTGCCAGCTTCGCAATTCCGTACGAACAAGCCGGATCTGTAGGATGCGTTTCAGAGATAGGTACCTGAACGGGATCCCCATAAACGGTTCCTCCCGATGACACGAAAACAATCTTCTTGATACCGGCCTCGACGGCAAGATTCAGCAAGCGAATGGTTCCAACCAGATTGCTTTCGATATCAAAAACCGGATCTGCGTTCGATGATTTAGGCAGCGTAGTCGATACCAAATGATAACAAATGTCGCAGTCTCGTAGCGCTTCGCTTATATCAGCCTCGCTGGTGAAGTCACCCTCATACAACTCAAAACGTGTATCGGTGGTGTGTGAATCTCCTAACGCTACGACGTTAGGGCGATCAAAGCAGCGCACAGTATGCCCTTGATCGAGCAATGCCTCGACCAGATGGGTACCGATGAAGCCGCGACCGCCCAATACCACCGACCGCATTGCTCTCGAGGTGGAGGTGTTCTCGGATATTTTCAACATTAATCTCCAATGCTTCAAAGGCTTGATTTGCTGTCGGATGAGCAGTTGACGTAGCCCTACGCTAATCAGCTGTTTCAAAGCTTTGCGAAAAAAGGGGCAGTGACAGGCCATGTAGCACAAAAGGAGCCTATGAGACGACGCGAAGCGCCCCACAGCCTGACCAGCTCAAACTGTGGAACCTCCTTCATTACTAAGGCAAGCCCTTAATCGCCGCCTACACGGCGGGCGGCGATACCAAAGCAGACTCGTCGCCAGCTCGCTCTTCCCGGCGGGCTTTGATGTCACGTTCGAACAAACGAATGTATTGTCCTGCAACTGCGTCGATTCGGTAGCGACTGGAGACCTCTTTCACTAACCCCAGCACCTTGTTATACCTTGCTTTTTTGCTGGCAAAATCGGCGATTACTTTCGCAGTATGCTCAATAGGGATCTCCCAGTCTTCAAGTACGATTACCTCACCGGCCATCTGATCGCCTATCGTCAGCATGTTTCGAATATCGCCAACATCGGATGCGATATATGGCTTGCCCGCGAAAAGGCAGTCAACAATTGTCAGAGGGAAGCTCTCGGACTTGAACTTGGTGAGCATAATCCCCATGTCCGCCGCGGCATAATGTCCGACCGAGTTATCACTGAATCCCGTCAAGCAGACGAAATCAGGAGCCCCAACACGGCAATATTCGTCGTATACAGGTCCATTACCGACCAGCAACAAACGTATGTCGACTCCCGAAAGGTTACGCGCCAAAGCTACTGCCTGTATGGTCTCATCCCAGCCCTTGTCAGGTATTGCCCGGCTCACACAGCAAAGTACAAAAGCGTCCTGCGCAATGCCCAACTGCTCACGTTCGATAGCTACCACGGCTGGGGGCTGCAAGCCATTAGGTACTTTGACGAAACGTTCAGGGTCTTTCTCACAGATAGAAAGATTAGCGAAAGGAACGATATTCTTTTCAGCTGTATAAACCCACGTAGTCACCTCACTATTTGCCGCCTTGAGCTGTTCATGAGTTACAGCGAAGGCTTCACCGTGCTCGATCATTCCGTGCAAGGAAGCAACGTGAGAACCCAACTCCGAAAATACGCCAGGAAGACTTATTGGATACTTCTGGGTATGCCATTGATGGCTGTTCAAGGCTTCTATACCGAACTCGTGAATAAGCGACTTCACCTCATGAAGGTCGTTCGTTTCGACGAGCGGAACATCCGCACGTAGCATACGGCGAACGCCGTCCTCTCGCGCTGTAAGTCCGGCACTCAGCAGAAGCACCGAAAAACCTTGGCGCTTGAATTCGTTAGCTAGGCGGATTGGCAAGATTTCCGCACCACCCGGGTAAAAGCCAATCGTTGAAACCATGATGTTCGGAGTGCGATTGGCGCGAGCCTCAGAGATAGCATCGCGCCCATACCACGCGTAGAACTCTTGTTGTGAGTTCCCAACATTAATATCGTAAAGTCGCTGGCTACTCTCTTCACACATTTCAAGAACCGAAAGGGGGACGTTGTACAGAGCCTGTACTGTCTGGCTTGCCATCCCGAGTTCTCGATAAAAGACTTCTCGCTTATAGGTAAGCTCTGCAGCACTGCCGACGTAACGGCGGAAAAAATTCGTCCCCTCGACCGAGTAAGCAACTTTGCCTCCGCGAATGAGATGAAGGTAAAAAACCCAGTCACCCGCTACTCGCATGGAGAGCCAGGCCTCATCATCAAGCAACGGTAAATCTATCGGCCGCTTGAAAACGACACCGCTAGCGTTAGGAATCGTATTTTTAATCCCCAATGCATAACGCACTTCACTGTGAGCGGTGTCTACGTACGATTCTGTCCATTTCTCTGCGCATTCCAGGTCACTGACATACTTGTGGAACTCGCCCTCTTGGACGACTTCATCACTGGTGACGAATTCGCAGCGTGCATAAGCGAGCATGACGGCTTCATCATCGAAGCAGCGAACAAGAGCCTGAAGAAAGTTTTCGTCACAGTAATCATCGCTCTCGGCAAGCCAGACAAGATCCCCCGTTGCTGCCTTGATACCCTTCGCCCATTGCCTGAACACGCCACCAGAATTGTTCTCGTTGAACAATGTGACGGTTACGTCCGGGAACCGCTGTGCATACTCATTCAATATCGAGCGACTTTGATCAGACGAGCAGTCATCCATCAAGATAACTTCAAAATTCTTGTACGTTTGGCCATAAATACTATCCAAACGTTTACGCAGAAAACGTTCATGATTGTAATTTGGCACAACAACCGAAACTTTCGGCATCAACGTCGCTGACTTGATGTCCAACAACGCACGACTCGTCTCGTTAACGCGACCAAAACCTGCAATTTTGTCAGGTTCTAGAAACAGTCCACGACTCCAGTCATTCCAAGCATTTACGAACACCAACTGCCGATCTTCGGAGTGTGTATTTTTAGCACTTTTTATTGTCGCATCCAGCCAACGACGATACTCGCGCGCTAAAAATCGAGTATAAACCAGCGGTGAATTTGCATCATATGCAGATTCATCTCTGGCCAAAGTAATACCGTTAAAAACCGGAAACGAATGTGATTGAGCGTTTTCCGCTCGTGTAATGCCATTGGCCACAATTACCGAATAAGGAACAGCGGATATACCATTCTTACGCTGTGGAGCAAAAGTGCCAATCTCACCTGGAACAGGCTCTACTGGCAGTTCCAGAACGCCGTCACATAGCGATGAGAGCTTTTCGCTCCACACCGTTTCATTAATCTGTGTCGACTGAACGATCAGATACACATCAATGTCACGTTGGACGAGTTGATCGTGTAGCTCATTGATCACATCAAAACTGTTGCGTCCCGAGCACTCGATTACAACGACAGGACGTCCATCAATACGCAGATATCGCCGATCGCGAACAGCCTCACGCAAACGTGCCGGCACGTTTTTTTCTTGCTCTGAAATTTTCACGCAAAACTGAAATTGAATGTTTTTATGATCAAGAAAAACGTCTACTGGCTGGCGCTTATCTTCAATGCCTTCGCTGCTATTCCACTCGAAACAAAAACCGTACAATCCATGGGCTTTGGCCAGTCCCACCTGCTTGGCCAAAACTTGGCTATCCAGTGGATCATAAAATCCAAGATAGTCATTCGGCAGTAACTGAGCCCCGCCTTTGGAGGCGGCACGCGCCTCGCGAAACTTATCCCACTGCGGCAAAACATAAAGAGCAAAAAGTTTTATGCTGTTTTTAGCACGACCAAAATTTATATCATCTTCATAACGGATCATCGCTCCCGGCACCGCGATCCGTTGTTCCGAGGCACCTGAAACAACGTAATGCCAAAACGGATTTATATTGGCGGCGGCGATATCCTTGTACATCTCAAGATAACCGACAGTATCGAAGTCATCGGAAGGATTTTTCCCTTCGAACCAGCCAAAGCTACAATAATGTCGAACAGGGTCCAGACCAATATTCTTTAACTCTGGATACATTGCCAGATAGTAATCAGCATCAAACAACCCAGAATTCTTAATAACTTCAACTTGCTCTGCGATAACGTCCGGAGCAACCTGTTTGAAAACGCGAGGTATGGCCTCCACCTCTACACGTTTTTTTCGCGTCCAGGTGCGTGCGTGACCAGCAATAGACCGTCCTTCCAAACTACCGCTTTTAAGGTAGTGAACCAATGGATTGACAGCCGCAGCGGCAACGTCTGGATAATCACGCAGGTATTTGTCGGTATTGAATAACGCAGAGGGGTTGCGCCCTTCCTTCCATCCATCGATCAAATAGTGCATGAGTGGATCAACACCCTGATCTTTTACATCGGGATTCTTGGAAAGGTAGTAACTCTCATCGAAAAGCTCACTGGCATTCAGTAGTTCAATCGAGGATTCACCTGCGGGAGAGCGCCGTTTTCTCAGGACTTCGATAGCTTTACCCAAGGACGTATTGCTCAGCCTGCGGATTGTCCGGCGAGCCAGCACACTGGCTCTACGCAACGGCGAAGTCACACGCCAAGAGTGCGAGTTATGAATTTTTTGCAGTTCTTGCCTTACCGCAGCAACTTCAGAATCCCTTTGCTGTTGCAGGCTGGAAATCTTCTCCTCGCCCCCATCAACCTGAGCCTTCAGAATATCGATCTGACGCGTGAGGTCCGCAATTTCGGCTTCACGCTTGCCCGCAAGAAGACGAAGTTCGGTAATTTGTGTGGCACCCTCGACTAACGAAGCATTCAGCGACCCGACTTTTCCCTCGAGCATGCCAACTGTCTGACCCAGGGTGACAATTCGCGCAGTGCGCTCTCCGAGGGATTTGTGGCGTCCCCTGATCAGCTTGATCGCGCGCAAAGCAAGCATGAGCTCATCGTGGGTAAATGATTCCTTGGCTTTAGGTGGCTCGGTGTCATAACCCAATACCGCAAAATCCTCAGCATACAAACTCCGGATCAGACTGGCACTGCGCTCTGTGACGAACTCAGGAAGGTAAGGAATCAGACTTTCGTTTGCGCGACGCTCGGCAAAAGGGTCAGGAAGGAACTCACCGAGGTGCTCGGACAATGCCTTACTGAGCCGGGATGACTCTTCAATTTTGGCCAGCACGCTATAGTTGATCAGATCAGGGCGCAACAACATGACTTGAGGAGTCCAGTGTTGATCCCAGAATGTTGGCGCTTCCTGACTGGCAAGGTGCTCAAGAAATCCCTCGAACGCCAAGGAGATATCGTTCGCATCATTCAACGGCTGATGATAAAAATCTCGCTGAAGATAGGGCCCAACCTGTTGTGGTTCCTGCAACAGCAATTTTGACTGCCACGCCGAAAATATTCGCTTGTACGGGTTTCTAACCACAGCAAATCGGAAATACGAGCCCGAGGTCAGGGCTTCATGTAATGCCTCTGGAGCAAGTCCCGTGACAGTGGGTGCGACCCTGTGCATCTCATGCACGATTTGATCCGGGTTGCTTTCTGCACTATCAGTGATCTCGTTAAGCGCTTTCGAGCAGCCTACCAACGATGCAAACCACCATTTAAGGGATGTACACGCGACTTTTGGTGTGCTCACGTACAAGAGCTTGTGCTGCTCCGAACGATAGCCACTCCAGCGGAGATAGTTGAACACTGCGGCTTCGTCACTTGGTGGCCATTCACTGATATTTAACATTTACGTCATAAACCTTATGAATATGCTGCAGCGCAGCATCAAACTTCCGAGTCCATTATTCCATTACACAAGTCAACAACGTCGCCTTTGACTCGTCGCGTTGCGTCGAGCGGTCGGCTAGTTCCTTTAGCCGACAGTCAACCGCTAAATCGTAGCTTTCCGACCAACTTCCGCTTGAGGTAAGCTCGCCATCAAATCCACATAACCGAATGAGTTCAGTTTGTCCTCGGATACAACTCGAAACATGATCGCATCCATGATTCGATGAGCGCAGCTTGGTTCCTGATTTGACCAGACACCGCCACCTACAAAGTAAACGCCCGGCAGCAAGCTCATATGAAAAGAAAACTTTATATTAAAGTCACTTCCCGCACTCACAGGTTCAAAATAGGAACCATCCTCAGGAAAACGCTGACCTGTTACAACAGCGCCAGAAACGTTACGTATATGGATGCCCCAGAACGTTGCGTCAAAACTTTCGCTGAAATGGCCGGCTACCTGAATATGATAAGTGCTGCCAGCCTGCAGAACATTCACCTGACGTCCATCGGTATCAAGTATCGAGAACGACGTAATCTCGGCCCCTTGAGTGGGATAGATTGCAGTGGTTTCAGGCACCAGTCCCGAATCAAACGAATCCTCCGACACATCCACGGAGACAACACGAGGTTTCTGGGTGGTTTTCTGGAGATCAACGTTTTCTCCAGTTTTATCCGCTTCGAGGTAGGCTTCAACCAGCCTTTTGTATTCCGCCTGTGGAGCGTAAATAAGCTTTTGGTAGGCCCTTACCGCTTGAGGTGCCGCACCGTACATAAGCCGGGTGCCATGGTCGAGTAGCAAGGTTCTATCACACAGTTCAATAATGCTCGAAGCCGAGTGCGACACGAACAAGATGGAGGTGCCCTGGCTTTTCAGCTCTTCCATTCGTGCAAAGCATTTACGCTGAAACTTTTCGTCGCCAACGGCAAGCGCTTCATCAACAATAAAGATGTCCGGATCAATCATTGCTTGGACGGCAAATGCCAATCGCACCACCATACCGCTTGAGTAACTTTTGACAGGCTGCTCGATAAATTCACCGATGTCCGCGAAAGCCGCGATTTCATCGAAACGTTGATCGGTCTCTTCCCGCGCCAGCCCAAGGACTGCGGCATTCATGTAAACGTTGTCGCGTCCAGTGAACTCGGGATCGAAACCCGACCCCAACTCAAGCAAAGCAGCGATGCGCCCATGGGTTTTCACGGTGCCGGTCGTAGGGTTCAGCGTTCCACAAATCATCTGCAGAAGAGTGGACTTACCGCTGCCATTACAACCGATTATTCCGACCGTTTCGCCTCTCTTCACTTCGAAGGAAACATCACGCAGTGCCCAAAACTCTCGGTAGAACCGACTAGGTTGCATACGTGCCGTGGCCTGTAGGCGAGGCACAATAAATTGCTTGAGCCGATCACGCGGCTGATCGTAGATTTCGTAGCACTTGCTCAGGTTCTCAACCTTAATCGCGACTTCAGAGGACATCAGCAAATCCTTTACGTGTTTTCTGGAACCAGGCAAAACCCAACCAGGCAATGCAAGTAGTGGCGATCCAATAGATTCCCAATATTTCAAAATTCGGCAATTTTCCCCAGAACAAGACATCCCGGGTCATCTCGATCGCTGGCGTCAGCGGATTAAGGTACAGCAGATGGCGGTACGCCTCGGGAAGCGCAGTCGCTGGATAGAAAATCGGACTCAGGAACATCAGAACAGTTGTCAAAATACCTATGAATTGAGACACGTCGCGCAGGTAAACGCCCAGCGAAGCCAAGGCCCAACTGACGCCCATGATGAACATTATGAAAGGGATGACGATCAGCGGCAGGTAAAAAGCCGTTGCATGTGGCATGCCGAAAAATATCCCGTAGGCTATGAACCATACACCGAGACTGATGCCGGCATGAAACAACGCTGAACCCAACACCACCACCGGAAGGATCTCAAGCGGATAAACAACTTTTTTCACGAAATTGACCTTGCCAAGAATCAGGCCAGGAGCGCGGTTAATACACTCGGAAAAAAGGTTGAAAATGATCAACCCCGCAAACAGGATGAGGGCAAATTCGGTCTTCGAGTCGCTGTCCACACTCCACCGGGCACGAAGCACGGCACTGAATACAAAAGTATAAACCGCGAGCATCAGCAACGGATTAAAAAACGACCAAAGCAACCCCATCGCAGAACCGCGGTACCTGCCGAGCACCTCCCGAATTGTCGACGCTTTGATCAGAGCAGCGTTTCGCCAGAGACTGACGAACATTTCCAATGGGTTGGCAGAGAACTGGCGCATCAAGCAAAAACCTCAGCAAAAAAAAATGCAGGTCGGCACGCATACCGAGCGGCGAGCGTGGGGGTCATACCCGAGGAGAAAAAGCAGAAGCTTCGATGGAAAATACCGCGTTCCTCTGCGTACGGTTCGAGGTACGTCGGCGTGTAGCTGCACATAATCAGGGGATTCCATTCATGAGAGAAAACGATTCCTTGGGAAAAACAGTCCGATCCACTGCTGCGCCGCAAATTAGACCAACTGACTTCAGGAGTACCGTTAGTCGCACAGAAAAGAGGGCGTGGCAAAACTGTTCCTTCCTCAAAACCGCATGACAGCGGGGCGGTGACAACCGTGGCCGGAATAAAAACCGGCTATACCTTTCCAGGCAGCATGTCGGAGCGATGGCATGGTTTGAGCCCCTTGCCCTGCAGCCCTGCGTGACAAATCCGACGACTGAAAATCAGACAACTGGCCCATGATCATGGAGGTCAATATTTTGTCGGATGATATCACTCAATACGACATAGAAACACGGGTTTTCCCTTGGCAATACGTCTGCCGGATGTAGACACATGGCCCGAAGAAACGCGCAAATTTTACCCGATTGTTTATCGCCCAAAGCGAGGGAATCTCATAGGTAAACCACAAGCGTCTGCGCCATAACACAAGAAGACCAAACCCTATCGGCACCCAGTCAAAAAATTTAAATCGTGAGCGCCTAGCCATTCGCAAAAATAGAAAAGCTGCCTGAAAAGGCAGCTTCTCCTGGACACCAAGACTAACCAATCTAGAAAATCACTGGTAACGTTCGCAAGACTTCAGTGCGCGACTCTTGGCGACAAGATAGGCATCATGAAGCTGCTTGTGGCGAGCAACCCTCACGTCCGACTGTGCAGGAGTTCGGAACAACGAGGTGGTCTTTGGAACATAGAAAAATTTATTCCTGTAAGCATAACGCAACCAGAGATTCCAGTCCTCAAGGTTGCTCATATCTGTTTCGAAGCCACCCCGCTTCAAATACAACTCACGCTCAAACATAATAGATTGAATCGGAATATAGTTATGATCCAGTAGCACCTCATAATCAAATGGCTGCTTAAACGAATCAGGCGTTTCATAACTAAGCTCTACATAACGCCCGCCATTGTCATTGACCGTACCAACTTCCATAGCCAGCGAATAGGCCGCCACCGCTTCCTCATTCCGTAGCAGAGCCGCAACTAAAACTTCCACATGATCAGCAAACAGCAGATCATCATCATCCAAAAAAATGCAGTATTTGCCTGACGCCATTTCCAGACCATAGTTTCCGGTTACCGAGCGCCCTACTTTTTCCAACCCAAAAAAACGCACATTGCGCCCTTCAGAAAACGGAGTATTTTCGACAAGCGACTTCATTGTCACTCCTCCATCTTCAACTACAATCAGCTCAATATGAGGATACGTCTGATTGAGCACCGACATGATCGACTGCCTCAAAAATTCATCTCTCTTCTGATAAGTGCGCGTGACAATAGTGACTAACGGCTGCACGACAAAAGTTTCGCCAACATTCCAAAAAGCCCCTTCCCTGATCATTTCGTAGTCAAATCCCCGAAAGGGAAAGCTGACATTCTTTTGCAGTCCTTTTCCCGCCAGGAAACAAGGTGTTTTTTTTATCAAACGGAAGACACTGCCCACTACATCTCGACGGGATCCCGGATATACCTGCGGCCTGAGCAGCAACAAAAACTGCAATGCAATACCACCCACCTTGTCGATAAAATTGCCGTAACGCAGCCGCAGGTAAGCATTCGCCAAAGTGCTGCCGGTAAATTGAAGCGGCTTTATCTGATTCTCGTGCTCATAGGTGTAGTGATAAACCATCGCACCAGGACAATATTTAAGTCGGTACCCGTAGGACCGGAACCGATAGGATAATTCGACATCCTCCCCGTACATAAATATCTGACGCTCATACCCTCCTACCTGAACATAAGCAGCACGACGAATCAATATACAAGCATGTGAGGACCAGTTGGTTTCGAGCGTTACCGGATCGTAATATTTTGGGTGTTCAAAAGGCGCCTGCCTCATCTCCCAGGACGCTACATCGTCCTGCCCTGACGCTAAAGCCATGCCGACAACTTTTTCTAGCGCATCCACCGAAAACTGAATATCGATATTGCTCACCAGAAAATAATCCGCCGCCCCCAGGGAAATGGCTCGATCATGTCCGGCGCCAAACCCTATATTTTCTCCCCGTGTAATGCTGAAGCATCCAAAGAGGTCGGCACAACGGGTCTTCCAACCTTCAAGTTGAGCAACCGTATTATCCGAAGATCCGTTATCTACAAAAAACAGATTCAGCTTTTCACAAGGATAGTTTTGCGCTTTCAAAGACTCGAAGAAACCGTCAACCCATTTTCCGCTGTTGTAGGTAACGATTGATATATCGACAGCCGGTTGCTCGCCACTACATAAGCGAGGTAAGGCATACGAAAAACGACGCTCCGCTAATGCCTGGAGTGCCTCTAAATTGTTCTTGGAATCAATCACAGCAAAAAGACACGAACGAACCCTGCTCGAAAATAGCCCGACTCGCACTCGAAGACTCGCCAAAAAAGGAAATTTCTGATATAGCGGCCGAAGGGCCGCTTTTGGGTTCGAGAGTAACTGGCGCGACCCTGTCAGGAAGCAGCTGACAAACGATTTTTTCGAAGACCTCATACCGAGCAATTTATCCTATAAAACGACTTTTCAATTTTGAATATTTTGAACTGTATACCGCTTGACTGCGAAACTTCGAGTCTTTGATCCTGCGTAAAAACCGTCCATCAGTTTGAATAATATCATTTATTCAAGAGCGCTCAATCAGCATCCAATGCGTTATCTTTCAACATAACCGGCAAATATACGACTGTCATCGATTACTTTCCAGACAGGACTGGCCCGGTTTACCTCCTTGAGGATTGGTCCCCTACCCAAAACGGAGGAGTCGCTCGGTTATCCTGGAACTTCCAACATGCCGGCGTTGTATTTTTTTGCAATGAACACCAGTGGAATATAAGCAACGAGAAGCGCCACGACACCAGGAAGCACACCGATTGCAGTCAAGATAGCAAGCGGCGCTAGCCAAAGCAGATTGATCGCCAATACGCCATAGACGACTATCTTGTGGCTTCCATAGTGACGAGAGGCATATTGATAAGCGTGGCTTCGGTGCGCCTCGTAAATTTTATCCCCACGAAGCAGGCGCTGCGCGAGTGTCCATGTAGCATCCACAATGAACACCCCCAACAAAATCAGCCAGCACCAGAGTAATTCCGGGGCCTTAGCACACGCGATTATCGTCAGCAGCCCAATAATCAAGCCAAGAAAGCCACTGCCAGCGTCCCCCATAAAAATCCTGGCGGGAGGAAAATTCCAACATAGAAAACCCCAGACAGCACCGGCCAACAACAAAGGCAACCACGCCAACTCTAGGTGCCCACTCACCCAGTAGACGAGACAAGCGGACAAGCAGACAGTGATAGCCTCTACACTTGCCAACCCATCAATTCCGTCCATGAAGTTGTACAGGTTGAGCATCCAGACGAGATAGATAGAAAAGAACAAACTGGTAAACCACTTCCAATCGAGCAACCAACCGAGCAGTGATATCTGCACTCCCGAGCCTAACCAATACAAGGCCCAGCCAGCTGCCAGGAAATGTCCGAGAAGCCGCCATTTGGCCGCAACATGCCCATGATCATCAGCGAACCCCAAAATCGCGACCAAAGCGCCGGCTCCAGACAATCCGGCCATCGCGGGGAAGTCAATCAACTGCGTGTAATACGACACGGGCAGCATCACCAGAAAGGAAACAACTATTGCGACGCCCCCACCTCGCGGGGTGGGCAGAGTGTGAGAACTTCGTGAGTTTGGAACATCGATCAGGCTATTGGCCAAGGCATAGCGTCGCAAGACATATGTCAGCAAGAGCGAAACCACGAATACTGAAAGCAACAGCACACAAAACATCATTTTATTTGAGCATCCAGGTAGTGCCTGACCGTCTGAAGAATTGCACGATCCACACTCACTGGAGGCGACCATCCGAGAACCGAGCGGGTTCTGGCAATATCAACTTCGAGAGAATCAAAAAGGCGCTGAGCTATGAGATTCTTGCCGAGCAATATCAGCAAACCCTTCAGCATCCAGATCGGGACAGGAATCAACAATGTTGGGCGATCAAGCGACTTTTTTATCACTTCCAGCAACTGGGTCGTCGAAATAGTCACACCATCACTGACTAGAAAAGTATTACCCGGGGCAGCGGGATGATCAACGCAATGGACAATCAAATCCACCAGATTACCTAGCGAAACCAAGCTGCGGCTATTGGCTACCCCCCCCAATGGCAGCGGAAAACCCTTGTCCAACCAGCTCATCATGCTCAAGAAGTTGGCTTTCACCCCGGGACCGTATACCAGCGGCGGACGTACAATCACCAGCTCCATACCGGTATCCAGACTGATTTCTCGCAAGCGCTGCTCCGCCTCATGCTTGGAATGCGCGTACGGATCATGAGGAGCCGGAGCATCGTCGTACTTGAAAGGAGCCCCACTCACGGTACGCTCACCGTTCACCTTTATCGAACTGATAAATATGAAGCGCTTGACACCTGCCGCAGCTGCTTTGAGCGCCAAAGCAACGGTGCCCTCCACATTTACTTTTCGAAACTCGGCCAATGCATCCTGCACGACCTCGTTCATAACATGAACGCGAGCTGCGCAATGGATTACAACTTGAATTCCGTCCAGGGCCGGCAGCTGCGAATGCCCGCCTAACGGACAGTTCAATACTCGACAAAGCCCCGATAAACGCGAGGCACGGCGAACGGCGGCAATGGGGGTAAACTTGCGATCGAGTAGCAGGCGCATCACTACCCCCTCACCAACGAAACCCGAAGCCCCTGTGACTAAAACGTTCGGTGAATTCATTTAACTTTTTTCCTGACGATCGCCGTTGTCCAGCAGATAAGGAAAAAAAATATCTTGTCACGAACGCGCCGCCGACAACGCCAAGCACTTAGAGAGAGCCTAAGCAACTGCCTGCGCCGCAAGCAAAACCATGACTGAACAAAGGGATCGGCGTACTTACCCACCAGCTCGGCGATTAGTTGTACCTGGGAAAACCACCAACCGTCATGAATCGTTTTATAGCGTAACGCGAGCGAATTGATGCCGATGTTTGCACCAACCTGATTGCGCTCGTGCTGACGATATCGCATGGCAGGGACGGGATCAGTAAACCAACGAAAGCCATTGCTTCTAGCAAATGCATAGCAGTACCAGTCATGTAGACTGACGCCCTGCAATGCTTGCCAATGAAGACATACCGCCGCTTTTAGATTCGTGGCCAGTCGATGATTGAGGACGTAAGTACAACCTGGCCCCGCGGCCTCGAACAGAAAATCCCAGGCAACTTGAGGCTGCGCCTTGTCAATCAGATGAGTTTTCCCACCCTCCCAGAACGCAACAACATTGCTCGAATAACCATCCACCTTCAATTCGTTGAGCTTTTCGTGCGCTCGGCGGAGCTTATTGTTATCCCAAATATCATCTTGATCTGCAAAGGCGATCAAATCGTAGCCGTCAAAATCTACGTCACGGATCAACCTGAAAAAATTACGCGAAGCACCGCCAAAGCTACCGGCTGGCGGCAAGACGATTACACGGGGGTGAACAAGACCATACTGAGCGCACCAAGCCTCAGTGCCGTCGGTTGAAGGGTCAATACTGACGAACACCTGCACATCGACCCCGGACTGTTCAAGAATCGAGGCCATCTGCTCCTCAATCCATTGCATACCGTTAAAGGCAGCCAGCAAAACTGCAACCTTGGGATGTTTCACTGGCATACCGATCCTATTAAAAGCTGTTCGAGCGTTGCCGCCGAAAAAGGCGAAGAACACCTTTTAATGAGAAGGTGCATCCAGCAGCTTCTGCAGATACTGACCATAGCCAGTCTTTTTCAGCGCATCAGCCTGACGGGCTAATTGCTCTGTGGAGATCCAGCCGTTGTGAAAGGCAATTTCCTCGAGGCAAGCCACCTTCAGTCCTTGGCGCTGTTCGATCGTGTGCACGAAGTGACTTGCTTCCAGTAACGAGTCATGAGTACCCGTATCGAGCCATGCAAATCCACGCCCCAGCATCTCGACGCTCAGGGTCTTGCGCTCCAGATAGGCGCGGTTTACATCAGTGATTTCCAACTCACCGCGATCCGAAGGCTTAATATTTTTGGCTATATCTACAACGTCATTGTCATAAAAATACAGGCCAGTGACTGCATAGTTAGACTTCGGCTTGAGTGGTTTTTCTTCGATACTCAAGGCGCGCCCGGAAGCGTCAAACTCTACAACGCCGAAACGCTCTGGATCGGACACGTGGTAACCGAATACGGTTGCACCTTGCTGCTGAGAACTTGCCGAACGCAGATTGTCCGAAAAGTGCTGACCGTAGAAGATATTGTCGCCCAAAATCAGGCAGCAAGGATCCTCGCCAATGAACTCCTCACCGATGATAAACGCTTGAGCGAGCCCGTCCGGGCTTGGTTGCTCGGCATACGTCAACTTGATGCCATAGAGGCTACCATCCCCCAGCAATTTGCGGAAACATGGAAGGTCTTCAGGCGTAGAGATAATCAAGATCTCGCGCATACCCGCCAGCATCAATACCGACAGCGGATAGAAAATCATCGGCTTGTCGTAGATCGGCAGCATCTGCTTGGACACACCAAGAGTCAGCGGATGCAGGCGCGTGCCCGAGCCACCGGCGAGGATGATGCCTTTACGATTTGTCGTGGTCATTTGTTCAGAACTTCCCTAAGCATTCGGGTTACACCACTTTGCCAATCCGGCAAGTGTAGAGAAAAATTGTTGCGCAGCTTCTGAGTACTCAAGCGTGAGTTCAGAGGGCGACGCGCAGGTGTTGGGTAGGCCGTTGTTTCGATCGGATTAACCGTCGTCACGGCCAACTCCTCGCCCAAACCTTTTGCGAATTCAATGACGTGCCTGGCATAGCCATGCCACGACACTTCGCCCGCAGCAACCAAGTGATAAAGGCCAGCTAACTCTGGACGCTTGGTAACCTGCTGGATAGCCAACGCCGTTACGTCTGCAATCAGATCAGCCCCGGTCGGCGCACCGATCTGATCTGCAATCACGCTCAACGTTTCGCGATCTTTGGCCAAGCGCAGCATGGTCTTGGCGAAGTTATTGCCGCGAGCACCGTATACCCAACTGGTGCGGAAGATCAGATGGTTGCAACCCGATGCGATAATCGCCTGCTCGCCGGCGAGCTTGCTGGCGCCATAATGATTCACCGGCGCGACAGGGTCTGTCTCCTGCCATGGCATGACGCCTTGGCCACTGAAAACATAATCCGTTGAGTAGTGAACAAGCCACGCGCCCAGCGATGCGGCTTCTTCCGCCATCACGCCACTCGCAAGGCCGTTTACGCGATATGCCAACTCGGTTTCCGACTCAGCTTTGTCGACCGCCGTATAGGCAGCGGCATTAACAATAACGTCGGGCTTTATCTGACGAATCGTTGCACGCAAGGATTCAAGATTCGACAGATCACCGCTGAGGCCATCAACAAGATGCCGATCAAGAGCGACCAGTTCACCTAGCGGAGCCAGGGAGCGCTGCAACTCCCAGCCCACTTGACCATTCTTACCGAGCAGAAGAATTCTCATGCTTTGTTCGAACGATCGGCGTAGTTCTGATCAATCCACTGCTGGTAGCTGCCGCTCTTCACGTGCTCTACCCACTCGGTGTTGTTCAGATACCACTCAACCGTTTTGCGGATACCGGTTTCGAAAGTCTCTTCCGGAGTCCAGCCCAGCTCACGCTGGATCTTGCTCGCGTCGATTGCATAACGCACGTCATGACCAGGGCGATCCTGAACATAAGTAATCAGGCTGGCGTGAGGACGATGGGCAGAATCAGGACGCAATTCATCAAGCAACGCACACAAGGTATGCACCACTTCGATGTTTTGTTTTTCGTTATGGCCACCGATGTTGTAGGTCTCTCCGATTACGCCCTCGGTGACGACTTTGTACAGCGCGCGTGCGTGATCTTCGACGTACAGCCAATCACGAACCTGATTGCCTTTGCCGTACACCGGCAGTGGCTTGCCTTCCAGCGCGTTGAGAATGATCAGCGGGATCAACTTTTCAGGGAAGTGGCATGGGCCGTAGTTGTTCGAGCAGTTGGTAACCAGTGTCGGCAGGCCATAAGTGCGGGCCCAGGCACGAACCAAGTGGTCGGAGCTTGCCTTGCTGGCCGAGTAAGGCGAGCTTGGCTGGTAAGGCGTGGTTTCGGTGAACAGGTCTTCCGGACCTTCCAGGTCTCCGTAAACTTCGTCAGTCGAAATATGGTGGAAGCGGAAGTTGGCTTTGCGCGTGTCTTCCAGCGCAGCCCAGTAGTGGCGCGCAGCTTCGAGCAAGGTGTAGGTCCCGATGATATTGGTCTGAATGAACTCGGACGGGCCGGAGATCGAGCGGTCAACGTGAGATTCTGCGGCCAGGTGCATGACTGCATCGGGTTGGTGTTCACGCAGGACACGGTCGATCTGGTCACGATCGCAGATATCGACGCGCTCGAAGGCGTAACGCGAATTCTGGCTGACCTCTGCCAGGGACTCCAGATTGCCGGCGTATGTCAGCTTATCGACGTTAACCACCGTATCGGAAGTGTTGGAGATGATGTGACGGATGACTGCCGAGCCGATAAAGCCGGCACCGCCGGTAACTAGAATTTTCACGCGAAACGATACCCTTGAGCTGCGGACAGCGCTGCCAGCGAGCGCGGTCTAATCCATGAATGCAGAGGCCACTTTCAATTGGCATCCGTCAGAGTCAGTCTGAATCGACATGCATTAAGGCACGATCGAACAAGGGACGCATTTTACAGCTTAATGATGGTTTTACTAATGGATAAAGACAGGCTGAGGCGCAATTTCGACAGATGCCGTGCGCCTGTCGCTTTCAGACCAGCCCCTTGCGTGCGGCTCTGGACGCGCGGCCCAGAAACCAGCCCAATACCGGACCGATGAGCATACCGACCAGCAATGCCAAAACCGCGACAACCGACACCGGCAGCTGCGGGCCTGAAAAGCCGAAAAACAAAAGCGAGACTGACTGTTGGTTTTCAAGCACAAACGCCAGAACCACCAGAACCATCAGCAGAAGAAAAACGCCAAGCAGTATGCGTTTCAGATTACGCATTCACGCGCCCTCGAATTTGAATAGCGAAAATCAAGCGCCCTCCTCCTCTTCTTCGTTCACGCGGTCACGCAACTCCTTGCCCGGCTTGAAATGCGGAACGAATTTACCGTCCAGACTTACCGACTGGCCGGTTTTGGGATTGCGACCGACGCGCGGTGCGCGATAGTGCAGGGAGAAGCTGCCAAATCCACGGATCTCGATACGATCACCGGTGGCGAGGCACTGAGACATTTGTTCAAGCATGGTCTTGATGGCCAGCTCCACATCCTTGGATGAGAGTAGCCCTTGATGGGTGACAATTCGTTCGATCAACTCCGACTTCGTCATATTTTTCCCTTCTTTTTCAAGCAGCTAGATCAGCGCTTGAAAGGTTTTAGCATGCCCGGAAGAATTTGAACAGCCCAGGGATTGACATATCTTTCCCGGGGTCAAAACGCCCATTTTCAGGGCACTCCAGTGGCGAGTCGGATCGCTGCTCACCTAACGACACATCACCAGCATGGTCCGGGTTACAAAGCCTGCGGGATTGAAGCCAAACGGGTATTCATCTTCATCTTTCGCATCATCAGAGCGGGTGATGACCTTGTAGCCCTTACCTTTGCACTCCTTCGCTGCACGCTTCTGGCACCTTTCCCAACCGGAACCCAACCCTGAGCAATCGACCTCGATACCACTGACGCCGCGCACCGCATGGGTTTTCGCGCTGGTGGTGCAACCTGCCAGCGCCAAGACCACCGCAACAACAAATAACTTGTTCATCCACTTCCTTATGCCAGGCAAGCCTGACGACTAATACTCAAGATCAAGCTTAGTCGCGAATAGGCGATTGATCCGATTAAAGAAACAGACCCGCAGGGGAAGCCAATGGTTTCATGCACGCACGTACAAAGACCAAATTGCAGGCACAAAAAAGGGCGACCGAAGTCGCCCTTTTTAATGATCAAGCAGAACTCAGTTCTGTTTGGCCATTGCTTGACGCAGCAGTGCCGCCATAGTGGTGTCAGCTGCTTCGCCTTCCGGAGCTGCTTTCAGGCTCTGGATGGCTTCTTTCTCTTCAGCGTCGTCTTTCGACTTGATCGAGAGCTGGATTACGCGGCTCTTGCGATCAACGCTGATGATCTTGGCTTCAACTTCCTGGCCTTCTTTCAGAACGTTGCGCGCGTCTTCAACGCGGTCACGGCTGATTTCGGAGGCTTTCAGGGTAGCTTCGATGTCGTCGGCCAGAACGATGATGGCGCCTTTGGCGTCAACTTCTTTCACGGTACCGGTCACGATAGCGCCCTTGTCGTTAACCGAGACGTACTCGGAGAACGGATCGCTTTCCAGTTGCTTGATGCCCAGGGAGATGCGCTCGCGCTCTGGGTCAACCGACAGGATGACGGTGTCCAGCTCGTCGCCCTTCTTGAAACGACGTACGGCTTCTTCGCCCACTTCGTTCCAGGAGATGTCGGACAGGTGAACCAGACCGTCGATGCCGCCGTCCAGACCAATGAAGATACCGAAATCGGTGATCGACTTGATGGTGCCGGAGATCTTGTCGCCCTTGTTGAACTGGCCAGAGAAGTCTTCCCATGGGTTCGACTTGCACTGCTTGATGCCCAAGGAGATACGACGACGCTCTTCGTCGATGTCCAGAACCATGACTTCCACTTCGTCGCCGACTTGTACGACTTTCGAAGGGTGGATGTTCTTGTTGGTCCAGTCCATTTCCGAAACGTGCACCAGACCTTCAACGCCTTCTTCCAGCTCAGCGAAGCAGCCGTAGTCGGTCAGGTTGGTAACACGAGCAGTTACGCGAGTGCCTTCTGGGTAACGGGCTTTGATAGCAACCCATGGATCTTCGCCCAGTTGCTTCAGGCCCAGGGAAACACGGTTGCGTTCGCGATCGTATTTCAGAACCTTGACGTCAATCTCGTCACCAACATTGACGATCTCGGAAGGATGCTTGATGCGCTTCCAGGCCATGTCGGTGATGTGCAGCAGGCCGTCCACGCCACCCAGATCGACGAATGCGCCGTAATCGGTGAGGTTTTTGACGATACCTTTGACTTGCTGGCCTTCCTGCAGGGATTCCAGCAGAGCTTCACGCTCGGCGGAGTTCTCGGCTTCGAGGACGCTGCGACGGGAAACGACAACGTTGTTGCGCTTCTGGTCCAGCTTGATGACCTTGAATTCCAGCTCTTTGCCTTCCAGGTGCGTGGTGTCGCGCACTGGACGGACGTCAACCAGGGAACCTGGCAGGAACGCACGGATGCCGTTAACGTCGACAGTGAAGCCGCCTTTAACCTTACCGTTGATAACGCCCTTGACCACTTCCTCGGCTGCGAAGGCTGCTTCCAGAACGATCCAGCATTCAGCGCGCTTGGCTTTTTCACGGGACAGCTTGGTTTCGCCAAAGCCGTCTTCAACCGAATCCAGAGCAACGTGAACTTCATCACCAACGTTGATGTTCAGTTCGCCAGCATCGTTGTAGAACTGCTCAAGCGGGATGAGTGCTTCAGACTTCAGACCAGCGTGAACGGTTACCCAGCGAGCCTGGTAATCGATATCAACGATAACACCGGTGATGATGGAGCCTGCCTGAAGGTTCAGGGTTTTCAGGCTTTCTTCAAAGAGTTCCGCAAAGCTTTCGCTCATTTTAATTCCTGTAGATGAGGGCGAAGTAAACGCCCATCTCCACACCCCAGACGGTGTGGGTTAGTTTCATTTAAAAGAAGCACCGCAGGACTATGACTGGTCCCCTGCGACCTTCTTGGTCACCCGGCGATATCGCGAATGGCGATCTCGCTCATGATGCGTTCAAGCACCTGATCGATGGAAAGCTCCGTTGAATCCAGCTGAATCGCGTCGGCCGCCGGCTTGAGCGGGGCTACTGCGCGCTGGGTGTCACGCTCATCGCGTGCACGGATCTCATCTAGCAGACTCGACAGACTAACACCCTCGACTTTGCCCTTCAACTGCAAATATCGACGGCGCGCCCGCTCCTCGGCACTGGCGGTGAGGAAAATCTTCAGCGGTGCACCCGGAAATACCACCGTGCCCATGTCGCGACCGTCCGCCACCAGACCCGGCGCTTCCTGAAACGCACGCTGGCGCTGCAGCAGCGCCTCGCGTACGGCGGGCAGCGCAGCCACTTGCGAGGCCCCGGAACCGACGCTTTCGGTGCGAATGACATCGCTGACTTCGTCGCCTTCGAGAATGATCCGCTGCAGCTGACCTTCTGTCGCGGCGATGAACTGCACATCCAGATGAGCGGCCAATGTCTTCAGCAGCTCTTCATTGGTCAGGTCGACGCCATGGTTATGCGCAGCAAACGCGAGCAAGCGATAAAGCGCACCGGAATCCAGCAGGTTCCAGCCCAGACGCTTGGCCAGAATCCCGGCGACCGTGCCTTTGCCGGAGCCGCTTGGCCCATCGATGGTGATGACCGGTGCAATGTTTTTCACGACTGAGCCTCTTGTGCCACACGAATGCCGACTTGCCCGCACAGCGCGAGGAAGTTGGGGAACGAGGTCGCGACGTTGGCGCAATCATGGATGCGGATCGGTGCGGTAGCGCGCAACGAGGCAACGCTGAAGGCCATGGCGATACGGTGGTCGCCGTGACCGTGCACTTCACCGCCGCCGATCTGGCCGCCGTCGATGATGATGCCGTCCGGGGTCGGTTCGCACTTGACGCCCAGCGCCAGCAAGCCGTCCGCCATGACCTGAATCCGGTCGGATTCCTTGACTCGCAGCTCTTCGGCGCCGGTCAGCACGGTCCGCCCTTCGGCGCATGCAGCAGCGATGAACAGGACCGGGAATTCGTCGATGGCCAGCGGCACCAGTTCCTCCGGAATCTCGATACCTTTGAGTTTAGCTGCCCGCACGCGCAAGTCAGCCACTGGCTCGCCGCCCACTTCACGCTGGTTTTCCAGAGTGATATCGGCACCCATCAGACGCAGGATATCGATCACACCAGTACGGGTCGGGTTGATGCCGACGTGCTCGAGCACCAGCTCGGAGCCCTCGGCGATTGAGGCTGCGACCAGGAAGAACGCCGACGACGAGATATCGCCCGGCACTTCGATGTGAGTCGCGGTGAGCTTGCCGCCGGACTCGACCGAAGCCGTGGCGCCGTCGACGCTGACCGGGTAGCCGAAGCCACGCAGCATGCGTTCGGTGTGATCGCGGGTCGGTGCTGGCTCGGTCACCGTGGTCTTGCCTTCAGCATAGAGACCGGCAAGCAGCAGGCAGGATTTCACCTGAGCACTGGCCATCGGCATGGTGTAGGTCAGGCCCTTGAGCTTATGGCCACCGCGAATGGTCATCGGTGGACGACCTTCGGCAGCGGTTTCGATCACGGCGCCCATTTCTCGCAAAGGATTAGCCACGCGATTCATCGGACGCTTGGACAGCGAAGCGTCGCCGGTCAAGGTGCTGTCGAAGTTCTGCGCCGCCAGCAGGCCAGAGAGCAGACGCATCGAGGTGCCAGAGTTGCCCAGATAGATTGGGCCCGGCGCAGGTTTCAGGCCGTGCAGGCCGACACCGTGGATGGTAACGCGGCCGTGGTGCGGGCCTTCGATGACCACGCCCATGTCGCGAAACGCCTGCAAGGTCGCCAGGGCGTCTTCGCCCTCAAGGAAGCCTTCGACTTCGGTGACGCCTTCGGCCAGCGAGCCGAGCATGATCGAACGGTGGGAAATCGATTTGTCGCCCGGTACGCGAATCCGACCGGACAGGCGGCCACCAGGTTGAGCCAGGAAGATCAGATCGTTGGAATTCATAGCGTCCACATAGGCCCTGCGGGCCAGGATTTTACTGAAATGCTCGCGGGCAACCCGGGCGCGCGTGAAAACGCCCAACAATTGGTGCCCATCCCCTGCATCGACCGCGTCGCGCAAGGCGTCGAGGTCGCTGCGAAATGTATCGAGTGTGCGCAGGACAGCCTCGCGGTTGGCGAGGAAGATGTCGTGCCACATCACCGGGTCGCTTCCGGCGATTCTTGTGAAATCGCGAAAACCACCGGCAGCGTAACGGAAGATCTCCAGATTTTCATTGCGCTTGGCCAACGAATCGACCAAACCGAAAGCCAGCAGATGCGGCAGATGACTGGTCGCGGCCAGCACTTCGTCGTGACGCTCGACCTGCATGTGCTCGACATCGGCGCCCAGTTCGCGCCAGAGACGATCGACCAGCGCCAGCGCGGCAGGATCGGTCTGCTCGAGCGGCGTCAGGATCACCTTGTGCCGGCGGAACAGCTCGGCATTCGAGGCTTCCACCCCGCTCTGCTCGGAACCGGCAATCGGGTGCCCGGGGACGAAGCGCGCCGGCATGCCGCCGAACGCCTCGGTCGCCGCGCGCACCACGTTGCCTTTGGCGCTGCCGACATCCGTAAGAATCGCCTGCCCCAGATCCATGACAGCCAGACGCGCGAGCAGCTTTTCCATGGCCAGAATCGGCACCGCCAGCTGAATCACATCGGCACCGACGCAAGCCGCCGCCAAATCGTCTTCGCAGCGATCAACCACACCCAATTCGACCGCGAGCTTGCGCGATTGCGGGTCGAGATCAACACCAACCACCTCACGGCACAGGCCGCTTTCACGCAGACCCTTGGCAAACGAACCACCGATCAACCCCAGACCGACCACCACAAGGCGACCGATCATAGGTGCAGCAGGTTGCAGCGCAGTGACATCAACCACGAGCCAGAACCTTGCGCAGCGCCTCGAGGAAACGGCTGTTTTCGGCCGGCAGACCGATGGTCACCCGCAGGTGGTTCGGCATGCCGTAATTGGCCACCGGACGCACGATCACGCCTTCGCGCAGCAAGCCCTGGAAAATCGGCGCCGCGACCTGGCCGAGATCGACACAGATGAAGTTGCCTTTGGACTCGATCCAGCTCAGTCCCAGCTCACGGAAACCCGCCTGCAACTGCTGCATGCCGGCTTCGTTGAGCTGACGGCTTTGCGCCAGATATTCCTCGTCCTTCAGCGCCGCACACGCCGCCGCCAACGCGAGGCTGTTGACATTGAACGGCTGGCGAACGCGGTTCAGCACGTCTGCCACCACAGGCGTCGACAAGCCATAACCGACGCGCAGCGCGGCCAGACCATAGGCCTTGGAGAAGGTGCGCGACACCAGCAGGTTCGGGTACGCCGCGAGGAAGTCGAGACCGTCCGGCAAATCACTGCCTTCGGCGTACTCGATGTAAGCCTCGTCGAGGACTACCAGCACATGCTCGGGAACGTCCTGCAGGAATTCGTCCAGCGCTTCGGCGCCGAACCAGGTGCCGGTCGGGTTGTTCGGGTTGGCGATGAACACCACGCGAGTGTTGGCATCGATGGCCGCAAGCATCGCCGGCAGGTCATGGCCCCAGTCTTTGGCTGGAACGACTTTGGCCTGCGCACCGACAGCTTGGGTAGCGATCGGATACACCGCGAAGGCGTGCTCACTGAACACCGCATTCAGGCCCGGCGCTAGATAGGCACGCGCAACCAGCTCAAGAATGTCGTTGGAGCCATTGCCCAGCGTGACCTGATTCAGCTCGACGCGGCACTGTTCGGCGAGCAGCGACTTCAGGGCGAAACCATTACCGTCCGGGTAGCGGGTCAGCTCGGCCAGCTCTTCGCGGATCGCCGCCAATGCCTTCGGGCTGGCGCCCAATGGGTTTTCGTTGCTCGCCAGTTTGACGATTTTTGCCGGATCCAGATCCAGCTCGCGCGCCAGTTCGTCCACAGGCTTGCCCGGAACGTACGGCGAAAGTTGTTGCACGCCCGGCTGTGCCAGAGCGAGGAAGTTGCCACTCATTTGCTACCGCCCCTTAGAGAACTGCTTTCGGGTAGGAACCCAGCACTTTGAGTGCTACTGCTTCCTGACTGATCTTTTCCAGCACACCTTTGATCAACGGATCACGGTGGTGGCCGACGAAGTCGATGAAGAACACGTAGGTCCATTTGCCGCTGCGCGACGGACGGGTCTCGATCCGGGTCAGGTCGATCCCGTTGTCATGGAACGGCACCAGCAGCTCGTGGAGCGCGCCGGGCTTGTTGCTCATCGACACGATGATCGAGGTCTTGTCGTCGCCGGTAGGCGGCACTTCCTGGTTACCGATCATCAGGAAGCGCGTCGAGTTGTCAGGGCGATCTTCGATCTTCTCGGCCAGACGGGTCAGGCCATACAGACCGGCCGCCATGTCGCCGGCAATCGCCGCCGAGTTCCACTCGCCCTTGACCCGTTTGGCAGCCTCGGCGTTGCTCGACACCGCGACGCGTTCGACATTCGGGTAATGCGCGTCCAGCCACTTGCGGCACTGAGCCAGCGACTGCGCGTGGGAGTAGATGCGGCTGATACTGTCGGTCTTGGTATTTTCGCCGACCAGCAGATGATGGTGGATGCGCAACTCGACTTCGCCACAGATCACCATGTCGTGCTCGAGGAAGCTGTCCAGCGTGTGATTGACCGCGCCTTCGGTGGAGTTTTCCACCGGCACCACGCCGAAATTCACCGCACCGGCGGCGACTTCACGGAACACTTCGTCGATCGCCGCCATCGGCTTGCTGATCACCGCGTGGCCGAAGTGTTTCATCGCTGCCGCTTGGGTGAAAGTGCCCTCAGGACCGAGGTAAGCCACTTTCAGTGGCTGCTCCAGCGCCAGGCACGACGACATGATTTCGCGGAACAACCGCGCCATCTCTTCGTTGCCCAGTGGCCCCTGGTTGCGCTCCATCACGCGCTTGAGCACCTGAGCTTCGCGCTCGGGACGATAGAACACCGGCACTTCGCCTTCGGCCAGCGAGGCCATCTTCACGCGGGCGACTTCCTGGGCGCAACGCGCACGCTCACTGATCAGCTCGAGGACTTTGGTGTCCAGAGCGTCGATGCGAACGCGCAGTGCCTTGAGTTCTTGCTCGGACATCAGCCGTGTTCCTTCTCGAATTCCGCCATGTACGCCACCAGCGCGTTGACCGCGGTGATGTCGACGGCGTTGTAGATGGAGGCGCGCATGCCGCCCACCGAGCGGTGGCCCTTGAGATTGAGCAGGCCGCGCTCGTCGGCACCGGCGAGGAACGGCTTGTCCAGACGATCATCAGCCAGACGGAACGGTACGTTCATCCACGAGCGATCCGACTTGTTGATCGGGTTGCTGTAGAGACCGCTGGCGTCGATGAAGTCGTACAGAGTGCGCTGCTTGACGTCGTTGAGCCTGGCGATCGCTTCGACGCCGCCCTGCTCTTTCAGCCACTGGAATACCAGGCCGGACAAGTACCAGGCTAGGGTCGGCGGGGTGTTGTACATCGAGCCGTTATCGGCCGCGACCTTGTAGTTGAGCATAGTCGGGCACAGCGAGCGGGCCTTGCCGAGCAAGTCTTCGCGAATGATGTTGACGACGATGCCGCTCGGGCCGATGTTCTTCTGCGCGCCGGCGTAGATCATGCCGAATCGCGAAATATCGACCGGGCGCGAGAGGATGTCGGAAGACATGTCGGCGACCAGCGGCACGTCACCGGTTTGCGGGATCCACTGGAATTCCAGGCCGCCGATGGTTTCGTTCGGCGCGTAGTGAACGTAAGCGGCGTCTTTCGACAGGTTCCACTCGTTCTGGCCGGGGATGGCGAAATAGTCGTAAGGCTTGGCAGTGGCAGCAACGTTGACGTGGCCATAGCGCGAGGCTTCTTCGATGGCTTTCTGCGACCAGATACCGGTGTCGATGTAGTCGGCCGAGCCGCCTTCAGGCAACAGGTTCAGCGGGATCTGCGCGAACTGCTGGCTGGCGCCGCCCTGCAGAAACAGCACTTTGTAGTTCGACGGGATATTCAGCAGGTCACGCAGATCCTGCTCGGCCTGGGTGGCAATGGACACGAACTCATCGCTGCGATGGCTCATTTCCATGACCGACAGACCCTTGCCGTGCCAATCAAGGAGTTCACCCTGGGCGCGCTGCAGGACAGCTTCAGGCAGCGCCGCCGGACCGGCGCAGAAGTTATAGGCTCGCTTGCTCACATCCAATCTCGCTCTGATTTGGTGGTATCACGCAATAAATCACACTACCGATCAACATGGCCCTGTGGGAGCGAGCCTGCTCGCGAATGCATCACCGCGGTGCTTCAGAGGTACCGCAGCGCCTGCTTTCGCGAGCAGGCTCGCTCCCACAGGGGATCTCCATGATGTCGAAAATTCATACCGGACAAATAACAAGGGGGCGAATTCTCATCCGCCCCCTCGTTTGTCCGCTTATTCCTGCGGTTCTTCGTCTGCTGCGGCGTCGAGTTGCTGGTCGTCTGCGGCCTCGTCGATACCGACGGTGCCTGCGATTTCCTCGCCCTCTTCTCCTTCGAGCTCTTCGCCTTCGATTTCCGAAGGCTCCTGAACCCGCTCCAGCCCGACCAGGGTTTCATCCTTGGCCAGCTTGATCAGCGTCACGCCCTGAGTGTTACGACCCAGGCTCGACACTTCGTCGACACGGGTACGCACCAGGGTGCCCTGATCGGAGATCAGCATGATTTCTTCGCCGTCGAGCACCTGAACTGCGCCGACCAGACGGCCGTTACGCTCGTTGCTGACCATGGCGATCACGCCTTGGCCGCCACGCTTGTACTCAGGGAACTCGGTGATCGCGGTGCGCTTGCCATAACCACGCTCGGACGCGGTGAGGATCTGGCTGCCTTCTTCCGGGATCAGCATGGAAATCAGCTTCTGCCCTTCCGGCAGACGCATGCCGCGTACGCCGCGAGCGGTACGGCCCATGGCACGCACGTCGGACTCTTTGAAACGGGTGACCTTGCCGCCGTCGGAGAACAGCATCACTTCGCGCTCGCCATCGGTGATGGCCGCAGAGATCAGCACGTCGCCTTCGTCCAGCTCCAGCGCGATCAGACCGACGCTGCGCTGACGGCTGAAGGATTCCAGCGGGGTCTTCTTCACGGTGCCGTTGGCGGTGGCCATGAAGATGTAGTGACCTTCGGTGTATTCCTCGACCGGCAGCATGGTGGTGATGTATTCACCATCATCCAGCGGCAGCAGGTTGACGAGCGGACGACCACGGGCCGCGCGGGATGCTTCCGGAATCTCGTAGGTCTTGAGCCAGTACACCTTGCCCTTGCTGGAGAACAGCAGCAGCGTGGTGTGGCTGTTGGCAACCAGCAGGTGAGCGATGTAGTCCTCGTCCTTGACGCCGGTGGCCGACTTGCCTTTGCCGCCACGACGCTGAGCCTGGTACGCAGCCAGCGGCTGGGTCTTGGCGTAGCCACCGTGAGAGATGGTCACGACGCGCTCTTCTTCCGGGATCATGTCACCCAGGGTCAGGTCGAGACGGGCATCGAGAATTTCGGTGCGGCGCACATCGCCGTATTCGGCGCGGATCACTTCCAGTTCTTCGCGGATCACTTCCATCAGGCGCACAGCGCTGTTGAGGATGCGGATCAGCTCGCCGATCTGGTTGAGGATCTCCTGGTACTCGGCCAGCAGCTTCTCGTGCTCCAGACCGGTCAGACGGTGCAGGCGCAGTTCGAGGATCGCTTGCGCCTGTTCTGGCGAGAGGAAGTACTTGCCTTCGCGCAGGCCGTATTGCGGATCGAGATTTTCCGGACGGCACGAATCGGCACCGGCGCGTTCAACCATCGCCACCACGGCGGAAGATTCCCAAGGCGTGCTGATCAGCGCTTCCTTGGCTTCCGACGGCGTTGGCGAAGCCTTGATCAGGGCGATCACCGGGTCGATGTTCGACAGCGCAACGGCCTGGCCTTCGAGAATGTGCCCGCGCTCGCGCGCCTTGCGCAGTTCGAACACGGTACGACGGGTAACCACTTCGCGACGGTGACGGACGAAGGCTTCCAGCAGATCCTTGAGGTTGAGGATGCGTGGGCGGCCGTCGATCAGCGCGACGATGTTGATGCCGAATACCGATTGCAGCTGGGTCTGGGCGTAGAGGTTGTTGAGGATCACCTCCGGCACTTCGCCGCGACGCAGTTCGATCACGACACGCATACCGTCCTTGTCGGACTCGTCGCGCAGCTCGGTGATGCCCTCGAGCTTCTTCTCTTTGACCAGCTCGGCGATCTTCTCGATAAGACGCGCCTTGTTCAGCTGGTAAGGCAGCTCGGTGATGACGATCTGCTGACGGCCACCGACCTTGTCGATGTCTTCGATGATCGAGCGGGCACGCATGTAAATGCGCCCGCGACCGGTGCGGTAGGCTTCGATGATGCCGGCACGACCGTTGATGATCGCGGCCGTCGGGAAGTCCGGACCGGGAATGTATTGCATCAGCTCATCGACGGTCAGCTCAGGGTTGTCGATGAGGGCCAGGCAACCGTCGATGACTTCACCGAGGTTATGCGGCGGAATGTTGGTCGCCATGCCCACAGCGATACCGCTGGAACCGTTGACCAGCAGGTTCGGTACACGGGTCGGCATGACCGCCGGGATCAGTTCGGTGCCGTCGTAGTTCGGCACCCAGTCCACGGTTTCCTTGTGCAGGTCAGCCAGCAGCTCGTGCGCCAGCTTGGTCATGCGCACTTCGGTGTATCGCATGGCCGCAGCGTTGTCGCCGTCGACCGAACCGAAGTTGCCCTGGCCGTCGACCAGCAGGTAGCGCAGGGAGAAAGGCTGGGCCATACGAACGATGGTGTCGTATACGGCAGTGTCACCGTGCGGGTGATACTTACCGATCACGTCGCCGACGACACGGGCAGATTTCTTGTACGGCTTGTTGTAGTCGTTGCCCAGCTCGCTCATCGCGAACAGTACGCGACGGTGCACGGGCTTGAGGCCATCGCGCGCATCCGGCAGTGCACGGCCGACGATCACGCTCATTGCGTAGTCGAGGTAGGACTGTTTCAGCTCGTCTTCGATATTGACCGGGAGGATTTCTTTGGCCAGTTCGCCCATGAGAAGCTTGATTCCTTTTTCTGGTGAAACTTCGTCATATCCATGTGGGAGCAACGAAGCTCGTCGGGGCGGGCCGAGTGCCATGCGCCGACTTACGACAAATCAACATTGGATCGCGGATTTGCGCAGTAAAGACAGCTCCCTGGAGCCGCCTCGGAAAACGCCGGATGTTATCACAAAGGCCGCCACGCACCTATCCCTCCAGAGCCTGCCGAAACCATTAATCTGACACAAAATCGCCTCAGAACGCCTTCTGCGCCGTTTTCAGTGATCCAAAGACATTTTTTACCTCTCGAAAAACGCCCGTCCGCTCCGTTTTCAGCGCCGAGATGACTTCAGATAAGCAAAAATGAATTTTGAGTGGCTCTTGTAGCGCCATAAAAAGTGTGACGGTGAAGTCTTTTTTTGCTCAAATGCGCAGCTCGATTATACGCATCGCAATAAGTGTCTGACTGAAATGCTCTAGCGAGCCCAATCGGCCGACTCGCCATATGGCAAAGAAGCGTAGTTTTATTTCTTAGGGATAAGCTTTCGTGACATCCAATGCCCCCCCGCTCGTCGTAGACCTAGACGGCACTCTCCTTCGTTCGGACCTCTTGCTTGAGACAGGCATTGCTTTTCTAAGAAGCAACCCTCTCCAACTGTTGAAACCATTCATCTGGTTATTGAAAGGCAAAGCCTCGCTCAAGGAAGGCCTTGCCAAGGACAGCCACGTTGACGTTACGGTATTGCCGTATGACCCTGCCGTAATAACGCTGATCGAACAGGCGCGCGCGAGCGGTCGCAGCATCGTTTTGGCGACTGCAAGTCATATCAGCCTGGCGAACAGAGTCGCCGACCACTTGCAAATTTTCGATAAGGTAGTGGCGACCAATGGCAGTCTTAATCTCTCGTCACATCTCAAACGTGACGTGCTGGTTGAGCAGTATGGAAATGAAGGATTCGATTACATCGGCAACTCTCTGGATGACATCGTCGTCTGGGCCAGCGCGCGTAAAGCTTATGTCGTCAATCCGGAGCGCGGCGTCGAGAAACGCGCAGCGGCTCAGGGGAATGTTGAGGAAATCATTCGCTCCAACACCACCAGACCCAAGGACTGGATAAAAGCCCTGCGCCTTCACCAGTGGATGAAGAACATACTTATCTTCGTGCCGCTGCTGACTGCGCACCTACTGACCAACATTCCGTTCGTCCTGCAAGGTCTACTGGCCTTCCTGTTCTTCGGCCTTTGCGCATCCAGCGTCTATCTGCTGAACGACCTCCTGGATCTCAATGATGACCGCCATCATAAATCCAAACGGAACCGGCCCTTTGCATCCGGAAAATTGAGCATACGCGTAGGACTGCTGGCCTTTCCTTCGTTATTGGGAATCGCCTTCATCGGCTCTGCGGTCCTTTTGCCCTGGGAGTTCACAGCAACCCTGATCGGATACTACATATTGACGCTGGCCTACTCGCTTTCCATGAAGCGCAAAATGGTCGTGGATGTCATTTCGCTCGCATTGCTTTACACCATTCGGATCATTGCGGGTGCCTGCGCATTGAACCTGGAGCTCACATTCTGGATTCTTGCGTTCTCGATGTTCATGTTCCTGAGCCTGGCATTGGTCAAACGCTATGCCGAACTGCGTGAAGCCAAGCACAGTGGCCGCACGGAAAAAACCCGAGGCCGAGGGTATTATCCTGACGACCTTGAAATGATTTCCTCTCTGGGAGCCGCTTCCGGCTATCTGGCTGTAATGGTATTGGCAATGTACATTCACGACCCCGCCACCACTCGCCTGTATTCACACCCGCAGATCATCTGGCTTGCCTGCCCGATTCTATTGTTCTGGATTTCCCGGATATGGATGCTGACGCATCGTGGAAAAATGCATGATGACCCTGTCATGTTCGCCGTGTCTGACCGCACCAGCATCGTTGCGGGCCTCTTGATGGGCCTGGTGTTCTGGGTGGCCGCGTGAATACCGACCTCTTATCCTGGGGGCGATACCCCCGCCTGCCTCAATCGGGACATAGCGCCAACTGGCGAATGGATCTGCCCGCACTGATAGAAAGTGTCAGCCGCACCCACGGCAGCACACTCCCGTTCGGCAACGGACGCAGCTATGGAGACAGCTGCCTGGCCGCCAGTGGCCATGTGCTGAATATTCGTGCACTTGATCGCTTCATTGAGGTGGACTGGCAAAACGGCAGGATCACGGCTGAAGCCGGCGTAACACTCGCGCAAATCCTTGAGATATCCATCCCTAACGGCTGGTTCCTCGCGGTGACGCCCGGCACGCAATTCGTGACACTGGGAGGCGCGATAGCCAACGACGTGCATGGCAAGAATCACCACGTACGCGGCACCTTTGGCAATCACGTCACGGAGTTTGGCCTGCTGCATAAAAACGAAACGCTCATCTGCAGCCCGACACAAAACCAAGCACTGTTTCGTGCCACGATTGGCGGCCTGGGCCTCACCGGGGTAGTGAGCTGGGCGCAGATACAGCTGATTCCAATCCAGTCGAGTCAGATCGACAGCACCCTTGTACGTTTCAACAATCTTAGTGAGTTCTTCGAGCTTTCCAGTCAGTTGGACCACCAGCATGAATACAGCGTTGCCTGGATCGACTGCCTCGCCAAGGGAGAGCAACTTGGACGAGGTATTTTCATCGTCGGCGACCATGCGCCTTATGGCTCATTGACCCTGAACAAGCGGAACAAACTGACGGTCCCGCTGACGCCACCGGTTTCCCTTATCAATAATCTGTCTTTGCGCGGTTTCAACGAAGCTTACTGGCGCAAGAGCCCGGTCAAGCGAACCCGCATTCGTAGCGAGTATGAGCCCTTCTTCTATCCGCTCGACAGAGTGCTGCACTGGAACCGAATTTACGGCAACGCCGGGTTTCAGCAATTTCAATGCGTCATTCCCGACGCCAACGCTCAAATCGCCATGGCTCAGCTACTCAAGACCATTGCGGACTCCGGTAACGGTTCTTTTCTGGCTGTGCTCAAACGCTGCGGCGAATGCAATTCACCCGGTCTCCTCTCTTTTCCGTTACCTGGCGCCTCTCTTGCGCTGGATTTCCCGCAATCAGCAAGCCTGGAAAAGCTCTTCGCACGTCTGGACGTCATTGTCAGAGAGGCCGGAGGCCGGATCTATCCAGCCAAGGATGCACATATGAGCGGTAGCGATTTCCGCACCGCTTACCCTGAGTGGGAGCAGGTTGAAGCCTTGCGTGACCCGTCTATGAATTCCCGCTTTTGGAAAAGGGTAACTGAATGAAACGAGTTTTGATCATTGGCGCAACCTCAGCGATCGCTACGGCATGCGCACGCCGCTGGGCCGCGGAAGGTAGTGAGTTTTTTCTGGTCGGCAGAAACCTTGAAAAACTTCAACAAACCGCCGCCGACCTTGAGAGCCGAGGGGCCAAAGCGACGGCTTTGCACACCATGGACGCTACTGACACAGGTACCCATGCCGCGATGCTTGAACACTGCATTGACGCCATGCGCCAGATCGATGTTGCCTTGATCGCACACGGCACCCTCCCCGATCAGCAGCAATGCGAGCAAGACCCTGCAGTAGCGCTCCATGAGTTCATCAATAACGGAACATCCGTCATTGCATTACTGACATTGCTGTCGAACCAGTTTGAAACGCAGCGCTGCGGTACTCTCGCGGTGATTTCTTCAGTAGCCGGTGATCGCGGCCGCCCCTCCAATTATCTGTATGGCGCTGCCAAGGCTGCCGTCTCGACATTCTGCGAAGGATTGCGCGCCCGCATGTTCAAAGTCGGTGTTCACGTGATCACCATCAAACCCGGCTTCGTCGATACGCCAATGACACAAGGCTTAAAACTGCCGAAGGCACTGGTAGCCCAACCTGACCAAGTTGCAAAGAGAATTGCAGACGGCATAGATCGGAAAAAAGATGTGCTTTATGCACCTGGTTTCTGGGCGCTGATCATGCTGATCATTCGCTCGATTCCAAGTTTTGTGTTCAAAAGAATAAATCTCTGAATTCAGTTAATTTTTTTCGAAATGGGGTGACACCTTGAAGTTTTATAAACTTTCAAGTCAATATTTATCGTCAATACGCGGCATACAGTTAATCAGCCTGGCAACGCTAGTCTATGCATTTTACATAGCCCTGAATTACGCCGGACAACCGCTGATTGAGCTCTTTGGCTTCAGACAAACACAAACAGCCTTGACCTCTTTCTGGTTTATTCAGGAAGGCTACAAACTTGCCTATGAAACTCCGGTTTCCGGTGCACCCTGGTCGATCCCTTTCGAATTCCCGCTCTACCAAGCGATCGTTGCGTTTATTTCTCAGCTGCTTGACAGTGATCTTGGCAAAACCGGAAGACTGGTTTCTTTTGCCTTCCTGGTCCTTTGTCTCTACCCCGTCAACGAAATTTGCAAATCGCTCAAGCTGAGCCGAAGCAGCTTCTATCTATTTGTTGGCCTGCTTTTTTCCAGCCCCATCTATCTGTTCTGGGGCAGAACATTCATGATCGAGACAATGGCGCTGTTCTTTGCCGTTCTTGCGATCAAGTACTTTCTGGACTTCCTCAACGCAAAAGGAAAATGGGCGGCAGCAGGCTTTTTCGTCTGCATTTCGCTGGCCATTCTTCAGAAAGCGACAACCGGTTTGCCGGTGCTCGCGGTGCTTGCCTTCGTCTTCCTGTTTTACGAAATTGACAGAAACAAGAGCATCATCGGCGCAATTTCCGTCAAAAATATTATCTGGGCGGTCACCCTGTTCGCGCTGCCGATTGTCATTGGCTACGGTTGGACGTTCTACACCGATATCATTAAATCCAAAAATGAATTCGGGATGAGCATTACCTCTCAAAGCCTGTCTGCGTGGAACTGGGGAACACTGACACAGCGCCTCTCCATGCCGCTCTACTCTGATGTCATCTGGTCGAGAATTATCAAGGGTAACCTGTCGGGCATATTCGGCATTGCAATCATCCTGGGCGCTTTGCTTCTGTCGAAAAGCAATAAGCTGAAATTCATTATCGTTGCAGCCTGTGCACTGGGCATATTGCCTCTGTTTATCTTCACCAATCTCCACCTTGTGCACACCTACTACCAGTCCGCCAATGTCATTTTCCTCATATTCGCTCTGGCAGTCGCCGTTGCCGAGGGTCTGGAGGGAGCACGCCGGACAGTGATCTCGGCAATTGTTTTCCTCGCCTTGGTACTGAACAACTACGGCGCCTTCGCCAATGACTATTTCAATAAGGTTCATGAAGATCTCAACATCGGCAACTCTCGGGATCTGATGCTGGGTGAGGCGCTTAAAAGGAACATGTCTCATGACGAAGGGCTTGTGGTGTATGGCAATGACTGGAGTTCCTCGATCGCCTACTATGCCGAACATAAATCCTTCACCGTACCGGATCGGTTCCGCAACCTGAACAAAGTCATCAATACGCCAGAAGCCTATCTGGGCGGCCTGCCTCTGGGCGCGATTTCCTCCTGTCCCGAAGCGCCGGTACCCACCGTGCGCCAACTGGTTGACTGGAAGCACAACGGCACTCAATGGAAAGCTGCTGAAGTCTGGAACTGCATTGTCGCCTTCCCCGAGAAAACCATCGGCCTTGATTTGCCGAAGGTAAAGACAGACTGCCAAGGTAATCTGGACTATGTAGGCGATACGACGAGCAAGACGCCTGACACTGTTCAGTTCAAAGGCTGGACAACGATTGATGGTTCGCAGAATACAATCCCGTCGCAGGTCTACATAACGCTGACCGACGCGAATGGAGCCGTGAAGTACTACAACGCGGTGCAATCCTACTACTACGGTGTGGGCGACTTGTTCAACCGCCGAGACATAGTCAATGCGGGTTTTGGAAGAATCATCGACACCTCGACCTTGTCCGGAAAATATACCGTTGGTGTCGAACGAGTCGTGGATCAACAAATGCAGGTTTGCCAATTCAGCAAAGAACTTCAGGTTAATAAAAAATGACCAGTATTAATCTCAAAGAGCGGATCATCCTTCCGGGCGGCGCTGGCCTCGTTGGGCAAAACCTGGTCGCACGCCTGAAAGCGAAGGGCTACGAAAATATCGTGGTCATCGACAAACATGTCAAGAACCTGGAAATCCTCAAACAGGTACAGCCGGAAATCACCACGGTACTTGCCGACCTTTCCACGCCAGGAGACTGGCAAGAGTATTTTATCGGGGCAGATGTAGTGGTCATGCTGCAAGCACAGATCGGCGGCAACGACTACAGCGACTTCGTCCACAATAATGTGGACGCAACACGCCTGATCCTTGACGCGATCAAGACCAACAGCATCCCGTACCTGGTACATATCAGCTCCTCGGTCGTTGAATCCGTGGCTGATGATTTTTATACCAATACAAAGAAAGACCAGGAACAAATGGTTCTGGCCAGCGGCATTGCGTGCCCGATACTTCGGCCGACGCTGATGTTTGGCTGGTTTGACCGCAAGCATCTGGGCTGGCTGTCCCGCTTCATGAAAAAGGTTCCGGTATTTCCGATCCCGGGCCACGGCCGTTATATGCGCCAGCCCCTGTATGTGGGTGACTTCTGCAATGTCATCATCAGTTGCATCGAACAGCGAGTTCATGACGGAATATTCAATATCTCTGGCCATGAGAAAATTGATTACATCGATATCATCCGTGAAATAAAGCGCGCCACACACGCTAAAACCATTATTGCGAAAATACCTTACAGCATTTTTTACGGCCTTATCTGGACGTGGAGCCTGTTTGACAAAAACCCACCGTTTACCACACAGCAGCTGGCATCTCTCAGCGCGAAAGACGAGTTCGAAGTCAACGATTGGCCCGGTACGTTTAACGTGCCCTATACCCCATTCGCTGCGGCCGTGAACGAAACCTTCAATGATCCGAAGTACAGCAAAGTTGTTTTGGAGTTTTAAGCATGGCGCAACGAATTGCCGTTC
Source organism: Pseudomonas sp. PK-RTE-24 (assembly GCF_054052265.1). NCBI lineage: Bacteria > Pseudomonadati > Pseudomonadota > Gammaproteobacteria > Pseudomonadales > Pseudomonadaceae > Pseudomonas > Pseudomonas sp. PK-RTE-24. The sequence goes on along the minus strand of NZ_CM133224.1, from coordinate 3,261,817 downwards.
TTGGTGCAGGCCCAATGGGATTGGCCGTGGCCTATCAGTTGGCACGCGATGGCCATACACCCGTCATTTTCGAAGCCGATGACCGTGTAGGCGGGATGACCGCGCCCTTCGATTTTTCGGGCCTGAGTATTGAGCGCTACTATCACTTCCACTGCATTTCCGACCACGCCTTTCTTAAAGTTCTGGACGAACTGGGCCTGGCTGGGGAAATGCGCTGGACCGAAACCAAAATGGGCTACTGGTATCAGAACCGACTTCAGGCCTGGGGCAACCCAATCGCGCTGCTGAAGTTCAAAGGACTGAGCCTGACAGCCAAATTCCGTTACGGTCTGCATGCGTTTCTGTCAACCAAGCGCAACGACTGGAAGCCGCTGGACAATGTTGAAGCGACTGGCTGGATCAAGCGCTGGGTGGGTAACGAAGCGTGGGAAGTGCTTTGGCGTCGCCTGTTCGACTATAAGTTCTATGACCACACTGGCAACCTCTCCGCGGCTTGGATCTGGAGCCGCATTCGCCGCATTGGCAGATCCCGGTACAGCCTTTTCAAGGAGAAACTGGGCTATCTGGAGGGCGGATCGGAAACACTGCTGAATGCGCTGGCACAGGATATTCGCCAACACGGTGGTGAAATCCGCTTGAAAGCCCCAGTCACTCGAGTAGTGATCGAAAATGGCGCGGTAAAAGGCGTCGAGGTTGAGGGCATGGTCGAGCCATTCGACAAAGTCATCAGCACCATTCCGCTACCTTACGTGCCAAAAGTCATGCCCGATCTGCCTGACGAGATATTGCAGCGTTTCAAGGCGCTGAAAAATATCGCGGTAGTGTGTGTCATTGTAAAATTGCGCAAGGCATTGACAGAGAACTTCTGGCTAAACACCAATGACCCTGAAATGGATATTCCAGGGCTGGTCGAATACAGCAACTTACGTCCGATGGAAGAACACATTGTCTATGTGCCTTTCTACGTACCGGGCGAGCATCCAAAATTTCAGGAACCTAACGAAGTGTTCCTGGATAAAGTTCGTCGATATCTAAAGAAAATCAATCCGGCACTGACCGATGATGACTTCATTGATATTTATGCCAGCCGCTACCGTTACGCCCAACCCATCTGTGATCCTGGCTATCTCGATCGGTTGCCACCGGTACAGTTACCGGTAACGGGTCTATGGGTCGCGGACACGTCTTATTACTACCCTGAAGATCGAGGCATCTCTGAAAGTATCGATTTCGGGCGAAAAATGGCCAAGGATGCTGCAGAGTGAAAGAAACACTGATGAGCCGGCAGTTCCTGGCGTTTCTTGTGACGGGCGGCACCGCTGCCGCCGTCAACTTTTGCTCCAGACTGCTCTACAGCCTTTGGTTCGACTTTTCGACAGCTGTCATTCTGGCTTACATCACCGGGATGATTACGGCGTTTGTACTGGCCAGGCTTTTTGTGTTCCGCGACAGTAGCCAATCAACGCACCGATCGGCGTTTTTTTTCATACTGGTGAATCTCGTCGCGGTGGCACAAACCTGGTTGATCAGCCTGGGGCTTGCACACTATTTACTTCCCGCGATGGGAATCACACTTTTTGCCAACGAGATCGCTCATGCGGTCGGCATCATAGTTCCAGTGTTTACCAGCTATTTGGGACATAAACGCTGGTCGTTCAAGTAATGCGCTGACGGCTGCAAAAAATGTCAGCCGACGCGTCTGCACCTCCCTATTCATGACAGTACTGGCTGCGATCCGAAGCCCGTACTGTCATGACCAGGTTTTCTTCCATCCTTTCAATGCAAACGCTTGCGGCACATCAGCTGGGCCATTTTCGCGGTGTCCGGGCGTTCGACGATGCCTTTCTCGGTGACGATCGCGTCGATCAGATCCGCCGGGGTGACATCAAACACCGGGTTGAACGCTTCAACATCGGCACCGACGCGTTTACCGCCAACTTCAAGCAGTTCGGCGCCATCACGCTCTTCGATCGGGATGTCATCGCCGCTGGCGAGGTTCATGTCGATGGTCGAACTCGGCGCCACCACCATGAAGCGCACGCCGTGGTGCATGGCGTTGACCGCCAGTTGATAGGTGCCGATCTTGTTCGCCACGTCGCCATTGGCGGTGATGCGGTCAGCGCCGACGATCACCCAGGTCACGCCTTTGGTTTTCATGATGTGCGCGGCGGCGGAGTCGGCATTCAGGGTCACCGGGATGCCTTCGTTGGCCAATTCCCACGCGGTCAGCCGCGAGCCCTGCAGCCACGGCCGGGTCTCGTCGGCATAGACGCGTTCGACCATGCCTTCTATATAAGCCGCGCGGATCACTCCCAGCGCAGTTCCGAACCCACCGGTGGCCAGCGCGCCGGTGTTGCAGTGGGTCAGGATGGCTTGAGCGTTGCCCTGATGCTTGCGAATCAGATCGACGCCAAGCTGCGCCATGGTCAGGTTGGCCTCGCGGTCGCTTTCATGAATGGCGATAGCTTCGGCTTCCAGCGCCGCCAGCGGATCGGCGTTGCTTTTCAGGCGATCCAGGCGATCGTGCATGCGGCCCAGCGCCCAGAACAGATTGACCGCGGTCGGACGCGAATCTGCCAACAGCGCGAAATCCTCTTCCAGTGCCGTGTACCAGTCGCCGCCCTCGGCAATCCGCGCCCGCGCCGCGAGGACGATGCCATAGGCCGCACTGATGCCAATAGCCGGCGCGCCCCGCACGACCATCGAGCGAATCGCTTCGGCCACGCCGGCGGCGCTGGTGTAGGCGATCCAGTTTTCCTCGAACGGCAAAATACGCTGATCCAGCAGGTGCAGCGCGCCATCACGCCAATCGATGGCCTTCACTTTCTCCGCAGCCAACAGTCGATCGCGCATCCCACACCCCGCACTCATGAACAAAAGCCGCCGATTATAGCGATCCCCCCGCGAAGACGCTCGGGTATACTTCGCCATCCTTTACAAAAGCACTGGAACCGACCCTCGATGCCGAAACCTGCCATTGCGCTCGACCTGTTATTGCTGCCGACCTGGCTGGTCCCCGTCGAACCCGCAGGCGTGGTGCTCAAGGAGCACGGCCTGGGCATCCGTGACGGTTGCATCGTGTTTATCGGCCCGCGCGCCGAAGCGTTGAAGTGTAACGCGACAGAAATCCGTGAACTGCCGGATGTTCTGTTGGCGCCGGGACTGATCAATGCCCACGGCCACGCGGCGATGACACTGTTCCGTGGCCTGGCTGACGATCTGCCGCTGATGACCTGGCTGGAAAACCACATCTGGCCGGCCGAAGGCAAATGGGTCGATGAGGATTTCGTCCGCGACGGCACCGATCTGGCCATCGCCGAGCAGATCAAGGGCGGCATCACCTGCTTCTCTGACATGTATTTCTTCCCGAAAGTCGCCAGCGAGCGCGTACACAACAGCGGTATCCGCGCGCAGATCGCCATTCCGATCCTCGATTTCCCGATCCCCGGCGCCAGCAGTGCCGACGAAGCCATTCGTCAGGGCGTCGAATTGTTCGGGGATCTCAAGCATCACGAACGCATCAAGATTACTTTCGGCCCTCACGCACCCTACACCGTCGGTGATGAGAACCTGGAGAAAATCAGGGTGATCGCCGAGGAGCTGGACGCCTCGATCCATATGCATGTGCATGAAACCGCATTCGAAGTGCAGCAGGCCGTCGAGCAGACCGGCGAACGGCCACTGGCGCGCCTGGGTCGCCTTGGCCTGCTCGGCCCGCGCTTCCAGGCGGTGCACATGACCCAGATCAGCGATGAAGACTTCGCGCTGCTGGTAGAAAGCAACAGCAGCGTGATCCACTGCCCGGAATCCAACCTCAAACTGGCCAGCGGCTTCTGCCCGGTCGAACGTTTGTGGCAGGCTGGGGTGAACGTTGCCGTCGGCACCGATGGCGCGGCGAGCAACAATGATCTGGACCTGCTCGGCGAAACCCGCACCGCCGCCCTCCTGGCCAAAGCCGTGGCCGGTTCTGCCACGGCGCTGGACGCTCATCGCGCCTTGCGCATGGCCACTCTCAATGGCGCCCGTGCGCTGGGGATCGAGGCGCAGGTCGGCTCGCTGGAGATCGGCAAAGCCGCAGACATCGTCGCCTTCGACCTGTCCGGTCTGGCGCAGCAACCGGTGTATGACCCGGTGTCGCAGCTGATTTATGCCACCGGGCGTGATTGCGTGAAGCACCTGTGGGTTGCCGGCAAGCAACTGCTCGACGACCGGCGCCTGACCCGCATGGACGAACAACAGCTGGGCGAGACCGCCCGCCACTGGGGCCAGCGCATCAGCGGCCACACCGAATCGTAAACACCGCGGCGCAATATCCGCGGCTACAGCCCTTTTCAGGTTTTTCGAGGAATTGAACATGAGCAACGTCGACCACGCCGAAATCGCCAAATTCGAGGCCCTTGCCCATCGCTGGTGGGACCGTGAAAGCGAATTCAAGCCGCTGCACGACATCAACCCGCTGCGGGTCAACTGGATCGACGAACGAGTCAATCTGGCCGGCAAGAAAGTCCTCGACGTCGGTTGCGGCGGCGGCATCCTCAGCGAAGCCATGGCTCAGCGCGGCGCCACCGTGATGGGCATCGACATGGGCGAAGCGCCGCTGGCGGTCGCGCAACTGCATCAGCTGGAATCCGGGGTCAGCGTCGAATACCGGCAGATCACCGCCGAAGCCCTCGCCGACGAAATGCCCGAGCAGTTCGACGTGGTCACCTGCCTGGAAATGCTCGAGCACGTGCCGGATCCATCGTCGGTAATCCGCGCCTGTTTCCGCATGGTCAAGCCGGGCGGCCAGGTGTTCTTCTCGACCATCAACCGCAACCCGAAGGCGTATCTGTTCGCGATCATCGGCGCCGAATACATCATGAAGCTGCTGCCGCGCGGCACCCACGACTTCAAGAAATTCATCCGCCCCTCCGAGCTCGGCGCGTGGAGCCGCATGGCTGGCCTGACCGTCAAGGACATCATCGGCCTGACCTACAACCCGCTGACCAAGCACTACAAGCTGGCCAACGACGTTGACGTCAACTACATGATCCAGACCCTGCGCGAGGAATAAGCCGATGGCCATCAGAGCGGTACTTTTCGACATGGACGGCACCCTGCTCGACACCGCGCCGGACTTCATCGCCATCTGCCAGGCGATGCGCGCCGATCGCGGTCTGCCGCCGATCAACGACAAGCACATCCGCGACGAAATTTCCGGCGGCGCCAAGGCCATGGTCGCGGTGACGTTCTCGATGGATCCGGAATCGCCGGGCTTTGAGGAGCTGCGTCTGGAGTTTCTCGAGCGCTATCTGGTCGGCTGCGCAGTGCACAGCAAGCTGTTCGACGGCATGGGCGAACTGCTCGCTGACATCGAAAAGGCCAACCTGATCTGGGGCGTGGTCACCAACAAACCGTTGCGTTTCGCCGAGCCGATCATGCAGCGCCTGGGGCTGGCCGAGCGTTCGGCGCTGCTGATCTGCCCGGATCATGTGAAGAACAGCAAGCCGGATCCGGAGCCGCTGATCCTCGCCTGCAAGATGCTTGATCTGGATCCGTCGACCGTGCTGTTTATCGGCGATGATCTGCGCGATATCGAATCGGGCCGCGATGCCGGCACCAAAACCGCTGCGGTGACTTACGGCTATATCCACCCGGACGACAACCCACGGCACTGGGGCGCGGACGTGGTGGTAGATCACCCGCTGGAGTTGCGCAAGGTGCTCGATAGCGCGCTGTGCAGTTGCTGACCTGACTGTTGCAAATTCCCTGTGTGGCGAGGGGATTTATCCCCGCCGGGCTGCGAAGCGGCCCCCGCTTTTATCCAGGCGATGTGACACACAGGTTTTGCGACGGCTTCGCCGCCGAACGGGGATAAATCCCCTCGCCACTGGGTGAAGCAGGTCTTCATGAAATGGACTATGAGGTTTTTATGTTTGATTACACCGCTCGCCCTGAATTGCTCAAGGATCGGGTCATTCTGGTCACCGGTGCCGGCCGTGGCATTGGTGCGGCTGCGGCGAAAACCTATGCCGCCCACGGTGCCACCGTGCTGCTGCTGGGCAAGACCGAAGCCAATCTGACCGAGGTCTACGACGAAATCGAAGCAGCGGGCCACCCGCAACCAGCGGTGATCCCGTTCAACCTCGAGACCGCCCTGCCCCATCAGTACGATGAGCTGGCGGCGATGATCGAAACCGAGTTCGGCCACCTCGACGGCCTGCTGCACAACGCTTCGATCATTGGCCCGCGCACGCCGATCGAGCAACTGTCCGGCGAAAACTTCATGCGGGTCATGCAGGTCAACGTCAACGCGATGTTCATGCTGACCAGCACCCTGCTGCCGCTGCTCAAGCTCTCGCAAGATGCTTCGGTGGTGTTCACCTCGAGCAGCGTCGGGCGCAAGGGTCGCGCGTACTGGGGCGCTTACGGTGTGTCGAAATTTGCCACCGAGGGCCTGATGCAAACCCTGGCCGATGAAGTGGAAGGCGTTGCGCCGGTACGCTCCAACAGCATCAACCCGGGCGGCACGCGCACCAGCATGCGCGCGCAGGCGTATCCGGGGGAAAATCCGCTGAACAACCCGACACCGGAAGAGATCATGCCGGTCTATCTGTACCTGATGGGCCCCGACAGCGCAGGCGTTAATGGCCAGGCGTTCAACGCCCAATAACGCCATACGTCGCATTTGTTGCCGCGGCAGAATGCTGTCGCGGCAAGCCATTGTCGCTCATAACCGTCACAAAGCCACCAATAACCCAGCGCGGCTGCTTGGCATTCGCCAGCAAGTCATTGATTCGAAAAGCTTTAAATAAAATCGAACCGAATGGCACGCCTTTCGCTCTAAATTCCCTCAAAACATGCCGTGTGATGGCCATGGGGCAAACGCCGATTTCGATAGCTGACTGATCGTCTTGCGGCAGACTAAACTTACGCCAAACGTCCTACGGGACTGATGGATCAGTACGACGCGCAGCCCATAGCCGCTCTCACCCAGCCTGTAAGACAGACTTACTGCTTAGGGGCTCACGCCATATGAAATCTCCTTCCCAGACCCATGCAATTGACTTTGACAGTGCCAAATTGCAGCGCCTGGGCTTCGGTCAACTACCGGCGCTGATCGAGCGCCCGACCAGCCTGGCGCAACTGCGTCAGCAAATGAGCCTGCAACTGCAAACCAGCCTTGAGCCACAGCGCATCCTTGGCCTGTTCTTTCGCGAAATTCAACGCCTGGTGCCGCTGGACGCCCTGAGCTATGTGCATCAGGCCAGTGACTTGCGCCTGGAGTTCGGCACACGCGGCCACCACTCGGTCAGCTACATCCTGAGCCACGAAGGCGAGCACATGGGCGAACTGGTCTTCCGCCGCAATCAGCGTTTCAACGACAAGGAACAGGGCGACCTCGAGTCGCTACTGTCCTGTCTGCTGTACCCGATGCGCAACGCCCTGCTCTATCGCGCCGCGACGCAAAGTGCCTTGCGCGACCCGTTGACCGGTGCTGGCAACCGGGTAGCCATGGAGCAGACCTTGCAGCGCGAGATCGACATGTCGCGCCGCCATGCGCAGCCGCTGTCGGTACTGATGCTCGATATCGACCACTTCAAACGGGTCAATGATGACCACGGGCATGGCGCCGGTGATGACGTGCTCAGAGCCATTGCCGCGTCGATCAAGGCGCAACTGCGCAACGTCGACATGGTGTTCCGTTATGGCGGCGAGGAGTTTCTGATCCTGCTGTCCAACACCGGTCGCGAAGCGGCGGCGATGGTTGGCGAGCGTTTGCGCCAGGCGACGCAGTCGGAGGAATACTTTGCCGATGGCCAGTTGATCGAGATCACCGTGAGCCTGGGATGCTCGACGTTGTTGCCGGGCGAGTCGGCAGACAGCTTGCTGCGCCGGGCCGACAGTGCGTTATATGTCGCAAAGCGCGAGGGGCGGAACCGGCTGGCGATGGCCGGCTAAAAATCATTGTGGGAGCGAGCCTGCTCGCGAAGAGGGAGTGTCAGACAACGATTCGTTGCATGACCCACCGCTTTCGCGAGCAGGCTCGCTCCCACAGTTCAATCAGCTTTCGGCTACGGTCCTGCGCTCGCGGTTGACCAGCAAGCGCTCCGAAGTCTCCAGCTGCATGCACCGCTCCAGAAACAGGTACATGTAGTCATAACTCTTGCAGATCGCCTGCCGCAATTCCGCCTGCAAAGCCTTGCTCGGGTTCATGCCGGCCAGGGTGCAGATGATTTCCAGCGCTTCCCACGGATGGGCATCGTCGTACTGGGCATGCATCTTCAACCACTTCATCGCGCGCTTGCGATCTTCTTCCGGAAACGCCGCGGCGTAGACCCCGGTCGAGCAGACCACCGCTGACCACTCCCCGGTCGCCCCTTCGATCGCATAGTTGGTCGCGGCAATCGCCACGATCAGCGAATCCGCCGAGCTGGTGTGCCAGCACCAGTGACTCAGAGCATGCAGCTCCGGCGGCACTTGCTGGGCCTGGAGATCTTCGAGACTGACGCCATGGGCGCGACTCCAGTGCATCCAGTAGTCGGCGTGATTGAGTTCGACGCGGATGTTGCGCATCAGCCAGCGCCGCGCCATGTCTTCGCCGGGATGGCGGGCAAAGCGGGTCTTGGTGAGGTTCTGCGCCATGTACAAGGCAAACTGCTCGACCACCGGCCAGCCGCCGATGAGGTACTGGCGCATGGTTTTCGCGCTGAGTCTGTTGTCACGCATGCGCTGATAAAGTTCATGTTCGACAACCCGGCGCTTGCTCTCGCTGCAATCCTTGATGAGCTGTTGCGCCCAGGCAGGATAACTTGCAGCTTCCATGAGGGGTCCGGTTCGGTTGAATGTGTCGATCACTGTTCGGCTCCTTTTGAGTTGTGATGGCAAGGATCGGCGAGAGACTTCAACGGAACGTGCCAGGCGCTTTGAACAACAACGGCTGCGGTCTGGCAGGACGACTTTGCAAACTGTCACAGGTAAACAACTGCGGACGCTCGATGACATACCCCTGAGCGTAATCCACACCTATTTCAAGCAACGCCTGTTCGATCTGGTTAGTTTCAACAAACTCGGCAATTGTCTGCTTACCCATAACATGACCGATGTGATTGATCACTTCGACCATTGCCCGATTAATCGGGTCGTCCAGCATATCCTTTACGAAACTCCCGTCGATCTTCAGGAAGTCTACAGGCAAATGTTTCAAGTAAGCGAATGAAGACATTCCGGCACAAAAGTCATCCAGAGAAAAGTGACAACCTAAGCCTTTGAGTTCATTGATAAAACGAATTGCACTGCCAAGATTTGCAATTGCACTGGTTTCGGTAATTTCAAAACAAATCATTTCAGGCGGTATAGCGTAGTTAACAAACTGTTCCCGCAGGAAGTGCAAAAACGCGTCATCTCCTATAGTAATGCCTGACAGATTAATCGCACACATTGCCAAAGGAAGTTCATGTTCCTGTTCAATACACTGGGCAATAACCTTGAAAACGTTTTGAACTACCCAGCGATCTAACTGGGTCATCAAACCATAACGCTCCGCCGCCGGAATAAAGCTGTCAGGCAAAATCATTCGTCCGGATTCATCATGCAGGCGCAGGAGAATTTCGATGTGTCCGGCCTGGCCGGGTTGCGGCTTGAGCGGCGCGATCTGCTGGGCATAAAGGCAGAAGCGGTTTTCTTCGAGCGCCATGTGCAGCCTTTGCACCCAAGCCATTTCACCGAAGCGCATGGACAGTTCGGAGTCGTCCGCATGATAGACCTGCACGCGGTTGCGGCCCTTTTCCTTGGCCATGTAGCAAGCCATGTCCGCCGCACGCAGGGAGGCTTCCAGGGTGGTCGGATTCTGCGCGACATGTACCAGGCCAATACTGACGGTGGTCAGGAACGGCCGTCCTTTCCAGACAAAATGCAGATTCTGCACGGTCTGACGCAGGTTTTCGGCAATCTTCTCGGCGATGTCAGGCGGGCAGTTCTCAAGCAAAATCCCGAATTCGTCGCCGCCCAGTCGCGCCAGGGTATCGCCCTCGCGCAGGTCTGATTGCAGCAGCGTGCAGATATGCCGCAGCAACTCATCGCCCGCCGCATGACCACAGGTGTCGTTGACCAGTTTGAACTGGTCCAGATCGAGGAACATCAGTGCATGCCGGCCGGGCTGGCGTGTCAGGTTGTGCAAGGCCTGTTCGAGGCGATATTCGAATTCGCGGCGGTTGGCCAGCCCGGTCAGCGCATCGTGGGTCGCCTGCCAGGACAGATTGGCGATGTACTGCCGCTCCTGAGTCATGTCGTGCAGCACCAGCACCGTACCGCTGACGTTGCCGGCATTGCGGATCGGCGCGCCGACCAGGGTCACCGACAGGGTGCTGCCGTCCAGCCGCTGGATCAGCTTGGAATGTTCGCTGCCGCCGCTGAGCTGGCCGCTGAGAATGTGCTCGATCAACGTCAGCCCTTCGGTCTGGGCGTTATCGTCGAGCAGGTTGAACAGCGCCGACAACGGCAGCCCCGCCGCCTGCTCGGCCTTCCAGTGCGTCATGGCCTCGGCGGCGGGGTTCATGTAATCGATCGCGCCGTTGACGTCGGTGGTGATCACGCCATCGCCAATCGATTGCAAGGTGATGTGCGCGCGATCCTTCTCCAGTTGCAGCGCCTGGGCGAATTCATGGCGTTGCCTGAGCAGTTTGTGCGTGCGCCACAGCGCCAGCGCGATCAGCCCCAGCGCGGTGGCCAGGTTGGTGAACAACAGCAGGCGCATGATCACCCGCGAGCCTTCGCCCAAGGCATCGCTGAAGGCTCTGGCGGCTGGGGTGACTGCATCGTTGATGGCGAAGATCTGTAACTTCCAGCGCTGCACATCGCCCGGGCTGGCCTGGTTCTGCGCAATGCCCTGGTGCATCTCCTGCGCGACTTCGTGCAATCGGTCGAGATAGGCATCGCCAATCGTCCAGCGATCGATCGCGGTTTCCAGATAACTGTAGTGGCGAAAATTGAGGTACAGCCAGATGACGCTGGAGACATCGTCCGGATGATTACCGCCCTTGAGAATGCCTTCGCGCGCCGCTTGCAGATCAGGCGGCTGACGATCCAGTGCCAGGCGCAATTGGTGCCCGCCCTGGGGAACGGCGATCGCCGTCAGGTATTTGCGGTAGATCGCCTCGTCGCGGCTGTCGGCGTAGAGGTTGAGGTAATAGATGGCGTCTTTCTGGCCCTTGGACCACAGGCTTTCGCCAGCGACGTAGCCTCGCACGGCCGAAAGCACGTAAAGGCTCACGCCCCCCAGTAATGCCTGGAACACCACGACAGCAATAAAGGGCCAGACGATACCCAACAACCGTGGTGTTCCCAGAGTCTGCTTTTGCTTCATGAGATTCCTTGCATGAGCACTGCCCGCTCGCCTTCCGGGCGAATTCGCTATGACGAGACTAGGTGGGGTTCTCGTTCAAGGCAAGGCGCGGCGTTACACCGCGCGCAGAACCTCTGACAGGTCGGCAAGGGTTTCGATCAGTGCTGTTGCAAGTTGCCGTAGAGCTTGGCGTACAGACCGCCGTCGGCGATCAGTTGGCGATGGTCGCCGTCCTCGGCGATCTGCCCGCCGTCGAACACCAGTACGCGGTCGGCCTGCTTCACCGCCGACAGGCGATGGGCAATGATCAGCGTGGTGCGGCCATGGAGAAACTTCGCCAGCGCCTGGTGCAGGTTGTACTCGGTGGCAGCGTCGAGGGCCGAGGTGGCTTCGTCGAGAATCACCACTTTCGGCTCGGCGAGAATCATCCGTGCAATCGCCAGACGCTGGCGCTGGCCGCCGGACAAGCGCACGCCGGAACGACCGACGATGCTGTCGAGGCCAGCGGGCAGCGCGCGGATGGTTGCGGCCATTTGCGCGATTTCCAGCGCCTGCCAGCAGGCTTCGTCGCTGCGCATGCGGCCCATGGTCAGGTTGGCGCGCACGCTGTCGTTGAACAGCGCCGGATGCTGCAGCACCACCGCGACGTTCTCGCGCACCGTCTCCAGACCGATCTCCTGCTGGGTCGACCCGCCAAAGCGGATGGTCCCGGCCGCTGGCGTGTACAGGCCCAGCAGCAACTGCACCAAGGTACTTTTGCCGCCGCCGCTCGCCCCGACAATCGCGACTTTTTCGCCGGGCAGGATCGACAGGTTCATCTGATCCAGAACCAGCTCGTCGCCGTAACCGAAGCTCAGGCCTTGCACCTCGATGCCGACGGTGTCGCGCCCCTTGAACGGATCGACGCCGCCGGGATACTGCGGCTCGTCGGCACGCGCCAGCAGTTCATTGATCCGCGTCAGCGCACCGCCCGCCGCGTAGTAGGCGTATTGCAGATTGAGCAGTTGTTCGACCGGGCCGATCATGAACCACAGGTAGCTGAACACCGCGAGCATCTGCCCGATCGACAGGTCGGAAAACAGCACGGTGAGCATCGCCGCCGCGCGGAAGATGTCGATGCCGAACTGGAACAGCAAACCACTGGCGCGGTTCGAGGCGTCGGTTTTCCACTGCGAGTTGACTGCGTAGTTGCGTACTTCCTGCGCGCGCACACCGAGGCGCCCGAGGAAATAGCCCTGACGATTGCCCGCGCGCACTTCCTGAATCGCATCGAGGGTTTCGCTCAGGGCCTGGGTGAAACGCGAGGTGCTGTCGTTTTCCAGCTTCTTCAGATGCTTGACGCGTTTGCCCAACTGCACCGTAGCATAGATCACCAACGGGTTGAACAGCAGAATCAGCAGCGCCAGCTTCCAGTGCATCCACATGAGGATGCTGGCGGTGCCGACCAGGGTCAGCATGGCGACGAGGAAGCGGCTGAGGGTTTCGCCGACGAATTTGTCGAGGGTATCCAGATCGGTGACCAAATGCGTGGTTACTGTGCCGCTGCCGAGGCTTTCGTATTCGCCGAGGGAAATGCGCTTGAGCCGCTCGATCAGGCGTACGCGAATGCGGTAGACGATGTCCTTGGCCAGGCGCGCGAACAGCCGCGATTGCAACACGCCAAAACACAGGGCGCTGCAACGCAAGGTCAGGGTCACCACCAACATCAGGCCGATATAACCCGCCGCCTGCTGCCACATGCTCGGCAGAAAATGATTCATGACTTTCAGTGCGGCATCGCCGTGGCCGAGCAGCACTTCGTCGACCAGCAACGGCAGCAGCAACGGGATCGGCACGCTGCACAGCGTCGCCAGCACGGCCACGCCGTTGGCGATCCACAGGGATTTCTTGTGATGCAGTGCCAGACGCCGGACTTCAGCCCAGCTCAGCCGGTCGACACGCTCTACGGCTGGCGTGTCATCGGCGCGGTCAGACACAGGCCGCGCGCTCCAGCCAGCGGCCGAGCAACGGCGACAGCTCGCTGAGCGGTTGATAGCCGTTGGTCAGCAGCGCCAGTTGCCCGTTGCGCTCGGCCAGCAGGGTCGGAAAACCGGCGATGCCCAAGTCCTGCACCCAGGTGAAGTCGGCTTGGGTCGCCCTGTGCTGATCGGCATGATCGAACAACGCCGCGAATTCGATACGCGGCACACCGGCCTGCTCCGCCAACTCGACCAGCACGCTGGCCTGGGTGACATCGCGACCTTCGGCGTAAAACGCCTGCTGGATCAGCCCGACCAATGTCCACGCGCAATCCGGCGCCAGACTGCGCGCGGTGACAATGGCGCGACAGGCAGGCTCGGTGTCGTAGACAAAACCGTCAGGCAACGCGCCGTCGAACTTGAACGGCTGGCCGGTGGCCTCGGTGACCGCTTGCCAGTGCTCGAGAATGTAGCGCCGCGTGGTCGGCTCCAGCGCCGAACCGCTGCCGGTGCGCAGACCGCCGACCACCAGATGCAGCTCGACCCCGGCTGCCTGCGCCTGCTCGACCAGTGCCTTGGCCACCGGAGCAAACCCCCAGCACCATGAACACATCGGATCCATCACATAGAGCAGGCGCGCAGACATGATTAAGCCTCGGAAGATGCTTGCTTATAGTTGTAGCCGATCGGGTGCGGCTGATTGCGTGCCTTGGCCAGTTCGATCTGCTTTTGCCGATCGATGGCGCTGCGCCGGGTTTTCTCGCTGAGCTTGTCCCAGCAATGCGGGCAACTGATGCCGGCGACGTAGTGCTCGGAGGCGCGATCTTCAACGCTGACCGGCGTGCGGCAGGCATGACATTGATCGTAGTCGCCTTCCGTCAGGTCGTGACGCACGGTGACGCGGTTGTCGAAGACGAAGCAGTCGCCGCGCCATTTGGTTTCTTCCTGCGGCACCTCTTCGAGGTACTTCAGGATGCCGCCCTTGAGGTGGTAGACCTCTTCGAAGCCTTCGCCGAGCATGTAGCTCGAGGCTTTCTCGCAGCGAATGCCGCCGGTGCAGAACATCGCGACCTTCTTGTGCACGGCCGGGTCGAAGTGTTCTTTGATGTAGTCGGGAAACTCGCGAAAACTGGTGGTTTTCGGATCGATGGCGCCTTCGAAGGTACCGATCGACACTTCGTAGTCGTTGCGCGTGTCGATCAGCAGCACTTCCGGGTCGCTGATCAGCGCGTTCCAGTCTTGCGGCTCGACGTAAGTGCCGACCTTTTTGTTCGGGTCAACGCCTTCGACACCGAGGGTGACGATCTCTTTCTTCAGCTTGACCTTGGTGCGATAGAACGGCTGTTCGTCGCAGTACGATTCCTTGTGGTCAATGTCGACCATGCGCGGATCGTTCTTGAGCCAGGCGAGCAGACCGTCAATGCCTTCGCGGCTGCCGGAAACCGTACCGTTGATGCCTTCTTCGGCGATCAGCAGAGTGCCTTTGATGCCGTTGTCGACCATCGCTTGCAGCAGTGGCTCGCGCAGGTCAACGTAATCTTCGAGGGTGACGAACTTATACAGTGCCGCCACGACAATCGGTTGTGTCATGGGTATTTCTCCAGGTGGCTACCCTCGCAAAGGGTGAACCGGATTCAATAAAAAACGCGCCGGCTAAGCGGCGCGTTGCGGATTCTAGCAAAAAACATCACCGCCTGCGGCTGTGCCCTGTAGGAGCTGCCGAAGGCTGCGATCTTTTGATCTTAATGTTTGCTACCGCCGGCACAGGTCGGCGACGCCGGAGCGCCGTCGATCTCTGCCCATTCCTGCGGGGTGTAGGTGTGCAGCGCCAACGCATGGAACTCGCCCATCAGCTCGCCGAGCGTGCCGTAGACTTTCTGGTGGCGCTTGACCCGGTTCAGGCCTTCGAACTGCGCGCTGACCACCACCGCCTTGTAGTGGGTCTGTGACCCGCGACTGTGCATGTGGCTTTCGTCCAGCACTTGCAGGTGCTCAGGCTGTAACAGAGCCAGCGTCGATTCGATGCGTTGTTGCATGGTCATCACGAACTCCGCTTACTTCTTCTTGGCTGGCGCCGCGGCCGGGGTCAGCTCTTTGGTCATGTCGTCGAGCAGCTTGTTGACCACTGGCACCGCGCTTTCCAGTTTGCCCTGGGTCATCTGCGCCGACTGCTGGGTCAGCTGCGGCATTTTTTCCAGGACTTTCTTGCCCAGTGGCGACTGGTAGAAGGCAACCAGATCTTTCAGCTCGGATTCGCTGAAGTTGCTGGTGTAGAGCTTGACCATGTCGGGCTTGAGCTTGTTCCAGCCGATGGCCTGGTCCAGCGCGGCGTTGGCCTTGGCCTGGTAGGTTTCGAGCACGGCTTTCTTCGACTCAGGGGCTTTGGTCTGTTCAAAGCGCTGGGCGAACATTTGCTGCACTTGCATGTACACCGGGGTACCCAGCTTGTCAGCGTGAGCCAGCGTCAGGAAAGCTTCGGCACTGGCGTTGTGGCTGGCGGTATCGGCAAGCACCTGGCCGCTGGCGCAAACCAGTGCAACCGCGGTACAGATGGCGCGAAGACGAGTCATCGAGTTTCCTTTAAGCAAAGCGAGGTCGAACCCCAAGGGCGACCATTCTGCGCCTAACAATCGCTATGGCTCAACCCCCGGCCCTTGCCGC
The DNA here is from genome assembly GCF_054052265.1 of Pseudomonas sp. PK-RTE-24. Classification (NCBI taxonomy): domain Bacteria; kingdom Pseudomonadati; phylum Pseudomonadota; class Gammaproteobacteria; order Pseudomonadales; family Pseudomonadaceae; genus Pseudomonas; species Pseudomonas sp. PK-RTE-24. The sequence goes on along the minus strand of NZ_CM133224.1, from coordinate 3,245,875 downwards.
GCTTGATTGGCGGGGTTTTGCGGTCAACAATCGAGCCGATGGAACCACCCGGGCCGATGCCGGCCTAAATTGCGCCAACAGACCAACAGGAGTGTGCACGATGAGCCGTATCGAAACCGACAGCCTGGGCCAGATCGAGGTCCCGGACGACGCTTACTGGGGTGCTCAGACGCAACGCTCGCTGATCAACTTCGCAATCGGTCAGGAACGCATGCCGCTACCGGTGCTGCACGCCCTGGCGCTGATCAAGAAAGCCGCCGCACGGGTCAACGACCGCAACGGCGACCTGCCCGCCGACATCGCTCGCCTGATCGAACAGGCCGCCGATGAAGTGCTCGCCGGCGAGCATGACGAGCAGTTCCCGCTGGTGGTCTGGCAGACCGGCAGCGGTACCCAGAGCAACATGAACGTCAACGAAGTGATCGCCGGTCGCGCCAACGAACTGGCCGGCAACCCGCGCGGCGGCAAGTCGCCGGTGCACCCGAACGATCACGTCAATCGCTCGCAAAGTTCCAACGACTGCTTCCCCACCGCCATGAGCATCGCCACCGCCAAAGCGGTGCAGGAACAACTGCTGCCGGCGATTGCCGAGCTGTCCGGCGGCCTCGCTGAACTGGCGGCACGGCACATGAAACTGGTGAAGACCGGGCGCACGCACATGATGGACGCGACGCCGATCACCTTCGGTCAGGAATTGTCCGGCTTCATCGCGCAACTGGATTATGCCGAGCGCGCCATCCGCGCCGCGCTGCCGGCGGTCTGCGAACTGGCGCAGGGCGGCACTGCGGTCGGCACCGGGCTGAATTCGCCGCACGGCTTCGGTGAGGCGATTGCCGCTGAACTCGCAGCACTGTCCGGTCTGCCGTTCGTCACCGCGCCGAACAAGTTCGCTGCACTGGCCGGCCATGAGCCGCTGGTGACCCTGTCCGGCGCACTGAAAACCCTCGCCGTGGCCTTGATGAAAATCGCCAACGACTTGCGTCTGCTGGGCTCAGGTCCTCGCGCAGGTTTTGCTGAAGTGAAGCTGCCGGCCAACGAACCGGGCAGTTCGATCATGCCCGGCAAGGTCAACCCGACCCAGTGCGAAGCGCTGTCGATGCTCGCCTGCCAGGTGCTCGGCAATGACGTGGCGATCGGTTTTGCCGCCAGTCAGGGGCACTTGCAGCTGAACGTGTTCAAACCGGTGATCATCCACAACCTGCTGCAATCGATCCGTTTGCTTGGTGATGGCTGCAGCAACTTCCAGCAGCACTGCATCGCCGGGCTCGAGCCGGATGCGCAGGTCATGGCCAAGCATCTGGAACGTGGGCTGATGCTGGTGACTGCGCTGAACCCGCACATCGGTTATGACAAGTCGGCGGAGATCGCCAAGAAGGCTTACAGCGAAGGGCTGACTTTGCGTGAGGCTGCGTTGCAGCTGGGTTATCTCACTGATGAAGAGTTCGATGCCTGGGTGCGCCCGGAGAACATGATCGAGGCTGGCGCCAAGGGCTGAGTCATGTAGCGCCTGAAAGTCCGTCTTCGCGAGCAGGCTCGCTCCCACAGGAAAATTGCATTGCAAAGTGGGAGCGAGCCTGCTCGCGAATTCAGGCGCCGCCGATCGTCAGCCAGGCACAACCCTGGCCCGCCGCGCCCTGAGCCCGGCAATCAACGATGGCCCCAACGCCACCAGCGCCGAACCCAGCACCACCAGCACCGCCCCGCCATAGCCCAGCGCATTGATCTGCTCGGCATGCACGTAGTCCGGCCAGATCCGCGCCGCAATCGCCACCGCAACAAATGTCACCAGCGGCGTGATCGCCAGCGTCGCACTGACTCGCGAGGCTTCCCAGTGCGCCAGCGCTTCGGCGAATGCGCCGTAAGCGATCAAGGTGTTCATGCAGCACGCCAGCAACAGCCAGCCCTGCCACGGGCTCAGGTTGAGCGCTTCCAGCGGATGTACCCACGGCGTCAGCAACAGCGCGCAGAACAGGTAGATCACCATCATCACCTGCAACGAATTCCACACCGTGAGCAATTGCTTCTGGCCCAGCGCATAAAAGGTCCACACCGTCGACGCCAGTAGCACCAACAACACGCCGGCGGTGTAATCGGACAGCGAAGTCAGCAGCTCGGCCAGGCGCTGATTGAAGAACAGGCCGAAGCCGATCAGCAACACCAGCAAGCCGATGCCCTGGCCAATGCTGAAGCGCTCCTTGAACACGAACAGACTGGCGATCAGCAGCATGATCGGACCCATTTGCACCACCAATTGCGCGGTGCCGGGGCTGAGCAGGTTGAGGCCCATCAGGTACAGCACGTAATTGCCGACCAGCCCCAGTACCGCCATCAGCACCAGCCAGCCGCCCTTCGGCCCGAGCACCTTGCGACTTGGCAGGCGCTTGACCGAAGCCAGATAAATGAAAAGGCAGCCGCCGGAAACCATCAGACGAAACCAGGTCACCGTGACCGGGTCCATCACCAGCAACACCTGTTTGAGCTTGATCGGCAGGATGCCCCACAGAAACGCGGTCAGCAGCGCCAGGAACAGTCCGTACACCCAGCGCCCCGATGAAATGTGCATGCGAACCTCAGAAGCCTGCTGACAAGGACACTCATTCTAGGCGTCCGGCTGCGCACAACACAGGGACAGTTGCCGCCAGGCCGCGAATGAAACTGTGCAGGTCGCAGCAGTAAACCGGCGCGCCGCCGTTGATCGGCCGGGCAGGCGCGCCAAGTGCTTCAGGCATAAGCTGATTGCAGACTTTTCAACGCATTGATCAGGGAGACCGACATGTACGCCATGCGCGCCGAGGACAGCGCCCCCGCCACCCGTTTTCGCAGCGACCGCGTGTGCCGGGTCAATGGCGAGCTGTATTTCAGCACCCGGGAAAATACCCTTGAGGGGCCGTTTGACGGTCAGGTGATCGAGCGGGAGATTCAGGCTTATATAGCGCGGATGCAGCGGCGGGATTCCAGCCGCTGAACCGTGGCGCTGCCTTCGCGAGCAGGCTCGCTCCCACAGGGGAATGCGATCACCTGTGGGAGCGAGCCTGCTCGCGAAGGGGCCTGAACGGGCAACCAATCCTTTAGCGCACCGCCTCAAACAACCCACTCGCCCCCATCCCGCCACCCACGCACATGGTGACGATGCCGTAGCGCAGATTGCGCCGCTGCAATTCCCGGATCAGATGCCCTACCTGGCGCGAGCCGGTCATGCCGAACGGGTGGCCGATGGAAATCGAGCCGCCATTGACGTTGTATTTGTCGTTGTCGATCTCCAGCCGGTCGCGGCTGTACAGGCACTGCGAAGCAAACGCCTCGTTCAATTCCCACAGGTCGATATCCGCTACCTTCAAGCCCTTCGCCTTGAGCAGTTTCGGCACCGAGAACACCGGGCCGATGCCCATTTCGTCCGGCTCGCAACCGGCGACGGTAAAGCCACGGAAAAACGCCTTCGGCTTGAGCCCCAGCTCCAGCGCTTTGTCCAGACTCATCACCAGTGTCATCGAGGCACCGTCGGACAGCTGCGAGGAATTGCCCGCCGTCACCGAACCGTCGTCGGCGAACACCGGTTTCAGTCCGGCAAGGCTTTCGTAGGTGGTGTCCGGGCGGTTGCAGTCGTCGCGCTCGACGACGCCGTCGACAATCTGCACTTCACCGCTGTTCTTGTCCTCGACCCGATATTTCACCGCCATCGGCACGATTTCATCGTCGAACAGACCGGCAGCCTGGGCCTGAGCGGTACGGATCTGGCTTTGCAGCGCATAGCGATCCTGCGCCTCACGACTGACACCATAACGTCGTGCCACCACTTCGGCGGTCTGGCCCATGGTGTAGTAGATGCCGGGAGTCTGTTGCTTGAGCAGCGGGTTGATCAGGTGATCGGTGTTGACGCTCTTCAGGGTCAGGCTGATCGACTCGACGCCGCCGGCGACGATGATGTCGCTGCAACCGGAGGCGATCTGGTTGGCGGCAATCGCGATCGCCTGCAAACCCGACGAGCAGAAACGGTTGAGGGTCATGCCGGCAGTGCCGGTGCCCAGGCGCGACAGTACCGCGACGTTGCGGCCGATGTTGTAGCCCTGCGCGCCCTCGTTGGAGCCGGCGCCGACGATGCAGTCCTCGACGCTGGCCGGGTCGATATCGTTGCGGGTCAGCAGCGCATTGACGCAGTGGGCCGCCATGTCATCGGGGCGGGTCTGGTTGAACTTGCCGCGAAAGGATTTGGCCAGGCCGGTCCGCACGCTGTCGACGATCACCACTTCACGCATGGCATACCTCATTGTTGTTGTCGGTTGAAAGTGGACTTGAGCATAAGTCCACCTTCTTGCCGACCGCGAGGATCATTCACCCGGCGTATGCGCGGCCATCGCTTCAGTCCTTGTGCTTTTTGGCCTTCTTGTCGGATTTCTCGAACGCGTCTTCCAGCGCGCGGTTGATCGTGCGCAATACTTTCACCCGTGCCCAGCGTTTATCGTTGGCTTCGATCAGCGTCCATGGCGCGATCTCGGTGCTGGTGCGATCGACCATGTCGCCGACCGCCCGGCGATAGTCGTCCCACTTTTCCCGATTGCGCCAGTCGTCCTCGGTGATCTTGAAACGCTTGAAGGAAATCTCCTCGCGCTCCTGAAAGCGCTCCATCTGCGTGTCCTTGTCGATCGCCAGCCAGAACTTGACCACGATGACGCCGGCATCGGCCAGTTGCTCTTCGAAGTCATTGATTTCGCCGTAGGCGCGCAGCCAGTCGGCCGGGGTGCAGAAGCCCTCGATCCGCTCGACCAGCACCCGTCCGTACCAGGAGCGGTCGAACACGGTGAATTTGCCCCGCGCCGGGAGGTGTCGCCAGAACCGCCACAGATACGGTTGTGCGCGCTCTTCTTCGGTCGGTGCGGCAATCGGGACGATGCTGTACTGACGCGGATCGAGCGCCGCTGCCACGCGGCGAATCGCCCCGCCCTTGCCCGCCGCGTCGTTACCCTCGAACACCGCGATCAGCGCATGGCGACGCATTCGTTTGTCGCGCATCAGCCCGGACAGGCGCGCCTGCTCGGTGATCAGTTGTTCTTCATAGTCTTTCTTGTCCAGACGCTGCGTCAGGTCGAGGCTGTCGAGCAGGTTCAACTGATCGACCGGCGTACCCAGCGGCGCGGCACTGACTTCGTGAGGATTGACGTCGGCACGCTTGAGCGCGTTTTGCAGACCTTCGAGGAGAATCTTGCCCACCGCCAGGCTGCGGTAATTGGCATCGACGCCTTCGATGACATGCCACGGCGCGTAATCGCGGCTGGTGCGGCGCAGCACCCGCTCGCCGTATTTGACGAACTTGTCGTAGGTCTGCGATTGCTGCCAGTCCAGCGGACTGATGCGCCAACTGTGCAGCGGATCGTCGGCCAGTGATTTGAGCCGCGCTTTCATCTGCTTCTTGGACAGGTGAAACCAGAACTTGAAGATCAACGCGCCTTCATCGCAGAGCATCTTTTCCAGACGCTCTGCGCCGGCGATGGCCTGGTCCAGACGCGGATCCTTGAACAGTCCGTGCACCCGACCCTGGAGCATCTGGCTGTACCAGTTGCCGAAGAAAACACCCATCCGCCCCTTGGCCGGCAGCATCCGCCAGTAGCGCCAAGCCGGTGGCCGCGCGAGTTCTTCATCGGTCTGCTGGTCGAAGGTGCGCACTTCGATCAGGCGCGGGTCCATCCATTCATTGAGCAGTTTGACCGTCTCGCCCTTGCCCGCCCCTTCGATGCCGTTGATCAGGATGATCACCGGAAAGCGCTTCTGCTGCTGCAACTCGAACTGCGCTTCCAGCAAGGCTTCACGCAGCGCAGGGACGGCCGCCTCGTAAGTGTCTTTGTCGATGGCGTGACCGATTTCAGCGGATTCAAACATGGGACGGCTCCTTCCAGGGTTCAGCAAGACTAGCGGATGATTACAGCACCTGAACAGATCGCAGCCTTCGGCAGCTCCTACATTTGCAATGCGTTTCCCTGTAGGAGCTGCCGAAGGCTGCGATCTTTTGAAATTTTCCCTGACACGCCCAAATCCCGTCTTGTGCTGGATCAGGCAGCTCGCGCGCGATCGGCTAGAATGGCCGCCTTGTGTTTGCCGAGCCTGCCATGAAAGCCGAAATGCCCCACGCCCAACTCGACTGGGACGACCAGGGACGCCCACGTTCGCGGGTGTTCGATGACGTGTATTTTTCCGATCAGTCGGGGCTGGAGGAAACCCGTTACGTGTTTCTCGAACAGAACCGTCTGGCCGAGCGTTTCGCTGCGCTGCCGGCGGATGGACGTCTGGTGATTGGCGAAACCGGTTTCGGCACCGGGTTGAATTTTCTCTGCGCCTGGCAGTTGTTCGAACAGCACGCGGTGGCCGGCGCGCGCTTGCATTTTGTCAGCGTCGAGAAGTACCCGCTGGCGCCTGCGGATCTGCGCCGAGCCTTGGCACTGTGGCCAGAACTCATGCCGTTGGCGGATCAGTTGCTCAGGCATTACGTGGCGATTCATCAAGGCTTTCAACGCATCACTCTGGCCAACGGCCGCGTGACGCTGACCTTGCTGATCGGCGATGCGCTGGAGCAACTGCCGCAACTCGATGCACAGATCGACGCGTGGTTTCTCGACGGTTTCGCCCCGGCGAAAAATCCGGACATGTGGACTGCTGAACTGTTCGTCGAACTGGCGCGGCTGGCTGCGCCGGGCTCGACCATCAGCACTTTCACCAGCACCGGTTGGGTCCGCCGTCTGCTCAATGCTGCCGGGTTCAAGATGAAGCGCACGCCGGGCATCGGCCACAAATGGGAAATCCTGCGTGGCGAGTTTCTCGGCTGGCCCGCCGAGGTGGCGGCGCCGCTACCGGCGAAACCCTGGTTCGCCCGCCCTGCTCCGTTATGCGGTGAACGCCGGGCGATCGTGATCGGCGCCGGCCTGGCTGGCTGCGCGACAGCGTCGAGCCTGGCGGCGCGCGGCTGGCAGGTGAGTCTGCTGGAGCGTCACGCGGCCGTCGCGCAAGAAGCCTCGGGCAACCCGCAAGGCGTGCTCTATCTCAAGCTGTCCGCCCATGGCACGGCGTTGTCGCAGTTGATCGTCAGCGGCTTCGGTTACACCCGGCGCCTGCTGGAAAGCCTGCAACGCGGCAGCGACTGGGATGACTGCGGCGTGCTGCAACTGGCGTTCAACGCCAAGGAAGCCGAGCGCCTCGCGCAACTGGCGGCGGCGTTTCCTGAAGATCTCTTGCAGTGGCTGGAGCAACCTGAAGCCCAGGCTCGCGCCGGTGTCGGCGTGGCCCACGGCGGCTTGTTCTACCCCGAAGGCGGCTGGGTGCATCCGCCGGCGCTGTGTCAGGCCCAGGCGACCCACACCAACATTGAGTTGCTCAGCCATCACGAAGCTTTGGAACTGCGCAAAGTCGCAGACCTGTGGCAAGCCTTCGACGGCGAACGTTTGCTCGCCAGTGCGCCGGTGGTGATCCTGGCCGGAGCCGCCGAAATCAAACGTTTTGCCCAGAGCGCCGAATTGCCGCTCAAGCGCATTCGCGGGCAGATCACGCGCCTGCCTGAAAACGCAGAGAGTCATGCGCTGGCCACCGTGGTGTGCGCCGAGGGCTACGTCGCCCCGGCGCGTCTGGGCGAGCACACCTTGGGCGCCAGTTTCGACTTCAACAATGACGATCTGACGCCCACGACTGCCGAGCACCAAGGCAATCTGGCGATGCTCGAAGAAATTTCCAGCGACCTGCTGACACGCCTCAACATCAGCGAGCAGCCACTTGCGAACCTTGAGGGCCGGGCAGCTTTCCGCTGCACCAGCCCCGATTACCTGCCGATTGTCGGCCCGCTCGCTGATCTGCAAACCTTCAATCAGACCTACGCAGCGTTGAGCAAAGACGCCCGGCAAGTGCCGGACCTCGCCTGCCCGTGGCTCGATGGTCTGTACGTCAACAGCGGCCACGGTTCTCGCGGGCTGATCACCGCGCCGCTGTCCGGCGAGCTGCTTGCCGCGTGGCTGGACAACGAGCCGCTGCCATTGCCACGCAGTGTGGCCGAAGCCTGCCATCCCAATCGTTTCGCCTTACGGCAGTTGATTCGCGGCAAGTGAATTTCACGTATCGGGCATTTCGCAGATGCCCAGATCCATCAGCCGTATCGCGTCTTCCGTCAGGCTCTTGAACAGCACGTCTTCAGCCTGGTCCTTTTCAAGCTTGAGTGCCTGGTTCTGACTCAAATAATCGCCAGAGGGCAGCGTGTCCTTCTTGTCGAACAGTGCGCTCATTTGCGGGTCGTACAGGTCATCGATCAGCGCAAACTTGCGGACAAATATGCGTCGCAGATAGTCACGCCAGAACGTTCGCCCCTGCATGTATTCCAGCCATTGCGGGGAGAGTTCAGCGGTGAAGACGCGATTTTTTGCGACCTCAAGATCAGCGGCCGTCACGCCACTCTGGGCACTGAACAGCATATCTTTCGGTTGACCGCGCAGTCCCAGCGCATCGGTGAGACCGATGCGGTAAGCGAGGTTCATTTCCAGCGCATCGACCTTTGGCGCCCGGAGCGAATGCTCCCGGGCGATTTCTTCCAGCCTGTCCAGCCTGAACAGGCTGCGGCCCAGTTCCAACAACGCCTTGGCAGTACCCCTGCTCCCGCTTGCAGCCCTGCTCACCCGCTCGACTTCCACTGCGACTTCAAGGCGACTGAAAACCAGCGCCGCGTTATCGGTGCAGTGCAGCGGATCGGCCGCGATGTCGAGCAGTTGACGGCCCAGCGGCTCGTCAGCTTCCGCCGCCTTCAGTACCGCCCAGACGCGTCGCTGCATGTCAGCGCTGCCCTGTTTGCCGTCTGCGGTATCGCCCAGTTGCGCCAGCAAAGTGAACAAGCCATCGGCCGTCCGCTCGCTGCGCAATGCCGCCCAGATGCGCGACTGCTCTGCCCACTCTTCGCCACTGACCTTCGTCAACCAGAGCGAGCGCGCCGTTTGCTCGTTCAGCCGTGCGATGTCATCGGCGACATAGTCCATCCCAACGCCGAAATTATCGCGATAGTTCTCCAGATGCGTTTTGGCCGTTTCCGAAAAGGGGTTCAGCCCAAGCTTGAGTGCGCCGGTGAAACGTCGTGATTTCTCGAATAACCACTCGGGCAGCTCCGTGATGCTGTTGGCGGTCAGATCCATCAGTTCAATGTGCGCAGAATGGTCGAGGCCTTCTGGCAGTTCGGTGATGCCGGTATCGTTCAGCGACAAGCGACGCAGTTGCGACATTCGGCTGAAATCAGGGGTGGCACCCAACGGATTCTTGTCCAGATTCAGGTAGCGTAAAGTGCTCAGCCTGTTCAGCTTCGCCAGGGTCTGCTCGGTGAGCTTGAGCTGATTGTTTGCCAGGCTCAGCCGTTGCAGACGCGGCATGTGCGACAACATTTCAGGTAGCCGGGTGATCGCGTTGCTGCCCAGTTCCAGCGAGTCGAGCTGTTTGAAGGACTTGAGGAAGTACGCCACATCATCCCCCAGCGCCATGTTCCGCATCGACAATTGCTCGACATGGTCGAAGCTCACCGACGACGGTAACGTCGGCACTTTACCGATGCGCATGCCGTCAAGGTCAAGGGTACAGAGGTTTTTTCCCTCTTCGTTGGTGGCCCAATGAAAGCGTCGAAACGCTTCTTCGATCAGCTCGGCGGCCATTTTCCGACTGTGCCGCGCTTCAGCCAGATCGCCCCCAATGGCTTGCAGGGCGGCGGCATCTTCACTCCAGACAAACAGAGCGTCACGCAGGGTTTGCAGATCCTGACGCAGGGCTTTGATCCGGGTCGCACGGCTCAACGGATCATCGCCCAGTGCATCGAGCAATTGACTGAGCTGCGGCTCGCTCAGACGCGGATAAAGCCTGCGCGCTTTGCGCAGCAGTGTGCGTGAATGAGCTGTCGCGGGGACCTGATCGCCTTGCACACAGGCCGGCTCGACGGGAAGTGATTCCGTACTGCCGCCGCGCAATGCCCGCGCAGTGACCTCGCGTTCGTCGAGGGCAACGTTGAGCAGCTTTTTGCGTAACTGTTGCGTACTGAGCTGTCCGGCATCGGCAAACCCGAGTGCGGTCCGCTGACGTGGCGGCAATGCCTTGAGGATGGCCATGTACAAAGCGTCGGGGCCGGATGCCACCTTGCCCAAGGATTTTTTGTCGCCGCCAAACGCCTCATAGCCCTGCGTGGACTTCACCAGATAGCCGGTATTTTCCGAGGTCGCCGACCCATCGCCGATGTCTTCGAGTATCGGTCCGGTCAAGGCCTTGTCGCGTACTTGCAGACGCAGCTGCGCGTTCCAGCCGCTCAGGCGCGGCAGTAATTTCATGGCCAGCCTGTCGGTGTCGGCATTGGCCAGCCACGACCAGTGCAACCCGCTCAAAGCCCGGTCAAGCCGGACCTCGGCAATGCCGGCCCGAGCCCGCTGTCCCAACCGCAAGGGCGCGCTCCCGGTCGAGCGCAAGTGCAGGCGCTCGACAGTCGAAGCGCGGTCGATCAGCCTTTGACCATGGCGCGCCGGAATGTCGGCGAAGACCTGGCGTAATTTACCCAGATCCTGCGCGTCACTGTGGTCATAGCGCTTGTACATCCGCTCGAACGCCGCGCGGTAATCGGATTTGAGCGCAGCACCCAGTTTTCTTGCCAGCCCGGTGGCTTGCGTGCTTTTCGCGACTTTGCCGCCGAGCAAGGCCTCGACTTCATGCTCGTAGAGGCCATCGATGACGGTTTGCAGCAAGCGCCCGAGTGCCAACTGGCCTTGGGTGACCGGCACTCCCAGGGTTTCGTCGAGCGTGCTGTTTGCAGGATAAGTGGTTTCGACGTCTCCTTCATGACCGATGACCTCAAGGTATCGGTCAGTCGGCCAGCCCGGCAGTTGCGTCAAGGCGTGCATCTGTTCTTCAAGAGGTTGCTCGGAGTGGATCTCGCCGTTTTCCAGTTCCGTGGTCAACTCACGCAGCTGGCGCTCGATGCGCACGCGCTCGACGGTATCGCGCAGGCGTACCGGCAGGCTCAGATTGTCGTTGAAGGTCTCCAGCAAGGTCTGCTGCGAGGTGTTGCTCAGCCGGCGAAGGATGTCCAGGTCGCTGTCGGCAAATTCGCTCAACTGCGGATCGATGCGCTTGAGCGTATAGGCGCTGCTGCCCCATTCTTCGGGCTGTTCAGCGGGGAACCGCCAGCCGCCCTCGACGTGGCGGATCAGTTCCGGAGCATAGGCTTGCGCGCGTGCGGGGTGTTCCAGGCGCCAGTGCTGAGTGTCGATATCAAAGTTGCCAGCCAACAGGCGGTGCTCAAAGCGGGCGATGGTCTTGTTGCCGATCTGGTAGAACTCCTTTGAACCGGCACCGATGGTGAATCCGGCCGGCAAAGCATGCTCGTACGGGCTCAAATCGGACTTCCACAGGCGTGGCTTGCCGGCCCGATCGAGTATCGCGGTGAACTGCGCGAAGAACTCCGGATGCGTGCGCAGCAGTTTTTTGCCCACAGTTCCCAGCACCTTCTGACCGCCGGCGAAAACGCCCATCAATGCGATGTTCTCTACCACACTGAGCAGATGTGACAGTGCTTCCTGATGATCACCGCGGCGCCAGTCCGCGACGCCGTCATACACTTCACTGAGCAATTGCCCGACCGCGACGCCCATCATCAATTGCCCCAGGACCGGCACGAACAGCCCCGCCACCGACGCCACGGTCACCCCGCGCTGAACGAAATCCAACAGGCGTTTCTGTCGGATCTCTTCATCGATATCAGCGGTTGGCACCGCCAGTTTGCGCGCGTCGATCTGCAACTTGCCGACATGGCTTTGCACCATGAAATCAAAAAGCGCCACATTGATCGGCCATTGTTCGACGACGCCCAGATCGGGTTTCTCAGCCAACGCCTTGAAGAAGTCAGCCTTGTCATCTTCATCGAGGCTGCCGGCGAAATACCCCTGATATTCCGTGCTCTTGAGTTGTTGCGCGAGGTAGCGCTTGAACGCATTGAAACTCGGGTACTCATACACGGCGCGCTCGGGCTCGCCGGGCATATACACCATGCATCCGTCCTCAGGATGTTGTTCCACGGAGCGTTTGGAAAATACCACCACGCCCCAAACGCAGCTGTCGAGAATTCTGATGCCCTGCATGATCATCGGGTCTTTGCCGTAGCGCAGGTGCTGCGCCGAAGCGACGCCTTCGGCCAGCATCAGATCCTGCAGCATGCGCAAACCAGCTGCGGTGATATCGCCCTTGAGCTCCGCAAGATGAGCGTCCAGCTCCAGCAGCGATTGCTTCAATGCGGCGATATTGCGGGTCATGGCACTGGTCGCCACGACTTTGCCGCAGTCCTCACGCAGACCGAACACTTGCTGCAGATGCTCCTGGTATTTCTTGCCCAGATCCAGCTTGCGGCACAACGCTGCGAACGCTGCCGGCGTCAGATCCTTCACGCCAGCGGGCACGCTCTTGACGCGCACCAGGCTGCCGGCGGGGAAACCGTCGGCCTGCTCCTCGTCTGCGGTGAAGTTTTGCATGGCTGCCTGCAACAGGCTTTGCGTCGCGTGTCTGACCAAGCCGACATCGGCCTGAACCGTCGCCTTCACATCGCAGCCACAATCGACGCCGGGCAGGCTGAGCAGATCCTCGCTCACGTCATAGACCGCTGGCCATTTCTCGCTCAGCGCCGCGTTGAGTTCGCTGATGCAGAAGCTGTGCAAGGGATTGAGCCGGGTCAGATCCTTGTCGACTTTGACTTGCAGGGTGTGCAGTTCACGATTGATTTCGTCCAGCTTGTTCAGCGTGGCCGCAGAAGCCGTGAGCAGATGCGCCGGCAGGTTTTTTTCCAGGCTTTCAGCGGTATCGAGGTCACCGGTCGCGGCGTACAAGGTGCTCAGGACCGAGGCCTGAATCTGTGGATTTGTCTTGTCTTGGGTGGGCATGGCAATAGTCCTTTATTGCGGTTCGAACACTCGACCCTAGCGCTGCCGGGCAGCCAATAACAGTTCAAATTGCTGCGCAAAACCCAGGTAGACCAAACGCTTTTTTGCATGGAAAAAATAGCCCTGCACCACCCCGCACGGAACGTCCACGCGCTTGTGCGCTTATGCAAAAAAAGCGTAACGGTAAGTGGGCAAATCTCGATCCTCGATCCGCGCTGATAGCGTTGCGGCAGAAGGCAGCCAGGCTGGCTTATAACTTATCGATCTAAAACTCCACCTACCGAGACAGGTCAGTTTCTGAGTACCCGCACTTTTCGCGCGGTACGGCTTGACCTTCCCCAACGGAAAAACCGGTAAGGACTTTATGTGCGGATTAGCTGGCGAGTTACGTTTTGATCAACAACCTGCAGACCTTGCAGCGATCGAGAGAATCACCCATCACCTGGCCCCTCGCGGCCCTGACGCGTGGGGCTTCCATGCCCAAGGGCCGATTGCCCTGGGTCATCGACGCCTGAAAATCATGGACCTGTCGGACGGCTCTGCGCAGCCGATGATCGACAGCCAACTGGGCCTGTCCCTGGCGTTCAACGGTGCGATCTACAACTTCCCGGAATTGCGCGCAGAGCTCGAAGCACTCGGTTATGCCTTCTATTCGGGTGGCGACACCGAAGTGCTGCTCAAGGGTTATCACGCCTGGGGCGAGGCGCTGCTGCCGAAGCTCAATGGCATGTTTGCTTTCGCTATCTGGGAGCGTGATGCCCAGCGCCTGTTCATCGCTCGTGACCGTCTCGGCGTAAAGCCGTTGTACCTGTCGCGCACTGGCCAACGCTTGCGTTTTGCCTCAGCACTGCCGGCGCTGCTCAAGGGCGGCGACATCAACCCGATCCTCGATCCGGTGGCGCTCAATCACTATCTGAATTTCCACGCGGTCGTACCCGCGCCGCGCACCTTGCTGGCCGGTATCGAAAAACTGCCGCCCGCCACCTGGATGCGCGTTGAAGCTGATGGCCGCACCGAGCAGAAAACCTGGTGGACCCTGCCCTACGGCCCGCATGAGGACGAGAAAAACCTCAACCTCGAAGACTGGGTCGATCGCGTCCTCGACAGCACCCGCGAAGCGGTGGCGATTCGTCAGCGTGCGGCGGTGGATGTCGGTGTGTTGCTGTCCGGCGGTGTCGACTCGAGCATGCTCGTCGGCCTGTTGCGCGAAGTCGGTGTAGAGAATCTGTCGACCTTCTCCATCGGTTTCCAGGATGCCGGCGGCGAGCGCGGCGATGAGTTCCAGTACTCGGACCTGATCGCCAAGCACTACGGCACGCGCCACCATCAGTTGCGCATCGACGAGAAAGAAATCATCGAGCAACTGCCCGCCGCCTTCCGGGCGATGAGCGAACCGATGGTCAGCCATGACTGCATCGCTTTTTATCTGTTGTCCCGTGAAGTGGCCAAGCACTGCAAAGTGGTGCAAAGCGGCCAAGGCGCAGACGAACTGTTTGCCGGTTACCACTGGTATCCGCAGGTCGACGGCGCGGCGGACCCATACGCGGCCTACCGCGATGCGTTCTTCGATCGCAGCTACGACGACTACGCAGCGACTGTGCAGCCGAAATGGCTGGTCGACCACGATGCGGCCGGTGATTTCGTCAAACAGCACTTTGCCCAGCCCGGCGCCGATGCTGCCGTGGACAAGGCGCTGCGCCTGGACAGCACGGTGATGCTGGTCGATGACCCGGTCAAACGCGTCGATAACATGACCATGGCCTGGGGCCTGGAAGCGCGCACGCCGTTCCTCGACTATCGACTGGTCGAGCTATCGGCTCGTGTACCAGGTCAATTCAAGCTGCCCGATGGCGGCAAGCAAGTGCTGAAAGAAGCTGCGCGCCGGGTTATTCCAAGCGAAGTGATCGACCGCAAGAAAGGCTATTTCCCGGTGCCGGGTCTCAAGCACTTGCAGGGCGACACGCTCAACTGGGTGCGCGAACTGCTGCTGGATCCGAGCCAGGATCGCGGCCTGTTCAACCCGACCGTGCTCGACAAGCTTTTGACTGATCCGCAAGGCCAACTGACCCCGTTGCGCGGTTCGAAACTGTGGCAACTGGCGGCCCTGAACCTGTGGCTCAGTGAACAAGGAATCTGATTGATGAAACCCCATGCCACGTCCATCAACCAACGCCTGTTGCGTGGTCAGGCTCCCTCGTATGAACGTTTGCAGGCGCGCCTGGCCGAAGACGGTAGCGAGCCTGCCAGCGCCCCGATTGCCGTTCATTGCGGCTGGGGCCGGCTGCTGATCGGGCACACCTTTCCCGACCCGGCGTCACTGGCGCAGGAGCTGCTCAACGAGCAGCCCGGCGAGCGCGACATCGCCCTGTACGTCGCCGCACCGCAGCAGATTCTCGGCCTCGAGCCGACGCAGCTGTTTCTCGATCCGTCCGACACCCTGCGTTTGTGGTTCAGCGATTACCGGCAGGCCACGCGGGTGTTTCGCGGCTTCCGCATTCGTCGCGCGCAGAGCGAAACCGACTGGCAGGGTATCAACCGTTTGTACCAGGCGCGCGGCATGTTGCCGATCGATCAGGAGTTGCTCACCCCGCATCATCAGGGCGGCCCGGTGTACTGGCTGGCGGAAGACGAGGACAGCGGCGCGGTGATCGGCAGTGTCATGGGTCTCAATCATGAAAAAGCCTTCAACGACCCGGAACACGGCAGCAGCCTGTGGTGCCTGGCGGTCGACCCGCATTGCTCGCGCCCCGGCGTCGGCGAAGTGCTGGTGCGGCATCTGGTCGAGCACTTCATGAGTCGTGGTCTGGCTTATCTGGATCTGTCGGTGCTGCACGATAACCGTCAGGCAAAAAACCTTTACGCCAAACTGGGTTTCCGCAACCTGCCGACGTTCGCTATCAAGCGCAAGAACGGCATCAACCAGCCGCTGTTTCTCGGCCCGGGCCCGGAGGCGAATTTCAATCCTTACGCGCGGATCATCGTCGAAGAAGCCCATCGGCGCGGTATCGACGTGCAAGTGGATGACGCCGACGCCGGGCTGTTCACCCTCAGCCACGGCGGCCGTCGCGTGCGTTGCCGCGAGTCGCTGAGCGACCTGACCAGTGCGATCAGCATGACCTTGTGCCAGGACAAAAGCCTGACCCACAAGGTGCTGAAAGGCGCAGGTCTGAAACTGCCCGCGCAGCAACTGGCGGGCAACGCCGACGACAACCTGGCCTTCCTCGATGAGTACCAACGGGTGGTGGTCAAGCCTCTCGATGGCGAACAGGGCCACGGCGTCGCGGTGGATCTGCGCACCATCGAAGAAGTGCAGAAGGCCATCGAAACCGCCAAGCAGTTTGACAGTCGCGTGCTGCTGGAAAGCTTCCACGAAGGCCTTGATCTGCGCATCGTGGTGATCGGCTTTGAAGTGGTTGCGGCGGCGATTCGCCGTCCGGCGGAAGTGGTTGGCGATGGTCAGCATTCGATCGGTGCGCTGATCGAAGCGCAGAGCCGCCGCCGGCAAGCCGCCACCAGTGGCGAAAGCAAGATCCCGCTGGATCACGAAACCCAACGCACGCTGCATGCGGCCGGTTACGACTACAGCAGCATCCTGCCGGCCGGCGAGCATCTGTTCGTGCGGCGCACGGCCAATCTGCACACCGGCGGTACGCTGGAAGACGTGACCGACATTCTTCATCCGACCCTGATCGACGCGGCAGTGCGTGCGGCGCGTGCGCTGGACATTCCGATGGTCGGGCTCGATCTGATGGTGCCGGCGGCGGATCAGCCCGAGTACGTGTTCATCGAAGCCAACGAACGCGCCGGCCTGGCCAACCACGAACCGCAGCCGACGGCGGAGCGCTTTGTCGATCTGTTGTTTCCGCATAGTCAGCCGGCTGTCTCTTGAACCATCGTTGTTCCGGCTGACGCCTTCGCGAGCAGGCTCGCTCCCACAGGGGAATGCATTCCAAATGTGGGAGCGAGCCTGCTCGCGAAGAGGCCCTGAACGTCACCACCAATTTTCCTCATCGAAACCATCGATGTGCTCAACCCATCAGGAGTTTCCATGACCATGACCACACAAATCCCTGAACCGGATCTGGCTTACCTGCAAAAAGTCCTGCTGGAAATGCTCGCCATTCCCAGCCCTACCGGTTTCACCGACACCATCGTGCGCTATGTCGCCGAGCGTCTCGAAGAGCTGGGCATTCCGTTCGAAATGACCCGGCGCGGGACCATCCGCGCGACGTTGAAGGGCAAAAAGAGCAGCCCTGACCGCGCGGTGTCTGCGCACCTGGACACCATCGGCGCTGCTGTGCGTGCGGTGAAAGACAACGGTCGCCTGACCCTCGCCCCGGTCGGCTGCTGGTCGAGCCGCTTTGCCGAGGGTAGCCGGGTCAGCCTGTTTACCGACACCGGGGTGATTCGCGGCAGCGTGTTGCCGCTGATGGCGTCCGGGCACGCCTTCAACACCCAGGTCGATGAAATGCCGATCAGTTGGGACCATGTCGAGCTGCGTCTGGACGCCTACTGCACGACCAAGGCCGATTGCGAGTCGCTGGGCATTCATGTCGGCGACGTGGTGGCCTTCGATCCGCTGCCGGAGTTCACCGAAAGCGGCCATATCAGCGCCCGCCACCTCGACGACAAGGCCGGCGTCGCAGCGCTGCTCGCCGCGCTCAAGGCGATTGTCGACAGTGGCCAGGAACTGAACATCGATTGCCATCCACTGTTCACCATCACCGAGGAAACCGGCAGCGGTGCAGCGGCGGCATTGCCGTGGGACGTCAGCGAATTTGTCGGCATCGACATTGCACCGGTCGCCCCCGGCCAGCATTCAAGCGAACACGCGGTGAGCGTGGCGATGCAGGACTCCGGCGGGCCGTATGACTATCACCTGTCGCGGCATCTGTTGCGTCTTGCCGATGAACACGAATTGCCGGTGCGCCGTGACATGTTCCGCTATTACTTCAGCGATGCGCACTCGGCGGTCACCGCCGGCCACGACATTCGTACTGCCCTGCTCGCTTTCGGCTGCGATGCCACGCACGGCTACGAGCGCACGCACATCGACAGTCTGGCGGCGCTCAGCCGTTTGCTCGGCGCGTACATTCTCAGCCCGCCGGTCTTTGCCAGCGATGCGGCGCCGGCCAATGCTTCACTGGATCGCTTCAGCCATCAGATTGAGCATGACACGCAGATGGAAAGCGAAACCCGCGTGCCGCCGGTGGACAGTCTGGTGGGGCAGCGTTCTGACAGTTGAGCCTTCGGTGAGATAACCGCTTTCGCGAGCAGGCTCGCTCCCACAGGGATCGCATTTCAAAGGTGGGAGCGAGCCTGCTCGCAAATAGGCCGGCAAGACCGATACAGAACTGGCAGACAAAACCCAATCCCCGTAGCATCCCGACATTGATTTGACCGAGGTGCCCATGCTCATTCCCCACGACGCGCTTGAAGTCGACACCCTCACCCGCCTGATTGAGGATTTCGTCACCCGCGACGGTACCGACAACGGCGATGACACCCCGCTGGAAACCCGCGTCCTGCGCGTGCGTCAGGCACTGACCAAAGGCCAGGCATTGATCGTGTTCGACCCGGAAAGCGAGCAGTGCCAGCTGATGCTCAAGCACGACGTACCCAAGCATCTGTTCGACTGAAACCGTCAGCCAGCCTTCGCCGCGGCCTCCTTGCGCTTGATCCGGTCATAGACCTCGGCGCGGTGTACATGGACCTTTTTCGGCGCTTCGACGCCGAAGCGCACGCTGGAGCCGTTGACCGACAGAACACGCAGGGTGATGTCGTCTCCGATTGAAATCAACTCACCGACCACACGGCTGAGTACAAGCATGGGATTCATCCTTCAGGACTGGCAAACCCTGAAGATGCGCGGCTTATAGCGTCTTCACAATCCACGACGAGCAAATCAGTCTTGCCCTACAGCTGCCCACGCCCGCAGCTGTCAGACGCTTCGCACAAACGCCTCAGGCAGCGGAAAAGCGCGGCCCGAACAGAATGATGCTGGCACCGACCACGCACAGCGCCATGCCAATCCAGTCCGAGCCCAGCGGACGCACCCGCTCGACCACCGCCAGCCAGCCAATCGAAGCAACGATGTAGATCCCGCCATACGCCGCATAGGCGCGCCCGGCGTAGGCCGCTTCAACACGGGTCAGCAACAGCGCGAACAGGGTCAGGCTGAGCAACGCGGGAATCACCCACAACGCACTCTTGCCCTGGCGCAGCCACATGTAGAAGGCAAAACAGCCGGCGATTTCAAACAGCGCCGCCAGGAAGAACCACAAGTAATTGAGCATGAGCGCATCTCGACAGGGTGACCATTGGCGGCCACCCTAACGACGCGACGGGCATCGAACAAGATCAAGCGTTGTTTTGTTTGGCCTTGGCGCGCATTTTCTCGGCCATGGAAGTCATTTCGTTGTAGAGCAGTTGCGGATTCTTTTGCTTGATTGCCCAGGCCATGCGCCCTTGTTCGTGGGGCAGGATCATGAACTCACCGGCGGCGACTTGCTGATAGATGTAGTCAGCGATGTCGGCGGCACTGATCGGCGAACTTTCCAGCAACTTGCCGACCTGGGCTTTCATCGCCGGGGTCGGGCCACGGAAAGAATCGAGCAAGTTGGTCTGGAAGAACGACGGGCAAACCACATGCACCGCCACCTCCTGCTGCGCCAGTTCGATCAGCAGACTTTCCGACAACGCCACTACGCCGGCCTTGGCCACGTTGTAGTTACTCATTGCCGGGCCTTGCATCAACGCGGCCATGGAGGCGATGTTGATGATCTTGCCCTTGCTCTGTTCCAGCAGCGGCAGGAACGCCTTGCAGCCTTTGACCACGCCCATCAGGTTGATCGCGATCTGCCAGTCCCAGTCTTCCAGCGACAACTCGCTGAAAAACCCGCCCGAGGCGACGCCGGCATTGTTGACGATGATGTCGATGCCGCCGAGCTTCTCTTCGCAGGCCTGGGCGAAGGCGGTGAGCTGGCTGTAATCGCGCACGTCGCAGCGCTGGATGAAACCGTCACCGCCCGCCTCGCGCACCAGCTTCAGGGTTTCCTGCAGGCCGGGCTCACTGACATCGGACAAGGCCAGCCGCCAGCCTTCACGGGCCCAGCGCAGCGCGATTTCGCGACCCAGGCCTGAGCCTGCACCAGTGATCATCATGCGATTTTGCATAGCGGACAGCCTTGTTGTTCCGGGAGAGATGCGCCGAGTGTAGCGAAGGAACTTCGTTCGCCCACGCTCCATCCAGTTGCTGAATGGAGGATCAAAAGATTCCAGCCGTCATTGTTTTCCGGTTGGTCTCATGCAGGAGCTGACGAGTGCAACGAGGCTGCGATCTTTTTGCTGGAAAGGAAATAACCGAGCAATCCAAATACATTAAAAAAACATTGAATTTTTTTTCATCGGCGCAAGTCGGAACATGTAAGCCGGCTGGAATTTAGTTGCTCTCCAGCTGCCCACTGAGCATCAAGACTCTTCCAGACTCTGAACAAGGAAATCACCCATGGGCACAATTCTAATCATCATCCTGATCCTGTTGCTGATCGGTGGTCTGCCGGTCTTCCCGCACTCAAGAAGTTGGGGTTATGGCCCGTCGGGCATTATCGGCGTGGTGTTGGTCGTGCTGCTGGTGCTGTTGTTACTCGGCAAGATATGACGATTTGAAGCGGTAAAAAAAGAGGCCCTTGTTCAGGGCCTCTTTTTTATTGCGTGGACTTTAAGAAGTGATCAGTCCGGCTTGCCATGAATAACACCGGCGGTGTTATCGAGCAGGCTCTTGGTCGCGGTTTGCAGGAACGCCTCAAGTTTGAGTTTGAGTTCGGCAGTGCGCGGCGCGTCCGGCACTACTTCGGCGTGCGGGTTGGCGCCGAGCTGGTATTGCCAGATTTTCGGGCCCATGTCCTTGTCACGCGGCAGCACCAGAATCTGGTCGGCGGTGACGATGGCGGTGGTCTGTTCGCTGCCCGATGGCTTGATCACACCGAAACCGGTATCGCCCTGCGGCAGGTTGAGCAGGTCACGGCCCCAGCACTGGTGACGCACTTCGCCACCGAGACGGCCCATGATGGTCGGCACGATGTCGATCTGCGTGCCCACGGTGTGGTCGCGGGTACCGAACTTCTGCTGAATGCCCGGGGCAATCATCAGCATCGGCACGTTGAAGCGGCCCAGGTCCATTTCAGTGATCTGGCGCTCGTTGCCGAAGCCATGGTCGCCGACAATGACGAACAGGGTTTCGTTGAAGTACTTCTCTTTGCGCGCCTTCTCGAAGAACTGGCCGAGCGCCCAATCGGAGTAGCGCATGGCGGTCAGGTGTTCGTTGAGGCTGCCACGGTCAGTCACGCGCTCGACCGGCAATGGCGTCGGCAAGGCGTACGGTGTGTGGTTGGACAGGGTTTGCAGCAGCGCGTAGAACGGCTTGCCGTTTTCCCGCGCCTTCAGTTCTTGCAGGCCACGATCGAACATGTCCTGGTCGGACACGCCCCAGGTCGGATCGGAGAACACCGGGTTGACGAAGTCATTGCGGCCAACGAAGTTGGTCATGCCCTGGTTGCTGAAGAAGCCCGACTGGTTGTCCCAGGCGAAGTCGCCGTTATAGACGTAGACGTCGTCATAGTCGCGGGCGCTGAGCAGCTGCGGCAGGCCGGACAGTTTGTGGCTGCCTTCCGGGGTCTGCATCAGGTATTCGAAACCTGGCAGGTTGGGGAAGCAGGCCATGGTCGCGAACATGCCCTGATGGGTGTGGGTGCCGTTGGAGAAGAAACGGTCGAACAGCAGACCTTCCTTCGACAGCTTGTCCAGGTACGGGGTGATATTGCCCGGCGCGCCCAAAGCACCGACCGAGTGACCGGCCATGCTTTCCATCAGGATCACCACAACGTTCTTGATCGGCAGGGTCTTGTCAGCCGGCGGCATGTAGTCGCGGCGAACAGCGGCGATGTCGGCATCGACCAGTTTGTCGTCCGGCATCAGCAGCATGTCGCGCACCACTTGCTGCGCCTGTTCCTGAGGCAGCGTGGCTTTCCAGATATTGTCGCGGTCTTCGCCCATGCGCGCCTTGGCTGCGGCGACCAGCGACAGCGTGCCATTGAGGCCGAGCTGGTTGGCGAAGTTGGAATCGGTGGTGTAGACGTCACCCCAGCGCATCGGCGGGCCTTGACGCAAGGTGCCGCGAGCGGCGACTACGCAGATCAGCAGGCAGACCACGAACACCGCCAGGCGGGTGTACCACGGCGCAACCTGACGGGAGCTGACGCTGCCGCCGCTGAACGGTCCGCGCGGGCGGGTGGCGCGGTCGGCACCTTTGAACGCCAGGGTCAGAATGACCGTGCCGATTACCCACGCCAGCACGTAGCGCACCACCGGGAAACCGTACCAGAGCATGCTCATTACGGTTTTCGGGTCTTCCTTCACGTACTGGAACACCAGACCATTGAGGCGCTGGTGAAACTCGCGGTAGAAGTCCATTTCCATCAGGCCGAGGAACAGCGCGATGCTCGAGGCGACGGTCAGCCACAGACGGAAGAAACCGCGCGCGGCCATGGCCCTGGCACTGAACAGCGCCAGCACCAGCGGAATGCACAGGTAGACCACCAGGCGCAGGTCGAAACGCAGACCGTTGACGAACGCTTCAAGGAAGGTCGCGGCCGGGGTGTCGAGGATCATCTCGCGGTTGTAGACCAGCAGCGCGAGGCGCAGCGCGGAAAACATCACCATCATGATCAGCGCGCACAGCAGCGTGTAGGCCAGATGCGATTTGACGGTCGGTTGCAGCAGACGAGCAGAAGATCGCTGCTGACTCAGGGCGTCCGGGTTTGCCATGTCGTTTTAGGACCCATTGGAAGTTGAAGTTGCAAAAATACAGCGGCGCCATGCCCTCTATTGGTCAATCCAGACCCCGGGGCGTGCGCGGTGCGCAAATGTTGCACGATCGTTCACA
The DNA here is from genome assembly GCF_054052265.1 of Pseudomonas sp. PK-RTE-24. NCBI lineage: Bacteria > Pseudomonadati > Pseudomonadota > Gammaproteobacteria > Pseudomonadales > Pseudomonadaceae > Pseudomonas > Pseudomonas sp. PK-RTE-24. Next base: position 3,223,024 of record NZ_CM133224.1, on the reverse strand, counting down.
CCATTGCCATTGATTACTGCCCAGCCCTTCGAGACTTTCATTCGAAGGCTGGCAACGCAATGGCAGTCAACAAGTGCGGGCGAATTGTCTTGGAGACTTTGTGAAAATTTCGTGCAACGCATATCTGGAAATACAATTTAGAGACAAAACAAAACGCCCCGAAGCGATCGGGGCGTTTTGCTTACAGCCAATTGATTATTTCTCGGCGCGTTCTTTCAGCGCTTTCAGGGTATTGAATGGCGCATCCACCACAAACTTGTTGGCGACCATGGCCGGCACGCTACCGCCCGGCTCGGTGTGCACCTGGTAAGTCACTTCAACCTGATCGCCTTTAGGCACGAACTTCCAGAAGCCTTTGACTTGCTGGACCCGCACGAAGCCTTTTTCTTCCGGCAGATAGGTCGGCACGCCCTCAAGATTACGGGTCAGGCTGCCATCGGCGCCCTCAACAGTGGTGATTTTCAACACCGAATCACGCGGGGTCACCGGCCACGGCGTATTGAATTGCGAATAGGTCCAGCTCAGATCGCCTTCGTGCTTGAGCAGTTTCTGGCTCTTGCATTCGTGAATCCACGCGCAGGCGCCGGAGACGTCTTCCTGCAAGGCGCGCAGTTTGGCAACGGTTGTTTTCATCAGCGCAACGCCTTGGTAGGACTTGTAATCCGAACCGGGTATTTCGCTCAGGGAAACCTTGATGCCGTCTTCGTTCTTGGCAACTTTCCAGTCTTCCGCGTGGACGACCGAGGTGGCAAGTACGGCAGTCAGACCACACAACACAGCGATACGGTGCAGCGAACCCATAGTTTTATTCCTTATTGTTGAAGTTCCGTTGGTGAACACATCACGCCGCCGTCATCTGCTCCCACCAGCCGATCAATCTGATCGCTTCTTGCGAACTGCTGCCGCAAACCTCGACATCCGCAGCGAAACCCGAGCACACAGCCGGACGTTCCGGACGGCCGAAAATGCTGCACAGGTTATCGACCGACAGTTGCACGCAACGTTCGCCGGCGGGTTTGCCATCGGGCATGCCGGGGATCGGCGAACTGATGGAGGGGGCAATGCAGCAAGCGCCACAGCCTTCACGGCATTTCATGACGAACAGATCCTCGCGACGGGCGATGTGTAAAGAGACGGGGAACATAGTAACCGCTAAAACAGCTGTTTCAAATTGCTACAAGCGGCTTTTCAACGATAAGTAAAAGTGACCGGGCAGTCTCCGACGAAGCGTCTGCTCTGCGCGTCGCAGAGGCCTGCATCTATTGCTTGAATTCGAAATCCAGCGCCGCGCCTTCCACATCGCGTCGCGCTTCGTTGCGCAATTGCAACTCCATTTCATTGCTGAGCAAGCGGCCGTTGAGCTGGAAGCCGTTATCTTTTTCGCCAAACATCTGCGGCAGGATCGCCTCGCGTTTGGGCAGTTCTACGGTGCCCTGTGGCTTCAGGTCTTCAACCATATCCTTGGGCAGGCTGAGATCGAGTTTTGCCGGCGGCAATTTGGTCTTGGCCACTTCGCTCGCGGATTTCGACTTCGAGGCAACCGGGCGACGCTTCTTCACCGTGGCGTTTTTTTTGGCCTGGGCTTTTTTTGCCGGAGCCACGGTTTTGACGGCTTTCTTCGTCGTACTGGTCGCTGCCGGTTTTTCCTGGGCTGCGGCCGCCATGACACCCGGTGCCTGACCGATCATCAACAAACCCAGCAATACCCACGCGGCAGGAACAATGGCTTTCATGGACCCAACGAACTAACGGCAGAGGGCCACATGCTCGCTTGTTGTGCGTCACATGACAAGCACCACCGCCCTCCTCGTTCAGAATCCGCCAGCCATTTCCTGACACAGTTGGGTCGCCAACAGACCCAGCGTCATCAGCGCGCGCTCCGCTTCGCGGTTCCACGGAATGCCGCAGTTGAGGCGGATACAGTGGTTGAACTGCTCGGTGTTGCTGAAGATCAGACCCGGCGCGATGCTGATGCCTTGTTGCAGTGCGCGGACATGCAATTCCTGGGTGTTGACCCGCCCCGGCAAGCTCACCCAAAGGATGAAACCGCCCGTTGGCCGGGACATCTGCGTGCCTTCAGGGAAATGCTGTTGAACCGCCAGCTGGAACGCGCTGAGGTTTTTCCGGTACTCCTGGCGGATGTAGCGTAAATGCCGGTCATAACCGCCGTTTTCCAGATAGGCGGCAATCGCCATCTGCGTGACGCTGCACGCCGAATGGGTGCTGAAGGTTTGCAGGCGCTGGATTTCCTGTTGGTATTTGCCGGCGATCATCCAGCCGATACGCACACCTGGCGACAAGGTTTTGGAGAAGCTCGAGCAGTAGATCACCCGACCCAGCCTGTCGTAAGCCTTCAGCGCCTTGGTACGGCCCTGCTCGAACATCAGTTCGCCGTAGATATCGTCTTCGACAATCTGAATGTCGAAATCCGAGGCCAGACGCAACAACTGTTTCTGCCGCTCTTCCGGCATGGTTCCGCCGAGGGGATTGCTCAGGCGCGTGGTCAGCACCAGCGCCTTGATCGACCACTGGTTGGCGGCCAGTTGCAAGGCTTCCAGGCTCATGCCGGTGGCGGGGTCGCTGGGGATTTCGATGACTTTCAGGCCGAGCAGATCGGCCAGTTGCAGCAGGCCATAATAGGTCGGTGATTCGGCAGCGATCAGATCGCCCGGCCGGGTCAGCACGCGCAACGACATCTGCAAGGCGTCGACACAGCCGTGGGTAATCACCACTTCCGATGGATCGACCACCACGCCGGCGTCACGCATGCGGATCGCCACTTGCCGACGCAGCGGTTCGAAGCCGGGGCTGAACATGTAGCTGAACGCCCGTGGGCTGTGAAACCGGGTGACTTTGGCCAGTTGCTGATGCAGCGCGCGCACCGGCAGATAATCGACGCTCGGCACCGCAGCGCCCAGCGGAAACACGCCTTCGCGGCGGGATTCGACCAATACCTGCTGAATGATGCTGCTGCGCGTCACCAGCCCCGGCCGTTCGACCCGGGCAATATCCGGCGTCGGCGCGGTCAGCGCTGGGGTCTGGTGTACGTAGTAACCCGACTGCGGTCGGGCGCGGATCAGGCCCTGATCTTCAAGGTTGGCGTAAGCCTGCAACACCGTCGCATGGCTGACGTTGAGCTGCGAACTCATCTTGCGCACCGAAGGCACACGCTCCCCCGGTTGATAGACACCACGGCGGATGTCTTCGGCCAGTTGCTGAGCAATACGTTGGTAGAGCAAGAGATTGGTCATGACGCAGCACTCGATTTCACGGGCGTTTTATTCTTGTGTGAAACAATACCGGAACAGTTTAGAAGTGTACTGGGACAGTTGCCAGATTACTCGACCGTACAGTGGGGTGTCTGCCCCATCTGTACGGTTTTGCGCAGCAATCGACAGACATAAAAAAGCCCGGCACTGCATGACAGTCCGGGCTTTCCAGAGACGCAGCCCTCAGCGGGCGGCGCCGAGCTGGCCTTTTTCGTCGGAGAACACGATTTCCACCCGGCGGTTCTGCGCCCTGCCGCGCTCGGAGGCGTTGGCGTCAACCGGGAACTGGTCGCCATAACCTTCGACCTGAATGCGTTTTTCATCGATGCCCAGATCGACCAGCACGTCAGCTACCGACTGCGCACGATCGCGGGACAGTTTGAGGTTTTCCTGTTTGCCACCGGTGCTGTCGGTGTAGCCCTCGATGCGCACCACGCGCTTGGGGTTGAGTTGCAGGAACTGGACGATCTTCAGCACGACACGGTTGGCCGAGTTTTTCAGTTCCGCCTGGCCGGTGTCGAACAACACGTCGCCGAGGGTCATGACCAGCCCCCGGTCGGTCTGTGTGGTGGCCAGCGCCTCGATCTGTTCCTCCAGCCACTTGCCCTGCTGCTGCACACTGAGCAGCTTCGACTCGCGCAGAGCCAGTTGCAGACGCTGACGCTCAAGCTCGAGCTTGGCTGCGCGTTCCTCGTTGAGCGCCTGGTTGGTGTGCTCGCGGGCGATTTCGCTGTAGCGCTGGCTCAAGTAGGCGTAATGCACCACGTCCGCACCGCTGCCCCAATAGGTCGACAGCCGATCGGCACGGGCCAGGGATTCGCCGGCGCGGATCACGTCTTTCGGCGCAATGCGCAGGACGTTGGAATCTTCCTTGACCTTCTGGAAATCAGCGCCGGCCTGTTGCAGCGCCGCCTCGCTGTGCTGGCCAGCGCAGCCGTACAGGCTGGCGCAACCGGCGAGGAGCAGAATGCCCAAAGCGTTGGACTTGAGGCTCATTGCGCTTCCCCCAGTTGCAGCTGCTTGCGCAGGCGGACAATGCGGGTATTGAGCACATTGAGTTGCTCTTCACTTTTTTTCGTCAGCACCTTGGCCTCGGCCAGACGTGCATCCAGCTCGGCCTGCTCGGCACGCATGCGCGCGTTGCGATAGGACTCGTCGGCCATGCTGCCTTTGGCGCGGTTGTATTTTGTTTCGGCCAGTTGCATTTCCGGCACTTCGTCAGCGGTGGCGCCGACTGCCTTGGCCTGCACGATGGCTTGTTCGGTCAAACGCATTTGTTCACTGGGTGCCGGATCGGATGCGCACCCGGCCAGGGCCAGAACGGCCACAGCCGCGAAAAGAGGTCGAATACTCACTAAGAATCCCTACTGTTTTGGGGCACTGACAGGTTGTGGCGACTGTTGCTGTTGCGCCTTCCAGCGCTCGATGTTGCGTTGCAGCGCGGCTTCCGTCAGTCCGGACGCGGGCAATTCTGTCATCTTTTTGGCGAGCTGTCCGCGCAACCACGGATCGTTGCAGGCCGAGTTATGCGAAACCGCGAGGAACAGACCCGGCCGGTCGATGGGTTGTTCGAACGCCAACAGATCGCTGGTCATGCCCAATGTCTGCGCGGCGGCCAGGCCTGAGTAACGTCCGGCGAGGACATATTCCACCTCGCCCAACAGCAGTTTCTGTAATGCCTCGGTAAGGTTTGCTGTGCGGGTCAGGGTCAGATTCTGTTCGGCGAAAGTGCCGAATGCCTGGGTCATCCGCGACTTTTCCGACACCGCCCCGGCATGGCCTTTCAGGTCGCTGGCCTCGGCATAGGTCAGCGTCGAGCCTTTGCGCGTCCACACCAGGTAGTCGTTTTCCAGCAGTGGCGGATGGATGTAGTCGAGGTTTTCCAGCTCATTCACGGTCAACGGCGCGTCGGCCAGCATGTCCATGCGCCCGCTGCGCACTTCATCGAGGGCCTGCGAGCGTTTGCCGGCGTAGAGCAGGTCGACTTTGATGCCCAGATCCTTGGCCACTTGCTGCAACAGATCGGCACTGGCGCCGATCAGGCGCTTGGGGTTTTGCGGGTCCTGCCACAGATAGGGCGGCGCATCCGGGCTGCCGGTGACAACCAGGCGTTCGCACTTGCCAGCGGCCGTGGCCAGACCTGGCAACAGCACCCATCCCAACAACCATCCGCAGCGCAGATCCATGGCAAAACGCTCCCGCTTGAAATTCGAGACAAAAAAAAGCCCGACCAACAGGCCGGGCTCTTTATAAGTGAAGCCGCCGGATTAGACCAGCTTCTCCAGCTCAGGTACTGCTTCGAACAGATCCGCCACGAGGCCGTAATCGGCCACCTGGAAGATCGGCGCTTCTTCGTCCTTGTTGATCGCAACGATCACTTTGGAGTCTTTCATACCGGCCAGATGCTGGATCGCGCCGGAGATACCGACGGCGATGTACAGCTGTGGCGCAACGATCTTGCCGGTCTGACCGACCTGCATGTCGTTCGGTACGAAACCTGCGTCGACCGCAGCGCGCGAAGCGCCAACAGCAGCGCCGAGCTTGTCGGCCAGCGCGTACAGGTGTTTGAAGTTGTCACCGTTCTGCATGCCGCGGCCGCCAGAGACGACGATCTTGGCAGCGGTCAGCTCAGGACGATCGGACTTGGCCAGCTCTTCGCTGACGAAGCTCGAGGTACCGGCGTCGTGGGCAGCGCCAACGGCTTCAACGGCAGCCGAACCACCTTCAGCAGCAACCGGATCGAAACCGGTGGCACGCACGGTGATCACTTTGATCGCGGCGGTCGATTGCACGGTGGCGATGGCGTTACCGGCGTAGATCGGACGCTTGAAAGTGTCAGCGCTTTCTACCGAGATGATCTCGGAGATCTGGTCAACGTCCAGCGCAGCAGCAACGCGCGGCAGGATGTTTTTGCCGTTGGAGGTCGCGGCAGCGAGGATGTGGCTGTAGCCAGCGCCCCCGCCTTCATGGGCAAGAGCAGCAACCAGCGGAGCTACGTTCTCTGGCAGCTGATGCGCGTAAGCGGGGTTGTCAGCATTCAGGACTTTGCTCACGCCAGCAATTTTCGCTGCGGCTTCGGCCACCGGGCCTGCGCCCTGACCTGCTACCAGAACGTGGATGTCGCCGCCGATTTTGGCCGCAGCAGCCACGGTGTTCAGTGTGGCCGGGGCCAACACTTTGTTGTCGTGTTCAGCAATAACCAAGATAGTCATTTAGATTACCTTCGCTTCGTTCTTGAGTTTTTCAACCAGTTCAGCCACCGACTTGACCTTGATGCCCGCGCTGCGTGCAGCCGGCGCTTCGACTTTCAGGGTCTTGTTGGTGGAGGCGGTGGAAACGCCCAAAGCGTCCGGAGTCAGCACTTCGAGAGGCTTCTTCTTGGCTTTCATGATGTTTGGCAGGGACGCATAGCGCGGCTCGTTCAAACGCAGGTCGGTGGTGACGATGGCCGGCAGTTTCAGCGAAACGGTCTGCGCGCCGCCGTCGATTTCGCGAGTCACGGCAACGCTGTCGCCGGAGACTTCGACTTTCGAAGCGAAGGTGCCCTGACCGTAGCCGCTCAGTGCCGCGAGCATCTGGCCGGTCTGGTTGTTGTCGCTGTCGATCGCCTGTTTGCCAAGGATCACCAGCTGCGGCTGTTCCTTGTCGACAACGGCCTTGAGCAGCTTGGCCACGGCCAGCGAGGTCAGGTCTTCAGCGGATTCGACGAGGATGGCGCGGTCGGCACCCAGAGCCAGTGCGGTACGCAGCTGCTCCTGAGCGGTGGTCGGGCCGATCGAGACGACGACGATTTCAGTCGCAACGCCCTTCTCTTTCAGGCGTACGGCTTCTTCCACGGCGATTTCGCAGAACGGGTTCATCGACATCTTGACGTTGGCGAGGTCGACGCCGGAATTGTCCGCCTTGACGCGGACCTTGACGTTGTAATCCACAACGCGTTTGACAGCTACAAGAACCTTCATGGATTCCTCGTTACTCTCCGGTGAAAAGAAAGTCGCCTAGGCGAACCTGGCGGATGATGCTCATCGGGCGACAAGGGCACCTCTAAAAACGCCGGCTTGAATGTGAGGTGATTCACTTCGCGAAGAGCGGTGACCGTTCGTCAGGGGTGACTGTCGGGTCATTCATTCTCACGCTGTGTAAACTGCGCGCCGGACTTGCGCTGCGCATCACCGTCTACTGCCTGTGCCCTGTCTTTAGAGGTGCTCTTGAAACCGCCAGTCTGCCTACGGCGAGCGCAAAACCGCCCGTATCTTGACCGGAACGCCCATTCTGGTCAATACGCCAAAATGCCCTGTCATAAGCCGCGCTTCTTTGATTTATCAGGGCTGGAGGCGATTCAAACAAACGTTTGTATTGGACGCTAGGAGTGGTGTAGATATAATGCGCCGCCTAGAGAGAAAGGTGGATTCGCCAATATTCCCTTTGACGTTAACGTAAAGGCAATACGGATGCGAGATCAAACCTCCATATTAGAAAAAAAACTGTTGAGCCTTGAGTAGGAGATAGCCTGTGGAACGCGAATACATGGAATTCGACGTCGTCATCGTCGGTGCCGGCCCCGCTGGTCTGTCCGCCGCCTGCCGCTTGAAGCAGAAGGCCGCTGACGCCGGTAAGGAAATCAGCGTCTGCGTGGTCGAAAAAGGCTCCGAAGTCGGCGCACACATCCTCTCCGGTGCGGTGTTCGAACCCCGCGCCCTGAACGAACTGTTCCCGGACTGGAAAGAACTCGGCGCACCGCTGAACACGCCAGTCACGCGCGATGACATTTTCGTACTGAAAAACGCCGACAGCGCGCAGAAGATTCCCGACTTCTTTGTGCCCAAGACCATGCACAACGAAGGCAACTACATTATCTCCCTGGGCAACCTGTGCCGCTGGCTGGCTCAGCAGGCCGAGAATCTGGGTGTGGAAATCTACCCGGGCTTCGCCGCTCAGGAAGCGCTGATCGATGAAAACGGCGTAGTGCGCGGGATCATCACCGGTGATCTGGGCGTCGACCGTGAAGGCAACCCGAAAGAAGGCCTGTACACCCCTGGCATGGAACTGCGTGGCAAATACACGCTGTTCGCCGAAGGCTGCCGTGGCCACATCGGCAAGCAACTGATCAAGCGCTACAACCTCGACAGCGATGCCGACGTGCAGCATTACGGCATTGGTCTGAAAGAGATCTGGGAAATCGACCCGGCCAAGCATCAGCCGGGCCTCGTGGTGCACACCGCCGGTTGGCCGCTGGACATCATGGGCACCGAGAACACCGGCGGCTCGTTCCTCTATCACCTGGAAAACAATCAGGTGGTGGTCGGTCTGATCGTCGACCTGTCCTACAGCAACACTTACCTGTCGCCGTTCGATGAGTTCCAGCGCCTCAAGCATCACCCGGTGCTCAAGCAATATCTGGAAGGCGGCAAGCGCGTCAGCTACGGCGCCCGCGCCATCGCCAAGGGCGGCCTGAACTCGCTGCCGAAAATGGTCTTCAAGGGCGGCGCGCTGATCGGTTGCGACCTCGGCACCCTGAACTTCGCCAAGATCAAAGGCAGCCACACCGCGATGAAGTCCGGCATGCTCGCGGCGGAATCGGTGGCCGATGCGTTGTTCGCCGAGCAGGATTGCACCGTCGAACTGACCACTTACGTCGACGCATTCAAGAACAGCTGGCTGCATGAAGAACTGTTCGCCAGCCGTAACTTCGGCCCGGCGATCCACAAGTACGGCGCGATCATCGGCGGTGGTTTCAACTGGCTGGACCAGAACATCTTCGGCGGCAAACTGCCGTTCACCCTGCGCGACACCAAGCCGGATTACGCCTGCCTCAAGCTCGCGGCCGACTGCAAGAAGATCGACTATCCGAAACCCGACGGCAAACTGAGTTTCGACAAACTCAGCTCGGTGTTCATCTCCGGTACCAACCACGAAGAAGAGCAGCCATGCCACTTGAAGCTGACTGATCCGAGCATCCCGATCAGCAAAAACCTGCCGTTGTACGACGAACCGGCACAGCGTTACTGCCCGGCCGGCGTATACGAAGTGATCACCAAGGAAGACGGCGAGAAGCGCTTCCAGATCAACGCCCAGAACTGCGTGCACTGCAAGACCTGTGACATCAAGGACCCTGCGCAGAACATCACATGGGTGGCACCGGAAGGTGCCGGCGGCCCGACTTACCCGAACATGTAAGTCGAAACGCTGAACAACAAGGCTCCCGAAATGGGGGCCTTTTTGTTGCCCAAAATTCCCCTGACACCACAAAACAACTGTGGGAGCGAGCCTGCTTGCGAAAGCGGTGTGTCATATGAAGATGATGTCGACTGATCCAGCGCCTTCGCGAGCAGGCTCGCTCCCACAGGGAATATCGGCGGATCAGGCAGCGCGCTCATCCCCCGGGCTGCGTTCGAAGTAACGCTTGTACTCGCGACTGAACTGCGACGTGCTCTGATACCCCACCCGATGCGCCACCTGCGCGACACCCAGCCCCTCCGCCACCAGCAGCGTCTGCGCCTTCAACAAGCGCAAACGCTTGAGATACTGCACTGGCGACAACAGTGTGCTGCGTTTGAAATGCTCATGAAACGTCGACACGCTCATGTTCGCGCAACCAGCCAGGGTCTCGACATTCAGCGGCTCGGTGTAATGCGCATGCAGATGGCTGATCGACGCCGCCACCCGGGCGAATTGCCCTTGTTGCTCGACCAACGCACGCAATACATCCGCCTGCGGCCCGCGCAACGCAACGAACAACAACTCGCGGACCCGCGCCGGGCCGAGAATCTGGCATTCCAGCGGATCGTGCAGACAGCTGAGCAGCCGTTCGACACAACCGCGCATGCCATCGTCAAGCACCACCGAGGTCATCGACTCCGGCGTCTGCGCCGGAATATGCCGACCCGGCGCCAGCCCCATGGCCAGCACCAATTCGCCGAGCAGGACGCGATCAATCGCCACCGACACACCGAGCAATGGCGCATCGGGCAAGGCAAAAGTTTCACATTCGAACGGCACCGGCAGCGCCTGGATCAGGTAATGCCCGGCGCCATATTCCATGGTCCGTGGGCCGAGGAACGCCAGTTTGCTGCCCTGGGCGATGATCATCAGGCTCGGCTCGTAAATGTGCGGGCCACGGGCGACGTCGCAACTGGCGCGCAGGATCTGCACACCGGGCAGGCCGGTCTGGCTGTAGCCATCGCGCAGCGCCAGCGGTTCGATCAGCGAAACCAGCCGGGCATTGGCATCAAGATGACGGGTCAACTGCATCGAATAGGTCTTCGTAAAATTCACGGAAAAGGGGATGAAAACATCATCGCAGATCCGCCGGCCAATGCGACCGCTGCGACCCGCATGCCGGAGGATTAGGCATGAGACCCGGAGAAATCGTCATGGCCGCACCCGCGTCTGACGGCCAGAATTCACCGCCTCACTTGTCACTGTTTTTGCGAGGTCCTCCATGTACACCGCCATCGGCTATGCCGCCCAATCGGCCACCACGCCCCTCGCCCCGATGAAATTCGAACGCCGCAGCCCGCGCGCCGACGACGTGGCGATCGAAATTCTCTACTGCGGCGTCTGCCATTCCGACATCCATCAGGCACGCAACGAATGGGGCATCGCCGTTTATCCGCTGATGCCTGGCCATGAGATTGTCGGAAAAGTCACCGCAGTCGGTGCGAATGTCACCCGTCACAAGGTAGGCGACCTGGTTGGCGTCGGCTGCATGGTCGATTCCTGCCGCAGCTGCGAAGCCTGCCAGGCGAACCTCGAGCAATATTGCCTCGAAGGCCCGACCATGACTTACGCCACCCCGGACCGGGTCGATGGCAGCAACACCATGGGCGGTTACTCCGACAGCATCGTGGTCAGCGAACACTTCGTTGTGCGCATCCCTGAGAAACTGGCACTGGCCAGCGCCGCACCGATTCTCTGCGCCGGCATCACCACTTACTCGCCGCTCAAGCACTACGGCGTCAAGGCCGGTGACAAGGTCGGCATTCTCGGCATGGGTGGCCTCGGCCACATGGGCATCAAGTTCGCCAAGGCCATGGGCGCGGAAGTCACGCTGTTCACCCGCTCGGCGAGCAAGGCTGAAGAAGGTCGCCGTCAGGGCGCTGATCACGTCATCGTCTCCACCGATGCCGAGCAGATGAAGGCCGCGGCCGGCTACTTCGACTTCCTGCTCGATACCATTCCGGTGCAACACGATTTGAACCCGTACCTCGACACCTTGCGTTTCGACGGTGTGCACATTCTGGTCGGCCTGATCGAGCCGGTGAACCCGCCCGTGCACGCCGGCAAACTGGTGATGAGCCGCCGCGTTCTGGCCGGCTCCCTGATCGGCGGTATCGCCGAGACCCAGGAAGTGCTGGATTTCTGCGCCGAACACAACATCACCTGCGACATCGAAATGCTCGACATCCGCAATATCAATGAAGCCTATGCGCGGATGATTGCCGGTGATGTGAAGTACCGCTTCGTCATCGACATGGCGACGCTGAAGGCCTAAACCTTAGGGCTATACCTTCAAACCAAGCTCCGCCGACAGCCGGGTTGTGACCCCTTTGAGCAGGGGGATCAACTCGGCCATTTTTTCCAGCGGCATGTACGGCACGGTGCTGGCGATACTGATCGCCGCGACTATGCCCTTGCTCGCATCACGAATTGGCGCCGCCACACAGCGGATCGACGGTTCGTTGTCTTCCAGATCGAACGCGTAGCCACCGGCAACGTATTCGCCCATGCGCTGCTCAAGCTGTTCCCAAGACTGCTGGGGATGCTGCGGCCAGAACTGACTTTTCCCACCCGCCGGCAGGCTGATGTCGTACAGCCGCCGCCAGTCCTGCGGCGAATCATCGAGCATCAAGGCCTTGCCGATCCCGGTGCGTACCAGCGGCATGCGATGGCCAACCCGCGAGCGCATTTCCGGCCCGTTGCGCCCTGGATTCTTCAGCAGGTACAGCACTTCGTCGCCTTCCCTGATCCCCAAATGCACCGTGTCGCCGGTCAGCGCCGAAAGCTCGTCCAGATACGGCCCGGCCAGGGTCACCAGTGGCAACTCTTCGCGGGCCTGGAAGCCCAGTTCGATCAGTTTCGGCCCGAGCAGATAACCGATTTGCGGCACCACGCGAAGATAACGCTCGTCGACCAGACAGCTGGCCAGACGATGGGTAGTGCTGCGCGTGGTGCCGATCAGCCGGGCGATCTCCTTGAGATCGCGCGCGCCACTGGCCACTGCCTGCACCACACCGAGGCCGCGCAGCAGCGTCTGGGTGCCGGTGGGCGCGGCGTCCTTGGTTTTTTCCGGGGCGTCTTCCTGCATATCCAGCCTTTTACCGTTGAGCGAAGGAACGGGCGGCATTATGGTCGCCCGAGACTGAGCACTACAACTCGATACGCTCGACCTTGCCCACCAGCAGCACGTAGGACAAGGCACCGACCAGTGCGAGCACGGCGATGTAGGTGATCGCCGGAGCGAACGAATCGCCGCTGGCGAGGAAGCCGATCACGATCGGCGTAGCAATCGCCGACAGGTTGCCGATGAAGTTGAACACGCCACCGGTCAGGCCGAGCAAACGCGCCGGCGCCAGCGTCGAGACCAGCGACCAGGTGATCGACGCCAGACCGTTGCCGAAAAATGCCAGGGCGAGGAAGGCAATCACCAGCGGCGTCGACTCGACAAAGTTGGCGCCGATGATCGAAGTCGAAATCAGCAGCCCGCCAATGATCGGCAACTTGCGCGCGAAGCCCACGGTGTAGCCACGACGGATCAGGAAGTCGGAAAAGAATCCCGAGCACAGAACACCGACGAACGCAGCGAGAAACGGCAGCGATGCAAGCAGGCCAGACTTGATGAAGTCCATGCCGCGATATTTCACCAGATAGGTCGGAAACCAGGTGAGGAAAAACCACAGCGTCGAGTTCAGACAGAACTGGCCGAGGTAGATACCCCACAACTTGCGTTTGCTGAGGACGATGCCGAGATCGGTCCAGCTGAATTTGGCTTTGACCTTGGCCGCCTCGGCCTGAATATCCACCAGCCCGCCGCCTTCGCGGATCAGGTCGATTTCCGCCTGATTGGTGCCTTTGAAATCGCGCGGCTCGCGATACACCGCGTACCAGATCAGCGCCCAGAGAATGCCCACCGCGCCGGTGGCGACGAACACCATGTGCCAGCCGAATTCATGTTGCAGCCACGCCAGCACCGGGGTCAGGAAAGCCAGACCGACAAACTGTCCGGAAGTGTAGAAACCGATCGCCGTGGCGCGCTCGCGCTCGGGAAACCAGGTCGTAACCACGCGACTGTTGATCGGATAGGCCGGCGCTTCCAGCGCACCGACGGCCATGCGCAGCACGAACAGGGCGATGAAGCTGCTGACGAAACCGAGCATCACCGTGGCCAGCGACCACAGCAGCAGCGCGACACTGTAAAGGATGCGCGGCGGCACGCGATCGACCAGCCAGCCGCCGGGGATCTGCATGGCAGCGTAGGTCCAGCCGAACGCGGAGAAGATCAGACCGACATGAACCGGATCGATGCCCAGCTCACTGGTCAGCGCCGGCGCGGCAATCGACAGGTTGCTGCGGTCCAGGTAGTTGATGACCACGGTGATGAACAGCAACACCATGATGAAAAACCGCTTGCGGCTAGGCGTGACTAAAGACGCCTGCCCGGAGAGGGTATGCGTTTGCATGAGAGATGCCTCTTTTTATGTTTGTTGAGGTCATGACGCAGATCTCCTCTCCCTCGGAGAACTGATCGTTCCCACGCTCGGCGTGGGAATGCAGCCCGGGACGCTCCGCGTCCCAGCAGCGGACGCAGAGCGTCCATTGAGGCATTCCCACGCAGAGCGTGGGAACGATCTGATGCTAGCGAGTCAGAGACTCACCACTCGGCAAAGCTGCCATCGGCATGACGCCAGATCGGGTTGCGCCAGCGATGGCCGACGGCGGCACGCTCGATCACGTACTCCTCGTTGATCTCGATGCCCAGCCCCGGGCCGTTCGGAATCTTCACGAAGCCTTGGTCGTAGTCGAACACGCGCGGATCCTTCACATAGTCGAGCAAGTCGTTGCTCTCGTTGTAATGGATGCCCAGGCTCTGCTCCTGGATAAACGCGTTGTAACAAGCCGCGTCGAGTTGCAAACAGGCAGCCAGGGCGATCGGTCCCAGCGGGCAATGCAGCGCCAGCGCGACGTCGTAAGCTTCGGCCATGTTGGCGATCTTGCGGGTTTCGGTGATGCCGCCAGCGTGGGAGGCATCCGGCTGGATAATGTCGACGTAGCCTTCGCTCAACACCCGTTTAAAGTCCCAGCGCGAGAACAGACGCTCGCCGAGGGCAATCGGCGTGCTGGTCAGCGGCGCCAGTTCTTTCAATGCTTCGTAGTTTTCGCTGAGCACCGGTTCTTCGATGAACATCAGTTTGTACGGGTCGAGCTCCTTCATCAGCACCTTGGCCATCGGCTTGTGCACGCGGCCGTGGAAGTCGACGCCGATACCGACGTTCGGCCCCACCGCATCACGCACGGCGGCAACGTTGGCCAGGGCGAGGTCGACTTTCTCGAAGGTGTCGAGGAACTGCAGTTCTTCGGTGCCGTTCATTTTTACCGCAGTGAAACCACGGCTCACTGCTTCTTTCGCCGCACGCGCGGTGTCGGCCGGACGGTCGCCGCCGATCCACGAATACACACGAATCTTGTCGCGCACCTGGCCACCGAGCAGATCGCTGACCGACACGCCGAGGGCCTTGCCCTTGATGTCCCACAGCGCTTGGTCGATACCGGCCAGCGCGCTCATGTGAATCGCGCCGCCACGGTAGAAGCCACCGCGATAGAGCACGGTCCAGATGTCTTCGATATTGCGTGGGTCTTTGCCGATCAGGTAGTCGGACAATTCTTCCACCGCAGCAGCTACGGTATGCGCGCGCCCTTCGACCACAGGCTCGCCCCAACCGGTCACGCCCTCGTCGGTTTCGACCTTGAGGAAGCACCAGCGCGGCGGAACGATGAAGGTCGTGAGTTTGGTGATTTTCATCTCTGCTCTCTTTTGTAAATGCAGCTTTTATTAGATGCAGCGCACACAGCGCCAAAAAGTCTTAACGCAGGGCTTTCCAGGCAGCCACGTAGGCCTTGGCATTGACCGCCACCTGCTCGGGCGTCATGCCCGGTTTGAACAGACCGGAACCGAGGCCGAAACCTTTCACACCGGCATCGATAAAGGCCTGCATGTTGTCCGGTGTGATCCCGCCGACCGGCGCCAGCACCGTGCCGGCTGGCAACACCGCCAGCCAGGCCTTGACGACCGTCGGGTTCATTTGTTCGGCCGGAAACAGCTTGAGAATGTCCGCGCCCTCAGCCAGTGCGGCGAAGGCTTCGGTCGGCGTAGCCACGCCAGGCGACAGGTACAGCCCCGCCGCTTTCGCCGCGCGCAACACCTTGGCATCGCTGTGCGGCATGACGATCACTTGGCCGCCAGCCGCTTTGACCTGCTCGACCTGCTCGGGGCTGAGCACCGTGCCGGCACCGATCAGGCAATCGGCGGGCAGCGCATCACGCAGAATGCGGATGCTTTCGTACGGCGATGGGGAATTGAGCGGTACTTCGATAACACGAAATCCGGCGGAATACAGGACTTCTCCGACAGCCGCCGCTTCCTGCGGTTGCAGGCCACGCAGAATCGCGATCAGACCGTTTTGCGCCAGTGCTTGCTTGAGCATGTCAGGCCTCCAGTCAGGGTTAACGGGATGAGGAATCGATCAGTCCGGCGGCGCGCGCCAGTTGCCACAGGCCACGCTCGGTCGCCTGCTCGGCCAGCGTTACCTGAGCAAAGCCGCAGGCATCGAGAGCACGGCGATATCGCGTGCACAGTTGCGCATTGCCGATGAGCACGATTGCTGGAAGATTCGCTTGATTGCGCCGGCGCCGCTGCACATTGGCGAGCGCGGCCAGCTCATGGCCGATCATCAGACCGGAGAGATAATCCGCCTGAGCAGTCGGGCTCAGTTCACCGGTCAGGCCGAGGGTGCGGGCGCTGAACAAGGTCGAGAGCACACCGAGCTCGGCATCTGTCGACAGCGCGATTTGCACGCCGCGATCGAACGCCTGCGCATCGAAGGTCGCGCTCGGTTGTTGGGTACGGCCGAGAATGCTGTGCTCGCTGAGCACGGCAAACACTTCGCCGGTCATGAACGTGTCGAAATGGGTGATGCGGCCATCGACCACCTCCACCCACTTCGAGTGGCTGCCAGGCAGGCCGATCAGCAGATCATCACCCGCCTCGACCGGCAGACTTTGCAGCACGCCGAGGACTTGGGTTTCTTCGCCGCGCATTACATTCGGCAGACGCGAACGCTGGATCACGCCCGGGACGATATGCACCGGCGTACCGCGCAGACTGACAACGGTTTGTAGGGAATTTCCGAGATGGGCGACGTCGGCTGGCGTTTCGCAGTAAGGCGCTTCGCGCCAGCCCTGCGCACTGCCGACCATGCCGCAAGCGATCACCGGCAGATCCGGCTGCGCATCGAGCCAGTCACCACAGGCCTCGTCGAAGGCCAGTTCAAAACCATCGGCGCATTCACGGCCGTGGATGATTCGCGGGGTCTTGGGCAACTGCATGATCCCGGACGACAGCGCACGCTGCTCCAGCACCACACCGTCGGCCGCGAGTTTGTAAGCACGTAATGAGGTCGTCCCCCAATCGAGCGCGATCAATTGCGCCTGCATCGCTTCACCTGTTTTGTTTTTGGCAGTGAGTGCGATGGACTATAAACCCGGGCGGACTAAAATCTCAATATATAAATATCAATCCCATATTTTGGGATTAGCGCAAGTGGCGAGCTTGTCTTGTCGCGGGTACAAATCGTGCTCCGTAAGGATCCACGGAGAAAAAGCCAAGGTATTAAGGATTCTCTGCGAAAGGCGCTGCATGCATCTGCTCAGCGGACATTGAAAGGCGGCAGAGGAGCAATCGAGATCAGGCTCCCTCCCGCCAGAAAAGGAGCCTGGATGAATGAAGGATTCACTCCCTGTTGATAGCTCGCGCCAGGTCGGCAGTTGGCACACGCATGATTTGGGAAAAATACGTTTTGTAAGGAGTCGTATGAACGCGGAACACGCAGGAAATAAAACGTCTGTTCGTAAACCAACGATTGAGCACCGGCCCCTCCGGAAAGATTTCCGCGCCCTTTTCGCCAGTCGACTCTCTGAAAATCACGTCGGCTTTGTACTCGTTTGCAGCGCCACTCTCATCGCGCTCAACAAGGCCAAAACCGGAGCGTTTTATCTGGTGCCCAACAGAAAAGTCCACATCATCATCCACAGTACATACCAACCCTTGGCTTATATGTGATGTGAACAACTCGAGTAATTCCACATCGGCGAGAAAGTGAACCTGATAGATTCCGGTGTCTTCCAACTCATCAACACCGGAATAAAACAGCTTCGCAGCCGGCTTTTCGTGATTCATTGAACATCCAGAACATATGACCAATAAACCCATCAAAAAAAATCGAGACACGATGTTCATTCCTTGAAAAAACTCAAGACCGACTCGTTAAAAATCTGACGAGCAGTCTTGCCGTTATCCAACGGCCGCAAATACATAATATTTGCATCCGCATGATTCACATCTACGCGCCCCATTACATTAGGCCCGGTAGAAACCTCCCATTGTTCACCAAAACTAGCAACCGTATCTGATACGTTCGTTATCTTCGGCGCAGCGCGAATATTAACCCAGTACTGAGCCTTGGGCTTGGGTGGCAACCGGTAGATATTGGAAATACCCCAGACCATTACACCTTCGCCAACCGGATCGATGGTCAATAACATTCTCACTGTATAGCCCTTCTCCGTGAGAGTGGCTGAAAGGTGGGCGCCATTCCAGCCTCCCAGACTATGACCCACAATGTACACAGCGGTTGAGCAGTCAGGGATCTTCGCCAGTACCTTTTCAGATAGGTCTTTATCGCTAATGAAATCATTATAGCCAAGAGGCCACGACTCAAATTTTCCCACAGGAAATTTCAACGCCTTGGCATCTCTGATAAAGATTTCGCGCACCGCGTCGACATTATTATTTGGCCCGCTGAAGTAATAACTTTCCTGGTCTCCAGCACCACCAATAAAAAAAACCACAAAATTCCGCAGAGATATGGCCACCTGCTTATTGGTCTGATCGGTCTTGCATGTAAGTGTATGTGCTTTGACTTCCCTTTTCGCATGAGGTACTTCAGTAGGTGCATTGACTTCGGACATAAGCAATCATTCCACGAATAGTTTGATGGTTTCTGCCACGTGCGAACTGACCATATGAGTGAATCCGTTCGCATCAGTAACACCGTGTTCCTCACTTCCGTCGCCTCGTTGAATGGTGTAGGCGTGATAAGGCACTGGCTGTCCAGTCGCTTCATTCGTCACTTGCAACCTGTCAGTGAAATGCACCGGCATCGGCAACAGCCCACTAAATGCGGCCCCTCCCCCACCTTGGCCGATGATCACCGTGCCCGAGCCACCGATCACGACATTGCCATGCCCACCAGTGCTATCGAGCATCGCGGCGTTCAGGCCGTTAATGAAAACAGTGCCGGAGACCGCTCCGGTGATAGGGCTGCCACACGCTGATTTATCGGTCATGCGTGCAGCAGCGAGGCCGTCGAAGAATACGTCCGGCGAGCCGGAGACAATCGGGTTGGTGCCGTGACCTGGCAGTGGGCAGGCGGTTGGGTCGGTGACGCGAGCTGCGGGTTTACCACTCAATTCAAAGCTCCTTGCTTAAGGGGTGCCGGGGATGGCTGATAGATGTCGATGTCGGTCGCGGCAAAGCGCCAGCGATTATCGACCGGGTCGAACAGAGCATGACAATGCTCACGGCTTTCAGGTGATGTCGCGGTTTGTATGGCACGCCAGGCTTCGTTGGCTTGCCAACTCAACTCGGCAGGCGTTGCATCATCAAGTTCGTTGAGCCAGGCGTTGTAGTTGCGCAGGTGATTGCGCTCGAAAGTCGATTGCAGCAAGTCGCCCATTTGCACGCCGAAATCCAGATGATGCCCATTGGTCCAACGCCCTACTTCGGAGTAGACGTGCCAGCCCATCGGGATCAACGCACCGTTTTTCAACAGAGAATGGCCGGCGAGAGCGACGAAGCCGCAACAGATGTGCAGCATCAGCCAGCCTTAATGAGCGTCGATAATCGCAGTTGGATCAAAGGTTCTCAGCGCTACCACACGGTATTCGCCGAGGCCGGCGCTGCGCGACATCAACTCGGCGTCGAGCCGCGACACGAAAGCCCGAATAGCCAGGCCGCCGGGGCGCTGGGCCATGCAGAGAATTTCGACAGCCTGTCGATTCGGGTCGTCAGAAGAGCCGGTAGTTTTCACCAGACCATACAGACGCATAGACGCCTGCAGTCCGCTCATAGCTGGTCACTCATTGACGCAGCGAGGGCTCCACAGGCGCGGAGAAATTTTGCCAGATGCATTGCAGGTGTCGTCCGTGAGCGCGCAAAAATGGCGCACAGAATGCCGGACTAGAGCGGTGGCGACAACTGAATCAGCAGTAGATTGCCATCATTGTGCTCAGCCCTCGGCAAACTCTCGCAACACCTTGCCATCCATGCGATACCGCACCCATTCCTCCTGCGGTTGTGCACCGAGGGATTTGTAGAATTCGATGGCCGGGGTGTTCCATTCCAGCACGCTCCATTCGAAGCGGCCGCAGTCGTTGGCGCAGGCGATTTTTGCCAAGTGGCGCAGCAGGGTTTTGCCGGCGCCGCCACCGCGTTGTTCGGGGGTGATGTAGAGGTCTTCGAGGTACAGGCAATTGCTGCCCAGCCACGTTGAATAACTGAAGAAGAACACCGCGAAGCCGATCGGCAAGCCGTCGCGCAGGCAGATCAGGCCATGGGCGGTCGCGCCTTCGCCGAACAGGCTGCGTTCGATGTCGGCGACGCTGGCGATGACTTCGTGACGGGCCTTTTCGAAATCTGCCAGTTCGGTGATGAAGGCGAGGATTTGCGGCGCATCGCTGGGGGTCGCCGGGCGGATTTCGATCGTCATGGACGGGCCTTGTCTGCAAATTAAAGCGCCATACTAAGGCGCGCAGCGGCGCTCGTCACATGGCAAACATACTGACCTGCCCGATCGGGCGAACGCCGTTGCCCCTGTGGGAGCGAGCCTGCTCGCGAATGCGTCCTTCCAGTCAGCCTCGAGTCAACTGACAGAATGCCTTCGCGAGCAGGCTCGCTCCCACAGTTGATACCGCACACTCTGAAAGGATGCTTATGACCGTTAACTGTTTTGCACCGATGGAAACACTAAAGTTCGGCATCGTCTGAACGGCAGACATGCGACCCCGGTGAAGACCGTTCGTCGATCATCAGGCACCAATCCGTCACCAGGGCTGACCAACCCAGTGTAAGGATTCCAATCACTGGAGAAGCCCTATGATCCCGTCAAGGTTGACCGCTTTAGTCTTCAGCGCCCTGCTCTGCCCTGCGGTATTCGCCGCCTCGTCCACGGCAGCGGGCACTGGCCCTACCGATCCGACCCCGCCACGCGCGCCTGCTATCAACAGTGCCCCCGGAATGAATACCGATGGTTCCGGCGTGCCGCTGATCAATCAGCCACCCGCCACCGGCACCGACCCGCGCACACAAGGCAGCGATCCGGGCCGTCAGGGTGGCATGAACACGCCTGACTCTCCTGCCACTCCGCCTGACAATGCCGGCCCCGGTGTCGGCTCGAAAACCACCACCGGTGGCTCCGGTTCCGAAGGTGCCGGTCAGTAGTTCGCCGACGCGAGCGCCCTATTCACTCCCATGAAGAGGTAACCATGAACGTCGACAAAGACCTGGAAAAAGAAGTTCTCACCCGCCTGCTGCACGCGCATCCCAACGGCTTGGGCAAGGAGGTGCTGGACAATTACCGGGGCGAGAAAGTCGTGGCCAGCGCCCTCGCCGCCCTGCAGGATCGCGGGCTGATTCACCATGGTCATGTGACCTGCAGCGAAGCCGGTGAGCACTCGCTGAACCTGCCGATCAAGCTCAGTTCAGCCGGCGTTGAAGCGGCGAAGAAACTCGATAGCTGACGCTGGTTGGGGCTGCGGATCTTCGACTTCGAACGGGTGATTCGTCTCGAGTGATTCGCAGCCTTCGGCGTAACGCAGCACATCCTGACGCAAGGAGAAATCCCATGCCTCGTGGAAGCAAAGACAAATACACCAGCGAACAGAAGCGCAAAGCCGAGCACATCGAAGACAGCTACGAGAAAAAGGGCGTGTCGAAAGATGAGGCTGAGGCGCGTGCCTGGGCGACGGTGAACAAACAATCCGGCGGGGGCGAAAAGTCCGGCGGCTCAGGGCGCAAGAAGCCTGCAAGTGCCAAGTCGAAAGAGCGCAAAGAGTCATCGCGCCGTGCGGTGGCTAGCCGCAAGGGCCATTCGCGTAATAGCGAGACTTCGAAGAATGCGCAGACCGTCGATAGCCTGATGAAGGAAGCCCGAGCGAAGAATATTTCGGGGCGCTCTTCGATGCGCAAGCAGGAGCTGATCGAGGCGTTGCGCAAGGCGAGCTAGAACGACGCCCACTGTAGGAGCTGCCGAAGGCTGCGATCTTTTGCTTTTCAAGATCAAAAGATCGCAGCCTTCGGCAGCTCCTACAGAAGATTTGTGTACGACGTAGATCCAATGTGGGAGCGAGCCTGCTCGCGAAGGCTTCGGCTCAATCGCCGCAGGACTGATAGATAAACGCATCTACCTCAGTCGCCCCAGGTGAAGTCGCCGGCCCCCAGCGAGTCACCGCCAGCGCCGCCGCAGCATTCGCCCGCCGCGCCGCTTCCGGTGCATCCAACCCCTGCGCCAATCCAGCAACAAACACCCCGGCATGCGCATCACCGGCGCCATTGCTGTCCACCGCTTTGACAACAAACCCCGGCACTTGTCGACGCTCGCCCCGCTGCTGAATCCAGCAACCCTGCGGCCCGTCGCGCACCACCATCAGCACATTTTCCGGCAGGAGCTTCGCGAGCCGATCCATTGCCGCGCCAATTTCATCAGCCACGGTAAATCGCAGCGCCTCAACACTGTTGCTGGTCCACACATCGATGCGCGGCAGCAACGTCTGCATCATAGGCGCGTCAGGTGACTCCACCAACGGTCCCGGGTCGAACACCACATTGACCGACGCCGGCAGCGCCAGCGTCCAGTCGAGCAACGCCTGCGCCTTGCCCTCGTGCAGCAGACTGTAACCGCTGAGATAAACGTAATCGCCGGGCTCGGCAGCCACACTGTTCAAATCGTCTTCGGTCACCTCACCTTCAGCGCCGATGTAGGAAATGAAACTGCGTTCAGCCGACGCATCGGTCAGCGCCACGCACAGACCGGTATCGCGCTCGGCCGGTTCGCGGATGCCGATGCAGATACCTTCCGCCTGCATCGCTTGGCGCGCCAGGTCACCGAAACGCCCCGTGCCATGGCGACCGAGGTAAACCACCGGCAGACCGTTACGCACCGCAGCGGCCATCACGTTGAAACCGCCGCCCGCTTCGAAACCGGCCGACTGCGCCAGCACATCACCGCCAATCTGCGGCAGTTTATCCACGGCCATGACCAGGTCGATGATGACCTGGCCGGTGTGCAACATCTTAGGCATGAGCATTCTCGGTTTGCGCGGCGCGGCGATCTTTCGCACCGCCAAGTATCAGGTAAATGCCACCGGCGACGACGAAGGTCACGATCCAGCCGAGGCCGTTGTGGCCCAGCCAGGAGTCGGACAGAAAGCCCTTGAACCAGACGTTTTCTGCCGTGGTGCCGATGGTGGTGAAGCTGAAACCAAGGACGATGGCGATCGCCCAGGCACCAAACGCGCGCCACTCGATGCCGCCGCGATACCAGTAGGCGCTGCTCGGGCTGACATCGAGCAGGTCTTTGGGGCTGTAGTAGTGACGGTGAATCAGATCGACGACGAAAATCCCCACCCATGCGGTGATCGGCACTGCCAGCAGGGAAATGAAGGTAATGAACGGGCCGTAGAAACTGTCGGCGATCAGCATGAAGTAGATCGAGCCGGCGAAGATCGCGACGATGTCGACCACTACCGCGTAGACGCGTTTGACCTTGAGGCCCAGGGTCAGCGTGGTCAGGCCGGCGGAATATACCGACAGGTTGTTCGACAGCAGCAGGCCGCCGAACGCGGTGATCAAGTACGGCACGGCCATCCAGGTCGGCAGCATGTCGCGAATCGCCACGATCGGGTCAGTCGCCGACGCCAGGTCATTGTTGCCCACCGACAACAAGCCGCCGAGGGTGATCAGCAGCACCAGCGGAATCCCTGCGCCGAACGCCGCCGACGCCACCAGGCGCACTGCCTTGACGCTGCGATGCTGATAGCGCGACATGTCGGCACCAGCGTTGGCCCAACCGATACCAGTGCCGGCGGCCATGGTGCCGATGCCGATGATCATTGCGCTCAGCGGTGCTGGCGTGGCGTTGAACACCGCACTCCAGTCGATCGTCGCGCAGAGGAAGCCACCGACGAGAATGTTCAGCGCACCGAACACATAGGTCGCCCACTTCTGGATCACCAGCAAAGTCGCGTGGCCGAGGCCGGACACTGACAAGGTCAGCAGGACGAAGATGGCGATAAAGATCAGCGTCAGTACCGGCGCACTTTTCGCCTCGACCGGCGAGCCGAACAGGATCGAGCACAGCGACAGCAGGACAAACGCCGCAGTGGTGGTGTTGACGGTTTCCCAACCCAGACGCGACATCAGCGAAACCAGCGTCGGGCCGATGTTGCCGCGCACGCCGAAAATTGCCCGGGACAGCGTCAGGCTCGGCGCGCGGCCACGGCGCCCGGCAATCGAGATGATCCCGACCACGGCAAACGAACCGGCGGCACCGAGGATGGCGACGATGATCGCCTGCCAGATCGCCAGCCCGCGAAACGCCACCAGCGTGGCTCCCAGCGGCAGGCCAAGGATGGAAATATTGGCCGCAAACCAGACCCAGAACAGTTGCAGCGGATGGCCGTTGCACTCGGCTTCCGGCACCGGCTCGATGCCCCGGGTTTCCAGTTGCCCGACGCTTTGCCCGGCGGTTGATGAACTCATGAAGATGCTCCTGTTTGCCTTTTTTGTGGTTGTGGCAATGATGCAAAACGACAAGACAACCGGCCTTCCGAGGCCTGTCTGTGCGATCCATTGCTGTGTGAATTCTTTAGAAATGCGCCGCCCCTTTCGCGAGCAGGCTCGCTCCCACAAGGGAATACATTCCAATTGTGGGAGCGAGCCTGCTCGCGAAGAGGCCAGCCAGTCAACGCAAGGCCAACAGCCCCTGCACCAACGGTTCCAGCTCAAGTTGATTAACGACTTTCACCGTTTCGATCATCGGCTGCGGCCAGCACTCAAGACCCAGGCAAGCGCCGAGCATGGCGCCGAGAATCGCCGCGATGGTATCCGTGTCGCCGCCGAGACTGGCGGCCATGCACAACGCCTCGAATGCCGTCATCTCGCCGATGGCCACTTGCTGGGCCAGGGCGAATGAGACCACCACCGACTCCTGCGACGCCACCGATGTACCGATCACGTCGTAGAGCAGATCGGCGAGCAGTGCTTTGTCACTGTCGACGCTGATACTGCGCGCCCAACTGATGCGCGAGGCCATGCGCCCACCGGCGACCCAATGCCCGTGGGCTTCGGCTTGCTGGGCAATCTGCTGGCCAAGATTCAGCGCCTCGCCCAGATCGACGCCGTTGATCCCGGCCGAGACCACCGCCGCCACCGCTGCTGCACTGGAAATCCCCAGCGTGGTGTTATGCGTCACCTGGCAAGCCTGCACGACCGCCGCAATGAAGCGCTGCGGATCGGCCACGTTCGCGGCAATGCCCACCGGGGTGATGCGCATCGCCGCGCCATTGGTGGTGCCGTAGCGCCCGGCTTCTTCCGGGGAATGCCCGGCGAGGATCATTTCAATAGCGCGTTTGGTCGAGGGGCCGAGCAAGTCCTGCGAGCCTTTGGCCTGCATCTCGGCTTCCCATTCGATCAAGCGCTGGGCGAGAACCGCCGGCTCGATACGGCCGTGACCTTCGACCAATAATTCGCCGACCAGGATCGCCTGCTCGGTGTCATCGGTGATCGAGCCTTTGGGCATGTTCGCGGCGATCGGTTGCAAGGGACCTGCGTCCTGCAAATCAGTGATCTGGCCGAAGCGCGCCTTGATCGTTTCACGATCGAGCGACTGTGTCGGCATGCCCAGCGCGTCACCCAGGGCCAGACCATAGAAAGCGCCAAGCGCACGGTTGAGCGCGGTCATTTCGATTCTCCGAATTGCAGGTGCAGACGAAAGTGCACCGGGTCGAGCAGGCTTTCGACCTGCTCCATGAAACGGTTCTGCCGGTCGTAGGTGGTGCGCAGGGCTTTGAGAAACACCGTGCCGACCGGGCGACCGAGCAGCTCGGCGTCTTCGGCATTCAGCGGCTCGGCGCCGATCCACTGATCGCCGCGCTCGCCGATATAGCCGTAGGCGGCCAGGGTGATGGTCAGGGAATTGTCGATCAGGCCGACGCGGGGCAGGCTTTCCAGGCCGCCGTTGGCCGGCATCAAGGATCGTTCGAGAGACACCAGTGTACCGTCGGTGGCGCGCCGGCGACGGTCGAGGGTGATGAATTGATCGGTGCCGAAACGCACCAGCAGATCCGGGCGAGTCACCGCCTCGAGGCGCAACACTTCGGTATTGATCAGCGCCCCGCTGTCGGCCAGCGCCTGCGCCCAGCCGCTGCGCTGATCCAGCGCTACACCGTCGAAAGTGACGATGGAGCCGACACCGCTCTGCGTGGCGATGTAATTACGCCGCTTCAATTCGGCCAGCGCCTCACGCAAGGTGCCACGGCTGACCTGGAATTCTTGAGCCAACTGATGTTCGCCAGGCAACAGAAAGCCGTCCTCCATGAGGCCGCTTTCGATGCGTCGGACGAGCTCGTCGACCACCCGTTGTTTCTTGTCGAATCGTACCTGTCTAATCATGTACAAATTGATAACCGAAACGGGGCGTGGCGGGCAACAAAAATTTGAGGGAGGTGACCGGTGGAGAGAGCAAAATCAAGAGCCCCTCACCCTAGCCCTCTCCCGGAGGGAGAGGGAACTGATTGGGGAGTGCTCAGGAAATGCGCCGAAATGATGTTGCTTTAGCGAATCCACAATCGACCCGATATTTCAGGTCGATGTAGAACGCAAGACACCTCGGTCGGCCCCCACTCCCTTTGGGAGAGGGAACTGATTGGGGAGTGCTCAGGAAATGCGCCGAAATGATGTTGCTTTAGAGAATCCACAATCGACCCGATATTTCAGGTCGATGTAGAACGCAAGACACCTCGGTCGACCCCCTCTCCCTTTGGGAGAGGGCTGGGGTGAGGGGTAGCTTTTGACGTTACCGTTGTTTCAAGCGGTCAATGACCACGGCCAGCAACAGAATCGAACCACGAATCACATACTGATAAAACGTATCGATGTTCTTCAGGTTCATCGCATTCTCGATGATCGCCAGAATCAACACCCCGGCAATCACGTGGCGAATCATGCCGATGCCGCCACTCAACGAAACTCCGCCCAGCACGCAAGCCGAGATCACTGTCAGTTCAAAACCCTGACCAATCATCGGCTGCCCGGAAGTCATCCGCGAGGCCAGAATCACACCCGCCAGCGCACCGATCACACCGTGCACGGCGAAGATGATGATCTTGGTGCGGTCGACGTTGACGCCCGCCAGCAGCGCCGCTTCCTGGTTGCCACCGATGGCCATGGTGTTGCGCCCGTAGGTGGTGTAGTTCAGCAGCCAGCCGAAAAACAGGAAGCAGACAATGGTGATCAGGATCGGCACCGGCACACCGAACAGCTGGCCGTTACCGAAGACGAAGAACGATTCCTGCGACACACCGACCGCTTTGCCGTTGGCAAAGATATAGGCCAGACCGCGAACGATCTGCATGGTCGCCAGCGTCGTGATCAAGGCATTGACGCGCAACTTGGCAATCACGATGCCGTTGATCAGCCCGACGATCAGGCCCATCGCCAACGCCGCGCTGACCCCGAGAAATACACTGTTGGTGTCACGCATTACCACTGCCGCGACCACGCCTGCACAGGCGATCACTGAGCCGACCGAGAGGTCGAAGTGTCCGGATGCCAGGCAATAAAGCATGGTGCACGCGGCGATGCCGGTGGTGGAAATCGCCAGACCCAGGCCACGCATGTTCAGCGGCGAGAGGAAGTTGTCGATCAGCAGTGTGCAGGCGACAAAGATGCCGATCGCCGCCAGCAGCATGACCCAGTCATCGAGGAAGCGCCGCATGTCCAGCGGTTTGCGCTCGGTCGGCAGAGTTTCGTTTTGCGTAGTCATCATAGTCACCTCTCAGTTCGCCACGCCGTCAGCGCGGTGGCGCGGCAAAGCCAGTTGCAGCAGGTTGGATTCATTGGCCTGGTCGCGGCTGACTTCGCCGCGCAGAGCGCCTTCGCACAGCACCAGGATGCGGTCGGAAATGCCCATCACTTCCATCAGATCGCTGGACACCACGATCACCGAAATACCGTCGGCAGCGAGGTTATGAATGATCTGGTAGATTTCGGCCTTGGCGCCGATGTCGATGCCACGGGTCGGTTCGTCGAGCAGCAGGACTTTCATCGGCATCGATAGCCAGCGGCCGAGAATGGCCTTCTGCTGATTGCCGCCGGAAAGGAACTTGATCTGCTGGCCGGCGTGCGGGGTTTTCACTTTCAGGGCCTTGATCTGCTTGTCAGCGTTGCCCTTTTCCCACAGGCCGCGAATCAGGCAGCCGAGCCCGGAATGCGCACCGCGGGCACTGATGTTGATGTTCTCGGCAACGCTGGCCAACGGGATGATGCCTTCCTTCTTGCGGTCTTCCGGGCAGAGCAAAATGCCGGCGGCGATCGCGTCACGGGGCGAGCGCAGTTTCAGCTCATGGCCGCGCAGTTCGAGACGGCCAGCGGTGTTGCGCTCCAGGCCGCTGAGCAGGCGAAACAGCTCGGTGCGCCCTGCCCCGACCAGCCCGAACAAGCCAAGGATTTCGCCCTTGTGCGCTTCGAAACTGATCGGCTCACGCAGGCCCGGGCCGAGCAAACCATCGACCTTCAACGCCACGGCGCCACGCGGGCGATGACGGTAATCGTAGATGTCCTGAATGTCGCGACCGACCATGCAGGTCACCAGTTGATCGTGGGTCAACTGGCTCATGTCGTCGAATGTACGTACGTAGCGGCCGTCCTTGAACACAGTGACGGCGTCGCAAATGCGGAAGACTTCTTCCATGCGATGGGAAACGTAGAGCACCACTTTGCCTTCGTCGCGCAGGCGCCCGATGATCGCCATCAAGCGATCGATCTCGCGCGCCGAGAGGCTGCTGGTCGGTTCGTCGAAAGCGATGACGTGAGCGCCGCGCGACAGCGCTTTGGCGATTTCCACCAGTTGCCGCTGACCCAGCGACAAGCGTCCGACCTTGGTTTGCGGATCGATTTCGTCCGCCAGCCCCTTCAGGCAATTCAAGGCTTTCTGGCGCAGCTCACTGCGATTGATCAGGCCGAAACTGGCCGGCAGATGGCCAAGAAACAGGTTTTCGGCCACGGTCATTTCCGGGACCAGATGCAGTTCCTGGTGAATCACCGCGACGCCGCTGCCGATGCTGTCAGCGGTGGACTTGAACGCCATCGCCTGCTCGCCGATCTGCAGCTCGCCGCTGCTCGGAATGTAAGCACCACCGAGAATCTTCAGCAGGGTCGATTTGCCCGCGCCGTTCTCGCCCATCAGGGCATGAACCTGGCCGGGGTGGGCGACGAAGCTGATGCCGTCGAGCGCTTTCACGCCGGGAAAGGTCTTGCCGATCCCGTTGAAGCGCAGGCTGCCGTTGGCGCCGTGTTGTTCTTGTGTCTGTACTTGCGCGTGCATAAAGCCACCTCTTCACACCGAAAAACGGCCCGGCTGCCCGGGCCGTCGCTGCCTCAGTTCCACAAGCCGATTTTTTCCAGCTCTTGCTTGAAGTTTTCGCGGGTGATCAGGGTGACGTCATCCATGGCGGTGTACTTCGGCGGCTCTTTGCCGGCGGTGATCCACTCGTACATCATCTCGGCAGTCTTGTAGCCTTCGATGTGCGGGCTTGGCAGCATCGAACCGAAGAAGCCGCTGTTAGGCTTTTTCAACTCGCCGATGGCGTCGGTGCCGTTGATGCCGATGCCGATCACGTTGCTCGCGGCAAACCCGGCCGCTTCGGTGGCGCGCACGCCGCCGAGCACGGTGTTGTCGTTCATGCCGCCGATGATCAGGTTTTTCGCCGCGCTCGGCAGTTTCACCAGCGCCGAGTTGGTGGCGTCCATGCTGCCCGGTACGTCGAGGGTTTTCAGCGCGGCGAAGAGGATGTGGTCCTCCGGCATGCCGGCCTTCTTCAGGGCATCGACCGAACCGTCGGTGCGCTTCTTGCCGGTGTCGAGTTCGTTGTAGGTGTTGACCACCGCGTAGGTGTCTTTCCAGTCCCAGTTACGCTTTTTCGCTTCGGCGGCCATCGCGGCGCCCTGCTTCTGGCCCACTTCAAACGCGGCCATGCCCAGGTACGGCACGTCTTCCATGAATTTGCCGTTGGCGTCGACAAAACGGTCGTCGACGGCAATCACTTTCAAGTCGTTGATCTTGGCTTTGGCCATGATGGCAGGGCCGAGGGACACGTCAGGCGGGCAGATCACAAAACCCTTGGCGCCGTTCGCGGCCAGGCTGTCGATGGCCGAGAGGGTCTTCTCGCCATCCGGCACCGCGATCTTGATCAGTTCAAAGCCTTTGTCCTTGGCGGCTTTTTCGGCAAAAGCCCATTCGGTCTGGAACCACGGTTCTTCGGCCTGCTTGACCAGAAAACCGATCTTCACCGCGTCGGCGGCGAGCAGCGCACTGCTCAGGCTGAACGCAGTGACCGCCAGGGCAGTGCTGCACAGGGTACGAATCCCGAAACGACGTTTCATCAGATGACTCCTTGTTATTTTTTTTGAGCAAGGTTTGAAAAGCGTTGAAGCGTGTTCTCAGTGAAGCTGTTTGAAAATAGTCATATCGTATGATGATTGGATTTCAAGCGTAGTTCAGCGCTGGAAATCCGTTTTATTCAGTCGTGGTACATCACCGAGCGGCCGCCATCGATGGTGATGCACGAAGCATTGATAAACGGTGCCTCATCGCTGGCCAGAAACACCGCCGTCATCGCCACTTCGATCGGCTGGCCGATGCGCTTGGGCGGGTGCAGGTCAAAGGCGCGCTGCCGCTCGGCGTGCGGATCGGCAAAGCCATTCCA
Source organism: Pseudomonas sp. PK-RTE-24 (assembly GCF_054052265.1). NCBI lineage: Bacteria > Pseudomonadati > Pseudomonadota > Gammaproteobacteria > Pseudomonadales > Pseudomonadaceae > Pseudomonas > Pseudomonas sp. PK-RTE-24. The sequence goes on along the minus strand of NZ_CM133224.1, from coordinate 3,192,440 downwards.
GTAATCGACGTTCAGCTGCGTTTCGATGTAGCCCGGTGCGATGGCGTTGACGCGAATGCCTTTGGCCGCGTATTCGATGCCGAGTGCACGGGTCAGGCCGAGCAAGCCGTGCTTGGCCACCGGGTACGGAAAGCAGCCGGGAATGATGTGGCTGGAATGGGTCGAGGCGATGTTGATGATGCTGCCCACGCCCTGCTCGAGCATCTGCGGCAGCACCGCTTTGCAGCCATACCAGGCGCCGTCCAGATCGATGGCGAAGCAGCGGCGCCAGTCTTCTTCGGTCATCTGCAAAGGATCGCGGAACACATTGACCCCGGCGCAGTTGACCAGCACATCGATGCGGCCATGCAATTCCACGGCGCGTCGGGCCAGGGCATGCAGATCCTGCTGATTCGATACGTCGACCTTGAGCGCCTGCACGTCATGGCCCTGATCGCGCCAGTAAGCGGCGACCTGCTCGACCTTGTCGGCCTGAATGTCGCTGATGAGTAATCTGGCTTGCTGCGCGGCGAAGGCGGCGACAATCGCTTCGCCGATGCCCTGAGCGGCCCCGGTCAGCAGCACGACCTTGTTTTTCAGGCGCTCGCCTTTCGGCGGGGCCGACACTTGCGGCAATGTCAGCGCTTCAGCCATGGCTCAGGCCTCCTGCACGCAGGCGCAAAAAAACCGGCCATCGGTCGATGTCCGGTTTTGACGGCTGGGGAAAACAGACAGGCAAGCGTCGTCAACGGCATTGAGCCGTGACGAAAGGCGGATCCCGCTTGCGCGGGCAACAAGAATTCGCTGCATCACTTCACCTGTTTTGTTCTTTTTAAGTGTGAGTGCGTGTTACTGCTGGAGCCGACTATAAACCCGACCGCCAAATAATCTCAATATATAATTTTGCATCCCATATTTTGGGATCTAGCCAGCAAAACGCGTACAGAGTTTTCCTGAAACGTCGACGCGCATGCTCAGCACCGCGCCATCCAATGGATGATTCAGTGGACTCTTGGCGCTGGTGATGAATAAGGTTTTCAAGTCTTCGCCACCGAAAACGCAACTGGTCGGGCGACTGACCGGCAAATCGATTTTGCGCTCGACCTGCCCGTCCGGCGTCAGGCGCAACAGGCAACTGCCGTCCCAGCGTGCATTCCACACGTAGCCTTCGGCGTCCATCGCCGAGCCATCGGGACCACCGTGTTGATCGGACGAGTAGAACACCTGCGGAGCATCGAGACTGCCGTCGGTGCGGATGAAATATCGATTGAGCGTGCTGTCGAGACTTTCACCAAACAGCAGCGTGGTGCCGTCGTCACTCCACAGCAGGGTGTTGGGGATGCCCAGGCCGAGCAGCAGCGGTGTGACGCGTTGATCGGGATCGATACGGAACAGGCCGCCGGAACGGCGCGCCAGCGGCAGATCCTCGCCGTGCTCGCCGATGTTGTTCTGCATGGTGCCCAACCACAACCGGCCCAAGGCATCGCAACGGGCTTCGTTGGGGCGGTTGCCCGGTTGCGGGTCGGCGACACAGAACAGCGTCAAACGTGGCTCGAGGCCGGGCGAATCGAGATCGAGGCGGTAGACACCACTGCTCAATGTCACCAGCGCATCGCCGCTGGCGCAGGGAATGAAGGCGGAGATGTGCTCGGGCATCTGCCAGATCTGCACGTTCTGACCAATCAGGCGCAACGCTTGTTTACCGGCGATATCGACCCAGTAAAGCGCTTGGGTCGGCGCATCCCAGAACGGGCCTTCGCCGAGTTGCGCGCGGTGTTGGGTCAGGGCGGTGCAGGTCATCTGGAATCCTTCATGTTCTTGTTGTTTCCAATGTGGGAGCGAGCCTGCTCGCGAAGGCGGCGTGTCAGTCAATGATGATGTATCTGACCTGACGCATTCGCGAGCAGGCTCGCTCCCACAGGGGATTTTCGGTCTTAGCTGGCTTTGCGGTCCGCCATGACTTTCGGGTAAAAGCGTTTTATCGCCAGATCGGCATTGTCGATCAAGGTCATGCACGCCCACACGCCACGGGTCGAATCGCGCGCGGCGATGGCATCGGCCATGTCTTTATGGATCGGCAAGGTGCGGCGCAGTTCATCGGGGTCGGCGGCGGAGACTTCGAACGACACCGCCAGTAACGCACCGAGGGCCGGGACCATTTGTTCGATGAACTGATTATGGCTGGCGGCAAGAATGCATTCGTGGAAAGCCTGGTCGGCACGGTTGTAATCAATGCCGCTGTCGACTGCACGTTCCAGCGCATTGAAAGCCAGTTGCACCGCTTCGATCTGCTCCGGTGTCGCCCGCTCACAGGCCCAGCGCACCGCCATCGGTTCAATGGTGCGGCGCAAATCCAGCAGGTCATCGACGAAGTTTTCCGGCAACCCATTGCGCGATAGCCAACCCACCACCTGCGGATCGAACAGATTCCAGCGCCGTACTGGCAACACCCGCGTGCCGACCTTCGGTCCGACTTCGAGCATGCCTTTGGCGACGAGGGTTTTGATGGCTTCGCGAATCACCGTGCGGCTGACACCAAGCTGCTCGCCCAGATCCGCCTCGACCTTGATGGTCTGCCCCGGCTTGACCTGACCGGCTGCAATCCAGCTGCCCAGCCAGTCAACGGTCGACGCATGAAAGCTGCTGGACATGTACACCTCAAGGCGAATCGCGATGGGTACCTACGCTAATCATCATACGAATAACAGTCAATCGGATTTTTTCAGCTTGCGCAAACCATTGTGGGAGCGAGCCTGCTCGCGAAAGCGTCGTGTCAGTCAACATTGCTGGCGACTTATACAGCGCATTCGCGAGCAGGCTCGCTCCCACATTTTGATGTTGTGTCAGGGTTCCAGGCCGAAGCGAAAGAACTCGCCGCCGCTCCACACGCCCAACCAGCGCTGACCATCGATCTCGCGGCTCACCGCCAGTTCCACCAACTGGTAAAACACATTGCGGTGAATCAGCGCTTCAAGGTTGCTGCGCACATGCACATAGGGCGCAGGCTCCTGGGTCTCAGGATCGATCTCGACACGCAGCGGATGCTCAGTCCCCGCTTCGGTGGTTTCCTCGACATTGGTGGTAAAGCGCAAAACCTGCGCCTCGCCCTCGCCTTGCACGTCAACGGCAACCGCCACGAACGGCGCGTCATCGACCTTGATCCCGACCTTCTCGACCGGGGTGATCAGGAAATAATCATCGCCGTCGCGGCGGATGATGGTGGAGAACAGTTTGACCATCGGCTTGCGCCCGATCGGCGTACCCAGGTAGTACCAGGTGCCGTCACGGGCAATGCGCATGTCGATGTCGCCGCAGAAATCCGGGTTCCACAAATGCACCGGTGGCAGGCCTTTGGTCTTGGGGATCTGCCCCAGCAGGTCATTGGCTGTTTGCGGGTCACTCATGGCGTACTCCTTGATTACTGGTCGCCGATCCCCAGCAGGCTGCGTGCGTATTGCGCCAGCGGCGGACCGATGAGGTCTTCGGGTTTGGAATCATGGAACGTCAGTAAACCGCCACGACTCTTGATCCGTGCAGTATCAATCAAATACTGGGTGCTGGTCTCGATCAACATGATCTGAATCACGCCGCCATCGATACCGAGGCGATCCACGGCTTCCTGGTCCAGCCACTCGTCGGAGTTGCCGATGCGGTCATCAGCCTTGGCGAAACGTGTGTAGAGCAGGTAATGCGCCCCGGCATCACGGGCTTCGCCCATGGCTTGGTCGAGGCCTTCCGGCGCACGGGCGCGGCGGACCATCGGGAAGTATTCGACAAAGCCCTTGAAGGCTTCTTCGGCGACCACGTTCGGCCGTGGATAGGAACCACCCGGTGGCGCGAACGCGCCCTGGGCGATAAAGATGAACGAGTCCGGCTGAATGCGGAGATTGTTCACCCGGCGGCTGTCGCTATGGTCCAGAAGCCCCGCATCGCTCATGTGATAGCGAGTGCCTTCGGCCATATCGCTGACATTCATGCAGCCGCCAAGCGCCAAAACGGCCAGCAGCAAAACCAGGCTACGCATCCTATTCCTCCAGAAGCCGGTGTCGGAAAACCGGCGAATGGCCGTTGGATGCAGCTTTTGCGCCAGCTCGACAAATTCAGTGATAGAGGCATTCGCGAGCAGGCTCGCTCCCACAGGGAAATGCATTCCACTTGTGGGAGCGAGCCTGCTCGCGAAAGCGGTTCTTCAACCGCCAATAATCTTCATGACAGTAGCACCGCCAGAGAACGCCACCTCCTGTTTGTCACCCAACGCCTTGACCAGCAAACGTTGCAGCGCCGGCAACGCCTGATGACGCGGCTTGTCGAGCAGATCGCCGACATAGTGGCGGTTGCTCGACGACAGGCAGCCATGCAGCCAACCGGTCGACGAAAGGCGCAACCGCGAACAAGTGCGGCAGAACGGCACACTTTCGTTGGCGATCACCCCGAAATTGCCGCGACCGGGAATCGCATAGCGAACGGCCGTGGCGTCCACCGGTGCGTCGGTCTGGGCGTATTCATAACGTTCGCCGATCAGGCCGAGCAACTGCTCAAGGCTGACGAACTGCTGCAGGAAGGCATTGGAATCCTTGGCCAGGTGGCCCATGCGCATCAGCTCGATGAAGCGCAGTTCGATGCCGCGCTCCAGACAGTAATCAAGCAGCGGCATGACCTGATCGAGGTTCTGCCCGCGCAACGGCACCATGTTGACCTTGATCTTCATCCCGGCGGCGGCAGCCTGATCCATGCCATCGAGCACGCTGGCCAGATCGCCGCCACGAGCGATGCTGCGAAAAGCAGCGGCATCAAGAGTATCGAGGGAAACGTTGATTCGACGCAGACCGGCATCGACCAGCAGCGGCAGTTTTTTCGCGAGGAGTTGACCATTGGTGGTCAGGCTGATGTCGTCGAGGCCCATCTGGCCGACGGCAGTCATGAACGATTCGAGTTTGGGGCTGACCAGTGGCTCGCCGCCAGTGATGCGCAGGCGCTCGATGCCGGCCGCTTCGATCAGGTATTCGACGCCGCGCGCCATGGCTTCGGCCGACAGCTCATCCTGCGCAGCGACCAACCGCTTGCCGTTGGGCACGCAGTAGGTACAGGCGTAATTGCAGGCAGAGGTCAGGCTGATGCGCAGATTGCGAAAACGCCTGCCTTGACGGTCAACGATCATGAAACACTCCGGCGAAAGAAAATCGAGCGAGCAAAACTTGACTGAGAAATCAGGTTTTAGCAAGCCCTATGCCTGAGTATATTCCTGTGCTATTGCGCCATGTTGTGAAAACACGGCGCAATCAGCCCGCTGAATGACTTATGTGCTCGGGGTTTCCGGGTCGCGCTTGCGCTTGTTGCCCATGCGCACGCCGATGTCCATCAGGAACTGGAAGAAGCCTTCCTGATCTTCCAGCACGTTGCTCCAGAACGGCGAGTGATACAGCGCCACCGCGCCGTGCACCAACGCCCAGGATGCGCAGTAGTGGAAGTACGGCGGCACGTCTTCGAGCTTGCCTTCGCTGATGCGCCCCTTGATCAGCAGGGTCAGGCGTTCGAAGTTCGAGGCACGGATCTTGTGCAGTTCCTCGACCATCTCCGGCACCTGATTGCCCTTGACCACTTTCTCTTCGAGACGGTCGAACAGGCGATAGCGCTGCGGGTCGCGCATGCGGAATTCGAAGTAGGCGCGGGACAGCGCTTCCTTGTCCTTGTCGACATCGGCCGAATGCAGCAGCTCGTTCAGATCGCGCTCGTAATCGAGCATCAGGCGCAAGTAGATCTCGGCCTTGGATTTGAAGTGCTTGTAGATCGTGCCTTTGCCGATACCCACGGCATCAGCAATCATCTCGACGGTGACACTGTCTTCACCCTGGTCGAGGAACAGCTTGAGCGCGGTATCGAGAATTTCCTGCTCGCGGCGACGAAATTCACGGACCTTACGAGGTTCTTTATGCATAAGAAAAAGGTCTGAAGGGTCAAAATTCGAAGCCGCGTATTATGCCTAACTTGCGCAAAAAAGCACGGTTCATCGACCAAATCTGTGTTTCTTGTTCATTTCGAGAACGAATCGGGTGCAATGAGAACTCAACTGAAGCAAACGTATTCCAAATTTGTTTAAAAACCCCGACCCGCTCACTGGACTGCACGCCAGACTGATCAATACTTGAACTGTCGGGCGACATCTCCCCCAAGTGTCGTGCCGGTAAAGGTACCAACGGACCGCGTGCCTTTGTTTTACTCCTAATGGTCTTAACCCGGATTCACCCCCCAGAACCCGGGTTTTTTTTGCCTGCGATTTGGCCTGCGGTCATACGGCAGATTTAACACTCGCCAGCGGGAACAAGCGCTTGAAGTTTTCCGTGGTCTGCTCGGCAAAGCGCTCGTAGTTCTCACCACGCAGCATCGCCAGAAACTCCGCGACTTCGCGCACGTACTGCGGCAGGTTCGGCTTGCCGCGATACGGAATCGGCGCCAGATACGGCGAATCGGTTTCCACCAGCAGGCGATCGGCCGGCACTTTGCTCGCCACATCGCGCAGAGCGTCGGCATTGCGGAACGTGACGATGCCCGACAGGGAAATGTAATAACCCATGTCCAGCGCCGCTTTGGCCATTTCCCAGTCCTCGGTGAAGCAATGCAACACACCGGCCTGGGGCAGCGCCGCTTCGCGCAGCAGTTGGAGGGTGTCGGCACGGGCGCCGCGAGTGTGGATGATCACCGGCTTGCCGGTCTGCTGCGCCGCTTGCAGATGCAGGCGAAACGACTCCTGCTGCAACTCGGCAGCTTCCGGCTCGTAGTGATAGTCGAGACCGGTTTCGCCGATCGCCACCACTTTCGGGTGATCGAGTTCGTGCAGCAGCCAGTCCAGCGCCGGTGCGGCGCCCGGCTGCACATCCAGCGGATGCACGCCGACCGAGCAATCGACGTCGTCATAACGCTCGGCGAGGGCTTTGACGTCGGCGGCGTTGTCAGCGCTGACGCCGATGCACAGAAAATGTCCAACCCCACGCTCGCGGGCCGCAGCGAGTGCGGCATCCAGCGAGCCGTCATGGGCGGCGAGGTCGAGACGGTCAAGGTGACAATGGGAATCTACGAGCATAAAAAGGACTGCAACTTACATCGTATGAGTGGGACGGTCGGATTTCAGTGCTCCGGCCAGATGAGTTTCGATGCGACTGCGCGCGGTGTCGTCGCCGTCGTTGAACTGCACGCCGACACCGGCGGCGCGATTGCCTTGTGCGCCTTTGGGGGTGATCCAGGCGACTTTGCCGGCGACCGGAATTTTTTCCGCTTCATCCATTAGGTGCAACAGCATGAACACCTCGTCGCCCAACCGGTAGCTTTTGTTGGTCGGGATGAACAGTCCGCCATTCTTGATGAACGGCATGTAGGCGGCGTAGAGCACCGACTTGTCCTTGATGGTCAGGGACAAGATGCCGTTACGCGGCCCCGGGCTGACAGGTTCAATCATGTTCACCTCCACTGCTGATCTTCAGAGTCTAGGTACACATTCTTATCTTTGACCAGGCAATCCCACCCATTGCACCAACAATGCTTCCAGCAACAGGGCCGGATTGAGGTTGGCCTTGCTCAACACTTTCTGCCGTTGGGCGAGAATCCAATCCTGAATATCCAGCACTTTACCCTGCGGGCTTTTCTGCGCCAGGTACTGCACAACCTTGCGCATATCGGCCAGGCCGAGGCCGGCTTCGTCCTGAGTCAGTTGATAGCGCAGGATCAGGCTCGACCAGTCGCAGAACCAGTCGAACAGACGCAGCATCGGAATGCTTTTCCACTCTTCCGCCAGTTGCGTCGGCGATTGTTGTCCCTTGAGCAGCTTCTTCACGCCTTCGACCACTTGTGCACGTTGTTCACGCACACCTTGCGATTGCAGGCTGACCGCCATCAGCGGCGACCCGGCGGCGAGGGTCAGCAGTTCGACGCGCTCTTCCTCCGCGCAATCCGGCAGCGCCTGGGCCAGCCATTGCAGGCTCATCGCCTCGCCCGGCAGCGGGCAGGCCTGCTGCACGCAACGGCTCTTGATGGTTGGCAACAAACGGCTCGGCTGATGGCTGACCAATAGCAGCACGGTATCGCCGGACGGCTCTTCAAGGCTTTTGAGCAAGGCGTTGGCAGCGTTGATGTTCATCGACTCGACCGGCTCGATCAACACCACTTTGCGCCCGCCGAGCTGCGCGGTCTGCACGATGAAACTGACCAGATCACGAACCTGATCGACCTTGATCGCCTTGTCCGCCTCTTCCGGCTCCAGGATGTAATTGTCCGGATGACTGCCGGCCTTGAGCAGCAAGCAGGATTTGCACTCGCCGCACGCCTCAGGCGTAGGGCGCTGACACAGCAGGCTGGCCATCAAGCGCTCGGCCAGCGCACGCTTGCCGATCCCGGCCGGACCGTGGAGCAGGTACGCGTGAGCATGCTGACTGCGGCCGGCCAGTTGCTGCCAGAGGCTGTCCTGCCATGGATAGGCCTCAGCCACGGGCCAGCTCCAGCAAATTCGGTAGCAAGGTGTCCAGCGATTGCTGGACCTTGGCCAATGGCTGACCGGCATCGATGCGCACGTAGCGCGACGGGTCGGCTTCGGCGCGTTTCAGGAACGCATTGCGCACGTTCTCGAAAAACGCCCGGCCTTCGAGTTCGAAACGATCCAGTCGACCACGGGCACTGGCGCGGGCCAAACCGATTTCAACGGGCAGGTCGAAAATCAAGGTCAGATCGGGCCGCAAGTCGCCCTGCACGAAAGTTTCCAGGGTGGCGATGCGCTCGAGTGACAAACCACGACCGCCGCCCTGATAGGCGTATGTTGAATCGGTGAAACGATCACACAGCACCACAGCGCCACGGGCCAGCGCCGGGCGAATCACCTCTGCCAGATGCTGGGCGCGCGCGGCGAACACCAGCAACAGCTCGGCGTCCGGGTGCATCACTTCGTCGGCCGGGGTCAGCAGGACATCACGAATCCGTTCGGCCAGCGGTGTACCGCCAGGCTCACGGGTGAGCAGCACTTCGATACCGGCGGCGCGCAGGCGCTCGGCAAGGTATTCGCGATTGGTGCTCTTGCCCGCGCCTTCCGGGCCTTCCAGGGTAATAAACAAGCCAGTCACAGGCAGTCCTTCATCAAAGTCATTGCGCGTTCTGCGGTGCAGCGGCGTCCGGTTCCGGGGCTGGCGCAGGTTCTTGCGGCGGCACTTGCGGCAGCGCCTCGGGCGCGGTGTTCGGCGAGGCCGCCGGAACGGCCTCATCGGTGGCCGGCGCGGTTACTGGTGCCGGGCTGGAACGGTAATCGGCACGGCGCTTGAGCTGGTATTCACGCACTGCGTTGTTGTGCGCATCCAGATCATCGGAGAACACATGGCTGCCATCGCCACGGGCGACGAAATACAGGCTGCTGCCCTCCACCGGGTTGAGCGCAGCATGAATCGCCTCGCGCCCGACCATCGCAATCGGCGTCGGCGGCAAACCGGGAATCACGTAGGTGTTATAGGGTGTCGGTTCTTTCAGATGCGCGCGGGTCAGCTTGCCGGTGTAGCGATCGCCGAGGCCATATATCACTGTCGGATCGGTCTGCAACTGCATGCCCAGCGCCATGCGCCGTACGAACACTCCGGCAATCTGCCCGCGCTCCTGCGGAACGCCGGTCTCTTTCTCGACCAGCGAGGCCATGATCAGAGCTTGATAAGGTTCGCTGTAAGGCACATCGGCAGAACGCTGCGCCCATTCTTTGGCGAGCACTTCATCGAGACGATCAAAGGCCTTTTTCAGCAGCTCGGCATCGGACATGCCACGCACGAAGCGATAGGTATCCGGGAAAAACCGACCTTCCGGGAACAAGCCTTTGTGGCCGATCTTCGCCATCACGTCGCTGTCGCTCAGGCCATTGAGGGTCTGCTCGAGCTTGTCGTCCTTGGCCAGGGCGGCGCGCACTTGATGAAAAGTCCAGCCTTCGACCAGGGTCAGGCTGTACTGAACCACGTCGCCACGCTTCCACGAGTCGATCAGACCGTTGACGGTCATGCCCGGCTGCATGCGGTATTCGCCGCTGTGAATCGGTGTGCCGGCGAGATTGAAGCGCCAGTAGACGCGCAGCCAGAACGCGTCCTTGATGACGCCATCGGTTTCGAGTTCAAGGAAGGTACGGGTCGGTGTAGAGCCTTTCGGCACATCCAGCAGTTGTTCCTGCGGGATGTTCAGGGGCTGTTCCAGCGCCGAATGAATTTTCCAGGCGCTGGCGCCCAACAGCAGCCCTGCCAGAACCAGTCCGGTTTCCAGCAGCAGCAAAAGTTTACGTCTCACGAATCAAGCATCCAGTAGCGCGCGGGCAATGGTTTGCAGTTTACGGGTGAGCGGGCCAACCGGCCAGCTCAGTGCAGCACAGGCGCGTACCGGCCAGACGCCATAAACGCTGTTGCAGACAAACACTTCATCAGCCCATTGCAGCTGTTCGAGGCTGATATCGGCGATTTGCGTGGGGATGGCCAGCGACTCGGCCTGAAACAATATTTCCGCGCGCATCACCCCAGCGACCCCGCAGCGCTTCAAGTCGGGCGTAATCAGACCACCGTCGCGCACCAGGAAAATATTGCTGTACACACCTTCGACGACGCGCCCGGCCTGATCGAGCATCAAGCCTTCGGCATGCTCGCTGTCCTGCCATTCGGCGCGGGCGAGTACCTGCTCCAGTCGATTCAGATGTTTGAGCCCGGCCAACAACGGCTGCGTAGATAAACGCGTGTTGCAGGGAAACAGGCGGATGCCGTGCTCGGCATGGGTAGCGGGATAAGCCGCCGGCGGATTGCCTTGCAGAATACGTCGGCCCTGCGCCGCAGGATCGGGCGCATAACCGCGCAAGCCGTCGCCACGCGTGAGGATGAGCTTGAGCACGCCCTCGCCCATCGCTGCTGCATAGCTGAGCAGTTCATGGCGAACCAGCTCAAGATCGGTCGCAATGGCCAGACGCGCACAGCCATCGGCCAGGCGCGTCAGGTGCCGATCCAGCAGGACCGGCTGACCGCTGCGCACGGCAATGGTCTCGAACAGACCATCGCCGTAAGCCAGGCCGCGATCTTTCAGCGACAGCGCGTCAGCCGGTTGACCGTCGACCCAGCTGTCCATCAGCTGGCGAACCGGCGAAACGCCAGAGTGCCGTTGGTGCCGCCAAAACCGAAGGAGTTGGACAGCACGACATCGATGTCCATGTTACGCGCGGTGTGCGCAACGAAATCGAGATCGCAGCCTTCGTCCGGTTCATCAAGGTTGATGGTCGGCGGTGCCACCTGGCTGTTGATCGCCAGCACGCTGAAAATCGCTTCGACCGCGCCCGCCGCACCCAACAGGTGGCCAGTCATCGACTTGGTCGAGCTGACGGCCAGCTTGTAGGCGTGATCGCCGAACACAGACTTGATCGCATTGGCTTCGGCAAGGTCGCCGGCCGGGGTCGAGGTGCCGTGGGCGTTGATGTACTGCACTTGATCGACGTTGATTTTCGCATCACGCAGGGCATTGGTGATGCAGCGCGCGGCACCGGCGCCATCGGCGGGTGGCGAGGTCATGTGGAACGCATCGCCACTGGTGCCGAAACCGATCAGCTCGGCGTAGATCGTCGCGCCACGGGCCTTGGCGTGCTCCAGCTCTTCAAGGACCAGCGCACCGGCGCCGTCGGACAGGACAAAGCCGTCACGGCCCTTGTCCCATGGACGGCTGGCACGGGTCGGCTCGTCGTTACGGGTCGACAGCGCACGGGACGCGCCGAAGCCGCCCATGCCCAGACCGCAAGCGGCCATTTCCGCGCCGCCGGCAATCATCACGTCAGCTTCGTCGTACATGATGTTGCGCGCCGCCATGCCGATGCAGTGCGTACCGGTGGTGCACGCGGTGGCGATGGCGTAGTTGGGTCCCTGTGCGCCCAGATGGATCGACAGGAAGCCGGAAATCATATTGATGATCGAGCCAGGCACAAAGAACGGCGAGATCCGTCGCGGACCGGTCTCGTGCAGGGTGCGGCTGGTCTCTTCGATGTTGGTCAGACCGCCAATCCCCGAACCCATGGCCACGCCAATGCGTTCACGGTTGGCATCGGTGACTTCCAGACCGGCGTTGCGCACGGCTTGAAAGCCTGCGGCGAGGCCGTACTGAATGAACAGGTCGAGCTTGCGCGCTTCCTTGACCGACAGGTATTCCTCGACATTGAAGCCCTTGACCGAACCGCCGAAGCGGGTCGAATAGGCAGAAAGGTCGGTGTGTTCGATCAGACCAATGCCACTGCGGCCAGCCAGAATGCCCTGCCAACTGCTCGGCACATCCGTGCCCAGTGGCGACAACATACCCATACCGGTGACTACGACGCGTCTACGCGACACAGCACTCTCCTTTTTCAAATGACGACTTTGCATCAGGCCTAAAGAAAAAACCGCACGCCATGATGGCAGTGCGGTTTTTCCATGACAGCAAGCAACGATTACAAACTATTACGCCTGGTGGCTGGTAACGTAGTCGATTGCAGCTTGTACAGTAGTGATCTTTTCAGCTTCTTCGTCAGGGATTTCGGTCTCGAATTCCTCTTCCAGAGCCATCACCAGCTCAACGGTGTCAAGGGAGTCGGCACCCAGGTCTTCTACGAAGGAAGCGGTGTTGACCACTTCTTCTTCTTTAACACCCAGTTGCTCGGCAACGATTTTCTTGACGCGCTCTTCGATGGTGCTCATACCTTGTTTTCACTCCTAATGGACAAATTCAGGCAGCTGGCCAGTGGGTAAGTGTATAGAAAGCCTTTTCAGTTTTTCAACTGAAAGCTTCACTCCTCAAACCCTGCGGCCCTCTGCCTATAAATAGATTGCAGCTTTATAACGGATTTTAGACAGCTCGTATGACATTTTTTTGAAGCAATCCGTCACATTTTACTTACATGTACATCCCACCGTTCACCGGGATTGTAGCCCCGGTAACGTATGCCGCACCGTCGGATGCAAGAAAAGCGACCACGGACGCGATCTCTTGAGCTTGCCCCAGACGACCCAGCGGAATCTGCGTCTGCAAGGCTTCACGCTGTGCTTCAGGCAGCTCGCGGGTCATATCGGTGTCGATGAACCCTGGGGTTACCGAGTTGACCGTAATCGAACGCGAACCGACTTCACGCGCCATCGCCCGGCTGAAACCTTCCAGACCGGCCTTGGCGGCTGCATAGTTTACTTGGCCGGCGTTGCCCATGGCACCCACTACCGAGCCAATACTGATAATTCGACCCCAGCGCGCCTTGGTCATGCCACGCAAAACTCCCTTGGACAGGCGATACAGACTGTTCAAGTTGGTATCGATCACGTCGTACCACTCGTCGTCTTTCATGCGCATCATCAGGTTATCGCGGGTGATACCGGCATTATTGACCAGAATCGCCACCGGCGCACCGAACTGCTCCTGAATGCCTGCCAGCACGGCGCTGACCGATTCGTCGCTGGTGACATTGAGTTCGAAACCGGCGCCCTGGATACCGTTTTCCTTCAGGGTCGCGGCAATGCGCTCGGCGCCCGACGCGGAGGTCGCGGTGCCGACAACGATGGCGCCCTGACGACCCAGTTCCAGCGCGATGGCCTGGCCGATGCCGCGGCTTGCACCGGTAACCAGTGCAACTTTACCTTGCAGACTCATGCAAGTTTCTCCTGATTCAGGCCTGCGCTGCGCGAGCGGCAGCGAAGGCGTCTGGGGTATTGAGATTGGAAGTCGAAACGCCTTCGGCGCAACGTTTGTTCAGGCCAGCGAGGACTTTGCCCGGGCCGCATTCAACCAGATTGGTCGCGCCCTTGGCGGCCAAAGTCTGCACCGATTCAACCCAGCGCACTGGCTTGTAGAGCTGTTCGAGCAGATCGCGCTTGAGGGTTTCCAGATCGGCTGGCACTTGTGCGCTGACGTTCTGCACCACCGGGATCTGCGGCGCCTGCCAGTCGATGGCGGCGATGGATTCGGCGAAACGCTCGGCAGCCGGACGCATCAGCTCGCAGTGCGACGGCACGCTCACCGGCAATGGCATGGCGCGCTTGGCACCACGGGCCTTGCAACCCTCGATGGCGCGCTCGACGGCCGCCTTGGCACCGGCGATCACCACTTGGCCCGGCGAGTTGAAATTCACTGCGCTGACGACTTCGCCTTGCGCCGCTTCGGCGCAGGCAGCCAGCACGTCGGCATCTTCCAGGCCGAGGATCGCGGCCATGCCGCCTTGCCCGGCCGGCACCGCTTCCTGCATCAACTGGCCACGGCGCTCGACGAGCCTGACCGCGTCAGCCAGGGTCAGGCTGCCGGCGGCAACCAGCGCGCTGTATTCACCCAGGCTGTGGCCGGCGACAAACGCCGGACGCGCGCCGCCTTCGGCCAGCCACAGACGCCACAGGGCGATCGAAGCGGTCAGAATGGCTGGTTGGGTTTTGTCGGTTTGATTGAGCAGCTCTTCCGGACCCTGTTGGGTCAGTGCCCACAGGTCGTAGCCCAGCGCAGCAGAGGCTTCTTGAAAGGTTTCGAGGATCAGCGGATGTTGCGCGCCCAGCTCGGCCAGCATGCCGAGGGACTGCGAACCCTGTCCTGGAAAGACGAATGCGAGGGAAGCAGACATGTAACAAGCCCCTAATGATCTTGTCGTCGGAAAATAACGCCCCGTTGGGGACGCCAGAAACTGACAGTTTGGATGGCCCTTTGAACCGGGCGGTCACATTTAAGCATTGTCCGACGAAAACGCCTAAGACAACAGCTCCTCCAGACGACCGTGGAGACGCTCGGGGAGGTTCTCTTGAATCTCGATCAGCGCCCGTTGAATGGCACTCTGAAAGCCCTGTACCCCGGCCGATCCGTGGCTTTTCACGACGATGCCCTGCAAGCCGAGAAAGCTTGCGCCATTATGCCGCGCCGGGGCCAGGTCGGCCTGCAGACGCTTCATCAACGGCAGCGCGAGAACGCCGACAGCGCGCGAAGCGAAGTTTTTCTTGAACAAAGCCTCGATCCGCGCAGCAATCATCGTCGCCAGACCTTCGCTGGACTTGAGCAGGATGTTGCCGACGAAGCCGTCACACACCACCACATCGGCCTCGCCGCGATACAAGCCGTCGCCCTCGATAAAACCGATGTAGTTGATCCCGCGCGCAGCCTGCAACAACGTGGCGGCCAGTTTGACCTGCTGATTGCCCTTGATGTCTTCGGTGCCGATGTTCAGCAACGCAACACGTGGACGGGCAATGCCCAAAGTCTGCGCGGCCACCGAACCCATGACCGCGAACTGCAACAGGTGCTCGGCACTGCAATCGACGTTGGCGCCCAGATCGAGCAGCTGGCAATAACCGGTCTGCGTCGGAATCGCCGCGACCATGGCCGGACGATCAATGCCGGGCAATGTCTTCAGCACGAATCGTGACAAGGCCATCAACGCACCGGTATTGCCGGCGCTGACACAGGCCTGCACCTTGCCATCGCGCAGCAGTTCAAGGGCTACACGCATCGACGAATCCGGCTTGCCACGCAGGGCTTGGGCGGGTTTTTCGTCCATGGTGATGACTTCGCTCGCCGCGACAATCGTCAGGCGCGCGCGATCGGCAGCCGACTGGCCGTGGATCAGTTCTTCAAGAAGGGAGGGTTGACCGACGAGGGTCAGGTGCAGCGAGGGTGTAGCAGACAGGCAAGCGAGACTGGCCTGAACAATGCTGCGGGGACCGAAGTCCCCGCCCATTGCGTCAATCGCGATGACTTGAGCAGACAAGTGATTACTCGTCAGCGCCCTTGTCGATCACTTTACGGCCACGGTAAACGCCTTCTGGCGATACGTGGTGACGCAGGTGAACTTCACCAGTGGTTTTTTCTACAGACAGGGTGCTAGCCTCGAGAGCGTCGTGCGAACGGCGCATGTCACGGGCAGAGCGGGATTTTTTGTTCTGCTGAACAGCCATAATTGATTAACTCCTAAACGTTTGGGTCACGCTTTAACTGCGCCAATACACTGAACGGGTTGGACCGCGTTACCTCGTCCTCGCTCGGTTCGGGCTCATCTGCTCCCGCCGGCTGCTGGCATTCTTCCGGATGATGAGCAGGCACAATGGGCAAGGCGAGCAGAAGCTCCTCCTCG
The DNA here is from genome assembly GCF_054052265.1 of Pseudomonas sp. PK-RTE-24. NCBI lineage: Bacteria > Pseudomonadati > Pseudomonadota > Gammaproteobacteria > Pseudomonadales > Pseudomonadaceae > Pseudomonas > Pseudomonas sp. PK-RTE-24. The sequence goes on along the minus strand of NZ_CM133224.1, from coordinate 3,176,371 downwards.
ATCAGTGACTGCAGATCCAATGGATCTTCGCCCAGTTCCAGCACGTCATAACCTTTCGGCAACGACTGGGTATTCGCACCCTCCTTCACCACCGCGTAACTGCATTCGCTGTGGATCGGCAGGGTGACCAGCTCAAGACAACGCTGGCAAACCATTTTGACTTCGGTGTCGATAAAGCTGTGGATGACCACAGACTTACGTTCATCTCGTTCAAAAACGAATTTGGCCTGCACCGTACCGACATCGTCGGAAAGCGGGTCGCAGAGTCTCTTCAAATCGGCCAGCAGCAGTTCACCTTGAAGGGTGGTGCCACGGTCAGCCAATTTGCGCGGGTCAACGTGAGGTGGAATCGGGTCATTCAACATAGGCGCAGCATTATAGGGATGCACCCACCCATGTCAAAGGAAATTGTGCCCTGTCCGTCACTTGCGCGCCTCCGCTAGAATCCGCACCTGCCTCAGGAGACGTCCATGCTGCCTTTATTACTCGCTTCAAGCTCGACTTATCGCCGCGAATTGCTCGCCCGCCTGCACCTGCCGTTCGTCTGCAGCTCGCCGGACATCGAAGAAAGCCACCGCCCGGGCGAGTCCGCAATCGATCTGGTCAAACGTCTCGCCGAAGAAAAGGCCCGGGCCTTGGCGGACAGCCACCCTGCTCATCTGATCATTGGCTCGGATCAGGTTGCCGTCCTCGGCGAACAGATCATCGGCAAGCCGCACACCTTCGAGAAGGCTCGCGAGCAATTGATGGCGGCGAGCGGCGCGAGCGTGACCTTCCTGACCGGCCTGGCGCTGCTCAACAGCCAGACCGGGCAATGCCAGGTCGACTGCGTACCGTTTACCGTGCACATGCGCCAGCTGGATCAGGCACGCATCGAGCGCTATCTGCGCATCGAGCAACCGTACGACTGCGCCGGCAGCTTCAAGGCCGAAGGACTGGGCGTAAGCCTGTTTCAATCGACCGAAGGCCCGGATGCCACCAGCCTGATCGGCCTGCCGCTGATTCGCCTGATCGATATGTTGTTGGTCGAGGGTGTGCAAATCCCTTGAAAGCAAAAGATCGCAGCCTTCGGCAGCTCCTACACCGATTGTGCAAGAGCTGCCGTTGACCTGCGATCTTCTGACCTTGAAACGATTTACCGCAACGAAGGCCCGTGGAAACCCATCCACATCGCCAACTGCTCGGCCACGCTGGCGCCGAGCTTTTTCGAGAAGCGATCGAACGGCGATTCCTGCACGGTGAAGTCCACCAGCTCCTTCTCGCCAATCACATCACGCGCCACCGAACTGGCATTGCCCAAGCCATCGATCAGGCCTAGCGGCAGCGCCTGCTCACCCGACCAGACCAGCCCGGAAAACAGCTCCGGATGCTCTTTGTCCTTCAGACGATCGCCACGGCCCTGCTTGACGCTGTTGATGAACTGCTTGTGCGTGGTGTCCAGCACGCTTTGCCAGAATGCGGTTTCTTCAGGCTTTTGCGGCTGGAACGGATCCAGGAATGCCTTGTGCTCGCCCGAGGTATAGGTGCGGCGCTCAACCCCGAGTTTTTCCATGGTGCCAACGAAACCGTAACCCGCCGCCGTCACGCCGATCGAGCCGACCAGACTGGCCTTGTCGGCATAGATCTGATCCGCCGCGCTGGCGATGTAATAGGCGCCCGAAGCACCAAGATCGGAAATCACTGCGTAGAGCTTGATCTCCGGATGCAACCCACGCAGACGCTTGATCTCGTCATAGACATAGCCAGACTGCACCGGACTGCCACCCGGGCTATTGATGCGCAGGACCACGCCCTTGACCTTCTTGTCTTCGAACGCCGCACGCAGGCTGCCAACGATATTGTCGGCGCTGGCCGGCTCCTTGTCGGCGATTACGCCGTCGATCTCGATCAACGCCGTATAGTTCGGGCCGCGGGTGGCGGTTTTTTCCATGTCCATCAGCGGCGTGAACAGCAGCAGCGCAACAAACAGATAAACAAACGTCAGCAGCTTGAAGAAAATCCCCCAGCGCCGCGAACGGCGTTGTTCCTGGACGCCGGCCAGCAAAGTCTTTTCCAACAGCTTCCAGCTTTTCGCGTCACCGTCGTCGGCACTTGCCTTGGCCGGTGCTTTCCATTCGTCGGTCATGCCATCTACCCCAGCAAAAACGTATTAAGCCTGCTGACCCAGCCAGGCGTGCAATTCAGAAAAACGGTCGATCGACAGGCGCGGCTCGAACTGTTGCAGGGACTCGATCGATTGCGCGCCGTAACTGACCGCCACCGAATCCATCCCCGCGTTGCGTGCCATCAGCAGATCGAACGACGAATCGCCGACCATCAACGCCTGCTCCGGACGTACGCCGCAGTGCCTGACGATCTGCTCAAGCATCAGAGGGTGTGGCTTGCTGGCAGTTTCATCGGCGGCGCGGGTGATATCGAAATAATCTTCCCAGCCATTGGCCTTGAGCACCCGATCCAGTCCGCGACGGTTCTTGCCCGTCGCTACCGCCAGGTGATAACCCTGCTCGCGAAACGATGCCATCGACTCGACCACGCCCTCGAACAGCGGCGACGGCACGGCTTCGGCAGCGATGTAGTGATCGGCGTAATATTCGCGAAACGCGAGCATTTCTGCGTCGCTGATTTCGGGGTACAGCGTGCGAATCGCCTCCGGCAAGCCGAGACCGATGATGCCTTTGACAGCGAAGTCATCGCGCAGCTCGAAACCGGAACGCCCGGACGCCGAGTGCATGGCCTCGACGATCCGATGGATGGAATCGGCGAGGGTGCCGTCCCAGTCGAAAATCAGCAGCTTGTAATCAGATGGGCGCACTCAATCGCTCCACGGTCTTGGCCCACATTTCATCGACGGGCGCTTGCAGATTCAGCTTGCCGCCGTCGGGCAGCGGCACCGTCAGCATGTAAGCGTGCAGGAACAGACGCTTACCGCCCAGATCGCGGATTTCCTTGGTGAAATCCTCGTCGCCATACTTACTGTCACCGGCAATGCAATGGCCAGCATGCAAGGTGTGCACGCGAATCTGGTGGGTACGACCGGTAACCGGTTTAGCTTCGACCATGGTGGCAAAATCACCGAAGCGGCGCAGCACCTTGAACAGCGTCAGGGCTTCTTTGCCCTCGTCATTGACTTCGACCATGCGCTCGCCGGAACGCAGATTGCTCTTGAGCAGCGGAGCGCGAACCTGCTTGATCGAGGTTGCCCAGTTGCCACGGACCAGCGCCATGTAGCGCTTGTCGACGCCATCGCCGCGCAACTGCTCGTGCAGGTGGCGCAACATGCTGCGTTTTTTGGCGATCATCAGCAGGCCGGAGGTGTCACGGTCGAGACGGTGAACCAGCTCCAGTTCCTTGGCGTCGGGACGCAACTGACGAAAGGCTTCGATCACGCCGAAATTCAGCCCGCTGCCGCCATGCACCGCAATGCCGGCGGGCTTGTTGATCACGATCAGGGCTTTGTCTTCGAAGACGATCGAGGCTTCCAGGCGCTGCAACAGCCCCTGGGCCAGCGGCACCGGTTCGTCGCGCTCAGGCACGCGAACCGGCGGCACGCGCACGATATCGCCGGCCTGCAGCTTGTATTCGGGCTTGATCCGACCTTTGTTCACGCGCACTTCGCCTTTGCGCAAAATGCGGTAAATCAAGGTCTTGGGCACGCCTTTGAGCCGGGCGAGGAGAAAGTTGTCGATTCGTTGGCCGGCATACTCCGGCGAGACTTCAAGCAGTTGAACGCCTGGAGTCGAAGGGGCAGTAGTTGTCATGCCGCGGATGATAACAATTTTTATGGAATTGAAGCACTTAATCATTGCTGCTATAGTCGCGAACGCCGCCAAAAGCGGCCTGGACAGCGGAACCACGGTCAAAGACCGGCCCTGACCAACGCAATTCACCAGGGCGCGAGGCCGTCCTACGGGGCTTTCGCTACGTAACGGTGGAGTTTGCGGTTGTAACGAGCGCAGGTGACATGAGGCCTGAATTACACCGCCGGGCAGAGTTCTGACTCGCCAGGCAGGCGACATTCGAGGCCAGTTCACAAAGTGCAGTCGACTGCGAATGACCCCGAGCGATTGCTTCGGAAACATCGCCTGAATTAGCCATGATGCGTGACCTCCCCTTTCGGAGCTCACGGTAAATGCCAACCCGCTGCGGATTCTGCGCGCGGCAGCACCCGAATTATCAGGGATACGTGTAGGGTGGAGATGCACAACCGCCGGACTGTGTAGCAACAAGCTTTGATCAAGACGCTTCATCTCGTCCACAGCCGCTGGTTGATTCCTCCTCCTGACTGAGTGCTTAAGTAGCCACAGCAAGCAGGACGCGTACGTCGCGGTATCGGCCCAATTGGCCGCACATCGCTGGACACGGGAATGGCCAACCACTCCCGACGCACCTGACACCGACCGTGAGAAGTCGTGTGTGCCGAACGCCGTTTCCGGCAGCCCGGAAACCGACGGTACTACATGAAAAGAATGCTGATTAACGCAACTCAACCCGAAGAGTTGCGTGTTGCACTGGTAGATGGCCAACGCCTCTACGACCTGGACATCGAATCCGGTGCACGCGAGCAGAAGAAGGCCAACATCTATAAAGGCCGTATCACTCGCATCGAACCAAGCCTTGAGGCTGCCTTTGTCGATTTCGGCTCCGAGCGCCACGGCTTCCTGCCCCTCAAAGAAATCTCCCGCGAATACTTCAAGAAAGCCCCAGAAGGCCGCGTCAACATCAAGGACGTCCTGAGCGAAGGCCAGGAAGTCATCGTTCAGGTCGAGAAAGAAGAACGTGGGAACAAGGGCGCCGCCCTGACCACCTTCATCAGCCTGGCCGGTCGTTACCTCGTACTGATGCCGAACAACCCGCGTGCCGGCGGCATCTCCCGTCGCATCGAAGGCGAAGAACGCAACGAACTGCGTGAAGCGCTGAACGGTCTGGTTGCTCCGGCCGACATGGGTCTGATCGTGCGCACTGCCGGCCTGGGCCGCAGCAGCGAAGAAATGCAGTGGGACCTTGATTACCTGCTGCAACTGTGGACCGCCATCAAAGAAGCCTCGCTGGATCGCTCCGCGCCATTCCTGATCTACCAGGAAAGCAACGTGATCATCCGCGCCATCCGCGATTACCTGCGCCAGGACATCGGCGAAGTGCTGATCGACAGCGTTGAAGCCCAGGACGAAGCCCTGACCTTCATCCGCCAGGTGATGCCGCAGTACGCCAGCAAGATCAAGCTGTACGAAGACAGCGTGCCACTGTTCAACCGTTTCCAGATCGAAAGCCAGATCGAGACCGCGTTCCAGCGCGTCGTCGAACTGCCTTCCGGCGGCTCCATCGTCATCGATCCGACCGAAGCCCTGGTGTCCATCGACATCAACTCGGCGCGCGCCACCAAAGGCAGCGACATCGAAGAAACAGCGCTGCAGACCAACCTTGAAGCCGCCGAAGAAATCGCCCGTCAGTTGCGCCTGCGCGACATCGGCGGCCTGATCGTCATCGACTTCATCGATATGACCCCGGCGAAGAACCAGCGCGCCGTGGAAGAGAAAGTCCGTGAATGCCTGGAAGCTGACCGCGCCCGCGTGCAGATCGGTCGTATCTCGCGTTTCGGCCTGCTGGAAATGTCCCGTCAGCGCCTGCGTCCATCGCTGGGCGAAAGCAGCGGCATCGTCTGCCCGCGTTGCAACGGCACCGGCATCATCCGTGACGTTGAATCGCTGTCGCTGGCCATCCTGCGCCTGATCGAAGAAGAAGCCCTGAAAGACCGTACCGCCGAAGTTCGCGCGCAGGTGCCGATCCCGGTCGCTGCGTTCCTGCTCAACGAAAAACGCAACTCGATCACCAAGATCGAACTGCGCACCCGTGCCCGTATCGTCATTCTGCCGAACGATCACCTCGAGACGCCGCACTTTGAAGTTCAGCGTCTGCGTGACGACAGCCCGGAAGCCGCGACCAACCAGTCCAGCTACGAAATCGCTGCGGCCGCTGCCGAAGTCGAAGAAGTCCAGCCAGCCGCTGCGACCCGCACTCTGGTTCGCCAGGAAGCTGCAGTGAAAACTGCGCCGGCCCGTGCCAACGCACCGGTGCCGACTGAAGTTGCACCTGCCGCACCTGCTCCAGCACCAGCTGCCGCGCCTGAGCCAAGCCTGTTCAAGGGTCTGGTGAAGTCGCTGGTCAGCCTGTTCGCCACCAAGGAAGAGCCAGCCGCACCGGTTGCCGTTGCGAAACCGGCTGCCACCGAGCGTCCTGCCCGCAACGAAGAGCGTCGCAACGGTCGTCAGCAGAGCCGCAACCGCAACGGTCGTCGTGATGAAGAACGCAAGCCGCGCGAAGACCGTGCTCCACGTGAAGAGCGCGCACCACGCGAGCCGCGCGAAGAGCGTCAGCCACGTGAAGCCCGTGAGCCGCGTGAAACCCGCAGCGAAGCGCCGGTAGCCCGCGAAGAGCGCGCACCACGTGCCCCGCGTGAAGAACGTGCACCGCGTGCACCGCGTGAAGATCGCAAGCCGCGTGGCGAGCGTGAAGAGCGTGTGCGTGAACTGCGCGAGCCACTGGACGCCGCGCCAGTCGCAGCCGTTGCTGCCGTGACCGCTGAAGAGCGTCCGGCCCGTCAGCCACGCGAAGAACGCGCCCCGCGTGCGCCGCGTGAAGAGCGTCAACCGCGCGCCGAGCAGGCCGCTGCTGCCGTTGCTGAAGAAGAAGTGAACAGCAACAACGAAGAGCAACTGCCGGAAGACGGTCAGGACAACGCCGAAGGCGATCGTCCACGTCGTCGCTCCCGTGGCCAGCGTCGTCGCAGCAACCGTCGCGAGCGTCAACGTGATGCCAACGGCAATGTGATCGAAGGTTCGGAAGAATCCGAGTCCGCTGAAAACGCTGGCGAGCCAAGCACTGCCGATCTGGCCGCTGGCCTGGCTGTCACCGCTGCCGTTGCCAGCAGCACCATCAGCGCTCCGGCAGAAGCCGAAGCTCACGAGCAGGCTGAACGCGCCACTGCCGCCACACTGGAAACCGCTCCAGTCGAAGCGCCGGTTGTCGAAGCCACCACTCCAGTGGAAGTGACTGCTGCACCGGAAATCGAAGTCGCCCCGGTCCGCGAAGCTCAGCCTCAGGTTGAAGCGCCTGCCGAACCGGAAGCTGTCGTTGAAGCGCCAGTTGCTGAATCCGAACCAGCGACCGAAACCGTCAGCGAAAACGTGACCAAAACCGTGCGTGAAGTTCGCGAAGAGCAGACTGCGTTCAACTGGGTTGCCGAGCCAGCCGTCACCGAAGCTCCAGCGCCAGTCGCTGAAGCCGAAGTACCGCAGGCCATGGTTTCCGAACCAGTAGTTGCAGCAGCAGAACCGGCGCCGACACCAGTAGTTGAAGCTCCGGTTGCCGAAGCTCAGGTTGAAGAAGCACCAGCCGCAGTCGAAGCGCCAGCCCCGGTGGTTGAAGCTCCGGCTCCGGTCAGCGCCCTGACGCCAAACGGCCGTGCGCCAAACGACCCGCGTGAAGTGCGTCGTCGCAAGCGTGAAGCCGAGCGTTTGCAGAAGGAAGCCGAACTGGCTGCCGCTGCAGCGCCAGTGGCTGCCGAACCAGCCGCTGCGGCTGAAGTGATCGAGGCAGCCCCTGCCCCGGTCGCGGAAGAAGCATCGGTTGAAGCGGTGATCGCTGAAGCACCACGCTCCGTTCAGGACGCGGTTGAACAGCGCGAAGAAGCCCAGGAAAAAGAGCACGAGCCTAAACCACTCGTGTAATTCCTGAAGCCATTAAAAAGCCCCGCCCGGTGAAAGCCTGGCGGGGCTTTTTATTGCCTGAAATACCAGCATCATCCACAACCTTTGTGGGAGCGAGCCTGCTCGCTCCCACAAGGAATTTCAACACGGCTCAGGGCTGAGGAAATACCAGAGATTCAGGCACATCGATATCCCACAACATCCCCGGGTCATCTACCGCCACCTCAACCACCCTACCCTGCGCAAACAACGGCCGTGCGCCACGATCACCGGTCAGCGCCTGCAACTGCGCGGCAAACGAACGACCAAACCCCACCGGATGGCCAAACTCGCCACCCCGCACCGGCACACTCACAGCGTCATCAGCCATCGCCGCGACCACTCGCTCAATACTCGATGGCAAGATAAACGGCATATCACCCAGCACAATCAACCAGCCATCGGCGTCAGGGCAAGCGGCAACACCTGCGGCAATGCTGTCGCCCATGCCGGTCGACTCGATTGACACCACGTCGCAGCCATATGCCTGGGCCATGCGCATCGCCTGTGGTCGCGCTTCGGTGGTGACCAGTACGCGCTTGTCGAGACTGGCCGGCAGGTTCACCAGCACCTGCTCGATGACCGAGCGCACGGCGCCGCCACGCCCGGTGCAGTCAGCGAGCAATTTATCTTTGTCGGGGCCGGCGATCTGGCGAAAGCGTTTGCCCTCGCCTGCTGCCAGCACGATCACTGCGATGGAATGGCTCATGCACCCTCCAGCGGTTTTTTCTGCTTCAACTCCACACCGTTCTTGATCGCGACAATTTCCGCCAGTAACGACAAGGCGATCTCTGCCGGCGAATGACTGCCGATGTGCAGGCCGATCGGCCCGTGCAAGCGATCAATCGACGCTTGCGACAAGCCTAGCTGAGCGAGGTTTTCCCGGCGCTTCTGGCTGTTGACCCGCGAACCGAGCGCGCCGACGTAAAACGCCGGCGAGTCGAGCGCGGTGAGCAAAGCCATGTCATCCAGGCGTGGATCGTGAGTCAAGGCGACAATCGCCGTGCGCTCGTCGGTCTGGATGTTCAGCACAGCTTCATCCGGCATGCCGGGGACGAAACGGCCATGCTGCTCTTCCCAGCCGTAAACGAACTCGGTGCGCGGATCGCAGATCAGCACTTCGAAATCCAGCAGCCGCGCCATGTCGGCGACGTAGCGCGACAACTGCCCGGCACCGATCAGCAACAAGCGCCAGCGCGGACCGTAAATCGCCCGCAGAACCTTGCCGTCGAACACCAGCGCATCGGACTTGCTTGCCGGAGCCAGCCGCACCTCGCCGGTTTCGATGTTCAGTTCCCGGGCAACGATTTCATGGTTTTCGCAACGCTGCAGCAGCTCGGCGACCCACGCCGGGTCGCCGACGCGCTCTTCGGTCAGGCGCAGGGTGCCGCCGCAAGGCAGGCCGAAACGCGCGGCCTCCTCGCGGGTCACGCCATAAGTGATCATCTGCACTGGCGGACCATCGGTGGCAATGCGGCCGTCGTGCAGCCGCGCGATCAAGTCATCCTCGACACAGCCGCCTGACACCGAACCGATCACCACGCCGTCCTCGCGCAAGGCGAGCATGGCGCCGGGCGAGCGCGGCGCGGTGCCCCAGGTCTGCACCACGCTGAACAACACCACCCGCTGCCCGGCACGGCGCCACTCGAGGACGCTGCGCAGGACGTTGAGATCGACGCTGTCCATTTACGCCTCCGCCTTCTGCCAGCCTTGTAACTGATAACGCACCGGCAGATTGCGGATACGCTTGCCGGTGGCGGCGAAGATCGCGTTGCACAGCGCCGGAGCAATCGGCGGCACGCCCGGCTCACCAACGCCACCCAACGGCACGTCACCCGGCGGCGTGACCAGATGCACCGCGACTTCCTTGGGCGCCAGAGACATGCGCGCGACCTCGTACATATGGAAGTTGTCCTGCTGGACTTTGCCTTCCTTGAAGCTGATCTCACCGAGCACAGCGTTGCCCAGGCCCATGACGCACGCACCTTCGAACTGCGAACGGATGCGCTCAGGGTTGATCTGCGGCCCGCAGTCCACGGCGATGTCGGCCTTGTGCACGATCAGCGAACCGTCGTCCTTGACCTCGACTTCGATCACTGCCGCGACATAGGTGACGAAGCTGTAATGCACCGCCAGACCGAGACCACGGCCCTTGGGCAGTTTGCGCCCCCAACCGGCGGCCTTGGCGGCAGTTTCCAGCACCGTGCGCATGCGCCCGGTGTCGATCGGATAACGCTCGGGCGATTCGCCGTAGTTCCACTCTTCGCTCAAGGTGCGAGGATCGATCTGCCGGTCCGGGCCGAGCAATTTGATCTGGTACTTGAGCGGATCCTCCCCGGCCTTGTGCGCCAGTTCATCGACGAAGCTCTGAATCGCAAAGCCGTGGGGAATGTTCGACACCGAGCGATACCAGCCGACCCGCGTGTGTACCTTGGCTTCGGGGTTTTCCAGGCGCACGTTGGGAATCGCGTAGGCCATGTTGGTAAAGCCCATGCCCAGCTCGAACGCCGCCTCATGGTTCATGTCCGGCGCAAACAACGCGGTGATGCTCGGCGCCACGGTACGATGCAGCCAGCCGGACGGCATGCCGTTCTTGTCGATTCCGGCCTTGAGATATTCCGCCGACACGGTGTGGAAATACGAATTGTGGATGTCATCTTCGCGCGTCCACTGCACCCGTACAGCCTTGCCCGGAAATTCCTTGGCAAGAATCGCCGCTTCGACGACGAAGTCCGGTTTCGACTTGCGACCGAATCCACCGCCCAGCAATGTCACGTTGACGGTGACCTTTTCGAACGGCACGCCAAGACGCTCGGCGATGCGCTCACGGGTGACCTGCGGTGCCTGACTCGGCGCCCAGGCTTCGCACACGCCGTCCTTGTAACGGGCGATAGCAACCATCGGTTCCATCGGCGCCTGCGCCAGGTGCGGCAGGTAATACGACGCTTCGAGAGTGCTGGCAGCGCCGCTCAAGGCCTTGTCGATATCACCGGTGTTGCGCACCACTTTGCCGGCCTTCAGCGACGCGGCTTCAAGCTCTTTGCGATAGGCAATCGAGTCATAACTGGCATTCGGGCCGTCATCCCACTCGATCTTCAGCGCCTCGCGGCCCTTGATCGCCGCCCAGGTATTGCTGGCCACAACCGCGACGCCGCCTAGTGGCTGGAACTCCGACGGCAATGGCCGGCCTTCGATCTGCATGACTTTTAGCACGCCAGGGACTTTCAGTGCGGCGCTGTCATCGAGGCTTTTGACCTTGCCTCCATAAACCGCCGGGCGAGCGATGGTGGCGTAGAGCATGCCATCGAAATGCACATCGGCGCCGTACACTGCGCGGCCATTGACGATATCGGCACCGTCGATGGCCTTGGTGCCTTCCTTGCCGATGTAGCGAAATTCCGACGGCTGCTTGAGACGCAGGCTGTCACGCGCCGGTACTGCCAGCGCACTGGCCGCAGCGGCGAGTTCGCCGTAACCCAATTCACGGCCGGACGGTTTGTGAATGACCTTGTGCAGTTGCGCATGGCATTCGCCAACCGGCACTTTCCACTGCGCAGCGGCCGCCTGTTCGAGCATGGTCCGCGCGGCGGCGCCGCAACGACGCATCGGCTCGTACCAATGACGCATGCTGCGCGAACCATCGGTGTCCTGGTTGCCGAAGCGCACTTCGTCGCCCGGCGCCTGCTGCACTTTGACCTGCGCCCAATCGGCCTCGAGTTCATCGGCCGCTACCATGCTCAGGCTGGTGCGCACGCCCTGGCCCATTTCCGAACGGTTGCACACCACGGTGACGCTGCCATCGGCAGCAATGCTCACGTAAACCTTGGGATCGTCGATCCAGCCATTGGGCATGCCATCGGCGCCAAACTTCTTCGCAGCGTCATCGGCCAGCGCATCCTGCCAGCCCCAGCTCGCGGCGAGGACCAGCGCACTGGTGGCGCCGACGCCTTTGAGAAAGCCACGGCGGCTGAGGTTGCTCAGGGCGAAATCATTCGGGACGCGGCTCATGCCTTCACCTCCTTCAGTTGAGTGGAGGCCTGGCGGATCGCGGTTTTGATCCGGTTGTAGGTGCCGCAGCGGCAGATGTTGCCGACCATGGCTTCTTCGATCTGCTCGTCGCTCGGGTTCGGATTGGTTTTCAGCAGAGCGGTGGCCGACATGATCTGCCCGCCCTGGCAATAACCGCATTGAGCCACAGCGCTGTCGAGCCAGGCTTGCTGCACGACCTTGCCTACCGGGTCGGCGTGGAGATTATCGATGGTGGTCACGTTCTGACCGATCACCGAGCCGATCGGCGTGATGCAACTGCGTGCCGGCAAGCCGTCGATATGGATGGTGCAGGCGCCGCACAGGCCCATGCCGCAACCGAATTTGGTGCCGTTGTAACCGGCGACGTCACGAATCGCCCACAACAGCGGCATGTCTTCGGTGACATCGAGGGAGTGGTCTTGACCGTTGAGTTTCAGGGTAATCATGGGCACGCCCGCATATTTTTTAGTGGTTATGGGGTCGAGCAATCTGCCGCCGGAAAATCAGCGGTGGGTTCGCGCAGATCGACTCAGGCTAATCAGGCTCTCTTGCGCCGACGGGAAAGTCTGCACCGGGCCTTTGGGTGGAGCAAATGGTTGGTATCGTTAGCTCGCTAAGTTAACCCAGCATTAACAAAAAAGCCCTGCACTTTTTCATCAGTGCAGGGCTTTTGATGGCGTCAGGCAAGCGTAGCCTCAATACCGATTGGGCTCCATTTCCAGTTCGACATGGAAGCGCTCGGCGATGTCTTTCTGGATACGTTGCGCCAGGTCGAGCAGTTGCAGGCCGGTGGCCGTGCCGTAGTTGACCAGCACCAGCGCCTGCAACTTGTGCACGCCGGCATCGCCATCGCGGAAGCCTTTCCAGCCGGCGCGTTCGATCAGCCAGCCAGCGGCCAGTTTCATCTGCCCATCGGCTTGCGGGTAAGCCACCAGATCCGGGTGCTGCGTTTTGATCTGCGTGACCACAGCGGCGGGCACCAGCGGGTTTTTGAAGAAGCTGCCGGCGTTGCCGAGCACCGCCGGGTCCGGCAGTTTTTCGCTGCGGATGCTGCAGATGGCGCGGCTGACATCGGTGGGCGTTGGCTGCTCGATGCCCTGCTCGCTCAAGCGCTGACGCACCGGGCCGTATTCCAGATGCAGGTGCGCGGCGCGATCAAGCTTGAAGCGCACCCGCAGAATCAGCCAACGTCCCGGCTGCTGCTTGAACAGGCTGTCGCGGTAGCCGAAATTGCAGTCTTCCAGACTGAAATCACGCAGCTCGCCGCTCTCGCGGTCCAGCGCGGTCAGGCCAGCAAACACGTCCTTGATCTCGACGCCATAGGCGCCGATGTTCTGCATCGGCGCGGCGCCAACGGTGCCAGGAATCAGGCTGAGGTTTTCCAGCCCGGCCAAACCTTGGGCCAGCGTGTGCTGCACGAATGGATGCCACGGTTCGCCCGCTTCCGCCTCGACCACCACGCGACTGCCATCATCGCTGAGCACGCGGATGCCGCGCGTGACCATGCGCAGCACCAACGCCGGAATATCCGCCGTCAGCAGCAAGTTGCTACCGCCGCCGATCACCAGCAACGGCACGTCATGGGACGCGGCATAGGCCAGCGCTTCGCGGACATCGTCATCGCTGTGGGCTTCGGCAAACAGCTGCGCGCGCACATCGACGCCGAACGTATTGAAGGCCTGCAACGATACTTGCGGTTGGACCTGCAAACTCATAAACGGCCCTTCACTTCGATCAGCAACTGGTCGCAGGCCGCTTCGATCAGATCCAGCACCTGCTCGAAACCCTGATCACCGTCGTAATACGGATCCGGCACTTCATCGACCAGCCCGGCATAACGACGCAGGAACAGATCCAGCTCGGCCCTGCCGGTGGACGGCTGCAAGGCCTTGAGGTTGCGCAGATTGCTGTTGTCCATGGCGAGAATCAGGTCGTAGCTGGCGAAATCGGCCCGGCTGACCTGCTGCGCGCGTTGCGTCGACAGGTCATAACCGCGCAGTTTCGCCGCCGCCTGGCTGCGCTTGTCCGGCGGGTTGCCGACGTGCCAGTCACCGGTGCCGGCGGAGGCCACTTCGACCACATCCGCCAGCCCGGCTTCACGCAACTTGTGGCGCAACACGCCTTCGGCGGTGGGCGAACGGCAGATGTTGCCCAAGCACACAAACAGAACGCGCATCAGGCCCCCAGCAGGCGACGAACCCGCTCAAGGTCTTCGACGGTGTCGACACCGGTCGGCGGCGCGATCAGCGCGTCGGCAACATGGATACGCACGCCGTGCCACAAGGCACGCAGTTGCTCAAGGGATTCGGTGTTTTCCAGCCAGCACGGCCCCCAGTTCACGAAGTCGTGGAGGAACCCGGCGCGATAGGCATAAATACCGATGTGGCGGCGATAGGGCACGCCTTCCGGCAGCTGCTCGCGGCTCTTGGCAAATGCATCGCGTGCCCATGGCAAGGTTGCACGACTGAACGTCAGGGCCAGACCGTTGATATCGCTGGAAACCTTCACAACGTTCGGGTTGAACAGGGTTTCCACGTCTTCGATCGGCTCGGCCAGCGTGGCCATGCGCGCTTGGGTATGGGCAGCAAGGTTGGCGGCGACCTGGTCGATCACGCTCGGCGGAATCAACGGCTCATCGCCCTGGACGTTGACCACGATCGCATCAGGCGCAAGACCGAGTTTCGCTGCGACCTCGGCCAGACGATCGGTGCCGGAATTGTGATCTTCACGGGTCAGCACCACTTCGGCGCCGAAGCTTCTGCAGGCCTCGACGATGCGCGCATCGTCAGTCGCGACAACCACACGGCTGGCGCTGCTTTTGCTCGCCTGTTCCCAGACATGCTGGATCATCGGCTTGCCGGCAATATCCAGCAACGGCTTGCCCGGCAGACGGGTCGAGGCGAACCGCGATGGGATGACAACGGTGAAGGCTGTGGTCATTTATCCAGGCGCTCGTCGGTGGTCAGGGTGCGCGCTTCGCTTTCCAGCATCACCGGGATGCCGTCGCGGATCGGGTACGCCAGACCAGCGCCCTTGCTGATCAGCTCGGTCTTGTCGGCACTGAGCTTGAGCGGACCTTTGCACACGGGGCAAGCGAGGATGTCGAGCAATTTGGTGTCCATGAACATTCCCAGAAATAAAAGAGTTAAGGCAGCAGACGATCCGGCAGCAGGCGCATCAGCTGAGTGTCGAACCAGGCCACGAAGGCTGGCGACGGCACGGCATCGACCGCCAGATACCACCAGTCGGCAGCAGCAAAGGCACGGCACTTCACCGCGTCCTTTTCGGTCATCACCAAGGGCAATGACGGGGTGAAATTCAACGCCTGCACGCTGTACTCGGCGTGATCGGCGAACGCGTGCGGGACTGGGCGCCAGTCTAGCGCTTCAAGGGTATTGAAGAAACGTTGTGGATTGCCGATACCGGCCACCGCGTGCAGCGCTTGCCCGGGCGGGAAATGCTCCAGTGACTGACGTTCGCCGCTGCGCAGATTGACCAGGGCCGTGGGTTGCAGGCGGAAGGCGAAACCATCGTTGCGATCATCAAGGGCACCGTTGAACAGTACGCCATCGACACTTTGCAGGCGCTCGACCGGCTCACGCAACGGCCCGGCCGGCAGACAGCGCTGATTGCCCAGTCCGCGCGCGGCATCGATCAGCACCAGTTCCAGATCCCGCGCGAGGCGATAATGCTGCATGCCGTCGTCAGACAGAATCAGGTCCAGCGGCTCACTGGCAATCAAAGCTTTGACGGCGGCGCTGCGATCAGGATCGATCATCAGCGGCACGCCGGTGCGCTGGACGATCAGCAGCGGCTCGTCACCGGCAACCTCGGCGCTGTGCTCGGCCTCGACCCGCCACGGCAGGTGCGGCGGTTTGGCGCCATAACCGCGACTGACCACGCCAACGCGCAGTCCACGGCGTCGGCAATGCTCAATCAGCCAGAGAATCATCGGCGTCTTGCCGGTGCCACCGACGGTGATATTGCCGACCACGATCAGCGGCACGGGCGATTGGTAGATCTCACCTTCACCGTCGAGAAAGCGCTGACGCTTGTTGATCACCACGCGGCGATACAGCATTTCCAGTGGCCGCAGCAGCGTCAGGGCCGGATGCCCCTGATACCACGCGGCGAGCAGGCGATCGGACAGGCTCATCAGGATTTCGGCGCCGCCTCGACCGTGGTCATGCGCAGATGGCTGAAACCGAGCTTGCCGGCCGCGTCCATGGCGGTGATCACCGATTGATGCTGGGCCTTGCCATCGGCACTGATCGACAGCGGCATGTTGGTGTCGCCGTTGGATTCTTTCTGCATGGCTTCCATCAGCGTCGGCAGATCATTCTTCGGCAGAATCTTGTTGTTCACCGAGAACACGCCTTCGGCACTGATCGCGACGTCCAGCTGTTTGACCTGCTGATCTTCGGCGGGCGAACCGCTGACCGCTTCCGGCAGATCCACGCGCAGCTGGGTTTCCCGAGTGAAAGTGGTAGTCACCACGAAAAACAGCAGCAGGATAAACACCACGTCAATCAGCGACGCGAGGTTGATGTCCACGGTTTCCCGGGGCTTGCGACGGAATTTCACGCTTTGCCCTCGGCCAGATCGACATCACGGTCGCCCTGCACCACTTCCACCAGTTTGATCGCTTCCTGCTCCATGCCGACCACCAGCTCGTCGATACGACGTTGCAGGAAGCGGTGGAAGAACACCGCCGGAATACCGACCATCAGGCCCGCTGCGGTCGTGATCAGCGCTTTGGAAATACCGCCGGCCAGTACCGAGGCATTGGTGGTCATGCCAGAGCCGGTGAAGGCACTGAAAATATCGATCATGCCCAACACGGTGCCGAGCAGGCCGAGCAGCGGCGCCATGGCGGCGATGGTGCCGAGGGCGTTGATGTAGCGTTCGAGTTCATGAATGACACGCGCGGCGGCCTCTTCGATGCACTCTTTCATGATCTCGCGACCATGCTTGGAATTGGCCAGGCCTGCGGCGAGGATTTCCCCCAGCGGCGAGTTGGCGCGCAATTCCTTGAGTTTTTCCTTGTTGAGCTGCTTGTCCTTGATCCAGACCCAGACCTGACCCAGCAGATGCTCGGGGGTGACGCGACTGGCGCGCAGTGTCCACAGGCGCTCGGCGACGATCGCCATGGCCGCGATGGAACTCAGAATGATCGGCAACATCATCCAGCCGCCGGATTTGACCAATTCCCACACAGTGACAGTCCCCTCGAAAAAGTGCGCCACTTTACCATACCGATCCGCGATTAAGACCCGCCGCCCCGACGACCGTGAGGTGGCACCCATGCTGGCACCGATCAACGGCCCGGGACCGGCGGATCGCGCCAGAAACGCCGCTGTTGCCGCATCGTCCACGGCGGCTTGAAGCTGCCCAGTTGCAAATGAATGGCACCTTGTTCGGCGCTGTCGTAGATGCGCAGACCTCGCTTGCGGTAGCGCGCCAGCACGGTGGGATGCGGATGACCGAAGGAGTTGCCGTGGCCACGGGAGATCAGCACTGATACCGGCTGCAAGGCTTTCAACAGCGCCATCGACGATGAACTGCGACTGCCGTGATGTGGCGATTGCAGCCACTGCGTCGGCACGGCCAGTGGGCTGTCGAGCAGAACGCGCTCGGCGTGAATGTCGATGTCGCCGGTGAGCAGCAGGCGTTCACCGTTGGCTTCGATCTGCAATACACAGGAGCGCTGGTTGCTGTCATCGGCCGCCGACCATTGCCAGAGCTGGAACTGCACGCCATCCCACTGCCACTGTTCGCCACTTGCGCAGGCTTCGGCGTTCAGCTCCGGCGGCAGGTTTGGCGGATCGCCGCTGACCACGCGGTGCACGTTCAATCCACGCATGACCGCCCGGGCGCCGCCAGCGTGATCGGCGTCAGCGTGGCTGAGCAGCATCAAGTCGAGCGCTTGCACATTGAGTTTACGTAACGCTGGCAATACCACTCGCTCGCCGAGATCGAACTCGCCGAAACGCGGGCCGGCGTCATAGAGCAATGCGTGATGTCGCGTGCGCACAAAAATCGCCAAGCCTTGGCCGACGTCGATTTGCCAGACATCGGCTCGCCCTTCCTCTATTCGCTCTTGAGGCGGCAGTGCCAAGAGCAACAGCAGCGGCCAGCCCAACGGACGCATTGGCACGCCACGGGGCAACAGCAATAAAATGGCGCCAAGGCTGCCCAGGACCAAAGCCCACCATGGAATGGCGGCCGGTATCCACGCCGGCCATTGCCCGGCAATCAGCGCCAGCCCGATAAACAGCCAGTCGATCAAACCACCGGCCAGCCACAACAGTCCTTCGCCAACATAAGGCACGGGCAGCAATAGCGTGCCGAGCAATGCCGGCGGCAGCACCACGAGGCTGACCCACGGAACGGCCAGCAGATTGGCTACAGGCCCGCTGACGCTGATGGGCAAGCTCAACGCCAGCAACACCGGACACAAGCCGATCGCGATCAGCCACTGCGCGCGGGTCCAGGTCTGCCACCACCGCCAGGCCCCCAGCCGACCGCCGAAGGTGAAGATCAACACTGCCACCGCCGCGAAGGACAGCCAGAAACCCGGACGCAAACTGGCCAGCGGATCGAACAACAGCACGCCATTGAACGCCAGCAATAACGGCCACCACGCGCCGAGATGGCGAAAACGCAGCCGCCACAGCAGCACCAGCGTCACCATCACGCAGGCGCGCTGCACCGGCACATCGAACCCGGCGAGCAAGCCGTAACCCAACGCCGCCGCGAATGCCAGGCCACACGCCCACGGCAACCATGGCCAGCGCACCGGCCAGATTCCGAAACGCGCCAGCCCGGCAACCAGCAGATACATCACTGCGGCGAGCAAACCGATGTGCTGGCCGGAGATCACCAGCAGATGCACGGTGCCGGTGTCTTGCAGTACCTGCCAATCCTCGCGACTGAGCCCAGAGCCATCACCGAGCACCAGCGCTGCCAGCGCGCCCTCGCGTCCTTGCGCATCCACCGCCAGCAGGCGTTGGCGAACGCCGTCGCGCCATGCATGCCGGGCCTCAGCCAGGCGCTGGCCATCCTTGATCGTGCCGGTTGCGCCGATCCGTTGCGCAAGCAGCCAGGCCTCGTAGTCGAAGGCGTGCGGGTTGAGCAGGCCACCCGGGCGCTTCAACTTCACCGCCAGGCGCCAGCGTTCGCCGCTGTTGACCGGCGGCCCGGCGTACCAGGCCAGGCGCAGCAGCGATGGCAGTTTTTCGTGGCGTGAGCGCGCATCAGCCAGCTCGAAACGCACCACGCCATCGCTGTGTTGCGGCAAACCGACCACGCGCCCTTCGAGCCAACGGGTTTCGCCGTCGAGGCTCGGTGGCAAGCGGTCATTTAGCGCCCACTGCGCGCCAACGCAGGCCCAGGTAAAGCCAAACAGCAAAAACGCCAATGGAAAGCTGCGAAACGGCAGCAACATCAGCGCCACCATTGGCAGCACCAGCAACCAACCGACCGGCGGCAAGGCCGGCAAAAAAACCGGGGCCAGCAGACCGACTGCCAGCGCCATCATCCCTGTGCGCATATGCCCGTCCTTGAGAGTCCCCCCACTAGGCATAGCCGGTCTGCGGCACCACCGTCGTCAACAATTGTCACAAAGTCTGAATGGGCGGTTCGTAGAATCCAGACATACTTGCCGCCTTAACCGACCGAGAAGCCCTATGCCCCGGCGCTTATTCAAACGTTACATGCCCGACCCGACGAGCATCAGGGAACACAAATCCTTACGCTTTCTCGGCACGTTGCTGCATGACCCTAACCTCTGGCATCTCAACCGCCACTCGGTCGCCCGGGCGATGGCGGTCGGCCTGTTTGCGGCATTCCTGCCGATCCCGGCACAGATGCTGGTAGCGGCGGCATTGGCGGTGATGGTGCGCGGCAATATGCCAATCGCGGTGAGCCTGGTCTGGCTGACCAATCCGATCACCATGCCGGCGGTGTTTTTCTGCACCTACCAGGCCGGGGCGTTCCTGATGGATGTGCCGGCGCGGCATCTGCCGGACGAGTTGACCTGGGAATGGATCAGCGGTGAGCTGTCGACATTGTGGCAGCCGTTTTTATTGGGCTCGGTGGTTGTCGGCCTGGTGCTGGGCGTTCTCGCGTACTTTCTGGTGATGCTGTACTGGCGCTGGTGGGTGGCGCGGCAATGGCGGCGGCGCAAGCAAAGTCGGCAGAAATGAATGCAAAACGGCCTCCGCGATGGGAGGCCGTTTTTTGTTGTGTCTGGGCTGGCCCATTCGCGAGCAGGCTCGCTCCCACAGAGAACATCATTCCAATGTGGGAGCGAGCCTGCTCGCGAAGAAGGTGACACGGTCGGGATCAGGTACGCATCCCGCGCCCGCTCACCAGCAACCGCGCACAGCCGAGATAAAGCACCACGGTCGCCACCAGCATGAAGGTAATGGCGATGCCGATGCGGATATCCGAGACGCCAAGGATGCCGTAGCGGAAGGCGTTGACCATGTGCAGCACCGGGTTGGCCAGCGACACGGTCTGCCAGAACGGTGGCAGCAAAGTGATCGAGTAGAACACGCCGCCAAGGTAAGTCAGCGGGGTCAGCACAAAGGTCGGAATGATCGAAATATCATCGAAGTTGCGCGCAAACACCGCGTTGATAAAGCCCAGCAGCGAAAAGATCGTCGCGGTCAGTACCACCACAAGGATGGTCACGCCGAGGTGATGCACCTGCAGATGGGTGAAGAACAGCGACAGGATCGTCACGATCAGACCCACCGCCAGACCGCGCAATACCCCACCAATGGTGAAGCCGATCAGGATCGTGTGCGGTGACACCGGCGAGACCATCAGCTCTTCGATCGAGCGCTGGAACTTGCTGCCGAAGAAACTTGAGACCACGTTGCCGTAGGAGTTGGTGATCACTGACATCATGATCAAACCCGGCACGATGTACTCCATGTAGGTGAAGCCACCCATGTCGCCGATCTGTCGGCCGATCAGGTTGCCGAAAATCACGAAGTACAGAACCATGGTGATCGCCGGCGGCAGCAACGTCTGCGGCCAGATCCGCATGAAGCGTTTGACCTCGCGGTAGACGATGGTTTGCAGGGCGACGAGGTTGGGACCGAACTCGGAACTCATACCGCCACCTTCGACAGATTTTTCTCCACCAGGGACACGAACAACTCCTCGAGGCGATTGGTTTTGTTACGCAGGCTCAGCACTTCGATGTTCTGCTGCGCCAACTGGGTGAACAACGCCGTGATGCCCATGGATTTATCGACCTGCACTTCCAGGGTGTGGCCGTCGAGCAATCGGGCCGGGTAGCCGAGCAATTGCGGCGCAACGTGCAAGTCGTGTTTCAGGTCGAGCAAAAAGGTTTCCACGTGCAACTGGCCCAGCAACTGTTTCATGCTGGTGTTTTCGACGATGGTGCCGTGGTCGATGATGCCGATATTGCGGCACAGCTGCTCGGCCTCTTCCAGATAATGCGTGGTCAGAATGATGGTGATGCCCTTCTGATTCAGCTCGGTGAGGAAGGTCCACATCGAACGGCGCAGCTCGATGTCGACGCCCGCAGTCGGTTCATCAAGAATAAGCAGACGCGGTTCGTGCACCAGCGCACGGGCAATCATCAAACGCCGTTTCATGCCGCCGGACAGCGAACGCGATGGCACATCACGCTTGTCCCACAACCCCAGCTGGGTCAGGTACTGCTCGGCGCGTTCCTTGGCGACTTTCGCCGGAATGCCGTAGTAGCCGGCCTGGGTCACGACGATGTCGAAGGTCTTTTCGAACTGGTTGAAGTTGAATTCCTGCGGCACCACGCCGATCGAGCGTTTGAGCGCCGCCGGGTTCTTGTCCAGGTCATGGCCGAAAATATTCACGGTGCCGCTGGTCTTGTTGACCAGGGTCGAGAGGATGCCGATGGTTGTGGATTTGCCGGCGCCGTTGGGGCCGAGCAAGGCGAAAAAGTCACCTTCGGCGACGTCCAGATCGATACCACTCAAGGCCTGGAACCCGTTGCCGTAGGTTTTGGTTAGCTGCCGGATGGACAGAGCGGAACTCATATCGGATTTACGCACCAAGAAGGAAGGAAAGAAGTAAATAAGGGCGGGCGGCGAGGGAAACAACCGCGGCGCAAGTTCGCAATGGTGCTTGCCGCCGCCGCACAAGTACAGTCAAGTGTGTCGATAGTAATTATCAAGTCAACGCGGTCATGACCGCTTTCTGATAGGCCACACGCTGCTTCAAACGTTCATACCAGGCTTGCAGATGTGGTTGCGGGGCGCGCTCGATGGGCATTTCGAACCAGGCATAGATGAAACTGCCCAACGGGATGTCGCCCATGCCGATGTCATTGCCGGAGAGATAAGGCTGGCTGATCAAGGCGTGGTCGGCCATGTTCAGCAGTTCATCGCATTCCTTGATCGCGGCGTTGATCGCCTTCCAGTCCTGCTTCTCGGCAGGCGTGCGCAGCACACCCCAGAACACCGTGCGAAACGGCCCGGCGAAACTCGACGTGGTCCAGTCCATCCATTTGTCCGCCGTGGCGCGGGCTTGCGCATCCGCCGGGTACCAAGCGCTGTCTGGGGCGTGCTTGGCCAGCAGGTAGCGAACGATGGCGTTGGATTCCCAAAGCACGAAACCGTCATCCTCGATCACCGGCACCCGGCCATTGGGGTTCATCGCGCGGTACTCGGGCGTATCGACCACACCGAACGCGCCGCCGGCATCGATGGCCTCGTAAGCCAGGCCCAACTCTTCGGCAGCCCACAAGGGCTTTCTGACGTTCGATGAATTTTTTCGTCCCCAGATCTTCAGCATGACCGCCTCTTTGCAAGTGAGTGGACGGCCAGCATACGCCGGATCAGGTGCGACTCAAATCAGTCTGCATGTCGCCCAACAGCACCGGCAGTTGCTCACTGAACAGATGCGGATAGCACTTTTGCAGGTGCTCGAAGAAGAACGTTTCCGGCACATCGGTGAACTGGCCGTGATCGAGCAGATATTCCATCAACTGCGCGCCATCACGGTTGAACGGGTGGAAAACGCTGTCGTTGACCCCGTCGAATTCCAGCGCTGCGACGTTGAACAGCTCGCACAGTTGCTGGTTGAACGCCGGCGTCGCCTTGACCCAGCGGCCGTCGAGAAACAGCTCGGTGTAGCCATGCATGGCGAATACATCGCTTTTCAGCAGCTCGAGCAAACGCGGCGTCGACAAATGATTGCGCACATCGGCCAGACCGATGCGCGCCGGGATCCCGCAATGCCGGGCACAACCGGCGAGCAGCGTAGCTTTCGGCACGCAGTAACTTTCTCCTGCTGCGAGTGCGTAACTGCCGCGCAAGGTTTGCGGATCACGGCTGAAGGTGTAGGGGTTATAGCGCACCGCCTCACGCACGGCGTAATACAGACTGATCGCCTGCTCACGCGGATCGTTACTGGCGCCGCGATGCTGCTCGGCGAACTCCACCACCGCCGGGTGGTCACTATCGATGAAGCGGCCGGGGCTCAGATACTCGTGCATGACGGCAATCTCCTGGGTAAGCCACGAGTCTAGCGACAGCCTGAGCACAGAGATAACGACGTTTCGGCCAAACCTGAAAGCAAAGCTGCGCAGCAACGAACGATTTCCCACACGTGTTGCCCACCGAACCTACGAAAACCATCCGGGGTTTCCCACGATTTCAATCACCATGCTCTGACCACCCTTGTTTGCAGATGCCGTCTAAGCTCTGGAGGGTCGATTTGCCTTGGTTCACGGAGGACTGAATATGCTGTTGTTGTGGATACTGGTTTTGATCGTCGGCGTGGCGTATCTCGCCCATCGACGCATCGCCCCGCTGCCCGCGTTGGGCATCGTTGCGGCCTATCTGGTCGCCATGGGGATTTTCAGTCACGCGCCGGGCTGGCTGCTGTTTGTCTTCTGGGTCCTGTTGGCGGTGGTCGCCGCGCCATTGTTGCTGCCTGACCTGCGCCGCAAGCACTTCACCGCGCCGCTGTTCAACTGGTTCCAGAAAACCCTGCCGCCCATGTCACAGACCGAACGCGACGCGATCGATGCCGGCACCGTATGGTGGGACGGCGAGCTGTTCAGCGGCCGTCCGGACTGGGACAAACTGCTGTCCTATCCAAAAGTGCAACTGAGCGAAGAAGAACAAGCCTTCATCGACGGCCCGACCGAAGAACTCTGCGCAATGGTCAGCGACTGGCAGATCGGCCAGTCCATGGACCTGCCGCCCGAGGCCTGGACGCACATCAAGGAACATGGCTTTTTCGCCCTGATCATTCCCAAGGAATACGGCGGCAAAGGCTTCTCGGCCTACGCTCACTCACAAGTGGCAATGAAACTGGCGACACGCAGCGGCGACCTCGCCTCCACCGTGATGGTGCCCAACTCCCTCGGCCCTGCCGAACTATTGCTGCATTACGGCACCGACGAACAACGTAATCACTACCTGCCGCGCCTGGCCCGTGGCGACGATATTCCGTGCTTCGCATTGACCGGTCCGCTGGCCGGTTCCGACGCCGGCGCGATGCCCGACACCGGGATCATCTGCAAAGGCCAGTGGGAAGGACAGGAAGTCATCGGCCTGCGCCTGAACTGGGAAAAGCGCTACATCACCCTCGGCCCGGTCGCGACTCTGCTTGGCCTGGCATTCAAGGCTTATGACCCGGATCACCTGCTCGGTGAAGAAGAGGACCTCGGCATCAGTCTGGCGCTGATCCCGACCGATACCGCAGGTGTGGAAATCGGTCGTCGTCACCTGCCGCTGGGCGCCGCGTTCATGAACGGCCCGAACTCCGGCAAGGACGTGTTCATTCCGCTGGACTACCTCATCGGTGGTGAGGAAATGCTCGGCAAAGGCTGGATGATGCTGATGAACTGCCTGTCCGTCGGGCGTTCGATCTCGCTGCCAGCCGTGGGCACCGGCGCGGCCAAGTTCACCAGTCTGGTCACTGGTCAGTACGCGCAGATTCGCGAGCAATTCAATGTACCGCTGTCCGCTTTCGAGGGCATCCAGGAAGCGATGGCGCGCATCGGCGGCAACGCGTGGATGATGGACGCCGCGCGCATGCTCACCGCCAACGCGGTGGACCTGGGTGAAAAACCATCGGTGCTGTCGGCGATCCTCAAATACCACCTCACCGAACGCGGCCGCGAATGCATCAGCCACGCCATGGATGTGCACGGCGGCAAAGCAATCATCATGGGGCCGAACAACTACCTCGGCCGCAGCTGGAACGGCGCGCCGATCTTCATCACCGTCGAAGGCGCGAACATCCTGTCGCGCAACCTGATGATCTTCGGTCAGGGCGCGATCCGTTGCCATCCGTTCGTACTCAAGGAAATGGCCCTGGCGGGTCGCGAGGACAAGGATCAGGCGCTCAAGGAATTCGACGGTCTGTTGCTCAAGCACATCGGTTTCGCCGTCAGCAATGCCGCCAGCACACTGGTGCTGAACCTCGGCCTTGGCCATTTCGAACATGCGCCGGGTGACAGGATCAGCCAAGGCTACTTCCGCGCGCTCAACCGTCAGGCCGCCGCATTCGCCATGCTCGCCGACTTCAGCATGATGCTCCTGGGCGGCGAACTGAAACGCCGCGAACGCCTGTCGGCGCGCCTCGGCGACGTGCTGAGCAACCTGTATCTGGCCTCTGCGGCGCTCAAGCGTTATCACGACCTGGATTCGCCGGCGTACATGGAGCCGCTGTTCCGCTGGGCCATGGAAGAAAGCCTCGGCCAGTCGGAGCGTGCGCTGGATGAACTGCTGAGCAACTTCCCGAACAAAGTCTTCGGCTGCCTGCTGCGGGTCATCGTCTTCCCGTTCGGGCGCCGTCACAAAGGCCCATCGGACAAACTCGGCGCCGAAGTCGCTGCGGTCATCGGTCGCGCCAAAGGCGATCCGGCCCTCGAAGAATTGCTCGCCGGCTGCTACCGCCCGCAATCGGCGGACGATGCCGTGGGCGCGCTGCAACACGCCAGCGACCTGCTCAATGCTGCGCAACCGCTCCACAAGAAACTGCACACCGCACTGAAGAGCGGCCAGGTCAAACCGGCAGCCGGCGAACACGCCATCGATGCCGCGCTGGAAGCCGGCGTGCTGCAAGCCGTCGAAGCGCAAAGCCTGTGCGACGCCGAAGCGGCCCGCCGCAAGGTGATCGACGTCGACGATTTCGCCAAAGAAGAACTGACCCAGGCAGAGGGCAAAGTCCGCTGAACCCGGTTTATGTGAAAAAACGGCGCGAGGGCTTTATACTCCCGCGCCCGTTTTGCTCTTGAGGACTTATCTCGTGTCCAACGTCGTTGCCGATCATCTCGTGTTGCTCGACCACCTGCGCAGTATCCTGGTCGCCGTAGGTGAGGCCGAACAAGTGCCCGAAGAAAGCCATGCCCTGTTCCTCGAGCGCTTCGACGAACTGCTGGCCTCCCTGCCTATCGACCCTATCGAAAGCCAATACCTGGGCCAGGACATCCTCACCCAAGTCATCACCCGCTACCCGCAAATCGCCCACCTGATCCCACGCGACCTGCTGTGGTTCTTCGCCGGCGACTGCCTGCACTACCTCTCCGACGAAGAAATCGACCTCTACCAGGCCCTCGAAGAACGCCGCTACGAAGCCGAACAGAACGACGAACCGTTTGACTGGAACCAGGAAAAACAACTGCTGGCCATGTCGGCGCAGGACAGCAAGCACTGATATTCGAACACTACTGAAAAGGCCCGCATGGAGATTCCATGCGGGCCTTTTTTTCAAGATCAAAAGCCCCTCACCCTAGCCCTCTCCCGGAGGGAGAGGGGACTGACCGCTTTGTTTGGACGAGGTACCCCAGTCTGAATTACCGAGTCGAATGAGATTTCGAAAAGCCAAAAAATCGGCTCCCTCTCCTCGGGGAGAGGGCTGGGGTGAGGGGAAAATTCACCACAAAAACAGCCAGACACCACCCGCCCCTCACCACTCAAAACAATGAGCGCAAGCTCGAGTACCGCTTTTGATCTTGATTCACAGGCGACGTCGGAAGGCTGAGCGGAGGGATTGATCCGGGCGTGGGAGCGCAGCGACCGTACGACGCAGTCGTACACAGCGAGTGTAGGTGCAGCGAAGCAAACCGTAGCCGCTGCGCCCGGATCAGTCCCGGAGCGAAGGTACCCCGAGCCCCAGCGAGCGGGCCGAACGTAGGAGCTAGCGTTTTTTGCTTACTTTTTTAGGCGCTTGTAAAAAAGTAAGTCGCCGTAAGGGCGAAACCCTAAGCAGCCGTTACCGCAGAAACGGATATTCACCCAAACCACCAGAGCATGGTCGGCCCAAAGGCCGCCAAGCCCCCCCCAAAAAAACCTCAAAGCAACCCCTCACTCTCCGGCAGCTCATACGCCACAGCCGCATTGCTCCCACCGGCAGATTTCCCGGGCCTACCCAACGTCGGCTCCTTCTGCAAACACTCCACCAGATAATCAATGAACACCCGCAACTTCGGCGGCAAATACCGCGTCGGCGAATGCAGCAACCACAACCCACCATGATAAGAGGCAAGAAACGTCCAGTCCGGCAACACCTGCACAATCAACTTCTGCTCCAACGCATAACGCGCCGTGAAATACGGCAGACTGCCAATCCCGATGTGCTGCAACACCGCCCCCAAGCGCACACCCGTGTGATTGGCGGCATAGCGCCCACGCACGCCGACCGTCACCGCCTTGCTGCCCTTCTTGAACTTCCAGCGCGCATCGCTCGGTGTTTCGCCCAGATAAATACAACTGTGGTTGAGCAAATCGTGAGGATGCGTCGGCGTGCCATGTTCGGCCAGGTATTGCGGCGTGGCGCAAAGCAAATGATCGATGGTCAGCAACTGCCGCCCGACCAGACCGGCCGGTGGACGATCAGTGATGCGAATTGCCAGATCGACATGATCATCGATCAGATCGACCTGACGATCCTCCAGCAACAACTCGACGTCGACCTTGGGATAGCGGCGCAGAAACTCCGGCATGTGCGGATGAATCACAAAACGCCCCACTGCTTTCGGTACGCTGACCCGCACCAGGCCTTCGGCTTCGTGGGTGAACTGACCGCTGATTTCCATCACCGACCTGGCCGCGCTGACCATTTCCTGGCAACGCTTGAACACCTCCTCACCGCCATCGCTCAAGCGCAGTTTGCGCGTGGTGCGTTGCAGCAAGCGCGTGGCCAACGCCTTTTCCAATCGGGAAATACTGCGACTGACCGCCGAGGGTGAGGAACCCATCTGCCGCGCCGCTTCGGAGAAGCTGCCGGTCTCGACAACCTTGACGAAAATCGCCATTTCACCCAGCAGCGGCAGCGGAAGATTGATGCTCACGACGCACAAGTCCTTTGATGTTCGAATGGATTATCACGTTATTGCACGATTCATATAATAAAAACAGAACTTCGATCAGGGCATGGAATATGACGCTTCGCCTGTTTTTTCACAGTGACGACCTCAAGGCGAATGTCGAAGTCCTCGACTGCACACCCCACGAGAACGAATTCGCCGTAGTGCTGCGCGCCACCCTGTTTCACCCCCAGGGCGGCGGTCAGCCTTGCGATACCGGCTGGATCGGTGAAAGCCGGGTGTCGCGCGTGGTGCAGGAACCGGAGCGCATTGTGCATTTCGTCGACCGCCCGCTGCCGCTGGGCATGACCGTCATCCGTATCGATGAAGAGCGCCGCCGCTTCAATACGCGCATGCACTCGGCCGGGCACCTGATCGGTCATTTCATTCAGGCCATGGGCTGGATGCCGATCAAGGCGCACCACTGGCCGGACGAAGGCCGGGTGCAATTCAAGCCGGGCGATAGCGCTGAAGAAATCGATGCGCCAACCGTGCAAACCGGTATCGAGCAGTGGATCGAACACGATCTGCCGCGCCTGACCTCGCTGCGCGAAGGCGCGCGGGAAATCAGTTTTGGTGAACTGCCAGCCTATGGCTGTGGTGGCACCCACGTACGCAGCCTTAAGGATCTGGGCACAGTCACGATCGCGTCGCTTTCGCAGAAGAAAGGCACGCTGTCCGTCCACTACAGCGTGGATTGAGCATTTCGGGCGTTGCCGTCGCGCAGCGTCCGACGCCGGGGAACCGCGCTCGCCGGTTCCGTTGACTATCGATAGATGGACCTAAAACAAATGATGCTAGACGTCGAGCGTCTCGATGAGACGTGCATAAAAAAACTGGCCAACGAAGAAGTCCTCGCCATCCGCGTCAAACGCTTTCTGCCCGAGCCGCTGGCGATCGAAATTGGCAACAAGATCCTCGCCCCGGGCTTTGAAGGCTACATCAACGCACCGAGCATCGGCCGCATCGGCATGGCCTTCTACGAGGCGGAAAACCAGCCGCTGCTGATCGAGGATTACTTCGAACGCGCCACCCGCAACATCGCCGAACTGCGCCAGCGCTGCGCGCCCTACTCCTCGCCGATCGACACCCTGCGCTGCATGCTCGATGAGTCCTGGCCCGCCGGCGCGCATCTGGAAAACCTCTACGGGCGCAAGATGTATGTCGGCTTGTCGCGCGTGGTCAAACCCGGCGTGTGCTTTCTTGCCCATCACGACATCTTCGCCAAGGACGCCCCGGACAGTTTTCAGGCGCGCAGCCTCGAGGCGCAATTTGCCTGCAACGTCTACCTGAACATGCCCACCGAAGGCGGCGCGCTGCAGATGTGGGAAGACGACATCACTCCGGACCAATTCGACGAAATGCGTGGCGACAGCTACGGCATCGAGCCGTCGCTACTGGGGCCGCCCACCCTCGAAGTACGACCGCAGCCCGGCGATTTCATCATGTTCAATTCGCGGCGCATGCACTCGGTAACCCCGGGCGTAGCGGATCCGCGTTTGAGCCTGTCGTTCTTTGTCGGCTATCGCGGCAATGCCTCCCCTCTGACTTTCTGGAGCTGACATGTTTTCCAATTACCTGGGCGAGTTTCTCGCATTGGCCACCATCCACTTTCTCGCCGTGGTTGCGCCCGGTCCGGACTTCGCCGTGACCATCCGCCAAAGCGTGCGCTTCGGTCGCCTCGTCGGCATCTGCACCGCGCTGGGCATCGGCGCGGGGATTTCCGTGCATGTGCTGTATACCCTGCTCGGCGTCGGCGCCCTGATGCACACCACGCCGTGGCTGCTGACTGTGGCCAAAGTGGTCGGTGGGGCTTACATCCTCTATCTGGGCGTCAGCCTGATCCGCAGCAAACCGAAGAGCAGCGTCGAAGGTGAAAAAACCGCCGATGAGCCGCTGGTTGAACAGTCACTGTTCAAGGCATTCAGCACCGGTTTTCTGACCAACGCGACCAACCCCAAAGCCACGCTGTTCTTCCTGGCGATCTTCACCACGATCATCAGCGCCAGCACACCGCTGCAGATCCAGGCGTTCTACGGATTGTGGATGTGCTTCGTCAACGCGCTGTGGTTTGTGATCGTCGCGCTGTTTTTCTCCAGCAACAAAGTACGCCTGCTGTTCATGCGCCTTGGACACTGGTTCGAGCGCAGCATGGGCGTCATCCTCATTCTATTTGCCGGCCGCCTGATGCTGTCGATGTAACCCACACAAAAAAGTCCCGGCCATCACCCGCCGGGACTTTTTCATTTGTGCGTCTCTTTTGCATTTCTGTGCGACAGATCAAGTTTGCGACTCCCTTTCCCAGCGCTCGCAGTGTTAGGTTTACAAAATGTTTCTGTCACAAGCGTCAGAAATACTTTCCCAATCCTTTGCAAAGGAATGCCTGTTCCATGGTCTTTTCCCTGAAAAAACTGGCCGCCGCCACTCTGGTCATGGCCAGCCTCGCCACGTTTACCAGCGCCGCACAAGCCAACATCACTGCCGAGCAAAGCGCAGCGATCCTGAAATCCTTCGACGGCAAGAGCTTGACGGACTTCCGCAGCTTCCTTGGCAGCCTGGCGAAAAGCGACCTGGCCAAAACGGATAATCTCACCCCGTCCATCAGCGCCTTCCTCGACAACAAGACCCTGAACGCCGAACAGCAGAATGAAATTCACCGTCTGCTGGGCATTTATACCCGCGTGAAATATGGCAAGGCCGCGCTGGAAACTCTTCGCCAACTCGTCGAGATCCCGACCTTCCGCAAGGACGGCGTGGAGCAACACGACAACCCGGAATTCATCAAGATTGCCGGCGAGATCCAGAAACTCGCCGAATCCTTTGGTTTGAAATTCCGCAACATCGATAACCGTGTCTACGAAATCTCTCTGGATGGCAAAGGCGACGAAGTCGTTGGCATTCATGCCCACGCCGATGTGGTGCCGGTGACGCCGGAAAACTGGGTGCTGAAAGATGGCACCAAACTCGACCCGTTCAAAGTCACGCTGATTGGCGATCGCATGTACGGTCGTGGCACAGAGGATGACAAGAACGCGATCGTCGTGGCGCTGTACGCCATGAAAGTGATCAAGGACGAGAAACTGCCACTGGCGCGTAACTTCAAGCTGCTGGTCGACACCACCGAAGAAACCAGCGGCGACGCCATTCCCTATTACTTCGAGCGCAACCCGACGCCGAACTACAACATGGCGCTAGACGGCGGTTATCCGGTAGTGATCGCCGAAAAAGGTTACGGCACCGTCATGGCCAACTTTGCCAAACGCAAAGGCGAAGGCAACGGCGCGGAAATCATTTCGATGACCGGCGGCAAGGCGACCAACCAGATTCCGTCCGCGTCGGTGGCCACGCTGGTAACCGACAAGCCTGCCGAGCTCGCCGCCAGTCTGCAAAAAGCCGGCGATGCCTATGCCAAAGCCAACGGCGGCGACTTCGAAGTCGCGGCAAAGGTTGATGGCAAAGACGTCAAACTGACCGTGACGGGGGTTTCTGCGCACTCCTCCGAGCCTGAGTCCGGCGTCAACCCGGTCGCACGGATGCTGAGCTTCATCAACAGCCTGGACGGCAAAGTCGCGCTCAAGCAAAACCAGTTCACCGATGCCGCACGTTATGCCGATGACAACTGGGGCCTGGATTATCTGGGCAAAAAACTTGGCGTGGGCTTCTCCGACTCGTTCATGGGGCCGCTGACCACCTCGCTGACCTACGTCGGTGAGGATGACAAAACCTTCAAACTGGCGGTGAATCTGCGCGTACCGAAGGGCAAGTCCCCGGAAAAGCTCAAGGCTGAGATCGCTGAGAAACTGGACGCCTGGAGCAAGAAGACTCACGTTGCCGTGGCGTTCGACTACTCAGTGGCCGAACCGATGTATCGCAACCCCGAGGGTGAGTGGGTCAAGGCGCTGCTCGCGGTGGCCAGCGAAAACCTCGGCATGAAGTCGGAATTCGGTACTTCCGCTGGCGCGACTTCGGTTCACGAATTGCCGAACGGTGTGCAATTCGGCCTGGCGCGACCGGAAGCCAAATACACCGGCCACACCGATGGCGAATTCAAGACCGTCGACCAGTTCCTGCTGGATCTGCAGATCGTCACGGAAATGATGGGGCGTGTCGGGCAATTGCCGAAGCTGTAAAGCCCTGCCTGAGCCCAGTCACCGATGACCGGGCTCAAAATGAAAAAGGACCTGTGAAAGGTCCTTTTTTATTGCCGCCACAAAACGCGCACAAACAAAAACGCCGATCATCACTGATCGGCGTTTTTGTGAAATTGGAGCGGGAAACGAGACTCGAACTCGCGACCCCGACCTTGGCAAGGTCGTGCTCTACCAACTGAGCTATTCCCGCAAATGGCGTCCCCTAGGGGACTCGAACCCCTGTTACCGCCGTGAAAGGGCGGTGTCCTAGGCCACTAGACGAAGGGGACACGCTACCCGGAACACATGGTGTGTGTTTCGGTGTCCAGATCCGCATCCGAAGATTTGGTTCTGGTTTCACTCAGCACCGCCCGAAAGCACTGCTGTTTAAAATTGGAGCGGGAAACGAGACTCGAACTCGCGACCCCGACCTTGGCAAGGTCGTGCTCTACCAACTGAGCTATTCCCGCATTGGCGTCCCCTAGGGGACTCGAACCCCTGTTACCGCCGTGAAAGGGCGGTGTCCTAGGCCACTAGACGAAGGGGACACACTACAACATTCACTCCCTGCCGCGTTTCGCTGTGTGCTTTACGCTGCAAGTGGCGCGCATTCTATGGATGGATTGAAGGGTCGTCAACCCCCTGATATAAATTTATTTAAATCA
Source organism: Pseudomonas sp. PK-RTE-24 (assembly GCF_054052265.1). Taxonomy (NCBI): domain Bacteria; kingdom Pseudomonadati; phylum Pseudomonadota; class Gammaproteobacteria; order Pseudomonadales; family Pseudomonadaceae; genus Pseudomonas; species Pseudomonas sp. PK-RTE-24. Next base: position 3,143,463 of record NZ_CM133224.1, on the reverse strand, counting down.
ATGACTTCGACCTGGATTACGGGCCGCGTAGGGCTTTTCCGTCGTCCGAAACCTGACGCCTATATTCCGCCACTCGCCAAGACGTTATAGTCCACCGCACAGTGATGGCAATCTGCACATCAAGCGCCAGCATTCATCTATACCGCTGGCAGCCGATACAGATTGCAGCAGCCGATCAAACCCGTCGAGCGGCGCTAGGCGCCTAAATGCCCAGCCACTACACTCGCATGCGAACCCTATAAAGAGGTCTTACCGGTGACACCACTCATGATCACCCTGCTAGTCGTAGCCGGGATCGCAATTCTGATCGCCATTGGCTACATGAACCATGTGGTGGAAAACAACAAACTGGAGAAGGCCCGCACCAAAGTCGAACTCAACGACCGCCTGCGCCGCTGCGGCGAACTGACCGAAACCTTCCCCGGCCAGTTCATGACCCCGGCGCTCAAGTTGCTGCTGACCCGCCTGGAACTCAACGTCTGCCAGCGCCTGCTCAATCTGGAAAAGACCAGCGCAACCACCAAGGCCCGCATCACCGAACTGAGCGCCCTCGTTGCCCAAGGCGAATCGATCCCGGTGAACAACCCGCCCGCGCCGATCCTGACCGAAGCCAAAGCCAAAGACGTGCGCTTCCTCCTCGAAGCCCTGCACGGCCAGATCACCCGCGCCGCCCACGACGGCTTCCTGCCACCGAACGAAGCCAAACAATGGATCCGCGAGGTGCGCCACATCCTCGTGCTGCTGCACATCGAATTCTTCAACAACCTCGGCCAACAGTCCCTGCAACAAAACCAACCCGGCCAGGCCCGCCTCGCCTTCGAACGCGGCGTGCAATATCTGCGCAAACAGCAGGACCCGCAGATGTACGCGGAGCAACTGCAATACCTGGAAAAACTCCTCGCCCGAGCGAACGCCCAGGTCATGGACAAGATTGCCCCGGTGGAAGGTGAAGAAAACCAACTGACCGCCGGTTTGAAGGATGTCGAAGCCGATGCGGACTGGAAGAAAAAAGTGATTTACGACTGAGGCGGGAATGCTGGAAGAGAAGCCACCGTTATTGGTGGCTTTTTTGTGGGCGACTTGAAAGAGGTGTGAATTGAAGACCGCTTTCGCGAGCAGGCTCGCTCCCACATTGGGAAGTAGTGTTCTCAGGTAAAAATCGGTCGGCTGTCAGGCCGCCTTCGCTGGCAAGCCAGCTCCCACAGAACAGCAAAAGCAAACCCGGGCCATCCCCACGCGGCGAAGCCGAGAGCCTGGTCGGCCCAAGGGCCGCCAAGGCTCAAAGCCTAAAATGCCCAACCATCGAGCGCAACTCGCCGCCCAACTGCGCCAGCTCAACACTCGAAGCCGCATTCCCGCGCATCGCCACGGAAGAGTGATCCGCGCTCGCACGAATCTGCGTAACACTGCGGTTGATCTCCTCCGCCACCGAGCTCTGCTCCTCCGCCGCCGCCGCGATCTGCTGATTCATCTGCTGAATCAACGACACCGCCGCGGCAATACTCCCCAGCGCACTCTCGGTCTGCAACGCATCACTGACCGCCAGCTTCACCAGTTCGCCACTGCTGCGAATCTGCTGCACCGACGACTGCGCCGCCGCGCGCAGGGCACTGACCAAGCGTTCGATCTCCTCGGTCGATTGCTGCGTACGCCGTGCCAGCGCACGCACTTCATCGGCCACCACCGCAAACCCCCTGCCCTGCTCCCCGGCCCGCGCGGCTTCGATTGCCGCGTTCAGCGCCAACAGATTGGTCTGCTCGGCCACGCTCTTGATCACCTCCAGCACCGTGCCGATATTCTGAATTTCGGCGCTGAGGCTCTCGATGCTGGAACTGGCCGAGGTCGCTGAATCCGCCAACTGCTCGATCCGCGCCATGCTTTGACGCACCACCTGCTGGCCGCTCTCGACCTTGTCATCCGCCGTCTGCGCCGCGAGCGCCGCCTCTTCGGCATTGCGCGCGACGTCATGTACCGTGGCGGTCATCTGGTTCATGGCGGTGGCGACCTGCTCGGTTTCCTCCTTCTGGCTGTTGACCTCCAGATTGGTCTGCTCGGTCACCGCCGACAGCGATTGCGCGGAACCGGCCAAGCGCTCGATACCGGCCTGCAAGCCACTGACAATCGATCCGAGACCGGCAGCCATCTGCTGCATGGCCAACATCAATTGCCCCATTTCATCGCGGCGCGTCACCTCGACCTTCGCCGTCAGATCACCCGCAGCAATCTGCTGCGCCACGCGAATCACACTGCGCAGCGGCGCCACGATCAGGCGCGTGATCACCCACGCGGCGAGCAATCCGACCAACAAGGCCAGCGCCGAAGAGCCAATGATCAATACCGTGTTCTTTTTCAGCTCCGCCTGCATCGAAGCATCTTCGGCGACGTAGGCCTGATTGACCCGGTCCACCACCTGCGCCGCGCGCTGATGCAGTTGGTCATAAACCGTTTTTTCTTGCGCCAGCAAACCGGTGTATTCAGCCAGTTTCTCGTTGAATCCGGCGATATGCCCTGACACTTCGTTGAGCACCGTCAGATATCCCTCGTCCTTGACCGTGGTTTTCAGCGCCTCGGCCTGCTCCTGCGCTTGCGCGGCCTGCTCGATGTTGCCTTGGCCGGCATTGTCGGCATCGCCCTTGCGGCTTTGATCCAGCCGCACCCGCGCTTCGTTCATCGCCTGCAGCATCAGTCGCGAGACCTGACTGACCTGATTCGCCTGTTCGATGAACTGGGCGCCGTCCTTGCCCTCGGTGTCTTTCAACGTGTAGGCGCCATCATCGGCCAGGCCGCTCTGCAACACGTCGAGGTTATTGGCCACGCTGGACACCGACCAACTGGCCATCTCCAGCGCGAGGTCCTTGGCCTGGCTCAGCGAGACGAATTCATCGAAGGCCTTGCGATACGCGCCCAGCGCTTGCTCGACATCGCTCATCACCGGCACATTGGCCGGGGAATGTGCCTTGAGCTCGCCGGCAAGAACGATCAGCCCATCGACGCCTTCGCGCAAGGCATCGGCGGTTTTCGGATTGCCGCGCAGGGCGTATTCCTGCTCGAGGAGGCGCACCTTGAGCAGGCCGCTGTTGAGCGCGGACATCTGCTTCAAGCCGTCGAAACGCAGACTGATGGTTTGCAGCGACCAGACGCCGATCGCCGCCACCAACGCAGTCAGCAACAAGACCAGCACAAATCCGATACCCAGTTTTTTCGCCATACCGAGGTTGGCAAAACGTCCTTGCACGGCCGAAATCATTGCGCGTAGTCCCCTGCCTAAGTCTGTTGCCGAAGATTCGCAACGGGCTCGAACCAGCACAAGACTCTGGCGTCGGAATAATGGCAAAAAGCTACGCCCGCGTCGTTTTCAGAATGCTGGAGGTCGATCCGCGCAGGTATTGCGAAAAAACTGCCGCGCCCGTGGGTCGCAGGCACAGGCCACATTGATGCGCTGCCAGTCACCGCACTCACCGCTGGGACTGAAGGCGTCCGCTGCTGACAACTCCAGCCCGCAGTGCTGGGCCTGCCTGCGCACCGACGTCTGGTCGCGCAAGCGTGCCCGCGCCCAGATGAACAGCCCGCCAACCGGCTTGCCGAACACTTCCCACTCGGCATCTTCCAGGGCCTGCAAGGCCGCCGCGCGATCGGCATTCAAGCGCTGGCGCTGACGCTGCACCAGTTTGCGATACGCACCGGTCGCCATCAGCCTGGCCAGCACCGCCTCGGCCAGCCTCGAACAGCCCAGGCCGCTGATCATCTTGACCTCCGCCAGGCGCTTCAGCAGCTCGCTGTCCGCCAGGACAAAGCCGATCCGCAACGAACTGCTCAGTGTCTTGGAAAAGCTGCCGACATAAATGACCCGGCCGCCATGGTCCAGCGCCGCCAACCGCGTACCGTTGCCGGTGTGCAGATCAGCGTAGACGTCATCTTCGATCACGCGCAGGTCGTAGGTCTTGCTCAACTGCACGATACGCTGGGCCACCGCAGGCGTCAGGCAACTGCCGGTGGGATTGTGGTGATGACTGCCGATGAACAGGGCGCCGGGACGAAACTGACGCAGCACCGACTCGAGCATGTCGATGTCCGGCCCGCTCGGCGTACGACGAACTTCGAGCATCTGTACGCCGTGCAGACGCAACAGGTCAAACAACGGTGCATAACCGGGCGTTTCCACCACCACGCAATCGCCAGCCTTGAACAGGGTGCGCACGATCAGATCGAGCGCATGACTGGCACCGCTGGTGCTCATCAGCCGGGTACTGCAGGCGTCGATATTCAGCAGTTTCAGACGCTTGGCAATTTGCTCGCGCAGCGCTGGCAGGCCCAGTGGCGAGCTGTAGTTGAACAGGCTGGCCATGTCGGTGCGTGCCACCTCGCGCAGCGCGTAGCTGAGGTCGTCGGGCTCACGCCAACTCGGCGGCAAGCCTCCTTGCCCCAAAATCAAGCGACTCGTTGCGGCGTCCACCTCATCACGCCATGCGGGGCGGCCCTCGCACGCTGCCCATTCCGAGTCCGCTTCGCGCAATGCCGGCGAGGCCGCGACGATGAATCCCGCGCCCTGGCGCGTGGTCAATACGCCTTGCGAGACCAGGCGCTCGCAGGCTTCGACAACGCACGACTGGCTGAGCAGATTCCCCCGGGCGATTTGCCGTACGGAGGGTAACCGGGTGGCCGGCGGGATGCCGCTTTGCACAATCCAGTCAGTCATTCCGTCGACGATCTGCTGCACGACCGGCACCATTGCCTGTCGGTCAATTCTCAGTTCCATGAGCTCGCAAACTCCTGTCAGTTTTGCTGGCAGCAGTAAATCACAGCCGCGCCGCCGAGGCTGTGCGACAACGCCGCCAAATGCGCCAGTTCTAACGGTTTGATACACATTGTTTAGCGGTATTCACAGGGACCGACCGCGAGGTACAAAAAAACCCGCACGCAGGCGGGTTCTTTGTATTTCGGCAACTTTCAGAACGCTGTCACGCCGCCGTCCACCGCCAATGAGTGCCCAGTGGTGAACGCTGCGCCATCGCTGCACAGATACAGCACCGCGCTGGCGATTTCCTCGACCTTGCCAATGCGTCCGACCGGGTGCATGGCATTGGCGAATTCGCCCTTCTTCGGGTCAGCTTCGTAGGCGCGGCGGAACATGTCTGTGTCGATTACCGCCGGGCACACTGCGTTGACGCGGATTTTCTTCTTCGCGTATTCGATCGCCGCCGACTTGGTCAGGCCGATCACCGCATGTTTCGACGCCGCGTAGATGCTCATCTTCGGCGCCGCACCCAGCCCGGCCACCGACGCCGTGTTGACGATCGCGCCACCGCCCTGCGCCAACAACAGCGGCAACTGATACTTCATGCACAGCCAGACGCCTTTGACGTTGACGCCCATGATCGCGTCGAATTCGTCCAGCGAACCGTCGGCGAGTTTGCCTTTCTCGATTTCGATCCCGGCGTTGTTGAAGGCATAGTCGAGACGACCGTAGGTATTGATCACCTCATCCATCAGATTTTTCACATCGCTTTCCAATGTCACGTCGCAGCGCACGAAGGACGCTTCGCCACCGGCTGTACGAATCAGCGCCACCGTGCCTTCGCCGCCGGCCGCGTCCAGGTCAGCCACCACCACTTTCAGGCCCTCGGCGGCAAACGCCAGGGCTGTCGCGCGGCCGATGCCGTGGGCGGCCCCCGTGATTACAACCACCTGCCCGGAAAACGTCATGCTCATGGGTATGTCCTCGAACGCAAAAACTGGAAGATGTTGGCGTCGCAGCATAGCCAAGGGCAGCGAAAGCGCGTCAGCACTATGCAATCGCTGTTTAAAGGCCCATGCGCCGCAGTGATAAAACCCGCCCCGTAACCATCACTGCACTGGATCGACTCGCATTCGCCGTATCAGCCAACCTTGCGACATCGGCGTTGAAGAGCTATCAACAAGGCTTCATTCCATTCGAGTGCCTGTCATGACCAACCAGACCAATCGCCAGTTCCTGCTCGCCAAACGCCCGGTGGGCGCCGCGACCCGCGAGACTTTCACTTATCAGGAAGTACCGGTCGGCGAGCCACAGGCAGGACAGATCCTGGTGAAAAACGAATACCTGTCCCTCGACCCGGCCATGCGCGGCTGGATGAACGAAGGCAAGTCCTACATCCCGCCGGTCGGTCTCGGTGAGGTCATGCGCGCACTGGGCGTGGGAAAAGTCATCGCCTCGAACAATCCCGGCTTTGCCGTCGGCGATTACGTCAACGGCGCTCTGGGTGTGCAGGATTATTTCCTCGGCGAGCCGCGCGGCTTCTATAAGGTCGACCCGAAACTCTCGCCATTACCACGCTATTTGTCTGCACTGGGCATGACCGGCATGACCGCCTACTTCGCCTTGCTCGACGTAGGCGCACCGAAAGCCGGTGACACCGTGGTGCTGTCCGGCGCCGCAGGTGCGGTGGGCAGCGTGGCCGGGCAGATCGCCAAAATCAAAGGCTGCCGCGTCGTTGGCATTGCCGGCGGGGCCGACAAGTGCAAATTCCTCATCGACGAATTGGGCTTCGACGGCGCCATTGATTACAAGGCCGAAGACGTCGTGGCCGGTCTGAAGCGCGAATGCCCGAAGGGCGTGGACGTGTATTTCGATAACGTCGGCGGCGACATTCTCGACGCGGTGCTGAGCCGCTTGAACATGAAAGCGCGGGTGGTGATCTGCGGCGCCATCAGCCAGTACAACAATAAAGAAGCGGTCAAAGGCCCGGCCAATTACCTGTCACTGCTGGTCAATCGCGCGCGCATGGAAGGTTTTGTGGTGATGGACTACGCCGCGCAGTTCGCCAGCGCCGCGCAGGAGATGGCCGGCTGGATGGCCAACGGGCAGCTCAAGAGCAAGGAAGATGTGGTTGATGGGCTGGAGACGTTCCCCGAGACGCTGATGAAACTGTTCAACGGCGAGAACTTTGGCAAGTTGGTTCTGAAGGTTTAAGGCCAGCCTGAAACCAATGTGGGAGCGAGCCTGCTCGCGAAAGCGGTGGATCAGTCGATAATGATGCCGACTGACACTCCCTCTTCGCGAGCAGGCTCGCTCCCACAGTTGGATCTTCAATAAGCTTTAGGAAATTTCGGCTACGACTGCGGCCAACGCCTGCGCCGGATCTGCCGCCTGGCTGATCGGACGGCCGATTACCAGGTAATCGGAACCGGCATCCAGCGCCTGACGCGGGGTCAGAATGCGCCGTTGATCATCCTGCGCGCTGCCCGCCGGGCGAATCCCCGGGGTCACCAGTTGCAGCGACGGGTGCGCGGCTTTCAGCGCCGACGCTTCCAGCGCCGAACACACCAGACCGTCCATCCCGGCCTTCTCGGCCAGTGCCGCCAGACGCAGCACTTGTTCCTGCGGCTCGATATCCAGACCGATACCGGCCAGATCCTCGCGCTCCATGCTGGTCAGCACGGTCACACCAATCAACAACGGTTGCGGACCACTGCGCTTGTCCAGCTCTTCACGGCAGGCGGCCATCATGCGCAGACCGCCCGAGCAGTGCACGTTGACCATCCACACACCCATCTCGGCAGCGGCTTTCACAGCCATCGCAGTGGTGTTGGGGATGTCGTGGAATTTGAGATCCAGAAACACTTCAAAACCCTTGTCACGCAGGGTGCCGACGATTTCCGCCGCGCAACTGGTGAACAGTTCCTTGCCCACTTTGACCCGGCACAGTTTCGGGTCCAACTGGTCGGCCAGCTTCAGTGCGGCGTCACGGGTGGGGAAATCCAGGGCGACGATGATAGGAGTCTGGCAGGCGGACATGGATGGGCTCTCAGGCTGGTCGAAAACGGCGCGCATTGTAGCGGAACCGGCGGCGGCGCGGCACCCGATGATCGGTAAATCGTCGCGCTGGCGGTTATCAGCTTAGCCGGCGCGGCTATTGTGTCGACTCCGATACACAACCGACACGCCCGCAACAAGCATTCGGGTTAGCCTCGCCCGGCGCAACACGTCCTTACAACAGCACTTCCCGCCCCCCGGCCGGACGCCTATGCTGAAACCACCCCTGGTAGTGAACAGCCCCATGCCCAACGCCCCGACAACCGTGACGGATGAAAGCAAAGACGACAAGCGCTGGAGCATCCGCGCGCTGATCGTCGACGATGACGTGCCGATCCGCGAGCTGATGATCGATTACCTCGCCCGTTTCAACATTCACGCCAGCGGCGTCACCGACGGCGCGGCGATGCGCCAGGCGCTGCAGGGCGAACATTTCGACGTCATCGTCCTCGACCTGATGCTGCCCGGCGAAGACGGCCTGTCGCTGTGTCGCTGGCTGCGCGCCGAATCGGACATCCCGATCCTGATGCTCACCGCCCGCTGCGAACCCACCGACCGCATCATCGGCCTGGAACTGGGCGCCGACGATTACATGGCCAAACCGTTCGAACCACGCGAACTGGTCGCCCGCATCCAGACCATCCTGCGCCGCGTGCGCGACGACCGCACTGACCAGCGCGCCAACATTCGCTTCGACAACTGGCGCCTCAACAGCGTCCTGCGCCAAGTGGTCGCCGACAACGGCCTGGTAGTGCCCTTGTCCAACGCCGAATTCCGCCTGCTCTGGGTCTTCATCGAACGCCCGCGCCGCGTGCTCAGCCGCGAACAACTGCTTGACGCCGCTCGCGGTCGCTCGATCGAAGCCTTCGACCGCAGCATCGACCTGCTGGTCTCGCGCCTGCGGCAAAAACTCGGCGACGACCCGAAAGCCCCGCAACTGATCAAGACCGTGCGCGGCGAGGGTTACCTGTTCGACGCGCGGGACATCGGCTGATGAAGGCGCGCTTCGACACCCTGTTCGGTCGCCTGTTCGGGGTGCTGTTCGCGGCGATTGTCCTGGCGCACCTGCTGGCCTTCGCCTGGTTCAGGCTCTACGGCCCTCCTCCGCCCCCACCACCGCCCGAGTTCTCAGCGAACATCAACGGCCAACCGCCCATGCGCGACGCCGCTTATCCACCGAGACAAGCGCGCCCCTGGTTCGGTGGCCCGGTGGTGCCGCTGACCTTTCAATTCATCACGCTGATGATCGCCGCCTGGTACGGCGCCAAACTGCTCACCCGGCCGATCCAGCGCCTGAGCGACGCCGCCGAGCGCCTGAGCGAAGACCTCGACAGCGACCCCCTCGACGAATCCGGCCCGCGCGAAGCCCGGCAAGCGGCGCACACCTTCAACCTCATGCAACGGCGTATCCGCGAACAGGTCCAGCAACGCGCGCGCATGCTCGGCGCCGTCTCCCACGACCTGCGCACGCCACTGTCACGCCTGAAACTGCGCCTGGAAAACATCAGCGACGACAAACTGCAAAGCCAGATGCGCCAGGATCTCGACGACATGATCGGCATGCTCGACGCCACCCTCACCTATCTGCACGAACAACGCACCAGCGAAGCCTTGCAGTTGCTGGACGTGCAGGCGCTGGTCGAATCGCTGTGCGAGAACGCCCAGGACCAGGGCGCCGATGTACAGGCCAGCGGCCACTGCGCGCCTTTGCCAGTGCAACCGATGGCGCTGCGTTCGTGCATCAACAACCTGCTGGACAACGCGCTGCGTTACGCCGGACAGGCACGGATTGAACTGCTGGAACAGCGCGAAGAACTGCTAATTCGGGTGATTGATCACGGACCGGGTATTGCTGAAGAACAGCGGGAAGCGGTTTTTGAGCCGTTCTATCGACTGGAGGGATCGCGTAATCGCAACTCCGGCGGCGTAGGGCTGGGCATGACCATCGCCCGCGAAGCCGCGCAGCGGCTGGGTGGGCAGTTGGATCTGGAAGAAACGCCGGGTGGCGGGCTGACCGCCGTTGTCCGCTTGCCACGGGGCTGAGACTCAGCCGACTTGAAGAGGGAGCGAGGCTGCTCGCGAGAGCGTCTGATGATTCAATACATCTGTTGAATGTATCGGCCTCTTCGCGAGCAGGCTCGCTCCCACAATGAAACTGATTGTATTCGGTAGATATTGGCTGGATGTGAGGGCGCTATCGCTGGCAAGCCAGCTCCCACAGGGATCGAGTGATTTCAGAGAGAGATGGGTCGGCTGTCAGGCCGCCTTCGCGAGCAGGCTCGCTCCCACAATGAAACTGATTGTATTCGGTAGATATTGGCTGGATGTGAGGGCGCTATCGCTGGCAAGCCAGCTCCCACAGGGATCGAGTGATTTCAGAGAGAGATGGGTTGGCTGTCAGGCCGCCTTCGCGAGCAGGCTCGCTCCCACAATGAAACTGAGTGTATTCGGCAGATATTGGCTGGATGTGAGGGCGCTATCGCTGGCAAGCCAGCTCCCACAGGGATCGAGTGGTTTCAGAGAGATATGGGTGGCTGCCAGGCCGCCTTCGCAAGCAGGCTCGCTCCCACAATAAAACTGAGTGTATTCGGCAGATATTGGTTGGATGTGAGGGCGCTATCGCTGGCAAGCCAGCTCCCACAGGGATCGAGTGGTTTCAGAGAGATATGGGTGGCTGCCAGGCCGCCTTCGCGAGCAGGCTCGCTCCCACAATGAAACTGATTGTATTCGGTAGATATTGGCTGGATGTGAGGGCGCTATCGCTGGCAAGCCAGCTCCCACAGGGATCGAGTAATTTCAGAGAGAGATGGGTCGGCTGTCAGGCCGCCTTCGCGAGCAGGCTCGCTCCCACAAAATCAAAATCAAAAGCAAAGCAGCGCAGCTGCCCGCGGCGAAGCCGCCCCACTCAACAATGAGCGCAAGCTCGAGTACTGCTTTTGATCTTGATCCACCGGCGACGTCGGAAGGCTGAGCGGAGGGATTGATCCGGGCGTGGGAGCGCAGCGACCGTACGACGCAGTCGTACACAGCGAGTGTAGGTGCAGCGAAGCAAACCGGAGCCGCTGCGCCCAGATCGATCCCGCAGCGAAGGAACCCGAGCCTGCGAGGGCCGAACGCAGGAGCAAGCCTTTTGGGTTACCTTTTTGGCGTTTGAAAAAGGTGACCCGCCGTAAGGGCGGAACCGCCAGCCGCCGCAGCGAAACATTCGGATATTCACTTCAAACAAACCCAAGCATGGTCGGCCCAAAGGCCGCCAAGCCCCCCCTAGACCCGAGCCTGACTCTTACTCCAATCCGTCAAAAGACTATAAGCCACAGCCAACAACGTAGGCCCAATAAACAACCCGATAAAGCCAAACGCAATCAACCCGCCAAACACCCCGAGCAACACAATCACCAACGGCAGATTACCGCCACGGCTGATCAGATACGGCTTGAGCACGTTGTCCACGCCACTGATGATGAACGTCCCCCAGATCCCGAGAAACACCGCCATCCCGTACTCGCCCTTCCACGCCAACCACGCCGTGGCCGGCACCCACACCAGCGGTGGCCCCATCGGAATCAGACTCAGCAGAAACGTGACGATCCCCAGCACCAGCGCCCCGGGAACCCCGGCAATGAAAAAGCCGATCAACGCCAGCACTGCCTGCGCCGCCGCTGTACCAATCACACCGTTGACCACCCGCTGCACCGTACCGGCGACAAGCTCGATGTAATAGCCGGCACGATCACCAATCAAGCGCTGCAGCAGACTGTGCACAAACGCCGCCAGTCGCGGCCCGTCACGGTAGAAAAAGAACACGAACACCAGACTCAGCGTCAGCTCGAGAATCCCCCCGCCGATCTGCGCGCTGCGTGCCAGCAACCAGTTGCCGACCTGCCCCAGATACGGCTTGATCGAGACCATCAACGCCGCGCCCTGTTGATCGATGCTGTCCCACATCGACACCAGCCGCTCACCAACCAAAGGCACGCTGCCAAGCCAGGTCGGTGCTTCCGGCAACCCGTCGACCTGCACATCCTTGATGAATGCCGTGGCATCACGCACATGATCGGCGAGGTTGAAACCCAGCCACACCAGTGGCGCCGCCACCAGCAACATCCAGCCCAGTGTCAGGATCAACGCGGCCAGCGATTCGCGGCCATTGAGCCAGCGCGTGAGCAAACGCATCAGCGGCCAACTGGCAAACGCCAGCACCGCTCCCCAGAACAGCGCCGACCAGAACGGCGCCATCACCCAAAGGCTGGCACCAAACAACACCAGCAGCAGAATCTGCACCAGCAGGCGATCGTTATTGAGCATGGGAAGTCCCGGCAAAGTCAGTCAGCGAAAGAGTAGGCGAACACTGTGTGCGTGCTCGCCCGGCACAGCTTATCGCAACAAGTCGATGCGCAGGCCCGAGCCTTCGAGATTGCCGGCTTCCAGACGTGCCGCCCGTACGCCCTGATTGATCAGCGCCTGGCGCCAGGCTTCGGCCTTGGGCCCGGAAACCGTAACCCGCAAGGTCGTGTCGAGATTCAGACCACGGGAAATCAGGCGCAACCAGGTGGCATCCGGTTCATCGACCAGTTTCGGAAAATCCAGCTCGCCGGTGCTTTTCAACTGACGCAGCAGGGTCGCCGAGGTCGGCAGCAATTCGCCCAACGGCGCCGCAGCCTCGAATTGCTCGACATGCAGATAGGCTTTGCGATTGCCGCGAGTGATGCTGTAAAGCGCCACCAGCGTGTTGTCCTTTGGCGCCGCCAGCCTCAACAACAGATAAGCCTGTTGCTCGTCAGAGCCATACAGCTTGGCGTTGCCGAAGACCTCGTTGGCCCACAGGCTGCTTTCGCCGCAATCGCGGGCCTGGCACCAGAACAGCAATTCGGCATCCTGCTGTTGCAGGGCTTCGCGGGCGGCGGTAAAGGCTTCGGTGGCGGAATGTTCAGGCGGCAACTCGTAGGTCACCGAGGTGGTCTGGCCGCGGGCGGTGACCTGACCGTCGAACCGCAACTGGCCGCTGATCTTGCGGATCGAGCCCAGCGGGTAGATGCGCTCCAGCTCGGCCGCCGGGCGATAGTCGACGATCTGAGCATCGGCCAGACGCGGCACGATTTGCAGATCCTGGCTGCCCGGCACATCGGCAGCGAAGGACAAGGAGCTGAAGCAGCACAGCGCGAAGAGACTGAGTGACCGCATAGTCAGCCTCACCGGACGGTCATGGCTGGGCGGGTCGGGGTCGCAGCGGTATAGAAATCCATCGAGTTTGTCTCCCATTTCAACCCGCCCAGCCTCGGCAGTTGCCCGCTGCAAGTCAAGGCATGGCGAAGAAGCGATTGAAACAGTCTGCTACAAGACCTGCGCCAGCCTCGTCATTCAGGTGCAAATGATGCCCGCCCGGCAACTGTTCGTAGCTGAAGGGTAGACGCTCCAGCAACTCAGGATGCCTGGCCAACATGCCATCCGCCGCGACCACCAGATGCGCCGGGCAACTGACGCGCGAGGCAAACGCCATCGCCTGTTCTTCAGTCAGGCGCAGCGGCGATGGCAGGGTCAGGCGATTGTCGGTGCGCCAGGTGTAACCGCCGGGCACCGGCATCAACCCGCGCTGGGCCAACAGTTCAGCGGCTTCGCGACTGACCGCCACCAGGCCTTTCATCCGCGCCTCGATGGCACGCTCGAGGGTGGTGTAGACCGGTTTGCGCTTTTCGCGCAGATCGAGTTGCGCCTGTAAGGCCATGCCCATGCGCTCGGCAGCGCTTTCGCCCTTGTCTGTCGGAGGAATCACGCCGTCGATCAGCGCCAGATGGCTGATGCGCTCGGGCAGCGAACCGGCCAGCACCATCGAGACAATCGCGCCCATCGAATGCCCGAGCAGGCCGAAACGCTTCCAGCCCATCTGCTCGGCGACTTGCAGTACATCATGGGCGTAGTCCCACAGCGCATAACCGGCGCCGCTTGGTCGATGAGCGGAATGACCGTGGCCGGCCATGTCCAGCGCGACGATGCGCAAGCCATCAAGCTTGGGCGCCAGCCGGGCGAAGCTATTGGCGTTGTCGAGCCAGCCGTGCAACGCGATCACCGGCAAGCCGTCCTCGGGGCCGAACAGATGAGCGGCCAACTCGATATGCGGCAGGTTCAGGCGCACTTCTTCGCAGGTCGGGCTCATGCGCAATCCTTGTTCTGCCGCTGTTCCCAACGCATGAACAGGCTCTTGAGCAATCGCGCCGTGTCCTGCGGGCGCTCCAGCGGAAACATGTGCCCGCCGGGCATGCTCAGCGCCTCGCCCTGGGGCAGGCGCGAGACGAAACGTGTGTGATGGCGCATGACCACCCGGCTCTTGTGCCCGCGCACGATGGCCAGCGGCACCTGCAACTGCCGGGTGCGCCCGGGACTGGTGTGCGGCACGCCGCGATAAATGCTGATTTCGGTGGCCGGGTCAAAACGCAGACGCAGCTTGTCGTCGACCTGATGCAAACCGTGTTGCAGGTAGGCATCGAAGCATTCCGGATCGAAGCCGCGAAACAGGGTTTTGCCGGAAAAGTAACTGCGTGCACTGTCGAGATCGGCGAATTCTTCACGCCGCCCGAGGGTGCGCCCGGCGGGAGTCAGCCGGTCGATGAAACCAAAGCGCTTGGCCGCGCGAATCACCCACTGATCGGTGCGGGTCAGCACCGGCGAGTCGAGCATCACCACGCCGCGATACAGCTCGGGACAGCGCAACGCCGCGTGCAAGTGCAGCAGACCGCCAAAGGAATGGCCGACGCCCCACACCGGCTGCTCTTGCTGCTCCAGGTGATGGATCAGTTCGTCGACGAGGTTGTACCAATTGTCGTCCGCCGGAAAACGCGGGTCATGGGCATGCTGCTCCAGATGCGCGACCCGATACTCCGGCGCCAGCGCCGCAAACAACTTGCCATAGGTCCCCGAGGGGAAACCGTTGGCGTGGGCGAAAAAAATCGGTTGCGACATGCGGGGAAATCCATGGGCGGGAAACGTGGCGTTGATTGTCCGCAAGAGCCGGCGCCGCAGCAATGTCCATAACTGCCAGAAATGGTGGTGGAGACGCTTCGCAAGCAAAAGACCACAACACCGAAGGCTGCGATCTTTTGATCTACAACCTGTCAACGCAGCGGCGGCTGTTCCCCCAGCGGCACCACCGCCATGGTCAGGCGCGACACGCAACTGGCCTTGCCTTCGTCGCTGGTCAAACGGATGTCCCAGACATGCGTGGTGCGGCCGATATGAATTGGCGTGGCCACCGCCGTCACCCTTCCGCTACGCAAGCCGCGCAAGTGGTTGGCGTTGATCTCCAGGCCGACGCAATAGAATTTGCTGGCATCGATGCACAGATAACTGGCCATCGAGCCGACGGTTTCCGCCAGCACCACCGATGCGCCGCCATGCAGCAGACCGTAAGGCTGGTGGGTGCGATGGTCGATGACCATGCTCGCGGTCAGCGACTGTTCGTCGAAGGCTTCGAAGCGAATATCCAGCACTTCGCCAATGGTGTTCTTCTGGATTGCGTTCAACTGTTCAATGTCGGGAGTAGTACGCCACAAGCTCATCGCAGACTTCCTTTTTTGTTGTAATCGACGCTCAATCCTGCCACAGCACTGCCTCGCTGCGCGCGCTCCATTCTTCGAAACGCGCGCCGTAGCGGTCTTCGATGACGTTGCGTTTGATTTTCAGGGTCGGCGTGAGGAAGCCGTTGTCCACCGCCCAACTGTCCTTGACCACTACCAGTCGGTGCAGGCGTTCGTGCTTGTCGAGGGCGGCGTTGACCTCCTGCAGCAATTTTTCCAGGCTGGCGTGCAGGCTGGCACGAGGCTCTTGCTGATTGACCGCCGACAGCACGCACAACCCCAGCGGTGCACTCAGGCCATCGCCCACCACGCATACTTGTTCGATGCGTGAATGCACGGCCAGACGGTTTTCGATCGGCGCCGGCGCGACGTATTTGCCCTTGCTGGTCTTGAAGATTTCCTTGAGTCGCCCGGTCAGGCGCAGGCGCCCTTCGCTGTCCTGCTCGCCCTTGTCGCCGGTGCGCAGAAAGCCGTCGGCAGTCAGCGTCTCGGCAGTTTTCTGCGGTTCCTTGAAATAGCCGAGCATGTTGGCCTGGCTGCGCACCTGCACTTCGCCGGACTCATCGATGCGCACCTCGACTTCCGGGCACGGCTGGCCGATCCAGCCCTGTTTGTATCGCCCCGGCAGACAGATATGCGAATAGCCGCAGCCCTCGGTCATGCCGTACACCTCCAGCACATCGAGGCCGAGTTTCTGATACCAGGCGAGCAAGGTCTGCGGTACCGGCGCGGCACCGGACAACGCCACGCGCAAGGCATCCAGGCCGAGCCCGGCCAGCACTTTGTGGCCGACCCGCTTGCCAATGAAGGGCAGCCCGAGAAGGAAATCCAGACGCTGCGCCGGGAACTTGCTATACACACCCATCTGGAATTTGGTCCAGATACGCGGCACGCCAAACATTGCCGTCGGCCGCGCGCGCTGCAGATCGGTGATGAAAGTCTCGAGGCTTTCGGCGAAGAACACTGTCTGTCCGGTATAGATCGAGGCCAATTCGACAAACATGCGCTCGGCAACGTGGCACAGCGGCAGATACGACAGCAGCCGATCGTTCTCGTTGAGCCCGAACAGCTGCGTGCCGCGACTGGTGGCGAAACCAAGATTGGCGAAACTGTGCATCACGCCTTTGGGCAGGCCGGTGGTGCCGGAGGTGTAAATGATCGTCGCCAATTGCTCGGCGGCGGGACGTGGATCGTCCTGGATTGGCGAACAGCTCTGCAGGTCCGCCCAGCTGTAATCGAACTCGCCGGGCGGATGCAGCGGCAGGCTGATGGTCGGCAGGCCCGCCGGCACACCTTGCGACATGCCCGCCCAGTCATCCAGTTTGCCGATGAACGCCAGCGCACTTTCCGAGTGAGTCAGCACCTGCGCCACGGACTCGGCGGTGAGATTGGGGTACAGCGGCACGGACACATGCCCGGCCATCCAGATCGCCAGGTCGGCGATGATCCAGTGCGCGCAGTTCTTCGAGATCAGGGCGATATGGCTGCCGGGCGGCAACTCCCGCGCCCGTAACCAGTGCGCCGCGCAGCGGGCCTGATGGCCGACATCGGCCCACGTCAGCGTTTCGACCTGACCGCCGCCGATGGGCTGCACAAGAAAGCGCTGGCGCGGGTGCCGGGCTTCCCGTTCGTAGAACACGTCCAGCGGCAAACGGAAGGCGGCAGACATGCGACTCGCTCCTGTTTTTTTGGTCTGGAGCAAGCGTAGTCAACCAAGCAAGTGCTTGGTTGGAATTTTCAAACAAATAATTTCATGGGTTGGCAGAAATCAATGTGGGAGCGAGCCTGCTCGCGAATGCAGTATGTCAGCCCCAAAAAGGGTGAATGACACGCCGCCTTCGCGAGCAGGCTCGCTCCCACAGGGATATGGCGTTAAGGGTGCTTGAGGCTGTTGAGCTTCATCGAGCCAATCAGCAGCTCGCTGTGCTCAAGCTCCGCCAGCCCCGCCGTACTCACCCGCTCCGGCGGATGTCCGGCGCCGTGCTGCAGATAGCTGAGCAGGTTGCCCACCAACGGGTTGTGGCTGACCAGCAAAACATTACTGACGGACACCAATTGCTCGGCGACCTTGTCCGGATCGCTATCCGGCGTCAGCCACTCGACCGTGCGAATCTCCGGCTCGAAACCCAATGCGTCGCGCACGATCTGCGCGGTTTGCTGCGCGCGCAGATAAGGGCTGGCGTAAATCGCCGTCAGCGGCTGGCCCATGAGATGCGCGGCGCTGCTCAGGACTTCTTTACGACCATGCTCGGTCAACTCGCGCTCGGAATCGATCTTCGAGTGAGGCACCGCCTCACCATGACGCAATACCCACAGTTTCATAGTTTGGGCTCCTCATCGCGCACCGGATGCGCGGCCGGGGCGACGGTGTGCGGCGCTTCACCTTCCGGGGTGCGCGGCGCCGGCCAGTCGGCGAACGGCCAGGGCTTCTGGTCACTGTGAAACGTGCCGAAGCGGCCGATCTGCGCGAGGAACTGGCTGAGGCTGTCGCCGAAATTCATCAGGCTGGCGCTCGGTGCGCCGTAGATCAGGCGGTAGATCAGTTGCACCAATACCACCGCGCCGAGGATGAATTGCGCGACTTGCCAGACCAGCAGATAAACGATCATCCACAACACCCGCAGGAGGATGGATTCGTACTGGGTTTCGCTTTTCGGATCGCTCATGGCTTGCTTCCTGTCCGTGTAACAGCTGAATCAGTTGAAACCGCTGGTGGAAATAAAGTCGACGTCGGTTTTCGGCTCGGCACGCATCAGTAGACCGATCACCTGCTCCAGCGTGCGTCCTTCGAACAGGATCGCGTGCAGCCCGGCGACCAGCGGCATGTACACGCCGACTTCCTGGGACTTGGCCTTGAGCACCTTGAGGGTGTTGACCCCTTCGGCGACCTCGCCGAGACGCGACACCGCTTCGTCAAGGCTCAAGCCCTGACCGAGGGCGAAGCCGACCTGGTAGTTGCGGCTCTTGGGCGATGAACAGGTGACGATCAGATCGCCAACCCCGGCCAGACCAAGGAAGGTCATCGGGTTGGCGCCCTGATTCACGGCGAAGCGGGTCATCTCCGCCAAGGCGCGAGTGATCAGCATGCTCTTGGTGTTCTCGCCCATCTCCAGCGCCACCGCCATGCCGGCGATGATCGCGTAAACGTTTTTCAACGCACCGCCCAGCTCGACACCGAAACGGTCGGCGCTGGCGTAAACGCGGAAGGTGCGCCCGTGCAGGGCGGCTTGCACCGCTTTGCACAGTTCTTCGTCTTCGCTGGCGACCACCGTGGCGGTCAGCGCGTGCTCGGCGATTTCCCGCGCCAGGTTCGGCCCGGACAACACGCCGATCCGCGCCTGCGGGGCGATCTCTTCGAGAATCTGGCTCATCAGCTTGAAGGTCTGCGCTTCGATGCCTTTGGTCAGGCTGACCAGCATCTTGCCGCTCAAGCGCTCGGCGTGGGCGGCGAGTACCGTGCGCAAGGCGCTGGATGGCAGCGCGACAAAGCACAGATCGCAGGCATCGAGAGTGGCCTGCAGGTCGGTGACAGCGGTCACCCCCGGGAGAATCTTGATGCCTTTGAGGTAACGCGGGTTTTCGCGGTTGACCCGGATGGCCTCGGCCTGCTCGGGGTCACGCATCCACTGAAGGACTTGATGGCCGTTCTCGGCCAGCAGATTGGCCACGGCGGTACCAAAACTTCCGCCTCCCAGGACCGCGATCGGGCGCTGTTCAGTCATATTCAATCCGTTAATCCATACCAGTGGCGATGCCGGGCATTATACGGGGCGACCCGGTGGCGGCCAGCCCCAGCAACAATTACCGACATTTGTAGGAAGAAGACCGATAAAACCTAGGAAAATGCCTGCAACGTCACTGGAAAAGTCGCAGCCCTCGGTTAACATGCGCGCCAATTCTTCTCTCTGCAGGCTGTGTCGTGTTTTCTGGCCCTCCTTCCCCGCGCTCGCCCCTGTTACTCGCGCTGATGTTCAGCCCGCTGGTGCTGGCGGACGATCTGTTCGTCGACAGCCAGACGCTGCCGCCGGTGCTTACGGCCACGCGCCTGAAGCAGACCCCGGCCGAAGTACCGGGGAGCATGACCGTTCTCGACAGCGAATTGATCAGCGCCAGCGGCGCCCGCGACATCAGCGAATTGCTGCGACTGGTACCGGGGATGATGGTTGGCAGCATCAACGGCAATCAGCCAGCGGTGAATTACCACGGCACCAACGCCAGCGAAGCGCGGCGCATGCAGGTGTTGATCGATGGCCGTTCGGTGTATCGCGCCGGGCTGGCGACGGTGGACTGGAGCGATATCCCGGTAGCGATGGAAGACATTGACCGGATCGAGGTGTTTCGCGGTCCGAACACCGTCAGCTACGGCGCCAATGCGTTGATGGCAGTGATCAACATCATCACTCGCCACCCGGCCGACAGCCACGGCACGCGCTTGAAAATCACCCGTGGCCAGCGTGGCATCAACGACTTTTATGCCAGCCAGGGCACTGGTTGGGATGGCGGCGATCTGCGCCTGTCGCTGTCCGGCCAGGAAGACGACGGTTTCGACAGCGACCGCAACGGCGCCGATTATCGCGACAGTCGGCGCTTGAACCGTCTGAGCTTGGCGGTCAGCCATGATCTCAATGAAGATCAAAGCCTCGACTGGCAGCTCAACGCCAAAGACGGCAGCAATCAGCGGCCTTATACCTACCGCCCGGTGTTCTCTGGGATTACCGACGCCGGGAACAATTCCGACGTGGTGGCCAAGGATTACGCCGGTTCGGTGCGCTGGAACCTCGACATCAATCCCGAACACAGCCTCTATGTGCAAGGTTCGGCGCAGCACTGGGATCGCCAGCAGGTCTGGCGCGCCTGCGATGCCGAAGTGTCGTTCAGCCCTGAACTGACGCAGCTGTGGCAGCTCAACCCGAATTACACCGAACGGCTGGCGCGCAACATCACTCAGTTCACCGGCCCCGGCGCTGCGCCCGGCACGCCGCAGGAAATGGCGCTGGCCAATCAAGTGTTTGAGCAATGGCGCAACGGCGCCAGCCAGACCTTGTGCGGCGATATCGACCAGAGCGCCCGCGAGTCGCGTTACGACCTCGAACTGCAGGACACCCTCAGCCTGGCAGACAGCCTGCGTCTGGTCAGCGGCCTGAATTACCGCTACGACCGCGCCGATTCCGAAACCTACTTCAACGGCACCCTCGACGACACCACCTGGCGCGCCTTCGGCCAACTGGAATGGCGCGCTACCGAGCACTGGCTGGTGCAGGGCGGTGCGATGTTCGAAGACACGCAACTGATCGGCAGTTCGCTGACCCCGCGCTTCGCGGTCAACTACCTGATCAACCCGCGTCACGGCCTGCGCGCGGTGTACTCGGAGGCAATCCGTTCGCCGGACATGTTCGAAAACAACGTCAACTGGAGCTATCAGGTCAGCAACCTGCGACCCTCGGCCTATGGCCAGTCGTCGGCGCGTTATTTCGTCAAGACCCGCGGCCCCGGCGATCTCGATCAGGAACACATGCGCTCGCGGGAATTGGGCTACAACGGCTACTTCGCCGAGCTCGGACTGGCCGTCGACGTGAAGCTGTTCTACGACGAAATCACTGGGATGATCAGCGAGCCGCTGCGCAACAATCAGTACATCGCCAGCAATGCCAACAGCTCGCGCTTTCGCGGCACCGAAACGCAACTCGACTGGCGCCTCAATAGCGCCGACCGTTTGCGTTTGACCTACGCCTTCGTCGACGCCGAGGCGAGCAATCCGCTGGATCAGCAGTTGACCTCGCGCAACAGCGGTTCCGCCGGTTGGCTGCGCAACTGGGGGCATGGCTGGAACAGCGCCCTCTTCTATTACGGTGACAACGCGCTCAACGGCTATCGCTTCGAACGCTTCGACACGCGCATCGCCAAACGCATCGCCATTGGCAAAGCTCAGCTGCAATTGGCCGGCGTGCTGCAACAGCGCCTCGATCATCAGCCGAATACCTTCGTCGACAATAATTACGATGAACGCCGGGTAATGTATTTCAGTGCCGAGCTGGAGTTCTAGGATGCGCAACGGCCCGTCACGGAAGACGCCAACCCTTGGCCACTGGCTGGCGGGGCTCTGCCTGTTCTTGACCGCGTGGCTGCACGGGGTCGCGGTGCAAGCGGCGGATATTTTGTTGACCGGCGCCGAGGAAAGCCCCGGCGTGCAGGCCTTCGTGCAAGCACTGAGTGAACTGCGCCCGACCGACAATGTGCGGTTCCAGCCGCTGGCCAGTTTGCCGGCACCGGGCAAATTACCGGCCAGTCTGCGCTTGATTCTGCTCGACCTGCCCAGCCTCGACTGGCGCCTGCAAGACTCACAAGGCCCATCGACGCTGGTGTTGCGCATCAGCCGCTTGCAGGCGCGCCAGCGTTTCGCCGATGCCCAACCGGCGCGCCTGAGTCTGCTCTGGAGCGACCCACCGCTGAGCCGGCAATTGCAACTGATCCGGCGGATCTTGCCGCAGGCCCGGCGGGTCGGTGTGCTGTTCGATGAACACGGCGAGTTCCTGCTCGACGAATTGCGCGTGGCTGCGCGGCCATTGAACCTGGAGATTGTCAGTCAGCGCTGGGACAACATTCACGACAGCCGTCCGCTGCAAGCGGTGCTGAAAAGCAGCGACGTCTTGCTCGGCCTCGATGACCCCGATCTGTACAACTCGCAAACGGCGAAAAACCTTTTGCTCAGCAGCTACTCGCGGCAGGTTGCGCTGATCGGCCCCAACATTGCATTCGTTCGCGCTGGCAGCCTCGCCAGTACCTACAGCGACCAGAGCGACTGGCTGGCGATTCTCGATCATTTGCTCGATCAGCCCACCAGCGCATGGCCGCGAACGCTTTACCCCGCTCGTTTCAAAGTCTCAAGTAATGCGCAGGTGGCTCGTTCCTTAGGCATCGAACCGTTGAATGAAGCATCTGTCGCCAGTGCCTTGGCCGAAGGAGAGCGCCGCCCATGAATTTCCGCCGCCGTTGGGACATCAACACCCGCACGCAGCTGATCAGCCTCGGCCCGGCGCTGCTGCTGACGTTGCTGTTGATCAGTTTCTTTACCTTCGTGCGCATTCAGGATTTGCGTCAGGAGCTGAACCACACTGGCCAGTTGATTGCCAACCAACTGGCGCCTGCCACGGAATACGGGGTGATCTCCGGCAACAACGAAGTGCTGGAAAGCCTGCTCAAGGCGACACTCGCCACGCCCAACGTGCGCTTTCTCGAAGTGCAGGACAGCGCCAACCGGATCCTGGTGTACGTCGAACAACCGGCCGATAGCCACAGCCGCCCGCACCAGGTCGAAGTGTTCCAGGCACCAGTGCGTTTGCAACGAATCGCCTTGCACAACGATTTCTTCCAGGACGGCAAAGTCAGCAACAGCGCCGCCGGCGAGGATTATCTCGGGCGAGTGATCGTCGGGCTGTCCAATGACGCTTTCAGTCAGCGCCAGCAGGAGATCCTGTTCAAAGCCGGGGTTCTCGCGCTGTTCGCTCTGCTCTTCACCTTCGTCGTCGCCCGTCGTCTGGCCGGCAGTCTGTCGCAGCCGATCCGTGATATTGGCGATGCGGTCAAGGCGATTCAGGAAGGCGACTACAAAACCCCGCTGCCGATTGTCGACGACACCGAACTGGGCGCACTGTCGCAGCACATCAACAACCTTGCTCAGGCGCTGGAGCAGGCCAGTCGCGAACAGCAGCAAGCGATGGCGCAACTGATCCAGACCCGCGAAGAAGCGGAGAAGGCCAACAACGCCAAATCCGACTTTCTGGCGATGATGAGCCATGAACTGCGCACGCCCATGAACGGCGTGCTGGGCATGTTGCAGTTGCTTGAAACCACCGAGATGACCGAGGAGCAGGTCGAATACGCCGCGCTTGCTTCGGAGTCGACCGAGCACTTGCTCAAGGTCATCAATGACATTCTCGACTTCTCGCGAATCGAGCGTTCGGAGCTGGAGCTGGAGCACATCCCGTTCAATCTCGCCGAGCTGATCGGCGCCTGCGCGCAATCGTTCCAGCACAGCGCGGTGCAGCGAGGCCTGGCACTGAATCTGCGCATTCCCGACGACATGCGCGGCTTGCAGGTGCAGGGCGATCCGACGCGGATCCGGCAGATTCTGGTCAACCTGGTTGGCAATGCCTTGAAGTTCACCGAGCAGGGCCGGGTCAGCATCGAGGCGCAATGGCAATCGCTGGACCATGAACTGCTGTGGTTCACCTGCTCGGTGCGTGACAGCGGCATCGGCATTTCATCGCAGAGCCTGGAGCTGATGTTCAATGCCTTCCAGCAGGCCGACAGTTCGATCTCCCGTCGTTACGGTGGCACCGGGCTTGGTCTGCCGATCGCGCGGACGCTGGCCGAACGCATGGGCGGTACGTTGCGCGCGCAGAGTGAGGAAGGACGCGGTTCGGTATTCACTCTGGAAATTCCATTGGCGCTATATAAGCAGGCAATGCCAGCGCTGGCCGCGCCGCGAGCGCCGAACGGTAGTGGTCAGGGTGAAGGACGCCATGTGTTGCTGGTCGAAGACAACCCGGTCAACCAGACCGTGATCGAAGCGATGCTGCGCAGCCTCGGCTTTGCCGTCAGCGTGGCGACCGATGGCGCGCAAGCGGTGCGCAGTGCCGAGGGCAGCGAGTTCGAAGTGATTTTGATGGACTGCCGGCTGCCGATCATCGACGGCTACGAGGCCACGCGGCAGATCCGCGCCCTCCCCGGACGCCGCGATGTGCCGATCATCGCGCTGACCGCCAACGCCTTGCAGGGCGATCGCGAAACCTGTCTGGCAGCGGGGATGAACGATTACCTGGCCAAGCCGTTCAAACGCAATGACCTGCAGCAGATTTTGCAGCGCTGGGTGTCGTAGTGTGGGTCTTTCGACCATCTGCGACTGGCGTGAAAAGCGAAAGTGCGGCAGTCTTAGGCACCCGAACGAGCCCCAAAAGGGGCTTGATTAAAAATTTCAGTGCACAAGTGTACATTCATGTCCTTGGTGCTGTGACTTTCACCACAACGCAATAGTCTATGAGTAGGCTGCCGGTTCGAGGCATGAATGCCTTGAACGGTCGGGAAGATCTGCCCCACCTGCCGCATGGGATTATTGAGGAGCTCGCATGACCAAACAAAACGCCTTTACTCGGGAAGACCTGCTGCGCTGCAGTCGCGGTGAGCTGTTCGGCCCAGGTAACGCGCAACTGCCCGCCCCGAACATGCTGATGGTGGATCGCATCACCCATATCAGCGAAGAAGGCGGCAAGTACGGCAAAGGTGAATTGGTCGCCGAGCTGGATATCAACCCTGACCTGTGGTTCTTCGCCTGCCATTTCGAAGGCGATCCGGTGATGCCGGGCTGCCTGGGTCTGGATGCCATGTGGCAACTGGTCGGTTTCTTCCTGGGCTGGCAAGGCCTGCCGGGCCGCGGCCGTGCGCTGGGTTCGGGCGAGGTGAAATTCTTCGGTCAGGTGCTGCCGACCGCCAAGAAAGTCACTTACAACATTCATATCAAACGCGTCCTCAAGGGCAAGCTGAACATGGCCATCGCCGATGGTTCGGTCAGTGTCGACGGACGCGAAATCTACACCGCCGAAGGCCTGCGCGTCGGCGTGTTCACCTCCACTGACAACTTCTAAGGGTTATTCGCATGCGCCGCGTCGTTATCACTGGTCTGGGCATCGTTTCGTGCCTGGGCAATGACAAAGAGACCGTCTCCGCTAACCTGCGTGCAAGCCGCCCTGGCATCCGGTTCAACCCGGAATATGCTGAAATGGGTCTGCGTAGCCAGGTTTCCGGCTCCATCGACCTCAACCTTGAAGAGCTGATCGATCGCAAGATCTATCGCTTCGTCGGTCATGCAGCGGCTTACGCCTACCTGGCCATGAAAGACGCCATCACTGACTCCGGCCTGACCGAAGAGCAGGTGTCCAACCCGCGCACCGGCCTGATCGCTGGTTCCGGTGGTGCTTCCACGCTGAACCAGATGGAAGCGCTGGACATCCTCCGCGAGAAAGGCGTGAAGCGCGTTGGCCCATACCGTGTAACGCGGACCATGAGCAGCACCGTTTCCGCTTGCCTGGCCACGCCATTCAAGATCAAGGGCCTGAACTACTCCATCGCTTCTGCCTGCGCCACCAGTGCTCACTGCATCGGTACCGCCATGGAACAGATCCAGATGGGCAAGCAGGACATCGTCTTCGCCGGTGGCGGTGAAGAAGAGCACTGGAGCCAGTCGTTCCTGTTCGACGCGATGGGCGCCCTGTCCAGCAAGCGCAACGACACCCCGGAACAAGCTTCCCGCGCCTACGACAAGGACCGCGACGGTTTCGTCATCGCTGGCGGCGGCGGCATGGTTGTCGTTGAAGAGCTGGAACATGCTCTGGCCCGTGGCGCGAAGATCTACGCCGAGATCGTTGGCTACGGCGCAACGTCCGACGGCTACGACATGGTTGCCCCAAGCGGCGAAGGCGCGATCCGCTGCATGCAGCAGGCGCTGTCCACCGTCGACACCCCGATCGACTACCTGAACACCCACGGCACTTCGACTCCGGTCGGCGACGTTGCGGAAATGAAAGGTGTGCGTGAAGTGTTCGGCGACAAGGCTCCAGCGATCAGCTCGACCAAGAGCCTGTCCGGTCACTCCCTGGGCGCCGCCGGCGTGCACGAAGCGATCTACTGCATGCTGATGATGGAAGGCAACTTCATTGCCGGCTCCGCCAACATCGACGAGCTCGACCCGGAAGTGGCCGATCTGCCGGTGCTGACCAAGACCCGCGAGAACGCCACCATCAACACCGTGATGAGCAACAGCTTCGGCTTCGGCGGCACCAACGCCACGCTGGTACTGAAGCGCTGGGAAGGCAAGTAATTCCCCGCTGCTGAGCCACACCTGAAAACGCCCCGACTGGTTCGGGGCGTTTTTTTTGCCTGAAAATTAGCTAGGACACCGCTGATCTCTGTGGGAGCTGGCTTGCCAGCGATAGCGGAGTGTCAGGCAACGGAGATGTTTGCTGTGCCGACGTCATCGCTGGCAAGCCAGCTCCCACAGGGTTTCAGGGTGTTCTGGAGATGAAACTTCTGTCATGAAACTTACTAGCCTGCGACCGAATGTCGCGGTTTACGCGGCCTGCAGCTTTGTTGCGAAATTCGCAACAACACCTTGCGCCAATTGGCAGTTTACTTAGCTGACTAACAAATCCTATAACAGAGTCCTGCACACGCCTTGGTGCAGTAACTTGAGATCTGGAGCTAGCAGATGACTGTAAAAGTAACTGAACGCGACGATTCACACATGTCCCACGAAGGCCTGGCCGCCGGCATCCGTATCTGGGATGTGCATCAACAAGACTTGCTGGTCGGCATGTTCCACAACGAGATCGATGCCCACAACTACAAGGCTGAACTGGAAGTGCAGGAACAGCAAAGAGAACTGAAGTCCGCCTGAAACAACACAGCATTTGAAAACGACAAACCCCGCCATGAGCGGGGTTCGTCGTTTTTACAGCCGTGGATTTACCACATCAGATCATCAGGGATCTGGTACGCCGCGTACGGATCGTCCTCAGCGTTGACCTCCTCAGTCTGCACGTTGAGCTGGACGATGCGCTGCGGGTCGCGCTCCTGGATCTTCAGCGCCGCTTCACGGGGGATCACTTCATAGCCGCCGTTGTGGTGCACGATCGCCAACGAACCGCTGCTGAGCTTGTTGCGCATCAGCGTGTTGACCGAGATGCGCTTGACCTTCTTGTCGTCGACGAAGTTGTAGTAGTCCTCGGTGGTCAGCTTGGGCAGACGCGAGACTTCGATCAACTGCTTGACCTGCGCGGCGCGGGCCTTGGCCTCGGCTTTCTCCTGCTGCTGACGGTTCAGTTCCTGGTCGCGCTTGACCTTCTCGGCCATGGCTTCCTGGGCGGCGCGCTGCTGCGAATCGTCCAGCTCGGCCTGGCCTTTGTGGGCCAGGCGCTGTTGCTTCTGCTTGTCTTTGCTGACCTGCTTGGCCTGCTTTTGGTTGACCAGGCCTGCTTTGAGCAACTGGTCGCGAAGGGAAAGGCTCATCAATGCTTACTCACTTGGGCAACGGCTCAGCCGCAGCTGGGCTCATTCTTTTCCTGGCGTTTGGCTTCGCCCCACAGGGCGTCCAACTCTTCGAGGGTGCAATCTTCCATGGGACGGTGGGTGTCGCGCAATGCCTGTTCGATAAAACGGAAACGTCTTTCAAACTTGCCGTTGGCGCCGCGCAAGGCGGTTTCCGGATCGACCTTCAGATGCCGGGCCAGATTGACCACGGAAAACAGCAGATCGCCGATCTCGTCGGCCACCGCCACCGGATCGTTTTCGGACATGGCTTCGAGCACTTCATCGAGCTCTTCGCGCACCTTGTCGAGCACCGGCAAAGCGTCCGGCCAGTCAAAACCGACCTGCCCGGCGCGCTTCTGCAACTTGGCTGAGCGCGACAGTGCCGGCAAGGTGGCCGGCACGTCGTCGAGCAAGGACAACTGCTCGGGCGCCGAGGCTTTCTCGGCACGCTCTTCGGCCTTGATCTCTTCCCAGCGCTGCTTGACCTGCTCTTCGCTCAAGCGCGGCACGTCGAGCGGCGCGTACAGGTCGCCCGTCGGGAACACATGCGGATGACGGCGGATCAGTTTACGCGTGATGCTGTCGATCACCCCGGCAAATTCGAACCGCCCTTCTTCCTTGGCCAACTGGCTGTAATACACCACCTGAAACAACAGATCGCCCAACTCGCCTTGCAAATGGTCGAGATCGCCACGCTCGATGGCATCGGCCACTTCATAGGCTTCTTCGAGGGTGTGTGGGACGATGGTCGCGTAGGTTTGCTTGATGTCCCACGGACAACCGAACTGCGGATCGCGCAGACGGGACATCAGATGGAGCAGGTCTTCGAGGCTGTACATCATTTTTCTGTCTCACCACAAAACCATTGTGGGAGCGAGCCTTCTCGCGAAAGCGCTGTGTCTGCAACAAAGATGTCGACTGACACGCCCTCTTCGCGAGCAGGCTCGCTCCCACAGGGAACAATCAATTGCATCACGGGGTACGGTTACGCCGCGTTTCGATGATGTTCGGCAATTGCGAAATCCGCCCCAGCAGCCGCCCCAGCGCATCCAGACCGGGGATCTCGATGGTCAGCGACATCAGCGCGGTGTTGTCTTCCTTGTTCGAGCGGGTGTTGACCGCCAGCACGTTGATGCGCTCGTTGAGCAGCACCTGCGAGACGTCACGCAGCAGCCCGGAACGGTCGTAGGCGCGGATGATGATGTCCACCGGATAGGTGAGCACCGGCACCGGCCCCCAGCTGACCTGGATGATCCGCTCCGGCTCGCGCCCGCCCAGTTGCAGCACCGAGGCGCAGTCCTGGCGGTGAATACTCACACCACGGCCCTGGGTGATGTAACCGACAATCGCATCGCCCGGCAGTGGCTGGCAGCAACCGGCCATTTGCGTCATCAGGTTGCCGACGCCCTGGATCTGGATATCGCCGCGCTTGCCCGGCTTGTAACCGGTGGCCTTGCGCGGGATCAGCTCCAGTTGCTCGTTGCCGCGCTCCGGTTCGACCAATTGCTGCGCAAGGTTGACCAGATGCGCCTGACGCAGGTCGCCGGCACCGAGGGCGGCGAACATGTCTTCGGCGGTTTTCATGTTGGCCTTTTCGGCCAGCTTGTCGAAATCCACCGCCGGCAGGCCGAGGCGATTGAGTTCGCGCTCGATCAGGGTTTTACCGGCCGCAACGTTCTGATCGCGAGCCTGCAGCTTGAACCAGTGAACGATCTTCGCCCGCGCGCGCGAGGTGGTGACGTAACCGAGGTTCGGGTTCAGCCAGTCGCGGCTCGGCGTGCCGTGCTTGCTGGTGATGATCTCGACCTGCTCGCCGGTCTGCAGGCTGTAGTTCAACGGCACGATACGCCCGTTGATCTTCGCGCCCCGGCAGTTGTGGCCGATTTCGGTGTGCACCCGATAGGCGAAATCCAGCGGCGTCGCGCCTTTCGGCAAGTCGATGGCGTGTCCGTCGGGAGTGAAGATGTAAACCCGATCAGGCTCGATGTCGACGCGCAACTGTTCGGCCAGACCGCCGATATCGCCCAGCTCTTCATGCCATTCGAGCACCTGACGCAGCCAGGAAATTTTCTCTTCGTAATGGTTCGAGCCGGATTTGACGTCGGTGCCCTTGTAGCGCCAGTGCGCGCAGACGCCGAGTTCGGCTTCTTCGTGCATGGAGTGGGTGCGGATCTGCACCTCGAGGACCTTGCCCTCCGGGCCGATCACCGCCGTGTGCAGCGAGCGGTAGCCGTTCTCTTTCGGGTTGGCGATGTAGTCGTCGAATTCTTTCGGGATGTGCCGCCACAGGGTGTGGACGATACCGAGCGCGGTGTAGCAGTCGCGCATTTCCGGCACCAGCACGCGCACGGCGCGAACGTCATAGATCTGGCTGAATTCCAGACCCTTGCGCTGCATTTTGCGCCAGATCGAGTAGATGTGTTTCGCCCGGCCGCTGATGTCGGCATCGACACCAGTGGCCTGCAGTTCGTCCTTGAGCTGGGTCATCACGTCGCTGATGAAGCGCTCGCGATCCAGCCGCCGCTCGTGGAGCAACTTGGCGATCTGTTTGTATTGATCGGGTTCCAGATAACGGAAGGACAAGTCCTCCAGTTCCCATTTGATGTGACCGATGCCGAGGCGATGCGCCAGTGGCGCATAGATGTCGAAGACTTCGCGAGCGACGCGGTTGCGCTTTTCATCGTCAGCGGTTTTCACCGCACGGATGGCGCAGGTGCGTTCGGCCAGTTTGATCAGCGCAACGCGCACGTCATCGACCATGGCCACGAGCATCTTGCGCAGGTTCTCGACCTGCCCTTGGGTGCCCATGACCATCGATTGCCGTGGGCTGAGACTGGCGCTGATGGCCGCCATGCGCTGCACGCCGTCGATCAGCTTGGCCACCACCGGACCGAAGCGCTGGCCGATGGCCGCCAGCTCGATCTGGCCTTCGCGCACGCCGCGATACAAAACGGCGGCGACCAGCGAATCCTGGTCGAGCTTGAGGTCGGCGAGGATCTCGGCGATCTCAAGGCCAGTGCTGAAACTGCCGGAGCCTTCGGCCCACAGATTCTTCTTCGCATTGGACTGCTGTTCGGCCTCGCGAGCGAACTCGCAGGCTTCTTTCAAGGCCTCGCGATCCAGTGCCAGATCGACACTGACCGCGTGATCGAGCCAGGCCTCGAGATTGATACTGCCGTCGGTGTTGATCGGCTGGTGTGCTCTCACCTGTACCATGCTGCTTTACCTTCCCTACGACGCAGATTCAATGCGTCAAATCGCTGATCCTCAGTGTCCGTTCGCGCTCGCGGGGCTCAGGCGAGCGCTGCGCGGACAGATCAGACGGATTCAGACGAGCCGTCCTGGCTCGCTTCAAATAACGCCATGGCCTCGACATGTGCCGTCTGAGGAAACATATCGAGAATCCCGGCACGTTTTAACCGGTAGCCCTGCTTGATCAATTCCTGCGTGTCGCGCGCCAGCGTGGCCGGATTGCACGACACATATACCAACCGTTTGGCACCCAGGGTCGCGAGCTTGCGCACCACCTCGAAAGCACCGTCACGCGGTGGGTCCAAGAGTACCGCAGAAAAGCCGTTTCCGATCCACTGGGCATCGCTCAAAGGCTGGGATAAATCGGCTTGAAAAAACTTTGTGTTATGCAAATTGTTACTGATGGCATTTGCAGCGGCACGCTCGACCATGGTCTGCACACCCTCCACCGCCACCACTTCACGGACGCTTTTGGCCAGCGGTAGCGCAAAATTTCCCAACCCGCAAAACAGGTCGAGCACGCGTTCTTCAGCCGTCGGTTTAAGCCAGTCCAGAGCCTGAGCGATCATCGCTTCGTTGACCCCGGCGTTGACCTGAACGAAGTCACCCGGCCGGTACGCCAGCTCGAGATCCCACTGTTCCAGGCGATAGCCGAGGCTCTGACCGGCTTCGACCGGTTGCGGTTCACCTTCGCCATGCAGCCACAACTGCGCTTCATGGAACTGGCAGAAATCCTTGAGAATGCTCAGATCCGCTTCGGACAACGGCGCCATGTGCCGCAGCAATAGCGCCAGAGATGAGCCGCTGAACAACTCGACATGGCCCAGCGCCTGCGGTTTGCTCAAGCGCCGCAGCATCTCTGGCAAGCGGGTCATGATCGGTTGCAAAGGCTGTACCAGCACCGGGCATTCGCTGATCGCGACGATGTCCTGACTGCCGGCAGCGCGGAAACCCACTTCGAGTTTTTTTGCCTTCATGTCCCAGCGCACGGCGATGCGCGCGCGCCGACGGTAACCGAATTCCGGGCCGGTCAGCGGCGCCGCCCACTCTTCCGGTTCGACACCGGCCACCCGCGACAATTGCTCGGCGAGCATGCGCTGTTTCAGGGCGAGTTGTTCAGCGTGGGGCAAGTGCTGAACGCTGCAACCGCCACAGCGGCCGAAGTGTGGGCATGCTGCCGGGCGCCGCACGTCGCTGGCCGTGAACACGCGCTCGGTACGCGCCTCGACCACTTTGCCGTGGGCGCCGAGCACCCGTGCTTCGACCTCTTCACCGGCAAGGGCGCCGAGGACGAACCAGGTTTTGCCTTCGAAAAACGCGATGCCGCGACCGTCATTGGCCAGGCGCTCGATACTCAAGCGCTGCTTTTTGCCGGTCGGGATCTGTGGCGCCTTGCTGCCGCCGGTGGGCTGGAAGCGCAGGCCTCGTTCGTGCTTTGCCATCAGTTGGGCGCGTCGAAAATGCCGGTCGACAGATAACGGTCGCCACGGTCGCAGATGATCGCAACGATCACCGCGTTTTCAACTTCTTTGGACAGGCGCAGCATCGCTGCCACCGCACCGCCCGAGGACACGCCGCAGAAGATGCCTTCTTCGCGGGCCAGACGACGGGTCACGTCTTCGGCTTCGCTTTGCGCCATATCGACGATGCGATCGACGCGGTCAGCCTGGTAAATCTTCGGCAGGTATTCCTGCGGCCAGCGGCGGATGCCGGGAATGGCCGAGCCTTCCATCGGTTGCAGGCCGACGATCTGTACGCTGTCGCTCTGTTCTTTGAGGTAGCGCGACACGCCCATGATGGTGCCGGTGGTGCCCATCGAACTGACGAAATGGGTGATGCTGCCCTGGGTCTGACGCCAGATTTCCGGACCGGTGGTGGTGTAGTGCGCTTCCGGGTTGTCGCCATTGGCGAACTGGTCGAGCACCTTGCCACGGCCTTCGGCTTCCATACGCTGGGCCAGATCGCGGGCGCCTTCCATACCCTCTTCCTGAGTCACCAGGATAAGCTCGGCACCGTAAGCGGTCATCGCCGCTTTGCGCTCGGCGCTGGAGTTGTCCGGCATGATCAGGATCATCTTGTAACCCTTGATCGCAGCGGCCATCGCCAGCGCGATGCCGGTGTTGCCGGAGGTCGCCTCGATCAGCGTATCGCCGGGATTGATCTGCCCGCGCAACTCGGCGCGAGTGATCATCGACAACGCCGGGCGGTCCTTGACCGAACCCGCCGGGTTGTTCCCTTCGAGCTTGAGCAAAAGGGTGTTGCTGGTGGCGCCGGGCAGGCGCTGCAAACGCACCAGCGGCGTGTTGCCGACGCAATCGGCGATGGTTGGGTACTGCAGGGTCATGGCGTATTCGCAATCCAGACGTGCGGGGGCGCCTATCATACCGGCAAACCCGCGCAGGCCATATCACGCAAAGTGCGGTGCTTATGGTTTATGGGAATAAGGCACAAAAGTCTCACCAGTGGTGAGACATTTAAGTTCGCCAGACTTCATCTGCAGCGATGCGGATGGCCTCATCGCTGGCAAGCCAGCTCCCACAGAGACCGAGTCTCACACGATTTGTGTTTGGCAGAAACTCCCTGTGGGAGCTGGCTTGCCAGCGATAGCGTCAGTCGGCGCAACACCATCATCCGCCAACAAGCACAAATTCAACCGCAGCCCCGCCCCGGTATTTTCCGCCCAGAGCAACCCGCCCTGGCGCTGCACCGCATTACGCGCAATGCTCAAACCCAAGCCAAAGCCACCATCCCCGGGTCTCGATCCGTCCAATCGAATGAACGGCGAAAAGATCCGCTGCAGATCTTCGTCAGCCACGCCGCCGCCCTGATCCTCCAGCCACAAATGCCAATACTCGCCATCACGCCGTGCATCGAGACGCACGATGCCGCCCTCGGGCGAGTGACGAATGGCGTTGCGCAGGATGTTTTCCAGCGCTTGCGCGAGGGTATTGAGGTTGCCGCGCACCCAACACGAAGCTTCGACCGAGCATTGCAATTGCAGGCTCGGCCAGCCGCTTTCATAACAGGCGTTGTCGGTGAGCATTTCCCACAGTGCCTGAATCTGGATCGCTTCATTTGGTAACGGCGAGCGGTCGGTGTCGAGCCAGGCCAGTTGCAGGGTGTCTTCGACCAGCCGCTGCATGCCGTCGACTTCGCGGCCGATGCGCTCGCGCAATTGCGGCAAGCCCTGTTCGCTTTCGCTGGCCACACGCAGACGGCTCAGCGGCGTGCGCAGTTCGTGGGACAAGTCGCGCAATAACTGCTGCTGCAAGGCGACGGTGGTTTGCAGGCGCTCGGACATGGAATCGAAGGCCCGCGCCAGTTCACCGAGTTCATCCGGGCGCTGGGTGATGCCGCTCGACAGGCGCACATTCAACTGGTCGGCGCGCCAGGCGTTGGCCTGTTCGCGCAGGTTGTTCAGCGGCACCACCAGCAGGCGATACAGGCCGACACAGAGCAACAGGGTGAACAGCCCGGGAATCACGCCGTTGGTGATCACCCGCCAGAACACCCGGTACTTGCCCGGAACAAAGCGCTCAGGCAACTCGATGACCAGAATGCCGGCGGCCGGATCCTGCGGGAACGGCACCCGCAGCCAAGGTCGGCCCTTCTTGTGGATCGGCCAGTCGAGGCCGCGCAGGAAGGTCAGGTGCTGCACCTCTGCGGCGTTCAACGGCTGGCTGCTCAGCGACTGCAAATCAGCGCCGATCACCCCGACCCAACTGGCCTCGCGCAATTCCATGCTCTGCAACCAGTCATCGACGCCATTGCGCCCGCCGCGCTGCCACGCCTGTTCGGCTTGCGCGGCATAACGGCCGAGGGTGTTGCGCGCGTCACTGGAGAGGAACTGATTGCGCTCCTCCATGTAGCGGCCCCACGACCAGCTCAACCAGATCATCAGCAGACAGAACGCCACCAGCAGGCACGCCAGTTTCCAGAACAGCGAATGCCGCCCCGGCAGCTCAGACAGTTTCATCGGCGCCACTCAAGACATAGCCCTTGCCCCACACCGTGCGCACTTCACGCTCGGTGTAACCGATGGCTTTGAGTTTGCGACGGATCTGGCTGATGTGCATGTCGAGGCTGCGGTCATGCGCCGCAAAGCCGCGTTGCAGGACATGCTGATAAAGGAAGGCTTTGCTCAGCACCTCCTCGTTGTTGCGGTGCAGGGTTTCCAGCAGACGGAATTCGCTGCGGGTCAACCCGGCCGCTTGCTCGCCGAAGAACACGTCGCAGTGTTCGTCATCGAAACGCAGGGTGCCGCTGACCACCGCAGCGGTAACCGCAGGCGGGCGCCGATCCAGGGCCACGCGGCGCAGGATCGCTTCGATGCGCACATGCAGCTCGGCCATGCTGAACGGCTTGGGCAGATAGTCATCGGCACCGAGGCGGAAACCGCTGATGCGGTCGGCCTCGGCACCCAGCGCCGACATCAGTAACACCGGCGTCGAATGGCTCTGCCGCAATTGCGTCAACAACTGCAGACCATCGAGCCCCGGCAGCAGAATATCCATCAGCACTACATCGAAAGGCTGGCGCTGGGCGATGTTCAGACCTTCCTGGCCGTTCTGGCACCAGGTCACCTGAAAACCGCTGCGGCCCAGATGCTCGTGCACATACGCGCCGAGGACCGGATCGTCTTCAATGGAAAGGATGCGTGGCTGGCCAACGGAAACAGGAGTCATGAGTATCTGCAAGTAATTCTCAGTTGGCGGATTATTCAAGATTGTCCGACAGCGGGCAACACAAGCTTGGCCTGTCGGACGAACGAGTGCGTCGGCGGCGCTGCATTTTCCGCAAGATTGCCCGCCTGCAAATCGCTACACTGCGCCCATGTCGCGTGCCGGATGCACGCATGTGTCAACAGATCAGCGGGATGCGGGAGATAGGCGTGCTCAAGAAACTGGGAATCAAAGGTCGCGTGCTGTTGCTGACCTTGTTGCCGACCAGCCTGATGGCGCTGGTGCTAGGTGGCTATTTCACCTGGACGCAGCAGACCGACCTGCACAGCCAATTGATGCAGCGCGGCGAAATGATCGCCGAGCAACTGGCGCCGCTGGTGGCGCCGGCGATGGGTCACGGCGACGCCGATCTGCTTGAACGCATCGCCACCCAGTCCCTTGAACAACCCGACGTGCGCGCGGTGACCTTCCTCGCGGCGGACCGCTCGCCACTGGCCCACGCCGGCCCGACCATGCTCAATCAGGCACCAAGCGGCGACAGCGCGCTGTTGCAACGACGCAGCGGCAATGACGCGACGCGCTACCTGATGCCGGTGTTCGGCAAGCACCGCAACCTCGCCGGTGAAATCATTCCCGAAGAATCCGAACGCCTGCTCGGCTGGGTCGAGCTGGAGCTGTCGCACAACGGCATGTTGCTGCGCGGCTATCGCAGCCTGTTCGCCAGCCTGCTGCTGATCGCCGCCGGACTTGCCGGCGCCGCCCTCCTCGCGTTGCGCATGGGCCGCACCATCAACCGTCCGCTGAGCCAGATCAAACAGGCAGTCGCGCAACTCAAGGACGGTCATCTGGAAACCCGCTTGCCGCCCCTCGGCAGCCAGGAGCTGGACGAACTGGCCTCGGGCATCAACCGCATGGCCGGCACCCTGCAGAATGCTCGCGAAGAATTGCAGCACAGCGTCGATCAGGCCACCGAGGACGTGCGGCAGAACCTGGAAACCATCGAGATCCAGAACATCGAACTGGACCTGGCGCGCAAAGAAGCGTTGGAAGCCAGCCGGATCAAATCCGAATTCCTCGCCAACATGAGCCACGAGATCCGCACGCCGCTCAACGGCATTCTCGGTTTCACTCACCTGTTGCAGAAAAGCGAACTGACCCCGCGCCAGCTCGACTATCTGGGCACCATCGAAAAGTCTGCCGACAGCCTGTTGGGAATCATCAACGAGATTCTCGACTTCTCGAAGATCGAGGCCGGCAAACTGGTGCTCGATCACATTCCGTTCAACCTGCGCGACCTGCTGCAAGACACCCTGACCATTCTCGCCCCGGCCGCGCACGCCAAGCAGCTTGAGCTGGTCAGTCTGGTCTATCGCGACACGCCGCTGTCGCTGGTCGGCGATCCGCTGCGCCTGAAGCAGATCCTCACCAATCTGGTCAGCAACGCGATCAAGTTCACCCGCGAAGGCACCATCGTCGCCCGGGCGATGCTCGAAGACGAACACGAAGACAGCGTGCAACTGCGCATCAGCATTCAGGACACCGGCATCGGCCTGTCGAATCAGGATGTGCGCGCGCTGTTTCAGGCTTTCAGTCAGGCCGACAATTCGCTGTCGCGCCAACCCGGCGGCACCGGCCTGGGGCTGGTGATTTCCAAGCGCCTGATCGAGCAGATGGGCGGCGAGATCGGCGTCGACAGCACCCCGGGCGAAGGTTCGGAATTCTGGATCAGCCTGAGCCTGCCCAAGACTCGCGACGACGCCGAAGACCTGCCCGCTGCGCCATTACTCGGACGCCGCGTGGCGGTACTGGAAAATCACGAACTGGCGCGTCAGGCCTTGCAACATCAGCTGGAAGACTGCGGACTGCAAGTTACGCCGTTCAATACTTTGGAGAGCCTGAGCAATGGCGTTACCGGCGCGCATCAGACCGATCAGGCGATCGATCTGGCGGTGATCGGCATCACCAGCAACGACATGCTCCCGGAACGCTTGAACCAGCACATCTGGGACCTCGAACACCTGGGCTGCAAAGTTTTGGTGCTGTGCCCGACCACCGAACAGACGCTGTTTCATCTGTCGGTGCCCAACCCGCACAGCCAGCTGCAAGCCAAACCGGCGTGTACGCGCAAGCTGCGCCGGGCGTTGTCCGATCTGGTCAATCCGCGCCAGACCCGCAGCGAACCGGGCGAGCCGCTGTCCAGCCGTGCGCCGCGCGTCCTGTGTGTCGACGACAACCCGGCCAATCTGTTGCTGGTGCAGACCCTGCTCGAAGACATGGGCGCCCGGGTGCTCGCGGTCGAAAGCGGTTACGCGGCCGTCAAAGCCGTGCAGAGCGAATCTTTCGATCTGGTGCTGATGGACGTGCAGATGCCGGGCATGGACGGTCGCCAGACCACTGAAACCATTCGCCAGTGGGAAAGCGAGCGGCATTGCACGCCGCTGCCGATCGTCGCCCTCACTGCCCACGCCATGGCCAACGAAAAACGCGCGCTGCTGCAAAGCGGCATGGACGACTATCTGACCAAACCGATCAGCGAGCGGCAACTGGCGCAGGTGGTGTTGAAGTGGACCGGGCTGGCCCTGCGCAATCAGGCGCCGGAGCGCAACGGCGACAGCGCGGCGAGTCAGCAGGAACTGCCGGTGCTCGATCACGAAGAAGGCTTGCGCCTGGCGGCGGGCAAAGCGGATCTGGCGGCAGACATGCTCGCCATGCTGCTGGCCTCGCTGGAAGCCGACCGCGAAGCGATTCGCGCCGCGCGTGACAGCCACGACCAGAATGCCCTGCTTGAACGCGTGCACCGCTTGCACGGCGCGACCCGTTATTGCGGCGTGCCGCAACTGCGCGCCGCCTGCCAGCGCAGCGAAACCCTGCTCAAGCAGGACGATCCGAAAGCCGCCGCCGCGCTGGATGAACTGGAGCGCTCGATCAATCGACTCGCAGCGCAGGCGCGCATCAGCGCCTGATCCACGGCAAGGCGCTGCACGCGCAAAGCGCTACAGTTGTCGCGGGCCATTGCGGCCCGCGTCGATGTTCCAGGAGGATTCATGCGCACAATCTTTTTCAGCAGTCAGACCTACGATCGCGACAGCTTTCTCGGCGCCGACTGCCCGGCCGGGCTCGAATTGCATTTTCAAGCTGCGCGACTGAGCCTCGATACGGCGGCGCTGGCCGAGCAGCACGAGGTGGTCTGCGCGTTCATCAATGACGACCTCAGCGCCCCGGTGCTCGAACGCCTCGCGGCTGGCGGTACGCGGCTGATTGCCCTGCGTTCGGCCGGTTACAACCATGTCGACCTGCCGGCGGCGAAACGCCTCGGCCTGGCCGTCGTGCGTGTGCCGGCCTACTCGCCGCATGCCGTGGCCGAACATGCGGTGGCGCTGATCCTCGCCCTCAATCGTCGCTTGCACCGTGCCTACAACCGCACCCGCGAAGGCGATTTCAGCCTGCATGGCCTGACCGGTTTCGATCTGGTCGGCAAGACCGTCGGCATCGTCGGCACCGGACAGATCGGTGCAACGTTCGCGAAAATCATGCACGGCTTCGGCTGTGAATTGCTGGCCTACGATCCGTATCCCAATCCCGAGGTGCTGGCGTTGGGCGCACGTTATCTGAGCCTGCCGGAGTTGCTCGCGCAGTCGCGGATCATCAGCCTGCATTGCCCGCTCAACGAGCAGAGCAAGCACCTGATCAATCGCGATTCACTGGCGCACATGCAGGCGGGGGCGATGCTGATCAACACCGGGCGTGGCGGGCTGGTGGACACGCCGGCGCTGATCGACGCGCTCAAGGACGGTCAACTCGGGTATCTGGGGCTGGATGTTTACGAGGAAGAGGCGCAGCTGTTTTTCGAGGATCGCTCCGACCTGCCGTTGCAGGACGATGTGTTGGCGCGTCTGCTGACGTTTCCCAACGTGATCATCACCGCGCATCAGGCGTTTCTGACCCGCGAAGCACTGGGCGCGAT
Organism: Pseudomonas sp. PK-RTE-24; assembly: GCF_054052265.1. Taxonomy (NCBI): domain Bacteria; kingdom Pseudomonadati; phylum Pseudomonadota; class Gammaproteobacteria; order Pseudomonadales; family Pseudomonadaceae; genus Pseudomonas; species Pseudomonas sp. PK-RTE-24. The sequence goes on along the minus strand of NZ_CM133224.1, from coordinate 3,104,124 downwards.
TGCCGCGACCACCCTGCACAACATCGCGACCTGGGCGGCAGGTGCGCCGCAGAACCAGGTCGAGGGTTGAACCGTTTTACTTGGACAGCGAAGACGCCAGGATCAGCAAGCCCAGCCAGCCAAAACCGAGCAGGCGCTGCTTGCTCGAATGGCCGTTGCGCAGCAGGAACCAGACGAAAAACGCTGGCAACAGAAACACCATGATTTTCAGCCAGCCCTCCACCGGGCGACTGCCATCGGCGTTGAGCGGTTGTTGTTCCTGGCGCGCCTGTTCCGCAGCCTGCTGACGACGGCGACGCCCCGCCGCTGCCGGCATCACTTTGGGTAAAGGCTCGGACACTGGCGGCACAACCGCCTCGGGCACTGCGTTGTTGCGTGGCAGGCTGCCGAAGGAAATCGTCGCGGCTTGCACCGGTGCCGCCGTCGATTGCGCCTGCATGGCGACATGTTCGGCCATCGGCGCGCCGCAGTGAATGCACACCAGCGCTTCGGAACTGATGCTCCGCTTGCATTCATAACATTCGATCAGCGCCATGTTCCGTTCCTTCAGATTCGGGGGCCGGCAGTGTGCCATGACTGTCGGCGCATTTGAACCGGATCGAAGGTCGCACGCGTGCATCATTCTGCAATCGAGCCCGTGCTAGCATGTCGCGCATATTTGGAGGACCCATGGTCGAACACGATTTCCGCTACACCCTGATGAACCCGCAACACACCCTCACCGAATGCCGCGCCCTCGTTCCGGGCCGCTATCAGGTGACCGGTAACGGTGGCTCGATCCGCATCGGCGATGCCCTGTTGGTCACCCTCAAAGGCAGCAAGGATTTGTCCATGCGCCTGACCGTCGACACGGTCCGCCACTTGATCAATCCGCCAGGCCAATGGACCGCAATGACCACAGGCCCGGTGTTTGGCGAACTGGCCATTCACACCTGGCAGGTCAACTGCGACAGCTGCGCGAAAGAGCTGAGTTTCGAATTCGCCGTGGATGCCAAACTCGGCAAAACCGCCGAGAAACCCGCCGCCACTGCGCGCATCGCCGAGCTCGGCTGGAAAACCGCTGGCGACAAGCACCTGTGCCCGAAATGCCAGGAGCCTGCATGATGAAACGCCTCGCCCTGACCGCACTGATCGGTGTCGGCCTGGCTGGTTGCGCCGCAGAGCCGGTACAACTGCAGCACAACCGCAGCTACATTCTGGAATGGATCGGCGAGCGGCCACTGATGGATTACAGCCATTTGACCGTGACCCTCGGCGATGACGGCCGCGCCTACGGCAACGGCGGCTGTAATCATTGGTTCGCGCCGTACACGCAGGACGGCGACAAGCTGAGCTTCGGCAAGATCGGCAAGACCCGCAAGCTCTGCGCCCCGGCGCTGATGGAGCAGGAACAACGCTTCTTGCAGGCGCTGGAAAAAGTCGAGCGCTGGGACATTTCGCCAATCGAGCAGATACGCTTCTGGCCGGCTGAAGGCAAACCGTTGCGCTGGTGGCTGGAAGAGGGTTGATCCGCCCTGGATCGCCAAGGCCCTCACCCTAGCCCTCTCCCAGAGGGAGAGGGGACTGATTGGGGGATATTGAAGAGTTATGTCGACGTGGTAATTCTTCGCCGAATCCATAATCGACTGGATTCTGTCTGACGGGACCATAATCAACTCGGTGTCTCAGGTCGATGTACGACGAAAGACACCTCGGTCGGCCCCCTCTCCCCCCGGGAGAGGGCTGGGGTGAGGGGCTTCTGGCGGTTTACTTCGTAGCCTGCAACGCCTCCAGCTTCGCCATCACCCCCGCCGCCGTCTGCTCACCCAGCAACTGCTCACGCACCTTGCCCTTGTCATCAATAATGAACGTCACCGGCAGCGCCTCACTGCGCGGCAGGTCGAACAGCTCGGCCGGATCCTGCGCCAGCACGGTGAACTTGATGCCGAGTTTCTCGCTCGCCTCTTTCAGCTCCGCGCCCTGCACGTTGTCGAAATTGACCCCGAACACCCCGACATTCTTGCTATTGAGCTCATCAGCCAAATGATTCAGCTCGGGAATTTCCGTGCGGCACGGGCCACACCATTCGGCCCAGTAATTGAGCACCACCCACTGCTTGTCCAGACGTTCGGACGCTACCTTCTGGCCGTTCTGGTCGATGCCGTAATCATTACCGCAGCCCCCCAGCATCAACGCCCCGATTATCGTCAATGCCGCTGCCAATCGCCGTGTCATGTCGTGTTCCTTGTGAAAATTCGAAAGCGCCTGCGACCCATCGCCTCTGACGGTTCTGGATTGCGCGCCGCACAGTTAGAATAGCCGCCACTTTACGCCAGAAGCGACCCGCCATGACCGATCTGACGCTTTATCACAATCCGCGCTGCTCGAAATCCCGCGGCGCGCTGGAACTGCTCGAAGCCCGCGGCTTGCATCCGAATGTCGTGCGCTACCTGGAAACGCCGCTCAGCGCCGCGCAGATCAAGGCCCTGCTCGGCAAGCTCGGGATCAGCGCGCGACAGCTGCTGCGCAGCGGTGAAGACGAATACAAAACCCTGAACCTGGCCGACGCCAGCCTCAGCGAGCAGCAGCTGATCGACGCCATCGCCACGCACCCGAAACTCATGGAGCGGCCGATTCTTGAAGCAGGCGACAAAGCCGTCATCGGTCGCCCACCGGAAAACGTGCTGGAGTTGTTGCCATGAGCACGCCGTACATTCTGGTTCTCTATTACAGCCGCAACGGTTCGACCAACGAGATGGCCCGGCAAATCGCCCGTGGCATCGAGCAGGCCGGAATGGAAGCGCGTCTGCGCACAGTGCCGGCGATTTCCACCGAATGCGAAGCGGTAGCGGCGGAGATTCCCGCTGAAGGCGCGCTCTACGCCAGCCTCGATGATCTGAAGAACTGCGCCGGCCTCGCCTTGGGCAGTCCGACGCGTTTCGGCAACATGGCCGCGCCGCTCAAGTACTTCCTCGACGGCACCAGCAACCTCTGGCTGACCGGCGCGCTGGTCGGCAAACCGGCCGGCGTGTTCACCTCCACCGCCAGCCTGCACGGCGGTCAGGAAACCACGCTGCTGTCGATGATGTTGCCGCTGTTGCATCACGGCATGTTGATCACCGGCCTGCCCTACAGCGAATCGGCCCTGCTCGAAACCGAAGGTGGCGGCACGCCTTACGGGGCCAGCCATCACGCCGGTGCCGACGGCAAGAACGGTCTTGATCAGCACGAAGTGGCGCTGTGTCGCGCACTTGGTCTGCGCCTGGCGAAAACCGCACAGAAGCTGGTGGGCTGATGGCGAAGAAGCCGAAAGTCCTGCCCTCGATAGAGTGGCTAGAGCCACGGGTGAAGGCGATGCGCGTGCTCAGCCTGCTGAGCTTTTTCGCCCTCGCCGGTCTGCTCGCTGTTTATTACCTGCTGTTCGCCGATCTGCATGGCGCGCGGCCTTGGGTGATTCTGCTGGTCGAACTGATCCCGTGGCTGGTCCTCGCCCCGGCGATGATCATGGGCAGCGCCCGTGGCCATTCGTGGATGTGTTTTGTGGTGAACCTGTACTTCATCAAAGGCGCTCTGGCGGCGTACGACCCCAACCGGCAGCTGTTCGGCCTGCTGGAAATGGCCGCGAGCCTGGCGGTGTTCTGCTCGGCGCTGCTGTATGTGCGCTGGCGCTATCAGTTGAATCGCAAATTGGCTGGCGAAGGCGAGATCAGCGTCGCCTGACCAACCGCTTTCGCGAGCAGGCTCGCTCCCACAGGGAATGCATTCCAGAGGTGGGAGCGAGCCTGCTCGCGAATGCAGCGACGCGGTTTTAATGGTTGACGGTATAGGCGAGCATCATCGAAATCTGGCTCATCGGCCGTCCGCCACTCTGCTCATGCCACTGGTTGAACGCGTTCTGCACCGTCGCCAGATCGCGCTGGCTGGTCGGCACTTTGTCGACGATCTTCTGCGCATTAAGCGCCGCGACCACGTCGTAGCTCGGCACGAACGTGTCCTTGCCGACCATGCGCAAAAAGCGTGGCGCCGACAGCCCGCCAAGTTGGTGGCCGTGCTTTTTCAGGTACGTCCACAGGCCGACGATATCGGTCACCGGCCAGTCGGCGATCAATGCGCCGAAGCTGCCCTTGTCCTTTTCCACATCGAGAATGAACTGCGCATTGCGCGGCACACTTTTCAGCTTGCCCAGATGGCGGATGATCCGCGCATCCTGCATCAGCCGCTCAAGGTGCTCGGCGCTCATCAGCACGACTTTTTCCGGATCGAACTTGAAGAACACTTCTTCGAACGCCGGCCACTTGGCGTCGACCAGGCTGTGCTTGAGCCCGGCGCGAAAAACCCGCAGGGCCATGGTCGAGAGGTAGCGGTCGTCGCGGATCTTGCGCAGTTGTGCGGGGGTCTTGGGAACGGGCAGATGGGCTTCCAGTTCAGCCGCCGAACCGAAACGGTTCAGACAGTATTCGTGCAGCCACTTGTAATCGCGCATGCCCTCTCCTATTGAATGAAGCGAAGAAACCAATGTGGGAGCGAGCCTGCTCGCGAAGAGGGAGTCTCAGTCAACCAATCAGTTGAATGACACACCGCTTTCGCGAGCAGGCTCGCTCCCACATTTGAAGGTGTTTACAGATTGACGACATTGACGAAACGCGAAGCCGCGGTTTCGTCGATCTTCAGGCTGGTGAAGTCGAACAGGTTGCGGTCGGCCAGTTGCGACGGCACCACGTTCTGCAGGCTGCGGAAAATCGATTCGGTACGGCCCGGGGTCTTGCGATCCCAGTCCTGAAGCATTTCCTTGACCACCTGGCGCTGCAGGTTTTCCTGCGAGCCGCAAAGGTTGCACGGGATGATCGGGAATTGCTTCAAGTCCGAGTAGGCCTGAATGTCCTTCTCGTTGCAGTAAGCCAGCGGGCGAATCACCACGTTGCGGCCATCGTCGGCGCGCAGCTTCGGCGGCATCGCTTTGAGGGTGCCGTTGAAGAACATGTTGAGGAAGAACGTTTCGACGATGTCGTCGCGGTGATGACCGAGGGCCATTTTCGTCGCGCCGATTTCGTCAGCAAAGGTGTACAGGGTGCCGCGACGCAAACGCGAGCACAGCGAGCAGGTGGTCTTGCCTTCCGGCACCAGTTCCTTGACCACCGAGTAAGTGTCCTTCTCGACGATGTGGTACTCGATGCCCAGTTCTTTCAGGTAGGCCGGCAGCACGTGCTCGGGAAAGCCCGGCTGTTTCTGGTCCATGTTCACCGCGACGATGTCGAACTTGATCGGTGCAACCTTCTGCAGGTGCATCAGCACGTCGAGCATGGTGTAGCTGTCCTTGCCCCCGGACAGGCAGACCATGACCTTGTCGCCATCTTCGATCATGTTGAAATCGGCGACCGCTTCGCCGGCCAGGCGGCGCAGGCGCTTTTGCAGTTTGTTCTGGTTGACCGTAAGAGTGCCCATGACGCGAAATCCGTGAGGTGTGACGAAAGGCCGGCATTTTACGCAAAAACCCTGGTAGCGCGAAGCATCTGTGGCGAGGGGAATTATCCCCGCTGGGTTGCGAAGCAGCCCCAAAACCTGGGAACTCGTAATGCCTGACACTGCGCGCTGAATGGGCTGGCGACTGCTGCGCAGCCGAACGGGGATAAATCCCCTCGCCACAAAAAGTGTTTCAACCCCAAAAATGCCTTCCCGCGCAAGACCCCGAGGCGATTATCCATCCCGTTTACAGCGCGATTTGCTCTAAGCCCGGCATACCGGTGCGTTGGAGTCCTTTCTATACTGCGACATAAGGTCGCACACATCTGAAGACCTGTATTTGCTCGGCCATCTTGGCCCGTAGGCGCTCCGTTGGGGGGCGATGGCAATGACAAGAGGAGTGAATGGCATGATCCATCACGTAGTGGGACTGTTTACCCACCCCGATCAGGAATGGAAGGAGATCCGTGGCGACCAAGAGGAAAGCATCAGCCACATGTACCTGACGCATACGCTGATTCTGGCGGCGATCCCCGCTGTCTCGGCGTTCATCGGCACGACCCAGGTCGGCTGGGTGATCGGCAACCGCGCGCCGGTAATGCTCACGTTTGAAAGCGCTCTGTGGATGACCATCATGTCGTACCTGGCGATGCTCGGCGGGGTCGCGGTGATGGGCGCCTTCGTGCACTGGATGGCGCGCACCTATGACGCCAATCCAAGCCTGGCCCGTTGCGTGGCATTCGCCACTTACACGGCGACACCGTTGTTCGTCGGCGGCCTGGCGGCGCTGTATCCGCACATGTGGCTGGGGATGATCGTCGGTACGGCGGCCATCTGCTACACGGTCTATCTTTTGTATGTCGGCTTGCCGACGTTCATGAACATCCCTTCGGATGAAGGCTTTCTGTTTTCCAGCTCGGTGCTCGCGGTTGGGCTGGTGGTGCTGGTGGCGATCATGGCGTTCACCGTGATTGTCTGGGGCCTGGGTGTCGGCCCGGTCTATACCAACTGACCTGTTTCCTCCCTGAGAAAAACAACATCTGCCAATACAGGCCGCCGCAAGGCGGCCTTCTTGTTGGAGCGACGACCATTCGGCAGGTCGGCGATTCGCAAGTCGCCGGGGTTGCGGCATACTCGGCGTCTCTGGAGATCCATCAAGCATGCCCGAGCAACTCAATACCCGCGTCGAAGATTGTTACCAACTCGCTGAATCCTTTTTCAAACGTTCCTTCAAACGCCCCGTGGTCAGTCTCAAGCTGCGCGGGCAGAAAGCCGGTGTCGCGCATCTGCACGAGAACCTGCTGCGCTTCAACCCGCAGCTGTACCGGGAAAACACCGAACACTTCCTCAAGCAGACCGTGGCCCACGAAGTCGCCCACCTGATCGCTCATCAACTGTTCGGCGACCGCATCCAGCCCCATGGCGAGGAGTGGCAACTGATCATGCGCGGCGTCTACGAACTGCCGCCGGATCGCTGCCACACCTATGAAATCAAGCGGCGCAGCGTGACCCGCTATATCTACAAATGCCCGTGCCCCGACAGTGATTTCCCGTTTACCGCCCAGCGCCATGGCCTGGTGCGGCAAGGGCGGCGGTATCTGTGCCGGCGCTGCCGCAGTACGCTGGTGTTCAGTGGTGAAATGCGGGTGGAATGACAGTTTTGTAGAGTATCGGCGGGCCCCTTCGCGAGCAGGCTCGCTCCCACAGGGGAATGCATTTCAATGTGGGAGCGAGCCTGCTCGCGAAGGCGGCGGCATGAGCGCTACAGAATCACCCTGGCCGAACGCAACTCGGCGATCCGCTCAGCACTCAACCCTAACTCCCCCAACACCTCATCCGTATGCTGCCCCAACCCCGCGCCAACATGCCTTGGCGCCGGCAATGCTTGAGAGAATTTCAACGGACACGCCATCTGCGCCTGCGTCGTACCATCGCCGCGCGGCACCTGGGTCACCAGCTCCCGCGCCTGTAACTGCGGATGGTGCAACGCCTCGCCCAAACTCAACACCGGCTCGACACAGGCATCGACCCCGGCGAACAATTCACACAGTTCTGCAAAATCGTGCCGCTCGAATTCGATGCGCAACGCCTCTTTCAAGGCTTGTTGTTGCTCAGGCCTGGGCGACAACCCTTGCGCCGCCAGCTCCGGCCGGCCCAGCGCCGTGCACAATTGCTGCATGAAGGCCGGCTCCAGACTGCCCACCGACATCCAGCGCCCATCCCGGGTGCGGTAAGAGTCATAGAAACTGCCGCCGTTGAGCATCTGATCTTCGCGGCCCGGTTCCACGCCGCAGGCCAGATAGCCAGCGCCGGCCATGGCGTTCAGGCTGAACGCGCAGTCGGTCATGCTCACATCCAGATGGGTGCCCTGCCCGGTTTGCTGACGAGCAATCACCGCTGCCAGCAAGCCGATCACGCCGTGTAGCGAGCCGCCCGCCACGTCCGCCACCTGCATGCCCAACGGCAACGGCCCGCTGTCGACGCGTCCGGTGTAACTGGCAAGTCCCGCCAGCGCCAGATAGTTGATGTCATGCCCGGCGCGCTCCTTGTACGGCCCGGTCTGGCCGTAACCGCTGATCGACACATAAATCAGCTTTGGATTGATCGCTTTCAACGCTTCATAACCCAGGCCCAGGCGCTCCATCACCCCGGGGCGAAACTGCTCGAGCACGATGTCGTACTCGCCCAGCAGTTGCTTGATGATCTGCAGCGCTTCGGGCTGTTTCAGGTCCAGCGCCAGACTGCGCTTGTTGCGGTTCAGATAAGCGTGGCTGGCTGAGACCCCGCCATCATGCGGCGGCAGCACCCGCAGCAGATCCATACGCGTCGGCGATTCGATGCGCAGCACCTCGGCGCCCATGTCCGCAAGCAGCAACGAGGCGAACGGCCCCGGCAGCAAGGTGGAGAAATCGAGAATCTTCAGTGAGGCCAGCGGTGCAGACATGGGCGAACTCCTTGGGCGATGTACTCAGCCTAGGCAGCCATCGGCGATGCGGCAATCACCGCAAATGTCAGCAGGTGTGACCGTTGCGCTCAAATTCCGGGCAAGAAAAAACCCGCCGAAGCGGGTTTTTCTGTGCAAGCGATGCTTACTTCACATTGCTCGGGGTTGGGCCTTCAGCCACACCCAGGTCGTCTTCTTCACGCTCATCGGAGATACCGCGACCGCCGGAAGCCAGCTCGGTCTGCAGTTGATCGGTGTCCAGCTCCTTGACCCACTTGGCCACGACGATGGTCGCTACAGCGTTACCGACCAGGTTGGTCAGGGCGCGGGCTTCAGACATGAAACGGTCGATACCGAGGATCAGCGCCAGACCGGCAACCGGCAGGTGACCTACCGCCGACAGTGTCGCGGCCAGCACGATGAAGCCCGAACCGGTCACACCCGCCGCGCCTTTGGAGGACAGCAGCAGCACCAGCAGCAGAGTGATCTGGTGGGTGATGTCCATGTGCGTGTCAGTCGCCTGAGCGATGAACACGGCGGCCATGGTCAGGTAGATCGAAGTGCCGTCGAGGTTGAACGAGTAACCGGTCGGGATCACCAGACCCACGACGGATTTCTTCGCGCCCAGACGCTCCATCTTGATCAGCATGCGTGGCAGTGCCGATTCCGACGAGGACGTACCCAGTACGATCAACAGCTCTTCACGGATGTAGCGCACCAGTTTGAACACGCTGAAACCGTGAGCCCGGCAGATCGCACCCAGCACCAGTACGACGAACAGGACGCAGGTGATGTAGAAGCAGATCATCAACTGGCCCAGTTGCACCAGCGAGCCGACACCGTAGGCACCGATGGTGAACGCCATGGCACCGAACGCACCCAGTGGCGCCAGTTTCATGATCATGTTGATGATGTTGAACATCACGTGGGCGAAGCGATCGATCATGTCCAGCAGCGGACGGCCGTACGAGCCGAGGCGATGCAGGGCGTAGCCGAAGATCACCGAGAACATCAGCACTTGCAGGATGTCACCGGTGGCGAACGCGCCGACGATGGTGTTCGGGATCACATTGAGAAGGAAACCGACAATGCTCTGGTCTTTACTGGCCGTCACGTAGGTGGCGATTTTCGAGGCGTCGAGGGTGGTGACGTCGATGTGCATGCCGGCGCCCGGTTGCACAACGTTGACCACGACCAGACCGATCAGCAGGGCAATGGTCGAAACGATTTCGAAGTACAGCAGCGCGTAGCCGCCGGTCTTGCCTACCGACTTCATGTTCTGCATGCCGGCGATGCCGCTGACAACAGTACAGAAGATGATCGGGGCGATGACCATTTTGATCAGCTTGATGAAGCCGTCACCCAGTGGCTTGAGGGCCACACCGGTCTGCGGATAGAAGTGACCGAGCAGGATGCCGATGGCGATGGCAACGATCACCTGGAAATACAGGGATTTGTACAGTGGCTGACGAGTCGTCATTGCAGGTTTCCTCAAGCGTCCAGCGGCAACATCCATCTGTCGAGCGCCGAACCTTAATTGCGAACCCTCCTGCACTGGAGGGATTTGTTGTTGGAACGGCATCCTCCCGGGCGGAAGAAGTGCACGCTTCTGTCGCTTGTATCGCAAACGTCGTGCCAGATTGGTGCGAACGGCAGCAAGCCTTTTGATATCAGGGCCTGCGGGATTTTCCTGTCACCAATCAGCGACTTGAGTCATGGCGGATTTCCGCCAACTGAGCGTTCAGCGTCCTGCAATTTGGCGGAAATCCGCCTTGTGGCGTTGCCGGCCCGCCATTACGATCGGTGCCTGAACAAGGATTGCCGCTTATGCGCGAACGCACCATCGCCAGCCATTTCGCCCGCGCCGCCCTTGGCGGTGCGCGCCGGCGCGGCCTGGATTATTCAGGCCTGTTACAGCAACTGGGAATCAGCCCGGAGTTGCTCGACGAGCCCCGCGCGCGGATTGCCCCTGAGCAGTTCACCCGGCTGATTCAAGGGCTGTGGCTGGCGCTGGACGACGAATACCTGGGTTTCGGTAACGCCCCGAGCAAGCCCGGCAGCTTCGCCATGATGTGCCACGCCTCGATTCACTGCCGCAACCTGGAGAAGGCTCTGCAACGTGGCTTGTTGTTTTACAGCCTGTTCCCCGACGCCCCACGCCTGACCCTGCGTCGCGAAGACGAATGGGTGCGTTTGAGCCTGGACGACGCGCAGTGGTGGGACCCGGATCATTTTCTCAGCGAGAGTCTGTTGGTGATCTGGCACCGCCTCGGCAGTTGGCTGATCGGCCAGCGCATTCGCCTCGAGCAGGCAACCTTCAGCTATTCGCGCCCCGAGCACGGCAGCGAATACGACCTGCTGTTCCCCTGCCCGCTGACCTTTGATGCCGAGCAGAGCAGTCTGCTGTTTCACAGTCGCTATCTGGCCATGCCGCTGTTGCAGGACGAACGCACGCTCAAGCATTTTCTCGAACGCTCCCCCGCCGACCTGCTCTCACGCCCGGACGACGGCGACAGCCTGAGCAGCCGCCTGCGCCGCTTGCTCAGTCGCGACGCTGCGCACTGGCCTGATCTGGAAGCGGTTGCGGCGCATCTGCATATCAGTCCGCAAACCTTGCGCCGGCACTTGCGCGAGGAAGGCAGCAGTTTTCAGGAGCTCAAGGATCAGCTGCGGCGGGATATCGCCATCTATCATCTGGGCCGGGCGGAGCTGTCGTTGCAACAGATTGCCGAGCAGCTCGGGTTCTCTGAGCCTTCGGCGTTTCATCGGGCGTTCAAGAAATGGACGGGGCTGACACCGGGGGCTTATCGGGCGCAGGAGCAATGAGGCGCTAAATCAAAAGCCCCTCACCCTAACCCTCTCCCGGAGGGAGAGGGGACTGATTGGGGGATGCTTGAGAAATACGCCGACCTGCAAGCTCTCTATTGAATCCATATTCGCTGCAAATCGCTCAGGTCGATAATTTTCCAAAGACACTTCGGTCAGTCCCCTCTACCTCTGGGAGAGGGTTAGGGTGAGGGCAGCTCGCAATCACACCGCAGGAAAATCAATCCTGAACGCCGCCCCGCCCATCGGTGAATCACCCAAAGCCAAACGCGCGTTGTAGCTTTCGATGATGTCTTTGACCACCGCCAGCCCGATGCCCTGCCCCGGATGCTGGGCATCCAGGCGTTCGCCGCGTTCGAGAATCCGCGCGCGCTGATCGAGTGGCACACCCGGCCCATCGTCCTCGACGCACAATTCGATCCCGGCCAAGGACTCGCGCACGCTGACCCGCACTGCGCCGAGGCACAGGCGATAGGCGTTTTCCAGCAGGTTGCCGAGCATTTCCAGCAAGGCGCCCTGCTCGATCGGCACGTAGCAGTGCTCCGGCAGATCAAAGGTCACGCGCACGTGTTTGTCGCGGTAGACCTTGTCCAGCGTATCGCAGAGGCTTTTGAGCACCGGTTGCAGGCGCACCTGATGGCGGACCAGGCCGCTTTTGCGCAGGCTGGCCCGTTGCAGTTGGTAGCTGATCTGCTGGCTCATGCGTTCAATCTGACTTTGCAGAACCCACGCCTGATCGCGGTCTTCGGGGCGCTGGGCCATGTCTTCGCTGACACCTTGCAGTACCGCCAGCGGGGTTTTCAGACTGTGGGCGAGGTCGTCGAGGGAGTCGCGGTAGCGGCTGCGTTGCTGGCGCTCGCTGAGCAGCAAGCGGTTGAGCGAGCCGGTCAGGCGCAGCAGTTCACGCGGGTGTTTTTCCGTCAGGCTTTCGCGAGTACCACCTTCGATTTCGTCGAGTTCCTGGCTCAATCGGCGCAAGGCCTTGAGACCCCAGGTCAAGCCGATCCATAGCAGCGCCAGCAATACCAGCAACGCCGCACCGAAGCCCAGATAGAGATTTTCCCGCAGGCCTTCGAGGGTGGTTTCGTATTCACGTACCGGTTGCAGAGCGACGATGCTGAACGCCGCACTCTTGCCGCCGAGCAATTTGACTTCGACGTCGTAGACGAAGAACTCCTGACCGCTGGCTTCACGAATCCGCGCGAACTCATTGCCGAGACCGTCGTAGCGCGGTTTGTAGTTGATCTGCTCTTCCTGGGTGGCTTTCGAGCGCCACACCAGTTTGCCGTCGCGGTCGTAGATATAGCCGAGCAAACGGAAGTCGGTGAGGTTGAAGCGTTCGTCCGGCAATTGCGACGGCATCACCAGCCGACCGTTTTCCACCCGGGCGGCGGAGATCAATGTGGTGACATCGGAGGCCAGACGTTGCTCGATCGAGTCCTGCAAGGCAAGGCTGAAGGCACCCTGCATCGCCGGCAGCAAGGCAAGCATGAACAACACCGCCAACGTGGTGGCGGCGAGCATCAAGCGAACGCGAAGGGAACGGATCAAGTGCAGCGCTCATTGAACAGGTAGCCGAGGCCGCGCACGGTGTCGATCGGCTTGAACCCGGCCGGGCCTTCGAGCTTGCGGCGCAGACGGCCGACCAGCACTTCGATGACATTCGGATCGCGCTCGTCATCGTCCGGATAGAGCTGCTCCATCAAGCGATCCTTGGGCACCACTTGCTGATGGTGGCGCATGAGGTATTCGAGGATGCGGTATTCGTAAGCGGTCAGCGCCAGCGGCTGCTCATCGAGGCTGGCCTGTTTGCGATTGAGGTCGAGCAGCAAAGGCCCGGCAACGATGGTCGACTGGGTGAAGCCGCTGGAGCGCCGCAGCAATGCGTTCAGGCGTGCATCGAGCTCTTCGAACTGGAACGGCTTGACCACGTAATCGTCGGCACCGGCGGCGAGGCCTTCGACCTTGTCCTGCCAGTTGCCGCGCGCGGTGAGGATCAGGATCGGGAAGGTCTTGCCGCCCGAGCGCAACTGGCGGATCAGGTCGAGCCCGCCCATGCCTGGCAGGCCGAGATCGATCACCGCCAGATCGAAGTTGTACTGGCCGGTCTGGTACAGCGCCTCCTCGGCATTGGCCACGGACTCGACCACGTGACCGCTTTCCGTCAGACGGGTTTGCAGGTGATGACGCAACAGCGCCTCGTCTTCGACGACCAACAGTTTCATGCCTTTCTCCCTATCACTTGAACTCTCCAGGCAACTACCTGTGGGAGCGAGCCTGCTCGCGAATACGGTGGATCAGCCAAGCAAGTGTCGGCCGATACACCCCTTTCGCGAGCAGGCTCGCTCCCACACTTCAAACTGCGACAACCGCTTAGAAATAGTAGTTGGCCGACAGGTAGGTCTGCGCGCTGCTGGTCAAGTCCAGCGAGCCCTGTTTGCTGCCGCCGCTTTCTTTCATTTCGGTGCTGGCGTTGCTGCGAAGGTAACGGTAACCGAGTTCCACCGAGGTGTTCTGCGAAACTTGCTGCAACACACCGACCTGGCCACCAATGGCGTAACCGATGTCGCTGTCACGGCTGAAGCCGGGCGAATCCTGCGTAAGTTTGGTCAGACCGGCCGTGGCGCCGCCGAACAATTTGGTGCTGCCGCCCACCGGATAGAACAGGTCATAGCTGCCGAGCAGATTTTCCTGGCGCAGTTTAACGCCATTGTGCGAGCCGGAAACGTTGTCGTAGGTGGCGTAGTAGCGGCTCTGGCTGTTTTGCTGACCGAGGCGCATGCCGTAGGTGTTGTTGCCGTCGATGGCCCCAGTGACGTTGGGGTTGCCGAGGTTGTTGTTGAGCGCGTGGGACTTGTCGATCTTGTCGCTGGTCTGGCCGAATGTCAGGCCGGCGAAGTTGCTGGTGTCGTCGGCATTCGCCGCGATGCTGGAGCCTAACAGGGTAAAAGCCAGCAGCAATTTGTTTAAACGAGTCATGGGTATTTCCTCTTTCACAGTGCTGTTTGGGTATGGCGCAAGGTTACTGAGCCGCCCCTGTACGGCCCCTGAACCGTCTCTGAACCTGACCTGAACCAGATCGACTAGGCTGTTCTGACCACTTTCAATAAGGACACCCGACCATGCGCCTGTTCCTCGCCCTCACTTTGCTGGCGGTCAGCAGCCTCACCCAGGCTGCGATCAAGACTGAAGAAATCCCCTACCAAAGCGCCGACGGCAGCCAACTGATCGGCTACTACGCCTACGACGACGCGATCAAAGGCCCACGCCCCGGCGTTGTCGTGGTCCACGAATGGTGGGGGCTGAACGATTACGCCAAGCGCCGCGCGCGGGATCTCGCCGAACTCGGCTACAGCGCGCTGGCCATCGACATGTATGGCGAAGGCAAGAACACCGAGCACCCGAAAGACGCCATGGCCTTCATGCAGGCGGCGACCAAGGATGCCGATGCCGCCAGTAAACGCTTCGCCGCCGGGCTCGATCTGTTGAAGAAGCAAAAGCAGACCGACCCGAACAAAATCGCCGCCGTCGGCTATTGCTTCGGTGGCGCCGTGGTGCTGAATGCGGCGCGTCAGGGTGTGCCGCTGGCCGGTGTGGTGAGTTTCCATGGCGCGCTGGCGACCAAGACCCCGGCGACTCCGGGCAGTGTGAAGGCGAAAATCCTCGTCGAGCATGGGGCGCTGGACAGCATGGTCACTCAGGACCACGTCACCGCGTTCAAGTCTGAGATGGACAAGGCCGGGGCGGACTACAAGTTCGTCAGTCTGGATGGCGCCAAGCATGGTTTCAGCAATCCGGATGCCGATCGCTTGAGCCATGGCGAGCATGGCGGGCCGGACATTGGTTACAACAAGGCGGCGGACGAGAAGTCGTGGGCGGATATGCAGGCGTTCTTCAAGAAGATTTTCGGTTGAGTCAGTAACGCCGAGGCGCGGCTTTCGCGAGCAGGCTCGCTCCCACACTGGATATCTGTCGCGCAGAAGATCCCTTGTGGGAGCGAGCCTGCTCGCGAAGGCTTCACCGCCGATCTCGACCTCGCCCCGACTAACCGGCAAAATGCCCGCCATGAACTTCACCCCCGCCCTGCCCGCCTGCTGCACTGCGCTCGACAGCCACTGGCCGTTGCCGACGGTCCTGGCCGATACCGTGCTGCTCAGTACCCACTTCGACCCGGCACGCCTGCTTGGCGATGACTTCCAGCGCAGCGCTGTGTTGGCGCCACTGAGCATCCAGCGTTCGGTGGCCAAGCGTCAGGCCGAGTTTCTCGCCGGACGCATCTGCGCCCGGGCCGCGCTGCAACAACTCGAAGGCCTGAATATCGTCCCGCCGATCGGCGAAGACCGCGCCCCGGTGTGGCCGGCGCATATCTGCGGTTCGATCACTCACAGCACCGGCCGTGCGGCGGCGATTGTTGCCAACAAGCAGCACTGGCGCGGCTTGGGCATGGATCTGGAAAACCTGTTGAGCCATGAGCGCGCCGAACGCTTGGCCGGGGAAATCCTCACGCCAGCGGAACTGCAACGCATGGCGGCGGGTTCTCAGGAGCAACTGGCGCTGCGGGTGACCCTGACGTTTTCGGTCAAAGAGAGTTTGTTCAAGGCGCTGTACCCGATCGTGCAGCAGCGCTTTTATTTCGAGCATGCCGAAGTGCTGGAGTGGACTGAGGCGGGACAGGTCAGGCTGCGGTTGTTGACGGATCTGTCGAGCGAATGGCGCAATGGATCGGAGCTGGAGGCGCAGTTCGGCGTGCAGGATGGGCAGTTGTTGAGCCTGGTCAGTATTCAAGCCTGAGGATTTGCATTGTCTGTTATGGCGCCTTCGCGAGCAGGCTCGCTCCCACAGGGGATTGCATTTCAAATGTGGGAGCGAGCCTGCTCGCGAAGGCGGTATACCGAATCTCAGCGGCGCTCCTGATTCCTCGGCCAACTCAGACTGAAACACGCCCCGCCGAGGCTCTTGCTCTTGCCAATGATCGCGCGGCCGTCGTGCCAGTGAATGATCCGCCGCACAATCGACAACCCCAGACCATGCCCGCCCGAGGCCCGCGTGCGGCTATCGTCGAGGCGCAGAAACGGCGTGAAGATCCGCTCCCACGCCACTTCCGGCACGCCCGGCCCGTCATCCTCGACGTCGATCCGGCAACGCAACTGGCCGACCTGATAACTCACCGTCACCTGCGAATGCGCATGGCGCATCGCGTTGCCCACCAGATTCTGCAGCGCCCGATGCAGATAACGCGGTTCAGCCTCGACCCAGGCGCCGTCATTGTCGGCAGATGAAAGACACAAACCGCGCTGCACCGTGACCTCGGCGCGCAGCGGCGCCAATTCTGCGATCACCTGATTGACCAGCGCATCCAGATCGATTCGCTGGAAAGTCAGCGCCGGCGAGCCTTGCTCCAGTCGTGCGTAGGTGAGCATTTCGTCGACCAGCTTGTCGAGGTCCTCGATGTCGTGATCCATGCCTTCACGGTATTTCTCCAGTGCCTGCGGGGTGGTGGCCGTGCCGATCATTTCCAGCCCGAAACGCAGCCGTGCCACTGGGGTACGCAGTTCATGAGACACCGCGCGCACCAGTTCACGCTGGATCGCCAGCAACTGTTGCAAGTGCTCAGCCATGCCATTGAACGCCGACGCAAGCCGCCCGACCGAGTCAGCGCCGCGCGCCGGCACACGGGTTTCCAGGCTGCCCTTGGCGATGCGCGTGGCCGCCGCTTCGAGGCCGCGCAAACGTCGCTCAAGCTGACGCACCAGCAGATAAACGATGAGACCGATCAGCGTCAGACCGAGCGCGGCAATCAATACCAGCCATTCCGGCGGGTACGGATTCATCTGGTACAGCGGGCCGATTTCCAGCACCCACGGCGTACCAACCATGCCGGCGAACACGCGGATCGAATCGCCGCCCTTGCCCAGCGCCATCACCGTATCGCCCTCGGCCACGCGACGACTCTGGTCTTCGTCCATGTCGGCGTCATTTACCGTGACCAGACGCAGATCGAAGCCGAAGCCCTTTTCCTGCTTTATCTGCGCCAGACGCTTGGGCTGTTCGCCGACCGGTACCCGCACCAGTTCATCGGCCAGCAGGTAAATGGTCGCCCGAGCCAGTTGCTCGCTGATCTGCTGCACCTCTCCTACCAGTACAAGCTGCTCTTTTTCGCTGATCAGCCGATAGACCTTGGCCGCATGTGGCCCGGTCTGCTCGACCAGCGCCTGACCGCGCAACACACGGGTGCGCTGGGCCAGATCAAGGTCGGTTTCAGAGAATTTCTTCAGCGTCAGCGGTATACCGAGCAGCCGCTCCCACACCAGCAACGCGCGATGGCGTTCGGTCTGGTTCATCGGTTGCAGATTGTCGGCCATCAGCGAGAAGGTGCCGTGGGCCAGGCGTTCGCGGTATTGCTCGCTGCGCACCTGATTGAGCAGGTTCAGCGCCAGCACGCCGAGCACCGCCACCAGAATCAGCGCGGCGCACATGCCGCCGTAGATGCGCAGGAAGATCGAATTCACAGCGCCAGGTCTGCGCAGGCCTCAGGGACGAACAGATAGCCTTTGCTGCGAATGGTCTTGATCAGGCGCGGATGATCGGGGTCGTCGCCGATTTTCGGGCGGATGCGCGAGATGCGCACGTCGATCGAGCGGTCCTGGCCGTCATAGCCGATGCCGCGCAATGCAGTGAAGATTTCTTCCCGGGAAAGTATCCGCCCGGCGTTGGACACCAGCAGCCAGAGCAGGTCGAACTCGGCGCTGGTCAGCTCGATGCCGTTGTCGCTCAGCCAGGCTTCTCGCAATGCGTTGTCGACCACCAGTGGACCGAATTGCAACCGCCGGGATTTTTCCGCGACCGGCTCCGGTGTGTCACTGCGTCGCAGCAACGCCTGGATGCGCGCCAGCAACAAGCGCGGACGCACCGGTTTGCACACATAGTCGTCGGCACCGAGGTCGAGGCCGTGGATCTGATCAGCGTCGTCGGTGCGCGCGGTGAGCATCAGGATCGGCCCGTCGTACTGGCTGCGCACCTTGCGGCAGATGCTCAGGCCATCTTCGCCGGGCAGCATCAGGTCGAGGATCACCAGATCCGGTTGCTCCTTGATGATCCGCGCCGCCGCCAGCGCACCGTTGCCTTCGATCTCCACGCGCAGGCCATTGGCTTGCAGGTAATCGCGGGTGAGCTCGGCCAGTCGCTGGTCATCCTCGACGATCAATACCTGCCAGGTTTGTTGCTCCACCGGTGACCTCTGCTTGCTGTTTTTATTAAAAGAAGAAAGACAATCGCCTGACACGGACAAAACCTGTGGGAGCGAGCCTGCTCGCGAAAGCGTCTGTTGCTTCAACCTGAATGCTCAGTGGTCAACCGATTCGCGAGCAGGCTCGCTCCCACAATCCTGCGTGTATCTCCCGATCATCTGTCATGTTTCAGGAGGATAAAAATGCCCGTGCACCCAGCGATTGTATAAACGCCGATCACCCGGAAAACAAGTCGGTAAATGCGTTCGGACAAGGCGGAATTCTGTGATAGGGTTCGCGCCCTTAAAAAACCGCTGAAGCGTTTTTCCAGGCAAAAAAACAGTGACAAACGGTCTGGCTCAGCAGGTTCGCGGCCTACACGCGTTTTCCCTGTTTCTTACACAAATTACGCACAGGCTTATCCACAGGTAGTACATTGCAATCCCCCCCTGAAACGCATTATCTTGTAGCACGGCGAAAACGGAGACCCTACATATAGGGTTTTCACCTAAAACGCCCAACCACATTTCAGACCTGAAACTCAAGTGCTTTATGGCCGGTTTCCGGTAGAAC
Organism: Pseudomonas sp. PK-RTE-24; assembly: GCF_054052265.1. Taxonomy (NCBI): domain Bacteria; kingdom Pseudomonadati; phylum Pseudomonadota; class Gammaproteobacteria; order Pseudomonadales; family Pseudomonadaceae; genus Pseudomonas; species Pseudomonas sp. PK-RTE-24. The sequence continues at coordinate 3,085,116 of NZ_CM133224.1, read as the reverse complement.
AAGCGAGTTTTTTCAAGCCCAAACCGCACTGGCGGATGGCACCGTTTTATTTGGTCCGAAACGGACAAAACGGTATGGGTGTTGCAGTCATGACTGCCACCCGCGAAGGAATCCGGTGGCGAGCTTCGGCTCGTAACCAAAACTTCGGCAAGGATGCGGCGTTGCAGCCTTTTTCCTACTGTTCCGAAGTTTGTAATGCCGACGCCCGTCGGTTGCAGTGCTTCGGTACAGAACGGTGAGCACCATGACGGTGCCAAACAAACATAGAGAATGTGGAGACCACCCCCCATGCAAACCGACACAACTCGCGAGAACCCGCAGGGCACCTTGCCGCAGGCCGCCGATTCGACTTCGGATCTGGCAGCCACCGCGCCTGGCCAGCTGCGCGTGATCAAGCGTAATGGCACTGTCGTTCCTTACACCGATGACAAGATCACCGTCGCTATCACCAAAGCGTTCCTCGCAGTTGAAGGCGGCACCGCTGCCGCTTCGTCGCGAATCCACGACACCGTTGCGCGCCTGACCGAACAGGTCACTGCGACCTTCAAGCGTCGCATGCCATCGGGCGGCACCATCCACATCGAAGAAATCCAGGACCAGGTCGAACTGGCCCTGATGCGTGCCGGCGAGCAGAAAGTTGCACGCGACTACGTGATCTACCGTGACGGCCGTTCGAAAGAGCGCGCAGCTCACGCTCCTGCCGAAGCAGCAGTCAACGCGCACCCGTCGATCCGCATCACCCGCGCCGACGGCAGCCTCGCGCCGCTGGACATGGGCCGCCTGAACACCATCGTTACCGAAGCCTGCGAAGGCCTGGAAGAAGTCGACGGCGACCTGATCCAGCGCGAAACCCTGAAGAACCTGTACGACGGCGTGGCCCTGACCGACGTCAACACCGCGCTGGTGATGACCGCCCGTACCCTGGTTGAGCGCGAGCCGAACTACTCGTTCGTTACCGCCCGCCTGCTGATGGACACCCTGCGTGCCGAAGGCCTGAACTTCCTCGAAGTCGCCGAAAGCGCCACCCATCACGAAATGGCCGACCTGTACGCCAAGGCACTGCCGGCCTACATCGCCAAAGGTATCGAGTTCGAACTGCTGAACCCTGTGCTGGCTACCTTCGACCTGGAAAAACTGGGCAAGGCGATCAACCACGAGCGCGATCAGCAATTCACCTACCTGGGCCTGCAGACCCTGTACGACCGCTACTTCATCCACAAGGATGGCGTGCGTTTCGAACTGCCGCAGATCTTCTTCATGCGCGTGGCCATGGGCCTTGCGATCGAAGAGAAGCAGAAAGAAGACCGTGCGATCGAGTTCTACAACCTGCTGTCCTCGTTCGACTACATGGCTTCGACCCCGACCCTGTTCAACGCCGGTACCCTGCGTCCACAGCTGTCGAGCTGCTACCTGACCACCGTGCCGGATGACCTGTCGGGCATCTATCACGCGATCCACGACAACGCCATGCTGTCGAAATTTGCCGGCGGTCTGGGCAACGACTGGACGCCTGTTCGTGCGCTGGGTTCGTACATCAAGGGCACCAACGGCAAGTCGCAAGGCGTTGTGCCGTTCCTCAAAGTAGTGAACGACACCGCTGTGGCCGTGAACCAGGGTGGCAAGCGCAAAGGCGCGGTGTGTGCCTACCTGGAAACCTGGCACATGGACATCGAAGAGTTCATCGAGCTGCGCAAGAACACCGGTGACGATCGTCGTCGTACCCACGACATGAACACCGCCAACTGGATCCCTGACCTGTTCATGAAGCGTGTCTTCGATGACGGCAAGTGGACCCTGTTCTCGCCATCCGAAGTACCGGACCTGCACGACCTGACCGGTAAAGCGTTCGAAGAGCGCTACGAGTATTACGAAGCGCTGACCGAGTACCCGGGCAAGGTCAAGCTGTTCAAGACCATCCAGGCCAAAGACCTGTGGCGCAAGATGCTGTCCATGCTGTTCGAAACCGGCCACCCATGGCTGACTTTCAAGGACCCGTGCAACCTGCGCAGCCCGCAGCAGCATGTCGGCGTGGTCCACAGCTCGAACCTGTGCACCGAGATCACCTTGAACACCAACAAGGACGAAATCGCCGTTTGCAACCTGGGCTCGATCAACCTGCCGAACCACATCGTCGACGGCAAGCTCGATACCGCCAAACTGCAACGCACCGTGAACACCGCCGTGCGCATGCTCGATAACGTGATCGACATCAACTACTACTCGGTGCCGCAAGCGAAGAACTCCAACTTCCGCCACCGTCCGGTCGGTCTGGGCATCATGGGCTTCCAGGACGCTCTGTACCTGCAGCACATCGCCTACGGCTCCGACGCGGCCGTCGAGTTCGCCGACAAGTCGATGGAAGCGGTCAGCTACTACGCGATCCAGGCTTCCTGCGACCTGGCCGACGAGCGCGGCGCCTACGAGACGTTCAACGGTTCGCTGTGGTCCAAGGGCATCCTGCCGCTGGATTCGCAACAGATCCTGATCGAACAGCGCGGCGAGAAGTACATCGACGTCGACCTGAAGGAAACCCTCGACTGGGCACCGGTTCGCGCCCGTGTACAGAAAGGCATCCGTAACTCGAACATCATGGCCATCGCACCGACCGCGACCATCGCCAACATCACTGGCGTTTCGCAGTCGATCGAACCGACCTACCAGAACCTGTACGTGAAATCGAACCTGTCGGGCGAATTCACCGTGATCAACCCGTACCTGGTTCGCGACCTGAAGGCTCGCGGTCTGTGGGACTCGGTGATGATCAACGACCTGAAGTACTACGACGGTTCGGTGCAGCAGATCGAGCGCATTCCGCAAGAACTCAAAGAGCTCTATGCGACCGCGTTCGAAGTGGACACCAAGTGGATCGTTGACGCCGCCAGCCGTCGTCAGAAGTGGATCGACCAGGCCCAGTCGCTGAACCTGTACATCGCCGGCGCATCGGGCAAGAAGCTCGACGTGACCTACCGCATGGCCTGGTACCGTGGTCTGAAAACCACTTACTACCTCCGTGCCCTGGCCGCGACCAGCACCGAGAAGTCGACCATCAACACCGGTAAGCTGAACGCTGTTTCCAGCGGCGGCAACCACGGCGACGATTCGGTCCTGGCCGCTCCGGCAGGTCCGGCGCCAGTGCCAAAGGCCTGCGCGATCGACGAGCCGGATTGCGAAGCTTGCCAATAAGCTGAGCTGAGATCAGGCGTTGCGAGACGCCTGGGATCTCGAGACAAAAGAAAACCCCCGACAGACTTCAGGTTTGTTGGGGGTTTTGTTTTTTGGCGGCCTTGGCGGCCTCTGGGCCGACCAGGCTCTTGGGGTTTTGGGTGAATATCCGTTTTCTCGGTGCTGCGGCTGGCGGTTTCGCTCTTACAGCGAGTCACCTTTTTCAGACGCCAAAAAGGTAACCCAAAAGGCTTTGCCCCGGCGTACGGCCCGCTCGCTGGAGCTCGGGGTACCTTCGTTACGGGACCGTTCCGGGCGCAGCGGCTCCGGTTGGCTTCGCTGCACCTACACTCGCTGTGTACGACTGCGTCGTACGGTCGCTGCGCTCCCACCCCCGGATCGATCCCGTAACGAAGCCTGCCGAAGGGGCAAAAGATCAAAAGCCGGATCAAAAGCCAGAGCAAAAGCAAAAGCAAAAGCAAAAGCCAGATCAAAGATCGCAGCCTTCGGCAGCTCCTACAGTTGGATTGGGTACCACTTCAAGAACAGGTCGGCTGACAGGCCGCCTTCGCGAGCAAGCTCGCTCCCACAAAAAGGCAAAGCAGCGCAGCTGCCCGCGGCGAAGCCGCCCCACTCAACAATGAGCGCAAGCTCGAGTACTGCCTTTGATCTTGATCCACCGGCGACGTCGGAAGGCTGAGCGGAGGGATTGATCCGGGCGTGGGAGCGCAGCGACCGTACGACGCAGTCGTACACAGCGAGTGTAGGTGCAGCGAAGCAAACCGGAGCCGCTGCGCCCGGATCGATCCCGCAGCGAAGGGACCCGAGCCTGCGAGGGCCGAACGTAGGAGCAAGCGTTTTTTTGCTTACTTTTTTTAGGCGTTTGTAAAAAAAGTGAGTCGCCGTAAGGGCGAAACCGCCAGCCGCAGCACCGCAAAAAACGGATATACCCCCAAAACCCCAACAGCCTGGTCGGCCCAAAGGCCGCCACGACCAAAAAAAAAGCCCCTCAAAACCGAGGGGCCCAAAAAACCAGTCAGAAACCCGAATCAGGTCATCTGAATAATGGTCTGCATAATCGTGCTCTGCGTCGAAATAGTCTTGGCGTTCGCCTGATAGTTGCTCTGACCCTTGATCAGATCAACCAGCTCATTGGTCAGGTTAACGTTCGACTCTTCCAGCGAGTTGGACACCACCTCACCCAACGTACCGGTCTTCGGCGCGTCATAGCCCGGAATACCCGAAGCGAAAGTCTCTTTCCAGCTGGTGCCACCGACAGCCTGCAAGCCCTGTTCGTTGGTGAAGCTGGCCAGTGCAACCTGACCAATCGCCTTGCTCTGGTTGTTGCTGAAGTTGGCAAACAGCGTACCGGTGCCGTCGATGGTCAGGTTGGTGATCTGGCCAGTGGCGTAACCATCCTGAGTCGGGATCGTACGCGAGGTATCAGCGTTGTACTGAGTGGTGTTGGCCATCGAGATGGTCACGCCATTCGGGTTCGCTGCCGCGCCGTTAGGCGTAAACACGCCATTGGTCACAGTGCCCGGCACCCAGCCGGTCATCTTCAGATCGCTGCTGATGATCGGGTTGGCCGGATCCGCCGGGTTAGGCGTGCTCACCTGAACCAGCTTGCCGGAGCTGTCGAACGACAATGTCGAAGCAACCGGCGCAGTGGTCACAGGGTTGCTGCCGGTAGCGTCCGGGTTACGGCCATCGACCAGGGTGTAAACCTTCCAGGTGTTCCCGCCAGTCTTGACCATGTACTGGTCCATGACGTGGGCGTTGCCCTGGGTGTCATAGATCGGTGTGCTGAAGGACTTGGTGTAAGTCTCAGGCTTCGACGGATCAAACTTGACGGCGCTGGCGCCGGTATCAACGATCACTGGCGAAGACGAATTGAGGTTGATGCTCGAGGTCACCGCAGAAGACGACTTCGGCGCCAGGTTCGAAGTGTCGATCTTCAGATCGGTCAACACGCCGTTGATGATCTTGCCGTTGGCATCCACACCGTAACCCTGCAGACGCGAGGTGTAGTCGGTGTTGGTGATGTAACCGGCGTTGTCGACCTTGAACGTACCGGCACGGGTGTACGAGATCGAGCCGTTGTTGCTCATGGTGAAGAAGCCGGAACCGTTGATGCCCATGTCCAGCACGTTGCCAGTGTTGTTGATGTCACCCTGGGTGAACTGCTGGGAAACGTTGGCCAGGCGCACGCCGTTGCCGATCACTTTGCTGCCGCTGCCCAGACGAGTCGACGAATAGACGTCTTCGAATTCTGCGCGCGAGGATTTGAAACCGGCGGTGGCGACGTTGGCGATGTTGTTGCCGGTGACGTCGAGTTGTTTGTTGGCGGCATAGAGACCGCTAAGGCCGATGTTAAAAGACATGTTCCACTCCTTCGTGCCGGGTTAGTCGGCTCTATATACCAATGGTTTGTACTTTGGACAGGGCAACGGTGCCCTTGCCGGCCAGGTTGAGCATCAGCTCGCCACCGGTCTGGCTGATCGTCACGCTGTTGACGGTCGCCGGCAGGTAGGTCGCCAGGTCGGTCGCGGTGCCGTTGATCGGTGCGTTGGCCTTGAACGTGTAAGTGCCGACCGGAACCACGGTGCCGGCGGTGTCCTTGCCGTCCCAAGTGAAACTGGCATCGCCGGCAGCGCGGCTGCCCAGGTCGATGGTGCGCACGGTCTTGCCGTCCTTGTCGGTGATGGTCACGGTGCCGCCGGCAATCGACGAAGGCACGGTGACCGAACCGGTCAGGCCTTTGCTCGGGTCATCGAGCTGGGCGGTGTTGGTCTGCACGATCACGTTGCGACCGACCAGCGATGACGCTTGCAACGCCTGCGACGAGTTGTAGTTGCCGGCAAGGCCACTGACAGTGGAGTTCAGCGTGGTGATGCCTTCAAGGCTACTGAACTGCGCCAACTGCGCGACGAAAGCGCTGTTGTCCTGCGGGTCGAGCGGGTTCTGGTTTTTCAGCTGGGTGACCAGCAATTGCAGGAAAGCATCCTTGCCCAGCGCCTGGCCGCCGGTGGCACTGTTGGTCGCCGAAGCGATGCCGCCCGACGTCGTGCTGCTGGCCTTCTTCGACGAGTTGGCCAGGATGTCGTTCATGCTCAGGCTGCTGGTGGTATCCGTAACGCTCATGGCAGTCGCCCCTTATTACTGACCGAGGGTCAGTACCTTCTGCATCATGGTTTTGGCGGTGTTCATCATTTCCGCGTTGGTCTGGAACGAGCGGCTCGCGGAAATCATGTCAGCCATTTCTTCCACCACGTTGACGTTCGGGTAGTAGACGTAGCCCTTGGCGTCGGCGGCCGGATGGTTCGGCTCGTAGCGCGCTTCGAGGTTGCTCTGGTCTTCGACGACGCCAAGCACCTGCACGCCCTGCCCGGCCGCATCCTGGTTCTGGAACAGCGAATTGCTGCCGCCGGCCTGGCCGCCCTGAAACATGGTGGCGAACACCGGATGACGGGCGCGGTAGGTCTGGTCGATGCTCGACGAAACGGTTTCGGCGTTGGCGATGTTCGACGCCACGGTGTTCAGACGCGTGGTCTGCGCGCTCATGCCGCTGCCGGCAATGTTGAAAACGCTGGACAGGGACATGGATTATTCTCCGCGCAGGGCTGACACCAGCCCTTTGAATTTGCTGTTGAGCAAGGTGAAGCTGGCCTGGAAGCCGACGGCGTTTTCCGCGTAGTTCGACTGTTCCAGTTGAGCGTCGACGGTGTTCTGGTCGATCGAAGGCTGCATCGGCGTGCGATACATCAGCGACTCGTCGCCATTGCCCAGCCCTTCAGCCTCGATGTGCCGGCTGTTGGTCATGTTCAGGGCAAAGTGGCCGCCGGTCTTGGTCTTCTCGGTCTGTGCTTCGAGCACTTTGGAGAAATCCAGATCCCGCGCTTTGTAGTTCGGGGTGTCGGCGTTGGCGATGTTGTTGGCCAGCACTTCGGCACGCTGGGCGCGGAAGCCCAATGCCTTTTCGTGAATGCCCAGCGCTTTGTCGAAGCTGATGCTCATGTCGGGAACCTTCAGGTGACCGGTTTTTCGTACTTGAGCTTTAGCAAGCGCCGTGCCAAATGATCAAAGCCCCGTATTCCGGGGCTTTGTGCCGAACAGGCTAAGCGGCAATGCCAGAAAAGCGGCAACCGGTTACCGCCGGATGCCGCTTTTCTGCCGCTTGCCGTCGTTGCCAGGTCAGCGCAGATCCCTGTGGGAGCGAGCCTGCTCGCGAAGGCGGCGTGTCAGGCGCCAACTGTCTTATGGACAGACCGCTTTCGCGAGCAGGCTCGCTCCCACAGGGGATTCGTGGAAAATAATTCGGGCATAAAAAAAGGAGGCCTTTGCGGGCCTCCCGTTTTTGTATCAGCGCAAACCGCTTATTTCGCCTTGTAAATAATCCCCGGGCTGCACTGAACCATCTGGTAATGATCCGGCAATCCGTTCAGCGCTTCCGAAGCGCCAAGGAACAGATACCCGCCCGGCTTCAACGTGCTGTGAATGCGCAACAGGATGTCCTTCTTCACTTCGGCAGAGAAGTAGATCAGTACGTTGCGGCAGAACACGATGTCGAACTTGCCCAGCGCCGCGTAGCTGTCGAGCAGGTTGAACGAGCGGAATTCCACCCGGCTCTTGATCGGCGCCTTGACCACCCAGCGCCCCGGCCCTTTCGGGTCGAAGTAGCGTTGCAGGCGTTCCGGCGACAGACCGCGACCGATGGCCAGGCTGTCGTACTCGCCGGTTTTGCAGTTGTTGAGCATCAGGCCCGACAGATCGGTGGCAACGATCTGCACACCCATCTTCAACTGACCCAGGTTGCTGCGCTCGAACTCGTCGATCGACATCGACAGCGAGTACGGTTCCTGTCCCGACGAGCAGGCCGCCGACCAGATCCGCAGACGCTGGTTGGGGCTGGCCTTGATCGCTTCCGGCAGTACCTTGTTCTTCAAGACTTCAAACGGATAGGTGTCGCGAAACCACAGGGTTTCGTTGGTCGTCATGGCATCGACCACCTGCTCGCGCAAACCGCTGCGCGGCTGGGTCTGGATGCGCTGTACCAGCTCACCCAGGGACTTGATGCCTTGCTGCTCCATCAGTTTGTTGAGACGGCTCGAGACCAGATACTGCTTGTTTTCACCGAGCAGAATGCCACAGGCTTTTTCCAGGAAGACCCGGAACTGTTCGAAATCCAAATTACCCGTAGACAATGATGCCGCCTCTTAAATCGTGTTGACCGCCAGGGACAGAAGGTCCCTAGCTGATATCTGCTGCTTTGATCCGGTCGACTACCCGGGATGCGAGGTCATCAGGACGGAATTTGGCCAGAAAGTCATCAGCACCGACTTTCTTCACCATCGCCTGATTGAATACCCCCGACAACGAAGTATGCAGGATGATATGGAGCTTTTGCATGCGTGCGTCGCCGCGGATTTCCGCCGTCAGGGTGTACCCGTCCATCTCCGGCATCTCGATGTCGGAAATCATCATCAGGAACTCTTCTTCCGGCTTCTTGCCCTCGTCGACCAGCTTGCGCAGGTAATCCAGCGCCTGCTTGCCGTCGTTCAGCGCCACCACTTCGACACCGATGGTCTGCAGACAACGGGTGACCTGCTTGCGCGCCACCGACGAGTCATCGACCGTCAGCACCCGCAGCGACAACGCCTTGGTCTGCGTCTCGACATCGACCACGCCCACCGAAATCGCTTCCGGCGTCGGCGCCACTTCGGCCAGCACCTTCTCGACGTCGATGATTTCGACCAACTGGTTGTCGACCCGAGTCACAGCGGTCAGGTAGTGATCGCGACCGGTACCCTTGGGTGGCGGATGGATCTCTTCCCAGTTCATGTTGACGATGCGCTCCACCGAGCGGACCAGGAAACCCTGGGTCTTGGTGTTGTACTCCGTGATGATCACGAACGGACTGTTCTTGTCTTTCAACGCACCGGAGCCCGTTGCCATTGCCAGATCCAGGATCGGAATGGTCGCTCCCCGTATATTCGCTACCCCGCACACGACAGGACTGGATTTGGGCATCAACGTCAGGGACGGGCATTGCAACACTTCCCGTACCTTGAACACGTTGATCCCGTAGAGCTGCGGCCCGTCGAGACGGAACAACAGCAGCTCGAGGCGATTCTGCCCTACCAGTTGCGTGCGCTGGTTCACCGAATCCATTACACCAGCCATGCCCAGACTCCTACATCAACGCCAAGTGTTGTTGCGACGCACATTCATTGCTAAACGGCACGGCGCTTGCTTTTTAACTCGTATGAACGCTCAAACGACATTTTCCCGACGCCTGACATCTTCCCTTCGCAAAGGGCTTTGCGCGGTGTCCGCCGTTTGCTGCTTGCTTGCTGGCAGTCCTGCCCATGCAGATGCGGTTACCTTGCCTGATATGCTTATCGGCGTGACTCAGGGCTTTCTTGAATTCACCGTAGAAGACTATTTGGCTTCCAGTCAAACCGAAGGCCGCTACGAAATCGAAGTCAATCAGCTCGACCCGCGCATGCGCATGCCCATGTGCGACAAGGAATTGACAGCGACTCTGGAGAGCCCGGCACGCCCGCTGGGCCGCGTCACGGTGAAGGTTCGCTGCGAAGGCAGCTCGCCCTGGACGGTGTTCGTACCCGCTCAAGTCCGCCTGTTTCGCGATATCGTGACGACCACTCGTCCGCTGAAACGCGCCGGCATTATCGAGCCGCAGGACGTGACCTTGCGCGAGCGCGACGTCAGCACGATCAACCAGGGTTTCCTGACCTCTGTCGACGAAGCGATCGGGCAGAAACTTACCCGACCAACGGTCGCCGATCAGGTCATCACCCTGGTGCATCTGGAACAGGCCGAAGTGGTCCGCAAGGGTGATCAGGTGGTGATCACTGCGCGCAGCGGCACCCTTGCCGTACGCATGCCGGGGGAAGCGCTCTCCAATGGCGGGATGAAAGAACAGATTCGAGTAAAAAACCTTAATTCTCAGAGAGTTATCAAGGCGCAGGTGATTGCGCCGGGACAGGTCGAAGTGGCCATGTAAAAGCCTCGTGGAGAAAACTGGCGCCGATCCCGTCGCTTCCCTAAACTGTGCCGCAGCAGGTCTCGCAACGGCGCATGCAAGCTTATGGTTGATTGGGCCTAAAGTTTTTCAGGGGATAGCCGAAAACATGGCAAGCGTCCAAATTCCCAGAGGTTTTTTATCATGGTTATCGATTTCAACCGATTGAACAGTTCCTCGTCACTAACCGGCAGCACACGTACCAGCAACGCCAAGGAAAGCGCTGAAAACAGCCCCTCCGCGCCGCTGAATACCCAGGCCGAACAGGCCAATGTCGCCAAAAGCGGGGAGTCGGTACACCTCAGCAATGAGGCTCAACAGTTGCAGAAGGTCACTGACAAGCTGCGCGATCAGCCTGCTGTCGACAAAGCCCGTGTGGCCGAGTTGAAAGCCGCGATTGCCGATGGCAGCTATAAAGTCGACAGCAACCGTGTAGCCAGCAAACTGCTCAACTTCGAAGCCCAGCGCTAGGCTTTTGCCGGCGCCAGGCTTTTGGACGCTTAAACCCCAAGGCCAGCCATGCACGACACTAACTTATTGCAACTGATCAACGACGACTTTGCTCCAGCGCAACAATTGCTGGAGTTATTGCAAACCGAATCCCTCGCTTTGCATGGTCGCGACATGCCGTTGCTGGAAGAAATTCTGGCGACCAAGCAAGCGTTGATCATTCTGCTCGAGCAGCATGGCCGCAAGCGCAGCGAAATCCTCGCCAGCCTCAACCTGCCGACCGATCGCACAGGTCTTGAGCAACTGGCCAGTCACTCGAGCATTGGCGAACAGTTGCTGACCCAGGGCGACGCCCTGACCGCGCTGATCGCCCAGTGCCAGGCTGCCAACGTCAAGAATGGCCAGTCGATCCAGATCCAGCAGGCGACCACGGCCAATCAGCTGAAGATCCTCACCGGCGGTGAGCCGCCAGCGTTGTACGACGCCAGCGGCACCTTTGCCAAACCGGTCAAGCCGCGAACGCTCAGCCAGGCATGAGCCATTCGCTGACCCTGCACTATCCACCTGCGCAACATGCTGGCAAAATACTGGCCAGTCGTCTTATTTTGTCTGGAGATTGAAGAACCGTGTCCAACACCCTAAGCGCGGATGATGCTCCGCAGCCTCCGAAGGTGCTCACCACGCCACTGGAAATCTCCAGCAACCTGCGCCAGCTGCAAGACAGCCACGATCCGCTGATCATCACCTTCCATGAACGCAGCCAGCGCTTTCAGAGTTACCTGATCAAGGTCGACCGCGAAACCGCGACGATCGCCCTGGACGAAATGATCCCGCGCGATGGCGAGCGCTTCCTGCAAGCGGGCGAGCCGTTCAAGGTCGAAGGCTTTCATGACGGCGTGCGCATCGCCTGGGAATGCAACGGCACACTGAACATCGAAGAATCCGACGGCGACCGTTTCTACACCGGCGACCTGCCGAGCGAAGTGGTCTACCACCAGCGCCGCAACGCCTTCCGCGCTGCGTTGAAACTCACCGACCTGGTCAGCGTTGAACTGGGCGGCGAAAAGCTCAAGGTTCCTCTGCACGGCAAGCTGCTGGACATCTCCGCCACCGGCTGCAAATTCCGCTTCGAAGGCGACATCACTGACCGCCTGCAACTGGGCCAGGTCTACGACCGCCTGATCGCCCCGCCGCTGTTCGGCAATCAGCCAACATCGGTCGAGCTGCGCTACCTGCACTTCGAAGAAAAACTCAACATCACCTTCGCCGGTCTGCGCTTCCACAACATCAGTGGCCAGGCTGCGCGCAACGTCGAGCGTTTCGTTTACCAGTTGCAGCGTGAAGCACGGCGTTTCGACAAAGACGATCTCTGAGTCGCAGCGACCAATAAAAAGGGCAGTCCTGTGCGGGACTGCCCTTTTTTATGCGCCGGTGTTTATCTTCGGCTCAGGGCCTGCCACCACTGATATCCGGCGCAGGCTTGTCGTCATTGCCGCTGTCCAGTTCGGTTTCAACGACTGCTTCCGGCTGCGCTTCGGGCTCAGGCTCAGGCTCAGGAGTGACCGGCGCCGGGTCCTGGACCATCTGCTCCTGCACCACCTGCTCATCGACACGCGGGTCAAGCGCCGCCACCAGCGGCGAGCTCGACATGCTGTCCGGCATTGCCACGTGATGCAGCGGTGCGTCGTCGACCTGGTGCAGGTTGGTCACTGCTTTCGGACGAATCCGCCAGACCAGCACCAACGCGAAGAAACTGAAGAACGCATACAGGCTCTGACTGCCGAGAAACTTCATCAGCACACCCGCCAGCAGCGGCCCGATGCTCGCACCAACACCATAAGTCACCAGCAGCATGGCGGTCAGCGACACGCGGCGATCGCCTTCGACGTGGTCGTTGGAAAACGCCACCGCCAGCGGATACAGGCAGAATTGCACCAGCGAACAGAAGAAGCCGACGACGAACAGCACCTCCAGCGGCACCTGCGGCATGATCGCCAACGGCAACGCCGCCACCGCCAGAAACCCGGCAAAGCAGCGAATCAGCAATGCGCGGTCATAACGGTCGGACAACCAGCCCAACGGCCACTGCACCAGCAAGCCGGCAAAAATGCAGCTACCCATGAACAGACCGACCTGCTCGGTCGTCAGCCCCTGTTGCGAGGCGTACAGCGGCGCCAGACCGTAGAACGAACCGATGATCAAACCGGCGCCGAGCACCGTGCTCAGCGATTGCGGCACACGTTTGATAAAGAAGCGCGGCTCCATCGGCGCGGGGTGCAGAGGCGCCGGGTGAATCCGTCGAGTCAGCGTCACGGGCACCAGGCACAGGGCAAAGCACAGCGCCACCAGCATCAGCAGTTCCAGCCCGAGGCCGGGATGCATGACCAGAATCAGCTGGCCCAGCACCAGGCCCAGATAAGAGGCGATCATGTAACCGCTGAACACCAGGCCACGCTGATCGGCATCGGCCTGCTCGTTGAGCCAGCTCTCGATGACCATGTACTGACACATCATGCCCAGACCGACGATCGTCCGCAGCACCAGCCACGCCGGCAGCCAGTCCACCAGACCATGACCGAGCACCGCCGCGCCGACGATCCCGGCACACGCCGAGTAGGCACGGATATGCCCGACCCGGGCGATCAGGCGATGGCCGATCTTGCCGCCCAGCACCAGACCGAAATAGTTGGCCGCCATCAGCGCACCGACCCACAGCCCGTCGACATTGTCGGCGGCCAGACGCAAAGCCAGATAAGTAGAAAGAAGGCCTGAGCCGATCAACATCATCAGCGAGGCGAAATACAGCGCTCGAAAGGATTTCCAGATTTGGCGCATCGGCGTTCCGAGCGGCTCCTTGCAGTAAATACCGGGCGGTCAGATCGACAGCCCGGCAGCAGCGATACGTCAGGCCTGGGCGGCCAGTACACGGCGCTCCCAGGGAGTGATTTCATCAAAGAAGCTGGTCAACTCCATGGTCTTCGAAGCGATGTAGCCTTCGATGAACTCCGACCCGAACAGTTCCCTCGCCAACTGGCTACGTTTCAGACGCTCAAGCGCGGCGTGCAAGGTACACGGCAAGGCCAGATTATCCGGCACGGCGAATTCGCCCTGGATCGCTGCGCTCGGCTCCAGCTCCTGTTCGATGCCGTGCAAACCCGCGGCCAGACTGGCGGCGATCGCCAGATAAGGATTGGCGTCGGCGCCCGGCAAGCGGTTTTCGACCCGACGTGCGGCCGGCGAGCTGGCGGGAATACGCAAGCCGGCGGCGCGATTGTCATGGGACCAGCAGGCATTGTTCGGCGACGCGTACGGATGACACAGGCGCTGATAGGAATTCACGTTGGGCGCAAACAGTGCGGTGAAATCGGCGAGGCCTGCCTGTTGCCCGCCGATGAAGTGGCGGAACATCGACGTCGGCTCGCCGTTCGAGTCAGTGAAGACATTCTTGCCGCTGCCGATCTCAACGATGCTCTGGTGAATATGCATCGAACTGCCCGGCGTGTGCGCCAGCGGTTTGGCCATGCACACCACGCTCAGGCCATGCTTGAGCGCGACCTCCTTGAGCAGATGCTTGAACAGGAACGTCTGATCGGCCAGCAGCAGCGGATCGCCGTGCAGCAGATTGATCTCGAACTGGCTGACGCCCATTTCATGCATGAACGTGTCGCGCGGCAGGCCGAGGGCGGCCATGCATTTATATACTTCGCTGAAGAACGGCCGCAGGCCGTTGTTGGAACTGACGCTGAACGCCGACTGGCCATCCTCGCGACGGCCGTCGAGGCCCACCGGCGGACGGAACGGCTGAGTCGGATCGGTGTTCGGTGCGAAGACAAAAAATTCCAGTTCGGTCGCCACCACCGGCGCCAGACCGTGCGCGGCGTAACGGGCGATGACCGCTTTGAGCTGGCCACGGGTCGAGAGACTTGAGCTCCCCCCGCTCAGTTCGTCGGCGTCGCAAATCGCCATGGCACGCGGCTCGTCGCTCCAGGGCAAACGGTGAATCTGCGCAGGATCGGCGACCAGCGCCAGATCGCCGTCATCGCTGCCGTAGAACCGCGCCGGCGGATAGCCGCCCATGATGCATTGCAGCAGCACACCCCGCGCCAACTGCAAACGCCGCCCTTCGAGGAAACCCTCGGCGGTCATCACCTTGCCCCGTGGCACACCGTTCAGATCCGGGGTGACACATTCAATCTCATCAATGCCGGTCAATCGCTGCGCGAGTGAACCCTGGCCATCGGTTGTCATGACGCAATCCTTGTTGTTGTGCGAGCCGCGAACGGCGACCCGGACAAAATAGGCTGCGGCTGTTCGGAATATCAAGCAGCGCCCACAAAAATCCCGATCTTGTGCAGGAGCCGTAGGAGCTGACGAGTGCAACGAGGCTGCGATCTTTTGATCTTGCTTTTCAAAATCAAAAGATCGCAGCCTTCGGCAGCTCCTACACCAGACCTCAGGGCAAGTAGAGGCTGAACACCCCACCGCCCAACGGCCCGCCATTGCTGATTTCGGTGCGCCCTTCCACGCCGTTGCGCTGATGCAGCGCCGCGATGCGATTGGCGAAATACAGACCCAGCCCGGTGCTGCCGCTGCTGTGATTGATGCCCTGCACATAATCGGCCTGACGCTCGAGCATCTCTGCCGGATAGCCGTCGCCATCGTCGTTGATGCTCAACACCAGTTGCCCGGCTTCGTCGCTGACAGTAATCAGCAACGACTCGCGGGCGTAGCGAATCGCATTGTTGATGCAGTTGCCGAGCACCGAGGCGATCAGCTCGCGATCGAAGAAACCCAGCGGGCTCAACGGATCGACTTCATAGGTGGCGATGATGCCGCGACTGGCAAACACTTCCTGATGCGCGGCCAGTTGCGCCTCGATGAAATCGTCGAGTTCGTGATACGCCGGCTGCAGCGGCAACTGATTCACGCCAAGTTTGTACAGCCCCAGCAACTGCACGAGCATGCCGTTGAGGTGGGCGAACTCGAAGTCGATCACGCCCTGCTCCGAGCCGTCGCGCAGCTCTTTCGGCAGACGCGCCAGCCATTGGCTGTGCGCCTGCATCAGCATGGCCAGAGAGTTCTTCATGTCGTGAACGGTGGAGGCAATCACCGTGGAAAAATCCAGCGCCGGATCTATTGGGTTCATTCGCCAAACGCCTTGCTTTTCAGCTTCTGATAACGCGCAAACCGCGCGTCGGTGTCGGGCATCAGGCCCACCAGTTTCAGGCAGGCCCGACATTCTTCCAGCTCCGCCGACGGCACACTGGTGTCGGTGCCGTGCAGCAGCGACTGGGCCAGGTTCAGCGCGATACTGATGTTTTTCGGTTGCAGCTTGAGCGCCTTGCGGAACACTTCGCGGGCCTCGACCAGATTGCCGGTCTTGTACACGCGCACGCCCTGACGGTTGAGATCGGCCGCAGCGTTGCTCGAACTGAGAATCGTCGGATCGTCGGTGAGCTTGGCAATGTCTTTCATCACCGCCGGGTCATCACCGTAGATCTCCGCGCAGCTCTTGAGCATCGAAGTGCCCGCCTCGGCCTGACCGAGCATCTGCAACTGCTTGGCCACCAGCAACGCCGCCTCGGGACTCATGAATTGCTCCATGCCATCGAGGCGCATCAGCGCCTGTTCGGTGAGCTTGTCGGCGGTTTCGGCGTCGTTGAGCAACAGGCTGGTGGCTTTCATCAAACGCGCGCGAATCTGCAGACCGGGGTCGCTCGGGTTTTCTTTGGCCACTGCGCTGAGGGTGGTGTTGATCTCCAGTCGCGTACGCGTGTCGAGCCCGCGATCGCTACCCTTGCTGATCAGCGCGTGCGCCAGGCCGAGATTGCTTTCCGGGTCCTTGAAACGCGACTGCGCGCCCTGCGCCACGGCCTGACGATAAGCCCGCGAGGCGGTTTCGAAATCTTCGTTGGCCATCGCCAGTTTGCCGAGCAGCGCCTGACGGCGCACCGCCAGCGGCGACAGACGGATCGCTTCTTCGAGCACTCGCTGCGCGCCTTTGCTGTCGCCTTCGGCCACCAGCACATCGGCCATGCCGTCATACAGCGCCGGCATCATCGGAAAGACTTTCAAGGCTTTTTCATAAACTTCTTTGGCCTGCGAGACCTGCCCGCGCTTGAACAGCAACTTGCCCAATCCAGCGAAGGCCCACGGCAACGGACGGTCGGCAATGATGCCGTCGTAGAGTCGCTCCAGCGCTTCGTTCTGATTCATGTCGCGCAGCGCATCGGCGCGGTAACGCAGGCACAGCGGCGAATAGCGGATGTCCTGTTTGCACAGGGCAATACAGGCATTGAGCACCTCGACCGGCTTACCGCGATCGAGGGCCTGCAGAATCGGTTTGAGCAACGTCTTGCGTTGCTCCAGACGCTCAAGGCGCTGGGCCAGCCCGGAACGGTTGAACGGCTTGGTCAGGTACGCATCCGGCTCATGCTCCAGCGCACTGAGCACCATCGCCTGACTGGTCTCGGCGGTGACCATGACGAAAACGGCTTCGTGGCTGATGAGCTTTTCCGACATCAGGTCTTCGAGTACCTGCTGGCCGTTCTTCTTGCCGTCGCCGAGGTGGAAGTCCTGAAGAATGAAATCGTAGGACTTCTGCGAGCACATCTTCAGCGCCTGCTCGCCAGTGTCGGCAGTATCGACATCCTTGACGCCGAGCTCACGCAACATCGAACGCACGGAACTGCGGAAATCGGAAAAATCATCGACGATCAGAAAGCTTTTTTGGTGATACGACGACATCGAAGATTTCCAGGCAATTGAAGAAAACGAACCGAGGCGATTTCAGGCGCGCAGATGATAGCTGGAGGCCATGCGCCATCAAGCGATTTCGCTGGAGTCTGAACTCACCGTTCGGGTTATCGGCCAAAAATCACGGGGCCTGAGGGTGCTGCTCAAGATTCTTCGTTGAGATTGTCGAAGCGTCTAAGGATCGAAATTGACGACGAACGACCACCGACCATCACGCCGGCAAATTAATCGGCACGGTTGCCAATCACCGGATGTCAAAAACACAGGCAGCACATTTGTCCTTCAAAAGTGCAGGCAGATTCGCAAATGAGGTTTATTCTGCTCAATTACCTGCGCCCCCGGACGTCCGCGATACGCTTGTACCGCCACAAAAAAGGCCGAAGTGATGACCTCGAAAACCCCTGCCTCGCCCTCTGCGCCCGAACGCAAGGACCTGACACCCAGCCACCTGAATTTCCCCGTGGTGGGCATCGGCGCCTCGGCGGGCGGCCTGCAAGCGATCAAGCTGTTTTTCGAGCATATGCCGAAGGACAGTGGCATGGCGTTCGTGA
Organism: Pseudomonas sp. PK-RTE-24; assembly: GCF_054052265.1. Lineage (NCBI taxonomy): Bacteria > Pseudomonadati > Pseudomonadota > Gammaproteobacteria > Pseudomonadales > Pseudomonadaceae > Pseudomonas > Pseudomonas sp. PK-RTE-24. The sequence continues at coordinate 3,067,152 of NZ_CM133224.1, read as the reverse complement.
TAATTCTGCACCTGTCGCCCGATCACCAGAGCATCGCCGACCAGATCATTCAGGAATCGACGCGCATGCCGGTGCTGCAAGTGACGCAGCCGGTGCCGATCGAAAAGAACTGCGTGTACGTGATTTCTCCGGCGCACTCGCTGACGATGAATGACGGCTACCTGCGCGTCAGCCCCGCTGCCTCACCGCAAGCGCGCCACACTGCCATCGACCTGTTCTTCCGCGATCTGGCCGATGTGCATCGCGAGCGGGCTTTTTGCCTGGTGCTTTCAGGCACCGGTTCCGATGGTGCGGTGGGCTTGTCGCGAATCAAGGAACAGGGTGGCGTGACGCTGGTACAAGTGCCGGAAGACGCCGAGTTCGACGGCATGCCGCGCGCCGCCATCGAGACGCGCATGGTCGATCTGATACTGCCAGTGGTCGAGATGCCGCAGAAACTGATGGAGCTGTGGCGCAACTCTCAGAACATCAAATTACCCAGCGCCAATGATCCCGACCTGAAAGCCTTGAAGCCTGCAAACGAACACGAAGCGTCGATCGCCGAACAACGCCTGCATGAGATCATGTTGTAGCTGCGCAGCAGCACCGGTCACGATTTCAAACACTACAAGCGCGCCACCGTGCTGCGCCGCATCGAGCGGCGCATGCAGGTCACCAGCCAGTCTGACCTCGGCGCCTATTACGACTACCTGCAAAATACCCCGGAAGAATCCAAGGCCCTGCTCGGCGACATGCTGATCGGCGTGACCAACTTCTTCCGTGACCGCGAAGCCTTCGAAGCCCTTGAGCGCGATGTGCTGCCGCAACTGGTGCAATCGGTTGCCGACTCGTCGGAAAAAGAAGAATTGCGCGTCTGGTCTGCCGGCTGCTCGACCGGCGAAGAAGCCTACAGCCTGGCGATCCTGCTCGATGATCAGATGCAGGTACAAAGCAGCAAGGCCAACCTGCAAGTGTTCGCCACCGATATCGACGAACGCGCCATCACCACTGGCCGCGCCGGCACCTATCCGCAAGCCATCGTCACCGACGTACCGCCAACACGCCTTCGGCATTATTTCGTCAAAGACGATGACCACTACCGGATCCGCAAGGAAATCCGCGAGAAAGTGCTGTTCGCCAAGCACAGCCTGTTGTCCGATCCGCCGTTCTCGCAGATCGACCTGATCGTTTGCCGCAATCTGCTGATTTACCTGGATCGCGAGGTGCAGCGGGAAATCCTGCAGATGTTCCACTTCGCCCTGCGACCGGGTGGTTTCCTGTTTCTCGGCACTTCGGAAAGCGCCGATGCCTGCCATGAACTGTTCGCGCCAGTGGACAAGCGCAACCGCATCTTCCGCGCCAAGACCGGTACCGCGAACAGCCGCCGCACCCCGACCATGCCGCGTGGCGGTTACATGCGCACCAGCGTTTCCCGACCGCCATCGAAAGCCATAGAGCCCGTCAAGCTGTCGTTTGCCGATATCCACCGCCGCGCCATAGAACGCTTCGCCCCGCCGAGCATCATCGTCGACACCAATGCCGATATCCTGCATATGAGCGAAGCCGCCGGACGCTTCCTGCGGCATGTCGGCGGCGAGCTGTCACGCAACTTGCTGACGCTGATCCTGCCGGAACTGCGCCTGGAAATTCGCACGACGCTGTTCCAGGTGCAGCAAAGCAACCTCACCGTGCGCTCGCGTGAAGTGCTGCTCAAGCGCGAGGAGCGCCAATACCGCATCACGCTGATTGCGCAGCCGTACAAGGACGACGACTTCGACAGCGAGTGCGTGCTGGTGACCTTCGATGAAACGGAGATCGACGCGCACGAGCAGGCGTTGACCACGGTGCTGCAGACTGAAAGCCAAGTACTCTCCAACCTCGAACGTGAGCTGCAACGCACCAAATTGCATTTGCAGGACACCATCGAACAGTCGGAAATCTCCAGCGAAGAGCTCAAGGCTTCCAACGAGGAGATGCAGGCGATCAACGAAGAACTGCGCTCGGCCACCGAAGAGCTCGAGACCAGCAAGGAAGAGTTGCAGTCAATCAATGAAGAGCTGTTGACGGTCAACTACGAGCTGAAGACCAAAGTCGAAGAAACCGACAAGATCAACGATTACCTGACCAATCTGATCGCATCTACCGACATTGCTACGGTGTTCGTCGATCGCAGCATGCGCATCAAATGGTTCACGCCGCGCGCCACCGACATCTTCAGCATGTTGCCGGTAGACACCGGCCGTTCACTGCTGGATATCACCCATCGCCTGAATTACCCGGCGATGACCGAGGACGCGGCGCAAGTGTTCGAATCGCTGAACATGATCGAACGCGAGGTCAACAGTACCGATAACCGCTGGTACATTGCCCGCTTGCTGCCTTATCGCTCCAGCGAAGACCACATCGACGGCACCGTGTTGACCTTCATCGACATCAGCAAACGCCGCGAAGCCGAGGAAGAGCTGCGCCTGGGCGAAGAACGCATGCGTCTGGTCGCTGAGAGTACGCGTGATTACGCGATTATCATCCTCGATGAAATGGGTGCGATCACCAGTTGGAACAAAGGCGCTGAACTGATCTTTGGCCACAGCAAAAACGAGGCCGAAGGTCAGTACTACGATTTCATCTTCACAGCCGAAGACCGTGCTGCCGGCATGGCTGAAAGTGAATTGTCCACCGCCCGCCAACACGGCCGCTCTGAGGATGAGCGCTGGCATGTGCGCAAGGATGGCAGCCGTTTCTTCTGCAGCGGCGAGGTCACCTTGCTCAGCGGCGATCGCTTGCAAGGCTATGTGAAAATCGCCCGCGACCTGACCGGGCACAAGCGCCAGCAGGATGAACAGAGCAAGGAACTGGCGCAGACGCGCAATACGGTGTCCCTGCGTGATGAGTTCTTTGCGGTCATGTCCCACGAACTCAAGCATCCGTTGAATCTGATTCAGCTCAACGCCGAACTGCTGCGGCGCCTGCCGATGATCCGTACTGCCGGCCCGGCGACCAAAGCGGTCAACACCATTTGCGATGCAGTGAACAGTCAGGCGCGGATCATCGACGACCTGCTTGATGTAGCACGGGTACGCACCGGCAAGCTCAAACTGCAATTGGCGCGTGTCGATCTGAGCGCGGTTCTGCGTGACATCCACACGGTGGTGCTCAATGAGCAGCACGCCACGCGCATCGACCTGCAATTGCCTGAAGTACCGTTGATCATTCATGCCGACCCGACCCGGGTCGAGCAGATCATCTGGAATCTGGTCAACAATGCCTTGAAGTTCACGCCACCGAGCGGGCGCATTGAATTGATCGCCAGCAAGAGCGGGAAAATGGCGCAACTGGACATCAAGGACAACGGCGTCGGCATCGCTGCGGAAAACCTCGAACACGTCTTCGATCTGTTCGGCCAGGCGGAAAAACAGCACACCAACCATCAACGTGAAGGCTTGGGCATCGGCCTGTCACTGGTGCGGCAACTGACCGAAGCCCAGCACGGCACGGTGAAGGTTGCTTCGCCGGGGCTGGGCGCCGGTTGTACCTTTACCGTTCGCCTGCCGCTGTCGACTGATGTCGAAGAAACCGCTGCAACAGCCGAGGTTGAACCGGTTTCCGGCAAGCTCGATGGCTTGAGCATTCTGCTGGTCGACGATTCTCCGGAAGTGTTGGAGACATTGAAGCTGCTGCTGGAGATGGAAGACGCCGACGTAACGGCCTTCGACCATCCCGTGGCAGCGCTCAAAGCCGCTGAGAGCACGCGCTACGATCTGATCATCTCAGACCTCGGCATGCCGGTAATGACCGGCTATGAACTGATGGCTGCCCTGCGCAAGCTGCCGCTGGTGAAAAACGTACCGGCGATCGCCCTTACCGGTTATGGCACTCAGAGCGACATGCAGAAGTCCCGTGAAGCCGGGTTCGATCAGCATCTGGGCAAACCGGTGGCGTACGACGACCTGATTGAAACCATCGAGGCGTTGCGCCGTTCGGAGTTGCTGTAAAGCTCGCCAGCGCTCCAATGCAAAAAGCCCCGCCGCACGAGTAAGTGCGACGGGGCTTTTTGTTTTTTGAAGAGGTGATGACCATTGTGAGTGGTAACACAAGACAGTGATGCACAAAATGTTCTCATTTGCGGACCATTGGATCCACCGCTACGCTGATGGCCTTATGCCGGATTAAGCCATATGGCACATCGAGCGTGAGAACAACGAAGAAATGGATAATATGAAAACCACTTATACATTTGCGTTGGAGGGGAACAGCCGTTTTATCTCGGAAGTAACAACCATCCGCGAAAACTTATTAGAACCTCTGCTTGAAGGTGAAGAATGGGAATACTGTAGTATGTCTTTTCAAACCATACCTTCTCTGAGATTGGACCTTAGACCGAAGGCATTCGGCGGACTTGAAGTTGCTGGTACGGTAATATTATTTCTTGGCACCTGCTTTGCAAAAAAAGTTTTTGACGAATTCTATGACCGCCTACTAAAGCGCCCGGTCGGCGTGATGGTGGACACAATAATTAAAAACGTAAAGTTACCAGATCACGCGTACTTGGAATACCGAGATATAGTTTACTTTGAAGATATCGATACCTCTGTAGTGATCCGTCTATTGCTCAAAACCACAGAAGGCATAGATATCGACTCGCTTCTACTCGAAGGCCACAAAGCAGCCCACCAGTATCTCGAAGCTCATGGCAAGAAAGCACAAATTCATTGCCATAAAATCGTTGATGGAAAACTGGATATTCATCCAGCTTTCTTCACATCCTTAGATCACATCAAGGCAAGGGACAAAGAGCACTTGAAATCCCAGAGAATGTTCTAAGTTAACTGAATATTGAGAAAAACATTTACTGCAATTCACGCTCATCTACATCAGGGAAGAAAATAATGACACCAGGCTACATATATGTTCTTCAAAACGAGCTCTTTGGACCTTACGTCGTAAAAATTGGTCTCACTACACTGGAGCCCGACGCTAGAGCGTTACAGCTTTACAATGGCTCGTCAGGAGTACCCACCCCATTTGATGTTCTCACTGCTTATTCTGTCGGTGATTGCAAACAAGCCGAAGCACAAATTCACAAGCGGCTTAGAGCTTTTCGAGTAAATGGAAGGCGTGAATTCTTCCGAACAAGCCCATCAGTGGCGGCCTCACTAGCCTACGAGACGTGTGCGAAGATTAATGACTCGCTTGGCCTAACATCTCCAAAGCCCTATGTTATTAAAGTAAGATCACCTAAAAATAAAAAGCATGAAATAGATGCGATTGAACGGCGAATTTCCGTTCCTGAAGACAATCAAGAAACAATTGGTATCGAACTAAAAAAAATCAAAAGCAGTCCTATTGGAACAAGCAGTATATCTCCAGAACAAGCAGACAGAATAAAAATAATTGCAATGTTACTTTCCAAGATCTTCCCATCCAAGGTAGAGGAATGGCTTGAAGATTTCACTCGAGACCTCGACCCAGAGCGAGAGATATGTATCTGGGAGCAGATAACAAAAGCCTACCTTACAATTGACGAAATTGAGATTGCCAGCGACGATCTGAAACAGGAAGCTTTCGCATTACTGCTTCACCGCTCCACCTCACCTACGATTGAAGTACTAGCCGAAGCAGAATTAAAACATTTCAATAGAAAGTCGGCCAAGCGATTATTGCAGTCGTACGAGTTAAAACCAAAACCCTTGGTCGTGGTAAAGCGCGCAAACCAATTTGCCTAACAAAAAACTTAATGCGAGCATAAATCCGGGAAACCGCTTTCGCAGCGACATACTCTTTGAACCGTGTGCAAACGCTGTGGACTGAGCACTCGTCAAGTGTCCTATCTCAAATAGGACACTTCTGGGTTTAAAATCCGAAAAGTGAGTTTGGTCTAGATCTGAACCACCGTAGGTGTGCTCAAAACTGAGCACATCAGAGATGCCGGGAGAATTTCCGTTATCTCCCATCACCATCATGGCCACAATTGGTCAGGCAGATGCGCACAAAGCTGCTCACATCTGCGTTACAGATCTGAAATTGGGAATTCCCGCTTTGCCCTTATCTGCCGGGTTCGCCGACACTTTCGTGAGACGGTCGTAAAAAGCATGGGAGGTTTACTCCAATGGTGGAAACCTCGATGCCCCACAGTTGGTGTAACCCCCAGACTTCCACCATCGGTGGGAGTTACAGCCGCATCTGCCTGATCACCTGGCGCGGATCGGCGCCAGAGGCGATCGCTGCGGTGGTCGGGCTCGCTCCGGGAGATGTCCTTAAATCTGAGGATATCTCCAAAGCCAGGCAAATCCCCTGCAAAATTTCGCTCCAGCGGTGAAATCTCTCGCATTGTGGCGTACAGATCGCATTCCGCACCGCCTTAATCTGACGTTGCACGAAGGTAGCAGGCACCAATCGCGTCCTTACCCTGGGCTCGCGCCGCCGTGACAAGACGCACCAGCATCCGATTGCAGTCAGACTCGGACGCCCTCTGCTCTGTCATGACCGGCTGACCGCCGATGAACATCACGAAAATCCACTGTGTGAGCACCTTCGTCTTCTTCCTGATTGGACAAAATAGGTCTCAGCCTGCCGGATGCGGCTCGCAGCAATCAGCCGGCAAAGCCGAGGTAGCCCGTTAAACTAAAGTAGCATTTGCCGCCTTCTGACTTGATTTGGTTTGTTCGGTGTGGCTATTTGCGATCATTCCCACATGGATGAATGATCGATGGCGAACAAACGGAAAATTGCTTATGCACACCACCTACCAGGGTGGAAGTTTGAGGGCGGAAACCGAGAGGTCTTGAAGGCAAGCAGGCGAGTGGCACCGGATGAGTATGAGGAGGAAATGAGAGGCGCCTTGTACTGCCCGGGATGCTTCACCAATGTTGAGCGCACCCCCAAAGAGAAAGACCTGTTCACGAATCAGCGTGACCCTTTCTACCGGCATCTTCAGCGATGGAGTCATGTCGGATGCGTGCTGAGGGCCAAGAAGCCTATTGGTAAGCGCTACGACACATGGGAAGAGGCGAAAAGAGCGATCGAGCACGAACACCTGTCTATCGTAAAAGAGTTTCTTCAGGAACGACCTGAAATCGACCTCGGGCCGAGCGAAGAATACGACGAGACCCCCGTAGAAGATTTGGACGGTCCGGTATCGGATGTCCCTATCGGGAGGCACCAAGGCGAGTCTTTTGAGCTTCCTAGCAAAATCACGACTGTCGCAGGTATGTGCCGCAACTTCGAAAAAAATAAGGACAAATACTTTGTCCTTCCGGGTGCAATCCACGCAGTGAAGCTCGCAGAACTTCTAACGGATGTTGCAGACCTTGATAGGAACGTGCTCGACAAGCCCCAGAAGCCCAAGCTTTATTACGGAAAGATTCTCCGAAGTAAAAATGCTGGAAGCTATAGCACCTCTATTCGGATGACCCGCTTGCGTTGCGGCCCAGGTGCGGGTGATTTCACGGTGAAAATGCCGGATGGATTTTGCCAAGCCAAGAATATCAATGACACCTCGGTAGACAGGATCGTCATGTTTTACGGCGTGATCACAAAAAATGGCAGTGGGATTGGGGTAGAGCACCTTGCCTGGGGCGAAATTGCGTTGGTACCCAAGAAATACAACGAGCTATTGATCCCTGAGTGACACGGGCCGCACGCCGCCTGACAGCAGGCTAGAGCAGGCGCACTTAATTGTGATCCTGACTCACCTTTGAGCCTTCCAGACAAAAGTGGGATTTACTCACCTTTCTGGTCGCGCGCCCCTCGAGGTTCTAGGTAGTTCGAACCCCCTCATATCCGGGGTATTACCCCGCTGGGGGAAGATGTGCTCAAAACTGAGCGCATCGAGTACGCGACACGTTTTCATAATTCGCAAAACGTGTCGCGACACCTGCCCTACCGGATTGGGATGGCAGGTGCAGCCCCCAATGGAGGTTGGGTAGCTCAACTTCCCCCGCTGGGGAGTGTTTCTCAAATTGAGGAAGTCCCACCACTCTCCAGTGCACGCCCCGCACCCGACCTCAGATTGAGGGTGAACGATTCGTTCGCCTGAGCCGCTGTATCACTTTGCCTAGTAACAACTTACTGCAACAAAAATCCCCCCTTCCGATCCACCAAAACCAAGTATTTCAGTCCCGTTTAATCCAGTTGCGTGTAGCTCCTTAGGTGCACCCTGAAAGCACTGGATATGCGGCCAGATACTGCCTAATGTGAGCTTTGCAAGGCTTTCAACTGCTCACAGAGGATTGATCATGTCAGTCAGCGCCACCAAACCCCGTGGCCCACAAGCCAAACCGACCCGCGCCGAAATCAATGCCGCGTGGGGCCGCCTGCGTTCAGCCGCCGAACAAGGAAGCGTTCAGGCAAGCGCTCTGCTGATCGCGCTTGTTGAGAGCCACCCGCTTCACGTCGACGCAGCCTAATCGACCCACAATTCAAAGGTAACTTAATGAAATCGGCAAACGCTCCGTCCTCAAGGTTGGCTTGGCCAACCTGCACTATTCCGAATACGACCACGCTCATATCGAAAGCCGGACGTTTGGCATCCAGCGCCAAGACGGCACCAAGGGCACCTGGCAAGCAGGTGGCCTGCTCAAGTCAGTCCGCCACCTGCAGGGGCTCGCCCTTGAGACTTTCAAGGATATCGGCGAGGAAATTCTCTCAGTCCGCAATAACAAGGATCTGAACGCCGCCGCAGTCGAGCGAATGAGCAAGGAGCAGATTGACGACATCGCTCCAACGCTCATGCCGGCCATGGAAAAAGTAGCCAAGGATATGCTCGCACTTGCTCAAACTGTCGCGGAGGGTTTTGCACCAGTTACACCTCGCGCCAGCTCTGATGTAGTTGGCTTTCTCGCCGACCAGGAGCTTCGGGCCATCGTGCGAGGGCTGAGTCCTGAAGAGCGCCGGACGTTGATCGCCGAGGCGCGCGCCGGTAGCCATCCCGACATCGTAGAAGCGGTGCTCCGCGCCAACCCTATGCTGTCCGGGCTCTCTGCAGAAGTTGCCGAGAGCTTATCGCGCGCTGGCATTGCCGCATCGCGCGCCGAGGACATCGAGGAGCTCAAGCAAATGCTCGCGGTCTACGACGATGTGCTGGCTACCGCTTCCAATGCCGGCGTCGCGCTCAGTGGGATGGTTGCAAATTCGAACGGTTACACGGGTCGATTTGAGAAATGGAAATCCGGTTGCGAAGGCTCGATCGCGCTTCGCGAGTGGCTCGCCAAGATGCCAACACGTCCTGCCACCAAAGCAGCCCCAGAAGAAGCCGAAGCCGCCTAAGCAGACCGGCGTGCGGCCGCGACTACGCGGTCGCCATTCAAGGAGCAACACCTTGACCAACTACCAAGAGCGCTTCGCCGAAGCCTGCACGACAACGTACTTTTCGCCCTACTCCCTGAAACAAGGCCCCGACTCTGGTTATGTCGTGTGGGACGTCCAGCACGTCCGCGACGGCCAAAAGGTGACCATTGACGGGCCGTTCTTCACCGAGGATGAAGCCCGGGTATCGGCCGATCTTCTGCGCGGCACCTTCCGGGGTGCCAGGGCCTACCAGGGGATTTACGACCGGATCTGGAACTACGACCCGCGTCACGAACAGGTGACGGTCGACCAAGCGCGTATGTCGCGCTCGCTGCTCGCCATCCGACTGGGTGTTTCGATACCAAACAATAGCGCCCAGGGCGCCAAGGAGTAAACCATGGCTATGGCTACTAACTACGGCGCCAAAACCCGAATCCTGCTGAGCGGCTCGGCCGGGAAGCTCTTCGGGCGCGAGCACATTTACGAGCTTGCCACAGGTGACACGCGGGAAGCGGTGAAGGCGATCGACGTCAACCATCCAGGGTTCGCGAAGTACCTCGCAGACGCAAAACGGAAGGGTCTCGAATTCGCAGTGTTCCGGAATCGAAAGAACGTCGGTGAGAGAGAGCTGCAGATGGGCGGCGCCCGAGAAATTCGCATTGTGCCGGTGATCAGTGGCAGCAAGCGCGCTGGCATGACGCAGACGGTTATCGGCATTGCGCTGGTAGCGATCGCAACGTTCGCTACTGGTGGTTTCGGTGGGTTTGCGGCGGGCGGTGCCTGGGGTGCTGTAGGAGCGGCCGGCGCATCCATGGCCGCCGGCGGCGTGATTCAAATGCTCAGCCCTCAGGCCTCTGGCTTGAAACTCAGCACATCGCCTGAGAACGCCCCTTCCTACGCCTTCGGCAGCGCCAAGAACACCACGGCCAGCGGCAACCCTGTACCGATGTGCATCGGCGAGCGTCGGTGGGGCGGGATCGTAATTTCAGCGTCGATTGTCGCTGAGGACAAAGCGTAAATTTCGCCCGCTGATGATACATTCGCTCGTTTCGAGGAGAAAAGATCATGCAAAGGATTATCGCTGCCGGAGTAATCGCACTAACCCTCGGGGGGTGAGTGCCTCACCTCAGGAGATGAGGGCAGATGGCCCGATGAAAACGTTCACTTCTGCAAAATCTGAGCAGCAGGTTGCCGAGTGCATCCTTTACGCCTGGCAGAATGAATCATTGGCTGGCGTTCATTACAATGTGAGCCTTCAGCCTAAGCCAGGCGGCGGCAGGACTGTGGTCAGTGCGAACTACCGGGAGATGGTCGACGTCACCGTAGGCAATAGCCGAACAAACGTGGATTTCTTCTCCGACAGCAGTATGAGCTGGATATCTGAGCGCCGCGCAGCAAGCGCTAAATCCTGCTTGTAGCGCCGCCGCCCTGCTCACCGTGATGAAAACGCCATAGTGTGTTTAAACCTATGCGCTGCGGCGCTTTACCAGTCCCAAATTACTTGGACTTCACTGCCTTTAGCATCTCGACGAGATTCTTGAAATGCTCAGGATCCAGTGGACTGCTCGCCGTATGGGCCTCAGTCGCTTTACCAAAATAGCTCGATGTTAGACCGGTTCGGATCGCAACTTTACTGTCCTCAGGAAGCAGCTCAATGAACGGACCAATTGAAGCGAGCTCAAGCTCAGTCTGTCTGGCTCTGTCAGCGTTAGTACGGTGCCGAGCTGATTCGCGAGCGGTGTAAACCGCTGGCGAAGTGATAACAATCGCGTAAAACAGGCGGATGAGCACTGATACAGCAGTGTCTTGTGAAAAAGGCTCATGCCAGAACTTGTAAAACGTAGCCAAAGCAATCGCAATGCCGGCCCCAAAAATTATTACAGTCGCCCAGCGCCAAAAGTTTGCGCTCTCTGCCTCAGTGGTGGCTATGCGTTGATAATTCCCGGTCACGCCGATATTGCCTACCACCTGGACTATCTGCGCCGCTTGTTCGCGCTTGTATTCCAACTCCAGTATCAGGGCCTCAGACTGATCACGAATGTCTCTAATACCTTCCTCAACAGCTATTTTATTGATCCGTTGTGCCTCATCGAAAGCCACTTGCCTGGCTGCCTCAGCCACGGTGAATGCGTGCTCAAGCTTGGCTAAGGCTGCCGTAGCCTCAGCGCGCTCACGATTTGCGCTCTCTGTTATTTCAACGAGCTTAGCCTGTAAAACCACAGTCTCTTCGTCTAACTCTACAAGATGTGCAGCTAGAGAATCGCTGGAGTCTGCGACTTGAGCCACGCTGTCCATGGCAAATTTTTGCTGAGCTTGGAGAAGCCCGGGCAGCACATCGACGAGTGTGGCGTGCACATTCGGCGAGAACGCCCACATGCCTTGAAGAATGGAGTTCTCCATGATCGCCGCGGCATTTTCTAGTCGAGTGACATTTTCGTCGTTTAGAAAGACGGTCAGCTCAGCAAGTGGTTGTTGCAGCGCCTCATTAATTGCATACAGCCCCGGAAGACTGGTTAATTCTTCGGGTGTGGTCTTCAGCAAATGCTGCAGCGTCTGAGCGATCGCGAAGATCTTATTACGGGCGTAGGTGTGCGCCTCACTAAATACGACTGGATTTATCGAAAATGCAGGTGAATCTCGCAACTCCAAAAACCGTCGTACGGTGGTGTGTATTGGGTGCTCCCTATAGCCAGAAAAAGACATTCACGCTCCTTTAAAACAGTGCCAGGTGGTTGGTGCTGCCGATAGGATGCAACGCTACTGTTTGGCCATCACTCTGTCTATCGAATCTATGGGTATGCCTGAGCTGATACGCACAAATTCGGCTTTATTCGCCCTCCTCGCTTGATAAGTAACACTCAAAGTGCAACAGCATTAGTAGAACACCTTAACTGATACGGACAGCACATCATGTTCATCCGCGCATACCTCCGAGCATCGACCGAAGAGCAGGACGCCGGCCGCGCCCGGACATCGCTCGAGCAATTCGCCACCGACCACAACAAGGTGATAGCGAGCGTGTATCTGGAGAATGCCAGCGGTGCCTCGGCAGATCGACCTGAACTGCTGCGCCTGCTCAAAGATGCGCGCAAGGGTGACGTCCTGCTGGTGGAATCGATAGATCGCCTCTCGCGCCTTCCCGTGGAAGACTGGCAGAAACTGAAGTCGGCGATCGACTCCAAAGGCCTGCGCATCGTTGCGCTCGACCTGCCGACGAGCCATCAAGGAATTCAGGACACAAAGGGAGACGAGTTCACCGGCCGGATGCTGGGCGCGATAAATTCCATGCTGGTGGAAATGATGGCCGCGATCGCGCGCAAGGATTACGAACAGCGCCGCGAGCGACAGGCTCAAGGCATCGAGAAGGCCAAGGCCGCGGGGAAGTACCAAGGGCGCCCCGTTGATGCTGATCTGCATAGGCGCGTGACCGAACTGCTCAACGCCGGCTTGGGCATCCGTGCTACCGCCCGGCACGCTAATTGTTCAACCACAACCGTGCTTCGCATCAGAGACGCGGCAGCAAGCTGAGATTCCTTGCAACACTTACTTGATATGTACTGATCTGAGTGTGTTGAAGGCGAAGCCATCAAAGTGCTAGCGTCAGATCGACTGCGTCGGAGTGATGACGCGGTAGGCGATGTCTAGGGCGGTTGATTGACTTCCGGCCTACACCTCAAGAGGGCAAGGTCTTGCCTGCGATGGATAACGAAGGAAAGTAATCATGGGTCTTGAGTACAGGGACATGGATGTAGATGTCCGCGCAAATATGGTCAAAGAAGTAAAATTCGATCTGGACAAAGGGACTATCTACACGAGCCCACGGTTGAACGAAGAAGGTATCCGACTTTGGCCTGACACCCTCAAAGAAGCAGCGGGAAACCACTCCGATGTATGGTTAGCGGGTCAAATCCGGGAGCAAAGATTGCTCAAAAGCCATGAAAATCGAGCCAAAGCGAGCGGCGGATTTACCCAAGCACAAATACCGGTTACAGCCCCAGATACCCTTGCAGAAGGTGAGTTCAACCGATTTTATATTAGGGGGCTGTGCCTGAAGGCGCTGGCCGAAGATATCCCTTACCTCATTGCTTACCGAGCGCGGCCATCTGCAACCCCCCGCGCAGAGTCTGAGGCGATAATCGGCAAGAAATTTGATCCGCAACAGTTACTGGATGATCTGCGTGCAACGACCGGTATCGATACCGTTTTGGGTCTGCCTCCTGGTCCGAACTCTGGACTATCAGTAACCATCCCGTAGTTATCGGTCACAAAAAAGCCCCGATCAGGAACAACCGATCGGGGCTTTCTTTTGCCTGTTGCTGCCACCCTGCTGTCACCATTATTCCAGTGAACAGCGATGAATGGCTGTAGGCCTTGAATTATATGGTGTCCCAGGGCAGGTTCGAACTGCCAACCTTCCCCTTAGGAGGGGGATGCTCTATCCAATTGAGCTACTGAGACACTGATTGAAGCGGGCTGTACGCGGCGCGACAGACGGCGTGCATGTTAACGGCCGGCCCCTGTTTTGTCATGTCGTCCGTAGGGCTTTTTAAGTGTAGGCAAGCGCCTTGGAAGATTGCGGGAACTTTTACCGGGCAAATTGCACTACGCGGAAATACGGTCATTGCAGATTGCAATCAGCGTCGCCGGAAAAAACATACCAAACCCTTGTTTTTAAAGGACTTATCAGCCGTTACACTGTTGGCACGGCGACTGCTATGGCTGTTCTATCAAAAAGAACAATTTGGAGCGTCGTGCCATGAACAGCACCCTCTTGCTTGCAAACGCAGCGGCATTGGCCTTCTTGCTCGGATCGCATTTTTTTCCCAAGGCGGACATCGAGCAGCCAGTGGCGCAGCGCATGCCGCATTACTTGCAGGTGCAGAAAGCGCCGCAGTGGGCGGTGCTGAGTGATCGCAGCGATGCCTCTACGCAAATGGTCAGCGAGCCTGAGCTAGCCTCGGCGCCGACCACCGAACGTCTGGTTTTTTGAAATATCTTCAGGAGTACAACATGTCCAAATCAGCGACGGGATTTCTGATCCTCGCTTTACTGAGTGGCGTTACCCATCTGGCGCTGTTCGAGGAGACGGAAGTCACCTTGCCTCTGGTTGGCTGTGGCGTGTTTGCGGTGCTGTTTGTGCTGGCGCTGATTGCAGGGCGCAAGATCAAGTTTGATCCGGTTCTGCGTTGAGCCGGATCAGCTCAAGTAATGCAGAGACAGCTTCAGCAAGATCAACAGAATTTTCGATCTGATGAACGGGGCTGTCGCTGGATCTGCGGTCTTTGAACAGTGCGTTGCGCGCGAGTCTTGCGTCGATTTGCTCAGGGGTTTCCCGGCCACGCTTGAGCAGGCGCTTACGCAGGACCTCATCGTTGACTGTCAGCAGAACCGGCACCAGCGTTGGATATTTCTCCATTGCTTGACGCAGGTTCGCTCTCGACCCGTTAACCAATACGTGCCGGCCCGCTTGCAACCATTCATCCATTTCCCTTGGAATGCCGTAAGAGAGGCCGTTGGCTTGCCAGGCTAAGGAAAAAGCGCCAGCGTGCTGTCGCCGGTCGAACTCTTCAGGCGTCACGCCGATTGCATCTTCGCCGACTGACTCCGCCGATCGGGTAATCACCCGGCGCATCACTTCACAGTTCAACTCACGCAGTGGCTCACGCGCTGCTTCGATCAGGCTGTCCTTGCCCGAACCGGACGGCCCCATCAGGTAAAAAAGCTTGCCATCCATCCCGAAAACGCCCTCCGACGGGTCCTGCCTCTAGTAAATCGGCAAATTGCCACTATCCTGTACACATAGGGATCAAGAATAGCGAGCCGCATAGCATGCACGTTCTAAGGTCTTCGGACATCAACAGATGTGCATGCGAAAGCGGGCAGCGATACGGAAGGATCGAAAGTTTTCCAACCAGTCCGCATTTCTGACAACTGGTGCTGGCATTACGCCTTTACCCGGCTCAATATTTGTCACAGAATTGACGCCAATGATCTGGCAATTTTGAGGCATGATGCCGGCCTCTTAACAATTCAGGTTGAACCAATTGGTCCGGATGCTTGTCCTACCACACATCCTGCGGCCAATCCCGAGAACCGCTCCCCTGAACTAACCGGTTAAATATATGCGCCCATTGAAACAGGCAATTTATTCCAGCCGTACGGCTGACAAGTTTGTCGTACGTCTGCCAGACGGAATGCGTGAACGCATTGCCGAGGTGGCTCGCAATCATCATCGCAGCATGAACTCCGAGATCATTGCGCGCCTTGAGCAGAGTCTTATTCAGGAAGGCGCACTGGGCGAAGAGCTGAGCATGCGCCTGGACAGCCCGGAGCTGTCGCTGCACGAGCGCGAGCTGTTGCAGCGCTTCCGTCAGCTGTCGCACCGTCAGCAGAACGCCCTGGTGTCGCTGATCGCCCACGACGCTGAAATGGCCGCAGACGCGTCCTGAGTTATACCGAACATATTGAAGCCAGCATGATTGCTGGCTTTTTTTTGCCCGCGATATGACAGATGGCCGCTTGGCAATGGAGTGTGGCGAGGGGATTTATCCCCGCTGGGCTGCATGGCAGCCCCAAAAACAATGGGACTG
Organism: Pseudomonas sp. PK-RTE-24; assembly: GCF_054052265.1. Classification (NCBI taxonomy): domain Bacteria; kingdom Pseudomonadati; phylum Pseudomonadota; class Gammaproteobacteria; order Pseudomonadales; family Pseudomonadaceae; genus Pseudomonas; species Pseudomonas sp. PK-RTE-24. The sequence goes on along the minus strand of NZ_CM133224.1, from coordinate 3,051,298 downwards.
CTGCGCAGTCCAGCGGGGATAAATCCCCTCGCCACCGTTACTTGTACTTGCGCCCGTATTTGTTTGGCAGGCACAAAAAAGCCCGTCGATTTGACGGGCTTTTCATTGCACAAGGTCAGAGCAGGAAGATTGTCGCCAACCCGAGGAAGATGAAGAAGCCACCGCTGTCGGTCATTGCGGTGATCATCACACTGGCACCCATCGCCGGATCGCGGCCCATCTTCGCCAGCGTCATCGGAATCAACACCCCCATCAACGCCGCCAGCAACAGGTTGAGTGTCATCGCCGCCGTCATTACCACGCCGAGTGACCAACTGCCGTAGAGCATGTACGCGACCACACCGATCACCCCGCCCCAGACCAGACCATTGATCAAACCGACCGCCAGCTCTTTGCGCATCAAGCGCGAAGTGTTGCCGGTGCTGACCTGATCCAGCGCCATGGCGCGCACGATCATGGTGATGGTCTGGTTACCGGAGTTGCCACCGATACCCGCCACGATCGGCATGAGCGCCGCCAGTGCCACCAATTTCTCGATCGAACCTTCGAACAGACCGATCACCCGCGATGCCACAAATGCAGTGATCAGGTTCACCGCCAGCCACGCCCAACGGTTACGCAGGGATTTCCACACGGAGGCGAAGATATCTTCCTCTTCGCGCAGACCGGCCATGTTGAGGACTTCGCTTTCGCTTTCCTCACGGATCAGGTCGACCATTTCATCGATGGTCAGACGCCCGATCAGCTTGCCGTTCTTGTCGACCACCGGCGCGGAGATCAAGTCGTAACGCTCGAACGCCTGAGCAGCGTCGTAGGCGTCTTCGTCCGGGTGGAAGCTCACCGGATCGCTGGCCATCACTTCCGCGACCTGCTTCTCCGGATCGTTGACCAGCAGACGTTTGATAGGCAGCACGCCCTTGAGCACGCCGTCGTAATCGACCACGAACAATTTATCGGTATGACCGGGCAGCTCTTTGAGGCGACGCAGATAGCGCAGAACCACTTCAAGGCTGACGTCCTCACGGATCGTCACCATCTCGAAGTCCATCAGCGCACCGACCTGATCCTCGTCATAGGACAGCGCCGAGCGCACGCGTTCGCGCTGCTGGTTATCCAGACTCTCCATCAGCTCATGGACAACGTCTCGCGGCAGCTCGGAGGCCAGGTCAGCGAGTTCGTCGGCGTCCATGTCCTTGGCGGCAGCCAGGAGCTCGTGATCGTCCATGTCGGCGATCAGCGTTTCACGGACGGAATCGGATACTTCGAGAAGAATGTCGCCGTCGCGGTCGGCCTTGACCAGTTGCCAGAGCGTCAGGCGATCGTCCAGCGGCAAGGCTTCGAGAATGTAGGCGACGTCGGCGGAGTGCAGATCATCGAGCTTGCGTTGCAGCTCGACGAGGTTTTGCCGGTGAACCAGGTTTTCCACGCGGTCGTGGTGCGGACCTTCCTGGCGATGAGTCAGGTCTTCAACGACACGCTGGCGCTGCAGCAACTCGACGACCTGAGCCAGGCGGTCCTGCAGGCTTTCCTGTGTTTTCTTTACTTCGATTTCGGACATAGGCGAACTCCACTCCCAGCAGCGGGGCACGCCGGAAGGATCAATCAGTCAATTCATGATTGGTGAAACGGTTTACTGAACAACTACTGGGTAAGTCCATGGAGGTTTTCCATAAGCCCCGGCGGGGCTGACGGGCGCAATGATACACGCCTGACGGTTTAAAACGTTGAAAAAATCACGGCTGAAACAAGCGCTTGCGAAACAAACCTGAGCGCCTGCCTGACCCGTGCAAATGCGACGACTCATCTTGAAAAGAAAACACACCGGCAATGCAAAAAGCAGCGACTACCCTTGAGCTTAGATCGTCATGGAGGACATCGAATGCCAGCAAAACCAGCGCTTTTTCTACTGACCGCCCTGCTCCACTTCACGCCTGCCAACGCCACTACACTTCATCGTTGCCAGGCCGCTGACGGCCGCCTCACGTTCACGTCGATGAGCTGCGCAACTGGCGAGCAACTCTCAATTCAGGAGGTCCACCCGTATTCCCCCGGCTGGGTCGCGATCATGCCGGAGTTCAATCACGAAGCAGTGACCGGTATGAAAGACAGCGGACACGAACCGGGCATCGTCAGCGGCACTGAACATAAATGTGGAAACCTGATCGACAACAGACAGCGGCGCGAAGCGATCATCAACCGCCGAGTGATTGCCGGCATGAGTCAGCGGGACGTCGAAAGCGCGCTGGGCAAACCGGACAAGATCAACACCCGCACATCGACCACGAGCTATCGTTACGACCTCAAGCGAGGCCGCAGTGCTCAAATTGATTTTGATGAAAGAGGCTGCGTGAAGGGAAAAGCCAAATCCCGGACAGCAAAAAGCCCGCGTTAAACGCGGGCTTCTTGGTATATGGTGCACTCGACAGGATTCGAACCTGTGACCGCTCGGTTCGTAGCCGAGTACTCTATCCAGCTGAGCTACGAGTGCATTTTGTGTTTTTAAACCAGACCACAACTGGCTGAAGCCGAGTTACTCACCTTACAGCAAATAACTCTTAAATGGTGCACTCGACAGGATTCGAACCTGTGACCGCTCGGTTCGTAGCCGAGTACTCTATCCAGCTGAGCTACGAGTGCATTTGTTGCCGCGCATTATAGGCCGTCTAATCTCTATGTCAAACACTTTTTCTAGTAATTTCAACAACTTACAGAAGAAGCCAGATTACGACGTACTAAGCAAATAATGGCGGAGAACGGGGGATTCGAACCCCCGACACCCTTTTGAGGTGTACTCCCTTAGCAGGGGAGCGCCTTCGGCCACTCGGCCAGCTCTCCGCAACACGGGGCGTATATTAACCAGCTTCTTCCCCGTTTGCAAACATAAAAATCGATAAAAATTAATGGCTTGGTTCTTCGTCCTTCTCTTTCTTTATACGCAGGTAAATTTCCTCACGGTGCACCGCAACCTCTTTCGGAGCGTTGACGCCGATACGCACCTGGTTTCCTTTGACGCCGAGCACGGTCACGGTGATTTCGCCGTCACCGATAATCAGGCTTTCCGCGCACCGACGAGTCAGAATCAGCATACCTTTCTCCTTACGCCATTCATTTCAGGGACAACAGTCTGCAAAAAAAAGGCACCCGACCTACAACCGCAGCGATCGTAGCCCTACATGCCTGAGTATTGACCAGCGCGAGCAAAAGAACAGTTCCGGGGCTCGCGCCATTCAAAAATAAAGGGCGCGGTCAGACCGCGCCCTTCACAGAAGCGGATTACTCGCCCTGACGGGCCGGAGCATCCAGTTCGAAAGCCGTGTGCAGCGCGCGCACGGCCAGTTCCAGGTACTTCTCTTCGATCACTACGGAAACCTTGATTTCCGAAGTCGAGATCATCTGGATGTTGATGCTTTCTTTTGCCAGGGATTCGAACATGCGGCTGGCCACGCCTGCGTGAGAACGCATGCCGACGCCGACGATCGAGACCTTGGCGATCTTGGTGTCGCCAACCACTTCACGGGCACCGATTTCGCGAGCGGTGTTTTCCAGCACGGTCTGTGCAGCCTGGTAGTCGTTGCGGTGCACGGTGAAGGTGAAGTCGGTGGTGTTATCGTGCGCGACGTTCTGCACGATCATGTCGACTTCGATGTTCGCGGCACTGATCGGGCCGAGAATCTTGAACGCCACGCCCGGGGTGTCTGGCACGCCACGGATGGTCAGCTTGGCTTCATCGCGGTTGAAAGCGATGCCGGAAATGATCGGCTGTTCCATGGTTTCCTCTTCATCAATAGTAATGAGGGTGCCCGGACCCTCCTTGAAGCTGTGCAGTACGCGCAGCGGAACGTTGTACTTGCCGGCGAATTCCACCGCACGGATCTGCAGGACCTTGGAACCGAGGCTGGCCATTTCCAGCATCTCTTCGAAGGTGATCTTGTCCAGACGCTGAGCGACCGGCACCACACGCGGGTCGGTGGTGTAGACACCGTCGACGTCGGTGTAGATCTGGCATTCATCCGCTTTCAAGGCCGCAGCCAGTGCCACGCCGGTGGTATCGGAACCGCCGCGACCGAGGGTGGTGATGTTGCCGTGCTCGTCGACACCCTGGAAACCGGCGACAACCACCACGCGACCAGCCTTCAGATCACCGCGAATCTTCTGGTCATCAATCTGCAAGATACGCGCTTTATTGTGCGCACTGTCGGTCAGGATCCGCACCTGATTACCGGTGTACGACACCGCCGGCACACCGCGCTTGATCAGCGCCATGGCCAACAGGGCAATCGTCACCTGCTCACCGGTGGAGACGATCACGTCCAGCTCGCGCGGAACCGGTTGCGCCTCGCCACTGATTTGCTTGGCCAGATCGATCAGACGGTTGGTTTCGCCGCTCATTGCAGACAGCACAACCACCAGGTCATCGCCGGCATCGCGGAATTTCTTAACCTTGTCGGCGACCTGCTCGATTCTCTCGACAGTGCCGACCGAGGTGCCTCCAAATTTCTGTACGATCAAAGCCATTTCAAAGCCGCCTCTGCCCATGAAGGGCGCCCAATAATCTTTCGAACAGTCGCCAGGCCCGCCACTAGACTGCGGGCCTGGCGAGCCGTCTTATAAAGCCTGCTCGACGAATGGAACGGTCAGCGCGAGTGCGCCATCCAGCGCAGCGGCATCGACACCACCGCCCTGCGCCATGTCCGGACGACCACCGCCCTTCCCGCCCACTGCCGCAGCAGCCTGTTTCATCAAATCACCGGCTTTGAGTTGGCCAGTCAGGTCCTTGGTTACGCCTGCAACCAGTACGACCTTTTCCTCATGGACACCGCCGAGCAGGATCACTGCGCGGCCGAGTTTGTTTTTCAGCTGATCGACCAGCGCCAGCAGCGCCTTGCCATCCTGACCGTCCAGACGGGCAGCCAGCACCTTCACATCCTTGACGTCCACCGCCGAGGCCGACAGATCGTCGCCCGCAGCGCTGGCTGCCTTGGCCTGCAACTGCTCGAGTTGTTTCTCCAGCAGACGGTTGCGCTCCAGTACCGCCGAGAGCTTGTCGATCAGGTTGTCGCGGCTGCCCTTGACCAGGCTGGCCGCTTCCTTGAGTTGTTCTTCCGCCGCGTTCAAGTAGGCCAGCGCCGCAGCACCGGTGACTGCCTCGATACGACGCACGCCCGATGCCACACCGCCTTCGCTGATGATTTTCAGCAGGCCGATGTCGCCGGTACGGTTGGCGTGGATACCGCCGCACAGTTCGACCGAGAAGTCGCCCATGCTCAGCACGCGCACGCTGTCGCCGTACTTCTCGCCGAACAGCGCCATGGCGCCTTTGTTCTTCGCGGTTTCGATGTCGGTTTCTTCGGTTTCAACGGCGGAGTTCTTGCGAATCTCGGCGTTGACGATGTCTTCCAGCTGCTTGATCTGCTCTGGCTTGATTGCTTCGAAGTGGCTGAAGTCGAAACGCAGGCGCTGACTGTCGACCAACGAACCTTTCTGCTGCACATGCTCGCCCAGCACCTGACGCAGCGCGGCGTGCAGCAAGTGAGTAGCCGAGTGGTTCAGCGCGGTGGCGTGACGTACTTCGGCGTCGACGTGAGTTTCCACCGGTGCGCCGATGGTCAGACTGCCCGAGGCCAGCACACCGTGGTGCAGGAATGCGCCGCCGGTCTTGGTGGTATCGCGCACGTCGAAGCGGCTGCTGCCGGCCTGAATGAAACCGCAGTCGCCGATCTGGCCACCGGATTCGGCGTAGAACGGCGTCTGGTTGAGCACGATCACGCCTTCCTGACCTTCGCTCAGCACGTCGACCGACTGACCATCCTTATAGATGGCAACGATTTTCGCCGAGCCGCTGGTGGCGGCGTAACCGGTGAACTCGGTGGCCACGTCGACCTTGACCAGGGTGTTGTAGTCCAGACCGAACGAGCTGGCCGAACGCGCGCGAACACGCTGCGCTTCCATCTCGCGCTCGAAGCCGGCTTCGTCAACGGTCAAGCCGCGTTCGCGGGCGATGTCGGCGGTCAGGTCCATCGGGAAGCCGTAGGTGTCGTAGAGTTTGAACACCACGTCGCCCGGCACCACGGTGCCTTTGAGTTCGGCCAGATCCTGCTCGAGGATTTTCAGGCCGTGCTCCAGGGTCTTGGAGAACTGCTCTTCTTCAGCCTTGAGGACGCGCTCGATGTTGCTTTGCTGCTTCTTCAGTTCCGGGAAGGCTTCGCCCATTTCGGCGACCAGCGCCGCGACGATCTTGTAGAAAAAGCTGCCGGTGGCGCCGAGCTTGTTGCCGTGACGGCAGGCGCGACGGATGATCCGGCGCAGCACGTAACCGCGACCTTCGTTGGACGGCAGTACGCCGTCGGCGATCAGGAAACCGCAGGAACGGATGTGGTCGGAAACGACTTTGAGCGACGACTGATCGCCGTTTTCGCAGCCGATCGCTTCAGCCGAAGCCTTGAGCAGGTTCTTGAACAGGTCGATGTCGTAGTTGGAGTTGACGTGCTGCATCACCGCACTGATCCGCTCCAGGCCCATGCCGGTGTCCACCGACGGCGCTGGCAACGGATGCAACACGCCATCGGCGGTGCGGTTGAACTGCATGAACACGTTGTTCCAGATCTCGATGTAGCGGTCGCCATCTTCTTCCGGCGAGCCCGGCGGGCCGCCCCAGATGTGCTCGCCGTGATCGTAGAAAATCTCGGTGCACGGGCCGCACGGGCCGGTATCGCCCATGGTCCAGAAGTTATCGGAAGCGTACGGCGCACCCTTGTTGTCGCCGATGCGGATCATGCGCTCGGCCGGCACACCGATTTTCTGTGTCCAGATGTCATACGCTTCGTCGTCGGTGGCGTAGACGGTGACCCAGAGCTTTTCCTTCGGCAGCTTGAGCACGCCAGTGAGGAAGGTCCAGGCGAAGGTGATCGCGTCGTGCTTGAAGTAGTCGCCGAAGCTGAAGTTACCGAGCATTTCGAAGAACGTGTGGTGACGCGCGGTATAACCGACGTTTTCCAGGTCACTGTTCTTGCCGCCGGCGCGCACGCATTTCTGGCTGCTGGTGGCACGGGTGTACGCACGTTTTTCCTGGCCCAGGAAGCAGTCCTTGAACTGGTTCATCCCCGCGTTGGTGAACAGCAGGGTTGGGTCGTTGCCCGGAATCAAAGAGCTGGAGGCTACACGGGTGTGGCCTTGCTCTTCGAAGAAGCGAAGGAAGGCTTCACGGATTTCTGCGCTTTTCATTAGGTTCTTCCACGGAGGCTGCGGCCAAAGGCCTGTTCGAAACGTCATGAGACGAAGCGACGGCAAAGGGCCGCATTATATCGGCCCTGCGCGCGGGGTACAGCGTGTTTATACGATAGAAACGGTCAATTGGACGGCTGACGCTGTCACTTGCGTGAAAACTCGACGAATGTCGCGATCACTTGCTCGATTTGCGCGCGGCTGACGTCCATGTGCGTGACCATGCGCAAGCGCGCAGCGGCGCTGAGCCTGATCCCGCGTTCGCCGGCAAAGTCCTTGAGTGCTGCGGCCCTGTCGCCCATTTGCACATAAACCATGTTGGTTTGCACGGGTTCGACGATGAAACCGGCCTCACGCAGACCATCGGCAAGTAACTGTGCATTGGCGTGGTCATCCCCCAGCCGTTCGACGTGATGATCCAGCGCGTACAAGCCAGCCGCCGCGAGCAACCCGGCCTGACGCATGCCGCCACCGACCATTTTGCGCAAACGCCGCGCCTTGCCGATCAGTTGCTCGGAACCGCACAGCACCGAACCGACCGGTGCGCCGAGGCCTTTGGACAGGCACACCGACACCGAATCGAAATGCTGGGTGATCTCCCGGGCATCGACGCCAAGCTTGACCGCCGCGTTGTACAGCCGCGCGCCGTCCAGGTGCAATTGCAGGCCGTGTTCCTGAGTAAAGCGTCGCGCGCGCGCCAGATATTCCAGCGGCAGCACTTTGCCCTGCATGGTGTTTTCCAGCGCCAGCAAACGCGTGCGGGCGAAATGGAAATCGTCCGGTTTGATCGCGGCGGCGACCTGATCCAGATCCAGCGAACCGTCGGCCTGCACCTCCAGCGGCTGCGGCTGAATCGAGCCGAGCACCGCCGCCCCGCCACCTTCGTACTTGTAGGTGTGCGCCTGCTGACCGACGATGTATTCGTCGCCACGCTCGCAGTGCGCCATCAGGCCGAGCAGGTTGCTCATGGTCCCGGTCGGCACGAACAACGCGGCGGCAAAGCCCAGGCGCTTGGCCAGTTCGGCCTCGAGGCGATTGACCGTCGGATCTTCGCCGTACACATCGTCGCCGGTGTCCGCTGCGGTCATCGCGTCGAGCATGGCGGGAGTCGGTTGGGTGACGGTGTCGCTGCGAAGATCGATAACGCTCATGAACCTGGCCTCTGATCAGATGGGGAAATCCCTTTGTGAAGTGGGATTACTGCGGTCATCGCGCAGATTAATCAACCCTTGAACGCGGAAAAACCCCATTCTTCCTCGAGCAGACAAAGCCCATGTGGGAGCGAGCCTGCTCGCGAGAGCGGAGTAACAGTCAGCATCTTCGTTGAATGTGAAGCCGCTTTCGCGAGCGGGCTCGCTCCCGCAGTGTCATGTGCATGGCCGGGAAATATGTGTTACAAACTTGCCGCCGCCCGCCTATGGGCGGCGAAACGTTCTCAGGGCGGGGTGCAATTCCCCACCGGCGGTAATTGCGCGCAATGCGCATAGCCCGCGAGCGCTTGGCGCTGCACACGACTTGAGTCGGGTGCGTCGGCAAGGTCAGCAGACCCGGTGTGATTCCGGGGCCGACGGTCATAGTCCGGATGAAGAGAGAACGGGATCGACGCCAAAGGGCCGTCCGCGTGCATCCGTGCCTGCGTTCGCACCCTTGCATCCCTTTCGATTCATAACGCCCTGTTTTTCACACAAACAGGAGTCAGAACATGCAACCCACCGCTATCGACAGCAAAAGCAAACACCCCCAGGGCGAGCGCGTCGCGTTCATCCAGGCCTGCTGGCACAAGGAAATCGTCGACCAGAGCCGTAAAGGCTTCGTCGCTGAAATGCTGGTGCAGGGTTATCAGGAATCGGACATCGACTTTTTTGAAGTCGGCGGCGCCTTCGAAATGCCGCTGCACGCCAAGCTGCTGGCCAAGTCAGGCCGTTACGCTGGCATTGTCGCCGCCGCTTTGGTGGTGGACGGCGGCATTTATCGCCACGAATTCGTCGCGCAATCGGTGGTCACCGGCCTGATGCAGGTGCAGTTGGAAACCGAAGTGCCGGTGTTCTCGGTGTCGCTCACCCCGCACCACTTCCATTCGGGCGAAGAGCATCAAAAGTTCTTCTTCGAGCACTTTGTGCACAAGGGTCAGGAAGCGGCGCGGACTTGCGCGGATACGTTGCAGAAGATTCGCGCGTTGCGTCGCACGGAGCCGCGCGCTGTAGCGGTCTGACTGCACCAGGCCGGGTGGGGACTTAAGCCCCACCCGAATTCAAATGTGGGAGCGAGCCTGCTCGCGAAGGCGCCGTGTCAGCCACCAAAGAAGTTGGCAGACAGTCAGCATTCGCGAGCAGGCTCGCTCCCACAGTGCTTCGCGTTAATCGGAACGTCAGGCGAGGTTTTCGTCGGTGGTCGGGACGATCAGAATGCCGGCGCGCAGGCCGTTCTTGACCTTGGGATTGGGGAAGATGATTCGCGCGCCCTGCTCTTCGATCACCCAGCGGGTATTGGCCAGATCCTCGGCCAGCACATAACCCGGCTCCAGCTCGGAAAAGTTTTCGATGTCCGCCGGCAGGTTCAGGCGGAACGCATCGCTGTGCTTGATGATTTCCCGCGCCACGCTGAACAGCTGCAAACCGTCCAGCCCTTCTTCTGTATCCGGCTCAGTGCCTTCGATGATCTGCTTCAGACGGGTTTCCAGCAGTGAGACGTTGACGCCATCGTTCTGCCCGAACGGCCGCGCCTTGCCCAGTTCCAGGGTGAAAGCCTCGGCGTCGAGTTTGTCGTAGGTGTACGAACTGAAGACGATCGACGGTTTGTTCTGCAGCAGCACCGCCTCCATGCCGGCCGAGCGCAGGCGCGCCAGTTCGCGACGGGAATGCTGGCGCCCTTCCTTCCACGGGTACAAGGCGAACTGTTCGATCTTCGACCCACGAATCGCCGTGTGCAGGTCGTAGTGCAGACGCTGGCGCTCGGGCTTGCTGAAGAAACTCGCCGCCAGCCGTTCCAGCTCACAGGCGCGCAACGCTTCCGAGCCGCTGCTTTGTTCGTGGCGACCGTTGAACAGTCGATTGACGTCCTGCTCGACGAAACGCTCGCCCTTGCGAATCGCTTCCGGGTTGCCGAACAGGAACAGAATGCGTGCGCGCGGCTTGAGATCGCCGCGTGCGATGTCGTGCAGCAGCCGGTCGAGCAACTCGATCGGTGCCGTTTCGTTGCCATGGATGCCTGCCGACAGCAGCAGGTCCAGGCCATTGTCGCGCGCTTCCGGGGGCCGCACTTCCAGCGCCCCTTCGCTCAACCAGCGCATGCGCACGCCTTCGACAGTCAGTTGAGTCTTCTCCGCCGGTTCGCGGCCGGCGAGGGTCAGTTCAAGCAGTTTGCCGAGGGCGAGCATAGAGCGGTTTCCTTAGTGGTCGTGGTTGCAATCCGGGCCGTGTACGTGATCCTCGTCAGCGCCGAGGTCAGCCGGTTCCATTTCCAGTTGCAGACTTACCAGATTAGTCGCCAATGGGCGCAGCAGCAGGTTGGCGTACTCTTCGTCACCTTCCTCGACGTCCACGCCGATCAGCAGCTGGCCACGGCCGTCCTGCTGGATCCACAGCTCTTTGCCTTGCCACATGACCGCAACGCGGGTGCACGAGGTTTGCAATTGCGTGCCGTCGGTGTCTTCAAGGATCAGCTGCAGGGAATCGCTCATGTTTTTACTCTCTTGGGGTGACACGCCGCGCGCCACGTTCAGGCAGCGCGCTGGCGATCAATTGATCTGGAAGGGATAAACCGCGCCCAGTTTAAGGATTTGCGTCAGTTCATCCAGTGCCGTCCGGCATTCAAGCAACAATTGCGGGTCCGCCAGATCGGTTTCGCTCAGGCGGTCGCGGTAGTGCTTTTCAACCCATGCGGTCAACGAACCGTACAACGGGGCCGTCATGATAACGCCTGGGTTGACCGCCGCCAGTTCGGTTTCATTCAGCGCCACGCGCAGACGCAGGCACGCCGGACCACCGCCGTTCTGCATGCTTTGCTTGAGATCGAAGACTTTAACTTCGCGGATCATTCCGCCGGAGCTGGTCAGGCTTTGCAGATAAGCCCAGACGCGTTCGTTGGCCTGGCATTCCTGCGGCACGATCAGCAGCATCGAACCGTCAGGACGCGAGAGCAACTGGCTGTTGAACAGGTAGGAACGCACCGCGTCATCCACGGTGACTGCCGAACGCGGCACGCAAACGGACTGGAAGTTACCGCCGACCTTGGCCAGTTTACCTTGCAGTTCGGCAAGCATCTTGTCGGTCTCGAGGAACGCGTCCTCGTGATAGAACAGCACTTCACCGTTGCCCACGGCGATCACGTCGTTGTGGAACACACCCTGATCGATGACGTTGGGGTTCTGCTGCGCGTAGACCACGCCTTCGTCACGCAGACCGTGCAGACGCGCCACGGCTTGCGAGGCTTCGAGGGTCTGGCGTGCTGGGTATTTCTGCGGCGCCGGGAAGCGGTTGTCGAACGCACTGCGGCCGAACACAAAAAACTCGACGCCCGCCTCGCCGTACTCACGGCAGAAACGCGTGTGGTTGGCCGCGCCTTCGTCGCCGAACTGCGCCACCGCCGGCAATGCGGCGTGATGGGCGAAGTGCTGTTGATCGGCGAACATCGCGCCGAGCACGCGGCTGGTGGTCGGGTGTTCGATGCTGCGGTGATATTTGCAATTGAGGTTGGCGGCGGTGAAGTGCACACGGCCGTCAGCGGTATCGGCACTTGGGCTGACCGTGGCGGCGTTGGCCACCCACATGCTCGACGCCGAGCAACTGGCGACCAGCAGCGGCATCGCTTCTTTGGCGGCGCGCTCGATCACCTGCGCGTCAGTGCCGCTGAAGCCCAGACGACGCAGCGCCGCCACGTCGGGACGTTCCTGCGGAGCCAGCACGCCTTGCTGAAAGCCCATGTCCATCAGCGCTTTCATTTTTGCCAGACCTTGCAGCGCCGCTTCCTTCGGGTTCGAGGATTGCTGACTGTTGCTCTGCGAGGCGACGTTGCCGTAGGACAGACCACCGTAGTTATGGGTCGGCCCCACTAGACCGTCAAAATTGACTTCATAGGATTTCATCAGCGAGGCTCCACGAGAATCTGTTGTTATAGGCTTCAGTAACTATTCTTTGCGACCGAGGCGCGGCCTTCGCGAGCAGGCTCGCTCCCACAGGATTTAGGTTGGACACAAAATGTGTGAACACCACTGAACCTGTGGGAGCGAGCCTGCTCGCGAATGGGCGCTACGCCATTTTCACGCCGGGTGTCAGCGAGGCAGGCAACACCAGGCTCGGGGTTTCCAGCGACGCCACCGGGTATGCGCAGTAGTCCGCTGCGTAATAGGCGCTGGCGCGGTGGTTGCCCGAGGCGCCGACGCCGCCGAATGGCGCGCTGCTCGCGGCGCCGGTCAGCTGTTTGTTCCAGTTGACGATGCCGGCGCGGCTTTCCAGCCAGAACTGCTGGTAACGCGCTTCGGAATCGGAGAGCAAACCGGCGGCCAGTCCATAAGCAGTGTTGTTGGCTTCAGTGATCGCCGCGCCGAAATCGGTATAGCGGATCACTTGCAGCAGCGGCCCGAACAGTTCTTCGTCCGGACGCTCGGCCACGGCCGTCACATCGACAATGCCCGGGGTCAGCAAAGCCGACTGCGCCTGTGGCTGAGTCATTTCCAGCAGCGCCACCGCGCCGTTGGCCAGCAATTGCTCTTGCGCATCCCTCAGCGCTTTCGCCGCGCCGAGGGAAATCACCGAACCCATGAACGGCGCCGGTTGCTGATCGAAGGCACCGACTTCAATGGTCGAACTGACTTCAACCAGACGCTTGAGCAGGCTGTCGCCCCACGCGCCTTGCGGCACCAGCAGACGGCGGGCGCAGGTGCAGCGCTGGCCGGCGGAAATGAATGCCGACTGAATGATCGTGTACACCGCCGCGTCCAGATCAGCGACCTGATCGACCACCAGCGGGTTGTTGCCGCCCATCTCCAGCGCAAGGATCTTGTCCGGACGCCCGGCGAATTGCTGGTGCAGATGATTGCCGGTGCGGCTCGAACCAGTGAAGAACAGACCGTCGATACCCGGATTCGCCGCCAGAGCGATGCCGGTTTCCCGCGCGCCCTGCAGCAGGTTCAACACGCCTGCCGGCAGGCCGGCTTCGATCCAGCACTTGACCGTCAGCTCGGCGACTTTCGGCGTCAGTTCGCTGGGCTTGAACAGCACGCTGTTACCGGCCAGCAGTGCCGGGACGATATGACCGTTAGGCAGGTGACCGGGGAAGTTGTAAGGGCCGAACACCGCGACCACGCCGTGGGGCTTGTGGCGCAACACGGCGGTGGCGTCGCCCAATGGGCCGCTCTTCTCGCCGGTGCGCTCGCGGTAGCTCTGCACCGAAATCGCGATCTTGTTGACCATGCTGGTGACTTCGGTCGCAGCTTCCCACAGCGGTTTGCCGGTTTCTTCGCCGATGGTGCGAGCCAGTTCGTCAGCGTGGTTTTTCAACGCAGCGGCGAAAGCTTCGAGGACGCTGATGCGCTCCTCGAGGGTGCGACGTGCCCACTGAGGAAATGCCTGGCGAGCAGCCTGAACCGCCGATTCGACCTGCGCAGCAGTGGCGCCCTCGCCCGCCCACAGCACTTGCTGAGTCACCGGGTTCAGCGATTGAAAGGCCTCGCCCTGACCGGCCAGCCACTCACCTGCGATGTATAGCGAATTCATTATTTCGACTCCCGTGCAGCGGACAGCGCCACGGCGCGAACCTGATCGCCGGCGCTGAGTTGAAGACGTTTCGCGGTCTGCGGATCGACCACCAGGGTGCCCGCAGCCAGGCGCGCTGGTGCAGCCGTGATGCGGCAATCCTCGCGCTTGCGGTTGTGGATGATGAACGGCGTGGCGTCATCGCCCGGCGTGCCGACGGCCAGCACCAGCGCTTCGCTGTCACGCACCGCGCGGATCTTGCTGGTTTCGCATTCGATGGCCGGCCCGGCGTCGAAGATGTCGACGTAACCCTGATAGCTGAAGCCTTCGCTCTTGAGCATGGCCAGTGCCGGCTCGGTGTCCGGGTGCACCTGGCCGATGACGTTGCGCGCGTCCGGCGAAAGGAAGCAGGTGTACAGCGGGAATTTCGGCATCAGTTCGGCGATGAACGCCTTGTTGCCGACGCCGGTCAGGTAATCGGCCTGGCTGAATTCCATCTTGAAGAAGTGCCGACCGAGGCTTTCCCAGAACGGCGAGCGCCCGGCGTCATCGGACACGCCACGCATTTCGGCGATGATCTTGTTACCGAACAGCTCCGGGAACTCAGCGATGAACAGCATGCGCGCCTTGGACAGCATCCGGCCGTTGAGGCCGTTGCGGTAATCAGCGTGCAGGAACAGCGAGCACAGCTCGGAATTGCCGGTCAGGTCGTTGGCCAGAAACAGCGTCGGGATTTCGCGGTAGATGTTCAGCTCTTGCGAAGCGCTGACCGTCAGACCGACGCGGAAGTTGTACCAGGGCTCACGCAGACCAACCGCGCCGGCGATGGCGGAAATCCCCACCACGCGGCCGTCATCGTCTTCGAGCACGAACAGATAGTCCGCATCGCCACGCCCGGCTTCGCCGCGAAAGGTCTTCTCGGCCCAGCCGACCCGGTGGGTCAGGCGCTCTTCGTTGGCCGGCAATGTGGTCAGGCCGGTGCCGGTGCTGCGGGCCAGGTCGATCAGCGCGGATAAATCGCTGCTGCGTACGGGACGAACAATCATGCTATCTCCTCAAACGGGCCGCTCGCGCCACCCGTGAAACTCGCTAAGGCGTTAAACCGCCACCAGGCGCACGCTGGCACCTTCACCGACGCCCAGGGCTTCGGCCGCTTCCATATCCAGCGTCACCGGTTTGCCCGGCGCGTAATCCAGCTCGAGCAACACCGCGCGGTAATCCTGCAACTGCGCA
This sequence comes from Pseudomonas sp. PK-RTE-24, assembly GCF_054052265.1. Classification (NCBI taxonomy): domain Bacteria; kingdom Pseudomonadati; phylum Pseudomonadota; class Gammaproteobacteria; order Pseudomonadales; family Pseudomonadaceae; genus Pseudomonas; species Pseudomonas sp. PK-RTE-24. The sequence goes on along the minus strand of NZ_CM133224.1, from coordinate 3,036,152 downwards.
TTGGCTACCAGGTATTGACGCCCGGCACCTTTGACCGGCTCGCCGATCTTCACCGGCACTACGCGGCTCTGGGCGATCGAACGGATCCCGGAAACCCGCGCATGCAGGGTCGGGCCGCCGTCGAAGATGTCGATGTAGTGATCGGTTTCGAAGCCTTCGCGCATCAGGATGTCGAAGGTGATCTGCGCACGCGGGTGCACCTGGCCCATCGCCTCTTGGGCGGAGTCCGGCAGCAGCGGCACATAGATCGGGTAATGCGGCATCAGCTCGGCGAGGAAGGTGCGGCTTTTCAGCCCGCACAGGCGCTCGGCCTCGGCGTAGTTGAGGTCGAAGAAATTACGTCCGATCGCATCCCAGAACGGCGAGTCGCCATTCTCGTCGCTGTAACCGACGATCTCGGTCACCACCGAATCGGCAAAACGCTCCGGGTGGCTGGCGACGAACAGCAGACGGCCACGGGAATTGAGCTCGGCCCACGGCGATCCGACCAGCTCGCGCTGCACATAGAAACTGGTCAGCAGGCTGTTGCCGGTCAGGTCGTGGCACTGCGAGAGCACGTGGATCTTGTTGTGGATCTTCAGCTCGCGGGAGGCGTGGACGAAAGTCTCGTTGCGGAAGCTGTAGAACGGCTCCGAATAACCGGCGGAAGCGACAATGGCCGAGCAGCCGACCAGTTTGCCGGTGCTCGAGTCTTCGAGGACAAAGAAGTAACTCTCTTCACCGTTGAAGCTCACTTCGGCGGCGAACGAAGCTTCGCTCGCGGCGATCTTGTCGCTCAGACGTTCCACGTCATCCGGCAAGGAAGTGACACCAATCGGGCTGTCCGCAGCCAGACGCTGTACCTCGCCCAGATCAGCCATTTGCGCGGGGCGCATCACCAGCATGGTGTCACTCCTTTCTCTTCAATATTCACAGAAAAAACCGGGCCCACATAAAGATCGATGCAGGAATGGGACTTGTGGCGAGGGGATTTATCCCCGCTGGGGGGCGAAGCACCCCCAAAAATCTGGGGCCGCTGCGCAGCCCATCGGGGACAAATCCCCTCACCACAGGTTCAATCCAACAGGTGAATGTGCCCGGTATCAAAAATTGGTTCGGCGCCGGAAAAACTCCAGGCGCCGAAAGGTCCATCAGGCTTGCGTCAACTTCGCCGCAGCACGTTCGAAGCGGTCGAGACCGGCATCGATATCGGCATCTTCCACCACCAGGCTCGGGGCGAAACGGATTACGTCCGGGCCAGCCTGGAGAATCATCAGGCCTTCCTGTTCGGCGGCGTTGAAGATGTCCTTGGCCTTGCCTTTCCACGCTTCGCTCAGCACGCAACCGATCAGCAGACCGAGACCACGCACCTGAGTGAACAGGCCGTATTTCTCGCCGATCTGTTGCAGGCGGGTCTTGAACTTGTCGTGCTTGGCGTTCACGCCGTTCAGCACCTCAGGGGTGTTGACCACGTCGATCACCGCTTCGGCGACGGCGCAGGCCAGCGGGTTGCCGCCGTAAGTGGTGCCGTGGGTGCCGACGACCAGATGTTTGGCCAGCGCTTCGGTGGTCATCATTGCCGCGATCGGGAAACCACCGCCCAGGCTCTTGGCGCTGGTGAGGATGTCCGGGGTCACGCCGTAATGCTGGTAGGCGAACAGCTTGCCGCTGCGGCCCATGCCGGTCTGCACTTCGTCGAACACCAGCAGCGCGTTGTTCGCATCGCAGAGTTCGCGGGCACCTTGCAGGTAAGCCAGCTCGGCCGGCAGCACGCCGCCCTCGCCCTGGATCGGCTCGAGCACGACCGCGCAGGTCTTCTCGGACACCGCGGCTTTCAGCGCGGCCAGATCGTTGTAGGGAACGTGGGTGATGCCAGTGATTTTCGGGCCGAAACCGTCGGAGTACTTCGACTGGCCACCGACGTTGACGGTGAACAGGGTACGGCCGTGGAAGCTGTTCAGCGCGGCGATGATTTCGTATTTCTCGGTGCCGAAACGGTCGAATGCGACGCGACGAGCCAGCTTGAACGCGGCCTCGTTGGCTTCGGCGCCGGAGTTGCAGAAGAACACGCGCTCGGCAAACGTGGCGTCGATCAGCTTGTGCGCCAGACGCAGGGCCGGTTCGTTGGTGAACACGTTGGACACGTGCCACAGCTTGTTCGCCTGTTCGGTCAACGCGCCGACCAGCGCCGGATGCGCGTGGCCCAAAACGTTGACGGCAATCCCGCCGGCGAAGTCGATCAGCTCGCGGCCGGCCTGATCCCAGACCCGGGAACCGGCGCCACGCACCGGAATGAAAGCGGCAGGCGCGTAGTTGGGAACCATTACCTGGTCGAAATCGGCGCGTTGTACCGCAGCGTGCTCAACGGACATCGGAGTCTCCTGAAGAGGAACACCCGCCTGGAACTGGCGAGCGATGAGGGGATTGTAAGGACAGTTTGGTGCCCGGCCTTGTCGCCAAGCGACAACTTCTTATAGCGCAAACCCCGGATTTTCCCGGGTTTACGGCAATGCGACATATAGCGTCGCAAAGGCGCAGTTTACCGGGCGCGGCCGATTTGCGGCAGGCCGCGCAGGATACCAAGTCAGCCCCCACGGCAGAGACATAAATATCTACCGCACGGTGGTCGCTTGCCGCTGATTTGCTGAGGGTTCTTCCCAACGCCAAGGAATGGCCATGCATTTGTCTGAAGCACCCCCATCGGCAACCCCGGATGCCGCACATGACGCGCAACATGCGGACGAGCATTACCAACCACTGAAAAACGCGATTCCGGCCTGGCTGGGCGACACCTCAGCCACGCGGCGCGAAGCGCTGAAGAACAGCGTCCCGCAACAGCCGGCCGCGCTCAAGGTCGCGCCAGCCGAACAGCACGCGTTGATGAAAAGCCTTGGGGCGGCGCATATCACCGCGCAGAGCCGGGTCGACAAGAGCCTTGCGCACTTGCAGGACGCTGCGGCCTTCGCCGAGCCCCTGCTCAAGGCCGAGCTGAAAAGCTGCTTCGATCTGGAACTGGATGTCAGAAACACCTACGTGCGCCTGTACATTCCTGCCACCACCCCATGGTTTCCGATCCGCACCGGCGCCCGCGCCTGGTCCGTGTCACTGCTTGAGGCGGCACTGCATAACTTCGAAGAAAGGGAAACCGAAGACGACGCCTTCGAAGCCGAGTCGACATTCACTAGCGCCCCCTCGGCCACAGGACAGTTTGAAACCCTGCCCGAGATCAAGGCGAAACTGAGCATTTCCGCTTTCACAAAACTGTGCCGTCGACTGGATATCGGCGCGAAATACAAAGCCAGTCTGGAAGACAATCTGGGCTACTCCGATCTGATGGTCGCGTCGGTCTTGCGCGGCAAGATCGACGCCAGCCAGAAGGCCGCGATGAAGTCGGCCCTGCAATGGGCGCGGATGAACCGCGACGTGTCGGAAAACGCGGTGCGCCTGATCGAGGCCATGCTCGACGGTGTGAAAGGCCTGCATGTGTACGGCGCCCCGCTGCTGTGTCATGACATGACGATGCTTTGCGCACCGCTCACCGGCATCGTGGTATTCGCCCCGGACCTGTACATGACACGCAATGCAGCGCGCGTCGTCGCCTACGTCCCGGATGACCCCGAACATCCGTTCAAGGAGTACGCCTCGCCATTGGAAATGGTCGTGGAACTGACGCGCCAGTTGCGCTCCAGAGACTATCAGCAGTTCTTCAGCCGCTTCGTCAACCACGACCAGCGCGGCTTCTTCTTCAGCACCCTCAACAGCCGGCTGAGTGAAATCCGCTGGCACCCGCACGAACCCGGCGACCCTCGGCCGGCGTGGCGCGAAGCCGCAGTGGAGCGGCCCGACCTGCAGACTGCGCTGACGCCGTTTTACGACGATGTGTGGCAACACCTGTACCAGGCAAAACTGAACAAGATTTTCAATGACGCCCGAACCATTGCCGTACCGACTGCCCTGGTTGATCAAAGGGCGCGCTGGGCGTTCTGGGATTCGCTGGTCAACATCCTCTCTTCCATCGCCCAGACCGCCGCAATGATCGTCGCGCCCTTCGTGCCGGTGCTCGGTGAAGCGATGATGGCGTACATGGCCTATCAGATGCTCGATGAAGTATTCGAAGGCATTGTCGAGTGGGCGCAGGGACGCACGACCGAAGCGGTCGAACACTTGATGGGCACCGTGGAATCGATGATCCAGCTGGGCATGTTCGCCGTCGGCGGCGCGATTGGCGCGGCCGAGTTTCGCAAAGTATTGCCCAAGGAAATCGTGGCGTTCATCGACCGCTTCAAACCGGTACAACTGGCCAATGGTGACATCCGCTACTGGCAACCGGATCTCGAACGCTACAAACATCCGCAGCGCCCGACTGCCGATTCGCAACCCGATGCCCTGGGTTTGCATGCGCATGAGGACAAGCTTCTGCTGCCCTTGGAGGACGCGCACTTTGCGGTCACGGAAAGTCAGGTGCCGGGGCAGTACCGCATCGAACATCCGAGTCGCCCCGACGCTTACCAACCGGTGCTGCACCACAATGGCGAAGGCGCCTGGCACACTGAACTCGAGCAACCGCTGGAATGGGATGGCGCAACCGCGCTGCGCCGTATCGGCCCTGCGGTCGAGAGCTTGTCCGCGAGCGAGCGCGAAACCGTGCTGCAGATCAGCGGAACCAGCGAAGACGCGTTGCGCAAAATGCATGTCGAGCAGGAAAAGGTCCCGCCTCTGCTGGCCGACAGCATCCAGCGCTTCAAGATTGATCAGCAGTTGCAACGCTTCATCGACCAGCTCGACAGCGCTGACGCTGAAGTTTTTTTGCGCGCCGACCCGGTCATGCAGCTGCAGGTGCTCAGCGAATACGGCCGCTGGCCAGGCGACCAGTGCCTGCGTCTGCTCGATCGCCAAGGCGAGCAACTGTGGCAGTCGTCTACTGACGCAAGCCTGCCCGTGACCGAACTGCGCCAAGGCGAACTGGTCGGTGGTGACGTGCTCAAAGCGCTGCTCTACACCCTCGACGAGACGCAGATCAAAACCTTGCTGGACGAGCCCTTTGCCGGACCGACGCCGTCCATCGAGGTCCGCAGCCACAACCTGCGCAAACAAGTGGCCGACCTCGCCAGACGCAACACCAGCGCGCTGTTCGAGTCGCGCTATCAAGCCCTCCAGCACCTCGACGACCCGCTGGCTGCACGACTCAAGATTCACCCTCCGCAATTGCCGGCCAGCATTACCCGCGAACTGCTCGATACCGCGACCGGCAGCGAACTGTTGCAGATCAGCGAAGGACGATTGCCCCCGCGCCAGCAGGCACTCATGCAGATGGCCAGTGACGAGGTGCGCGTTACCCGCGCGTATGAAGGCCTTGAGCTGGCCTCGGTGAGCAATCACGGCTCTGATTCTCTGGCGCTGCACAGCCTCAAATTGTTGCCGGGCTGGAGCGGCGATGTACGTATCGAAATCCGCGACGGGCGCTACGAGGGCCGGTTACTGGACACGATCGGCCGTGACGATGCGCCCGAATACAAGGTGCTGGTTCGCCGCGACGATGGCCAATACCAACCTTATGACGATCGTGGGCAGCAGCTGCATTCGTTCGCTGATTTCTATTCCAGCCTGTTGTACGCATTGCCCGACAGCGAGCGCCAGAGCCTGGACATGCGGATCGGCCAGGGTCAGGCGCTGAAGGCGGCCATTCGTGAACGCACGCTCGAGCGCAACGAGTGGCGTCAGGTGATTGCCGATACGCCGTCCCGAGCGCCGGCTGTCGACACCCTGCGCCTGCTCGGTACCGACGGTTACGCCCATGCTCCGCGTCCGCCACGCCCCGCTTACCAGCCGCACACCCTCGAAGAAGACATCCGGGTGCTCTATCCACGCATGTCGAACCATGAAGTGCGCTTCCTCGCCGAAAGCATGCGAAGCAGTCCCGCAGGCCCGCGCGCCGAAATGCTTCGTTTGCAAAATGACTACCTGCAATTGCAGAACGAACTGCATGTCTGGGCCAACAATCCGCCCGCCGTGCACCCGGAAACCGGCACGGCGCTCACCTCGCTGGAGAAGCGCGCCGAAATCCAGAATCGCAGGCTGCTCAGGGAGCAATTGCTCAAAGCCTGGAGACGGGAGCACGTCACGGGTATCAATCACCGGGGCTTTGCCGCCGGATACGCCTTGCGCCTTACACCTGCGGTGATGGGCGACTTGCCCGTGTTGTCAGCAGACTTCAGTCATATCACCTCGCTCGCCATTGATGGCAGCCCGATGACCACCTCCGTCGACAGCTTTCTGCAGTCCTTCAGCCAGTTGCAGAATATCGATGCGCGCAATCTCAATCTGTCGAGCCTGCCGCAAGCACTGACTTCGATGCGCTCGCTGCGCGAATTGCGCTTACGCAATTGTCGGATCAGTCTGACGACGGTCACAGAGTCAGTGCTCGCGGCCATGCCGCAGCTCACCCTGCTCGATCTGCAAGGCAATGCGCTGGGCCTGCCTCCGGACCTGCACACACTGCCTTCATTGCGCTACGTGAACCTGTCGGATACCGGCATTCACACGGTGCCCGACGATCTGCTGGATCATCCGCGCCTGATTTCGGCGCAATTCGATCGCAACCGCATCACGCGGATACCGGACAGTTTTTTCAACCTGGCAAGCTCCCTCAGCGATGGTTATACCTTCGCCGATAATCCGTTGACGGCGGCTTCTCGCGAGCGGGTAAAAGTGTTCTACGAGCACACCGGAAGGCACTTCGGCGTCCGGCCCGTGCAGGAAGATCTGCAACGCACCATCGCCTTGTTTCCATCCCTCGACACGGAAGGCGCAACACAGGTGTTGTACCGATTGCCCGGGCCATTGGCGGAGTGCGGCGCACAGTTGTCCCGCTGGGAAAATGAACTCGGCGTGCTGAATCTCGAACTCAGTCAATGGATCAACCAGGCCACCGTGACCGCCTCTGAGTCGGGGGAACGTCTTCCCCTCGAGGCGCAAACCCGCGAACTGGAGGCCCGGCGATCCTTTGCGCAACAGATCGAGCAATTCTGGCGCAGCCCGCCCCTGTACCCGCGCCTTGAAGAACTCAGGGCAACGGCGACGTTCAGTGGGGATATGCCGATACTCAGCGCCGGTCTCGAGCGCGCGACGCAGCTGAACCTCACCGGCACCGCCAATAGCACCGCTGCCCTGCGCTTCGTGGAGTGCTTCCCCAACCTTGCCAAGCTGAAAATGAACGGTTTCGAACTGGGACCGCTTGCGCTGGGCGAAGCAAAACTGCCTCAACTGAGCGATCTGGAGCTGAAAAATTGTGGCGTGGTCATGACCCCGGAAAATCAGGCTGCGCTGCTGTCACTTGGCAGCCTCGACTCACTGGACCTGAGCGACAATCCGTTGGGTACGTTCCCCGACCTGAATTTGTTGCCCGAATTGATCTATCTCGATCTGTCCAACTGCGGGCTGACCGTCGTTCCCGAAGGACTGGCCAGCCATCCGGGGTTGCGAACCGCAGTGCTCGCAGGCAACCGCATCACGCAACTGCCCGAGGCGCTGTTCGACCTCCCCGCCGAGCGCAGTGACGGCATTGACCTTGCCGACAACCCGCTATCGGCCGCCACCCGCGACCAGATCAAAAACTACTACCGCCTCCATCGCAACGACTTCGACGTACTGGCGGCCGAGCCGGACGTGAGCCTCGCCCGGCAGTTGTTTCCCGGTTTGAACAAGCAAGAGGCCAGCGAGATGATTTACGACTTGCCCGGCGACCTGGCCGACGGTCGCCAACAGCTGCTTCGCTGGCAAGCAGAACAGCAACAGATGCGCGATGACCTGACCCGCTGGGCCTTGGCAACGCCGTCTGCGCACCCGGTTACCGGTCAGGCCTTGAGCGCAAGCGAGCGTTTGGCGCAACGATCCGCACGCTCGGACTTCAAGCAATTGATAAAGGATTTCTGGGGCGAAAGATCTATGGGCACCGGCAGGCGCACGACTTCTTTCGCGGCAGACCTCAAGTTCCTCGGCGAAATGCCGCGCCTGACGGTCAACTTCGATCACGTTACCAGCCTCAAGCTGGCGGGCAACGTGACGATCGCGGGACTGGAGCCGTTCGCTGCCTTGTTCCCGAATCTTCAGATGCTGGAACTGAAAGCTTTCACACTCTATGACATCCCTTCATTCGTCAGCCGTCTGCACTATCTCAAAGAGCTCAAACTCAATGACTGCGCGCTGACGCTTACCCCTGCCGGGCAGCAGGTACTTGGCGCGCTGCCCGAGTTGCGGTTGCTCGATCTGAGCCATAACCCACTGACAAACGCGCCAGACCTGACAATCCTGCCCAAGGTGACGAACTTCTCACTCGGCCATAGCGAACTGACGAGCGTGCCGAAGGGCATCGCCGAGCATCCGCTGCTGCGAGAGCTCCATCTCAATAACAACCAGATAACCGTGCTGCCCGACGCTGTTTTCAGTTTGCATCCCGAGCGGGCCGACAGCGTCTATCTGAACGACAATCCTCTGTCCATGAATGCCCGCGAGCGCGTCAAGCGCTACTACGCCGCACAAGGGCGCAACTTCCGGATCAAGCCGGCATCGGCTGACATTGCCATGGCGCAGAGACTGTTCCCGCGACTGGGCGAAAACGCTGCGATCAACATGATTTATCGCCTGCCCGGGACATTACAGACCGGTACGGCACAACTGGTCAGATGGGAGGCGGAAATTGCCCGCATGATCAGTGATCTCAACACATGGAGCGCGCGCCTGCCGGTCAACAACCCTTCGACAGAGCTGCCCTGGACTGCGCCGGAAAGATTTGCAGAACTCGCCGCCAGACAAAGATTCAGCAGCGACCTTGAGAAACTCTGGCGCGGCCGGCAAAACGAAAACTCAGCCCTGCGGTTCAATACTTTCGAAGCCGATGCGACATTCACCGGCGAATTGCCGGAACTGACCGCTGACTTCAGCCACATCACGCATCTCAACCTTCAGGGCAATCCGGGGCTGAACATTCCAGATGGGTTTTTCCGAAGCTTCAGCGGCCTGCGGGGCCTGGAACTACAGGGCTTCGCCCTCGGCCGGATGCCTCAAACACTGCAAAGCCTGCCGTTGCTTGAGAGGTTGATGCTGAGCAAGTGCCAGATCACTCTGGATCCTCCCGGACAAGCGATCCTGTCCACGATGACCCGATTGAAATCTCTGGATTTGTATAGCAACCCTCTGCAGGTGACGCCCGATCTATCGACCCTGCAGAACCTGACGTTCATCGACCTGATCAACACCGGCATCGATAGTGTTCCCGCCGGGCTGGAACAGCTGCCGCACCTGGAAGTCGCGTTGCTGAGCGACAACAACATCAGCGAATTGCCGGCGCAACTGACGCAGTATTCCGATCGCGGTATTGAATTGGGCGGCAACCCGTTGTCGGTTGCTTCCAGAGAACGGATCAAGGCCGCATTTCAGGCCAAGGCTGACAACTTCGGTGTCTGGGTCCAACAGCAAGACATCGATCTGGCGCAAAGCCTTTATCCATCGCTGTTCGGCTTCGATGCCAACGATCTGGTCTACAAGCTTGCGGGCACGCTGGCCGATGGACGTGTTGAGCTGATGCGCCGCAAAACCGAGCTCACCAGCCTGCTCGAACGCCTGGATAGCTGGGCCAACGAGACTCCCAACGATACTGACACGCAGATGCCGCTTGCGACCGACGCGGCAGCCAGGGAAAGACTCAACCGCCAGCACTTCAGGCAAAACCTCGAAGACGACCTGCGCCGTGCGCCCTCGTTCCTGACAGGGCCAAGGGTCAGCTGCGAGTTGTCGTTTACCGGTGAGCTGCCGCCGCTGACCGCGCGTTTCGACCACATCGAACAATTGAAACTGACCACAGCGTCCGCTGCGCCTCAGATCGATCGTCTGCTGGAGCTGTTCCCGAAGCTCAAAGGCATCGACATCCGCAATTATCCGCTGGGCGAGATTCCCGCCCCGATTTTCGCCATGGAAAGGCTGCGCAGCCTGTATCTGCCGGGCTGTGAGATCACGTTGACTGCGCAGACCGCAGAAGCATTCGCAACGCTGAGAAACCTGAGTTCCGTGGACCTGAGCGACAATCCGCTCAACATCGCTCCGGATCTGAGTCATTTCCCGCAGATGACCGATGTGCGTCTGGGCAACTGTGCCTTGAGCAAGGTGCCTGATGGCCTGTTCGGACTGCCTCGATTGATGTACGCCGACTTGTCCGGAAACGCGATCACCGAGTTGCCGGGCGAGTTTCCTTTACAGCCCGGCGACGTGCTGACCGAATACGACTTCAGCGACAACCCGCTGAATGCCGAAAGTTTGCAGCGCCTGCAGCGGTATGAGGCGGCGTATCAATTGCGCCTGCTGGAGCAGCAGTCGAGCAACGACACCGCGTATCAGACGATTGAGGATTTCCATGACTTCTCCGGCGGCATGGAAACCGATTGAGGGTCGATCCGCGCTCAGCCACGCTCCGGCGGCACTGACGACAATTCGAACGGGCTGCTGCTGCGCCGCTGGTTGCGATCTTCGCGCGGCGTGGCACCGAAGAAGTTGCGATAGGCGCTGGAGAAATGCGGCCCCGAGGAGAAGCCGCACGAGAGGCCGATCTGGATGATCGACTTGCTGGTCTGCATCAACATCTGCCGGGCCTTGTTCAGGCGCAGTTCCAGGTAGTACTGGCTCGGCACGCGGTTGAGGTATTGCTTGAAGATCCGCTCCAGCTGTCGACGGGATACGCACACGTGCTGGGCGATTTCGTCGGTGGTCAGCGGCTCTTCGATGTTGGCTTCCATCAGCAACACCGCTTGGGTGAGCTTCGGATGGCTGGAGCCGAGGCGATTCTGCAACGGGATGCGCTGACGCTCACCGCCCTCGCGGATGCGCTCAACGACCAGTTCTTCCGACACCGCACCGGCCAGTTCCGCGCCGTGATCGCGGGCCAGCACCGCCAGCAGCAGGTCGAGCACCGACATGCCACCGCAGGCGGTCAGACGATCGCGATCCCAGTCGAACAGATGACTGGTGGCGATGACTTTCGGGAAGCGCTCAGCGAAATCGTCCTGCCAGCGCCAGTGCACGGCGGCGCGATAACCGTCGAGCAAACCGAGCTGGGCCAGCGGATAGACACCGGCCGACAGACCACCGATCACGCAACCGGCACGCACCAGTTGCTTGAGCGCACTGCTCAGCGCCGGCGCGAGCGTGGTCGGTGGCTCGTCAGCGAGCAGGAACAGTTTCTGGAAATTCTCGAGCTTGCCGGCCCACGGCTCGCCGGGCAATTGCCAGGCACCTTCGCTCTGCGGCTCGGCCTGCAAGAACGACAGTTCGTAAACCACGTCCGGGTGCACCCGCTGCGCAACACGCAAGGCCTCCTCCGCCAGCGCCAGCGTCAACGCTTTAGTGCTGGGCCAAATCAGGAAACCAATTCGATGGGCAGTCATGGGCGGGCAATCCGAAACGAACAACGGTGATGAAGGCATGGGCCAATGCTAGCCCGGAAATGAACACAAATCCTGAAACCGGTGAAGATCAGAATGTGGGAGCGAGCCTGCTCGCGAAGGCGGTGTACCAGTCAACATAATTGCTGGCTGTTGTACCGCTTTCGCGAGCAGGCTCGCTCCCACAGGGATCTGAGCCAGCCAGAAGATCGCGAAGCATGACCTAATCTGGTGCACAACGGCAGCCCTGATTTATTTCAGGCTGCCCGACAGAAACTGCTGCAAGCGCTCCGACTGCGGGTTGACCAGCACTTCGCGCGGGTTGCCGCTTTCTTCGACGACGCCTTTGTGCAGGAACACCAGCTGGTTCGACACTTCACGGGCGAAGCCCATTTCGTGGGTCACCACGACCATGGTGCGGCCTTCCTGCGCCAGCGCCTGCATGACTTTCAGCACGTCGCCGACCAGTTCGGGGTCAAGGGCCGAGGTCGGTTCGTCGAACAGCATCACCTCCGGCTCCATCGCCAACGCACGGGCAATAGCCACACGCTGCTGTTCGCCGCCGGACATGTGCCCCGGGAACGCGTCTTTGCGATGGGCCACGCCAACCTTGTTCAGGTAGTACTCGGCTTTTTCGCGCGCTTCGTACTTGGGTACGCCGAGCACGTGCACCGGCGCTTCCATGATGTTTTCAATCGCGGTCATGTGCGACCACAGATTGAAATGCTGGAACACCATCGACAGGCGCGAACGCATGCGTTGCAGCTGTTTTGGATCAGCGGCTTTCAGCGCGCCGTCCTTGTTCGCCACCAGTTTCAGCTCTTCGTTGTTGAGCAGGATCTTGCCGGCGTGCGGCTGCTCGAGCAGGTTGATGCAACGCAGGAAAGTGCTTTTGCCGGAGCCACTGGAGCCGATGATGCTGATCACATCGCCGGCGGCGGCTTTCAGGGACACGCCCTTGAGCACTTCGTGACTGCCATAGCGTTTATGCAGGTCTTGGACTTCAAGTTTGTACATGCGGTCGGTTCTCACAAAAACAGTCAGTCAGTCGTTGAGCAAGCGCCCGTGACGCAGCGCTTCGCGCCCCGCCACCTTGGCCAGCCAGAAACCGGGTTGGGCATAGCGCAGCCGTTCAATGGCAAACAGCACCCCGGACGTACCAGCACATACCGTGCTGACCCGATCGGACACAGGGTCGATCACTTGAAAAATCTCATCGCCCGCCTCGACCCATTCGCCAGGCCTGCGGGAAAAACTCACCACACCGGGGTGCGGTGCGAACAACAATTCGGTGCCTTCGAAGGGCATGCCTTCGCACGGTTCGAAGGCCGGATCCGGCCACTCGCCGGTGATCAGACCTTGCTCGGCAAGGAACGCCAGAATGCCTTCAGCATAAGCCTCGGCTTCGACGCGGCCGGTGTCGGCCTGCCCGCCCAGCTCGATCGTCGTCGCCAGACACGCCAGCGGAATCTGCGCCTCGGGGAACTGCCGCGACAGGCGCAGCCATGGCAACGAGCAGGCTTCATCGAAGGAGCTGCCGCCGGAATCTTCCGCGAGCAAACCTACCTTGACGTTCAGGTGTGCCGACAGCGAACGCCACTGCGGCCAGTGCTGCGGCAGCGCATACATGTGCAGCGCGGCTTCGGCATCGCAGTGCAGATCCAGCACCACATCGGCGGTGCAGGCGTGGCTGAGCAGCACACGTTGCATGCCTTGCAACTGGCTGCTTGCTTCAGGCAATCCGGCCAGGTGGTCGGCCATTGCCTGACGGATCAGGCGCACGTTGGCATGGGGATCATCACCGAGTTTTTCGCCCAGCGCCGCCGCGACCGGCGCGCTGAGCTCGACGAAATCACGGTTGAAATTCTTGCCGCTGCCCGCCTCGAAACGGCCCTGGAAATTGCCTTGCAGCAATTGCCCGAGGCCGATCGGATTGGCCACCGGCACCAGCTCGATCACGCCGTTGAGCAAGCCTTGGGCTTCGAGTTCGCCGAGGCGCTTTTTCAGCTCCCAGGCGGTGCGCATGCCCGGCAGTTCATCGGCGTGCAGGCTGGCCTGGATGTAGGCCTTGCGCTCGCCGCTACCAAAACGAAAAACCGAAACCTTGCGCTCGCTGCCCAGGTGGCTCCACGGCAATAGGTGGTCGATGCGTTGCATATCAGTGCTTCCGTGGCGCGAGGTAGCTCAACCAGCGACGCTCGGCCAGTTTGAACAGCTTGACCAGAATGAAGGTCAGGCACAGGTAGAACACGCCGGCAGTGATGTACGCCTCGAACGGCAGATAGAACTGCGCGTTGACGGTACGTGCCGCGCCAGTGATGTCGATCAGGGTCACGATCGACGCCAGACTGGTGGTCTGCAGCATCATGATCACTTCGTTGCTGTACTGCGGCAGCGCCCGGCGCAGGGCCGACGGCAGCAGGATGCGCTTGTACAGTTTGAAGCGCGACATGCCCATGGCCTTGGCCGCTTCGATCTCACCGTTTGGCGTGGCCTTGAGGCTGCCGGCGATGATTTCCGCGGTGTAGGCGCTGGTGTTGACGGCAAAAGCCAGACAGGCACAGAACGTTGCGCTGGACAGCCACGGCCACAGGAAGCTTTCGCGCACCGCTTCGAACTGGGCCAGACCGTAGTAGATCAGGAACAGCTGCACCAGCATCGGCGTGCCGCGAATCACATAGGTGTACAGCCACGCGGCGCCATTGACGAACGGGTTTTTCGAGACGCGCATCAGCCCCAGCGGCAACGCCGCGAGCAAACCGAAGAACAGCGACAGCGCGAGCAGTTTGAGGGTGGTCAGCAGGCCGCCGAAGTACAGCGGCAGTGCCTCCCAGATGACGTTGTAGTCGAAGATCATAGATCAGCCGCCCTTACGCCTACCGAGTAGCGCTTCTCAAGGTGACGCAATGCCAGCAACGAAACACTGGTGATCACCAGGTACATCGCCGCCACTGCGAGGAAGAAGGTGAAAGGCTCGCGCGTGGCATCCGCCGCCTGCTTGGCCTTGAACATCATGTCTTGCAGACCGACCACGGAGATCAGCGCGGTGGCCTTGGTCAGTACCAGCCAGTTGTTGGTGAAGCCGGGAATCGCCAAGCGAATCATCTGCGGCACCATCACCCGGAAGAACACCTGGAAACTGCTCATGCCGTACGCCATGCCCGCTTCGGCCTGGCCTTTGGGGATCGCCATGAACGCGCCACGGAACGTCTCCGAGAGGTAAGCACCGAAGATGAAACCGAGGGTGCCGATACCGGCGGCCAGCGGGTTCAGATCGATGTAGTCGTCATAGCCGAGCATCGGCGCAACGCGGTTAAGCAAGTCCTGACCGCCGTAGAAGATCAGCAGGATCAGCACCAGATCGGGAATGCCGCGGATCACCGTCGAATACAGGTCGCCCAGCCACGCCAGCCAGCGCACCGGCGACAGGCGCAACGCGACACCGATCAGCCCGAGAACGATGGCCAGAGCCATGGACGACAAGGCGAGCTGAAGCGTCAGCCATGCGCCATCGAGGATGACAGCCCCGTAGCCTTTCAACATGATTCAGGTCCTCGAAAGTTGGGATGAAAAAATGGCGCAAACCGCAGAGATTCTGTTGCTTGCGCCATTTCGGACTTGTCGCAGAGACGTGTTACTTGCCGTAGATATCGAAGGCGAAGTACTTGTCCTGGATTGCCTTGTATTTGCCGTTCTCGCGGATGGCCGCGATGGCAGTGTTGATCTTGTCTTTCAGGGCGTCGCCCTTGCGCACCGCGATACCTACGCCGTCGCCGAAGTATTTGACGTCGGTGAAGGCCGGGCCGACGAACGCGAAGCCTTTGCCGGCGTCGGTTTTCAGGAAGCCGTCGTCGAGCAGGGTAGCGTCAGCCACGGTACCGTCGAGGCGACCGGCAGCCACGTCGAGGTAGATTTCGTTCTGCGAGCCGTACGGCTTGATCTCGGCGCCCAGTGGAGCGAGAACTTCGCGGGCGAAACGCTCGTGGATCGAGCCACGCTGTACGCCGATGTTCTTGCCTTTCAGCTCAGCCAGACCATCGCTGACCTGAGTGCCGGCCTTCATGACCAGACGCGCCGGGGTGTTGTAGTACTTGTTGGTGAAATCGACCGACTTCTTGCGATCTTCGGTGATCGACATCGACGACAGGATCGCGTCGATCTTGCGCACTTTGAGAGCCGGGATCAGGCCGTCGAACTCTTGCTCGACCCACACGCACTTGACCTTCATTTCTTCGCACAGCGCGTTGCCGATGTCGTAGTCGAAACCGACGATGCTGCCGTCCGGTGCTTTCGAAGCGAACGGAGGGTAAGCCGCTTCGATGCCGATCTTCAGCGGTTTTTCGTCAGCGAAGGCATTCATCGACAGCACGGACAGTGCCAGGGCGCCAAGCAGCACAAGTTTCTTCATCTTGGGACTCCATCGGTAAAGGGCAAAAACGGCAGAGTGAGCGACAGCCCAATATGCGAATGGGTGAATCGGAAATCGGTTGCGCATCGACGGAAATTTCCCATTGGAACCGCAGGCGATTTCAACGTCAGCCACGATGAGCGAGTGATCGGCATTCTAACGACAGGCCCGAAGCCGATATTTCTTCAATGCGACAACTAATTACAGATGCACCGAGAAAGCGGTTTGAGCTCATTGACAGCCCTGCAATTTCATGCAAGAGCGAAAGACAGTGAACCGATACATATTGCAAGTTGCGGGCCTATTATTCGTAAACCCTTCTAATCCGGCAAGCGCAGCGTTATGTCTTATTTTTTAGCGCAGGTTGTGAGGCTCTAAAACGGGGCGCCGCGTTTCCCTTCGCCCCGGTTTGGCGCGGGCGGTTACACATTGGCCTGGACCGGGTAACAGAAGCAAAGGGCTTACGGCGCAGGTCGATAATTATTGGTTGGTTTGGTGCGGTTTCCTACAGCTGACTACTGCGGTGTCTTACAGATTGCCTTCGCGAGCAGGCTCGCTCCCACATTTGAAATGCGCCCGCTTCCTTGTGGGAGCGAGCCTGCTCGCGAAGAGGCCCTCCCAGCTACCACAAACCTCACAGCCATAAAAAAGCCCCGCCCGGCATCACCGGACAGGGCTCCTATGCTTCTAACGCTTAAGCAACATTCATGGTCTTGTGCGTATCAATCAAATGCTGCACCACACCCGGATCCGCCAGGGTCGAGATATCGCCCAAGCCGTCGTATTCCGCCGTGGCGATCTTGCGCAGGATGCGGCGCATGATCTTGCCCGAACGGGTCTTCGGCAGCCCCGGCGCCCACTGGATCACGTCCGGCGAAGCAATCGGGCCGATCTCCTTGCGCACCCAGTTCTTCAGCTCAAGGCGCAACTGCTCGGTCGGCTCCTCGCCGTTCTTCAAGGTCACATAGACATAGATGCCCTGCCCCTTGATGTCATGCGGCACACCCACCACCGCAGCTTCGGCAACCTTCGGATGCGCGACCATCGCGCTTTCGATTTCGGCGGTGCCCATGCGGTGGCCGGAGACGTTGAGCACGTCGTCTACGCGCCCGGTGATCCAGTAGTAACCGTCGGCATCGCGACGCGCGCCGTCACCGGTGAAGTACATGCCACGGAAGGTCTTGAAGTAGGTATCGACGAAACGATCATGATCGCCGTACAGCGTACGCGCCTGGCCTGGCCACGAATCGAGAATCACCAGATTGCCTTCAGCCTCGCCCTCAATGATGTTGCCGAGGTTGTCGACCAGCGCCGGCACCACACCGAAGAACGGACGCGCCGCCGAACCCGGCTTCAGCGCGTGAGCACCCGGCAGCGGGCTCATCATGTTGCCGCCGGTTTCGGTCTGCCACCAGGTATCGACGATCGGGCAACGCGACTTGCCGACATTCTTGTAGTACCAGTCCCAGGCTTCCGGGTTGATCGGCTCGCCCACCGAACCGAGCAGACGCAGGCTGCTGCCATCGGCGCCTTCAACCGCCGCCTGACCCGAAGCCATCATCGCGCGGATCGCGGTCGGCGCGGTGTAGAGGATGTTGACCTTGTGCTTGTCGATGATCTTCGCCACCCGGGTGATGTCCGGGTAGTTCGGCACACCTTCGAACAGCACGGTGGTCGCGCCATTGGCCAGCGGGCCGTAGACGATGTAACTGTGGCCGGTGACCCAGCCGACGTCGGCGGTGCACCAGTAGATTTCGCCCGGACGGTAGTCGAACACGCGCTCGTGGGTCATTGCCGCATAGAGCAGATAACCTCCGGTGGTGTGCTGCACGCCCTTCGGCTTGCCGGTGGAGCCGGAGGTATAAAGGATGAACAGCGCCTCTTCAGCGCCCATCTCTTTCGGCGCGCAAACGGTGCCCGCGACCTTCATCAGGTCTTCGTACCAGATGTCGCGATGCTGGTTCCACTTGATGTCGCCACCGGTGCGCTTGCACACGATGACCTTCTGGATGCTGCTGGTTTCCGGGTTGGTCAGCGCGTCGTCGACGTTGGCCTTGAGGGAAATCTTCTTGCCGGCGCGAATACCCTCGTCAGCGGTGATCACCACTTTCGATTTGCAGTCGATGATGCGACCGGCCAGGGCTTCCGGCGAGAAACCGCCGAACACCACCGAGTGAATCGCGCCGATCCGGGTGCAGGCCAGCATGGCGACCACGGCTTCGGGAATCATCGGCATGTAAATGGTCACCACATCGCCACGGTGCACGTCCTGACCGCGCAGGGCGTTGGCGAGTTTGCACACTTGTTCGTGCAGTTCGCGGTAAGTGATGTTGCGGCTCTCGGAAGGATCGTCGCCTTCCCAGATGATCGCGACTTGATCGCCGCGCTCGGCCAGATGACGGTCGAGGCAGTTGTAGGAAACGTTCAGGGTGCCGTCGGCAAACCACTTGATGTCGACATGGTGATCGTCGAACGAGGTCTGTTTCACCGTGGTGAAGGGCTTGATCCAGTCCAGACGCTTGGCTTGCTCGCGCCAGAAGCCGTCAGGGTTG
Source organism: Pseudomonas sp. PK-RTE-24 (assembly GCF_054052265.1). Taxonomy (NCBI): domain Bacteria; kingdom Pseudomonadati; phylum Pseudomonadota; class Gammaproteobacteria; order Pseudomonadales; family Pseudomonadaceae; genus Pseudomonas; species Pseudomonas sp. PK-RTE-24. The sequence goes on along the minus strand of NZ_CM133224.1, from coordinate 3,017,784 downwards.
ACGACCGACTGCTGGTACATGGCTTTGTAGGTCGCCTCGTCAGTCAGCGTGTTAGCCAGAACCTCGGGACGAACGGGATACAGAGAAGCCGCACTCATCTTTCCTACCTCGGTGTAATAGTTGTTTTTGTATGACCCTGTTGTAGCCGGGTGGGCCCCATAGAACCATTCGACGATGGTAGTAACAACCCTCCCCCTGCGCACGCGCCCCTGTAGGAGCTGCCGAAGGCTGCGATCTTTTGATCTGTTTTCAAGATCAAAGTCAAAAGATCGCAGCCTTCGGCAGCTCCTACAGGGAATGGGGTGTTTGGGGGATTGTTACCAAATATGCCAAAAGTGTTTATCAAAACCCGCTCTGTTTACCCCGGCCCCACCACCCTAAAATTCACCTCGCCAACAAGGCAACCGCGATTAACAACGTTACAGCCCCCACGAAGGCCGTTAATCCAGCTCTCCAAGTAACGCATCAAATACTCAAGCTCCACACGCAACCCTAAAAAGGTTGCGTGACCCCACTCGACCTCAAAAAGGTGAATTAGAAATGAAAGCTTTATTGGTTCTGGCCCTCAGCAGTCTGTGCGCAACCGCCATGGCAGACGAGGTCCCGACTGATGTCGCACAGCAACAACCGGTGATCGAGGAATACACTTACTCCACGCATCTGGACATCGCCAAAGTTGTATCGATGAGCGAAGTGCCAAATGTCTGCGAAGTAGTACCGGCGAAAATGGAATACGACGACTCCAAAGGCCAACGCCACATCCTGCGCTACAGCATCATGGGCAACGGCTGCACGAACTGAATCAGACTGCACCGAATCGGATCGCTCAGCGCTACATTGAGGGTCGATTCCAGCCCGGCTTCGGTCGGGCTCAGTTGTGTCTGGAGCCGTGAAAAACGCTTGCAAAACACTAGATATAGTGAAAAACCCGCTTTTCTGGCTATTTTTTAAACAAAAAAACACCTGCCAAAAAATTAACGAAAAAAAATCTGCTCGGGTCGATTCCGCGCAAAGCCCTGTAATCCCTCGGTCGGACCGAAATCCACCCCCTCCTCGGCCTCGCCATGAGCCGATTCGCCGCACCACGCCGGTAAAAATTTCCCTATAATGCCGCCCCATACGGGTCAGCAATATTCCCTTACAGGGAGCAAAAGCCATTCTGAAGCCCCGCAACAGTGCCCGACGCTGATTGCGCCCATCAGAGGCTCTCGGAACCCGTCAAAATTTCTGTTTATTTGCCTGCGTGCAGCGCTGCAAAAAACGACATCCAACGCGGCTTGTTTGGCCGTGTGAAAAACCAACCCATCAGGTTTCACACGGGCACAAGCCCTCACGCAGGAGACGACACGTCATGCTGAGCTGGGACGAATTCGATAAAGAAGACAGTGAAGTCGCAACCGTGAAAGGCGCCAACGCCGGCCACGCAAGCGAAGCCAACATGGACCGCCTCGACAACGCCGGCGGCGCCGCAGCGCTGGAAGCCCGCGCCGTCACCGCCGACGACTCGGCCGCCGTGGCCCGCGCCAAGGCTGCACTGAACTCCCTCGACGTCGCCGAAGGCCTCGCCGAACTCGAAGGCGCCTCCGCCCGTGTCGCCGTTGACGAAAAGCGCATGATCAACTGCCGCGCCGACCTCAACCAACTCGTACCTTTCAAGTACGACTGGGCTTGGCAGAAGTACCTGGACGGTTGCGCAAACCACTGGATGCCGCAAGAAGTCAACATGACCGCCGACATCGCCCTCTGGAAAAACCCGGAAGGCCTGACCGACGACGAGCGCCGCATCGTGATGCGCAACCTCGGCTTCTTCTCCACCGCCGACTCCCTGGTTGCCAACAACCTGGTCCTGGCCGTGTACCGCCTGATCACCAACCCGGAATGCCGCCAGTACATCCTGCGCCAGGCTTTCGAAGAAGCGATCCACACCCACGCCTACCAGTACTGCATCGAATCGCTGGCCATGGATGAAGGCGAAATCTTCAACATGTACCACGAGATCCCATCGGTCGCGAAGAAAGCAGCCTGGGGCCTGAAGTACACCCGCTCGATCTCCGATCCGAAGTTCGAAACCGGCACCCCGGAAACCGACAAAGAGTTGCTGCGCAACCTGATCGCCTACTACTGCGTTCTGGAAGGCATCTTCTTCTACTGCGGCTTCACCCAAATCCTCTCCATGGGCCGCCGCAACAAAATGACCGGCGTCGCCGAGCAGTTCCAATACATCCTGCGCGACGAATCCATGCACCTGAACTTCGGCATCGACGTGATCAACCAGATCAAAATCGAAAACCCACACCTGTGGGATGCTGAGATGAAGGAAGAAGCGACCCAGATGATCCTGCAGGGTACGCAGCTGGAGATCGAATACGCCCGCGACACCATGCCTCGTGGGGTGTTGGGTATGAATGCGGCGATGATGGAGGATTATCTGAAATTCATCGCTAACCGTCGGTTGTCGCAGATTGGTTTGAAAGAGGAATATCCAGGGACGACTAACCCGTTCCCTTGGATGAGCGAGATTATGGACTTGAAGAAAGAGAAGAATTTCTTTGAGACGCGGGTTATTGAGTATCAGACTGGTGGGGCGTTGAGCTGGGATTGATCTTGGCTCGACATGACTTAACGATTATGGTTTAAGTCAAAAAAAACAAGCCTTGAGAATTCTCAAGGCTTTTTTATGTGGAACTCAAAATATAGTTTGCATGCACGAAGAAGCAACCGAATATCGCTGAGCGCAATTAACAGATTAACTTCACCAACTATTCAAGATGGAAACCGCATGGAAGACCTTCGACAATATTTCACTGGTGTAGCCTACAAATATCTTTCCAGAGTCGACACAAAGACTTCTGGCACCTCTAATCAACATGAGATCGGTTCAAACAAACTAATTAGTATTCTAGAAAACCCGGGCATGACGATCACTCATTTCGACGGAGAGTTTCTCTATCTTGATGACAGTGACGAGAGCGACGACCCACTTCGAGCATCGGGACGCTTAAGTTGGTATGACCCAAGACGAAAGACCAAGCGTAAGGGCCAAGAGTTTCGTCTTTATTACCCTGCAAACTCTGTCACCTCACGTATGGCAGAAGGTGACTTCTGCATTTTTGCTAAACAACCAAACAATACTGTTTGGGTAATTATTGCTCCACCAGAATCCACTGCGGAACGTCAACTGAAATGGCTCTTCGATATAGATATGATGCCAAATGATGACGACCTAAATGTTCAACCGGTCGATCGACATCGCTGCGTATCTATGGCTGAAGCCATGATCTTGGAATCACTAGGATTAGAAGTTCGCCTGGATGAAAAAGCATGGTTAAAAAAGCTAATTAATAAATTCGGCTTACTTTATCCAAAAACCACGATCTTTAGTAGTTTCGCGCGAAAGACCTGCAAACAGAAAGTCGACCCACTTTTAGATCCAGATGAAGCCTTGACCGCATGGATGGAGCATGAAGAAATTCTATTTCGCACCCTAGAACGAGAGATAGTTCAAAAACAACTAAACACTGGATTCGAAAGCGTAGACCACTTTATTAGCTTTTCTTTAAGCGTTCAGAATCGCAGAAAATCTAGGGTAGGGCATGCACTTGAACATCACTTGGCCGCTATCTTTGATGCACACAAGATACCCTTTGAACGACAGGCAACCACTGAAAACAGAACCAAAGTAGACTTTTTATTTCCTGGCAGCATCGAATACCACGACAGTCTTTTCCCGGCAGAGAAGCTAATAATGCTCGCATCAAAGTCGAGCTGCAAAGATCGTTGGAGGCAAGTATTAGCGGAGGCAGCTCGAATCAAGAAAAAACATCTACTTACACTAGAGCCAGCAATAAGTGCACATCAAACAAAAGAAATGGAAAGCCTGAACCTTCAGCTCGTAGTGCCAAAGAAGATGTTATCAACCTATACCGCCACTCAGCAGGAGTGGGTAATGGATGTCAGCAGCTATATTTCTTTTATCCAAAGCGCCTTTCCACAAAAACAATAAAATTTTACAAAAAGGTGCGCTAACTTTAAAAGTGCACCTATACACTTGGATCAATTGCTTCCAAAGATACCTAAAACCGCCCCCACCTAAAATTCGACAAAAAATTCACACTAGCACACCACACTAACCAAACAACTTAAAACCTCAGGTCATTCGCAATGCAAGCAACCCATCTTCAGTACACACTTCCCCCACATCGCCTCGAAAGTACCCAGACAAAACTTCCGCACCAAGATTTGGCTCTGCCAAAGATCCAATAATTGAAAATTCTCCAACACGAAGAGGCTTAAATTTTACTCGACCCTTCCCGCTAATAACCGTTTTCCCCCCAGATGTCTCTGACTGCCTAGCCAAAATATTTCGTATATATATACCATCGACGAGCATCCCAACAACGAGCGCACGCTCCCTCACTTTAAATTCGGACAACAAATTTAACGAGCTCACGTCTACATCCCACTGCGGCTTAACAATAACCACATGAATTGCTTTTATTCCGCAGTCAACAACATCTCTAAGAACATATGCCTCACCATCATTCAAACCAAACTTCAAACCACCATTTTTCCCATAGGGGAATTTATGTTTCACTTCCAAGACCCATACCTGATCTCCAACCAGTAGAACTCTATCAATATTCCAAACGAACTTATACCAAGGATATATCCCCCAATTTACCAACAATCTTGGAAGCGCTACTTGGGCTGCCAATCCCCCTCCATGCACACCTTGCAAATATCCCCAAAACGCAGACAACTGGCGCTCTTCACATCGAACCGATTCGTCAACCTCATATTCATGCAACTTTGTTTTGCCCAAAGCCAGCATAAACTCTTCTATATCCAGCCACTCACCACATCTAGCACCTTCTTTTATACTGCAGACCCTGAATACTCTTTTGGCATTATCAAACCTTACCAAATATACGTTAAATTTTCTCTCAAGAGCCTTTAGATACCTTCCAAGGCCTGGCCTTCGTGAACGCTCCCAAACAAAGGCATTAACGGTATTAAAATCCGCCTCTCTTGTGATATATGTTTCAACATCTAGGACAGATACTTTCTGAGCGCCAATTTCCTCAGGTATCTTATCTATCACCTGTTCGAAGATACTCTCAACAATCATACCTTCCGCTATTTGATGCTTATCAAACGAAAGAATCTCCAGAATGGTACGTGGTTTTTTCAGATCAAGATCTGAAAGCAACCCAAATGGAGTCTGCATACAATGGCACTCTGCTACCAAAAGAAGCAATTTACCTAAATCATAAAAAATTTGAAAGAAAATTTTACAAAACCAAAAAAACTACGCCATTAGAGCATTGCAACACCTTTAATAGCATGAACACCACTACCCCCACTTATAATTCAAAAACACTATTCTCATCAAATTCGGAATAACCACTATCGCTTAACAACCAATCCGCGACTGAATCGATTAACAAATTAGAGCGTCCATTCTTATTATTTTTTACTGCGCATTCCCAAACTACAGCAACCCTCCATCCTTGCTCTATCAGCAAAGCGACCTGCAGACTATCTCTGATTTGGTTTTTTCCAATTTTATCCAACCAAAAATTTGCGCGGGTTTTTGGGACTTTGAAATACTTGCAAGAGTGTCCATGCCAGAAGCAGCCATGAACGAACACCACAGCTTTGTATTTTGGTAGTACCAGATCAGGTTTACCGGGAAGATTATTGGCGTGTATGCGGTAACGAAACCCACGGGCATGTAAAGCCTTTCGGATCGAAACCTCTGGCCTGGTATTTTTACCTTTAATACCAGACATCATTCGGGATCGGGTCGCGGCATCTACAACATCGACCAAGCATCACCTCCATGCACTCGATAACTCAATTCCTTTGTATACCCTTGGGGACTTCAAACTCAAGGGTCGCGTTGAGCTATCTAATGCATTGGTGGAGGGAGTCGACGAGAAAAAATTACTCCAAACCTTGGATGGAGATGCCTCTCCTTACTCAGGAAGAGCAAACTCCAACTGCGGTCGTTCCTCTTCTGCGTTTTTTTCCTTCGCGGCCAATATCCGATCCTTCATCAACCGAGCTACAGCCTCAAAAACCGGGACTGCCACTGAGTTACCAAACTGTCGATACGCTTGGGTGTCGGATACAGGAATTACAAATTTGCTTTCCCCCGGCTTGTCAAAACCCATCAGGCGCGAGCACTCATGCGGAGTCAATCGGCGTGGGCGATTAAGCTGATTCAATTCACTGTTGAAATCCAAGGTATCCATAAACCCGCGGTCGACCAGGATTTCCGAACCATCCTTGTGGTACCTCGCCGACAGCGTACGGGCGACATCGTTTGGACGAGTCAAACCAAAGCCAAAGCCATTACCCTTCTCACGATGCTTCTCGGCATACCGGTAAAGATAGTCCCAAAGCTTCGGGGTGAGGATGTACTTCTCGTCCACGTCCTTATCGAGCAGATCACCGAAGCTAGGTCGCTGTTTTGGTATGAGCTTGCTGATGTCGCGCAGGGTGAATCCTTGGTGAACATTGAGATCACGGCGAAAGCCGACCAGCACGATTCGCTCACGATGCTGCGGCACAAAGTGCTTGGCATCTATGACCTTGGGATCTGACCCCTTAGGCGCATTTACATCTGCAACCTCGTAGCCCAGTTCATCCAACGCTTCGCAGATGATCCGGAACGTATTGCCCTTGTCATGGCTTTTAAGGTTTTTCACGTTTTCAAGCAAAAAAGCGGCCGGGCGTTTCGCGGCAATTATGCGCGCCACGTCGAAAAACAGGGTGCCTTGAGTCTCACATTCGAAACCATGCTTGCGGCCCAAGGAGTTCTTCTTGGAAACACCTGCAAGCGAAAACGGCTGGCAGGGGAATCCTGCTAACAGGACATCGTGGTCAGGAATTTCGCGATCAATATTCTTGTAAGCTTCCTCATCACTGATTTCGGGCTTGTCAGAAAGCGTGACCGAGCGGATATCGAGATTGAAGCGATGACGAGCAGGGTCGCAGTAGTGGTTTGCCTTGTACGTTTTAACGGCGTACTTGTTCCATTCGGATGTGAACAAGCACTCACCACCGATGGCTTCAAACCCTTTCCTGATACCGCCAATGCCGGCAAAGAGATCAATAAAGGTGAATGAAGGTTTGTGGTTCAAGCGCTTGGGCAGAAGATCCTTCAGACGAGTGAATTCAATGTGAGAGAGCTTCGGCGAAGCCTTTCCCTTGATCCAGCGATTGATGGTTTCACGGCACCAATGACTCGGACTTACATCGTTGAGAATTTCGGCCAACTGCCCTTGGTCGTAGATCTCCAACAGCTTGTGCAGTAGCGCCAGGTCAGTTACGGGATGGGTATCAGGCTCGTACGAACCCGAGGTTGCTTCGCTCAAGGATTCAAAAGACGGTGTTTCAAAAAGATTCATGAGCCCGAAATTCCTCTGGGTCAAAGCTGTGACGAATGGTCACCATTCTAGCCCGCAAAACTTCAAAGTAAATGAAATTCCCTGGATTCCGTGAGATGGGTCGTGGCGACACGGATATGGGTGCAGGGGGATTCAATGGCGATCAAGTACTGGATATATAGACAGCATAAATTACTCTGCGTCTTTGTCCAGGTTTCCTTTCGCCTCGGGAACGGTAGGAAAAGTCGCTGGTTGACGACCATCCCTGATGCCCCTACCCTCAGCTCCGAGCCTAAGAAACTCTACAAACCAGAGCGGTCCTCCGCACCCGACAGTCATGCGGCTTTTTTTCGTCTGCGGTATCTCTACGCCTGCGAAAAATCCCGTTATGTCGGGAGTGGGCGAATACAAGACCCGAAAGGGGAATATGTCCGGCCCGTCTCTGGTGGGTTTCTTAGCTCCCGACACCCTAACGAAATGCCCTAAGAAAGCAGCCAGAGGTAAATGGAAATGCCTGAATATCAAACCTTCATGATGAAGGTGAATCGCTGTACCCGTACAACGCCCTCGTCGCTTCCGACCCCGGAGGCTCGCCATGTCTGAGCCACTTTTACCGACTCGATTTACTCGCAACAAAACGCACCTGCATGCCGTTCTGGTTGAGAACCAGGTGTGGTTCTACGTCCATGATCTTGGACGGTTGATGGGCAAACATCTTGATGAGCGCCAGCTACGCAAACTCGATGCCGATCAGCGTCAGTTGATGTGCGTGGAGCTTTTTGGCGAAACAGAAGATCAGTGGATGGTGAGTGAGTCCGGCGTGTACGCCTTGCTGATTTATCACTACAGTCCTGAGTACCGACAGCTCCGTGAGTGGATGACGCTTCAGGTTGTGCCAACGCTGCGTGATGCTCGTCCGACACGTTCTGTCGAGCGGCCGACGTTGAGTGTTTTGAGCTGGCCGCAGATGTCGCTAAGTACGTTGCACTGGCAGGATGAGCCGTGGATTCGGTTGCGGGATATGCCTTGTTTGTTGGCGAATGATCCGTTTAATCGTCATGAGTCCTGGTGGCGTAAGGCTTCGCGATTGTTGCGTGGTGGCTGATGGTTTCAGAATCCGCTGTTTGAATTTTCAAGCAGCGGATTTTTTGTGGCTAAAAGTCCTTGGGACAGCTTCGCTGCCCATCGGGGATAAATCCCCTCACCATATTTGAAACGTATTGCTGCCGGGCGGGTATCTGGATTCGGTATTGAGTTGATACCACCAATTCGCCAGCAGGCTGACTCCCTCAGATTCCGCATCATCCTGAAAACAATCAGTGCAACCCGCGCCGCCTCCCGCTATTAATATCCCTCCCCCACTCAAGGATCCGAGCCCCACCATGAAATTCGATCTCGCCTACTGCCTCAGCCTCGACGACAAGTTGTCGATCTATGATGTTCGCGATCTCAATTTCGATGAGACGGTGGCGTTTGACTCGGCGAAGTAACACTTCCTGTGCCCCAACGATGCCTGTCGCCCGGCGTTCGAGGCTTCCAACGAGTTGGGTACGTTCAACGCGAAGAATGTGAATTACCTGCGCACGCCGCACTTCAAGAATCTGCCCACGACGCAGCATGTGGCGGGTTGTCCGTATGTGAGTTTGAAGGCTTCGGCGTCGGGCGTTGAAACGGCGGATGGCGAAGCGGATGACGGTCGTGAGGAACATTTCCCATCAGAGTTGTTACTGACCCGGCGTGAGTATGTGCGCAAGCCTGTCGCGCCAGCGGGGGCGGCGGATGTGTTGCGGGATGATCCGGTGCGGGTGGCGGCGGACAGTGGTAAAGAGTCGGCGGGTCGTGAGTCGGCGCCGGACAAGACCAGTGTGTTTGCGCATCCGGTGGAGTGTTTTGTTTCCAACTTCGCGGACAAGGAGTTGCTCAAGCGGATGCCGTTGAAGGTCGGCGAGCATTCGGCGCCGTACAGTTCGTTCTTCAAGAAGATCGAGTATCTGACGGACAACAAGGGGCTGATTTACTGGGGGCGGATCAAGAAGATCGAGGACTTCCACAGTGCCAGTTTTCGTATCGATTTCGAGGACAAGGTCTGGTTCAAGAAACCCGAAGACAGCAAGAAGAAGCCGTATCCGGTCAGCGTTTATCTGAACAAGAAGCTGATCGACAACTACCGCAAGCGCAAGGCCTTTCTGGAGGAGATCAAGCACGCGGTGGATAGCGACAAGACGTTGTTCTGTTTCTTCTATGGGGTGACGCCGGAGTTGAAGCAGGTGCCCGGCAAGAAGAACCCCGAAAAACCTTTCGAGGTCTTCAATGCCAATATCGAGAACCTGGATCACTTCATTATTCGTGAAGCGCCGGGGTTGGAGTGACGCTCAGTTGATGCGTGCCCCTTCTTCAAACGCTCGAATCTCCCGCTCCGCCTCCCTGCGTCGCTCAACTGCAGCCTGAACGCCCAGATCTTCCACTCCGCAATACTGGCGCAGCCAATGAGCGAGCATTTCTTCATCAGGGCGAAAGTAATCTTTTCGGTCCTTGGTGTTTCGAATTTGCGAGTTCATCCGCGCATCGAAACCGATAGCTGCACGTTCGCCTTGGGGCAAACAGCCCCACTCTGCCGCGCAATCCTCGAAAAACCAGGCGACTTGTTCGATGTGCTTTTGTGCGCTGCGATGGCCACGGCGATAAAAACGATACTCGCGACTCAGCTCGAGACGATCGGTCATTGTCCCCGCATCAACCCATTGCATGAGGTCATGATTGATTGCATCGCGGATCAGACCTTCGCGCCAACGCTCGTTAAACCACGCTACAAACCCTTCGGCGTCGGCCTTTTTGGCATCGGCCAGGATCACGCAATAGCGGGTTTTGATGTGCAGGACCAACAACGCATGTTTGCGCTGCACAGTGATCGCATGAACCAACCACTGTTCGTCCGCGCCGTTCAGCTCATCATCCTCAATAACTGATGACGGCGGTTTGGTGTCCACCGGCGTGATCGTTTTGCCTTTATGGACACGGCTGAAAAACTTACTGGCGGCTTCGGTGCAATTGAAGATCAACATCGTGGTTCTCTGCTGAAGACTGGAGGACAACGCTCTGCCGCTGATTCTGATTTCTTTCGCCTGCGCCAATCAACGATTCATTTGAGCGAAATGCTCAGCAGCACCACGATCAGCAAACCAATATAGATCCAGGCATGCAGCCGATCCGGTATCCGCCCAATCCATCGCGAAGCCAATCTGATCCCCAGCAACGAGCCAACCGTCAGCAGCGCAAACGCCAGCACATCGACATACCCGATATACCAACCCCCCAGATCAGCCCCGGTGAAACCGGCCAGCGCCATGTACGTCAGTGTGCCGGCCAACGCCACCGGCACGCTGAGCGGATTGGCCATGGACGTCGCTTGCGACATGCTCAGCCCGCAGCGGCGCAGCAGCGGCACGGTCATGACGCTTCCTCCTACACCTAGGAAGGTCGCGATGGCGCCGATGCCTACGCCGCCGGCGGATGTTTCTGTTGAGGTCAGTCGCCGTGGGAATGTGGTTTGGGACTGGGTGAGAAATCCGCGGCGCAGCAGGCAATCGACGATGGTCACGCCTAGGTAGGCGATGAAGGCGTAGCGGATCACTTGACCGCTGACCCACATCGCAGCGATGGCGCCGACGACCGCGCCTACGCCGATAAACCCGCCCAATGGCCAGAGGTATTCCCGGAGCAGATTGCCAGCGCGCTGGTGTTTGCGTGTGGCGATCAGGGCGTTGACGACCATCACGCAGGTCGAGGTGGCCACGGCGATGTGCATGGCCGAATGCGCGATGGGGTCGTCGGCTGGGGGGCTGGCGGTGAGCATGCGATAGAGCAGCGGCACGATGACAAAGCCGCCGCCGAAACCGAAGAGCACGGCGCTGATGCCGGTGAGGCAACCGAACAGCGTAAGCAGGAGGTAGAACATGGTGGGCGTCCAGGATCGGGGGAGCCCAGGACATTAGAGCGTGATGCACTGGCCGGCTTCAGTAGTTGGGCCAATAATGTTCGCGTTTACGCCAATCGCTGGAACACGCCCGATGCGCAATATTTCGATCAATCAGCTTGATGACACGCCTCGCCCGGTTGTGGCCATCGGTACCGATTATTCCCACGGCCACCTACTCCCGTTTCATACGCATCGCCGTGGGCAATTGCTCTACGGCGCCACCGGCGTGATGCAGGTCAGCACTCGGAACGGTAATTGGGTGGTTCCGCCGCAACGCGCGGTGTGGATTCCGCCGGGCGTGGCCCATGAGGTGTTGATGCTCGGGGTGAGCACGCGCAGCCTTTACATCGAACCGGGCAACGTGGAATTGGGGCCGGACTGCCAAGTGCTCAATGTGTCGCCGCTGCTGCGGCATTTGCTGATGGAAGCGGTGGACGTGCCACTGATGTACGACCAGGCCGGACGCGACGGTGTGCTGATCAACTTGCTGTTGCATGAACTGGCACGCAGCGCGCCCCTTGCCCTACACATTCCCATGCCCGCCGGAGGAAAGCTCCTCAGTCTGTGTCAGACCTTTCTGAACATGCCCAATACCCATCAATCGCCGCAGGATTGGGCCGACCAGTTACACATAAGCTTGCGTACCTTTAACAGATTGTTTCGGCAGCAGACCGGGCTCAGCTTTCGTCAGTGGCGCCAGCAGGCGTGCGTCGTGCAGGCGTTGGCACGGTTGGCGGCGGGGGAAGCGGTGACGCGGATTGCCCTGGACTTCGGCTACGAGAGCCCGGCGGCGTTTTCGACGATGTTTCGGCGAGTGCTGGGACAGGCACCGTCCGTCTGGTTGGAGCCGAAGAACTAGGCAAACTCGAAAAATGCATTTGATCCCGGCCGAAAACAACTGTACAAAAACACAGTACATTTTCAATCAGCACTTTTGAGCCCGGAGCACACCATGGCCTCTCTTGCGATGAACCACGTCCTCGAACGCATTGCCCTTTTCCAGTTCACCCCGACCCACTGCGTCCAGGCCCGCGCCATGCTGGGCTGGAGCGTTGAACAACTGTCGCGCGAGGCCGAGGTGGCGGTGGCAGATATCCAGCGGTTCGAAGCGCAGCAGGACGTGGCGGACGCCGCGAGACTGGCACTGGCTTATCGGTTTGAAGCGCAGGGGTTGGTGTTCTTTCCGGGGTTCGCACCGGGGCGCAGTGTCAGGGCGCAGGGTATGGCAGGGGAATCGGTGGGGCGTGGGGATTTTGCGATGGCTGATTAAGCTGGCGAGGGGGACGCCCCTCACCAACTGAACGGATTCATGCGTTCTGTACCACCGCATCACTCTCCTCTTCAACCGCCATCCACCACGCACTCCCCCGTTGTGGATGCGCAATGTTGAACGCCTCCCCCATTCGCGGTGTGGTAATCGCGATACTGCGTTCCCATGCAAGCGCAAGGATGCGGTCGAAGGGTTCGTGCCAGGCGTGCATGGCCAGGTCGAAGGTGCCGTTGTGGATCGGGAAGAGCCAGCGGCCCTTGAGGTCGATGTGGGCTTGCAGGGTTTCTTCCGGCTGCATGTGCACGTGCGGCCATTCGACGTTGTAGGCGCCGGTTTCCATCAGGGTCAGGTCGAACGGGCCGTATTGTTCGCCGATGCGTTTGAAGCCATCGAAGTAACCGCTGTCGCCGCTGAAGAAGATTCGTGTGTCGGCGTCGATCATCACCCAGGACGCCCACAGCGTGCTGTTACCGTCGAACAGGCCACGGCCGGAGAAGTGCTGCGATGGGGTTGCGATGAAGCGGACACCGGCGATTTCGGTGCCCTGCCACCAGTCGTACTGGCGCACCTTGCTGGCGTCGATGCCCCATTTGATCAGGGTGTCGCCCACGCCCAGCGGAGTCAGGAAGTAAGTGGTTTTGGCGGCGAGTTTGAGTACCGCTTCGTAGTCGAGATGGTCGTAATGGTTGTGCGAGAGGATCACCGCTTCGATCGGTGGCAGTTCGTCGATGCTGATCGGTGGCTGATGAAAACGTTTCGGACCCGCCCATTGCACCGGCGAGGCGCGCTCGGCGAAGACCGGGTCGGTGATCCAGAATTTGTCGCGCATCTTAAGCAACAGCGTCGAGTGCCCCAAGCGGTAAACGCTGTGATTGGGCGCTGCGAGCAGATCTTCACGGGTCAGCGGCTGCACAGGAATGGCGGCGGTCGGACGGGTGTTGCGCGGTTTGTGGAAAATCATGCTCCACATGATCCGCAGCATTTTGCGTAGCCCTTCGCGCTGCACCGGCGCATGATTGCGAAACAGCCCTTGATCCTGGCGCGAGGCTTCAGGCGTGGGAGTGTTATCCGGGAGAGAGACTGGATTGGCCATGACTGAACGACTCCGAAAAACCGTGTGCTGCACGGTATTCCATGGGAAATGAAAATGGCCAAGCTGCACGCAAGGGCCAAACGCTCTGGTTTGTAAGGTGCGAGGATTAACGCAACATTACACTGAGCGGTGTAGTTTCTAGGTTGCATCAAAGCCGACGCCAAGTAAACTGCCGAGTGTAATTTCATTCCTCTCTGCCGAAGCCCGCTCATGACCGCTCCACAACGCCTCACTGACCGTAAACGCGAAGCCATCATCCAGGCGGCCATCTCCGAATTCCGTGCCCACGGTTTCGAAATCACCAGCATGGACAAGATCGCCGCTACGGCCGGCGTGTCGAAGCGTACGGTGTACAACCACTTCCCCAGCAAGGAAGAGCTGTTCGCCGAGATCCTCAATCAGTTGTGGGCGCGGATCATCGCCGAACCATCGGTGCGCTACGACCGCGAGCAACCGCTGCACGAGCAATTGCGCCAGATGCTGCGAGAAAAAGTGCAGATGATGGCTGACGAGAATTTTCTCACCCTCGCCCGGGTAGCGATTGCCGCAACCATTCATTCCCCCGAACGTGCACAGAACATGATCGAGCGCATGGGCGAGCGCGAGGAAGGCCTGACCGTCTGGATACGCGCGGCGCAAGCCGACGGACGGCTCAAACCGGTGGATCCGGAATTTGCCGCGCATCAAGTACAAGGTTTGCTCAAGGCATTCGCGTTCTGGCCGCAGATCTCGCTGGGTCGCGCGGCCCTTGATCCAGACGCGCAGAATGCAGTTGCCGAGTCGGCGCTGGCGATGTTCCTGGCACTGTATCAGCGGTGAATCACCGGCTCGTCGAGCCGTGTACAACTAATTTCGTAAAAAGTTATACAAACTCGCGAAAAATTACTTTCTTGTACAACTTTATTAAGTTTTGTATAAGTAGCCATCTGCCAGTAACGGAACGTTGGCATTGAGCAGTCACCACCGAATGCCGCCTGTGCATTTCGGTTTGCCGGCGCAGGAATAGGGACTGAATTCTTTTGATTTTCCCCACTTCCCGAGTACCGCAAGCATGTTTTTCAATCGCCAGAAAGCCGCCCTCGCTGAACTGCAACACACCGTTTTTGACCAAGCTGCAATGCTCGAAGCGATCGACCGTTCGATGGCGGTGATCGAGTTCGATCTTGATGGCGTGGTGTTGCGTGCCAATGACAATTTCCTCAAGACCATGGGTTACACGGCTGCCCAAGCGATTGGTCAGCCGCACCGGCATTTCTGCACACCTGAGTTCGGGCGCAGTGCCCAATACACCGAGTTGTGGTCGCGCCTGAAAAACGGTCAGTTCCAGTCCGGCACTTTTGAACGGGTCGACAGCAAAGGCCAGCCGATCTGGCTGGAGGCCAGTTACAACCCGATCAAGGATGCGTCGGGACGGGTGATCAAAGTGGTCAAGTACGCGATGGATGTCACCGCCAAGGTGCAGCAGGAGAACGAGGCCAACGCCAAGCTGC
Source organism: Pseudomonas sp. PK-RTE-24 (assembly GCF_054052265.1). Classification (NCBI taxonomy): domain Bacteria; kingdom Pseudomonadati; phylum Pseudomonadota; class Gammaproteobacteria; order Pseudomonadales; family Pseudomonadaceae; genus Pseudomonas; species Pseudomonas sp. PK-RTE-24. The sequence goes on along the minus strand of NZ_CM133224.1, from coordinate 3,002,561 downwards.
AGGCGATCGATCGCGCGATGGCGGTGATCGAATTCGATCTCGACGGCAATATTCTTACCGCCAACCAGAATTTTCTCACGCGCATGGGTTACAGCCTCGCAGAGCTCAAGGGCCAGCATCACCGCCTGTTCTGCACGCCGGCGCTGGTCAACAGCGGCGCCTATCAGGATTTCTGGCGCCGCCTGAATCAGGGCGAGTTCTTCCACGGGCAGTTCGAGCGCGTGGATAAGCGCGGTCAGATCGTCTGGCTGGAGGCCAATTACAACCCGGTGTACGACGCTTCGGGGCGCTTGTACAAAGTCGTGAAGTTCGCGTCTGACGTCACCGCCCGTGTCGAGCAGCACGAGCAGGACGCGCGCAGTGCCAGCACCGCTTACCACATCTCGGTAGCAACGCGAAAAGTCGCCGAGCAAGGCACGCAAGTGATTCAGCAGGCTGCCAGCGAAATGCGCGAAATCGCCGAGGACATCAGCCAATCTTCGACGTTGATTGCACAACTGGGCGACCGTTCCGAGCAGATCACCGCCATCGTCAACACCATCCGCGCGATCGCCGATCAGACTAATCTGCTCGCCCTCAACGCGGCCATCGAGGCGGCACGCGCCGGTGAACAGGGTCGCGGGTTTGCCGTGGTCGCCGATGAAGTGCGGCAACTGGCAGCGCGCACCAGCGGCTCTACTGCCGAGATCTCGAACATGATCAGTCTGATCCAGAGTGAAACGCGGCAAGCGATCAAAAGCATGCAAGGCACCCGCGACCGCGCCGCAGAAGGTGTGGAATTGGCCAATCAGGCCGGCACGGTGATTCTGCAGATTCGCGACGGCGCCAGTGAGGCGGTGGATGCGGTGAGCATGTTTGCCAATGAGCGGGTGCCAAATTGAGGTTTGTGCAGGGTCGATAGAACGCGTCGCGACCTTCGTGGGCAGCCCGCGAAGGTCGACCGCCACAACGCAGAGCTATAGTGACGACACGTCCCAAGCCCCGCCGAGTGCCCCATGAATAACGAAAAACCCGAAGTATCCAACGCCCCGATCGATCACCTACGCTTCCACCGCCCCCACGCCCACCTGAATACGACCTTCGGCAACGACGCCTTCGCCCTCCGCGCCGAAGCCTTTGCGCGGTTCTTCGGCACGCCGCTGTTCCTTGGCGCGCAAACCTTGATCGTTGCGGTATGGATCGGCCTCAACGTATGGGGCGTGACTCAATTCGACGTTTACCCGTTCATCCTGCTGAACCTGGCCTTCAGCCTGCAGGCGGCCTACGCCGCGCCATTGATCCTGCTCGCACAAACCCGTCAGGCCGCGCGCGACAAAGCGCAGGCCGACGCCGATGCGCAGCACCGCGAAGCTCTGGCATTGGCCAATACCGAACGTCAGGCTGAGGCGGCGAAGAATTCCGCGCAATTGCTGGCATTGCTGGAACAAAACACCCGCCTCACCGAAATGACGAAAACCCTCACCGAACGCATCGAAGGACTGACCAGCGAATTGCACGCTCACGTGTGCCAGAACTAAGGTCGCCTTCGCGAGCAGGCTCGCTCCCACCTTGGATCTGTGGCGTTCACGAAATCCCTGTGGGAGCGAGCCTGCTCGCGAAGAGGCCCGCAACCACACAGCAAAACTTCAACCGCGCACCAGACTCCGCACCGCAACAATCTCCGGCACTTCAACCTTGCTCATGTAAACCCGCAACGGCTCGGTGATGTTGATGCGGTCGTCGATGTGTTGATCGAGCAGCAACTGAATCAACTCGCGCTTGAGCGTCATGGTGGTGTCCGACAGCGGTGCCCAGACGAATTCACTGGCGGGGATGATGCCGTCGTCGGCGACGTCCATGCCGAACGAATCTTCGCTGAAGCGCACGATGTATTGGCCGGTCTTGCGATTGAGGCCGACGAAGCCTTTGAGATCGTCGGCGGCCTGGCAGATGAGTTGGGAGGTGATGCGCATGGTAAACCTCACGAAAGATGATGATGGTTTACACGCAGGGCAATGTAGCGGCGCGCCCTCTGCCGGGGCATATGCCGTGGGCAAGCGTACTGCAAACAGCGCCACAAAAGTGCAGGAAATTTCCGTTTTGCTCGCTTTATGTCGGTCTGGCGATAGCCCTGCGGCGCGTCAATTGTTAAAAGGTACGTCTCGAAAAAAACCTGCGAAAGGAACTCGACCATGCCTGCCACTTTTACCCGAAGCGCTCTGGTGCTGAGTCTGTTGTTCGGCCTCGGTCAGGCGCATGCCGCCAGCCACCCCGAGCCCAAGGCAATCGCTGCCGCCCATGGCATTCCGCATCCGGCGGTGATTGCCCACCGTGGCGCGTCGTTCGATGCCCCGGAATCCACCGCTGCGGCTTACAAACTGGCCCGTGACCTGGGCGCCGATTACCTGGAAATGGATTTGCAGCGCAGCAAGGACGGCGTGCTCTTCGCCCTGCACGACGACAACCTGCAACGCACCACCGACGTCGCCAGCAAATTCCCCGAGCGCAAGGACAGCCCGGCCACCGCGTTCACCATGGCCGAACTGAAAACCCTCGATGCCGGCAGCTGGTTCAACAGCAAATATCCTGACCGCGCACGCCCGTCCTACGCCGGGCTGAAAATTCTTACCCTCGATGAAATCATCGACATCGCCCGCGCCAACCCGCAGCACAAGCCGGGCCTGTACATCGAAACCAAAGAGCCGCAGCTGTTTCCCGGCATCGAACATGACCTGAAGGAAAAACTGCAGGATCGCGGCTGGCTGAGCCCGGCCGGTTCGAAACTGGCGAAAAGTGCGCTGGGCGTCGGTCAGGGCAAAGGCAAGGTGATCCTGCAGACCTTCGATAAGAACAGCCTGCAATTGCTGGAAAAGGAAATGCCGCAAGTGCCGAAGATCCTGCTGTTGTGGGTCGGCGAAGGCAGCATCGAGCCTAAATCTGCGGTGACGTTTGCCGCGTCCGGCGAGAAAGACAAAAACGTTTTCTACGGCAAGCAGGAACCGAAGTCAGAAGCGGAATTCAAGCAATGGGTCGATTACGCCAAGGCCCAGGGCGCGATCGGCACCGGCCCTTCGGCGAAGCTGACCCATGGTGGTGACCAGAGTTACTCCGACCTGGTGCAGCCATGGATGAATCAGTACACCCATGATCAGGGCATGCTGGTGCATGTTTATACGGTCGACGAGCCGGTGGACTACGAGAAAGTCATGGCCGCGGGTGTCGACGGCATCTTTACCAACCGCGCCAGTGAACTGTTGAAGTTTTATAAGCGTCCGGCGGCTGGCAGCATTGACGATGTTTTGAAGAAGAACGGTTTCTGATTTGTAATCGAGTCGCCTGCTTCACGATCAGGCTCGCTCCCGCAAAGAGCAGTTTTATCGCGGAGCAGAGATTTAAGGGTGAATTAAGTTGCGCTGGTTAATCTGAGCCCACTTACACAGATTAACCACTTCAACGCACTGCCAAGGAATGAACCGATGAAAACTTTGACTGCCCTGTTTACCGCCGCTGCCCTGACCCTCACCGCTGGCCTGGCTCAGGCTGATGTTCGCATCGACCAGATCCCGCAACTGGTCAAGGACGGCAAAATCAAGTCGCTGGAATCGATGAACGCCGAAGCACTGAAACTGCACCCGGGCGCAACGATTACCGACACCGACCTGGATAACCACTTCAATGGTTATGAGTATGAAGTTGAACTTAAAACTGCTGACGGCAAAGAGTTCGACGTGGACTTTGATGCCACCACCGGTAAAGTGCTGAGCAACAAGCAAGACACTTGATAGACCGCTGTTGAAGAGCCGCACGATTTAACGATCGTGCGGCTTTTTTGCGGTTGCGGATTGGGGCGCAAACTTTGTGTGGTCTGTGAAATCGATCCCCCTCACCCCAGCCCTCTCCCCCAAGGGGGCGAGGGGGAAAGGGAGCAGATCGGGGAAATTTCGGAGCCTGAGTTCGCCTCAAAATTAAAAAGCCATCACAAACGACTACCAGCCTGAGTACGCCTCGGCATTTCAGGTCGGCGAATCTCGAACAATCAACACGGTCAGTCCCCTCTCCCTCCGGGAGAGGGTTAGGGTGAGGGGCTGACAAACCACCACCCAAAATCAAGCACTGAGCCGCGCCGTCACCTCATTCAACTGCCCCGACAACCCATGCAAATTCTGACTGGCACTTTCGGTGCGCTGCACGTTGTCCAGGTTGGTGCTGGCAATCGCGGTGATTTCAGTGAGGTTGCGCGAGATATCCTCGGCCACCGACGTCTGCTCTTCTGCCGCTGTGGCGATCTGACGGTTCATGTCGCGAATCGCCTCCACCGCCAAGGTGATGCGCTCCAGCATCGCGCCGGCCTGGGTGACTTGCTCGACACTTTCATCACTGCGCGCCTGGCCGCTCTCGATAGCCTGCGCGGCATCGACAGCGCCGGTCTGCACGTTCTGAATGATCTGGTTGATCTCGATGATCGACTCCGCCGTGCGCTGAGCGAGGTTGCGCACCTCATCGGCGACGACGGCAAAACCACGCCCGGCCTCACCCGCCCGCGCCGCTTCGATGGCGGCGTTGAGCGCCAGCAGATTGGTCTGTTCGGCGATGCCACGAATCACTTCCAGCACCTTGCCGATACGACCGCTGTCGGTTTCCAGGCGACGGATCACCGTGGCGGTGTTGGCGATTTCGCCGCGCATCTGCGTGATCGAATGGATGGTGGTCTGCATGACCTTTTCACCCTGCTGCGCCGACTGATCGGCATCGTCCGCAGCACGCGCGGCATCGGCGGCGTGACGGGCGACTTCCTGCGCCGTGGCGGACATTTCATTCATCGCCGTGGCCACTTGATCCGTGCGGTTGAATTGCTCGCTGGTGCCGCCGGCCATGGTCGTGGCAATGGCGTTCAACTCGCCGCTGGCGCTGTCCAGATCACCGGCGCTGCGTTGCAAGCGAGTGAAGGTGTCCGCCAGAAAATCGCGCAGAGTGTTCGCTGCGGCGGCGAGGTTGCCCAGCTCATCGCGACGCTCGCTGACAACACGTTCAGCCAACTGGCCACGGCTCAAGCGGGTGACGTAATCGATGAGGTTGCGGATCGGCTCGATCAGGTTGCGGCTGACCAGCCACAGGCTCAGCAGACCGATCAACAAGCCTGACGCGAGCATCACCAACAGGCCCAGCCACACGGTGCGGTCAGCGCTGGCACTGATCAATGCCGACTGCGCGGTACCCTGCTCGCGCAGCTCGGCAACCAATGCACTCATCTGCTCGCTGGTGGCGCGGTCGACGCCTTTGACAGCAGCGTCGCCAGCGCTCGGATCACCACCGGCAGCCACGTAGGCATCGCGGCCTTTCTGGTAGGCAGTACCCAACTGGCGATGCTCGTCGCGCAAGCGTTCGATGCGGGATTTGAGATTGGCCTCGATGCCTTTTTGGCTGGCGAGTTCGCCGAGAATGTTCTGCACGTCGCGCTGGCGCTCTTCGAACTGGCTCCAGTATTTCGCCAGATCCGCCGGTTGCTTGCCGCGCAGCAGAACGTTTTTCCACTCTTGCACCTGCACCTTGAATTGCAGGTTGGCTTCATCGATCAGTTGCGAAGTGTGCAGCGGGCCGGCGATCAACTGGCTGTAGCTTTGCACGCCGTTGGAGAGGAAATGAAAGCAGGCCAGAGCGATCAACAGCATCGCCAGCAGACTGCCGCTCAACAGGGCGAGAATTTGCGCTCTCAGGGATTTTTGCAGCATTGCAAGGTACTCGAAGCAGGGATGAGGCACGCCCGAGCGGACGTGAAAAATGGCCGGACTTCCCTGTCGACGTACCATGGCCATAGGCCAATGGCGCGCAACCTAACTCACCTGAGATCGGCGCGCCAGAGCCGTCCTTGAGAAACTTCCGACAGCCGGTAACGCGTTGATTTGCAGTCATTTTGCTGTCACAAAACGGTCATGTGAGCTTGCGATGATGCCGCTCCGGTGAACCTGAAAATCCTGCCCCAGACACCCTCCTCGCAGCGAGCCGCCATGAACCACAGCCTCGATATCAGCCATCGCGACCCGGACCTGTTTGGCTTGCTCTACGGCTTTCGTTTTCTGCCCGGGGAGCGCGGTCGCGAGATCGATTCGGCGACGGCTTTGCGCTGTTTGCAGGACGACAGCGACAGTGGCGAATTCCTCTGGCTGCACCTGAACCTGGCCCATGCCGCGTGCGAGCGCTGGATGAAAAGTCATCTGCAATTGCCCGAGGAATTTTTCGAGGCGTTGCACGAAGGTTCGCGTTCGACACGCATCGAGCATGTCGATTCGGCGCTGCTGGCGGTGGTCAACGATGTGGTGTTCAACCTCAGCAGCATGGTCTCCTCCGACGTGTCGACGCTGTGGGTCTGCGTGCGCAGCAAACTGATCGTCAGCGCGCGCCTGCAACCGCTGCATTCGGTAGATAAATTGCGCTCGTCGGTAAAGGCCGGCGAGTGCTTTCGCTCGCCCTCGGAATTGCTCGTGCATCTGCTGCGCGATCAAGGTGAGGTGCTGACGCAGATCGTGCGCAAGACCAGCCTGAGTGTCGATCAGGTCGAAGACGAATTGCTGTCTTCACGCCTGTCGACCAACCGCGCCGAACTTGGCGCCAACCGTCGCGTGCTGGTGCGCCTGCAACGGCTGCTGGCGTTGGAGCCGGGGTCGTTGCTGCGCTTGCTCAATCGTCCGCCGCCGTGGTTGCAGAAGGAGGACGTCAAGGAGTTGCGCAAATCCACCGAGGAATTTGCGCTGATCATCAACGACCTCACCGCCCTCGGCGAGCGGATCAAATTGCTGCAGGAAGAGATCGCCGCCAACCTCAACGAACAAAGCAACCGCACGCTGTTCACCCTGACGGTGGTGACGGTGCTGGCCTTGCCGATCAACATCATCGCCGGTTTTTTCGGCATGAATGTGGGGGGTGTACCGCTGTCGCAGGACCCGCATGGATTTTGGGTGCTGGTCGCGCTGGTGGCGACGTTCACCGTGATTGCCGGGCGTTGGGCGTTTCGCAAGCGCGGGGATTATTGAGCGCAAATCCCACACGCAACACAGCCCTCCCTGTGGGAGCGAGCCTGCTCGCGAAGTCGGTGTGTCAGATAAATCAATGTTGAATGACATGGCGCTATCGCGAGCAGGCTCGCTCCCACAGGGGCAATGTGCTCAATGTCAGAGCGTTGAACGAACGACATCGCCGAGCCAATCCATAAACACCCGCACCCGCAGCGGCAGATGCCTTTGCCGCGCGTACAACAACGAAATCGCCATCGGCGGTGCGGTGTGTTGCGGCAGTACGGTCAACAGTTCGCCATTTTCCAGATGCGGCTGCATGCCGGTGCGCGGGACCTGCGTCAGGCCGAAGCCGCCAAGGCACGCCGCTTCATAGGCGTCGGTGCTGTTGACCGTGACACTGCCGGCCATCGCCACGCGCCGCACTTCGCCACCCTCCTCATAGACAAACCCTTCCGAACGCGAGCCCAGTACGCCGACGTAATGCACCAGTCGATGCTGCGCCAGATCCTCGATCGTTTGCGGCACGCCGTAACGTTGCAGGTAAGCCGGGCTGGCGCAATTGACCATCGGGAAGTCGCCGAGATGCCGGGCGACCACCGACTGATCCGGCTGCGCGCCGATGCGTAACACGCAGTCAAAACCCTCGCTCAGCAGATCGACACGGCGGTCGGTGCTGCTGATTTCCATCTGCAGATTCGGGTGGCGATCCATGAATTCCGGCAGGCGCGGCAGGATCAGCCGTCGCGCGAGGATGTTCGGCATATCGACGCGGATGCGTCCGGTCAGCGAAGCCTCGTCCTGACGAAACAGCCCTTCGATCTCATCCATGTGCGAAAGCAAGTCTTTGCTGCGCTCATACAGCACCAGTCCATCCTGAGTGGCCTGCACCTTGCGCGTGGTGCGCTGCAACAGCCGCGTGCCGAGCAAGGCTTCGAGCGCCTGCACCTGTTCGGACACCGTGGAGCGCGGCAGGCCGAGGCTTTCACCGGCGAGAGTGAAACTCGACAGTTCGCTGACCCGAACGAAGGTGCGCAGCAGTTCCAGTTTGTTCATGACAAGCCCCGGTGATTGTTCGGCTGAGCCGATCAGTGATTCCGCTTTTGCCGTGTTTATCACCTCAGGGCGGATAAATAAACTTCTTCCATCCCCACTCAACGCAATCGAGGAAGTCCGCATGAATCGCAAAATCGCACTGATCACCGGCGCCAGCCGTGGCCTGGGCCGCAGCGCCGCCCTGCACCTCGCCGCGCAAGGCATCGACATCATCGGCACCTTCAACAGCCGCGCCGACGAGGCGCAAACTCTGGTCAGCGAATTACAGGCACGCGGCGCGAACGCGGCGATGCTGCAACTGGACGTCGGCCGCAGCGAAAACTTCGCCGCGTTTGCCGAGCAGATTGAACAAGCACTGGAACAGACTTTTCAGCGCCAGCGCTTTGACTTCCTTATCAACAACGCCGGGGTCGGCGTGCATGCGCTTCTCAGCGAGACCACCCCTGAGCAGTTCGATCTGCTGATGAACGTGCAGTTGAAAGGACCGTTCTTCCTGACTCAGCAACTGCTGCCGCTGATCAATGATGGTGGGCGCATCGTCAATATTTCCAGCGGCCTGACCCGCTTCAGCCTGCCGGGTTATGGCGCCTATGCGGCGATGAAAGGCGCGATGGAAGTGCTGACGCGTTATCAGGCGAAAGAGTTGGGTGCGCGGCAGATTGGCGTGAACGTTCTGGCGCCGGGCGCGATTGAAACCGATTTTGGCGGTGGCACGGTGCGCGATAACAGCGCGGTCAACGCGATGGTTGCCAGCAACACTGCGCTGGGTCGCGTCGGCCAACCAGATGATATTGGCGGTGCACTGGCGCTGCTGCTGTCAGAGGGTGGACAGTGGATCAATGGTCAGCGGGTCGAGGCATCCGGCGGCATGTTCCTCTGACTTTGTGTGCGATGACTCACCTTTGTGGTGAGGGAATTTATCCCCTCACCACAGGTTTACCTCAGCTTTCACATGTGCGGCGGGCCATGAAGCGCTCGCGCAGGACGTCATAACCCCAGTGATAGACATAGGTGTACGGCAGGAAAAACAGCAGCACGCCGATATCGAGCAACAACGCCTGCCACAGGCTGACCGACAGCCACCAGGCAATCAGCGGCACGCCCATCACGATCAGTCCACCTTCGAAAAGCAACGCATGCACCACCCGCACCCAGGCGTTGTGCGGCAGATTCATCCGCGCCAGAGCACGGTCGAAAAAACGGTTGAACACCACATTCCACGCCAGCGCCAACAGCGCGATCAACACGGTCACCGCGCCCATGTCGAGCAGCGGCTTTTGCATGATCCATGCGAGCAGCGGCGTGCAGATCAGGATCGCGAGAAACTCGAAACCAACCGCCTGGAAAACACGTTCGGTAATGGACTTGTGGGCAGTCATGGCCTGACTCCTTGTTTGACGATGGTTGCCATGATCCAACTGAATACCGATACTTCATAACCAATAACCATCGACCAAGGCGATAGTTCATGGCTTCGCAAGAAGTGCTGTTGGCGTTTGTCCAAGCGGCGACGCAAGGCTCGTTCTCGGCTGCAGCGCGCAAGTTGGGCCGCAGTCAGTCGACCATCAGCGCGGCAGTCGCCAGTCTGGAGATCGATCTGGATCTGCAGCTGTTCGACCGCAGCAGCCGCAAACCAACACTCACTCCCGCCGGCCACGTCATGCTGCAAAAAGCCGAGGCGATTCTGGCCGCCACCAGTCGTCTGGAAATGAGCGCGCGGCAATTAGCGCAGGGCATCGAGCCGAAGCTGACCGTGGCGATTTCCGACACTTATCAGTCGTATCGTTTCGAGGCGGCACTGGTGGGTTTCGAGCAGCGTTATCCGGAGCTTGAGCTGGAATGCCTGATTGCCGAATGCGAAGACCTGATCGAACTGGTCCAGCGCGGCCGGGCGCATTTGGCCTTCGCGGAAATGCAGGACAACTACCCGCCGGATCTGGTGACCTCCACTGTGGCCGAGCGCACGGAGATTGCCCTGTTCGTCAGCCGCGAGCATCCATTGGCGAAACTGGAGCATGTCGATCAGCAGATCCTCGAGCAACATCGCGAGTTGCGTCTGGCGACCATCGTCAATCCGTATGACAGCCGTGGCAAAGGCCGGGTGTGGTCGGCGCCGAGTTATCTGATGCTGCTGGAAATGGCGGAAAAAGGCTTTGGCTGGGCGCCGTTGCCGAGGTGGCTGGTGCAGCGTTATGCCAATGACTTGCTGATAGAGCTGGACGTGCGCGGCTGGCCGAAACCGGTGTTTGTCGATGCCTTGTGGTCGCGCTTGTATCCGCCGGGGCCGGCGGGGAGTTGGTTGCTCAGCAAGATGCTCGAATAAGATCAAAAGCCCCTCACCCCAGCCCTCTCCCGGAGGGAGAGGGGGCCGACCGAAGTGTCTGGCGTTATGCATCGACCTGAAAAACCTTATCGATTATGGATTCAAGACAATTCGTTCAAGTCGGTGAATCCCTCCAATATCCCCCGATCAGTCCCCTCTCCCTTTGGGAGAGGGTTAGGGTGAGGGCAATCCACAGACTGCCCACAATCGCCAGAGCGCCAAGGTCAGAGCATTTCCAGCGCCATGATCCGTCCTCGAATAAACCGCCGCTCCGGCTCCTGCCGCGTCAGCTCCAGCGCCCGCTGATACGCTGCCCGCGCCTCCTCCACTCGGCCCAACTGCCGGCAAAACTCCGCCCGAGCCGAATGCGCCAAGTGGTAATCCGGCAACTCCCCTCGCGCCAGAATCCCTTCGATCACCAACAACCCGGCCAACGCCCCATCCCGCTTGGCCACCGCCACCGCGCGGTTCAGCTCGATCACCGGCGACGGCACCGCGCGCAGCAAGACGTCGTACAGACCGACAATCTGCTGCCAGTCCGTTTGCGCCGCCGACGGCGCTTCCGCATGCACCGCTGCAATCGCCGCTTGCAGGCAATATGGCCCGAAGCGTCGCGTACTCAGCGCGCGCTCGACCAGCGCGCAGCCTTCAGCCATCAACCCGGCATCCCACAGCGAGCGATCCTGATCGTCGAGCAATACCAGTTCACCGCTCGGCGAGGTTCGTGCCGGCCGGCGTGATTCATGCAGCAGCATCAGCGCCAGCAGACCCATGACTTCCGGCTCCGGCAGCAACTCCATCAACAAGCGCCCTAGCCGAATCGCTTCGCGAGTCAGGTCCTCGCGGGTCAGCTCGGCGCCGACCGAGGCCGAATAGCCTTCGTTGAACACCAGATAAATCACCCGCAACACGCTGTCGAGGCGCTCGGGCAATTCGTTCAGCGTGGGTACTTGATAAGGGATTTTCGCGTCGCGGATCTTGGCTTTGGCGCGCACGATGCGCTGGGCAATCGCCGCCGGCGCCGAGAGAAAAGCACGGGCGATTTCCTCGGTGGTGAGGTCGCAGACTTCGCGCAAGGTCAGCGGCACCTGCGCATCCGCCGCCAGTGCCGGGTGGCAGCAGGTGAAGATCAGCCGCAAGCGATCGTCTTCCACGTCTTCGCCACTCCAGTCAGCCTGTTCCAGCTCATCGAGTTGTGCCAGCAGCAACGGTTGCGACGCCTTGAACCGCGCGCGCCGGCGCAGCACATCGATGGCTTTGAAACGTCCGGTCGAGACCAGCCAGGTGCGCGGGTTGTCCGGCACGCCGTCGCGCTGCCAGCGCTCGACCGCGACGAAGAACGCCTCGTGTAAGGCTTCTTCGGCGAGGTCGAAATCACCGAGCAGGCGGATCAGCGTCGCCAGAATCCGCCGCGAATCCTCACGGTAGACTTGCTCGACCCGCGCCCTGACGTCAGACATTCAACTGCCGCACCGGGCGCACTTCAACGCTGCCGACCCGCGCTGCCGGAATATTGCCGGCGACCTGAATCGCTTCGTTGAGATCCTTGGCATCGATCAGGTAGAAACCGGCCAGTTGCTCCTTGGTTTCAGCGAAAGGCCCGTCGGTGATCGACACCTTGCCGTTGCGCATGCGTACCGTGGTGGCGGTCTCCACCGATTCCAGCGCTTCGGCGGCGATCATCCGCCCGCTGCCCTGAATCGACTCGGCGTAGGCCCAGCATTCGGCGTCCTCCGGGCTGTCGGGCGAGGTGTGCAGCAGGCGTTCATCGCTGTAGACCAGGCATAGGTATTTCATGGCGATCTCCTGATTCGAACGGATCAACTATGGCTGAAGATCAGGGGGTTACATCGAACAGCGTCGCGCCGCTCATCGGATCGAACGGTGCCGACCAGTGTTCGTGGGCAATCTTCCACGCCCCGCCGATTTGCCGGTAACAGGCGGTGACACGCATCCAGCAACTCTGGGTTTCGCCTTTGTCATTGGTGCCGCCGCAGTTGGCCACCCAATGGGCGAAAGCGATGTTGTCGGCACTTTCGATGGCGATTTCGTGGAACTCGAAGATGTGCGGGCCGGGGCACATTTCCATGCACTCGACCCAGTGCGCGCGGTAGGCCGCTTTGCCTTTGAATTGCAGGGCCTTGATCGCATCGAACGAGACGATGTCGTCGGCGTACAGGGCCATGACTTTCTCGACGTCCTTGGCCATTACCGCTTCGCGATAGGTGTTGATCAGGTTCTGGATTTCGCTTTGTGCGCTCATGGTGTTCTCCGTGGTTTTTGTTGTGAAGACACCCTTAGTCGTTTGCCCAATGCGCGGATCGACAGGGCAAACAAAAAAATTTCGCCGACGACAATCTCGCTAGAATCCGAGGCTCACTCTTTGTAGGAAAAAGGAAATTCCCGTGTCAGCCCAACTCGTGCCTTACGACAGCCTCAGCCCTTTACAGCGTCAGCAAGTCGAGGCCATTGAAATCCACCCCGAGCAGATCAAATTCTCCGGCGACATCCACGGTGCCTTGCACACCCTACTGTCGAAACCCGGCCCCGGCGTAAAGGGTTTTGCCCTGCTGGCGGACGACGTACCGGTAGCGTTTCTGCTGCTCAAGCGCCCGCCGGTGTTGCCCGACTGGGCCGACGAACACAGCGCCACGTTGCATGCGCTGCAGGTCGATCGCCGAGCGCAGGGCAAGGGTTACGGCAAGGCTTGCCTGCAAGCGCTGCCCGCTGTCGCCCGTGAAGCATGGCCGGAAATCAAAGGACTGGAATTGTCGGTGGACGCTGATAACGAGGCGGCGATTGCGCTGTACGCCAAGCATGGCTATGTCGACAGCGGCGAGGCGTACAAGGGCCGGATCGGTTACGAGCGGCGGATGGGGCTGTTCTTCTGAGTATCCCCTGATCGTTCCCACGCTCCGCGTGGGAACGCCTTTTTGTGACGCTCTGCGTCACGGTTTTGGGACGCGGAGCGTCCCCGGCTGCATTACCACGCGGAGCGTGGGAACGATCAGGCAGTTTCGATAGGTGTTGGCTTCAGAGGGTCAGGATCATCTCGTGCCACGCCATGCCGCCGTGGTCGGACTCCGACGGTTTGATGTAAGCAAAGCCAAACCCGGCGTACAACGCAATGTGTTGCTCTTTGCACATCAGATGAATTGTCGCTTTGTCCATCCCACGCATGCGCTCGATGAATTCGCCGAGCAGGCGCTTGGCCAGGCCCTGCCCTTGGTAATCCGGGTGCACCACCACCGACATGATCACCACGTTCGGCCCTTTCGGGTCGTGGCCGATCAGCTCCTTGAAGGCCTCGTCGGACATCTGCACGTCGAACGCCGCGCCGGAATTGATGAAACCGGCGACCACACCGTCCACCTCAGCGACGATGAAGCCGTCCGGCCAGGTGGCGATGCGCGTGGCGATCTTTTCGCGGGTAGCGGCTTCGTCGCCTTCATAGGCGTCGGTTTCGATGGCGTAGCAGCGGTCGAGGTCGGCGGCGCTGACGTTGCGGATCACGGTGTTCATGGCAGCTCAAAAATCTGTGGAAACAAGGCCCGCCAGCATAAAGCACAACCACCGGGGCGGACATGCTCCGCCTCGATTGTTACACCGCTCAAGCCTTGATCGGCAGCCAGATTTCCAGGGTGCCGGTATTGAGCTTCGGATTGAAATCCTCGCTATAGCGCTCGAATTCCGGGGCATCCGCCGCTTCGTAAGCGGACTGCGGCAGCCAGGTGTTCCAGATGTACCGGAAGGTGTGAGGGAGTTGCGCCAGTGACCCCTTGTGCTCGAACACCGCATATTTCTGCGGCTGGATTTCAACCCAGCGGTACTTTTCCGGCAGGTCGTCGAGCTTGTCGATCTGCACCCCGGCGATGTATTCGAAACCGCCCTCGCCGTCCGCGTTACAGCAAACGCCGTAGGTCACTTCATTGACTTGCGCGGGGATTTTTCCCAAGTGCGGGATCAGTTTTTCCCACAACGCGGGAATGTCTTCGGTGGTTTGCTGAGTGAATCGCCCGCCGAAACCGGCAATCAGCAGAAATTGCCCGTGTTCGAAGCGCGGCTCGGTTATCTCGACGCGTGGTTGTTCATCCATGACGCGACTCCTCAGAACGCATAAGTGGGTTCGGCTGGGAGTATAGAAAGCCCGATCCGTTTCGCACGTTTACAGCGCATGCAACTGCTCGACGGCGCCCGAGCCGACAAACTCGTTGTACCCGGAAACGATCACGTAGACCGCGAAATAGCAGAAGATCGCCGCCGATGCCAGATAGGAGTAGCGCAGAAGCTTGTCGCCCAGCAGCTTGCCGCCGTGGCTTGCCGCGAAGCACAGACCGGCCGACCAGAGCAGCCCGGCACAGAGAAAGCCGCCCAAAAACAGCGCCGAACTCAACGGACCACCGCCACCGGATCGCGCAATCAACGTGCCGCCGACCGCAGCAAACCAGAGAATCGCACTCGGCGACGACATCGCGAGGAAGATGCCGCGAAAGAATTCCTTGCGATGGGAGTTCTGCCCCACTTCCGCGGTTTCCGCCAGCAGCGCTTCGTGGTGGATCGCCGAATAAATCATCTTCGCCGCGAAGTAGATCAGCAGCGCCGAACCGCCAATCCACAGCACCCAGCGCACGGTTTCGTATTGCAGCAAAACGGTCATGCCGGCCAGTGCCAGCACCGCGTAAATCAGGTCGCCGACGCAGGTGCCCAGGCCCAGAGCGAAGCCCTGAAAGTAGCCGCGCTGCATGGCCAGGGTGATCATCGCGATGTTGGCTACGCCGATATCCAGGCACAGCGAAAGGCTCAGCAAGAAGCCGCTGGTGAATTCCATTGACCGATTTTCCTTGAAAAAAATGTTTACAACCGCGCTGGACAGTATGCCATCACTGCACTTATCTTCCGCCACAGGTCACCGCAGTGACCAGCGTCGCTCGGACGGTTCCGGGCGCTTACGTTATCCGAGGCAACAATGGCCGAACAAGGTTCGCCGCGCCGCTTTGCGCGCATAGATCGACTCCCCCCTTACGTGTTCAACATCACCGCCGAGCTGAAGATGGCCGCTCGCCGCCGTGGTGAAGACATCATCGACCTGAGCATGGGCAATCCCGACGGCGCCACGCCGCCGCACATTGTCGAAAAACTGGTGCAGGTCGCCCAACGTGAAGACACCCACGGTTACTCGACGTCCAAGGGCATTCCGCGCCTGCGCCGGGCGATTTCCAACTGGTACAAGCAGCGCTACGAAGTCGATATTGACCCGGAAAGCGAAGCCATTGTCACCATCGGTTCCAAGGAAGGCCTGGCGCATTTGATGCTGGCGACCCTGGACCAGGGCGACACCGTACTGGTGCCGAACCCGAGCTATCCGATCCACATTTACGGCGCAGTGATTGCCGGCGCTCAGGTGCGTTCGGTGCCGCTGGTGCCGGGGGTGGACTTCTTCGATGAGCTGGAGCGGGCCATTCGCGGCTCGATCCCCAAGCCGAAAATGATGATCCTCGGTTTCCCGTCCAATCCGACCGCGCAGTGCGTGGAGCTGGATTTTTTCGAACGGGTGATCGCGCTCGCCAAGCAGTACGACGTTTTGGTCATCCACGATCTGGCTTACGCCGACATCGTCTACGACGGCTGGAAAGCCCCGTCGATCATGCAGGTGCCAGGGGCCAAGGACATTGCGGTGGAGTTTTTCACCCTGTCCAAGAGCTACAACATGGCCGGCTGGCGCATCGGGTTCATGGTCGGCAACCCGGAACTGGTCAGCGCCCTGGCGCGGATCAAGAGCTACCACGACTACGGCACCTTCACCCCGCTGCAAGTGGCGGCGATTGCCGCGCTGGAAGGCGATCAACAGTGCGTGCGCGACATCGCCGAGCAGTATCGTCAGCGGCGCAACGTGCTGGTCAAAGGCCTGCATGAGCTGGGCTGGATGGTCGAGAATCCGAAAGCGTCGATGTATGTCTGGGCGAAGATTCCCCAGGCGTATGCGCATCTGGGTTCGCTGGAGTTCGCCAAGAAACTGCTGGCCGAGGCCAAGGTCTGCGTTTCGCCGGGCGTGGGTTTTGGCGAGTACGGCGATGATCACGTGCGCTTCGCCCTGATCGAAAATCAGGACCGCATTCGTCAGGCCGTGCGCGGGATTCGCGGGATGTTCCGCGCGGATGGCTTCAATCCGAAATCTCCTGCCTGACACCTGCCCCCTGTGGGAGCGAGCCTGCTCGCGAAAGCGGTGGGTCAGTCAGCATATTGGCTGGCTGACCTGGCCCCTTCGCGAGCAGGCTCGCTCCCACATTGGTTTTGGGTGAACCACGAAATCCACCCACAAAAAAACCGCATCACTGCGGTTTTTTTGTGCCTGCAAACTGCCGTTTAAACGAACAGCGACAACAGCAGGATAAAGCCCAGGCCCACTACCGACAGAATGGTTTCCATCGCGGTCCAGGTCTTGAAGGTTTCGGCCACAGTCATGTTGAAGTACTGCTTGACCAGCCAGAAACCTGCGTCGTTGACGTGGGACAGAATCAGCGAACCGGCGCCGGTGGCCAGCACCAGCAGCTCACGGTTGACGCCCGGAATCATGCCGACAACCGGCACCACAATGCCGGCGCCAGTGATGGTCGCCACGGTCGCCGAACCGGTTGCAATACGGATCACCGCCGCCACCAGCCAGGCCAGCAGGATCGGCGAGATCTGCGCGCTGACCGCCATGTGGCCGATCACGTCACCCACGCCACTGGTCACCAGCATCTGCTTGAAGCCACCGCCCGCACCAATGATCAGAATGATCGCAGCGGTAGGCGCCAAGCTTGCGTCGAGCCATTTGAGCATCTGGTTGGAACCGATGCCCTGCTTGTAGCCGAAGGTGTACAGCGACAGCAGCAGCGCCAGCAGCAGTGCGGAGATCGGGTGGCCGATCATGTCCATCCAGATGCGGAAGAAATTGCCGTCCGGCAGTGCCACGTCAGCGAAGGTTTTCAGCAGCATCAGGAACACCGGCAACAGCACGGTGACCAGGGTGATGCTGAAGCTTGGCAGGTTGGCCGAATCGTTTTCGCGGGCCAGTTGATCGACCAGCTCCTGATTCGGGTGGCCAGGAATGTGCTTGGCGATGAAGGTACCGAAGATCGGACCGGCAATGATGGCGGTCGGCAGCGCGACGATCAGACCGTAGAGAATGGTCTTGCCGATGTCAGCGCCGAACACACCGATGGCCAGCAGCGGGCCTGGGTGCGGCGGTACCAGACCGTGCACCGCAGAGAGGCCGGCGAGCAGCGGGATACCGATCTTGATGATCGATACGCCAGTGCGACGGGCGACGATGAACACCAGCGGAATCAGCAGCACGAAGCCGATTTCGAAGAACAGCGGAATGCCCACCAGGAACGCAGCGAACATCATCGCCCACTGCACTTTGTCCTTGCCGAAGGCGCGGATCAGGGTCTGGGCGATCTGATCGGCGCCGCCGGATTCGGCCATCATTTTGCCGAGCATGGTGCCGAGGGCGAGGATGATGCCGACAAAACCGAGCACGCCACCGAAGCCGTCCTGGAACGCCTTGATGATGGTATTGATCGGCATGCCGGAAGTCAGGCCGAGGAAGGCGGCGGCGATGGTCAGGGCGATAAAAGGGTGAATCTTGAACTTGGTGATCAGGATAATCAGGCCGATTACCGTGACCACCGCATCGAGCAGCAGGAACGTCTCGTGGGACATGCCAAACATGGGGGGTGTCTCCTGGATTGTTGTTGTTATTAAAGCGGGTTGAACAGAAGTCGGGAGGACAGCGCTGTCTTTTTCAACATGCTCATATCGCCTGTTTCAGGCCGTTGGCCTGCCACCAGACGTGAGCCTGCAGGGCCAGCTCTTCGACGCTGTGAATCGAGGCATTGAGCGGCAGGGTCAGCGGCTCGCCCTTGGGCGATTCGAGGGTGGCGAACTGGCTTTCGATCAACGTCGCCGGCATGAAGTGGCCCGGGCGGTGCGATACGCGCTCGGCGGCGACTTCCGGAGTCAATTCAAGAAACACGAAACCCAGGCCCGGCAGGGCACTGCGCAGACGTTCGCGGTAACTGTGTTTAAGGGCGGAGCAGGTCAATACCGGGCGCTGGCCTTGGGCATCGACGCGACGCAGTTCATCGCACAGGCTGTCGAGCCAGCCGGCGCGGTCTTCGTCGTTCAGGGGGATCCCCGCGCTCATCTTTTCGATGTTCGCGGCCGGATGAAAAGTATCGCCTTCAATGGCAGTGGCGCCGCTCAATTGGCACAGGGCCTGGCTGACGCACGTCTTGCCGCAACCGGCAACGCCCATGATGACCAGGGCGGTGATGGGATGACTCATATAACACCTCAGCGCGCAGACAGCGCTACCTTTGCTAGCTATGACTCTAGTGCACAGGCAGAAGTTGCCGACGCCTTCTTGTCGTTTTTTTGGGTTGCAGCAGGTTTGTTCCTAACGCCAAAGAGCACTGATCAGGCAGGACCGCGCTCACGCATTTGCAGCTGCATCAGGACAGCGCTACCTTAGTGCCTTGATTTTTGTTTGGCAAGCCGCCCGATGACCTCCCCCAAGAACGATAAAAATACCCGCACCACCGGCCGTCCGACCCTCAACGAAGTAGCCCGCCTGGCCGGCGTCAGCCCGATCACTGCCTCGCGCGCCTTGCGCGGGGTAAGCACGGTGGCCACCGAACTGGTGGAAAAAGTGCAGAAAGCTGCGCTTGAGCTCAATTATGTAGTCAACCCCGCCGCCCGCGCACTGGCCTCGGCGCAGAGCCATTCGGTGGTGGTGCTGGTGCCGTCACTGTCCAACCTGCTGTTCATCGACACGCTGGAAGCCATTCATCGGGTGCTGACGCCCAAAGGCTTCGAAGTGCTGATCGGCAACTTCCATTATTCGCGCGATGAAGAAGAAAACCTGCTGCGCAATTACATGGCTTATCAGCCGCGCGGGTTTCTGCTGACCGGTTTTGATCGCACGGAAAGTTCGCGGCGGATGATCGAGGCCAGCAACATTCCTTGCGTGTACATGATGGAGCTGGACAGTGCTGCCGGAGTCAATTGCGTGGGTTTTTCACAATTGAGCGCGGGCGAAACTGCCGCCGAACATCTCCTGTCTCGTGGACGCAAGCGTCTGGCGTACATCGGCGCGCAGCTGGACCAGCGCACCCTGCTGCGCGGTGAGGGTTTCCGCAAGGCGTTGCAGAAGGCAGGCCGTTACGACCCGGATCTGGAAGTGCTGACACCGCGTGCTTCGTCTGTGGGTCTGGGTGGCGAGTTGTTTTTGCAATTGCTGGCGGCGCATCCGGATGTTGATGCGATTTTCTTCGGCAACGACGACTTGGCCCAGGGTGCGCTCCTGGAAGCGTTGCGTAACGGCATCAAGATTCCCGAGCAAGTGGCGATTCTGGGTTTCAACGACTTGCCGATGTCCGAGCACATGGTCCCGCGCCTGAGCAGCATCAACACCCCGCGCGAGGCGATCGGCCGGCGCGCGGCGGAGCAGATGCTCACGTTAATGGCGGGCAACAAAGTGGCGCGGCCGGTGGAGGATATGGGGTTTGAGCTGAAGGTGCGCGAGAGTACCTGACCCTTCACAAATGCTAAGTTGAAACACAACCCTTGTGGGAGCGAGCCTGCTCGCGAAAGCGGTGGGTCAGTCAGCATTGATACAGCTGACACGACGCCTTCGCGAGCAGGCTCGCTCCCACAGGGGATCTCTACCAAATTCAATGGCTGAGCAGGTCGACCAAAGCCTGCGCGCCCTTCTGCAAGGGCTGGCTCTTGAGCCACACCGCATGCACCGGCAGCACCAGGCCATTTTCGATGTTGCGAAAATTCAGCCGCTTCAAGCGTCCCGCGTCCAGCCACGGCTGCACCACCGACAGCGGAAAATTCCCCCAGCCCAATCCCGCTTCAACCATTTCCATCGCCGTCTCGAGATTGTCCGTACGCCAGTAGGATTCAGCCACCAATGGCCGCGTCTCGCTGATCGGCAAGTCGCGGCTGGCGACGATGATCTGCCGCACCTGCACCAGATCTTCGAGAAACACATCCCGCCCCTGCAACAACGGGCTGTCCGCCGCCAGCGTCGCGATCATGCGTTCGCTGCCGACGAACTGAAACCGCTCCAGCGCATTCACGCTTAACCCGGCAAACGCCAGACACACGCTGACCCGGCCAGTGTGCAACATCGCCAGCACATCATCCTGTGGCGCAGTCAGCACTTCGATATCGAGCAACGGGTGCCGCTCGGCAATCACCTTGATCGCTGCCAGCAAGCGGCGCCGATCCATGTCCGCAACCACGCCAATCGACAACCTGCTTTCCAGCCCCAGCGACAGCTCCACCGCGTGCACCTGCAGCTGCTTGAGCTGCTCGGCGATCAGTCGCGCGTGGGGCACCAACGACTGCGCCATCGCCGTCGGTTGCGGCTCGCGATGACTGCGGTCGAACAGCGGGTAACCGAGTTCCGCTTCAAGATTGGCAATGCCCATGCTCACCGCGGAGGGCACCTTGCCCAACTGCCGCGCGGCGGCGGAAAACGAGCCGCGCTCGATCACCGCGAGAAATAATTCGATGCTGTCGCTGTTGAAATTCAAACGCCTCACCTATCAATAAAACTGAAAGCTACCGACTTTTTCTGTCAGGTGCATTGAAGCTATCTTTGCTCGCCTTCGCCAGCCCTGCTGGCCAACATTTGGCAAGAAAGAGGCAAATCTGCATGCAAGGCGTGAAACGCAAACTGGTCTACGTGTCGCTCTACGAAGTGATTGGGATGACCTTCTCGGCCCTCGGTCTGGCGTTGCTCTCGGGCACATCTCCGGGCAGCACCGGGCCGCTGGCGGTGATCATCACCAGCATCGCCGTGACCTGGAATTTCATCTACACCTCGTTGTTCGAGCGCTGGGAAAGTCGCCAGATCTCGCGCACCCGTACGGTCAAACGGCGCATCGCCCACGCGGTCGGCTTTCAACTGACGCTGATCGTGTTTCTGATTCCGTTGATCGCGTGGTGGATGAACATCAGTCTGGTGCAGGCGTTCCTGCTGGATCTGGCACTGATCATTTTCATCCCGTGCTACACCTTCGTGTTCAACTGGCTGTTCGACCGGATCTTCGGCCTGCCGAACTCGGCGCTGCCGGATTCTGCCGCTGCGGCATAAATCGCTAATTCGTAAGCAGATATTGCGAGAAATCAGCGGTTTGACCGGGTAAACCGCTGATATTCACAATCCATCAATTCCGATAGCAGGCTAAGCTTTTCCATCAATAAAAAATGGATCAGCTTATGACTGCTCACGCTTCCGCCGCCGCGCACAGTGACGGCATCGACCCGGTACGCGCCGCCGAAATTTCCGCCCGCATCGATCGGCTGCCCGCCGTTGCCACCATCTGGCGTCTGGTGGCGCTGCTGTCGATCGGCGGATTTTTCGAACTCTACGATCTGTTCCAGACCGCCTACATCAGTCCCGGGCTGATTCGCGACGGCCTGTTCGCCACTGGCAGTCAGGGGGTGTTCGGCTTCTCCGATCAGGCGGCGTTCGCCTCGGCGACGTTCCTCGGCCTGTTCCTCGGCGCCAGTCTGCTCAGTCCGTTGGCGGATCGCTTCGGTCGCCGGGCAATCTTCACCTTCGCGCTGATCTGGTACACGGTGGCGACAGTCCTGATGGGGATTCAGACCTCAGCGCTGGGCATCATCGGCATGCGTTTTCTGGTCGGCATCGGCTTGGGTATCGAATTGGTGACGATCGATGCCTACCTCTCGGAACTGGTCCCTAAACGCATGCGCAGCTCGGCGTTCGCCTTTGCGTTTTTCGTGCAGTTCCTCTCGGTGCCGGCGGTAGCCTTGATGTCGTGGTGGCTGGTGCCGCAAGCGCCGTTCGGGGTGTCCGGCTGGCGTTGGGTGGTGCTGGCCAGCGCGGTGTTTGCGCTGTTTATCTGGTGGCTGCGCAAGCGTTTGCCGGAATCGCCGCGCTGGCTGGCGCAACACGGTCGGTTCGATGAGGCCAATCGGATCCTCGACCATCTCGAAGCGCGCTGCGCCAAGGATTACGGCAAAGCGCTGGATGCGCCGGAACCGGTGCCGGTCGATGTCGAAGGCAAGGGCCGTTTCGCCGATATCTGGCAGCCGCCCTACCGCCGCCGCGCGTTGATGCTGATCGTTTTTCATATCTTTCAGGCGATCGGTTTCTTCGGTTTCGGCAACTGGTTGCCGGCGCTGCTTTCCGGCCAGGGCGTGAGCGTCACCCACAGTCTGATGTATGCGTTCATCATCACCCTCGCCTACCCGCTCGGGCCGTTGCTGTTTGTGAAGTTCGCCAACCGTTTCGAGAACAAATGGCAAATCGTCGGCTCGGCGCTCGGCGCGATGACCTTCGGCACCCTGTTCGCCCTGCAGACCAGCGCCTTCGGGCTGATTTTCTGCGGTGTGATGATCACCTTCTGCAACGCCTGGCTGAGCTTCAGTTATCACTCCTATCAAAGCGAGCTGTTCCCGACCAACATCCGCGCCCGCGCGGTCGGGTTCTGCTATTCGTTCAGTCGCTTGTCGACGGTGTTCAGCAGTCTGCTGATCGGCATGTTCCTGGATAACTTCGGCACGCCGGGGGTACTGGCGTTCATCGTCAGCAGCATGCTGATCGTGATGCTGACCATCGGCTGGTTCGGCCCGCGTACGCGTAATCTGGCACTGGAAAATATTGCCCATCGTTGACGGCCAACACAGGACTCACCTGTGGGAGCGAGCCTGCTCGCGAAGGCGTCGTGTCAGTGGCTATAGGCTTGACTGACACAACGCTTTCGCGAGCAGGCTCGCTCCCACATTGGTTATTGGTGATGTTAAAACAGCTCAGTTCAATTGCAGGGTTTCATTGAACTGGCTGATCGCATCCACCACATGCCGCGAGCCTTGCTGGATTTCCAGGATCACCTCGCCCGCTTCGTTGGCCAGTTCCACGCCCAGCCCGGTGCGGCTCAGACTCGACTGCATGCTCGACACTGCGCTCAGCGACAGGTCGTGGTTCTTGCGCACCACGTCGACAATTTCCAGAGTGGCCTGACTGGTCCGCGCGGCGAGGCTGCGCACCTCATCGGCGACGACGGCAAAACCGCGTCCATGCTCACCGGCACGCGCGGCTTCGATCGCGGCGTTGAGCGCCAGCAAATTGGTCTGATCGGCAATGCCGCGAATGGTCTGGACGATGGTGCCGATGATGTCCGACTGTTTGCTGACCGCATCGATGCTCACCGCCGCTTCATTCAGATCGCGGGAAATGTCCTGAATGATCTGCACGGTCTGCTGCACCACCTGTGAGCCTTTCTGCGCGCAGGCGTCGTTTTGCACCGAGGTACTGTGGGCCGATTCCGCAGCGTTCTGCAGAGTGGTCATTTGCCGAGTGATGTCGCTGGCGAACTTGACCACTTTGTACAAGCGGCCCTTGGCGTCGAACAGCGGGTTATACGAAGCCTCCAGATAAACCATCTGCCCGGACTTGTTCTTGCGCTCGAAACGGTGCGAGTGATATTCGCCGCGATTGAGCGAAGCCCAGAACGCCTTGTACTGCGCGGATTCGGCTTCGGCGCGGTGACAGAACAGGCTGTGGTGCTGGCCGACAATTTCAGGGTGCGCGTACTGCATGGTCTGCAAAAAGTTGTCGTTGGCGCGGATGACATTGCCTTCGGGGGTGAACTCGATCACCGCCATGGAACGGCCGATCGCCGCCAGCATGGCTTCTTCTTCATGCTCTTTGTTGATGCGTGCGGTGATGTCCGCCGCAACCTTGATCACACTTCTGACCTGTTTGTCGGGACCGAATACCGGCATGTAACTGGCTTCAAGCCAGATCTCCCGGCCACTCTTGTTCAGACGCAGGAAAGTGCCGCTGAGCGGTTCACCACGGGCCAGGTCGCGCCACAACTTCGCGTAGTCCTCGCTGCGATAAAAGCTTTCTTCGCAGAAGATCCGATGGTGTTTGCCGCGCACTTCTTCGGCGCTGTAGCCCATGGTCTTGCAGAAGTTCTCGTTGGCGTCGAGAACGATGCCGTCCGGAGTGAACTCGATCATCGCCATCGAGCGGCTGATCGCTTCGATTTTCGCGTTGGCCTCAGTCAGCGCACAGCTGAAGCGCTCGATTTCCCGCAGGTCAGCCTTGTGATGTAGGTTGAACATGGTTGTATCACCTTCCGCGCGTTCTTTTGATTTGATGAAAGTTCAGGTCTTGCAAGATCCATCACTACGTTCCACAGAACAGGCACACGTCTTCCCCCACGGGAGGAAGTTGTCAGGTGATAAATGATGATCAATCGGATGCGCCGTGCAGCGACGCTCTGATCAAGACATCCTTTTCTTGATAGCCCGCATGCGGGCCAGCCCTAACGCGTAGAAGAACTTCCATTTAAGTGACGCTCCTTGTTGGTTCAGTGTTGGTGCCTTGAATTGCGCACTCTGGCAGCATGAATCACGGACCAACCTGTGCCGTCGGCCTGGTGGCATGACGGTCGACATGGTTAGTTACCTGCAAAGCATAGCCATCCCGACGCCGGGCGCAAGGCCACTAGTCGGCCAGTATCTGGCATTTTTTGCACAAGAAACGGTTCAGCGCGGGAAACAGTGTGGTGAAAACGGACGTTTTCGCCAGCGAGGCGGGAGCCCGTGAACCGGGCTTCCGCATGGTTTGATCAATGGCCGAAAATATCGACCTTCTTGGCTTTCTTCTCTGCGCGTTTTTCAATTGCGGTCTTGGCCGGCTTCTTCTTCGCGGCTTTCTTTGAATCCATACCTTTGGACATGATCGGTACTCCACTCACAGGGGTGTGAGTTCAGGTATACACCTATCCCGAAGCGCGCGTTCTTTTATAATCGGCGCTTTTCGCACAACAGCCGAGCTCATGCCCGATATCCACTACAGCCAGCTCGACGAATCGTTGTGGCCGCTGATGAACAAGTTCTACCGCAACCACCAGTCGTCGATGAAAGCCGTGCGCGAGGCGCAACTGTGGGTTGCAAGGCGCGGCGAGATCGTTGCGGCGCTGTGCCTGCGGCCAGTCTCGGGCGGACACTGGCTGACGGGGTTGTTTGTCGATCCGCAGTGTCGGGAACAAGGTGTCGCTGCGCAGTTGATCGCAGCGGCGGTTGCCCAGGTGGACGAGCCGGTGTGGCTGTTTTGCCATCCGGATTTGCGCGGGTTTTATGAGCGGCGTGGGTTCAGCTTCGATCCGCCGCTGCCGCAGGCGATGGCCGAGCGGTTGAGCCGGTACGCGCGGAGTAAGCCGATGATTGCGATGGGACTCAATCCCGCAGATTTACGCTGAAACCCTGTGGGAGCGAGCCTGCTCGCGAATGCGGTGTGTCAGCGCCGAATTTGGTTCTGATACTCCGCGTTCGCGAGCAGGCTCGCTCCCACAGGGGTTGATGGTGTTCTGACAATCAGTCGTCAGCGTTGGGATCAAGGTCCGGAAACAGCACTTCGGTAAAGCCGAACTTGCTGAAATCGGTAATCCGCGACGGATACAGCCGGCCGATCAGGTGATCGCATTCATGCTGCACCACCCGTGCATGAAACCCCGAGGCCACTCGCACGATCGGCTCGCCCTTGGGATCAAAGCCTTCGTAGCGAATCTGCTGATAGCGCTCCACCGCGCCGCGCAGGCCCGGCACCGACAGACAACCCTCAAAGCCCTCTTCCATCAACGGATTCAACGGTGTGATCAGCGGATTGATCAGGATCGTCTGCGGCACTGCTTCGGCGTCCGGGTAACGCTCGCTGTGTTCGAAGCCGAAGATCACCAGTTGCAGGTCGACGCCAATCTGCGGCGCCGCGAGGCCAACGCCGCCGACGCTTTCCATGGTCTGGAACATGTCATCGATCAGTTGCCAGAGCTCGGCGCTGTTGAACATTTCCGGTGGTACCGGCGCGGCGATGCGCAGCAGGCGCTCGTCACCCATTTTCAGAATTTCACGAATCATGTTCGGGCTTCATCAGTGTCCGGCTTGAGCGAATGATCGCGGCCCAGGCCCGAGACGTGTTGTTTGGGGGATTCGTCAGGCTCGCCAGGGGCTTTTTCGCCCTTTTCCTTGCCTTCGGCGGACATGTGCTCGATCACTGCATTCATCTCCGCGCCGAGCAACAGGACTGCGGAGGAAATGTAGAAATACAGCAAGAGCACGATGATCGCCCCGATGCTGCCATACATCGCGTTGTAGTTGGCGAAGGTTTTCACGTAGAAGGCAAAACCCAGCGAGGCGAGGATCCACACCACCACAGCCAGCACCGAACCTGGAGTGATAAAACGGAATTCCTGTTTGACGTCGGGCATCACGTAATAGATCAGCGCCACCGCGACCATCATCAGAATCACGATCACCGGCCAGCGGGCGATCGTCCACACCGTGACGATGAAGTATTCCAGCCCCACTTGTGCGGCAATCCAGCCCATCACCTGCGGCCCGAGCACCATCAGCGCAGCGGCGATCAGCAGCATGCCGGCGATGCCGACGGTGTAGACGATCGACAACGGGAAGCGCTTCCAGATCGGCCGGCCTTCGACCACGTCGTAGGCGGCATTCATTGCGCTCATCATCAGGCGCACGCCGGCGGACGCGGTGTACAGCGCAATAACGATACCGATGGACAGCAGGCCACCCTTGGATTGCTGCAACTGGTCGATCACCGGGTTGACCTGCTCCAGTGCCTGCGGTGGCAGCACCAGTTCAGATTGCAGACGCAGCCAGGAAAAGAAGTCCGGCAGGTGCAGGAAACCGATAAGGGCAATCAGGAAAAGAATGAACGGAAACAGCGAGAACAGCATCTGGTAGGCCAGCGCCGAGGCGTAGGTCGACATTTCGTCATCGACGAACTCAGTGACCGTGCGCACCATCACCCGGTGCAGGGGCAGACCTTTCATGTCCGGAAATATCATTCGCGTCTCCTTGCGCCGCAAAAGGTTGAAGTCGTGGCGACTCAGGGGCCGTTTTTTACCTCAAGGTAGCCTACTTGGCGATCCTTCGGCGGATGACCGCAGGGTTCTGATACAAAAACGGCCATCCTTGGATGGCCGCTCGTGTGATTCGTTCAAGGCTCGCTTACGCCTTGTCGACGCCTTTTTTCACAGCGTCCTTGGCGTTGCCAACCGCTTGCTGGGCTTCGCCTTTTTTCTCTTGAACCTTGCCTTCGGCGCGCAGCTTGTCGTTGTCAGTGACCTTGCCGACGCCTTGCTTGACGTTACCGACGGCTTCGTTGGCCATGCCTTTTACTTTATCGCCTGTGCTACTCATGGTGTTTCTCCGTGATGCATATAGGGAAGAAAAGTCATTACGTAACGATTGACCGGTGCGCTTTGCGCCGAGTTTCATTTATTTTGCCGGCATTTCGTCGTGGCGCGCAGGTTGCGCTTTATGTTTGCCGGCGTTGCCCCGAGAATGCTCAGCCTACGGGCGTCGCGCCCGGCACACCGATTCGCAGGAATGTCATGAAGCTCAATAAAACCCAGGCCATCGCCCGTCGCAACCAGGAACTGGGCGGCGCCGTGCTCGGCACCAACAACTGCCACTTCGCCGAACTGAACCGCAACCGCAATATCTGGTGGTTCGACCTGCCGGTGTCGCGTCTGGCCATCGGTCAGTACGAGTGGATTCACTTGCTGCTGCACACCCCGGCCACCGATGAGTTGCTGCACCTGAAAGTGCCCACGGTGTTCCTGCGCGAAAAGCTCGAAGGCCTGGTGATTCGCAATGAAGGCAAACGCAAGGCGGCGCTGAGCCTGGAATTGAGTGCGGACAAGGATTCTTATCTGCAGGACATGCGACCGGCGGGGACCAACGTGAATTTTGCGCCGTTTCGTCAGTAGGATTTGTGGCGTCAGCCCTTCCCCTCACCCTAGCCCTCTCCCAGAGGGAGAGGGGACCGACCGGGTTGTTCTTACGGAATACGCCGACCTGAAATATCGAGCCGAACTCAGGTTCTGAAAAGCTTGAAGATCGGCTCCCTTCCCCCTCGCCCCCTTGGGGGAGAGGGTTGGGGTGAGGGGGTAGGATTTACCAGACGCTGCAAATCACCAATCTTTCCCAACAAAAAGCCCCGCATCTGCGGGGCTTTTTATTTACGCGGCAGACTTGGCCTTGATCTTCTTCAGTTCTTCATCCCGCAATTCGCGGCGCAGGATCTTGCCGACGTTGGTGGTCGGCAGCGCATCGCGGAATTCCACCGAGCGCGGCACTTTGTAGCCGGTAACGTTGGCGCGCATGTGGTCCATGACCTGCTCTTTGGTCAGGGTCACGCCCGGTTTGGCGACGATGAAAATCTTGATCGCCTCACCCGATTTCTCGTCCGGCACACCGATCGCCGCGCACTGCAATACGCCGGGCAAAGTCGCCAGCACGTCTTCCAGTTCGTTCGGATAGACGTTGAAGCCAGACACCAGAATCATGTCTTTCTTGCGATCGACGATGCGCATGTAGCCGTCCGGCTGGATCAGCGCGATGTCACCGGTTTTCAGCCAGCCGTCGCTGTCGAGCATTTCATCGGTGGCTTCCTGACGCTGCCAGTAGCCCTTCATCACTTGCGGGCCTTTGACGCACAGCTCGCCGATTTCGCCCAGCGGCTGCTCGACACCGGCATCGTCGATGACTTTGCACAGGGTCGACGGCACCGGAATGCCGATGGTGCCGATCTGGATGTGCTGAATCGGGTTGACCGTGGCCACCGGGCTGGTTTCGGTCATGCCGTAGCCTTCGCAGATGGCGCAACCGGTCACGGCTTTCCAGCGCTCGGCCGCCGCCAGTTGCAGGGCCATGCCGCCGGACAGGGTAACTTTCAGCGCGGAGAAATCCAGTTTGCGGAAACCTTCGTTGTTGCACAGCGCCACGAACAGCGTGTTCAGACCGACGAAACCGCTGAACTTCCACCTCGACAGTTCCTTGACCATCGCCGGCAGGTCGCGCGGGTTGCTGATCAGGATGTTGTGGTTGCCGATCAGCATCATCGCCATGCAATGAAAGGTGAACGCATAGATGTGATACAGCGGCAGCGGCGTGATCAGGATCTCGCAGCCTTCGTTGAGGTTGGAGCCCATCAGCGCCTTGCATTGCAGCATGTTGGCGACCAGGTTGCGGTGCGTGAGCATCGCGCCCTTGGCCACGCCGGTGGTGCCGCCGGTGTATTGCAGCACCGCGACATCGCCGCTGTCCGGGTTGGCTTCGGCCACTGGCTGGCCGTGGCCCTTGCTCAGAACGTCGTTGAACTTGATGGCTTTGGGCAGGTGATAGGCCGGGACCATTTTCTTCACGTACTTGATGACGCTGTTGATCAGCAGGCGCTTGATCGGCGGGAGCAGGTCGGCGACTTCGGTGACGATGACGTGCTTGACGCCGGTCTTCGGCACCACGGCTTCGGCCAGGTGCGCCATGTTCGCCAGGCACACCAGGGCTTTGGCGCCGGAGTCGTTGAATTGGTGTTCCATTTCCCGCGCGGTGTACAGCGGGTTGGTGTTGACCACGATCAGCCCGGCGCGAATGGCACCGAAGACCGCGACCGGGTACTGCAGGACGTTGGGCAGTTGCACGGCGATTCGATCACCGGGCTGCAAGTCGGTATGCTGTTGCAGATACGCGGCAAAGGCCCCGGACAGCTCGTACAGCTCACCGTAGGTGATTGTCTTGCCGAGGTTGCTGAAAGCCGGTTTGTTGGCGAAGCGTTGGCAGGATTGCTTCAACACTGCCTGAATGTTCGGATACTCGTCTGGATTGATCTCGGCTGCGATTCCAGCCGGGTACTTATCCTTCCAAAAGTCTTCGATCATGGAAGCCCACTCCTCAGCAACGCGAATTCTTCACCGCATTTGATGCGATTATTATTGGTGTGTGTTTTGTATTGGTGAATCCGGCGTTTTACAGGCCGAGAAGTCACAAAGCGCGCCGAGAGTAGCAGCTTTGCCAAGGGTCGACCAGAGCCAAAAGAGGCCCCTACAGTCATATTGATGACTCAAGACTTGCCAGCGGTCATTTTAGAGCAAAAATCCTATTACCCTGTGAAAGCCCCGTAGTCATGGGGTGTAAAAGCAAAAGATCGCAGCCTTCGGCAGCTCCTGCATTTGGAATGCGTTTCCTGTAGGAGCTGCCGAAGGCTGCGATCTTTTCGCTCCTAACCTTTATGCGATATCCCGCAATTCGCGCCGCAGAATTTTCCCTACAGGCGTCATCGGCAACGACTCACGCAACACGATGTGTTTCGGCACCTTGTAGGCCGTGAAATTCTCTTTGCAGTAAGCCTTCAGCTCTTCCAGGCTGACCCCGCTCTCCCGCGCTACCACAAACAGCTTCACCGCCTCTCCCGAACGCTCGTCCGGCACGCCGATGACCGCGCAGTTAGCGACTTTCGGGTGGGCCATGACCACGTCTTCGATTTCGTTGGGATAAACGTTGAAGCCGGAGACGATGATCATGTCCTTCTTGCGATCGACGATGCGCACAAAACCGTCCGGGTCGATCACGGCGATATCGCCGGACTTGAACCAGCCCTCGGCGTCCAGCACTTCGGCGGTGGCTTCGGGTTTGTTCCAGTAGCCCTTCATGATCTGCGGGCCTTTGATGCACAGCTCACCGCGCTCGCCCAGCGGCTGCTCGACGCCGTCATCATTGATGATTTTCACCAGCGTACCCGGCACCGGCAGGCCCACCGTGCCCAAGCGCGATTGGTCGCCGTAAGGGTTAGTGCAGGCCACCGGCGAGGTTTCGGTCAGGCCGTAGCCTTCGGTGATACGGCAACCGGTCATCTGCTCCCAGCGCTCGGCGGTGGCCTTGACCAGCGCGGTGCCGCCGGAGTTGGTCAGCTTCAGACTGGAGAAATCCAGGGTCTTGAAGTCAGGGTGATCCATCAGCGCGACGAACAAGGTGTTCAAACCCAGTAGCGCAGAGAAGCGCCAGTTTTTCAGTTCCTTGATGAAGCCGGCGATGTCGCGCGGATTGGAGATCAACACGTTGTGGTTGCCGGACACCATCATGCACATGCAATTCGCAGTGAAGGCATAGATGTGGTACAGCGGCAGCGGCGCAATCATCACCTCCTGGCCTTCGCGCAACAGCGGCTGACCATCCTGGCCGAGCTGAGCCAGACAGGCGCGCACCTGCTGCATGTTCGCCACCAGATTGCCGTGGGTGAGCATCGCGCCCTTGGCCAGGCCGGTGGTGCCGCCGGTGTATTGCAGCACGGCGATGTCATCGAGGCCGACGTTCAGCGGCTTGATGCCCAGACCACGCCCCATGCGCAGCGCACTTTTGAACGAAGTGGCTTGCGGCAGCGAATACTCGGGCACCAGTTTCTTCACTTTGCTGACCACGGTGTTGACCAGCCAGCCTTTGGCGGTGGGCATCAGGTCGCCCATCTTCGCTTCGATCAAATATTGGATGTCGGTGTCGGGCAGCACTTCCTGGACTTTCTGTCCGAACAGATTCAGGTAGACCAGCGCGCGTGCGCCGGAATCCTTGAACTGGTGGCGCATCTCGCGCGGCGTATAGAGCGGGTTGGTGTTGACCACGATCAGCCCGGCGCGCAGCGCGCCGAACACGGCAATCGGATAATGCAGGACGTTGGGCATCTGCACCGCAATGCGATCCCCCGGCACCAGATCGGTATGGGCCTGCAGGTAACCGGCGAACGCCGCGCTCTGGCGTTCGAGTTCGGCGTAGGTCAGGGTGATGCCCATGCTGCTGAACGCCGGGCGGTCAGCGAACTTCTTGCAGGAACGCTCAAACACTTCGATGACCGACTTGAACTCGCCCATGTCGATGTCCAGCGGTACGCCGGCCGGGCGTTTGTCATTCCAGAAATCAGGTTGCATTGTTCTTGTCCTCTTTACCTGAGCCGATCCGGGAGCCGCTTTCTGTCGTTTCTGCTTCGTCCATGGAAGGCGAAAAGCACAAAGCGGAGCTTCACGGACACTAGCAGCTATGGCCATTGAGGCAAATATGACGCAAGCCCTCATTGATCCCGTGAATCTTCCTGCCGTGGCGTGAGCTGATCAGACGCGCTATACACTGTGGCGATGCTGAGCAAAGGAATCGCCATGACCCACGACACCTTCTGGCTGGACGCGAGTGACCGCAGCCGCCTGTACGTCAACCGCTGGCTCCCGGCCACGCCATTGAAAGCGGTGATTCTGCTGGCCCATGGCATGGCCGAACACAGCGCTCGCTACGCGCGGCTCGCTGACACGTTTTGCGACAAAGACTATGGCGTCTACGCCCCGGATCTGCGTGGCCATGGTCGCACCGCCGACAACGGCACCCTCGGCCATTTCGCCGATGACGACGGTTGGCGCAAGGTCGTCGGCGATCTGGCCAGCCTCAACCAGCACATCGGCCAGCAACATCCCGGCGTGCCGATCATCCTCCTCGGCCACAGCATGGGCAGCTACATCGCCCAAGGCTATTTGTTGCACCACAGCGCCAGTCTGCACGGGGCGATTCTCAGCGGCTCGAATTTCCAGCCGGTGGCCCTCTATCGCATCGCGCGGCAAATAGCCCGGCTGGAAAAACTGCGCCAGGGCGGCAAGGGCCGCAGCGCGTTGATCGAGTGGCTGTCGTTCGGCTCGTTCAACAATAAATTCAAACCGGTGCGCACCCGTTTCGACTGGCTGAGCCGTGATCCGGCCGAAGTCGACAAGTACGCCGCCGACCCGTTATGCGGCTTTCGCTGCACCAATCAGCTGTGGGTCGACCTGCTCGGCGGCTTGCAGCAAATCAGCAAAGCGTCCAATCTCGCGCAGATCGATCCGGGCCTGCCGCTGCTGGTGATTGGTGGCGAATGTGATCCGGTGAGCGAGGGCAAGCGTCTGACAGATCTTGCCAATGCCTTGCGCAGGGCCGGCAGCCAGCACCTGCAACTGAAGATCTACCCGCAGGCCCGGCACGAATTGTTCAATGAAAGTAATCGCGACGAAGTGACCGCCGATGTGCTCGCCTGGATCGACCAAGCCCTGAGCCACCAGCGCCCGCAGCGCAGCGAATAATTTTTTGTGGATTGACTGAAATCCGTCACAGGAATCGAAACCGATGACCCAGGTTACCAACATCCCTTACGAAGCCCTCGAAGTCGGCCAGACCGCCAGCTACAGCAAGACTGTCGAAGAGCGCGACATTCAGCTGTTCGCCGCGATGTCAGGCGACCACAACCCGGTGCATCTGGACGCCGAGTTTGCCGCCGCCAGCATGTTCAAGGAACGCATCGCCCACGGCATGTTCAGCGGTGCGCTGATCAGTGCAGCGGTGGCCTGTGAATTGCCTGGGCCGGGCACCATTTATATCGGTCAGCAGATGAGCTTTCAGAAGCCGGTGAAGATCGGCGACACGCTGACAGTGCGCCTGGAGATTCTGGAGAAACTGCCGAAATTCCGCGTGCGCATTGCCACTCGCGTATTCAATCAACGTGATGAGTTGGTGGTGGATGGTGAAGCGGAGATTCTCGCGCCGCGCAAACAGCAGACGGTGACGTTGCCGACTTTGCCGGCGATCAGTATCGGCTGATCAGTCGCACAAAATAAAAGTGGGAGCGAGCCTGCTCGCGAAGTGGTCGTGTCAGCAAAAGCAACATTGCATGACACACCGAATTCGCGAGCAGGCTCGCTCCCACAGTTGTTTCAGTGCAGCTTAAGAGTTGGCACGAGCCTGGTTGCGCAGGGCTTTCACCTGGTCGTGGTTGCGTTGTACGCCGTGATATTGGCGTTCAACCAGATCACGAATACCCACCAGGTTGTGCTTGGTGATTTTCTCGAGGGCTTCTTTGTAGGCCTTCAGTGCGTGGTCTTCACCGCGCTCTGCTTCGTTCAGCACAGCCTCTTCGTCTTTACCGGTGAACATGGCCTTGACATCGACCCAGCGACGGTGCAGATCACCGCTGACGCTGGTCGAGGTTTCCGGATCGCCGCCCAGCGAACGTACCTGAGCCTGCAGCTCGGCTGCTGCGGTGGCGCAATCAGCGGAGCGAGTCACGAACAGGGTTTTCAGTTCTGGGTGCTTGATGTCTTCAGCGCAAGTCTTGAACCCTTCCTGACCGTCCTTGCAGGTTTCAATCAGGTCGTTGAGTACAGAAATGGCTTCTTTTTTCATGTCGGTCATTTTTCAATTCCTTGCGATGGGTTGAAGATGCAAGGGATATTGCAGTGTGCGTGCCAGCTTTTTGATCGGATAAAAATCCTTTATTTTCAACAAATTACGAAAGATTGAACCATCTGTATGCTGGTTTTTTGCATGATCTGTCATTTGGCCTGCATGCAGAATGCCTGTATTTTCCAGGCTGTGATGTGAATCGATGAAGCGTGCTGATGAATCCGGAAAAACTCGAACTGCTGATTACCCGCGAAATGCCCTTCGGCAAGTACAAAGGCCGAATCATTGCCGACCTGCCCGGCCCCTATCTGAACTGGTTTGCCCGTGAAGGCTTTCCCCACGGTGAACTCGGTGGCCTGCTGGCGCTGATGCAGGAGATCGACCATAACGGCCTGTCCGACCTGCTCGAGCCGCTGCGCGCAAAACACGGCAAACCCGCCCCGCGCCACTGACGCGCCCTTCCCTCTTGAGCCTTGCCGACCATGCCTGACAACACCCGCCGCGCCCGTGACGAAGCCTTCTGGCAAACCTTTGCCGATCGATACGATGTGCAGCCCGGTCCGGTCAATCTGGAAAACGGTTACTTCGGGCGCATGTCGCGCACAGTGATCGAGGAGTACCAGCGCAATATCGAGCTGATCAACGCCAGCAACTCGATTTATGCACGCCAGCGCTTTGAACAGCACGACAACCTTGAGATCCGCGCGCAACTGGCCGAACTGATTGGCGTGCGCGCGCAAAGCGTGGCGCTGACGCGCAATGCCACCGAAGGCCTGCAATCGCTGATCCGCAATTACAATCGTCTGCAACCGGGTGATCAGGTACTGATCTGCGACCTCGAGTACGACACGGTCAAGGGCGCCATGCGCTGGCTGGCGAAGCAGCGTGGCGTTGAGGTCATCGAAATTGCCCACCACCATCCCGCCAGTTTCGACAGCCTGCTGGAAAGCTACCGCGAGGCGTTCGTCCGCCATCCAAAACTCAAACTGATGGCCCTGACCCACGTCACCCATCGCACCGGTCTGGTTATGCCCGTGCAAGCCATCGCCGCGCTGGCCAAAGAGCATGGCGTCGACATCATCCTCGACGGTGCCCACGCCCTCGGCCAGATTGAATTCGACCTGCAAGCGTTGGGCATCGCTTTCGCCGGTTACAACCTGCACAAATGGATCGGCGCACCGCTGACCCTCGGCTTTATCTATATCGCCCCGCAGCGTCTCGCCGACATCGATCCGGACATGGGCGAGATGCATTACCCGGTCAGCGATATTCGCGCGCGGACCTCGTACAGCACGC
This sequence comes from Pseudomonas sp. PK-RTE-24, assembly GCF_054052265.1. NCBI lineage: Bacteria > Pseudomonadati > Pseudomonadota > Gammaproteobacteria > Pseudomonadales > Pseudomonadaceae > Pseudomonas > Pseudomonas sp. PK-RTE-24. The sequence continues at coordinate 2,966,810 of NZ_CM133224.1, read as the reverse complement.
CGAACATCCCGGCACTGATGACCTTGCCGCTGGTGTTCGAAGAGCACGACGCGCTCGGCGGCGCCGCAGCCAAAAGCCCACGCCTGAGTTACCTGCGCAACCTGTGGGTCAGCCGGGTCCGGCACCTGCCGGGCATCGAGGTGCTGACGCCGGACGACCCGCAACTGTATTGCGGGATCACCGCGCTGCGCTTCACCCGGCATGCCGATCAGCAGGCCATGGCCGAGCGTCTGCTCAGCGAATTCAACCTGTTCACCGTGGTGCGCACCGGCGCCGCGTGCGGGCCGTGCATTCGCATTACCCCGGGGCTGACCACCACGGCTGGCGAGATGGAGCAGCTGGTTCGGGCGCTGGATCGACTGCGCTAGAACGGCGCTCCGGAGTTTTTTTCGTAGCCTTCCAGGCCAAGTTGCGACGACACGGCGAAGGTGTCGATGCCGAGGGTCTGGCAGGCGAAAGCACCGTCTTCAAGATCCGCGCCGGCGATCGGCTGCAATACCAACCGCAAGGCGTCCTCGGCGGCACCTTCACAGCCGCAGCGACCGGGCAGGTGCAAGGTGCCGGCCCAGGCTTCGTGGTGAGCTTGCGCTCCTGCTTCGTCGCCGGGAATGAATACGTTCAGCTTCAGGCAAGCAGCGCCGCGCGCCGGCCGATCCGGATAGACACTGGTGAAACGGACGATGCCATGGCTGTCAGTCGATTGACTGCCGCCCAGGCTGGTGTCCCCATCGACACGCTGTTGAATGCGCACCAGCGCGCCGATGACCGGCTCGCTGGTCATCGCATCGACCAGCGACAGACGCAGGACCAGCGGCAAGCCTTGGACACCTTGGCTGATATTGCGCACTTGAGATTCAGCTGCGGGGCGGCCGAGGGGAAGTTGCTTCGGTTGATAACGGGATTGTGGCGTAAGGGTCAGAGACTGAAGGTCGTCCATGAGGCGTTCTCTCTTCCATAAGATGGACGCAGATTAACCCCGTGAAAAAGTCAGCGTGCAGTAACTATGTATCGCCGCATGTACCGGCAATTTTTTTCAGCGCAAAAAAAAGGTGCGCCGACCAAGCGCACCATAAAGCCGTAAAGCACACAACGAAGTGTCGGGTAACGATCAGTCCAGCAGCGCCAAGGCTTCGGCAGTGCATTCCTGAATGCGGGACCAGTCGCCGTTCTTGATCCACTCCGGATCAAGCATCCAGCTACCGCCCACGCACATGACGTTTTTCAGCGCCATGTAGCTCTTGATATTGGCCGGGCCGACGCCGCCAGTCGGGCAGAATTTCACTTCGCCGAACGGGCCGCCGAGGGCCTTGATTGCCGCCACGCCACCGCTGACTTCCGCCGGGAACAGCTTGAAGCGGCGATAGCCCAGACCGTAGCCTTCCATGATCCCCGAGGCGTTGCTGATGCCCGGCAACAGCGGAATCGGGCTGTCGACGCTGGCTTCGAGCAGGTCGCGGGTGATGCCCGGGGTAACAATGAACTGCGAGCCTGCCGCTTCAGCCGCCGCTAGCATGTTGCGGTCAAGCACGGTGCCGGCACCGGTCATCAGCTCGGGGCGCTGTTCGCGCAGGATCTGAATGGCCTTGAGGCCGAACTGCGAGCGCAGGGTCACTTCCAGCGCAGTCAGGCCACCGGCGGCGAGGGCGTCGGCCAGCGGCAGCACGTCCTGTTCGCGAGCGATGGTGATCACCGGCAGGATCCGCGCCTTGGCGCAGAGACTGTCGATCAGGGCAACTTTGTCCGCCATGGAAACGGTCGGGGATGGGGTTGTCATAGCGGCTGTTCCTTGGCTCATGGGCACCAGTAAATCTCTAACGTAGGTTGCAGAAACGCGCGCACCGGCATGGCCGCAACGTCATCGGATGCCAGCGCGGCATTCAGGGTGGTCAGTTTCGATTGACCGGAAATCGACAGAATCTTGTGCCGGGCCGAGGCCAGCAGCGCGCGGCTCATGGTCAGGCGCTGACGCGGCACGCTTGGCGCCAGCATCGGCCAGCAACGGCGCGTGCCATCGGCTTGCAGGGCTTCGGCGAGGTTCGGGCTGTCGGGGAACAGCGATGCGGTGTGGCCGTCATCGCCCATGCCCAGCACCAGCACGTCGATCGGCGGCAGTTCGCCGAGCAGACGATCGGCCTGTTCAGCAGCCTGCTCGACGTTGGCCGCCGCGCTGTAGAGGCTGAGGAACTGCGCCTTGGCTGCCGGGCCTTTGAGCAGATACTGCTTGAGCAGGCCGGCATTGCTGTCGGCATGTTCCACCGGTACCCAGCGTTCGTCGGCCAGGGTCACAACGACCTTCGACCAGTCCAGCTCCTGCTTGGCCAGGTGCTGGAAAAACGCTACCGGGCTGCGCCCGCCGGACACCACCAGCACCGCGTTGTCGCGCGCGGCAATGGCCTCGCTCAGTTGATTGGCAACGTTCAGCGCCAGGCCTTCAGCCAGCAGCACCGGGCTGTTGAATTCGCGGGCAGTCACACCCGTCGGCAGTTGCACATCAGATATCGCCATACCACGACCTCCCGTCCCGCGTGATCAAAGCAATGGAGCTCATCGGCCCCCACGACCCGGCCGCATAAGGCTTGGGCGCGTCGCCGGATTTCTTCCACCCGGCGATCAGCTGGTCACACCACTTCCACGCGGCTTCGATTTCATCTTTACGGACAAACAGGTTCTGATTGCCGTTCATCACTTCCAGCAACAACCGCTCGTAGGCATCGGGGATCCGCGCGCTACGCCAGGTGTCGGAGAAATTCAGTTGCAGCGGGCCGCTGCGCAGTTGCATGCCCTTGTCCAGGCCCTGCTCTTTGGTCATCACGCGCAAGGAAATGCCTTCGTCCGGTTGCAGGCGGATGATCAGTTTGTTGCTGATCTGCAGGCGCTGCTCCGGGGCGAAGATGTAGTGCGACGGTTCCTTGAAGTGGATGACGATCTGCGACAGCTTTTGCGGCATGCGCTTGCCGGTACGCAGGTAGAACGGCACGCCGGCCCAGCGCCAGTTGCGGATATCGGCACGCAGGGCGACGAAGGTTTCGGTGTCGCTCTGGGTATTGGAATTCGGTTCTTCGAGGTAACCCGGAACGGATTTGCCTTCGCTGTGGCCGGCGATGTACTGGCCGCGCACCACTTGTGTGGTCAGGCCTTCCGGACTGATCGGCGCCAGCGCCTTGAGCACTTTTACCTTTTCGTCACGGATGCTGTCGGCGGACAGGTCGGCCGGCGGGTCCATGGCAATCAGGCAGAGCAGCTGCAACAGGTGATTCTGGATCATGTCGCGCAGTTGGCCGGCCTTGTCGAAATAGCCCCAGCGGCCTTCGATGCCGACCTTCTCGGCCACGGTGATTTCCACGTGGGAGATGTAATTCTGGTTCCACTGGGTTTCGAACAGGCTGTTGGCGAAACGCAGGGCGATCAGGTTCTGAACGGTCTCTTTGCCCAGGTAGTGGTCGATGCGGTAGGTGCGGTCTTCCGGGAAGAACTGCGCTACTGCGTCGTTGACCTTGCGCGAGGACTCAAGGTCAGAGCCGATCGGTTTTTCCAGCACTACACGGGTATTTTCGGCCAGACCGACTTTCTCGAGGTTCTCGCAGATCGCGCCGTACACCGCCGCCGGGGTGGCGAAGTAGGCAATCATGCGCTGGCTGCTGCCGGCCAGTTCCGCCAGCGCCACGTAATCCTCAGCCTTGAGGAAGTCGACGTGCAGATAGGTCAGGCGCGCGAGAAAGCGCTCGGCCACGGTTTCGTTCAGCTCTTTGCCGACGTAACGGCGCAATTCGGCGGCGATGAACGCCATGTGCTGCTGCTCGCTGCCGGGCTCACGGGCCAGCGCGATGATGCGCGTGTCCTCGTGCAGCAGGTCGGCACCGTCAAGGTGATACAGGGCAGGAAACAGCTTGCGCAGGGCCAGATCGCCAAGCGCGCCGAACAAGGCAAAGGTGCACGGTTCAACCGTAATGGAAGGCATGATGTTTGTTCTTTTATCAAGTTAAGCTACAAATACCTTTTTTCAAGGCATCACTCAAGGGAAAATGTAGTAATAACCACAACATTTTCGCAGAATACTCAATCCGAGTGGTGGTCGCCCGGACGCATCAGTAGGATAGGCCACCGTCACGGGCCATATCAAAGGCCCAATTTGCATAGCCCGACGCAACTCTGCGTCGGTGAATCAGGAATTCCATATGGACCGCGTGCGAAATTTACTGGAACAGATCCAGAGTCGCCTTGAAGAGCTGAACAAGGCCGAACGTAAGGTCGCCGAGGTGATTCTGCTCAATCCGCAGCAGGCCACCCGCTTCAGCATCGCCGCCCTCGCCCAGGCCGCCTCGGTAAGCGAACCGACGGTCAACCGTTTCTGCCGTTCGTTCGGTGTCAGCGGCTACCCCGAACTCAAGCTGCAATTGGCCCAGAGCCTGGCCAGTGGTGCGGCGTATGTCAGCCGCGCGGTCGAGGCCGACGACAATCCCGAGGCGTACACGCAGAAGATCTTCGGCAGCGCCATCGCTTCCCTGGACAGTGCTTGCCAGGCGCTCGACCCGAACCTGATCAGCCGCGCCGTCGACCTGTTGATCCAGGCCCGGCAGATCCACTTCTTCGGCCTCGGCGCTTCGGCCCCGGTGGCGCTGGATGCGCAGCACAAGTTCTTCCGCTTCAACCTCGCCGTCACTGCCCATGCCGATGTGCTGATGCAGCGGATGATTGCCTCGGTGGCACACACCGGCGAGCTGTTCGTGATCATTTCCTACACCGGGCGTACCCGCGAACTGGTGGAAGTGGCGCGGATCGCCCGGGAGAACGGCGCTTCGGTTTTGGGCCTGACAGCGGAGAATTCACCGCTGGCCAAAGCCAGTACCCTGAGCCTGAACATTCCACTGCCGGAAGACACCGACATTTATATGCCGATGACCTCGCGGATCATTCAGTTGACCGTGCTGGATGTGCTGGCAACGGGGATGACCCTGCGCCGTGGCGTGGATTTCCAGCCGCATCTGCGCAAGATCAAAGAGAGCTTGAATGCGAGCCGGTATCCGGTTGGGGATGAATTCAACTAAAGATCAAAAGCCCCCTCACCCCAGCCCTCTCCCGGAGGGAGAGGGAGCCGACCGAGGTGTCTTGCGCGGTACATCGACCTGAAATATCCAGTCGATTATGGATTCAGAACTGCACTTTCACGTCGGCGTAATTCTTGAGCATCCCCCATTCGGTCCCCTCTCCCTCTGGGAGAGGGCTAGGGTGAGGGTATCGGTGTACTTGACGCACTAAGCCGCCGCCCACGCCTGCAAACTCAAATGCGCCTTCTCCCCCGGCGCCAGGTGCAGGCTGTCCGTGCCGCCCGCCGCTGCTTCCACGCAGACGAATTCGGAAATCTCGTCCCAACTTACCCCCAGTAACGGCCGCGCGCCGGGATGCCAGACGACGGTGTCGCCGCTGTCGCCGGTATCGATGCACAACTCGCGCTGCCAGGCGTGATCCTTAAGCTGCAATTCGCCGTCATGCTGGAACACCCGCTGACAGCCGCCATCGACCCGCAACTCGCCTTCCTGCTGGCAAACCCGACGATTCAACTGGTCATAACCCTGAGCGCCTTCGAGCCCAGACAGCGCTATCTCACCAACATCGCCTATACGCCAGTAAGCGTGCAAAGCCTGGCTCAACTGGCACGGCATGTCGTCCTGATGCTCGGTGCTCAGCCGTAATTCCATGCGTTCGCCCAGGTGCGCGTGCAGGTCGACCTGCCAATCGCACAGCTGCAATTGCCAGTGCAGGCGCACGCCGTCTTCGGCGCTGCTGCTGTCGAGCAGTTTCCAGTCGAGCAGTCGCGCCCAACCATGGGACGGCCAGGCGTTTTCGCTCGGATGACGGCCATACCACGGCCAGCACACCGGCACGCCACCGCGAATCGCGCCGACATGCGGCCACTTCGCCGCGCACCACAACCACGGCTTCTGCCCACGCGGCTGAAAGTGCAGCAACTGCGCACCCTGCCGACTGAACACCGCCTGACACAGCGGATGATCGATCACCAACACGTCGCGCATCTGATAGCGCTCCCAGGCGAACACCGGTCGCTCGCGCAGGGATTTGAAGAAGCGTTGCAGCGGATGCTCATGCATTGGCTACGGTCCTGAAAATCATGGGGGTACAATTACCTTTGTGACCCTTGAATACTGTGGCGAGGGGATTTATCCCCGTTCGACTGCGAAGCAGTCGCAAACCTGGAAAACGGCCTCTCGCTGATACACCTCAGTGGATGGTTTTGGGGCCGCTTCGCAGCCCAGCGGGGCGGTGCGACGTTTCGCTAAATCCCCTCGCCACAAAAAGCTCTCCAGCCACAAAAAATCATCAAGCAACACATCTGACCTGTGTCACAAAAAAAAGCGGACAGCCTGGGCTGTCCGCAAAATGCGCACATAGAGAGGAGCTTATCGCAGACGCGTTAGAACGTTGACTGAATTTTCAGGCCAGCGACCAAAGCGTTATCGACTTCATCCACACCGCCCGGATGGGTGATGTATTGCAGGTTGGGACGCACGGTCAGCCAGTTGGTGACGTGGATGCCGTAGTTGAGCTCGTAGTTGTACTCGGTCTCACGAATCGGCGAGAACGCGGCGTTGTCGTAATCGGACACACCGTTGGAAGCGTTCAGCAGTTCAGCGTTGCGCTTGACGTCCTTGTTGACGTGGATACGCGCCGCGCCGATACCGATGTCATCTTTCGGACGCGCGTCGAAAGGGCCTTTGTAGACAAACATCACCGACTGGTAGTTGTCGATGAAGTTGGTGTCCTTGTCGTGGAAGGTCGCGTTGGCGGCGATGTTCAGACCGCGAGTCGCATCACCGTTGTGGCTGGTGAGTTGCTGTTGCGCAACGAACCAGTAACCGCTTTTGCTGTTGTGCGACTTGTAGTCATCACCGGTGGTTGCCGCATCAAGACCGTTGACGTCTTCGCGAACGTCGTCGGCATCGGCCGTGCTCTTGTAGTAACCGACGCGGTATTCGCCCGGCAGGCTGTTGACCTTCGGCGACCAGACCAACTCAACCGGCAGCACGGTACCTTTGGTGCCGCTGCCGCTGAGCTTGAAGCCGTTGCCGTGTTCCAGTTGCGACGGGTTCTGGTTGTACGCACCGATCTGCGCGTAGAGCTCGTCGTTGATGTTGTACTTCACACGGATCGCGGCCTGGCTGACGGGCCAGTTGTACCAGATGTTGGTCGCCCAGTTACCCACTTGCGAACCGCAGAACGCCAGGTTCTGGAAGTCGCACGGGAAGGTGTTGAAGTCTTCGCCTTCGCCGAAGTAACCGGCCTTGACGTCGAGCTTGTTGTCGAAGAACTGGTGCTGAATCCACAGTTGGGTCAGACGCACCATGTGGCCACGGCCGTAGACTTCCTGCGAGGAGCTGAGGGTGCCGGCACGCGGATCGCCAACGCGGTCGTTGGAGATGTTGTAGCCGTTACGGTTGGTCAGCTGGATCTTCGCCTGGGTGTTGTCCCAGCCCCACAGCTTCTGCAGGTCGAGGGCCACGCCCAGACCGAACTGGTCGGCGTAACGCGCAGTCTTGTCGTCGTTGTAACCGCCGTTCAGGTTGGCGCCCATCTCGCCAACGTAGTCGGCCTTGATGTCGATACCCTGCTCGATCAGCTTGGTGCGCTCACCGCCCCAGTCGCCGGTCATCCACTTGGAGTCGGAGCTGAACGCATCCGCCGCCATTGCATTACCGGCCAGCACCAGTGCAGCTGCCGCTGAAACCTGGCAGATCAACCGGGCATTGACGTGTTTCTTTTTCATCCCTACATCCTCGTCTTTATTGTTATTAACTGTTTTTATCTAACGCGGTTTACATAAAGTGCAGTGCTCGACAGGCCGGGCACTGCTTGCCCCCTGTGGGAGCGAGCCTGCTCGCGAATGCGGTGTATCAGGCGACATCAATGCTGGATGTCAGACCGCTTTCGCGAGCAGGCTCGCTCCCACATTTTGTACTTCAGCGGCCTTTGAACTGCGCCACATTCGCCGACCGGGTCTCTGTCTGCACCTGGCCCGCAACGCCCAGACGCTCGCCGGTATTGGCGTCGAACAACAACACTTTCGATGGATCGAACTGCAGCGTCAGGCTTTCGCCCACCTGCGGTGCCACGTCCGGCGCCAGTCGGCAGCAGACCTTGGTGTCATTCAGATTGACGAACACCAGCGTGTCCGGACCGGTCGGTTCAGTGACCTGCACTTCGGCACGGATGCTCGGCAGACCATTGCCCTCGCCGTTCGCCAGAACAATCTGCTCCGGGCGCAGGCCGAGGATTACTTCGCGATCTTCGAGGCCGGCGTCCTGCATGCTCATCGGCAATTCGCAACGCGCCTGACCGCTGTCGAGCAGCGCCAGCAGGCGACCTTCCTTGCGCTGCAAACGCAGGGGGATGAAGTTCATCGGCGGCGAACCGATGAAGCTTGCGACGAACAGGTTGGCCGGGTCGTTGTAGATGTCTTTCGGCGTACCGAACTGCTGAATGATGCCGTCCTTCATCACCGCCACCTTGTCGCCCAGGGTCATCGCTTCGATCTGGTCGTGGGTCACGTAGACCGTGGTGGTTTTCAGACGCTGGTGCATCAGTTTCATTTCGGTACGCATCTCGACGCGCAGCTTGGCGTCGAGGTTCGACAGCGGTTCGTCGAACAGGTAGATCTTCGGCCGCCGCGCCAGGGCACGGCCCATCGCCACACGCTGTTGCTGACCACCGGAGAGCTGGCCCGGTTTGCGATTGAGCAGGTGTTCGATCTGCAACAGCTTGGCCACGCGGGCGACTTCTTCGTCGATCGCTGCCTGCGGCATCTTGCGGATCTTCAGGCCGAACTCGATGTTCTCGCGCACGCTCATGGTCGGGTACAGCGCATAGGACTGGAACACCATGGCGATGTCGCGATCCTTGGGGCTCATGCCGCTGACGTCCTGATCACCGATCATGATCGCGCCGCCGGTGATGGTTTCCAGACCGGCGATGCAGTTCATCAAGGTCGATTTGCCGCAGCCCGACGGGCCGACGAGGATCAGGAATTCACCGTCCTTGATCGACAGTTCGATGTTCTTCAGGGTGTCCGGCAGGCCGGCCCCATAGGTCTTGTTTACGTTGCGAAGTTCAAGCGTAGCCATGATTACCCCTTGACCGCGCCGGCCGTCAGCCCGCGCACGAAATACTTGCCTGCGACCACATAGACCAGCAGGGTCGGCAGGCCGGCGATCATCGCCGCTGCCATATCCACGTTGTATTCCTTGGCGCCGGTGCTGGTGTTGACCAGGTTGTTCAGCGCCACGGTGATCGGTTGCGAATCACCGCTGGAGAACACCACACCGAACAGGAAGTCGTTCCAGATCTGGGTGAACTGCCAGATCAGGCAGACCATGATGATCGGCGTCGACATCGGCAGAATGATGCGGCGGAAAATCGTGAAGAAACCCGCGCCATCCAGACGCGCAGCCTTGACCAGCGCATCGGGAATGCTCACGTAGTAGTTGCGGAAGAACAGCGTGGTGAACGCCAGACCGTAGACCACGTGCACGAAGACCAAGCCGGTGGTGGTGCTCGCCAGGCCCATCTTGCCGAGGGTGAACGAGGCCGGCAGCAGCACGGTCTGGAACGGCAGGAAGCAGCCGAACAGCAGCAGACCGAAGAACAACTGCGAACCACGGAAGCGCCACATCGACAGCACGTAACCGTTCAACGCACCGATGGCGGTGGAGATGATGACGGCCGGTACGGTGATCTTGATCGAGTTCCAGAAGTAGCCGTCAACCGTGGCCCAGGCCTTGACCCAGCCGATGCCGCTGACCACGGTCGGCCAGCTCAACAGGTTGCCGGTGCTGATATCTTCCGGGGTCTTGAAGCTGGTCAGCAACATGACTACCAGCGGCACCAGATAGAGGAACACTGCGAGGATCAGCACCGCGTAGATCGCGATGCGACTGAAGCTGATCGCAGGTTTGGCAGCGAGACTAGTCATGACGCTTGGTCCTCAGCTCGGAATACAGGTAAGGCACGATGATCGCGAGGATCGCACCGAGCATCAGAATCGCACTGGCCGAGCCCATGCCCATCTGGCCGCGACTGAAGGTGAAGGAATACATGAACATCGCTGGCAGGTCGGAGGAATAACCCGGACCGCCGGCGGTCATTGCCGCAACGAGGTCGAAGCTCTTGATCGCGATGTGCGCGAGGATCATCACCGCACTGAAGAACACCGGACGCAGGCTTGGCAGCACGACTTTCCAGTAAATGCGCGGCATGCTCGCGCCGTCGATCTGCGCAGCACGGATGATCGATTGATCGACGCCACGCAGGCCGGCGAGGAACATCGCCATGATGAAGCCAGAGGCTTGCCACACAGCGGCGATCACCAGGCAGTAGACCACGCGATCGGGGTCGATCAGCCAGTCCAGACGGAAGCCTTCCCAGCCCCAGTCACGCAACAATTTGTCCAGGCCCATGCCCGGGTTGAGCAGCCATTTCCATGCGGTACCGGTGACGATCATCGAGAGCGCCATCGGGTACAGGTAAATGGTGCGGATAAAGCCTTCGCGACGGATGCGCTGATCGAGGAACACCGCCAGCAACACGCCGATCACCAGGGTAATGCCGATGAACATGCCGCCGAACACGGCGAGGTTCTTGCTCGCCACCCACCAGCGATCGTTGTCGAACAACCGCGCGTATTGCGCCAGACCGGCCCACTTGTAGTTGGGCAGGAAGGTCGAGGTGGTGAACGACAGAATGAACGTCCACAGGATGTAGCCATAGAAGCCCACCAGCACGATGAACATGCTCGGCGCCAGCACCAGTTTCGGTAGCCAGCGCTGCAATGCATCGAACGGCGAGGCCTTGCTGAACACAGCAACAGAACTCATGGGGAAATCCACAATAAGGGTTTACGAAAGCATTCCCTTGCAGGAGTGAGCCCTGTGGCGAGGGGATTTATCCCCGATCGACTGCGCAGCAGTCGCGAAATCATTACATGCGGTATTTCAGACACTGCACCGCTGCAACTTTCCGGGGTCGCTTCGCAACCCATCGGGGATGAATCCCCTCACCACAAACGCCCACTGCTACAGGGGCCAAGCATTACTTGGCCGACTGAACTGCCGCGCCGAGTTTCTTCGCCGCATCGGCCGGGTCGGCTTTCGGGTCGTTGATGTAGTTGGTGACTACGTCAAAGAACGCGCCCTGCACCGCCAGCGTGGTCGCCATGTTGTGCGCCATGCTTGGTTGCAGGCCGCCGGACTTGGCGTCCGCCAGGAAGTCTTTGGCAGCGGTCTGTGCGCAGGAGTCGAAGCCGAGCTTGTCCATGTTGTTCAACATGTCGTTGCGCACCGGGATCGAGCCTTTGTTGATGCTGAAGACTTTCTGGAAGTTCTCACCCAGCACGACTTTGGCGATGTCCTGCTGACCGGCCGCAGTGCCTGCGTCCTTCTGCTTGAACACGGCCAGCGAGTCGATGTTGTAGGTGAACGCCTTGTCGGTGCCCGGGAACGCTACGCACTCGTAGTCCTTGCCGGCGACTTTCTTGGCGGCGGTCCATTCGGACTTGGCCCAGTCACCCATGATCTGCATGCCGGCCTTGCCGTTGATGACCTTGGCCGCTTCGAGGTTCCAGTCCTGGCCTTTGCCGTCCGCGTCCATGTAGGTCGCGACTTTCTTCAGCTCAGTGAGCGCCTTGACCATTTCCGGGCCGGTCAGCGCTTTGTTGTCGAGATCGACCAGGGCTTTCTTGTAGCCATCCACGCCCATGACCGAGAGCACCACGGCTTCGAACACGGTGCTGTCCTGCCAAGGCTGACCGCCGTGAGCGAGCGGAATGAAGCCCGCCGCTTTCAGCTTGTCGCCGGCCGCGTAGAACTCTTCGAGGGTGGTTGGATTCTTGGTGATGCCGGCTTTCTTGAAGACTTCCGGGTTGATCCACAGCCAGTTCACGCGGTGAATGTTCACCGGCACGGCCACGTAATCACCGTCGTACTTCACGGTATCGGAGACTTTCTTGTCGAGCAGGCTGTCCCACTTTTCCGACTTGGCGACGTCTTTCAAAACGTCGGTGTCGAGCAGGCCGGTCGACGCCCATTCCTGGATGTCCGGGCCTTTGATCTGCGCTACGCCTGGCGGGTTGCCGGCAACGGCACGGCTTTTCAGCACGGTCATGGCAGTCGCACCGCCACCACCGGCGACAGCGCCGTCCTTCCAGGTGAAACCGTCTTTTTCGACTTGGGCCTTGAGCACATCGACAGCGGCTTTTTCGCCACCGGAAGTCCACCAGTGCACGACTTCGACCGAACCTTTGGAATCGGCGGCGGAGACACTGAGCGGCAGGATTGCGAGCGGGAACAGGGAGGCGACAGAAATGACAGTAGCGAGGCGAGAAATCGCATTCATTCGAGATGTACCTTTCTTGTTGTTATGCATTGCAAGTCTGGTGCTTGCGCTGCACGGAGTTTAAACAGAGCGTTTCGCTTCGCAGGTAACGAAGGGACGCGTAAATGTCACGACATGGTTACACAGCAACAGGCCGGGACGACTGCGCCAAAGCCGTGGCCATGCTTGGCGCCAGCGGCAATCGTGGAATCAGCACAGCCTGCCAGGCGTGATACAGATCGGGCTTGCCCGGCCAGATATCGGCACTCGGCACATTCTGCGGATTGAGTTCGTGGTACCAGCTGCCGTTGCAGCGGTCGATGAAATTCGTCTCGCAGAACTCCCAGAACAGCCGGTACCAGGTTTCGTATTGCCCGTCGCCGGTGCGTTTGAGCAAGGCACTGGCGGCGGCGCTGGCTTCGGCATGCGTCCAGTGCAGACGATGGCGGACCACGGCTTTGTTGTGCCAGTCGAGGGTGTAGACGATGCCCGGCGCGCCATCGACATTCCAGCCGTGGCGGCAATTGTTTTCGAAGAGTTTTTGCGCATCGACGGCCAGCCAGCCCGGCGTCAGCATGCCGGCCTGCACCCGCGCGGCTTCAAGGTGCAGGAGCAAGCGCGCCCATTCGAAACCGTGGCCCGGCGTGGTGCCGTAAGGACGGAAACCGTCAGCCGGATTGTCGCGGTTGTATTCGCGCAGCGGTTGCCAGTCGCGGTCGAAGTGTTCGATGACCATGTAATCGTTGGCTGCAGCGTGGCCATGGATCACTCGTTCGACGATGCGCTGGGCGCGCACCAGCCAGCGCGGATCTTCGGTGACATCGGCCAGCGCGAGGAATGCTTCGGTCGCGTGCATGTTGCTGTTGGCGCCGCGATAGGCTTCTTCTTCGCTCCAGTCGCGATTGAAGAATTCGCGCATGGCGCCCTCTTCTTCGCTCCAGAAATAAGTGTCGATGATGTCGATTGCGTCATCGAGCAAAGCCTGGGCGCCGGGCCGTTGCGCGACCGCGGCGGAGCTGGCGGCGAGTGCGACAAAGGCGTGCAGATAGGCGTTCTTGCCGGTGTTGTCGTCACGATGCTGGGCAACCGCAAACCAGCCACCGTGCAGCGCATCACGCAGCGGCCCGCGCAACGCGGCGATACCGTGGTCGACCAGTTCGGCAAACCCCGGCAACCCCTGAATGTGCGCCATGGCGAAGCTGTGGGTCATGCGCGCGGTGTTCATGGTTTCGGCTCGTGCGTTCGCCGGCAAACGGCCGCGTTCGTCGAGGTTGCCGAAGCCTTCGGGCAGTCGTGATGCCTTGGCGAAATCCAGCAGACGCAGGCCTTCGGCGGCTAGCCATTGCTGGTGGGCAGGGGCGTTCAGCCAACTGCTGAAGTCTGGGTGAAAGGTGTCCATGGCGTGACCCTTTTTTGTTGTTAGGACTGCGGGCAGTCTAAACAACGGGCCAGGGCGGGCTTGTAACGAAGGGGGCGGGGTTTGTCACTGGCTCGTGACAAAAGAGAAGAGCAAAAGCACCCTCACCCCAACCCTCTCCCGGAGGGAGAGGGGGCCGACCGAGGTGTCTTGCGTCCTCCGTCGACCTGAAAAATATTGGCGATTATGGATTCACCACCGCATTTACAGGTCAGCGCACCTCAGCAGCATCCCCCAATCGGTCCCCTCTCCCTCTGGGAGAGGGCTAGGGTGAGGGGCTTTTCGGGGCTAATCCACAGACCGAGGCAACTGCAACGTCACCCGCAACCCGCCCTCACGCAGGTTCTGCAACGTCACCTCGCCGCCATGGCTATGGGCGATGTTGCGCGCAATGCCCAGTCCCAATCCGTAGCCCTGCTGCTGCCCCGCCAGGCGAAAGTGCGGCTCGAACACTTGCTCCAGCCGCTGCTGCGGCACACCCGGCCCTTCATCGTCGACGTGCAAAACGAACGCGCTGTCATCGTCATCGATGTGCAGATGCGCGTTCTGCCCGTACTTCAAGGCGTTGTCGATCAGGTTGCCGATGCAGCGCTTGAGCGCCAGCGGTTTGCCCGGGTATGCCGACAGCGCGCGGCCGTGCTGAGTGACGCGGCCATTGCCGTTCGGCGCGAGATACGGCTCGACCAGGCAATCGAGGACATGATTGAGATCCACCGGCTCGATGTTCTCGTGGATGTCGGTGTCCTTGACACATTGCAGCGCGCCTTTGACCAGCAACTCCAGCTCATCCAGATCGCGGCCGAACTTGGCTTGCAGCTGTTCGTCCTCGAGCAGTTCGACGCGCAAGCGCAGGCGGGTGATCGGCGTGCGCAGGTCGTGGGAAATCGCGCTGAACAACTGGCTGCGTTCGGTCAGGTAACGGCTGATGCGTTCGCGCATGGTGTTGAACGCCCGGCCAACTTCGACCACTTCACTGCCACCGCCCTCCGCCACTGGCTCGACGTCCGCGCCCAGCGACAGATCCCGCGCTGCCCGCGCCAGACGCTTGAGCGGCCGGCTCTGCCAGTGCACCAGCAGGCCGATGAACAACAACAGAAAGCCGCTGGTGAGGACGATAAACCACACCTGCTGCGCCGGCAGGCCTTGTTCTTCGAGACTGGTATACGGCTCGGGCAGCAACGAGGCGATGTACAGCCATTCGCCCGGGGCCATTTGAATCTGCGTGACCAGCACCGGCGGATTCACCGGTTCAAGCGTCAACGCGTAGTGCGCCCAAGAGCGCGGCAATTCATCAAGTTTCAAACCTGCGTTGAAAATCCGCAGGTCTTCGGGACTGACGAAGGTCACCGAAATATCCGTGTCATGGCCCAGAGACTGGCGCAGCACTTCGTCCACCGCTTGCATCACCGCAGCCTTGCGCGGCGTCACCGGCAGCACGTCCATGCCCAGCGGCTTGTCGTTCAGCGTCACGACAAACCGGGTGCCGCCCATGCTGCGCAACTGATCGAGCACCAGCGGTCGATAGGCCACTGGCAAGGAACGGAAATAGCTGACGCTGGCAGTCATCGAATGCGCCAGGCTGCGGGCACTGGTGACGAGGCCTTCGAGTTGAGTGGCGCGCAACTGCGATACCCAGATCACGCTCGACAGCGTCTGCGCGAACAGCACCGCCAGCAGAGTCAGCAGCAGCATCCGCCCGAGCAGTGAGCGCGGCACCGGTATGCGACTGGCGAATTTGCGCAGCGACTCAGTGAGCATTGCCGGCAACCACATTGGCTGCCAACTGATAGCCGCTGCCGCGCACGGTGCGGATCAACCGTGGCGGTTTTTCGGTGTCGCGCAAGCGTTGGCGCAAACGGCTGACGGCCATGTCGACAATGCGATCGAGCGGCATCAGATCGCGGCCACGGGTGGCGTTGCCGATGGTGTCGCGGTCGAGGATTTGCTGCGGATGATCGAGGAACAGTTTCAGCAGAGCGAAATCGGCGCCGGAAAGGATCACTTCCTCGCCGTCGGTGTGGAACAGCCGATGGCTGACCGTGTCCAGGCGCCAGTCGTCGAAGACCAGCACTTCGCTGCCGCTGCGTTCGTGGGCGAACTGTGCGCGGCGCAGCAGGGCCTTGATCCGAGCTTGCAGTTCGCGCGGGCTGAACGGTTTGCCGAGGTAATCGTCGGCGCCGAGCTCCAGACCGATCACGCGGTCGGCTTCGTCGGAACTGGCAGTCAGCATGATGATTGGCACCTGTGCCTGACGCGGGTGCTGGCGTACCCAACGGCACAGGCTGAAGCCGTCTTCGTCGGGCAGCATGACATCGAGGATCACCAGATCGCTCGGCGCCTCGTTGAGCGCCTGACGAAAACCGGCACCATCGGCGGTGGCCCGCACCTGGAACCCGGCGCGGGTCAGGTAGGTTTCCAGCAACTCGCGTATTTCCTGGTCGTCATCGACCAACAATATCGACTTGTTGACTGAGCTCACTTCGAAGGCATCCTTGTTGTTGGAGTTGGGGCGGATTATGCCTTAAGCATCAAACTAACAGACACTACAGAAACCCTTGTGGGAGCGAGCCTGCTCGCGAATCGGTTTTAACATTCAACAGATCTGTTGACTGACACACCGCTTTCGCGAGCAGGCTCGCTCCCACAATTGGATTGCATTTCAGGTCGGGATTGATTGATCCAGGGCGACGCCGGCGCCGACCAGGCCGGAGTACGGCGCCGTCACCAGCCACACCGGGATGCCTTTGAAGTAATCGCTCATGCAGCCTTTGTCGGCGAAGCAGCGGGCGAAGCCGCTGGCGAGGAAGAAATCGGCGAAGCGTGGAATCACCCCGCCAACGATAAACACCCCGCCGCGCGCGCCGGTGGTGAGCACGTTGTTGCCGGCAACGCGGCCGAGCCAGCAGCAGAATTGCTCGAGCACTTCCAAAGCGATCGGGTCACCGGCAAGGCCAGCGGCGGTGATCGCTTCCGGCGTTTCAAGCGTAGGCTCATGACCATCCACCGCGCAGATCGCCCGGTACAGTCGAGGCAGGCCGCCGCCGCTCAACGCGGTTTCCGCGCTGACATGGCCGATTTCGTTGTAGATGTGTTGCCACAGTTGCGTTTCGCGTGGACTGCTCAGCGGCAGGTCGACGTGGCCGCCCTCGCCCGGCAACGCGGCAAAGCGCCCTTCGCCGAGATCGAGCAAGGTGCCGACACCCAGGCCAGTGCCGGGGCCGATCACCACCGCCGGGCGCAACGGCTCCGGCGTGCCTTCGCAGACCACGCGGAATTCGCCCGGCTGCAAGCGGGTCATGCCCAGCGCCATCGCCGAGAAGTCGTTGGTCAGCAACAACTGCTCGACCTGCAAGGTCTTGCAGAACGCGCTGCGGCTGAGCCGCCAGTGATTGTTGGTGAACTTGAATTCATCGCCACTCACCGGACCTGCCACCGACAGGCACACTGAGCCGATCGAACCCGGCGCCAGGCCGAGCCCACTCAGGTACAGAGCGATTGCCTCTTCCGGGCTGGCAAAGTCGGCCGTGGCCAGCACCTGAACCGATTGCAGTTGCTGGTTTTGCCACAACGCGAACCGCGCGTTGGTGCCTCCGATGTCACCGACCAAAGCCAGTTTCAATTAAGCGTCTCCAGGGCAGAAGTGAAGGCGCTGGCGCCCTGCTCCGCCGAGCTGAAGGCCATGCGCATGAAGCCAAACAGCTCGCGGCCGCTGCCGATGTTGTTGCCCAACAGGCCTTTGGCAGGTTCGCGCGCTGCAAATTCGGCGGCGTCGACCTTCAGTTCCAAGGTGCCTTTGACGCCATCGACGCGGATGATATCGCCCTCTTGCACGCGCGCCAAAGCGCCACCGACATAAGCTTCCGGGCTGACGTGAATCGCCGCCGGGATTTTCCCAGACGCGCCGGACATGCGCCCGTCAGTCACCAATGCCACTTTGAAGCCGCGATCCTGCAGTACGCCGAGGAATGGCGTCATCTTGTGCAGCTCGGGCATGCCGTTGGAGCGCGGCCCTTGAAAGCGCATCACCGCGACAAAATCCTTCTCCAGCAGACCGGCCTTGAATGCGTCCGCCAGATCCTGTTGATCCTGGAAGACCATCGCCGGTGCTTCGACGATCTGGTTCTCCAGCGCAACGGCGGAAACCTTCATCACGCCGCGACCGAGGTTGCCTTCCATCACCCGCAAGCCGCCCTCTTGCGAGAACGCACGGGATACCGGACGCAGGATGTTTTCGTCGAGGCTGTCGGTCGGGCCTTCGCGCCAGACCAGCTCACCGTTATCGAGGAACGGCTCCTTGGTGTACTGGCTCAGGCCATGGCCGAGCACGGTGTTGACGTCTTCATGCAGCAGGCCTGCGCCGAGCAGTTCGCGGATCAGGAACGACATGCCGCCCGCTGCCTGGAAGTGGTTGATGTCGGCTTTGCCGTTCGGGTAGACGTGGCTCAGGGTCGGGACGACTTCGGAGAGGTCGGCCATGTCCTGCCAGGTCAGCTGAATGCCAGCGGCCATGGCGATGGCCGGCATGTGCAGGGTGTGGTTGGTCGAGCCGCCGGTGGCGTGCAGGGCAACGATGGAGTTGACCAGCGCCTTTTCGTCGACGATTTCGCCGATCGGCATGAAGTTGCCGTTCTGCTTGGTCAGGCGCGTGACCTGATGCGCGGCTTCGCGGGTGAGCGCGTCGCGCAGCGGCGTGTTCGGGTTGACGAAAGACGCGCCCGGCAAGTGCAGGCCCATGACTTCCATCAGCAACTGATTGGTGTTGGCGGTGCCGTAGAAGGTGCAGGTGCCCGGGCTGTGGTAGGACTTCATCTCCGATTCCAGCAGCTCTTCGCGGGTCGCCTTGCCTTCGGCGTACTTCTGGCGGACGTCGGCTTTTTCCTTGTTGGAAATCCCCGACACCATCGGCCCGCCCGGTACGAAAATGGTCGGCAGATGACCGAAACGCAGCGAACCCATCATCAGGCCCGGAACGATCTTGTCGCAGATGCCGAGCATCAGCGCGCCGTCAAACATGTTGTGCGACAGCGCCACGGCGGTCGACATGGCGATCACTTCGCGGCTCGGCAGGCTGAGCTCCATGCCCGGCTCACCCTGGGTCACGCCATCGCACATGGCCGGAGTGCCGCCGGCGAACTGGCCGACCGAGCCGATTTCGCGCAGGGCGTTCTTGATCTGTTGGGGGAAAACTTCGTACGGCTGGTGCGCCGAGAGCATGTCGTTATACGAAGACACAATGGCGATGTTCGCCGAGTTCATCATCCGCAGGCTGTGCTTGTCTTCAGTGCCGCAACCGGCCACGCCGTGGGCGAAGTTGGCGCATTGCAGCTTGCCGCGCATCGGGCCATCGGTGGCGGCGCCGCGAATCAATGCAAGGTAAGCCTGACGCGTGGCGCGGCTGCGGGCGATAAGCCGTTCGGTGACCTCAAGAACGCGGGGATGCATGTGTAGAACTCCAGGCTAACGGATGTGGCGACCTGATTGTCTATGCTGATCAAACGCCGTTGTTGTTGGAATGACAGACGGCTTTTTTGACCATTCGGACCAGTTGATTCAGGTCACTCGTTGTAGATAAAACAAAATATTGCCACTAAAAAGGCTTGTTTTCTATTTTTATGCGAATAATCTTGTAATTCCAACAACAAAACGACGGCGGCGCTGTTCCATGACTCTTCGAATCGCAATCAATGGTTTTGGCCGCATCGGCCGTAATGTCCTGCGCGCACTGTATACCCAAGGCTATCGTCAAGACCTGCAGATCGTCGCGATCAACGATCTGGGTGACAGTTCGATCAATGCCCATCTGCTCAAATACGACACCGTCCACGGCACTTTCGACGCCGAAGTGGCGCACGATAACGAAAGCCTGACGGTCAATGGCGACCGCATCGCGGTCAGCGCCATTCGCAACCCGGCCGACCTGCCCTGGGCCGCAGAAAAAATCGACGTGGTGTTCGAATGCACCGGTCTGTTCACCGACCGTGCCAAAGCCGCCGCGCATATCAGCGCCGGCGCCCGCAAGGTGATCATTTCTGCCCCGGCCAAAGGCGCCGACGCCACTGTGGTTTACGGCGTCAACCACGACATTCTGCGTCAGTCGCACCAGATCATTTCCAACGCTTCGTGCACCACCAACTGCCTCGCGCCAGTGGCGCAGGTGCTGCATCGCGAGCTGGGGATCGAAAGCGGCCTGATGACCACCATCCACGCCTACACCAACGACCAGAACCTCACCGACGTCTATCACAGCGACCCGTACCGTGCCCGCTCGGCCACGCAGAACATGATCCCGAGCAAGACCGGCGCAGCCGAAGCGGTAGGCCTGGTGCTGCCGGAACTGGCGGGCAAACTGACCGGCATGGCCGTGCGCGTACCGGTGATCAACGTGTCGCTGGTCGACCTCACCGTGCAACTTAAGAAAGAAGCCAGTGCCGACGAAGTCAACGCCCTGCTGAAAGCGGCGAGCCAGCATTCGAAGATTCTCGGTTACAACACCTTGCCGCTGGTTTCCAGCGACTTCAACCACAACCCGCTGTCGTCGATCTTCGACGCCAACCACACCAAGGTCAGCGGCAAGTTGCTGAAAGTGCTGGCCTGGTACGACAACGAATGGGGCTTCTCCAACCGCATGCTGGATAACTGCCTGGCGTTGTGTAACGCCGAATAATCCCGGCCGGTCCCCAATCCCTGTGGGAGCGAGCCTGCTCGCGAAAGCTGTCTGTCAGTCGATATGGAATTGACTGACACGACGCCTTCGCGAGCAGGCTCGCTCCCACAGGAGATCCGATTTCAATTCGAAATCAGCACTTGACCATTTAGCTGGATGATAAGCATTATCATTCGCTCGAAATGGATCAGGTCCTCCCGTGAGTCAATCGCGCTTCAACCACGTCTTCCTCGCCCAGCGCACTTCCCTGCTGCGCACGCTGGAACGGATGGTCAACAATCACAGCACCGCTGAAGACCTGTTGCAGGAGACCTACCTGCGCGTGACCCGGGCGTTGAGCGAACGGGCCATCGATCACCTTGAACCCTTTGTCTTCCAGACCGCGCGCAATCTGGCGCTGGATCATTTGCGTGCGCGCAAGATTCATGCGCGGACCATGGTCGACGACGTGCCGCAAGATGTCGTGCAGAGCATCGCCGCGCCCGCCAGCAGCGCTGAAGACGCCGCCCACGCCGAACAACTGCTGGAGCGTTTGAACGTGAGCCTCAGCCAACTTAGCCCGCGCCAGCAACAGATCTTCATCCTCAGCCGCCTGCACGGGCACAGTTATCAGGAAATCGCTGATGAACTTAATGTTTCGCTGAGCACCGTGCAGAAAGAACTGAAACTGATCATGTCGATCTGCATCGGTGTTGCCGAACGACATAACGGCAGCGGCAAGCTTTGAGCTGCAAGCTACAAGTAAAAACAAAAAGCGGTAACGCATCCGGCTTGCAGCTTGCAGCTTGAAGCTAGAAACTGCTTCGCCAGAAGCCCTGAGGAACCACCGTGACGGACACCCACCGCTCGCCTTCGCCCGATTCGGCGCGGGACGCTGCAGCTGCAATGGACCAGGCGCTGGACTGGCTCATCGTGCTCGGCAGCCCGGATGAGGAACAGACCCGGCAATTTCATGCCTGGCTGGCGGCTGATTCGTTGAATGCCGAGGCGTTCGCCAAGGCCCAGGCCATCTGGGACGGCCCGCAAGTCGCACTGTGCGCCGAGGCTCTGGCGACAAAACCGGTAAAAATCACCTTCCTCAAACGCTTGCGCCCGCACTGGAAACCGCTGGCCACCGCTGCGGTGCTGATCCTTGGGCTGTTCAGTTTCAGTAACTTGCCGATGCGCATTCAAGCGGATCACCTGACCGTGGTCGGCGAGCGTCAGCGCTTGCAACTGGAAGACGGCTCGAAGGTTTTGCTCAACACCAATTCGGCATTTTCCAGCACCATCAATGACCAGCAGCGTGTGGCCCGTTTGTTTCAGGGCGAGGCGTTTTTCGAGATCGCCAGCGGGCGCAATCAGCCGCTGGAGATCGACGCAGGTCCGGTAACGGCCAGCGTCCACGACACCGCATTCGCCGTGCGCTACCTCGACGGGGTCGCGCAAGTGAATGTGCAACGTGGCGATGTCGATCTGCGCGCCACCCACAACGATGCCCGGGTGCGCCTGCGTGCCGGGGAAAGCATTCGCATCGGCCCCAACGGTTTTGATCGCCCGGCCAAGCTCGACGCCAATGCCGATCTGGCCTGGGTTGAAGGCCGTCTGGTGTTCGAGAACTGCCCGCTGAATCAGGTGCTGGCCGAGCTGCGCCGCTACTACCCGGGCTGGATCATCAACAACAACGAGCACCTGGCCGACGTCGCCGTCACCGGCAATTACCGTCTCGACCAGCCGCTCGACGTGGTCCGCTCCCTCGCTCACATCACCTCGGCGCGCCTGCAGGAATTCCCGGCACTGGTGATCCTGAACTAAATGAGAATTATTTTTACTCGATAGCCAGCGACAGTACGTCTCGTTATAGCCAATGCAATTGATTCGCATCTAACCATGCCGATCAGCACCTATAAAGATTCGTGCGACACGGAGCGCTATCGATGTCCTCACGCCTTACCCGCCAGACTTCCTCCCCTTCCCGCGTGCTGTCGCTGCTGACTGCGGCCATCCTCATGGCTGGCACCGCACCGCTGCTCGCCGCCGCCGAGCAACCGACACGCAACATGGGCGATTACGCCTTCGCCATCGGCCAGCAACCGCTGGTTTCGGCACTGAATGCCTTTACCGCCGTGACCGGTTGGCAGGTCGGCTTGCCGGCCGAGTTGGGGCAGAACGTCTCGTCGCCGGGCGTGCGCGGTTCGCTGCCGCCGGAGAAAGCCCTCGAACGCCTGTTGGTGGGGACCAACCTGAGCTTTCGCAAACTGAGCAACAACAATGTCGTGCTGGAAAAACGCAACAGCAGCGGCACGCTCAATCTCGATCAGGTGACCATCAGCGCCACTCGCCAGGAACAGTCGGTCAACAGCGTGCCCTCGACCGTCAGCGTGCAGGAGCGCCAAGCGCTTGACCGCAACAACGTCAACACCATCAAGGATCTGGTGCGCTACGAACCGGGCGTTTCCGTTGGCGGTGCCGGCCAGCGCGGCGGCATCAGCGGCTACAACATTCGCGGTATCGACGGCGACCGCATCCTGACTCAAGTCGATGGCGTGGAAATCCCCAACGGCTTCTTCAACGGCCCCTACGCCAAAAGCCAGCGCAACTACGTCGACCCGGAAATCGTCAAGCGTGTGGAAATTCTGCGCGGCCCGGCCTCGGTGCTGTACGGCAGCAACGCCATCGGCGGCGCGGTCAGTTACTACACGCTGGACGCCGACGACATCATCAAACCGGGCAAGGACGTCGGCGCGCGTCTGAAAAGCGGTTACAGCTCCGCCGACGACAGCTGGCTGAAATCCGCCACCGTCGCTGGCCGCAGTGGTGAGTTCGACGGTCTGCTGCATTACAGCCAACGCGACGGTCATGAAACCGAATCCTTTGGCAGCCACAACGGCACCGGTCTGGAACGCACCGCCGCCAACCCGGAAGACGTGCGCGCAACCAACGTTCTGGCCAAGCTCGGCTGGAATTACAACGACGATTCGCGTCTGGGCCTGACCTACGAAAAGTACAAGGACGATCGCGACACCGACCAGAAAAGTGCCTACGGCGGCCCGTACTTCAATGGCGCGCCGACCATTCCGAGCAGCGTCCTGCCCGGCGGCATGTACCAGTGGCGCACCGGTAACGACACCATCACCCGCGAGCGTTTCGGCATCGAACACGCGTTCGCCCTCGGCAGCCTGCTGGTCGATAACGTCAAGTGGAGCCTCAATCACCAGATCGCCAAGACCGACCAGAGCACCGAAGAGTTGTACTACCCGATCACCCGTAAAGTGCAGCGTACCCGCGACACGCTCTACGAAGAAAAACAGTGGGTGTTCGACGCGCAACTGGACAAGGCTTTCGCCATCGGTGACACCGATCACCTGCTGACTTACGGCACCACGATCAAACAGCAGAAAGTCACCGGCTCGCGCAGCGGCGACGGCACGTGTGTGGCCGTCGGTCGCGGCTGCACGGCGATTGGCGCGACGAGTCCGGCAGATGTGCTGGCCAAGGCCACTGATTTCCCCGATCCGACCATCAACACCTACAGCCTGTTTGCTCAGGATCAGATCAGCTGGAACGACTGGACCTTCCTGCCGGGCCTGCGCTACGACTACACCCAGCTCAAGCCGCACATCACTGAAGAGTTCCTCAACACCGTGAACGCCGACGGCCAGGGCACGGTCAGCGACAAGAACAAGACCTGGCACAAGGTGTCGCCGAAATTCGGCCTGACCTATGCACTGACGGACAACTACACCTGGTACGGCCAGTACGCCGAAGGCTTCCGCACGCCCACGGCAAAATCGCTGTACGGGCGTTTCGAGAACAATACGACCGGCTACACCGTAGCGCCCAACTCCGACCTCGAGCCGGAAAAGAGCAAAGGCTTCGAAACCGGCCTGCGCGGGAATTTCGAGCAGGGTTCGTTCGACGTCGCGGTGTTCTATAACAAGTACCGCGACTTCATCAACGAGGACGCGGTCAAGCCGGGCGACGATCAGTTGACCTTCCAGAGCAACAACATCAAGCGCGCCACCATCAAGGGTGCGGAAGTCAAAGGTCGCTTGAACCTGGATGCGTTCGGCGCGCCGCAAGGCCTGTATACCCAAGGCTCGATCGCCTACGCCTACGGTCGCAACAACGACAGCGGCGAGCCGATCAACAGCGTCAATCCGCTCACCGGCGTGTTCGGTCTCGGTTACGACCAGGACAACTATGGCGGTTTGCTGAGCTGGACCGTGGTGAAGAAAAAGGACCGCGTCGACGACAACAACTTCAAGTCGCCGGACGGCGTCAGCAGTCAGTTCAAGACCCCAGGCTTCGGCATTCTCGATCTGGCCGGCTATTACAAGGTGACCGACGACGTCACCGTCAGCGGCGGCGTCTACAACCTGACCGACAAGAAATACTGGCTATGGGATGACGTGCGCGGTTACGACAGCGTCGGCGAAGCCTCGGTGACGCAACCGGCCAACCTCGATCGGCTGACCCAGCCGGGACGCAACTTCGCGATCAACCTGATCTGGGACATCTGATCCGGCCGGCCTCACTGCGCGTGTTCTCGCCGCGCAGTGAGGTTTTTTTTACTGTCCGGCGCCCGCCCGTACGTCTTGTTATCAAGCGCCTCATCTATCAAGGACACCCCATGACTACCCCGGAAAAAGCCCTGCGTTCGCAACGCCTGAACCAGATAACCCACGAGCCGCACAGCAAACTCGATGCGCTGGTCAAAGCCCACGCACTATTCGAAACCCGCGCCAGCTTCGCCCGTTTCGTCGTCGCGCAGTACCTGTTCCAGGCGGAACTGGTCGAGCTGTACAACGATGCCGAACTGACCGCGATCGTCCCGGATCTACCGGCCCGTTGCCGCGCCGAAGCGGCCAAGGCTGACCTTGCCGACCTCGACACCGAAGTCCCGGCGCCGGTGGCCGGCGCGCTGAAAAACCCGAGCAAGGCGCGGGCGCTGGGCTGGATCTTTGTTTCCGAGGGTTCCAAGCTCGGCGCGGCGTTTTTGATCAAGCGTGCGGTGGCACTGGAACTGAGCGAAACCTTTGGTGCCCGGCATTTGGCTGAACCGCAAGGTGGCCGCGCCGAGGGCTGGAAAAGCTTCGTACGCACCCTCGATGCGTTGCCGTTCACCGCTGAGGAAGAGGCTGAAGTGGAGCAAGGTGCGCTGGATGCATTCAACCGCTTTACCGTGCTGCTGGAACGGGCTTATGCGACAGAAGCCGAACCGGCCTGAGCGCCACGAATATCCCTGTGTAGGAGCTGCCGAAGGCTGCGATCTTTTGATGTTGCTTTAAAGATCAAAAGATCGCAGCCTTCGGCAGCTCCTACAGGAGGCTGCGTAAGCCTGTAAGATCCCCGTTCCGCTCCAGAAACCACCTCGAGCCCATGCCCGCACCCGCCCCATCAAAACTCGCCCGTCTGCTGTTCGGCCTGCTGGCCTATGTCAGCCTCGGCATTGGCCTTGTCGCCATCGTCGTGCCCGGTCTGCCGACCACCGAGTTCATCCTTTTAGCCGCGTGGGCCGCGACCCGCAGTTCGCCGCGCCTGAGTGCGTGGCTGGAAAATCATCGCCTGTTCGGGCCGATCCTCAGTAACTGGCGCAACGGCAGGATCATCGCGCGCAAGGCCAAGCTCAGTGCCACCGTCAGCATGCTGCTGTGTGCGACGTTGATGCTGGTGATGCTCGACCACGGCTGGCCGATCTATCTGGCGATTGCCGGCATGGCCACGGGCAACCTGTGGATCTGGTCGCGCCCGGAAACGCCCATCGCGGTAGTGAAACATCCCTGTAATTAAAGCCTTTTCAGCACTTTCCCCTGCGCAAACGTTTAGCAGCGACCGTCCGTCGGCAAGCGCCTCATGCCGTTTCGCTTAACGCCGATGAGGATTGAATGGCGCTGAATGGATTTGGCAAACCGGGCTCCCGGCCCAGCCACCTGTTTATTCCATTCGCGAGATCGCCCCATGTTCGACTCTCTTTCCATTCGCCTGAAAATCGTCCTGCTCTCCGGCCTGTGCCTGCTCGGAGTGGTGGTGCTGATTGTCAGCATGAACATCTACCAGACCAACCAGAACGACGCGCTGGTCAGTCAATCCAGCAACCAGTTGCTCACCGCCAGCGTGCAGAACCTGCTGCAGGCCAAGGCCGCCGAACAAGCGGTGCGGGTGCAGAAAACCTTTGGTGAAAGCCTGCTGGTGGTCACCGCCCTCGCCGACCAGATCAAGGATCTGCGGACGATGGCGGCCAAGCGTTCGCTCGAAGCCGGCGCTGTTCGTGAAGAGTTGAACCAGAGCCTGAAAACCGCTTTCGAGCGCAACGATAAAGTCCTCGGTATCTGGCTGGCCTTCGAACCCAACGGCCTCGACGGCAAGGACAGCGAATTCGCCAACGATGCCGCGCGGCAGTCCAACGAAGCCGGGCGCTTCGCCTCGTACTGGAGCCGTGCCGCCGGCGCCGCGCTGAATACGATCATGGTCGAGGACGACTTGACCAAGACCACCCTCAGCGTCAGCGGCACGCCGTACAACAGTTGGTACACCTGCCCTCGCGACAACAAACGCACCTGCCTGCTTGACCCGTATGCCGACACGGTCGGTGGCAAGGAAATGCTCATGACGACCATTTCCGTGCCGCTGCTGGTGGATGGCAAAGCGATCGGCGTGGTTGGTGTCGACATTGCGCTCGACGCCCTGCAAGCCGCCGCCGTCGACTCGCAGCGCAGCCTGTTCAACAACGCCGGGCACATGCTGATCGTCTCCGGCAGCGGCGTACTGGCGGCCGACAGTGCCGACGCGACGCGAGTGGGCAAAAAAATCAGCGACACCCTCGGCGCTGACGGCAAGGATGTATTGCAACTGGTCGGCAGCGGCACGGC
Organism: Pseudomonas sp. PK-RTE-24; assembly: GCF_054052265.1. NCBI lineage: Bacteria > Pseudomonadati > Pseudomonadota > Gammaproteobacteria > Pseudomonadales > Pseudomonadaceae > Pseudomonas > Pseudomonas sp. PK-RTE-24. Next base: position 2,939,500 of record NZ_CM133224.1, on the reverse strand, counting down.
AAAAATTCTCCAACAGGGCGAGCTGATTCGCGCGGTTTACCCGGTCGACCCGATCGGCAATTCGCGGGCCTGGGGCGTGGTCATCGACCTGCCCGAGCACGTGCTGCTGGCCGACTCGGTGAAACTGCAAGCGGTGCTGGATGACGCGCAACAAACCGGCGTCATCACTGCCCTGCTGGTGGCGGGCGTGGCCGGTCTGGTCGGCCTCCTGCTGATCTGGCTCACCGCCTCCGGCGTCACCCGTCCGATCAACAGCGTCGCCGACATGCTGAAGAACATTGCCAGCGGCGAAGGCGATCTGACCCAGCGCCTGAACTACAGCAAGAAAGACGAACTGGGCGAACTGGTGAACTGGTTCAACCGCTTCCTCGACAAGCTTCAGCCGACCATCGCGCAGATCAAACAGAGCATCACCGAAGCACGTGGCACGGCCGATCAGTCGTCGGAAATTGCCCGCCAGACCAGCGAAGGCATGCAGGTGCAGTTCCGCGAAATCGATCAGGTCGCCACCGCGTCCAACGAAATGAGCGCCACCGCCCACGACGTCGCCAACAGTGCCTCGAACGCGGCCAATGCGGCCAAGGGTGCCGATCAGTCGGCGAAGGACGGTATGGCGATCATCGAGCGCAGCACCCGCGACATCAATCAACTGGCCGATGAGGTGAGCAAAGCAGTTACCGAGGTCGAAGCGCTGGCAGTGAACAGCGAGCAGATCGGCTCGGTGCTGGAAGTGATTCGCAGCATCGCCGAACAGACCAACCTGCTGGCCCTCAACGCTGCCATCGAAGCCGCCCGCGCCGGCGAAAGCGGTCGCGGTTTTGCCGTGGTCGCCGACGAGGTGCGCAACCTGGCCAAACGCACGCAGGATTCGGTGGAAGAAATCCGCATCGTCATTGAGCGCATCCAGACCGGTACCCGTGGCGTGGTCGCCACCATGCACTCGAGCCAGACCCAGGCGCACAACAACGCCGGGCAGATTCGTCAGGCCGTTGATGCGCTGGGCAAGATCAGCGACGCGGTGACGGTGATCAGCGACATGAACCTGCAGATCGCCAGTGCCGCCGAAGAGCAAAGCGCCGTGGCCGAAGAGGTCAACCGCAACGTCTCGGCGATTCGCACCGTGACCGAAACCCTGACCGAGCAGGCCACCGAATCGGCAGCGATCAGCAGCCAGCTCAACAGCCTGGCGAGCCAGCAGATGAAATTGATGGATCAGTTCCGCGTGTAACGGCCCAGCATAAATCCCTGTGGGAGCGAGCCTGCTCGCGAAGCGGTCGTCATATCCAACATCCGTGTTGACTGACACGACGCCTTCGCGAGCAGGCTCGCTCCCACTGGGGAAACGGGTTCACATCCTGGTTTCATCTAAACCGCGATTCTTTTGCACTATCATCGCCCTCTCGTTCCGGAGGGCCTTCGATGACTGATCTGCTCACGTCCATCCAAACCGCACTCGATTTGCCTCACACGCCAATACCCTTCACCGGTGACGGCGCGCTGCCCTCGGCGTTCGCCGTCACTGAACTGGCCTGCGCCAGCATCGCCGCTGCCGGCCAAGCGCTCAGCGAATTGCTTCACCAGCAAACCGGGCACTTGCCTGCGGTTGCAGTCGACCGGCGCCTGGCCTCGTTCTGGTTCTCCACCTCGCTTCGCCCGATCGGCTGGCAGGTGCCGCCGTTATGGGACGCGATCGCCGGCGACTATGCGACCCGGGACGGCTGGATCCGTCTGCACACCAACGCTCCGCATCACCGCGCCGCCGCTGAACGCGTGCTCGGTGCCTGCGCCGACCGCGCCGCAATGGCGGCGAAAGTCGCGCAATGGGACAGTGCGGATCTGGAACAAGCAGTGGTCGACGCCAACGGCTGCGCCGCCGAGATGCGCAGTTGGGCGCAGTGGCAGCAGCATCCGCAGGGGCTGGCGGTGAATGCCGAAGCGCTGGTGCAATTCATCGAGCAGACGGACGAGAACCGCAGCCCATGGCAAGGCTCGCTCGCACGACCTCTGGCCGGGATCAAGGTGCTCGACCTGACCCGCGTCCTCGCCGGTCCCAGCGCCAGCCGCTTTCTCGCCGGGCTCGGCGCAAACGTGCTGCGCATCGATCCACCGAGCTGGAACGAACCCGGCGTCGTTCCGGAAATGACTGTCGGCAAGCGCTGTGCGCGGCTGGATCTGCAAGTGCCAGCGGATCGCGCAGTGTTCGAAGGTTTATTGCAAGACGCCGACATCTTGCTCCACGGCTATCGCGCCGATGCGCTGGAACATCTGGGGTTTGGTATTGAACGCCGAAGGCAACTGGCACCGGGGCTGATCGACGTCTGCCTCAATGCCTACGGCTGGAGCGGCCCCTGGCAGAACCGCCGGGGCTTCGACAGCCTGGTGCAGATGAGCAGCGGCATCGCCGAGGCCGGACAGCGCTGGAAGCACAGCGATAAACCGACGCCACTGCCGGTGCAGGCACTGGATCATGCGACCGGGTATCTGATGGCGGCGAGTGCAATAAGGCTGCTGACTGAACGACTGGCCAGCGGTCGCGGGGGTTCGGCGCGGTTGTCGCTGGCACGGACGGCGAAGCTGTTGCTTGAGCATGGGCCGGGGATGCTTGACCCACTGCGGGCTGAAGACGCACTGGATCAGGATCCGGCGATTGAACACACCGCGTGGGGACCGGCGCGGAGGTTGCGCGTGCCGCTGCAGATCAGCGGGACGGCGATGCGGTGGAATTGGCCGGCGACGGAGTTGGGCTCGCATCCTCCGTGTTGGCCATGAGAAGCCCCTCACCCTAGCCCTCTCCCAGAGGGAGAGGGGACTGATTGGGGGATATTGGAGAGTTACGCCGACGTGAAAGATTTTCGTCGAATCCATAATCAACTCGATCGCTCAGGTCGATGTATAGCGCCAGACACCTCGGTCGGTCCCCTCTCCCAGAGGGAGAGGGGACTGATTGGGGGATATTGGACAGTTACGCCGACGTGCAAGATTTTCGTCGAATCCATAATCAACTCGATCGCTCAGGTCGACGTATAGCGCCAGACACCTCGGTCGGTCCCCTCTCCCTCTGGGAGAGGGCTAGGGTGAGGGGCTGCTTTTCAGATCACAACGACAACACCCCGCTATACAACCCATACGCCGCCAGCCCCGCCCCGATCACCACGCAAGCAAAAATCCCCTTTTCCACCGTAGTGAAAACCGGTTGCCCCTGTTCACGCTTGGCCTTGGCAAACAGGATCACCCCCGGCGCATACAGCAGCGCCGACAGCAGCAGATATTTCACTCCCCCGGCATACAACAGCCACACCGCGTAAACCAGGGCGATGCCGCCGATCAGCAGATCCTTTGTACGTTCCGCCGAGGCGTGTTCGTAGGTTTCGCCGCGCCCGCTGAGCAGCACCGCATAGGCCGCCGACCACAAATACGGCACCAGAATCATCGACGACGCCAGATAGATCAGACTGGTGTAAGTACCCGCCGAGAACAGTGTGATCAGCAGGAAAATCTGGATCATCACATTGGTCAGCCACAGCGCGTTGACCGGCACGTGGTTCTTGTTTTCCTTCTTCAGGAACGCCGGCATGGTTTTGTCTTTGGCCGTGGCGAAGAGGATTTCCGCGCACAGCAAGGCCCATGACAACAACGCGCCCAACAGCGAAATCGCCAGTCCGATGCTGATCAGCAACGCACCCCACGGCCCGACGATGTGCTCGAGCACCGCTGCCAGTGATGGGTTTTGCAGATTGGCCAGTTCCGGTTGACTCATGATGCCCAGCGACAGCACGTTGACCAGCACCAGCAGCGCCAGCACGCCGAGAAAACCGATCACCGTGGCGCGGCCGACGTCGCTGCGTTTTTCTGCGCGAGCCGAATAGACGCTGGCGCCTTCGATGCCGATGAACACGAACACGGTGACCAGCATCATGTTGCGCACCTGATCCATCACCCCGCCGAAGTTCGGGTTGCTGCGGCCCCAGATGTCGCGGGTGAAGATGTCAGCCTTGAATGCCACGGCAGCGATGACGATGAACATGATCAGCGGCACGACCTTGGCCACGGTGGTCAACTGGTTGATCAGCGCCGCCTCCTTGATCCCGCGCATCACCAGAAAATGCACCGCCCACAACAGCACCGAAGCGCAGCCGATGGCGATCGGCGTGTTGCCCTGGCCGAATACCGGAAAGAAATAACCGAGGGTGCTGAACAGCAACACAAAATAGCCGACGTTGCCCAGCCAGGCGCTGATCCAGTAACCCCACGCCGACGAAAAACCCATGTAATCGCCGAACCCGGCCTTGGCGTAGGCGTAGACGCCCGAGTCCAGCTCCGGCTTGCGATTGGCCAGGGTCTGAAAGACGAAGGCCAGCGTCAGCATGCCGATTGCGGTGATGCCCCAGCCGATCAGGATCGCCCCGGCATCGGCGCGCGCCGCCATGTTTTGCGGCAACGAGAAAATCCCCCCGCCGATCATCGACCCCACCACCAGCGCGATCAACGCACCAAGGCGCAGCTTTTGCGTCGGTTGCGACATGCAGATCTCCTTGAAAGAGCCGTTGTTGTTTATTTGTAACAACTGCCGACTAAAAGCCTAAGGGTAGATGACGTTTATCAGGTAATGGCCAATTTCGCACCGTTATATATAGCCGACCACGATAACGCTTAGCACGTTAAGTCAGTTTTGTGCGCCAATCTTGATTATTCAATTCTGTACTGAAAACAGATGACGGACATTTGCCAAACGCGGAAAAGCAACTAGCGTCATAGTTCGAAAGCATTAATTGCTATTCCCAATTGCGTAAGCGAAACGGCTCTGGGACGGGCCTTCCAGAGCACAGTGCTATGCCCGCAACGGGTGGATAAGTCATTCATTAACAATGGAATGTGGCCATGCACTGATCCAAGTCAGCTATTCGAACAGACAACGGTACTAGGCTGTGAGCTCTCCTTTCCTGCAATGGAGTCATGCAAATGTCTGAAGCGCCCGGAAAACTAAGACTCGGTGCACTGGTTGCACTGGTAGTCGGTTCAATGATCGGTGGCGGGATATTTTCGTTGCCACAAAACATGGCCGCCAGCGCCGACGTCGGTGCAGTGCTGATCGGCTGGGCCATCACCGCCGTCGGCATGCTCACCCTCGCATTTGTTTTTCAAACCCTCGCCAATCGCAAGCCTGACCTGGACGGCGGGGTCTACGCCTACGCCAAGGCCGGATTCGGCGACTACATGGGTTTCTCATCGGCCTGGGGCTACTGGATCAGCGCCTGGCTGGGCAACGTCGGTTACTTCGTTCTGCTGTTCAGCACCCTCGGCTATTTCTTTCCGATCTTCGGCGAAGGCAATACCCCGGCGGCGGTGATCGGCGCGTCCTTGCTGCTGTGGGGCGTGCATTTTCTGGTGTTGCGCGGGATCAAGGAAGCGGCGTTCATCAACCTGGTGACCACCGTCGCCAAGGTCGTGCCGCTGCTGCTGTTCGTGTTGATCGCAGTCTTCGCGTTCAGACTGGACATCTTCACCGCCGACATCTGGGGCGTGAAAAACCCCGATCTGGGCAGTGTGATGAACCAGGTGCGCAACATGATGCTGGTCACCGTCTGGGTGTTCATCGGTATCGAAGGCGCGAGCATCTTCTCCGCCCGCGCCGAGAAACGCTCGGATGTCGGCAAGGCCACCGTGATCGGCTTCATCACCGTGCTGCTGTTTCTGGTGCTGGTGAACGTGCTGTCGCTGGGCATCATGACCCAGCCGGAACTGGCGAAACTGCAGAACCCGTCGATGGCCGCCGTGCTTGAGCATGTGGTCGGTCACTGGGGGGCGGTGCTGATCAGCGTCGGCTTGATCATCTCGCTGCTCGGTGCGCTGCTGTCGTGGGTGCTGCTGTGTGCGGAGATCATGTTCGCCGCCGCCAAAGACCACACCATGCCGGAGTTTCTGCGCAAGGAAAACGCCAACCATGTGCCGGTCAACGCCCTGTGGCTGACCAACGCGATGGTGCAGGTGTTCCTGATCATCACCCTGTTCTCGGCCAGCACTTACCTGTCGCTGATCTACCTCGCCACCTCGATGATTCTGGTGCCCTACCTGTGGTCGGCGGCCTATGCCCTGCTGCTGGCGGTGCGCGGCGAGAGCTACGAAGGCTTTGCCGCCGAGCGGCGCAAGGATCTGATCATCGGCGGTATCGCCCTGATCTATGCGGTGTGGTTGTTGTACGCCGGCGGGGTCAAGTACCTGCTGCTGTCGGCCCTGCTCTACGCGCCCGGCGCGATCCTGTTCGCCAAGGCCAAGCTGGAACTCAAACAACCGGTTTTCACCAACGTCGAGAAGCTGATTTTCGCCGCAGTGGTCGTGGGTGCCGTGGTGGCGGCCTACGGTCTCTACGATGGCTTCCTGACGCTGTAACCCCTGATTGAATTGTCATCTGGAGGAACACAGAAATGACCACGGAAAAAGTGAAGTACGGCGTCCACTCCGAAGCCGGGAAACTGCGTAAAGTCATGGTTTGCTCCCCAGGTCTGGCCCATCAGCGGCTGACCCCGAACAACTGCGATGAACTGCTGTTCGATGACGTGCTGTGGGTGGCGCAGGCCAAGCGCGATCACTTCGACTTCGTCACCAAGATGCGCGAGCGCGGCATCGACGTGGTGGAAATGCACAACCTGCTGACCGACATCGTTGCCATCCCCGAAGCGCTGGACTGGATTCTTGAGCGCAAAGTCACTGCCGACTCGGTGGGCCTGGGCCTGATCAGCGAAGTGAAATCCTGGCTGAAAAGCCTCGAGCCACGGCACATCGCCGAATTCCTGATTGGCGGCGTGTCGGCCGATGATCTGCCGGACAGCTTCGGTGGCAAGACCATCCAGATGTTCCGCGACTTCCTCGGCCACTCCAGCTTCATCCTGCCGCCGCTGCCCAACACCCAGTTCACCCGCGATACCACCTGCTGGATCTACGGTGGCGTGACGCTGAACCCGATGTACTGGCCGGCGCGCCGTCAGGAAACCCTGCTGACCACCGCCATCTATAAATTCCATCCGCAATTCACCAACGCCGAATTCGAGATCTGGTACGGCGACCCGGACAAGGACCACGGCAACTCCACCCTCGAGGGCGGCGACGTCATGCCGATCGGCAACGGCGTGGTGCTGATCGGCATGGGCGAGCGCTCATCGCGGCAGGCCATCGGCCAACTGGCGCTGAACCTGTTCAACAACAAAGCGGTGGAAAAAGTCATCGTCGCCGGCCTGCCGAAGTCCCGCGCAGCAATGCACCTGGACACCGTGTTCAGCTTCTGCGACCGCGACCTGGTGACGATCTTCCCGGAAGTGGTCAACCAGATCGTCGCCTTCACCCTGCGTCCTGACGAAAGCAAACAGGGTGGCATCGACATCCGCCGCGAAGAAGGCAGCTTCCTCGACACCGTCGCTGCGGCGCTGAACCTGCCGAAACTGCGCGTGGTGGAAACCGGCGGCAACAGCTTCGCCGCCGAACGCGAGCAATGGGACGACGGCAACAACGTGGTGGCAATGGAACCAGGCGTGGTCATCGGCTACGACCGCAACACCTACACCAACACTCTGCTGCGCAAGGCTGGCGTGGAGGTCATCACCATCAGCGCCGGCGAACTCGGCCGAGGCCGTGGCGGCGGCCACTGCATGACCTGCCCGATCATCCGCGACCCGATCGATTACTAATCTTTGAGCCTTCGCCGCGACTTATCGAGCGCGGCCAAGGGGATAACCGAAACCCAAGGAGATCCATCATGGCTTTTAACATTCACAACCGTAACCTGCTCAGCCTGGAACACCACACCCCACGTGAGCTGCGTTACCTGCTCGACCTGTCCCGTGATCTGAAACGCGCGAAATACACCGGCACCGAGCAACAACACCTGAAGGGCAATAACATCGCCCTGATCTTCGAGAAAACTTCGACCCGCACCCGTTGCGCCTTCGAAGTGGCGGCCTATGACCAAGGCGCCAACGTCACTTACATCGACCCGAACTCGTCGCAAATCGGCCACAAGGAAAGCATGAAGGACACCGCCCGCGTGCTCGGGCGCATGTACGACGCCATCGAGTACCGTGGCTTCAAACAGGAAATCGTCGAGGAGCTGGCCAAGTTCGCCGGCGTGCCGGTGTTCAACGGCCTGACCGATGAATATCACCCGACCCAGATGATCGCCGACGTGCTGACCATGCGTGAGCACGCCGACAAGCCGATCCATGAAATCAGCTACGCCTACCTGGGCGACGCGCGCAACAACATGGGTAACTCGCTGCTGCTGATCGGCGCCAAACTGGGCATGGACGTGCGCATCTGCGCGCCAAAAGCACTGTGGCCGCTGGACGATCTGGTCGCGCGCTGCAAAAAATACGGTGAGGAAAGTGGCGCACGCATCACCCTCACCGAAGATCCGAAAGAAGCGGTCAAGGGCGTGGACTTCATTCACACCGATGTCTGGGTATCGATGGGTGAACCGGTGGAAGCCTGGGCCGAGCGCATTCAGCAACTGCTGCCGTATCAGGTCAACGCCGAGCTGATGAAGGCCACCGGCAACCCGCGTACCAAGTTCATGCACTGCCTGCCGGCGTTCCACAACAGCGACACCAAGGTCGGCAAACAGATCGCCGAACAATATCCGCACCTGAAAAACGGTATTGAAGTGACCGACGACGTGTTCGAGTCGCCGGCCTGCATCGCCTTCGAGCAAGCGGAAAACCGCATGCACACGATCAAGGCGATTCTGGTCTCGACCCTGGCTGATCTCTGACGCCACAGCGCTCCCACTGAAGGAACCGGAAACCCAATGTGGGAGCGAGCCTGCTCGCGAAAGCGGTGGGTCATTCAACAGCGATGTCGACTGATCTGACGCGTTCGCGAGCAGGCTCGCTCCCACAGGGATATCGGTTCCAGCAGGGAGATCGAATCGTTTGTCATTCCTCTGCTTAGAAGGATTGCACCATGCGTATCGTCGTAGCCCTGGGCGGTAACGCCCTGCTCCGCCGTGGTGAGCCGATGACCGCTGACAACCAGCGCGCCAACATCCGCATCGCCACCGAGCAAATCGCCAAGATCCATCCCGGCAACCAACTGGTCATCGCCCACGGCAATGGCCCGCAAGTCGGCCTGCTGTCGCTGCAAGCGGCGGCCTACACCTCTGTCACCCCATACCCGCTGGACGTGCTCGGTGCCGAAACCGAAGGCATGATCGGCTACATCATCGAACAGGAATTGGGCAACCTGCTCGACTTCGAAGTGCCGTTCGCCACCCTGCTGACCCAGGTTGAAGTCGACGCCAACGACCCGGCTTTCAAGAAGCCGAGCAAGCCGATCGGCCCGGTCTACGAGAAAGCCGAAGCGGAAAAACTCGCCGCCGAAAAAGGCTGGGCGATTGCCCCGGATGGCGACAAATTCCGCCGCGTGGTGGCCAGTCCACGGCCGAAGCGCATCTTCGAAATCCGCCCGATCAAGTGGCTGCTGGACAAGGGCAGCATCGTCATTTGCGCTGGTGGCGGCGGCATTCCGACCATGTATGACGAAAACCGTAACCTTAAGGGTATCGAGGCGGTGATCGACAAGGATCTGTGTTCGTCGTTGCTTGCCGAGCAATTGGAAGCCGATTTGCTGGTGATCGCCACTGACGTCAACGCAGCGTTCATCGATTACGGCAAGCCGACGCAGAAAGCCATCTCCGAAGCCCACCCTGACGAACTCGAACGCCTTGGTTTCGCCGCCGGCTCGATGGGGCCGAAGGTGCAGGCAGCCTGCGAATTCGCGCGCCATACTGGCAAGGTCGCGGTGATCGGTTCGCTGGCCGATATCGAAGCCATCGTCCAGGGCACCGCCGGTACGCGGGTCAGCACGGCGAAGCCGGGGATCAGCTACCGATAACAATAAACGCCGGGGCAGGCTCAAGACCTGCTCCGCTTCCATGCCTTGAAAGGAGTAGCTCAATGGCCCAGTTCGAACCCGGTCATCTGCACATCGAGCGGCACGCGTTGACCGACGATGACGTCAATTACAACGTGCATCTGGACTATGAAGTGTTCACCGATCCGCAGAAAGGCAAGGGGATTCAGTTCACCCTGCACGGCAGCATGCAGGGCAAGGACATGAAGGAGGCGTTTTTCCTGCCCAAGGAAGAGGCCTACAACTTCGCCCGCGATGTCACGCGGATCGCCGAGAAGTACGGCATCCCCAAGACCCACAGCCAGATCGGCTCGGTGCACAAGCATTACGATCTGATGTTTGAAGACATTCGGCAGAAGTTGAATATGCAGTCGGGGGATCCGGTGAACCTCGAGCATTTCGAATAAAAATCAAAAGCCCCTCACCCTAGCCCTCTCCCGGAGGGAGAGGGAACCGATTGGGGGATGCTGCAGCATTGCGTCGACCTGATCCTGCATCACTGAATCCATAATCGCCCGGTACTTTCAGGTCGATGCATAACCCCAGACACCTCGGTCGGCTCCCTCTCCCTCCGGGAGAGGGCTGGGGTGAGGGGGCTTTTGATTTAAGGCATACTTGCCCCCCTCCGCACTACAGATCACTGAACCGCCCCCATGCGTATCCACGTCAGCTTCATCGACCGCGTCGGCATCACCCAGGAAGTCCTGGCTATCCTCGGTGGGCGCAATCTCAATCTGGATGCGGTGGAGATGATCCCGCCGAACGTCTACATCGACGCGCCGACCCTCAGCCCGCAAGTGCTCGAAGAACTGAAAGATGCGCTGTTTCGCGTGCTCGGCGTGGAAGCGGTGACCGTGGTCGATATCCTCCCCGGCCAGCGCCGGCACTTGCAGCTAGATGCCCTGCTCGCGGCGATGACCGACCCGGTGCTGGCCCTCGACAGCGCCGGCAAGGTGCTGCTGGCCAACCCGGCGTTGATTGCCCTGTACGGTCGCGAACCGGCCGGTGAAAGCGTCTCGGCGCTGTTCAATGAGCCCGGCCTGCTCGATACCCTGCTGGAAAACGGCTTTCGCCTGCCGCTGCGCGAGATCACCGTCAACGGCCAGACCCTGCTGCTCGACGCCACGCCGATCACCGACGCCGGCGCCCTGCTGACCCTGTATCAACCGAACCGCATCGGCGAACAACTCTCGGCACTGCACCACGATCACGCCGAAGGCTTCGACGCGCTGCTCGGCGAGTCTCCGGCGATCCGCACACTCAAGGCCCGCGCGCAACGCGTCGCCGCCCTTGATGCACCGTTGTTGATTCAAGGCGAAACCGGTACCGGTAAAGAACTCGTCGCCCGCGCTTGCCATGCCATCAGTGCACGGCACAGCGCTCCGTTTCTCGCCCTCAACTGCGCGGCGCTGCCGGAGAACCTCGCCGAGAGCGAACTGTTCGGCTATGCCCCCGGCGCCTTCACCGGTGCGGCGCGTGGCGGTAAGCCAGGGCTGATGGAGCTGGCCAACCAGGGCACGGTGTTTCTCGATGAGATCGGCGAGATGTCGCCGTACTTGCAGGCCAAATTGCTGCGCTTTCTCAACGATGGCAGCTTTCGTCGGGTGGGCGGTGATCGTGAAGTGAAGGTCAATGTGCGCATCCTCAGCGCTACCCACCGCGATCTGGAAAAAATGGTCAGCGAAGGCTTGTTCCGCGAAGACCTGTTCTATCGCCTCAATGTGCTCAACGTCGAAGTGCCGCCGCTGCGTGAACGCGGTCAAGACATTTTGCTGCTGGCTCGCTACTTCATGCAGCAGGCCTGTGCGCAGATCCAGCGCCCGGTCTGCCGCCTGGCGCCCGGCACTTATCCGGCGCTGCTCGGCAATCGCTGGCCGGGCAACGTGCGGCAACTGCAGAACGTGATTTTCCGCGCGGCAGCGATTTGCGAGAGCAGCCTTGTCGATATCGGCGACCTCGACATCGCCGGCACCTCCGTCGCGCGCCAGAGCGACACTGAGGTGGAAAGTCTCGAACAAGCGGTCGAATCGTTCGAAAGGGCGCTGCTGGAAAAGCTTTACGTCAGCTATCCCTCGACCCGGCAACTGGCGAGCCGCTTGCAAACCTCGCACACCGCCATCGCCCATCGCCTGCGCAAATACGGCATTCCCAATAAACCCTGACTCACCACGCATCCCTATTGCAGGAAATTCCCCATGTGGGAGCGAGCCTGCTCGCGAAAGCGGTCTATCAGCGAAATAGCTGGCGCCTGACACACCGTCTTCGCGAGCAGGCTCGCTCCCACAAGGTTTTATGGCGGATTCAAAATCCGTTCAAAAACGACCTCTATCTGTACCGAAAGCGCTACAGCGGAACGATATCGCTACACCCGCCTGTGACCAGCGCTGCGCAACGCTTTGATCCGATTAAGCTTTTCTCCTCGCCCCAAGCTGTAGCGATTTCGCTACAGGCGCAACCTGCCGACACCCACCTAAAAAATCCAAGCCATTGATTTATATAGATAAATCAACCTTGGCCGCATTCTTGCTACCTGCCTCCTCATCTATAAAGGGCTTCCCCGCCCCAAGCTTTCCACCGCGTCCACCAGACGAGTCTGGCCCCTGAGGAGTTTCCATGAGCGAGTTGCGTTTTACTGAAGATCACGAATGGCTGCGCACCGAAGCCGACGGCAGCGTTACTGTCGGCATCACCGCATTCGCGCAGAACGCCTTGGGCGACGTGGTGTTCGTGCAACTGCCTGAGCTGCAGGCTTACGAAAAAGGCGCTGAAGCCGCCACCGTGGAATCGGTGAAAGCCGCCAGCGGCGTGTACATGCCGCTCGATGGCGACGTGCTGGAAGTCAACCCGGCGCTGGAGAACGCTCCTGAGCTGGTCAACGAAGATCCGCTGGGCGAAGGCTGGTTCTTCCGCTTCCAGCCAAGCGACGCCGCCGCTGTCGGCAAACTGCTTGATCAGGACGCTTACGACCGTCTGATCAAAGCCCAAGCCGAAGCCTGAGGAATTACGCCATGACCGCCATCAATCTCGGCACCGCCAACGAATTCATCGCCCGTCACATCGGCCCGCGCGCCGGTGACGAGCAAGCCATGCTCAACAGCCTCGGCTTCGATTCCCTCGAAGCGCTGAGCGCCAGCGTCATCCCGGAAAGCATCAAGGGCACCAGCGTGCTCGGCATGGACGACGGCCTCAGCGAGGCCGACGCCCTGGCGATGATCAAATCCATCGCCGGCAAGAATCAGCTGTTCAAGACCTACATCGGCCAGGGCTACTACAACTGCCACACGCCGTCGCCGATCCTGCGCAACCTGCTGGAAAATCCGGCCTGGTACACCGCTTACACCCCATACCAGCCAGAAATTTCCCAGGGCCGTCTCGAAGCGCTGCTGAACTTCCAGACCATGATCAGCGACCTCACCGGCCTGCCGATCGCCAACGCCTCGCTGCTCGACGAAGCCACCGCCGCTGCCGAAGCCATGACCTTCTGCAAACGCCTGAGCAAGAACAAGGGCAGCCACCAGTTCTTCGCCTCGATCCACAGCCATCCACAGACCCTCGACGTGCTGCGCACCCGTGCCGAGCCGCTCGGTATTGACGTGGTCGTGGGCGATGAGCGCGAACTGACTGACGTCACGCCGTTCTTCGGCGCGCTGCTGCAATACCCGGCGAGCAACGGTGATGTGTTCGACTACCGCGAACTGACCGAGCGCTTCCACGCCGCCAACGCTCTGGTGGCCGTGGCCGCTGACCTACTCGCCCTGACCCTGCTCACCGCACCGGGCGAATTCGGTGCCGACGTTGCCATCGGTTCGGCGCAACGCTTCGGCGTGCCGCTGGGCTTCGGTGGCCCGCACGCCGCTTACTTCTCCACCAAAGATGCGTTCAAGCGCGACATGCCCGGCCGTCTGGTCGGTGTCTCGGTTGACCGTTTCGGCAAGCCGGCCCTGCGTCTGGCGATGCAGACCCGCGAGCAACACATCCGCCGCGAAAAGGCCACCTCGAACATCTGCACCGCTCAAGTGCTGCTGGCCAACATTGCCAGCATGTACGCCGTCTATCACGGCCCGAAAGGCCTGACGCAGATCGCCAACCGCGTGCATCACCTGACCGCGATCCTGGCCAAGGGCCTTACTGCTCTCGGCACTCAAGTTGAACAAGCCAGTTTCTTCGACACCCTGACCATCGCTACCGGCGCAGACACCGCTGCGCTGCACGACAAGGCGCATGCTGAGCAGATCAATTTGCGTGTGATCGACGCCGAACGTCTGGGCCTGTCGGTCGACGAAACCACCACTCAGGCTGATATCGAAACCCTGTGGGGCCTGTTCGCTGACGGCAAGGCCCTGCCGGACTTCGCTGCGCTGGCCGCCTCGGTGCAGAGCACCATCCCTGCTGCGCTGGTGCGCCAGTCGCCGATCCTCAGCCACCCGGTGTTCAACCGTTACCACTCGGAAACCGAGCTGATGCGCTACCTGCGCAAACTGGCGGACAAAGACCTGGCGCTGGATCGCACGATGATCCCGCTGGGCTCGTGCACCATGAAACTCAACGCCGCCAGTGAAATGATCCCGGTGACCTGGGCCGAATTCGGTGCACTGCACCCGTTCGCCCCGGCCGCACAAAGCGCCGGTTACCAGCAACTGACCGATGAGCTGGAAGCGATGCTCTGCGCCGCCACCGGTTACGACTCGATCTCGCTGCAACCGAACGCTGGTTCGCAAGGCGAATACGCAGGTCTCCTGGCGATCCGCGCCTACCACCAGAGCCGTGGCGATGAGCGCCGCGACATCTGCCTGATCCCGTCGTCGGCCCACGGCACCAACCCGGCCACCGCGCAAATGGCTGGTATGCGTGTGGTCGTCACCGCGTGCGATGCCCGTGGCAACGTCGACATTGAAGACCTGCGCGCCAAAGCCATCGAGCACCGCGAACACCTCGCCGCGCTGATGATCACCTACCCGTCGACCCACGGCGTGTTCGAAGAAGGCATTCGCGAGATCTGCGCGATCATTCACGACAACGGCGGCCAGGTGTACATCGACGGCGCCAACATGAACGCCATGGTCGGCCTCTGCGCACCGGGCAAGTTCGGCGGCGACGTTTCGCACCTGAACCTGCACAAAACTTTCTGCATCCCGCACGGCGGTGGCGGCCCGGGCGTCGGTCCGATCGGCGTCAAATCGCACCTGACCCCGTTCCTGCCGGGCCACGGCCAGATGGAACGCAAGGAAGGCGCGGTCTGCGCGGCACCGTTCGGCAGCGCGAGCATTCTGCCGATTACCTGGATGTACATCCGCATGATGGGTGGTGCCGGTCTGAAGCGCGCTTCGCAACTGGCGATCCTCAACGCCAACTACATTTCCCGTCGCCTCGAAGAGCATTACCCAGTGCTGTACACCGGCAGCAACGGCCTGGTGGCGCACGAGTGCATCCTCGATCTGCGTCCGCTCAAAGACAGCAGCGGCATCAGCGTCGATGACGTCGCCAAGCGCCTGATCGACTTCGGCTTCCATGCGCCGACCATGTCGTTCCCGGTCGCCGGCACATTGATGATCGAGCCGACCGAAAGCGAATCCAAGGAAGAACTGGACCGCTTCTGCGACGCCATGATCCGCATCCGCGAGGAAATCCGCGCAGTGGAAAACGGCACCCTGGACAAGGAAGACAACCCACTGAAAAACGCCCCGCACACCGCAGCGGAACTGGTCGGCGAATGGACCCACCCGTACAGCCGCGAGCAAGCCGTTTATCCGGTCGCGTCGCTGATCGAAGGCAAATACTGGCCGCCGGTCGGCCGTGTCGACAACGTCTTCGGCGATCGCAACCTGGTCTGTGCCTGCCCGTCGATCGAAAGCTACGCTTAATGGAATGAGGGGCTGAATATCGGCCCCGATTTCAGCAATACCCTAGATCCCCCTGTGGGAGCGAGCCTGCTCGCGAAGGCGCCATTTCAGTCAACGTAAATGGTGGCTGATCCGACGCTTTCGCGAGCAGGCTCGCTCCCACAAGGGATCTGCACCGATCTCAAAAACTGCGCCAATCCCCATAACAAGAAACCGGAGAACCACTCATGTCGTTAAGCGTGTTCGACCTGTTCAAGATTGGCATCGGTCCCTCCAGTTCCCACACCGTCGGCCCGATGCGCGCTGCTGCGCGCTTTGCCGAGGGTCTACGCCGTGAAAACCTGCTGACCAGCACCGCCAGCGTGCGTGTCGAGCTGTACGGTTCGCTCGGTGCTACCGGCAAAGGTCACGGCAGCGATAAAGCCGTGCTGCTCGGCCTTGAAGGCGAGCACCCGGACACAGTCGACACCGAAACCGTCGCCGCGCGCCTGCAGGAAATTCGCGGCAACGCCCGCTTGAACCTGCTCGGCGAACACAGCATTGCGTTCAACGAGAAAGAACATCTGGCAATGATCCGCAAACCGTTGGCCTATCACCCCAACGGCATGATCTTTCGCGCCTTCGATGCGGCGGGGATTCAGATCCGCAGCCGCGAGTACTACTCGGTCGGCGGTGGTTTTGTTGTCGATGAAGATGCTGCCGGCGCCGATCGCATTGTCGAAGATGCAACGCCACTGACCTTCCCCTTCAAAAGCGCCAAGGACTTGCTCGTTCATTGCGCTACGTACGGGCTGTCGATCAGTCAGGTGATGCTGACCAACGAAAGCGCCTGGCGCCCGGAAGCCGAAACCCGTGCCGGCCTGCTGAAAATCTGGCAGGTGATGCAGGACTGCGTCGCTGCTGGCTGTCGTAACGAAGGTATCTTGCCGGGCGGTTTGAAGGTCAAACGCCGGGCGGCGGCGCTGCATCGGCAATTGTGCAAGAACCCGGAATCGGCCCTGCGCGATCCGCTGTCGGTGCTCGACTGGGTCAATCTTTATGCACTGGCGGTCAACGAAGAAAACGCCAACGGCGGACGCGTGGTCACTGCGCCCACCAATGGCGCGGCGGGGATCATTCCGGCGGTGCTGCATTACTACATGCGTTTTATCCCCGGGGCGAATGACGACGGTGTCGTGCGATTTCTGCTGACCGCTGCCGCAATCGGCATTCTTTACAAGGAAAACGCTTCGATCTCCGGCGCCGAAGTCGGTTGTCAGGGTGAGGTCGGTGTGGCCTGTTCAATGGCGGCCGGCGCTCTGTGCGAAGTGCTCGGCGGCAGCGTGCAACAAGTCGAAAACGCCGCGGAAATCGGCATGGAACACAACCTCGGCCTGACCTGCGACCCGATCGGCGGCCTGGTACAAGTCCCGTGCATCGAGCGCAATGCGATGGGTTCGGTGAAAGCCATCAATGCCGTGCGCATGGCCATGCGTGGCGACGGCCAGCATTTCGTATCCCTCGACAAAGTCATTCGCACCATGCGCCAGACCGGCGCCGACATGAAAAGCAAATACAAGGAAACCGCCCGCGGCGGCCTGGCGGTCAACATTATCGAATGCTGATTACGAACTCAGCCAAACGTAACTAGCTCCCTCTCCCTCCGGGAGAGGGCTGGGGTGAGGGGCTCTTGATCCTGCCTCTCACCCGCAACCCAAATTCAAAGGAGCCACGCATGTCCACCGAACAACTCTCGAAAACCCCGCTGCACGCACTGCACCTCGAACTCGGCGCGCGCATGGTGCCGTTCGCCGGCTACGACATGCCCGTGCAATACCCGCTCGGCGTGATGAAAGAACACCAGCACACCCGCGAACAGGCGGGGCTGTTCGACGTCTCGCACATGGGCCAGATTCGTCTGACCGGTGCCAATGCGGCCAAAGCCCTGGAAACCCTGGTGCCGGTGGACATCATCGACCTGCCGGTGGGCATGCAGCGTTATGCGATGTTCACCAACGAAAGCGGCGGCATCCTCGACGACCTGATGGTTGCCAATCTGGGCAATGACGAGTTGTTCCTGGTGGTCAACGCCGCGTGCAAGGATCAGGATCTCGCGCATCTGCAAAAACACATCGGCGATCAGTGCACCATTACGGCGCTGTTCGAAGAGCGCGCCCTGCTCGCCCTGCAAGGTCCGGCAGCCGTCACGGTGCTGGCGCGTCTTGCGCCGGATGTGGCGAAGATGACCTTCATGCAGTTCAACCGTGTGTCGTTGCTCGGCGTGGACTGTTTTGTCAGCCGTTCGGGCTACACCGGTGAAGACGGTTTCGAAATCTCGGTACCGGCCGCTGAAGCGGAGAAACTCGCCCGCGCCCTGCTCGCCGAACCAGAGGTCCAGGCCATCGGCCTCGGCGCCCGTGATTCGCTGCGTCTGGAAGCCGGCCTGTGCCTGTACGGCCATGACATGAACACCGAAACCACGCCGATCGAAGCCAGCCTGCTTTGGGCGATCTCCAAGCCACGCCGCGCCGACGGCGCACGGGCCGGCGGTTTCCCGGGCGCCGAGCAGATCTTCGCGCAACAACAGAACGGCGTCGCACGCAAACGCGTCGGCCTGCTGCCACAGGAGCGTACCCCGGTGCGTGAAGGCGCAGAGATCGTCAACGAGTCCGGCGAGATCATCGGCAGCGTCTGCAGCGGCGGCTTTGGTCCAACCTTGGGCGGGCCATTGGCGATGGGTTACCTCGACAGCGCCTACGTCACGCTCGATACACCTGTGTGGGCCATCGTCCGTGGGAAAAAGGTGCAAATGCTTGTAAGCAAAATGCCATTTGTTCCACAACGCTACTATCGCGGTTGATCGACTGTTTCTATAAGTAACGCGATTGCGTTATGCGTGCACTAATGTGTAACGCAATCGCCATAAAACAGTGCGTTTTTTATCATCTGTTTCGAATATGAACGTTGCTTATAACGACTGCAAAGAACTGAACCAGACAATCGTCCAAGACTGCACTAGTGAACTGACTAATTGCCCCGAAGAGCAGTAAAACCGGGGTCTTCGCAGGGCTTGTTTTTTCTCCCGTAGTTGGCGTAGAGTTTGTCCACTGTGTTTGCATGGGTCAGCTTGGAATCGTGACCTGGGCAGTAGCCTACAAGTTAGCTACATCCCGCTCGACGTCTTCTTACTCCTTGCAACCAGCTCCAGTACTCTTTCATGTGAAAGGGGCTGTCATCAATTTATGCGTCAAAGGAAATAAGAAATGTCCACACGTCAGAGCGGTACCGTCAAGTGGTTTAACGACGAGAAAGGTTTTGGTTTTATCACTCCAGAAAGCGGTCCGGATCTGTTCGTACATTTCCGCGCCATTCAGGGCAACGGCTTCAAGAGCCTGAAAGAAGGCCAGAAAGTGACTTTCGTTGCCGTGCAAGGCCAGAAAGGCATGCAGGCTGACGAAGTACAAGCAGAAGCCTGATCTTCTGATACGAAAAAGCCCCTGATATTGATATCAGGGGCTTTTTTGTGCGCGCTTATCCGTAAAATGGCGCTTCCATTCGCGTCCCGAGGCTGCCATGTCGAAACACCTGCTCACGCCGCAAGGGGACTTTCCTCCCGTTGCTCTCGGTCGTCGTCTGGCGGCGATGTTCTACGACTTCCTGCTGTGCGCCGCCCTGCTGATCGTCACCGGATTCATCTATAAGTTGATCCAGGCGGCGATCATTGGCGAAGAGCGTCTGCGAGTGATGACCGACGCCGGCCAGCTGGATGGTGATCCGCTCTACTCCACGGTGCTGCTGTTGGTATTGTTCGGCTTCTTCGCCAAGTTCTGGACCCACGGCGGGCAGACACTGGGCATGCAGGTGTGGGGGATCCGCGTGCAGAACGCCAACGGCACAGCGATCAGCCTGTGGCAGGCGCTGCTGCGCTTTATGGTGTCGATCGCGTCGTGGTTGTGTATCGGGCTGGGGTTCTTCTGGTCGCTGTTCGACAAGCAGAAACGCACCTGGCACGACATCTATTCGGATACGCGTGTGGTGCGGATCCCGAAGAAGAGCAAATAATTTCCATGCTCAAGAGTCGGCCTGTGGTGAGGGGATTTATCCCCGTCCGGCTGCGTAGTAGTCGTAAAGGAGCCCACGCGGTATCCCTGATATGCCGCGGTGTTTGATTTAGGGCGGCTTCGCCACCCAACGGGGATAAATCCCCTCACCACAGGGCTCACTCATACAAGGGGTTCTCTCAGGCGTTACCCGCCAATTTCATCCGCGCTGCCTGGGTGAAGTCGAGCATGCGCTTCAATGGGCGGATCGCTTGGGGAATCAGCGCCGGATCGACAAAGATCTCGTTGGTGCCTTCCTTCAAGCTCTTGAGCGTGCGCTCAAGGGTGTTCATGGCCATCCACGGGCAATGTGCGCAACTGCGGCAAGCCGCGCCGTTACCGGCGGTAGGCGCTTCGATGAAGACCTTGTCCGGGCACAGCTGCTGCATCTTGTAGAAGATGCCACGGTCGGTGGCGACGATCAGGGTCTTGTTCGGCAGGCTTTGCGCGGCAGCGATCAACTGGCTGGTGGAACCGACGGCGTCCGCCAGTTCGATCACCGAAGTCGGCGACTCGGGATGCACCAGAATCGCCGCGTCCGGGTACAGCGCCTTCATGTCTTCGAGCTGCTTGGACTTGAATTCTTCATGGACGATGCAAGCACCGTCCCACAGCAGCATGTCGGCGCCGGTCTTGCGCTGAATATAAGTGCCCAAGTGCTTGTCCGGGCCCCAGATGATCGTCTCGCCGTTGTCCATCAGGCTTTCGACGATCTCCAGTGCACAGCTCGAAGTCACCACCCAGTCAGCCCGAGCCTTCACGGCGGCGGAAGTATTGGCATAAACCACCACGGTGCGTTCCGGGTGCTGGTCGCAGAACGCCGAGAACTCATCGACCGGGCAACCCAGGTCCAGCGAGCACGTCGCCTCCAGGGTCGGCATCAGCACGCGTTTTTCCGGGTTGAGAATCTTTGCAGTCTCGCCCATGAACTTCACGCCGGCGACCACCACGGTCTTGGCCGGATGGGCATTGCCGAAGCGGGCCATTTCCAGGGAATCGGATACACAGCCGCCGGTCTCTTCGGCCAGGGCCTGAATCACCGGATCGCAATAAAAGTGGGCAACCAGCACCGCGTCCTGAGCCTTGAGCTCGGCGGCGATGGCGGAACGGTAATAAGCCTCCTCTTCTGCCGTCAGCGGTTTGGGCTGTTTGGCGTCGAGGTGGGCTTGAACCAGAAGGCGTTCGGAAATCTGCGTCATGTTCGCAAGACCTGCAGGCGCATTCGCGCGAAAGTCGAGTATACACCCGGCTCCGGACCGTTAGAGGGTACCGCCGGGAGAGTGAGTATCATCAGGCACGGACAGCGTTGAAGCTGCGCAAGGCTACAGAATATCCCGTTGATACAAAAGATGATTCTGACCTGTGTCAGGCCGCCCGCGCTGAAACGTCGAACGCCCGAATTGCAGGCAAAAAAAAACCCGGAAATCCTCACTTTCGTGGGCCTTCCGGATTTTCTAAACCGCCAAATATGGTGGGTCGTGTGGGATTCGAACCTACGACCAATTGGTTAAAAGCCAACTGCTCTACCAACTGAGCTAACGACCCGCTGTGTGGTGGCGCGTATAATACTGATTTTTAAGGACTATTCAACACCTTTTTTGAAAAAGATCAAAAATAAGGAGTTGGATCGCTCACACCCGCCGCCGCGAAGCCTTCAGCACGCAGGCGGCAGCTGTCGCATTTGCCGCAGGCGCGGCCGTCATCGTCTGCCTGATAGCAGGAAACCGTCAGGCCATAATCCACGCCCAGCTTCACGCCAGCCTGGACGATCTGCGCCTTGCTCAGGTTTTGCAGTGGCGCCTGAATGCGGAAGCCATTGCCTTCCACGCCCGCTTTGGTGGCCAGGTTGGCCATGCGCTCGAACGACTCGATGAACTCGGGACGGCAATCCGGGTAGCCGGAATAATCCACTGCATTGACGCCGATGAAGATGTCGCGCGCGCCGAGCACTTCGGCCCAACCCAGCGCCAACGACAGAAACACGGTGTTGCGTGCCGGCACATAAGTCACCGGAATGCCTTCGCCCAGCTCTTCCGGAATGTCGATGCTGGTGTCAGTCAGCGCCGAGCCGCCCATGCCGTTGAGATTCAGGCCAATGACCTTGTGCTCGACCACTCCCAGATCGCGAGCAACGCGGGCGGCGGCATGCAATTCAGCATGGGAGCGCTGGCCGTAATCGAAGCTCATGGTATAGCAGGCGTAGCCTTCGGCGCGTGCCATCGCCACCACGGTGGCCGAGTCGAGGCCGCCCGAAAGCAGGATAACGGCACGTTTTTCGGTAGTGTTCAGTTGCTCAATCATCTCAGCGCCCCGGCTCATCATTCCATAGATATTTATGCAACTGCAGTTGCAGCCGCACTGGCAGGTTATCTGCCACCACCCAATCCGCCAGATCCCTGGCATTGAGGTCATGATGACTTGGGGAGAAAAGCACTTCACCCGCACGTCGATCAAGCCCGTACTGGATCAGTTTCGATACCGCCCAGTCATAGTCTTCCCGCGAGCAGATGACAAACTTCACCTGATCGTTGCGGGTCAGCAGTTCGATGTTCTCGTAACGGTTGCGATGGGCTTCTTTCGAGCCCGGCGTTTTCAGGTCGACGACGCGACTGACACGCGGATCGACGGCGGACACGTCGAGGGCGCCGCTGGTTTCCAGCGACACCTCGTAACCGGCATCACACAACCGTTCAAGCAAAGGAATGGCGTTCGGCTGAGCCAACGGCTCACCGCCGGTGACACAAACGTAACGCGGACGATAACCGGCCACTTGCTCAAGGATGTCGTCGAGGGTGCGGACGGTGCCGCCGCTGAACGCATAAGCGCTGTCGCAGTATTGGCAACGCAACGGGCAACCGGTCAGGCGCACGAAAACCGTGGGCAGCCCGGCAGTCCGAGTTTCCCCCTGCAACGAGTAGAAAACTTCGGTGATTCTCAATGTGTCTTGCATAGTCGCCACGGGCGTAACAGCTAAACAGGCTGTCCGCCTCCGTCAGGCACTTCAGGCAATCCCGCCAACGCGTAGACCACAAGAAGCGTGTTTCAGAAAAAGGGCGTGAATTCTAACGAAAAAACCCGCGACAAGCGCGGGTTTCTTCAAAACACGGATGAACAGGCTTACATGCGCTGCAAATCACGCTGGGCCAGCTGCGCGGCGGAAGTGCCCGGATATTGGGACACCACCTGCTGCAGAATGCCTTTGACCTTGTCGGTATGACCGAGGCGGCGTTCTACGTCAGCCAGCTTGTACAGCGAATCCGGCACTTTGTTGTGCTTGGGATACAGCTGCGAAACCTTGGCAAAGGCCTGACCTGCACCTTGCAGATCACCCTTGGCCAGGTTCACTTCGCCCAACCAGTACTGGGCGTTGCCCGCGTACTGGCTGTTGGGGTATTTGCGCAGGAAAGCGGCGAAGGCCTGGCTGGCCTTGTCGAAATCCTTGGCTTTGATCAGGTCGAAAGCGGCATCGTAATACAGCTTTTCCTTGGCCGGATCAGCCGGTTCGCTACCCGCAGCAGGGGCCTGGGCTGCCGCAGCAGCACCCGCGCCTGCGGCAGCACCGGCAGCAGCACTTGCATCGCCACCAGCAGAAGAATTCTCGGGAGTCGCGGCTGGTGCAACGCCGGATCCTATGCGCCGATCAAGATCCTGGTATCGCTCCAGGGATTCCTGCTTCATGCGCGAAACCTGATTCTGCAGTTCTTCGATCACGCCCTGTTGGCGCGAGATCTGATCCTGCATCTGTTGCAATTGGTTGAACAGCATGCCTTGTGCCGAGGCAGGGGCCGAAGCCGCTCCCCCGGCATAGGCGCCGTTCGTACCGTAACCCGCAGGCGGATAACTGCTCCCGCTATTGTTATAACCGGAGTTGTCATCGACCACAGGAACCGCAGCCCACGCCGCAAGCGGCGCGAGGCTGAGAGCCAGAACAGTTACAGCACGACGGCACGTTCGCATATCGAATTACTTACGCAGTTCGACGCGACGGTTCTGGGCCCAGGACTGCTCGTCGTTGCCGGTAGCAACTGGACGCTCTTCGCCGTAGGAAACCAGTTCCAGCTGAGCTGGGGAAACACCTTGCAGTACCAGGTAGCGCTGAACGGCTTTCGCACGACGCTCGCCCAGTGCCATGTTGTACTCACGAGTACCACGTTCGTCGGTGTTGCCTTCCAGAACAACGCGAGCGCCGTTTGCTTTCAGGTCTTTGGCGTGAACGTCCAGAGCGCGCATGGCTTCTGGCTTCAGGTCCGAGCTGTCGTATTCGAAGTAGAAGGTGGTGATTGCGCGCAGAGCAGCTTCTTCGCTCAGGGAACCGTCAACGGCACCGGTGTTTGCGCCGTAACCAGCGTTTGGATCAACAGCGCCTTCACCGGCGTTGTCGCCGCCTTTGGACGAGCAACCTACAGCTACAGCCATGGCCAGAGCCAGCGCAGCAAATTTACCAAACTTCAGCATTTCCATCGTGAAACTCCTAATGAACCCCAGTGTGTTAAGTAAAACGTGTAGCGCCCGCTCACTTCAGGTAAGGGGACCAGGACGGTTCTCTGACTTCGCCTTGAGCGGTAGGAAGCGGGAGCCTCACGCGTCCATTAATGGACACGAGCATCAAGACTCCCCGGCCCTGTTGGCGGGTGGCGTAGATTACCATGGTGCCGTTGGGCGCAACAGTAGGTGACTCGTCCAGAGTGCTATCAGTGAGGATCTTTACACTACCTCGCTGCAGATCCTGAGCTGCCACCTTGAAATTGGTGAAGCCATCCTGACGATGAATCATCACCAAAGTCTTTTCATCAGCCGAAAGTTTCGGGTTGGCGTTGTAGTTGCCCACGAACGTCACACGCTCGGCACCACCGCCACCGACGCTGGTTTTATAGATTTGCGGCTTGCCGCCACGGTCCGAGGTGAAATAGATGGTCGAGCCATCCTTGCCCCAGAACGGTTCGGTATTGATGCCTTGGCCGTTGGTTACGCGGCTGATCTGACGCGAACCGAGGTTCATCACGTAGATGTCCGGGTTGCCGTCTTTCGACAGCACGAACGCCAGGCGATTGCCATCCGGCGACCAGGCTGGCGCGCCGTTGAGGCCCTCGAAGTTGGTGATCTGCTCACGGCGACCGGTGTCGATGTTCTGCATGAAGATACGCGGACGCTTCTGCTCGAACGACACGTAGGCGATACGCTTGCCATCCGGTGCAAAACGCGGCGACAGGATCGGCTCGCGCGATTGCAGCAGAGTCACTGCGCGGGCGCCGTCATAGTCGGAGCGCTGCAGGGTGTAGCGCGTGTTCTTCTCGGAGAAACGCTCGGCCGTTACGTACAGCAAACGTGTCGAGAAGGCACCGTCAATACCGGTCAGCTTCTGGAACGACTGATCGGAAATGAAGTGCGCCATGTCACGGATCTGGTCGGTCGTACCGGAAACACTGCCGTCCGCCACTTTCTGCTCGGTGGCGACGTTGAACAGTGCCCACTGCACCTGCAGGCGACCGCCCGCTGGAGCGATGCTGCCGACCATCACGTATTGAGCACCCAATGCCTTCCAGTCACGGAAGATGATTTCGCTCGGCTGGCTTGGCTGGCTGATCATGTTTTGCTTGGGGATCGGCGCGTAGTAGCCCGAGTTGCGCAAATCGTTACCGATGATTTCCGCCATGTCATCCGGTAGCACGGCACCGCCCTGCATGCCGAACGGTACGACGGCGATCGGAGTTGCCCGGTCAGTGCCACTGCTGATCAGGATGTTCTTTTCGTCTGCTACCGCTATCCCTGCAAGGCAGCAGATAACGACCAGCATTGATCGAAGAATATTTCTCACAAGCCTAAATCCTCAGGATTGAATGTCATCTTGAATGAACGATACGGAGCAAAATCACTAGGGCTCAACCCCTGCATTTCCGTCAACCGCCCGATGTTCTTGACTGCAGCTACCGCCGAAGCGTCAAAAGGAGCATCGCCGCTGGACTTCGTGACCGCGGCGCCCGTTACGGTACCGTCCGGCAACATACTGATCCGCAGCTCTACCTTCATGCCTTTACGTGCCGAAGGCGGAAGATTCCAACCCTCCGAAACACGCAGCCTGATCAGATCATCGAAATCACCCGCGACGCTGTCGCCGAGTTCATCAGCCTTGGTCGCTGCCCGATCAGTCTTGTCCGAAAGCAACTCAGCCAATGCCTGGGCCTTTTTATCTTCAGCCGATTTACGAGCTGCGTCCTGGGCCTTTTTCTTGGCAGCGTCAGCAGCAGCCTTTTTCTTCGCATCTTCGGCGACTTTCTTCTTCGCCTCTTCAGCTTCAGCTTTCTTCTTGGCGTCTTCGGCGGCTTTCTTCTTCGCGTCTTCGACGATCTTCTTCTTGGCTTCTTCAGCAGCGGCTTTCTTGGCCTCTTCTTCAGCAGCCTTTTTCGCCTCGTCTTCGGCCTTCTTCTTGGCTATATCAGCCAATTGTTTCTCTTCGGCCTTTTTCGCTTCGGCTTTCTTCGCGTCGTCGGCTTTCTTGGCTTCATCAGCCTTTTTCGCTTCGTCCGCTTTCTTCGCCTCGTCGGCCTTCTTGGCTTCCTCGGCCTTTTGAGCCGCTTCCTCTTTCTTTTGTTCCGCCGCCTTCACCGCTTCCTGCTCGATCTTTTTCTGTTCGAGCTGTTCGACTTCAGTCTGGCGCGCGGCAGTTTTCTTCGCCTCACCCGCAATCTTCTGATTGGTCTGGGTAGTCGCCGGACTTTTCGATTTCAGCTGGTACAGAGTCGCCTGGACGATCGGCTTGGCCGGCGGCAGTTCGGGCGTGAAGGCAAAACTGACGAACAGCATGCCAAACACCAGCACGTGCAGGACGATTGCCAGAACACTAGGCCAGAAGTAGCTTTCCGAGGCGGACGGCTCTCGCTGTTGCTGCATCAGGGGGCCTCGGTAATCAGACCAACGTTACCGACCCCGGCTTTCTGCAACCCGCCCATGGCGCCCATGACGGCGCCGTAGTCGACAGTCTTGTCGCCACGAATGAACACCTGGGTGCGTTTGCCGCCCTCGGTGCCGGCGCGGATGATCTTGGTCACCGCGTCCGTCATCTGTGGCAGGGTCATGGCCCTGTCCTGTTGCTTCTCGGTGTCGACTTCGCTGCCAAGGTTCCAGTAGTAGGTCTTGTCAGCCTTGATCGAAATGGTCAGGACCTGAGTGTTGTTGTCCTGCGGCAAGGCTTCGCTGGAAACCTTGGGCAGATCAACTTTCACGCCCTGATTGAGCATCGGCGCGGTCACCATGAAGATGACCAGCAGCACCAACATCACGTCGATGTAGGGCACCACGTTCATCTCGGCGACCGGCTTGCGCTTTTTGCGAGCTCGAGCGATTAAAGCCATCGGGAAATACCTGCTTATTCTTCGCTGGTGTGCACTTTGCGGTGCAGGATCGCCTGGAATTCATCGGCGAACGTGTAGTAGCGGCCCAGCAAGGTTTCGCTGCGCGCAGCAAAACGGTTGTAAGCGATGACCGCCGGGATCGCAGCGAACAGGCCGATCGCGGTGGCGATGAGGGCTTCGGCGATACCCGGGGCAACGGTGGCCAGGGTCGCTTGCTGGGCGCTGGCCAGACCGCGGAAGGAGTTCATGATCCCCCACACGGTGCCGAACAGACCGATGTAAGGGCTGACCGAACCGACGGTGGCGAGGAACGGCAGGCTCTGCTCGAGTTTCTCTTCTTCGCGCGAGATGGCCACGCGCATCGCACGAGCGACACCTTCCATCACGGCTTCAGGATCGACACCTGGCTGCTGACGCAGACGGGAGAATTCCTTGAAGCCGGCACGGAAAATCTGCTCCACGCCCGAATCCGGATCAGGATTGCTGCCGGCCTGACGGTACAGTTTGGACAGGTCGATGCCCGACCAGAAGCGCTCTTCGAAGCTCTCCAGGGCACGTCGACCGGCACGCAGCAAGTTGCTGCGCTGAAAGATCATGATCCATGAGGTCACCGATGCGGCCACCAGGGTCAACATTACCAACTGCACCACGATGCTGGCATTGCTGACCAGGCTCCACATGGAGGAATGGTCGACGACGTTAGCTTCCACGCTTTATCTCCTGCTTTGAGTGTGTACCCGGGCCGACCGCGTCGGCGAAGGCCGCACGCAGGTCTTCGGGAAGGGCCCGGGGTTTCAAACTGTCGGTGCGCACGCAGGCCACCAAAAACTGCCCTTCGCAGAGCAGCACATTATCCGTGGCCCGCCTGACCTGCTGTTTGAAGCGCAGGCTGGCACGGTTCAATTCGATTACATCAGCGCTTACCAGCAGTTCGTCATCCAGTCGCGCCGGCGCGTGGTAGCGCGCTTCGCTGGAATGCACGACGAACAACAGGTCCTCTCCGGCAAGCACAGATTGGGCAAAACCCAGTTCCCGTAGCCGCTCGGTTCGAGCCCGTTCCATAAACTTGAGGTAATTAACGTAATACACGATGCCGCCCGCATCGGTGTCCTCGTAATAAACGCGACAACGATGTGCGAACGGCTCAAGCCCGTTTTGCGCGCGCATACTCTAGTGCTTACTCCTCAGGTTGCCAATCCGGCCAGACAACTGTTTTTCGTGGTTTCAAAGCTTTAACGCAAAAGTACCGTCGTCTGACAGTACAAACCCTGAATAAATCACCAACAAATGTGTATCAATCGTCGACGGCGTCGAGAAACTCGTCTGCCACGGGCATCTCGCCCATGCGTGACGGAACATTCAAACCGAAATGCAGATAGGCATGCCGCGTCACTACCCTGCCCCGTGGCGTGCGCATGATGTAGCCCTGCTGGATCAGATACGGTTCGAGCACGTCTTCAATGGTGTGGCGTTCTTCACTGATCGCCGCCGCCAGACTGTCGATACCAACCGGACCGCCGTCGAACTTCTCGATCATGGTCAGCAGCAGACGCCGGTCCTGGTGATCGAAACCGTGTTCGTCGACGTCCAGCAGGTTCAGCGCCAGATCCGCCACCGCTTTGGTGATGTGTCCCTTGGCGCGTACTTCAGCGAAATCGCGCACCCGCCGCAGCAGACGGTTGGCAATTCGCGGCGTGCCACGGGCGCGACGGGCGATCTCGAACGAACCTTCCGGGTCCAGCGGCAGACCGAGAATTGCCGCCGAACGACTGACGATCGTTGCCAGATCCGCCGTGCTGTAGAACTCCAGACGCTGGACGATACCGAAGCGATCACGCAACGGATTGGTCAGCATGCCGGCGCGGGTGGTGGCGCCGACCAGAGTGAAAGGCGGCAGATCGAGTTTGATCGAGCGCGCTGCCGGCCCTTCGCCGATCATGATGTCGAGCTGGAAATCTTCCATCGCCGGATACAGCACTTCTTCAACGATCGGCGACAGACGATGGATTTCGTCGATGAACAACACATCGTGCGGCTCAAGATTGGTCAGCAACGCGGCCAGATCACCCGGGCGTTCCAGCACTGGCCCGGAGGTGCTCTTGATCGACACGCCCATTTCCTGGGCAATGATGTTCGCCAGCGTGGTCTTGCCCAGCCCCGGCGGGCCGAAGATCAGGGTGTGATCGAGGGACTCGCTGCGGCCACGGGCAGCCTGGATAAACAGCTCCATCTGCTCGCGCACGGTCGGCTGGCCAATGTAGTCGGCCAGACTGACCGGGCGGATGGCCCGATCCTGGACTTCTTCGCGCTCGCGCGGGCTGTGCGCGGCGGCGATCAGACGATCAGCTTCAATCACTTAAATCATTCCCTTCAGAGCGCGGCGGATCAGGTCTTCGCTGCTCAGGTTCTTGTCTTTGATCGCGGAAATCGCCTTGCTCGCTTCCTGCGGCTTGTAGCCCAGCGAGATCAACGCGCTGACCGCATCGGTCTCGGCACTGTTGACCGGCGCCGGGCCGTCCGGCTGATTCGGCACCAGCGCGAACATCGCCGGCGAAGTTTCCCAGGCCTTGAAGCGATCTTTCAATTCCACCAGCAAACGCTCGGCGGTTTTCTTGCCAACCCCCGGCACCTTGGTCAGCGCCGAAGTGTCCTGAGACTGCACGCAGCGCACCAGCTCGTCGACTTCCAGGCTCGACATCAACGCCAGCGCCAGTTTCGGTCCGACGCCGTTGAGACGGATCAGCTCGCGAAAGAAGTCTCGCTCACGCTTGCCGGCAAAACCATAGAGCAATTGCGCATCTTCGCGTACGACCAAATGGGTGTGCAGGGTCAGCGGTTCGCCGACCGACGGCAGACGATAAAGGGTGGTCATGGGCACTTCCACCTCATAGCCAAGGCCATTGACATCGAGAATCAGGTGCGGCGGCTGTTTTTCAGCCAGGGTGCCGCGCAAGCGTCCAATCACGTTTTGAATCCTTGAGCGCTGGCCAGCCGTGGGCTGGCGACGATTGAAGGTGGCTTGCGCGCCGGCAACACAGGCACCGCGAAGCCACTTTCAGGAAAATTGATGCTGATGCTATCAGAGACGCAGGCGCCCGCCACGACTGCGTGCGGTTCCCAGACCGTGCGGCAGCAGGCTGGAGCGCGTGTGCGCATGGCAAATGGCAATCGCGAGAGCGTCGGAGGCGTCGATCTGCGGCTTGCTGGTCAACTTGAGCATGTGCATGACCATCATCTGCACCTGCTCCTTATTGGCCGCACCGGTGCCGACCACCGCCTGTTTGACTTGCGTGGCGGTGTACTCGGCGATTTCCAGACACTCTTCGGCGCCGGCGACAATCGCAGCGCCCCGCGCCTGTCCGAGCTTCAGCGCCGAGTCGGCGTTTTTCGCCATGAACACCTTTTCGATGCCCATGGTCACCGGGCCGTAGGTCTTGATGATTTCGCGCACGCCGCGATAGACGATCTGCAGACGCTCATGCAGCTCGCCGGAACCGGTGCGAATGCAGCCCGAGGCCACATAGATGCAGCCACCCCGCCCGGTATCGCGAACGATCCCGTAACCGGTGATGCGCGAACCGGGGTCGATACCAAGGATTAGAGTCATAACGCCTGCAGAAAATGATGCGAAAGCTGAGGGTACATGTAGGAGCTGCCGAAGGCTGCGATCTTTGTGTTTTTAAAAGATCAAAAGATCGCAGCCTTCGGCAGCTCCTACAGAAGAAGTGTAGAGCCAGCAAAAAACTGCGACCTTTCTATTTACATCAGCCAAGCTGAGCGGCGACGTCTTCCGGGATGTCCGCGTTGGAGTAGACGTTCTGCACGTCATCCAGGTCCTCAAGCATGTCGATCAGCTTGAGCACTTTCTCCGCACCTTCCAGATCCAGCTCGGCGCTCGTGGTCGGCTGCATGACGATTTCCGCATCATCGCCCTTGAACCCGGCCGCTTCCAGCGCGTTGCGCACCGCATAGAAACCGGTGAACGAGGTGAACACGTCGATCGAACCGTCTTCGTGGGTGACCACGTCATCGGCATCGGCTTCCAGTGCCGCTTCGGTCAGTGCGTCTTCATCGACGCCCGGAGCGAAGCTGATCTGGCCCTTGCGCTCGAACAGATACGCCACCGAACCATCGGTGCCGAGGTTGCCGCCACACTTGCTGAACGCGTGACGCACAGCCGCCGCAGTGCGGTTGCGGTTGTCGGTCATGCACTCGACCATCACCGCCACACCGCCCGGGCCGTAACCTTCGTAGGTCAGTTCTTCAACGTTGTCCGCTTCAGTGGCGCCGGCACCGCGCGCGACGGCACGGTCGATGATGTCGCGACTCATGTTCGCGCTCAACGCCTTGTCCAGAGCCAGACGCAGACGCGGGTTGGAACCCGGATCACCGCCACCCTGACGGGCCGCAACGGTCAGTTCACGGATCCACTTTGTGAAGATCTTGCCCCTCTTGGCATCCTGACGTTCTTTGCGGTGCTTGATGTTTGCCCACTTGGAATGACCTGCCATAACTTGCTCCGAATGCTCTTTGAAACCTTGCCCGCCCCGCCGAGGCAGCGGCCGGCAATTGAAAAATTCGACCTGAGAAAGAAAAAAGGCGCATCCGAAGATGCGCCTTCAGGCCCGTCTTACTCAGCCTTTGGCGTTTCGCGCAGGCGAATGTGCAGCTCGCGCAATGCCTTGGCATCCACTACGCCCGGAGCCTGCGTCATCACGTCGGCAGCACTCTGGGTTTTCGGGAAGGCGATCACTTCACGGATCGACTGGGCGCCGGTCATCAGCATCACCAGACGGTCCAGACCGAAGGCCAGACCACCGTGCGGCGGTGCACCGTACTTCAGCGCGTCGAGCAGGAAGCCGAACTTCTCTTCCTGTTCCGCTTCGTTGATGCCCAGCAGGCGGAATACCGCTTGCTGCATTTCCTTGCGATGGATACGGATCGAACCGCCGCCCAGTTCGGTGCCGTTCAACACCATGTCGTACGCACGGGACAGTGCGCCGGCCGGGTTGGCTTCGAGCTCCTGCGGGGTGCACTTCGGCGCGGTGAACGGGTGGTGCAGCGCCGAGAAGCTGCCGTCGTCGTTCTCTTCGAACATCGGGAAGTCGACGACCCACATTGGCGCCCACTCGCAGGTCAGCAGCTTCAGGTCGTGACCGAGCTTGATACGCAGCGCGCCCAGGGCTTCGCTGACGATCTTGGCCTTGTCGGCACCGAAGAACACGATATCGCCATCGACTGCGCCAACGCGATCGAGGATCACGTTGAGCTTGTCTTCCGGGATGTTCTTCACGATCGGCGATTGCAGACCTTCAACACCGGCCGCGCGCTCGTTGACCTTGATGTACGCCAGGCCCTTGGCACCGTAGATGCCGACAAACTTGGTGTAATCGTCGATCTGCTTGCGCGGCATGCTCGCCCCGCCTGGAACGCGCAGTGCGGCGATACGGCACTTCGGATCGTTGGCCGGGCCGCTGAATACCTTGAAGTCGACTTCTTTGAGCTGGTCGGCAACGTCGACCAGTTCCAGCGGAATACGCAGGTCCGGCTTGTCCGAACCATAGCGGCGCATGGCCTCTTCGAAGGTCATGTGCGGGAATTCGCCGAATTCCAGATCCAGCACTTCCTTGAACAGGTTGCGGATCATCTGCTCGGTCAGGCCCATGATCTCTTTTTCATCGAGGAAGCTGGTCTCGATATCGATCTGGGTGAATTCCGGCTGACGGTCGGCACGCAGGTCTTCGTCACGGAAGCATTTGGCGATCTGGTAGTAACGGTCGAAGCCGGCGACCATCAGCAGCTGCTTGAACAGCTGCGGCGATTGCGGCAGGGCGAAGAACGAACCGGCGTGGGTGCGGCTCGGCACCAGATAGTCACGCGCACCTTCCGGGGTGGCACGGGTCAGGATCGGCGTTTCGACGTCGAGGAAGCCGTTCTCGTCGAGGAAGCGGCGGATGCTGGTGGTCATGCGCGAACGCAGACGCAGCTTCTCGGCCATTTCCGGACGACGCAGGTCGAGGAAGCGATAGCGCAGGCGGGTTTCTTCGCCAACGTCGGAGAACTCGTTGAGCGGGAACGGCGGGGTTTCCGACTCGTTCAGCACTTCCAGTTCATAACCCAGCACTTCGATCATGCCCGAGGCCATGTTGGCATTGGTCGCGCCGGCCGGACGCAGACGCACCTTGCCGGTGATCTTCACGACGTATTCGCTGCGCACGCGATCGGCAGCGGCGAAGCTCTCGGCGCGATCCGGGTCGAACACCACCTGGGCCAGACCATCACGATCACGGATGTCGAGGAAAATCACCCCGCCGTGGTCGCGGCGACGGTGAACCCATCCGCAAAGGGTAATTTCCTGGCCTTCCAGGCTTTCGTTCAGTTGGCCGCAATAGTGGCTGCGCATCATGGTGTGGTTCGCTTCTCGTAATTCGAAATTCGGTGGAGATCCCGCCGCCATCAAGCAAGGCGGAAACTCACGCGTGTCGTTCGTTCAGGGTTGGAACCCTAGTCAGCTTTGTCGCCACCGGCCAGATTCTTCTTGGCTCCGGTCTTGAAGTCGGTCTCGTACCAACCGTTGCCGCTGAGGCGAAAACCCGGCATGGACAGCTGCTTCTTCAGTTCGGGCGCCTGGCAGGCAGGGCAATCGACCAACGGTGCGTCGCTGATCTTCTGAATGGCTTCCAACTGATGACCACAGGAAGCACATAGGTAATCGTACATTGGCATGGAGGTGTCTCGGCGATCAGATTGCTGCCGCGCGCAGGGCTTTGCGGCGAAAGCGCGGGATTATATCGATTAAATGCGGGCTGTGCAGCCGTAACGCTGCACGGCCCGCAACCTCGTTGCAACCGCCGTTTCAGCGTGAAACTGCGGGTGCGAGATCTTTGATCCCGTTCATGACGCAAACCACCCGCACCAGCGCACTGAAATTCTTCACTCCGCCGTAACGCAGATGCACCTCACGATCAACGTGGGATAGCAGTGTGCTGATCGAGCAATGATTGTCCTCGGCCATGCCGCCGAGGATGTTCCAGTAGACCTGCTCGAGTCGCAGGCAGGTCGCAAAACCATTGAGGCGAATCGATCGCGACAGCGGCCGGATCAGGTTCATGTCGAACTCGCTGACAAACGGATCGACCTTTATTATGTGCCGCGAAGCCGACATCCTGCCGCTTCGCCTGTCTCCTTCTACCATAGCGTTGACACTCCTTTGCCATGACTGCTGATTTATAAGGCAACATCCTGCGCCTTCATAAAAACCCAGTGACAAAGTTCGCGCCATACGACTTGTTGACCAGCCTCGTAGGACAAGCCAACGACAACGGTAAGAGTCTGGAGAGCATGCGGACGACCTCACGCCGTCCGCAGCGGCCGGGTCATTCCTCGAGCAGCGCGCGCAACATCCACGCAGTTTTTTCGTGCACTTGCATGCGCTGGGTCAGCAGGTCAGCGGTGGGCTCGTCGCTGACCTTTTCCAGCAGCGGGAAGATACCGCGCGCGGTACGAGTCACCGCTTCCTGGCCTTCGACCAATTGCTTGATCATGTCTTCGGCGCTCGGCACACCGACTTCTTCTTTAATAGAAGAAAGACGCGCGTAGGTCGCGTAGGCACCCGGCGCCGGGAAGCCCAACGCACGGATACGCTCGGCGATCGAATCGACGGCCAGCGCCAGCTCGTTGTATTGCTCTTCGAACATCAGGTGCAACGTGCGAAACATCGGGCCGGTGACGTTCCAGTGGAAGTTATGGGTTTTCAGATACAGCACGTAGGTGTCCGACAGCAGTCGCGACAGCCCTTCGACGATGGATTTGCGGTCTTCTTCACTGATACCGATATCAATTGCCATGCTTGCCCCCTAACAGTGATTGAATTCATCCAGCAGGTTCGGTCCCACTGTAGCAAGGCAAGAGCCGGCTCGCAGCTATGAATCCGTGGTCAGACTGCGACAAATCGACCGTTTCTCTGCCGCTGGCCGGGCTGATTTGAGTAGCCGCAGGCTTTGCTGTTAAATAGGCAGTGTGTCGCCATGCCCTATTTTCCGGGGTGTTGCGCATAGGCTGATGCCGTGTACGTGTCCACCGCCTCTTATTTTGTCCTGAAGCGAACCGTGCGCCTTCAGCTCTTCCTTGTGAGCCGTCATAACGTGAGCCAATCAAAATGTTGAAAATCGTCCACCTGCTAATGGGCGCAGCAGCCTTGCTGCTGTCGTTCATACCCAGCCTGAAAGCCGAAGCCGTTCCTTACCTGCAACAGCCCGATGCACTTTACCTGGCCTTTTTCGGCCTGCTGAACCTGGTCATCGCTCCAGTGATTCCTTACTGGAACAAAGGCCCGCGGCAGCATCTGCAAAATCTGGTCAGCGCCCTTCTGGTACTGACTGTCGTCCTGCAAACTTTGACCCTGATCGCGCCGATGCCGGTCATCGCTGGCCAGCCGGCGGTGTTGTTCAGCCTGGTGATCGCCCTGGTTGCCGTGCTGCTGCATCTGGCCGTGAGCTTCTACAAATCGTCACCGGCCGCTGCGCCGACTACCTATGACATGAGCAATCGCGATACCGGCACCGTGAAGTGGTTCAACACTTCCAAGGGTTTCGGGTTTATCTCCCGGGATTCCGGCGATGATATTTTCGTGCACTTTCGCGCCATTCGTGGCGAAGGCCACCGCGTCCTGGTCGAAGGCCAGCGCGTCGAGTTCTCGGTAATGAACCGCGACAAGGGCCTGCAAGCCGAGGACGTGATCGCCGCCCTGCCGCGTCGCTGATCCAAAGCAAAAAAACCGCGAGCAGCCTGACTGTTCGCGGTTTTTTTATGCCTGCCGAATGGCTCAATAATGCGGCGGCGGTGCATCTTCCTCAAAAGCACCGAACTGCCCGACCATTTCTTCGTGAC
The DNA here is from genome assembly GCF_054052265.1 of Pseudomonas sp. PK-RTE-24. NCBI lineage: Bacteria > Pseudomonadati > Pseudomonadota > Gammaproteobacteria > Pseudomonadales > Pseudomonadaceae > Pseudomonas > Pseudomonas sp. PK-RTE-24. Next base: position 2,903,446 of record NZ_CM133224.1, on the reverse strand, counting down.
GCTTGATCAGCGCTTCCATCTGCAATTGCAGGCGCTCGATGACTTTCTGCTGGGCCACCAGCACATCGTTCAAAGCCTGAATGGTGTCATCCTGAAAGGCCAGACGGCTTTCCAGATCGGTTACGCGTCCCTCAAGGCTCATGACTCAGCCCTCCAAAAAAGTGAATTCATCGGTCAGCACCAGACGCAAGCGCTCGCGAATGGCTGCTACCTGTTCCGCGCTGTACGGCTTGGCCGGGTGCCTGCCCCAGACCGGAGCCGGCCAGGCGACATCGTCACGCTTACGCACGATCACATGCATATGTAACTGGCTGACAACGTTACCCAGGGTTGCCACGTTCAGCTTGTCGGCGTCGAACGAATCCTTGAGTAACTCGGCAAGGGTGGTGGTTTCCTGCCACAGTTGCTGCTGATCGGCGACATCCAACTGAAACAACTCGCTTATATCCTCGCGACGAGGTACCAGGATGAACCAAGGGTAATTGCTGTCGTTGGACAGCAACAGCCGGCACAACGGAAAGTCGCCGATGACCAGGGCGTCCTGTTGAAGTCGTGAATCCAAAGCAAACACTGTGAGCACTCCCGCTGATCCTCTAACTCAGCTTAGCGGCGGCCCATTCGAAGCAGCGCGCCAAGCGACAGAACGGCAGCATACCTGCGAATGCAGCGAGCTTCACGCCGCTGCCAGCAGTAAATCGTCAGGCGCTCCGACATGAAACATTTATCCCGGCCGCGCACCAACACGGGCCCCGACATGAGCCTTGACGTGAAGAGCTGCACGAAAATCCTTGATCTGCCGTACCTCAGGTCAGTCGCCGCCAGATTGCCCAAGGCTGGATTCATGATTTTTTTGCACCAAAACTGCACAACACGACTACGCTCACTGGGTCGGGCATCCGCTAAATACTCAGTAAGGGGTGAACCGGTAACGTTTTTTGCTGTCCTGCGCACCCTGGGTACGCTGCAACACCATTGGGAGAACCTCGTCAAGCCCGCAGCAAAAAAGGCTCCGGAGCCCCGTTTTCACACGGTTTTCACATCTGCGAGCGGCCCATAGAAAAATAACCGCAGCGTTTTCGCGGTTTGTGCACGCTTGTTGCATTAGTAACCGTATGGACTATAAGCGCACCACTGGAAGTGGTCGCTTGAAGCCAATAAAAACAGTGGCAGGGTTGCCCGATGGAGATTCAAGTGTTTTGCCAGGGACTCTTTTTTAGCGATGCAAAAAAGGCCCGGAAACAGCGATAAAGTTGTCAGTCCGGCTGCATCGGTACTGTGAATTTGCGACATCCAGCGCTCCTTTTGCGACAACGCCGTAAAGAAGCTGAAAGGTTGATTTCGCAAGTATCGCCAACAATGTCGGCGTGATATAAGTTTGCGCCGACACAAAAAGAAAGAGCCGCCCAGATAATAAAACAGGTGGGACGGCAGTACTCTTCTAAAAACCAAAGGAGCAAATCACGATGCGCGTGATGAAGTGGAGCATGATCGCCCTGGCTGTTGCAGCAGGCACCTCGCAGTTCGCAATGGCGTCTTCTCAAGATGAATCGAAAGGTTTTGTTGAAGACAGCAGCTTCAGCGTCAAGACTCGCATGCTGTATATGAACCGTGATTTCAAGAACGAAAACCTGAAAAGCAGCCCGTCGGGTGAGCGCCAGGGCTATCGGGAAGAAACCGGTATTGGCATGCATGCCATTTACGAGTCCGGCTTCACCCAAGGCACCATCGGTGTAGGTGTAGATGCTTTCGGTCTTGGCTCCATCAAGCTGGACACTGGACGCGGCCGCACTGGCAACGGTCTGTTCGCTCCCGATAGCGACGGCAGAGCTGAAGACACTCAGTCGAAAAGCGGTGGAGCAGTCAAGTTCCGTCTTTCCGACACTGTCCTGAAATACGGTAACCAGTTTGTCGCCAGCCCGGTTTTTTCCACCGACGACAGCCGCTTGCTGCCTGAGACCGCTACCGGCACCATGCTCGTATCCAAAGAGATCCCGGGCCTGGAACTGAGCGCAGGTCGCTTTACCGCGCTGAGCGCGCAAAGCCAGATGGGTCGTGACTCCATCGTTGAAGGTGGCCTGAAATCCGCTGACATCGCCGGTGCTACCTATCAGTTCACCGACAGTTTTGTCGCCGGTGTTGCAGCATCCGACGTGGAAGACCACTTCAAGAAGCAATACGTCAATCTGAACTACACCCTGCCGATCAACGACGAACAGTCGCTGAACTTCGATTTCAACGGGTACAAGAGCAAGAGCCAGGGTCAAGACCTGTCCGGCGACATCGACAACCGCATCTGGTCCCTTAGCGCTGCTTACAGCATCGGCGCGCACAAATTCACCCTCGCCCACCAGCGCTCCAGCGGTGACACCGGTTACGTGTACGGCGTGGACGGCGGCGGCACGATCTTCCTCGCCAACTCCGTGCAGTACTCTGACTTCAACGGTGCAGACGAGCGTTCGTGGCAGGGCCGTTATGACCTGAACATGGCTACCTTCGGCGTACCTGGTCTGAGCTTCATGACCCGTTACATCAAAGGTGACAACATCAGCACCGGCGCTGAAGAGGGCAAAGAGCACGAACTGGACTTCGAATCCAAATACGTTATGCAAAACGGTCCAGCGAAAGACTTGTCTTTCCGCCTGCGTAGCGCCTGGTATCGCTCCAACACTTCTTACAACGGTGGTGATAACAACGACCTGCGTTTGATCGTTGAATATCCACTGAGCATCCTGTAATAAGGTTGCGAAGCTGACGTACTGTAGAGCTTTGCTCTAACAAAACCGCCCTCCTGAATCAGGAGGGCGGTTTTTTTATGGATGAATAACTGATCAAACAGAAAAAACATTAGCCAGCTACTTATTAGCCAGCATAGTTTTATCGCGCCGATAAAAAACCCGAGAGTGTGCACACTGCTCGGGTTTTATATTAGTTGCTGACTGCCAAGCCAACTTCAAAGACGCTTACTGCGTGGCAGATTCCTGCACTACGCGTATAACCCGCTGTGGAAACGGAATATCAATCCCGGCAGCCTTCAAACGATCCCGCGCCTGTTCATTGAACATGAACATCACATCCCAATAATCCGCAGTTTTAACCCAGACACGCAGGGAAACCGTGATCGAACTGTCGCCCAATGTCGAAATCACTGCCTGTGGCTCGGGGTCCTGCATGACGCGGGGATCCTTGGCCAGATCCAGCAATACCTGACGGGCCTTCTGCAGATCCGCTTCGTAATCCACGCCCACATCGAACACGACTTTGCGGGTTGGCTGGCGGTTGGTGTTGGTGATGATGCCGTTCGACAGGTTGCCGTTGGGCAGGATGATGGTCTTGTTGTCGCCGGTACGCAGCACGGTGTGGAAAATCTGGATGCTGTCGACGGTACCCGCTACACCTTGGGCTTCGATCCAGTCACCGATACGGAACGGGCGGAACAGCAGAATCAGCACGCCGCCAGCGAAGTTCGCCAGGCTGCCCTGCAAGGCCAGACCGATCGCCAGACCCGCAGCACCGATAGCCGCGACGAACGAGGTGGTTTCGACGCCGATCATCGACGCGACGCTGACAATCAGCAGCACCTTGAGAATGATGTTGGCCAGGCTGCTGATAAAGCCTTGCAGCGCGAGGTCGGCATTGCGCAGGGCCAGCAGACCGCCGAGTTTTTGCGTGACCTTGTTGATCAGCCACCAGCCGATCGCCAGGGTAATCACTGCCAGCAGTACGCGGCTGCCGTATTCCATGATCATCGGGATCCACGCCTGGGACGCCTTGACCAGGTGGTCCACTTCCGCATTCAAATCCATGTTCTATCTCCTGATTTCCGGCTTCCCGGGGTGTATTCAAAACAACTGTGGGAGCGAGCCTGCTCGCGAATGCGGCGTGTCAGTCAACTTTTCGCTGAATGAAACACCGCATTCGCGAGCAGGCTCGCTCCCACATAGCCTTCAGACCAAGCTTAGTCGCGGAAGTTGTTGAACTGCAGCGGCATGCCGAATTCCCTGGCACGCAGGGCCGCGATGGCTTCCTGCAAATCGTCGCGCTTCTTGCCGGTGACACGCACCTGCTCGCCCTGAATGGCGGCCTGGACCTTGAGCTTGGCTTCCTTGATGTGGCCGACGATTTTCTTTGCCAGCTCTTTGTCGATGCCTTCCTTGAGGATGGCGTCCTGCTTCATCAGTTTGCCCGAAGCGTAAGCATCCTTGACCTCAAGGCACTGCACGTCGATCTTGCGCTTGGTCAGCGCCAGCTTGAGGATTTCGATCATCGCTTCGAGCTGGAAAGCAGCTTCGGCGGTGAGGCTGACGGTCAGGTCTTTTTCCTTGAACTCGAAGCTGCCCTTGCCTTTCAGGTCATAACGACGATCGAGTTCCTTCACGGCGTTCTCGACCGCGTTGGTGAGTTCGTGTTTGTCCAGTTCGGATACCACGTCGAACGACGGCATGTAATCTCTCCAATAAAAAGGCGCGCTCGATGTGGATGGAGCGCGCTTGGCTTGCGGTTAAAATCGGGCTCATTATAACGGGTCTTTTCCTACCGATACGGCGAGCCGCACATGCCTGCAAGCAATCGAGCAAAAAACTGATGTCGACCACCTGGCATGTACTCGGCGCCGGCAGCCTCGGCACACTCTGGGCGACACGTCTGGCCCGGGCCGGCTTGCCTGTGCAACTGATCCTGCGCGATGCCGCGCGCTTGCACAGCTACGAGGCAGTGGGCGGCTTGACCCTGGTAGAAAACGGACAAGCTCATACCTATGCAGTTCCCGGCGAAACCCCGGACAGCCCCGAGCCAATTCGCCGTTTACTGGTCGCGTGCAAGGCCTATGACGCCGAAGAGGCCGTCGCCCGCCTCGCTTCACGCCTCGCTCCGGACGCCGAACTGATCCTCCTGCAAAACGGCCTTGGCAGTCAGGACGCCGTGGCCGCGCGGGTACCGCAAGCGCGCTGCATCAGCGCGTCCAGCACCGAGGGCGCGTTCCGCGATGGCGATTGGCGCGTGGTGTTTGCCGGTCACGGTTTCAACTGGCTGGGCGATGCGGCAAATCCGCTGGCGCCGGTCTGGCTGGACGATCTGCAAGCGGCGAACATTCCCCATGAATGGAGCGCTGACATCCTCACCCGACTGTGGCGCAAACTGGCGCTGAACTGCGCGATCAACCCGCTGACCGTGCTCCACGATTGCCGCAACGGCGGGCTGAGCGAGCATCACTGCGAAGTTGCCACACTCTGTGCCGAATTGACCGAACTGCTCGAACGCTGCGGCCAACCCGCTGCGGCGGACAATCTGCAAGCGGAAGTCGAACGCGTGATCCACGCCACCGCCGCCAATTACTCTTCGATGTATCAGGACGTCGCCAACCAGCGCCGCACCGAGATCAGCTATCTGTTGGGCCGCGCCTGCAAAGTTGCCGAGCGCCATCAGTTGCATCTGCCGCATCTGCAGCAGTTGCAGCAACGCCTGATCGCTCATCTGCACAAGCGTGGATTGCCCAGCGACTGAGCAGCCGCTAGGCTGACGACTTGTTCCCCTGCTGCGATAAACCTGATGCCATTGCGCCAGCGCCTTGAAAACCTGCCGGTCGGCCAGAAACTGCTGGCCGCCCTGCTGGTGTTGTTGACCACGGTTCTGCTGGTCGCCAACCTGACCTTTATCAGCGCCGCCTACTACATTTCCCAGGAAAGCATGGCACCACAGGCCTTGCAGACCATCGGCCGGCTGATCGCCAATCCGAGTCTGGTCAGCGATGCGCTGGAGTCGCCGCGCAGCGCCGAGCGCCTGCTCAAGGAGCTCGACAGTTATTCACCGCTGCGCGCCGCCGCCCTGTACGACGGCAAGGGCGAACGCCTGGCGCAAGTGCAGCGCGGCGAAAAACTCAGCCTCCCCGAGCGCTACCGCCATGTCGAAGCCTGGCAACTCACCGAGTTTCGCAGCAATCAACTGATCACCCTGCCCCGCCCCGGTGCCGCGCCGGGGCATCTGTTGCTGGTCGCCAGCAGCGAACTGCCGATGGCGTTCTACACCGGCACTCTGACCGCCAGCCTCGGCATCCTGATCTTCAGCGTACTGCTGTGGCTGGTGATTGCCCGGCAGATCAAACGTCTGATTACCCGGCCGATTCATCAGCTGGAGGAATTGTCCCGGCAGGTCACCCGCGAAGAGAACTACGCCTTGCGCGCTGCACGCGGCAATCACGACGAAATCGGCAGTCTGGCCGAGGCGTTCAACACCATGCTTTCGCGCATCGAAGCCCGTGAGCAGCAACTCAAACGCGCCCGCGACGACTCGCAGGCCGCCTACGATCAGGCGCAAGGGCTGGCCGAGGAAACCCGCCATACCAACCGCAAACTGGAGCTGGAAGTCCAGGTGCGCAGCAAGATCGAAAAGAAGCTCACCGGCTTCCAGAATTATCTCAACAGCATCATCGACTCGATGCCCTCGGCGCTGATCGCTCTCGATGAACAGCTCTACGTCACCCAGTGGAACCAGGAGGCCAGCGCACTTTCCGGGACACGCCTGGACGAGGCGCTGAACCAGCCGATCTTCCTCGCCTTCGAACCGCTCAAGCCGTTTTTGCCGCAGCTCAAGGCCACCGTCGAACAGCACACCGTGGCCAAAGTCGACCGGGTAACCTGGTTCAAGGACGATGAACCCAAGCATTATGCGCTGACGTTTTATCCGCTGATGGGCGGTGCCGGGCGTGGCGTGGTGATCCGTATCGATGACATCACCCAGCGTCTGTCGCTGGAAGAAATGATGGTGCAGTCGGAGAAGATGCTCTCGGTCGGTGGCCTCGCGGCCGGCATGGCCCACGAAATCAACAACCCGCTCGGCGCGATCCTGCACAACGTGCAGAACATTCGTCGGCGTCTGTCGGCGGATCTGCCGAAGAACATCGAGACTGCCGAACAACTGGGCATCGAACTGGACACGGTGAACCGCTACCTGCAAGGCCGCGAAGTCCCGCAACTGCTCGACGGCATTCAACAGGCCGGCGCCCGCGCGGCGAAAATCGTCACGCACATGCTCAGCTTCAGCCGCCGCAGCACCCGGCAAATGGCGCCGTGCGATCTGCCGGCGCTGATCGATCAAGCCGTGGAAATCGCCGGTAACGACTTCGATCTGGCCATCGGTTTCGACTTCAAGGGCCAGGCGATCATCCGCCAGTTCGACCCGGCCCTGGGTCCAGTGCCGGGCACCGCCAACGAACTGGAACAGGTGCTGCTCAATCTGTTGAAAAATGCCGCGCAGGCGATTCATCAGCGCGAAGACGACAGCGAGCCGGGCCGGATCATTTTGCGCACCAGACTCAATCCGCCGTGGGCCGAGATTCAGGTCGAGGACAACGGCATCGGCATGAGCGAGAACGTGCGCAAGCGCACTTTCGAGCCGTTCTTTACCACCAAGGAAATCGGCCAGGGCACGGGGCTTGGTCTGTCGGTGTCGTACTTCATCATCACCAACAATCACAAAGGCCAGATGGAAGTGCAGTCGGCGCCCGGCCAGGGCACTTGCTTCACTCTGCGTCTGCCGCTGGTGCAGCCTGCGCCATTGACCACCGAAACCAATTCACTACCGAGGTAACCCATGGGCTTTCGCTTGTCGAAGATCTACACCCGCACCGGCGACAAAGGCGAAACAGGCCTCGGTGACGGCCGTCGCGTCCCCAAGGATCACCCGCGCATCGAGGCGATCGGCGAGGTCGATACGCTGAACAGTCAGGTCGGCGTGCTGCTGGCCGGTTTGCTCGCCGAGCGCGAAGTGCATCCGGCGCTGAATGAAATCATCGAAGTGTTGGCGCCTTGTCAGCATCGCCTGTTCGACCTCGGTGGAGAACTGGCGATGCCTGAATATCAGGCGTTGAACGAGGCCGAAATCGAGCGTTTGGAAGCGGCGATTGATGTGTGGAATGAAGAGCTGGGGCCGCTGGAAAACTTCATCTTGCCGGGTGGTTCGATGTTGATTGCGCAGGCACATGTCTGCCGCAGTCTGGCGCGCAGTGCCGAGCGGCGCTGTCAGCATTTGAATGCGCTGGAGCCGTTGGCCGGGGTTGGCCTGGCGTATATCAATCGGTTGTCGGATTTGCTGTTTGTTGTGGCGCGGTTGATTGCGCGGCGGCAGGGGGTGGCGGAGATTTTGTGGCAGCCGGCGGCGAAACCTGAAGGAAAGTAGCGCCTGTCAGGGCGCCTTCGCGAGCAGGCTCGCTCCCACATTTGACTGCATTCTGACTGGAGAAATGCAATCCACTGTGGGAGCGAGCCTGCTCGCGAAGAGGTCGGTAGCTCTTACACTGGATCAGGCCAGAACGCCCGAATCCCCGCGACACCCTGAGCCCCAGTACCCCAAGCCTTCTCGCGTTCCGCCGGCCCTACTCCACCGAGCAGAAACACCGGTTTACTGAAACCGTCAATCAACGCCTGTGCTCGCTCCCACCCCAACGGCTGCGCATCCGGGTGCGTCAGCGTCGGCTGCACCGGCGACAGAGTGACGAAATCAACGCCCATCTGCTCGGCCAGCGCCAGTTCTTCGGCGTCATGGCAGGACGCCGCGAGCCAGCGCTCGGCCGGCAACGGACGTCCTGCCGCTGCGTATTTACGCAGTTGGGCAGCGGTGATGTGCCATCCGGCAGACGGGAAATCGCCGAGCCATTCGAAAGGCCCTTTGATCATCAACTGCGCCTTGCCGGCGCACAGGCCCACCGCATCCACCGCCAGATCCCGGTATTTCGGGTCGTAGCCGTTGGGTGCGCGCAGCTGGATCAGTTTGATGCCTCCGGCAATCGCCTTCTGGATGCCGCGCAACAAGGCCGGGCCCTCCAGATCTTCGGGAGTGATCAAGTATTCGGCAGGCAAGCGCGCCGCCGCGACGATCGGCTGATTGGCCGCCGGAAACTCATAGCCGATCAATTCCCTGGCAGTGACCCAGGCCAGTGGCTGGCCTTCAGCGCCGTGGGGTTCGCCACTGAACGCCGAGACTTCCCAGACATCCAGCAAGACCTGTTTGTCCGGGTAATCGTGGCGAACCTTGATCAGCGGCCGGGCAGCGTCAACGACGATGCCCAGCTCTTCGTGCAGCTCGCGAGCCAGTGCCGACTCGACCGATTCGTCAGCCTCGACCTTGCCACCGGGAAATTCCCACAAGCCGCCTTGATGCTGGGTGTCGGCACGGCGGGCGATAAGGATTTTGCCGGCGCCGTCACGAATGACGGCAGCGGCGACGTGGACGCGTTTCACGGGTTCAATTCCTCCAGTCCAGCCTTTTGCCACGCTTTGAAGGCGGGCCATTGGTAGATGGTTTCAACATAGGCTTCGTCGACCGCCGGCAGCTTCACCTGATAGGTGCGCAAGCGCACGGCGATCGGCGCGAAAAAGGCATCGGCAAGGCTGACACGACCGAACAGGTACGGCCCCTCTTCCGTCGCTACCGCGCGGCATTCGGCCCACAGCGCGAGCATGCGTTCGATATCGACCTTCACTTCTGGCGGCACCGGGTTCAGCGGTGCGTCCTGGCTCAGGTTGAACGGCATGTGGTTACGCATGGCGAAGAAGCCGCTGTGCATTTGTGCGCAGGCCGAGCGGGCCTGCGCGCGGGCAAAGGTATCGCTCGGCCAGAGTTGCTCGGACGGAAACTGCTCAGCGAGGTACTCAGCAATGGCCAGCGAATCGGCGATGGTGCCACGGGTGGTATGCAGCAGCGGCACCTTGCCGGTCGGCGAGTGCTTGAGCAGGCGCTCGCGGGTGTCGGGTTTGCCGAGCTTGATCAGCTCTTCGCTGTAGGGTGCGCCGGTCAGGTCCAGCGCCAGTGCCGCACGCAGGGACCAGGAGGAAAGCAGTTTGTCGCCGATGATCAGGTGCAGGGACATGGTGTGGCGCCTTTTCGTCAGGGAAACAATCCAGAATGTCTGGCGTCTGGTCGTCCGTCATCGCGGGCAAGCCCGCTCCCACAGGTTTTGGTGGTGTACACGGCATTTGTGAACGACCGCAATCACTGTGGGAGCGGGCTTGCCCGCGAAGAGGCCGGCAGCCCACTCCCACACCTTGAATCAAGTACGGTATTCAGCGTTGATCTTCACGTACTCATGCGACAGGTCGGTGGTCCAGATGGTTTCGCTGCAATCGCCGCGGCCCAGTTCGATGCGGATGGTGATTTCTTCCTGCTGCATCACCGCCGAGCCCTGGGCTTCAGTGTAGGTCGCGGCGCGGGCGCCACGGCTGGCGATGCACACGTCGCCGAGGAACACGTCGATCTTGCTCACGTCCAGATCCGGCACGCCGGCACGGCCCACGGCAGCGAGGATACGGCCCCAGTTCGGGTCAGAGGCGAACAGCGCGGTCTTGATCAGCGGCGAGTGGGCCACGGTGTAACCGACGTCCAGGCATTCCTGATGATTGCCGCCGCCATTCACTTCAACGGTAACGAATTTGGTCGCGCCTTCGCCGTCACGCACGATGGCCTGGGCGACATCCATGCACACTTCGAACACCGCTTGCTTCAGCTTGGCGAACAGCTCGCCTTCAGCGCGGGTGATCTCGGGCAGCGCGGCCTTGCCTGTAGCGATCAGCATGCAGCAATCGTTGGTCGAGGTGTCGCCGTCGATGGTGATGCGGTTGAACGACTTGTTGGCGCCGTCGAGCATCAGGTTGTGCAGCACCTCGCGGGAGACTTTGGCGTCGGTGGCGATGTAACCCAGCATGGTCGCCATGTTCGGGCGAATCATGCCGGCGCCTTTGCTGATGCCGGTGACAGTGATGGTCACGCCGTCATGCTCGAACTGGCGGCTGGCGCCCTTCGGCAGCGTGTCGGTGGTCATGATCCCGGTGGCGGCGGCTTCCCAGTTGTTCTCCGACAGATCATCCAGCGCGGCTTGCAGTGCGCCTTCGATCTTCTCGACCGGCAGCGGCTCGCCGATCACGCCAGTGGAATACGGCAGAATCTGGCTGGCATCGACGCCGGTCAGCTCGGCCAACTTAGCGGTGGTGCGCTCGGCAGCCGCCAAGCCAGGCTCGCCGGTACCGGCGTTGGCATTGCCCGTGTTGGTCAGCAAGTAACGCACGGCATTGTGCACGCGCTTTTTCGCCAGGATCACTGGTGCGGCGCAGAACGCGTTCAGGGTGAACACGCCAGCCACGGTCGAACCTTCAGCACAGCGCATCACTACCACATCCTTGCGCCCCGGGCGCTTGATGCCGGCCGAGGCGATACCGAGTTCAAAACCGGCAACCGGGTGCAACGTTGGCAAAGGACCAAGACCAACAGCCATGAATGCGCTCCTTACTCAATGATGTCAGCACCGCCACGGGAAAGGACGGTGGGATAAATGGCAAAACGCCGCGACGGCAGGAGCCGGTCGCGGCGCGGGGTGTTCAGCGATTGAAACGGGTTTTACTGGATCTGCCCGTGGCAATGCTTGTATTTCTTGCCCGAACCGCAGTAGCACAGTTCGTTGCGGCCCAGCTTCTGCTCGTTGCGAACCGGGGCAGCGGCGGTGGCCAGTGCCACATCGACCTCTTCACCCAGCGCTTCCGGCTGATCCAGGCCAGGCGCTTCGGCGTGCTCGAACTGCATGCGCGCCGCCAGTGCTTCGGCCTCCTGACGCAGACGTTGCTCTTCGGCTTCCGGATCTTCGCGACGAACCTGAACATGCGAGAGCACGCGGATCGAGTCGCGCTTGATCGAATCCAGCAGCTCGGAGAACAGTGTGAACGACTCGCGCTTGTATTCCTGCTTCGGGTTCTTCTGCGCATAGCCACGCAAGTGAATGCCGTGACGCAGGTGATCCATGGTCGACAGGTGATCTTTCCACAGGTCGTCGAGTACGCGCAGGACAATCTGCTTCTCGAACGAGCGCAGCGCCTCGGCACCGGCCTGGTCTTCTTTCTCGTTGTACGCCGCCATCAGCTCGGTCATGAGCTTCTCGCGCAGGGTTTCTTCGTACAGGTGATCGTCTTCGTCGAGCCATTGCTGGATCGGCAGTTTCACGCCGAAATCGCTTTCGATCGACGCTTCCAGACCGGCCACATCCCACTGCTCTGGCAGCGATTGCGGCGGAATGTGCGCACTGACGGTAGCGTTGAGCACGTCCTGACGGAAATCGGCGATGGTTTCACCGATGTTGTCAGCGGCCAGCAACGTGTTACGCATGTGATAGATCACTTTACGCTGTTCGTTGTTGACGTCGTCGAACTCGAGCAGTTGCTTACGGATGTCGAAGTTGCGGCCTTCAACCTTGCGCTGCGCCTTCTCGATCGCGTTGGTCACCATACGGTGCTCGATCGCTTCGCCCGGCTGCATGCCCAGGGCTTTCATGAAGTTCTTCACGCGGTCGGAGGCGAAGATGCGCATCAGGCTGTCTTCCAGCGACAGGTAGAAGCGGCTCGAACCGGCATCGCCCTGACGACCGGCACGGCCACGCAGCTGGTTGTCGATACGGCGCGATTCGTGACGCTCGGAAGCAATTACCTGCAAGCCGCCGGACTCCAGCACTTGCTGGTGACGCTTCTGCCAGTCGGCCTTGATCTGCGCGATCTGCTCAGGAGTCGGGTTCTCCAGCGAAGCGACTTCCACTTCCCAGTTGCCGCCCAACAGGATGTCGGTACCACGACCGGCCATGTTGGTGGCGATGGTCAGCGCACCCGGACGACCGGCCTGAGCGATGATTTCAGCTTCTTTTTCGTGGAACTTGGCGTTGAGAACCTTGTGTTCGATGCCTTCTTTGACGAGCAATTCGGACATGTGCTCAGACGTCTCGATGGTCGCGGTACCCACCAGCACCGGACGACCGGCGGCCATGCTTTCCTTGATGTCCGCGACGATCGCCGCGTATTTCTCTTCGGCGGTGAGGAACACCAGGTCGTTGTAGTCTTTACGCGCCAACGGTTTGTTCGGCGGAATGACCATGACTTCCAGACCATAGATCTGGTGGAATTCGAACGCTTCGGTGTCGGCGGTACCGGTCATGCCGGACAGCTTGGTGTACAGACGGAAGTAGTTCTGGAAAGTGGTCGAGGCGAGGGTCTGGCTCTCGGCCTGAATGTTCAGACCTTCCTTGGCTTCGATGGCCTGGTGCAGGCCTTCGGACAGACGACGACCCGGCATGGTACGACCGGTGTGTTCGTCGACCAGTACGACCTGACCGTCCTGCACGATGTATTCAATGTTGCGATTGAACAGCTTGTGCGCACGCAGACCGGCGTAGACGTGGGTCAGCAGGCCAAGGTTGTGCGCCGAGTACAGGCTCTCGCCTTCGGCCAGCAGGCCGACGCGGGTGAGCATTTCTTCGATGAACTGGTGACCGGCTTCGTTGAGTTCGACCTGACGGGTCTTTTCGTCAACGGTGTAGTGACCGGCCTTGGTGACCTGGCCTTCGACTTCCTCGACATGCAGTTCCAGCTGCGGGATCAGTTTGTTGATCTCCATGTACAGCTTGGAGCTGTCCTCGGCCTGACCGGAAATGATCAGCGGAGTACGCGCTTCGTCGATGAGGATGGAGTCGACTTCGTCGATCACGGCAAAGTTGAGTTCGCGCTGGAATTTTTCATCCATGCTGAACGCCATGTTGTCGCGCAGGTAGTCGAAACCGAATTCGTTGTTGGTGCCGTAGGTGATGTCGGCGGCGTAGGCGGCACGCTTTTCTTCCGGCGGCTGGAACGGCGTCACGACGCCGACAGTCAGGCCGAGGAATTCATACAGCGGACGCATCCAGTTGGCGTCACGGCGGGCCAGGTAGTCGTTCACGGTCACAACGTGCACGCCCTTGCCGGACAGTGCGTTGAGGTAAACACCCAGGGTGGCCACGAGGGTCTTGCCCTCACCGGTGCGCATTTCGGCAATCTTGCCTTCGTGCAGAGTCATGCCGCCGACGAGTTGCACGTCGAAGTGGCGCATGCCCATCACACGCTTGCCGGCCTCGCGGGCTACGGCGAAGGCTTCAGGCAACAGCTTGTCGAGGGTTTCCCCTTTGGCGATACGGGCCTTGAACTCGGCGGTCTTGGCGCGCAATTGATCGTCCGAAAGGGCCACCATTTGCTCTTCGAAGGCATTGACGAGCTGCACCGTCTTGAGCATGCGTTTGACTTCACGCTCGTTCTTGCTTCCAAAAAGTTTCTTTAACAAAGGCGCAAACATATCGGCAGGATCTTCCACACTAAAGGGATGGAGGGCGGCCCCGTGAGTCGCCCGTGCAGCCCTCATGGCCGCATGCGAACGAGCATTCTACCCGGAAACGGTGGTGAGGAAAGTGGCGATGTTCCACGATGCTGGCACTGCGCTTTGACGGGGCTCACTTAAAATAGGGGCGTTTTGCTCAACTTCAACCCGTCGGGGGAAAGAAGTCAGGCGTTGATTTAATGAGCAAATCAGGGACAAAAGCAATGGCCCAGAGGTTCCGCAGCTTTCTGCTACCATGGCGCCTCTGTGACTTTCAGGTGTTCGATCATGGCGTTTCGCCCTCTTACGGCCAGAGCACCCGCCGTTCTGCTACGCGAAGCCAAACCGCTCAAAGCCATCCTCGGCCATGCCCAGCGCCTGGAGCATTTGCAGCGCCTGCTCGAAAGCCAGTTGCAGCCGGCCGCCCGCGAGCATTGCCGGGTGGCCAAATGGCGCGAAGGCGAGCTGTCGCTGGTGGTCACTGACGGTCACTGGGCGACGCGCCTGCGCTATCAGCAGAAACGCCTGCAACGGCAACTGCAACTGTTCGAAGAGTTCGCCAACCTGACGCGGATCAAATTCAGCGTACGCCCGCCGATCGTGCAGCATCGGGCGGTTGGGCACACCATGGATCTGTCGAGCAGTGCGGCAGAGACGATTCAGTCGACGGCCGACGGGATCAGCGATCCGGGATTGCGCGCGGCGCTGGAGCGGCTGGCGGCGCATGCCAAAAGCAAAACCTGACCGTGCACACCATTGCCATGTGGGAGCGAGCCTGCTCGCGAAGAGGCCATGTCAGACGACATTGATGTTGAATGACACAGCGCTTTCGCCAGCAGGCTCGCTCCCACTGTATTGATCTCCGATTCTCCTCAATTCAGCGGCGCTTGCTGCCGCCCAATAAAGAGCCCATCAACCCGCGCACCAACTGCTTGCCGAGATTATTGGCCGCCTGGCGCATCGCCGATTTCAGCGCCTGCCCTGCCGCCGTGCCGAGGAATTCGCCAGCGCGGTCAGCCAGGCTTGGCTCTGCGGCCGCTGGTTTGCCCGCTGGTGTTTCAGCCTCGGGCGCCAGCCCTTTGCGTCCCATCAGGATTTCATAGGCCGACTCGCGATCGATCGGCTTGTCATAACGGCCCTTGAACGGCGAGCCGGCGATCAGCACGGTGCGCTCGGTTTCAGTCAGCGGGCCGATCCGCGATTGCGGCGGCGCCACCAACACACGCTGGACCATTTCCGGCGTGCCCTTCTCGGTCAAGGTGCCCACCAACGCCTCGCCAATCCCCAGTTCAGTCAGTACCGACAGACTGTCGAACGCCGGATTCGGCCGAAAGCCATCCGCCACGGCGCGCAGGGATTTCTGCTCTTTGGCGGTGAACGCACGCAGACCGTGTTGAATACGCAAGCCCAACTGCGCCAGCACGTCATCCGGCAGATCCGCCGGCGACTGGGTGACGAAATACACGCCAACGCCTTTGGAACGAATCAAACGCACCACTTGCTCGAGCCGTTCTTGCAGAGCTTTGGGCGTGTCGCCGAACAGCAAGTGCGCCTCGTCGAAAAACAGCGCCAGCAGCGGCTTGTCGGCGTCGCCGCGCTCGGGCAGTTGCTCGAACAACTCGGCCAGCAGCCACAGCAGGAACGTTGCGTAAACCTTCGGCGCCTCGTGCACCAGCCGACTGGCATCGAGCAGATGGATACGTCCACGGCCATCGGCGCCCGGTTGCAGAATGTCTTCGAGTTGCAGCGCCGGCTCGCCGAACAGGGCTTCGGCGCCCTGCTGTTCCAGCGTCGCCAACCGGCGCAGCAGCGCCTGGCTGGAACCGGTGGTCATCAGCGCGGCGTCTTCGCCGAGCAACTGTGGATTGTCCTTGAGGTGATTGAGCAGCGCTTTCAGATCCTTGAGATCCAGCAGCAACAGCCCTTCGCGATCCGCCACCTTGAAGGCCGCGTAAAGCGCCGACTGCTGACTGTCGGTCAGCTCGAGCAGGCTGCCGATCAGTAGCGGACCCATTTCGCTCAGCGTGGTGCGCAGCGGATGTCCGGATTCGCCGTGGATGTCCCACAGCGTCACGGGATAAGCCTGCGGCGTGTGACCGAGCCAGGGCATGCCGGCGATGCGCTCGGCCACTTTGCCCTGCGGGTTGCCGGCAGCACCGAGGCCGCACAGGTCGCCCTTGATGTCGGCAGCGAACACTGCCACACCGGCGTCGCTGAACGCTTCGGCCAGGCGCTGCAACGTCACGGTTTTACCGGTGCCGGTGGCGCCGGCGATCAGGCCGTGGCGGTTGGCCAGGCGCATGGCCTGAGCGATGGGTTGCGCGGCCGGATCAGCGCCGATAACGAGTTGCGAGGAGTCAGGCATTTTCTCACCCAATGGTTAATCTTTGATGACACATGGCCGATACATAAATTGGACAGACCCGCCAGAAAACCGGGTCGGACATTTCCCTAAGGAGAGCCGGAAATATCAATTTTTCAACCTTGCCCATAGTGCGCGTCTCTATCAAAGCACGCCCAGGACATTAAGACCTTAGCGGAACCCCAAGCCATGAACAAAAACCTGCGCTTCAGCCATAAGATTTTGCTTGCCGCCGCTCTCATCGTCATTGCCGCTTTTGCCTCGTTCACGTTGTACAACGACTGGCTGCAGCGCAATGCGATCCGCGATGATCTGAACAACTACCTCAATGAAATGGGCGAGGTCACCGCCGGCAACATCCAGACCTGGCTCAGCGGGCGCATTCTGCTGATCGAGAACGCCGCGCAGAACATCGCCATCAACCCGGAACCTGCCACCGTCGCCAGCCTGCTGGAACAGAAAAGCCTGACCTCGACGTTCATGGCCACCTACCTGGGCGATGCCACTGGCCACTTCACCATCCGCCCGGACGTGAAGATGCCGGACGGTTTCGATCCGCGCGTACGCCCTTGGTATAAAGGTGCCGAAAGCAGCAGCACCTCGACCCTGACCGAACCCTACATCGATGCGGCCACCGGCCAGTTGATCATTTCCATCGCCACCGCGTCGAAAAAGGCCGGGCAGAGCGTCGGCGTGGTCGGCGGCGACCTCAGCCTGCAATCGCTGATCGACACCCTCGCCGCGCGGGATTTCGACGGCATGGGCTATGCGTTTCTGATCAGCGCTGACGGCAAGATCCTCGTCCACCCGGACAAGGCTTTGGTGATGAAATCGCTGAAAGAAGCCTATCCGCAGGACACTCCGCGCATCAGCAGCGATTTCAGCGAAGTGAGCGTCGACGGCAAAACCCGCATCGTCACCTTCGCTCCGATCAAAGGCCTGCCGTCGGTGAACTGGTACATCGGTCTGTCGATCGATAAAGACCAGGCCTACGCGATGCTCAGCGAATTCCGCACCTCAGCGGTAATCGCAACCATCATTGCCGTGGTAATCATCATTGCCCTGCTCGGCATGCTCATCCGCCTGCTGATCCAGCCGCTGCACGTGATGACCCGCGCCATGGAAGACATCGCCGACGGCGAAGGCGACCTGACCAAACGCCTGAACATCATCAATAACGATGAATTCGGCATCCTCGGCACCGCGTTCAACCGCTTCGTCGAGCGCATTCACGGCTCGATCCGCGAAGTGTCCTCGGCCACCGGCCAGGTCAACGAGGTCGCCCTGCGCGTGGTCGCTGCGTCGAACTCGTCGATGTACAACTCCGACCAGCAAGCTTCGCGCACCAGCAGCGTTGCTGCCGCGATCAATCAGCTCGGCGCCGCCGCCCAGGAAATCGCCCGCAACGCCGCGCAAGCGTCGAATCAGGCCAGCGATGCCAGGGGTCTGGCCGAAGATGGCCAGCAAGTGGTGGAGCGCAGCATCAAAGCGATGAACCAGCTGTCGAGCATGCTCAGCGCGTCGAGCACCAACATCGAGTCGCTGAACAGCAAGACCGTCAACATCGGCCAGATTCTCGAAGTGATCACCAGCATTTCCCAGCAGACCAACCTGTTGGCGCTGAACGCGGCGATCGAAGCGGCGCGCGCCGGTGAGGCCGGTCGTGGTTTTGCCGTGGTGGCCGACGAAGTGCGCAACCTCGCGCACCGCACTCAGGAATCGGCCCAACAGGTGCAGACCATGATCGAGGAGCTGCAAGTCGGCGCCCGGGAATCGGTGAGCACCATGAGCGACAGCCAGCGCCACAGCCAGGACAGCGTCGAGATCGCCAACCTCGCCGGCGAACGCCTGAACAGCGTGACCTTGCGCATTGGCGAGATTGACGGGATGAACCAGTCGGTGGCGACGGCGACCGAGGAACAAACCGCTGTGGTCGAGTCGATCAATGTCGATATCACCGAGATCAACACGCTGAACCAGGAAGGCGTGGAGAACCTGCAAGCGACGTTGCGCGCTTGTTCGGATCTGGAGCAGCAGGCTTCGCGTCTCAAACAGTTGGTTGGCAGCTTCAGGATTTAAGCTGCGACGACTGGCCGCTTCGCGAGCAGGCTCGCTCCCACAGGGAAAATGCATTCCATTGTGGGAGCGAGCCTGCTCGCGAATATCTACCTTTCAACAAAACCCGAGTGACACCCCACCGCGCAATCCCGACCGAACATCTATTCTGGATAAAGGTCAATCAAGGGAGAACAACACAGCGGAGGGTTGCTCACCGTGCATATCGCCGACATCACCATGTTCTACGCCCCGGCCAGCGGTGGCGTGCGGACTTATCTGGATGCCAAACACCGTCGCCTTGGCGAGCGCAACGCCATTCGCCACAGCCTGCTGATCCCCGGCGCGCGACTGGGTGAACATGACGGCATTTATACGGTTCCAGCGCCCGCCCTGCCCTTTGGCAAAGGCTATCGCTTCCCGCTGCGGCTGGCGCCATGGCGAAACGTCCTGCAGGATCTGCAGCCGGATCTGATCGAAGTCGGCGATCCCTACCTCACCGCATGGGCAGCGCTGGATGCGCGGCGGCAGCTGGACGTTCCGGTGATCGGCTTTTATCACTCGGATCTGCCGCTGCTGGCGGGCAATCGCATGGGCCATTGGGTCACACCGAATGTCGAAGCCTATGTCACCCGTCTCTACGGCAATTTCGACCGCGTTCTCGCGCCGAGCCAGGTCATGGCCGACAAGCTCATCGGGCTTGGTGTACGCAATGTCCATGTGCAACCGCTGGGCGTGGATCTGCACACTTTCCATCCCGACGTCCGCGACCCTGGCCTGCGGGCCGAGCTGGGCATTGCCGAAGACACGCGCCTGCTGATCTTTGCCGGGCGCGGTTCCAAGGAGAAAAACCTGCCGGTGCTGCTCAAGTGCATGCAGCGCCTTGGTCCGCGTTATCACTTGTTGTTGGTCGGCTCGTCGATGCCTGCGGCGGTGCCGGACAACGTCAGCGTTATCGACGAATTCTGCCCGGCGCTGAAAGTCGCGCGGCTGATGGCCAGCGCCGATGCGCTGCTGCATGCCGGCGACCAGGAAACCTTCGGACTGGTCATCCTCGAAGCCATGGCCTGCGGCATTCCCGTGGTGGCGGTGGCGGCCGGGGCGTTTGAAGAGATCGTCAACGATTCCTGCGGCCTGCTCTGTGCACCGAATAATCCGCAGGCCATGGCCAATGCCGTGCGCGAGCTGTTCAGTCGCGGCTGCGCCCGCCTCGGTCAACAGGCGCGCCAGCACGTCGAACGGCATTACGCCTGGGACACCGTGGTCGACAGTCTGCTCAGCCACTATCACGCCGTGCTCGGCCATACGCTGCCACGGGTGGCCAATGGTTGAACACATGAAAGCCGTATGTCTGGTGTTGCATGATGTGGCGCCCTCGACGTGGGCGGATTACCAGCCCTTCGTCGAGGCCGTCGATGCCTTGGGCGATGTACCAATGACTTGGCTGGTGGTGCCGGATTTTCATCGCCACGATGCGCTTGACGCCAACCCGGCGTTTCGCCGAGTGCTCGATGCCAGGGTCGCCCGAGGCGATGAACTGGCGCTGCACGGCTACTACCACGACGATCAGGAACCCATGCCAAACACCCCGCGCGACTGGTTCATGCGCCGGGTCTACACCCACGAAGGCGAGTTTTACCGCCTGTCCCGCGAAGCTGCCCTTGCCCGCCTGCACGCAGGTCTGGACATGTTTCAGCGCTGCGACTGGCCGGTGCAGGGTTTCGTCGCCCCGGCCTGGCTGATGAGCGACGGCACCCGCCAGGCCTTGCGCGAATTACCGCTCAGCTACACCAGCGATCCGCAGCATCTTTATCGCTTGCCCGACTTCAGCGCCATAGATGCACCGGGGCTGGTGTGGAGTGCGCGCAGTGCCTGGCGTCGTGGCTTGTCGAAAATCGTCAGCGACCAGCGTGAACAGCGCTGGCGCGAGGCATCGGTGATTCGTCTGGGCCTGCATCCGGTGGACATGCGTCACCGCTTTTCTCGCGATTACTGGTTGCACACGCTGCAACGCCTGCTGGCGGAGGGACGCGTGCCGCTGACCAAGATCGACTGGCTGGTCCGACAGCGCGGACAACTGGAACGCGCAGCATGAAGCGCAGCCTGTTGTTGCTGATCGGCCTGCTCGCGGCGGTGCTGATTCCGGTACTGCTCGGCGGCGGCGAGACCTGGTCGCGCCTGCGCAGTTTTCCGCTGAACTGGCTGTTGATCATGTTCGGCATGATTCTGCTCTGCTGGGGGATCAATACGCTGCGCTTGCGTTTGTTGCTCGGCGACCAGCGAGAAAAAGTCGCGCCCTTGAAAAGCCTCGGCGTGGTGATGGCGGCCGAGTTCGCGTACTGCGCCACGCCCGGCGGCAGCGGCGGGCCGCTGACGATCATGGCTCTGCTCGCCCGTTGCGGCGTGCGTCCGGCGCGAGGCAGCGCAGTGTTTGCCATGGATCAGCTCAGCGATCTGCTGTTCTTTCTCTGCGCCCTCAGCGGGATTCTGATCTATGCGCTATTCCAGCACCTGAGCGATCGCCTCGAGTGGCTGCTGACCGTCAGCGCCGTTTCGCTGTTTGGGGGTTTGTTGAGTTGCGTGTTGATCGCGCGTTATCACCGAGCGTTGATTCGCCTGAGCGGGCGGCTGTTGGCGGGGATGAACATCACGACAAGTACTCGCCGTCGCTGGGCGCGCAAGTTGCTGCACTTTCTCGCGGCATTTACCGATACCTTGAAACTGCCCTGGCAGACGCTGGTTCAGGTGTTCGCCCTGACCTGCGGGCACTGGCTGCTGCGCTACAGCGTGCTGTATCTGGCCCTGCGCGGGCTCGGCGCGGATTTGCAGTGGGCGTGGAGCTTTCTGGTGCAGATGCTCTCGCTTGGCGCCGGCCAGTTCAGTCTGTTACCCGGCGGTGCCGGTGCGGCAGAGCTGACCTCGGCTGCGCTGCTCGCGCCGATGGTGGGCAAATCCACCGCAGCGGCGGCGATCCTGATCTGGCGCGTGGTGACGTATTACTTCTATCTGCTGGTTGGCGGCCCGGTGTTCGTGTTGATGCTGGGCAAGCCGTTGCTGAAGAAGTTGATGAACGTCAGGCAGGCTTCTTAGGTTCGTCCTGCTCTTGCTGGAGCTGCTCCCAAAGTTCGGCGGCACCGGGGAATTCGGTGCCGTCGTCCGGGCTCATGTCATCCGGGTCGTAACGACTCAGGCAACCCTCGCCGAGCGTGGCGGGCGCTTTGGAAGTGGCTTTGTCCAGTGGATCGCTCATGACTTTTCCTCGGGCTCAAATGACAAGGGCCTGAGCGATTCAACGCCCAGGCCCTTGGTTTTTCAAGCGTGTCGTGCTCGATCAGAACACGACTGTCTTGTTGCCGTGCACCAGCACGCGGTCTTCCAAGTGATAACGCAGACCACGGGCCAGCACCATCTTCTCGACGTCACGGCCGAAGCGCACCATGTCTTCGATGCTGTCGCTGTGGCTGACACGCACCACGTCCTGCTCGATGATCGGGCCGGCGTCCAGCTCTTCAGTGACATAGTGGCAGGTCGCGCCGATCAGCTTCACACCACGCAGCGACGCCTGATGATACGGCTTGGCGCCGACGAACGATGGCAGGAAGCTGTGGTGAATATTGATGACTTTGTGCGCGTATTCGCGGCACATGTCCGGCGGCAGGATCTGCATGTAGCGCGCCAGCACCACCACTTCGGCGTCGTGCTGTTTGACCAGCCGCGATACTTCGTCGAATGCTGGCTGCTTGTCCTGCGGATTGACCGGCACGTGGTAGTAAGGGATGCCGTGCCACTCGACCATGCTGCGCAGGTCGTCATGGTTGGAGATCACGCAGGCGATTTCGCAATCCAGTTCATCGCTGTGCCAGCGGTGCAGCAGGTCGGCCAGGCAGTGGGATTCGCGGCTGGCCATCAGCACCACGCGTTTTTTCTGTTCGGTGTCGGTGATGCGCCAGTCCATCGAGAACTCTTCGGCGATCGGCGCGAACTTCTCGCGCAACTCTTCAATACCGAACGGCAGGGAATCGGCACGGATTTCGTGACGCATGAAGAACCAGCCCACTTGATTGTCAGAGTGGTGGCTCGCTTCGGTGATCCAGCCATTATGAGAGGCCAGAAAATTACTGACTTTGGCAACGATGCCAACGCGGTCCGGGCAAGAGATCACCAGCCGAAAAGTGCGCATGAGGGGGAAACTCCAGAACTTCACAAAGGCCGCCATTCTAGCGACTGCGCAGGAAAACTGCAGTACGCATACGCGCCGGGTGGGACAAAGCATGGTCAAACGGCTTTTTGGCGCAGGTCTTCCGTCAAGACCGTGACGCTTTAGCGAGGCTTTTGTCAGACAACTGTAAATATCTGTGCTGACTGCATCACATTATTTAACGGAACATTCAAAGCGCGGCTAATTCCTGTAACTCATTTAAATAAAAAGCCGATCTAAATGTTTACTTGATGAAACAGCCTGACTATTATTGCGGCACTGTCCCCTGTCATTCAGCATTCTACAAAAGGTAGTACTCATGTCCTTGATCAACGAATATCGCGCCACCGAAGAAGCCATCAAAGAGCTGCAAGCCCGTCTGAAGAACCTGTCCGAAGACGACAAACTGCAAGCCGAACTGGAATTCGAAGGCAAACTGCGCACGCTGATGGGTGAATACTCCAAGTCCCTGCGTGACATCATCGCGCTGCTGGATCCAGAAGCCAAATCCAAGGCTCCACGTGGCGGCGCAGTGAAAACTACCGGCACCAAGCGTGCACGCAAAGTTAAGCAATACAAAAACCCGCACAACGGTGAAGTCATCGAAACCAAAGGTGGCAACCACAAGACTCTGAAAGAGTGGAAAGCCAAGTGGGGCGGCGACGTGGTTGAAGGCTGGGCGACCCTGCTGGGCTAAGCCGCAACGCCTTCGCAGAGCGATCCGCGAACAAAAGAACGCCAGCTAGCGCTGGCGTTTTTTTATGCCCGTAATTTATTGTCCGGGCATGTTCGATTTCACAGATTCAAACGTTTGCGTAATGCCTGGACATAATTCTGCCAGTCATTGAGCACCTCTCGCTGCATCGGTGACGCACTAAGCGACCATTGCTCTGCCGCCTCGATAAATGACTGCACGGTATTCGGCGCACCTGCCTCTGGTTGCGTCAGGCGTTGCTGACAAAATAATTTCCAGCGCTCTTGCTCGGCCACATCCAGGGTGTCCGGAAAGTTGCGTGCTCGATATCGAAAAAGTAATTCAGGCAAACGTTCATCATCGAAAGGCCACTGCTCTTGCGCCAACTGCGCAGGATCCGCCGTTCGAACTTGTTCGCATAAACGACGATCACGATCACCGATAAATCCATCGTACAACTGCTGCTCGGGATCTTCGCTGGGAACGAAGTCTTCGCTGGCATAAATCGCCGCGACTTTATCTTTCCAGACTTGTTGTGCGTCAGTTAGTCGCACTGCCCGCTCATGATAAAGCGCCATGTCCAGCCCAAGGCGCTGCTGGTCTTGCTCGCGCAATACCGCCAACGGCGCCACTACCGGGCAACGATTGATATGAATCAGCTTGAGCGGTACCGGTAACTCACCTTCGGCCAACTCATCGCGACGGGTATAAAGACGCTGACGCAGGGCTTGCGCATCAAGGTCCAGCAACCCCTGCGGATCAAGATGCAGATCACAGACGATCAAGGCGTTGCGATTCTTCGGGTGCCAGGCCAGCGGCAACACCACGCCGACATAACTGCGCGCCGCCGAGAATCGCCCGGACACATGCACCAGTGGCTGCAACAGGCGGATCTGATCCATCACCTTCTGTTTGCTACGCAACTGGAACAGCCACTCGTAGAGCTTGGGTTGTTTCTCGCGAATCAGCCGCGCCAACGCGATGGTGGCGCGCACATCCGATAGCGCCTCGTGGGCATGGCCGTGATCGATATTGTTGGCCGCCGTCAGGCGTTCGAGCTTGAGGGTCACGCGGCCTTCATCATCGGTCGGCCAGACCAGACCATCGGGGCGCAATGCGTAAGCGGCGCGCACCACATCAATCAGATCCCAGCGACTGTTGCCACCCTGCCATTCACGGGCATAGGGGTCGAAGAAATTGCGATACAGGCTGTAGCGGGTCATTTCGTCGTCGAAACGCAAGGTGTTGTAACCGGCGCCACAGGTCCCCGGTGCGGCCAGTTGCGCATGTACGCGAGTCATGAAGTCGGCTTCGCTCAGGCCTTTTTCAGCGAGCTGGCCCGGGGTGATGCCGGTGATCGCGCACGCCGCCGGGTGCGGCAGGATGTCCTCGCTGGGCTGGCAATAGAGATTGACCGGCTCGTCGATTTCGTTGAGCGCATGGTCGGTGCGAATCCCGGCCACCTGCAGCGGTCGGTCGTTGCGCGGATTGATGCCAGTGGTTTCGTAGTCGTACCAGAAGATTGAAGTCACGGGCGAATCCTGAACAGAAGATCGGCGAAGTCTAGGCGTTTCAGGGTTGCCACGGCCAGCCTGGTCGCCCTCGAACAGCAATTTCTCCAGATTCCTACAACTGGAATGCATTGCCCTTGTGGGAGCGAGCCTGCTCGCGAAGGCTTTCCGTCAGTTGCACATAGGCTGACTGATCCACCACATTCGCGAGCAGGCTCGCTCCCACACCCGAGAGGCTGCTAGCATCAGGCGCACTTGCCCCCCGAACAGGCGAACATCAGGTAGCCCATGCTCGAGCCCACAGCACCGCGAAGGAAAGCACCGCTGGATACGCGCCATCAGGTCGAAACGCCGGAAGGCATCGACCTGCCGTTGCGCCCCGCCGGGTTGATGGTGCGCGCGGTGGCGTTTGCCATCGATCTGGGCATTCGCGGCTTGATCTTCGGCGTGCTGTTCATCGCACTGGCGTTTCTCGGCAAGCTCGGCATGGGCCTCGGTTCCTTGCTGCTGTTTGCCATCAGCTGGTGGTACATGGTGCTGTTCGAGGTGCTGCGTCAGGGCCGTTCGCCGGGCAAGCAATGGCTGGGTTTGCGCGTGGTGCACGATGACGGCACGCCGATCGGCTGGTCGGCCTCGCTATTGCGCAACCTGCTGCGCTTTGTCGATCTACTGCCCTTCGGCTATTTCCTCGGTGCGCTCAGTTGCCTGCAACACCCGACCTTCAAACGCCTCGGCGACATTGCCGCCGGCACCTTGGTGGTTTACAGCGAACGCCCGCTGAGCCGCCCGCAACTGCCTGACGCTGAACCTCGCCGCAGCCCCGTTCCGCTGACCTTGAGCGAACAACGCGCGGTACTCGGTTTCGCCGAGCGTCAGGCCGAGCTCTCTCCCGCACGGGTCAACGAGCTGGCGGCATTGCTGGCGCAGCCGTTGCACATCTCTGCGCCCAAAGCCGTGTCTGAACTCAACGGCATCGCGCGCGGCCTGTTGGGGCCGAGCGCATGAAGCAGAGCCTGTTCGAAAGTCGCCGCAAGGCCGAATGGGAGCGCTTCGCCGTGGCGCTCGAACGCCTGGAAAAAGGCAAGGAGACAGCGCAAGTCAGCGATTTTCCCAAGGCCTATCGGCGTCTCTGCCAACATCTGGCTCTGGCCCAGGCGCGCGGCTACAGCAGCTTTCTGATCGATACGTTGCAACAACAAGTACTGCGCGGCCATCAACAGCTCTATCGGCATCGCAGTCGGCTCGGGGCGCAAATCATCAGCTTTATCCTCGCCGACTTCCCGCGACTGGTGCGCGAACAGTGGCGTTTCGTTGCGGCCGCCAGCCTGTTGTTCTTCGGCAGCCTGATCGGTTTTGGCGTGCTGGTTTATCTGTTCCCGGAACTGATCTACAACCTGATCCCGGCCGAGCAGGTGCGCGAGATGCAAGGCATGTACGACCCCGTTGCCGGCCACCTCGGCCGCTCGGCGGAACGTGCGGCCAGCGAAGACTGGGTAATGTTCGGCTATTACGTGATGCACAACACGGGCATCGCCTTTCAGACGTTCGCCAGCGGTTTGCTGATGGGCGTGGGCAGCGGTTTTTTCCTGCTTTACAACGGCATGATCATCGGCGCGGTGGCCGGGCATCTCAGCGAGATCGGTTTCGGCCAGACCTTCTGGTCGTTCGTGATCGGTCACGGTGCGTTCGAACTGAGCGCCATTGCCCTCGCCGGCGCGGCGGGCCTCAAGCTGGGCTGGGCGCTGATCGCCCCCGGACGTCTGACATGGGGCGAGGCGCTGCGTCTGGCCGCACGCAAAAGCGTGTTGCTGGTGTGTGGGGCGATGTTGTTCCTGTTGATCGCAGCATTCATCGAGGCTTATTGGTCGTCGAAAACCAGTGTCACGCCGCTGACCAAATACGCCGTCGGCGCCGCGCTGTGGCTGGCCGTCGCGGTTTATCTGTCGTTGGCCGGAAGGATTCGTCATGCGCCTGAGTGACGCCAGCGTAGTGATCCGCCCGCGCACGACCTGGGAAGCCATGGACCTGGGCGTGTTGATGAGCCAGCAGCATCGCCGGTTGTTGATGACCAGTTGGGCGATCGTCACCCTGCCGCTGTTCGCCCTGCTCAGCCTGTTGCTGTGGGATTGGCCATCACTGGCGGTGTTCATTTTCTGGTGGCTGAAACCGGCCTACGAACGCCTGCCGCTGTACATCCTCTCCAAAGCGCTGTTCGGTGAAACGCCAACCCTCAGACAAGCCTTGCGCGAGTGGCCGCGCCTGCTCAAGCCGCAACTGCTGGCCAGTCTGACCTGGCGACGGCTGAGTCTGAGTCGCAGCTTTGTGCTGCCGGTGACGCAACTCGAAGGCCTGAATGGCGAGGCCAGACAACAACGTCTGCAGGTGCTGCTGCAACGCAACGGTGGCGCCGCGCAATGGCTGACGATTATCGGCGTGCATCTGGAAACCGCACTGTGGATCGGCTTGATGCTGCTGTTCTACATGCTCTTGCCGCAGCAGATCGAAACCGACTGGGACTGGCAGTCGCTGCTGCTCGCCGCCGATCAGGACTGGCGCTGGCTGGAGCACCTGACCAACGTTTTTTATGCGCTGATCCTGGTGGCCTGGGGACCGGTGTATGTCGCCTGCGGCTTCAGCCTGTACCTGAACCGTCGCACGCAACTGGAAGCCTGGGACATCGAGCTGGTTTTCCGCCGTTTGCGCCAGCGTTTGAACAGCAGCGTGCTCGGTGTGTTGCTGGCGGCGTGTCTGCTGCTGCCGAACCTGCAACCGGTATGGGCCAGCGATACGCCGGATGCTCCACGGTTGCTCAATCAGCCGCTGACCAGTCAGGCATCGCGCGACAGCATCCAGTCGCTGCTCGAACAACCGCCGTTCAAGAACAAGGAAAGCGTCACCCGCTATCGTTTCGGAGACGACCCGGCAAGCCCGGCCAAGGACGCGCAACCGGGTGAGGCTCCGCAGTGGCTGAAAACCCTTCTCGGTTGGCTCGACGGTCGACACCTTGATGCCTTGGCGAACGTGATTGAAGTGCTGTTGTGGGGCGCGCTGATTGCCGCGCTGGGCTGGCTGGTCTGGCGTTATCGCGAATTTCTCCGGGCCTTCGTCAGTCGTCGCCCGAACCTGCCCTCGCGCAGCAAACCACCGGCGCCGCCACACGTCTTCGGGCTGGATCTGAACCGTGAAACCCTTCCCGATGACATCGCCGCCAGTGCCGAACAATTGTGGCTGAGCGAACCTCGCGCCGCGCTGGGCCTGCTCTATCGCGGCCTGCTCAGCCATCTGCTGCATGATTTCAACCTGACGCTCAAAGCCGCCGACACCGAGAGCCAGATCCTCAACCGCATCGAGCAATTGCAACGCCCGGACCTGCTCGCCTACAGCCGCAACCTCACTGTTCACTGGCAGAACATGGCCTACGGGCACCGACTTCCAGCCGCGCACCTGCAAGCAGAGCTGTGTAACGGCTGGCGTGAATTGTTCAGCAAAGGGTCCGGGCATTGAACCGGCGCATTGGCGGGTCGTTGGCTGCGCTGGCGTTTTTGCTGCTTGGCGGCTTGAGTCTGTTCCTCTACCTCAAAGCCCGCCCTTATCAGGAAGTCATCGATCACGGCCCCTCGCCTGCCGCGCAAGCCAATCCTTATCTTGCGGCAGAAATGTTCCTGAGCGAGCGCGGCCTCGCGGTCAGCCACGCCGAGACCTTGACGGTGCTGCCGCAGATTGATCCGCACAGCCACACCTTGTTGTTGTTCGGCGAGCGCGCACGGATGACGCCGCGTGAAGTCGATCAGGTGCTGAACTGGACTCGCGCCGGAGGACGTCTGGTGTTCGTCGCCGAATCGTTGTGGGATGCGCAAACCGGGCAAAGCAATGATCTGCTGCTCGACAAGGTGCAACTGCACCAATCGCTGAGCAAGGACTTGAAAGATCCTCCCGAGGACGGGGAAAAGGACCGCTTCCCGAAACTGACCAAACTGTATCTGGAAGATGAAGACGCGCCGGCCTACGCCGGTTTCGACACCGACTTCCACCTCGACGACCCGAATAATGTCGCGCAAGCCTGGGCCAACAGCGCCAAGGCCACGCACATGATGCAACGGGTGTACGGCCTCGGCACGGTCACCGTGGTCACCGATGCCGAGCTGTGGAAAACCCCGGCTATCGGCAAATACGACAACGCCTGGCTGCTCTGGTATCTGAGCGCCGACACCGACGTCACGCTGATTTACAACACCGCACACGATGGTCTGTGGACGTTGCTCTGGCGCTACTTTGCGCAGGCCATTGTCGCCCTGCTCGCCTTGATCGGCCTGTGGTTGTGGCAGGCCGGCGTGCGTCACGGCCCGGTGCAAATGCCGGCGCCAGCGGGTCGCCGCCAACTGCTGGAGCATCTGCGTGCCAGTGCCGATTTCCTCCTGCGCCACAACGGCCAGCAGGCGCTGCTGCAAGCCTTGCAACAAGACATCCTGCGCCGCGCGCGCCGCCGCCATCCCGGTTTCGATCAATTGAATGTGGCCGAGCAATGGCTGGCGTTATCGCGCCTGACCCGGCAACCCACCCGCGCCATCAGCCAGGCCCTGAGCCCACGACCGAAGCAGCGTTTGTCCAGCGCCGAATTCAGCCGTCAGGTCGCTCATCTGCAAACCTTGAGGAACGCGTTATGACTGAACAGATCGAGCCCGGCAGCGCGACGCACGCCGCCCAGCAGCGCCAGCGTGCCAGCCAGTTGGCGCAAGCGGTGCGCAACGAATTGAACAAGGCGCTGATTGGCCAGGATGCGGTGGTCGACGCTGTCCTGACCGCGCTGATTGCCGGCGGCCACGTGCTGCTCGAAGGCGTGCCCGGCCTGGGCAAGACCTTGCTGGTGAGGGCCTTGGCTCGTTGCTTCGGCGGCGAGTTCGCGCGCATCCAGTTCACCCCGGACCTGATGCCCAGCGACGTCACCGGTCACGCCGTGTATGACTTGCAGACCGAGCAGTTCAAGCTGCGCAAAGGACCGCTGTTCACCAACCTGCTGCTGGCCGACGAGATCAACCGCGCCCCGGCGAAAACCCAGGCGGCGTTGCTCGAAGCCATGCAGGAGCGCCAGGTGACACTCGAAGGTCGCGCCCTGCCCATCGCGCAACCGTTCATGGTGCTGGCGACGCAGAATCCGATCGAACAGGAAGGCACCTATCCACTGCCGGAAGCCGAGCTTGACCGCTTCATGCTCAAGGTGCGCATGGATTACCCCGACGCCGATCAGGAGCTGAACATGGTCCGTCAGGTCTGTCGCTCGACCCGCGCCGACATGCTCGATGTGCAACCGCTGCGCACGGTGTTGCAAGCCAAGGATGTTCAAGCCTTGCAGCGCATCGCCAGTGACTTGCCGCTGGACGATCAGGTCCTCGATTACGCCGTGCGCCTGGCGCGCAGCACGCGATCCTGGCCGGGGCTGACCCTCGGCGCCGGGCCACGCGCCTCGATTGCATTGGTTCGCTGTGCCCGTGCCCGGGCGTTGTTGCGCGGCGGCGAGTTTGTAATCCCGGATGACATCAAAGGCTGCGCGCTGGCGGTGTTGCGTCATCGCGTGCGCATCGCGCCGGAGCTGGATATCGAAGGCCTGCAGGTCGATCAGGTGCTCACGCAATTGCTCGATCAAGTGCCGGCGCCGCGCCTGTGAAACCGTCTCGGCTGCTGCTGATCTGGCTGGCCCTGCTGGTGGTTGTCAGTATCGTGCTCGGCGCGTTGCAGGCGTTGCAGATCGACCTCCCGTCCAGCCTGATTTCGATCAACTGGGGTTTGCTCCTGGCGCTGCTGGCCTTGGCGGTGATCGACGCTGTGCGCCTCAGACGCCTGCCCTCGCCGCGCATCAAGCGACAGATGCCCGGCAGCCTGGCATTGGGGCGCTGGGCGGAGGTGAAGCTGGAGGTGGCCCATGAATTTGCCGAGCCACTGGCCATTGGACTCTTCGACCACGTTCCCGACGGCCTGGCGTTTGAACATCTGCCGATGCTTGTCGAGCTTCAACCCGGCCATGTCAGCCAGATCAGCTACCGTCTGCGCCCTCTCGAACGCGGGCATTTCAGCTTCGAACAGTGCGAAGTCAACCTGCCCAGCCCTTTGGGATTATGGTCCGGCAAACGCCTGCTCAGCGTCCGCGACGAGACCCGCGTCTTCCCGGACTTCGCCCGGCTTTACGGCGGCGAGTTGCGCGCCGTCGACAACTGGCTCAGCCAGCTCGGCGTGCGCCAGCGACAACGTCGCGGTCAGGGTCAGGAATTCCATCAGTTGCGCGAATTTCGCGAGGGCGACAGCCTGCGCCAGATCGACTGGAAAGCCACCGCCCGTCAGCGCACACCGATTGCCCGCGAGTACGAAGACGAAAGAGATCAGCAGATCATTTTCATGCTCGACTGCGGCCGGCAGATGCGCAGCCAGGACGGTGAGCTGTCGCACTTCGATCACGCGCTCAATGCCTGCCTGTTACTCAGTTATGTGGCGTTGCGCCAAGGGGATGCGGTGGGCATGAGTACCTTTGCCGGTGATAAGCCGCGCCATGTCGCGCCGGTCAAAGGCAGCGGCCAACTGAATGTCTTGCTCAACGCTGTTTATGACCTTGGGAGCACTCAGCGCCCCGCCGATTATCAGGCTGCCGCCAACCAGCTATTGGCCCGCCAAAAGCGTCGGGCGCTGGTAGTGCTGGTAACCAATTTGCGCGATGAAGACGAGCAACTGCTGGCCGCAGTCAAACGCCTGAGCGCACAACATCGGGTGCTGGTGGCTAGCCTGCGTGAACAGGCGTTGGATACATTGCGCCAGACCACGGTGCAAACGTTGCCCGAGGCACTCGCCTACTGCGGCACCATCGATTTTCTCAATGCCCGCTCGCAACTCCATGAGCGGCTGACTGCTCATGGCGTTGCAGTGATGGATGTTCGGCCCGCCGAGTTGGGGGCCGGACTGGTGACAAGTTACATGAGCTGGAAAAAGACCGCTGCGATCTGACAGCTTCGATCAGTTG
Organism: Pseudomonas sp. PK-RTE-24; assembly: GCF_054052265.1. Classification (NCBI taxonomy): domain Bacteria; kingdom Pseudomonadati; phylum Pseudomonadota; class Gammaproteobacteria; order Pseudomonadales; family Pseudomonadaceae; genus Pseudomonas; species Pseudomonas sp. PK-RTE-24. Next base: position 2,871,481 of record NZ_CM133224.1, on the reverse strand, counting down.
GTGACTGCAACATACACAGCGCCGCTGTCCGAAGTGCCGTCGCTGTTTTCTACTTTGACGACCAGCGAAATCTGCTCCGTAAGGTTCATCGGCCGCCAGTGAGCCTGGTATCGCCCTTTGTGATCGGTAAACGACTCAGTGAACGGTGCTCCATTAGTGGAAACAAGGATTTTCCGTCTGGGCATGGGCTCTCGCCCCTCCTTGGCCACAATCAGCGCGGTCATGGAGACGTAGGTCTGCAAGGGAACCGGATTAGGCGACGCAACAACGGATTCCACCGCTGCTGGACACTCAGTGACGGTCAACCAGAGCGTTTTTACCACCCAGCCAGCCAAACCACCCTTTACCGACGCCCGCAATGCAGCCTCGCCTGCTCCTCCCAAGACAATGCGCGCCGTTGCCTTGCCTTCGGCATCCGTCAGGGTTGTCGGCAGCGAGGTGCGGTCGTACTCCCACATCACTTCGACATTGGCCAAGGGTTGCGCGGTACTGGCTGAAACGACCAGGACTTGCGCGGTCATCACCTGCCCCGGATACCCGCTCGGATCAGCGCTGATCAGTTCCTTGATCTCCCGGGGCTCGTGCAGCAAAAACGGTAAAGAAATCGATTCCGAATACAGCGCATCGCCCACCGTAGCGGTCAGTTGCGCCGCACCCGGTGTTGTCGGCACAAACCGTATCCGCGCTTCACCGTAGAAGTTGGTAGTGGTGGTCACCTCACCAAGGTCCGGACTGCACCAGACAACCTTCATCCCCACCATTGGTCTGCCACTGATGCCCGACACAATGGTGATCTGCTCAGATACAGCCTCGCCCCAAAACAGCGTCTGACTGCTGCGCGAACGATCCGCAATTTTTACCACCTGCGCGCCTTGCCCCAGCGACATTGCAATAACCGGAGAAAGCCTGGCCAACCGCGCCGAGGAAAAGCGCAGGCCGAAACGCCCGTCCTTGAGGTCGCCCGCGTTGAACCGATAGGTCATTCCAGCGCTCGAGAAAAGCCTGGGGTCACCCAGACGTGGCTCCTCGAAGCGCATGCCCAATTCCGTCGGCCCGGTGCCGGTCATGCCCAGCGTCAGGTGCTGGTCAAACAACGCGCTGCCCGCCGGGGCACTCACGCGCAATTGGTGCTGCCCCTTGCGCCGAGGGAACTCAGCGCTTTGACCCAGTGGCTGAAACGGTTGGGAGTCGAAACTGTATTCAAATCCGGCCCAGGGATCCCCTTCCAGCGCTAGAACCTTCATGGTTCGGCGCTCTTCAAAACGGTCATAAGGGCTGATAACCGCCGCTGTCACCACATGTTCACCTGCGGTGGATGGCGCAAAGGGAAAACCACTCCAGCCATCGGCAGCCGTCCTGTGCTCTTCGGTGCTGCCGTCGCCTGTCCATTGAACAGGCACTTGATCCAGGGCGAGGTCGGGACGATAAGGGGAGCGTACCTTCAGCCACATCCACGCAGGATCCTGCCCAATGACCGGATCCACCGCAGATGCACGGGCGTCTTCGATAGTGATTTTATTGTGGCCCAAGGTCATCGTATTGATGTCGCTGAAACCATGGGTATCGATAACGAACCGAAGTGCGAAGACACCGGGTTTGGTACTTTTTGAACAGTCCAGCGTCCAGATAAACCCGCTGTCATCCACAAAATTTTCGCTTCCGCGGGGTGGACTCAATTCGATTCCGAGCTCTGCCGCCGGGCTTCCACTCCATACCAGATCCATGGCAATACCCACTAAAGGGCTTAGCGCATTGGTGCGGAAGATATAGCGATGTACAGCGCCGATACACGGAAAGAGTGGCTGGCCCCTGAGATCGGTCATCTGATCCAGGACCACGGTCATTTCTTCATGGAGGTCAGGTGATAACAGTCGGCAAGAAAAATCCTTGTTCGTGAGAGTGTCAGTGCGCAAACTCACCTCGAAAATACTGCTGGTACTTTCGATACGATCAGAGCTGAACAACCAACTCAGATCTTCCCCTTCGCGCAATATTCTCGGTACGTCAAGGTCGCTCACCGCCAGACCGTTCTCTGGATTTTCGTTCCGCCATCCGAGCGTAATTGCCTCGCCAATCAACGGGCTGCCCGCTAATGCCCGGACCGTCAGGATATGCCTCTGGCCGCGCTTGCATGCGATTCCGTCATGGGCAATCGGAACGGCATCAAACGTGATGCTGACCTTGTCCTTCCATTCGTCTCGTGCAAACGCCGTGACCGAAAATGAGTGTTCATCTGCCGGTCCGCCTTCGTAGGCACTCACACTGGCGGTAATCGTCTCGTTGCTCAAAGCCGTCAACGGTCGGTAATACAGGCTGGCCCAGCCCCCACTGCCGGTACGAGACTCGACAATGCCCTCGGGGGTTTGCCAGTCGACGATTGCATCAATCACTGGCTCACCGGCACCTTTGTCAGTGACATGCACCACCTGCACCCGCATCAACGTCTTTTCGGAGTCCTCGACGACCGGTGTAATATTCGGGCCGCGCGTGTCAGCGATCCTGACCTTGTTGCGCGCCAGCGACATGGGTTTACGCGGCGATGGCAGTAACAGCTTCGAGCAGACCAATGACAGTTCGAAGCGACCGTCCAGCCAGTCCTCGCAGGCCAGCGTCCAGAGACTATCGTCCCCATCGAAAGCGACCGGTTGCTGGAGTGGCGGGTTGACCGTGACCTTCAGCTCTTCATGCCCGACGCCGCTCCAGTGCAGCGATAGATCAGTCGCCAGCAAAGGGCTGTCGGCGGGCAAGCGCACAATGAAGGGGTAATCAGTGCCACGATTGGGATAACCGGTCGCGCTCCACAGGGTTACCTGCGATTCGACAACGCAACGCAAGTCCATCCAGGGATCGGTCGCCAGCACCGTGACCGAAAACTCGAGAGTCACCTCGCCACTAGGGTAATAAGGACTGTCGACCGAAGCTGTGAGGACGAAATCGCCTGCTTGCTCAGGAACGAAATCGAAGTAGACCAAGCCTTGTTCATCAGTGATGCTGGTGCCCAGCACACCTTGCCCGGCAGTCGTCCACCTGACTTCCCGGCCATCAAGCGCCTGACTGGTGTAGTAAGAGAGAACCTGCACACCCAAACGGACGCTTTGCGCATACTCCAGGACCGGGTAATAAGCCGCGCACTGTACTTCGCGAAGCGCTAATCGATGATGCCCCAACGATACGTCAATCGTGTAAGGCTCGGCGTTGTACTGGTTCACCAGACTTATCGTGAAGTCATGAGCCTTTTCCTCCTGCATATCCGGGCAATCGAGCGACCACTGCGACAATAGCGGTTGATAGGCGCCCCAGTCGGGGGTCGCCTTGACGGACTCCATCGGGTTGCCGTGAATGATCAATGCGATATTCGTATCCAGCCAGGCGCTGCCGTCTGCCGGAATAAAAGACAGGCCGTGGGGAATGAACAGAGAGTCATTCGGGTCATCGCCAAGGGAAGCGCCCAGGCAAAGGTATAACGTCTGGCCTGGTGGCAGATCTTCGCTATCCAGTCGCACCGTCTGCAGTTGCAGCGGTTCAAGCTTCAGTTGCAGGTCGATTCGAGTGATGCAGATTGCCGAACGATTGTCGCCCGTGTTGTCAGGGACACCGCTGACCTCGAAGCTCAATGCGTCATCGCTGACGAATTCCAATTGATCCAGCGACCGTTGATACGCGCGCGGCTTGAATTCAAGCGGCTGTCCCGCCAGCCGTCGGGCGTTTTCGAGCTCCGGGTTCCGACCTTCTTGCGCCGTGAGCTCGATGCTCATCAACACTTCACCGCGCTTGCGGATGTGCAACCAGCCCGATTCGCCCGACCATGAAACGCCGGGCCGCAGTTCACATAGAAACGTCAGTTCGTAACCGGCTTGTGCACCGGGGGTTTTGGGAGCTTTGACTTCCTGTGTGGCCGAAGCCCCGACACCGACCTCCATGAAATTGACTAACTCGCCATCATAAAACTCGCTCGCCAGGCCAACCCTACCGCTGGTACGCCACTCTTTGAGTCGATCATTGAAGTCACCATTGAGCAGCAGGCTTTCATTTTTTTGCACGACGGGCTCATTCATGATCGCTGGCTCCGTTGCGTTGGCGCGCCAGATAGGTGTTTTCAGCCTCGGTCACCAGGTCTGTGACCTTTTGGACGTACGTCGGCTCGCCGGCCTTGATGGAGTACCGCACGCGAAGAATGATATTGGTCAAGGATTTGAGCATTGCAGCTTGCGGCTGATTAAGCGGGCGAGGAAAACTCAGCCGCCAATGGGAAACGGCACCCGTGTATTCAAACGGGTTGAGCAATCCTTCGTCGGGTTTCTGGTGGGTCTGGCCATTATCGCCAAGCCCGACCGACAAAACGATCTGCTGACCGCTGCGCAGGTTGAACAGCAGATCGCCAGGTGCGATTGCGGTGGGCTTATGCAAATACTGCACAGACTGTGTGGTCGGTCGGGTCGCGGTCACGCTACTGATCTGCAGCAACGTTGCCCGCACATCCTCGTAGGGACCGGCCAGCACAGGCAGATCGACTTCCACCGAACTGATCTGCCGGCAGAAATGGCCAGGATGATCACGGTCGAACAACAACTGGGTCAGTCTGAACTCCAACACACCTGTTGCCATCAATTGCGCGTGTGCATCTGCCCAGCTGGTTATGCCCTCTTGAGGCTCGATTCTGTCGTCGAACAACTGCCGCAAGGAAATGGTTTTGATCAGTTCCGGCCGCCGCTCGTAGCTTTGCAAGCGCCTGCGCTCCTGGTCCAGCAGGTACATATGCAGTTGTTCACCCGAGCCCAGACCATAACGGTGATCGAGCCAGGCCTGAGGCAAAGGGACGGGGGCATCATAATCCCCGGTTTCGGCAGCCAGTGAAGCCTGAGCACTAAGGCACAGGCTGACGACTGCGTCGTACGCCTGATAGTGCAGAGCCTTGAGCTGGCCAAGCATCCAGCCGAACAGCTCGGCATTGCTCGCGCGTTTTTTAAGGAAGTTGTACATGGTCAACGCTTGGCTGTTGGCCCTGAGCGTCTGTTCAAGGCTGGACCTCGCCGCGCTGACCGCATGGCTTTGCGCTTCGATCTGCGCATCGATTGCGCCCACCTCCGCCAGCGCCTGATCGCGTTGCAGCGCCCACTCACTGCGGCGACGGCGATAACCTTCAGTGGTGGCCTGTCGGTCGGCGTCGATTTGCAGCAATGACGAAGAAACCTCCAGGCCGAAAGCCACCGCATCGAAAGTGTGTTCGGGTTTGAAGCCACCGTTGGAAGTACCATAGATTTTTGGCAACGCCGCGATGACGCCCCCTGCCACCCTGACAACTTTGGCCTGCAGTGCTGATGTCTTCGACTGCTGCAGACTGGCCATGACCTGATACTCGATCGGCGAAACGTTTTCGCTGTAACGCATTGCATAGGCGTCGGCCCGGTCCTGCGCCATTGCCCGACTCTGCTTCAGCGCTGTGACATTCGCCTCCAATTGGGCGATGGATTGTTCCTGTACCGTTTCGGCATAGCGACCCAGCTCGAGCAAATGGTTCTGCTGCGATTCTTCCTGCTCGGCACGGTCGCGTTGCTCGAGCAGACGCAGCACCAGACTGCCGAAATCCCGCAGGCTCTGTACCCCGCGCAACGCGACTTCGAACGTGACCCGCCAGCGATACGCATTGACCACCAGGCGCCCGCCCATCGGTCTGGGCCCGGCCGCGCTACCAGCGGCCAGATCGCGGAGCAATTGCCTGGGATCGGTCATCGGGCTGAACAGCAACACGTCCAGCGGTTTGCCATCGATCGTGAGATTGTTGCGCAGGTTATCAAGGCGTTGCTGCGGCTTTGCGAACAGGTCGAGCAGCGATTGATTGATCGGAATTCTGAAAGGTTCGCAGGCCAACAAACCCAGGATCGGCGGGGTGTCGGAAGCGATCGGGTAATCTGCCAGGTTGAAATCCAGCGTTTTTTCAAGCGCTTCAAGCAGGGGTCGCGATTCGCAATTGTCCAAGAGGTTTTCCACGGTGTCGGTCTGCCAACGAGTCGCGGTGTCGGCGGTGGGCGCCTTGCCCATCAGAAACCCGGCCTGGACATAGCAAAGCTTGGCGGCCACCAGACTGTCACGGGTCAATTGTCGGTAATACCAATCGCCCCACGCCATCAGGTTTTCTACGTAGTCGGTGAACATCAGGATCTGAAAATGTGCGGGTGCGGCATAGCCAATGGCATCCGGATCGAGGGGATTCTGAATTTCCCACCCTGGATTGCCCGGCGCTGTTGCGATATCCAGAGGCCGGCAACGCCAATACGCCGGTTTCGGGTTCGCGATCGGAACCGGCGGATTGGCCGGATCTGCGGTGGCCTGTGGATCGAATACGTAATGCAGCCAGCTCTGCGCTTCCTGAAAGCGTTCTTCGTCGCGCAACCGGGTGGCGATCAAATGCGGCAGGTGAAAAAACAGCTCCCAGAAGTTCAGACCATTGGCACCGTCGAAGGCACCATTGGGTGGTTCAACGAACTCTGCGCCGATCGGCGACGGCTCGCGAATGAACTGGTTGGACCAGTCCAGCACGGCGTCCACGGAAATATTCGAGCATCTCACCAGTTCCGAGCCAAACAAGGAATTGAGCCGAATGAATTTCAACGCCAGTCCAGTTTGATTGAATGAAAGAAACTGTGCCCCGTCGGTACTGTTCTTGTGCAGAGCTGGCGGGACGAAATCCATGAGATCGACAATCGTCAGGTCGAACTCTTTCTGTCCTGTCGGGGAAGTGGGAGAGGCGAATGAAAAAATGACTGGCGTGGGCCAGGTGCCTTTCGTCCGCGAGGAAGTCCACGACTGAGTTACCCAGCCCCCGCCTGCATCCTGTTCTTCGAGGATCGGCGGCGGGTCACTATCAGAAGGCAGACCTGCAATTTGCAGCTCCATTTTCAACCGAGCGCTGTCCAGGCCCGTGGGGCTGCAAAAACCCTGCACCGTCAGCACATCTTTGTCATCCGCGCGCGTTGCCATAACGTGCAGGTCGAGATAGGGCGTCAGGGAACCATGGGTCTGTATGCGAGTGACAACAGTCACCTGACTGTTCAGTGGGTGCTGAACCGTATCGTTGCTGACAAATCGCTCCTCAAGCGCCAGATCCAGCCATGCGCCACCGTCCAGAAGGGGGCGCATCAGAACGTCGTAGACACCATGCACCCGCAGACTGCCGGATGGCGAAGATAGGTTGCCCGTCAGTAAAATCCCCAACTTGCCCTTCGGATTCAGATAATCGACCTGCACCGTCGCAATCAGTCTGGAGCTCGCCAAACCCTCGTCCTTGTGTTCTGAACTGTGCACACACAACGGCGCAGACCACTGCCCGTTCTGCTTCATGAATGCCAGATTGATCACCAGTTTGCTCGGGCTGAGCGACTCCGCTGCACTCGCGACTACCGCGTCGCGCCATTCGGCCCAGACCACACACAACCGGCCATTCCAGAACACCGGGCGGATATCCAGCACCTGATCGGCGGTCGGGATTTCCACGGCCTGCCATTCACTCCAGACCGCCGGATTGACCGAAACGCTGGTTGCGCCCAGTTCGATCTCGGCCTTGCGCCAGAAATACTGAAACGGCTGCACCCGCTGCCGCCCCAGAAAGTAGTAATCAGCTTTGGCCGGTGTCACGCCGTCCATGAAACAGCTGATCACATCGAGATCGCAGACTTGTTCGAATGCCTGCAAATAATCCTGCAGCGCCGCCTGCACGGTATCTTTGTCCAGACGGGCCTGGTTCAGGTTGTTTTCCAGATTCTTGAACAGACTGGTTTTGCGCAATCGCACCGATGGAACGATGAAGTTTTCCGCATAGCATGAAATCTGGTGGGGCACGGTCCAGTCGGGATAATTGCTGAAAATCTCCCATTCGCGCAGATGACGCTTGTCGAACTCGTGATCCCGGAATCCTGGTTCCAGCTTTCGATACACCGCATGGATGTACTGCTGCACACAACTTATCGCTTCGGCAACTCTGGAACTCTTGACCTGATAAGTATCCAGAGGATCCATGCGCAGCAATTCAAACAAGTCTTCAGGTGTTTTCAGAAAAGGGTATTTATCATTGGCCACTTGACCGATGCAGTATTCAAGAAGTGCCGAGCGACGTTTTTCCAGCAGCCCGCCAATATTACTCAGTGCCATGATCTTGCTCCTTGGAATATGGCCCGGGGAAAAACGTTCGCCAGGCGGTATGCAACGCCCTGCCGCTACTCCCTGGCAAAGGTAATGGCATGGGGGAATATTCTTTCGCTTTCCCCAGACTGAGAGCGAACGCTGAACACGAATGTGCCGCCCGTCTTGCTTGAGACAAAAACCCGGGTAAGCCCCTGCTGATCAGTGAACCCCTGCGCCGGCCGAATAGTGACGGCATCCATCTTCGCGGGCGGAACGCTCTTGCCGAACCACTCCACGAGCGAGTTTTGTCCGCGGTTTCCGTAGTCGTCCTCCAGCACCGCATACAGTTCTACTTCATGACCGTATTTCACTGTTTCCAAAGGCGTAGGTGAAAGTTCTGCAATAGGGAACGACAACGTAGTGAAGTCGGCAGTTATTTCTATGGGAGGGGCGTATTGCGGCTCGAACAAGTCCAACCAAAGCATTGGCGTGTCGCGGCCCATGACCTTGCCGGGGATGAACTCGGCCAAAAGTGTCCCGTCCGTTCCCGTCGCCTTGTATTCAATGGTGCCCAATGTGGCGCGCCAATAAACATTGACGCCACTCAGCGACTTTCCATTGGCGTCTTTGAGGGTCACTTTATAAGTGACTTTTTCGTCTGGCTTGTTAGCCACGACGGTGCTGTCATCCACCACTTCGCACGTGATTGTGACCAGCCCTTTGACGTCGCCTGGAACGTGCACGATCGGGGCACGAGTATCGGACTCGCCGAGCAGGGCATGTTCGGCGGCATCGGCATAGGATTTTTTGTCGACGGTTTCGGGCAGATTACCAATGAGAAAAATCGTTAACGCATCCATGCCGCTCTCGGTGGACAGCGCCAGCACGCGCATCAACAAATCGAGCTGGGGAAGGTTTTTCAACACCTTCAGGTCGGGATCGATGCGGCTCACACATTCGCGCACTTCCTGAACGCTCCAGCCAAAAAAATCGGCCAGTTTGATCGCCGCCGCCTGTTGTGCCAGCCATCTCGCATCTCCGGTGACATCCGGCAATGCGTTGACCTGGCGCAGGTAGTCCAACAGCTTCTGTGGCGGTTGGCCGCTCGAGGCTGAGGCGAGGGCAAAAGCGCGAGTGAGCATGGTCAGGTAATAAAGCGTGCGCATCGTCAACGCATGCTTGTCGTCCTGAACCAGCCAGTCCTTGTAGCCGCTATCCAGATAATCCTGCAACAGCGCCGCGCTTAACCCCAGGGTCGACACCACCTCACTGCGCCGGCGAACTTCAGCCAGTAGATCGAATGATGTGTCGGCAACTCGGGGGCGAGTTCGGCCGCCCCCTTCGCTCCCCGCATCCGCTTGCTCCAGCACATGCAGCAGTAACTGATGCACCGTGACGTCTGCCCAGTTCAGGACCGGCAATGCCTGATCCACGCCAACGCCGGCGTATGCCGCCAGCGTCTCCTTGACCAGCGAAGTCTGCGCATCGCGCATCTGTAAAAACGCGCTGACCATGCTGTCGATGATGCTCTGCCGCAACGCTGGCTCGATCTCACCCAAGGCGCTGTCGACCGCCCAGGCGATTTTTTTATGGACGGAGGCCAGATACATCTCAGCGCTTCCCTCCGGAGGCAGGATCAAACCATGCCCGTCGGTTATCGGCCCCAGGCTGTCGGCGGATGTCGCGAGAAATTCGATCCAGTCCGCGGCCCCGGCTGCCGGAACGCCTGCCATGAGAAACGTACTATTGGACAACTGTGCAGTCGGCAGCAAATTGCGAACCTGCTCGAAAAACTGCTCATCCTGTTCGGATGGATCCTGAGCCGCTGGCGCAGCGACCGCATGCTGCAACACCCACAACACCGGCAGATTGTTTTGCGCGCACCACTGCACGCAACTTTGCATAGCCTCGATCAGTTCCAGCGCATCCGGTGAACCGTCCGGTACATCGTGGATGACAGGAGTACCGGCCAAGCCATTGACCCAGTCATCGCCGCCCAGGATCGATAGCATCAGCACGCCTTCAACCGGAGTGATGTTCAACAGCCGGGCCAGCCTCACCAAACGGTAGAAGCTCGAGATGATCGCTGCGTTGCGCTTCAATTTGTCGGTCAAGCCATGAGCCTTGGCCACAGCGTTCGCCAGCACGTAATAAGTCTGCGGATCAATCGCCAGACCACTGCAGAGCTGGCTGATCGTCAGATCCACCACGCCCGGTATCGGCGCCACCGCAAACTCATCGTTGTCGAGCTTGAAAGGCTCGCGATAACCGGTTTGAAAATTGAACACCTGATCGAATTGCGAGAGCGCTTCACCGCGGCCATAAACCGACAGCTCACCCACAAACACAGCAAAGTCCGCGGCGGTGCATTCGTAGCGCTCGCGCAACGTCTGGAACAACCCAAGCGCATGAACCGCGCCACTGGAGATGTCCATCTCGTTGCTGTGACCTTTCGTTGAATTGCCGCGCCCTGTTGCCCGGATGACCGATGTCAACACTGCGTCCAGCTGTTCGAACGGCAATCCTGTCCAGTTGGCCAGACGCACCATCTGATTCATCCGGGTATAGCGGTTGAACCCGATGAGTTCGTCGGGGATTGCCGTCATTCGAATGCGAGGCATGGTTGCAGGATCGAAACCCACCGCCGGCGCAGTACCGTCATTGATGTAAACCGAACCCGAGCGCTCGCTTTCAGGCTGCTTGGGCGTTTCATCCGGGTAGGTCACATTGGCCGAGCGCACGGGAGCAAAGTCGCCAATCGACAGAAGAGCCTCGATCTGTCGGCTGTCGAGCTTGGTGCGCTGACCGAAAAACTCCACCTGATTGAGATTCGAATACATCTCGGTATAGGTACCAAAGTTGTGCGCAAAAAAATCTTCGCGAAGGGCGAAATCCGCACGCGGTTCGGTCAGCAACTGGCGCTGATAAGGGCCAAGCCGCGAGGCATGGGCGAAACCCTGTGCAGTATTGGCACCTCGAGCATTGGCTTGCAGAAAATAGGGATAAGCCAGGTCGACCCGGTGCTCGAAGTCGCCCACCGACAAGTCATGAAACTGCGCGATACCATCAATTGTGACCCAATGCTGGTAATAAGGCAGACCATTGGGGTAGCGGGCTGCGATCAGCGCGTCTTCGATGGATTCGATATCCGTTTGCGCCGCGATGAATTTCTCCAGCACCTCAACGATGATGTCCACAGAAGAGATCGATTGATAAACCGCATTGAAGTCGACCTTCAGTGCCAAGAGATCTGTGCGCCGGTTATGCAGCGAGAAATCGTCTTCCTCTCTGATACCCTCCAGACGGTCACGAACCCAGCGCAACAAGTCGATCAGATACGCCACTGGCGACCAGATGGACTCCAGTGCATCTGGCGGGCACAACGCGGAAAAATCGGTACCGATCAGAGCGTGATAATTGGGACCGTCCACGATCGATAACAAACCGCTGGAGCTGCGCTTTGGCGCGGGCCTGGTGCCCCTCAGCGTCTGCTCGATAAATTGGCGCCGCTGAGACGTGGCTATGCTATTGGCGCCGCGCCAATATTGTTGCGCTTGCTCAACGCTGAGCTGATGCTCTTGGACCATGTATTGAACACCCCTTTCAACCAGTGGATAAATTGATCCACCGTTTTGCAGGTATGTCTCGAGGTTCTGCAGTCCGACGTTCTGTGCTCGTTGTTCCTCGCTGAACAACTCATCGAACAGTTGCAGGGCGGGACGGCGCGAATCAACCATGATCAGATTCCTTTAGGCGACAACTGGCCCGCGCAACCTGACGTCCTTCGTCAGGCTGCACATTCAGTGAGTACGATTGAGCGCTTCGAACGCCGTCAAGTCCACTGTCAGTTCTGACAGTTTTGATAGCCGTTCGTCGGAAGCCGGATTTCAGGAGTCGGCGTGGGGCAAGCGCGCAGCTTCGACTTCAAAACGCGCACTGTCGGCCCAATCAGACATCGTTGCGTCATCCGCCGCGTCAGTCAGCGTCTGCCGGAATCGGTACCAGTTGCCCGCCAGAGGCAGTGCCCTTGTCGTAGCCTCGCGCCAGTGCTCATCGACCACGGGTACCTGAGCCAGCCACTGCACATCCGGGTTGTACCAACTCACGATGGCGCCCACGCCCGGACGGCCCTTGCCGCTGAACTGCACTGGATGACTGACCCAACGTCCGGCTGCAGGCCCGTCGAGCACAGGTCGGAAAGTACCCAGAATGACCGAGCGCAGGGTTTCAAATGATTCGAACCCGTCCAGAGATGCGACTGCCTCCAGCCGGTAAAGCCCCCCGCCGAGCAGACTATCGAGCATCACTGACCAGGTGCGATTTTCCTGCACGACGGCGCTTGCCGGCTCGGAACGCGCGGCACCGACCAGGGTCACCGTGACCGTATCGCCCGGCACGCCAAAACCGCACACCACCACCTGCTGCCCGATGGCATCGCCCTCGATCGGGGTTTCAATGAAGGGTGCCGCTGGCACAATGTCAAAGTGCAGCGGCTCGCTGTCTTTCGACTCTTGTAGTTTGCCGCTTTCATCCATGAAACTTTGCCGGGCCCAGATCGTTTTGCTGCCCACCGGCAACGTCACTTCGGCTTGCCAATTGCCTGCCCAATCCACAATGACATCACTGAGCAGAGGTTCGGCAAGCCCTTGCAGACAGACGTCGACAACCCCGCCCCTCATGCCCGTACCCTTGAGCAACGCGGTTCGTGGCAACTTGCCGTGTTGTATCGGCTGGAGAAATTCTGGCGGCAGCAGCACCACCGTCAATTCATGCTCGTCACTGTGTAGCGACGGTCGACCGTCCAGTGTCTGCTGGGCGTCAAAGGTGTAGAGCCTGAATTGCTCGAGACTCAGGTCAATCGACCAGTCGCCATCCTGGCTCAATATTTTCGGATCGCCCAAAGGACGATCAAACTGCTTGTCGCGCAGTTGCAAAGTGGCGCCGACCATACCCATCGTGCCCTCGACCGTTACAGCACGACCGACTTCCGAGCCGTCCGGCGGCTGGGTAATCACTGGCGTGACCATCGCTCTCCTGACAATGAAGGTCGTGGACGTCGGCTGCGAAGTTTGCTGCGCGGCGACTTGGGTTACCGTGACGGTATGTGTGATATCCAGGGCAAACTCTTTGTCGCGCCTGAACTGCCACGTGTCAGCACTGACGATGCCCTTGTGCACAATGCCGGTTTCGTCGCTGTACTCAATGTTCACGGTTGCACCCGGCCAGCACGTGCCGCTGAACCTGGGTGAAAGTCCGTCATCCTCAGGCTCGTTCAGGCCAGGTGCCTGCGGCGGGATGGTGACTTTGAGGACAAACCAGTTTGGCGACTGGTGCCCGTCGAGATATTGCTTGATGTGGACCTGACGCTCAAACGAGGGTCCCCAGACCGTTGAAGCCTTGGTAGACCACCGCCCGCCAGCAACCTCCACTGCTGGCGCTTCGAGATCTCCGCTATTGGGCCTGCGTGGATTCACCGTGGCGCCGTTAAAGCCTTTGCCGCTGAAGGTCGGTTGGTAGTCGTTGGTGAATTGCACATCACTGACATCGGGGAGGATATTTTTTACTTCGAAGGTCAGCGGCAGCGAGTCGATCCAGCCGCTGGCGTTGTCGGCGATTTTTTGAATGACAGAGACGTTGTAGGTACCCAAAGGCCACTGCGCTGCGGTTTCCCAGATGCCTCCCGGCATCACTTCAGCATTTGCAGGCGCGGGAACTTGCACCGCGCCCCCGCTGACGGTGAACTGGATTTCAGATTTGAGATCGCGATCGTAATAACCGTTACCGGCAAAGGTCACCGTGGTCCCGGAGATGGTGACGTTGGGCTGTTTCAGAGTGGGGGGGCGAATCCTGAAGGCTTGTGGTGCACTGCGTCCGGATGACACGTCATCCAGATCCTGTTCGACGACCAGGCTGATCGGCCCTGGCGGCACGTTGATCATCCCCTCCCACGCCCCGTCTGCATTGCTAACGACTTCCCAATCACGAACAGGATCATTCGTCAGATCAAAAAATGCTCTCAATCGCGCCCCAGCCAAGCCGTTGCTTCCTGTCAGAAGGAAGTCTTGTTCATAAACTGTTCCCGCAGGTGGCTCGGATATTAACGGCAGCCCCATGACTCTGAAAGTTATGGCATCGGTATAAAAATGATTGATATTGGGTGATTTAAGTTGGGCAACAACCGAGAACGTCCCGCTGCCAGAGACCTTTATTGCCGGAGCCTCCCAAGTCGTATCGGTCTCTCCGACAGTAATAACCTCGCTCCAGTTTTCATAATGATCCAAATGCCCAACCACTCTAATTACAGTACCCGGCGCAGCCATTCCTCTGAAACAAACCAGATCCTTTGCCAAAACCAACGCATTAGCTGTCGGGTAAGTTATTCGAGCGCGGTAGACTGTTACATAAGCCGTCCGCTCGGAAACCTTACCGGCGTACATTTGATATGCTTGAAAACTTAGAGAATTCTTGTTTTCTGCCACGGTGACGGGCACTGACCAAGGATCGTAGAAAGCCTCTTCTGCCCCAATCGTACCGCGCCCATCATCCAAGACAACAGTATAACGGTATATTGCTCCCGTGCCCTTGACAGAGAAAGTTGAAGATGTGAAGTTTCGGATTGCACTGATGGTTGGAATGGGCATCCGATAATTGGCAACCTTGTAGGTTTTCAGAACCGGATCACTTGCGTTACCCACATCATAAATATAATCAAACCCCACTGTTACGTTTCTTTGATTGGCGATAATCGTTTCTCGATAGGGTTCATCAAGATCAATCCACTCACCGGTCTGGCGAGCACTGCCCGTCAGTTCTCTTACATCACCTTCACCGCTAACCAAAGAAAGATAGAATTTTACATTCCCTTCATAACGTCGATTCTCTTTTGCTCTGTACGCTGACACGATGCAAGTAAATGTCGAACCATCGTAGGAGTAGGCATAGCTCACTCGAAGCTGCGCCCACCTACCGTCTTCTTCCGCGTGAAGCTCATGGGTTACAAATGTCACATCCGTTCCGATCTCCTCAGCGCAGACTACCTCTTGTTTCGGGGGCAAGCTGTCGGAAGGATCTTTAATACCATCATCTTGTTCCATGGCCGGATCTCAGAAAGGGCAAGGTGGCTGATTGATGCAACAGGTAAGTTCATTGAATACCGGTGCCTCACATCGCTACACCTGTAAAACCTGACAGTCCCGACCAGCGGTAACTATTCCACGCCTTGGTATCCTTGCGTCCTTCAGCCATTAAACGCGACTGCATCAGCTTGCGTCGTTGCCACACATCACTCAGAGTCCACCAGCTTGTACACCTGAATAACGCCGCCCGGCATGGCTGATAAGTCGCGCAGCTTCGACTTCAAAACGCGCGCTATCGGCCCAATCGGACATCGTTGCGTCATCCGCCGCGTCAGTCAGCGTCTGCCGGAATCGGTACCAGTTGCCCGCCAGAGGCAGTGCCCTTGTCGCCGCCCCGCGCCAGTGCTCATCGACCACGGGTACCTGAGCCAGCCACTGCACATCCGGGTTGTACCAACTCACGATGGCGCCCACGCCCGGACGGCCCTTGCCGCTGAACTGCACTGGATGACTGACCCAGCGTCCGGCTGCAGGCCCGTCGAGCACAGGTCGGAAAGTACCCAGAATGACCGAGCGCAGGGTTTCAAATGATTCGAACCCGTCCAGAGATGCGACTGCCTCGAGCCGGTAAAGCCCCCCGCCGAGCAGACTTGCATCGAGCATCACTGACCAGGTGCGATTTTCCTGCACGACGGCGCTTGCCGGCTCGGAACGCGCGGCACCTACCAGCGTCACCGTAACCGTATCGCCCGGCACGCCAAAACCGCACACCACCACCTGCTGCCCGATGGCATCGCCCTCGATCGGGGTTTCAATGAAGGGTGCCGCTGGCACAATGTCAAAGTGCAGCGGCTCGCTGTCTTTCGACTCCTGCAGTTTGCCGCTTTCATCCATGAACCTCTGCCGGGCCCAGATCGTTTTGCTGCCCACCGGCAACGTCACTTCGGCTTGCCAATTGCCCGTCCAATCCACAATGACATCACTGAGCAGAGGTTCGGCAAGCCCTTGCAGACAGACGTCGACAACCCCGCCCCTCATGCCCGTACCCTTGAGCAACGCGGTTCGTGGCAACTTGCCGTGTTGTATCGGCTGGAGAAATTCTGGCGGTAGCAGCACCACCGTCAATTCATGCTCGTCACTGTGTAGCGACGGTCGACCGTCCAGTGTCTGCTGGGCGTCAAAGGTGTAGAGCCTGAATTGCTCGAGACTCAGGTCAATCGACCAGTTGCCATCCTGGCTCAATATTTTCGGATCGCCCAAGGGACGATCAAACTGCTTGTCGCGCAGTTGCAAAGTGGCGCCCACCATACCCATCGTGCCCTCGACCGTTACAGCACGACCGACTTCCGAGCCGTCCGGCGGCTGGGTAATCACTGGCGTGACCATCGCTCTCCTGACTATGAAGGTCGTGGACGTCGGCTGCGAAGTTTGCTGCGCGGCGACCTGGGTCACCGTGACGGTATGTGTGATATCCCGGGCAAATTCTTTGTCGCGCCTGAACTGCCACGTGTCAGCACTGACGATGCCCTTGTGCACAATGCCGGTTTCGTCGCTGTACTCAATGTTCACGGTTGCACCCGGCCAGCACGTGCCGCAGAACCTGGGCGAAAGTCCGTCATCTTCAGGCTCGTTCAAGCCAGGGGCCTGCGGCGGGATGGTGACTTTGAGGACAAACCAGTTTGGCGACTGGTGCCCGTCGAGATATTGCTTGATGTGGACCTGACGCTCAAACGAGGGTCCCCAGACCGTTGAAGCCTTGGTAGACCACCGCCCGCCAGCAACCTCCACTGCTGGCGCTTCGAGATCTCCGCTATTGGGCCTGCGTGGATTCACCGTGGCGCCGTTGAAGCCTTTGCCGCTGAAGGTCGGTTGGTAGTCGTTGGTGAATTGCACATCACTGACATCGGGGAGGACATTCTTTACTTCGAAGGTCAGCGGCAGCGAGTCGATCCAGCCGCTGGCGTTGTCTCTGATCTTCTGGACGGCGTTGATTTTATAGGTGCCAAATTTCCAGCCCGTTACGGTGGTGCTCCAAGTGCCGTTGCGCTGTACTTGTGCATTTGGAGGCGCGACCGGCATTGGGTCGGCTGGACTTTCGAGGATAGTGAACTCGATTTCGGTTCTGAGCTTCTCGTCGAAATGTCCGGTGCCGGAAAATGTGATCGTTTCATTGACTTGCGTATATGTGACCGTCGGCTTGCCCGTGCGTACCCGTATGCCGAAGGGTTGGCTGGTCAGTGATGTCGCTCCCAAATAGGTATGCGTGCCGACAATTGAATGCGGACCAGGTGTCAGCGTGAAAGATGCAGACCATGCGCCTGTGGCGGCATCGGTTGGGGTGCTGATTTGAGCTTGGGTGTTTTCCGAACGCACAGCAACAGCACTGGAGATCCCGGCGACGACAGTGCCTGTGAACGTCGATGTCATGTCCACCGTCTGCGTCAATCCAGGAGACGTTATTCGAGGGGGGTCAATAACATAAAAATTTCGTTGGACTGACGGCACAGATGTTGCGCCATCGTATCTTTGACTGGCGACTAGAGAATAATTTTTGCCGAACGCAAACTTATAAGTGCTGGTACCACCCCATGACCCATCAATTTCGATCTTTGCGTAGGCCAATACTTTGATCGATGTGTCTTTGATGTAAACATCCACTCTTGTCAACTCTTGGTGCAGACCGCCTGTACCCGCAAATTGCGGCGTTTGTGTACTTATAACCTGCGGCAACGGACTGAGCGTTACAGGCTTGAGTACGGTCAGTGACGCTTTCCCCGCGTAGCGCCCCTGCGTATTTCCATACTCCTCACGGATAATGAAATCCTGTAAACCCTGAGGGACATTATCAAGGAGCGTGACAGTCCAATTTCCGTAGCCATTGGTAATGGCCGTTGTGCTCAGTACAGTGCCTGAATTGGGACGCACAAGCGTGATTTTGCTGCCTTTACCGGCGAGGCCTGGAACCGTTGTAGTCACAGTACGATTGCTGGCAATGCGAGCAGCCTTTCTGACCAGCAAAGTCCGCGGTGTCCACCTTGACCATTGATCAATGTAATCCCATCTTCCATCAACTCTGACTTGCAGGTCACTCTCGGGAAGGTCTTCGACTCGAATACTGTGCCAGACGCCCCCCAACCATGCACTTTCAGTGATACGTCGGTAGTAATTATCGGCTCCGTGAAAATCCAGATGAACGTTGTGATAACGGCCATCGTTTACCGGTATACGAAACTTGAAGTCCATCGTGGTATCTACTAACAGTGACTCGGAGCCGGCCTCATACTCCAAATCCGCGACCAGGATTCCCGGCTCTTCGGAAATCGGATCATCGGATTTTTGGGAAGGGCGATGGTCCTCAGGAAACGGGCCATCTTCTGGAGGATTGGAGCCTGGGTTCTCATGGTCGGACATGATCGAGCTTCCTTATACCGTCGGTACCTGGGTGCCTCATTGAAGAACCGTAAGCACGAAATGACACCTGTAAAACCTGACAGTCCCGATCAGCGGTAACTATTCCCACGCTGCAACATGCAGACGTCCTTCAGTCATTAACACGCGGCTACATCGGCTTGCGCCGTTGCCTACACATCACTCAGAATCCGCCGGCTTGTGCGCTTTGAAGCTGCCCCGTAACGTGATCCGTGCCGCTGCCAATCAGTGGTCGGGTTTAGTCGCCCGGGGGTTTGTCATCAAGGTGTATAAGCGTCATCCAGTCGGGTAATCCCTATCCCCGCACTCGATGGTGGCTGTACGCAGGGCGCTTCGGCGCGCCGGTTTTTGGTGATACCCCCGGTCGACTAACCTGCGTCCAGCCGCCACCCTTTCGTTTAGTCGCGAGGGGTGAAGGCCCCAACCAAGGGTTATCACCATGATCAAACCAACACCCAATCCCCCCGAAATCGAAGACTCGACCTCCCCCTACGCTTCCCCCGATTCCACCAGACTCCACGAGGCCGCTGAAAAAGCCCTCGATCACTACCTGAAAAAACCCGCCGCTGCGCCGTCGTGCAATTCCGTCGATCGCGGCATGCAGATGTTCATGGTCGCGCCCGACATCAACCCCGAAGCGATGGCCATTCAAACCTACGAAACCTTTTCTTCGGTCAGCATTCTGCTGCTCGACCTGGCGGACAGCCTCGAGGACAAGCCGCGACATCTGGCGATGGCGATCTATCAGTTGAGCGAGATGGGCCTATTGCTGGCGGAAAAGGCGCTGGATCAGGAGCGGGCGATCGCTGTGGCGTGACGTAAAAATCAAAAGATCGCAGCCTTCGGCAGCTCCTACATTTGGAATGCGTTCCCCCTGTAGGAGCTGCCGAAGGCTGCGATCTTTTGCTGTTCAGGCAGAAGCGGGCAACGGCTGAAAACTGAAATACTGCTTCAGCGCCAGCACCAGTTGGCCGAACTCCGGGGGAGCGCGGCGCAGGATGAAACCGGCGTCGTAATGCAGCGGCGTGGCGTCTTCATGGCACCACACGCAACAGGCGCTGAAATCGATGACTTGCTGGCTGCCATCGCGGGCGGGGACCTTGAGGCGTAACTGAAAATCCACCCCGATCATCATCGGCAACTGGCTGATCAGCATCAGCCCGTCCGCAGACACATTGCCGAGAAAGCCGACGGGTTTGTCGGTGACGCTGTTGAACACTCTGAGGTAATACGGCAATTGATGCCGTTCGATCCGGCGGTCGGTAAACATGATGTGCTGTTCGCCATGCAGGGCTCCGTCACGGAGCCGCACCTGTGCTTCGGAACGAACCTGTGCGACAGGCCCGCTCTCCCCGCTTCCGGTGTGACGGTCGCGACAATCGCCGTCACCTTGTAACTGCCAGTCGCAGGTGTTGCGCCGTTATCGAGACACGGCTCGAAACGGTTTCCTTGACTATAGCGGAGCTTGTACAGACGGCCAGATTTTGTACGAAAAGCGCGTCAGAAGCGCGTCGGCCGAACCACCGCAGCGGCGCTGCGTGTCGGGTAATGGCCCAGGCTCTGCAACGTTTCCAGACGCGCGCGGGCGCGGTAGGCGTATTCGCTGTTGGGGTACGAAGCGATAATGAACTGGTAGGTCTGCACCGCGTCGATGTAGAGCTTCTGCCGTTCCAGGCACTGACCGCGCATCATCGACACTTCCGGCCACACGTACGGGCGGGCGCGGCTGGCGCGTTCGACCTTGGACAGTTCGAGCATGACCTGCTCGCAGTTGCCGCGTTCATAGGCGCTGTAGGCGTTGTTCAAATGGTGGTTCATCGACCAACGGGTGCAGCCCGTCGCGGCGAGGGCGCTGAGGGCAAGGGCGGCAATGGGCAACAATCGCATGGGGGTTCTCCTGTCTTGTGCTCTGTATCGACCCCAGGTCGGAAAACTTCAGACGCGCTGGTCGCAAAGTTGCCGCGTTCAATAAAGAAAACGATAAGTAGTGCATTCGAACAATGACTACACCCTTCGAGCATAGTAGCCTCTGCCTGCGCTTGAACTCAGGAGTCTTTGCATGTCCGTCCGTCGTACCAAAATCGTCGCTACCCTTGGCCCGGCCAGTAACTCGCCGGAAGTTCTCGAACAGCTGATTCTGGCTGGTCTGGACGTCGCCCGTCTGAACTTCTCCCACGGCACCCCCGACGAGCACAAGGCTCGCGCGAAGCTGGTGCGTGACCTCGCTGCCAAGCACGGCCGCTTTGTCGCCCTGCTCGGTGACCTGCAAGGCCCGAAAATCCGTATCGCCAAATTCGCCAACAAGAAGATCGAGCTGAAGATCGGTGACAAGTTCACCTTCTCCACCAGCCATCCGTTGACCGAAGGCAACCAGCAGGTGGTCGGCATCGACTACCCGGATCTGGTCAAGGACTGCGGCGTGGGCGACGAGCTGCTGCTCGACGACGGCCGTGTGGTGATGCGCGTTGAAACCGCCACCGCCACTGAACTGCATTGCGTAGTGACCATCGGCGGCCCGCTGTCCGACCACAAAGGTATCAACCGTCGCGGTGGCGGTCTGACCGCGCCGGCCCTGACTGAAAAAGACAAGGCCGACATCAAGCTCGCCGCCGAAATGGAAGTCGACTACCTCGCCGTATCCTTCCCGCGCGACGCCGCCGACATGGAATACGCCCGTCAACTGCGTGACGAGGCCGGCGGCACTGCCTGGCTGGTGGCGAAGATCGAACGCGCCGAAGCCGTGGCCGACGACGAAACCCTCGACGGCCTGATCAAGGCCTCCGACGCGGTGATGGTTGCCCGTGGCGACCTCGGTGTGGAAATCGGCGATGCCGAACTGGTGGGCATTCAGAAGAAAATCATTCTGCACGCACGTCGCCACAACAAGGCCGTGATCGTCGCGACGCAGATGATGGAGTCGATGATCCAGAACCCGATGCCGACCCGCGCCGAAGTGTCCGACGTGGCCAACGCCGTGCTCGATTACACCGACGCCGTGATGCTCTCGGCCGAATCCGCCGCTGGTCTCTACCCGCTGGAAGCCGTGCAGGCGATGGCGCGCATCTGCGTCGGCGCCGAGAAACACCCGACCGGCAAGACCTCCAGCCACCGCATCGGCAAGGAATTCAGCCGCTGCGACGAGAGCATCGCGCTGGCGACCATGTACACCGCCAACCACTTCCCGGGCGTCAAAGCGATCATCGCGCTTACTGAAAGCGGCTTCACCCCGCTGATCATGTCGCGGATCCGCTCCTCGGTGCCGATCTACGCGTTCACCCCGCACCGCGAAGCCCAGGCCCGCGCAGCAATGTTCCGTGGCGTCTACACCATCCCGTTCGACCCGGCCTCGCTGGAACCGCACGAAGTCAGCCAGAAAGCCATCGACGAGCTGACCAAGCGCGGCGTTGTGGAAAAAGGCGACTGGGTCATCCTGACCAAGGGCGACAGCTACCACACCACTGGCGGCACCAATGGCATGAAGATCCTGCATGTCGGTGATCCGCAGGTCTGAGTGACCGGCAGCTGAAACGCAAAAGCCCCGCCATGTGAATGGCGGGGCTTTTTTGCTTATGATTCAACAGATATTTTGTCTGGTAAGGCTCTTTCGCGAGCAGGCTCGCTCCCACAGGAGATTGCATTTCAAATGTGGGAGCGAGCCTGCTCGCGAAAGCGTCTCGAGATTCAGCGAAAAAAACCGCTCAACGCCGCCACCGCCTCCGGCGAACGCAGCCGCTGGGTAAACAATGCGCCCTCCTCCTCGATCACTTTGCGCAGCAGCTCGCGATCGGGCGCTCGCATCAGTTGCTTGCTGATGTGCACCGCTTCGGCCGGCAGCTCATCAAACCGCAGCGCCATTTCCCGGGCCTTGCTCAACGCAGCCGCGCCACTGTCCAGCGCGTCTGTGGCAATTCCCCATTGCGCAGCCTGTGCGCCGCTAAAGCCTTCGCCGAGCAATAACAACTCAGCCGCTTTCGCTTGCCCGAGCAAACGCGGCAGGATCAGGCTGGAGCCGAATTCCGGGCACAATCCGAGGTTGACGAACGGCATGCGCAGCCGGGCGTCGCGGCTGACATAGACCAGATCGCAATGCAGCAGCAGGGTCGTGCCGATACCCACCGCAGCACCGGCCACGGCGGCGATCACCGGTTTGCGGCATTCGAGCAGATTGAGCATGAAGTGAAACACCGGGCTGTCGAGGTCGCTCGGCGGTTGTTCGATGAAGTCGGCGATGTCATTGCCGGCGGTGAAGCACTCGGCGCTGCCGCTGATCAGTACGGCATTGATTTCGGGGTCGCTGTCGGCCTGTTTCAGTGCTTCGGCGAGGCGGCTGTACATGGCGCGCGTCAGGGCGTTTTTCTTGTCCGGGCGGTTGAGGCGCAGGGTCAGCAAACCGCGTTCGCGTTCCAGCAGGATGGCTTCGGTCATGGCGTGTCTCGCGTCTGAAAATCAGCGCTCAACCACGGCTCACAAACACGTCGGCCAGCAGTTGATTGCGCGGCAATCCGGCCAGATACAGACGCTTGGCGAACGCGTCGACACTGGCCGTCGAGCCGCAGACTAAGGCCAGGGTCTGCCGGGAAACAAGGCGCAGTTGTGCCAAAGCGGCGGCCGAGTCGGCCGCTGCCCACAGCTCGACACTGAGGTTTTCCCGCTGCGCGGCCAGTGCGGCAAGGGGTTTGGCCAGATAGTGTTCGCGTTCGTCATGGGCCAGGTGAATGACGCGGATGGCGCCTTGGTGATCCTCACGCAAGGCCTCACGCAGCACCCCGAACAACGGACCCAAACCAGTACCGGTAGCCAGCAGCCACAGCGGCCGGGCGTGCCAGTCCGGATCGTAATGCAAGGCACCGCCGCGCAGTTCGCCAAGGCGGATCGAGTCGCCGATCTGCAGCTTGCGTGCGGCATCGATGAATTCGCCGGGCTGGCGGCAATCGAGGTGAAACTCGAGGAAGCGGTCTTCTTGCGGCAGGCTCGCCAGCGAGTAAGGGCGGGCGATGTGGCCGATCCACAGCACCAGATGCTGGCCGGCGCTGTAGCGCAATGGCCGCTGCGGGGTCAGGCGCAGGCGCAGAACGCTGTCGCTGAGCCAGTCCAGCGCTTCGACCACGGCCGGGCGGCCGTCGCTGATCGGGTCGAAGGTGTGTACCTGCAAGTCTTCGACCACCTGACACTGACAAGCCAGGCGCCAACCGTCCTGACGTTGCTCGGCACTCAAGGCATCCGGACGATTGTCGGTGGGCACACCTCGGATGCATTTCACCAGACAGGCATGGCAACTGCCGGCGCGGCAGCTGTAGGGCACGGCAACGCCGTTCTGATTGAGACTGTCGAGCAGGTTGCTGCCCGCTTCAACCGTCCACTGCCGATCACCGACACGCAATTCAGGCATCGACGTTCTCCCACGCGGCGGCACAACGATTGCGCCCGTCACGCTTGGCCCGATACAGCGCCTGATCGGCACGCTGCAACGCCTCATCCAGATCATCGCCAACGGACAGCAGGGTCATGCCCGCCGATAGGCTCAGGTTGCGCACTTGCAGGCCCATTAATTCCACCTCACTGAAGGCGATGCGCAAACGCTCGCAACACGCGGTCAGGCGTTCGGCATCGCAGTCGGGCACCAGCACGACGAATTCCTCGCCACCATAACGCGCCAGCACGTCACCGTCGCGCAGACAGGCTTGGGCCACCCCGGCAAACGCCTGCAATACCTGATCGCCGGCGGCGTGGCCATGCAGGTCGTTGATGCGCTTGAAGTGGTCCAGATCGATCAGCGCCAGCCCGTGCATCACGTCGCTGTCCAGCGCGTTCAGCTCGCGCGAGGCGATGCGCAGGAAATGCCGGCGATTGAACAGCCCGGTCAGTTCGTCGGTGGCGACCAGATCTTCAAGCTGGCGCATCATCCCGCGCAGGGTGTCCTGATGCGCCTGCAAGGCAAACCGACGCTGGCGCTGACGTTGCCGGGAAACCTGGACAAAACGTGCGTAAAGCACCAGCCACGCCAAGACCATCGCCAGAATGCATACCTGCAACGCTGCGAGCGCAGGCTCGGCCAAGCGGAAGTGGTAGGCGTCCCACAGGGTAATCGCGGAAAAACTGAAGAACACCAACAGCGCACAGCGGATGAACACCCGTCGGGTGAGATGGAACAGGCCGAACAGCAGGATCAGCACGTAAAACACCAGAAACGCGCCGCGCGCTTCGTCGACATGGGCGATCAGCCACGTTTGCCAGCCCAGGCCCATCAGCACTTGCGCTTCGGTCAGGCTCGGGTCGGCGAAGCGCTGGTTGCGCCCGCTCCAGAACATGGCGAAAAGGCTCGCCTGACTGATCACTACCAGCGCGCTGCCGATGGCCACGCCACTGAGCGATTGCTGGTAATGCCCGGTGAAAAACGCCAGCCACAGCAGCAGCAGAGCCAATCCGTAGGTGGCCGCAGCGAGGGCGAAGCGTTTGAGCAAAAGGCGTTGAATGGCGTTATGGGTCAATCGTTGACTCACCGTGCGATAGGAGGCTGACCGAGTGTCCTACTCTACAGACCGGATGCCACTTTAGAGGGCCGGTCGCTAAATGACCACCGATTTTCGGGCTCGAAAATTGACGTCAAAAGTGTGGCCCACTGACACCGCCAAAAGCCCCTCACCCTAGCCCTCTCCCAGAGGGAGAGGGGACTGACCGGGTTGTTTATCCGAGTTACACCGACTTCAAACATCGCGCCGAACTCGAGTCTGGAAACGGCACAAAACAGCTTCATTTTCCTGAGCCGGACTTAGTTTTTGAACAAGATGAAGATCGGCTCCCTTTCCCCCTCGCCCCATCTGGGGGAGAGGGCTGGGGTGAGGGGGGCGATCCTGAAGTGCAAACCCGCTGTCCGATATTCGCCCACCCATGCGACCAACGAATGACTGCCGGCGCGTGTACGCCCCACCGAGGCGCGGTATACTGCCGCGCCTTTTTAGCGTCGCGCCAGCAGCCCCGGCGTGCCAGAGGATCAGCTGTGAGCCGAAAGCCTCAAGCTGCCCCATAGAATGTTCCCGTGTTTCAGAGGAGCGCGACTCATGACCGTGATCAAGCAAGATGACCTGATTCAGAGCGTTGCCGACGCCCTGCAGTTCATTTCCTATTACCACCCCGTGGATTTCATCCAGGCGATGCACGAAGCCTACCTGCGCGAAGAGTCGCCAGCGGCCCGTGATTCGATGGCGCAGATCCTGATCAACTCGCGCATGTGCGCCACCGGCCATCGCCCGATCTGCCAGGACACCGGTATCGTCACCGTGTTCGTCCGTGTCGGCATGGACGTGCGCTGGGATGGCGCCACCATGGGCCTGGACGACATGATCAACGAAGGCGTGCGTCGCGCCTACAACCTGCCGGAAAACGTCCTGCGTGCCTCGATCCTTGCCGACCCGGCAGGCGCTCGCAAGAACACCAAGGACAACACCCCGGCGGTGATCCACTACTCCATCGTCCCGGGTAACACCGTGGAAGTGGACGTGGCGGCCAAGGGCGGCGGTTCCGAGAACAAGTCGAAAATGGCCATGCTCAACCCGTCCGACTCGATCGTCGACTGGGTATTGAAAACCGTGCCGACCATGGGCGCCGGCTGGTGCCCGCCGGGCATGCTCGGCATCGGCATCGGCGGCACCGCCGAGAAAGCCGCGGTGATGGCCAAGGAAGTGTTGATGGAATCCATCGACATTCACGAGCTCAAGGCCCGTGGCCCGCAGAACCGCATCGAAGAAATGCGTCTGGAACTGTTCGAGAAGGTCAACCAGTTGGGTATCGGCGCCCAGGGCCTCGGTGGCCTGACCACCGTGCTCGACGTGAAGATCATGGACTACCCGACCCACGCCGCATCCTTGCCGGTGTGCATGATCCCCAACTGCGCCGCTACCCGTCACGCACACTTCGTGCTCGACGGTTCCGGCCCGGCCTCGCTGGAAGCGCCACCGCTGGACGCCTACCCGGAAATCGTCTGGGAAGCCGGCCCGTCGGCGCGTCGTGTCAACCTCGACACCCTGACCCCGGAAGACGTGCAGAGCTGGAAGCCGGGCGAAACCGTGCTGCTCAACGGCAAGATGCTCACCGGTCGCGACGCCGCGCACAAGCGCATGGTCGAGATGCTCAACAAGGGTGAAACCCTGCCGGTGGATCTGAAAGGTCGTTTCATCTATTACGTCGGCCCGGTTGATCCGGTCGGTGACGAAGTGGTTGGCCCGGCGGGTCCTACCACCGCAACGCGGATGGACAAGTTCACCCGCCAGATCCTCGAGCAGACCGGCCTGCTGGGCATGATCGGCAAGTCCGAGCGCGGCCCGACCGCGATCGACGCGATCAAGGACAACAAGGCTGTGTACCTGATGGCAGTCGGCGGCGCTGCGTACCTGGTTGCGCAAGCGATCAAGAAGTCCAAGGTGCTGGCATTTGCCGAGCTGGGCATGGAAGCGATCTACGAGTTCGAGGTCAAGGACATGCCGGTCACCGTAGCGGTGGACAGCAAAGGTGAGTCGGTGCACATCACTGGCCCGGCGATCTGGCAACAGAAGATCAGCGAAAGCCTGGCGGTAGAAGTGCAGTAAGCCTCTGGCGTTATGAAAACGGCCGGTGCATCCGCAAAGATGCCCCGGCCGTTTTTGCTTGTTCAAACCAATCGCGATAACAGAATTTCCCATGCACAGAAAATGATCTTGCGCACCTGTCAGATCTGACAGGTCCATCTCCGGCCCACTCCTGTTAGCGTCTGTCCATACGCCCTATGTAGCGCGAATGGACTCGACCATGGCCGATCAAGACCTCAGCATCACAGCTCCCTCCATCGCCAGGAGCTCATCGATCGCCACCATCGGCAAGAGCTGGAGCGCCGTCGGGCCGACCGCCTCGGCTGGATGCGAATTGCCGATTCCGCTATCGAGCGGTCGTGGCTACGGCCCGCAAATACCCCTGTCAATCAACAGCCAGAGCGGTAACGGTCCGTTTGGCCTTGGTTGCCACCTGGGCCTGAGCCAGATCAGCCGCCGCACCAACAAAGGTGTTCCACGGTATACCGAGCACGATGAAATCATCGGGCATGACGGCGAGGTGTGGATGCCGGAGCTCGATGATGCCGGAGACTTGAAGTCGCGCACGGAACACAGCTACAGAGACCGCCCCATTCCCGAACACAACGTCGTGTCTTACCGGGCGCGGATCGAAAGCGATTTTTCCCTGCGCGAATGCTGGCATCCGGCTGACGGTGGAACCCCCTTCTGGCTGGTCCACGGTGCCGACGGCACGTTGCATGTCTACGGCAAAACCAGCGCCTCACGCCGTGCCGACCCCGACGACGAATCGCGCATCAGTAGCTGGCTGCTGTGTGAAAGCATGAACGCCCATGGCGAACACATCTGCTACGAGTACAAGCCCGACGATCAGCCTGACGAGCAAGATCCGATTCACGACTACCGCGCCCAGCGCTATCTGCGCCGGGTGTGTTATGGCAATGCCACGGCGAGCGACCGTCTCTATAGCTGGGACACCGACCGGCCGACGGATTTGCCTTGGCATTTTCAACTGGTGTTCGATTACGGCGAACGCAGCAGTTCGCTGACGGAGACCCCGAGCTACGAAGAAGTGAACCGCTGGCGGCTGCGACCGGATCCGTTTTCCACCTATGGCCAGGGTTTTGAACTGAGCACCCGCAGGCTGTGCCAGCAAGTGTTGATGTTTCATCACTTCCCCGAAGGGCTGGCGACAGAGGCGAAGCTTGTACGTCGCCTGCTGCTGGAATATCGACCTATCCAGAACTCTGCGCCGTGGGCCTACAGCCAGATCAGCGCGGCGCACTATCAGGCCTTCGATGCGCAAGGCAATGTCGAGCATTCACCGCCGCTAGAGTTCGAATACTCGCCCTTCGAGATCAACAAGACAGCTGCACGCCTGTTGGAAAACGAGACTCAACCGGGCATCGAAGACGGCGGGTTCTACCAATGTGTCGATCTGTATGGCGAGGGCGTGCCGGGTTTTCTCTGCCGCTATGACAACGCCTGGTACTACCGCGAGCCGCTGCGCGCGGCGCCTGGTACCGAACTGATCGGTTACGGCCCATGGGCTCTGCTGGACAAGATCCCGGTGGCAGATCGTAACCGCGCCGTGGCGCAACTGCTGGATCTGACCGGCGATGGGCGCCTGGACCTGATCATCGCCCGGTTGGGTTACTGCGGGTTCCATGCGCTGAATGCGCAGCGACAATTCGAATTGTTCAGCGCGTTCGACACGTTTCCCCGGGAACACCAGGATCTGACTTTGACCATGGGGGATTTCAGCGGGGACGGCCTGATGTCAGCGGCCAGCATCAGCCACGATCGTGTGAGGCTCTATGCCAGCCTGCGCGAAAAAGGCTTCGCCGCCGCACAGGAAATCCCCCATGCATACGAAGACGACCGTCTGCCGGTATTCAGCAACTCGCGAACCGAACTGGTGCTTCTGGGCAATCTGCTCGGCAGCGACATGCCCGAGCTGTGTCGCATCCGCCATGACGAAGTCCGCTGTTGGCCGAATCTTGGTCATGGCAAATTCGGTCAAGGTCGCAAGATCAGTGCCCTGCCCTTCACCTACGACGAATTCGACGCCGCACGAGTGCGCCTGGCCGACCTCGATGGCTCCGGCGCGCCCGCGCTGATCTATCTGCGATCCGAAGGATTCGACATTTACCTGAACCGGGGCGGCAACGGTCTGGAGCAGATTCCCGTCAGCGTGCCGTGGCCCGAAGAGGTGCGCTATGACCGCTTGTGCCAGGTCAGTTTCGCCGACCTGCAAGGCCTCGGTTGCGCCAGCCTGATTCTGACGGTGCCGCATATCCAGCCTCGGCATTGGCGCTACGATTTTGTTGCAGCCAAGCCCTATCTGCTGGTCAACAGCAACAACAACATGGGTTACTCCAGCAGCGTGACTTATCGCAGTTCGGCTCAGGAATGGCTGGATGAAAAGGAGCGGCTGCTGGCACTTGCGCGTGCACCGGTATGTCATCTGCCGTTTCCGCTGCCCGTGGTGAAGAAACAGGAGCAACACGACGAGATCACCGACAACCGGTTGACCCAGTCATTCACCTGGCGCGAAGGGTTCTACGACGGCAGGGAACGGGAGTTTCGCGGGTTCGGCTATTTGCAGCAACTTGACTGCGAGATTGGAGCCGATCCTTCAGAGCCTGGCTTCAACGAGCCGGTGCAAACATGCACCTGGTTTCACAACGGGCAGGAAATGAATCGTTCCCGCGAGGATTATTTCAACGCGGACGTGGACGCCTGCCCGTTGGGCGAAACCCTGTTCAGTCGTTATCACCCCAAAGGTGAAATCGATGAGCCTGTCACCCCGGAAGATGCCGACAGTCGCTACCGGATTGCGCAGGCACTGGTCGGCTCGGTCGCCCGAACGGAGACCCTTGCCTACCAGGAAGATTCGCAGGTACCTGGCGCTGCCAAGCTGTATTCGGTAGAGGAAAAGCGTTATCTGGTGCGCGAGGTGCGGCCCCAGGGGCCATATGCCGCAGCCGTTCTGCTGCCCCTTCAGGTTGAAGCAATCAGCTATCAGTACGACGGCTTTATCAATGACCCGCTGTGCCGCCACGATGTCAGCCTGCGCTGGGACGCTTATGGCGCCGCGACCCATGCACTGACGGTGAGCTATGCGCGCAGGTTGACCGCCCAGAGCCCGCCACCCTTCACCGAGGACCACCTGAATCAATGGTGGTCCGACGCTCACGACGAGGCGCAGCAATACTTTTACATCAGTGAAACCCGTGCGCGTCTGATCAATCTGCCAGAGCCGCAGCAATGGCGACTGGGCTTGCCCTATCAGGAACGGGGCGACGCGCTGAAATTGGCCAAAGGTACGCTACCCGGCGAGCTGAACCCGGCACAGATATCTTTCGAATCGTTGAGAAAGCTGCAGGATTCGCAAGAATGGGCCATCGAACGGGTACTGACTTCCCAATCCATACAGCACTATGTGGACGTAGAGGGTATTGAACTGGAAGACGGCGTCGCCGGATTCGAAGCCCTGTCGCATTCTCTGGAGCTTGCCCTGCTGGACAAGACCGCGCTGGAGGCTTACAGCATTGTGCCGGATCTGAACATTCGCGAAGCCCTAGAGGCAATTGGTTACTCACCCATGCCGCGGCTGTTCGAAGCGACGCCGAGTGAGGAACAAGATCTTTGGTCGTCGCGGTTCAATCTGGCTCGGTACGGCGACTTGCAAGCGTTCTATAAAGTGCTCGATTTCAACGAAACGCCAAGCCATGGCGTGACCAAAGCCGAATACGATCAACACTGGCTGACGGTCATGCGCATGGAGTTGCCCGACGGTTGTGCCGTGCAGGTCGCGGAATTCGATTACCACGCCCTGAAACCCAAGCGAATCACCGACGCCAACGACAACACTGAAGAAGTCATCCATGAGCCTTCCGGCCAGCCGCTGGTCATCAGCTTTCACGGTACCGAGAATGGCAAACCTGCCGGATTCGACAAGCTGACCGATGACTGGATCTTGCCGGCCCCCAGTCCGGAACAGGCCATCCAGTATCCGGAGGACACTGTAAAAAACGCAGCCAGCACCCTGCACAAAAACCTGTTCAGCTGGATGGGCCTGATACCCGCCTCCACGCTTCAAACCCTGTCAATCAAGCAGGGCGATCTGTTGCCCGGCGGGCAGATCCGCGCCAGCGCAAGACGCCGGCTTGCGCAAAATCACGTCCTGACGCCTGAAGACCAGCAATTGCTCGAGGCCATTGAACTGGCGTACCGAGAGCCGGTACACACCGTGGTGCTCAGTGCCGACCGCTATCCCTATGACACCGTCAAGGCACAGATCCAGATTGTCAAAACCTGCGTCGATGGCTTTGGTCGGGTACTGCAAACCCAGCAGAAGGTCGACCCCGGGCTGGCTTATGTGGTGGGTGAGGATGGTGAATTGCTGATCGAAGAAGGTGAGCAACCGACGCAGACACGCTGGCGTATCAGCGAACGCGTCGAATACAACAACAAAGGTCTCGCACAGCGCCAATACCGGCCGTTTTTCGCTAACACGCACCGCTACGTCAATGATCAATCGCTGCGCCAACTCGGGCTCTTCGATCAGCTGTTCTATGACGCAACG
The DNA here is from genome assembly GCF_054052265.1 of Pseudomonas sp. PK-RTE-24. NCBI lineage: Bacteria > Pseudomonadati > Pseudomonadota > Gammaproteobacteria > Pseudomonadales > Pseudomonadaceae > Pseudomonas > Pseudomonas sp. PK-RTE-24. The sequence goes on along the minus strand of NZ_CM133224.1, from coordinate 2,839,727 downwards.
GGACGTCCGATCAAGCTGATCAACGCCAAGGGCGACTTTTCCCGCGAGACGTATCATCCCTGGTATCACACCAGCGAAGACTTCAACGACACCGCTGAAGAGGTGGTGTCTACGCGAGGGTCAGGCGCATGAGCGCCTCCACACATTGGCGCACGCCTTCGCTGACAGCCAGCGACGGACGTGGCCTGCCAGTCCGTCAGGTCGCTTATTTGCGTACCGTGGCAGAGGACGCGGTCAGCGCTGTTGTGACGTTTCAGGAACACGATGTGGCCGGACGTCCGGTCGCGCAACAGGATCCGCGCCTGCCCATTGCAAACACCACCACTGTTTATTCCATCAATGGCGATGCGGTGTTCACCGACAGTGTCGATAGCGGCTGGCGTTTGCTGCTGCCGGGGCCGGCCGGGGAGCCTCGGCAGCAATGGGACGCGCGCGGTCATGTCTGGCAATCGACCTTTGACGAGCAATTGCGCGTGGTGCAGCTCGAAGTGTCGGGAAACGGCGAAAATCAGCTCGATACCTTCACTTACGCCTCCGGCTCCGCCGGAGCAGAATCCAACCTGCGCGGCCGGTTGATCCAGCAGACAGATCCGTCAGGTTCGCTGGATATCACCAGCTATGCCCTCACCGGACAGACACTGGTGGAAAAGCGCACATTTGATGATCACCAAGCGTTCACCAGCCATCAGGTGTTCAGTCCGCTTGGCGCCGTGCTTGAACAGACCGACGCCGGCGGCCATCGCAGAACCTCGCGCTATGGTCTTGCCGGGCAGCTCAGGCAAATGCACTTGCAAGTGAAGGCAAACATCACGCAAGTCCTGGAGGATGCGCAGTACAACGCCAATGGCCAGCTCATCGAGCAACAGGACGGCAACGGTGTGCTCAGCGAATGGACCTACGATCCAGCCGACGGACGCTTGCGCACGCGGATCAGTCATAAGCCCGGTCAACCCGCATTGCAGGATCTGCAATATTTCTACGATCGCGTCGGCAATATCATCCGCATCGAAGACCACGCCTTCGAGCCCGTCTGGTTCGCCAATCAACGGGTCGACGGCCACCGTGAGTTCAGCTACGACTCCCTGTATCGCCTGATCCGCGCGACCGGTCATGACGACGCCCTGCCCCCGGACATTCCCGGCCTGCCGCGACCGCCCGACGAGCGAAACCGCCTCAATTACACCCAGACGTATAGCTACGACGATGGCGGCAATCTGACCGAGTTGCGTCATCAGCGCGACGGCAACAGTCGCACCCGCACGATGCGCATCGACGACAAAAGCAATCGCGGGGTGCGCTGGCAAACAGGCGACGAGCCACCAGACTTCGGCATCTGGTTCGACCCGCACGGCAATCAACGCAAACTGCACCACGGTCCATTAATGCACTGGAACAGCCGTGATGAACTGGAGCGCGTGGATCTGGTTATCCGTCAGGACAGCGATAACGATGCCGAGTATTACCAGTACAGCGCGGGCCAGCGGGTCCTCAAATGTCATGAATGGTTCACCGACAAGGTCCGCCACTTCCACCAGGTGCGTTACCTGCCAGGGCTGGAAATCCGCAGCAAAGACAACGGCGAAGAGCTGCACATCATCAGCCTCGGTAACGCGCGCTGCCTGCATTGGGCGCAACGTTCAGCACCGATGGACGACCAGATGCGTTACACCCTCGAAGACCACCTCGGCTCTTGCGTGATGGAGCTCAATGAAGACGCCGTAGTCACCAGCGCAGAAGGCTATTACCCGTTCGGCGAAACCGCATGGATGGCGCCGGAATCGGAAATCGAATACCGCTTTATCCGTTATTCCGGCAAGGAAATGGATGTCAGCGGTTTGTACTACTACGGCACCCGTTATTACGCGCCGTGGTTGCAGCGCTGGGTCAGTGCTGATCCGGCGGGGGATGTGGATGGGTTGAACCTGTATGGTTTTGTCGGTAACAACCCGATTCTGTTCATCGATAACGACGGTAACAAAAAAGACTTGCCGTCTGACGTCAGGCAGGACATCGCGACCTACGCAAAAGTCCTGGATAACCTGGGCAATGAGCTGCAAACGTACAATCGGCAATTGAACGGACTGTTCAGCGCTACGGACATTTCCAAACGCATGGCCATAAACACCGGCTTCAACATTGGCAAGGGAGTTGCCACCACGACAGCAGGGAAAGGCGGCGAAGCACTTGGGACGCTGATATTGCCCGGAGTCGGGACATTTATCGGAGGGATTGTCGCCTCAAAAATCTCCGGCGCGGCAATCGACAAACTCGGCGAAATTACAACTGTTTCCACTCCCGTCCTGCCCGATGCCAAAAAACTGAACCCCGAGAGCATTCACAGCAACGCCACAACAAGCATTTTAACCCCTCTGAGATACGCAAAAAAAATAGCCAGATCTTATGATCCTCGGACTTCCGAGGGAGCAAATAAGCTGATCGGAACAGTAGCCGAGAAAACGCTCAGCAAGTTTGCGCAGGTACCCGCTGCGAGTGACATGATGGCCATTGCTTACGCGGGGAAGGACACAGCCACAGCGCTGGCCGGTTTAAGGGATATCGAAATTGATGACCTCGAGACAGCGTTGGGTTTGATTATCGACATGCTTGAACAGGACCAAAGCGACATCAATGCGGCTTTCAGTGAAATCGGAGTCAACGAGTTTTATGACCAAGGCCTGGTGGGCTCATTCGGTTTTGCGCTGGATCTTGCAAAAGGTAGCGTCGGAACCCAGAACTCCAGCTCAATCAGCCGGGATCGGATCAAGAAAGAAATTTCCGTGCGAATGGCTGAAGCAAGGCGCGGTATTGAGTTGATTGGCAGGTATCGCCAATACAGCGGTCAAAAGACGGCGTAAACAAGTTCGCCTACCTTCAGGCAGTTTTGCCGTGGTTCTGCGCCTGGATAAATCATGAGCACCTGGCCCTTGAATAGATCAACGCATATCCATACGCCAAGCGTGCAGGTCAAGGATCCTCGGGCTTTGGTTGTCAGGCATATTGCCTATCTGTGTGCAACGACGCATGGAGAAATCAAGCCCCTGATCACCTGCCAGACTCACAACCCTGCCGGGCGCCTGCTAGAAAAACGGGATCCGCGCTTATCTGCACCCAACCTCACTACTCACTACTCGCTCAACGGCACCGTGTTGAAAATCGACAGCGTCGATGCCGGCTGGCGTTTGGTACTGCCGGGACTGGCCGGTGAGCCTCGGCAACGTTGGGACGAGCGCGGCCATGTCTGGCGATCGACCTTTGACGACCAGCTGCGTGTCGTCAGACTCCAGGTCACCAGAAAGGATGAGGAGGAAGAGGAAGAGGTCGAAACTTTCCTCTACGCCGGTGGCGCCGACACCACCAACCACAACCTGCGCGGACGGTTGATCAAGCAAACCGATGCGTCTGGTGTTCTGGCGATATCCAGCTATTCCCTCGCCGGCCAGCCGATGCAGGAAACCCGAACTTTCCAGGACACACAGGCTTTCACCAGCCATCAGGTGTTCAGCCCGCTGGGCACGGTGCTGGAGCAAACCGATGCCGGCGGCCATCGCAGAGCATCGCGCTATGGTCTTGCCGGGCAACTCAGGCAAATGGAGCTGCAAGTCGAGACGAAAGTCACGCAGGTCTTGCTGGATGCGCAGTACAACGCCAACAATCAGATCATCTCGCAACTGGCCGGTAACGGTGTCCTGAGTCAGTGGACGTATGACCCGGCCGATGGACGCCTGCATACGCGCACCAGTCAGAAAACCGCTCACCCCAGATTGCAGGATCTGCAATATTTCTACGATCGCGTCGGCAATATCATCCGCATCGAAGACCACGCCTTCGAGCCAACCTGGTTCGCCAATCAACGGGTCGACGGCCACCGTGAATTCAGCTACGACTCCCTGTATCGCCTGATCCGCGCGACCGGTCATGACGACGCCCTGCCCCCGGACATTCCCGGTCTGCCGCGACCGCCCGACGAGCGAAACCGCCTCAACTACACCCAGACGTATAGCTACGACGATGGCGGCAATCTGACCGAGTTGCGTCATCAGCGCGACGGCAACAGTTGCACCCGCACGATGCGCATCGACGACAAAAGCAATCGCGGGGTGCGTTGGCAAACAGGTGACGAGCCGCCGGACTTCGACATCTGGTTCGACCCGCACGGCAATCAACGCAAGCTGCACCACGGTCCGTCATTGCACTGGAACAGCCGTGACGAGCTGGAGCGCGTGGATCTGGTTATCCGTCAGGACAGCGATAACGATGCCGAGTATTACCAGTACAGCGCGGGCCAGCGGGTCCTCAAATGTCATGAATGGTTTACCGACAAGGTCCGCCACTTCCACCAGGTGCGTTACCTGCCAGGGCTGGAAATTCGCAGCAAGGACAACGGCGAAGTGCTGCACATCATCAGCCTCGGTAACGCGCGCTGTCTGCATTGGGCGCAACGTTCAGCGCCGATAGACGACCAGATGCGCTACACCCTCGAAGACCACCTAGGCTCTTGCGTGATGGAGCTCAATGAAGACGCTGTGGTCACCAGCGCAGAAGGCTATTACCCGTTCGGCGAAACCGCGTGGATGGCGCCGGATTCGGAAATCGAATACCGCTTTATCCGTTATTCCGGCAAGGAAATGGATGTCAGCGGTTTGTACTACTACGGCGCCCGTTATTACGCGCCGTGGTTGCAGCGCTGGGTCAGTGCGGATCCGGCGGGGGATGTGGACGGTTTGAATCTGTATGGTTTTGTCGGTAACAACCCGATCGTCCATGTCGACCAGACCGGTGCCTTCAAAGTGGTGTTTGACCTGATCAGAAAAGCGGTGGGTATCTTTGATCAAGCGCAAACTGCGGCGGAGCAATTGCACAACCTGACTACCGAGTTCGATGGCCTGATTCCTGAAGGTCAGAACATCGAGGAGGTGCGCAAAAGCATGACGTTCGGCAAATTCATCACCTCCCGGGCCGGCATCAAATCGGTCTTTTACGGTATCGGCAAAGGCATCGCCATCGGCAGTGTCATCGGCACCGTGGTACCCGGAATCGGCAACGCCATCGGTTCCGGCGCAGGGGCAATCGCGGGGGCGATTGTGTTCCCGGTATTGCGTTACCACTTTTTCAAGAAGGGTTTGAAAGCAGCGCAGACACTGCACACCCAAGAGCTCAAGGACGGGCTGAAAACGCTGGGCGACGGCGCTGCAAAAGCCGTAGACGGCGCGAGGGCTCTTCTCGATGGAGGTGCTGCGCTTATCGACAGCATCAAGACTTTCACGGATAACCTCAACAGCTACTCCGAGCACATCCAGAAGATGTTCTACGCCCAACTGGACGCACTGGATGCAGAAAAACAGCGTCAGGTCATGAAGCTGTCCAGGAATGGTGTAGACCCGTTCGAAGCCATCGACAAGGTCATGCAAACCGCCCAGGCGACTATCGAAGCGCCAAGCGAGGCGCAAGGCGTGACTGAACGACTGCAGCAACTGGAGCGCTCGCTCGCTGCCGAACCTAAGGCAAGACCGGTGCCGAAGCCGAGGTTGAATCTTGTGCATCGACGTCAGGTACAGGAGACAGCTGTCTAGCAGACACGGCCGGCGCGAACAGCGCGCCCGGCCACCTCGGCCCATGCTATCGTGCCCGCCCGTCCTGCCGACCTTTCATCCAGCATGCTGCCGACTTCCCGTACCCTGCGTCTGTCGTTGTATTCCCTGCTGATCATCGCCGGCACGGTCATTGCCGCGACGCTCGCGATGCGCCACGCGGAACGTCAGGCGCTGGAAGAAGACGCCGCCCGCGCCAATCAGCAACTGGGGTTGTACGCCAACTCCTTGCACACCCTGATCGACCGCTATCGCGCCCTGCCCGCCGTACTGGCGCTGGATCCGCAATTGCGTTCGGCCCTCGCCGGCCCGGTCGATGCAGCGCAGCAAGCGGCATTGAATGTGAAGCTGGAAAAGATCAACGGCGCCGCGCAATCCTCGACCCTTGAACTGCTCGATCGCACCGGCCTGGCCGTGGCCGCCAGCAACTGGCGCTTGCCCAGCAGTTACGTTGGCCACAATTACGGCTTCCGCCCCTATTTCAGCCAGACCCGCACCCAAGGCACCGGGCGTTTTTACGCGGTAGGCGTGACCAGCGGCATTCCCGGGTATTTCCTTTCCAGCGCCGTACTTGGCGACAACGACGAGTTTCTCGGCGCGATGGTGGTCAAGCTGGAGTTTCCCGAACTGGAGCGCGAATGGAGCCAGGGCAGCGACACGCTGCTGGTCAGCGATGCACGCGGGATCATCTTTATCGCCAATCAGCCGGGCTGGCGTTATCGCGCCTTGCGGCCGTTGAGCGCTGATGATCTGGCCGAGATCAAAACCACCCGCCAGTACGACAAGCAATCGCTGATTCCGCTGACCCATTTGCCGCTACGGCGCTTCGATGACAACAGCGATCTGCGCCGGGTCGAAGGTCCGCAGGGCACGGCGGATTATCTGTGGGAATCGCTGCCGCTGACGACCGAGGGCTGGACCCTGCATCTGCTGCGTCGTCCGCAAGTGGCCTTCGAGGATTTGCGCAACGCCGCGCTGGCCGCCGCTGGCGTGTGGCTGGCGCTGGTGTTCCTATTGTTGTTCCTCAATCAGCGCTGGCGGCTGGCCAAGGTCCGTCAGCGCAATCGTGAAGAACTCGAGCGCTTGGTCGAGGAGCGCACCCGCGACTTGCGTACCGCGCAGGAAGGTCTGGTGCAGTCGGCCAAACTCGCCGCGCTGGGGCAGATGTCTGCGGCGCTGGCTCACGAAATCAATCAACCGCTGACCGCCCAGCGCATGCAACTGGCAACCCTGCGCCTGCTGCTCGAACATGGCCGCGTCGATGACGCCTACAAGGCGCTGAAACCGGTGGACGACATGCTCACGCGCATGGCCGCCCTCACCGGCCACCTCAAGACCTTCGCCCGCAAAAGCCCGAGCGGCTTGCGCGAACGTCTGGATCTGGCGACGGTGGTCGATCAATCGCTGCAACTGCTCGATGCGCGACTGCGTGACGAACAGGTCAGTCTGGTCCTGCATCTGACCCGCCCGGCGTGGGTACGCGGTGATGCGATTCGTCTGGAACAGGTGTTGATCAATTTGCTGCGCAACGCGCTGGATGCGATGCAGGGTAAAGCCTGCAAGCGTCTGGAAATCCGCCTGGAAGCCGATGAACAATTGTGGCGGCTGAGCGTCAGCGACAACGGCGGCGGCATTGCCGAGGAACATCTCGGCCAGGTGTTCGATCCGTTCTTTACCACCAAACCGGTGGGTGACGGTCTGGGCCTGGGGCTGGCAGTATCCTTCGCCATCGTGCATGAATCCGGCGGGCGCCTGAGCGCCGAGAACGGCGACACTGGCGCGGTGTTCAGCCTGACCCTGCCAATCGATCTGGAGGCACACATCTGATGCTCGACTCGGTGATGGTGGTCGACGATGAAAGCAGCATTCGCAACGCCGTTGAACAGTGGCTGAGCCTGTCGGGGTTTCAGGTGCAATTGTTCAGCCGCGCCGAAGAATGCCTCGCCGCGCTCCCGGAACATTTTCCCGGGGTGATCCTCAGCGACGTGCGCATGCCCGGCATGGACGGTTTGCAATTGCTCGCCGAAGTGCAAAAGCGCGACGCCGATCTGCCGGTGATTCTGCTCACCGGCCATGGCGACGTGCCGATGGCGGTCGAAGCCATGCGCGACGGCGCCTACGACTTTCTGGAAAAACCGTTCAGCCCGGAGACCCTGCTCGGCAGTCTGCGCCGGGCGCTGGACAAACGCCGCCTGGTCCTGGAAAACCGCGCCCTGCACGAACTGGCCGACAATCGCGCGAAGCTCGATGCAACATTGCTCGGCGTGTCCCGTGGCTTGCAGACATTGCGTCGGCAAGTGCTGGATCTGGCGACGTTGCCGGTCAACGTGCTGATTCGTGGCGAAACCGGCAGCGGCAAGGAACTGGTCGCGCGTTGCCTGCATGATTTCGGCCCGCGCGCCGGCAAACCTTTCGTGGCGCTGAACTGCGCGGCGATCCCGGAGCAACTGTTCGAGGCCGAGCTGTTCGGCCATGAGAGCGGCGCGTTTACCGGCGCCTCGGGCAAGCGCATCGGCAAGCTGGAATACGCCGATGGCGGCACGCTGTTTCTCGATGAGATCGAAAGCATGCCGCTGGCCCAGCAGGTGAAATTGTTGCGGGTCTTGCAGGAGCAAAAGCTTGAGCGGCTGGGGTCGAACCAGAGCATTCGCGTTGATTTGCGGATTGTCGCGGCGACCAAACCGGACCTGCTCGACGAAGCTCGCGCCGGGCGTTTTCGTGAGGACCTGGCTTATCGCCTCAACGTCGCCGAACTGCGCCTGCCGCCGCTGCGCGATCGCCGCGAAGACATTCCGTTGCTGTTTGAAACCTTCGCCCACAATGCGGCCCAACGGCTGGGCAGAACATTTCCGCCGCTGACGGGCGCGCAGTTGAGCCATCTGCTCAGCCATGACTGGCCAGGCAATGTGCGCGAACTGGCCAACGTCGCCGAACGTCAGGTATTGGGGCTGGATGAACCGGTCGCCGGAATCGATCCGGGACAATCACTGGCGGCGCAGCAGGAAGCCTTCGAAGCGCAATGTCTGCGCGCGGCGTTGACCCGGCACAAGGGTGATGTGAAAGCCGTGCTCGAAGAACTGCAACTGCCGCGCCGCACGTTCAATGAAAAGATGCAGCGACATGGGTTGAGTCGGGAGATGTTTCTGGCGGAGTGAGGCAGAGATTTGTGGTGTAGCTGAAATCCATCCCCCTCACCCCAGCCCTCTCCCCCAGGGGGGCGAGGGGGGAGGGAGCCGATCTCCATGCTTTCCCGAATCTGTATTCGACTCGATGTTGCAGGTCGATGTAACCCACCAGAACACCTCGGTCAGTCCCCTCTCCCTCTGGGAGAGGGCTAGGGTGAGGGGCTTTTGATCTTCACGCGGTAAGCGGAAATCCGCTCACTCAGCACAATCAGTCGGCACAAATCCGCTCACTCCTCCCCGCCACCCCCTCTAAACCGGCCCTCCTTCCCTTGGCACACCTCCTGCTATAGCCCTGGCAGGCTGCGTTCCGACGCGCTCCACAAAAACAATTAAACGAAGGATCCTTCAATGGATAACTCCAACGCCCTGCCCCTTGGGTCGGCTGCCGTGCCGGCCAAACCGAGAACCACCGCCAGCCGGATCAAATCGATCTTCAGCGGCTCTGTCGGCAACATGGTCGAGTGGTACGACTGGTATGTGTATGCCGCTTTCTCCCTGTACTTCGCGAAAACCTTTTTCCCCGCCGGTTCCACCACCGCGCAACTGATGAACACCGCTGCGATCTTCGCCGTGGGCTTCTTGATGCGTCCGATCGGTGGCTGGCTGATGGGCATGTACGCCGACAAGGTCGGGCGCAAGAAAGCGCTGATGGCCTCGGTGTACCTGATGTGCTTCGGCTCGCTGCTGATCGCCCTGAGCCCGAATTATGAAACCATCGGCATCGGCGCGCCGATCCTGCTGGTGTTCGCCCGCCTGCTGCAAGGCCTGTCGGTCGGCGGCGAGTACGGCACCTCGGCGACTTATCTGTCCGAGATGGCGACCAAGGAACGTCGCGGCTTCTTCTCCAGCTTCCAGTACGTGACCCTGATCTCCGGGCAGCTCATCGCCCTCGGCGTCTTGATCGTGCTGCAAAACATGCTGACCACTGAACAGCTCTACGCGTGGGGCTGGCGTATCCCGTTCGCCATCGGTGCGCTGTGTGCGGTCGTGGCGCTGTACCTGCGTCGCGGCATGGAAGAAACCGAGTCGTTCACCAAAAAAGAGAAATCCAAGGAAAGCGCAATGCGCACCTTGATGCGCCACCCGAAAGAGCTGTTGACCGTGGTCGGCCTGACCATGGGCGGCACCCTGGCGTTCTACACCTACACCACCTACATGCAGAAATACCTGGTGAACACGGTCGGCATGAGCATCTCCGACTCGACCACCATTTCCGCCGCCACGCTGTTCCTGTTCATGTGCCTGCAACCGATCATCGGTGGCCTGTCGGACAAGATCGGTCGTCGCCCGATCCTGATCGCCTTCGGCGTGCTCGGTACGATCTTCACCGTGCCGATCCTGATGACCCTGCACACCATCCAGACCTGGTGGGGCGCGTTCTTCCTGATCATGGCGGCGTTGATCATCGTCAGCGGCTACACCTCGATCAACGCGGTGGTCAAAGCCGAATTGTTCCCGACCGAAATCCGCGCCCTGGGCGTCGGCCTGCCGTACGCACTGACCGTGTCGATCTTCGGCGGCACTGCCGAATACATCGCGCTGTGGTTCAAGAGCATCGGCATGGAAACCGGTTACTACTGGTACGTCACCGCGTGCATTGCCGTGTCGCTGCTGGTGTACATCACCATGAAAGATACCCAGAAGCACTCGCGGATCGTCACTGACTGATCGCACCGCATCGCTGGCAGGCCACAAAATCTGTGTCCTGCCACGAACCCTACTGGGTCTCGCGTCTGGCTGGAAATATGCGCTGGGTCCTTGCACTATGGCTGCATCCGAATGCAGCTCAGGAATCCGCTCCCCATGCCCGATGACATCCACTTCTACGAACCCGCCAACGGCCACGGCCTGTCTCACGATCCGTTCAACGCCATCGTCGGCCCGCGCCCCATCGGCTGGATTTCCTCGCAGGATGCCGAAGGCCGACTCAATCTCGCGCCGTACAGTTTCTTCAACGCCTTCAACTACGTGCCGCCGATCATTGGTTTTTCCAGTGTCGGGCGCAAAGACAGTCTGAACAACATCGAGCAGACCGGTGAGTTCGTCTGGAACCTCGCCACCCGCCCGTTGGCCGAGCAGATGAACCAGAGCTGCGCGATGGTCGCGCCTGAGGTCAACGAGTTTGAACTGGCGGGGCTGACGACCGTGGCGTCAAAGGTGATTTCGGTCCCCCGGGTCGCCGAGAGTCCAGTGTCCTTCGAGTGCAAGGTCACGCAGATCATCCAGCTGCAACGCGCCGATGGCGAAACCGTGCCGAGCTGGCTGATCCTCGGTGAAGTAGTCGCGGTGCACATCGCCAAATGGCTGCTGAAGGACGGCATCTATGACACCGCCGCCGCACAACCGATTCTGCGCGGCGGCGGGCCGGCGGATTATTTCCAGCTGGGGCCTGAGGCTCTGTTCAAGATGTGGCGCCCGGGGGCGCAGAAGTAATTACCAGATCAGCTCGGCGTCGTCAGTGACGCCCTTGAGTTTGTCCAGTTCGTTGATGGCCGCATCATCGGCAGCAATGGCGCCAGGAAACACCTGCTCATTGAGCAATTTGTGAAAGCGTGGGGCGCCGCCATCGACCAGGGCTTTGACCGCGATCGCCGCGTAATAACCCTTGTTGCCGCCCAGCTCGACGGGGACGACTGCGGAGACTGCTTCGAAGCGTTCAAACTCTTTACGTGCCATGTCGCGGATCCTGGCTCAATCAAATAAGCCGGACATTAAACCCTCAACCGGCGAGTTTGTGTATCGGCGCCGCGCATTGACCGAGGGCCTGCGCGGCGGAAACGTCCCTGAAGGTGTGGAAGTCGAGGCTGTTGACCACCAGGTCCTGGACCAGCTCGGCGAAGACTTCCATCGACGGACTGTTGAAATACGCCGTCATCATTTGCTGACTGCTCCAGTAGCCGCTGACCAGCCACAGGTCGGCGTCGCACTGCGATTGTTGCAGGGAAAAACTCAGGCAACCGGGCGCCGCGCGCGACACTTCGATCAATGCGCTCAGGCGCACACCGAGTTCCGCCGAACGCCCGGGCTGGGCACGAACGAAGGCCATATGACTGACAGGCATTTGCTTGGACATGATCAACCCTCCATGAAATCGCGTGGCAGCCGGGGGACGGGCTGCGACTGAAGCAAAGATTAAGGGCCGGGCCGGCTGCGCCGTTAGTCGATTCCTGCCTTCGCGTTGCACAATCCTGCGAGACTGCGCAGACGACCTGTAACAACCTGTAAACCCGCGCAACACGTCTGTCATACGCGTTTTGTGTAGGAGCTGCCGAAGGCTGCGATCTTGTGCTTTTGCTTCGAAGATCAACGGATCGCAGCCTTCGGCAGCTCCTACAGAATCGTATGGCGGGAGACCTGTGCGCACCTGCGGGCAGAATCAGGCAAGCATTTGGCAGAATGTGTCTACCGCCGCCGCTTGCACAAACATATGCTCTGCTGCATTCCCCCCTCACTTGCCGAGGATGCCGTGCATGACGTCATTCGATCGTTTTCAAGCCGAACCCAGCGCCGACATGGAAAAGCAGCGCGCGGAGCTGGCGGCGATCATCCGCCGCAACACCAGCGACGATGGCAGCTACCAGACCGCGATCGGTTCGCTGGTGATGTCGCGCCACACCCAGTCCCATGACTTTGCCCCGGTGCTCGCGCAGCCGGCGCTGTGCATCATGGCGCAGGGGCGCAAAGAGGTGCGCCTGGCCGACGAGTTCTTCAACTACGACCCGCTGAATTATCTGGTGGTGTCGGTCTCGATGCCGCTCAGCGGGCGCGTGGTCAATGTCTCGCCGGAAGAACCGATCCTCGCCGTGCGCCTCGACATTGATCCGACCGAAATCACCGCGCTGATCGCCGACGCCGGCCCGATGGGCGTACCGACGCGGCCGACCGGACGCGGTCTGTACGTGGAAAAAATCGACAGCGCCATGCTCGACGCAGTGCTGCGGCTGGCGCGGCTGCTCGACGCGCCGAAAGACATCGCCATGCTCGCGCCACTGATTCGCCGGGAGATTCTCTATCGCCTGCTGCGTAGTCCGCAGGGTCATCGTTTGTATGAGATTGCGATTGCCAATAGCCAGAGCCATCGCATCAGCCAGGCCATCAAATGGCTCAACGGCAATTTCGAGCAACCGCTGCGCATCGATGATCTGGCGCGGGAAGTAAACCTCAGCGTGTCGACTCTGCATCATCGTTTCAAGGCGATGACTGCGATGAGTCCGTTGCAGTATCAAAAACAGTTGCGCCTGCAAGAGGCGCGTCGGCTGATGTTGACCGAAGGGCTGGAAGCGTCGGCGGCGGGGTATCGGGTGGGCTATGAAAGTCCGTCGCAGTTCAGCCGCGAGTACAGCCGACTGTTTGGTGCGCCGCCGTTGCGGGATCTGGCGCGGTTGCGGCTTTCGGTGTGACTCCATAGAAGCCCCTCACCCTAGCCCTCTCCCAGAGGGAGAGGGAACCGATTGGGGGATATTGGAGAGGTTCAGCGACTTGCGATATCGGTGCTGAATCCGGAATCAGCCAAGCCAGGCCAACCCGGCGTTGGGTTGATGACCTTCAAATCCATAATCGACTCGGTTTTTCAGGTCGACGGAGAACGCAAGACACCTCGGTCAGCTCCCTCTCCCCAGAGGGAGAGGGAACCGATTGTGGGATATTGGAGAGGTTCAGCGACTTGCGATATCGGTGCTGAATCCGGAATCAGCCAAGCCAGGCCAACCCGGCGTTGGGTTGATGACCTTCAAATCCATAATCGACTCGGTTTTTCAGGTCGACGGAGAACGCAAGACACCTCGGTCAGCTCCCTCTCCCCCCGGGAGAGGGCTGGGGTGAGGGCAGGCTTCTACACCGCGCGCACGACGTGCTTGATCTCCAAAAACGCCGCCAACCCCCAAGGCCCCAGTTCGCGGCCGACGCTGCTCTGCTTGTACCCACCCCATGCCGCCTGCGGGAAGATCACCTGCGGTGCATTGATCCACACCAGCCCTGCCTGCAAGGCATTGGCCACACGATCCGCCGCTGTGGCATCGCGTGTCACTACGCTCGCGACCAGGCCGAACTGCGTGTCGTTGGCCAGCGCAATCGCCTCGTTCTCACTGGCGAAACCGCGCACACACACCACCGGGCCGAAAATCTCTTCACGCCATAACGCGCTGTCCAGCGGCACGTCGGTGAACACCGTCGGTTGCAGGAAATAACCGCGCGGCAAATGCGCCGGACGATTACCGCCGCACACCAACCTCGCCCCGGCGCTCAAACCGCGATCAATATGCCCAAGCACCCGCTGGTACTGCGCCTGATTGACCAGCGCGCCCATCTCCACGTCCGGATCGAACGGATCGGCCACTCGAATCGCCTCTGCGCGCTTTTGCAGACGCTGAAGAAACTCATCCATCAATTCCTCGGCAACCAGCACCCGACTGGTGGCCGAGCACATCTGCCCGGCGTTGAAGAACGCCCCGCCACAAGCCAGTTCCACCGCCAGCTGCAGATCAGCATCCGCCAGCACCAGCAACGACGATTTGCCACCCAGCTCCAGGCTCACACCCTTCACGGTTTCAGCAGCGCGTTGCATCACCTGCACACCAACCGCGTTGCTGCCGGTAAAGGAGATCTTGGCGATGCGAGGATCCGCCGACAACGGCGCGCCTACCGCCAGACCAGTGCCGCAGACCAGATTGAACACGCCGTCGGGCAAACCGGATGCAGCGATGATCGCGGCCAGTTCCAGCTCCGGCAACGGCGTCACTTCAGAAGGTTTCAGCACCACGCAGCAACCGGCGGCGAGCGCCGGGGCGAGCTTCCAAGCGGTGGTGACCATGGGGAAATTCCACGGCACGATCAGCCCGACCACTCCGCACGGCTCGCGCCGCAGGCGCGCACTGAAATCATCGCTGGGCAACGGCACGTTGCTGTCCTGCCCGGCGTCGAGGCCTTCGGCGAGTTCGGCGTAATAGTCGAACGTGGCGATCACGTCATCGACATCGATGGCCGCTTCGTACTGCGGTTTACCGTTATTACTCGACTGCAGATTCATCAAGTGATCGCGACCGTTGCGCACGCCGTTGGCAATGTTGCGCAGGATCGCAGCGCGTTCGGCGCCGGTGGTTGTCGACCAGTGTTTGAACGCCTCGGTCGCCGCGCTGATCGCCTGGTCGACGGCCTGTTCGTCGCCGCCATTGACGGTGGTCAGCAGCGCTTCGGTAGCGGGGTTGATCACCCGCAGATGTTCGCGGCCCGACGACCATTGGCCATTGATGTAGAGCCCGTCGAGTGTGGTTGGAAAGCTGATCATTGGGCCACCGCCTGCATCCACTGGTTCTGGTCGATTTCAATCAGCGTCGGGCCTTGCCGGTCCGTCGCTTTACGCAGCGCTGCGCGCAATTCGTCGATATTGCTGATGGCTTGCGCGGCGCAACCGAGGCCCTTGGCCACGGCGACGAAGTCCGGGGTGTAGATGTCCACGCCAACCGGTTCGATGGCGCGGTTGACCATGTACTTTTTGATCTCCTCGTAACCCTGGTTATTCCACAGCAGCACGATCACCGGCACCCGTGCTTCAACGGCGCTGGCCAGTTCCGGCAGGGTGAATTGCAAGCCGCCGTCACCGATCAGGCACACCACCGGCGGGCGCGCGCCGTTATCGAGTTGTCCACCGAGCCACGCACCGATCGCCGCCGGCAACGCATAGCCGAGGGTGCCGTAACCGGTGGATGCGTTGAACCAGCGACGTGGACGCTCGGGGTTGAAAGTGAGGTTGCCGGTGTACACCGGTTGCGTGGAGTCGCCGACGAACACCGCGTCAGGCAGCTCGTGCAGCACGGTTTCGAGGAAACGCGTCTGCGCCAGCGTCGGCGCATCCCAGCTCGCCGCCAATTCATCACGCAGACGCGCGGCGCGAACCTGGCCCCAATCATTGCGGCGCTCGGCCAGAGGTTGGTGCGACAAGGCGCTGAGCAATGCTTGCGCGGCATTGCGCGAATCAGCGACCAGTGCGACGTGCGGCGGGTAGTTGCGCACGGTCTGATCGGCATCGATGTCGATGCGCAGCAGCTTGCCGGGAATCTCGAAGCCGCCGGCGAAAGTGACGTCGTAATCGGTCTCGGCCAGCTCCGTGCCGATCGCCAGCACCACGTCGGCTTCAGCGACCAGTGCGCGAGTGGCGACCAGGCTTTGCGTCGAACCGATCAACAACGGATGGCTGGTCGGCAGCATGCCTTTGGCGTTGATGGTCAGCGCCACTGGAGCGTCGAGCAGTTCGGCGAGTCGGGTCAGCTCCGGCGCCGCGTCGATAGCACCGCCGCCAGCAAGAATCAGTGGACGTTGCGCGCTGGCCAGCATTTCGCTCATGCGGCTCACGGCAGCCGGTGCGGCGCCGGCGCGATCGATATTCACCGGCAGGCTGGCGAGCAATTCATCGGCCTTTTCCACCAGCACGTCCAACGGAATTTCGATATGCACCGGTCGTGGTCGTCCGGCCTGGAACAGCGCGAAAGCGCGAGCAAGCACCACCGGCAGTTCGGCAGCGGACATCAGCGTGTGCGAGAACGCTGCGACGCCGCCGACCAGTGCGCTCTGGTTCGGCAGCTCATGCAACTTGCCGCGCCCACCGCCCAACTGACTGCGCGACTGCACGCTGGAGATCACCAGCATCGGAATCGAATCGGCGTAAGCCTGGCCCATGGCCGTGGTGATATTGGTCATGCCCGGGCCGGTGATGATGAAGCACACACCGGGTTTGCCGCTGGTACGCGCGTAGCCGTCAGCCATGAACCCGGCGCCCTGTTCATGACGAGGCGTGACGTGGTTGATGCTTGAGCGGGCGAGGCCTCGGTACAGCTCAACGGTATGCACACCGGGAATGCCAAACACCTGCTCGACCCCGTAATTTTCCAACAGCCTGACCAATACTTCGCCGCACGTTGCCATGTTGATTGCCCTTTCATTCACTGAACACTCCCTGTGGGAGCGAGCCTGCTCGCGAATAAGCGGTCCAGCCAACATCCGTGTCGAACCTTGAACCGTCTTCGCGAGCAGGCTCGCTCCCACAGGGTCCGTGGAGTGCCCATTGGAACGGTGCGCAACTGGCAGCAACAATCGATTAAAAGTCATACTAGCCATGTCGCCACGTCATACCTCGGATCGCCATGAAACGCCTGCCACCCCTGCCCGCTCTGCATACGTTCTGGATCACCGCGCAATGCTGCAATTTCACTCGCGCCGCCGAGCAGTTGCACATCACTCAGGGCGCGGTGAGCCGGCAGATCGCCGGGCTGGAAGAACAGCTCGGTTATCCGCTGTTCATCCGTCTGGCCCGAGGTCTGGCGCTGACGGCCGAAGGCCGCGAATGGCTGCCGCGAGTGGAAAAGGTCTTCGGGCTGATCAGTGAAGCGACCGAGCAGATCGGTCAGACGCGGCAAACCTTGCAACTCAAGGCGCCGAGCTGCGTGATGCGCTGGCTGCTGCCGCGTCTGCTGCAATGGCAGAAGGAACGCCCGGACGTGCCGGTGAAACTGACGGCGTCACTGCAACACGGTGTGGATTTCCAGCGCGAGCAATTCGACGCCGCGGTGATCTACGGTCCGCCGCCGGACAATTCGCCAGGCGCACTGCATCTGTTCGACGAGCAACTGACACCGGTCTGCTCGCCGCAACTGCTCAAAGGCTCGCCGGCGCTGAATTCACCGCAGGATTTGCAAGAGCATCTGTTATTGCACCCGACCCACGACATTCAGGACTGGTCGGTGTGGCTCGACGCGGCGGGATTGCGACTGGGCAACCTTGGCAGCGGGCAGCATTTCGAAACGCTGGATCAGGCGATGTCGATGGCCTCGCACGGCACGGGGGTGGCGATCGGGGACTGGTCGCTGATTGGTGATGATCTGGACGCAAGACGGCTGGTGATGCCGTTTGCGTTGAAGGTGAAGACGGGGTTGGCGTATTACGTGGTGGTGCCTGCTGGAGCCGAACCCTCGCCGCAACTTGAGGAACTGATGCTCTGGCTGGTTGAGCAGGCTCATTTGCGCTGAAGCCTCTCCCCTCACCCTAGCCCTCTCCCCAGGGAGAGGGAACTGATTGGGGATACTCAAGAAATTCATCGACCTGACACAGCCACGCCGAATCCATAATCGACACGGTCGTTCAGGTCAATGCGTGACCCAAGACAACTCGGTCGGCTCCCTCTCCCCAGGGAGAAGGAACTGATTGGGGATACTCAAGAAATTCATCGACCTGACACAGCCACGCCGAATCCATAATCGACACGGTCGTTCAGGTCAATGTGTGACGCAAGACAACTCGGTCGGCTCCCTCTCCCCAGGGAGAGGGAACTGATTGGGGATACTCAAGAAATTCATCGACCTGACACAGCCACGCCGAATCCATAATCGACACGGTCGTTCAGGTCAATGTGTGACCCAAGACAACTCGGTCGGCTCCCTCTCCCCCGGGAGAGGGCTGGGGTGAGGGGAAAAGGCTTGACTCAATACCCGACGGTATAACGCTGGCGCGAATGCTTCGGCGTTTCCACTTCGTCAATCAGCGCAATCGCGTAATCGGCAAAGGTGATCCAGCTGCGTCCTTCGGCACTGACCAACAGATGATCCTTGCCGACGCGGAATGTGCCACTGCGCTCACCCTCGACGAACTCCGCCGACGGCGACAAAAAGGTCCAGTCCAGTTCCTGCTCGTGACGCAACGCATCAAGAAACTCAGCACCTGCGCTCGCCTCGGCTTTGTATTCGGCCGGGAAACCGGCACTGTCGATCACCCGCGTGTCATCCGGCAGCAACAGCGAACCGGCGCCGCCGACCACCAGCAAGCGCTTCACGCCCGTCTGCTTCACCGGTCCGACAATCGCCGAGGCCGGGACGGAGGCGAAATGCGCTGCGCTGATCACTGCGTCGTGACCGGCCACCGCCGCTTGCAACGCTGCCGAATCCAGTACGTCGAGGCTCTTGCTGACGACACCGGCACGGCTGCCGATCTTCGAGGTATCGCGGGCAATGGCGGTGACGCTGTGGCCGCGACGCAGGGCTTCTTCCAGCAATTGGCTACCGGCACGGCCGGTGGCGCCAATGATTGCGATCTTGCTCATGACATTCTCCAGTTGGCTTGAAAATGCTGCGTGTTCAGGTTCGGCTTACCACTGCATCTCGCCCTTGGCGACTTTCGCGCTGAGCTCCAGCGAGCTTTCCTCGCCCAGCTGCGGGTAGCGTTTTTTCATCGCCGCGATCAGTGCAGCGGAGTCTTTGGCCTTGGCGGTTTCGGCATCGAAGGCCTTGATGTAATCGGCGGTGAATTTCACGCTGGCCAGCGAGCGGCTGCTGTCACCCAGGTAATGACCGGGCACCACGGTTTGCGGTTTCAGGCTTTCGATGGTGTGCAGGGTGTGCAGCCAATCGGCGTGGGATTGCGCGGTCTGGGTGTCGGCCATCCACACATGAATGTTCTCGGCGACCACTACGCCACCGACCACTGCTTTGAGCGACGGGATCCATACGAAGCTGCGATCCGGTTGCTTGCCGTCGAGGCCGATCACCTGCAATTGCTTGCCTTCGAGGGTCAGGCTGTCGCCCTTGAGCACGTCCGGGACGATGGTTTTCGCCGGCACGTCGGCGCCCATTTTCGGCCCCCAGTAGGCCAGTTTGCCGTCGACGGTGTGCTTGATGTGATCGACAGTCGGCTGCGAAGCCAGCACTTTCGCCTGCGGGAATGCCTTGGTCAGGGTGTCGAGGCCAAAGTAGTAATCCGGGTCGCCATGGCTGATGTAGATGGTGGTCAATTGCTTGCCGCTGGCGCGGATCTTTTCCACGACCTGCTCAGCCTGGGATTTGCCGAATTGCGCGTCGACCAGAATCGCTTCTTTCTCACCGCTGACCAGCACCGAGCTGACCGGGAAAATCGCCTGGGTGCCCGGGTTGTAGACATCAAGGCTCAGCTCGGCAGCGGATGCATGGGCGGCAAAGCCGAAAAATGCTGCGGCGAGCAGAACGCGTTTGAAGGGGGTGAAGCCGATCATGTGTTGCTCCGGATTGCTAATGCCAGTCTGGCGATGCAACAGAGCTTAGTTGCCAGACTCAGTACAAAAAATGCGATGCTTGAACATAGTTTGTTTCTTAAAGCGGGCAAATCATGGATCGGCTTCAAGCAATGCGGGTATTCGTCACGGTCGTGGACCTGGGCAGCCAGTCGGCGGCGGCCGACCACCTCGATCTGTCGCGGCCGGTAGTGTCGCGCTATCTGGCGGAGCTGGAAGACTGGGTCGGCGCGCGGCTTATGCACCGCACCACGCGCAAATTGAGCCTGACCGCCGCCGGCAGTGAAATCCTCCCGCGCTGCCGGCAGATGATCGACCTGTCGCACGACATGCAAGCCGCCGTCAGCGAACCCCATGACGCGCCGCGCGGATTGCTGCGGATCAGCGTCAGCACCTCGTTTGGCCAGGCGCAACTGGCCGATGCGATGGCGGCATACGTCAAGCTTTACCCAGGCGTGAGCATCGATCTGCAGATGCTCGACCGTACGGTGAATCTGGTCGATGAGCGCATCGATCTGGCGATTCGCACCAGCAATGATCTTGATCCGAATCTGATCGCCCGGCGCCTGACCGTGTGCCGTTCGGTGGTCTGCGTAGCACCGGCGTATCTGCTTGAGCATCCGGCGCCGCTGCGGGTGGAGGAACTGAGCCGACACAACTGCCTGACCCATTCCTATTTCGGCAAGAGCCTGTGGCATTTCGAGGAGGATGGCGAACCGGTTTCGGTGCCGGTGCAGGGCAATATCAGCGCCAACGAGGCCAGCACCCTCCTGCGCGCAACCCTGGCCGGCGCGGGCGTGGCGATGCTGCCGACCTACCAGGCTGGCGTGCATATTCACAGCGGCGAACTGCTGCGCTTGCTGCCACATGTCGAACCGCGCCAGATGAATATCTACGCGGTGTACGCCTCACGCAAACACATGCCGGCGGCACTGCGCAGCATGCTCGACTTTCTTGTGCAGCGCTTTCCCGAGGCCCCGGCCTGGGATGCTGGCCTGTAAACCCGATCCCTTGTGGGAGCGAGCCTGCTCGCGAAGAGGCCAGTACATTCAACATTGATGTCGCTTGGACCACCGCCTTCGCGAGCAGGCTCGCTCCCACATAGGCATCAATTCGCTGAATGGCCGGCTAAATCCTCAAGCGCACTCGCTGGCAAGTACGCGCCGCTGACCTATGCTCAAAGTAATACCGCAAGGTAGACGTTCAGAGGTCGAACACCATGAACATCAAAACAAAAAGATACGCCGCCATTTTCATCACCTGCGCCGCCACACTGGCGCTGTACGGCACCGCTGCCTGGCGGGTCGAGCAGTTGCGCCAGCTGCCGCGTGAGTATGCGAGCTGCAACTACGAGCGGTGTATTCCGCACAATGCCACGCTGAACGCATTGCGCTGATAGACCTGCGCTGGAATGCAACTGCTGTGGGAGCGAGCCTGCTCGCGAATGCGCTGTGTCAGCCAGCCTAGTTGCTGAATGAAAGACCGTATTCGCGAGCAGGCTCGCTCCCACAGGGCTCATCAGCGCTTTCAGGATTGTTGCTCGGCCTTGAGTCGGTCGCGGAACGCCTTTGGCGAAATTCCCACGCGGCGGCGGAACAGGCGGGTGAAGTTGGTCGGATCGGAAAACCCCAGCAACTCCGACATCTCGTAAATCGTCATGCTGGTGTAGGTCAGCAGGCGCTTGGCTTCCAGCAACTGCCGCTCGTGCATGATCTGCAACGCCGGTTGCCCGGCCAGTTCACGGCAGGTGCCGTTGAGGTGCGACACGGAGATGCCCAGGCGATGGGCGAGGTCTTCGACCTTGACGTGCTGGCGGTAAGTCTCTTCCACCAACTGAATGAAACCGTTGAGGTATTCGCGCTGGCGTTGCGGCCGTTGGCTGGCCTTGTGGCGGACGATCGCCTGGCGGCTGACCCAGACCATGATCACGCTGACCAGCGAATGCATGAGCATTTCCCGCGCCGGTTGATGACCGTTGTACTCGGCCTGCAAGGCTGAAAACAGGCTGTTGAGATAATCGCCATCCTTGCCGGCCGGGTAGTTCTCCGCCCGGGCCAACGCGTGTACCGAATCGCCCAATTGCGCCTGCAAATGATTGATCAGCGGCGTGGCCAAGGTGACGATGAAGCCTTCAACATCCTCGGAAAAACGAAACCCGTGCACCGATAACGGTGGCAGCACCTGTATCGCCGGAGTCTCAAGCTGCGTGCGCTGGCCTTCGATTTCGAGCTCGGCCTGACCTTTGAAAACGAACAGCAGCTGGCACAGATCCGCATGGCGGTGAGGTTTGATTTCCCATTGATGTTCGCGACTGCGCGAGGAAATGGTTTCACAGTGCAGCAAGTCCGGGGTCGGCCAGTCCAGGCTTTCACCGTAGAGCTTGAACACCGGAATAGAAGGCAGGGCAGGCTTGTTCATACTTCAATCCAGGCCTCTGGTTTTTGGGCGATAATCGCACCGATTGGCAGAATGTACAGGTATCGGCTCAGTTTTCACCTTCAATTGACAGACCCGCAAGGGAAAAATGCAAGCACTCGATCCATAAAATCATTCACCGGCTGTTGCTGCGTGAAGCTTGCGAGTCATAAAAACAATGAAAACCCTGAAAACCCAAGTCGCCATTATCGGCGCCGGTCCTTCCGGACTGCTCCTCGGCCAGTTGCTGCACAACGCTGGCATCGAAACCCTGATCCTCGAACGCCAGACGCCTGATTACATTCTTGGGCGCATCCGTGCCGGTGTGCTTGAACAAGGCATGGTAGAGCTGCTGCGTGAGGCCGGCGTCGGTCAGCGAATGGATGCCGAAGGCCTGGTTCATGGCGGCTTCGATCTGGCGCTGGACGGGCGTCAGGTGCACATCGATCTGCACGCTCTGACCGGCGGTAAAACAGTAGTGGTCTACGGTCAGACCGAGGTCACCCGCGACCTGATGGCCGCTCGTCGGGATGCGGGGGCGCCGACAATTTATCAGGCAAGCAATGTCGTTCCCCACGGCATGAAAAGCGACGAAGCTTTCGTCACCTTCGAAAAGGACGGTGAAAGCTGGCGCGTCGATTGCGATTACATCGCCGGTTGCGATGGTTTCCATGGCGTCGCGCGGCAGTCGATTCCGGCCGATTGCCTGAAGATCTTCGAGCGGGTCTACCCGTTCGGCTGGCTGGGCATTCTCGCCGACACGCCGCCGGTTCACGACGAATTGGTCTATGCCCGCCATGAGCGTGGCTTCGCTTTGTGCAGCATGCGTTCGGCCACCCGCACCCGCTATTACCTGCAAGTGCCGGCGGATGAAAACGTCGATGACTGGAGCGATCAGCGTTTCTGGGATGAACTGAAAAAACGCCTGCCGGTTGCTCTTGCGGAAAAACTGGTGACCGGCCCTTCGATCGAGAAAAGCATCGCGCCGTTGCGCAGCTTTGTCGTCGAGCCGATGCAGTACGGGCGCATGTTTCTCGTTGGCGACGCTGCCCATATCGTCCCGCCCACTGGCGCCAAGGGCCTGAACCTGGCCGCCAGTGATGTCAGCACGTTGTTCAATATTCTGCTGAAGGTGTATCGCGAAGATCGCACTGATCTGCTGGAAAAATACTCGGAGATCTGCCTGCGCCGGGTGTGGAAAGCCGAACGGTTTTCCTGGTGGATGACGTCGATGCTGCATCGCTTCGACGAGCACGATGAATTCAGCCAGCGCATCTGCGCTTCGGAACTGGACTATTTTGTCAGCTCGCAAGCCGGGCAAAAAACCATTGCAGAAAATTACGTCGGGCTTCCGTACGAGGCTATCGAATAGCTTCCTACCGACTTACACTGCGAGCATCCACCCGCGCGCGATGGCCGCGCGGGTCCATCAATGCCCGCAGGCTCGCCCGTGACCACTCTCAATCAACCTGAAACGCCCAAACCGGCCATTCGCAGCGTGCTGGTCGCCTTGATGATGGCGATCTTCCTCGGTGCGCTGGACCAGACCATCGTCGCCGTATCGATGCCGGCGATCTCCGCGCAATTCAAGGACGTCAGCCTGCTGGCCTGGGTGATTTCCGGTTACATGGTGGCGATGACCGTGGCGGTGCCGATCTACGGCAAACTCGGCGACCTGTACGGGCGGCGCAAACTGATGTTGTTCGGCATGGGCCTGTTCACCCTCGCCTCGCTGTTCTGCGGCATGGCGCAGAGCATGGAGCAACTGGTGCTGGCGCGGATCCTTCAGGGCATCGGCGCCGGCGGCATGATCTCGGTGAGTCAGGCGATCATCGGCGACATCGTCCCGCCACGTGAACGCGGGCGCTATCAGGGTTACTTCAGCAGCATGTACGCCGTGGCCAGCGTCGCCGGCCCGGTGCTCGGCGGCTACATGACCGAATACCTGTCGTGGCGCTGGGTGTTTCTGATCAACCTGCCGCTGGGGCTTGGCGCGTGGTGGGTGGCACGGCGCAACCTGCGCGGCTTGCCGATTCCGCAGCGCAAACCGGTGATCGATTATCTCGGCACGGTGCTGATGATCATCGGCCTGACCGCGTTGCTGCTCGGCATCACCGAAGTCGGCCAGGGTCATTCATGGCGCAGCAGCGAAGTGCTCGGCCTGTTCGCTTGTGCCGTGGTGGTGCTGGCGCTGTTCGTCTGGCATGAACGCCGTGCACGCGAGCCATTGCTGCCGATGCACTTGTTCACCAATCGCAGCGCGCTGCTGTGCTGGTGCACGATCTTCTTCACCAGTTTCCAGGCCATTTCGCTGATCGTGCTGATGCCATTGCGCTTCCAAAGCGTCACCGGCGCTGGCGCCGACAGCGCAGCGCTGCACTTGCTGCCATTGGCGATGGGCTTGCCGATCGGTGCCTATTTCGCCGGCCGCCGCACCTCGATTACCGGACGCTACAAACCGCAGATTCTCACCGGGGCGATCCTCATGCCAATCGCGATTCTCGGCATGGCCTTCAGTCCGCCACAAGCAACGCTGCTCAGCGGTCTGTTCATGCTGCTCAGCGGCATCGCCGGCGGCATGCAGTTCCCGACCTCGCTGGTCGGCACGCAAAACTCGGTGGAACAACGCGACATCGGCGTCGCCACCAGCACCACCAACCTGTTCCGCTCACTGGGCGGCGCGGTGGGCGTGGCGTTGATGTCGGCGCTGCTGCTGGCGTTGCTGCACGATTCCAGTTTCGCCCACCTGACGAACAGTTCGCTGATCAGCGAAGGGCATTCGGGCAACGTCCTGCTCGATGGCCTGAACGCCGCACCCGGCGAAGCGCAGAACGCTTTGCGCGCGGAACTGCTGGTGACCTTCCGCCACTTGCTCTGGGTCAGCACGGCAGTGTCGTTGCTGGGGCTGGCAGCGGCGATTGCCATGCCGAACAACCTGCTGCGCGGACGCGAACACGGCGCGAAATGATTGCCGCAACAAATACCACTGTGGGAGCGAGCCTGCTCGCGAATGCGCGGTGTCAGCCGACACATAGCTGAATGACACAGCGCTTCGCGAGCAGGCTCGCTCCCACAAGGGAACGGTGTTCGCTCAAGGGCTGTAATAGCCCACCGCGACGAGGAAATGCCCGACCTTTTTCAGGTACGCATGCTTGTCCTCGATCTTGCCGGTTACCGGGTTTTTCCAGCGGTATTCGTATTCGCCTTCATCCTGCTTGCCGATCAGCGCCAGAATCGGCTCGCCCACTGGCTTGCCTTCCGGGTCCTTGACCTTGCCAAAATCAGTGTTGATCAAGCGCAGATTGGTGCCGTGGGCGACATAACGCTGGTTGTTCAGATCGACCACGAAGACATACAGGTCATCCTGCAGGTATCCGCCCTTGAGCGAGTTGATCGCAACCAGCGTGCCCTTCTCGTCCTTGCTCAGATCCGTCGCGGCTTTGTCCAGCAAGGCCCTGGCCTGCTCAGCTGAGGCCCGTGGCAGGTAGTAACCCACCGCGAGAATGCGCTGCCCGACGCGCTGGTAGAACACATGCTTGCGCTCGACCTTGCCGTCGGCCCAGTTCTGCCAGCGGTATTCGGCCTGCTGGATACCGTTGCCTTCCGGCACTTTCAGCGCATCCTTGAACGCCTTCTGCAGATCCGGCCCGAGCACTTCGCTGACATCACGACCGATCAGCGCCGATGACGGCCCGCCACTGGCAAGCATGACGCCTTTGGTGTCGAGGACGAACACGTAGCGATCCTTGTCGACGAACTCACCCTGGCGGCTGAAGGCGGCGAAGGCCTTGTCGCCATTGTCGTGGTAGTAGGCCAAGGCTTTTTCCAGCAGGGCGATGGCCGCCTGACTGTCATCCTTGGCGGCGGTGGCGGCGCTGGCCTGGCCGAAACCGGCCAACAGAATCAGGCCGAGCCAGGCCACTTTATGCAAAAACCCCATAGCGCATCCCTCGTTCTTTTTGGTGTCTCAAGAGCGTAGACGGCTTGGGCTGATGTACGAGTATTCAGAATGATGCAGGGGATTACAGGCCCCTGTGGTGAGGGACAAAGCCCTCCAGGCAACAGATCAGTCGCTACGGGCGGGAATTGATCTGCTGCTGGAGATTCTGGATCTGCGCCTGCAAGGTATTGAGGTTGCGGGTCATCTGCGCGCGGAACGCATCGAACTCGGCGGTATTGCTACCACCCTGCGGCGCTGCCGGGCGATTGTCCTGCTGACTTTTCAGCACCACGATGTCCTGCTCCAGACGATCGATCGCCGCGCTCGGGTTGCCCTGTTTCTTCAGCGCGGCGATATCGGCACCGAGGCTTTTGAACTGGGCGTCGAAGGCTTTCAACTGCGCATCGACCTTGCTGGTATCGGCCGGGGTGCTCTTGATGGTCGCCAGCTCGGCGCTCAAGGCTTTGACCTGAGCCTGCAACTGCGTATTGGCGTTCTGCTGTTCGGTGGTCTGCGCGGTCATTTGCGCCAGCCGCTTGTCCAGCTCGCTGGTCTGCCCGGCCACGCCTTGCTGCTGCTTGCTCTGGTCGAGCAGCTTGCCTTCGAGTTGTTTGATCTGCAGCTTCAGCGCTTCGCTGTCACTGTTGACGTTGCTCTGGCTGGCGACGACCTTGCCGGAAATATCCTGCAGGCGCCCCGCCGCTTCTTCGCTGATGCGGGCGAAGCTTTCCTGGGTGGCGACCAGTTGCTGTTCCATCAGCGAGATCTGCTGGAAGCTCCACCAGGCCAGACCGATGAAGGCGAAAAACAACGCACCGACCAGCGCCCACAGCGGCCCGGTGCTGGCGGCCTTGACCTTGACCACTGGCGCGCTGCGCGAATGCACGGAAGTACGGGGGCCGGGCGCGATGTCATCGTCGTCGAACGGGTCAGCGCGCAGGCTTGGCACGTTATCGAAATCGTCGTCGTGGGCATCGTTTCGCATGGACATTGAGGCAACCTTTGGCAAACGCGGTGATGGCTAAATGCAGCGAAGTATAACCGCCGCAGCCGCAGGCATTGACCCTCAACCCGCAAGGCGGTTCATTGCCGCCCGGCCGAATCGTTTCAACGGATGTCCAGGGCTTTCCACCACGCACAGAACTCATCGAGGGCAGCCCAGAGGCTGACTTTCGGATCGTAGTCGAGATAATGCCGGGCGCGGCTGATGTCGAGGGTGAAATTTTTTTTCATGACCTGCATGCCCAGACGCGACAGGGTCGGCTCCGGGCGTCCCGGCCAGAGCATGCACGCGCCTTCATTGAGCGCCGCGACGCTGTACGCGAGACCGTAGGAGCGATATTTGCGCACCTGATCGACGTCCATCCGGCGCATCACGTAATTGACCACGTCCCACAGCGGCACCGGCGTACCGTTGCTGATGTTGTAGGCCTTGCCCAGCGCCGAACCTTGCGCCAACAGGCTGCTAAGCATGGCTTCGTTGAGATTTTGCACGCTGGTGAAATCGACCTTGTTCAAGCCGTCGCCGATGATCGCCAGCCGGCCCTTGCGCTGCATCTTCAGCAGGCGCGGGAAGATGCTCATGTCACCGGCACCGGTGACGAAACGCGGGCGCAGGGCGATGGTTTCCAGACCGAATTCCTGGGCACCGAAGACTTTCTGCTCGGCCAGATACTTGGTCGCGGCGTAGGGATGCTTGAAGCGTTTGGGCACTTGCTCTTCGGTCAGGCCTACATGGTCGCGGCCATCGAAATAGATCGATGGCGACGACAGATGCACCAGCCGCCGCACCCGCTGCTTGAGGCAGGCTTCGACGACGTTTTCGGTGACTTCGACGTTGCCCTGATGAAAGTCCTGATAACGCCCCCACACACCGACAGCACCGGCGCAATGCACCACGGCCTCGACATCGCTGCACAGGTCGTGCACCAGATCGGCGTCGGTCAGATCGCCCGGCACGAACTCCGCGCCCCGGCGCACCAGATGTTCGACGCTCTCGGCCCGGCGACCGTTGACCCGCACTTCAAGGCCCTGCTCCAGGGCGAAACGCGCAAAGCGCCCGCCAATAAAGCCACTGGCGCCGGTAACCAAAATCTTCATCAAAAACTCCAGGGAAGCAGCTGCAAGCTTCGAGCTTTCAGCTGCAAGTTGAAACGGTACGTGTTCTTGCCGCTTGCAGCTTGACGCTTGTTGCTGCGTTCAAGCCACTAGCCATTGCTTTGAGGAGCGCAGCAGTTGCTCGGTCAGTAGATTGAGCAACTGGCCGCCATTGCGCCAATGATGCCAGTACAGCGGCACATCGATCGGTTTATCTGGCAGCAATTCGCGCAGCACCCCGCGTTGCAATTGCTCGCGCACCTGCAGTTCCGGCACCAGGCCCCAGCCCAGACCGGCTTCGGTCAGGCGGATGAAGCCTTCGGAGGACGGGCATAAATGGTGCTCGAACGCGCCGTCGACGCCCAACAGCGCCAGATAGCGATGCTGAAGGAAATCGTCCGGACCGAACACCAGCGCCGGGGTGCGCGGCAGCTGTTCGGCGCGCACGCCTTCGGGAAAATGCCGAGCGAGGAAGGCTGGACTGGCCAGCGCCCGATAACGCATGGCGCCGAGCAATACGCTGCGGGCTCCCGCCACCGGCCGCTCGCTGGCACACAGGCATGCGGCCACTTCACCGGCACGCATGCGCTTGAGGCCAACGGTCTGGTCTTCGACGATCAGGTCGAGCAACAAATGCTGCTCGGCGCAGAAATCGCCGACGGCCTCGGCCCACCAAGTGGCGAGGCTGTCGGCGTTGAGGGCGATGCGCAGGCGATCGGGCAGGCCTTCTTCGTCCAGCGCCGGCACCACTGATTGCAAGTCGCGCTCGAGCAGACGCACCTGCTGCACATGGTTGAGCAAGCGTCGGCCGATCTCGGTCGGCGATGGCGGTGTTTCGCGCACCAGCACTGGCTGGCCGACCCGCGCTTCAAGCAATTTGATGCGCTGGGAAATCGCCGACTGCGACAGGCCGAGCACCTGTGCGGCGCGATCGAATCCGGCCTGCTCGACCACAGCGGCGAGCGCGGAAAGCAATTTATAGTCGAACATCAGTTTTCCTAATGGGCGATCAGCACTATTGGTTTTTCTTATACAGCGTCACACCGGAGAATAGCCAGCAAGCACTCTCTTTCAAGGATCTCTCCCATGTGGCAAAGCTACGTAAACGGCCTGTTGGTGGCGTTCGGCCTGATCATGGCGATCGGCACGCAGAACGCTTTTGTCTTGGCGCAAAGCCTGCGCCGTGAACACCATTTGCCGGTGGCGGCATTGTGCGTGGTGTGTGACGCAATTCTGGTCGCGGCCGGGGTGTTCGGCCTAGCGACGATCCTGGCGCAGAACCCGACCCTGCTGGCGATCGCCCGTTGGGGCGGTGCGACGTTTCTGATCTGGTACGGCAGCCAGGCGCTGCGCCGGGCCTGCTCGAAACAGAGCCTTGAGCAAGGCGAAAACCAGAGCGTGCGTTCGCTGCGCGCAGTGATGCTCAGCGCGCTGGCGGTGACCTTGCTCAACCCCCACGTTTATCTCGATACGGTTTTGCTGATCGGCTCGCTGGGCGCGCAGCAATCGGTGCCGGGCGCTTATGTGGTCGGCGCGGCGAGTGCATCGTTGCTGTGGTTTTTCACCCTGGCCCTAGGCGCGGCGTGGCTGGCACCGTGGCTGGCCCGCCCGAGCACGTGGCGCATTCTCGATCTGGTGGTGGCGTTGATGATGTTTGCCGTGGCCGCGCAGTTGATCATCGCCGGATGAATAATTGCCAAAGGCTCTGGAACCTCTATCCCACACAGTTGTTGCGTGGTTAAGGCGCGACCCCGGTGCTATGATCCGAACCCTGCGCCGCAAAGAGTAAAAACTCGCCGGTGCATTTCCGGCCGCCCGTGATCGGCCTTGCGCTCACCGCAACAGACCTGATTAGGAGAATCATCATGGCTTTCGAATTGCCGCCGCTGCCTTACGCACACGATGCCCTGCAGCCGCACATCTCCAAGGAAACCCTGGAGTTCCACCACGACAAGCACCACAACACCTACGTCGTGAACCTGAACAACCTGGTGCCAGGCACCGAGTTTGAAGGCAAGACCCTGGAAGAAATCGTCAAGACTTCTTCGGGCGGCATCTTCAACAACGCCGCTCAGGTCTGGAACCACACCTTCTACTGGAACTGCCTGGCGCCAAACGCCGGCGGTCAACCAACCGGCGCCCTGGCAGATGCCATCAACGCAGCGTTCGGTTCGTTCGACAAGTTCAAGGAAGAATTCAGCAAAACCTCGATCGGCACCTTCGGTTCCGGCTGGGGCTGGCTGGTGAAAAAAGCTGACGGTTCCCTGGCCCTGGCCAGCACCATCGGCGCCGGCAACCCGCTGACCAGCGGCGACACCCCGCTGCTGACCTGCGACGTCTGGGAACACGCTTACTACATCGACTACCGCAACCTGCGTCCGAAGTACGTTGAAGCGTTCTGGAACCTGGTCAACTGGAAGTTCGTGGCCGAGCAGTTCGAAGGCAAAACCTTCACCGCTTAAGCTGCGCGCCAGATGATAAACCCGGCTTCGGCCGGGTTTTTTTATGCCCGGCGCATGGCGTTTCTCGCACGGTAAAAGTAGCTTCGCGCCGTTTGCCGCCAGCCCCCAGCGGTCTACCATCACAGACAGGAAAAAATCTTTGGCCCAGTGCTCAAGTTGAAGGCAATTGCAACCGACACAGTTAATTCAGAGCTATTACTCAAATGACGACATTGCGGCCAGGATCACGGCGACTTTTCCCGTGCCCGATTGTCCCTTTGACTGCCAACCCGGGATTGCCAATACTCATGGCAACTTGACGCTACCCGCACGGAACAAGGAATAACCCTTTGAAGCTGGAACTCAAGAACAGCTTGTCGGTGAAGTTGCTCCGGGTCGTGCTCCTGTCGGCATTGATCGTAGGCGTAGTCTTGAGCTGCGCGCAGATTGTCTTCGATGCCTACAAGACCCGTCAGGCGGTTGCCGGCGACGCCGAGCGCATCCTCGACATGTTCCGCGATCCATCGACCCAGGCCGTGTACAGCCTGGACCGGGAAATGGGCATGCAGGTGATCGAAGGGCTGTTCCAGGACGACGCCGTGCGTCAGGCCTCCATCGGCCATCCCAACGAAGCCATGCTGGCGCAAAAATCCCGCGAACTGCAGCATTCCAATAGCCGTTGGCTGACCGACCTGATTCTCGGTCAGGAACGCACCTTCACCACGCAACTGGTCGGCCGTGGCCCCTACAGCGAATATTACGGCGACCTGAGCATCACCCTCGACACTGCCACTTATGGCGAAGGGTTTATCGTCAGCTCAGTGATCATTTTCATTTCCGGGGTGTTGCGCGCACTGGCGTTGGGCCTGGTGCTGTATTTGGTCTATCACTGGTTGCTGACCAAACCGCTGTCACGAATCATCGAGCACCTCACCGAGATCAACCCGGATCGTCCCAGCGAGCACAAGATTCCGCAGATCAAGGGCCACGAAAAAAACGAGCTGGGCCTGTGGATCAACACCGCCAACCAGTTGCTCGAGTCCATCGAGCGCAACACCCATCTGCGCCACGAAGCGGAAAACAGCCTGCTGCGCATGGCCCAGTACGACTTCCTCACCGGCCTGCCGAACCGCCAGCAATTGCAGCAGCAACTGGACAAGATTCTGGTGGATGCCGGCAAGCTGCAGCGCCGCGTCGCGGTGTTGTGCGTCGGCCTGGATGACTTCAAGGGCATCAACGAGCAATTCAGCTACCAGACCGGCGACCAATTGCTGCTGGCCCTGGCCGATCGTCTACGTGCCCACAGCGGTCGTCTCGGCGCCCTCGCTCGCCTGGGCGGCGATCAGTTCGCGCTGGTGCAGGCCGACATTGAACAGCCTTATGAAGCAGCAGAACTGGCGCAGAGCATTCTCGATGATCTTGAGGCGCCCTTCGCCCTCGACGATCAGGAAATCCGCCTGCGCGCGACCATCGGCATCACCCTGTTTCCGGAGGACGGCGACAGCACCGAGAAGCTGTTGCAGAAAGCCGAGCAGACCATGACCCTGGCCAAGACCCGCTCGCGCAATCGCTATCAGTTCTATATCGCCAGCGTCGACAGCGAGATGCGCCGTCGTCGCGAGCTGGAAAAAGATTTGCGCGATGCGCTGATCCGCGACCAGTTCTACCTCGTCTATCAGCCGCAGATCAGTTATCGCGATCACCGCGTGGTTGGCGTCGAAGCGCTGATTCGCTGGCAACATCCGGAACACGGGCTGGTGCCGCCGGACCTGTTTATTCCGCTGGCCGAACAGAACGGCACGATCATCGCCATCGGCGAGTGGGTGCTCGATCAGGCCTGCAAGCAATTGCGCGAGTGGCACGATCAGGGTTTTGTCGATCTGCGCATGGCGGTCAATCTGTCCACCGTGCAACTGCACCACGCCGAGCTGCCACGGGTGGTCAACAACCTGTTGCAGATGTACCGCTTGCCGCCGCGCAGTCTGGAACTGGAAGTCACCGAAACCGGCCTGATGGAAGACATCACCACCGCCGCCCAGCATCTGCTCAGCCTGCGCCGCTCCGGTGCGCTGATCGCGATCGACGACTTCGGCACCGGCTACTCGTCCCTCAGTTATCTGAAAAGCCTGCCGCTGGACAAGATCAAGATCGACAAGAGCTTCGTGCAGGACCTGCTCGATGACGACGATGACGCGACCATCGTTCGCGCGATCATCCAGCTGGGCAAGAGCCTGGGCATGCAGGTGATTGCCGAGGGCGTAGAAACCGCCGAGCAGGAAACCTACATCATTTCCGAGGGTTGCCACGAAGGTCAGGGCTACCACTACAGCAAACCGCTGCCGGCGCGGGAGCTGGGTATTTACCTCAAGCAGGCGCAACGCAGCAACGCGGCTATTTTATAAGATCAAAAGATCGCAGCTTTTTTATAAAAGCAAAGATCGCAGCCTTCGGCAGCTCCTACATTTGAAATGCGTTCCTCCTGTAGGAGCTGACGAGTGCAACGAGGCTGCGATCTTTTGATCTTCATGCGCAAATAAGAAATATTTCCAAGCACGCCTTTACACATAATGCGAAAGATTTGCATTATGTCGCAGTTTTGCGCGCCCCCGGCGCCAGTCCATTCAACTACCGAAGCAGGATGTTCGCCATGATTCGTATGCCTCTGGCTACCGCCAGTCTGCTGGCCATCGCTATTTCCCTCGCCGGTTGCGGCGAAGGCAAGGACAAAGAAAAAGCCTCCGAAATGACTCCGGCTTCCAGCAGCGCTGCTCCAGCCCCTGCCGCTGCACCGGCTCCTGCTGCCGGTAAAGTTGACGATGCTGCCGCCAAGGCTGTGGTCGCGCACTATGCCGACATGGTCTTCGCCGTTTACAGCGATGCCGAATCCACTGCGAAAACCCTGCAAACTGCGGTCGACGCGTTCCTCGCCAAGCCGAATGCCGACACCCTCAAAGCCGCCAAGGCTGCCTGGGTCGCCGCGCGCGTGCCGTACCTGCAGAGCGAAGTGTTCCGCTTCGGCAACACCATCATTGACGATTGGGAAGGTCAGGTTAACGCCTGGCCGCTGGACGAAGGCCTGATCGACTACGTCGACAAATCCTACGAGCACGCACTGGGTAACCCGGGCGCCAGCGCCAATATCATTGCCAACACCGAAGTGCAGGTCGGCGAAGACAAAGTCGACGTGAAAGAAATCACCCCGGAAAAACTCGCCAGCCTCAACGAGCTGGGCGGTTCCGAAGCCAACGTCGCCACCGGCTACCACGCGATCGAATTCCTGCTCTGGGGCCAGGATCTGAACGGCACCGGCCCTGGCGCTGGCAACCGTCCGGCCTCGGACTACCTGGAAGGCGCCGGCGCCACCGGTGGTCACAACGACCGTCGTCGCGCCTACCTGAAAGCCGTGACCCAACTGCTGGTCAGCGATCTGGAAGAAATGGTCGCCAACTGGAAGCCGAACGTGGCCGACAACTACCGCGCCACCCTGGAAGCGGAGCCAGGCGAAACCGGCCTGCGCAAAATGCTCTTCGGCATGGGCAGCCTGTCCCTGGGTGAACTGGCGGGCGAGCGCATGAAGGTTTCCCTGGAAGCCAACTCCCCTGAAGACGAGCAGGATTGCTTCAGCGACAACACCCACTACTCGCACTTCTACGACGCCAAAGGCATTCGTAATGTTTACCTGGGCGAGTACACCCGTGTTGACGGCACCAAGATGACCGGCGCCAGCCTGTCGTCGCTGGTGGCCAAGGCCGATCCGGCTGCCGACACCGCGCTGAAAGCCGATCTGGCCGCGACCGAAGCGAAGATCCAGGTCATGGTCGATCACGCCAACAAGGGTGAGCACTACGACCAGTTGATCGCTGCCGGCAACACCGCTGGCAACCAGGTCGTTCGCGACGCCATCGCCGCGCTGGTCAAGCAGACCGGCTCGATCGAAGCCGCTGCGGGCAAACTGGGCATCAGCGACCTGAACCCGGACAGCGCCGATCACGAATTCTGATCGCAGCGTCCGCGTCAAAAAAAGGCGACCTTCGGGTCGCCTTTTTCATACCCCATGTTCACAGTCCCCTGTAGGAGCTGCCGAAGGCTGCGATCTGTTGATCTTGATTTTTGAAGATCAGAATCAAAAGATCGCAGCCTTCGGCAGCTCCTACAGGGGGTTTGCATCGCTCTGCAGATTTGCGCTGTATCAAGCAAACGATAATTCCTCTTATTCAAACTCCCCCGCCCTGTTAGACTTTGCGCCTTCATTTTTGCCCGTCCGCAGGATGTCTGATGCCCTCGCTGCCTCTTCGCTTGTCCGCACTGTTGCTGGCCCTGGGCCTGAGTGCCTGCGATGACGCCCCGCGTTTCACCAAGGCCGAGCCGGGGGAAGCGCGTTCGGGCGGTGCGGCGACTGTGCGCAAGAGCGATCAGAACGCCTTCTCCCTGCCATCGGCCAACTTGCCGCCCTCGCGGCGGGTGGACTTCAGTGTCGGCAACAGTTTCTTTCGCAGCCCGTGGGTGATCGCGCCGTCGACCACCACGGCCCGCGATGGCCTCGGCCCGTTGTTCAATACCAACGCCTGCCAGAATTGCCACATCAAGGACGGTCGCGGGCATCCGCCGGCACCTGACGCATCCAATGCGGTGTCGATGCTGGTGCGCCTGTCGATTCCCGACGCGCCGCAATACGCCAAAGTCATCCAACAGCTCGGCGTGGTGCCGGAGCCGGTATATGGCGGGCAGTTCCAGGATATGGCCGTGCCCGGCGTTGCCCCGGAAGGCAAGGTGCGGGTGGACTACACGCCGGTGCCCGTACGCTTCAAGGACGGCACTGAGGTCGAGCTGCGCAAACCGACCTTGCAGATCACTCAACTCGGTTACGGGCCGATGCACCCGGACACGCGTTTTTCCGCGCGGGTGGCGCCGCCGATGATTGGTCTGGGCCTGCTCGAAGCCATCCCTGAGCAAGCGATCCTCGCCAACGCCGCCGCCCAGGCGAAAGAGAGCAACGGCATCAATGGCCGACCCAACCAGGTCTGGGATGACCAGTTGCAGAAAACCGTTATCGGCCGGTTCGGCTGGAAAGCCGGGCAACCGAATCTCAATCAACAGAATGTTCACGCGTTCTCCGGTGACATGGGCCTGACCACCAGCCTGCGGCCGTTCGACGATTGCACCGAGGCGCAGACTGCCTGCAAACAGGCGCCGAACGGCAATGGCCCGGACGGCGAACCGGAAGTCAGCGACAACATCCTGCGGCTGGTGCTGTTCTACAGCCGCAATCTCGCAGTGCCGGCGCGCCGTGGCGTCAACGATCCACAGGTGCTGGCCGGCAAGAATCTGTTTTTCCAGGCCGGTTGCCAGTCGTGCCACACGCCGAAATACACCACTGCCGCCGATGCCGCCGAACCGGAATTGGCCAATCAGGTGATTCGTCCATACAGCGACTTGCTGCTGCATGACATGGGCGAAGGCCTGGCGGACAACCGCACCGAATTTCAGGCCTCCGGCCGCGACTGGCGCACGCCGCCGTTGTGGGGGATCGGTCTGACGCAAGCGGTCAGCGGTCACACCCAGTTTTTGCATGACGGTCGCGCACGCAACCTGCTCGAAGCGGTGCTCTGGCATGGCGGCGAAGCGACGGCGGCGCAGCAACAGGTTTTGTCTTTCAATGCCGAGCAGCGCGCTGCGTTGCTGGCGTTTCTGAACTCACTTTAAATACTGAAAAAACATCGGGAGCCCGACATGTTCCGTCCCAAGTTACTGTTCACCAGCCTTGCCGCGCTCGCCCTCGGCGCCTGCTCGCCGCAGGACCCGCAAGCGGTCACTTCGGCGGCGATCGCCAAATCGGTGATCCTGCCGACCTACACCCGTTGGGTCGAAGCCGACCGGCAACTGGCGGTCAGCGCCCTCGCCTATTGCCAGGGCAAGGAAAGCCTGGAAACTGCCCGTGCCGATTTCCTTCACGCGCAGAAAGCCTGGGCCGAACTGCAACCGCTGCTGATCGGTCCGCTGGCCGAAGGCAATCGTTCGTGGCAAGTGCAGTTCTGGCCGGACAAGAAAAACCTCGTCGGCCGTCAGGTCGAGCAACTGGTCGTCGCCCAGCCGCAGATCGACGCCGCCGCGCTGGCCAAATCCAGCGTCGTGGTGCAGGGACTGTCGGCTTACGAATACATCCTCTTCGACGCCAAGCCTGACGTCGCCAACGATGCGCAGAAAGCCAAATACTGCCCGCTGCTGATCGCCATCGGCGAACGCCAGAAGCAACTGGCCGAAGAGATCCTGCAGGGCTGGAACAATACCGACGGCATGCTCGCGCAGATGAGCAAGTTCCCTAACCAGCGCTACGCCGACTCCCACGAAGCGATCGCCGATCTGCTGCGCGTACAAGTGACGGCACTGGATACCCTGAAGAAAAAACTCGGCACGCCTATGGGCCGCCAGAGCAAAGGCGTGCCGCAGCCATTCCAGGCGGATGCGTGGCGCAGCCAGTCGTCGCTGACGGCGCTGGAAGCCAGCCTTGCCGCCGCCAAAACCGTCTGGGAAGGCGTCGACAACAAAGGCCTGCGCGGTCTGCTGCCGGCCGAACAGAAGCCGTTGGCCGACAAGATCGACGCCGCCTATGCCGCTTCGCTGAAGCTGTTCGACAGCACCCAGCGTTCGCTCGGCGAAATGCTCGAGGACGACGCCGGGCGCCAGCAACTCAACGATATCTACGACAGCCTCAACGTCGTCCATCGCCTGCATGAAGGCGAGCTGGCCAAGGCGCTGGGCATCCAACTGGGCTTCAACGCCAACGACGGTGACTGATGAGGGCGAGTGCCATGCTGCGACGTCAGGTTCTGACTTTAGGTAGTGCACTGCTGGGAGCAGTGACGCTGGGCGGCTGGACGCTGTTCAAACGCAAGGATCAGAGCCCGCTGCTGCTGTCGGCGCGCGACGATACTGACGGCAAGCATTACGCAGTCGGCTATCGGCTCGACGGTACGCGGGTGTTCGCCACCCACGTCGGCCAGCGTTGCCACGACATCATCAATCATCCGACGCAGCCGCTGGCGCTGTTCGTCGCGCGGCGTCCGGGAACCGAGAGTTACCTGATCGACCTGCGCGACGGCAAGCTGCTGCAGACCGTGACCTCGCAGCCGGACCGGCACTTCTACGGCCACGCCGTGGTGCACAAGGACGGCGAATACCTGTACGCCACCGAGAATGACACGAGCGATCCCGGCCGTGGCCTGCTCGGCGTGTACAAGTTCGAGGGCGAACGGCTGGTGCACACGGGCGAGATTTCCACTCACGGTCTCGGCCCGCATCAGGTGTCGTGGATGCCAGACGGCGAGACGCTGGTAGTGGCCAACGGCGGCATTCGCACCGAGGCGGAAAGCCGCGTCGACATGAACCTTAACGCCATGGAACCGAGCCTGGTGCTGATGCAGCGCGACGGCACGTTGCTGAGCAAGGAAACCCTCGCCCAGCAGATGAACAGCGTCCGCCACCTGGGCATCGCCAGTGACGGCACCATCGTCGCCGGTCAGCAATTCATGGGGCCGTCCCACGAGCGTTCGGAGCTGTTGGCGATCAAGCGACCGGGACAAGCGTTCGTGGCGTTCCCGGTGGCCGAGCAGCAGTTGCAGGCGATGGGGCACTACACCGCCAGCGTCGCGGTGCACAGCGATCTGCGTCTGGTCGCGTTGACGGCACCGCGTGGCAATCGTTTCTTTATCTGGGATCTGGACAGCGGCGAACTGCGCCTCGATGCGCCTTTGCCTGATTGCGCCGGCGTCGGTGCGGTAAAGGATGGCTTTGTCGTGACCTCGGGGCAGGGCCGTTGCCGTTACTACGATTGCCGCCAGGAACAACTGCTGGCCAAGCCGCTGGAATTGCCGGCGGGGCTCTGGGACAACCATCTGCACTTGATGGCCTGATACCCGCTCATTTTTGAGATGGCCCCCCATCCTGTGGCGAGGGGATTTATCCCCGTTGGGTGGCGCAGCCGCCCTTAAAACTGCAATTGCGGTATGACTGAAGGATTCAGGGGGCCGCTTCGCAGCCCAACGGGGATAAATCCCCTCGCCACAGGGTTCATATCCGGCCTTCACGTAATAACTGCCAGTTGGAATCCCCACCTGACTCGGAGTAATGTGCCCGCCTGTCTCATGATTTATCCAAGGAACTGGACATATGCTGCGTCGCCGCATGCTGATCATGTTGGGTGTTGTTTTGCTGCTCGTCCTGGTGCTGGGCGGATACAAAGCCTTTTCGATCTACACGATGATCCAGGGCTTTTCCAAGCCCAAGCCGCCGATCAGTGTCGCCGTGGCCACTGCCGGCGAAC
The DNA here is from genome assembly GCF_054052265.1 of Pseudomonas sp. PK-RTE-24. Lineage (NCBI taxonomy): Bacteria > Pseudomonadati > Pseudomonadota > Gammaproteobacteria > Pseudomonadales > Pseudomonadaceae > Pseudomonas > Pseudomonas sp. PK-RTE-24. The sequence goes on along the minus strand of NZ_CM133224.1, from coordinate 2,800,715 downwards.
AGCCGTGGCAGATGCGTCTGCCCACCGTCGGCACGCTCAAGGCACTGCAAGGTGTCGACTTGAGTCTGGAAGTCTCCGGCACCGTCACTGAACTCAAATTCGAATCCGGGCAGAAGGTCAAGGCCGGGCAACCGTTGCTGCAACTCGACAGCGCCGTAGAGACCGCTCTGCTGGAAACCGCCAAGGCTGATCTGGGCCTGGCGCAACTGGACTTCGGCCGTGGCGCGCAACTGGTCGACAGCCGCGCGATCTCCAAAGGCGAGTACGACCGCCTCTCCGCCGTGCTGCAAAAGAACAAGGCCACGGTCAATCAGCTCAACGCGTCGCTGGCGAAAAAGCGCATCCTCGCGCCATTCAGCGGCACCATCGGCATCCGTCAGGTCGACGTTGGCGACTTCCTCGCCAGCGGCACCAAAATCGCCACGTTGCAGGATTTGAGCAGCCTCTACGCTGACTTCTACGTGCCGGAACAAGCGGTGCCAAAACTCGCTATCGGCCAGCCCGTGCAGTTCACCGTCGCCGCTTATCCGGGGCAGAACTTTGCCGGCAAGATCAGCGCGATCAACCCGATCGTCGAAAGCACCACGCGCAATATCCTCGTCCGCGCCACCCTGGCCAACCCCGACGGCAAGCTGCTGCCGGGGATGTTCGCCAGCCTTGAAGTGCTGCTGCCCGATCCGCAGAAGCACATCGTCGTGCCGGAAAGCGCGATCACCTACACCCTGTACGGCAACTCGGTTTATGTGGTCGGGCAGAAGAAGGCCGAGGACGGCAGCGTCGCCAAGGATGAAAACGGCCAACCGCTGCTGATCGCCGAACGTCGTTTCGTCGAAACCGGTGAACGCCGCGATGGCCTGGTGATGATCAACAAGGGCGTGCAGAGCGGCGAACAAGTGGTGACGGCTGGCCAGATCAAACTGGACAACGGCGCCCACATTGCCATCAGCGACGACAAGACCCTCGGCGAGCAGAACAGTCCGCCTCGCGCCGACTGATCAAGGAATCCCCATGGCTTTTACCGATCCGTTCATCCGCCGCCCGGTGCTCGCCACCGTGGTCAGCCTGCTGATTGTGCTGCTGGGCTTTCAGGCCTGGAGCAAGCTGCCGCTGCGCCAGTACCCGCAAATGGAAAACGCCCTGATCACGGTGACCACGGCTTATCCCGGGGCCAACGCCGAAACCATTCAGGGCTACATCACCCAGCCGATGCAACAGAGTCTGGCCAGCGCCGAAGGCATCGATTACATGACTTCGGTGAGCCGGCAGAACTTCTCGGTGATTTCGATCTACGCGCGCATCGGTGCCAACACCGACCGCTTGTTCACCGAACTGCTGGCCAAGGCCAACGAGGTGAAGAACAAGCTGCCGCAGGACGCCGAAGACCCGGTGCTGAGCAAGGAATCCGCCGACGCTTCGGCGCTGATGTACATCAGTTTCTTCAGCAAGGACCTGAGCAACCCGCAGATTACCGATTACCTGTCGCGTGTCATCCAGCCAAAACTGGCGACGCTGCCGGGCATGGCCGAAGCGGAAATTCTCGGCAATCAGGTGTTCGCCATGCGTCTGTGGCTCGACCCGGTGAAACTCGCCGGCTTCGGCCTCAGCGCCGCCGACGTGACCGCGGCGGTGCGCCAGTACAACTTCCTCTCCGCCGCCGGCGAGGTGAAAGGCGAGTACACCGTCACCAGCATCAACGCCAACACCGAACTGAAATCCGCGGAAGCCTTCGCGGCGATTCCGCTCAAGGTCGATGGCGACAGCCGCGTGTTGCTGCGTGATGTCGCGCGGGTGGAAATGGGCGCGGAAAACTACGATTCGATCAGCTCGTTCGGCGGCACGCCGTCGGTGTATATCGGCATCAAGGCCACTCCCGGCGCCAACCCGCTGGACGTGATCAAGGAAGTGCGCAAGCTGATGCCCGAGCTGGAAGCGCAGCTGCCGCCGAACCTGAAAAGCGAAATCGCCTACGACGCCACGCTGTTCATTCAGGCCTCCATCGATGAGGTGGTGAAGACCTTGTTCGAAGCGGTACTGATCGTCATCGTCGTGGTGTTCCTGTTCCTCGGCGCGTTGCGTTCGGTGGTGATCCCGGTGGTGACCATTCCGCTGTCGATGATCGGCGTGATGTTCTTCATGCAGATGATGGGTTACTCGATGAACCTGCTGACGCTGCTGGCGATGGTGCTGGCCATCGGTCTGGTGGTGGACGACGCGATCGTCGTGGTGGAAAACATCCACCGGCACATCGAGGAAGGCAAGACGCCGTTCGATGCAGCCCTGGAAGGCGCCCGGGAAATTGCGATGCCGGTGGTGTCGATGACCATCACCCTGGCGGCGGTGTATGCGCCGATCGGTTTCCTCACCGGGCTGACCGGGGCGCTGTTCAAGGAGTTCGCTCTGACCCTGGCCGGCGCAGTGGTGATTTCCGGCGTCGTCGCCCTGACGCTGTCGCCGATGATGTGCGCGTTTCTGCTGCGCCACGAAGAGAATCCCAGCGGCCTGGCCCATCGTCTCGACCGAGTCTTTGAAGGCCTCAAGCGCCGTTATCAAAGCATGCTGCATGGCACGCTGAATACTCGGCCGGTGGTGCTGGTGTTCGCGGTGATCGTGCTGTGCCTGATTCCGGTGTTTCTCAAGTTCACCAAGTCGGAACTGGCCCCGGACGAAGACCAGGGCATCATTTTCATGATGGCCAGCGCGCCGCAGCCGACCAACCTCGACTACCTGAGCACCTACACCGACGAATTCATCACCATCTTCAAGGAGTTTCCCGAGTACTACTCCTCGTTCCAGATCAACGGCTATAGCGGCGTGCAGGCCGGTATCGGCGGCTTCCTGCTCAAGCCATGGAATGAGCGTAGCCGCACGCAGATGGAAATCCTCCCCGAGGTGCAGAGCAAACTGGAGAGCATTCCCGGCCTGCAGATCTTCGGTTTCAACCTGCCCTCCCTGCCCGGCACCGGTGAAGGCCTGCCCTTCGAATTCGTGGTCAACACCGCCAATGACTATGAACTGCTGCTGCAAGTCGCCGAGCGCATCGAGAAACGCGCCATGGAGTCAGGCAAGTTCGCCTTCGTCGACCTCGATCTGGCGTTCGACAAGCCGGAAGTAGTGGTCGATATCGACCGCGACAAGGCTGCGCAGATGGGCGTGTCGATGCTAGACCTCGGCAGCACGCTGGCGACCTTGCTGGGCGAGGCGGAGATCAACCGCTTCACCATCGACGGGCGCAGCTACAAGGTCATCGCCCAGGTCGAACGGGCCTACCGCGACAACCCGGACTGGCTGAACAATTACTACGTGAAAAACACCCAGGGCGAATTGCTGCCGCTGTCGACGCTGATCAAGGTCAGCGACCGCGCAAGGCCGCGCCAGCTCAATCAGTTCCAGCAGCTCAACGCGGCGAAGATTTCCGGTTTCCCGCTGGTGAGCATGGGCGAAGCCATCGATACCGTGCTGCAGATTGCCCGCGAAGAAGCACCGGCCGGGTTTGCCTTCGATTACGGTGGTGCCTCGCGCCAGTACGTGCAGGAAGGCAGCGCATTGTGGGTCACATTCGCTCTGGCGCTGGCGATCATCTTTCTGGTGCTGGCCGCACAGTTCGAAAGCTTCCGCGATCCGTTGGTGATTCTGGTCACCGTACCGCTGTCGATCTGCGGCGCGCTGATCCCGTTGTTCCTCGGCTGGTCGAGCATGAACATCTACACCCAGGTGGGGCTGGTGACGCTGATCGGCCTGATCAGCAAGCACGGCATCCTGATCGTCGAATTCGCCAACCAGTTGCGCAAGGACAAGGGCCTGAGCGCCCGTGACGCGGTGGAGGAAGCGGCAGCAATTCGCTTGCGCCCGGTACTGATGACGACGGCGGCAATGGTGTTCGGCATGGTGCCGCTGATTCTGGCAACCGGCGCGGGCGCCGTGAGCCGCTTTGATATCGGCATGGTGATTGCCACAGGGATGTCGATTGGCACGTTGTTTACGTTGTTCGTGCTGCCGTGTGTTTATACCTTCCTTGCTAAGCCAGATGCCAGATAAGCACATTTCCCTGTGGGAGCGAGCCTGCTCGCGAATGCGGTATTTCAGTTGCATTGATGTCGACTGACACACCTTCGCGAGCAGGCTCGCTCCCACAGAGGACGATATATATCTTGAAAGTTGTGGAATAAAAAAGGCCTCGCAATTGCGAGGCCTTTTATTTGGGCTTGAATCGTGTCAACTGGCTGGCCTCATCCCTTGGGACAGTCCGAACATGAACAACAGCAGATCATGATCGGGCTGGGTTGCCACAGAGGCTTTCGCCACCCGTGGAACCGAACAATGAGCGTCGTTCCCGGACGCCCCTATGACCTGCATGCGCGGCTGCTCCCAGGCAGCCACCGCCAGTGAAGCAACTGCCAAGGCCCCGATCAGGAACAAACCTCGTGCAATTTCGAGTTTCATCGCTATAAACCTTTGATAGCGCTGCCAAACGCCGTCTCATAAAAGTAGACGAGTTTCTTCCAGTCGGCATCGCGGAACGACGAATGGCGACGCAGTTGCTTCATGTCATGCTGCGCGGCGCGATAGGGGGTCAGACGCTGGCGGCACTTCTCCAGATCGATCAACGCCACTTCAACCTTCGCCGCTTCGCCTTCGCCGGTGACCCGAACGAAAACGTGCTTGATGTAAATGCAGCTGTGCTGCCAGCGGCCCTTGTGCATGCGCGCCAGGTTCTCGGCGAGGTCCTTGAGGACTTTCTCGTAAACCACGTCGCCACACTGATCGCGACCACCGGCAGCGGCCAGCCAGTGTTCCAGTTCCTGGAAACCATCGAGCGATTTGGTGACAAGCAGCGCGCGCCATTTGTGCTGCGGATCCGGCTGGGCGCCGCAAAAGACGATCTGCGGTACGCGCACGCCGAGTTTGCTAACGCCAGTCAGGGCGTCGAGTTCACGCAATACGGTCGGGCGACCGAAGGGGTGCAACCAACTGCGATAGATGTGCCCGGTCTGGCGCTTGGCGTACAAAAGCTGCCCGTCACGGTCGACGATGCGCTGCACCCCGCTTTCGCCACCACGGCGCACATTGGGCTCTTCAACCCATTCGCCGCGCTGGTTCCAGTAATAATCGAAACGATCCTGGGGAGCGACATCCGCTTCAACCGCTGCTTGCACTGCCATCCTCTACCTCTTGCGTAATACGTAAACTCGCCACATCGCATAGAGCGGTATGAAGTCCAGTTGTTCCTGAATGCGGAAACCCGCCTGTTCAAATTCTTTCTCGATCGTCGCCGCCGGAATCAGAAACCGATTCTGGTAATCATGACTTGGCCGATCCCGCTCGGCACGCTTGCGCTTCCAGGCCTTGAAATTGCCGTCGACCCACAACGAAACAATCACGCTGTCGCGGGTCACCCGCTCGAACTCGCGCAGGATCACCCGACGGTGCTCGGCCTCGCCGATGTGGTGCAACAGACGCATGCAAAAGATGCTGTCGACCGAGTTATCCGGCAGAGCGATATCGAATGCCGAGGTGTGCAGCGGTTGTACACGCTTGACCACCTCGGCCGGTTGTCCCTGCATCGCGGTCTTGATCATCGACTCGGAATTGTCCGCGCCGATGATCACCCGGTTGGGCTTCTCCGCGAGCATTGGCCAGAAACGCCCGGCACCGCAGGGCAGATCCAGCACCAGCCCGGGATCTCCCGCCAGCGCCAAGGCCTTGCGACCGACTTGCTCATCGCGCAAGTGCGACAGGCGGCGACCGAGGCTTTGCTGGTGCTTGCGCAGATATCGTTGTGCGTGTTGGTCGTCGTACTTTTCGGAAAAATCGAGCTTGATCGGGCCGGCCATCATCTGGACTCCTGTTCTGATGACGCCACCTTAAACAGCGGCGTGTCAGCGTCAGGTCATCCAATTGTGAAAAATCTGTCAGGTAAATCCGTAAATTATTACAACGTTATACAGGATTCAGACAGGTGTACGGGAGTAGCCTCGAGCCACTATTTGCTGGCATTCACGCCAAGATCTACCTCGAATCGGCAGCCATTGGGGTCCATCGTGCTCAAGCTGACCGTCCAGCCCTGGTTTTCGCAGATACGCTGCACCAGCGACAAACCCAGGCCCAGCCCTTCGCCACGCTTCTCGCTGCCGCGCACAAAGGGCTCGAACATCGCCTCGCGTTTTTCCTCGGGAATGCCCACGCCCGAATCCTCAACGACGAAACCGTTGGCGGTGAGCGTCAGGCGAATGAAGCCCTGTTCGGTGTAATGCAGTGCGTTACGCAAAAGGTTACCCATCACCGCGTTCAGCAAGGTCGCGTTGTAGCGAGTATCCGCTGGTGTGCCCGGCTCGAATATCAGTGTCAGCCCCTTGCGCTCGATCGGCTCACGCCACAGGCACAGCAGGCTCTCGGCCACTTGTGTGAGGTTCTGCTGGGGCGCCGCTGCGGCCTCTTCGTTCTGCGTGCGCGCCAGCATCAGGAAGGTCTGTACCAGTTCGCGCATCTCCTCGCTGGCCCGGGCAATGCGCTCGACCTGGGCACGACCGCGCTGATCGATTCCGGGGTTTTCCAGCAGCAGTTCGCAGGAACTGGCCAGGACCATCAGCGGCGTGCGCAATTCATGGCTGACGTCGCTGGTGAACAGACGCTCGCGGGTCAGTGCCTGACGCAAGCGCCCCAGGGTGGCATCGAACGCCACCGCCAGTTCACCGACTTCATCCGCCGCGTAGTCCGGCGCCAAGGGTGGCGCCAGCCCGAGCAGCTGGTCGCGATGACGGACCTGCCGCGCCAGGCGCACCACCGGCGCCATCACCTTGCGCGCGAGCACCCAGCCAAGAAACACCGCCAGCGCCAGACTGAGCACGAAGCCCACCAGCACCACCGCAAACAGCACGCGCTCGCGCTCTTCGAAATCGCTCTGGTCCTGCAGCAAGACATAACGCCGACCATCCACCACTTCGACCATGGCGTGATAGGACAGCTGCTCGCGAAAGACCTCATGGAAACCGGCATCGAGGTGACGCAGATCCTTGGGCAGGTCAAAATCCCCCGGCCCGCCACTGAAGTAGAACAACTGATCCGGCTCGGGCCGATGGCTCCAGTCGGAGACATTGTCCATCAGCAGCAAACGTTGCAGGTCGCCGCCCAGCCCTGCGGAAATCAGTTTCTCTTCCACCAGGTGCACCGTCGCAACGATGCCCATGGCGAAAGCGCCGGCGACCAGTGCGCTCATCAGCGCAAAGGCGATGATGATCCGCTGGGAAAGACTCTGCTTAAACTCCATCTCGCCCCTCGGCCAAGCGATAACCGACACCGTGCACGGTGTGCAGCAGTGGCTTGGCGAATGGCTTGTCGATCACCTGGCGCAATTGGTGGACATGGCTGCGCAGGCTGTCGCTGTCCGGGCAGTCATCGCCCCACAGCGCTTCTTCAAGAATCTCCCGACGCAGCACGTGCGGGCTCTTCTGCATCAACACCGCGAGCAGCTTGAGGCCGACCGGGTTGAGCTTGAGCAGCTTGCCTTCGCGGGTCACTTCCAGGGTGTCGAGGTCGTAGCTCAGGTCACCGACCTGCAACGCCCGGCGACCGCCGCCCTGAGCACGGCGCATGACCGCTTCGACGCGGGCCGCTAGCTCAGACAGCGCAAACGGTTTGATCAGGTAATCGTCGGCGCCGGACTTGAAGCCTTGCAGCCGGTCGTCGAGTTGATCGCGGGCGGTGAGCATGATCACCGGCGTGTCACGCCGGGCGTCTTCGCGCAGGCGTTTGCACAAGGTGTAGCCGTCGATGCCGGGCAGCATGATGTCGAGCACGATCAGATCGTAATGCTCGGTCGCCGCCAGATGCAGACCGGACAGACCATCCTGGGCGCAATCGACGGTATAGCCCTTGAGGCCCAGGTAGTCGGCCAGATTGGCCAGGATGTCACGGTTGTCTTCGACCAGCAGAATTCGCATGGACATCTCCTCCGAACGGGGTAACGGCCGTCTTGGCCCGCGCAGCTTACGGCCAAGTGTGGCTCAGGGCTAGGGGCGTTTTTCGATAAACCTGCACTGCGCGCGCGACGACGTTTTTTTCACTTTCGGTTAACAAATCGCCGACGCCAGCGCGCGCAGACTCCGCGCGATTACGCTCTCTCCTCCGTTCATCGACCAAGGAACCTGCCATGGTGTCGACCTCTGCCCTTCCCGCTTCAAGACCGCTGAACTGGTGGTTGTGTCTGGGCATTCCCGCAGCGGCGGCGATCATTCTGCTGTTGCTCGAACTGACCGATCTGGACATAGTTCTGGCGCAGATGTTCTACGACCCGGTCGCGGGGGATTTCATCGGGCGGCACAGCTATGTGCTTGAAGACATCCTGCATGACCGGGCAAAACAGTTGGTGATCGGCTTCTCGGTGTTTGCCATTCTGGGTTTCATCGGCGCGTTTTTCATCGAACGGCTGAAACCGTTCAAGCGCGAACTGGGCTGCCTGGTGCTGTCGCTGGGGCTGGCGACTTCATTTGTCACTCCGGTCAAAGCCGTCACCGCTGTGCAGTGCCCATGGAGCCTGGAGCAATTCGGCGGCCACGAGACCTACAGCAAACTCATGGAACATCGCCCCGCCACGGACAAGCCGGGACGTTGCTGGCCGGGTGGCCATGCGGCGACCGGGTTCACCCTGTTTGCACTGTTCTTCGTGCTGCGCGACCGCCGTCCACGACTGGCGCGGCAGGCGTTTGTGTTCGCCTTTGCGCTGGGTTCGGTGTTCTCGATCAGTCGCATGATGCAAGGCGCGCACTTCTTTTCGCACAACGTGTGGACGGCGATTTTCTGCTGGCTGATTTGCCTGGGGGCTTATTACTGGGTGCTGTATCGCCCGGCTGGCAAGACTTCGACGGCGATGAACACACAGCCGATCAATGCCTGAAATAAAGCACCTGTGGGAGCGAGCCTGCTCGCGAATTGTCGGCTCAACTGGCTTGCATGTCGGATGACAGACCGCTTTCGCGAGCAGGCTCGCTCCCACAGGGGGATACCAGTGAGCTTCGAAATTGGGGTAATAAAAAACCCCGCTGACTTTCGCCAGCGGGGTTTTGCGTTACAGGGCCAGGGTTGGCTTACATCATGCCGCCCATGCCACCCATGCCGCCCATGTCTGGCATACCGCCGCCAGCTGCACCTTCTTTCTTCGGTGCGTCGGCAACCGCTGCTTCGGTGGTCAGGATCAGACCGCCGATCGAGGCTGCAGCTTGCAGAGCCGAACGGGTTACCTTGGTTGGGTCCAGGATGCCCATTTCGATCATGTCGCCGTATTCGCCGGAAGCAGCGTTGTAACCGAAGTTACCTTTGCCGTTCTTCACTTCGTTGACGACGACGCTTGGCTCGTCACCGGAGTTGGCAGCGATCTGACGCAGCGGCGCTTCAACAGCGCGACGCAGCACAGCGATACCGACGTTCTGGTCAGCGTTGTCGCCGGTCAGCTCGGTCAGTGCTTCCAGAGCACGGATCAGCGCCACGCCACCGCCAGGTACCACGCCTTCTTCAACGGCTGCGCGGGTTGCGTGCAGGGCGTCTTCAACGCGGGCTTTCTTCTCTTTCATTTCAACTTCGGAACCAGCGCCAACCTTGATCACTGCAACGCCGCCGGACAGCTTGGCCAGACGCTCTTGCAGTTTTTCACGGTCGTAGTCCGAGGAAGTTTCGGCAACCTGGGCGCGGATCTGGGCGATACGGCCTTCGATGTCTGCCTGCACGCCAGCACCGTCAACGATGATGGTGTTTTCCTTGGACAGGGTTACGCGCTTGGCGTTACCCAGGTGCTCCAGGGTGGTGCTTTCCAGGCTCAGACCGATCTCTTCGGAGATAACGGTACCGCCGGTCAGAACAGCGATGTCCTGCAGCATGGCCTTGCGACGGTCGCCGAAGCCCGGTGCCTTGACGGCAGCGACTTTGACGATGCCACGCATGTTGTTCACAACCAGAGTCGCCAGGGCTTCGCCTTCAACGTCTTCGGCCACGATCAGCAGTGGACGGCCGGCTTTGGCAACGGCTTCCAGCACTGGCAGCATTTCGCGGATGTTCGAGATCTTCTTGTCGACCAGCAGGATCAGCGGGCCGTCGAGCTCGGCAACCATGGTGTCCGGCTTGTTGACGAAGTATGGCGACAGGTAGCCACGGTCGAACTGCATGCCTTCTACAACCGACAGTTCGTTTTCCAGGCCCGAGCCTTCTTCGACGGTGATCACGCCTTCTTTACCGACTTTTTCCATGGCTTCGGCAATGATGTCGCCGATGGAGTTGTCGGAGTTGGCCGAGATGGTGCCGACCTGAGCGATGGCTTTGAAGTCAGCGCATGGCTTGGACAGGGCTTTGAGCTCTTTGACAATGGCGATGGTCGCCTTGTCGATGCCGCGCTTCAGGTCCATCGGGTTCATGCCGGCAGCGACGGCTTTCAGGCCTTCGTTGACGATCGACTGAGCCAGAACGGTAGCGGTGGTAGTACCGTCACCAGCGTCATCGTTGGCACGGGAGGCAACGTCTTTGACCAGCTGCGCGCCCATGTTTTCGAAGCGGTCATCCAGTTCGATTTCTTTGGCGACGGAAACGCCGTCCTTGGTGATGGTCGGAGCGCCGAAGCTCTTCTCGATAACCACGTTACGGCCTTTCGGGCCCAGGGTCGCTTTTACCGCGTCAGCCAGAACGTTGACGCCTTTGAGCATCTTGGTGCGGGCGGCATCGCCGAACTTAACTTCTTTAGCAGCCATGATCGATATTCCTTAAATACTTTGTAGTAACGGGAAAATGAACGGGAGTATCAGCCTTCGATAACCGCGAGAATTTCGTTCTCGCTCATTACCAGCAGGTCTTCGCCATCGACTTTCACAGTGTTGCTGCCGGAGTAAGGACCGAACACAACCTTGTCGCCTTCCTTCACGGACAGTGCACGCACTTCACCGTTTTCCAGAGCTTTGCCCGGGCCTACAGCGAGAATCACACCGTGGTTGGCTTTTTCAGCAGCCGAACCTGGCAGGACGATACCGCCAGCGGTTTTCTTTTCTTCTTCGCTGCGACGGATGACGACGCGGTCATGCAGAGGACGAAGCTTCATTGTCGATCTCTCCTAATTGTGGTTTTCATCGGCCGGTGTAGTCCCGGCGGGTTTAACGAATCCGGCCTGCGCCGGTTGCGGTCCGTCGAGCGAACCGCGCAAGTCTGTCCGGTTTGAATACCGGAAACCTTTCGGTGACCGATACATAGGGGCGTACAAGCCGATTACAAGGGCTGGCGGAAAAAATTTTTCATCGCCACACCGTAAAAAAGCGCCATAAACGAGCACGGCACCCGAGGGTGCCGTGTCGATGCTGATATCACTTGTTGTCGCGGTGTTCGAACTCGCCTTCGATCACATTCGGCTCTCGACCGAGCGGCTCGCGCGGGGCCGGGCCGCCACGGGGTTGCAGGTCGTCGGCGAAGGCGCGCTGACGCATGGCCTGATCTTCGGCGCGCTGGCGCATCTTGTTCGCCAGCAGACGACGGGTGACTGGCAACAGCATCACCAGACCGACGACGTCACTGATGAAGCCGGGAATGATCAACAGGCCACCAGCCAGTGCCAGCATCAGGCCTTCGAGCATGGTCTGCGCGGGCAACTCGCCGCGATTCAGGCTTTCCCGGGCACGCAATGCGGTGGCCAGACCGGCGACGCGCAGCACGAACACACCGAACATCGAGCCGAGAATGATCAGCAGCAGGGCCGGGAAGAACCCGATAGAGCCTGCCACTTTGACGAATACGAACAGCTCCAGCACTGGAAACAGCAGAAAGAGCAACAGAAAAGGGCGCATCAAAGTTTCCTCAACGCAAGAAATGCCTTGCAGTAAGCCCTAGATGACGTCGCCCTTGCGTGAATTCAAGCTTAACTTTGCGCTTTTTTCGGCCAGGACTGGGCGTGAGCCAGAGAAACCAAGGCCTCGCGCACTTGTGTCGGCGTATTACATGGCGCCGCGAAGGGCAACCAGTAGATGGCCTGACCGATGCGCAGGTGCATGCCCTCGCTGTCGATGCCGGCCAGTTGCGCCGGCGTGCTGTTGGGCAGCCCGGCCAGCTCGACGTAATGGGCGATGGCTTTGGCATGGTCGCTGTTCATGTGCTCGACCATGCTGATTTCAGCCTTGCCGGCGAACGGGTTGGCCAGGGTCAGATCGTCGATCCAGTGAATCGCGCCAAACCCGCCGATGTAGCGATGGCGCACCGGATTGAGCACCCAGAAATCGAAATCGTGGGCCTGGTGATAATTCTGCGAGTCGGGGAAATAGCGGTAGTAGCGTTCGACGGCAGCGTCGATGGCTGCCGGTTCTGCGAGCTTCTGCGCTTCGGCCAGATAAGTCAGCCGCCCGACCGCCTGCACATCGTCGGCCTCGCGCTCGCCCACCAGCATCGAACACTTCGGATCTTTCTGCAGGTTATGCGTGTGCTGGGCGATGCGGCTGATCAGGATCAGCGGCCGGCCTTGCTCGTCCAGGCAATACGGCACAACCGAGCCAAAGGGAAAACCCGGCATCGATTTGGAGTGGGTCGACAGCACTCCTCGGTATTCCTTGAGAAGCAATTCTCGGGCATTCTTCGCCACTTCAGCGCTCAATTTGTGACTCCTTAAATGGGTTCCGTCTAGAAAACGGACAGGCGCGCAGCGAAAAGTAACCGGCGCGCATCGGGCAAATGTTCGTGTGCTACCAGGCCTGACCGGTGCCGATCGAGCGTTGCCGACAACAAAAACAACTCAGACCTGCCAGCGGGACATGCGAATGCAACTCAACGACAAAGTAATCATTATCACCGGCGGTTGCCAGGGTTTGGGCCGTTCCATGGCCGAGTATTTCGCCGGCAAGGGCGCGAAACTGGCCCTGGTCGATCTGAATCAGGAAAAACTCGACGACGCCGTGGCCGCCTGTAAAGCCAAGGGTGTCGAAGCGCGCAGCTACCTGTGCAACGTCGCCAATGAAGAACAGGTCGAGCACATGGTCGCGCAAGTGGCCGCAGACTTCGGCGCCATCCACGGCCTGATCAACAACGCAGGCATTTTGCGCGATGGTCTGCTGTTGAAGGTCAAGGACGGTGAGATGACCAAGATGAGCCTGGCCCAGTGGCAGGCGGTGATCGACGTCAACCTGACCGGCGTGTTCCTCTGCACCCGTGAAGTCGCGGCGAAGATGGTCGAGCTGAAGAACAGCGGCGCGATCATCAATATTTCCTCGATCTCCCGCGCAGGCAACGTCGGCCAGACCAACTATTCCGCAGCCAAGGCCGGCGTCGCAGCGGCGACCGTGACCTGGGCGAAGGAGCTGGCGCGTTACGGCATTCGCGTCGCGGGCATCGCACCGGGCTTCATCGAAACCGAAATGACTTTGGGCATGAAACCGGAAGCGCTGGAGAAGATGACGTCGGGGATTCCGCTCAAGCGCATGGGCAAGCCCGAAGAGATTGCCCATTCGGCGGCGTATATCTTCGAGAACGACTACTACACCGGGCGGATTCTGGAGATGGATGGCGGGTTGCGGATCTGACTGCCAACACAAAACAACTGTGGGAGCGAGCCTGCTCGCGAAAGCGGTGGGTCAGCCAACATCTTCGTTGACTGACACTCCCTCTTCGCGAGCAGGCTCGCTCCCACATTTCATCCAGCGTTTATTCAATCGTCGCTGATGGTGATATTCGGCATCGCCGGCGTGGCCGCTTCCTGCAAGACAATACGCGCGCCGACGTGGCGGGCCAGTTCCTGATAAACCATGGCGATCTGGCTGTCCGGCTCGGCGATCACGGTTGGCTTGCCGCCATCGGCCTGTTCGCGGATCAGCATCGACAGCGGCAGCGAGGCCAGCAGTTCGACGCCGTACTGGGTCGCCAGTTTCTCGCCACCACCTTCACCGAACAGATGCTCGGCATGCCCGCAGTTCGAGCAGATGTGCACGGCCATGTTTTCCACCACGCCCAGCACCGGAATGTTGACCTTGCGGAACATTTCCACGCCTTTGCGTGCGTCGAGCAGTGCCAGATCCTGCGGCGTGGTGACGATCACCGCACCCGCCACCGGGACTTTCTGCGCCAGGGTCAGCTGGATGTCGCCGGTGCCTGGTGGCATGTCGATGACCAGATAATCCAGATCGCCCCACGCGGTTTGCGTAACCAACTGCAGCAGCGCCCCGGAAACCATCGGCCCGCGCCAGACCATCGGCGTGTTGTCGTCGGTCAGGAAGGCCATCGACATGACTTCCACGCCGTGGGCCTTGAGCGGCACGAACCACTTCTGATCCTTGACCTCAGGACGGGTGCGCTCGGGAATGCCGAACATGATGCCCTGGCTCGGGCCGTATATATCGGCGTCGAGGATGCCGACTTTGGCGCCTTCGCGGGCCAGCGCCAGCGCGAGATTGGCAGCGGTGGTGGATTTGCCCACGCCGCCCTTGCCGGAAGCGACGGCGACGACGTTCTTGACGTTGGCCAGCCCGGGAATCTGCGCCTGGGCCTTGTGCGCGGCGATCACGCTGGTGACCTCGACGCGGGCGATGACCACGCCGTCGAGGTTTTCGATGGCCAGTTGCAGCAATTGCGCCCAGCCACTCTTGAACAGACCGGCGGCGTAGCCGATTTCCAGCTGCACATTGACGCGGTCACCGATGATCTCGATGTTTTTCACGCACCCGGCGCTGACCGGGTCCTGGTTCAGGTAAGGGTCGGTGTATTGGCTGAGGACGGCTTCCACCGCTGCGCGAGTGACGGCGCTCATGGGCAACTCCGATAACAAGACTGGAAAAGATGGCGGCTATCGTACGCTGGACACCGATTTGAGGCGAACAGATTACTTGCGCTGAAAAGCCACTGTGGTGAGGGGATTTATCCCCGTTGGGTGGCGAAGCCGCCCCAAAACCTGCGCACCCGGTACATCAGGAGCTGCGTGTGTAACGATTTCCACGACTGCTGCGCAGCCGAACGGGGATAAATCCCCTCGCCACAAGAACACTCAAAGTACCCAGTGGCGCAGGGGTGAAAAATATGCGCCGGCGCTTTATAGTGGCCGACCTCCGTTTCATCAAGTAGCGAAGCCCCATGTCCGAGCCACGCAAGATCCTCGTCACCAGCGCCCTGCCCTACGCCAATGGTTCGATTCACCTTGGCCACATGCTGGAATACATCCAGACCGATATGTGGGTGCGCTTCCAGAAGCATCGCGGCAACCAATGCATTTATGTCTGCGCCGACGACGCCCACGGTTCGGCGATCATGCTGCGCGCGGAAAAGGAAGGCATCACCCCGGAACAACTGATCGCCAACGTGCAGGCTGAACACAGCGCCGACTTTGCCGACTTCCTTGTCGATTTCGACAATTTCCACTCCACTCACGCCGAAGAAAACCGTGAGCTGTCGAGCCAGATCTACCTCAAGCTGCGTGACGCCGGGCACATCGCCCAGCGCTCGATCACCCAGTATTTCGACCCGGAAAAGAAAATGTTCCTGGCCGACCGCTTCATCAAGGGCACCTGCCCGAAATGCGGCACTGAAGACCAGTACGGTGACAACTGCGAAAAATGCGGTGCGACCTACGCGCCGACCGATCTGAAGGATCCGAAGTCGGCGATCTCCGGCGCCACCCCGGTGCTCAAGGATTCCCAGCACTTCTTCTTCAAGCTGCCGGACTTCCAGGAAATGCTACAGGCCTGGACCCGCAGCGGCACCCTGCAAGACGCCGTGGCCAACAAGATCGCCGAATGGCTGGATGCCGGCCTGCAGCAGTGGGACATTTCCCGCGATGCGCCGTACTTCGGCTTCGAGATCCCGGGCGAGCCGGGCAAGTATTTCTACGTCTGGCTGGATGCGCCGATCGGTTACATGGCCAGCTTCAAGAACCTCTGCAACCGTACGCCGGAGCTGGACTTCGACGCGTTCTGGGGCAAGGACTCAACCGCCGAGCTGTATCACTTCATCGGCAAGGACATCGTCAATTTCCACGCGCTGTTCTGGCCAGCCATGCTCGAAGGCGCCGGCTACCGCAAGCCGACCGGCATCAACGTGCACGGCTACCTGACCGTCAACGGCCAGAAAATGTCCAAGTCGCGCGGCACCTTCATCAAGGCCCGCACTTATCTGGATCATCTGTCGCCGGAATACCTGCGCTACTACTACGCGGCCAAGCTTGGCCGTGGCGTCGATGACCTCGACCTGAACCTCGAAGACTTCGTGCAGAAGGTAAACTCCGACCTGGTCGGCAAAGTGGTCAACATCGCCAGCCGTTGCGCCGGGTTTATCCACAAGGGCAACGGCGGCCTGCTGGTCGACAACAATGCCGCGCCGGAGCTGACCGAGGCTTTCCTCGCCGCCGCGCCGAGCATTGCCGACGCCTACGAGGCCCGCGACTTCGCCCGCGCCATGCGTGAAACCATGGCCCTGGCTGACCGTGCCAATGCGTGGATCGCCGACAAGGCGCCGTGGTCGCTAAACAAGCAGGAAGGCAAGCAGGATGAAGTCCAGGCGATCTGCGCCACCGGCATCAACCTGTTCCGCCAGTTGGTGATCTTCCTCAAACCGGTACTGCCGCTGCTGGCCGCAGATGCCGAGGCGTTCCTCAACGTCGCGCCGCTGACCTGGAATGACCACACCACCCTGCTGGCTAATCACCAGCTCAACGAATTCAAGCCGTTGATGACCCGCATCGACCCGGTAAAAGTGCAAGCCATGACCGACGCATCGAAAGAAGACCTGACCGCCAGCCAGACCGACACTGGCGAAGCCAAGCCTGCGGGCAACGGCGAACTGGCCAAGGATCCGCTGTCGCCGGAAATCGATTTCGACGCCTTTGCCGCCATCGATTTGCGCGTCGCTTTGATCGTCAAGGCCGAACACGTCGAAGGCGCCGACAAGCTGCTGCGCCTGACCCTCGACATCGGTGACGAGCAACGCAACGTGTTCTCCGGGATCAAGAGCGCCTACCCGGACCCGTCCAAGCTCGACGGTCGCCTGACCATGATGATCGCCAACCTCAAGCCACGGAAAATGAAGTTCGGTATTTCCGAAGGCATGGTGATGGCGGCGGGCCCTGGTGGTGAAGAGATTTACCTGCTGAGCCCGGACAGCGGCGCCAAGCCGGGTCAGCGCATCAAGTAAGAGGTTGCCGTAAAACGATCCCACCGACGTGCTCTGCATGCCGGTGGGATTTTTCATATCTGGCCCGATAGTGCCTACCCTTAAGAGACACCCGCCCGTTTCGCTGGCAGAACCATGACCGAACTCGTGTTAACGCTGATCAGTGCTGCGCTGCTCAACAACTTCGTGTTGCACTGGCCGCTGGGCGTCGCTCCGCTGCTGGCGGGCAGCCGACGCCAGGTCCATGCGCTGGGGTTGGCGACGTTGTGCCTGATGGTGGTGGTCGGCGTTATCGGTCAGGCGATCTGGCAGTGGATACTGCTGCCGTTGCAGCTTGAAGCGCTGCGCCTGTTCGTGTTTCTGCCATTGAGTGTGTTGTTGATCGCGCCGTTGCTGAAACTGCTGGCGCGCGGCCTGCCCGATTGGCCGTTCGCTGGATTGTGGCCGCTGCTGCTGGGCAATGCCGGGGTACTCGGGCTGGCCTTGATCAATGCGCAAAACGATCATGGCCTGCTGCACGCGACAGCTTTGAGTCTGGGTGCAGGGCTGGGTTTCTGGCTGGTGCTGAGCGTGTTCTGCGACCTGCGCGAGCGCACGGTCGACAACGATATTCCCCTGCCCTTTCGCGGCCTGCCGATCGATCTGATCAGCGCCGGACTGGTCGCAGTGATTTTTCTCGGATTCAGTGGATTGATCAAAACATGAGTCTGATTCAACGCATCGATGCCCTGCTGCCGCAGACCCAATGCGGCAAGTGCGGCCATCCCGGATGCAAACCCTATGCGCAAGGCATTGTTGACGGTGAGCCGATCAACAAGTGCCCGCCGGGCGGCGAGGAGACTATCGCTGCGCTGGCCGAGCTGTTGAAAATACCGGTCCTGGAACTGGACATCAGCCGTGGCCCGGCACCGCCGCAAATCGCCTTTATCCGCGAGGCCGAATGCATCGGCTGCACCAAGTGCATTCAGGCCTGCCCGGTCGACGCCATCGTCGGCGCGGCAAAACTCATGCACACGGTGCTGATCGACGAGTGCACCGGTTGTGATCTGTGCGTTGCGCCGTGCCCTGTCGACTGCATCGAAATGCATCCTTTGCCTGCGAACACGATACCAGTGGTTGGCGGTCTCGCATTCGATCTCGAAGAACAGCGCGCCCGCGCTGAAAAGCGTGACCATGCGCGCCAGCGTTTCGAGCGCCGCAACCAGCGCTTGTTGCATGAAGAACAGCAAAAGCAGGCTGAACGTGAAGCGCGAGCCGCGCGTGCGGCACAACCGCAAGTATCGACCGCCGACCCGGTGCAGGCTGCGCTGGAGCGGGTGCGTGCACAAAAAGCCGCGAACGCTGATGCGGCGCTGAAGAAGGCCAAGGTCGATGTGGCGATGAGTCGAGCGCAACTGCACAAATCGCTGAAAGCCTTCGGTCACCCGCCGACGTTCGAGCAGCAGTCGCAATTGATCGTCCTGCAGCAACAATTCGAAGCCGCCGAGCAAGCGCTGGCGAACCTGGAAAGCAGCCAACCGGCAATTCCCGCCGTTCCCGCAACTACCAACGACGCCGAACTGAAGCGAGCCAAGATCCAGTTGGCCATGCGCCGCGCCGAGTTGAAAAAGGCTCAGGCAGCGGAGGCTGCGCCGGAGCAGATCGCAGCACTGGAGCAAGCCGTGAGTGACGCCGAGCGCCGGGTGCAAGACCATGCCGCCCCTTGAGCCAGTGGACGATCGCCTGCAACAGGCGATGAACACCGTGCTGCTGGCCGCTGTGCCGGGTCTGCTCGCTTTATTCTGGCTGTATGGCTGGGGCGTGTTGATCAACCTTTCCCTGGCGGTTGTCAGTGCTTTGCTCGTCGAAGCGGGCGTCGCCTGTCTGCGTCGGCAAGCGGTGCAAGCGGTGCAAGCGGCAATGCTTGATGGCAGCGCGCTGGTCAGTGCGATGTTGCTGACCGCCGCGCTGCCGGCTTATTGCCCTTGGTGGCTGACGGTCATTGCGACCGCTTCAGGTCTGTTGTTCGGCAAACATCTGTATGGCGGCGTCGGCAAAAACCCGTTCAACCCGGCGATGCTTGGCTTTGTCCTGAGCATGGTGCTGTTCCCGCAAGCGATGACCCATTGGCCCGCTCATGGCCTGGATTCTCTTGCGGCGCTGCAACAGGTTTTCAGTCCAGCGCAGGCGCCGGACGCTTGGGTGCAAGCCACGGCACTCGACAGTTTGCGCATCAATAAAAGCCTGACCATGCAGGAGCTGTTCGCCAGCAACCCGGCCTTCGGCCGTTTCGGCGGGCGCGGTGTGGAATGGGTGAATCTGGCGTTTCTGCTCGGCGGCCTGTGGCTGTTGCAGCGGCGGATCTTTTCCTGGCACGCACCGCTGGGGATGCTCGCCAGTCTGTTCGTCATCAGCCTGTTGTGCTGGAACGGCTCGGGGTCGGATTCCCATGGTTCGCCGCTGTTTCACCTGCTCAGCGGCGCGACCATGCTCGGGGCATTTTTTATTGTGACCGAGCCGGTGTCCGGCGCGAAAAGCGCCCTTGCCCGCCTGCTGTTCGGTGTTGGCGTCGGCCTGCTGACTTATCTGATTCGCACGTGGGGTGGTTACCCGGACGGCGTCGCGTTTGCGGTATTGCTGATGAATCTTCTGGTGCCGGCACTCGAACGCTTCGCCCTCAGCCGCCAGTCGAAGGTGAACGCGTGAATCGCTCAGCGAGTGTCGCGACGGTGGTGCTGCTGGCACTCGTTGGCGTGAGTGCGACATACGTGTTGCAGCGCAGCAGTGCACCGCAGATTGCCAGCGAGCAGCGCTTGCTCGACAGCCGAAAATTGCTTGATGTCATGCCTGCCGCGCTCTACGACAATCAGCCGCTGGAGCAACCGCTGACGCTCGCCGAGCCTGCTTTGCGCCATAGCACGCTGTCAGGCGGCTATCGAGCGACCCGCTCCGGACAGACAGTTGCGGTGCTGTTGCGCAGTCGCAGTGAAGGTTACGCAGGTACTCTGGAACTGCTGATTGCCATTGATGCTAATGGCAAACTTTTAGGCGTGAAAACCCTTGAGCAGCGCGAAACGCCAGGATTGGGTGGTTACATCGGTGCATGGCCGAATGCCTGGCTTCAGGCCTTCATCGGCAAATCCCGTACTGAGCCCACAGACGCCGGCTGGGCGCTGAAAAAGGATCAGGGGGAGTTCGATCAAATCGCTGGCGCGACCATTACCTCCCGTGCCGCCATTGACGCAATTCATGACGCACTGCGTTATTTCGATGAGCATCGGGCGCTGCTGTTGGGGACTGGCCCATGAAGCGCACGGTGAATTTATTGATGCTGGTGCCCCTACTGGGCGCCACACCAACATTCAGCGCTGCACTGGGGATAACCTTGATGCTCAGCGCGGTACTCGGTGTATTTGCCGTCTGCATGTCGCCGCTACGCGAGCGCCTCACGGGCACCCGTGCCTTGCTCGCCAGCCTGATACTTGCTGCGACGTTGACCAGTTGCGCGGATATTGTGGCGCAACGCTGGTTTTTGCCATGGCAGCAGACGTCTGAGCTCTACATAGGGCTGATCGCCTTGCACTGCGTCGTGTTTGAATACCACGGTGCCTTCCGCGAGCCCGTCGCTGTCAGCTTCAAACGCTGCGCAATGTTCGGCGCGCTCATGCTGGTAGTCGGCGGGCTGCGCGAGATCATCGGTTATGGCAGCCTTGGCCGAGGCCTTTCGGAGCATTGGCCAGGTCTGGTTTTGTTCCCCGAAGGGCTGCGTCTGATTACGCTGGTTCCCGGCGCTTTGGTTTTACTGGGCCTGCTTCTCGCCGCCCGTCAGGCGTGGACACGCCGCAATTCTGTCATCAAGGAAACGCATCGCCCATGAATGCTGCAAAACGTCTTGAGATATTTCGCCGACTGCACGAAGACAATCCCGAGCCGAAAACCGAACTGGCCTACTCTTCGCCGTTCGAGCTGCTGATTGCGGTGATTCTTTCGGCGCAGTCCACCGATGTCGGCGTCAACAAGGCGACCGCCAAACTCTTTCCCGTCGCCAATACACCCGCCGCGATTCATGCGCTGGGTGTCGAGGGGCTGTCCGAGTACATCAAGACCATCGGCCTCTACAACAGCAAGGCGAAAAACGTCATTGAAACCTGCCGTTTGCTGGTTGAGCGTCATGGCGGTGAAGTCCCGCAAACCCGGGAAGAACTGGAAGCCTTGCCGGGCGTCGGGCGCAAGACCGCCAACGTGGTGCTCAACACCGCTTTCCGCCAATTGACCATGGCGGTCGACACGCACATTTTTCGCGTCAGCAATCGCACCGGCATCGCGCCGGGGAAAAATGTGGTGGAAGTAGAAATGAAGTTGATGAAGTTTGTACCGAAAGAATTCCTGCTCGACTCTCATCACTGGCTGATTTTGCACGGTCGTTATGTTTGCCTGGCGCGTAAACCGCGCTGCGGCAGCTGCCGCATCGAAGATCTATGCGAATACAAACATAAAACTTCTGACGATTGAGCGGTCATCGGTTTTTCGCATCCATCGATTGAAAAAATCTTTTTTACCCGCCGCAGTAATGTCGATATAAGGAGCGCCAAAGGCAGTCTTAGCCGGGAGTTGACTTCATGAGTACCGACACAGAGCAACTGGATGTAGAAGAGGATCTTATTGCCACCGACGCCGATGAGGTCGAACCGGTGGTTGAAGTGGCCAAGACCAACCTTAGCAAGCGTCGCACAATCGACAACCTGCTTGAGGAGCGCCGACTGCAAAGGCAATTGGCCGACTACGATTATGATCTGTGATATCTGAAGGCCTCCCTAGACGGAGGCTTTTCATTTTCTGCGACAACCGAGCTTGATCGGCCCATGACGTTCTCAGCTGTCGAATCGTTCAAACCAGGCCGTTGCGCTGCGCCAGCTCGATCAGATCAACCAGAGAACGCGCATTGAGTTTCAGCAACAGGCGAGTCTTGTAGGTACTTACAGTCTTGTTGCTTAAAAACATGCCATCGGCGATTTCCTTGTTGGTCTTGCCGCGCGCCAACTGCTGCAACACCATCATTTCCCGCCCGGACAGACGATCAACCATGTCCGCTTCACTCGCATTGCCCAGACTGGTGCGCACGGTGTGCAGCGCCTGATTGGGAAAATAACTGTAGCCGGACAGTACTGCCTTGATCGCACTGAGCAATTCGGTCAGATCCTGCTGTTTGCACACGTAGCCCGCTGCGCCCGATTGCATGCAACGCATTGAAAAATGCCCGGGAGCCTGGGAAGTCAGCACCAGCACTTTCACCGGCATGGCAGTGGAGGTCAGGCGCGCAATAACTTCCAGCCCGTCGAGTTTGGGTATTCCAATATCCAGGATGACAAGATCGGGTATTTGTTCACGAGCAATTTGTAGTGCATCAACGCCATTATCCGTTTCTGCAATGACTTCGTAGCCATGCCGTTCCATCAGCATACGTACCGCAAGTCGAATGACGGGGTGGTCATCCACGATCAGCACTTTATTCATGGGCAAGTCCAGTTTTCGCTGTTCGAATTTTTAGAACACGCACGATATCCCAGTCACTTGCTTCAAGGCATGGCAACTTTTACACGCATTTGCATCCAGAGACATTCCCTACAGGCATTGAGGATAATTCCCACAAATTCGCTGCCCTTGCCCCATTGCAACCGCCTTCCGATCTTTCATACACCGGCGGAGTTTGATCTTCATGCAGTCGAGTCCTACGCCATGGTGGGTCGTTGGAAAACTTCAACAGGCGCAATTACGAACCTTCATACACGATGATTTACCTGTCAAATTGGCCTTGGGCAAGCACTGGGACATACGACGTAACGAACCGACACAACCACCTGTTCGACACAACATCGTTGATTCTATAAAACTTTAGTTAACAGCCGCGCACTTACACAAGCGCCTTTACTATCGCTGAAACAACCAACTTAAACTAGACAAACCATGTAGAAGCAAAACAATGCTAAAGATAAAAAACAAAATCACCAACCCCATGACAGTCATCGCCATATTTGCAATTCTTTCGGAAACCTCGGCGGCGGTATCGTTACCATTTCTCGATAACAAGGACCGGGAAATTTACGTCTGGTTTCTGATCAGTTTCCCCTTTTACTTGTTATTCCTGTTCTTTATCACTCTCAACTTCAATCATCGCTCGCTTTACTCGCCTTCAGACTTCGGCAAAGACAAAAGCTTTTTGAAAACCACTCAAAATAACCAGAGGGACGAATCCTTTCGCGAAGCAGGCGAGCGTTGTGCTTTTGAGCTGACCAGTTGCATCGTGTCGGGTAAAACCGGGCCAGGCCGAGTGCCGATTCCCTGCAGAGTTCACAACGCGCCGGACCCACCGCTCGGTCCACGCGACCCATCCCATCCGGTTATGCAGAATATCAAGCTGTCACCCTGGGTAAGTGAACTGAACATCATTGACGCAAGAGAAGTTGATGCAGCGAAGGAATTCGATGCCATCTTCGAAACGCTAAAAGGCGTCGATAAAAAGCACGCGCGGGTTCTCGTATTTCTTTGTAATCATGCGTCGGACGCGCTTGCCCACTCCGCATTGCAACAGATCAGGCAGGCCAAGAAAGGCTCAGGAGCCACACTGTGCATCGTATATAACCTGTGTTCGCAGACGGTGACATTACTGGGACGAACCAGTTGAACCGGGTCAAGACTGCGCGCAGATACACGAGGGAGCCTGATGAACCAGAAAAAAAAGATAAAAAAAGGCGGCCCTCAACAGGCCGCCTTTTTTATTGCGCGTCGGTCTGAGCCACTCAGAACAACTTGCGGCCCTTGTTGGCAGCAATGCGCATGCGCAGCGCGTTGAGCTTGATGAAGCCCGCCGCATCCGCCTGATTGTAAGCACCGCCATCTTCTTCGAAGGTGGCGATGTTGGCGTCGAACAGCGAATCGTCGGACTTGCGGCCGGTGACGATGACGTTGCCCTTGTACAGCTTCAGGCGCACTACGCCGTTCACGTTGACCTGCGAAGCGTCGATCATCTGTTGCAGCATCAGACGCTCAGGGCTCCACCAGTAGCCGGTGTAGATCAGGCTGGCGTACTTGGGCATCAGCTCGTCTTTGAGGTGAGCGACTTCGCGGTCCAGAGTGATCGATTCGATGGCGCGGTGAGCGCGCAGCATGATGGTGCCACCCGGGGTCTCGTAGCAGCCACGGGACTTCATGCCGACGTAACGGTTTTCGACGATGTCGAGACGACCGATGCCGTGCTCGCCGCCGATCTTGTTCAGCGTCGCCAGTACGGTGGCCGGGGTCATTTCGACGCCGTCCAGCGCGACGATGTCGCCGTTGCGGTAAGTCAGTTCCAGGTATTGCGGGGTGTCGGGAGCCTTCTCCGGGGAGACGGTCCAGCGCCACATGTCTTCTTCGTGCTCGGTCCAGGTGTCTTCCAGCACGCCGCCTTCATAGGAGATGTGCAGCAGGTTGGCGTCCATCGAGTACGGGGATTTTTTCTTGCCGTGGCGTTCGATCGGGATCGCGTGCTTCTCGGCGTAGTCCATCAGCTTCTCGCGCGACAGCAGGTCCCACTCGCGCCAAGGGGCGATCACTTTCACGCCTGGCTTGAGCGCGTAGGCGCCCAGTTCGAAGCGCACCTGGTCGTTGCCCTTGCCGGTGGCGCCATGGGAAATGGCGTCGGCGCCGGTTTCGTTGGCGATTTCGATCAGGCGCTTGGCGATCAGCGGACGGGCGATGGAGGTACCCAGCAGGTACTCGCCTTCGTAAACGGTGTTGGCGCGGAACATCGGGAACACGAAATCACGCACGAACTCTTCGCGCAGATCGTCGATGTAGATTTCTTTGACGCCCATGGCCTGAGCCTTGGCGCGGGCCGGCTCGACCTCTTCGCCTTGACCGAGATCGGCGGTGAAAGTCACCACTTCACAGTTATAAGTATCCTGCAGCCACTTGAGGATCACCGAAGTGTCCAGGCCGCCGGAATACGCCAGAACGACCTTGTTTACGTCCGCCATGCCATCACTCCACGGGGTTCTACGGAAAGCCGGGGAGTCTACCGCTCAAACGCGATAATTTACAGAGGCGCGACAGCTTAAGACGACAAAGCGACAGAATCTGTCGAGAGCGCGACGATGACCGGCGAGTCAGGAAGTCGCTGCGGCGGTGGCTGGCGTACTCGCTTGCGGCGCTGGCGCAGGAGCTGTGGTCGGAGCCGCACGCGACAGTTTCACATTGACCCGGCGATTCTTCGCACGATTGGCTTTGCTGGTGTTCGGCACGATCGGATACTGCTCGCCGTGGAAACGCACGGTGATCTGCGATTCCTGAATGCCGTTGGCCTTGAAGAAATCGACTACCGCCAGCGCGCGGCGGCGCGACAATTCGCGGTTGGTCAGGCGATTGCCGCTGTTGTCGGAATGGCCGTCGAGGTCAATGTGGTTCACCGTCGGGTCGGCCTTCATGTATTCGAGCATCACTTGCAGCTTGGCCTTGGCAGCCGGGTCCAGCTCAACGCCTTCGCCGGGGAAGCCGATCTGCGACTGCTTGATCTGGTCGAAATTCTGCGGCAGCAATTTCGCCACGCAGCCTTGATAGTCGTTGAACGCCTTGCTGAATTTCACCGGCAACAAACGCACTTCCGACACCCGGCCATCGCCAGACGCACGGCGAACTACCGGGCTGCGGCCGTCCAGCAGACCGCTGATCAGCCCACCGGCCTGGGATTGCGAGCTGTTGAACAACACATTGCCGCTGCCCAGCCGTACCGAGCCCAGATTGATGTCGCCGCGCCCCGGCTGCCACGGTGCAGCGGCAGCGAGCAACGTCGCCGAGCCGCCACCAAGCATGGCGTTGTAGGCGTTCAGGCGAAAGATCGCCTGCTCACCGGCCTTGCGCACGAATTCGCCCGAGCCGAAATCAGTGATCGGTTGCGTCAGGCGGCATTCGAACTTGTCGCCGGCGACCGTCCACTCAATGTTCTCCAGACGGGTCTGGTAAGTCAGCGCCATCGCGGGAAGGCTGGCAAACACACTGAGCAGGGCTAAATAACGCTGGCGCACGGGAGGCTCCATTGGCTTGTGAAACACAAACACCGATTCACACAATGTTTACGGCATACCTTCGGGATATCGGACGCTTGTGGCAAAACTTGATAGCGGGTGCCTGCAAGAGTCTTTTCCGGTAGCATTCGCCTCAGTTTGACCCGCCTGGAATCCCCTCATGTCCGACCGCCTGACCCTGCTGCGTCCCGACGACTGGCACATTCATCTTCGCGATGGTGCCGTGTTGACCAATACCGTTGCCGATGTGGCCCGCACCTTCGGGCGCGCGATCATCATGCCGAACCTGGTACCGCCGGTGCGCAACGCCGCTGAAGCCGACGGCTATCGTCAGCGCATTCTCGCTGCCCGCCCGGCCGGCAGTCAGTTCGAGCCGTTGATGGTGCTGTACCTCACCGACCGCACCCAACCGGAAGAAATTCGTCAGGCCAAGGCCAGCGGTTTCGTCTACGCCGCCAAGCTCTATCCGGCCGGCGCGACCACCAATTCCGATTCCGGCGTGACCAGCATCGACAAGATCTTCCCGGCGCTGGAAGCCATGGCCGAAGTCGGCATGCCGCTGTTGATCCACGGTGAAGTCACCCGTGGCGACGTCGATGTGTTCGACCGCGAAAAAATCTTCATCGATGAGCACATGCGCCGCGTGGTCGAGCGCTTCCCGACGCTGAAAGTGGTGTTCGAGCACATCACCACCGGTGACGCCGTGCAATTCGTCAACGAGGCTTCGGCCAACGTCGGCGCGACCATCACCGCGCATCACCTGCTGTACAACCGTAACCACATGCTGGTGGGCGGGATTCGGCCACACTTTTATTGCTTGCCGATCCTCAAGCGCAACACCCATCAGGAAGCCTTGCTCGATGCCGCCACCAGCGGCAGCGCCAAGTTCTTCCTCGGCACCGACTCGGCGCCCCACGCCCAGCACGCCAAGGAAGCCGCCTGCGGTTGCGCCGGTTGCTATACCGCCTACGCCGCCATCGAGATGTATGCCGAAGCGTTTGAACAGCGTAATGCGCTGGACAAGCTCGAAGCCTTCGCCAGCCTCAACGGCCCGCGTTTCTACGGCCTGCCGGCAAACACCGATC
The DNA here is from genome assembly GCF_054052265.1 of Pseudomonas sp. PK-RTE-24. NCBI lineage: Bacteria > Pseudomonadati > Pseudomonadota > Gammaproteobacteria > Pseudomonadales > Pseudomonadaceae > Pseudomonas > Pseudomonas sp. PK-RTE-24. Next base: position 2,773,495 of record NZ_CM133224.1, on the reverse strand, counting down.
GCATCACCCTGGTTCGCGAAGAATGGACTGCCCCAACCAGCCTGCCATTTGGCGAGCTGACCGTTATCCCGCTGCGCGCCGGTGAAAAACTGCGCTGGCGCCTGCTGGAGGAACACGCGTGAGTGAAGAGCATTTCGACGATGAGCTGGACGGTCAAAGTGGTGGCGGCGGTTCCCGTCACCCGATGGCAGCGCGTTTTCGCGGCTACCTGCCGGTTGTCGTCGACGTAGAAACCGGTGGCTTCAACGCAGCCACCGATGCCCTGCTGGAGATTGCCGCGACCACCATCGCCATGGATGAAAAGGGTTTCGTGTACCCGGATCACACCTACTTCTTCCGCGTCGAGCCATTCGAAGGTGCGAACGTTGAAGCGGCAGCGCTGGAGTTCACCGGGATCAAGCTCGATCATCCGCTGCGCATGGCCGTCAGCGAAGAAACCGCGCTGACCGACATCTTCCGTGGCATCCGCAAGGCGCTCAAAGCCAACGGCTGCAAGCGGGCAATTCTGGTCGGACACAACAGCAGTTTCGACCTGGGCTTCCTCAACGCCGCAGTTGCGCGTCTGGATATGAAGCGCAACCCGTTCCACCCGTTCTCCAGTTTCGACACCGCGACCCTGGCGGGTCTGGCGTATGGTCAGACCGTGCTGGCGAAAGCCTGTCAGGCCGCCGGCATCGATTTCGACGGGCGTGAAGCGCACTCGGCGCGTTACGACACCGAAAAGACCGCTGAGCTGTTCTGCGGCATCGTCAATCGCTGGAAGCAGATGGGCGGCTGGGAAGACTTCGACGACTGATCCTCGTCGAGCAAATCCCGCGCATGAAAAAACCGGCCACGTGGGCCGGTTTTTTTGTACCTCGACGTTGCGCCTTACAGGGCCGCAGCGTTCTCGGTCAGGTAAGCCGCAACGCCTTCCGGCGAAGCGTTCATGCCTTTGTCGCCTTTCTTCCAGTTGGCCGGGCAGACTTCGCCGTGCTCTTCGTGGAATTGCAGCGCGTCGACCAGACGGATCAGCTCTTCCATGTTACGGCCCAGCGGCAGGTCGTTGATGATCTGCGAGCGAACCACGCCTTTGTCGTCGATCAGGAACGCGCCACGGAAAGCCACGCCGCCTTCGGATTCAACGTCGTATGCCTTGGCGATGTCGTGCTTCATGTCGGCAGCCATGGTGTATTTCACCTGGCCGATGCCGCCATTGTTCACTGGAGTGTTGCGCCAGGCGTTGTGGGTGAAGTGCGAGTCGATCGACACAGCGATCACTTCAACGTTGCGCGCCTTGAAGTCAGCCATGCGGTTGTCCAGAGCGATCAGCTCGGACGGGCAGACGAAGGTGAAGTCCAGCGGGTAGAAGAACACCAGGCCGTATTTGCCTTTGATGGCCGAGGACAGGGTGAAGCTGTCAACGATCTCGCCATTGCCGAGTACGGCCGGGACGGTGAAGTCTGGGGCTTGTTTGCCTACGAGTACGCTCATTGATATCTCCTGGTGTAGAAACTTGAAGTTCAGGGTCCGGGCCAGCCTGTCACCCTCAGGCGACAGCCCTGTGACACGAACCCTCTTCGCAAGGGACGACCATCATACACTGCGTGTTTGGCCTGTCCGTAACGGATTTTCCCTGTTCGGTTATCCACTGCGTATTCATGGGGTCAGACGCGCATTTGGAAAATACCGTTCGTCAGTCGCTGGGAAATTGGCTGGGAAGCGTTCCGAAAGCACTTTGACAATCATTCTCGTTAACATTAAGATCCATCGCAATTGAGTCACAACCAGCGACGGTTCTTACTTATGTATGTTTGCCTCTGCACTGGCGTCACCGACGGACAGATCCGCGAAGCGATCTATGAAGGTTGCTGCAGCTACAAAGAAGTTCGCCAGGCCACCGGCGTCGCCAGCCAGTGCGGCAAATGCGCCTGCCTTGCCAAGGAAGTGGTCCGCGAAACCCTGACCAAGCTGCAAACCGCCCAGGCCGCGATCCCCTACCCTGTAGAATTTACTGCTGCGTAAATGCCCCCATTTCAAAGAACCGGACTTCGCGTCCGGTTTTTTTATGCCTGAAAATCAATTGCTTAGCGTCCAGACGCGGAACACAAACATTCTTATTCCGATTAATTTTCATTTATTATTCAATAACTTAGGTTTGACACTTATAAACACCAAGCTCAAACTCCGCCTTATATACAGTTAATACAGGGCAGGACTCCGATCATGAAAGGCGACATTACAGTCATCCAGCATCTCAACAAGATCCTTGCCAATGAGCTGGTCGCGATCAATCAGTACTTCCTGCATGCGCGCATGTATGAAGATTGGGGTCTGAACAAGCTCGGCAAGCACGAATACCACGAATCCATCGACGAGATGAAACACGCGGACAAGCTGATCAAGCGCATCCTGTTCCTTGAAGGCCTGCCAAATGTGCAGGACCTGGGCAAGCTGCACATCGGCGAACACACCCGCGAAATGCTCGAATGCGACCTGCGCATCGAAAAGACCGGCCACGCTGACCTGAAAGCCGCCATCGCCCATTGCGAAACCGTTGGCGACTTCGGCAGCCGTGAACTGCTCGAAGACATTCTCGAGTCGGAAGAAGAACACATCGACTGGCTGGAAACCCAGCTCGGCCTGATCGACAAGATCGGCCTGGAAAACTATCTGCAGTCGCAGATGGGCGAAGAGTAGGCGCTGTCGAGTGAAACGAGGCTGCGATCTTTATCGATTTCAGCCTTGATACTCAGTCAACTCATATAACCAACAAAAAGCCCCGCCCTCTTTCGAGGTGCGGGGCTTTTTGCTGGCCGAAGATCAAAAGATCGCAGCCTCGTTTCACTCGACAGCTCCTACGGGAGACGCGTCGTCGAGCGAAACTCTATGAACGTAGAATCAGGCTTCGGACTTGTTCGCCGCTGCCGCTTCGACAGCCGCCTTGATGGTGCTTTGCAGCGAACCGTCTGCAGCCATCTCGGTCATGATGTCGCTGCCGCCGACCAGCTCACCGCCGACCCACAGTTGCGGGAAAGTCGGCCAGTTGGCGTACTTTGGCAGGTTGGCGCGGATTTCCGGGTTCTGCAGGATGTCCACGTACGCGAACTTTTCACCACAGGCCATCACGGCTTGCGCAGCTTTTGCGGAGAAGCCGCACTGCGGGGCATTCGGCGAGCCTTTCATGTAAAGCAGAATGGTGTTGTTGGCAATCTGCTCTTTAATCGTTTCGATGATATCCATGGAGCACCTCGGCTGAACTTTCCGACTCAGAGGTCGGCACGGTGGCGCATTGTAACGGAATCCCGAGCGCCATGCTCGGTCTCCCCGACAGACCCGCTCAAGCCGCCGCCACTGTCACCGGCACACCGTTCAACGCCGCGTTGCCCGACAGTTCGTCAAGCTGGCACTCGTCGGTCAGGTCGTTGGCGCTCGACCCCGGCTGGCCGCTGGCGATCGCCATCTGCACGCCCGGGCGCGCATGGCCCCAGCCGTGCGGCAGGCTGACCACGCCTTTCATCATGTCGAGACTGGCGAGCACTTCCACCTCGATCTGCCCGACCCGCGAACTCACCCGAACCCGTTGCCCGTCGGCCAGGCCACGGCTGGCCAGATCATCCGGGTGCATCAGCAACTGATGCCGCGGCTTGCCCTTCACCAGTCGATGGAAGTTGTGCATCCACGAATTGTTGCTGCGCACATGGCGGCGGCCGATCATCAACAACTCATCGGCAGCCGGCGCCTGCAACGCGGCAAAGCGAGCGAGGTCAGCGAGAATTTCCGGCGGTGCGGCCTGGATACGCTGATTCGGCGTTTTCAGACGTGATGCCAGATTCGGTTTCAGCGCACCCAGATCCACGCCATGCGGATGATCGAACAGCGCCGCCAACGACAACTTGTGCTCGGATGCATCGCCGTAGCGGCCCATGCGCAGGCCCATGTCGATCATCTTCGCCGGCGGCATCGTTGGTTTCAGCTCCTTGCCGGTTTTCTCGGCGAAGGCCTTGGCCAAACCGACGAAGATCTCCCAGTCGTGCAGCGCACCCTCGGGCTTGGCGAGGATCGCGCGATTGAAGCGGGTCACGTTACGCACCGCAAACAGGTTGAAAGTGGTGTCGTAGTGATCGTTTTCCAGCGCCGAGGTCGACGGCAGGATCAGATCGGCATAGCGCGTGGTTTCGTTGATGTACAGGTCGATGCTGAGCATGAAGTCGAGGCCGTCCAGCGCCTTCTCCAGTTGCCGGCCGTTGGGTGTCGACAACACCGGGTTGCCGGCCACGGTGATCAGCGCGCGGATCTGCCCCTCGCCCTCCGTGAGCATTTCTTCAGCGAGCGCCGAGACCGGCAACTCGCCGCCGTATTCAGGACGCCCGGAAACCCGGCTCTGCCATTTGTTGAAATGCCCGCCCGAGGTCGACGCCACCAGATCCACAGCGGGTTCGGTGCACAGTGCACCACCAACGCGGTCGAGGTTGCCGGTGACCAGGTTGATCAACTGCACCACCCAATGACACAAGGTACCGAAGGCCTGGGTCGAGACGCCCATGCGCCCATAGCAGACGGCACTCGGTGCGGCAGCGAAGTCGCGCGCCAGTTGGCGAATCTGTTCGGCAGGCACCGCGCAGAGCGGGCTCATCGCTTCGGCGCTGAATTCAGCCACGGCGTTTCGCACTTCGTCGAGGCCATCGACCGGCAAATGGCTGTCGCGGGTCAGGCCTTCGCTGAACAGCGTATTGAGCATGCCGAACAGCAACGCCGCATCGCCGCCCGGGCGGACGAACACGTGCTGATCGGCCATCGCTGCGGTTTCGCTGCGGCGCGGATCGACTACCACCACTTTGCCACCGCGCGCCTGAATCGCCTTCAGGCGCTTCTCGACGTCCGGCACGGTCATGATGCTGCCGTTGGACGCCAGCGGATTACCGCCGAGGATCAGCATGAAATCGGTGTGATCGATGTCCGGGATCGGCAACAGCAGACCGTGGCCGTACATCAGATAGCTGCTGAGGTGATGCGGCAGTTGATCGACTGAAGTGGCCGAATAACGATTGCGGGTTTTCAGCAACCCCAGGAAGTAATTGCTGTGGGTCATCAGGCCGTAGTTGTGCACGCTCGGATTGCCCTGATACACCGCAACGGCGTTCTGGCCGTGACGTTCCTGAATCGCCGCGAGTTTCTCGGCCACCAGCGCAAACGCCTCGTCCCATTCGATCGGCAGCCATTCGCTGCCGACGCGGCGCATTGGCTGCCGCAGGCGGTCGGGATCGTTCTGAATATCTTGCAGGGCCACGGCTTTCGGGCAGATATGTCCGCGACTGAAGGTGTCGAGGGCATCGCCCTTGATCGAGGTGATCGCGACATCGCCATCGGTTTCCGTAGTTTCGATGGTCAGCCCGCAAATGGCTTCGCACAGGTGGCACGCACGGTGGTGAAGAGTCTTGGTCATGGCCAGTCTCTGTCTTGTTCGGGAGCAGGCAATCACGCCCGCGGGAACAAAACTATGGCCCGTGCGCAGAGGCTGCGCCAGCGACGTTCGTCTTGTGAATCGACGGTTATCAGGACAGCCGATAAATCGCCGCGATCAGTTCGGCGGCAACTGCGGCGGTGCCGCCAGCTGAATTTCCTGGATGGTTTCGATCTGCTCATGGGCGACGTGCACGCCGGTGAGCTCGCCGATCAATCGCCAGTGTTCATCGAGCCCGGCGCTGATGGTGGCCATGCGATCGATCATGTGTCGGCCGGCGGATTTGACCACTTCGTCGTCACTGCGCAGCAACTCGAAAGACATCGAGGTGACTGACGCGGTGAGATGGGTCAGGGAGCGAGCCGTGTGGCCCAGCAGCTCCATTAACAGTTGTTCTTTCGATTCCATGCGGAGGCTTCCTGCGTCGCTCGAAACTTATTTATAACCCAGCACTTTGCTTTAGCAAATGTTTCAGTCTGAACATCCGACCAAGCGAATCGGTGGCGCAGCGTTCGCAAACCGACCAGGACCGCTGCGTTGCCGTCGCGGCGCATTGCCAAGCGCGGCGGCGCCAGTGTACAAAGAGGCTCACCGCTGTACTGAATCCGGCTTCAATATGCGTGATCGAAATGCTCGGTCCGCGCTCCGAATCCCGCAGACAAAAGTACCCTATTGGAAAAACGCGACATTTAGTGTCAATATCGCGCCTTCCCCTATTTCGTCGCCCCGTGCGGCTTACGCCGCAGGTCTCGCCCGTTGTTCCGTTAAACAAGGCTTTGAGCATCTGCGGTCTGTAGCAAAAAGGTAGTCAATGATGAGCGCAAGGCACTTTCTCTCCCTGATGGATTGCACGCCCGAAGAGCTGGTCAGCGTGATCCGTCGAGGCGTTGAGCTCAAGGACCTGCGTAACCGCGGCGTACTGTTCGAGCCTCTGAAAAACCGCGTGCTGGGGATGATCTTCGAAAAATCCTCGACCCGTACCCGGATCTCCTTCGAGGCCGGCATGATCCAGCTCGGCGGCCAGGCAATCTTCCTGTCCCCGCGCGACACCCAACTGGGCCGTGGCGAGCCGATCAGCGATTGCGCCATCGTCATGTCGAGCATGCTCGATGCGGTGATGATCCGCACCTTCGCCCACAGCACCCTCACCGAATTCGCCGCCAACTCGCGCGTGCCGGTGATCAACGGCCTGTCCGATGATCTGCACCCGTGCCAGTTGCTCGCCGACATGCAGACCTTCCTCGAACACCGTGGCTCGATCCAGGGCAAGACCGTGGCCTGGATCGGTGACGGCAACAACATGTGCAACAGCTATATAGAAGCGGCGATCCAGTTCGACTTCCAGTTGCGCGTTGCCTGCCCGGAAGGCTACGAGCCGAACCCGGAATTCGTCGCCCAGGCTGGTGATCGCGTGACCATCGTCCGCGATCCGCAAGACGCCGTGCGTGGCGCGCATCTGGTCAGCACCGACGTCTGGACTTCGATGGGTCAGGAAGAGGAAACTGCCAAGCGCCTCAAGCTGTTCGCGCCGTTTCAGGTCAACCGTGCCTTGCTCGACCTCGCTGCCGAGGACGTGCTGTTCATGCACTGCCTGCCGGCGCACCGTGGCGAAGAAATCAGTCTCGACCTGCTCGATGACCCGCGCTCCGTCGCCTGGGATCAGGCAGAAAACCGTCTCCACGCACAGAAGGCCCTGCTCGAGTTCCTCGTTGAACCGGCATATCACCACGCATGAGCCATGAATTACTGCTGAACCTGCGCAACCTCGCTTGCGGCTACCAAGATCAACGCGTGGTGCAGAACCTCAATCTGCACCTCAACGCCGGCGACATCGGCTGCCTGCTCGGCTCGTCCGGCTGCGGCAAGACCACTACCCTGCGCGCAATCGCCGGTTTCGAACCGGTGCATGAAGGCGAAATCACCCTAGGTGGCGAAACCCTGTCCAGTGCCGGTTTCACCCTGGCGCCGGAGAAACGCCGGATCGGCATGGTGTTTCAGGACTACGCGCTGTTCCCGCACCTGAGCGTGGCCGACAACATCGCTTTCGGCATTCGCAAGCACCCGAACAAGGCGCGCGTGGTCGAAGAGCTGCTGGAACTGGTCAACCTGAAAAACCTCGGCAAGCGCTTCCCCCACGAATTGTCCGGCGGTCAGCAACAGCGCGTCGCCCTCGCCCGCGCCCTGGCGCCGGAGCCGCAGTTGCTGCTGCTCGACGAGCCGTTCTCCAATCTCGATGGCGAACTGCGCCGCAAGCTCAGCCATGAGGTGCGCGACATTCTCAAGGCTCGTGGCACCAGTGCGATTCTGGTCACCCACGATCAGGAAGAAGCGTTCGCCGTCAGCGATCACGTTGGCGTGTTCAAGGAAGGTCGGCTGGAACAGTGGGATACGCCCTACAACCTCTATCACGAACCGGCGACGCCGTATGTCGCCAGTTTCATCGGTCAGGGCTATTTCATTCGCGGCCAGCTCGTCACCCCGGAATCGGTGCAGACCGAGCTGGGTGAACTGCGCGGCAACCGTGCTTACACCTGGCCGATTGGCGGTGCAGTGGATGTGCTGTTGCGTCCGGATGACATTGTTTATGCACCGGACAGCCCATTGAAGGCGCAGATTGTCGGCAAGACATTCCTCGGCGCGGCGACCTTGTATCGCCTGCAACTGCCGACCGGCGCGCAGCTGGAATCGATCTTCCCCAGCCACGCCGATCATCTGGTTGGCGCGCAGGTCGGGATTCGCGTAGCGGCGGATCACCTGGTGCTGTTCCAGGCATCCGGCAGCACCGCGGCGCAGATTCCGGCGGTGGAAAACGGCGTCCGTCGGTTCAGCACCAGCCTTTGATCCGCACTGGATAAAAATTGTGGGAGCGAGCCTGCTCGCGAATGCGGTGTTTCAGTCGCCGAAGATGTTGACTGAAAGAGCGCTTTCGCGAGCAGGCTCGCTCCCACAGTTGGTATTGCCTCAGCCTAAAAACAGGGTACCGCTGGCCACAAGCGTCGCATTGCCGCCAATCTTCACCCGCTCACCTTCCAGCCGACAGAACAACTCCCCGCCCCGCGCCGAGCGCTGGCATGCGCTCAGGTTCGTTTTGCCCAGACGCTTGGACCAGTACGGAATCAGGCTGCAATGCGTCGAACCGGTCACCGGGTCTTCATTGATACCGATCGCCGGGGCGAAATAGCGCGAGACGAAATCATGCTGGTTGCCACGCGCGGTGACGATTGCGCCCAGCCATGGCAGTTTCGCCAGCGCCGCCATGTCCGGTTTGCAGTCGAGCACGGCCTGTTCCGATTCCAGCACCACGAACAGTTCGTTGGAGCCGAGCACATCAACAGCCTCAACACCCAGCGCCCGCTCGACATCCAGCGTCACGCCGATTTCCGAAGGCACGATGGTCGGGAAATCCAGCCACAGCCGGTCGCCTTCGCGGCTGACACTCAGCGGCCCGGACTTGCAGATGAAGTCGATGCGCTCGGCGCTTTCCTTATAGATTTCGAACAGTACAAACGCGCTGGCCAGGGTCGCATGCCCGCACAGCGGCACTTCGGTGGTCGGGGTGAACCAGCGGATATGCCAGGCCTGACCTTCGCGCACCAGAAACGCAGTCTCCGCCAGGTTGTGTTCGGCGGCGATCTTCTGCATCAAGTCATCGGCTAGCCAACTGTCGAGCCGATAGACCATCGCCGGGTTGCCACTGAACGGCCGATCACTGAACGCGTCGACCTGATGAAACGCAAGCTGCATGGATTTTCTCCCTTAATTGGTCGACCGAGCATGCAACGGCGGCCCGGATCAGTGCCAGTGACAGAAGCGCAATTGTTTCTTCATACAGCCGGCGCGAACATTACGCGCGGCCTATATCGGCGAACTGCGCCTGGGTGTGCTCAGCCAATACTGCCGGCGCCAGTTCCACTTCCAGTCCTCGCCGCCCGGCACTCACATAGATAGTCGCGAACCCCTGAGCGGAATTGTCGATGAAGGTGCGCAGGCGTTTCTTCTGCCCGAGCGGGCTGATGCCGCCCAACAGGTAGCCGGTTGAACGTTGCGCGGCAGCCGGGTCAGCCATTTCGGCTTTCTTCACTCCAGCGGCATGGGCCAGCCCTTTGAGGTCGAGCGTTCCGACGACCGGCACCACAGCCACCAGCAGTTCGCCTTTTTCACTGGCGGCCAGCAAGGTTTTGAACACTTGCGCCGGTGCGAGCCCGAGCTTCTCCGCCGCCTCCAGCCCATAGGACGCGGCCTTCGGATCATGTTCGTAACTGTGCACGCGATGTTCGGCACGAACTTTTTTCAACAAGTCCAACGCTGGGGTCATGGCAGCTCCGGGTTCGGCAATCTTTGAAAAACCTGCGGCGGATTCTAGGTCATCGTTGGGCAAAAGGCTCTATTCCAAGCCGCGAATCCCGTGGCTTCGCGCTGCATTCAAGCAGTTCGCGGCGCTGATCATTCACAAGGCGAATAGTTTTATTGTGACCGGTGGTTCACTTTCGACCTTTGACAGGTTTGTTTCTTGTCTATATTTTTTCGAATCTGAATAATGTAAGAATCATGCTCAACGCAGTACCCAGCAGTAACCCGGGAACCGAATGGGGATTCCGACCCGGTGAAGATCGCGCCCTGCTCCGTTGGCAAGGCGCCACACAAGAAAAAGAACCGAGGTTTTCAATGACAGCTGCTTTACCGCAACCATCGCTTTCCGGCCAATGCATGGCCGAATTCCTGGGCACCGCCCTTCTGATCTTCTTCGGCACCGGTTGTGTCGCCGCGCTCAAAGTCGCAGGTGCCAGCTTCGGCCTGTGGGAGATCAGCATCATCTGGGGCGTCGGCGTGAGCATGGCGATCTACCTCACCGCCGGGGTTTCCGGCGCGCACCTGAACCCGGCAGTGAGCATTGCTCTGGCAATCTTCGCTGACTTCGAAAAGCACAAACTGCCGTTCTACATCCTTTCGCAGATTACCGGCGCCTTCTGCGGCGCATTGCTGGTCTACACGCTCTACAGCAATCTGTTCTTCGATTACGAACAAACCCACCAGATGATTCGTGGCTCGGCCGCCAGCCTTGAATTGGCGTCGGTGTTCTCGACCTACCCGAACCCGGTGCTTTCGACGGCCCAGGCCTTTCTGGTCGAGATGATCATCACCGCGATCCTGATGGGCGTGATCATGGCCCTGACCGATGACAACAACGGCCTGCCACGCGGCCCGATGGCGCCGTTGCTGATCGGTTTGCTGATTGCCGTGATCGGCAGTGCGATGGGTCCGCTGACCGGTTTCGCGATGAACCCTGCGCGTGACTTCGGTCCGAAACTGATGACTTTCTTTACCGGTTGGGGTGAAATTTCCTTCACCGGTGGTCGTGATATTCCGTATTTCCTGATTCCGATTTTTGCACCGATTGTCGGTGCCTGCCTCGGCGCTGCCGGGTATCGCGGGCTCATCGCCCGTCACCTGACCGGCGCCACACCTGCTACAAAGGATGCAGAACCGGCCATTGACGGCAAACCAAGAACTTCTTGAAACAGTCGGCGCCGGCTCCTGCCCATCCGAGCCTGCGCCACGGCCCACTCTCGTTTTTTTCGTCCAAGGCAATCGACATGACCGACATTCAGAACAAGAACTACATCATTGCCCTTGATCAGGGTACGACCAGTTCGCGCGCGATCATCTTCGACCGCGACGCGAACGTAGTCTGCACCGCGCAGCGCGAATTCGTTCAGCATTACCCGCAGGCCGGTTGGGTCGAGCACGACCCGATGGAAATCTTCGCCACCCAGAGCGCGGTGATGGTTGAAGCGCTGGCCCAGGCCGGCCTGCACCATGACCAGGTTGCCGCGATCGGTATCACCAACCAGCGTGAAACCACCGTGGTCTGGGACAAGACCACCGGCCGCCCCGTGTATAACGCGATCGTCTGGCAGTGCCGCCGCAGCACCGAGATCTGCCAGCAGCTCAAGCGCGATGGCCACGAAGACTACATCCGTGACACCACCGGCCTGGTCACCGACCCGTACTTCTCCGGCACCAAACTGAAGTGGATCCTCGACAACGTCGAAGGCAGCCGCGAGCGTGCGCGCAACGGCGAGCTGCTGTTCGGCACCGTCGATAGCTGGCTGATCTGGAAATTCACCGGCGGCAAGGTGCACGTCACCGACTACACCAACGCCTCGCGCACCATGCTCTTCAATATCCATTCGCTGGAGTGGGACTCGAAGATGCTGGAGATCCTCGACATCCCCCGCGAGATGCTCCCGGAAGTCAAAGCGTCCTCGGAAATCTACGGTCGCACCAAGAGCGGCATCGCCATCGGCGGCATCGCCGGCGACCAGCAGGCAGCACTGTTCGGGCAGATGTGCGTCGAGCCGGGCCAGGCGAAAAACACCTACGGCACCGGTTGCTTCCTGCTGATGAACACCGGCGACAAAGCGGTGAAATCCCAGCACGGCATGCTCACCACCATCGCCTGCGGCCCGCGCGGCGAAGTGGCTTATGCTCTGGAAGGCGCCGTGTTCAACGGCGGTTCGACCGTGCAATGGCTGCGTGATGAACTGAAAATCGTCAACGACGCCCACGACACCGAATACTTTGCCAACAAGGTCAAGGACAGCAACGGCGTGTATCTGGTGCCGGCGTTCACCGGTCTCGGCGCGCCGTACTGGGACCCGTATGCCCGTGGCGCACTGTTCGGCCTGACGCGCGGCGTACGTGTGGATCACATCATCCGCGCCGCGCTGGAGTCGATCGCCTACCAGACCCGCGACGTACTCGACGCCATGCAACAGGATTCCGGCGAACGCCTCAAAGCTCTGCGCGTGGACGGCGGTGCGGTGGCGAACAACTTCCTCATGCAGTTCCAGGCCGACATCCTCGGCACCCAGGTCGAACGCCCGCAAATGCGCGAAACCACCGCACTCGGCGCGGCTTATCTGGCCGGCCTGGCCTGCGGTTTCTGGGGCAGCCTGGAAGAATTGCGCGGCAAGGCAGTGATCGAGCGCGAGTTCGAACCGAGCCTTGACGAAACCGAGAAAGAGAAACTCTACAAAGGCTGGAAAAAAGCCGTCAGCCGCACCCGTGACTGGGCGCGCGAGGACGGTGAATAAGCCAGCCTTGAGATACACATAGGCATCTAACTGGTCGGGAGCGGATTCCTGCGGCATCATGGGCAAATTTTGCTTGGCAGCCCAAAGGAAGCCCCATGAATCTGCCTCCCCGTCAGCAGCAAATCCTCGAGCTGGTCCGCGAACGCGGCTATGTGAGCATCGAGGAAATGGCCACGCTGTTCGTTGTCACCCCGCAAACCATCCGCCGCGACATCAACCAGCTCGCGGAAGCCAACCTGCTGCGTCGCTACCACGGTGGCGCCGCGTACGATTCCAGTGTCGAAAACACCGCGTATGCCATGCGTGCCGATCAGATGCGCGATGAAAAGCAACGCATCGGTGAAGCCATTGCCGCGCAGATCCCCGATCACGCCTCGCTGTTCATCAATATCGGTACGACCACCGAATCGATCGCCCGCGCCCTGCTCAATCACAGCCACCTGAAAATCATCACCAACAACCTGCACGTCGCCTCGATGCTCAGCGCCAAGGATGATTTCGATGTGCTGCTGACCGGCGGCAACGTGCGCCGCGACGGCGGTGTGGTCGGTCAGGCGAGCGTGGACTTCATCAATCAGTTCAAGGTCGATTTCGCCTTGGTCGGCATCAGCGGGATCGATGAGGACGGCAGCCTGCTCGACTTCGATTATCAGGAGGTCCGGGTCAGCCAGGCGATCATCGCCAACGCGCGACAGGTGATTCTGGCAGCGGATTCGAGCAAGTTCGGGCGTAATGCGATGATTCGACTGGGGCCGATCAGCCTGATCGATTGCCTGGTCACCGATCAGCAACCGGTGCCGGCGCTGGCGCAGTTGTTGAGTCAGCACAAGATTCGGCTGGAAGTCGTCTGAACCCTCTCCCTCGCTGACCGAACCGACGCCTTCGCGAGCAGGCTCGCTCCCACTCTTGGAATGCATTGCAAAATGTGGGAGCGAGCCTGCTCGCGAAAACGATCGATCACACCACACATCTTCTGCGCCTTGCGCGCGTTCATGTTCGAAAATTTTCTTTTAATCGCCCTTCGATGAGTTTTTTCAATCGAACGCGACTGGCTGCGCGCGTGTTTATGGGCTACCATTTTCGCAAATGAACATTTATGTTCGATTTCCAATACAAAATCAAAAGAACCGAGGCCAGCCGATGTCCACCTCTACCTTGCGTACGCCCCCTCTCTCCGAGATCTATGACGTTGCCGTGATTGGCGGCGGGATCAACGGCGTCGGGATCGCAGCGGATGCCGCCGGTCGCGGTCTTTCGGTGTTCCTTTGCGAAAAAGACGACCTGGCCAGCCACACCTCGTCGGCCAGCAGCAAGCTGATCCACGGTGGCCTGCGCTATCTGGAACATTACGAATTCCGTCTGGTGCGTGAAGCGCTCGCCGAGCGTGAAGTGTTGCTGGCCAAGGCGCCGCATATCGTCAAACCGATGCGTTTCGTACTGCCACACCGCCCGCACCTGCGTCCGGCGTGGATGATTCGTGCCGGCCTGTTCCTCTACGACAACCTTGGCAAACGCGAAAAGCTGCCAGGTTCGAAAAGCCTGAAGTTCGGCGCCGACAGCGCGCTGAAAAGCGAAATCAAGAAAGGCTTCGAATACTCCGATTGCTGGGTCGATGACGCCCGCCTCGTGGTCCTGAACGCCATGGCCGCCCGTGAAAAAGGCGCGCATGTGCATACCCAGACCCGCTGTGTCAGTGCCCGCCGCACCAAAGGTCTGTGGCACCTGCATCTGGAGCGCGCCGACGGCAGTTTGTTTTCGATCACCGCCAAAGCACTGGTCAACGCCGCCGGCCCATGGGTGGCCAAGTTCATCCGTGACGACCTGAAGATGGAATCGCCGTATGGCATCCGTCTGATCCAGGGCAGCCACATCATCGTGCCGAAACTGTACGAAGGCGAACATGCGCATATTCTGCAAAACGAAGATCAGCGCATCGTTTTCACTATTCCGTACCTGAACCACTTCACTCTGATCGGCACTACCGACCGCGAATACACCGGCGACCCGGCGAAAGTAGCGATCACCGAAGGCGAAACCGATTACGTGCTGAAAGTGGTCAACGCCCACTTCAAGAAGCAGCTCAGCCGCGAAGACATCCTGCACAGCTACTCGGGCGTTCGGCCGCTGTGCAACGACGAATCCGACAACCCGTCTGCGGTCACTCGCGATTACACCCTGGCGCTGTCGGGCAACGCCGAGGAAGCGCCGCTGCTGTCGGTGTTCGGCGGCAAGCTGACCACTTACCGCAAGCTCGCCGAGTCGGCGATGGCGCAGTTGATGCCGTTCTTCACCCAGATGCGCCCGAGCTGGACCTCGACCGCCACCCTGCCCGGCGGCGAAGACATGACCACGCCAGAGGCCCTGAGCGCGCGGATTCGCGACAAGTTCGATTTCGTCCCGACCGAAATCGCCCGGCGCTGGGCCGTCACCTACGGCAGCCGCACCTGGCGCATGCTTGAAGGCGTGCAAACGCTGGCCGATATGGGCGAGCACATCGGCGGCGGGCTCTACACCCGCGAAGTCGATTACCTGTGCAGCGAAGAGTGGGCCACTACGGCGCACGACATCCTGTGGCGCCGCACCAAGCTAGGCTTGTTCACCACACCGGAGGAACAGCAGACGCTGTCGACGTATCTGGGCAAGGTTGAGCAGAGCCGGAAGATCGAGGCGGCTTGATCTTCGCCCCATCGCTTGAACGAAAGCCCCTGAATTGTGAGATTCAGGGGCTTTTTGTTATGTGGACTTTGTTGAACCTGATTGGGGCAGTTGGATCTTTTCCCCCTCACCCCAGCCCTCTCCCCCAGGGGTAGAGGGGAAAGGGAGCCGATCTCCGTGGGTTCCAAAGTCCGAGGTCGACTCGGTATCTCACGTCGCCGTAACTCGACCATCCACCGCAGTCAGTCCCCTCTCCCTCCGGGAGAGGGTTAGGGTGAGGGGCTTTTGATCGTTCGGTTTTCCGAACGCGACTCCACAGTCGATTCGGTTAACCGGATCATGCGTTCATAAAATTACCGCCATAAAACTTTAATAACGTTATAAAACAATCGCTTAACGGACTTCGACTGCTCTGGCACGAGTCATGCTCTACACTCTCTCGACGAATGCCTGCTGTGCCAACACTTCAGGAGCCGTCAGGCATTCGAAGCACAAAAAGGGCCGACAAACTGGCTCCATAAAAAAAACAATGTCGAGGAAAATTTGATGCGCATCGTTCCCCATATCCTGGGCGCAGCCATTGCTGCCGCTCTGATCAGCACGCCAGTTTTCGCCGCCGAACTCACCGGCACCCTGAAGAAGATCAAAGAGTCCGGTGTCATCACCCTGGGCCACCGTGACGCCTCCATTCCGTTCTCCTATATCGCTGATGCGTCCGGCAAGCCGGTCGGCTACTCGCACGATATCCAGCTGAAGATCGTCGAAGCGATCAAGAAAGACCTCGACCTGCCGAACCTGCAAGTCAAATACAACCTCGTCACCTCGCAGACCCGTATCCCGCTGGTGCAGAACGGCACCGTGGACGTCGAGTGCGGTTCGACCACCAACAACGTCGAGCGTCAGCAGCAGGTCGACTTCTCCGTCGGCATCTTCGAAATCGGTACCCGTCTGCTGTCCAAGAAAGACTCCAAGTACAAGGATTTCGACGATCTGAAAGGCAAGAACGTCGTAACCACCGCCGGCACCACCTCCGAGCGCATCCTCAAGGCGATGAACGCCGACAAGCAGATGGGCATGAACGTCATCTCCGCCAAAGACCACGGCGAGTCCTTCCAGATGCTGGAATCGGGCCGTGCCGTTGCCTTCATGATGGATGACGCACTGCTGGCCGGCGAAGCCGCCAAGGCCAAGAAAGCCGCCGATTGGGAAGTGACCGGCACGCCACAGTCGTACGAAATCTACGGCTGCATGATGCGCAAAGGCGACGAGCCGTTCAAAAAGGCTGTGGATGACGCGATCAAGGCCACTTACGCTTCGGGCGAAATCAACAAGATCTACGAGAAGTGGTTCATGCAGCCGATTCCGCCAAAAGGCCTGAACCTGAACTTCCCGATGAGCGACGAGCTCAAGACCCTGATCGCCAATCCGACCGACAAAGCGGCTGACGACAAGAAGTCCTGATTTTCTGACTAACCTTATCCCCTGAGGAGGCGCCTGCCTTTTCAGGGGATGGTCACTCCCTGCTGGCATTTTTCTGGAAACACTCGAACCGGTGGCTGTCGAGCCGATCGCGTGTGCCCGGTCTTTGAAAAAAGACTGGGGAGGGAACGGAGTTCCCCAGGCGGGCACTTGTACATCGATCGAATCGAGGGGAGACCCTAATGAATTACAACTGGGACTGGGGCGTGTTCTTCAAGTCCACCGGTGTGGGCAGCGAGACCTATCTCGACTGGTTCATCTCCGGTCTGGGCTGGACCATCGCCATCGCCGTCGTGGCGTGGATCATCGCCCTGCTGCTCGGCTCGCTGCTGGGCATCATGCGCACTGTGCCGAACCGCATCGTATCGGGCATCGCGACCTGCTACGTCGAGCTGTTCCGTAACGTGCCGCTGCTGGTGCAGCTGTTCATCTGGTACTTCCTGGTACCCGATCTGCTGCCGCCGGATCTGCAGGAGTGGTACAAGCAGGACCTCAATCCGACCACCTCGGCCTACCTGAGCGTTGTCGTCTGCCTCGGTCTGTTCACCGCCGCCCGTGTCTGCGAGCAAGTGCGCACCGGTATCCAGGCGCTGCCCCGTGGTCAGGAATCCGCCGCCCGCGCGATGGGTTTCAAACTGCCGCAGATCTACTGGAACGTGCTGCTGCCCCAGGCCTACCGGATCATCATTCCACCGCTCACCTCGGAATTCCTCAACGTGTTCAAGAACTCCTCCGTGGCGTCCTTGATCGGTTTGATGGAATTGCTGGCGCAGACCAAACAGACCGCCGAGTTCTCGGCCAACCTGTTCGAAGCGTTCACCCTGGCGACCCTGATCTATTTCACCCTCAACATGAGCCTGATGCTGCTGATGCGCCTGGTCGAGAAGAAAGTCGCGGTGCCCGGCCTGATCTCCGTGGGGGGTAAATAATGGAATTCGATTTCAGTGGCATCGTCCCGGCCATTCCCGGTTTGTGGAACGGCATGGTGATGACCCTCAAGCTGATGGCCATGGGCGTGATCGGCGGGATGATTCTCGGCACGATCCTCGCGCTGTGCCGTCTGTCACACAACAAGCTGCTGTCGAGCATAGCCGGCGCCTACGTCAACTATTTCCGCTCGATCCCGCTGTTGCTGGTGATCACCTGGTTCTACCTGGCGGTGCCGTTCGTGCTGCGCTGGATCACCGGCGAAGACACGCCGATCGGCGCGTTCACCTCGTGCGTCGTGGCGTTCATGATGTTCGAAGCGGCGTACTTCTGCGAAATCGTCCGGGCCGGTGTGCAGTCGATTTCCAAGGGCCAGATGGGTGCTGCTCAGGCACTGGGCATGAACTACGGGCAGATGATGCGCCTGATCATCCTGCCGCAGGCGTTCCGCAAGATGACCCCGCTGCTGCTGCAGCAGAGCATCATCCTGTTCCAGGACACCTCGCTGGTCTACACCGTGGGCCTGGTGGATTTCCTCAACGCCTCGCGTGCCAGCGGCGACATCATCGGCCGCTCCAATGAGTTCCTGATTTTCGCCGGTCTCGTGTACTTCATCATCAGCTTCGCCGCCTCGCGGTTGGTCAAGCGTCTGCAAAAAAGGTTCGCCGTATGATCTCTATCAAAAACATCAACAAGTGGTATGGGGACTTCCAGGTGCTGACTGATTGCAGCACCGAGGTCAAGAAAGGCGAAGTGATCGTGGTCTGCGGCCCGTCGGGTTCCGGCAAGTCGACGCTGATCAAATGCGTCAACGCCCTGGAGCCGTTCCAGAAAGGTGATGTCGTGGTTGACGGCACGTCGATCGCCGACCCGAAAACCAACCTGCCGAAACTGCGTTCGCGCGTGGGCATGGTGTTCCAGCATTTCGAGCTTTTCCCGCACCTGACCATCACCGAAAACCTGACCATCGCGCAGATCAAGGTGCTCGGCCGCAGCAAGGAAGAGGCGACCAAAAAAGGTCTGCAGTTGCTTGAGCGCGTCGGCCTGTCGGCGCACGCCCACAAGCACCCGGGGCAACTGTCCGGCGGGCAGCAACAGCGTGTGGCGATTGCCCGTGCGCTGGCGATGGACCCGATCGTCATGCTGTTCGACGAACCGACCTCGGCGCTCGATCCGGAAATGGTCAACGAAGTGCTCGACGTGATGGTGCAACTGGCTCACGAAGGCATGACCATGATGTGCGTGACCCACGAAATGGGCTTCGCCCGTAAAGTGGCCGACCGGGTGATCTTCATGGATCAGGGCAAGATCATCGAGGACTGCCCGAAAGAGGAATTCTTCGGCGACATCAGCGCCCGCTCCGAACGCGCGCAGCACTTCCTCGAGAAAATCCTGCAGCACTAAAAGCAACACACCCGCACCCTGTCTGTGGGGTGCGGACAGCCTGACAATGAGATCCCCTGTGGCGAGGGGATTTATCCCCGTCCGGCTGCGCAGCAGTCGTAAAACCCGTGCATGCGGTCTTTCAGTTAAACCGCAGTGATGGTTTTGGGGCCGCTTCGCGGCCCAACGGGGATAAATCCCCTCGCCACAGGCACAAACAAGTGTTGTGGTTGACCCAAGGCATCTGTGATGAAATGCGACCCCACTCTTTATCGCGCTGCCGAGCCATCACTTGCCGTGAAGCCCCGTCTGATCCGTCATCTGTTCCTGCCGCCGCTGATCATCGCCCTGATGGTCGGCCTGGGTTTCATCGGCTTCTGGACCAGTGAACACTTCGGCATCCGCAGCCTCGGCGAAAACGGCCAGCGTCAGCTGGAACTGCACGCCCGCGCGGTCGAAAGCGAGATCAGCAAATACACCTACCTGCCCAGCCTGCTGGAACTCGAAACGAGTGTGCCGCAGTTGCTGGCCGACCCGACCCCGGAACACCGGCAGACGGTCAACGACTACCTCGAAGGCCTGAACCGCCGCAGCCGCAGCCGGGCCATCTACGTGATGGACACCACCGGCCGGGTCATGGCCACCAGCAACTGGCGCGATGTCGACAGTTATCTGGGTGAAGACTTGTCCTTCCGCGCCTATTTCAAAGACGCCGTGCGCGGCCAGCCCGGACGCTTCTACGGCATCGGCAGCACCAATGGCGAACCCGGTTACTACCTCGCCCACGGCCTCGAAGAGCACGGCAAGATCATCGGTGTCGCGGTGGTCAAGGTGCGTCTGGAAGCCATGGAGGAACGCTGGCAGCGGGCGCGTCTGGAAGCGTTCGTCAGCGATGAGAACGGCATCATCATTCTGTCCAGCGATCCCGCCAGGCGGCTGAAATCGGTAATTCCGCTGAGCGATGAGGTCAAGGAAAAACTCGCCCGCAGCCTGCAGTACTACTGGTTCCCGCTCAACGAACTGCAACCACTGGCCCGCGAGACGCTGGCCGAAGGCGTGGAGAAACTGACCTTCCCGGCCAACAGCGAATTGCAGCCCGACGAAGACGACATCAGTTATCTGGCGCAAACCCGACTGCTGAGCGACACTCCGTGGAATTTCACCCTGCTCACGCCATTGCAGGACCTGCGCCGCGAAGCCATCAACCAAGGCATTCTGGTGGCGGTGGCGTTTGCCCTGTTCGCCTTCCTGCTGATTGCCTGGAACGAGCGGCGCAAAGTCCTCGCCACCCGCCTCGCCGCCCGCGAAGCGCTGCAGGAAGCCAACAGCCAACTGGAGCGTCGGATTACCGAACGCACCGCCGATCTGCGCGCCAGCAACGAACGCCTGAAGAGTCAGATCCGCGAGCGTCGTCAGGCCGAGGAGACTTTGCGCCGCGCCCAGGATGAACTGGTTCAGGCGGGCAAACTCGCGGCCATCGGCCAGATGTCGACCAGCATCGCCCATGAATTGAACCAGCCCCTGGCGGCCATGCGCACGCTGTCGGGCAACACCGTGCGCTTTCTCGAGCGCGGCCAGCTCGACGTCGCCAGCACCAACCTCAAGACCATCAACGACCTGATCGACCGCATGGGCCGGATCACCGCCAGCCTGCGTTCGTTCGCCCGGCGCGGCGACAACAAGGGTCTGGCCAGTCTCGGCAAAGCCGTCGACGCCGCGTTGCAAGTGCTCGGCGCGCGTGTGGAAAATACCGCGCTGCAGATTCACCGGCAGTTTGCCGATGTGCAGTTGCTGATCGATCAGACCCGTCTCGAACAGATCCTCGTCAACCTGATCGGCAACGCCCTCGACGCCATGCACGCGCAACCGCAGCCGCAGCTGTGGCTGGAGGGTGAAGAATTCAACGGCAAGTATCGCTTGCGGGTGCGTGACAACGGCCACGGCATCGACGCCGAAGCGCGCAAGCATCTGTTCGAACCGTTCTTCACCACCAAACCCGGCGAGCAAGGCCTGGGACTGGGCCTGACCCTGTCCGCCAGCCTCGCCGCCGCCACCGGCGGGCACCTGGGTGTCGAACACCCGGCCGGCGGTGGCACCACTTTCGTCCTCAGTTTACCGTTGGTAAGCCCTCTTTCTGCCGAGCCAATATGAACCCTGAACTCAGTGTGCTGATTGTCGAAGACGACCCCCATGTGCTGCTCGGCTGCCAACAGGCGCTGACCCTCGAGGACATTCCGTGCATCGGCGTCGGCAGTGCCGAAGAGGCGCTGGCGCAGGTCGGCGACAACTTTGCCGGCATCGTCATCAGCGACATTCGCCTGCCGGGCATTGATGGCTTGGAATTGCTCACCCGCCTCAAGCAGCGTGATCGCAGCCTGCCGGTGGTGCTGATCACCGGCCACGGCGACATTTCCATGGCCGTCGGCGCGATGCAGAAAGGCGCCTACGATTTCATGGAAAAACCGTTCTCGCCGGAACGCCTGGTCGATGTCGCGCGGCGGGCGCTGGAGCAACGCAGCCTCGCCCGTGAAGTGTCATCGCTACGTCGGCAACTGGCCGAACGCGATTCGCTGGAAGGGCGGATTATCGGCCGCTCACCGGCGATGCAGAACCTGCGCGAGCTGATCGCCAACGTCGCCGACACCTCGGCCAACGTCTTGATCGAAGGCGAGACCGGCACCGGCAAGGAACTGGTCGCTCGTTGCCTGCACGATTTCAGTCGGCGCCACAGCAAACAGTTCGTCGCGCTGAACTGCGGCGGCCTGCCGGAAAACCTTTTTGAAAGCGAAATCTTCGGCCACGAAGCCAACGCCTTCACCGGCGCCGGCAAACGGCGCATCGGCAAGATCGAGCACGCCGACGGCGGCACGCTGTTCCTCGATGAAGTGGAAAGCATGCCGCTGCCATTGCAGATCAAGTTGCTGCGCGTGCTGCAGGAACGCACCCTTGAGCGCCTCGGCTCGAACCAGAGCGTGGCCGTGGATTGCCGGGTGATTGCGGCGACCAAATCCGACCTTGATGAGTCGAGCAAGGCTGGGGAATTTCGCAGCGACTTGTACTACCGCCTCAACGTCGTGACCCTGGAATTGCCACCGCTGCGCGAACGCCGCGAAGACATCCTGCAACTGTTCGAGCATTTCACCCAGCAGTCGGCGCTGCGCTTCGACCGCGCGCTGCCGGAGCTGGACAACCAGACCCTGTCGAACCTGATGAGCCACGACTGGCCGGGCAACGTGCGCGAACTGCGCAACGTCGCCGAACGCTTCGCCCTCGGCCTGCCGGCTTTCAAGAAATCCGGGGCCAGCGCCGGCCAGGGTCTGGCGTTTGCCGAAGCGGTGGAAGCGTTCGAGCGCAATCTGCTGGTCGACGCCTTGCAACGCAGCGGCGGCAACCTGACCCAGGCCAGCCAGGAACTGGGCATGGCCAAGACCACGCTGTTCGATAAAGTCAAAAAGTACGGGCTGAGCCACTGATGGATCTGATTCTCAAAGCCGCTATCGGCGCCGCAGTCGTGCTGATCCTCGCTGCGCTGTCGAAGACCAGAAACTACTACATCGCCGGTCTGGTGCCGCTGTTCCCGACCTTTGCCCTGATTGCGCACTACATCGTCGGCAAGGGCCGCTCGGTCGACGATCTGAAAACCACGATCGTGTTCGGCATGTGGTCGATCATTCCCTACTTTGTGTATCTGGCGACGCTGTATGTGATGGTCGACCGCATGCGTCTGGAAGCATCGCTGGCCGTGGCGGCGGTGGCGTGGCTGATGGCGGCGACGGTATTGGTGAGCGTGTGGGTCCGGCTGCATGCCTGAACCCACGCGCATCAGCCACTAGCGATCGTAGACTCTGGCCAGTTGCGCGGACGACAGAGCATCCTCGAACGGCACTGGCACTGACTTCACCGCACCGTAAAGATTGCGGTAGCGCCAGTAGTTGCCGTTCTGCGCCAGTTGATAACCGCGCTCGACCACACGCTGGCCGTCGAGCACGTAACGCAGGGTTTCCTGCGCGGCCGGCGGTGGCGTCGGTTGCATCAGATCGGCGCTCAACACGCGCATGGATTCATCAATACATTCATCCAGCACGGCGGTGACCTTGGCCAGGTCAAGGGCGCCGTCATCGATGCATTGCTTGCCGCAACGACGGATCGGCTGACTGGCCACTTCGATGCGCATGCGGTACAGCGGCGAGCCGGCGATATCCTGTAATTGCACCTGATTGACCAGCACGAAACTGCCGCGATCGGGCGTCAGCATCAGCTTCGGTTCGATCAGCAACCGTGCCGTGACCGCACCTGCCCCCTGCTTGAATCCGGAGACTTGCGACGCCGCCTGAAAACGCTGTTGCAAGCGCTCCTGCAACGGCACGCCGGCGAGCAGGTCGGCCAGCGGCCGCGATTCGTTCAGCGCGGCTTTTTCGGCATCGCGCTGTAACGCACCGGAACCCATTTGCGTGTTGATCAGGCTGGCCACCAGAATGCCCGCCAGACCGGCGCCCGCGCCGGAGCTCGACACCAGCGTGTAACTGGAATTGGCCGCGTTCACCGCCGCCTTGCTGTCGATCACCGTGCTGGCGCCGACAAACTCCGCCGGCAGTTGCACGTCGACCTTCAGTCCGTGTGCCTGCACATAGCTCATGGCCGCCTGATCCTTGAAACCGGCCTCAGGTGCCGGTTTCTGCGCACAGCCAGGCAACGCCAGCAGCGAGATCGCCGCGAGGGTCAGCGCCAGACGTTTCATTGTGCGAACGGGGCGATCATTTGCTGACGGCTGTTATCCATCGCTTGATAAAACGCGTTGGACAGGTTGGTGTAAGACGGCTCGTCCCACTCACCTTGCGCGGCTTGCACAGCGGCGAATGGCTGGTACCACAAGAGTTTGTTGTCCGACAGATCGATCACCATGCCCTGGCCGCCGACCTGGGCCATCGGCACGCTGGTGGGCACGATGCTGTAGTAGCTGCGGGTGGCACCGGTGGCATAGATCGACACCAGCAACAGACGGTCGATGCCGTGGGCAGCTTTCATCGGCGACAGGTCCTTGGTCATGTAGCCCTCGCGGAAATCGACTTCCTTGAAGGTCTTCAGATCGACCTTTTCATCAATGCGCTTGGCCTTGTAGCCCTTGGCTTGCAGCTTGGCGACGATGGCGTCGGGCAGGGTTTCCAGGTCGCGCACCTGCCAGGTCTCGACGTTGGCGCTGAGCTTGCTGTTGACGCCGGCATTGATGGCGTAATCGAGGATGCCCTGATTGCCGGTCAGCGCCAGCACCGGCGACGGTACGACGGTAATGGCCACACCGATGGTCGGCTCTTTGGCATCCCAGAACTGTTTGTCCAGGGCCACGGGCGGTTGCACATGGGCGCAGCCGGTGAGAGTCAGTACGGCGAGCAGAGCCAGCGCGGCCCATTGACGTGTAGCGCGAAAAATCATGGATCAAGTCCCTATGTCTGAAAACGTTCCTGCGCCTTATCGGCAACAACGCGGCAAACAATAGTGGCACATTGATATTTTTTTGGCGACAGGATGCTGGCGCACTCTTACAGCAGATTGTTCGGCGCCGGCGGATCGACCCGAGCCCAATGCGAAGTGTCCTCGCGATGCGCCTGCAAATACGGCAGCACCGCCGCCAGCAACGGCTCCTTGAACGCCTCCTGAAAGCGATGCGCCAGTCCCGGAATCAGTTTCAACTGACTGCCCTGAATGTGCGCCGCCAGATGCACGCCGTGCATCACCGGCAGCAGCGGATCTGCCGTGCCGTGCACCACCAGGGTCGGTACGCGCAGCTGATTGAGCAATGCCACCCGGCTCGGTTCGGCAAGGATTGCCATGATCTGGCGCTTGACGCCTTCGGGGTTGAACGCGCGGTCGTAGGACGCCGCCGCCTGTTGCAACAGCGCTTGGCGATCATCCGTCACCGCCGGGCTACCGAGTGCCGCAAGCAGATCGGCCTGTTGCTCCAACGCCACTTCGCGGTTCGGCGCACCTCGGCGCGAGAGCAACTGCACCAGCGCCGCACTTGGTGCCGGCAGGCCTTCAGCGCCGGAAGTGGTCATGATCAGCGTCAGGCTTTCCACCCGCTGCGGCGCCATCGCCGCCATGTGCTGAGCGATCATCCCGCCCATGCTCGCGCCGAGCACGTGGAATTGCTCAACCTTCAGCGCCGTCATCAAACCCAGCGCATCGTCGGCCATGTCAGTCAGGCTGTACGGTGCCGACACCGGTAAACCGAGCTTGTAACGCAGCACTTCGAAGGTCAGATTGGCCTCGATCGGCGCTTGCCGCCAGGTCGACAGGCCGACGTCGCGGTTGTCATAACGAATCACCCGAAACCCTTGCTGACACAGCGCGACCACGACTTCGTCCGGCCAGTGGATCAACTGCCCACCCAGGCCCATGACCAGCAACAGCGCCGGGTCTGATGCACGGCCGATACTTTGATAGGCAAGACTGACCTGCGCCAGCTCGGCGTGCTCGGTCGGCACGTTGACATCACAGCGCCCGGCTGCAAACGAGCCGGCCCCGAACAAAAGCGCGGCCAACGCGGCCGCGACTGAAAAAACTCTCTTGAACATGAAAAACACCAAAACGCAGCACCCCAGTAGAGCGCGAGTCTGATGAAGTTCGTGCGAGCGCGCTGCCACAGTTGCATGACAGTTTGATGAAGAGTGCCGAGCGGTCGTCTGTCGAATGCCCGCCGGATCCTCGCCGACAGATCGACAAAGCGTGCCTCATGAGACAAACTCACCTTCCCCGCATTCGTCACAAGTTTTCTTCATGGAGCCCCGCCGGTGCTTGAAATCCGACATCTGAAAACCCTGCACGCCCTGCGCGAAGCCGACAGCCTGGTGGATGCCGCTGATCGCCTGCATCTGACGCAATCCGCTCTATCGCATCAATTCAAAGAGCTGGAAGAGCGCATGGGCATGCAGTTGTTCGTGCGCAAGACCAAACCGGTGCGCTTCACCAGCGCCGGTTTGCGCCTGCTGCAACTGGCCGACGCCACCCTGCCGCTGTTGCGCGCCGCTGAACGGGACATCGGTCGGCTGGCCGGTGGCACCGCCGGGCGTCTGCACATGGCGATCGAATGCCACAGCTGCTTCCAGTGGCTGATGCCGACCATCGACCAGTTCCGCGATGCCTGGCCGGAAGTCGAGCTGGACCTGGCTTCGGGTTTCGCTTTCGCCCCGCTGCCGGCACTGGCCCGTGGCGATCTGGATCTGGTGGTGACCTCCGATCCGCTGGAAATTGCCGGCATCACTTACGTGCCGCTGTTCACTTACGAAGCCATGCTCGCGGTGGCCAATCAGCATGCGCTGGCGAGCAAGCCGTACATCGTTCCTGAAGATTTGCTGACGGAAACGCTGATCACCTACCCGGTCGAGCGTGATCGCCTGGACATCTTCACCCGCTTCCTCGAACCGGCCGACATCGAACCTGCGCAGGTGCGCACTTCGGAACTGACGGTGATGATGATGCAACTGGTCGCCAGCGGCCGTGGCGTCTGCGGGATGCCGCACTGGGCGCTGCATGAATACAGCTCGCGCGGCTATGTGAAGGGCAAACGGTTGGGTGAGAAAGGCTTGTTCGCGACGCTGTACGCGGCGATTCGCACGGACATGCTCGACGCGCCGTACATGCGCGATTTCCTGCTGACCGCCAAGGACACCTCGTTCTCGACCCTCGATGGGGTCAGTGCCGTACGCTGATTCTCCAGAACAAGAGATCTCCCTGTGGGAGCGAGCCTGCTCGCGAAAGCGGTGGATGATTCAGCGATGATGTCGGCTGGACGGACGCCTTCGCGAGCAGGCTCGCTCCCACAAGGATTGTCGTGGTGGGTCAGAGCTGGCGCCACATGTGGATCTTGTCGAAGTAGTCTTCGCCCACCCGCACGGCGAGTGGCTCGAGGCCGAACTGAATGAAGCCGCAACGCTGATACAACTGAAAAGCCGCGTCATTGCCGGCGGTGACAGTGAGCTGCAGTAGCTTCAGCGCCGGATGCTTTTGCGCTTCGACCAGTGCCGCCTGCACCAGATCAAAGCCCAGCCCCTTGCGACGAAAATCCGCCGAGACATACATGCCGAACAGCGTGGCCTTGTGTCGTGCCTTCTCGCGCGGTTCAAAGGCCAGGCCGACAATCCCGGCCAACGTCCCGGCATCGAATGCCCCCAGCACCACATCGAGCTTGCTGGTCAGGCGCCCTTCCCACCAACTCAATGGCATCACCGCGCGTTCGCGCACGCTGGAGGTGAACGCCTGCGGATGCCGGTCGTAGGCTTGCAGCATCAGTTCGCGGTAAGCCAGGGCATGGCTGGCGTCCAGCCGCTCGATCCACATGTCAGGCGGTCCGGCGTTGTTCGAGCATCAGCCCTACGGCGAGGCCACCGAGGACCATGCCCATGAAATAACGCTGCATCACCAGCCACGTCGGGTTGCGCACAAACCATGAGGCGATGCCTGCGGCGAACAGCGCGATCAACAGATTGACGCTGAAGCTGACGCTGATCTGCGTCAGGCCGAGGACGATGCTTTGAGTGAACACCGAGCCGTGCTCAGGGCTGATGAATTGCGGGAACACCGACAGATAGAACACGGCGATTTTCGGGTTCAGGGCGCTGGTGAGAAAGCCCATGGTGATCAGCTTGCGCGACGAGTCCGGCGGCAATTGCTGCGCTTCGAACGGCGAACGCGCGCCGGGTTTCAGCGCTTGCCAGGCCAGCCACAGCAGGTACAGCGCGCCGGCCCATTTCAACACTTCATAAGCCATCGGCACGGCGAGAAACACCGCCGTCAAACCGGCCGCCGCGGCGAACATATGCACGAAGAACCCGCCGACCACGCCGAGTAGCGAAGTCACCCCCGCGCGGCGCCCCTGACAGATCGAACGCGAGATCAGATAGATCATGTTCGGCCCCGGTGTCAGCACCATCAGCAACGCGGCGGCGGCGAAGATCAGCAGGTCTTGCAACGGGATCATGGCAACGTCCTTTGCGGGAATGATCAGGCGAGTGCAGTCAGTGAACGGCGATAAAACGGCAGGATGTGTTCGCGTGTCAATGGCGCCAGCTCGAGCGCCGGATCAGTGGCCGGATCGACCCAGATGACTTCCTCGATTTCCGCCGCCGGACACACGTCAGTATCGATGGTCAATTGGAAGATCTCCGCGTGCACGATGAAGCCCGGCTCGTTGGCGGCGGGGGCGGAAAAACTGTTGAGGAAAATCGCCTGCGCCGGGTCGATTTCCAGCCCGAGTTCTTCTTCCAGCTCTCGGGCCAATGCGTGCACTGGCAACTCGTGGGCTTCGATCTTGCCGCCCGGTTGCATGAAAGCCGTGGTGCCGCGCTTGCGCACCAGCAGGGTCTGGCCTTGGGCGTTGAGCAACAGCGCGGCGGCGATATGGATGATGCAGGGCGAAACGGCGGATGTCGGCGTCATGAGTCGAAAAATGCCTTGTGCGAAAAGATCGCAGGATCCCACGCCCGACGCGCCTGCGTCATCAGAAGATCCCTACAAGGAGCATCCGTGATCAGCCTGACTCTGACGACAAGTCCGCCCAAAAGCTCGGAAATTTCCCACTCGCGAATTTGGTAGCGTTATTCATCGCTGCCCGGCAGCCATTCGCTACATCGCCTAAGAGGGAAAACGCTGCATGTCTGACATTTCAACGCTCAAGGAAAAGAACAATCTCAAGACGCTCCATTTCATTCTCCTGACCGTAGTCACCATGGGGCTCTACTCGGTTGTATGGCTGCACAAAACAACAACCGTGGTTGAGGAGGTCACTCAAATCAAGACACTGAGCCAGACCGGTCTGGTCGTTTATCTGGCGCTCTGTGGTATCGGAGGGATCTTTTTCACCGTATCTGATCCGCGGTTCATAGCCACGGGGTATGCGATGACGGTCATTGCTCAGCTCATCGCCATTGCTTGGTGCTTTCGAGTTCGCAGAGCCTTGCGCGCCTACACACTGACCAAACACAACTTCGAACCGCGAATGAACCGCTTGTATTCAGTCCTGTTCACCTTCTATCACATCAATTACTGCATCAACGATATGGCCAGGGCCAAGCACAAACATGACCAGAAACGGCAAACGCCTCAGGAATCGGTCGCGGCATAAACAAAAAGGTAATCGTCGATTTCGCGTGCAAGTTCGCTTCCACCTTTCACTGCAATTCCTTGTGCGAGCGTGCTCGCGAAGGCGTTCGTCAATGCCACAAGTTTGCCCACCAGTATTGCTGCATGGCTGCTTCTCGCGTTCAACAGCCAAGTCAACTGGCATCGTAAGCGAGACGGCTCCGATGTAGGCGAGGAGAGGGAAATCTGCCTGTTCACGGTTCCGTCGTTGGCGCAATATGCCTGCCAGCCACAAACAATCCGAACCAAGGAAACCGTATGAGCCTGTCGCTGCTGAGCCGCTACGCCTTCTTTGCCGTCTGCGTGATTTTCACCCTCGCCAGCCTGCCCTTTCTCGAACATGACTGGCTGTGGCCGATCACCGCCGCCACCGCTGTGCTGAGCCTGCTCGGCGTGTTCGACCTGTTGCAGACGCGCCATGCAGTGCGCCGCAATTATCCGATTCTGGGCAACATCCGTTATCTGGTCGAAGGCATCCGCCCGGAGATTCGCCAGTACCTGCTCGAGTCCGACAGCGATGCCCTGCCCTTCTCCCGCGCGCAGCGTTCGCTGGTGTACTCGCGAGCGAAAAACGAAACTGCCGACAAACCGTTCGGCACGCTGATCGACGTCTACCAGTCCGGCTTCGAATTCATCGGCCATTCGATGCGCCCGGCGCCGTTGAGTGACCCGAACGGTTTCCGCGTCATTGTCGGCGGTCCGCAGTGCACGCAGCCGTACTCGGCGTCGATCTTCAATATCTCGGCAATGAGCTTCGGCTCGCTCAGCGCCAACGCCATCCGCGCCTTGAACCAGGGCGCGAAACTCGGCAACTTCGCCCACGACACAGGCGA
Organism: Pseudomonas sp. PK-RTE-24; assembly: GCF_054052265.1. NCBI lineage: Bacteria > Pseudomonadati > Pseudomonadota > Gammaproteobacteria > Pseudomonadales > Pseudomonadaceae > Pseudomonas > Pseudomonas sp. PK-RTE-24. The sequence goes on along the minus strand of NZ_CM133224.1, from coordinate 2,743,544 downwards.
AGGCAGCATCAGCCCGTATCACCGCGAACATGGTGGTGATCTGACCTGGGAGCTGGGCAGCGGCTATTTCGGCTGCCGCACCAGCGACGGCCGTTTCGACCCTGAGCGCTTCGCCGTGCAGGCGCAGAATCCGCAAGTGCGCATGATCGAAATCAAGATGAGCCAGGGCGCCAAACCCGGCCATGGCGGGATCTTGCCCAAGCACAAGGTCACCAGGGAGATTGCGGAAACACGCGGCATCCTGATGGGCGAGGACTGCGTCTCGCCGTCGCGCCACAGTGCGTTTTCAACGCCGATCGAGATGATGCAGTTCATCCAGCAACTGCGCGAATTGTCCGGTGGCAAACCGGTGGGCTTCAAATTCTGCCTCGGCCATCCGTGGGAATTCATGGGCATTGCCAAGGCCATGCTGGAAACCGGCATTCTTCCGGACTTCATCGTCGTCGATGGCAAGGAAGGCGGCACTGGCGCAGCCCCTGTCGAATTCACCGACCACATCGGCGTGCCGATGCGCGAAGGCCTGCTGTTCGTGCACAACACGCTGGTCGGCCTGAACCTGCGCGACAAGATCAAACTCGGCGCCAGCGGCAAGATCGTCAGCGCCTTCGACATCGCCAGCGTGCTGGCCATCGGCGCTGACTGGGCCAACTCCGCGCGCGGCTTCATGTTCGCCATCGGCTGCATCCAGTCGCAGTCGTGCCACACCAACAAATGCCCGACCGGCGTTGCCACCCAGGACGCCTTGCGCCAACGCGCTCTGGTGGTACCGGACAAAGCCCAGCGCGTCTACAACTTCCATCGCAGCACGCTCAAAGCACTGGCGGAAATGCTCGCTGCAGCAGGCCTTGAGCATCCCTCGCAACTGTCGGCCAAGCATCTGGTACGACGCATGTCGGCGACCGAGATCAAACTGTTCTCGCAGTTGCACGTGTTTTTGAAACCGGGGGAATTGCTCACCGGTGAAGTGAATGGCGAGTTCTATTCGCGGATGTGGCAGATGGCGCGGGCGGATAGTTTTGAGCCGAGCGAGGTCGTCGCTGCGTAACTGCTCAAAGGTGTGCATTTCCATTCGGAATGCCCACCGCTACCGATCATGGTTCAAATGTACGGATCTTGAATAATCGCACATGACCTATTTCTTCCTTATCGATAATTTTTGCTTCGTACCTTTCTAGATTTTTGATTCCCTGAGCAAAACCAGGACCATAGTTCGTCTCCAGAACATAAAATTCTTTCGGGTGACTGGGCAACGACAAATCAGTTTTCAGCTTCTCTAAATTACTAACAAGCAGCGGAGATCCCAGCAACTTGAAATAGACACCAAACTGAATCGCATCAAGCGAATAGATTGGCAACACGTTTGACTTATTCATTACAGAGATGACGATATCTCTCATGTGCGTCTCGCGTGAGTACGGATTTTCAGGATCCCTCAGATAACTGATATCCCTGAATAAAGGCGTAGCAGAAAATGTCATCAATACCACCAGCATTAACACTTTTACTGGCACATCTCTTATATTGCCAACTGCGTACGCAGCCACCAGCAATACGGCGGGCAGAAGAAAAATAAAATTGCGTTGAGTTGTCACCGGGCGTAAGTAAACAGAACAGACATAGGGCACCACAATTCCTACTACCCCCCAGAACACAATCAGCCTGCAAGCAATTGCGCTTTCAGGATTTTGAGCCATCGACGCCAGCCCTGAAATTAAAATTACAGCGAGCAAAGCGGCCAGAAACGTATCTCCGAAATACAACAGGAAAACCTTGAAGAAAAAAACAGTTTCGGGTGGTTGAATCCAGAAATCCCGTAAAAAGCTACTCTCAGCGTACGATAAACCAGGAATTACGGTTAATGCGGCAAAAAATCCGGCGCAAATGAACCTGTATATAACTTGGCTGTGGACCTCGCTGCGCAAGATCATGTGAAGCAACACAAGCACTTGAGCAAAGACCGGCAGATAACCGAAGTAATGAGTATTTATCAGCGCGGCGGAAGTCAGCCAATAGCAAAAAAAATCCTGCCCTCTGCCTCGACTTAAGCAGCGCAAGAAGATCACAAAAGACAAAACGGTAAGCAACGACAGAAGCGCATAAGAGCGAGTCTCTTGCGAATACTGAACCAAGAAACTATTGACCGCTGCCAACCACGCAACGATGAGCCCTACTTGTTCATCAAACAATTTGCGCCCGAGGAGGAATACAGAGGGAATCAACAGCACGCCGATTACCGCAGAGAGATACCGCCCTGTGTGTTCGCCAAACCCGACAGCCTGATAATAAGTCCACAGTAAAATCTGATAAAAGGGAGGATGAACGTCACTCAATGTAGTTCGATACACGTCAAAGAATCCATTTTGCGGATCGCTTACCGATACACTGAAGGCCTCATCCAGCCACAGGCCAGTAGCATCGATGTTGCGCAACCTTACATACAGGCCAAATCCAATTGCGCCAATCAGACACAGGTACATTGCCAATTTGTACTTTCGCGACGCAGTGTCCATTGTCATCTCCTCAGTAGTTACTCAGCCATGATCAAAACCGGCTACCGACCTCTTCCATAAAAGTGCAAGCATTCCCACCCCGACCGCCAACCACAACGTTACCAGCCGTAACAAAACCGTCGCCGCGATCGCATCTGCCAACCCGACTCCGCCTGAAACCAGCAGCGCTAGCATCGCTGCTTCGGCACTGCCCAAACCGCCCGGCATGAAACTCAGAGCCCCCGCCAACATGGCCACCGCATAAATAAAGATCGCTAACGTCAGGCTCACGTCCGCGCCCATCGCCTGCAAAATCCAGTAAAACGCCAATGCTTCAAGCCCCCAGGCCAGCAGGCTCAATAGCGTTGCGCCCATGACGCGACGAGGGGAGTGACAGCGGCGCGACTGACGCAATACCTGAACGGCATGCCCCAGCAACCGCGAGAATCTGTCGTGCCGTTGCTCAGTGCGACGATCAATCGCGCTGACAAGGCTTGGCGAAAACATCATCGATGTACCGCATACCAAGAGGACGAAACTGGCAATGATCATCGACAACCATTCCGGATGCGCGCTCAAGCCGAACAATGCCAGGCCCACCATCGCCAGCAGGTCCGCAAGCCGCTCACTGAACAGCGCGGCAAAGCTCTGTGCGTAAGGCACCTCCAAACGTTTGAGCAAAACACCGCGCAACGCCTCCCCGGCCTTGCCGGGAGTCGTCGTCAGGGCGAATCCGGCCAGGTAGATGTTCAAGCTCGGCCGCCAAGGCAACCGGTGACCCAAGGCAGACAGATAACCCTGCCAACGCAAAAAACGCAGACCGTATCCAAGCAAAACCACGCAGACGATTTGCCCGCACTGCCACCAACCCACTCGACTGACCGCCGCGCTCACCGCCGACCACCCACCCCACAGGGAAACAGCGAGATAAGCGAGGGCGGAGCAAATCACCGAGCCAATCAAAACGCGGTAACGCCACCCGGATAACCTCAGTGTCTGATTCACAGGTTCAGCCTCTTGAACAGCGGCTGCGGCATCACCCGAATCAGCCACATGATCACCGCCCAAAAGCCGGGTACATACAGCACCGCCACCTGTCGATTGATCCCTCTGACTATTCGCCGGGCAACCGTATCCGGTTGCGCTACAAGCACGGAGGGCAGCGCCAACCCTCGCGTCATGGGCGTGTCGACTAACCCAGGCTTTATCGTGATCACATGCACACCCGCTTTGAACAAGCGTACCCGCAAGCCTTCGCAGAACGTGGAAACGGCCGCCTTTGCCGCGCCGTACAGGTAATTGGAAGGTCGTCCTCGATCCCCGGCAACCGAGGAAATGACCGCCAGCGTGCCGTGCTGCTGGACAACCATGCGATTTGCCAACAGCGTCAACAGCGCGATCATTGAACTGCCGTTATTGGCGAACTGCTCCATGGCCTGTTCAACGTGTTGTTCGCACGCGTACTGATCTGGCAGCGAGCCATAGGCAATCAGACAGATATCCACCGTCTGCAACGTCGCCAGGCATTTCTCGTACATGACCGGATGTGCCGCGATATCACTGGCGTCCATGACGTACGTGGTCACGGCTCTGGCACCTCGAACCTGAAGATCGACGCTGGTTTGCTGGAGTTTTTGCGCATCCCTGCCGACCAGGAACAATTCGCTGCGATCAGCCGCCCACAATCGTGCGCAAGCGCAGGCAATCGCCGAGGTGGCGCCCACAATCAGTATTTTTTTCATCGAGTGACTCGCTGCCAGAAACGGGACATCAGGGTCGGATCGCGCATCGCTTCCAACTGCTCCCAGGCGGGATAGGCCTGGCGAAAATCGCTGCCGCTCATGTGAGCGTCCTTGGCCGGATACAAGCGCCCCCCGGCTTCACGGACGATGGCATCGAGACGCGACAGAAGTTTTCTCGTCAGTTCATTGTTCTGTGGAAAGTCCAGCGCCAATGAAGTACCGGGCATAGGAAAGGAAAGCCATCCCGGCGAAGGAATGTCGCCACAACGCTTGAGCACCGCGAGGAAGGAGCCACTGCCGCTACGCGCAATCGACTTGAGTAATTCGGCCAGTGCCACGGCTGCAACCGAGGCCGGCAATACGCACTGAAATTGCTGGAAACCTCTGCGTCCGTAGATGCGATTCCAGTTTTCGATACGGTCCAACGGATAGAAGAACGAGCTGTAGGCAACCTTTTGATGTTGTCCGTTCGTTGGCTGCCGTTTCCAGTAGTGATCGTTGAACAGTTTCAAGGTGAGCGAATTGATCAGCGATACCGGAGGGCGGATCGGGACAGACAGAGAACGTGGTGCAGCGACCTCAAGGGGCCCCGCCTCGCAATGATCCCCAGCCGTGAAGCATCCGCGCCCTAGCGCATTGCCCTTGGCCAAGCAATCGATCCACGCGACGCTGTATTCATGCCGCGCATCCATGTCGACCGACAGGGCAAAAAAGTCATCCAGACAGTCAAAACGCACCCGTGTGCTGTCGATCAGGCTGGACTGGATTTTGCGCAGACGAATGCGCACCCAGGTAATCACGCCCGTCAGGCCGAGCCCGCCGATGGTGGCGGCAAACCACTGTGGGTTTAGCGTCGCCGAGCACACCATCGGCGATTGCATGGAACGGTGCAGCCCGAAACACACCAGCGAATGGGCAAACGTGCCGCAGCGATGGTGATTTTTCCCGTGGACGTCATTGGCCACCGCCCCACCCAGCGTTACATGCCGCGTACCGGGTGTGACGGGCAAAAACCAGCCACGGGGAATGGCGAGTTGTAAAATCTCGCCCAGTGTCACGCCGGCTTCAGCGCAGATCTCACCCTTTTCCCAGTCGCCTTCAATGAAGCGCTTCAGGGGACGTAATTGCAGCACGTGATCGCTTGCGGCCATGCAGCTATCGCCATAGCTGCGGCCATTGCCAAACGGCAAAGTTGTCCCGTGTGATTCGATCAACTGCTGCCACTGCGGTCCGATATCCGCTTGCCAGTGACAGGGACGACCGCTCTGCGGGGCATGGGGATAGTTTCCCCAGGAAGCCAGCGAGGCCGTCATGCCGCCACCCAGAAAATCAGACAGAACACTGTTCCCATCACCAGACTCAAGCGATCACGCAGTGCGAAAACCACCGGATCCTCATTCATGCGGCCGCGATGCGTCAGCAGCCAGATACGAGTGATCCAGAACAGCATCAATGGGCAGGCAAACCAGAGCCATCGGGGATATGCATACAACTCGGTAGTTGCGCTGTCATGGATGTAAAGCGCCAGCACCAGGACAGCGAGATAACCGGATGCGGCCCCCAAAGAGGAGAGCATTGCCAGGTCCGCAGGAAAGTAGTCGCGGCCGCCGGTCTTACCGGTGATGCCGCCGTGCAGCGCCAGCAACAGCTCGGCATAGCGCTTGACCAGCGCGAGGCTCAAAAACATGAACATGGAAAAAGCCAGCATCCACCCCGTCAGGTCGAGCCCGAAAGCGGCGCCACCGGCAATGATGCGCAAGGTGTAAAGCAGCGCCAAAGCGATGACATCCAGCGCCATCAACCTCTTGAGCACCAGCGAATACACCAGCGTCAGGCCGTAATAGCAGGCCAGCACGGCAATGAATGGGTGAGGCAGCCACAACCACGCGCCGATGAACGACACTGACAACAGCAGGGGGAAAATCAGCAGACCGGACTGGATGGATAACGAACCATTGGCGAAGGGTCGATTGCGTTTGCTCGGGTGCCTGCGATCATCGTTCAGGTCGAGCAAGTCGTTCAGAAGATAGACGCTGGATGCACACAAGCCGAAAAGCATGAAGGCCAGCAAGCCGCGCCCCAATAGCAGCGGGTTGGCCACTTGATGCGCTGCAAGCAGGGGAACGAAAATCAGCACATTCTTCATCCATTGATGAATGCGCAAGGCTTTGTACAAACTTCTGAAATACGTAACGCGAGAGTGAACCACCTGGGCTACGTTATCCAGATGCCGGGCGGCACGTTGGACGCCCGCTAGCGGATTGACGATATAAGCTTGCCTGGCCGACCGCCAGATCGGCAGATCGTCCAGCGAATTGCCGATGTAATCGAAACTTTTCTCCCCATATAACGCCACCAGCGCATCACGTTTGTTCGTTCCCGAAAGGTTCTGCTCGAGGGTTGAACCCAGAACGTCATCAAACACCTGCAGATGCTCGGCGATCCGCACTGCCAATGTGTAATGACTGGCTGTGGCGAGAACAATTTTCCGACCGGCGTTGCGCTGTTCCTCGATCATCCGGAGTACGTCGGGATCATAGGGCAAAGTCGCGAGATCGACGTCCGATGTCATTGCCAGTCGATCTTTCAGATACGCCTTGCCGTGCCAGAGCCAGGGAAAGAGTTTCAGGCAGTGCAATGGTTTGCTGCGGACAAAGGACATCACGCATTCGAACAGCAGATCAGATTTGACGAGGGTACCGTCCAGATCAACTACGAAGGGCATTGAAGCAGCGCAGGACGCTGACATCGGCAGTACGTCAGGCGGAGAGACGTTCATGCCCGTCGCCCTGGAAAAAGGACAAAGCGGAAAACGCAGTACCCTAAAACAATATTCACCAGCGAAAACGAAGCGACCGTCACAAGCCCCGACAAGCGCCAGACGTCCCCGATGACACCCACGCCAAAACTGACGCCGCCCATCAGGCCGATGAACATCAGATAGGGAAATACCGGCGTTTCCCTTTCAAAGATATAAAGCATGTTCAGATAGAAAGAGAGCGCAGCAGCTACGCAGAACGCCGCAAAGTTGCTGGCCGCCTGACTCAGGGCGGCCGCCTGACAGAGCACGAAAAATATTTGCCAATGGATGAGCGCATCGGCCACTCCGATGGCGGTGGTTGCAGAGAATCCTTTCATGGTGAGGGCCAGCCGCTGCCAGAGGACGGACCTCCAAACTAGGCCAGAGCTTGAAGACGGTCTACTGTCAGAAATTACAGGTCGAGGGCTTTATCCGACCAGCGGTCATCTTGTCGTACTCACGTGTCAATAGCTCTTCCCGTGCGATTTTAAGGCGTTGACCGTTAATCGCCTTGCCCATAAAACCCAAAAGCCCCGATCTCTCGATCAGGGCTTCGTTGTTTACGCACTTAAGGTTCAAGAAACCGAACGCACCGAACCTTGCGTCACTTGCGTCGGCTGCAACTTGAACACGTAAAACAACACCGTCAGCAGCACAAGAAACGCCGGTCCCACATACAGCGCCACGCGGGTATCCGGGAAGTACGCCATCAGGCCGACCACCAGTACCAGGAACGCCAGCGCGAAGTACGAGCTGACCGGGTACAGCCACATCTTGTACTTGAGCCCGGCACGTTCGCTGGCGCTCAGGCCTTTGCGGAATTTCAGCTGGGCGAGGAGGATCATCACCCAGGTCCAGATCGCACCGAAGGTGGCGATCGAGGTGACCCAGACGAAGACTTTTTCCGGTACCAGATAGTTGAGCATTACGCCCAGCAGCAACACCGCGATCGACAGCAGCAGTGCCCGGCGTGGCACACCGTTGTTCGAGGTCTTGGCGAAGCCCGCCGGGGCCTGACCGTTCTGCGCCAGGCTGTAGAGCATGCGCCCGGTGCTGAAGATGCCGCCGTTGCATGACGACAGCGCCGCAGTAATCACCACGAAATTGATGATGCCGGCGGCGGTCTTGATGCCCAGACGCTCGAAGGTCATCACGAACGGGCTGCCCTGGGTGCCGATTTCATTCCACGGGTAGATCGACAGGATGACGAACAGCGCGCCGACGTAGAACAGCAGGATCCGCCAGAACACCGAGCCGATTGCGTCAGGAATGGTCTTCTGTGGGTTCTTCGCCTCACCGGCAGTCAGGCCGATCATCTCGACGCCGAGATAGGCGAACATGACCATCTGCAGCGACATCAGCACACCGGTCACACCGTTGGGCATGAAACCGCCATGCGCCCACAGGTTGGAAATGCCCAACGCCACGCCATCGTTACCGAAACCGAAGGCGATGATGCCGACGCCGCCAATGACCATGGCGATGATGGTGACGATCTTGATCAGGGCGAACCAGAATTCGAATTCGCCGAAGGCTTTGACTGCGATCAGGTTGATCGAACCCATGCTGACCAGCGCTGCCAAGGCCCAGATCCAGCGCGGCACATCGGGGAACCAGATGCCCATGTACACGGCCACGGCGGTGATTTCCGCGACGCAGGTCACCAGCCACAGAAACCAGTAGTTCCAGCCGGTGAGAAAGCCGGCCAGCGGACCGAGATAATCCTGCGCGTAGCGGCTGAACGAACCGGCCACCGGGTTATGCACGGCCATTTCACCGAGGGCGCGCATGATCACCAGGATCGCCAGACCGCCAAGGATGTAAGAGAGCATGATCGCCGGCCCGGCCATCTGGATGGCTTTGGCCGAACCGAGAAACAGACCGACGCCGATACAGGCACCGAGCGCCATCAGGCGGATATGCCGTTCGCCGAGTTCACGTTTGAGCGGACCGCCCGAAGCGGTGTCGCCGTGCGGCAGAGGATTGCCAACTGGCATAGGGGTACAACCTCGTCTTGTTATTGGATATGACCACCGGGTTTCGAAGCATCGGCCGATAGGCCTTGGCTGGGCAGGAAACCGCGTCGGCTTCGTGGGCAGACGCGTCTTGCAGGGCAGGCCTGAAAGATCAGCGGGGCGTGCAGTATAAAAAGCTCAGGGCAGGATTTTTCACTCTAAAAGTCACAACATTCAGCGACAACTCTCGGCAATAGTGGGTTCTGCGGAGAGGCATTAACTGCATTACGTAGGAAAAGTCGCCACTGAAAAAGCCGCGAAGTATTGCACAGACATGGTGCAGCGTCATGTTCCAGCCCCGGTGCATTTGATTCACCGCGCGATGTCTCCCCTCGCGCTTGATCACGGATAAATCGCCCGGCGGATTCAGAAATTTCGCTCAACAGTTGCAGCGCCGACCGGGGCGGCCAACCACTAACCTTTGAAAAAGCCAGGAGCACATGCAAGGAAGCTCACATGCCAGTCCGCCCCAATTCCCACCGCCTGCGCCAAGGTCGTTTCTCGGAAAACGGTCGTGCCTACTTCATCACCTCTGTCATCCACGAACGCCAGCCTGTATTTGCAGATTGGCAGACAGGCCGATTACTGGTTGCAGAACTGCGCCGGGCTCATGAGCAAGGAGTCGCGCAATCCATCGCCTGGGTTGTCATGCCTGACCACTTTCATTGGCTGATGCAATTGCAACGCGGCTCCCTTGGTGAAGTCATTGGCGGTGTAAAGGCTCGCTGTACGCATGCGGTTAACAGAAAAACCGGACGTCACGGACCGCTGTGGCAAACCGGCTACCATGACCGAGCGATCCGTGACGGCGAGGACCTGGAGCCCATCGCCCGCTATATCATCAATAATCCCTTGCGAGCCGGGCTGGTCGATAGCCTCGGTGATTACCCGCTTTGGGATACCTGCTGGCTCTGAGCGCAACAGCTCTCTGGAATAAGTGCATCTATTGTGGCGAGGGGATTTATCCCCGCTCGGCTGCGTAGCAGGCGCAACTTGCTCACATGCGGTGGGCCTGTAGAAACTGTGGTGGCAGGTTTTGGGGCTGCTTTGCAGCCCAGCAGGGATGAATCCCCTCGCCACAGGGAGTCCCTGCAAGACTGATAAATCTGTCCATCGCTCGCACAGACACATCATGGGGATGTGAACAGCATCCTTGTGGCGAGGGGATTTATCCCCGCTCGGCTGCGCAGCAGTCGCAACTTGCTCACATGCGGTGCGCCTGTAGAAACCGTGCTGGCAGGTTTTGGGGCTGCTTTGCAGCCCAGCGGGGATAAATCCCCTCGCCACAGGGAGTCCCCGCATGACTGATAAATCGGCTAGCCGCCTGAATCCCTCACACTGACGACATCCCGGCATGTGAACAGCCTTTTTGTGGCGAGGGGATTTATCCCCGCTCGGCTGCGCAGCAGGCGCAACTTGCTCACATGCGGTGTGCCTGTAGAAACCGTGATGGCAGGTTTTGGGGCTGCTTTGCAGCCCAGCGGGGATAAATCCCCTCGCCACAGTGTGTGTTCCAGTTATTCAGACAAGCCGTCTCCTCCGCTCTGCACATTTTCTTCACCGGCTCCAACCACCGTCTAAGCTTCAGACAAGTCCGATCAATCTGCGTGAATGGATCAGTCGACTATGGGCGCTTTGTGGCAAACCGATTCGAGTAAAACCGTGGTTCAGACTGAACGTGTGAATGAAGCGCCTGTCCCTGAAAAACCCCGTCGTCAGCGGCACGGGTGGAAGGCTTTCTGGTTGCTGTTTCTGATCATTGCGGTGGTGGTGGGACTCGCCGCGTCCAAGGAAATGCGCACTTCGCGCTTTCAGGCGCGGGAGCTGAGCCAGTACGCCGCTTCGCTGACCTACAAACTGGAACCCGGTCCCAGCGAAGCGATTCGTTATCCGGGCAACGGCCCTTTCGATCTGCGCCTGGGTTACAGCTCTCTGGACGAATTCCTGCCACGCCTGCTCAAGCGCAATTACGTGATCACCGAGCAGACGCGCTTCTCCCCCGCCCTGCTCGGTTACACCGACAAAGGCCTGTTCGTGCCGTATTCGGAAAAGATCCAGGCCGGGTTGTCGATCACCGACTGCCGAGGCGCGCCGCTGTATCGATACAACTATCCGCAGCAACTGTATGCCGACTTCGCGGCGATTCCGCCGGTGGTGGTCAGCAGCCTGCTGTTCATCGAAAACCGCTTTCTCCTCGACCCGAAACAGCCGCTGGCCAACCCGGCGGTGGACTGGCCGCGCTTCGGCATGGCCGCGTGGTCGCAAGTGGCGAAGTTGCTGCACCTGCCCGGGCAATCGGCCGGCGGCAGCACCCTGGCAACGCAACTGGAGAAGTATCGCCACTCACCCGACGGCCTCACCGTGTCGGGCGCGGAGAAGATCCGCCAGATGATTTCCGCCAGCGTGCGCGCCTATCAGGATGGCCCGCAGACTCTCGGTTCGCGGCAGAACATCGTGCGCGACTACCTCAACAGCGTGCCGCTCTCGGCGGTGCCCGGCCACGGTGAAGTGCACGGCATGGCCGAAGGTTTGCGGGTCTGGTACGGCAGTGATTTCAACAAGGCCAACGAGCAACTGAACAGCCCGAAGACCGACCCGCAGACCATGGCCGCCAAAGGCCTGGCCTTGCGTGAAATGCTCTCGCTGATGATCGCCCAGCGCCGCCCTTCGCATTACCTGACCAAGGGTCGCGACGAATTGGCCAGCCTCACCGACAGCCACCTGCGCCTGCTCAAGCAGAACGGAGTGATCGACACCGCCCTCGCTGACGCTGCGCTGGCGAGCACCGTGTCGTATCGCGACTGGCAGACCCAGCCAACGATGCAGCCGATTGAAACCAACAAGGGCATCAGTGTTGCCCGCAGCCGCTTGGCGAGCATGCTCAATCGCCCGCTGTACGACCTCGATCGCCTCGACCTGTCGGCCACCAGCACCCTGCAGGGCGATCTGCAAACGCAGGCCACGGCTTATCTGAAAAAACTTGCCGACCCGGCCTACGCAGCAGAAATCGGTCTGCTCGGCGAACGCTTGCTGACGCCGACCAGCACCACGCAAGTACGCTACAGCTTCACCCTGTTCGAACTGACCCCGGACGGCTCGCGGGTGCGCGTGCAGACCGACAGCACCGATCAGCCGTTCGACATCAACGAAGGCAGCAAGCTTGAACTCGGCTCGACGGCGAAAATGCGTGTGCTGACCACGTACCTGCAAATCGTCGCCGAGCTGCACGACAAATACGGCGCGATGGGCGTGGCAGAATTGAAAAAAGTCGAAGTGCCCGATCAGGACCGCCTCAGCCGCTGGGTCATCGACTACCTGATCCAGAACAAGGATCACGACCTGTCGAAGCTGCTCGGCGCCGCGCTGGATCGCAAATACTCGGCCAGCCCCGGCGAGGCGTTTTTTACCGGCGGTGGGCTGCACAGATTCAACAACTTCCGCAAAGAGGACAACGGTCGCCTGCCGACCCTGCGCGATTCGCTGCGCGAGTCGATCAACCTGCCGTTCATTCGCCTGATGCGCGACATCGTCCGCTACACCACCTACTCAGGCCCCAACGGCGAATTGCTCAAGGATGATCGCGATCCGCGCCGTCAGGAATACCTGGCCAGTTTCGCCGACCGCGAAGGCACCTCGTTCCTGCTCAAATTCTGGAAAAAGTACAAGAACAAGGACACCCAGGCGCGCCTGGAAACCTTCCTCGACAGCATCCGCCCGACGCCGATCCGCATGGCGGCGGTGCATCGCTATCTGCTGCCGGAGGCCAGTCAGGAAGACTTCAACCGTTTCGTGCGCTCGCACCTCAAGGGCTCCAAGCTCAACGAAAAACTCACCGACGACCGTCTGATCCGCCTCTACGATTCCTATGGCCCCGGCAGTTACGATTTGCCTGACCAAGGCTTCATCGCCAAGGTGCATCCGCTGGACCTGTGGATGATGGGTTATCTGTTGCATCACCCGGAAGCGACCTTCAGCGAGATCGTCAAGGCCAGCCATTTCGAGCGCCAGGAAGTCTACAGCTGGCTGTTCAAGAGCCGGCACAAGGGTGCGCGCGACAGTCGTATTCGCACCATGCTCGAGATCGAAGCGTTCCTCGACATTCATCAGCGCTGGCAGAAAGTCGGCTACCCGTTCGATCACCTGGTGCCGTCACTGGCCACGGCCATTGGCAGTTCCGGCGACCGTCCCGCCGCGCTCGCCGAGCTGATCGGCACCATTCTCAATGACGGCGTGCGCATGCCGACGCTGCGCATCGACAGCCTGCACTTCGCCGCCGATACGCCGTATGAAACCAGGCTGATCAACGACCCGCACGTGGGCAAACGCGTGATGCCGGTGGAAGTGGCCCGAGCCATGCGCGAGGCGCTGTCGCAAGTGGTCGACGCCGGTACCGCCAAACGGCTGTCCGGCAGTTTCAAACTGCCCGACGGCACACCGCTGGCCATGGGCGGCAAGACCGGCACCGGCGACAACCGCATTGCGGCGATCGGGTCTGGCGGGCGGATCATCAGTTCGAAGTCGATCAACCGCACGGCGACCTTTGTGTTCTACATCGGCGACCACCATTTCGGCACCCTCACCGCGTTCGTCCCGGGGCGCTCGGCGGAGAACTTCAAGTTCACCTCGGCTCTGCCCACGCAGGTACTCAAAGGCATGGCGCCGATTCTCACGCCGTATCTGCAACCGGGCAGCGACTCACAGTGCCAACCGCCACAGGCGCCCGTGGTGGCATCGGCGCTGCACTGACCGAACATGGCCTGCACGTCGCGCCGAAGGCCATCGGCGCAAATGGTGGTATTCGTGCATTGTTCCGATTCGAATTCTTGTCGCATCGCTGAGGCGATCACACGTTTGGCTCCCGATCTTTGAACTTTTGTTTTGCCCTGCCGCCGGTACGCTGATCATTCCTCAAACAATCAAGGATGATTGGCCATGTCTGACTCCCCTCAGCCTGCCGAAGCCGCCGACAAAGGCCGGCATTACGCGTTCATCGAATCGGCTGTCAGCGCGCCGTTCAAAACTGCAACGCTCAGCCGCAGCCTGGCACTCGCCGCCACGCCACTGAAGCGCGAACCCTGGTACAGCGCACCCGGTACGTTTGCCAGCCGACTCGCCGCCGCCAATCTCAAGGCCTGGGACTCGCAGAACAAGGTCGATCATCTGCTGGCCAGGACCGACCTGTACGCCTTCGCCGAGCCGCTGCTCAAAGCAAGGATCAAGCAATGCCATGGCATCGAGCCGGACGTCAGGAAGACCTGGCTGCGCCTGTATATCCCCGCCAGCAGTCCCTGGTATGCAATCGACGTGGTCGACGGTTCGACGACCCGTACGGTCTCACTGCTCGATGCCGCTCTGCACAACTTTGCCGCCAACGAGACGGTCGGTGCAGGCTCGGACTACATCAGTCAGCCTGATGCGCGCGGCCACTTCGACGTCTTGCCGCTCAAAAACCAGATGCCCATCAGTCAGTTCCAGACACTGTGTCGCGACCTCGACCTGGGCGGGCAATATGCCAGGCACTTGCAGGGCTACTTGCTGCCCGGCGAAGTGCTGGCCGAGAGCCTTCTGCAATACAAGATCGGCACCAGCCTCAAAGACGCCCTCGCCGTCGCGGCGCACATCGCCTTGCTCAAGGCAGAGATCCAGTACGACACCTTCAGGATGGTGCTCAGCTTCAGTACAGAGGAAAACCCGCGCTTGCGTCTCAACAACCGTTCGATTCGCTGCAATGACCTGTCCATGCTCGGTACCCGCCTGACCGGCATTCTGTTGCTGATGCATGGCCACCCCGACAGTCGTGGGGTTCGACGCCTGATCGTCTACGTGCCGCACGATCCGGATCATCCACTCAAGGAGTACGAGTCGCTGGCTGCGTTTCGTGACGAACTGACCCGCCAGTTGCGCGAGGACCGCCTGAGCGCCTCGACCGGGCATACGTACCGGCAATTCTTCAGCCAGTTTGTCGATCAGCAGCAACGTGGGCATTTTTTTGCCGAACTCGAACAGCGGTTGTTCGTCGTCCGCCATCACGAACGCGAGCAGAGCACCGACCAGCGCCCGGTGTGGCGCAAGGACCCGGTGGAAAAGCCCAGGTTGCAGTTCACGCGCTTGCCGTTGTAGGGCGATTACTGGCGGCACGTCTATCAGCAGAAACTCAACAAGGTCATCAATGATGCGCGGCAAATCGCTGTCTCGACCGCCGATGCCGATAGCAACGCACGCTGGGCATGGTGGGACAACTTCAAGCGGATCGTCTCGGACATCTTCAACGTCGCCCTGCTGATTGCCACGCCCTTTGTGCCTGGTCTGGGCGAGGTGATGATGGCCTATACCGCCTATCAACTGACCAGCGATGTAATTGAAGGCATCGTCGATCTGGCCGAAGGCGTCTGGGAGGAAGCTGCCGGACATGTCATCAGTGTGGTGACCGATGTCATTCAACTGGCTGCGTTCGGCGCCGGCGCGCAGATTGGCGAAACGTTGCGGATAAAACTCTCACCGCAGGTCGATGCCATGCAACCGGTCAAATTGCCCGACGGCAAACCAAGCCTGTGGCATCGCGACCTAAGCCCTTATGCACGCGACGAGCTGAGCCTGGCAGCGCAATCGAAGCCCGATCGTCACGGTCTGCATCAACATGCCAGCGCCAGCGTCCTGCCGCTGGAAGGCAAGCTCTATGTGGTGGAAAAAGCCTCCGCCGATGCCACCAGCAAAAACCACCGGATCAAACATCCGAATCGAGAAAATGCCTACCAGCCACGGATCGAACACAACGGTCACGGCGCCTGGCTGCATGAAGCAGAATCGCCAGGCGACTGGCCCGACGCCCGGCTGATGCCTCGCCTGGGTCACAGCGTCGAGCGCTTCACGCCTGTGCAACTGGAGGACATCCGGCGCAGCAGCGGCACCAGCCACGATGAACTGCGTCGCATGCATAGCGACAACAGCCCGCCACCGCCGCTGCTGGCCGACACGGTCAGGCGCGTCAGTGCATACGAGGATGTCATCGAGGCTGTGCAGAACCTGCGTAACGGCAAACCGATCGATGCCGATGCGGTATGGCTGGAGCCGATGCTGACCAGCCTGCCGGGCTGGCCGCCGCGACGCGCGCTGGAGGTTTTCGCGCGTCAGGACCTGACCGGCTACTCGCATAAATACGGCAACGCGCTGGCGTCCGAAGCCGACACGTTGCGCATCAGCCAGGCTGATCTCAACGCCGGACATTTGCCCGAGCGGGTCGCCGGGTTCCTGCGCGACGACGAGTTCAATCATCTGCTCGGCCCGATGGTCACTGCCGAGCAACGGGTCGAGGTCCTGCGCGGTCAACTGGCCGACGCGCTCAATGAGCAGCGCAGCGCCGTCGCCCGCCATCTGTACCAGGCCGGGCAGCGCAACGGCCACGCCGACATTGCCGTGATCAGACAGTCGTTTCCGGATCTGCCATTGCCCTTGGCCGAGACGGTTCTGAGCCAGGCTCGCGTCGCCGAACGGCAACGCATCAGCGACGAACAGCACTTGCCGCTACGCCTGAAGAATCAGGCCCGGGAGCTGGATTTCGAGGCGTCGGCCAGTCGCGCGTACGACGGTTTTTATCGGGACGATCTGATGACCGAACAGACCGAACGCCTGGCGCTCAATACGCTGAAAATCCACACCGACACCTTTGCCGACCTGCGCATCGAAGTGTTCGACGGCAGCCCGCACGGTCCGTTGCGCTGCAGTGTCGGGCCGCAAGACGCCAGCACCGTAAGGCAGCTGCTGAGGCGTGGCAAAGGCCGTTATGAAGTGCGCGACGCCAAGGGTCAGTTGCTGCATGACAGTAGCGACTTCCACGAAGCCATCCTGCGCGCCGTACCGCTCGAAACGCTGGCGAGTACCGGTTATCAGCGCGGTCAGGGCCGCGCCTTGAAACTGTGGATCATGGAACAGTGCGCCCCGCCAGCCGAACGCCGTATTGCTCTGGCGCAACCGCCGATCCGAACGGTCGCCCCCCGCGAGACGGAGATTCTTCTACGCGGCTGGCCCTGGGCGGCAAAAACCCCGGAACAGCGGCTCAGACAGTTGTACCCGAAACTCAACGACAGAGAGGTCGCGGGTTTCCTGGCGGCGCTGGAAAAAAAGGGCAACAGCGAACGCGCCATCGCCGACCTTGAGCGCGAACGCGAAGTGCTCGACAACGCCCTCGACAGCTGGCGCAGCAGTTACACCCCCGTCATTGAAGACAACGGGGAACTGATCGCGCTGCCAACGGATTTCGTCCGCGAGGGCGGCTTGTACATCGAGCAGCAGTTGAGGAAGTGCTTCAAACGCGAGAACGAACGGCCCGGCGCACGCAATCCCCATCCGGAACACGGCTATACGCTGGACCTTTCAGCCGAACTGCCGCTACCGAACCTTGAGTCATGGTGGCGCGACTTGCGACGGCGTCCCGGGATGCAGCAATACTTCGACCGGATTACCGGACTGAACATCACCAACGTTGCGCTTTCAACCACACCGGACAGCCTGCTGGCGAGTTTCCCGAATCTGCGGCAATTGAGCGCCCAACGCTGCGGTTTCAAGGAGGTGCCGGCTGCCCTCGGAAAAATGCATCAGTTGCAGACGCTGGACCTGTCGCACAACAGCATTGAACTGACCTATGACTCAAGCACGCGCCTGAGCAATCTCACCCGCTTGCACAGCCTGAATCTCAATGGCAACAACCTGCGTGTGCCGCCGGATATCGGGCGCATGGAGCAACTGGTCGAACTGAACCTGGTCAATACGCGCATTCGCGATTGGCCGGCAGGATGGCTTGAAGTCGATGGACAGATACGGCAGCGCCCGAAAGGCTTCTACCTGGACATGCGAGACAATCCGCTGGACACCCTGCCCCGGGTCGAACCCGGTAGCGATCAGGCGCGCCTGCTGGCTCGCGCACGGATCAGTGTTGCCAAATTCGACAGTGACCAGTTGCGGCGTCTTGGCGAGTATCGCCAGTCGGTAGGGTTGAGCGTCGTGCCCGGTTATTCATCCGCCGCCGCCGATGAGCTTGATTACTGGAAGTTGATGCCCGCCAATGCGGATCCGTCCCACCCTTCGGCAGCCTTCAGCCGATACCGCGAGCAGTCCTGGCATGACCTGATGGCCGAGCCTGATTCCGCCGGCTTTTTCAGCGTGATCCGCAAGCAACGCGAATCCGCCGATTACGGGACTGACGCGGGGCGGCGGAATTTGACCGCACGGGTCTGGGACATGGTCGATGCGGCGGCGCTCGACGAACATCTGCGCAAAAAGCTCTTCGAGCAGAACGTGTCTGCACAGGACTGCGCTGATCTGGGCCAGCAGCTGTTCAATTCACTGGGGCTCAAAGTCCTGGTATCCAAGGCCTACAACGAAACGGCATCGGCCTCGCAGCTGGAAGACAGACTCGTGCGTCTGGCGCGCAGCGCGGCTCGCCTTGATCGGGTCAGCGATGAGGCCGCCATGGAGGTCAGTCGCCAGCAACAGCAACACCTGATCGATCCGCGCCTGCCGGCGCCGGACGAAATCCAGATTCATCGGGCGTTCGAAGCGGGCCTGGGCGAGCGTCTGGATTTGCCCTGGCAAGCAGAGGGCATGCCTGTGCAGCCTCGGGCCGGGATCACCGAGGAAAAGCTCAACGCTGCCTACCAGAGAATCATCCAGCGCGAACAAGGGGATGGCCTGGTCAACGGCATGATCGATCTCTATACCGATCCTTTCTGGGAGGATTACCTGCGCAATACCTATCCTGACCGTTATCAGGAAAATCTGCGCCTGTTCGAAGAAAAATTCCGTCAGCTCGACAGCCAGGTGTTCAGCAGCGACCGGGAGTACAGGAAGCTGGCCGACAAAATCAGCTACGAGCGCAACGAGCTATCCCGCGCCTTGAGTCGCGAAGCCCTCGACAGGGCCGGACTCTGAAACCATCACACGGCATTCGGCGAGCGTTTCAGGCTGGCCGAATCTGCCGACGGACCCTGGTCATGCTTGCGATACCCACCGCGTATGACATTCAGGCATCAGCGTCATTGCCGTTTGGCGCGCTGGCGCTGAACAACAGCACGACGTTGCCGCTGTAATGACCGGGGCGGTAGCCACCCGGCGGTTTGATGGGCTCGATTTTCAGCAGCACACGTTTACCGACAGCCGCCTCTTCTTCCGAAAGCACTTGTTGCGGAATGATGTGCGAACTCAGCACGACGTCATTGAACGTCACCCGCAGCTCAATCACTTCACCCGTTGTGCCGGTATCAAGGAATGGCTCGGTGGCCAGACGCGCCTCGATGGCGCTGCTGTCATGCCGCATGTCGAAAGATTTTTCCAGATTGCCCAGGCTGTCCGTGGCGTGCTGCCAGGCCAGCACCTGCGGACGGTGAATCCAGTCCGGTTGTGCCGGAATGATGTAGAAGGGTCGGCTGGGAATGGTCAGCGACACTTCGAAGGTGTGCTCCTCCCGGGCGGCCCACGTCACTGCCGCGGTCAACGCGGCGGCGACCGCCAGCAGGGCGGCGGTGCATTGCTTGATCATGTTGGCTACCTGATGCGTGAATGGAAAACCGGCCTAGCGGCTGGCGACTTTCATGGTTTTCTTGTCGCTGCCTTCGATCAGAAAGAAGCGGTACTCACGGCCCTTTTCCTTGTTGAAGGCAAAGGACTTGCCCGCCAGCACATGGTGTTTGGTGGTCGCCCCGCAATCGCTTTCCTTGCTGAGCGAACAGCTCTTGAACTCATCGACGATCACCACGGTATTGCCGTTGTTGCGCAGTTCGTAGCGACTCTCGGTTTCGTTGATCGCCGTGGCGTAACGCGCGTCCCTGGGGCGGACAAAGAAGATCGTGCCAAACCCGGTCATGACGTTGACGCCGGCCGACAGCGACTTTTTGTAATCCTCCCGCTCTTCACCGGTGACGACAAAATCGTCTTCCTTTTCCGGCACCACGGGCACGAAGCGCACGCGGAAATAGCGTTCTCGATCCCGTTCGCCCATGTACAGCAAGCGTGTGCCCTGCATGCCTTGCGCCGGGACGATCAGCCGCGCCGGGCTGGCCATCAGGCCGTTGCGCGAGGCGCCATCGGCGGCGTTCTCGACAGCAATTTCCTTGGGCGTGCCGGCGTCGTCGTAAACGATTTCGAGCACATTGATCTTGACGAATGCGGTGGCGTCGCCGCTGTTGAAAACCCGTTTGAGATAGGTGCTCTTGTCGGCTTCCAGATAGTCGTAAACGGTGCCGACATTGATCTGCGGCCCGGCCTGCGCCGTCAGGCAAAAAACGCTGAGCAGGCCCAGCAAAAGACCACGGTTCATCGTGTTGAACTCCATGAACGTTGAGTGAAAGCGGACCAGGACGCTCATACTTCCGAATCCCAGATAATGGTGACGTTGCCGCGCAAACGGTCGTTCTTGCCCGGCCTGAGCAGGAAGTCGATGTCTTTCGATGTCATATCAAAATGAAGATATCCAGGCTTGCGCTCGACATACACGCCAGGCTGAAACGGCGCTGACCAGCGATTGAAATCCAGGGAAATCCGGTTAACCGGACCGCCGCCGGGGCCGCTGATGCCCGAAGGCAAACTCATCGAGACATGAACCGGGGCCGTATCGCCCTTCGGGCTACCCAGGTTGCAGACGTTTCCGCCGTAGGAATTGCACAACATCATGACCTTGAAACGCGATGAGGCCGAAATGTAGAAGACCTGGTCGGCAAATATCCGCGTGGGTTTGCGGCCGCTGTTGATCCATGGCTCCCAGCCACCTACGGGCTCAAGCGTGACCCGAGTGCCGCCGGGGGGCAGGTCGACCTTGAGGGTGTGTTGCACGTCGAGGACGAAATCCAGGGTCAGCGTGGGGTCGTCGGGCTGCAGCAAGAGGCCGCCCAGAACAAAATCGCGGCCGCCTCCCAAGGTGTAAGTAACCGAGCCGGTATATTGCCCGGTAGACATGCCCAACGGATTGGGAGTCCTTAATTCATAAGCAAAATCCATCTTGTCGAAAGCTATTGACGGGAGACGGTAAGCGACATTTTTGGAGCAGCCAGCTTGCACCGGGGTCTTCCAGAAGAAGCGATAACTGTGCGTACCGTAGGACGCCACACCGCTGTAACGGCAGGGTTCCGGCACATAAACCCAACCGCTGGAGTCCCATAATTTGTCATGCGCTTCAGCCACGTCTGACACGCCGGTGATGCTGGTCGCGGAATCGCCCAGAATGTACGTGGAGCCGATACCGATGATGCGCACTTCGACGGTTTCGGTTTCCTGCGTTTGCATATTGGTAACTGTCAATTGTCGCCAGTCGGCCGGGGCTTTCACCAGCATCGGTTCACCGCGTGAGATGAAGCGTGTGGAGTCGAACCGTACAGGCATCTCGATGCTGAAAATGTTGTGGTCGGCGCATTGCGCCGGGTAGCTTGCGCAGTAGCCGGTGTTGGGGGTTTTGTTCACGAACAGATTCTTGCCTGGCTGCGTCGGGTCAGGCTGAAACGTCGCACGGATTTCCTGATTGAACCCATGGGCGGTGGACATGGCCAACGCCAGCGTCAGCGCGCAGCCTGCCTGGAAGATTTTCATATGCTCAGCCTGCCTTCATTTCGGTGGTAGTGACGTCGGCGAGGGTGTCTGGGGTGCAACGCAGATCGCCGATCATCAACACGTCGTTTTCGCTGCGGTGGTCGGCCTCGTTCAAGCGGAACTGGCACAGCAACTGGTTGCCCTGGCGCACTTCCAGGGTGGGTGAACCGGCGTTCATTTCCATCGAGAAGAAACCGTCGACTTCGGTCACGCCACGGCTGGCGTGGTTGATCACGTGGTGGCCCTTGAGCGGCCGCCCGCTTGCATCGACCAGGCGACCGAGCACGGTGAGGGTTTTCATCACGCGAACCTTGCGATACTCGATGCCGCCCTTGTTCAGGTGATAGCGGGTTCGCGCCGGTTCGATGGTGGCGGCCGGTACGGTGTTGCCTTCGAAGTCGAAGCTCACCGAGCTGTTCTGATAAGCGGTGATCGGAATGAAATTGCGCCCCGGCTTCAGCGCGGCACCGCCGCCGCTGTAGTCGTCGGCCCGCAGGACGATGTCGTCGATATCCGACTCGACATCGACGATCATTCCGGCACCGCGCACGTCGCTCTGGCTGGTCAGCAGCATCTTTTCGCCGCCGACCACCAGTGTGCTGTCGAGGTTGAGCCCGCCAGTGAAGTTGCCGTTGTAGGAAGAGCGCTGGACGAAGGCGTCGCCGTTTACCGCGTCGGTGCGGAAATTGGTCAGGCTCGACATGCCCAGGCCGTAAGTGTCGGTAAGCGCCGTCACCGAGACGCTTTGCAGCACGTGATCCTTGAAATCCTTGCGCCAGCCGAGCGAAGCATTGTTGTCGCGTTTGCCGTCGCGGGCCGTGCGTGAACCGATGCTGCCGGTGAGCTGCTGACCGGGAGCGCCCAACGCCAGGTTGATGCTCAGATCGACGCCGCGATTGCGCGCATCGCCACTGCTGAAACTGCCCGGGCGATCAAAGACCGACAGGCGCCAACTGGCATCACTGCCCAGCAATACGGCGCGCTGGGTCCAGCCCAGATCCACGCCCACGCCTTCGACATTGCCTTCGCTGTGCGAGACCCGGGCATTGACCGAACTCTTGCTGCTCAGCCGATGGTTGAGCGCCAGCGACGAATTGCTGGTCTGGCCGACAAACACGTTACGTGGGCGAACGCGCGTGCCGTCCGGCAGCGTGTCGTAGGTGTTGGTGGTGTCGAGCCAGCTGCGGTTGTGGCTGATCACCAGACTGCCCGCGCCATAGTTGTAGAGGCTTTGCAGGTCCAGACCGGTGCCGTAATCCTCGGTCTTGTAGACATTGGCATACAGGCTGACGTGGTTGGCCAGGGTCCAGTCGATGGAAGTACCGTATTGCAGTTTTTCGCGGATCTGCCGCGCCGACGCGCCGACAATCACCCGTGGGTGCAGCAGGTAATTGACCGCCGCACCGGCGGTGGGACTGCCGCTCGATTGCGTGTCCCAGTTGCTCAGCAGTTTGCTTTCTTCACCGGCAAACACGTTGTAGCGCCAGCGTTCGTCAAGGTTGCGCCAGTTGCTGGGCTTGTACACCAACTCCTGGGTGGTGGAGGTGATCTGGCCGTCTTCGATCAGGCGCACTTCCACTTCATAAATACCGCCGGGCAGCGGCCGGGTGTCGAGGGTCTGCAAACCGGCCGGCACCGATTGGGTATTGATCAACAGACCGTCGCGCCAGATCTCCACCGAACCCTGCCGGTTGGCTGTCACGTAGATCGGGTAAACGCTGGGCATCGGGCTGTTGATCGCGAGGCTGTCGGAGCTGCCGTACATGAGGCCGACCGCCGTATCGGGGCTGGTGCCAAACGTGCGCGGCTGGCGCGTCAGCCCTTCGGAATTGGGGGTGAAATAACCCAGGCGCAAGAAACTGCCTTGCAGTTCGCGCTGGGTGTGCAGCTCGTGCACGGCGTGGTAGAGCTTGTCGTCGGGGCCACCAAGCCGGGCCAATTGCAGATTCAGCGTCTGGCTCCAGTTGCCCAGGCTTGAACTGGCTTCCAGGCCAAAGCGTCCGCCGAGGTCCTGATCCTGGCCACCGTTGAGGTTGAGCTGGTTGCGCACCATCAGGCCGCTGCTACCGCCGCTCGGTTGCTCGTAATAACGCTTGGCTTGAAGGTCGCGTTCGGCGTTTTCGGTGACGATCGATACCAGCGAACTTTCCAGGTTGTAATGCACCGCGAGAAACTGGTCGGGGCAGGAACCGCTGCACGCACCTAATGGCACGCCGGGTTTGAGGTAGCTTGCCCATTTTTCCCGTTCAGCGGGGCCGAAGCGGTTTTCGCTGGTGTCGGTGAATTCGAGAAGGGTGATGCGATCATCGCGGGACAACACCACCATGGCCTCACCCAACGGCTGTTGGTCGACTTCGACCCGCACCGCCAGAGGCACATCAAAGAAATGCTCCTCGAAATCCGCTGGCAAGCCTTTGGCCTGCGCCAGCAAACTGCGTGGCGTCGTACCGGCGGTGTTGGATGCGACGGCTGCGCTGGCACAAAACAACAGCGCAAGCGCAGCCGCGATGGGTGTCATCGGGAACATGAACTCGTACTCTGATTGACTGACAATGAAAATCCGTCGGGGCAAACATCACTGCCTGCCCCGTCGGTTGACGCCACTGCTGAAAAGCGAGCGTTTTGGACCTGATCAGTCGATCAGTTGCCGCCAACCGGTGGCACGGCGTCGAAGATCATCGCCACGGAACCGGTGTAGTCACCCGGCTGGAAGTTGCTGCCTTTGGCGGAGATTTTCAGCGGGGCGCGGTAGTTCACATCCGACTCGGATTCACCGACGACCATTTGCGGGGTCAGGGTCAGTTCCTTGTTGTTGAGCATGACCTGCAGGTCGATCGAGGTATTGCCGGCAACCAGTTTCGGCAGGCTTTCCAGGCTGGCGTGAACCGAACCGTTGTTATTGCGCACATCGAAGAAACCGTTGACGTCGGCCATCTTGCCGGTGGTCGGCTGATAGCTCATGTCCTGGTCTTTGTTGACCAGATCCGGATCAGTCGGCACCACATAGAAACCGTTGGTTGGCACATGAGCGATCAGGCTGATGGAGTGCGACGCTTCGCCCGCAGCGAAGGCAGTGGAGGACATTGCCAGAAGAGCCAGTGGAGCAGCGATTGCGATTTTCTTGAACATCGTTCAGTACCTGTTTGCTTTATATAGGGGGTGTCATTGAAAGTTCACAAACCATTTGCTCATCGACCGCCAGAGCAACTTGAACTTTCAATGGCGGGCATCATCGGCTGTTGCCTCTGGAATGTAAGCAGGCAACTTCCGACAAACTCGTAGTTAAACAACCTCACACCCCGCCAGAAAAAAGAACAAAAAACAGATACTTGCAACATTCGCTGTAAGTTGCGCCCTACACACAGTTACAGGCAAAAAACCATACAGCAACTTAGCCGCTTTAACGCGGCAACTTGCGAGGAATTAGAACATATACTCAAGTACAACTAGAGCGATAACTTTAACTTTACGGTCACCGCTTTGATTTATTGATCAAAAAACTTTTTCCGGCTCTTTTTCGCTTTGACCGCTCGTCCGTCAAGCTCAGGACAAGGCCAAAAACGTCTTGCGCAACCCTTAAGATATATCTTAAGTTGTATCTAAATACGACGAGAGAGAAGCGAAATGAGAGACCATCATTCCCCCCATCGCGAGCACGGCGATGGCCGCGACGGCTTCGAGAAACGCCCCGGTCGCGAACGCGGCGGTCGCGGCCCGCGAGTTTTTGCCCCCGGCGACTTGAAATTGCTGTTGCTGGCGCTGATCGCCGAGCAGCCCTGCCACGGCTACGACCTGATCCGCCAGATCGAAGGCATGTTCGATGGCGCTTACAGCCCGAGCCCCGGGGTGATCTACCCGACCCTGACCTTTCTGGAAGAGAGCGATTTGATTGCCGGTGATGCCGAGGCCGGCAAAAAGCGTTACAGCGTCACCGACGCCGGTCGTTTGTCTTTAAGTGAACAAGCGGTGGCGCTCGACGGCGTACGCATGCGCATTGACGTCAGCAAGCGCTCGCTGCGCGGCCATGATCGTCCGCCGGAAATCCACGAAGCGGTGCACAACCTGCGCCATGCCTTGCAGCTGCACCACGGGCGCTGGAGCGCCGAGGAAATCCTGCGCGTGCGCGACCTGCTCAACGACACCGCCAAAGCCATCGTCGACGGCCCTGCCGTTCAACCTGCCACGGAGAAAGCCGAATGACTGCAGTCGATACTCAAACCATTCACCGCGTGATGCACGAAATCAAACGGCGCAAGCTTGAAGTGCTGCGCGTCACCGACCTGACCCCACGCATGCGCCGCATCACCCTCGGCGGGCCGGAACTGGCCGGGTTCATCAGCCTGGGCACGGACGATCACGTCAAACTGCTGTTCCCGCAGAACGCCGAACAAGCGGCGGCGCTGGAGACGATGCAACTGGGCGCCGGCAAGGACAACGGGCCGATGCCCGAGATGCGCGACTACACCCCACGTCGTTACGACCTGGAAAAAATGGAGCTGGACATCGATTTCGTCCTGCACGGCGACGGCCCCGCCTCGACCTGGGCCGAGCAGGCACAACCGGGGCAGTTCCTGCACATCGGCGGGCCACGCGGGTCGATGATCGTGCCGGACATCTTTGACAGCTATCTGCTGATCGGCGACGAAACCGCCCTCCCCGCCATCGCCCGCCGCCTCGAACACCTCGCGGCGAATCGCAAGGCGCTGGTGGTGATCGAAGTGGAAAACGGCGCTGAGCAGCAAGTGCTGGAAAGCGCAGCGCCGTTCAATGTGATCTGGGTGCTGCGCGAAGGCGGCAAGGACAACCTGCTGGCTACCGTCAAGCAATTGCAGGTGCCCAAGGGCAATCTGTACGCATGGGTGGCGACCGAAACCAAGGTCTCACGGCAGATCCGCCGGGTACTGATCGATGAGCATGGGCTCGATGAACAGTTCATCAAGGCGGTCGGCTACTGGCGCGCCGAGGGCTCTGAGGAGGAGTGATCTCTTCCTGACCCATATCACCCTTGTGGGAGCGAGCCTGCTCGCGAAGGCATCGGCACAGTCGAAAGATTTGCTGGCTGACGCACCGCATTCGCGAGCAGGCTCGCTCCCACACTGGATCTCAACTTCGTGCGGACAATTTGCGGTCGAGGCCGATAATCAGCACCCCCACCAACACAAACCCCACCAATATCCCCCCGGCATTCGCCAGCACCTGTGGATAACCCAACACCGCCACATCAATGAACGGGTACGCATAGGCGCCGAGCAGATGCCCGCGCAGCAAGGCATAGATGAAGTACACCAGCGGATAGATCAGCCACAGCGGCAGATGCCACAGGCGCAACGTGCCTTTGGGGACGCAGCGCCACCAATAGCCGAGAAACAGCAATGGCATGACGTCGTGGAGCAACTCATCGGCAACAAACTGCCAGCCTTCGGGGTGCCACAAATGCCGTAACAGAATGCTGTAGGCCAGACCGACGACGGCGATACTCACCGCGATTCCACTGCTGACCCACGGTTGCAGAAACCAGCGCCGTGCGGCGGATTCGCGCTCGGTGACCGCGCAGGTCAACACCGTCGCCACCAAGGTGTTGGTCAATATGGTGAAGTAGCTGAAAAAACTCACCAGCCCGCCCAGCAGGCTGGCGCCGATGCTCAATCGTGCGAAGAAGATGAGGTACAGCTGAATCGTCAATCCGGCCCAGCCCAACACGGCCAGGCCGGTGATCAGGCGTCGGCGCCTCGCGCTGTCCATCTCAGAGCGGTCGCTTGGTGCGCATCAGCTTAACGTACAGGCGCTCGACCTTTTCCCGCGCCCACGGGGTTTTACGCAGGAAGGTCAGGCTCGACTTGATGCTCGGATCGCTCTTGAAGCAACGGATGTCGATACGCTCGGCCAGCCCCGACCACTCGTAGTGAGTCACCAGTGCATTGAGGATCTGTTCGAGGGTCACGCCGTGCAGCGGATCGGGGGATTGTTCGTTCATGCCGGGCCTTTGGGCGAAGTGATATGCAGAAGCCGCGCACCTTAGCCGAGGGGCAGAGCAGGTGGAAGGCCTTCCTGCAAATGTAGGCCAACCCGGGAAGATCGCAGGCTGTGGCCCGACTCACAATGCGCCCGTTTGCCGCACTGTTACCGAATCCGAAACGCTGCATGTCTGCAAAAGCGCTTTCTCAATTTGTTACAGATCATTATCCTGCCGCCCTTCCGCTGAAACGCTTCACTGCCTGCGACAATCTGAAGCGCTCGGCCTGCACCTGAAAACATCAAAAAAAGACTTCTTCATGCCTGACTTTTCCTTCTCCCGAGACAGCGCTATCTCTGCCCTGCGCACCCTTGGCGGCTGCACCGCCCTCGGCCTTGCCACTTGCGCCCACGCGGCGCCGGCCTTCGACAGTGAATCACCGTACATGCTCGGTGACTGGAACGGCACGCGCACGGAACTTGCGGAAAAAGGCTACGACTTCAAACTCGATTACACCGGCGAAATGGGCAGCAACCTGCATGGCGGCTATGACCACGACCGCACTGCGCGCTACAGCGACCAGTTCGGCCTCGGTACCCATCTGGATCTGCAAAAGATCCTCGGTTGGAACGACGCTGAATTTCAGCTGACCATCACCAAGCGCAGTGGCAACAACATCAGCAACGACCGCATCAACGACCCGCGCGTTGGCGGATTCACTTCCGCCCAGGAAGTCTGGGGTCGTGGCCAGACCACTCGCCTGACGCAGATGTGGTATCAGCAGAAATTCTTCGATCAGAAGCTCGATATCAAGGTCGGCCGCTTCGGCGAAGGCGAAGACTTCAACAGCTTCCCTTGCGACTTCCAGAACCTGGCCTTCTGCGGCTCGCAGGTCGGCAACTGGGTCGGCGGCATCTGGTACAACTGGCCGGTCAGCCAATGGGCGCTGCGGGTCAAATATCACCTGACGCCCGAGCTGTACGCGCAGGTCGGCGCCTACGAGCAGAACCCGTCGAACCTCGATCGCGGCAACGGCTTCAAACTCAGCGGCAGCGGCACGCAAGGCGCGATCCTGCCGGTCGAACTGGTGTGGACGCCGAAGCTCAACGGTCTGCCGGGCGAATACCGCGCCGGTTATTACTACAGCAATGCCAAGGCCTCTGACGTCTATAAAGACCGCAATGACCAACCGGCAGCGCTGAGCGGCGAAGCCTATCGCAGTGCCTCGAGCAAGCACGGCGTATGGCTGGGCGTGCAGCAACAGGTGACCAGTATCGCCAGCGACCACTCGCGCGGTTTGAGCCTGTTCGCCAACGCGACGATGCATGACAAGAAAACCAACGCCATCGACAACTACGTGCAGGCCGGCCTGACCTACAAAGGCCCGTTCGATGCCCGCGCCAAGGACGACATCGGTTTTGCCCTCGCTCGTGTGCACGTCAACCCGGCCTATCGCAAGAACGCCGAGGCGAGCAACCGCGCCAACGCCGTCTACGACTACGACAATCCGGCGTTCCTGCCACCGCAGGACACCGAATACAGCGCCGAGCTGTATTACGGCGTGCACGTGGCCAACTGGCTGACCGTGCGCCCCAACCTGCAATACATCCGCCACCCCGGTGGCGTGAACGACGTCGACGACGCCCTGATCGGCGGGATCAAGATCCAGTCGTCGTTCTAAAGATCACAGTTAGCCCCTGTGGGAGCGAGCCTGCTCGCGAATGCGGCCTGTCAGTCGCTGCAGTGTTGCCTGATACACCGCTTTCGCGAGCAGGCTCGCTCCCACAGGAATGCATTTCGTTAGCCGAACAAGTTTTTATCTGAACCATGCCTGCGCCAGATCGTCATCTAAAGTGACTACAGCGCGGGACTACATAAACGTCACGGAGAATCACACTATGAGCACCGAAAGTGCTTCGAGTCGGGGCCGTCTGCTACCGGGCCTGCTCGGCATCCTGCTTCTACTGATGGGCCTGGCCATGCTGGCCGGGGGAGTCAAGCTGAGCATGCTCGGCGGCTCGCTTTACTATCTGCTGGCCGGTATCGGCATCGCGCTGAGCGGCATTCTGCTGCTGATGCGCCGCCGCGCGGCACTGGGCCTGTACGCCATCGTGCTGTTTGCCAGCACTGTCTGGGCATTGTGGGAAGTCGGTCTGGACTGGTGGCAACTGGTGCCGCGTCTGGCGCTGTGGTTTGTCCTCGGTTTCGTGATGCTGCTGCCGTGGTTCCGTCGTCCGCTGCTGCTCAACGGCCCGGCGAAAATCGGCACTGGCGGCCTGACCGTCGCTGTGATCCTGGCCGGCGTTACCGCTCTGGCCAGCCTCTTCACCCACCCGGGCGAAACCTTCGGCGAACTGGGCCGCGACACCGCCGACATGACCAGCACCGCACCGGCCATGCCGGATGGCGACTGGCAAGCGTACGGTCGCACCGAGTTCGGTGACCGCTACTCGCCGCTCAAGCAGATCACCCCGGAAAATGTCGGCAAGCTGCAAGAAGCCTGGCGCATCCAGACCGGCGACCTGCCAACTGCGGATGACCCGGTCGAGCTGACCAACGAAAACACCCCGCTCAAAGCCAACGGCATGGTCTACGCCTGCACCGCGCACAGCAAAGTGCTGGCACTGGACCCGGACACCGGCAAGGAAATCTGGCGCTTCGATCCACAGATCAAGAGCCCGGTCGGCTTCAAGGGCTTCGCCCACATGACTTGCCGTGGCGTGTCGTACTACGACGAAGCCGCCTATGCCAAGTCTGAAAATGCCGGTTCCGCTGTCATCTCTGAAGCCGGCCAGGCCGTTGCTCAGGCCTGCCCGCGTCGCCTGTACCTGCCAACTGCTGATGCCCGCCTGATCGCACTGAACGCCGACACCGGCAAGATCTGCGAAGGCTTCGGCACCAACGGCGTGGTCGACCTGACCCAAGGCATCGGCCCGTTCACCGCTGGCGGCTACTACTCCACCTCGCCAGCGGCGATTACCCGTGATCTGGTGATCATGGGCGGTCACGTTACCGACAACGAATCGACCAATGAGCCATCGGGCGTGATCCGCGCCTTCGACGTGCGCGACGGTCACCTGGTGTGGAACTGGGACAGCGACAAGCCGGACGCCACCGAGCCTCTGGCCCCGGGCGAAACCTACAGCCGCAACTCGGCGAACATGTGGTCGCTGGCCAGCGTCGATGAAAAACTCGGCATGGTCTACCTGCCACTGGGCAACCAGACCCCTGACCAATGGGGCGGCAACCGCACCCCGGGCGCCGAGAAATTCAGCGCCGGCCTCGTCGCGTTGGACCTGGCCACCGGTAAAGTGCGCTGGAACTACCAGTTCACCCACCACGACCTGTGGGACATGGACGTGGGCAGCCAGCCAACCCTGCTCGACATGAAAACCGCTGACGGCGTGAAACCTGCGCTGATCGCCCCGACCAAACAGGGCAGCCTGTACGTCCTCGACCGTCGTGACGGCACGCCGATCATTCCGATCAAGGAAATCCCGGTTCCGCAAGGCGCCGTGAAAGGCGACCACACCGCACCGACCCAGGCCCGTTCGGACCTCAACCTGCTGGCCCCGGAACTGACCGAAAAAGCCATGTGGGGCGCCAGCCCGTTCGACCAGATGCTGTGCCGCATCCAGTTCAAGGAACTGCGTTACGAAGGTCAGTACACCCCGCCATCGGAACAGGGCAGCCTGATCTATCCGGGTAACGTCGGCGTGTTCAACTGGGGCGGCGTCTCGGTCGACCCGGTTCGCCAACTGCTGTTCACCAGCCCGAACTACATGGCCTTCGTCTCGAAAATGGTGCCACGCGAGCAAGTCGAAGCCGGCAGCAAGCGCGAGAGCGAAACCTCGGGCGTGCAGCCAAACACTGGCGCGCCATACGCGGTGATCATGCACCCGTTCATGTCGCCACTGGGCGTACCGTGCCAGGCCCCGGCCTGGGGCTACGTCGCCGGTATCGACCTGACCACCGGCAAAGTCGTGTGGAAACGCAAGAACGGCACCAGCCGCGACAGCTCGCCAATCCCGATCGGCTTCACCCTCGGCGTACCGAGCATGGGCGGTTCGATGGTCACCGCCGGCGGCGTCGGCTTCCTCAGCGGCACCCTTGACCAGTACCTGCGCGCCTATGACGTGAATACCGGTAAAGAACTGTGGAAATCGCGCCTGCCAGCAGGCGGCCAAGCGACTCCGATGACCTACACCGGCAAGGACGGCAAGCAATACGTGCTGCTCGTTGTTGGCGGTCACGGCTCGCTGGGCACCAAGATGGGTGACTACATCATTGCGTACAAACTGCCGGAATAAGCGGTAGCGGCGGTAAAAAAAGAAGGCGCCACCCTGTGAGGGGTGGCGCCTTTTTGCATGGAGGCGTGCCCAACATGCTCCATTCGCACCAAGGTGTATGGCATCAATGAAGTCTGTCCACTTCGCCTTGGGCAATTCGGTGCTTTCAAGAAAAAATCAAAAGATCGCAACCTTCGAACGCTTGTCGTCAGCGTGACCCGACAGAATCAAAAGGCTTTTCCTCCATTTGCCATCCGTTGCAATCGATCGATGATCAGTTGCTCGGCATGCTTGCGGGTTTCCAGCAACAAACTCTTATCCGTTTCGCTGTAGATCACCTGGAAACGCAAACCCGGCGTGTCGGAAGAATATTCGCGAATGATGAAATCCCTGTATTTCGTATCGGTATGACTCATGGTTCGATTCCTTGACGTTGGTAAATTCTCGAACACCTCTCTGTCGTTCGAGATTGAACCGCAATCTTCGGCCGATTGAGTCAGTTGTCTACTGTCAGAAATTACAGGGGCTCAAGGCCAGTTCGAAATAAGCCGAACGGAACCCATCAAAACTCCATTTAATAGTTAAAGCTAACCAACACTCGCGTTTTTCGCTAGTTATGCACAGACATTGTTAGATTCCACTAGGCATCCGTGCCGACCTGAAGGATCTTGCCACCGGCCCAACGGCCGCCAAGGTTAACAAGGTCAAAAACTTTGCAAACCTGAACACACACGCAGAAACACACCCGTCCCATTGAAACCACCCCACCCCTGCCCCATCTAACACCCCATACCCCATTGCGCAGGTGCCCCATGACCGACCAGCAAGATCGCCCGGACAACCACGACGATTACGAAACCGACCACATCGAACACACCTCTTCCGGCACCGGCCTGGCGCTGCCCGGGCAAAACCTGCCGGACAAGGTCTACATCATTCCGATCCACAACCGTCCGTTCTTCCCGGCCCAGGTCCTGCCGGTCATCGTCAACGAAGAACCGTGGGCCGAAACCCTCGAACTGGTCAGCAAATCCGAACACCACTCCCTGGCCCTGTTCTTCATGGACACGCCCCAGGAAGACCCGCGCCACTTCGACACCGGCGCCCTCCCCGAATACGGCACGCTGGTCAAGGTGCACCACGCCAGCCGCGAAAACGGCAAACTGCAATTCGTCGCCCAGGGCCTGAGCCGCGTGCGCATCAAGACCTGGCTCAAGCACCATCGCCCGCCGTACCTGGTCGAAGTCGAATACCCGCACCAGCCCACCGAGCCGACCGACGAGGTCAAGGCCTACGGCATGGCGCTGATCAATGCGATCAAGGAATTGTTGCCGCTCAACCCGCTGTACAGCGAAGAGCTGAAGAACTACCTCAACCGCTTCAGCCCCAACGACCCGTCGCCGCTGACCGACTTCGCCGCCGCGCTGACCTCCGCCACCGGCCCCGAGCTGCAAGAAGTGCTCGACTGCGTGCCGATGCTCAAGCGCATGGAAAAAGTCCTGCCGATGCTGCGCAAGGAAGTCGAAGTCGCGCGCCTGCAGAAAGAAATTTCCGCCGAAGTCAACCGCAAGATCGGCGAGCATCAGCGTGAGTTCTTCCTCAAGGAGCAACTCAAGGTCATCCAGCAGGAACTCGGCCTGACCAAGGACGACCGCAGCGCCGACCTCGAACAGTTCCAGCAGCGCCTCGAAGGCAAAACCCTGCCGGCGCAAGTGCAGAAGCGCCTCGAGGAAGAAACCCACAAACTGTCGATCCTCGAAACCGGCTCGCCGGAATACGCCGTCACGCGCAATTATCTGGACTGGGCAACATCGGTGCCGTGGGGCGTGTACGGCGAGGACAAACTCGACCTCAAGCACGCACGCAAAATCCTCGACAAGCACCATGCGGGTCTGGACGACATCAAGGATCGCATCCTCGAATTCCTCGCCGTCGGTGCGTACAAAGGCGAGATCAGCGGCTCGATCGTGTTGCTGGTCGGCCCACCGGGCGTGGGTAAAACCAGCGTCGGCAAATCCATCGCCGAATCCCTCGGGCGGCCGTTCTATCGCTTCAGCGTCGGCGGCATGCGCGATGAAGCCGAAATCAAGGGCCACCGCCGCACCTACATCGGCGCCCAACCGGGCAAACTGGTGCAGGCGTTGAAAGACGTCGAAGTGATGAACCCGGTGATCATGCTCGACGAAATCGACAAGATGGGCCAGAGCTACCAGGGCGACCCGGCCTCGGCGCTGCTGGAAACTCTCGATCCTGAGCAGAACGTTGAATTCCTCGACCACTACCTCGACCTGCGCATGGACTTGTCGAAAGTCCTGTTCGTCTGCACCGCCAATACCCTGGATTCAATTCCCGGCCCACTGCTGGACCGGATGGAAGTGATTCGCCTGTCCGGCTACATCACCGAAGAAAAAGTCGCCATCGCCAAGCGTCACCTGTGGCCGAAACTGCTGGAAAAGGCCGGCGTATCGAAAGGCAGCCTGAGCATCAGCGACAGCGCGCTCAAAGCACTGATCGATGGCTATGCCCGCGAAGCCGGCGTGCGGCAGCTGGAAAAGCAGATGGGCAAACTGGTGCGCAAAGCGGTGATGAAGCTGATCGACGATCCGAAAGCGGTGATCAAACTCGGGCCGAAAGACCTCGAAGCCTCGCTGGGCCATCCGGTGTTCCGCAATGAGCAAGTGCTGTCCGGCACCGGCGTGATTACCGGTCTGGCCTGGACCAGCATGGGCGGCGCGACCTTGCCGATCGAGGCCACGCGGATTCATACGCTCAACCGGGGCTTCAAGCTCACCGGGCAATTGGGCGATGTGATGAAGGAATCGGCGGAGATCGCCTACAGCTACGTCAGCTCGCACCTCAAGCAATTTGGTGGTGATGCGAAGTTCTTCGACGAAGCCTTCGTCCACCTGCACGTACCGGAAGGCGCAACACCGAAGGACGGCCCGAGCGCTGGCGTGACCATGGCCAGCGCCCTGCTCTCGCTCGCACGCAATCAACCGCCGAAAAAAGGCGTGGCGATGACTGGCGAACTGACCCTGACCGGGCATGTATTGCCGATCGGCGGCGTGCGCGAAAAGGTCATCGCAGCGCGCCGGCAGAAGATTTTCGAATTGATTCTGCCGGAACCGAACCGGGGTAACTTTGAGGAATTGCCGGATTATCTGAAGGAAGGGATAACCGTGCACTTTGCCAAGCGGTTTGCGGATGTGGCGAAGGTGCTCTTCTGACAATCATGTAGTGCCTGATGTACCGCTATCGCTGGCAAGCCAGCTCCCACAATGTTCAATGTGCCCACAAATCTTGTGGTCAACCGAGAAACCTGTGGGAGCTGGCTTGCCAGCGATGGCTTCAGTGCTGCCAACACGGAACTCCCTGACCGTCACACTTTGTCCCATCTTCAGTTATGCTCGCCGTTCGTCGTAACCGCCGGAGCTGCTGACCTCATGTCCCCCATTCGCCTGTTTTTCCCCCTCGCCCTTTCCTTGCTGGCGGCCTGCGCCACGCAACCGAAACACAACGTGACTGTGGAAAAACAAAGCGAATGTCCCGTGCGGCTCAACGTCGGGCAAAACCTGATCATCAGCCTGCCAAGCAACCCGACCACCGGCTACCGCTGGGCGATTCAGGATTCAGCTGGCGGCGTGTTGCGCGCCCTCAGCCCCGAGGTTTACAGCAATCCGGAAGATGCCGGCGTGGTTGGCGCAGCGGGGGTTTCGACCTGGCGCTTCCAGGCCTTTGCAGCAGGCACCGGGCGTTTGCGCCTGACCTCGCAACAACCGTGGGCACCGGAAGTGCTGCCTGTTGAGACCTTCGACTGCGCCATTTCGGTGAACTGACTGCAGCTTCTTCGCGAGCAGGCTCGCTCCGACAGATCACCGCGCCCCCCCTGTGGGAGCGAGCCTGCTCGCGAAAGCCATATCCCAGACGGCGAGAATTACACCCGGTTCGGTGCTTTATCAGACAACCCAAGCATCCCCGCGCCACTTTGGCTAAAATGCCGGCCTTTTCCACCGACACCGCCGGACGCCGCCGTGAGCAAAGAACCCGATCGCCTATTCGCCCAGCCTTTGGCCCAGGTGCCTGACTTCGCCTTCAATGAAGACGTGGTGCGGGTGTTCCCGGACATGATCAAGCGCTCGGTGCCGGGTTACCCGACCATCGTCGAAAACCTCGGCGTGCTCGCGGCGCAATTCGCCCAGCCGAACAGCGTGCTCTACGACCTCGGCTCGTCGCTCGGCGCAGTGACTCAAGCCCTGCGCCGTCATGTGCGCACCGACGGCTGCCGGGTTATTGCTGTGGATAACTCGGCGGCGATGGTCGAGCGTTGCCGCGAGTATCTCAATGGTCAGGATTCGATGTTTCAGGAACTGCTGCCGGTCGAGGTAATTGAGGGCGATATCCTCGCGCTGCAATTTGAGCCCGCCTCCGTAGTCGCGCTGAACTTCACCCTGCAATTCATCGCCCCGGATCAGCGCACTGAATTGCTCTCGCGGATTCGCCAATCGTTGTTGCCCGGCGGCGCGCTGATTCTCTCGGAAAAGCTGCGCTTCAACGATGCCGAAGAACACGCCCTTCTCACCGACCTGCACGTAGCGTTCAAACGCGCCAACGGCTACAGCGAACTGGAAATCGCCCAGAAGCGCAGCGCCATCGAAAACGTCATGAAGCCCGACAGCCTCGAAGAACACCGCGAACGCCTGCTGGCCGCCGGGTTCTCGAAAGTCGTGCCGTGGTTCCAGTGTCTTAACTTTGCCTCGTTGATTGCCTTGCCATGATTGATCTGTCCCCCCTCGCCCGGCGTCTGGCCGGTACTCCGCTGGCCGAATGGGCCAACACCCTGCAAGCGCAACTCGACAAGAAAATGGACAAAGGCCACGGCGATCTGGAGCGCTGGCAAAGTGCGCTGGACGCCTTGCCGAAGATCCAGCCAAGCGAAGTCGACCTGCTCAACGGCCTGAAACTCGACACCGATTGCGACGACGACACCCGCGCACAGATGCGCACCGCGCTGATGGGCCTCTCGCCGTGGCGCAAAGGGCCGTTCGACCTGTTCGGTGTGCATGTCGACACCGAATGGCGCTCGGACTGGAAGTGGTCGCGGGTCTCCCCGCACCTCGACCTGAAGGGCAAACGCATCCTCGATGTCGGCTGCGGCAACGGCTACTACATGTGGCGCATGCTCGGCGCCGGCGCCGACAGCGTGATCGGGGTCGACCCGAACTGGTTGTTCTTCTGCCAGTTCCAGGCGGTGCAGCGTTACTTGTCCGAGCCGAATGCCTGGCACCTGCCGTTCCCGTTTGAAGACCTGCCGCCGAATCTGGAAGGCTTCGACACAGTATTTTCCATGGGCGTGTTCTACCACCGTCGCTCGCCGATCGAGCATTTGCTGGCGCTGAAGGATTGCCTGGTCAAGGGCGGCGAACTGGTGCTGGAAACCCTCGTGGTCGAAGGCGACAAGCATCAGGTGCTGGTGCCGGAAGATCGCTACGCGCAGATGCGCAACGTGTGGTTTTTGCCGTCGGTGCCGGCGCTGGAATTGTGGCTGCGACGGGCGGGTTTCAGCGATATTCGTTGCGTGGATGTCAGCACGACCACGGTTGAGGAACAGCGCGGGACCGAGTGGATGAAGTATCAGTCGCTGAGTGATTTTCTTGATCCCGAGGACCACAGCAAAACCATTGAAGGGCTGCCGGCGCCGATGCGGGCAGTTATCGTCGCCAGGAAGTAAGCGTTTTTTCCCATGACCGCGGTGGGCCTACCCCTCACCCCAGCCCTCTCCCATGGGAGAGGGGGCTGATTGTTGAGCTTTTCAAAACTTGAGTCCGACTCGGTATTTCAGGTCGGCGGATTTGGTCCATCCAACTCGGTCGGTCCCCTCTCCCCCTGGGAGAGGGTTAGGGTGAGGGGCTTTTGGTGCGCCTGGCGCGGAAAAACTCGGTCAGCACCGCACCACATTCTTCTGCCAACACCCCGCCCTCATACAACACCCGGTGATTCAAAAAAACCTGGGTAAAAAACTGCCCCTGACTCTGCACAATCCCGGCCTTGGGTTCCAGCGCGCCGTACACCACCCGCGCCACCCGCGAATGCACGATCAGCCCGGCGCACATGCTGCAAGGCTCCAGCGTCACATACAGCGTGCTGCCCGGCAGCCGATAGTTATCCACGGCCTGCGCGGCGGCGCGGATCGCGACCATTTCGGCGTGGGCACTCGGGTCGCTGGTGCTGATAGGGCAATTGAAGCCGCGACCGATGATCACGCCATCGTGCACCAGCACCGCGCCCACCGGCACCTCACCGAGGGCGGCGCCCTGTGCGGCGAGGGTCAAGGCTTCGCGCATGAAGTCGCGGTCGCGGCTGCGGTCGATGATCGCCGCCGGGCGGATCTGGCGCATCACTTCACCTCGATCGCGGCCATCAGGCCGGTTTCCATGTGGTCGATGACATGGCAGTGGAACATCCACACCCCCGGGTTATCCGCCACCAGCGCCACTTGCGCACGCTCGTTCTTGCCCAGCAGATAGGTGTCGGTGAAATACGGCACGACTTTGTGCCGGTTCGACGCGATCACCTTGAAGCTCATGCCGTGCAGGTGGATCGGGTGCTGGTACTGAGTCATGTTCTTCAATTCGAAAATATAGCTCTGGCCCAGTTTCAGGCTGGCAATCGGTCGGTCAGCACAGGTCTTGTCGGTGATGTCCCAGGCCTTGCCGTTGATCTGCCAGAGGCTCGGCGGTTTGCCGTTTTCGGTGTTCACCGAGACCGAGCCGACCCATTCGAAATTGAAGTTGAGTTTCTCGGCATTGGCCAGGTCCGGCTCGGCCACCGGGTTGGCCGGCAGGGCTTTCGGCCAGTCCGTCGGCGCGTCGGTGTTGGCGACTGAACGCAGCGTGCCCAGACGCACCGGGCCGTTACGCAGCGACAAATCTTCACCGGCCGCCGGCGCCTTGATCGCCAGGCAAATGCGCATGCCGGGGCCGAGCCAGTATTCCTTGCCCAACGGGCGGGGCTCGACCGGGTTGCCATCCAGCGCGTAGATCTTCGCTTCGACACCGGGAATGTTGATGCGATAGGTCAGGGTGTTGTCGAGGTTAAGCAGACGCACCCGGGTGACCTGCCCGGCCGGCAGATCAATCACCGGCAGCGGCACACCATTGATCGTCGACAAGCGCCCGGCGGTACCGCCACGGGCCGCTTCGCGGGGGATGCTGAACTCGACGAACTGGCCTTGCTCGTCGACATGCCAGTTCTTCAGGCTCAGGGTTTTCTCGTACTTGAAACCGGTCGGCTCGCGTTCCTCGATGATCAGCGGCCCGACCAGCCCGCGTCCGAGTTCTTCGCTGCTGCTGACATGCGGGTGATACCAGTAGCTGCCGGCGTCCGGCACACGGAATTTGTAGTCGAAGTATTCGCCCGGCAGCACCGGCAACTGCGATACGTAGGGCACGCCGTCCATTTCCAGCGGCAGACGGATGCCGTGCCAGTGAATGGTAGTCGCCACCGGCAGGTGATTGATGAAGCGCACCCGCAACCATTCACCCTGGCGCACGCGCAACTCGGTGCCCGGCGCCGACGGGCCGAACGCCCAGGCTTCGGTCTTGTGGCCCGGCACCAGCTCGACATCGAGCGGCGCGGCGATCAGTTCATAGTCGTGGCCGGCCTCGGCGTCGGCCATCTTGCCCAGCCAGTAACGCGACGCGCCTCCCGCGCCCACGCCAACGACAACAAGACCGGCCAGGCCACCGAGGATTTGGCGACGGGTAAAGGACATGAACTCAACTACCTCACGTATCAGCGACAGACCCCGAGGGATCCGCAAAAGGCGAATACGATACACCCGCAGTTGAGAAACAGTAAGGGCGACCTGCGGCCGCACGTCTTGTCGGCCTTATGCGCGCAGCCCGGTAATCAGGTGCAGCACGCCGCCCTCAAGGCACATGACGCCCGACACACCGGCCATATTCAACGCCTGACGGTCGACCCGGGCCTCGTCGTGCAGCGCCACGCGCACCCGAGTCAGCGCCACCGGTTGCTGCGACTTGAGGTTATCCACACCGCCCAGCGCCGCAACAATCTCGGCGCTCAGGCCGGCAACCGGTTCAGCGATGGCTTTCACCTCATCCGGGACCAGATCCGGTGTCAGTGCTTTCCAGAATGCCTGCTGCAATTTGTCGAACATGTTCAATTCTCCATAACCGGCGAGGCATCGACTTTCGCCCCATGAAACTGCTGCAAGGCTGCGCGCACGTCGGCGGCGCTTTCCAGGTTCGAAACCTGTTCGGCGATGATTCGACAGTCGGCCAGATCCACTTCGCGGACCGCCGACTTGATCGCCGGAATCAACGGCACGCTCACCGACAGCTCATCCACACCCAGCCCCAGCAGCAACGGCACGGCAAGGCGTTCAGACGCCATGGCGCCGCAGACGCCGACCCATTTGCCGTGGGCATGCGCAGCCTTCACCGTCATGGCAATCAGGCGCAGGACTGAGGGATGAAAACTGTCCGCCTGACTGGCCAGACGCGGATGGTCACGATCCATGGCCAGGGTGTATTGGGTGAGGTCGTTGGTACCGATGGAGAAAAAATCCACGTGCGGCGCCAGCACATCGGCCATCAGCGCAGCGGCAGGCACTTCGATCATGATTCCCAGCTTTGGCAGGTGCGCCAGGCCCAGCACCCGCGCTTCTTGCTCGAGAATCTGCCGCGCCAGACGCAGTTCGGCCAAATTCGTGACCATCGGCAACATGATGTGCAGACGCGTCAGTTCACAGCAGGCGAGGATTGCACGGAACTGCTCGCGCAACAGTTGCGGTCGCTCAAGGCACAGACGAATACCACGCAAACCGAGGAAAGGATTGGTTTCGCTGTCCATCGGCACATAAGCCAGCGGCTTGTCGCCACCGACATCGAGGGTGCGCACCACCAGATTGTGTGCCGGCCCGATGGTGCGCGCGATGGCGCTATAAGTGGCCACCTGTTCGTCATGGCTCGGCGATTGCTGACGGCCCAGGTAGAGAAACTCCGAACGCAGCAGCCCCACGCCACTCGCGCCCAGCTCCATGGCCTGGGCGGTTTCTTGCTGCGAGGCAACGTTGGCGGTGACTTCGATGTGCTGACCGTCACGGGTGCAGGCCGCCTCGCTGGCCTGCGCCAGTTCCTGCTGATGACGCTGGCGCTGGCGCTCATGCCGCGTGCGCAATTGATCAATGGACTCGGCGTCCGGATGCAACTGCAATTCGCCTTTGTCGGCATCGAGCAGCACCCGCGTGCCGTTGCCGAGCCCGAGCATTTGCGCCGGCATGCCGCAGATCGCCGGTAAACCGCAGGCTCGCGCGAGGATCGCGACATGGCTGGTGGCGCCACCGCCGACGGTGGCAAACCCGAGCACCTTGCGCGTATCGAGCCCGGCGGTCTGGGACGGGGTCAGCTGATCGGCGATCAGAATGGTGTCGTCCGGCAACTCCAGCGTCTGCTCGTGAACACCGAGGATCAGCTTCAGCACGCGCTGGCCGACATCATCCAGATCCGCCGCGCGCTCAGCCAGTAAGGCATTGCCCAGCGAGCGAAACATCGCCGCCGTTGCGTCGGTGCTGGTCTTCCAGGCAAACGCCGCGCTGTTGCCCGCGTCGATCAGCGCCCGGGCCTGATCCAGCAGGCTCGGGTCGGCGAGCAGTTCCTGATGCGCCTTGAAGATCTCCGCCTGCGCCTGGCCGCTGGCGGTGTCGCGCAGATGTTGCAGGGCCATGTCGGCTTCGATCAGTGCTTGGCTCAACGCCTCCAGTTCAACTGGCGGCTCGGCGCCGAACTCGTTGACCATGAGCGACGCTTCGACGATCTGCATGACTTGTCCCAACGCCGAACCGGGCGAGGCGCAGACACCGCGCAGGATGTTCGGCATTTCTGCTGCGTCGGCTTCGACCGGTGCGAGCGCTGTCACCGCTTCGCCGCAGCCTTCGCTCAGCAAGCGTGTCAGCGCTGCGACCGCTGCTTCGGCATCTTCGCCTTCGGCGCTGACCTGCACACTGTCGCCATGGGCCGTTTGCAACGCCATGATCGCCACCAGGGATTTGCCGTTGGCTTGCGCGTGCAGCTTGTGCAGATGGATGGTCGCTGAAAATGCTTTGGCCGCTTGGGCGAATACTGCCGCCGGCCGCGCGTGCAGGCCATTGGGATTGGGCAGATGGATCGGCTGCGAGAACACCGCGTCGCCCGGCACCGGCGCAGGATGTTCGCCGGCGGCTGCGCCGACCACGACGTCAAGCACTGGCTGGCCCACCTCGACCAACCCGGTTGAGCCA
Source organism: Pseudomonas sp. PK-RTE-24 (assembly GCF_054052265.1). Lineage (NCBI taxonomy): Bacteria > Pseudomonadati > Pseudomonadota > Gammaproteobacteria > Pseudomonadales > Pseudomonadaceae > Pseudomonas > Pseudomonas sp. PK-RTE-24. The sequence goes on along the minus strand of NZ_CM133224.1, from coordinate 2,701,386 downwards.
ACGAGTGAATCGAACGGCTCGCCGCTGACCACCAGCATCAAGGTCAACAAACTGCGCGCGTGCAGGGCAATGTAGTCAGCATCGAAGTCGATCAGCGCCTGCCCCGCTTCGACCCGCTGCCCCGCGTCAACGCGGCGGGTGAATCCTTCGCCGGCGAGATTCACCGTGTCCAGGCCGATATGCATCAACACCTGAACACCCGCATCACTGGTGATGGTGAGCGCATGCCCGCTGGCCTGCACGTCGCTGACCACACCTGCAAGCGGTGCGCAGAGCGTTGACGAAGTCGGGTCGATGCACAAACCGTCGCCGATGATCCGCCCGGCAAACACCGGGTCGGGCACCTGGTCCAGCGCCATCAGCACGCCGGATAAAGGAGCCAGCAGCTGCAATTGTTGGGGTGTGGCCATGACATCACCTGAGCGTGTATTGATTGAATGAGCGGTCGCAGCCGCTTTGCTTATTTCCACCAGTATTCAACCTGCAGCCCGACATTGGCCCCGTGCCGTGCGTTGCCGAAGGCGCCGGTGTCGGACAGCGCCGAACCTTTGGCCAACAGGTTGGCGGCACGCTTGGCTGCCTGGTTCCAGCTGGCATAGGTGTAATACAGACGCACCTCGGGCCGCGCCCAGAATTCCGGGCCTTTTGGTGACCAGGTCGGCGCGAAGGTGAACTTGCTCAGCTTGCGCGTGCCGTCCGCCGCCTCGACCTGATCGTGACCCAGTTCGGTCACCAGTTTGAACTGCTCGCTCAGTGCATAGGCCGGGCGCACACCGAGTGACAGCCAGTTCTGATCGGCGCCGCCCTGACGAATATCTTTCTGATACACCGCCTGGAATTGTCCGCCAAAACGCGGAGTCAGTTGCCAGTCGAAGAACTCGACGATCCGATAACTCTTGTTGCGGTCATCGAGCCTGACGTTACCGGTATAGCCCAATCCGGTGCCCGGCCCTTCACCGTATTGCAGCGCCAGTTTGTTCTTGCCGCCGAGGAAGTCCTGCTGCACGTGCTGGGTGGTAATCGCCCAGCCACGGTGGGCGTCGCGGCTGTCGGGCTTGTCGATGTAGCTGAGGCCGAACTCAAGTTCACCGCCCGGGTTACTGTTGAAACCGCCGACGTTGAAGTCGTGGCGGTTGATGTAATCCTTTTGGTAAAGGTTGTCCTTGCGCGAAAAGGCGTAGCTGTATTTCAGGCCACCGAGCAACACGTCTTCAATGCCTGCACCGGTGGCGCTCTGGTTCCAGTAATAGAAATCGGAAATATGGATGTCGTTACGTTTGTAGTAGCGCCGACCGGCCCACAGCGAGCCGCCGTTGAGCGCGGGCATCGCCGACCATTGCGCGTAAGCCTGCGGCAAACGAATCGAGCCGTTGTCTTCCTTGAACGTCAGGCTACGGTCGTAACGGTTGTACAGCGATGCCATGCCGTCGACGCTCAGCACCGAGCCGTCTTCGAGGGTGTACAGATCCTGGCGCAGCTCGAGCTCACCGTACTGCTCGCACTCGTTACCGAGGCGATATTTGGTCTGCGCGCCGGGCAACTGGAAACACGACTGGCTGCTGCTGTTTACCGAGGTTCCGACACCGCTGCGCAGATAGCCGCCGAACTCCAGCGCCTGTGAGGACGTGGGCATTGCCAGACAAATCCCCGCGACTGCCAGGCTGTAATTTATGGTTGCTCTCATATATGCCACCCGTTGTTTTTATTGTGTGGTTGCAGGAATTCAGCGCGCACAAATCCCCCGCGCAGCGTTCTGCGTGTTTTTTCAAAGGTTGTTATTCAGTTAAAAAATCAGGGGTCGGTCAGGTGCAGCACGAAGGATTCGTAAGGTCGCAACTGCAGCAAACTCGTGCGTTGCGGGCAGTCCGGGTAGTTGCTGATCAGCAGGCGCTGCTCCTGGGCTTCGCCGATCAGCGCCGGTAGCTCGACCTCACAGGCAGTGCCATAGAAGTTGTTCACCACTAACAAGCGTTCTCCCGTCCCCTCGCGCAGGTACGCCCAGACCTGTGGATGCTCCGGCAGTAGTTGGCGATAGACGCCATCGGAGATCAACGCTTCAGTGCGGCGCAAAGCGATCAGGCGCCGATAGTGATGCAGCACCGATTCCGGGTCGTGCAGTTGATGCGCGACGTTGATCTGTGCGGCATTGGCCGGCACACCGATCCATGGTTCGCTGCGAGTGAAGCCGGCGTTGTGCCCGGCGTGCCAGTGCATCGGCGTGCGCCCGTTATCGCGGGACTTCTGCATGATCGCCGCCATGTTGTCGAGGTCGCTTGCCCCGGCTTCACGCTTGAGGCGAAAGATATTCAGGGTCTCGACGTCACGGTATTGCTCGATGCTCTCGAACCCCGGATTGGTCATGCCCAGTTCTTCGCCCTGATAGACGAAAGGCGTGCCCTGCAGAAAGTGCAGCGCGGTACCAAGCATCTTCGCCGACAACTCGCGGTATTCGCCGTCATTGCCGAACCGCGAGACCACGCGTGGCTGATCGTGGTTACACCAGAACAGCGCATTCCAGCCGCCACCCGCCTGCATGCCGGTCTGCCAGTCGGAGAGAATCTGCTTGAGCTGGAGGAAATCGAAATCGGCGCGCACCCACTTCTGCAGATTCGGGTAATCGACCTTCAGGTGATGAAAGTTGAAGGTCATCGACAGTTCTTTCGACTGCGGATTGGAGTAACGAATGCAGTGTTCCAGACGTGTCGAAGACATCTCGCCGACGTTGATCAGCTCATGCCCTTCGAAGACTTCGCGGTGCATCTGCTGCAAGTAGGTGTGCACGTTCGGCCCGTCGGTGTAGAAGCGCCGACCATCGCTGTCGTCCTCGGGGAATTCCGCCGGTTTCGAGATCAGGTTGATCACGTCCAGACGAAAGCCACCGACGCCTTTGTCGCGCCAGAAACGCATCATCTTGAACACTTCGTCGCGGACCTTGGGGTTGTCCCAATTGAGGTCGGCCTGGGTGTGGTCGAACAGGTGCAGATAATACTGGCCGGTCTGCGCTTCGTACTCCCAGGCCGAACCGCCGAACTTGGATTCCCAGTTGTTCGGCTGGTCGCGCCAGATATAGAAGTCGCGGTAAGGGTTGTCGAGGCTGCTGCGCGCCTGCTGGAACCACACATGCTCGATCGAGGTGTGGTTCACCACGATGTCGAGCATCAACTTGATCCCGCGTTTGCCCGCTTCGGCGATCAGCAGTTCACAGTCGGCCATGCTGCCGTAGCTCGGATCGACCGCGTAGTAGTCGCTGATGTCGTAGCCGTTGTCGCGCTGCGGCGAGCGCAGGAACGGCGTGATCCACAGGTAATCGACTCCCAGCCATTGCAGGTAATCGAGCTTGGCGACGATGCCGAGCAGATCGCCGGTGGCGTTGCCGGCATGGCTGTGAAAGCTCTTCGGGTAGATCTGGTAGATCACCGAACGTTGCCAGTCTTGCATGGCGGATTTCCCTCTTGAATTTTACGATCTCTGTAGGAGCTGCCGGAGGCTGCGATCTTTCGATTTTGAAAGGCAAGATCAAAAGATCGCAGCCTCCGGCAGCTCCTACAGTTGAATTTCAGGCAACCCGGTAACCCGGGCGGACGATCTTCATGCTCAGCACGCAGGTCAGGGCAAACGGCACGAGCATGGCAATCAGCATCCCGATGACGAACATCGGGATGAACTGCGGAATGATCGAGATGAAACCGGGCAGGCCACCGACGCCGATGGCCGAGGCCTGGATCTTGTTCAGCGAGAGGAACATGCAACCCAGCGCCGAACCGGCCAGCGCGGCGTAGAACGGAAACTTGTAGCGCAGGTTGACACCGAACATCGCCGGCTCGGTGATGCCGAAATACGCAGAAATCGCCGAGGTCGAGGCCATGCTCTTGTCCCGCGCATTGCGCGTCATCCAGAACACCGCCAGGGCCGCACTGCCCTGCGCCAGATTGGACATGACGATCATCGGCCAGATGAAGGTGCCGCCCTGGCTCGAGATCAATTGCAGATCCACGGCGAGGAACATGTGGTGCATGCCGGTGATTACCAGCGGCGCATACAGCAAACCGAAAATCAGACCTCCCACCAACGGCGCCAGATCGAACAGCATCACCAGCCCTTCGGTGATGTAGATGCCGATATGCCGGGTCACCGGGCCAATGATCGCCAGCGCCAGCACGCCAGTGACAACGATGGTGGTGATCGGCACCACAAGTAATTGCACGGCGTTGGGCACTCGCGCGCGCAGCCATTTTTCGATGACGCTCATCACGTACGCCGCCAGCAGGATCGGCAGGATCTGCCCCTGGTAGCCGACCTTTTCCACCTGGAACAGGCCGAGGATGTCGAAGTACGGCAGTTGCTGCCCATCCAGCCCGGCCACGGCCTTGCCGTAATTCCAGGCGTTGAGCAGGTCCGGGTGTACCAGCATCAGACCGAGGACAATGCCGAGAATTTCGCTGCCGCCGAAACGCTTGGCCGCCGACCAGCCGACCAGCGCCGGCAGGAACACGAACGAGGTGTTGGCCATCAGATTGATCAGGCTCCACAACCCGTCGAGGTTGGGATAGGCATCCAGCAGGGTCTGGCCCTCGATGAACATGCCCTTGGCACCGAGCAGGTTGTTGATGCCCATCAACAGGCCGGCAATGATCAGCGCCGGCAGGATCGGCATGAACACATCGGAAAACACCCGCACCAGCCGCTGCATGGCGTTTATCTTCTCGGCGCTTTTCTGTTTAACGTCGGCGATGGTCGATGCCGCCAGGCCCGTCTGCTGGCGCAGTTCGGCATAAACCTTTTCAACATCACCCGGGCCGATGACCACTTGATACAAGCCGCCGGTGAAGAACGAACCCTTGACCAGATCGACGCCATTGAGCGCGGCCACATTCACCAGCGCGGGGTTCTTCAGCGCCAGGCGCAAACGCGTCACGCAATGCGCCGCCTGCTCGATGTTGTCGCGGCCACCGAGGCTTTCCAGCAGCTCCTTGGCGATGTTCGGATAGTCATGGCTCATGCTTGTTCTTCCGTCGTGGATTGTTGTTATTGGCAGCACGCCGAGAGGAAAAATACTCGTCTGTACGAGTTAATGCAACAACTCGTCTGTACGAGTTTGCGTCCGTGGATGAACGTCAGAAAAATGCGGATTCTTCCTACTCTGACCTAAGATGTTTTCCTTCGTCCGCATGGACAAACCCCTACCCAGCCCTTAAGGTTCGGGGTTTTGAGTACCGTCGGCACAGAGTCCAGCCATGAGCAAATACAACCAGATCTACAGCGATTTGCTTGCCAGCATCACCACGCAGCGCCTGGAGCGCGGCGCCCGGCTGCCTTCCGAAACCGAGCTGATGGACACCTATCAGGCCAGCCGTGGCACGGTACGCAAGGCCATCGACCAGTTGCAGGAACGCGGTTTCGCTCAGAAGATTCACGGCAAAGGCGCGTTCGTGCTGTCGACCAACCCGATCGAATTCCAGCTCGGCGGCATCGTCAGTTTCCAGGAGACCCACCCGCGACTGGGCAACGACGTCAGCACCGAAGTGGTCGAGATGTGTCAGGTGCCGCTGGAAGGTGCATTGCTTGAACATATCAATGCCGAGCCCGGCAGCCCGATCACCCGGATCAAGCGGGTGCGGCGCATCGACGGCAAACGCGTCATCCTCGACATCAACCACTTCGTCAGCGAGGTGATTCCCGACCTGTCTGCAGACATCGCCGAACATTCGATCTACGCCCACATCGAACAGACCCTGCAACTGCAGATCGCCTACGCCCAGCGCACCATCGAAGCCGTGCCGTGCAGCAAGGACGACCACCACCATCTGGACCTCGACGGCCAGAGCCATGTCATCGTGGTCAGCAACCAGACCTTCCTGCAGGACGGCCGCCAGTTCGAGTACACCGAATCGCGGCATACGCTGGACAAGTTCTATTTTTCCGATGTGGCGCGGCGCTGAGGCATATCTTTCGATACGCAACACGCGATAACCGGCTAACACCCTCCCCTTGAGCGCATGGGCCATCTTCTGCCTTTGTGTCTCAAGGATGAACACCCGCATGACCGCTCCCGAACGTCGTCTGCTGCCAAACGCAGCGGACAAAACCGCCCTCAAAGCCATCGCCACTACCATTGTGCAGAACTGCCCAAGCCTGCTGGATGAGGCCCGGCTAGTCGCGATCGAACTGCTGACCGCCAAGGGCCTATCTGGCCTTGATCCCGACCAGGTTTATTTCCATCGTTTCAAAACGGCGCAAAGCAGCACGCTGACCTTTACCGGTTGGGAGCACTTGCTGGAAAAGCCTTATGAAACGCTCACCCTCACGCAACTGGTCGTCCATCGATTTCGCGCCACCGACCAAGACAACGCAGATTTGCTGGGCCTTTACTGCGGCTTCTACTCGGATGGCCCGGGCGCGGAGAATTTCAATCAGAGCAACGAAGTGCGACTGCTTGGCAGCGATGTGCTGAAGTCATTCTGGGCCGTTGATTTCAGCACGCGTTACAGCGGTCAATTGACCAAATTCTGGCAAACCTCGTCGGACGATTTCCGCGCCATGGCCAAGTGCAATTTTCTCAGTCAGGCGGTGCAGGCGCTGCAACAGGGGGACGTTGACGGCAATGACTTTCAACGCATCGTCACCTCGTTGATCGGCCCCGTTACCTGGCCGGTAACCCTGCAAATGCTCCGATCGACGTACCCGGTCGGCGCGCAGGTGCGCACGCTGGACCTGGACGGTCACGTCGCCACCAACGTGCTGCGTCTGGTCGAAGACAGTGGCCGACAGACCCTTTACCTGCCGGGACAGGCCCAGGCCTTTCGGCTGATGGACACTGCCGCGGATCTGCACTGGTGGCTGCTTGAGCAGATGAATTCAGAGCAGAAACGCTCTTTGTTTCTCAAGCACTTCTCGCTGGCTGACAGCAATCACATCACCGAGAACCTCACTGATCTGATGAACCGTTTGGTGAGCACCTGGGGCCACAGCGATCATCGAATGATCAACCGCAGCAACGTTGCGATCAGCGGTGACGCCTTCACGTGGTTAAGCGAGTCGACCCGCACGGGCATGGTTGCCGAGGCGCATCTGGTGCTCACGTCCAACAGTGACCTGCGCAAGAAACTCTGGACCGGCTATCTGAGCGCCGGGCTGAAAGTGTTCGGCCCGATGGCGGCCGTGGGCTGGCCTGCAGCTTTGCCGTTGATTGGGGCGGGCGTCGTCAACACGGGGCTGAACATCGATCAGGCGATCAACGGCATTACGGCGACCGAGCGTAGAGCCGGGGTTATCGGTGCGGTGCTCAGCGCTATCGAAACCGTATTCAATGTCCCGTTCCTGATTGGCACTGGCGCGCAGTTGGAAGTTGGGCCACAGGTCGAGTATGCCGAGGCTGAAGAGATGCGCGGGCTGATCGAACTTACTTCGGCTGACTCGCGGTCATTGCCGCCTCTGGATCCCCCGCCCGTCACGTCGTCCAATGAAACTGCCAGCGAGTTGGCAAACGAAATCCCTGGCGAAACGGCATTCGTCGATGTCACTGAGCCATTGATTACGCCTGCTCTGCCGCAAGGTTCGACTTTTGCGCAAGTACCGGCCAGCTATCGATGCAACGAGTTACTTGCGCAACACGCTGTAGAGGCGACGCCGGGGAAATACGAAGGCATCTACCGCCTCGACAAAGAACCCGGTCATGCCATCGAAATGGATGGCGCCGCCTATTACGTGCGCTACTTCGCCGACTCGCACGACGGTGGCAACTGGGCAATCATCAATCCCGAGCGTCCCAATCAGTTCGCTTATTCGTTGCCGGTCCGCCTGGGAAGCGCCGGCAAGTGGGAGCGCATGCCAGCGCTGCGGCTGCGCGGAGGCGGTCAATGCGTGGGCAAGGCATGTTTGCCGGAGACTGATGTGAGCTCAACCGAGGCAACACCGTCGGTGGACCTGCCACGCGTCGAACCGCTTCCAGGCGTTCCGTGTCCGCTACGCCCGGCTACGAAGCTCAAAGGTATCTCAGAGACGGAAATACCCGGAATGAGAAGATGGGCAATGAACTTGCCCAACCCTTCTGCCGAGACCACAAGCGCCGGACGCCGCTATCTGCTGGCTACCGACCGATACGTGGCCCATTTCGGCGAACAACGCACGGCTCTGCTGAACGACGCCGAAGCATTCTACCGGGAGTTGAAATGGATCAACCTGCCCCAGCGCCCGGTCATTCCGCCCGTCAGTCCGCAGATGGAGATCGATGAGTTGATTGATCTCATCTTTGCCAATACCGATGGACTGGCCGTCGGTGAAACCCTCGATCGCATCGCCAGCACGCGCTTCATGATCGAGAACATGCCAACGTTCGCGCGGCATATCAAAACGCTCTACGTGCGTGGGTTGCTGAGTGATTTCGCCCAGGATGACCTCAACCATTTCTACCTGTCGGGTGACATGTCAGAAGACCTCAGTACCTATTTGTCCAGCCTGGGCACTGACCCTGAGAACCGGTTCAACATGCTCGAATTGATCCGGGCTGCCCAAGCCAATGGCGTCCGGGTTCATGGACTGGATGCAGCAGAAACCTGCACGCTGAAAGTCCCGCTCACGTCGATCGAAGAGCAGATGATCAAGGCGCGCCTCGCAACGCAGATCATGGAGCGTGACAAGCTGCTCAACAGACCCGGCAAGTGGGTGGCTCTGGTCGATGCCACGAATACCAATACCTTCAGAGATCTGGCAGGCATAAGCGAACTCCGCGGCGGCATCGGTTTGCGCATCGAAGAAGTCTGGCCCGACGAGGTGGCCGACCTCAGGATCGACCCGGGAGTGGAAGTCGCTCGCGGCCCGTTTTACAACGGGGCGACGACAAACAGCGCCTTCGACCCTCTGTTCGCTGACCTGCGATTGCAGGTCAAGGCCCCCGTGCCGCCATGGAATGATGCAACGCTGGAAAAGCTTCTGCCTCGCAATGGCATGTTCGTGATACGGAAAACAGAACCAAGCACATACACACTCGTGCGGCGCAACAGCGCCAGCAACATCGTGCAAACAAGGGTGCATTGCACCGCAGATGGCCGGTTTTATATCTGGGACCAGTCGATGCGCCGCATCACCGGCATGGTCTTCCGCGACATCGCCGCAGTAGCCGAGCGCCTGATCGAGCTCGGCATGACCCTGCAAAGTCGTTTACCCGCCTGATCAGTTATCAGGGCTCTGAAACGAAAAAACCCTTGGCTTCACGCCAAGGGTTTTTCGTTATTCGAACCGCAGCAGGATCATTCCCACTCTATTATAAACTACCAGCAAAAGCCGCTATGACAGGCAGCTAAAAGTCATAACTGCACGGAATACCATGAAGAATGCCATAACTAAGACTTCACAGCTATGCGGGTGAGAGCATCCAGCGAAAGCCCTAGCTACGCGCCCGCGACTGACCAACTGAAACGAAGCCCGTACGGTATTCGACTCAATGCTTCATCCGCACGGGCGCAAGAAAGTCGCTCCGCCAGCTCGCTACAACCTTAGCCTGTGGACAAGAACATAAATAGATCAACTACTATTTTAAGGTTTACAAGCAAAGCTAACAAAGTAAGGAGTTACTACAAAGGCAACACCAATCAAACCCACCGCTAAAAAGGATAGCCTGAAGCACTTTCCGTAAGTCCACGCCGATTCGCTTCCAAGACCAGCAGCGTTGTTTCTTTCCTTAGTGAATATAGATACCTCTGAGGAAAGCCCGACACCCTCCAAATAGCACAACGTCGCTTCCGCATGCTTTATTATAAAAGACACTCGTTGGTCGAGCTTCCAGAATATAAATGCCACTAAACTTAAGAAACAACCTAAAAGTGAAACCAGAGCTGAAAATTTTCCGCCCTGCTGCAAGCCAACCCCTATTCCGGCAGCAACAAGACCAGAGATCGCTAAAAAGAAATTGAACACTGTCATTCGCTGTTGCGCATGCAGTTCGAAGTACTTCCAAGCGTGTTCCATCGAACGCTCAAACTTTATAACATCATCCATATCCACCTCGACAATTAAAATTACTTTAACTCAAGTACAAGCACACAACACTTGATACCCAGAAGCAAATCAAAAACAGTTTGCAATAGTAATATCATTTTGGCATTATGACAAGAAAATCCGCTTTTGTGCCAAAAAGGACCACAGCATGAAAATGAGAAAAACGACAAACATAAACTTAGTTGATGTCCAAAATCTTGTTCGAGGAGCTCTCGCAAAGCTCAAAGAACCAAGCACACCAGAACGAGCGCGTGATGCAGGAAAACAGGCTCAGTATTGTCAAAAGCAAATCAACAAAGCAATATCAATGGCCAAAGCTAAACTCAGTCAAACGTTGCTCAACGAGTTTTTTGAATGGCTGGCTCTACAATTGGGCGCCACGGGAGCAGTTCAATCGTCTCTCGGAGTCGAGCTTAGTTCAATAGGTATATTCCCTGCTGAGATCGACTCCCTCGATCTTGCTTCAGAAATAGACACTGCGCTGTCTAAAACAGCACGTTTTTCGGGAAAATTAGAAGCATTCGCTGATGTAGCCTGTAAAATTTCATCTGCAATACGGGACTCAGACTGGGGAACTGCTGCTACCTACCTGAAAGACTTTGAGAGCGTGGAAGGAGTGTCTTACTGGTCGCTGGAGACAAGCCTTGCTTTGCTCCAAAAGACAGATGGCCTAGAGCCTATGAAAACTCGAAGCGCGGAGCTCTCAGTATCAGCGTATGGTTTGACTAGATTTTATCTGTATTTTTTTGGTGTGCGAAATGAACCCGCTCAAAACTCAGCTCGCTATCGATCCAACACAACTAGAAGAGTTGATGATGCAGACCTGAGCGAAGCAATGAGAGTGTATTCCAAGTATAGACTGCACGGAAATCTGGGATCATCTGACCAAGACTTGAGACTTATTCTTGCCGCTGAGCAATTTACCACTCCTATTGATCTCTTATTTACGCTTATTAAAGCATGTAAAAAAATACTGTGCAATCAGAACAATTATACGGTAGCAGTACGCAGCAGGGCCAGCAGAGCAATAGATGTGCTAAGTCCAATATTGAGCAGACTTAACCTTCTACCTATAGGCGACAGCACCTCAGAAACCATTAGCTACAACGCTAAAACTGCTAGCTACGCAAAATCCGCAATACAAATTTCTTTTGGTTCCGAGCCAGCAAAACCTCTTTCTTTATTTGATGAGATATTTGCACGCGGACTAGCATCACAAATATCATCGCAGAACAGTGATCTACACGCCGAGGAACTAGCAAAATTCTGTCTGAATTTCAGTTGGATATCTGAATGTATCGAAGTAGGAGACTTGGTGTCGCTCCCGACACTGCCAAAAATATTTGAAAGCTGTATCTCACCTATATCCTCGCCTCCCTCCACAATGTCGTTCGCACTTCAGAACGAAGCCAAGTACTTGATGCAGGATCACGATAAACTGGGAGCGGAACTCCAACAAATTTATGATGCACTGTACACAAATATCAAACCTGAAATCTCAAGAATTCATAATCGTCTTACACAGGATTGTGTCGGCGTTATAGCAAGCAACCGCTACTTTACTAGTGGAGATCATGCTACAGCCGTTGAAATTTGCGCCAAGTCGGGAATATATAACGCCAAGATAATTGCCGCGCTCCCAATAGTGGATATGTATTACGGCTATAAATGGTCAACCGTTAGAAGGAGTGGCGAACTCTTACACGTTGCGATTACACTCGATCACTTTTTAAAAATCGTAGACGAGCGCACATACAGAACTTACAAAAGATATGCAATTGAAGATCTGATGAAAGTTTATAGCTGTAAATCAATCGTTGATCTACCACAACGCCTGCTGGAATCTGATCACTCTATCGAACTAATTGCTCATTTGTGTGCAAACACCTGCAATCTGGTAACAATTGAACTATTACCTGGCATGACGAGTTCTAAGAAGTCAAGACAGACTAGGAGCGATCTACTCAAAGCATTGGCAAAACTGAAGCCGCCAATGGAAGAGCTATACATCCAAGAAGCTATTCATATCGAAGATAGTCTTCATGTCGATGATGGATTAGAAGTCCTTGATGACAGCAAGGTGTATGTAGACGAGCAGTCAATTATGAATGCGCTTAGCGCTGAAGTCTCCGCAGACTTTCAACGCTATAAAAAATTAGTTGAGAGCGGGGTCGGTGAATCCGAAGACCTTCAAGAGGTGATAAAAAGTTTTCGTTCGCCATCTGCTAAGAATTTTCAAGTTCCAAAAAACGAGGCGGATGATCTTTTAGGGGAACTAGTAGGCTCTATAAGAGAGAAATTCCTGTGGGATCCAGTTTCCGGATTAGATATATTAATTGGAAGGCGCATAAGGCACGGTACAATTGCAAGTGAACTACGCGGTGTACTTGAGCCTGTGGAATTAATATGCCAAAGACCAAAACCAGGAGCAGACTATCAGCTTTCTGCTAGACTGGACGCGTTAGCGGCAAAGCTTGATCCTAAAAGAAGAAAGATCCTGAAAGCAGCTTTTTCGCGTTTTTCGGAATCGATCGACTCGACAATTGGCTTACTGCGCGATGAGTATTTTTATGTAAAATCTAAAAACAAGCCTCGCGGGGTATTTGATTTAGTTATTCCCACCTCATTTTTAATGCTACTCCGCGCTGTTGCACAAGCATGCAACTCTGCCGACCAGTTCCTTAAAGAATGCATCGGAATGTTTTGGTATGATATAACCGGGAGATGCGAGATAGCCCGTCCCGCCATCGATCATGAAATCAAAAAAAATCTTCAATCTGCCTTTTCAAAACTAACCAATGAGCTCCGAAGCAATGGCATTGACGATGTAGAACTATTATCCAGTATTGTCCACCAGTCGGAGGAGTTACATCGCAGGGCCTCAGTTATTGCAAGCTGGATCAGAGTCCCCAACATAGAACTAGATGAAAGTTACACACTAAAATACATAGTGGACGTAGCAGTAGCCTTTGTCAGTGGTCAACATACGAAATTCAATCCAGAAATTGAAGCAAGCGTACCAGAGGACCTATTTTTAGATCTTCATGGATTCTCTATTATACAAGACGCACTCTACCTGGCGTTAGTTAATATATACGAGCACTCAGGCGTAAAAACCAGAAACCAAGTATCAATAAAAGTCGACCTTGATGCTGCAACCTCACTTCTTCACTTTACCATTACTAATGACATTGCCGAAAACACAATCACACCAGAAAAAGAGACTAAACTAAACTCACTAAGGCAAGATATTAAAAAGCGCGCTTACGGCGAAAGAGCTAAGCAAAACCGAGACTCTGGGATTAGTAAGCTTGCGACGATAGTAATGCAGTACAAAGACACCAACATATCTTTTGGCTTCGAGGGAAAAGATTTATTTCGCTTGGAGTTTCAGCTTCTATACTTAGGTAGTCCACCATCTCGGGCCGAAGATCCTCCATCCCGTGAAGCTTCGAAAATTATCGAGGTAGAATATAATGCCTAATTTCAAGATTTTGATTGTAGAGGATAGCGAATCAAAACTTACTAGCATACAGGGTGTCGTGGAGCGAGTAATTCCATATGTGACACTTCGCAAAGCATATTCGGTTAGATCTGCGATAGATGCACTGGAAGAATATGTACCCGATTTCATAATTGCTGATATGTCTTTACCTACGTATGACATCGAATCGAGAGAACGTGGTGGTACTCCTAGACCTTTTGGAGGCATTGAGGTCTTCGAAACCCTTGAACGCTATGAAATGGAGATTCCTACTCTAGTAGTGACATCGTATCCAGTATTCAGCGAGGGATCGAAAAGCTTGGGGCTAACAGAGCTATCAAAACAGCTGAAAAAGGACTTCCCTAACACCTTTTTAGATACCGTATATTTTGATTCAGCATTCTCTGACTGGGAGCTTCGCATCGAATCTAATCTTAGATCAATTTTAGAGAAAAAAAATGCCTCTTGACATACTTTTGCTAGAAGACGACCCGGCAAAAAAAGGGAAACTCCTTGCCCTGCTCAAAGATAAAGGTCTATTTGGGCGTCTGGACGTTGCTATCTGCACGAGCCAAGCACTAGAGCTAATTGAAGATCGCCCACGCTATGACTTGTTAATAGCCGACGTGGTCGTGCCTGGCGAATTAGGTAGTGAAAAGGACGAAAGAAATTGTATAGATTTTTTCAACAGCATTGACGACATTATACCAGCGGAAAAAAGACCGCTTTATTCTTTACCTATAAGTGCTGCTACGGACCTGACCGATGCAGCTTATGATTTTTTCAGCTGTCGGCCTTGGGGCATCCTCCCCTATTCGGAAAACGATGAAGACTGCCTCAATGCATTACACCGTATAGCCGTTTGGATTCTTAACGACAAAACGCAACGCGAGCAGCGTAACACCTGCGACGTTTTTATAATAACTGCACTTCCTCATCCCGAGTACAGCGCCATTGAAAATCTTAAATTAGATTGGGGCCCCTTTGAACCGCTGGATCGTACGCACCTAATACGCTATGCATCCCTGAGCGTTGCTGGGAGTACTATAAAAATCGGGGCAGCTTTTTGCGCGAGAATGGGGGCCGTTGCAGCTTCAACATTGACTACTAAAGCATCATTGATTCTTAATCCGAAGATTGTGATTATGGCTGGTATCTGCGCCGGAATTGCAAGTAAAGCCGGGATAGGAGATGTGGTTGCGGCAGAAGTTTCTTGGGACTGGCAGAGCGGCAAATATATAGACAAGAATGGCGAAGAAGCATTTGAATCTTCCCCCCACCACATCAACATCGATGATGAATTAAGAAACAAACTATTTCTGCTGAAGAGGGACGAGCCCTTTTGGAAATCTTTTTCCGACTATGCTAGAGAGCATAAATTGCAGCTTCCAAAGCTCGTATTAGGACCTATGGCTACAGGCTCATCCGTACTCGCTGATGTCCGAGTATCAGAGCGGATACGTACAATCCAACATCGTAATGTTACAGGCCTAGACATGGAAACTTATGGGGTTTATGCCGCAGTATCATCAACTCTTACAGGTGCAGACTTTATTTCATTGAAATCGGTTTGCGATAATGGCGACAAGAAAAAAGATGATCAGCATCAACAATACGCAGCGACAATCTCTGCGAACGCTGTAGAGCAATTTATCCGCCACTACTTTCGGGAATAAATCAGCTAACATCTTGCACATGTAATGGTGGTGAGAAAGAATATACTTTTCGACCACCTTCATGGCTTCGACTAACCTACCGATCAAGGAGAGTGGTGAAAAGGTCTCGGAGGGCAGTGTCGTCAAATTTTTCCCGATCACGCCTGTTCGATGACGAGACACTCGGAGAGGAAGCGTGACTGCTTTGGTCTTGAATCTCGCCTATACGATCCTCAATAGCTGAAATGGCGCTGCTCAACACAGCGTCCGGCACCCCAAAACGGGGGGCAAACTTTTTCAGGGCATCGATCCGATCTGATAGGGAGGACTCGCTATCATCCTCGCTGATACGGATGGTGTTCTCCTCAAATTCTTTGAGCACAGCCGCCTGCAAGGCAAGGGTGATGCTGGCGGGCAGCCCATTCGCTGCGTCCACCGCATCGACAAGCGTGGAGAGCATGTCACTTGAACTCCAGCGTATTGTTTCCCTGAGGATATTTTCGATTAGCGCTAATAATTCGGCTTCGTAAATGAACGGCCGGCTACAGCTCCTGTCGCTCAGCAAAGAAAAGAAGGCGATCAGAGCTTCCCCGTCCGACCATGCATCGAAGCCTTGCTGGGGATTGCGGGCGATCGAGATGATACTGTCGGCAAACCGCTGCTCGTCAGTGAGCAGCCACCAATCCATCAGCATTCGGAGCCGCTTGGAGTTCGTGGCGTCATTGTATTCGAGAGAGCGGGCGTCACCAGCTCGGGGTCTCCAGTGCGGACGGGTTTCTATCATCTCCAACATGCCAACGGAGGCTCTGGCGATCTTCGCTTGCTCGGCTTCGCTGAGTCCGTTCGGATGCACGAAGTCCCACAGGCTCGACAGCCAATCGATGGAGGCTGCTGCGGGAGCAATGCGAATGAGGAGGTCCGTGTCCAATAGGTAGGCTGAGAGATAGTCCTTGAGTGAGGGATTGAGAAAAGAGACCGTTGGCCCGCTGATGTTGACGATGTTTATGAAGCTACCTTCAAGAATGCGAAGTGCTTCTTCGAAATCCTTAGGCCCATGTTCCAGGCCGTAAGCTGTGCTCATAGCGGTATGTAGGCTCTCGAAAGATGAGCGAAGGATGGCAAGGGGAACCCCATACTCCGTAAGGAAAAACATCGCCATCAGAAGGTGCCTGCAACGATGATCAATGTGCGTCCGGAAAGCAGTGTCCCAAATCTGGCTGGGATTGTTTAAAGCATCGATAAAGGCGGCGGGATAGTAAGCGGATTCGATATCACCGATGCGAAATGCATCCGTCATCGCCTCAATAACACGTGGGTTATAGTTCTTGTGATCAACAATTTCCGAGAGCTTATTGCTTTCCAATAGAGCCCGGATATGCGACTGCGGTGTCTCTAGTACTAGGAGATGGTTGTAGAGAATCCGCGCCTTGATTCGGCGGGTATAGATGCCAACATCGAGCACGTACTTCGTCACATCGAGACGCTGGTCGCCTAGATGTTCGGAGACTCTCCGGGCTTCCTCAAATATGTAGCCCCTCGTCGTCAGAATAAAACGGGCGTTCGGTGAGCGTCGTACGCGGCTCATAAACCGCGCTAAATCTGAATCCTTGTGCGCTAGAGCTTGTCGGTCGAGGGCGACCTTTCCTAAGAAGTCGTCGAAAAGGAATACCTGCTTTTTGCTGTCGGTAATCGCAGCGAAGCCGTCCTCCAGACTGCGGATGGGAACGAGCTCCCACTGCTCGCTCAGGAAGGTGTAGCAAAGCATCTCGGCCAGTGTCGTTT
This sequence comes from Pseudomonas sp. PK-RTE-24, assembly GCF_054052265.1. Classification (NCBI taxonomy): domain Bacteria; kingdom Pseudomonadati; phylum Pseudomonadota; class Gammaproteobacteria; order Pseudomonadales; family Pseudomonadaceae; genus Pseudomonas; species Pseudomonas sp. PK-RTE-24. The sequence goes on along the minus strand of NZ_CM133224.1, from coordinate 2,684,472 downwards.
TGCCGACACCTGGCGGACCGGAGATGATGAGAAGCCGATGTTTTTCTAGCGTAGCTAGTGATTCGTCGAAGCTGGGGTTCGATGCATAAACGCGAACCTTTTGTTCGATGTCCTCCTGCGTGAACGCTGCGAAGGTATGGGCCGCCGCACGTACGACACGCTCCAAAACACCCGCCCCGGAGAGCCACAGTTTGATATGCGACTTGAGGATGTCTGGGTACTTCCGGAGAAGACCGTTAATGTCCTCCGGACCAAAAATATCCGCTTCAGACTTCAGGCTTGGCCCTATGAGCGGGGCGAGTTTGCCCTTGCCAAGCGGAGTGAACTTACAAGAGGTCGCAAGAATATATCGGGTGGGAGCCAGCTTATCGATTGACAAGCGCTCACGCTTCATCGCGGCAGTCAGTTTGCTGAACGGCGAACCTTCGTAATGCTTCGCCTGAAGGATGACGTTACCGCTGGACTGCGCGTGCCGACCGTCAATGCCGCCATCTGGCCCTGCACAGAATGCCTCGAAGCGAAGTCCTTCTTCTTTTCCGATGAGGTCCCGGACCAGGTCCTCAAAGTCCGCCGATGAGAGATTTCTAAAGTCATAGTTCATGCCGCAGTATCGTCCATTAAAAAAAATTTCGCTCCTATCAACTGCTGTCAGCACACACACGATGCGGCGGCTAAGCGAGCAGATCCTCAAGTACAGAATCAGATCTGGGGGAAAACTGGATGCAACGATTCGCCGACATTAGGCGTGCTGGTTCTACTTGTGCGCTCCAAACGCGAGGGTTAGCTGTTGTAACAAAATAGCCAGTTCTGCTGGGCTGCCTTCGCGTAACACGTCGGCAAGTAGTTCAGCCGCATATGCTGGGTCAGCACGAAGCTGCTCGGACATTGCTTCACTGTGCGGTCGATCTTTCATCTGGTCCTCCCCTATCGCCTAGTGACCTGCGAGCGCAAGCCAACCAATAGCATACGTTGAGCAATTGAGCGACGGCATCGTTCTCAAAACAGTCCGAGGGGCAGCCAACCTGCTATCAGTCTTTGTGGATTGCACAATCCAAAAGCGGTTCAGAGCTAAGACTTACTTGTGAGCTTTGACAATCGCTCCCATCTTCATTCCTACGGCCACCTGCAACCTCCGAAACTCCATCATCACACTTTCCACTTCAATGACGTTCGCGCCTTCTCCACGCTTCTCTGCAAGCCAGAGTTTTAACAGACCAGCAACCCGCCCGAGGTCGCCACTCACCTTGGCCAAATCACCCACGGCGATCAGGTCAACGACCGACCGAATGGGCGTGTTCATGCCTATGGCGCGAAGGTAGCCAGATCGGGACATGCCAGCTTCTTTGGCCTTATTCGTGATCACCGCCTTTTCCTCGTCAGTGACCCAAACCTCGATTGGCTTGCCGCGTCGGCGAGCCGTTGTTTTTTCTTTGGTGCCACCTGTCATGGGTGCTCCTGCCGTTGCTGTGTTTTTGTTCTTAGACGCGGCAGCGGCTGCACGCCTCGCAGAGCAAGATACGTTGAGCCGCAGGCGAATAAGGCTAGGTGTTGGGAGGGTGCGGGCTTGCCCGCACCCGTACAACACACATCTTGCCGTCTGCCTGGGTGCAATTAAAAGAAATTTATTGCTAATAGTCGTTTCGGCAAAGTCAGTTGCCTTAAATTTCCTTGAGTTGCGTTAATTCTCTCTAAGTTGCCTAGAGTTGCATTAATTTAGGTAAGGAATTGCCTAAAATTGCTTTGAGTTAACTCAATCGACTAAATTTAAATGAATGAATCAAACAGAGCGGAGAAAGTATGAGCGCCGGCCAACTTACCGCGACCACGCTTAGCTCGTAGCGACGCCGATCCTGATATGGTTAACAACTCCAGCGGTCGCTAGAATCTCCGCTGCCCACAATAGATCAAGGCCGAAATGACACCAAAAGGAGCATGAAAAATGGCTAGAAAAACCCTTTCTGAGCGTCGAGCTGACGCCTGTTCTGAACTAGAGATGGCTAAGGCAAGGCTTGCAAAACTAGACAATGAGGCAGCAGAAAGAATTGCAAGAATTGCAATAAAATCAGGATTAGTTAATCTTGATCTCGCGGACGATCACATCCGGGAAGAATTCGACAGAATCGTGGAAAGGATAAGCAAGAGGAATTGATTATGAAGACAGCTCACCGCATCAGCGCTTTGGCCACTCAACTCAATGAACTGCAAGCCTGCCTCGGCCGAGCCAGTGGGCAATCTAGTAAGCGCATTGCGGAGGCCCAGCGCATCGCGGCCGAGCTAGCTTCTTCACTCGAAGAGTGGCACCTTGAGACGCTGCACATCCCTGAAACTGAGCGTTGCCTCTATCGCACTCATAATCCTTATTACGCAGCCCACTGACGCCGCGCACCAACTTATAAAAAGCTCACTTCAGTGGGCTTTTTTCATCCGCAAAACGCATCAAACCGGACAGCCAATTCTTCTTCCTTACAAAAGAAAAAACCTAGACAAGCCAGAGAGTTTCCATCATTAAAGGGTTGATTAACGGACAGTTTCCGGACGCAACTTATTGCAATCTAAGCGGATAGACTATTATCCGCATATTCAAAACAACGCCATATCGGAGAATAATCAAACCTCAAGCTACTACAAAATTAGGTATTCGGTATGGAAATAGAATCGCAAAAAACGTCAGTTTATGTCGCTCGGATATTCGGCCGAGGCGCGGCGCTAGCTGTGGCAATGGCAACCACAAGCCTTGGTGTAGTTCTCTATATGACACCTGCCCCGGCTTACGCCATCTACTGCTCTAACTGCTCGACGTTCTATCAACAGATGTTCGAGTACGCCGAGCAGGTCAACACGGCGCTGAACACCGCCGAGCAACTGCAAACGCAAATTCAGCAGTACCAAAACATGGTCACGCAGGGCACGGGGTTGCCCGATTCGATGTTCGGCAGCATCGCGGCTGACTTGAAAAGCGTGGTCAACATCTACAACCGCTCGCAGGTCTTGGGCCGCCAAATCCAGAATATGGATTCGCAGTTCAACACGGCTTTTCCTGGCTTCGAGTCCTACCTGAATCAAGCAGCAAACTCGGCACAATTCCCGGCACGGGATCGTTATCAGAAGTGGTCTAAACAAGGCAGCGACAACGTAAAGACAGCACTTGAGGCGGCGAATCTCAATACCAGCACGTTCGAGTCTGAAGACACTCAGCTTAATCGCATGGTGTTCCGTTCGCAGTCAGCCGTAGGCCGCATGCAAGCTATTCAGGCGGGCAACGAAATTGCTTCCCAGAACGTGCAGCAACTGCAAAAACTGCGCGATCTGATGGCCACCCAAATCAATATGCAGGGCAACTACATGGCCCAGCAAGGAGACCGGAAGGCCGCTAGCGAAGCTGCGGAACAACAATTCGAGGCTAGGAAAAATAACTGGGGAGCTTCGGAGGATTTCTAACCATGTTTATTTCTAAGATTTTTATTGCTGTGTTGTGCATCGCTTCTGCTCTTAGTGGTGCTTTTGTGTCCGGTGTCGTTGTGTCCGTCAGTGCTGAATGCGTGACTGCTGAACGGCATACGCCGACAGATGCCGATAAAAAATTTGAAACCCGGAAAAACGACTGGGGTCCATCTGAGGATTTCTAACTATGCAACGTTCAGCACTTCTCGCATTCATCGGTGCGGCGCTATTGTTTTCGGTCGGCAATGCTGCGGCAGCAGGAGATATAACTCAGGGCAATGAAATGAATGGCCTTTTGCGGATGCTATATAACGCCGCAAGCGAATGGTCACCACGGCTCCAGGGCTATGCACTAACATTACTGAGCTCCCTTGCACTAATTCAGCTGGTATGGACGTTCATGCCTCTAGTCATAAAACAAGCTGACTTAGGCGAGATTGCCGGTGAGTTAATCCGCTTCTTCATGGCAGTCGGCTTTTTCTACGTCATTATTGAGCATTCCGTTCCGTGGGCGACAGCAGTAGTTAATAGTTTCCGGGAAGCGGCGGGCACGGCTAGCGGTTTGGGTCAAGCTATTCAGCCGGGTGATATGTTCGCAGTGGCTGTCGATTTCTCACGCACTATTGTAGAGGGAATCTCTGTATTCTCTCCGGGTAAAGCGATCCTCATCGCGATTGTTGGCTGTTTAGTTTTATTATGTTTCGCGTTCATCGCGGCATTCATGTTTGTGACGCTAGTAGAGTCGTATGTCATCATCAACGCCTCTGTACTGTTCTTTGGTTTTGGTGGTTCACAGTGGACACGCGACTTTGCTATAGCTCCGCTCCGCTTCGTCATTGCAGTTGGCGCTAAGCTGTTCGTCCTAACGTTGATCGTAGGGATTATCGTCACGTCAGCGAAGTCGTGGTTAGCAGCGTATACCAACGACGAAGCGTCTTTGATGACATTGGCAGGCTTGGCTCTTGTATGCGCTTATCTGACTAAAACTATCCCCGAATTGATCGGCGGGATGATTAGTGGCACGTCTATGGGCGGCGGATCGGCAATCGGTGGTATGGCGGCGGCTGGAGCCGCTGGTGCAGCGGCGGCTATTGCAACCATCTCAACAGCAGGTGCCGCAGCTCCAGCGGCAGCGGCGATTGGCGCGGGCGGGACAAGTGCAGGCGCGGCCGGTACCGCTGGCGGTCTTGCGGGCTCGCTCAACTCCAGCATGGCCGCCGGTGCTACCTCGGCCGGTGGCGCGACGACCTCTGCCGGAGGCATGGCGTCATCCGCAGGCGTTGGCACCAGTACCGGTGGCGGGGCCGCCGCTAAGGGTGCAAGTTCGGCCGGTTCGCGTGTAGGCGGCAGCACTGCTAATTCGGCACAATCACCTTCACCTACGCAGCCCAGCAGCGGCGTGCAGCAGGCCGCCAGACAGGCTGGAAAGGCTGCTCAGGGCAACGACGACAAAGACCCGCAGGCGACACCAAACGGGGGATTTGTCAGCGCCGGTAACGCGCTTTCGCAGTCGACCAATGGCGGAGCAAAGATGCTCGGCGTGATGGCCTCGATGGCAGTGCCAGGTATGGAGAATGCGCACGCCTTGTCTCTAGGTGCAGGATCTCCGCCACCAGTTCCCGACGATACCAACTCGACCACTCAGGCCAATGGGGCAGAATCGGCCACGGAACCCACAGAGGCGGAGTCTAACGTCATCCGTCCAGCCTCGGATGCAAGCCTCGCTACAAGTCGACTAGCCTCGCTCAATGTGCCCGGCACGGCCTCAAACAAAGACCCCTCGGAGAAATAACCATGATGGACATACTGATGTTCGCTGGATTCGTAGTATTCGCATCGACGTTCGCCATCGGCATGTGGGCGCTCGGCCGATGGCTACGTAGCAAGGGCTACGGGCCGCAACTCGATAGGCTGGATCGCCAGTACACGGCCTTGCAGCTTCGAGTAAGCCCGCTCGCCTTATCGGCTTCCTATCGCATGTTTGCCGGGGCACAGGCTATGAATCGCCTACCTTTGCTAGGGAGCAAGAATAACGCTACCCTGAATCAGCAGGCGTTGATGGCCATCCAGGCTGTACAGGAAGCACAGAAGCAAGAGACGCCCGGCAAGCGGTGATTGCTGATCAGACCCGCAAAACCCCGCCTCTGTGCGGGGTTTTGCTTTCCAAACGCAGCCTCTCCTGGTCACGTTGACGTACAGGCTTTGCGGGCTACTCGCGATATTTCATTACGGGGCTAATCCCGACTATGCCGGACAACCAAACGGGCTTCGCCATTAGTAATACGCACGCACTTGTCTCATCTCCGTCCGTGCCCCCTGTAAGGCGATGCGCTGCGCTCTGAACGATTTTTTGGCTATGTGGACCCACAGAAATCACCGCGCCCTTAAAAAGCATTTTTGACGGCTCCTGCGGCCTTCTGGCAAGCCAAAAAGGGTCTGGAGGCTTAGTTCTTCCTTTTTGGTGTCTAACGGCCGTAGGCCGACCGGCGAGGCCGGACCGCGCCTAAAGCGCGGGCTGCGCCGCGCAGGGACTGAATATCCTGAATATCCTGCTAGTTCCGGGCGGGTGTGGCACGCACCGGGCGTGTGTGAAACGTTTCCGGGCGTGTGTGGCACGCCATCGGGCGGGTGTGAAACGCTCCAGGGGTTGAGAGCACCGCCTTCGTAATGCGATCACCATCAAGCATAAGCCCAATCTGCCGTAGGTCTTCAGCATCATCCTTGATCCTCTTTCGCGCATTGCGCATGTTTTGACTTGAGACTTGCCCAGCAACCGCCCCAATAACGGTGTCCAGATACCAACCGCCTGCTGGCACTACTTTGTGGCTCAAAACGTGCCGAGCTACTGCTTGGCTGATGCCGTGCTGGAGTCGGGCTATGGGGGCCGGGTCGTAGTAAAGGCTCAGATCATGTTCAAGGAGCATCATCAGTGCGATTCCGAGCCGCACCCGCCATAGGTTGCGCTCTCCTCCTGACAGAGGATCGGGACGTGTCATAGGTGAAGGGATAACGTGGTCAATCAACCCGCCGATGATGGGAAAATCAAATTGCGGCGTTTCAATTGTGATCGTTGCAGCCCGAAGTTCGGCTAGCAGCTTTTCGAGCTGTGAGAAGCTGTAGCGGCTATCGGAAAGTGTCTTTCTCACTCGCGCAGGATCTACCAGAAGTTCTACGCCACCATCGGAGACAGGCCGCCGACGTTCTGCGCAGTACAGGACCGCTTCCAATACATCCGCGTGTCTCTGCCCTAACCGACCTGCCACGCGGCAGCGCCCAAATGATGTCTCTGCCCAATCACCTTCGCGCAGCCGCGGGCGCTGGCTAGGCTGATAAAGCATCACTCTGGCCTGTGCGATAGTACTGGTGGGGACCACGGAGTTACCACCGCTCATCGTCACCTCCGTTTGCGACTTGCAGCGGGCTCCCTTTCCTCACTTCCGCCAGTTCAACCGGCACAAGCACGCCGCCTTCCTGACGCTGGTACCACTGATCGAGCGGGGTGGCATCGTAGTTCTGTTTGCTAACACCAAAACGGACAAAAAAACTGCGCCTGTCATTGCCAATAGGCTGTCGCTCATAGGTGCGGTCACTTAGTCGCTTTGCTTCGTCCTCGGTCATCTTGGCCACGAAGCCGCACCAACGGGCGTTATCGATAAGAGCTGATGCACCACGCGCTGCCTGCTGCTGATCGGTTTGCCCATCGCGGGCGCTACCCTTGCTGACATGATGAAGGTACAACACCGATGCTCCAGTGTTGGCAGCAACGTGCTCAAGCGTAGCGACAAGCCGCGCCATGTCACCGTTGCTATTCTCGTCACGGTCGTGAATCCTGCTGAGTGTGTCCAGTACGATCAACCGGGCACCGGCGCAAAAATCGGTGATCCGGGCAAGATGCCGATCATCCATTACGTTCAGCCGCTTACCCATTATTGGCTCGAGGGTAAGGTTTATTGCGATGGATTCACGTGCCTGCTGATTCAGGTGCCGACCGATGGCATGAATCCGGCGCACCAGTGCGGCTTCTGGGTCTTCTCCTGCAAAGTAGACGACGCGGCCAGCACATGCTGGGGCAAGCCCTACAAGATCCCCGCCCGCAACGCTGCATGCGATGGCCATTGCAGCTTCCAATGCCCAAAAGCTCTTGCCTGTGGCTCCTGGGGCTACCAACGCTCCTACTGTTCCAGCAAGAAAACCCGGCCAAATGAAGTCTAGAATGGGAGGCTCGTTCTCGAACGCAGCCCGCAAGTCAATCGCCACAATTCAGGCCCCCATTCCTGGTCGGGGAGCCGGGCCACTGCCCTTGCATGCATCAATCCATTCTTCGACCTCGCACAGATCCCACACGACCTTGCGGCTACTGAGCGCAATCCGGCGAGGGAATTTTCCCTGCTTTTCGAAGTTGTAGATCGTGCGTTCGCATAGCGGAATCATTGCCAGCAACTGTTTCTTGCTGATCAGTATTTTGCTCTCTTTTCTCGATTCTTTTTCCACACCGAATACCTCGCTCCGTCATCACTCGAGGTTCGATTATTGCCCCACATTTCCTGTATTTTCCAGCAAATTTCCTGAATTTCCCCATAAAAATCAATATGTTAACTGTCCGACTAACGTCTAGTTTCGGGACAGACGCAGCCACGCAATGTCTTGTTTTATCGGCAGTTTTATTAACGAAATTCGGTAGAAAAAAAGTGTCCCTAAAACGCCTATTTCGGGACGAAAAAAAACCCACCGAAGTGGGTATTTCGCCACAAACACGCGTGCTCTGTTTGGCCAAGAGGCTCAGAATCAATCCGCTACACGAGGTTTTTTAAGCGTCCACTCGTCAATCATGTCCGCCCAATCCTGCAACATCGCACGGCGCTGATCCCGGTACTCGGCTTTGTTGTAGACGGCGCGCACACCTTTCTGCTCGTGCGCGAGGCACTTCTCGATCCAGTCGGAGTTGTAGCCCGCCTCATGCAACAGCGTGCTGGCCGTGCGCCGCAGGTCGTGGGGACCGAACTTGCCTAGTGGCACACCTTCCTTTTGAGCAAGGCGATAGGTGAGCGTCAGTACCTGATTGATCGTGGCCGCACTCATTGGTAAATCGGAGTCGTATCGTGACGGCAGAACGTAGTCTGAACCTCCTGCCAAGGTTTTCAACGCGATGAAGAAATCCAATGCCTGCTGGGACAGAAACACCAAATGAGAGTTACGACGCTTCATCCGCTCTTTGGGAATCGTCCATAGCGCCTCGCTGAAATTGATCTCACTCCACGTCGCGTTGGTCAGTTCGCTCTTGCGTACCATCGTCAGCAAGAGAAGTTTGGCCGCTGCGCGGACCGAAGTAGCGGTACCGATTCTGTCCATGTACTGGTACATCAGCGCGATTTCATCAGGCGTCAACGCACGGTCGCGTGGCTCAAATTTCGCGATGCTGGCAGGCCGTACCAGATCTGCCGGGTTTTCAACCTTCTGACCACGCTCAATGGCCCATCGGAACACCTGCATGACGATCTCACGTGAGTGAACCGCAGTTGCGGGTGCCCCCCGCTCGACTATCGCGTCTGTTAACGTTCGCAGGTCCTCGTGGTTTATTTCTGCCAGCTTCTGGTTGCCAAACTGTGGTTTCAACTCGCGCTCATAGACTGAGCGGCGCATATCTCGTGTCGAGTCCGCCATCTGATAGCCGCGCAGCCATTTTTCAGCCCAATCATCAAAGGTCTCAGCACCCTTCGTGCGCGCCTTCGCACGCGCCTTCTCCTTAGCTGGCGACTTACCTGCGGCGATCATCTTCTTCGCCTCCCCTAGCCGCTCACGTGCCTCTGCCAGGGTGATCCCGCCCAAGCCATAACGACCGAAGGTGACGGTCTCCTGCCGGCCATTGATGGAGTAGTTGTAGCGAAAGGAGATTGAGCCGGCCGGTGTAACCGCCACGTACAAGCCATCTCGGTCAATCACCTTGTAGAGCTTGTCTTGGGGTTTGAGATTTCGAAGCTTGGTATCAGTGAGCATGGCTTCCACTATTTCCATGAAAAAATACCATGCGTAGAGAAGCGCAGAAAAATGGCGCCTAACCCCAGTAAAACCGGGCCTTCCGCACTACTTGATACCATGAAGCGCCTAAGCTAATCGACATGGTATTAAGCGCCACACATGGCATTGAAGACAGTTGATACCCCGTACCATGCCACATAAACACCGTGCTTGGCGATGCAGAACACTACCTGAACTTGCCAGACCTAAAAAGCCAAAAGCCCGCAATTACGCGGGCTCCAGGGTATTTCTTGCTAGATTTTGCCGGGCAGTGCCGGACTTAGGATCATTCCCACTCAATCGTCGCCGGCGGCTTGCTCGACACGTCGTAAGTGACGCGCGAAATGCCTTCGATTTCATTGATGATGCGGCCGCTGACAGTTTCCAGCAGTTCGTAAGGCAGGTGTGCCCAACGCGCGGTCATGAAGTCGATGGTTTCTACGGCACGCAGGGCAACGACCCAGGCGTAACGACGGCCGTCGCCGACCACGCCGACCGATTTGACAGGCTGGAACACTACGAACGCCTGGCTGACCTTGTGATACCAATCGGCCTTGCGCAGTTCTTCGATGAAGATGTGGTCGGCGCGACGCAGCAGGTCGGCGTATTCCTTTTTCACTTCACCGAGGATGCGCACGCCCAGGCCCGGGCCCGGGAACGGGTGACGGTAGACCATGTCGTACGGCAGGCCCAGTTCCAGGCCCAGACGACGCACTTCATCCTTGAACAGTTCGCGCAGTGGCTCGACCAGTTTCAGGTTCATCTCTTCCGGCAGGCCGCCCACGTTGTGGTGCGACTTGATCACGTGGGCCTTGCCGCTTTTCGCGCCAGCCGACTCGATCACGTCCGGGTAGATGGTGCCCTGAGCCAGGTACTTGATGTTGTCCAGCTTGCAGGATTCGGCATCGAACACGTCGATGAAGGTACGGCCGATGATCTTGCGCTTCTTTTCCGGGTCGGCTTCGCCGGCCAGGTTGTTGAGGAACTGCTCCTCAGCGTTGGCGCGGATCACCTTGACGCCCATGTTCTCGGCGAACATGGCCATCACTTGCTCGCCTTCGTGCAGACGCAGCAAGCCGTTGTCGACGAAGACGCAGGTCAGCTGATCGCCGATGGCCTTGTGCAACAGCGCGGCAACCACCGAGGAGTCAACGCCGCCGGACAGACCCAGCAGCACGTTGTCGGTGCCGACCTGGGCGCGGATGTTGGCGATGGCGTCTTCAGCGATCTTCGACGGCGTCCACAGGGCTTCACAGCCGCAGATGTCGAGCACGAAGCGCGACAGGATGCGCCCGCCCTGCTTGGTGTGGGTCACTTCCGGGTGGAACTGCACGCCATAGTAAGCGCGGTCGTCGTTGAACATACCGGCGATCGGGCAGCTCGGGGTGCTGGCGAGGATGTGGAAGTCTTCCGGCATCTTCGTGACTTTGTCACCGTGGCTCATCCACACGTCGAGGCCGAACAGGCCGTCGGCATCGATGTGGTCTTCGATGCCGTCGAGCAGGCGGCTCTTGCCGACCACGTCGACGCGGGCGTAACCGAACTCACGCAGTTCGGAACCTTCAACCTTGCCGCCCAGTTGCTCGGCCATGGTCTGCATGCCGTAGCAGATGCCGAACACCGGAACGCCGAGGTCGAACACCGCCTGCGGGCAGCGCGGGCTGTTGGCTTCGTGCACGGACTCGGGGCCGCCGGCGAGGATGACGCCTTTAGGGGCGAATTCGCGGATCGCATCTTCGTCCATGTCGAACGGGTGCAGTTCGCAGTACACGCCGATCTCGCGCACGCGGCGGGCAATCAGCTGGGTGTATTGCGAACCGAAGTCGAGGATCAGGATGCGGTGAGCGTGAATGTCGAGGGCCATGACTCATTCTCATGTAGTGAATCAGAAACAACTCGGGGCTGAATGAACAGCCCCGGTGATTTAACGTTTTGCTGGAAGCCTCAACCTACGCGGTAGTTCGGCGCTTCCTTGGTGATCTGCACGTCGTGAACGTGGGACTCGGCCATGCCGGCACCGGTGATCCGCACGAACTCGGGCTTGGTACGCATTTCTTCGATGTTGGCGCTGCCGGTGTAACCCATCGAGGAACGCAGACCGCCCATCAACTGGTGAATGATCGCGCTCAGGGTGCCTTTGTACGGCACACGACCTTCGATACCTTCCGGAACCAGTTTCTCGGCACCGGCCGAGGAATCCTGGAAGTAACGGTCGGACGAGCCCTGGGCCTGGGACATGGCGCCCAGCGAACCCATGCCGCGATAAGCCTTGTACGAACGGCCCTGGAACAGTTCGATCTCGCCCGGGGCCTCTTCGGTACCGGCGAACATCGAGCCCATCATCACGCAGGACGCACCGGCCACGATGGCCTTGGACAGGTCACCGGAGAAACGGATACCGCCGTCGGCGATCAACGGTACGCCAGTGCCTTCAAGGGCAGCGGCGACGTTGGCGATGGCACTGATTTGCGGTACGCCGACACCGGCGACGATACGGGTGGTGCAGATCGAGCCAGGGCCGATACCGACCTTGACTGCGTCGGCGCCGGCTTCGGCCAGGGCCTTGGCGGCAGCGCCGGTGGCGATGTTGCCGCCGATCACCTGCACTTCAGGGAAGTTCTCTTTGACCCAGCGTACGCGGTCGATCACGCCTTTGGAGTGACCGTGTGCGGTGTCGACCACCACCACGTCCACGCCGGCATTGACCAGTGCAGTCACGCGATCACCGGTGTCTTTACCGGTGCCGACCGCAGCGCCAACGCGCAGACGACCTTGATCGTCCTTGCTGGCCAGCGGGTAGGCTTTGGCTTTTTCGATGTCGTTGACGGTCATCATGCCTTTGAGGGCGAATTTGTCGTCGACGATCAGCACGCGCTCGATGCGGTGCTTGTGCAGCAGTTCACGGACGTCGTTCTTGTCGGCGCCTTCCTTGACCGTGACCAGACGCTCTTTAGGCGTCATCACTTCGCGGACAGTGGCTTCCAGACGGTTTTCGAAACGTACGTCGCGGGAGGTGACGATGCCGACCAGGTCGCCATCGTGCAGGACCGGAACGCCGGAGATATTGTGCAGACGGGTCAGTTCGAACAGATCACGCACCGTGGCATCGGCCTCGATGGTGATGGGATCCTTGACCACACCGGCTTCGAACTTCTTGACCTTGCGCACTTCGGCAGCTTGCTGCTCGATGGTCATGTTCTTGTGGATAATGCCGATGCCACCTTCCTGAGCCATGGCGATTGCCAGACGGGCTTCAGTAACGGTGTCCATGGCGGCAGAAACCAGAGGAATATTCAGTTCGATGCCACGGGTAAGACGGGTCTTGAGACTGACTTCGTTGGGAAGTACCTCGGAATAACCGGGCACTAGGAGAATGTCGTCGAATGTCAGAGCTTCTTGGCTGATACGCAGCATCGCGGGGGCTCCCGAGCGGGAAAATGGAAGCGCGCCATTATAGTCAGACACCCCCTGCTGTTCAATGTAAAACTCAGCCTAATTGATAGATGGAAAAGCCCGGCCCTACAGCTCCACCTTGACCCAAGAGACAGGTTGATCGAGCCAATCGGCGAACTCGTCGATAAAGCTCTGCTTGAACCCCGCCTCCAGCCAATTGTTGAAAATGAAGCCGAGGTTGGAAAACGCGCATTCCTGCAGAAACAGGAAGCCGTTGATGTCGTCCTCATGTCCGCATTCCGGGCAGGTGAAATTGTCGGTGCGGCCTGGAAACCAGTCTTCAAGACTCTCGAACAGCGCCTCGCCCACTTCGCGGCGACATTCGGCGCAACCGGCCTCTTCGAGAAAGCCTTTGGCCGGGGTGTAGATGCAGCGTTTGGTGACGATCTCCAGGCCATTGACCGGCTCGCCGAACGGCAGCGCTTGCGGGTGCAGCACCACGGCGCGAGCACCATCAGCGATGGCGTGGGCCATACGGTTGCCGGTGCGGCCGCAGGTGGTCAATTGTTCTTCGATGATGTTCTTGCGCACCAGCCAGCGCACGATCGCCCGCGCCCGGGGCTCGTGCACCGGCAGGGTGGAGATTTTCGGGACGATAATGCTTTGCGAGTTCATGGTGGAGCCTGCTGCCAGTATTTAAGATTTCCAATGTGGGAGCGAGCCTGCTCGCGAAAGCGCAGTGTCAGGCTGCATTTTTGTTGCTGACCCACCGCATTCGCGAGCAGGCTCGCTCCCACAAGGAACTGCGGCCGGCAGCTTAATCCCTGAAGAAATCCGGTCAAGTGCTGAAATAGCGCACCATCAACGCGATCCCGCTGGCCAGCACCAGCCAAGTCACCAGCCGCACAAACGCCTCACGGGACAATCTCATGGTCAGCCGCCGCCCGATCCACAAGCCCAGCGCCATGGCCGGCAACAGACACAGCGCCAGCATCAACAAGGGTAGCTCGGCATACACACCGGCGATGACAAACAGACTCAAGCGCACCACGGTGCTGCAACTGATCAACGCACTTTGCGTGGCCCGCGCCGCTTCCTTGGGCAGGCGGCTGTTCAGATAAATCGCGTAAAGAAAGCCGCCACTGCCAAACAACGCGCCGAACAACCCACCCACCGTGCCCATCGGCACCGCCCACGCCGCTGACAACTGCGCGGGCCGCGCTTTGACCCACAGGCTGTAAACCGCATAGGCACTGATAAACAGCCCCATCAACAGCAGCAACAGATCGGATTTCAGATTCAGCAGGAAGATCACCCCCAGCGTGCAGCCGATTGCCATGCACGGCAGCAGCCTGAGCAATTCCGGCTTGGCGACGTCGCGCCGCGAGGGCAGCAGATTGCCGAACGCCGCGACGAAATCCAGCAGCACCAGCAGCGGCACGATTTTCGATAGCGGCATGAACAGAATCAGCATCGGCCCCGCGACCAGCGCAGTGCCGAAACCGGCGATGCCGAAGACGATGTAGGCCAAGGCAATGGCCAACCCGATGACCGCCCAACCGCCAGCGCCCCACGACCACGCCCCCAACAGCTCCATCATGCTCATCGTCCGCATCCTTTATAAGACCGCGCTGACTGTAGCCAGTAGCGGGCAGCACGACCAGATATCAAATTGATCCCATGTGGGAGCGAGCCTGCTCGCGAAGGCGGAGTGTCATTCCCGTTGTTGTCCGCTGACACAATGCTTTCGCGAGCAGGCTCGCTCCCACAGGGTTTTGTGCGGCGTCATGGTGATTGGCGGGCAAATGCCTTTAAACTGCGCCCCATGATTAAAGATCCCTTTGCAAGACTTGGCCTGGACCGTGAAGTCCTGACCGTCAGCCAGCTCAACGGCCGCGCGCGGGTGTTGCTTGAAGACGTGTTCAGCAACATCTGGGTCGAGGGCGAAATCTCCAACCTCGCGCGCCCGGCGTCCGGCCACGTCTACTTCACCCTCAAGGACAGCGGCGCGCAGGTGCGTTGCGCGCTGTTCCGGCAGAACGCCGCCCGCGTGCGCCAGGCGTTGAAGGACGGTCTGGCGGTCAAGGTGCGTGGCAAGGTTTCGCTGTTCGAAGGCCGTGGCGACTATCAGCTGATCCTCGACACCGTTGAGCCGGCCGGTGACGGCGCGCTGCGTCTGGCCTTCGATGCGCTGAAGGAAAAGCTCAGCGCCGAAGGCCTGTTCAGTGCCGAACGCAAAGTGCCGCTGCCCGCGCATCCGCAGCGCATCGGCATCATCAGTTCGCCGACCGGCGCGGTGATTCGCGACATCATCAGCGTGTTCCGCCGCCGTGCGCCGCAGGTGCAACTGACCCTGATTCCGACCGCCGTGCAGGGCCGCGAGGCCACCGCGCAAATCGTCCGCGCGCTGAAAATGGCCGATGCCCGCGGCTTCGACGCGCTGATCCTCGCCCGTGGCGGCGGCTCGCTGGAAGACCTCTGGTGCTTCAACGAGGAAGCGGTGGCGCGCGCGGTCGACGCCTGTGTCACACCGATCGTCAGCGCCGTCGGTCATGAAACCGATGTTTCGATCAGCGATTTTGTCGCCGACGTCCGCGCCCCCACGCCATCTGCGGCTGCCGAATTGCTCGCGCCTGATTCAAGCCATTTGATCCGTCAGGTCGAAAGCCTGCACCGGCGTCTGGTGATGCGCATGCGTGACCGTTTGATGCGTGATCGCCTGCGTCTCGAAGGCATGGCGCGACGGTTGCGCCATCCCGGCGAACGTCTGCGCCAGCAGGCGCAACGTCTGGACGATCTGGACATGCGCATGCGCCGCGCTTTCGAGCGCAGCCTCAATACGCGTCGAGAACGCCTGATCCGTCTGGAAACCCGCCTCGCCGGGCAACATCCGGGGCGCCAACTGGCGATGCTTCGCCAGCGCCTCGACAGCCTCGCCGAACGTCTGCCCCGGGCCATGCGTGATGCTCTGAAACAGCGTCGGCAGCAATTGCACAGTCAGATGCAGACGCTGCACGTGGTCAGCCCGTTGGCGACTCTCGGCCGGGGTTACAGCATTCTGCTCGACGAGCGTGGCCACGCGATCCGCAACGCCGCGCAGACCCACACCGGCCAGCGCCTGAAAGCCAAGCTCGGCGAAGGCGAACTGCAAGTGCGCGTCGAGGACAATCACCTGACGCCCGTCACCCTCTCTTTACTGGACTGATCCATGCCGCTTTTTCTCGCTCCGCTGCTGTTGCTCTGCCTGACCTTCAACGCCCACGCCGACAGTTACATCACTCGGCTGCTGAACAAACCGGTGCCGGGCGGCGTCGCCGTGGTGGATCTGGGCACCGCCGCGCAGGCGCCGAAAGCCACCTATCAAGGCAAACCGGTGCTGGTGGTCAAAGAGCAGAACAATTGGCTGGCGATCGTCGGCGTGCCGCTGACGGTCAAGCCTGGCGCGCAGCAGATCAGCAGTGGCGGGCGTAACCTGCCGTTTACCGTGGGCAGCAAGAAATACCCGGAACAGCACATCACCCTGAAGAACAAACAGCAGGTCAATCCGAACGCCGACAACCTCAAGCGCATTGAAGGCGAACTGGCGGAACAGATCGCGGCTTACCGCAGTTTCAGCCCGAACACGCCGAGCAATCTGCTGCTGGACAAACCGGTCAACGGGCCGCTGTCGAGCAAGTTCGGTGTGCGCCGTTTCTTCAATGGCGAAGAGCGCAATCCTCACGCCGGCCTCGATTTCGCAGTGCCGGCGGGCACGCCAATCAAGACCCCGGCGGCGGGCAAGGTGATTCTGATCGGCAATTACTTCTTCAACGGCAACACGGTGTTCGTTGACCACGGCCAAGGCTTTATCAGCATGTTCTGCCACATGTCGAAGATCGACGTGAAGAACGGCCAGCAACTGGCCCGTGGCGCGGTGGTGGGCAAGGTCGGCGCGACCGGCCGCGCGACCGGGCCGCATATGCACTGGAACGTCAGCCTGAATGACGCGCGGGTGGATCCGGCGATTTTCATTGGTGCCTTCCAACCTTGAATATGTGTTGAGGCGACCGGCCTTTTCGCGAGCAGGCTCGCTCCCACACTGGATCTTGTTCACAACAAAGATCCCCTGTGGGAGCGAGTCTGCTCGCGAAGGCGCCCTATAACACACTGCCATACTCAATGAATCTCCAAAAACTCAATTGCGCCCCAATCTAGCCTTACGCAAACATCAACAACTTCCACCGCCTTAAGCGCAATAAATTCCTGCAAAATCCCGCATTCCGGATATTCCTCTCAATTTTTTTCGACTGCTTGCCATCCTTTCCCCTCGCGGTTAGGGTTGAAGCCATGAAAACCTCTCACACCCTCATTCAGCTTCGCCAGCACCGCAGCCTGTGCCTCGTCAGCGCACGACTGCCAGGCTGAATCGCTGCGCCTCGTCCCACGCTTTTCCAAGAACATTCGTTCAACCGGCAGGCCGCCTCTTTTCGGCCCAGACAACAAGGAATTTCCCGATGAGCATGCTCAAAGACCCGTCTTCGAAATACCGCGCGTTTCCCGTCATCAACCTGCCGGATCGTACCTGGCCGTCGAAGACCATCGACGCCGCGCCGATCTGGTGCAGCTCCGACCTGCGTGACGGCAACCAGTCGCTGATCGAACCAATGGACGCGGCGAAGAAGCTGCGCTTCTGGAAAACCCTGGTGCAGGTCGGCGTGAAGGAGATCGAAGCGTCGTTCCCGGCCGCGTCGCAAACCGACTTCGACTTCGTGCGTACGCTGATCGAAGAAGGCCACATCCCGGACGACACCACCATTCAGGTACTGACCCAGGGCCGTGAAGACCTGATCGAGCGCACCTTCGAATCCCTGCGCGGGGCGAAGAAAGCCATCGTTCACCTGTACAACGCCACCTCGCCTTCTTTCCGTCGCATCGTCTTCAACCAGGACAAGGACGGTATCAAGGCCATCGCCGTCAACGCTGCCAAGCTGTTCGTCAAATATGCGGCCATGCAGCCGGAGACCGAGTGGACCTTCGAATACTCGCCGGAAACCTTCAGCGCTACCGAGCTGGAATTCGCCAAGGAAGTCTGCGACGCCGTGATCGAGGTGTGGAACCCGACGCCTGAGCACAAGATGATTCTCAACCTGCCGGCCACGGTTGAATGCGCGACGCCGAACGTCTACGCCGACCAGATCGAATGGTTTGGTCGCAACATTAACCGTCGTGACAGCGTGATCATCAGCCTGCACACCCACAACGACCGGGGCACCGGCGTCGCGGCCACCGAGCTGGGCCTGATGGCCGGCGCCGATCGCGTCGAAGGCTGCCTGTTCGGCAACGGCGAGCGCACCGGCAACGTCGACCTCGTCACCGTCGCGCTGAACATGTACACCCAGGGCGTCGACCCTGAGCTGGACTTCTCCGACATCGACGGCGTGCGCAAGGTCGTCGAAGAGTGCAACCAGATCCAGGTCCACCCGCGTCATCCGTACGTTGGCGACCTGGTGCACACCGCTTTCTCCGGCTCGCACCAGGACGCAATCCGCAAGGGCTTCGCCCAGCAGAAACCGGACACCCTGTGGGAGGTGCCGTACCTGCCGATCGACCCGGCCGACATCGGTCGCAGCTACGAGGCGGTGATCCGCGTCAACAGCCAGTCGGGCAAGGGCGGCATCGCTTACCTGCTGGAGCAGGAATACGGCATCAGCCTGCCACGGCGCATGCAGATCGAATTCAGCCAAGTGGTGCAGCGTGAGACTGATCGCCTGGGCCTGGAGATGACGGCCAAGCAGATTCACTCGCTGTTGATCAGCGAATACCTGCAGGCCAACACTCCGTATGCGCTCGTCAGCCATCGTCTGCAGGAAGAAAACGGCAACAGCGCCGTCGAAGTGGAAGTGGCCAGCAAAGGTCAGGGCGAAACCAACCTGCACTGGCGCGGCAAGGGCAACGGCGCGCTGGAAGCGCTGGTCGCCGGCCTGCCGATTCCGGTGGAAATCATGGACTACAACGAACACGCGATCGGCGCAGGCACCAATGCCAAAGCGGCGGCCTATATCGAATTGCGGGTGAACGGTGAACGTGCAGTGCACGGCGTGGGTATCGATGAAAACATCACCACGGCGAGTTTCAAGGCATTGTTCAGCGCGCTGAACCGCTCGCTGAGCCAGCCAGAGGCGAAAGCGGCGTAATCGACCGCTGAAATGCGAAAGGCCCCGGAGTGCAAACTCCGGGGCCTTTCTTTGCCTACAGGTTTCTGGCTGACTTTTATGGCCCCTTCGCGAGCAGGCTCGCTCCCACATTTGGAATGCATTTCCCGGTGGGAGCGAACCTGCTCGCGAAGGCGTCCTGACAGGCGCTGGGAGTATCAGGTGAACTCGAAAGTGTCGGCATCCAGGTTCGCCGGAAAGCGCTCGCGATACGCCGCCAACGGCGCCGCTTCCAGAATCACCTTGAACACGCCATCCGCCTCCCCCGCCGCCAGCAACGTCTCGCCCTGGAAATCCAGCACCTGACTGTCGCCGGTATACGCGAAGCCTTTGCCATCGCTGCCCACCCGATTTACCGCTGCCACGTAGCAGAGATTTTCAATCGCTCGTGCCGGCAGCAGGCGGTTCCAGTGCAGACGCCGTGCGCCCGGCCAGTTGGCGGTGTACAGCAGCAGATCGGTGTCCTGCGCGTCGCGGCTCCACACCGGGAAACGCAGGTCGTAGCAGATCAGCGGACGAATCCGCCAGCCCTTGAGCTCGAACTGCACCTGACGCTCGCCCGGCGTGTAATGGTTGTGCTCGCCGGCCATACGAAACAGGTGACGCTTGTCGTAATGCAGCACTTCGCCGTCCGGCCGCGCCCAGAGCAAGCGGTTGCGATGGCTGCCGTCAGCCGCCTGAATGATCACGCTGCCAGTGATGACCGCATCGAACTTCGCTGCCTGCGTCCGCAGCCATTTGCTGGTCGGGCCGTTTTCCGCCTCGGCGAGGGTTTCCGATTCCATGGAAAACCCGGTGGTGAACATCTCCGGGAGGATGATCAGATCGGCGCCACGGGCCTGCTCCAGCAACAGCTCGAAATGCTCGAGGTTGGCCCGGCGATCATGCCAGGCCAGGCTCGTCTGGATCAGCGCCAGGGTCAGGTCTGGCAATGCACTCAGATCACGCATAGTTTTGCCGCCGCTTCACGCAGCGTCTCCTCGCGTTTGGCAAAGCACAGGCGTATCAGGCGCTGGCCTTGCGGTGGATTCTGGTAGAACACCGACACCGGAATGCTCGCGACACCGTGCTCGCGAGTCATCCACATGGCCATCTCAACATCGTTCAGATCAGGACGGATCTGCGAATAATCGACCAACTGGAAATAGGTGCCGGTGACTCGGGTAAAGCTGAAGCGCGACGGCGCAAGCAGATCGCAGAACAGATCGCGCTTGGCCTGATAGAAACCCGGCAGCTCTTCAACGTGTTCCGGGTGCTCGGCCATGTAATCGGCCAGCGCGTATTGCAGCGGCGTGACGCCACAGAAACTGACGTACTGATGCACCTTGCGCAGCTCGGCCGTCAGCGCTGGCGGGGCGACGACATAGCCGGTTTTCCAGCCGGTGACGTGGTACGTCTTGCCGAACGAACTGACCACGAACGCGCGCTGATACAGCTCTTCATGGGCCAGCACGCTGACATGCGGCACGCCGTCGAAGACCAGGTGTTCGTAGACTTCGTCGCTGATCAGATAGATGTCGCGATCACGGATCAACGCCGCCAGTTGATCGAGCTCGGCGCGGCTGATCAATGCGCCGCTCGGGTTGTGCGGGGTGTTGATGACGATCATTTTCGTCCGCGGACTGAGGGCCGCTGCGAGTTGATCGAAATTGATGGAGAAATCGTCCGGATTCAGTTGCACATGTACGCTACGACCACCCGCCAATTCCGTCGCCGGTGCGTAGCTGTCGTAGCACGGATCGAAGACGATGACTTCATCGCCGCTGTGAATCACTGCCTGAATCGCGCAGAAGATTGCCTGAGTCGCACCGGGCGTTACCGTCACTTCATGATCGGCATCGACTGTCACGCCATAGCTGCGCGCGATCTTGGCCGCGATCTGCTGACGCAACGCCGGCAAACCGGTCATCGGCGAATACTGGTTATGGCCACTGGCGATATGCCGCCCGACCGCATCACGCAACGACTGCGGGCCGTCGAAATCCGGGAAACCCTGGGACAGGTTGATCGCGCCGGTCTGCGCCGCGAGCTGAGACATCTGCGTGAAAATAGTGATGCCGACATTCGGCAGCTTGCTGGTGATCATCGGGGGTTCTCTGCTCAACACCCGGCTCTGACGACGGCGCGGGAGAGCCCGAGGATAGCCCATCCGGCGCCCATAAAAAAAGGGCGCCAAACGGCGCCCTTCTCTCATTGAACAAACCCAATCCTGTGGCGAGGGGATTTATCCCCGTTCCGGCTGCGAAGCAGTCGCAAACCCGTTGAATGCGGTTTGACTGATACACCGCGGACACAGGTTTTGGGGCTGCTGCGCAGCCCATCGGGGATAAATCCCCTCGCCACAAAAGCCCCACACAAAATTGTGCAGGGCCTCGGATCACTTCTTGTCGCGGCGCTTCTTGCTGGCTTTCTTGTTGTGCGACATCAAGCGACGCTTCTTGTTGACCTGGCGGTCGGTCAGCGTGTTCTTGTTGCCTTCGTACGGGTTCTCGCCGCCCTTGAACTCGATGCGGATCGGCGTACCGACCAGCTTGAGTACACGACGGTAAGTGTTCTCCAGATAGCGCACGTACGACTTCGGCACTTTCTCGATCTGGTTACCGTGGATCACGATGATCGGCGGGTTCGCACCACCGAGGTGAGCGTAACGCAGCTTGATCCGGCGGTTGTTGACCATCGGCGGCGCGTGCTCGCCCACCGCATCTTCGAGAATCTGGGTCAGACGGTTGGTCGGCCAGCGGGTAACAGCGGACTTGAACGAGTTCTGCACCGAAGCGTAGAGGTTGCCCACGCCCGTGCCGTGCAACGCCGAGATGAAGTGAATGTCGGCGTAGTCGACGAAGAACAGCCGACGTTGCAGCTCGACTTTCACAAAGTCGCGCTCGCTCGGCGTCATGCCATCCCACTTGTTGATCGCGATGACCAGCGCACGACCGGATTCGATCGCGAAGCCCAGCAGGTTCAGGTCGTGATCGACCACACCCTCGCGGGCGTCCATCACGAAGATCACCACGTTGGCGTCTTTGATCGCCTGCAGGGTTTTGACCACGGAGAATTTTTCGACTTCTTCGTGGATCTTGCCGCGCTTGCGCACACCGGCGGTGTCGATCAGCGTGTACTTCTCTTCATTGCGCTCGAACGGAATGTAGATGCTGTCGCGGGTGGTGCCCGGCTGGTCGTACACGATGACCCGGTCTTCACCAAGCATGCGGTTGACCAGGGTCGACTTGCCGACGTTCGGACGACCGATGATGGCGATCTTGATCCCGTCTTTTTCGCTCGGACCAGGAATGCGCTTGGCTTCCTCGCCTTCGGCAACGACTTCTTCCTCTTCACCTTCAGCCGGCTCGTCATCATCGCGCGGGAACTCGCTCAGGGCGGCTTCCAGCAGTTGCGTGATGCCACGGCCGTGGGCGCCAGCGATCGGGATCGCGTGGCCCATGCCCAGCGGGGCGAATTCGGCGCGGGCCATTTCCGGGTCGATGTTGTCGACCTTGTTGGCCACCACGTGGGAACGCTTGTTACGTTTGCGCAAATGCTCGGCGATCATCTGGTCGGCAGCGGTAAAACCGGCCTTGGCATCTACCAGAAACAGCACCACATCGGCTTCTTCGATGGCCAGCAGCGACTGCTCGGCCATTTTTTCGTCCATACCATGTTCGTCACCGGAGATACCGCCGGTGTCGATCAGAATGTAGGAACGCCCTTGCCACTTGGCCTCACCGTACTGGCGATCACGGGTCAGACCGGACAGGTCGCCGACGATGGCGTCACGAGTCCTGGTCAGGCGGTTGAACAAGGTGGACTTGCCGACGTTCGGTCGGCCCACCAGGGCGATTACGGGAACCATGCGGCTCTCCACTTCGTTATTTCAGAAAATACAAAAGCCGCTGCGAGGCAGCGGCTGGTGCTCGGGGCAACACCCGGGGGCGCTGCAAACCCTGCTGATGCAGGGCCGCTTGGGGATGAACCCCAAGCATAGTTGTTACTTGATGGTCAGGGCTTCCAGTTTGCCGCTGTTGCCATACACATAAATCGTGTCGCCCACCACCAGCGGACGAGCACGCAGGCCGTCGCTGTCGATGCGCTCACGGCCGACGAAACGACCGTCGACCTGACTCAGCAGATGCAGATAACCTTCCAGGTCACCCACAGCTACGTAGCTGGAGAACACTTCCGGTGCCGACAGTTGACGGCGAGCCAGCGAATCGTTGCTCCACAGTGCGGTGGTGGAACGCTCGTCGACGCCTTCAACGGTGCCCGAGGACAGGCTCACGTAGACGCTGCCGAAACCCTGAGCGATACCGGCGTAGCTCGACGCATCGCGCTGCCACAGTTGACGACCGCTTTCCAGGTCCAGCGCCGCAACGCGACCCTGATAGCTGGCCACGTACAGCGTACCGCCGGACAGCAGCAGACCGCCGTCGATGTCGACCACGCGCTCCAGCTCCGAACGACCTTGTGGAATGGCGATGCGTTGTTCCCACACCGGCACGCCGTTGGAGATGTCCAGCGCGACCACTTTACCGGTCGACAGGCCAGCTACGGCCAGACGGTTGGTCACCAGCGGAGCACTGGTGCCACGCAGGGTCAGGACCGCCGGGGTGCTGTCATACACCCAGCGCTGGTTGCCGGTGGCAGCGTCCAGACCGATCAGACGATCGTCCTGGGTCTGCACCACCACCACGTCGCCATTGTTGGCCGGCGGCGCGAGCACTTCACTGTTGACGCGGGCACGCCACTTCTCTTCACCGTTGCTGGTGTCCAGAGCGACGACTTCGCCACGCAGGGTACCGATCAGTACCAGACCATAACCCACGCCGACGGCGCCGGAGACAGGCAGTTCCAGATCCTGGTCCCACTTCACGTCGCCGTTGCTGCGATCCAGCGCCATCACCACACCAGTCACATCGGCGGCGTAGATGGTGTCACCGTCGATCGCCGGCACCAGCATGTTGTAGGTTTCGCCCTGACCGTCACCGATCGAGCGGCTCCACTGCTTCTGCAGAACGACTTCTTCTTTGAAGTCGGTCAGTTCGGCCGGTGGCAATTCTTTCTTGCTGTTGCTGCTGCAACCCGCGGCCAGAAGGGCCAGAGCCAGCAATGCTGCATGCTTCCAACGGATCACGTCACGCATCCCCTTTGGCCAGGTCGTCGAGCTTGATTTGAAGGCCACCGACCGCCGCTTCATCCGACAGTGCCGCCTTGGCTTTTTGATACGCCTTGTTCGCGTCATCGGTACGGCCCAAGCGCACCAGCAGGTCGCCCTTGAGTTCTTCGCGAGTGGCCAGGAACGCTTTGTCGGCATCGCCGTCGAGCAGTTTCAGGGCGTCTTCGGCCTTGTCCTGCGCGCCCAGCACCTGCGCCAGACGCTGACGGGCGATTTCGCCCAGCGCCGGGTTGGCCGGTTTGTCGACGATGGCTTTGAGTTCGGTTGCCGCGTCGTCCAGCTTGCCGCTGTCGACCGCCACTTTGGCGACGAACAGGCTGCCGTATTGCGCATAGGCAGAACCGCCGTACTCGCTGTTGAGCTTGCCGGCCAGATCCGCAACGCGGGCGGCATCAGGCTTGCCGTCAGGCGTCAGCGTGGTTTCCAGCAATTGCTGATAGAGCACCGAGGCGCCTTGCGACTGGTTGCTCTGGTACTTGTGATAGGCCTGCCAGCCGAACACGATGACCAGCGCCAACAGGCCGCCGGTGACCAGAGGTTTGCCGTTGCGTGTCCACCAGTCCTTCAAATCCGCCAACTGTTCGTCTTCGGTACTCGACACCCCAATACTCCTTAATCGCTAAATCGGCTGTTAAGACAGCTTCAACCCTGCACGACGCAGGTGGCCAGGTGAGCGGCAAGCGCATCCCAGGCAATGCTTTGTTGTTCGCCCTGGCCACGCAGGGGTTTGAAACCTACCACTTGCTGGGCCATTTCGTCGTCACCGAGGATCAATGCGTACAGCGCACCGCTCTTGTCGGCCTTCTTGAACTGGCTTTTGAAACTGCCGGCGCCGGCATTGACTTGCAGGCGCAGGTTTGGAAGTTGATCGCGAACCCGTTCGGCCAGGGCCAGACCGGCCAGCTCGGCTTCTTCACCGAAGGCGCAGAGGTAGACGTCGACCTGACGGGAAATTTCCTGCGGAATCTGCTCAAGGGTTTCGAGCATCAACACCAGACGCTCGATGCCCATGGCGAAACCGACGCCCGGGGTTGGCTTGCCGCCCATCTGCTCGACCAGACCGTCGTAACGGCCGCCCGCGCACACGGTGCCCTGGGCGCCGAGCTTGTCGGTGACCCATTCGAAAACGGTTTTGCTGTAGTAATCGAGGCCACGCACCAGTTTCGGGTTGAGCACGTAAGGAATGCCGACGGCATCCAGACGCGCCTTCAGGCCTTCGAAGTGAGCGCGGGACTCGTCGTCGAGGTAGTCGGCCATTTTCGGCGCATCAACCAACACCGCTTGAGTGTCGGCATTTTTCGTGTCGAGCACGCGCAGCGGGTTGGTTTTCAGACGACGCTGGCTGTCTTCATCGAGCTTGTCGTGGTGCGCCGAGAGGTACTCGACCAGCGCTTCACGATAGCGACCACGGGATTCGCTGGTGCCAAGGCTGTTGAGTTCGAGCTTGACCGCATCACGAATGCCCAGCTCGCCCCACAGGCGCCAGGTCATGATGATCAGTTCGGCGTCGATGTCCGGACCGTCGAGGTTGAACACTTCCAGACCGATCTGGTGGAACTGGCGATAACGGCCTTTTTGCGGACGCTCGTGGCGGAACATCGGGCCGATGTACCAGAGTTTCTGCACCTGACCACCGCCGGTGATGCCGTGCTCAAGCACGGCACGCACGCACGCAGCAGTACCTTCCGGACGCAGGGTCAGGGAATCACCGTTGCGGTCTTCGAAGGTGTACATCTCTTTTTCGACGATATCGGTGACTTCGCCGATCGAGCGCTTGAACAGCTCGGTGAACTCGACGATCGGCATGCGGATCTGCTTGTAACCGTAGTTATCCAGCAGACGCGCCACAGTGCCTTCGAAATAACGCCACAGCGGGGTCTGTTCGGGCAGGATGTCGTTCATGCCACGAATGGCTTGCAGAGACTTGCTCACAAAATTTCCTTAATTCGTTCGATCAGCCGCGCGCGATAACGGCAGCGTCAGCTTCGACCTTTTCGGCCGCTTTCTGGCGGATCAGCTTTTCCAGCTCGTCCACCAGATTGTCATTCGTCAGCTTCTGCGACGGCTTGCCGTCGATGTAAATCAGGTTTGGCGTGCCGCCGGTCAAGCCGATATGGGCTTCCTTGGCTTCGCCGGGGCCGTTGACCACGCAACCGATGACCGCGACATCCAGCGGCACCAGCAGGTCTTCAAGGCGCCCTTCCAGCTCGTTCATGGTCTTGACCACATCGAAGTTCTGCCGCGAGCAGCTCGGGCAGGCGATGAAGTTGATGCCACGGGAACGCAGATGCAAAGACTTGAGAATGTCGTAACCGACCTTCACTTCCTCGACCGGGTCGGCCGCCAGCGAGATGCGGATAGTATCGCCAATCCCTTCGGCGAGCAGCATACCTAGGCCCACGGCGGATTTCACCGTGCCCGAGCGCAAACCGCCAGCTTCAGTGATGCCGAGGTGCAGCGGCTGGACGATTTCCTTCGCCAGCAGGCGGTAGGCTTCGACGGCCATGAACACGTCGGAGGCTTTCACGCTGACCTTGAAGTCCTGGAAATTCAGGCGTTCGAGGTGTTCAACGTGACGCAGAGCGGATTCGACCAATGCGGCCGGGGTCGGCTCGCCGTATTTCTTTTGCAGGTCTTTTTCCAGGGAACCGGCGTTGACGCCGATGCGGATCGGAATGCCGCGATCACGCGCCGCATCGACCACGGCACGCACGCGGTCTTCGCGACCGATGTTGCCCGGATTGATGCGCAGACAGTCCACACCCAGTTCGGCCACGCGCAAGGCGATTTTGTAGTCGAAGTGGATGTCAGCCACCAACGGCACTTTGACCAGTTGCTTGATCTTGCCGAACGCCTCGGCGGCGTCCATGTCCGGCACCGAGACGCGAACGATGTCGACGCCGGCGGCTTCCAGACGATTGATCTGCGCCACGGTCGCGGCGACGTCATTGGTGTCGCTGTTGGTCATGCTCTGCACAGCGATCGGCGCGTCGCCGCCCACCGGTACGTTGCCGACCCAGATCTTGCGCGATTCGCGACGTTTGATTGGAGATTCGCCGTGCATGACTTATTGACCCAACTTCAGGCGAGCAGTCTCGCCACTGGTGAACGGAGCGATATCGACCGGTTGGCCGTTGTAGCTGACCTGTGCCGCGCGGGCAACGCCCAGACGTACGGCGAGCGGCGGCTTGCCGGAAACACTCACGCTGTCGCCTTTATGCTTCAGGCCGCTGAAAATCACTTTGCCACGGCCATCGGTCACCTGTGCCCAGCAATCGCCGGTGAACTGCAACTGCACCTGGCCTTCGCCGGCGACCGGCGCAGCTGCTTCAGCGCTTGGCGCTTGAGCAACCGGCGCGGTCGGGGCAGGTGTCGCTGGGACATTCGGCGCTGGAGTGGCCGGAGCCGCCACCACTGGCGCAGGCGTCGGTGCCGGAGCGCTTGGCGCAACTGCCGGGGCAGCCGGCTCGGTTGCTGGCGCTGCGGACTCGGCACCGGTGGATTCAGCACTGGTTTCCGACTGCGGCAAGGCCAGCGATGTCGAATTGTCAGCCTGATTTTCGGCGACAGCCTGATCTTCCGGCTCGTCGATCGGGTGGATCTGCGTGGTGCCGTCCGCGCCTTCGACTTCGACGTGTTCAGGCGCCAGGCTGGTCAGATCGCGGGTGCGCTGCGAGGTCTGATCCTGCCACCAGACGAAACCGCCACCGATGACCGCGATCAGCAGCAACAGGCTGACGATACGCAAAATGGTGTGGGAAACGCGCACCGGCTCTTCGATACGACCGAGGGCATGAACGTTGCTGCCCTGGGAATCGGTGCCGGTGGACTGGTCGAATTGCTGAACCAGAACGGTCTGGTCCATGCCGAGCAACTTGGCATAGGCGCGAATGTAACCGCGAGCGAAGGTATGCCCCGGCAGCTTGTCGAAAGCGCCGGCTTCAAGATTGCTCAGGGACGTCACGGTGAGGTTGAGCTTGAGGGCCACTTCGGCCAGCGACCAGCCATTGCTTTCGCGGGCCTGGCGCAGGGTCTCACCGGGATTTACGCGATTCGCTGCTACAACTTCGGGATGCGCCGCTTTCATCATTGCTCCGACAGGTATTGCTGATATTCCGGCGTACCGGGATAGAGTCGTTTTAATTGCAGACCGTAACTGGCTGCCTTGTCGCGATCTTCAAACACTTTTGCCAGGCGAACGCCGAGCAATAGACTACGTGCATTTTGTTCGGTGAGCTGGCTGAAACGGTCGTAATAGTCACGCGCGGGCACATAATGCCTGTCTTCGAAGGACAACTCAGCCATTTCCAGCAATGCGCGCGGTTGTTGGCGATTCAGGCGCAGCGCCTTTTCCAGCTGTTGCTGGGCCAGATCACGCTGGCCAAGCTTGGCGGCGGTCATGCCGAGGTTTTCGAAGACCCGCGAGCGCTCAGGATACAGGGTATCGGCGGCCGCTTGTTCAAAACGCTCGTAGGCTTCCTTGTAGCGCTGTTCTTCGTAGAGAAAACTGCCGTAGTTGTTGAGGATGCGTGCATCGGTGGGACGTGAGGACAAGGCCTTGCGAAAGTGCTCGTCGGCAAGTGCCGGCTCCATCTCGGCCTGAAACACCAGACCGAGGGCCGCATTGGCGTCAGGGTCGGAACCGTCCAGCTCCAGCGCTTTCTTCAACGGCACCTTGGCGCGCTCGGTCATGCCCTGCTGCAGGTAGCCCAGCCCCAGCTGCACGTAGGCAGCCCGCGCTTCATCGCGGCCCTTGCTGGTCTTCATCGGGTTGTAGTCACCCGACAGGACACAGCCAGCGCACAGGCTGGCCAACAGCAACAGCAGCGCAAAGCGCAGGGACATAGAGATCCTCTCTTAGTTAGTGTTCGCGGCGTTCTGTGCCAGATCGCTGTCGGCGCTCAACTCGCGCACGGCGATGTAACGTTCGCTGCGACGGGTGCGATCCAGCACCTGCCCTACCAATTGACCACATGCGGCGTCGATGTCTTCACCACGGGTGGTGCGCACGGTGACGTTGAAACCGGCCTGATGCAACTGATCCTGGAAGCGGCGGATGGCATTGTTGCTCGGCCGCTCGTACCCGGAGTGCGGGAACGGGTTGAACGGGATCAGGTTGATCTTGCACGGGATGTCTTTAAGCAGCTCGATCATTTCCACTGCGTGCTCAAGCTTGTCGTTGACGTCCTTGAGCAAGGTGTACTCGATGGTCAGCACACGTTTCTCGCCAAGGGCGGACATGTAGCGCTGGCACGACTCGAGCAGCATCTTAAGCGGATATTTCTTGTTGATCGGCACCAATTGGTTACGCAATGCGTCATTCGGTGCATGCAGGGACAACGCCAGGGATACGTCGATGTGCTTGGCCAGCTCATCGATCATCGGCACCACACCCGAGGTGGACAGGGTCACGCGGCGCTTGGAGATCCCGTAGCCGAGGTCATCCATCATCAGATGCATGGCGGCGACGACGTTGTCGAAGTTCAGCAACGGCTCGCCCATGCCCATCATCACCACGTTGGTGATGGCGCGGTCGACGGTGGCCGGGACGCTGCCGAAAGATTTGTTGGCAATCCACACCTGACCGATGACTTCGGCGGCGGTGAGGTTGCTGTTGAAGCCTTGCTTGCCGGTGGAGCAGAAACTGCAATCCAGGGCACAGCCTGCCTGGGACGAAACGCACAAGGTGCCGCGTTTGCCCTGGGGAATGTACACGGTCTCGACGCAGCTGCCGGACGCCACGCGCACCACCCATTTACGGGTGCCGTCGCTGGAGATGTCCTCGCTGACCACTTCCGGACCACGCACTTCAGCAATGGCCTTGAGCTTGTCGCGCAAGGCTTTGCTGACGTTCGTCATGGCGTCGAAATCATCGACGCCAAAGTGGTGAATCCATTTCATTACCTGACCGGCACGGAAACGCTTCTCCCCGATTGAGTCGAAGAATTTTTCCATTTCCGGCTGGGTCAGACCCAGCAGGTTTGTTTTAACAGTCGATGTAGTCATGGATTCACCTTCACTCTGCAAGCAATGCTTAGCGAGTGGTTACTTCAGTAGCTGCGAAGAAGTAAGCGATTTCGCGAGCGGCAGCAGCTTCGGAGTCCGAACCGTGAACGGCGTTGGCGTCGATCGATTCAGCGAAGTCAGCACGGATGGTGCCGGCAGCAGCTTCTTTAGGGTTGGTAGCGCCCATCAGCTCACGGTTGCGAGCGATAGCGTTTTCGCCTTCCAGAACCTGAACGACAACCGGGCCGGAAGTCATGAAAGCAACCAGGTCACCGAAGAAACCGCGCTCGCTGTGCTCAGCGTAGAAGCCTTCGGCTTCGGCTTTGGACAGTTGCTTCAGTTTCGAAGCTACAACGCGCAGGCCAGCGTCTTCGAAGCGAGTGGTGATCTTGCCGATCACGTTTTTAGCAACGGCGTCAGGCTTGATGATGGAGAAAGTACGTTGAACAGCCATGGTGTAACTCCAGAAACGGTAATTTGCGAAAAATTAAACCCGCGAATTATACGCGGGTTCTTGGGTATTGCCTAACCTGCGAGGACGATCAGTCGACTTCTTCGATCCAGAGCGCCTGAACCGCTTCCAACACCTTCTCGCCGACACGGCCGGAGGTGTTGTCGAAGTCAGGCAGTTCCATGATCCATCGCTGCAAGTCGACGAAATTGACATAAAGCGGATTTACATCCGGCTTGGCTTCCGCCAATTCTTCTGCAATGCGTTGAACATCATTCCAACCGTAGCTCATGACAGTCTTACCAGTCAGTGCGGCGCTTCCGCCGCATGGTTAAGCGAATATTTCGGAATCTCGACGGTGAGGTCTTCCTCACCGACGATGGCCTGGCAAGCCAGACGCGATTGCGCCTCAAGGCCCCAGGCACGATCAAGGAAATCCTCTTCCAGCTCGTCAGCCTCTTCCAGCGAGTCAAAACCCTCGCGGATGATGCAGTGGCAGGTGGTGCAGGCGCAGACGCCGCCGCACGCGCTTTCCATCTCGATATGGTGTTCGTGGGCCAGTTCGAGAATCGATGTGCCGGGCGCAGCCTCGACCACCATGCCTTCAGGGCAGAACTTCTCGTGGGGCAGAAAAATGACCTGCGGCATCAGATATCCTCGATTTCATTCAGGTTGCGCCCCGACAGAGCGGCTTTCACCGTCAGATCCATGCGGCGGGCAGCAAAAGCATCGGTCACTTGCGACAGACGCTTGGTCTGCTGCTCGATGGCGTAGCCATCGGGACCTTTCATCAGTTCGGCCAGTTCCTGCATTTGCAGTTCGATGACCATGCGCTCTTCGGCGTCGAGCAGACGCTCGCCATCGGCCTCCAGCGCGCCCTGCACCGCTTCGAGCAGGCGCTGGGCATCGACTTGCTGCTCACGCAGAACACGGGCGACCTTGTCGTCATTGGCGTGCTGGAACGAATCCTTGAGCATCTTGGCGATTTCGCCATCGGTCAGTCCGTAGGACGGTTTGACCTGAATACTCGCTTCAACGCCCGAGCCCAATTCACGGGCAGACACGCTGAGCAGACCGTCGGCGTCGACCTGGAAGGTCACGCGAATTTTCGCCGCACCGGCCACCATCGCCGGAATGCCGCGCAATTCGAACCGTGCCAGAGAGCGGCAATCGCTGATCAGCTCGCGCTCACCCTGCAACACGTGGATTGCCATGGCCGACTGGCCGTCTTTATAGGTGGTGAAATCCTGAGCGCGGGCGACGGGAATGGTGGTGTTGCGCGGAATCACCTTTTCCATCAGACCGCCCATGGTTTCCAGCCCCAGGGACAGCGGAATCACGTCGAGCAGCAGCAGTTCGCCGCCATCGCGCTTGTTGCCAGCCAGGGTGTCGGCCTGGATCGCGGCCCCGATGGCCACCACTTGATCCGGATCGATTTCCGTCAATGGCTGACGACCGAAGGCTTCTGCAACGGCTTCACGAACACGTGGCACGCGGGTCGAACCGCCGACCATGACCACGGCGTGGACATCTTCGAGTTCGATACCGGAATCGCGAACCGCGCGGCGGCAGGCTTTCAGACTGCGCGCGACCATTGGCTCGATCAGCGCATCGAAGGCTTCGCGGGTCAGCGGCGCTTTCCAGTCGCCGTAGGCCACTTCAACACTGGCTGCATCGGTCAAAGC
The DNA here is from genome assembly GCF_054052265.1 of Pseudomonas sp. PK-RTE-24. Taxonomy (NCBI): domain Bacteria; kingdom Pseudomonadati; phylum Pseudomonadota; class Gammaproteobacteria; order Pseudomonadales; family Pseudomonadaceae; genus Pseudomonas; species Pseudomonas sp. PK-RTE-24. The sequence goes on along the minus strand of NZ_CM133224.1, from coordinate 2,652,120 downwards.
TTCTTTGGCCGCGCAAGCGGTTTGCAGCAGATTGCGTTGTGCGCCCGGGTCGAGATCCGCGGACAGGCCAGCGCTCTCAATGATCCACCCGGCAATCGCATGATCGAAGTCATCGCCGCCCAGCGCGCTGTCGCCGCCAGTGGCCAGAACTTCAAAGACGCCGCCAGTCAGACGCAGAATGGAAATATCGAAAGTACCGCCGCCCAGGTCATATATCGCCACCAGACCTTCGGCGTGCTGATCCAGACCGTACGCTACAGCGGCAGCGGTCGGCTCGTTGAGCAGACGCAACACGTTCAGACCGGCGAGTTTGGCCGCATCTTTGGTGGCCTGACGCTGCGCATCGTCGAAGTAGGCAGGAACGGTGATTACCGCGCCAACCAGTTCGCCACCCAAGGTCGCTTCAGCGCGCTGACGCAGGACCTTGAGGATATCGGCGGAGACTTCAACCGGGCTTTTCGGTCCTTGCACGGTGTCGATGAACGGCATGTGCGATTCGCCGCCGACAAAGCGGTACGGCAGTTGCTCGCCCAATTGCTTGACGTCGGACAGACCACGACCCATCAAGCGCTTGACCGAAAGCACGGTGTTAAGAGGATCGGAGGATGCCGCCAGCTTGGCGGACTCACCGACTTCGACGCGGTCGGCGTGATAACGCACGGCGGACGGCAGGATGACCTGCCCGTTGGCGTCGGCCAGCGGTTCGGAAAGACCACTGCGCAGCGCAGCGACCAGCGAATTGGTAGTACCCAAGTCGATGCCCACAGCCAGACGGCGCTGGTGCGGTTGAGGACTTTGGCCGGGTTCGGCGATCTGCAGTAGAGCCATGGTGATCAGGTCTTGTCTGTCTGTCAGCGTGCAATCAGGGCAGCACTGGGTTAATCGTCGAGGCGCTCTTCCAGCTGGCGCACTTCGTAGGTGAGCTTGTCGAGGAACTGCATGCGCCGCATCAGGCGTTCGGCCTGTTCACGTTGCGCTGCATCATCCCAACAGGCTGCGAAGCTTTCGTTGAGCTGTTCCTGAGCCGCCTTCAAACGACGCTTGAATACCGCGACACCGTCGAGGTCGGCACTGTCCTGCAGATCTTCGAGCTCTTCGCGCCATTGCATCTGCTGCAGAAGAAACTCGGGATCGTGGACGGTGACTTCCATCGGCACTTCATGCCCGCTGATTTTCAGCAGGTAGCGTGCGCGCTGGGCCGGGCTCTTGAGCGTCTGATAGGCGTCGTTGAGCCGCGCCGATTGCTCGAGTGCCGAGCGCTGCTCGCGCTCGGAAGCGTCGGCAAAGCGGTCAGGATGGACGCCGCGCGCCAACTCACGGTAGCGCGTGGCCAACTGCTCGAGGTCCAGGCGGAAGCTCGGTTGCAGCTCGAATAAAGCGAAATGACAAGGAATACCCACGACCAGCCTCAGATGTTGAAGCTTTCGCCGCAGCCACATTCACCGCGCACGTTGGGATTGTTGAACTTGAAGCCTTCGTTCAACCCTTCCTTGACGAAGTCGAGCTCGGTGCCGTCCAGGTAGGCCAGGCTTTTCGGGTCGATGATCACTTTTTCGCCGTGACTCTCGAACACCTGATCTTCCGCCACCACCTCGTCGACAAACTCCAGCACGTAGGCAAGGCCGGAACAGCCTGTGGTGCGAACACCCAGACGAATCCCTTCACCTTTGCCGCGCCCATCGAGGGAGCGCCGCACGTGTCGAGCAGCCGCTTCTGTCATGCTGATAGCCATCGTTGACTCCTTACTCGTCGCCGAATCTTGAAATTCAGATCAAGCCTTTCTTCTGCTTGTAATCGCGAACAGCCGCTTTGATAGCGTCTTCAGCGAGCACGGAGCAGTGGATTTTCACTGGCGGCAGGGCCAGTTCTTCGGCCAGCTGAGTGTTCTTGATGGTTTCGGCTTCGTCCAGGGTCTTGCCCTTCATCCACTCGGTGGCGAGGGAGCTGGAGGCAATGGCCGAACCGCAACCGTAGGTCTTGAACTTGGCGTCTTCGATAACGCCCTGATCGTTGACCTTGATCTGCAGACGCATCACGTCGCCGCACGCCGGAGCGCCGACCATGCCGGTGCCGACATCAGGATCTTCCGCGTTCATCTTGCCGACGTTGCGCGGGTTTTCGTAGTGGTCGATGACCTTTTCGCTGTAAGCCATGATTCTCAATCCTCACTCATCAGGGCCGCTCTTGAGACCCTGCAACTGCGCTGCGTTAACGCCGCGTCGCTACAGGATCTGTATCCGGCGGCTTCTATAGTTAGTGTGCCGCCCACTCGATTTTCGAGATATCGACGCCGTCTTTGTACATGTCCCACAGCGGCGACAGAGCGCGCAGCTTGGTAACGGCCTCGCAGACTTTCTGCGCGGCGTAGTCGATTTCTTCTTCGGTGGTGAAACGGCCGAAGGTAAAGCGGATCGAGCTGTGTGCCAGTTCGTCGTTGCGGCCCAGGGCGCGCAGTACGTACGAAGGCTCCAGCGACGCCGAGGTGCAGGCCGAACCGGACGATACCGCCAGATCCTTGAGCGCCATGATCAGCGACTCGCCTTCAACGTAGTTGAAGCTCAGGTTCAGGTTGTGCGGAACGCGGGCGGTCAGGCTGCCGTTGACGTACAGCTCTTCCAGGTGCTCGACCTGCTTGTAGAAGCGATCGCTCAAGGCTTTGATGCGCACGTTTTCAGCGGCCATGTCTTCCTTGGCTACGCGGAACGCTTCGCCCATGCCGACGATCTGGTGGGTCGCCAGGGTGCCGGAACGCATGCCGCGCTCGTGACCGCCGCCGTGCATGGTCGCTTCGATGCGCACACGCGGCTTGCGGCTGACGTACAGCGCGCCGATGCCTTTAGGGCCATAAGTCTTGTGGGCGGAGAACGACATCATGTCGACTTTCAGCTTCTGCAGATCGATTTCGACCTTGCCGGTGGACTGAGCCGCGTCGACATGGAACAGCACGCCTTTGGCGCGCAGCATCTCGCCGATGGCAGCGATGTCGTTGATGGTGCCGATTTCGTTGTTGACGTGCATCACCGACACCAGAATGGTGTCTTCGCGCAGTGCGGCGTCAATCATTGCCGGGGTGATCAGACCGTCTTCGGTCGGCTCGAGGTAGGTCACTTCGAAGCCTTCACGCTCCAGCTGGCGCATGGTGTCGAGGACTGCCTTGTGCTCGATCTTGCTGGTGATCAGGTGCTTGCCCTTGGAGGCGTAGAAATGTGCCGCGCCCTTGATCGCCAGGTTGTCGGATTCGGTGGCACCGGAGGTCCAGACGATTTCGCGCGGGTCGGCATTGACCAGATCGGCCACCTGACGACGAGCGTTTTCGACGGACTCTTCAGCCTTCCAGCCGAACACGTGGGAACGGGACGCCGGGTTACCGAAGTTTCCGTCGACCAGCAGGCATTCACTCATTTTCTGCGCAACGCGCGGATCAACCGGGGTGGTTGCAGAGTAATCAAGGTAAATCGGCAATTTCATGGACTATCTCCTAAATCAGGGCTGGCGTGCCGCGGGTAGCTCTTCGGCTGTCATTCGACGGCGGACGCTTCAATCTTGTCCAGGCGTGGCGCCTTGCTGCTGCAACGGCGCTGGTCCTGACGCTGGGCCACTTCTTGTACCTCACGGCGAGTGACAAGGTCGGCCAAGCTGATACCGCTCAGAAATTCGTGAATCTGCAGGCTCAAGTCGCACCACAGATGATGGGTCAGGCAGGTATCACCGGAATGGCAATCGCCCTGGCCCTGGCACTTGGTGGCATCGACCGATTCGTTCACCGCATCGATCACCTGGGCGACCTGGATGCCCTGCATGTCGCGGGACAACTGGTAGCCACCACCCGGACCGCGAACGCTGGAAACCAGGTTGCTGCGGCGCAGCTTGGCAAACAGCTGCTCGAGGTAGGACAGGGAGATGCCTTGGCGCTCGGAGATATCGGCCAGAGACACCGGCCCGTGCTGCGCGTGCAACGCCAGGTCAAGCATGGCGGTCACGGCGTATCGGCCTTTTGTAGTCAGTCGCATGGACAGTTACCACGGAGTTCGGAATGGGCGGGAGTATGCAATTCCCGAGCATTTAAGTCAACTATAAGACCTAGTGCTTTAGTCGGGTTTACCCGCAAAAGAGCGCGCGCACTATAGCAAAGACGGGCTGCGGACAGCCAGCGGAACCGCGTGATCGTTCTTCGCGAGCAGGCTCGCTCCCACATTGGAATGCATTGCTCTTGTGGGAGCGAGCCTGCTCGCGAAAAGCAGCGCCGCGGTTCAGCCGGCTTTCGATTCGTCCTTGCCTTTGACGCAAGCGAAGTCTTCTTCACGCAGTTCAGGCAGATCTTTCGCACAGTAATTGCTGCCCAGATCCTTCAGCGCGCCGCACATGCCTTCCAGACGCCCGTCAACCGCTTGCAGATGGTCGAGCAACTGGCCGATGGCGCGGGCCACCGGGTCGGGCATGTCTTCGCTGACACCGTAGGCGTCGAAACCGATCTTTTCCGCCATGGCTTTGCGCTTGGCGTCCTGCTCTTCGTCGGTCTTGACGATGATCCGCCCCGGAATCCCCACCACCGTGGCGCCCGGTGGCACTTCTTTGGTGACCACAGCATTGGAACCGACTTTGGCACCGGCACCCACCGTGAACGGGCCAAGCACCTTGGCGCCAGCGCCGACCACCACGCCATCACCCAACGTCGGGTGACGCTTGCCTTTGTTCCAACTGGTGCCGCCGAGGGTCACGCCTTGATAGATGGTGACGTCGTCGCCGATCTCGGCGGTTTCACCAATGACGATGCCCATGCCGTGGTCGATGAAGAAACGCCGACCGACCTTGGCGCCCGGGTGAATCTCGATCCCGGTCAGCCAGCGACCAAAGTTCGACACCAGCCGCGCCAGCCATTTCAGCTCGTTGCGCCAGAGCATGCCGGCCAGACGATGAATCCAGATTGCATGCATGCCGGGGTAGCAGGTCAGGACTTCAAAAGCGTTACGCGCCGCCGGGTCTCGATGGAATACGCTCTGGATATCTTCACGCAAACGCTCAAACATCATTCAATCCTTCCGCTTTAGAAGCTCGCCACGGGCCGCTTTCTGGGTTTCCGTGAGGATGCCACGCAAAATATTCATTTCCGCCCGGCTGACCGAGCTGCGTCCGTACAACCGGCGCAGGCGCGCCATCAAGTGCCGTGGCTTTTCCGGATCGAGGAATTCGATGGCGACCAGCGTCTGCTCCAGGTGCTCATAGAATCGCTCCAGCTCATCCATGGTCGCCAGCTCGGCGCTTTTCACCGAGGCCACTTCTTCTTTCTCGACCTTGCTCGGCTGACCCTGTGCGGCCAGCCAGGCCATGCGCACTTCATAACTCAACACCTGAACCGCCGCCCCGAGGTTCAGCGAACTGAACGTCGGGTCGGAAGGGATGTGCACGTGAAAATGACATCGCTGCAGCTCTTCATTGGTCAGGCCGGAATCTTCACGGCCGAACACCAAAGCAATCTCGGCGCCCTGCCCGGCTTCCTCGACCACCTTGTTGCCGCATTCGCGCGGATCGAGCAGCGGCCAGGGAATACGCCGGTCGCGGGCGCTGGTGCCGAGCACCAGATTGCAGCCGACCAGAGCATCTTCCAAGGTGGCGACGACTTGCGCGTTTTCAAGGATGTCACCGGCACCAGAGGCGCGGGCATCGGCCTCGTGGTGCGGGAAGACCCGCGGATCGACCAGCACCAGTCGCGACAGACCCATGTTTTTCATGGCGCGCGCGGCCCCGCCGATGTTGCCGGGGTGGCTGGTGTTGACCAGGACGACACGAATGTTCTGCAGCAAGGGAGGCGCTCTCGGACACGGGAAAGGGGGGCAAATCTTACAGAACAGCCTACCGTTAAGCTATGAAAGCGAACAGCGTCCTTCACCTGAAGAAAAGTTCTGATAGAATGCGCGGCTTTCTTTAACAACCTTAGGTGACACATCCATGCAGCCCATGCTGAATATCGCGCTGCGCGCCGCCCGCAGCGCCAGTGAACTGATCTTCCGCTCCATCGAGCGCCTGGATACCATCAAGGTCGACGAAAAAGACGCCAAGGATTACGTATCCGAGGTCGATCGCGCCGCTGAACAGAAAATCATCGATGCCCTGCGCAAGGCTTACCCGAATCACTCGATTCAGGGTGAAGAAACCGGCCTGCACGCTGGCACCGGCATCGAAGGCGAAGAGTACCTGTGGATCATCGATCCGCTGGACGGCACCACCAACTTCCTCCGTGGCATTCCGCACTTTGCAGTGAGCATTGCCTGCAAATATCGTGGCCGCCTGGAGCACGCAGTGGTTCTGGATCCGGTTCGCCAGGAAGAATTCACCGCCAGCCGTGGTCGCGGCGCTCAACTGAACGGTCGTCGTCTGCGCGTAAGCGGTCGTACCAGCCTCGACGGCGCCCTGCTCGGCACTGGCTTCCCGTTCCGTGACGACCAGATGGACAACCTCGACAACTACCTGGGCATGTTCCGCGCTCTGGTTGGCCAGACTGCCGGCATCCGCCGCGCCGGTTCGGCGAGCCTGGACCTGGCTTACGTAGCTGCCGGTCGTTTCGATGCGTTCTGGGAATCGGGCCTGTCCGAGTGGGACATGGCTGCAGGCGCCCTGCTGATTCAAGAAGCCGGCGGCCTGGTGAGCGACTTCACCGGTGGTCACGACTTCCTTGAGAAAGGCCACATCGTTGCCGGCAACACCAAATGCTTCAAGGCAGTGCTGACGGCGATCCAGCCGCACCTGCCGGCCTCGCTGAAGCGCTAAGCTTTCCGCGAAACCAAAAAGCACCCTTCGGGGTGCTTTTTTTATGCCTGCAATTCAACGCCGTTCCCTGTAGGAGCTGCCGAAGGCTGCGATCTTTTGATCTTGCTTTCAAAAAACAAAGTCAAAAGATCGCAGCCTTCGGCAGCTCCTACACTAATCAGGTGAATCAACAGGAGATCGACTGGCCGAAGAAATCGCGGGTACAAAAAAAGCACCCCGCAGGGTGCTTCTTTTCACAACTGTGGAGCCTTACTGTCCCGGCTCATTCTGCGACAGGATCAGCTTGCCTTCCTTGTCGACCGGAATCTGGTTGCCCGGATCGCGATCCATCCGCACCTTGCCTTCCTTGCCATCGAGCGAGTAACGCACGTCGTAGCCGACGACCTTGTCGCTGATGTCATTGACCGTGTTGCAGCGAGTTTGCGTAGTGGTGTAGGTGTCGCGGTTCTGCATACCTTCCTGCACCTTGTTACCGGCATAACCGCCGCCAACTGCACCGGCCACGGTGGCAATCTTCTTGCCGGTACCGCCACCCACCTGATTACCCAACAAACCACCGGCTACGGCACCGATCGCCGTGCCGAGAATCTGGTGTTGATCCTTGACCGGCGCCTGCCGGGTCACGGTTACATCCTTGCATACTTCACGTGGAGTCTTGATCTGTGTCTTGACCGGCTCAACGGCTAATACTTGCGCATACTCAGGGCCGCTTTTAACCAGGCTGTAGGTGGCAACAGCACCCCCGGCTGTGACACCGACAGCACCCAATACCGCACCAACCAGCAACGACTTGTTCACATGAACCTCCTGACCATCACATGCGGGACGCGCCCGCGCTTCTCCCAGCCTTGGAGCACAAAAAAAGGCGCGAGTTCAACTCGCGCCTTTTGTTGGCTGACAGCCGGGAAATCGCTGGCCGTTATGGACGGTCGTCGACTTCCTTGTCGGTGTTGGCCGGAGGAATCAGATCCTCGGTGGTCAGATTCAGCCAGATCAGCACCACGTTGGCGATGTAGATCGACGAGTAGGTACCCGCCAGTACACCGATGAACAGCGCGATGGAGAAGCCGAACAGGTTGTCGCCGCCGAAGAACAACAGTGCCGCGATGGCCAGCAGGGTGGAGATCGAGGTCGCCATGGTGCGCAGCAGGGTCTGGGTGGTCGAGATGTTGATGTTCTCGATCAGCGTCGCCTTACGCAGCACACGGAAGTTCTCACGTACCCGGTCGAAAACCACGATGGTGTCGTTCAGCGAATAACCGATGATCGCCAGCACCGCCGCCAGCACCGTCAGATCGAAGGTGATCTGGAAGTACGAGAGGATACCCACGGTCACGATCACGTCGTGAATCAGCGACACAATGGCGCCGACCGCAAACTTCCACTGAAAGCGGAACGCCAGGTAGATCAGGATGCCGCCGAGCGCCAGCAGCATGCCGAGGCCGCCCTGGTCGCGCAGTTCTTCACCAACCTGCGGGCCGACGAATTCGACACGCTTGACCGTCGCCGGGTTGTCGCCGCCGACTTTCTGCAATGCGTCTGCGACCTGATGGCCCAGCTGCGGGTCTTCACCCGGCATGCGCACCAGCAAGTCAGTAGTGGCGCCGAAGTTCTGCACCACAGCTTCGTGATAACCGGAAGTCGCCAGTTGCTCGCGCACCTTGGTGACATCGGCCGGACGCTCGTAGGTCAGCTCGATGAGCGTACCGCCGGTGAAGTCCAGACCCCAGTTCATGCCCTTGGTGGCGACACTGAACAAGGCAATGACGGTAAGCAACACGGTGACGCCGAACGCGAAGTTGCGAACGCCCATGAAGTTGATTGTACGTAACATGGCAGCCCCTTAAATCCACAACTTCTTGAAGTCACGTCCGCCAAAGATCAGGTTGACCATTGCGCGGGTCACCATGATGGCCGTGAACATCGAGGTAAAGATCCCGAGGGACATCGTCACTGCGAACCCCTTCACCGGGCCGGTGCCCATGGCGAAGAGAATGCCGCCGACCAGCAAGGTGGTCAGGTTGGCATCGAGAATCGCAGTAAATGCCCGGCCGAAGCCTTCGTTGATTGCCCGCTGCACAGTCATGCCGGCGGCGATCTCTTCACGAATCCGCGAGAAGATCAGTACGTTGGCGTCGACTGCCATACCCATGGTCAGGACGATACCGGCGATACCCGGCAGGGTCAGCGTGGCGCCCAGCAACGACATCAATGCCAGCAGCAGCACCATGTTCACCGCCAGCGCGACGGTGGCGATGACGCCGAAGAAGCGGTAGATGGCGATGATGAACAGCGATACGAACAGCATGCCCCACAGGGAAGCGTCGATACCTTTGGTGATGTTGTCAGCACCCAGGCTCGGACCGATTGTGCGCTCTTCAGCGAAGTACATCGGTGCAGCCAGACCACCGGCACGCAGCAGCAGCGCCAGCTCGGACGACTCGCCCTGACCGTTCAGGCCAGTGATGCGGAATTGCGCACCCAGCGGCGACTGAATGGTCGCCAGGCTGATGATCTTCTTCTCTTCCTTGAACGTCTGCACCGCAACGTCTTTCTCGACGCCATCAACCACTTGCTTGGTGTAAGTGGTGACCGGACGCTGTTCGATGAAGATCACCGCCATGCTGCGGCCGACGTTGGAGCGGGTCGCGCGGCTCATCAGCTCGCCACCGTGGCCATCCAGACGGATGTTCACTTCAGGCGTGCCGTGCTCGCCGAAACCGGCCTTGGCGTCGGTGACCTGGTCACCAGTGATGATCAGACCACGCTCGATCTGCGCAGGAGGACGGTTGCCTTCGCGGAATTCGAACGATTCGGAAGTGGCTTTCGAAGCGCCCGGCTCGGCGGCCAGACGGAACTCGAGGTTGGCCGTCTTGCCGAGAATACGCTTGGCTTCGGCAGTGTCCTGCACGCCCGGCAGCTCAACCACGATGCGGTTGGCGCCCTGACGCTGCACGATCGGTTCGGCAACACCCAGCTCGTTGACGCGGTTACGTACCGTGGTCAGGTTCTGCTTGATGGAGTATTCACGGATTTCCGCCAGCTTGGCCGGGGTCATCGCCAGACGCAGCACCGGTTGACCGTTGAGATCGGCCGGAACAATGTCGAAATCGTTGAAATTCTTGCGGATCAGCGCACGGGCCTGTTCGCGGGAATCTTCATCGCTGAAGCCCAACTGAATGGCACCGCCCAGTTGCGGCAGGCTGCGATAGCGCAGCTTCTCTTTGCGCAGCAGGCTCTTGACGTCGCCTTCGTAGACTTTCAGGCGCGCATCGAGGGCTTTGTCCATGTCCACTTCGAGCAGGAAGTGCACACCACCGGACAAGTCCAGACCCAGCTTCATCGGGTGCGCACCGAGGTTGCGCAGCCATTGCGGAGTGGTCTGTGCCAGGTTCAGCGCGACGACGTAGTCATCACCCAATGCCTTGCGCACAACATCCTTGGCCGGCAGCTGGTCTTCAGCCTTGCTCAGACGGATCAGACCGCCCTTGCCGCCAGCCGTCAGCGTGGCCGCCTTGACGTTGATGCCGGACTCTTTCAGCGCTGTGCTGACGCGAGCCAGATCGGCGTCATTGACCTGCAGAGCCGTGCTGGCGCCGCTGATCTGAATGGCCGGGTCATCAGGATAAAGATTGGGAGCGGAATAAATCAGACCGATCGCCAGCACCGCCAGGATCAGAATGTATTTCCACAGAGGGTATTTGTTCAGCATCACGCCGCCCGTTATGAACGCGGGGCGCCTTGCGCGCCCCGTCGATTGAGTAGAAGTTGTTGCTCTTAGATCGCTTTCAGCGTGCCTTTTGGCAGCGTGGCGGCGATGGCGCCTTTCTGGAACTTCATTTCCACGGTGTCGGAAACTTCCAGAACCACGAAGTCATCGGCAACCTTGGTGATCTTGCCGGCGATGCCGCCAGTGGTCACGACTTCGTCGCCCTTCTGCAGGCTGCTCAGCAGGTTCTTCTGCTCTTTGGCGCGCTTGGCCTGTGGACGCCAGATCATCAGGTAGAAGATGACCAGGAAGCCGACCAGGAAAATCCACTCGAAGCCGCCGCCCATTGGGCTTGCAGCAGCCGGTGCAGCTGCGTCAGCCATGGCGTTAGAGATAAAAAAGCTCATTTAGCACTCCAGTTGCAAATGTTGAATCTTGGGGTCAGAAAACTCAGTCCAAAGGCGGAACGGGAAGTCCGCGTTTGGCGTAGAAGGCATCGACAAAGGCGGCCAATGTACCCTGTTGAATAGCCTCGCGCAAACCAGCCATCAGCACCTGATAATGGCGCAAGTTATGGATGGTATTGAGCATGCTGCCGAGCATTTCGCCGCACTTGTCCAGGTGATGCAGATAAGCGCGCGAGAAGTTCTGGCAGGTGTAGCAATCGCAGGTCGGATCCAGCGGCGATTCATCATGGCGATGGAACGCGTTACGGATCTTCAGCACACCGGTATCGATGAACAGATGCCCATTGCGGGCATTACGGGTTGGCATCACGCAATCGAACATGTCCACCCCGCGGCGCACACCCTCAACCAGATCTTCCGGTTTGCCAACGCCCATAAGGTAACGAGGTTTGTCAGCGGGCATCTGGCCCGGCAGATAATCCAGCACCTTGATCATTTCGTGCTTCGGTTCGCCCACCGACAGACCGCCGATGGCGAGGCCGTCGAAGCCGATCTTGTCGAGGCCTTCGAGCGAGCGCATGCGCAGGTTTTCATGCATGCCGCCCTGAACGATGCCGAACAGCGCTGCGGTGTTGTCACCGTGGGCATTCTTCGAACGCTGCGCCCAGCGCAGCGACAGCTCCATCGATACCCGCGCGACGTCTTCGTCAGCCGGATACGGCGTGCATTCGTCGAAGATCATCACAATGTCGGAACCGAGATCGCGCTGCACCTGCATCGATTCTTCCGGACCCATGAACACTTTGGCGCCGTCGACCGGAGAAGCGAAGGTCACGCCCTCCTCCTTGATCTTGCGCATCGCGCCGAGACTGAACACCTGGAAACCGCCGGAGTCAGTGAGGATCGGGCCTTTCCACTGCATGAAATCGTGCAGGTCGCCGTGCTCCTTGATCACTTGAGTGCCGGGACGCAACCACAGGTGAAAGGTGTTGCCCAGAATGATTTCCGCGCCAGTGGCGACGATGTCGCGCGGCAGCATGCCCTTGACCGTGCCGTAGGTGCCGACCGGCATGAACGCCGGGGTCTCGACGGTGCCACGGGGGAAGGTCAGGCGACCACGACGAGCCTTGCCATCGGTGGCCAGCAGCTCAAAGGACATTCGACATTCGCGACTCATTCTGTTTCCTCTGGGCCTGTCTGTTCAGGGGCAGTTGGAGCGGGATTGCGGGTGATGAACATCGCATCCCCGTAACTGAAAAAGCGGTAACCGTTTTCCACGGCGGCCTTGTAGGCGGCCATGGTTTCGGGATAACCGGCAAACGCGGAAACCAGCATCAACAGCGTGGATTCCGGCAAATGGAAATTGGTCACAAGGGCATCGACCACATGAAACGGCCGGCCCGGATAGATAAAGATGTCGGTGTCGCCACTGAACGGCTTGAGCACACCATCGCGCGCCGCGCTTTCCAGCGAACGCACGCTGGTGGTGCCGACCGCAATCACCCGACCGCCACGCGCCCGGCACGCAGCGACCGCATCGACCACATCCTGGCCGACTTCCAGCCACTCGCTGTGCATATGGTGATCTTCGATCTTCTCGACGCGCACCGGCTGGAACGTCCCCGCGCCGACGTGCAACGTCACGAACGCAGTCTCGACGCCCTTGGCGGCAATCGCCTGCATCAGCGGCTCATCGAAATGCAGCCCCGCCGTCGGCGCAGCGACCGCACCCAGACGCTGGGCGTACACGGTCTGATAACGCTCGCGATCCGAGCCTTCATCCGGGCGGTCTATATAAGGAGGCAATGGCATGTGCCCGACGCGATCGAGCAGCGGCAACACTTCCTCGGCAAAACCCAGCTCGAACAGCGCATCATGACGCGCGAGCATCTCGGCTTCGCCACCGCCGTCGATAAGGATCTTCGAACCCGGTTTCGGCGACTTGCTGGAGCGCACATGGGCCAGCACACGGTGCGCATCGAGCACGCGCTCGATGAGAATTTCCAGCTTGCCGCCGGACGCTTTCTGCCCGAACAGCCGCGCCGGAATCACCCGGGTATTGTTGAACACCATCAAATCGCCCGGGCGCAAATGCTCAAGCAAATCAGTGAATTGACGGTGTGCCAGGGCGCCGCTCGGCCCATCAAGGGTCAGCAGGCGACTACCGCGACGCTCGGCCAACGGATGGCGGGCGATCAGCGAATCAGGAAGCTCGAAAGTAAAGTCAGCAACGCGCATGATGGGGTTCGTCTAGCAGGGCCGGAAAGTCTAGCGGAAATATCGAAAATTGACCATGAAACGTGATTGACCAACGGTAATCACCTCTCTATACTTCGCCGCCATTGAGCCCTGATGGCGGAATTGGTAGACGCGGCGGATTCAAAATCCGTTTTCGAAAGGAGTGGGAGTTCGAGTCTCCCTCGGGGCACCAACACAGAGAAAAAGGTCTTGCGAAAGCAGGGCCTTTTTTTTCGTCTGGTGGAAAGTGGTTGGTGCAATGCCGAGCACTATCACCTCGCAGATTCATCTTATTCAATCGCCAAATGATTCAGACCGTCGGCATTGTCGGCGAATAAAACGAGCCGAAGTCGAGAAGGCCCAATATGCGGAGAAACAAGCCGCGGCGAGTTATGCGGTAGCTCTCAGTGACGGAGACGACGCAGATGAGCAGCGTGCGGAGAAGGTGCTGCGTCTCGCCTCCGAAGCACTGGCAATGGTGACACGTGGCAAGCGAGGATTGGCAGCGACCGCGCAGGCCTTGAAAAACGAAGTCGAGAAGCTCGATGTGGAAATTGCAGAGATCAGAGACGTTTTGAAAGATCTTCGTCAGCGCCAGCTACGCGTAGCGCGGATCATGTGGGCTGACCGCATGGACAAGGCCGCTCAGGAATTCGCCACCGTCGCGGCGCACTTGGAAGCCACCGAGAAAGCCTTGGGATGGACAAGCTCGTTGAGTGAGCTCTATGTGCCCTTGCAAACCCCGCATGGGGCTTTGTGCATCAGCGAGAAGACAATCAAAGATAAAGCCTATGCACTGTCCATGGAGCAGTTGCTAGCCGCATGATTCACCGCATCGCAAATACCTACGGTGTTGCTTTCCACCCTTAACCGGATCACCAAATCGCGGAACACCAAACGTGTTCCGCGTAACTGGTGTTCCGGTTATTCGCATTTAGTGCTCCGCCTCTGAAAGCCCCGTATTCCGTGGCCTCCGACGTTTCTGGAACACATGGAACACGTGGAACACTGCCATTTCGCTACCTACGGATTAGCTTTCCCCTCGCCCCTTTTCACGGCGTGAACCTTCAGCGCGAATGGACGCTACGGATAGCTCCGGATCTGCCGATTGCTGTGTGCGACTAATCCCAGGCGAGGAGCCGTAGCGGCAGATTTTTCGGGTCCTCCTGAAGGGGGGGCCCCTACACGGGTTATCAGACTCGCAGTTTTCCTCTAGCTGAGATTTCTCTTGAGATGTCCGTCTTTTAAAATACCTGGGTGAACTCACGATGTGGTAGCCGATCACTGTCGATCAAGTGCGCTTCTTGTACGCAAGGGTGAAGCCAGAGCTTTCCCCCCTAAAGATACGCAGTTCATTCGCAGATGATATGCAAGTGAGCGTAGATGCTATCCTGTGTACTGATCAGCTCTATAGCTTTCCTAGAAGCACGAAATTTGCTTTGGAAGGCTGGGATACACGAGGGTCACAAGCTGGAAACTGATGATTGAAGCGAACCTGGCAGCGGCCGTTTCTGAATAGCCGGATGGCATTTGTCGATATGAAAATTGCCGACCAGAGGGTAGATTGCAGTAAAAGCTCTCGATGTTTAGGTTTCTGATGCGTATTCTGAAAATTGAGTGAAAAACTAGAGTGACTGCCCGACAAAAATTGAAAGTAGCATCTAAGCCGGGCCAACCAGCTCTGAAAGAGCCAGAGAGCCTGGTTGATCTTGCTCTCCCGCTGGATGACCATTCTCGCAACGTTTTGTGCGAAGAGATTCATAGAGCATGGGCACTTTGTCGTGACTCAGTTGCCACCGGAGATAAAAATATCATTCGGGGTTTTCATTTAGCAGCAAAAAAATGGGATCGCTCTGTAGATTACACTCAGCTGAAAGCAAAACTTGAACGTCACAAGGATTACTTTCCTCCCGGCAACACTATTGACCCACAAAAAATTGAAGCAGAGCTAGTTTTAGTCACTGAGAGATCTCTTGAAGAGAGTCTATTCAAAATAACGCGTGGCTTTTGGTCCATGCCCTATTCCAAAGGCTATGGTCGTAGACTACGATTTATAGTCATGGACCGTTATCACAATGCTGTAATAGGCATTATCGGCCTACAATCGCCGTCAGCGGATTTGGCTTGCAGAGATAAATATCTAGGCGCGGAAAAGACACAAAAACTTGAGTTAGTAAACAACACACTTGATGCATATACCATTGGCGCAACGCCCGCTTATGCAGCACTTCTTGGTGGAAAGCTAATTGCAGGACTTTTACATTCCGAAACCATTCGACAGCAGTATTGGCGCCTGTACGGAAACAAAAAGACTACTCAACTGAATAGACGCATACCTCAGCCTTTACTCGCAATTACAACGGCAAGCGCTTTTGGACGCAGCTCTATATACAATCGCCTTCGAGATAAAAATCGAACTCTTGCAAAATCTTTGGGTTATACCAAGGGCTATGGAACGATTCACTTAGAGGAATTATACCCCCAACTAGTCGAATGGCTGAAGACCACTGGGCGCCACGTACCAGCCGGATTCGGCAATGGCCCTAAAGTAAGATGGCAAAATATCATGAGAGCGCTGCTGGATCTCGGCATTTCCAGAGACTACCTATCACACGGAATTAGAAGAGAAGTTTTTATTTTTGAGCTTGTTCATAACTTACAAGCAGTTTGCTCAAATGGCGCCACACCAGACATTGTTAGTTTCAATGATGATAATTGGGTGCATTTCTGGAAGGAGCGGTGGGCGATTCCCCGCTCCATTCGCGATGAGCGCTGGAAGTCTATTAATTCATACGAAATAATCAAAGACTCCCTGACATCTAGTGCGCTGACTACTTCTTTATGATTCCAAACTTTAGGCCAAAAAAAGTCAGAACAAAAACTATACCCGGCACAATTAAGTCTATTTTTTTAAACTCACCAGAAGCTGACACCTTAAAAACAGACAGCGCAGCAGCCACTGCGATAAGCCAGCACGCTAGCCATGGGCGATAGCCACCCACTCTTAACGGAAAGTCGTAGCGAGCGACGATTATTTCAGTCCGCTTATCAGCAGATAGCATATCTTGATTGCCATTTGATGTAAGAACCACAGAAGTCGCTAAACTCTGCGCTCCTGGGACCGGCGCTGCTATAGCTGCTGGTGGTGCGGGTGCGGGTGCGGGTGCTTTTGGCTTAAAGATACAAGTCCTGATGGATAAATGTCCATCCGCCGCGCTAAAAAGTGGAGTAGTTATAATACCAATACTTTTTATATCCCTACTTGAATCTGCTCTCACCCGGCGAGAACTAATAAAGCTAGCAGCAGAGTGAGAAAGATCCAAAACCACCTCTCCCAGCGGATTCTTTATTGCTTCACTACTTGCTCTTGCTATTGTGTGAATTTCTAGCTCAAGCTGTTTCCCCATTGCCACCTTCAGCTTACCTGACCTTTCAAGTTTCGCCTGCACCCCCCGCTGCAACTTGTTTATATGATACAAAAAAGGAGCATTTAATTCATTTCCGCCTTGAGCAGTATCAACTTTGAAGAATGAACTGGCAACTTTCTCCCAACCCAACACTGACGGATTAGACTTCAGCTCAGGTATAGGTGCAGCTAAACGTTGAAGATAAATATTTGGCGAATTTTGGTTACCTGAAACAAAACTAGGAAAACTTGTAGTTCTCGACCGAAGTAAGGCCAGCACATCTACACTATTAGCACTCGAAGAAAATACGTAATTGCCCAGCACCACATCCAGAATCAGAAGTTCCCCCTGACAAGAAGCCTTGAAGACCTTCCCTTTTCTGATTGGCACTACCTCCGTAGTTCCAACTGAGTTTTTTCCAGCCAAAGCGATCAGCACATTTCGGCTGGAGACAGTTTCATTTGAGTCCACTTCCGCCCACAATATGGGACAAACATACAGTTTCCTGTAACGCAAACGCACATGCGACCCGATTGGAAGGCCGATACTATGAATAATATCCTCGACATACCTTCTATGATGAAGTGTCGTTAAACACAGTATAGGTTTTTCCTTTTTCCCATACGCCTGAGCTTCGTGATTCTTTCCTTTAAAGAACATTAATTATTCTCTATATTGAGGCTACCTATCGCAGAAAGCCCGCGACTGATATCTTGAAGATTATCCAACTGAATCATGTATACACTACCAATTCCACTGGAGTAATGATCAGCAGAAAACGACTGCGGTCTGGATTTAATTAAAGCTACTTCTCTCCGAGCAGACAAGGCCAACCCAACTCCAACCGCTTGCAGCTTCGTTCCAGAATGGATAATAGATATATTGGCACCAGAGTGCTCTTCAATCTGGTTCATTATCAGGCGAATACACGCGCGATAGTCCAAAGCGTCGCAGTACCCCCACTGCTCGGGAGGCAACACTCGCTGTGTTTCATCCTCCTCTGTAGCGCCATAAATCATGTTAAGCAATGATGCTTTAACTTGTTCCTGCCGCCATTGATGCTTAGGGTTATCTGTAAACGGTAAAACCCAATATACATTTTCATCTGCACCACTGAGGGTTCCCATCCCCAAAAAACTTAATCCACGCTGGAGACGTGCAGGAAACATAGAGGGCAACGCGATCACATAGCTAGGGAGATGATCATGTTGAATACCAGGAGCCAGCTCATTCGCACTTACATCTGTTACGCCTGTTTCCCTCAAGTCACAGTCTCTCCAAACTGCAACTGGCTCATCTAAAGTAACTGTGGAGGGCTCATGGTACTCATCAGCCGTAGTATAAAAAATACTCAAATCAATATCAGCACCGGTCCGGATCAACCCTAGTATTGTCGAGATAATAAATGTTGCGGAGCTCCCGCTTATATCAAATCCGACCTTTATTTTGTTGGCCGGATCGTTCTTACCTAAAGCATCAAGAATACACCTGTAAGTATCCTCCGGACTTTCAGCACTAAAATACTCGATCTGCCCACTCAACATTTCTAACTTCGGAAGCAGATCCCTTTTCCGCTTTTCATTATCCAGAGGATTTGTTTCATACGTCCCTAGAAGAATTTTATTTTTTACACTTACACTTTTTTCACAAAGAAGGTCAGGAACAGCTAGTATCCTTTCTTCAAAACCACAAGCACCTATAAAAAAATCCAAATCAAAAAGCTTATCGCCTATCAATTTTAGCTCTGAAAGACCAGCCAATGAGTCAGAAATATTTCTCTGCTTTACAATGAACCTCTTACGAATACTCATTCATCTTCTTCCGTGAAAAGATCTTTATAAAGTAGATCAACTGGCGGAGGGGCATATCGGATATAAGCTTTTGCAGCAAAAGCAACTGGGTTGGTCAACAGCTCCGCGAAATCCTCTATCTGTTTTATATCAATATAATCTTCACGTATAAGCGAGGTACCAAAACTTGGCAACAAGGAAGATCGAAGTTGCCACCTCATCGTCTGCGTACTGGCAGATTCTTTGCCTCTGCTGGGTTGAAGCTCTATGAAAATAGCTCTACGAATCAGCTCCTCTTTGAGAGCTATTAAGTCTTTCCCATTAGTTAATTTTCTTAACTCGCTATCTACTTCAACACCAAAATCTAGGCTCATCTCCAACCGATATCGGCGATGAAGCTTGGTTTTCCCATTTCGATCTTTTCTATCAGGGGAGTCGACCAAGAGATTTTTTACAAGCTGACCAAAACTAGAAAGGATCCCAGCCATTTCGGCACCAAAAGGGTGAAACCCATTAACTCTATCTCTGAGTGCGGTAGAGACTTTAGTAATAGATTTGTGCTGAATATGGTCTGGAATTAGCGTTACAGAGCTTTCGTTGATGGAGGCACGGGCAAACATTTCCCTAACCATATGAAGAATCGTCGAAACATCCCCACTCCAAGCATTTGAAAGAACATGAATCCCGAAATAAAAACTCTTTTGCCCGGTCCGACTTCCCTTTGTTGAACGGATAGCAGCAGCAAGCTCTGGGTCTCGCTTATATGCACTATCACCAATCAAAGTTTGAGTAGTTCCTGAATACTTAGCTGCACCCAAGCGCTTATCGAGCAGGTTAGTAATAAAATCCCGTCGCTCTTTTTCATTTTCTTGCGGAATTGATATTTGCCCCGCATCAATCAAAGTAAACTCTCTATTCACATCGATTCGCGAGTTGTCTACATGATCAGGCTTGAAACCATACGGCTCACTGGACACTTTAAATACATGACTATCATCGCGCTGCCAAAGCACAGTATTCAGAATTGACTGTATCGCGGGTGATAACCTATGTGATGTGTAATCATCAAGCAGAAAAGCGATTCGCCACTCCTGTAGGCCAGGGATCAAAGTGCGTGCGTAACGGCACAATTCTCGAATAAACGTTGGAGCCAATTTAATTATTGTTTTTTGTTCCTCTAACATGTCACGACTGAGCTGCAGTCTGAATCTGTCAAGCACGTCTGCACAAGCCTGCAGTGGATCCATACCTGGCACACGTATCACATCAACATCGACACCTACTTGTTCAAAAATAAACTTAGAGAGCTTAATTCTCGCCCCCTCCGTAAGTCCAAGCGCCTGCATCATTACCGGAGTTACCGCACACATTGCCAATGAACGCAATAGCTCGCGAGTCAGAACCAGATTGAAATAACTAGTTATCTCCTCACTGAGTTCTTGAGGGCGGCCCTCCTTTCGAGCAATCCAAAGCAAATCATTCTGAAGGTCGCTTGCGCAACCAATATAAACTCCAAAAAAACCAAGCTTGGTAAGTATATCTGGATCACTTTTGGACTGAGAAACGTGCGTTCTTATACTTAGGTGTCGAAAGACCATTGATTTACCGCAACCACGCGGCCCGACTAATACGGATGGTTCTGGGGTTTGAAGCAAAGAGATCCAAGGTAAGTGATCAACAAACAGTTTAAGTAAAAGTTCATCACTAGCTAAATGCTCCGCGCTAATAGCTTCAAATGGATGAAACTTTGTTTTCACTTGAGGAAGCATTGTCAGTGATAACGCTGCTTCTCTGATGCGTTCTACATACATCGATGGCTCAGGAAAATAGCGCCCTGGATCATCATCAGCAAACGCTTGGATAATTTCTAGGAGCGATTTTAAAAATCTGGAATGACGTGAAGCAACACCGCGATCAGAATGCAAGTGGTTGTGAAGAATGGCGAGACACTTTGCGACAGAAGACCAATCATCATCAGACTTTAGAGTTTCTTTATCTAAAGGTTTTACGCTCCCCAAATCTATTATTTTTACGGTGTGTGGTGGCAAATTTGGATCTATTGCCAATAAATCTGGATCAGTCTCCACCAACATAATGTTGGCCAAATGGAGATCATCGTGCTTATAACCTTTACGTTCTAGGAGAAGTATTGAGAATATCAATGACTCCGCTATTTTGGCCACCAACAGCGCGTCTATTTTATGCGGATTCTTTTCTAAACAGTCTTTTAATGTCTCTCCCTCTAGCCAATCACTTAAGAAGCACACCCACTTCCGACGATCCGCTGTAGCAGGTTGACTTTCAAATGGTTCAACACGCCCAACTACGGCAAGCAGATGAATAAACTCCTCAGCACCACGTAGCTTTGACGCTAATTCCGCCTCCCTCAGCGGTGATTTATCTTTATAATCTGATGGTATGCAAAATTTCGCAGCCAGTTCCCGCCTTGTTACAGGATCAATGACACGCAATACGAAACTCTTCTTTCCGGAGCGAAGATGCAAGTCTTGAATGAATCCGTCTTCATCTCGTTCTAAAATCTCATAGGATTTTGCATTGCCGCTGGAATCAGTAATAAGCGAGAACGTCGCGGGAAATGGACCACCACGCTTAAGCCACTCATAGATGTCATCAGAAATGACTGGTCCTTTATTTTCATGCACAAACGTTCCCTCGCAAGGGGGTGGATTACCACCCATGGCAAATATGAGACTGGCCGGTTATATGCTGTGTTCACAGCGCGCGTCCCAATGCTTGAGCGAATTATAAATCTCGCGCTCACCTACATTATTTTCCAGTTCTACGCTCAAATTTCAGTTTTTTCTAGCATGACCAAGCGGCTTTGCTGGGCAATTGGCCCGCTTTCCTGGTCTCGCCAGCGTCACTACCAAGCCTAGCAAGTGCTAGGTCAACGTCTCATTTCCCTAGGGGGTAACACCTTCTCCCCCATAAGATGCGGTCTTAAGATGTTCGTGATAGCTAGCCTCCTTGATCGAAACCAGCATAGGCCAGTAGGGATGAAATCGATCTCTTGCAAGAAGTCGAGAGCGATCCGCCGCTCTTCAATGGAAGTGATCATGACCTGAGCTGCAGATTAATCTGGGAAACGATCATTCACCCGAAGCATTAAAAAACGTAATCTGCGCTCAGGGACGCTACACCGGGTCATCACTAGCATCAGTTGTTGTGTATCCCTATGTGTATCCCTACAGATATAATATCTCTGCAAGACACGGATCATATGGTGCATGCGAGTCTCCCTCGGGCACCAACACAGAGAAAAAGGTCTTGCGAAAGCAGGGCCTTTTTTTTCGTCTGGCGGAAAGTGGTTGGTGCAATGCCGGCCACTAAAGCCCCGCCCGACGATTGAGCTTGAAGCGACCTGAATCACCGCATAGGTGAAACAAAAGGTGACTTTTACCATCGAGGAATACCAAACCGCATGCAACCGTCCTCATAGCCTAGAGGCTATCTCCTTCCACATGTAGTCATAGTTGTACTCCAACCAACGCACCAACAATCTGTCGTACTGCCTGCGAAACCAATTGCGCCGTCGCGCCGCGAGCCTCTCCTCTATCTCGGTTCTGAGCCAATCAGGGTCAAACCCAGTCCATACAGTGGCCAGAACTGCAGCAATGTTTGTGAAACACACTGGTGCTACTTCTGAGTAAAAAATCTTGTAGAGCACCGCTGGATCAACGCCCTTGAGCTGACGAACGACGTAGTCGTAATCAGTGGGGAAATGATTGAAAGGCTCTGATAACGCATCTCTGACCCTAGTCAGTTGTGGTTCATTCAGAAGATGTCCCAATGCAAAAATCCTCCGATTCCTTATCCAGTAACTCGCTGCCGTTTCGCCTGCAGAACTGCGTGTAACCGCACCAACGACAATCGTATGCATATCCCCATGGCGAGCCATGGCCAAAACTGACGTCATCTTGCCGAGCAACAGCTCAAGTCCAGAATCGGGCGCTTGCCCAACCTATTCCTTAGCCCCAAACATCCGCTCAGCAATCTCCCGCCCCCGCTCCATCCCTTCCTTCGTCAACCATATCGACTTGTTCCTGTTCACCGGATTACTGATCAAACCCTGTTCGTGCAAGCGGTTCATGATTTCGAAGTCATAGCCCTTCCACGCATTGCCGTCGTCGGAGCTATAGGCAGCCAGGAGAGCAAGGACGGCGTCGTCGATCAGTTTCATGTCGTATTCCATGATGGTCACTCCGCTGATGTTCAGTGTTTGTAATCAAAGCGTCGTATCAAAGTGGATGTCAATGCTGCGCGAGCTTGTAGGTTTCAGATGTCCGATTGCTGGTTGCCTTGCATGCGATCCCCGCCCGTATAATCACGCCCGCACGGCAAACCTCCTCTGGCGTTTTGCGCATTGGTTTCAAGCCTTCCACTTCACTGACAGACATCCCCATGGAAACCTCACTGGAAACCGTCGCCCTCTTCTCCCTCAAACTCGCCTACGAGGAAGAGGGCCTGAGCCCGATCCTGCGCGATGACATGGTCATGGGCGATTATCAGAAAGACGTTTTCGAACTACTGGTGAAACGCGGCGATGTCGAGGCCATTCAGTTCAAGATGAACGAATGCCTGAACCTGGCGCTGGATGCCTTGGGAGGGGTCGAGAAGCCGTTGGGGCGGGAGTTGCGCAAGTTGTCGGCGGAGTTGGCTCAGGCGCGGTCGGTGGAGCAGCTGGGTCAGCCGCTGCTCGCGCTGAAGGGGTATCTGCGCGACATTCTTTGAATGCCGCGCTACAGCCATGCCGGTATCTCTCCTGATCAGCGACGTGCTTTAAGCACTCGAATATCTGTTGGGAAGCCGTCAGCGCCCACCAGTTTTTTCCAGCCCATGTATTGAAATTCGCCCTTGGGATCAATGTAGTCGCCCTTCTCTGGCTGCCCGCCGCCAACTATCGCAACACGCTTCACTTCGCCACAGCCGCCATCCGATGGTCGCACGGTATAGATCACATACGGCTTCACGTATTGCGTGGCGCGGAAGTATTGGCCGCAGATTTCGTCGACGGTAATCAGCATGGTTTTCAGGCGGGCTTCGCCGTCGGTGTCTTCGTGCAGTTTCAGGAAGGAGATATCGCCGACGTCGCTGTAGCCGAGGGAACGGGCGCGTTGGTAGGCGGGGGAGTTCTGGTGTGCAATTCTGCCCTCCTCCACACCGCGTTGCATTTGCGCGGCGAACTCGGCTTTGCCTTGGGCCAGGGTTGCCTCGGCGTGGGCCGCGACGTTTTCGCAGTGGGCATACTCGCTGGAGTCGAGGTGTTGTGGTAGCAGGTTAAGGCGGCGCTCGTTCATGGAGGCGAGGCTGTCTTGCAGGCCGGACGTTAGTGCATAGGCAGCGGAGACGCGACCGCTCTGGACGTCGGCGATTGTCTCCTGCATGCGCTGGCAATTGGCGAGGTAGTAATCCCAGCTGGCTTGCGGGTGTTCTTTCGCGAAGCAGAAGGCTGGGGTAATGGAGACGGCAAGGGTGAGAGCGCCGAGCAGTTGCAGCAAACGGGTTGTGGAAAACATGGGTAGTCCATTACAGAGAAGGCATGGCGCGACGCTACTATTTTGCTATCGTTCCGTCCACTCTCAACAGGCGAACAAGTTGTCGCCTCTGTCTCGTGGCAAGGAAAGAAATCCGATGGATGCTGTGTTGTGTTTAGTGGTCATGGCGGCAATGTGGTTCTGGGTGGTGCGACAGCGCGGGCACTGGAATCTGTTGTTGGCAAACCTCGCCGGAGCGGGCAGCGCCGTGGTGGCGGGCATTGTCTTCACACTGCTTTATGACGGTCTGTTCGGCACCACCATGGCAGCGCCGGGACTGCATAACAGCCTGGTGGTGTTCATGACCAGCGCGGGCGTTCTGGCGGGTGTGTGGTTGTGGATCGCCAAGCGTCGACAGCCGGCGCATCCGGTTGCACGTCAACTGCTCGCGGGCGCCTGTGGCGTTGCCGCCGGCATGGTCACGTTGATTTTTCTGGCGGCGAATTATTTTCCGCAACCGTAGCCGGACGGCGCGTCTATTTTGCTATCTTGCCGCGCATCGTTGGGGCTCGCTGATCGTCTCGCGCCGCGCTTGGATTGTTGAAAGGTAAGGAAAGGATCAAATGGAGTTTTTGCGTTTTCTGGCGTTCGTCGCTGTCTGGGGTTTCATGTGGCGCTGGGTGGTGAAGAACCGCGGCAGCTGGAACATTTTCTACGGCAACATCGTTGGCGCGGCGGGTGGGTTCATTGTCGGGCTGGTGATGTTGTCGATCACCTTTTCGCTGTTTCCTTCGTCGTTCGATCACGAGGCGCAGGCGCAAAACACGCCAGTCGTCGAGTCGACCTCTGTACTGCCTGAAGCCGAGGCAGTCACGCCCGCCACCGAACTGAAAGATGCGCCGGTTTTTGCTGCCATCGAAGCGGATGACAAGCCTTCCCCCCCGGACTCCGCACTGTTGCCGAATAACGTCAGCCGGGCACCGAAATCAATGGCGGTACAGACGGTGCTGAATCAAAGCGACTACGAGGGTCGCATGGCCCTCGCCGCGCTGAACAAGAAGTTGCGCGGCGACGCACAGGCCGACAAGTCGATGATCGCGTATGTCATGTGCAGCCCGTTTGTCATCAGCACCCTGCGTTATCCCGCTTCGGCGCGTTTTGCTGACAGCAAAGCGCTGGTCAGTCATCGCTACAAGGATCAGGTCTACAGCTTCAGCAACAGCGTCACTGCGCGCAACATGAATGGCGACGATGTCACCTACCGTTTCGATTGCTCCGTGCAGGAATTGCCACGGGTTGATGCGACGGCTGGGGAGTGGCGTCTGCTGGCGCTGAAACTGCAAAAAGCCGACTCTTAAGGCTGATTTAAGGGATCAGGGCGCCGGCTGCGCTATCATCGCCGGCCTGTGCGCCTTGAACCTTGCCCTCAATGTTTTCAACACCTGATGACCTGATCTCTCTGCCTCCTGTCCTGGCCGGCCCGCTGCTGCGGCGGCTGGAGCCGACGCGCGTGGTGCTGTGGCTGGTGGGCTCGCGTGAACTGGCGCTGACCTTGCACCTGCAAGGTGTAGGAGATATTCCGCTCGACTCAGAGAAATGCACGGTCATTGCCGTAGGCCGTCATGCGTTCGTGCATCTGATAGACGTTCAGCTTGAAAGCGCCCTGCCCTGCGACACGTTTATCGCTTACGACCTGCTGATCGATGACGCCATCGGTATGGCTGAGTGGGCGCCTCATCTGCTTTACCCTGGTGCCAGCTGCGCGAACCTCGTCGTGCGTTCGCGGATCGACCAATTGCTCCACGGTTCCTGCCGCAAGCCGCATCATCCGGCAACCGATGGTTTGCTCTGCGTCGATCAATTGTTGGCCGACGAAGCCGATGCGCAACTCCGTCCGGCGCTGCTGATGATGAGCGGTGATCAGGTTTATGCCGACGACGTCGCCGGGCCGATGCTGCGGGCGATTCATGCCCTGATCGAGCGTCTGGGTCTGTTCGATGAGCACCTTGACGGTGCCGTGGTCAGCGACAGCGCCAAGCTCTACCAACACCCGGCCAGCTACTACCACCGTGCGGATTTGTTACCGGCGCTAGAGAGCAACGAGACCTTGCGCGAGCGATTTTTCGGTGGCGCGCGTAAGCCGATTTTCACCAGCAGCAGTGCCGACAACCATCTGGTGACGTTCGCCGAAGTCATGGCCATGTACATGCTGGTGTGGTCGCCGACGCCGTGGTCGCTGATCAATCCGAGCGCGCCGACGCTGACGCCGGAACGCCGCAAGCGCTACCACCTCGAGCAGACGCGCATTGATGCCTTCAATACGGGCCTAGGCAACGTCGCGCGGGCGCTGGCGCATCTGCCGAGCCTGATGATTTTCGATGATCACGACATCACCGATGACTGGAATCTTTCTGCGCAGTGGGAGGAAACCGCCTACGGCCATCCGTTCTCCAAACGCATCATCGGCAACGCGCTGATTGCTTATCTGTTGTGTCAGGGCTGGGGCAACAATCCGGATGCCTTCAAGGACGTGCTGGAACAGACCGCGCAACTGAGCGCCAGCGGTGATGACGGCTATCTGGACATGCCGGTGCAGGACGATCTGATTGATCAGTTGCTGCGTTTTCAGCAGTGGCATTTTGTGTTGCCGAGCAGTCCGGCACTGGTGGTGATAGATACGCGCACCCGGCGCTGGCGCAGCGAGATGGCCCTCAAGCAACCGTCGGGCCTGCTCGACTGGGAAGCCTTGAGCGAACTGCAACAGGAACTGCTCGATCACCCTTCGGCAATCATCGTGTCGCCGGCGCCGATCTTTGGCGTGAAGCTGATTGAAACCGTGCAGAAAGTGTTCAGCTGGTGCGGTTATCCGCTGCTGGTCGACGCGGAAAACTGGATGGCCCATCGCGGCGCGGCGCAGGTGATCCTGAACATTTTCCGACACTCGCGCACACCCGGAAACTACGTGGTGCTGTCCGGCGATGTGCATTATTCCTTCGTCTACGAAGTCCTGATCCGCCACCGCAAGGCCGGCCCACGGATCTGGCAGATCACCAGCAGCGGCATCAAGAACGAATTTCCGCCAACGCTGCTGGAATGGTTCGACCGTCTCAACCGCTGGCTCTACTCACCGCGCTCGCCATTGAACTGGTTCACCAAACGCCGCCTGATGCGCATTGTCCCGTATACTCCGGAACATGCCGAGGCCGGGGAACGGCTGTGGAATTCGGCGGGGATCGGACAGGTGTTTTTCAATGAACAGGGGCAGCCGAGCGAGATTGTTCAGCACAACTCGAATGGGGCGGAGAAGACGAGGATGCTGGCGCCGGAGTTTAAAGATGTGCCGGACTAAAGCCATGCGCTGATCTGTGGGAGCGAGCCTGCTCGCGAAGGCGCAATTTCAGTCGACATCTACTGTGAATAGTCGACCGCTTTCGCGAGCAGGCTCGCTCCCACAGGGTTTTGCGCAGACCAATCAATGTGCGGCCAGAGCCCGCCCAACCCCTCTGACAATCATCCCCACCTCGCGCTCATCAATCGTCAGCGGCGGGAGCAACCTGATGGTCTTGCCACGAGTCACGTTGATCAACAAGCCGTGATCCCGCGCAGCGATCAGCGTCAGGTCGCGCACCGGTTGTTTCAGTTCGATACCGATCATGAGGCCCTGCCCCCGGATTGCCAGCACGTTCGGGTTGTCTGCCAATTCGGCGCGCAAGCGTTCCAGCAGCCGTGCGCCCTGCACCCGCGCATTCGCCAGCAGGCCTTGTTCTTCGATGATGTCCAGCACCGTGCAGCCGACCCGGCAGGCCAGTGGATTGCCGCCGAAAGTGCTGCCATGGCTGCCCGGGGTGAACAGGTCGGCCGCGCGGCCACGGGCCAGGCAGGCGCCGATCGGCACGCCATTGCCCAAGCCTTTGGCGAGGGTCATGACATCGGGCACGATGCCTTCGTGCTGAAATGCAAACCACTGCCCGGTGCGGCCGATGCCGGTCTGGATTTCATCGAGCATCAGCAGCCACGCGTGGCGATTGCACAGGTCGCGCAGGGCCTTGAGATAACCCGGCGGTGCGACTTGTACGCCGCTTTCGCCCTGAATCGGCTCGACCAGAATCGCCACGATGCGCGCGCCGTGTTTGCGCTGTATTTGCTCCAGCGCGGCGAGATCGCCGAACGGCACTTTGACGAAGTCCCCCGGCAGTTCGTTGAAGCCAAGCCGCACCGCCGGGCCATCGCTGGCGGACAGCGTGCCGAGGGTGCGGCCATGGAAAGCGTTCGCCATGACCACCACCAGCGGCTCCTCGATGCCTTTGCGCCAGCCGTACAGACGCGCCAGTTTCAGCGCCGTTTCGTTCGCTTCGGCGCCGGAGTTGTTGAAGAACGCGCGCTGCATGCCCGACAACACCGCCAGCCGTTTGGCCAGTTGTTGCTGCCAGTCGATGCTGTACAGGTTTGAGGTGTGCAGCAGCAGCCCCGCTTGCTCGCTGATCGCCGAGACGATACGCGGATGCGAGTGGCCGACGTTGGTCACTGCCACACCAGCAACGGCATCCAGATACTCGCGCCCCGCCTGATCCCACAGGCGCGTGCCCAGGCCCTTGGTGAAACTCAGGGCCAGTGGTTGGTAGGTGTTCATCAGGGCGGCGGTCATGACGTGAAACTCCATTGCAGGTCGGTGTTTTTGCAGTATGGTTAGCCACCTGAGCTGGATAAACCCGGAAAAACTTCAATCATTTAAAAGCCGAGCTTGATAATGGATTTGTTTCAGTCGATGGGCGTGTACGTCAAAGTGGTCGAAACCGGGAGCATGACGGCCGCCGCGGCGAAGTGCGAAATGTCGACGACGATGGTGGGCAATCATCTGCGCGCGCTGGAGCAACGGCTCGGCGTGCAACTGCTGCAACGCACCACGCGCCGCCAGCGCCTGACCGAATTCGGCAGCGTCTATTATCAACGCTGCTTGGAAGTGCTTGGCTTGGTGGCCGACTCCGAACGCCTTGCCGAACAAGCGTCGGACGAGCCGCGCGGTTTGCTGCGTATCACCGCGCCGCTGACCTTCGGCGTCGAACGACTGACCCCGGCTCTCAGCGAATATTCCTTGCTGTATCCGCAAGTGAAACTCGACGTGGTGCTGACTAACAGCCGCCCGGATCTGCTGGAAAACGGCCTCGATGTTGCCTTCCGTTTAGGCAATTTCGACCAGTCCAACCTGATCGCCCGGCCCTTGATCGACTACACCCTGACCGTCTGCGCCTCCCCGCAATACATCGCGCGGCGCGGCATGCCGCACACGCCCCAGGATTTGCAGCAGCACGATTGCCTGTCCTTCGCCTACCCGGCTGGGGATGACTGGCAATCGGTGGAAAAACGCTGGCGTCTGAGCGGCCCGGAAGGCGAAGTCCTC
Organism: Pseudomonas sp. PK-RTE-24; assembly: GCF_054052265.1. Taxonomy (NCBI): domain Bacteria; kingdom Pseudomonadati; phylum Pseudomonadota; class Gammaproteobacteria; order Pseudomonadales; family Pseudomonadaceae; genus Pseudomonas; species Pseudomonas sp. PK-RTE-24. The sequence continues at coordinate 2,622,911 of NZ_CM133224.1, read as the reverse complement.
GTCGACGTCAGCGGGCCGATGTTGATCAACAGCTCCGCCGGTTTGCACCAGGCAGCGCGCAACGGCATGGGCATCATGATGCTGCCCGACGCGCTGGTGGAACAGGATCTGCGCGACGGCAAACTGGTCAGGGTAATGACGGACTACCAACCGCCGAGCAGGCCGATGCATCTGCTGTATGCGCAGGATCGCTATCGACTGCCGAAGCTGAGACGCTTTGTCGAGTTTGCGATGCGTACTTGGGGGAAACCCGCTGACGCCATGCTCGGAAAATAACGCACGCCGGGAAAAATCCCGACCACCAGACCGTTGCTCCGTGACAACGCCGCCCCGCTCCCCTAAATTAGTCGGCCTGAAAAAGACCTCGTGCTTTCTCGCCTCAACTCAAGTTAAAAAGTAGTGAAATTTCAATGTCCGATTTCAACACCGCTGAATCCGTAGTCACCCAGTCGTCCAAAGCGGAATACGAAAACTCCATCAATCTTTCACAACACCTGCCTCAAGCCAAAATCATCAGCGAGATGGTCCTGGACGCGTTCCAGTCGACCCGCGAAAGCGACCAGATCCGCGAATTGCGTGCGGCGATCCGTCAGGCGCATGACAGTTTTGATGACGACAAGGCGTACGAGCTGATGGGCGAACTCAAGCGCCTGAAAGACGCTGAGGCAGCCGATATTGCCGCGCTGGAAGACCTGAGCAGCAAGTTCTCGATCGGACGCATTCTGTCCAGCTTCAAGGACGATCCGGCATTCCAGGAAATCGTTTATGGCCTGGCGCTGAAAGTGCTGAATCAGACCCATCAGGCGATCAGCAATCCGAGCGGCGGCAAGAGCAAAGCTGCGAAGAAGAAAGAAGTGGAAATCTTCACCATCAGCAAGGACGGCGCCAGCGTGACCCTGCCAATGCGCACGCCGCGTTCGCGCCTGAATGTTGACCGTGAGGCACTGGAATTCCTCGGTTTCACTTTCGTGGGTGAAGGCGATGAAGCCGAGCTGGAAAGCGAAACCTTCGTCGATAACGCCGGTACCGAACAGGCGGTGAACCGCAAGAACATCATCACCGCGCTGCAGCAGCAGACGGCGTTTGACGGGTACAGCATCGCGGCGCAGTAATAGCGCAGCCGCTGTACGAAAAAGCCCCGCACTGAGATTCAGGCGGGGCTTTTTGTTGTCCGGCTTGTGATTCGTGAGGAGGCGAAAATCGTCGCCCCTCACCCCAGCCCTCTCCCGAGGGAGAGGGAGCCGAATTGTGTGATTTTCAAACCTGAGTTCGGCTCGGTATTTCAGGTCGGCGTATATCTTGAAAGCCTCTCAGTCAGTCCCCTCTCCCGAGGGAGAGGGAGCCGACTTGTGTGATTTTCAAACCTGAGTTCGGCTCGGTATTTCAGGTCGGCGTATATCTTGAAAGCCCCTCAGTCAGTCCCCTCTCCCTCCGGGAGAGGGTTAGGGTGAGGGCAAACCGCTACCCCCCCCCTCAAGCCGACGGATGCAACGCCGCAATCATGTCCACTTCAATCGCCGCATTCTTCGGCAACTGATACACGCCGATGGTCGTGCGCGTATGCCGTCCGGCATCGCCCAGCACATGGCTGAACACATCCGAAGCGCCGTTGGCCACTTCGCTCAGGTCCACAAAGTCAGCAGTCGACTTCACATACACCGTGACCCGCAACAACGCGCGAATCTTGTCCAGCGAACCGACCGCATCGACAATCAGCGCCAGGCAACGCATGGCGCTGATGCTCGCCGCGGCTTGCGCATCCTTGAGGTTCAATTCCAGCCCCACGCGACCGGGATAGAGGATCTTGCCATTGACCCGCGGCACCATGCCGCTGATGTAGAGCTCGTCGTGATGACGGATCAGCGGCGCGTAATTGCCACCGGCGGTGTTCTCGCCATAGATGTCGTAGTTGAGTTCTTCGGCCAGGGCGATAAAACGCTCATCGCAGGTCATCCGTTCGGTCATTGCGCCCAGCCTTTTGATCAATGCAGGGGTTGAGACAGTCGAGCACCGGAGACGGCTTGGAGCTACTACTGTCGGGGTTGGATCCAAATCTATGGCGTTTGCCTAAGTTGTGCAACCAGCGTAGATGGAACAATAGGCCCTCAACCTTTCGGATGCCCCGGACCACAAGCTGGTCTTCAGCGGCGCTCAAACAGTGTTCAAGCGCTCAACCATATCTGGAAATTTTTCAACCAGTCGTATCAATAAGGCTGCTTGAGCATTGGGCTTCGACTTTTCCTGCTCCCAATTTCGAAGGGTGTTTGGACTTGTCCTGATTCGACTGGCAAAAACAGCTTGAGACATATGCAGTTTTTCTCGAAGAGCAACAATTTCCTGTGCGCCCACTTCAGGTACAGGCTTGTCCTCAAGCACTGTATTGCGCAGTGTGATCTTGCCCTCGCGTTGAGCCGCCATCTCATCAACGCCCTGCATTAACTCTGCAAACAGGTCGCGTTTTTTCATGGGGTACCTCGTTTTTTCAACTCTTTATCAATGGCTGTCCTGAGTGCCCTCTCTTGCTCGGCAGTCAGCTTCTCAAGCTCATCTTTGTCGTAAATGGCGAACATCCAGAACTGACCATCATTCATAAGCCAATAGTAGAGAACCCGCAAGCCGCCTCGTCTTCCCTTGCCACGGCGAGAATCAGCCCAGCGCAGCTTACGGAAGCCACCCGTTCGAGGCATTACATCGCCCGCAAGCGGATTGCTCTGAAGGTAGTTCTGCAATGTTCGATATTCGTCGTCCGTCAGATAGCGACCAACGCTTTTGGTAAATATCGTTGTTTCAAAAAAGATTGTTCGCATAGCCAAACTATAAGCAGCTTGACTATAGACAGCCTATCAACAAATCGCTGCTCGAATAAACAAAAAACCCCGCACATCTCTCAACGTGCGGGGTTTTTCCTGAAGCTTGCAAACCTTACGGCGCGTACGTCAGCAACAGCTCTGTCGGCACCTTGAAGTCCAGGGACATCATGACGCTCAACGCAGTGATGGTGAAGATCGAGAACACGAACAGCTTGCGTGCCCAGACGGTGTCATCGACTGCCTTGTAGCCGGTCCAGGCCATGTACAGCCAGTACATGCCCATGGCGGCGGCGACGGCGAGGTAGCTCATGCCGGCGTAGCCGCTGAAGGTCAGCATCAAGGTCGCCACGAGGAACGCCAGGATGTAGAGCAGGATGTGCTTCTTCGCCACTTGAATGCCGCGTTTCACTGGCAGCACCGGAATCGATGCGGCCAGGTAATCATTGAAACGGAAAATCGCGATGGCGTAGGAATGCGGCATCTGCCACAGGCTGAACATCACCAGCAGGGTCAGTGCGGCCATGTCGAAGCTGTTGGTCACGGCAACGTAACCGATCACTGGCGGCATGGCGCCCGACAGACTGCCCACCAGCGTGCCGTGAACCGACTTGCGCTTGAGGTACAGGCTGTAGAAGCCGACGTAGATGATGAAGCCGATTACTGCGAACAAGGCAGCCAACGGGTTGGCCACCTTGTACAACAAGGCAACGCCGAGAACACCCAGAATGGTCGCGTAAACCAGGGCCAGTTTCAGGGAGATGAGGCCCTGGACCAGCACACGGTTCTTGGTGCGTTCCATCTTCAGGTCGATGTCGCGGTCGATGCAGTTGTTGAACACGCAACCGGAGGCCACGACCAGGGAAGTACCGATCATGGCGGCCAGAAACACCGCCAGATCGACATGCCCTTTCGAGGCCAGGAAGAACCCGCCTGCCACAGAAAGCACGTTACCGAAAATGATCCCCGGTTTGGTGATTTGGATAAAGTGCTTGAGCGACATCGGGTCTACCTCACTTCGCCATCATGTACGTGTGGATGCTGAACATGATCCACAGCGACAGGCCAACCAGCAGCACGATCACAATCGCCGTGAAGACGAACGCGATCACGTTGTTACGCTGTGCAATGGAACGGTCCAGGTGCAGGAAGTAATACAGGTGAACGATCACCTGGATCACTGCGAACAGCAGAACGATTGCCAGCGTCGTCGACTTCGGCAGGGTCGGGTACATCACCAGACCGAACGGAATGACGGTCAGGATTACCGACAGGATGAAGCCGATGGCGTACGACTTGACGCTGCCGTGGCCAGCATCGTGGCTGTCATGGGAGTGTGCATTAGCCATTACAGAGTCCCCATCAGGTAAACAACGGTGAAGACGCAAATCCAGACCACGTCCAGGAAGTGCCAGAACAGGCTCAGGCAGCTCAGACGGGTCTTGTTGGTCGACGTCAGGCCATGCTTGTTGACCTGATACATCATGATGCCCATCCAGATCAGACCGGCCGAAACGTGCAGACCGTGGGTACCGACCAGGGTGAAGAACGCCGACAGGAAGCCCGAACGGCTAGGACCGAAGCCCTCGGAGATCAGCAGGTGGAACTCGTTGATCTCCATGGCGATGAAGCCCGCGCCGAGCAGGAAGGTCATGAACAACCAGCCCAGGACCGCCTGCTTCTTGCCCTTGTACAACGCCAGCATGGCGAAGCCGTAGGTGATCGAACTGAACAGCAGCAGAGCGGTTTCGCCCAGCACGTAAGGCAGTTCGAAGATCTCGTGGCCCGACGGGCCACCGGCAACGTTGTTTACCAGTACTGCGTACACCGCGAAGATCGACGCAAACAGAATGCAGTCGGTCATCAGGTAGAGCCAGAAACCGTATACGGTCATCTCGCCCGAGTCGTGGTGATGGTCATCGTGCCCATGGTCACCATGGGCGTGTCCAACATTGGTCACTAAGTTCGACATGGTTTAAGCCTGTTCCAACGAGGTTTCAACACGGGTGGCATTGGCCGGGATTTTCCCTGCCGCGACCAGACGCTTGTGCTGCTCGGCTTCGATACGCTCGATCGTTTCAACCGGAACCATATAGCCCTGGTCGTCACGTGCAGCGTGGATCACGAAGTAAACGACGGTGCCCACCAGGCTCGCGATCGCCAGCCACCAGATGTGCCAGATCATCGCGAAACCGAAGACGGTCAACAGCGCGCCCATCACCACGCCAGTGGCGGTGTTGTTCGGCATGTGGATCGGCTCGTACTTGGCCGGACGCTGGTACGCAGTACCGTTTTCCTTGGCTTCGGTGAACGGGTCGATGCAGTCAGCCTTAGGCAGCACAGCGAAGTTGTAGAACGGTGGTGGCGACGAGGTCGACCATTCCAGGGTGTGTGCATTCCACGGGTCACCGTGATCGCAAACGTTCTCTGGCTTGTTGCGGTCACGCACACTGACGTACAGCTGGATCAGTTGGCAGGCGATACCCACAGCAATCATCACCGCACCGAACATGGCAACGTACAGGTACGGTACCCACTCAGGGTTGGTGGTGGCGTTCAGACGACGGGTCATGCCCATGAAGCCCAGTGCATAGAGCGGCATGAACGCGACGAAGAAGCCCGAGATCCAGAACCAGAACGCTGCTTTACCCCAGCCTTCGTGCAGCTTGAAGCCGAACGCTTTCGGGAAGTAGAACGCGAAGCCAGCGATGTAACCGAATACCGCACCGCCGATGATCACGTTGTGGAAGTGCGCGATCACGAACAGGCTGTTGTGCAGCACGAAGTCAGCACCCGGGATGGCCAGCAGTACGCCGGTCATGCCGCCGATGGCGAAGGTCACCATGAAGCCCAGTGTCCACATTACCTGGCTGGTGAAGCGCAGACGACCCTGGTAGATGGTGAACAGCCAGTTGAACAGCTTCACACCCGTCGGGATGGAAATCAGCATCGTCGCCAGACCGAAGAAGGCGTTGACGCTCGCACCCGAACCCATGGTGAAGAAGTGGTGCAGCCAGACCATGAAGCCCAGTACCGAGATCGCGCCCGAGGCGTAGATCATCGAGTGGTGGCCGAACAGTTTCTTGCCGGTGAACGCCGAGATCACTTCCGAGAAGATGCCGAATGCCGGCAGGATCAGGATGTAAACCTCAGGGTGGCCCCAGGCCCAGAACAGGTTGACGTACATCATTGGATTGCCACCAAGTTCATTGGTGAAAATGTGGAAATCCATGTAACGGTCAAGGGTCAGCAGTGCCAGGGTAGCGGTCAGGATCGGGAACGAAGCCACGATCAGAACGTTTGCCCAGGTGCAGGTCCAGGTGAAGATCGGCATGTCCATCAGTTTCATGCCAGGGGTACGCATTTTCAGTACGGTCGCGAGGAAGTTGACCCCGGTTAACGTCGTACCCAATCCGGATAGCTGTAGCGCCCAGATGTAGTAATCCATACCCACGCCAGGACTGTATTGCAGACCCGACAGCGGCGGATACGCAACCCAACCGGTCTTGGCGAACTCGCCGACGCCCAGGGACAGGTTGATCAGCACAACGCCGGACACCAGCAGCCAGAAGCTCAGGGAGTTCAGGAACGGGAACGCAACGTCACGCGCGCCGATCTGCAGCGGCACTGCAAGGTTCATCAGGCCGGTGAAGAATGGCATCGCCATGAAGATGATCATGATCACACCGTGAGCGGTGAAGATCTGGTCATAGTGTTCAGGTGGCAGGTAGCCAGGCGAACCCTCGGTGGCCATGGCCAGCTGGGTACGCATCATGATCGCGTCGGCAAAGCCGCGCAGCAGCATGACCATGGCGACGATGATGTACATCACGCCGATTTTCTTGTGGTCGACCGAAGTCAGCCACTCGGTCCACAGGTACGTCCACTTCTTGAAGTAAGTGATCGCAGCGAACAGCGCCAGACCACCGAGGGCGATCATGGCGATGGTCACCATCACGATCGGCTCGTGGAATGGGACTGCTTCCCAACTTAATTTACCAAACATCGTTTACTCCTCTGCCCCGGCAGCTGAATGCGAACCCGCGTCAATATCCGTGGCCGCCACTTCTTTCTCTTTCTTCTCGTGCTTCAGCGGCTTGCCCGGCTTCATACCTTCGTACTTGTCGACGATGATCTGGAACTGGTTCGGCGTGACCGACGAGTAGAGTTCGACTGGGTTGTTCTGGCTCGGTTTGGCCAGGGCCGCGTATTCAGCCTGATCAAGCTGTTTAGGCGACTTCTTGACTTCACTTACCCAGGCGTCGAAATCTTCCTGAGTGGTGGAGATAGCCTTGAATTTCATACCGGTGAAACCGGCACCGCTGTAGTTGGCGGAGATACCGTCCATTTCAGCGTTGCGGTCAGCGATCAGGTGCAGCTTGGTCTGCATGCCCGCCATCGCGTAGATCTGGCCGCCCAGGCCCGGGATGAAGAACGAGTTCATCACGGCGTCGGAGGTGATCTTGAAGTTGATTGGCGTGTGCGCCGGGAACACGATCTTGTTGACCGTGGCAATGCCTTGTTCCGGGTAGATGAACAGCCACTTCCAGTCCAGCGCGACGACTTCGATGGTCACCGGCTTGACGTCAGACTCGATCGGACGATACGGGTCCAGCTCGTGAGTCGAGATGTAAGTGATGTAGCCCAGGGCGATGATGATCAGCACCGGGATGGTCCATACGGCCACTTCGATCTTGGTCGAGTGCGACCACTTCGGCGTGTAGACGGCGTTCTTGTTCGAAGCGCGGTACTTCCAGGCAAACAGGAAGGTCATGACGATGACCGGCACGACGACCAACAGCATCAGCAGCGTGGCGGTGATGATCAGGTTGCGCTGTTCCAGGCCGACCTGGCCCGTTGGATTGAGCAAGGTCATGTTGCAGCCTCCCAGCAACAACGTGCCGAGCAGCGGCACTAGGCCTAGTAATCTGGGGTACCTGTTTTTACTCATCTCACGACCTCTAAAGCAGCTTGCGCAATGCAGTTGGGTTTTGATCGCCAACACTTCACCCTGCCAAGGGTTGGCATTTTCTTTGGATTGAATAAGGGCCGCCCGTCGCGCGTCTCACGCTCGACAAAACCTTGGGACAGCGTTCAGTTCTTATTCGAATTCGTGGTCAAAGGCCTTGTTACAGACCAATTCCATTTGGTGCGGAAAATTGGAAAGGCACCGACACCAGGGTGTCTCGAAAGCCTCGCGGCTCGCTCGACACCCGACCTCCTGATCAGTTCCTTGATAAAGGCTGAACAGCGTCGGGAATTCAGTGCGGGCGATTGTAGATAGGTAGCGCCCTATACACCATGTCTTATCCCGAAATAATTTTTATCACTCAGAGCAACAATCCATCGCCATTTTTGCAAAAGTTGCGCAAGTTATCGAAAGCGTTTCTCAATAAAAGCGGCAAAATCTGCCAGCGTAACCGCCTCAAATCAGACAGCTCTGCACCCGTTCTACAAACGCTGGAGCGGCGCAAAGCCCGATGTTCCAAGGGCTTCGTCCATCTGCCGGCGCCTGTTAAAACTGCCTGCTCTGGTACGTCCGTGCTCAAGCCCGAAAACGATAAAACTGGCCAATGTTTTTATGTAACAGGCGGCCAATCCGCCGCTTCCCGAGTCCCTGCGACAGCCCCTGTGTGACAACATGTCGCACATTTGCCGCACGCTTCATTGCCGTTCGTCACGGTGTTTTCACAAACGCTCTGAAATGCAAAACGCCCCGATTTTCATCAGCGAAAATCGGGGCGTTTTGTTTATCGGCAGCTCTGCCGAGAAGTTGACTCAGCGCAGCGCTTTTCGATTATGCGAGGTCAGCAACGGCACCAGAATCACCACCAGCACGAACGCCACCAGCGCCCACTGTGCCAGCGACAGGCCGAGGATCGGCGGATACGGCGTCGAGCAGAAACCGTCGACCTGGAAGCCCAGCGGGAAAATTTTCGCCAACGGCAGATCATCGACAATCGGTTGCAGCACATCGACGCCACAACTCACCGCCGGATAGAACTGCGTATAGACGTGATGCCCGGCCACACCGGCCCCGGCGATCGCACAGATCACTACCAGTGTCTCGAACACGGTGATGCTGCGACGGCTGCGCATGCCCGCGCCAATGAAGGCGAACAGTGCAATCAGCAACAGTGCATAGCGCTGCAGGATGCACAGCGGGCAAGGTGCTTCGCCGAGCACGACCTGCATGTAAAGTGCGCCGCCGATCAACGCCAGGCAGATGATCCCCAGCAACACCAGATAGCGCCGCTCACGCCCCAACCGCATCGTTTCCTCGCTCATTGCCTTTCCTTTGTAAGTCCATGGTCCAGCCAGCCGGCGGCTGAAATTGTCGCAAGTCTACACCGGGGCAATAAACGATAGAGCGGTTAAGGAATGATTAACCAACATGGCTTTTGCGGGGCGCAGAAGATTCGCGAGCAGGCTCGCTCCCACAATGGATCTGCGTCGAACGCAAATCCGCTGGGAGCGAGCCTGCTCGCGAACGAGACAAGGCGGTCTCGGATCACTCCAGAGCAGCAGCCGGGCCGAAGAACTCGTAACGGCTCTGCTTCTCCGGCACGCCCAACGCTTTCAGGTGCCGTTTGATCGCGCCCATGAACCCTTTCGGTCCCAAGAAGTAAGCATCGACATCACGCTGCGCCGGCAGCCACTGGCCGAGCAGTTCTTCGCTGAGCAGGCCAACCTTGTCCGCCGCCGGGCTGACGCCATCTTCTTCGGCGTAGCAATAGAAGCGTTTGAGCTGCGGATGACGCGCCGCCAGCCCATCGACCCAGTCGCGGAACGCGTGGACGCTGCCGTTGCGCGCGCAGTGGATAAAGTGCACCGGACGCTCGGTTGCCAGCGCTGCTTCCAGCATCGCCAGAGTCGGAGTGATGCCGACGCCGCCACTGATCAGCACCAGCGGCTTGTCGCTGGCCGCCAGGGTGAATTCGCCCGACGGCGGGAACAGCTGAATGCTTGAGCCGACGTGCAGTTGATCATGCAGATAGTTGGACGCGCGACCGTTCGGTTCACGCTTGACGCTGATGCGGTACTGACCATTGTTGGCCAGTGCCGACAGCGAATAGTTGCGACGGATTTCTTCGCCGTCGAGCATCAGCTTCATGCCGATGTACTGACCCGGTTCGGCCGCAAGAATCGGCCCTTTGTCCGCCGGTTCGAAGTAGAACGAGGTGATTTCCGCGCTCTCTTGCACCTTCGCCGCGACGATGAATTCACGCGCACCGCGCCAGCCGCCGACCGCTTGTTCCTTCTGGTCATAGATCGCGGCTTCCGCGCCGATCAGGATGTCGGCCAGTTGCCCGTACGCAGCGCCCCAGGCACTCATCACCTCAGGCGTGGCGATCTCTTCGCCGAGCACCTCGGAGATGGCGCGCAGCAGGCAGCTGCCGACGATCGGGTAATGCTCCGGCAGAATCTGCAGGGCGACGTGTTTGTTGATGATCTTCGCCACCAGATCGCCCAACTGGTCGAGCTGATCGATGTGCCGGGCGTACATCAGCACGCCGTTGGCCAAGGCACGCGGCTGATCGCCACTGGCCTGATGCGCCTGGTTGAACAGCGGGCGCACCTGCGGGTATTCGGAGAGCATCATGCGGTAGAAATGCGTGATCAACGCCTCGCCGCCGCTTTCCAGCAGAGGCACGGTGGATTTGACGATGGCACGATCCTGGACGCTAAGCATAAGGTGACTCCTGGGCTTTCTGGAAAGATTGCCTTAGGGATATCAGCTTTCATGCCAACTAATTAATCCTTTTAATTCAATAACTTGAAACCTTCATAGTCATTTCGACACAAATGAACGTATAGTCATCGCGACTACATCTTGTCTATTTGACTACATACCCATGACCGCCAAATCCCTGCTTACCGCCCTGCTGCCTCTGGTCGCTGACCTGTCCCGCGAACTGCCCGAGGGCGAGCGCTATCGGCGCCTGCTCGAAGCCATGCGCGCTTTGCTGCCTTGCGATGCCGCCGCGTTGTTGCGTCTGGATGGCGAATCATTGGTGCCGCTGGCGGTGGATGGCTTGAGTACCGACACCCTCGGCCGCCGCTTCAAGGTCAGCGAGCATCCGCGTTTTGAAATCCTGCTGGCCGGCGCCGGGCCGACGCGCTTCGCTGCCGACAGCGACCTGCCCGATCCTTATGACGGATTGGTCGATGGCCTCGACGATCATCTTGAAGTTCACGACTGCCTCGGCTGTCCTTTATTCGTCGATGAAAAACTCTGGGGCCTGATCACCCTCGACGCGCTGGACCCGGAGCGTTTCGAGCCGATCGAACTCGACGCACTGCAAGCCTTCGCCAGCCTCGCCTCGGCCACGGTCAACGCCGCCGAACGCATCGAACGTCTGGCCACCCGCGCCGAAGACGAGCATCAGCGCGCCGAGGTCTACCGTCAGGCCAGCGGCCAGCAGCACCGCGAAATGATCGGCCAGAGCAAGGCGCATAAACGTTTGGTGGAAGAAATCAATCTGGTCGGCGGCAGTGATCTGACTGTTCTGATCACCGGCGAAACCGGGGTCGGCAAAGAGCTGGTAGCCCAAGCCATCCACGCCGCCTCCGCGCGCGCCGACAAACCGATCATCAGCCTCAATTGTGCCGCCCTCCCCGACACGCTGGTGGAAAGCGAACTGTTCGGCCACGTGCGCGGCGCTTTCACCGGCGCCACCAGCGATCGGCGTGGCAAGTTCGAACTGGCCAATGGCGGCACGCTGTTTCTTGATGAAGTCGGCGAGCTGTCGCTGACGGTCCAGGCCAAGTTGCTGCGCGTGCTGCAGAGCGGTCAGTTGCAGCGCCTGGGTTCGGACAAGGAGCATCAGGTCGATGTGCGTCTGATTGCAGCGACCAATCGCGATCTGGCCGAGGAAGTGCGCAGCGGTCGCTACCGCGCCGACTTCTATCACCGTTTGAGCGTGTATCCGCTGCGGGTGCCGGCGCTGCGCGATCGTGGACGTGATGTGTTGCTGCTCAGTGGCTTCTTTTTGGAACAGAACCGCTCGCGCATGGGCCTCAACAGCCTGCGCTTGAACAGTGATGCTCAGGAAGCGCTGCTGGCCTACACCTGGCCGGGGAATGTCCGGGAGCTGGAGCATTTGATCGGGCGCAGTGCGCTGAAGGCGCTGGGTAACTGCAAAGTGCGGCCGAAGATTTTGAGTCTGAGCGCGGCGGATCTGGATTTGCCCCGTGAGGTTGTGGATAACGTGGTTGCGCCTGCCAATGCAGACTTGGCCAGTGTGATGCCGATGATCGGTGGTGATTTGCGCAGTGCCACCGATGAGTTTCAGCGGCGCCTGATCAGTGCAGCGCTGGAGCGTCATCAGGATAACTGGGCGAGCGCGGCGCGAGAGTTGGGGGTGGATCGGGCGAATCTTGGGCGCATGGCCAAACGACTAGGCATGAAGAGCTAAAAGCACACCCTCACCCTAGCCCTCTCCCAGAGGGAGAGGGGACTGATTGGGGGATATTGAAGAACTCCACTGACGTGAAAGATTTCTTCCGAATCCATAATCGACTCGGTCGTTAAGGTCGGTGTAAAACGCCAGACACCTCCGTCGGCCCCCTCTACCACTGGGTGAGGGGACTGATTGGGGGATATTGAAGAACTCAACTGACGTGAAAGATTTCTTCCGAATCCATAATCGACTCGGTCGTTCAGGTCGGTGTAAAACGCCAGACACCTCCGTCGGCCCCCTCTACCTCTGGGAGAGGGGACTGATCGGGGGATATTGAAGAATTCCACTGACGTGAAAGATTTCTTCCGAATCCATAATCGACTCGGTCGTTCAGGTCGGTGTAAAACGCCAGACACCTCCGTCGGCCCCCTCTACCTCTGGGAGAGGGCTGGGGGTGAGGGGCAGTGATAGAGAGAACAGCGATCAACTCAAGCCGACTAGCCGACAACTAACCTAAAGCCCACCCCTTTAACGCCGATAACACGGCATCAAAGGTTTCTGGCGATTTCCACTCTCGCCCCACAGAAGGTTCTTATGTCCTCCACCAAAGCCCGCGCAGATTCACTTTCGCTTCTGCTGTTTACCTTGCGCAGCGGCAAGCTGATGGCGATCAACCTGCTGAAAGTCAGTGAAATCATTCCCTGCCCGCCGCTGACCAAGCTGCCGGAGTCGCACCCGCACGTCAAAGGCATCGCCTCGCTGCGCGGTGCATCGCTGTCGGTGATCGACCTCAGCCGCGCGATCGGCGAGCGGCCGCTGGAAGATCCCAACGGTGGCTGCCTGATCGTCACCGATGTCAGCCGTTCCAAGCAGGGTTTGCATGTGCAGGCGGTGAGCAAGATCGTCCATTGCCTGACCACCGACATCAAGCCGCCACCGTTCGGCTCCGGCGGCTCGCGTGCCTACATCACCGGCGTGACCTCGGTGGACGGCACGCTGGTGCAGGTGCTGGATATCGAAAAAGTCATCCACAGCATCGCCCCGGCGCAGATCGAAATGGCGCCGACCGACCTGACCATGGAAGACGCCGAAGTGCTCGGCAACGCGCGCATTCTGGTGGTCGATGACAGCCAGGTGGCCCTGCAGCAATCGGTGCACACCCTGCGCAACCTCGGCCTGCAATGCCACACCGCGCGCAGTGCCAAGGAAGCCATCGACTGCCTGCTCGACCTGCAAGGCACCGCGCAGCAGATCAATCTGATCGTCTCCGACATCGAAATGTCGGAAATGGACGGCTACGCCTTCACCCGTACCCTGCGCGAAACCCCGGATTTCGCTCACTTGTACGTCTTGCTGCATACCTCGCTCGACAGCGCGATGAACAGTGAAAAAGCTCGCCTGGCCGGTGCCAACGCGGTGCTGACCAAGTTCTCCTCGCCGGAGCTGACCCAACGCCTGATCGAAGCCGCCAAGCACGTCGCGGCCAACGGGCACTGAGTCTTGGCCGAGACGTTTTGCTTTCTGCTGCGCCGCGACTTGAGTGGACCTCTGCCGGATGCTCAGTGGCCGGACGGGATTGAGCTGTCCGTCTACCGCGAGGAACTGGCGCCGGCAGTGCATCAGCTGATGCAGCTCGGACAGCTGGAAGGTGGCGGTCGAGTGCCGTCACTGGACGATTGGCAGCGGCGCTTTGCCAGCGACCCTGAATACGATCCAGCGCTGTGTTTCGTCGCCTGCGATGCCGAGGGTGTGGTGGGCGTGGCGCAGTGCTGGACCAGTGCGTATATCAAGAATCTGGTGGTGCACCCGCGAATGCAGGGCCGGGGGCTTGGACGCGCGTTGTTGCTGCATGCCTTCAGCGTCTTTCAACAGCGGCGCGAGGGGTTTGTCGATTTGCGGGTTCTGGAGGACAACCTGCGGGCGCGGCGGTTGTATGAAAATGCCGGGATGGTTGTGGTTCGGCGCGAGCCTGTGCCCGACTGATCTACCGCTTTCGCGAGCAGGCTCGCTCCCACAGGTGGATTGCATTTCAAACTGTGGGAGCGAGCCTGCTCGCGAAGGGCAGCACTGGCAACTTCCGCTATCCGACAGACTCCAACCTTGGCCATAACCAAGGATGCCCCAACCATGAAAGCCATCACCCTGGCGCTGCTCAGCCTCATCGCCCTCGCCTCCCAGGCCCATGCCTCCAGCCCCGACGCCTGGGCTGCCTATGACAAGACCGTCCTCGCCAGCTGCACCAAGGCCAGTGGCCTGAAAAACGTCAAACCGGTCGGCACACCGGCGCAATTCGACGACCGCGTCGGTTACACCGCCGTTCTGCTGCAAGGCCAATACCCGCAAAAACACATGAAAGGCCAGCAAGGCAGCGAGCTGTGCCTGTACAACAAACAGTCGAAAACCGCGTACGTCACCGAGTGGGATTCGATTCGCCCGACCGCCAAACCTCAGTGAATGGCGCACAACTTGCTTCGACCCGGCCCTGTGCGGTGGTTTTCCGCCACCGTTTCACACCCTGATTGAAGACAGATCGCTCAATGAATACGACGTTTTCCTGCGTAGGTTGCGGCAAATGCTGCACCGATCACCATGTCCCACTGACGCTCGCCGAAGCCCGCATGTGGGCGGCGGATGGCGGTCAGGTGATCGTGCTGGTCGAGGCGTTTCTCGGCAATGGCCTGGGGCTGCCAGCGCAACAGCGCGAACATGCCGAGCGCCGTTCGGCGGTGGTTCGCAGTGGCACTACTGATGCTCACGTGGCGATCACCTTTGCCGCCTACAACGTCGGCCCCTGCCGGAATCTTGACGACGAAAAGCGCTGCCGGATCTACGAGCGTCGCCCGCTGGTGTGCCGGATTTACCCGGCGGAAATCAATCCGCACATCCCGCTCAATCCTGCTGCCAAGGATTGCCCACCGGAGTCCTGGGAACAGGGACCGGAGCTGATTGTGGGGGGCGAGTTGGTTGATCGGGAACTGGTTGAGTTGATTCAGCGTTCACGTCAGGCGGATCGGGACGACATCAGACTCAAGGATGCGATCTGCGCAATCCTGGGAATTCGCACCACGGCGCTCAAGGGTGACGGGTTCACCGCGTACTTGCCGAACATGGATGCCTTTGCGGCAGTGATCGACCAAGTGAGCGCGCAACCGCTAGCGGCGCAAACCAGTGAATGGCTGTTTCATTTGTCCGGCGATGACGTGGCCGGACAGGTGCTGGCTGCGGGTGGGCTGGTGGTGACTGAACCGGCGCAGACTTATGCGTTTATTTCATTGCGCGCGGCTTGATCTGACATTTGTGCTGTAGCGGCTGTCGCATTCGCGAGCAGGCTCGCTCCCACATTGGATCTGCGCCAAACACAAAACCTGTGGGAGCGAGCCTGCTCGCGAAGAGGCCAGCACAAGCACCATCACTTTCCGATGTCAGCGCTTGCCCATCGACCGACGCGTCCCCGGCGGCGCCATGCCCGGGGTTTTGGTGTGGCCATTCTTCGCGCCATTCTTGTACCACGGCTGATTCGAGCCTTTCGCCGAGGCAAGCTCGCCCGGCTTGAACGGGAACTTGAACGCCGGGATCTCGGCCTTGGTTTCGCTGGCGTCAGCCACTTCAGCCGGGACGTCGCTCACAGCGTCGTCAACCGGCGGTTGGGTCGGGGAAGTCATAAAAGCTCCGGGAACAAAAAGTCGGCCCGATCAGTGAGCCGCAAAGGCGCGCAGTATACCTGTGCGCTCTGGCTCGGCATCTGAAGATTTGCACCGTGCGCTGAACGGTTTTCCCCTCACCCTAACCCTCGCCCTGGGGAGGGTTAGGGTGAGGTGTTTACTCGAGGTTCGCCGACATGGGATACCGAGTCGAACTCAGGTTCGAAAAGCCCACAAATCGGCTCCCTCTCCTTGGGGAGAGGGCTGGGGTGAGGGGCGAATCCAACACAAGAGCATCGCCGCACACTGCTACTCCCCATCTATACAAACGAAACTGACAATCCTGACAGCCAGCCGTCACCCTGCCGACCGCCTGAGCGGTTTATAACTGGTCAATCTGCCCAAACTCCAGACTTCGGCGCCGCGCATGTCCATCCAGAAAAACAAAATCCTGCTGGCCACTCTCCTGATTCTGCTGGCAGCCGCCGGCCTGTGGTTCGCGCTGAAACCGGCGCCGGCCAAACTGGCTACACCGACTGCCATCCCGGTGCGGGTGGTGACGGTCAGCGCAAAAGACGTGCCGCGCTATACCAGCGGCATCGGCTCCGTGCTCTCGCTGCACAGCGTGGTGGTGCGTCCGCAGATCGACGGCATTCTGACGAAGATTCTGGTCAAGGAAGGTCAGCTGGTCAAAGCAGGCGACCTGCTCGCCACCATTGACGACCGCTCGATCCGCGCCAGCCTCGACCAGGCCCGCGCGCAGTTGGGCGAGAGTCAGGCGCAGTTGCAGGTCGCGCTGGTCAATCTCAAGCGCTACAAACTGCTCAGCGTCGACGACGGCGTGTCGAAGCAGACCTTCGACCAGCAGCAAGCGCTGGTCAATCAGCTCAAAGCCACCGCGCAAGGCAATCAGGCCTCGATCGATGCGGCGCAGGTGCAACTGTCCTACACGCAGATTCGCTCCCCGGTCACCGGGCGCGTCGGCATTCGTACGGTCGATGAAGGCAACTTCCTGCGCATGACCGACACCCAGGGCCTGTTCACCGTCACGCAGATCGACCCGATCGCCGTCGAGTTCTCCCTGCCGCAGCAGATGCTGCCGACCCTGCAGAGCCTGATCAGCGACCCGCAACGCGCCCCGGTCAAGGCGTACATCGGAGCCGATACTGATGGCGAAACCGGCAATCTGCTCGGCGAAGGTCAGCTGACCCTGATCGACAACCAGATCAACGCCAACACCGGCACCATCCGCGCCAAGGCCGAGTTCGCCAATGCCAGCCAGAAGCTCTGGCCGGGTTTGCTGGTGACGGTAAAAATTCAGACCGCTGTGGATAAAGATGCGTTGGCGGTTCCGCCCACCGTCGTACAGCGTGGCCTCGAACAACACTTCGTTTACCGCGTGAAGGACGACAAGGTCGAGGCAGTGCCGGTACAGATGATTTATCAGGGCAGCGGTCAGGACATCATCAAAGGCGTCAACGCTGGTGACGTACTGGTGACCGACGGCCAGTCGCGGCTCAAGCCCGGGGCGAGCGTGCAAATCATGAGCGAGCCGCCGCAAGTGGTGCAGGCGGAGCCCAAGCCATGAACTCGCACAAGGGCATCTCGACCTGGTGCATCGATCACCCGGTAGCGACGATTTTGCTGACGTTCGCTCTGGTACTGGTCGGCGTAATTGCCTTCCCGCGTTTGCCGATTGCGCCACTGCCGGAAGCGGAGTTTCCTACAATTCAAGTGTCGGCGCAGTTGCCCGGCGCCAGCCCCGACACCATGGCTTCCTCGGTGGCGACGCCGCTGGAGGTGCAATTCAGCGCCATCCCCGGCATGACCCAGATGACCTCGAGCAGCGCGCTGGGCTCAACCCTGCTGACCTTGCAGTTCACTCTCGACAAAAGCATCGACACCGCCGCCCAGGAAGTGCAGGCGGCGATCAATACCGCCGCCGGCAAGTTGCCCAAAGACATGCCGACGCTGCCAACATGGAAGAAGGTTAACCCGGCCGACAGCCCGGTGTTGATTCTCAGCGTCAGCTCGACGCAAATGCCCGGCACCGAACTCAGCGACCTGGTGGAAACCCTGCTCTCGCGTCAGATCAGTCAGATCGACGGCGTCGGCCAGATCAACATCACCGGTCAGCAACGCCCGGCGATTCGCGTACAAGCTTCGGCGGACAAACTCGCGGCCATCGGCCTGACCCTGGCCGACATTCGGCTGGCGATTCAGCAGACCAGCCTCAACCTGGCCAAAGGTGCGCTGTACGGCGAGTCGAGCATTTCCACGTTGTCGACCAACGACCAGTTGTTCCACCCTGAGGACTACAGCCAGCTCATCGTTTCCTACAAGGATGGCGCCCCGGTTCACCTGCGCGATGTCGCCAAAGTCGTCAACGGTGCGGAAGATGCCTACGTGCAGGCTTGGGCCGGAGATCGACCTGGTGTGAATCTGGTGATTTTCCGCCAGCCTGGCGCCAACATTGTCGAGACCGTTGATCGCATTCAGGCCGCCCTGCCCGGCCTCGAAGCGATGCTGCCGGCCTCGGTGCAGGTGAAAACCCTGATCGACCGCACGCAGACCATTCGCGCCTCGCTGCATGAAGTGGAAATCACTTTGCTGATCGCGATCCTGTTGGTGGTCGCGGTCATGGCGCTGTTCCTGCGCCAGTTGTCGGCGACGCTGATTGTCTCGGCGGTGCTCGGTGTCTCGCTGATCGCCAGTTTCGCCCTGATGTACGTCCTCGGCTTCAGCCTGAACAACCTGACGCTGGTGGCGATCGTCGTCGCGGTCGGCTTCGTTGTGGACGATGCGATCGTGGTGGTGGAAAACATTCATCGCCATCTCGAGGCCGGTGACGATATGCGCGAGGCGGCGATCAAGGGAGCCGGCGAGATTGGCTTCACCGTCGTTTCGATCAGTTTCTCGCTGGTGGCGGCATTCATTCCGCTGCTGTTCATGGGCGGTGTGGTCGGGCGCCTGTTCAAGGAATTCGCCCTGACCGCGACGTCCACCATCATGATTTCCGTGGTGGTGTCGCTGACGCTGGCGCCAACCCTTGCTGCGCTGTACATGCGCAAACCGGTGCATCACGCCAGCGCCAAACCGGGTTTCAGCGAGCGCTTGCTCGGCTGGTACGAAAAAGGCCTGCGCCGCGCCCTCGATCATCAGAAACTGATGATTGGTGTGTTCGGCTTATCTTTGGCGCTGGCTGTTGCCGGTTACATCTTTATTCCCAAGGGTTTCTTTCCGGTGCAGGACACCGGGTTCGTCCTCGGCACCACCGAAGCCGCTGCGGATATTTCCTACGGCGACATGGTGAAAAAACACTTGGCGATGGCCGAAATCGTTGCAGCCGATCCGGCGGTGCAGGCGTTCTCGCACTCCGTCGGGGTTTCCGGCAGCAACCAGACCATCGCCAACGGGCGCTTCTGGATCGCCCTGAAAAAACGTGGCGATCGCGATGTCAGCGCCAGCCAGTTCATCGATCGCATCCGCCCGCAACTGATGAAAGTGCCAGGCATCGTCCTTTATTTGCGCGCCGGGCAGGACATCAACCTCAGCTCCGGCCCTAGCCGTGCGCAGTACCAATACGTACTCAAGAGCAATGACGGCGCGACCCTCGCCACCTGGACCCAGCGCCTGACCGAGAAACTGCGCAGCAACCCGGCGTTTCGCGACATTTCCAACGATCTGCAACTGGGCGGCAGCATCACCCACATCAGCATCGATCGCAGCGCAGCGGCGCGTTTCGGCTTGACGGCAAGCGATGTCGACGAGGCGCTGTACGATGCGTTCGGCCAACGGCAGATCAATGAATTCCAGACTCAGGTCAATCAGTACAACGTGATTCTGGAACTGGATACCAAACAACGCGGCAAGGCCGAAAGCCTCAACTATTTTTACCTGCGCTCACCACTCAGTGGGGAAATGGTGCCGCTCTCGGCTCTGGCCCGATTCGACGCGCCGACCATCGGCCCGCTGTCGATTGCCCATGACGGTATGTTCCCCGCCGCCAATATGTCATTCAACCTCGCCCCCGGCGTGGCATTGGGCGATGCGGTGATTCAGCTCAATCAAGCCAAGGCCGAGATCGGCATGCCCATCGCGATCAGCGGCAATTTCCAGGGCGCGGCGCAGGCGTTCCAGAGTTCGCTGGCCAGCCAGCCATGGCTGATTCTCGCGGCGCTGGTGGCGGTGTACATCATTCTCGGCGTGCTTTATGAAAGCTTCGTGCATCCGCTGACGATCATTTCGACCCTGCCGGCAGCAGGCCTCGGCGCGGTGATCATGCTGTGGATCTGCGGCCAGGACTTTTCGATCATGGCGTTGATCGGTCTGGTGCTGCTGATCGGCATCGTCAAAAAGAACGGCATCCTGATGATCGACTTTGCGCTCGAGGCGCAGCGCCAGCGCGGCCTGGCGCCGCAGGAGGCGATTTTCGAAGCGTGCATCACCCGGTTCCGGCCAATCATCATGACCACCCTCGCCGCCCTGCTCGGCGCATTGCCGCTGATGCTCGGTTACGGCACCGGCGCCGAACTGCGCCAGCCGTTGGGCATTGCCGTGGTCGGTGGTTTGCTGGTCAGCCAGATGCTGACGCTGTTCACCACGCCGGTCATATACTTATGGCTCGAGCGGCTGTTTCACCGGCACTCACACCCACCAGCCCCAACGCCCGCAACGGCACTGGCGACCACAGACTGAGGCGGTCATGCGCGTTCTGATTATCGAAGACGAAGAAAAAACCGCGGACTATCTGCACCGGGGCCTGACCGAACAGGGCTATACCGTGGACCTTGCCCGCGACGGCGTCGAAGGCCTGCATCTGGCGCTGGAATGCGATTACGCCGTGATCGTCCTCGACGTCATGTTGCCGGGGCTCGATGGCTTCGGCGTACTGCGCGCATTGCGTGCGCGCAAGCAGACCCCGGTGATCATGCTCACCGCCCGCGAGCGCGTCGAAGATCGGATAAAGGGCCTGCGCGACGGCGCCGACGATTATCTCGGCAAACCGTTTTCCTTTCTCGAACTGGTCGCCCGCCTGCAAGCGCTGACCCGGCGCAGCGGCGGCCACGAACCGGTGCAAGTGACCATCGCCGACCTGTGGATCGATTTGATCAGCCGCAAGGCCACCCGCGCCGGCACGCGCCTGGACCTGACGGCGAAAGAATTTTCCCTGCTCAGTGTGCTCGCCCGGCGCCAAGGCGAAATTCTCTCGAAAACCGCCATCGCGGAAATGGTCTGGGACATCAATTTCGACAGTGACGCCAACGTCGTCGAAGTCGCGATCAAACGCCTGCGCGCCAAGCTCGACGGGCCGTTCAACGAAAAACTGCTGCACACCATTCGCGGCATGGGTTATGTGCTGGAGAGCCGTGGTGTCCAGTAACTCGATTGCCTTGCGCCTGAGCGGCATGTTCACGCTGGTGGCGCTGGTGGTGTTTCTGTTAATTGGCGGCGCGCTGTATCAACAGGTCGACAAGGGCTTGGGATTGTTGCCCGAAGCCGAGCTGGATGCGCGGTACAGCGTGCTCGAATCCACCGTCGGGCGTTACGGCACGCCGGAGCATTGGGTGAAGATCAACAACAAGCTCAAACTGCTCGGCGAGGAAGACAAGCGCATCAGTTTCTGGATCAGCAGCGGTGATCCGCGCTACGAATACGGCAATCTCACCCCGCAGATTCGTGCCGCCATCAATGGCCCGTTGGGCATGCACGATCTGCAACTGCCCGATCAACCCTACCCACTGAAAGTGCTGGTCAGTCAGTTCCCGGCCAAGGATCAGCGCCCGCCGCTGCGCTTCATGATCGGCATCGACACCGAGACGCTGCATCAGACCCAGCATCACTTGCTCATCGCCCTGATCAGTCTGGCGATTGTCGGGGTGCTGCTGGCCTCGGCATTGGGCTATTGGGTCGCAAGAATCGGTCTGAAGCCGTTGATCAAACTGTCGCAGGAAGCCCAGCGTCTGGCACCACCACTGCGCGCCGGGCGCTTGCGTCTGTCGCCGCTGCCGCCGGAACTGGAGCAGTTTGTCGAATCGTTCAACTCAACTCTGGAACGGGTTGAACTGGCCTATTCGCGGCTGGAATCGTTCAACGCCGACGTCGCCCATGAACTGCGTTCGCCGCTGACCAACCTGATCGGCCAGACCCAGGTCGCACTGACTCGCGGGCGCTCCGCCGAACACTATTTCGAAGTGCTGCAATCCAATCTCGAAGAGCTTGAGCGACTGCGCTCGATCATCAACGACATGCTGTTTCTGGCCAGCGCCGATCAGGGCAACAAGGCGACCAAACTGACCTCGACGTCACTGGCTGATGAGGTGGCGACGACACTGGACTATCTGGATTTCATTCTTGAGGACGCGCAGGTTGAAGTGCAGGTCAGCGGCGATGCGCAAGTGCAAATCGAGGTCGCGCACCTGCGCCGGGCGTTGATCAACTTGCTCAGCAACGCGGTGCAGCATACCGATCCGGGCCAGGTGATCGAGGTGCGCATCGAGGTTGAAGAACACCAGGTGAGCATTGGCGTGGCCAATCCCGGGACGCCGATTGCCAGCGAGCATCTGCCGAGGTTGTTCGAACGGTTTTATCGGGTCGATGCCTCGCGTAGCAACAGC
Organism: Pseudomonas sp. PK-RTE-24; assembly: GCF_054052265.1. Lineage (NCBI taxonomy): Bacteria > Pseudomonadati > Pseudomonadota > Gammaproteobacteria > Pseudomonadales > Pseudomonadaceae > Pseudomonas > Pseudomonas sp. PK-RTE-24. Next base: position 2,600,442 of record NZ_CM133224.1, on the reverse strand, counting down.
GGCAATAACCACGGCCTGGGGCTGGCGATCGTCAAGGCGATTGCGCTGATGCATGGCGGGGATGTGTTTGTGCGCAGTGATCGGGGCATGAACACCTTTGGCATCCATCTCCCGGTCTGAATGCTCAGCCAAGCCCTGTGGCGAGGGGATTTATCCCCGCTCGGCTGCGCAGCAGTCGCAAATCCTGTGCACAAGGTCCAAGAATCTTTGAGGCTGGAATTCTTGGGGCCGCTTCGCAGCCCAACGGGGATAAATCCCCTCGCCACAGGCCACCATCACGCACAGACCGGGTTGTTACCCGTGCCGATCTTTGCTTTTGCTGTAACAGTCATTTATGAAAATCGCGCTGTTTCCCAACCCTCGGCAACCTTATCTTTGCCCGCACCAAACAGCACTCGCCAAGCGAGAAGGTTTTCAAGATGTCCAACAGTATGGGTATTGCCAGCGCATTCGTTTTGTCCTCATTGATCCTGTCGCCGATGGCGATGGCTGAAGAATCGCAAGCGTTCGTGGCGCACAACGTCGCTCGCGCGCAGGCATTCGATCAGCATCAGGCCGAAGTGATGGCCAAGGCTCAAGACGCGACGCAATCCCCGCAAGCCGCTACTTCCCAGGCTCAAGCGCTCGAGAAAGACAGCTGAGTCGCACCGCGAAAGGTTTCCCTCGACGCGGTTGTTTGGCTCTTCCCGTTCAACCGTCGTCACTCCAGGCCGCTGCCATTCAGCGGCCTTTTTTCGTTGTGGTCTGAAAGCCGTCTGGCGCGTCTGAAAAAACAAGAAACATCAAGCCGCTCATGAACCAGAGCGGCCCGCTGACCCAAGGAGCTCCACCGCACGTGTTTTACCCTGCCCGCCTCACCCCGCTGTTCATTGCAATTGCCGCAACGATTGCTTCCGCCGCCCACGCCGACGAGCTCGCTGAACAAAGTTTCGTCGAAGGCTCAAGCCTCAGCCTCAATGCCCGCAACTACTACATGAATCGCAACCGCTTGCAGAAAGCGGACGACAACATTGAATGGGGGCAAGGTTTTCTCGGGGTTTTCGAATCGGGTTATACCGAAGGCACGGTCGGCTTCGGCGTCGATGCTCATGCCATGCTCGGCTTGAAACTCGATGGCGGAGGCGGTACCGACGGTTCGAGCATCCTGCCGATCAGCGACGGCAACGGCAAAGCGCCGGGCTCGTTTTCAACCGCCGGCGGGACCCTGAAGCTGCGAGCATTCGATACCGAACTGAAGGCCGGTGACCTGTTCCTCACCAACCCGGTGATTGCCGGCGGCGATACACGCATGCTGCCGCAGACGTTTCGTGGCATCAGCCTGAGTAACCGCAGCTTCGACGGCTGGCTGATCGAAGGTGGCCAGGCCAGTTTCACCAAGCCGTATAACCAGAGCGGTCATCCCCGAATCGGCACGTCCTACGGCACGCTGGCCGATGGCGATGACAGCCAACACTTGAACTGGGCCGGTGTGGCCTGGAGCGGCGTTGAGGGCCTGACCAGCAGCCTTTACGCGTCCGAGCTCAAGGACATCTGGAACCAGTACTACTACGACCTGGATTACACGTGGCACTTGAACGATCTGGTCAGCCTCAATCCGGGCGTGCACTTCTACCACACGCAAGACACCGGTGATGCGCTGCTCGGCGATATCGACAACAACACCTGGAGCGCGCATCTCACCGTCGGCATCGGCAGCCACAGCGTCACTGCCGCCTATCAGCGGGTCAACGGCAACACGCCGTTCGACTACATCAGCCAGGGCGACAGCGTTTATCTAGACAACTCGCAGCAGTATTCGGACTTCAACGGTCCGAACGAACGCTCCTGGAAGCTCAAGTACGCTTACGACTTCACTGGCCTCGGCATGCCCGGATTGACCTCGGCGCTGTCCTATTCACGCGGCACGGTGGATCTGACCAAAGCCGACCCGAACAGCGCAGGCTATTCCAGCTGGTACAGCGCCGACGGCCATAACGCCAAGCATTGGGAACGCGACATCGATTTGCAGTACGTCGTGCAAAGCGGCCAGGCCAAGGATCTCGCGGTGCGCCTGCAATGGGCCACCAACCGTGGCGGCAACGGCTACGGCGCGATTGATTCGGATACAGATGAATACCGCGTGATCATCGACTACCCGGTCAACGTCTTCTAAGATCGGCGCTGCGTTTTTCAGATCCTGTGATCTACCCTGTGGGAGCGAGCCTGCTCGCGAAAGCTGATTGTCAGTCAACATCTGTGTTGAATGACACACCGCTTTCGCGAGCAGGCTCGCTCCCACAGGTTCGTCCGGCGTCAGCCCAACTAAGCTTATGAAACCACTCCAATCGGCTCCCCATCATGATCGCCAGCCGCACGCCCTCCATCACAGGCCTTACCGGTCGCCCCGAGCGCCTGCTGATCCTCGGCAGCCTGCTGACGGTGATTGCGATGGTGTGCATCGTCACATTTCTGCTGATCCGCGAGTACGCCAGTGCGCAGGAAGTCGCGACGCGCCGCGCCACGACCATTGCGCAATTGATCGACGCCGATGTGCTGCGCACCGTCGAGCTGTACGACCTGACGCTGCAAGGCCTGATCGCCGCCGCTCAGCGTGACGACCTGCAGAACGTCTCGCCGCAGATCCGTCATCTGGCGCTGTTCGATCGCTCTGCCACCGCGCGCTTCAAAGGCGACATCCTGCTGCTCGACAAGCATGGCGAGGTGATCGCCGACTCCTCGCGCATCGAACCGAAACCGGGCAATTTCGCCGACCGCGATTATTTCCTCGCCCATGCGTTCAACCGTGACATGGGCATGTTCATCAGCCGCCCGTTCAAGACCCGTTGCGATTGTGAAGAAGCCGATCAGTGGCGCATCAGCTTCAGCCGGCGCATCTCCGCGCAGACCGGTGAATTCCTCGGCGTAGCGGTGGCGTCGCTGAAACTCGACTACTTCGACGACCTGTTCAAAAGCCTCGACATCGGCACCGACAGCACACTGAACATCATCAACAGCGATGGCGTGCTGCTCGCGCAGAAGCCCTATTTGCAAAGCGATTCGGTCGGCAAGAGTTTCGGCAACCGGCCCAACGTCGTGCGGATTCTCAACGATCGCGATGGCAGCGGCAGTTTCACCAGTACCTCGAGCATGGATAAACAACGCCGGCTCTATACCTACTCGCGGGTCGGCAATCTGCCGTTGACGGTGATGGTCGCGCTGTCCAGCGAGGAGGTGTTCGGCACCTGGCGCCGCACAGCGATTCTGATCAGCGGCGCCACCGGCGTGTTGTGCCTGGGGCTGTTGTGGCTGACCTGGCTGCTCGCTCGGGAACTGCGTTTGCGCCATCGCGCCGAACGCGAACTGGCGCAACTGGCTGCGACCGATGATCTGACCGGCGTTGCCAACCGACGCATGCTCGACCAGACCCTGCGCCACGAATGGTTCCGCGCGCAGCGCTCCGGCCAGCCGCTGTCGGTGATGATGATCGATGCTGACCACTTCAAGGCCTTCAATGATCGCCATGGCCATCAGGCCGGGGATCAGGTGTTGCGCGAACTGGCCAAGGTAATCACCGCGAACGTGCGGCGCCCGGCGGATCTGGTCGCGAGGTATGGCGGTGAAGAGTTTTCGGTGATTCTCGCCGAGACCGACAGCGCCGGGGCGCAGCAGATCGCCGAGCAGATTCGCCGGGCTGTGGAAAACTTGCCATGGGTTGAAGGCGCTGAGCGGGCGATGACGGTGAGTATCGGCATCGCCACCTGGACATCGGCGAGCGAGATGACACTTGAGCAGCTGCTGTTTGCAGCGGACAAGGCGCTGTATCAGGCCAAGGAAGGCGGGCGCAATCGCGTTGTAGTGTCAGCCTGATGTTTCCAGGGTGAAGGCACCGGCGCCTTCGCGAGCAGGCTCGCTCCCACGGTTGGAATGCTTTTCAAAGGTGGGAGCGAGCCTGCTCGCGAAGAGGCCTGATCAGGCACTAGAGAAACCACAGGCATAAAAAAAGGCCATCCGAGGATGGCCTTCAAAAAACTAGAGAGGTTTTTTACTTACACCGCCGCAACCGGGCGCATGTAAGAGATCGGTGCGGTGCTGGCGTCTTCGAACGTCACCACTTCCCACGCATCTGTCTGCTCAATCAATTTGCGCAGCAGCTGGTTGTTCAGTGCATGACCGGACTTGAAGCCTTTGAACTCACCAATCAGGCTGTTGCCCAGCAGGTACAGGTCGCCAATCGCGTCGAGGATCTTGTGTTTGACGAATTCGTCTTCATAACGAAGACCGTCTTCGTTCAACACGCCATCAGCGTCGACCACGATCGCGTTTTCCACGCTGCCGCCGAGTGCGAGGTTGTGCTTGCGCAGGTACTCGATGTCACTCATGAAACCAAAGGTACGGGCGCGGCTGACTTCTTTTACGAACGAAGTGCTGGAAAAATCCACGCTTGCACTCTGGGTGCGGTCCCGGAATACCGGGTGATCGAAATCGATCTCGAAGCTCACCTTGAAGCCTTCGAAAGGGACGAAAGTGGCGCGCTTGTCGCCGTCTTCCACTGTCACTTCACGCAGGATGCGGATGAATTTCTTGGCGGCGTCCTGTTCTTCCAGGCCTGCCGATTGAATCAGGAATACGAAGGGTCCAGCGCTGCCATCCATGATCGGGACTTCGGACGCGGAGAGCTCGACGTAGGCGTTATCGATGCCCAGGCCAGCCATGGCCGAGAGCAAGTGCTCTACCGTGTCCACTTTGACGTCGCCATTGATCAGCGTCGTCGACATAGTGGTTTCACCGACGTTTTCCGCGCGGGCAGGAATCTGCACCACAGGGTCGAGGTCAGCGCGACAAAACACAATGCCAGTGTCGACAGGCGCAGGCTTGAGGGTCAGATAGACCTTCTCGCCGGAATGCAGGCCTACACCTGTGGCACGGATAATATTTTTCAGTGTGCGTTGTTTAATCATGGCTTGGGCCGCTTCAGCGCAAATTGCGAACTGGTATCAACAAAGGCTGGCGATGATAGCAGACCATGCCTTTGCTGAACACCAATCACCTTCATAGCCCTGATACATTCCATCAATCGGCCTGACGACGCAGGAATGCCGGAATGTCCAGGTAATCCAGGTCATCCTGCGGATTCATCTTCGCGGCAGCCGCAGCACCGGCCTGAGCCTGGTTGCGCATGACGGTCGGACGGTCCAGATCACGGTAGTTCACCGCTGGCTGCTCCTGACGGGCCGGAGCCGGTTGTTGCACCTGCGCCGAGGCCATGGAGGTGTGAACGGTGTTGTCGATGACCTTTACAGGCTTCTCGATTTTCGCGCCCAGACCGGTGGCAACCACAGTCACGTGCAGCTCGTCGCGCATGTCCGGATCGATAACAGTACCGACCTTGACCATCGCGTGCTCGGAAGCGAAGGCTTCGATGATCGAACCCACGTCGGAGTACTCACCCAGGGACAGGTCAGGACCGGCGGTGATGTTCACCAGAATGCCGCGCGCGCCTTGCAGGTTGACGTCTTCCAGCAGCGGGTTGCGGATTGCCGCTTCGGTAGCTTCACGTGCACGGTTCGGACCGCTGGCGCAGCCAGTGCCCATCATCGCCATGCCCATTTCGCTCATCACGGTGCGTACGTCGGCGAAGTCGACGTTGATCATGCCCGGACGCTTGATGATGTCGGAGATACCGCGAACGGCACCGGCAAGAACATCGTCAGCCTTGGCGAAAGCCGACAACAGGCTTGCGTCTTTGCCGAGGATGGTCAGCAGTTTTTCGTTCGGAATGGTGATCAGCGAGTCGACGCTTTCCGAAAGCATGCGAATGCCTTCGTCGGCGATCTGCATACGCTTGCGGCCTTCGAACGGGAACGGACGGGTCACGACCGCAACGGTCAGGATGCCCATTTCCTTGGCCACTTCAGCGATGATCGGCGCTGCACCGGTACCGGTACCGCCGCCCATGCCGGTGGTGATGAACACCATGTTGGTGCCGGCCAGCACTTCAGCGATGCGCTCGCGGTCTTCCAGAGCGGCTTGACGGCCGACCTCAGGATTGGCGCCGGCACCCAGGCCTTTGGTCACGCCGGTGCCCAGTTGCAGGATGGTCCGCGCGCCGATGTTTTTCAGCGCTTGAGCATCGGTGTTGGCGCAGATGAACTCAACGCCTTCGATGTTGCTCTTGACCATGTGATTGACAGCGTTGCCGCCGCCACCGCCGACACCGATAACTTTGATTACCGGGCTTGCGGGGATGTTGTCTACGAGTTCGAACATTTTCCCTCTCCTTACATTCTCTAGTTTTTTTCGCCTACTGCTGTTTGTTGCGGTGTATCTACTGCAGTTGCTTGCCGCTTGAAGCTTGTCGCTCCAGGCTGCTTTTAGAAATTGCCCTGAACCCACTTTTTCAGTCGGTCCAGCAGCGGCGCCTGAGGCTCTTCGCTGCTGTAGCTGTCGCGGCTGCCGATGCCGGAGAACGAAACTCCGTCGGACTGCTTCTGCAGGCCGTACATCAACAAACCGACGCCAGTGGAATAAATCGGGTTGCGCACCACGTCATCCAGACCTTTCACGCCATGCGGCACACCGAGGCGCACCGGCATGTGGAAGATTTCTTCGGCCAGTTCAGTGGCGCCTTCCATTTTCGACGTACCGCCGGTGAGCACGATGCCCGCCGGGATCAGGTCTTCGTAGCCGCTGCGACGCAGCTCGGCCTGGATCAGGGTGAACAGTTCGTCGTAACGCGGCTCGACCACTTCGGCCAAGGCCTGACGCGACAGCTCACGCGGTGGACGGTCGCCAACGCTCGGCACCTTGATGGTTTCACCGGCACCGGCCAGTTTGGCCAGGGCGCAGGCGTAACGGATCTTGATCTCTTCGGCGTACTGGGTCGGGGTGCGCAACGCCATGGCGATGTCGTTGGTCACTTGATCACCGGCAATCGGGATCACGGCGGTGTGACGGATCGCGCCTTCGGTGAAGATCGCGATGTCGGTGGTGCCGCCGCCGATGTCGACCAGGCACACGCCCAGTTCTTTCTCGTCGTCGGTCAGCACCGAGTAGGCCGAGGCCAGTTGCTCGAGGATGATGTCGTCGATTTCCAGACCGCAGCGACGCACGCATTTTTCAATGTTCTGTGCAGCGTTGACGGCGCAGGTGACCACGTGAACCTTGGCTTCCAGACGCACGCCGGACATGCCCAGAGGCTCGCGCACGCCTTCCTGGTTATCGATCACGTAATCCTGCGGCAGGGTGTGCAGCACGCGCTGGTCAGCCGGGATCGCCACGGCCTGAGCGGCGTCGAGCACACGCTCAAGGTCGGCCGAGCTGACTTCGCGATCACGGATCGCGACGATGCCGTGGGAGTTCAGGCTGCGGATGTGATTGCCCGCAACGCCGACGAACGCCGAGTGAATGCGGCAGCCGGCCATCAGTTGGGCTTCTTCGATCGCGCGCTGGATCGACTGAACGGTGGATTCGATGTTGACCACCACGCCCTTCTTCAGGCCGCGGGACGGATGCGTGCCGATCCCGACGATTTCCAGCTGGCCGTCGTCCGCGACCTCGCCTACCAGCGCCACCACTTTGGAGGTGCCGATATCCAGACCGACGATCATTTTGCCGCTTTGCACGTTTGCCATGGGTCCTGCCTCTTCTTAATTCTTTGCGACAGCGGGTTGGGCTGTCGTCGGCGCTACGGGTTCCCGCCAGCCAACAGCGAGGCCGTTGGCGTAGCGCAGATCGATGCGCGCAATGTTCGTAATCTGCTCTTTCAGCGTCTTGTCATAGATGGCGATAAAGCGGCGCATCTTTTCCACCAGGTTGCCGCGTCCCAGCAGCAACTCGATGCCGGGGCCGGAACTGCCGGCACCGGTGGTCAGGAACCAGCTGCCGCGTTCACGCAATTCCAGGCGTGCAATCGAAAAACCCAGCGGGCGCAGCATCTGGCTCAGCACCTGATACTGCTGCATCACCTGCTGCTGAGCCCGTTGTGGGCCGAACAGCTGCGGCAGGTGTTCGTAGTTCGCCAGTTCCTTGGGCGTGAACGCCTGGCCCTGGTTGTTGAGCAACGACTCGTCGCCCCAACGCGCCACCGGCAATTGCTCTTCCAGGCGGATCACCACCTGATCCGGCCACACCCGACGCACTTCGGCATGGGCGATCCACGGCATCTGCTCGAGCTCGGTACGCATACCGGCGAGGTCGATGGTGAAGAAGCTCGACGCCACGAACGGCGCGATCCGCTGCTGCACCGCCTGCTGGCTGATGTAGCTCAAGTCGCCCTGCACCGCGATCTTGCTGATCGGCCGGTCCGCGTACGGCAGCAGACGCTGCGCGCCTTCGTAGGTGCCAAACCCCAGCGCCACCAGCAGCACTGGCCAGAACAGGCTTTTCAGAAAGCTGAAATTGGCTTTCGGCAGGCGCGCGGACATCGGCTCTTTCGCCACCATTCGGCTGGCACCCCGCGGCACCGGCTTGCGGCCGGGTGCGGGTGGCTGATGTCTGAGATGAGCGCCTTGCATGGTCTTAACCTCGCGCCTCTGTTGCGCCTGCGTCTTCAACGCTGGCGGCCAGAATGGCCAGAACCAGTTGCTGGAAGTCCAGACCGGCAGCCCGCGCCGCCATCGGCACCAGGCTGTGATCGGTCATGCCCGGTGCGGTATTGACTTCGAGGAACCAGAACTGCCCATCGGCGTCCTGCATCACGTCCGCCCGGCCCCAACCGGCGATACCCAGCGCCTCACAGGCCTTGGCCGTGAGTTCCATGAGTTCCTGTTCCTTGGCCGCGTCCAGCCCGCACGGAATGCGGTACTGGGTATCGTTGGCGATGTACTTGGCGTCGTAGTCGTAAAATGTGTGCGGTGTACCCAGGGCGATTGGAGGCAACACCTGGTCACGCAGGGTGGCGATGGTGAACTCCGGACCTTGAATCCATTGCTCGACCAACACTTGCGAATCGTAGGTACTGGCCGCTTTCCATGCGTCGATCAACTCGGACGCAGAATTCACTTTGGCCATCCCGATACTTGAACCTTCATGCGCCGGTTTGACGATCAAAGGCAGGCCCAGTTCCGTCGCTGCGGAAATACAATCGGCTTCGCTGCACAGCACGGCGTGACGCGGCGTCGGAATCCCGAGGCTGTGCCAGACCTGCTTGGTACGCAGCTTGTCCATCGCCAGTGCCGAGGCGAGGATGCCGCTGCCGGTGTACGGGATGCCCGCGCACTCGAGCAGGCCCTGCATGCTGCCGTCTTCACCGCCGCGACCGTGGAGAATGATGAACGCACGGTCGATCTTTTCGCTGAGCAGACGCTGCAGGAAGTCTTCACCGACATCGATGCCGAACGCATCGACGCCAGCGCTTTGCAGCGCCTCGAGCACGGCGTTGCCGGATTTCAGCGAAACCTCACGCTCGGCACTCAGGCCGCCGAAGAGCACGGCGACGCGGCCGAAGTCTTTCGGCGCGATGGTGGAGAACAGATTGGCGTAGGCAGCAGTCATTTCAACTTCCCCTCGACCGGCGCCGCCACGGCGCCGGCGAACAATTCACTTTTCAACAGCTTCGGCGCGAGACCGCCGATATCACCAGCGCCCTGGCACAGCAGAATGTCGCCGGCGCGCAGCAGCGGCTTGACCAACGGCGCCAGGTCAACGCCACGCTCGATGTAGATCGGGTCGAGCTGACCGCGCTGGCGGATGCTGTTGCACAGCTTGCGGCTGTCGGCGCCCGGGATCGGCTCTTCGCCGGCCGGATAGACTTCCATCAGCAGCAGCACGTTGGCGTCGGCCAGTACATTGACGAAGTCGTCGTACAGATCACGGGTGCGGCTGTAGCGGTGCGGCTGGTAGACCATCACCAGACGACGCTCCGGCCAGCCACCGCGCACGGCTTTGATCACCGCAGCGACTTCGGTCGGGTGGTGACCGTAGTCGTCGACCAGCATCACGTTGCCGCCGTCCACCGGCAGTTCACCGTAGACCTGGAAGCGTCGGCCAACACCCTGGAAGCCCGACAGGCCCTGAACGATGGCTTCATCGCTGACGCCTTCGTCGGTGGCGATGCAGATGGTCGCCAGCGAGTTGAGCACGTTGTGGTTGCCGGGCATGTTCACCGACACGTCCAGCGGCTCGCGATCCGGGCGCAGCACGGTAAAGAAGGTCTGCATGCCCTGCTGGCGCACATTGATTGCGCGTACGTCGGCGTCTTCGCTGAAGCCGTAGGTCACGGTCGGACGCTTGACCAGCGGCAGGATTTCACGCACCACCGGATCGTCCAGGCACATCACCGCCAGCCCGTAGAACGGCAGGTTGTGCAGGAACTCGACGAAGGTTTTCTTCAGTTTGTTGAAGTCACCGTCGTAGGTCGCCATGTGGTCGGCGTCGATGTTGGTGACCACGGCCACCAGCGGCTGCAGATGCAGGAAGCTCGCATCGCTTTCGTCGGCTTCGGCAATCAGGTAACGGCTGGTGCCGAGCTGGGCATTGGTGCCCGCTGCATTGAGGCGACCACCGATCACGAATGTCGGGTCCAGACCACCGGCCGCGAACACCGAAGCGATCAGGCTGGTGGTGGTGGTTTTGCCGTGGGTACCGGCAACGGCGATGCCGTGGCGATAGCGCATCAGCTCGGCGAGCATTTCTGCGCGCGGCACCACTGGAATGCGGCGCTCAAGGGCAGTCGCCACTTCCGGGTTGGACGTGTTTACCGCGCTCGACACCACCAGCACGTCGGCGGTAGCGGCGTTCTCGGCACGGTGACCGATGAAGATCTGCGCGCCGAAGGTTTCCAGGCGCTCGGTGACCGGCGAGGCTTTCAGGTCGGAACCGGAGACTTGATAGCCCAGGTTCAACAACACTTCAGCGATACCGCACATGCCCACGCCGCCGATGCCGACGAAGTGGATGCGACGGATGCGGCGCATTTCCGGTTGTGGCATGGCTTTCTGATTCTCAACCATGGGCCACCTCCAGACAGGTATCGACCACGCTACGGGTGGCATCGGGTTTGGCCAGTCGGCGGGCCGCTTGGGCCATTGCTTCGAGTCGTTGCGGTTGCATCAAGACCTCTGTCAGGCGCGCGGCAAGATCCGCGGCACCAGTCGTTCTTTGCGGCATCAGGAAGGCAGCGCCTTCGCGGGCCAAATAATCGGCGTTGCGGGTCTGGTGATCGTCGATCGCGTGGGGCAAGGGCACCAGCATCGAGGGCAGACCGGCGGCCGCCAGCTCACTGATGGTCAACGCGCCAGCGCGGCACACCACCAGGTCAGCCCAGCCATAGGCCTGGGCCATGTCTTTGATGAACGGCTGCACCTGCGCCTCCACGCCCACGGCGCGGTAACGCTCGGCAGTCACTTCATCGTGGTTTTTACCGGCCTGATGAAACACTTCCGGGCGCAGGTCGGCAGCGACTTGGGCCAGGGCTTCAGGCAGCAATTTGTTCAACGGTTCTGCGCCCAGGCTGCCGCCAAGGATCAGCAAACGCGCTTTGCGCCCGGTCAGCGCCGGTCGCGATGTGTCGAGGAACAGCTCGCTGCGCACCGGATTACCGGTGGTACGGCGGCTGTCCGACAGAGTAAAGGTGTCGGGGAACGCTTCACACACTCGGGCGGCGAACGGCACCAGCAACCGATTGGCGGTGCCGGCGACAGCGTTCTGCTCGTGAACGATCACTGGCACGCCGGCCAGTTTTGCGGCAAGACCGCCGGGGCCGGTCACATAACCGCCGAAGCCAACCACGCACACCGGTTTCAAGCGGCGCATGATCGCCCGCGCCTGCCACACCGATTTCAGCAGCATCAGCGGCGCCTTGAGCAGCGACAGCTTGCCCTTGCCGCGCAAACCGCTGGCGTTGATCCGGTGCAGTTCAAGCCCTGCCGCCGGGACCAGTTCGTTTTCGATCCCCCGTGGCGTGCCGAGCCAGTGCACGGTGTAGCCGCGCGCCTGAAACTCGCGGGCACAGGCCAGCGCCGGGAACACGTGGCCGCCGGTACCGCCGGCCATGATCAATACGTTAGCGCCCATGAGTCGGCTCCTCGGCGAAGTCGCTCTCCTGGAATTCCATCTCTTCGCTGCCCAGGTGGGTTCGACTCTCCCACTCGATGCGCAGCAACAGGCCCAGACAGGCGCAGCAGATCACCAGCGAGCTGCCGCCGTAACTGAGGAACGGCAAGGTCAGACCCTTGGTTGGCAGCAGGCCGACGTTCACACCGATGTTGATCAGGAACTGACCAATCCACAGGAACGACAAGCCGTAAGCCACGTAAGCGGCAAAGAACTGCTTGGCCTTCTCCGCCCACAGGCCGATGTACATGCCGCGAATACACACGAACACGAACAGCGCGACGGTGCACAACGAACCCACGGCGCCCAGTTCTTCGGCAAGTACCGAGAACACGAAGTCGGTGTGCGCTTCCGGCAGATAAAACTGTTTCTGCACGCTGTTGCCCAGGCCGACGCCCAGCCACTCGCCGCGACCGAAAGCGATCAAGGCCTGCGACAACTGATAGCCGGCACCGAACTGGTCGGCCCACGGGTCGGCGAAGTTGGTCAGACGCGCCATTCGATACGGCTGCATCTGAATCAGCAGAACCACCGCGCCAACCGCCAGCACCACCATCAGCGAGAAGCGGAACAGCCCGACCCCGCCAAGGAACAGCATCGCCGCCGCCGCGCCCATCATGACTACGGTGGCACCGAAGTCCGGTTCCATCAGCAACAGACCCGCCATCGGCAGCAGGACGATGAACGGCTTGAAGAAGCCCATCCAGCTCTCGCGCACTTCTTTCTGCCGGCGCACCAGATAACCGGCGAGGTAGATCACCACGAACACCTTGGCGATTTCCGACGGCTGCACGTTGAAGAAGCTGAAACCGATCCAGCGCATCGAACCGTTCACTTCGCGGCCGATGCCGGGGATGATCACCATCACCAACAGGCCGAACGCACCGATCAGCATCATCCAGCCGAGGCGCTGCCAAGTGGCGATCGGGATCATCATGGTGACAATGCACGCGCCCAGACCCAGCACCACATAGATAAGGTGGCGAATCATGTAATACAGCGGACTGCCCGACTGCGCCGCCGCCACTTCGGTGGACGCCGAAGCGATCATGATCAGGCCCAGGCCGAGCAGCGCCAGGCAACCGGCGAGCATCGGGAAGTCGAGGTCGATGCCACGCCCGGTGATCAGCGGCGACGGGTACGGCTTGATGATGTTTCTCAAGTTCATGCCAGTTCCTCCACAGCGCGGACGAACTGGTGACCACGGTCTTCGTAATTCTTGAACATGTCGAAACTGGCGCAGGCCGGAGACAGCAGCACCACGTCACCCGGCTGGGCAGCTGCGCGGCATTGCGCGACGGCGTCGACCAGCGAGGTCGCGCGGATCAGCGGCACGGCATCGCCAATGGCCTCGCCGATCTTGTCGGAGTCACGCCCCATCAGCACCACGGCGCGGCAGTTGGCCGCCACCGGATCGCGCAGATCGTTGAATTCGGCGCCTTTGCCGTCACCGCCGGCGATCAGAATGACCTTGCCGTCGATGTCCGCACCGAGGCCTTCGATGGCCGCCAGAGCGGCGCCAACGTTGGTGGCTTTGGAATCGTTGTAATAGGCCACGCCATCGAGATCGCGCACCCACTGGCAGCGGTGTTCGAGCCCGGCAAACGTGCGCAGCGCCGCGAGCATGGCGTCGAACGGCAGACCCACAGCGTGACCCAGTGCCAATGCGGCGAGCGCGTTGGACTGGTTATGCGCACCGCGAATCTTCAGTTCACGCACGGGCATCAGGTTCTGGAATTCGAAGGAGAGGTACTTCTCGCCGTCTTCTTCGCGAATGCCGAACGCTTTGAAATCCGGTTTGCTCAGGCCAAAGGTCCAGCATGGCTGACCTTCACCGATCAATGGACGGCTCAGGGCATCCTGACGGTTGACCACAAACTGCTTCGCGCCCCGGAAGATCCGGTGCTTGGCCAGGTGATAGGCCGGCAGACCGCTGTAGCGATCCATGTGGTCTTCGCTGATGTTCAGTACGGTGGCGACTTCGGCGTTGAGCTGGTCGGTGGTTTCCAGCTGGAAACTCGACAACTCCATGACGTACAACTCGACATCATCGCTGAGCAGATCCAGCGCCGGGGTGCCGAGGTTGCCGCCAACGGCGACGCGTTTGCCCGCCGCAGCCGCCATCTCGCCGACCAGCGTGGTCACGGTGCTTTTCGCGTTGGAGCCGGTGATCGCGACGATCGGCGCCCGCGCGTTACGCGCGAACAGTTCGATGTCGCCGGACATTTTCACGCCACGGGCAGCGGCGGCTTGCAGGGCCGGGGTCGCCAGCGCCAGGCCGGGGCTCACGTAGAGCTCGTCGGCACGGCAGAGGAATTCGACGTCCAGCTCGCCACAACGCACTTCCACGTGCGGATAGTCACGCTTGAGCGTGGCCAGTTCCGGTGGATTTTCCCGCGTGTCGGCCACAGCAAACGACGTGCCCCGATTCGCCAGGAAGCGAACCAGGGACATGCCGCTCTTGCCGAGGCCGACAACGATGCGGAAGTGGTCAGAAGCGATCAGAGACACTCGTTCTACCTCAGCTTCAGGGTGGCAAGGCCGACCAGGACGAGAATCACGGTGATGATCCAGAAACGGACGATCACGCGCGGCTCGGGCCAGCCCTTGAGTTCAAAGTGGTGGTGAATCGGCGCCATGCGGAACACGCGGCGACCGGTCAGCTTAAAGGAGGCAACCTGAATGACCACTGACAGGGTTTCCATCACGAACACGCCGCCCATGATGAACAGGACGATTTCCTGACGGACGATCACCGCGATGGTGCCCAGTGCCGCGCCGAGTGCCAGGGCACCGACGTCGCCCATGAACACCTGCGCTGGATAGGTGTTGAACCAGAGGAAACCGAGGCCGGCACCGATCAGTGCACCGCAGAACACGATCAATTCGCCTGCGCCCGGCACGTAAGGAATCAGCAGGTATTCGGCGAACTTCACGTTGCCCGACAGGTAGCAGAAAATCCCCAGGCCGCCGCCGACCATCACCGTCGGCATGATCGCCAGGCCGTCGAGGCCGTCAGTCAGGTTGACCGCGTTGCTCGAACCGACAATGACGAAGTAGGTCAGCACGATGAAACCGGCGCCCAGCGGGATGCTGTAGTCCTTGAGCATCGGCAGAATCAGCGTGGTTTCCACCGGCGTCGCGGCAGTCATATAAAGGAAGATCGCAGCGCCGAGGCCGAACACCGACTGCCAGAAATACTTCCAGCGGCTCGGCAGGCCACGGGAGTTCTTCTCGATGACTTTGCGGTAATCGTCGACCCAGCCGATGGCGCCGAACAGCAGGGTCACCAGCAGCACCACCCAGACGTAGCGGTTGCTCAGGTCAGCCCAGAGCAAGGTGCTGACGCCGATCGAAGACAGAATCAGCGCGCCACCCATGGTCGGCGTACCGGATTTGGACAGGTGCGATTGCGGACCGTCGTTACGCACCGATTGGCCGATCTGACGGTTCTGCAGAGTACGGATCATCCACGGGCCATAGCACAGCGACAAGACCAGCGCGGTCAGCACACCGAGAATCCCGCGCAGGGTCAGGTACTGGAAGACCGCGAAGCCTTTGTAGAACTGTTGCAGATACTCCGCTAGCAGCAGCAGCATTAATGTTTCTCCAGACTGGACCCGCACAGAGCCGCAACGATGTTTTCCATCGCTGCGCTGCGCGAACCCTTGATCAAAATGGTGGTGTTTGTGTCCTGCTCGGCGGCGAGGGCCTGGATCAGCTCGGCCTGGGTGCCGAAGTGCTGCGCCTGCTCACCGAAAGCGTTTACCGCGTGGACCATGTTCGGCCCGACCGCGTAAAGCGCAGAAACCTTGCCTCGGGCGTACTCGCCCACGTCGCGGTGCCCCTGCTCCGCCCAGTCGCCCAACTCGCCGATATCGCCGAGCACCAGGACGGTGCGGCCGGAAAAGCCGGCGAGTATATCAACGGCCGCGCACATCGAGGTGGGGTTTGCGTTGTAGGTGTCATCGATCACGCGCATGCCGTTTTTTGCCAGTTGCGCGACGGTGCGCCCCTTGACCGGTTGCACCGCACCGAGGCCGGTGGCGATGCCGAACAGCGACACGCCCAAGGCGTGAGCAGCAGCGGCGGCAGCCAGGGCATTGGCGACGTTATGAGTACCGAGCAGGTTCAGTTGCACGCGCTCGCTACCTTCAGGCGTGTGCAGATTGAACGCCGGGCAACCACGGGCATCGGTGGCCAGATCGCTGGCGTGGAAATTCGCCTCGCTGTTGCTGAGAGCGAAGGTCAGCACCTGACGACCGGCAGCGCGGGTCCTCCAGATACCGAAGGCCTTGTCATCGAGGTTGAGCACGGCGATGCCATCGGCGGCCAGACCCTCGATGATTTCACCTTTGGCTTCGACGATTTTTTCCGGACCGCCGAACTCACCGACGTGAGCGGTGCCGGCGTTGTTCAGAATCGCTACGTGCGGCTTGGTCAGGCCGACGGTGTAGGCGATTTCACCGAGACGCGAAGCGCCCAGTTCGATCACGGCGGAGGTGTGTTCCGGCGCCAGTTCGATCAGGGTCAGCGGGACGCCGAGGTCGTTGTTCAGGTTGCCACGGGTCGCCAGCACCGGACCGCGCGTGCGCAGGATGCTCGCGAGCATTTCCTTGACCGTGGTCTTGCCACTGGAACCGGTCACCGCCGCCACTGGCTGGGTGAACGCAGCACGGTTCAACGCGCCGAGTTGGCCCAGCGCCTGACGGGTGTCCTTGACCAGCAATTGCGGCAACGCGCTGTCGGCGACTTCGCGCTCGACCAGTGCCGCCACGGCGCCTTTGCCGGCAACGTCGTTCAGATAATCATGACCGTCGAAACGCGGGCCGGTCAGGGCGATGAACAACTGGCCGGGCTGGATCGCACGGCTGTCGATACTGACGCCGTCGAAACTCGCATCAGCGCCGATCAAACGGGCCTCGAGTGCGTTGGTCAGTGCGCTGAGTGTCAGGGCCTTAAGCATGGGCCACCTCCCACGCGGTCAGGGCATGATCTGCCTCGACCAGATCGGAAAAGGCATGGCGCACGCCGTTGATTTCCTGATAGTCCTCGTGACCTTTGCCGGCGAGCACAATCACGTCGTCAGCGGTCGCGCCGGCAATCAATTGCGCAATGGCCTGGCCGCGACCGGCGACGAAAGTGACTTTATCCACAGCGGTGAAACCGGCGCGGATGTCGTCGAAAATCACAGCAGGATCTTCGGTGCGCGGGTTGTCATCGGTGACCAGCACCTGGTCGGCGAGACGCTCGACCACTTCGGCCATCAACGGACGTTTGCCGCGATCGCGATCACCGCCGCAGCCGAACAGGCACAGCAATTGGCCTTTTACGTGCGGGCGCAGTGCTGTGAGAACTTTTTCCAGTGCATCCGGGGTGTGGGCGTAATCGACCACCACCAACGGCTGCGTGCCACCACCCAGACGCTGCATGCGACCGGCCGGGCCTTCGAGCTTCGGCAGCACTTTGAGAATTTCGTCGAGAGCGTAATCCAGACCGAGCAAGGCGCCGACTGCGGCCAGCACGTTACTCAGGTTGAAACGACCAAGCAGCGTACTGCGCAGGTGATGCTCGCCCTGCGGCGTGACCAGCGTGGCGCGTACACCATGGTCGTCGAACTGCGCTTCGCGGCAGAACAGGTAGGCACTGCTGTCGAGCAGGCTGTAGGTGATCAAACGCGACTCGCGTTTTTCCGCCGCCAGTTGCCGGCCGAAATCGTCGTCGAGGTTGACCACGCGGCACTTCAGGTCATTCCAGGCGAACAGCCGGGCCTTGGCCTCGGCGTACGCCTGCATGGTGCCGTGATAATCCAGATGATCGCGGGACAGGTTGGTCATCACCGCCACGTCGAACGCCAGCGCGGTGACCCGGCCCTGATCCAGACCGTGGGACGAGACTTCCATGGCCACGGCTTTGGCACCGGCCTTTTTCAGGTCACCCAGGGTCGCTTGCACGGCAATCGGGTTCGGCGTGGTGTGCAGGCCGCTTTCCAGCGCGCCGTAGAAACCGGAACCCAGCGTACCGACGATGCCGCAATGCTGGCCGAGCAGATCCAGCGCCTGCGCGACCAGTTGGGTCACGCTGGTCTTGCCATTGGTGCCGGTGACACCGATCAGGTTCAGGTGATGACTCGGCTCACCGTAAAAACGCCCGGCGATGTCCGACAGCTGCGCCGCCAGACCCTTGACCGGAATCAGCGGCACGTCAGTGATCGGCAGCACGGTGGCGCCTTCGACTTCATAAGCCACGGCAGCCGCGCCGCGTTGCAAGGCATCCGCGATATGCGCACGGCCATCGAAACGGCCGCCGGGCACGGCGAGAAACAGATCGCCGGCGCGCACGTTGCGGCTGTCCAGCGCCAGTTCACGGATCAACAGATCGTGGCCGGCGTGGGGGAATATCTTGTTCAGACTTAATGACATCAGCCGCGCCCTCCATTGGCTTTCAGCGGAACGACCGGGGTGGCGTTGGCCTGTTGGGTGGTCGGCAAGTTGTCCGGGGTCACGTTCATCAGGCGCAGGGTGCCGGACATCACACGGCTGAACACCGGCGCCGACACCAGACCACCGAAGTAACCGGCCTTGGTTGGCTCATCAATCACCACAACGATGGCGTAACGCGGATCGCTCATCGGGCCGAAGCCGGCGAACAGCGAACGGTAGGAATTTTCTGCGTAGCCCTTGGTGCCGACCGAGGTCTTGCGCGCGGTACCCGACTTGCCGCCGACGTGATAAGCCGGCACCTGCGCACGGAACACGCCGCGCGGCGCTTCGATTACCTGCTGCAACATGCCCTGCATGGTTTTCGCCACGGCTTCCGGCAGCACTTGGGTGGTCTGCGGCATCTTGTCGGTTTTGATCAGGGTCAGTGGCGCGAGACGACCGTTGTTGGCCAGTGCCGAGAACGCGTGCACCAACTGGATCGCGGTCACGGAAATACCATAGCCGTAAGACAAGGTTGCAGTTTCAGCCTTGCGCCATTCGCGGTAGTTGGGCAGATTGCCGACGCGTTCGCCGGGGAAGCCCAGGCCGGTGTCCTGACCGAGGCCGACTTTCTGCGCGAGACGGAAAATGGTTTCGCCGCCGATATCGAAGGCGACTTTACTCATGCCGACGTTACTGGAATTGATCAGGATGCCGGTCAGATCGAGCACTGGCCCTTCGGTCTTCGACACGTCTTTAATGGTGTATTTGCCGATCTGCAACGAGCCCGGATACACCTCGACGGTGTCGCTCGGTTTCCAGCGGCCGGTTTCGATTGCCGCGCTCATGGAAATGGCTTTCATGGTCGAACCCGGCTCGAACACGTCGATCATGGCGCGGTTGCGCATCATCGCCGGTTGCAGGTTGCGACGGTTGTTCGGGTTGTAGGTCGGCTGGTTGACCATGGCCAGGATCTCGCCGGTCTTTACGTCCATGATCACCAGACTGCCGGCCTTGGCGCCGTTTTCGATGATCGCGTTGCGCAGCTCGCGGTTGGCCAGGTATTGCAGACGCAGGTCAATCGACAACGCCAAGGGCTTGCCGGCCTTGGCGTTCTTGGTGACCTGAACATCCTTGATCAACCGGCCACGGCGATCCTTGATGACTTGTCGTTTGCCCGGCACCCCGGCCAGCCATTCGTCATAGGCCAGCTCGACGCCTTCGCGACCGTGATCGTCGATGTCGGTAAAGCCGACCATGTGCGCGGTGACTTCACCGGCCGGATAGAAACGACGGAATTCTTCGATGCCATAGACGCCCGGCACTTTCAGATCGAGCACAGCCTGACCCTGCTCGGGGGTCAGCCCGCGCACCAGATAAATGAATTCTTTGTTGGCCTGGGCTTCGAGGCGTTCGCTCAGGGCTTTCGGGTTCTGGCCCAGCGCGGCGGCGAGTGCCGGCCACTTCTCTTTGGCCGACTGCATTTCCTTGGCGTTGGCCCACAGCGTGGTCACTGGGGTACTGACAGCCAGAGGCTCGCCGTTACGGTCGGTGATCAGGCCACGGTGCGCGGGAATGGGAATATGCCGCAGGCTGCGCGCATCGCCCTGCCCTTTGAGGAAGTCACGGTCGACCACTTGCAGGTCGATGATGCGCCAGCAGATCGCCGCGACCATCAGACCGAGCAGCGCCACCATCAGGCGGAAGCGCCATGGGAACAGCGCGCCTTCGAGTTTCATCATGGCGCCACCATCTTCACGTCAGCCGCGCCAGGTATGTGCATCTTCAGTTGTTCGGTGGCCAGCACTTCGATGCGGCTGTGCGCAGTCCAGGTGCTCTGCTCGAGAATCAAGCGGCCCCACTCGGCCTGCGCCTTGTCGCGCACGCTGAGTTCGTTATAAAGGGTGTTGAGCAACTGCCGGTTCCAGTGCGCGCTGTACGACACGGCAATGGCCGAAAACAGCACGCCGATAAACAGCAGCAGCATCAGAAAGCTGCCGCCGGGCAGTGGTTTGGCGAAAAGCTTGCTCACCGCAACTTCTCCGCGACACGCATGACGGCGCTACGGGAACGTGGGTTGGCTTTGAGTTCGGCGTCGGAGGCCGTCTGCGCTTTGCCGTGGATTTTGATTTTCGGTTCGAAGGCGACGTGGCGAACCGGCAGGTTGCGCGGCAAATTGTCGGCCTCGCCTTTCACCAGCTTGCGCATGAACAGTTTGACGATGCGGTCTTCCAGCGAGTGGAAGCTGATCACCACCAGACGGCCGCCAACTTCCAGCGCTTCCAGCGCGGCGTCGAGACCGGCTTCCAGATCGCCGAGTTCGTTATTGACGTGAATGCGCAACCCCTGGAACGCGCGGGTGGCCGGGTTCTTGCCCTTTTCCCACGCCGGGTTGGCGACTTTCAGCACTTCGGCCAGATCGGCGGTGCGCTCGAACGGCTTGATGTCACGACGCTCGGCAACGGCACGGGCCATACGCCCGGAGAAACGTTCTTCGCCGTATTCCTTGAACACCCGGGCGATTTCTTCCACAGGCGCGGTGTTGACGAATTCGGCAGCGCTGATGCCACGGGACGGGTCCATGCGCATGTCCAGCGGCCCGTCATTGAGGAAACTGAAGCCGCGCTCGGCGTCATCGAGCTGCGGCGAAGACACACCGAGGTCGAGCAGAATGCCGCTGACCTTGCCGGTCAGGCCTTGCTCGGCAACCACCGAACCGAGCTCGGCAAAGCTGCGCTGCACAACGACAAAGCGGCCGTCTTCGGCCGCTAGCGTTTGCCCGGTGGCAATCGCTTGAGGATCCTTGTCGAATCCGATGAGTCGACCGTCCGGCCCGAGCTGGCTGAGGATCAACCGACTGTGCCCGCCGCGCCCGAACGTGCCATCCAGATAGCAGCCATCAGGACGTACGGCGAGAGCCTCGACGGCTTCGTCAAGCAGTACGGTGATGTGGTTAAAGCCGCTATCAATAGTCACAGGATCAAATCACGCAGTTCATCAGGCATCGCGCCCGGTTGTTGAATAGCAGCAAGGTCAGCGGCAGATACCGCATTCCATGCATCCTCGTCCCACAATTGGAACTTGTTCAGTTGGCCGACCAGCATCGCGCGCTTATCGAGCTTGGCGTATTCGCGCAAACGCGGCGGAACCAGGAAACGACCACTGCCATCGAGTTCGAGGTCGACGGCATTACCAATCAATAAACGTTGCAGGCGACGGTTCTCTTCGCGAAGCGAAGGGAGTGCGCGCAACTTGGTTTCAATAATTTCCCACTCATCGAGCGGATAGACACACAGGCATGGATCAACGGCATCAATGGTCACGATCAATTGGCCGGAACTGCGCGAATCGAGCTCGTCACGGTACCGGCTCGGCATGGCGAGACGGCCCTTTGCATCGAGACTGATAGCGTTAGCTCCGCGAAACACGTCAGCGTTTCTCCAATTTTTATCGTTTTGAGCTCAAAAAACCCACTTCATGCCACTTTCCGCCACTTGCGCACACTATAGGAATGCGCCCACCACACCGTCAAGGCGCGGATTAAAGGAAAAGCCTTACAGAACGGAGATTTAGCGACGTAAAAGGAGGCTCAACGAGAATCTGACGTGAAGTTTTGGTCAATAACTTGATGCAGCACTGAAAGCTGCGCTCGAAAGTTAAAGTAGTTTGTTAAGAGTAAGATTTTTTCGGTATTACAAAGGCGCTTCGGCTGTTGATTGAAGCAGGGTGGGAAAAGGCTATTACCGCGTTTGCCGCTGCCGGAATTTCAGACCAGGCCGGCTGATATTACACAGCCGCGTCTTCTTTGTTTCAAGCAGGGAAAGAAAAAGGTGGAGAGTCGATCTGTAAGCCGGGTTCTGTCTTGAACAGTCATTCGTCTACGATGGCCATCACTGGACATCTTTAGCAACCTACCCGGTCCCAGCGCGGGCCACGCCTTGGGACCCTATTTGGTCTTGCTCCAAGTGGGGTTTACCTAGCCACGAACTGTTGCCAGACGTGCGGTGCGCTCTTACCGCACCTTTTCACCCTTACCGGCGCTTGCGCGCTTAGGCGGTTATTTTCTGTGGCACTTTCCGTAGGCTCACGCCTCCCAGGCATTACCTGGCACTTCGCCCTATGGAGCCCGGACTTTCCTCCCCCCCTAATTCTCATAGAGGGCAGCGACTGTCCGATCGACTCTCCGCCGCGAAGGTTAACGGCAGAGCGCCGGAAGAACAAGCGCTAAAACCCTCCATACCGCCATGGGCGACGGCTTACACGCCTTTCTGTTTATCCAGCGCCACCTGATACAACACGTTTTTGCGCTCGCCGGTGATTTGCGCTGCCAGTGCGGCGGCGCGCTTGAGCGGCATTTCCTCCAGAAGCAGATCGAGGATGCGCATGGCTTCGCTGCTGACCGCGTCCTCCGACTCCGGCGCGGTCCAGCCGGCCACCAGCACTACGCACTCACCGCGCTGCTGATTGCTGTCGGACTCGACGAACGCACGCAGCTCGCTGAGCGGCAGGCCTTTAAGGGTTTCGAAGGTTTTGGTGATTTCCCGCGCCAGCAGAGCCTGACGCTCGCCGCCAAACACTGCTTCCATATCCTGCAGGCATTCGAGAATGCGATGCGGCGCCTCATAGAAAATCAGGGTGCGCGGCTCTTCTTTGACTGCTTCCAGCCGCGCCTTGCGCCCGACCGACTTGGCCGGCAGAAAACCTTCGAAGATAAAACGGTCGGACGGCAAGCCCGCCGCCGACAGCGCTGCGATCAACGCACAGGCACCCGGCACGGGCACTACGTTGATGCCGGCCGCACGGGCCTGACGCACCAGGTGATAACCCGGATCGGAGATAAGCGGCGTGCCGGCATCGGAGATCAGCGCGACGTTGTCGCCCGCCAGCAACCGGGTAATAAAGCGGCTACCCTCATCCCGTTCGTTGTGTTCGTGACATGCGGCCAGCGGCGTGCCGATGCCGAAGTGCTGCATCAGGCGCGCCGAATGCCGGGTGTCTTCCGCTGCAATCAGCGCCACTTCACGCAGGATTTTCAAGGCCCGGGCGCTGATGTCGTCCAGGTTGCCGATGGGCGTCGCCACCACATAAAGCGAGCCAGCAGCGGAATTCAAAGGACCTGGAGCAGTCAAAGCGCACACCTCGTGATCGGTAAAAGCGGCCATTGTAGCGCGTCATGAGGCTTGCGATGCGCTCCCGCCGAGTGCGGTTTTTCGCCCGGTTGTGCGCTGCCGCAACATTTACTCCAGCTAAATTGACCGATTCACGCCAGTAACATCGCGCCCCGGCCAGTGCTTGGGTACAATTCCACGCTAATTTGATCGAGTATCAGGAACACTTACATGATCGCTTGCCTGCGGCTGTTCACTGCCCTCTGCCTCGCTGCCTTGTTGGCCGCGTGTGCCAGCTCCCCTTCCTCCAGCCTTGGCGAACTTCCACGGACTCCGGACGCCAGCATCGAGCAACTGCTCGAACAGGCTGCCCAGGCTAAAACCCCGGAACAAGCCGCCCTGCTGCGCCTGAGCGCGGCGGACCAGGCTTACCGCCAAGGCAATGCCGGCCAGTCCGCGCAAATCCTGCAACAAGTGCCGGTGGAGCAACTCAAGCCAGGCCAGCAGATTTTCGCCAATACGCTGTCCGCCGAACTGGCCATGACGCGCAATCAGCCTAAAGCTGCGCTGACCGCCCTGAGCCATCCGAGCTTCCAGAAGCTCAGCGAAATGCCGGAAGAGCAGCAAGTGCGCACTGGCACTGTTCACGCCCGCGCCCTTGAAGCCGATGGCCAGACGCTGGCCGCTGCCCGTGAGCGTGTGTTCATCGCACCGATGCTGGAAGGCGAAGCGGCGAGCAAGAACCACGAAGCGATCTGGACCCTGATCGCTTCGCTGCCAACCGATCAATTGCAACCGAACAACACCGACGATCTCGGCGGTTGGATGGCACTGGCGCAAGCGGTGAAAACCGCAGGCACGCTGGAACAGCAACAAGCCGCGATCGACAACTGGCGTGCGCAGAATCCAAAGCACCCGGCGGCGATCAACCTGCCGCTGCCGCTGACCAAGCTCAAGGAACTGGCCAGCCAGCCACTGAGCAAAATCGCCCTGCTGCTGCCACAGGACGGCCAGTTGGCGTCGGTCGGCAAAGCGCTGCGCGAAGGCTTCATGGCCGCGCATTATCAGGCGCAACAGGCCGGCCAGAACCCACCTGCCATCGAGTTCTACGACAGCTCGAAGCTGACCTCGATGGACGAGTTCTATCGCAAGGCTCAGGCTGACGGCGTGCAACTGGTGGTCGGCCCACTGGAAAAACCACTGGTCAAGCAACTGAGCACTCGCCCGCAACTGCCGATCACCACCCTGGCGCTGAACTACAGCGAAGGCGAACAAGGCCCGGCGCAACTGTTCCAGTTCGGCCTCGCTGCTGAAGATGAAGCTCGCGAAGTCTCCCGTCGCGCCCGCGCCGACGGCCTGCATCGCGCCGCGATCATGGTGCCGAAAGGCGAATGGGGCGATCGCGTCCTGCGTGCCTTCAGCCAGGACTGGCAAGCCAATGGCGGCAGCATCGTTGCCACCGAACGTGTCGATCAGCCGGTGCAACTGGCCCAGCAGATCGCCGACATGTTCCAGCTGCGCCAGAGCGAAGCCCGCGCCAAGAGCCTGCAGAATGTTGCCGGCACCAATGTCGCCGCGCAGCCTTCGCGTCGCCAGGACATCGAATTCATCTTCTTGGCCGCCACGCCGCAACAGGCCCAGCAGATCAAGCCGACCCTGAACTTCCAGTACGCCGGTGACGTGCCGGTCTACGCGACCTCCCATGTGTACAGCGCCAGCGGCGACGTCAACCAGTACAACGACATGAACGGCATTCGCTTCTGCGAAACCCCATGGTTGCTGGAAACCAGCGATCCGCTGCGCCAGCAAGTGGCTGCGCAGTGGCCGCAAGCCAATGGCAGCCTCGGCCGCCTGTACGCCATGGGCGCCGATGCCTATCGCCTGGCACCGCGCCTGGGCCAACTCAAGGCCCTGCCGGACAGCCGCATCGAAGGTCAGTCGGGCAGCCTCGGCATGACCCAGACCCAGCGCGTTGTGCGCCAGTTGCCGTGGGCACAGTTCGTCAGCGGTCAGGTGCAGCGTCTGCCGGACACCCCGCGCTGATGCCCGACAGGTCACGCTCGCAAAGCGGCAAGGATGCCGAGCGCCAGGCGCTCGAACATCTGCAACAACAAGGTCTGCGCCTGCTGGCGCAGAACTGGTTATGCAAACGCGGCGAGCTTGATCTGGTCATGCTTGATGGCGATACAGTAGTATTCGTTGAAGTTCGCTACAGAAAAAACACTCAATGGGGTGGCGCGCTCGCCAGTATCGACGAGCGCAAGCAGCAGAAACTGATCTTTGCAGCACAGTATTTTCTTCAGCGCGAGTCGCGTTGGGCCAATTCCCCCTGCCGCTTCGATGTGGTGGCGATCGACAGCCACCCGAATCAGCTGAACTGGTTGCAGAATGCTTTCGACAGTTGATCGCCTGCACCCTGCCCTGTTTTCGTCCGACACATTTTGCTCTTTGCTTTGCCGGCTGCACATTCACGTGCCGAACAGCCGCGCCACTTAAGGTCACACAGATGGACATGCAATCCCGAATTCGCCAGCTTTTCCAGGCCAGTATCGACACCAAGCAACAGGCGATGGACGTACTTGCACCGCACATCGAGCAAGCCAGCCAGATCATGGTCAACGCCCTGCTCAACGAAGGCAAAATGCTCTCGTGCGGCAACGGTGGTTCGGCCGGCGATGCCCAGCATTTTTCTTCGGAGCTGCTCAACCGCTTCGAGCGCGAGCGTCCGAGCCTGCCGGCGATTGCGCTGACTACCGACACTTCGACGATCACCTCGATCGCCAACGATTACAGCTACAACGAAGTGTTCTCCAAGCAGATCCGCGCGCTCGGCCAGCCGGGCGATGTGTTGCTGGCGATTTCGACCAGTGGCAACTCGGCGAACATTATTCAAGCGATCCAGGCCGCACATGATCGCGAAATGATTGTCGTAGCTTTGACCGGACGCGATGGCGGCGGCATGGCGTCGCTGCTGTTGCCCGAGGACGTCGAGATTCGCGTACCGGCCAACGTCACTGCACGTATTCAGGAAGTCCACTTGCTGGCGATCCATTGCCTTTGCGATCTGATCGACAGCCAACTGTTCGGGAGTGAAGAATGACCCCTAATCGCCTTGGCCTTCTGGCCTTGACCCTGTGCCTCGGCATCAGCGGCTGCACCTCGGTGGTGAACGCCAGCCGTGAAGCGCCGATCGAAGACGACCGTGGCACGCGCACCTTCGGCAGCAAGATCGACGACTCGCTGATCGAAACCAAAGCAGGCGTGAACATCGCCAAGGCCGATCCGGCACTGGACAACGACTCGCACATCGTCATCACCAGCTTCAACGGCGTCGTCCTGCTCGCCGGCCAGACTCCGCGCGAAGACCTCAAGGCCAAAGCCGAACAGGCCGCCGCCAACGTCCAGCGCGTGAAGAAGGTGCACAACGAACTGCAAGTGCTGCAACCGTCCTCCCTGCTCGCGCGCCAGAACGACGCGTGGCTGACCACCAAGATCAAGACCCAGATGCTCACCGACGCCAGCATTCCTGGCTCGCGCATCAAAGTCGTGACCGAGAACGGCATCGTCTACCTGCTGGGCCTGCTGACCAAACAGGAAGCCACTCAGGCAACCAATCTGGTTCAGGGTGTGTCTGGTGTGCAGAAGATTGTGAAGCTGTTCGAATACATCGACTGACCTGATTACGCAGGAGTTGTGTAGGAGCTGACAAGTGCAACGAGGCTGCGATCTTTTGATCTTGCTTTTAAAAATCAAAAGATCGCAGCCTCCGGCAGCTCCTACGCGACCAATGCAGGCACAAAAAAGGCGATCCATCCGGATCGCCTTTTTTTATTTCACAACCTTCAAGCTTGGCCGGCCACTCGGACGTGGCGGCTCGCTGCCCGGTGGCGGCGAGTCGTCATCCGGATCGATGTCTTCCTCGTCGTCCATCGGCAACTCGAGGTCAAACACCATGCCCTGGCCGTTCTCCCGCGCATAAATGCCCAGGATCGCGCTGATCGGCACGTAGAGACTGTGCGGAACACCGCCGAAGCGGCCTTCGAACGTCACCACGTCGTTGTCCATGTGCAGATGACGCACGGCACTCGGCGAGATGTTCAGGACGATCTGGCCGTCACTGGCAAAACCCTGTGGCACCTGCACCGCCGGGTACTCGGAGTTGACCAGCATGTGCGGGGTGCAATCGTTATCCACAATCCACTCGTAGAGCGCGCGGACCAGATAAGGTCGACTGGAGTTCATAGCGGCTCCTTAAGCCTTAGCGCATATCGCGTTCGACACCAGACAGACTCGCCTGGAAAGCCTCACGCGCAAACTGGCGCTCCATATAATCAAGCAGCGGCTTGGCCGGCCGCGGCAGTTCAATACCCAGAATCGGCAAACGCCAGAGTATGGGTAATAGGCAGCAATCCACCAGACTTTGTTCCTCACTGAGGAAGAACGGTTTGTCGGCAAACAGCGGCGAAACGCCGGTCAGGCTTTCGCGCAGTTCCTTGCGCGCCACGACCCGTGCAGCCTCTTTGCTCTTGGGATCCAGAATCAGATCCACCAACCCGCACCAGTCACGCTGAATCCTGTGGATCAGCAGACGACTGTTGGCCCGGGCCACCGGGTAAACCGGCATCAGCGGCGGGTGCGGGTAACGCTCATCCAGATACTCCATCACCACGGTCGACTCCCACAACGCCAGGTCACGATCGACCAGCGTCGGCAGACTGCCGTAAGGGTTCACCTCAATCAGTTTAGGCGGCTGGCGGCCCGCTTCCACGTAAATGATTTCGGCGCTGACACCCTTCTCTGCAAGCACGATGCGCACTCGGTGGGAATAGTGGTCGGCGGGGTCGGAGTAACAGGCCAACCGATTGGTCACGCCCATGGCGATCCTCCTCGCTTGTTGAATTTGTCGGAACCGGAAAAACGCGCGCGCCCAGAGGGCACCTCCCGCAGGGTCTGACTGAGCAGACCCTGCTTTAGCGGAGGCGCCCTTGGGCGCGCGCGATTAACAGCAATGCTTGAAGCGTATCAGTGCACGTCTTTCCAGTATTCACGCTTGAGCAGGTAGGCGAACACAAAGAAGAACGCCAGGTACAGCAAGACATAAGTACCGATGCGCTGATGTTGCAGCTTAACCGGGTTAGCCGAGTAAGCCAGGAAGGTTACCAGATTCTTGACCTTCTCATCGAACTGCTCTTCGTTCAGAGCACCGGACTTCGGCACGATGGTCAACTGATCACACGCTTCATGGGTCAGCGGCGTGCCGGTCAGCGGATCGTATTGCTTCTTGCCGTCCTCGACGATCTGCACCTGTTTGCAGCCGACGACCTGACGACCCTGCAGGCCGACCAGCACGTTAGGCATGCCGACGTTCGGGAAGACCTTGTTGTTCACGCCCCATGGACGCGCCGGGTCTTCGTAGAACGACTTCAGGTAACCGTAGAGCCAGTCGGTGCCGCGTACCCGCGCTACCAGAGTCAGGTCCGGCGGCGCTGCGCCGAACCAGGTCTTGGCGTCGGCCGGCTGCATGCCGATGTTCATGTGGTCGCCAATCTTGGCACCGGTGAACACCAGCTTCTCCAGCATCAACTCGTGCGGGATGCCGAGGTCATCGGCGACGCGCTCGTAACGCTGGAACTTGGCACTGTGACAACCCATGCAATAGTTGGCAAAGGTCCGCGCGCCATCCTGCAGGGCAGCTTTGTCGGAGACGTCGATATCGACACTTTCCAGTTCCGGGCCATGGCCCCCGGCAGCAAAAGCCAGGGAAGGCAGCGCAGTAAAAATCAGAGCAAGAAATAACTTTTTCATCAGCCAGTCACCCTTTCCGGAACCGGTTTGGTCTTCTCGAGCCGGGTGTAGAACGGCATCAGAATGAAGTAGGCGAAATACAGGAAGGTGCAGACCTGCGACAGCAACGTGCGCCCCGGCGTCGGCGCAAGAACGCCGAGGATGCCGAGAATCACGAAAGAAATGCAGAACACCACCAGCCAGATTTTGCTCATCCAGCCCTTGTAGCGCATCGATCTCACCGGACTGCGATCCAGCCATGGCAGCACGAACAGCACCGCAATCGCCGCGCCCATGGCGATAACGCCCATGAGCTTATCCGGCACCGCACGCAGGATTGCGTAGAACGGAGTGAAGTACCAGACCGGGGCAATATGCTCAGGCGTCTTGAACGGGTTAGCCGGCTCGAAGTTTGGTTTTTCGAGGAAGTAGCCGCCCATTTCCGGAAAGAAGAACACAATGAAGCAGAAGATGAACAGGAACACCACGACGCCGACAATGTCCTTCACCGTGTAGTACGGGTGGAACGCGATGCCGTCCAGCGGGATGCCATTTTCGTCTTTGTGCTTCTTGATATCGACGCCATCAGGGTTGTTCGAGCCCACTTCGTGCAGCGCCAGAATGTGCAACACCACCAGACCGAGAATCACGATCGGCAGCGCGACAACGTGCAAGGCGAAGAAGCGGTTCAGGGTGATTCCGGAGATCAGGTAGTCACCACGAATCCACTGGGTCAGATCATCGCCGATCAGCGGAATCGCACCGAACAGCGAGATGATCACCTGGGCGCCCCAGTACGACATCTGGCCCCAAGGCAGCAGGTAACCCATGAACGCTTCGGCCATCAGTGCCAGGTAGATCAGCATGCCGAACACCCAGACCAGCTCGCGCGGCTTCTGGTACGAACCATAGAGCAGGCCGCGGAACATGTGCAGATAGACGACGATGAAAAACGCCGAAGCACCGGTCGAGTGCAGCAGACGCAGGATCGAACCGTACTCGACGTCGCGCATGATGTATTCGACGGAGGCGAAGGCCTCTTCTGCCGACGGCGTGTAGCTCATCGTCAGCCAGACGCCGGTGACGATCTGGTTGACCAGCACCAGCAGCGCCAGCGAGCCGAAGAAATAGAAGAAGTTGAAGTTTTTTGGTGCGTAATATTTGCTGAGATGGTCTTCCCACATTTTGGTCGCGGGAAAGCGCGCATCAACCCAATCCATGAACTTGCTCATCACGCTTTCTCCGTATCGACGCCAATGACAATCAGCTCATCGGTCTCATAGGAATGCGGGGGAACTGGCAGGTTCAAAGGCGCAGGTTGCGACTTGTAGACGCGGCCAGCCAGATCGTAGTGGGAACCGTGGCACGGGCAGAAATAGCCGCCTACCCAGTCTTTGCCCAGATCCGCAGGTGCCACTTCGGGACGGAAGGTCGGTGAGCAACCCAAGTGCGTACAGATCCCGATCAGCAGGAGAATTTCCGGCTTGATCGAGCGTACTTCCGGGTCGACATAAGTGGGTTGCGTGGAGTTTTTGGAGGTCGGATCGGAGAGCTGACCCTCGATCTTCTTGAGATTCCCCAGGATTTCCTCGGTACGGCGGACAATGAACACCGGCTGGCCGCGCCATTCAGCAATCATCTGCTGGCCTGGCTCGATTTTGCTGACATTCACTTTCACCGGTGCACCGGCAGCTTTCGCCTTGGCACTGGGAAACCATGACCCCACGAACGGGACCGCAGCCCCCACCGCTCCTGCAGCACCCACCACGGATGTGGCTGCCACCAGGAAGCGACGCCGGCCTGCATTCACGCCGTCATTGCTCATTCAGTCCTCTCCCATCAGCTTTTTTGGCCTGTTAAATCAGGCGTCTACTAAATAAATCAAATGTTACTTATAAAAATTTTGCCCGAATGGTAATGAAAACCCCCAATTCTGACAAGGTTAATTCCCCGGGGATCAACCCCTCAAGCCTTGGAGTATAGGGGGTCTACGGCTGTGGCAAGTTGTCACAACGCAATTCTTTGATAAATCGCACGCATAAAAAAACGCCCGCTTCCGTGAGGAGGCGGGCGTTCTTTTTTGAACGCGGAAGCGGAATTAACGCTTCGAGTACTGCGGACGCTTACGCGCTTTACGCAGACCAACTTTCTTACGTTCAACTTCACGGGCGTCGCGGGTAACGAAGCCAGCTTTGCGCAGAGCGCTACGCAGGGTTTCGTCGTAGTCCATCAGAGCGCGGGTGATGCCGTGGCGGATTGCGCCAGCCTGACCACTTACACCACCGCCGATCACGGTGACGTAGATGTCGAACTTCTCGACAGTCTCGGTCAGCTCCAGCGGCTGACGAACTACCATGCGGGCAGTTTCGCGGCCGAAGAAGTTATCCAGCGAACGGTTGTTGATGGAGATGTTACCAGTACCCGGACGCAGGAAAACGCGTGCGGTTGCGGTCTTGCGACGGCCAGTGCCGTAATTTTGAGTCGCCGACATAATGAACTATTCCGTTAAATCTTCAGTTCTTGGGGCTGCTGAGCAGTATGAGGGTGTGCAGCGCCCGCATAGACTTTCAGCTTACGGTACATGTCGCGACCCAGTGGGTTTTTAGGCAGCATGCCTTTAACCGCGGTCTCGATCACGCGCTCAGGGGCTTTGGCGATCAGCTTTTCAAAGTTGATCGACTTGATGCCGCCCGGGAAACCGGAGTGGGAGTAGTACATTTTGTCAGTGGTTTTAGCGCCGGTAACACGGATCTGCTCGGCGTTGATGACGACGATGTAGTCGCCGGTGTCAACGTGAGGAGTGTACTCAGGCTTGTGCTTGCCACGCAGACGGCTCGCGATTTCGGTGGCCAGACGACCCAGGGTCTGACCAGCAGCGTCGACGACAAACCAGTCGCGCTTTACTGTTTCCGGTTTAGCAGTAAAAGTTTTCATTCTTTATAGCCTCAGGGGCCGCCTGTAAATAAGACGGCGGATCTTACTGAATAGTGCGTACTTTGACAAGTCAAAGGCAGCCGGATACAGACGCTTTCGGGGGCTCGGGTCGGCGCGTCCGTTCAACGGCAAGATTCTTCGGCGGCGGCGCATCACTTCCACTGCAGAAAGAGGTCGGCAATTATGCAGATTGCGAAAAATTTTTCAACCTGCTTTTATGATTGTTTTGCCCAAGGAGCACCCGATGGACTATCGCCAGCTAGGCCGTACCGATCTGAACGTGAGTGCAATCTGCCTCGGCACCATGACCTGGGGCGAGCAAAACACTGAAGCTGAAGCCTTCGCCCAGATCGAAAGGGCCAAGGAAGCCGGGATCAATTTCCTCGACACTGCCGAAATGTATCCGGTGCCGCCCAAAGCCGAAACCTACGCCACCACCGAGCGCTACATCGGCAATTACTTCAAGAGTCGCGGTGACCGTGCCGACTGGATCCTCGCCAGCAAGATCGCCGGCCCCGGCAACACCATCGATTACATCCGCGACAAGAACCTGCGCCACAACCGCCAGCACATCACCGAGGCGCTGGACGGCAGTCTCAAGCGCCTGCAGACCGATTACATCGATCTGTATCAACTGCACTGGCCGGAACGCAGCACCAACTTTTTCGGACAGCTGGGCTACAAGCACAAGATCGAAGCCAACCTGACGCCGCTGGAAGACACCCTCGAAGCCCTCGACGAACAGGTGAAGGCCGGCAAGATTCGCCACATCGGTCTGTCCAACGAGACGCCGTGGGGCACCATGCGCTTTCTGGCTCTGGCCGAAGCCCGTGGCTGGCCGCGTGCAGTGTCGATCCAGAACCCGTACAACCTGCTCAACCGCAGCTTCGAAGTCGGCTTGGCCGAGATCGCCATCCGCGAACAGTGCGGCCTGCTCGCCTACTCGCCACTGGCGTTCGGCTTCCTTTCCGGCAAGTACGAAGGCGGCGCCCGACCACCGAAAGGCCGTCTGAGCCTCTACAGCCGCTTCAGCCGCTATTTCAACCCGCAATCCGAAGCGGCGTGCAGCCGTTACGTTGCATTGGCCCGTGAACACGGTCTGGACCCGGCGCAAATGGCACTGGCCTTCGTGACCCAGCAACCGTTCGTCACCAGCAACATCATTGGCGCGACGACGCTTGAGCAACTGGACAGCAACATTGCCAGTTTTGATCTGAAACTGTCCGATGAAGTGCTGGCCGGGATCGAGGCGATTCACAAGGATCATCCGAATCCCGCGCCGTAACTGACCGCCAAAAGCTTCGCGAGCAGGCTCGCTCCCACAGGTACCGTGATCCCCTGTGGGAGCGAGCCTGCTCGCGAAGAGGCCAGTCGGATTACCTCAACAGCGGAACGCGGAGCGTCCCCGGCGGCATTCCCACGCAGAGCGTAGGAACGATCATCAGAGCGACCGCGCAATAATCTCTTTCATGATTTCATTGGTGCCGGCATAAATCCGCTGCACCCGCGCATCCGCCCACGCCCGGGCCACCGGGTATTCCCACATGAAGCCGTAGCCGCCATGCAGTTGCACGCATTCGTCGAGCACTTTGCATTGCAGGTCGGTGCCCCAATATTTGGCCATCGCCGCCGTCGGCACATCGAGTTTGCCTTGCAGATGCAACTCCAGGCAGCGGTCGACAAAAACCCGGCCGATCTGGATCTCGGTAGCCATCTCGGCCAGTTTGAAGCGGGTGTTCTGGAAATCGGCAATCGACTTGCCGAACGCCTTGCGATCACGGGTGTAATCCAGCGTCCATTGCAACGCCGCTTCAGCCGAGGCCAGGCCGCCAATCGCCACGGTCAGGCGCTCTTGCGGTAACTCCTGCATCAGATAGGCAAACCCGGCCCCCGCCTGGCCGAGAAGGTTCTCCTTCGGCACGCGCACGTCCTGGAAGAACAGTTCCGAGGTGTCCTGCGCCTTCATGCCGACCTTCTCCAGGCGCTTGCCCTTCTCGAAGCCCGGCGTATTCGCCTCCACCAGGAACAGGCTGGTGCCCTTGGCCCCGGCCTTCGGGTCGGTCTTGGCCACCACGATCACCAGGTCAGCCAGAAAGCCGTTGGTGATAAAGGTTTTCGAGCCGTTGATCACATATTCGTCGCCGTCGAGCACCGCCGTGGTTTTCACCCCTTGCAGGTCGGAACCGGCGCCAGGCTCGGTCATGGCAATCGCCGTAACCATTTCGCCCGAGACCAGTTTCGGCAGGTATTTGTGTTTCAGCGCCTCGCTGCCGTAATGCAGGATGTACGGCGCGACGATATCCGAGTGCAGGGAAAAGCCGATGCCGGTGAGTCCCAGACGCCCGACTTCTTCAATCACCACGGTGCTGTAGAGGAAATCCGCGCCCAGCCCACCGTACTCCTCCGGCAGATGCGAACAAAGCATCCCCGCCTCCCCCGCCTTGTTCCACAGTGCGCGATCGATGTGCCCCTGCTTCTCCCACTGCGCGTGATACGGCACGGCCTCTTTTTCGAGGAAAGTTCGCACGCTGTCGCGGAACAATTCGTGTTCGGGGCTGAACAGGGTTCTAGGGATCATGCGGCACCTTTCTTTGTTGTTGGAGGGATTCGGCTCTCAGAGACTAAGCCCCGCTTCCGCTACGGGACACTGGACACATCCGACAAAAAATAAGACGATCCAGCCGTCTGGTGACCACTTTCCCTTATAAAAACAAAACAAAAGTTGAATTATGTCTAAGCACGTCTCCCCGCCCTTGCGGCGCGTCAGCATCCTGGCCATCGACCGGGTTTTCGCTTACACCCTCATGCAGGCCAAGGATTTTTTCCATGTGGCCAGCCTGCGTTACGGCAAACAACTGGGCCACGGCCTGACACCGGCGTTTGAAACGCGCCTGGTCAGCCCCGATGGCAAACCGGTAAAAAGCTTCAGCGACGTGGTCATGCCAGTCGACGGTGGCTTGGAAAACGCCGATGTGATCATCCTCCCGGCGTTCTGGGACGACTTCGATACGCTGTGCGGCCGTTACCCGCAAATCCTGCCGTGGCTGCGCGAACAGCATGCGCGCGGCGCGGTGTTGTGTGGCGAAGCCACCGGGGTGTTCTGGCTCGCCGAAGCCGGGTTGCTCAACGGCAAGGAAGCGACCACCTACTGGCGCTTCTTCAATGCCTTCGCCGAGCGCTTCCCCAAGGTCTATCTGAATCAGGACAAGCACCTGACCGATGCCGACAATCTCTACTGCGCCGGCGGTACTACCTCGGCCTGCGATCTCTATATCTATCTGATCGAACGCTTCTGCGGCGCGAACGTGGCGCAAGCCGTGGCCCGCGACATCCTCTACGAAGTGCAGCGCAGCTATTCGCCGGGACGTATCGGTTTCGGTGGGCAGAAGCTGCATCAGGACGTGATCATCCTGCAGATCCAGCAGTGGCTCGAAGAGCATTTCGCCGACAAGTTCCGCTTCGAAGACGTCGCCCGCGAGCACGGCATGAGCATCCGCAACTTCATGCGCCGCTTCCAGACCGCCACCGGCGACAAACCGCTGCACTACTTGCAGCGCCTGCGCATCGAGACGGCCAAGGGCCTGCTTTCGGGCACGCGCAAGAGCATCAAGACCATCAGTTATGAGGTCGGTTACGACGATGCGAGCTTCTTCGCGCGACTGTTCCGCCAGCACACCGAACTGTCGCCTAACCAGTATCGGCAACAGTTTCAGCAGGCTGCGTAAACTTCCGCCAGACTGACGTCCCTGTGGGTGTAGTCCTTCCACGGGGACCGACTTGTAAGTTGTGATTCGTCCGACACAAATGAACGAAAACAGAACAGCGTCTGGCTGTGTTTTACGACTGTTCGGACGTGCCTGCGCCGACCAGACTACTTCCCAAGCACATCGCATCAGGGAAGATCAACAGTGACCATCGGCTCCAGCTACAACTATCCCTCACGGGCTCCTGGCCTTGAAAAACGCAAAAAACGTTCGCCACAGAACAACTGGAAAGCCCGTTTCCCCAATCCGCCGGACCTGTGTTTTGACTACCGCGCGTTACTGGAGCAGCCAGGCGGAATCGCCCGAGCGACTGATTCGAGCCATCGAATCTGCATCATCGGCGCAGGCATCACAGGCCTGACGGCAGCGAGAGAATTGCTGCGCTGCGGCTTCACCCAGATCACGCTGATCGAACAGTCCTCGCGAATCGGCGGCAGGCACCTGACCGTTCCCGGCAGTCCTCAATCCAAGGCCAGCCATACCCCGTTCGAAATGGGTGCGATGCGTATGCCTTTGTTCAATCGCGAAGGAGAATCGCCGAAGGAAGGTCGTTCGCTGATGGCCTACTACGCGACGATATTCGACCTGGCCCTTTCAGACTTTGCCAATCCCGGCAGCCAATGGGTCAAATCAACCGGCATCTATCTGCGCGAGGGCAGCCTGTCAGAGCAGGCTACGCCGCAAATGCTTATCTGGAAAAACGCCGACGGTCAGACCCGCCCTCCCGGCGAGGAGCTGCGAGCGGTGTATGCAAAATGGAGAGCGTTCGCCGACCGCATGACCCGGCACGTTTGCGACAGTTATGCGAGCGAGGAATGGGAGTCCATGTGGGCAGCTATTGTCGCCAGGTATCACGCCATTTCCTTCCGTGATCTGGTGAGCATGCCGGTGCTGCAACGCTGGAAAAAAGACGCGCCGGGCGATTTTGGCGGGATGGGAATGTCGCCAGAGGAATCGGCCATTTTTTATGCCATCGGCATCGGTGACGGCAGCTGGGGCGCATTTTATGATGTCTGTGCACTGTACCCGCTGCGCACTGCCATATTCGGGTTCAGCAGTCACTTGCAACTGGTGCTGGGTCGGGTAGATGAAAAAGGCGATCCTCTGCCTGACTCACCGCATATCCGCAGCAATGCGGTTTTCGATTCAACCGGGCTGCAGTTCGAAGGCCCGCGCTACCTCGGTCTCGCGGCGCTGAGTGAAAGCCTTATGTTCATCAAACCTGATGAAACAGCGAAGTCTTTCCACGAACACAGCCTGCAATACCGCGAAGGTTTGCTGACTGATAGCGCCGTCACTCGGCTGAAAAAGCTCGACAGCGGTAAAACCCGTGTCTACTACAACTGGAAGCAAAGTCGCCCCCATCAGGCCCAGGAACATTTCAGCGATTATGACTCCGTGATCATGACGCTGCCTTCGTGGTTGATCGAAACACGAATCAGGCTTGAAAACTTCACGGCACAAATGCTGCCGTTCGAAACGATCAATGCGTACAAGACTGCACATTGGGAAACCAGCTGCAAAGTGTTCGCGCCGCTGAAGAAATCCTTCCTGTCCGGCAATACCGCCATCCCCCAAGCGATCGTCACGGACAGTTTTATCCACGATGTTTATACCTACCGCTATAACGATCACTACAGCTACGACTGCATTCTTCTCAGTTACACCTGGGAAGATGACGCTACCAAACTCTGCTGTTTCAGCGACAAGGAGCTGGTCGCCAAATGTGCCGAAGAACTTGATCGAATCCTGATGAACTGCAGCAATATCGGGCAGCGCATCTCGCCTTTCATTGGCCTCAATCAGGCCGTCGTACAGCGCTGGATCACCGATAAGAACTCACTGGGGTGCGCCAAACTTTACCGCCCCGGCGCCTACTACGACGCTGTAAGCCTGATGAAATACAACCGCGACTATTCCAGTGTTTCCGGGCTGTATCTTTCTGGCGAGTCGTTTTCAGTGGATGCCGGCTGGACCGAGCCCTGCTTTCGCGGTGCCATCGATGCGGTGATTCATATTTGCGAAAAAACCTCGGCGCAGTTCAATGGCGGCTTCCAGATAACCGACTATCCACACTACCAGGCCGGACCATGAAGTTTTCAGTCACGCAATTCAGCGTCCTGAACGTGCATCGTCGATATGTGTTTAATCGTCCTAGGAGGCGTACTACAACTTAACCGGAAAGCGCCGACTTACCTTCCAGTGCTGACTCGACTCTTATGTTCCCCGCCACCCGATGGCGTGAAAACAACAATAAGGGATCATGAAAAATGAGTGAGTCAACAAGCCCTGTTCGTGTTGCGGTTGTGCAATGTGATCCGCAGGTCGGTACGCAAAATCGTGCAGCGAATCTGAGTAATAGCCTGGAGTTGGCACTGCAGGCGGTCAATGGCGGTGCCAACCTCATCGTTTTGCCCGAGCTGACAAACACCGGTTATTTCTTTCGCACTCGACAGGATGCGTTCGATCACGCCGAATCGGTTCCGGATGGGCCGAGCGTGAGCCGATGGGAGGATTTTGCCCGCCAGCATCAGGTGTATCTGGTAGCAGGGCTGACCGAGCGCGAAGGGGCACGGTTGTACAACACAGCCGTGTTGTTGGGACCTGACGGTTTCATCGGCAAATACCGCAAGGCGCACCTGTGGAATCTGGAGAAGCTCTGGTTCACCGCAGGCGATAGCGGTTTCCCGGTGTTCGAAACGCCGATCGGTCGTATCGGTCTGCTGATCTGCTGGGACATCTGGTTTCCCGAGGTCCCGAGAATCCTCAGCCAGCAGGGCGCGGACATTATCTGCAGCCTGAACAACTGGGTCTGGACACCACCGCCCTTGTTCGATGACGCCGGCAAGTGCATGGCTTCGTACCTGACCATGACCGCGGCGCACGTCAACAATGTGTTCATTGCGGCGGCCAGCCGAATCGGCGAAGAGCGTGGCGCTCGTTACCTTGGATGCTCTTTGATTGCTGGCACTAACGGCTGGCCGATTGGCCGCGTGGCGTCCGCCGACCAGCAGGAAATCCTCTACGCCGATATCGACCTGACCAGCTCGCGCAGTGCGCCAATCTGGAACGACCTGAACGATTTGCACCGTGATCGGCGCTGTGATGTCTACGATCGAATGCTCGGTTACACCCAGCATCCGTGCCTGCCGCGTTAACCGGAGGCCGGGCTATGGACATTCACGCAAAGCAACGCAAAACAATCGTGGCCAGAACCGCGATGGACAGCACCATTATCGGCCTGATTCTGGGTGCGACGGTTTTGATTGGCTGGCTATCGCTCACCCATCATTCGTTGTGGTCGGCGCGCTGGCCGGACTACAGCCATATGGTTTCGAGTTTTCCCGACGCTGCTGCCTGGCTGCGTTGGGTGCTTGGAGATATCAGCGAGGTGGCGTTTTATAAACACGAGTTTGCCTCGATTGGCCTTCTGGCCGGTGCATATCTGGGCTATTGGGCTAATCGAACGGGAAAAGCCTGGCAAGGCTTCACGATCTGTTACGGCAGCGGGCTCTGGCCGTGGCTGGTGACAAGCTCACTACTGGGTCTGGTGCTGAGCAATTTGCTGTGGGGCTGGACCGTCACCGCGACCAGTTGGCAGCCCACCTTCGCGGCATTCGTGTCGTTGCCTGCCGCAATGGTATTGATGTTCGGTGCAGGCTGGAAGGTCGCGATCAACGGAGCCATCATGGGCGCCCTGTTCGTGACACCTCTGTGTCTGCTGATGGTCAATTACGTATGCAACCCACTCGGTTTGCCCGTGGTGATTGGCAATGTTTCGGGCATGGCCATCGCCAGCATCGGCGCCTTCGTGCTTTGTCGCTACGTGCCAAGCCTGGTGAGACCAGCGGAGCCCGAGCCGGCTGCCGAGGAAGTCAGCATGACCGTGTCCGGCAAGGCGCCGGGTTATGGCGTGGTATGGAGCATGCGCCGGGTCTTGGCGGATTTCTCCGAGGCACCTTTCTTCGGCAATGAATGGGCGAGCCTGGGACTGATTGTCGGTGCGTTGCTCGCATTTACACTCAACCCGATGAGCCCGGTCTACGGCACTGGTCTGCTGCCGCAATTGCTGGTCGGTCAGGCGCTGACCTCGGCACTGGGCGTGGTGATCTGGCGCAGGCAGTGGATGGAGCGCGGTTGGTATCCGACTTATGTGCCGCTGGTGTCCGTTGTTCCGGCTGCGATCCTTACCTTCGGCGGCGCTTGGCAAGTGATCATCTCCAGTGCGCTGCTCGGCGCCCTGATCGCCCCGCCACTGGCCTGCGCCCTCGCGCAGCGGCTGCCAGGCTTCATGCATGGCTTTATCGGTAACGTGTTGTCGATGGCTCTCAGTACGCTATTGATCCTGCCAATCGTCGGATGGCTGGCCAGCCACTGATCTTTCCCCTGCCCCGGCTGGCATCTGGATAGTCCCCGGTACAGTCGGTCTTTCTTCGCGAGGTATCACATGGAACTGCCAAAACTGGCCATTGCCGCGCTCGGCGGCACTGTCAGCATGCAATCGACGCAAAACGGCCAAGGCGTCGTTCCGGCGGTGTCCGGCGAAGCGTTGCTGAACACCGTGCCGGAGTTGAATATGCTCGCACGAGCAACCGTCGAGACTTTCGGTCTGTTACCCAGCGCTTCGCTGGATTTCGAATACCTCTTGGACGTATTGAACTGGGCCAACGCGCAGATCAGCCAAGGCGTGGCCGCAGTCATCATCATCCAGGGCACGGACACTCTGGAGGAATCCGCCACTTTCTTCGATTACCTGTGGGCGCACGACGAGCCATTGGTGCTGACTGGCGCCATGCGCTCTGCCATGCAAGCGGGGGCTGATGGCCCGGCAAACCTGCTGGATGCTGGTCGCGTTGCGTTGGCGGCATGCAGTCATGGGCGCGGAGCACAGGTGGTTATCAACGGCGAGATTCACCGCGCCAGTAGCGTGCGCAAAGTCGATTCAATGGCCATGCACGCCTTCGCCTCGCCCTTGACCGGCCCTGCTGGCTTGATAGTGGAAGGCGCTCCGCGCTACTTCCATGCGCCGGTTGCGCGCCATGTTTTGCCGATGCCCCGAGACACCCGCCAGAATATTGCTTTGCTGGAAGCTTCGCTCGGTGCAGACAGTCTGCTGCTAGAGAAGGTTGTGGAGCTAGGTTACGCCGGCCTAGTGATCGCTGGCTTCGGTGCCGGCCATGTTTCAGCGGACTGGGCCAACGTCATCGAAGGCATTGCCCGACATATTCCGGTGATCATCGCCACCCGCACCGGTTGTGGCGCGACGGCGCAAGTGACCTATGGCTTCGTCGGCAGTGAAATCGATATGACGCGTAAAGGTGCCGTGATGGCTGGGTTCCTATGCCCGCGCAAAGCAAGAATTCTGCTCTGGCTTCTGGTTGGCTGCCAACAGCAATCAACGTTGGCAACCTGCCTCGCTGAACTGGCCCCATAAAAAAAGGCCTGCAATCGCAGGCCCTTTTTTGTCGCCGAGACTCCGCTTAAGGCTTGTGCGCCCGCGACAGAAACTCGTGGGATTGCATCTCCAGCAGTCGGCTCAGCGTGCGCTGAAACTCGAAGGTCAGGCGTCCGCCGGTGTACAGATCCTTCAACTCGACTTCGGCAGAAATGATCAGTTTGACGTTGCGGTCGTAGAATTCGTCGACCATGTTGATGAAGCGACGGGCGATGTCGTCGGTGGTGACGCTCATCTGTTCGACGCCGCTGAGCAGCACGGCGTGGAAAATCTTGCCCAGTTCGATGTAGTCGTTCTGGCTGCGCGGGCCGTCGCACAGTTCGCGGAAGTCGAACCAGGCCACGTCGTCGCAGGTGCGCAGAGCGCGGATTTCGCGGTTCTCGATGATCAGCACATCGTTTTCCACCGCTGCCGTGCACTCCGGCGTCAGTGCCTTGAAGCTCTTGCGCAGGCTTTCGTGGGCGGCTTCGTCGAGCGGATAGTGGAACAGCTCGGCTTGCTCGAGGTGACGCAGACGATAGTCAACACCGCTGTCGACGTTGACGATCTCGGTGTTCTGCTTGATCAACGCGATGGCGGGGAGGAAGCGCGCGCGCTGCAGGCCATCCTTGTACAGGCCGTCCGGCACGATGTTCGACGTCGCGACCAGGGTCACGCCGTTCTTGAACAACTCTTCCATCAGCGTGCCGAGGATCATCGCGTCGGTGATGTCGGAGACAAAGAATTCATCGAAGCAGATCACCCGCGACTCGGCCGCGAAGCGCTTGGCGATGATGGTCAGCGGGTTCTTCTCGCCGCCCAGGGTCTTCATTTCTTCGTGCACACGCTTCATGAAGCGGTGGAAGTGCGTGCGGGTCTTTTCCTTGAACGGCAGCGCTTCGAAGAAGGTGTCGACCAGGTAAGTCTTGCCGCGACCGACGCCGCCCCAGAAATACAGGCCCTTGACCGGCGCCTGATCCTTTTTGCCAAACAGCTTGCCGAACAGACCCGGCTTGTTCTGGTCAGCGGCGATCAAGTCGTCGTACAGACGCTGCAAGTGACGCACGGCAGTTTCCTGCGCGGCGTCATGGAAGAAGTCCGGGCGTTTCAGATCAGCTTGATATCGTTCTAGGGGCGTCATAATTCGTTAGCAAGGCAACAAAAACGGGCCGTCACTGTAGCGACGGCCTATGGGAATGGCAATCGGCCCTTGGTCGGGTCGTGCCGCCGATCAGTCTTGAGCTGGAGTCAGTGCGACGCGCAACGCCTCGATGGCGGCGTCCCGCGCACCGATGCTGGCAAACGCCGGGCTGTCGCCCACGCACTCACCGGCCAGCCAGACGCTGAAGCTCAGGTCATCAGTACGCACATCCAGCGACTCGCCGGACTGCAACTGTTTGGTCACCTGGCCGGCAGTCTTGCCTTCGGCGAAGTTGCGCGACAACAGCAATTGCTCGCCATCGGCCGCCAGCAGACGGAAACGGAAGCTGCCGTCGTCCTCGCGGAAGCTGACGAAACGTGCGGCTTTCGCGGCTTTCTTCTTGGTGGCGGCGGCGACCTGAACCTGATTGACGAAAGAACGCAGGCCAACGGCTTCACGCAATTCGTTGAGGAACGGAGTGGCCACGGCGCGGGCCTTCTTCGCACCAATCTGCAGGATGTCTTCCAGGTCCGCCGGACGCTCGATCAACTGGTGATACTTCTCGCGCGCCTCGCCCAGCTCATTGTCTAGCAACTGGAACAGGCGATTCTTCGCCTCGCCCCAACCCAGACCACCGAGCAGTTCGCTGCGGAATTCGTCAGCCTGCGCCGGGGTGGCGAAGGCCTGGAACAGAGTGAACAGGTGCGAGTTGTCCGGATCTTTCGCTTCGCCCGGGGCCTTGGAGTCGGTGACGATCCGCGAGATCGCGTCCTTCATTTCTTTCGCGCTGCTGAACAGCGGAATGGTGTTGTCGTAGCTCTTCGACATCTTGCGACCGTCGAGGCCTGGCAAGGTCGCCACGCTTTCTTCGATCAGCGCTTCGGGCATGGTGAAGAACTCTTTGCCCTGGCCGAACAGATGGTTGAAACGCTGACCGATATCGCGGGCCATTTCCACGTGCTGAATCTGATCGCGACCGACCGGCACCTTGTGCGCGTTGAACATCAGGATGTCCGCCGCCATCAGCACCGGATAGCTGTAGAGGCCCATGGTGATGCCGGCATCCGGGTCTTCACCCGTCTCAACGTTCTTGTCCACCGAGGCCTTGTAGGCGTGCGCGCGGTTGAGCAGGCCCTTGGCAGCGACGCAAGTCAGCAG
Organism: Pseudomonas sp. PK-RTE-24; assembly: GCF_054052265.1. NCBI lineage: Bacteria > Pseudomonadati > Pseudomonadota > Gammaproteobacteria > Pseudomonadales > Pseudomonadaceae > Pseudomonas > Pseudomonas sp. PK-RTE-24. The sequence continues at coordinate 2,556,667 of NZ_CM133224.1, read as the reverse complement.
CCAGGTCAGCTCGGGGATTTCCGGGATGTCGGACTGGCGGTAGAACGTCACGCGGTCGACATCGAGGCCACCGGCCAGCCAGGTCGCGGCGATTTCCAGACGCGAGCGCTGGATGCGCAGCGGGTCATCGCATTTGATCAGGGCGTGGTAGTCGGCCAGGAAATAGAACGAATCGGCCTGGCTGTCGCGGCTGGCGAGGATTGCCGGGCGAATGGCCCCAGCGTAGTTGCCCAAGTGCGGCGTGCCAGTGGTGGTGATGCCGGTGAGAATGCGGGTACGGTTGGTCATGGGTAATCGCTTGTCAGACTGCAATCAATTCGAGAGACGCGGCAGCAGCAGATCCTTGAGATCGGTCAGCTTGCCGTGAAAAAAGTGTCCGCATTCTGCCACTTTCAGCAGCTCATGGGGGCGCTGGAGTTGTTCCGACCACTGGTAGACCAGTTGCGGATCGATGACTTCATCGGTTTCCGGCTGGATCACGGTCAACCCGCCGTGCTGCGGCAGTTGATCCTCCTCGCCCAGACGCATCACCGCCGGGGCAACCATGAACAGGTGCTCAAGCTGCACGCCCTGGGCTTCGAGACGGCCGCCGAGACTTGCTGCAACAAATCCGCCGAAGGAGAAACCGAACAGGGTCAGCGGCAGATCCGGGTGTTTTTCCCGCAGCCATGTGGCGGCGGCCTGGGCGTCGTCGACTTCACCGGTGCCCATGTCATGCGTGCCCTGGCTGGCGCCGACGCCGCGATAGTTGAAACGCAAGGTGATCAGGCCTGCGTCGCGCGCGGTGCGCTGCAGGGTCGAGACGACCTTGTTGAGCATGGTGCCGCCCTGTACCGGGTTCGGATGGCAGATCAGCGCGATGCCGCGCGGCTGCTCGTTATCCAGATACAAAGCCTCAATTTGGCCGACAGGGCCGTCAATCACTACAGGGGTTTCACGCATCAGCAAGGGAGGAACTCCGTGACCTCGAATCGGGTCGACTCGTCTAGCAAATTGTCTGTGCCAATCTATTGCGAGTGAATCGCGGTATACAGCGCAGGTTCGAGCCGTTAACGTAAAGCAAAGCCGTTTATAGAGGAAGGACTCGTGGAACACTCGCTCTTAGTTTGGTTGTTACCGACTCTTGCCCTGGTTGTGGGTGTCGCCATTGGATTCCTGATCGCGCGCGTTGCGCCGAACGCCGCACCGAGCCGCACGCAGCGTCAACTGGATGATATCCAGGAGCGTTTCGACAGTTATCAGAACGAAGTGGTCACCCACTTCAACAGCACAGCGATGCTGGTCAAGAAACTGACCCAGAGCTATCAGGAAGTGCAGGACCACCTCGCCGAGGGCGCCAATCGTCTGGCCCTGGACGAGCAGACCCGCCAGCGCCTGATCGCCGCCCTGCACGCCGACGCAGCGCAGGCACCACGTGAACGCCTGACGCCACCGCGCGATCAGGAACCACCGCGTGACTATGCACCGAAGAATCCAAACTCGCCGGGCATGCTCGATGAGCATTATGGTCTGAAGAAGTAATCGGGTTTCGCGCCCAACAAAAAGCCTCCGGACAATGCTGTTGTCCGGGGGCTTTTTTGTATCGGCTGATTTTGCGGTGACAACACTGGCCTTTTCGCGGGCAAGCCCGCTCCCACAGGGGTCAGGTGTGGAACACAGATTTTGTGGCCACCGCCAATACCTGTGGGAGCGGGCTTGCCCGCGAAGAGGCCGGCACTGCCCAGACAAAAAAATGCCCGATCACAGGATCGGGCATTTCTTCATTCAGGCAATCGCTTATGGATACTGCTGCACCGTACCCGGCTGTTGCTGCTGACCACCATACTGCTGGCCCGGAATCGCCTTCAGGTTGACTTCGACCCGGCGGTTCTGCGCGCGGCCATTCACGTCGCCGTTGCTGGCAATCGGGTTATCCGGGCCGGCGCCACGGGCCGACAGGTTGGCACCGCTGACACCTTGCGAGGTCAGGTAGGTCGCCACGCTCTGCGCACGACGCTGGGACAGGTCCATGTTGTGCTGGCGGCTGCCGGTGCTGTCGGTGTAACCGACGATTTCGATCTGGTTCTGGTTGAACTCCTTCAGCGAGTTGGCCAGGTTGTTCAACGGCTGGTAGAAACTCGGGGCAATGTTCGCCGAATCGGTGGCGAAGGTGATGTTGCCCGGCATGATCAGCTTGATCTGATCGCCCTGCCGCTGCACTTCAACGCCAGTGTTGGCCATGCTCGCGCGCAGTTTCTTTTCCTGCTGGTCGGCGTAGTAGCCGTAGCCTGCTGCGGAGGCACCGACGACAGCAGCGCCGATCAAGGCGCCCTTGCCACGGTTGTCGTGACCGATGGCGGCACCGGCGAGTGCGCCGGCCAGTGCACCAAGGCCACCGTATTTGGCGGTTTTGCTCATGCCTTGCGAGCCACCGTCGGCCTGACCCTGATTGTCATACGGATTAGGCGAGGCGCAGCCGGACAGCACGGCCACGGCAGTAGCGACAATAATCAAACGACGCGTGGTGAACATGGAGAGCTCCTGGTTTTCTGCATTCTGTGGTGCAGCGGCCACTGATCAATCAATGGACCTGCGCGGGCGTTGGATCATGACAATGCCTAAAAATTCCGCCCGCTGCCCGTGACAAAAAATTCAGGCACGCACAAACGGGTTCTCACGCATCTCATCACCCAGACGCGTGTCCGGACCGTGCCCGGTGACAACCGTTGCGTCCTCGTCCAGCGTATACAGCCGCTGTTTGATCGAACGCACGATGGTCGCCTGATCGCCACCCCACAAATCCGTGCGCCCTACCCCGCGACGAAACAGCGTGTCGCCGGCTATCAACAGCTTAGCCTCGGAAAACCAAAAGCTCATGGACCCGGGTGTATGTCCCGGCGTGTGCAGTGCCACACCGCAACCGCAGGCGAGTTCTTCGTCATCGCTCAACCAGCGATCCGGCGACGGCACCGGGGTGTAAGGCACGCCGAACATCTGGCATTGCATTTCAAGGTTGTCCCAGAGGAATTGATCCTCCTTGTGCAGATGCAGGGTCGCGCCGGTTTTCTCCTTCATCTGCCCGGAAGCGAGAAAGTGATCGAGATGGGCGTGGGTGTGGATGATGCTGACGACTTTCAGGCCATGGGCGTCGAGGCGCGCCATGATCAAGTCTGGGTTGCCGCCCGGGTCGACGACGATGGCTTTTTTTGTGAGCGGGTCGCCGATGATCGTGCAGTTGCACTGGAGCGGGCCGACGGGGAAGGTTTCGCGGATAAGCGCAGGGCTGGGCGTGGTCATGGAAAAATCCTGGACAGGGTCAACGCCGTTGGCAACGGCCGATGGCGAATTTTACCGTCGCTAGAGCAATAACCCCAACGCCTTCGCCCGCGCCACCGCCTGCGTACGCCGCTCAACCCCGAGCTTGCTGTTGATATGGCTGGCATGGGTTTTCACGGTGTGCAGGGAAATGAACAACTGCTCGCTGATTTCCTGATTGGAACAGCCTTGGGCGATCAGGCGCAGCACGGCCAATTCCCGGCTGCTGAGTTGTTCGGTAGTTGAGCTTTCTACGCTCGGTCGCGGCGCGGCTGTTGGGAACTGTGTGAGCAATTGCTGGCTGACGGCGTGGCAGGAAAGCGCCTGCAATTGCCCGCGCATCCAGTCGGCATGACTTTTCAGCAGCGCATCGAAGGGCTGGAAGACGCCGCCGGCCGCAGCTTCCAGCGCCTGACTCAACACCTTGCGCGCATCGGGCTCGCGTCCACTGGACAGCAACAGCGCCACCTTCTGCGTCAACGCCATCACGCTCAGCAACTGCCGGCCGGTCCGCTGGCCGTTTTCATGCAACACGTTCAGCCGCCCTTCGGCGAGCATCGGTTGCCCCTGAATCACATCAAGCAGCGCCTGTTGCAGTTCCACATGCAGCGGCAGCTGCGGATGAAACTCTGGCGGTGCCGCAGCGTGTTCGCCGGTGTAGGTCTGGCCCAATCGTGCAAGCCACGCCTCGGCAAGATCAATCCGGCCCTGGGCCAGCCACAGTTCGCATTTGACCAGGGTGATCATCGCCAGATAGTAGATCGGCGGTACGTCCCAGATGTGCATCAGGCGTTCGGCTTCGGCGAGTTCGGCGAAGGCCTTCGCGAATTCGCCACTGGCGCCGTCCAGCCGAGCGATCACGCAGTGGCCGATCAGCACGCTGATGTCGCGACAGGCGCGCGCCTCGCCAATGCCGGCCAGCAGACGCACGCGTGCGGCTTGCGGCTGCAAACGCATCGCCAGCAGGAAACCTTCGTACAACGTCAGCCGCGCGCGCACGGCGTACAGGCGTTGCGGCGACAGACCGCGCAAGCGTTCCAGGCCCTGATGCACTTCATCCAGCGCGCGCAGAATCTCGCCCCGCGATTGCAGAACCCGCGCCCTGTCGTAATGCGCCAGTGCTTCGAATAATGGATTGCCGACCCGTTGCGCCAGCTCGAGGGATTCACGGTTCAGCCCACGGGCGCGCCACAGATCGCCGTCGGCGATCGCCAGATTGGACAAGGTCGACAGGCACATCAGCCGCTGGCCATAACGCTTGGCCGGCAGGCTCTCCAGCGCTTCACTGCAATAACGCAGGGTCAAATCGCGATGGCCGCGCCCGCGAGCGATGATCCCGCTCAGCGCCAGCCACTGCGCCAGCATCGACTTCTGCGCGGTGGCCGAAGGCGCCGGCAGGAAACGGCTCAAATGGCTGGCCAGCTCTTCAGCGGCGTCGAGCTGACAGGCCAGCCCCAGCGCCCAGCTGTAGAGCACGATCAGCCGTGGCGTGCTGATCAGCAGGCTGTCGGGCAAGTCCATTTTCCAGCGCAGCAGCATGCCGACGTTCTGCTCGGCGAGCAGCTGTTCTTCGGACAGGTTCTGTACCAGATTCGCCGCGACGTCGAGATGCCCGGCACGCAACGCCTGCTCCACCGCTTCGTCGAGCAGGCCTTGCGCATTGAACCAGCGGCAGGCGCGCAAATGCAGGGTAGCGTTGGGCACCATCGCCTGGGCGATCGGCCGGCTGCGCAACAAGTCAGAAAACAAATGGTGATAGCGATACCAGTGACCGTGCTCGTCCAGCGGCACCAGAAACACTTGGTGAGCGAGGAGAAAACGCAGGATCTCGGCGCTGTCGTGGGCTTCGCGGACGGCGTCGCACAGCTCGCTGCAAAAGCGTTCCTGCGGAGCGGTTTCGTAGAGGAAGGATTGCACTTCGGCGGGCAGGCAATCGATGACTTCTTCGAGCAGATAGTCGCGAATCAGCCCTTCCCCGCCGTTCAATGCTTGCGGCAGCGCGGCATCGTTGCCCGCCTCGGCCACCGCCAGCAGCCAGAAGCGCAGGCCGGCGACCCAGCCTTCGCTGCGCTGGATCAGGCTTTCCAGTGCTTCGCCGCGCAGTGAGCTGCTGTGGCGGTCGAGCAAGGTCAGGGCTTCGTCGTGGGTCAGGCGCAAGTCCTGTTCGTGCAGCTCGAGCAACTGCCGCGACAGGCGCAGACGCGCTAGATGCCAGTCCGGGCGCTGACGGCTGGTGACCATCACCAGCAAGCCATCGGGCAGATGATTGAGGAAGAATTGCAGGCAACGATCCAGCACCGGCCCTTGGGCGAGGTGGTAGTCGTCGAGAACCAGCAGCAACGGCGCGGCAGGATCGAGATGCAGCGCCAGCTCATCGAGCAGACCGTCGAGCCATTCTTCAAAAGCGAATGGCTGATGACGCTGACGCATTTTCAGCAGACCAAGAGCGCCAGCGCCCAAGGCCGGAAAGTAGTCCTGCAGACCTTCGAGCAAGCGCTCGAGAAAACGTCCGGGATCATTGTCACGCGGACTCAAGCCCAGCCAGAGACTTTGCCAGTGCGCCGGCAGGCTCTGACAGAACTCCACCGCCAGCGAGCTTTTGCCGAACCCGGCCGGGGCGCTGACCAGCAGCAACCGACCTCCGAGCCCGGCCTGCAGACGCTGGCAAAGGCGCGGCCGCAAGACATAGCCATCAGGCAGCGGCGGGCGGAAAAAACGCCCGTCCAGTGCTGCGACGGTGATGCTTGCGGGACCCGGAAGTGGGGACAGATCAGTCATGGCCGGCTCTTGTTCGAAGGCGATTGGCGGCGTTGCAGATGTCCGCAGCCTAGCCTTAAACGAAGAGGTAATGAAGGTCGCTGCTACAAATGGCTACAAAAAGGCTACAGACACAAAAACGCCCCGAACCGGTCGGGGCGTTTTCACGAGGATGCGGCCTCGGGTTTACGCAGGTTTAGCGAACACCATCCTGACGCAGAGCGGCCGGGGTGAAGTCGCTGGTGGTAGCGGTGAAGCCGAAGTCATACGCCTGCTTCTCTTCGTTCTTCATGCCCAGTGCCAGATAGCGGCCGGACTGCAGGTCGTAGAGGGTTTCGAGGGCGTACCACGGCACTTGCTTGTCGTAGTAGTTCTCGGCATGCGCCTCGGCTACACGCCACAGTTGGCCGCGACCGTCATAGTGGTCGATGACCGCTGCCTGCCAGGTGTCCTCGTCGATGTAGAAGTCACGCTTGGCGTAGATGTGGCGCTGGCCTTCCTTCAGGGTCGCGACCACGTGCCAGACGCGGCGCAGCTCGTAGCGTGCCAGGTCCTGGTTGATGTGACCGGCCTTGATGATGTCCGAGTACTTCAGTTTCGGATCGTCGAGCTTGTAGCTGTCGGAGGCGATGTACATCTCTTTCTTGCCTTCGAGCTTCCAGTCGTAACGATCCGGCGCGCCGTTGTACATGTCGAGGTTGTCCGAGGTACGCAGGCCGTCGGCGGCAGTACCCGGGCCGTCATACGACACTTGCGGTGCACGGCGCACACGACGCTGCCCGGCGTTGTAGACCCACGCCGAACGCGGCTCCTTGACCTGATCGAGCGTCTCGTGCACCAGCAGTACGCCACCGGCCAGACGCGCCGGCGCGGTCACTTTCTGCTTGAAGTAGAACAGGATGTTGCCCGGGTTCGCCGGATCGTAGTCCTTCATCTTGTCGCGGAACACGAACTGATCCTGGAAGTACACCAGGCTGTACGAGCCGTTCGGTTGCGGCGTGGCCTGGGTCACCAGACGGGTCACGCTCCCGCCGCGATAGCGGGTGATGTGGTTCCAGATCACTTCCACACCGGTTTTCGGGATCGGGAATGGTACGGCGGTATCGAAGTTTTCCAGACCGTTGCCGCCGGACACCAGGTTGGTGCTGGTGGCGTTCTTCTTGATCGCGGCGAACACGTCATCCGGCACGGTGGCGCCGCGATGGGACGGATAGACCGGCATCTTGAAGGTTTCCGGGTAGCGCTTGAACATCGCGTACTGGCCCGGCGCAAGCTTGTCCTTGTACTTGTCGACATCCTTGGCGGTGATGGTGAACAGCGGCTGCTCACTGGCGTAAGGGTTGGACAGGAAGCCCTTGCTGTCGACGCTGCCGGCATTTTTCGGCAGCGGTTTCCAGGCCGGGATCGAACCGTCGGCATTACCGGCCATTTCCGCGCCCATCGGCGTCAGGCTCTTGCCCAGTTTATCCGCTTCGGCAGCAGGCACCGCCGCCATGACGCTGGTCGCCAGCAGCGACAGGCCCAGAACACCGGCGTGGAACAGACTCTTTGTTATTTTCATAAATTCGTTCGTCCTGAAATGCAGTGCTTAGAAGTTCACGCCGAAGCTGAGCGCCACGAAGTCGCGGTCATCCACGGTGGTGTACTTGCCGTCGAAGAAATTGGTGTAAGCCAGGCTCGCGGTGTAGGTGTTCTGGTATTCGGCGTCGACGCCCAGGCTGACCGCTTTGCGACCTTCCTCGAAGTTGCCGCCAGGGCCTGGCGAGTAACCGCTGACGTCGTGGGACCAGGCCACGTTCGGCTTCAGGTTCACGCCAGCGAACACGTCGTTGTATTCCCAGATCGCCCGACCACGGTAGCCCCACGACATCGACGTGGTGAAGCCGTCGTTTTCGCAATTGCGGCTGCGGTTGTTCTGCGGCGAACCGGGACCTGCGCCGTTGATGGTGCTGTTGTTGAGGATGTTGGCGCAGGTATCGACTGTGCCAGTAGCCGGCAACTCACCCGGACCGTAGACCGGATCACGGCCATAGCGCTTGTCGGAACGGCTTTCCAGGCCACCGACGTAGGTGGCGCCGACTTCACCGACGAGGGTCAGACGGCTGGCGCCCATGACCTGATCGAAGAAGTGCGTGAACGTCGTCTGGATCTGGGTGATTTCCTTGCGCTCATAGCCGTGCAGGTCCTGACCCGGCACGCCAGTGAGCAACGAAGCGTTGGTCAGCGCGCCGCCCAGTGGACGCACGCCGGCAAACAGGATGTCGGTGGAGTTCAGTTGTACCGGCGCGTTCGGACGGTAGCTGATCTCACCGCTCCACGCCGTACCGGTAGGCAGGGTGGTGGAGAAACTCAGGCCGTAGAGACGAATGTCTTCCGGGTATTCGATGAAGTAATTCGAATTGCCCGCGACCAGCAGCGGTGCCAGTGCGGCGAACGGCCCCGGCAGCGCGGCGGCAGTGTTGTAGACCGACTGCGGTGCGCCGGTTGCACTGAAGATCGGCGCACGGCTGTGGTAGTTCATGAAGTAGGCGCCGAACTCGGTGTCGAGTGGCTCGAACATGTATTTGAGGGACGCGCCCCACTGCCCGCTGTCGCGCGCGTCACGGTCCGGCCCACGGCGCACCAGCACGCCTTCTTGGTCGACGTTCACACCGTTGGCGGCCAACGGCCCCAAAGCGATCGCCGGAATCTGCGAACGCTTGTTCAGTACGCGCAGATTGCTGTCGCAACCGTCAGCAACGATGTCCGGCTGGGAGAAGAAGGTGCCGCAGTTGTCGACGACGGTCTGGTCCCATTCCAGTTGGTAGAACGCTTCGGCCGAGAGGTTATCGGTGAGGCTCTGCGACACGTAGAACATGTTGACCGGAATCAGGCCTTCCTTGATCTCGGCGCCCGGACGACGGAACGCGGAGACGTCGATCGGGTTGATCGAGTTGATGCCGCCGCCGATGAAGGTACTTTCACCCCAGCTCACTACCTGCTTGCCCAGACGCACGGAGCCCGGCTGATCGGCAATCGCGTAGTTGTGGTAGACGAAGGCGTCGAGGATCTGCCCGCCGGAGGACTTGGCGCCCTCTTTGCGGTTGCTGTCGCTGATGTCCTTGAATTCGCGGCTCTCGTCCTTCAGTTCGAAGTCGTACCAGTATTTGCCACGGACGAACACGCCGGTGTCGCCGTATTTCAATTCAAGGTCATGGATGCCCTTGAAGATCTTCGAAAAGGTTTCGCCGCTCTTGAAGTTGGCGTGCCCGTCATCGGAAGTCTGCGACAGGCCACGGCCGCCGTTGTTGACGCCGATAAGGTTCTTGTTCGGGCTCTGAGTAGACCAACTGGCACCGATCGACAGGGACGAGTCGAACTGGCCTTCGATTTCACCGACGTTGAAACTGACGCCGAATGCAGGCCCGGCGAGCGAGGAGGCAAGACTGACCGCCAGAGGCAGTTTCGCCCGGCGCCAGAACTGGTTTACTGAGGTCATCGACGCTACTCCATGTGCATTATTGTTATGGCAGTGAGTACTTTTAAAAACGCTGTGGAGGACCGGGCGCCAAGGCTGCCCGAAATCGCTCCAGAGTTGCTCGCCCCGATCAGTGCGTGTGCTCCGTTTCTAAAAAGTCCTTGAGCGGACTATATCCAGCGGGTGGTAGTGCTTGATCCCTCTAAAGTGTGATTTGCAGCCGCCAACCACTCTGGAACAGTCCTTTCGCCAGTCCGACACACGTCGGCAGGGCAAGGATGGCTGATTTTTTCTATTTCACAAGCCAAGCGCTTGCTTGGTGGGTCTGGCGCGCCGGTTTCGGCGCGCCAGCAGGCACTCAAAGTGTGGAAAGGAAGGTGCTGTTGTTGGCTTGCCACTCGGTGATGTCGAGGCGAATGCGCTTCTTGTCGAGCTTGCCGACGCTGGTCTTGGGAATTTCGGTAACAAGGGCGATCTGACTGGGGATCGCCCACTTGCTCAAGTGTCCCAGCTCGACGAACGGCTTGAGGTGTTCCTTCAGTTCCCGTGCACCGATCACCTGCCCTTCGCGGACCACCAGCAAGGCAAACGGGCGCTCGCCCCACTGCGGATCGGCGATGCCCACCACTGCTACTTCGCGTACCGCCGCATGCCGGCTGATGAGGTCTTCGAGGTCAAGGGAGGAGATCCACTCGCCGCCGGTCTTGATCACGTCCTTGATGCGATCACGAATATCAATCACGCCCATGCTGTCGAGCGTGGCGACGTCGCCGGTGTGCAACCAGCCACCGGCCCAGAGCTCGGCGCCCTTCTGCGGTTCATTGAAATAGCCTTCGGTCAGCCACGGCGCGCGCAGCACCAGTTCGCCCTGGGTTTCACCGTCGGCGGGAAGGAAATTGCCGTCGCCGTCGACAATCGCCGCTTCGACCAACGGCCCCGGCACGCCAGCCTTGATCCGGTAAGTGGTGCGCTCGTCTTCGCTGCCGGCCATCAGTTCGTCGTTGAGGTGCGCGCAAGACACCAGCGGCCCGGTTTCCGACATGCCGTATGCGGCTGTCAGCTGAATGCCACGGGCCTTGGCGTTTTCATAGAGGCTGCGATTGAGCGCGCTGCCGCCGATGACGATTTTCCAGCCGCCAAAGTCGGCACCCTGCGCGGCCTTGGCGTTGAGCAGCATCTGCAGGATGGTCGGCACGCAATGGGAAAAAGTGACCTTCTCCTTGCGCCACAACTCCACCAGATACTCCGGATCGTAACGCCCCGGGTAGACCTGCTTGAGCCCGAGCATGGTCGCCACGTACGGCAAACCCCAGGCGTGAACGTGGAACATCGGCGTGATCGGCATGTACACATCGTTGGTGCCGAGCAGCCGTACGCTGTCGATCGAACCCATGATCGTCGCCACGCCGATGGTGTGCAGCACCAGTTGCCGATGGGTGAAATACACGCCTTTCGGATTGCCCGTGGTGCCGGTGGTGTAGAACGTGGTGGCGACCGAGTTTTCGTCGAAGTCCTGGAAATTGTATTGCGCACTCGCAGCGGCCAGCAGTTGCTCATATTCGCCGACGAGGTTCGGCAGCTCTGCGGTTTTCTCCGGCAGATCGCTCAGCAGCAGGGTTTTCTCCACCGTGGTCAGCTGCGGCGCAATCGCCTGATACAGCCCGACGAACTCGCTGTTGACCAGCACGAAGCGGTCCTCGGCATGGTTCATGGTGTAGAGGATCTGCTCGGGCGACAGACGCACGTTGATGGTGTGGATCACCGCGCCGATCATCGGAATGGCGAACATGCATTCCAGATAACGGTGGCTGTCCCAGTCCATCACCGCCACGGTGTCACCGGCCTTGACCCCGGCAGCCGTGAGCACGTTGGCCAGCCGCGCAACCCGCTCGATCAGGGTCGGATAGCTATAGCGCAACTGGTCGCGGTAGATGATTTCGCGGGTTTTCTCGTAACGGGCGCCGGACATCAGCAACCGTTTGATCAGCAATGGATACTGGTAGGCCCCATCGGCCGGCGGAATGACCCGAGTCTGCAACATAAGAATCCCTTTTCTGACTGCACGGTGTTGGCGGAGAGATTCGTACTCTAGTGCGCCTGCATGACAGTCAAATCAGCCAAAGGAATGATTTGCAGAGCCGTACAAATGCTAGCTTTGCGCCAGCACCCCAGGTATCGGGAAATTGGATATGGCCCCTGTAGGAGCTGCCGAAGGCTGCGATCTTTTGATTTGCTTATGAAAAGACAAGATCAAAAGATCGCAGCCTCGTTGCACTCGTCAGCTCCTACAAGAGAACAATGCGGCCCGGTCAGTGCATCTCGGTGAACGCGATTTTCACGCCGAGAGCGATCAGCACCGCGCCCATGGTGCGGTCGAACCAATGGCCCATGCGCGCGAAGCCGGCGCGCACGCGGTGTTGGCTGAACAGCATCGCCACCAGACAGAACCAGATCGCCGTCGCCACCGCCAGGTAAACGCCGTAACCGGCCTGCACGGCCAGCGGCGTGTGCGGATTGATCACCACGGTGAACAGCGAGAGAAAAAACAGCGTGGCTTTCGGGTTCAGGCCGTTGGTGACGAAGCCCGAGGTAAACGCGCCCCGCGCGGTGCGTACGCCGGTTTCCCGGTGCAAATCATCGGTGACGGTTTTCGCCGGTTGCGCGCGCAAGGCCTTGAAGCCGATGTAAAGCAGATACGCGGCGGCGGCCCACTTCAGCGCGTTGAACAGCACGATCGATTGCGACACGATCAGACCGATGCCGAGCAACGAATAGCCGACATGCAGGAAAATCGCCGAGCCCACGCCCAGCGCGGTCCAGGTGCCGGCGCGACGCCCGTGGGTCACGCTCTCGCGCACGACCACGGCAAAGTCCGGGCCGGGGCTGGCAACGGCGAGCAGATGGATCAGGGCAACGGTCAAGAACTCGGTCCAGTACATGGGGGCTCCTCAGGATTCGAATGTTCACACTGGACTCATTGCCGAATGCTTTCCCTGTGGGAGCGAGCCTGCTCGCGAAAGCGCTGGGTAAGCCAACAGAGATGTTGACTGGGCCAGAGCTTTCGCGAGCAGGCTCGCTCCCACAAGAGTTCAAGGCATCTCGGTGTCGAGTAACCAATTGTTTCATCTGGTAGGCTCGGCAGAGTACGCCCTCCGCTCACAGCACAAAAGGTACAGTTGATGACGAACACGCGCCGCGCGGTATTCCTTGATCACCCTTCGCTGGATCTCGGCGATCTGGACCTCGGTCCGTTGCGCGAATGCTTCAGCGACTTGCAGCTGTTCGCCCAGACTCTGCCGGAACAGGTCAGCGAACGCCTGCACGGCGCCAGTGTGGCGATCACCAACAAAGTCGTGATCGACGCTGCTGCCATAGCCGCCAACCCGCAACTGAAACTGATCCTGATCAGCGCCACCGGCACCAACAATGTCGACCTCGCTGCCGCCCGCGCTCACGGCATCACCGTGTGCAATTGCCAGGCTTACGGCACGCCGTCGGTGGCGCAACACACGATCATGCTGTTGCTCAACCTCGCTACGCGCCTGGCCGACTATCAGCAAGCAGTGGGCGAAGGCCGCTGGCAACAGGCGAAACAGTTCTGCCTGCTCGACTACCCGATCATCGAACTGCAAGGCAAAACCCTCGGCCTGCTCGGCCATGGCGAACTTGGTGGTGCCGTGGCGCGGTTGGCCGAAGCGTTCGGCATGCGTGTGTTGCTCGGGCAGATTCCCGGGCGCCCGGCTCGGCCGGATCGCTTGCCGCTGGAAGAACTGCTGCCGCAGATCGACGCCCTGACCCTGCACTGCCCGCTCAACGAGCACACCCGGCATTTCATCGGTGCCCGCCAACTGGCCGCGATGAAGCCTGGCGCATTTGTGGTCAATACCGCCCGGGGCGGCCTGATCGATGAGCAGGCGCTGGCCGACGCTTTGCGCAGCGGTCACCTCGGCGGTGCGGCGACCGATGTGTTGAGTGTCGAGCCACCGACCCAGGGCAATCCGCTGCTCGCCGCCGATATCCCGCGCCTGATCGTCACCCCGCACAACGCCTGGGGCAGCCGCGAGGCACGCCAGCGTATCGTCGGCCAACTGAGCGAAAACGCCCAGGCGTTCTTCAGCGGTGAGGCGCTGCGGGTCGTCAGTTGATAAACTGCGGCACTTTTTTTCAAGGAGCAGTTATGGATCCGCGCAGTGAAGTACTGCTTCGTCAGGCCGAGTTATTCCAGGGTTCGCTGCTGTTGGCCGGCCTGCCCGCCGATGATCTGCTCGGACGCCTGCCCAATGCGTTCGGCTGGTGCTGGCACGCTGGCGACCAAGCCGCACTGGACGCGCGTTTCGAGGGCCGCAGCCAGTTCGGCGTGAATGTCCCGGAGCGCGAGTTCGACAGCGCTGTGGTGTTCCTGCCCAAATCCAAGGACCTGACCGATTACATCCTCAACGCCGTGGCGTCGCGTCTGGCCGGGCGTGAGGTGTTTCTGGTCGGGGAAAAACGCAGCGGCATCGAAGGAGCGTCCAAGCAGCTCAATCCGTTTGGCAAGCCGCGCAAACTCGACAGCGCCCGTCACTGCCAGCTCTGGCAAGTCACCGTGGCCGATGCGCCTGAAGCGAAACCGCTGGAAAGCCTGGCGCAGACCTACGAACTGCCGCTGGCCGAAGGGCCGTTGAAAGTCATCAGCCTGCCGGGCGTGTTCAGCCACGGTCGACTGGATCGCGGCAGCGCCCTGCTGCTGGAGCATCTGGACAAACTGCCGAGCGGCCATCTGCTCGACTTCGGTTGCGGCGCCGGCGTGCTCGGGGCTGCGGTGAAACGTCGCTATCCGCACAATCAGGTCACCTTGCTGGATGTCGACGCGTTCGCCGCCGCCAGCAGCCGTCTGACCCTGGCCGCCAACGGCCTGGAGGCGGAAGTGCTGACCGGGGACGGCATCGATGCGGCGCCGATGGGTTTGAGCGCGATTCTGAGCAATCCGCCGTTCCATGTCGGCGTGCACACCGATTATTTCGCTACGGAGAACCTGCTGCGAAAAGCGGCGAAACATCTGAAAAACGGTGGCGAACTGCGCCTTGTGGCGAACAGCTTTCTCAAGTATCAGCCGTTGATCGAGGAGCACCTGGGCGTGTGTGCGATCAAGGCTGAAGGCAACGGTTTCCGGATTTACCGGGCCAAGCGCGGTTGAAAATTTGTTCTTGCCCAATCGGATTTGCCTAGGCAGAATCCGCTCCGTCCTAGGGGAGTAGTCTCCCACGAGCGCCAAGCTCGTCCGGCATACGTCAACATACTTGATCCTCAGATCATGGCGTATGCGACCCAAGCGTCCGCACCAGACGGATCGCAGGGTTTGACAAGACCTATGACACGCACACCTTACCCGGGGCGGGAAGGCTGTACGTGTCATAGCCGTGTCGACCCGCCCCTTAGGAAATCCCTGATGCTGGACTCGCTACTCGTTCCCACCGCTATCGTTGCCTTGGCCGAAATCGGCGACAAGACGCAACTGCTCGCGCTGATTCTCGCCGCTCGCTTTCGCAAACCCTGGCCGATCATTGCCGGGATTGTCGCCGCGACTTTGGCCAACCACGCAGCAGCCGGTGCGGTAGGCGCCTGGTTCGGCAGTTTCTTCTCCGACGCCGTTCTGCACTGGATCCTCGCCGCCAGCTTCGCCGCCACGGCACTGTGGACACTGGTCCCGGACAAGATGGATGACGACGAGGCCAGCACGGCGCGCAAGTTCGGGCCGTTCCTGACCACACTGATCGCATTCTTCCTGGCGGAAATCGGCGACAAGACCCAGATCGCCACGGTGATGCTCGCCGCGCAATATCCGGAACTCTGGCTGGTGATCATCGGCACCACAGTGGGCATGCTGATTGCCAACGTGCCGGTGGTACTGGCGGGTAACTTTGCCGCAGAGAAACTGCCGCTGACCCTGATCCGCCGCCTCGCGGCTTCGGCGTTCATGATTCTGGCGATTGTTGCGGTTTATAAAGCGATGCAGAGCAGCGGCTGGGTTTAACCCTGAGAGAAGGATCGTTCCCACGCTCCGCGTGGGAATGCAGCCGGGGACGCTCTGCGTCCCGCTTGGAACGCGGAGCGTCCCTTGCGGCGTTCCCACGCAGAGCGTGGGAACGATCATTGGCTCAGGACTTCGGGGCTTTTTCGTACAACGGCATCACCTTCGGAATCGCTGCCTGCAACGCAGCAATGCGGCTGCTGGATGCCGGGTGAGTGCTCATGAATTCCGGTGGCGCGCCTTCGGAAGCCTTGCTCATCTTGTCCCACAGGGTGATCGCCGCGTTCGGGTTGTAGCCGGCGCGGGCGGCCAGTTCCAGGCCTATCAGGTCAGCTTCGTTTTCGTTGGCGCGGCTGTTGGGCAAGGTCATGCCGTAGTTGGCGACAGTGTCGGCCAGCGCCAGGCTGTCCTGGCCCAGACCGAACAAAGCGCCGGCGCCCTGCTTGGCCATTTCCATGCCATAGGCTTTGGACATCGCCTCACGGCCGTGCTCGCGCAGGGCGTGGGCGATTTCATGGCCCATGACCGCAGCGATTTCATCGTCGGTGAGTTTCAGGCTGTCGATCAGTCCGGTGTAGAAAATGATCTTGCCGCCGGGCCCGCAGTTGGCGTTGAGCTCATCGCTCTTGATCAGATTGACTTCCCATTGCCACTGCGCCGCGTCCGGGCGGAAGGTTGGCGCCTGGGCGATCAAGCGGTTGGCGATGGTCTGCACGCGTTTGGCTTCCGGGCTGGTCTTGTCCAGCACACCTTTGCTCGACGCCTCGCCGACAGTCTTCTGATACGACTGTGCGTACATCTGGTCGACCTCTTGCGAGGACAGCATGCTGAACATGTACTGCTTGCGCTCCACGCCCACGGCGCCGCCGCTGGTGGTGTTGACCGACTGACAACCGGCCAGCAACAGCGCTGCGCTCAAAGCACTTACCACTAATGTCTTGTTCATTCAAAAGCTCCCTGAAAACCTGAGGCGTATCCTAGGCGGCTAATTGTATTGGCGCCAGATACAACGGACGCATTGCGCGTACATCCACCTAAGGCCGCAAGACTGGCTGGAAATTCCTCGACGCGCATTGAATCCGCCGTGCACCGATCCATCAGCGACATCGCGCGGCGATTCCGACCAACGTCTCTCATGGCCCCGCACACCCCGCCGATAAATCCCTCGCAGATTGTCCTCTTGCGTGCGGAGCTCCCATGAAGTTCAAGTCGATCCAGTTTTCCGTCGCCGCTCTGGCCGGCGCCATCGTTCTCAGCGTGGTCGCGGCGCTGGTGCTGTACGCGCTGTTTTCCGGCGCCCGCACTCAAGAAATGGTGCAACAGCGCACCCAGGCGCAGTTCGAGCAAGTCATCGAACAGCGCCTGACCTCGCTGGCGCAGACCCAGGTCAGCCAGATCCAGCGCGAACTCGAAGCGCCGCTGCTGATTGCCGGCGGCCTGGTGCGCGTCAACGCCCTGCTCGGTACAACCGGCGCCGACGGTCAGCCGCGCCTGAGCGTCAGCCGCGAGCAACTGATCAGCCTGATCAAGGAAAACGTCGAAAAGAACCCGAAGATTCTCGGCACCTACATCGGCTGGGAAAAAAACGCACTGGACCACAATGACGCGGCCTACATCGGCAGCGCCGTGGTCGGTATCGATCCGGCCACCGGGCGCTTTTTGCCGTGGTGGTTCCGCAATACCGACGGCAGTCTGGGCGTGGACAAACTGGCCGATGTCGACGATCAGAAAACCTTGTCCACCGGGGTGCGCGCCAGCGAGTACTACCTGTGCTCGAAAGAGACGAAGAAAGCCTGCGTGATCGACCCGGCACCGTACAAGGTCGGCGACAAGATCGTCATGCTCGCCTCGTTCATTGAACCGATCATGGTCAACGGCGCGTTCCAGGGCATCGTCGGCGCCGACCTCTCGGTGAACTTCATTCAGGACATGCTCCTCGCCGCCAACCATAAGCTTTACAGCGGCGCCGGTGAAATGGCCCTGGTCGGCGGCAATGGGCGGATCGTTGCCTATACCAAGGATTCGAGCAAATTCGGCGAAAAAGTCAGCGACATTCTCGACGCCGAACAGGCCAGCAATCTCGCCAACCTCAAGCGCGACGAGGTCACCTATTCGGTGAATCAGGCCAAGGGCCGCATCGAATTGTACCTGCCGTTCGGCATCGGCCAGACCGACGCACGCTGGACACTGATGCTGCAATTGCCGCTCAACGCCGTCATGGCCGATCTGCAAACCCTCCAGGCTGATCTTGATGCCCAGCGCAAGTCCGACACCTTCGGCATGGCCATGGTCGGCCTGATCATCGCCGGCATCGGCCTGCTGGTGATCTGGCTGGTGGGTCACGGCATCGCGCGGCCACTCAAGCAAATGGTCGCCATGCTTGATGACATCGCTCAGGGCGAAGGCGATCTGACCCGTCGCTTGAGCAGTGACCGCAGCGACGAATTGGGCTCGATTGCCAAAGGCTTCAACACTTTCCTCGCGAAGTTGCAGGCGATGATTACCCAGGTGGTGACCTCGGTGCAGAGCGTCAGCGATTCCTCGGAACACACCGCCGACATCGCCATCCGCACCAACATCGGCGTGCAGAAACAAATGGCCGAAATCGATCAAGTGGCGACAGCGGTGCAGGAAATGACCGCCACCGCCCAGGACGTGGCGCGCAACGCCACGCAGGCCGCACAAGCGGCAAGCCACGCCGATCAGGCCGCCAGCCAGGGCATGCAGATCGTGCGCGACACCTCGAATTCGATTGGCGTACTGGCGGTGGAAATCGGCAAGGCTGTCGAGGTGGTGCAGACGCTGGCCAAGGACAGCGAAAACATCAACGCCATCCTCACTGCCATTCGCGGCATCGCTGAACAGACCAATCTGCTGGCACTGAACGCGGCGATCGAAGCCGCGCGAGCCGGCGAGCAGGGTCGTGGTTTTGCCGTGGTCGCCGACGAGGTGCGTAATCTGGCGCAGAAAACCCAGAAGGCCACCGAAGAAATCCAGAGCATGATCCAGCAGTTGCAACAGGGCACCCGCGATGTGGTGCGCGTCATGGAAGACAGCCAGAACCGCACCGACGAAAGCGTGCAGCACGCGGCGAAAGCGGCCGAAGCGCTGGAAACGATCACTCAAGCGGTGTCGGTGATCAACGACATGAACACGCAGATCGCCAGTGCGGCAGAAGAGCAAAGCGCAGTGGCCGACGACATCAACCGCAACGTGATCAACATCGGTCAGGTGGCGAATGAAGTGGCGGGCGGTGCGGATGAATCGAGTTCGGCGAGCGCCGGGTTGACCAAACTGGCGGAACAGCAGCGGCGGTTGATCAATCAGTTCAAGGTCTGAAAGATCAAGAGCCCCTCACCCTAGCCCTCTCCCGGAGGGAGAGGGGACCGACCGCGATGTCTTGCGCTATACATCGACCTGAAAAAAAAAAGTCGATTATGGATTCACAACAGATCGTTCAGGTCGGTGTACCTCTCAAGCATCCCCCATTCGGCGCCCTCTCCCTCCGGGAGAGGGCTGGGGTGAGGGGATTTTGATCCACGCAAATCAAGCCGGGGTCAAACACTCCGGCCCATTCAACTTCGGATCATTCACCAGATTCGCCAACACCCGCTCACGCAGCGCCGCCGGCTCACTGGCGAGCAACCCCTGCAGCACATGCAGCGGCGTTTCGGGATCAAGCCAGGCAGCCTGCCCCGCTTCATCGAGAATCAACGGTCGCCGCTGACTCGCCGCCGATTGAGTGATCACTGCCGTGCTCAGCCAGACCTGTTCCTGCACCGGATACGCTTCCCAGATCGCGGCGAAAAACAACGATGAGCCCTCCCCCGGCGTCAACCAGTACGGTCGCTTGCGCTGGGTGCCGCGCCATTCGTAGAAACCGTTGGCCGGCAGCAGGCAACGCCGCAGACGCAGCGCCTCACGAAACATCGGCTGCTCGGCCACGGTTTCGGCGCGAGCATGGGCCGGGGTCTTCGACAGATCGGTCAGCCACGGCGGTGTCAGGCCCCAGCGCGCACGGGCCAACGTGCGCTGGCCGCCTTCGTCGGCACGCAGCATCAACACCGAATCATTGGGGGAAATGTTCCACTGCGCCTGTTGATCGGCGGGAAAACCTGGCAGGGCCGCAAAGTCGCGGTTCCAGCGAAACAGGGCATAACGTCCACACATGGGGCAACATAACTCTGAATAAAACCAGCGCCAGCCTAACAGACCAGCGTCCCGGGGAAGCTCTCCGGTTCGTCGCCGTGTAGCGGCAGCGCGGCATTGTACAAGTTGATCAGCTCGCGGGCGTATTCGGCCTGATCGTTATCCACCGACAGCCCGAGCAGGCCGAAGATCGGCAGTTCACCCGTACCGCCCACCAGATCACAGCCGATCAGGTGCGCCTCGATTCCTTCGTTGGCGAGCATGCCCTTGAGCATCTCGCCTTCCATCAGGTTCGCCGGTTCGTAGATGCGCTGCATACGCGGCCCTCACTCGTTTTCGCTGAAGACTTCCAGATGCCACTCGTCCTCATGGACTTGCAGGACAAAGGTGATCGGACGACAGCACACCTGGCAATCCTCGATATACGTTTGATCGCCGCCGGACAAATCCAGCGTGGTCTCGACTTCCTCACCGCAATACGGACATTCATACCGTGCATCTTCCAGCATCGCGGTCTCCCAAGTGACTTGTGCGTATAATCGCCGGTCTATTTGCAGGGCTATTTTTGTCTGGCTACTTTTCAGACCGTGCCCTGCGGGTTTTCGATCAAACCCTTTACTTACCCTAGCCGTTTCCAACAAGAGAGCATGATGGGCGAATTCGATGCCATCCGACCTTACGACGACAGCGAAGTACCTGCGGTACTGGCAAGGCTGCTCGGCGACAAGGCGTTTCTAGATATCCTCACCCACTTCCGCTTCCCGCGTTTTGCCGGTGCCTTCGGCTGGATGCTCAAACCTCTTATAGCCCATCGGCTGCGTCGTGAGTTTGCCGACGTGAATTCCGTGGCTACCTTACAGGACAAAGTCGAGTTCTACGTCGACCACACCATCGAGCGCGCCACCGACGGCGTGACCTATACCGGTGTCGAGCAGTTCAAGTCCGGCAGCGCCTACCTGTTCATCGCCAACCACCGGGATATCGTCATGGACCCGGCCTTCGTCAACTACGCGGTGTACCACGCCGGCCTGCCGACGCCGCGCATCGCGATTGGCGACAACCTGCTGCAGAAGCCGTTTGTCAGTGACCTGATGCGCTTGAACAAGAGCTTCATCGTCCACCGTTCGATCACCGGCCGTCGCGAAAAAATGGCGGCGTATCAATTGCTGTCGGCGTACATCAATCACTCGATCCGCAACGATTGCGCGTCGATCTGGATTGCTCAGGCTGAAGGTCGGGCGAAGGACGGCGACGACCGCACCGAGTCGGCGATCCTCAAGATGTTCCACATGAGCCGCAAGGACGAGCCGTTCGGCGAAGTGATCCGCTCGCTCAACGTGACGCCGGTGTCGATCAGCTATGAGTACGACCCCTGCGACCAGGCCAAGGCCCGCGAACTCTACATCCGCGCCACCACCGGCACCTACGCCAAGGCGCCGGGCGAGGATGACGTGAGCATTGCCAAGGGCATCACCGGCTACAAGGGCCGGGTCCACGTGAACTTTGCCGCGCCGATCACTGAGGTGTTCGAGGACACCAAGCAATTGGCGATCGAGATGGACAAGCAGATTCTCGGCGGCTACCGGTTGTTCCCGGTGCATTACCTGGCGTACGCGCAGTGGGCGGATGCCGATCTGCAACTGAATGTGCCGACGGCGGCCGAGGTGTTCCCGGCTGACGAACTGGCCAAGGCGCAGGATGAGTGGCAAAGCCGTCTGGACGCCTGCCCCGCTGAGCATCGTCCGTACCTGGTGCTGCAATATGCGACGCCGGTGCGCAATCAGTATCGGGTCAAGGCTGGGTTGCCGCTGTAGGCAACGGCTGTGGCGAGGGGATTTATCCCCGTTGGAGTGCGCAGCGCTCCCAAGTTTTTACCTGAGAAAAACGGGGCCTGCTACGCAGTCCAGCGGGGATAAATCCCCTCGCCACAGGGTTTGCTTTTGCTTTCAGAAGCGCGTGCTGATCCACGAGACGATCAGGGCCAGGCCCAGGCAAGCAAATCCGAAGCGATAGAAAAACCGGTTCATGCGCAACGTCGCCCAATCGAGCATCGGCTCGGCATTGGGCTGCGCCTGGCGCTGTGCCGCCAGACTGGCCTGGGCGCGTTGCTCACGGCGGCGGGTCGCGTGCAGCAGCCAGCTGCCCGGAAAGGCCAGGAGCAAGGCCAGCAGGTTGATCAACTTGGCGGGATGGGCGGTAAACAGCGTCATCAAGTGCAGCGACATCACAGACCTCGAACTTAACCGGTGTGGCAGACGCCAGACCGACGACCGCGGCGCGAATTCTACCCAAACCCTGACGCCCTGCCCCAGCCTTTGCGACAAATAACCTGACAATCGACCGATGGCTGTCCTGTGTCATGGCATCGTCACGTGGATGCTTCACCCTGCGCGCCTCGAAACCCGAATGGAATGCGACATGCTGCACGCGGAAAACCAGGATCGTCTGTACCTCATCACTCCTTACGACGACCAGCAAAGCCTGATCGGCAGCCTTGCCTTCAACGTGCAGGATCGGCACTGGCTGGTGTATTGCGCGCTGGGCGGGCATCAGCATGCGGACCTGCCCGAGACCGATTTGTTGACTGGCGTGAGCGTGCTTGATTTCTATTCCCAGGCTGCCTGAACAAAAGCACCCTCATCCTAGCCCTCTCCCAGAGGGAGAGGGGACTGACTGAGGTGTTTGCAGTAGATACGCCGACATGAGATACCGCGCCGAATTCAGGTTTTGAAGCACACGCGATCGGCTTCCTCTCCTTGGGGAGAGGGGACTGACCGAGGTGTTTGCGGTAGATACGCCGACTTGAGATACCGCGCCGAACTCAGGTTTTGAAGCACACGCGATCGGCTCCCTCTCCCTCGGGAGAGGGCTGGGGTGAGGGGAATCGATTTCCCATACGACACAAATCTCAGATCCACAAAAAAGCCCGGAACCATCACTGGCCCCGGGCTTTTTCATATTCGCCGCACGCTTACTCAGCGAGCACCTGACCCACGGTCGGGTCCTTGAACAGACGCGTCAGTGCGTCACTCAATACATCGCTGACCAGTTTGGTATTGGTCTCCTGATTCGGCGCCATGCCGAAGCGCTGGTCCAGCGACGCACCGTAACGGCCGCTGTAACGGCGGTTGGCGTTCTGCACGTCGGAGCGGAAGGTCGCGCCGATGGTGGCTTCGGTCACGTACATGCCTTCTTTCGGCGACTGGTATTTCAGCTCGGCCAGGGTCACGGTCAGCTGCGGCGCGTTAGGTGCGCTGGTGGTCGGGGTGAAGCCGAGCAGACGTACGGCAGCTTCGGCCTGGGCCTGCAGCTTCGGCAGGATCTGCTCGCGCTGCACGGTGATGGCGCTGGTTTCCGGATACAGACCGCCACGGGTACCGAGGGTCGGCGACGGACGACCGTCGACCACACGCACGATGACCGGCTGGCCGCGACCGACCGCTGGCAATTGCGTGGTCAGCTTTGGCTCCGGATTCAGTTGTTGCGGGCTGTGGGCGCAGCCGGCGAGGGTCAAACCGGCGACAGTGATCAAACCGAACAACAGGCGTTGCAACATGCTCTTCTCTCCAGAATCAGGCACAAACAGGCCGGCAGTATAGCGGTGGGCCACTGCGCGTAACCAGCGTCGCACAGTGAATACTGAAATGTCTGACAAACCCCGCCGAAAGCGGTTCCTGTCACACATTCTTCACCGTCCATACACCGCGACGTCACGGCCCACCGGCAAGCTTCACAGCAGTCCTCCTTCAAGGAACTCTGCCATGCGTTATCTGATCTCGCTGTTCGCCCCACGCCCGCTGCATCGCAGCTTTGCCCTGCTCGACCGCAACGGTCATTGCCAGGCCTTCAAGCAGTGCAGCCTGCAACCGATGGGCGACGGCTGGGTGGAAATCGAAGAAATCCGCCTGACCTGGCTGAACCAGCCGCTGCCCGCCAGCGCCCGGGTCGTACCGCGACAAATGCGCGCACGGGGTCAGGTGCAGTTGAGCATCTGACCGGATGCCTAATAAAAGTCATTAAACACGAGCAACTGCGCGCATTTCTTCGCTACAATCTCCCCCCGATTATAAGGACGTCTCCTGATCGGGCCCCGCAACACCGTCAATGCGCATGCATCGACATCAAAATCGCCCACAGAGAGCCGCCCACACAGATCGAGTGAAGTTGGCGCGCTTGCCTGTTCTTCCGGCAAAAACCCGCTTTTCGCGAATCTGCAGAGCTGTCATTCGCTCGGCCACCGCGTTGTTTTGCCCTAGCGGGCAGGTGCCAGGCCAAGGCAGCCCTTTTTTGAGGTTCACGTCTTCAAAAGAGCGTGAAAAAAACGGGTTTTCACAACTTCACAAGAGTGTGGCGAGCAAATGAATAGTTTTGCGTCTGAACATGCACCATTAGCGTCTGAAACAGCCCAACGACACAGGACCGGGTATACCTCGAACATCGGAGCCTGAAGCCTGTCCGCTACGGATTTGGTTGCACGAAAACGGATGACTCGACCATAAGTCGAATTGCCAGCCCTGCGCGAAAATGCGTTCATGGAACGCTTGAAACCAGGCCGCACGCATCCGTCGAAGTTGCGAAAAATTGCGAAGATTCGGACATGGCCCACCTGACCACGGATAGCCCGGGCCCACTGACCTGCCCTGGAACGCCTGGCAGCCATGCCGACAATTTGGTGCTGCAGATTTGGGAGACGCGTTAAATGGCGCATAACGAAGCAGTCGACGTAGTTCTGGTAGGGGCCGGCATCATGAGTGCCACCCTGGCCGTACTGCTCAAAGAGCTCGACCCCGCGATCAAGCTGGAAGTCGTCGAGTTGATGGATTCCGGCGCCGCCGAGAGTTCCAATCCGTGGAACAACGCCGGTACCGGTCACGCCGGCCTGTGCGAGCTGAACTACACCCCGCAGGCTGCCGATGGCAGCGTCGACATCAAGAAAGCCGTGCACATCAACACCCAGTTCGAGGTGTCGAAGCAGTTCTGGTCGTACCTGACCAAGAAGGGCACGTTCGGCTCGTGCAAATCCTTCATCAGCCCGGTTCCGCACCTGAGTTTCGTTCAGGGCGAAAGCGGTGTGTCGTTCCTCAAGGAGCGCTTCAATGTCCTGAGCAAGCACCACGCGTTTGCCGACATGGAGTACACCGAAGACAAAGGCAAGATGGCCGAGTGGATGCCGCTGATGATGCCGGGCCGCTCGCCCGACGAAGTCCTCGCCGCCACCCGTGTGATGAACGGCACCGACGTCAACTTCGGCGCCCTGACCAATCAGTTGCTCAAGCACCTGAGCAGCGCCCCGGACACTCAGGTCAAATACTGCAAGCGCGTGACCGGCCTCAAGCGTAACGGCGCCGGCTGGACCGTCAGCATCAAGGACGTCAACAACGGCAACACCCGCGAAGTCGACGCAAAGTTTGTCTTCCTCGGTGCCGGTGGCGCGGCCCTGCCGTTGCTGCAGGCGTCGGGCATCGAAGAAAGCAAAGGCTTCGGCGGCTTCCCGATCAGTGGCCAGTGGCTGCGTTGCGATAACCCGGAAGTGGTCAAGCACCACCAGGCCAAGGTCTACAGCCAGGCGGCCGTGGGTTCGCCACCGATGTCGGTGCCGCACCTCGACACTCGCGTCGTCGACGGCAAGAAATCCCTGCTGTTCGGGCCATACGCCGGTTTCACCACCAAGTTCCTCAAGCATGGCTCCTTCATGGACCTGCCGATGTCGGTGCGCGCCGGCAACATCGGGCCGATGCTGGCGGTGGCGAAAAACAACATGGACCTGACCAAGTACCTGGTCAGCGAAGTGATGCAATCGATGGAACAGCGCCTGGAATCCCTGCGACGTTTCTACCCGCAGGCGAAAGCCGAAGACTGGCGCCTGGAAGTGGCCGGCCAACGGGTGCAGATCATCAAGAAGGACCCGAAAAAGGGCGGCATCCTGCAGTTCGGTACCGAACTGGTCGCGGCGAAAGACGGCTCCCTCGCCGCGCTGCTCGGCGCTTCGCCAGGCGCGTCGGTGACCGTTTCGATCATGCTTGAACTGATCGAGAAGTGCTTCCCGGCCAAGGCCTCCGGCGAATGGGCTACCAAACTGGCCGAGATCTTCCCGGCCCGTGAAAAGGTTCTGGAAACCGATGCTGCGCTGTATCGCAAGATCAACACGCAGAACAACATCGCCCTGGAACTGGTTGAAGAAAGCAGCGAGACCCCAAGCTACGCTTGATCTTGCCGCATAAAAAACGCCCCGATCGGGGCGTTTTTTTATGGCCTTGAAAAGCAAAAGATCGCAGCCTTCGGCAGCTCCTTGTATCTCGACTAACGCTCCGTCAGGAGCGATAGTTCTCGACTGATCATCGAGGGAGGGACTTGGAAGCCGCGCAGCTCCTTAGGCTTTTTGCCTGTGACGTAGATCGTGCTCCAGCCCTCCACACTCACTCGTACAGTTCGCACGGTATCTTGGGCCCGCCTGCGGCGAGAGCCCGCATTCGCAAGGTTGGACAGAGTGACGTGATGATCGCAACAGGGAACAAGTGGAGAATCAATCATGTCCGGTTTCGTTGGCGTCGACATCGCAAAGAACACCTTTGATATCGCTACACACCAGCCCAACGGCAAGCACAAAACCAAGGCCAAGCTGGCCAACGATCCAAAGGGCTTTAAAGAGTTTGAGGCGTGGCTAGAAAAAAATGCCGAGCGTTCGGCCCTGATCGTGATGGAAGCCACCAGCGTCTACCATTTGGAGCTCGCGGAATTCGTTTACAACAAAGGCTTCCGGGTCTGCGTCGTGAACCCGGCTACGACCAAAGCGTACGCTGACAGCGAACTGCGCCGCATCAAGACTGATAAAAGCGATGCCAAACTGATCGCCGACTTTGCCCGGGAAAAGGATCAAAAACTTCACCCATGGGCGCCTGAGCCGCTGAAATACCGCCAGTTAAAAGCAATGGTGCGCCGCCTGGATGACCTTCAGGAAATGGAACAAATGGAGCTTAATCGTCTGGACGTTTCCGACGAAAAGGTCAAAGACTCGATCAACTCCGTTCTGCGCCATATCGAAAAAGAGATCGTAGAAACGCATAAGGCGATCAAAAAACACATCGATGACGACCCGGATATGCGTCAGATGCGGGATCTCATCGTAACCATCGACGGCATCGGACAAAAAACGCTTGAACGATTGCTCGCCGAACTGGGTGACTTGCGCAAATACAGTGATCCTCGCCAACTGGTCGCTGCTGCAGGGCTGAATCCAAAGCTGCAGGAATCAGGAAAGCTCAAAGGTCACACCCTGATCTCAAGAGTAGGGTCAGCACGGCTGCGTGCAGGCCTTTACATGCCTGGCATGGTGGCGCTGAAACACAATAAGGCGATCAAGGCGATGAAAGAACGCCTGGAAGCCAATGGCAAGGCCCCCAAGCAGATCATCTGCGCAGCAATGCGCAAGCTGCTGCACTTCATTTACGGAGTGCTCAAGTCAGGACTGCCATATGACCCGAAACTTGCGCTTGCCCGGTGAGGCTCAAGACGGTATCTACAGGGCCAACATAAATCCCATGTAGGAGCTGCCGAAGGCTGCGATCTTTTGATCTTGTCTTTTGCCCTTAACCGCGGGACTTTTCGATCAGTTCAATGTATTCCGGGGCGTTGCGCTGATCGGCGATCAGGTCAACAAAGGTCTTGCCCTGCTCATCCTTGCCATCAACGTCATAACCCGCCGCAACGAAGAAGCCCAGAAAGCGCTCGAAATCATCGATGCGCAAACCGCGATAGGCCTTGATCAGTTTGTGCAGCGACGGCGAAGTGGCGTCGACCGGCTCAAAATCGAGGAACAGCTTGATCTGCTCATCGCCGATCTCGTCACCAATCACTTGTTTCTTATCTTTACGCATTGCCGACTCCAGCTCGCAGACATGACACGGGGCGGGCAGTTTACCCTTGCCCGGCCGCCCGGCTCAACGCGGACGAATCGCCCCGGTATGAAGATCGGCCCAGATATGGCCATTGGCATAACTGAGGAACTGCACATACACCGTGTCGTTGCGCAGCAGATCCATCACCACGCGGTACTGAGCGAGCGGATAGAACAGCGTCAGGGTTTTGCTTTTGTCGTCGTAGGCCGGTTTTTTCAGGCTTTTGCTTTCGCCGTCGAAACTCACCAGCACCTGGTTGATGTTCGCGCCTTTGTTCAGAGACTTGCCCTTGAGGCGGATCAACAAGGATGAGGTGACCGGAATCGGCTGCTGATTGGACTGGCGCTGCGCACCGACCACCACCGAATACTCGCTGACTTGCAGCAGTTGCTGCTGCTCGGGTTCAGCGTCGCGCAGGGTCAGATCGTCCGGCGGCAGGAACTGGCTGTGCATCGGCGCGGCGGACAGCGGCAGGCTGAGGGACAGCAACAGGGCGGCGAGACTGCGGATCAAGAGGCGCATGACAGGCTCCGGGGGGCGGGGCCGAGCACTCTAGCATGGCTGTCGCGCAAGGATCAGCACACACAAAAACAACTGTGGGAGCGAGCCTGCTCGCGAAAGCGGTGTGTCAGTTTTCAATGATGCTGACTGACACGACGCCTTCGCGAGCAGGCTCGCTCCCACAGGGGGCAATGCAGGTTCTTACATGCCTTTAACGGCGTAAATCCCGTTGGCGTTGCGCCAGTAGCCTTTGTAGTCCATGCCATAACCGAAGATGTAGCGGTCGATGCACGGCAGGCCGACGAAATCGGCTTTCAGGTCAGGACGTGCCTTGCGGTCGTGGTCCTTGTCGATCAGCACGGCGGTGTGCACTTTGCGTGCGCCGGCGTGTTTGCAGAAGTCGATGATCGCGCCCAGGGTGTGACCTTCATCGAGGATGTCGTCGATGATCAGCACGTCGCGGTCGATGAACGAGACTTCCGGCTTGGCTTTCCAGAACAGGTCGCCGCCGCTGGTTTCGTTGCGATAACGGGTCGCGTGCAGGTAGGACGCTTCCAGCGGGAATTGCAGATGCGTCAGCAGTTTGCCGGAGAAGATCAGGCCGCCGTTCATCACGCAGAACACCACCGGATTGCTGTCAGCCAGTTGTTCGTTGATTTGTGCACCGACGCGAGCGATGGCCGCCTCGACTTCAGACTCGGTGTACAGGCAGTCAGCCTCTCGCATGATTTGACGGATATGCTCGAGATCAGCGGACATGGCGCTCTCCAGGGGTTGGCGGAATTGGAAAAGCGGGCAAAGGTACGCATCCCGCGAGGTCGAATCAAGCTCTTATGGACTAACGTACAGAATGTCCTATAGGACATCACCCTCGGATAGATTAATCTAGGCCGGTTTTTTTGCCCGCCGCCGGAGCCTTTCCCATGCCCATCCTCGAGATCCGCCATCCGCTGATCCGTCATAAACTCGGCCTGATGCGCCGCGCAGACATCAGCACCAAGAATTTCCGCGAGCTCGCTCAGGAAGTCGGCGCCCTGTTGACCTATGAAGCTACAAAAGATCTGCCGCTCGAATCCTACGACATTGCCGGTTGGTGCGGCACCGTGTCGGTGGAGAAAATCGCCGGCAAGAAGATCACCGTCGTGCCGATCCTGCGTGCCGGTATCGGCATGCTCGAAGGCGTGCTCAGCCTGATCCCGGGGGCCAAGGTCTCCGCTGTGGGCGTTGCCCGCAACGAAGAGACCCTGCAAGCGCACACCTATCTGGAAAAACTGGTACCGGAAATCGACGAACGCCTGGCGATGATCATCGACCCGATGCTCGCCACCGGCAGCTCCATGGTTGCCACCATCGACCTGCTGAAAAAGGCCGGTTGCCGCGACATCCGTGCCATGGTCCTGGTGGCCGCGCCGGAAGGCATTGCTGCCGTCGAACAGGCGCACCCGGACGTGACCATCTACACCGCGTCCATCGATGAACGTTTGAACGAGCACGGCTACATCATTCCTGGGCTTGGCGATGCTGGTGACAAGATCTTCGGCACCAAGCAGAAGGACGCGTAACCATGCAGCAAGAGTTCAACGATCCGCTCTGGCGCACGGTGCTGTCCGGCGCGCAGATGCTGTTCGTGGCCTTCGGCGCCTTGGTGCTGATGCCGCTGATCACCGGCCTGGACCCCAACGTGGCACTGTTTACCGCGGGTCTGGGGACGATCCTGTTCCAGATCGTCACCGGGCGTCAGGTGCCGGTGTTCCTCGCGTCGAGCTTCGCCTTCATCACGCCGATCATCCTCGCCAAGGGCCAGTTCGGCCTCGCCGCGACCATGGGCGGCGTGATGGCGGCCGGTTTCGTCTACACCTTCCTCGGCCTGGCTGTGAAGATCAAAGGCACCGGCTTCATTGACCGTCTGCTGCCACCGGTGGTGATTGGTCCGGTAATCATTTCCATCGGCCTGGCCATGGCGCCGATTGCCGCGAACATGGCGATGGGCAAGGCCGGCGACGGCAGCGAGCTGATCCACTATCAGACGGCGATGATGATTTCCATGCCGGCGCTGCTGACCACGCTGATCGTGGCGGTGTTCGGCAAAGGCATCTTCCGTCTGGTGCCGATCATTTCCGGCGTGCTGGTGGGTTTTGCCATGTCGTTCTATTTCGGCGTGGTCGACACGGCGAAAATTGCGGCAGCGCCATGGTTCGCTCTGCCGCACTTCACCGCGCCGGAGTTCAACTGGCAGGCGATTCTGTTCATCGTTCCAGTGGCACTGGCCCCGGCGATCGAACACATCGGCGGCGTGATTGCCGTGGGTAGCGTGACCGGTCGCGACTATCTGAAGAAGCCGGGCCTGCATCGCACCCTGCTCGGTGACGGCATCGCCACCACGGCCGCCGGCCTGTTCGGTGGCCCGCCCAACACCACTTACGCCGAAGTGACCGGCGCGGTGATGCTGACCAAAAACTACAACCCGAAAATCATGACCTGGGCGGCGATCTTCGCCATCACCCTGGCGTTCATCGGCAAGTTCGGCGCGCTGCTGCAGAGCATTCCGGTGCCGGTGATGGGGGGGATTCTGTGCTTGTTGTTCGGTTCGATCGCAGCGGTGGGCATGAACACCCTGATCCGTCACAAGATCGACCTGGGCGAAGCGCGCAACCTGGTGATTGTTTCGGTGACGCTGGTGTTCGGTATCGGCGGCGTGCTGGTCGGCACCGGCACCGGTCCTGATGACTTCGGCCTCAAAGGCATCGCGCTGTGCGCGGTGGTGGCGATTGCGCTGAACCTGATCCTGCCGGGCAATGATGGCTGGAAGAACAAGAAAGCGGATGAGCCGCTGATTTAAGTCTTTAGAGCTTCATCGCCTGACACACCGCATTCGCGAGCAGGCTCGCTCCCACAGGTTGGAATGCATTTACCCTGTGGGAGCGAGCCTGCTCGCGAAGCTTTTAAAGGGCCAGCGGCGCTCTTTCGCAGAGCGTGGCCAACGCCTTGGCCCATTGCGGGTCGTCGTTCAGGCACGGCACCAGCACCAACTCCTCGCCCCCCGCTTCGCGGAACTGTTCCTTGCCGCGATCGCCGATCTCTTCCAGCGTCTCGATGCAATCGGCGACGAACGCCGGGCACATCACCAGAATCTTTTTCACCCCGCTTTTGGCCAGTTCATCCAGCCGCACTTCGGTGTACGGCTCGATCCATTTCGCCCGGCCCAGGCGCGACTGAAACGACACCGACCATTTGCCGTCCGCCAGGCCCATACTTTTGGCGAAGGCGGCGGCGGTACGGAAACACTGCGCGCGATAACAGGTCGCCAATACCTCCGGCGAGGCGGTCTGGCAGCAATCGGCGCCCTTGAGGCAGTGATTGCCCGTCGGGTCGAGTTTGCTCAGATGCCGCTCAGGCAAGCCGTGAAAGCTCAGCAGCAGATGATCGTAGTCCTGCTGCAGATGTGGTCGAGCGCTGGCGGCCAGTGCCTCGATGTATTCCGGCTGATCGTAGAACGGTTGCAGGATCGACAACTGCACGTCGAGTTTCTTCTCGCGCAGCACGCGCCGGGCTTCTTCGATCACGGTGGTCGTGGTGCTGTCGGCGAACTGTGGGTACAGCGGCGCCAAAGTGATCTTCTTATGTCCCGCTTTGACCAGACGCAGCAGACAGGTTTCGATCGACGGCTCGCCATAACGCATCGCCAGATCTACCGGGCCGTGTTTCCACGTGCGGGTCATCTGCTCTTGCAAACGGCGGCTGAGCACCACCAGCGGCGAGCCCTCTTCCCACCAGATCGAGGCATAGGCATGGGCCGATTGCTCGGGACGCTTGATCAGGATCAGCGACACCAGCAGCCGCCGCAGCGGCCATGGCAGGTCGATCACGTAGGGGTCCATCAGAAATTGATTGAGATAGCTGCGCACATCGGCCACCGAGGTGGAGGCCGGAGAGCCCAGGTTGACCAGAAGCAAAGCGTGATCGGTCATGCAACGTCCTATTTCAGAGGCGGCTGGAGAGATCATCCAGAGCCGCGCGTAAATCCGTAAAGCGGAAGCTGAACCCCGCTTCCACCAGGCGTGCCGGCGTCGCACGCTGGCCGCCGAGCAATAACAGTGACAGCTCGCCGAGCATGACTTTCAGCGCCAGGGTCGGCATCGGCATGAACGCCGGGCGGTGCAACACACTGCCCAGGGTCTTGGCAAATTCGCGGTTGCGCACAGGTTTCGGCGCGCAGGCATTATAAGGACCGCTCGCCTGATTCCGGTGCAGAAGAAAATCAATCAGGGCGATTTGATCGTCGATGTGAATCCACGGCATCCACTGCCGACCATTGCCCAAAGGCCCGCCCAGCCCGAGCTTGAACGGCAGCAACAGCCGCGACAAAAAGCCGCCCTCAGCCGACAGCACCAGACCGGTTCGCACCAGTACCACGCGGATGCCGAGGTTTTCGGCGCGCAGGGCGGTTTCTTCCCAGGCGATGCACAACTGACTGGCGAAGTCGTCGATGCCCGGCGGTGATTCTTCAGTCAACTCGCGTTCGCCACCGTCGCCGTACCAGCCGATCGCCGAGCCGGAAATCAGCAGCGACGGTTTCTGCGCGCGAGTTTCCAGCCACGCCAGCAGCGTTTCCGTCAGGGTGATGCGGCTGCTCCACAGCAACGCCTTGCGACGATGGGTCCAGGGGCGGTCGGCAATCGGCGCGCCGGCGAGATTGACGATCGCATCCAGCGGCTCTTCGCCGAGGTCCTCCAGACGCGAAATTCCGCGCACCTGCGCGCCGCAGATCTGCGCGACTTTTTCCGCGCGGCGACTCCACACCGTCAGCCGATGGCCCTGCTCCAGCCAGTGCCGGCAGAGCTGACGTCCGATCAAACCAGTACCGCCGGTCAGCAATATGTGCATGACATCTTCCTCGCGTGGCGTTTAACCCGGATCACTAGTCTATTTTTATAGGCAGGGATCTTTTCGATCGGGCAGGCTCTATGGTTTAACAATAGGCCAAGCTGTCAGAACGAGAACGCTAGAAGTTATACCAAAAAACAGAATTGTACAGGTTTCATCGACGGCGTAGTCTGTACAGAAAGGTAAACGAGGCCCCTATGACTGTACCTATCGCAATCATCGGCACCGGCATCGCCGGGCTCTCCGCCGCTCAGGCTCTGACAGAGACCGGGCATACCGTCCAACTGTTCGATAAAAGCCGCGGCAGCGGCGGGCGCATGTCGAGCAAGCGTAGCGACGCCGGCTCGCTGGACTTGGGCGCTCAATACTTCACCGCGCGCGACCGGCGCTTCGTCACCGAAGTGCAGCGCTGGCAGAGCCGGGGCTGGGCCGCTGAGTGGACGCCGCAGCTGTACACCTTCCAGGGCGGCCAACTGAACATGTCGCCGGACGAGCAGACCCGCTGGGTCGGCACGCCGCGCATGAGCGCCATCACCCGTGGCCTGCTCGATGGCCTGGACGTGCAGTTTGCCTGCCGCATCACCGAGGTCTATCGCGGCGAAGAACACTGGCATCTGCAGGACGCCGACGGCTGCACCCACGGCCCCTTCAGCCATGTGGTGATCGCCACACCGGCACCGCAAGCCACCGCGCTGCTGGCCGCCGCACCGAAACTTGCCGGCGTCGCTGCCGGGGTGAAAATGGAGCCGACCTGGGCCGTCGCCCTCGCATTTGAAACCCCGCTGGATACGCCGATCGAAGGCTGCTTCGTACAGGACAGCCCGCTCGACTGGCTGGCGCGCAACCGCAGCAAACCCGGGCGCGACAGCACTCTCGACACGTGGGTGCTGCATGCAACCAGCGCCTGGAGCCGGCAACACATCGACCTCTCCAAGGAAGCAGTAATCGAACATCTGCACGGTGCGTTCGCCGAACTGCTGCACAGCGCCATGCCTGCGCCGACCTTCAGCCTCGCCCACCGCTGGCTCTACGCCCGCCCCGCTATCGGCCACGAGTGGACCACGCTGGCCGACGCCGACCTGGGCTTGTACGCCTGCGGCGACTGGTGCCTGTCGGGCCGCGTTGAAGGCGCTTGGCTGAGCGGTCAGGAGGCTGCACGTCGCTTGCACGAACACCTGCAATGAATCGCATCAATCCGCGCAAATTGCTGCTGTCGAAGTGGACAGCAGCCCACCCGCAAAATCGCGAAAAACATTTTCTGGTCACCGAACTGATCCGCGACGAGGAAGGTACGGTGCTGGAAGTTGAATTGCAGGCGGTGCTGACCCAGCGTAGCGAGCGACTGGATTGGCAGGTGCTGAAAGACAGCAAGCACTGGTTACTGGGCTGGAAATAGATTTCCCTTGTGGGAGCGAGCCTGCTCGCGAAAGCGCTGTATCGGATACGAAATCACTGACTGACCCACCGCTTTCGCGAGCAGGCTCGCTCCCACATATTCAGCGCTGTAGAAAAATCTTATACAAATCATTTGACTTGTACATCCATCGATCTATGCTGAGGAAAAGTTGTACAGAGATAACTCTCTGTACAGGTATAGATTCGAGGTGCTCATGTCTACTGCTTCCCTGTCCAAGCCGAAGATCGCCATCAGCGCCTGCCTGTTGGGCGAAGAAGTGCGCTACAACGGTGGGCACAAGGAATCGCGGCTGTGCAGCCGTACCCTCACCGAATATTTCGATTTCGTCCCGCTGTGCCCGGAAGTTGCTATCGGCATGGGCATTCCCCGTGAGCCGATTCGGCTGGTCGGCGACCCTGAACAACCCGAGGCAGTCGGCACCGTTGACCGGACCATCAACGTAACCAGGCCGCTGGCCGAGTACGGCGAGAAAATGGCCGCCGAGCTGCAGGACCTTTCCGGCTACATCTTCATGCAGCAGTCGCCCTCCTGCGGGCTGGAACGGGTCAAGGTCTATCACGACAACGGCGCGCCAGTGAACGGTGGCGGACGCGGCATCTATGCGCAGGCATTCTGTGCACAGCATCCGGATCTGCCGGTGGAAGAAGCCGGGCGCCTCAACGATCCGGTGCTCCGGGAAAACTTCATCACCCGCGTGCTGGCCTACAGCGCCTGGCAGCAAGTGCTCGCCGAGGGCCTGAGCCGCCGCGCCCTCACCGAGTTCCATTCGCGCTACAAGTACCTGCTGATGGCGCACAACCCGCTGCAATACAAAAACCTCGGCAAGATGCTCGGCAACATGGCCGACAGCGATCCCGCCGAACTCGGCCCGCGCTATTTCAGCGAGCTGATGGCCGCGCTGAAGAAATGCGCCACTCGCGGCACCCATTGCAACGTGCTGCTGCACCTCAGTGGTTATTTGAAACAATCGCTGAGCGCCGAAGACAAACAGGAAATGCAGCAGATCATCGGTCAGTACCGCCAGGGCATCGTGCCGCTGGTGGTGCCGTTGACCTTGCTCAAACACCACTTTCGACTCCATCCGGACCCGTACATCGCGCAGCAGGTTTACCTGCAGCCGCATCCGGAAAACCTCAGTCTGCGAAACGCGATCTAATGAACGATAAAACCGACAGCAGCGCCCAGGAAGACCTCGGCGCCGACTTCAAGAAAGCCCTCGACGAGGGCTGGTTGCCGATTCGCGAAGTCGCGCGGCAGACGGGCGTCAACGCCATCACCCTGCGCGCGTGGGAACGTCGCTATGGGTTGGTGGTACCCCAGCGCACGCCCAAGGGCCATCGACTGTATAGCGCTGAACATGTGCAGCGGATCATGGCCATCCTTACCTGGCTCAACCGTGGCGTTGCGGTCAGTCAGGTCAAGCCTCTCCTCGACGCGCCGCAGGCCTTCACGGAAACCGTGGAAAACGATTGGCAGCGTCTGCATCAGACGTTGCTGTCGGCGGTCACCTCGCTCAATGAGCGCGCGCTGGATGACAGCGTCAATCAGGCCATCGCCTTGTATCCGCCACGGACGTTGTGCGAGCAATTGCTGATGCCGCTGCTGGCCGAGCTCGAACAGCGCTGGCAGGGCCAGTTCGGTGCGCAGATGGAACGGACGTTTTTCTTTTCCTGGTTGCGCAGCAAATTCGGCGCACGCATCTACCATAACAACCGTCAGCTGCATTCGGCGCCGCTGCTGTTGATCAATCATTCCGACCTGCCGCTGGAGCCTCATCTGTGGCTGTGCGCATGGCTGATCAGCAGTGCCGATTGCCCGGTGCAAGTGTTCGACTGGCCACTGCCGGCCGGTGAACTGGCGCTGACCGTCGAGCATCTGCAAGCCCGTGGCGTGCTGCTGTATTCGAGCAAAGCCATGCAACTGGCGCAGTTGCCCAAGCTGTTGGCAAACGTCAATTGCCCGACCTTGATTGCTGGCCCCACGGTGCACATCCACCACACCGAGTTGTCCGCACGCACCGCCCAGACTGCCGATCTGTTCCTGGCTGAAGATCCGCTTGCCGCACACCAGGCGCTGCTCGAGCGCGGATTGATTTGATGATGGGTTTAATCACATGCAACTGATCTGGCTGCGCAGCGACTTGCGCCTACATGACAACACTGCCCTCGCGGCCGCCGCAGCGCGCGGCCCGACCGTGGCGGTGTATCTGTTGAGTCCGCAGCAATGGCTGGAGCACGACGATGCGCCGTGCAAAGTGGACTTCTGGCTGCGCAATTTGCGCGAAATGAGCCAAAGCCTCGGCGCGCTGAACATCCCGTTGTTGATTCGCAGCGCACCGCACTGGGATCAGGCACCGACGGAGCTGCTCAAACTCTGCCGGCAATTGAAGATCGAGGCGGTGCACGTCAACGAGGAATACGGCGTTCACGAAAGCCGCCGTGATGAAGCCGTGGCCGAAACGTTGCGAGCCGAAGGCATCGAATTCCACAGTTACCTGGATCAGTTGCTGTTAAAACCCGGCACAGTGCTGACCAAGACCGGCACCTACTTCCAGGTGTTCAGTCAGTTTCGCAAAGTCTGCTACGAACGCCTGCATCGCTCGATGCCGGCACTGGTCAAGGCACCCGGCAAGCAGGCCGCGCTGGATATCGCCAGCGATGCAATTCCGGAGGCGGTAAAAGGTTTCGCCACACCGAGCGAATCCCTGCGCGCCCTGTGGCCGGCCGGCGAGCAAGAGGCGCGACGCCGCCTCGATACCTTCACCGACGCGCAGATCGACTACTACCGCAGTGAACGCGATTTCCCGGCCAAACCTGGCACCAGCCAATTGTCGGCGTATCTTGCCGCCGGCGTGATCTCGCCACGCCAGTGCCTGCACGCTGCACTGCAAAGCAATCAGGGCGAGTTCGAAAGCGGCAAGGTCGGCGCAGTGACCTGGATCAACGAGCTGCTGTGGCGCGAGTTCTATAAACATATTCTGGTCGGCTACCCACGCGTCTCTCGGCATCGCGCCTTCCGCCCGGAAACCGAAGCGCTGGCCTGGCGCGATGCGCCGGAAGAACTCAAGGCCTGGCAGGAGGCACGCACCGGGCTGCCGATCATCGACGCGGCGATGCGTCAACTGCTGGAAACCGGCTGGATGCACAATCGCCTGCGCATGGTCGTAGCGATGTTCCTGACCAAAAACCTGCTGATCGACTGGCGCGAGGGCGAACGCTTTTTCATGCGCCACCTGATCGACGGCGACCTGGCGGCCAACAACGGTGGCTGGCAGTGGAGCTCATCGACCGGCACCGACTCGGCGCCGTACTTCCGTATCTTCAACCCGTTGAGCCAGTCGGAAAAATTCGATGCCGAAGGCGTGTTCATCAAGCACTGGTTGCCGGAACTGGCCGGGCTCAACAAGAAGGAAGTGCACAATCCGGCGGCAGCCGGAGGACTGTTCGGCGTGGCCGGTTATCCGGCGCCGATCGTCAACCTCAGCACTTCACGCGAGCGTGCGCTGACGGCGTTCAAGAACCTGCCGTCGCGCCAGCCTGTGGGCGGCAGCGATGAGTGAATTCCTGCGCAGCTTCGCCCGCGAGTTTTGCGGGTTGAACAAAGACAACCTGTATCGCCTCGGCGAGCTGTACAGCGACGACATTCATTTCACCGATCCGCTGCACGAAGTTCAGGGCCTGGCACAACTGCAGGATTACTTCAGCGAGCTGTACGCCAACGTCAGCGATCTGCGTTTCGATTTTCATGGTTTCGACCAGATCCGCGAAGGTGAGGGTTACCTGCGCTGGGTCATGAGTTATCGCCATCCGCGCCTGGCCAACGGTCGGGAAATCAGGGTCGGTGGCTGCTCGCACCTGCTCTGGCGCGACAAGGTTTATCGCCATCGGGATTATTTCGATGCCGGGGCGCTGCTGTATGAACACTTGCCAATATTGGGCCGGGTGATTGCCTGGCTGAAAAGGAGAATGGGATGAGTCGTACACCTCCACGGCGGTATTGGTTGACCGGGGCCAGCAGTGGCATCGGTGCAGCCTTGTGTGAGGACATTCTGAAAAGCGGCGCGCACCTGGCGGTCAGCTCGCGCTCGGCCGCGCCGCTCAAGGTCTTGTCCCAGCGTTATCCGGGCCAGGTGCTGGTGGTGCCCGGCGATCTGACCAACAGTCAGACCGTGCGCGAAATCGGTGAGCAGATCGCCGAGGCCTGGGGATCGCTGGACAGCGTGATTCTCAACGCCGGCACCTGTGAATATGTCGACGCGCGCCAGTTCGATTCGTCGATCATCGAGCACGTGGTGCGCACCAATCTGCTCGCCAGCAGCTATTGCATCGAAGCCGCTCTGCCGCTGTTGCGCAAAGGCACCGCGCCGCATCTGGTCGGCATGGCCAGCTCGGTGACTTACCTGCCACTGCCACGGGCCGAAGCCTATGGCGCATCGAAGGCCGGGCTGCGTTACCTGTTCGAATCGCTGCGCATCGATCTGGCGGATGAAGGCATTGAAGTCACCATCATCAGCCCGGGTTTTGTCGAAACGCCGCTGACCGAGAGGAACGATTTCCCGATGCCGCTGAGCTGGCCTGCGGATAAAGCGGCGCGGCACATCTTCGCCAAACTCAAGGACCGTCCGCTGGAAATTGCCTTCCCGGGGCTGTTCATGGCCGCGCTGTGGCCGCTGTCCAAGCTGCCCGCCCGCGCGCAATTGGCGATCGGCAAACGCATGGTGCGCAAGAACCCACCGCAGCGGGACCCGATATGAAAATCGCCGTAATTGGCAGCGGTATAGCCGGGCTCACCTGCGCCTACCTGCTGAACCGCCGCCACGACATCACCGTGTTCGAAGCGAGTGACTGGGTCGGCGGGCATACCCACACCGTGCCGGTCAGCGTGGCTGGGCAATCGTTCGCCATCGACACCGGTTTCATCGTGTTCAACGACTGGACCTACCCGAACTTCATTCGCTTGCTCAACCAGCTCGGCGTGGCGTTCAAGCCGACCGAAATGAGCTTTTCGGTAACCGACCCGGACACCGGCGTCGAGTACAACGGCAACAACCTCAACAGCCTGTTCGCCCAGCGCAGCAATCTGTTGTCGCCCGGGTTCTGGGGCATGCTGCGCGACATTCTGCGCTTCAACAAAGAAGCCCAGCGCGACCTGGTGGAACTGCGCATCGCCGCCGATACCACGCTCGATGATTACCTCAAGGCCGGCGGCTACGGCGAGCGCTTCATCCTGCACTACATCGTGCCGATGGGCGCGGCGATCTGGTCGATGCCGATGGCGGAAATGCTCAATTTCCCGCTGCAGTTTTTCCTGCGTTTTTTCAAGAATCATGGCCTGTTGTCGGTCAGTGATCGGCCGCAGTGGCAGGTCATTGAAGGCGGTTCCAGTGCGTATATCGCGCCGCTGACCGCTTCGTTCAGCGACAGGATTCGCCTGAACTGCCCGGTCAGCCGCGTCGAGCGCAACCAGCACGGCGTGGTTATCCACAGCCCGGCCGGCCTCGAACATTTCGACAAAGTGGTGTTCGCCTGTCATAGCGATCAGGCGCTGAACCTGCTGGCCAACCCGAGCGACGCCGAGCGCTCGATTCTCGGCGCCCTGCTCTACGCCGACAACGATGTCGTGCTGCACACCGACACGCGCCTGCTGCCGACGCGCAAACTGGCCTGGGCCAGCTGGAATTATCGCCTCGGGGGCGCCGGCCATACGCGCGCGGCGGTCACCTACAACATGAACATCCTGCAGGGCATCGAAAGCGACACTACGTTCTGCGTCAGCCTCAACCAGACCGCCGGCATCAGCCCGGACAAGGTACTGGCCCGCTACACCTACGCTCACCCGCAATACACCTTGGCCGCCGCAGCCGCGCAAAACCGCTGGGGCGAACTCGATGGCGAGCAGCACACGCATTATTGCGGCGCCTACTGGGCCAACGGTTTTCATGAAGATGGCGTGGTCAGCGGGCTGCGCGTAGCCGCCGCGTTCGGTGAAACCCTGTGAACAGCGCTCTGTACAGCGGCGTCATCGGCCACCGACGTTTTGCGCCGCGCCGCCACGAATTCCGCTACCGCATCGGCCTGCTCTATCTCGACCTGAGCGAACAGGATGCCGTGCTGGCCTTGTCGCCGCTGGCGGGGCGCAGCCGCTTTGCGCCGTTCTCGTTTCGCGAAACCGATTACCTGAAAGCCTTCACCGGCAAGGGCATGCGCCTGATCGACGCGGTGCGCCAGCAGGTCGGTGCAGCCATCGGTCATGAACCACAAGGCGCGGTATGCCTGCTGACCCAGCCGCGCAGTTGGGGGCTGTCGTTCAATCCGGTGAGCTTCTTCTACTGCCATGAAGCCGACGGACAACTCGCGGCGATCGTTTGTGAAGTCACCAATACGCCATGGCGCGAGCGTTTTCATTACGTGTTGCCGGCGCAGACGCCGACCAGTCTGGTGGATTTCCACCAACATTTTGCTGTAGCCAAGGCGTTTCACGTCTCGCCGTTTCTGCCCCGTGACCTCGAATACCGCATGAGCTTCAGCCCGGCCGCGCAAAGCCTGGGTGTGCACATGGCCGATTGGCAGGGCAGCGAGAAACTGTTCGACGCCACACTGAATCTGCGCCGCGAACCGCTCGATCGTCGCAGCCTGCATCGCTATCTGCGGCGCTTCCCGTGGATGACCGCAAAAACCGCTCTGGCGATTTATTGGCAAGCACTGCGACTGCTGCTCAAGCGCGCGCCGATCTTCCCTCACCAGGCTGCCGACGGCAGCTTTAAAACCGCCACTGTGCCTCCGAAGGAGCCGCACCATGAAATCCTCTAGCCTGCCGCTCGGTCGCTTCAGCACCAACGGTTTGACCGGCTCGCTGCTGCGCCGTGGCGTGTTGCGCCAATTGGCCCAGCTCAAACACGGACAATTGATGGTCGTCGAGGATGGCGAACAAATGCTTTTCGGCACCCCGGGCAGTGCTCTGCTCGGCGAAGTCCATGTACTCGACCCGGCCCTGTGGGGCATGGTCGCCAGTAGCGGCTCGATCGGCGCCGGCGAAGCATTCATCCACGGCTATTGGAGTTCGCCGGACCTGACTGCTGTGGTGCGCGTGTTCGTCAGCAATCTCGATGTACTCGATGCCATGGAAGGTGGCCTGGCGCGTCTGGGCCGGCCCTTCGTGCAAGGCCTGCACTGGCTCAATCGCAACACGCGCAAGGGTTCGCAGAAAAACATCGCCGCGCACTACGACCTCGGCAATGAACTGTTCGAACAGTTTCTCGACCCGACCATGATGTATTCCGCCGCCCAGTTCCTTTCGCCGAGCGACACCCTGGAACAGGCGCAATTGAACAAACTTGAACGCATCTGCCAGAAACTCGCGCTCAAACCCAGCGACCACCTGCTGGAAATCGGCACCGGTTGGGGCAGCATGGCCCTTTACGCAGCGCAGCATTACGGTTGCCGCGTGACCACTACGACGCTGTCGAAAGAGCAGTTCGCGTTCACTGCCAAGCGCATCGAACAACTCGGCTTGCAGGATCGCGTCACCCTGCTGCTCAAGGACTACCGCGACCTCAGCGGCGAGTACGACAAACTGGTATCGATCGAGATGATCGAGGCGGTCGGCCATCGGTTCCTGCCGACCTACTTCAAGCAATGCGCGCAGTTGCTCAAAAGCAACGGCCTGATGCTGCTCCAGGCGATCACCATTCGCGAACAACGCTACGAACAGGCCAAGCGCAGCGTCGACTTCATCCAGCGCTACATCTTCCCCGGCGGCGCCCTGCCCTCGGTGCACAAGATGCTCGATGTGGTCGGCCGCGAAACCGACATGAACCTGCTGCACATGGAAGATTTCGGCCTGCATTACGCCAAGACACTGCGCCTGTGGCACGAGAACTTTCGCCTCGCCCATGGTCGCCTGAGCGAGCTGGGCTACGACGATTATTTCCTGCGTTTGTGGGAGTTTTACCTGTGCTATTGCGAGGGCGGGTTCCTCGAACGCACCATCGGCACCGCGCAATTGCTGCTGGCCAAACCGGCGGCGATGACCGCGC
Source organism: Pseudomonas sp. PK-RTE-24 (assembly GCF_054052265.1). Classification (NCBI taxonomy): domain Bacteria; kingdom Pseudomonadati; phylum Pseudomonadota; class Gammaproteobacteria; order Pseudomonadales; family Pseudomonadaceae; genus Pseudomonas; species Pseudomonas sp. PK-RTE-24. The sequence continues at coordinate 2,514,268 of NZ_CM133224.1, read as the reverse complement.
CGCTGCTCGGACGCTTCGATGCGTGAGCGAATCGCCAATGCCGTGCTGTTTCAGCTCGGCTGGCTGGCCTGCGTGCTCGGCGGCAACAGTTTATGGCTGTTGCTGGCACTGGCGGCGCTGGTGATTCATCTGCGCTGGATCAGCAGTTGGGCGGCGGAAGGTCGTTTGATACTGTGCGTGGTGATTGTCGGCACGGCGGTGGACAGTGTTCTGCGTTATCTCGGCGTGTTCCGCTTTGCAGACGCCTCGCCGCTGATTCCGCTGTGGCTGATGCTGCTATGGGCACTGCTCGCCACCACGTTGCGCCACTGCCTGGCCTGGAGCGCGCGGCCATGGTGGCTGGCCAGCGGACTTGGCGCGGTGGGCGGGGCGTTGTCGTACTACGGTGGCGGACGCCTGGCCGGCGTGCATTTCCCTTACGGCGAAGTGTCGACGCTGATCGTCATCGGACTGCTCTGGGCAGGGCTGTTCCCGCTGTTGCACTTGATGGCGCGGCGTCTGGCGCCGTGAGCGTCCGTCAGCGCTTTCACACCCACGGCGATCACTGCCTTACACTGCCACGATGAAAACCATCCCACACACCCAAATCGCCGAACCGGCGGTCACCTGCTCGACCTGTGCGGCGTGCTGCTGCCAGCTCGAAGTGATGCTGATCACCGACACCGGCGTGCCTGATCGCTTTATCGATACCGATGAATGGGGCGGCGAAGTGATGCTGCGTCTGGACGACGGCTGGTGCGCGGCACTGGATCGCGACAGCATGATGTGCACGATCTATGAACGACGCCCGCTGATTTGCCGCGAGTTTGAAATGGGCGCGCCGGAGTGCATCGAAGAGCGCCGGGGAATTGCTACAGCCTACCGCTGATTTCTTTGACGGCGCAGAAACAACTGTGGGAGCGAGCCTGCTCGCGAAGGCGGTGTGTCAGCCACCATTTGAATTGACTGACACTCTGCTTTCGCGAGCAGGCTCGCTCCCACGTTGGTTCCGCGTAGGCGGATTACAGCGGCATTGTGTAATGCAGCGCGTAGCTTTCTACACCATCGTTGTCGCTGGACAGGCCGGCGTTGGAGTAGTGCGTGGCGCGGATGCCGACTTCGTGGCCGCCGTTGAAACGCAGGCCGACACCGATGCGGTCTTCAAACTGGAAGGAGCCGCCCAGGTTGTTGCTTTCGTATTCGGTGTTGGAGAAGAACGCCACGCCGATACCCGCTTCCACGTATGGCTTGACCGACTGACCGGCAAACTCGTAAACGAATACAGGCGAGAACGACAGGCTGTTGTTGCTGGAGGTCTTGTCACCTTCCCAGTACGTGTAGGCACCGCTCCAGTAGCCGGTCAGGCGACCCACGTCGCTCTGCAGCCAGCTCTTGTCCCAGTCGAAATTCATGCCTAAGCGATACGTCATTGTCGAATCGCTGGTACCGCCGACGGCGAATTCAACGCCAGCGGCTTGTGCAGTAATGCTTTGCCCCATCAGTGCGGCCGCAATCGCGGCCAAGCAGAATAGTCGCTTCACTTTGAAACTTCCTTTTCCGGAACGATCGTTTGGTTTTTAGTTGCTGCTGTCGCTATAGAAATCCGCGCTTGGTCAGAAGTTCAGCGTTTTTTTAGTTATTTCACATTTTTTTTACAAGTCGAAGTTTTGCACATTCGACGCAGTTTGGCCCAGCAACGGTAGGATTTTTCTGAGAGATTGCGGATCGCCGCTGGTCCAGAACTTCACCGGCTGGCTCGGACGTTGCGCCAGCAGATCACGCTCGGCGAGCAAGCGTTGCAACTGCCGGGCCACGGCATCTCCGGTATCGATCAGGCTGACATCGTCGGCGATCATCGACCTGAGTAGCGGCTTGAGGAAGGGATAATGGGTACAGCCAAGAATGATCGTGTCGCAGTTTTGCGCCAGCAATGGAGCGACGTAACCTTGCAATAAAGTGCGTAATTCGGCGCTGTGCAGATCACCCGTTTCGATCAGTTCGACCAGTCCCGGACAGGGCTGGGTGATGACTTTTATGTCAGCCGCGAAGCGATCGAGCAACGCGGCAAACTTCGCGCTCTGCAATGTGCCGGTCGTGGCCAGGACGCCAACCACGCCGCTTCGTGTGGCCGCTGCGGCCGGTTTGACCGCCGGTTCCATGCCGACAATCGGCCAGTCGGGGAAATCGCGACGCAGATCGGCAACCCCCGCCACGGTCGCGGTATTGCACGCCAGCACCAAAGCTTTGGCCCCCTGCTCGCGAAAAAACCCGGCCATCACGCTGCAACGCTCGCGGATGAATTCCGGGGTTTTCTCGCCGTAAGGAATGTTCCCGCAATCGGCGACATAAAGCAGCGATTCGTTGGGCAGCAAGCGCTGGATTTCGCCGAGGACCGACAAGCCGCCGACCCCGGAATCGAACACGCCGATCGGCGCTTCACGCATGGCGGGCGCCACAGACGCTGCAGCCCGGATCGCGCTTGACCCGCAGCTCACGGAATCGCGAGCCCAAGGCGTCGATCAACAACAGTCGCCCCACCAATGGTTCACCAAAGCCGACCAGCACCTTCAACGCTTCCAGCGCCTGCAAACTGCCGACCAGACCGACCAATGGTCCGACCACGCCAGCCTCGCTGCACGTCAGTTCGGCTTCGCTGCCGTGCCCGTAAAGGCAGTGGTAGCAAGGGCTCTCGGCACGCCGTGGATCGAACACCGACAGCTGCCCTTCCAGACGAATTGCCGCACCGCTGACCAAGGGCTTGCGCGCGGCAACACAGGCGGCGTTGACCGCCTCACGGGTAGAGAAGTTGTCCGAGCAATCGAGCACCAGATCCACCGCCGCCACCACTGCGGCGAGGGAATCGGCGTCCAGCGCCTGACGATGGGCGACCAGTTGAATCTCGGGATTGATCGCGCCCAGGCGCTTGAGCGCCGAGTCGACCTTGGACATGCCGACGCTGTCGGTGTCGTGAATGATCTGCCGTTGCAGGTTGGTCAGATCGACCGTGTCGAAATCCGCCAGATGCAATTCGCCAACGCCCGCTGCTGCCAGATACAGCGCCACTGGCGCGCCGAGGCCGCCGAGGCCAACGATCAGCACGCGGCTGTCTTTGAGCTTCAGTTGCCCGTCGATGTCGATGTGTTGCAGCAGAATCTGCCGGCTGTAGCGCAGCAATTCCTGATCATTCAGCACGGCAGGCGCCCCAGACTGATGCGTTGATGGCCGCCCAGATCGGTGCGGCTGTGGACTTCTTCAAAGCCACGAGTAAGCAGCAGATCACGTACGGCTTCGGCCTGATCATAGCCGTGTTCGAGCATCAGCCATCCCCCGGCCTCAAGATGTTCCGGCGCCTGCGCAACAATCAGGCGCAGATCGTCGAGGCCATCTTCACCGGCGACCAGCGCACTGGCCGGTTCGAAGCGTACATCGCCCTCGACCAGATGCGGATCGGCGGCGGCAATGTACGGCGGGTTGCTGATGATCAGTTGAAAGCGCTGGCCTGCAAGTGCGCTGAACCAATGGCTGTTCAGCACCGTAGCGTTGTTCAGGTGCAGACGCTGGCGATTGCGTTCGGCCAGGGCCACGGCTTCAAGCACACGATCCACGGCAGTGACTTTCCACGCCGGGCGTTCGCTGGCCAAAGCCAAAGCAATCGCGCCACTGCCGGTGCCCAAGTCGAGGACCTTGGCCGGGGTTGCCGGCAGCAGCTCAAGGGCTGCCTCTACCAAAAGTTCTGTATCGGGACGCGGGATCAGCGTGTGCGGCGCGACTTCCAGATCGAGTTTCCAGAAGCCCTGCTGGCCCAGAATGTAAGCCACCGGCTCGCCACTGCGGCGGCGTTGCAGATATTCGGCAAAGGTCAGCGCAGCCTCGCTCGGCACGATGCGCTCGGGCCAGGTATGCAGGAAGCTGCGCGACTTGCCCAGTGCGGCGGCGAGAAGCAATTCAGCGTCCAGACGCGCAGTCGGCGAGTCCGGCAACTCGGCAGCGCGCAACAGGCTGGCGATGATGGTCATTTATTCACCTATCGCTGCGAGTTGGTCAGCCTGATATTCGGCCAGCAGCGGCTCGATCACGGCTTCGACGCCACCGGCGAGAATTTCATCCAGGGAATACAGGGTCAGGTTGACGCGATGGTCGGTGACCCGGCCCTGAGCGTAGTTGTAGGTGCGGATGCGCTCGGAACGATCACCGGAGCCGACCAGCAACTTGCGCTCACTGGCAATCGCGTTGGCCGCCGCAGCGTTTTGCTGATCGTTGAGCTTGGCCGACAGCCACGCCATCGCCCGGGCGCGGTTCTTGTGCTGGGAGCGCTCCTCTTGGCATTCGACGACAGTACCGGTCGGGATGTGGGTGATGCGGATCGCCGAATCGGTGGTGTTGACGTGCTGACCACCAGCGCCAGAGGAACGGTAAGTATCGACACGCAGATCCGCCGGGTTGATCTCGATCGCTTCGCGCTCGTCCGGCTCCGGCAACACTGCCACGGTGCAGGCCGAGGTGTGGATCCGGCCCTGAGATTCGGTGGCAGGTACACGCTGGACGCGGTGCGCGCCGGACTCGAATTTCAGCTTGCCGTAAACGTTGTCGCCTTCAATGCGCGCGATGACTTCTTTATAGCCACCGTGTTCGCCTTCGTTTTCCGAGAGGATCTCGACGCGCCAGCCACGCCGCTCGGCATAACGCGAGTACATGCGGAACAGGTCGCCGGAGAAGATCGCCGCCTCGTCGCCACCGGTGCCGGCGCGGATTTCGAGGAAGACGTTGCGGCCGTCATTCGGATCTTTAGGCAGCAGCATGCGCTGCAGATCGGACTCCAGCGTGACCAGCAACTCCTTGGCTTCGCGAACTTCTTCCACGGCCATTTCGCGCATGTCCGGGTCGTTGTCCTTGAGCAGCGCCTGCGCGCCTTCAAGATCGCTTTGTACGCCGAGCAGCTTTTTATAGGCGGCCACTACCGGCTCGAGTTCGGCGTATTCCTTGGAATAGGCGCGGAATTTGGCCTGATCGGCAATGACTTCACCGTCGCCGAGCAGCGCGGTCAGTTCCTCGAAACGGTCCTGGAGAATGTCCAGCTTGTTGAGCAGTGACGCTTTCATTGCGGTTTTTTATCCGAAAAACTATCCGGTGAGCCCTCAAGGGCAAAGAGTTCCTGGGCCATGGCCAGCGCATCGAGGCGGCCTTCGGCAGACAGCTTTTTCAACTGCACGCTGGGCGCATGCAAGAGTTTGTTGGTCAGGCCACGGGCCAGTTGCCCGAGAACGTCTTCGGCGTTGCCGCCGTTGGCCAGCAGACGCAGGGCTTTTTGCAATTCCTCGTCACGCAAGCGCTCGCTCTGTTGACGATAGGCCTTGAGCACATCGACTGCCGCCAGTTCGCGCAAGCGCACCATGAAATCGTCGGCGCCGACCGAGACCATCTCCTCCGCCGCTTGCGCAGCGCCCTGGCGGCTCTTGAGGTTCTCGGCGACCACTTCGTGGAGATCGTCGACGCTGTACAGGTAAACGTCGTCCAACTCGCCGACTTCTGGCTCGATATCTCGTGGTACCGCGATGTCGACCATGAAGATCGGCTTGTGCTTGCGCAGCTTCAGCGCACTTTCCACCGCGCCCTTGCCGAGGATCGGCAGCTGACTGGCGGTCGAACTGATGACGATGTCGCTGCGCACCAGTTCCGCCGGGATGTCCGAGAGCAGCACCGCGTGAGCGCCGAACTGCTCGGCCAACTGACTGGCGCGCTCCAGCGTGCGGTTGGCGACGACGATGCGCTTGACCCCCAGCTCATGCAAATGGCGCGCGACCAGCGTAATCGTCTCGCCGGCACCGATCAGCAGCGCCTGGCTGCGTTGCAGATCGCTGAAAATCTGTTTCGCCAGGCTCACTGCGGCAAACGCCACCGACACCGGGTTCTCGCCGATCGCGGTATCGGTACGCACTTGCTTGGCGGCATTGAACGTCGCCTGAAACAGCCGCCCCAGCAGCGGACCGATGGTACCGGCCTCGCGGGCCACGGCGTAGGCCGATTTCATCTGACCGAGAATCTGCGGTTCGCCCAGCACCAGCGAGTCGAGCCCGGAGGCGACGCGCATCATGTGACGAACAGCCGCATCGTCTTCATGCACATAGGCACTGGCGCGCAGCTCGTCGAGGCTCAGATGGTGATAATCGGCCAGCCAGCGCAGCACGACATCGGCCGACAGCTGATCCTGTTCTATATAAAGCTCACTGCGATTGCAGGTGGAGAGGATCGCGGCTTCGCGGCTGTCGGTCAGTCGGCAGAGCTGCTGCAAGGCCTCCACCAGCTGCTCAGGGGTAAAGGCCACGCGCTCGCGGACGTCTACTGAAGCAGTCTTGTGGTTAATACCGAGTGCAAGGAAGGCCATTCAAGGTCGCTGGTGGTGACGTGAAGCCGGCAATTGTCCTACTTCGAAAGATTCAGAACAACTACCGCTGACTATTGTCCCAATCGTCAGCCCCTATAATGGCCACAATTGAGTCTCGGTTATGTTTGGCCGAAGGCTTGTGTCATGATGATCCGACCGCAGGTTAGTCGTCCTCTTCCTATATGAATAGATCTTCCGCGTTGCTCCTCGCTTTTGTCTTCCTCAGCGGCTGCCAGGCCATGGCGCCCGTTGCGCCGGACGGCACCCCGCCGGTCGAAGACACCACGCCCGCACCTGAAAAGCCCAAGGTTTACGGCTCGTTCAGCGAGGAAACCGTGTTCAGTCTGCTGAGCGCCGAACTCGCCGGCCAGCGCAATCGTTTCGACATTGCCTTGGACAATTACGTGACCCAGGCCATCAACACCCAGGATCCGGGCGTTTCCGAGCGTGCGTTCCGCATCGCCGAATATCTGGGCGCCGATCAACCGGCCCTCGACACCGCGCTGATCTGGGCGCGCAACGCTCCGGATGATCTCGAAGCGCAACGCGCCGCTGCCGTGCAACTGGCCCGCGCCGGGCGTTACGACGACTCCATGGTCTACATGGAGAAAGTCCTGCAGGGCAAGGGCGACACCCATTTCGATTTCCTCGCGCTGTCGGCCGCCGACACCGATCAGGAAACCCGCAACGGCCTGATGAAAAGCTTCGACCGTTTGCTTGAGCGCCACCCGAACAACAATCAGCTGATTTTCGGCAAGGCTCTGCTGCTCCAGCAAGACGGCGACAATCAAGGTGCGCTGACTCTGCTTGAAGACAATCCTCCGGAAGATGGCGAGATCGCACCGATCCTGCTGCGTGCGCGCCTGCTTCAATTGCTCAATCGTGGCGACGAAGCGCTGCCGCTGTTGCAGAAAAGCATCAGGAAATACCCGGAAGACAAACGCCTGCGCCTGACTTACGCGCGCATGCTGGTCGAACAGGACCGCATGGACGACGCCAAGGCCGAATTCTCCACGCTCGTTCAGCAATACCCGGAAGACGATGAACTGCGTTATTCGCTGGCGCTGGTGTGCCTGGAAGCCAAGGCGTGGGATGAGGCCAAGGGTTATCTGGAAGACCTGATCGCTCGCGAAAGCCACGTCGATTCAGCGCATCTGAACCTCGGCCGGATTGCCGAAGAGCGCAATGACCCACAAGGCGCGCTCATCGAATACGCCCAGGTCGGTCCGGGCAATGACTATCTGCCGGCACAGCTGCGTCAGGCCGATATCCTGATGAGCAACGGCAAGACCGCCGAAGCGCAGAGCAAGCTGGCCGCCGAGCGTGACGAGCAGCCCGATTACGCGATCCAGCTGTATCTGATCGAATCGGAAACCCTGTCGGCCAACAAACAGGACGACAAGGCCTGGAAGGTTCTGCAACAAGCGCTGCAGAAATACCCGGACGATCTCAATCTGCTCTACACCCGCGCCATGCTCGCGGAAAAACGCAATGATCTGGCGCAAATGGAGAAAGACCTGCGCCTGATCATCAAGCGCGATCCGGACAATGCCATGGCGCTGAATGCGCTGGGCTACACCCTGTCCGACCGCACTACCCGTTACGCCGAAGCGAAAACCCTGATCGAGCAGGCGCACCAGATCAATCCGGAAGACCCGGCAGTTCTCGACAGCCTAGGCTGGGTGAACTATCGCCTGGGCAATCTGGACGACGCGGAGAAATACCTGCGCCAGGCGCTCGAGCGTTTCCCTGACCACGAAGTCGCCGCGCACCTTGGCGAAGTCCTCTGGGCCAAGGGCAATCAACGCGAAGCCAAACAAGTGTGGGGCAAGTTCCTCAAGGATCAGCCCGACAGCACCATTCTGCGCAGCACCATCAAGCGCCTGACCGGATCCGAGACTCTTTAACCCATGTTTTTGCGCCACGTTATTGTTTTCAGCTTCATCGCCCTGCTCGCCGGCTGTTCGGGTTTCGGCACTCGCGAATCGGTCGAGGGCCACGGCAGCCCGGCCCAGTGGGCGGCGAATAAACAGCAACTGACCGGCCTTGATGGCTGGCAGATCGACGGCAAGATCGGCATCCGCGCGCCGAAAGATTCCGGCAGCGGCACGCTGTTCTGGCTGCAGCGTCAGGACTACTACGACATTCGCCTGTCCGGCCCGCTGGGTCGTGGCGCGGCGCGCCTGACCGGGCGTCCGGGCAAAGTATCACTGGAAGTCGCCAACCAGGGCCGCTACGAATCGCAATCTCCTGAAGCCCTGCTCGAAGAACAGCTGGGCTGGAAACTGCCGGTGTCGAATCTGGCCTGGTGGGTTCGCGGCCTGCCAGCCCCGGAAAGCAAGAGTCGCTTGAATCTGGACGCCGACAGCCGTCTGGCCAGCCTTGAGCAGGACGGCTGGAAAGTCGAATACACCGCCTACACCGAACAGAATGGTTATTGGCTGCCCGAGCGCATCAAGCTGCACGGCACCGACCTTGACGTGACGCTGGTGATCAAAACCTGGCAACCGCGCAAGTTGGGGCAATAAAGCATGACCGCTGCACGCCTGACCCTGCCCTCGCCGGCCAAACTCAACTTGATGCTGCACATTCTCGGTCGCCGTGAAGACGGTTATCACGAATTGCAGACGCTGTTTCAGTTCCTCGATTATGGCGATGAAATCACTTTCGCCGTGCGCGATGACGGCGTGATTCAGCTGCACACCGAGTTCGCCGGCGTGCCCCACGACAGCAACCTGATCGTGCGCGCGGCGAAGATGTTGCAACAACAATCCGGCTGCGCGCTCGGTATCGACATCTGGATCGACAAAGTCCTGCCCATGGGCGGCGGCATCGGTGGCGGCAGTTCAAATGCGGCGACAACGTTGCTCGGACTCAACCATTTGTGGCAACTGGGCTGGGATGAAGATCGCCTGGAGGAACTGGGCCTGTCACTCGGTGCCGACGTACCAGTGTTCGTCCGTGGCCATGCGGCATTTGCCGAGGGTGTTGGCGAGAAACTGACCCCGGTCGACCCCGAAGAACCGTGGTATCTGGTGCTCGTGCCGCAAGTCGCTGTTAGTACGGCAGAAATTTTTTCCGATCCTTTGTTGACACGTAACACACCGCCCATTAAAGTGCGCCCCGTTCCCGAGGGAAACAGTCGAAATGACTGCTTGCCGGTGGTCGCAAGGCGTTATCCAGAGGTACGTAACGCATTGGATTTGTTAGGTAAATTTACCGAAGCAAAGCTCACCGGAACTGGAAGTTGTGTGTTTGGGGGCTTCCCAAGCAAAGCTGAAGCTGATAAAGTCTCGGCCCTTCTGACAGAGACCCTTACAGGGTTTGTAGCGAAAGGAAGCAACGTTTCGATGTTGCATCGCAAGCTGCAAAGTCTGCTCTAAAGGAATCAAGTGCCCGGCACTTGAAAGCAACAGATACAGGGGCGTCGCCAAGCGGTAAGGCAGCAGGTTTTGATCCTGCCATGCGTTGGTTCGAATCCAGCCGCCCCTGCCATTTTCTCTACTCATCCAGGTTACCCTCAGCCTCTAGGTACTGCGCGTGTCCAAGATGATGGTCTTTACGGGGAATGCCAACCCCGATCTGGCTCGGCGTGTCGTACGTCAGCTGCATATCCCTCTCGGTGACATCTCTGTCGGCAAGTTTTCCGACGGCGAAATCACAGCCGAGATCAATGAAAACGTTCGCGGTAAAGACGTCTTCATTATTCAGCCGACCTGCGCTCCGACCAACGATAACCTGATGGAACTGGTAGTGATGGCTGATGCCTTCCGCCGCTCCTCAGCTACTCGTATCACTGCTGTTATTCCTTATTTTGGTTATGCCCGTCAGGATCGCCGTCCGCGTTCCGCACGTGTGGCTATCAGCGCGAAAGTCGTTGCTGACATGCTTACCGTAGTCGGCATCGACCGTGTTCTCACGGTTGATCTGCATGCTGACCAGATTCAGGGCTTCTTCGATATTCCGGTAGATAACATCTACGGCTCCCCGGTTCTGGTGGATGACATCGAAGATCAGCGCTTCGAAAACCTGATGATCGTGTCCCCGGACATTGGTGGCGTCGTGCGTGCACGGGCTGTTGCCAAGTCGCTGGGCGTCGATCTCGGGATCATCGACAAACGCCGTGAGAAAGCCAATCACTCTGAAGTGATGCATATCATCGGTGATGTCGAAGGGCGTACCTGTATTCTGGTCGATGACATGGTCGATACCGCCGGCACCCTGTGCCACGCGGCCAAGGCCCTGAAAGAGCATGGCGCAGCCAAGGTCTTTGCCTACTGCACACACCCTGTGCTGTCGGGCCGGGCCATCGAGAATATCGAAAATTCCGTGCTGGACGAGCTGGTGGTCACTAACACCATCCCGCTGTCCGCTGCAGCACAAGCCTGTGCACGTATCCGTCAACTGGATATCGCACCGGTTGTTGCCGAAGCGGTTCGCCGCATCAGCAATGAAGAATCGATCAGCGCGATGTTCCGTTAAGGGCCCTGCCCTTCGCGAAATGTCTCGTTGACGAAAAGCGCCCCGCCCCGGCATTCCTGTCGGGGCGGGGCTTTTTTGCCCATACCGTGTTCGGCGCTGGTCGCAAACGCCACTCGGTCATGGCTATTTTGGAGATACAAAATGAACGATTTTACTCTGAATGCTGAAGTGCGTTCCGACCTGGGGAAAGGTGCGAGCCGCCGCCTGCGTCGTCTCGCCGCTCTGGTTCCAGCTGTTGTTTACGGTGGCGACAAAGCCCCTGAATCCATCAGCATGCTGGCCAAAGAAGTTGCCAAACTGCTCGAAAACGAAGCGGCTTACAGCCACATCATCGAGCTGAACGTTGGTGGCACCAAGCAGAACGTCATCATCAAGGCGCTGCAGCGTCACCCGGCCAAAGGCCACGTGATGCACGCTGACTTCGTACGCGTTGTTGCCGGCCAGAAACTGACCGCCATCGTGCCTGTACACTTTGTTGGCGAAGAAGCTCCAGTGAAGAAAGGCGGCGAAGTTTCGCACGTTGTTGCTGAAATCGAAGTGACCTGCCTGCCAAAAGATCTGCCTGAGTTCATCGAAGTCGATCTGTCGAAAGCAGAAATCGGCACCATCATTCACCTGTCGGACCTCAAAGCTCCTAAAGGTGTTGAGTTCGTTGCTCTGGCACACGGCGATGACAAGGCTGTTGCCAACGTCCACGCTCCACGTGTTGCTGCAGAACCTGCCGAAGAAGGCGAAGCAGAGTAATTCACTCTGTCATGCCGGAGTGAGCAAGTAACATCGCGGACTGGAACGTAGCGAGAAAGCGGGCGAGAACGCGGAGTTTACATCCATGGTAAATGAGCATTTTTCGTCCACTTTCGCCGCTTTCCCCGATCGCGGCGATGTTATCCACCACTCCAAGGAAGGGCCCCTATCGTGACTGCCATCAAACTGATCGTTGGCCTGGGAAATCCAGGCGCTGAATACGAACAGACCCGGCATAACGCAGGGGCCCTTTTTGTTGAGCGCATCGCCCACGCACAGAATGTGAATCTCGTGGCCGATCGCAAATATTTCGGCCTGACCGGGCGCTACTCGCATCAGGGTCAGGATGTTCGTCTGCTGATTCCCACCACCTACATGAACCGCAGCGGCCAGGCCGTGGCGGCACTCGCCGGTTTCTTCCGCATCAAGCCTGAAGAAATCCTCGTGGCGCATGACGAACTCGACTTGCCTCCGGGCGTTGCCAAGCTCAAGCAGGGCGGCGGCCATGGCGGTCACAACGGGTTGCGCGACATCATTGCGCAACTGGGCAATCAGAATACGTTCTACCGTCTGCGGCTTGGCATCGGCCACCCGGGCGTTGCCAGTATGGTTTCAAATTTCGTCCTGGGTCGTGCGCCACGCGCCGAACAGGAAAAACTCGATGCCAGCATCGACTTTGCCCTCGGCGTGCTGCCGGATATCCTCGCCGGGGAATGGAACCGCGCGATGAAAAACCTGCACAGCCAGAAGGCCTGACTTTTACCCGAGGGGAAACACCATGGGATTCAATTGCGGCATCGTCGGCCTGCCTAACGTCGGCAAGTCCACCCTGTTCAACGCCCTGACCAAATCCGGTATCGCGGCGGAGAACTTCCCCTTCTGCACCATCGAGCCGAACAGCGGCATCGTGCCGATGCCGGATCCACGTCTGGAAGCGCTGGCGGCCATCGTCAATCCCAAGCGCATCCTGCCGACCACCATGGAATTCGTCGACATCGCTGGCCTCGTCGCCGGCGCCTCGAAAGGTGAAGGCCTGGGCAACAAGTTCCTGGCCAACATCCGCGAAACCGACGCTATCGCTCACGTGGTGCGCTGCTTCGAAGACGACAACGTGATCCACGTGTCCAACAGCGTCGACCCGAAACGCGACATCGAAATCATCGACCTAGAACTGATCTTCGCCGACCTCGACAGCTGCGAGAAACAACTGCAGAAAGTCGCGCGCAACGCCAAGGGCGGTGACAAGGACGCCGTGGTTCAGAAGGCTCTGCTCGAGCAACTGATCGCGCACTTCACCGAAGCCAAACCGGCACGCAGCCTGATGAAGAACATGAGCGCGGACGAGAAAGCCGTGATCAAGGGCTTCCACCTGCTGACCACCAAGCCGGTCATGTACATCGCCAACGTTGCCGAAGACGGTTTCGAGAACAACCCGCACCTGGACGTGGTCAAGGCCATCGCCGAAGAAGAAGGCGCCATGGTGGTTCCGGTGTGCAACAAGATCGAAGCGGAAATCGCCGAGCTCGATGATGGCGAAGAGAAGGACATGTTCCTCGAGGCCCTGGGCCTGGAAGAGCCTGGCCTGAACCGCGTGATCCGCGCCGGTTACGAAATGCTCCACCTGCAGACCTACTTCACCGCTGGTGTCGAAGAAGTCCGCGCCTGGACCGTCAAGGTCGGTGCCACCGCACCACAGGCCGCCGGCGTGATCCACACCGACTTCGAAAAAGGCTTCATCCGTGCCGAAGTCATCGCCTACAACGACTTCATCCAGTACAAGGGCGAAGCCGGCGCCAAAGAAGCCGGCAAGTGGCGCCTGGAAGGCAAGGATTACATCGTCAAGGACGGCGACGTGATGCACTTCCGCTTCAACGTCTAAGCAACAGCCGCACAAGAAAAAGCCGCGTTTGATACGCGGCTTTTTTGTGCCCGAAAGATTGTTAAAAGATCGCAGCCTTCGGCAGCTCCTACAGATGTACATCTATCCCCTGTAGGAGCTGCCGAAGGCTGCGATCTTTTGATCTCAAGCTTTTTTAGTACGCGGGAGAAAGATCGCCAACACACCAAACAACGGCAGGAATGAGCAAAGGAAATACACGTACTCAATCCCGTGCACATCCGCCAGATGCCCGAGCAGCGCCGCGCCAATCCCGCCGAAACCGAACATCAGGCCGAAGAAAATCCCGGCAATCATCCCGACATTACCCGGCACCAGTTCCTGCGCGTACACCACGATCGCCGAGAATGCCGACGCCAGAATGAAGCCGATCACCACGCTGAGAATGCTGGTCCAGAACAGATCGACATGCGGCAGGATCAAGGTGAATGGCGCCACCCCCAGGATGGAAAACCAGATCACTGCCTTGCGCCCGATCTTGTCGCCGATAGGCCCGCCGAAGAACGTCCCTGCCGCCACTGCGCCCAAAAACAGGAACAAGTGCAATTGCGAACTCGCCACCGACAGGTCGAACTTCTCGATCAGGTAGAAGGTGAAGTAGCTGGTGAAACTGGCCATGTAGAAATATTTGGAGAACACCAGCAGCCCCAGGACCACCAAGGCACTGGTCACCCTGCCCTTCGATAAGCCGTGCGTCGCGGCTTGGCCGGCCTTGAGCTTGAACAAGTTGAGGTGATTGGCGTACCAGCGGCTGATGCGGTACAGCACGAACAGCGCAAACACCGCGAACAGCCCGAACCACGCCACATTGCCCTGGCCGAAGGGAATGATGATCGCCGCCGCCAGCAATGGGCCGAACGCGGAGCCGGCATTGCCGCCGACCTGAAAGGTCGATTGCGCCAGACCAAACCGGCCGCCCGAGGCCAGCCGGGCAACACGCGAGGCTTCCGGATGAAAGGTCGACGAGCCAATGCCGATCAGCGCCGCCGCCAGCAGAATCAATGGGAAGCTGCCGACCACCGACATCATCAAAATGCCGATCAAGGTACACACCGTGCCTGCCGGTAACAGCCACGGTTTGGGGTGGCGATCAGTGTGATACCCGACCCACGGCTGCAACAGCGACGCGGTCAACTGAAAGGTCAAGGTGATCAGGCCGACCTGGGTAAACGTCAGGCCATAGTTGGCCTTGAGCATCGGGTAGATCGACGGCAGCACCGACTGGATCAGGTCATTGATCAGATGCGCCAGCGCCACCGCGCCAATGATGCGCATCACCAAGGGGCTGCTTTGCGGAGCAGCGGTCGCCGAGGCAGCGGCGGTCTGGACGTTGCTGATAGCCATGGAAAATTCCGGACAGCAGATGGGTGCCCGCAGGCAGGTGCGTCAATGTGCCATTTTTCGGTGCGCTCGCGCTATCCCCTTAGCCAGCTAACTAACCAACATTCCTATCTCGCGTAGGAGCTGCCGAAGGCTGCGATCTTTTGATCTTGCTTCTAAGCATCAAAGTCAAAAGATCGCAGCCTTCGGCAGCTCCTACAGGGGATCGCTGGTGGCGAAGGTGATAGCTCAACGCCATGGTCTGAATCTTGCCTTGCTTCTGCCCTTGAACACGATCGCCTTACAAAGGCGCTCGACAATGGGAAGTTTCGCTACAGAGCCGGCCTACAGAGCGGGCGAGGGTGAACTTTCGAGGCCTTTTAGAGGGCACGGGTCGTGAGCCAACAGCTCGCGATGCACGCCAATGGTGCGTGGTGTCCAGAGGAGTCATGAGGCATGCAGGCTTTCCTTTCACCGGGGATCAAATTGCTGGGGCGGTTTGGCTTCGCAGGTAAATTCCAATTGTTGTTTCTGCTGTTCATTCTGCCGCTGGCCGGCAGCCTGTTGATGATCGGCCATGACTATCGCGAGAAGCTCAATCTGATCTCGGGCGAACGTGCCGGCGTGCGTCAGCTGCTCGCGCTGGATGCGCTGGACAACCTGCTCGCCGCTCAACGCGACCGCGCCGCCCGCTGGCGCGCCACCGAGACCAATCGTCAGCCTACACCGGCCACCCTCGCCGCCATGGCCGCCTTCGACGGCGTGCAACCGGCAGTGCTGCAAGCCACCACAGAGCTGGGCAATGCCCTGAACCAGCAAGGCGCCGACGGCGCAATCCTCGAACGCTTTCAGGCGCTGCAAACCACACTCAATGGCCTGGATTCGAAAAGCCTCAGCAGCGTCGGCTGGTGGCCGGACGGTTATGACCGCTTCACCAATGCCTTGGGCGCGCTGCAAGCCTTGCGCGAGCAGATCGTCATGGACAATCGCCTGACCCTTGCACCGTGGCTGGAAACCTACCTGCTGACGCAGATTTCCACGCAGCACGCGCCGGACCTGATCGAGCGGGTCGGCCGTCTCGCCGCAGTCGGCCAGGCTTCGGTCGTCTCCGGTCAGTTCACCCTGCAGAGCCGCCTGCAGTTGCGCGATCTGCGCAGCCGCATTGGTGACGCCCGCGAGCAACTGGTGAAAACCGCCGGCCTGCTGGAGGCGCGTCTGCCAGCCGAGCTGCAAGCCTGGGCCGGCCAGTATCACGACAGCCTGAAACACCTCGACAGCGGCCTGAAAGTCCTCGACGACGGTGTGTTTGGCGGCAGCATCAACCTCAAGCCAGAGGACTTCGAACGCAGCCTCGACGCGCTGCTCACCGACCTCGCTTCCCTGCGCCAGCAATCCCTGGTCGCGCTGGATCAGCGGCTCGATGCGTATTACAGCTCGGCGATCCGCCAGTTCATTCTTGTCGCTGCTATCTTCGGTTGCTTGCTGTTGGCCGCGTTGTATCTGTTTGTCTGCCTGCAAGCCTCGATTCGCCGTAGCGCCAGCGGCATCACCTTGCTCGCCGAAGCCTTGCGCGACGGTAACCTGAGCCTGCAAGTGCCGGTGGTGGGGCGCGATGAGCTGGCAGCGATCAGCACCGCGCTCAACGTCGCTGTGGTGCAATTGCGCAGCAGCATGCTTGGCGTCGACCACGAGACCTCGCAGTTGAGCAACGCGGTACGCAGCCTCAACCAACACTCCAGCGGCGCCCTGAGCGAAGTCGAAGCGCAGCAATTGCAGATCAGCCAGATCGCCGCTGCCGCCACGCAATTGGCCGCCACCTCGCAAGGCGTCGCGCAGAGTTGCGAACAGGCCTCCGGCAGCGCCCAGCAAACCCGGCGCATCGCCGCCGACAGCAGCCGCGACAGCCAACGCACCACGGCGAGCATTCAGCAGCTCAATCAGCGCCTTAACGATACCGCCGCCGCGCTTGGCCGGGTCAGCGAGCAAGGCCAGCAGATTCAACTGGTCGTGGATACCATTCGCGGCGTCGCCGAGCAGACCAACCTGCTCGCGCTCAACGCCGCCATCGAGGCCGCCCGCGCCGGCGAACAGGGTCGCGGCTTTGCCGTGGTCGCCGACGAGGTGCGCAGCCTCTCGCAGCGCACGCAATCGTCCACCGCGCAGATCGCCGGCACCGTCGACAGCCTGCGCGCCACGGTCAACGAAGCGGTAAGCCTGATGGAAGCCGCCTGTGGTCAGGCGCAATCGGATGCCGAAGCAGTCACCGGACTCGGCGAACGCCTGGGAGAAATCGCCAGCGCCGTACAGAGTGTCACCGACACCCTGGCGCAAATCGCCACAGCGGTTGAAGAACAGGCCAGCACTGCCGACGAAGTCAGCGGCAATATCCAGCAGGTCGATCAAGCGGCGGTGCGTTTGCTCGAAGGCGCACGCGCCGTAAACCTCGCGGCGGACACCTTGAGCCAGGGTAGCGAGGCACTGAGCGCCAATACCGCCAGATTCCAACTGCGCTGACGCCCTCCCCGGCCCCGATTTTCGGGGCTGGAGGATAAGCAGTTGAAAACAGGAAGAAATATTTTCGATTTACGCTTGACGCTTTGCCATTTCAGGGGAATAATGCGCGCCACTTGGCTACATAGCTCAGTTGGTTAGAGCATAGCATTCATAATGCTGGGGTCCGGGGTTCAAGTCCCTGTGTAGCCACCAAGTACTAAAAACGGCTTACCGAAAGGTAGGCCGTTTTTTTATGCCTCGAGAAAAGTCCTTTTCCTCCCGCTCCCTGCATGCAATTCAGATGCCTCCGTAAGAAAAAAGTAGATCTCTGGTACGAAACGGATCTTTCGTAGCATCAGCCACCTGTCGCTCTCTCCCCGAATCGCTCCTATACCGACAAGCTCCCCTGGCTCGATTCAGCGCCATACAGGGAGTTGGCATGCCTCAATACAAATACCTTCTCGACGATGACTGGTTATTAAATCCGTATAGCGGTGGCAGGGCCTGGTTTACTTTGCTTCCACCGAAAGCGCCGGAGCCGGTGTACATCGAGAAGGATGAGTGGCCTGCGCCCAAGCCACGCGAAGACAGGGTCTTTGCCAAGTCCTGCACGCCGGACAACTGGTGTCGCACGGACGCTGGCACTGCCGAGGAGCCAGCCAGCAACTTCGGCAAGATCATGGTCGCCGGCGCCATGCTCATGCCCTCCGCCAGTACCGCTGTAGCGACGGCGATAGGTGCCGACCTGGCTTTGGGGCGTCTGGCCGGCGGCGGGATTTTGCAACAGCGCCTGAACTGGGCCATCCGTGGCGCCGGCGGGCCGGCCAGCGTGTTCGTGCTGGGAATGCTGCCGAGCAAAATGGCCGACGGCACGCTTCACACCGACGAAGAACTACGCCGCATGAGCCGCGCCACCACGCGCGTGCGCTTCCAGTTTCGTCGTGATGCCGAAGGTGTTCTGCGGGTTTACGGCATCCATTCCGGCGCCTCTGGCGACGACGCCGTACGCACGGTGAACGTCAAGTGGAACGCCGACAAGACCGCCATGGAGGCCAAGCTCAACGGCATCACCATTCTCTGGACGCCGCAACGCGGGCCGTTGGGATCGATGCCTCCGCTGGTTTATCCCGACCACGGTGAGGCACTCGACCCGATCCTCGTCCACCCGATCCCGGACAACACCGATAGCCAGATTGAGGGTCTGCCGGGCGAGGATGTAACGGCCGAGGATTGTATTCTGGTGTTCCCGGCGGACACCGGGCTGAAGTCGTTGTATGTGGTTTATTCAAGGCCGGCGAGGCAGACGCCTGGGATCGTTACGGGGGTGGGAGAGGATGTGGCGGGGATATGGCTTGCGGGGGCTGATTCGGACGTGGGGGTTCCGATTCCAACAGACGTTGCCAACTCTCTACGAGGACGAGAATTCAAAAACTTCGACTCATTCAGAGCAACCTTTTGGAAAACTGTTGCAGAGTCAACATCGGGTGGGGAGTTGATTGAACAGAATGTTGGTCGCATGCGTAAGGGTAAGGCGCCACGTGTGCGTAAAGCCGATAGAGTCGGCGGTAGAAAGTCTTATGAAATTCACCATCTCGAAAAAATATCCAAGGGTGGTGGCGTATATGACCTAGATAACCTTCGAGTAAATACTCCTCGGAACCATATCGATATACACCGGCGTGAATAGGCAAATATGAAAGACACCTTATTAAAAGCCAGCATTTCTGAATACACAGAGGCCGAATTCGTCGCGCTACTACAAGAGCTCGCGAAAGAGGATGAAGAAGCTGAAAACGATGATCGTGCTGATTTACTGTTGGCGCACTTCGAGACAATCAGCGAGCATCCAGCAGGATCGGACTTGATCTACTACCCGGAGCCTGGTGCTGATAACTCCCCTGTGGGGGTAATGCAAAGTGTCAGGGACTGGCGAGAAGCACAGGGATTGCCGGGGTTCAAAGACTCTTGATAAATCGTGTCGTTGAGGGTTCGAGCCATCGAGTTAACTTTGGCTGTCACGATTTATTGCGTCTCAACACATCCAAGATTCGTGCATGAGATAGGCAATGGCAACGGAATTCCTTATTAAAGACGATTTGTCAGATTACACCGAGCAAGAATTCATCAACGTCCTTGAGCGCATTATCGGAAATGAGGGGAGCGAAGAAGAAGAAAGCAAGCTCGTTCTGCACTTCAATTTGATATGTGGACACCCAACAGGATCCGATTTGATTTTTTACCCTGAAGATGGCGCCGATGACTCGGCACAGGGAATCATTGAGTCATTGAAGAAATGGCGTAGTGACCATGGGCTGTCGGGCTTCAAGCAATGATAAGAAAACGCACCAAGCAAAGCATAGCTGACTACACAGAATCAGAATTCATCTGTTTCGTGAAAAATATAAGAGCAGTCAACAGAAGTGGGTCTGACAAGGAGCTTGGCAGATTGCTGGCGGAATTCAGGGCTTTGACCGGCCACCCCGCTGGAACAGACCTGATCTACTACCCCGAGCCCGGAGCAGATACAACATCTGCCGGAATAGCTCGTACAGTCATGGCATGGCGCGAAGCGAATCGACTACCTGGGTTCAAGACATGAATCCTGCCGCCCTTTTCATTTGTAACTGTGGAACTACAACTTGGGAATGTCATGACTAACATATCCGACTACACCGAAGCAGAATTCTTGAAATTTGTGCAATCTGTTCTTGCAGCCAACACAAGCCCAGACGAGATTCTCGATCCGCTGTTGTTTGAATTTGAACGTCTGTGTGAGCACCCAGCGGGCACTGACCTTATCTATTGGCCCGAGGATATGAAACAACAAACAGCCGAGAGCATTACCGAAATCGTGAAAAAGTGGCGCTCTACCCATGGTCTACCCGGCTTCAAGCAATAAGTTTCTGACTCACTAACCCTGCATCACTCTCAAGAAGATCGCATCGCCTGAGTTACCGCTTTCGCGAGCAGGCTCGCTCCCACAAGGGTATCGTTTTCGGCCGAACGATTGGCGCGGCCGCTGAGCGGGAGGGCTGTAATCCTCACGCAGTTTGCACCCCGCCGGCCCGCTCGATAAAGTCCCCGAAGACTTCTACCCCACGGACGGAGAGCCCGCGTGTTTCCAGCCCAGCCCTTAAAGCGCTTTCGCCTGCCAGCCCTGACACTGCTTGTCAGCGCTCTGACCCTCACCGCATGCAACGCCCCGCCCTCTTCTTCCTTGCCGCTGGCACCGGAAGCCGCTTCCGGTTACCGCACTGATCTGCAAACCCGTCATGCCAATAAACACATGGCCGCTGCTGCCAATCCACTCGCGGCCGAAGCCGGGCGGGAGATGTTGCGTCAGGGTGGTTCGGCGATTGATGCGGCGATTGCGATGCAGGCGGTGTTGACGCTGGTTGAGCCGCAGTCTTCCGGGATCGGTGGCGGGGCGATGATTGTGTTGTGGGATGGCAAGCAGGTGCGCACCTATGACGGCCGCGAAACGGCGCCGGCCGGGGCCACCGAGAAGCTGTTCCTGAAGGCTGACGGTAAACCGATGGCCTTTACGCAAGCGCAGATCGGCGGGCGCTCGGTCGGTACGCCCGGGGTATTGCGGGCGCTGGAGCTGGCGCATCGACAACACGGTCGCTTGCCATGGGCGAAGCTGTTTGAGCCAGCGATCAAACTGGCCGAGCAAGGCTTTGCGATTTCCCCGCGTCTGCATTCGCTGCTGACTGCCGATCCACTGATACGCCAGTCGCCAGACATGGCTGCGTACTTCCTGAATGACGATGGCAGCGTCAAAGCTGTCGGCACGCGCCTGCAGAACCCGAAGTTGGCGGCCGTGTTCAAACGTATCGCCAGCGAAGGTGCCGATGCGCTGTACAAAGGTCCGATCGCCGAAGAGATCGTCGCCAGGGTTCAACAGCACGCCAACCCCGGCAGCCTGTCGCTGAACGATTTGCAGCGTTATCAGGCCAAGGAGCGCGCGCCGCTGTGTACCGACTACAAGCGTTGGCAGGTCTGCGGCATGCCGCCACCGTCGTCGGGCGGGATCGCCGTGGCGCAGATTCTCGGCACGTTGCAGGCGCTGGAGACTCGCGCCCCACGCCTGTCGCTGACCCCGCTCAAACCAACGAAAACCGATAAGCCGGCCGGCATCGAACCGGTGCCGCAAGCAGTGCACCTGATCGCCGAGGCTGAACGTCTGGCCTATGCCGACCGTGCGCAATACGTGGCCGACACCGACTTCGTCCCGGTGCCGGTCAACGGTCTGCTCGATCCGGCCTACCTGGCCAGCCGCGCCAGCCTGATCGGCGAGCGCAGCATGGGCAGCGCCAAACCGGGCACACCGCCGGGCGTGCAGGTTGCCTATGCACCGGACCGCTCGCCGTTGCGTATCTCGACCTCGCAAGTGGTGGCGGTGGATGACCTCGGCGGCGCCGTGTCGATGACCACCACCATCGAAGCCGCGTTCGGCTCGCACCTGATGGTTCAGGGTTTTCTGCTGAACAACCAGATGACCGACTTTTCGTTCATCCCCGAAGAGAACGGGCAGAAAGTCGCCAACCGCGTCGAACCGGGCAAACGCCCACGTTCGTCGATGGCGCCGACACTGATCTTTGATCGCAACACTGGTGAATTCGTCGCCACGGTCGGCTCGCCCGGCGGTTCGCAAATCATCGAATACGTGGCGAAAACCACCATCGGCCTGCTCGACTGGAACCTCGATGCACAAAGTGCGATCAACCTGCCCAACTTCGGCAGCCGCAATGGCCCCACCGAACTGGAACAGGGACAGTTCAGCCCGGCGCTGATTCAGGCACTCAAGGACAAGGGCCACGCGGTCAGCGAAATCGACATGACCAGCGGCACCCAAGCGATCGCGCGGGTGAAGGATGCGCAGGGCAAAGCGACCTTGACGGGGGGGGCCGATCCTCGGCGTGAGGGAGAAGCGTTGGGGGACTGAAACACCGCATTGAAAAAGGCCTGCCGAGCAGCAGGCCTTCTCCCGGGAGTAAATCAGACCGCCAACGTCTTGCCATCCACCCCATCCCCAATCTTCAGGAAATGCCCGCCCGCAACGTGATGCAGCGTGCGCAATCCATCCTGCCCTTCGAAATGCCAGCGCCCATCGCTGAACACACGCTCATCGGCCTGGGCGGCGATGACTTCGGCGAGGAACAGGTCGTATTGCTCGTGATTGCGCGGCTCTGGCAGCAGGCGGCATTCGAGCCAGGCAACACAACCCTCGAGCAGCGGCGCTTCAACCTGTTCGCCGGCAAAGGTGTGCAGGCCGTACGCCTGAAATTTGTCGTGCCCCTGGTTACGGGTGATTTCCAGGCCGGACGTATTGCCGACGGTTTGCACGATATCGGCCTGATTGACGCAAGGCACGTTCAGCACAAATGTGCCGGAGGCTTCGAGCAACTGGCGGGTCCAGGTGGATTTGTCGAGGACGACGGCGACTTTCGGCGGTTCGAAATCCAGCGGCATGGCCCAGGCGGCGGCCATGATGTTGCGCTGCCCGTCGTGAGCGGCACTGACGAGAACGGTCGGCCCGTGATTGAGCAGGCGATAGGCTTTGTTCAGGGGTACCGGACGGCGTTGGGAGTCGCTCATGGGGATCTGCTCCGGGGGAAAAGGAGCCGATTGTAGCGCTGTCACTGGCGAAACACAGAACCTGTGGGAGCGAGCAGATGCGGCGCTGCCCCTCGGTGATCGTTCCCACGCTCTGCGCGGGAATGCATCCTGTGACGCTCTGCGTCACGCCAGCGAAGGAACGCGGAGCGTCCCGGGCGGCATTCCCACGCAGAGCGTGGGAACGATCAGTGCGGTGTCAGTGAGAGAGCTGATTGGCAAACTGCCCCACCGCATCCACCACTTTCTGCGCACCGTCCTGAATCTCGACGATCA
Organism: Pseudomonas sp. PK-RTE-24; assembly: GCF_054052265.1. Classification (NCBI taxonomy): domain Bacteria; kingdom Pseudomonadati; phylum Pseudomonadota; class Gammaproteobacteria; order Pseudomonadales; family Pseudomonadaceae; genus Pseudomonas; species Pseudomonas sp. PK-RTE-24. The sequence goes on along the minus strand of NZ_CM133224.1, from coordinate 2,491,076 downwards.
CCGTGCCCGCCTCCGCCGCCAGCGCCAGGCCCTGTTCGGCCTGAAGCTTGCCGTCGGTCATCAGCGCCACGGCATTGCGGGCCATTTCCTGGTTCTGCCGTACCACGCCGACGATTTCGTCCGTCGCCTGGCTGGTGCGCGAGGCCAGTTGCCGGACCTCGTCCGCGACAACGGCAAAACCACGCCCCTGCTCGCCGGCCCGGGCGGCTTCGATCGCGGCGTTGAGCGCCAGCAGGTTGGTCTGTTCGGCAATGCCGCTGATGGTTTTGACGATCGTGCCGATCACCAGCGACTGCTCGTTGAGCGCCTCGATACCTTCGCCAGCGGCTTGCATGTGCAGCGACAAATCACGCATCACGTTGACCGCTTCGGTGACGACCGTGGTGCCCCGTTGCGCGGTGCTGTCGGTTTGTTGCGAGGTGCTGTAAGCGATGCTCGCTGCGTCGGCAACCGCCTGCTCGCGGTTGACCTGATCGGTGATCACCGTGGCGAACTTCACCACTTTGTACAGTCTGTCGTTGGCATCGACCACCGGGTTGTAGGACGCTTCCAGCCACACCGTACGACCATGGCTGTCGATACGCTTGAAGCGGCCTGCGACGAATTCGCCACTGTTCAAGCGCCGCCAGAAGTTCTGGTACTCGGCGCTGTTGTATTCTTCCGGGGCGCAAAACGTGCGGTGATGTTTACCCTTGATCTGCGCCAGGCTGTAACCCATGCCGTTGAGGAAGCGATCATTGGCGCTGAGCACATTGCCGTTGAGGTCGAATTCAATCACGGCGGTGGAACGCACCAGCGCACCGATCAGGTTCTCATGCTCGCGGGAGGCCTCGATGGTGCGGGTCAGGTCGCTGGCGTAGAAGGAAATGTGTCTGATCCGGCCATCGGACGAGCGTACCGGTTGCACGATGGAACGCAGCCACGCCTCGTCGCCATTGCCGCGCAACAGGCGCACGGCGCCGGCGAAGTGCTCGCCACGGCTCATCGAGTTCTTGAAGCGCTGATGGAATTCGTCGGTTTTGACGTGGGCCGGGACGATGTCTTCGATTGCCCGGCCGATCAGGTCCTGGCTCTTGTAGAACATTTCATCGAGAAAATTCTGGTTGACCGAACGAATCCGCCCGTCGGGCTCAAGGGTCAGCGCGAGCATTTCGCTTTCCAGGCTTTCCTTCACTTGTACAAGGCTGGAGAGTTCTTCGCGGAGAGCGGCCAGCTCTTGCTTCAAGCGTTTATTGAACATGGGAAAGCACCGATGGCAGGGTAGTTAGCGGATACAACCTAGCCATCGGCCTTGCGCAGCTTTTCTTAAGCCAGCGCCAGACCCGTCAGTCGAAAATAATCCGGCGCTTGCGGATCAGGCAGCGCCGGCCGCCTGACACGGTCCGGTACGTGACATGCGCGCACCGAAATACGCCGCCGTCACAATCCCCACAGCGCCCATCACGGCACAAAAGATCACGCAGATCCATGGACTCCACGGCATCAGACCAATCAGCAACAGCGGTGTGATACTTGCCCAGGCGGCGTAGGCAATGTTGTAGGTGAAGGAAATGCCCGACACGCGAATCCGCGCCGGGAACAACCCGACCATCACCGAAGGCACCGCGCCCACTACCCCACAAGCCAGGCCGGCGACCGCATAGGCAATGCCGATCCAATGGCCGCCCATGATCAGGCAGCCATACAACACGCCAATGCCCAGCGGCAGCAACAGGCTGTACAGCATGACCGTGCGCCAGGCGCCGATGCGGTCGACCAGCAGTCCGGCGATCACGCAGCCGATATTCAGAAAAACGATGCCCAAGGCACTGAGGCCGAAGGTGTGGCTGGCGGTCATGCCGAAGGTTTTCTGCATCATCGTCGGGGTGATGACCACGAACACCACCACCGCCGAGGTCAGCACACAGGTGAGCAACATGGCCGGCAGCATGGCCAGACGATGTTCACGCAGCACCGTGCGCAGCGGCAGCTCGACCCGCGCCTCGCGCTGCGCTTCCATGGCCATGAACACCGGGGTTTCGCTGAGCCAGCGGCGCAGATAAACGCCCACCACACCGAACACGCCGCCGAGCAGAAACGGATAGCGCCAGGCGTAATCGAGAATTTCGGCAGGCGTGAAAACCTGTGCCAGGAAGGTCGCAGTGAGTGCGCCGATCAAGTAACCGAACGTCAGGCCGGCCTGCAGAAAGCCCAAGGCGTAACCACGATGGCCGACAGGCGCATGCTCGGCGACGAACACCCAGGCACTCGGCACTTCACCACCCACCGCAGCGCCTTGCAGGATGCGCAGCGCCAGCAACAGCAAGGGTGCGAAATATCCGATCTGCGCGTAGGTCGGCATGATCCCGATCAGCAGGCACGGCAGCGCCATCATCAGGATGCTCAGGCTGAACACCTTTTTGCGGCCCAGACGGTCGGCGAAATGCGCCATCAGAATCCCGCCCAGAGGCCGCGCCAGATAACCGGTGACGAAGATGCCGAAGCTTTGCAGCAAACGCAGCCACTCGGGCATTTCCGGGGGGAAGAACAGCTGGCTGAGGGTCAGCGCAAAGAATACGAAGATGATGAAATCGTAGATTTCCAGCGCCCCGCCAAGCGCCGCAAGGCCGAGGGTCTTGTAGTCGGAGCGGCTGAACGGCGCCGGTCGGGCTGGAGAATTGGCAGTCATGACAAAGAACTCAGGCATCGGCAAAAACCAAGGCGCCCATGGTCTACGCAAAAGCACGGATCGACAACCCGTCAGACCATAGTCTCGGTTTGCGAAAACCTGCTCAACAAAAGGGCGGCGCTTGATTTACTGTTAGCGCCTGTCCAAGGGACCACGCCAACACCGACCAGCCGCCCATGTGGGAGCGAGCCTGCTCGCGAAAGCGTCAGTTCAGACAACCTGATGCTGAATGTGCCGACGTCTTCGCGAGCAGGCTCGCTCCCACAGGGTTCTCTGTGGCTGTCGAGCCGGGCGACTGCTCCCACGGATCAAAATAACCATAAAAAATCCGAGGTACTTCCCGTGGCCGTTGATATCGAAGATAGCCGCTCCGCGCGCTTTGCCCTGCGCTGTTCCAGTTTTGCCGAACGCTGGTTTCCCGATTCCTGGGTATTCGCCGCGTTGGCCGTGATCATCGTTGCGCTGGCCACTCTGGCCATGGGCGCCAAACCCACCGCTGCAGCGATGGCCTTCGGCGACGGCTTCTGGAGCCTGATCCCGTTCACCATGCAGATGGCCTTCGTGGTGATCGGCGGCTACGTCGTCGCCAGCTCTCCGCCCGCGGTCAAACTGATCGACAAACTGGCACGCATCCCGAAAAACGGCCGCTCCGCCGTGGCCTGGGTAGCGTTGATTTCGATGGTCGCTTCCCTGCTCAATTGGGGTCTGTCGCTGGTATTTGGCGGGCTGCTGGTACGCGCCCTCGCCCGCCGCACCGATCTGAAGATGGATTACCGCGCCGCCGGTGCCGCTGCTTACCTGGGCCTCGGCGCGGTGTGGGCGCTGGGCTTGTCATCGTCGGCCGCACAGTTGCAGGCCAACCCAGGCAGCCTGCCGCCGTCGATCCTGTCGATCACTGGCGTAATCCCGTTCACCGAAACCATTTTTCTCTGGCAATCCGGGGTCATGCTGCTGGCGCTGATCGTGATCTCGATCATCATCGCCTACGCCACCGCGCCCGGGCCGAACTCGGCACGCGACGCCAAGGCCTGCGGCATCGACCCGGCGTTCAACCTGCCGCCGCTGCAACCGCGCACTCGCCCCGGTGAATGGCTGGAGCACAGCCCGTTGCTGATCATTGTGCTGGTGCTTCTGGCGGCGGGCTGGCTATTTCACGAGTTTTCGACCAAACCGGCGATCACTGCGATTTCCGGCCTGAACACCTACAACTTCCTGTTCATCATGCTCGGCGCGCTGTTGCACTGGCGCCCGCGCAGCTTCCTCGATGCCGTGGCCCGTGCGGTGCCGACCACCACTGGCGTGTTGATCCAGTTTCCGCTGTACGGCTCGATCGCCGCGCTGATGACCACGGTCAAAGGCGCCGACGCGCAAACCCTCGCGCATCACATCTCGACTTTCTTTGTCAGCATCGCCTCCCACGACACCTATGCGCTGCTGATGGGCGTGTATTCGGCGATTCTCGGTTTCTTCATCCCGTCCGGCGGCGGTAAATGGATCATCGAAGCGCCCTACGTGATGCAAGTCGCCAATGACCTGCAATACCACCTCGGCTGGGCGGTGCAGATCTACAACGCCGCCGAAGCCCTGCCGAACCTGATCAATCCGTTCTATATGCTGCCGCTGCTGGGCGTGCTCGGGTTGAAGGCGCGGGATTTGATAGGCTTCTCGTTTGTGCAACTGCTGGTGCACACGCCGCTGGTGCTGCTGTTGTTGTGGGCGCTGGGGACGACATTGGCGTATACGCCGCCGGTGATGCCGTAAGTCGATAAAAACGCACCTGCTCAAGGGCAGGTGCTCTCAAAACTTGGTTTGATCGCTGCTTTAGACGGGTCGCGCCTGATCAAGCACCTGCTGACGAAATTTCACTGGCAGGTCGCCGGGGGTCAGCACCTCGACCGCAACACCCAGCAGGTCTTCAAGCTCAACCTGAAGTCCGCCCAGATCAAAAAGCGTCGTGCCGGGCAGCGGGTCAACCAGCAGATCGAGATCGCTACCGTCCAGATCCGTCCCCAGCAATGCTGAACCAAATACACGCGGGTTTGCCACGCGAAAGCGCCCGATCACTTCGCGGACGGCGGACCTTTGCATGTCGAGAGCAGTAGAAGGCTTCATGACTCACCCTTGGAAAATTCGATGTCGCTGCAGTCTAGCAGTGCGGACGCGCACCAGGCAGCGTGCCTGTTGGCACAGCCGTAACAATATGTGCGCTGCTTGGGTAATACCGCATTCAGGCAAGAATCCACACTCAACCGCTTTTCTGTCAAACACCACTGATCCACTATGAAGCGCCCCCAAATCGAGGGGAACCCACGCTGAAAAGGATCTGAGCATGTTCAAACTCGCAGGACTTACCCTCGTTGCACTGACGCTAAGCGCCGCCGTCCACGCCGATGTCGACGTAAAACTGGGCAGCACCGAGCGCGTCACCCGCCTCTTCGCCTACCCCAACAATTGCAGCGTGATCTGCTTTCGCAACTGGACGCTGGAGCAGACCGTTGCTCACTACCTGAGCCAGAGCGTCCAGCGCGACGGTTACGCCGATGCCAAGGTGCTGGTGAAAACCGACAACGATCAGCTTTACGCCGAGATCACCGGAGTGCCGGACGGCTATGACAAGCCGCTGTCGGCGTTGCTCGACGCCGGCGACCTGGCTTATGCCGGCGCCAGCAAGCTCAATGCCGATGGCAAGTGGGCCTACAGCTGGTATCTGTTCCTGCCGCTGGGCATGGCCCTGGAAAATCGCAAGAGCGTCGAGTTGCTGCACTTCCCGCCTGACTACTCGCTGACCCAGGCGCAGGACTATCTGCGCTCGAACACCACCGATCGCTGGGCGACGTTGCTGACCGATAACGGCATCCCTGCCGGGCAGACGCCTGCTTATCAGACCATCATCGACATCGCGCCGATCGCCGCGCCGTCCAATGCCGGCGGGGATCTGGAGGACGTCTACGACTACTTCAAGGATTACCAGACCACGCTGGTCAAGCAGTTCAGCCAGACCGCCAGCGGCACGACGCTGCCGATGGTTGCGTTCGGGGCGCCGGTGCGCAATTGGATCAAGGAACAGTATGGGCCGACGGTGGGCGTATTGGGTCTGGCAAGCGTCAGTCCAAGCGAAGGGGTGAATGTGCCGGTGCTCGGCTCGAATCATCCGAGCTATATCTGGTACGCCGCCGATCCGAAGAGCTATACCGGCGACGATGCCCAGGCCAAGGCTGACGCGGCGGGCCTGAAAGTCATGGGCCAGGATTTGAGCGCGGCTTGCTGGCAGGCCGGGATGGGCAGCAAACCGGGCAGCGATGCACAGGCCACGCTGAACAGTTGCACACAAACATGGCAGGTGACGCAAAAGGTCAAAACCTGCGAGTTGTTCTATACCTCGATCCGCAACCTCAGCGCTGAACAAGCGGTTGCCAAGTGCGCCACGCCATCGGTCAAGACACAACTGCGACAGCTGAAAGCGCCACTGCCTGCGGCCGCTGTGCCCGCACCAACTCTGTAATCGCTGCTGGAGTCCCCCGTGTCAGCCAATGCTGACGCGGGCCAACGGTGATCGCGCCTGTCAGGTTTGACAGTAGACCGGTACCTTCAATTGCGCGACGCTTGGATCCAATCATGCTTCGCCTGACGGGCGTGGGGACAACCCGGAGGCAATACTCACCAACAAGGATCGTTATGAACAATCAAGCCATGGGCCGGCACCTGCCGCGCGACACAGAAGGCATCTATCCGTTCGCCGGACTTCCGGTACGGCTGGGCTTCCCATCCTGCCAGGACTTTCAGATTATCCACGACGAACGTGGCATGGCCACGGCGGTGGTCGCGCGTCGCGAATTTCTGCGTATCAGCCGAATGTGCCGGGTTTCCGGGCAATTGCTGCCCTATCGCTGTCGACAGACCCGTCAGCTGCAAACCGGCATACACGTTTACGATCCGCGCTTTTGCGGGGTGCTGGAACACGCCTGCGACCCGAATGTATTTCTCGACATGAGCGAATTGTGGCTGTGGGCCTTGAAAGATATCCACAGCGGCGAACATCTGAGCATCGATTACGCATCGACCGAAGACAAACTGCTACGCCAGTTCGCCTGCGATTGCGGCTCGTCGCGCTGCCGTGGGTGGATCACCGGTTACGACGAACCACCCACGCCTGAAGGCCAGCGCTTTTTACAGCGCTGGCGGCATCCAGGCCGTAACTGAACGCCGCGGTTACGGGGCGCCGACCGGACGTAAGCGGTATTGCGGCGGCAACTGTTCGAAACCGCTTATGGTGGTATTGAGACTTTTCCAGCGGCCGTCCTTGATCCCGTAGATGCAGCCGTGGATCGACAGCGGCTGTCCGCGATGCCAAGCGTTCTGGATGATGCTGGTATGCGCGACGTTGGCCACTTGCTGGATCACGTTGAGTTCGCACATGCGATCGACCTGCTCTTCTTCGGTCGCCAGCTTGGCCAGTTCTTCGCGTTTCTCGTAGTACAGGTCGCGGATCGAGCGCAGCCAGCCGTCGATCAGGCCGAACTGGCGATCCTGCATCGACGCGCGCACGCCGCCGCAGCCGTAGTGGCCGGTGACGAGGATGTGTTTGACCTTGAGCACATCCACCGCGTACTGGATCACCGAGAGGCAGTTGAGGTCGGTGTGCAGCACGACGTTGGCGACGTTGCGGTGTACGAACAGATCGCCCGGCAACATCCCGACGATTTCGTTGGCCGGTACGCGCGCGTCGGAGCAGCCGATCCATAGATATTCCGGGGTCTGCTGGCGCGCCAGTTTGGCGAAGAAGTCCGGGTCTTCCTTGGTGATCGCGTCAGCCCAACGCTCGTTGTTATCAATCAGGTCTTGTAGATCGTGCATGGATAAGGCCTCAAGAAAGATGCGCAGGTTTGATAGACGACCACCCGTCGAAGTCACGCCGCCAGCGCAAGTGTTTTCGTTGGAATTCTCGCGCGCCTGGTGAGTCCACTCAGTAAGGCCCACAGTATGAGGAATTGCCATGACTGATTCACGACGCCCTTATGATGCGGTGCAACCGGAACCCATCGACGATAACGAAGACCGCATGGGCTCGGTGCACGAGCTGGATTTCGACGACGAAGAGCCCAGCGCGAAGATCGGCGATGAGCTGCCCGAGCGTGAACGCGAACAATTGATGCCGGCTGAGCGAGTGCGTGAGGCGGGTATGACCGGGGCTTCGGTGGATGATCATCAGCCGACCGACGACGACCTGAGCCCGGAAACGTTGATTCGCGAGGACGGCGCGCGCGATGCCGATGAACTCGGCGAGGGCAATCCGGCGGATTGGGATTTGAGCGAGGTCAGTGAAACCGACATCGGCGGCGGTGACGGGCTGGATGAAGCGGAACTGGCGAATCTGGATCCGCTGGATGGCAAGCGCTGACCCGCTGACTTGAAATTCGCCCCCTGTAGGAGCTGCCGAGGGCTGCGATCTTTTGATTTTGCTTTGGATCTTACAAAAACAGGATCAAAAGATCGCAGCCTTCGGCAGCTCCTACAGGCCTAATCCACCAAGGTACAGGCCATCACCACCGCATCCTCACGCCCACCCACCGCCGGGTAATAATCGCGACGCCGGCCGATCTCGTTGAAGCCATACCGCTCATACAACTTGAAAGCAGCAGTATTGCTGTCGCGCACTTCGAGAAAGCACTCCCGCGCTTCAGCCGCATACGCCCGCGACATCAAATGCTCAAGCAACGTCAGGCCCAACCCGCGCCCCTGATTTTCCGGTTTGACCGTGATATTGAGCAGGTGCGCCTCATCAAGAATGATCTGCACCACGCCATGGCCAACCTGTTGCTGGCCTTCGAACATCAGCCAGATCTGGTATTTGCCCAGGCCATCGAGAAAAATCCCCCGGGTCCACGGATGGCTGTACGCGGCGTATTCGATCTTCAACACAGCGTCCAGATCCGCCTCGGTCATCGGGCGAAAGGTTACAGCCTCACTCATCGGATTGTTTCCAGCGCGCCATCAGCCGACGCATGGCTTGCCACACAGCGGCCTTGCGCTGTGGCTCTTCCATTAACAGTTCCAGACCGGGAATCGCCCAGGCCAGGCCCAGACCTTCGATCTGCAATTCACTATTGAACGCTTCGGCGTCCGCTTCCCCGGCAAACTTCAGCGCCGGCAGGCCGATCAGCCACAGACAGGCGCAGGGCGCCGCTTCCATCTGCACCGAGAGGAAACCCTGCACGAAGTCGCGCGCCGCTTCCGGGCCTTGATCCAGCGTGCCGCGATTGAGCCACGGCCAGCGCACAGGTTCACCGACGATTTGCGGCGCATCCGGCAAACCGGCGGCGCGCAGCATATCCTTGAGCAGCAGGTAGGCCGGATCGCGACTTTGAAACGCTTCGCCTGTGGGTAACTCGACCAGCAGCAAGCAACGCCCGGCGCGCAGCAGTTGCAGGGCAAAACGCGGCGGCGGCACTGGCGCAGGCTTGACCACCACCGGCGTCTCGTCGATCTCTTCCACCGGTTTGGCGCCGTTGCGGGTACTGGCCAGCGACGGACGCGGCACCTCGATTTTCGGTCGCTCGGCCTGACGCGCGGCAGGCTGCGCCGGTGCTTCGGCCTGAGGCGCCGGAGCAACCGGTACCTCGAGCTCGGGCTCGGGCATCTCCAGCAGCTCGGGCCGCGACGGTGCGGCGAAAGGCAGTTCGGTACGCGGCAGCCAGTTGACCACCTGCATGGCGTTCAAATAGGCGCGGCGGCGGGACTCGATAAGCAAAGGTCGGCCACTTGTGGATAACGGAAAGTGCGCTGATTCTACCGCCCTTCGCGCAAGATCGCTTGCTGTTGATTGACAGCCTGCGCTGCACCGCGCCGCTGCGCTTTGGGCAAAGAATGCGACAGCCCGTCCCGAGAGTGAATCGCCGCGCCTGTGATGCAGTACAATCGCCGCTTTTAATCGCCAACCAGCCGGCCATTCCGATGATCGAACCCAAGCGCGTCTTGCGCGCCCTCGCTGAACACTGGGCACTTCTGGAGCCACTGTGCGAGCACTTCGACCAAGGCACCCTGAGCCTCAACGAACTGCGCACGCAACTGGCCGCCCAACAACTCGATAGCACGCCGCAGGACATCACCAGCCTGCTCGACGTGTGGATTCGCCTCGATATTCTGGTTCCGGTGGCGAAAAGCCCGAACCGTTTCGAGCTCAACGCGCAGATCCACGACTTCCTCGCCTACCTGCGCCGCGAACACCGCCTCGGTCTGTGCCTGGAAATCGAAGCCTATTTGCGTCACCTTGAGCGTCTGGCCGGTTATATCCAGGACGCTTTCGACGTTCGTGACGGCAACGATCTGGCGCGCCAGCTGCGCTTGCTCGACATGCGCGTGCGCGACGTACTGAAGAAACTCGACAACGACGAACAGGCGCTGGTGGCCGTGGCCGAGCGCGCGAAGACCAGCGACCGGCAGATTCCGCTGCGTCAGCGTTACGCCGAAGTCCTGGCGACGTGGGACGAATACGTCGAGCCGATGATCGATCTGGTCAACGCCGATGGCGCCTTCGAACAAGGCGTGCGCAAGGTCGAAACCGTGCTGCTGAAGATGCTCAGCGAACAGCAGCGCCTCGGCCATCTGGTCGATGACGACATGCTCCTGCGCACCCACGCGCGCATCCTCGAAATGCAGACCAGCGCGCAACTGACCCTGCGCCATGCCCGCGAACTGCTGCTGCCATTGCGTGAAGAAGCGCGTCGGCATAACGCCGTGACCCGTGGCGCCGCACTGGCGCTGGCGGCGATCCGGCGTAAAGGCATCGACGCCGTGCCGCAAGCGGCGATGCCACTGTTCACCCGCCCGCAAAGCACCTTCCTGGGCAGCGCCAGTCAGGTCGAAGCCTACGTCTACGCGCTGGCGCGTTTCGAGCCGAAGCCGGCGCGCTTCCCCAAGGCGCACAAAACCCAGAAGGCTGGCGACGCCCCACGTGCACCGCGCACCGTGCGCGAGATGGTCGATCGTTGCGAAGAGTCCCTGCCGATGCCGGACCTGATGACCTGGCTGCTGGAGCAGGAACCGGACGGCGCCACCGACGAATTGCTTTACTGGTTCTCGCGCCTGTCGCGGGAAAAACGCTTCAAGCGCGAGCGTCTGGAACGCCGCGAATACCATACTCACGAGCACCAGGTCAGCCTGCGCTCCTTCGCCCTGCTCTCGGCCAGCGATACCGCCGCCGAGGATTCTGCGAGCATCCCAAATGCATCTTGATCTTTCCGAACTGTCGCAACTGGCGCCGATCTTCCGCGAGTTGTTCAAGGGTTACCACGTCAGCCGCCGTGATCCTGAGCTGTACGCACAACTGTCGAATTTCCAGGACCAGTACCGCACGCTGTTCAAGGCGCTGGGCTTTGAACTGGTCTGCGACACCCGTGGTTTCTACTATTTCGTGCCGGACATGGCCGCCGCAGCGGTGAACAAGACCGCCCAGCGTCTGGCGCTGTTCACCTTCATCCTCGTTGAGCACCTGGCCGATCAGGGCCGCGACCCGATTGCCGTGCTCGACGGCGGCAGCCTCGGCCGCGAAGAGTTGCCGTTGCTGCTGGACAAGTACCGCGACCTGTTCATCCAGGCCGAAGTGCAGACTGTTGAAGAACTCGAAGAAAAGATCATGCGCCGCATGACCCAGCTCGGTTTTGCCGGCGAAGAAAACGGCGTCTACCGCTTCCTGCCGCCGATGCACCGTTTCCTCGACGTGTGCCTGTCGGTACAACAGGACCGCGACCTTGCAGCCAGCGTGCACAGCGTTCTGCCGCTGCCGGCACCGGTGCTGATCGACGAAGAAGCCGAAGCGAAATTCCTCGAAACCGACGATCCGCTCGATCTTTCCGAATTTGAAGAAGAAAGCGAAGAAGACGCACTGGCCCGCGCCATTGCCGAAGAACAGGAGTCCGATGCATGAGCCAGGAACGCTACGGCATCCGCCGCTTTGCCCTTTTGAACACCGCCGGTTACAGCCTCGGTCTGTTTCCGCTGGAAGAACCGCTGTCGGTTTACGGCGCGAACAACCTCGGCAAGTCGGCGTCGATCAACGCTTTGCAGTTCCCGATTCTGGCACGCATGTCGGACATGAGTTTCGGCAAGTACAGCCTCGAACAATCGCGGCGCTTCTACTTCGCCTCCGACACCAGTTACATCCTCGTCGAAGTCAACCTGCCCCACGGCCCCCACGTGATCGGCGTGGTCGGTCGCGGCCCGGGCGGCGGTTTCGGTCACCAGTTCTTCGCTTACGCCGGCAAGCTCGATCTGGCGCATTACCAGAAAAACGACACCTGCCTGCGCCAGAAAGAACTGTTCAGCAATCTGGAAAAAGAAGGCCTGAAAGCCTACGAACTCAAGCCGGATGAACTGCGCCGCTTGCTGGTTGGCGGCCATACGTCGATCCCGCTCGACCTGACGCTGATCCCGCTGCGCTCCACCAGCGAGCAGAGCCTGAAGACCTTCCGCGCGCTGTTCATCAACCTGCTGCACATGCGCGAAATCACCGCGGCCAAGCTCAAGCAACTGTTCCTCGATGCTTTCGAACACAGCTTGCGTTCCGGCAGCGTCGACTACATTGCTGCCTGCGAAGAAGCCTTCCGCGATGTGCGGCGCATGGAGCAGGACTACAACTCGCTGGTCGCTGCCGGCCCGTTGGTTGAAGCGCTGGCCAACGGCGTGAAACAGCGCGATGTGCTGCGCGGCAAACTGCATCGCCTGTCGCCGCTGCTCGATTCCTTGCTCGGCACCTGGTCGGACTACGCCACGGCGCGCAAGGAAGAGCTGACCATCCAGGCCGAGCACTATCGTCGCGAGCAGGACGATCTGCAGAACGATCAACGCGGTGGTACTCAGGAACTGATGCGTCTGGAGCGGGAAATTTCCGGCATCCAGCGCTGGCTCGGCGAGTTGTCGGTGCTGAAGAACCGCTTTGCCCTGGTCGATGACGTCAAAGTGCTAGAGCAACAATTGCTCGCCGCCAAGGATGCACACGACGAACTGGCCGGTGCCTTGGCGCAGTCGCGTCAGTTCAGCGCCGAAGATCTGGAAGAGCGTCTGCGCGATCTGGAAAAACGCCTGAAGTCGGTGAAGCAACAACTCGATCACGCTGATAACAACAGCTACGCCCGCCTGCGCGAAGAGTTCTCGCAACAGGACGTCGAGCGTCTGATGCGTCTGTTCAATAGCGCGCTGTTCAGCCTGCCGCTGGGCGAACATGGCATCACCCTCGACGAGAACGGTGAGTGGGTCAAATCCGTGGAGCTGATTCTTGATGGCTTCAAGGGCGAGCGCTTCGAAGTGCCGGGCCTGTCGATCGACATCTCGCACATTGAGCCGCCCGCCTTGCAGGCGCTGGCTGACCGCGCCGCGTTGCGCGATCAGAAAGAGCGTCTGGAAAAAGAGCTCAAGCAACTGAAAACCCAGCAGGCCGTGGCCGCCGACCGCGCCGCGAGCAAGACCCAGACCGAAGCGCTGTACCAGCAGGTGCTGGACGCACAGAAGGCGCTGGAAGATTTCCGTCGCACCCAGACCCTGAGCGCCGAAGAAAGCGACAAGCTTGAGCAACTGGCGCAGATGGAAGCCGCGCAGGACGAACTCAAGCGCTCCAGCGATGCGTTCACCGAGCGCGTCCAGCAACTGTCGGCCAAGCTGCAACTGGTCGGCCGTCAGATCGCCGACATGGAAGCCAAGCAACGCACGCTCGACGATGCGCTGCGTCGTCGTCAGTTGCTGCCGGCGGATCTGCCGTTCGGCACGCCGTTCATGGATCCGGTCGATGATTCGATGGACAACCTGCTGCCGCTGCTCAACGATTATCAGGACAGCTGGCAGGGCCTCCTGCGTGCCGATGGCCAGATCGAAGCGCTGTACGCGCAGGTGCGTCTGAAAGGTGTGGCCAAGTTCGACAGCGAAGATGATATGGAGCGGCGTCTGTCGTTGCTGATCAACGCTTACGCGCACCGCACCGATGAAGCCCTGACCCTCGGCAAGGCGCGGCGCGCGGCGGTCACCGACATCGCCCGCACTCTGCGCAACATCCGCAGCGATTACGACAGCCTCGAGCATCAACTGGCGCTGTTCAACCGCGAGATCAACAAGCGGCAGGTTTCCAACCTGCAGAGCTTCCGCATCGTCCTCGCACCAAACAAGGAAGCGCTCAAGCACATCGACCAGATCATCCACAGCGCCGGGCAGTATGAGGAAGGCGAAACCCTGTCGGTGTTTGACCTCAGCCAGAGCGCCGAGCAGGACAACAAGAACGAAGAGGCCAAGGAATATCTGGCGCGGCTGGTGGCAGCGAACCACAACCAGCTCGGCCTCAAGGATTTGTTCGAACTGGCTTTCGAGATCACCAAGGTCAACGGCCAACCGGTGATCCACACCGACATCGACGGCGCGGCCTCCAACGGTACGACCATGACCATCAAGGCGCTGACCAACATGTACTTGTTGCTGCATTTGATGGATCGCGATCTGGCCGGTCGCGTGCGTCTACCGTACTACCTCGACGAGGCGGCGGATATCGACGAGAAGAACCAGGCGGCGCTGCTTGAAACCAGTCTGCAACTGGGCTTCGTGCCGATTCTGGCGAGCGTGAAGCCGCAGGTCTGCGCCAGTGTCGCGATCGACCTGGAAGGCGGCAGCGGCCCGGCCGGGATCTACATCGATGAAGCGGACTGGAAGTACATCCGCCGCCATGATGTGGTCAAGGCCACGCTGAATGTGCAGGCGGATGAGCCGGAGCTGGATGCGGTTTGATCGGCGGTAGCTGAAGCAAAAAAAGGGCCGCGATCTGATGAGATCGCGGCCCTTTTTTATGGTCTGGATTTTGTGTTGATGTGGCTGGCCCCTTCGCGAGCAGGCTCGCTCCCACAATTGGAATGCGTTCCCCTGTGGGAGCGAGCCTGCTCGCGAAGGCTATTCAATAGGCGCCACTACTTACCCAGCTGAATCTTCGGCGCCCAGGTCAGCCATTCATCCTCGAACTTGTCGAACAACGGGAACGTCTGCTCGGCTCGCGCCGGATTGCCCATGCGCTCGCCATCCGGGGTGGCGAAGGCAATCCCGCCCTGAATCAGTGTCTCCAGCGACTCGGTGCGCACCGTCACGCCCTTGAACAACCCATAATCGAAGCCCACGCCGCTGGTGTTCCAGAAGCGGCTGCCACTACGCACCAGTGGCGCGTACTTCGGCTCGATCAGGATGTGCACCAACACACGGTCAGCTGTCTGGCCCAATTCATAACCGGTCACCTTTCCGACGGTGATCTCACGGTAAGTCACTGGAACGCCGGGCTTCAAGGAACCGCGACGTGCGGCGCTCAACACCAGACTCAGACCCGCTTCCTGCCTGGTGACTTCCGGCGCTTCGGCCAAGGCAACGAAGTTCTTCTGCGGGCCGAGATTCTTCGCCGCCGGCTGGACTTCGATGTATTTGCCAGTGACCAGCGTTTCCAGATTCTGCGTCTTGATCAAACCCAGTTCCGGCTTGACCACCCAGAATTGACTGCCGACTCGCGCAATCTTCTCCGGCACTTCGGTGATGCGGGCGGTGAGGATCACCGACTGCATGTCATCGGTCAGATCGACGCTTTCAATCTTGCCTACGTCCAACCCCTTGAAACGCACTGGCGTACCGCTGCTCAAACCGTCGGCGCGATCGACTTTGATGGTAACGACTGCACCTTTCTTGTTCGCCTCATCGTGATCGGCGAACAGACGGAAGCGCGGGATACGTTTCTTCAACGGCGCATTGGCTTGCGGCGTTTCGAACGCGATACCGCCGGCCATCAGCGTTTGCAAAGATTCACTCTTGACCTGAATGCCGCCGGTCAAGCCACCCGTGAGGGTAATGCCGCTGACGTTCCAGAAGCGCGTCGAGGCGTTGACCAAGTTTTCGTATTCCTTCTCGATGTGCACGCCGATGACCAGCTGCTTCTTGGTTCGGGAGAACTGGTAGCTCTGCACCGAACCGACCTTGACCTGCTTGTACAGAATCGGACTGCCGACATCGATCGAACCCAGCGAATCGGTAAACAACACCAGATGCAGGCCCGGCGAACGCAGATCCAGCGGTGGTGCTTTCGGTCGCGCCTCGAATTCGCGTTTCGGCGCAGCGCCTTTGTCGCCCGGACGCACGGCGATGTAGTTACCTTTCACCAGCGCTTCCAGGCCGGTAATACCGGCAAGGGATATCGACGGTTTGACCACCCAGAACTGCGTGCCCTCAACCAGATAGTCTTCGGCCAACGGATCGAGGGTCAGCTCGGCTGTTGCACTGTTCAGGTCCGGATCGACTTTGAGCGCTTTCAGGTTGCCGACCTGAATGCCTTTGTACATCACCGGCGTGCGACCGGCTTGCAGGCCCTCGAAATCGCTGAGTTTGACCTTCACGCGAATGCCGGCAGCGGCAGCGTCGAAGTCTTCATAGAGACGGAATGGCAGGCTCGGGTCGGTCGCCGGACTGTCCTTGCGATTCTCCGGCGTCGCGAACGCGATACCACCGGCGACGATGCTGGCCAGGGATTCACTGCGCACTTTCACGCCGGACAGGTTAGCGTCGATGCTGATGCCGCTGGCGTTCCAGAAACGAGTATGTTTGCGCACCAGTTTGGCGTAGGTAGGCTCAATGAACACCTTAAGTTCAACGGTGCTCTGATCCTCGGACAGCACGTAGCTTTTGACCTGACCGACCTTGATCTGTTTGTAGAACACCGGGCTGCCGCGATTCAACGAGCCTAGGCGATCGGCCTTGATGGTCAGGTGCAGACCGGGCTTGGCGTCGGACAGCGGCGGTTCTTCGGCGAGTGCCTTGAACTTGCGCACCGGCTCGCCTTCACCGGGACTGATGGCGACATAGTTACCCGAGACCAATGTTTCCAGACCGGTGATACCGGCCAGGGTCACGCTCGGTTTGACCAGCCAGAACCGCGTGCTGGTCTTCAGGTACTGCTCAACATCCTTGTTCATCTCGATGGTGGCGATCACCCCTTTCGAGTTGCCCTCATCGTCGAGCTTGAGCGTCTTGACCTTGCCGACCGGCATGCCTTTGTAGACCACTTCAGTCTTGTTGGCCTGGATGCCTTCGCCGCTTTCGAAGCGCACCTGAATTTCGATACCGGTCTCGGAATAAGCACGCCAGCCGAGCCAGCCGCCGATGATCAGCGCGATCAGAGGCAGCACCCAAATGGCCGACCAGTTCGAAGCCGGTCGGGTTTTCGCTACAGGCAAATCAGTCATGGTCGTCGTCCGACTCCGTGTTATCCCAAATCAGTCGGGGATCGAAAGTTACTGCGGCGAGCATCGTCAGAATCACCACAGAGGCGAAGGCGACGGCGCCCAGATTGGCTTCGACACTGGCTATCCGGCCGAAGTTGACGACCGCCACGAGAATGGCGATCACAAAAATATCGAGCATCGACCAGCGGCCGATGAACTCGATGAATCGATACATCCAGATGCGCTGACGGGCCGACAATGGCTGCCGGCGCTGCACGGAAAACAGCAACAATGCGATGCCGACCAGTTTGAACGTGGGCACCAGAATGCTGGCGATGAACACCACGGTGGCGATCGGGATCATGCCGTGCTGAACCAGTTCAATCACCCCAGACATGATAGTGCTCGGTTCACCCTGGCCCAGAGAACTGACCGTCATGATCGGCAAGACATTCGCCGGAACATAGATAATGGCTGCCGTGATCAACAGCGCCCAGGTGCGGGTCAAGCTGTTGGGGCGGCGAGCGTGAACCTGCGCGCCGCAGCGGGTACAGCTCTGCTCGTCGACGTCAGCTTCCTGCTTGTTCAGCTCGTGGCATTCGGTGCACACCAGAATGCCCGCATCAATCGCCCGCATGGGCATCCTCTCCTGATAATGCCTGCCAGATCTGATGCGGTGACATCACCACCTCCAGCCAGACTTGCACCAATAACAAGCCAATGAAACATGCCAGCCCGAGGCCGACGGTAATTGCTGCCATATCCGCCAGCTTCACGATCGCGACAAGCACGCCCATGAGGTAGACCTCGAGCATGCCCCAGTCTCTGAGGTGGTGGTAAATACGATAGAGCAACAAGCCATAACTACGGCTGACATTGAAGCGGATCGTCAGTAGGACAAACAGCTGGCACAACAACTTCAGTAACGGTATGGCCATGCTGCAAAGGAAGACGACGATCGACACACCTTGCATGTCGGTGCTGAACAGGCCAACTACGCCACTCCAGACCGTATCCTGCGAGGATTGCCCGAGGATATTGAGTTGCATGATGGGTAAAAAGTTTGCCGGCACGTAAAGTAATAACGCGGCAATCACCAGGGCGAGGCTGCGCTGCACCACGTTATGGCGATGGGCGTACAACTCATAACCACAACGCGGGCAGAGTGCTTTCTCACCATGGGCAAGTGTCGGCTTGCGCATCAGCAGGTCGCACTCGTGGCAGGCTATCAAGTCTTCCAGCGGTAAATCTGACAGCCCGGGGGCGTCAACCGATTCTGACATACAGGCTCTGGCTCCGATAAAGATGGGGCTATTCTAGTGTTCTGCTTCGAAAATAACTGTGCAATTTTGTTCGCCATAGCGCTGAAACTTTCTCGCAGGCAAAACAAAACCCCAACTGCTTTCGCAATTGGGGTTTCGGAATTTAATCTTGACGATGACCTACTCTCACATGGGGAAACCCCACACTACCATCGGCGATGCATCGTTTCACTGCTGAGTTCGGGATGGGATCAGGTGGTTCCAACGCTCTATGGTCGTCAAGAAATTCGGGTACTGACTCGTGACCAGATGGCCTCGCTTCAGCAAATTGGGTATGTGACAGCTAGGTGTTTGTGAATTTCGAACTTTCGGTTCGTTTCGTCTTCACACACCGCAATCTGGTGCCTTTTCAGGTCAGCAAATTGCTTGGGTGTTATATGGTCAAGCCTCACGGGCAATTAGTATTGGTTAGCTCAACGCCTCACAGCGCTTACACACCCAACCTATCAACGTCGTAGTCTTCGACGGCCCTTCAGGGAACTCAAGGTTCCAGTGAGATCTCATCTTGAGGCAAGTTTCCCGCTTAGATGCTTTCAGCGGTTATCTTTCCCGAACATAGCTACCCGGCAATGCCACTGGCGTGACAACCGGAACACCAGAGGTTCGTCCACTCCGGTCCTCTCGTACTAGGAGCAGCCCCTCTCAAATCTCAAACGTCCACGGCAGATAGGGACCGAACTGTCTCACGACGTTCTAAACCCAGCTCGCGTACCACTTTAAATGGCGAACAGCCATACCCTTGGGACCGGCTTCAGCCCCAGGATGTGATGAGCCGACATCGAGGTGCCAAACACCGCCGTCGATATGAACTCTTGGGCGGTATCAGCCTGTTATCCCCGGAGTACCTTTTATCCGTTGAGCGATGGCCCTTCCATACAGAACCACCGGATCACTAAGACCTACTTTCGTACCTGCTCGACGTGTCTGTCTCGCAGTCAAGCGCGCTTTTGCCTTTATACTCTACGACCGATTTCCGACCGGTCTGAGCGCACCTTCGTACTCCTCCGTTACTCTTTAGGAGGAGACCGCCCCAGTCAAACTACCCACCATACACTGTCCTCGATCCGGATAACGGACCTGAGTTAGAACCTCAAAGTTGCCAGGGTGGTATTTCAAGGATGGCTCCACGCGAACTGGCGTCCACGCTTCAAAGCCTCCCACCTATCCTACACAAGCAAATTCAAAGTCCAGTGCAAAGCTATAGTAAAGGTTCACGGGGTCTTTCCGTCTAGCCGCGGATACACTGCATCTTCACAGCGATTTCAATTTCACTGAGTCTCGGGTGGAGACAGCGCCGCCATCGTTACGCCATTCGTGCAGGTCGGAACTTACCCGACAAGGAATTTCGCTACCTTAGGACCGTTATAGTTACGGCCGCCGTTTACCGGGGCTTCGATCAAGAGCTTCGCGTTAGCTAACCCCATCAATTAACCTTCCGGCACCGGGCAGGCGTCACACCCTATACGTCCACTTTCGTGTTTGCAGAGTGCTGTGTTTTTAATAAACAGTCGCAGCGGCCTGGTATCTTCGACCGGCATGAGCTTACGGAGCAAGTCCTTCACCCTCACCGGCGCACCTTCTCCCGAAGTTACGGTGCCATTTTGCCTAGTTCCTTCACCCGAGTTCTCTCAAGCGCCTTGGTATTCTCTACCCAACCACCTGTGTCGGTTTGGGGTACGGTTCCTGGTTATCTGAAGCTTAGAAGCTTTTCTTGGAAGCATGGCATCAACCACTTCGTCACCCAAAGGGTAACTCGTCATCAGCTCTCGGCCTTAAGATCCCGGATTTACCTAAGATCTCAGCCTACCACCTTAAACTTGGACAACCAACGCCAAGCTGGCCTAGCCTTCTCCGTCCCTCCATCGCAATAACCAGAAGTACAGGAATATTAACCTGTTTTCCATCGACTACGCTTTTCAGCCTCGCCTTAGGGACCGACTAACCCTGCGTCGATTAACGTTGCGCAGGAAACCTTGGTCTTTCGGCGTGGGTGTTTTTCACACCCATTGTCGTTACTCATGTCAGCATTCGCACTTCTGATACCTCCAGCAAGCTTCTCAACTCACCTTCACAGGCTTACAGAACGCTCCTCTACCGCATCACCCGAAGGTGATACCCGTAGCTTCGGTGTATGGTTTGAGCCCCGTTACATCTTCCGCGCAGGCCGACTCGACTAGTGAGCTATTACGCTTTCTTTAAAGGGTGGCTGCTTCTAAGCCAACCTCCTAGCTGTCTAAGCCTTCCCACATCGTTTCCCACTTAACCATAACTTTGGGACCTTAGCTGACGGTCTGGGTTGTTTCCCTTTTCACGACGGACGTTAGCACCCGCCGTGTGTCTCCCATGCTCGGCACTTGTAGGTATTCGGAGTTTGCATCGGTTTGGTAAGTCGGGATGACCCCCTAGCCGAAACAGTGCTCTACCCCCTACAGTGATACATGAGGCGCTACCTAAATAGCTTTCGAGGAGAACCAGCTATCTCCGAGCTTGATTAGCCTTTCACTCCGATCCACAGGTCATCCGCTAACTTTTCAACGGTAGTCGGTTCGGTCCTCCAGTCAGTGTTACCTAACCTTCAACCTGCCCATGGATAGATCGCCCGGTTTCGGGTCTATTCCCAGCGACTAGACGCCCTATTAAGACTCGCTTTCGCTACGCCTCCCCTATTCGGTTAAGCTCGCCACTGAAAATAAGTCGCTGACCCATTATACAAAAGGTACGCAGTCACAGAACAAAGTCTGCTCCCACTGCTTGTACGCATACGGTTTCAGGATCTATTTCACTCCCCTCTCCGGGGTTCTTTTCGCCTTTCCCTCACGGTACTAGTTCACTATCGGTCAGTCAGTAGTATTTAGCCTTGGAGGATGGTCCCCCCATATTCAGACAAAGTTTCTCGTGCTCCGTCCTACTCGATTTCATGACCAAGAGATTTTCGCGTACAGGGCTATCACCCACTATGGCCGCACTTTCCAGAGCGTTCCGCTAATCTCAAAGCCACTTAAGGGCTAGTCCCCGTTCGCTCGCCACTACTAAGGGAATCTCGGTTGATTTCTTTTCCTCAGGGTACTTAGATGTTTCAGTTCCCCTGGTTCGCCTCTTGCACCTATGTATTCAGTACAAGATAACCATCTTATGATGGCTGGGTTCCCCCATTCAGACATCTCCGGATCAAAGTCTGTTTGCCGACTCCCCGAAGCTTTTCGCAGGCTACCACGTCTTTCATCGCCTCTGACTGCCAAGGCATCCACCGTATGCGCTTCTTCACTTGACCATATAACCCCAAGCAATCTGGTTATACTGTGAAGACGACATTCGCCGAAAATTCGAATTTCTCAACTAAGAGAACTCACAAATTTTACCTTAGCCTGATCCGTTACCAGTGAAAGTAACGTTCAGTCTATCTTTCTATCACATACCCAAATTTTTAAAGAACGATCTAATCAAAAGACTAGAAATCAATATTCAGCTCGAATATTCATTTCTAAACTCTCAAACTTCGAAGCAGTTTATGGTGGAGCCAAGCGGGATCGAACCGCTGACCTCCTGCGTGCAAGGCAGGCGCTCTCCCAGCTGAGCTATGGCCCCATAACAAAATTGGTGGGTCTGGGCAGATTCGAACTGCCGACCTCACCCTTATCAGGGGTGCGCTCTAACCAACTGAGCTACAGACCCAATTTCGAGCTTGTAACTGTTAGCTCAGAGCTATCAGCTTGGAGCTTAAAGCTGCTTCTATCGTCTTCTTCAATGAATCAAGCAATTCGTGTGGGAGCTCATGCAGCAGCTGATGTCGTCGATTAAGGAGGTGATCCAGCCGCAGGTTCCCCTACGGCTACCTTGTTACGACTTCACCCCAGTCATGAATCACACCGTGGTAACCGTCCCCCCGAAGGTTAGACTAGCTACTTCTGGTGCAACCCACTCCCATGGTGTGACGGGCGGTGTGTACAAGGCCCGGGAACGTATTCACCGCGACATTCTGATTCGCGATTACTAGCGATTCCGACTTCACGCAGTCGAGTTGCAGACTGCGATCCGGACTACGATCGGTTTTATGGGATTAGCTCCACCTCGCGGCTTGGCAACCCTTTGTACCGACCATTGTAGCACGTGTGTAGCCCAGGCCGTAAGGGCCATGATGACTTGACGTCATCCCCACCTTCCTCCGGTTTGTCACCGGCAGTCTCCTTAGAGTGCCCACCATTACGTGCTGGTAACTAAGGACAAGGGTTGCGCTCGTTACGGGACTTAACCCAACATCTCACGACACGAGCTGACGACAGCCATGCAGCACCTGTCTCAATGTTCCCGAAGGCACCAATCCATCTCTGGAAAGTTCATTGGATGTCAAGGCCTGGTAAGGTTCTTCGCGTTGCTTCGAATTAAACCACATGCTCCACCGCTTGTGCGGGCCCCCGTCAATTCATTTGAGTTTTAACCTTGCGGCCGTACTCCCCAGGCGGTCAACTTAATGCGTTAGCTGCGCCACTAAGAGCTCAAGGCTCCCAACGGCTAGTTGACATCGTTTACGGCGTGGACTACCAGGGTATCTAATCCTGTTTGCTCCCCACGCTTTCGCACCTCAGTGTCAGTATCAGTCCAGGTGGTCGCCTTCGCCACTGGTGTTCCTTCCTATATCTACGCATTTCACCGCTACACAGGAAATTCCACCACCCTCTACCATACTCTAGCTTGCCAGTTTTGGATGCAGTTCCCAGGTTGAGCCCGGGGATTTCACATCCAACTTAACAAACCACCTACGCGCGCTTTACGCCCAGTAATTCCGATTAACGCTTGCACCCTCTGTATTACCGCGGCTGCTGGCACAGAGTTAGCCGGTGCTTATTCTGTCGGTAACGTCAAAATTGCAGAGTATTAATCTACAACCCTTCCTCCCAACTTAAAGTGCTTTACAATCCGAAGACCTTCTTCACACACGCGGCATGGCTGGATCAGGCTTTCGCCCATTGTCCAATATTCCCCACTGCTGCCTCCCGTAGGAGTCTGGACCGTGTCTCAGTTCCAGTGTGACTGATCATCCTCTCAGACCAGTTACGGATCGTCGCCTTGGTGAGCCATTACCTCACCAACTAGCTAATCCGACCTAGGCTCATCTGATAGCGCAAGGCCCGAAGGTCCCCTGCTTTCTCCCGTAGGACGTATGCGGTATTAGCGTTCCTTTCGAAACGTTGTCCCCCACTATCAGGCAGATTCCTAGGCATTACTCACCCGTCCGCCGCTGAATCCAGGAGCAAGCTCCTTTCATCCGCTCGACTTGCATGTGTTAGGCCTGCCGCCAGCGTTCAATCTGAGCCATGATCAAACTCTTCAGTTCAAACATCTTTGGGTTTTTAAGAAACCCTAAACTTGGCTCAGCAATCGTTGGTTACATCTTTGATTTCTCGCGGAGTAACTTGTGATGCTGATAATCTTGTTGACTATCAGTCTGACTGCACAAGCACCCACACGAATTGCTTGATTCAGTTGTTAAAGAGCGGTTGGTTAAGATCTTTCGTCTCAACCGAGGCGCGCATTCTACAGCAGCCTCATTTGCTGTCAAGTGATTATTTTCAGAAGTTTTCGAAGAATTCTTCAACAACTTCAACCACTTGCGCTTCCGATCTCTCGTTAGCGGGAGGCGAATTCTACAGCGTTAATCGCTGCTGTCAACACCTCTTTTTCTCCACTTTCGACCGAGAAGATCGAACCGTTAAAAGAGCTACACATCGCTGCTCTTTCAACTCCTCCCAGGCCTCGATGATCTGAAGCAAGCCGCTGTCGAAAACCGCATAACTCTTTGAATCTCAAGGAGTTTTCCGTTTCGACTGCGCCGGAAGTGGGGCGAATTATAGACCTCTGGAATCTGCCGTCAACCGTTAATTTCGCTTTTCTTGCAGATTCTGCTTTTTACCCAGTAAACGCGGGATTCGTCTCATCACCGGCGGTAGACGAAGCAGCAAAAGCACACCACCTATAAAGGCATAAATCGCCCACTCCTCCAGATCAGCCCGCACGATCCAGAGCATATGCAGCAAACCCAGCCCAAGTATCACGTAAACCAAGCGATGCAGCTTCTTCCAGCGAGCACCCAAACGACGCTGACTATAACGATTCGACGTCACTGCCAGTATCAGCAATCCGAGAAAGCCCAGTGCACCGACAATAATGTAAGGCCGCTTGCGTAGCTCAACACCCAACTGCGACCAGTCGAACCCAAGGATAAACGCCATATAGCTGAACAGATGCAGCGTCACATAAGCAAAACACCAAAGCCCTAACTGCCGGCGCACTGCAATCCACCCCGCCCAGCCGCTCAGCTTTTGCAACGGCGTCATGCTCAGCGTAATCAACAGCAACACCAGCGTGCCAAGCCCGAGACGATCAACCAGCACCTTGCCCGGATCAGGCCCGAGCAGATCGGCGAACGCCTGATAGAACCACAGCAATGGCCAGATCGCTGCCGCAATGAACACGCCCACTCGCCAGAACGGATAACGCATCAGTAGTTCTTCCGCAGATCGAGCCCTGTATATAAAGAAGCGACTTCATCCGAGTAGCCGTTGAACATCTGGGTATCGCGCACATTCGGTTTGAACAGACTGTTCGGCAGGCGCCGCTCGCGCGCCTGGGTCCAGCGCGGATGATCGACCGTAGGGTTCACGTTCGCATAAAAGCCATACTCATCGGCAGCAATGCTTTGCCAAGTGGTCTTCGGCTGCTCGCTGACCAGACTGATGCGCACAATGGATTTCACGCTTTTGAAGCCGTACTTCCACGGCACCACCAGACGCAAAGGCGCGCCGTTCTGGTTCGGCAGTTCGCGTCCATACATGCCCACCGCCAGAATCGCCAAAGGATTCATCGCCTCATCCAGACGCAAGCCTTCGACGTACGGCCAGTCGATCAAGGCAAAACCGGAGCGCTGGCCGGGCATGCTCTTGGGATCTTGCAGGGTTTCAAAGCGGATGTACTTGGCCTTGGAAGTCGGCTCGACCTGCTTGAGCAAGGCCGAGATGGGAAAGCCGATCCAGGGAATGACCATCGACCACGCCTCGACGCAGCGCAGACGATAAATACGTTCCTCCAGTTGATACGGTTTCATGAAGTCTTCCAGCGCATAACGCCCCGGCTTACCCACCTCCCCGTCAATCACCACGCTCCAGGGTTCGGTTTTCAGGTCGCCAGCGTTCCTCGCGGGATCGCCCTTGCCGGTACCGAATTCATAAAAGTTGTTGTAGTTCGTGGCGTCTTTATAAGGCGTGATCGCCTCGTCCTTGACGTTGACCGCACCCCATTGAGTAGAAGGAAGCTTTTCGGCAAACCAGGCCGGAGCCTTGCCGGATTCAACATCAGAGTAGCGAGGGGCATCAGCGGCACTGGCCCAGCGTGGCAGGCTGCTCACGGCAATACCGGCAGCAGTGGCGCCGAGCAATTGGCGACGGGAGAGATAAATGGCTTCAGGCGTGACATCCGACTCATGGCAGTCGGATGCTTTGGGGATCTTGATCAACATGACAACTCCGCAGCTTTGGAGGACAGGTGCACCCATAGACTGCGGAGTATGCGGGAAATTACATCACTCGGCGTTTTTGTGACGACGAAGACGCAATAGATACTGTACCGGACCGGACGCCGCATAGGCGAGGAACACCAGCAGCAGAATGCGCGGCGGATCACTGAACACGACAGCGAATACCAGCACCACCGCCAGGATCGCCACGAACGGCACGCGACCTTTGAGATCCAGCTCCTTGAAGCTGTTGTACTTGATGTTGCTGACCATCAGCATGCCGGCCGCCGCCACCATCAACGCCACCAGGAACGACATCTTCGAACCCTGAATGCCGTAATCGCTGAACGCCCAGACAATGCCGGCCACAACGCCTGCCGCCGCCGGGCTGGCCAGACCGATGAAGTAACGTTTGTCCGCCGTGCCAACCTGGGTGTTGAACCGCGCCAGACGCAACGCCGCACCCGCTACATAAATGAAAGCGACCATCCAGCCGACCTTACCCATATCGCCCAACGCCCAGCCGAAGGCCAGCAATGCCGGCGCGACACCGAAGGCGACCATGTCCGACAGCGAGTCATACTCGGCGCCGAAAGCACTTTGCGTATTGGTCATGCGCGCTACGCGACCATCGAGACCGTCGAGCACCATCGCCACGAAAATCGCGATCGCAGCGAAGGCGAAATACTTGCTCGCATTCACCGAGTCGCCGGCGCTCAACGCGGCCTGCGCGCTCATCGAGTTGATGATGGAATAGAAGCCTGCGAACAGGTTGGCGGTGGTGAACAGGTTCGGCAGCAGATAGATACCACGATGCCGGACTTTACGACCTTCGGCGTCGTGCCCTTCTTCGATGTGTTCATCGATGGGCAGCAGGCTTTCGGCGTCGGAAGCCTTGTTCGGCTCTTCGGGACGTTCGCTCATGGACATTACCTTGCAACGGTTTGGAAAAAATTCGACAGAGGCTTGAGGACGACAGTTCGGCCACAAACGATGCAGCTTTATACCAGAAGCACCGGCCCAAACGAAAAAACGCGGCCTAGGCCGCGTTTTTCGTACAAGGGACGACGACTTAGTTTTTGGCTTTGTCGACGATCTTGTTGGCACCGATCCACGGCATCATGGAGCGCAGTTGCTCGCCGATGATTTCGATACCGTGAGCGGCGTTGTTACGACGCTTGGCGGTCATCGAAGGGTAGCCGGTTGCGCCTTCGCTGATGAACATTTTGGCGTATTCGCCGTCCTGAATACGTTTCAGGGCGTTGCGCATGGCCTGACGGGATTCGGCGTTGATCACTTCCGGGCCAGTCACGTACTCGCCGTACTCGGCGTTGTTGGAGATCGAGTAGTTCATGTTGGCGATACCGCCTTCGTACATGAGGTCAACGATCAGCTTCAGTTCGTGCAGGCACTCGAAGTAGGCCATTTCCGGCGCGTAGCCAGCTTCAACCAGGGTTTCGAAACCGGCTTTTACCAGTTCAACGGTACCACCGCACAGAACGGCTTGTTCGCCGAACAGGTCGGTTTCGGTCTCATCCTTGAAGGTGGTTTCGATGATGCCGGTACGACCGCCACCGACGCCAGCGGCGTAGGACAGCGCTACGTTTTTGGCATTGCCCGAAGCGTCCTGGTAGATCGCGATCAGGTCAGGGATACCGCCGCCTTTGACGAACTCGGAACGCACGGTGTGGCCCGGGGCTTTCGGCGCGATCATGATCACGTCGAGGTCGGCACGCGGAACAACCTGGTTGTAGTGAATCGCGAAGCCGTGGGAGAAGGCCAGAGTGGCGCCTTTCTTGATGTTCGGCTCGATTTCGTTCTTGTACAGCGAGGACTGGAACTCGTCCGGGGTCAGGATCATGACCAGGTCGGCAGCGGCAACAGCGGAAGCCACGTCGGTCACTTTCAGGCCGTGAGCTTCGGCTTTGGCAACGGTGGCCGAACCTTTACGCAGACCGACGGTAACGTCGACACCGGAGTCTTTCAGGTTGCACGCCTGAGCGTGGCCCTGGGAGCCGTAACCGATGATGGCAACTTTCTTGCCCTGGATGATCGACAGGTCGCAGTCTTTATCGTAGAAAACTTTCATGAATTTCCCCTTATATCCGGCCGTTCAGGCCATGCGCTAATTTGGTTTAGATGCTGAGAACTTTGTCGCCGCGAGCAATGCCGGTCACGCCGCTACGGACGGTTTCCAGAATCGATGCGGTGCCGATGGACTGAATGAAGCTGTCGAGCTTGTCGCTGGTACCGGTCAATTGAACGGTATACACGCTGGCGCTGACGTCGACGATCTGTCCACGGTAGATATCGGTGGTGCGTTTGATCTCGGCGCGCTGGGCGCCAGTGGCCTTGACCTTGACCAGCATCAGTTCACGCTCGATGTGAGCGCTTTCCGACAGGTCCACCAGCTTGACCACTTCGATCAGCTTGTTCAGGTTTTTGGTGATCTGCTCGATCACTTCATCGTGGCCCACGGTGGTCAGCGTCAGACGCGACAGGGTCGGGTCTTCGGTCGGCGCCACGGTCAGGCTTTCGATGTTGTAGTTGCGCTGCGAGAACAGACCGACTACACGAGACAGAGCGCCGGGTTCGTTTTCCAGAAGCAGGGAAATAATGTGCCGCATGATTAAGTACGCTCCGTCTTGCTCAGCCACATATCGCGCATGGAGCCGTCTTTGATCTGCATCGGGTAGACGTGCTCGCTGGTGTCGACCGCAACATCGATGATCACCAGGCGATCCTTCATGGCGAACGCTTCGGCCATCTTCGACTTCAAATCTTTCGATTCGGTGATGCGTACGCCCACATGGCCGTAGGCTTCAGCCAGCTTGATGAAGTCAGGCAGCGATTCCATGTAGGAGTGCGAGTGACGGCTGCCGTAGCTCATGTCCTGCCACTGGCGAACCATGCCCAGCACACCGTTGTTGAGGATGACGATCTTTACCGGCAAGCCGTATTGCAGGCAGGTCGACAGCTCCTGGATGTTCATCTGGATACTGCCTTCGCCGGTGACGCAGGCAACGTCGTCGTCCGGAAAGCTCAGCTTGATGCCCATCGCTGCTGGCAGACCGAAGCCCATCGTGCCCAGACCACCGGAGTTGATCCAGCGGTTAGGCTTGTTGAACGTGTAGTACTGCGCAGCGAACATCTGGTGCTGACCCACGTCGGAGGTCACAAAGGCGTCGCCCTTGGTCACTTCGCAGAGGGTTTCGATCACGGTCTGCGGTTTGATCTTGCTGCCGTCGCCCTTTTCATAAGGGAACAGGCCGCGATCGCCACGCCATTCATCGACCTGCTTCCACCAACTGGCCACGGAATCCTTGTTCGGGGTCTCGCCGATTTCCTTGAGGATCGCGACCATTTCGGTCAGGACGCTCTCGACCGGACCCACGATTGGCACGTCAGCCTTGATGGTCTTGGAGATCGACGCCGGGTCGATGTCGATGTGGATGATCTTGGCGTTCGGGCAGAATTTCGCCGGGCCGTTGATCACCCGATCGTCGAAGCGTGCGCCGACGGCGAGGATCACATCGGCATGGTGCATCGCCAGGTTCGCGGTGTAGCTGCCGTGCATGCCGAGCATGCCGATGAACTGACGGTCAGTGCCAGGGAAAGCGCCCAGACCCATCAAGGTGTTGGTCACCGGCAGGTTGAGCATTTTCGCCAGCTCGGTCAGTTGCGCGGAGCCATTGCCGAGAATCACGCCGCCGCCGGAGTACAGCACCGGGCGCTTGGCCGCCAACAACATTTCTGCCGCCTTGCGGATCTGCCCGGAGTGACCGCGAACGGCCGGGCTGTAGGAACGCAGCTTGGCTTTCTTCGGGAAAACGTATTCGAATTTCTCGGCCGGATTGGTCATGTCTTTCGGGATGTCGACCACGACCGGGCCAGGACGACCGGATTGCGCCAGGTAGAAGGCCTTCTTCATGACTTCCGGGATTTCCGATGCGTGCTTGATCATGAAGCTGTGCTTCACGATCGGCCGGGAGATACCGATCATGTCGGTTTCCTGGAACGCGTCGGTGCCGACCATGGTGCTTGGCACCTGACCGGAAATGATCACCATCGGAATCGAGTCCATATAGGCGGTGGCGATACCGGTGATGGCGTTTGTGGCGCCTGGACCGGATGTCACCAATACCACGCCGGCTTTACCGGTGGCACGGGCGTAGCCGTCAGCCATATGGGTAGCCGCTTGTTCGTGACGAACCAGGATGTGGGTCACTTCCGGTTCTTTGAACAGGGCATCGTAAACATGCAGGAGAGCACCACCCGGGTACCCGTAGATATATTTGACGCCTTCGTCACGCAAAAAGCGGACGAGCATCTCACCGCCAGATAAAAGCTCCACGTTGTTCACCTCTAAAACGCCAGAATACCGTCCACAAAAAAGGGGCGGGTCTTAATAGGTTTACTTCTCGGCAGAGCATGAGCGACGGTGGTCGCCGACTACGTCAGCACTGACTGAGCAAGTATTGGGATCGTCCCAAGTGTTGCGGGCCTTTCCCACCCAGCGCGAGGTAACGCGTTGCGGGTGTAACAGGTCGGCGCGGATGTGCGCCTCATGATCTACCGAGTGGGTCTGCTTCTGGCAGTCCCTCTACAGCGGACTTTGGATTCTTCTGTTTCGCCCTCTGCAAGTCAAGTCGTCTGTGGGGTTAATTGTGGGTAAGCACATGAGAACGCAAGAAAAAACCTGAAAAGCGCTACTCTGTTAGCGTCAATTGCGCATTTTTGCCAAGGAATCAGCATGCGAACGCTCCTCCTCACTTTGCTGATCGGTCTCAGCCCATGGTGCTCGGCCGCTCAAATCTACAAATGGGTCGATGCCCAAGGCGTCACACATTTCGATGCACAACCGCCGCAGGGCCAACCGGCGACGACCCTGCAAACGCCCTCCTCACCCGCGCCGAAAGCCGCGCCGCTGCCGGGCGGCGGCGTACTCGGCGATCAGAAAGCCATTGATGCCAAGGTGAAGAAACAGGTCGCCGAGCAGCAGGCGCAGCTCAAGGCCTTTTGCGAACAGGCACGCACGAACCTGGCGCAACTGCAGAACAATCCGCGCTTGCGTGAGGAGGTCGAGGGGGATTTGCGCAGGCTCGACGATACACAGCGTCAGGAACGCATCGTCGAAGCGAAGAAGCAGATTGCCGAGAATTGCTCGTAATCGCGACGTCGGAACTTGTAGGAGCTGACGAGTGCAACGAGGCTGCGATCTTTTGATCCTGCTCGTCTAAAATCAAAAGATCGCAGCCTTCGGCAGCTCCTACAAAGCGCCTACAACCGCGCTCAGCGGGAGGCAGTGATCAGCAGGTCAAACTCTTTGAGCAGCACCTGCAACTGCCGATCCTTGCCGCCAAGGTTGCGCTGGGCGAAGACCATTTCCGCCATTTCCTGAATGCCCGAGGCGTTCGGCAAGGGCAGATCCTGTTCGAGGATCATCTTCATGCGCGGCAGGAAGATCCATTGCAGCCATTGCTCGAAGTCCAGCGTGTCGACCGAGAACGGCTCGACACTGCTCAGGGCTTCGACCGACGGCTGAACCTCATCCCACCAGCCCTGGGTGCGCAGCTCGCGTTCAATCAACAACAGCTGATCGGCGATTTTCGGGAAGCGCACATCCATCACAGGGAAACCTTGGCCTTCTGACGGGCCAGTGCGGCGCCGGCGGAATCGCCTTGTTTCTCACGAGATTGAGCGATGATTTCCCACAGGCTGGCTTGCAGATCCGGACGACCGTTGGCCATGGTCAACGCGCGACGGGCAAATTGCTCGGCTTGCGGCGCATCACCCTGGGCCATGCGCACCTGCGCCAGACGGTAAAGCACTTGTGGCTCCCGGGGGGCGACACGTTGCGCCCGCTCCAGGCTGGAAGAGGCACCGTTGAGGTCGCCGCCGGCCTGCTGCTGTTGCGCGGTGGTCAGCAAGGCGAGTACCGGACCGTCCAGTTGCTCATCCGCCGACAGCCCGCCACCGCTGCTGGCCGAAGGAATGCCACTTGGCGTCGACGGCATGCTGTAGCTGCCGGAGTTGATCGGTGCCGACTCAACCGCCGATGGGTTGTAAGGCCCCGACGTGATACCGCCAGATGCAGGCCCCGGGACGATCGGCGAAGAACTGATCGGTGTTGACACCGCAGCACCGCCGCCCGGCACCATCACCACCACGCCGGTATCGCCTTGCGGAATCGCCTGAGTCTGGCCCTGCGCCGGGCGCTTGACCGTGGTCTGGCGGAAACCGCCATTGGCGCCGATGCGTTCGCTATTGGACACGGCCGTACCCGAATCCACTACCGGAATCGAACCACGCTGTACGGTGGAGCAGCCGCTGAGCAAAGCCACGGCGGTCACCGCTGGAATCAACCACTTGTTCACTTGAAACCCTCTTTGCTTAATTCATCCAGCCCTTGACCCAGTCCATCACCGATTCCGGCGAGGCAGGTGTTTCGCTTGCACACGCGGCGCCGGGTGGCGGCTCGCTGCCGCGAATATACGGCATCTGTACCGCGCCGGGGCAGTTGGCATCGGAACCCTGGCCGGTGCGCGAATCGACCCACGCTTGCACGACGTTGTCCGGCTGCGGCATGTCCAGCGGCAGCGGATCGGCCTTGCGCATGAAACTGGTCCAGACCTGCAGCGCACCGGTGGCCCCGGTGAACGGCGTCTTGCCGTTGTCGTCGCGACCCAGCCAGACCACTGCCAGCAGATCCTGACTGAAACCGGCAAACCAGCTGTCGCGCGAATCGTTACTGGTACCGGTCTTGCCCGCCAGTGTCAGGGTCTTGGGCAGCACGTTATAAACCGAACTGCCGGTACCTTCACGCATCACCCGCTGCATGGCGTTCTGGATCAGGTAAATCGAGGCAGGGTCGAAGCGCTGTTCGATCTGGAACGGATAACGCTTGAGCGGCTCGCCCTCGGCGGTCAGCACGCTGCGAATGCCGCGCATCGGCGTATTGAAACCACCGTTGGCCAGCGTCTGGTACATGGTCGCCACTTCGATCGGCGTCATACCGCCAGCACCGAGCAGCATCGACGGGAACGCCGGGAATTCACGGGTAACTCCCAGACGACCTACGGTCTTGAGCACGTTCGGCACGCCGACTTCCAGGCCCAGGCGCGAGGTCGACAGGTTGTAGGAATGCGCCAGGCCCTGATAGAGGAACACCGTACCGTGGGAGCGGCGATCGTAGTTCTGCGGTTTCCACACCTGACCGTTGGCGCCCTTGACCGACAGTGGATCGTCCGACAGCCAACTGGTCAGCGTGTACTGGCTCGGTTTCTCAAGCGCGGTCAGATACACCGCCGGTTTGATCAGCGAGCCGATCGGGCGTACCGCATCGAGTGCGCGGTTGAAACCGGCGTAACTGGCCTGACGGCTGCCGATCATCGCCTGGACTTCACCGGTTTCCGGGTTGGTCACGACCATCGCCGCTTCGACGTCATCCGAGCCCTTGCGCCCGGCCAGACGCTTGAATGTGTCGTTGACCGAGGCTTCGGCTTTCATCTGCAGAATCGGGTCGAAACTGGTGAAGATGCGCAGGCCTTCTTCGGTCAAGTCTTCGTCGCGGTAGTCTTCGCGCAACTGGCGTTTGACCAGGTCGATAAAGCCCGGGAACGAGCTGTCGGCGAGCTTGCCGCGAGTCGTTACACCGAGCGGCATTTTCTTCGCCGCTTCGACCTGTTCGGGGGTTGCCACGCCTTGCTGCGCCAGCACGTCGAGGACCAGATTGCGCCGCTCCAGCGCGCGTTCCGGGTTGCGGCGCGGGTTGTAGTAGGACGGTCCCTTGACCATGCCGACCAGCATCGCAACCTGATGCAGTTTCAGCTCGGACAATGGCTGGCCGAAGAAGAACTGACTGGCCAGACCAAAACCGTGCACCGCACGCTGGCCGTCCTGACCGACGAAGACTTCGTTGAGGTAGGCCTCAAGAATTTCCTTCTTGTCGTAATGCAGTTCCAGCAGCAACGCCATCATCGCTTCGGTGAGCTTGCGGGTCAGGCTGCGTTCGCTGGTCAGGTAGAAGTTCTTCACCAACTGCTGGGTCAGCGTACTGCCGCCCTGGGTCATCTTGCCGCCGGAGGTGTTGATCCACACGGCGCGGGCGATCGATTTCGGCGACACGCCCCAGTGGCTGTAGAAGTCGCGATCTTCGACGGCGATCAGGGTTTCGAGCAAGTACGGCGGCACCTGATCGAGTTTGATCAGGATGCGGTCTTCGAGATTTTTCGGGTAAATGCCGCCGATCATCAGCGGCTCGAGGCGCACCACCGACAGTTTCGAACCGTTGGTCGAGGACAGTTCGGCGACGTAGTCGCCGGAGAAGCGCACACGCACTGGCTGCGGCTTTTCCAGACCTTCATAGAACTGGAAGCCACGGGTGTTCAGGTCAACCGTATTGCCGCTGACGGCTGCGGCGCCGGGGCCGTTGCTCACGGCTTCGCGGCGATAGCCGAGGGCATCGAGTTCGGTGAGGAAATCGTCCTTGCTGAGCTTCTGTCCGACGAACAGCTCGAGCGGGCGCGCGTACACCTTGGCCGGGATGGTCCAGCGCTTGCCGGAGAACTTCTCCTGCACCACGGCATCCAGGTAAACGGCAAAGCCGGCCAGCACTACAAGGCCGACCAGGCTGAGTTTAATGGCCCAGCTCAACCATGGGCTGAGGCCCTTGGCTGGTGGTTTTTTCTTGGTACGGGGGGATCGGGATCGAGTCATGGCGGCGGATTATACGCACTTTATCGATCCTCAACAGGCACGCGCGGAGGTTTGCGTCAGGCGGGCAAGCAGCCATAATGGCCGCCTCGAATTCCCCCGCCTCTGAAGGATCGCCCGTGAGCCAGTCCCTGATCGCTGCCCTGCAAAACCCGGCCCTCTACCCGCATCCCGTCGAAGGGTTTCAGGTCATCGAAACCCACATCTCGTGGGTGATTCTCACCGGGCCCTTTGCCTATAAAGTGAAGAAGCCGGTGAATTTCGGCTTCCTCGACTTCACCAGCCTCGATGCGCGCGCGCATTTCTGCGCAGAAGAGCTGCGGCTGAACCAGCGTCTGACCGATGATTTGTATCTGGACGTGTTGCCGGTCACCGGCAGCGTCGAGGCACCGCAACTGGGCGGCGACGGCCCGGCTATCGAATACGTGCTGAAAATGCGCCAGTTCTCGCAGAGCGGCTTGCTCAGCACCCTGCAAGCCAATGGCGAACTGACCACTCAGCACATCGACGCGTTGGCCGAGCAGATCGCCCATTTCCATCTCAACGCCCCGAAAGTCCCGGCCGAACACGACGCCGGTACACCGGACAGCGTGATGGCGCCGGTCGCGCAAAATTTCGAGCAGATCCTGCCGTTCCTCAGCGACAAGAACGATTTGCTGCAACTTGAGGCATTGAAAGCCTGGGCCGAAAGCAGCTTCGAGCGCCTCAAGCCCCTGTTCGCCCAGCGCAAGACACAAGGTTTCACCCGTGAATGCCACGGCGACATTCACCTGGGCAACGCCACGGTCATCGACGGCAATGTGGTGATCTTCGACTGCATCGAGTTCAACGAGCCATTCCGTTTCACTGATGTCTGGGCCGACACCGGCTTCCTCGCCATGGACCTGGAAGACCGTGGCCTGAAATCGTTGGCGCGTCGCCTCATCAGCCAGTATCTGGAACTGACCGGCGACTATGAGGGCCTGGAAGTGCTGAACTTCTATAAAGCCTACCGCGCGCTGGTGCGGGCCAAGGTGGCATTGTTCAGCATGCCGGCGGACGCGACTGCGGTGCAGCGCGCCACCACCCTGCGCCAGTACCGCAACTACGCCAACCTGGCGGAAAGCTACAGCACCATTCCTTCGCGCTTCATGGCCATTACCCACGGTGTTTCCGCCGTCGGCAAGAGCCATGTGGCCATGCGCCTGGTCGAAGCGCTGGGCGCGATTCGCCTGCGTTCCGATGTCGAACGCAAGCGCCTGTTTGGCGAGCAGACCGTCGCCAACGATGTGCAGGCCGGCATTTACAGTGCCGACGCCAGCACCGCGACCTACGCACGTCTGCATGAAATCGCCGAGGTGATTTTGCACGCCGGGTTCCCGGTGGTGATCGACGCGACTTACCTCAAGCGTGAGCAGCGCGATAACGCGGCGAAGATTGCCGAAGCCACCGGCACGCCGTTCCTGATCCTCGACTGCAACGCCCCGCAAGCCGTGATCGAGAGCTGGCTGGCGATGCGCCAGGCCGATCAGAAGGATCCGTCCGACGCCACCCTGGCAGTGATCGAAGCGCAGCAGGCCAACCGCGAAGCGCTGACCCCGGAGGAGATTCTGCGCAGCAAACGCGTGCAGACCAATGAATCCGGCACGCTGGACACTGTGGTCGCGCAGATCCGTCAGCGCCTGCCGGGCCTGTAAAAAACTATTTCGGCCGTGAAGCCCTCGCTCGCTTCACGGCCGGCAAATAGTGGCACTATACTGGCGTCATAAAACCAACAGGTGATCTGACATGAGCCAGCCTAAACTGCTCGACACTCCGCTTTACGCCCTGCTGCACAAAGATGACGTTGCAGGCTTCAACAAACAACGTCCACAAGATGGTCTGATCGACATGGTCGGCGGCGATTTTCGTGGCCTCGACCTGCGTGAACTGAACGCCGATAACGTGGATTTCCGCGATGCGTATTTCCGCTCCGCCGATTTGCGTGGCATCGATTTCCGCAAGGCTTCGCTCGAAGGCGCCAGCCTGGCCCATGCACAGATTTCCGGTGCGTACTTTCCGCCGGAGCTGAGTGCCGACGAGATCCTGATGTCAATGAATTTCGGTACACGGTTGCGCTATCGCACTCGCTGATATCCGGAAATCTTCCTGACACCACGCCTTGCCCCTATGGGAGCGAGCCTGCTCGCGACGGCGTAGTGTCAGTCGATATTGATTGTGTCTGATACGCCCTCTTCGCGAGCAGGCTCGCTCCCCCATTGATAATCGTTTACCTCCCTTCCCTCTGCGTTCGCAGGTCCTTTACCCCCCTTTCTTAGAAGCTTTTACGTCGAATCCGACCAAACAACCACGCTTTTCCTACTGATGGCTACACTGCTGAGAAGCTCGCCCACGCACCATTCGGCCGTCGCAAGGAGGCTTGATGAATGATGAACTGCAACACCTGAAAAATCTTGGCAAGACATCGGCGCAATGGCTGCATGCCGTGGGCATCCACAGCGCCTCGGACTTGCGTCGCCTCGGTGCAGTGGATGCCTACCGGGCCGTGCGTACTCGAGGCTTTCGCGCTTCAAAGGTGTTGTTGTATGCGATCGAAGGGGCGTTGATGGACGTGCACTGGAACGACATCCCTGCCGAGCGCAAGGACGCCTTGAACAAGCAGCTCGAAGCCATTTCCGCGCGCCATAAAAACTGAACAGGCGCTGACGCCATGTATTTACTGGGGGAACAATCGGCCCACGCCGACGCATTGATCAATCGCTTGCAGAGTCTTCCCGGGCAGTGGCTGCAGGATTTGTCGCCGTGCGCGCCTGTTGTCGAACTGGAGGCCACGGATGATTTGTATACGCAGTTGCCGGACGATCAGCTGTTTTTGCTGAGCGAGGGCGTGGTACATGGCTGCATCGCGGGCCGTGCGCTGTTCTACTGGCAGGAAGGTGATCTGCTCGGCCTGCAACGTGGCGAGCAATGGAGCGACTGTCGCGTATGCAGCGACAGCACTGTGCGCCTGCTGCCCTATGGTCGCGCAGAGGTTTTGCAGCATTTGTATGCCGACCCTGATCGAGCCGAGCAGCTTCTGAGCTATCTGCTCGGGCAAATGGCGCTGCTCGCCCACGCTGTGGCCGAGTTGAAACCCCGGGAGTTCCGCAGCACCAACGGCTTCAAACGGGTCGAGGCCGGCGCCGTGCTGATCCAACAGGGCGATGCAGCGGATCATGTCTTCGTGATCATCGACGGGCACGCCGAGGCATTTGTTGACGGGCACAAGGTCGGTGACGTGCCGAAGGACGAGATTTTCGGCGCCATGGCGTTGTTTACCGGCGAGCCGCGCAACGCTTCGGTGGTGACGTCCGAGCCGAGCACGGTGATGTTGATTCCCGGTGATCAATTTTTGAGCATGACTCGCAGCAATCCGAAGATCGCCCATGGCCTGATTGAGGGTATGGCTCGACGCATCGGACAGTTGAATCGCCAGATCACGCAGTTGACGACGCAGCGCACCTAGCGCATAGCCCTTTATTCACAGGGCCTCACCACCACTCGCAAAACTAAATTACAGATTTGCAAAAACAGCGGTTGACGCGGTAATGAGAATCGCTATGATTATCACAACTGGTCGCGAGATCAGTCGATATTCTGAAAAGCCCTTGGTTCGGACTCTCAGATTATCTCCTCATCAGGCTAATCACGGTTATTTGACCCGGTTTTTACCGGGTCTTTTTTTGCCTGCCGAAAAGTCATTTGGCGAATTGCTGACGCATCTGCTCGCAGTAATCCGGCTTCGGCGTGGCAGGCGTGTACCAGACGTAATCGGCCATCGCCGCCGTTACCGCAGCGCCCTGCTCGGCCAGCATCAATACGATCGGTGGCTTGCCAGCGCCGAGATCCATCAGATGCAGCGGCACGCCAACATCCTTGCGCGCATGCCAGGCACCGGCCAGCAGGATCGAAGGCATTGGCGCCGCCAGCATGCGTTCGGCCATGCGTCGATCACGCTGTTGCTGAATTGCCAACATCGCCGGCATCTGTGATTCGGGCAGCAGGCCGCAGTGGGATTCACTGACTTGTCCAAGCAACGTGTTCTGCACGGACAACGCATTACTGCGAGGACCGTTCAGCGCAGGTGGATTTCGGTAAAACGCACGGATTTCGCTGTCATCGAGATTGGCCGCCAGCAGCGGATATGGCTGTGTCAGAGCGAAGCGCACGATCGGCCCGTAAAGATTCCAGTCCCAGCCCTCCTGCCAGGCCAATGCCGCAGGCAAATCAGCCGCAACGGAATTCGACTGGCGCAGCGCATCGACTTTCGCTTGTTGATCCGGCGTGAGCATTTCCAGCAGCAGACTGCCTTGCGCCCGGCGCTTGCCCAGCGACTGCAACAGCCATAATTGCGCAGCATGATGATCGGCATTGTCGTGCTGCTCACCGATGATCAAACGCTCAGGTTCAGCGAGACGCACCAGCAGTTGCTGCGCGGTGAGCATCTCGCCGCTGCGCAGATCGCGGATATCGCCGCCCACCGGTGGAGCCACCACATGCTGACACCCCGCGAGCAACACCAGTGCCAACAACCACAATCCACGCATGCGACACCTCGATGATTGATCAGCGGGCGATGATCAGCGGATGCCCACGCTCCGGGTGCGGTTGCACCAAAACCTCCAGGCCGAACACCGCTTTGAGCGTTTCCGGACGCAGCACCTGCTGCGGGGTATCCAGCGCGACCGGGCGCCCCTCCTCCAGCAACAGCACGCGATCACAATAGCGCGCCGCAAGATTCAGATCATGCAGGATCACCAGCACCGCCGCGCCGCGATCGGCGAACTCGCGCACCGCCTGCAAGGTGGTGTGCTGATGCAGCGGATCGAGCATCGATGTCGGTTCGTCGAGCAACAAGGTTTGCCCGGCCTGACCCGGCCAGAGTTGCGCCAGCACCCGCGCCAGATGCACGCGCTGACGCTCGCCACCTGACAACGCCAGATAGCTGCGCCCACTCAGGTGCCCGGCATCGGCGGCGGCCAGCGCTGCCGCGACGATTTCGTCATCACGTACGCGCCCGGTCTGGTACGGCAAACGGCCCATGCCGACGACCTCTTCGACGGCGAAGGCAAAATCCAGCGTCGACACCTGCGGCAACACCGCCAGTCGTTGTGCCCGCTGTGTTCCGCTCCAATAGCTCAATGCCTGACCATCGAGCGAAACGTTGCCGTCACTGGCGAGCAACTCCCCGCACAAGGCGCCAAGCAACGTGCTTTTCCCGGCGCCGTTCGGTCCCAGCACGCCAAGCACCTCGCCGGGTTCGAGCCCGAGCGTAACCCCACTGAGCACAGCTTTGCGGCCACGGCGGACATGCAGATCGTGCGCGGACAACATCAGGCACGCCCTCGCAGCAGCAGATAAAGGAAGAACGGCGCGCCGATAAACGCGGTGACAATGCCGATCGGCAACTCCGCCGGCGCCAGCGCCAGGCGCGCCACCAGATCGGCGAGCAATAACAGGCTTGCACCCGCCAGCACCGAGGCTGGCAACAGAACTTTGTGATCGGGGCCGGCCAGCAGGCGCACCAGATGCGGCACCACCAGCCCGACAAAGCCGATCATGCCCGCAGCGGCCACCGCCGCGCCGACACCCAGCGCGGTGCAGAACACCAGTTCGCGCTTGAGCCGTTCGACATCGATGCCCAGATGACCGGCCTCGGATTCACCGAGCAACAAGGCATTCAATGCCTTGGCCCGACGCGGCAGCCACAGCGCCACGCCGATGGTGATGATCAGCAAGGGCCACAGCCGCGCGTAACTGGCGCCGTTGAGGCTGCCGAGATTCCAGAAGGTCAGGGTGCGCAGCGTCGCGTCATCGGCCAGATAAGTGAACAGACCGACCGCCGAACTGGCCAGCGCCGTCAGCGCGATACCGGCCAGCAACATGGTCGCCACGTGGGTCTGACCGTTGCGCCGGCCCAGCCGATAGACCAGCGCCGTCACCCCAAGACCACCAAGAAACGCACACACCGACAACAGATACGGCCCGAACCACTCCGGCAGGCCG
Source organism: Pseudomonas sp. PK-RTE-24 (assembly GCF_054052265.1). Lineage (NCBI taxonomy): Bacteria > Pseudomonadati > Pseudomonadota > Gammaproteobacteria > Pseudomonadales > Pseudomonadaceae > Pseudomonas > Pseudomonas sp. PK-RTE-24. The sequence continues at coordinate 2,450,621 of NZ_CM133224.1, read as the reverse complement.
CCGAATAAAGAACCGCCGACAATCGCAATCGCCGCGCCAAGTGCCGCGCCACTGGACACCCCCACCAGTCCCGGGTCGGCCAGCGGATTACGAAACAGGCCCTGCATCGCCACGCCGGACAGCGCCAGCACGCCACCGACCGCCAAGCCGAGCAAGGTTCGCGGCAGGCGGATCTGGCCGAGAATCAGCTCGGCCTGCTCCAGACCTTCCGGCGCCAGCGGCACGCCGATCAGACGCAGCGCCGCGCGCAGGGTATCGAACAACGGCAGGCTCACCGGCCCCAATGCCAGCGACAGCCAGATCGCCAGCAAACACAGCAATGTCAGGCCGATGAACAAGCCACGGGGTTTGACCTGTGTGGTCATTGGCCGCCCTTGGCCGGGTAGAAACCGTCCGTCAGGGTTTGCAAAGCAGCCGGCAACCGTGGCCCGAGACCGCCCACCAGCAGCGTCGGGTCCAGCTCCATCACCCGCCCGCTCTTGGCCGCGCGGCTGGAATTGAGGATGGGGTTTTCCTTGAACAACGCGGCTTTTGCCGCCTCGCCGGTCAATGCTCGGTCAGCGAACACCAGCACTTCGGGATCGAGGCTGGCGAGGGATTCGACAGAAAACGGTTTGTAGCCGGTATGCGTCGCAAGGTTGTGCCCGCCAGCCTGTTGCAGCAACCAGTCGGCGGCAGTGTCCTTGCCGGCGATCAACGGCTTGCCGCCGGCGTGCCCGAGCAACAGCAACACACCGGGGGCTTTCTGTGTGGTTTGCACTTGGGCAACTCGCACTGTCTGCGCCTGGAGTTGCTGTTGATAACTCTGCAGTAGCTGCGCCGCCTGGCTTTGTGCGCCGAGCAACTGGCCCAGATGAGTGACATTCTTTTCCAGCGTCGGCAGATCAGGCTGGGCTGAAAACAACTCGACTTTGACCTTGGCCGCTTTGACTTGCGCCAGAACCGGCGGCGGCCCCATTTCTTCGGTACCGATCAGAATGTCCGGGCGCAGGCTCAAGATGCCTTCGGCCGACAGGCTGCGCTGATAACCAATGCTCGGCAGCGTCTGCAACGATTGGGGATGCTGACTGGTGGTGTCGACCCCTACCAGCTTCGATTCGCCGCCCAGTGCGCTGACCCATTCCGACAGCGCACCGCCGGCGCTGACCCAGCGTTGCGGTAAATCCGCTGCGCTCGCCTGATGGCTGAGAAAAAGGCCGACGCACAGTACGGCAACGCGGGTTTTCAGGCGCATACGCAGCTTCCTTGAACAAGGTTTCCCGGGCATCGGCGCAGCGAGCCAAGTATCCTCGGCAACGGCCAGACTCCCTGTGGGAGAAGGTCGCCATTTGATAATTGTTTGCATTTGAACGTCAAGCTCGGACATATCCCGACACGAGCGGACATTAGAGGATAGCCATGAAGTTTCTCTGCGCCGGCAGTGATCTGGCCGAAGCCGGCAGTCGCGGTTTCGAAATTGAAGGCAAAAAGCTTTTCGCCGTGCGTCGTGGCGGGCAGGTCTATGTCTACTTCAATCGCTGCCCGCATCGCGGCGTCGGGCTGGAATGGCAGCCCGACCAGTTTCTCGACCCCAGCAACAGTCTGATCCAGTGCGCCACCCATGGCGCACTGTTTCTGATCGAGAACGGCGAATGCGTCGCCGGCCCCTGCGCCGGGCAGTCACTCACGGCAATTGAATGCCGGGAAGATACACGAGGCGTGTGGGTCGACGTTTAACCGTTGAGCCGCACATCGAGTCGGCGGTCGATGACCATCTCTTCATGGTCCAGGCGCACGCCGTACGCCAACACCTCGACACCGCACGCGACCGCTTCACGCAGCGCCTCGGCGTAAGCCCAATCGATTTCCTCGGCCGGGCGCACGGCATCGATGCCGGAGAGGTTCACGCAGTACAACTGCACCGCCCGAATGCCGTCGCGCGCCAGATGCGCCAGCTCGCGCAGATGTTTGGCGCCGCGCTGGGTCACCGCATCGGGAAACGCCGCCACCGCCGTGCCGTCGAAGCCGAGGGTGACGCTTTTGACTTCGACATACGCCGGTCCGCTGGGGTATTCGAGGCGGAAGTCGATGCGGCTTTTTTCCTGTCCGTAGGCAACCTCACGCTTCAACGCGGTATAGCCGTTCAACTCGGTAATCACGCCAGCCTGCAAGGCTTCTTCAACCAGCCCATTCGCCCGCCCGGTGTTGACACAAAACAGCCGGCCCTGCGGTGTTTCGCCAATCTCCCAAGTGCCGGGCAACTTGCGTTTAGGGTCGTTGGAGCGGCTGAACCAGACCTGCCCGCCCTCGACCTGGCAATTGAGCATCGAACCGGTGTTCGGGCAGTGAATGGTCAGCAATTCGCCGCTAATGGTCTCGATATCGGCGAGAAAACGCTTGTAACGTCGAATCAGCCGCGCTTCTTCCAGAGCAGGATAAAAGCGCATCAGCCTTGCCAGCTCTTCAAGCCGCGCGCGATGCGCTCCACCGCTTCCTGCAAACGTGCGAGGTTTTGTGTGTAAGCGAAGCGCACGTGATGACCGGCCTGATAACGACCGAAATCCAGTCCCGGCGTAAAGGCGACGTGCTCGGTTTCGAGGAAATGCCGGCAGAACGCGAAGGCATCACCGCCGAAACGGCTGATATCGGCGTACAGATAAAACGCGCCTTCCGGCTCAACCGCGATGTTGAAACCCAGTTCACGCAGCGCCGGCAGGAGAAAATCGCGACGGCGCGCAAACTCGGCGCGGCGCTCTTCGAGAATCGCAATGGTGGCGGGCTCGAAACAGGCCAGCGCAGCGTATTGCGCCATGCTTGGCGCGCTGATGTAGAGGTTCTGCGCAAGCTTTTCCAATTCGCTGACCGCCGCGTCTGGCGCCACCAGCCAGCCCAGGCGCCAACCGGTCATACCGAAATACTTGGAGAAACTGTTAAGGACAAAAGCGCCGTCATCGACTTCCAGCACACTGGCAGCATCAGTGCCGTAGGTCAGGCCGTGGTAGATCTCATCCACCACCAAGTGCCCGTGCCGGGCCTTGATAGCTGTGGATAATCCGCCCAGTTCATCGCGGGTCAGCAGGGTTCCGGTCGGGTTGGCCGGCGAAGCGACGAGGGCGCCGACACTGTCGTGGTCCCAATGCCGCGCCACCAGATCCGGGGTCAGTTGATAACGCACCTCCGGCCCGACCGGCACCAGTTGCGCCGCGCCTTCGACCAGCCGCAAGAAATGCCGATTGCACGGGTAGCCGGGGTCGGCGAGCAGCCAGTGTTTACCCGGATCGACCAACAGGGCACTGGCCAGCAACAACGCGCCGGAGCCGCCCGGCGTGATCAGAATCCGCCGTGGGTCGATATTCAGGCCGTAACGCGATTGGTAGAAACCGGCGATCGCCTCGCGCAGTTCGGGAATGCCACGGGCGGCGGTATAACGGGTCTTGCCCGCCGTCAACGCAGCTTGCCCGGCGCGAATGATCGGCTCGGCGGTGGTGAAGTCCGGCTCGCCGATTTCCAGATGGATCACGTCGTGGCCTTCGGCCTGCAATTCATTGGCCCGCGCCAGCAGCGCCATCACATGGAACGGTTCGATCGCACGACTGCGCGCACTGTAGGGGGCCATTGGAATGCCTTCGACGGAAAAAAGAGACGATTCTACCTGTCTGCCGGAACGAGCGAGAACCCGTGAAGGTCACAGCCTCAAGAACGCTGGACTGTAACGATCTGAACGTACGCTCCAGGATTGACTAAAATCAGTGATTGAACAGGTCTCCCTTCCCACAGACACGGCTTGTCAGACATCTGCAAGCGCCACCCGCCGGGGGCTCGACATCCGGGAGTAGCGCAGGCTGATTTGATCTGGTAAGTTCGCCCGCTTGCAGCCGCAGGGCCGGCAGGTGTCGGTGATGGAGCAATCCTGCGCAATGGATTACAAGAGTAGAGGCGGTCCATTTCATGCCCACCCAAGCAAAGCAACAGCAGCAAACGTCGATCAGCGGCTTCGAACCTTACGTTCAGAAGGCGGGTGAAGAGTACATGGGCGCTCCGATGCGCGCGCACTTCACCAAGATCCTGAACAAGTGGAAACTGGACTTGATGCAGGAAGTCGACCGTACGGTTGATCACATGAAAGACGAAGCGGCCAACTTCCCTGACCCGGCCGACCGTGCCAGCCAGGAAGAAGAGTTCTCCCTCGAACTGCGCGCCCGCGACCGCGAGCGCAAGCTGATCAAAAAAATCGACAAGACCCTGCAGTTGATCGAAGACGAAGAGTACGGCTGGTGCGAGTCCTGCGGCATCGAGATTGGCGTCAAGCGCCTCGAAGCCCGTCCGACCGCGGATCTGTGCATCGACTGCAAGACCCTGGCGGAAATCAAGGAAAAGCAGGTCGGCAAGTAATCTCGGCCTGAACGAAAAACGGAGCGTGTGAACGCTCCGTTTTTGTTTCTGTGTTTTGCCCGCGGAACCTGCGTCTGCCTCTGTGGGAGCGAGCCTGCTCGCGAAAGCGTCCTCTCAGATAACTCTTTCATGACTGACACAGCTTTCGCGAGCAGACTCGCTCCCACAGAGGTAACCTGCTCAAATTCTGAATAGCCTTTATCGCCTCCATGACTGCCAAATCCCCCGCCTACATCGGCCGCTTCGCCCCTACCCCCAGTGGCCACCTGCACTTCGGTTCGCTGGTCGCTGCGTTGGCGTCTTACCTCGACGCCCGCTCCGTCGGTGGGCGCTGGCTGGTGCGCATGGAAGATCTCGATCCGCCGCGCGAAGAGCCCGGTGCGCAAGCGGCGATTCTCAAGGCGCTGGAAAGCTACGGTTTCGAATGGGACGGCGAAATGGTCCGCCAGAGCGATCGGCACGCTGCCTACGCCGAAGTGCTCGACAGCCTGTTCAACCATGGCCTTGCCTACGCCTGCACCTGCTCGCGAAAACAACTGGAGCCCTATCACGGGATTTATCCGGGGTTTTGCCGCAATGCCGGCCATGATCAGCACGACGCCGCGATCCGCCTGCGCGTGCCTGAGCTGGAATACCACTTCATCGATCGCGTGCAGGGCGAATACCGTCAGCACCTGGGCCGCGACGTCGGCGACTTCGTCATCCGTCGGCGCGATGGTCTCTACGCTTATCAATTGGCGGTGGTGCTTGATGACGCCTGGCAAGGCATTACCGACATCGTGCGCGGCGCTGACCTGCTCGATTCGACGCCGCGCCAACTGTACCTGCAAGAACTGCTCGGCCTGAAACAGCCGCGCTATCTGCACCTGCCACTGATCACCCAGCCGGACGGCAACAAACTCGGCAAGTCCTATCGTTCACCGCCGCTTGAAGCCGATCAGGCCACGCCGTTGCTGCTGCGGGCCTTGCGCGCGGTGGGGCAGCATCCCGGCACCGAACTGGCTCACGCTTCGCCGCGCGAACTGCTGGCCTGGGGCAGCGCACATTGGGATGCTGCCAAGATCCCGCGCACACTGACCCTGCCCGAAGCGCAACTGCAATGACGACACTTGCAGTCGCGCGCCCATCCGTTACCATCGCCGCACGTTTTCGGGCACGCGCATAAAAAAGAGAGGCCGGGATGTACATCTATCGCTTGGTCCTGCTTTTGGTCGTCGGGATCTACCTGTTCTCCCCCGCCATCATGGATTGGTGGATCGACGCGACGGGCGCCTGGTATCGCCCTTATCTGCTCTGGCTGATCCTGATTGTCGTGACCTTCATCCTGCAGAGCCAAAAAGATGCCGATGAGCTTTAGCCTGACCCAGATGATCCTGATCAGCGCCGCGTACCTGGCGGCGCTGTTCGGCGTTGCCTGGGTCAGCGAACGGGGCATGATCCCGCGCGCGATCATTCGCCACCCGTTGACCTACACCCTGTCGCTGGGGGTTTACGCCAGTGCCTGGGCGTTCTACGGCACGGTGGGCCTGGCCTATCAGTACGGTTACGGCTTTCTGTCCAGTTATCTCGGCGTGTCCGGTGCATTCCTGCTGGCGCCGGTGCTGCTTTATCCGATCCTGAAGATCACCCGCACCTATCAACTGTCGTCGCTGGCCGATCTGTTTGCCTTCCGCTTTCGCAGCACCTGGGCCGGCGCGCTGACCACGATTTTCATGCTGATTGGCGTCTTGCCATTGCTTGCCCTGCAGATTCAGGCAGTGGCCGACTCGATCGGCATCCTCACCGGCGAACGCGTGCAGAGCCGCGTGGCGCTGGCGTTCTGTGCGCTGATCATTCTGTTCACAATCTTCTTCGGTTCCCGGCATATCGCCACGCGCGAGAAACATGAAGGGCTGGTGTTCGCGATTGCCTTTGAGTCGATCATCAAACTGATCGCCCTCGGCGGCGTTGGCCTGTATGCGCTGTATGGCGTATTCGACGGCCCGCAACAGCTCGAACTGTGGCTGCTGCAAAACCAGACGGCCCTCGCCGCCCTGCACACGCCGTTGCAGGAAGGCCCGTGGCGCACGCTGCTGCTGGTGTTCTTCGCCTCGGCGATCGTGATGCCGCACATGTATCACATGACCTTTACGGAAAACCTCAACCCGCGCTCGCTGGTCAGCGCCAGTTGGGGCCTGCCGTTGTTTCTGCTGTTGATGAGTCTTGCCGTACCGCTGATTCTCTGGGCAGGCCTGAAACTCGGCGCCACCACCGACCCGGAATATTTCACCCTCGGCATCGGCATTGCCGCCAACAGCAAACCGCTGGCCTTGCTCGCCTACGTCGGTGGCCTGTCCGCCGCCAGTGGCCTGATCATCGTCACCACCCTGGCCTTGTCGGGCATGGCGCTGAACCATCTGGTGCTGCCGCTTTATCAACCGCCGGCCGAAGGCAATATCTACCGCTGGCTGAAATGGACCCGCCGGGCGCTGATCGTGGCGATCATCATGGCCGGCTTCGGCTTCTACCTGATGCTCGGCGTCGAACAGGATCTGGCCAACCTCGGCATCGTCGCGTTCGTTGCGACTCTGCAATTTCTGCCCGGGGTGTTGTCGGTGTTGTACTGGCCCACCGCCAACCGCCGCGGCTTCATTGCCGGTCTGCTGGCTGGGATCACGGTCTGGGTGGTGACCATGCTGCTGCCGCTGGTCGGCAATCTGCAGGGCTTCTATATCCCGCTGCTGAACATGATCTACGTGCTCGACGACACCAGTTGGCACATGGCGGCCATCGCCTCGCTGGCCGCCAACGTGCTGATGTTCACTTTGATCTCGCTGTTCACCAACGCCAGCCCGGAAGAAGCCAGCGCCGCCGAAGCCTGTGCAGTGGACAACGTGCGGCGCCCGCAACGCCGCGAACTGCACGCCGCCTCGCCGCAGGAATTCGCCACGCAGCTGGCCAAGCCGCTGGGTGCCAAGGCTGCGCAGAAAGAAGTCGAGCAAGCGCTGCGCGACTTGTATCTACCCTTCGATGAACGCCGGCCGTATGCCTTGCGCCGGTTGCGCGACCGCATCGAGGCCAACCTGTCCGGCCTGATGGGCCCGAGCGTTGCGCAGGATATGGTGGAAACCTTCCTGCCCTATAAGGCTGGCGGCGAAAACTACGTCACCGAAGACATTCACTTCATTGAAAGCCGTCTCGAGGATTACCACTCGCGCCTCACCGGCCTGGCCGCCGAGCTCGATGCCCTGCGCCGCTACCACCGCCAGACCTTGCAGGAACTGCCGATGGGCGTCTGCTCGCTGGCCAAGGATCAGGAGATCCTGATGTGGAACAAGGCGATGGAAGAGCTGACCGGCATCGCCGCACAGCGAGTGGTCGGTTCGCGCCTGAGCACGATCGCCAACCCGTGGAAAGAATTGCTGCAAGGCTTCATCAACCTGCCCGACGAGCATTTGCACAAACAGCATCTGGCCCTCGATGGTCAGACCCGCTGGCTGAATCTGCACAAAGCGGCAATCGACGAGCCGTTGGCCCCGGGTAACAGTGGCCTGGTGTTACTGGTCGAGGATCTGACCGAAACGCAGATGCTCGAAGATAAACTGGTGCATTCCGAACGGCTGGCCAGCATCGGTCGACTCGCAGCGGGTGTGGCCCACGAAATCGGTAATCCGATCACCGGCATCGCCTGCCTGGCGCAGAACCTGCGCGAAGAGCGTGAAGATGACGGCGAGCTGACGGAAATCAGCGGGCAGATTCTCGAGCAGACCAAACGCGTCTCGCGCATCGTCCAGTCGCTGATGAGCTTCGCCCATGCCGGCAGCCATCAGCACAACGACGAACCAGTGTGTCTGGCCGAAGTCGCGCAGGACGCCATTGGCCTGCTGGCGCTGAACCGGCGCAATTTCGAAGTGCAGTTCTACAACCTGTGCGATCCCGATCATTGGGTCGAAGGCGACCCGCAACGGCTCGCCCAGGTGCTGATCAATCTGCTCTCCAACGCCCGCGACGCCTCGCCGCCGCACAGTGCGGTACGGGTCAAGAGCGAAGCCGGCGAACACACGGTCGATCTGATCGTCGAAGACGAAGGCAGCGGTATTCCGTCGAGCATCATGGACCGATTGTTCGAACCTTTCTTCACCACCAAGGATCCGGGTGAAGGCACCGGTCTGGGCCTTGCACTGGTCTATTCCATCGTTGAAGAGCATTATGGACAAATCACCATCGACAGCCCGGCTGATGTACAAAGCCAACGCGGCACCCGTATCCGGGTGACCTTACCGCGTCATGTCGAAGCGACGTCCGCTGTGAACTGAGACCGTCGAGAGTATCGAATCAATGCCGCACATTTTGATCGTCGAAGACGAAACCATTATCCGCTCCGCCTTGCGCCGCCTGCTGGAACGCAACCAGTACCAGGTCAGCGAAGCCGGATCAGTGCAGGAAGCACAAGAACGCTTCACCATTCCTACGTTCGATCTGATCGTCAGCGACCTGCGCCTGCCGGGCGCTCCGGGCACCGAGCTGATCAAGCTCGGGCAAGGCACACCGGTGCTGATCATGACCAGTTACGCCAGCCTGCGCTCGGCGGTCGACTCGATGAAAATGGGCGCGGTCGATTACATCGCCAAGCCGTTCGACCACGATGAAATGCTCCAGGCGGTTGCGCGGATCCTGCGTGATCGTCAGTCGGCGCCAGCTGCCGGCGAAACCACGGCGAGCAAGCCTGCCGCCGGCAATGGCAAAGCCGCTGTGGATAACAGCAATGGCGAAATCGGCATCATCGGCTCCTGCCCGCCGATGCAGGACCTGTACAGCAAGATCCGCAAAGTCGCGCCAACCGATTCCAACGTATTGATTCAGGGTGAGTCCGGCACCGGTAAAGAACTGGTGGCCCGCGCCCTGCACAATCTGTCGAAACGCGCCAAGGCGCCGATGATTTCGGTGAACTGCGCGGCGATTCCGGAAAGCCTCATCGAGTCCGAACTGTTCGGCCACGAGAAAGGCGCGTTCACCGGGGCCAGCGCCGGTCGCGCCGGTCTGGTCGAAGCGGCGGACGGCGGCACCCTGTTTCTCGATGAGATCGGCGAACTGCCCCTCGAAGCCCAGGCTCGCTTGCTGCGGGTTCTGCAGGAGGGCGAGATCCGCCGCGTAGGTTCGGTACAGTCGCAGAAAGTCGATGTGCGCCTGATCGCTGCAACGCACCGCGATCTGAAGAGCCTGGCGAAAATCGGCCAGTTCCGTGAAGACCTTTATTACCGTCTGCACGTGATTGCCCTGAAGCTGCCGCCGCTGCGCGAGCGTGGCGCCGACGTCAACGAAATCGCCAATGCCTTCCTCGCTCGCCAGAGCGCGCGGATCAATCGCACCGACCTGAAATTCGCTGCCGACGCTGAACAGGCGATCCGGCACTATTCGTGGCCCGGTAACGTGCGTGAGCTGGAAAACGCGGTTGAGCGCGCGGTGATTCTCAGCGAAAGCCCGGAGATTTCGGCCGACCTGCTGGGCATCGACATCGAGCTGAGCGATCTGGAAGACGACGAGTTCATCGGTCTGCCGCCGCAAACCGGCGGTAACGCCAGCAACAGCAGCCATGAGCCGACCGAGGATCTGTCGCTGGAAGACTATTTCCAGCACTTCGTCCTCGAGCATCAGGACCACATGACCGAGACCGAACTGGCACGCAAACTGGGCGTCAGCCGCAAATGCCTGTGGGAACGCCGCCAGCGTCTGGGCATTCCACGGCGCAAGACCGGGGTCGCCAGCGAAAGCTGAGCGTTACCCACCGCGTGCGCGGGTAACGCATGACAATGTGAAAAAACTGTTACCGCAGTCGATTCACGTAACAGAAGCCGGGGTTATCGGTAACGAAACCCCGGCTTTTTTTCGCCCCTGCAAAACGGTTATATCGACCTAACCCCTTGTTTTACTGGGCTTGGCAAAAGTTGGCACGCACCCTGCTATATGTTTGGTACAAGAACAATAACAAGCAATGCACAAGACAATAAAAATAAGACGAATCGACTCACGCACAATAAAAACAAGACGGCGAGAGGCGCAGCTAACTGATTCTTTTGGAGAGGCGTTGTATTTGGGGCTTGCCCCACGACCAGGCCGAGAACAACAAAAACTGTCCTAAGACAGAGCCTGTACTGGTTGGATCGACAGATCACTGCAATTCAGCGACCAAAGCAATCCGTTTGCTCTTGGCTCCCGATTGGGAGGGTCACGAAGGAAACGCTTCGTGGCGAGGGCACTCAACAAAAACAAGAAGCCCGAATCAATAATAAAAAGAGCACGCAACTACTTCTTGGGGAGCTTCGGCTCCCCTTGTAGTTTCTCTCCCCGCTGAAATCCCCCTGTTTCCCTCGTTCGACCCTTGCAGCTTGCGGCTTGCAGCTCATATCTGCTGCGTCCTACACCATCCCCCGACTAAATGCTAGAATCTGCGCCCATCATGCGGTCATTCTTTTGGTATGGCCGAACATTCCTTCAAACAGTGCATCCCATGCTGAAGAAGCTGTTCCAGTCATTCCGAACTCCCGTGCGTCGTACGCAACACATCCGCAGCACCCCTGAAGTGCTCAACAGCGGCCAACATTCGCTGCAGAAAACGCAGTTCAGCCGCTATGCGGTGAATATCGTCGAACGCCTGCAAGGTGCCGGTTACCAGGCTTATCTGGTCGGTGGTTGCGTGCGTGACATGCTGTTGGGCATCACGCCCAAGGATTTCGACGTCGCCACCAGCGCCACCCCCGAGCAGGTCCGTGCCGAATTCCGCAATGCGCGGATCATCGGTCGCCGGTTCAAACTGGTGCACATCCATTTCGGTCGCGAAATCATTGAAGTCGCGACCTTCCGCGCCAATCACCCGATCAACGAAGACGAGGAAGACAGCAACCAGTCTTCGCGCAACGAGAGCGGGCGGATTCTGCGCGACAACGTCTACGGCACCCTGGAAGAAGACGCGCAACGCCGCGACTTCACCATCAATGCTCTGTATTACGATCCGGTCAGCGAGCGCATTCTCGATTACGCCAATGGCGTGCACGACATTCGCAATCACCTGATCCGTCTGATCGGCGACCCGAAGCAGCGTTACCAGGAAGACCCGGTGCGCATGCTGCGGGCCGTGCGTTTCGCCGCCAAGCTCAACTTCGGCATCGAGAAGCACACCGTGCAGCCGATCCGTGAGCTGGCGCCGATGCTGCGCGAGATTCCTTCGGCGCGGCTGTTCGAAGAAGTGCTCAAGTTGTTCCTCTCCGGGCACGGCGCGATCACCTTTGAAATGTTGGTTGATCTGCAACTGTTCGCCCCGCTGTTCCCGGCCAGTGCCGAGGCGCTGGAATACAACCCGGAATACACCCACACGCTGATCAGCGAAGCGCTGACCAACACCGACCTGCGCATCAAGCAGAACAAACCGGTGACCCCGGCGTTCCTCTTTGCCGCCCTGCTCTGGCCTGCGCTGCCGGCGCGAGTGTTGCGTCTGCAGGAACGTGGCATGCCGCCGATTCCGGCGATGCAGGAAGCCGCTCACGAGCTGATCGCCGAACAGTGCCAGCGCATCGCGATTCCGAAGCGCTTCACCATGCCGATCCGCGAAATCTGGGACATGCAGGAACGCCTGCCACGGCGCAGTGGCAAACGCGCCGATCTGTTGCTGGACAACCCGCGTTTCCGCGCCGGTTACGATTTCCTCCTGCTGCGTGAAAGCGCCGGTGAGGAGACCGATGGCCTCGGCGAATGGTGGACCGATTATCAGGACGCCAACGACAGCGAGCGTCGCGACATGATCCGCGACCTCAGCGGCAAGGGTGACGATGCCAGCGGCGCGCCACGCAAACGTCGCCGCAGCGGCGGTTCCAAGCGCAAGCGCGCCGGCGCTTCGAGCGCGACGGGCGAGTAAGCGATGGAACGCATCTACATTGGTCTGGGCAGCAACCTCGCTGACCCGGCCGACCAGTTGCGCAGCGCCATCGCGGCGCTGGGGCAATTGCCGCAGACGAGTCTTGCCGGCGTTTCAGCCTTTTATCAAAGCGATTCACTGTTGCCGGGCCAGCCGCGCTACACCAACGCTGTCGCCGCCCTCGACAGCTCGCTCGCACCGATCGAGTTGCTCGACGCCTTGCAGGCGATCGAAAACGCTCAGGGCCGCGAACGTCTGGAACGCTGGGGACCACGCACGCTGGATCTGGATATTCTGCTGTTCGGCGATCGCCTGATCGACGAGCCACGGCTGAAAGTCCCGCATTACCAGATTCAGGAGCGGGCGTTCGTTCTCTATCCCCTCGCTGAACTGGCACCGCAGGATCTGCGTCTTGCCGACGGCCGCACGCTGACAGACCTCCTGGCCGCCTGCCCGTTTGTCGGCCTCGAACGCATCTCCCAGCCCTGACAAAAATCTTCTGTGAAATGTGGTTATGTGGCGAGGGGATTTATCCCCGTTGGACTGCGAAGCAGGCCCAAATCTGACCAAGCCGTATACAAAAATGGGGCCGCTCCGCGACCCAACGGGGATAAATCCCCTCGCCACAGGTCACCTGCCAATCTCCAGTTTTTGTCAGACAAAAATCCCCCGAATCAGGCCCGCCGCGCCGCTGAATCGCATCAGTAACGCCGGTAACACCGCCCGCGTAACAAGGCGGTAACACACGCAATTGACTTCCTGTTGGCTCATCACGACTATAGGCGTCCCGCTGCCGCCAACCCGGCATGAACGGGCGCAATCCAGGCCTTTCAAAGCACGACACAAGACCGTGCGCCTGAGTAGATGAAGAATCACGCGCGTGACTCGCAGCAGTTTCCAGAGCGCCTGAACGAGGATTTTTTACATGCCAGCCATCACCCTGACCACGCTCCAGAGCCTCAAGCAGAAAGGTGAAAAAATCACCATGCTGACCTGCTATGACGCGACCTTCGCCCATGCCTGCAATGAGGCCGGTGTCGAAGTGCTGCTGGTCGGCGACTCCCTGGGCATGGTCCTGCAGGGGCACGACAGCACCCTGCCAGTGACCACGGCGGAAATGGCCTATCACGTCGCCAGCGTCAAGCGTGGCAATGGCGATGCCCTGATCCTCGCCGACCTGCCGTTCATGGCCAACGCCACCCTCGAACAGACCATGAACAACAGCGCCATGCTGATGCAGGCCGGCGCGCACATGGTCAAGGTTGAAGGTCAGCTATGGCTGGCGGAGTCGATACGCCTGCTCGCCGAGCGCGGTGTGCCGGTGTGTGCGCACATGGGCCTGACCCCGCAAGCGGTGAACATCCTTGGTGGCTATAAGGTGCAGGGCCGCAATGAGAACCAGGCGCGGCAGATGCGTGCCGATGCGATCGCGCTGGAGCAGGCCGGTGCGGCCATGCTGTTGCTCGAGTGCGTGCCGAGCGAACTGGCGGCAGAAATCAGCCAGGCCGTGGGCATTCCGGTGATCGGTATCGGTGCCGGCAACGCCACCGACGGCCAGGTACTGGTATTGCACGACATGCTCGGCCTGTCGATCACCGGCCGCGTCCCCAAATTCGTCAAGAACTTCATGCAAGGTCAGGACAGCATCCAGGCCGCGCTGAAGGCTTACGTCAGTGAAGTCAAAGCCACCACGTTTCCCGGCATCGAACACGGATTCTCTGCATGAACACCGTCAAAACCGTACGCGAACTGCGTGCCGCCGTCGCTCGCGCGCGCAGTGAAGGCAAGCGCATCGGCTTCGTGCCGACCATGGGCAACCTGCACAGCGGCCACGTCGCATTGATCACCAAGGCTACGCAGCGAGTCGATTTCGTCGTCGCGAGTATTTTCGTCAACCCGCTGCAGTTCGGCGCCGGCGAAGACCTCGACAAATACCCGCGCACTCTCGCCGCCGATCAGGAAAAGCTCCTCGAAGCCGGTTGCGACCTGTTGTTCGCGCCGACGGTTGAAGAGATGTACCCGGACGGCATGGCCGGCCAAACCAGGGTCAGCGTGCCGCAATTGTCCGAAGGCCTGTGTGGTGCCAGCCGTCCGGGGCACTTCGAAGGTGTGGCGACCGTAGTCAGCAAGCTGTTCAACATGGTCCAACCGGACCTGGCGATCTTCGGCCAGAAGGATTACCAGCAACTGGCGGTGATCCGCGCACTGGTGCATGACCTGAACATGCCGATCCAGATCATCGGCGAGCCAACCGTGCGTGCAGCGGACGGTCTGGCGCTGTCGTCGCGCAACGGCTTCCTCAATGAAGATCAGCGCGCCGTGGCGCCGGTGGTGTATCGCGTGCTGAGCAGCATTGCGGAAGCGATCAAGCAAGGTGAGCGTGATTACCCGGCGCTGATCGCTGCGCAGTTGCAGGTGCTGGAAGCGGCGGGGCTGCGTCCGGACTATCTGGAGATCCGTCATGGCCTGACCTTGCGTCCGGCGACGGCGGAAGACCGCGATCTGGTGATTCTGGCGGCGGCGTTCCTCGGCACCACGCGGTTGATCGACAACCTGCACCTGAATCTCGATAGCCCGATTTAAGCAGCAACGAATTTCCCTGTGGGAGCGAGCCTGCTCGCGAAAGCGGTGTATCAGCGACTTATAAATTGCCTGACACTCCGCCTTCGCGAGCAGGCTCGCTCCCACATGTGTTTTAGGTGCATGCCGGTTGGGCGAAAGTCTTCCGGGCACCTCCGTTTGTCGGCCAGATTCCTCTGCGGATGTTAAAAAAGTACAGGGATCTGGTCAGACAAAGTCAAGACAGAACGCAGCGCGAGGTTTACTGTATTCGCCCTGTGTCCAGATCTCGTGTCGACGCAGTTGATCCCATGCGCTAAAACCCGTGGTTGATCTGTACCGTGTTCAAAAGGCCGTTCAAGTAAAAAGGAAAACCGCAGCGATGGCGTACTACCGCACTCCTCACGACGTTACCGCTCTGCCCGCCTGGCAAGCGTTGAAAGATCACCGCCAAGCCATGCAGGATTTCAGCATGCGCGAAGCCTTCAACGCCGATCCGCAGCGTTTCAATCAGTTCACCCTCAGTAGCTGCGGTCTGTTTCTCGACTATTCGAAGAATTTGATCAACGCCGAGACCCGCAACCTGCTCGTGGGCCTGGCCAATGAAGTCGATCTGAAGGGCGCGATCAAGGCGCTGTTCGACGGCGAAATCGTCAACGCCTCCGAAGGCCGCCCGGCACTGCACACCGCCCTGCGCCGCCCGGTCGGCGACAAACTGTCGGTCAACGGCGTCAACGTGATGCCGGAAGTGCACAAGGTGCTGAACCAGATCACCGATCTGGTTGGCCGAATTCACGATGGCTTGTGGCGCGGTTACACCGAGAAGCCGATCACCGATGTGGTCAACATTGGCATCGGCGGCTCGTTCCTCGGCCCTGAGCTGGTGTCCGAAGCACTGCTGTCCTACGCGCAGAAAGGCGTACGTTGCCACTATCTGGCGAACATCGACGGCAGCGAGTTCCATGAGCTGACGCAAAAACTGCGCGCCGAGACCACGCTGTTCATCGTTTCGTCGAAGTCGTTCAACACCCTCGAAACGTTGAAAAACGCACAGGCCGCCCGCGCCTGGTACCTGGCGCAGGGCGGTTCCGAAGCCGAGCTGTATCGTCACTTCATCGCTGTGTCGAGCAATAACGCCGCAGCGGTGGCCTTCGGTATCCGCGAAGAAAACATCTTCCCGATGTGGGACTGGGTCGGCGGGCGTTACTCGCTGTGGTCGGCGATCGGCTTGCCGATTGCGCTGGCCATCGGCATGTCCAACTTCAAGGAACTGCTGTCCGGTGCCTACACCATGGACCAGCATTTCCAGACCGCGCCGTTCGAACAGAACATGCCGGTGCTGCTGGCCCTGCTCGGCGTCTGGTACGGCAACTTCTGGGGTGCGCAAAGCCACGCGATCCTGCCGTACGACCACTACCTGCGCAACATCACCAAGCACTTGCAACAGCTGGACATGGAGTCCAACGGCAAGAGCGTGCGTCAGGACGGCACCTCGGTGTCGACCGATACCGGCCCGGTGATCTGGGGCGGCGTCGGCTGCAATGGTCAGCACGCTTATCACCAGCTGCTGCATCAGGGCACCCAACTGATCCCGGCCGACTTCATCGTGCCGATCGTCAGCTTCAACCCGGTTTCCGATCATCACCAATGGCTGTACGCCAACTGCCTGTCGCAGAGCCAGGCGCTGATGCTCGGCAAGACCCTGCCGGAAGCCGAAGCCGAACTGCGCGACAAAGGCATGGGCGAAGACGACGTGCGCAAACTGGCGCCGCACAAGGTGATCCCGGGCAATCGTCCGAGCAACACCTTGGTAGTCGAACGCATCAGCCCGCGTCGCCTCGGCGCCCTGGTTGCGATGTATGAGCACAAAGTGTTCGTGCAAAGCGTGGTCTGGGGCATCAACGCCTTCGACCAGTGGGGTGTGGAACTGGGCAAGGAATTGGGCAAAGGCGTCTACAACCGCTTGGTCGGCAGCGACGAGACCGTGGCTGACGATGCCTCGACTCAAGGCCTGATCAACTACTTCCGTGGGCGTCATCGCGGCTGATAAAAGCCTTCGGGCACAACGCTGTTCCCCTGTGGGAGCGAGCCTTCTCGCGAAAGCGGTTCTTCATTCAACACCTTCGTTGACTGACATTCCGCCTTCGCGAGCAGGCTCGCTCCCACAGTTGTTTTGGCACATGACTTGAACCTGTGCAGCGCTCGGCGCATCTTTATTCGTGTCGCACCACAAGAATAAGGAACCGTCATGTTCGATATCAGCACGTTCCCCAAAGCCGATGCCGTGCGCCAGGCCGCTCAGTTGAGCCAGGACGAGTATCGGCGCCTGTACCGCGAATCGATTGAACACCCCAGTGCCTTCTGGGCCGAGCAGGCCACGCGTTTCCTCGATTGGAGCACGCCGTGGCAGACCGTTCAGCGCTATGACCTGAAAACCGGTGAAGCCGCCTGGTTTGCCGGCGGCAAGCTCAACGTCAGCTACAACTGCATCGACCGTCACCTCAAGCAACGCGGCGAGCAGACCGCCCTGCTCTGGGAAGGCGACGACCCAGCCGAGTCGGCGCAGATCACTTACAACAAACTCCATCACCACGTCTGCCGTCTGGCCAACGTGCTGAAAAGCCGTGGCGTAAAGAAAGGCGACCGGGTGTGCATCTACATGCCGATGATCCCCGAAGCCGCCTACGCCATGCTCGCCTGCGCGCGAATCGGCGCGATTCATTCGGTGGTGTTCGGCGGATTTTCCCCGGATTCCCTGCGTGATCGAATTCTCGACGCCGACTGCCGTACCGTGATCACCGCCGATGAGGGCGTACGTGGCGGCCGCTTCGTGCCACTGAAAAACAACGTCGACAAAGCCCTGCAAAGCTGCCCGAACGTCAGCACCGTGGTGGTCGTCGAGCGCACTCAGGGCCAAGTCGATTGGGTCGAAGGCCGTGACCTTTGGTATCACCAGGCCGTGCGCGAGGTCAGCGATGACTGCCCGCCGGAACCGATGGACGCCGAAGATCCGCTGTTCATCCTCTACACCTCCGGCAGCACCGGCAAACCCAAAGGCGTGCTGCACACTACCGGCGGCTATCTGCTGCAAGCGGCGATGACCTTCAAGTACGTGCTGGATTACCGCGACGGCGAAGTGTTCTGGTGCACCGCCGACGTCGGCTGGGTCACCGGCCACAGTTACATCGTCTACGGGCCGCTGGCCAACGGTGCGACCACACTGATGTTCGAAGGCGTGCCGAGCTACCCGAGCAGTTCGCGCTTCTGGCAGGTCATCGACAAGCACAAGGTCAACATTTTCTACACCGCACCCACCGCCCTGCGCGCGCTGATGCGCGAAGGCGCCGGACCATTGAAGGAAACTTCGCGCGCCAGCCTCAGATTGCTCGGCAGCGTCGGTGAGCCGATCAACCCGGAAGCGTGGGAATGGTATTTCAATGCCGTCGGTGAACAGCGCTGCCCGATCGTCGACACCTGGTGGCAGACCGAAACCGGCGGCATCATGCTCAGCCCGCTGGTCAGCGCCCAACGGATCAAACCCGGCTGCGCGACGCAACCGATGTTCGGCGTGCAACCGGTATTGCTTGACGAAGCCGGCAAGGAAATCAAAGGCGCCGGCAGCGGCGTGCTGGCGATCAAGTCGAGCTGGCCGGCGCAGATTCGCAGCGTCTACGGCGATCCGCAGCGGATGATCGACACCTACTTCAAACCCTACCCCGGCTATTACTTCACTGGCGACGGCGCCCGCCGCGACGAGGACGGCGATTACTGGATCACCGGACGCATCGACGACGTGATCAACGTTTCCGGCCACCGCATCGGCACCGCCGAAGTGGAAAGCGCCCTGGTGCTGCACGACAGCATCGCCGAAGCCGCCGTGGTCGGTTATCCCCACGACGTCAAAGGCCAGGGCATCTACGCATTCGTGACGCCAATGAACGGCACCGAGGCCAACGAAGAGCTGAAGAAAGACCTGCTGGCGCATGTCAGCAAGGAAATCGGCAGCTTCGCCAAACCGGACCTGATCCAGTGGGCGCCGGCATTGCCCAAGACCCGTTCGGGCAAGATCATGCGGCGGATTTTGCGCAAGATTGCCTGCAATGAGCTCGACAGTCTGGGCGATACTTCGACTCTGGCTGATCCAAGTGTGGTGCAGGACCTCGTTGATAAACGGCTCAATACTTGAGAGCTGCAAGTTTCTAGCTACAAGCTGCAAGCTAAAGCGGTCCGCGCAGCTTTTCGCTTTTAGCTTGCAGCTAGAAACTTGCCGCTTGTAGCTCCCCGACTGCTAAGCTTCGCGTTTTTTCAGCAAGGCGCCCGCATGTCTTCCTTGAATCAGGCGCTGCGCGCCGCCCTCGATCAACGCCAGGACCTGCTCGCTGCGCTGCACAGCCAGGGCACCGATTGCTATCGGCTGTTCCACGGCAGCCAGGAAGGCGCCGGCGGCCTGACCATCGACCGCTACGGCCCGCAACTGCTGGTACAGAGTTTTCACCAGACGCTCGAACGTGACGACCTGCTGCAACTGCACGCCATGGTCAACCAGACCCTGGGCTTCGACAGCCTGCTGGTCTACAACGACCGCTCTCGGGGCAATTCGCGGATCGATCGCGAGGACAGTGTCTATAAAGCCGATGACGCTGCACTGGCCGATATGGTCGGGCATGAATGGGGCCTGAACTACCGCGTGCGCGGGCGTCATGCCGGGCAGGATCCGCTGCTGTTCCTCGACCTGCGCAACACCCGTGGCTGGGTCAAGGATCATGCGCAAGGCAAAAGCGTGCTCAACCTGTTCGCTTACACCTGTGGCGTTGGTCTCAGTGCTGCGGCAGGCGGTGCGCGCGAGGTGTGCAACCTGGACTTTGCCGAAGGCAATCTGGCGGTCGGTCGCGAGAATGGATTGCTCAACCCGCAACTGCCGGAGATGCAATTCATTCAGTCCGATTACTTTCCGGCGATCCGCCAGCTCGCCGGCCTGCCGATCAGCCAGCGGCGCGGGCAGAAGCTGCCGAGCTATCAGCGCCTCGAACAGCGCCAATACGATCTGGTCCTGCTCGACCCGCCGGCGTGGGCCAAAAGTGCGTTCGGCACCGTCGATCTGCTGCGCGATTATCAGAGCCTGCTCAAACCCGCGCTGCTGACCACCGCCGACAATGGCGTACTGATCTGCTGCAACAACCTGGCGAAAGTCAGCATGGACGACTGGCGCGAACAAGTGCTGCGCTGCGCCGAAAAGGCCGGCCGCCCGGTGCGCGAATGGAGCGTGATGACCCCGGGTGCGGACTTCCCCTCGCGGGACCAGCAGCCACCGTTGAAGACACTGATTTTGCAGCTCTAATCCCTCAAGCATGAGCGATTACATTCCCCTGTGGGAGCGAGCCTGCTCGCGAAAGCGCAGTGTCAGTCGACTTGTTTTTCACTGAACCACCGCATTCGCGAGCAGGCTCACTCCTACAATGGGTATCTGTTCCTACAGAAATTTCTGAACAATCCTGTCCCACATCAAGCACTTCGGAACCAGAATCGCGTGCCATACTCCAAGGCACTCCGATTCAGACAGATGAAGCCGCACATGCCCAAAGGATTGATTCGCGCGATTGGCGCACTGCTGACAGCCCTGGCCCTCTACAGCCTGCTGGGGTTTCTGATCCTGCCGGGCATTGCCTTGCGCGTGGCCAACCAGCAACTGGCGAACTACGCGACGGTGCCGGCGCATCTGCAGCGCATCGAACTCAACCCGTTCAGCCTTGAGGTCACCCTGTGGGGTTTGATCATCGGCGAACCGGGCAAGGAGCAGGTCGGCTTCGATCGCCTCTATGCCAACCTGCAAATCGACAGCCTGTGGACCAAAGCGCTGCATCTGTCCGACATCGAACTGGACAAACCCAAAAGCGAAATCCTCTTCGCCAAGGACGGCAAGCTCAACCTGCTGGGCCTGTTCAACGTGCCGCCGAGCGAGCCGACACCCGCCGATCCCGACGCCAAGCCATTCCCGCTGCGTATCGACAACATCAAACTGGCCGGCGGCGTGGTGCATTTCGAGGATATGCGGCCCAGCGAGCCGATCGAATTTCTTTACGACGACCTCAGTTTCGAGCTGAAAAACCTCAGCACTTTGCCCGAAGACAGCGCCGACATGACCCTCGTCGCCATCGGCCCCGCTGGCGGGAGGATCGACTGGACCGGCAATTTCAGCCTGATCCCGTTCACCTCCGAAGGCACCCTGAAAGTCACCGATGGCCAGATGAAATCCTTCTGGCCCTACGTGCGCGACGCCGTGCCGCTAGTGCTGGAAAACGGCGTGGTCAGCCTCAGCACCGAGTACAAACTCAACCTGTCGAAACAGACCGAACTGCTGCTGAACAACGTCGCGGTGAGCATTGCGCCGTTCGCCATCAAGGCTCCGGACGGACGTCCGCTGGCCAGGCTCGAACGCCTCGACGTCAGCGAAACCTCGCTGGACCTGGCCAAGCAGCAAGTGGTGGTCGGCAAGATCCGCAGCAACAAACTGGAAACCTGGGCGGCGCTGGAAGCCGACGGCCAGTTGGATTGGCAGAAGCTGTTCGCCAGCCAACCGTCGAAACCGGCTGCCAAAGCCGCTGCCGAACCGGCGGATACACCGGCCGCCGCCGACTCGCCGAAACCTGAGCCAAGCGCGCCGAGCAAGCCATGGCAGGTGCTGGTCAAGGATGTGCAACTGCGCAACTACACGGTCCATCTCGCCGACCGCTCGGCGCAACCGGCAGTAGCGCTGGACATCACCCCGCTGAACGTCGATCTGCAGGATTTCGACAGCCTCAACGGCTCGCCTTTCAAGCTCAAGCTCGACAGCGGCCTGGGCAAGCAAGGCAAGATCAGCGCCGACGGCACGGTCAATCTGGCCCCGGTCAACGCGCAGCTCAACGTGAAAACCCAGGACGTCGACCTGCGTGTCGCGCAGTCCTATATCAACCCGTTCATTCGCCTGGAACTGCGCAGCGGCATGCTCGGCAGTGACCTCAAGGTCAACCTGAAAAGCACCGAACCACTGGCCCTCAGCGTCACCGGCCGCGCGCAGATCGATCAACTGCACACCCTCGATACGCTCAAGACCCGCGATTTTCTCAAATGGCAGCAAGTAGTGGTCGACGGCATCAACTATCAGCACGGCGACAGCCTGTCGATCGACAAGGTCAACCTGTTGCAGCCCTATGTACGCTTCATGATCAACGACGATCGCACCACCAACGTCGACGACCTGCTGATCCCGCAACCGGCCGACAGCGGAGCAAAAAGCACCGCAGCCAAACCGGCAGGAAAGGACAAACCGCTGGGTATTCACATCGGCGCGATTGCGATCAACGACGGCTCGGCCAACTTCGCCGACTTCAGCCTGACGCCGAATTTCGCCACCGCCGTGCAGCAGCTCAACGGTCAGATCGGCACCATTGACAGTCGTCAGGCGAAGCCGGCCAGCGTCGATATCAAAGGCAAGGTCGACCGCTATGCGCCGGTCACCATCAAGGGGGCGGTCAATCCGTTCGACCCGATGGCCAGCCTCGACATCGCCACCAGCTTCAAGCGCGTCGAACTGACGACCCTGACGCCCTACTCCGGCAAATTCGCCGGCTACCGCATCCGCAAGGGCCGGCTCAACCTCGATCTGCACTACCTGATCACCAAAGGCCAGCTGAAAGCCGAGAACAAAGTCGTCGTCGAGCAGCTGCAACTGGGCGAGAAGGTCGACAGCCCTGATGCAGTGAGTCTGCCGCTGAAACTGGCGATCGCCCTGCTCAAGGACGTCGACGGCAAGATCTCCATCGAATTGCCGGTGACCGGCGATCTGAATAATCCGCAGTTCAGCGTGATGCCGATCGTCTGGCAGACCCTGCGCAATCTGATCGTCAAAGCGGCCGCCGCACCGTTCAAGATGATCGGCGGGCTGGTCAGTGGCGGCGGCTCCGAAGACCTCGGCACGGTGTCCTTCGCGCCGGGCTCCAGCGATCTGAGCAAAGACGCCGAAGCGGCGCTGGTGAAACTGTCGCAGGCACTCAAGGAACGTCCGGCGCTGCGCCTGGAAATCGAAGGCACGGCCGCGAAGAGCAGCGATGGGCCACTGCTCGCCGAACAACGCCTGGAACGCGAATATCAGTACAACTACTACAAGATGCTCCAGCGCCGTGGCGACAAAGTTCCGGCCCAGGCCTCGCTGCTGCAAGTGCCCGAAAGCGAGAAAGGCGCGTTGCTCGAAGGCATCTACCGCACCCGCCTGAAAACCCAGCCACCGGCAGAATGGAAAGACCTGGGCAAGGAAGAACGCACGGCGAAAATGCGCCAGGGCGTGATCGCGTTCTGGAGTGGCAGCGAGGTGCTGTTGCGCCAGTTGGGCCAGGATCGCGCCAGCACCATCAAGGATTACCTGGTCGACAAGGGCAAGCTCGAGGATGACCGCGTGTATTTCATCGACGCCAACCTCGGCGAGGCCGAAAGCGATGGCCGCGTGGTCACGCAAATGCACCTGGATGCAGAATGACCGCGCGTAACTGGTTGATGGCGCTCGCTCTGACGTGCGCCGCCGGCCATGCGTCGGCTTCGGATACATTGCGCTGCGGCAGCCAATTGATCAGCCTCGGCGACCGCGCTAGCGAGGTGCTGCAAAAATGCGGCGAGCCGGTCAGCCGCGATGTGCTCGGCTACAAGCGCAGTGCCAATCGCCGCGAAGAGTTTCAGGTCGAGGAATGGACCTACGGACCAAACAACGGCATGTACCAGTACCTGCGCTTTGAAGGTAATCGCTTGAGGCAGATCAACAGCAAACGCGGTAACTAAGCCGAACGAAATTCACCCTGTGGGAGCGAGCCTGCTCGCGAATACGGTCTGTCTACTGACGAACTTGTCGGCTGACACTACGCATTCGCGAGCAGGCTCGCTCCCACATTGGTATTGCCCAAAATAGAACAGGCCCCGACACAAGTGCCGGGGCCTGTAATGGTCACATCCGTGTGACCGTTCGCATGAACTCTAAAGTTGCGGCAGACGTATTGCTCGGCCCGTCTGTCGCGTCTTCTCCCGGTTCAGGCGAGAAGTCTTGCCTTACTCGGCTTTCAGGCCGTCAGCGGAGACCGCTTTAACGCCTTTGATTTTCTTGGCGATGCCTACGGCGACTTCTTTCTGCGACTCGGTTACCGCAGTGGTCGACGACAGGGAAACTACACCCTTGTTGGTTTCGACTTTGATATCAGTGCCTGGAATGCCTTTTTCGGTGACCAGATCAGCTTTGACCTTGGTGGTGATCCAGGTATCGGAAGTCTCTTCTTTAGCCTTGGTCATTTCACCGGCAGCCAGAACCATTGGCGACTGGGTAGCCTGAGCGGACTGGGCGAAAGCGCCACCAGCCATGGTCAGGGTCAGAGCGGTAGCAGCGGCAGTGATAGCGAACTTCTTCATACGAGTAACTCCTGTTTTTACTGGAAGTCTGCTGTAACGCTTGTCAGCAGGGTTACCGGAGATATTGCGAACGCTGTGCCAACTTTTTCAGTCGCATAAAATCCTTGTAAAACAATTAGTTATGATAAACGCCAATTTTCATTTTCATGCAAAATGCATGACTCAACGCAATTTCGCATGCAAGTTGCGGTTTTTCGGAAAGTTCATAAGCTGCTGAAATTATTGGAGCTTTTGTAGACAGGTGACCATACGAAAATGCCCCGCAGTGCGGGGCATTCGCTTTGTACTCAGTTAAACGCCAGGGCAACTGGTCGTCGTGTATTCCTTGGAACCGGAGAAGCCGCAAGACCAACCTGCGGTCGCACTACGAGTCAAGGTGATCGTCTGGCCAAGAACCGGAGCCGGAGCATTAAGCAACTTGCAAGTAATCGTCCCGGTACCGTCAGCCACTTTGCCACTCACACCCATTGTGCAGTTTTGAGTGGCACCTACGTTTGCGTTGACGTTAGCCAAAGTTGGATCACCAGATCCCGCGTTGATCACGTCTTCGAAATTGACTTTGAGGGCGGAAACTTCGGCAATACCCGCCGTCACCTTCGACCGCGCCTGATACTTCGAATACTGCGGCAGGGCGATAGTCGCCAGAATGCCGATGATCGCCACAACGATCAGCAGCTCGATCAATGTAAAGCCTTGTTGTTTTTTCATAGACACGCTCCATGCATGAGTCGAAATCTCATGATCTGAACAAGGCCCAGCACAGCCCATGCCAACGCCCATTTGCCCCCGTCTGCTGGGCGCGCTCATTCCCCAACGCCGTTTCCTACAACCCGCAACCGCACTATCTGACACTTTTTGTCACCTGCACCGGCCGTGTTTGGCGCTGTCACTTGACTAGGCTATAAGTCATGAACGGCAAGCGTGCGGAATCCCCATGAATGACATCGCTCTGAGCGGTCTGGCCAAGCAATTGGTCCAGGCCGAACTGCTCACGGAAACAAGCGCCCGGCAATCCTGGGCGCAGGCCCAGCGCAATCGCGTGTCGCTGGTCAATTACCTGGTGCACAACAAACTGGTCAACAGCCGGCAAATTGCCGAGATCGCCTCGGAACATTTCGGCATGGCCCTGCTCGATCTACATTGCCTCGACAAAGAGACTCAGCCCAAGGGCCTGGTCAGTGAGAAACTGGTTCGCCAGCACTGCGCCCTGCCCCTCTGGCGGCGCGGCAACAAATTGTTCGTGGGCCTTTCCGACCCAAGCAATCAGCAGGCGATCAGCGACATCCAGTTCAGCACCGGCCTGAGCACAGAAGCGATTCTGGTGGAGGACGACAAGCTCAGCGACGCCATCGACAAGTTCTTCGACAGCCATGCCTCGGGCCTGGAGGAAATGGCCGATGTCGATCTCGACGGCCTCGACGTCGAGTCCATTGATGACAACAAACAGGACGTGATTGGCGGCCTAGATGCCGACGACGCCCCGGTCGTACGTTTTGTGCACAAGATGCTGCTCGATGCGATCAAAAGCGGCTCTTCCGACCTGCATTTCGAACCCTACGAAAAAAACTATCGGGTGCGCATGCGCACCGACGGCATGCTGCGCGAGGTGGCCAAGCCGCCGATCCAGTTGGCCGGGCGCATTGCCGCGCGCTTGAAGGTAATGGCCAGTCTGGATATCTCGGAACGGCGCAAACCTCAGGACGGCCGCATCAAAATGCGCCTGTCGAAAAGCAAATCCATCGATTTCCGCGTCAACACCCTGCCGACTCTGTGGGGCGAAAAAGTAGTGATCCGGATTCTCGACCCGTCCAGTGCACAAATGGGCATCGACGCACTGGGTTACGAAGCCGAACAAAAAGCCTTGTACCTCGCCGCGCTGAAACAGCCGCAAGGGATGATTCTGGTCACCGGCCCCACCGGCTCCGGTAAAACCGTGTCGCTGTACACCGGGCTGAACATCCTCAACACCGTCGACATCAATATTTCCACCGCCGAAGACCCGGTGGAAATCAACATGGAAGGCATCAATCAGGTCAACGTCAATCCCCGCCAAGGGCTGGACTTTGCCCAAGCGCTGCGCTCGTTTCTGCGTCAGGACCCGGACGTGATCATGGTCGGCGAGATCCGCGATCTGGAAACCGCCGAGATCGCAATCAAGGCTGCGCAGACCGGCCACCTGGTGCTGTCGACCCTGCACACCAATAGCGCAGCGGAAACCCTGACACGCCTGCACAACATGGGCATTCCCGGTTTCAACATCGCCACCTCGGTCAGCCTGATCATCGCCCAGCGTCTGGCGCGCAAGTTGTGCGCACACTGCAAGCGGCCGCTGGAGATCCCGCACGAAACCTTGCTCAAGGAAGGCTTCCCCGAGGAACGCATCGGCCATTTCACGATCTACGAGCCGGTCGGTTGCGATCACTGCAATGGCGGTTACAAAGGACGCGTGGGGATTTATGAAGTGGTAAAGAACACACCGGACCTGCAACGGTTGATCATGGCCGAGGGCAATTCGCTGGAAATCGATATTCAGATGCGCCGCGACGGCTTCGCCGATCTGCGCACTTCCGGGCTGCACAAGGCCATGCAAGGCATCACCAGCCTTGAGGAAATCAACCGGGTCACCAAGGATTGAACATGGCGGTCAAGGCAGCGAAAGTCAGCGTTTACGCCTGGGAAGGCACGGACCGCAAAGGCAGTAAAGTCAGCGGCGAGTTGAGCGGACAGAACCCCGCACTGATCAAGGCGCAACTGCGCAAACAGGGGATAAACCCGGGCAAGGTGCGCAAGAAATCCGCCTCCCTGCTGACCTTGGGCAAACGCATCAAACCGCAGGACATCGCCCTGTTCACCCGGCAGATGGCGACCATGATGAAGGCCGGCGTGCCGCTGTTGCAGTCCTTCGACATCATCGGCGAAGGCTTCGAAAACCCGGCCATGCGCAAACTGGTCGACGAGGTCAAACAGGAGGTCGCGGCCGGTAACAGCTTCGCTACTGCCCTGCGCAAGAAACCGCAATACTTCGACGAGTTGTACTGCAATCTGGTCGACGCCGGCGAACAGTCTGGCGCCCTCGACACCTTGCTTGAACGGGTCGCGACCTATAAGGAAAAAAGCGAAGCGCTCAAGGCCAAGATCAAGAAAGCCATGACCTACCCCACCGCCGTGGTGCTGGTGGCGGCAGTGGTAACAGGCATTCTGCTGGTCAAAGTGGTGCCGCAGTTCCAGTCGGTGTTTTCCGGGTTCGGCGCAGAACTGCCGGGCTTCACCCTGATGATCATCAGCCTGTCGGAATTCATGCAGCAGTGGTGGTGGGCCATTCTTTTTGCGCTGGTGGCAGCGTTTTTCGGCACTCGCCACGCGTTGAAGACTTCGCAGGCCCTGCGCGACCGGCGCGATGCCTGGCTGCTGAAGCTGCCACTGGTGGGCACCTTGATGTACAAGTCCGCCGTCGCACGTTTTGCCCGCACCCTGTCGACCACATTCGCAGCCGGTGTGCCGCTGGTGGAAGCACTGGACTCGGTCGCCGGTGCCACCGGCAATGTGGTGTTCAAGCGCGCGGTGTTGCGGGTGCGGCAGGACGTCTCGACCGGCATGCAACTGAATTTCTCCATGCGCAGCACCGGTGTGTTTCCCAACATGGCGGTGCAGATGACCGCCATCGGCGAGGAATCGGGCGCGCTGGATGACATGCTCGACAAGGTCGCCGGTTTTTATGAAGCGGAAGTCGATAACATGGTCGACAACCTCACCAGCCTGATGGAGCCGTTCATCATGGTGGTGCTGGGGGTCATCGTCGGTGGACTGGTGGTGGCCATGTACCTGCCGATCTTCCAGCTCGGCTCAGCGATCTGACATGCCTATCGACGAACTGTTTGCCGTGTATCCGCTGGCCTTTGTGGTCAGCGCGCTGCTGCTCGGGCTGGTGGTCGGCAGCTTCCTCAACGTAGTGGTCTGGCGCCTGCCGAAGATGCTCGAGCGCGACTGGCGCCAGCAGGCCCATGATGTGCTCGGCCTGCCCACTGAAACGCCTGTGCCGACCTACAACCTGATGCTGCCGCACTCCGCGTGCCCGCATTGCGGACACCGGATCCGCCCTTGGGAAAACATTCCGCTGCTCAGTTATCTGTGGCTGCGCGGGCGATGCTCAGGCTGCTCGGCGCCGATCAGCAAACGTTACCCGCTGACCGAAGTGGCCTGCGGCGTCCTCTCGGCATTCATTGCCTGGCATTTCGGCTTCGGTTGGCCGGCAGGTCTGCTGATCTTGCTGACATGGGGCTTGCTGGCGATGAGTCTGATCGACTGCGAACATCAACTGCTGCCCGATGTGCTGGTGCTGCCGCTGCTGTGGCTGGGGCTGATCGTCAACAGCTTCGGCGTGTTCGTGGCGTTGCCCGATGCGTTGTGGGGCGCGGTCGCGGGTTATCTGGCGCTGTGGTCGGTGTTCTGGCTGTTCAAACTGCTCACCGGCAAGGACGGTATCGGCCATGGCGATTTCAAGCTGTTGGCCTTGCTCGGCGCATGGGGTGGCTGGCAGATTCTGCCGCTGACGATTCTTCTATCTTCCCTGGTGGGGGCGATTTTGGGCGTTGTCATGCTGCGTCTGCGCGCCCAGGAAACCTCGACGCCGATCCCCTTCGGACCCTTTCTGGCGATTGCCGGCTGGATTGCCTTGCTCTGGGGTGGTCAAATAACCGACTTCTATTGGCAGTCTGTCGGTTTGAAATGAATACCCCTGTGGAAAAACCCTGGATCCTCGGCCTGACCGGCGGCATCGGCAGCGGCAAAAGTGCGGCGGCGCAGCACTTCATCGATCTCGGTGTGCATGTGGTGGATGCCGATCATGCGGCGCGCTGGGTAGTCGAGCCGGGGCGTCCGGCGCTGGCGAAAATCGCCGAGCATTTCGGTTCCGGCGTGTTGCAGTCCGATGGCACGCTGGACCGCGCCGCCCTGCGCAAACTGATTTTTGAAGAGCCCGAACAGCGACGTTGGCTCGAAGCGCTGCTGCATCCGTTGATCGGCGAAGAAATCGCTGATCATCTGGCGCAGGCAAAATCGCCTTACGCGATTCTGGTTTCACCGCTGCTGATCGAGTCCGGGCAATACGCGATGACTCAGCGCATCCTGGTCATCGATGCGCCGCAACAACTGCAGATCGAACGCACCTTGCAGCGTGACCAGACCAGCGAAGCGCAGGTGCAGGCGATCCTCAAGGCGCAATCGAGCCGTGAAGACCGCGTGAGCCGTGCCGACGACGTGATCGTCAACGACCGCGACCTCGCCTGGCTGCACAGCGAGGTCGAGCGTCTGCATCACTTTTATCTGACTTTATCCGGAGGCCAAGCATGAGCCAGATTCCAACCGTTGAATGCCCGACCTGCGGCGCCCCCGTCGAATTCACCCCGGCGAACAAATTCCGTCCGTTCTGCTCCGACCGCTGCAAACTGATCGACCTCGGCGCCTGGGCCTCGGAAGAACACAAGATTCCGGTCGCCCCGGATGCCGAGGACGAGCTGTTTTCCGGCGATTTCGATCCGCGTCACTGATCGCTGATCAGGGCCGCATAAAGCCGTAGTCCTGACTGTCGTCGAGGTTCTCCGCAAGAAAGCGCAACTCGTCGGCCAGGTCTTCGGCATTGCGCACTGCCTTGCTCTGCTGCACCACGGCGCTGAGCAGGGCGCGCAAACTCAGGCCCGGGTCAAAGCCCACTTCCTGCGCCAGCTCCAGACTCTGCCGGGTTTCCTGCCGCGCCCATTCATAAACGCCCATGCCACTGCTCCTGAAGGGATTTGCGCGAGCATGAAATCTCTGCTGCCTGGCCGGTTTGATGTGGATCAAGACTTCGGATCGTCGTCCTTCCACGGCGCCGAAAGGTAGCGGGTGCGGTTGAAGGTCTCCAGCCATTCCGGGCAGAACACCACCAATGCACTGATGACCATGCCGTTGATAAAAGCCTCGGGAAACAGCAGCAACCACAGGTAGCCGACGAAATCTTCCAGCCATTCCGGCATGGCGAAGAGGCCGTCGTACCACAGCAGCGTCAGGCTGAGGATCAGGCACAACAGGCCGGACAACGCGGCGGCGAAGAAGCCGGAACAGAAGATGTAAACGAATGGATTGCGTGGCTGCGCACGCTCGACCAGAATCGCCACGCACTCGGTGATCAGCACTGGCAGCAGAATCAGCAACGCGCCATTGACGCCCACCGCAGCCAGGTCCTGACGCCCCAAAAGCACCAGGCCAATCTGCGCAACCAGCCCGCCGACAATCGCCAGCGGCCAATCGAGCAGCAGCGTCACCGCGGTCATGCCGATGAAGTGATAAGACACACCGGTGTCGAAATCCCTGCGCACCAGCCACAGCAGAAACAGCGCGAACACCGTGCCGAACAGCAAGTGCTGCCGACGACTGTCGCTGAACAGCTCGACCCATGGCGCACGCATGATCGCCCAGAGCAGCGCCGGCAGATAAATCAGCCAGCCGAGTGTCAGGCTTGCCGTTGAAAGCAGTTCGGCACCGATCATGATTCCCTCACCTGCTACTCGACACGCTTTTTTGTAGGAGCTGCCGAAGGCTGCGATCTTTTGATCTTGTTTATAAAAGCAAAAGATCGCAGCCTTCGGCAGCTCCTACAAGGGCGCAATCGCGCGACGTTTATGTCTGAGCCGATGCAAAGCTATCTGCTTGTCGCATTTGGACGCTAAGCTTGGGCTTATGGATGATTCAGATTATTTACGCCTGCTGACCATCGCGGCCGAGCAAGCCAACGCGTTCCTGTCCAATGCCCGCAAATGGGAGCGTGAGCGTTGGGTCTGCCAGCGCCTGCTGCAAGGTCTGAACATCCCCTACCGCGCCGACGAATTCGCCCCGGCCGGTGAGCCGCCGGACGTGTTGTTTCGCGATGCCAATTTCGAAGTTTTTTTCGTCCTCGATGAGGGCCGCCGTCTCAATGATGAATGGCGCGACGAATTGCAGCGTCGGCGCAGCGCGTTTTCCCTGAGCCAACTGGTGCGCCGCGAAGCCAAGCCCAAACGCATCCCGGCCAATGAATTTCTCCTGCGCCTGGCGCCAACCCTGCGCAAGAA
The DNA here is from genome assembly GCF_054052265.1 of Pseudomonas sp. PK-RTE-24. Classification (NCBI taxonomy): domain Bacteria; kingdom Pseudomonadati; phylum Pseudomonadota; class Gammaproteobacteria; order Pseudomonadales; family Pseudomonadaceae; genus Pseudomonas; species Pseudomonas sp. PK-RTE-24. The sequence goes on along the minus strand of NZ_CM133224.1, from coordinate 2,419,292 downwards.
GGCGCACAACTACAAGGAACGCGGCATGGATCTGGGTGAACTGGACATCATCGCCTTCGCCAGCCTCAAGCGCGAAGTGCTCGATCTCAACAGTCATTTCCCGCCACCGACCGAATATCTGCGTCAGGGCTGGCGCTCGCTGTCGCTGGTCGGCCCGACATTCGCCCGCGTGTTGTTCGCCCACCCCGACGCACCGGACTTTCTGCGCAGCAACCTCGGCCGCAGCATTGTGTTCGACGTGGGTATCAGCCTGTGACGCCGCTGCAGCAGTTGATCGCCGAGGTTCCGCAAACCGGTCGTGTGCGCTGGATCGGTGTGCGTCCAGAATCCCGTGGGCCGATGCTTGAGCTCGAGGCGGTCGAGGCGCGGCTGGAAGCCGGGCTCACCGGCGACCACGCCCGCCCGGGCGTTCGCAATGCGCGACAGGTGACACTGATTCAATGGGAGCACCTGGCGGTAATCAACGCATTGATGGGCCGTCCCGATGACGAGCCGGTCCGGCCTGAAGATCTGCGGCGCAATCTCGTTATAAGCGGAATCAATTTGTTTAGCCTGAAGGGGCGGCGCTTTCGCATCGGGCAAGCGATACTCGAAACCACTGGCTGGTGTCAGCCCTGCGCACGTTTGCAGAACAATCTCGGCCCGGGCACTTTTCAAGCCGTGCGCGGGCATGGCGGGATCACCGCCCGGGTGTTACAAAGCGGCATCATTCGCCTCGACGATAGCGTGTGCGTCGAACCGGTCCCGGGCAGCGGCTACGCTGCGTTCAATCCGGGCTGAAAACCGCTGTAGCCTGTGCTCATTCAGTAACGTCTACCTGACGAGGCAAATATGACCAGCCGCCTGAACCCCGAAGACCAAAAGCATGTCGAAGAGTACCTGCAATTGTCCCAACACCGTGTCGAGCGCCGGCCTTTCCGGCCTTGGATGCTCCTGGTGCTGGTGCTGGCAGTGACCATTGGTCTGGGCCTGTTGAGCCGATTTATCAGTTACCTGACGTTATGAGCTGCCTTGCGCTCCCTCGGGTAACCGCACCGATTTCCTTTAAAAACCTTGCGAGTTATCCCTATGTCCCATCGTATTGTCATTGTCGGCGGCGGCGCCGGCGGTCTGGAGTTGGCTACCCGTCTGGGTAAGACTCTGGGCAAGCGCGGCACGGCCAGCGTGATGCTGGTCGACGCGAACCTGACCCACATCTGGAAACCGCTGCTGCACGAAGTGGCCGCCGGTTCCCTGAACTCCTCCGAAGACGAACTCAACTATGTCGCCCAGGCGAAATGGAACCACTTCGAGTTCCAGCTTGGGCGCATGAGCGGGCTTGATCGTGCGCAGAAGAAAATCCAGTTGGCCGCGACCTATGACGAAAACGGCGTCGAGCTGGTACCGGCGCGTGAAGTGGCTTATGACTCGCTGGTGATCAGCGTCGGCAGCACCACCAACGATTTCGGCACCCAGGGCGCGGCGCAGCATTGTCTGTTCCTCGATACACGCAAACAGGCTGAGCGCTTCCACCAGCAATTGCTCAATCATTATCTGCGCGCCCACGCCGGGCAGACCGACGTGGTCGAGCAGATCAGCGTGGCCATCGTCGGCGCTGGCGCCACTGGCGTCGAACTGGCGGCAGAGCTGCACAACGCCGCCCATGAATTGGCCGCTTATGGTCTGGACCGGATCAAACCGGAAAACATGCACATCACGCTGATCGAAGCCGGCCCACGGGTGCTGCCTGCCCTGCCGGAGCGCATCAGCGGGCCGGTGCACAAAACCCTGGAGAAGCTCGGGGTCAATGTGATGACCAACGCAGCAGTCAGCGAAGTGACTGCCGACAGCCTGATCACCGCCGATGGCAACGAGATCAAGGCCAGCCTGAAAGTCTGGGCTGCCGGCATTCGCGCACCGGGTTTCCTCAAGGACATCGACGGTCTGGAGACCAACCGCATCAATCAGCTGCAAGTGCTGCCGACTCTGCAAACCACTCGCGACGAAAACATCTTTGCCTTCGGCGACTGCGCGGCCTGCCCGCAACCGGGCACCGATCGCAACGTGCCGCCACGGGCACAAGCGGCACACCAACAGGCGTCGCTGCTGGCCAAGTCGCTGAAATTGCGCATCGAAGGCAAGACCCTGCCGGAGTACAAGTACACCGACTACGGCTCGCTGATTTCACTGTCGCGTTTTTCTGCTGTGGGTAACTTGATGGGTAACCTGACCGGCAGCGTCATGCTCGAAGGCTGGCTGGCGCGGATGTTCTATGTGTCGCTGTACCGCATGCACCAGATGGCGCTGTACGGGCCGTTCCGCACGGCGATGTTGATGCTGGGCAGCAAGATTGGTCGTGGCACCGAACCGCGTCTGAAACTGCACTAAAGCGCCAACCTGTGGGAGCGAGCCTGCTCGCGAAAGCGGTGGGTCTGTCAACACTGTCGTTGAATGATCCGGCCCCTTCGCGAGCAGGCTCGCTCCCACATTGTTTCGTGTTGTGCGCAAATCAGCAGGCGAAGGCCTGCAATTGATCTCTGTTCATCAGAGCTGAAAGCGTCGCACCATGCCCTGCAGCGCATTGGCCAGTTGCGAAAGCTCATGGCTCGATGCGCTGGTCTGATCAGCCCCCGCAGCCGAACGCACCGACAGGTCGCGAATGTTCACCAGATTGCGATCCACTTCCCGCGCCACTTGCGCCTGCTCTTCGGCAGCGCTGGCGATCACCAGGTTGCGCTCGTGAATCTCGTGCACCGACGCCGTGATCGTCACCAACGCCTCACCCGCCCGCTCTGCCAGAACCAGCGTGCTCGCCGCACGAGATGCGCTGGCCTGCATTGACTCCAGTGCCTGGCTCGAACCGCTGCGCATGCCTTGCACCATCTGTTCGATTTCCTGCGTCGATTGCTGGGTGCGATACGCCAGCGCGCGCACCTCATCGGCTACCACCGCAAAGCCGCGACCGCTTTCGCCCGCACGTGCTGCCTCGATGGCAGCGTTGAGCGCCAGCAGATTGGTCTGCTCGGCAATGGCGCGAATCACGTCCAGAACCTTGCCGATGTCCTGTGACTGATTGGCCAGCGACTGCACCAGCTCGCCGGTGTTCTGTACATCACTGGCCAGGGCATTGATCGCGCTGGCGGTTTCGCTGACGCGCTCCTGGCCCAATTGCGCTGATTGACTGGACTGGCGCGTGGCATCGGACGTCGACACCGCGTTGCGCGCGACCTCCTCCACCGCAGCGGTCATCTCGTTGACCGCAGTGGCAGCTTGTTCGATTTCGTTGTTCTGCTCTTGCAGGCCTTGGGTGCTGTCGACGGTGACGGCGCTCAGTTCGTCAGCGGCGGTGGCCAGTTGTGTGGCTGAGCCGCTGATACCTTGCAGCGTCTCGCGCAGGTTCTGTTGCATCGTCGCCAAGGCCTTGAGCAAGCGGCTGACTTCGTCGTTGCCATGAGTTTCGATCGGCCGCGTGAGATCGCCCTTGGCGACACTTTCAGCGGCATCCACAGCGCTGCTCAGCGGGCGCACGATACTGCGCGTAAGCAACATCGCCAGCGCCACCGTGGCCAGCGCTGCCAGGCCAATGAACAGGCTGACGATGGTCCGCGAGGTTTCATAATGCGCGGCGGACTTCTCGCTTTCGGCGGCGACCTGGCGGGCGAACAGATCGGCGAGATCGTTGAGTTGCTTGCCGGAGCCGTCGACCACGGTCTTCATGTCAACCAGCAACAATTTGGTCAACTCGTCACGCTTGCCTTGCTCGGCAAGGGTGAATGACTGGGCGATGCCGGTGCGATAGACGGCGAAGGTTTTCTTGAACTGGTCATACAGCTGCTGACCTTCGGCAGTGTCGACCAGTTTGTCGTAGGCGGCGATTTTCTCGCTCAGTTCCTTGTCGCGGGTGTCCATCTGGCCGCGATAGGTGGCGATATTGGCCGGATCCTGATCGAGCGCCATGCGCAGGGAGATGGTGCGGATGCGCAGCATCAGTTCGCGGATCTCGTCGCCGCCACGGATGCTCGGCAACCAGCGGTTCTCCACCGCCACCTCGCTGTCGCGAATGCTCGACATCTGCCCCAGCGCAAACACGCCGAGCAAGGCCACCAACACCGCGATCAGGGCAAATCCCAGCGCAGCCCGGGGAGCAATATTCAACTGACGAAGCAACATGACGAACGCCCTTATTCTTGTAATGGCCAGATCAAGGGGCGAAGCGTTGGCAGTCCCCTCGTGTTAGCGGGCTATCGGCAGGTTGTATGACGACTTGAAGGGATTCAGCTTTCGGCAGGCAAAAAAAATCCCCGTATCTTTCGATACGAGGATTTTCAATATGGTCGGGGTAAGGGGATTCGAACTCCTGACATCCTGCTCCCAAAGCAGGCGCGCTACCGGACTGCGCTATACCCCGGTAAAAAAAAGGCGACCTTTCAAAGATCGCCTTCTTCGATCAGCGCTTTTGGCCTCTGATCTTAAGATTCGATCCCAGCGCAAACTGGTTTCAAAAATGGTGGGTCGTGTGGGATTCGAACCTACGACCAATTGGTTAAAAGCCAACTGCTCTACCAACTGAGCTAACGACCCAAATATGGTCGGGGTAAGGGGATTCGAACTCCTGACATCCTGCTCCCAAAGCAGGCGCGCTACCGGACTGCGCTATACCCCGGTTTGAAATTGGCTCCGTGACCAGGACTCGAACCTGGGACCCAATGATTAACAGTCATTTGCTCTACCGACTGAGCTATCACGGAACTACATATTTCAATTTACAACGGTGAAGCTTTGTTGCATCTCGCCACCCGTTCGCATCGCTGCGTTCGTGTGTCTGAGGCGCGCTATTCTACAACCTAGAACACCTCTGTCAACCCCCTAAATTGCTTTCAAGTTAATGATTTGCAACTTATTTCAGATTCCAACCCGGTGGGTTGAAACGCTGCCGGTGACTGACTGCGGGGCGCACTTTACAAGCCTTTTCCTTTGAGTTCAACAGCCTGGCGAAAAAAAGGCCTCGCAATGCGAGGCCTTCCCGGTTTCATTGCCGCTGAGGCTTAGCCGAAAACGATTTCGTCGTTCTCGACCTTGCCGGTGGCGGTGTCGCCCGGCATGAAATGACCCGACAGGATCAACTGCGCCAGCGGGTTTTCGATCCAGCGCTGGATCGCCCGTTTCAAAGGACGTGCGCCATACACCGGGTCGTAACCGACGGCGATCAGCTTGTCCATCGCCTCCGGGCTCAGCTCCAGCTTCAGCTCGCGCTCCGCCAGGCGGCTGCGCAGGCGGCCCAACTGGATCTCGGTAATGCCGGCGATCTGATCCCGCGCCAGCGGCTCGAAGATCACCACTTCGTCAACGCGGTTGATGAACTCAGGACGGAAGTGCGAGGTCAGCGCGTCCATCACAGCAGCACGCTGCGCCTCACGATCACCGACCAGTTCCTGGATCTGCATCGACCCGAGGTTGGACGTCATCACGATCACCGTGTTGCGGAAGTCCACCGTACGCCCGTGACTGTCGGTCAGACGGCCATCCTCAAGCACTTGCAGGAGGATGTTGAACACATCCGGGTGCGCCTTCTCGACTTCGTCCATGAGGATCACCGAGTACGGCTTGCGACGCACCGCTTCGGTCAGGTAACCGCCCTCTTCATAGCCGACGTAGCCTGGTGGCGCACCGATCAGACGAGCCACGGAATGTTTCTCCATGAACTCGGACATGTCGATCCGCACCATCGCCTCTTCAGTATCGAAAAGGAATTCGGCCAGCGCCTTGCACAGCTCGGTTTTACCGACACCGGTCGGGCCGAGGAACATGAACGAGCCGCTCGGACGATTCGGGTCGGACAGTCCGGCGCGGGAACGCCGCACGGCATTGGCCACAGCCACGACCGCTTCTTCCTGACCGATTACCCGTTTGTGCAACAGGCTCTCCATTTTCATCAGCTTGTCGCGCTCGCCTTCGAGCATTTTCGACACCGGGATGCCGGTCCACTTCGACACGACTTCGGCAATCTCTTCTTCAGTCACCTTGCTGCGCAGCAACTGGTTTTCGCTCTTGCCGTGCTGGTCGACCATCTGCAGGCTGCGTTCCAGATCGGGGATCACCCCGTATTGCAACTCGGCCATGCGATTCAGGTCGCCTTTACGGCGCGCGGCTTCCAGTTCCTGGCGCGACTGTTCGATCTTCTGCTGAATCTGCGCAGAACCCTGCACCTCGGCTTTCTCCGAGTTCCAGATTTCCTCCAGATCGGAATACTCACGCTCGTGACGCTCGATTTCTTCCTGGAGTTTTTCCAGGCGTTTCTTCGCCGCGTCGTCGCTTTCTTTCTTCAGCGCCTGGGATTCCACCTTCAGCTGAATCAGGCGCCGCTCCAGACGATCGAGCACTTCCGGTTTGGAGTCGATCTCCATGCGGATACGGCTGGCTGCCTCATCGATCAAGTCGATGGCCTTGTCCGGCAGCTGTCGATCCGTGATGTAGCGATGGCTGAGCTTGGCCGCAGCGATGATCGCGCCGTCGGTGATCGCCACCTTGTGGTGGACCTCGTAACGCTCCTTGAGGCCACGCAGAATCGCGATGGTGTCTTCTTCGCTCGGCTCGTCCACCAGAACTTTCTGGAAACGCCGCTCGAGCGCCGCGTCCTTCTCTATATATTGGCGGTACTCATTGAGCGTGGTCGCGCCGACGCAGTGCAGCTCGCCGCGAGCCAGCGCAGGCTTGAGCATGTTGCCAGCGTCCATCGAGCCTTCGCCTTTACCGGCGCCGACCATGGTGTGCAGTTCGTCGATGAACAGAATGATCTGCCCTTCCTGCTTCGACAGTTCATTGAGCAAGCCTTTGAGGCGCTCTTCGAACTCGCCGCGATACTTGGCGCCGGCAATCAGCGCGCCCATGTCCAGCGACAGCAGACGCTTGCCTTTAAGGCCGTCCGGCACTTCGCCGTTGATGATGCGCTGCGCCAGCCCCTCGGCGATCGCGGTTTTACCCACGCCAGGTTCACCGATCAGCACCGGGTTGTTCTTGGTGCGGCGTTGCAGAACCTGAATCGTGCGACGGATTTCGTCGTCGCGGCCGATCACCGGATCAAGCTTGCCGTCTTCGGCGCGTTTGGTCAGGTCGACTGTGTACTTGTCCAGCGCCTGCCGCGACTCTTCGTGGTTGGCGTCGTTTACCGCTTCGCCGCCACGCAGGTTGTTGATCGCGTTTTCCAGGGCCTTCTTGCTCACGCCTTGGCCGAGCAGCAACTTGCCGAGCTTGCTGTTCTCGTCCATCGCGGCGAGCAGCACCAGTTCGCTGGAAATGAACTGGTCGCCCTTCTGCTGAGCGAGACGGTCAGCCTGATTGAGCAGGCGCGCCAGATCCTGCGACATGTTGACGTCGCCGGTCGGGTTCTGGATTTTCGGTAGTTGATCGAGCTCTTTGGTCAGCTCTTTACGCAAGCTGTTGACGTCGAAGCCTACTTGCATCAGCAACGGCTTGATCGAACCGCCCTGCTGTTCAAGCATGGCCTGCATCAAGTGCGCCGGCTCGATGGCCGGATGATCGTGGCCAACCGCCAACGACTGGGCGTCGGACAGGGCCAACTGTAATTTGCTGGTTAAACGGTCAATACGCATGGGTCACCTTCCTTTTGAGCAGGCCGGACCTAAGAAACCATCCTGAATAAAGAAACCTGCCAGATACCACTGTAGATGCGGTCGATTCTGGGAGATTCAAGCGTCGGAGAGTTGATGCAGATCAGAGAGTTTAGCGGGTGAGCCAAACAAGGGAGGCGAAACGACCGGTGCGCGACGCACGGCGATAGGAGAAGAAGCGCGGATCGGTCACGGTGCAGAAACCGCCACCATAAACAGCCGTGACACCCCGTTCAGCCAGACGCAGGCGCGCCAGCAGATAGATATCAGCCATGAACTTGCCGGCATTGTTGCTCGGTACGAACGCTTCTGCTGCTTCAGGCAGTTGATTGATGAAGACTTCCCGTACTTCCGGACCGACTTCAAAGGCTTTGGGGCCAATGGCCGGGCCGAGCCAGACCAGTACCTCGTCAGCAGGAACATCGAGGCTGTCGAGAGTTGCCTCAAGCACGCCCGCCGCCAGACCCCGCCAACCGGCATGAGCGGCCGCGACACGCGTGCCGGCACGATCGCAGAACAATGCCGGCAAACAGTCTGCCGTCATCGCCGCGCAGGCAATACCCGGCGTTGCCGTCCAACTGGCATCTGCAGTCGCAACGATGCCCGGATCAGCATGGGCAACGGTGATCCCGTGCACTTGCTGCAACCAGGCAGGCTGTATGGAGAAGTGTTCGGTCAGACGCCGACGGTTCTCGGCAACGTCCTGCGGACGATCATCGACATGATCGCCCAGATTCAGGCTGTCGAACGGCGCCTCGCTGACACCACCCTCGCGGGTGGTGACACAGGCCCTGACGCTGGCCGGCGCAGGCCAGTCCGGCGTCAGCCAGTTCATCCGACGAAGGCCTCGCGATCCTGCTTGAGCAGGGTCAGCAGCCAGACGAAATCTTCCGGCAGCGGCGATTCCCAGCTCATGCGCTCACCGCTCGTCGGGTGATCGAGTTCAAGGAAACGCGCGTGCAGCGCCTGACGCGGGAAGTGCTTGAGCGATTCCACCATGGTCGGGTTGGCCGCAGGCGGAATGCGGAAACGCCCGCCATACGCCGGATCGCCGACCAATGGGAAGTTGATGTGCGCCATGTGCACGCGGATCTGGTGGGTCCGACCGGTTTCCAGTTTCACCCGCACGTGGGTGTGCGAACGGAAACGCTCGAGCACGCGGTAATGGCTGACGGCAGGCTTGCCGCCTTCCATCACTGCCATGCGCTGGCGTTGCTGGCCGTGACGACCGATCGGTGCGTTGATCTTGCCACCGGCGGTGACCACGCCAATGACAATGCACTCATAGATGCGGCTGACACTGCGGCTCTGCAATTGCGCAACCAGTTTGGTCTGCGCCTGAATGGTCTTGGCCACCACCATCAGACCGGTGGTGTCCTTGTCCAGACGATGCACGATACCGGCGCGCGGGACATTGATGATGTCCGGCACATGGTGCAACAAAGCGTTGAGCAGGGTGCCATCGGCGTGACCGGCAGCCGGGTGCACCACCAGGCCCGCAGGCTTGTTGATCACCAGGATGTCGTCGTCTTCATAGACGATGTCGAGCTCGATGTCCTGGGCGATCCACTCGCCCTGGGCTTCCTGCTCGGCAGTCAGCTCAAGGACGGCACCGCCATGCACAATGTCGCGCGGGCGGATCACCGCCCCGTCCACAGTCAGGCGACCTTCTTTGATCCAGGCGGAAAGGCGCGAGCGTGAGTGCTCAGCGAAGAGTTGGGCGGCGACTTGATCGAGGCGTTGGCCGCCCAATTCGGACGGCACCTCTGCGCGAAGTTCAATTTTATCGGACATGCTCGGACTGGGCGTCGGCACAGCCTTTGGTTTCGGCTGCGCGCTTGTGGTTAAATACGGCGTCTTTTGCCCCGAGGCTTTTCAACGGGGCGCTCATCATAACAGGACGGCCCCGCCCAAGACAGCGGCCGTCATAGGGACGCAAGCCGCCATGCAAGTGAAACACCTGCTGCTGATCGCCATCCTCGCATTGACCGCTGCTTGCTCATCGAAGGAAGTCGTAGACGAAAACCTCAGCGAAGCCGAGCTGTATCAGCAGGCTCAGACTGACCTGGACAACAACAGCTACACCAGCGCCACAGCCAAGCTGAAGGCTCTGGAGTCGCGTTATCCGTTCGGTCGCTACGCCGATCAGGCTCAGCTGGAGTTGATCTACGCCAACTACAAGAACGCCGAGCCGGAAGCTGCAAAGTCTGCCGCCGAGCGTTTCATTCGTTTGCATCCGCAGCATCCGAACGTGGATTACGCGTACTACCTCAAGGGTCTGACTTCGTTCGACCAGGACGTCGGCCTGCTGGCGCGCTTCCTGCCGCTTGACATGACCAAGCGTGACCCGGGCGCCGCCCGCGACTCGTACAACGAGTTCGCGCAGCTGACCAGCCGCTACCCGAACAGCCGCTACGCGCCGGACGCCAAGCAGCGCATGATCTATCTGCGCAACCTGTTGGCCGCCTACGAAATCCACGTCGCTGACTACTACCTGACCCGTCAGGCTTATGTAGCCGCTGCCAACCGTGGCAAGTACGTCGTGGAGAACTTCCAGGAAACCCCATCGGTCGGCGACGGCCTGGCGGTGATGACTGAAGCCTACCAGCGTCTGCACCTCGACGATCTGGCGGCCACCAGCCTGGAAACCCTGAAGCTCAACTATCCGGACCACCCGAGCCTGGAGGATGGCCAGTTCGTGCCACGCGTAGCCGAAGCTGACAACCGTTCGTTCCTGAGCAAAGCGACTTTGGGCCTGATCGAATCGCGTCCACCGCTGCCGCCGGGCGAAACCCGCGCCAACCAGGACGTGCAGAAGCAGTTCCAGGACGCGAAAGATGCGATCCCGAACGAGCTCAAGCCTAAAGACGAGAACGGCGACGTGATCGAAGAGCCAGAACCGGAATCCAGCGACACCGACCGCTCGTGGTTCAGCTACATGACCTTCGGCGTGTTCGACTGATCACACCGGCTGTACGAAAAAAGGGAGATCTGCGGATCTCCCTTTTTTATTGCCGCGCTTTAATAGGCTGTGCGCTGATCGGGTCCTTGGCTAAACTGCCGGATCATCAGTCGAAAAGCCGCTCATCATGCTTCGTTTATTGTTCTGGATTGCCCTGATCTTCGCCGCCATCTGGCTCTGGCGCAAATTCAAGGCCCCCGCCTCGTCCGCCCGATCGCCGCGCGAACAGGACGCGCCGCCGATGGTGCGTTGCGCCCACTGCGGCGTGCACCTGCCGCGCGACCGCGCGCTGGGCAACCAGCAACTGTGGTATTGCAGCCAGGCTCATCTCGAGCAAGGCCCGGGCGCCAGTGGTCGCTGAGGCCGTCAACGCCGACCAGAAACAGGCGCAGCGTCTGCTGCGCCTTTATCACCTGTACCGTCTAAGTGTCGGCATCACCCTGGTGCTGCTGATCTCCAGCAACATGGACAACCGCCTGCTGACGTCGGCCAACGACGATCTGCTGCGCGGCGGCAGCTGGCTGTACCTGATCATCAATATGCTGCTGGTGGTGTTCCTCGAAAACACCCGGCGCCCGGCGCAGTTGTTCACCCTGGCGCTTGTCGATGTGCTGCTGTTGTGCGGCCTGTTCTACGCGGCCGGCGGCGTGGCCAGTGCGCTGGGCAATCTGCTGGTGGTCTCGGTGGCGATCAGCAACACCCTGCTGCGCCGACGCATCGGCCTGCTGATTGCCGCCATCGCGGCGATCGGCATTGTCGGCCTGAGTTTTCTGCTGGGGCTCAGCCGCCCCTTGAGCGCCAACGCGTACCTGCAAGCCGGCACCCTCGGCGCGCTGTGCTTCGCCGCCTCACTGCTGGTGCAAGGGCTGATCCGCCGCCTCGAAGTCAGCGAGACCCTGGCCGAACAGCGCGCCAGCGAAGTGGTCAGCCTGGAGGCGCTGAACGCGTTGATCCTGCAACGCATGCGCACGGGGATTCTGGTGCTCGACGAGCACCGCCGGGTACAACTGGCCAATCACAGTGCGCAGAGTCTGCTCGGCCATAGTCACCTGCAAGGTCATTTGATCGACGAATATTCGCCAGCACTCGTCGAGCGCCTGCAACTGTGGCGCAACAACCCGACCTTGCGCCCGCAGAGTCTGAAAATCCCCGGCAATGGCCTTGAGCTGCAACCCAGCTTCATCGCTCTCGAGCAGAGTCCGAACCAGCAGACGCTGGTGTTTCTCGAAGACCTGGCGCAAATCACCCAACAAGCCCAGCAACTCAAGCTCGCTGCGCTCGGGCGTTTGACCGCCGGCATCTCCCATGAAATTCGCAATCCACTGGGCGCGATCAGTCATGCCGCGCAGCTGTTGGCCGAGTCCGAGGAACTCGATAGCGCAGATCGACGTCTGACGCAGATTATTCAAGACCACTCCCAGCGCATGAACCGAGTCATCGAAAACGTCCTGCAACTGTCCCGCCGCCAGCAAAGCGCGCCGCAACGGCTGGACCTCAAGCCGTGGCTGGAAGATTTCGTCGGCGAGACCCGCGAGCAGGCCAATGAGCGCCAGCACATTCATCTGCGAATCAATTCCGGCGATTTCACCACGCTGATGGACCCCAACCAGCTGCGGCAGATTCTCGACAATCTGATCCGCAACGCCTGGCGTCACAGTGCCCAACTGCACGAGCAGGCCGAAGTATGGCTGGCACTGTTCGTCGACCCCGACAGCCAATTGGCAGTGCTCGAAGTGCAGGACAACGGCCCCGGCGTGTCGGCCGATGAACAGGCGCATCTGTTTGAGCCGTTCTTCACTACGAGCAGTCAGGGCACCGGTCTTGGCCTTTATCTGTCCCGTGAGCTGTGCGAAAGCAACCAGGCACGCCTAGACTTCAAATCACGCCAAGGCGGCGGCTGCTTTTGCATCACTTTTGCTCACGGACGGAAACAAAGTTGAATACAAGCCCACGGCAAAAAATTCTAATCGTCGACGACGAACCGGATATCCGCGAGCTCCTGGAAATCACCCTGGGACGGATGAAACTCGAGACCTTCAGCGCACGCAATCTGGGCGAGGCTCAGGCGCTGTTGCAGCGCGAGCACTTTGACCTGTGCCTGACCGACATGCGCCTGCCCGACGGCACCGGGCTGGAGCTGGTGCAACACATTCAGCAACGCGATCCAAACCTGCCAGTGGCGATGATCACTGCGTACGGAAGCCTGGAAACGGCCATCAATGCATTGAAGGCCGGGGCGTTCGATTTCCTCACCAAACCGGTGGAGCTGCCGCGCCTGCGTGAACTGGTCAGCTCGGCGCTGCGCCTGCCGACAGCGGGCGGCTTGAGCACGGCAATCGAGCGACGCTTGCTGGGCGATTCGCCGCCGATGGCCAATCTGCGCAAGCAGATCGACAAGCTCGCACGCAGTCAGGCGCCGGTGTACATCAGTGGTGAATCCGGCAGCGGCAAAGAACTGGTCGCGCGTCTGATTCACGAACAAGGCCCGCGCGCCAGCCAGCCGTTTGTGCCGGTGAACTGCGGGGCAATTCCGTCGGAACTGATGGAAAGCGAATTTTTCGGCCACCGCAAAGGCAGCTTCACCGGTGCCGTCGAAGACAAGCCGGGGCTATTCCAGGCGGCCCATGGCGGCACTCTGTTTCTCGATGAAGTCGCCGACCTGCCGCTGTCGATGCAGGTAAAACTGCTGCGGGCGATTCAGGAAAAAGCCGTGCGCAGCGTCGGCGGCCAGCAAGAAACGGTGGTCGACGTACGCATCCTTTGCGCCACGCACAAAGACCTTGAAGCCGAAGTTTCGGCCGAACGCTTCCGCCAGGATCTGTATTACCGGCTCAACGTCATCGAACTGCGCGTGCCGTCCCTGCGCGAACGCCGCGACGACATCGAGGCGCTTGCCATGCACGTACTCAAGCGCCTGGCCAAAGACACCGGACAACCCGAAGCGCGCCTGCACCCGCAAGCGCTGGAGGCGCTGAAGAACTATCGCTTTCCCGGCAACGTGCGCGAACTGGAGAATGTTCTCGAACGCGCGCACACCTTGTGTGAAAACCGCACGATCGAAGCGCAGGATCTGCGTTTGAGCGAAGGCAATTGCACGGCGGATGGCGCGATGGCCGATCTGACGCAGGTCGACAATCTTGAGGATTATCTGGAGAGCGTCGAGAGGAAGCTGATTTTGCAGGCGCTGGAGGAAACCCGCTGGAACCGCACGGCGGCGGCGCAGCGGTTGAGTCTGTCGTTCAGGTCGATGCGTTATCGGCTGAAGAAATTGGGACTGGATTGAAGGCCCCTTCGCGAGCAGGCTCGCTCCCACATTTGGAATGAGTATTCCTGTGGGAGCGAGCCTGCTCGCGAAGGCGGTCTACCAGCCTCTGACTAAATACGGCCCCCAGGCGCATACGGCGCCGGATCAATAATCGGCGCCCGCCCCAGCATCACGTCAGCAAACAACTGACACGACGCCGGCGCCAACACCAGCCCGTTGCGGTAATGCCCGCAGTTCAGCCACAACCCCTCGAACCCCGGCACCCGGCCAATAAAGGGAACCCCTTCCGGCGACCCCGGCCGCAGCCCGGCCCAGTGCCCGACCACCTCAGCATCCGCCAACGCCGGCAGCAATTCGATTGCCGAGGCCTTGAGGCTTTGCAGCGCTATGTCGGTCGGGGTCTTGTCGTAACCTTCGTGCTCCAGCGTGCTGCCGATCAGAATGTGACCGTCGCGACGCGGGATCGCATAACGCCCCTTGGCCAGCACCATGCTCGGCAGGAAATCAGCCGCGCACTTGTAGAGAATCATCTGGCCTTTGACCGGCTCGACCGGCAGCGTCAGGCTCAGCGTCTTGAGCAGATCACCGCTCCACGCCCCCGCTGTCAGCACAATCTGGTCGCCGCTGATCACCCCGGTGGAGGTTTGCACGCCAACCACGCGCTCACCCTCGCGGACGAAGCCACTGACTTCGCATTGCTCATGAATCGTCACATTCGGCAGCCCGAGCAACGCGGCCTTCAGCGATTTGACCAGCCGTGGATTGCGCACATTGGCGACATCGGCCATGTAGATCGCTCGGCTGAAACCGCTGCCGAGCACCGGCACCGCGTCATGTGCCGCCGAGATATCCACAGCCCGCAGCGGCCGATTTTCCCGCGCGGCCCAGGCCAGGGCTGCGGCTTCATCGTCCAGATCCAGCCAATACAGACCAGTGGTGTGCACCTCAGGATCAACCCCAGTGTCGGCAAACAAGCGTTCGCCGAGCTGTGGATAAAAATCCTGCGACCAATGCGCCAGCGCGGTGACTGCCGGACTGTAGCGCCACGGGTATAACGGCGAGACGATGCCGCCGCCAGCCCAGGACGATTCCTGGCCGACATTCGAGCGATCCAGCAGCACCACGCTGCGCACTTCGGAGGCGAGATTGTAGGCAGTGAGCAGGCCAATCACCCCGCCGCCGACAATCACTACTTGCTGTTGCCTGGTCATGTTTGATCCAACCGTAAAAAAGACAGTGGGCGCAAAAGGCGCCCGAAAAAGAATGCGTCAGCGGCCCCAGCAATCCTTGGCGGTCACACCGGTAGTCGCGTTGTTCATGCTTCGCACGCCGGTGTTGGTCAGAGTGAAATCCCCGCATTTGTCGGTGGCCATGGCCGAGCCGGTTTTACGCACCGCGGTCAGCACAAAGGTCTGGTCGGTCAGCGTCGGGGTGATGGTGTAGAAATCATTGCCCGGGCTCAGCCCGGTGACGCCGGTGTAGACATTGTTGCGGGTGTAGAAGCGTTCGAGGGTCTGCGCCTGCTCCGAGAGCAGCGAGACCACTTCGGCGCGACGGCCCTTCTTCACGTATTCGTTGTAGCTGGGGATACTGATGGTGAGGATGATCCCGATAATCGCGATGACGATCATGATCTCGATCAGGGTAAAACCTCGGCTGGTTCTGCGCATGCCTCAAATTCTCGCTTACTGGATTTGTCGCCACATGATACGACGGCTGCCGCCGCCACCTTTTTCCACAACGGTGGTGATGACGCCACTGGTCTCGGTCACGACCTTTCCCGTACCACCCGCGGAAATAACGTTAAGGGTCGGAATGCCACCGGTGAATACCACGCCACTTGATATCGTGTCAGTGCCATCGACCAAACGGTCACCGTTGGTGTCGATCACGGCGTAGTTGAGCATCTTACCGTTGAACGCATCGAGTTCGACCAGTCGGCCCGTACCAAAACTCGAACAAGGGTCGGTGGTATCGACGCTGGCAGTGGTGAAAACAACTCGCCCCAATACAATACTGGCCTGATTGATCACGCGTTCACCGGTCAGCACGTTGTTATACGCCAGCGGCAGATACCACCCTTTCTCTGCCGGATACGTCGTTTCATTCTGGCTGGTGGTCAGAAACTGCCCGGAACTGCCGGAGAACGAGCCGGTAATCGCCTGTGCCTGCAAGCTGCTAACGGTGATTTGCCCTGAGCCTCCTTCCGCATCCCAGATCGAATAGAACGCCTGCAGATCCTTGTTGGTCTTGTCGGCAGTCTCGTTGAACTTGCCGGTGCCAAAGAACACCTGCTTGCCGCCCTGCGGATTATCCGCCAGCAGCGGTTGCGCGGTGATCGGCTGCGTTGCCCCGCCCGGGGCGGTGAACAATGGCTTGCCGGCAAACGCCACGCCCCAGCTTTCTGCCCCGGGTGCGCTCAAGTCGAATTTCCACATACGCCCCTTCAGGTCACCAGCGTAGGCAGCCTGCACTACGTTCGAGGAATTGACCCTGAGTTTTACCGAAGACAGACCGTTAGTGGTTTCCGTGCTGTCGATGACGATTTTCCTGATCAGCGAACCATCCAGCGCATCCAGCACATACAACGCTGCAACCCCCGAATTGCTGCCGTAACCATTGGCGATGAATGTCGCCCAGCGACCATTGGCCAAGCGTGCGACTTCCGGACGGGCGTAGGCGTAACCCAGATCATTGAAAGCATTCGACGCATTGGCCGTAGCCGGCGCACTGACTTCCCACAGTGCCTTGATCACGTTGCCTGCCGAGGCATCGAACAGTTGCAGTCCGTAGAAGGTTTTACCACCGGCCCCCGTTCCGCCAATGGCCAGCGTTCTCCAGGTGGTGCCGGCCTGCGCATCGAACACGCCGACCTGACCGTCCACGAGAAACTTGTGGCTGACGCCGTTGACGTAATTGGTATCCGCAATCAGCCGCAACGAAGGCAGCACGCTGGAGGGCATGTAGGCATAACGGCGGGTGCCGTTCGCCGAATTGATCACGTTGACGAAACCGTCGTTGGCGTTCACCACCAGACTGGCATTCATGTTCGCAGCCTTGGTGGTCAGGTAGTTGGTGTAACTGCTGTCACCCGTCAGATCGGATGCGGTCTTGTCCGAAGGCGACGCGAGCACCAGCGGCGAATTGATGATGTCGCCCAGCAGCGCAGTGCGCACTTTGAGCCCGGCCCTGTTGGTCCCTTTGCTCCACTCCACCAGATCATTACCGTTGATTCCGGCGGGCAACCCCTGATTCAGCGTAGTCTGCTGCGCCGGGGAAAAGTTGAGGAGTGCCAGGGCAATAGGCGTGTTGCTCAAGGTGTTCCATGACTGGAAAGTCGGCGCTGTGGCAGAGGGCACGATGGTGGTGTCGGTCGACCATTGCGCCGCCGAGGTATTTACCGTGCCGGTCGAGGTAAAGCCGAACGACCTGATCGTGCCCCGCCAATCCTTGGGATCGTAAGTGGTCTGGTAAAAACTGCTGCCACTGCTCAAGGTGCTGCTGCTGGCGACGCCGGCACCACCGGAGCCGGCCTTGGAAGTGATATCGCTCAATGCCGACGATAACGCCGCATTGAGCCCGGAGCTGTCGGTCGCCTGGTAGTACCTGCCCTGCCCGTAACTGGCGGCGTCGGACAACATGTCGTTATCCGCCGCGAAACCCACGGTGTAGGTGTTCATGTTCTGCCGGGGAAAATCCACCGCGTTCCAGCTCTTGCCTGCTGCGTCAGTACCGGTCGAACGCATGTCGATGTCGAAGGCGAATTTGGCGATGTCATCCAGATAAAGCGTGTCGCCTTCACCGTCACCGTTGAGGTTGTCGCCATCGTTATTCACGCCATCCCAGTTCGGTAGCCGGCTGCCTCCCAGCGGATCGTTGGTCGGGAAGGTACGGTCATAGGTTGGCAAGCCATCGGTAATCACCACGCCGTAGTTTTTCTGGCAGCGGTATTGAATCGGACTGGTATAGCTCGCCGGTGTGCCGTTGTAGTAAGGCGCCAAGCCACGCATGTAGCGCGTGACTTCGTAGTAGCTCTCGGCCAACGGAGTGTTGGCCACGGCGTTCAAGCCGTTGATCGATGAAATCAGCGCGTTGTAGTTGGTGTCTGCCTGGGCCTGGGTGACGCTGCCCGCGACGGGTGACAAATCGGTGATCGAGCGGGCGATGAAACCGCCGTTGCCCGGGTTGCTGCTGGTCGCCGGATTGAATGTCGACAGGCCCATGCGCAAAGTGCGGTTGCTGCTCACCAGTGCGGTGGAAACGTTGCGCGCCACGTTCATCCGGTAATCGTTGGGAATCGCCCCCGTAGTGAAGTCGCGGGTGCCGGTGCTGTTGGCGAGGCTGACTATGTAGGAAATGTAATCGGCGGAATACCGAGTGCTCTCGTTGCCTACCGGGTCGGGGAGCTTGAGGCACAACGGCGCCACGCTGTTGTTGTAGAACGCATAGGCGCCTCCCGAGCACCCGGAAGTCGGCAGGCTCGATAGAAACACTGTGTCGCCAGTAATCTGCGGCGCATTGAGTGCAGAGCACAAGCCGAGGAAGGCATTGCACTGCCGGGCGGGAGTGCGGTTGACGTTCGGGTCGAATCCGGCGGCGTAGATGATGCTGTTCATACTCCCCGAGTCATCGATCAGCAGCATCACGTTGGGCGCCACCGCAGCCGCGCTCAGCAATGGCGAATCGGAAGGCGTGAAAGCCCAGGCCGGTGCCGCCAGGTAGCAACTCAGCAGCATGCCGATCAGCAGCGACAGGCCGCGCTCAATACTTCGCATAGACACTCTCCACCACGCTACGCGAATTGCCGGCGATGCCGACCGCAGTGACTCGATACAACGTCGCCGAAGTGTTACTCGGCACGTTCACCGCCGTCAGGGTCGTGCCGATGTTCTGCACGCCATAAAAGCCATTACCGGCGGCGATCCAGGTCACCCCGGAGGTCGAATTGAAGCCGGCCGAGCTGACCACTGACGACTCCGCCGGCGGCAGACATTGGGTCGTGCCGCTGCACACCGCCAACGAGTAACTGTCCAGCTGCACCGCACTTTCGCCGATACGCAACGCCGCTTCCGCAGCCTGAAACGATTGATTGCGCAGGCTTACGCTGCCGGCCATTTTCTCTTGCAGGTTGGCGCTCTGCATCGAGGACAAACCGATCAATGTGAGCAACAGCAGAAACACCAGGCTCACCAACAGGACCATGCCGCGCTGGGCCTGACGTTGTTGCAAGGAAATCCTCATCGCCGCCCCCTCATGGCAAGCGGTTGCGCAATGCCGCAACCACGTTGAAGGTTTGATTGCGCACCCGATTGTTCGGGTCGGTGAGGGTCAGGCTCAGGCGCACGCTGCGGATGCGCGCCGGATCGCCGGGGTTGCTGCTGTACGTTGAAGCTGCGACGTCGGTCGCGGAGCTGGCCAGACCGAATGTGACGTTGAAGGCGCTGACGTTGTTCACCAGCACTTGCTGCGCCGGATTGCCGCTGCCAGTGCCCATGAGGATCTGGTTATTGCTGAAGCTGTAGATCAGGCGCCGGATCGGGAACGCGATCTGCCCCGTGGTCGGGCTGCGCAATCCGCTGTAGGCGACCGCGCTGTTGCGACAATCGGAAATCACCGTCCAGGTCGGCGTTCCCCCGCCGCTGCCGACATCGGCGGTGACCATGGTCAGCTTGAGACTGGCGTTATCCCAGTTGATCGGGATGAGTTGCGCGGTGTTGAAATCCCCTGCAGAACTGGAGTCGACGATGGTGCCGAGGCAGCCGAACATGCCGACCATACGGATTTCCTGAATCATTTTGCTGAGAACGAAGCGCGCATCTTCCTGCATCGCTGCGGCGCTGTTCTGACTGACGTAAGTGTTTTTTGCGGCGATGAAAATCTGTACCACGCCGAGCACGACGATCAGCCCCAAAGCCAGGGCAATCAGCAGCTCAATCAGGCCGAAACCACGGCTGGCGTACTTCATGGTGTGGCCACCGGATCGACCGCCGCCCGGCTGCTCAGCACGAAACTGCGCTGTGCACTGGCAGCGTTCGCCGCGCGCGCATCGCTCCAGGTAATGGTGATGGTGTAGACCCGCTGATTGAGGGTGATGCTGCCCGTCGCGGTCGGGCCGCCGAAGTTGGCGATGTTGGTGGTGAAATCGTAGAGATCCTGATCCCGCGCATTACTCAGATTGCCCGAGGTCGGTGGCGTGACGGTGTAGTTGGCGCCGGAATTGGCGCGGATGCGATCCATCATGTCATAGGCGATGAAACTGGCCTGACTGGTCATCCGCGAACTGTCGGTGTACTTCAGCGCATTGAGCTGCACCGCCGCTGCGCCCAACAGCCCGACGGTAAGAATCAGCAACGCGACCAGCACTTCGATCAGCGTCATGCCCTCCTGTGCGTTTTTGCTCCCTGCCCTCATCCGCAATTTCCACCCAATTGAATGCGTCCGTTCAAACACACGTTCAGCGTCCTGCTTTGCGTGCCCAGCGTGTAACCGATGACCACCGCCGTCGACGGTGCCGCCAGACCGCCGAGATTGTTGAAATCCAGTGCGGTCACTCCTGAGGGTAGCGTCAGAGTCGCGCCACTGCTCATTGCTGGAACAACCCGCAACACATTGGCCGGATTGCCAGTACTGTCGTAGACCGCCAGCTCACCGGTCCAGACACTGCCGCCAGCGGTCGGACGCAGACGTGTCGTGACGCCGCGGTTGATTGCCTCGAGGCGAGCGAAATTGATTGCCCGCTGCAAGTCGCCGACTTCGGTATCTGCCTTGCTGCTCTGGATCGTACGGGTAAAGGCCGGCACCGCCAGCGTGATCAGTATCAGGAACACCGCAATGGCGACCAGCAACTCGACCAGCGTGAAACCTTTTGTACGAAGATCCATCGGTGCCCTCCGTTGCCGTCGGCTATACCTGCTTTTACACGCTAGAACATTCGCTCGGCACGCGCCGACTGATTTGCCCTGCGCGGCGCACGGATTGCGCTGCTCATACCATTCCACGGAGGGATTTTTCATGCCGCAACACGGTTTCAGCCTGATTGAACTGCTTATGGGACTGGCGATTGGCGCAATTGTTCTGCTGCTGGTCAGCCCGGCGTTCGCCGCGCTCAAGCAAGCGACTCAGCGCGACCACGCAGCGCAGTCGCTGCTCGAGGGTATCCGCCATGCTCGCACCCTGGCTATGACCCACAATCAAAGTGTGGTGATCCATGGCATTGACGGCGACTGGAGTCAGGGTTGGCGAATCATTCTGGATCTTAGCGGCAAAGGGCCGGAGGACAGCAGCAATCCGCTGCTGGTTGAACGCGCCAGTGAGGCGAAGGTGGCGATTGTCGGCAATTGGTGGGTGAGCCGCTACGTGCGGTTCAGTCATCTGGGACAGCCGCTGATGCCGGGACGGCGATTTCAGGCGGGGACAATACACATCTGCTCGCCGCGCGAACCGGTCAGCCAGCGGCAGATCGTGCTGGCGGCGACCGGTCGCGTGCGCCTGGGCAGTCAGGAGACCGAACAGGCGCTGTGCGACAAAGGCAGAAGCGTCAGATCGAACGGACGCGCAGCTCTTTCGGCATCGAGAACGTGATGTTCTCCTCACGGCCAGCCAGCTCGTCGGCACCGGTCGCGCCCCAGGCCTGCAATTGCTGGATCACGCCCCGGACCAGCACTTCCGGTGCGGACGCGCCAGCGGTAATGCCAATACGCTCGACGCCGTCGAACCAGCTCTGTTGCAGGTCCTCGGCACCGTCGATCAGGTAGGCCGGAGTCGCCATACGCTCAGCCAGTTCACGCAGACGGTTGGAGTTGGAACTGTTCGGGCTGCCGACCACCAGCACCACGTCGCACTCGTCGGCCAGTTGCTTGACGGCGTCCTGGCGGTTTTGTGTGGCGTAGCAGATGTCATCCTTGCGCGGACCACCGATGGCCGGGAAGCGCGTGCGCAGGGCATCGATAACGCGACTGGTGTCGTCCATCGACAAGGTTGTCTGGGTGACGAAGGCGAGTCTTTCCGGATCGCGTACCTGCAATGCGGCCACGTCCTTTTCGTCTTCGACGAGGTAGATCGCGCCGCCGTTGCTGGCATCGTACTGGCCCATGGTGCCTTCGACTTCCGGGTGACCGGCGTGGCCGATCAGGATGCACTCGCGACCGTCGCGGCTGTATTTGGCGACTTCGATGTGCACCTTGGTCACCAGCGGGCAGGTTGCATCGAAGACTTTCAGGCCACGACCTGCAGCTTCGTTGCGCACGGCTTGGGAAACACCGTGGGCGCTGAAGATGACGATCACGTCATCGGGTACCTGATCGAGCTCTTCGACGAAAATCGCGCCACGGCTGCGCAGGTCTTCGACGACGAACTTGTTGTGCACCACTTCATGACGCACATAGATCGGCGGCCCGAAGACTTCCAGGGCGCGGTTGACGATTTCGATCGCCCGGTCCACACCGGCGCAGAAGCCACGGGGGTTGGCGAGTTTGATTTGCATGCTGTGCCTCGTGTCTTGCGCGCGAAAACAATGGAAAACAGACTGTGGAGACCTGCTTGTTGTGGCGAGGGGAATCATCCCCGCTCGGCTGCGTAGCAGTCGCAGACCTTCAACGGACTTATCTCAGAATCCGTTGACTGGTCTGGGGGCGCTTCGCACCCCAGCGGGGATGAATCCCCTCGCCACAGAAGCTCACTCCTGCATTTTTAGATCGCTTTGACGGAAATGATTTCCACGTCAAAGGTCAGCGTCTTGCCCGCCAGCGGGTGGTTGAAGTCGACGGTCACTTGCGTGTCATCGAATTCCTTCACCACTCCTGGCAATTCAGTATTGGCCGCATCGTTGAAGATCACCAGCAGACCCGGCGACAACTCCATGTCGTTGAACTGCGAACGCGGGATGGTCTGCACGTTCTGCGGGTTTGGCTGTCCGAAAGCGTTTTCCGGCTCAACGGTCACTGTGCGCCTGTCGCCGGCCTTGAAGCCAAACAGTGCGGCTTCGAAACCCGGCAGCAGGTTGCCATCGCCGACCTTGAAGGTCGCCGGGGCCTTGTCGAAGGTACTGTCGACGGTGTCACCGTTTTCCAGGCGCAAGGCAAAGTGCAGGGTGACTTCGGTGTTCTGGCCGATGCGTTGCTCAGTCGATTGCGGTTCAGTCATGAGCAGCCTCTTCGGTTTTCTTCGATTTGAACATGTCCAGTGCCAGCATGATCGCGCCAACGGTGATCGCGCTGTCGGCAATGTTGAACGCCGGGAAATACCAGCGGTTCTGCCAGTGCACCAGAATGAAGTCGATCACATGGCCCAGGGCAATGCGGTCATACAGGTTGCCCAGCGCGCCACCCAGCACCAGTGCCAGGGCGACGGCCAGCCAAGTGTCGTTGCGACCCAAACGCTTGAGCCAGACCACCAGCACCGCACTGACGACAATGGCGATCAGCGCAAACAGCCAGCGCTGCCAGCCCGAGCTGTCGGCGAGGAAGCTGAAAGCAGCGCCAGTGTTGTAGGCCAGCGTCCAGCTGAACAGATCGGGAATGATCACGATCTGCTGGAACATTTCGAGCTTGGCTTCGAAGTAGAACTTGCTGGCCTGGTCAATGACCAGGACCAGCAGGCTCAACCACAGCCAGCTCAGCCGTCCGAAACGGCCAATGGCATCAGGCATAGTGACGAACCTCGCCAGCACCGCTGATGTTGTCGACGCAACGCCCGCAGATTTCCGGATGCTCCGGGTTCACGCCGACGTCTTCGCGGCAATGCCAGCACCGCGCGCATTTCGGGAACGCCGATTTGACGATCTTCAGTTTCAGACCGCTGACTTCGGTGGCCACTGCATCGGCCGGAGCCTGAACGAATGGTGCAACGCTGGCAGTCGAGGTGATCAGGACAAAGCGCAGCTCGTTGCTCAGCTTGGCCAGGTCGGCGCTCAGCGCCTCTTCGGCAAACAGCGTCACTTCGGCCTGCAGGTTGCCACCGACGGCTTTCGCCGCACGCTGGATTTCCATCTCTTTGTTGACCGCGACTTTCACTTCCATGATGCGATCCCAGTAGGCGCGACCCAGCTCGAAGCCTTCCGGCAGCTCGGTCAGGCCTTCGTACCAGGTGTTGAGCATGACCGACTCGTTACGCTCGCCCGGCAGGTATTGCCACAGCTCGTCAGCAGTGAAGGCGAGGATCGGCGCGATCCAGCGCACCAGCGCTTCAGAGATGTGGAACAGCGCGGTCTGGCACGAGCGACGGGCCTTGCTGTCGGCACCGGTGGTGTACTGGCGGTCCTTGATGATGTCGAGGTAGAAACCGCCCAGCTCCTGCACGCAGAAGTTGTGGATCTTCGAGTACACGTTCCAGAAACGATATTCGCCGTAATGCTCTTGCAACTCGCGTTGCAGCAACAGCGTGCGATCCACCGCCCAGCGATCCAGCGCCAGCATGTCTTCTGCCGGCAGCAGATCGGTGGCCGGATTGAAACCGGTCAGGTTGGAAAGCAGGAAGCGCGCGGTGTTACGGATACGACGATAGGCATCGGCGCTGCGGGTCAGGATCTGATCCGACACAGCGATTTCGCCAGAGTAGTCGGTCGACGCGACCCAAAGACGCATGATGTCGGCGCCCAGCGTATCGTTGATCTTCTTCGGCTCAATCACGTTTTTCAGCGACTTGGACATCTTGCGGCCGGACTCGTCGACGGTGAAGCCGTGCGTCAGCAGTTCGCGGTACGGTGCGTGGTTGTCGATGGCGCAACCGGTCAGCAACGAGGAGTGGAACCAGCCACGGTGCTGGTCGGAACCTTCCAGGTACAGGTCGGCACGCGGGCCGCTCTCGTGGCCCATCGGGTGCGATCCGCGCAGGACGTGCCAGTGCGTGGTGCCGGAGTCGAACCAGACGTCGAGGGTGTCGCTGATCTTGTCGTATTGCGGCGCTTCATCGCCCAGCAGTTCGGCGGCGTCGAGTTTGAACCAGGCTTCGATGCCTTCGACTTCAACGCGTTTGGCGACTTCTTCCATCAGCTCGACGGTACGTGGGTGCAGCTCGCCGCTTTCCTTGTTGAGGAAGAACGGGATCGGCACGCCCCAGTTGCGCTGACGCGAGATGCACCAGTCCGGACGATTGGCGATCATCGAGTGCAGGCGCGCCTGGCCCCAGGCCGGAACGAACTTGGTGTCTTCGATGGCTTTGAGCGAGCGCACGCGCAGGGTGTCGCCGCTGGTTGGCTCCTTGTCCATGCCGATGAACCACTGCGCGGTGGCGCGGTAGATCAGCGGAGTCTTGTGGCGCCAGCAGTGCATGTAGCTGTGTTCGATGACGGTGGTGTGCATCAGCGCACCGACTTCGGTCAGTTTTTCGACGATGGCCGGGTTGGCCTTCCAGATGAACTGGCCGCCGAAGAATTCCAGCGACGGCACGTACACGCCGTTGCTCTGTACCGGGTTGAGGATGTCGTCGTTGACCATGCCGTATTTCTTGCAGGTCACGAAGTCGTCCACGCCATAGGCCGGGGCGGAGTGAACCACGCCGGTGCCTGCGCCCAGTTCAACGTAGTCAGCCAGGTACACCGGCGACAGACGATCGTAGAACGGGTGACGGAAGTTGATCAGCTCCAGCTCTTTACCGGTGGTGGTGGCGACGACCGAACCTTCCACGCCATAGCGTGCCAGGCAGGCTTCGACCAGCTCTTCCGCCAGCACCAGCAGCTTGTCGCCGATATCGACCAGGGCGTAGTTGAATTCCGGGTGCACGTTCAGCGCCTGGTTGGCCGGGATGGTCCACGGGGTGGTGGTCCAGATCACGATCGCAGCAGGTTTGCTCAGCGAGGCCAGACCGAAGGCCGCAGCCAGTTTGGCCTCGTCAGCGATCGGGAACGCAACGTCGATGGTCGAGGACTTCTTGTTCTCGTACTCGACTTCCGCTTCAGCCAGAGCCGAACCGCAATCGAAGCACCAGTTCACTGGCTTGAGGCCCTTGAAGACAAAACCACCCTTGACGATTTCGGCGAGGGCGCGGATCTCACCGGCTTCGTTCTTGAAGTCCATGGTCTTGTACGGGTTGGCGAAGTCGCCCAGCACGCCGAGACGGATGAACTCGGACTTCTGCCCTTCGATCTGCTCGGTGGCGTAGGCACGGCACAGCTCGCGGGTCTTATCCGCGCCGAGGTTCTTGCCGTGGGTCACTTCCACCTTGTGCTCGATCGGCAGGCCGTGGCAGTCCCAGCCCGGGACGTACGGCGCGTCGAAACCCGACAGGGTTTTCGAGCGGATGATCATGTCCTTGAGAATCTTGTTCAGTGCGTGACCGATGTGGATCGTGCCGTTGGCGTACGGAGGGCCGTCGTGCAGGACGAACTTCGGACGATCCTTGCCAATCTCGCGCAACTTTCCGTACAGGCCAATACTGTCCCAGCGCTGCAGGATCTGCGGTTCGCGCTGTGGCAGGCCGGCCTTCATTGGGAAGGCGGTGTCCGGAAGGTTTAGCGTGGCTTTATAGTCGGTCATTTAAGGCTCTTCATTAGCGATGGGCGCTAGGTGCGGCTAGTGCACGGGCGGTGGCGACATCCGCATTGATCGCCGTTTTCAATGCCTCCAGAGAGGCGAAGCGCTGCTCTTCACGCAGCTTTTGGTGGAAAACCACCGTCAAACGCCGGTCATACAGATCGCCGGCAAAATCTAACAGATGGACCTCGAGGTGGGCTTTGCCATCTCCTTGCACCGTGGGGCGCACGCCGATATTGGCGACGCCGGGCCAGGTCTTGCCGTCGATGTCGACATTCACCAGATACACCCCGGTAAACGGCACGCGACGACGCTTGAGTTGAATGTTGGCAGTGGGCGTGCCCAGTTGCCGGGCCAGTTTCTGCCCATGCAGCACGCGACCGGCGATGCGGTACGGACGGCCGAGCAAGCGTTCGGCCAAGGCAAAATCGGCCGCAGCCAAGGCGTTGCGCACCTGCGTGCTGCTGACGCGAATGCCGTCCAGCTCGACGGTTTGCGCCGCTTCGACGGTGAAACCGTGAACCTGCCCGGCCTGCATCAGAAAATCGAAATCGCCGAGGCGGTCGCAACCGAAACGGAAATCGTCACCGACCTCCAGATGCTGCACGCCAAGGCCATCGACCAGAATGGTATCGACGAATTCACTGGCGCTGAGCTTGCTCAGCCGCTGGTTGAAAGCCAGGCACAACACCCGGTCGACGCCTTCAGCGGCCAGCAATTGCAGCTTGTCGCGCAACCGCGCCAGACGTGCCGGTGCGGTATCGGGCGCAAAGAACTCCCGTGGCTGCGGCTCGAAAATCACCACGCAGCTGGGTACGCCCAACTCGAGCGCACGCTCACGCAGCCGGGCCAGGATAGCCTGGTGACCACGGTGAACACCGTCAAAGTTGCCAATAGTGGCGACGCAGCCCCGATGCTGGGGGCGCAAGTTGTGGAGGCCTCGAACCAGCTGCATAACGCGCTTCTTGCTCATAAAGTGGTCGATTATAACCACACCCGACGGCCGACGACAGGCAACACCGTAACGCAAAGTGAACGAGCCGACAAAACCGCCGGCCCATGCCTGCTCATGAAGGCTGAAACCTCAGCTCAAGGCCTTGCGATTGAAGTCTCGCAGACGGAAACCCAGCAGCAGCAACATACCGAAATACGCCACCACACCGGCCACCACCAACGCGCCCAGGCGCAAGAAGCGCTCAAGCATATGGCCCTCATCCCAGGCGGGCATGAAATGCATGCCGGCCAGCAAGACCGCCGACATCACGGTCACCGCAACGACCAGCTTGAAGCCGAATTTGCCCCAGCCCGGTTGCGGTTGATACATCTTTTGCTTGCGCAGTTGGTAGAACAGCAGCCCGGCGTTCAGGCAAGCACCGGCACTGATCGCCAAGGCAAGGCCGGCGTGGGCCAGCGGCCCGATCAGTGCCAGGTTGAACAACTGCGTGCAGACCAGCGTGAAAATTGCGATTTTTACCGGGGTGCGAATGTTCTGTTGCGCATAAAAGCCCGGCGCCAGCACTTTGATCACGATAATCCCGAGCAGGCCGACCGAATAGGCAATCAGCGCGCGCTGGGTCATCTCGGCATCAAAGCCACTGAACTGACCGTACTGGAACAACGAAACAGTCAGCGGCTCGGCAAGAATCCCCAGTGCCAGCGCGCACGGCAACACCAGCACAAAGCACAGGCGCAGCCCCCAATCGAGGATCCGCGAGTATTCGTGGCGATCCTTGCTGGCGTAGGTCTTGGCCAGCGTTGGCAGGAGAATCGTGCCGAGCGCCACGCCCAGCACACCCGACGGCAATTCCATCAAACGGTCGGCGTAATACATCCACGACACCGAACCTGCGACCAGAAACGAGGCGAAAATGGTGTTGATGATCAGCGAAATCTGACTGACCGACACGCCGAGAATCGCCGGCAGCATCTGCTTCATCACCCGCCACACGCCGCTGTCGCGCAGGTTCAGGCGTGGCAGCACGAGCATGCCGATCTTTTTCAGGTGCGGCAGCTGATACAGCAACTGCGCCAGACCGCCGACCAGCACCGCCCAGCCAAGGGCCATGACGGGTGGATCGAAGTACGGCGTGAGGAACAGCGCAAACACGATCATGCTGACGTTGAGCAGAGTCGGCACGAAGGCCGGCACCGAGAAGCGGTTCCAGGTATTCAGAATCGCGCCGGCCAGCGACGACAGCGAGATCAGCAATATATAAGGAAAGGTCACCCGCAACAGATCGGAGGTGAGCTGGAATTTTTCCGGGGTATCGGTAAAACCGGGCGCTGTGGCCCAGATCACCCAGGGCGCAGCGATCATGCCCAGTGCAGTCACAACCGCCAACACCAGCGTCAACAGGCCCGATACATAGGCAATAAAGGTACGCGTCGCCTCTTCGCCCTGCTGGCTTTTATATTCGGCCAGGATCGGCACGAACGCCTGGGAGAAAGCCCCTTCGGCAAAGATGCGCCGCAGCAGGTTGGGCAGTTTGAACGCAATAAAGAAGGCATCCGTGGCCATCCCGGCGCCGAATGTCCGCGCGATCAGCGTGTCACGAACAAAACCCAGAATCCGGGAAAGCATCGTGATAGAGCTGACGGCGGCCAACGATTTGAGCAGATTCATTGAGAGAGTTTGTGCCTGTCGATAAACAGCAGGCGAACAATGCGCCTACTTGTGCGATACTCCGCGCCGCAACAGCACAGAGCCAAAGCTCGCGAGTTTACAGGTCAAGCGCCGGAAATAAATATCCCGCCTCTTTATACCTACCACTTAGCGGAACGATTCAAGTGCCCTTGACAAGACAAGTCTTCATCGGCATGATTCGCGGCCTATTTTGTTTGCTATTTCCTAAAAAGTCTTTCGAGGAGCTCGACGGTGGCCAACTCACCTTCCGCCAAAAAACGTGCAAAACAGGCTGAGAAGCGTCGCAGCCACAACGCCAGCCTGCGTTCCATGGTTCGTACCTACATCAAGAATGTAGTTAAGGCCATCGACGCAAAAGACGCTGAAAAAGCTCAAGCTGCATACGTTCTGGCTGTGCCAGTTATCGACCGTATGGCCGATAAAGGCATCATCCACAAGAACAAGGCTGCTCGTCATAAGAGCCGTCTGAATGGCCACGTCAAAGCGCTGAAAGAAGCCGCTTAATCGACGTAGTCATTAAAAAACCGACCTCAGGGTCGGTTTTTTATTGCCTGTGATTCAACAAGCTACAGGCAAAAAAGTGTGGGAGCGAGCCTGCTTGCGAATGCGATCTGCCAGTTGATATTTCTATCGACCGACATGACCTCTTCGCGAGCAGGCTCGCCCCCACAGTTCGGATTGGTGGCGCTTATTGCTGGACCGGCACCCACGGCAGGATCGGGATGGCCGTGACCGCATTCTGCGGACTACCCTCGATCAAGCGATCGCTGTAGACCAGATACACCAGCGTGTTGCGCTTCTTGTCGAGGAAACGCACCACTTGCATGGTCTTGAACACCAGCGAGGTGCGCTCCTTGAACACCTCGTCGCCGTCCTTCAACTCACCCTTGAACTTGATCGGCCCGACCTGACGACAAGCGATCGAGGCTTCGGCACGATCCTCGGCCAGACCGAGACCACCCTTCACTCCGCCGGTCTTGGCACGCGACAGGTAGCAGGTCACGCCCTCGACTTTCGGATCGTCGAACGCTTCGACCACAATCCGGTCATTCGGCCCGACAAACTTGAACACCGTCGACACCTGACCGATTTCCTCGGCCGAGACCAGCAACGGCATGGCCATCAGCAGGCCCAACAACCCTTTCGCTACACGCATCGAATTTTCCTTAGACCAGAATCAGGTTGTCACGGTGAACCAGTTCCGGCTCCGCCATGTAACCGAGCAAACCGACAATCGCATCCGACGACTGACCGATGATTTTTTGCGCTTCCAGGGCGCTGTAATTGGCCAGACCCCGCGCAATCTCCCGACCGTCCGGCGCCACACAGACGACCATCTCACCGCGACGGAAACTGCCTTGAACCAGTTTCACCCCCACCGGCAGCAGACTTTTGTTGCCCTTGGACAACGCCGACACCGCCCCCTCATCCAGCACCAGAGTGCCACGGGTTTGCAGATGACCGGCCAGCCACTGCTTGCGCGCCGCAAGCATGCCACGCTCCGGCGATAGCAGCGTGCCGATGCGCTCGCCCGCCTTGAGACGATCAAGCACACGCTCAAGCCGCCCGCCAACGATGATGGTGTGCGCACCGGAACGCGCTGCCAGGCGTGCCGCACGCAACTTGGTCTGCATGCCGCCACGCCCCAGCGCACCGCCGGTACCACCTGCAACCGCATCGAGCGTCGGATCATCGGCGCGCGCTTCATAAATCAGCTGCGCATCGGGATTGTTGCGCGGATCGGCGTCGAACATGCCGTCGCGATCAGTGAGGATCACCAGCAGATCGGCCTCGACCAGATTGGCCACCAGCGCCGCCAGCGTGTCGTTGTCGCCGAAACGGATTTCATCGGTGACCACAGTGTCGTTTTCGTTGATCACCGGAATGACTTTCAGCTCGACCAGTGCACGCAAGGTGCTTCGGGCATTGAGGTAGCGCTTGCGGTCGGACAGGTCGTCGTGGGTCAGGAGAATCTGTGCAGTGTGCCGGCCATGCTCGGCGAAGCTCGACTCCCACGCCTGCACCAACCCCATCTGACCGATTGCAGCGGCCGCCTGGAGCTCGTGCATGGCACTGGGTCGTGCGGTCCAGCCCAAGCGACTCATGCCGGCCGCTACCGCCCCGGAGGACACCAGCACCAGCTCGACGCCCGCCTCATGCAGCGCCACCATCTGCTCGACCCAGACACTCATTGCCGCGCGATCCAGCCCTTTGCCGTCAGCTGTCAGCAAAGCGCTGCCGATCTTCACGACCCAACGCTGCGCACCTGTCACCTTGCTCCGCATCATCTTCAACCTTAGCTTGAGGGCAGCGCGACCTGGCACTGCCCGTGACGTTAATCGTGGCGATTGCTGACCAACGATCGATTTCCGGATACTAAAACGCCGCTCGATTGAGCGGCGTTCAAGTTTATCGCAACGGATCAGTCACGCACGTAAATGATTTCCGGACCGTCTTCGTCATCCACATCTTCTTCGTCCCAGTCATCGTCGCCGATGTCATGGACCGACTTCACGCCACTGCGACGCAGGGCACGCTTGTCGTCCAGCGCCTGCAACTGCGCACGGGCTTCGTCTTCGATGCGCTGATCGAGATCGGCCAGCTCTTCCTTGTACGCAGGGTCTGCGGCGAGGCGATCGGCACGGTCTTCCATGTAACGCATGATGTCGTGGCACAGACGCTCGGTACCGATCTTGGCGATGGCCGAGATCACGTACACCGGACCAGTCCATTCCAGGCGATCGACGATTTCCTTGACGCGAGCATCGTGCTCTTCTTCAAGGATCTGATCGCACTTGTTCAGCACCAGCCAGCGATCACGCTCGGCCAGCGACGGGCTGAACTTGATCAGCTCGCTGACGATCACTTCAGCTGCGTCCGGAGCACTGGAATCATCCAGCGGCGCCATGTCGACGAGGTGCAGCAGCAGACGCGTACGCGCCAGGTGCTTGAGGAAGCGAATACCCAGGCCGGCACCATCGGAAGCGCCTTCGATCAAGCCCGGAATGTCGGCAATGACGAAGCTTTTCCAGCGATCGACGCTGACCACACCCAGGTTCGGCACCAGTGTGGTGAAC
Source organism: Pseudomonas sp. PK-RTE-24 (assembly GCF_054052265.1). Classification (NCBI taxonomy): domain Bacteria; kingdom Pseudomonadati; phylum Pseudomonadota; class Gammaproteobacteria; order Pseudomonadales; family Pseudomonadaceae; genus Pseudomonas; species Pseudomonas sp. PK-RTE-24. The sequence goes on along the minus strand of NZ_CM133224.1, from coordinate 2,387,270 downwards.
GGGTAGTCGGCGACTTTCGGCTTGGCGGCCGAGACCGAACGGATAAAGGTACTTTTACCGGCGTTCGGCAAGCCCAGCAGACCGACGTCGGCCAGCACTTTCATTTCCAGTTTCAGGTCACGCTGCTCGCCCGGCTTGCCTGGCGTAGTCTGACGCGGCGCACGGTTGGTACTGGATTTGAAACGGGTGTTACCCAGACCGTGCCAGCCGCCCTGCACTACCATCAGTTTCTGACCAGCCTTGGTCAGGTCGCCGATGACTTCCTGGGTGGCGGAGTCGATCACGGTAGTGCCGACCGGCACGCGCAGGATCAGGTCTTCGCCCTTCTTGCCGGTGCAGTCGGTGCTGCCACCGTTGGAGCCACGCTCGGCATCGAAGTGACGGGTGTAACGGTAGTCGACCAGGGTATTGAGGTTTTCGTCGGCCATCATGTAGATGGAACCGCCGTCACCGCCATCACCGCCGTTCGGGCCGCCGTTTTCAATGAATTTTTCCCGGCGGAAACTCATGGCACCGTTGCCACCGTCACCGGCCTTTACGCGAATCGATACTTCATCAACAAACTTCATAACCAACGCCTCTCGCCGTACGGACGAGCCGAAAAACAATCAAGACATAAGACTCTTGCAAAAATGAGCGCAGCGACCCCAAGACACGACCTGCATCGCACGCCGACAGCCCATACAAACAGCTTTGCAAGAGACTCACCCCACAAACGAAAAAGCCCCGTCGCAAGACAGGGCTTCTCCAGCGATCTCGCGATTAAGCCGCGATTACGCTCACGTAACGACGACCGAAGGCGCCCTTTACTTCGAACTTGATCACGCCTTCGATTTTAGCGAAGAGAGTGTGATCCTTGCCCATGCCAACGCCGTAGCCAGCGTGGAATTGGGTGCCGCGCTGACGCACGATGATGTTGCCGGCCTTGATGACCTGGCCGCCATACATCTTCACGCCAAGGCGTTTGGCTTCTGAGTCGCGACCGTTACGGGTACTACCACCAGCTTTTTTGTGTGCCATGAGTTCAATTCTCCTAGTGAGGAATTAGGCTGTAATTAAGCCTGAATACCGGTGATTTTGATCTCGGTGAACCACTGGCGGTGGCCCATACGCTTCATGTGGTGCTTACGGCGACGGAACTTGATGATGCGGACTTTATCGTGACGACCTTGGGAGATCACTTCAGCCTTGACGGTTGCGCCAGCAACAACTGGTGCGCCGATGTTCACGTCGTCGCCGTTGGCGACCAGCAGAACGCGATCAAAAGTCACGGATTCGCCAGTAGCGATTTCCAGTTTTTCGATCTTCAGGTATTCACCTTCAGCGACCTTGTATTGCTTACCGCCGGTAACGATTACTGCGTACATGGTATTTCTCCGATAATCCTGCTCACCCAGCTCTTTATAAGAAGAGGTATTGGCTGGCATGGCTGCATGGGGCTGGAACGGCCCAAGTGCAATTGCGTAAGGCAGGTGCTGCCCAGGAAGTTCAGGGTGCGCGATTGTACGCAAGCAATCTGCCTCGCGCAAGTGGCCGTCCATCGCGCCTTGACAGGTCTGGACGGGGGTCCTAGCATGCCGCGCAACCCTTCTGGAGCGACTCTCGCTGATGCAACCCCAAGCTTTCTACCGCGCGGTGGCGGACGATTTTAGCGCCGTCGACGGCATCATCAAGAAGCAGCTGACGTCTCGAGTGCCGCTGGTATCGAAAATCGGCGATTACATCACGTCGGCCGGCGGCAAACGCCTGCGTCCTTTATTAGTGTTGCTGTGTGGCAAGGCCCTGGGTCGCGAAGGCGACGACATGCGCCTGCTGGCCGCCACCATCGAATTCCTGCACACCGCGACCCTGCTGCATGACGACGTCGTCGACATGTCCGGCATGCGCCGTGGCCGCTCGACCGCCAACGCCATGTGGGGCAATGCCCCGAGCGTGCTGGTCGGCGACTTCCTGTATTCGCGCTCGTTCGAAATGATGGTCGAACTGGGCTCGATGCCGGTGATGAAGATTTTGTCTCAAGCCACGCGGATCATCGCTGAAGGCGAAGTGTTGCAGCTGTCCAAGGTGCGTGACGCCAGCACCAGCGAAGAAACCTACATGGAAGTCATCCGCGGCAAGACCGCGATGCTCTTCGAAGCCTCGACCCACAGCGCCGCCGCCCTGGCTGGCGCGACCGCCGAGCAGAGTGAAGCCCTGCGCACGTTCGGCGATCACCTGGGTGTGGCGTTCCAGCTGGTTGATGACTTGCTCGACTATAAAGGCGACGCGGAAACCCTGGGCAAGAACGTCGGTGACGATCTGGCCGAAGGCAAGCCAACCCTGCCGCTGATCTACACCATGCGCGAAGGCACGGCCGAACAGGCCGCACTGGTGCGTCAGGCGATCCAGAAAGGCGGGATCGAAGACCTGGAAAGCATCCGTATCGCCGTCGAAGCGTCCGGCTCGCTGGAGTACACCGCGCAACTGGCCCGCGATTACGTGGCCCGCGCGATCAAGTGCCTCGAGGCGCTGCCGGCCAGCGAATACCGCGATGCGCTGGTGGAATTGAGCGAGTTCGCCGTCGCCCGCACGCACTGATTCATCCCCTGTGGGAGCGAGCCTGCTCGCGAAAGCAATCTGCCAATCGACTCAATGTTGACTGACACAGCGCTTTCGCGAGCAGGCTCGCTCCCACAGTTGTTTCTGCGCTATGCCCTCCTCCGCGTAAAACCCTATACAATGTGCGCCCTTTAGCCCTCCTGATACCCAAGGAACCTTAGTGAGCACGTTGCCACCCTGCCCGAAATGCAATTCCGAATACACCTACGAAGACGGCACCCAACTGGTCTGCCCCGAGTGCGCCCACGAGTGGTCTGCCAGCGGCGAAGCCGAAGTGGCGGCCGATGATGCCGTGAAGAAAGATTCGGTCGGCAACGTCCTGCAGGACGGCGACACCATCACCGTGATCAAGGACCTCAAGGTCAAGGGCACGTCGCTGGTGGTCAAGGTCGGCACCAAGGTCAAGAATATCCGCCTGTGCGATGGCGATCATGACATCGACTGCAAGATCGACGGCATCGGCCCGATGAAGCTCAAATCCGAGTTCGTCAGAAAAGTCTGAGCCTTGCGTCATCCATCCTGCGCCAGCCGTGGGATGGAGCTTTGCCCTCCCCGCTTCAGCTCAATGAAGCCGCGTATGGCGATCAGCCAGCCATTTTGATCTGACACAACCTTTACCCGGAAAAATCCACGATCCGCCAATAGGCACTTGCTATTTGATGAATAAGAATTATTCTCATTGAAACCTTTCAAGGAGATGAGACCCATGACTTATTTGATCGACGCCTGGCTGGATCGCCCACACCCGTACCTCAGAATCCTCCATCGGGAAACCGGCGAAGTCTGTGCGGTGCTTGAAGAAGAAGCTTTGCATGAGCTGCAGGATCAAGGTGATCTGGACGTCAGCAGCCTCAATTCCAGCGAGCCGCTGGTACTCAAGGAGCTGGTGCGCAATCTGTTCCTGTTCTGCTATGCCCGGGCGTTGCGCCCGACCAATGAGCTGCACAACAAGATCGAAATATGAGCAGCATTAAAAAAACCTGTGGGAGCGAGCTTGCTCGCGAAAGCGATAAATCAGCCAACGAATGAGTCGACTGAAAAACCGCCTTCGCGAGCGAGCTCGCTCCCACATTTTTTAGCCCGCCATCAAGGCAGGCTCGGTATTACAGAACGTCCAGCAGCTCGACGTCGAATACCAGAACGCTGTGCGGCGGGATGCTGCCCACGCCTTGTGCGCCGTAAGCCAGTTCGCTCGGCACGTACAGGCGCCATTTGCTGCCGGCATTCATCAGTTGCAGGGCTTCGGTCCAGCCAGCGATCACGCCGCCAACCGGGAATTCTGCAGGCTGGCCGCGCTCGTAGGAGCTGTCGAACACAGTGCCGTCGATCAGGGTGCCGTGGTAATGCGTACGTACCTGGTCTTCACGGGTCGGCTTGGCGCCTTCGCCCTGAGTCAGCACTTCGAATTGCAGGCCGGAGGCCAGAGTGGTGATGCCGTCACGCTTGGCGTTTTCGGCGAGGAAGGCCAGGCCTTCGCCAGCCGCGGCTTCAGCCTTGGCCGCTGCTTCGGCTTGCATGATCTCGCGGATCACCTTGAAGCTGGCGGACATTTCTTCCTGGCCAACACGGCTTGGCTTGCCGGCGAAAGCGTCGGTCAGACCGGCCAGGATCGCGTCCAGGCTGACACCCGGTGGCGGGTTGTCGCGCAGCTGGTCGCCGAGTTGACGGCCGATACCGTAGCTGACGCGGGTTTCGTCGGTGGACAGATTTACTTCGGACATGACACTGCTCCGCTGTGCGGACGGCCACAGGACTTGCCGTGCGTGCACAGCGCGTCCCGGCGCGCCCGGAACCAAAAGGGCGAGCAGACTAGCACAGATACCCCGGACTTGGGGCCGGGGCTACAGGGCCGAGCGCCAGGCGAGCGGCACTTTCAGGCTTTCATCGAGGTCACCGACCAGGCCACACATTTCGTCGTGGACCGAGGTGTGCACAAGATTGAAGGGCAGTACCGGAAAGGCATGCAGCAGATCCCGCGCGTGCTCCACTGAGCGCAGCGTCAGCATATTGCCCTTGAGATCGCTCAACGGATACGCCGCCCCATGCATCCTCGCTTCCAACAGGTAAATGCCACCCTCCATCGAGATCAGGTTCAACTCGTCGACCTTTTTGGCAACAGCAAACGCGTTCAACTCTTGCAGGTTCATGGAAGCACCTCACACATGGCGAATCGCACCGTTACAGGCATAGGCCGCTGCGCTTGAAAGCACAAGCCACAAACGAAACCGCCCGTCTGTTTCGCAACAGACGGGCGGTTTTTTTGCCTTGATCGGCTGATCAGTGCTTGGTGACCTTGTCCAGGTAACCCATGGCAAATGCGGATACCACAAAAGTCATGTGAATGATCACGTACCACATCAAATGCTCGGGATCGACGTTCTTGGCGTCCATGAAGATACGCAGCAAATGGATCGAGGAAATCGCCACGATCGACGCCGCGACTTTCATCTTCAGCGACGACGAGTCCATGGTGCCCAGCCAGCTGAGCTTCTCTTTGCCTTCGTCGATGTCCAGTTGCGAGACAAAGTTCTCGTAGCCGGAAATCATCACCATTACCAGCAGACCGCCCACCAGCGCCATGTCGATCAGCGACAGCAGCACCAGAATCAGATCCGATTCAGCCATGGCGAAGACGTTGGGCAGGATATGGATGATTTCCTGGAAGAACTTCAATGCCAGCGCCAGCAGACCGAGGGACAGGCCGATGTAGATCGGCGCCAGCAGCCAGCGGGTGGCGTACATTGCATTTTCGATAAAGCGTTCCAATGACTCTCACACAAGGGGCTGGAAATGGCGGCGAGTATAACAGCCCGCTGTGACAGCCAGAAACCGCCGGAAAATCCGCCACCTGCGTGTGTGTGACAAAGTTTTTCTGCTAGTGTCCAAAGCATTGACAGCCCAATGACAGTGGACAGGATGCGTGGAAATGGATGTGCGATCAGCCTTGACGACTGCCGGAATCTGCCTCGCCTTGCTCATCGGCGGTTGCTCGCCCGGCGATGAAAAACAAGTCGCCAACCTTGACGAAAAGACCGCCACCTTCGAACAGTCACTGGACACGATCAGCGATCCGAAGCTCAAGGACGCCATCACCGAACTCGGCGGTTCGCTGCTGTTGCTCGAACGGGCCAGGCTCAAGCTTGACGACATCACCCCGCATACCGAATACGGTGCCGACGCCCTCGCCGTGCTCAAGCACTACCCTACCCCGCAGGCGCTAGTCGATACCTTCATCAACGGCCTGTTCGTGCTGCACAAGGACGCCAGTTCGGATTACCTGACCGATCTGCAACCGGTATTCCCGTTCAACCTGAACATTCCCGGCGGTTTTCTATTCCCGCACGGCATCGAGTGGCACTCGGTGACGTTGAGCAACAAACGCGTGATCGCCTGGCAGCCGGAGTGGTCGGAGACCGATCCTGGCATTCAGCTCAGCCCGTCCAGCTCCAACGTGACCAACCCCGATGACCTGACGGTGACCTATCCGTTCATCGATGGCCTCAACGTCGACAAAAAAAGCCTGCCACAACCGGTCAGCCTGCAAGGCCAGGTCGAGGTCATTGCGCCCCGTCGCTTGTACAGCTTCGACCTGACGCACAAAGATGTCGGCCAAACCCGCAGCAACGACAACCTCAGCGTCAAACTGCTCAAGCTGGAAAAGAACTTCGCCGAGGTCGAAGTCAGCAACAGCCTGCCGCTCGCGGCAGAAGTGGCCGAAACCCGGATCAATCCGCTGATCGTCCAGGCCCGCGACGCCAGCGGCCAATACCTGGTGCGCGCCGGTTCAATCAACGAAAGCCCGGAGCAGGTCGCGTTCTACCAGAAGCAACTGACGCAGTTACAGAAGCAGAAGAGCTGGAGCGACACCCTGGAAAAACAGCTCAGCGACGAACAGCAAGCCTTCGAGAAAGAACACCCGCGCCGCTACAACAAGGTGTATTTCCACGGCCCGATCGACACACTGGAAGTCAGTGTGCTCGACTTCTCCTCGGCAACAGTGACGCGCAAATCCCTGGACCTGCCGGTGCGCACCTTCAATCCGCACACCACGGCCAAAGCCGTGCAGCCGCTGGACCTGCCAGTTGTGGTGTATGACGATCTCGCCGCCAACTGGCTCAAAGGCGCGGACCTGACCGAGGAACAATTGAAGGCCGGCGTGCGCATTCATCAATCGGTGGAAGAGCCGAGCGCGGCGCGTATCGAGTTTTCCCACCGCCGCACCTTCAATGACGAATTGCTTGGCGACCAACTCAATCCCGGCGTCAGCCCGGTGACTTTCTTCACGGAAAAGCGCGGCGGCAAACTCGACGAGCCGATCGAACTGCCGCCCGAGGCGTACCAGGTCGATCCGCTGCAAGCGACGATTACATATGATCTGAACCTGTTTCCGGAAACCCCGGCGATTGCCGTGGGCTCGATGCCGTTGTTCCTGGCGACGGTGGCGAAGCAATCCTACGACGCGCAGTCATTGCCCAAAGGCCTGGCGATCAAGGACAACACGCTGGTGGTCGACCTGAAAACCTTCCCGGCCAACGAATGGCGTTTCTTCGTCAAGGACGACAGTGGCCACTACCTCAAGCAGATTCTTTCGGTCAGCCACGACGCCAGTGCAGAAGGCCCGGCGCTACTCGGCGTGCACTATTTTTACGGTCGCCCGACTCGCGTGGAAACCTATCAGCGCACCGACCTCGCCACCGTGCAATACGGTTTTGAGGTCAAGCTCGACAAGGCGCAGGTCGACCAGTCAGCACCTTAACCGTTGAGGCTGCGCCCACGGCCGCCGTTGATCTGCCGCAACTGGGCTTGCAGGTGCAGGCTCCAGATCTGCGGATCATCGGCCAGTTCGTAACCATGCAAGGTCAGGCTTTCAACGATGGTGTCGAGAATCGACTCGGCCGCGACCGGGCCGTGAAAAGGGCCTTGGGCTTTGATCGCGGAAGGTTGTTCGCCGGCCATGCCGGCCGCGAAGAGCAGCGTCCACATGCCGTTGTCGCCGGCCAGCGGCTTGACGGCGCATTCGATCCGGGTCACCAGACCCAGGCATTGACGGGTGAGACAGAGGTTGCGCGACATGGCGGCGACCCTCGGTAAAGCCGGTATTCAGCCCCCATGGGAGGACTGGCTCGATCCAGTGATACTGTCGATATCCTTGACCTGAGAATAGAAGAAAAGTGTCCCGCGCAAGCCAAATGGAACCAGAAGGCGCCGAATGGTCATTGTGTGAATATTGGCGCCAGACTCGTGACACATTCCCCGAAGATCCCCGCAGAAATCAATCTGGAAAAGCATTGTGGGAGCGAGCCTGCTCGCGAAGACGATGGATCAGCCAACTCATTCGTCGATTGATACAGCGCTTTCGCGAGCAGGCTCGCTCCCACAGGGTCTGGCGTGAACTGATCAGGCCGGTTTGGCTTCGGCGAGAGCCTCCTGCGCCAGCTCCTTCTCGGCCTCTTTCAAGTCCTCTTCGCTGATCATCTCGGCGATATCGCGCAGGCGCTCGACCACTCGGGCATTGATGCTGCCTTCGGGGAATTCGCCATCGGCGTTCGGCTCTCCGGCCGGCTCGCCCACCAGCAGGCTCAGCGCCTCATCGGCCTGACGCACCGCATACACGTGGAACTGGCCGGCGCGCACGGCGGCGAGGACTTTCTCATCGAGCATCAGCGTGGCGACGTTGGCCTGGGGAATGATCGCGCCCTGCTCGCCGGTCAGACCGCGTGCTTCGCAGAGGCGGAAGAAGCCTTCGATCTTCTCGTTGACCCCGCCGACCGCCTGCACTTCGCCAAACTGGTTGATCGAACCGGTGATGGCAAAACATTGCTTGAGCGGGGTTTTCGACAGTGCCGAAATCAGCGTGCACGCCTCGCCCAGCGATGCACTGTCGCCGTCGACGTAACCGTACGACTGCTCGAGCGCAATGCTTGCCGAAATCGCCAGCGGGAATTCCTGGGCGTAACGGCTGCCCAGATAACCGGTGAGGATCATCACGCCTTTGGAGTGAATCGGCTGGCCGAGGTTGACCTCACGTTCGATGTCGACGATACCGCTGCCGCCCGGATAGACCGTGGCGGAAATCCGCGCCGGCACGCCGAACGCCGAATCACCGACCTCCAGCACCGTCAGCCCGTTGCACTTGCCGACTGCTGCACCGTCAGTGTCGATGAGGATGATTCCGGCGAGCATGTCGTCGAGAATCCGCGCCGAGACCCGCCCGGTGCGGGTGGCCTTGGCTTTCAGGGCGCGTTCGATATGGCCGGCGTCGGTCATTTCATCGCCGGCCAGATGGCGAATGAAATCCGCCTCGCTGACCAGTTGGAACAGATCGCCAATGCGCGCCGACAAGCGCCCCTGATGCTCGGCCAGCCGTGCGCTGTAGGTCGCCAATCGTGCCACCGCATCGGCGGTCAACGGCGCCATGCCTTCTTCCGAAGTACGCGTCTTCAGGAGCTGGGCGAACTGCTCGAGGCTTTCGTCGACCATCGGGATGTCTTCGTCGAAGTCGACCAGAACGCGAAACATCTCCTGGAAGTCCGGATCGAGATCCTGCAGCGTGTAATACAGCTGCCGCGCACCAATGATGATGACTTTGACCTGCAGCGGGATGTGCTGCGGATTCAGGGTCATGGTGGCGAAGCGGCCCATCTCGCCCAGCGGCGACTCCATTTTCAGTTTGCGCGATTGCAGGGCGCGTTTGAGCGCATCCCACACGAACGGCTCGCTGAGCATTTTTTCCGCTTCGAGAATCAGGAAACCGCCATTGGCGCGGTGCAGCGCACCCGGACGCAACTGCCGGTAAGTGGTGTAGAGCGCACCTTGATCAGTGGTGTACTCGATGCGGCCGAACAGGTTTTCGTAGGTCGGATGTGGCTCGAATACCACCGGTGCACCGCCGCTGGCCGGATGCCCGACCACCAGGCTTGGTGCGTATTGTTCCTCCAGCAACTTGCGCGCGACGGCGTCGGTCTTGCTGTCGTCGACCAGTTGTTCGACCACGGTTTTCAGCAGGTAGACCTGCATCGCTTGCAGGTAACCGCAGACCCCGGCGTTCTCCGCGTACTTCTCCGACAGCGGCGCCAGCAACGGCTGCAAGGCCAGGGTGATGGTTTCTTCATTGAGGTGGCGCAGTTGATTGTTCGACTCGCGCTTCCACTGCGGCAGGCTGGCGAGTTCTTCGTTCAGGCGCTCTTCGAGGCCGGAAATGTTATCGTGAAAACGCTCGCGCTCGGCTTCCGGCAACTGCGCGAATTCGGCTTCGTCCAGGGCCTTGCCGTCGAGCATCGGCGTGAAGGCGATATTGCTGCTGTCGCGGTACAGGGCGACGTCTTTTTCCAGGGCCAGGCGCTCGATGATGTCCAGCGCCTTGTCGTAGCGCTGGTTGAAGGCGCGGTCGATGGCGCTTTTTTTCTGCTGGTAGGACGGGTGTTCGAAAACCGCCGGAAAAGTCGCCAGCAGGTTGTCGATCAGGCCGTTGATGTCAGCGATGAACGAGGCCGCCGTGCCCGATGGCAGCTCCAGTGCACGCGGTTCGCGCGGCTCATCGAAGTTGTTGACGTAGACCCAGTCCGCCGGGGTCTGCAGGCGCTTGCCTTCGGCTTTCAGGTAGCGTTTGACGAACGAAAAACGGCCAGTGCCGGGCTCGCCCATGACGAATACGTTGTAACCGGGGCGTGGCATCGCCACACCGAACTGCAAGGCTTCGACCGCGCGTTCCTGGCCGAGCACACCGCGAAAGGGCTCCAGATCATTGGTGCTAGTGAAGCTGAACTGTTCAGCGGAAAACGGACGAGTCAGCGCTTCGGGCGCAAGACGCAGGCTGGCAGCAACAGGATCAGGCATCGGGCTTCCTTAACAATCAGGCGGGGCAGGTAGCGGCATTCTGGCGCTGCCCGTGCCCCACTGGCAAGGCGCGCCACATGACAAAGCATAGACAAGCGCGCGGCCGGCCGACGCATCCCGATAAATCAGAGGTTTATTCCAAATATTTTGCAAAAAATCACGGAACCGCTGGAACGTGCCTAAACTCCAAACTGCGCGGCTGGAACTAATACCGGCCCACTGACACTTTCGGTTCTGTCCTCGGGCAGAGCGCGAAGGGCCAGAACCCTGTCCATTGGTATGCACATAAAGAGAACAAAGCTATGAAACGGATTCTTCTCGGTACTCTCTTCACCGCTGTATCCATCAACGCAATGGCGCAAGCCCCGGGCGGCCCGGATTGCGGTTGGGGCAACATGCTGTTCGAAGGTCAGCGTGGCACCCCGGCGCACTTCCTTGCTTCCACCACCAACGGCACTTCCGGTAACGCCACGTTCGGTATGACTTCCGGCACCAACGGTTGCTCGACCAACGCATCGCTGACCTACGGCGGCAAATCCTGGTTCGCCATGAATGGCATGATGAACGAGCTGTCCGAAGACATGGCCAAAGGCAATGGCGAAGCGCTGACCACTTATGCCGTGGTCCTGGGCGTAGCACCGGAAGATCGCGCGCACTTCGCGCAAGTGACCCACGAGCACTTCCAGCAGATCTTCAGCAAGGCTGACGTGACCGCTGAAGACGTGCATACCAACACCCTGGCGGTACTGAAATCGGACCCACGTCTGGCCAAGTACGCAACTCAGGCTTAAGCTCGACCCCGCCCGCTTCCTTCGGGAAGCGGGTTTTGTTTTTTTGGCCCGCCCCTCTTTGGGTCTTTTATTTCTTTTCCTGTTCAAGTTGCCGACTATGCTCAAACGCCTTGCCTGGCTGGCGCTCTGTGTCTGCGCCCCGCTGTCCGCCGCGCCTCACATCGATCCTCAACGTTTGCAGCAACTGGCCAACGACCGCTTCTGGATTTCCCTCGGTCATTACGAAACCGCCAAACTCGGCGGCTGGCGCAGCTATGTCAGCGACAAGAAGTTCTTTCTCGCGCCCGACGGCAACGAGCATCCGGACCGCGAACTGGCCGCCACCGTGCAGGCGCTGTACGCCCCGGCCAGCCTCGGCGAGCAACACGCACAATGCGTCTACCCGGCGCGTACACGCTGGCTGAAAGCGCAGCTCAATCTCGCCGACCTGCCAGCGCCCGAATGCGCCGAATACAAGCAATGGTTCAAGGACGTCTCGCCGCACAGCGCGGTGATGATCTTCCCGGCGGCGTATCTCAACAGCCCTTCGTCGATGTTCGGCCACACCCTGCTGCGCATCGATCAGGCGGATGTGCAGGCCGACAAGACTTCGCTGCTCAGCTACGCGATCAACTTCGGTGCCTACATCGAAGGCTCGGACAACAGCATTCTGTATGCCTGGAAAGGCTTGATGGGCGGCTACCCGGGGCTGTTTGCGCTGGTGCCGTATCAGGAAAAACTCTCGGAATACCGCAGCCTGGAAAACCGCGACCTGTGGGAATACCGCCTCAACCTGACTCAGGAAGAAACCGCACGCATGGTCGAACATGTGTGGGAGCTCAAGCAGATCCAGTTCGACTACTTCTTCTTCGACGAAAACTGCTCGTATCGTTTGCTGGAACTGCTGCAAGTGGCGCGACCGAGCCTGCGCCTGACCGAACAATTCCCGCTGACCGCGATCCCGACCGACACTGTCAAAGCGGTGAAAGAGGCCGGGCTGGTCGAACACCTCGAATATCGCCCGTCCCGCGAACGTGAACTGCTCAGCCGCGCCGAACCGTTGAGCGATGAAGAACAGCAATGGGTGCTGAAAGTCAGCGCCGATCAAAAAGTCCTGCAAGAGCCAAAGTTCAAAGCCCTGCCGCGCGCACGTCAGGCGTTGATCGTCGACGCCGCCTATCGTCTGGAGCGCTACCGCGCCAACGGTCAGGAGCGCGACCCGCAACGAGCGCAGCGCAGTTTTGAACTGCTGCGGGCGATCAACAAGAACCCGGCGCCGGAGTTGGAAATTCCGCAACCCGGTCTGCCCGAAGATGGCCACGAGTCCCGCACCTGGCAGGCCGGCCTAGGTACGCGAGGCGATCGCGCCTTTGGCGAATATGGCCTGCGCATGGCTTATCACGACCTCAATGACAACGCCGAAAGCTTTCCTCTCGGGGCGCAGATCGAGATCCTGCAACTGAAGCTGCGCCAGTACGAAGGCAATGACTGGCAGTTACAGCAACTGGATCTGGCCACCATTCGTTCGCTGACACCGCGCAACGAGCTGCTGCAACCGCTGTCGTGGCAAGTCACCGGTGGCCTTGAGCGCGTGCCGGGCAAGCATGACGACGAAACGCTGGTCAGCCATGTCAACGGTGGCGGCGGCGGCACGTGGCAGTTGGGCGAAGACGTGCTCGGCTTCGCGCTGGGCACGGTGCGCGTGGAACACAACAACGACTTCGCCGAGTTCGTTTCCCCGGCTGGTGGCTTCAATACCGGCGTGCTGTGGAAAAACCCGCTGGGCAATCTGAGCCTGGAGGCCAAGGGCGACTACTTCTTCAACGGCGAAGTGCGCCGCAGCCTGAGCCTGAATCAGCAGTGGGAGCTGTCGCGCAACCTCGGTTTGCGCCTGAGCGCGCAACGCGAGTTCAGCCAGCTCGCCAGCCCGGAAACGGAAGTCATGCTTGAAGTGAAGTGGTATCACTACTGATCCCGAGCCTGTGTAAATCTCCCTGTGGGAGCGAGCCTGCTCGCGAAAGCGGTGGGTCAGTCAATAGCAGTGTTGCCTGACAAGACGCCTTCGCGAGCAGGCTCGCTCCCACAGGGGCCTTGTGGTGTGCAATGGATTTTTCACAGGCCTTCGACAGCCGCCTCATGAATCCCCTTCTAGACTTTCCTTATGAGCCGAGTATCGGCGCGGGAGAGTGCGATGTGGCGGTGCGTGGGATTGTTGGGCGTTGTATTGGCGCTGGGCGGTTGCCAGACCACCCATGAAGACTTGATCGCCAAGGGTTATCCACCGGCCTTCGCCGACGGTTTCGATGACGGTTGCGTCAGCGGCCGGCAAGCGGCGGGCTCGATCAGCGGTGAGTTTCGCAAGAATGTGCCGCGCTATCTCAAGGACCAGCAATACGCCGACGGCTGGGTCGACGGCTTCCGCCAATGTCAGGCGATGCTGGAAAACAGGGATCGCGAGCAATATCGCAACGAACATTGGGATGAGCGCGAACGTGCCTGGCAGCAGCAGAAGGACCAGGACGTCGGGCGGGCTTATCGCTCGCAATAGGTCGCTTGCAGACATCCGTTGAAACCAAATGCCGGCAACCATGGCCCAAATCCTTTAACAGGAGGACTTCATGAGTCGCGCATTCGTCAACGAAGACAACGCCGCCGCGCAGGCCGATCAGCCGGTCGAACGTCAGGTCAGCACGCAGCCCAATTACGTCACACCGCAAGGTCTGGCGCAGTTGCAGGGGAAAGTCGCCGAGCTGCAAAGCCTGCACGCCGAGCAAACGGCCAAGGGCGAGCAGGCCGACAAGCAACGTCTGGCCGATCTGCAACGGGATCTGCGCTATTTCACTCAACGCCTGAGCAGCGCCCAAGTCGCAGTCGCTGCGACCTCCACCGACAAGGTCCAAATCGGTAGCTGGGTGACCTTCGCCGACCAACACGACACTGAACACCGCGTGCAACTGGTTGGCGAAGATCAGGCCGACGCCAGTCAGGGTCTGATCAACTGGGCATCGCCGCTGGGCCGGGCCTTGCTCGGCGCCCGGCTCAACGATGAAGTGCTTTGGCAGCGACCGGCCGGCGATCAACTGATCGAAGTGATCCGCATCGAACCGGCTTAAACCACGCCCTGCGCCAACATCGCATCGGCGACTTTGACGAAGCCGGCAATGTTCGCGCCTTTGACGTAATTGACCTGACCGTTGTCTTCGCCGTAATGCACACAGGCGTGGTGGATCGACTGCATGATCGCGTGCAGCTTGCTGTCCACCTCGCCCGCCGTCCACAGCAGGCGCATGGCGTTCTGCGACATTTCCAGACCACTCACGGCAACACCGCCCGCATTCGACGCCTTGCCCGGTGCGAACAGAATGCCGGCCTCGATAAAGATATCCACAGCCTCCAGCGTGGTCGGCATGTTCGCGCCTTCAGCCACACAGACGCAGCCGTTGCGCAGTAGCGTGCGTGCGGCCTCGGCGTCGAGTTCGTTCTGCGTCGCGCAGGGCAGCGCGATATCACACGGCAGCGACCACGGATGTTGGCCGGCGCGGAATTCCAGACCATGGGCGCTCGCCAGTTCGCTGATGCGCCCGCGTTTGATGTTCTTCAGCTCCAGCAGCGCCAGCCACTGTGCTTCGCTCAAGCCTGCCTCGCAGTACAGCGTGCCTTCGGAATCGGACAGGGAAATCACCTTGCCGCCCAGATCCATCACTTTGCGCGCCGCGTACTGGGCAACGTTGCCGGAACCGGAAATCGCCACGCGCTTGCCTTCCACGGTCTGCCCACGGCGCTTGAGCATTTCTTCGGCGAAGTACACGCAGCCGAAACCGGTGGCTTCCGGGCGAATCAGGCTACCGCCGTAGGTCATGCCCTTGCCGGTGAGGACGCTGGTGAACTGGTTGCTCAGGCGCTTGTACTGGCCAAAGAGGAAACCGATCTCCCGCGCACCGACACCGATATCACCGGCCGGCACGTCAACGTCGGCGCCGATGTGGCGATACAACTCGCTCATGAACGCTTGGCAGAAACGCATGACCTCGGCGTCGCTCTTGCCCTTCGGATCGAAGTCGGAACCGCCCTTGCCGCCGCCCATGGGCAGGGAGGTCAGCGAGTTCTTGAAGGTCTGCTCGAAGGCGAGGAATTTCAGCACGCCGAGGTTCACCGACGGATGGAAGCGCAGGCCGCCCTTGTACGGGCCGATGGCGCTGTTCATCTGGATACGGAAGCCGCGATTGACCTGGACCTTGCCCTGATCGTCGACCCACGACACGCGAAACACCACCGCGCGCTCCGGCTCGCAGATACGCTCGAGAATGCCTGAAGTCAGGTAATGCGGATTGGCTTCAAGAAACGGCCACAGACTGCGCAGGACTTCTTCGACAGCCTGGTGGAATTCGGGTTGATCCGGGTCGCGTTTTTTCAGGCGCGCAAGGAAGGATTCGACGGATTCGATCATGGGCAAAGTCTCGGCAAATTTATTGTCGTTGGAGGAGATTGGGCCGGACTGTAACAAACGAATTGCGCACAGGAACAGAGCAAAATGTCGCAGTTATGAAATTAAATGGTGCACAGGATATAAATCCGAGGGGTATTTGATCCGTTTTTGCACCTGAGTGGGGAGCACAGATCCAAGACTTGCACCAACAGTTACACCGTATTCGCGAGCAGGCTCGCTCCCACATTTGGAATGCGTTACCCCTGTGGGAGCGAGCCTGCTCGCGAAAGCCGCAACTCGGTTTATCAGGAAAAACCCAGGGCAAAAAAAACGGAGCCCGAAGGCTCCGCTTTCTGCAACCAACCCGATTTCAGGCCAGTTTCTTGTGACGTACCCGGTGTGGCTGGGCCGCTGCTTCGCCGAGGCGCTTTTTGCGGTCGGCTTCGTACTCGGTGTAGTTGCCTTCGAAGAACACCGCTTGCGAGTCGTCTTCGTACGCCAGGATGTGCGTGGCGACACGGTCAAGGAACCACCGATCGTGGGAGATCACAATGGCGGCGCCCGGGAAGTCCAGCAGGGCTTCTTCCAGCGAACGCAGGGTTTCCACGTCGAGGTCGTTGGACGGTTCGTCGAGCAGCAGGACGTTGCCGCCCTCCTTCAGGGTCAGCGCCAGGTGCAGACGACCGCGCTCACCGCCGGAGAGGTCCTTGACGAACTTCTGCTGATCGCCGCCCTTGAAGTTGAAGCGACCGACGTAGGTACGCGACGGGATCTCGTAGTTGCCGATGCGGATCTGGTCGGAACCGTCGGAAATCTGCTGGAACACGGTCTTGCTGCCGTCGAGGTCTTCGCGGCTCTGGTCGACGCAGGCCAGTTGCACGGTTTCACCGATTTCGATGCTGCCCGAATCCGGAGTTTCCTTGCCCATCAGCATGCGGAACAGCGTCGATTTACCGGCACCGTTACCGCCGATCACGCCGACGATGGCGCCTTTCGGCATGGAGAACGACAGGTTGTCGATCAGCACGCGATCGCCGTAGCCCTTGGTGACGTTCTTGAACTCGATGACCTTGTCGCCCAGGCGTGGACCGGCCGGGATGTAGATCTCGTTGGTCTCGCTGCGCTTCTGGAATTCCTGCGATTGCATTTCTTCGAAGCGTTGCAGACGTGCCTTGGATTTCGACTGGCGGGCCTTGGCGCCTTTGCGCACCCACTCCAGTTCTTCTTTCATGGCTTTTTCGTGAGCCGACTGCTGCTTGGATTCCTGAGCCAGACGATCGGACTTGGCTTCGAGCCAGCCCGAATAGTTGCCCTCGTAAGGAATGCCCGCGCCGCGGTCGAGTTCCAGAATCCAGCCGGCGACGTTGTCGAGGAAGTAACGGTCGTGCGTGATCGCGACCACGGTGCCCGGGAAGTCGTGGAGGAAATGCTCCAGCCACGCCACCGAATCGGCATCCAGGTGGTTGGTCGGTTCGTCGAGCAGCAGCATGTCCGGCGCGGACAGCAGCAGACGGCACAGGGCGACACGGCGCTTTTCACCACCGGACAGGTGTTCGACTTTCGCGTCCCAGGCCGGCAGACGCAGTGCATCGGCAGCAACTTCCAGCTGGCGCTCGAGGTTGTGGCCGTCGCTGGCCTGCAGGATCGCTTCGAGCTTGGCCTGTTCAGCAGCAAGCTTGTCGAAGTCGGCATCCGGGTCGGCGTAGGCCGCGTAGACCTCGTCCAGACGCGCTTGCGCATCCTTGATCACGCTGACCGCTTCCTCGACCACCTCACGTACGGTCTTGGCAGGGTCGAGCTGCGGCTCTTGCGGCAGGTAACCGATGTTCAGGTCCGGCATCGGACGGGCTTCGCCTTCGAACTCGGTGTCGACGCCAGCCATGATTTTCAGCAGCGTGGATTTACCCGAACCGTTGAGGCCGAGCACGCCGATCTTGGCGCCGGGGAAGAAGGACAGCGAAATGTTCTTGAGGATTTCCCGCTTCGGCGGAACAACTTTGCCCAGCCGATGCATGGTGAAGACGTATTGAGCCATGGAGAACCTTGGGTCAGTGACAGATGAATGATTGGAGCGCAGGCGATGCCTGGCCAGACTGTGCGCGTCGTTCACTTGATCGCAATCAATGCGTGCGCGCTGGAAAAAGTCTGATTGTAGGGGCTGGAACGCCCCCGGTCTAACCGGCAAAGCTACCTTAATGCCGGAAGGCAGTCCAGCCGAGAGGGGCTGGCACTTCGCCACAACTCAAGGCATGCTAGCCGCCCTTCGGGCGTCCGGCTTATAGTGCACGTCGCGCCAGTCCAGCCAAATCGCAGGATCACAGCTTGACCAATGTCACTCCGCCAGCCTCTGTGAGCAGCACCCCACCGGCGCCCGGCTCGCCCCTGCGCGGGACATTGAAGGGTGCGCTGGCCACCCTCGTGCTGTTATTGCTCGCGTTGCTGTTCTGGCAACTGCTCGATCAATTGCGTGAAACCCAGAAGAACCAGCGCCAGTACACCATCGATTACACCGCCGATCTCGCCGCTCAGGTCAGCCTGAACATGGCGCTGAATGCGCAAATCGCCCTCAATCTGCTACCGATCGTCGAACAACCGCAAACTGCCGACGAACAGCAGATGCTCCTGCGCAAGTTGCAACGCTCGCTGCCCGACCTGCGCAGCATGGCCCTGCTCTCACCCTCCGGCCGCATCATCAGCGACAGCGCCACCGACAGTTCCGACGCCGATTACCTGACCGAACTGGTGCGCCGCAGCCGCGCCCAGGCGCATTACTTCAGCAATGCCGATGACGGCTCGGTGGTGCACCTGCTGTTGCATCAGGCCAGCGGCAGCAGTCGCGGTTACTGGGCCTTGCGCCTGACGCCAACCTTCTTCGACTCGCTGACCAAACAGGACGCCACCGCCCTGCGCCCGTTGTGGCTGGTGGAAAACCGCCTCAATCACCAGATCATCAGCCGCGAAGCAGGGCTGCCCTCGGTCAAGGCTGGCGGGCTGACGCCTGACGATGTCGCCAACACCGTACTGACCGTGCCGCTGAGCAGCAGCGACTGGCAACTGCGCGGGCTGTTCGACCGCCAGCGCGTACTGGAAGAATTGCTGCCGGCGTTCATCGGCAAATGCCTGCTCGGCCTGGCGTTCTCGATGTTGCCGGTGATTGCACTGCTAAACATGCGTCGGCGCCAGCGCCAGGTGCATGAAGGCCGGCGGCGTTACCAGGATATTTTCGAAGGCACCGGCGTGGCCTTGTGCGTGCTTGACCTGTCCGGCCTCAAGCAGATGTTCGACAAGGCGCAGATCCAGACCAGCGACCAGCTCAAGGCCTGGCTCGACCAACCGCAGCAGCGCCAGCAGTTGCTCGCGGAAATGCGCGTCACCGAGGTCAATCAGGTCGCCCTGCAACTGCTCGATGTGCATTCCTGCGACGATGCCTGGCAACTGCTGATCGATGGCCAGCGCCATCCGCAGTGCGCGATCGGTCAGCAGATCCTCGACGCCGTCCTGCAGCAGCAGAAACAGCTGGAACTGGAAATCAAACTGCCCAACAGCAACGGTCGCGACCAGCATCTGTGGATGGTTTTGCGCCTGCCGAGCGAGCAGCACGACTATAAAGCGGTGATCCTCAGCATCAACGACATCACCAGCCGCAAGCTGATCGAGCTGTCGTTGCTGGAGCGCGAAGGCTTCTGGTCGGACGTGGTGCGCACCGTGCCGGATCATCTGTATGTGCAGGACGTGATCAGCCAGCGGATGATTTTCAGCAACCACCACCTCGGCCAGACCCTGGGCTACAACCGCACTGAATTGCATCAGATGGGTGAATACTTCTGGGAAATCCTTCTGCATCCGGAAGACGCCGACTATTACCATCGCTCGCGGCAGTTGCAGCGCCACGCCGGTTACAGCCAGCTGTTGCAATGCCAGTTGCGCTTCCGTCATCGCGACGGCAAGTGGCGGCGCTTCGACATCCGTGAACAGGCGCTGGCGCGGGACAAGCACGATCAGGTCACGCGGATCATCGGCGTGGCCAAGGACATCACCGAACAGATCGAGGCCAGCGAATCGCTGCGTGACAGCGAGCAGCGTTACCGCATGCTCGCCGAAAGCATCAGCGACGTGATTTTCTCCACCGACAGCAAGCTCTCGCTGAACTACGTCAGCCCGTCGGTGCAGGCGGTGCTCGGTTACAACGCCGAATGGATTTTCCAGAACGGCTGGCAATCGATCATCGCCAATCCCGGGCAACTGAATGGCATTCATGTGCTGATGGACCGCGTCAGCAAGGCGCTGGACAAGCCCGAGCAACTGGCATTGCTGCGCAGTCAGGTGCAAACGCAGCTGTTCCTCTTCGATTGCCTGCGTGCCGATGGCCGCAAGATTCCGATCGAACTGCGCCTGGTGCTGGTGTGGGACGAGCACGGCGCGTTCGAAGGCGTGCTCGGCGTGGGCCGCGATATCAGCCAGCAGCGCCGTGCCGAAAAAGACCTGCGCATGGCCGCTACGGTATTCGAGCACTCGACTTCGGCAATCCTGATCACCGACCCGGCCGGCTACATCGTCCAGGCCAACGAAGCGTTCAGTCGGGTCAGCGGCTACAGCGTCGGCGAAGTGCTCGACCAGTTGCCGAACATGCTCACCGTCGACGAGCAGCAGGATGCGCACCTGCGCTACGTGCTCAAGCAGTTGCACGAGCACAGCACCTGGGAAGGCGAAGTGTGGATGAAGCGCCGTAACGGCGAGCATTACCCGGCGTGGGTCGGCATCACTGCCGTGCTAGACGACGAGGGCGATCTGGCCAGTTACGTGTGTTTCTTCAGCGACATCAGTGAGCGCAAGGCCAGCGAGCAGCGCATCCACCGCCTCGCCTATTACGATGCCCTCACCCATTTGCCGAACCGCACGCTGTTCCAGGATCGTCTGCACACCGCGCTGCAAGCGGCCGAACGGCAGAAGTCGTGGGTGGTGCTGATGTTCCTCGACCTCGACCGTTTCAAACCGATCAACGACTCCCTCGGCCACGCCGCCGGCGACCGCATGCTCAAGGACATGGCCACGCGCCTGCTGGCCTGCGTCGATGACGACGACACCGTGGCTCGCATGGGCGGCGACGAATTCACCTTGCTGCTGCAGCATCGCTCCAATCGCGAACTGGCGCTGAACCGGGCGATTCATGTCGCCGAGCAGATTCTCGCCAGCCTGGTGCGGCCGTTCGTGCTCGAGGGCCGCGAGTTCTTCGTCACCGCCAGTATCGGCATCGCCCTGAGTCCGCAGGACGGCAACGAACTCAGCCAGTTGATGAAGAACGCCGACACGGCGATGTACCACGCCAAGGAACGCGGCAAGAACAACTTCCAGTTCTATCAGGCCGACATGAACGCCAGTGCGCTGGAGCGTCTGGAACTGGAAAGCGATCTGCGCCATGCGCTGGAGCAGAACGAATTCGTCCTGTATTACCAGCCGCAGTTCAGTGGCGACGGCAAGCGCCTGACCGGCGCCGAAGCGCTGCTGCGCTGGCGCCATCCACGTCGCGGGCTGGTGCCGCCGGGTGATTTCATTCCGGTGCTGGAAGAGCTCGGCCTGGTGGTGGACGTTGGCGACTGGGTCATCAGCGAGGCCTGTCGACAGCTGAAAACCTGGCACCAGCAACGGGTGCGGGTGCCGAAGGTCTCGGTGAACATTTCCGCACGGCAGTTCTCCGACGGCCAGTTGGGCACCCGAATCGCGACGATCCTGCGCGAAACCGGCCTGCCACCGGCGTGCCTGGAGCTGGAGCTGACCGAAAGCATCCTGATGCGCGAAGTCAGCGAAGCGATGCAGATTCTTGCCGGGCTGAAAAACCTCGGCCTGAGCATCGCAGTCGATGACTTCGGCACCGGTTATTCATCGCTCAACTACCTCAAGCAATTCCCGATCGACGTGCTGAAGATCGACCGTACTTTCGTCGACGGCCTGCCGTCCGGCGAACAGGACGCGCAGATCGCCCGGGCGATCATCGCCATGGCCCACAGCCTGAACCTGGCGGTGATCGCCGAGGGCGTGGAAACCCACGAGCAACTGGACTTCCTGCGTGAGCATGGTTGCGATGAGGTGCAGGGCTATCTGTTCGGCCGGCCGATGCCGGCGGGACGGTTTGAAGCGCAGTTCTGTAACGATGCGCTGTTCATGTTCGACTGAACATCTGCGGCGCGCCCTTCGCGAGCAGGCTCGCTCCCACAGGGGAATGCATTGCAGCAGGGGAATGCATCTCAAATGTGGGAGCGAGCCTGCTCGCGAAGGGGCCGGCAAAAGCACCGCACATCTGTCATGAACGCCACTTGTCTGCGACATGACGTCGTTTCATATGTCATCCAAAAGCGGTTGGGTTAGAATGCCCCCCTTTTCTGCCCCCGATCCTTGAGGACCGCCATGTTCAGCCGTGATTTGACTATTGCCAAGTACGACGCCGACCTTTTTGCCGCCATGGAGCAAGAAGCTCAGCGTCAGGAAGAACACATTGAGCTGATCGCTTCGGAAAACTACACCAGCCCAGCGGTGATGGAAGCTCAAGGCTCGGTCCTGACCAACAAGTACGCCGAAGGCTATCCGGGCAAGCGTTACTACGGTGGTTGCGAATACGTTGACGTGGTTGAACAACTGGCCATCGACCGTGCCAAGGAACTGTTCGGTGCTGATTACGCCAACGTTCAGCCGCACGCCGGTTCCCAAGCCAACGCCGCTGTTTACCTGGCTCTGCTGCAAGGTGGCGACACCATTCTGGGCATGAGCCTGGCCCATGGCGGTCACCTGACCCACGGCGCCAGCGTTTCCTCCTCGGGCAAGCTGTACAACGCCGTTCAATACGGTATCGATGCCAACGGCCTGATCGACTACGACGAAGTCGAGCGTCTGGCGGTCGAGCACAAGCCGAAAATGATCGTTGCCGGTTTCTCGGCCTACTCGCAGATCCTCGACTTCCCGCGCTTCCGCGAGATCGCTGACAAGGTTGGCGCCTACCTGTTCGTCGACATGGCTCACGTCGCCGGTCTGGTTGCCGCTGGTGTCTACCCGAACCCGGTACCGTTCGCCGACGTCGTGACCACCACCACGCACAAGACCCTGCGCGGTCCACGTGGCGGTCTGATCCTGGCCAAAGCGAACGCCGAGATCGAGAAGAAGCTCAACTCCGCAGTGTTCCCGGGCGCCCAGGGTGGCCCGCTGGAGCACGTGATCGCGGCCAAGGCGATCTGCTTCAAGGAAGCGCTGCAGCCTGAGTTCAAGGCTTACCAGCAACAAGTGGTGAAGAACGCCAAGGCCATGGCCGAAGTGTTCATCGCGCGCGGTTTCGACGTGGTTTCGGGCGGTACTGAAAACCACCTGTTCCTGCTGTCGCTGATCAAGCAGGACATCTCCGGTAAAGACGCCGACGCCGCTCTGGGCAAAGCGTTCATCACCGTGAACAAGAACTCCGTGCCTAACGATCCACGCTCGCCGTTCGTCACCTCCGGCCTGCGCTTCGGTACTCCGGCTGTGACCACTCGCGGTTTCAAAGAGGCTGAGTGCAAAGAGCTGGCCGGCTGGATCTGCGACATCCTGGCTGACCTGAACAACGAAGCGGTGATCGACGCCGTTCGCGAGAAAGTCAAAGCCATCTGCAAGAAACTGCCGGTGTACGGCGCTTAATCGCGACGTTAAACCAGCAGCATGAAAAACCGGCCAAGTGATTGGCCGGTTTTTTTTCGCCTGCAATTCACCTGTAGGAGCTGCCGAAGGCTGCGATCTTTTGATCTGGATTTTATAAACAAGATCAAAAGATCGCAGCCTTCGGCAGCTCCTACGCGGCTTTGGCCGCTGGTCAGACCGGTCATGCCAATTTCATGCTTTCCCCTT
The DNA here is from genome assembly GCF_054052265.1 of Pseudomonas sp. PK-RTE-24. NCBI lineage: Bacteria > Pseudomonadati > Pseudomonadota > Gammaproteobacteria > Pseudomonadales > Pseudomonadaceae > Pseudomonas > Pseudomonas sp. PK-RTE-24. Next base: position 2,363,777 of record NZ_CM133224.1, on the reverse strand, counting down.
GTAATCAGGAAAAAACCAAGCCTAGACTGCGCCTGCACTGGACATACCGGTAAGACCACAATAATTAAGTCCTGCATCCGATGCGCAACGCGTGCGGCAGCCAGGACACCGACCCAGGATTCCTCCCATGCTCAGATGGTGCTCGCGTTCAATCTTCCTTCAAGTGGTTCTCGGACTGATGCTCGGCATCGTCTGCGGGCTGACCCTTCCTGAATACTCCGCTCAGCTCAAACCGCTCGGCGATGGCTTCATCAAACTGATCAAGATGCTGATTGGCCTGATCGTGTTCTGCGTGGTGGTCAGCGGCATCAGCGGCGCGGGCGATCTGAAGAAGGTCGGGCGCATCGGCCTCAAGTCGGTGATCTACTTCGAAGTGCTGACCACCATCGCCTTGGTGATTGGTCTGGTGTTCGCCTTCAGCACCGGCATTGGCAGCGGCGCGAACATTCATCTGGAGCAGCTCTCCAGCGCCGACATGGGCGACCTCGCCGAGCGCAGCCAGCACATGCACACCACCACGCAATTTCTGATGGACCTGATCCCGACCTCGGTGATCGGTGCCTTCGCTGACAACAATATCTTGCAAGTGCTGCTGTTCTCGGTGCTGTTCGGCAGTGCACTGAATCTGGTTGGCGAAGCGGCTTCCGGGATTTCGCGGCTGATCAACGAACTCAGCCACGTGATCTTCCGCATCATGGGCATGATCGTCCGGCTGGCGCCGATCGGCGTATTCGGCGCCATCGCCTTCACCACCAGCAAATACGGCCTCGATTCGTTGCAGCACCTGGGCAGTCTGGTCGGTCTGTTCTACCTGACCTGCGTCGCCTTCGTCGCGCTGATCCTCGGTCTGGTGATGCGCGTCTCCGGCCTGCGCATGTGGCCGCTGCTCAAGTACCTGCGGGAAGAACTGCTCATCGTGATGGGCACCGCCTCTTCCGACGCCGTACTGCCGCAGATCATGCGCAAGCTCGAACACCTCGGTATTGGCAGCTCGACGGTCGGTCTGGTGATCCCGACCGGGTACTCGTTCAACCTCGACGGCTTCTCGATTTACCTGACCCTGGCCATCGTATTCATCGCCAACGCCACCGGCACGCCATTGGCGATGACCGACTTGCTGACCATTCTGCTGGTGTCGCTGATCACCTCCAAAGGCGCCCACGGCATTCCCGGTTCGGCACTGGTGATCCTGGCGGCAACGCTGACGGCGATCCCGGCGATTCCCGTGGTCGGCCTGGTGCTGGTGTTGGCCGTGGACTGGTTCATGGGCATCGGCCGCGCGCTGACCAATCTGATCGGCAACTGCGTCGCCACCGTGGCCATCGCCCGCTGGGAAAAGGACATCGATGTACAGCGAGCGAACAAGGTGCTCAACGGCGAACAGGGCTATAACTTTCAACCGCGAAAAACCGTCGCTCCGGCGGCGGCGAAAGAATTCTGAATGAGTGCCGTGCCTGCCAATGCGCAGGCACGGCGCAGGGAGCCAATACGTGATTACAACTTCAACCGTCGTCAATTCAGTGGTGGAAAAACTCCGCGCCGCGTTGGCCCGAGGCCAGTGGCGCTCCGGCGACATGCTGCCGGGCCAGCGTGAACTGGCCGAACAGCTGGGCATCAGCCGGCCGAGCCTGCGCGAAGCGGTGATCGTGCTGGAAACACTCGGCCTGGTGCGCTCGATGCCGGGCAAAGGCGTGGTCGTCCTCGATGCGCAACTCAGCGACAGCCAGAGCCACGACAGCGCAGTCGCCGGGGCGAGCCTGGAAGATGTGCTGCAACTGCGCTACACCCTCGAGCCGTTCATTGTCGGGCTGGTTGCGCAATCGATCAGCAGCAAGGAAGTCGGCCAGTTGCGCCTGACCCTGATGGACATGCGCGAAGCCCTCGAAGCCGGTGACAGTGAAGCCGGGGTCAGCGCCTACATCGCCTTTCACGAAGAACTGTTCACGCTGACCTCGAACCCGATTTTCCAGAGCGTGGTGCAGCAGACCAGCAACGCGCTCAAGCAAAGTGCCGAAGTGTTGCGCAATTCACCGGAGCATCTGGCCGAACGCCTGGAAGAAAACGAAGCCGTAGTCCGCGCGATCCGCAGCAAGAACAGCGCTCAGGCCAGCGCCGAAATGCGTCGGCACATTCTGCGCGAAGGCCAGCGCATGGGCGTTGAGCTGAACATCCCGGACGACAACCTGCCCACCTGATTTGCCAGGAGAACGGCCATGAACAGTTTTGCTTCAGCCTCGCATGCCGATTCTACCGCCCTGCCCGTCTCTCGCCTGCGCATGCCGGTTGAGGAGTTGTATCCGCGACTGTTCGACGCGATTCTCGAGCAGCGTATCGATGAAGACAGCCGGTTCACCGAGGACAGTCTGCAAGCGATGTTCGGCGCCGGCCGCGCCGATGTACGACGGGTGCTGACGCAGTTGTCCCATGAGCAGATCGTGGTATTGCGCGCCAATCATCGTCCACGAGTGGCCGCGCCTGATCGGGAGCTGATCCGGCAGACCTTGCATGCGCGACGGTTGGCTGAGAACACGTTGGTGCGGTTGGCGTGTCAGCGTCCGCAGCCAGACGATCTGAAATGCTTGCGCACGTTGATAGAGCGCGAGAAGCGCGCCATCGAGCAGGATCGGCGCGGGGCGGCGATTCGGTTGTCGGGGGAGTTTCATCTGCAGTTGGCGCGGATGGCGGGTAATGTGCCGTTGGCGCATTTTCTGCGCAGTCTGGTGCCGTTGACCTCGTTGGCGATTGCGCGGAGTCAGGGTTCGACGCGAAGCTGTTGCGCATGGCAGGAGCATTTGGCGTTGGTTGAGGTTGTGGAGCGAGGTGATGCTGCCAAGGCAGAGGGGCTGATGAATCGGCATCTGGATCATCTTGAGCAGACACTGCTGGGTTCAGATCTTGAGCATTGTGCTGTCGGTTAGACCGCCTTCGCGAGCAGGCTCGCTCCCACAGTGGATTGCATTCCTTCTGACAGAATGCGTTCTACTGTGGGAGCGAGCCTGCTCGCGAAGAGGCCCGTTGAGCTATTGAAATTATCAGGCTTGTTGCGCTGCAACCCTGGCAAACCCCGCCCGAATCTTCTCTTCCGGCAAGTCATCGGCGATAAACACGATCAGACTCTCGCGCGTCTCGCCCTCGGCCCATTCGGTGTCCCAGTCGAAACCATAGAGTTTCAGCACACCCTGAAACACCAGGCGCCGATCTTCCCCGGCAATATTCAGCACGCCTTTGTAGCGCAGCAATTGCTTGCCGTGTTCTTCCAGCAGTTCGTTCATGAATTCGCTGAGCTGATCGATATCTAGCGCCTGATCGGTGCGCAGCACCAGGCTGGAGATGCGATCGATCGACGGCGCCTTGCTCACCGGACGCAAGCTCAAACCGCCGCCCAGGTCAGCATTGAGGTTGAAACCACGCACATCCAGCAGTTCAGCCAGATCGATGTTGCCATGCTCGACCACGCGGATCGGCGCGCGGCGGTTGATTCGCGTAAGGCGCTCGCTCAGCGCGGTGAACGTCGCCTCATCGACCAGATCGGTCTTGCTTACCAGCAGACGATCGGCGAAACCGATCTGCGCCTGGGCGATGGTCTGGGTCAGGTGCACGTCGGCGTGAGCGGCGTCGACCAGGGTGATGATGCCGTCGAGCAGGTAACGCTCGCGCAGCTCTTCGTCGATGAAGAACGTCTGCGCCACCGGTGCCGGATCGGCGAGACCAGTGCACTCGATCACCAGACGATCGAAGGCGATCTCGCCGCTGTCCAGGCGCTCGAGCAGCAAGTACAGCGCCTTGGTCAGATCGGTGTGAATGGTGCAGCAGACGCAGCCGTTGGCCAGGGTCATGACCTGCACCGGCTCGTCACCCAGCAACTGAGTGTCGATGCCGGCGTCGCTGAATTCGTTTTCGATCACGGCGATTTTCAGGCCGTGCTCGGCTTTCAATAAATGACGCAGCAAAGTGGTCTTGCCGGCGCCGAGGAAACCGCTGAGGACCGTTACCGGAATGGGAGAAGACAAAACCCGATCTCCTGAAAAGAATACAAAAACAAATGTGGGAGCGAGCCTGCTCGCGAAAGCGGTGTGTCAGTCAAATCCTTCATCAACTGGCACTCCGTATTCGCGAGCAGGCTCGCTCCCACAGGGGATTACCTCAACCGCAGGCTGTCAGCTCAACAGCACTTCGGCCCACCCTTGCCACCGTAACGGGCTTCCTGACGTTCGCGAAAGAACATCTCGTAGCTCATCACCGGTTTGTCCGGGTGTTTGGTTTGCATATGCTCGACGTAGGTGTCGTAGTCGGGCATGCCGACCATCAGGCGCGCGGCCTGACCGAGGTATTTACCGAGGCGACTCAGGTCATTGAACATGCTGCAATCCTCTGGTTACGCATCCGGCAGGGCCTGGAATGGCGATTCTTTATCCGTACGCTCTTTCTTGCCCCAGGCGGCGATGCCGACCTTGAGCGCATAGAACAGGATGCTGAACACCACGAACAGGAACAGCGCGGTGAGTGTGGCGTTGGTGTAGGCGTTGAAGATCACGTGCTGCATCTGCTCGACGCTTTTCGCCGGCGCCAGCACCTGACCGTTGGCCAGCGCATCGCTGTACTTCTTGGCCAGGGACAGGAAGCCGATCGCCGGGTTGGCGTCGAACAGCTTGATGAAGCCAGCAGTGGTGGTGCAGATCAACAGCCAGGTGGCCGGCAACAGGGTGACCCAGATGTAGCGCTGGCGCTTCATCTTGATCAGGACCACGGTGCCGAGCATCAGCGCGATACCGGCGAGCATCTGGTTGGAGATGCCGAACAATGGCCACAAGGTGTTGATGCCGCCCAGTGGATCGATCACGCCCTGATACAGCAACCAGCCCCACATCGCGACACAACCGGCGGTGGCGATCAGGTTGGCGGTCCACGATTCGGTGCGCTTCAGCGCCGGTACGAAGGAGCCGAGCAGATCCTGCAGCATGAAACGCCCGGCACGGGTACCGGCGTCCACAGCGGTGAGGATGAACAGCGCTTCGAACAGGATCGCGAAGTGGTACCAGAACGCCATGGTGTTTTCACCCGGCAGGACACTGTGCAGGATCTGCGCGATACCGACCGCCAGGGTCGGCGCACCGCCAGCACGGGCCAGAATGGTGGTTTCACCGATGTCGTGGGCCACGGCTTGCAGCGCTTCCGGCGTGATCGCGAAGCCCCAGCTGGTGACCATTTGCGCCACTGACGCGGCATCACTGCCGACCACGGCGGCCGGGCTGTTCATGGCGAAGTACACGCCTGGCTCGATCACCGAAGCGGCAACCATGGCCATGATCGCCACGAACGATTCCATCAGCATGCCGCCGTAACCGATGTAGCGGGCGTTGGTTTCGTTATCCAGCAGCTTCGGCGTGGTGCCCGACGAGATCAACGCGTGGAAACCGGAAACCGCACCGCAAGCGATGGTGATGAACAGGAACGGGAACAGACCGCCCTTCCACACCGGGCCGGTGCCGTCGACGAACTGGGTCAGTGCCGGCATTTTCAGCTCGGGCATGGTCACCAGAATACCGATCGCCAAGGCGACGATGGTGCCGATCTTGAGGAAGGTCGACAGATAGTCACGCGGTGCCAGAATCAGCCACACTGGCAGCGACGCGGCGACAAAACCGTAACCGACCAGCATCCAGGTAATTTGCACACCGGTGAAGGTGAAGGCTTTGGCCCATACCGGATCGGCAGCAATCTGCCCGCCCAGCCAGATCGAACCGAGCAGCAGCAACACACCGACCACGGAGATTTCGCCGATGCGGCCCGGGCGGATGTAGCGCATGTAGATGCCCATGAACATCGCGATCGGGATGGTCGCCATCACGGTGAAGATGCCCCACGGGCTCTCGGCGAGGGCCTTGACCACGATCAGCGCCAGCACCGCGAGGATGATGATCATGATCAGGAAGCAGCCGAACAGTGCGATGGTCCCGGGAATCCGGCCCATCTCTTCACGCACCATGTCGCCCAGGGAACGGCCGTTGCGTCGGGTCGACATGAACAGGACCATGAAGTCCTGCACCGCGCCCGCCAGCACCACACCGGCAATCAGCCAGAGTGTGCCGGGCAGATACCCCATCTGCGCCGCCAGCACCGGACCGACCAGTGGCCCCGCGCCAGCGATGGCCGCGAAGTGGTGACCGAAAAGAATGTGTTTGTTGGTCGGCACGTAGTCCAGACCATCGTTGTTGAGCACGGCGGGGGTGGCCCGACGCGGATCCAGTTGCATCACGTTGTTGGCGATGAACAGACTGTAGTAACGGTACGCAACCAGATAAATGGCCACGGCAGCGACCACAATCCACAAGGCGTTGATCGCCTCGCCGCGGCGCAATGCCACTACGCCCAGGGCGCACGCTCCTACGATTGCCAGCACGAGCCAGGGTAAGTGGCGCAGCAGGCTATTATTATTTTTCATTTTATTATTCCAGCCAGGGTGGACAAGAAAGACAGCCACCCCGAGTTTAGCGCTTACGGCGCCAAAGGCCATACCCCGACATAGGTCTAGACGCTTGAACGATTGGCTGGCGCCCGCATTCGCGGTCTATAGTCAGCGAACCTTCATGAGGATTGCGCCATGAGCGAGCACCCCGCCAATCGACGTCGTTTCAAACGTATTGCGTTCGATGCCCGAACCGAGCTGAAACAGGGCGAATACATCTGGCCGGTCAAACTGATCGACCTGTCGCTCAAGGGCCTGCTGATCGAGCGACCGGAGCCGTGGCTTGGGGATAAAGAGCAGGACTTCCTAGTCGACATTCATCTGAGCGAAGACGTCGATATCGAAATGGACGTGCATCTGGCCCACGAGGAAAACGGCCACTTGGGATTCATCTGCCGGCATATCAGCCTGGAATCGATCCAGCGCCTGCGCCGCTTGATCGAACTGAATCTGGCGGATGAGGCCGAGCTGGAGCGCGAACTGGGTGCGCTGATCGAAATCTGACTTGCCCCCTGTAGGAGCTGCCGAAGGCTGCTCCTACACAGGGGATTGTGGTTACTCGAAGAGTGCGTCGAGGGCCTGTTCGAGACGCGTCACGGCGATGATCTGCAAGCCGGGAGGCGATTCCTTCGGAGCATTACCCTTCGGCACGATGGCGCGTTTGAAGCCGTGCTTGGCCGCTTCTTTCAGCCGCTCCTGCCCGCTCGGCACCGGGCGCACTTCGCCAGACAGGCCGACTTCGCCGAACACCAGCAGATCATGCGGTAACGGCCGATTGCGCAAACTCGACATCACCGCCGCCATCAACGCCAGATCCGACGCTGTCTCCAGCACCTTCACGCCACCGACCACGTTGAGGAACACGTCCTGATCGTGGGTCGGAATCCCGCCGTGGCGGTGCAGCACCGCAAGCAACATCGCCAGACGGTTCTGATCCAGCCCCAGCGTCACCCGACGCGGGTTGGCCAGATGGCTGTCATCGACCAGTGCCTGCACTTCCACCAGCATCGGTCGGGTGCCTTCCCACGTCGCCATGACCACACTGCCCGGGACTTCTTCCTGGGCGCGGGTGAGAAAAATCGCCGATGGGTTGGAGACTTCTTTCAGGCCCTTGTCGGTCATGCCGAACACGCCCAATTCGTTGACCGCCCCGAAACGGTTCTTCACCGCGCGCAGCAGACGTAGACGACCATCGGATTCACCTTCGAAATACAGCACGGTATCGACCATGTGTTCCAGAACACGCGGACCGGCCAAGGCGCCCTCTTTGGTGACGTGGCCGACGAGGAAGATCGCCGTGCCGCTCTGTTTGGCGTAACGCACCAGCAGCGCCGCACTTTCACGCACCTGCGACACGCCGCCCGGCGCCGATTGCAGCTGTTCGGTGAAGATGGTCTGGATCGAGTCGATCACCATGACCTTGGGCTTTTCCTGGCGAGCGGTGGCGATGATGGTTTCGATGCAGGTTTCGGTCATCACCCGCAGTTGATCCTGCGGCAGGCCGAGACGGCGGGCGCGCATCGCCACTTGCTGCTGGGATTCCTCACCAGTGACGTACAGCGCCGGCATGCTTTTGGCCAGATTGCACAGGGTTTGCAACAGAATGGTCGATTTGCCGATCCCCGGATCACCGCCGATCAGCACAACCGAGCCATCGACCAGACCACCGCCGAGCACGCGGTCGAGCTCACCGGAAGCGGTGGAAAAACGTGGAATCTCTTCGATGCTGACTTCGGCGAGCGTCTTGATCTGCGCCTGCTGGCCAGCCCAACCGGTGCGCCCGGTGGGTGCCGTGGCGCCGCCGCTTTCGATCATGGTTTCGGTCAGGGTGTTCCAGGCACCGCACTCGCCGCACTGCCCGGCCCACTTGGGAAAGGTTGCGCCGCACTCGGTGCAGCCGTACATGCGCTTGGCCTTGGCCATCAGAACCCCCGGAACAAAAGACGCGATGATAACGCAGCCACCGCCGATCAGCGCGGCGCAGCAGTACGGATTTCGCCGCTGGCCAGACGTGCGGCGCTGTTGCCCAGCGGATCCTCGGCATTGAGGTCGGCGCCTCTGGCTTTCAACGCATCAAGCAATTCCAGACGCTTGAACAGCCCGGCGTACATCGCCGCTGTCTGTCCGGCGCCATTACGCTGGTCGGGGCTGCAATCGCTGGCCATCAGTCGCCGGGCGATCTGTAATTCGCCTTTGAATATCGCGCCCATCAGCGCCGTGTTACCGCGTTGGTCCTGGGCACAGGCATCTGCGCCAGCGGCGAGCAGGCGCTCAACCGCCGGCGCCTGACCGTGATAGGCCGCCAGGATCAGCGCGGTGTAACCCTTGCTGTCGCGGGTATCGAGGGAATAGCCAGACTCGATAAAGGTCTCGAGCATCGGCACATCACCCCGGCGGGCGGCGTCGAAGTAGTAATCCTGCAACTGCGCCTTGACCGCCTCGGGACTTTGCTCGACCGGTGCCGCCCACGCGCTGAACGACAGGCACCCGGCCAGGCATAAAAGAAAAACACGCATCGGGCTCTCCTTGAGCGCACGCGAGGCCGCACAGGCCCTCGCGTGCGCCGCATGGCTATCAGTCGGTCAATTTCGCCGCCAATGCTTTCACGCGGTTGAGGTCGCCCTTGGCCACTTCGGTCACACCGCTGCCGTACTCAGGGTCGGCCTTGTACAGGAACGACAGGATGATGTGCTTGCTCTCGTCATCAGTGGTGGCCAGCGAGCCGCCGAAGCTGTCGATCAGGTCGCGGCGTTCCTGCTTGCTGTACGAGCGATACAGATCACCGGCCTGCTTGAAGTTCTGCTCACGCTGGATCTTCGCCTGCTGCGTGCTGCCCGACAGCGCCGACTGGCTGTAACGCGCCGATGATGTTTCTTCACGCGGTTGCAGGCGGCTTGGCTGGTAGTTGACGCCGGACTGGCTGGCGCCGAAATTCATCGCACCATCCTGATTGCCATTGTTCACTGCGGTTTTCGGTGCGTTGATCGGCAATTGCAAAGCGTTGGCGCCGAGGCGATACATCTGCGTATCGGCATAAGAGAACACTCGGCCCTGCAACAAGCGGTCTTCCGAAGGTTCGATACCCGGAACTACGTTGGCTGGAGCCATGGCAACTTGTTCGGTTTCCTGGAAGACATTGGCCGGATTACGGTTCAGGACCATTTGTCCAACTTTGCGCTCGGCAATACCCGGCCAGATCTTGGTTGCATCCAATGGATCGAAATCAAACTTGGACAAATCCTGTGGCTTGAGAACTTGCACGTACAAGTCCCACTTCGGAAAGTTGCCCTTGTTGATATTACTCACCAAGTCGTTAGTCATATGACTGTAATCCTGACCTTGAACTTCGCTGACTTGTTTTGGCGTGAGGTTCTTGATGCCTTGAAGACTCTTCCAGTGAAACTTCACGTAGTGAACTTCATTCTTGGCATTGATCAGCTTATAGGCATGAACACCATTGCCATCCATCTCCCGGTAACTGGCCGGAGTGCCGTAGTTGGAATACAACTCGGTCAGCGTGCGGGTGGCTTCCGGTACATGGGAGAAGAAATCGAACCGGCGCGAATCGTCATCGAGGTTGGTGCGCGGATCGGGCTTGAAGGCGTGGACCATGTCCGGGAATTTGATCGCATCACGGATGAAGAAGGTCGGGAAGTTGTTGCCGACCAGATCCCAATTGCCGTCAGCGGTATAGAACTTGGTGGCGAAACCGCGCGGGTCACGCAGGGTTTCCGGGGAGTGGTTGCCATGCACCACCGCCGAGAAACGCACGAATACCGGCGTGCTCTGGCCTGCGGCGAACACCTTGGCCTTGCTCAGGTCGCTGAGGTCATCGGTCACGGTGAAGGTGCCGTGAGCGCCGGTGCCGCGTGCGTGTACGACGCGCTCGGGGATGCGTTCACGATCGAAGCGCTGCAGCTTCTGGATCAGTTGCACATCCTGCAGCAGCACCGGGCCGTTGGCGCCGGCAGTTTGCGAGTTCTGATTGTCACCGACTGCCGCGCCGTTATCGCGGGTCAGCGGAGCGGCGTTGACCGAGAAGGTCAGCAGCCCGGCAGTCAGTACGCCGAAGGTGCGGCGGAAGGGAAAAGCCCCCAGTCCAGGAGTGGATGTCATATCAGGTTCCTCTGGTTTTATTGGGCGCATCCAGGTGCGCCACACCAAGGCTAGAGGCCTGTGCCGCAGAACATAAATAGAAAGAACGTAACACCATGATTGAAGAAATTGGCTTTCCCGTCAGCGGGTTAGCGCGTATTCCGCGCGCGATTGCTGGCAATTTGCAAACTAATCGTCAATCGATGTGTCGATAAAAACGGGCATTGTAAGAAGGTGTTTCGCGCAGGAGGCGTTTCGCTGATTTACACTGCCAACACCAAACTCATCTGTAACAAGGAAATAACTATGGGCGTGCTTAGCGAGTTCAAGGCCTTCGCGGTCAAAGGCAATGTGGTCGACATGGCCGTCGGTATCATCATCGGCGCGGCGTTTGGCAAAATCGTTTCGTCGTTTGTCGGCGACGTGATCATGCCGCCGATTGGCCTGTTGATCGGTGGGGTGGACTTCAGTGATCTGGCTGTCACGCTCAAAGCAGCCCAGGGCGATGCGCCCGCAGTGGTGCTGGCTTACGGCAAATTCCTGCAGACGGTGCTGGATTTCGTGATTGTCGCTTTCGCGATTTTCATGGGTGTCAAAGCCATCAACCGCCTCAAGCGCGAAGAAGCTGTAGCACCGACCGCGCCGCCGATCCCGAGCAAGGAAGAGCAACTGCTGGGCGAAATTCGCGACCTGCTCAAGGCGCAGAACGAGCGGCCCTGAGGCATTCGGTAGTCATCAAAACGGCACCCGCGGGTGCCGTTTTCGTTACCAGTAATTTTCCACCGCAACCTGCCCCGGCTTGCGCGTCAGGCTCAGGCGCATGTCGCGCTGCTTGAGCAAGGCGCGGGTGTCGTCGATCATCTGCGGGTTGCCGCACAACATCACACGCGAATGCTCTGGCGAGAGCTTAACGCCCGCCGCGCGTTCCAGCTCGCCGTTTTCAATCAGCGTAGTAATCCGGCCCCGCAGCGCGCCTGGATGCGCTTCGCGGGTCACAGTGGGGATGAATTGCAGCTTGTGGGCGTATTCGCTCAGATACTCCCGTTGCGCCAACCCGGCGATCAACTCCTGATAAGCCAGCTCCCGCGCCTCCCGCACGCTGTAAACCAGAATGATTCGCTCGAATTTCTCCCAGACCTCGAAGTCCTGCAGGATCGACAGAAACGGTGCCACCCCGGTGCCGGTGGACAGTAACCACAGGTCTCGGCCATCGACAAAGCGATCCAGCGTCAGGTAGCCAAACGCCTGGCGTTCTACCATCAAGCTGTCGCCGACCTGGAGCCGGCTCAGCTCACTGGTGAATTCGCCGCCCGGCACGACGATGGAAAAGAACTCGAGAAACTCGTCGAACGGCGACGACACCATCGAATAGGCGCGCCAGACCGTGCTCCCATCGGCCTTGCTCACGCCCAGCCGGGCGAACTGGCCGGCACGGAAGCGAAAGCCGGGGTCGCGGCTGGTGCGCAGCGTGAACAGGTTCGGCGTCAACGGTTGCACATCGAGCAAGGTCTGGGTGGTGTACTTCTCGGCACTGGCAGTCATGAGGCACTCCTTGAAACGATTGCCTACAGTGTCCCGCAAAACCGCGCTGCCAAACACCTGCCAACGGTAATGATATTGACAGAATCAGCGCTGCACATTCGATGTGATGTCAATGTTAGATCTAGAGTAATAACTTTAAGATGGCAGTTAAAATATAACAGCGCGTATTGCTAAGAACACTTTATAAAAAACATCAAAGTTTCAATCTCGAAAAAATGTAAGGCGTTTCGCAGGAAAGATCCTACACTTCGATTCGTGCCGGATCTTTTGGATCCATTCCGCACCCCGATATCAAGATACAGAGGCAAAGTTCATGGAAACGTGGAAGGAATCACAATTGAAACAACTGACATTTGCCAAAGGCATTGAAGCGGCATACCCGATACTGCTGAGATTTGCCGAGAATCTGGGCTTTAACTACTGTGCAATAGCAGTGACGTCCCCTCATCGTGATGTCCACCTGAATGCCTTGCAGATCAATAACTACCCTAAAGAATGGAACATTCAGTACAACAAAGAGAACTTCCGCAATATTGATCCGGTAATAGCGCATTGCAATCACTCAATATTACCCATCGTCTGGGAAGAAAGAGTCTTCAACGATGCACCCGAGTTGTGGCAGGCGTTGAAACAGAATGGGCTGCAGCATGGCTGGTCGCAGGCCTTTCATGACGAAACCAGCGGTTTGTGCAGCATCATCAGTCTGGCTCGAACCCACTGCCCGATCAGCCCGCTCGAACTGTATGAGCATTACGGTTATCTGTTTTTTGCCAACCGACACTTCAGTGACCTGTATGCCCGCACCGTTCCCACACCGGCCAAACCCAGCAAACCGAGGCTATCGTCCCGGGAACTGGAGATCATGAAATTGTCCGCCATGGGAAAGACCGCTCACGATATCTCGAGAATCCTCAGCCTGAGCGAACGCACCGTTAACTATCATGTGCAAAACGTCATCGAAAAATTCAACGTCTGCAACAAGATTTCCGCAGTGATTGCCGCCGCTCGTGCCGGGATTATCTGACTGACGAGCAATATCGCACGGTAATCCTGCGAGTATTTACGCGCAAAAAAACGTACCATTCAGGCCTTTCCGAGTGATGACGCAACCTGCTTGCATCGCAGTCCACTCGGTCGGATCCCGTCGCACCATCTGCCGGCAACGGGATATCTGCCGAATATCCTGAGTCCCCGCCCCATGCCCTTGCTCGAAACGCCTTTCGCCCAGCTCGACCTGATCCGCCAGCCTGAACAGCAGAATGAACCGCTGCAAGCGTTCGATGCGGCGGACGAATACCTGCTCAATCATCTCGCCAGCGAACAACCTCAGAGCAGCACCCGCGTGCTGGTGCTCAATGACAGCTTCGGCGCCTTGGCGATCAGCCTGCTGGGCAAGGTCGAGGTGAGCAGCAGCGGCGATTCGTTCCTGGGTTTCGTCGGGCTGGAAAAGAATCTGCTACGCAATGGCCAGGCGTTCGATGCGATTCGTCCGATTCCGGCCAGTGAGCCCTTGGTCGGGCCGTTTGACCGGGTGCTGATCCGCGTCCCTAAAACCCTGGCGCTGTTGGAAGAGCAGTTGATCCGCCTGCAAGGGCAACTCGCTCCGGGCGCGCAAGTGATCGCCGCCGCCATGGTCAAGCATCTGCCGCGCGCTGCCGGCGATCTGCTCGAGCGCTACATTGGCCCGGTGCAGGCGTCGCTGGCCGTGAAGAAAGCCCGACTGCTGATCGCCACGCCTGAAAGCAAAGCGCCCGCTACATCGCCCTATCCGACTCGTTATCGTCTCGACGAACCAGCGATCGAATTGCTCAACCACGCCAATGTGTTCTGCCGCGAAGGCCTCGACATCGGCACTCGCGCGTTTCTGCCGCATCTGCCGAAGAACCTTGGCCACGCGCGAGTCGCCGATCTCGGTTGCGGCAACGGTGTCCTGGCAATTGCCAGCGCCTTGCAGAACCCGGATGCGCATTACACGCTGGTCGACGAATCGTTCATGGCGGTGCAATCGGCTGCCGAGAACTGGCGCGCGGCATTGGGCGATCGCGAAGTGATCGTGCGCGCTGGCGATGGTCTGGCCGGGCAGGCGCCGCAGTCGCTGGACGTGGTGCTGTGCAACCCACCGTTCCATCAGCAACAGGTGGTCGGCGATTTCCTCGCCTGGCGCATGTTCCAGCAGGCGCGCGAGGCGCTGGTGGTCGGCGGTGCGCTGTACATTGTCGGCAATCGGCATCTGGGCTATCACAGCAAACTGGCGCGCTTGTTTCGTGGCGTCGAGCAAGTGGCGGCCACGCCGAAATTCGTCATCCTCAAAGCGCGCAAATAAATCTGCGGCATAAAAAAACCCTCCGTGAGGAGGGTCGCAAGTCCATACCCGAAGGCGCCGGGACGGGATATTTCAGTGGGTGGTCAAACCTGCGGCATTCATGAACATGCGCATCAGGCTGGCGGCGATGAACAACACGCCGACACTGCCAACCCAGATCAAGGCCAACCAGCCGAGCCGCTGCCACAGCGGCTTTTTTTCGGCTTCTTCAATGTCGTGCAGGGAATGTTTGCCGGTCATTTTCTTCAAACCTCTTCAAAATCGATGGCGCCGCTGGCGACGCCATCGCGGGCAAGCCCGCTCCCACAGGGTTTCGCTTAGTGGTAACCGTCTTCATGGGTCACCTTGCCGCGGAACACGTAGTAGCTCCAGAAGGTATACCCCAGGATGAACGGGATGATGAACAACGTGCCGACCAGCATGAAGCCCTGACTTTGCGGCGGCGCGGCGGCGTCCCAGATCGAGATCGACGGTGGCACGATGTTCGGCCACAGGCTGATGCCCAAGCCACTGTAGCCGAGGAAGATCAGCACCAGGGTCAGCAGGAACGGCGTGTAGTTGGCGTTACGTGCCACCGCGCGGATCAGGCCGTACAAGGTGACCAGCACCAGAATCGGCACCGGCATGAACCAGAACAGATTCGGCATGCTGAACCAGCGTGAGGCGATTTCCGGATGCGACAGTGGCGTCCACAGGCTGACGACACCAATCACTGCCAACAGGACGAACGCCAGCGGTCGCGCCAGATCATGCATTTGTTCCTGCAACTTGCCTTCGGTTTTCATGATCAGCCAGGTACAGCCGAGCAAGGCATAGGCCACCACCAGCGCCGCGCCGCAGAACAGCGTGAACGGTGTCAGCCAGTCCAGTGAACCTCCAGCGAACTGGCGATTGACCACCGGCAGACCATCGATGAACGCTCCCAGCGCCACGCCCTGAAAGAACGTCGCCGCGATCGAACCACCGATGAATGCCTTGTCCCACAGGTGACGTTTTTCATCCTTCGCCTTGAAGCGGAACTCGAAGGCCACACCGCGAAAGATCAGGCCCATGAGCATGAAGATCAGCGGCAGGTACAGCGCCGACAACACCACCGAATAGGCCAGCGGGAAGGCGCCGAACAACGCCGCGCCACCCAGCACCAGCCAGGTTTCGTTGCCGTCCCAGACCGGGGCGACGGTGTTCATCATCACGTCGCGATCGGTCTTGCCGGGTACGAACGGGAAGAGAATGCCGATGCCCAGGTCGAAGCCGTCCATGACCACGTACATCATGATGCCGAAGATGATGATCACGGCCCAGATCAGCGGAAGATCGATACCCATGAGTCAAATCTCCTTGGTCAAGCGAGTGTTGTCTTCGTGCTCGCCCTCGGCCGGATCATCGGCTGCGGACAACGGACGCGCCGGGGTGCGTTTCTTGCCTGGACCACCGTCCGGCGTTGCGCTGCCTTCGCTGATCTTCGGCCCTTTGCGCACCAGGCGCATCATGTAGCCGAGACCGGCGCCGAACAGGGCGAAATACACCACTACGAACATGATCAGGGTGATGCTCATCTGCATGAAACTGTGGTTGGACGAAGCATCTGCGGTGCGCATCAGGCCATAGACCACCCACGGTTGACGGCCGATTTCCGTGGTGAACCAACCGGCAAGAATTGCGATCAGGCCGGACGGCCCCATCCACAACGCCAGATGCAGGAACGGCCGCGAGGTATACAGCGAATCGCGTTTGCGCAGCCACAGACTCCACAAACCGGTGAAGATCATCAGGAAACCGAGACCGACCATGATCCGGAAGGACCAGAACACGATGGTCGAATTCGGCCGGTCTTCCGGTGGAAATTCCTTCAGCGCCGGTACTTGTTTATCCAGCGAGTGGGTCAGAATCAGGCTGCCGAGGTATGGAATCTCTACGGCGAACTTGGTGCGTTCCTCTTTCATGTCCGGCCAGCCGAACAGGATCAGCGGCGTCGCTTCGTCGCCATGGTTTTCCCAGTGGCCTTCGATCGCAGCGATTTTTGCCGGCTGATGCTTGAGCGTATTGAGGCCGTGGAAGTCGCCGATCACCGCTTGAATCGGCGCGACGATCAATGCCATCCACATGGCCATCGACAGCATGGTGCGGATCGCCGGGTTGTCCCTGCCGCGCAGCAGGTGCCAGGCCGCCGACGAGCCGACGAAGAACGCCGTGGCGACGAACGCCGCCGTGGCCATGTGCATCAGCCGGTAAGGGAATGACGGGTTGAAGATGATTGCCAGCCAGTCGGTGGGGATGACCTGACCGTTGACGATTTCAAAGCCTTGCGGGGTCTGCATCCAGCTGTTGGAGGCGAGAATCCAGAAGGTCGAAATCAGCGTGCCGATCGCTACCATCACCGTCGAGAAGAAGTGCAGGCCGCGCCCGACCTTGTTCCAGCCGAACAGCATCACGCCAAGGAAACCGGCCTCAAGGAAGAACGCCGTAAGCACTTCATAGGTCAGCAACGGCCCGGTGACGGCACCGGCGAAGTCGGAAAAACGACTCCAGTTGGTGCCGAACTGATAAGCCATGACCAGCCCGGAAACCACGCCCATGCCGAAGTTGACGGCAAAAATCTTCGACCAGAAATGGTAGAGATCGCGGTAGGTGTCGTTGCGGGTCTTCAGCCACAAGCCTTCGAGCACCGCCAGGTAACTCGCCAGGCCAATGGTGATGGCCGGGAACAGAATGTGGAACGAGATGGTGAACGCGAACTGAATTCGGGCGAGATCCAGAGCCTCTAAACCGAACATATGGCTTCCTCTGTCAGGTAATACGGGTAGCTGGCCCGGAGGCCTGCACCACTGCCCCCACGGATATGGAGTGCGGCGAATTCGGATTCGTTCTTTTTTTGCAACCATCGCAACGCAGGGAGTCTGGCCAAATGGCCGCCAGATCAGTTCCGGTCGGGGTCTTGATCTGGATCAAGCAACGTTGAAAGAGTAGTCCCATTTTTACCAATGAACTGCGTGGTGGTTTGCCGCGTGACAAGTTGCCTCACTCCCCCGTGGCGAGGGGATTTATCCCCGTTCGGCTGCGCAGCAGTCGTCGCTTCCAGCTTTTGGGGCCGCTGCGCGACCCAACGGGGATAAATCCCCTCACCACAGGGTTGATTGTCAGCATGAAAGATCGATGTCTGGCTAACTGAATTGTTTCTCGTAGCAACTTCCTGTTACAGACTGGTGATAATCTCGCCGTTCACTCGCCCAAGACCTGCCTTCAGATGCCCATTCAAGAGCCCCTGCTGTTACGTCACCATCGTCCATTCATGGCCTTTTGGCTGGCGCGGATTTTCACCGCCAGCGGTTTCCAGATGCTCACCGTGGCGATCGGCTGGAATCTGTATCAACTGACCGGCAACGTGCTGGATCTGGGCCTGGTCGGGCTGGTCGAATTCGCCCCGCGCGTGCTTTTCATGCTGCACACCGGGCACGTTGCCGATCGCTATGATCGGCGCAAGGTCGCCGCGCTTTGCCAGTCGTTGCAGGCATTGATTGCCTTGGCGCTGGCCATCGGCAGCGCCACCGATCACGTCACCCGCGAGATGATTTTCATCCTCGCCTTCCTGCTCGGCGCCGCCCGTTCGTTCGAGATGCCGACGACTCAGGCCTTGCTGCCGAGCATCGTCCCCAGTGCGCTTTTCCCCCGTGCGGTTGCCGCCGCGCAATCGGCGCAGCAGTCGGCCACTATCGTCGCTCCGGCTCTTGGCGGTTTGCTCTACGCGTTCGGCAGCGTCTGGGTCTACGGCCCGACCGTGCTGCTGTACGTGATCGCCTGCACGCTGATGCTCAACCTGCCGGCACGCCAGACGCCATTGAATAAAGGCAAAGCCACGCTGGACTCGCTGCTGGCGGGAATTCGCTTCATCCGCAGCCGCCCGGACATCCTCGGTGCGATCTCGCTGGACCTGTTCGCCGTGTTGCTCGGCGGCGCCACGGCGTTGCTGCCGGTGTTCGCCAAGGACATTCTGCTGACCGGCCCGTGGGGCCTTGGCCTGTTGCGCTCGGCGCCGGCGGTGGGTGCGTTGCTGATGTCACTGTTCCTGGCGCGATTTGCCGTGGAGCGCAATGTTGGCCGGGTGATGTTCACCGCCGTCGGCATCTTCGGCGTCGCCACTATCGCGTTTGGTTTGTCGACCTCGTTCTGGTTCTCCCTGGCGGTGCTGGTGGTGCTCGGCGCAGCGGACATGATCAGCATGGTCATCCGCGCCTCGTTCGTACAACTGGAAACCCCCGACGAAATGCGCGGCCGGGTCAGTGCGGTCAACGGCCTGTTCATCGGCGCATCCAACCAGTTGGGCGAATTCGAATCCGGCCTCACCGCCCACTGGTTCGGCACCGTGCCGGCGGTGGTCATGGGCGGGATCGGCACGCTGGTGGTCACGGGGACGTGGATCAAGCTGTTCCCGACCCTGGCGAATCGGGATCGGATGCATGTACCGGTGGAAGAGAAGGTCTGAGTTTTTTGGAAAAACTCACCTGCTTAGCACTCATTAAGCGACAACGTGCGGTACATAGTTACCGCACCGGGTGTAATGTATCGCCTTACACTCGCCGCCATGATCAAATCCTTTCAGCACAAAGGCCTTCGTGGCTTCTATGAAACAGGTACGACTCGTGGAATTCGTGCCGACCATGCAAAACGGCTTTCGCGCATGTTGCAGTTCATGGATCGAGCGACGCTTCCCGCAGACCTGGACTTGCCCGGCTGGCGCCTGCATCCGTTGAAAGGTGAGCTGAGCGAATATTGGTCGCTCAGCGTTTCAGGCAACTGGCGAGTGATCTTTCGTTTTGTCGGTTCGGATATCGAATTGGTCGATTATCTGGACTACCACTGACAGGAGGCAGGCTCATGCCCATGCACAACCCGCCACACCCCGGTGAAACCCTGCTGCTGGATGTCTTGCCCGAGCTTGGTATCAGCGTGAGCGAATTGGCCCGGCACCTTGGCTTTGCACGCCCGCATCTTTCGCGCGTACTGCACGGACACGCGCCAATCAGCCCGGATCTGGCAGTACGACTTGAGCGTGCAGGGATCGGCAAGGCGCGCGTTTGGCTAGGCGTCCAAACCGACTACGATCTCTGGCAAGCGGAGCACCGTGAGCAACCAATGATAGAACCCCTCGCAGCCCACGGCTGACCCGTCAGGCCATCAACTCCCCCGCCACCCTCGCCCGCAACGCCTTGCCACCAAGCTGCTCGACCAGGGCCAAGGCAAATTCCAGCGCCGCGCCCGAGCCTTGGGCGGTGATGCAGTTGCCGTCGACCACCACCGCTTGATCAACAAACGTACAGCCTGATAGTTGATGGCTGGCGCCGGGCAGGCAGGTCATGCGTCGCTGGCGCAGCACGCCTGATGCTTGCAGGGCGACAGCCGGAGCTTCGCCGATGGCGGCGAACAGGCGGCCGGCGCTGGCTTGGTCCTTGAGCAATTGCTGCAAGGGCTGATGCGCCGCCAGATGCCGGGAACCGACGGCACCGCCCGGCAGGACAATGAGGTCAAAAGTCTGTGCCAGTACATCGACGAGCATGCCGTCGGCAGTCAGCCGGGTGCCGCGCGCGCAGGTCAGCATGCGTCGGCCTTCGATGCTGGCGGCGACCACTTCGATGCCGGCGCGGCGCAGCACGTCGATCAGGGTCACGCTTTGCAAATCGTCGATGCCCTCGGCGAGGGCAATCAGGGCTCTGGAAGTCATGGGCGCTTTCCGCTGGATAGTCAGTCAAGCGTAGTCAGCTTTGTCCCACCCTGTTCGCAGACAGCCGTTACTTGATGTAAAGCTGGGTCGAAAGCGTGTTGCGCGGGGCGTTGATCGAGGTGTTGCTGAAGTTGAAGGTGCCTTCCTGTTTGCCGGCCAGATCGAAGGTATAAAGAGAGCCGACGGTTTTGCTGCCAGGCGTGCATTCGGTGAGGTTGCCATTATCGAAGGCGCACACCGGACCTCGGGTGCCGTTGACCTCGAAGCCATCCAGAGTCACGTGTGGCTGGTTCTGGCCATAGCCGACTTCCAGCACGAAGACTTTGATATTCGGCCCGCTGTGATTGCATTGGGTTTGCGGCTGGTTATCGGCAATATCTTCCAGGCCGCAGGACGGTGACTGCACTTTGATCACCTTCACCTCGGTGAGCGGCGGCGCCGATGCCGCGAACGCCGGAGCTGTCAGCAGCAGTGCTGCAATCCATCCGAAAATCCTGATCCAACCGTTGCGCATGCCTGCCCACTCCAAAAAATCAGCGCGCAGTATGGCGCAGTTGTTGGCTGCGCAAAACTTCGCCGACGATCGACACCAACATCCGCCAAATTCCTCACGCGGCTGGTATGATGCGCGGCTTTTTCCGGCCCACTACAATTTTCCAGGCGCTTGCGACGGTCTGTGCTTTGCTGTTGAGGTCGATACATTCACGGCGCCACGCGCGCCACGGGGAGCAGACATGCTGGAAAGGCTGTTTCAACTCAAGGCACACAACACCAACGTGCGCACCGAAATTCTTGCGGGCGTCACGACTTTCCTGGCCATGGCTTACATTCTGTTCGTCAACCCGAGCATCCTCGGCGAGACCGGCATGGACAAAGGCGCGATCTTCGTCGCCACCTGTCTGGCGGCTGCAATCGGCTCGACCGTCATGGGCCTGATCGCCAACTACCCGATCGCTCTCGCTCCGGGCATGGGCCTGAACGCCTTCTTTACCTACACCGTGGTGCTGCACATGGGCCACACCTGGCAAGTGGCGCTGGGTGCGGTGTTCATTTCCGCCGTGCTGTTCTTTCTGCTGTCGATCTTCCGCATCCGTGAATGGATCATCAACGCCATTCCGCTGCCACTGCGCTCGGCGATTGCCGCCGGTATCGGCCTGTTCCTGGCGCTGATCGCCCTGCACAACGCCGGTATCGTGGTCAGCAACCCGGCGACCATGGTCGGCCTCGGCGATCTGACCAAACCGGCACCGATTCTGGCCACCGTCGGCTTTGCCGTGATCGTCGCCCTCGAAGCGCTGAAAGTGCGTGGCGCGGTGCTGATAGGCATTCTCGCCGTAACCATCGCCTCGATCGTACTGAACGTCACCGAGTTCGGCGGCATCCTGTCGATGCCGCCGTCGCTGGCGCCGACCTTCCTGCAACTGGACATCAAAGGCGCACTCGACATCGGTCTGGTCAGCGTGATTTTCGCCTTCCTGTTCGTCGACCTGTTCGACAACTCCGGGACCCTGATCGGCGTCGCCAAGCGCGCCGGCCTGATGGGCAAGGACGGCCACATGCCGAAAATGGGCCGTGCGCTGATCGCCGACAGTACTGCGGCCATGGCCGGCTCGCTGCTGGGTACTTCGACCACCACCAGTTACATCGAATCCGCTGCCGGCGTCAGTGCCGGTGGCCGCACGGGCCTGACCGCCATCGTCGTGGCAATCCTGTTCCTGCTGGCGCTGTTCTTCTCGCCCCTGGCGGCCAGCGTTCCGGCGTTCGCCACTGCGCCAGCGCTGCTGTTCGTCGCCGTGCTGATGACTTCCGGCCTGGCGGAAATAGACTGGGACGACATCACCGTGGCTGCGCCGGTTGTGGTTACCGCGCTGGCCATGCCGTTCACCTATTCGATCGCCAACGGTATCGCCTTCGGCTTCATCGCCTGGACTGCCATCAAGCTGCTGTCCGGCCGTGCCCGTGAGCTGAACCCGGCACTGGTGATTCTGTCGATTCTGTTTGTGATCAAGTTGGGTTGGTTCAACGCATGAGTTTCGATTCCCAAGCCTACGCCGAACAACTCGAAGCCAAGGTCACGCGTTTGCGTGATCTGCTGGCACCGTTCGATGCACCCGAGCCGACGGTGTTTGACTCGCCTCTGCAGAACTTCCGCCTGCGCGCCGAATTCCGCCTGTGGCGCGAGGGCGGCGAACGCCATTACGCGATGTTCTCCCAGGACGACAAGCGCACGCCGATCCTTATCGAAGAATTCCCGATTGCCAGCCTGCGCATCAACCAGTTGATGCCGCAGTTGAAGGCCGCGTGGCAAGCCAGTTCGGCGCTGAGCCACAAGCTGTTCCAGGTCGAATTCCTGACCACGCTGGCCGGCGACGCGATGATCACCCTGTGCTATCACCGTCCGCTGGACGAGCACTGGCATGCGGCAGCAACGAAGCTGTCGGCAGATCTCGGCGTGAGCATCATCGGCCGCTCCAAAGGCAAGCGCGAAGTGCTCGGTCAGGACTATGTCGTCGAGAAACTCGAAGTCGGCGGCCGCACCTTCAGCTATCGCCAGCCCGAAGGCGCCTTCACCCAGCCCAACGGCACGGTGAACCAGAAGATGCTCAATTGGGCTTACGAAGCGCTGGGCGATCGCAGCGACGATCTGCTCGAGTTGTACTGCGGCAACGGCAACTTCACCCTGCCGCTGGCGACTCGCGTGCGCAAAGTGCTCGCTACCGAAATCAGCAAGACTTCAGTCAACGCGGCCTTGAGCAACCTCAGCGAAAACACTGTGGATAACGTCACGCTGGTGCGTTTGTCCGCCGAGGAGCTGACCGAAGCGCTCAACGAAGTGCGCCCGTTCCGCCGCCTGCACGGCATCGATCTGAAGAGCTACGAATTCGGCAGCGTCTTCGTCGACCCGCCACGCGCCGGCATGGATCCGGACACCTGCGAGCTGACACGACGCTTCGACAACATCCTCTACATCTCCTGCAACCCTGACACCCTCGCGGCCAACATCGCCCAGCTGCATGACACCCACCGCATTACCAAGTGCGCATTGTTCGACCAGTTCCCGTGGACCCATCACATGGAATCCGGTGTGCTGCTGACCCGACGCTAATCGCGGGTAGTTGGTACGAGAAAGCCGTCGTGATTGACGGCTTTTTTGTGGGTGCTCTAAAAGATCGCAGCCTTCGGCAGCTCCTACATGTGGAACGCGGTTATCTGTAGGAGCTGCCGAAGGCTGCGATCTTTTGATCTGTGCGATCACCGAACATAAAACGC
Source organism: Pseudomonas sp. PK-RTE-24 (assembly GCF_054052265.1). Lineage (NCBI taxonomy): Bacteria > Pseudomonadati > Pseudomonadota > Gammaproteobacteria > Pseudomonadales > Pseudomonadaceae > Pseudomonas > Pseudomonas sp. PK-RTE-24. The sequence continues at coordinate 2,340,365 of NZ_CM133224.1, read as the reverse complement.
CCAGGTCATTTCTGTTCAATTGACCGATGTAACCATCTAGTACATTTTATCTCCACAGGCCGGAACCTCTCGGCCCATGCCAAAAACAATAAGTGGAGTTGCCCCCATGTCCCCTATCGTTCTGGTGCTTAACGGCCCGAACCTGAACCTGCTCGGCACCCGCGAGCCGGCGACTTATGGTCATGAAACCCTGGCCGATATTTCTGCACTGTGTGGTCGCGCGGCTGACGAGTTCGGCCTGACCGTGGAATTTCGCCAGACCAATCATGAAGGCGAGCTGCTCGACTGGATTCACGCCGCCCGCGGTCGTTGTGCCGGAATCGTGATCAATCCGGCGGCGTGGACGCACACGTCCGTGGCGATTCGCGATGCGCTGGTCGCCAGTGAACTGCCGGTGATCGAGGTGCATCTGTCCAACGTGCATGCCCGCGAGCCGTTCCGTCATCACTCGTTTGTTTCCGGCATTGCCACGGCGGTGATGTGCGGGTTCGGCAGCCATGGCTATCGCCTGGCGCTGGAGCATTTCAGTCAGCGGTTGCAGAGGTAAGAACCATGTCGCGTTCCAAGGTGATACTCGCCGGGCTGATCGGCGCCGGGATTCAGGCTTCACGTACACCGGCACTGCATGAGCACGAAGGCGATGCGCAGGGCCTGCGTTATCTGTACCAGCTCATCGACCTCGATCAATTGCACCTCGACAGCACGGCCCTGCCCGACCTGCTGCAAGCGGCGGAGCGGATGAATTACACCGGACTGAACATCACTTTCCCGTGCAAACAGGCGGTCATCCCGCTGCTCGATGAGTTATCGCCGGAAGCCCGTGGCATCGGCGCGGTCAACACCGTGGTGCTGAAGGACGGCAAGCGTGTCGGCCACAACACCGATTGCCTCGGTTTCGCCGAGGGTTTTCGCCGAGGTCTGCCGGACGCTGCCCGAGAACGTGTCGTCCAGATGGGCGCCGGTGGCGCTGGCGCGGCGGTGGCCCACGCGCTGCTCAGTGAAGGCGTACGGCAATTGACGATTTTTGATGTCGACCGCGAGCGTGCCGAGAGCCTGGCGAACAATCTGAATCAACATTTTGGCGCCGGTCGCGCGCAGGCGGGACGGGATTTGCCCGGGGCGCTGGCGCAGGCCGATGGCCTGGTCAACACCACGCCGATGGGCATGGCCAAGCTGCCGGGTTCACCGGTGCCGGCCGGCTTGCTACGCAAGGCAATGTGGGTCGCGGAAATTGTGTATTTCCCGCTGGAAACCGAGCTGCTGCGCGATGCCCGCGCCTTGGGTTGCCGCACCCTGGATGGCGGCAACATGGCGGTGTTTCAGGCGGTGAAGGCGTTTGAACTGTTCAGCGGCGTGGTGCCGGATGCGCAGCGCATGCTTGAGCATTTTCAGAGCATGAATGGCTGAACAACAGGGTAACTCTGTGGGAGCGAGCCTGCTCGCGAAGGCGTCGATTCAGTCAACGAACAGGGCGACTGACACACCGCTTTCGCGAGCAGGCTCGCTCCCACAGGGGGGATCGAGTCAGGCCTTCAGGTAGCGCAACACCGATTCGCAGATCATCTCGCGGTGGCGCTGCTTGATGGTTTCGTCCGGCAGGTCGATCTGGAAGATTTCTCCCAGCGTGTGGCGGTTCGACACGCGATAGAAGCAGAACGAACTGATCAGCAGGTGCACGTCCAGCGCATCGATGCCACGCCGGAACAAACCTTCGTCCGCGCCTCGTTGCAGAATCCCGCCCAAGGTGTCGAGGATCGTGTTGTTCAGCGCCTTGATCGCATCGGAACGCTTTACGTACTCGGCGTTGTGGATGTTTTCGATGCTGACGATGCGCACGAAATCGACGTTGTGGTCATGGTGATCGAAGGTGAATTCCACCAGTCGGCGGATCGCCAGCTCGGGCAGCAGCTCGTCCAGGTGCAGGCGGTTTTCCGTGCTGCGAATATCGCCGTAAAGCTTCTCCAGCACCTCGACGTACAACTGCTCCTTGCTGCCGAAGTAGTAATAGATCATCCGCTTGGAGGTGTGGATGCGCTCGGCGATCGCGTCGACGCGGGCGCCGGACAAGCCCTGCTGGACGAACTCGACGATCGCCTCCTGCAGAATGTTTTCGCGGGTCTTTTCCGGATTGTTCTTGCGACTCTTGCGCGGCACTGCGTCGGACTCGACAGCAGCGGCGGAAAGTTCTGAATTCATGGTCATCGCGGGCTCACGGCCATCACTGCACAAGCTGGCGATTATGGGCCGCGCGGGACAGTGAAGGAAGCCGCGCAGCCGGTGTTTAATCCCGCGTTTACGAATTCCCTACAACTTCGCCTGACGCACCGCACCGCTGCGGGATTTGGCCATCGCCGCCAGCCGCACCGCAACGTTGGCCGCGCCGTAGCCGGCATAGCCATTCTTGCGCTGGATGATCTCGAAGAAGAAACGCCCCTCGAACGGCTCGGTGTAGACGTGAAACAACTCGCCGCCCTGGGCGTCACGGTCGTAGAGCACGTTGTAATAGGCCAGCTCGCTGAGAAACTCATCGTCGAAATCGAAACGCGCCGCGAGGTCGTCGTAGTAATTCAGCGGGATGTCCAGCAGCGGCACACCGGCCTCTTTGGCGCGACTGACCTGGGCGAAGATGTCGTCACAATCGAAGGCGATGTGATGCACGCCGGAGCCGCGATAACTCGACAGCGCATGCGAAATGGCAGTGTTGCGGTTCTCGGAAATGTTCAGCGGCAGCCGGATCGAGCTGTCGCGACTGCGCAGTGCGCGGCTCTTCACCAGACCGTACGGATCGGGCAGCACCACTTCGTCGTCGGCTTCGAAATCCAGCAGGCTTTTGTAAAACAGCACCCAACTGTCGAGGCTGTCCGCCGGCAACGCCATGGCCATGTGATCGATACGCTTGAGGCCGCCGCCGGTCTGCGCGTCCGGCAACAGATTGAAATCGGTGCCGTACACGTCGGCGTCCTCATCGACCAGATAAATCAGGCTGCCGTCCGGTGCGCGCACCGCCGCCAGCTCCAGTTCATTCGGCCCGACCAGCCCGCGATAGGGCTGCCCCTTGTAAGCGACCGCGCGGGCCAGCGCACTGGCGCTGTCCTTGACCCGCACGGCCGTGGCGCACAGTGACGGGCCGTGGGCTTCGAAAAAGCTGTGGGCGAAGGAATACGGCTCGGAGTTGAGGATCAGGTTGATATCGCCCTGACGCAGCAGGCTGACACTCTTGGAGCGATGCTGCCCGGCCTTGGCGAAACCGAGGCGTTGCAGCCAGTGACTGAGCTTCGCGCCCAGCGCTTCGTCGACGGCAAATTCGAGAAATTCCACGCCGTTGTATTCGCTGGCCGGCGGCGTTTCGAAAAGAATCTCACGGTTGGCCACCGGCGCCGCTTCCTGCTCGAGACGCTGACGGGTTTTCTCTTCCAGATAAAGCAGAGAGCGCAAACCGTCGGCGGCGTTGGCTCGCGGGGGCGCGGCGCGAAAGCCGTCGTTGAAGATTTCCAGCGACAGCGGCCCGCTATAGCCACTCTTGATGATCGGCGCGAGGAAACCCGGCAGATCGAATTCGCCCTGCCCCGGGAAACAGCGGAAATGCCGACTCCACTCCAGCACATCCATGGCCAGGATCGGTGCGTCGGCCATTTGCACGAAGAAGATCTTGTCGCCGGGAATGTCGGCGATCGCGCTGGGATCGCCCTTTAGCGACAGGGTGTGAAAGCTGTCGAGCAGCACGCCGAGGTTGGGGTGATCAGCCTGACGAACGATGTCCCAGACCTGTTGATAAGTATTGACGTGACGGCCCCACGCCAGCGCTTCGTAACCGATGCGCAAGCCACGGGCGCCGGCGCGTTCAGCCAGCAGGCGCAAATCATCGACGAGGATTTGTTGATCGCCGACACTGTCCGGCGAGGCGTTGCTGCAGACCAGCACCAGGTCGGTGCCAAGTTCCTGCATCAGGTCGAACTTGCGCTCGGCACGCTCGAGGTTGCGCGCCAGGCGATCGCGGCGGCAGCCTTCGAAGTCACGGAACGGCTGAAACAGGGTGATGGCGATCCCCAGATCGGCGCACATCTGTTTAATTTCCCGGGGACTGCCGTCGTAGTAAAGGAGGTCGTTTTCGAAAATCTCCACGCCGTCGAACCCGGCGGCGGCAATGGCTTCGAGTTTTTCCGGCAGGGTGCCGCTCAAGGAAACGGTGGCAATGGAACGCTGCATGTTTCAACTCCCGGACTGCGCCGCTTTATCTTTACTGTAGGAGCTGCCGAAGGCTGCGATCGTTTGATCTTGATTACCAAAACAGCAAAATCAAAAGATCGCAGCCTTCGGCAGCTCCTACCGGGGAATGGGTTTTTATAGTGAGGGAAATTATTGGCTGCATCCCTGCGCGCAGCAATTTAAAGTGTACTACCCGGTTAGTTTTGCGTGCGATTATCGAACACTAAGGCGATTTGGCGAATTGACGATTTTTTGTTCACTGCCCAACATCGGTTGCACATCGAGTCCGGCCACTAACCACCGGGCAAGGTGTTCGACAGAAAAGAACACCAAATAACAAATCCAAAAACGGGTGGAACACATGATTCCTTCACAGACTTCCCGCATGGCTCCGGCCATGAGCACTGCCACGGGTGGCATTGGCGACAAGATCCGCGGCGCCATGGCCGTCGGCAAGACCCGCTGGGGCATGCTGGCGCTGGTGTTTTTTGCCACCACCCTCAACTACATCGACCGCGCCGCCCTCGGCGTCATGCAGCCGATCCTCGCCAAGGAAATGAGCTGGACGGCGATGGACTACGCCAACATCAACTTCTGGTTTCAGGTCGGCTACGCGATCGGGTTTGTCCTGCAGGGACGCCTGATCGACCGGGTCGGCGTCAAGCGCGTGTTCTTCTGCGCCGTACTGCTCTGGAGCCTGGCCACTGGCGCCCATGGCCTGGCGACCTCGGCAGTCGGCTTCATGGTCTGCCGCTTCATCCTCGGCCTGACGGAAGCGGCCAACTACCCGGCCTGTGTGAAAACCACGCGCCTGTGGTTCCCGGCCGGTGAACGCGCTGTCGCTACCGGCATCTTCAACGCCGGCACCAACGTCGGCGCGATGTTCACGCCGATGCTGCTGCCACTGGTCCTGCATGTGTGGGGCTGGCAAGCGGCGTTCCTGTGCATGGCGGCACTCGGCGGCATCTGGCTGCTGTTCTGGGGCTTGAAGTATTTCAATCCGGAAGATCACCCGACGGTTAAACAGTCGGAACTCGATTACATCCAGCAGCAAGTCGAACCGGAACAGGCCCGCGTGCCGTTCAGCAAGATCCTGCGCATGCGCGGCACCTGGGCCTTCGCCCTCGCTTACTCGCTGACCGCGCCGGTGTTCTGGTTCTATCTGTACTGGCTGCCGCCGTTTCTCAATCAGCAATACAACCTCGGCATCAACGTGACGCAGATGGGTATTCCGCTGATCATCATCTACGTCACGGCTGACTTCGGCAGTGTCGGCGGCGGGATTCTGTCCTCGTTCCTGATCGGTCGCGGGATGAACTCGATCAAGGCGCGGCTGCTGTCGATGTTGCTGTTTGCCTGCTGCATCATCGGCGTGGTGATGGCCGCCGGTTCGGCGAATCTGTGGGTGGCGGTGGCGGCGATCTCGCTGGCGATCGGCGCGCATCAGGCCTGGACTGCGAACATCTGGAGCCTGGTGATGGACTACACGCCCAAGCACATGATGAGCACGGTGTTCGGCTTCGGCGGCATGTGCGCGGCGATCGGCGGGATGTTCATGACCCAGATCGTCGGCCACATCCTCACCGTCACCAACAATAACTACACAGTGCTGTTCACGCTGATCCCGGCGATGTACTTCCTCGCACTGACGTGGATGTACTTCATGGCACCGCGCAAGATTCCGACCGTCGAATAACCCGCTAAATTGCCCCTGTAGGAGCGGCGGAACGCTGCGATCTTTTGATTTTGCTGTTTAAGATCAAAAGATCGCAGCCTCGTTTCACTCGTCAGGTCCTACAAGGGATCTTTGCTCCCCCCTAGCGCCGGCTCTGCTGCCACGCCGCCGCCAATCCGCTGCAACAGATCACCGCAATACCGATCACCGTCAACCCGCTCGGTGTGTGATTGAACAGCAGCCAGCCCAACAACCCGGCAAAGACGATCTGGCAATAGCCGAACGGCGCCAGCAAGGCTGGTGCTGCGTGACGGAAGGCCTGAGTCAGGAACAGATGCGCCGTCATCCCGCAACTGCCCAGCGCCAGCATCAGCGCGGCATGAGGCAACGTCGGCACCTGCCAGAAGAACGGCACCAGCGCGCTCATCACCAGGGTATTGCACAGCCCGGCGAAGAAGTTGCTGGTGGTCGGGCTGTCCACTTCGGCGAGCTTGCGCGTCAGCAATTGGTAGAAGCAGAAGAACAGCGCCGAGCAGAACGGCAGCAGGATCGCCGGGGTGAACAGTTCGCCGCCCGGGTGGACGATGATCAGCACGCCGATGAAGCCGCAGATCACCGCGATCCACTGCCCGCGCGTCACTCGTTCCTTGAGCAGCGGCACCGATAACGCCGTCACCAGTACCGGCGCGAGAAAGTTGACCGCCGTGGCTTCCGCCAGCGGGATGTACAGCAGCGCCGTGGTGAAAAACAGGCTGGTGCCGAGCAGGCACAGGGCACGGGCGAGCTGCCATAACGGTTTTTTCGTACGCAGCACGCGCAAACCGGACTGCGGCACGAAAATCCCCGCCATCAACAAGGTGTGCACCACGTAGCGCGCCCACACCACCATCACGATCGGATAAAAACCGGAGAGGTATTTCGACAGCGCGTCGTGACTGGAAAACAGGAACGTCGCCACGACAATCAGCAGAATCCCCTTGAAGGGCTGGTTGACACCGGAGAGCGGGGTGCTGACGGTCATTGGCAATCTCTGAAAAAATACCCGGGCGAGCGTTCGCGCTGGCGGCAATCGGTGTGGCAATCATAGTCGGCAGAGCTTTCAGCAACCGCACAGATTGCACTCTTCTTCGCCGGGAAACCGCCGTTAAGCAAAACCTCGAGGCAAGATTCCCGCCACTTCGGCGCCCGGCCAGTGTGCAACATCACAGACTGCCGTCGAAACGGCGGGTTCATGAATCGGCAGAAGAAATTCCACTCGGGATTGAATTCACGGCCCGCTCGACCGTCAATACCAGGCCCGCACCATGTGGGCGCGTGTGCATGGACGGACGACCGGACTGGCGCCACACTCACACAGCGGCAACACTCATCACCAGCAGATTCATCACCGGCAATAAAAGAGGATTCCCACATGCTATGGAAAAAAGGCCGACGCAGTGACAACGTCGTCGACGCCCGGGGTGATGACGCAGGCGGTGGCGGCGGCATGCGCTTCGGCGGCGGCAAGGGCCTGAGCCTGACGGCCATCGTGCTGATTGTCGGCATCGGCTGGCTCACCGGCCAGGACCCGCTGCAGATCCTCGGCCAGTTGACCGGGCAGATGGAGCAGCCGGCGCCCTCCTCGCAAACCCGTCAGGCGCCACCGGCCAATGATGAACAGGCCGAATTCGTCCGCTCGATCCTCGGCGACACCGAAGACACCTGGGGTCCGATCTTCCAGCAGGCCGGACGCCAATACAAAGACCCGACACTGGTGCTGTTCAGCAATCGGGTGAACTCCGCGTGCGGCATGGCCACTTCTGCCACCGGCCCGTTCTATTGCCCGGCAGACCAGAAGGTCTATCTGGACATGGCGTTCTTTCAGGAAATGTCGCAGCGCTTCAAAGCCGCCGGCGATTTCGCTCAGGCTTACGTGATTGCGCACGAAGTCGGCCACCATGTGCAGACGCTGCTGGGCGTCTCGGCGAAGATGCAGGCGGCGCGTCAGCAAGGCCGGCAGATGGAGGGCGACGGCGGCTTGCTGGTTCGCCAGGAATTGCAGGCCGACTGTCTCGCCGGCGTCTGGGCGTATAACGCGCAGAAACGCCTGAACTGGCTGGAACCGGGCGACATCGAGGAAGCCTTGAACGCCGCCAACGCCATCGGCGATGATCGCTTGCAGCAACAGGGTCAGGGCCGTGTGGTGCCGGACTCGTTCACCCACGGTACGTCAGCGCAAAGGGTGCGCTGGTTCAAAACCGGATTCGCGCAAGGCCAGGTAAGCCAGTGCGACACCTTCGCGGCGAAAACCCTGTAAATGCATAAATGGCTTGTGGCGTTACTGTTGATCGTCGGCACCGCGCAAGCGGCCGGCGTCGATGCGATCAGCCCCGGTCGCCTGCAACTCAAGGCCGGGGAGATGGCGGTGGGCATCGGCCCGGCACCGGAGAAGATCGAGCGGGTGCTGATCGTCATTCACGGTCGCCTGCGCAACGCCGAGACCTACCGCAAAAGCGCGGAAAGCGCCGCCGAACTCGCCGGGCAGACCGCGCACACGCTGGTGATCGCTCCGCAGTTTCTCAATGAAAGCGACGTCACCCTGTACTCCTTGCCGCCAACGGTGCTGCGCTGGCAGGGCAACGAGTGGATGGGCGGCGGCTTGTCCAGCGGGCCAAATCCGCTGAGCTCCTACGCGGCGCTGGATGAAATCGTCGCGCGGGTCAGCGATCGCAAACAGTTTCCGGACGTGAAGCAGATCGTGATCTTCGGCCACTCCGGTGGGGGTCAGGTGGTGCAGCGTTACGCCCTGCTGGCCAAGGATCAGCCGGCGCTCAAGGCCAACGGTATTCGCTTGCGCTATGTAGTGGCCAATCCTTCTTCTTATGCGTACTTCAACGAGCAGCGGCCAGTGGCGTTCGACCACGCACAATGCCCGGGCTTCAATCGCTGGAAGTACGGCCTGGCGGACATGCCGGTGTATGCCGGCGGGCAAACGCCGTTGCAGGTCGAGAGCGCTTACGTCAAACGCGAGGTGATTTATCTGCTCGGGCAGCAGGACGTCGACCCGGAACATCCGGCGCTGGACAAGAGCTGCGCGGCCGAGGCGCAAGGGGCTTACCGCTTGATGCGCGGAAAAATGTATTTCGGCTACTTACTGCGCCGGCATCCCGAGGGGGTCAATCAGCGGCTGATTGAAGTGCCTGGGGTCGGGCATGACGGGGATGGCATGCTGACGTCGGCGGAGGGGCAGAAGGCTTTGTTTGATCAGTGAGTTTTCTAATGAATCCACCGGCCCCTTCGCGAGCAGGCTCGCTCCCACATTTGGAATAAATGCCACACTCGGAATGCATTCCCCTGTGGGAGCGAGCCTGCTCGCGAAGGCGTCCGATCAGACAACAACGATCTCAGGCCTGCAGCATCCGCCGCAACTCAACACAATCCCTTGCATGCCAATCCGTCAACTCCGGCCACGGGTTATCCGGCAGGTTCACCAACACCGTCCGCGCCCCCGCTGCTCGGCCGCAATCCAGATCAAAGCGGTAATCACCAACCATCACCATGTCACTGGCCGGCACTTGCCAGGCATCGGCCAGTTTCAGCAAACCGCCGGGATGCGGCTTCGGCGGTGCTTCGTCGCGACCCAGCACATCCTCGACCGCGAAGCAGTCAGCCAGGCCGATCGCCTCCAGCGTGACATGCGCCAGCTCCCGCGCATTGCGCGTGAGGATGCCGAGGCGATAACCGCGCGCATGCAGGTCGCGCACCAGCTCTACCGCACCGGTGGCCGGGGTCGAGCCCAGCGCCAGATCGCGTTCATGCTCGAGCAACCAGGCATGCTTGGCCGCCGCTTCATCCGCTGGCAATGCAGCGAGATGGGTGAGGATGTCGTCCTCCGGCGGAATCGCCAGTGCCACACGAATCGCCGCGAAATCATGCACGGCGACGGTCAGCGTGCCGTCCATGTCGAACACCCAATGACGAACCTCGGTCAGGCTCATGCCCAGTCCTTGCGATGGCGGATCAGACCTTCCTGAGTCACCGAAGCGACCAGTTGCCCGGCACGGTTGAATACGCTGCCACGGGAAAAACCACGGGAGTTGCCGGCCCACGGGCTGTCCATCGCGTAGAGCAACCAGTCATCGGCGCGCAGATCATTGTGGAACCACAGCGCGTGATCGAGGCTGGCGACCTGCATGTCCTTCTGCCAGACCGACTTGCCGTGGGGCAGCATCGACGTGGTCAGCAGACCGAAGTCCGAGGCATACGCCAGCAGGTATTTGTGCAGCGCCGGGATGTCGGCCAAGGCGCCGTCGGCGCGGAACCACACGTACTTCAGCGGATCGGCCGGTTGCGGGTTGTACGGGTCTTTTTCGGTAACCGGGCGTACTTCGATCGGTTTCGGACACAGCAGTTTTTCACGCATGTGCTCGGGAATCAGGTGCGCACGCTGCTGGATCAGTTCCAGCTCCGAGGGCAGGTTTTCCGGGCCGACCACCACGGGCATCTGGCCCTGATGCTCGAAACCTTGTTCGTCGTACTGAAACGAAGCGCTGCACGTGAAGATCGGGTGGCCCTTCTGGATCGCAGTCACGCGGCGAGTGCTGAAGCTGCCGCCATCACGCACGCGATCCACCGAATAGACCACCGGCAACTTGGCATCGCCCGGGCGCAGGAAATAACCGTGCAGCGAGTGCACATGACGCGCTTCTTCCACCGTCTGACTGGCCGCCGACAGCGACTGGCCCAGCACCTGACCGCCGAACAACTGGCGGAACCCCAGATCCTGGCTGCGGCCACGGAACAGGTTTTCTTCGATCGGTTCCAGGGTCAGCAGATCGACCAGATCTTCCAGCACTTGGCTCATTCAGACTCTCCTCACACAAAGCAATGGCCGCGCAGTCTTGGCTGCGGCGGACGATTCAGGTTCTGGCACGGGCCAAATACGATGGCGGCCATTGTAAACGTCCGTGTCGGCTTATTCATGCAAGGTTTGCAGCCATTGTTCGCGGCTGATGCGATACAGAACATGGCGGCGCAACGGGTGATCGAGCGCAACCTTGGGGTGATCGAAATCATCCTGCGGATCGTGATGCATGCCGATCGCCTGCATGACCTTCTCCGACTGCGCGTTCTGCCCGGCGGTAAACGAGACGATTTCCTCCAGTTTCAACTGGTCGAAACCCGCGCGCAGAGCCGTCCACGCCGCTTCGCTGGCGTAACCCAGGCCCCAGTGTTCCTTGGCCAGACGCCAGCCGATTTCCACCGCCGGGGTAAACGGCGCATCGAAGCCGACCACGCCCAACCCGGTGAAACCGATGAACTCACCCGTGTCCTTGCGCTCCAGCGCCCACAGGCCAAAGCCGTGCTCGGCAAAATGCCCGCGCACACGGCCGATCAATGCGGCACTCTCGAGCCGGGTCAACGGCGCCGGAAAGTAGCGCATCACCTGCGGATCGGCGCACATCGCGGCGAATGCCGGCAAATCCTCATCCTGCCACTGACGCATCAACAACCGCGCGCTTTGCAGCTCCAGTATCGGCTCCATCGTCCCCTCCATTTCCATGCCGTTGAGTCTACATCGCTGGTAGGATCGTTCATTCTTTCCCAGGTTCTGCGCGAAACAAGCCATGCCTTTGCCGTTGATCTACCACGAAGACTACAGCCCCGAGTTTCCTGCGGAGCACCGCTTCCCCATGGACAAGTTTCGTCTGTTGCGCGATCACCTGGTCGACAGCGGCCTGACCCGCGACGCCGACCTGCTGCGCCCGCAGATCTGCCCCAACGACATCCTCGCCCTCGCCCATGACCGCAGCTATATCGAACGCTACATGAGCGGCGAGTTGTCCCGCGAAGACCAACGGCGCCTCGGCCTGCCGTGGAACGAAGCGCTGGCGCGACGCACCGTGCGTGCAGTGGGCGGTTCGATCCTCGCGGCAGAGCAAGCCCTTGAGCATGGTCTGGCCTGTCATCTGGCCGGCGGCACCCATCACGCTCACTACGATTACCCTGCCGGCTTCTGCATCTTCAATGACCTGGCGATCATCAGCCAGTACCTGTTGCAGAGCGGCCGGGTCAATCGCGTACTGATCTTCGATTGCGACGTGCATCAGGGCGACGGCACCGCGCGGATTCTGCATGACACGCCGGAGGCGATTACCGTTTCCCTGCACTGCGAGAAGAATTTTCCCGCACGCAAGGCAGAAAGTGACTGGGACATTCCGCTGCCCAAAGGTATGGGCGATGCCGACTATCTGCAGGTGGTCGATGACACGCTCAATTACCTGTTGCCGCTGTATCAACCGGATCTGGTGCTCTACGACGCTGGCGTTGATGTGCACAAGGACGATGCCCTCGGTTATCTGCAACTGACCGACGAGGGCGTAGCCGAGCGTGATGAACGGGTGATGCGCCACTGCCTGGGCCGCGACATCCCGGTGGTCGGGGTGATCGGCGGCGGCTACAGCAAGGATCGCCACGCCCTCGCCCGCCGCCACGGCATCCTCCATCACAGCGCGCAACGGGTCTGGGATTCACACGGCTGTCATTGAAACGTGCTGCGTTACCCACAATCGCTGTGGAACTGCCTGTGGATAACCTGAGTGAAAGGGACTGCAGGCCAGGCTGGGCATGGCGCCCAGCGCACTGTTTATTTTTTAACCAGCCTCGAAATACACCGCAGCCCCGGTGGGAGCGAGCCTGCTCGCGAAAGCTTTAGCACCCACAACATCTAATTGACTGACAGACCGCGTTCGCGAGCAGGCTCGCTCCCACATGGGGTCTCCCACAGGGTTCAGCGCTGTTAGAATGCGCGCCTTGTCCCGCCATACCGCAGCGCATAGCCATGACCCAGAACTCCGCCCCCGCCAACACCCACGTCGCTATCATCGGCGGTGGCCCCGCCGGCCTGATGGCAGCCGAAGTGCTGAGCCAGGCCGGAATCCGCGTCGACGTGTACGACGGCATGCCCTCGGTCGGGCGCAAGTTCCTGCTGGCCGGGGTTGGCGGCATGAACATTACCCACTCCGAAGCGTACCCGGCGTTCCTCTCCCGCTACGCTGAACGCGCACCGCAGATCGCCCCGCTGCTGCGCGCATTCGATGCCGATGCCTTGTGCCAGTGGATTCACGATCTGGGCATCGAAACCTTCGTCGGCAGCTCCGGCCGCGTGTTCCCCACCGACATGAAAGCCGCCCCGCTGTTGCGCGCCTGGCTCAAGCGCCTGCGCGACGGTGGCGTGGTTATCCACACACGCCATCGCTGGCTCGGCTGGGACGCAAGCGGTGCACTGCGGATCGCCAGCCCGCAAGGCGAAATCAGCGTAAACCCCGACGCCACCCTGCTCGCCCTCGGCGGCGGCAGTTGGTCGCGGCTGGGCTCGGATGGCGCGTGGATGTTGCCGCTGGAGCAGCGCGGCGTGGATCTGGAACCGTTGCAGCCAAGCAATTGCGGCTTCGAGGTGCAGGCCTGGAGCGAGCTGATGGTGAGCAAATTCGCCGGCGCGCCGCTGAAAAACATTGCCATCGGTTTGAACGACGACATCCCGCGCTTGGGCGAATGCGTGATCACCGCGACCGGCATTGAAGGCAGCCTGATCTATGCGCTGTCGGCGCCGATACGCGAAGAAATCAATCGCTATGGCGCAGCGGTTATCCACATCGACCTGCTGCCCGGCCGGCCTGTGGATAAATTACAGGCGGCGCTGAGCAAACCACGCGGCTCGCGCTCGATGGCCAAGCATCTGCACAGTCAGGTGGGGATTGATGGGGTTAAAGCAGCGTTGTTGCGCGAACTGACCGACGCCGAAACGTTCGCCGATCCGGCGCTCCTGGCGCGAGCGATCAAAGCGTTGCCGCTGACCTTGGTGAAAACCCGTCCGCTGGATGAAGCGATCAGCAGTGCCGGTGGCGTGAGATTCGAGGCGATGGATGAGCGCTTGATGCTCAAGGCGTTGCCGGGGGTGTTTTGCGCCGGCGAGATGCTCGACTGGGAAGCGCCGACGGGCGGCTACTTGCTGACCGGGTGTTTTGCCAGTGGGCGGGCGGCTGGGCTGGGAATCGTGCAATGGCTTAAGCACAAACCCCTGTAGGAGCTGACGAGTGAAACGAGGCTGCGATCTTTTGATCTTCAAAAATCAACATCAAAAGATCGCAGCGTTCCGCAGCTCCTACAGGGAAACGCATCCCCAATGTGAGAGCGAGCCTGCTCGCGAAGGCGTTATCGCAGACGCCGCATCAAATCACGGCTTGCGCTTACGCGGCCCAGTATTGAACACCGGCACTTTGCGCACTGGCTTGATCGATGGCTCCGGTGCCGAGGTCTCGCCGCTGTCGACCCACTTGCCCAGATTGCGTTTTCCACCGCCACCGCCCGAGGCTTTCGGCTTCTTCGGTTTCTTCGGCTTCTTGATCACCTGACCGCTGGCATCGGTATCAGGCACGCGGTGCTCAGGTTCGAAATCCGGCTCGTTCTGGCGCTTCAGGTTCTGCCGCGTCAGCATTTCGATGGCCGAGAGCATGTTCACTTCATCGGCACACACCAGCGAAATCGCCTCACCGGTGGCACCCGCGCGGCCAGTGCGGCCGATGCGGTGAATGTAATCCTCGGCGACGATCGGCAGATCGAAGTTGACCACCAGCGGCAGGTCTTCGATGTCCAGACCACGGGCGGCGACGTCGGTCGCGACCAGAATCTGCACTTCGCTGAGCTTGAAACGGTCCAGCGCGCGCTGGCGCGTGGCCTGCGGTTTGTCGCCATGGATGCCGTCAGCATTCACACCGAGGCCCTGAAGTTTTTCCACCAGCGCATCGACGCCATTGCGGGTTTTGGCGAACACCAGCACCTGCTTCCACTTGTTCTTGCGCATCAGGTGCACGAACAGTTCAGCCTTGCGCTTCTTGTCTACGGTGACGATCCACTGCTTGACCGTGTTGGCAGCGACGTTGCGCGGGCTGACTTCGACGCTCAAAGGATCGTTGAGCATCTGCCCGGCAAGCAGGCGGATATCATCGGAGAAGGTCGCGGAAAACAGCAGGGTCTGGCGCTTTTTCGGCAGCATGCGGTAAATGTTCGCCAGTTCTTCGGAGAAGCCCAGGTCGAGCATACGGTCGGCTTCATCCAGCACCAGCGTTTGCAGTTGATCGAGTTTCAGCGCGTTCTGGCGGAACAGGTCGATCAAGCGACCGGGTGTGGCGACCAGCACATCGACGCCGCCGCGCAGCTTCATCATCTGCGGGTTGATGCTGACACCGCCATACACCGCGTAAGTACGCAGCGGCAGGTTTTCCGCGTACTGGCGCACGGCTTCGTGGACCTGCTCGGCCAGCTCGCGGGTCGGCACCAGAATCAGCGCACGCGCCGAATTGGCGGTGACTTTCGGCCCTTCCATGGTCAGCAACTGCAACAGCGGCAAAGCGAAACCGGCAGTTTTACCGGTGCCGGTCTGGGCCGCTGCCATCAGGTCGCGACCGGCCAGCACCGCCGGAATGGCTTGCGCCTGCACCGGCGTCGGGGTCTGGTAGCCGAGCGTCTCGAGGGAGCGCAGCAAGGGTTCGATCAGGCCAAGGGAGGCGAAAGTCATGGGAGTACCGTAGGAAAAAATGACGCGGGGATGCAATGCCGCGCAGTTTACCCTAATTCGTACGCGCTTCCGTCGGAACGGCTTTCGCCTCTTCGACCGGAAGCTGCGGCGGTCGACGCCACTGCGGCAGGCTGATCAGCAGCACAGCGCTGATGATCACCAGCATCGCCAGCGCTTCTTCGATGCCGATGGTCTCGCCGACAAACACCACACCGAGCAACACCGCCACCGCCGGGTTGACGTAGGCATAACTGGTCGCCGCCGCTGGGCGCACGTGTTTGAGCAGATACATGTAGGAATTGAAGGCGATGATCGAGCCAAAGAAGATCAGATAGGCCAGCGCCAGCCAACCCTCGAGCGGCGGCATGGCTTGCAGGTGCTCGCCACTCAGCGCACTGCCGATCAGCAAGACCACGCCGCCGACGAGCATTTCCACCGCACTGGCCATCGCCCCTGCTGGCAGCGGCAGATGCTTGCTCCATACCGAACCGAACGCCCAGCTCGCCGCCGCGAAGATCAGCAACATCGCGCCGAGCGGGCTCGATTGCAGGTTGGACCCCATGTTGAGCATGGCGATGCCAATAATCCCCAACGCCACACCGGCCCACTCCAGCCGCGTATTGCGCGCGCCCCAGAAGTAGCCGAACAACAAGGTGAACAGTGGCACCGTCGCCACCGCCAGCGCGGCAACGCCGGAAGCCACACCAGTGTGCTCGGCCACGCTGACCGCGCCATTACCAAAACTGAGCAGCAGAATGCCGACCAGCCCCGCCGCTTTCCACTGCGCCCAGGTCGGCGCAGGAGCACCGCGCCAGCGCAGCCAGGCGTACATCAAGCTGCCGGCAATGACGAAGCGCACCCCGGCCAGCAACAGCGGCGGCCAGTATTCGACGCCAATGCGAATCACCAGATAGGTCGATCCCCAAATCACGTACAACGCAAAAAACGCAGCGATCAACGGCAGGGAAAAACGGCGCAATGCAGGCATGGGCAGCTCGACAGTCAGATTCGGTGAACGGTTTATTCTAGAAAGGCTGCCGCGCAAAAATAAGTTACAAAACCTGTTTATCGCGCCGGTACACTTTTGCATGAAAGCAACTGAGACCGACAAGGTCCTTGTGGGAGCGAGCCTGCTCGCGAAAGCGGTGTATCAGTCACAGTTGCGTTGAATGACACACCGCATGGATCGTTCCCACGCTCCGCGTGGGAATGCCTCAACGGACGCTCTGCGTTCGGCTTTGAAAGGGACGCGGAGCGTCCCGGGCTTCATTCCCACGCAGAGCGTGGGAACGATCAGTCGGAGTACCCGGGATCAGCGATAACGCTGCAGATGCTCGCCGACTTTTGCGGCAGGGACTTTCTGCAATTTGCACAGCAGGTCGTGATTCAACTCGCGCACTCCATGTTTGCCCCGCAGCTCTTCAGCCAGATGCGCCATCAGATTGGCGGCCATCTCGGCGTCGGCCATGGCCCGGTGAGCCTGGCCGGTGTGCGGCAACTGCGCGAACGTGGTGAGCGTACCGAGCTTGTGATTCGGCGCCGCCGGCATCAGGCGCCGCGCCAGCAGCAGTGAACAGGCGAAATTCTGCAGGCGTGTGCGTTTGATCCGCCCCAGTTCGAAATCCCAGAACTTCTGGTCGAACGAGGCGTTGTGCGCCAGCAACGGCGTGCAGCCGACGAATTCGTTGACCTCTTCCATCACCCGCTCGGCCGGCGGCGCGGTGCGCAGCATGGCGTTGCTGATGCCGGTCAGTTGCTCGATGAACGCGGGGACGCGCACGCCGGCGTTCATCAGGCTCTGGTAACGCTCGACGATGCGGCCGTTTTCCAGCATGACCACGGCGATTTCCGTGGCGCGGCAGCTGCTGTTCGGCGACAGGCCGGTGGTTTCAAAGTCGATGACTGCGATGCGTTCCAAACCGGGGTGTACTCCGTTCAAATCTATTGTTCAGCTCAGCTCTTGAGCAACAGTGCGCCTTCGATCGGCACGTAGCGGCTGGCGGCGCGGATCAGCGAGTTGGCGGTCAGGCCAGGGACGCCGTAGGCCACCGCTTGCACACCGTGCTTGTTGATGATGCGCTCGAGCAGCATGTCGAAATCGCCGTCACCGGAGGCCAGCACCACTTCGTCGACATGGTCGGCGGCGTCCATGATGTCCAGGGTAATGCCCACGTCCCAGTCACCCTTGGCCGAGCCGTCGCTGCGCTGGATGTAGGGCTTGAGCTTCACGATGAAGCCGAGGTTGCGCAGGATCTGCTGAAACTGCTGCTGCTTGCTGTCGCCACGGTCGATCGCGTAGGCGTAGGCCTCGACGATCTGCCCGTTCTTGCTGATGTCCGCCCACAATGCGGCGTAGTTGAAGTGGCAACCATAGGCCTGACGCACGGTGTAGTAGAGGTTCTGCACATCGGCGAACACTGCGATTTTTTTCACCGGAGTTCCTGTGGGCGCACAAGCGCACGAAGCGGGGTCAGGCGATCAGGCCTGAAAAAGGCGCTCAGTATGCCAGCCAAGAGAAAGATTCAGCGAATAATCACCGGCTGGCGCCGAGGTGTCCCTGACAAACGGTGTTGTGGCGAGGGGATTTAGCGAAACGTCGCACCGCCCCGCTGGGCTGCGCAGCAGTCCTCGCTTTAACCAGGAAAAGCGGGGGCTGCTGCGCAGCCCAGCGGGGATGAATCCCCTCGCCACAGGGTGCATGTCAGCCTTCAGAGGCTATGTCAGACAAAGGAGTCGTCGTCATCGAAGAACGACGAATTGTCGCTGCTGTAATCGGCGTCGCTGAAACCGCCCTGGTCATTGCCAGAGAAGCCGTTGTCCGCCACGCGCTGATCATCGCCCCAGCCGTTGTTGCTCTGGTCGGCGACCTGCGCCGGTTCTTCCTTGATGACCTCGACGATTTCTTCCGGTTGCTGATTGTGGTGGAACAGGCTGCTGATGCCCTGCGCCAGCATCACACCGCCGGCCACGCCAGCGGCGGTTTTCAGCGCGCCGCCGAGGAAGCTGTTGCCCGCCGCCGGGGCTGCCTGCTGCGCATAGTTGGGTGGCGCGGCGCCGAAGCTCTGTTGTGGCGCCGGTGCCTGGTAGCTCTGCTGCGGCGCTGGTTCACGCCAGCCGCCGGAGGACGACGGCGCTGCGCTCTGGCTCGGCGCCGGACGCGAATTGCCGCCACCAAAAATGCTCGACAGAAAGCCACCGCCACCGCTCGCTGCCGCAGCGCCACTCTGGGCCTTGGCCGATTGCAGCTCGGCCTGCAGGCGCTGGACTTGCTGGGTCAGTTGCTTGTTCTGCTCATCGAGGCTTTTCAGCGCGGCCTCTTGCACCAGAATCGCCTGGGTCATGAAATAGCCCGCCGCCGGTTGGCGCGTCAGGTGTTCCTTGATCCGCGCCTCGGCCTGGGCGTCGCGCGGGGCTGCCTCCGTTTCGGCCTGTTGCAGCCGGGAAAACAGTCCATCGATCAGGGTTTGCTCTTCGCTGTTCATGGCGACCTCGTAGATTGCCGGTAATAACGTGCCCGCACCCACTCTGGGCGCGGTGCTCTCCTGTAATGGAGACAGTGACAAAACGTTTCAATGACCTTTACCGAATGTTTACGTTTGTGTCGGCCCGCGTTGCATCGGTTAAAGTGAGCCACTGTTTTCGACCTGCGATACCGACTGATGAATGCCCTCGAAGTACTGCGCGACTCTTTGTATTTTTTCAAACGCCATCTGGGCAGCATCGTGCAGTTGTGCCTGCCGCTGGTGATCGTCGAAGCTTTCTTGCAGCAGGCGGTCGATCACGCCACCGGGCCGGACACCTTCGCCGGAGTCAGCATCATCGTCGGCCTGCTGGTGTATCCGCTGTACACCGCCGCGCTGATCCTGTTTCTCGATGCGCGCAGCCGTGGCGAGTCGCCGCGCAACAGCGACCTGCTGGCGATGGCCGCAACCCTGTGGCCACGCTTCGCCGTGCTGACCGCGCTCAATACCTTGCTGATTCTGCTGGGCCTGTCGCTGTACTTCCTCCCGGGCCTGATGCTGATGGTCATGCTCGCCTTCGCTGAATACCTGTTGGTGCTGCGCGGCCTCGGGCCGTTGCAGGCGATGAAGGAAAGCCTGCGCCTGACGCGCGGGCACTTCTGGCGCATCCTGCTGTGCATTCTCTGCGTGATGACTCCGTTGTGGTTGCTCAAGGGCGCGACGCTTGCGGTGTACCCCGAACCGCAGAATCCGCTGATTGCCGGGCTGATCGACAGCGCTCACAGCTTTCTGCAACTGTTCACCAGTGTGGTGCTGTTCCGCCTGTTCATGCTGATCAGCGAATTGCCTGACAAACGTAACGGAGCGGTCTGACCGCGCCGTGCTTGGGCTTCGCGGCTGCCGTCAGGTATGCTCGGGGCCACTTCCTGTAACGCTATAAGCCGAGCCATGACCCGTCTGCTGCGCTACACCCTGCTTCTCGTCATCCTTGCCGTCGTCCTGTTCGGCGTACTGCTGTTCAGCCTGACCTGGCGCCCCGATGCCCGCGAAACCCTGCCGGTCAGTTGCAACGCCACGGCGCCGACGCTGGTGCCCGGGCAAGCACTGAAAGTCATGACCTGGAACGTGCAGTTCCTCGCCGGCAAGCGCTACGTATTCTGGAATGACCTGGCTCAGGGCGACGACGAAGCGCCGACCGCCGAAGACATGGCCTTCAGCCTCGACGAAGTGGCGCGGGTGATCCGCGACGAACAACCCGATGTGGTGCTGTTGCAGGAGCTCGACGACGGCGCCAAGGCCAGCGACTACCAGAATCAGCTAAAGCTGTTGCAGGAACGTGTCGCCGATCTGTACCCGTGCAGCACCAGCGCCTTCGACTGGAAGGCGGATTTTGTTCCCGAGCCACATATCTACGGCAGCGTCGGCCGCCAGTTGGCGACGTTGAGTCGCTATCGCATCGAACACGCCGAACGCCTGCAACTGCCCGTGGCCCCGAGCAACTTCATCAGCCGCCAGTTCCAGCCCAAAGACGCTTTGCTGGCAGTCAAACTGCCGCTCAGCGATGGCGGACAACTGACCGTGTTCAACACCCACTTGCAGCGCGCCAGCCAGGCGGACGGCCACTTGCAGGCGCAAGTCGCCGCCGTGGCCAAGGTGCTAGACAAATATGAAAGCCAAGGCCTGCCCTGGCTGATCGGTGGCGATTTCAATCTGTTGCCGCTGGGCCAGTACCGACGCCTGCCCGTCGAGCGGCGCGCGCCCTACTCTGCCGACAGCGAACTGCATCTGCTGTGGGACAAGTACCCGATGATCCCGACCAACAACGAGGCTGGCGGCATCGACCGGGCCAAATGGCTGACCCATTACCCCAACGACCCCGGCCTCAACGGCCCGGATCGCACGGTGGATTATCTGTTCTACAGCCCGAAGCTCAAACGAGTGCAAGCGCAGGTGCGGCAGGACGATACCTTGCGCATCTCCGACCACATGCCGGTGATTGCGCGGTTCCTCCTGCCTGCTGCGCCCTGAGCGCTCTGCCCTTAGAAGCCGGGCGGAATGTAACCGGGGACAAACCGGACGCCCAGGCACTTGCCATGCAGGATTCGCCCGTCCTCGATCAGGAACTGTGCAATCTTCTTCTGTTGATCGATCTTCGCCTGCAATTTGCAATCGGAACTGTGCCCAACTTGCTGATAATGCTCGGTGTACACCATGCCGTTGCCGGTATGGGTCATCGAAGTGCCAGCCGCTTCGGTGGTGGTCCAGCTCGCGGACTTGTACCAGGTCAGCACGGCCAAGGGTTCGCCATTTGGGCCAATTTCTTTTTTCATCGAATCAGGCGTGCCGAACAGGTCCAGTGCTTCCTGGAGATCGCGGCCTTCCCAGCGGCTCTGCGCGATAGTGCCACAACCGCTCAAGAGCAATCCTGCCACCAGGGTTGCCAGCCACAAACGTGTGTAAGTCATTGGATGCCCCGGCTTATTTCTTCAGTTCGAGCAGGCTGTCGATGTTGTCCATCATCTGGCTCTTTTGCTGAATCGGCGCGAGCTTGAAGAACATCTGCTGCAGCATCTCGATCATCTGCAGGTATTCCATCTTGCCCACTGCGGCCATGTCGTTTTTGGCGCGACTGCCAGGGGCGCAGGCAAACTTCAGCGCTTGCTGGACCCAGAACTCTTTGGGGGCCTGCCATTGATTGGCAACTTTCAGATGACGCATGGTGTAGGCAAGACGCTCGATGGACTGGCCATTGATAAAACGCACCTTGCCCGTAGAGCATTGGGCTTCGAGGTTGTAGACGTCGATCATCGGTTTGCCCGGCTCTTCATACACCAGGGTCACTGCGACCATGGTCGCGCCTTTGGTTTTCTGCGAAGGCACGACCGAGGTGGCATCAGCGACGTACATGATGTTTTTCTGGGGCACGCCGTTGCCGTAGATAATCCACCAGTCGCCAATCGGGTTGGACTCTTCGGCCATTGCCGGATCAGAGGCGGCCAGCAGCGCAGCCGACAAGAAGATCAACTTCTTGAACTTGAAGAAAGAGCTCATGGGCAGTTCCGTTCCTTGGGCGCAAGTTGTCAGGCAACAAGGCTTGTTATTGTTCAGGCGGCGATTTTGCGAGCCTGAACAACCAAGGGCAATTAGCACGGATGGGCTAATGGCACGCAGCCATTGCGGGTCAGGTGCCCCGTGGTCTCGCCCGCGCCGTGGCTTCGGCGATCAAAGGATCGTCCGGCCAATAATGCTTCGGATAACGCCCCTTCAGATCCTTCTTCACCTCGGCATAGGTGCTGCGCCAGAAGTTGGCCAGGTCCTGCGTGACCTGCACCGGTCGCCGCGCTGGCGACAGCAGATGCAGCTTGACCACTTGCCGGCCGCCGGCGATCCGTGGCGTATCGGCCAGACCAAACAGCTCTTGCAAACGCACCGCGAGAATCGGTGGATGTTCGCTGTAATCCAGACGAATCGATGAACCCGACGGCACGCTCAAATGATGCGGCGCCAGCTCGTCGAGTTTCTGTGGCAGCGGCCACGGCAGCAGATTGCGCACGATGCTCGACAGGTCGAGGTTGGCGAAATGGCTCAGCCGCGAGACCTTGCCCAGATACGGCAGCAACCAGTCTTCCAGGGTATTGAGCAGCGCTGCATCGCTGACATCCGGCCATTGGCTGTCGTCCTGAGTGTTCAGATCGAGCTGACGCAGCAGCGCCACCCGCGCCTGCCACTGGCGCAGTTCTGGCGTCCATGGCAGCAGCTCCAGACCCTTGCGTCGCACCAGATTGACCAGGGCCTGACTGCGCGCGTTTTCATCCAGACCGGTCAACGGTTCGCGGCTGAGAATCAGCTCGCCGACCTTGCGCTGGCGCTCGGCACGCAGCACGCCTTCGCGTTCATCCCAATCGAGTTGGTCGACGCTGCGCACTTGCTCGGCGAGCACCGAATCGAACAGCGCCGGATCGAAATCCGCCGCCAGATAGATGCGTTCTTCGCGCTGGCCCTGACGGCTGCCGAGGTCGGCGATGACAATCCACTCATGCTTCATCAAGCTGTCGGCCTCAGCGAACAGCGCGGCGCGACCGCTGGCCAAGCGGTATTCGGCCCCCCCGGCACGCCGTTGCTGGGCGACGCGATCCGGGTAGGCCAGCGCCAATAGCGCGCCGAGCCAGCGTGGATGCTCGGGATCGTTTACCGGTTCGCTCGGCTTGCCGCGCAGATAGCCGCGATATTGCCGAGCCAATTGCCGGGCACGTTGCACCCCGCCCTGCGCCCCACGACCGGCACGTTCTTGGCCAGAAAGCAGGACCAATCGGCTGTGCAGATCCGCGCCAGCGCCGCGCAGGATATCGCGCTCGCCGAGCAGCGCCGCCACATCGCAGGCCATCGCCGCCAGCCCCAATGCCTGACCGCGCAACAGCAAATGCGCAATGCGCGGATGCGCCGGCAATTCAGCCATCGCCTGGCCGTGGGCCGTCAGCGTGTCGCCGTGCAAGGCGCCGAGCCGTTGCAGCAGATCCTGCGCTTGCGCATACGCGGCCGCTGGCGGCACATCCAGCCAGACCAGTTCGCCCGGGGTCACGCCCCAGCGCCCCAGCTGCAAAGCGAGGCTGGCCAGATCCGCCGAGAGAATTTCCGCGCTGCCATAGGCCGCCAGCTGTTCGTGCTGATCCTGTGACCACAGGCGATAACACACGCCCGGCTCCAATCGCCCGGCGCGGCCGGCACGCTGGGTGGCGCTGGCCTTGGAGATGCGTTGAGTGTCAAGGCGGGTCATGCCGCTGCCCGGGTCGAAACGCGGCACCCGCGCCAGCCCGGCATCGATGACCACGCGCACGCCGTTGATGGTCAGGCTGGTCTCGGCGATGTTGGTTGCCAGCACCACTTTGCGCTGACCGGGCGGCGCCGGATCGATTGCCGCGCGTTGCGCATTGAGGTCGAGTTCACCGTGCAACGGGCACAGCAAAACGTCTTTGCGCTCGCCGATTGCGTCGGCCAATTGCTGATGCACGCGACGGATCTCCGCCTGTCCCGGCAAGAACACCAACAGGCTGCCGGTCTCGTCGTGCAGCGCTTCGAGCACGGTTTGGGTAACGCGCTGGTCGATGTATTCGCCTGGCTGAAACGGCCGGCCCCAGCGCATCGTCACCGGGTACATGCGGCCTTCGCTGCGCAGGATCGGCGCGTCATCGAGCAAGCCCGCCAGGCGCTCGCCTTCGAGGGTGGCCGACATCAGCAGAATCTTCAGCGGCTGTTCAGCGCGAAACAGCTCGCGACCGTTCAGACTGAGGGCCAGCGCCAGATCGGCGTCGAGACTGCGTTCATGAAATTCGTCGAAGATCAGTAAGCCCACACCCTCCAGCGCCGGGTCGTCCTGCAAGCGCCGGGTGAGAATGCCTTCGGTGACCACTTCGATACGCGTCTTCGGGCCGACTTTGCTGTCGAGGCGGATGCGATAGCCGACGGTTTCACCGACCTGCTCGCCGAGCTCGCTGGCCAAACGTTCCGCCGCTGCGCGCGCGGCCAGACGCCGTGGTTCGAGCATGACGATGGTCTGCCCGGCCAGCCAGGCTTCGTTGAGCAAGGCCAAGGGCACGCGGGTGGTCTTACCGGCGCCGGGCGGTGCTTCGAGCACGGCTTCGTTGCGTGACGCAAGGGCTTCACGCAGGGCGGGTAAAACATCGTCGATCGGCAAAGAAATCATGCTGGCTCCCAAACAGAGCGGCGAGTATAACGACGAACTGTCTGACGTTCGTCAGGGTCTTAACTTCACAAGACGAAGCTTCGTTATTTGATGACTCAGGAGACATTTCCATGCGCTTACCCTCTCGCCTGATCGGCGGTGTTCTGGTCACCACTCTGCTCACGCAACTCACGGCGTGCGGTTCGATTTTCTACCCGGACCGCCGTGGCCAGATCGACGGCAAGATCGACCCGGCGATTGCCGTGCTCGATGCCGTCGGCCTGCTGTTCTACATCATTCCCGGGCTGATCGCGTTTGCCGTCGACTTCGCCACTGGGGCGATCTATTTCGAACCGGGCCACACCGCGCAGATCGATCCGGCCAAGCTCAAGCAAGCCATCGGCCCGGACGGTCAGGTCGACAATCACAAGTTGCAGGCGATTCTCGAGAGCGAACTGGGTAAAGACTTTCCTCTCGACGACCCGCGCCTGATCCAGCACAAGGGCAGCACTCAGCAACTGGCGATGTTCGGCCTGCAACCCGCCGCTTGAATAAGGACGTTCAATGACCTCCAGCCCCGAACACGCCCGCCTGCTGCGGCTGGCGACCCGCGCCTCGGTGGCGGTCGCGTGCACGCTGATCATCGCCAAAGCGATTGCCTGGTGGCTCAGCGGATCGGTGAGCATGCTCGCCGGCCTCACCGACTCGGCGCTGGATGGCGTCACCTCGATGCTCAATCTGCTGGCGGTGCATTACGCCTTGCGCCCGGCGGATGACGATCACCGTTATGGCCACGGCAAAGCCGAATCGTTGGCGGGCATGGCCCAGGCGTTGTTCATTGGTGGCAGCGCGGTGTTGATCGCGTTTCAGGCCTACGAGCGCTTGCAGAAACCAGAGCCGCTTGGCGCGCCGTGGCTGAGCATCGGTGTGATCGTTTTTTCCCTGCTGCTGACCGCGGCGCTGCTGATGTTGCAGCACCGGGTGATCAAGCAGACCGGCTCCAACGCCGTGCGTGCCGACTCGCTGCATTACCGTTCGGACCTGCTGCTCAACGGCAGCATCCTGATCGCGCTGGTGTTGGCCGGGATGGGTTTTGCACAACTGGACGCGTGGTTCGGGCTGGGAATCGCCGTGTACATTTTCTGGAGTGCGATCCAGATCGCCCGGGAAAGTTTTTCGGTGTTGATGGACGAGGAGTTGCCGACCGATGTCAGCCAGCACATGCTTGAGCTGGCGTGCAGCGTGCCGGGGGTGCTCGGTGCGCATGACTTGCGCACGCGGATCTCGGGCAACCACTGGTTCGTGCAATTGCACCTGGAATTGCCGGGCGAACTGACCCTGTCAGTCGCCCATGGCATCAGCGATCAAGCGGCGGCGGCGATTCACAGGGCTTATCCGAAGGCCGAAGTGCTGGTGCACGCCGACCCACAGGAAGTGGTGCTCGCCGCCCGCACTCAATAATTGACTTGGTAACCGCGACTGCTCAGGCAGTTGCCCTGCGCCTGGCGATAAGCCTGAACCACCTCGGGCGCCGGTTGGTAGGTCGCGGTGCGCGGGTCGAAACCGCTTTGCTGCACAGCGTACTGCGAGCACTGGTAACCGTCCTGCTGCACCTGCTGCGGTGACTGGCCGTTGGCCGGGTAGGCTTCGACGTCATAGCCTTGAGATTGCGGTTGCGGCGGTTGCTGCAGCGGCGGCTCGACGACCACGTAATCCTGCGTTGCCTCTTGATAGGCGTAATACGAGCCGGCGGCGAGGAACAGCAGCGAGCCGCCGATCCACACTTCACGGGCGTAATCCGGCAAATACTGGATGCGGATCCCGCGCGGCGGCTGCACGACGATGTAACGCGGGCCTTGCGGGCGATACCAGTAGCCGCCGGAATAGAAGTAATCCTGACCGCGATACGGCACGCGGTAATCACGATCCGGGAAACGATCGATCACATGGCCCGGACGATATTGTGGGCCAGGCCCCCAGCCATTGCCATGACCGTTCGGCCGTCCCGGCCAGCGGTTGTCATCGGGACGTGGCCGCGTCTGCCATTGCTGATTGTGGTAACCGTTCTGCGGGCGCTCGTCGCGGTAGTAACCCTGACGCGGCTCCTGAGTCTGGTGCACGGCGTCGGGTCGCGGCTGGATCGGCAGGTTGTTGCCCGGCTGGCGAGGCGGTTCTGGACGATCATCGACACGGTTGCGGTTCTGCCATTGACCGTCATTGTTATGCGGCTGGCCGTTGTGCTCGAACTGACGGCTGTTGTCGCCACGGATAATCCCGTCGTTCTGCGGCCCGTTGCCCGGCCCGCGATTCTGCGGCTCATCGGCCAGCGCTTGCGCACTGACACCCACACACAGCAAACCAACACCGGCCAGACGCCAGATGCGCGAATTCATGCTTTTCCTCACTGTGGGAGCCTGTCGTTGGCAGGGCTTGTTGCTGAGACTCGAAACAGCCCCATCGGGTTCTGCAACAGGTTATCAGTCGCGCGACTTATTTATTGAGGCGCCAACATGAAATCGCAGGCAAGAAAAAAGGGAGACCCGTCGGCCTCCCTTCTGGAGAACTTCGTCCTGGCTCGACGCTTTTGACGTCGGCTCACCTCACGCTGTCTTCTGGGCAGTGTGCAGCTCGGGGGCCGGCACATCCCCGGTGGGGGTGGCGGCCTCGGCGGGCCTGATTGGGCGGGCCGCGTGGACTGTGTTACCGAGCAGTGATTCTGGTGTTAAGAATAAGCCTGAGGCTGCGACACAGGATTGCGAAAATTGCTCAATTAAACACCGCTTGCGCAATTTTTAACCCTGGATAGATAATCTGCCGCAATAGTTACGACCAAGGACAGATTGATGAGCAAACTTGACCGGTATGACCTGAGTATTTTGGCGGAATTGCAGCGCGACGCCCGTATCTCCAACCAGGAACTGGCCGAACGCATCGGTCTGTCGCCCTCGCCTTGCTCGCGCCGGGTCAAGCAGCTGGAAGACGATGGCTATATCTCGCGCCAGGTGGCGCTGCTCGATCGCAAGATGCTCGGCTTGAGCCTGACGGCGTATGTACTGATCGGCATGGACCGGCACACCCCCGAGCGCTTCGAGAATTTCGAGGCGGCAATCCGCACGTTGCCGCAAGTGCTGGAATGCAGTCTGGTGACCGGAGTGGATGCCGACTACCAGTTGAAAGTGGTGGTGCCGGATATGGATCACTATCAAAAGTTGCTGTTGGGGCATCTGACCCGGATCGAGGGGGTCACCAGCGTGCGGTCGAGTTTTGTGCTGAATCAGGTTTTGAACAGTACTGAATTGCCGCTGACTCATTTGCGTAGCTAAGCAAAAGCCCCTCACCCCAGCCCTCTCCCGGAGGGAGAGGGAGCCGGCCGAGAGATGTTCTAGAAGCACGCCGACCTGAAAGTTCTGTTGTGAATCCATAATCGACTCGATATTCAGGTCGATGTAAGACGCCAGACACCTCGGTCAGTCCCCTCTCCCGGAGGGAGAGGGAGCCGACCTAGAGATGCTCTAGAAGTACGCCGACCTGAAAGTTCTGTTGTGAATCCATAATCGACTCGATATTTCAGGTCGATGTAAGACGCCAGACGCCTCGGTCAGTCCCCTCTCCCGGAGGGAGAGGGAGCCGACCGAGAGATGCTCTAGAAGTACGCCGACCTGAAAGTTCTGTTGTGAATCCATAATCGACTCGATATTTCAGGTCGATGTAAGACGCCAGACACCTCGGTCAGTCCCCTCTCCCGGAGGGAGAGGGAGCCGACCTAGAGATGCTCTAGAAGTACGCCGACCTGAAAGTTCTGTTGTGAATCCATAATCGACTCGATATTTCAGGTCGATGTAAGACGCCAGACACCTCGGTCAATCCCCTCTCCCGGAGGGAGAGGGAGCCGACCTAGAGATGCTCTAGAAGTACGCCGACCTGAAAGTTCTGTTGTGAATCCATAAGCGACTCGATATTTCAGGTCGATGTAAGACGCCAGACACCTCGGTCAGTCCCCTCTCCCTCCGGGAGAGGGTTAGGGTGAGGGCAACAATTGCGGATCAGACCCAGATCAATGCCACCCCACCGACCATGGCGTATACTCGCCGCCGCCCTTTCAGCCCTGTCCGCGCCGGAGATCGCCAATGGATCCAGCACTGTTCGAAGAGTGGATGATGACCGGTCTGGTCAGCATCCTGATCATTTTCATGGGTTTCATCGTCTGGGATCTGGCGAAGAAGTCCAAGGCCGGGCGGTTCGGCTCGTTCATTCTGTTTTTCGTGCTGGGCCTGGGCGTGGCCGCGTTCATCATCAAGAGTGTGGTGATCGGCCTGATCGAATCCGGCGCCTTATAAGCGCGCCGGCACTTCCCGCCACTGGCCCTGATCCAGCCCTTCAAGGGTCCAGTCACCAATCCTGACTCGCACCAGACGCAACGTCGGCAGCCCGACGGCCGCCGTCATGCGCCGCACCTGACGGTTGCGCCCTTCGCGAATCACCAGTTCCAGCCATGAAGTCGGTATGGTCGCGCGAAAGCGTACAGGCGGATTGCGCGGCCACAACTGCGGCTCAGCCAGTTGCCGCGCTTGGGCGGGCAGAGTCATGCCGTCATTCAGCTCGACGCCATCACGCAGGCGCTGCAACTGCTCAGCCGTCGGCTCGCCCTCCACCTGCACCCAATAGGTCTTCGCCAGTTTGTGTTTCGGATCGGCGATGCGCGCCTGCAACTGGCCGTCGTTGGTCAGCAGCAACAAACCTTCGCTGTCGCGATCCAGACGTCCGGCCGGGTAAATCCCTGGCACATCGATGTAATCCTTGAGTGTCGCCCGCCCTTCACCGTCGCTGAACTGCGTCAGCACATCGAAGGGTTTGTTGAACAGGATCAGTTTCGGCTCGGCCGGTGGTGCCTTGGCAACACGGCGCGGGGCAGAAGACTGAGGTTTCACACCGGGACGGCGGGAAGGTGGACGCGGGGGACGGGACATAAGAGACAGAACATTTAGCGATCAGGGCTGACAATGCTAGTGCCCCGACCGCCAAATGACCACGACTAACCGTTAACGGAATGGTGGCTCGTCGAAGCTGCGCAACTTGCGCGAGTGCAGCGAGTTGAGTTCGGTACGCAGCAGATCCACCGCTTCGATGCCGATTTTCAAATGCTGGCTGACCGCGCGCTCATAGAAGGCGTTGGCCGAGCCCGGCAGTTTGATTTCGCTGTGCAGCGGTTTGTCCGAGACACAGAGCAGCGTGCCGTACGGCACCCGCAAGCGATAACCCTGCGCTGCAATCGTGCCGCTTTCCATGTCCACCGCAACCGCGCGGGACAGGTTGATCAGCGGCCGCTCCTGAGCCCAGCGCAGTTCCCAGTTGCGGTCGTCGTAGGTCAGGACCGTGCCGGTGCGCAGGCGTTTTTTCAGGTCGTCGCCCTTCTCGCCGGTGACATTCGCCGCCGCCTGCTGCAGAGCAAGCTGCACTTCGGCCAGTGCCGGGATGGGAATATTCGGCGGCACCACACGATCAAGAATGCCGTCGCGGCGCATGTAGGCGTGGGCCAGCACGTAATCGCCGATGGTCTGCGACTGACGCAGGCCACCGCAGTGGCCGATCATCAGCCAGCAATGCGGACGCAGCACCGCCAGGTGATCGGTGATGTTCTTGGCGTTGGAAGGGCCGACACCGATGTTCACCAGCGTGACGCCGTGGCCGTCGCTGGCGATCAGGTGATAGGCCGGCATCTGGTAACGGTGCCAGACCACACCGGCGGCAATCGCCGAGGCTTCGCCGTGGTCCATGCTCTTCTCGATGATCACGTTGCCCGGCAGGACCATGCGCACGAAACGCGGGTCGCGGCGCAACTGCTCCAGACCATGAACGATGAACTGGTCGACGTAGCGGTGATAGTTGGTCAGCAGAATCCACGGCTGCACATGGCGCCAGTCACTGCCGGTGTAATGCACCAGACGGCGCAGCGAGAAGTCCACGCGCGCCGCATCGAACAGTGCCAGTGGCAGCGGATCGGTGTTTTCCCAGTCGTAGAGACCGTCGGCAATGCCATCGGTAGCGGCGGACAGATCGGTACTCGGGAACACCCGCGCCAGCACCGCCGCAGTGACGCCGGAACCGGCCAGTTCATCGCCCTGCTCGACCACGTACGGATACGGAATGTTCTGCTGGCTGACGCCGACTTCGACGGTCACGGTGAAGTCGTGCATCAACGGCGTCAGTTGTTCAAGCAGGTATTTGCGAAACGCCGCCGGGTGGGTGACGGTGACGCTGTAAGTACCGGGCAACTGCACCTTGGCGTAAGCGCGGGTGGTCTGCGGCACTTCGCCCTGGCAGTGGTAGGTCAGACGCAGTTCGGGATAACGAAACAGGGCACGCTGTTCGGCGTCGGGCTCGACGCGGTCCTTGAGGTAACGCTTGAGGGCAGAATTCAGCGCAGTGGTGGCCCGCTCATGCAGCTCGGCCAGACGATCCACGGCTTGTTCGGCGGTTTGAACGACAATAAACGCTTCGGTCACGATCAGCTTCCTGTGTTCTGACTTGCAGAGCTTCATCTTGCCTGCATCGTGGACGCACGGGAACAGTGGCGTTGTGGCGACACTTAAATCTGCAGACCAATGATGTCCTCTGTGGGAGCGAGCCTGCTCGCGAATGCGGTGGATCATCCAATAAAGATGTCGACTGACACACCGCTTTCGCGAGCAGGCTCGCTCCCACAGGGGGGATATGACGTGGGTCAGAAAAGCTGAGGGGTCGAGCGTGCGACGATCGCTTCAACGTCCAGCCCACGCGGCAACCCGCCGTAGACGCCACCGCCACCGCTCAGACGGCTGGCAATGAAAGCATCGCTTACGGCTGAATTCCCCGCCTCCAACAGAAGCTTGGCCTGCAACCCAAGCGCGATGTCTTCAGTCAGTTGCCGCGCCCGATACTGAATATCACTGGTGTCCTTGAACTGCGCCTGCAACTGCTGGATATGCGCAGCCAGACGCTTGTCGCCATGGCCGTCGCCCAGTTCGCTGAACAGCACATCGAGCACGCCCGGTTCTTTTGACAATGCGCGCAGCACGTCGAGACATTGCACATTCCCCGACCCTTCCCACGTCGAATTCACCGGCGCTTCGCGGTACAGACGCGGCAGGATGCTGTCTTCGACATAACCGGCGCCGCCCATGCATTCGGCGGCTTCGTTGATCATTCCTGGCGCACGTTTGCAGATCCAGTATTTGCCCACCGCCGTCACCAGCCGCGCGAATTGCGCTTCGTGGCGATCATCCAGATGATCGAGCGCCTTGCCCATGCGCAGACTCAGGGCCAGCGCCGCTTCGCTCTCCAGCGCCAGATCGGCCAGCACGTTTTGCATCAGCGGCTGCTCGCTGAGCAATTTGCCGCCGACCTTGCGGTGCGCGCAGTGATGACTGGCCTGGGTCAGCGCCTGGCGCATCAGCGAGCTGGAGCCGACCATGCAATCGAAACGGGTCATGGCGACCATCTCGATAATGGTTGGCACGCCGCGCCCTTCTTCGCCGATCATCCATGCCAGTGCGCCACGAAACTCCACTTCGCTGGAGGCGTTGGACTGGTTGCCGAGTTTGTTTTTCAGACGCTGGATGTAGAACTGATTGCGCGTGTCGTCCGGGCGATGGCGCGGCAGCAGGAAGCAACTCAAGCCCTTGTCGGTTTGCGCCAATGTCAGGAAGGCGTCGCACATCGGCGCCGAGCAGAACCACTTGTGCCCGACCAGTTCATAGGCCTGACCCGGGCCGCTGGCGCCGACCGGATAAGCCTTGGTGGTGTTGGCGCGGACATCGGTGCCGCCCTGCTTCTCGGTCATCGCCATACCGATGATCACGCCAGCCTTGTGCGCCATGCCGACGTTGCGCGGATCGTATTCGGTGGCGAGGACTTTCGGCAGCCACTGTTCGGCCAGCTCCGGCTGCAAGCGCAGGGCCGGCACGCTGGCGAAGGTCATGGTCAACGGGCAACCGCTGCCGGCCTCGGCCTGGCTGTGCAGATAGGTCATCGACGCGCGGGCGACATGTGCGCCGTCCTGCGGGTGCGCCCACGGCAGCGAGGTCAGGCCATGCTCGATCGCCGTGCGCATCAGCTCGTGGTAGGCAGGGTGAAATTCGACCAGATCGATGCGGTGACCGTAGCGATCATGGCTGGCAAACACCGGTTTGTTCTGGTTGGCGAGAAACCCCGCTTCCATCAAAGGCCCACCCGCGAGTGCGCCATAGGCATCGATGCGCGACTCGGCCCAATCGGCGCCAAAACGCCGCGACCACTCTTGCAGCGGCAGGTCGATGCGGTACAGGTTGGTGCCATCCAGCGACGGCGGCTGATTGGTGACTTCGTGGGTTTCGGCGAACTGATGCAGGTTCATGACGGCGCTCCGTGTTCAGCAATGGCACCAGTTAAGCACTGGTGCTTTTTTGAACAAAGTGTCATAGACGCCGTTTTTGCGGCGCTTTTACCCCATCAGCAACTGAGCACGCGGCGCTGTAATGCAGCCTGCAGATCCTCGAATTTGACCGGTTTGTGCAGATAGTCGATAGGCGCGCCCGGGGCGCATTGCTCGCGATCCGCACCCAGCGCCAGCATGAATACCGGCAAGTGCGCACAGCCCGGCAATGCATGGATCTGGCAGCACAGCGATGCGCCTTCGTGGCGGGGCAACTGGCAATCGATCAGCACCGCATCGAAGCTTTCCCGTTGCAGGCAGTCCAGCGCGGCGGCGCCGTTGTCAGCGCTGCGCACGCGGAAACCGAGCTTGAGCAACATGCCACGCATGACCAGTTGATTGACGCTGTTGTCGTCCACCAGCAGCACCGTGCAGTCCTGCGGCGCACGAATGCAATCGCGGGTCGGCTGATCCGCAGGCGCTTCGATCACCGGCAGTTCGAATTCGACATCGAGCTGGAAGCGGCTGCCGCGTCCCGGCTCGGAACGATGGGTGAGTTTGCCGCCGAGCAATTCGACCAGCTGCCGACAGATCGCCAGCCCCACCCCCAGGCCGCCGTATTCGCGAGTCATCGAACCATCGAGCTGGAAGAAACGCTGATACAGGGTCGCCTCGCCCAGATCAGTGAAACCGATACCGGTGTCGATCACCGCGAACGATAGCCCCATGCGCTCATCCGCCGACGGCCGCCCTGTAACGCGCAACGCCAGCCCGCCGACGCGGGTGAACTTGATCGCATTGTCCAGCAGGCATTCCAGGCACTGCGCCAGTTTCGCGCTGTCGCCGAGCAAGCGATCCGGCAGGGTCGGCAGCACCTCGACCTTGAAGTCCAGCGACTTGCTCGCTGCATTACCTTCGAACTGCACGCGCAACGCCTCGACCACTGCGCGCAGGCTGAAACTGCCCGGCGTCGCCTTGAGTTTGCCGGCCTGCAATTCAGTGAGCGTGAGGATGCCATTGACCATGCGCATCATGTCGCGAGCAGAACCGGCGGCGGTTTGTTGATATTGCTCAAGCTCGGGATCGAGGTCGACGGTCTGCATCAGCTCCAGCGAACCGATCACCCCATTCATCGGCGTGCGCAGTTCGTGGGTCAGCGTGGCGAGGAATTCGTCCTTGAGCTTGTTGCTGTGGGCCAGTTGCTGGTTGAGCACTTCGAGTTTCTGCCCGGCGTCGAACAAGGTCTGCGCCTGTTGTTCGCGCATGGCGTTGATGCGATCGGCCAGCGCCAGCGACAGCAGCGCCACCTCGATGGCCGAGCCGATCTGGCTGGCGTACATGGTCAGGAACACGTTGGGCAGCAGGCCCAGCACCATCAGCGTATTGACGATGCCGCCGAGCAGGAATGCCGACCAGGCGATGATGAAGTAACGCGCCACACGCAGGCCGCGCCACCAGGCAAGAATCCCGGCGGCAAAGATCACCACGGTGAAGGTCAGCGCCAGTGTGGTCGCCAGGCGCAGGGCCAGGGCGTAACTGGTCATCAGCGACAGGCCGATCACCAGCGCACTGAAGGCAATCAGGCCGATCAGCAAGCGATCCAGCCAGGGGCTGTGGGTCTTGGTCTGCAGGAAACTACGAGCGAACTGGCTGCCGAACAGTCCGGCGCAACCGATGAAGAACGGTGTCGCGGCGTTTGCCCACCATGGGTTGTCCGGCCAGAAATACTCGACCGCCGCGCCATTGACCGACAATTGATAGAGGCCGAACGAGCCGATATAGAAGATGTAATAGAGGTAACTGGTGTCGCGCACGCTCAGGTAGATGAACAGGTTGTAGACCAGCATCCCCAGCAGCACGCCATAAATGATGCCGAGTACGTACAGGCGCACCGGCTGGTCTTCGAGGTATGCGCTGCTCGACCACAACGTCACCGGCGCCTGGATCGAGCCTTCGCTGGCCAGGCGCAGGTACAGCGTCTGCTGTTGATCCGGTTTGAAGGGAAGGTCGAACAGGTAGTTGTTCTGGCGGATCTCGCGACTGGCGAAAGGCAAGGCATCGCCGGTCTGGCGCACCAGTCGGTATTCGCCGCTGGTGTCAGGCAAGTACAGGTCGAGGTGATCAAGCGGCGGATACGCCAGTTCCAGCAACCAGGTGCGCTGGGCGGCCGGGTTGCTCGGGCGGTAATGCAGGTCGATCTTCAGCCAGAACGCCGAACGCGAGTAACCGGCGTTGAGCGTGGCTTTGTCGTGGGCTTTGAACTGGCCGGCGGCGTCTTGCGCGCGGACGTCGGCAATCGTCGCCTGACCGCTCGGGTCTTCGAACACTTGCAGCGATCGGCCCAGTGGCAGGCTTTGGGTGAATTCGTCGAATTCGACAGCGCTCGCCATGAGGGGCAAGCAGAACAGCAACATCAGCAAATAGCGCATTGAAGCCCCAGCGTGGCTCGTCCGGTTGTGTCAGGAAGCCCCCCATTCCCTTTGAGTAGACGTAAAACCGGTATTACCTGTGATTGTTTGGATCCAGCCTAGCATAGCCGTTGATGGCCATTGAGCACCATGGAAATTTTTCCTACAACGGCTCTAGAACGGGCGTTCCAGGGCAAAGCACCGAGATAGAGCTGTTGGGTTGGTCAACTCGCGACGACAGCCTCCTTGATAGATGACCAATTGTGGCGAGGGGATTTATCCCCGTTCGGCTGCGAAGCAGTCGCAAGTCCATCCAGCGAGGTGTGTCAGAAAGAACCGGATTGCAGGGTTTGGGGCCGCTTCGCAGCCCAACGGGGATAAATCCCCTCGCCACAAATGTGCTCCAAATAAAGACTGCGGGGTTGTCCGACAATCTGCTCGCAAACACCGTGAGTACTGAACCCCAAAATCAGCTTTGGTGGTAAGCTCGCGCACCATGAATATCTACAGCTCCCGCCCCGTTGTCCTCTGTCTCTCCGGCCACGACCCCAGTGGGGGCGCCGGCTTGCAGGCAGATATCGAAGCCTTGCTCGCGCAGGGTTGCCATGCGGCTCCGGCCGTCACCGCCCTGACCGTGCAAGACACCGTCAACGTCACTGACTTCCGCGTCCTCGACCGTGAATGGGTACTGGCCCAGGCCAACGCCGTGCTCAACGACTCCGAAGTCGCCGCAGTGAAACTGGGCATGCTCGGTTCGCTGGAGATGGTCGACACGGTCGTCGAACTGCTCTCGGCGCACCCGCATCTGCCGGTGGTCTGCGACCCGGTGCTGCGTGCCGGCGGCGGCGGACGCCTGGGCAAGGACGAGGTCGGCTATGCGATGCGCGAGCGT
This sequence comes from Pseudomonas sp. PK-RTE-24, assembly GCF_054052265.1. Lineage (NCBI taxonomy): Bacteria > Pseudomonadati > Pseudomonadota > Gammaproteobacteria > Pseudomonadales > Pseudomonadaceae > Pseudomonas > Pseudomonas sp. PK-RTE-24. The sequence goes on along the minus strand of NZ_CM133224.1, from coordinate 2,304,098 downwards.
CTGCTGCCGCTGTCGATCATTGCCACGCCCAATCTTCCTGAAGCGCGCATCCTCGCCGAACTGCCTGAAGGCACAGCCGACGAGTGCGCAGAAAAACTCCTGCCATTCGTCAAAAACCTGCTGATCACCGGCGGCCATGGCGACGAAACTGAAATCCACAACCGCGTGTACAGCCGCGACGGCCTGCGCGAAACCTTTATCTGCCAGCGCCTGCCGGGCAGCTATCACGGCTCCGGTTGTACGCTGGCCAGCGCCCTCGCCGGTCGCCTGGCTCAGGGCGAACACCTGGCCAGTGCCGTGCGCAGTGCGCTGGATTACACCTGGCGCACTTTGCGCGATGCCGAACAACTGGGCAAAGGCCAGTTCGTGCCGCGTCGCCTGCCGCTGGATTTCTGCTCGTAACGTCGTGAGGTCTGCCCGATGAAACTACGTGGCCTGTATGCCATTACCGACAGCCAGTTGCTGGCCGGCAAGTTTCTGTCTTACGTGGAGGCGGCGCTCGACGGCGGCGTCACCCTGCTGCAATACCGCGACAAGAGCAGCGACGAGGCCCGCCGTCTGCGCGAGGCCGAAACGCTGCGCAACTTGTGCGAGCGCTACAAGACGCAGCTGATCATCAACGATGACGCCGAACTGGCCGCGCGCCTCAACGTCGGCGTGCACTTGGGCCAGACCGACGGCCCGCTGTCGCCGACCCGCGCGCTGCTCGGCTCGAAAGCGATCATCGGTTCGACTTGTCACGGGCAAATCGCCCTGGCCGAGCAAGCCGCTAAAGAAGGTGCGAGTTATGTCGCCTTCGGCCGCTTCTTCAATTCCACCACCAAACCCGGTGCACCAAGCTGCAGCCTCGACTTGCTCGACGAAGCCAAGCGCACGCTGCACTTGCCGGTCTGCGCGATTGGCGGGATCACCCTCGATAACGCCGCGCCACTGGTCGAGCACGGTGTCGATCTGCTCGCCGTGATCCACGGTTTGTTCGGCGCCGAGAGCAGCGCCGAAGTGACCCGCCGCGCCCGCGCCTTCAACGAACTTCTGAAAATCTGATTTGAGAGCCCGATCATGTCTCGTTCCGAAACCCTGTTTGCCAATGCTCAGAAACACATTCCCGGCGGCGTCAACTCGCCGGTGCGCGCGTTCAAGAGCGTTGGCGGCACCCCGCTGTTCTTCAAACACGCCGAAGGCGCTTACGTCACCGACGAAGATGACAAGCGCTATGTCGATTACGTGGGTTCGTGGGGGCCGATGATCCTCGGCCACAGCCATCCGGACGTGCTCGACGCGGTGCGCAATCAGCTGCAACACGGCCTGTCCTACGGCGCACCGACGTCGATGGAAACCGAGATGGCCGATCTGGTCTGCTCGCTTGTGCCGTCGATGGACATGGTGCGCATGGTCAGCTCCGGCACCGAAGCGACCATGAGCGCGATCCGTCTGGCCCGTGGTTACACCGGTCGCGACAGCATCATCAAATTCGAAGGCTGCTACCACGGCCACTCCGACAGCCTGCTGGTCAAGGCCGGTTCCGGCGCTCTGACCCAGGGCGTACCGAGCTCGGCCGGCGTGCCAGCGGCATTTGCCAAACACACCCTGACCCTGCCGTTCAACGACATCGACGCAGTTGAAACGATGCTCGCCGAAGTGGGCGAGGACGTGGCGTGCATCATCGTCGAACCGGTCGCCGGCAACATGAACTGCGTGCCGCCAGCGCCGGGCTTCCTCGAAGGCCTGCGTTCGCTGTGTGATAAGCACGGCGTGGTGTTGATTTTCGACGAAGTGATGACCGGTTTCCGCGTCGCCCTCGGCGGTGCCCAGGCGCACTACGGCGTGACGCCGGACCTGACCACGTTCGGCAAGATCATCGGCGGCGGCATGCCGGTGGGCTGCTTCGGTGGCAAACGCGAAATCATGCAGCGCATCGCCCCGCTCGGTCCGGTGTATCAGGCCGGTACGTTGTCGGGTAATCCGCTGGCGATGGCTGCCGGCCTGACGACCTTGCGTCTGATCAGCCGCCCGGGTTTCCACGCCGAATTGACCGACTACACCGCGCGCATGCTCGACGGTCTGCAACAGCGCGCCGATGCCGCCGGCATCCCGTTCGTGACCACTCAGGCCGGCGGCATGTTCGGTCTGTACTTCAGCGGCGCCGACGACATCGTCACCTTCGACGACGTGATGGCCAGCGACGCAGCAATGTTCGGTCGCTTCTTCCACCTGATGCTGGAAGGTGGCGTGTACCTGGCGCCGAGTGCGTTCGAAGCCGGTTTCACCTCGATCGCCCATGGCGAAGCCGAGTTGCAACTGACGCTGGACGCTGCCGAGCGCGCCTTCGCCGCATTGAAATAATCGCCGTACCGCTGACGTTGGCTATGGCCAGCGTCAGCTTTCGCCTACATCCGCTCGGTTTTTCCGACATGCCTGCGAAAATCCTGCCCGAATCGGGCGATATATTCCCCACGCAGCAGAAAAACGAGTAAAGACTTTGTAAGGTTGGCCCTGCTTATTTCATAATGCGCGCTTATTGGATCCCTCGACGGGTCCGCGTGCCCTTCAGAGGTAAGTCGATTCCCATGAACCGCACCGGCCGCACCCTTGCATTGGGCTGCCTGTTGCTCCTTCAGCCCCTGCTCGCGCATGCACAAGCAGGCGGCAACTCGTTGTTGATCCCGGCGATGGGTCGTTGCACCCTCAATACTCAGCCGCAAGATGTCACGCAGGCACTGGCCGCCTGCCAGAAAGCGGCGGACGAAGGGGACGCGCAAGCGCAATACGAGTTGGGTGAGTTCTACTACGACGGCAAGAACGCGCCGCGCGACCTCAATCAAGCCCTGAGCTATTTCGAAAAGGCCTCGCTGCAAGGCCACGCCCAGGCGCAATTCAAGCTCGGCAGCATGTTCTTCCACGGTGAAGGCGTGCAGGCCAACAATATCCAGGCCTACATCGTGCTGAAGATGGCAGCGGTCAACGGTGCCGAAGAGGCGCTGGACACGGCCGACGAAGTCTCGGAAAAGATGTCCCGCGAAGATCTCGAAACCGCCACTCAGGTGCTCGGGCAGATTTTCCGCAAATACCTGATGGAACTGCAGAACGCCGATGGGCGTACGCCATTCTCACCATTGCCCTAAAGGCTGCGGAGATTACCTGTGGCGAGGGGATTTATCCCCGTTGGGCTGCGAAGCAGCCCCAAACCCTGCAACCCGGTTCTGTCTGACACATATTGCGGGATGGATTGCGACTGCTTCGCAGCCGAGCGGGGATAAATCCCCTCGCCACAACATCATTCCAAATCCAAAGCTGTGCTTACTTCTCAGGCATCGGCATCGGAAACGGCATGACATTGCCGACCGCGCCACGGGCTTCGCTGATTTTCGGTGTACCCAGACGTTCGACTTCATCGATGCGCACGATCGAATGCATCGGCACAAAGCTGCGCACCACGCCTTCGAATTGCGCCTTGAGCTTTTCTTCGCTCGGATCGACGACCATTTGCGTACGCTCGCCAAAGACGAATTCTTCAACTTCCAGGAAACCCCACAGATCACTTTGATAGATCTGCTTGGCGTACATTTCGAACACCTGGCCCTGGTTGAGGAAAATCACCTTGTAGATTGGAGCTTCGCGTTTGGTCATGGCGGGCGGATAACATCGGGGTAAAAATGAGGGCGCGAACTATAGCATAGCCACCGGACGCACAGCGGTAGGAACCTGACGGCTTGTTCCCTATAATGCGCGGTTCTTTGAATCACGTGACGACCCGAATCCATGGCCAAGAAGCTTTACATCGAAACCCACGGTTGCCAGATGAACGAGTACGACAGCTCGCGCATGGTCGATCTGCTGGGCGAACATCAGGCCCTGGAAGTCACCGCCCGCGCGGAAGATGCCGACGTGATTCTGCTCAACACCTGTTCGATCCGCGAACGCGCCCAGGATCGCGTGTATTCGCAGCTCGGCCGCTGGCGCGAACTGAAGCTGGCCAACCCCGACATGGTCATCGCCGTCGGCGGTTGCGTGGCCAGTCAGGAAGGCGCAGCGATTCGCGATCGCGCTCCGTACGTCGACGTGGTGTTCGGCCCGCAGACCCTGCACCGTCTGCCGGAAATGATCGACGCCGCGCGCAGCAGCAAGCTGCCGCAGGTCGACGTGTCGTTTCCGGAAATCGAAAAATTCGACCACCTGCCCGAGCCGCGTATCGACGGCCCGAGCGCTTATGTGTCAGTGATGGAAGGTTGCAGCAAGTACTGCACGTTCTGCGTGGTGCCGTATACCCGTGGTGAAGAAGTCAGCCGGCCGTTCGACGACGTGATCGCGGAAATCATTCACCTTGCCGAACACGGCGTGCGTGAAGTGACGTTGCTCGGGCAGAACGTCAACGGCTATCGCGGCCAGACCCACGACGGTCGCCTGGCCGATCTGGCCGAGCTGATCCGCGTGGTCGCCGCTGTCGATGGCATCGATCGCATCCGCTACACCACGTCGCACCCGCTGGAGTTTTCCGACAGCCTGATCCAGGCCCACGCCGAAGTGCCGGAACTGGTCAAGCACTTGCACTTGCCGGTGCAGTCGGGCTCCGACCGGATTCTCGCGGCGATGAAGCGCAACCACACGGCGCTGGAGTACAAATCCAAGCTGCGCAAATTGCGCGCTGCCGTGCCGGGGATCTGCATCAGTTCGGACTTCATCGTCGGCTTCCCCGGTGAAACCGAGAAAGACTTCGAACAGACCATGAAGCTGATTGCCGATGTCGGCTTCGATTTCTCCTACTCGTTCGTCTACAGCCAGCGCCCGGGCACGCCCGCTGCCGATCTGGCAGATGACACGCCGGAAGAATTGAAGAAAGAACGTCTGAACGCGCTGCAACATCGTCTGAATCAGCAGGGCTTCGAGATCAGCCGACAAATGGTCGGCTCGATCCAGCGCATTCTGGTGACCGATTATTCGAAGAAAGACCCGGGCGAGCTCCAGGGCCGCACCGAGAATAATCGTATCGTCAACTTCCGCTGCGACAATCCCACCCTGATCGGCCAGTTCGCCGATGTGCACATCGACGCCGCGCAACCGCACTCGCTGCGTGGTTCGCTGGTTCAATAACACCATCGCATTGTGGATGGGGCTTCTGTGGTGAGGGGATTTATCCCCGATGGTTGGCGCAGCCGACCCAAAACCTGCAATCCGGGTGATCTGATACACCTCTGATAATGGTTTCAGGGCCGCTTCGCGCCCCATCGGGGATAAATCCCCTCACCACAAATGACCCCGCCAGCCACAGAGAATGGGTTCGAAAGCAGCGTCGATATTTAAGAGCTTTCGCACCCAGGCCACTGGCGTTATCCTTGATTTCATCCTAATTGCCCCAGGGCGGCTAAATACGACCTTGAACGCACCCATCGAACCACATCGTTTTCTCCTCGAGCCTTTTGAGGCTCGCCGCTTCGCCAATCTGTGCGGGCAATTCGACGAGCATTTGCGCTTGATCGAACAGCGCCTGGCCATCGAGATCCGCAATCGCGGAAACCAGTTCGAGTTGATTGGCGATCCAAAACTCACCACGTCCGCGGAAAACCTGCTGCGCCGCCTGTACCGGGAAACCAAGGGTACCGAGCTGTCGCCAGACCTGGTGCACCTGTTCATTCAGGAATCAGCAGATATCGACAACCCGGCCCCTGCCGAAGCGACCGTCGCCCTGCGCACCAAGAAAGGCATGATTCGCCCGCGCGGCTTGAATCAGCAGCGCTATGTGAAGGAAATCCTCGGCAACGACATCAACTTCGGCATCGGCCCGGCCGGTACCGGCAAGACCTATCTGGCCGTGGCCTGCGCGGTGGATGCGCTGGAGCGCGAGCAGATCCGCCGCATCCTGCTGGTGCGTCCGGCAGTCGAAGCGGGAGAAAAGCTCGGCTTCCTGCCCGGCGATCTGTCGCAGAAGATCGACCCGTACCTGCGCCCGCTCTACGACGCGCTGTACGAAATGCTCGGTTTCGAATACGTCGCCAAGCTGATCGAGAAACAGGTGATCGAAGTCGCGCCGCTGGCCTACATGCGCGGTCGTACGCTGAACAACAGCTTCATCATTCTCGACGAAAGCCAGAACACCACCGTCGAGCAGATGAAGATGTTCCTCACGCGCATCGGCTTCGGCTCCACCGCCGTGATCACCGGCGACATCACCCAGGTCGACCTGCCGCGCGGCACCAAGTCCGGGCTGCACCATGTGATCGAAGTGCTCAAAGACGTGCCGGGCATCAGCTTCACCCACTTCCAGCCCAAGGACGTCGTGCGCCACCCGTTGGTGCAGCGGATTGTCGAGGCCTACGAGCGCTTCGAAACCCGTGCCGAAGCCGCGAAGGAAGCCTCGCGCGATGCTTGAGCTGGATCTGCAAATCGCCACCGAGGCCAGCGCGCCGAGTGAAGCCGAGTTCCGCCAGTGGTGCGAACTGGCCCTGCGCCAGCGCAGCGCTGATTCGGAAATGACCATTCGTCTGGTCGACGAGGAAGAGGGCCGCGAGCTCAATCACACCTGGCGCCACAAGGATTACGCGACCAACGTGTTGTCGTTCCCGGCGGAAGTGCCTGACGAGTTTCTCGATATCCCGCTGCTCGGCGATCTGGTCATCTGCGTGGCCGTGGTCGAACGCGAAGCCGCCGAGCAGGGCAAGGAACTAAAGGCCCACTGGGCACATCTGGTCATTCACGGCTGCTTGCATCTGCTGGGTTACGACCATATAGATGACGACGAAGCCGAAGAAATGGAAGCGCTGGAACGCGAGTTGCTTGCTGAACTGGGCTATCCCGATCCGTACGCGGACGACGAAACCGAACACTCCCCCATCGTTACAACAAAGGATTCAGAGTAATCGCTATGAGCGAAGATCGATCGAGCAACGGGCAGAAGTCATGGCTGGGTAAACTGACCCAGGCTTTTGCCCACGAGCCGAAGAACCGTCAGGAGCTCCTCGAGCTGCTGCGTGATGCACATCAGAACAAACTGCTGGACAGCGAAGCGCTGGCCATCGTCGAAGGCGCCATCCAGGTGGCTGACCTGCAAGTGCGCGACATCATGGTGCCGCGCTCGCAGATGGTCAGCATCAAGGCGACCCAGACACCCCGCGAATTCCTCCCCGCCGTAGTCGACTCGGCCCACTCGCGCTATCCGGTCATCGGCGAAAGCCATGACGACGTGATGGGCGTACTGCTGGCCAAGGATCTGCTGCCGCTGATCCTCAAGGAGAACGGCGACAGCTTCAACATCAAGGACCTGCTGCGCCCGGCCACCTTCGTGCCGGAGTCCAAGCGTCTGAACGTGTTGCTGCGTGAGTTCCGCGCCAACCACAACCACATGGCCATCGTCATCGACGAATACGGCGGTGTGGCCGGTCTGGTGACAATCGAAGACGTGCTCGAGCAGATCGTCGGCGACATCGAGGACGAGCACGACGTCGAAGAAGACAGCTACATCAAGCCGCTGCCCAGCGGTGATTTCCTGATCAAGGCGCTGACGCCGATCGAGAACTTCAATGAGTTCTTCGACAGCGAGTTCTCCGACGACGAATTCGACACCGTCGGCGGCCTGGTGATGAGCGCGTTCGGGCACTTGCCAAAACGCAACGAAACCACTGAAATCGGCGCTTATCGTTTCCGCATCCTGAACGCCGACAGCCGTCGGATTCACTTGCTGCGACTGACGCCTATCGCTCGTTAATTCTAAGGACTGAAATGCGCTGGACAACCCGCCCCGGCTGGCCCGGTAACCTGCTGGCCGTGGCGGCCGGTGCAATCACCACATTCGCTCTCGCACCGTTCGACATCTGGCCGCTGGCATTGCTGGCGGTTGGTCTGTTCTATGCCGGTTTGCGTGAGCTGAGCCCGCGTCAGGCGCTCGGCCGTGGCTGGTGCTTCGGCTTCGGCCTGTTCGGTGCCGGCACCAGTTGGATCTATTACAGCATTCACCACTTTGGTGGCGCTTCGGTGTTGCTCGCCGGGTTCCTGATGCTGCTGTTCACCGCGGCGATTGCCTGGTTCTTCGCCCTGCCCGCGTGGCTGTGGGCGCGCTGGTTGCGGCGTAACGAAGCACCGCTGGCGGATGCCTTGGCCTTTGCAGCGCTGTGGGTCGGCCAGGAAGCGTTTCGTGGCTGGTTCCTTACCGGTTTCCCGTGGCTGTATTCCGGTTATAGCCAGCTCGACGGCCCGCTGGCCGGGCTCGCGCCGGTGGGCGGCATGTGGCTGGTCTCGTTTGTTCTGGCACTGACCGCAGCGCTGATCTACAACGCGCCGCGCTTGTTGCAGGCGCGCCGCAAGGGTTTTATCGCGGCCGGTGTGGTACTTCTGGCGGGGCCATGGGTAGCAGGCATCGCCCTCAAAGGCCACGCGTGGACCAGCCCGTCCGGCGCACCGCTGACCGTGGCCGCAATTCAGGGCAACGTCGCGCAGAGCATGAAATGGGACCCGGCCGAGCTCAACGCGCAACTGGCGCTGTACCGTGATCTGAGCTTCCGCTCCAAACCGGTCGATCTGCTGATCTGGCCGGAAACCGCCGTGCCGGTGTTGAAGGAGTCCGCCGAGGGCTACCTGACGATGATCGGCAACTTCGCCGCCGAGCGTAAATCAGCGCTGATCACCGGTGTGCCGATCCGCCAGACCGTGCATCACGAACGGCGCTTCTTCAACGGCATCACCGTGGTCGGCGAAGGCGACGGCACTTACCTGAAGCAGAAACTGGTGCCGTTCGGCGAGTACGTGCCGTTGCAGGACGTGTTGCGCGGCTTGATCGCGTTCTTCGACCTGCCGATGTCGGACTTCGCTCGCGGCCCGTCCGATCAAGCGCTCTTGCAAGCCAAGGGTTACCAGATTGCACCGTTCATCTGCTACGAGGTGGTCTATCCGGAATTCGCCGCCGGCCTGTCGGCACGCAGTGATCTGCTGCTGACCATCAGCAACGACACCTGGTTCGGCACGTCCATCGGCCCGCTGCAACATCTGCAGATGGCGCAGATGCGCGCGCTGGAAGCCGGACGCTGGATGATCCGCGCGACCAACAACGGCGTCACCGGCCTGATCAACCCGTTCGGGCAGATCACCGAACAGATTCCGCAGTTCGAACAAGGCGTGCTGTACGGCGAAGTGGTACCGATGCACGATCTGACGCCGTATCTGCAATGGCGCTCGTGGCCGTTGATCGCGTTGTGCCTGCTGCTGTTTGGCTGGGCGCTGATGGCCAGCCGGATGTCGAAGACCCTCTGAGAAATGTGACAAGGGGATTTATCCCCGCTGGAGTGCGCAGCAGTCCCCTCTTCTGAAGGTAAGAGAGGGATCGCTACGCGCCCCGTCGGGGATAAATCCCCTCGCCACAATGATCTTCAGCGGTAAAACAACGAGTACCCCACCTGCCCCACCGCTTCATTGAGCAATTGCCCGCTCTGCCAGATCGACTTGAATTCCGGCAACCAGCCGCCAAACGGCCGGGCGTTATCCGTACCGAGGAAACCCACCGGCGCCGGCACCACCTCGAAACCCGCCTGCTCAAAGCTCCACACCGCGCGCGGCATGTGCCACGCCTGCGTCACCACGACGACCCGCTTGATCCCCTGCGGCAAGAGGATATCTGCCGTCATCTTCGCGTTCTCCCATGTGGTACGACTCTCGCCTTCCTGCCAGCGCACCGTTACGTCGAAATCATCACGCAACGAATCTGCCATCAATTTCGCTTCGGTCGGCGGCGTGCCGTAGTGCAGGCCACCGCTGGTCAGAATCGGCAGGCCCGAGGCCTTGGCCAGGCGCGCCGCGTAACGCTGCCGCTCCAGTCCGATGCCGGTCGGCTGGTCTTCGCCCCAGGCGATGTCACCGCGCTCGCGTCCCGAGCCCAGCACCACAATCGCATCGGCACGTTGCGCCAGGGTCGTCCACTCTGACCGCGCCAGCGGCGGCTCACGCTCCAGCGCCTTGGCGCTCCACTGCACGACCACCGGCAGGCTCATCAGCAGCAGGCCACCAAAGCCAAGGGCAAAACACACGCCAGCCAGGCGTGGCCGTGAGCGGCGCAGCCACCAGGCAGCCAGCAACAGCAGCAAAAGAATGCCGGGCGGCAATAAAAGTTGTTTGATGAAATAGCGAAAGGGCATCGGGCATCTCCAAAGATGCCCGAAGCCTAAAAGTGTTGATTACGCGTTACAACCATTAGGCGGGATCCTGTTGCAAAAGATCCGTTTCCTGACCTGCCATGTGCTTACTTGGCCTGTACAGAGCGCACCTTGCCGGTGTCTCTGCGCGGCGCCTTGTCCTTGAGCCAGATGACCTTGGCCGAATGTGCTGCATCGAGTTGCTTCACTGCTTGAGACAGGCACCCCTGCGTTTCACGTTCACTGCGATCCAGATAGGCCTTGACCAGTTTGAACTCGGCGGGGCTCAAGCCACGCAATTCCAGTTCCAGGGGGCGCTCGTCGCGCAGCCGGTCAGCGGTTTTCACGGCGTCCAGCGCCATGCCCAGACGATCGATCAACCTTTCGTACAACTCGGGTTTCGTTACGTTCTTTTTCCGTTGCTCCACCATCCCTCACCTCATTGAAGATAAGACTCACTCCCCAATTAGAGCTTAGCTTCGCTGCACGAACCGGCTACACGCCGCGACCAACGGCCCTCGTCGTCCAAAAGGTCGGGCAAACAGCTGTAATCAGGGTTTCCCTCGGCCAAGCGCGGTCATGTATGCTACGGCGCTTCCTGTCATTCCACTTCCAGCGCACCCGGGCCATCCCGGATGCTGCCGTCGAAGAGGATTAGGCCACCCCTATCCAGTACAAAAGTAGCCATGCACGAACAATATCAGCCACGTGAGATCGAAGCCGCCGCCCAGTCGTTCTGGGATGAGCAAAAGTCCTTTGAAGTCAGTGAACAGCCAGGCAAGGAAACCTACTACTGCCTGTCGATGTTCCCTTACCCCAGCGGCAAGCTGCACATGGGCCACGTGCGCAACTACACCATTGGCGATGTGATCTCGCGCTACCAGCGCATGCAGGGCAAGAATGTTCTGCAGCCAATGGGCTGGGATGCGTTCGGCATGCCGGCGGAAAACGCCGCAATGAAAAACAACGTAGCGCCCGCCAAGTGGACCTACGAGAACATCGCCTACATGAAGTCGCAGCTGCGCAGCCTCGGCCTCGCGGTGGACTGGTCCCGTGAAGTGACCACCTGCAAGCCGGACTACTACCGTTGGGAACAATGGCTGTTCACGCGCCTGTTCGAAAAAGGCGTGATCTACCGCAAGAACGGCACCGTGAACTGGGACCCGGTCGACCAGACCGTTCTGGCCAACGAGCAAGTCATCGACGGCCGTGGCTGGCGCTCCGGCGCGCTGATCGAAAAGCGCGAAATCCCGATGTACTACTTCAAGATCACCGCTTACGCCGACGAGCTGCTGGAAAGCCTCGACGAACTGACTGGCTGGCCTGAACAGGTCAAGACCATGCAGCGCAACTGGATCGGCAAGTCCCGTGGCATGGAAGTGCAGTTCCCGTACAACGTCGATTCGATCGGCGAAGCCGGCACCCTGAAAGTCTTCACCACCCGTCCGGACACCCTGATGGGCGCGACCTACGTCGCCGTCGCTGCCGAGCACCCGCTGGCCACCCTGGCCGCGCAGAACAATCCTGAGCTGCAAGCGTTCATCGCTGAATGCAAGGGCGGCAGCGTCGCTGAAGCCGATGTCGCCACCCAGGAAAAGAAAGGCCTGCCGACCGGCCTGTTCGTCGAGCACCCGCTGACCGGCGAAAAGCTGCCGGTGTGGGTCGCCAACTACGTGCTGATGCATTACGGCGACGGCGCAGTCATGGCGGTTCCGGCGCACGACGAGCGCGATTTCGAATTCGCTCACAAGTACAACCTGCCGGTGAAATCGGTGGTGCGCACCAGCTCCGGTGATACCAACCCGGCGCCGTGGCAGGACGCCTATGGCGAGCACGGCACGCTGATCAACTCCGGCGAGTTCGACGGCCTGGACTTCGCCGGCGCGTTCGACGCCATGGAAGTGGCCCTGATCAAGAAACAACTGGGCGCCTCGCGCACCCAGTTCCGCCTGCGCGACTGGGGCATCAGCCGCCAGCGATACTGGGGCTGCCCGATCCCGATCATCCATTGCGCCGCGTGCGGCGACGTGCCGGTGCCGGAAGATCAACTGCCTGTCGTTCTGCCGGAAGACGTGGTGCCGGACGGCGCCGGTTCGCCGCTGGCGCGCATGCCCGAGTTCTACGAATGCAGCTGCCCGAAATGCGGCGCGCCGGCCAAGCGTGAAACCGACACGATGGACACCTTCGTCGAGTCGTCGTGGTACTACGCCCGTTACGCCTCGCCGCATTTTGAAGGTGGCCTGGTAGAAAAATCCGCAGCCGATCACTGGCTGCCGGTGGATCAGTACATCGGTGGTATCGAACACGCCATTCTCCACCTGCTTTACGCGCGCTTCTTCCACAAGCTGATGCGTGACGAAGGTCTGGTCAGCTCCAATGAGCCGTTCAAGAACCTGCTGACCCAGGGCATGGTGATCGCCGAGACTTACTATCGTCGCGAAGCCAATGGCGCTTACACCTGGTTCAACCCGGCAGACGTGGAACTGGAGCGTGACAGCAAAGCCAAGGTGATTAGCGCCAAGCTGAAATCCGACGGCCTGCCGGTGGAAATCGGCGGTACCGAGAAGATGGCCAAGTCGAAGAACAACGGCGTCGACCCGCAGTCGATGATCGACCAGTTCGGTGCCGACACCTGCCGTCTGTTCATGATGTTCGCCTCGCCGCCTGACATGAGCGCGGAATGGTCCGATTCCGGCGTTGAAGGTTCGCACCGTTTCCTCAAGCGTGTCTGGCGCCTGGCGCAAGCGCACGTTACCCAAGGCCTGCCGGGCAAACTGGATATCGCCGCGCTGAGCGACGAGCAGAAAACCGTGCGTCGTGCGATTCACCTGGCGATCAAGCAGGCCAGCCATGACGTCGGCCAGAACCACAAATTCAACACCGCCATCGCCCAGGTAATGACGCTGATGAACGTGCTGGAAAAAGCCGCCCAAGGCACCGAACAGGACCGCGCGCTGCTGCACGAAGGTCTGGAAGCGGTGACCCTGCTGCTGGCGCCGATCACCCCGCACATCAGCCATGAACTGTGGAAGCAGTTGGGTCACGCCGATGCGGTGATCGATGCAGGCTGGCCGGCCGTGGACGAAAGTGCCTTGGTGCAGGACAACCTGACCCTGGTCATTCAGGTCAACGGCAAGCTGCGCGGGCAGATCGAAATGCCGGCCAGTGCCACTCGCGAAGAGATCGAAGCCGCCGCGCGCATCAACGAGAACGTGCTGCGTTTCGTCGATGGCCTGACCATTCGCAAAGTGATCGTGGTGCCGGGCAAACTGGTCAACATCGTCGCCAGCTAAATTGGATCGGGTGCCGGGCTCGCCTGGCACCCAGTAAAACCTTTCGGGCCGCAGAGTCGGCTCACCTGGTTTCAAGGGGAGCAACACAATGATCAAACGCAATCTGCTGGTGATGGGCCTCGCCGTTCTGCTGAGCGCCTGCGGTTTCCAGTTGCGTGGTACCGGCACCAACGAACTGTCGATCAAGGAAATCGACCTGAGCGCGCGTAACGCTTATGGCGAAACCGTAAGACAGCTGCGTCAGACGCTGGAGTCCAGCGGCGTCAAGGTTTACAGCGGCGCGCCGTACAAGCTGTATCTGGCTGACGAGCAGGAAAGCCAGCGCATCCTCAGCTATGCCGGTGCCGGGCGCACAGGCGAGTATCAGGTCAACACTGTGCTGAGCTATGACATCCGCGGCGACAAAGACCTGTCCCTGCTTAGCGATAAGCTCGAAGTGCAGAAGGTGTTCATTCACGACGGCAACAACCTCGTCGGCTCCGATCAGGAAGCCAACGACGCCCGTCATGAAATCCGTCGCGAGCTGGTGCAGCGCATGATGCTGCGCCTGTCGCAGCTGACCCCGGGCCAGTTGCAGCAACTGCAGCAAACCGCCAACGACCGCGCCAAGGCTGAAGCCGATGCGCTGGAAGCGGCGCAGAAGGCTGAGGCGGAAACTCCGCGTCAGTCGCCGCTCGAAATCCCGCAGCAGTAAGACGGCCGGGGCGCTCAGGCGCCCCGCTCGCCCTTCCTTATGAAGCTCGCTCCCGCGCAACTCGGCAAACACCTGCAAGGCGCACTTGCGCCGGTCTACATCATCAGCGGCGATGATCCGTTGCTGTGTCAGGAAGCCGCCGACGCCATCCGCACCGCTGCTCGCCAGCAAGGTTTCGACGAACGTCAGGTCTTCGCCGCCGACGCCAATTTCGATTGGGGTACGTTGCTGCAGGCCGGCGCAAGCATGTCGCTGTTCGCCGAAAAACGCCTGTTGGAACTGCGCCTGCCGTCCGGTAAGCCTGGCGATAAAGGCGCCGCCGCGCTGATCGAATACTGCTCGCGTCCTGCGGAAGACACGGTTCTGCTGATCAGCTTGCCGAAGCTCGATGGCAGCGCGCAGAAAACCAAGTGGGGCAAGGCACTGGTCGAAGGCCAGCAAACCCAGTTCGTGCAGATCTGGCCGGTGGATGCCAATCAGCTGCCGAGCTGGATTCGTCAGCGCCTGTCCCAGGCAGGTCTGTCGGCCAGTCAGGACGCCGTCGAATTGATTGCCGCGCGTGTCGAAGGCAACCTGCTCGCCGCCGCACAGGAAATCGAAAAGCTCAAGTTGATGGCCGAAGGTGGGCAGATCACCGTCGAAACCGTGCAGGCCGCCGTGGCCGACAGTGCCCGGTTTGACGTGTTCGGCCTGACCGACGCGGTGCTCAACGGCGAACCGGCGCACGCGTTGCGCATGCTTGAGGGCCTGCGCGGCGAAGGCGTCGAGCCGCCAGTGATTCTCTGGGCATTGGCGCGGGAGTTGCGCCTGCTGGCCAACATCTCCCTGCAATACAGCCAGGGCACGCCACTGGACAAATGCTTCAGCCAGTCGAAACCGCCGGTCTGGGACAAGCGCAAGCCGCTGATGAGCAAGGCGCTGCAACGTTACTCGGCGCAACGCTGGGCACAGTTGCTGCTCGAAGCGCAGCGCATCGATGCGCAGATCAAGGGCCAGGCGGCGGGTTCACCGTGGATGAGCCTGAGTCGGTTGGCGCTGTTGATGGCTGGCCAGCGACTGTCTTTGCCTGCCGAGTAAGGCATTCAATCGGGTAGCGCCCATTCGCGAGCAGGCTCGCTCCCACAGGTGACCGCGTACCAATGTGGGAGCGAGCCTGCTCGCGAAAGCGCCAGAATATTCCTACGTATGAGCTACTGGACAGATGCTCCACATCGGCAGATTATTCCCGGCGCAAAACCCACCACGCCGAGAGAACCCTCATGAGCAAAAAGCCAGCAAAGCATGGCCCCAACAAGGCCAAATCCATCGTCGCCCAGCCATTGTTCCGCAGCCGCCAGGAACGACCAGCCAAGGGCAAAGGCAGCTACCGCCGCGAAGCCTTCCGGTCTGACAACCGGGAGGCTTTTTACTTTCTGGCTGCCTGAAGCGCACTACCCCTCGCTCATGTTAAGGTCTGCACCTGATTCGTTTCCCCTGGAACTGTGCATGCCCCCAAGTCTTTCCCGTCGTTGGCCCGTGCGCCAATTGATCGCTGCCTCCAGCTTCATTCTGCTTGTCGCCTGCGCGGAAAAACCCACCGCCGCCGATGCACAACCGCTTCAAGCCGCCCCGGTCACCACGGCCCCAGCGATCATTCCGCCGGTAGTGCCGTCCGCCGACCCGCTCGATATTCAACCGACCCAGACCTTTGCCGAATGGCAGGCGGGTTTCCGCAAGGACGCCCTCGCCGCCGGGATTCGCCCCGAGCTGTTCGATCAGGCATTTGCCAATATCAGCTTCGATGCCAGCGTGATTCGCGCCGACCGCAGTCAGCCGGAGTTTTCCCGGCCGGTGTGGGAATACCTCGACGGCGCACTGTCGCCGCTGCGCGTACGCAAAGGCCAGGCGTTGATCAACCAGTACGCCGACATTCTGCAAAGCATCGAGCAGCGCTATGGCGTTGATCGCCAGGCGCTGGTGTCGGTGTGGGGCATGGAAAGCAATTTCGGCCAGTTCCAGGGCAGCAAGTCGGTGATCAATTCGCTGGCAACCCTCGCCTACGAGGGGCGTCGTCCGGGCTTTGCTCACGCGCAACTGATTGCCGCCCTGCAGATTCTGCAACAGGGCGATATCACCCCGGAGAAGATGCTCGGTTCCTGGGCCGGCGCGATGGGCCAGACCCAATTCATTCCGACCACCTACAACACCCACGCCGTGGACTTTGACGGTGACGGCCGCCGCGACATCTGGGGCAGCCCGGCCGACGCGTTGGCTTCGACTGCGCATTACCTGCAAAGCTCGGGCTGGCAACGCGGCCAGCCGTGGGGTTTCGAAGTGCAATTGCCGAGCGGCTTCAACTACACCCTGGCCGATGGCGCGATTCGCAAAAGCGTCGCCGAATGGCGGCAACTGGGTGTGAACCTGCCCAATGGTGCGCAGGTGCCAGCCGGTTCCGAACAACTGTCCGCTGCCCTGCTGCTGCCAGCCGGTTATCGCGGCCCGGCGTTCCTGATCCTCGACAACTTCCGGGCGATTCTCAAGTACAACAATTCGTCGTCGTATGCGCTGGCGGTGAGCCTGTTGTCCGAGCGTTTCGAAGGAGCGGGCCTGATCAATGGCAGTTGGCCCAAAGATGATCTGCCGCTGAGCCGCACCGAACGCATCGAACTGCAGACGCTATTGAGCGCGCGTAATTACGACGCTGGCACGGCGGACGGGATTATCGGCGCCAATACGCGCAAAGCGATTCGCAGTGCCCAGCAGGCGCTGGGCTGGCCGGCGGACGGGTATCCGACGCACAAGTTGCTTGAGAGCCTGCGCGCCCAATAGAGCAAATCAAAAGATCGCAGCCTTCGGCAGCTCCTACAGGACGATCATCAATCCCATGTAGGAGCTGCCGAAGGCTGCGATCTTTTGCCTCCCGAATTATCGGATGACCACATCCTGCTCCAGCAGCAACTCCTGCTTCCCTGCATCCAGGCGCACCAGCGCGCCCAACGGCAGTGTCAGGTTCGGGTCGCAATGGCCACTGCGCCAACCCGACAGCACCGGAATCCGCAACGGCTCAAAGGTTTGCTTGAGCAGGCGATTCAGCGCGTCGACCTCCACCCCGGCGATATCACCGACCAGCACACCGCGCAGTCTGGCCAGCTTGCCGGCCAGACGCATCTGGGTCAGCAGCCGATCAATCCGATACAGCGGCTCGTTGATGTCTTCGATAAACAGAATCACCCCTTCGACATCAATCTCGTAGGGCGTGCCGAGGGTTGCAGCAATCATCGCCAGATTGCCGCCAAGCAACCGCCCGTGAGCGATGCCCGGTTCGACGGTTGATAATGGATAAGCCGCCGGATGGCTCAGCACACTCCCTGACTTCATTTGCCCGCGCAGCATGGCGAA
The DNA here is from genome assembly GCF_054052265.1 of Pseudomonas sp. PK-RTE-24. NCBI lineage: Bacteria > Pseudomonadati > Pseudomonadota > Gammaproteobacteria > Pseudomonadales > Pseudomonadaceae > Pseudomonas > Pseudomonas sp. PK-RTE-24. Next base: position 2,286,624 of record NZ_CM133224.1, on the reverse strand, counting down.
GAATGACGTGACGGTCGGCGGCTCCTTGTCGCCCAGCAGGTCGGCGTTGAGCAGCGGCCCGTGAAAGGTCACAAACCCGGCGTAGCGACTGATGGCCAGGTGCAGCGCGGTGATATCGCTGTAGCCGATAAAGGGTTTGGCGTGCCGGCTGAGCAGGTCGTAATCGATTCGGTCCAGCAGGCGCGGCGTGCCGTAGCCGCCGCGCAGGCAAATGATCGCGTCGACTTCAGGATCAGCGAATGCCGCGTGCAGATCGCGCAGGCGTACGTCGTCACTGCCCGCCAGATAGCCGTCCTTCTCATAGACACCGGGAAACACCTTCAGCCCATAGCCGCGCGCGCGCATCCATTGCAGCGCTTTCTCAGTATCGAGAGTGCCGGGACCGGCAGGCGCGATGACGCCGATCGTCCCCTCAGCGGGCAGTGCCGGTACGGGTCGGTGGGCAACGAGGGTGTGGCTTGGTCGAACGGTCATCCTTGGGCTCCATCGGTAAAGTCATGCACACACAGTAGTCAGCTAAAGAGGCAAACAAAAGGCCCTTGTCTCAGGCAAAAAAATGCCCGCCGAGGAACCATCCTCGGCGGGCATTTTTACATCAGCAGTGAATCAGGAACCCAGCAGCTCGGCCTTGACCAGCTTCGCCTGCTCGTCGGCGTGGTACGAGGAACGTACCAGCGGGCCAGACGCAACGTTCTTGAAGCCCATCTTGTAGCCTTCTTCGGCGAACCAGGCGAAGGTGTCCGGGTGCACGAAACGCTGCACCGGCAAGTGGCTGCGCGACGGTTGCAGGTATTGACCGAGGGTCAGCATGTCGATGTCGTGTTCGCGCATGCGCTTCATGACTTCGATGACTTCTTCGTCAGTCTCGCCCAGACCCAGCATCAGGCCGGATTTGGTCGGGATATGCGGCATCATCTGCTTGAAGCGTTGCAGCAGGGTCAGCGACCACTGGTAGTCCGAACCCGGACGCGCAGCCTTGTACAGGCGCGGCACGGTTTCCAGGTTGTGGTTGAACACATCCGGCGGCTCGGCGGCGGTGATTTCCAGGGCGATGTCCATGCGGCCACGGTAGTCCGGGACCAGGGTCTCGAGCTGCACGTTCGGCGACAATTTGCGGATTTCGCGGATGCAGTCGGCGAAGTGCTGGGCACCGCCATCACGCAGGTCGTCGCGGTCCACCGAAGTGATCACCACGTACTTGAGCTTGAGGTCGGCGATGGCGATGGCCAGGCTTTCCGGCTCGTTGACGTCCAGTGGCTTCGGACGACCGTGGCCAACGTCGCAGAACGGGCAACGACGGGTGCAGATGTCGCCCATGATCATGAAGGTCGCAGTACCGCCGGAGAAGCATTCGCCGAGGTTCGGGCAGGACGCTTCTTCGCAGACACTGTGCAGCTTGTGCTTGCGCAGCAGGCTCTTGATGCGGTCGACTTCCGGCGAAACCGGGATGCGCACGCGGATCCAGTCGGGTTTCTTCGGCAGTTCGGTAGTCGGGATGATCTTGACCGGGATGCGTGCAACCTTCTCGGCGCCGCGCAGCTTGACGCCGGCTTCAACCTTGGGACGCGGGGCCGGGCGCTCGGTCACGTCGAGCGTCGGGATCATGGTTTGCACTGCATCAGTAGTCATATCAGTCGATTCCGCCCGTGAGGGTCGTCTGCTCAGCATAGTCGAGGTGTTTGACGAGCTGCGCGCGCAGCCGGGCACTTACCTCGGCAAATTCAATCGATCCTGCGTGATCGCTCAGCTGGGTCATGGCCAGCCCGGCGTAGCCGCAGGGATTAATCCGTCGAAACGGTTCCAGGTTCATATCCACGTTCAGGGCCAGGCCATGAAAGGAACAACCGTGGCGAATGCGCAAACCCAGAGAAGCGATTTTCGCTCCATCGACGTATACGCCGGGAGCATCTGGCTTGGCGGTGGCGCTAACGCCGTAGCTGGCCAGCAGTTCGATGAGGCAGGCTTCCATGCGGCTGACCAGATCGCGCACGCCGAAACCCAGCTTGCGCACATCCAGTAACAGATAGGCCACCAGTTGCCCGGGGCCATGATAAGTCACTTGGCCGCCACGATCGACCTGCACCACCGGAATATCACCCGGCAGCAATAGATGCTCGGCCTTGCCGGCCTGGCCCTGAGTGAACACCGGCGGGTGTTCGACGAGCCAGATTTCGTCGGCTGCAGCATTGCCGCGTTCGTTGGTAAAGCGCTGCATGGCATGCCAGACCGGCTCGTAAGCCATCTGGCCCAGCTCGCGAAAGCCCAGCGTGCCGTGCATCACAACACCATGTGCACGATGCCGGAAGCCCGCAGTTCGCTGTTGATGTTGTACAGCTGATCCTGGTCGGTGGCGACGATGTGCAACTGGATGGTGGTGTATTTGCCGTTGCTGCTTTGACGCTCGTCGATGCGCTCATCATTGATGGTCGCGTGTTTCAGGACGATCGCGATGATCTTGTCCTTGTTGCCAACACCCGTATCACTGATCACCTTGATCGGATAATCGGTCTGGGGAAATTCGATCTTTGGCGCCTTTACTTCGGTATCGGTCATGGCGTAACGGCCTCTATAGCGCAAGCCGTGGTAACGCACATGGCCCCGCACCGGATCGGGGCGGGGCCATGCAGGTCAACACAAAATCAGTTGAACAAGCCGTAGAAGAATAGACGGATGCTATCCCACATGCGGCGGAAGATACCACCCTCCTCGACGCCGTCCAGAGCGATCAGGTCAGCGCTGTGCACCACCTTGTCTTCCAGTTTGACTTCGACTTTACCGATCACGTCGCCCTTGGCGATTGGCGCAACCAGTTGCGGGTTCATGGTCATGCTGGCAGCGAGCTTCTTCAGCTGGCCTTTTGGCAGAGTCATGGTCAGGTCTTGCGCCAGACCGGCCTTGACCTGGCTGGTGGTGCCTTTCCATACCGGCGCCTGCGCCAGTTCAGTGCCCTTCTGGTAGAAGGTCTGGGTTTCGAAGAAGCGGAAACCATAGGTCAGCAACTTCTGGGTTTCAGCGGCGCGAGCCACTTCGCTGTTGGTACCGAACACCACGGCAATCAGGCGCTGGCCATCACGTACAGCCGAGGACACCATGCAGTAGCCGGCTTCATCGGTGTGGCCGGTTTTCAGACCGTCAACGGTCTTGTCGCGCCACAGCAGCAGGTTGCGGTTAGGCTGCTTGATGCCGTTCCAGAAGAACTCTTTCTGCGAGTAGATCGCATAGTGAGCCGGGTCTTCGTGGATGATCGCACGGGCCAGGATCGCCATGTCGTGCGCCGACGAGTAGTGCTCAGGGTTTGGCAGACCGGTCGGGTTCATGAAGTGGGTATTGGTCATGCCCAGTTCGGTGACGGTCTTGTTCATCAGATCGGCGAACGCGTCTTCGCTGCCGGCGATGTGCTCGGCCAGGGCGACGCTGGCGTCGTTACCGGACTGGATGATGATGCCGTGCAGCAGGTCGCTGACAGTGACCTGCGAACCGACCTTGATGAACATCCGCGAACCGCCGGTGCGCCAGGCGTTTTCGCTGACGGTCACCGGATCGTTTTCACCGATCTGACCGCGACGGATTTCCAGGGTTGCGATGTACGCGGTCATCAGCTTGGTCAGGCTGGCCGGTGGCAGACGCTGGTCGCCGTTGTTTTCGACCAGCACGTTGCCGCTGCTGGCGTCCATCAGAACGTAGGCCTTGGCGGCCAGTTGTGGTGGCGACGGCATCATCTCGGCCGCGAAGGCGGCTGGCGAGAGGAGCAGCGGGACTAGCAGACACAGGCGTTTGGCAAAGGTGGTGATGTTCATCCGTCTCTCGAAATCGCTAATGGAAACTTGCCCGAAGGCAAAACTTATTCAGACAGCCTTCTAACGGGCCATCGCGTGTTCAGTTGCTCACTCCAGTCACCCTTGCCGGGCTTTTGTTCTTCGACGAGCCAACAACCTGGTTCACCCCCCGAATACCGCAAGTGAACCGTCAATCAAGGTCTACGTGTTACTCGGTGACCACGCTGGGCGAACCCAGATTGGCCAGCCGCACACTGTTCTGCACCTGGGCGATCTCACCCGGCGAGCCGATCGGCCCCAGGCGTACCCGGTGCAGGGTCTGCTGATTGCGCACGATCGAGCTGATGAACACCGGCGCGCTCACCATCCCGCTGAGCTTCGACCTCAGCAGCTCGGCAGCGTCCGGGTTGGCGAACGCGCCCACCTGCAGATACTGGCCAGACGCTGGTGCAGAAGCGTTTTTTTTTGCATCGATCTGCACGGGCACCACGGCCGCGGCGTGTTGCTGCGGCGGCGGCGTCCATTGCTCGACGGTACCGGCCGACGCGGTGATGACCGGGGCGCTATTCTGCGCCACTTGCGGCTCATTGAGCATCAGCGGCGCCGGACGGCCCTTGGCCGCCCACCACTGCTGCGGATCGATGCCTTCGACCTTGACCCGTGCGGTGCCGGTTTCGGCATAGCCGAGCTTCTTCGCCGCAGCATAAGACAAGTCAATGATTCGATCGGAATAGAACGGCCCACGGTCGTTGACGCGCAGGATCACGGTCTTGTTGTTGTCCAGGTTGGTCACCCGAACGTAACTTGGCAGCGGCAAGGTCTTGTGCGCGGCACTCATGCCGTACAGGTCATACACTTCGCCGTTGGCGGTGTTCTGGCCATGGAACTTGGTGCCGTACCAGGACGCTGTACCCGAAGCCACGTAGGTCTTGGATTCCTGCAACGGAAAGTAGGTCTTGCCCAGCACGGTGTACGGGTTGGCCTTGTACGGGCCGGTGTGCAGGGTCGGTGTCGCATCCGGGATGCGCGAAACATCGACATCCCACCACGGCGCGCCGTCTTTGTGCGCGCGGTTGATGTCCAGGCCCGGTTGGGCGCGGACAGCGGTGGACGGGGTTTTCTGCGTCGGCGTGCGGCTGGTCGTGCAACTGGCGACCAGGACTGCCAACGCAGCGAAAGCCACCAGCTTCAGGGGTTTATTGTTAGGCAATGCCTGCATTACTTGACGCCCCGTGCTTGTACCAGCTGTTCAGACAGTTGATGTACGGCCATGGCGTACATCACGCTGCGGTTATAACGCGTGATCGCGTAGAAATTCTGCAGGCCCATCCAGTATTCAGGGCCGTTGTCGCCTTCGAGGCGAAATGCGGTAACCGGCATATCATCGCGCAGCGCATCATGACTTGACCAGCCCAGCGCCCGCAACTCTGCGACCGTTTTCACCGGTTCGATACCAGTAGTCAGGCCTTCATCAACCTGCTCGCCGCGCACATCGGCACGGCTGACCACCGGTTCGCCGGCGACCCAGCCATGACGCTTGAAGTAGCTGGCGACGCTGCCAATGGCATCGTCCGGGTTGTTCCAGATATTGATGTGGCCGTCACCGTCGAAATCCACCGCGTAGGCGCGAAAGCTGCTCGGCATGAACTGCGGCAGGCCCATGGCCCCGGCGTACGAGCCTTTCAGGGTCAGCGGGTCGACCTGCTCTTCGCGGGCCAGCAGCAGGAACTCACGCAGTTCCTTGCGGAAAAATTCGGCACGGGGAGGATAGTCGAAGCCGAGGGTCGATAAAGCATCGATCACGCGGAAATTACCGGTATTACGTCCGAAAAAGGTCTCGACGCCGATGATCGACACGATCACTTGTGCCGGCACGCCGTATTCCTGCTCGGCACGGGCCAGGGTCGCCTCGTGCTGACGCCAGAAGTCGACACCACGGGCGATGCGCGCGTCGGTGATGAACATCGGACGATATTCGTTCCACTGCTTGACCCGTTCGGCGGGTCTGGAGATGGCGTCGAGAATCGACTGCTTGCGTTGCGCCTCGCGGAACACACCCATCAGTTGTTCACCGGCGAAACCGTAGTCGCGGGTCATTTCGCCGACGAATTCGGCCACCTGCGGCGAGCCTTCATAGTCGCCGGCCAGCGCTTCCTGCACGCTCCCCAGCAGGCCCACCAGGCCAACCAGCGGCGCGCATCGAGTCGCCCAGCCACGCATTACTTGCATTGCACTCTTCACCTTATTCAAACCTGTGCGATCCACTTGCGATGGGTATGGATCGACATCAAAACCCCAAACGCTGACAGCAGCGTCACCAGCGAAGTTCCTCCGTAGCTAATGAACGGCAACGGCACCCCCACGACCGGTAACAGGCCACTGACCATACCGATGTTGACGAAAACGTAAACAAAAAAAGTCATGGTCAACGCGCCGGCGAGCAATTTGCCGAACAGCGTTTGCGCCTGAGCGGTGATCACCAGCCCGCGACCGATCAACAACAGATAGATCAGCAGCAGCGCGCAAATCCCCACCAGACCGAACTCTTCGCCAAGCACGGCAATGATGAAGTCGGTGTGGCTTTCCGGGAGAAAGTCCAGGTGTGACTGGGTGCCGAGCAGCCAGCCTTTGCCAAATACGCCACCGGAGCCGATCGCGGCTTTCGACTGGATGATGTTCCAGCCGGTGCCGAGCGGATCGCTTTCCGGGTCGAGGAAAGTCAGGACACGCTGCTTCTGATAGTCGTGCATGACGAAGAACCACATCGCCACCGACACCGGCACCGCCGCCGCCAATACGCTGAGAATCCAGCGCCAGCGCAGGCCGCCCATGAACAGGACGAAGGCGCCACCGGCAAGAATCAGCAACGAGGTACCGAGATCCGGCTGGCGCACGATCAGAATGAACGGCACGCCGATCAGCATCAGGCTGATGCCGACGTGCTTGAGCTGCGGCGGCAAGGTGCGTTTGGACAGATACCAGGCGATGGTCGCCGGCATCAGGATCTTCATGAATTCCGAGGGCTGGAAGCGGATCACCCCGGGGATGTTGATCCAGCGCGTGGCGCCCATGGCGTTGTGGCCCATGATGTCGACGACGATCAGCAATATCACGCCGATCACGTAACCGAGCGGCACCCAGCGCGCCATGAAACGCGGTTCGAACTGGGCGATGACGATCATTGCCACCAGACCGATGCCGAAAGATGTGGCCTGCTTGCCGAGCAGATCCCAGCTCTTGCCGCTGGCCGAATACAGCACGAACAGGCTGCCGGCGGCGAGTATCAGCAGCAGGATCAACAGCGGGCCATCGATATGCAGTCTTTGCAGCAACGTCGCGCGGCGACGCATCACATCCTCGCTGGAGAGCATGCGATCGAAGTTATTCATCACGGGCCGGGGCCTCCGCAGTGATAGGGCTGGCGTACTCGGCTTTCAGGTGGCCGTCCTGGTCGAGCAACCAGGCGTCCATGACCTGGCGCACCACGGGCGCGGCAACGCCGGAACCAGACTCACCGTTCTCGACCATCACCGACACGACGATTTTCGGATCATCGGCCGGGGCGAAGCCGACAAACAACGCGTGGTCGCGGTGGCGTTCCTGGACCTTGGAGCGGTCGTATTTCTCGCCCTGCTTGATCGCCACCACCTGCGCGGTACCGGACTTGCCGGCGATGCGGTATTGCGCGCCGATCGCCGCTTTGCGCGCGGTACCACGGGCACCGTGCATCACCTGCTGCATGCCATGGTTGACCTTGTTCCAGTCGGACGGGTCGCGCAGGACGATGTTCGGCATCGGGTTTTCATCCACCGGCTTCACCCCGTCGAGGGACTTGGCCAGGTGCGGACGGTTCCAGATGCCTTTGTTGGCCACCAGCGCCGTGGCCTGGGCCAATTGCAGCGGCGTCGACTGCATGTAGCCCTGGCCGATCCCGAGAATCAGGGTTTCGCCGGGGAACCACGCCTGTTTGCGCGTCGCGCGTTTCCATTCGCGCGACGGCATCAGGCCCGGGGATTCTTCGAACATGTCCAGCGAGACCTTCTGGCCGATGCCGAACTTGTTCATATAGGTCGACAGCCGATCGATGCCGAGCTTGTGCGCCAGGTCATAGAAGTAGGTGTCGTTGGACCGCATGATCGCCGTGTCGAGGTCGACGAAGCCGTCACCGGTACGGTTCCAGTTGCGATACTTGTGGTCGTAGTTGGGCAGCATGTAATAGCCCGGGTCGAACACCCGGCTCGAAGCCGTGACTACGCCAGCGTCGAGACCGGCAATTGCCACCGCCGGTTTGATCGTCGAGCCCGGCGGGTACAGACCGCGCAGCACGCGGTTGAACAACGGCCGGTCGATGGAATCGCGCAACTCGGCGTAGGCTTTGAAGCTGATGCCGGTGACGAACAGGTTGGGGTCGAAACTCGGCTGACTGACCATCGCCAGCACTTCGCCGGTTTTCGGATCGAGCGCCACCACCGCGCCACGTCGCCCGCCCAGCGCGGCCTCGGCGGCTTCCTGCAACTTGATGTCGAGGCTCAGGACGATGTCCTTGCCGGGAATCGGATCGGTGCGCTTGAGCACGCGCAATACGCGGCCACGGGCGTTGGTCTCGACTTCCTCGTAACCGACCTGACCGTGCAATTCCGGCTCGTAGAAACGCTCGATGCCGGTCTTGCCGATGTGGTGGGTGCCGCTGTAGTTGACCGGATCCAGCGACTTCAGCTCTTTCTCGTTGATCCGCCCCATGTAGCCCACCGAATGCGCAAAATGCGCGCCCTGCGGGTAATGCCGGACCAGTTGCGCGACCACTTCCACCCCGGGCAGGCGGAACTGGTTCACCGCAATGCGGGCGATCTGCTCTTCGGTCAGCTCGAACAGGATCGGCACCGGCTCGAACGGCCGACGGCCCTGACGCATGCGTTTCTCGAAGATCACCCGGTCCTCGGGCGTCAGCTCCAGCACCTCGACGATGACGTCGAGCACCTGTTGCCAGTCGCCGGAGCGCTCGCGGGTCATGCTCAGGCTGAAGCTCGGCCGGTTGTCGGCCACGACCACGCCGTTGCGATCGAAAATCAGCCCGCGCGTCGGCGGAATCGGCTGCACGTGGACGCGGTTGTTTTCCGACAGGGTCGAGTGGTACTCGTACTGGATCACCTGCAGGTAATACAGACGCGCGATCAGCACACAGATCAGCGCCACGATCACGATCGCACCGAACACGACACGGCTGCGCACCAGACGGGCGTCCTTTTCGTGGTCCTTGATGCGGATCGGCTGAGACATGAGGGCAGGCTTACTTGTGGTAAGGGTGGCCGGACAACACGGTCCAGGCACGGTACAACTGTTCGCCGATCAGGATCCGCACCAGCGGGTGCGGCAAGGTCAGCGGCGACAACGACCAGCGCTGGTCAGCGCGGGCACAGACTTCCGGTGCCAGCCCTTCCGGGCCGCCGACCATGAAGTTGACCGTGCGCGAATCCAGGCGCCAGCGATCGAGTTCGACCGCCAGTTGCTCGGTGCTCCACGGCTTGCCGTGAACCTCCAGCGTGACGATCCGCTCGTTGTGCCCGACCTTGGCCAGCATGGCTTCGCCTTCCTGGCGGATGAAACGGGCCACGTCGGCATTCTTGCCACGGGTGTTGAGCGGAATTTCCACCAGTTCCAGCGCCAGTTCGGACGGAAGACGCTTGGCATATTCATGCCAGCCTTCTTCCACCCACTTGGGCATGCGTGAACCGACGGCGATCAGGCGCAGTCGCACAGCAATCCCTTAGAACTGGTCTTTGTTGAGCTTGGTGAAATGCTCGTGGGTGTTTTCCGGGCTGTGGTGCTTGGCATCGGCCGCACGGCTTTGCTCGGCACCGGCCCACAGGCGCTCCAGGTCGTAGAACTGACGCGCCGAGGCAGTCATCATGTGCACGATCACCAGATCGAGGTCGAGCAGTACCCAATCGCTGTCGCCCTTGCCTTCTTCGCCCAGCGGCTTGGCGCCCTGCTTTTTCACTTCCTCGCGGACCTTGTCGAGCATCGCGTTGATCTGGCGATTGGAGGTACCGGTGGCGATGATCATGTAGTCAGTGATGCTCTGCTTGTCGCGCACATCGATGATCTGGATGTCCTGGGCCTTGACGTCTTCCAGCGCAGCGACGGCAATCTTGACCAGTTCGTCGCCCTTGAGCGGCTCGTTGGTGTTGACGGCTTCCGGCAGTGGTGCGCTCTTGAACGTGCCTTTGCGCTTTACTTTCGGTAGATCTTTATCAGTCATATGTAACTCGTTTTGCTCATGTATTCGGCGGCTTGGGGATACGGTGATCCGTATCGGTGAAGCGCGCCTTGTTCAGTTCGACGCACGGTACAGACCGTGCGCATCGATGTAGGCCAGGACCGCGTCGGGCACCAGGAAACGTACCGACTTACCGCTGGCCAGCAGTTGACGGATCTGGGTGGCGGAAACCGCGAGCGGTGTCTGCCAGACGAATGCAATCTGTCCGCTCGGCCCTTTCAGGGCCAGCGGGTCGCTCACCGAACGCGCTGCCAGCAGGTTGCGCAAGGCATCCGGCGGTTCGCTGTCGGCGTCCGGGCGCTGTAGCACCAGGATGTGGCAATGCTGGAGCAACTCTTCCCAGCGGTGCCAAGTGGGCAGGCCGCAAAATGCGTCCCAGCCCAAAAGCAGAAAAACCTGGGTCTCGGCGGGCATCTCTGCGCGCAGCGACTCCAGGGTATCGATGGTCCAGGACGGTTTGTCCCGCTGCAATTCGCGGGCGTCCACCACCAACGGCGGCAATCCGGCCACCGCGCACTCGACCATCGCCAGCCGGTCCTGCGCCGACACCTGCGGCGTACCGCGATGTGGCGGCCGCGCGTTCGGCATCAGGCGCAACTCGTCCAGCGCCAGCGCTTCGACAACTTCCAGCGCGCCACGCAAATGGCCGATGTGCACCGGGTCGAACGTACCGCCCAGCACGCCAATGCGTTGCGGGCGCGACTCGCTGCCGGTGTGCGGCGCTGTCAGGTCGAGGTCGGTCAAGTCAGACCGTCGCCTGGCCGCGCAACTGGCCATCGCCGACCACGATGTACTTCTCGCAGGTCAGCCCCTCGAGCCCGACCGGGCCGCGGGCGTGCAGCTTATCAGTAGAAATGCCGATCTCGGCACCCAATCCGTATTCAAATCCGTCGGCAAAGCAGGTCGGCGTGTTGATCATCACCGAGGCCGAGTCGACTTCCGCCACGAACCGGCGGGTGTCAGCGAGGTTTTCGCTGACGATCGAGTCGGTGTGATGGGAGCCGTAATGGTTGATGTGTTCGATCGCCTGCTCCAGACCGTCGACCACGCGGATCGACAGAATCGGCGCCAGGTACTCGGTGTGCCAGTCGTCTTCGCTGGCCGCGACCGCTTCGATGATCGCCCGGGTGCGCTCGCAACCGCGCAGCTCGACGCCTTTTTCGCGGAACTGCGCGGCCATCGAAGGCAGGAAATCCCTGGCAACGGCCTGATCGACCAGCAGGGTTTCCATCGCGCCGCAGATGCCATAACGGTAGGTCTTGGCGTTGAAGGCGATGCTTTGGGCTTTGGCCAGATCGGCGTGTTCGCTGACATAAACGTGGCAGATGCCGTCCAGGTGCTTAATTACTGGCACGCGGGCATCACGGCTGATGCGTTCGATCAGGCCACGGCCACCACGGGGCACGATGACGTCAACGTATTCCGGCATGCTGATCAGCGCGCCGACGGCGGCACGGTCGGTGGTTTCCACCACTTGCACCACGGCGGCGGGCAGTTCGGCCTCGGCCAGACCGCGCTGAATGCACGCGGCAATCGCGCGATTGGAATGAATTGCCTCGGAGCCACCGCGCAGGATGGTCGCGTTGCCGGACTTCAGGCAGAGGCTGGCGGCATCGATGGTCACGTTCGGGCGGGATTCGTAGATGATCCCGATCACGCCCAGCGGTACGCGCATCTTGCCGACCTGAATACCCGACGGACGGAAGCTCATGTCGCGAATCGCGCCGACCGGATCCGCCAGTGCAGCAACCTGACGCAAGCCGACGATCATGCCGTCGATGCGTGCCGGGGTCAGTTCCAGACGCTCCAGCAGCGCCGGCTCCAGACCGTTGGCGCGACCGGCAGCCAGATCCAGCTCATTGGCGGCGGCCAGCTCGGCGCGCGCAGCGTCCAGAGCATTGGCGGCAGCCTGCAAGGCGCGGTTTTTCTGCGCGGTGCTGGCGCGACCGATGACCCGGGAGGCAGCGCGGGCGGCGCGACCCAATCGGGTCATGTAGTCAAGAACGGACTCAGTCATGGTCTGCTGGGGTCTTGGCAAAGAGGAAAGCGGCAGATTATAGCTGCCGCGTCCCGGGACTAACAGCGGTGACGGGCGGATGGTCGAAATGAGCTGCGTTTGGCCGGCGTTCAGACGTAATTAAGCTCAGCGTTGTTATCATCACGACCTCTTGAGCCTGGATCAACCTTGCCCATCATGACCAACGTGCCCCTTTGCCCCGAGTCCGCGCGCCTGCCCGTGGGCCTGCCGGACAGTTTTTTCGACCGCGACGCCCAGGTGCTGGCGCAGGCGCTGCTCGGCAAAGTCATCCGCCATCGCGTCGGCGATCTGTGGCTGAGTGCGCGAATCATCGAAACCGAAGCCTATTACTGCGCGGAAAAAGGCAGCCACGCCTCGCTCGGCTATACAGAAAAGCGTAAGGCTTTGTTTCTGGATGGCGGCCACATCTATATGTACTACGCACGCGGCGGTGATTCGCTGAACTTCAGTGCGCAGGGGCCGGGCAACGCGGTGCTGATCAAATCCGCCTATCCGTGGATCGATGAAGTGAGCGGTCCGGCGAGTCTGGCGCAGATGCTGCTGAACAATCCCGATGCCCAGGGCCGACCGCGTCCGACACAGAAGCTCTGCGCCGGACAGACCCTGCTGTGCAAGGCGCTGGGTTTGAAAGTGCCGATGTGGGACGCCAAGCGTTTCGATCATGAACTGTTGCTGGTCGAGGACCCGGGACCGCCACCCGCGCAGATCATTCAAACCACCCGGTTGGGCATTCCGCTGGGCCGTGATGAACACTTGATGTATCGCTTCGTTGACGCTGCGTATGCGCAATGGTGCACGCGGAACCCGCTGCGACGGGGTCAGGTCGAAGGCCGGGATTATTTCCTTCTGTAAACGCTTACCCCTGTAGGAGCTGCCGCAAGCTGCGATCTTTTGATTCTGCTTTAAAGAAACAAGATCAAAAGATCGCAGCCTGCGGCAGCTCTTACCGGAATCATCAATAGTCTGGAGTTTTTCTGTATGGGCCCATGGCTCGATAGCATCACTGGATGGCTCGGCGCCAATCCGCAATGGTTGGCCGCAGCGGTGTTCATCGTTGCGTGCGTGGAATGTCTGGCGATCGCCGGGCTGATCGTGCCGGGCACGGTGCTATTGTTCGGCGTGGCGGTACTGGCCGGCAGTGGCGCGCTGTCATTGAGCGAAACGCTGCTGCTGGGCTTTCTCGGCGGCATCCTCGGCGACTTGATCTCGTACTTCCTGGGGCGGCATTTCCATCAGAACATCCGCCGCCTGCCGGGCCTGCGCCATCACCCGGAATGGATGGCCGGCGCCGAGTCGTACTTCCAGCGCTATGGCATCGCCAGCTTGCTGGTCGGGCGTTTCATCGGCCCGCTACGACCAATGCTGCCAATGGTCGCCGGGATGTGCGACATGCCCTTCCCGCGTTTTTTCGCCGTCAGCCTGTTGGCCGCTGCTGGCTGGAGCCTGGCTTATCTGCTGCCGGGCTGGGCCACCGGCGCGGCGTTCCGTCTGCCATTGCCTGAAGGGTTCTGGCTGGAGGCCGGGATTGTCGCCGCCAGCATCGCGGTGATGGTCGGCCTGAGCGTCAACAGCAGCGTGCGCCGCCATCGTCGCGCGACAATCTGGATTGGCAGCATGAGCCTGCTGATCCTGATCGGTCTGTTCATCGGCTATCCATACCTCACCGCGCTCGACAACGGCGTGATGACCCTGGTGCAGGAGCACCGCCAGCCAGCGCTGGACGAAATCGCCGTGACGCTGACCCTGATCGGCGAATTCCGCAACATGCTGCTGTTCAGTGCCCTGCTCGTCATTCTGCTGGTGCTGTGCAAGCAGTGGCGCCAGGCAATGTTCGCGGGCGCCACCATGTTGGTCACCGCAATGGCCAATACCGGAACCAAGTATTTTTTCGCCAGGGTGCGCCCGGAAGTGCTCAGCGATCCATTGACCACCTACAGCATGCCCAGCGGCCACGCTTCTGGCGCATTCGCCCTGTTCCTGACGCTGGGTGTACTCGCCGGACGCGGTCAGCCGCCGCGCATGCGCCTGACCTGGCTGCTGATTGCCTGCATCCCGGCCCTCTCTATCGCCCTGTCGCGGGTGTATCTGGGCGCGCACTGGCCAACCGACATATTGGCCGGGGCGATGCTCGCCAGTTGCGTGTGTGCTGCGATGCTGTGGTTGAGCCAACGGCAGGCGTCCCTTAATGCAATGCCGTTCAAGATCTGGTGGCTGATCCTGCCATCGATGGTTGCTCTGTTCGGCTTCTTCGTACTGCGCCACTTGCCACATACATTGTTGCGTTACGCCTACTAAAACAGACAACTCACAAGCCAGATTTTTTATACGCCGCTCTTTTGGAATATTCCGACAAGAGCGGCGTTGATTACCTACGCAAACTTCCCCTCCTGCGGTTAACTTTCCTGGTTATAAAACCGACGTTTCCGCATTCCCAATCGACGCCAAACTAGCGTTACATAGTCCAGCCGGAACACGGTGGCGAAGTATTTCGCGCAAAAGAAAATCCGTGAGTTCAATCCGCCCGGCTTGAGCACTTGCCAACAATCAATATTTATCCGGACCCGGCATTGAAGTTCTGCCGAGGCATTTATCAATTCATTCTTTGTCGAGTTATTCATGAGTCCAAAGATACCCCGCAAGACGCCTGTTACAACGCCGCATCAAACTGATCTGCACGCACAGGCACCACATCGCCCCTTGATCGATGCCAGCGCCGTTGAAATATCAAGAAGGACCGGTGGTCACGACCAGACGCTGCCCACAACAACTTCCGGCAGCCCCCTCGCCGATGCAAACCCGAGACTTCCGGCGATCGAAATCTTTCAGTTACCGACACACGGCGCTTATCGTTCGGAACATTCCACTTCAATAAACGATTACTGGTTGTCAGAGGCTTTTCTGCGTGGGATGAAGCCCGCTGACCCCGATGGATTTCGCTGGGTCGTTGGCAGAAAGTTCGTCGACGTCGAATATCAGGGCGCTTTGCAAACCACTCACGTCGGCGTGGATGAAACCGGCGCATGGCGCAGCAAGTTGCTGACCGAGCGCGTGCCCTCCGGACCGCTTTTGTATAAAAACGCAGACAGCCCCACCTGGCGCCTGACTGAACAACCCGCGCCGAAGCGAGCGCGGCTCGCCCCCGCGACAACGCCCATCAATCAAAGCCGTTACAGTCCATCGGGGCGTTCGCCGGATGCTCAGGGTTACTACGAAATGCATCCGCTTTTTGCAGCGCGCACAGACGCCCCCCTGTTCGCCTTCAGGGATTCATTTGGCAATTTCATTCCGGTAGATCCTCCGTCGGGGGGATTCGCGGCGTCGCCGACCCACCTCAAACAGTGGACCGATCATGAGATCTGGCAGCTATATGGCTTGCAGGGCCAAGACATCGCGCGCTTTCGTGTCGAAGCTCAGGCCAGCGGCATGCCGCCACAGAGGGCACATCCCACAACCACCGGAAATCCGCTGACCGATCTGCTGCGCGACTCGCTGCGCTGGCTGCATCCGCAGATGAGCCGTGCAGAGCGTGAAGCCTTTCTGCAATCGTTCAATCTGCTGCCCAGGCAATTGACCCGCTTGCAGCAGGAGATGAGCGACCATCTGGCGATTCCAGCCTGGGCACTGGCGCACAAGCGCCTGTTGGATGACGTCACCCACCCGCGACGCTTCGAGCAATTGGCCAAGGATGCGGTCGAGCAGCTCAACCTCAAGCACAATGCCCGCCACGACTGGTACGACGCCGAACAAGGCCTGACCCCCGAAGTCCGCGAGGCGCTGTTGAAACAGCTCGGTTACCTGCGTAACAAGCACAATTGCCTGTATCGCACGGACGTCCCGGCGCTGTTTCGCGGTGACGAGCGCACGCCGTTCGAGCTGGCGAATGACGGCACCATGCTGCCCCGCTACCACCACAAACCCGGCGCCACCACGCACAAGCCGATCAGCGCGACGTTCAGTCTCGAGCAGGACCAGATGTATGCCAGCGCCCCCGATCCCGCATACCTGCGTTTCAACAGCCAGACCCATAAATATCCGGGACGCGACGCGGGTGACAGCAGCTCAGACAGCGGCGCAAGCGACGCCGATGATTCAAGCAGTTCCTCATCCGACTGGTCTGATCCTGAGAGTCCCGTCGCCTGGGATCACGAGCGGGGTTATCGGTCCTCACGCACGCGGCAGACAGAAATGTTCATGTACGCCCTCGACACGCGCAATCTGGAAGTCGTCCCGCACGAAGAGAACATGGCGTTCAATTCCGCTGCGCGTGAGAACCCGCCGACCTGGTTTCCCTCCGACGATTTCGAGGGGCTGATTTCAGTCACCCGCAGCGGAGTTCCAGCCGAGCGTATCTGGTTACTGAACACAGACCTGAGCAAAGGCGCCAGGATCGCAGACATCAAGGAACAGGCCGGCGCGGACGCTGAGCGTATCGAGGCGGCGACCCATGCCGGGCATGCCAACAAATTCCAATACGACCGACTGATCGACAAAGTGGAAGCGGCGGGACTGCCAATCCTCAGGCTGTCGGGCAACAAGAACGAGTTTGCATACGACATCGCCTGGCCCTGAACCGGGCACGCCCATACAACGCCGGAGAGGAGACCGGCCCCCTCATGCACACCATTAAAGGATTAATACGTGTCGAAACTCATCGTCCCTGCGACCCATATCGCCCACGTTCGCGCACTTGAAGTTACCCCCATCGACGTCTCGGCGAATCCCCATGCGCCGCCCACCCATATGCGCAATCAGACGCAGGCGCCTGACATTGATCCGTCGCTTCGCAAAACCCTCAAAGCCCTGGACAAGCATCTGGGCCTGCTACGCATCGGTGAGATCATGATCAGTCGGGTCGAATTGCAAGCGCTGGGGGCGACCATTGACGGTCAACCGGTCAGTGCGGCGAACGCCCACATCAAGAGCGTGGATCAGGCATTTCTCGACGGACTCAATTTTCAATCGGCGCAGGTGCAGTCGCGCTTGCAGGCCGTGGATTTCCCCGACAATGACATGGCGGCAATGCTGTTTTACGAAATTGCCTGCAAGCGCTCGGTGGATGCCGGCCCACTGTTCATCAGTGATACGCCGCTGGTTTCCGGCAGCGCCATGGATCGCCTCAACAAGCTGGGCAAGGCTGCGCAAAAGCTGGAAATCCACCGTGCGGACGCGTTTGAAAACGCACCGGGCTGGATCAACAAGAGCAAAAGCTATTTGATGAGCGGCGCGGGAGTCGGCATGCAAGCCTTCGGCATCTACAGCAGCTACATGGCGCTGACCGATGCGATCAAGAAAGGCGAGGCACTGGAAATGCTGTACTACGGCGGATCCATCGCTGCAGAACTCGGCTCGCTGATCATCGAGCAGGGCCTGACCAGAACAGGCCAGGCGATGCTGACTCAGGGCAGCAACGTGCTGAGGGGTTTTGCGCTGACCTCAATCGGCAAATACATGAGCCGTGGTGCGGGACTGTTCGCCAGCGCGATTACCTTGCCGTTCGACATCGTTGACGCGATCAAATCCTTCAACGCCGCCGCCGCAACATCGGGCAAACAAGCTCAGGATCATTATTTCAGCGGTGCCCTGAGTGTAGCGGGCGCGGGTATCAGCCTGGTGCTGGGCGTCGCCGCGCTGGCCGGCTTCGGCAGCGTTGCCGGCCCGCTCGGCCTTGCGGCCGCTGCGCTGCTCATCGGCGGATCGATGATTTATCAGGCCGCCAGGGTCGTCGACGATATCGACGACTACATCGAACTGACGACACTCGAGCGTCTGCGCTCGGGATGGTTCGCCTTCACCGGCAAGGAACTGGACACCGAGGTGATGGATCGCTTCAAACTGTCCAGGCTTTACAGTGACTATGGAAAACAGCTCGAACTGTCGGCGAAAGACATGCTGGCCGGTGCTTACAAGGACTCCATCGCACAGGTAGTCAATGGCGCGTTTCGCGCTGAACTGCGCCCTGTCGAACTGTGGCGTTACCAGTGGGACGAAAGCGCCGGGCAGTTGCCGTTCAGACTCGACAGCCAGGCGGTGATCGTCGGCGGCGACGATGCAGTCGACGCAAGCCTCGGATTACCCGACAACCTCAAAGGCATGGTCAGCGGCAGCCCAGGCGAAGGCAAAGGCGTGTTCTGGCGCCTGGGTGATGGCAACGACCGCGTGGTTGGCGTCAAGGCGCGGCCCAACCTCTTCACCTACCGCGACGGCCATAAGGCACTGACGGGCGGCGACACAAATGATGCGTTCTACCAGGAAGTCTCTGATCAGGAACTGGATCGATCGAGCAAACCGCCGCACATCAATGTGCTGGATGGCGGCTCGGGCAACGACCTGGTTGCGTTCGAAGGCGTCCGCCCGATTACCGACACGCGTTACATCGGTCACGACGTCAACCTGCAAACCGGCAAGGTCTCACTTCGCGGCCCGGACTCTGCGAACGACACCCTCGAAGTCGCCCATCTGACCTCCATTGAAAACGTTGCGACCTTGCGCAAAGGCACGAGCACTATCACGGGCAATGAACAGCCCAACCAGATTTCCGCCAACGGTTACGACCGCATCAGCGCCGGCGACGGCAACGACACGATCGCAATCTCTGGTACCGAGTGCACGGTGGAGGGCGGCGGCGGCGAAGATCGCTATTACATCGCCGACACCAATGCACGTACAACGATCATCGAGTGTGGCGACCATTCGAGCCTGATCGAATTCGGCTGGCCGATGGCAGTCATTCAACGCTGGCAAATCATCGGCACCTCACTGGTGGTCAATTCTTTGCGCGGCAGGGACGGCAGCGACCCCGACCATGTGCTGACCCTCGAAAACGTTTACCAGACGGTCAACGGTCAGCGCCAATTGAACAATGCTCGGTGGGTGTTCCGCACTCTCGATGGCTATGAACTGCGCGCGCAACTGCCCACTCGACCTGGTGAAGCATTGAGTCAGGACATCGAGGTTGCCGTCACTGTCAGCGGACGGCCAGCACCCGCCCCGGCAATCGTCAACGGTGGCACGGTGGCGCTGGACGGTCAGGGCGTGCAGCGCCACTTCGTCGCACGTACCGAGCACAGGGTCGAATTCGTCGCCACAGGCAACGCTACCGGCGCCCGCACCATTTACCTGGATTACCAGGACAGCGAGATCGTCGACGTGGTGGTCAGCTATGGCGTGGAATTGCGCCAGGGTGTTTCGGGCAATACGCACCTGACCTACAACAACATCAGCCTGTCGATTCTGCTGCCATCCAAGGTGCTGGCCTTCAAAGGCGTGATCCAGACGATTGCCGCCGCAACGGGCTACAGTGGCCAAAACAGCCTGAAAGTCACGACACCGCTTCTGGCCCGGGACATCGTGCTGGTCATGCAGGATGACGTTTCATACCGCGTGCAGGTGCCCGCGTTCGATTACCGGGACGACGCCAGAAATCCCGGCATCCGTGTGCTCAGCTCGCGGAGCTGGTTGAAGCGGCGCAACGGAAAATATCCATTCATCCGTCCGCTGGTCAGCGAGAAACCATCACTGGGCGCCCAGAACAGCAAAGTGGTCATCGAATCGCGGCCGCACACCGGGATTTATCTGCTCGAAGGCAAAAGCGCGACTTACGACGTCTATCTCGCCAGCAACAGCATCCTGCGTCTGGCCACACCGGGCGCTGCGGCAAAAACGGCCAATGCATCGAGATGGAATCTGTTCACCCGTACCCTGACAGAAACCGTCACGCGCGCCGACATTCAGCTCCAGGGCAACCGCCTGCGCATTGCCAGCGTCACGGTGGAGTTGCCGGACATCTTGGATGACACTCCGGTGGAGTGCATCGGTGTGGTGACGTCAGCCGGCAACATTTATGAAGTGTCGCTGTTGTTTGAGGTGTTGCAGCTGTATGTGATCGATGCTCGTGGCTACGCCAGTGTCGAGGCATTGCTGACGGATATCGACAAGCACAAACAGCGCCACGAACTGGCCGCGCGGGTCTACGTCACCCACATCGGCTACAAACCCGAGACAGCGGGCACGCTGGTTTACAACTCGGTGAGCAATCAATGGCGCCTGCTCAATGATCTGCAAGAGCGCGTCGACCGCGAAGGTCTGTTCATCCCGGTCAACATGAGCTGACGGTGCGCTGCCGGTTTCAACATCGTGTCAGGGTGGGCCTGCGCTGATCTTCGTTTGCGCCTTGAGTCATGCGTTCTGCAAGTGAAACTAGGCGAACAGTTCGCCCTGCAACTCGTCGAGTAATGCCTGGATCGCATCCAGCCGTTGCTGAGGGTCGTCGAGTTGCAGCAGATCGATCTTGTCTTCTTCGGCGAACGGCAACAGGTAGGCAAGCTGATTGGCCAGTGACTGTTGACCGGCGGCTTCAGTGCCCATGTCCAACGCTTCGACCATCGGGTGTTCGGCCAGCGCCTTGAGCAGCGCGACCAGATCGGCGTCCTCGTCCTGCAACGGTTGCTCGGGCTCATCGTCCAGCCATTCGACGTCGGCCAGAATCAGTTGGTCGCGCTGCACTTCGGTGCGCAACACCGTGAAACGCCGCCCGCCCTGGACACGAATGCCGAGCAGGCCGTTGTCCTGTTGCTGGAAATCGGTGATCCGCGCTTCGCAGCCAACCAACGCAAAACCTTCTGGTGCCACACCGACTTCGTTGCCCTCCAGAATGCACACCACACCGAAACCGACGCCCTGTTTCATGCAGCGGCCGATCATGTCGAGGTAGCGCGCCTCGAAGATCTGCAGATCGAGGTTGCAGCCGGGGAACAGCACCGTGTTCAGCGGAAAAAGCGGCAGACTCATAGACATTTCCTTACACCACCATCGACACCGCCAACGGCAGGAACACCGCCGTGGCCACACCCATCAGACTCATTGCCAGCGCGGCGAACGCGCCGCACTCATCGTTTTCCTGCATCGCCACCGCCGTGCCGACCGCATGAGCGGTCATGCCCAGCGCCATGCCGCGCGCTTCGGGGCTGTGCACGCCGAGGCGGGTCAGCAGCGCCGGGCCGAAGATCGCGCCGATGACCCCGGTGATCAATACAAACACCGCTGCCAGCGCCGCCACACCGCCGATCTGCTCGGCAACCAGCATGGCGATCGGCGACGTCACCGATTTAGGCGCCATGGTCATCAGGATCATGTGATCGGCACCGAACCACCAGCCCAGCGCCACGCCCATGCCCGTTGCGACCACCCCGCCTATCACCAGAGTAGTAAAAATCGGCCAGAACAATTGCCGGATGCGGCGCAGATTCAGGTAGAGCGGCACCGCCAGCGCCACCGTGGCCGGCCCCAGCAGAATGCTGAGGATTTCGGTGCTCTTGCGGTACTCCGCGTAAGTCAGGCCGCAGCCGACCAGCACACCGATCACCAACAACATGGAGACCAGCACCGGTTGCAGAAAGATCCAGCGGGTTTTCTCGAACGCCGCCAGCACCAGTTGATAGGCACCGAGGGTGATGCCAATGCCGAACAGCGGATGGTGAATCACCGACGCCCACGCGCCTTGCCAGTCGAACAGCATCAGGATTCCTCCGCCGGCGGCGCGTGACGTTTGACCAGCCGCTGCATGAGCACGCCGGCAAAGGCCATCGACAGGATCAGCGAGACCACCAGCGCGCCGACGATCGCCCAGAAGTCGGCGGCAATCGCCGTGGCATACACCATCACGCCCACCGCTGGCGGCACCAGCAGCAACGGCAGATAACGCAGCAGGCTGCCCGCCGCCTGATTCAGCGGCTCGCCGACTTCACCGCGAATGATCAGGAACACCAGCAACAGCAGCAGCCCGATGATCGGCCCCGGCAATATCGGCAACAGCAAATGATTGAGCGCCGTGCCGAGCAGTTGGAACAGCACCAGCAGGGTCAGGCCACGTAACAACATCTGACATCTCCGTCTTCTATTTCACCCAGCAGGGGCTCGGCATTATAAGCATGCCGGCGCTATGGACCGGCATTCGCCAAAAGCATGGTCGGTTGACCTGAGCAAATCGCCATGATGATCTACAGTGGTTCGCAGGCCGGTCAAATCCGCCCCCTGAAAAACTATAAAACCGATGAACCCAAGGAGAGTCTCAATGCCCTATGTTCCCGTTGCAGAGCTCAAAGATTATGTCGGCAAGGAACTTGGACGTTCCGAATGGCTCACCATCGATCAGGAGCGCATCAACCTGTTCGCCGAAGCCACCGGTGATTTTCAGTTCATTCACGTCGATCCGGTCAAGGCCGCGCAAACCCCGTTTGGCAGCACGATTGCCCATGGTTTCCTGTCGCTGTCGCTGATGCCGAAATTGATGGAAGACATCCTCGTGCTGCCCGAAGGCGTGAAGATGGTCGTCAACTATGGCCTGGACAGCGTGCGTTTCATCCAGCCGGTCAAGGTCAACTCGAAAGTCCGACTGAAGGTCGACATGGTCGAAGTCACCGAGAAAAAACCCGGCCAGTGGTTGCTCAAGGCTACCGCGACACTGGAGATAGAAGGCTCGGACAAACCGGCCTACATCGCCGAGCCGCTGTCACTCTGCTTCGTCTGATCATCCCGGATGCGAAGCAGCGCACGCTGTTTCGCGTCACGTCTGTATATATGCGACGCATAGCTGCGGCATACTCGGTCGCCTAATTGCCCGGATCCCGCTATGCGCTCAATCGCTCGACTTGCACCCCTTGCCCTGACCCTGATGCTCACCGCTTGCGGCGACGGCGAATCGCTGTTGCCGCCGGATGCGCGCCTGCCCGATGGCGGTCGCTATCGCGGTGAACTGGTCGACGGCTTGCTGCAAGGTCAGGGCCGCGTCGACTACCCCAACGGCAGCTGGTACGCCGGGGAGTTCGACAAGGGTCAGTGGCACGGGCAGGGCGAATGGCATGGCAGCAACGGCGAGGTCTATCGCGGCCAGTTCCAGCAAGGGCTGTTTGATGGTCAGGGCAGCCTGAGCACCAATGCCAGCAGTTACACCGGTGGCTTCAAGCAGGGCCGGCGCGATGGCGAAGGCACGCTGAAAGAAAACGGCATGACCTATCGCGGCGAGTTCAAGGCTGACCAGTATTCCGGCCTCGGCCGACTGGAAATGGACGACGGCAGCTCCTATCAAGGCCAGTTCGCCCACGGCAAACCCAACGGCGAAGGCCAGCGCGGCGATGCCAGCGGCAATTCGTTCAGCGGGCATTTCGTCAACGGCCAACTGGAAGGCAACGGCACCTACAATAGCGCCGACGGCGATATCTACGTCGGCGGTTTCAAGAACAATCAACTGCACGGCAAGGGCCGCTACGAGAACGCCGACGGCGACGTCTGGCTCGGCCAGTTCAAGGAAGGCGCGCTGACCGGCAAGGGCGAATTGATCGGCGCGGATGGCAGCCATTACATCGGTGTGTTCAATGACTGGCGCTTCACCGGCCAGGGCCGTTTGAACCTCGCCGATGGCAGCTTCTACATCGGCGGCTTCGACAACGACAGCTATTCAGGACGCGGCACTCTGGTGCTGACCGATGGCAGCGTGCTCAGTGGCACCTGGATCAACGGCCAACGCGTGCGCGACGCCGACGGCAAATTGCTCCCCGACACCCTCGAACTCGGTTTGCTCGCCCAAGGCCGGTTGCTGAACGACGCACTGGCGGCGATTCCCGCTTCGACTCCGGCAGTCGAGTTGTACACCCTGACCCTTGGCGGCGACGGCAAGCAAAGCGTGTTCCTGCGTGAATCAGACTACGTCGCCAACATGCTCAACACGCGCTTCGGCGCCTTCGGCCAGATCCGTCTGGTCAATCATCGCGATCATCTCGGCGACCGGCCGATGGCCACCCGCGAAAATCTGCGCCGCGCCGCGCAAGCCCTTGCCGAACGCAGCGGGCCGGAAGATCTGCTGTTCATTTATCTGACCAGCCACGGCACCGCCGAGCATGAACTGGTGCTCGATCAGCCGCGCATGGAACTGGCCGATCTGCCGGCCGATGAACTCGCCGCCGTGCTCGCGCCGCTGAAGCATCGCGACAAGGTCATCGTGATTTCCTCATGCTATTCCGGCGGTTTCATCCCGGCGCTGAAAGACGAACGCACGCTGATCATGACTGCCTCGCGCGCCGATCGGGTGTCGTTCGGTTGCTCGGAAGAAGCCAACTTCACTTATTTCGGCGATGCGCTGTTTGCCCAGGCACTGAACCAGACCGACGACCTTGAGCAGGCATTCAAACTGGCCAAGGCCACCGTTGCCGAACGCGAGCTGGCCGACGGTTTCGAAGCCTCGGAGCCGCAGATCTGGGCGCCGAAAACCGTACTGTCGCACTGGCAACTGCTACGAAAACAGCAAGCACGCAAAGCTTTGCAAAGCAGCGCATTGAACGACGCGGCGAAAAAAGGCAACTAAGCTGAACAGTATCAAGGGAGAGACACTATGTACTTGACGCCTCAGCACGTATTGCTTGCCGGAGCCACCGGACTGACCGGTGAACATCTGCTCGACCGTTTGCTCAACGAGCCAACGATTACCCGTGTCCTCGCCCCTTCACGCCGGCCGCTGGCCGAGCATCCGCATCTGGAAAACCCGGTCGGTGACCCGCAGGCGTTTCTGCCGCAGCTCAGTGGCCGGGTCGATATCGCCTACTGCTGCCTCGGTACCACGATCAAACAGGCCGGCTCCGAAGAAGCCTTTCGCGCAGTGGATCTGGACATGGTCGTGGCGTTCGCCAAGCGCGCCCGGGAGATGGGCGCGCGGCACCTGATCGTGATCAGTGCGATTGGCGCCGATCCGAATTCCTCGGTGTTCTACAACCGGGTCAAGGGTGAAATGGAACAGGCGCTGCGCGCGCAGAACTGGCCGCAACTGACCATTTGCCGACCTTCGCTGTTACTCGGCGAACGCACCGAACCGCGTCTGGTCGAGCAACTGGCCGGGCCGTTGTCGAAGCTGATTCCGGGCAAATACCACGGCATCGAAGCGTGCCAGTTGGCGCGAGCGATGTGGCGCCTGGCGCTGGAAGAACAGGATGGCGTGCGGGTGATTGAATCGGATGAGCTGCGCAAGTTAGGCAAATAATGCCGGGACTTTGTGGTGAGGGGATTTATCCCCGTTCGGCTGCGCAGCAGTCGTCGCTTTTACAATTTTTTTGGGGGGGCGCTTCGCACCCCAGCGGGGATAAATCCCCTCGCCACAGAGGTTGTGCGACCCCCTACAATCCACCAGTCGCCTGAAAGCCCACGCCAATCACGGTGAGCAACGACAACGGCAACAACAGCGTATCGAGCAGCGCACTGGCCGGCAGGTCCACGCCCGGATAGCTCGGCGCTTCGGCACCGAACCGGTCCATCGCACAGCAGCCGCCGTTCAACGCATACAAATCCAGCCGCGTCCCGGCGTACACCACCGGTGCGCCGGGTTTGGCTGCATCCAGCGTGCGCACGGTAGCGCATCCAGCCAATTGCAGCGCCAGCACAATCAACAGCAGCTTACTCATCGCTGCTCAGGTGATGCTCGCCCCAGCGCGGCAGCATGTCTTGAGGGATGCCGAGCAGGTTGAGAATCCGCGCCACAACGAAGTCGATCAGATCATCGATGGTCTGCGGCTGGTGATAGAAGCCCGGCGAGGCCGGCAGAATCGTCACGCCCATATTCGACAGTTTGAGCATGTGCTCCAGATGAATGCTCGAGTACGGCGCCTCGCGCGGCACCAGAATCAACTGACGGCGCTCTTTCAGGGTGACGTCCGCCGCGCGTTCGATCAGGTTGTTGCAGGCGCCGGTGGCAATCGCCGACAGCGTGCCGGTCGAACACGGCACCACCACCATGGCTGCCGGCGCGCCGGAGCCGGAGGCTACCGGCGACATCCAGTCTTCCTTGCCGTACACGCGAATCTGCCCGGCAGCGGCGCCGGTGTATTCGGTCAGAAACGCCTGCATCATCTGCGGTTTGTTCGGCAGGGACACGTCGGTCTCGGTGGCCATCACCAGTTGCGCGGCCTTGGAGATCAGGAAGTGCACTTCGCGATCCTCGCGCACCAGGCAATCGAGCAGGCGCAAGCCGTACTGCGCGCCCGAAGCACCGGTCATCGCCAGGGTGATGCGTTCCGGGCCGCCGGCCTGGGAAAAAGTGTTCATTGCAGTGCCTCGGCGAGCTTGCCGTGCAGGCCGCCGAAGCCGCCGTTGCTCATGATCACCACGTGCGTGCCGGGCTGCGCCTGGCTCTTCACGCGTTCGATGATGCCTTCCAGGGAATCGCTGACGATTGACGGCACGGTGCACAGGGCAGCGGTCGCGCCAAGGTCCCAGCCGAGGTTGGCCGGGGCATACCAGATCACTTGGTCGGCATCGACCACGCTGTCCGGCAGACCGTCACGGTGGGCGCCGAGCTTCATCGAATTGGAGCGCGGCTCGATGATCGCAATCAGCGGCGCGTCGCCGATGCGTTTGCGCAGGCCGTCGAGGGTGGTAGCAATGGCGGTCGGGTGATGGGCAAAGTCGTCGTAAATGGTGATGCCGCGCACCTCGGCGACTTTCTCCATGCGTCGTTTGACGTTCTTGAACGCGCTCAACCCGGCGATGCCCATGGACGGCACCACGCCAACATGACGCGCGGCGGCCAGAGCAGCCAAGGCGTTGGCGACGTTGTGTTGACCGGTCAATTCCCACTCGACGGTGCCCTGGGACACGCCTTCGAACATCACTTCGAACGCCGAGCCGTCCTCGCTCAGTAGTTTGACCTGCCACTGACCGCCAGCGCCGGTGGTTTGCACCGGCGTCCAGCAGCCCATTTCGATCACGCGCTGCAACGCTGGTTCGGTGGTCGGGTGGATGACCAGCCCTTCGCTCGGAATGGTGCGCACCAAATGGTGGAACTGACGCTCGATCGCTGGCAGATCAGGGAAGATGTCGGCGTGATCGAATTCAAGGTTGTTCAGAATTGCCGTGCGTGGACGGTAGTGGACGAACTTCGAGCGCTTGTCGAAGAAGGCGCTGTCGTATTCGTCAGCCTCGATCACAAAAAACGGCGTACCGCCCAGGCGCGCCGACACCGAGAAATTCTGCGGCACGCCGCCGATGAGGAAACCCGGGCTCATGCCGGCATGCTCCAGCACCCAGGCGAGCATGCTGCTGGTAGTGGTCTTGCCGTGCGTACCGGCCACGGCCAGCACCCAGCGCCCTTGCAGCACGTGGTCAGCCAGCCACTGCGGGCCGGAGACGTATGGCAGGCCTTTGTTCAGCACATATTCCACCGCCGGGTTGCCACGGGACATGGCATTGCCGATCACCACCAGATCCGGCGCCGGATCGAGTTGCGCCGGGTCATAACCCTGCGTCAGCTGAATGCCCTGGGCCTCGAGCTGTGTGCTCATCGGCGGATAGACGTTGGCGTCGGAGCCGGTGACGTGATGGCCCAGCTCTTTGGCCAACACCGCCATCGAGCCCATGAAAGTCCCGCAGATACCCAGAATATGAATGTGCATAGTCGACCTCGTAAAACATGGCCGCAGGTTAGCGTAGGGAGGGGGAAATGGCACTCTTTAGCTGAAGGATGGAGACGGGTTGGCGGCTACATCTGCGCACGGCTTCAGACCGCAGCCCCTCACCCCAGCCCTCTCCCGAGGGAGAGGGAGCCGATCTCGGTCGCTTTCAAATTTTTAGTTCGGCTCGATATTTCAGGTCGGCGTAAATCGCCAAAACACCTCGGTCAGTCCCCTCTCCCTCTGGGAGAGGGTTAGGGTGAGGGCTTTCAGCTGACACGCCGCTCAATTCCGTGTTTACGCAGTTTTCTATAAAGGGTGTTGCGGCTTACGCCCAGTTGCTGCGCTGTATGGGTCATGTGCCAGCGCGTCTGCTCCAGCGCATTGAGCAATGCAAGACGCTCGGCGTCGTCCAGTGGCTGGGCGGCGATCTGCGCCGCCACAACCGCCGGCCGCGCCTGCCGAATCATCACCGGCAAATCCTCAACGCCGACCCGCCCGCCATCACACAACGCCGCCAGGGTGCGCAGGACATTGCGCAACTGCCGCACATTGCCCGGCCAGTTGAATGCCAACAACGCCTGCCGCGCCGGTTCGTCGATCAGAATCGTTTCGCCCCCTGCCTCCTCGGCCAGGAGAAAATCCAGCAACTGCGATTTATCACTGCGCTCACGCAATGCCGGCAACGCCACTTCCAGCCCGTTCAAGCGGTAATACAGGTCTTCACGGAAACTGCCGTCCTCGACTCGTTCGAGCAAATTGCGGTGCGTCGCACTGATGATGCGCACGTCCACCGCTTGCGGTTCACCGCCAATCGGCACCACTTGCCGATCTTCCAGCACCCGCAGCAAACGCGTCTGCAACGCCAGTGGCATGTCGCCGATTTCGTCGAGGAACAAAGTGCCGCCATCGGCCTGTTGCAGCTTGCCGCGCATGCCGTCCTTGCGTGCGCCGGTGAAGCTGCCGCCGCGATAGCCGAACAGTTCGCTCTCGATCAGGCTTTCCGGAATGGCCGCGCAATTGAGTGCGACAAAGGCGTTGCCGGAGCGCTGGCTGGCCTGATGCACTGCCTTGGCAAACGCTTCCTTGCCCGAGCCGGTTTCGCCGTTGATCAACAGCGGCACGTCGCGCTCGAACACGCGCAGGGCTTTGCGAAACTCCGCCTGCAACGCTTCGTCGCCGAGGCAAATGCCGGACAGGCGGGGCGCTGGAGCAGTGATTGGCGTTGGAACAATGGCAGTAGGTTTGCGCGATTCACCGCGCAACACGGCAAATAGATGCCGGCCATCACGGGTGCGCAGCGGCCAACTGGCGCTGGCGTTGGCACTCGCGCGACCAAGCAGGTCATCCAGCGAACAATCGAAAAACGCTTCCACCGATTTACCGAGCAAACCGCCGCGAATATGCCCGAGCAGGTTCAGCGCACTCTGGTTGACTGCGCTGATCCGCCCTTCGCCGTCAAACGCCAGCAGCCCTTCACTGAACAGGCCGACGGACTCGGCCTGCAGATGAAAACGCAGCAACCATTGATTGTCGAAACAGCGCAGGAAGTAGCAGCTCTCGATCATCTTCGCCGACAGATTGACCAGCGCCATGGTGTGGAACTGGCTTTGCCGTGAAACGTCCGGCCGCGCCGAGGACACGTCGAGTACCGCCAGCAATTCTCCGTGCGGATCGAACACCGGGCTCGCCGAACAGGTCAGCCCGGTGTGGCGGCCGCGAAAATGCTCGTCCTGATGAATGGTCAGCGCCTGACGCTCGACCAGGCAGGTACCGATGCCGTTGGTGCCTTCGCAGGCTTCGCTCCAGTCAGCGCCGAGCCAGAGACCGGCGCGCTCGAAAATCTTCCGTTCGGCCGGCGCGGTCACGCAATTGAGGATCACACCGCGCGCGTCAGTCAGCAGCACCGCATGGCCGGCGCCGGACAGTTGCTGATGCAGGCTGCTCATCTCGGTGCCGGCGATTTGCAGCACTTGCTGCAGACGTTCGCGACTTTCCAGCACTCGGCCATGCTCGAGCACGGTCGGCGCGATGGTCACAGAAGGATCGAGGTGATAGTCCTCAAGGCAACGCAGCCACGAACGGGCGATCGATGGATCGGCGCCGGGGCCGTGCAGGTGCGGCTTGCCCTGGGTGACGGTGAGAACCTGGCGGGCATGGCGACTCAAATGGTTGTCGTGCATTTCTTATTGTTCTCCCCGAGAGGTCGACGCAATCCCGTGTAGGAGCTGCCGCAGGCTGCGATCTTTTGATCTTCAAAAACAAAATCAAAAGATCGCAGCCTTCGGCAGCTCCTAGCGGATTGCTGTTGGCTGAGGATCCCTCAGCCAACAGCGCATTGCAATGCTGGCAAGACCGTCCGGTCACGGGCTGTGTCGCAAGCGGTACAAATTGTCACGGACGCTGTACCGAAACCGTCACAGCGCCACTCCATTCGTCCGAGACAAACCGGCCAAACCCTTGATTTGCCTGACCTGCACGGCAGTGGCCCGGCCCTTGCTCTACGCTTAAAGCAAGCGCACTTGCGCGTTTCTCTAATAAGTACAAAGCCAAGGAGAACATCATCATGCGTTACGCCCATCCCGGTACCGACGGCGCCAAAGTCTCGTTCAAGAGCAAGTACGGTAACTACATCGGCGGCGAATTCGTCGCGCCGGTCAAAGGTCAGTACTTCACCAATACCTCGCCAGTCAATGGCCAGCCAATCGCCGAATTCCCCCGCTCCACCGCCGAAGACATCGACAAGGCGCTGGACGCTGCCCACGCCGCCGCCGATGCGTGGGGCGCCACTTCCGTGCAGGCACGCTCGCTGATCCTGCTGAAAATCGCCGACCGCATCGAAGAAAACCTCGAACTGCTGGCGATCACCGAAACCTGGGACAACGGTAAAGCCATCCGCGAAACCCTCAACGCCGACATCCCGCTCGCCGCTGACCATTTCCGTTATTTCGCCGGTTGCCTGCGCGCCCAGGAAGGCAGCGCTGCGGAAATCGACGGCAACACCGTGGCCTACCACATCCATGAACCGCTGGGCGTGGTCGGCCAGATCATCCCGTGGAACTTCCCGCTGCTGATGGCGGCGTGGAAGCTCGCGCCAGCGCTGGCCGCCGGTAACTGCGTGGTGCTCAAACCTGCCGAGCAAACCCCGCTGGGCATCTGCGTGCTGATGGAACTGATCGGCGACCTGCTGCCGCCGGGCGTGCTCAACGTCGTGCAAGGCTTCGGTAAAGAGGCCGGCGAAGCACTGGCAACCAGCAAGCGTATCGCCAAGATCGCTTTCACCGGCTCGACCCCGGTCGGCTCGCACATCATGAAATGCGCAGCGGAAAACATCATTCCGTCGACCGTGGAACTGGGCGGCAAGTCGCCGAACATATTCTTCGAAGACATCATGCAGGCCGAGCCGAGCTTCATCGAAAAAGCCGCCGAAGGCCTGGTGCTGGCGTTCTTCAACCAGGGCGAAGTGTGCACCTGCCCTTCCCGCGCGCTGGTGCAGGAATCGATCTACGACGAATTCATGCAGGCAGTGATGAAGAAAGTCAGCCAGATCAAACGTGGCGACCCGCTGGACACCGACACCATGGTCGGCGCCCAGGCATCGGAGCAGCAATTCGATAAGATCCTCTCGTACCTGGAAATCGCCAAGGGCGAAGGTGCGGAACTGCTGACCGGCGGCAAGGTGGAAAAACTCGAGGGCAGCCTGGCCACCGGTTATTACATCCAGCCGACCCTGCTCAAGGGCACCAACAAGATGCGCGTGTTCCAGGAAGAAATCTTCGGCCCGGTGGTGAGCATCACCACCTTCAAGGACGAAGCCGAAGCCCTGGCGATTGCCAACGACACCGAGTTCGGCCTCGGCGCCGGCCTGTGGACCCGCGACATCAACCGCGCCTACCGCATGGGCCGGGCGATCAAGGCCGGTCGCGTGTGGACCAACTGCTATCACCTGTACCCGGCGCACGCCGCGTTCGGCGGTTACAAGAAGTCCGGCGTCGGGCGTGAAACCCACAAGATGATGCTCGACCATTATCAGCAGACCAAGAACCTGCTGGTGAGCTACGACATCAATCCGTTGGGATTCTTCTGATCCTGCGATGCTGATCGTTCCCACGCTCTGCGTGGGAATGCAGCCCGGGACGCTCCGCGTTCCTTCAAAGCCGAACGCGGAGCGTCCGTTGATACATTCCTATGCTGCGCGTGGGAACGATCAGGTTCCTGGCTGTAGCCGGGCCAATAAAACAATAAAAATGGTGAACCCTATGCCAAGCGAATCCCCGGCCGGCGCTCCGGCGACCGGCTCCTCCGTCGACTTCGAAAAAGTCGGCACCGATTACTTCCAACAACGCGAACTGAAAAAAGGCGCCGCCGGCTGGGTCCTGCTGGTGGGCCTCGGCGTCGCCTATGTGATTTCCGGCGACTACGCCGGCTGGAACTTCGGCCTCGCCCAAGGTGGCTGGGGCGGGATGTTTCTCGCCACGCTGCTGATGGCGACCATGTACCTGTGCATGTGTTTTTCCCTGGCCGAATTGTCGTCGATGATTCCCACCGCTGGCGGCGGCTACGGTTTCGCCCGCAGTGCGTTCGGGCCGTGGGGCGGGTTTCTCACCGGCACCGCGATCCTCATCGAGTACGCCATCGCCCCCGCCGCCATCGCGGTGTTCATCGGCGCCTACTGCGAGTCGCTGTTCGGTATTGGCGGCTGGATGATCTATCTGGCGTTCTACATCATCTTCATCGCCATCCACATTTTCGGGGTCGGCGAAGCGCTCAAGCTGATGTTCATCATTACCGCCGTCGCCGCGCTGGCGCTGGGGGTGTTTCTGGTGGCGATGGTGCCGCACTTCGACGTCGCCAATCTGCTCGACATCCCGGTGACCACTGCGGTCGGTGCCAGTCCGTTTCTGCCGTTCGGCTATGTCGGCGTGTGGGCGGCGATTCCCTATGCGATCTGGTTTTTCCTCGCCGTCGAAGGCGTGCCGCTGGCCGCCGAAGAAACCAAAAACCCCAAGCGCGATCTGCCGCGTGGCCTGATCGGGGCGATGCTGGTGCTGCTGATGTTTGCCCTGCTGATTCTGATCGTCGGCCCTGGCGGCGCTGGTGCGAATTCGCTGCTGACGTCGGGTAACCCGCTGGTCGAAGCACTGAGCAAGGCCTACGGTGGCTCGACCTGGATGGGCAGCTTCGTCAATCTCGTCGGTCTGGCCGGGCTGATCGCCAGTTTCTTCTCGATCATCTACGCCTACTCGCGCCAGATCTTCGCGCTGTCGCGGGCCGGTTACCTGCCGCGCAAACTGTCGCAGACCAACAAGAGCAAGGCACCGGTGCTGGCTCTGGTGATTCCCGGCATCATCGGCTTTGGTCTGTCGCTGACCGGCCAGGGCGATTTGCTGATTCTGGTCGCGGTGTTCGGCGCGACCATTTCCTATGTGCTGATGATGGCCGCACACATCACCCTGCGTATCCGGCGCCCCAAAATGGACCGGCCGTATCGCACGCCGGGCGGCATTTTCACCTCGGGTGTGGCGCTGGTATTGGCGTGCATCGCCGTGGTGGCGGGTTTCCTCGTCGATCCACGGGTGGTGATCGGCGCCGCGATCATCTATGGAGTGTTAATTGCTTACTTTGCTTTCTACAGTCGGCATCACTTGGTAGCAGGCACGCCGGAAGAAGAATTCGCGGCGATTCAAAAAGCTGAACAAGCCTTGCACTGATTGTCGAAAACCACGGCGCAGACGCATTCTGCGCCGTCACGGAGAACGCTGAATGGCCAGTTTTGCTCACACGGTCGGCGCGCAGACTTACCGCTTCGACAGCCTCAAAGACGTCATGGCCAAGGCCAGCCCCGCCCGCTCGGGGGATTTTCTCGCCGAGATCGCCGCGCTCAACGACGGCGAACGGGTGGCCGCGCAAATGGCCCTGGCGGACATCCCGCTCACGCACTTCCTGCAGGAAGCGCTGATTCCCTACGAAGCCGATGAAGTCACCCGGCTGATCATCGACACCCACGACAAACAAGCCTTCGCCGTGGTCAGTCACCTCACCGTTGGCGGCTTTCGCGACTGGCTGCTCAGTGATGCGGCGGACGAAACCAGCCTGCGCGCCCTCGCCCCCGGTTTGACCCCGGAAATGGTCGCCGCCGTGTCGAAGATCATGCGTGTACAGGATCTGGTGCTGGTCGCGCAGAAAATCCGCGTGGTCACCCAATTTCGCGGCACCCTCGGTTTGCGCGGGCGCCTGTCGACCCGCCTGCAACCCAACCACCCGACTGACGAGCCGTCCGGCATCGCCGCGAGCATTCTCGACGGCCTGCTCTACGGCAACGGCGATGCGATGATCGGGGTCAACCCGGCCACCGACAGCATCGCTTCGATCTGCGCGATGCTGGAGATGCTCGACGCGATCATCCAGCGCTATGACATCCCGACCCAAGCCTGCGTGCTGACCCACGTCACCACCTCGATCGAGGCGATCAACCGTGGCGTGCCGCTGGATCTGGTCTTCCAGTCGATTGCCGGCACTGAAGCGGCCAACGCCAGTTTCGGCATCAACCTCAACGTGTTGCAAGAAGGCTACGACGCCGGGCTCAGTCTCAAGCGCGGCACCCTCGGGCAGAACCTGATGTATTTCGAAACCGGTCAGGGCAGCGCGCTGTCGGCCAACGCCCACCACGGCGTCGATCAACAGACTTGCGAGACACGGGCCTACGCCGTGGCGCGACATTTCAAGCCATTCCTGGTGAACACCGTCGTAGGATTTATCGGCCCGGAGTACCTCTACAACGGCAAGCAGATCATCCGCGCCGGCCTTGAAGATCACTTCTGCGGCAAGCTGCTCGGCGTGCCGATGGGCTGCGACATCTGCTACACCAACCACGCCGAAGCCGACCAGGACGACATGGATACCCTGCTGACGTTGCTCGGCGTCGCCGGGATCAACTTCATCATGGGCATCCCCGGCTCCGACGACATCATGCTCAATTACCAGACCACTTCGTTTCACGACGCCTTGTACGCCCGCCAGACCCTGGGCCTGAAACCGGCGCCGGAGTTCGAGCAATGGCTGGCCAACATGGGCATCTTCACCCAGGCGGACGGCAAGGTTCGCTTCGGCAACAACCTGCCGCCGGCCTTCCGCCAGGCCTTGGCGCACTTGGGATAAGTCTTATGGAAAAACCACCGGTCGATCCGCAAAACCCCTGGCTGGAACTGCGCCGCCTGACCCCGGCGCGGATTGCCCTGGGCCGAACCGGCACCAGTCTGCCGACGCGGGCGCAGCTGGATTTTCAGTTTGCCCACGCCCAAGCCCGTGATGCCGTGCATCTGGCCTTCGATCACAGCGAAATCAGCGCACAACTGAGCGACCGCGGGCGGGAAACCCTGGCGCTGCAAAGCGCCGCGCCGGACCGACACACCTATCTGCAACGCCCGGACCTGGGGCGCAAGCTCAGCGATGAATCGGCGCAGACCTTGCGCGACTACGCCAGCCAACATCCAGGCGGCGTCGATCTGGTGCTTGTCGTCGCTGATGGCCTGTCGGCACTGGCGGTGCATCGCCACACCCTGCCGTTCCTGACGCGCCTGGAAGAGCAGATGAGCGGCGACGGCTGGTCCGTGGCACCGGTGGTGCTGGTGGAACAGGGCCGAGTGGCCATCGGAGACGAAATCGGCCAGTTGCTCGGGGCGAAAATGGTGGTGATGCTGATCGGCGAGCGCCCGGGCCTGAGTTCGCCGGACAGCCTCGGGCTGTATTTCACCTACGCGCCAAAGGTCGGCCTCACCGACGCCTATCGCAATTGCATTTCCAATGTCCGGCTTGAAGGTTTGAGCTACGGCATGGCGGCGCATCGCTTGCTGTATCTGATGCGCGAGGCGTGTCGGCGGCAGCTGTCGGGGGTCAATCTGAAGGATGAAGCTCAGTTGCACACATTGGAGGCGGACGACGCTGTCGACATGAAAGGCAACTTCCTGCTCGATCCACCGCCAGCCTGAACCGTTTCCGCATTGCCTTTCTGCGCTGCTTTCAGGCAGGATCGACGCACGGCCGCCCGGGTTTCCCATCGCCGTCAGAGCAGTTGAAGACAGCCACTTGAAGACGAGACCTATCATGCGGATTATTCAAGCGACCCTCGAACATCTGGATTTGCTGACTCCTTTGTTCGTCAAATATCGCGAGTTCTACGGCTCCCTGCCTTACCCGGATTCCTCCCGCGCGTTCCTCGAAAAGCGCTTGCGCCGCAAAGAGTCGGTAATCTATCTGGCCCTGGCCGACGATGACGACAAGAAACTCATGGGTTTCTGCCAGCTCTATCCGAGCTTCTCTTCGTTGTCGCTCAAACGCGTGTGGATTCTCAACGATATCTACGTTGCTGAAGACGCGCGCCGGCAACTGGTCGCCGACAATCTGATCCGTACCGCGAAGAAAATGGCCAAGGAAACCCAAGCCGTGCGCATGCGCGTCTCGACCAGCGCGAACAACGAAGTGGCGCAGAAAACCTACGAATCGATCGGCTTCAAGGAAGACACCGAGTTCAAGAACTACGTACTGCCGATCAGCGACGAGCTCTGACTCCAACGGCTTCGGTGATGAGGGAGTTCGCTCCCTCGCCACGGCCACCTTTTCCCTGACAATTGCTCACTTCGCGACACTCCCCGCTACAAAACCGACGCGCTTTTCATCGCTCAGACCGTATAATCCCGATCTTTCCGGCTTGTAAGAAAAACTACACCCCGCTGTAGGCTTACACGAAGTCATCCGCACAGGCCTGCCGAGTCGGGCCGTCATACAGGTGCCCCCATGGATTTCAACCCGCTCGACCTTATCCTGCATCTCGATGTGTATCTCGATTTGCTGGTGAACAACTATGGGCCATGGATCTACGCCATCCTGTTTATGGTGATCTTCTGTGAAACCGGGCTCGTGGTGATGCCGTTCCTGCCGGGTGACTCGCTGCTGTTCATCGCTGGCGCAGTGGCGGCCGGCGGCGGCATGGATCCGGTGCTGCTCGGTGGCCTGCTGATGCTGGCGGCGATCATGGGCGACAGTACCAACTACGTGATAGGACGCACGGCCGGGGAGAAGCTGTTCAGCAACCCGAACTCGAAAATCTTCCGTCGCGATTACCTGCAAAAAACCCACGACTTCTACGACAAGCACGGCGGCAAGACCGTGACCATGGCGCGTTTCCTGCCGATCATCCGCACCTTCGCGCCGTTCGTCGCCGGTGTCGCGCGGATGCCGTACCCGCGTTTCTTCGGCTTCAGCGTGCTCGGCACCATCCTCTGGGTCGGCGGTCTCGTCACTCTGGGTTACTTCTTCGGCAACGTGCCGTTCATCAAGAAAAACCTCTCGCTGCTGGTGGTGGCAATCATCCTGCTGTCGCTGGTACCGATGATCATCGGCGTGGTGCGCAGCCGGTTCGGCGGC
Source organism: Pseudomonas sp. PK-RTE-24 (assembly GCF_054052265.1). Taxonomy (NCBI): domain Bacteria; kingdom Pseudomonadati; phylum Pseudomonadota; class Gammaproteobacteria; order Pseudomonadales; family Pseudomonadaceae; genus Pseudomonas; species Pseudomonas sp. PK-RTE-24. The sequence continues at coordinate 2,249,685 of NZ_CM133224.1, read as the reverse complement.
ACCAAAGTGCAATCGCACTGATCCGATGTGGTCACTGAGCGCCTGGCGACGCCGGCGCCTCCTGGCCAGGCACCCGATTGCCGACGACCTGTGGCAACGGGTGCGCCATCAACTCTCCTTCCTCGATGGCATCAGCGCTGCTGAAGACCAGTGGTTGCGCGAAGCCTGCGTGCTGTTTCTCGACGACAAACACCTGACCGCCCTGCCCGGTGTCGAACTGCATCAGGAGCAACGCCTGCTGCTCGCCGCCCAGGCGCAGTTGCCGTTGCTGCACCTCGGCGATCTGAACTGGTACCAGGGTTTCCACGAGATCGTGCTGTACCCGGATGACTTCCTCAGCCCGCAACGCCATCGCGATGCCAGCGGCGTCGAGCATGAGTGGGACGGCGAACACAGCGGTGAAGCCTGGCAGCAGGGGCCGGTGATTCTCGCCTGGCCCGGCGTACAGGCCAGCGGTGGCTGGGAAGGCTACAACCTGGTGATCCACGAACTGGCGCACAAGCTCGATATGCTCAACGGCGACGCCAACGGCCTGCCGCCACTGCACGCCGACATGCGCGTCAGCGACTGGGCCAAAGTGATGCAGGCCGCTTACGACGACCTCAACCGCCAACTCGACCACGATCCAGACGCCGAAACCGCCATCGATCCCTACGCCGCCGAGAACCCGGCAGAGTTCTTCGCCGTCGCCAGCGAATACTTCTTCAGCGCCCCGGATCTGCTCCACGAGGCTTATCCACAGGTCTACTTGCAACTGCAGCTTTTCTACCGGCAGGATCCGTTGGGCAGACTGCGGCAACTTCAGGCCACAGACCCGGTCTATCAGGCGCACGACTGAGCTCTGCACGACTTCTGGTACGTGGCGTCGGCGTAGGAATGTGCCTATAATCGCCGCCACTTTTTGGTCAATCCGGCCAAGTGTTTTTGGTCAACTACGGGGGCAACGCCCAATGAGCTACAGCAAGATTCCGGCTGGCAAAGACCTGCCGAACGACATCTACGTCGCGATCGAGATCCCGGCCAACCACGCGCCGATCAAATACGAAATCGACAAAGACAGCGATTGCCTGTTCGTTGACCGTTTCATGGCCACCCCAATGTTCTACCCGGCCAACTACGGTTACATCCCGAACACCCTGGCTGACGACGGTGATCCCCTCGACGTGCTGGTCGTAACCCCTTACCCGGTTGCTCCAGGCTCGGTAATCCGCGCCCGTCCGGTCGGCATCCTGAACATGACCGACGACGGCGGCGGCGATGCCAAAGTCATCGCCGTGCCACACGACAAGCTGTCGCAGCTGTACGTCGATGTGAAGGAATACACCGACCTGCCACCCCTGCTGATCCAGCAGATCGAGCACTTCTTCGCGAACTACAAGGATCTCGAGAAGGGCAAGTGGGTCAAGATCGAAGGCTGGGCCGGTGCAGACGCCGCCCGCGAAGCGATCACCAAGTCGGTTGCCGCCTACAAGGGCTAAGCAATTGCGCCTTGCGTGACGCTTGAAAAAACCCCGGATTTCCGGGGTTTTTTGTTATTGGCGTCTGCATAATCGACTCGGTTGTTCAGGTCTATGTAACTCGAAATACACCTTGGTCGGCCCCCTCTCCCTCCGGGAGAGGGTGGGGGTGAGGGGCTCTTGAAAAAGCCCGACTAAACAAACCGTTTAAATTCCTACATGCAGTTTTAATCTGTTTAATTTCCCACAAGTACGTCTTACATCCCGTCGCAAAATACAGGCTTTTTTTGAACGCCCGGTTTATTCAAACCGCTCTAGTCCGGCCGTAGACTCCGTGTTTATGAGAAAGAACACTAGCGGTCCACGATTCAAGGCACTCCTGGAAGCAGCGAACATCAGCACCACGGATTTCGCAAGGTTCTGGGGCACGGAAGCCCAAAACGTTCATAACTGGTACACCCGGGGCGTCCCGGCGTATCGCATGGAAGAAGTCTCACGCCTGTTGTCGGTCAATAGTGAATGGCTGAAAACCGGGGAAGGCGTCAAGGAGGTCGCGCGCCTGCACCCACCCGCCAGCAATGGCGACACGTTCGATGCCCAGGCCATCTGCGGCGTCTACACCGTCATCAACCCCAGCGACATCGACCTGGCATTTTTCAAGGAAACCCCGATCGCCAACGGCGACGGTAAAACCCACGTCATCCTCGACCCCGACCAATCCCTGCGCCTGCCCCGCGCCCACCTCGATCAACTCGACATCCAGCACGCCAACGCCATCTGCGCGCACATGATCGGCAACAGCATGGCCGATCGCATCGAAGACGGCTCCATCGTCGCCATCGACCGCGGCCTGACCCAGGTCGTCGACGGCGAAATCTACGCCGTAGAGCACGACGGCATGCTGCGCATCAAATACCTGCACCGCATGCCCGGCAACGGCCTGCGCATGCGCAGCCACAACAGCGCCGAATACCCCGACGAGGTCTTCCGGCCAGCGCAGATCGAAGAGCAGCGGATTCATATTCTTGGCTGGGTGTTCTGGTGGTCGACACTGGGCAAGCGCCGGCCGGTGGTGCCGTTTCTATGACATTTCACTCGAACCTGTGGGAGCGAGCTTGCCCGCGAAAAGGCCCTGACAACCGGTACAAATCTCGAGTTTGTACCGTTTCAGTCGCTCTAAACCGCACTTGAGGCTGGGAATCCAGAGCAAAACTCAGTATCCTGCGCCCCACATTCGCGCATCGACCCGCCCAGCGGCTCGGATGACGCCCGACGCGGCAGACCAACGTCTGACCAAGTCCCACAGCCGGACGCAGATCCGGATGTACGTTTTGAAGGCTGGCGCGGTTTACCAAAAATAAACCAAGCCAGTCCCCGAGAAGCCGGCCACAAGCCGGCTTTTTAATGCCTGCAACAAACCATATCCATTGCTGAAATTGCATTCCAGCTTGTATAGCGCCCAATGCACTGGTTACCGTCCCGCCAAATATCGCAGGAAACACCAAATGCCCAAAACCTCATTCCCCATTGAGGACGCGCTGAAGCGCGCCGCCGAACGAGGCGAGCCGCCTGCCGAAGATAAGTTGGCCAGTGAAGAAGATGACGAACTTGCCGCCATCGTTCACGAGCGCCTCGCCGCTCCTCAGCGAATGCAGGTCAGTCTGGCTGATCTGTAAGCTGTTCGAGCGCCCAGCTACAGTTGCTGAATTTGTCCAACAACCCGTTGGACAAATTCCCCTCACGGATAACTGAACGACTTCACCAGCGTCAATTCCCCCGCCGTCCGCATCGGCACTACAAACGTCTCCATCTTTTCGCTCGGCGTGCCTTCTTCAGTAATCACCGTCACCTGCGCCGTGGTCAGCGCCTGCACCGCTTCATCCCCACCTTCGTCATCCCCGCGATATCCGCCGCCGTAATAATTCACATACACCAGATACTGCCCCTTGATCGGCGTGGGCATGGCGGCGATTTCCGGGCCGTAGCCGGTGGTGACGTCGACGTCGAGGGCGGCGCCGTTGGCGGCGCTGCGGTTGCCGTACCAGATGTGGGCGCCGTCGGGGGTGATCAGGTGCAGGTCGAGGTCGGTGCCGTCGCTGTCCCAGGCCAGCAACACGCGCAATTTGGCCGGTGTGACGCCGCCGCGGGCGTTGAGGAATTGCGTGCGGTGGCGTTGCTGGCCGTCGGCGCTGCGCACTTCGACGCTGTTGCTGCCATTGGGGAAGGAGAACGGGCGATCGAAGCCGCCGGCGGGGTCGATTTTCAGCGGCATGCTGACGCCGTTGACGATCAGGCGCCCGGGTTCATTGTTTTTCGGCGCGGCTTTGATCTGGCCGCTGATTCTCGCGGTATTGGCCTGGCCAAGCGGTGTGTTGACCGACGAGGCCGGGTAGTTGACGGTCTGGCGAAAGCTCTCGCCCTCGCCTTGCGGTGCGCCGCTGCGCCAGCCGCCGACCGGGGTGTCGAGTTTGACGCCATCGGCGGCGAACGCTTGCGGCAGCACGTTGAGGGCACAGAGCAGCAGCAAGACCTGTGGATAACGGAGTGTCATGGTCTATTCCAGCAAAAGGTGACGGGCGAGCCCTTCGATGTAGGTTTCATCCTGGCCGTTGGGGTGTGCTTCGAAGGCCAGGTGCAGATATTCGTGGGTCAGATCGAGGCGATCCTGCAGGCTCAGCACGCCGCGCACGTATATGCGCTGGCGTTCGCGGTCGACGAAGGGCCGGCCGAAGGCGAGTTTGCACACGGCGAAAGTGCTGACTTCGTTGTAGCCGGTTTCGCTTTCGAGCCTCGGACGCCAGCTGCGTCGCTGCTTCTGCAGCCAGTCTTGCGCGGCGGGCAATGCTTCGCAGGAGGCGACCGGGTTATCCCAGCGGCTGAGGCTGGCGCGTGGATAGGCGTGCAGCAGAATCGCGTCGTAGCGCTGGCCGGCGTTCGCTTGCTCGACGGCTTGCTGCCAGGCGAGTTTGTCCGGGCCGGGCTGGTCGGAGTGATAGGTGACGGTGCTGCCGGCCAGTACCAGATCCGCCGTCCACGCCGCGATGTTGCGTGACTCGGCCGAGGCTGGACGCGGGGCGACGCGCTGGCGATTGCTGCTGTCGTCAATGCTCAGACAATCGCCGTTGCGCGTGGCGTTTTGCAGCAGATAGGTGCGGATCGCTATGGCGAGGGCCTTGGCGGCTTCGGCCGGCTCAGGTTTGGCTTCGCGCTCCAGCACGCGGGCGACGTACTCTTCGCGATCAAGCCTTGCGACGAGTTTGTCGTTGAGCAGAAACAGTTCGCCATCGCTGTGGATGTCCAGCGCGTTGCCGTTGGCGAATTCGACGCGGTAGTCGCCGCGCAATGGCCCGGACGTGGCGACACGATCCCCGACCAGAACCTTCGAAACCGGATATTTCGAAAACAGCCCGACTTCCACACAACGCCCCGCGTCCGCTGGCCAAGCCGTCGGTAATACGCTGGCCAGCGCCTGACCGTAATGGCGCAGTACCATTTGACTGGTACCGCGCCCACCCGCCCAGATCGGCGCGCCGTCGGCGCTCCAGCCGGCGAATCCACCCTGGCGTGATAGTGCATCCTGGTCGCCGAGCCAGCTCCAGGTTTTCACCCGCAGGCGCCCGCCCAACTCGCCGACGACATTGCCATCCGCCGCGTTCAGCACGACATCGAGCAGCACGCGGCGCGTCTGATCCTGCGCTGGCAGCAATGCCAGAACGCTCAATAACTCGGCAACCGAAACCCTTGTTGCCGGTTGCACGGCTGGCAAATCCAGCAACCATGACGGCGCCTGCCGCGCCTGCCAATACGCTCGCCAATCCGTCGCTGCAATGCCCAACCGCGCCGGTTCGAAATACAGACCGCAGGACTTCACCAGTGCCTGATCCCGCTCGATCTTGCCGCCCGCCGAGCAGCAATAAACTTCTTCTTTGGACTGCCCGCGACATTCATAAGCCGGTTCCCGTGCACCGGTATCCACCAGCCACGCGTAGACGAACAACTTCCACAGACTGCCCAGCGGCGCATCCAGTGACGCTGGCAACGGTTCGCGCTTGATCAGTTGCGTCTGACTCAACGACAACAAATCGCCCTGATAGGCCACGCGCAACGGCTCGTCCTGCGCTGTCGCCAGCGCAGGCATCACACCCATCAGCAGCCACAACAGCGGCCGGCGCATGTCAGTTGACCGTGACCTGACCGAGGGCGGCTTTCGCCTCCTGGGCCTGATGTTGCGGTGCATACACTTGCTTGAAGCGTACCGGCGGCAGGTTGAACTGGCCCTTCTGCGAGAAGCGCACCAGATGACGCAGGCGCAACTCACCACTCAGCGCGTCGACCGGCACCGCGTATGCCAGTTGTCCCGGTTCGAAACGCGCCTTCTCCAGCGCGGTCGGTTCGGTGCCGTCCTTGCCCTGCAATTTGATGCCCCATGTCGTGCGCTCGACATCCGCGCCCGGTGGCAGCGGCACTTCGAGCATGCCGTAGCGCAGCGGTTTCGGTGCCTTGCTGGTGAGGATCACCTCGTCCAGGTACAGGCTGTCGCTGGACAGCGGCTTGGTGCCGACCGGCTCGAGTTTGAAGGTGAACGCTTCGTCGCCCGGCACCAGCCGCGACAGACGCCGAGTGACGCTCACGGCCATCGGATCGACCTGCGGCTGTTGAGTCTGGAAGCTCAGCGCTGCACGCAACGGCCGCTCTTGCGCGCCGGACACGCTCAGTACGTTCGGCAAAGGCGTCGCGCCTTGCCATGTCCAGTACATCTCGCCGCTGGCGCCGTAGTTTTTCTTCCAGCCCTCACCCGGCATCAGCGCGATGGTCGGCGAGGCCTGAGCGATGCTGCGTTGCAGCCAGGTCAGCGCCAGTGCACGTTCCAGTGTCGATTGCTGCGGCAACAGACGTTGCAACAACGCCGTGGCGCGAGCCTGATCGAACGGTTGCAGCGACAGGTTCAGTGCTTCAACGAAGGGCTGCGAGCTGACGGCCAGACGTTGTTGCGCTGCGCCCAGTTGCCGATTGAACGCCTCCGGCAAAGCAACTTTCGCCTGCGTGGCCAACGATGCAGTGAGTACCCGCGCCGTCGCCAGACCAAGTGCCGAATCCGGGTCGTTCATCACCAGACTGTCCTGGCCGTCGTCGAGCAAGGTTTCGGCACTGCCTTCACCGGCCTTGACCAGATCGTCGATCAGACCGCTGAGCAGCGTGTTCACTGGCAGCTGCATCTGTTTGGCGAACGACAGAATCAGCGCCCGCTGCAGCAATGGCGTATTCGGCGCTTGCTTGGCGTACACCTCGAGTACGCGCTGCCAGTGCTCCGGCGGCAGGGTCAGGTCGAGTACGCGGCTGGCATTCCAGTCAGCGTAATAGGCATAGGCGGTGAGAAATGCATCCGGCTCGCCGTCGTAGCCCCACCAGGTGAAGCTCGCCGACGGCCCGGCCATTTGCACCAGACGCAGGCGGCTGTTCTGCATGATCAGGCGCAAGCGATCGCGAATCTGCGGGTTCGACGCCAGCGATGGATAAGCGATGCTCAGCGGCAGCAAGCGACTGGCCGTCTGCTCGACGCCGCCGTACGGGTAGCCGAGCAGATCATCGAGGGCGGAACGGAACAGCGCTTGCGGACTGTCATCCAGACGCAGGCGGATATCCGTGGCATCCGCCGGCAAACTCAAGGGTGTGTCGCCGCTGACCACATCGAGACTTTGCGTTTGCGTGACTTGCCAGCCTTCACCGGTGGCACTCAAGCGCACAGCCAGGGCATCGGCGACTTTGCCGTCCTGCACCAACTCCGCCGTCCACTCGCCAGAGGCCAAAGCGAACGCCGGCAGTGGCAGGTAATTGATGCCGCTGTTCAGGGTCACCGGCAGACGTTGTTCGGTACCGGCATAGTGAGTCACCAGTTCCGCCTTGACCGGTTTCTCTGCCTGACTGAAAGCGAACACACCCAGCTGCGGCTGATCGCCCTTGCGGAATTTGCTCGGCCCGCTCCACTTCAGGTAAAGCGGTTTTTCCGAACGGACAAACTGCTTCTTCTGCCCGACCTGACCGTCATCGGCAATCGCTCGAGCGGTGATGCGCCAGCGGGTCAGCGAGTCCGGCATCTTGAAGGTGAAGCGGGTTTTGCCGTCGGCGCCGGTCAACAGCTCCGGCTGCCACGCAGCGGTGTCGACGTCTTCACGGCGCGGACGCTCAAGCACCTTCACGCCGCGTTCGCTGCGATTGGCTTTACCCGGGGCGCCGGGGCTACCCGGCAATGCCACGTCGTAGCTGATGAATGACAGGCTGGCACTGGTGCGCACGTTGTTGCGCCGAGGGTGATAGAAGAACTGGTCGATGCTCGGCGCGACTTCCGGTTGCAGCGCGTAGACCATTTCGTCGACCACGCTGACCGTCAAGTGTGCCGGAACCGCTTTGCCGGCGAACTGCGTGGTCAGGTCGACCGTGACCGTATCGCCCGGCAGGTACACCGCTTTGTCGGTGCTGATCGCCACGTCGATTTGCGGCGCGACCACTTTGATCCCGGCGTTCTGAAAGCTGTACTGACCGCCCTTGGTGTAGAGCACGGAGAAGGTCAGGTTCGGCGCGAAGCTGTCTTTCACCGCAATGCGCGCGCGGTATTGGGTGTCGCTGAGTTTTTCCAGTTTCAGCCAGTCGCCGCCCTTGGCCAGCAGCGCAGTGGCCTCGACCTTGTCGCGCTCCAGCGACAGCAGTGCGTCGCTGACCGGCTCAGGGAAGGTGATCAGCGCCAGCGCTTCTTCGCCCGCCTTGTACTCGGGCTTGTCGAGGACGATTTCCACCGTGCCCGGCACCGCTTTCACACCGTCGCCGGTGACCGAATGGCCGGTGGCGCCGAGGACGCGACCGTGTTGATCCTTCAGCGTCAGGTTGTACGTGCCCGGGCGTTCGAAGGCCATGCTGAAGCCTTTGTCATTCTCCGCGAGTTTGCCCTCGCCTGTGCTCTGGTCTTCCAGACGCACCCAACCATACGTGCTTGGGGTCACCGCTTTGCTTTGCTCAGTGCCGCCCTCGTTGGCGTAGCTGAACGCAACCTTGTCACCGACTGCACTGAAGCGTTGCGGCGCGCTCAAACGAAAACTCGCCGCGCCACGGTCGATGAGGATTTCCTTGGTGGTCTTGACCCGATACGCCGCGCCATCGCTGGCGAACACGGTGAGCATGTAGCGGCTCGGTTTTTCCGCCGCTGGCAGATCCAGTGTCGCGTTGCCTTTGCTGTCGGTAGTCAGTTCGGTGCTGGTCAATTCCACCGGGAATTGCCCGAGGTATTGCAGCTCGTTGTCGACCATCGACAGTTGCTGGGCGCGCAGGCTCAGGCTCAATTTGGCGTTGGCCACCGGTTTGCCGTCCGGATAGAGCAGCACCAGATTGCCTTTCACCGGCTCACCGGTGCGGTAATCCTGCTTGGCCAGATTCAGCGAGATTTCGAAGTGCGGCTTGATGTATTCGGCGACGCGGAAAGCACTGCTGTAGGCCTGATCCTTGTAGTTGAAACGGATCTCGTAACCACCGGCCACGGCGTTATCCGGCAACTGGAAGCGACCCTGGGTACCTGCTTTCGAATCAAGCTTCAGATTGAGGGTTTGCAGTTCGGTCCCCGTGGCATCGAGCACGCTGACACTGACATCCGCCGCACCCGGCAGCACCGAATCACGGGCATTCTTGAACTCGCGCCCGACGATTTTCAGCGACACCCAATCGCCCGGGCGATACAGCGGCCGATCGGTGAAGGCATACAGTTTGGTGTCGTAGATTTCGCTGTCGTAGTAGAAGTTTTCCGAGACGAATACGCCGCCCTCTTCGTCCTCGCCGATGACGAACGAACGCTCCGGGCTGACGTGTTTCAGACGCAGCAGACCGTCGGCATCGGTAGCACCGCTGCTCATCACGCCGAGGCCATCGGTCCACAGCACATTGACCTTCGGCACCGAGCTGCCTTCGTGTTTGCGCGCGGCCCAGACCAGCAATTCATCACCGGCAATCTTGCTCACCGCGACGGTGTTGGAGACGAAAACCATGGTGGTCGCGCGGTACTTGCCGATCAGCGCTTCGACCAGATACAGCCCCGGCTTCAGGTTGCCCAGCGGGATGTACACGTTGCCCGGTGCGACGCTGACAAAGTCGCTGGACGAGCCGGCCAGATTGACCCCGGCCGGCGGCTGAATCGGCTTGGCCTGCCACAGCGGATAACGGAACTGGCTGACCACCGGCAGACCCGGGATCAGCGCAAATTGCGGCTGCGCGTCGTACGGCGTCGGCGCGGCCATGGCCTCGCCCATTTTCAGTTCCGGCACTTCTTCGGTGACCTGCTTGCGCGATTCGTAAGAGAACGCACGCTGCATCACCCGCCGGGATTTGCGATACCAGTTGTCCCACAGATACGCGAGGGTGTTGGACAGACCTTCGCCCTTGAACTGGCCGTCACTGACGACGCGGTGCAGGTTCTTCTGGCGCTTGAGGAAATCCAGCGGCTTGTCGATGCGATATACGCGAATGTCGGCGCCGCCGTACGGCTCCATGCGAAAGCGCCGGTAGTCACGACCCGGGGCTTCGAGGCGGACCATCGCCGGCTCGTCGCTGGCAAAACTGCTGTCGGCGAGCAGGAAGAAACTCTCACCGGCCACCGGCGTGTAATTGCTCGGCTCCACCGAGTCTTCGGCGTTGACCCAGGTAAACGGCAGCAACAACGCTAACAGCAAAGAAATTCGCGAACAGATACGCAACATGCGGGCACCGGTCATTGGGAGAGAAAGTTCAGTCGATAGACGCCGATGAAGTTGGGGTTGGCTGCGTCGGGTATCCATCGGGTGTCCTTCCATGTCATGAGTTGCTGCAGGCTTGCCGAACGCATGCCGTTGTCAGTGGGGGTGGTGGTGCCGGTGTGATAGGCGATGTAGCGGCCCATCCAGATCATCAGGTGCTGATCGTCGCCCTGATCGAAAAACATCAGGTCACCGGGCCGCGCCTGCGCCACATCGCGGCCGACCAGATGGCTGTTGAACTGAATCAGTTTGATCGCGTTGACGTACGGCCCGACCTTGCCGCCGCCCTGCTGCCACTGTTGCGCGAGCTTGCGTTGCTCGTCGCTCAGCGCCAGTTCCGGCGGCAGGTAGCGATTGGACAGACCATTGCTGCGCAGCCATTTGTCGTCGTGGACTTTCAGCGCTTCGTTGGCGGCAAAGCGCACCAGGCCGGCGCAGTCCTGCTGATACCAGCGCGGGCTTGGGCCTTGGCTCAATTGCTCTTGAGCAATACGCACAAACCAGGCGCGAAACACCTGGGATTGCGCCGGGTCGAGCGCTGGCGCTTCAACCGCACGGGCGCCGGCGCTCAGCAGCAAAGCAAGCAAGCCGAGGCTGCGGATCAGTGCGCTCACAGCGCTTTCCATTCCAGCGGCAGCCATTGCCAGTGGCCGTCCGGCTCACTGCCTTCGGGCAGGGTCAGGGCATATTTGCCGTAGCCGCCAAGGGTGCGCAGTTTCGGCATCAGGTAGGTTTGCGCGGCGTTGTAGAACACCGGCTCCATGTCCTGCGGCAGGCTGTCGAGGGTTTCGCGCTGCATCAGTTGCGCCATCGCGTCCGGGCCGAAGTAGATCGGCATCAATACGTCTTTTGGCAGCACGTCGGCCATCGGCGGGAAGCGCTTGTCGAGGGTGCCGAGGGCTTTGTCGACGAGTTTGTCGTCGAGGGAAAACAGCAGCGTCGAGCCGTGACGGGCGAGGCTGACTTTCATGAACGCCTTGCCGGAAATCGCCTCCGGGTTCTCGGCGGTCTTCGCCGCGTACGGCCCGAAACTGGAACTGACCTGACGCTGCCAGACGTGGCTCTGGCCTTCCTGCTTGTCGATCACCGGGAATACGCTTTCGGCGACATTGGCTTCGAACGCGCCGACCATCGAGCCGAACAACTTGCCCAGATCACCATCAAGCTTGCTGCTGTCCTCGTCTTTGAGGCTGGCGACCAGCAATGGCGTGTACAGCCGCGAATCGGCGTACCAGCACAGGCCGGCCGCGCCGGCGATATGTTCGGTGAGGGTCTGCGCCACCGCTTCTTCGGCGCCGAGTTTGATCAATATCGGCTTCTGCGGCTCGGCCGCCACCGGCAGGGCCACGCAAGCGCTCGCCCCCAGCGGCATCGCTTGCCAGACCGGTTTGAAGTCGAAGTCCGGCTGGTTTTCCAGCTCATCCATGGCCAGATAGCTGTGCCAGCCCTTGTCATCCATGTCGAAACGCAGCCCGGCGAAATTCGGGATGAAGCGCTGATAGCCCATGGCGAGCACGCTGGAATTGACCGACAGACGCTGCCTGGTTTCCGGGCTTTTCGCCGGCAAGCCGAACGCTTCGGGGAAAAGTTTTTCACCGTTGAGCAACGCCGCCAGCGCTTGCGCGGAGACGCGGCCCGATTCTTCCGAGACGCCGCTTTCCGGGTCGTAGTACTTGGCTGGATTGGACAGCACCACCAGTTTGTCGCCGCGCGACGCGAACAGCAGCGATTTGCTGGCGTTGTAGCTGAGTTGATACAGCGGCACTTCGTCGCTGCCGACTTTGAGAGTGCCGAAGACGCTGAGCTGGGTGTCATCCAGCGCCACTTTCGCCAATGGCTCGAGCAGCTTGGCCAACCCGCCGCGATCCATCACCAGCAGGAAATCCTTCAAACGACCATCGGCGCCACGCCACAGCGCAACATCGGCCGGTTGATCGAAAAGCTGCTCGATCAGGCTGTCCTGCAACTTCAGGTCATGCTCGTAGATAATCCGGCGCAGGCTGCCGATCAGGCCGAGGCGATCGGCGTGAGTTTCGTAATAGAAGACGAAATCCTCGGTGAGCGTGGCCTTGAGAAACGGCACCGTCAGGAGGTCCTTGGGCAACTGGCTCAGTGAACGGGTTTCGAGCAAGGCATCCGGACGGCCGAGGCCGAGCCTGTCACTGGCCAGTGCCGCTGGCGGCGCTTTGGGCTTGAGCAGCAGCCAGCCGAAACCGCCCGCCACACCGGCCACCAGGCACAGGCCGAGCAAGACCAGCGGCCAGCGCCGCGAAGGTTTGGCCGCCGGTGTCGCGGCAGCTGGAGTCACAGTGTTATCGCTCATGTTCACAACATCCGAGTTCATCCGTGGCGGGATGCTTAATAGTTGAAAGTCTTGACCAGCAACAGATCACCGATCGCCCGCAGGGGCACGATGAAGGTTTCGCGTTTTTCGTCGACGGTGTTTTCGTTGAGCACCAGGGTGATCTGCGAAGTGATCACCTCGTTCTGATTGCTGGTCTCCTCGAAGTTATAGCCACCATCGCCGTAGTTGCCCCAATAGTTGACGTAGACCAGATACGTGCCGTGCAGCGGCGCGGTCATGGTGAACATTTCCGGGCCGGGGCCGTCGACGCCATCCGGGTCGAGGCCGCCGCCATTGCTCAGCGCCGGCCGTGCCCAAAAGGCATGCTGACCGTCGGGGGTGACAATATGCAGATCCAGCTCGGCTTTCGGGTCGTCCCATCCCAAGACAAGACGAATCTGCGCCGGCGTGCGCAGATTATTTGCTTCATAAAATTGCACGCGCTTGAGCGACTGGCCCTCGGCGCTGATCACTTCGACGCTGTTGGAACCGGCGCCAAATGCGTAGGGCCGGGCAAAACGTCCCTGATCATCGGTGTACAGATTCAATGGATTGCCGTTGACGGCGAGGGTGTGCGGCGGACGCATGTGGCCGAGGGCTTTGAGCTGGCCCTGGATCATCGTGCGATTGCGCTGAATGCCGCGATCGATCGGCGGCGTCGGGTAGGCGACCTGCGAATTTTCCGAACGATCGAGCAGGCCGTGATAACGCCAGCCGCCGACCGGCTCGGACAATTGCGCAGCCGGCGCGGCCCACAGCACAGGCGCGCAGGCGAAGCCGATCAGCAGCAAAAGAAATAAACGCATGTGACGCCTCCTGCCATGCCTTGAACGAAACCTTGCACCCGATCCTCGGTACTTCACAGCGGTGAACTGCGTTTCGTCTGAATGCCCCGCAACTGTCGGGGCCGTAGAAGCCGCGAAGATTAGCGATTCGGCAGTTTTTTAACAATCGGATACATGTGTGATTGCTGTAGGAATCTCGCTTTCGAGAGGGCGTGAGCCGAATAGCGAAGTTATTCGGCTCATAAAATGAGCCGAATAAGCCTCAGCCCCGAAACTTCACATTAACTTTGTGACGAGGGGATTTATCCCAGCTCGGCTGCGCAGCAGTCGTAAAACCGGCGACTTCGATTTTCCTGAGAGTATCGGTTGTCTGGTTTTAGGGTTGCTACGCAACCCAGCGGGGATAAATCCCCTCGCCACGGGGTCGTGTGCGCGGCTTTGGGTGGGGCGTCTCATTTGCCCATACCCCCCCTATCTGCTAGTGTCGCGCCGGTTTAACGTCTACCGGAAATTGCCGCCATGGCCCGCAAAAAAGCTGCACTGGATTTCGAACAATCCCTCGCCGACCTGCAAACACTGGTTGAGCGTCTGGAAAACGGTGAATTGTCGCTGGAAGACTCGCTGACCGCTTTCGAGCAGGGCATCGGTCTGACCCGTGACTGCCAGGCGGCGCTGGCCCAGGCCGAGCAGAAAGTGCAGGTGCTGCTGGAGCGTGATGGCGAACTCGCCGAGGAACCCTTCGACGCGGATGAGCCAGAATGATCGCGGCGTATTCGGCGAGTAGTCAGGCCCGGGTCAACGCGGCGCTGGAAACGCTGTTCAACGCGCCGCTGCCGGAACTGGCGCGGCTCTACGAAGCTATGCGCTACAGCGTGATGAACGGCGGCAAGCGCGTGCGCCCGTTGCTGGCTTACGCGGCGTGCGAAGCCCTCGGCGCAAAGGCTGAACAGGCCAGCGGCGGGGCCTGTGCGGTCGAGCTGATCCACGCCTACTCGCTGGTGCATGACGATTTGCCGGCGATGGACGATGACGATCTGCGTCGCGGCCAGCCCACGACCCACAAGAAATTCGACGAAGCCTGCGCGATCCTCGCCGGTGACGGCTTGCAGAGCCTGGCCTTCAGCGCCCTGCTCGACCCGCGCCTGAGCGATTGCAGCAGCGAAATCCGTCTGCAGATGGTCACAGCGCTGGCCCATGCAGCCGGTCCGGAGGGCATGGTCGGTGGTCAGGCCATCGACCTCGGCTCGGTCGGTCTCAAGCTCGATCAAACAGCCCTGGAACAGATGCACCGACACAAGACCGGCGCGCTGATTGAAGTCAGCGTCAAGCTTGGTGCCCTGGCCAGCGGCCGCGCCCAGCCTGATCAGCTGCAGGCATTGCAGACTTATGCACAGGCCATCGGCTTGGCCTTTCAGGTGCAGGACGACATCCTCGACGTGGAAAGCGATACCGCGACCCTCGGCAAACGCCAGGGCGCCGATATCGCCCGGGACAAACCGACCTACCCGGCCCTGCTCGGCCTCGACGCTGCCAAGGCCTACGCTCTGGAACTGCGCGATCAGGCCTTGCAGGCGCTGCGACCGTTTGACGCGGCCGCCGAGCCGCTGCGCGAGCTGGCGCGGTATATCGTCGAGCGGCGCAACTGACGGCGTATCGGCCAAAAAAGACCAACGCGTGGGCAGGGGCCGATGCATCAGGTAAACTGCCGCATCTTTTATACCTATAACGATTCGCCTGATGCCCACGACGTTTCATGAGATTCCCCGCAAGCGCCCGACCACGCCCCTGCTCGACCGCGCGAACACGCCGGACGGCCTGCGCCGGTTAGGCGAAGCCGAGCTGGAAACCCTGGCCGATGAGTTGCGCCTGGAATTGCTCTACACGGTCGGCCAGACCGGTGGGCATTTCGGTGCCGGCCTGGGCGTGATCGAGCTGACCATCGCGCTGCATTACGTCTTCGACACCCCGGACGACCGTCTGCTGTGGGACGTCGGGCATCAGGCGTATCCGCACAAGATCCTCACCGGTCGCCGCGAGCGCATGGCCAGCCTGCGTCAGAAGGACGGCATTGCCGCATTCCCGCGCCGCTCCGAGAGCGAGTACGACACCTTTGGCGTCGGCCACTCCAGCACTTCGATCAGCGCCGCGCTGGGCATGGCCATTGCCGCCCGCCTGCAGGACAGCGATCGCAAGGCCATCGCCGTGATCGGTGACGGCGCGCTGACCGCCGGCATGGCCTTCGAGGCGCTCAACCATGCGCCGGAAGTCAACGCCAACATGCTGGTGATTCTCAACGACAACGATATGTCGATCTCGCGCAACGTCGGCGGGCTGTCGAATTATCTGGCGAAGATCCTTTCCAGCCGCACCTACGCAAGCATGCGCGAGGGCAGCAAGAAAGTCCTTTCGCGCCTGCCCGGCGCCTGGGAAATCGCCCGTCGTACCGAAGAATATGCCAAAGGCATGCTGGTCCCCGGCACCCTGTTCGAAGAGCTGGGCTGGAACTACATCGGCCCGATCGACGGCCACGATCTGCCAACCTTGATCGCCACCCTGCGCAACATGCGCGATCTCAAAGGCCCGCAGTTCCTGCACATCGTCACCAAAAAAGGCAAAGGCTTCGCCCCGGCGGAAGTCGACCCGATCGGCTACCACGCCATCACCAAACTCGAACCTCTGGACGCCCCGGCCGCTGCGCCGAAAGCCGCCAGCGGGCCAAAGTATTCGGCGGTGTTCGGCGAGTGGCTGTGCGACATGGCGGCGGCTGACGCGCGCCTGGTCGGGATCACCCCGGCGATGAAGGAAGGCTCGGATCTGGTGGCGTTCAGCGAGCGTTTCCCGGAGCGTTATTTCGACGTGGCGATTGCCGAGCAGCACGCGGTAACGTTCGCCGCCGGCATGGCCTGCGAAGGCGCGAAACCGGTGGTGGCGATCTATTCGACATTCCTGCAACGCGGTTACGACCAACTGGTACACGACGTCGCCGTGCAGAACCTTGACGTGCTGTTCGCCATCGACCGTGCCGGCCTAGTCGGCGAAGACGGCCCGACCCACGCTGGCAGCTACGACCTGTCGTACCTGCGCTGCATCCCGGGCATGCTCATCATGACCCCGAGCGATGAAAACGAATTGCGCAAAATGCTCACCACCGGCCACCTCTACAACGGCCCGGCGGCAGTGCGTTACCCGCGTGGCAGCGGGCCGAATGCAGTCATTGAAAAAGATCTCGAAGCGATCGAAATCGGCAAGGGCATCGTCCGTCGTCAGGGCAGCAAGGTCGCCATGCTGGTGTTCGGCGTGCAACTGAGCGAAGCCTTGAAAGTCGCCGAGAAGCTCGACGCCACCGTGGTCGACATGCGTTTCGTCAAACCGCTGGATGAAGCGCTGGTGCGCGAGATCGCCGGCAACCACGAGTTGCTGGTGACTATCGAAGAGAACGCAATCATGGGCGGCGCCGGTGGCGCGGTCAGCGAATTCCTCGCCCGCGAGAACATCCTCAAGTCGATGCTGCATCTGGGCTTGCCGGACATTTACGTCGAGCATGCGAAACCGGCGCAGATGCTTGCCGAGTGCGGGCTGGATGAGGCCGGGATCGAAGCGTCGATTCGCCAGCGCCTGGCATTGCTCGCCCAATAAACGCAATACCCTTGTGGGAGCGAGCCTGCTCGCGAAAGCGGACTGTCAGTCACAGACGAACTGACTGATACACCGCCTTCGCGAGCAGGCTCGCTCCCACATTTGATTTGTGTACACCTGAAACTCCCGTTGGACTGTCCATGAACCTCTCGCGCCTCGCCCTGCCCCTCCTCCTGCTGCCAACCGCCAGCGCCCTTGCCGATACATTCGAGCGCGATCAGGCGCTGAAGCTGCCGGACACGCTGATCAGCGCCAATCGTCAGGTCGAGGCGCGCAACGACAGCAGCGCCGCCAACACCGTGTTCACCCGCGAAGACATTGATCGCCTGCAACCAAGCGACGTGCCCGATCTGCTGCGTCGGGTGCCCGGCGTGCAAGTGGCGCAGACTGGCGGGCGCGGCAGTCTGCCGGGGATCTACATTCGCGGCACGCAATCGGCGCAGAGCCTGGTGCTGGTCGATGGCCAGCGCATCGGCAATTCGACTTCCGGCGACAGCAATCTGCAACATCTGAACATCGAGCAGATCGAGCGCGTCGAAGTGCTGCGTGGTTCACGCTCGGTGATTTACGGCAGCGACGCGATTGGCGGGGTGATCCAGATCTTCACCCGGCGCGGCACCGAGCAAGGCTTGCAGCCACGCCTGCATCTGGGCTTTGGCAGTCAGCAGACCTGGGAACGCAGCCTCGGCTTGTCCGGCGGTGACGACAAAACCCGTTTCAACCTCGGCGCCAGCCTCGACGAAACGGCCGGGCTCGACCGTACCCACGAGTCGTATCCAAGCGACAGCGACCATGACGCCTACCGCAACAAATCCCTGAGTCTGAGCCTCAGCCACGCGCTGAACGAGGACATCGAAGTCGGCGCCAATCTGCTGGATAACCGTGGCAGGAGCGAATTCGACAATCCGTTCGGCCGCTTCGACATGGACACGTTTGAGTCGGTGCAACAGCAGCCGTACAGCGACTTCAATATCAGTAGCGTGAGCAGTTACGTCGATGCGCGGGTCAACGAAACCTGGAAAACCCGCGTCGAATTCGGCCACAGCGAAAACCGCGAGAAGACTTTCGACAAGCTCAGTGACGAGCGCACGGTGTTCAACACCTATCGCGACTCAGTGAACTGGCAGAACGACCTGACGCTCGACCCGCGCAACAGCCTGATGCTCGGTGGTGACTGGTACGAAGACCGGATCAACAGCAGCACTGCGTTCGACGAGGACAGCCGCTGGAATCGCGCAGCGTTCATCCAGCATCGCTATCAGGCCGACAGCTTCTCCACCGAGATCGGCGTGCGCCACGACGACAACCAGCAGTTCGGCAGCCAGAACACTTGGAGCGGTACTTTCACCCTGCCGCTCAATCCGGATAACGACGTGCTGCTGAGCTACAGCGAAGGTTTCCGCGCGCCGACCTTCAACGACCTGTACTACCCGGATTTCAGCAATCCCGACCTGAAACCGGAAACCTCAAAAAGCTACGAACTGCAATGGCGCAGCCAATTGAGCGACAGCGCGCGGCTGGAGGCCTCGATTTACCGCACCGATCTGCAAGACGCGATCATCTTCGGTAGCAACTCACGCCCGCAGAACGTTGCGTCAGCGCGCATCAACGGTTTTGAAGCAGCGCTGAAGCAGGAGCTGTTTGGCTGGCAGAGCAATCTCGGCGTGGCGATCATTGACCCGCGAGATCGCGATACCGGGCATACCCTGGCGCGACGGGCGCGGCGCACGGCCAGTTGGGATCTGGATCGGCAGTTCGATCGCTTGGGTGTGGGCGCCAGCTGGCAATTGGTCAGTGGCAGTTACGACGACTTGAACAACACCCAGTCGCTGGGCGGCTACGGCACGCTCGGGCTGCGCAGCAGTTGGGCGCTGAACCGTGAGATCAAGCTGGATCTGAAGGTAGATAACTTGCTGGACAAGGGCTACAGCCGGGCGAACTACAGCTATGACGGCGCGCAGTATGGCTATCGCGAGGAAGGTCGGGCGTGGATGTTTGGGGTCACCTGGACTCCTGAACTCTGAGCTGAGATTTGTATTGGCTGGCTGGCCTCTTCGCGAGCAGGCTCGCTCCCACAGTAGACTGAGTGCGGCCACACAGTTTGTTTTCACCGCAAATCCAGTGTGGGAGCGAGCCTGCTCGCGAATACAGGCGATGCGGTCTACCGATCCGGCGCGATCAATTGGCAGAGTTTGGCGGTCGCACTGATCATCTGACCACTGGGCCGTTCCAGACCTTTGTCACTGACCAATAGCAGTCTCCCCTGCCTGACTGCTGCCACCTGCGGCCAGGCCTTCCACGCGCCTAGCTGCGCCTGGTCACCGGCGACAATCACTTCGGGATCACGCTGCAATACCGCCTCGATACTCACCTGCGGTGCCGGCAGATTCAGCTCGGCAAACACATTGCGCGCACCGCACACTTCAAGCGCATCGCTGATGATCTGCCCGCCACCGACGGTGTATAGCGGTTTGTCCCAGACTTGATAGAAAACCCGCAGCGGTTCGTCACGGCTATAACGCTGGCGCAGATCATTCAGTTGCTCGCGCAATTCGGCCGCTCGTTTCGCCCCACGTTCTGGACGCCCGAGCTGTTTGCTGATCGCTTCAATTTGCGTCGCCAGTTGCGTCAACGTATGCGGCTCGGCGACGAAGGTTGGAATGTTCAGGCGCTTGAGCTGATCACGCTGCCCGGCGCCGACGCTGCCGGGCCAGAGCAGCAGCAAATCCGGTTTCAGGCTTAGCAAGCGCTCCATATCGAGCTGGCCGTAGCGGCCCACTGATGGAACATCGGCAATGGCTGCCGGCCGCTCGCCCGCATCCAGCACGCCGACCAACAGATCGGCAGAGTCCAGTTCAACGACGATTTCAGACAGCGAGGGGGCGAGGCTGACCACACGCAGTGCGGCCAGCGCCGGGCTGCTCAGGGCGAGCAGCAGAACCGCCAGCCACAGGCGATGCATCAGCCGAGTTGACGCGGAATACGATAGAGATAGAACAGCACGGCGGTGGACAGCGCCAGCAACATCAACGGCACGGCTTCGAGGCCGACGAATACCGCCAGTGCGCCGATCCAGGCCGGCAAAGACGCCACCAGCAACGCCGCACGCCGACGCGCCGCAAGGGCAATCCAGGCGGCGGGTTCTTCGGCGGTATCGAGGGCTTTTTGCGTGGCGATCAACGCGTGTTTGTAGCGGGCGAAATACTTGAGGCTGACAAACATCGAGGCGACGCCGGCGATGAACAAGGGCATCGCCAGCACCGGCAGCAGGCCCTGGCCTTCACCGAACAGCGCGTTAAGCACAAACAGCGGCAACAGGGCCAGCGCCAGGTATTGCCACCATGCCACCGACAACCGCCGCCGCACCTGGCCGCGGGTCACGCGCGGTCGGCCTCGCCCTGATGCTCGTTGCCCATCATGTGGTCGAGCTTGCTGGCCTTGGTCGCCAGGTAGAGTTTGTTGTGCGGATTGTGCCCGGTGTGCAGCGGCACGCGCTCGGCGACGACGATGCCCATGTCGGTCAGCGCTTTGACCTTGCGCGGGTTGTTGGTCATCAGGCGCAGGGATTTCACGCCCAGATGCTCAAGCATCGGCAGGCACATGGCGTAGTCGCGCTGATCGGCGGCAAAGCCCAGACGCTCGTTGGCTTCCACGGTATCGGCGCCGCCGTCCTGCAACTCGTAAGCGCGGATCTTGTTCAGCAGCCCGATGCCGCGCCCTTCCTGACGCAGATACAGCAGCACGCCCCGGCCTTCGCGGGCGATCGCCTGCAACGCGGCTTCCAGTTGCGAGCCGCAGTCACAACGCTGGCTGAACAAGGCATCGCCGGTCAGGCATTCGGAATGCAGGCGACCGAGTACCGGGGCGCCATCGGCAATTTCACCGAGGCTCAGCACGACGTGCTCACGCCCGGTGCTCTCATCGAGAAAGCCGTGCATGGTGAATTGCGCAAAAGGCGTTGGCAGCTTGGAAGCGGCGACGAAGACGACAGGCACCGATGTGCTCCTGATCTAGAAGACTGAAAATTCGCAGGCCGGCATTGTAACAGCAGGTTCCTGTAGACGCTTAGGCTGAATTATCGGGCATAAACATCAAAAAGTTTGATGACAGCTGCCATGCGCTGGTCCTCTGTGGGAGCGAGCCTGCTCGCGAAGGCGGCGTGTCAGTCGATTCAAATGCGGCTGAACCAATGCCTTCGCGAGCAGGCTCGCTCCCACAGGACATTGTGATCATTTTGGATCAAACGGATACGGCTGCTGCCACCTCTCAAAGATCGGCTTCAACTCCCCGCTCTTGACCAGTTCCGCCATGCGCCGGTCATACAGCGCCATTAACGCGCGAGCCTGCGGGGTATCAGCGAAACCGAGAAACAGCGGCAACTCAGCCAGATGCGAATAGCGAAACTGCGCGGGATCTGCGGCATCGCGCACGACCGCTTCAATCTCGGTCAGCGCATCGATGTAGTAATCCGCCCGGCCCTGCTTGAGCATCAGCAGAATGCCGGTGCGCCTTTCGATCTGGTTGAAGCGCTGGATGTTCGGCAAGTAGTTTTCGTAACGGTAGCCGCGCACCCAGGCCAAACGGTATCTGCCCAGGGTCGCCAGGGTCGGCGGCGGGCTGCTGGCCAGGCCCAGCGCGTAGATGTGATCGGAATCGAACTTCCACTGCGGGTACAGCACCTGCGTGGCTTCGTCGCGGTAGGAGCCGACCAGCGCGTCGACTTCCTTCAACTGCACCAGCCCGATCGAACGGGTGTACGGCACCGTGCGAATATCCAGCTTGACCCCGGCCGGCTCGAACACTTTGCGCAACACGTCCCAGGCCAGACCATGGCCATCGGCGGCGGTGTAATCCTCCCAGTCTTCGCTGGCCAGATGGATTACCCCAGGCACAGGCGCGGCGGCCTGCGCATGGGCGAACGTGCCCAGCAGAGCCAGAAGCAGCAGCGCCAACCCGCGTCGCAGCATTGCGTGGTTCCTCACGTGAGTCGAATCAGGCGAATACCCATACCAGCCCTTGCATCGCCAGCCAGGCGAACACACCGGCCAGCACGTCGTCGAGCATGATGCCGACGCCGCCATGCACATGCTTGTCGATCCAGCGGATCGGCCACGGCTTGAGAATATCGAAGAAGCGGAACACCAGAAAACCCGCGAGCAACCAGTACCAGCCTTCCGGCACCAGCCACAGGGTGATCCACATGCCGACCATTTCGTCCCAGACGATGCCTTCGTGGTCGTGAACGCGCAAATCGTCAGCGACTTTGCCGCACAGCCAGAAGCCGAACAGCATGGTGATGCCAAGCATCAGCCAGTAGCCCCAGTCGGGCAGCATCTGCCACAGCGGAATGAACGGCAGCGCCACCAGCGAGCCCCACGTGCCCGGCGCTTTTGGCAAGGTGCCGGAGCCGAAGCCGAACGCGAGGAAATGCCACGGATTGCGCCAGACCGAAGGAGGCACGAATTCGGCAGGAACCTGTTTCGGGTGATCTGTCACGGTGTCTCCTGAAAATGTTGGTAGCCGCGAATCTGCGGAGTGATGTCGTGTCGGTCGCGGTCCAGCAGCACCACGCCCTGGCCCGGCAGCACTCGCCCGATCACATGGATCGGCCAGCCGTCGGCCAGCAGTGCCGGCAACTCGGCGGACGGCAAGGTGAAGGCCAGTACGTAATCATCACCACCGCTCAATGCCGCGCGCTCGGCACCGCGCTGGCCGAGAAACGCGACTAAAGCATCCGACAACGGTACACGCTCGCGTTCAATCTCAAGTCGCACCTTCGACGCCAGCGCGATATGCCCGCAATCGGCGAGCAGGCCGTCGGAGATGTCCAGTGCCGCCGTGGCCTTGCCGCGCAGGGCCTGACCGAGCGCCAGTTGCGGCTGTGGCGACCAGTAATGATCGAGCAGCGGCTGGGCGATATGCGCTTCGGCATCACGTTGAGCCAATACCAGCGGCAAGGCGCCGGCCGCATTGCCCAGTTCGCCGCCGACGCAGAGCAGATCACCGGCCTGCGCACCGCTGCGGGTCAAGGCCTCGCCTGCGGGTACGCGGCCGAACACGGTGACCGTCAGGCTCAACGGCCCGCGCGTGGTATCGCCGCCGACCAAGGCGACGCCGCAGCTTTGCGCCATGCGATTCAAACCCCGGGCATAGGCTTGCAGCCAATCGGCAGTCACCGTCGGTAGAGTCAGGGCAAGGGTAAAGGCAACGGGGGCAGCGCCCATGGCGGCCAGGTCACTGACCGCGACGGCCAGCGAGCGCTGACCGAGCAGAAACGGATCGCAGGGGTCGGCGAAATGCACACCGGCCACCAGCGTATCGGTGGAAACCGCCAGCTGTTCCCCAACGGGAACTGCCAGCAAGGCGCAGTCGTCGCCGATCCCCAAAGCAACGCCCTCGCCGCCCTGCGCACAAGGCGCGGCGGCGAAGAAATTGCGGATCAGCTCAAACTCGCCCATGGCCGAGAAAAAGTATTCAAGCGCCGATCAGCGCTTGAACGCCTTCACTTCAGCTTCACGCAGGCGCGGGGCCAGCTTGTCGAGCACACCGTTAACGAACTTGTGGCCGTCGGTCGAACCGAACACCTTGGCCAGTTCGATACCTTCGTTGATCACAACGCGGTACGGCACGTCGACGCGCTTGAGCAGTTCCCAGGTCGACAGGCGCAGAACCGCCAGTTCAACCGGGTCCAGCTCTTCGATCGCCAGATCCAGGCACGGCGTCAGGGCGGTGTCGATTTCGGTCTTGAACTGCGGAACCCCGTGAAGGATTTCACGGAAGTAGGCACCGTCAACATCGGTGAAATCGTTATCAACGCGAAACTGCGCTTCGATCTCGTTCAGCGATTGCCGGGCCATGTGCCACTGGTACAGCGCCTGGGTCGCGAGCTGACGGGCTTCGCGACGCTTGGCGCTTTTCGACGGCTTGCCGGCATCCGCAGGTTTCGGATCGCGCGGGTTGAAACGATCGCTTTCGTCGCTAATCACTTGGCCTCCAACTGCGCCAGCAGGCTGACCATTTCCAGAGCGGACAGGGCAGCTTCGGCACCTTTGTTACCGGCCTTGGTGCCGGAACGTTCGATGGCTTGTTCGATGGAATCAACGGTCAGCACACCGAACGCAACCGGTACGCCGAATTCCATGGAGACCTGGGCCAGGCCTTTGGTGCACTCGCCAGCCACGTATTCGAAGTGCGGAGTACCGCCACGAATGACCGCGCCAAGGGCGATGATCGCTGCGAACTCGCCTTTCTGGGCGACTTTCTGCGCAACCAGCGGGATTTCGAAGGCGCCCGGCGCGCGGATGATGGTGATGTCGCTTTCGCTCACGCCGTGGCGAACCAGGGCATCAACGGCACCGCTGACCAGGCTTTCAACCACGAAGCTGTTGAAGCGGCCCACTACCAGAGCGTAGCGGCCTTTGGGGGCGATGAAGGTACCTTCGATGGTCTTCAGGGTCATTCGTCAGTTCTCTTAAAGAGCCGGGACGCGTCTGCTACGCGCCCCTCAGTGATTATTTGCCGCGAATCGGAGTCCGGAAACAGCCGGTCATTATTCGGAGGGCACGTATTCTACAACTTCCAGATCGAAACCGGATATCGCGTTGAACTTCATTGGTGCCGACATCAAGCGCATTTTGCGCACGCCGAGGTCACGCAGGATCTGCGAACCGGCACCGACAATGCTGTAAGTGGTCGGTTTTTTCGGCGCTGCCTGCTCACCGGTTTCACGGATATGCGCCAGCAGCACGTCACCATCAAGCGGGTGACCGAGCAGCAGCACCACACCGCTGCCGGCCTCGGCGACCGCAGCCATGGCGGCGCGCAGGCTCCAGCGGCCCGGTTGCTTGACCATCAGCAGATCGCGCAGCGGATCCATGTTGTGCACGCGAACCAGCGTCGGCTCCTCAGCGCAGACAGTGCCCAGCGTCAGGGCCATGTGCACGTCGCCTTCCACTGAATCACGATAGGTCACCAGGTTGAATTGGCCCAGTTCGCTGTCCAGCGGCTGCTCGGCAATCCGCTGAACGGTACGTTCGTGGATCATCCGGTAGTGAATCAGGTCGGCGATGGTGCCGATCTTGATGTTGTGTTCGGCGGCGAATGCTTCGAGTTCAGCGCGACGGGACATGGTGCCGTCGTCGTTCATCACTTCGCAGATCACCCCGCTCGGCTCGAAACCGGCCATGCGCGCCAGGTCGCAAGCGGCTTCGGTGTGGCCGGCGCGAGCGAGGGTGCCGCCGGCCTGGGCCATCAGCGGGAAAATGTGACCCGGGCTGACGATGTCTTCAGCCTTGGCGTCTTTGGCGGCTGCCGCTTGCACGGTGCGCGCGCGATCGGCGGCGGAGATGCCGGTGGTCACGCCTTCGGCGGCTTCGATCGAGACGGTGAACTTGGTGCCGAAACCGGAACCGTTGCGCGGCGCCATCAGCGGCAGCTTCAACAGTTCGCAGCGCTCGCGGCTCATCGGCATGCAGATCAGGCCACGGGCGTGCTTGGCCATGAAGTTGATGTGTTCGGCCTGGCAGCATTCGGCGGCCATGATCAGGTCGCCTTCGTTCTCGCGGTCTTCGTCATCCATGAGGATGACCATCTTGCCTTGGCGGATGTCTTCAACCAGTTCTTCGATGCTATTGAGCGCCACAAGGCACCCCCTTCTTTTGAATTATTTGAGGTAGCCGTTTTGGGCCAGAAAGCTTTCGGTGATGGTGCTGCCGGCGGTCTTTTCCGCAGCCTTGTCACCCAGCAGCAGACGCTCCAGATAACGCGCCAGCAGGTCGACTTCCAGATTCACCCGGCGGCCCGGCTTGTAAGAAGCCATGATGGTTTCGCTGAGGGTGTGCGGAATGATCGTCAGCATGAATTCGGCGCCATCGACTTCGTTCACGGTCAGGCTGGTGCCGTCGACGGTGATCGAGCCTTTATGGGCGATGTACTTGGCCAGTTCTTTCGGCGCGCGGATGCGAAATTCCACGGCGCGGGCGTTGTCGCTGCGCGAGACCACTTCGCCGACACCATCGACGTGACCGCTGACCAGATGCCCGCCAAGGCGAGTGGTCGGGGTCAGGGCTTTTTCCAGATTGACCGGGCTGCCGCTTTTCAGGTCATTCATGGCGGTGCAATCAAGGGTTTCGCGGCTGACGTCGGCGGCAAAGCCGTCGCCCGGCAACTCGACGGCGGTCAGGCAAACGCCGTTGACCGCGATGCTGTCGCCGAGTTTGACGTCGCTCAGATCGAGCTTGCCGGTTGCGACGTGCACCCGCACATCACCGCCCTTTGGGGTCAGTGCGCGGATACTGCCGATGGATTCGATGATGCCGGTGAACATGGGGTTCTCCTTGAGAACGAGGCCAGCGCTAACGCAATGGCCGGGAATTATACGCGGGCTGAAGGGACAGGGATCGCAGTGACTCGCCAGTCATCGCCCACCGCGCGGATTTCAGTGATTTTCAGCTCCGGCGCGTCTTTCATCTGCGCCAGCGGCCAGTCGAGCAGCGGACGCGCCGTGGAGCCGAGGAATTTGCCGGCAATGAAGATCACGAATTCGTCGACCAACCCCAATTGCGCAAAGGCACCGGCCAGACGCGGCCCGGCCTCGACCAGCACCTCGTTGGTGCCTCGATTGGCCAGTTCGATGAGCAATTGATGCAGATCGACCTGGCCGTCGGCACCCGGCACGATCAGGCATTCCGGGCCATTGGCGTATTGCTCCTCGACCGCGACACAGGTGGCCACCAGCGCCGGCCCGGCCTTGAAGAACGGCGCATCCAGCGGCACTCGCAGGCGGCCATCGATCAATACGCGCAATGGTGGGCGACTCATGGCCAGCGCGGTTTGCTCGCTGTCGAGACCGAGTTCGTCCGCGCGCACGGTCAACCGAGCGCCGTCGGCCAGCACCGTATCGGCGCCGGTCAGCACCACCGCCGCCTCAGCGCGCAAACGCTGCACCGCCGAACGCGCCGCCGGGCCGGTGATCCATTGGCTCTCGCCGCTTTCCATCGCCGTGCGCCCGTCGAGGCTCATGGCCAACTTGACCCGCACGAATGGCAAGCCGAACTCCATGCGTTTCAGAAAACCTTGATTGAGCTTGCGTGCTTCCGCTTCCAGCACCCCACTTTCCGTGGCGATACCGGCCTCGGCCAGGCGCTGCAAACCGCGCCCGGCAACTTGTGGATTGGGATCACGCATCGCCGCCACGACCCGGGCAACGCCAGCGGTCACCAAGGCGTCGGCGCACGGCGGCGTGCGTCCGTGATGGCTGCAAGGTTCGAGGGTCACATACGCCGTCGCGCCCCGGGCCTGCTCGCCGGCGGCGCGCAGGGCATGGACTTCGGCATGGGGTTCGCCGGCGCGCTCATGCCAGCCTTCGCCGACAATCTGCCCGTCACGCACCACCACGCAACCGACCCGCGGATTGGGGTGGGTGGTGTAGTGGCCCTTGCGCGCCAGTTCCAGCGCGCGGGCCATGAAATGGGCGTCGAGGATCGCCTGCTCGGCGGCGGTGGTCATTCTTTCACCGGTTCGCGGGCGAGGCGGTCGATCTCTTCGCGGAATTCATTGAGGTCCTGGAAGCGCTTGTACACCGAAGCGAAGCGGATGTAGGCGACTTCATCAAGCTTTTGCAGCTCGGCCATCACCAGCTCGCCGACCACGAGGGACTTGACCTCGCGCTCGCCGGTGGCGCGCAGCTTGTGCTTGATGTGGACCAGAGAGGATTCGAGGCGCTCGACACTGACCGGACGTTTCTCCAGCGCGCGCTGCATGCCGGCGCGGAGTTTTTCTTCGTCGAACGGTTGGCGGCTGCCGTCGGTTTTGATCAGGCGCGGCAACACCAGTTCGGCCGTCTCGAACGTCGTGAAACGTTCGCCGCAGGCCAGGCATTCACGCCGGCGGCGCACCTGTTCGCCCTCGGCGACCAGACGCGAGTCGATGACCTTGGTGTCGTTGGCACCGCAGAAGGGACAGTGCATGGTGGCTGGCAACAAAAAATGGGAGGGCCATGGTAGCGCATCCCCGTGGCAAGACAAGCCATAGGCTTTGCGGTATACAGAACGGCATGATCGTCTGATCCATGGAATTCATTCTGCCGGAGCCTCCAATGCCGTTACGTCCGCTCGTTCTGCTCAGTCTTTTCAGCCTGCTGGTGGCCTGTGGCAGCGACGCACCCAAGCCGCAACCGCCGACGCCAGGCCCCGCGCCGCAGCAGGCGCAGAAAAAAGCCAAAGAGGCCGCCGACCTTGGGCCGCTGCCGGCGCATCAGCGCGAATTGAGCGGCAGCCTGCAAGGGGTGCCGGCCGGCGCCGAAGTCGAACTGGCGCTGCTGGTAATCGATGAAAAGGACCGCCCGCAACAATTGCTCGCCAGTTCCAGCCTGATCGGCAACAACCAGATCCTGCCGTTTCACCTGCGCTTCAACCCCGAGGCGTTTCCGGCCGGCGCACGGGTTGAGCTGCGCGGTCGCGCGAGCCAGTCCGGACAACTGATTCTGCACCTGCCATCGCAGACCATCACTCAACCGACCACTCAGGCTTTGGGCCAGCTGCAATTCGTCAAAGCGCCATGACAGCACCGCTCGACCTGCAACAGGCCTTGGGGGAATTGCTCGGCGACGCCAGACTGAAAGCCTGCGCGTTGCCCGGCACCGATTTGCAGCTGTGGCTGATCGACGGTGACAACATGGCCCGCGAATTCAGCCAGGAAGAAACCCAGCGCATCCTGCATGAACCGCCCTATTGGAGCTTTTGCTGGGCCAGCGGCTTGGCCGTGGCGCGTTATCTGGCACAGTTTCCAGAGTGGGTGCGCGGCAAGCGCGTGCTGGATTTCGGCGCCGGCTCCGGGATTGCCGGTATCGCGGCGGTGAAGGCCGGGGCGCTGGAAGTGGTGGCCTGCGATCTCGATCCGCTGGCGATTTCCGCGTGCAAGGCGAACGCCGAGCTCAACAATGTGCAGATGAGCTACTCGATGGACTTCTTTGCCGAGGCCGATCGCTTCGATCTGATCCTGGTCGCCGACGTGTTGTACGACCGGGCGAACTTGCCGCTGCTCGACGCGTTTCTCAGTCGCGGACGCGAGGCGCTGGTGGCGGATTCACGGGTGCGGGATTTTCGGCATCCGCTTTATGAGCGAATTGAAATGCTCGAGGCGATGACCTTGCCGGATCTGGCCGAGCCTGAGGAATTCAGACATGTCAGCCTCTACCATGCACGGCGCTAGCTAAAAGCTTCGCGAGCAGGCTCGCTCCCACACTGGATCTGTGTCGTTCATAAATCCCCTGTGGGAGCGAGCCTGCTCGCGAAGGCGTCCGCCCATGCAACACACCTCTCGACCCGCCCCGCTTCCGGCCACCCCACACCAAGCCTTATAGTTGCCCCATCCACGCTTTGACGAGATCCCCCATGAGTGAGCAAACGCCGTACATCTTCGACGCCACGACTGCCGATTTCGACCAGTCGGTGATCGAAGCCTCCTTCAACAAACCGGTGCTGGTGGATTTCTGGGCCGAATGGTGTGCGCCGTGCAAGGCGTTGATGCCGATGCTGCAAGGCATTGCCGAGAGCTATCAGGGCGAGTTGCTGCTGGCCAAGGTCAACTGCGACATCGAGCAGGACATCGTCGCCCGCTTCGGCATTCGCAGCCTGCCGACCGTGGTGCTGTTCAAGGACGGTCAGCCGGTCGATGGCTTTGCCGGGGCACAACCGGAATCCGCCGTGCGCGCCCTGCTCGAACCGCATGTGCAGATGCCGCCACCGGCTGCTGCCGACCCGTTCGAACAGGCTCAGGCGATGTTCGACGAAGGTCACTTCGCCGAGGCGGAAGCGGTGCTGGTGACCATTCTCAATGAAGACAATACCAACGCCAAAGCGCTGATCCTTTACGCACGCTGCCTGACCGAACGCGGCGAACTGGACGAAGCGCAAACTGTGCTCGACGCGGTCAAGAGCGATGAGCACAAAGCCGCACTCGCTGGGGCCAAGGCGCAGATCCAGTTCCTCGGCCTCGCCCGCGACCTGCCGGACGCCGCCGACCTGAAAAGCCGCCTGGCGCAAAATCCGCAGGATGATGAAGCGGTGTACCAACTGGCGATCCAGCAACTGGCGCGCCAGCAATACGAAGCGGCGCTGGACGCCTTGCTCAAACTGTTCATCCGCAACCGCAGCTACGGCGAAGGCTTGCCGCACAAGACCTTGCTGCAGGTGTTCGAACTGCTGGGCAATGATCATCCGTTGGTGACGGCTTACCGTCGCAAAGTGTTTGCGGCGCTGTATTAAGGCCTTACCCGATCCAGCTATAGAGCGGCGTATCCCCGCCGCTCGCCACTTTCACATCGGAACTGTGGCGCAAGCGCACGAGCAAACGCTTGCCCGCCACCGCACTGCCGGTCAGCGCTTCCAGTTGATCGAGCAGATCCGGTCCACTGAGTTGCCCGGCCTTACGCAGCAAGTCTTTGGCCACCTGCCACAGCGCATCGTCCTGATTCACCGGCTTCGCCGCCGGGGCCGACGCCACTGCCTCGGACTGCGCGACCGGCGCCTGCCCGCTCAGCGCCGAACCCAGCCTGGCCCAATCGCTGTCATCCAGCTCCACCGTCAAATCCACCGGCACCTCGCCGACCGTTCCGCGTATCCGCAACATCAAGTTCGCTCCTGCACTTTTCTGACCTGCATGCTCCCACGGGACTTGTGCAACGCCAAGTAAAGGGCGCCAAACACATCTGGTAATTCCCGGTTGATCGGCTAAATTAATCTCTTTTTGCGGGAAGGATTCCCAATGTCTTCAGGACGAAAACTGGCCTCTAAAGGAGGCCCGACCTCTACAGGTGGCGTGATACTTGAAGGAAATGAGAACCTCAATATCGAAGGAAGAATAATCGCTTCCATTGGACAACTCGCCAGTTGTCCGGTCTGTGGGCCTGGCAAAGGCCACATCGTAGCAGTGGGTGAAAGAACGCTGATTTTACCTGCCGGACCAGCTGCGCTAGAGGGTGACTACGTCGCCTGCGGTTGTCCGCCCATGACCAATAAGCTGCTCACTCAGCAACACAGTGGTTTCGCAGGAATTGGCCGGCCCGCTCCAATTGACATGGGGCCACCGATTGCTGCCCTGACCTCTTATCGCTACTTGCAGGTCATCATCGAACGCCTTGATGACACGGAAAAGCCAGGTTTGGCTTACAAACTCAAGGACAAGGCGAAGGTTGCCGTTTTACAAGACAGCACTTGCAACCTCACAGGCGAAGGCTGCGAACACCCGGTAAAAAACGCTTCGGATTACGACACCCTGTTGGTAGGGGAAGATTCCGAATGGACTTTCTATGCCTATGAAGAGCCCTTGACACAGGATTTGTCATGAAATCGGAAATCAAACTCATCTTTAAAGACTTTCTGATGCAGCCACCGCCAGGCGTAAAATTTCAGCTGCTTATCGACGGTCAGGTCGTAGATGACAACATCGTTCAAAACGATGACAGGCCTCGCATTTATTCATTGATATCCAAAAACGGCCAGATCGCTATAACGCTCGCGGGCAAGGAACTACCGTCGATCAAAACCCGAGACACCCACGAAGTGACGGTTCAGATTGTGGGGAACTCCGGTACAAAAAAAGGTATGCACACTGCTACGTTGAATCCAGGGAAGTCTCTTTCGATCGTAGCGATATCACCGTGGGTAAAAGTCCCGCTAACGACCAGCGGCGCTGTCTCGAACGACGCATTCTACGAAGTCGAATATGGTGTGAAACGTACAAATGAAACCCGAACGGTGAAAGTCGTCATTCAGGACATGCCGCGCAGGATACTGATGGAGGCGCTGTCACACCGGGGATCAACACAGTGGGCAGGGAATAAAAGCAAAAAGTCGCTGCCACACCCTACTCTCAGCCAGAGCGTGGAATTTCCACCAAACACAAATAAATGCAATCTGTTCGTCTACGACGTGCTGACCGCAATTGGGGTCAACGTGGCGTTGATTGAACATGGCAAATCGAAATACCTGCCATATTTCTCCAAGGTTAGTCCTCCGCTCGCGGGTGAATGGGCGAATGGACAACGATTGCTCAACAGCTGGAAAGTCGAGCGCACGCCGTTGCCCGGGGACGTCGGCGCTTACGCAATGAATTATTCCGACGCCAGCGGCCATGTCGGCTTCGTTCTAACGAAGGGCGTATGCATTTCTGCAGGGTGGGAAAAAGTTGAAGTTAACGACGCAGGTTTTCGCCATGCGACCGGCAATGCAAATCCCAGCGACCATGACTTCACTATTTTCCGACGCTACAAACACAGCACGCCACAATGAAACGCCCTTATTCGCTCCTCCTCATAATTCCGTTTTTGCTCATCGTGGCATGGCGCATCTGGTTGCCTGCCGATCTTTCGGCTTGTCCCGCTGACGGGGAAACTGCAGGTCCACTGACCCTTGTTATTCGTGATTACTTTGAGCGCAATAGCCGGACCGACTGGCGAGACATGGATGATCGTTTCGACATACTTTCAACCCCCGAAGGCCAGAGCATAGCGAGTCAACCGAATTCACACACTTGCGAAGCATTGCGGGTACTGCAGAGTCCGGCGTTCAGTCAGAGTGAAAAAATCTTCACCATGGCACTTATGTTCAGACTGCCAATCGACCAGTACATGGCCCTGATGGATCGCAGTCATCAACTCTACACGCAGGGCAAAATGGATAAGGAGGTGCTGACTCTGGTGGTATTTCCGCGCGGAACAGCCATCAACTACTGGTGGCTTCCGGCTTGGCGACAGCGTTTCAGTCGCGATGCCCCGAGCGTGCTCGACGCAAATCTGATCAACGATGTCCTTTCGGGACACTATTGGTTCGACTATCCCGGCGCAGGCTTCTGATTCTGCAAGCATGACATTCAATCCCAGCACCGCCCGCGACCTCATCCCGGGCGGTGCTTAGCCATGTCTTGCGCAATCTCAAGCGCACGGGCACACTCTGCGCACTTTCGTTATAAGATTACATAACAAACTTTTCATTTTTCTCGGAGTCCGTCATGCGTCGTTTGCTGCTCGCTTTGCCGTTTGCCCTGTTGCCGCTGGCCGCTGCTCATGCGGTGGATGAGCACGATCACGATCATGAGCACGGCAGCCTCGGCGCCCATGAGCATGGTGTGGGTCGCCTGAATGCCGCGCTCGATGGTCAGACCCTGGAGCTGGAGCTGGAAAGCCCGGCGATGAATCTGGTGGGTTTTGAACACGCCGCGACGTCGGATGCCGACAAGGCCAAAGTCGCTGCCGCTCGTGCGCAGCTGGAAAAACCATTGGCCCTGTTCAGCCTGCCCGCTGCGGCCGGCTGCAAGGTGGTCAGCCAGGAACTGGAAAGCCCGCTGTTCGGCGACAAGCCGGACGCCGACGATCACGACGAAGATGAAGCGGACAAGGACGGTCACGAGCATCACCACGACCACAGCGAAATCCACGCGCATTACCAATTCAGCTGCGCCACACCGGGCGCGCTGAACACGCTGAATCTGGCAAACATCTTCAAGACCTTCCCGGCGACACAGAAGATTCAGGTACAACTGATCAGCGCGACCGGCCAGCAAGGTACCGAAGTGACGGCCAAGTCAGCTGCGCTGAAATTCTAGGATCCACCGAAATCCCCTGTGGGAGCGAGCCTGCTCGCGAAGGCGGCGTGTCAGTTGACAGGTGGGTGTCTGACCCAGCGCTTTCGCGAGCAGGCTCGCTCCCACAGGGTTATGTGTTCACTTCATGAAAATCGGTGCCATGACCCAAGCACTCATCGAACTTTCCGACCTTGGCTTCAACTGGCCCGGTCACCCGCCGCTGCTGGACATCCCGGCGTTTCGTCTGGAAGCCGGCGAAACCCTGTTTCTCAAAGGCCCCAGCGGCAGCGGCAAGACCACCCTGCTCGGCCTGCTTGGCGGGGTGCAGAAGCCCAATCGCGGCAGCATTCGCCTGCTCGGCCAGGAGCTGACCGAGCTTTCTGCCGGCAAGCGCGATACGTTTCGTGTCGATCACACTGGCTACATTTTCCAGCAATTCAACCTGCTGCCGTTTCTCTCGGTGCGCGAGAACGTTGAGTTGCCGTGTCATTTTTCAAAACTGCGTGCGCAACGGGCGAAACAGCGCCACGGCAGCGTCGATCAAGCCGCCGCCACGTTGCTCGCCCACCTGGGTCTGAAAGACGAAAGCATCCTCAGCCGCCGCGCCGACTCGCTGTCGATCGGCCAGCAACAACGGGTCGCCGCCGCACGCGCATTGATCGGCCAACCGGAGCTGGTGATCGCCGACGAACCGACCTCGGCGCT
Source organism: Pseudomonas sp. PK-RTE-24 (assembly GCF_054052265.1). Taxonomy (NCBI): domain Bacteria; kingdom Pseudomonadati; phylum Pseudomonadota; class Gammaproteobacteria; order Pseudomonadales; family Pseudomonadaceae; genus Pseudomonas; species Pseudomonas sp. PK-RTE-24. The sequence goes on along the minus strand of NZ_CM133224.1, from coordinate 2,215,406 downwards.
GGATTACGACGCCCGCGAAAATTTCATTCGCCTGCTGTTTGCCGAGTGCCGCGAGGCCGGATCGAGTCTGTTGTTCGTCAGCCATGACCAGAGCCTGGCGCCGCTGTTCGACCGTCATCTGTCCCTGGCCGAACTCAATCGCGCCGCCACGTCCGCCGAGGTCTGAGATGTATCTGTTTCGTCTGGCCATGGCCAGCCTGGCCAACCGCCGTTTCACCGCATTGCTCACTGCTTTCGCCATTGCTCTTTCGGTGTGCCTGCTGCTCGCCGTCGAGCGCGTGCGCACCGAAGCCAAGGCCAGTTTCGCCAGCACCATCAGCGGTACTGACCTGATCGTCGGCGCTCGTTCGGGGTCGGTGAACCTGCTGCTGTATTCGGTGTTCCGCATCGGCAACGCTACCAACAACATTCGCTGGGACAGCTTTGAACACTTCGCTAACAACCCGAAAGTGAAGTGGGCAATCCCCATGTCCCTGGGCGATTCCCATCGCGGCTATCGCGTGATGGGCACCACCGAAGCCTATTTCGAGCACTACCAGTATGGGCGCCAGCAACACCTGGCGCTGGCCGACGGTCGCGCGTTTGCCACCGATCCTTTCGAAGTGGTGCTCGGTGCCGAAGTCGCCGAAGCGCTGCACTACAAGCTCGGCGACAAACTGGTACTGGCCCATGGCGTGGCGGCGATCAGCCTGGTCAAGCACGACGACAAACCGTTCACCGTGGTCGGCATCCTCCAGCGCACCGGCACCCCGGTGGACCGCACGTTGCACATCAGCCTCGGCGGCATGGAGGCGATCCACATCGACTGGCACAACGGTGTGCCGGCGCGCGGCAACGGGCGGATCAGCGCTGATCAGGCGCGCAACATGGACCTCACGCCGCAAGCGATCACCGCGTTCATGCTCGGCCTCAACAGCAAGATTTCCACCTTCGCCTTGCAGCGCGAGATCAATGAATACCGGGGCGAACCGATGCTGGCGATCCTCCCGGGCGTGGCCTTGCAGGAATTGTGGAGCCTGATGAGTACGGCCGAGAAAGCCTTGTTCGTGGTCTCGCTGTTCGTTGTGCTGACCGGGTTGATCGGCATGCTCACGGCGATTCTCACCAGCCTCAACGAACGTCGCCGCGAGATGGCGATTCTGCGTTCGGTGGGGGCGCGGCCGTGGCACATCGCAAGCCTGCTGGTGCTGGAAGCCTTTGCGTTGGCGCTGACTGGAGTCATCGCCGGACTGGCATTGCTATACATCGGCATCGCCGCTGCGCAAGGTTACGTGCAGGCCAATTACGGTTTGTATCTGCCGCTGGCATGGCCGAGCGAGTATGAATGGACGCTGCTCGGTGGCATTCTGGCGGCCGCGCTGCTGATGGGCAGCGTGCCGGCCTGGCGCGCGTATCGCCAATCATTGGCCGATGGCCTGTCGATCCGTTTATGAGGATGTTCACCATGCCCCGCGCCCTGCTTGCGCTGCTGATGCTGGTCGCCCTGCCCGTGTGGGCGGCGGCGCCGAAAGACCTGACCTGGTCGGAAATGATCCCACCGGACGCCGCGCCGGAAGTGCCGAACATGACCCCGCTGCACGACCTGTCGAAGATGGGCGACGCACTCTCTGCCGAGTCCGCTCCGGCGGCCAAGCAGGACATGCCCAATGCACCGGTAGTGAAGAGCCTCGACGGGCAGAACATTCGCCTGCCCGGTTACATCGTGCCGCTGGAAGTCAGCGAAGAGGGGCGCACCACGGACTTCTTGCTGGTGCCATATTTCGGCGCCTGCATCCACGTCCCGCCACCGCCGTCGAACCAGATCGTCCACGTGAAAAGCGAACTGGGCGTGAAGCTCGATGAGCTGTATCAGCCGTATTGGGTTGAGGGACCGTTGCAGGTGAAAGCCTCGAGCAGTGAGCTGGCCGATGCCGGGTATCAGATGGAGGCAGAGAAGATTTATGCGTATGAACTGCCGGAGTAATTCCCGGTAATTTTGTATTGGCTGGTCTATCGTCTTCGCGAGCAGGCTCGCTCCCACAGGTGATCACATTCCAAGGTGGGAGCGAGCCTGCTCGCGAATAGGCCCTCAAAGGTTCCACAAAACCCCGCCCCTTCACTGTTTCATTGAGCTGAGTCAAAACACCGTATCAGACGGCTTCGTACCCTAGGACATCGAATTTTTATGTCCTTTCGGAGCCCCCATGAACAAGTCCTTGCTCAGCGCCTCGCTGTTTGCCCTCGCGCTCGCAGCCCCGCTCGCCCACGCCCACGAAGCCGGTGACATTCTCGTGCGCGCCGGCGCGATCACCGTCAACCCGAAGGCCGACAGCTCCAGCGTCAAGGTCGATCAGGGTCCGCTGAGCGGCACTGATCTGGGCGGCAAGGCGACCATGAGCAGCGACACCCAACTGGGTCTGAACTTCGCTTACATGCTCACCAACAACATCGGTATCGAGCTGCTGGCAGCCACGCCGTTCGAGCATGACGTCAAGCTCAAGGGCACCGCCCTGCCCGCCGCCAACGGCAAGCTCGGCACCCTGAAACACCTGCCGCCGACCCTCAGCGTCGTCTACTACCCGCTTGATTCGAAATCGCCTTTCCAGCCGTATGTCGGCGGTGGCATCAACTACACCTGGATTTACGACGAACACGTCGGCAGCGAAGCCAGCGCCAACGGCTTCAGCAACTTCAAGGCGAAAAACTCCTGGGGTCTGGCCTGGCAGGTCGGCGCCGACTACATGATCACCGACAACATCATGCTCAACGCCCAAGTGCGCTACATCGATATCGATACACGCGCGACCGTCGAGAACAACGCCGTCGCACCCGGCACCCGCGCACGGGTGAATGTGGATGTCGATCCGTTCATCTACATGGTCGGTTTGGGCTATAAGTTCTAAGCTGACTTTGACCGAACGTTCACGTGGTGGTGAATGAGGCTTGGTGGCGGGCAGGCACAGACCTGACGACGACCGTACGCAGTCGATCGGGGAATAACATTCCCTCGCCACAGGAATAGCGATATTCCGGCCGTGAAAAAGGCGCCTGTTGCAGGGCGCCTTTTTCATTTGGTGCTGAGTCATGTGGGGCGTTGGAGGCCCGGGCCCCTCACCCCAGCCCTCTCCCGGGGGAGAGGGAGCCGATTTGTGTGTTGTTCAAAACCTGAGTTCGACTGGGTATCGCAAGTCGGCGTACTTCTCACAAACACCTCAGTCAGTTCCCTCTCCCCCTGGGAGAGGGCTAGGGTGAGGGGCTTCTCAGGAGCGCCCGAGCAAGCGCGCCAAGCCCACACTCATCGGCGTCTGCGGCGGCATTTCGAAGCGCTGCAGCAAGCGTCGGTTATCCGCTCGCGAATGGCGGATATCACCCGAACGCGCCGGCCCGTAACTCACGGGCGGCAGTTCACCGACCACTGATTTCAACGCTTCGAGCATCTGCTTCAGGCTCATCGCCTGATTCCAGCCAACATTGACCGCGCCCTCCTGCACTTCAGGCTTTTCCAGCGCCTGCACCAGCAAATCGACCAGATCACCGACATAAAGAAAATCGCGGGTCTGCTCGCCATCGCCAAATACGGTGATCGGCAAACCTTTCGACGCACGTTCGCTGAAGATGCTGATCACCCCGGAATACGGCGAGGACGGATCCTGGCGGGGGCCGAAGATGTTGAAGAAGCGGAAAATCGCCGGCTCCAGGCCATGCTGGCGACGGTAGAAATCGAAGTATTGCTCACCGGCCAGTTTGTCCGAGGCGTAGGGTGTCAGCGGCGCTTTTGGCGTGTCTTCATCAATCGACTCGCCCTCGCCATTGTTGCCGTACACCGCCGCGCTGGAGGCGTACACCACACGCTTGACCCCGGCCAGGCGCATGGCTTCGCAGACATTCAGGGTGCCGATGAAATTGCTCTGGTGGGTTTTCACCGGATCGTCCACCGAGGCCTGCACCGAGGCCACGGCCGCGAGATGCGTGACGGCGCTGCAACCTTGCATGGCGCGGGCGACCAGGGCGGCATCGGCGACATCGCCGACCACCAGTTCAACCTTGGGATTGTCCAGCGGCAGGTTGCTGCGCTTGCCGGTCGACAGGTCGTCGAGCACGCGTACCGCATAGCCCTTGGCGAGCAAGGCATCGGTCAGGTGCGAGCCGATGAATCCGGCTCCGCCAGTGATTAAAACCGTTGCTTCAGCCATGTCGGTAGAACCTGTCCAGTAGACCCGGGAGTGCGGCACGCCAGGCGCGCGGTTTGATCCCGAAAGTGTGGAGAATTTTCTTGCAGGCCAGCACTGCATGTTGCGGCTCTTCGGCGGCGTCCGGGCGCGCGGCGTGAGCCTGCGCGGTCGGTGCTTCGATCGCCAACGGATGCAGGCTGCGTGCTTCGGTGAGAATCGCCTGGCCCAGCGCCAGCGGTGTGGTCGCTTCGTGGCCGGCGTAATGGTAAGTGCCCCACAGCGGCGCGGCGCAGTCGAGTTGCTTGAGCACGGAGATGATCACTCGCGCGGCGTCATCGACCGGAGTCGGATTGCCGCGCCGATCATCGGCCAGCAGCAACTCTTCGGGTTTTTCCGCGCGGGCGAGGAAGCGTCCGAGGGTGCCGTCCGGGCTGTCGTCGAGCAGCCAGCCGAAACGCAGCAGTACATGTTGCGGGCAGGTCGCGCGCACACTTTGCTCGATGCGCCACAAGGCCTGACCGCGCAGGCCCAGCGGCACCGGTTCGTCTTTTTCGCTGTAAGCGGTAGCACGTGAGCCGTCGAACACGCGATAGCTCGACGGCTGCACGAGGACAATGTTGTGGTGCTGGCACAGTTCGGCCAGACGCTCGATGGCGCGTTCCTGGCCGATCATGCGGCTTTCGCTGACGCTCTCGGCCTGGAACCAGTCGAAATAGTAGGCGAGGTTGATCAACGCATCGGGACGGGTGTCGTCGAGCAATTGGGTGAGGCTCGCGGCATCCCAGCCGTTTTCGGGCGGGCGGGGGGCGAGGAAACCGATGTCTTCTTCCGCACCGAGGCGAATCAGCGCCTGCCCAAGGGCATTTCCGCCGCCCAGTAACATAAGGCGCATTCGCATAGAGTCAGCAGGCCCAGTCTGATTGGAACGATGGCTTTAGCGACAGTTCTTGTGGAACCGTCGTCGATAATTGCCGGAATCGTTGCATTTTGCGGGTTTAGTGCGCAACCGTCATCCGTAAAGTGTAGATGCGCGGATTTGTATCGGCCTCACTGGCGCTATCGCGAGCAGGCTCGCTCCCACAGGAGACCGCATTCCAAGGTGGGAGCGAGCCTGCTCGCGAAGGCGTCCGAACGGTACTTGCATCTTCCCGCCCCCGCCCGCATAACTCCAGTCATGAATCTGCCCCTCCCCGCCAACAGCGCGCTGGCCGGTTTTCACCCCGCCGTCAGCGCCTGGTTCAACAAAACTTTCCCGGCGGTCACCGCCGCTCAGGCCCGTGCGTGGCCGTTGATTCGCCAGCGCCGGTCGACGCTGATCGCCGCGCCCACTGGCTCCGGCAAAACCCTGACCGCGTTCCTCGCCGTGCTCGATGAGCTTGTCCATCGTGGTCTGGAACACCCCGACGGTCTGCCCGCCGAAACCCTGGTGGTCTATGTCTCGCCGTTGAAGGCACTGTCCAACGACATCCAGATCAACCTGCAGAATCCGCTCGCCGGCATTACCGCGCAATTGCGCGAAATGGGCCTGCCGGAGCTGACCATCACCACCGCCGTACGCACCGGCGACACGCCGCAAAAAGACCGCGCCGCGATGCGCAAGAGCGCGCCGCATATTCTGGTGACCACCCCGGAATCGCTGTACGTGCTGCTCGGCTCGGAATCCGGGCGCAGGATGCTCGGCAACACGCGCACGGTGATCATTGACGAAATCCACGCCATGGCCGCCGGCAAGCGCGGCAGTCATCTGTCCTTGAGCCTTGAACGGCTGCAAGCGTTGTGCGCCGAACCGCTGACCCGCATCGGCCTGTCCGCCACGCAGAAACCGGTGGAAGCCGTGGCGCAGTTCCTGGTCGGTCACGATCGCCCCTGCGAAATCGTCGACATCGGCCACGCCCGCCCTCGGGATCTGGGCATCGAGGTGCCGCCGGTACCGTTGTCGGCGGTGATGGCCAATGATGTCTGGGAACTGGTGTATGAGCGCCTCGCCGAACTCGCCCGCGAGCATCGCACCACGCTGATTTTCGTCAACACCCGACGCCTTGCCGAACGCCTCAGCCGGCATCTGAGCGAGCGCCTCGGCAAGCAGGCCGTGGCGGCGCACCACGGCAGCCTGGCCAAAGAGTTTCGCCTCGATGCGGAACAGCGCCTCAAACGCGGCGAGCTGCAAGTGCTGATCGCCACTGCATCACTGGAGCTGGGCATCGATATCGGTGAAGTCGACCTGGTCTGCCAGATCAGTTCACCGCGTTCGATTGCTGCGTTTCTGCAACGAGTCGGTCGCTCCGGACACCAGGTCGGCGGCACCCCCAAGGGGCGTTTGTTCGCCACCACCCGCGACGACCTGATCGAGTGCGCCGCCCTGCTCGACTGCGTGCGCCGGGGCGAGCTCGATACGCTGCACATTCCGGAAAAACCGCTGGACGTGCTGGCGCAGCAGATCATTGCCGAGGTCAGTTGCCAGGAATGGTCGGAGGACGCGTTGCTGGCGATGTTCCGCCGAGCGTGGCCGTATCGCGATCTCGATGAAAAACACTATCAGGCCCTGCTGAGCATGCTCGCTGAGGGTTACAACGGCCGCCAAGGCATCCGCAGCGCCTACCTGCACCGCGATGCCGTCAGTCGCACCTTGCGTGGCCGGCGGGGCGCGCAACTGACCGCCGTGACCAGCGGCGGCACCATTCCGGACAACGCCGACTACAGCGTATTGCTAGAACCCCAGGGCTTGAACATCGGCAGCGTCAACGAAGACTTCGCCGTGGAAAGTATCGCCGGCGACGTGTTCCAGCTCGGCAATACCTCGTACCGCATCCTGCGGGTGGAAAGCGGCAAAGTGCGGGTCGAGGATGCGCAGGGCATGCCGCCGACCATTCCGTTCTGGCTCGGCGAAGCGCCGGGGCGCAGTGATGAACTGTCGGCGGCCGTCGCGCGCCTGCAAGCGCAGTTGGACGAATTGCTCAGCGCCAGCCCCGGCAATCTGCAACCGGCGCTCGACTGGCTGACCGCCACACTCGGCCTCAACCTCGCCAGCGCCGAGCAACTGGTCGAATATCTGGCGCGCGCGCGGCAAACCCTCGGCGCCCTGCCCTCGCAGGACACGCTGTTGATGGAGCGGTTTTTCGACGAGTCCGGCGGCACCCAACTGATCATTCACACGCCGTTCGGCAGCCGCATCAACCGCGCCTGGGGCCTGGCCTTGCGCAAGCGTTTCTGCCGCACCTTCAACTTCGAGTTGCAGGCCGCCGCCAGCGAAGACGCGATCGTGCTGTCGCTGTCCACCAGTCACAGCTTCGAGCTCGACGAGGTTTGGCGTTACCTGCACAGCAACAGCGCCGAACACACCCTTATTCAAGCCGTGCTCGATGCGCCCTTGTTTGGCGTGCGCTGGCGCTGGAATGCCGGGGTGGCGCTGGCGTTGCCGCGCTTCACCGGCGGGCGCAAAGTCGCTCCGCAACTGCAACGGATGAAAAGCGAAGACCTGATCGCCAGTGTGTTTCCCGACCAGATCGCCTGCCTGGAAAACCTCGCCGGCGAGCGTGAAGTCCCCGAACATCCGCTGGTGGAACAGACCCTCGACGATTGCCTGCACGAAGCTATGGACAGCGAAGGCTGGCTGACCCTGCTGCGGCGCATGGAGCGTGGCGAGGTGCGCCTGATCGCCCGGGATTTACCTGCGCCGTCGCCGCTCGCGGCAGAAATCCTCAGCGCCCGCCCCTACACGTTTCTCGACGACGCGCCGCTGGAGGAACGCCGCACGCAAGCGGTGATTAATCGACGCTGGAGCGATCCGCAGTCGACCGATGATCTCGGCGCGCTGGACGCCGACGCGATCACGGCGGTGCGCGAAGAAGCCTGGCCGTCGCCCAATTCCATGGATGAAATGCACGAAGCGCTGATGAGCCTCGCCTGCATCAGCGATGCCGAAGCCCGCGCCAATGCGGGTTGGCCGGACTGGCTGCAAACGCTGATGGCCAGCGGCCGCGCCTGCCTGTTGCAGATCGACGCCGAGCATCAGTTATGGCTGGCCCGCGAACGCTTGAGTTGCCTGCAAGCACTTTATCCACAGGCGACGTTGGCAAGCGCAGCAGTCGTGCTACCCGGCTTCGACGACGCATGGGCATTCGATGAGGCGCTGGTCGAAGTGATCCGCGCCCGCCTCGGCGCCTTTGGGCCGATCCCGTTGCCGGCCATCGCCGAGCCGCTCGCCCTGCCCGCCGCGCAAGTGAGTCAGGCCCTCGCGCAACTGGAGCGTGAAGGGTACGTGTTGCGCGGCCAGTTCACGCCGAACAGCGCGATTGAAGAATGGTGCGAACGCCATCTGCTGGCGCGCATCCATCGCTACACGGTCAAGCGCCTGCGCCGGGAAATCGAACCGGTGGCATTGCAGGACTTCATGCGTTTTCTGTTCGACTGGCAGCATCTGACGCCGGCCACCCAAGGTCAGGGCAGTGCGGTGCTGCCGGCGATTGTCGGCCAGTTCGAAGGCTACCCGGCGGCAGCCTCGGCATGGGACAGCGACATCCTGCCGGCACGCCTCAAGGACTATTCGCCGAGCTGGCTGGATGAACTGTGCCGCAACGGCAAACTGGTGTGGACGCGCATCAGCGCGCGGCAGAAAGTCAGCGGCTCGGCATTGCGCAGTACACCGATTGTGCTGCTGCCGCGTAGCCAGGTGGGTTTGTGGAGTGCGTTGGCTGAGCAGACGCCAGTGAGCGAGTTATCGCCGAAAACACAGAAAGTCTTCGAGGCGCTGAGTCAGCATGGCGCGCTGTTTTTCGATGAGTTGATTCATGAAGCGCGCCTGCTGCGCAGCGAACTGGAAATCGCCTTGCAGGAACTGGTCGCCGCAGGTTTGGTGAACGCCGACAGCTTCGCCGGTCTGCGCGCGCTGATCACTCCCGCAAGCAAGCGCCAGCAGCGCAGCAGTCGACGCGGACGCGGGGCGTTTATCGGCGGCATGGACGATGCTGGACGCTGGGCATTGCTGCGCCGGGGTTCGTCAGCAGATGCCGCTGAGACGCTCGAACATGTCGCCATGACCCTGCTGCGCCGCTATGGCGTGGTGTTCTGGCGTCTGCTGGAACGCGAAGCGGACTGGTTGCCGAGCTGGCGGGAATTGCTGCGCACCTTTCATCGTCTGGAGGCGCGGGGCGAGATTCGTGGCGGGCGGTTTGTCAGTGGTCTGGCTGGCGAGCAGTTTGCTTTGCCCGAAGCCATTCCCTTGCTGCGCGAAGTACGCCGACGCCCGCAGGACGGCAGCCTGGTGGCGGTGTGTGGGGTTGATCCATTGAATCTGGCCGGAACGTTATTGCCCGGGGTGAAAGTGCCGGCGCTGGTGAGCAATCGGCTGGTGTATCGCGATGGGGTGCCGGTGGCCGCGGTGATTGCCGGCAAGCAGCAGGTTTGGGTAGAGCTGGATCCGATAGCCATGGGACAACTGCATGCCAAGCTGATCCGGCATTGAGAGTGTTCGCACCGGCGTCTTCGCGAGCAGGCTCGCTCCCACAGTCCAATCCCATTGCCCCTGTGGGAGCGAGCCTGCTCGCGAAAGCGCCGGCCCTGTCTCTACACAAACAGGCGTCAGGTCCGCGACTCCTGCGGTACCTCATCCGCAACCACCGCCCCCTCCTCCTGCCGCTTCGGCAACAACACCTGCTGTGGATAAGTCTGCGCAAAATGCACATTCGGTGTGTTATCCACAAGCTTCTTCAAGCGCTGGTTGAACGCGCGGCTCACCGCATATTGGCCACCGGACACCGTGCGGAATTGCGCCGTCAACACCACGCCGTTGAGATCCATTTTGTCCACGCCAAACACATCCAGCGGCCCTTGCAGGTTGTACTTGAGGAACGGGTCTTCGCGGATCGAATCACCGGCCTCGCGAATCAGCTCAATGGCTTTGTCGACGTCAGTGTCGTAGGTGAACTGCACCGAGAAAAATGCGAAGGCGAACTGGCGTGATTGGTTGGTCACAGCCTTGATCTGGCCGAACGGCACCGAGTGCACAAAACCCTTGCCGTCCCGCAGGCGCAAGGTGCGAATGGTCAGGCCTTCCACCGTGCCAGCGTGGCCGGAATCGAGCACCACCCAGTCGCCGATCGACAGGGTGTCTTCGATGATGATGAACAACCCGGTGATGACGTCCTGCACCAGTTGCTGCGAACCGAAACCGATCGCCAGACCGACCACGCCCGCACCGGCCAACAGAGGCGCAACGTTAATCCCCAGATTGGCCATGGTGGTAATCGCGCAGATCACCACGAGGATGATTTTGATCGCATTGCGCAACAGCGGCAGGATGGTTTTCACCCGCGTGCTCGGCTGGCGTGCCGCGCGTTTGCTCAGCGGCGGTTTCAGTGCCTCCTGAATCGCCGTGTCGAGCACCACCCACAGCAGCCACGTCACCAGGAAGATCAGGCCGATGCTGCTCAAGGCGTTGCTGATCGCTCGACCGACGGTGCTGCTCTGGGCGAAATCGAGCAACGACACGCCCCAGATCCGCCCGAGAATATCGATGAACACAATCGCCATGACGATGCGCAGCAACGCATGCAACAGGCTGAGAAAACGTTCCTTGTAGGCACTGCTGCGCTGGATCGCCTCAGCCTTGCGTGATTTGAACAAATGCTGCAACACGGTGCTGAGAAACACTGTGGCGATCAGCAGCACGGTAGTGAACAAGGCACAGCGCAGGGCTTTCTGATTGTCCTCGCCGATGCCAATCAGGCTGACTGCCGAGACCAGCACCATCAGCACGATCGGCCAATACCACAGCCCGGAAAATATCCGCAGCGATTCCTGCAGCGACGGTTGTTTCAAGCGCTGAGCGAGCGGGCGATTGCGGATCAGATGTGCCACCGGCCGGCGCAGGCGAATCACCAGCAAACCGAAAATCACCGAGGCGATCAGTCCGGTGAACACGGCGATGCTGCTGGTGATATTGCCGCCCAGTTGCCGGGCGATCTGCGGGCTGGTCAGGGCATCGCTGAGGGCGGCGAGAAAGCCGATGAGGAACAGCGGGCGCGGGCAGTATTCACGGATGATTCGCGCGGCGGCGCGCTTGTGCCCGACGTTGAACATCACCACCACGCACAACAACATCGATGTGGAGAAGATACCGCTGCTGGTGGCATAGGCCAGACACAGCGCCAGCGCACGGCCCACCGAAGCTTGCAGAAAGTGGCTGACATACAGTGTCAGCGGCAGGCAGATCAGCGCCGGCACGGTGTACGGCAGCACGTAGCCGAGCAGATCCTGACTGCGCTGGCGGGTGCGCAACCAGCGCCCTTCACGCAGGCGCTTGGCCAACAGACTGCCGAGCACCGTCAATAGGGCAAAACTGCCCAGCCACACTCCCGACAACGTGAGGAAATCCCCGGCCACGCTCCAGCCCGAGCGGTTCGACGGCTGCTTGACCAGCCGATCGACCTCATCCGCCGCGCGGTCAGCGCGCAGCCGCCAGGCATCGACCAGGTGTTCGTTGAGATCGAGTTTTTCCTGCACATCGTCGATGCTCGTACTGATCGCCCCGAGCAGACCGCCCTGCACCAGCGGTTCCGGTTCGGCGGGTTTTTCCGCCGTATCGGCGGCAGCCGGAACGCCCGGCAGCGCGACGGCTTGCGATGTGTTGACGCCCAAGCACAGCAGCGCTCCCAGCAGAATGGCGATCCTGAAATTGCGCAAAGCTCCGATCTCCCGTGGCTGACCCTGGTAAGGAACTGATCGGTAATTGCGCGGCAAGTTCAAGAGCCCCCTCACCCCAGCCCTCTCCCCCAGGAGAGGGAGCCGACCGAGTTGCATGACCAAAATCACCAACTGCACGTCTTGAGTCGAACTCAAGTCCTGAAGACCATGCAGATCTGCTCCCTTCACAGTCGTACGCGATTTCAGGAGGCATGAAGATCTGCTCCCTTCCCCCTCGCCCCCTTGGGGGAGAGGGTTGGGGTGAGGGGGTAAGCTCTTGATCTTCGCTTCACCCGCGACCGTCCGTAACGCCACCGAAACTTTCCCACCCCCGCCGCAGTCATCACAGAACATCGGCAACACGAGGACTTTCTACGGGAGGATGGGATGGCGACGATTCACATCGGTATTTCAGGCTGGCGCTACGCCCCGTGGCGCGGGGATTTCTACCCGAAGGGACTGGCGCAGAAGCGCGAATTGCAGTTCGCCTCCCGCGCGGTCAACAGCATCGAAATCAATGGATCGTTCTACGCCCTGCAACGCCCCGAACGTTACGCCCAGTGGTACGCCGAAACTCCTGATGACTTCGTGTTCAGCGTCAAGGCACCGCGCTTCATCACCCACGTGCGCCGCTTGCGCGAAATCGAAAAACCGCTGGCGAATTTCTTTGCCTCGGGCGTGCTGGAGCTGAAGGAAAAACTCGGGCCGATCCTCTGGCAGTTTCCGCCGAATTTCAAATTCGACGCCGAGCGCTTCGATCACTTTCTCGCGCAACTGCCCCACGATACCCAAGCCGCAGCCGCCCTCGCCCGCCAGCACGACTCGCATCTTCCCGGCCACGCCAGCGTCAAAGCCTGGCGCAAGAAACCGCTGCGCCATGCGGTGGAAATCCGTCATGAAAGTTTCATCGATCCGGAATTCGTGCGCCTGCTCAAACGCCACAACACCGCGCTGGTCATTGCCGACACCGCCGGCAAATGGCCGTACCGCGAAGACCTCACCAGCGACTTCGTCTATCTGCGCCTGCACGGCGCCGAAGAGCTCTACGCCAGCGGTTATTCCGAACAAGCGCTCAAGCGCTGGGCCGAGCGCATCGACGCCTGGCATCACGGTAAACAGCCAGAGGACGCCCACCTGATAGCCCCACGCCTGAAACCCCGCGCGCGCAAATCCCGCGAAGTGTTCTGCTACTTCGACAACGACATCAAAGTCCGCGCGCCCTACGACGCACGCAACTTGTTGCAGCGCTTGGACCTCGACAAAGACCTCGCCACAACTCCCGGGCAAGTCGCCGCAGAAGGAGTTCTGTCATGAGCATTCCCGAACCGGTCGGTTTCACCGACGAAGGCTCCGTGGTTGCGCCCTCGGTGCGCACCTTCACCATACTGACGGTCAACACCCACAAGGGCTTCACCGCGCTGAACCGGCGTTTCATCCTGCCGGAGCTGCGTGAAGCGGTGCGCAGCGTCGCCGCCGACGTGGTGTTTCTGCAGGAAGTGCACGGCACGCACGAGCAGCATCCGAAACGCTACGACAACTGGCCGACGATGCCGCAATACGAATTTCTCGCCGACAGCCTCTGGCCGCAATTCGCCTACGGGCGCAATGCCGTGTACCCGGCGGGCGACCACGGCAATGCGCTGCTGTCGAAATTCCAGATCATCCGCCACGACAACCTCGACGTGTCGATCAGCGGCCATGAAAACCGTGGCCTGCTGCATTGCGTGCTGCGCCTGCCTGGCGACGGCACCGAAGTGCATGCGATCTGCGTGCATCTGGGCCTGCGCGAGAGCCACCGCAACGCGCAACTGGATCTGCTGATGCAACGTCTCGCCGAATTGCCCGCTGATGCCCCGGTGATCGTCGCTGGCGATTTCAACGACTGGCGCCAGCGTGCCGATGCGCAGCTCAAGCCCTGTGGCCTGCGCGAAGTGTTCGCCGAGCAGTACGGCAAGCCGGCGCGCAGCTTTCCCGCGCGGCTGCCAGCGCTACGACTCGACCGCATCTACGTACGCAACCTCAAGGCCAGCCGCCCGAAAGTTTTGACCAACCGGCCCTGGTCCCACCTTTCCGACCACGCACCGTTATCGGTGGAGATTGAACTATGAACAGTGCGCCACTGGAAAAATCCGCCGTCGACCCGGTCCCGCTGAACCCGCCGGTGCGCGAGCCCGGCCACGTGGACGTCGAGTATCAATGGCACAGCAATAACCGCGTAGAGCTGCTGGAGAACGGCGAGGAATATTTCCCCCGGGTATTCGAAGCGATGCGCGCAGCCAAGAGCGAGATCCTGCTGGAGACCTTCATCGTCTTCGAAGACAAGGTCGGCGCCGAGTTGCAGCAAATCCTCATCGAAGCCGCCCAGCGCGGCGTGCGCACCACGGTCAGCCTCGACGGCTTCGGCTGTGGCGAGCTGAGCACCGGCTATCTGTCGGCCTTGAGCGATGCCGGCGTGCATCTGCAAATCTTCGATCCGGCGCCGAAGCATTTGGGCATCCGCACCAACTGGTTCCGCCGCTTGCACCGCAAGATCGTGGTGGTCGACGGCTTGATCGCGTTCATTGGCGGGATCAATTTTTCCGGCGATCACCTGGCCGATTTCGGCCCTGAAGCCAAGCAGGATTATTCGGTGGAGATCCAGGGCCCGGTGGTCGCCGATATCCATCACTTCGCCCTGCTTCAAAGCGGTCGCCCCGGACGCGCGCGGTTCTGGTGGCAGCGCCGGCGCCAGCGCCTGGAGGAAATGGCCTTCACCGACCACGACGGCCAGGTACGCCTGGTGTTCCGCGATAACGATCAACACAACACCGATATCGAAGACGTGTATTTGCAGGTGCTGCGCAAGGCCAAGCGCCGGGTAATCATCGCCAACGCCTACTTCTTTCCCGGCTACCGTTTGCTGCGCGAAATCCGCAACGCCGCCCGCCGTGGCGTCGAGGTGCGGCTGATCCTGCAAGGCCAGCCCGACATGCTCGTAGCCAAACTGGCGGCGCGCATGACCTACGATTATCTGCTGCGTGCCGGCGTGCAGATTCACGAATACTGCCAACGCCCGCTGCACGGCAAGGTCGCGCTGGTCGACGATGACTGGAGCACCGTGGGCTCGAGCAATCTCGACCCGCTGAGCCTGTCGCTGAATCTGGAAGCCAACGTGCTGATCCGCGACCGCGCGTTCAATCAGCACCTGTACGAACGCCTCGAAGATCTCAGCCAGAACCACTGCAAAGCCATGGACGCCAAGCTGTTGCCGCGCGGGCGTATCTGGCACATGACCGTGGGTTTTCTGGTGTTCCACTTCCTGCGGCACTTCCCGGCCATGGCCGGTTGGCTGCCGGCGCATAAACCGCGTCTGAAGCCTTTCCGAGGTGCGCGTCCATGAGTCATTCCGAAGTCCATTCCGATAGCCATTCGACACAAGCGGCGCCGTCGAAATGGAGCCGCTGGAAACGTCCGCTGACCATCCTGTTTTTCCTCGCGCTGATCGTCCTGTTGACGATGTTCGCTACGCGCATCGAATGGGCCGAGGTGCTGGAGACCCTCGCCGATTTCAAGGTGCGCACACTGATCATCGCCGCCAGCCTGACCCTGCTGAGTTTTCTGGTGTACGCCAGTTTCGACCTGATCGGCCGCACTTACATTCGGCAAGACCTGACTTGGAAGCAGATCCTGCCGGTGGGCATCATCAGCTACGCCTTCAATCTCAACCTTAGCGCCTGGGTCGGCGGCATCGCCATGCGCTATCGCCTGTATTCGCGGCTGGGCGTGAGCAAAGGCAACATCGCCAAAATTCTCGGCCTGAGCCTGGCAACCAACTGGTTCGGCTACATGACCATCGCTGGCGTAGTGTTCAGCAGCGGTCTGGTGACGATGCCGCCGGGCTGGAAACTCAGCAGTTCGGCCTTGCAACTGGTTGGTGTGTTACTGCTGCTGGTCAGCGCCGGCTATCTGGCGGCGTGTCAGTTTTCCAAGCGCCGCGAGTGGTCGATTCGCGGCGTGGAAATCAACCTGCCGTCGCTGCGCATGGCGGTGCTGCAATTGCTGCTGGGGGCGTTGAACTGGTCGCTGATGGCGGCGGTGATCTTCACTCTGCTGCCGAGCAAACTGGATTATCCGCTGGTGCTTGGCGTGCTGTTGATCAGCGCGATTGCCGGGGTCATCACGCATATTCCGGCGGGACTGGGTGTGCTTGAGGCGGTGTTCGTGGCGCTGCTGCAGCACGAGGCGTCGCGCGGCAGTCTGGTCGCGGGATTGCTGGCGTATCGGGCGATTTATTTTCTGCTGCCGCTGTTGATCACGGTGGTGATGTATCTGGTGGTGGAGGCCAAGGCCAAGGCGTTGCGGATCGAGAAGAAACCCACACATTAGAATCAAGATCAAAAGATCGCAGCCTTCGGCAGCTCCTTGTATGTTCCCCACACACCAGCATGAATGAGATCTAAGCTCGCTGGTGCGACATACGAAGATGTGTTTCTGGGGGAGACCGATCGCTCCTTAAGGCAGGACTTGCTCCTGACCTTGTATGTAGAGAGGTCCCCCCGCCTCATTGCCCACCACGAAGAGTATCGAGAAGCCGACGAGTCGGACTTCGCATTACAAGGTTGCAGTGGCATGAAGTTCGAGGTCAGGGGAACCAGGAAGCATTTTTAACTCAGTTCTCTTGGAGTTGAAAGCATGAACATGCACGTCGGTTTGGATGTGGGATCTCGCACTACAGCGATGGGCTGGCGCAATGGCGGCCGTTTTGCAGGTCAGTGCAATATCGACCAGACACCGGCGGGGCGCAAAGCTGCTGTCGGCAAGTTACTTGAGCTCAAGCCTATATCTGTGGTGATGGAAGCCACCGGAATCTACTACCTGGACTTGGCCATGGAGCTCGCTGCGGCGGGTTTGCCAGTCTCGGTTATCAATCCGAAGAGTTTTCACAACTTTGCAAAGCTGATGCTGAAAAACAGCAAAACGGACGCAATCGATGCCCAGTTATTAGCTGAGTACGGCGAACGCATGAGCCCAAGGTTGTGGACGCCGCCCACTTCAATACAGCTTGAGCTACGCGCTATCGGTCGCCACATCAATCGTTTGACGGGTCATCGCACCCGCGCCAAAAACGAGCTGCATGCACTAAAAGCCACTCAAACAACTCTTCTGATGCTGATTGAAGACGAAGAAGAAGCCATCAACGCCTTTGACAAACGAATCGAGCGTTTCCGACTCGCTGGTCGGGCACTGATCGACAACTGCCCAACGTTGAGCGCCCAGTTCGCCCACATGATCGCCGCCCCTGGCATGGGTGAGATCTCAGTATTTGCGGCGCTGGCTGAACTGACGACCTTACCGGTAACGCTCAAGTCAGCGCAGGTCAGCCGCCATGCCGGACTCGATGTCCGACTCACGCAATCAGGCACCAGCATTGATAAACCCGGCCGGATAAGTAAGGGCGGCAATGCCTATTTGCGATCAGCGATGTACATGCCTGCGCTGACCGCCATACGTTGCGACCCGAACGTTAAAGCGTTTTACGAAGCATTGGTGGCTCGAGGAAAGAGGAAGATGCAGGCTATTGTCGCAGTCATGCGCAAATACCTGACCGGACTATGGGCCTGCATGCGGGCAGGCGAAGACTTCAGTACAGCCAAGCTTTTTAGCGATAAACACACCCAAAAAGCTTGACCGTGAACAGAGTATCTACATTTGAAATGCGTTCAACCTGCTCGCGAAGGGGCCGGTACATGCGACAGATCATCTGGATTGGATAATGCTCAACCGCTCCCCCACCACCATCTCGGTAATCCAGTCCACCAGGATCGAGGTGTAGGCCTGCTGCGAAACTGGATCACTCAATGCGTGATCGGCGCCATCAATAATCCGATGAGTCAATGAGTGAGTCTGCTGACATGCGGCGCGGTAACTCATGATCGTCGCGTGGGGCACGAAGTCGTCGGTTTCCGATTCTACCAACAGCACGTCGCCCGTGAATTGCGAACAGGCATGCAGGGCGCGATTGCTGTCGGCGCGCACCAGCGTATTGCGATAATCGCGCAGGTCGGCCTTGTCCAGATCGCGCTTGGGCGTGTGCCACTGCTCGTCGCGGTACAGCGCCGGCACGCGCAGCGCCAGCCAGCGCACCGGGCGCAGTGACGTCAGGATCGAGGCCAGATAACCGCCATAACTGGTGCCGACCACGGCGATCGCCGAAGTGTCGAGGGCCGGGTGCGCCAGCAGGCGATCGTAGGCCGCCAGCAAGTCACGCAGATTGTCTTCACGGGTCACCCGGGTCAGCGGAATTCCTGTGCCGCCGGTGTGCCCGCGCAGGTCGAAGGTCAGGCATACGCAACCCAGGCCGGCGATGCCTTTGGCCCGTTCCAGATCACGCTCCTGACTGCCGCC
The DNA here is from genome assembly GCF_054052265.1 of Pseudomonas sp. PK-RTE-24. NCBI lineage: Bacteria > Pseudomonadati > Pseudomonadota > Gammaproteobacteria > Pseudomonadales > Pseudomonadaceae > Pseudomonas > Pseudomonas sp. PK-RTE-24. The sequence goes on along the minus strand of NZ_CM133224.1, from coordinate 2,197,191 downwards.
CCAACCGTGCACGAACAACACCCCCGGGACTTTCGATTTGGGACTGAGAAAAGTCCCGCTCATCTGTTCGTCATCAATGTCGATTTGAATGCTTTCGCTTCTAGCCGTCATAGGATTGGACCGTCACATATTTGAGAAGAAATGCGCTGTTTTCCGCCGGGCCGCGATAGACCTCGATGGCGTCCGCCGGCAGCGCCTGATCGGTATAGGTTTCCACCGACGACACGCGAATCGCGCGCATCTGTGGATCGTTGACGAAGCTCTGCAACGCGGCCACTTCAGCGCTGCTGGCACCGCCCATGCGCCAGGATTGTTCGAGCACGCCGCTGCGCGGGTTGCGGCTGGCGTCGAGGCCTTGGGCGATATCGTAATTGCGCCGCGAGGCGAAGAAGCGTGGGTAGGCTTCGTTGGCGGCACTGTCGAAGACCTGCGCCTGCTCGATGGCCAGACGCACATCATCAGGCAGATCCAGCGCGAGCAATTGGTCATAGCCGCCCTGCACCACCAGCAGATTCGAGCCGCCGTAGACCTCTTCGCCCTGACCGTCCTCGGTCAAGTATTGATCACCGCAATAGCTCAACACTTTGCCGCCGATGAACGACTGGCCGACGCTGTGGGTGACGACGTTGCTCAAGTCCTGCTCCAGCACTACGCCGTCGCTGAACAGGCTTTGCGCTTCGGGACGAGCGAGGATTTCATCGAACGCATCGAGGCTTTTGATCACTTCCTGACCGCGACCGGCGCAAGCGTGAATCGGCTTCAAGCGAATCGGCCCGGCGTACAACAGATGCTCGGCGGCGGGCCGCGCATCTTCCAGGGCGAATACGCTGAGACCGTCGAGCACAACGTTGCGCACCCGCTCCGAAAACAGCGGCGACCAGCCCTGCGGCGCGTGCGCCAGATGGTTGCGCAAACCGTGGCTGATGGCTTTGGTGCAGATGAAATCGTATTCGACGTAACCGCCCCACAAGTCATCGGGGCCGTTGATGCCAAGTGCTTGCGCGTGGGCGGCGCCGACGATGGTTTGCGTTGGCAGCAGATACAGCTCGCGGCCCTGATGTTTGGCCGGATCGAAACTGCCGCCGAATTTGCAGCCGAGAATCTGCGCCAGCCAACGCGCCAGTGCCTTGTTGGTCTCGACTTCATGTTGCGGCGCCTCGGCACGCACCGAATGGGCCACGACGATTTTGTTGCTGGGTGTCGGGGTCATGCGTTCCCCTTTTATCAGTCGATGGGTTCTCAAAGGAAATTGCAGAGATCAGGCCAATCAACCATCCCCACGAACCGCCCGATAATCGGGAGCTTGCCGTGACTGTGCTGGCATCACGCCTGTTTCAAACTGCACGACAGCGCGCAAAACTCCGGCAAATTGCACGATCTCTCACCCTCGCCGCGATCATTGTGGGAGCGAGCCTGCTCGCGAAAGCGTAGTGTCAGCCGACTACAATTCTGTAGATCCAGCGCCTTCGCGAGCAGGCTCGCTCCCACATTAGTTCATCGTCGTTCTGGGAGCGGGATTCACACCAAACCGCCCCCGGTACTCACTCGGCCCAAGCCCGGTAATCTTCTTGAAGATCGCACGAAACGCGCCCGGATCCTGATAGCCGACAGTCCAGGCAATGTGGTCGATCGTGCCATTGGTGAACTCGAGCATTTCCCGCGCCTTGCCGACCCGCAAGTGCTGGCAATACTCGGTCGGTTTCAAGCCTGTCGCGGCGCGGAATCGGCGCAGGAAAGTACGCTCTTCAAGTCCCGCACGCTCGGCCATTGCCGTCAGCGAAACATCCGTCGCCCCGGTGCTTTGCAGCCAGTGCTGGACCTTGAGAATCGCCGCGTCGCCATGGCTGAGGATCGGTGCGAAATTGCTTCCGCATTCACTGGCGCTGTCGCTGTGTTCCATCACCAGAAAACGCGCGGTCGCGGTGGCGATGCTCGGGCCGAGCAAGCGATCGACCAGGCGCAACCCCAATTCCGACCAGGCCATCAGCCCGGCCGTGGTGATCAGGTCGCCGTCGTCGACAATCGGCGTGTCGGCCTTCAGCTTGATCTTCGGGTAACGCTCGGCGAAAGCCTGGGCCGAGGTCCAGTGGGTGGTGGCGCTGCGACCGTCGAGCAAGCCGCTTTCGGCGAGCATCAACGAGCCCACACAGACACCACCAAGCGTTGCGCCGCGCGCATGCTGATCGCGCAGCCATTGCGCAAGACTCACGGTCATCTGCGCCGCATCGAACCCGCCGAGGGACGGCGGAATCAGCACGGCGAGCAAAGCGCCTTCGGCACCGGGATGACTGTCATAGACCCGCGCCGGCAACTGCTCGCCATCGACCTGCCAGTGACTGACTCGCAGCACGGGCAATTGCACAGCCTGATACTCGGCAGCGATGCGATTGGCCACGGCGAACAGGTCGGTCAGACCGTGCACCGCCGCCAGTTGCGCGCCGGGGTAAATCAGCACGCCCAGTTCAGCGGTGGCGGCTCTTTGTGCAGCCATTGTCAGTTTTCCCCCGTCTATTGTCGGTGCGGCCAGTCCTCGAATCCTCGGCCAGCGTCAATACTGAGGCCACACCCAATCACCGTCTCGAGGACAATCCCATGGCCAAGCAAGCGCTCATCGTAGTCGATATCCAGAACGACTACTTCCCCCAAGGCAAGTGGCCGCTGGTCGGCGCCGACGCCGCTGCCGATAACGCCGCACGGCTGATCGCAGCCTTCCGCGAAACGGGCGATCCGGTGGTACACATTCGGCATGAATCCACCTCCGAAGACGCGCCGTTTTTCACTCCCGGCTCCGAAGGCGCGAAACTGCATCCGAAAGTGCTCAACCGCGCCGACGAGCCGGTGGTGCTCAAGCACTTCGTCAACTCGTTCCGCGAAACCGAACTGAAAGCGGTGCTCGACGAACACGGCATCACCGACCTGGTGGTGGTCGGCAGCATGAGCCATATGTGCGTCGATGGCATCACCCGCGCCGCGGCAGACATGGGGTATGCGGTCACGGTGATTCACGATGCCTGCGCCAGCCGTGATCTGGAATTCAATGGCCTGACGGTGCCGGCCGCTCATGTGCACGCAGCCTTCATGGCGGCGCTGGGTTTCGCCTATGCCAGCGTGGTATCCACTGACGAGTTCCTGAGCAGCAACGCCTAGCAACAACTGCGCAATCTACTGGCCCGCCACGTTGCGGGCCTTTTTGCGTCTGTCATGAAAATCTCACGCGTGAGTCATTGATGGCACTTTGCATTGGTTGTAGTGTGGCCCACGCGTGAGACGCTCATAACCGGATTCCAGCCATGACAAGCCGCACTCCGACGCCTGCCGCAGCCAGCCCCAAGGGCGAGCGTGGCAAGACGTCAGCGAAAAAACCGTCGAGCTTCTACATGAAGCAGATGCGCGCAGGCCTGGCCGCCGCCGGTTATGTGAAACACGAAACTTGGGTGCTTCCGGAAAACCGAAGCTTGCTCAAGCAAATGGAGCAACAGCTACGCCAACCGATTCTGGCTGGCTCTTTCATGTCGGAGAAATACATGAGCGCAGGCAACAACTGGACCATCGACAGCCTCTTCAATGCCCTCAAGGCGCTGGACGAGGTGGCTTCCCAAGAGATTTCGCTGTCCCTGATCCAGAGCTCCGAACCGAGCATCAAGCTGGAAATGAACGAATTCGGCGGCCTGCCGATTCATATCGCCCTGGCCGGCCAGCAGATCATCGTCGACACCGTGCTGGTGGACATCGATTCGATCAGCAATGTCCAGGCGTTCAACGATGCCGTACTGCGCAGCCGCGAGATGTTCCCGCTGTCTTCGATCGGGATCGAATCGATGCCGAACGGACAGACCGTCTACAACATGTTCGGCGCCCTCAGTGCTGATTCGAGCCTGACCAACGTAGTCACCGAGGTGAAAACCCTGGTCGACAACGTGCAGCGCGCCAGCGAAGCCTTCGAACACTTCTTCAAGTAATCAACAGGGAATATCCAATGACTCAGTCCATCTGGAGCAAGTTGTTCACCGCACTGCGCGGCGGCGCCAATGAAGTCGGCGAAGCCATCGCCGACCAGCAGGCCCTGCGCATCCTCGATCAGGAAATCCGCGACGCGGACACCGCGCTGTCCAATGCCCGCCGCGAACTGGTAACGATCATGGCCAAGCACAAACTGGCCGCCGACCGCGTCAGCGAATACGACGCCAAGATCAAGGACCTCGAAGCCAAGGCTGTGGCCGCGTTGAATGCCGGCCGCGAAGACCTGGCGCTGGAAGTGGCCGAAGCGATTTCGACCCTGACCAACGACCTCGCTGCCGAGAAGAAACTCAGCGATGAATTCGGCGCCTACGCCGACAACATGCGCAAAGACATCAGCAAAGCCGAATCGCGGATCAAGAGCCTGCGCCAGCAAGTGGACATGGCCAAGGCCCGCGACAGCGTGCAGAAAGCCCAGGTCAGCGCCTCGATTGCCAGCGGCGGCGCCAACGGCAAACTGGAAACTGCGGTCGGCACCCTGAACCGCCTGCAAGCCAAGCAGCAGCAACGCGCTGCCGAACTGAACGCAGCGGACGAACTGGCCGACGCCTCCACCGGCAACGACCTGGAACGCAAACTGCGCGACGCCGGCATCACGCCGAACGAAGGCAGCGCCAATGCGATCCTTGAGCGCCTGAAGCAGAAGTCCGCGCAGTAAGGACTGAACGGTAACTTGTGGGAGCGAGCCTGCTCGCGAAAGCGTCGTGACAGTCAAATAATCGAGTGACTGACACAACCCATTCGCGAGCAGGCTCGCTCCCACATGGTTTTGCGGCGTAATTGCCCCTGCTCGTTCACCGCTTCGCCCGTTACACTACCGCCACTTTTTCACCCGAACACCTCCACCCGCTTCAAGGAACGTACCCATGGGATGGTTTAAAGACTTGCTCGGCACCAGCAATTGGCAGACCGCTGCGCCAACGACCACCGCCGCCAGCGGCCCACTGGGCATGGCTCAAGGCAAAGGCGTGCGCTTCGACACGACCCTGGCGTTGCTGCTGGAAGGCTCGACTTCGGTGCGGGTGCCATTCGATCAAGCGGTGTGGAGCGCCGGCTGGGTCGATCTCGGCCAGTCCAACAAACTGCATCGCTATTACATGAACGACGAGGATTTCTGGGTGCAGATCCACGTCACCGGCGATGATCAGGTCGAGTCGGTCACCCTGTTCAATTACATCAGCTATGTGACGGTCAACAGTGACGCCGAACTGCAGCGTCTGGCCGGCCCCAACAGCCTGATCGGTCTGCCGACCTACCACCACGACGGTGTTGAATACACCCGCGAATGGGGCACCGAACTGCAGCAGACTGAACTGGTGCCAATGACCGAACACGTGGTCAATCCGGACGAGTCCTACACCATCAAGCACCACGCCATGCTGTATGCCCGCGACACCGGTCTGACCGATCGCCGCGAACTGCTGCTGTTCTCCGTCGAACAGGACGAAGAAGGCACCGTCAGCCTGAGCACCTCGCTGGGCATCTCGCTGTACACGACTGATTTGAGCGCCATCTAAAAAAGGAAGTTTTTCATGCTGGAAGTCTTGGCCGTTTCTCTGAACAAAACCGCGCTGGTCGGTTTCGTCGTCTACCTGATCGGCGCCGTGTTGCTGTTCATGCTGTTTCAATTCGTCTACACACGCATCACCGCGCACAAGGAATTCGAGCTGATCCGTGCCGGCAACACTGCCGCCGCCATTGCCCTGTCCGGGGCGATCATCGGTTTCGCCATTCCGGCGAGCAACGTGATCGCCTACTCGGTCAACGTGCTCGACTTTGTCCTCTGGGCGGTCATCGCCGCCGTTGTGCAATTGCTGGCGTTTGTCGCTACCGGGCTGGTGCTCAAGGGCACTTCCCAGCGCATCGCCAACGGCGAAGTGGCGGCCGGCATCTATGTGGCTGCCGTGGCGATCAGCGTCGGCATGCTCAATGCCGCGTGCATGACCCCGTCCCACTGACCGGCAGGAAGCCTCTCGATGAAACGCAGCAAATACGTGCAATTGTCCCTCGCCGCATCGGTGGCGATGGCGATTTCCGGTGAAGCAGCGGCGCTGGATCAGCCGCGCAACTTCCAAAGCGTTGAACAGTGTGTCGACGCCGAATTGGCCGCCGATCTCTGCTCCAGCGCCTACGTCGCCGCCCTGAACGAACACCGGCGCATCGCCCCGGCCTACAACGACAAGGCCAAGTGCGACGCAGACTTCGCCGCTGGCTGGTGTCAGAAAAATTCCGATGGCCGTTTCGTGCCGAAACTCGGCGGCTTCAAAGTGCCGGGCAATGCCGAGACGCCGCAGGATCTCGATGCCATCGCCAATTCGCAAATGCCGGCGGGAGACACCACCAGCAGCAGTGCCAGCCACGGCGGCTCGCACTATTCCGGTGGCTCAGGTGGCGGCGGCAATGGCTGGCTGACCGGCTGGCTGATCGGCAACGCAATGAGCAACAACGCCGAACGCACCGTTTACCGTGATCGCGAAACGCGCCAGCCGTACAACACCTCAACGCAGTACCGCCGAGCTGACACAACCTCGCGCAGCCAGTCGGATTACGAGAGCAGCAAGAGCAAGCCGGTGAACGTTGCGTCGTCGACTTCGCGCGGCGGTTTCGGCAGCCAGTCCAGTGCCCGCAGCGGTTGGGGTGGCTGGGGCAGCAGTTCCGGACGCTCGAGCAGCTGACATGAAAAAGATCCACTGCGCCGAGCGCCCCGACTGGAAACACACCGCCGAAAGCCTTGGTTTCCTGTTCCACACCATCGACGACGAACCGTACTGGGACGAAAGCGCCTACTACCAGTTCAGCCTCGCGCAGATCGAAAACGATCTGGAAGACCCGACCACCGAACTGCATGAGATGTGCATGGACCTGGTGGATCGCGTCGTCAACAGCGAGGAGTTGCTCGATCGCCTGAGTATCCCGGCGGCGTACTACGACATGATCCGCACCTCCTGGCGCGAGGGTCATCCGCATCTGTACGGTCGCATGGACTTTTCCTACAGCGACAACGGGCCGGCGAAACTGCTGGAGCTCAACTACGACACGCCGACCAGCCTCTATGAAGCGGCAGCCTTTCAATGGGGCTGGCTGGAACAGTGCATCGAGCGTGGCACGCTGCCGCCGCATGCCGACCAGTTCAACAGCATCGACACCAAGCTGCATCAGGCCTTCGCCGAGTTGCAGTTGAAGCGGCCGTTCTACTTTGCGTCGATGAAGGATTCGGTCGAGGACAAAGGCACCACCGATTACCTGCGGCTGATCGCGGAAAAGGTCGGCATCGAATCACGCCACATCGATATCGAAGACATTGGCCTGACGGCTGAAGGTCGTTTCGTCGATCTGCAGGATCGCTGGATCCCGCACCTGTTCAAGCTGCACGCCTGGGAATTCATCTTCCACGAGCCGTTCGGCGCAGCGATCGCCGAATGCGATACGCAGTTTTTCGAACCGGCGTGGAAGGCGATTCTGTCGAACAAAGGTGCGCTGCCTTTGCTGTGGGAGTTGCACCAAGGCCATCCGAATCTGCTCGCTGCGCACCTTGATCCGAATCCGCAGAGCGCGGTGCCGAAGGGCTGGGTGCGCAAGCCGTACTTTTCCCGCGAAGGCGCCAACATCGAGCTGCAAACAGTGGAAGGTCTGATCGTCAAAGAGGACGGGCCTTACACCGATGCGCCGTTCATCTTGCAGCAGCTCGCACCGCTGCCGAAGTTTGGCGACAGCTACACGCTGATTGGCTCGTGGGTGATTGGTGATGAGGCGGCAGGGATTGGTGTGCGTGAGGACAATAGTCTGATCACCAAAGACTCCAGCCGCTTCCTGCCGCACCTGATCCTGGATTAAGACGAAATTACCTTGTGGGAGCGAGCCTGCTCGCGAAAGCGCCCTGTCAGTTACAGGTGCATCGACTGATCTGACGCATTCGCGAGCAGGCTCGCTCCCACAGGAGATTGTGAGTAGCCAGGAATTTCCTGAACAAAAAAGGCCCGTCGTTTAAGCGACGGGCCTTTTTCATTCAAAACGGTTACAGCGGCAAATCAGAACGGAATATCGTCATCGAAGCTGTCGAAATCCGGAGCCGGTTGCGGTGCGGCCTGCTGCGGTGCTTGCGGAGCCGAACGCTGCTGTGGAGCCGACTGCTGCGGGCGCGGTGCCTGCTGACGTGGCGCCTGCTGCTGGTAGTTGTTGCCGCCGCCTTGCTGGTCGCCCTGTTGTGGACGGCCGCCGAGCAGTTGCATGGTGCCTTGCATGTCGACCACGATTTCAGTGGTGTAACGCTTGATGCCGTCCTTTTCCCACTCGCGGGTCTGCAACTTGCCTTCGATGTAGACCTGCGAACCCTTGCGCAGGTATTCACCGGCGATCTCGGCAACCTTGCCGAACATCGATACGCGGTGCCATTCGGTCTTCTCGACCTTCTGACCGGTCTGCTTGTCGGTCCATTGTTCGCTGGTGGCCAGACTCAGGTTGGTCACGGCGTTACCGTTAGGCAGGTAGCGAACTTCGGGATCCTGGCCGCAAGTGCCGACCAATATGACTTTGTTAACCCCACGGGCCATAACGTTCTCCTAAGCGTCGCACGCAGCCCCGGCCGGGTTGTTGACCAGGCGTTCGAGGGTGGTGCGATCCACTAATTCTTTGTCCAGTTTGATGTAAACAGCCGCCTCTTCGGCGACTATCACTGCATCTGTTACCCCTACCAGGGCCTTGAGGCGCTCGACCAGACCCGCTTCGCGGATCGCTTCGGGCGACAACGGCAAGCGCAGGCTCGTCACGTAGGGAGGTTCGCGCATGGTAACAGCAAAGGCCAGCCAAAGTGCAGCCAGCGCGGCGCATCCGAGGAACACAACCGACAGACCGCCATGCTGGAACAACCAGCCGCCGAGTATCCCGCCGAGTGCCGAACCGAGGAACTGGCTGGTGGAGTACACGCCCATGGCCGTGCCCTTGCCGCCTGCCGGTGAAACCTTGCTGATCAGCGACGGCAACGATGCCTCGAGCAGATTGAACGCGGTGAAAAACACCACCGTACCTATCACCAGAGCACGCAGGCTGTCGCCGAACTGCCAGAAGAATAGTTCAGTCAGCATCAATGTCATGACGGCGCCGAGCAAAACTCGTTTCATTTTGCGTTTCTTCTCGCCGTAGATAATGAACGGGATCATGGCGAAGAACGAAATCAGCAGCGCGGTGAGGTAGACCCACCAGTGCTGTTCCTTGGGCAGACCGGCTTTTTCCACCAGTGCCAGCGGCAAGGCCACGAAGCTCGACATCAACATGGCATGTAACACAAAGATGCCCAGATCCAGGCGCAGCAGGTCCGGGTGCTTGAGCGTCGGCATCAGCGCCTGTCGGGCCACGCCGGATTCCCGGTGCTGCAACGGCCCGGTGGATTGCGGCACCATGAACATGATGATCAGGATGCCGACCAGCGCCATGGCGCCAGTGGCGAGGAACAGCCCGGACAGCCCGAACGCACTGGTCAGTAACGGCCCGACCACCATGGCCACGGCGAACGACAGGCCGATGGTCATGCCGATCATCGCCATGGCTTTGGTCCGATGCTGCTCGCGGGTCAGGTCGGAAAGCAGCGCCATCACCGCTGCGGAAATCGCCCCGGCGCCCTGCAGGATTCGCCCGGCGATCACGCCCCAGATCGAATCGGCCTGGGAAGCCAGAACACTGCCGAGAGCGAAGACGATCAGGCCGAGGTAGATCACCGGTCGGCGACCGATGCGGTCGGAAATGATCCCGAACGGAATCTGGAAAATTGCCTGGGTCAGACCGTAAGCGCCAATCGCCAGCCCGATCAGGGCCGGGGTCGCTCCCGCCAGATCCATGCCATAGGTCGCCAGCACCGGCAACACCATGAACATGCCAAGCATACGGAAGGCGAACACCAGGGCCAGACCGCTCGCCGCGCGGGTCTCGCTGCCACTCATGCGTTCGCTGTGGGGATCGTGCATGGAAAAACCTCGTGTGAACCGGCGGCGATTCTACCAGTCCCATCGGAAGACGGGGTATATCGCGACGCTATGACGCGTATAGATGAAACTCTCTTCATGAACGGCAAAACGCCCTTCGTTGGATAGTGTGCATCCATCCAGTATTTGCCCGTATACTCCTACGTTTTCGACGCCCGCCAAGCGAGGCCACTTTGGACAAGATCCTGATACGTGGGGCCCGTACCCACAACCTGAAGAACATCGACCTGACCCTGCCACGGGACAAGCTGATCGTGATCACCGGCCTGTCCGGATCCGGCAAGTCGTCCCTGGCGTTCGACACGCTGTATGCCGAAGGTCAGCGCCGCTATGTCGAATCGCTGTCGGCTTACGCTCGGCAGTTCCTGTCGATGATGGAAAAACCCGACGTCGACACCATCGAAGGCCTGTCGCCGGCGATCTCCATCGAACAGAAGTCGACCTCGCACAACCCGCGTTCCACGGTCGGCACCATCACCGAAATCTACGACTACCTGCGCTTGCTCTATGCCCGCGTGGGTACGCCGCGTTGCCCGGATCACGACATTCCACTGGAGGCGCAGACCGTCAGCCAGATGGTCGATCTGGTGCTGGCGCAGCCGGAAGGCAGCAAACTCATGCTGCTGGCGCCGGTGATCCGCGAACGCAAAGGCGAACACCTGTCGGTCTTCGAAGAATTGCGTGCGCAAGGTTTCGTCCGCGCTCGGGTCAACGGACGCATTTGCGAGCTCGACGAGCTGCCGAAGCTGGATAAACAGAAGAAGCATTCGATCGATGTGATCGTTGACCGCTTCAAGGTCCGCGCCGATCTGCAGCAGCGCCTCGCAGAGTCTTTCGAGACTGCGCTGAAACTTGCCGACGGCATTGCCCTGGTCGCGCCGATGGACGATGAGCCCGGCGAAGAAATGATCTTCTCCGCACGCTTCGCCTGCCCGATCTGCGGCCATGCGATCAGCGAGCTGGAACCCAAGCTGTTTTCCTTCAACAACCCGGCCGGCGCCTGCCCGACCTGCGATGGCTTGGGCGTGAAGCAGTTCTTCGACATCAAGCGTCTGGTCAATGGCGAGCTGACTCTGGCCGAGGGCGCGATCCGTGGCTGGGACCGGCGCAACGTCTATTACTTCCAGATGCTTGGCTCGCTCGCCTCGCACTACAAATTCAGTCTGGACAAGCCCTTCAACGAGCTGAGCGCCGAGCAGCAGAAGTTCATCCTGCATGGCAGCGGCTCGCAGAACGTCGACTTCAAATACCTGAACGACCGTGGCGACATCGTCAAACGCTCGCACCCGTTCGAAGGCATCGTGCCGAATCTTGAGCGTCGCTATCGCGAAACCGAATCGGCGAGCGTGCGCGAAGAGCTGGCCAAGTTCCTCAGCCATCAGGCCTGCCCGGATTGCCGTGGCACGCGTCTGCGCCGCGAAGCGCGGCACGTCTGGGTCGGCGAGAAAACCCTGCCGGCAGTGACCAATCTGCCGATCGGCGATGCCTGCGAATATTTCGGTGCGCTGAAGATGACCGGTCGGCGTGGCGAGATCGCTGACAAGATTCTCAAGGAAATTCGCGAGCGTCTGCAGTTCCTGGTCAACGTCGGACTCGACTATCTGTCGCTGGATCGCAGCGCGGACACGCTCTCCGGTGGCGAGGCGCAACGGATTCGTCTGGCAAGCCAGATTGGCGCCGGTCTGGTCGGCGTTCTGTATATCCTCGACGAACCGTCCATTGGCTTGCATCAGCGCGACAACGACCGGCTGCTCGGTACGCTCAAGCATTTGCGCGATATCGGCAACACGGTAATCGTGGTCGAGCATGATGAAGACGCGATTCGTCTGGCTGACTATGTCGTCGATATCGGCCCGGGCGCCGGTGTGCACGGCGGGCAGATCGTTGCCGAGGGCACGCCGGACGAAGTCATGGCACACCCTGATTCGCTGACCGGCAAATACCTGTCCGGCCGGGTGAAGATCGAAGTGCCGGCCAAGCGCACGCCGCGCAACAAGAAGCTCAACCTGTCGCTCAAAGGTGCGCGCGGCAACAATCTGCGCAATGTCGATCTGGACATCCCGATCGGCCTGCTGACGTGCGTGACTGGCGTATCCGGTTCGGGCAAATCGACGCTGATCAACAACACGCTGTTCCCGCTGAGCGCCACGGCACTGAATGGCGCGACCACGCTGGAAGCGGCCGCACATGACAGCATCAAAGGTCTGGAACATCTCGACAAAGTCGTCGACATCGACCAGAGCCCGATCGGTCGTACGCCGCGTTCCAACCCCGCGACCTATACCGGGCTGTTCACGCCGATCCGCGAACTGTTTGCCGGCGTGCCCGAGTCGCGCTCCCGGGGTTACGGCCCGGGGCGTTTCTCGTTCAACGTCAAGGGCGGTCGCTGCGAAGCGTGCCAGGGCGATGGCCTGATCAAGGTGGAAATGCACTTCCTGCCGGACATCTACGTGCCCTGCGATGTGTGCAAGAGCAAGCGCTACAACCGCGAGACCCTTGAGATCAAATACAAGGGCAAGAGCATCCACGAGACCCTCGAAATGACCATCGAGGAAGCTCGGGAGTTCTTCGATGCGGTGCCGGCACTGGCGCGCAAGCTGCAAACGCTGATGGATGTCGGCCTGTCCTACATCAAGCTCGGGCAGTCGGCGACGACCCTGTCCGGCGGTGAAGCACAGCGGGTCAAGTTGTCGCGCGAGCTGTCCAAACGCGATACGGGCAAAACCCTGTATATCCTCGATGAGCCAACCACCGGCCTGCACTTCGCCGATATCCAGCAATTGCTCGACGTCCTCCATCGTCTGCGCGACCACGGCAACACCGTCGTGGTCATCGAGCACAACCTCGATGTGATCAAGACCGCTGACTGGCTGGTGGACCTCGGTCCTGAAGGCGGTTCCAAGGGCGGGCAGATCATTGCCACCGGTACGCCGGAGGAAGTCGCCGAGATGAAGCAATCTCACACCGGCCATTACCTCAAGCCACTGCTGATCCGCGATCGGGCTTAACTGCCAGGCATGAAAAAGCCCCTGTCACCGTTGAGGTGCCAGGGGCTTTTTTGTAGCTGGTGCAATCAGGACGCGTGGGATTGCAGGTAGTTCTCGAGACCGATCAGCTTGATCAGGCCCAACTGCTTTTCCAGCCAGTAGGTGTGATCTTCTTCGGTGTCGTTGAGCTGAACCCGCAGAATTTCGCGACTGACGTAGTCCTTGTGTTGCTCGCAAAGTTCGATGCCTTTGCACAGCGCAGCGCGGACTTTGTACTCGAGGCGCAGATCAGCTTCGAGCATCGTAGGCACGGTGGTGCCGACATCCAGATCATCCGGACGCATGCGCGGCGTGCCTTCGAGCATCAGAATCCGCCGCATCAATGCATCGGCGTGGCCGGCCTCTTCTTCCATCTCGTGGTTGATGCGCTCGTAGAGCTTGGTAAACCCCCAGTCCTCATACATCCGCGAATGAACGAAATATTGGTCACGCGCGGCCAGCTCGCCGGTCAGCAACGTATTGAGGTAATCGATTACATCTGGGTGGCCTTGCATCGCCCTACATCTCCCTTCCTGAAAGTCTGTAGTTTGAACCAACCTGACTGGAAGGTCACTCACCGCACGCAATAAAAGCGAAGATATTCTGAGAAAAGCAGGCCAAATAACGCAAAAACCGCCCAAATGAGGGCGGTTCTGCTTCTCGTTTAGACTTCGTTAAGCTGTAGGCTGAGCAGCTTTGCGATTGCTTCTCCATACGCTGGATCGGCTTTGTAGAAATGCTGCAACTGGCGATCGACGACGTCGCTGGAAACACCCGCCATCGCACCGGCAATGTTGCTGACCAGCAGCGCTTTTTGCTCTTCGCTCATCAAGCGGAACAAGGCACCGGCATGGCTGTAGTAGTCGGTGTCTTCGCGGTGATCATAGCGATCAGCGGCACCGCTCAAGGCCAGCGCTGGCTCAGCGTAATGTGGCGCTTGTTTCGGCGACTCAACGTAGCTGTTCGGTTCATAGTTCGGCGCCGCGCCGCCATTGCTGCCGAACGCCATAGAGCCGTCACGCTGATAAGTATTCACCGGGCTGCGCGGAGCGTTCACCGGCAATTGCTGGTGGTTGGTGCCCACACGGTAGCGGTGCGCGTCAGCGTAGGCGAATACGCGACCCTGCAGCATACGGTCTGGCGACAGACCCACGCCTGGCACCATGTTGCTCGGGCCAAACGCAGCCTGCTCGACTTCAGCGAAGTAGTTAAGCGGGTTGCGGTTCAATTCCAGCTCACCAACTTCGATCAACGGAAACTCCTTCTGCGACCAGGTCTTGGTCACGTCGAATGGGTTCTCGTAATGAGCCGCCGCCTGCGCTTCGGTCATGATCTGAATGCACACGCGCCATTTCGGAAATTCACCGCGCTCGATGGCCTCGAACAGGTCACGCTGCGCATAGTCCGGGTCGGTACCGGCCAAACGGGCGGCCTCGGCTGGTGCCAGGTTCTTGATGCCTTGCTGAGTCTTGTAGTGCCACTTCACCCAGTGCCGCTCGCCTTTGGCGTTGATCAGGCTGTAAGTGTGACTGCCGAAGCCATGCATATGGCGATAGCCGTTAGGGATGCCACGATCAGAAAACAGGATAGTGACCTGGTGCAGCGCCTCAGGCGAATGCGACCAGAAATCCCACATCATCTGCGCGCTTTTCAAGTTGCTTTGCGGCAGACGCTTTTGCGTGTGGATAAAGTCCGGAAACTTCAGCGGATCACGGATGAAGAACACTGGCGTGTTGTTGCCAACGATGTCCCAGTTGCCTTCCTCGGTGTAGAACTTCAAGGCGAAGCCGCGCGGATCGCGCTCGGTGTCGGCCGAACCACGCTCGCCACCTACGGTGGAAAAGCGCAGAAAGGTTGGCGTTTGTTTGCCTACCGTCTCGAACAACTTCGCACTGGTGTATTCAGTGATGTCACGGGTAACGGTGAACGTGCCGTAGGCGCCCGAGCCTTTAGCGTGGACACGGCGCTCAGGAATGTTTTCACGGTTGAAGTGCGCGAGTTTTTCGATCAGATGGAAATCGTCGAGAAGCAGCGGACCGCGTGGGCCGGCGGAACGGGAATTCTGGTTATCAGCGACTGGCGCGCCACTGGCGGTTGTAAGCGTCTTGGTCTGGCTCATGCGGTCTTCTTCCTCTGTCAGTCTTGAACTGCCGGCTAATGGGCTTGGCGGGAAGTATTGATCATCGACGTTACAGCTACAAATTCATTAACCTGCAAGCATCGATAGATAATTACTAATTATGTTTTCCCGGCACATAGTGGCAGTTCAGCCATGTCAGAAACTTGTATGGACGGCGCATTTCTTACAGACACAAAAAACCGGGCACTAGGCCCGGTTCTTTGTTTCAGACTGACGTCTTACTCGGCGGATACAGCTTCGCCAGCAGTAGCACGATCAACCAACTCGACGTACGCCATAGGCGCGTTGTCGCCAGCGCGGAAACCGCACTTGAGGATGCGCAAGTAGCCACCCTCACGGGTAGCGTAACGCTTGCCCAGGTCGTTGAAGAGCTTGCCAACGATAGCTTTCGAACGAGTACGGTCGAAAGCCAGACGGCGGTTAGCCAGGCTGTCTGTCTTGGCCAGAGTGATCAGCGGCTCGGCAACGCGGCGCAGTTCTTTGGCTTTTGGCAGAGTAGTTTTGATCAGCTCGTGCTCGAACAGCGACACCGCCATGTTTTGGAACATGGCCTTGCGGTGCGAGCTGGTGCGGCTCAGGTGACGACCACTTTTACGATGACGCATGGTTCATTCCTTACCAAACACTACGTTCGGTGATTACGACGATCAGGCAGTCGCCTTGTCGTCCTTCTTAAGACTTGCAGGCGGCCAGTTGTCGAGGCGCATGCCGAGGGACAGACCGCGGGAGGCCAGAACGTCCTTGATTTCAGTCAAGGATTTCTTGCCCAGGTTCGGAGTCTTCAACAGCTCTACTTCGGTACGCTGAATCAGGTCGCCGATGTAGTAGATGTTTTCCGCCTTAAGGCAGTTAGCCGAACGTACAGTCAGTTCCAGATCGTCAACCGGGCGAAGCAGGATCGGATCGATCTCGTCTTCCTGCTCGACAACCAGCGGCTCACTTTCACCTTTGAGGTCGACGAACGCAGCCAGCTGCTGTTGCAGGATGGTTGCAGCGCGACGGATAGCCTCTTCAGGATCCAGGGTACCGTTGGTTTCCAGATCAATAACCAGCTTGTCCAGGTTGGTACGCTGTTCGACACGGGCGTTTTCCACCACGTAAGCGATACGGCGAACCGGGCTGAACGAAGAGTCGAGCTGCAAGCGACCGATGCTGCGGCTTTCGTCTTCATCGCTCTGACGCGAGTCGGCTGGTTCATAACCACGACCACGAGCTACGGTGAGCTTCATGTTCAGGGCGCCGTTAGACGCCAGGTTAGCGATTACGTGATCGGGATTAACGATCTCGACATCATGATCCAGCTGAATATCGGCAGCGGTAACCACCCCCGAACCCTTCTTCGACAAGGTCAGCGTAACTTCGTCACGACCGTGCAGCTTGATGGCCAGACCTTTAAGGTTCAACAGGATTTCAATTACGTCTTCCTGTACACCTTCGATGGCGCTGTACTCGTGGAGCACACCGTCAATCTCGGCCTCGACTACTGCGCAGCCGGGCATTGAGGACAACAGGATGCGGCGCAGCGCGTTGCCCAGGGTGTGGCCAAAACCACGCTCGAGAGGCTCGAGAGTGATCTTGGCGCGGGTTGGACTGACAACCTGCACATCAATGTGGCGGGGTGTCAGGAACTCATTTACCGAAATCTGCATGGATGCACCTATTTTCTAGCCCTTACTTGGAGTAGAGCTCGACAATCAGGCTTTCGTTGATGTCGGCGGACAGATCACTGCGAGCAGGAACGTTCTTGAAAACGCCCGACTTCTTCTCAGTGTCTACTTCTACCCATTCTACGCGGCCACGTTGGGCACACAGATCGAGAGCTTGGACAATGCGAAGCTGGTTTTTTGCTTTCTCGCGAACTGCAACCACGTCACCAGCACGAACCTGATACGACGGAACGTTTACGGTCTGACCGTTAACGCTGATCGACTTGTGCGATACCAGTTGACGGGATTCGGCACGAGTCGAACCAAAGCCCATACGGTATACAACGTTGTCCAGACGGCATTCGAGCAGTTGCAGCAGGTTTTCACCGGTTGCACCTTTCTTGCCAGCAGCTTCTTTGTAGTAGCCGCTGAACTGACGCTCGAGAACGCCGTAGATACGACGGACCTTCTGCTTTTCACGCAGTTGGGTGCCGTAGTCGGACTGGCGACCGCGGCGCTGGCCGTGGATACCAGGTGCTGCTTCAATGTTGCACTTCGATTCGATCGCGCGCACGCCGCTCTTCAGGAAGAGATCGGTGCCTTCGCGACGAGCGAGTTTGCATTTTGGACCAATGTAACGAGCCATTCTTTACAATCTCCTGGATTACACGCGGCGCTTCTTCGGCGGACGGCACCCGTTGTGCGGGATTGGCGTCACGTCGGTGATGCTGGCGATCTTGTAGCCACAGCCGTTCAAAGCGCGGACTGCGGATTCACGACCTGGACCTGGACCCTTGACGTTGACGTCGAGGTTTTTCAGGCCGTATTCCAGCGCAGCTTGACCAGCACGTTCAGCAGCTACTTGAGCAGCGAACGGGGTGGACTTGCGGGAACCGCGGAAACCCGAACCACCGGAGGTAGCCCAGGAAAGAGCGTTACCTTGACGGTCGGTAATGGTCACGATGGTGTTGTTAAAAGATGCATGGATGTGGGCGATGCCATCAACCACTGTCTTTTTAACTTTTTTACGAGGACGAGCAGCAGGTTTTGCCATGATTAAATTCCTGTCGATTCGCTGGGGCGATTACTTGCGGATCGGCTTACGCGGACCTTTACGGGTACGCGCGTTGGTCTTGGTACGCTGACCGCGTACTGGCAGACCACGACGATGACGCAGACCGCGATAGCAACCGAGGTCCATCAAGCGCTTGATTTTCATGTTGATTTCGCGACGCAGGTCACCTTCAGTGGTGAACTTCGCCACTTCGCCACGCAGCTGTTCAATTTGCTCGTCGCTCAGATCTTTGATCTTTGCTGCTGGGTTTACCCCAGTCACTGCACAGATCTTCTGCGCAGTAGTGCGACCAACACCATAGATGTAGGTCAGCGAGATAACAGTATGCTTGTTATCTGGAATGTTAACGCCTGCAATACGGGCCATTCAGTGGGACTCCAATTGACAGCTACCTACGCCCCGGAAGCCAAGAAATAGGGCGCGAGATAATATCGCTGTAATAACAAATAATCAACCCGGTAGCGCACTAGCTACCGGGCTTGAAGCACAATCACACTCAGCCTTGGCGCTGTTTGTGACGCGGTTCCGCGCTGCAAATTACTCGAACAACACCTTCGCGGCGAATAATCTTGCAGTTACGGCACAGCTTTTTCACCGATGCACGAACTTTCATCACCAACTCCTCGAACCTTATGGGTACTCAGCGCAACATGCCGCTGCCGTAACCCTTCAGGTTGGCTTTCTTCATCAGGGATTCGTACTGGTGCGAAACGAGGTGCGATTGTACTTGGGACATGAAGTCCATCACAACCACGACCACGATCAGCAACGAGGTCCCGCCAAGGTAGAACGGAACGTTTGCTGCAACCACCAGGAATTGGGGCAACAGGCACACGGCCGTCATGTAAAGAGCACCGAACAGGGTCAAGCGGGTCAGAACGCCATCAATATAGCGCGCAGACTGCTCACCTGGACGAATGCCCGGAATAAAGGCACCGGACTTCTTCAGGTTTTCCGCTACGTCTTTCGGATTGAACATCAACGCCGTATAGAAGAAGCAGAAGAAAATAATCCCTGCACTAAACAGCAGAATATTCAACGGCTGACCAGGAGCGATCGACTGCGAGATGTCCTGCAACCAGCCCATACCTTCAGACTGACCGAACCAGGCACCCAACGAAGCCGGGAACAGCAAAATGCTGCTCGCGAAAATAGCCGGAATAACACCGGCCATGTTCACCTTCAGCGGCAAGTGGCTTGTCTGCGCAGCAAAAACCTTGCGGCCCTGCTGACGCTTGGCGTAATGAACAGCGATACGACGCTGACCACGCTCAATGAACACCACGAAACCGATAATCGCTACTGCCAGCAAACCGATGGCAACCAGGGCGAAGATGTTGATATCACCCTGACGCGCAGACTCGAAAGACTGCCCGATTGCTCTCGGAAGACCGGCGACGATACCCGAAAAAATCAACATCGAGATACCGTTGCCAACACCACGCTCAGTAATCTGCTCACCCAGCCACATCATGAACATCGCACCAGCCACAAATGTGGTTACCGCGACGAAATGGAAGCCAAAGTCACCAGTGAACGCGACGCCCTGCCCCGCCAGACCAATGGACATGCCAATAGCCTGGACCAGAGCGAGAGCGACGGTGAGGTAGCGGGTGTACTGGCTAATCTTGCGACGGCCAGCTTCACCTTCCTTCTTCAACTGCTCCAGCTGCGGGCTGACGGCGGTCATCAGTTGCATGATGATCGATGCCGAAATGTACGGCATGATCCCCAGTGCAAAGATGCTCATCCGTTCCAGCGCGCCGCCGGAGAACATGTTGAACAAGCTAAGAATGGTCCCCTCATTCTGTCGAAACAGGTCTGCGAGTCGGTCCGGGTTGATACCTGGAACCGGGATGTGTGCGCCTATTCGGTAGACGATAATCGCCAGGAACAGAAAACGCAGACGAGCCCAGAGTTCAGACATACCGCCTTTGCCGAGCGCAGAGAGAGCACCTTGCTTAGCCATTTATTCCTCGAACTTGCCGCCAGCTGCTTCGATAGCCGCACGCGCACCTTTGGTGGCGCCGATTCCCTTGCCGATAGTGACAGCGCGAGTCACTTCACCGGACAGCATGATTTTCACACGCTGTACGTTGACGTTGATCACGTTGGCATCTTTCAGGGACTGCACAGTAACGATGTCGCCTTCCACTTTAGCCAGCTCGGACAAACGCACTTCTGCGCGATCCATGGCTTTCAGGGAAACGAAACCGAACTTAGGCAGACGACGATGCAGCGGCTGTTGACCGCCTTCAAAGCCTGGAGCGATGGTGCCACCGGAGCGGGAGGTCTGACCTTTGTGACCACGGCCACCAGTCTTGCCCAAACCACTACCGATACCACGGCCCGGACGATGCTTTTCGCGACGGGAACCCGGCGCTGGACTCAGATCATTGAGTTTCATCGATTAACCCTCGACACGCAGCATGTAGTAAGCCTTGTTGATCATCCCGCGATTCTCGGGAGTATCCTGGACTTCTACAGTGTGACCGATGCGACGCAGACCCAGACCCTTAACGCACAGTTTGTGGTTAGGGATGCGGCCGGTCATGCTTTTGATCAGCGTAACTTTAACGGTAGCCATGATTACTTGATCTCCTCAACACGCAGGCCACGCTTGGCAGCGATGGACTCAGGAGACTGCATAGCCTTCAGACCCTTGAAAGTGGCGTGAACCACGTTTACCGGGTTAGTCGAGCCGTAGCACTTGGCCAGAACGTTCTGAACGCCAGCAACTTCGAGGACAGCACGCATAGCGCCGCCAGCGATGATACCGGTACCTTCAGAAGCAGGCTGCATGTACACCTTCGAAGCGCCGTGAGCGGACTTCATTGCGTACTGCAGAGTGGTGCCGTTCAGGTCAACTTGAATCATGTTGCGGCGAGCAGCTTCCATTGCCTTCTGGATCGCAGCAGGCACTTCACGCGACTTGCCACGGCCGAAGCCAACACGCCCTTTACCATCACCAACCACGGTCAACGCGGTGAAAGTGAAGATACGGCCGCCTTTAACGGTTTTGGCTACGCGGTTAACTTGAACCAGCTTCTCGATGTAGCCTTCGTCGCGCTTTTGGTCGTTATTTGACATAACTTAGAACTCCAGCCCAGCTTCACGAGCAGCATCAGCCAGCGCTTTAACGCGGCCATGGTACTTGAAGCCAGAGCGGTCGAAAGCCACTTGCGATACGCCAGCGGCCTTAGCACGCGTAGCGACCAGCTGGCCAACCTTTGTGGCCGCGTCGATGTTGCCAGTGGCACCATCACGCAGTTCTTTATCCAAAGTCGAGGCACTTGCCAGGACTTTGTTGCCGTCGGCCGAGATGACCTGGGCGTAGATGTGCTGCGACGAGCGGAACACGCAGAGACGCACGACTTCGAGTTCGTGCATTTTCAGGCGTGCTTTGCGAGCGCGACGCAGTCGAGTAACTTTTTTGTCGGTCATTTGCTATGCCCTACTTCTTCTTGGCTTCTTTACGACGGACGACTTCGTCCGCGTAGCGCACACCTTTGCCTTTGTACGGCTCTGGTGGACGGAAGTCGCGGATCTCGGCGGCCACTTGACCTACCAGCTGCTTGTCGATGCCCTTGATCAGGATATCGGTCTGGCTAGGAGTCTCAGCGGTGATGCCTTCCGGCAGTTCGTAATCCACTGGGTGCGAGAAGCCAAGAGCCAGGTTCAGAACCTGACCTTTTGCTTGCGCTTTGTAACCAACACCGACCAGCTGGAGCTTGCGCTCGAAGCCTTGGCTTACGCCCTGGACCATGTTGTTTACCAACGCACGCGTGGTACCGGCCATTGCGCGAGTTTGTTGATCGCCATTGCGAGCAGCGAAACGCAGCTCACCAGCTTCTTCAACGATCTCAACGGACGAATGGATGTTCAGTTCAAGAGTGCCCTTGGCACCCTTCACCGAAAGCTGTTGGCCTGCGAATTTGACTTCGACACCGGCTGGCAGCTTAACGGGGTTCTTAGCGACGCGAGACATGCTTATCCCCCCTTAGAACACAGTGCAAAGAACTTCGCCGCCGACACCGGCAGCGCGCGCAGCACGATCAGTCATCACACCTTTGTTGGTGGAGACGATAGACACGCCAAGACCGCCACGAACTTTCGGCAGATCTTCAACGGACTTGTACTGACGCAGGCCTGGACGACTAACGCGCTTCACTTCTTCGATAACCGGACGGCCTTCGAAGTACTTCAGCGAGATGGACAGCGACGGCTTGGCGTCGGTGGTGATCTGAAAATCCGCGATGTAACCTTCGTCCTTCAGGACTTTTGCTACAGCAGCCTTCAACGTGGAAGACGGCATGCTTACGACAGACTTTTCAGCCATCTGGGCATTACGGATTCGAGTTAGCATGTCCGCTAACGGGTCCTGCATACTCATGGGCTAGACGCTCCTAATACAAAAAAATTAGCCTTGCGGCTACTACTTGTCGCCGAGAACTTCCGGGCAGAAAAACACGGGCTCAGGCGAGCCGGTCATTCTAGACACACCCCAGAAATGAATCAAGCCCCAAAAGGGGCTTGATTCAGATTCAAGGCCACCGATGGTCAGGTTCTTGCGAACCCGAACATCGAGACTTTGACAACTGTTACCAGCTGGCTTTAACCAGACCTGGTACGTCACCACGCATTGCAGCTTGACGCAGCATGTTACGGCCGAGGCCGAACTTGCGGTACACGCCGTGCGGACGACCAGTCAGGCGGCAACGGTTACGCATGCGCGAAGCGCTTGCGTCACGTGGTTGCTTCTGCAGAGCTACGGTAGCTTCCCAACGCGCTTCTGGACTTGCGTTCAGATCGACGATGATAGCTTTCAGCGCTGCACGCTTGGTGGCGTACTTGGCAACGGTGAGCTGACGCTTCAGCTCACGGTTCTTCATGCTCTTCTTGGCCATTTTCCTACTCCAATCAGTTGCGGAACGGGAATTTGAAAGCACGCAGCAGAGCGCGGCCTTCATCATCGTTCTTGGCAGTGGTGGTCAGGGTAATGTCCAGACCGCGGAGAGCATCGATCTTGTCGTAGTCGATTTCCGGGAAGATGATCTGCTCTTTCACGCCCATGCTGTAGTTGCCGCGACCATCGAAGGACTTGGCATTCAGGCCGCGGAAGTCGCGAACCCGAGGCAGGGAGATCGACAGCAGACGATCCAGGAACTCGTACATACGCTCACGGCGCAGGGTCACTTTGACGCCGATCGGCCATCCTTCGCGGACTTTAAAGCCAGCGATGGATTTACGAGCGTAGGTCACAACGACTTTCTGGCCGGTGATCTTTTCCAGGTCAGCAACAGCGTGCTCGATGACTTTTTTGTCGCCGATCGCTTCGCCCAGACCCATGTTCAGGGTGATTTTGGTAACGCGCGGAACTTCCATCACGTTCGAAAGCTTAAGTTCTTCCTTAAGTTTCGGAGCGATTTCCTTCCGGTAAATCTCTTTTAGTCGTGCCATGGTCTTCTACCTAGCAGTGTTCAAGCATCAACCGCTTTTTGGGTCGACTTGAAGACACGAATTTTCTTACCGTCTTCTACTTTGAAACCAACGCGGTCAGCCTTGTTGGTTTCGCCGTTGAAGATGGCGACGTTGGAAGCGTGCAGTGGCGCTTCTTTCTCGACGATACCGCCCTGTACGCCCGACATCGGGTTAGGCTTGGTATGACGCTTGACCAGGTTCAGACCACCAACAACCAGACGGTTGTCAGCAAGAACCTTCAGCACCTTACCGCGCTTACCTTTGTCTTTGCCGGCGATCACGATGATCTCGTCGTCACGACGAATCTTTTGCATGTCGGATCTCCTTACAGCACTTCTGGGGCGAGCGAGACGATCTTCATGAACTTCTCAGTACGAAGTTCACGGGTCACTGGCCCAAAGATACGGGTGCCGATCGGCTCTTGCTTGTTGTTCAGAAGAACAGCAGCGTTGCCATCAAAGCGGATAATGGAGCCATCAGCACGACGTACGCCGTGACGAGTGCGGACTACAACAGCAGTCATCACTTGGCCTTTTTTCACTTTACCGCGAGGAATTGCTTCCTTCACGGTAACTTTGATGATGTCACCGATACCAGCGTAACGACGATGGGAGCCACCCAGCACCTTGATGCACATAACACGGCGAGCGCCGCTGTTATCGGCCACATCGAGCATGGATTGAGTCTGAATCATATAATTTCTCCGACCCCTAGCCCTTAGACTTCCACAGCGCGTTCGAGAACATCAACCAGCGCCCAAGACTTGGTCTTGGCCATCGGACGAGTTTCACGAATAGTGACTTTGTCGCCGATGTGGCACTGATTGGTTTCGTCGTGCGCGTGCAGCTTAGTCGAACGCTTAACGTATTTACCGTAGATCGGGTGCTTTACGCGACGCTCGATCAGAACGGTGATGGTTTTGTCCATCTTGTCGCTGACAACACGGCCAGTCAGCGTACGGACAGTTTTTTCGGCTTCAGCCATGATCACTTACCTGCCTGCTGGTTGAGCACAGTCTTCACGCGAGCGATGTCACGCTTAACTTGCGAGAGCAGATGAGACTGCCCCAACTGGCCAGTTGCTTTCTGCATGCGCAGATTGAACTGGTCGCGCAGCAAGCCGAGCAGTTGCTCGTTCAGCTGCTGTGCGGATTTTTCACGAAGTTCATTCGCTTTCATCACATCACCGTCCGTTTAACAAAGGAGGTGGCGAGCGGCAGCTTTGCAGCAGCCAGGGCGAAAGCCTCACGCGCCAGCTCTTCAGAAACACCCTCGATTTCATACAGGACTTTGCCTGGCTGAATCTGGGCAACCCAGTACTCCACGTTACCCTTACCTTTACCCATACGAACCTCGAGAGGCTTCTTGGAAATCGGCTTGTCCGGGAATACACGGATCCAGATCTTGCCGCCACGTTTTACGTGACGGGTCAGAGCACGACGCGCTGACTCGATCTGACGAGCGGTGAGACGACCACGAGCAACAGACTTCAGCGCGAACTCGCCGAAGCTGACTTTGCTACCGCGCAGTGCCAGACCACGGTTGTGGCCGGTCATCTGCTTGCGGAACTTCGTACGCTTTGGTTGCAACATTTGGCGTACCCCTTACTTAGCAGCTTTTTTACGAGGCGCTGGTGCTTGTGGTTTCAGTTCTTCTTGGCGACCACCAATAACTTCGCCTTTGAAGATCCAAACCTTTACACCGATCACACCGTAAGTGGTGTGAGCTTCGTAGTTGGCATAGTCGATGTCGGCACGCAGGGTGTGCAGTGGCACACGACCTTCGCGATACCATTCAGTACGTGCGATTTCAGCACCGCCGAGACGACCGCTCACTTGGATTTTGATGCCTTTGGCACCAATGCGCATGGCGTTCTGTACAGCGCGCTTCATAGCGCGACGGAACATTACACGACGCTCCAGCTGCTGAGCTACGCTCTGCGCAACCAGCATACCGTCGAGCTCCGGCTTGCGGATCTCTTCGATATTGATGTGCACAGGCACACCCATTTGCTTGGTCAGGTCCTGACGCAGTTTCTCAACATCTTCACCTTTCTTCCCGATAACGATACCTGGACGAGCGGTGTGGATGGTGATGCGTGCAGTTTGGGCCGGACGATGGATATCGATACGGCTTACGGACGCGCTTTTTAGTTTGTCTTGGAGATACTCACGCACTTTCAGATCTGCGAACAAGTAGTCCGCATAAGTCCGACCGTCTGCGTACCAGACGGAGGTGTGCTCCTTGACGATTCCCAGGCGAATGCCAATGGGATGTACTTTCTGACCCATCTCTTCGACTCCGTTACTTGTCAGCAACCTTGACAGTGATATGGCAAGACCGCTTGACGATGCGATCAGCACGGCCTTTGGCACGTGGCATGATGCGCTTCAGCGAACGCCCTTCGTTGACGAAAACGGTGCTGACCTTGAGGTCATCAACGTCTGCGCCTTCGTTATGCTCGGCGTTGGCTACGGCCGACTCCAGCACTTTCTTCATGATCTCGGCGGCTTTCTTACTGCTGAAAGCCAACAGGTTGAGCGCTTCGCCCACCTTCTTCCCGCGGATCTGGTCGGCGACCAAGCGGGCTTTCTGGGCGGAGATTCGAGCGCCCGACAACTTAGCGGCTACTTCCATTTCCTTACCCCTTAACGCTTGGCTTTCTTGTCAGCCACGTGCCCGCGATAGTTGCGGGTACCGGCGAACTCGCCCAGTTTGTGGCCGACCATGTCTTCGTTAACGAGAACTGGGACGTGCTGACGACCGTTGTGTACTGCGATGGTCAGACCGACCATTTGTGGCAGGATCATCGAACGACGCGACCAGGTTTTAATTGGTTTGCGATCGTTCTTTTCCGCCGCCACTTCGATCTTCTTCAGTAGGTGAAGATCAATAAAAGGACCTTTTTTCAGAGAACGTGGCACTGTCGTATCCCTCTATTTACTTGCGACGACGGACGATCATTTTGTCGGTACGCTTATTACCACGAGTCTTCGCGCCCTTAGTCGGGAAGCCCCATGGCGATACCGGATGACGACCACCAGAGGTACGACCTTCACCACCACCATGTGGGTGGTCAACCGGGTTCATGGCAACACCACGAACGGTTGGGCGAACGCCACGCCAGCGTTTGGCACCAGCTTTACCCAGCGAACGCAGGCTGTGCTCGGAGTTCGAGACTTCACCCAGGGTCGCACGGCATTCAGCCAGGACTTTACGCATTTCACCGGAACGCAGACGCAGGGTCACGTAGACACCTTCACGAGCGATCAGCTGAGCCGAAGCACCAGCGGAACGAGCGATCTGTGCACCTTTACCTGGCTTCAATTCGATGCCGTGTACGGTAGAACCGACTGGAATGTTGCGCAGTTGCAGAGCGTTGCCTGGCTTGATTGGAGCCAGAGCGCCTGCGATCAGCTGGTCGCCAGCACTCACGCCTTTAGGGGCGATGATGTAGCGACGCTCGCCGTCTGCGTAGCACAGCAGTGCGATGTGAGCAGTACGGTTTGGATCGTATTCGATACGCTCGACAGTGGCGACGATGCCATCTTTGTCGTTGCGACGGAAATCGACCATACGGTAATGCTGCTTATGACCACCACCGATGTGACGAGTGGTAATACGGCCATTGTTGTTACGACCACCAGACTTCGATTTTTTCTCGAGCAGCGGTGCGTGAGGAGCGCCTTTATGCAGCTCCTGGTTGACCACCTTGACCACAAAACGGCGGCCAGGGGAAGTCGGTTTGCATTTAACGATTGCCATGATGCACCCCTTCCTTACTCAGCACTGCTGCTGAAATCGAGATCTTGGCCTGGCTGAAGGGAGATAACTGCCTTCTTCCAGTCATTACGCTTGCCCAGACCGCGAGCAGTGCGCTTGCTCTTACCCAGAACGTTCAGGGTAGTGACGCGCTCTACTTTCACGCTGAACAGGCTTTCGACGGCCTTCTTGATTTCCAGCTTGGTTGCATCGGTAGCAACCTTGAAAACGAACTGGCCTTTCTTGTCTGCCAGAACCGTAGCCTTCTCGGAAACGTGCGGGCCAAGCAGAACTTTAAATACGCGTTCCTGGTTCATCCCAGCAGCTCCTCGAATTTCTTCACGGCCGACACGGTGATCAACACCTTGTCGTATGCGATCAGACTAACTGGATCGGAACCTTGCACGTCACGTACATCTACGTGCGGCAGGTTGCGAGCAGCCAGGTACAGGTTCTGATCAACAGCGTCCGACACGATCAGAACGTCGGTCAGGCTCATGTTGTTCAGTTTGCCCAGCAGATCTTTGGTTTTCGGAGTTTCAACAGCGAAATCCTGAACCACGACCAGACGATCAGTACGCACCAGCTCAGCAAGGATGGAACGCATTGCTGCGCGATACATCTTCTTGTTCAGCTTCTGGGAGTGATCCTGTGGACGAGCTGCGAAAGTGGTACCGCCGCCACGCCAGATTGGGCTACGGATAGTACCGGCACGAGCACGGCCAGTACCTTTCTGACGCCATGGGCGCTTGCCGCCACCACGAACGTCGGAACGGGTCTTCTGCTGCTTGCTACCTTGACGGCCGCCGGCCATGTAGGCCACGACTGCTTGGTGAACCAGCGTCTCGTTGAATTCGCCGCCAAATGTCAGTTCGGAAACTTCGATCGCTTGAGCGTCATTTACATTTAATTGCATGTCAGCTTCCCCTTAACCGCGAGCCTTGGCTGCTGGACGTACAACCAGGTTGCCGCCAGTAGCGCCAGGAACAGCACCCTTGACCAACAACAGATTGCGTTCAGCGTCCACGCGCACTACTTCCAGGGACTGCACGGTCACGCGCTCAGCGCCCATATGACCGGACATTTTTTTGCCCTTGAATACACGACCAGGAGTCTGGCACTGGCCGATAGAGCCTGGGACGCGGTGGGATACGGAGTTACCGTGGGTGTTATCTTGCCCGCGGAAATTCCAACGCTTGATCGTACCCTGGAAGCCTTTACCCTTGGACTGACCGGTTACATCAACCAGTTGACCAGCGGCGAAGATTTCAGCGTTGATCAGATCGCCAGCCTGGTACTCGCCTTCTTCAAGGCGGAATTCCATGGTGGTGCGACCAGCGGCAACGTTCGCTTTAGCGAAGTGGCCAGCCTGAGCTGCTGTTACACGCGAAGCGCGACGCTCGCCGACAGTGACTTGCACTGCACGATAGCCATCGGTCTCTTCAGTTTTGAACTGGGTGACGCGATTCGGCTCGATCTCAATGACCGTGACCGGAATGGAGACACCTTCTTCGGTGAAAATACGGGTCATACCGCATTTACGACCGACTACACCAATAGTCATGTTGTAAACCTCATGAGTGTACGGGGCTTTCACCCGCTATGGCCGCCCATTTCAGAGCGTTACACGACCAAGACCGAGTCTTAGCCGAGGCTGATCTGCACTTCCACACCGGCCGCAAGATCAAGCTTCATCAGCGCGTCAACGGTTTTATCCGTTGGCTGGACGATGTCCAGAACACGCTTATGAGTGCGGATCTCGTACTGGTCACGCGCGTCTTTGTTGACGTGCGGGGAAACCAGAACGGTGAACCGCTCTTTACGGGTAGGCAGTGGAATTGGACCACGCACTTGAGCACCAGTACGTTTCGCGGTTTCCACGATTTCCTGGGTTGATTGGTCGATCAGGCGATGGTCAAAAGCCTTCAACCTGATACGGATTTGCTGATTTTGCATTGGATTTCAGACTCCGGCTGCTATTCCCACCGGGCGCAATACGCCCGTTAAAAGGAGGCGCAATTCTATAGACGCCCCCGATAGGTGTCAACCCAATAAAAAAGCCCCCGCTGAGCGGGGGCTTTTTCAATTCATCAAGCTGACTTTAAAAGTCTTACTCGATGATTTTGGCTACGACGCCAGCGCCGACGGTACGACCGCCTTCACGGATAGCGAAACGCAGACCATCTTCCATCGCGATGGTTTTGATCAGGGTAACAGTCATCTGAATGTTGTCACCTGGCATTACCATTTCAACGCCTTCTGGCAGCTCGCAGTTACCAGTCACGTCAGTAGTACGGAAGTAGAACTGTGGACGGTAGCCTTTGAAGAACGGAGTGTGACGACCGCCTTCTTCCTTGCTCAGAACGTAAACTTCTGCGGTGAACTTGGTGTGCGGCTTGACCGAACCTGGCTTGACCAGAACCTGGCCACGCTCAACGTCGTCACGCTTGGTACCACGCAGCAGAACGCCGCAGTTCTCGCCAGCACGACCTTCGTCGAGCAGCTTGCGGAACATTTCAACACCGGTGCAAGTAGTAACGGTGGTGTCACGCAGACCAACGATTTCCAGCGGATCCTGAACGCGAACGATACCGCGCTCGATACGACCAGTCACAACAGTACCGCGACCCGAGATCGAGAATACGTCTTCGATTGGCATCAGGAATGGCTTGTCGATCATACGAACTGGCTCTGGGATGTAGGCATCCAGAGTTTCAACCAGTTTCTTGACGGCAGTGGTGCCCATCTCGTTGTCGTCTTTGCCTTCCAGCGCCATACGAGCCGAACCGATGATGATCGGAGTGTCGTCGCCCGGGAAGTCGTAAGTCGACAGCAGGTCACGAACTTCCATCTCAACCAGTTCCAGCAGCTCAGCGTCGTCTACCAGGTCAGCCTTGTTCAGGAAGACCACGATGTACGGAACGCCAACCTGACGGGACAGCAGGATGTGCTCACGGGTTTGCGGCATCGGACCATCAGCGGCCGAGCAAACCAGGATAGCGCCGTCCATCTGAGCAGCACCGGTGATCATGTTCTTCACGTAGTCAGCGTGACCTGGGCAGTCAACGTGAGCGTAGTGACGGATCTTCGAGTTGTACTCAACGTGCGCGGTATTGATGGTGATACCGCGAGCTTTTTCTTCTGGTGCACTGTCGATCTTGTCGAAGTCAACGATTGCAGAACCGAAAACTTCGGAGCAAACGCGAGTCAGAGCAGCAGTCAGAGTGGTTTTACCGTGGTCAACGTGACCGATGGTGCCAACGTTGACGTGCGGTAGGGAACGATCAAATTTTTCTTTAGCCACGACAATTAACTCCTAGCCTAAAGGGGCTGAATCAGCCTTGTTTTTTGGTTACGGATTCGACGATGTGCGACGGAGCCGTATCATATTTTTTGAATTCCATAGAGTAGCTTGCGCGACCCTGGGACATGGAACGAACGTCGGTCGCATAACCGAACATCTCACCCAGTGGAACCTCGGCACGGATAACCTTGCCGGACACTGTGTCTTCCATACCCTGGATCATGCCGCGACGACGGTTAAGGTCGCCCATCACATCACCCATATAGTCTTCAGGCGTAACAACCTCTACCGCCATGATCGGCTCGAGCAACTCACCACCACCCTTCTGGGCCAGTTGCTTGGTCGCCATGGAAGCAGCCACTTTAAACGCCATCTCGTTGGAGTCGACGTCGTGGTAAGAACCATCGAACACGGTAGCCTTCAGGCCGATCAGCGGATAGCCGGCAACAACGCCGTTCTTCATCTGCTCTTCGATACCCTTCTGGATAGCCGGGATGTATTCCTTAGGAACCACACCACCTACAACTTCGTTCACGAATTGCAGACCTTCCTGACCTTCGTCAGCAGGAGCAAAACGGATCCAGCAGTGACCGAACTGGCCGCGACCACCGGACTGACGAACGAACTTGCCTTCGATTTCACAGTTCTTCGTGATGCGCTCACGATACGAAACCTGAGGCTTGCCGATGTTGGCTTCGACGTTGAACTCACGGCGCATCCGGTCAACCAGGATGTCCAGGTGCAGCTCGCCCATGCCGGAGATGATCGTCTGACCAGTCTCTTCATCAGTTTTAACGCGGAAAGACGGGTCTTCCTGAGCAAGTTTGCCCAGAGCGATACCCATTTTTTCCTGGTCATCCTTGGTCTTAGGCTCTACGGCAACCGAAATAACCGGCTCCGGGAAGTCCATGCGAACCAGGATGATTGGCTTGTCAGCGTTGCAGAGGGTTTCACCAGTGGTGACGTCCTTCATGCCGATCAGGGCCGCGATGTCACCAGCGCGTACTTCCTTGATCTCTTCACGGGCGTTTGCGTGCATTTGCACCATACGACCCACGCGCTCTTTCTTGCCTTTGACCGAGTTGATCACGCCGTCGCCGGAGTTCAACACGCCCGAGTAAACGCGGACGAAGGTCAGAGTACCCACGAATGGGTCGGTAGCGATCTTGAACGCCAGAGCCGCGAAAGGCTCGTTGTCGTCTGCATGACGCTCCATCTCTTCTTCCTCGTTATCAGGGTTGGAACCCTTGATAGCAGGAATGTCGGTCGGAGCAGGCAGGTAGTCGATAACGGCGTCGAGAACCAGGGGAACGCCCTTGTTCTTGAACGAAGAACCGCAAACGGCCAGAACGATTTCGCCGGCGATAGTACGCTGACGCAAAGCAGCCTTGATCTCTTCGATCGACAGCTCTTCGCCTTCCAGGTACTTGTTCATCAGCTCTTCGTTGGCTTCGGCGGCAGCTTCAACCATGTTGTTGCGCCACTCTTCCGCCAGCTCTTGCAGCTCGGCAGGAATGTCCTTGCGAACAGGAACCATACCTTTGTCGGAGTCGTTCCAGTAGACAGCTTGCATGTTGATCAGATCGATCTGACCCTGGAAGTTGTCTTCGGAACCGATGGCCAACTGGATCGGCACCGGAGTGTGACCCAGACGCTGCTTGATCTGACCGATCACGCGCAGGAAGTTGGCGCCGGCACGGTCCATCTTGTTTACGTAAACAAGACGTGGAACGCCGTATTTGTTGGCTTGACGCCATACGGTTTCCGACTGCGGCTCAACACCCGAAGTACCGCAGAACACAACGACAGCGCCGTCGAGTACGCGCAGGGAACGCTCAACTTCAATGGTGAAGTCAACGTGGCCCGGGGTATCGATTACGTTGAAACGGTGCTCGTGAGAGTACTGCTTCTCGGAACCTTTCCAGAAGGCGGTAATGGCAGCAGAAGTAATGGTAATACCACGCTCCTGCTCCTGAACCATCCAGTCTGTGGTCGCGGCGCCATCATGCACCTCGCCCATTTTGTGACTTTTGCCGGTGTAAAACAGTACGCGCTCGGTGGTGGTGGTTTTACCAGCATCCACGTGAGCGACGATACCGATGTTACGGTAGCGGCTAATCGGAGTAGTACGAGCCATAAAGCCCTCGCAAAATTAGTGAAGCTAAAATTAGAAGCGGTAGTGCGAGAAAGCTTTGTTAGCTTCGGCCATACGGTGCACGTCTTCACGCTTCTTAACAGCAGCACCTTTACCTTCAGCAGCATCCAGCAGTTCGCCAGCCAAACGCAGAGCCATAGACTTCTCGCCGCGCTTACGGGCGAAGTCTACCAACCAGCGCATTGCCAGAGCGTTACGACGGGAAGGACGAACCTCGACCGGAACCTGGTAAGTAGCACCACCAACGCGGCGCGACTTCACTTCGACCAGCGGAGCGATGGCGTCGAGTGCTTTTTCGAAGAGTTCCAGGGGATCGGTGCCAGCCTTACGGGCCGCAACGGTTTCCAGGGCACCATAAACGATACGCTCGGCAACGGCTTTCTTGCCGCTTTCCATAACGTGGTTCATGAATTTGGCGAGGATCTGGCTTCCGTATTTCGGATCGTCCAGAATCTCACGCTTTGCTGCTACGCGACGTCTTGGCATGATAAGCCCTCAAGCGGTCTTCAGGTTAGCTCGGGACAGATCCAGAGGATGCGTGCCCGACCTTACTCTTATCGACTCAATAAAATAAAAATCTGCAAAACGGCCGATTACTTCGGACGCTTGGTACCGTACTTCGAACGACCCTGGTTACGGCCTTTAACGCCGGAAGTATCCAAGGAGCCGCGAACGGTGTGGTAACGAACACCTGGCAAGTCTTTTACACGACCGCCGCGGATCAGTACCACGCTGTGCTCTTGCAGGTTGTGGCCTTCACCACCGATGTACGAGGAAACCTCGAAACCGTTGGTCAGACGCACACGGCATACTTTACGCAGTGCCGAGTTAGGTTTTTTCGGCGTGGTGGTGTACACACGGGTGCACACGCCACGACGTTGCGGGCAGTTCTGCAGCGCAGGTACGTCGGATTTCTCGACGATACGCTTACGCGGCTGACGTACCAGCTGGTTGATAGTTGCCATCTACTAGCTCCACTGTTGTCTTGCGACGCTATTGTCTTGCAAGAAAAGCAAAATGGCAGGAACGAATTCCCGCCAAATTTAGGGGATCAAGAGTCTAAAGAGGATCTTGATTCCAGTCAAGGCAAGGCCCCGACCTCCCCGCCCATCGAACCTTGACTTGATGTCTCGATTCGACGAACGGAGCGATCAGGGCCTCACTCTCGTTTATCGCAGAACTCAGTTACCGCTCGAGTTCAGCGCTTCGGTCAGTGCAGCTTCCACTTCACTGGCGCTTACGCGCAACGGCTTGTCGGCATCACGGCGACGCTTGCGCTCGCTGTGATAGGCAAGACCGGTACCGGCCGGGATCAGACGACCCACGACTACGTTTTCTTTCAGGCCGCGCAGGTAATCGCGCTTGCCGGTGACTGCCGCTTCGGTCAGTACGCGAGTGGTTTCCTGGAAGGAAGCCGCCGAGATGAACGATTCGGTGGACAACGACGCCTTGGTGATACCCAGCAGAACGCGAGT
Organism: Pseudomonas sp. PK-RTE-24; assembly: GCF_054052265.1. NCBI lineage: Bacteria > Pseudomonadati > Pseudomonadota > Gammaproteobacteria > Pseudomonadales > Pseudomonadaceae > Pseudomonas > Pseudomonas sp. PK-RTE-24. Next base: position 2,163,136 of record NZ_CM133224.1, on the reverse strand, counting down.
GAACTTGGAGACAAACTTGTCTTCCGCGCTCAGACGTTCGTTCTCGACCAGAACGTGAGTCAGTTCCATCTGGTCGCCCTTGATGAAGCTGGAATCGCCGGACTCGGAGATCTCAACTTTACGCAGCATCTGACGCAGGATGGTCTCGATGTGCTTGTCGTTGATCTTCACGCCTTGCAGACGATAAACGTCCTGGATCTCGTTGACGATGTACTTGGCCAGCGCGCTCACACCCAGCAGACGCAGGATGTCGTGCGGATCGCTTGGACCGTCGGAGATAACTTCGCCGCGGTTTACCTGTTCGCCTTCGAAGACGTTCAGGTGACGCCACTTCGGAATCAGCTCTTCGTACGGATCGCTACCGTCGTTCGGGGTAATGACCAGACGGCGCTTGCCCTTGGTCTCTTTACCGAACGCGATGGTGCCGCTGACTTCAGCCAGAATCGACGCTTCTTTCGGACGACGCGCTTCAAACAGGTCGGCAACACGCGGCAGACCACCGGTGATGTCACGGGTCTTCGAAGTTTCCTGCGGGATACGAGCGATAACATCACCGATCGCAATCTTCGCACCGTCAGCCACACCGACCAGGGCGTTGGCTGGCAGGAAGTACTGAGCGATTACGTCAGTGCCTGGCAGCAACAGATCCTTGCCGTTGTCGTCGACCATCTTCACTGCAGGACGAATTTCTTTGCCCGCTGCAGGACGATCTTTCGCGTCGAGTACTTCAATGTTGGTCATACCGGTCAATTCGTCAGTCTGACGCTTGATCGTGATGCCTTCTTCCATGCCCACGTAGGTCACGGTACCTTTCATTTCGGTAACGATCGGGTGAGTGTGCGGATCCCACTTGGCCACGATTGCGCCAGCGTCGACCTTGTCACCTTCTTTAACCGAAATCACAGCACCGTACGGCAGCTTGTAACGCTCGCGCTCACGACCGAAATCGTCAGCGATTGCCAGCTCACCGGAACGGGACACAGCAACCAGGTGACCATCCACTCGCTCAACGTGCTTCAGGTTGTGCAGACGGACGGTACCGCCATTCTTCACCTGAACGCTGTCGGCTGCGGAAGTACGGCTTGCCGCACCACCGATGTGGAACGTACGCATGGTCAGCTGGGTACCCGGCTCACCGATGGACTGGGCAGCGATAACGCCGACCGCTTCACCGATGTTCACCTGGTGACCACGAGCCAGATCACGGCCGTAGCACTTGGCGCAGATGCCATAGCGGGTTTCGCAGCTGATCGGCGAACGCACGATCACTTCGTCGATGCTGTTCAGCTCGATGAATTCGACCCACTTCTCGTCTACCAGAGTACCGGCAGGAACGATGACGTCCTCGGTGCCTGGCTTGAATACGTCACGGGCAATGACACGACCCAATACGCGCTCACCCAACGGCTCTACAACGTCACCGCCTTCAATGTGCGGAGTCATCAGCAGACCGTGTTCGGTGCCGCAATCGATCTCGGTTACAACCAGATCCTGCGCCACGTCTACCAGACGACGAGTCAGGTAACCGGAGTTCGCAGTTTTCAACGCGGTATCCGCCAGACCTTTACGAGCACCGTGAGTCGAGATGAAGTACTGAAGTACGCTCAAACCTTCACGGAAGTTCGCAGTAATCGGCGTTTCAATGATGGAACCGTCCGGCTTGGCCATCAGACCACGCATACCGGCCAGCTGACGAATCTGTGCTGCGGAACCCCGCGCACCCGAGTCGGCCATCATGTACATCGAGTTGAAAGACTCTTGGTCGACTTCGTCGCCGTGACGGTCGATGACTTTCTCTTTCGAGAGGTTGGCCATCATCGCCTTGGAAACTTCGTCGTTCGCTTTCGACCAGAGGTCGATCACTTTGTTGTACTTCTCGCCCTGGGTTACCAGGCCGGAGGCGTACTGGCTCTCGATCTCTTTCACTTCGTCGGTGGCTGCACCGATGATGCGGGCTTTTTCATCCGGGATAACGAAGTCGTTAACACCGATCGAAACGCCGGAGATGGTCGAGTAAGCGAAACCGGTGTACATCAACTGGTCAGCGAAGATCACGGTCTCTTTCAGACCAACCACACGGTAGCACTGGTTGATCAGCTTGGAGATCGCCTTTTTCTTCATCGGCAGGTTGACGACGTCGAACGACAGACCTTTTGGCACAACCTGGAACAGCAGCGCACGGCCGACAGTGGTGTCGACGATACGGGTACCGCTCACGCTGTTGCCGTCACGGTCGTTGACGGTTTCGTTGATACGAACCTTGACCTTGGCGTGCAGTGCAGCTTCGCCGGCACGGAACACACGGTCGACTTCCTGCAGATCCGCGAACACACGACCTTCGCCCTTGGCGTTGATCGCTTCACGAGTCATGTAGTACAGACCCAATACAACGTCCTGCGACGGAACGATGATTGGCTCACCGTTGGCTGGCGACAGAATGTTGTTGGTCGACATCATCAACGCACGCGCTTCGAGCTGGGCTTCCAGTGTCAGCGGTACGTGCACGGCCATTTGGTCGCCGTCGAAGTCGGCGTTGTACGCGGCGCAGACCAGCGGGTGCAGCTGGATAGCCTTACCTTCGATCAGTACCGGTTCAAACGCCTGGATACCCAGACGGTGAAGGGTCGGTGCACGGTTGAGAAGAACCGGGTGTTCGCGAATCACTTCAGCGAGAACGTCCCAAACCTCTGGCAGTTCGCGCTCGACCATTTTCTTGGCCGCTTTGATGGTGGTCGCCAGACCACGCATTTCCAGCTTGCCAAAAATGAACGGCTTGAACAGCTCGAGAGCCATCTTCTTCGGCAGACCGCACTGGTGCAGACGCAGGGTCGGGCCTACGGTAATTACCGAACGACCGGAGTAGTCAACACGCTTACCGAGCAAGTTCTGACGGAAACGACCCTGCTTACCCTTGATCATGTCAGCCAGGGATTTCAGAGGACGCTTGTTGGAACCGGTGATAGCGCGACCACGACGACCGTTGTCGAGCAATGCATCGACCGCTTCCTGCAACATGCGCTTTTCGTTGCGCACGATGATGTCCGGAGCCGACAGATCCAGCAGGCGCTTCAAACGGTTGTTACGGTTGATCACTCGACGATACAGATCGTTGAGGTCGGAGGTCGCGAAACGACCGCCATCCAGCGGGACCAGTGGACGCAGATCTGGCGGCAGAACCGGCAGAACGGTCAGCACCATCCACTCTGGCAGGTTGCCGGAACCCTGGAAGGCTTCCATCAACTTCAGACGCTTGGACAGCTTCTTGATCTTGGTTTCCGAGTTGGTTTGCGGAATCTCTTCGCGCAGACGGCCAATCTCGTGCTCCAGGTCGATAGCGTGCAGCAGTTCACGGACAGCTTCGGCACCCATGCGGGCGTCGAAATCGTCTCCGAACTCTTCAAGCGCTTCGAAGTACTGTTCGTCGTTCAGCAGCTGACCTTTTTCAAGGGTGGTCATGCCTGGATCGATAACGACATAGCTCTCGAAGTAGAGAACGCGCTCGATATCACGCAGGGTCATGTCCATCAGCAGGCCGATACGGGACGGCAGCGACTTCAGGAACCAGATGTGGGCAACCGGCGAAGCCAGCTCGATGTGCGCCATGCGCTCACGACGAACCTTGGCCAGTGCAACTTCAACGCCGCACTTCTCGCAGATCACACCACGGTGCTTCAAGCGCTTGTACTTACCGCACAGGCACTCGTAATCCTTTACCGGGCCAAAGATCTTGGCGCAGAACAGGCCGTCACGCTCAGGTTTGAACGTACGGTAGTTGATGGTTTCCGGCTTTTTAACTTCACCGAACGACCACGAACGGATCATCTCCGGCGAGGCCAATCCGATACGGATGGCGTCGAACTCTTCGACTTGACCCTGGTTTTTCAGCAAATTCAGTAGGTCTTTCAAGGCCTTTCCTCCTGGCGGAGCAGAGAGCGGGCAATCCTGCCCCGCTCTCGATTCGCGTCACGTGTTATTCGGTTTCCAGATCGATATCGATGCCGAGGGAACGAATTTCCTTGATCAACACGTTGAAGGACTCGGGCATGCCCGGCTCCATACGGTGATCGCCATCCACGATGTTCTTGTACATCTTGGTACGGCCGTTCACATCGTCCGACTTCACTGTGAGCATTTCTTGCAGAGTGTAAGCAGCACCGTATGCTTCCAGTGCCCAGACCTCCATCTCCCCGAAACGCTGACCACCGAACTGCGCCTTACCACCCAGCGGCTGCTGGGTAACCAGGCTGTAAGAACCGGTAGAACGCGCGTGCATCTTGTCGTCTACCAAGTGGTTCAGCTTCAGCATGTACATGTAGCCAACGGTAACTGGACGCTCGAACTTGTTGCCGGTACGGCCGTCGGTCAGCTGCATCTGGCCGCTTTCCGGCAGGTCTGCCAGTTTCAGCATGGCCTTGATTTCGCTTTCCTTGGCGCCGTCGAACACTGGAGTGGCCATTGGAACGCCGCCACGCAGGTTGTTCGCCAGATCGAGGATTTCCTGATCGGAGAAGCTGTCCAGATCTTCGTTACGACCGCCGATCTGGTTGTAGATCTCGTCCAGGAAAGTGCGCAGTTCAGCGACTTTACGCTGCTCTTCGACCATCCGGTTGATCTTCTCGCCCAGACCTTTGGCCGCGAGGCCCAGGTGGGTTTCGAGAATCTGACCAACGTTCATACGCGAAGGTACGCCCAGCGGGTTGAGGACCACGTCGACCGGGGTGCCATTGGCATCGTGCGGCATGTCTTCAACCGGCATGATCACGGAGACCACACCCTTGTTACCGTGACGACCGGCCATCTTGTCGCCCGGCTGGATGCGGCGACGGATTGCCAGGTAAACCTTGACGATTTTCAGCACGCCTGGAGCCAGGTCATCGCCCTGCTGCAGTTTGCGCTTCTTGTCTTCGAACTTGTCGTCCAGCAGACGGCGACGATCAACGATGTAGGCCTGAGCCTTCTCGAGCTGCTCGTTCAGCGCATCTTCAGCCATGCGCAGTTTGAACCACTGGCCGTGCTCAAGACCGTCGAGTACTTCGTCGGTGATGTCCTGACCTTTCTTCAGGCCGGCGCCGCCTTCGGCCTTGTGGCCTACCAGTGCGGAACGCAGACGTTCGAAAGTCGCGCCTTCAACGATGCGGAACTCTTCGTTCAGATCCTTGCGGATCTCGTCCAGCTGGGACTTCTCGATCGACAGTGCACGAGCATCACGCTCAACGCCGTCGCGGGTGAAGACCTGTACGTCGATGACAGTACCTTTGGTGCCGGTTGGCACGCGCAGGGAGGTGTCTTTAACGTCGCTGGCTTTTTCACCGAAGATTGCACGCAGCAGTTTTTCTTCCGGAGTCAGCTGGGTCTCGCCTTTCGGAGTGACCTTACCCACCAGGATGTCGCCTGCGCCTACTTCAGCACCTACGTAAACGATACCGGCTTCGTCCAGCTTGTTCAGTGCAGCTTCACCCACGTTCGGGATGTCCGCAGTGATTTCCTCTGGGCCAAGCTTGGTGTCACGGGCCACACAGGTCAGTTCCTGAATGTGGATCGTGGTGAAACGGTCTTCCTGAACCACACGCTCAGACAGGCAGATGGAGTCTTCGAAGTTGAAGCCGTTCCATGCCATGAACGCGATGCGCATGTTCTGACCCAGTGCCAGCTCACCCATGTCGGTGGACGGGCCGTCGGCCATGATGTCGCTACGCTGAACCCGATCACCTTTACGTACCAGCGGACGCTGGTTGATGCAGGTGTTCTGGTTCGAGCGGGTGTATTTGGTCAGGTTGTAGATGTCGACACCGGCTTCACCGGTTTCAACTTCGTCATCGGCAACACGAACCACGATACGGCTGGCGTCGACGGAGTCGATCACGCCACCACGACGAGCCACGACGCAAACGCCGGAGTCACGGGCTACGTTACGCTCCATGCCGGTACCTACCAGCGGCTTGTCAGCGCGCAGAGTCGGTACAGCCTGACGCTGCATGTTCGAACCCATCAACGCACGGTTGGCGTCGTCGTGCTCGAGGAACGGAATCAGCGACGCTGCAACCGACACAACCTGCTTCGGCGAAACGTCCATCAGGGTGACGTCTTCCGGCGCCTTGACGGTGAATTCGTTCAGGTGACGTACGGCAACCAGTTCGTCGATCAGGACTTTCTGCTCGTTCATGGTCGCCGAAGCCTGCGCGATCACGTGATCGGCTTCTTCAATAGCGGACAGGAACACGATCTCGTCGGTGACCACACCCTCTTTCACCACGCGGTACGGGCTTTCCAGGAAGCCGTACTGGTTGGTGCGAGCGTACGCAGCCAGGGAGTTGATCAGGCCGATGTTCGGACCTTCCGGCGTTTCAATCGGGCAGACACGACCGTAGTGAGTCGGGTGTACGTCACGGACTTCGAAGCCTGCGCGCTCACGAGTCAGACCGCCAGGGCCGAGTGCAGAGACACGACGCTTGTGGGTGATCTCGGACAGCGGGTTGTTCTGGTCCATGAACTGCGACAGCTGGCTGGAACCGAAGAACTCTTTCACCGCCGCAGCCACTGGCTTGGCGTTGATGAGGTCTTGCGGCATCAGGCCTTCGCTTTCAGCCATCGACAGACGCTCTTTGACCGCACGCTCAACACGTACCAGGCCAACGCGGAACTGGTTCTCGGCCATTTCGCCTACGCAGCGAACACGACGGTTACCCAAGTGGTCGATGTCATCGACGATGCCTTTACCGTTACGGATGTCGACCAGAGTCTTCAGTACCGCGACGATGTCTTCCTTGCACAGCACGCCCGAACCTTCGATCTCGGTACGACCGATACGACGGTTGAACTTCATCCGGCCGACCGCAGACAGGTCATAACGCTCAGGACTGAAGAACAGGTTGTTGAACAGGGTCTCGGCAGCGTCTTTGGTTGGCGGCTCGCCTGGACGCATCATGCGATAGATCTCGACCAGCGCTTCCAGTTGGTTGCTGGTGGAGTCGATCTTCAGCGTGTCGGAGACGAACGGACCGCAGTCGATGTCGTTGGTGTACAGGGTCTCGATGCGAACGACCTGGGCCTTGGCGATCTTTGCCAGGACTTCAGTGTTCAGCTCGGTGTTGCATTCGGCCAGGATTTCGCCGGTAGCCGGGTGCACGATAGCCTTGGCGGTGGTGCGGCCGAGGACGTAGTCCAGTGGCACGTCCAGCGTCTTGATACCGGCCTTCTCGATCTGGTTGATGTGGCGCGCGGTAATACGGCGGCCTTGCTCAACGATGACCTTGCCCTTCTCGTCCTGGATGTCCAGAACCGCAACTTCACCACGCAGGCGCGATGGCACCAGTTCCAGGCTGAGGGTTTCGCCGCTCAGGTGGAATACGTTGGTGGTGTAGAACGCGTCCAGCACTTCTTCGGTGGTGTAACCGAGTGCGCGCAGCAGTACCGAGGCCGGCAGCTTGCGACGACGGTCGATACGCACGAAGACGCAGTCTTTCGGGTCGAATTCGAAGTCCAGCCACGAACCGCGGTAAGGAATGATGCGAGCCGAGTAAAGCAGTTTGCCGGAGCTGTGCGTCTTGCCGCGGTCGTGGTCGAAGAACACGCCCGGGGAACGGTGCAGCTGGGAAACGATAACACGCTCGGTACCGTTGATTACGAAGGTACCGTTCTCAGTCATCAGGGGAATTTCACCCATGTAGACTTCTTGCTCTTTGATGTCCTTGATCGCTTTGTTCGACGATTCTTTGTCGAAAATGATCAGGCGCACTTTTACCCGCAAAGGTACGGCGAAAGTTACACCGCGCAATACGCATTCTTTGACATCAAATGCCGGTTCGCCCAGGCGATAACCGACGTACTCCAGCGCAGCATTGCCGGAGTAGCTGATGATCGGGAAAACGGATTTGAAGGCCGCATGCAGGCCCACGTCGCGGAACTGATCTTTAGTCGCTCCCGCTTGCAAGAATTCACGATACGAATCCAGCTGGATGGCCAGGAGGTAAGGCACATCCATGACGTCCGGCAACTTGCTAAAGTCCTTGCGGATACGTTTTTTCTCAGTATATGAGTAAGCCATCAGCGTTCCCCAGCTTGGTCACCTGCTTGTTTGGCCCCTCCCGACGGGAGCAGCCAGAAAATCGTGCAAACCCCATGGTTTGCGCCACCGCATCGGGTGGTTACAGCGCCTTTATCAGCACCGACCCAGTCGGCTGCCAATAACGGAAAAAGGCCGGTGGCAAGAGCCACCAGCCATCAGCCTGTCGCTTGACGCTCGGGCTGGAGGAGCAAAGTCGATGCTTACTTCAGCTCGACTTTAGCGCCTGCTTCTTCCAGCTTCTTCTTGGCGTCTTCAGCCGCTTCTTTCGAAACGCCTTCAGCTACAACCTGAGGAGCGCCGTCTACTTTCTCTTTGGCTTCTTTCAGGCCCAGACCAGTCAGTTCACGAACTGCCTTGATCACGTTAACCTTCTTCTCGCCAGCTTCCAGCAGAACAACGTTGAACTCGGTTTGCTCTTCAACAGCAGCAGCAGCTACAGCTGGGCCAGCCGAAGCGGCAGCAGCGGTAACACCGAAGGTTTCTTCCATCGCTTTGATCAGCTCAACGATTTCCACTACGGATTTCTGGCCGATTGCTTCGATGATTTGTTCGTTAGTCAGAGACATGACTCAATTCCTGAATTGGGGGACGGCCTACGCGACCATCGAAATAAACAAAAAACGCGAAAAGTGACGAGCCTTAGGCTGCGGCAGCTTCTTTCTGGTCGCGAATTGCCGCCAGAGTACGAGCCAATTTGCTGGTTGCGCCTTGAATCACGCTCATCAGCTGAGAAATTGCTTCGTCACGGGTCGGCAGAGTTGCCAGTACGTCGATCTGATTAGCTGCGAGGAACTTGCCCTCGAACGCAGCTGCCTTGATCTCGAACTTGTCCTGACCCTTGGCAAACTCTTTGAAGATACGGGCAGCAGCGCCCGGATGTTCGTTCGAGAATGCAATCAGGGTCGGGCCGGTGAACACGTCGTTGAGGACACTGTATTGAGTGTCAGCAACAGCGCGCTTGAGCAGGGTGTTACGTACAACACGTACGTAAACGCCAGCTTCACGAGCCTCTTTACGGAGTCCGGTCATTGCGCCTACTGTTACGCCACGTGCATCAACCACGACAGCGGACAGAGCGACTTTGGCAGCCTCGTTGACTTCAGCGACGATGGCCTTCTTGTCTTCGAGATTAATTGCCACGGGTTTAACTCCTGCTTGTTACCGTTTCATTCGATCGGAACCGAATGTCGTTTTGGTGTCTGATTCGGTAAGGAACCGGGAGCACCATCTGCGTAGGCTTGAGGTTTAAGGCTTGCGCCGCCTACGGTCTTGGATAGCCCCCGCCAGGCAGGGACCCCAATCTTTCAATTGGCGCGACAATCCGCGCCAACCTTTGTCTTACGCGTCGAGCGAGCTCTGGTCGATAACCAGACCTGGGCCCATAGTGGTGCTCAGGGTAACGCGCTTGACGTAAATACCTTTCGAGGAAGCTGGCTTGATACGCTTCAGATCAGCGATCAGGGCTTCAACGTTTTCCTTCAGCTTGACGGCGTCGAAGCCGATCTTGCCAACGGAAGTGTGGATGATGCCGTTTTTGTCGGTGCGATAACGAACCTGACCAGCCTTGGCGTTCTTGACCGCGTTGGCTACGTCTGGAGTTACGGTGCCGACTTTAGGGTTAGGCATCAGGCCACGTGGACCGAGGATCTGACCCAACTGACCTACAACGCGCATGGCATCCGGGGATGCGATCACTACGTCATAGTTCAGGTCGCCGCCTTTCATTTCGGCAGCCAGGTCGTCCATACCTACACGATCAGCGCCGGCAGCCAGAGCGGCCTCAGCAGCTGGACCCTGGGTGAACACAGCAACGCGAACGGTCTTGCCAGTGCCGTGTGGCAGCACAGTAGCGCTACGAACAACCTGGTCGGATTTACGCGGGTCTACACCCAGGTTTACAGCAACGTCGAACGACTCGCTGAACTTGACAGTCGACAGCTCGGCCAGCAGAGCAGCGGCGTCTACAATGTTGTAGGCCTTGCCTGCTTCGATTTTGCCGGCGATAGCCTTTTGACGCTTGGTCAGCTTAGCCATTACACACCCTCCACGTTAAGGCCCATGCTACGAGCAGAACCGGCGATAGTACGCACGGCTGCATCCATATCAGCTGCAGTCAGATCCGCGTTTTTGGTTTTCGCGATTTCTTCCAGCTGAGCACGGGTAACGGTGCCAACCTTAACGGTGTTCGGACGAGCGGAACCGCTGGTCAGACCGGCCGCCTTCTTCAGCAGAACCGAAGCAGGGGTGGATTTGGTTTCGAAAGTGAAGCTACGGTCGCTGTAGACAGTGATGATCACTGGAGTCGGCAGACCTGGCTCAAGACCCTGGGTACGGGCGTTAAAAGCCTTGCAGAATTCCATGATGTTCACGCCGTGCTGACCCAGAGCAGGACCAACCGGTGGACTTGGGTTAGCCTGAGCGGCCTTCACTTGCAGCTTGATGTAAGCGGTAATCTTCTTGGCCATGAGGCACTCCAATTACGGGTTCGAACGCCTCGAAAGGCTCCCCGGTTACTTGCGCGTTTATCCCAGTGACGACAAAACCCCACAGCCTAAGGCTGCGGGGTTGGGATTGCTTGTCCAGTTAGACCTTCTCGACCTGACTGAACTCGAGCTCCACCGGAGTAGAGCGACCGAAAATGAGCACTGCCACTTGGATCCGGCTCTTTTCGTAGTTAACTTCTTCCACAACGCCGTTGAAATCAGCGAATGGACCGTCATTGACACGTACCGTCTCGCCCGGCTCGAACAAAGTCTTCGGCTTCGGCTTGTCGCTACCATCAGCAACGCGACGCAGAATCGCTTCTGCCTCTTTATCTGTAATTGGCGCAGGCTTGTCAGCGGTACCGCCGATAAAACCCATCACCCGAGGAGTATCCTTGACCAAGTGCCAAGTACCCTCGTTCATATCCATCTGGACCAGCACATAGCCTGGAAAGAACTTCCGTTCGCTTTTGCGCTTCTGGCCGTTACGCATCTCAACCACTTCTTCAGTGGGAACCAGAATCTCGCCGAAGCCATCTTCCATGCCAGCCAGCTTTACGCGCTCGATCAGCGAGCGCATCACATGCTTCTCGTAACCCGAGTAAGCATGCACAACATACCAACGCTTAGCCACGGGACACCCTTAGCCGACAATCAAGGAAACAAGCCAGCCGAGCAGGGAATCAAGACCCCACAACAGCAACGCCATAACCAGAACAACAGCCACGACAATCAGCGTGGTCTGCGTGGTTTCTTGGCGAGTTGGCCACACGACTTTACGAATCTCGGTGCGAGCTTCCTTAACCAGTACAAAGAAAGACTTGCCCTTCGCGGTCTGCAAGCCTACAAAGGCAGCTACAGCAGCAATGGCAAGCAAAGCGAGTACACGGTACAGGATCGGCGAAGCAGCGTAATACTGATTGCCAACAACGCCAACAACTACCAAAGCGACTACTACAAGCCACTTGAGCAGATCGAAGCGAGAGCCTTGAGCTTCAGCTTTAGGAGTCATCTATGAAGATCCTGTGAAAAGAAAGCCAGACACACCGAGTGAATCTGGCAGGTCAGGAGGGAATCGAACCCCCAACCTACGGTTTTGGAGACCGTCGCTCTGCCAATTGAGCTACTGACCTAAAACAAAATCAGGCCGACCATTATGCCGGCCCGAAAAATACATTACAACCGCTTATTCGATGATTTTGGCTACGACACCAGCGCCGACGGTACGACCGCCTTCACGGATAGCGAAACGCAGACCATCTTCCATCGCGATGGTTTTGATCAGGGTAACAGTCATCTGAATGTTGTCACCTGGCATTACCATTTCAACGCCTTCTGGCAGCTCGCAGTTACCAGTCACGTCAGTAGTACGGAAGTAGAACTGTGGACGGTAGCCTTTGAAGAACGGAGTGTGACGACCGCCTTCTTCCTTGCTCAGAACGTAAACTTCTGCGGTGAACTTGGTGTGCGGCTTGACCGAACCTGGCTTGACCAGAACCTGGCCACGCTCAACGTCGTCACGCTTGGTACCACGCAGCAGAACGCCGCAGTTCTCGCCAGCACGACCTTCGTCGAGCAGCTTGCGGAACATTTCAACACCGGTGCAAGTAGTAACGGTGGTGTCACGCAGACCAACGATTTCCAGCGGATCCTGAACGCGAACGATACCGCGCTCGATACGACCAGTCACAACAGTACCGCGACCCGAGATCGAGAATACGTCTTCGATTGGCATCAGGAATGGCTTGTCGATCATACGAACTGGCTCTGGGATGTAGGCATCCAGAGTTTCAACCAGTTTCTTGACGGCAGTGGTGCCCATCTCGTTGTCGTCTTTGCCTTCCAGCGCCATACGAGCCGAACCGATGATGATCGGAGTGTCGTCGCCCGGGAAGTCGTAAGTCGACAGCAGGTCACGAACTTCCATCTCAACCAGTTCCAGCAGCTCAGCGTCGTCTACCAGGTCAGCCTTGTTCAGGAAGACCACGATGTACGGAACGCCAACCTGACGGGACAGCAGGATGTGCTCACGGGTTTGCGGCATCGGACCATCAGCGGCCGAGCAAACCAGGATAGCGCCGTCCATCTGAGCAGCACCGGTGATCATGTTCTTCACGTAGTCAGCGTGACCTGGGCAGTCAACGTGAGCGTAGTGACGGATCTTCGAGTTGTACTCAACGTGCGCGGTGTTGATGGTGATACCGCGAGCTTTTTCTTCTGGTGCACTGTCGATCTTGTCGAAGTCAACGATTGCAGAACCGAAAACTTCGGAGCAAACGCGAGTCAGAGCAGCAGTCAGAGTGGTTTTACCGTGGTCAACGTGACCAATGGTCCCAACGTTGACGTGGGGCAGGGAACGATCAAATTTTTCCTTAGCCATCGATATCACCCTCTACAGAAGAAATTAGACAAACAATATCAACCATTAAAACAAAGGCAGATATTTTCATATCTGCCTTGTTATATGGAGCTCTTGAGCGGATTTGAACCGCTGACCTCACCCTTACCAAGGGTGTGCTCTACCAACTGAGCTACAAGAGCAAAACCCTTTTGCACAACCTGCAAACTTGGAGCGGGTAGCGGGAATCGAACCCGCATCATCAGCTTGGAAGGCTGAGGTTCTACCACTAAACTATACCCGCGGAGCCTGCAGCTCACGCTTAAATCTGGTGGAGGGAGAAGGATTCGAACCTTCGAAGTCGTAGACGTCAGATTTACAGTCTGATCCCTTTGGCCGCTCGGGAACCCCTCCTAATCAGGCCGGCATTCTATATCATGCCAAACCCCTGTCAAGCATTTTCTCATTTAAAAACCTGAGGTTAGCTGCGTTGACACGCTTCACTTCGAATCCCGTTTAAGGTGTTCGCTGTGGAGCGGGCGCCATTCTATGCAAACTATTGAGCAGGTGCAACCCCTTCGCACAGCATTATTTTATGTTTTAACTCATTGAATTCCTTGGAAAGGTTTTGCAACTGCAGATCGCCCAACAAACGCTGGCTGTCCGGCGCAGCTGCCAGCCAGTACCCGCTTCCGGCAGCATCTTTCGGCAGGGATTGCACATTGACTTTCATCGCCACCAGACGCTGTTGCAACCTGGCAATTGAATCTTCGTCAGAAAATCCACCAAGGAACAAGCACTGCTGACGCGGCGCCACCTCGCCTCTTCGACCTTCACCTGCGGTTTCGCTCAGCAGACGGATATCCTGCTGCGAACCACGATACAGATTAAGAGGCGTTACATCTTTGGCTCGCAAGGGCGCTTCCTGCTGATGCCAGACATAGTAAAAAACATTGAGTACAACCAGCAGCAGGAACAACCAACGCATATAAACCTCAAGACAAGGGACAAGCCATCGCCAAGCCGACAAAAACCAGGTCGGGCACAACCCTGGCGTCAGGCGCGACGCCTTTAACCAACTCGGCATCCCCTCCCGTAATAAAGACGGCGAATTGCTCTCCCCAGTACGCTCGAGCCAGCTCTAATTGAGTGAGAACGAAGCCCCTCAGCATCAAAGAACAACCGCGCTCCACCGCTTCAACGGTGGTCCGTCCCGGGACGTGACTGGAAAGGGCGCGCTCTGCTGCTTCATCACCATAACGAATTTTACGGGTATGGGTGCGCAACTGGTTTCGCATCAAAGGCATACCAGGACAAATGAACCCCCCGAGATGCTCACCGTCAGCCGCGACAAAATCGGCAGTGACCGCGGTACCGAAATCGAGAACCAGGCAAGCACTTCCGGCAGCCAGGTGGAAGCCGCCGAGCATCGCCAGCCAGCGATCAAGCCCCAGACGCTCATAGTCTTCATAGCCGTTTCGAACACCGGACATCTCGCGGGCGGGTTTCGCACACACGATAGGAATACCGAACGCGCGCTCAAGCATTTCGGTTAAAGCGCTGGTTTCCTCGTTAGTCCTGACGCTTACCAAACGACACTTGCGCAGCGAGAGCGACTTTATGATCCGTAGACTCTCAAGCAAAGCCTGATTGGAATCTACAACTCCTTCCGAGACCAGCCCACTCGCCGACGCATCCAGCACGCGCCATTTGATAAAACTATTGCCGCAGTCAAGCTCAAGAATCATCACGCAACCTCAGGCTGAGCTCTCCACCACTAAAGACTTTTTCAACACCATCTACAATCAAGCGCAACCCGCCTTGGCTATCAATCCCGAGCACTATCCCATCGATATGGCTGTTACCCGCGATCAACGACACGGATCGACCCTGCCACAGATGATTTTCCGCCCATTCTGCCTGCAGACTTGCGAACCCGTTGAGCTGGTGTTTATGGGTATAAGCTTTGAGTTGATTACTCAACTCAACCACCAGAGCATTGCGATCGCAGGCTTTGCCTGACTCCAGTTTTATAGAAGTCCATTGCTGGTCGACCTCATCGGCAACCTGCATATTCACGTTGATTCCTATACCCAATACAACATGACATACATCCGCCGGATCGCCGACGAGTTCGAGCAGGATGCCGGCTATTTTCTTGTTACCCACCAAAACATCGTTGGGCCACTTCAAACCGGCATTGGGCACGCCGGCGCTTCGCAAGGTCTGCATCACGGCCAAGCCAACAACAAGGCTCAACCCCTCAAGCTGACGCATGCCGCCATCTATTCGAAGAACCAAGCTGTAATAAAGATTTTCCGCAAATGGGCTCACCCACTTGCGGCCTCGACGACCACGGCCTGCCAATTGTCGCTCCGCGAGCACCAAAAACGGCGCGGGGGCGCCCTCACTGATGGAGCGCAGAGCTTCGGCATTTGTCGAGTCGACGGAGTCGAACACACGCACCGGCCATTGCGGCATCTTCCTGGTTATTTCAAGAGGATCAAGGAGCATCAGAGGCGCCGACAATTGATATCCGCGACCGCGAACTTTATGGATCGACAGGCCAAGTTCAGCTTCAAGCTGTTGTAGCTGCTTCCATACAGCACTTCGGCTAATTCCCAGGGCAACGCCCAAGTCCTGTCCGGAATGGAATCGTCCATCCTTCAGTAGATTCAACAACGTCAGCATGCAGGTATCGCCTCACAATGAGGCCCGCATAATAGCCATGCCCCGGGCCGTTGCATAGAAATCAAGCGGGCACATTTCTCGCAGGCAAAACAAAACCCCAACTGCTTTCGCAATTGGGGTTTCGGAATTTAATCTTGACGATGACCTACTCTCACATGGGGAAACCCCACACTACCATCGGCGATGCATCGTTTCACTGCTGAGTTCGGGATGGGATCAGGTGGTTCCAACGCTCTATGGTCGTCAAGAAATTCGGGTACTGACTCGTGACCAGATGGCCTCGCTTCAGCAAATTGGGTATGTGACAGCTAGGTGTTTGTGAATTTCGAACTTTCGGTTCGTTTCGTCTTCACACACCGCAATCTGGTGCCTTTTCAGGTCAGCAAATTGCTTGGGTGTTATATGGTCAAGCCTCACGGGCAATTAGTATTGGTTAGCTCAACGCCTCACAGCGCTTACACACCCAACCTATCAACGTCGTAGTCTTCGACGGCCCTTCAGGGAACTCAAGGTTCCAGTGAGATCTCATCTTGAGGCAAGTTTCCCGCTTAGATGCTTTCAGCGGTTATCTTTCCCGAACATAGCTACCCGGCAATGCCACTGGCGTGACAACCGGAACACCAGAGGTTCGTCCACTCCGGTCCTCTCGTACTAGGAGCAGCCCCTCTCAAATCTCAAACGTCCACGGCAGATAGGGACCGAACTGTCTCACGACGTTCTAAACCCAGCTCGCGTACCACTTTAAATGGCGAACAGCCATACCCTTGGGACCGGCTTCAGCCCCAGGATGTGATGAGCCGACATCGAGGTGCCAAACACCGCCGTCGATATGAACTCTTGGGCGGTATCAGCCTGTTATCCCCGGAGTACCTTTTATCCGTTGAGCGATGGCCCTTCCATACAGAACCACCGGATCACTAAGACCTACTTTCGTACCTGCTCGACGTGTCTGTCTCGCAGTCAAGCGCGCTTTTGCCTTTATACTCTACGACCGATTTCCGACCGGTCTGAGCGCACCTTCGTACTCCTCCGTTACTCTTTAGGAGGAGACCGCCCCAGTCAAACTACCCACCATACACTGTCCTCGATCCGGATAACGGACCTGAGTTAGAACCTCAAAGTTGCCAGGGTGGTATTTCAAGGATGGCTCCACGCGAACTGGCGTCCACGCTTCAAAGCCTCCCACCTATCCTACACAAGCAAATTCAAAGTCCAGTGCAAAGCTATAGTAAAGGTTCACGGGGTCTTTCCGTCTAGCCGCGGATACACTGCATCTTCACAGCGATTTCAATTTCACTGAGTCTCGGGTGGAGACAGCGCCGCCATCGTTACGCCATTCGTGCAGGTCGGAACTTACCCGACAAGGAATTTCGCTACCTTAGGACCGTTATAGTTACGGCCGCCGTTTACCGGGGCTTCGATCAAGAGCTTCGCGTTAGCTAACCCCATCAATTAACCTTCCGGCACCGGGCAGGCGTCACACCCTATACGTCCACTTTCGTGTTTGCAGAGTGCTGTGTTTTTAATAAACAGTCGCAGCGGCCTGGTATCTTCGACCGGCATGAGCTTACGGAGCAAGTCCTTCACCCTCACCGGCGCACCTTCTCCCGAAGTTACGGTGCCATTTTGCCTAGTTCCTTCACCCGAGTTCTCTCAAGCGCCTTGGTATTCTCTACCCAACCACCTGTGTCGGTTTGGGGTACGGTTCCTGGTTATCTGAAGCTTAGAAGCTTTTCTTGGAAGCATGGCATCAACCACTTCGTCACCCAAAGGGTAACTCGTCATCAGCTCTCGGCCTTAAGATCCCGGATTTACCTAAGATCTCAGCCTACCACCTTAAACTTGGACAACCAACGCCAAGCTGGCCTAGCCTTCTCCGTCCCTCCATCGCAATAACCAGAAGTACAGGAATATTAACCTGTTTTCCATCGACTACGCTTTTCAGCCTCGCCTTAGGGACCGACTAACCCTGCGTCGATTAACGTTGCGCAGGAAACCTTGGTCTTTCGGCGTGGGTGTTTTTCACACCCATTGTCGTTACTCATGTCAGCATTCGCACTTCTGATACCTCCAGCAAGCTTCTCAACTCACCTTCACAGGCTTACAGAACGCTCCTCTACCGCATCACCCGAAGGTGATACCCGTAGCTTCGGTGTATGGTTTGAGCCCCGTTACATCTTCCGCGCAGGCCGACTCGACTAGTGAGCTATTACGCTTTCTTTAAAGGGTGGCTGCTTCTAAGCCAACCTCCTAGCTGTCTAAGCCTTCCCACATCGTTTCCCACTTAACCATAACTTTGGGACCTTAGCTGACGGTCTGGGTTGTTTCCCTTTTCACGACGGACGTTAGCACCCGCCGTGTGTCTCCCATGCTCGGCACTTGTAGGTATTCGGAGTTTGCATCGGTTTGGTAAGTCGGGATGACCCCCTAGCCGAAACAGTGCTCTACCCCCTACAGTGATACATGAGGCGCTACCTAAATAGCTTTCGAGGAGAACCAGCTATCTCCGAGCTTGATTAGCCTTTCACTCCGATCCACAGGTCATCCGCTAACTTTTCAACGGTAGTCGGTTCGGTCCTCCAGTCAGTGTTACCTAACCTTCAACCTGCCCATGGATAGATCGCCCGGTTTCGGGTCTATTCCCAGCGACTAGACGCCCTATTAAGACTCGCTTTCGCTACGCCTCCCCTATTCGGTTAAGCTCGCCACTGAAAATAAGTCGCTGACCCATTATACAAAAGGTACGCAGTCACAGAACAAAGTCTGCTCCCACTGCTTGTACGCATACGGTTTCAGGATCTATTTCACTCCCCTCTCCGGGGTTCTTTTCGCCTTTCCCTCACGGTACTAGTTCACTATCGGTCAGTCAGTAGTATTTAGCCTTGGAGGATGGTCCCCCCATATTCAGACAAAGTTTCTCGTGCTCCGTCCTACTCGATTTCATGACCAAGAGATTTTCGCGTACAGGGCTATCACCCACTATGGCCGCACTTTCCAGAGCGTTCCGCTAATCTCAAAGCCACTTAAGGGCTAGTCCCCGTTCGCTCGCCACTACTAAGGGAATCTCGGTTGATTTCTTTTCCTCAGGGTACTTAGATGTTTCAGTTCCCCTGGTTCGCCTCTTGCACCTATGTATTCAGTACAAGATAACCATCTTATGATGGCTGGGTTCCCCCATTCAGACATCTCCGGATCAAAGTCTGTTTGCCGACTCCCCGAAGCTTTTCGCAGGCTACCACGTCTTTCATCGCCTCTGACTGCCAAGGCATCCACCGTATGCGCTTCTTCACTTGACCATACAACCCCAAGCAATCTGGTTATACTGTGAAGACGACATTCGCCGAAAATTCGAATTTCTCAACTAAGAGAACTCACAAATTTTACCTTAGCCTGATCCGTTACCAGTGAAAGTAACGTTCAGTCTATCTTTCTATCACATACCCAAATTTTTAAAGAACGATCTAATCAAAAGACTAGAAATCAATATTCAGTACGAATATTCATTTCTAAACTCTCAAACTTCGAAGCAGTTTATGGTGGAGCCAAGCGGGATCGAACCGCTGACCTCCTGCGTGCAAGGCAGGCGCTCTCCCAGCTGAGCTATGGCCCCATAACAAAATTGGTGGGTCTGGGCAGATTCGAACTGCCGACCTCACCCTTATCAGGGGTGCGCTCTAACCAACTGAGCTACAGACCCAATTTCGAGCTTGTAACTGTTAGCTCAGAGCTATCAGCTTGGAGCTTAAAGCTGCTTCTATCGTCTTCTTCAATGAATCAAGCAATTCGTGTGGGAGCTCATGCAGCAGCTGATGTCGTCGATTAAGGAGGTGATCCAGCCGCAGGTTCCCCTACGGCTACCTTGTTACGACTTCACCCCAGTCATGAATCACACCGTGGTAACCGTCCCCCCGAAGGTTAGACTAGCTACTTCTGGTGCAACCCACTCCCATGGTGTGACGGGCGGTGTGTACAAGGCCCGGGAACGTATTCACCGCGACATTCTGATTCGCGATTACTAGCGATTCCGACTTCACGCAGTCGAGTTGCAGACTGCGATCCGGACTACGATCGGTTTTATGGGATTAGCTCCACCTCGCGGCTTGGCAACCCTTTGTACCGACCATTGTAGCACGTGTGTAGCCCAGGCCGTAAGGGCCATGATGACTTGACGTCATCCCCACCTTCCTCCGGTTTGTCACCGGCAGTCTCCTTAGAGTGCCCACCATTACGTGCTGGTAACTAAGGACAAGGGTTGCGCTCGTTACGGGACTTAACCCAACATCTCACGACACGAGCTGACGACAGCCATGCAGCACCTGTCTCAATGCTCCCGAAGGCACCAATCCATCTCTGGAAAGTTCATTGGATGTCAAGGCCTGGTAAGGTTCTTCGCGTTGCTTCGAATTAAACCACATGCTCCACCGCTTGTGCGGGCCCCCGTCAATTCATTTGAGTTTTAACCTTGCGGCCGTACTCCCCAGGCGGTCAACTTAATGCGTTAGCTGCGCCACTAAGAGCTCAAGGCTCCCAACGGCTAGTTGACATCGTTTACGGCGTGGACTACCAGGGTATCTAATCCTGTTTGCTCCCCACGCTTTCGCACCTCAGTGTCAGTATCAGTCCAGGTGGTCGCCTTCGCCACTGGTGTTCCTTCCTATATCTACGCATTTCACCGCTACACAGGAAATTCCACCACCCTCTACCATACTCTAGCTTGCCAGTTTTGGATGCAGTTCCCAGGTTGAGCCCGGGGATTTCACATCCAACTTAACAAACCACCTACGCGCGCTTTACGCCCAGTAATTCCGATTAACGCTTGCACCCTCTGTATTACCGCGGCTGCTGGCACAGAGTTAGCCGGTGCTTATTCTGTCGGTAACGTCAAAATTGCAGAGTATTAATCTACAACCCTTCCTCCCAACTTAAAGTGCTTTACAATCCGAAGACCTTCTTCACACACGCGGCATGGCTGGATCAGGCTTTCGCCCATTGTCCAATATTCCCCACTGCTGCCTCCCGTAGGAGTCTGGACCGTGTCTCAGTTCCAGTGTGACTGATCATCCTCTCAGACCAGTTACGGATCGTCGCCTTGGTGAGCCATTACCTCACCAACTAGCTAATCCGACCTAGGCTCATCTGATAGCGCAAGGCCCGAAGGTCCCCTGCTTTCTCCCGTAGGACGTATGCGGTATTAGCGTTCCTTTCGAAACGTTGTCCCCCACTACCAGGCAGATTCCTAGGCATTACTCACCCGTCCGCCGCTGAATCCAGGAGCAAGCTCCTCTCATCCGCTCGACTTGCATGTGTTAGGCCTGCCGCCAGCGTTCAATCTGAGCCATGATCAAACTCTTCAGTTCAAACATCTTTGGGTTTTTAAGAAACCCTAAACTTGGCTCAGCAATCGTTGGTTACATCTTTGATTTCTCGCGGAGTAACTTGTGATGCTGATAATCTTGTTGACTATCAGTCTGACTGCACAAGCACCCACACGAATTGCTTGATTCAGTTGTTAAAGAGCGGTTGGTTAAGACCTTTCGTCTCAACCGAGGCGCGCATTCTACAGCAGCCTCATTTGCTGTCAAGTGATTATTTTCAGAAGCTTTCGAAGAATTCTTCAACAACTTCAACCACTTGCGCTTCCGATCTCTCGTTAGCGGGAGGAGAATTCTACAGCGTTAATCGCTGCTGTCAACACCTCTTTTTCTCCGCTTTCGACCGAGAAGATCGAACCGTCAAAAGAGCCAAACATCACCGCTCTTTCAACTCCTTCCAGACTTCGATGATCTGAAGCAAGCCACTGTCGAAAACCGCGCAACTCTTTGAATCTCAAGCAGTTTTCCGTTTCGACCGCGCCGGAAGTGGGGCGAATTATAGACTTCTAGAATTCGCCGTCAACCCCCAATTTCAACTTTATTCAGATTTCAGCGTAATACGCGCAAAAGCCTTCTTGCCGGCCTGACAAACGTGAGTCGTGCCCAGTACATATATAAAGGAGCGATCAACCACTTCGCCATCGACCCGGACTCCGCCCGCCGCCAACAGATCACGCGCCGCCGCCGAGTTCTTAACCAGGCCTGCCTTATTAAGGACGGCAGCGATCGGCATATCCTCAACCGAAGACAGTTCGATCTCAGGCAAGTCATCTGGAAGCTCGCCATCCTTCATGCGGTTGCCGGCGCCTCGGTGAGCATTCGCCGCAGCCTCTTCACCATGGAAGCGCGCAACGATCTCTTCAGCCAGCTTGATTTTGATGTCGCGTGGATTCGCTCCAGCTTCGACGTCAGCCCGGAAGGCGTTGATCTCATCCATCGAGCGAAAGCTGAGCAACTCGAAGTAACGCCACATCAGCGCATCCGGGATGGAAACCAGCTTGCTGTACATGACGCCTGGTGCTTCCTGGATACCGACATAGTTGCCCAGCGACTTGGACATCTTCTTCACGCCATCCAGACCTTCCAGCAATGGCATCGTCAGAATGCACTGTGCCTCCTGACCATACCCACGCTGCAACTCACGCCCCATCAGCAGGTTGAATTTCTGATCGGTACCGCCCAGCTCGACATCGGCGCGCAGCGCGACCGAGTCATAACCCTGAACCAGCGGATAGAGGAATTCGTGAATAGCGATTGGCTGGTTGGTGGTGTAGCGCTTGTCGAAGTCATCGCGCTCAAGCATGCGAGCGACCGTGTATTGCGAAGTCAGGCGAATGAAATCCGCCGGCCCCATCTTGTCCATCCAAGTGGAGTTGAAGGCAACTTCGGTTTTCGCCGGATCAAGGATTTTGAAAACCTGAGTCTTGTAAGTCTCAGCATTTTCCAGAACCTGTTCACGCGTCAGCGGTGGACGCGTTGCGCTTTTGCCACTTGGATCGCCGATCATCCCGGTGAAGTCACCTATAAGGAAGATGACCTGGTGCCCCAGCTCCTGGAACTGGCGCAGCTTATTAATAAGCACCGTATGACCCAGATGCAGATCCGGAGCGGTTGGATCGAAACCAGCCTTGATACGCAGCGGTTGGCCGCGCTTGAGCTTCTCGACCAGCTCGGACTCGACCAACAGTTCTTCCGCACCACGTTTAATCAGCGCTAGCTGCTCTTCAACCGACTTCATAACAGACCCGCAAGGCTCAGATTCAAAGGGAACCAACCATACAAGAACGCGCACCAATTACAAGTTTTGCCCGGCGCACGGACACCAATCCACAGACCCGAGGTCTGTAGACTTGCTTCAGCGATGATTTGGTTATATTTTATACAGTTATTTCATCTTCATCATGTCATTCATCTTTTCCAATTCATCTATTTCAAAGTCAAAAATTACCTATGACCACAGAACCGTCTAAAGCGCCCCCGCTTTACCCGAAGACCCACCTGCTCGCCGCAAGTGGAATCGCCGCCCTTCTCAGCCTGGCGCTGCTGGTATTTCCCTCCAGCGATGTTGAAGCCAAAAAGACGACTCTGAGTCTTGAACTGGAAAGTCCTGCTGAACAACTGACACAAGATCAAGACGCTGCCGATGCGGCTCAAGCCACAA
The DNA here is from genome assembly GCF_054052265.1 of Pseudomonas sp. PK-RTE-24. NCBI lineage: Bacteria > Pseudomonadati > Pseudomonadota > Gammaproteobacteria > Pseudomonadales > Pseudomonadaceae > Pseudomonas > Pseudomonas sp. PK-RTE-24. The sequence goes on along the minus strand of NZ_CM133224.1, from coordinate 2,140,026 downwards.
ACGAGCCCGCAGCTTCGCCGTTCGCCCAAATCGAAAACAGCGACGAAAACGCCGCGCAAACCGCTGAAACCGCGCCAGCACCTGTGGCGCCTGCTGAGAAACCGAAAGAGCCTGGGCACCGTGAAGTCGTGGTTTCCAAAGGCGATACGCTGTCTACCCTGTTTGAAAAAGTCGGTCTGCCTGCAGCCTCCGTGCACGAAGTACTGGCAAGCGACAAGCAAGCCAAACAGTTCAGCCAGCTCAAGCGTGGCCAGAAACTCGAGTTCGAACTGAGTCCGGAAGGCCAGTTGACCAGCCTGCACAGCAAGGTCAGCGACGTTGAAACCATCACCCTGACCAAGAATGACAAGGGTTATTCGTTCAACCGAGTGACTGCCAAGCCAACTGTTCGCACTGCCTACGTCCACGGTGTCATCAACAGCTCACTGTCGCAGTCCGCAGCCCGCGCCGGCCTTTCTCACAGCATGACCATGGACATGGCCAGTGTCTTTGGCTACGACATCGATTTCGCGCAGGACATTCGTCAGGGCGATGAATTCGATGTGATCTACGAGCAGAAAGTCATCAACGGCAAGGCCGTCGGCACCGGCCCGATCCTGTCGGCGCGCTTCACCAACCGCGGCAAGACTTACACCGCCGTTCGCTACACCAACAAACAAGGCAACAGCAGCTATTACACTGCCGATGGCAACAGCATGCGCAAGGCCTTCATCCGCACCCCTGTTGACTTCGCCCGCATCAGCTCGAAGTTTTCCATGGGCCGCAAGCACCCGATCCTCAACAAGATCCGCGCCCACAAAGGTGTCGACTACGCAGCGCCGCGAGGCACGCCGATCAAGGCTGCCGGTGACGGCAAAGTGTTGCTGGCCGGTCGTCGTGGTGGTTACGGCAACACTGTGATCATTCAGCACGGCAACACTTACCGTACGCTCTATGGCCATATGCAAGGCTTTGCCAAAGGCGTGAAAACCGGTGGCAGCGTCAAGCAAGGTCAAGTCATTGGCTATATCGGCACCACCGGACTGTCCACCGGCCCGCATTTGCACTATGAGTTCCAGGTCAACGGCGTTCACGTCGATCCGCTGGGCCAGAAGCTGCCAATGGCCGATCCGATCGCCAAGTCCGAACGCGCGCGCTTCCTCGCGCAGAGCCAGCCACTGATGGCGCGCATGGATCAAGAGAAGGCCACCATGCTGGCTTCGAGCAAGCGCTAAGCCATGGCCCTGTATATCGGTGTGATGTCCGGAACCAGTCTCGACGGGCTGGACATCGCCCTGATCGAGCAGACCTCGGCGATCAAACTGATCGCCACCCACTACCTGCCAATGCCTGACTCCCTGCGCGCCGAGCTGCTTGGCTTGTGCGCCAGCGGCCCCGACGAGATCGCCCGCTCGGCGATTGCCCAGCAACACTGGGTCGAACTTGCCGCGTCGGGCATTCACACCCTCCTCGCGCAGCAACAACTCAAGCCCGAAGCAATCCGCGCTATCGGCAGCCACGGTCAGACCATTCGCCATGAGCCGGCGCGCGGGTTTACCGTGCAGATCGGTAATCCAGCCCTGCTGACTGAGTTGACCGGTATTACCGTCGTCGGTGATTTCCGCAGCCGCGATGTCGCAGCGGGTGGCCAAGGTGCGCCTCTGGTACCAGCCTTTCACGAAGCTTTGTTTGAAGAGCGTACTGGTAACCAGGCAGTCTTGAATGTCGGCGGATTCAGCAATCTCAGCCTGATTGAGCCGAACAAACCTGTAGCCGGTTTCGACTGCGGCCCGGGAAATGTTCTGATGGACGCCTGGATTCACCGGCAACGTGGCGAGAACTATGACCGGGATGGCAAATGGGCTGCAACCGGCAAGGTTGAACCAACCCTGCTCAAGGCACTGCTAAGCGACCCGTTCTTCGTGACCAAAGGCCCGAAAAGTACGGGCCGGGAAGTCTTCAATCTGCCATGGCTGGAACAGCATCTATCGCGTCTGCCGACTTTCGCTGCCGAAGACGTTCAGGCCACGCTGCTCGAACTTACGGCGCTGACCATCGTCGAGTCGCTACAAAGCGCTCAATCGGGCACTCAGGAACTGCTGGTCTGTGGCGGCGGCGCGCACAACGCCACGCTGATGAAACGTCTGGCGGACCTGCTGCCAAATACCCAAGTCGCCAGCACCGCAACTCACGGGGTTGATCCGGATTGGGTGGAAGCCATGGCCTTCGCCTGGCTCGCCCATTGCTGCCTGGAAGGCATCGCCGCCAATCGGCCAAGCGTCACCGGCGCTCGCGGCCTGCGCGTACTCGGCGCCATCTACCCGGCATAACCTTCAGAAACAAAAACGCCGCAGAACCGAAAGGCTCTGCGGCGTTTTGTTGTGTGCTGTAAAGCGCGATCAGATCGAGAACGACGACCCGCAACCACAAGTCGTTGTCGCGTTCGGGTTCTTGATCACGAAGCGTGAACCTTCCAGACCTTCCTGGTAGTCCACCTCCGCGCCGGCCAGGTACTGGAAACTCATCGGATCAACCACCAGACTCACGCCTTCGCGCTCGACAATGGTGTCGTCATCAGCCACGTCTTCATCGAAGGTGAAACCGTATTGAAACCCTGAACAACCGCCGCCCGTAACAAATACGCGCAGCTTCAAGCGATCATTCCCCTCTTCATCGACCAGGCTCTTCACCTTGTGCGCAGCACCTTGAGTGAATTGCAAAGCCGTGGGGGTGAAGGATTCGACGCTCATGCTGACTATCTCCCGGCGTTACGCCGCCATAATGCGTGATGACGCGCATTATCCGCTTGTCCTAGAAAATTGGTCAACTATTAGAAAGGCAGCTGCAAGCTTCAAGCGGTGAGCTTCAAGCTTGCGGCGCCTGACCTGTGACGGCCGTTACGGCAGCATACCGGCGTGTGACAGACCGAAGCGCTCATCCAGTCCGAACAGAATGTTCATGTTCTGCACCGCCTGGCCCGAGGCGCCCTTGACCAGGTTGTCAATCACCGAGAGTACCACCACCAGATCGCCATCCTGTGGACGATGCACGGCGATGCGGCACACGTTGGCGCCGCGCACGCTACGGGTTTCCGGATGGCTGCCGGCTGGCATTACATCGACGAACGGTTCGTTGGCGTAGCGCTTTTCGAACAGCGCCTGCAGATCCACCGAGCGATCGACTACGGTCGCATAGAGCGTGGAGTGAATACCGCGAATCATCGGCGTCAGGTGCGGGACGAAGGTCAGGCCGACATCCTTGCCCGCCGCGCGACGCAGGCCCTGGCGAATTTCCGGCAGGTGGCGATGACCTTTTACCGCGTAGGCCTTCATGCTTTCCGACGTCTCGGAGTACAAAGAACCTACAGCCGCACCACGCCCGGCACCACTGACACCGGATTTGCAGTCGGCGATCAAACGCGATGCGTCAGCCAGACCTGCTTCCAGCAATGGGAGAAAACCCAATTGCGTTGCGGTCGGATAGCAACCCGGTACCGCGATCAGGCGCGCTTTCTTGATCTGCTCGCGATTGACTTCCGGCAGACCATAGACCGCTTCGTCCAGCAATTCCGGTGCGCCGTGCGGCTGGCCGTACCACTTGGCCCATTCATCAGCGTCTTGCAGACGGAAGTCGGCGGACAGGTCGATGACCTTGGTGCCCGCCGCCAGCAGCTCGCCTGCCAAGGCGTGAGCCACACCGTGTGGCGTGGCGAAGAAAACCACATCGCAGGCGCCAAGGGTTTTCACGTCCGGCACGCTGAACGCCAGCCCGTCATAGTGACCGCGCAGGTTCGGGTACATGTCAGCCACGGCCAGACCGGCCTCGGATCGGGAAGTGATGACGACCACTTCTGCCTGCGGATGCTGTGCCAACAGACGCAGCAGTTCGACACCGGTGTAACCCGTGCCGCCGACGATACCGACCTTGACCATAAACCTGCCCTCAACGAACCCACTGGAAAGCCGTCGATAATAGGGGCCGCGCGCGCCTGCGACAACCGCCAAGGTGACGCGCGGACGCTCAAGCCTCTACTATCTGGCTACCGTGAATGAGGGAATACCCAAAAATGCTCTATCTATGGCTCAAAGCGTTTCACATTGTCAGCGTCGTCTGCTGGTTTGCCGGACTGTTCTACTTGCCGCGCCTGTTCGTTTACCACGCGCAAAGCGCAGACACGATCAGCCAGGAACGCTTCAGCGTCATGGAGCGCAAGCTGTATCGCGGCATCATGGGCCCGGCGATGATCGCCACGCTGATCTTCGGTGGCTGGCTGATCTACCTCAACCCTAGCCTTTTCAGCCAGGGCGGCTGGATCCACGCCAAACTGACCCTGGTCGTATTGCTGATCGGCTACCACCACATGTGCGGCGCGCAGGTCAAACGCTTTGCCCGTGGCGAAAACACCCGCAGCCATGTCTTTTATCGCTGGTTCAATGAAGTGCCGGTTCTGATATTGCTGGCTATCGTAATTCTGGTCGTGGTCAAGCCGTTCTAACTTCAATCAATAAAAATCTTCGGGGTGTTCACAATGTCGCTGCCCGCTTTGCTCGAACAACGTCTGCGTCTGCCCGTGGTGGCGGCACCGATGTTCCTGATCTCCAATCCGGAACTGGTGCTCGCCTGCTGCCGCAATGGTGTGGTCGGCAGCTTTCCGGCGCTGAACCAACGCGAAAGCAGTGGGTTCAAGGCTTGGCTGGAACAGATCGAAGCGGGCCTGGCGACGCTGGATAATCCGGCCCCTTATGCGGTGAACCTGATTGTTCACCACAGCAATCCGCGCCTGCAGGCGGATCTGGACATCTGCGTGGAGCATAAGGTGCCGATCGTGATCACCAGTCTCGGCGCGGTGAAGGAACTGGTCGACGCGGTGCACAGCTATGGCGGTCTGGTGTTTCACGACGTGACCACGCGGCGCCATGCCGAGAAAGCCGCTGAAGCCGGTGTCGACGGGCTCATTGCCGTTGCGGCCGGTGCCGGCGGGCATGCTGGTACCTGGAGCCCGTTTGCGCTGATTGCCGAGATCCGTGAGTTCTTCGACAAGACACTCTTGCTTGCAGGATGTCTGAACCACGGCCATGAGATTCTCGCCGCGCAACTGCTCGGCGCGGATTTGGCCTACTTCGGTACGCGATTTATCGGCACCACAGAAAGTCACGCGCCTGACGCCTACAAAGACATGCTGCTGACAGCCAAGGCTGCCGACATCATTCATACTCCAGCAGTGTCGGGAGTGCCGGCCAGTTTCATGCGCCAGAGCCTGGAGGCGGCCGGTTTCGACATGGCGGCACTGCAAGGCAAGGGCGAGGTGAACTTCGGCGACAAGCTCAAGCCGATCAACGATGAAGCCAAAGCCTGGAAGACCGTGTGGTCGGCGGGCCAGGGTGTTGGCCAGATTGGTGACCTGCCAAGCGTGGATCAGTTGATTGCGCGGCTCGATGCAGAATATCGTCAGGCTCAGGCGCGCGCCGCACAGCTGCCGGAACGCTGGCCGCGCTGAGCAATACCCCCGGCCAGTCGCTGTCAGACTGGCCTTGAACTGACTACTGCAAACCCAATCGCGACAAGGATGCCTCGGCCATGAGCGACACCCGTTACAAGATCGTCTTCGACGGCGCGCTGCAGCCCGGCGTCGACCTCACCACCGCCAAACTGAATCTGGCGGATCTGTTCAAAAGCGATGTGGCCGCCATCGAGCGCCTGTTCAGTGGCCGCACCGTCGCCCTCAAACGTGATCTGTCCCACAGCGATGCCCAGACGTATCTGCAGGCATTGAACAAAACCGGGATCGATGCGCGGATCGAAGCGGAAACCGCCATCGAGCTGAATCTGGCGGATGTCCACGATAACCCTGCAGCGGTGGCGGAACCGGACTCGCCTTACGCCCCACCGCGCGCCAATGTCGGTGAAGCTCTGCCGCCATTCGCCACGCTCAAGCCATTCAGCGTCGAAGGCCGGATCGGTCGCCTGCGCTTTCTCGCCTGGACCATGGTCCTGAGCCTGGTGACCCTGCCCATCGTCGGTGTGTTTGCCTTGATTGCCTTGGGTCTGGTCAGTGGCGATTCAACCACCGGCCTGATCCTCGGCGGCATTCTGGCGGTCTTCCTGTTCCTCGGTTTCATGATCGTCAGCATTCTGTTCAGCGTTCAGCGCCTGCACGATATCGGCTGGTCGGGCTGGCTGTGGTTGTTGAATCTGGTGCCGTTCGTCGGCAGTTTTTTCCCTCTGGTGATGATGGTCGTACCCGGCAATGCCGGCGCCAACCGCTATGGCCCGCCACCACCGCCGAACAGCACGGCGGTCAAAGTGCTGTGCTCGTTATGGATCGTATTCTTCGCACTGATTTTTGCCGGAGGCCTTCTTGGCGGCTTCTCGGCTGTGCAGGAAGAATATGAAAGCAATCTGGAGAGCAGCTATGACAGCGGCGCGGTGACCACCGACGAAGTTGAGGTCGTCGAACCGCCAGTGATTTCCGCCGACGAGGCAGCCGAACCGGCGCAGGCCCCTGTAGACTCTGCGCAAGAATGAACAGCGCTCCCTGCCGCGACAATCGCGTCGCCGGCGCGGAGCTGTTGCGATGGAGAACTGCATGACCCGTTACGCTCTGATCACCGGTGCTTCCAGCGGCATCGGCCTGGCCATGGCCGAAGCACTGGCCCGGCGCGGCCGCAGCCTGATTCTGGTGGCACGGCAGCGTGATCAGCTGGAAAGTATCGCCATCGAGCTGACCCAGCGCTTCGATGTCGAAGTATTGTTTCGCGCCTGCGATCTCGGCGAACCTTTGCGCCTTTCCGGTTTTTTGCTGGAGCTCGAAGAAGGTGACCGGCAGATCGATCTACTGGTCAACTGCGCCGGCATCGGCACTTGCGGGCCATTCCTCGCGCAGGACTGGATGACCGAGCAGGACCTCATCGAGGTCAACATTCTCGCCCTCACCCGCCTCTGTCATGCGGTGGGCAACAGCATGGCGCTGCTGGGTGGCGGGCAGATCCTCAATGTCGCCTCGGTGGCTGCGTACAGCCCCGGCCCATGGATGAGCACGTACTACGCCAGCAAAGCCTATGTGCTGCATTTTTCCGAAGCCCTGCGCGTGGAGCTCAAACAAAGCGGCGTGAAAGTTTCGGTGCTGTGCCCCGGCCCGACGCGCACACCGTTCTTCCGTACCGCACAGATGAGTAGCGAAAAGATCGAAAGCAGCCACTCGCTGATGAGTCCGGAAGAAGTGGCACTGCATGCCGTACGCGCACTAGATAAAAACCGCGCCATCATCATTCCGGGACGACGCAATCGCTGGCTGGCGTTCCTGCCGCGGCTGGGTTCGCGCTGGCTTAACCGGACGATTGTCGGCATGGTCAACAAAGCTTACTGCCCCCGCTAGGAAGACGACTTCGAAGCGGTACACTCGATTCAGCCCAACTCAACGGAGAAACAGCAGTGGATACTCTGTTCACCAAGATCATCAACCGGGAAATCCCGGCGAAGATCATTTACGAGGACGACCAGGTTCTGGCCTTCCACGACATCGCCCCCCAGGCTCCGGTGCACTTTCTGGTAATCCCGAAAAAACCGGTGCGCACGCTCAACGACCTGACCGAAGACGACAAGGCGCTGGCCGGGCACATCCTGTTCACCGCGCAGCGTCTGGCGCTGGAACTGGGTTGCGAAGAGGGCTTCCGCGTGGTGATGAACTGCAATGAACTTGGTGGGCAGACTGTCTATCACATTCATATGCACGTGCTGGGTCAGCGCCAGATGAACTGGCCGCCGGGCTGACTGGCGACAACCAACTGTGGGAGCGAGCCTGCTCGCGAAGGCGCCGATACATTCAACACTTCAGTATCCGATAATCCGCTTTCTCGAGCAGGCTCGCTCCCACAAAAAAGCCTGACCGCGCAGCAAGTGACCCAGCGCAAACCCTCGCCGGCCGATTCGGTTAAACTGGCCGCCGAGATTCTTCCCGGAGGTCAGCATGACTACCCAACGTCACTACTCGCCCATAGACCGTCTGCTGCTGCAAGCCGATGCCGCGATGCGCACTCTGTTGCCCTTCAGTGGCCAGCCGTACCGCCCGTCGCCAGCGATTCTGCAGCCGGATACGCAGATGAGCGATGAAGACACTCGCCACGTCGCCGGCCTGATGCGCATCAACCACACCGGCGAAGTCTGCGCCCAGGCGCTGTATCAGGGGCAGGCGCTGACCGCCAAGTTGCCGCAGGTACGCGCAGCCATGGAGCACGCGGCTGAAGAAGAGATCGACCATCTGGTCTGGTGCGAGCAGCGCATCCATCAGTTGGGCAGCCACACCAGCGTGCTGAATCCACTGTTTTACGGCATGTCGTTCGGTATCGGCGCGGTGGCCGGACTGATCAGCGACAAGGTTAGCCTTGGTTTCGTTGCGGCGACCGAGCATCAGGTCTGCAAACACTTGAACGAACATCTGGAGCAATTGCCGGCCGAGGACGAGAAGTCCCGGGCAATTCTTGAGCAGATGCGCATCGATGAAGAACACCATGCGGAAAGTGCCCTGGATGCGGGCGGGTTTCGTTTTCCGGCGCCAGTGAAGTTCGGCATGAGTTTGTTGGCGAAGGTGATGACCAAGAGTACTTATCGGATCTGAGATCCGTGTCGGTGCTGATGACCTCTTCGCGAGCAGGCTCGCTCCCACAGGGGTTTTGTCTGAAGCATGAAAAAGGCGACCAGGAGGTCGCCTTTTTTGTTTCCGGGAATCTTAGGTCGGCATGTTGCGCGCGTAGAAGATTTCCAGCATTTCGTGTTTCACACGGTCGGTCACCTGGGCACGTTGCTCGGGCGAGAGGTTGCTGGTGGCGTCGCCGAACAGGTAGTTGTCCAGTTCGAAGTTCTTCAGCAGCATTTTGGTGTGGAACAGGTTTTCCTGATACACGTTCACGTCGGTCATCTGGTACGCGTCGCGAGTGTCTTCGGAGAGGTAGTTCTGGATCGAGTTGATCTCGTGGTCGATGAAGTGCTTGTTGCCTTCAACGTCACGGGTGAAACCGCGCACACGGTAATCCACGGTCACGATGTCCGAATCGAACTGGTGAATGAGGAAGTTGAGCGCTTTGAGCGGTGAAATGACACCACAGGTCGACACGTCGATATCCACACGGAACGTTGCAATACCGTCGTCCGGATGGATTTCCGGATAGGTGTGCACCGTGATGTGGCTCTTGTCGAGGTGGGCCAGAATGATTTCGGGCAACGGGCCCGGCGATTCTTCGATCTGGCTGTCAGTCGGGGTTACCGGCTCTTCCGAAATCAGAATCGTGACGCTGGCGCCCTGGGGTTCATAGTCCTGACTGGCGATGTTCAGGATGTTGGCACCAATGATCTCGACAACTTCTGTGAGAATCTGCGTCAGGCGTTTCGCGTTGTACTCTTGATTGATGTACTCGACGTAAGCCTGCTGGTCTTGCGGGGTCTCCGCGTAGCAGATGTCATAGATGTTGAAGCTCAAGGTCTTTGTCAGGTTATTGAACCCGTGGAGCTTGAGTTTGCTTTTCACCGTTAAAAACTCTCTATGTATGCGGCGCGGCCGCGTGATCAAGCATGCCCGTCAAGTGCGAACAACGCACCTGCGTAGGACGGTTAACACCTCTTCGCGATGGCGATTTTGGTTATCTGTTCAGGCGGATGACCCGTCGGCTGACCGATCACTGCCCTGAAAAAAGTGGCGCATTATGCAGACGTCAGCGGGGGATCGCCAGAGTCTGCACTGCTTTTATGATAGTTGAATGTCGGTTCAGCCGAGTTCGACGATTTCATAATCGTGGGTGATTGCCACGCCAGCCGCGCCGAGCATGATCGACGCCGAGCAATACTTCTCGGCCGACAGCTCGATGGCGCGCTTGACCTGAGCTTCCTTCAGGCCCCGGCCCTTGACCACGAAGTGCATGTGGATCTTGGTAAACACCTTGGGATCTTCAGTCGCACGCTCGGCATCAAGGAAGGCTTCACAGCTTTCAACGGCCTGGCGCGACTTCTTCAGGATGCTGACCACGTCGAAGTTGCTGCAACCGCCGACACCCAGCAAGAGCATTTCCATCGGGCGAACCCCGAGGTTACGGCCACCGGCATCTGGCGGGCCGTCCATTACCACGACATGACCGCTGCCGGATTCGCCGAGGAACATGGCTTCGCCAGCCCATTGGATGCGTGCCTTCATCGCCCAGACTCCACTGTAAAAAAAGGGTCGCCAGCTTAGCACAGCGCTTTGTCCCGACAGGAACGACGTCCTAGGACGGATGCTTTCTGGCTGTAGGTAATTTCTCGAATTCTCGACGAAGTGTCTGGTAAGCTGGCGCCAATTCGCTGGCGCCAATTCGTCAGCTCTGTAGCGACCGCCTTCAGCGCCTCATAAAAACTCAAACATCACCGTGCAGTCTTTTCGGGATACAACCATGGTTGCTATTACCCCCACACCCAAAATCAAGAACATCGACAAGCTGTTGATGCATTGCCAGCGCCGGCGTCATGCGGCCAAGAGCAATATCATCTGCGCCGGGGATCGCTCGGACACGCTGTTTTTCATCATCAAAGGCTCGGTCACCATCCTCATCGAAGACGACGATGGTCGCGAGATGATCATCGCTTACCTGAACGCCGGGGATTTCTTCGGCGAACTGGGTCTGTTCGAGCAGGCAGGTCAGGAGCAGGAACGCAGCGCCTGGGTGCGTGCCAAGGTTGAATGTGAAACCGCAGAAATCAGTTACGCCAAGTTCCGCGAGTTATCGCAGCAGGATCCAGACATTCTTTACGCCCTCAGCGGACAAATCGCACAACGCCTGCGTAACACCACGCGCAAAGTCGGCGACCTGGCGTTTTTCGATGTCACTGGCCGAGTCGCCCGCTGCCTGCTGGAGTTGTGCAAACAACCGGACGCCATGACTCACCCGGACGGCATGCAGATCAAGGTCACCCGCCAGGAGATCGGCCGGATTGTCGGTTGTTCACGGGAGATGGTCGGCCGCGTGCTCAAGGATCTTGAAGAACGCAACCTGGTCGATGTGAAAGGCAAGACCATGGTGGTCTTCGGCACGCGCTAGACGTAAATCTGCGCCAGCATCAAACGAAACAATTCATCGAGACGCGCCAATGCCTGTGGCGCGTTGAATTTCTCATGCAGGGCGATGTGGCTTTGCGCCCTCACCCGCTGATCCAGGCCGCAGGCTTCATTGAAGCGATTGACCGCAGCAACCATCGCTTCGCGCTCGTCATCCATCAGCATCGCACCATGCACCAGGCCAACCGGACGCTGGCCGCCCTGACTCTGGCGCCAGCGCTGGGCGGTGCCGACCATCTTGCGACCGTCGAGATTGACGTTGAAACGGCCGTCGCAGAATGCGCCGTCGATTTCCCCGACCGACGAGGTGCCACCCAACTCATCCAGCAACTGACAGATCGGATCGCACAGGCGGCGGTAGCCGGTTTCGATGCGGTTCAGATCGCCTTCGCTGCGAGGCGGGGCATATACCAAGGCAATGTTGACGGTCGCAGCGGATTGCGGGACGGGCTCACCGCCGGTTTCACGCAACAGCACCGGCCAGCCAGCAGCAGCGGAAACTTCGCAGGCGTGGTCGAAATGCGGGAGACGGTTGAGGCGGCGCGGCATGACCAGCGCGCGATCGGTGGGTTGCCAGAACAGCAGGCCGAATTCGGCGTCGCCGGCGCAGACCGAGGCCAGCAAGTCCTGTTCGGCTTGCAGGCCGGATTCGATGGTCAGCGGGGTTGGCAGCGACATGGTGAGCTCCGGCAGATTGAATCTCTTTAGCGGAATTTAGCGCCCCTTCGCGAGCAGGCTCGCTCCCACAGGGGGAAATGCATTCCAAATGTGGGAGCGAGCCTGCTCGCGAATGAGGTCGACTCGGTCAGTCGAGGGTCGAACCACTGATCGGCACACCACGCTCCGGAAAGAACAGGCGCTGCAATTCAATGCCCGGATTTTCCGCGCGCATGAACGCTTCGCCGACCAGGAACGAGTACACATCGCTGATTTCCATCAGCTCGACGTCGGCCCGATTGAGGATGCCGCTCTCGGTGATCACCAGGCGATCGCGCGGGATGCGCGGCAGCAGGTCGAGGGTGGTTTCCAGACTGACGTCGAATGTGTGCAGGTTGCGGTTGTTGACCCCGACCAGCGGCGTGTCGAGGGTCTTCAGCGCGCGCTCCAGCTCGTCACCGTCGTGCACCTCCACCAAGACGTCGAGACCGACGCCTTTGGCCACGGCGGCCAGCTCGGCCATTTTCACGTCGTCCAGGGCGGAGACGATCAACAACACGCAATCGGCGCCAAGCGCGCGGGCTTCAACGATCTGGTACGGATCGATCATGAAATCCTTGCGGATCACCGGCAATTTGCAGGCGGCGCGCGCCTGTTGCAGGTAGGCATCGGCGCCCTGGAAGTAGTCGATATCGGTCAGCACCGACAGACAGGTGGCCCCACCCTTTTCGTAGCTCTTGGCAATGTCTGCCGGCACGAAGTCTTCGCGGATCACGCCTTTGCTCGGCGAAGCCTTTTTGATTTCGGCAATCACGGCCGGTTGTTTCTTCTTCGCTTGCGCCAGCAAAGCCTGGGCAAAACCACGGGGTGCATCGGCCGCCTTGGCCAGACTTTCCAGCTCGCTCAGGCTGACCCGAGCGCTGCGCTCGGCGACTTCCTCAACCTTGCGCGCCAGAATGTTTTCCAGAACCGTCGGTACACTCATCCTTCATTCTCCACTTTGAATACCGCGGTAAAGGCACCCAGCTCCTCGAGTTTTTCCCGAGCGAGGCCGGTGTGCAGCGCGTCGTGCGCCAGCTCCACACCTTGTTTCAGACTGCTTGCGAGGTCGGCGGCATACAGCGCCGCACCGGCATTGAGCACAATCATCTCGGCAGCTTTCTGGCCGTTTTCGGTTTTGCGCTTGCCGAGGGCGTCACGGATCAGCGCCAGCGACGCTTCCGGGCCTTCAACCGATAGACCGTGCAGGCTCTGGCTCTTCATGCCGAGGTCTTCCGGTTCGACCCAATACTCAGTGATTTCGTTGTTTTTCAATTCAGCGACAAAGGTCGGCGCGGCGAGGCTGAACTCATCCAGGCCGTCCTTCGAATGCACGACCAGAACGTGTTTGCTGCCCAGTCTTTGCAAGACTTCGGCCAATGGCCGGCACAGCGCCTGAGTGAACACACCGACCACCTGATGCTTCACACCGGCCGGATTCGTAAGCGGGCCGAGCATGTTGAACAGCGTGCGCAGGCCGAGTTCGCGGCGCGGGCCGGCGGCGTACTTCATCGCTTTGTGGTGAGTCTGGGCGAACATGAAACCGATGCCGACGTTGTCGATGCAGCGCGCGACCTGCACCGGGGTCAGGTTCAGATAAATGCCGGCAGCTTCCAACAGATCGGCACTGCCGCTCTTGCCGGACACTGCGCGGTTGCCGTGCTTGGCCACGGTGCAACCGGCCGCTGCGACAACAAAGGAAGACGCGGTCGATACGTTGAAGATATTCGCACCGTCACCGCCGGTGCCAACCACATCGACGACGCCGTCGAGGGTTTTCAGCTCGACCTGATCGGCCAGCTCGCGCATCACCGACACGGCGCCGACGATTTCGTCGATGCTCTCGCTCTTCATGCGCATGGCCATCATGAACGCGCCGATCTGCGCTTCGGTGCACTGACCGGTCATGATTTCGCGCATCACATCGCGCATTTCATCGGTGCTGAGGTCGAGGTGTTCGACGATACGGCTCAGGGCTGTCTTGATATTCATGGGAAGTCCTTAGCGCGTGCCGCCGGTTTGTTTGAGGAAATTGGCAAACAGTTCATGACCCTGCTCGGTGAGGATCGATTCGGGGTGGAACTGCACACCCTCGATGTTCAGGGTCTTGTGACGCAGGCCCATGATCTCGTCGACCGAGCCGTCATCGTGCTGGGTCCATGCGGTCAGCTCGAGGCAATCGGGCAGGCTGTCGTGCTTGACGATCAGCGAGTGATAACGGGTAACGGTGAGCGGATGATTGAGGCCGGCAAACACGCCCTTGTCCTCGTGGAATACCGGGCTAGTCTTACCGTGCATGACTTGGCGGGCGCGGACTACATCACCGCCGAAGGCCTGGCCGATGGACTGGTGACCGAGGCAGACGCCGAGGATCGGCAGTTTGCCGGCGAAGTGCTTGATCGCGTCGATGGAAACGCCCGCCTCGGTGGGCGTGCACGGCCCGGGGGAAACCACGATGCGCTCGGCATTCAGCGCTTCGATTTCGGCGATGGTCAGTTCGTCGTTGCGCACCACTTTGACCTCGGCACCCAGCTCGCCGAGGTATTGCACAACGTTGTAGGTAAAGGAGTCGTAGTTGTCGATCATCAGCAACATGGCGTTTCGAACCTCTTGAATTCTGACTTGATGACAGCCTTCAGATGACTTGCCCGCGGGTGGCTGCGCGATGTCGGACGCGCACAGGGCGCCAGCACAGCGGCATTTCAAACAGACAAGGAAGGCAAAGCGATACAGATCCGGCGGAGCCGGCAGAGAAGATTCAGGCGCGCCAACGCCAGCGGGCGTGTGCCTTGATGACTTGATCCAGAAGTTTGCTGGTGATCAACACGGGGAAGGTCTCGTTCATACGTTCCGGCACAGTAACTTAGCTGGGCGGAGCGTGCAATATGGCGGGGCCTGCGGGTTATAAAACGGCAGAAGGATTCGCGACCGATGGCAAAAGGCCGTACGTTTTTGGTACTGTCGTTTCGTTCACCTACAACAATAAATAAACGGACTTGCTCATGATCAGACAGACGTTGTTTGTACCGCTGGCCAGCTGCTTGCTCGCACTCGCCTGCGCCCAGGCCAATGCAGCGCCCAATCCTTATTCCAGTTTCATCGTCTTCGGTGACAGCCTCAACGATGCCGGCACCTTCGCCGACACGGGCGGCCCGGCGGGCTCCACCGAGCGTTACACCAACCGTACCGGGCCGGTGTATCAGGATGGCAGCGGCGAAGTTTTTTCATTGAATTCCACCCAGTTGCTTGGCGGCCGCCTGGGCTTTTCGCCCGACCAGACAGCCTCTTCCAGCTCCGCGGTGCGCGCGGAAAACGGCCAGCCCGACGGCAACAACTGGGCAGTCGGTGGCTATCGCACCGACCAGATTCTCGATTCGATCACTACACAATCGGCCACCGGTGAACGCACCCGCGCAGGGTACCTGCCGTCGAACGGCTTCCGCGCCGACCCGAATGCGCTGTATTACATTTCCGGTGGCGGCAACGATTTCCTCCAGGGCCGCATCCTCAGCCTGCCCCAGGCCAACGCCGCAGCCGATCGACTGGCCGACAGCGTGCAGACCCTGCAGACCGCTGGCGCCAAATACGTGATGGTCTGGCTGCTGCCCGACGTGGGCCTGACACCTGCTCTGAACGGCACGCCGCTGCAAGCGTTCAGCAGCACCCTCGCCAACCAGTTCAACAGTCAGTTGGTGACGCGCCTGCAAGGCATCGACGCCGAAGTCATTCCGCTGAACATTCCGGTGCTGCTCTCGGAAGTCTTCGCCGACCCGGGGCGCTTTGGTCTGGCTACCGACCAGAACCTCACCGCGACCTGCTTCAGTGGCAATAGCTGCACGGAAAACGCCCGTTACGGGATCAACAGCGCCACGCCGGATCCGACCAAGCTGATCTACAACGATGGCGTACACCCGACCGAATCCGGGCAAAAACTGATCGCCGATTACGCCTATTCGCTGTTGGCTGCGCCATGGGAACTGAGCCTGCTACCGGAAATGGCCCACGGCACCGTGCGCGCGCATCAGGATGAATTGCGCAATCAATGGCAGGCGGACTGGGAGAACTGGCAAGCGGTCGGCCAATGGCGTGCGATTGTCTCCGCCGGCGGACAGCGTCTGGATGTCGACAGCCAAAGCAGCGGCGCCAGCGCCGATGGCAGCGGTTACAACCTCAACGTCGGCGGCAGCTATCGCCTCAATGAGGCTTGGCGCGTGGGCGTGGCAGCCGGTTTGTACCGGCAGAATCTCGAGGCCGGGCACAACGACTCCGATTACAAACTCAACAGCTACATGGCCACCGCGTTTGCCCAGTTCCAGCAGAACCGCTGGTGGGCCGACGCGGCGCTGACCGGCGGCAAACTCGACTACGACAACCTCAAGCGCAAGTTCGACCTCGGCGCCAGCGAGGGCGCGGAGAAAGGCGATACCGACGGCAGTCTGTGGGCGTTCAGCACGCGCCTGGGCTATGACATTGCGCAACCGGGCAGCCAATGGCATCTGTCGCCGTTTGTCAGCGCCGATTACGCCAGTGTCGACGTCAACGGTTACTCGGAAAAGAGCAACCGCGCCACCGCGCTGACCTTCGATGACCAGAGCCGCGATTCGAAACGCTTGGGCCTGGGGATTCAAGGCAAGTACAACTTCACCGCGCAAACCCAGGTGTATGGCGAATACGCCCACGAGCGTGAGTACGAAGATGACGTGCAGAAGGTCAACATCGCCCTCAACACCCTGCCGGCCAATGACTTCACCCTTGAAGGCTACACACCGGCAAGTCACCTGAACCGCTTGAGCCTGGGCGTCAGTCACAAGCTGACGGCTGATCTGGCGCTGCGTGGGGGTTATACGTTCCGCAAGGATGATGACTTCAAGCAGCAGGGCCTGAATGTCGGGGTTGTGCTGGATTTCTGAGTGATGGATGCAAAAAAAGCGGCGCCCTGACAGGCGCCGCTTTTTTTATGCCTCAACACAAAACCCAATGTGGGAGCAAGCCTGCTCGCGAAAGCGCTGGGTCAGTCAGCATCAACGGTGACTGACTCACCTCTTCGCGAGCAGGCTCGCTCCCACATGGGAAATTGCGTGGATCAGGCGTCCGGGGTTTGCTCGGCCAGGGCCACGGCGCGGAACATCGCGCGGCGTTTGTTCAGGGTTTCTTCCCATTCCAGCGCCGGCACCGAGTCGGCGACGATGCCGCCGCCGGCCTGCACGTGCAATTCACCGTTCTTGATCACCGCCGTGCGAATGGCAATGGCGGTGTCCATGTTGCCGTTCCAGGCGAAGTAACCGACCGCACCGCCATACACGCCACGCTTGACCGGCTCAAGTTCGTCGATGATTTCCATCGCGCGAATTTTCGGCGCACCCGACAACGTACCCGCCGGCAGGATCGCCCGCAGTGCGTCCATCGCGGTCAGGCCCGACTTCAACTGGCCGGTGACGTTGGAGACGATGTGCATCACGTTGGAATAACGTTCGATGACCATTTTCTCGGTGAGCTTCACCGAGCCGATTTCCGAGACTCGCCCGGTATCGTTGCGGCCCAGATCGATCAGCATCAAGTGCTCGGCGATCTCCTTGTCATCCGAGAGCAGGTCCTGCTCCAGCGCCACGTCGGCTTCTTCGGTGGCGCCGCGTGGGCGCGTGCCGGCGATCGGGCGCACGGTGATCAGGTTGTCTTCGACGCGCACCAGCACTTCCGGCGAGCTGCCGACGACGTGGAAATCGCCGAAGTTGAAGAAGTACATGTACGGCGTCGGGTTGAAGCAACGCAGCGCGCGATACAGATCGATCGGCGCAGCCTTGAAGTCGATCGACATGCGCTGCGACGGCACCACCTGCATGCAGTCGCCGGCAAGGATGTATTCCTTGATGGTGTCGACGGCTTTTTCGTAATCGTCCTGGGTGAAACTGGAACGAAACACCGGATCGGCCGATTGCTGTTTGCTGAAATCCAGGCCACGACGCGGGGTGATCGGCTGACGCAGTTGCTCGAGCAGTTCCTGCAAACGCGCCTGGCCTTGCTCGAAGGCATCGGACTGGGCCGGGTCGGCGAGGACGATCGCGTGCATCTTGCCAGCCAGGTTGTCGAACACCACAACGGCGTCGGAGACCATTAGCAGAATGTCCGGCACGCCCAGCGGATCCGGGTTCGGGCATTTGCCCAGACGCTTCTCGACATAGCGCACACAGTCATAACCGAAGTAACCGACCAGACCACCGTTGAAGCGCGGCAGGCCGGCGATGGTCGGCACGTTGTAGCGCGCCTTGAAGGTTTCGACGAACGCCAGCGGGTCTTCAACCTCGTGGCTTTCGGTCTCGACGCCATCAACGCTGATGCTGACGTGATGGTCGTGCACCCGCAGCACGGTGCGGCACGGCAGGCCGATGATCGAGTAACGGCCCCATTTCTCACCGCCCTGCACCGACTCGAGCAGGTAGGAGTTGGGCTGGTCGGCCAGTTTCAGGTAGATCGACAGCGGCGTGTCGAAGTCGGCCAGGGTTTCGCAGGCCAACGGGATGCGGTTATAGCCGTCAGCGGCCAGACGCAGGAATTCTTCGCGATTCATAAGGTGCCTCGTGGGGTGAGGTGCAATCAGTCAGGTATGCAAACGCGCCGGCAGGGCCGGCCAGAATCAGTCAGGCGCGCCAACGCCAGCGGGCCAGGGCCTTGATGACTTTCATCCAGAGTTTGCGGGTGACCACCACGATGGCGTTTCCAGAAGGGGGTTGAACAGCGTCGGGCAACGTTATCCCACCGGCCAGATCCAGGCAACCGGGAATTAGTTTGCGCAAATCGTCGATCACCAGTGCTGGGGATTCCTCGGCAATCGGCCGGCCATGGTTGTAGCCATAACTCAGCGCCACACACTTGACCCCCGCTGCTTTCGCGGCCTGCACATCACTGCGCGAGTCGCCGACGAACAACGATTGCGAGGCCGGAATGTTGGCCATTTTCATCACGAAAAACAGCGCCGCCGGGTCAGGCTTCTTCTGCGGCAGGGTATCGCCGCCGATGATCCACTTGAAGTAGCGCCCGATCTTCATCTGATCGAGCAGCGGCGCGACGAAGCGCTCCGGCTTGTTGGTGATCAACGCCATGGCCACGCCTTGTTTGTGCAGCCACTTGAGCGTGTCGCGCACACCGGGATAGACCACGGTCAGTTCATGGCTGGCGCCGTACGCCTCCATGAAAATCTCCAGTGCGCGCTCGGCTTCAGCGTCGTCCACTGCCGAGTGATCGATGCCACCCGCCAAGGCCCGACGCACCAGCACCGGCGCGCCATTGCCGACCCATTCGCGCACCGCTTCGATACCTGCCGGCGGACGGCCGAGGGAGAGCAGCATGGTGTCCACCGCCGCTGCCAGGTCGGGAACCGAATCGATCAGCGTGCCATCCAGATCGAACATCACCAACCGTGGCAGCTGCCCCGGGAACAACTGCTCAAAACCGCTCATGGGCGCGCCAGTGCCAGTTCGGAACGCATCTTGTCGATGACTTCCTGATAGTTCGGCGCGTTGAAAATGGCCGAGCCGGCGACGAAGGTGTCAGCGCCAGCAGCGGCAATTTCGCGGATGTTGTTGACGTTGACGCCGCCGTCGATTTCCAGACGGATGTCGCGACCGGAAGCGTCGATGATCGCCCGCGCTTCACGCAATTTGTCGAGGGTGCCGGGAATGAACTTCTGCCCGCCGAAGCCCGGGTTGACGCTCATCAGCAGGACCATGTCGACCTTGTCGATCACGTACTTGAGCACATCCAGCGGAGTCGCCGGGTTGAACACCAGACCGGACTTGCAGCCGCCTTCGCGGATCAGTTGCAGCGAGCGATCGACGTGCAAAGTGGCTTCCGGGTGGAAGGTGATGTAAGTCGCGCCGGCTTCGATGAAGTCGCCGACGATGCGGTCCACCGGGCTGACCATCAGGTGCGCGTCGATCGGCGCGGTGACGCCGTACTTGCGCAGCGCCGCGCAGACCATCGGGCCGATCGTCAGGTTGGGCACGTAGTGGTTGTCCATGACATCGAAGTGGACGAAGTCGGCGCCGGCGGCGAGAACGTTGTCCACTTCCTCGCCGAGGCGGGCGAAGTCGGCGGAGAGGATCGACGGAGCAATTACGAAGGGCTGCATGACGCACCTGTGCTGAGCTAAATCACGATGGCGCGCATTGTATACCTCAAGTTTCCACGCGCGCACCGGGACCGCGATGATTGGGTTGTGCCATGAGCCCTCAGCGACCGCGCCTCAGTAAGCCGCGCGGTAGATCTTCTCGATGTCGCCGGCGCTGAGTTTGCGCGGGTTGTTGCGCATCAAGCGCTCGATGCCGGCGGCCTCCACGGCCATCGCCGGAATTGCTTCCTCAGGTACGCCGAAACTGCGCAGCCCGGCAGGGATTTCCACCGCCGCGCACAGGTCGGTCATGGCCTGCACGGCTTTGTCCGCGGCTTCGCTGGCGCTCAGATGCGCGGTCTTCACGCCCATGGCTTCGGCAATATCCTGCATGCGTTCGACACAGGCCATTTTGTTCCAGGTCATCACATAGGGCAGCAGCAAGGCGTTGCTGACACCGTGGGCAATGTTGAAGCGCCCGCCCAGCGGATACGCCAACGCATGCACCGCACCGACCCCGGCGTTACCGAACGCCATGCCGGCCATGAGGCTGGCGGTGGCCATGTCTTCGCGGGCTTGCAGGTTGGCGCCGTTGGCGTAGGCCTTGGGCAAGGCGCTGGCGATCAACTTGATTGCGCCAATGGCGAGGGAGTCGGTGATCGGCGAGGCATTCACCGACAGGTAGGATTCGATGGCGTGCACCAGTGCATCGACACCACTGGCGGCAGTGACGCTGCGCGGACAGGTCAGGGTCATTTGCGGACTGACCAGCGCCACATCCGGTAGGAGATAGTCGCTGACGATGCCTTTTTTCAACTGCGCGACCTTGTCCGACAGGATCGCTACGTTGGTGACTTCAGAGCCGGTGCCAGCGGTGGTCGGGATGGCGATCAGCGGCGGGCCTTTGCGCGGCACCTGATCGACGCCGAACAGATCTTCCAGCGCGCCGTGATATCCGGCGTAGGCGGCGACACTTTTGGCAATATCGATGGCGCTGCCGCCCCCGAGGCCGATCAAACCGTCATGGCCGCCTTCGCGATAGGCGCGCATGCAGTCTTCGACGATGGCGATTTCCGGATCGGGCAGTACACGGTCGAAAATCTCGTATTCGCGCCCGCCGAGTTGCACCAGCGCCAGCTCGACAGTACCGGACTTGACCAGCGCGGCGTCGGTGACGATCAGCGGGTTATCGATGTCCAGACGGGTGAGTTCGGCGGCCAGTTGTTCGATGGCTGCGGCGCCGGTGATCAGTTTATGAGCGATTTTGAACTGGGACAGACTCATGGTGCGCAGCCTCTTATAGATATGGGAGCCGGGCACAAGATTAGCTGGGGATTTGGGGTTGTCTGCTATTCAGGGTGTGAATGGTTGATCGGATAGGAAGATCAAGAGCCCCTCACCCTAACCCTCTCCCGGAGGGAGAGGGGACTGACCGGGTTGTACTCTCGAAATACATCGACCTGAATTACCGAGTCGAACTCCGGCCGCGAAAGCCACGAAGATCTGCTCCCTTCCCCCTCGCCCCCTTGGGGAGAGGGCTGGGGTGAGGGGTGGCTTTTGACCTTGATCTCAGACCTGCGCAGTACGCAGTTTCTCGCTACGCCCGCGCAGCCATTCCAGGGTCAGCAGCAGAATCACCGAGAAGGCAATCAGTAACGTCGCCGCCGCTGCAATCGTCGGGCTGAGGTTTTCGCGAATCCCGCTGAACATCTGCCGAGGCAATGTCGCCTGCTCAGGCCCGGCGAGAAACAGCGTCACCACCACCTCATCGAAAGAAGTCGCAAAGGCAAACAGCGCCCCGGAAATCACTCCCGGCGCAATCAGCGGCAAGGTCACCCGGCGGAATGCAGTCAGCGGCGATGCACCGAGACTCGCAGCAGCACGCACCAGATTGTGATTGAAGCCCTGCAACGTCGCCGACACGGTGATGATCACAAACGGCACACCCAATACCGCATGCACGACGATCAGCGAGAAGAAGCTGTTACCCAGCCCCAGTGGCGCGAAGAACAGATAGCTGGCCACGCCGATGATCACCACCGGCACCACCATCGGCGAAATCACCAGCGCCATCACCAGCGACTTGCCGGGGAAGTCGCCACGGGTCAGGCCGATCGCCGCCAAGGTGCCGAAGATCATCGCCAGCACCGTCGCCGCCGGGGCGACGATGATGCTGTTCTTCAGTGCACGCATCCATTCCGCCGAGGCGAAGAAGTCGTGGTACCACTGCAGCGAGAAACCCTGCAGCGGATAGACCAGGAAACTCCCCGAGTTGAACGACAGCGGAATGATCACCAGCACCGGCAGGATCAGAAACAACAGGATCAGGCCGCAGAGAATCCGCAGGCTGTAGAACCACACCCGTTCAATGGGCGACATGTAAGGACTCAGCATCGCAAATTCCCCTTAGCTCAGGCGCAGGCGACTGGCGCCGACCAGCCAGCTGTAGATCAGATAAAGCACCACGGTCGCCAGCAACAGCAAGCCGCCGAGCGCGGTGGCCATGCCCCAGTTGATGCTGGTGTTGGTGTAGAAAGCGACGAAGTAGCTGACCATTTGGTCGTTCGGGCTGCCGAGCAGCGCCGGGGTGATGTAGTAGCCAATCGCGAGGATGAACACCAGCAGGCAGCCGGCGCCAACGCCGGCATAGGTCTGTGGGAAGTAAACCCGCCAGAAACTGGCGAACGGATGACAGCCGAGGGAAATCGCCGCGCGCATGTAGGTCGGCGAGATGCCTTTCATCACGCTGTAGATCGGCAGAATCATGAACGGCAGCAGGATGTGCACCATCGAGATGTAAACGCCGGTGCGGTTGAACACCAGTTCCAGCGGTTTATCGATGATGCCCATGGCCAGCAGCGCACTGTTGATCAAACCGCCGGATTGCAGCAGCACGATCCACGCTGCGACCCGCACCAGAATCGAGGTCCAGAACGGTAGCAACACCAGAATCATCAGCAGGTTGCTCTGCCGCGAAGGCAGATTCGCCAGCAGATAAGCCAGTGGATAGGCGAGCAGCAGGCAGATCACGGTGATGACCAGGCCCATCCAGAACGTGCGGGCGAAGATGTCGAGGTAGATCGCCTGATCCGGGGTGGCCGGGGCCAGTTCGCCAAGGTCATCGATACGGTGATCGACCGCCGCCAGCAGGTAATACGGAGTGATGCTGCTGGTGTTGCGTTTCACCGCTTGCCAGTAGGCCGGGTCGCCCCAGCGTTCATCGAGCGCTTCCAGCGCTTCTTTATAAGAAG
Organism: Pseudomonas sp. PK-RTE-24; assembly: GCF_054052265.1. Taxonomy (NCBI): domain Bacteria; kingdom Pseudomonadati; phylum Pseudomonadota; class Gammaproteobacteria; order Pseudomonadales; family Pseudomonadaceae; genus Pseudomonas; species Pseudomonas sp. PK-RTE-24. Next base: position 2,116,919 of record NZ_CM133224.1, on the reverse strand, counting down.
CCGGTTCGCTGGCGAACGGCAGCGCCCGGGCGGTTTTGGTCAGCAGGCTGCGGTAGCCGGCCAACTCCATGTTCAAGCGCTTGGACAGATCGCCCAGCGTCTGGTTTTTGCGGGCTTCGGCGAGGTCTTCGCTGGCCGCCTTGTACACCGGTTCGGCGGGCAGACCACGGCCGTCCCAACTCGCGATGGCAGTGACAGTGCGCGGCATGCCGCCAACCACTTCCGGGTTGCCGACGCTTTTATAGAGCAGCGCCACGATCGGCACCAGAAACACCAGCAGCAGAAACAGCACCAGCGGCGCAATCAGTGCCTGGGCCTTCCAGCGGTTGACCCGCTCGGCGTGCTTGAGCTTCTGCTTCAAGGTGGGGCTGGCGCCCTCGTTCAGGGGAACGGCGATGGCCATGACGTACTCCGCAAATCTTTGATCGTTACAGAGGTGGCGAACCACCTCGAACTTTTGCCAGTGATCGTTCCCACGCTCTGCGTGGGAATGAATTCCAGTGACGCTCTGCGTCACACAGGGACGCGGAGCGTCCCGGGCGGCATTCCCACGCAGAGCGTGGGAACGATCATCCGGAAAGCCATCGGTCCGCATGCTTGGCTTATTTGGCAGCCCAAGAGTTGAAACGCTGTTCCAGTTGCTCGCCGTTGTCAGCCCAGAAGCTGACGTCGATCTGCACTTGGTTGGCGATGTTTTCCGGGGTGGTCGGCATGTCTTTCAGGACATCCTTGGCCAGCAGCGGCACGGCTTGGGTGTTGGCCGGGCCGTAGGCGATGTTTTCCGAGTAGGTCTTTTGCTGCTGCGGCTGCACCGAGAAGGCGATGAATTTCTTCGCCGCTTCGGCGCGTTTGGCATCCAGACCTTTCGGGATAGCCCAGGCGTCGAAGTCGTAGATGCCGCCGTTCCACACCACTTTCAGGTTGGATTCTTTCTGCACCGCCGCAATGCGACCGTTGTACGCCGAGCTCATCACCACGTCACCGGAAGCGAGGTACTGCGGCGGTTGTGCACCGGCTTCCCACCACTGAATGCTTGGCTTGAGCTCATCGAGCTTCTTGAAGGCGCGATCCTGGCCGCCCTTGCTCGCCAGCTCTTTGTAGACGTCTTTGGGCGCCACGCCATCGGCCATCAGCGCGAATTCGAGGGTGTACTTGGCGCCTTTGCGCAGGCCGCGCTTGCCCGGGAATTTCTTGGTGTCCCAGAAATCCGCCCAACTGGTCGGCGCGGTTTTCAGCTTGTCAGCGTTGTAAGCCAGTACGGTCGACCAGACGAAGAAACCTACGCCGCACGGCTGAATGGCGCCTTTGACGTAGTCTTCGGTCTTGCCGAACAGGGCCGGGTCGAGTTGCTCGAACATGTCTTCGTCGCAACCCCGGGACAGCTCTGGCGATTCAACTTCGACCAGATCCCACGACACGCTCTTGGTGTCGACCATGGCTTTGACCTTGGCCATCTCGCCGTTGTATTCGCCAGCGACGATCTTGCCGTTACCCGCCGCTTCCCACGGTGCATAGAAGGCTTTGACTTGCGCCGCCTTGTTCGCCCCGCCAAACGACACCACGGTCAAGTCCGGGCCGGCGGCCATTGCGCCGGTCGCACCCATCAGGCCCAGAGTCAGGGCGGTGAACTTCAGGGATCTCAACATTTATTGTTCTCTCCACGTGCAGGGTTGGTGTTGGTATTGCCGGGGCGCTTAGTGCGCCTCTAAAAGCGGATCGAGCGCACGAACGTGCTCGACCTGCCAGCCAAGCGGTACCACGTCGCCGACGCTGAGCGCAGGATCGAGCTCGGCAATCGGTTGTTTCACGAAGAAGTCGGTCTTGCCGCAGACTTCCAGGCGCACCCGGACGTGGTCGCCCAGATAGATGAATTCCGCCACCCTCCCTGAGAAGCGGTTGACGCATTGATCGCTCGAACCGTTGAGGCTGACGCGCTCCGGACGGATCGACAGGGTCACCGGCTCGCCGGTCTGGCCAACGTTGACGGCCAGCGCCTCGACCTTTTCGCCACGGCCCAACTCGACCACACAGCGCTCGCCGCTCTGGCTGAGCAGGCGGCCGTTGAGGCGGTTGTTCTCGCCAATGAAGTTGGCGACGAAGGTGTTTTTCGGTTCTTCGTAAAGCGTGCGCGGCGGCGCAATCTGCTGGATCTCGCCTTGATGGAACACCGCGACGCGGTCGGACATGGTCAGTGCTTCGCCCTGGTCGTGGGTCACGTAGACCACGGTCACGCCGAGGCGCTGGTGCAGGTGCTTGATCTCCATCTGCATGTGTTCACGCAGTTGTTTGTCGAGGGCGCCCAGCGGTTCGTCCATCAGTACCAGTTGCGGCTCGAACACCAACGCGCGGGCCAGTGCCACACGCTGCTGCTGACCGCCGGACAACTGCGCCGGATAACGCGAGGCGAAGGCATCGAGCTGAACCATACTGAGGACTTTCTTCACCCGCTCGCTGACATCGCTTTTATTCAGGCCGCGCACGGTCAACGGGAAAGCAAGGTTCTCCGCGACAGTCATGTGCGGGAACAGCGCGTAGTTCTGGAACACCATGCCGATATCGCGCTTGTGCGGCGGCACGTTGTTGATCGAACGCCCGGACAGAAGGATTTCACCGGCGGTCGGCGTTTCGAATCCGGCGAGCATCATCAGGCTGGTGGTCTTGCCGGAACCGGACGGCCCGAGCAGGGTGAGGAATTCGCCTTTGCGAATGTCCAGGTTGAGGTCTTTGACGATCAGGTTCTCGCCGTCGTAGCTCTTCTGCACACCACGAAAGCTGACCAGCACATCACTGGTCCCTGCGCTTGTATCGACCTGGCTCATACCCACACCTTTGTTGTTGATGACTGCTTGTGGATTAAGCCTAGTGGTTGCTGACAGGCGCGCAAATCGGGGCGCAGGAGAGAATCGCCTCAGCCGGATGGAAGGTTGGGGGTAGGGATTGCCCTACAAGGATGGCGCGTTTGGGCAAACGCAGCGGCAAGGGGCAAGCTGCAAGCCGCTAGTAAAGGCGAAAGCGTCTGTCGCTAATGGATATGCCAACTCGCTCCCACATGAGGGCGGTGACGGTCAGAGGAGTTTGTGCTCCATCGCATATTTCACCAGCTCCGCCAGCGAGGTGATGTTGAGCTTCTGCATCAGCCGCGCCTTGTGGGTGCTGATGGTCTTGCTGCTCAAGGCCAGTTGCTGGGCGATGTCGTTGACGTTCGCGCCCTGAGCGAGGCGTTCGAACACCGAGAATTCGCGTTCTGACAACAGCGAATGCAGCGGCCGGGTATCGGTCAGGCCGACTTCGAAGACCATGCGGTCGGCCAGTTCCGGGTCAATGTAACGCCCGCCCGCCGCAACTTTGCGGATCGCCGTGAGCAGCAGCGCCGGATCGCTGTCCTTGGTCGCATACCCGGCCGCGCCGACCTTCAAGGCGCGCGCGGCCATTTGCGCTTCGTCGTGCATCGACAGCACCAGAATCGCCGGCGGATTGTTCAGTGCACGAATGCGCGGGATAGCTTCCAGGCCGTTGACGCCGGGCATGGAGATGTCCAGCAGCACCACCTCGCACGGCACGCTGCGCAGGGTTTCGAGCAGTTGCTCGCCATTGCTCGCCTCCCCCACCACTTGCAGATCCTTGGCCAAGCCGATCAGTTGCTTGATGCCCTCGCGGACGATGGTGTGGTCTTCGGCTACCAGTACACGGATCACGTTCTTCTCCAGATTTCAGGTACACACCAATCCCTGTGGGAGCGAGCCTGCTCGCGAAGGCGTCAGCACTCACAATACAAAACCTCAGACCTCACTTACCGGCACCCACACTTGAAGACTGGTGCCCTCCCCCGGCTCACTCACAAGCTCCAGCCGCCCGCCCATGATCAGCACCCGCTCACGCATACCGACCAGACCAAACGACGTCGGCCTACCCTCGGCCGCGACAAATCCTACGCCATCATCGCTGACCGTCAGGCACAATTCATCGCCATCCAGCGCCAGCGTCAACTCCACCGTATGTGCCTGAGCATGGCGCATCACGTTGGTCAGCGCTTCCTGCAGAATCCGGAACAGCCCCACCGCTTTGGCATCGCTGAGCGCCGGCAGATTGTCCGGCACCTGCACCAGACACGGAATCTGCGTGCGCGCCTCGAAACGCCGCGCCTGCCACTCGATGGCCGAGGCAATCCCGGCATCCAGAATCGGCGGACGCAACGCGGTCGCCACATCGCGCACCAGCTGAAATAACTGTGCGATCAGGCGCTTCATGCTGTTGAGCCGCTCGTTGAGTCCCGGATCGAGTTGCGCGTAGGCCAATTCGCACATCGATGTCTCCAGTTTCAGCACGGTGAGCATCTGTCCCAACTCATCATGGACTTCCCGGGCGATGCGCGCCTTCTCTTCTTCACGCACGCTTTCCAGGTGCGCCGACAGTTCGCGCAGTTGCTCGCGCGAGGCCGCCAGTTCCAGCTCGATGCGTTTGCTTTCGCTGATGTCCCAGACGATGCCGTCCCACACATAGGCGCCGTCCTCCAACTGGCGGGTGATCGCCTTGATCTCGGCCCAGCGTTGCTCGCCCTGGCGCGTGACGATGCGGCCCTGCCACGACCAGTCGCTGTCAGTGTCCAGCGCCTGATCCTGGGTACGGTGATAACTGGCCCTGTCATCGGGGTGCACCAGGCTGCGCAGGCCCATGTCGCGATGAGCGATGGCTGCCGGTGCGTAGCCGACCAGACTTTCGCTGCCCTCGCTGATGTAGGCAAAGTCGATCTGCCCGGTGACCGGTGCCCGCTCCAGCCGAAACACCAGACCCGGGACGTTGGCAGCGATGCCTTGCAGGCGCGCCTCGCTTTCCTGCAAAGCGGCGAGCGCGCGGCGGCGGTCGGTGACGTCGGTGAGGTAGACCACCAGATATTCACTGTCGCGAAAACGCAGAAAACTCAAAGACACGTCGGCCGGCAGCACGCTGCCATCGGCGCGCAGGCAGCTGGTTTCGAAGCTCAGCGGCCCTTCTTCACTGGCCCGCGCACGCTTCCACAGATTGAGCCAGCGATCCATGTGCAGGCCGGGCTCGAAATCGATCAGCGGCCGCTCGATCAGCCCGCCCGAGGGATAACCAAGCATGTTTTCCGCCGCGCGGTTGGCGTAACGCACATGGCTGTCCCAATTGACCCAGAGGATGCCGACGGTGCTTTGGTCGATGGAAAACTGTGTCAGCCGCAGCGCCTCTTCACTGGCGGCGCGCAACGCGATGTCTTCGCGGGCGCTGAGCAAGCGTTGTTCGAGGCTGCGCTGTTGGCGCCGCTGCCAGACCACGATGGCCGCGCAACTGAGCAGCATCACCGCGAACAACAGGCTGAGGTTCTGCCAGAACCCCGGCGATTCGGTCAGCCGTGGGTACTTCGGCTGCAGCCATTGGTTGTGCAGTTGTTCCAGATCCTTGGCCGGTATTGCGCGCAAGGCGCTCTGGACGATGCCGGCCAGTTCCGGCCAATCGCGCCGCGAGGCCACGCGCAGCAACTGCGGCAGGCCGATATCGCCGACCACCACCAGTTCGGCAAACTCCGGCTCCACCGACAGACGCCCCAACTGCGCTTCGTCGACCACTGCGTAGGAGGCTTGCTGACTCAACAGCAGTTGCAAGGCCTGACGCTCCAGCGGCACGCCTTGCAGATTCAAGTGCGGATAATTGCTGCGCAGGTAATCGGCGGTGCTGCTGGGCATGCGCACGGCGACGCGGGTCTGGCTGTCGAGTTTTTCCAGATCGACCGCGCCGCTGCTTTTCTGATCGCTGACCACCAGTTGCGGCACGCGCATGTACGGGTCGGAAAACTGCCAGAGACGCAGCGCGCTCGGGGTCTGGCTGAGGCCCGGAGCGATGTCGATCTCGCCCTCGCGCAAAGCGTTTTCCAACTGCCCGAGATCCTGAAAGTTGCGCCAGCTCAGTTCCACGCCCAAGGTTCTGGCGAGCAGCTTCATCAACTCGACATTGGCCCCGGACAATCGCTGCAGGCGCCGATCGTAGGTCGCATAGGGCGCCTGCAACACCAGGCCGACGCGCAATTCGTTGTGCTGCGCCAGCCATTGTTGCTGCTCTGGCGACAATTGCGCGGCATGGCCCGGCGGCGCAGGCGCCGCCCAGCCCATCAAGGGAAACCACAAACAGCCGATAACCCACAGGCAGCAAAATCGCTTCATTGAAGTCTCATACACTGACAAATTCTGACCAACCCATTAGGCTGCCGGGATACTTTCTGGCCTGGAATAACCGATGCCCTCTGTCTACCGCCTGGCACTGCCAGCATTGTGCCTGTCGCTGATCCTGCCTTGTGCGTTTTCCGCCGAAGCCGCAGACCCTGCGCCTGCGGCCACGGATAAACCCGCCGAAGAAAAACCGGCCGAGCGCCAGCCACTGCTTGAGCGTAGTCAGGAAGAGGCCGCCGCACTGCAACGTAAACTGCCGGCGCAAGAGCAGCAACAACTGCAGGCTGGCAGCGACACTTTCCTCGCCCTGTGGAAACCGGCCAACAGCGCCGAACCCAAAGGCGCGGTGATCATCGTTCCCGGTGCCGGCGAAACCGCTGACTGGCCGCAGGCAGTTGGCCCGTTGCGAGGCAAATTGCCGGATGCCGAGTGGAGCAGCCTGAGTATCACCCTGCCGGATCTGCAAAGCGACGCCATTGCTCCGCGCGTAATCGAACCGGCCGCCGCGCCGAAAGCCCCGGAAACCACAAGCAAAGACGCCACCACCGCACAACCGATCGAACAGGCCGCTGGCGGTGAAGCGGAAGTCGCCGAACAGGTAGTGGCCGAGACCAGCGAAGAACAAACCAAAGCCGACGCCGAGCGCATTTTCGGACGCATCGACGCAGCGATTGCCTACGCCGAACAGCAGAGCGCGCGCAGCATTGTCGTGCTCGGTCACGGCACCGGCGCCTACTGGGCGGCGCGTTTTCTCAGTGAGAGACAAACGCCGCAGGTGGAGAAACTGGTCATGGTTGACGCGCAAGCACCGGCCAAAGCCCTGCCGCCACTCGCTGAACTGACGCCGACGCTGAAGCTGCCGACGGTGGATATTTTCTACATGGACAGAGCGCTGGATCGCAACGCGGCGCTGGAGCGCATGCAGGCGAGCAAGCGTCTGAAGACCTCGGCGTTCAGCCAGGTGGCGCTGAAAGTGTTGCCGGACAAGAAGGCTGAGCAGGAACAATTGTTTCGGCGGGTGCGAGGCTGGTTGAATCCTCAGGCTGTTGACTGACTGTCACACCGAATCGCCCTTAATTCGCGAGCAGGCTCGCTCCCACATTGGATCTATGCACAATTCAATGTGGGAGCGAGCCTGCTCGCGAAGGGGCAAGCACAAGCAACACCCATCTAACTTCTAGCGAAAATCCCGCCGCTCGCGAATCAGCGTATAGGCGCTATGCAGTTCCCGCGTACGCTCGGTCGCGTCACGCACCTGCGCCGGGGTCGCGCCGCTGCCGGCGATTTTGTCCGGGTGATGGCGACTGAGCAATCGCCGGTAAGCGCGCTTGATCTGTGCCGGCTCGCTGCTCGCCGACACCCCAAGCAGCTTCATCGCCTCCTGATAGCTCACTGCCGCACTGACGATCGGCCGCTTGCCCGGCTCGTAATCGCTGGCCAGCGCTTGCACCTGCTGCGACGTCCAGCCGAGCCACTTGCCCCACTGCGCCAGCAACTCGCGTTCGCTGACCCCGGCGCCACCATCAGCCCAAACCATTCGCCAACAGGCGCGCAACACACCTTCGGCCGCGTGCGGTTGAGAACTCAGACGACGCAGATAGCCGCGCAGATTGTCGCTGCCGGACTTGCCGCGATTGAACGCGGCAATTGCCCGCCGTGTCGCCGGCTCGCTCATTTCCAGCGCGCGCATTTCATTGCGCGCCTGCTGGATATGCCCGTCAGTGACGCGCCCGTCGCTCTTGGCCAGACGCCCGAGCAACACGAACAGCAGTTCATCGTTGCGCAGCATCGGCCGGCCGCCGAGCTTTTCGCGTAAGTGTCCCCAGCTCTGCAAGTGCAGGCGCCGATCCAGCGCCTGCCCCAACAACGCCCCAAGCATGGCCCCCGGAATGCTGGCAATCGCGTACCCCACTCCGGCTCCAATCAGAGTCCCTGGCCACAGCATCTCAGTGACTCGCTCTTATCAAGGCTTCGGCTTCGGCCAGACGCTCGTGGGTACCGACATCCACCCAATGCCCCTTCAGACGCTCGCCCGTCACTTCATCTTTGGCCATGGCCTTGCGCAGCAGAGGCGCGAGCTTGAAGGCGCCATCGCTGCAACCATCGAACAACTGCGGATGCAGCACGGCGATGCCGCTGTAGGTCAGCGTCTGCGCATCAGGCTCGCCGTCCTGCACTTTGCCGTCGATGAGAGTGAAGTCGCCTTTCGGGTGATGCGCCGGATTGTCCGCCAGCACCAGATGCGCCAGGCCATTGATCGGCTGGTGCAGCACGCTGAAGTCGTAATCGGTCCAGATGTCGCCGTTGACCACCAGAAACGCATCGTCACCTAGTAACGGCAGCGCACGGAAAATCCCGCCACCGGTTTCCAGCGGCTCGCCTTCCGGCGAGTACTGGATGCTCAGGCCGAAACGCGAACCGTCACCCAGATGATCCTCTATCTGCTGACCGAGCCAGGCGTGGTTAATGACGATTTCGTTGAAGCCTGCAGCCGCGAGGGCGTGCAGGTGATACTCGATCAGCGGCACGCCAGCGGCCTGCACCAGCGGTTTCGGCGTGGTCAGGGTCAGCGGGCGCATACGCTCGCCTTTGCCCGCCGCCAGAATCATTGCCTTCATGCCGTCGCTCCAGCACGCAAGCTGCTGAACAGCGCTTGCAGCTCCGCCAGTTCAGGACGGCGGGCGATCACTGCTTCTATATAAGAGAAGAAGCGCGGCACATCGGCCAGATAACGCGGCTTGCCATCGCGATGGCAGATACGCGCGAAGATGCCGATGACTTTCAGGTGACGTTGCACGCCCATCAAGTCGCTGGCGCGCAGGAAGTCTTCGAAATCAGCTTGCACCGGAATGTCCAGTGCCGAGGCTTGCTGCCAATAACTTTCCAGCCAGCCGCGTACACGTTCTTCCGGCCAGCTGAGGAAAGCGTCCTTGAACAGGCAAGTCACGTCGTAGGTCACCGGGCCGTACACCGCGTCCTGGAAGTCCAGCACGCCAGGGTTCGGCTCGCTGAGCATCAGGTTGCGCGGCATGTAGTCGCGGTGCACCAGCACTTTCGGCTGCGCCAGCGCGCTGTCGATCAAGAGCTCGCTGATGTGCTGCCACTGTTGCTGCTGGGCCGCATCGAACTCGACGCCCAGCTCATGCTTGACGTACCACTCGGGGAACAACTCAAGCTCACGACGCAACAAGGCGACGTCGTAACTGGGCAACGGCGCAACCATCGGCAACTGTTGAAAAGCCAACAGCGCTTGCAGGGCATCGTGGAATAACGCGTCGGCATTTTCGCCATCGATGACGTCGAGATAGGTCTTGTTGCCCAGGTCATTGAGCAAAAGAAAACCGCGTTCGAGGTCTTCGGCGTAAATTTTCGGCACATTAATTCCGGATTTCGCCAGCAAAAAAGCGATATCCACGAACGGTTTGCAGTTTTCCTGGGGTGGCGGCGCGTCCATCACGACGAAGCTGCGACCATCGCCCTCCCAGCGGAAGTAGCGGCGGAAACTCGCGTCGCTGCTGGCCGCGGTCAACGTGGCCGGGGGCACGGTGCCCCAGCCCTGCTCGGCAAACAGCTTTGCCAACTGCTCATCGAGCCAAACTTTCAGGTGTTGCAAGCGTACATCTTGGTCAGGCATTGCAAGGGTCTCCGACGGCGCTAGCCGTCAAGCGGGTCATGCTTTATTATCCAGCATCTTTTTCAGACCATCGAGAGGCGTGCGGCCCACACCGCGGGCAGATGGCACGCAGGAAGCCCGGACTAATAAGATGGCATTGAAATCCCCCGCGTTTCGTAAAAAATTTCCATTGTTGGTAACCGGCAGTCTGCTGGCTATGCAACCTCTGGCCAGTCAATTCGTTGTTGCCGCCGAGCAGTATGACTGCTCCGTCTCGGCTACGGGTGGCTGGGACTGTGCGCCCAAGTCGCCCGCCGCGGCATTGCCGCCGCGTCCGGTGCATGACGGCAGTGCCGTCAGCGCTGCCGGCGAGCCTGCGGCCGACAAGGGTTCCGACGCCGACACTGGCGCGAAAACCGCACTGGTCACCGAGTCCAAGGGCCGCGGCCTGAAATCCCGTAGCGAAGACTACAGTCACCTCGACTGGGTTCCGCGCGAGAAGCTCACCGCTGCGCAATTGGCCGAGACCGGTCCTTACTGCTCTGGTTCCTATATCGAACCGATTCGTCCTGGCATGAATGACAAGACGAATAAAAGTGACGCGCCGACCTTCATCGGTGCCAAAGCGTCGCGTTACGAGCAGGACACACAAGTCGCCAGCCTCGCCGGTGACGTGATCATGCGTCAGGGCAGCATGCAGGTCGAAGCCGACGAGGCCAATCTGTATCAGGCCGAGAGCCGTGGCGAACTGGCCGGCAACGTGCGCATCCGTGACAACGGCGCGCTGATCGTCGGCGACCACGCCGATGTGCAGCTCGACACCGGTGAAGCCAAGGTCGACAACGCCGAATACGTGATGCACAAATCGCGCATCCGCGGTAACGCGCTGTATGCCAAGCGTGCCGAAAACGCGATCATCCGCTTGAAGGACGGCACGTACACCACGTGCGAACCGAACAGCAACGCCTGGCAGCTCAAGGGCAACAACATCACCCTGAACCCGGCCACCGGTTTCGGTACCGCGACCAACGTGACGTTGCGCGTCAAAGACATCCCGATTCTGTACACCCCGTACATCTACTTCCCGATCGACGACCGTCGCCAGTCAGGTTTCCTCCCGCCGACCATCGGCTCGGGCAGCGACACCGGCTTCATGCTGGTCACGCCGTACTACTTCAACTTGGCGCCGAACTATGACGCCACGTTGTACCCGCGTTACATGAGCAAGCGCGGCATGCTGGTGGAGGGTGAGTTCCGCTACCTGACCAAGTCGAGTGAAGGGCAGTTCGGTGCGGCGTATCTCAACGATGAGAACGACGATCGCAAGCTTCAGTCCGACTACAAGGACACTCGCTATATGTACAACTGGCAGCACAAGGGCGGTCTCGATTCCCGTGTGCTCACAGAAGTTGACTACACCAAGATCAGCGATCCGTATTACTTCCAGGATCTGCAGACCGATCAGATTGGTGTGAAGAGCGATGATTTCGTCAATCAGCAGGGTGCGGTCAGCTACCGTGGCGACAACTACACCGCACGCCTGAATGCTCAGCAATATCAGCTGGCTACCGTTTCCAACATCACACCGTATGGTCGTCTGCCGCAGATCACCTTCAATGGTCAGCTGCCGTACCATCCGGAAGGTCTGAATTTCGATTACGAGACCGAGCTGGTTCGTTTCGATCGCGATCTACGTGATGGTGACTTCATCAATGAAGATGGCATTGCCGAGCGTCGTCTCGACACAAACATCAGCGGTCTGGCCCGCGCTAACGGCGATCGCCTGAATCTGAAGCCGGGCGTCAGCCTGCCGATGAATTGGACGTATGGTTTCCTCAAACCATCGTTGAAGTATCAGTACACGCAGTATCAGCTTGATCTCGACCAGCAAGGCAAAAGCACGCTACTGGCTGGTGAAGACTACAGTCGCAACCAGAACCGCGGCGTCCCTATAGCCAGCGTAGATAGTGGACTGTACTTCGACCGCAATACCTCCTATTTCGGCAAGAATTATCGCCAGACCCTAGAACCACGTCTCTTCTATCTCTATGTACCTGAGAAAGATCAGGAAGACATTCCGGTATTCGACACCAGCGAAACGACGTTCAACTACTCGTCGCTTTTCCGTGACAACCGCTTTACCGGCTCCGACCGTGTCGGTGACGAGAACAAGCTGTCTCTGGGCGTGACCAGTCGCTGGATCGAAGACAACGGTTTCGAGCGTCAGCGCATCAGCGTTGGCCAGGCTCTGTACTTCAAGGATCGCAAGGTCCAACTGCCGGGTATCGCTTTCAACGATCGTGACGACGCGAAATCCGACGTTTCGCCATACGCGCTGGAATACGAATACCGCTGGAACCGCGATTGGCGCACCACTGCCGACTACAACTGGGACCCGGACAGCCGCAGCCCGCGCTCTGGCAGCGCGATGTTCCACTACCAGCCGGAAGACAACCCGAACAAGGTGGTCAACGTCGGTTACCGCTATCGTAACGACCAGGTTCGTTACGACCAGAACACCGGTCGCTGGACTGTGGGCGGCGGTGACTACGGCACCCCGGGTCAACCTGGCTACGTGAAGGACTACTACAAGATCCAGCAGCATGACTTCTCGGTCATCTGGCCGATCGTTCCGCAGTGGAACGCCATCAGTCGCTGGCAGTACGACTACAACCGCAATCGCACGCTGGAAGCCTTCGGTGGTTTCGAATACGACAACTGCTGCTGGAAACTGCGCCTGATCAACCGTTACTGGGTCGCCTATGACGAAAACAGTCAGAACGCCCCGGAAAACGAAAAAGGCGACCATGGCATCTTCCTCCAAATTGTTCTGAAGGGACTCGGCGGCCTGACTGGCGCCAAGGTAGAGAGCTTCCTCGACAAAGGCATTCAAGGTTATCGTGAACGTGAAGACCAAGCTTTCTGATTGTCTGCGCCCGGTGCTGCTGGGCGCGCTGTTCCTGGGTACGGCGGCCAACGCCGCCGTACAGTCCATCGATAAAGTGGTGGCGATCGTCGATAACGACGTGGTCATGCAGAGCCAACTGGACCAACGCGTTCACGAAGTTCAGCAGACCATCGCCAAGCGCGGTGGCGGTCTGCCGCCTCCGGGTGTGCTCGATCAGCAAGTGCTCGAGCGTCTGATCGTCGAAAACCTGCAACTGCAGATCGGTGAACGCTCGGGCATCCGCATCACTGACGAAGAGTTGAACCAGGCTGTCGGCACCATTGCTCAGCGCAACAACATGAGTGTCGATCAGTTTCGTGCTGCACTGGCTCGTGACGGCCTGAACTATGACGACGCCCGTGATCAGATCAAGCGCGAAATGATCATCAGCCGTGTGCGTCAGCGTCGTGTGGCGGAGCGTATCCAGGTGTCCGAGCAGGAAGTGAAGAACTTCCTCGCCTCCGACCTCGGTAAGATGCAGCTGTCCGAAGAACTGCACTTGGCCAACATCCTGATTCCGACCCCGGAAAGCGCCAACTCTGAAGCCATTCAGAGCGCTTATCGTCAGGCGATGGATGTATACCAGCAGCTCAAGCAAGGCGCCGACTTCGGTCAGATGGCCGTGGCCAAATCCGGTAGCGACAACGCGCTGGAAGGCGGCGAGATGGGCTGGCGTAAAGCCGCACAACTGCCACCGCCGTTCGATCGTGAGCTGAGCAGCATGGCGGTTGGCGACATCACTCAGCCTGCGCGCACGCCGGGCGGCTTCATCATTCTGAAGCTGCTGGGCAAACGTGGCGGCGAAGCGCAGATGCGCGACGAAGTCCATGTCCGCCACATCCTGGTCAAGCCGAGCCCGATCCGCGACGAAGCCAAGACCAAGGCACTGGTGCAATCGTTGTATGACCGCATCACCGCCGGCGAAGACTTTGCCGAGCTGGCGAAAAACTACTCGGAAGACCCGGGTTCCGCCCTCAACGGCGGCGACCTGAACTGGATCGACCCGAACGTGCTGGTACCGGAATTCCGCGAAGTGATGGCTTCGACCCCACAAGGTCAGCTGTCCAAGCCATTCCAGACCCAATACGGCTGGCACGTGCTGGAAGTCCTTGGCCGTCGCGCCACTGACGGCACCGAACAGGCCCGTGAGCAGCAAGCGATGTCCGTACTGCGTAACCGCAAATACGATGAAGAGCTGCAAACCTGGCTGCGTCAGATACGTGACGAAGCGTACGTAGAGATCAAACTTCCTGGTGCAGACCAGGCAGCGCAGTGAAACCCAAGCGTTTCGCGCTGACACCCGGCGAACCGGCCGGCATCGGTCCCGACCTGTGCCTGCTGCTCGCCTCGCAAGCCCAGCCACATCCCCTGATTGCCATCACCAGCCGCGACCTACTCCTTGAGCGGGCCGCGCAGCTGGGGCTGGCCGTCAGTCTGCTGGATGTCGCGCCGGGGCAGTGGCCAGATGTTCCAGCACCGGCCAACAGCCTGTACGTCTGGGACACGCCGCTCAGCGCACCGGTAATCGCCGGGCAACTGGACAAGGCCAACGCTGCATTCGTCCTCGAAACCCTGACCCGCGCCGGCAACGGATGCCTGAACGGTGATTTCGCAGGGATGATCACCGCGCCCGTGCACAAAGGTGTGATCAACGAGTCGGGCATCGCGTTCTCTGGACACACTGAATTTCTCGCCGACCTGACGCACACCGCGCAAGTAGTGATGATGCTGGCCACTCGCGGTTTGCGCGTGGCGCTGGTCACCACCCACCTGCCCCTGCGCGAGATTGCCGACGCGATCACCCCGGAGCGGCTGGAGCGGGTCACGCGAATCCTGCACGCCGACCTGCAAGACAAATTCGGCATCGCCCGGCCCCGCATCCTGGTCTGCGGTCTCAACCCGCATGCCGGTGAAGGCGGCCACCTGGGCCATGAAGAAATCGACATCATCGAACCGACATTAGAGCGCCTGCGCGGCGAGGGCATGGACCTTCGTGGCCCGCTGCCTGCCGACACTCTGTTTACCCCCAAATATCTGGAGCACTGCGACGCAGTGCTGGCGATGTACCACGACCAGGGCTTGCCCGTGCTCAAGTACAAAGGCTTCGGCGCTGCCGTCAACGTGACGCTGGGCCTGCCGATCATCCGCACCTCGGTCGACCATGGCACCGCCCTGGATCTGGCCGGCAGCGGCAGGATCGATACCGGCAGCCTGCAAGTCGCCCTGGAAACCGCCTACCAGATGGCCGAGACCCGTTTATGAACGAGCAATATCAACACAAGGCGCGCAAACGCTTTGGTCAGAACTTCCTGCACGATGCCGGCGTTATCGACCGCATCCTGCGCTCCATCCATGCCAAGCCTGACGATCGCCTGCTGGAAATCGGCCCCGGTCAGGGTGCGCTGACCCAAGGTTTGCTGGGCTCCGGCGCGCAACTCGACGTAGTGGAGCTGGACAAGGATCTGATCCCGATCCTCAACCAGCAGTTTGCCGGCATGAGTAATTTCAACCTGCATCAGGGCGATGCGCTGAAGTTCGACTTCAATACACTGAACGCCGCGCCAAACAGCCTGCGGGTGGTCGGCAACCTGCCGTACAACATCTCCACGCCGTTGATTTTTCACCTGTTGAACAACGCCGGCATCATTCGCGACATGCACTTCATGCTGCAGAAAGAAGTGGTCGAGCGCTTGGCCGCAGGCCCGGGTGGCGGTGACTGGGGTCGTCTGTCGATCATGGTCCAGTACCATTGCCGCGTGGAACATCTGTTCAACGTCGGCCCAGGCGCATTCAACCCGCCGCCGAAAGTCGACTCGGCGATCGTTCGTCTGGTGCCCCACGCGGTACTGCCGCACCCGGCCAAAGATCACAAGTTGCTGGAGCGCGTGGTGCGCGAAGCCTTCAATCAGCGCCGTAAAACCTTGCGCAACACCCTCAAGCAATTGCTCAGCAATGCCGAAATCGAAGCCGCCGGCGTCGATGGCAGCCTGCGTCCCGAGCAGCTGGATCTGGCTGCATTCGTGCGTCTGGCCGACCAGCTCGCGATACAGGTCCCGGCCACTCCTGCCGCCGACTGACTCGCGATGAACGCTATCGGGCAGCACACCACTCTGGTTTACTGCCCGATACTTGCCTAGACTGATTCCCCATCAGCTACGCCCCGCGTTCCGCTTCGTTAAGGCCTTCTTGCATGTCCGATTCCCGTTATCAGGTCGATGTCAGCGTCGTCACCCGCTATCTGCCAGACCAATCGCAACCCGAACACGACCGTTTCGCCTTCGCCTACACCATCACCGTACAGAACAACGGCGAGGTTGCGGCCAAGCTTCTGTCCCGGCACTGGGTGATCACCGATGGTGACGGCCATGTCGAACACGTGCGCGGTGAAGGCGTCGTCGGCCAGCAACCGTTGATCGATGCAGGCAAGAGCCACACGTATACCAGCGGCACAGTGATGACCACCAAGGTCGGCACCATGCAGGGCACTTATCAAATGCTCGCCGACGACGGCAAACATTTCGATGCCGTCATCAAACCGTTTCGCCTCGCCGTGCCCGGAGCCCTGCACTGATGACGACGTATGCCGTCGGTGACCTGCAAGGCTGCCTCGAACCGCTCAAGTGCCTGCTCAAACAAGCTGCCTTCGACCCGGCGCTTGACCGGCTGTGGCTGGTCGGCGATCTGGTCAACCGTGGCCCGCAGTCGCTGGAAACCCTGCGTTTTCTCTTTGGCATGCGTGAGTCGCTGGTCTGCGTGCTCGGCAATCACGACCTGCACCTGCTGGCCGCCGCGAAGAAGATCGAGCGCCTGAAGAAAAGCGACACACTGCGCGAAATCATCGAGGCCCCCGATGGGCCGCAACTGATGGAATGGCTGCGCCAGCAAAAGCTGATGCATTACGACGAAACACGCGATGTTGCGATGGTCCATGCAGGCATCCCGCCGCAATGGTCGCTGCGCCGTGCGTTGAAGTGCGCCGCCGAAGTCGAGACCGCCTTGCGTGACGACAACGTGTTCCCCGCCTACCTTGACGGTATGTACGGCAATGAACCGGCAAAATGGGACAACGATCTCAAAGGCATTGATCGTCTGCGGGTAATCACCAATTACTTCACACGCATGCGCTTTTGCACCGCTGAGGGCAAGCTCGACCTCAAAAGCAAGGAAGGCCTCGACAGCGCACCGCCCGGCTACAAGCCGTGGTTTCAGCACAAGGAGCGCAAGACCAAAGGCCTGCGCATCATCTTCGGTCACTGGGCCGCGCTCGAGGGCAATATCCACGAGCCGGGCATTTCCGCGCTGGACACCGGATGCGTATGGGGCGGCAGCCTGACGCTTATGAACGTCGACAGCGGCGAACGCCTGTCATGCAAATGCGACGAGCACGGCGGGCTTGCGCCATCAGTCGCCCCACTCACCCCCAACGATTCGCCCGTCAACGCCTCGCGTTAGACTGCGCCTTCAGTAGAGCAACAGGTACTTTGTCATGACCGAATTCAAACGAATCCCCCCGGAACAGGCGCAGGCCCTGCGTGAACAGGGCGCAGTCGTAGTCGACGTACGCGATCCGGCGACCTTTGCCGCGCTGCACATCAGCGGCTCCAAACATCTCGACAATCATTCCCTGCACGCTTTCATTCAAGGCGCCGACCTCGATGCACCGACCGTCGTGGTCTGCTACCACGGCAATTCCAGCCAAGGCGCAGCTGCCTATCTGGTCGGCCAGGGCTTCTCCGATGTCTACAGCATGGATGGCGGTTTCGAGCTGTGGCGTACGACCTATCCTTCGGAAACCGCGCAAGGCACCGACGAATAATTTTTTTGCGCGGCGCAGGCCCCGGCTGCCGTGGGCCTGCGCGCGGCAGACGAACGGTCTGCCACAACTAATTACGTATCTCGCCTTTACCTCTCGAATTCCCAACTATCCTTAAGCGCAGGCCATCCAAAACAGGGGAGAGCCGGTACACCGGCGCGCGGGTCATCGGGAGTAGCTTTCGCGGTTTGTCGACCGTGGGAGAATTCTGGGGGGTAAACAGCAGCTGCCACAGCGACTGCTGCCAGCATCGACTGAGTGATCCGGCGTCGGCTCCACGTATCGAGCGAGGTGACGTCATGAGTATCTTTAGCCACTTCCAACAACGCTTCGAATCCACACGCCAGGAAGAACTCTCTCTGCAGGAGTACCTGGAGCTGTGCAAAAACGATCGCAGCGCCTACGTTTCCGCCGCCGAACGTCTGTTGATGGCGATCGGCGAACCGGAACTGCTCGACACTTCGACCAATTCGAGGCTGTCGCGCATCTTCTCCAACAAGGTGATCCGCCGCTATCCAGCCTTTGAAGACTTCCACGGGATGGAAGAATGCATCGACCAGATCGTCTCGTATTTCCGCCACGCCGCCCAAGGCCTGGAAGAGAAGAAACAGATTCTTTATCTGCTCGGCCCCGTCGGTGGCGGTAAATCGTCCCTGGCCGAGAAGCTGAAACAACTGATGGAGAAAGTGCCCTTTTATGCCATCAAGGGCTCGCCGGTCTTCGAGTCGCCTCTGGGTCTGTTCAACGCCACCGAAGATGGCGCGATCCTCGAGGAAGATTTCGGCATTCCACGGCGCTACCTGAACACCATCATGTCGCCCTGGGCGACCAAGCGCCTGGCCGAATTCGGCGGCGACATCAGCCAGTTCCGCGTGGTCAAGCTGTACCCGTCGATCCTCAATCAGATTGCCGTGGCCAAGACCGAACCCGGTGACGAGAACAACCAGGACATCTCGGCGCTGGTCGGCAAGGTCGATATCCGCAAACTCGAAGAATTCCCACAGAACGACGCTGACGCCTATAGCTACTCCGGTGCGCTGTGCCGGGCCAACCAGGGCTTGATGGAATTCGTCGAAATGTTCAAGGCGCCGATCAAGGTGCTGCACCCATTGCTGACTGCTACCCAGGAGGGCAACTACAACAGTACCGAAGGCCTCGGCGCGATTCCATTTACCGGCATCCTGCTGGCTCACTCCAATGAATCGGAGTGGCACACCTTCCGCAACAACAAGAACAACGAGGCGTTCATCGACCGGATCTACATCGTCAAAGTGCCGTACTGCCTGCGCGTCAGCGACGAAGTGAAGATCTACGACAAACTGCTTTTCAACAGTTCCCTGTCCAAGGCGCACTGCGCACCGGACACCCTGAAAATGCTCGCGCAGTTCACTGTGCTGTCGCGCCTCAAGGAGCCGGAAAACTCCAACATCTATTCGAAGATGCGCGTCTACGACGGCGAAAACCTGAAAGACACCGATCCGAAGGCCAAGTCGATTCAGGAGTACCGCGATTCGGCCGGTGTCGACGAAGGAATGAACGGCCTGTCGACCCGCTTCGCCTTCAAGATCCTCTCCAAGGTGTTCAACTTCGACCCGCATGAAATCGCCGCCAACCCGGTGCACCTGCTCTATGTGCTTGAACAACAGATCGAACAGGAACAGTTCCAGGCCGAAACCCGCGAACGCTACCTGCGCTATCTGAAGGAGTACCTGGCGCCGCGCTACATCGAGTTTATCGGCAAGGAAATCCAGACCGCTTATCTGGAGTCCTACAGCGAATACGGTCAGAACATCTTCGACCGCTACGTGCTGTACGCGGATTTCTGGATCCAGGACCAGGAGTATCGCGACCCGGAAACCGGCGAGATCCTCAACCGCGTGGCCCTGAACGAAGAACTGGAAAAAATCGAAAAACCGGCCGGAATCAGCAATCCGAAGGATTTCCGCAACGAGATCGTCAACTTTGTCCTGCGCGCCCGGGCCAACAACAACGGCAAGAACCCGACCTGGCTCAGCTACGAAAAACTGCGGGTGGTCATCGAGAAGAAAATGTTCTCCAACACCGAAGACCTGCTGCCCGTCATCAGCTTCAACGCCAAGGCCAGCAAGGAGGATCAGCAAAAACACAACGACTTCGTTACGCGAATGGTTGAACGTGGCTACACCGATAAACAGGTACGCCTGCTGTCCGAATGGTACCTGCGGGTCCGCAAGTCGCAGTGAGGCAGCTGCAAGCTATAAGCCACAAGCTGCAAGGAGAACGCGCGTGAATCCCCATCCGGGTGAATCGGCCTCTACTTGCAGCTTGCAGCTCAAAACTTGAAGCTCCCCGGAGGGGCCTTATGAGCTATGTGATCGACCGACGCCTCAATGGCAAAAACAAGAGCACGGTGAACCGCCAGCGTTTTCTGCGGCGCTACCGTGACCACATCAAAAAGGCTGTCGAAGAGGCAGTCAGTCGCCGCTCCATTACCGATATGGAGCACGGTGAGCAGATCAGCATTCCCGGTCGCGACATCGACGAACCGGTACTTCATCACGGACGCGGCGGCAAACAGACCGTGGTGCATCCCGGTAACAAAGAGTTCACGGCCGGTGAACATATCGCCCGTCCACCGGGCGGCGGCGGTGGGCGCGGCCCGGGCAAGGCCGGCAATTCAGGCGAAGGCATGGACGAGTTCGTCTTCCAGATCACGCAGGAAGAGTTTCTCGAATTCATGTTCGAAGATCTGGAACTGCCGAACCTGGTCAAACGCAACCTGACCGGCACCGACACGTTCAAAACCGTCCGCGCCGGGATCAGCAATGAAGGTAACCCTTCACGCATCAATATCATCCGCACGTTGCGCTCGGCTCATGCGCGTCGTATCGCCCTGTCTGGCAGCAGCCGCGCGAAATTGCGCGAAGCCAAGGAAGAGCTGGCACGGCTCAAGCGCGAAGAACCGGACAACTTCGGCGATATTCAGGAACTCGAAGCTGAAATCGAGAAACTCAGCGCGCGCATTCACCGCGTGCCGTTCCTCGATACCTTCGACTTGAAATACAACCTGTTGGTCAAGCAACCCAACCCCAGCTCCAAAGCAGTGATGTTCTGCCTGATGGACGTGTCCGGTTCTATGACGCAGGCCACCAAGGACATCGCCAAGCGCTTTTTCATCCTGCTGTACCTGTTTCTCAAGCGTAACTACGACAAGATCGATGTGGTGTTCATCCGTCACCACACCAGCGCCCGGGAAGTGGACGAAGAGGAGTTTTTCTATTCTCGTGAGACCGGCGGCACCATTGTTTCCAGCGCCCTGAAGCTGATGCAGGAAATCATGGCCGAGCGCTATCCGAGCAACGAGTGGAACATCTACGCCGCTCAGGCCTCCGACGGCGACAACTGGAACGACGATTCGCCGATCTGCCGCGACATCCTGATCAATCAGATCATGCCGTTTGTGCAGTACTACACTTACGTGGAGATCACCCCGCGCGAACATCAGGCCCTGTGGTACGAATACGAACGCATCGCCGAAGCCTTCTCTGACACGTTTGCCCAGCAGCAACTGGTCTCGGCCGGAGATATCTATCCGGTCTTCCGTGAACTCTTCCAGCGCAGGTTAGTGACATGACCGCCAAAGAGCAGAAGCGCCAACCCATTTCCACCGGCTCCGAATGGACATTCGAGCTGATCCAGACCTACGACCGCGAAATCGCCCGGATCGCGGCCCGCTACGCGCTGGATACCTATCCCAACCAGATTGAAGTGATTACCGCCGAGCAGATGATGGACGCCTATGCCTCAGTGGGCATGCCGCTGGGCTATCACCACTGGTCCTACGGCAAACACTTCCTCAGTACCGAAAAATCCTACAGTCGCGGACAAATGGGCCTGGCTTACGAGATCGTGATCAACTCCGACCCGTGCATCGCCTATCTGATGGAAGAAAACACCATCTGCATGCAGGCGCTGGTGGTGGCCCATGCCTGCTATGGCCACAACAGCTTCTTCAAGGGCAACTACCTGTTCCGTACCTGGACTGACGCCAGTTCGATCATCGATTACCTGGTGTTCGCCAAGCAGTACATCATGCAGTGCGAAGAGCGCCACGGCATCGATGCCGTGGAAGACCTGCTCGATTCCTGCCATGCCCTGATGAATTACGGTGTCGACCGCTACAAGCGCCCGTATCCGATTTCCGCCGAAGAAGAGCGCCGGCGGCAGAAGGATCGCGAAGAGCACATGCAGAAGCAGATCAATGATCTGTGGCGCACCATTCCCAAAGGCGCGGACAAATACAGCGACAAGGACAACGCCCGCTTCCCGGCCGAACCGCAGGAAAACATCCTCTATTTCATCGAGAAACACGCGCCGCTGCTGGAACCCTGGCAGCGCGAGATCGTGCGCATCGTGCGCAAGATCGCCCAGTATTTCTATCCGCAGCGCCAGACCCAGGTCATGAACGAAGGCTGGGCAACGTTCTGGCATTACACGCTGATGAATGACCTGTATGACGAAGGCCTGGTCACCGACGGCTTCATGATGGAATTCCTCACCTCGCACACCAGCGTGGTATTCCAGCCGGGTTTCGACAGTCCGTACTACAGCGGCATCAACCCCTATGCATTGGGTTTCGCCATGTACCGCGACATTCGGCGCATGTGCGAAGAGCCTACCGAAGAGGATCGCCGCTGGTTCCCGGACATCGCCGGTTCCGACTGGCTGTCGACCATCAAGTTCGCCATGAGCAGTTTCAAGGACGAGAGCTTCATCCTGCAGTACCTGTCGCCCAAGGTGATCCGTGATCTAAAGCTGTTCAGCATTCTCGATGACGACCAGAAAGACGACTTGCTGGTGCCGGCCATTCATGATGAGGGCGGCTACCGCATCATCCGTGAAACCCTGGCAGCGCAATACAACCTCGGCAATCGTGAGCCGAACGTGCAGATCTACAGCATCGATCGGCGCGGTGATCGCTCGCTGACCCTGCGCCATCAGCAGCACGACCGCAAACCCTTGGGCGACTCCACCGAAGAAGTCCTCAAGCACCTGCACCGGCTCTGGGGCTTCGACATTCATCTGGAAACCCTGCAAGGCGACCAGATCATGAAAACCCATCACGTGCCGCCACGCAGTGAACACAGCGAAGGCGATTACGGCCGGCTCGATCTGGCCGTGATTCATCTTTGATCCGGTTCCGGCCTCCGAAAGTCTGACGCAAGGGTTATCCTGTCGGACTGACGGAGGTTTTTTATGCAGGTTTACAAGGTTGGCGGCGCAGTACGTGATCGCCTGTTGGGGTTGCCGGTCACTGACATCGACAGGGTCGTGGTGGGCGCCACCACGGAGGAAATGCTCGCCAAGGGATACCGCCCGGTTGGCGCCGATTTTCCGGTGTTTCTACACCCCAAAACCGGTGAGGAATATGCCCTCGCCCGTACGGAACGCAAAAGCGGTCGCGGTTACGGCGGCTTCACCTTCTACGCAAGTCCCGAAGTGACGCTTGAAGAAGACCTGATTCGCCGCGACCTGACGATCAATGCCATGGCCGAGGACGATCAGCTCAACCTTACCGATCCGTACCATGGCCAGCGCGATCTTGAAGCGCGAATCCTGCGCCATGTATCCCCGGCATTCGCCGAAGATCCGCTCCGTGTCCTGCGTGTTGCCCGTTTTGCTGCGCGCTACGCAGGATTGGGTTTCACGGTTGCCGACGAAACCATGGATCTCATGCGCCAGCTCAGCCAGTCCGGCGAACTGCAGGCTCTGACTGCCGAACGCAGTTGGAAGGAAATTTCCCGGGCGTTGCTGGAAGACCATCCACAGGTCTTCATCCAGGTATTGCGCGACTGCGGCGCGCTCAAAGAGCTGATACCGGAAATCGATGCCCTGTTCGGCGTACCCCAGCCGGAAACTCATCACCCGGAAATCGATACCGGCTTGCACACCCTGAGCGTGCTGGAGCAATCAGCCCTGCACAGGCAGCCGCTGACGGTGCGCTGGGCCTGCCTGCTGCACGACTTGGGCAAAGGCCTGACGCCGGAAGACGAATGGCCTCGGCATATCGCCCATGAGCACACCGGGCTGAAGCTGATCAAAGCGGTCAACGAGCGCTTCAAAGTCCCCAAAGACTGTCAGGAACTGGCGCTGCTGGTCGGGCAATACCACACCCATGGGCACCGGGCGCTGGAGCTGAAAGCCTCGACGCTGTTGGAGTTGCTGCAAAGTTTCGATATCTATCGCCGGCCACAGCGCTTCGAGGAATTTATCGCCGCGTGCGAGATGGACGCCCGTGGCCGCAAGGGCCTGGAGCAGCGCAGTTATCCACAGGCGGATTATTTGCGCGGAGCGGCGAAAGCTGCGCGAGCGGTGGCGGTGCAGCCGCTGCTGGAAAAGGGCTTCAAGGGGCCGGAACTGGGTGAAGCGCTGAAGCGGGAACGGTTGAAAGCATTGAAGATCTACAAAGACAACGCCTGAAGCAAGATCAAAAGATCGCAGCCTTCGGCAGCTCCTACAGGGAAACGCAAATTCCTCTGTAGGAGCTGCCGAAGGCTGCGATCTTTTGCTTTAAAGATTCGACGGAGTCAATTGCTGCCCATTCCATTCGAACGCAACCGGCGCCAACACCTGATCAATCTGCGCCTCGGCCCACAACGTCGCAAAGCTCTTGCCCACCCCCGGATGCACCCGATCCGGCGCAATCAACGACAGCGGCCACAGCACAAAGGCATTTTTCAGGATTTCAGCACGCGGCAGCATCAATCCATCGAAATTACCCACCAGATCGCCATACAGCAGCACGTCGATATCCAGCGGCAGACCTTTGCGATCCGGGGCATAACGACCGTTGTCCGCCTCGATGAATTTCAAGCGGCGGTCAAGCTCCATCAACGGCAGATCGGTGTAGGCCGAGACCACGAAATTGAAGAACGGCCCGCTCTTGATGCCCACCGGTTGGCTCTCGAACACCGCCGAACAACGGATATCCACCAGGAACGTGGCCAGCGCATCGAGACCGGCGCGCATATGGGTTTCGCGCTCGATATTGCTACCGAGCCCGAGGTAGACCTGAGTCAGCGACATCCGCGCTCGATCTCCACACCCACACCGCCCTTGGCCGCCGGCACCGCGCCCGGTTTGGTCAGTTTCAGCCGCACCCAGGTGATCTTGAATTCGGCCATCAGCACTTCAACCAGACGCTCGGCAAAGGTTTCGACCAGTTGGAACTGCGCCTGCTCGGCAAAGGCCTGAATGCGCGTGGAAACACTGGCGTAATCGAGCGCCAGGGTCAGGTCGTCACCGGCGGCGGCCGGGCGATTGTCCCAGGCGAAGCTCAGATCAAGACGCAGGCACTGACGGATGCCACGCTCCCAGTCGTAGGCACCGATCACGGTGTCGACTTCCAGGCCCTCGATAAACACTCTGTCCAAGCACTTCTCTCCGCTGCACGACAAGGGCGCGATGCGCCGTTAGAATCAGGGCGTCCTCGCCCGGAATAGTTAGCATGTTTTGGTTACTGGCGATTCTCGCCTACCTGCTCGGCTCGCTGTCCTTTGCCATTTTGCTCAGCCGCCTGACCGGAAATCCGGATCCGCGAATGAGTGGCTCGGGTAATGCCGGCGCCACCAACATGCTGCGCCTGGCCGGTCGCAAACTGGCGATCCTGACCCTGCTCGGTGATCTGTGCAAAGGCCTGCTGCCGGTGCTGATCGCCTCGGGCGCGGGCCTTTCAGTGCAGGATCAGGCCTGGATTGGCGTATGCGCCGTGATCGGTCACCTGTTCCCTTTGTACTTTCGCTTTCGTGGCGGCAAAGGCGTTGCCACTGCCGCCGGCATGCTGCTCGGCCTGTATCCACCCGCCGCGCTGCTGGCAGTATGTGCCTGGCTACTGACGTTTTACCTGACCCGCACCAGCTCGCTGGCGGCGCTGATTGCCACGCCACTGACCCTGCCGTTGCTGGCCTGGCAGGAGCCGGAAGCCTTGCTGCCAATGAGCGCGCTGACCTTGCTGATTGTCTGGCGCCATCGCGGCAATCTACGCGACCTGTTTGCCGGGCGCGAACGGCATTTCTGACTGCCGTCCATGAGCGTCGCTCATTACAGCGCCGACAACTGCTCCATTGGCCAGCGTGCCTGCACGGTGATTGCCAGACTTTCCTGCTGACCGGCCTTCAGGCGCTGGCAACCGGCAAATGCGATCATCGCGCCATTGTCGGTGCAGAACTCCGGGCGCGCATAGAACACATCACCCTTCATATCGCCGAGCATCTTTTCCAGCGAAACCCGCAACGCCTTGTTGGCGCTGACGCCGCCGGCAATCACCAGTCGCTTCATGCCTGCATGTTTCAGGGCGCGCTTGCACTTGATGGTCAAAGTCTCCACCACGGCCTGCTGGAACGCCAGCGCGATGTCGCAACGGGCTTGCTCGCCGTCGTCCCCGGCGCTGACGCATTGCTGCCAGGTATTGAGGGCGAAGGTTTTCAAGCCGCTGAAACTGAAGTCCAGACCCGGGCGATCACACATCGGACGCGGAAAGGTGAAACGTCCTGCGACGCCCTTCTCGGCCAGCTTGGCGATTTCCGGCCCGCCGGGGTAATTGAGGCCCATCATCTTCGCGGTTTTGTCGAAAGCTTCGCCGGCCGCATCGTCGAGCGTCTCGCCGAGCAGGCTGTATTGGCCAATGCCGTCGACCTGAACCAACTGGGTATGACCACCGGAAACCAACAAAGCGACGAACGGAAATTCCGGCGGTTTCGGTTCCAGCATCGGCGCCAGCAAGTGGCCTTCCATGTGGTGCACACCGAGAGCCGGAATGCCCCAGGCAAACGCCAGCGCCTGCGCGCAGGAAGCACCGACCAGCAACGCGCCGACCAGGCCAGGACCTGCGGTATAGGCGATTGCATCGATCTCGGTCGGCACGCAGTCGGCCTCGGCCAACACCTGACGGATCAAGGGCAGCATGCGTTTGACGTGGTCACGCGAGGCCAGCTCCGGCACCACACCGCCATAGACACGGTGCAGGTCGATCTGACTGAACAGCGCGTCGGCCAGCAGACCGCGTTCACTGTCATACAATGCGACGCCGGTTTCGTCGCAGGAGGTTTCTAATCCCAGTACTAGCATGGGTTTGCGCCTTGTTTAGGCTGAATTCGAAGGCGCGCATAATAGTCGCCACGTGATGCCCCGACCAGCGGTTTTCGATCAGAGGCTTTGCATTCCGAGCGATGAGGGGTTAACATCCGCAACCCTTAAAAACCGACGTCTTCAAGTGCTCTTTTGCCGCGAGGATGTTGACCCCGGTAATGAATGAAGGTAGCTCTGGATGCCAGCCGTCAAAGTAAAAGAGAACGAACCCTTCGACGTAGCTCTGCGTCGTTTCAAGCGCTCCTGCGAAAAAGCCGGTGTACTGGCTGAAGTTCGTAGCCGCGAATTTTACGAGAAGCCAACTTCTGAGCGTAAGCGCAAGGCAGCAGCCGCTGTTAAGCGTCACGCCAAGAAAGTTCAGCGCGAACAGCGCCGCGCCGTTCGTCTGTACTAATCCACAGACGTTCGTAGCAAGCTTCTTGCCTAAGCCCGGCCCTCAGCCGGGCTAATGGCATTTGCGTAAAACGCTTGATGCTTCACCGTCGACGCCGCCGATGCGACCGAGACAAATCTGCTTCACCGCGTCAGGCCTGGCTCTTTTGCCAGCGGTGCACGTCTTTTCTGACGAGCCTTTCAAGGCTACTGACGAGCACACCCACTGATTCCTCTTACGACGATCAGCCCAAGGCACCTGCATGCGTGCCCGCTTTATTGAGCTATCCGAGGTCGACAATCGGCCGTCAGCGGATTCAGCGCAACACTTTCACATAGTCGAAGACTGATAGGTACTAACGTCAGTGGATTTTCGGCAGATACACTTCCCGACAGCGATTCCGCAGACGACACCGGTCGAGCCGCACTTTTTGTGCGTTTCCAGCAATGGCCCGCGTCCGACGGCCTGTCGCAACGGATTTATTGCAGCGCAGACGACGAGAACGCCATGGCCGGGCTGATTCCCCAGAGCTTCATTGACGACCTGCTGAACCGCACCGACATCGTCGACGTGGTCAGCTCGCGCGTGCAATTGAAGAAGGCCGGCAAGAACTACACCGCCTGCTGCCCGTTCCATAAAGAGAAAACCCCGTCATTCAGCGTCAGCCCCGACAAACAGTTCTATTACTGCTTCGGTTGCGGCGCCGGCGGCAACGCCCTCGGCTTTCTCATGGATCACGACAACCTGGACTTCCCCCAGGCCGTCGAAGATCTGGCCAAAGCCGCCGGCATGGAAATCCCCCGCGAAGAAAGCGGTCGCGAGCGCAAGCCGCGCCAGCCGACCGATTCGCCGCTGTACCCGCTGCTGACCGCCGCCGCTGATTTTTACCGGCAGGCACTCAAGAGTCATCCGTCGCGCAAGGCTGCGGTGGATTACCTCAAGGGGCGCGGGCTGACGGGCGAGATCGCTCGGGATTTCGGCCTCGGTTTTGCGCCGCCGGGCTGGGACAACCTGCTCAAGCATCTGAGCAGCGACACGTTGCAACAGAAGGCCATGATCGAAGCTGGCCTGCTGATCGAGAACGCCGAAACCGGCAAACGCTATGACCGCTTCCGCGATCGCGTGATGTTCCCGATTCGCGATACCCGCGGACGGATCATCGCCTTCGGCGGTCGCGTACTGGGCGACGACAAGCCCAAGTACCTGAACTCACCGGAAACCCCGGTATTCCATAAAGGCCAGGAACTCTACGGCCTTTATGAAGCACGCAAGAACAATCGCAACCTCGACGAAATCATCGTCGTCGAGGGTTACATGGACGTCATAGCCCTCGCCCAGCAAGGCTTGCGCAATGCCGTCGCCACGCTGGGTACCGCGACCAGCGAAGAACACCTCAAGCGCTTGTTCCGCGTCGTCCCGAACGTGTTGTTCTGCTTCGACGGCGACCAGGCCGGCCGCAACGCAGCCTGGCGTGCACTGGAAGCGACCCTGCCGTGCCTGCAGGACGGTCGTCGCGCGCGGTTCCTGTTTTTGCCCGAAGGCGAAGACCCGGACACCCTGGTTCGCGCCGAAGGCACCGATGCTTTCAAGGCGCGCATCAATCAGCACGCGCAGCCGCTGGCCGATTATTTTTTCCAGCAACTGACCGAAGAATCCGACCCGCGCTCTCTTGAGGGCAAGGCGCACATGGCCACCCTCGCCGCACCATTGATCGACAAGGTGCCGGGCGCAAACCTGCGTATTCTCATGCGTCAGCGCCTGACCGAAATCACTGGCCTGAGCAGCGAAACCGTCAGCCAATTGGTTCAGAGTGCGCCGCAGGAAGCACCGCCCGCCTACGATCCGGGCTTCGATTATGACGCCATGCCGGACTACAGCGACTACCATCAGCCGCAGGCGCAGGACATGTATGCGCCGCAGCAGGAATGGACGCCGAAGAAACCCGGCGCCGGCGGCAAGAAGTGGGACAAGAAACCGTGGGACAAGAACGGCAAGCGTGGTGGCGATCGCGAACAGCAGCGCCCGCGTACGCCGATTGGCGTTGAATCGCCAACCCTGACGGCACTGCGAACATTGCTCCATCATCCGCAACTGGCCAAGCGCGTCGAAGACGCCGGGCACATTGCCGATGAAAATCAGACCAACGCCCAGCTGCTTGTGGCGCTGCTCGAAGCCGTACAGAAGAATCCCAAGCTAAACTCATTTCAGCTGATCGCGCGATGGCACGGTACTGAACAGGGTCGCTTACTCAAGGCGCTGGCAGAAAAGGAATGGCTGATTGACGGAGATAACCTTGAACAACAGTTTTTCGACACCATTACTAGCTTGTCCGCCCGCCAACGCGAGCGAAATCTCGAACAGTTACTCAGGAAAGCGCGGCAAAGCGAACTGAGCGTCGAAGAGAAAAATCAACTGCGCGACCTTTTAAGTCGCAATGTTTCCGCATCAAACCCGACCTCAACTGGCGCGTGAGGTCATAGCTCAGGTATAATCCTCGGCTTGTTTTTTGCCCGCCAAGACCTTCAGTGGATAGGGTGTTATGTCCGGAAAAGCGCAACAGCAGTCTCGTATTATTGAGTTGATCAAACTGGGTCGTGAGCAGAAGTATCTGACTTACGCCGAGGTCAACGACCACCTGCCCGAGGATATTTCAGATCCGGAGCAGGTGGAAGACATCATCCGCATGATTAACGACATGGGGATCCCCGTACACGAGAGTGCTCCGGATGCGGACGCCCTTATGTTGGCCGACGCCGATACCGACGAGGCCGCTGCGGAAGAAGCAGCCGCTGCGTTGGCGGCGGTGGAGACCGATATCGGTCGCACCACTGACCCGGTGCGCATGTACATGCGTGAAATGGGTACGGTCGAGCTTCTGACCCGTGAAGGCGAAATCGAAATCGCCAAGCGGATCGAAGAAGGCATTCGTGAAGTGATGAGCGCGATTGCGCACTTCCCAGGCACGGTTGACCACATTCTCTCCGAGTACACCCGCGTCACCACCGAAGGTGGTCGCCTGTCCGACGTCCTGAGCGGTTATATCGACCCGGACGACGGCATCGCGCCGCCTGCGGCAGAAGTGCCGCCGCCGGTTGACCCGAAAGCCGTCAAGGCCGACGACGATACCGACGACGATGATGCCGAATCTTCCGACGATGAAGAAGAAGCCGAAAGCGGTCCGGATCCGGTCATCGCTGCGCAGCGCTTCGGTGCCGTCGCCGACCAGATGGAAATCACCCGCAAGGCCCTGAAAAAGCACGGTCGTCACAACAAGGCAGCCGTTGCCGAGTTGCTGGCCCTGGCCGAGCTGTTCATGCCGATCAAACTGGTGCCGAAGCAATTCGAAGCCCTGGTCGAGCGTGTACGCAGTGCCCTGGATCGCCTGCGTCAGCAAGAGCGCGCGATCATGCAGCTGTGCGTACGTGATGCACGTATGCCGCGCGCCGATTTCCTGCGTCAGTTCCCGGGCAACGAAGTCGACGAAAGCTGGTCCGACGCCCTGGCCAAAGGCAAGAGCAAGTACGCCGAAGCCATCGGTCGCGTGCAGCCGGACATCATCCGTTGCCAGCAGAAGCTGATTGCGCTGGAAACCGAGACCGGCCTGACCATCGCAGAAATCAAGGACATCAACCGTCGCATGTCGATCGGTGAGGCCAAGGCCCGCCGCGCGAAAAAAGAGATGGTTGAAGCCAACCTGCGTCTGGTGATCTCGATCGCCAAGAAGTACACCAACCGCGGTCTGCAATTCCTCGATCTGATCCAGGAAGGCAACATCGGTCTGATGAAGGCGGTGGACAAGTTCGAATACCGTCGTGGTTACAAGTTCTCGACTTATGCCACCTGGTGGATCCGTCAGGCGATCACTCGCTCGATCGCCGACCAGGCGCGCACCATCCGTATCCCGGTGCACATGATCGAGACGATCAACAAGCTCAACCGTATTTCCCGGCAGATGTTGCAGGAAATGGGTCGCGAACCGACTCCGGAAGAGCTGGGCGAACGCATGGAAATGCCTGAGGACAAGATCCGCAAGGTACTGAAGATCGCCAAAGAGCCGATCTCCATGGAAACCCCGATCGGTGATGACGAAGACTCCCATCTGGGCGACTTCATCGAAGACTCGACCATGCAGTCGCCAATCGATGTCGCCACAGTGGAAAGCCTGAAGGAAGCGACTCGCGAAGTGCTGTCCGGCCTCACTGCCCGTGAAGCCAAGGTACTACGCATGCGTTTCGGTATCGACATGAACACCGACCACACGCTCGAAGAGGTGGGCAAACAGTTTGACGTAACGCGTGAGCGGATCCGTCAGATCGAAGCCAAGGCGCTGCGCAAGCTGCGCCACCCGACGCGAAGCGAGCATCTGCGCTCCTTCCTCGACGAGTGATACCAGAACCCCCGGCCCAGGCCGGGGGTTTTGTTTTATGGCAGATTAAATTCCCCGCTCCGCCCTCCCCGTCGCGTACCCCGTCTACACTCGAAACAATCATCCCAAGCCCTGACGAGAGCGTTATGCCCAGACTGGCGCCCGTGCTTTTTCTGCTGTCATTGATGATCTGCACCGCCACGGCTGACGCGCTGACTCTCACCGATGAAGAACGCAGCTGGCTGGCGGCTCACCCTGACTTGCGCCTGGGTGTTGATGCATCGTGGCCGCCTTTCGAATTTCGTGACGACCAGAACCGCTATCAGGGTCTCGCCGCTGACTATATCGACGTGATTCGCCAACGTTTGGCGATCAAGCTGACGCCCATCGAACCGGCAAGCTGGACGGTGGTGCTGGAGCAGGTCAAAAAAGGCAAGATCGATTTGCTGCCGGGAATCATGTCCACGCCGGAACGCCAGAATTACCTGTCATTTACCCGGCCGTACCTCGACTTCCCGATCGTCATTCTGGCCCATGTCGGCGGGGCCCAGCCGCGCAAACTCGACGACCTGTACGGTCTGAAAATCGCCGTAGTGGAAAACTACGCTCCCCACGAACTGCTGCGCACTCACCATCCCGATCTGAATCTGGTGGCCATGCCCAATGTTAGTTCGGCGCTGCAAGCCCTGGCGACCGATGAAGTGGACGCGGTGGTCGGCGATCTGGCTTCCAGCGTCTGGAGCCTGCGCCAGCTCAAACTCGACGGCCTCTACGTCAGCGGCGAAACCCCGTATCGCTATCAACTGGCGATGGCCGTGCCCCGCGACAACAAGATGTTGGTGGGCATTCTCGATAAAGTCCTGGCCGACATGACACCGGCGGAAATCAGCAGCATTCAGGAACATTGGGTCGGTAATGTGCTCGACCACCGCACGTTCTGGTCGGACCTGCTGATGTATGGCCTGCCCGGTCTGTTGTTGTTGATGACGGTGCTGGCCGTGGTGATTCGCATCAACCGTCGCCTGAGCTCGGAAATCTCCCGGCGCATCGACCTCGAACAGGAATTGCGCAGCAGCGAATATCACTACCGTGGCCTGGTGGAGAGTTTGTCGGCGATCGCCTGGGAAGCGCGGATGAGCGACTTCACCTACAGCTATGTTTCGCCCCATGCTGAAGACCTGCTCGGGTATCCACAGTCTCACTGGCTGATTCCGGGTTTCTGGCACAACATCATTCACCCGGCCGACCTGACCCGCACGCAGAACTATTGCAGGGAAGCGCTGCGCCAGGGCCGCGATCACATCGTCGATTATCGCGTGATCACCGCCGACGGCCGCTGCCTGTGGGTGCGCGACATTGTCAGCCTGATCGAGCATGGCCACGAACCGGTGATGCGCGGGTTGATGATCGATATCAGCGAAATCAAACGCACCGAAGAAGCGCTGCGGCTGTCCGAGCAGAAGTTCGCTTCGGTGTTTGAGCAATGCCCGGACATTCTGGTGATTGCGCGCCTGTCCGACGGCTGCCTGCTGGAGGTTAACGAGGCCTTCGAAGAGCAGATCGGCCTCAGGGCCGAGGAGGTGATCGGGCAGACCGCCACCAACCTCAATATCTGGGGCATCCCCGGGGTGGGGCCGGGCCTCTTGCAGCGTTTGCAGGCCGGCAGCATCCGTAATCTGGAAATGCCCTTTCGCCGCAACAACGGCCAACTGTTCACCGGGCTGATTTCCGCCGAGCCCTTCGACCTCGATACCACACCGGCGCTGGTGGTTGTAGTACGCGACATCAGCCAGCTCAAGGAAACCCAACAGCAACTGCAAACCTCTGAAGAAAAATTCGCCAAGGCTTTCCATGCGTCGCCCGACGGCCTGTTGCTGTCGCGCCAGAGCGACGGCCTGCTGCTGGAGGTTAACGAAGGTTTCAGCCGCATCACCGGTTTCAACAGCGCCATGTCGGTGGATCGGTCGACACTGGACCTGGGTATCTGGGTCAACCTCAACGAACGCAAGCAGATGCTCGATCTGCTAAAGCGCGACGGGTTTGTCCGCGACTTCACTTGCCACATCCGTCGCAGCGACGGGCAGATTCGCCTGTGCGAAGTGTCCAGTCGACCGCTGCCGATCGGCGACGAGGATTGCATGCTGACCATCGCCCGCGACATCACCGAACGCCATCTCATGCAGGAAAAACTGCAGCAGGCCGCGACCGTTTTCGAGAGCACCGCCGAGGGCGTGTTGATCACCGATACTCAACAACACATCAGCGCCGTCAATCGCGCATTCACCGAAATCACCGGTTACAGCGAAAGTGAAGCGCTGGGCCACACGCCACGCTTGCTGGCGTCAGGGCTGCATGACAGCGCTTTCTACGCGGCGATGTGGCACCAATTGACTGACGAAGGCCACTGGCAAGGCGAGATTTCCAACCGGCGCAAGAACGGCGAGCTGTACCCGAGCTGGCTGACCATCAGCGCGGTGCGCAATCGCGACAAGTTCATCACTCACTTCGTCGCGGTGTTCGCCGATATTTCCAGCCTCAAGCATGCCCAGGCCAAGCTCGATTACCAGGCTCACCACGACCCCCTCACCGGTTTGCCCAACCGCACCTTGTTCGAGAGTCGCCTGCAAATGGCCCTGACCAGCCAGCAGGAAAATGGCGGCCAGGGCGCGGTGCTGTTTCTCGATCTCGACCGCTTCAAACACATCAACGACAGCCTCGGCCACCCGGTCGGCGACCTGTTGCTCAAGGGCATTGCCGTGCGCTTGAAAGAACAATTGCGCGATATCGACACGGTCGCGCGATTGGGCGGTGACGAATTCATCATCCTGTTGCCAGGCTTGCAGCAAGCCAGTGACGCCGACAACATCGCGACGAAACTGCTCAACTGCTTCGGTGCGCCGTTCCAGGCCGGCGAACACGAGTTTTTTATCAGCGCGAGCATCGGCACCAGCCTTTATCCCCGCGACGGCTGCGATGTCGCCACACTGGTGAAAAACGCCGACGCGGCGATGTACCGCTCCAAAGCCAAGGGGCGTAACCGCGTCGAAAGCTACACCCGCGACCTCACCGCCCAGGCCAGCGAGCGCGTAGCGCTGGAACACGAACTGCGCCGCGCCATCGAGCGCGATGAGCTGTTTCTCTGTTACCAACCGAAAATCAGCCTGGTCGACCACAGTCTGGTCGGTGCAGAGGCGCTGATTCGCTGGCGCCACCCAACCTTCGGCGACGTGCCGCCCGAGCATTTCATTCCGCTGGCCGAAGAGAACGGCATGATCCTGCAGATCGGTGACTGGGTGCTGGAGACCGCTTGCCGGCAAATGTTCGAGTGGAGCCGAATCTACCAACCGCTGGGGCCGCTCTCGGTGAACCTCGCTGGCGCGCAGCTGCGTCAGCCGAACCTGTTGGTGCGCATCGAGCAACTGCTCAAGGACAACCGCCTCAGGCCGGATTTACTGCAACTGGAAATTACCGAGAATTTCATCATGAGTCAGGCCGAAGAGGCGCTGGCAGTGCTGCACCAGCTCAAACACCTCGGCGTGCAACTGGCGATCGATGACTTCGGCACCGGCTACTCCTCGCTCAGCTATCTCAAACGCCTGCCGCTGGACATCCTCAAGATCGACCAGTCCTTCGTCCGCGGACTGCCTGACGACCCCCACGACGCAGCGATCGTACGCGCCATCATCGCGCTCGGTCGCAGCATGCAATTCACCGTGATTGCCGAAGGCGTGGAAACCCAGGCGCAACAACAATTCCTCGCTGCTGAAGGGTGCGAACAGATACAGGGCTACATCGTCAGCCTGCCGCTGCCCCCGGACGAATTCGCCGCGACGTTTCTGCATATAACCGTATCGGATTTTTCGGATAGCACAGCCGCGAAACCGTCGCTATAATCCGCGGCCTACTGAGGGCCTATAGCTCAGTTGGTTAGAGCAGAGGACTCATAATCCTTTGGTCCACGGTTCGAGTCCGTGTGGGCCCACCAAATTGAAAAGCCGCGCTTGATGCGCGGCTTTTTTGTGGGTGCGGTTTCTCAGTCTGGCTAATTCCGACCCAGGAAGAAAGCTGCGCTATCTGTAGGATCATTCTGAAGCGATGCTTCCGGGACGTTTGCAGCCTTGTGAGGCTTTCCTGCGAGCAATTAATCTCCTGACGCCATCGCCGCCCAGGATTGTTTCCATGCTCATGAATGCTGCTCCAACAATCAGCGAAGCAGCCGACCAAGCAACCTGGATCGATCTTGCCCTACCCGACTTGAGAACACTCTCAAAAGAACTTCGATCAGCCGCAATCACAGAAATAAAAAGGGCTGACGATGCAGCGGGTGCCTTGGGAATACTCTTGGAATACTTCGGATTCATCGATGAGTCTGTTATGGCCGTCACGATCCTGACGCCGATTGGAAACGTTGCGGTTGCGAGAGACAAACTGGCCCACATCGTTGAAAAACGCCCGGACTCGCGCGAGCGCTATGTTCGACACGCTATCGATACCTTAACGGGACCCTTTGAAATATGGAAAGTCCGATACGATAACGGCGGACACCGCGTGGCATTCATCAATGCCTATGAGGCAAAAAATGACATGCTTGTGGTTGTAGACATTCGGAATGGACACGTTCTGTGGAATTTTATGCACGCTCCGGCGAGAGCCATGAACAGGCATCGAAAAGGCGAGCTTTTGTATAGGCGGTACATTCTTACGGACAAAAAAAGGGCAGCCATCGGGCTGCCCGTAACATCTAAATCCTGATATTTGCATCCTCAGGAAATGGGATGAAGAGGTCTCACCTGACACCGATGTTGCAGCATCGCTGAGGTACCTACATCTGCTAATGCCCTGCAAGGCAGCAGATTTCGCGCTCTTGTTGGCATTCTTGGGAAAC
Source organism: Pseudomonas sp. PK-RTE-24 (assembly GCF_054052265.1). Taxonomy (NCBI): domain Bacteria; kingdom Pseudomonadati; phylum Pseudomonadota; class Gammaproteobacteria; order Pseudomonadales; family Pseudomonadaceae; genus Pseudomonas; species Pseudomonas sp. PK-RTE-24. The sequence goes on along the minus strand of NZ_CM133224.1, from coordinate 2,080,614 downwards.
AGGGCAGACAAGTCAAATCAATTGTCAGAACATTTGTTTCATCAAATTCATCAGTGACCACTTTGCTATGGCGCAAAAGCCTTTCCTATTTGCCTGTAAAGTGCGCCTCCCTCCGACTCAACGCCAATGGAGCCCACCTTGCCAGACACCCGCCAACCCATCCTCGACGAAATCGACCGCCAGCTAATCGCCGCGCTGCAAATCAACGCCCGCGAAAGCGTGGCCATGCTCGCCCGTCAGCTAGGCATTGCTCGCACGACGGTGACGTCGCGCCTGGCCCGGCTGGAAAAGGCCAGAGTGATCACCGGTTATGGCGTGCGTCTTGGTCAGCGTGTGGTCGATGGTGGCTTGCAGGCCTACGTCGGGATCAAGGTGCAGCCGCGTTCCGGCAAGGACGTGCTGCGGCGCCTGAGTGCGATGGCGCAGGTGCAGCAGTTGTGTGCAGTGAGTGGCGAGTTTGATTATGTGGCGTGGTTGCGCACCGACTCGCCGGAGCAGCTCGATCAGTTGCTGGATCAGATTGGCAGCGTCGATGGGGTGGAGAAGACCACGACGTCGATCATTCTGAGTAGCAAGATAGATCGGGGGCAGCCGGTTTAAGATTTTGATCGAGCTTCTCGGGTGAATTTCAGAGCCTCTTCGCGAGCAGGCTCGCTCCCACATTTTGGTCGGTATGCAGCCTGAAATCGTCAATCTGCACAATAATCAGGCAAAACGACGACACATTGCGTCTTATTAACGCGCTCCACGCTCCCTAGAATGGCTGACATCTTTTCCTATACTCAGACGCGAATCCTGCGTCGGGTCGTCAACAAGGTCAGCCATGAACAAGAACAACCGCCATCCTGCAGACGGAAAAAAACCAGTCACCATTTTCGGTCCGGACTTTCCGTTCGCGTTTGACGACTGGATCGAGCATCCCGCCGGCCTGGGGAGCATTCCCGAGCAGCACCATGGCGCTGAGGTGGCGATTGTCGGGGCGGGCATTGCCGGTCTGGTGGCTGCGTATGAACTGATGAAACTCGGTTTGAAACCGGTGGTGTACGAGGCGTCGAAACTCGGCGGTCGTCTGCGCTCGCAAGCCTTCAACGGTACCGACGCCATCGTCGCGGAGCTTGGCGGCATGCGCTTTCCAGTGTCCTCCACGGCGTTCTATCACTACGTGGACAAGCTCGGCCTCGAAACCAAGCCTTTCCCCAACCCGCTGACCGGTGCTTCGGGCAGTACCGTGATCGATCTGGAAGGCGAAACCTATTACGCCGAAAGCCTGAAGGATCTTCCTGCTTTGTTCCAGGAAGTCGCTGACGCCTGGGCAGATGCGCTGGAAGCCGGTTCGCAGTTCTCCGATATCCAGCAAGCCATTCGCGATCGCGATGTGCCGCGCCTGAAAGAGCTGTGGAACAAGCTGGTGCCGCTGTGGGACGACCGGACCTTTTATGACTTCGTCGCCACCTCGAAAGCCTTTGCCAAATTGTCGTTCCAGCATCGCGAAGTGTTCGGGCAGGTCGGTTTCGGCACCGGCGGCTGGGATTCGGACTTCCCCAATTCGATGCTGGAAATCTTCCGCGTGGTGATGACCAATTGCGACGATCACCAACACCTGGTGGTCGGTGGCGTCGAGCAGGTGCCACAGGGCATTTGGCGCCATGTGCCGGAGCGCTGTGTGCACTGGCCGGCCGGCACCAGCCTGAAATCCCTGCACCGTGGCGCGCCGCGTTCCGGCGTGAAGAAAATTGCTCATGCACCGGAGGGCCGTTTCGCCGTTACCGACAACAACGGTGACACCCGCGAATACGCCGCCGTCCTGACAACCTGCCAGAGCTGGCTGCTGACCACTCAGATCGAATGCGATGAAACCCTGTTCTCGCAGAAGATGTGGATGGCCCTCGACCGCACGCGCTACATGCAGTCGTCGAAAACCTTCGTGATGGTCGACCGGCCATTCTGGAAAGACAAGGATCCGGAGACCGGCCGCGACGTGATGAGCATGACCCTCACCGATCGCCTGACCCGTGGCACCTATCTGTTCGACAACGGCGACGACAAGCCGGGGGTGATCTGCCTGTCGTACTCGTGGATGAGCGACGCGTTGAAAATGCTCCCGCATCCGGTGGAGAAACGTGTTGAGCTGGCGTTGAACGCGCTGAAGAAGATCTACCCGAAAGTCGACATCGCCGCGCGGATCATCGGCGATCCGATCACCGTGTCGTGGGAAGCCGATCCGTATTTCCTCGGTGCCTTCAAAGGCGCCCTGCCCGGCCATTATCGCTACAACCAGCGTATGTACGCGCACTTCATGCAGGACGACATGCCGGCCGAACAGCGCGGGATTTTCATCGCCGGCGACGACGTGTCGTGGACACCGGCGTGGGTCGAAGGCGCGGTGCAGACTTCGCTCAACGCGGTGTGGGGCATCATGAAACATTTCGGCGGATCCACACATAAAGAGAACCCCGGCCCGGGTGATGTGTTCAAAGACATCGGCCCTATCGCCCTGCCCGAGTAAGAGGATTCCCCGATGCGCGTAGCCGTTTACCAATGTCCACCGCTGCCACTGGACCCCGCCGCCAACCTGCATCGCCTGCATCAAGTAGCGATGGAGGCCAAAGGCGCCGATCTGCTGGTGCTGCCGGAGATGTTCATGACCGGCTACAACATCGGCGCCGAAGCGGTCGGCACGCTGGCCGAGGTCTATAACGGTGAATGGGCGCAGCAGATCGGCCGGATTGCCAAGGCTGCCGGTCTGGCGATTGTCTACGGCTACCCGGAGCGCACCGCCGACGGGCAGATCTACAACGCCGTGCAACTGATCGACGCCCACGGCGAGCGTCTGTGCAATTACCGCAAGTCGCATCTGTTCGGCGATCTCGACCGGTCGATGTTCAGCTCCGGCGAAGCGGAGTTGCCGGTGGTTGAGCTGAACGGCTGGAAGCTCGGCTTCCTGATCTGCTACGACCTGGAGTTCCCGGAAAACGCGCGGCGCCTGGCCTTGGCCGGCGCCGAGCTGATCGTGGTGCCGACGGCCAACATGATTCCGTTCGATTTCGTTGCCGATGTCACCGTGCGTGCCCGCGCCTTCGAAAACCAGTGCTACGTGGTTTACGCCAATTACTGCGGACATGAAGGCGATATCCAGTATTGCGGGCAAAGCAGCATTGCCGCGCCGGACGGCAGCCGCATCGCTCTGGCAGGTCTGGACGAGGCGTTGATCGTCGGCGAACTGGACCGACAACTGATGAACGATTCACGCCAGGCCAATCGCTATCTCAGCGATCGCCGCCCGGAGCTTTACGGCGCGCTCAACCGCCGCTAATCCGCTAGCATGAGCACTTCACTGTTCTGGAAGTGCCCATGCCCGCGCCGACTCATCCCCGCCCCCACTCTGAAACCCTGGCCAACGGCCTGCGCGTGACCCTGCGCCACGTGCCCGGTCTCAAGCGCAGCGCTGCCGCGTTGCGCGTGGCGGCCGGCAGCCATGACGTGCCATTGGCATGGCCGGGGCTGGCGCATTTTCTCGAGCACTTGCTGTTTCTCGGCACCGAGCGTTTTCCCACAGACGAAGGGCTGATGGCCTACGTGCAACGTCACGGCGGCCAAGTGAATGCCAGCACCCGTGAGCGCACCACGGACTTTTTCTTCGAGTTGCCTGTGTCGTCCTTCAGCGCGGGGCTCGAGCGTCTGTCAGACATGCTCGCCCGGCCACGGATGAATCGGGACGATCAACTGCGTGAACGGGAAGTGCTGCAGGCGGAATTTGTCGCCTGGTCGCAGGATCCGACAGCACAGCAGCAGTTTGCCCTGTATGAAGGTTTACCCGCGCAGCACCCGTTGCGTGGGTTTCATGCGGGCAATCGGGACAGCTTGCAGGTCGAATCGCCTGGGTTTCAGTCGGCGCTGAAAGATCTCCATCAGCGCTTTTATCGAACCGGGCAAATGAGCCTGAGTCTGGTCGGGCCACAAAGTATCGATGAGCTTGGGGAGCTGGCGCAGCAATTCGCAGCGGTGTTGCCGGTTGGGGATAAAGTTGCCCAGGCCGCACCGCCACCGTTGGCAGTGAAAAGTTATCAACAGGTCGGCGTTCACACGAACCTGTTATTTGCTTTCGACGCATTGCCCGAGTCATCCGCCGAGGCGATGGCCTTTCTCTGTCATTGGTTGAATAGCGCAAAACCTGGTGGATTGCTCGCATACCTGCATCAACAGAATCTGGCTGACAGCCTGAAAGCCACGCCGCTTTACCAGTTCGCCGGCCAAGCGCTGCTGCATCTTCAATTCCATGCCGACGGCGAGCAGTTGAACGCCATTCACGAACGGCTGCTGGATTGGCTGAGCTTCTTCGCCCGTCAGGACTGGACGCCGTTGCGCGAGGAATACGCCGCCCTGCTTCAGCGCCAGCAGCAAGTCAGCGGCGCGTTGCAACTGGCGCGCCTAGACATTGAGCAGCAAGCATTCGGCCTGTCCGAATCCGGCGCTGCCGCACTTGAGCACATCCTTCGCGAAATCGGCGTTGTGGATAACTTCAGCGATCATTGGCATCTGCCCGCCGCCAATCCTTTTCTGCGAGCCAGCGAGCCACTGGCAAACGCCGGGCTGATTCGCGGCCAGACCAGCGCCCACCGTGGCCTGCGCACCTTCGCCCAGGATCGCTCGCGCAGTCGCCGCGAGCGATCGCCCATGCAGTTCAGCCAGGCGCTGCCGGACAACAGCGATGAGGGCGCGATTTACCTGCGCTGGCAGGTCGAGACGGCGGCCAGCGCCGATCTGCGCGCAAGATTGCAGCGCAGTCTGCGCCAGACCCGACAGGATGCGTCCGAAGCCGGAGTGGACTTGTCTTTCAGCGCCGCAGGTAACCAATGCCTGCTGAAAATGACCGGACTACAGGAACCGATGCCCAGCGTCCTCGAGCATGCGCTGAAATGTCTGACGATGATCGGCGCCGATTCGCCGCGCGACGAGGTGCAGATACCGTCGATGCCGATCCGCCAACTACTCGAAGCGTTGCCAGAGAAATCCCTGCCCACGATTGAAACCAGCGATGACGCCAATCAGCTGTGGACAACTTCGCGCTGGGACGGCCTCGCTCTAGGCCTTAACCAACAAACCCAGTCAGCCTTGGGCCTGGCGCTGAGCCGCATTCCCGGCACACCGGACAATCAGCTACCGGTGACACCGATCGCCCAAGGCAAGTACCACTGGAGCCAGATCAACACGGCCTCCAGCGAACACGCCTTGCTGCTGATCTGCCCGACTGCCAGCAGCGACATCGCTGATGAAGCAGCGTGGCGCCTTCTGGCTCAGTTGTACCAGACGCCTTTCTATCAGCGCCTGCGTGTCGAATTGCAATTGGGGTACGCCGTGTTCAGCGCGCTGCGCCAGTTGCACGGCATGACCGCGATTGTCTTTGGCGTGCAATCGCCGACGAACCCGGCGGGCAAGTTGCTCGAATACATTCAGGAGTTCTTCAACAGCATTCCCGCGTTGATCGAAACGCTCGATGAAGCAAGCCTCGAGCAACAGCGTCAAAGCCTCGCCGATCAGTTCGACGACACCACACTGTCCACCAAGGATGCCGCCGAACTCCTCTGGCAAGGCAAGCTTGTCGGCCATTCGTCGGATTACCGGGAGCAGTTGGTCACGGCGATCCGGCAACTCGATCGCCAGGCTTTGCTGGCCGCTGCGCAGCGCCTGATCAATGCCGAGAGTGGCTGGCATTGCCTGGCCAATGAATCGATGCCGGGCACACCGTGGCAAGCGGCAAACTGATCATTACCGAGGCTGCAAGGAGCTTTCTCAAAGATTCACGGGTCACGGCGTTGAAATTTTGAGTAACATAGCCGCCTAACTAATTGGAACATCACCGCGCTGCCGTGGACTATAACTATGGATAGCGCTATCCCAACCCTCAGAAGGAGACATCTCATGGCCTGGACCAAACCTGCTTACACCGACCTGCGTATCGGCTTCGAAGTCACCATGTACTTCGCAAGCCGCTGAGTTCTGCCTACGCAGAATCGCAGTGCAACGCCTCGGCTCGCCGAGGCGTTTTATTTTCCGCGTTGAAATGATGGAGCGTTCATGTTCGTCCAGATTCTGGGTTCGGCCGCCGGTGGCGGTTTTCCGCAGTGGAACTGCAACTGCGTCAACTGCGCAGGCTTTCGCGACGGCAGCCTGAATGCCAAGGCCCGCACCCAATCGTCCATCGCCATTTCCGATGACGGCGTGAACTGGGTGCTGTGCAATGCCTCGCCGGACATCCGCGCGCAAATGCAAAGCTTCGCCCCGATGCAACCGGGCCGGGCGCTGCGCGACACCGGCATCAGCGCGATCATCCTGATGGACAGCCAGATCGACCACACCACCGGCCTGCTGAGTCTGCGCGAAGGCTGCCCGCATCAGGTCTGGTGCACGGACATGGTTCACGAAGACCTGAGCACCGGTTTTCCCCTGTTCAAGATGCTCACCCACTGGAACGGCGGGCTGGACTGGAACCGTATCGAGCTCGACCAGAGCTTCACCGTAGCCGCCTGCCCGAATCTGCGTTTCACCCCGTTGCCGTTGCGCAGCGCCGCGCCGCCGTATTCGCCGCACCGTTTCGATCCTCATCCGGGCGACAACATCGGTTTGATCGTTGAAGACCTCAACACTGGCGGCAAGCTGTTCTACGCGCCGGGACTGGGCAAGGTCGATGCGCCGTTGCTGGAAATCATGGCGGGCAGCGATTGCCTGCTGGTCGACGGCACGCTGTGGGATGACGATGAAATGCAGCGCCGTGGCGTCGGCACCCGCACCGGTCGCGAGATGGGCCATCTGGCGCAGAACGGGCCTGGCGGCATGCTCGAAGTGCTGGAGCAGTTGCCCGAGCAGCGCAAGGTACTTATCCACATCAACAACACCAACCCGATCCTCGACGAGGATTCGCCGGAGCGTGCCGAACTGGCGCGGCGTGACGTTGAAGTAGCGTACGACGGCATGAGTATTGTGTTGTAGCGACCGGCCACTTCGCGAGCAAGCTCGCTCCCACATTGGATCTGTGCCGTACACAAAACCTGTGGGAGCTGGCTTGCCAGCGATGACGTCCTGACAGACACCACAGAATCCAACGGTTGTTCCCCGGAGAACCGCAATGACCGACACCCCGCTGTCCCCCGCCGAATTCGAAGCGGCCCTGCGCGCCAAGGGCGCCTACTACCACATCTACCACCCTTACCACGTGGCGATGTACGAAGGCCGCGCGACCCGCGAGCAGATTCAGGGCTGGGTCGCCAACCGCTTCTACTATCAGGTGAACATTCCCCTGAAGGACGCAGCGATCCTCGCCAATTGCCCGGATCGGGAAATCCGCCGCGAGTGGATTCAGCGCCTGCTCGACCACGACGGCGCACCCGGTGAAGATGGCGGCATCGAAGCCTGGCTGCGTCTGGGCCAGGCTGTTGGCCTCGATCCGGACCAATTGCGCTCCCAGGAACTGGTGCTGCCCGGCGTGCGTTTCGCCGTCGATGCCTACGTCAACTTCGCCCGTCGCGCCAGTTGGCAGGAGGCCGCCAGCAGCTCGCTGACCGAACTGTTCGCGCCGCAGATCCACCAGTCGCGCCTCGACAGCTGGCCGCAGCATTACCCGTGGATCGACCCGGCCGGTTATGAATATTTCCGCACCCGCCTCGGTCAGGCGCGGCGTGACGTCGAACATGGGCTGGCGATCACCCTCGAGCACTACAAGACCCGCGAAGGCCAGGAGCGCATGCTGGAAATTCTCCAGTTCAAACTGGACATTCTTTGGAGCATGCTCGATGCCATGAGCATGGCCTACGAACTGAACCGTCCGCCGTATCACAGCGTGACCGAACAACGGGTCTGGCATAAAGGAATCATCTTATGAGTTTCGACCGCAGCAAAGTGCCGAGCTGGCGCCCGGGCTATCGCTTCCAATACGAGCCGGCGCAAAAGGGTCACGTGCTGCTCTACCCTGAAGGCATGATCAAACTCAACGACAGCGCCGCACTGATCGGCGGCTTGATTGATGGTGAACGCGATGTCGCGGCGATCATTGCCAGACTCGACGAGCAGTTCCCCGGCGTGCCCGAGCTTGGTGACGACATCGAGCAATTCATGGAGGTTGCCCGTGCGCAGCACTGGATCGAACTTGCCTGATTCGTCCGTGCAAGTCCCGCCAAAACCTGAAGTCGGCCTGCCGCTGTGGCTGCTCGCCGAGCTGACCTACCGTTGCCCGTTGCAATGCCCGTATTGCTCAAACCCACTGGATTTCGCCGAGCAGGGCAAAGAGCTGACCACCGAGCAATGGATCAAGGTGTTCCGCGAAGCGCGGGAGATGGGCGCGGCGCAATTGGGCTTTTCCGGCGGCGAACCGCTGGTGCGTCAGGACTTGGCCGAACTGATCCATGAAGCGCGGCAGCTGGGTTTCTACACCAACCTGATCACCTCCGGCATTGGCCTGACCGAGCAGAAAATCAGCGACTTCAAAAAGGCCGGGCTCGATCACATCCAGATCAGTTTTCAGGCCAGCGACGAGCAAGTGAACAACCTGCTCGCCGGTTCGAAAAAGGCCTTTGCGCAAAAGCTGGAAATGGCTCGCGCAGTCAAGGCCCACGGCTATCCGATGGTGCTGAACTTCGTCACCCATCGGCACAACATCGACAAGATCGACCGCATTATCGAACTGTGCATTGCGCTGGAGGCCGACTTCGTCGAACTCGCCACTTGCCAGTTCTACGGCTGGGCGCAGCTCAACCGTGTTGGCCTGCTGCCGACCAAGGAGCAACTGGTGCGCGCCGAACGCATCACCAACGAATACCGGGCCAGGCTGGAAGCCGAAGGGCATCCGTGCAAGCTGATTTTCGTCACTCCGGACTATTACGAAGAACGCCCGAAAGCCTGCATGAACGGCTGGGGCAGCATCTTTCTGACCGTCACCCCGGACGGCACCGCCCTGCCCTGCCATGGTGCCCGCCAGATGCCGGTGCAGTTTCCCAACGTGCGCGAGCACAGCATGCAGCACATCTGGTATGACTCGTTCGGCTTCAACCGTTTTCGCGGTTACGACTGGATGCCCGAGCCATGCCGCTCTTGCGACGAGAAAGAAAAAGACTTCGGCGGCTGCCGTTGCCAGGCGTTCATGCTCACCGGTGATGCCAGTAATGCCGACCCGGTGTGCAGCAAGTCCGAACATCACGGCGTGATCCTCAAGGCCCGCGAAGAAGCCGAGACCGCCACTCAAACCATCGAACAATTGGCCTTTCGCAATGAACGAAACTCACGCCTCATCGCCAAGGGCTGAGCCTTTCAGCGCCGCCCAAGCCGTCGCCGCCGGAACCGACTTCGCCGAACTGCAGCTCGGCGCCCATGGTGTGTTCTGGAATGAATACCGCCCCGAGGATGCCGCATGCCGGATCTGGCATTGGCGCGATGGCGCAGCGAAAAGTCTGACGCCGGACGGCTTCAGCGTGCGTAGCCGCGTGTACGAATATGGCGGTGGTGCGTTTTGTCTGACGCCTGACGGGGTGGTTTTCGTCAATGAAGCGGATCAGCAGATGTATCGGCAGGCGCTGGATGGCGAGCCGGTCGCGCTGACGTCGACTGACTGCCGCTACGGCGATCTGCAATTCGCCGCTGGCCGGGTATTGGCGGTTGAAGAGCAGCAGGATCGGCATCGCCTGGTGGCAATTGATCTGGCGACCGGTACGCGACAGGTGCTGGCCGAGGGTGCGGATTTTTATGCGTCACCAACGCTCAGCCCCGATGGCCAGCGGCTGGCGTGGATCGAGTGGAGTCGCCCGCATCAGCCGTGGACCTCGACGCGCTTGATGGTCGCGCAAGGCGATTTTTCTGCGCCTCGCTGTGTTGCCGGTACGCAGATGGAGGAGTCGATCCAGCAGCCGCGATTCGACGCTGATGGGCGGCTCTATTGCCTGACGGACCGTGACGGCTACTGGCAGCCGTGGGGCGAAACGACCGATGGCCTGAAAGCGCTGGCCAGCGTCGCGGCCGATCACGCGCCCGCGCCGTGGCAGCTAGGCGGCTGCACGTGGCTGCCTGTCGGTGATCAATTTTTAGCCAGTTGGAGCGAGGATGGTTTCGGTCGCCTGGCCCTTGGAAGTGAAGATTTCAGCGGTGACTACAGCCGCTTCCGCCACTTGGCGATGGATCAACAATTCATCTATTGCATCGCTGCATCGCCGACCAGCCCGTCGGCAGTGATCGCCATTGATCGTGTGTCGCATGCCGTGAAAATCCTCGCTGGCGGCGTGGCTCCATTGCCTGCCGAACGCATCAGCCGTCCGCAGACCTTGCGTTATCCGAGCGGCTCCGGCGAGGCGCACGGTTTCTTTTACCCGGCCATGAGCGGTGAAGCGAAACCTCCGCTGGTGGTGTTTATCCACGGCGGCCCGACGTCGGCGTGCTACCCGATACTCGACCCGCGCATCCAGTACTGGACGCAGCGCGGCTTTGCTGTCGCCGACCTCAACTATCGCGGCAGCAGTGGCTATGGTCGCGAATATCGCCAAGCGCTGCATCTGCGCTGGGGCGAGGTGGATGTCGAGGATGCCTGCGCGGTGGTCAGCTATCTCGCTGGCCAAGGTTTGATCGATGGTGACCGCGCGTTCATTCGCGGCGGCAGTGCGGGTGGCTACACAACGCTGTGTGCGCTGGCGTTCAGACAGGTTTTCCGCGCAGGCGCCAGCCTCTACGGCGTCAGCGACCCGGTCGCGCTGGCCCGGGCCACGCACAAGTTCGAGGGCGATTATCTGGATTGGCTGATCGGCGATCCCGAAGGAGATGCCGAACGCTATGCCTCCCGCACGCCACTGCTGCACGCAGACAACATTCGCGTGCCGGTGAGTTTCTTTCAAGGTGAACTGGACGCGGTGGTCGTGCCGCAACAAACCCGCGACATGGTCGCGGCGCTGGAGCACAACGGCATCCCGGTCGAGGCGCATTACTACCCTGACGAACGCCACGGCTTCCGCCGCGCGGCCAACCAGGCACATGCGCTGGAGCAGGAGTGGACGTTTTATCGGCGGGTGATGGGGCTAACTGACTGAGCCCTCACTTTGAGACTGCGTCGCTCCAATCGCGGGCAAGCCCGCTCCCACAGGTTATTTGGTGTACACAAAAATTGTGATCACTCATAACACTGTGGGAGCGGGCTTGCCCGCGATAGCTATTGATCAGACGCCACTGGACTCAACGCTTGGCGATGATATACACCGCATGCACGATCCCTGGAATGTAGCCGCACAGCGTCAGCAGAATGTTCAGCCAGAACGCCCCGCCAAACCCGACCTGCAGAAACACGCCCAGTGGCGGCAACAGAATAGCGATGATGATACGAATGAAATCCATGGGGCAGCTCCTGAATGGGGGTTGGCTCACTTGAGCCATACAAGCTAATCGACACGCGCCGTTCGTCAGGGTTCATTACGCTTGCTATTTGATCGCCAGCACCACAAAAAAACGCCCCACGCCAAAAGAATCAGGCGTGGGGCGTGCGTTATACCGCGAGACGGTTCGGGTAATCGGTTGGGGCTGCTCAGCTCACACGGCAATGCCCTTGCGACATTGCACTTGGGCGGTGCGCACTCGCGAGAAGGCGCGGCCCAGGCGCAGGAGCATTTCGTCGATGTTGGCTTTGCTGACAGTGAGGGCCGGGGTGAAGCGCAGGCAGTCAGGCTGCGCGGCGTTCAATATCAGGCCTTCGTGAAGTGCGGCATGGACGACGGCGTCGGCGCATTCGTCGGACAGCGTCAACCCGTAAAACAGGCCTTGGCCGCGCAACTCGCCGTGGCCGTAGCGGTGCGCCAGTCGCGCAAGGCCTTCGCGCAAATGCTGGCCGCTGTCGTTAACCTGCTGGAGAAAGCTGCGGTCATGGATGCTGTCGAGCACTACCAGACCGGCCGCCGTCATCAATGCGTTGCCGTGATGGGTGCCGCTCAGCTCGCCGATGGCGAAACAACAGGCCTTGCCTCGCGCCAGCAAGGCCGCCAGCGGCAAGCCGCCGCCGAGGCCTTTGCCGAGCACGACGATATCGCCGCGAATACCGTAGGACTGTTCGGCGAGCAAGCTGCCGCAGCGGCCGATACCGGTCTGCACTTCGTCGAGAATCAGCAGAATGCCCAGTTCACGGCACAGTCGCTCGACCCCTTTGAGGTAGTGCCCGGTCGCGGGAATGACCCCGGCATCGCTCTGGATCGGCTCCAGCATGATCGCCACGGTCTGCGCGTCCACCGCCGCATGCAGCGCCGGCAGGTCGTTGAATGGCACTCGATCAATCGTCGCCAGACTGCGGCCATGACAACCCTGCTCAGCCATGATGATCCGCGAGGCGCCGCCGCGATGCAGCTGCCCCCATTTGCGCGCCAGTTTGATCGCCGCCTCACAAGCCTCGCTGCCACTGTTGAGCAGATACGCCTGTTCGCTGGACGTGCTGGCGCACAGACGCTCGGCGAGGCTGAGCATGCCGCGATTGTGCAGATTGCAGCCTGGATTGATCAGCGCCTGGGCCTGATTGGCGATGGCTTTGACCAGCGCCGTGGGGCTGTGGCCAAGGCTGTTGGCGCCGCCGGCCTGGGAAAAGTCGAGGTAGGCGCGATCGTTGCTGTCCCATAGCCATGAACCCTGGCCGCGAACGAACACTTGTTGCGGCCGATCGACGCTGGGCATCAGGCGTTGGGCATTGAGATGGTCGGTCATAGCGGATGGCCCCGCCTCGAAGCAGAGGTCATCCAGACTCGGCGTCTGACGCCGCAAACTGAACAGATTCATGCGGAAAAACCTCGCTGGAGGTTTTTTGAACTGCCTATGTAATCACGAACGAAGCAAATGGAACTCGTCACGCTTTCTGGCCCTGCAAGCCTTGTGAATGCGGTTAGACTAGGCGCGCAAACGGCTTCAGGCCATTTCGATTTCTCAGCCATTTCGATAAGCGCTACTTATGGATTTCAAACAACTGCGTTATTTCGTCGCGGTCTACGAAGAAGGCCATGTCGGCCGTGCGGCTGAGCGCTTGTCGATCTCGCAACCGGCGCTGTCGCAACAGATCCGTCAGCTGGAGCAGAACCTCGACGTAACCCTGTTCGAACGCAGCAGTAAACGCCTGCTGCCGACCCTCGCTGCGCATACGCTGTACAACCACGCGTTGCCATTGCTCGATGGCTTGCAGCGGGCGCGCGAGGCGTTGGGTAGTTTCAAGGGTCAGGCACTGCGCACACTGGCGATCGGTGTGTTGCAAACGGTGCACACCAGCCTTGTGCCGCAGATGCTCGAGCGTGTGCGCAAGGCGCAGCCGCATCTGGTGGTACAAATCTATGAACTGACGGGGCTGGAAATCGAACGGCGTCTGCTCAATGGTTCCCTGGACATCGGCATCAGCTATCTGCCACCGCGCCAACCCGGTCTGCACGGTGTGTTGCTATACGAAGATGAACTGACGCTGGTCATCCCGGCGGACCATCCCTTGCGCGAGTTCAAGAAGGTCTCGATGCGCCAGGCTGCAGAGCTGCCCATGTTGCTGCTCGGCGAAGAGTTCCAGATCCGACAGATCTGGCAGGCACAACTGACCAGCCTCGGACGACGCCCGCAGGTGCAGGCCGAGTTGAACACTATGCTGGGGATTCTCGACAGCCTGCCGCACACCCGGCTGGCGACGGTGCTGCCGGGACGTTCGCAAAAGGAATACGACGATGAAGATCTGCTATGGAAACCGCTGAGCGAACCACGGGTGCCGTTGCAAGTTGGCCTGGTGTGCCGTGATTTACAACGCCAGCAGGCCTCGTTGGCATTGCTGCGGACATTGCTTGAAGAGGTGATCGATCGCGAAACCAAGCAGCCCCTCGATCCGCTCGCCTGAAACTTTTCTTCAGGCAAAAGAAAACCCCGCCGAAGCGGGGCTTTGCAGACTGTTTCCCTGACATCCATTTCACTCCGCCACCCTGGCAGAATCCTACGTGTCCGTGTTGTTTACTTTGCGCTTCCTGCGCGACGTCCATGAAATGTAGATTAGCCGTGGATCCAATATACGGATATGGGAGAACAGCAGCACGTCACGTAAGCAAATGCTTACATGACGTCTACAGGATCAAAACTGTGCCGCATCCAGCAGGAACAGCGACTCGCTACCGGCCTTGACCGACGCGCTCAACGAGTGGATACGCGGCAGCAGACGGGCGAAATAGAAGCGCGCGGTGCCCAGCTTGCTCGCGTAGAAATCCTCCTGCGCTTCCTTGCCCAGCGCGGCTTTGGCCATCAACGCCCACATGTAGGCGTAAGCGGTGTAGCCGAACGCTTGCAAATATTCGACCGAGGCCGCGCCGATTTCGTTCGGATTGTTTTTCGCCCGGTCCAGCAGCCACGCGGTCAACTCGTCGAGGGTGTCGACGGCATCGTTCAACGGCTTGGTGAACTCGCCCAGATCAGCACTGGCGGTTGCGGTGAAATGGCGGATCTCGTCAGCGAACAGCTGGTAGAACGCGCCGCCACTGCCAACGATCTTGCGCCCGACCAGGTCCAGCGCCTGAATACCGTTGGTGCCTTCGTAGATCTGGGTGATGCGCACGTCACGCACCAGTTGCTCCTGGCCCCACTCGCGGATGTAGCCGTGGCCGCCGAAAATCTGCTGGCCGTGGACAGTGGTTTCCAGACCCAGGTCGGTCAGGAAGGCTTTCGCCACCGGCGTCAGCAACGCCACCAGATCTTCCGCGCGCTTGCGGGTGGTCGCGTCTTCACTGAACTTGGCGGTGTCCAGTTGCATCGCTACATACGTGGAGAACGCACGGCCGCCTTCGTTCGAGGCTTTCATGGTCAGCAGCATGCGTCGCACGTCCGGGTGGACGATGATCGGGTCGGCGACTTTGTCCTTGTTCTGCGCACCGGTCGGCGAACGGCTCTGCAGACGGTCGCGCGCATATTCAACAGCGTTCTGATAAGAGCGCTCGCCCGTGGCCAGGCCCTGAATACCAACACCCAGGCGCTCGTAGTTCATCATGGTGAACATTGCGGCCAGGCCTTTGTTCGGCTCGCCGACCAAATAACCCACGGCTTCGTCGAAGTTCATCACGCAGGTCGCCGAGGCCTGAATGCCCATCTTGTGCTCGATCGAACCGCAGTTGGCCGGGTTACGCGCACCGAGGCTGCCGTCGGCATTGACCATGAACTTCGGCACCAGAAACAGCGAAATGCCTTTCGGACCGGCCGGCGCGTCAGGCAGCTTGGCCAGTACCAGGTGAATGATGTTTTCGGTGAGGTCGTGCTCGCCACCAGTGATGAAGATCTTGGTGCCGCTGACCTTGTAGGAACCGTCGGCCTGAGGTTCGGCTTTGGTGCGGATGATGCCCAGGTCGGTGCCGGCGTGCGGCTCGGTCAGGCACATGGAACCGGCCCAGATGCCGGCGTACATGTTCGGCAGGTACGCAGCTTTCAGTTCTTCACTGGCGTGGGCATTGATCGACAGGCAGGCGCCGGCGGTCAGCATCGGGTACAGACCGAACGCCAGGCTGGCGGAGTTGACCATTTCTTCGACCTGCGCCGACACGGCTTTGGGCATGCCCATGCCGCCGTAGGCCGGATCGCCGCCAACACCGACCCAGCCGCCTTCAGCATAAGTCTGATAGGCCTGTGGGAAACCGGCCGGCGTGGTGACGGCACCGTCCGCCCAATGGCAACCTTCCTCGTCAGCAGCACGGCTCAGTGGCGCGATGCTTTTGCTGGTGACCTTGCCGGCCTCTTCGAGAATCGCTTCAACGGTTTCGGCATCGACGGTCTCGGCCAGCGCCGGCAGCTCGGCCCAGAGTTTGGCGACTTCGAACACTTCATTGAGGACGAAGCGCATATCGCGCAGCGGCGCTTTGTAGTCAGCCATGGCAAACCTCGCAAGATCTAAACAGGTGGTTCGTGGAATGATGTTTTCGTTGATCCGGAGTGTACCTCAACAACTTTTGCGACACATAGGGTCAACCGGTGACTGATTTGTTATTTTTGGTCACCGGAAAAAGATCGCCGCGATCTTTCGATCTGCTCTACAAAGCAAACGCCTGCGCCGGCAGATTCATCAAACAATCACTCCCCGCCTCGATCGCCGCCTGATGCGCAGCCGTACGCGGCAGCAAGCGCTTGAAGTAGAACTCGCACGTCGCCAGTTTGCCCTTGAGGAAATCAGCCTCACCCTCGCCCGCCTCCAGCTGTGCCTGAGCAACCAACGCCATGCGCAGCCACAGGTAGCCCAGGATGATGTAGCCGCTGTACATCAGATAATCCACCGACGCAGCACCGACTTCGTCCGGGTTCTTCATGGCCGCCATGCCGACCTTCATGGTCAGGTCGCCCCACTGTTGGTTGAGCCCGTTGAGTTGCGCGACGAAGCGGCCCAGCTGCGCATGTTCGGCGTTCGCTGCGCAGAACTTGTGGACGATTTTGGTAAAGCCGCGCAGCAGCTTGCCCTGACTGCCCAGCACCTTGCGCCCGAGCAGGTCGAGCGCTTGAATGCCATTGGTGCCTTCGTAGATCGGCGCAATCCGGCAATCGCGCACCAGTTGCTCCATGCCCCACTCACGAATGAAGCCGTGGCCGCCGAATACCTGCATGCCGTGATTGGTCACTTCCAGCCCGGTGTCGGTCATGAACGCCTTGCAGATCGGCGTGAGGAACGCCAGCAGGTCTTCGGCCTCCTGACGCGCATCGGCATCGCTGCTCAGGTGCGCAACATCGAGCATCTGCGCAGTGAAATAGGTCAGCGCGCGGTTGCCTTCGTTGAAGGCTTTCATGGTCAGCAACATGCGTCGCACATCGGGGTGAACGATGATCGGGTCGGCAGGTTTTTCCGGGGATTTGGCACCGGTCAGGGCGCGCATCTGCAGGCGGTCATTGGCGTACTTGATCGCGCCCTGAAAACTCGCCTCGCCCAGACACAGCCCCTGCATGCCAGTACCAAGCCGCGCGTGGTTCATCATGGTGAACATGCAGTTGAGGCCCTTGTTCGGCTCGCCGATCAAGTAACCCGTGGCGGCATCGAAATTCAGCACGCACGTAGCAGAAGCCTTGATGCCCATCTTGTGCTCGATCGAGCCACAGGAAACGCCGTTGCGCTCACCCGCTTCGCCTGCTGCATCGGGCAGAAACTTGGGCACGATAAACAGGGAAATGCCCTTGGTTCCGGCCGGTGCGTCCGGCAGCTTGGCCAGGACCAGATGGATGATGTTGTCGCTCAGGTCATGCTCACCAGCGGAGATGAAAATCTTGCTGCCGGTGATCGCGTAGCTGCCGTCGGCCCGGGGCACCGCGCGAGTCTTGATGATGCCCAGATCAGTGCCGCAGTGGGCTTCGGTCAGGCACATGGTGCCGGTCCACTGGCCAGCGGTGAGTTTGCTCAGGTAGGTGTCTTTCTGCTCGGCGGTACCGTGGGCGTGGATCGCCGACATCGCGCCGTGGGTCAGGCCGGGGTACATGCCCCAGGACGTGTTGCTGGAGCCGACCATTTCACTGATCACCAGCCCCAGCGAACTCGGCAAACCTTGGCCACCGTAAGCCGGATCGGCCGCCAATCCATGCCAGCCGCCCTCTACATATTGTGCGAAGGCCTGCTTGAAGCCTGTAGGCGTTGTCACCACGCCGTTGTCGAAATGGCAGCCCTCTTCGTCGCCGCTGCGATTGAGCGGTGCCAGAACGTTCTCGCAGAACTTCGCGCCTTCTTCGAGGATCGCGCTGATCATGTCCGGGCTGGCGTCATGCGCGCCGAGAGTGGCGTAGTTGGTATGGAAGTCGAAGACGTGATCGATCAGAAAGCGCATGTCGCGCAGGGGAGCTTTGTACTCGGGCATGGTGGCTTCTCCGTCAGCAGATTTGTTCAACCTACTGCTGGCGACCACGCGCGACAATCACTGTGCAGGCGCTGAATGCGCCGTCATCACTCAACCCGCAGCAGCGTCCATGCGCACCGCGCCACGGCGGTTCTGCCCGAACGCCATGACACAGTTACGCCCGGCGCCCTTGGCGCTGTACAACGCCTGGTCGGCGGACTTGAGCACTTCTTCAGGGGTGCGCTGCTCGACACGTTCGGCGACGCCGATACTCACCGTCACCGACACCGCCGAAGCCCCGGAACCGCTGCGCCGCTGGCGACCTTGCTGATCATCCTGCGGGCGGTTTTCCTGGTTGCGTAACTGAATGCTGTAGGAGGCGATCGATTCACGGATCACTTCCAGGTGCGGCATGCACTCCTCAAGGGTCTTGCCTGCGAACACCAAGGCAAATTCCTCACCGCCGTAGCGATACGCCCTACCGCCACCGCTGATTTTCGACAGTTTGCTGGCGACCAGGCGCAGCACCTGGTCACCGACATCGTGGCCATGGGTGTCGTTGAATTTCTTGAAATGATCGACGTCGCTCATCGCCAGCACATAGTTGCGCCCCAGTCGCTGCATGCGTTCGTTGAGCGCACGTCGTCCCGGCAGGCCGGTGAGCTCGTCGCGGAAGGCCATTTGATAGGCCTCATGCGCAACGGCGGCGGCGATCATCAGCATCACCTGGCTGCACATGATGTTCAGGGTGAACGGCAGAATAAAGGTCTTCGGCAGCATCCAGAACACACCAAGCAAGCCAACCAGTTGCGCCGCGTGCAACGGGCGCGGGTTGCGCCAGTATTGCCAGGCCAGAAGCAGGAAGGCCGAGATGAACACCGGATAGGACAACTGGATGAGACTCATCCATGCCCCATGCAGCGCCGGCCAGCGGATCTCCGACAACCACAGCAGCAGCGCCTGTGGGTAACTTTGCTCCAGTCCCAGCGCCACGCTGCCAAATGCCAGCAGCACGGCAAAGCGCGCGACCATGTCCTGAAACAGATGGGTACGTTCCTGCCATGCGGCGAACAGCCCGAACAACAGCGGCAACAACAGGCAGACCAGATGAAACACCACCGCAGCGTCTTCGCGGACCTTGCCGTTGTCGCGGTAGAAATCTGTCTGGGTGTCCAGCAGAAAGTAGGCGATGTACACCGTCAGCATCAGAAACAGTTCGCGCTGACGTCGGTACACCGCGCAATACGCGCCACCGAGGAGCAGAACCAATGTCGGCAGGACGTTGAACAGTGACGTGAAGAATACGCTGAGGTCTTTGACGTACGCAGCCGCCAGCCCCGCAAGCAATAACAGCAGTGATGGCAGGAAATGGCTGAAACGTACAGCGGAAGAACGCGGCAAGGGTAAGCTCCGACCCGTCATAGCAAAGAGATGGCATTGTGCCTGCAAAGTGCGGCCAAGCCCATACAATGTGATCCAGATCACACACGGTCTCTGTAACGGCCGGAAGCTCGACTATCTGAGCGATCCGCAAACAAAAAAACCGCTGCCCCCTAACGGGAGCAGCGGTTTTCGTCAGACTGCGTTAAGGCTTAGTAGCCCAGTGCGAAGTCTTCTTCTTTCATGTCCATCAGGTTGCCAGCACCCGACAGCATAGTGGCCACGTGCGTACGGGTACGCGGCAGGATGCGCTGGAAGTAGAAGCGCGCGGTTTGCAGCTTGGCGGTGTAGAACGCCTCGTCGCTGGTGCCGGCAGCCAGTTTTTCCGCAGCCAGACGTGCCATGTCTGCCCAGAAGTAGGCCAGGCAGGCATAACCGGAGTACATCAGGTAATCCACGGAGGCCGCGCCGACTTCTTCGCGATCTTTCATGGCAGCCATACCGACCTTCATGGTCAGCTCGCCCCATTCCTTGTTCAGTGCAGCCAGCGGCGCGACGAATTCCTGGACGGCTTCGTTGCCTTCGTTGGTCTGGCAGAACTTGTGGACGATCTTGGTGAAGCCTTTCAGAGCCTCGCCTTGAGTCATCAGCACTTTGCGGCCGAGCAGGTCGAGGGCCTGGATGCCGGTGGTGCCTTCGTACAGCATCGAAATGCGGCTGTCGCGAACGTTCTGCTCCATGCCCCACTCGGCGATGAAACCGTGGCCGCCGTAGATCTGCACGCCGTGGTTGGCGGCTTCGAAACCGACTTCGGTCATGAACGCTTTGGCGATCGGGGTCATGAACGCCAGCAGTGCGTCGGCCTTCTTCTTCTCTTCTTCATCGACGCCGTATTTGACGATGTCGACCTGCTTAGCAGTGAAGTAGACCATCGCGCGGTTGCCTTCGGCGAACGCCTTCATGGTCAACAGCATGCGGCGCACGTCCGGGTGGACGATGATCGGGTCAGCGGCTTTGTCCGGCGCTTTCGGGCCAGTCAGCGAGCGCATTTGCAGGCGATCACGAGCGTATTTCAGACCGCCCTGGAAGCCGATTTCGGCGTGAGCCAGACCTTGCAGTGCGGTACCGAGGCGAGCGGTGTTCATAAAGGTGAACATGCAGTTCAGACCTTTGTTCGCCGGGCCGATCAGGTAACCGGTGGCGCCGTCGAAGTTCATCACGCAAGTGGCGTTGCCGTGGATGCCCATCTTGTGTTCCAGCGAACCGCAGCTCACTGCGTTGCGCGCGCCAATGGTGCCATCGGCGTTTGGCAGGAACTTTGGAACGATGAACAGCGAGATGCCTTTGGTGCCAGCCGGAGCATCCGGCAGACGCGCCAGTACGATGTGGACGATGTTGTCGGCCATGTCGTGTTCACCGGCCGAGATGAAGATCTTGGTGCCGGAAACTTTGTAGGAACCGTCGGCCTGAGGCTCGGCCTTGGTGCGCAGCATGCCCAGGTCGGTGCCGCAGTGCGGTTCGGTCAGGCACATGGTGCCGGTCCATTCGCCGGAGACCAGTTTGGTCAGATAGGCTTCCTGCTGCTCTGGGGTGCCGTGCTCGGAGATGGTATTCATCGCACCGTGCGACAGACCTGGGTACATGCCCCACGACCAGTTGGCTTCGCCGACCATTTCGCTCACCGCCAGACCCAGCGACTCAGGCAGGCCCTGACCGCCGTGCTCAACGTCGTGCGCCAGGCTTGGCCAGCCGCCTTCGACGAATTGCTTGTACGCCTCTTTGAAGCCAGTCGGGGTTTTCACGCCGGACTCGCTCCAGGTGCAGCCTTCGATGTCGCCCACGCGGTTCAGCGGCGCCAGTACCTGCTCACAAAACTTGGCGCCTTCCTCGAGGATGGCGTCAACCATGTCCGGCGTGGCGTCTGCGCACGCTGGCAGGCTCTGATAGTGCGCTTCGTAGCCGAGCAGTTCGTCACGAACGAAGCGAATATCACGCAAGGGGGCCTTGTAGTCAGGCATAGCGATAAACCTCTGCTGATGTAACCGGGAATGAACGACCGTGTTGAATTGTTGTGACGGTCAAACAGTTGTTTGAAACATACGTTTACGCCGAAATCTTGTCAAGCATCGATCTTTTGCCGTTCGTCATCACGCTCTCCAAATGCCGGAGACGACAAATCGCCGCGACTTGATATAAGCCACGGGCGTTGTAAAAAGATTAGTTGAGCAAGAAGGACTTAAACGAAAAACGCCGCGACAGGGCGCGGCGTTTCGGGGTCTACAACAAACTCAATCAGGCGAAAGTATCGATGATCGTCCCGAGCACTTCGTCGGATGCCTTGGCCACCTTCACACCCAGCTCTGCCTGGATCTTGCCCTGCGACAGCTCGACGATATTGCTCGCCAGATCCGATTCTTGTGCGCGATCCACACCGCGCAGGCGATTGACCTGCACTTCGGACGACTGGCTGGTCACCGAACGTTCGATAGTGTTGTTGGCGATCTGGCTGGCAGCCTGATCGACGCGGTTCTGCCCGGACTGAATCGAGCTCAGTCCCGCATAAAAAGCTGTGTTGCCGGAGATTTCCATAGTCACTCTCATCCCTGCAAAGGATCAATGCTCGCCATTGAAGCAGACGCGCCAGCAAAACACCCGTCAAAAACACTAATGGCACAGTGCCTGTTCATAGGCAAAAGCTTAGTCGAGCAAATCCAGTTGCAAATGCTCGGCGACCGCTTCGGCGCTCAACGCCTTGAGTTTCGGCACCCGGCCCAGGCATGGCGCGGGAATGCGCTCGGCCAGGGTCGCGAGGTTTTCCTCCAGCCGCGAAGTTTTCGGATCGATGATATTCGCCACCCACCCCGCCAATTGCAGACCATCGCGGGCAATGGCCTCGGCGGTCAGCAAAGCATGACTGATGCACCCCAGCCTCACGCCCACCACCAGAATCACTGGCAGCTTCAGTGCAATCGCCAGGTCAGAGAGATTGTCCTGATCGGCCAACGGCACACGCCAGCCGCCCGCGCCTTCGATCAGGGTGAAATCGGCGTTCATCGCCAGAATCCCGCGCATCGGCGCCAGCAGCGATTGCACCGTCAGCGCTACACCTGCTTCGCGCGCCGCCAGATGCGGAGCGATCGCTGGCTCGAACGCCACCGGGTTGACCTGTTGATAAGTCAGCGGCAACGAACATTCGGCCAGCAGCGCCAAGGCATCAGAATTACGCAAGCCTTTGGGCGTGACGTCGCAACCCGATGCCACCGGTTTGCCCGCCGCCGTGCTCAAGCCTGCCGACCGCGCCGCATGGAGCAATCCGGCAGCAACGGTGGTTTTGCCGACATCGGTGTCGGTACCGGTGACGAAATAGGCTGCGCTCATAGAGGTTTCTCCAACACGGCGTATACCACCTGATACGTTGCCGGCAGCCCCGACGCCTGACGGAACCGCTCATACGCGTCGATCAGCCCGAGAATCCGCGCCCGTCCGGTCAAACCGCCCGGCCGCCCGGGATTCAGATTGTGTGCGCCCAACGCTTTCAACTCATGAGTCAGGCTGCGCACATCCGGGTAATGCAACACGTGCGGCTGATTCTCCAGCACCAAAATGCGCATGCCACTGCCGGCACATAACTGTTCATAGCGGGCGAACTCGCGGAAGCGATTGACGTGCACCAGCCCGTCGACCTGCTGCCAACTCTCACGCAACTCGAACAGCGTCCCTGTACAAAGACTAGCAAACGCAAAAATCCCCCCCGGTTTAAGCACGCGAAAGGCTTCGCTGAGCACCGCCTCGAAGTCGGCGCACCATTGCACTGCAAGGCTGGAGAAAATCAGATCGAAGCTCGCGTCCTGCAACGGCAGCCTTTCGGCATCGCCGGCAATGAAATGCTCAGCGCCACCCAACGGCCGTGCGTGATCAAGCATGCCTTCGGCAATGTCCAGCGCGACACCGCTGCCCTGGGTGAAACGCGAGGCCAGCGCACGAGTGAAATAGCCGGTGCCGCAACCGAGATCGAGCCACCGCGACGGCATGAAACTCCCAGGCAAACGCTCAAGCAGCTGCGTGCCGACGTCACGCTGAAACTCCGCGACACTGTCGTAACTGGCCGCAGCGCGGGAAAAAGACGCCGCCACCTGGCGCTTGTCGGGCAAGCCCTCAGGCAGCACAAGGGACAGATCAGTCATCAGCGCACTCATGTAGAAAAGCCTGGATCGCGCCCGCGACTCCATGCGGGTCTTCCAGCAGAAAAGCATGGCTGGCCTGTTCGATCAGACCAATTTCGATATCCGGCAACAGCGCGAACAATGCGCCGGCCGCTTCCGCCGGAACCAGCGCGTCCTGTCCGCCGAACAGATGAAACTGCGGGCCGCGAAACCCCTGCAACGCCTGGCGTGTATCCAGCTGCGCGAGTAGCTCCAACCCTGCCATCAGCGCGGTCGGCGCGGTGGCCGGCGCGCCAGCGAGCAGCAAGCGCGACAAGCCGCGCGGGTCTGGTGAACCTTGCGCACATAGCAGAGCGAAGCGCTTGAGCGTGGTACGCGGGTCGGCCTGACAACCGGCAAGAAACGCATCGAACGTCTCGCCAGGCATCGCGTTCGGCCACTGCTCATGGGCGACAAACGCAGGGTTGCTGGCCAGCGTCAGCAGCCCGCAGCACGCCTCGCCGCGTCGTGCCGCCAACTCAGACGCGAGCATGCCGCCCAGAGACCAGCCACCGAGCCAGACTTCCTGCGGAATGCGCGCATCGAGTTCGTCGAGCCAGTCTTCAAGGTCGGCGGAGTCCAGCTCCGGCAGCGGTTCGATCTCGACTTGCAGATGTTCGTCGAGGCCGCGCAATGCTGCGGCCAGCGGTTCCAGCGGCGACACGCCGAGGCCCCAGCCGGGCAGCAGGATCAGACGATTACGCATGGCTTGGCTCCAACGACAATCGGGCGAAACAATCTGCCAACCCTTCCAGCAACTGTTGCACCTGCGCCTCGCTGTGGGCGGCGGTCAGCGTGACGCGCAACCGCGCGCTGCCGGCCGGCACGGTCGGTGGACGGATCGCGGTCACCATCAAGCCGCGCTCGCGGAGCATTTGCGAGAGCCGCACCGCGCGGCCGGCATCGCCGATCATGATCGGCTGGATCGGCGTGAAGCTGTCCATCAGCTCCAGCCCGATCTGCTCGGCGCCGTGGCGGAACTGGCGGACCAGTGTCTGCAAATGCTCACGGCGCCAGTGTTCACTGCGCAACAGCTCGAGGCTTTTCAGCGTCGCGCAGGCCAGCGCCGGCGGTTGGCTGGTGGTGTAGATGTACGGGCGGGCGAACTGGATCAGGCTTTCGATCAACTCTTCGCTGCCGGCAACAAAGGCCCCGGCGGTGCCGAAGGCTTTGCCGAGGGTGCCGACCAGCACCGGCACGTCGTCCTGGCTCAGGCCGTAATGCTCGACGATGCCGCCACCGTTGGCGCCCAATGGGCCGAAGCCGTGGGCATCGTCGACCATCAGCCACGCGCCTTTGGCCTTGGCCGCGCGGGCCAGCGCCGGCAGGTCGGCGATGTCACCGTCCATGCTGAATACGCCATCGGTGACCACCAGCGTGTTGCCGGTGGCTTTCTCCAGGCGTTTGCCCAGGCTTTCGGCGTCGTTGTGCAGATAGCGATTGAAACGCGCGCCGGACAACAGGCCCGCGTCCAGCAACGAAGCGTGATTGAGCCGGTCTTCGAGCACCGTATCGCCCGGCCCGACCAGCGCAGTGACCGCGCCGAGGTTGGCCATGTAGCCGGTGGTGAACAGCAGCGCGCGTGGGCGCCCGGTCAGATCGGCGAGCGCTTCTTCCAGCGCGTGATGCGGGCTGCTGTGGCCGATCACCAGATGGGACGCGCCACCGCCGACACCCCAACGTTCAGCGCCGGCGCGCCAGGCTTCGATCACCTGCGGATGATTGGCCAGGCCCAGATAGTCGTTGTTGCAGAAAGCGAGCAGCGGCTGGCCGTCAACCACGACTTGCGGGCCTTGCGGCGAGTCGAGCAGCGGGCGGTGGCGATAAAGGTTGTCGGCACGACGGGCAGCAAGGCGTGCGGCGAGATCGAATGACATGCAGGCCTCGATTTTCAAATGACACAGATCCCCTGTGGGAGCGAGCCTGCTCGCGAATGGGCGTCACATCCAACATGGATATTCGCGGCCAAACCGCTTTCGCGAGCAGGCTCGCTCCCACAGGGGTTTTGCATTCCTTCAGCGCAATCCGTGCAGCTTTTAGATGGCAGCGTTATAGAACTGCTCGCTGCTCTTCTGCTCCACCAGCGCCTGCTCGATCGCCGCTTGGTGCACTTCATCCGCGTGCTCTTCGCGAGCCTCCGGCTGGATACCGAGGCGCGCGAACAGCTGCATGTCCTTGTCCGCCTGCGGGTTGGCGGTGGTGAGCAATTTGTCGCCGTAGAAAATCGAGTTGGCGCCGGCGAAAAATGCCAGGGCCTGCATCTGCTCGTTCATCGCTTCGCGACCGGCGGACAGGCGCACGTGGGATTGCGGCATGAGGATGCGCGCCACGGCGAGCATGCGGATGAAGTCGAACGGGTCGATGTCTTCGGCGTTTTCCAGCGGCGTGCCGGCGACTTTTACCAGCATGTTGATCGGCACCGACTCCGGGTGCTCCGGCAGGTTGGCCAGCTGGATCAGCAGATTGGCGCGATCGTCCAGCGATTCGCCCATGCCGAGAATGCCGCCGGAGCAGATTTTCATCCCCGACTCGCGTACATAGGCCAGCGTCTGCAAGCGCTCGCTGTAAGTGCGGGTGGTGATGATGCTGCCGTAGAACTCCGGCGAGGTGTCGAGGTTGTGGTTGTAGTAATCGAGACCGGCCTTGGCCAGCGCTTCGGTCTGCTCCTGATCGAGACGGCCGAGGGTCATGCAGGTTTCCAGGCCGAGGGCTTTCACCCCTTCAACCATCTTCAACACGTACGGCATGTCTTTGGCGGATGGATGTTTCCACGCCGCGCCCATGCAGAAACGCGTCGAACCAATGGCTTTCGCGCGGGCCGCCTCTTCGAGGACCTTCTGCACTTCCATCAGCTTTTCTTTTTCCAGACCGGTGTTGTAGTGCCCGGACTGCGGGCAGTACTTGCAGTCTTCCGGGCAGGCGCCGGTCTTGATCGACAGCAGTGTCGAGACCTGCACGCGGTTGGCGTTGAAATGTGCGCGGTGCACCGTTTGCGCCTGGAACAGCAAGTCGTTGAATGGCTGTACGAAGAGTGCTTTGACTTCGGCCAGAGACCAATCGTGACGCAGGGTGGCGGTGGTGCTCGCGCTCATGGGCAATTCCTTGGTTATGCTTGGCTGGCGCCGGGGGAAACGGAATACCCACAGGCGCTACACGGATGTTCGGCATATTTAAGGAAGAGCGATGCGCTGTCAACCGCAATACCAAGGACAGGTTTACATCTGTTTAAAAAACGTACATACCTGTTTGCTGTGCGATGAGCCCGCAGAAGCACAAATGCCAATGTGCGAGGCCTGCGAAACCGAGCTGCCCTGGCTCGGCAGTCACTGCCAGACCTGCGCTTTGCCACTGGCGGTGGAGGGCCTGACTTGCGGCGAATGCCTGCTAGAGCCTCCGGCCTTCGAACAGGTCGCCGTGCCCTGGGTTTATGGCTTCCCCGTGGACAGTCTGATTACACGGTTTAAACACAACGCGAAATGGCCGTTTGGTCACCTGCTCGCTGACGTTCTCGGCCAATACCTGCAGCATCGCTTCGCCGAGGACTTACCGCGACCTGATGTGCTGCTGCCGGTGCCGTTGGCGAATAAACGCCTGCGTCGGCGAGGATTCAATCAAGCGGCGATGCTCGCGCGCTGGCTGAGTGTTTCGCTGGATTTGCCCTGTGAAGAACAGCTTCTAAGGCGAGTCATGGACACCGACGCCCAGCAGGATCTCGACGCCAAGGCGCGCAAACGCAACTTGCGCAATGCCTTTGCGCTGGTGCCTGACGCGCAGGTCAGTGGCCGCCATTGCGCGCTGGTGGATGATGTTCTGACCACGGGCGCGACCGCTCAAGCGCTGGCGCGGTTGCTGATGAATGCAGGTGCGGCGCGGGTCGATGTGTATTGCCTGGCCCGCACGCCGAAGCCCGGTACCTGAAGCGAATACAGATATCGTGTGGGAGCGAGCCTGCTCGCGAATGGGCATCACATTCAACAAAGCTGTTGTTGGTCAAACCGCTTTCGCGAGCAGGCTCGCTCCCACAGGGGGCTTTGCGTCAGGCTTGACTCATGCGTTGCAAGTGGCCAACGTCCCTCTCATCGCCCGAGCCAGAAGCGTTCTGCCATGTCCCTGCCCACCCTGCTGTCCCAGCACATCGTCCGCCGCCCGCAGCGCATTGCCCTGCTGCAACACATCGCCGAGCAAGGCTCGATCACCCGTGCGGCGAAGAGCGCGGGGCTCAGTTACAAGGCGGCGTGGGATGCAATCGATGAGCTGAACAACCTGGCGCAGAAACCCTTGGTCGAGCGCGTGGTGGGCGGCAAGGGTGGCGGTGGCGCCAGATTGTCCAGCGAGGGCGAGCGAGTGCTGCGCCTGTATCAGAAATTGCAGGCGTTGCAGGCGCAGGTGCTGGAAGCGGCCGAAGACGCCAGTGATCTCGACCTGCTTGGGCGCCTGATGCTCAGGACCAGCGCGCGCAATCAGCTGCATGGCACGGTGGCAGCGATTCAGGCGCAGGGTCGCAATGACTTGATCCACCTTGAACTGGCCGAAGGCATTGCTCTGGAGGCGCAGATCACCCACGACAGCACCGTGCATCTGGAATTGCAGGTCGGAACCGAAGTGATGGCGCTGATCAAGGCTGGCTGGCTTGAGTTGCTCGGCGCCGATCAGTCGGCAACGCCCGGACACAATGTCCTGCGCGGCACCATCGAAGCGATCCTCGATGCCGAGGACGGACCCAGCGAAGTGCGCATTTCCCTGCCCAACGGCCACACCCTCTGCGCCTTGGCCGAACCGCTGCACTTGCGCAGCCACAGGCTGGAGGTCGGCAATCCGGTGCAGGTGCAATGTGCGCCGTCCAACGTGCTGATCGGCACCCCGCTCTGATTAGCCCTTGCCACAAAAGCGTCATCGACCCGCATTAAGGTGTTGCCCATAACCAAGCAGGGAGCCTGATGTGAGCCTATTAGAAGAAAACCAATCCACTGATCTGGAAAAAATGGTCGGCCTCAGCCGTCGCGGTTTCATCAGCGCCGGTGCGTTGTGCGGCGCGGCGATGTTCCTTGGCGGCAACCTGTTGAGCCGCAGCGTCATGGCCGCCAGCGTCAGCGCCAGCAACAGCCGCCTGCTCGGTTTCGAGAGCATTCCGGCGGCGACCACCGACGCCATCAGCCTGCCCAAGGGCTACAAGTCTTCGGTGCTGATCAGTTGGGGCCAGCCGTTGCACAAGAACGGCCCGGCCTTCGACCCGAGCGGTAACGGCACCGCTGCCGCACAGGAAGTGCAGTTCGGCGACAACAATGACGGCATGAGCCTGTTCGCCTTCCCGGACGACAAGAACCGCGCGCTGATGGCGATCAACAACGAATACACCAACTATCGCTATCTATATCCGCATGGCGGCATGCCGCAGTCGGCTGAGGATGTGCGCAAGGCATTGGCCTGCGAAGGCGTGTCGGTGATTGAAGTGCAGCGCAAGAACGGCCAGTGGCAATTCGTCCAGGGCTCGCGCTACAACCGCCGCATCCACGGCAACTCGCCGCTGCGCATCAGCGGTCCGGCCCGCGGCCACGACTTGATGAAAACCGCCGCCGACAAGCACGGCAAAAAAGTCCTCGGTACGTTCCAGAACTGCGCCAACGGCAAGACGCCTTGGGGCACCTACCTGACCTGCGAAGAAAACTTCACCGACTGCTTCGGCAGCAGCAACGCCCAGCAGCAATTCGATGCCGCGCAAAAGCGCTACGGCGTTGTCGCCAGCAGCAAAGACATCAACTGGCACCCGCACGACCCGCGCTTCGACATGGCCAAGAACCCCAACGAGCTCAACCGTCACGGCTGGGTGGTCGAGATCGACCCATTCGATCCGCAATCGACTCCGGTCAAACGCACCGCGCTGGGCCGCTTCAAGCATGAAAACGCCGCACTCGCCGAGACCGACGATGGTCGCGCTGTGGTGTACATGGGCGACGACGAGCGTGGCGAGTTCATTTACAAATTCGTCAGCCGCGACCGCATCAACCATCGCAATCAGAAGGCTAACCGCGACATCCTCGATCACGGCACTTTGTATGTAGCCAAATTCGACGCCGGCGACGGCAACCCTGATCACCCGAAAGGCCGGGGCCAGTGGATCGAACTGACCCACGGCAAGAACGGCATCGACGCCAGCAGCGGGTTTGCCGATCAGGCGGAAGTGCTGATCCACGCGCGCCTCGCCGCCAGCGTCGTCGGCGCAACACGCATGGACCGCCCGGAGTGGATCGTCGTCAGCCCCAAGGACGGCCAGGTTTATTGCACCCTGACCAACAACGCCAAACGTGGCGAAGACGGTCAACCGGTGGGCGGGCCGAACCCGCGCGAGAAGAACGTCTATGGGCAGATTCTGCGCTGGCGCACCGACCGCGACGATCACGCCTCGAAGACATTCGCTTGGGATCTGTTTGTGGTCGCGGGCAACCCGGGCGTGCATGCCGGGACGCCGAAGGGTGGCTCATCGAACATCACCCCGCAGAACATGTTCAACAGCCCCGACGGTCTGGGTTTCGACAAGGCCGGACGCCTGTGGATTCTCACCGACGGCGACTCGAGCAACGCTGGCGACTTCGCCGGCATGGGCAACAACCAGATGCTCTGCGCCGATCCTGCGACCGGTGAGATTCGCCGTTTCATGGTCGGGCCGGTGGGTTGCGAAGTGACCGGGATCAGCTTCTCGCCGGATCAGAAAACCCTGTTTGTCGGCATCCAGCATCCGGGCGAAAACGGTGGTTCGACCTTCCCCGAGCACCTGCCCAACGGCAAGCCAAGGTCTTCGGTGATGGCGATTACGCGCGAGGATGGTGGGATCGTCGGCGCCTGATAAACCCTCATCGCTGGCAAGCCAGCTCCCACAGGTCTTGCGCAAACCTGTGGGAGCTGGCTTGCCAGCGATGGCATCAGCAATGACACCAACCACCTCCGCCGCCGCCATCTGCGCTACCATGCCGAGCCGGACGCAGCAGCCTGCTGCGCGCAGGAGTCAGCATGGCCCACCCGTTTGAAACCCTCACCCCCGATCTCGTCCTGGATGCCGTTGAAAGCATCGGCTTCCTCAGCGACGCGCGCATTCTGGCGCTCAACAGCTACGAAAACCGTGTTTATCAGGTCGGTATCGAAGACTCCGAGCCGCTGATTGCCAAGTTTTATCGTCCGCAGCGCTGGACCAACGAGGCCATCCTCGAAGAGCACCAGTTCACTTTCGAACTGGCCGACATCGACATTCCGGTGGTAGCGCCGCTGATCCATAACGGTGAAACCCTGCATGAGCACGCCGGTTTCCGCTTCACCCTGTTCCCGCGCCGTGGGGGCCGCGCGCCGGAGCCGGGCAACCTTGATCAGCTGTATCGCCTCGGCCAGTTGCTCGGGCGCATGCATGCGGTGGGCGGTACCAAGCCGTTCAAGCACCGCGAAGCCCTCGCCGTGCAGAACTTCGGCCATGCCTCGCTGAACACTTTGCTCGAAGGCAATTTCATTCCCAAGAGCCTGCTGCCGGCGTACGAGTCGGTTGCCCGCGACCTGCTCAAACGCGTCGAAGATGTCTACGCCGCTACGCCGCACCAGAACATCCGCATGCACGGTGACTGCCACCCCGGCAACATGATGTGCCGCGACGAGATGTTCCATATCGTCGACCTCGACGACTGCCGCATGGGCCCGGCGGTGCAGGACATCTGGATGATGCTCGCCGGCGATCGTCAGGAGTGTCTGGGGCAGTTGTCGGAATTGATGGACGGCTACAACGAATTCCATGATTTCGACCCGCGCGAACTGGCGCTGATCGAACCGTTGCGCGCCCTGCGCCTGATGCACTACAGCGCCTGGCTGGCGCGGCGCTGGGACGACCCGGCATTCCCGCGCAGCTTTCCGTGGTTTGGCACGGAGCGGTATTGGGGCGACCAGGTGCTGGCGTTGCGTGAGCAGCTGGCGGCACTGAATGAAGAGCCGCTGAAACTTTTCTGATTCAAACCTGAACCCTGTGGGAGCGAGCCTGCTCGCGATAGCGGACGGACATTCAACTTTGATGTTGGCTGACCCGACGCTATCGCGAGCAGGCTCACTCCTACATTTGTCCGGTGTTCACAAATTCACAACTCACTTGCAGACAAATCTCCTTACAATCCTTCCTTTGTCAGCTGCCTGAGCAAGGATTCTGCATGCAAGCCGCCAACCCGCGTCGCGGGTACATTCTGGGCCTGAGCGCCTACATCATCTGGGGCCTGTTCCCGATCTATTTCAAAGCCATCGCCGAAGTCCCGGCCGTCGAGATCATCATCCATCGGGTGCTGTGGTCGGCGCTGTTCGGTGCGTTGCTGCTGATGGTGTGGAAACACCCGGGCTGGCTGCGCGAGCTGCTCGACAATCCAAAACGCCTGGCGATTCTGGCCCTGAGCGGCACGCTGATCGCGGCCAACTGGCTGACCTATGTCTGGTCGGTGAACAACGGCCGCATGCTCGAGGCGAGTCTGGGTTACTACATCAATCCGCTGGTCAACGTACTGTTGGGCATGGTGATCCTTGGCGAACGGCTGCGGCGCATGCAGTGGGTTGCGGTCGGTCTCGCGGCCATCGGCGTAGCGCAGCAGGTGTGGCAGGTCGGCAGCTTGCCGTGGGTGTCGCTGGCGCTGGCGCTGACCTTCGGTTTCTACGGCCTGATCCGCAAGCAGGCGCCGGTCAAGGCATTGCCGGGGCTGGTGGTGGAAACCTGGATGCTGGTGCCGATTGCGATCGCATGGTTGCTGTTCAATCAGACTGCCACGAGTGTGCAGCCGGCCTTCTGGACCACCTCCGAAGCCTGGTGGCTCGTGGCTGCCGGCCCGGTGACGCTGGTGCCATTGGTGTGTTTCAACGCCGCCACCCGCCACTTGCCCTACACCACCATCGGCTTCCTGCAATACATCGCGCCGACGCTGGTGTTGCTGCAAGCCGTGCTGCTGTTTGGCGAGCATTTGTCGTCCAGCACGCTGGTCGCGTTCATGTCTATCTGGGCCGGTCTGGCGGTCTACAGCGTTGATGCGTGGATAAGTTTGCGCCGACGGGCCTGATCAAAAAACGCACAAAGCTCCGCAGGCCACGGTTCTCGTGGCCTGCATCGTTCCTTCCCAAGCTTATCCACAGCGTGATCCCCGCCGTTTGTGCGCAAGTCACTGAATGTTGGCGGTTTTTTGATCAACCTGCGCAAAGCCACGGCCGGCGTGGCGTGGCGCTCTGTCTCTACAGGTTATCCACAGGCAGGTGCACGTTAAACCTGAATAACCCTGTGAACGTTTAAACCTCTGTGCGTAACACCAGTTCGACCATCAGATCATCGGCCAGGGTTTCCAGGCGCGCCTGCAACACATCCAGCGACAGCGTCAGTGGTACCGCGAGAATCGCCTCGGCGTGGAACAGCGGCTCGCTGCTCATCGGCGCCGGGCGCACTTCAGTTACCAGTCGCTCCAGGTTCACGCCCTGCTCGCTCAACAGGCGAGTGATATCACGAACGATACCCGGTCGGTCATTGCCGACCAGTTCCATGGCGATCGGTTTCCACGTGCAGGACTGCTCCACTCCGCTTTCGGCAATCAATACCCGAATGCCATGGGCCGACAGCGCTTGCAGGGCATCGACCAGTTCGTCGTAAGCCTCCGCCGGCACGCCCACGCGCAGAATCCCGGCGAACTGCCCGGCCATGCGTGACATGCGGCTTTCCAGCCAGTTGCCGCCGTGCTCGGCAATGCATTGGGCGATGCGCTCGACCTGCCCGGGCTTGTCCGGGGCGAAAACGGTGAGTACGAGATGGTCCATGGCGCAGCCCTCTTGTCATGACTTTTGTTATCGAAGGGCAAGTATAGGCAAGGGCTGATTATGTGTTGAATCGACCGGCCCCTTCGCGAGCAGGCTCGCTCCCACAGGGGTCGCATTCCAAATGTGGGAGCGAGCCTGCTCGCGAAGGGCAGCACTGGGGAGCTGCGCGAAAGACAAATCGTGTACAACTTTCGATATTTAGCTGGAACAATCCAATGCTTTTTTGAGAACATCCCGTTCCGCGACGTGACCGCAATGCGTCATGAGGTCGCAGAACGACGTAATTAGTCTGATTTTCACAAGCGCAACTCATCATGTAGTATGCCGCAGCGCGCACTACATAACGCTGGATCGATGGCTGCCCAAGGTCCTTCGCAATCCTGAAAGCCCCGTCAGCAAGGCCTCCAAGCCGTTGATTGGTCCTAGCCCAGCCGCCAGCGATGGCATGTACTGGTCCGCAGGTTTGTGGTTTAAATGGCCGGAAGCTTCATTGTTAAATTGACGAGCTGAAAAGCGAAATAGCTGAGCAGAGTGAGGCAAGCAATGACTGAACACGTTCAAGTCGGTGGCCTGCAGGTCGCCAAAGTCCTGTTCGACTTCGTGAACAACGAAGCCATTCCCGGTACCGGCCTCACCGCCGAACAATTCTGGGAAGGTGCCGACAAGGTCATTCACGACCTGGCGCCGAAGAACAAAGCCCTACTCGCCAAACGCGATGACTTCCAGGCGCGCATCGATGCCTGGCATCAGCAGCATGCCGGCCAGGCGCACGATGCCGTGGCCTACAAAGCTTTCCTGCAAGAGATCGGTTATCTGCTGCCAGAAGCGGCTGATTTCCAGGCGACGACGCAAAACGTCGACGATGAAATCGCCCGCACCGCCGGCCCGCAACTGGTCGTGCCGGTGATGAATGCGCGCTTCGCGCTCAACGCCTCGAACGCCCGCTGGGGTTCGCTGTACGACGCTCTCTACGGCACCGACGCGATCAGCGAAGACGGTGGCGCGGAAAAAGGCAAAGGCTACAACAAGGTGCGTGGCGACAAAGTCATCGCCTTCGCCCGCGCCTTCCTCGACGAAGCCGCGCCACTGGCCGCAGGCTCCCACGTCGATTCGACCGGCTACAAGATCGCTGACGGCAAACTGGTCGTGACGCTCAAGGGCGGCAGCAACAGCGGCCTGCGCGATGACGCTCAGTTGATCGGTTTCCAGGGTGACGCCAACGCGCCGATCGCCGTTCTGCTCAAGCACAACGGCCTGCACTTCGAAATCCAGATCGACGCCAGCACCCCGGTCGGCCAGACCGATGCCGCCGGCGTCAAAGACATCCTCATGGAAGCGGCGCTGACCACGATCATGGACTGCGAAGACTCCGTGGCCGCCGTCGATGCCGACGACAAAGTGGTGATCTACCGCAACTGGCTCGGCCTGATGAAGGGCGACCTCGCGGAATCCGTGTCCAAGGGCGGCCAGACCTTCACCCGCACCATGAACCCGGATCGCACCTACACCGCGCCCAATGGCGGTGAAGTGACCCTGCACGGTCGTTCGCTGTTGTTCGTGCGCAACGTCGGCCATCTGATGACCATCGATGCGATCCTCGACAGCCAAGGCAACGAAGTACCGGAAGGTATCCTCGATGGTCTGGTGACCTGTCTGGCGGCAATGCACAACCTCAACGGCAACACTTCGCGGCGCAACACCCGCACCGGTTCGGTGTACATCGTCAAACCGAAAATGCACGGCCCGGAAGAAGCGGCGTTCACCAACGAGCTGTTCGGGCGTATCGAAGATGTCCTGCGCTTGCCGCGCAACACCCTGAAAGTCGGGATCATGGACGAGGAGCGCCGCACCACGGTCAACCTCAAGGCCTGTATCAAGGCGGCCAGCGAGCGCGTGGTGTTCATCAACACCGGTTTCCTCGACCGTACCGGCGACGAAATCCACACGTCCATGGAGGCCGGCCCAGTGGTGCGCAAGGCTGACATGAAGGCCGAGAAGTGGATCGGCGCCTACGAGAACTGGAACGTCGACATCGGTCTGAGCACCGGCCTGCAAGGTCGTGCGCAAATCGGTAAAGGCATGTGGGCGATGCCGGATCTGATGGCAGCGATGCTTGAGCAGAAAATCGCTCACCCACTCGCCGGCGCCAACACTGCCTGGGTGCCATCGCCGACTGCCGCTGCGCTGCACGCGCTGCACTACCACAAGGTCGATGTGTTTGCGCGTCAGGCCGAACTGGCCAAACGTGCGCGCGCCTCGGTGGACGACATCCTCACCATTCCATTGGCAGTGAACCCAAGCTGGACGCCAGAGCAGATCAAGAACGAACTGGACAACAATGCCCAAGGCATTCTCGGTTACGTGGTGCGCTGGATCGACCAAGGTGTCGGTTGCTCCAAAGTCCCGGATATCAACGACGTTGGCCTGATGGAAGACCGTGCGACGCTGCGTATCTCCAGCCAGCACATCGCCAACTGGCTGCGCCACGGTATCGTCAGCCAAGAGCAAGTGATGGAAAGCCTCAAGCGCATGGCGCCGGTGGTCGACCGTCAGAACGCCAACGACCCGCTGTATCGCCCGCTGGCACCGGACTTCGACAGCAACATCGCCTTCCAGGCGGCGGTCGAACTGGTGATCGAAGGCACCAGGCAACCGAACGGCTACACCGAGCCGGTGCTGCACCGTCGTCGTCGCGAGTTCAAGGCCGCGAATGGTCTGTAATTTGCGCTGACGCTGGAAGTGAAAAAGGCCCTGATCGAGAGATCAGGGCCTTTTTGTTTGTGAGGTGGGTTGGATTGTTGTGGTGGGCTTGAGATCCATCCCCCTCACCCCAGCCCTCTCCCCCAAGGGGTAGAGGGGAAAGGGAGCAGATTGGGGAAGTTTCAATTCCTGAGTTCGACTCATGAAATTCAGGTCGGTGTACCTCCAACATTCACCGCGGTCAGTCCCCTCTCCCTCTGGGAGAGGGTTAGGGTGAGGGGCTTCTAGGGCTCAATGCCCAATTCATGCTTCACCAACTCAAGCAACTTGCCCGTATCAATCGGCTTGAGCAGAAAATCCACCACGCTCAAATGCATCGCTTCGATCGCATCTTTCACGTCGGCATCGCCGGAGACGATGATGATTGGCATCGCTGCCCGTACCGATTCACGCACCTGGCGAATCAGCTCGAGGCCGTCGACATTGCCCATGCGCAGGTCGGTAATCACCAGACCGATCGAAGGCTTTTCATCGAGCATTTTCAGCGCGGTTTCACCGCTGGCTGCGGTCATGCAGCGAATGCCGTCCAGCGCGAGTATCTCCGACAACAGCTCGCGGGCGTCCTTGTCGTCGTCGACGATCAGGACACGCTGCGGCGGCAGATCAGGTTCGAGCATCACTGCGCTGAGCGCTTCCCGCTCGGCGTCGCTCAAAATATCGTGGTCGGACATGGCGCTCTCTAAATGTTCAAACAATCCCTGGCAAGTCGTCAGACATCACCGGACAGCGCTTCAATGTGCACTTCGTCGGAATTTTTTCCAAGTGGCTAGCGCAAGCTTTTCCGAGCTTTTGCGTAGGTTATTTCCGAAAATCGGCCAATGGTGGCAAAACCTAGACTTACGTCCAATGGGCACCCTGCCCGCCGGGGTTGACCATGGTGGCAACGATCCGACAACAACAATTCGAAAAAGACTGCGGTAATGGTTATGAGCAAAGCGGACGCCTTCACCCAGGCAGGGAAAACCGCGGTGTTGCAGAACATTCAGGGCACCCTGCAATTCCTTCAGCGCTTCCCGCCCTTCAATCAGATGGAACACGCCCACCTCGCCTATCTGGTGGAGCAATGTCAGCTGCGTTTTTTTGCCCAGGGCGAGAGCATCATCAAACCGGCTGACGGCCCGGTGGAGCACTTTTATATCGTCAAACAGGGTCGGGTGGTCGGCGAACGCCAGCACATCACCAAGCCCGGCACAGAGACCACCTTCGAAATCACCACCGGCGAATGCTTTCCGCTGGCCGCGCTGCTCGGTGAGCGCGCCACACGCACCGAACATCTGGCGGGCGAAGACACCTTCTGCCTGCAACTGAACAAGCTGGCGTTCATCAAACTGTTCGCCCTTTCCAGCGCCTTCCGCGACTTCGCCCTGCGCGGGGTCAGCAGCCTGCTCGATCAGGTCAACCAGCAAGTCCAGCAAAAAGCCGTGGAAACCCTCGGCACCCAATACTCGCTCAACACTCGTCTCGGTGAACTTGCGATGCGCCATCCGGTGACTTGCAGCGCCGATACACCACTGCGTGAAGCGGTGAAGCTGATGCACGAGCAACAGGTCGGCAGCATCGTCGCGGTGGATGAGCACAAGGCGCCGCTGGGGATTTTCACCCTGCGCGATTTGCGCCATGTGGTCGCCGAAGGTGTCGGCGATTTCAGCGACGCCATCGAACAGCACATGACTCGATCACCGTTTTATCTGTCGCCGGATCACAGCGCCTTCGATGCGGCGATCGCCATGACCGAGCGGCACATCGCTCACGTCTGTCTGGTCAAGGATCAACGCCTGTGCGGCGTGGTATCCGAGCGTGATCTGTTCTCCCTGCAACGGGTCGATCTGGTGCACCTGGCCCGGAC
Organism: Pseudomonas sp. PK-RTE-24; assembly: GCF_054052265.1. Lineage (NCBI taxonomy): Bacteria > Pseudomonadati > Pseudomonadota > Gammaproteobacteria > Pseudomonadales > Pseudomonadaceae > Pseudomonas > Pseudomonas sp. PK-RTE-24. The sequence continues at coordinate 2,042,821 of NZ_CM133224.1, read as the reverse complement.
CATCCGCAGCGCGCAACGGATCGAGCAACTGATGACCTTGCGCGGCGAGATCGGCCAACTGGTCGAACGCATGCTCGCCCACGGCGCGTCGTCGACGCAAATCACCCACATCATCACCCTGCTCAACGATCACACGGTGTGCCGGGTCATCGAACTGACCCTCGCGGAAAAGGGCGACCCGGGTGTGCCGTTCAGTTGGCTGTGTTTCGGCAGCGAGGGCCGGCGCGAGCAGACGCTGCACACCGATCAGGACAACGGCATCCTGTTCGATGCCCGCGATGCGGCGCACGCAGCGGAGATACGCGGCAAGCTGCTGCCGATCGCCCAGCAGATCAACCAGAGCCTGGCGCAGTGCGGTTTCACTCTGTGCAAGGGCAACATCATGGCCGGCAATCCCGAGCTGTGTCTGTCGCGGGCCGAATGGGCGCGACGCTTCGCGGCGTTCATCCGCGAAGCCACGCCAGAGAACCTGCTGGGTTCGAGCATTTATTTCGACCTGCGCGTGGTCTGGGGCGATGAGCAAGGCTGCGAGCAATTGCGCCGGGGCATTCTCGATCAAGTCGCTGACAACCGTCTGTTCCAGCGCATGCTCGCCGAAAATGCCCTGCGCAATCGCCCTCCCGTTGGGCGCTTCCGTGAATTCGTGCTGGCACGCAAGAACGGTGAGAAGGCCACGCTGGATCTGAAAATTCAGGGTCTGACGCCGTTCGTCGACGGTGCCCGGTTGCTGGCGCTGGCCAACGGCATCGACGCCAACAACACCCTCGAGCGTTTCCGCCAATTGGTCGATAAACAAGTCATCGAGCCGCTCGACGGCGCGGCGTATGAAGAGGCCTATCACTTCATTCAGCAAACGCGCATGCAGCAGCATCAGCTCCAGACCCGGGAGAACCAGCCGTACTCCAACCGCGTCGATCCCGACAGCCTCAATCACCTTGACCGGCGCATCCTGCGTGAATCCCTGCGCCAAGCGCAACGCCTGCAGAGCAGCCTGAGCTTGCGGTATCAGCTATGAGCCTGTTTTCCTGGCTGCGCCCGTCAAGTCTCGTAGTGTCGGCGGATCTACAGCAGCGGCTGGCGAATCTGCCGGCGCTTGCCGAGCTGAGCGAATGCAGCCTGCGTGAGCAGCGCTGGGTGGTGCTGGACCTGGAAACCACCGGCCTGAATATGAGCAAGGATCGGGTCCTGTCGATCGGCGCGGTGGTGATCGAGGACGGCGCGATCGATTTCCGTCAGCAGTTCGAGCGCACGATGCAATGTCGCGAATTGAAGCTCAGCCCCAGCGTGCTGATTCATGGCTTGGGACCGAATGCGATTGCCGCAGGCAGCGACCCGGCGGAAGCGTTGCTGGAGTTGCTGGAGTTCATCGGCGACAGCCCGGTGCTGGCGTTTCATGCGCCGTTCGATCAGCACATGCTCGGGCGCGCAGTGAAAGAACACCTGGGGCATAAGCTGCAGCATGTGTTTCTGGATGTGGCAGATATCGCGCCGTTTCTGTGTCCGCAGGCGCAGATTCGCGAGGCCGGGCTGGATGAGTGGATCGAGTGGTTTCGCCTTGAAGTGTTCGAGCGGCATAACGCGAGTGCCGATGCGCTGGCCACGGCGGAGTTGGCGTTGATCCTGTTCAGCCGCGCGCGGGCGCAGCAGATTTACAGTCCGTTGCAGCTGCAGCAGCGGTTGAGCCAGTGGAAGCGGCGGCAGCAGGCGCCGTCCTTCTAGCTTTTCGGCACCTCCCCAGCCGCCTTCGCGAGCAGGCTCGCTCCCACAAGGCAACGCGTTGCTTCAGATCACCTGACCAGTGGCCAATTGCTAACCATTCCCACCTCTGCCAGAATCGCGAACTATTCTCGTTAGTTAACATTTCCCAATCGGTGATGTCCGGTGTCGTCAGTGCCCAACCCCCACAGTGAGCTCGTCGGTGCGATGTATCGCGACCATCGCGGTTGGCTGCTGGCGTGGTTGCGGCGCAATGTGGCGTGTCCGCAGCGTGCCGAGGACCTGAGCCAGGACACCTTCGTGCGCCTGCTCAACCGCGACGAACTGCTGACGCCGCGCGAACCTCGGGCATTTCTGGTGGCGATCGCCAAAGGCCTGTTGTTTGACTACTTCCGCCGCGCCGCGCTGGAACAGGCCTACCTCACCGAACTGATGCTGATCCCCGAAGACGAACAGCCGTCGGTGGAAGAACAGCAAATGATCCTCGACGACCTAAAGGCCATCGATCGCCTGCTCGGCAAGTTGTCGACCAAGGCTCGTGCGGCCTTCCTGTATAACCGCCTCGACGGCCTCAGCCACGGCGAGATCGCCGGCAAACTCGGCGTGTCAGTGCCGCGCGTGCGGCAGTATCTGGCGCAAGGCCTGCGCCAGTGTTACATCGCCCTGTACGGTGAGCCGACATGACGGCGGCCAGTTCGCGCCCGGTGCCGGCGCATGTGCTGGACGCGGCGATTGCCTGGCAATTGACCCTCGACTCGAGCACCGCGCTGGAGCGCGAGGAATTCGCCAAGTGGCATGCGGCCCATGAGGAACACGCCCGCGCGTGGCGCCAGTTGGGCATGCTCGATCAGCGTTTCAGCGTCGCCAAAGGCCCGGCCCGAAGTGCGTTGCTGCAATCGCGCGAAGGCATCCGTCGGCGCGTGCGAAAACTCGGCAGCGGGCTGGCCAGTGTCGTGGTGATCCTCGGGCTGGGACTGTTTGTCAGCGAGCGCTATCTGCCGCTGGATTACTGGCTCGCCGATCAACGCACCGCCACCGGTGAACAGCGCAGCGTGCGCCTGTCCGACGGCACCCTGCTCAACCTTAATACCCACAGCGCGGTCGACGTCCATTTCGATGACAAGCGCCGCTTGATCGTGTTGCAGGAAGGCGAAATCCTCGTCGAAACCGGGCATGGCGATGCGCGGCCGTTTATCGTCGAAACCCGCGAAGGCAGCATGCGCGCGCTGGGCACGCGCTTTCTGGTCAAGCGCGAGGACGATGGCACCCGCCTGAGCGTGTTGCAGTCGGCGGTCGCGGCCCATGCCCAGGCCAACCCGCAAGAACAGATTCTGCGCGAAGGCCAGCAGGTGTTGCTGCGCAGTGACGGGCTGGGCTCGATTGCCGCCCTCGCCCCAGGCACCGATGCCTGGACGCGCGGCATGCTGGTGGTGGACAACGCACGGCTGGGCGATCTGGTGCACGAGCTGGGGCGCTATCGTCGTGGCCATCTGGGCGTGGCGCCGGAAGTGGCCGATCTGCGCATTACCGGCAGCTTTCCTTTGCACGATACCGACAAGGCGCTGAGTGCTTTGCTGCCGACTCTGCCAGTGCAGATCGAGCGGCATACGCCGTATTGGGTCACCGTGGCGAAGGCTGATATCAAGCCTGAGTAATGCGTCGGCAGGAAAACCGCCTTCGCGAGCAGGCTCGCTCCCACATTGGCATGCGATCACCTGTGGGAGCGAGCCTGCTCGCGAAGGCGCCATCAGCCGCACAACCATTTCCTGCAAAAAAGAATTTCCACCCAGCCCTATCACTTTTCCAATCTCGTCCGGCACACAGGCAATTGAGAAATATTTCCATTCAGGAGCCGCCGTATGTCCCGTTCGCCAGACACCTTGTTGCGCCCCAGTCTGCTGGCTTTTGCCATCGCTTTCGGCACGCCGCTGATCAGCAGCCCGTTGCTCGCCGCTGAGCAAGCGTCCAGCGTGCGCGCCTACAACCTGCCGGCGGCGCCGCTGTCGACCACCCTGAACCAGATCGCCAGCCAGGGCGGCCTCGCCCTGTCGCTCAATCCTGCGCTGGCCGCCGGCAAAACCTCGGCGCCGGTCAACGGCCAGTACGACGCCGCCGGCGCCCTGCGCGCGGCTTTGCGCGGCACCGGTCTGCAACTGGAACAGAGCAGCGCCGGCACTTACACCCTGGTGGCCGTGCCGGAAGGCACGCTGGCCCTGCCGGAAACTTCGGTCATCGGCGTGGAAAACTTCGAAAGCGCCTGGGGCCCGGTCGAAGGCTACACCGCGACTCGCACCGCCGCCGGCACCAAGACCGACACTGCGCTGGTCGAAGCACCGCGTTCGATTTCGGTGGCGACCCGCCAGCAAATGGACGACCGCAGCGTGCACAGCCTCGATGACGCCGTGCGCTACATGCCGGGCATCACCGCCAGCAGCTACGGCAGCGACACCCGTGCCGACTGGCTGCGCGTACGCGGTTTCGAGCCGACCCAGTTCCTCGATGGCCTGCCGCTGCCCAAAGGCGTGTACGCCAACCCGAAACAGGAAACCTGGAACCTCGACCGCCTCGCCCTGCTGCGTGGCCCGGCTTCGTCGGTGTACGGCCAGACCCCGCCGGGCGGTTTGCTCGACATGGTCAGCCGCCGCCCGAGCGCTGAAGCCAGCAGCGAAATCCAGTTGCAATACGGCAGCGACAATCACCGCCAGATCAACTTCGCCAGCACCGGCAAGATCGATGAGGCCGGGCAGTTTCTCTATGGCCTCAGCGGCGTGGTGCGCGACAGCGGCACCCAGGTCGACCACGTCGACAACAAGCGCTACAACATCGCGCCGAGCCTGACCTGGAACATCGACGACGACACCAAACTCACCCTGCTGAGCCAGTTCACCCGCGATGACACCGGCATCACCAGCCAGTTTCTGCCGATCCAAGGCACGAAGATCAAATCGCCGCTCGGTGATATTTCCCATCACAAGAATCTCGGCGATCCGGATTGGGAATACTACGACCGCACCTACTACGCGCTGGGTTATGCCTTCGAACATCGGTTGAACGATGTCTGGCAGTTCAAGCAGAACCTGCGCTACACCAAGTCGGACCTGTCGTTCCAGTCGCTGACCCCCGGTTCCTACCCGTTCACCACCGTGGATGCAGAGGGCAACGTCGGCCGCACCAGCACCAGCGTCGACGAAGACATCAGCCAGTTCGCCGTGGACAACAACTTCCAGGCCGACTTCGCCACGGGCAACATTCGCCACACCTTGCTGCTGGGTCTGGATCACCAGCGCAGCAACACCAACTACACCTCGATTTTTGGCGATGGTCTGCAAACCAACGTCATCAACCCGATCTACGGCCAGCCGATCGTACGTCCAGCACGCTCCACCGCGTTTTACGACTACAACCAGAAGACCTACCAGACCGGCCTCTACGTGCAGGACCAAATGGCTCTCGATCAGTGGCGCCTGACCCTCGGCGGCCGTGAAGACTGGGTGCACACCAGCACTGAATTCTTCAACAAGGGCGATGCGACCAACACCCAGCGTGACAAGAAATTCAGCGGCAACGCGGCGCTCAGTTACGTCTTCGATAACGGCTTCGTGCCGTACCTGTCCTACGCCGAATCGTTCCAGCCGACCACGGGCGCCGATGCCACCTCGACCGGCTCGCTCAAGCCAACCGAAGGCAAGCAATGGGAATTGGGAATCAAGTACCAGCCTCCGGGCAGCAAGACCCTGCTGACCGCCGCCGTGTATGACCTGACCCAGAAGAACGTCGCGGTGAACACCTTCGTCAACAACGTTTCGGTGACCAGCCAGACCGGCGAAGTGAAGGTCAAAGGCCTGGAACTCGAAGCGGTGTCGGATGTGACCGACAACCTCAAAGTCATCGCCGCCTACACCCTGGCCAAATCCGAAGTGCAGAAAGGCGTCGACAAGGGCAATCGTCTGCAACTGATGCCCAACCAACAAGCCTCGCTGTGGACCGACTACACCTGGCACGCCGGCGTGCTCGACGGTTTCGGTATCGGTGCCGGCGTGCGCTACACCGGCAACACCTACGGCGACAAGGCCAACACCTGGCTGGGCAAGGCTGACGCCTACACCGTGTTCGACGCCAGCGTGCATTATGATCTCGGCCGTCTGGACAACAGCCTCAAAGGTGCGTCGCTGGCGGTGAATGCGACCAACCTGTTCGACAAGGACTACATTTCCACCTGCGACAGCTTCTACTGCTACTACGGCGACCAGCGCAGTGTCGTCGCCAGCGCCACTTACAAGTGGTAAGCCAGTGAGCTGAAACAGGCCCTGTTCCCAGGCCGTCCGTACCGGGCGGCTTTGGTGTTTTTGAAGGTCATGCAATGAAAAGTAAAACCATCCGCCGCTGGTCGTTCATCCACACCTGGACCAGCCTGATCTGCACGGTGTTTCTGCTGATGCTGGCGCTGACCGGTCTGCCGCTGATTTTCAGCCACGAGATCGATCACGCGCTGGGCAACGCCCCGGAGCTGCGCGAGATGCCGGCCGACACGCCGCAACTCGACCTGCAGCAACTGGTCGATGCCGCGCAGAAACATCGCCCGGGCGAAGTCATGCAGTACTTCGGTTATGACGACGAAGAGCCGAACGCGGCGTTCGCGATCATGGCCAGGACTGCCGACACCGAGCCGAACTCTTCGCACACCTTCATGCTCGATGCTCGCACTGGCGAAGCGCTGGAAACCCCTTCGGCCAACGGTGGTTTGATGCTGTTCATCCTGCGTCTGCACGTCGACATGTTCGCCGGGCTGCCGGGCAAGCTGCTGCTGGCGTTCATGGGGCTGCTGTTTGTCGTGGCGATCGTCTCCGGCACGGTGCTGTACCTGCCGTTCATGCGCCGCTTGAAATTTGGCACCGTGCGCCAGGACAAGTCGACAAGACTGCGCTGGCTCGATCTGCACAACCTGATCGGCGTCGTCACTTTGACCTGGTGCCTGGTGGTGGGCGTGACCGGGGTGATCAGCGCCTGCGCCGACCTGCTCATCGCCGCCTGGCGCAACGACGCGCTGACCACCCTGATCGCGCCGTATCGCGATGCGCCGCCGCTGACTCAACTGGCGCCGGCCACGCGGCTGCTCGACATCGCCGAGGAAGTCGCACCGGGGATGAAACCGGATTTCATCGCCTTCCCCGGCACACGCTTTTCCAGCGAGCACCATTACTCGGTATTCATGAAGGGCGGCACGCACCTGACCTCGCACCTGCTGACGCCGGTGCTGATCGACGCCACGACGCTGCAAGTCACCGCCGTGGCCGAACGGCCGTGGTACATGGACGCCATGGGCATGTCGCAACCGCTGCACTTTGGTGACTACGGCGGCATGCCGATGAAGATTCTCTGGGCGACGCTGGATGTGCTGACGATCATCGTGCTGGCCAGTGGCGTTTATCTTTGGGTAGTGCGGCGCAAGGCGGCCAAGCCTGTTCTGGAAACGGCGGAGGCCTCGGCATGAAGCCGCGTCAGTCGAGTTTCTGGAAGGTTTTCAGCACACCGATCGTGATCGCCTTGCTCAGTGCGGCGGGGCTGTTTGCGGCGTTGCTGGGGGATGGAATCTGGGATGCGTTGAGCTGGGTCGGGCTTGGCGTGCCGGCATTTCTGGCGATAAGAGGTTTTCTGCCGCGAAGCTGAGAATCCCTTGTGGGAGCGAGCCTGCTCGCGAAAGCGCCCGGACATTCAACATCAAAGTCGACTGTCCGACGCCTTCGCGAGCAGGCTCGCTCCCACATGGGTTCTGCGCCGGACGCGAGCAGGCTATGCTGCCCGATCATTGTCCTGATCGAGACCTTGCCATGTCCGCCCCCAGCATGACCCTGTACCACAACACCCTGTCGCCCTTTGTCCGCAAAGTCATGGTGCTGCTGCACGAAACCGGTCAGCAGGATCGTGTCGCGCTGCAGGACTGCGTGCTCAGCCCGGTCAGCCCGAACCCGGCGCTGATTGCCGACAACCCGCTGAGCAAGATCCCCGCCCTGCGCCTGGCCGACGGCAATGTCATCCATGACAGCCGCGTCATCCTCGAATACCTCGATCAGCAGCACGTCGGCAATCCGCTGATCCCCCGTGAAGGTGCGGCGCGCTGGCGGCGCCTGACCCTGGCGTCGATGGCTGACGGGATCATGGATGCCTCGGTGATGGTGCGTTATGAAACTGTGCTGCGCCCGGTGGAAAAACACTGGGACGAATGGCTCGACGCCCAGCGCGACAAGATCCGCCGCGCCCTCGCCGTGCTGGAGAACGAAGCGATTGCCGAGCTGACCAGCCATTTCGATGTCGCGGCGATCAGCGTGGCCTGCGCACTGGGCTATCTGGATCTGCGTTTCCCGGACATGGACTGGCGTGCAGCCAATCCGCAACTGGCCAACTGGTATTTTGAAGTGAGTCAGCGACCGTCCATGGTGGCGACAATGCCCAAGCCCTGATTCTGCGGCGCCTGATCTGCCCCCATCGCTGGCAAGCCAGCTCCCACATTGAATCGGGACAGACCGCTGACCTGTGTGTCGGCATATATCATGTGGGAGCTGGCTTGCCAGCGATGGCACCACCTCGGTTCTGGCGGCAGCGCTGCAACAATCAGCGTCAGCAGAACCGCCACTTCCCTGCGCTCAGCTCGCAACCCGCTCATTGCATCGCCTCCACGTCAAACTCCAGCGGCCTGGCCGGCTTCAAACCAATCCCGTACCAGTCCAGTTTGCGCGTCAGCACCATGAACACCCCGAGCAGACCGAACAGCATCAGCGAGCCCATCAGCAGCGCGTAATCCTCGGCACTTAGCAATCCGTACAGCAGGCCATACAGCGCCGCCAGCCCCGCCGAAAAACTCAAGCCATGCCGCGCGCTGCGCAGGACGTGGCTGACATAGAAGCCGATCAGCAACACGCAGCCACTCGCCGACAACAGATACGCCAGCGCAAAACCGATGTGTTCCGACAGCGACAACAGCAGCAGGTAAAAGAACGCCAGCGCGACACCGACCAAGGCATATTGCACCGGGTGCACCGCGAGGCTCTTGAGCACTTCGAAGAGGAAGAAACCGGCGAATGTCAGGACGATGAACAGCAGCGCGTATTTGATCGCCCGGTCGCTCTTCAGGTACTGATCCACAGGATCGATGAAGCTCACGCCGAAGCTGCGCCCGTTGAGTGCATCACAGTCGCCAGCGACGCAGCGCTCCATTGCCTCTTGCAGGTTGGTGGAGAAAAACGAGGTCTGCCAGTCGGCGCTGAAACCCTGATCGTTGATCTCGCGCTTGGCCGGGAGGAAGTTGCCGACGAAGCTGGGGTGCGGCCAATTGGCGGCGAGGCTGACGCTGCTGGTCTTGCCCACCGGCACCACTCGCAGCGAGCCGGTGCCTTGCAGGCGCAGGTCGAAACCGAAGGTCAGTTGCGTGGCTTTGCTGGCGTCGAGCGCCGGCAGAGTGACGTGTACACCCTCGCCGATCCAGGCCACTTCGCTGCCGGGCACGAAGTCCAGTTGCTGGCCGCCGAGCTCGAGTTTCAGCGCGTTTTCGATGCCGCGAATATCGCTGATACCCACAGCCAGGAACGGCGCGTCGAATTGGTAATCGGCAAAGTTCTCTTTGATGCCCAACTGCGCCGGCAGGGAAAAATGCCCATCGATGCGGTTGTCGGCGTGGAACAGTCGCGCCTCGTAAATGCCGCGTTTGCGCAGTTCGGTTTGCACCTGGCCGTCGAGTTCAAAACGCTCTGGCAGAAAGTACAGACGCCCGCGCGCTTCGCCGATCTCCTCGTAGCGCTTGTTGGTTTTCTCGTTGGTTTTCCAGGTGCGCACCACCTTGCGATATGGCACTACCATCACCGGCCCGGTCAGCTGCTGGCTGTAACTGGAGCTGCGCGCGATGTCTTCGAGCACACCGTCGCGCAGTTGCTGACGTTCGTCGATGATGCCGTCGATCATCAACAGCGGTATCAGCAACAGCAGGATCAACAAGGCAATCGCGCCGAGCTTGATGGTCAGATTCTTGTTCATGGGACTCTCCCTGTTTGGATGGGGGGAGTCTGCTGATGCGCTGTGGTGGGAGTGTGGGGGGAATATGGAGATTGTGTGGAGAATGCATTCTCCTGTGGGAGCGAGCCTGCTCGCGAAGGCAGCAACTGGGTCTCACGGCAAGCGCAATACCACCTCAACCCCGCCCTCGACATTGCCAATGCGCATCATCCCGCCATGCAACTTGACTACTTCTTCAACGAAGTTCAGCCCCAGCCCGGTGCTCTTGCGTCCGCTGTCCGGGCGCGGCAACGAGTAGAAGCGTTCGGTCAGACGCGGCAAGGCGTAATCGGGAATCGGCGTGGTCTGGTTGAACAGGCGGAACTCGATCTGCTCGCCAACCCGCTCGGCGCTCAAGCGCAACAGGCCCTGCGCCGGGGTGAAATCCAGCGCGTTCTCAAGCAGATTGCCCAACGCCTGGCGTAGCAGAAACGGCTCGCCAATCAACAGCAGATCCTCGCCGATCGCTTGCTCGACGCGCAGTTGTTTGCCCTCGATCCGCGCGGCCTGCGCCTTGAGCAGTTCTGCGACCAACAGCGCCAGCGGTACTGCCACCCGTTCTTCCAGCCCTTGGCGTTGTTCGACTTGCGCCAGGTTGAGCAGGCGCTCGATCAACTGCTGCATCCGCGCACTCTCGCTGTCGATGTTGCTGACAAAGCGCAAACGCTGGACGGCCGGCATATCACTTTGCAGCAGCTCCGCTGCGCCCCGGATCGCCGCCAGCGGACTTTTCAATTCATGGGTCAGGGTGTGCACGTAGCGCTCGACGTAGGCCTTGCCTTCGAGCTGGGTGCGCATCTGCTCGACCGCCGTCGCCAGTTGCTCCAGTTCGCCGCCGCGATAGTGCGGCACTTCCACGCGCCGGCCTTCGCTCACCGCTTGGGCATAACCGGTCAAACGGTGCAGCGCGCGGCTCAGCCACCATGAGAGCAAAGCACCGAAGAGCAGGCCGAGGCCGATCAGTCCGGCGCCGTAAAACAGCAAACGCCGCTCGGTGCGATCGACGTAGGGCTGCAGCGAACTGTTGGGCTTGGCCACGGTGACCACGCCGATGATCTTGCCGTTGTCGCGGATCGGTGCACCGACGTGCATCACTGAAGAGCTCGGATCATCAGGATCACTGCGGCTGGAGCGCGCGCCGTACTCGCCGCGCAGGGTCAGGTAAACATCGTTCCAGCGCGAATAATCCTGGCCGACCGCGACGCCGCTGGAGTCGAGCACGACGATGCCCTTGGCGTCGGTGACGTAGATGCGGTGGTTGACCTGGTTCTTCGGCAAGCCCCAGATGGTCGCTTGCGGCTGCCGTTCGCCATAGGCACGGAGCAGTTGCGGCCAGCGGTTCTCGCTGAGGGTGCCGGCCTTGAAATCGTCGCGCAGGATTTCTGCCATCAGGTTGGCGGTGTCCACCAGCGTCTCTTCGGTGGACTGACGCACGCCGGGGCGGATTTCTTCCATGACCGTGTTGAGGACGAAATAACCGGTCAGGCCGACAAACAGCACGTACACCAGAAAGATCCGCAGCCCCAGCGACATCAGCTGTGCCCCGGGCTATAGCTGTAACCGAGGCCGCGATGGGTCTGGATCGGCTCGGCTTCGGCGCGCACCAGGCGCAACTTGGCGCGCAGGCTTTTGATGTGGCTGTCGATGCTGCGTTCGTAACCGGCGTCTGCCGCTACGCCCAGCGCATCGAGCAATTGCTCGCGGCTGAACACCCGCTCAGGTTGTTCGAGCAGGCATTGCAACAAGCGGAATTCATGGCGGGTCAGGCTCAGCGGCTGGCCGCGATAGCTGATCTGCACGCGTTCGGCATCGATGCGAAACAGCGTTGAGCCTGCTTCCAGGGTTGCGCGCGGCGCCATGCGTTTGAGGATGGCTTTGACCCGCGCCGCCACTTCACGCGGGCTGAACGGCTTGACCACGTAATCGTCGGCACCGATCTCCAGACCCACCACGCGGTCGATCTCGGCGTCGCGGGCGCTGAGAAACAGCACCGGCACTTCCGTGAAGCGCCGCAACTGCTTGCAGGTTTCGAAGCCACTGATGTCCGGCAGACCGATATCGAGAATGATCAGGTCGGACGGGGTTTGCCGCTGATGCTCCAGCGCCGCCGCGCCGAGGTTCAGCCACGTGGTGCTGAACCCCTCGCCCTGCAAGGCAAAAATCAGTGTGTCGGCAATCGCCGCTTCGTCTTCGACAATCAGGATGTGCGGCATGGCGTCCGAGCCCGTGGCAGTTAGTGCGCGAACGGTGCCCCAAGCCCGGGGTTACGTCAATCAGACCACTTAGCAGTCAGGCTTGTCGGCGGTGTAACGCCGTGCCGGGTTGACCGCCGCGCCGAACTCACGCAAAGCCTTGGCGCCGATCAGCAGCGGATAGTTGAAGTGGCTGCGGTCGGTCAGATTGACCTCGACGGTGCGCTTGACGTTGCCCAGGCACAGTTCCAGATCGACCACCGGGCGCTTGGCGACATCGCTGCTGTCGCGCTCTTCATCGTCCTCGTCGGAACGGCTTTTGATCTTGCTGATCCGCGCGACCTTGTGCTCGAAAACCTTGTTGCTGGCGTCCTTGGTGGCGAGGCGAAAACGCACCCAGTCTTCGCCATCACGGGTGAAGGTCTCGATGTCCTTGGCCGACAGCGAGGCGGTCAGCGCGCCAGTGTCCATCTTGGCCTTGAGCACTTCGCCACCGATTTCCGGCAGCGCGATGTATTCGTAGCGACCGTACAGCGTCGGCTCGGCGGCCATGACCGGCAGCGCGACGAGGGCAAACAGAGCAAGGAGGGATTTCACGTAAGGGGCTTCCTTGGAAATTGAGGGCGGCGGACTGGAGTTTTAGACACGCGCCGAGTTATTCGTTCGCTTCGGTCCTCTTCGCGAGCAGGCTCGCTCCCACATTTGAAATGCATTCCCCTGTGGGAGCGAGCCTGCTCGCGAAGAGGCCAGTGCATTCAGATCCAATCTTGAGCGAAGCATACCCGGCAAAAAGTGAAACATTCGTCAGCGCCGATTTGGCCTGTCGCGCGAAGCTGCTTATCATGGCTCGCCCCTGCCACTTCATAGAGTTGCTTATGCGCCGCCTGCTCACCGGCTGTTTCGTCACCCTGCTGCTGTTGCTCAACACCCTGATCCTGATCGGGCCATTGATGGTGTTTGCCCTGCTCAAACTGGTCGCACCCGGGCGCTGGCGGGATTACGCATCGGGGGCGGTGATGTGGATCGCCGAGACCTGGGCCGAAATCGACAAGCTGATCTTCCGGCTGTGCATCCCGACGCAATGGGACATTCGCGGCGGCGACGATCTGCGCCGCGACACGTCCTATCTGGTGGTCAGCAACCATCAATCGTGGGTCGACATTCCAGCACTGATCCAGACCCTCAACCGGCGCACGCCGTTCTTCAAGTTCTTTCTGAAGAAAGAGCTGATCTGGGTGCCGTTCCTGGGCTTGGCGTGGTGGGCGCTGGATTACCCGTTCATGAAGCGCTACACCAAAGCCTTTCTGGCAAAGAACCCCGAGCTGGCAGGCAAGGATCTGGAAATCACCAAAGCGGCGTGCGAGCTGTTCAAGCGCCAGCCGGTGACGGTGGTGAATTATCTGGAAGGCACGCGCTACACCCTGGCGAAAAGCACCCAGCAGGAATCACCGTTCAACCACTTGCTCAAACCCAAGGCCGGCGGCGTGGCGTTCGTGCTGGCGGCGATGGGTGAACAGCTCGACGCGATGCTCGACGTGACGGTGGTGTATCCGCAGGAAAAGATCCCGGGCTTCTGGGACCTGATCAGCGGCAACGTGCCGCGAGTGATCATCGACATCAGGACCCGCGAACTCGACCCGGCGCTGTGGCAGGGCGATTACGAGAAAGATCCGGCGTTTCGCCAGCGCGTCCAGAACTGGGTCAACCAGCTCTGGACCGAGAAGGATCAGCGCATCGTCGAGCTGCGCAACGAGCGCGGCTGACTCAAGTGCCGGTGCCGGTGCCCCAGATGCTGCCCAGGCTGCTCAACAGCGAACCACCGACGCCCTGCTGACCGAGATATTGCAGCAACACCGGGGCAAACTGGCCGATCATGCCGCTGTCCATGCCCAGCGCGCTGAACGCGTTGTTCAGGTCGTTAGTGTCTTTGACATTGCCCAGCGCATTTTCAAGACCTGCGGACTTGCCGGACGAACCGAGCAAAGCCCCGAGCGCCGCCAGATTGCCGCTGCCACCGGACAGTTTGTCGATGCCCGGCACTTCCTTGGCCAGTTGCGAGTAGTCGGTGCTGCTCAACTGATTCTTCGCCAGCCCAAGCATCGCACTGGTACCGCCAACGGCCTGCTCCGGCGTGACGTCCAGCGCACTCAAAGCACTCAACAAACCAGCGGTCTCCGAAGTCGGCGCTGCAGCGGCCGCCTTGTCACCACCTTGCATCCCCGCTACCGCACCGGCCACGTCGTTCAAACTGAACCCGGCAAACACCGGCCCGGCGGCCAGGGTCAGGAGCGATGCCAAGGCAAAACCGCGTGAAATCTTCATTCAGACATCCTCTTGGGAAAAGCAGCCGCCGGACAACGGCGACGAAACTGCCGGTTTGACCGGGTATTGGGCGGCATGTTCCTCGCCGCGCATCCCCTTCTCTACGCACTCACCTAAATGAATTGTTCAATCGTTGAATAGCCACTTCACTATTCGACTTCACACTGAAAACCCGACTATTTATTTCGATTGGAACTAACCAACTGTCAGATCTGACAGTTGGCAGTCATAACGATGCAAGTGAATATCTCCACTCCAATTACGTAACGGAGTACGAAAAGATGAAGTTGAAAATTGTCACTGGCGCCCTGCTTGGTCTGACCATGATGAGTACTGCCTATGCTGCAACCTGCCCAACGATATCAGTGACTCATGCGCAAGGCGCCGAAGATGTAACCTTCACTTCTGCCCGACTTAAAGATAAAGACACTGCTAATTCAGTTGTCATCTGCCGATACGAAGGTGAGGCAGACCTTGGCGTCTCGGCTGGCTACAGAAACGACACTCCGGTTCAAGCCACCGGTAGCAATTGGAATGGTGATGAGTGTGCAACCAAGGATGGTGACGCCCGCAAATGCGCCTTTAAATAACTGATCGTGTTCAGAACAAAAAAGGGCAGCCCGATCGGCTGCCCTTCTTACATGGGTAGAACTTACGCCGCACTGAACAACTTATGCGGATCAATCACAAACTTCTTCGGCACGCCCGCATCGAACTCGCCGTAACCTTCTGGCGCCTGATCGAGGCTGATCACTTGCACGCCGACTACTTCAGCGATGTTGATGCGATCCCACATGATCGCCTGCATCAGTTGGCGGTTGTACTTCATCACTGGAGTTTGCCCAGTGTGGAAGCTGTGGGATTTCGCCCAGCCCAAGCCGAAGCGAATGCTCAGGCTGCCCATTTTCGCGGCAGCGTCGACGGCGCCCGGATCTTCGGTGACGTACAGGCCGGGGATACCGATCTTGCCGGCAACGCGCACCACGCCCATCAGTGAGTTGAGCACCGTGGCCGGGGCTTCGGCCTTGACGCCGTCGTGGCCGTGGCCGCGTGCTTCAAAGCCAACGCAGTCCACCGCGCAATCGACTTCCGGCTCGCCCAGCAGCGCGGCGATCTGTTCGTGCAGCGGGGTGTCTTTGGACAGGTCGACGACCTCAAAGCCCTGGGCCTTGGCGTGGGCCAGGCGGATGGTGTTGACGTCGCCGACAATCACCACCGCAGCACCGAGCAAACGTGCGGAAGCGGCAGCGGCCAGGCCGACCGGACCGGCGCCGGCGATGTACACGGAGCTGCCCGGGCCAACACCGGCAGTAACCGCGCCGTGATAGCCGGTCGGGAGGATGTCGGAGAGGCAGGTAAGGTCGCGGATTTTCTCCATGGCCTTGTCGCGATCCGGCAGTTTCAGCAGGTTGAAGTCGGCGTACGGCACCAGCACGTATTCAGCCTGGCCACCGGTCCAGTCGCCCATGTCGACGTAACCGTATGCGCCGCCGGCACGGGCCGGGTTGACGGTCAGGCAGACGCCGGTGTGTTGCTCTTTGCAGGAACGGCAGCGCCCGCAAGCCACGTTGAACGGAACGGAGACCAGATCGCCGATCTTCAGGTTTTCGACGTCGGAGCCCTTTTCGATCACCTCACCGGTGATCTCGTGCCCCAGCACCAGACCGGTCTGCGCCGTGGTCCGGCCGCGCACCATATGCTGGTCGGAGCCGCAGATGTTGGTGGAAACCACTTTGAGAATGACCCCATGCTCGATCTTGCGACCGCGCGGGTCCTGCATTTTCGGGTAGTCGATTTTCTGTACTTCGACCTTGCCAGCGCCGAGATACACCACACCACGATTGCCAGACATGCTTTCACCTCGCTGTTGTTTTTATGGAACTGCGTTGCCCCGGTTGGGCAGCGCGTTGAGTGCTCGGGTATTGCTTGTTGGTCTTGCGTTGTTTGTTACGGCCCCTTCGCGAGCAGGCTCGCTCCCACATTGGAATGCATACCCTGTGGGAGCGAGCCTGCTCGCGAAAGCGATCTAGAGAACGACGGTTCTGTTGGCGTTCAAAAAAACTCGTCTTTCGATGTGATACCCAACCGCCCGCGCCAAGGTCAGGCCTTCGATATCCCGCCCTTTGGCAATCAGATCCTCGGGGTAATGACTGTGATCCACCGCCTCGACACCCTGGGCAATGATCGGCCCTTCATCAAGGTCGTTATTGATGTAATGCGCCGTCGCGCCCACCAGTTTCACGCCCTTGTTGTAAGCCTGGTGATAAGGCTTGGCGCCCTTGAAGCCCGGCAACAGCGAGTGATGAATGTTGATCGCCTTGCCGTCGAGCTTGCGGCACAGCTCCGGCGATAGCACCTGCATGTAGCGGGCGAGGATCACCAGTTCGGCACCGGCCTCTTCGATCACCTGCCAGACCTGACGCTCCTGCGCCGGTTTGTCGTTGGGGTCGAGAGGGAAATGGTAGTAGGGAATCTGGTGCCAGTCGGCCAACGGCTTGAGATCCGGATGGTTGGACACCACCGCCGCGACGTCCATCGACAACTGGCCGATGCGCTGGCGATAGAGCAAGTCGTTGAGGCAGTGATCGGCCTTGGAGACCATGATCACCACTTTCGGTCGGTAGTTCGGCGCGGTCAGCTCAAAGAGCATGCCGAACGCATGCCCGCGCTCGGCCAGCCCGGCGCGGAAGGATTGTTCGTCGAAGCCGTCGGGCTGACGGAATTCCACGCGAATGAAGAAACGCCCGGAGAGGCGGTCATCGAACGAGTGGTGCTCGGTGACATAACAGCCCTGCTCGAACAGAAAACGCGTGACCGCGTCCACCGTGCCGAGGACGCTGGGACAGTCGGCGGTCAGAATCCATGTGTCTGGGGCGCGGCTCATGGTGCGGTGACTCCTGTTCGTTGTGCGGGGTGTCAGGTTTTCCCCTCACCCTAGCCCTCTCCCAGAGGGAGAGGGGACTGACCGAGGTGTTCTTTCGAGCTACGCCGACCTGAAATAGCGCGTCGAACTCAGGCTCGAAAAACACACAAATCTGCTCCCTTTCCCCCTCTCCCCCTCAGGGGGAGAGGGCTGGGGTGAGGGGGTGGCTTTTGATCTTCAGGCCTGAACGCTCAGCCCGTACTCGGCCGAAGCATCCTGCAACCACAACCACCAGTAATCCGAGAAACTGCGCCGGATCAGCAGTTCCCAGGTGTCTTCGGCGGTATGACGAATCATCAGCTGCGACTTGGCGAACACCGTGCCCACCGCTTTGCCGACCGGGAAGTTGTTCGGGTGCACGTCATAGCTGGTGGATTTCATCAGCACCTGACGTACGTTCGGCCCGCTCAGTTCGAGGATCTGCTGGCCACCGCTGACGTTGACGATGGCGATGTGCAGATCACCCAGCGCTTCGCGCAGTTTCTGCTCGGCGGCGAACTCTTCACCGCTTGGCACGATCAGCAGCCACTCGTCCGGGCCCATCCATTGCAGGCTGGTTTCGCCTTTGACGATTACGCTCAGCGCACCGGGCAATTCAATGCCAAGCGCCTTGTGCACACCGGCCGCGAATGCGGCATCGTGGCCATCGCCACGAATAGTCAGGTGGCCGAGGAGTTTCTTTTCCCGCACGATCACGCCGGCGTTCTTGCGGCCCTTGCCGACCAGGCTGGCGAGGTCGGCATGGTGCAGCGACGACTCGGCACGGGCGCCGGTGGTCGGGCGTTGCTGGTAAACATTGGCTGTGGTCATAAAGCACCTTCTGAATTCTGTTGGTTCCTGTGGTTGCTGTGCCGCCGCCTTCGCGAGCAGGCTCGCTCCCACAGGGGAACGCGATCGAATGTGGGAGCGAGCCTGCTCGCGAATAGCCGCCCGCCCACCGCTCCCGAGGTTGTCAGATGTTCTGCCGCTCACCCTTCGGATCGAAGAACACCGAAGAAACAATCTCCGCCTCGATCACGCTGCCATCGGCCAGCGGTGCGAACACCCGCTCGCCCATGCGCTTGAGACCGCCCTTGACCACACCCATGGCAAATGAATAACCGAGGGAGTTGTGCGCGTAGCTGGAGGTCACGTGGCCGACCATGGTCATCGGGATCGCCTGCTTGGTGTTGAACACCAGCTGCGCACCTTCCGGCAGCCATTTGGTCGGATCGATCGGCTTCAGGCCCACCAGTTGTTTGCGCTGTTCCTTGACGCAATCTTCGCGGTTCATGCCACGCTGGCCGATCCACGAGAACGGTTTGGTGCGACCGACACACCAGCCCATGTTCAGGTCGTCCGGGGTCATCGAGCCGTCGGTGTCCTGACCGACGATGATGAAACCCTTCTCGGCCCGCAGCACGTGCATGGTTTCGGTGCCGTACGGGGTCAGGTTGTACTGCTTGCCGGCCTCGACGATTTTCTCCAGCACGCCCATCGCATAATCGGCCTGCACGTTGACTTCGTACGACAGCTCACCAGTGAACGAGATACGGAACACCCGCGCCGGCACGTCGCCGACCAGACCTTCTTTCCAGGTCATGAACGGGAACGCTTCGTTGCTCAGATCAATGTCGGTCACGGCGCTGAGCAGCTTGCGGCTGTTAGGCCCGGACAGGGTCATGGTCGCCCAGTGATCGGTAACGGAGGTGAAGTACACCTTCATATCCGGCCATTCGGTCTGGTGGTACAGCTCCAGCCATTGCAGCACGCGAGCCGCGCCGCCGGTGGTGGTGGTCATGACGAAATGGTTGTCGGCCAGGCAAGCCGTCACACCGTCGTCGAAGACCATGCCGTCTTCTTTGCACATCAAACCATAGCGAGCCTTGCCCACGTCGAGCTTGGTCCAGGCGTTGGTGTACACGCGGTTGAGAAACTCGCGGGCATCCGGGCCTTGAATGTCGATCTTGCCGAGGGTCGAAGCATCGAGCAGGCCAACGCTGTCGCGCACGGCTTTGCATTCGCGCTTGACCGCCGCGTGCAGGTCTTCACCGTTTTTCGGGAAGTACCAGGGACGTTTCCACTGACCGACGTCTTCAAACTCGGCGCCGTTCTTCACATGCCAGGCATGCAGCGCGGTGTAGCGCACCGGTTCGAAGATGTGCCCGCAGTGTCGACCGGCCACGGCGCCGAAGGTCACCGGCGTGTAGTTCGGACGGAACATGGTGGTGCCCATCTGCGGGATGGTCACGTTCAGCGAACGGGCGGCAATGGCCAGACCGTTGACGTTGCCGAGCTTGCCCTGATCGGTGCCGAAGCCCAGCGCGGTGTAGCGTTTGACGTGCTCGACCGACTCGAAACCTTCACGGGTCGCCAATTCGATACCACCGGCGGTGACGTCGTTCTGGAGGTCGACGAATTGCTTCGGTGCACGCGCCGAGTTCTTCTCGTGCGGCACCTGGAACAGCGCCAGGGTCGGCTCTTCGAGACGGCTCAGGGCTTTCGGCAACACGCCTTCGACGGTCTGGAAACCGGCTTCGGCAGCAGCGCGCACGCCACCTTCAAAACCGTCGGCCAGCGAATCGCCGAGCGCGTAGACGCCATTGATGCCACCGACGCACACGCGCTTCTGCGGTGCTTCGCCCGGTACGAAACCGAGAATGTCTTCGCGCCAGACCGGTTTGCCACCGAGGTGCGAAGCCAGGTGAACCACCGGGCTGTAACCACCGGAGCTGGCCACCAGGTCGCAGTCGAGCCATTCGCCCGGACTGGTCACGGCGTGGGCCTTTACGTCAATCGCGGCGACGCGGGCAGCGGTCACACGCTTGCTGCCACGCACTTCGATGACGGCGCTGCCGGTGAGGATGCGAATGCCTTTGGCGCGCGCTTCTTCGACCAATGCACCGCGCGGATTGCTGCGGGCATCAGCGATGGCGACCACTTGCAGACTGGCATCGAGCCAATCCAGAGCGACGCGATAGGCGTGATCGTTGTTGGTCGACAGCACCAGTTTTTTGCCCGGCGCTACGCCATAACGACGCACGTAAGTCGACACCGCGCCGGCTAGCATGTTGCCCGGCACGTCGTTGTTGCCGTACACCAGCGGACGCTCGTGGGCACCCGTCGCCAACACCACGCGCTTGGCGCGGACACGGTGGATGCGCTGCCGCACCTGACCGATTGGCGCGCGGTCACCGAGGTGATCGGTGAGGCGTTCGTGAATGGTCAGGAAGTTGTGGTCGTGGTAACCGTTGACCGTGGCGCGCGGCAACAGCAGCACGTCCGGGGTGTTCTTCAATTCAGCGATGACACTGGCGACCCATTCCATCGCCGGTTTGCCGTCGAGGCTTTCGCGGGAATCAAGCAGGCTGCCACCGAACTCTTCCTGCTCATCGGCCAGAATCACGCGGGCACCGCTGCGCGCAGCGGCCAGGGCAGCGGCGAGACCGGCCGGGCCGGCACCGACGATCAGCACGTCGCAGTGCTGGTTCATGTAGTCGTAGGTGTCCGGATCGTTCTCGGTCGGCGAACGGCCGAGGCCGGCAGCCTTGCGGATGTACTTCTCGTAAGTCATCCAGAACGATTGCGGGTACATGAAGGTTTTGTAGTAGAAACCCGGCGGCATCAGCTTGCCGCCGACCTTGCCGAGAATCCCCATCATGTCGTTGTTGACGCTCGGCCAGCCATTGGTGCTGGTGGCGACCAGGCCCTGATACAACGCCTGTTGCGTGGCGCGCACGTTGGGAATCTGCGTGGCTTCGGTGGCACCGATCTGCAGCACGGCGTTCGGCTCTTCGGAACCGGCGGCGAAGATGCCGCGAGGGCGCGAATACTTGAAGCTGCGGCCGATGATGTCGACGCCGTTGGCGATCAGTGCAGCGGCCAGCGAGTCGCCTTCGTAGCCTTTGTAGGTCTGGCCGTTGAAGGTGAAGCTCAGCACTTTGTTGCGGTCGATCCGTCCACCGTTGGACAGGCGATTGGTCTGGCTCATACCTTCTCTCCCAGCGCCGTCGCGGCTGTTTTCGCAGTGCCAGCCTTGTCGGTGAATTGCGGCTTCTCGCCGATCTTGTAGCTCTCGAGAATCTCGTAGGTCACGGTATCGCGAGTGACGTTGAAGTACTGGCGGCAACCGGCAACGTGGTCCCACAACTCATGGTGCAGACCGCGCGGGTTATCGCGAAAGAACATGTAGTCGCCCCACTCTTCATCGGTGCAGGCGTTCGGATCCAGCGGACGCGGGATGTGCGCCTGGCCGGATGCGTGGAATTCCTCTTCAGAGCGCAGTTCGCCGCAGTGAGGACAGAAGATATGCAACATGGGGATTTCTCCTGTTAGTGGGCAACCGCAGCAGCGCCGTGTTCATCGATCAACGCACCGTTGTGGAAACGGTCGATGGAGAAAGGTGCAGCCAATGGGTGCATTTCACCCTTGGCCAGACTCGCGGCAAACACGTTGCCCGAGCCAGGTGTGGCTTTGAAACCGCCGGTGCCCCAACCGCAGTTGAAGAACATGTTTGGTACCGGCGTCTTGGAAATGATCGGGCAGGCGTCCGGCGTGGTGTCGACGATGCCGCCCCACTGGCGGTTCATGCGTACGCGGGACAACACCGGGAACATCTCGACGATGGCCTGAATGGTGTGTTCGATCACCGGGTACGAACCACGCTGGCCGTAGCCGTTGTAACCGTCGATACCGGCGCCGATCACCAGGTCGCCCTTGTCGGACTGGCTGATGTAACCGTGTACGGCGTTGGACATGATCACGCTGTCGATAATCGGCTTGATCGGCTCGGACACCAGCGCTTGCAGCGGGTGGGATTCGATCGGCAGGCGGAAACCGGCAAGCTTGGCCATGTGCCCGGAGTTACCGGCCGTCACCACGCCGACGCGCTTGGCGCCGATAAAACCCTTGTTGGTTTCGACGCCGATGCACACACCGTTTTCCTTGCGGAAACCGATCACTTCGGTCTGCTGGATCAGGTCCACGCCCAAGGCATCGGCGGCACGGGCAAAGCCCCAGGCCACGGCATCGTGTCGGGCGACGCCGCCGCGACGCTGCACGGTCGCGCCCATGATCGGGTAGCGGGTGTTTTTCGAGCAGTCCAGGTACGGAATTTCGTCCGCAACCTGCTTGGCGTCGAGCAGTTCGCCGTCGACGCCGTTGAGGCGGTTGGCGCTGACCCGACGCTCGGAATCACGGATGTCCTGCAGGGTGTGGCACAGGTTGTAGACGCCACGCTGGGAGAACATCACGTTGTAGTTGAGATCCTGCGACAGGCCTTCCCACAATTTCATCGCGTGTTCGTAGAGGTGCGCCGACTCGTCCCACAGGTAGTTGGAGCGCACGATGGTGGTGTTGCGTGCGGTGTTACCGCCGCCCAGCCAACCCTTCTCGACCACGGCGACATTGGTGATGCCGTGCTCCTTGGCCAGATAGTAGGCCGTCGCCAGGCCGTGCCCGCCGCCGCCGACGATGACCACGTCGTAGACTTTTTTCGGGGTGGGCGTGCGCCACATGCGCTGCCAGTTTTCGTGGTGGCTGAGCGAGTGTTTGAACAGGCCGAAGCCGGAATAGCGTTGCATAGTCATTACTCCAAAACCGACTCAGCGATAAACCGGGAAGTCTGCGCACAGGGCCGAGACCTGCTGGGCGACATTGGCCTCGACATCGGCGTCGCCGAGGTTGTCGAGGATGTCGCAGATCCAGCCGGCGAGGGTTTCGCACTGGCTGACCTTGAAGCCGCGCGTGGTCACCGCCGGGGTGCCGATGCGCAGGCCCGAGGTCACGAACGGCGACTGCGGGTCGTTCGGCACGGCGTTCTTGTTCACGGTGATGTGGGCACGGCCCAGCGCGGCATCGGCGTCCTTGCCGGTCAGGCCCTGACGGATCAGGCTGACCAGGAACAAGTGGTTGTCGGTACCGCCGGACACAACATCGTAGCCACGCTTGATGAACACGCTGGCCATCGCCTGGGCGTTGTCGATCACTTGTTGCTGATAGGCCTTGAAGCCAGGCTCCAGCGCTTCCTTGAAGCACACCGCTTTACCGGCGATGACGTGCATCAGCGGACCGCCCTGGGCGCCGGGAAAAACGGCGGCGTTGAGCTTTTTCTCGATCTCTTCGTTGGACTTGGCCAGGATCAGCCCGCCACGCGGACCGCGCAGGGTTTTGTGCGTAGTGGTGGTGACCACATCGGCGTACGGCAGCGGGTTCGGATACAGGCCAGCAGCGACCAGACCGGCGACGTGGGCCATGTCGACGAACAGCAGCGCACCGACCTTGTCGGCGATCTGACGGAAGCGCGGGAAGTCCAGAGTCTTTGAGTAAGCGGAGAAACCGGCAACGATCATTTTCGGTTTGCACTCGACGGCCAGACGCTCGACTTCGTCGTAGTCGATCAGTCCGGTGTCGGTGTTGATGCCGTACTGCACAGCGTTGTAGAGCTTGCCCGAGGACGACACTTTCGCGCCGTGGGTCAGGTGACCGCCGTGGGCCAGGCTCATGCCGAGGATAGTGTCGCCCGGCTGGATCAGCGCCAGATACACGGCGCTGTTGGCCGAGGAGCCGGAGTGCGGCTGGACGTTGGCGTAGTCGGCGCCGAACAGTTGCTTGGCGCGTTCGATGGCCAGTGCTTCGACCTTGTCCACATGCTCGCAGCCACCGTAGTAGCGCTTGCCCGGATAGCCTTCGGCGTATTTGTTGGTCAGGCCGCTGCCTTGCGCCTGCATGACGCGCTTGCTGGTGTAGTTCTCCGACGCGATCAGCTCGATGTGATCTTCCTGACGTTGCTCCTCGGCATTCATCGCCGCCAGCAGTGCATCGTCGTAACCCTGGATCTGGTCTTGCTTGCTGAACATCGCGTCTCTCCCAGCGGCATCTGTGCGCCATTCGTCTCGGTAAGGCACTGGCAATGATGGCAGTGCCCTTTGATGCGATGGTATGACCGGCACAGACAGCTCAAATGCCTGCGCGCGCCACGCAAAGGTGCGTTTACGACATGGCTGGAAATGACCTCTTCGAAACGCCGCAGATCCCCTGTGGGAGCGAGCCTGCTCGCGAAGAGGCCGGCACATCCGACATAGAAGTTGGCTGGCAGACCGCTTTCGCGAGCAGGCTCGCTCCCACAGGGGTCAGGCGATGATTTGGCGGATGGCGAGCAGCAGGAGGAAATGCGCGGGATACAGCGCATATGCCCAGCGCCGCATCGGTGGTGGCTGCAGATGTCGCCCATGTCGCAACAAGAACATTCCCAGCATCGGCGCAAACAGACATGTCGCCAGGCCGAGAATCGCCACGCTGTTGCCGAACCGCGCCGACTCGAGCAGCACCTGCCATTGGTTCGCCGCCAGACAAACCAGCCCGGCGAACAGACTGAGATACCACGGCCGGCGAAAGACCAGCAGCATCGCCAACGGCAGCAGCACGCCGAAGAAACCGAACATCAGTCGTTCTGAAAAAACCATCGCGACCACCAGCGCGGCCAGTGCGAGCAATCGCGCCACCGACGCAGAGTCCTGCCAAGCGCGCGCCACCAGCAGGCCCAGCGCCAGCGTCGGCATCACGTTGAACGTGTCAGGGTCGGGGATATAAAAGCGATAAGGGATTTCGCTGATGGCGCTGAACAGCACCAGCCAGCCCAAATAGCGCCATTCCATCTTGCGCGAACCGTCCCGGGCCAGATTCACCGCCATCGCCAGGCAAAACCACGGAAACGCCAGGCGCCCCGGCACATACAACCAGTCGACGGAGAAGCCGACATATCGCAGGTGATCGAGCAACATGCTCAGCAGCGCCAGCCACTTGAGCAGATCCAGGGCGCCGTCGCGTTGGCTCAGGTGCATAATCGGCCCATAAACTGGTAATTTTCCCCACCCGACATCGCATGTGCTCCCCGGAAGATCTTCGGTAAAGTGCGCATCCTCATTGACCACGAGCCTTCACAAGAGTCTCGATTACGGAAGCCGGCCATGACCGACAAGAGCCAACAATTCGCCAGCGACAACTATTCCGGGATCTGCCCTGAAGCCTGGGCTGCCATGGAACAGGCCAACCACGGCCACCAGCGCGCTTACGGCGACGATGAATGGACCGCCCGCGCGGCCGATCATTTCCGCAAACTGTTCGAAACCGACTGCGAAGTGTTCTTCGCCTTCAACGGCACCGCCGCCAACTCGCTGGCCCTGTCGTCGCTGTGCCAGAGTTACCACAGCGTGATCTGCTCGGAAACCGCCCACGTCGAAACCGACGAATGCGGCGCTCCGGAATTCTTCTCCAACGGCTCGAAGCTGCTGATCGCCGGCACCGAAAACGGCAAGATCACCCCGCAATCGATCCGTGAAGTCGCGCTCAAGCGTCAGGACATCCATTACCCGAAACCGCGCGTGGTGACCCTGACCCAGGCGACCGAAGTCGGCAGCGTCTACACCCCGGAAGAAGTCCGCGCCATCAGCGCAACCTGCAAGGAACTGGGCCTGCACCTGCACATGGACGGCGCACGGTTCTCCAACGCTTGCGCATTCCTCGGCTGCTCGCCCGCCGACCTGACCTGGAAAGCCGGCGTCGACGTGCTGTGTTTCGGCGGCACCAAGAACGGCATGGCGGTGGGTGAAGCGATCCTGTTCTTCAACCACAAACTGGCCGAAGACTTCGACTACCGCTGCAAGCAGGCCGGGCAACTGGCGTCGAAGATGCGCTTTTTGTCGGCACCGTGGGTCGGCATTCTGGAAAACGACGCCTGGCTCAAATACGCCCGCCACGCCAACCACTGCGCGCAACTGCTGGCAGAACTGGTCAGCGACATTCCCGGGGTCGAACTGATGTTCCCGGTGCAGGCCAACGGCGTGTTCCTGCAACTGTCCGAGCCGGCCATCGCTGCGTTGACTGCAAAGAACTGGCGCTTCTACACCTTCATCGGCAAGGGCGGCGCACGCCTCATGTGCTCCTGGGACACCGAAGAAGAGCGCGTGCGCGAACTGGCGCGCGATATTCGCGAGGTCATGTCGGCCTGATTCCCCTCCCAAGTTGCATTCCCATGCTCAGCACGGGAATGCAACCCAGAGGCTGCGCGTCGCGGACCTGCATTTTCAGAATCGGCCTACACCAAGGCCTACAGAAAGCACAAAAATCCCGCCATAGACTGCCCGCTCCCGATTCAAGGAGCGCACGCGATGGCAATTCCCGGCTACATGACGATCACGGGCAAGACCCAAGGGCTGATTTCGGCAGGCTGCTCAACGCCTGATTCGGTCGGCAACAGATATCAGGCGGCACACACCGATCAAATCATGGTGCTGTCGTACAGCCACAACCTCGCCAACCTCGACAACTCTCACCGAGCCACCCACGCGCCGGTCATTGTCACCAAAGTCGTCGACAAATCTTCACCGCTGCTGGCCCAGGCACTGGCCAACCGTGAAGAGATCGACTGCAAGATCAACTTCTACCGAACCTCCCCTCAGGGTCAGCAGGAAAAATACTTTTCTGTCTCGATCGACGGTGCGGTGCTCACCGAACTGAACCTGGATATGCCCCACGTCATTCTGCACAACGACGCGGAACCTCAGGAGCAGGTCGCCATTCGTTATCGTGGCATCAGCTGGGTGCATCACCTCGCCGGGACCAGCGGCCATGCCTCGTGGGGCGAAGAAGGTTGAGCGATCGGCGCCATGGTCTCAGCGACGTTCGACACGTTGCCGGCAAGCTGCTCGCACAGGCACAGACAGTCGGCTCACATCATCTGGCATTCGGCAGTGCGCGCGTGCAGTTCAATCAGGAGGTCGCGCGCTTCGCCAAGGGCATTGTCGATGATGTCGCCAGCGGCCGCCTTTCAGCGGACATGGGCCTTGACGCCTTTGCACAGGAACAGCGTCATCTTCTGAACCAATCCAGAGTTCTGGCACGCGGCACCAAAGGTGCCGTTCCTGAAGCGGTAAAAAAACGCCCGTTATCGATGCTCAGGCAGCCTGCCTCGCGCTCCGATCCAGACAGGTTGCTGCGCGCGATTCATCAGCAGAACCTCAGAGTGGCGCGCGTTAATAACAGCAGCACCGCGCGCAGCCCTCACCCCGTCAACGACTTGAAGTTCTTCCCCAGCGAGCACTGGCCGCAAGATCGCCCGGCCCCATCTGAGCCGGGGTTTTACATCGTGCCGAAAAGCATTGTCACCGAGAAGCTTGAGGCACAACTGCTCCCCTCCGCCAACCCGAATGTCATCGCCAGATTCAGAAGTTTGAATCCGACCCCGGACATGATTAAAGCCGGTTCGATGATAGTGCTGAGCGACCCTGACAACCAGCAATGCACATACGAAGAAGCGTTGCTGATGCAGACCGCCCGTTTCGTCAGTGCGACGCTGGGACCACTGACCGTGGAAGAAGCGGATTTCATGGCGCAGCACTATGGCGTGATCCAGACCGCACTCGCCTATGAATCAAAAGTGATCGGAGTCGTCACGGCCATGGCAGCCAATCATCTGGATGGCATAAAAAATGTTCTCGCAGATCTTGAGAAGTTGCATGTTCAAACGCTGGACGTAAAAGGCCACCGGGTCTCTGAAGAATTCATAAACAAGCGTGACCAATTACTCAAAAAGCTGGACGTCCAACTCAATCGGTTCACCCGGCAGAGTATTGGCATCCCCGATTACCCGAGCCTGAAGACCACTCTAGGCATTGATCATCCCTATCTTGTGCACCACTGGCGAAAAGCCGACGGCATCGGCCAGAACCCAGGTTATGCCACGCATATTCGGGCAGTCAGCCAAGCATCACAGTACGTTAAATATGGCGGCTGGATCGGTACAGCGGTGGGTGGTGGCGCCTCCGCCTTAAAGGTGCAGGATGTCTGCATGCACGGAAGCGCGGAGGCATGTGAAAAAGTGAAGTTCACGGAGAGCGGAAGCTTTTTGGGTGGTGTGGGTGGCGGAATGGTTGCCGGCGCGCTCGTAAGCTTGACTGCCTCAACAATTTGCGTAGGCGCTGGCCTCCCGACAGGCGGGCTTGGCACTGTACTTTGCAGTGCGCTACTGGCAGGACTCGGAAATTATGCCGGCGGGACTTTGGGCGAGAAAGGCGGCGAACGGATCGCACAGAAAGTATACGAGGCTGTTAAATGACTCTTCGTACTTCAGAGAAAATATTCTTGTTGATTGGTATTGTAGACTTCGTCGGCATATTTACTTTGATAGGAGTGATGTTGTATGTCGCGAAAACAAAGACCGAAATCATATTGGACCATCTAACAAACAGTTCTATTTCGAGCAGACTGATAATGCTTTGGCACGGAGGTCCTTGGGGCAAAATCTACATGATGGGAGAAGTGTTCGACATCATGCGAAACCCTGAATTTTACATTCACACAGGAAAGCTTTGCGCGAAAGACTTCGAAAACTTCCCCAAAAAACTGAAAAAGAACCTGATTATTTTATACAAACTGGTTTTCATTTTTTTTGCAATTATGATGTGCCTGGGAATAAGCTCATCCGTAGATCAAATTAACAATATCGTAAAAGATCCAATTGTGATCATGACACTGGTGAGTTTCACAGGTCTTTTAGTGGTAAATGGAATTTTACTTTATACCGCCAAGAGAAGACTGGAAACGATCCTAAATAGCCTGAAACGCAGTTCAATCACATCGTCTTTGCTCATGTTATGGCAAGCGGGCCTGGGGGGACGTATTTATATGTTGGGTGAAATTTTCGGCATCCTCAAACAACCCGCACGGTACATTTCCCAAGGCAAAGTCAGCGCAAGAGACGTTAAGAATTTCCCGCCAAAACTCAAACGCGACCTGCTCAAACTGAATAAATACCAGCAAATATTTGGCTTTGCCTTTGTGGGCTTCGGCCTGCTCGCTTTGTTCGGGCTGATTTGAAATTGCACTTTCCCGGT
Source organism: Pseudomonas sp. PK-RTE-24 (assembly GCF_054052265.1). Lineage (NCBI taxonomy): Bacteria > Pseudomonadati > Pseudomonadota > Gammaproteobacteria > Pseudomonadales > Pseudomonadaceae > Pseudomonas > Pseudomonas sp. PK-RTE-24. The sequence continues at coordinate 2,013,755 of NZ_CM133224.1, read as the reverse complement.
CGATCTCCTCATTTAGGAGATCGACCCAAGTTCATGCCTATTTAAAACTCAATCCGCACATCCCCCTTCGGCACGCTGCAGCACGACAGGATAAACCCTTCCGCCTCGTCGTCCTCGGTAATCCCGCCGTTGTGCTCCATCTCCACTTCGCCGCCCAGTTTCATCACCTTGCACGTTCCGCAAATGCCCATGCCGCAGGCTTTCGGGATCATCAGGCCGAGCTTGGCGGCGGCTGCGTGTACGGTTTCGCCCGGGCCGACGCGAATGCTTTTGCCGGAGGCGGTGAATTCCACCTGATGCAGATCCGCGGCGTCGATTTCCGGCGCATCGGCGGCTTGTTCGGCCTGTTCCACCGCGTCGGCGCGGGCCTCGGGTGGCGTGGCGCCGAAGGATTCTTCGTGGTAGCGCGACATGTCGTAGCCGGCCGCTTCCAGCAAGCGTTTGACCGCAGTCATGTACGGCGTCGGGCCGCAGCAGAACACTTCGCGTTCGAGGAAGTCCGGAACCATCAGTTCGAGCATCTTGTGGTTCAGGTAACCGCGATAACCGGCCCATGGCTCACCGAGGCCGTGTTTTTCGCAGATCAGGTGCAGGCTGAAGTTGTCGATCCGCGACGCCATGTGCTCAAGCTCGCGGTGGTAAATGATGTCTTTCGGCGACCGCGCGCTGTGCACGAACGTCATGTCGACGTTGGCGTTGGTGTCGTAGAACCAGCGCGCCATCGACATGCACGGGGTGATGCCGACGCCACCGCTCAGATACAGGACCTTCGGGCTCGGGAAGTCGATCGCGTTGAACAGCCCGACCGGGCCGTGCACCGCCAGTTCTTGCCCCTCATGCAAAGTGTCGTGCAACCAGTTCGAGACCTTGCCGCCCGGCACGCGTTTGATCGTCACCGAAAAGCTGTACGGCACCGACGGCGAGCTGGAGATGGTGTAGGAGCGCATGATCGGCTGGCCTTCGATTTCCAGCTCCAGGGTGACGAACTGCCCCGGCTTGAAGAAGAACAGGATCGGCTGGTCGGCCATAAAGCAGAAGGTGCGCACATCCCAGGTTTCCTGGATGACTTTGACGCAACGGACAATGTGTCGGCCATTGGCCCAGGTCTGGGTGGTGACCGGATTCAGGAAGCTGTTGGACATGCTGTTCTCCACGGCCGACTGTCGGCCTCTTGTCGGCGATTCTGCGTATAGCGCAGACCGTGCGTTTACCTATCCGCGACATTGACATACTTATCGCGACCAGCCCTTGAACACCGGGGCTTGCGCGTCGGGAACAGATTGCGCCATGTCGCGCATGGATAAGGTTCCCCCCAGCGCCGGCCCCACACTCGCCCCAACACAAGACGACTTCTTTACACCTTGCGTAGCAACCGTTTTGCAGCACACCTGATCAGCCACTTTCGCCGGCCACGCAGAGGGCCATGAGGATTACATCGATGGACGTCACCGCAAAAATCAGCCTGGGCGATCCGCTGGAACCCGCACGCAAGGCCACCGCACAAATGCTGCAGGAGCGCGAGCGCACTTTTTCCCTGCCACAGCCGTTCTACAGCGACGAGCGCCTGTTCGATATCGATATGCAAGAGATCTTCCAGAAAGAATGGTTGATCGCCGGCATGACCTGCGAGATCCCGGCCAAGGGCAACTACCTGACCCTGCAGGTCGGCAAGAACCCGATCATCGTCATTCGCGGCGCCGAGGGCGTGGTGCACGCGTTCCACAACGTCTGCCGCCACCGTGGCTCGCGCCTGTGCACCAGTGAAAAAGGCAAAGTCGCCAAACTGGTCTGCCATTACCACCAGTGGACTTACGAACTGGACGGTCGCCTGCTGTTTGCCGGCACCGAGATGGGCGCCGACTTCGACATGAAGCAGTACGGCCTGAAACCGGTGAACGTGAAGACCGCTGGCGGCTACATCTTCATCAGCCTGGCGGAGAACCCGCCGGCCATCGATGACTTCCTGTCGACGCTCAACCATTACATGGAACCGTACGACATGGAGAACACCAAGGTGGCGATCACCACCACCTTAATGGAAAAGGCCAACTGGAAACTGGTGCTGGAAAACAACCGCGAGTGCTACCACTGCAACGCATCGCACCCGGAACTGTTGAAAACCCTGCTGGAATGGGACGACGTCACCGACCCGCGCGCCGATCAGGCGTTCAAGGATCACGTCGCCGCTTCCGCCGCTGCCTGGGAAGCGGAAAAGATCCCTTACGCTCACGCCAGTTTCGGCTTGCGCAACCGTATCGTGCGCATGCCGCTGCTCAAGGGCACCGTGTCGATGACCCTCGACGGCAAACAGGGCTGCGCCAAACTGATGGGCCGCATCAAGAACCCGGACCTGGGCTCGATGCGCATCCTGCACCTGCCGCACTCGTGGAACCACTGCATGGGCGATCACATCATCGTCTTCACCGTGTGGCCGATCAGCGCCCAGGAAACCATGGTCACCACCAAGTGGCTGGTGCACAAGGACGCGGTGGAAGGTGTCGATTACGACGTCGAGCGCATGCGCCAGGTGTGGGATGCGACCAACGATCAGGACCGCCGTCTGGCTGAGGAAAACCAGCGCGGGATCAACTCCACCGCTTACCAGCCGGGGCCTTACTCCAAAACCTATGAATTCGGCGTGGTCAACTTCGTCGACTGGTACAGCGAGAGGATGTTGAACAACCTCGGGGCTGAGCCAGCGCCTTACCTCAAAGGCGTACCGGTTCAGGGCTGATCAAGAGCAAAAGATCGCAGCCTGCGGCAGCTCCTTGTATCTCGACTAACGCTCCGTCAGGAGCGATAGTTCTCGACTGATCATCGAGGGAGGGACTTGGAAGCCGCGCAGCTCCTTAGGCTTTTTGCCTGTGACGTAGATCGTGCTCCAGCCCTCCACACTCACTCGTACAGTTCGCACGGTATCTTGGGCCCGCCTGCGGCGAGAGCCCGCATTCGCAAGGTTGGACAGAGTGACGTGATGATCGCAACAGGGAACAAGTGGAGAATCAATCATGTCCGGTTTCGTTGGCGTCGACATCGCAAAGAACACCTTTGATATCGCTACACACCAGCCCAACGGCAAGCACAAAACCAAGGCCAAGCTGGCCAACGATCCAAAGGGCTTTAAAGAGTTTGAGGCGTGGCTAGAAAAAAATGCCGAGCGTTCGGCCCTGATCGTGATGGAAGCCACCAGCGTCTACCATTTGGAGCTCGCGGAATTCGTTTACAACAAAGGCTTCCGGGTCTGCGTCGTGAACCCGGCTACGACCAAAGCGTACGCTGACAGCGAACTGCGCCGCATCAAGACTGATAAAAGCGATGCCAAACTGATCGCCGACTTTGCCCGGGAAAAGGATCAAAAACTTCACCCATGGGCGCCTGAGCCGCTGAAATACCGCCAGTTAAAAGCAATGGTGCGCCGCCTGGATGACCTTCAGGAAATGGAACAAATGGAGCTTAATCGTCTGGACGTTTCCGACGAAAAGGTCAAAGACTCGATCAACTCCGTTCTGCGCCATATCGAAAAAGAGATCGTAGAAACGCATAAGGCGATCAAAAAACACATCGATGACGACCCGGATATGCGTCAGATGCGGGATCTCATCGTAACCATCGACGGCATCGGACAAAAAACGCTTGAACGATTGCTCGCCGAACTGGGTGACTTGCGCAAATACAGTGATCCTCGCCAACTGGTCGCTGCTGCAGGGCTGAATCCAAAGCTGCAGGAATCAGGAAAGCTCAAAGGTCACACCCTGATCTCAAGAGTAGGGTCAGCACGGCTGCGTGCAGGCCTTTACATGCCTGGCATGGTGGCGCTGAAACACAATAAGGCGATCAAGGCGATGAAAGAACGCCTGGAAGCCAATGGCAAGGCCCCCAAGCAGATCATCTGCGCAGCAATGCGCAAGCTGCTGCACTTCATTTACGGAGTGCTCAAGTCAGGACTGCCATATGACCCGAAACTTGCGCTTGCCCGGTGAGGCTCAAGACGGTATCTACAGGTGGAATGCATTCCCCTGTGGGAGCGAGCCTGCTCGCGAAGACGCCCTGACCCACGCTACATCTCCCAGCTGATCAATTTCCGATCAACCACCCCCGCCCCCATACCCACCAAGCCCTCCAGCCTTCCGCAAACAAGTTATCCACATACCCGCCCACAGCAAATGGGGGTAACTGTGGATGACTCAAAAAATATCCTGCTGATTTGCAAAGAAAAATCGTGACTTATGCTGAATCGCGGTTTCTCAAAACAATTGATCGTTTTTTGATCACACTCGTACATAGCACGTATTCAGAGGCCTGTAGCGGGTAGCGAACATGTTATCCACAGAAGCGCCAACAGAGATCGGGGACAACTTTCAATCTCCTGTGGAAAAACACCTGTGACTGGGGAAAACCCCTTCGCGTTAACAGCTCTCGGCGCCCGGGGATCACATTTGATCAATAATTGATCAAACCCATGTAAGGCCTGCTCCATATGGCGTACAGCTGATAGCGAACATCTTATCCACAGAAGCGCCAACAGAGATTGGGGGCAACTTCTCGATTAATACCGAGGGAAAAGCCCGTTAAATCCGTGAGTTACGCTGATCGTTTTTTGATCTTATGGCTGGAAGGCTTGAATGGCGTAGGGTACGAGCAAGGGCGAACACGTTATCCACAGCTTCGCCAACAGGGATTGTGGGTAAGCAGTACAGATTGGCGGTGAAGAAATGCCAATGTGGGAGCGAGCCTGCTCGCGAATGCGTCGGGTCAGTCGATGCATGTGTCGGCTGACAGTGCGCTTTCGCGAGCAGGCTCGCTCCCACAGGAGTTATTCCATGCCTGGAAGAGGGTGACTAGCGGACAACGCCCTCTTCAATCAGCAGCTTCAGAATCGCCTCCGCCCCAGCCTGCGCGGTAACGCCCTTGAGCACCTGCCCACCGCCACCACTGGCTTTGGCCGTAGCGGCCTTCATCCGGTCGGCGCCGCTCTTCGCCTTGATCACCTTCAAGCGCTTGGGTCGTGGCTTGGCCGGTTGCAGCGTGGCGACGGCCAACAATTGGTCCTCAACAACTTCAACGTCATCGGCGGCCAATTCGCCCCGTCGCGCCGGGCCGTACGCGCTCTGCCGAGGCTTCGGGGCGGCGTTATCCACAGTCGCCAGAAACGGCAGTTTCACCTTCAAGCGGCGTCGCTGCCCGCGCGGCAACGCTTGCAGGACCAGCGCCGAACCGTCATTGATTGATTCGACCTGCGCCAGGCCCACCACCAGCGGCCAGCCCAGGCCTTCGGCCAGGAGGAACGGCAACATCCCCGAACCTTCCCCGGTTTCCGCTTGGCTGCCGGTCAGCACCACTTGCGCCCCGGCGTCGCGCAGGTACGCGGTCAGCGCCGGCAATGCATCGGCGCCAACGGGTTGTTCCAGCACATGCAGCTGTTCCAGGCCCATGCCCAGATAGGCACGCAGGGCCGGTTCGGCAACATCACCGGCATGCAGCACTTGCAGGTTATCCCCAGCCAATTGCAGGCCCAGTTCCACCGCGCGCGCATCCTGATCGGCGCGCCGTGGCCGACCTGAGGTCGGGTGAGCGCCGATTGAAACCAGACTGATAACGTTCGTGTTCATAGGGTTTCCTTACGCCGCATCGCGCTTGGCTTCGTTGCGGTAAGCCGCGACCGCTTCGATCAACGCTTGCAGAATTTCTGCGCTTTCGCCGATCACCGAGAGGTCGGCACGCTTGATCATGTCGCAACCCGGATCGAGGTTGATTGCCACCACCTTGTCGCAGGCGCCAATGCCTTGCAGGTGCTGGATTGCGCCAGATATACCCACAGCCACATAGACCCGCGCGGTGACCCAGGTGCCGGACGCGCCAACCTGGCGATCCCGCGCCATGAAGCCGTCGTCCACCGCCACCCGCGAAGCGCCTTCGGTGGCGCCGAGGGCTGCGGCCGTTTCGTGGAACAACTGCCAGTCCTTGACGCCGTTGCCGCCGGAGAAAATGAACTCCGCTTCGGCCATCGGGATCGCTGCCGGATCCACCGCCACGGCACCAAGATCTTCGATTCGCGACAAGCTGCGCGCGACGCTTGTGAATAACTCCACTGGCAACGCTTCGTGACGAGTTTCGCTGACCGGTTCTGCGCATTCGGCAGCGGCGAGAATCAACCGCGCCACCGGACGCGCCAGATCTTGCAATCCGGCCCCGGCGCGGCCGATGCACTCCTGATCCTTGACCTGCCAGACCCGCGTGGCCGGGCGCTCGCCCAGTGCAGCAGCAAAGCGCCGGCCGAGTTCGCCGCCACCGCTGCGGCTGTCCGGCAGCAACCAGTGACGCGGGTTGAATTGGTTATCCACAGCGCGCAACCCCTGCACCCGTTGCTCCGGTGCATAACCGCTGAATTCCTCGCCTTCAAGCACCAGCAAGCGATCAACGCCCGCGGTTTCGAAAGCGCTTTCCTTGTGCTCGCCGAACACCACGGCGAGCACCGCACCATCGGTGCCGGCCAGTTGGTGAGCAAGGCCGAGCAGATCGCGGTCGTGGCTGCTCAGGCGACCACCGACCATATCCGGCACCACACTGATGTAGAACGCCGGGGCCGGTACCTGATGCAGCGGCAACTGCACTTCAACAGCAGCCGAGCGTTTGACCGCCCCACCCTGCTGCGCGCCGCTGCGGTCAATGCGTTTGATGCCGTTGGGGCCGATAAAACCCATGCCGTGCAGATTCTTGCGGATGACGCCATTGGGACCCATCCAGCTGTGCTGCGCCGGTTGCATCGCCGCGTGCAGCGGATGCAGGCGGTTGCGCGCAATCCATTCGGCGCGCGGGTCGCGGCGGATAATGTCGCTCATCAGTGCACCTCCGCAGGTTCACGTTTGGCCGGGGTGGCAGGCTTGCTTGGCGCGGCGTCTTCGAGCAACGCGTCGGCGACCAGTTCGGCGATGTCCTTGATCAGCGGACGCGGCTCGACCACGCCTTCGAGCATCGCCGTGCACTGTGGACAACCCACCGCCACCAGTTCGGCGCCGGTTTCGCGGATGTCTTCCATGCGCATGTCGGGGATGCGCTGCTTGCCCGGAATGTCGGTGATCGGCGCGCCGCCACCGCCGCCGCAGCAGCGCGAGCGGAAGCCGGACCGTTGCATCTCTTTGACTTCAATGCCGAGGGCACGCAGCACTTCGCGCGGCGCTTCGTACTCGCCGTTGTAGCGGCCCAGGTAGCACGGATCGTGATAGGTCACGCTGTTGCCTTTGTGCTGCCCGAGGTTGAGCGCGCCGGCCTGAATGATCTCGGCCATGTAAGTGCTGTGGTGCTGCACCAGATAGTTGCCGTCGAAGGCGCCGTACTCGTTTTTCAGCACATGGAAACTGTGCGGATCGCAGGTGACGATGCGGTTGAAACTGTATTTGGCCAATGTCTGGATATTGCGTTTGGCGAGCTGCTGGAACGTTGCTTCGTCGCCGAGACGCCGCGCCACATCTCCGCTGTCGCGCTCCTCAAGACCGAGTACAGCGAAGTCGACTTTCGCTGCCTTCAGCACTTTGACGAAGGCACGCAGGGTGCGCTGGTTGCGCATGTCGAACGCGCCGTCGCCGACCCAGAAGAGCACGTCGGTGGATTTCTTTTCGCTGAGCAGAGTGAGGTTCAGGTCCGCTGCCCAGTTCATCCGCCCGCCCGGGGCGAAACCGCCGGGGTTGTCGGTTGCAATAAGGTTCTCGAGAACTTCGGCACCCTTGTTCGGCGTCGCGCCTTTTTCCAGGGTCAGATGCCGGCGCATGTCGACGATCGCATCGACGTGCTCGATCATCATCGGGCACTCCTCGACGCAGGCACGGCAGGTGGTGCAAGACCACAGGGTTTCGGCGTCGACCAGACCATTGACGATCGGTTGGTGCGGATTGCCGCCATGCTCGCCGATTGGTTTGCCCGGATACGGGCTGCCGGCGAACTTAGCGTCAGTGCCGCCGGCGAGGCCGACGACCATGTCCTGAATCAGTTTTTTCGGGTTCAGCGGCTGGCCGGCGGCGAAAGCCGGGCACGCTGCTTCGCACTTGCCGCACTGCACGCAGGCGTCGAAACCGAGCAACTGGTTCCAGGTGAAATCCTTGGGTTTTTCCACGCCCAGCGGCGCATCGGGATTGTTCAGGTCCAGCGGTTTCAAACCGGTCGAGCGCCCGCCGCCAAACCGTTCCGGGCGACGGTGCCAGGCCAGGTGCAGAGCACCGGCAAAGGCGTGTTTCATCGGCCCGCCCCAGGTCATGCCGAAGAACAGCTCCGACACGCCCCACAGCACGCCAACACCGAGGATGGCGGCGAGCACCCAACCGCCGAAGTTTTCCGGCAGGATTCCCGCCACCGGCAGGGTCACCAGGAAAAACGACGCGGAGAAGGCCAGCAGGCTTTTCGGCAGGCGCATCCACGGGCCTTTCGACAGACGCGCAGGCGGATTGATCCGGCGCAGGTACATGAAGATCGCGCCGACGAACATCACCGCCGACATCAGCAGCAAGGCGTAGCCAAGGATGCGGTTATGCAGGCCGAAACCGTGCACCAGAATGGCCAGCACAATCGACGCCACCGCACCGCCCGCCGTGGCGACGTGGGTGTTGGCAATGTATTTGTCCCGCGCGACGACGTGATGCAGGTCGACCATGTAGCGCTTGGGCATGGCCAGCAGACCGCCGAGCAGATCGACCTTCGCCGCCCGCCCCCGGCGCCACATGTTCATCCGCCGCAACGCGCCTAGGACAGCAAGGCCCAGGGCTGCGAACAACAGGATTGGAAGAAGGGTGTTCAACATGGTGAAGCTCCCACCAGACAGCCTGGAGAAACACGATCCGCTTTACTGTGGGAGCGAGCCTGCTCGCGAAAGCGCTGGGTCAGTCGACATCAGCGTCAACTGACAGATTGCATTCGCGAGCAGGCTCGCTCCCACAGGGTTTGGTGCAAGCCGTCAGAAATCCTTGCACAACCGCAGTGCGTCGTAGATCGCGGCGTGTGTGTTGCGCTGCGCCACGCAGTCGCCGATGCGGAACAGCAAGTAGCCGTCGCCCGCTTCGCTCAGCGAAGGTTGCGGCTGGATCGCGAACAGCGCTTCGACGTCGATCTGGCCCTTGTTGCGCGAGCCGTCCTTGAGCGCGTAGTAGATTTCCTCGTCCGGGCGTACGCCGTTTTCGACGACCACCTGATCGACCACCCGCTCCTCTTTCGCGCCGGTGTATTCGTTCTCCAGCACCGCGATCAGCTTGTCGCCTTCGCGGTAGACCTTCTCCAGCATCATGTCGCCGGTCATGATCACTTCTTTCGGGTACATGCTGCGGTAGTAGGTCGGGAACGATGTGCCGCCGATGGCCACGCCCGGTTTGATGTCGTCGGTGACGATCTCGACCTGGCTGCCCTTGTCGGCGAGGAAGTCGGCCACCGACATGCCGGTGAACTCGCAGATGGTGTCGTAGACCAGCACGTTCTTGCCCGGCGCAACCTTGCCGTCGAGCACGTCCCAGCTGCTGACCACCAGCCCTTCGGCCGCGCCCCAGTGCTCGTTCTGCTCAAGGTACGGATGACCGCCGACCGCCAGCACCACCACGTCCGGACGCAGGTCCATGATGGTGTCGGCATCCGCCGCCGTGCCCAGGCGCAGATCGACTTTCAGCCGCGCCAGTTCCAGCTGGAACCAGCGGGTGATGCCGGCTATCTGGTCACGCTGCGGTGCTTTCGATGCGGTGGTGATCTGCCCGCCGATGAAGTCTTTTTTCTCGAACAGCGTGACGTCGTGGCCACGCTCGGCAGCCACGCGTGCGGCTTCCATCCCGGCCGGGCCGGCACCAACGATCACCACTTTGCGTTTCGGCCCGGTGGATTTCTCGATGATGTGCGGCACGCCCATGTATTCACGGGAGGTCGCGGCGTTCTGGATGCACAGCACGTCCAGGCCCTGATACTGGCGGTCGATGCAATAGTTGGCGCCGACGCACTGCTTGATCTGGTCGATCTGGCCCATCTTGATCTTGGCGATCAGGTGCGGGTCGGCGATGTGCGCGCGGGTCATGCCGACCATGTCGACGTAACCGCCTTCAAGGATGCGCGTGGCCTGGTTCGGGTCCTTGATGTTCTGCGCGTGCAACACCGGCACCTTGACCACTTCCTTGATCCCGGCGGCCAGATGCAGGAACGGCTCCGGTGGATAACTCATGTTCGGAATCACGTTGGCCAGGGTGTTGTGCGTATCGCAACCCGAGCCGACCACGCCGATGAAATCGAGCATGCCGGTGTCGTCGTAATACTTGGCGATCTGCTTCATGTCCTCGTGGGACAAGCCGTCCGGGTGGAACTCGTCACCGCACAGGCGCATGCCCACGCAGAAGTCGTCACCGACCTCGGCGCGCACGGCTTTGAGCACTTCCAGGCCGAACTTCATCCGCCCTTCGAAGCTGCCGCCCCATTCATCGGTACGCTTGTTGACGCGCGGGCTCCAGAACTGGTCGATCATGTGCTGGTGCACTGCCGACAGTTCGACGCCATCGAGGCCACCGGCCTTGGCCCGGCGCGCCGCCTGAGCGTAGTTGCCGATCACCCGCCAGATCTCTTCCGGCTCGATGGTTTTGCAAGTGGCGCGGTGCACCGGTTCACGGATGCCCGAGGGCGACATCAAGGTCGGCCAGTTGAAACCGTCCCAGCGCGAGCGACGGCCCATGTGGGTAATCTGGATCATGATCTTGGCGCCATGCTTGTGCATGGCGTCGGCCAGATTCTGGAAGTGCGGAATGATCCGGTCGGTGGACAGATTGACCGAACTCCACCATTCCTGCGGGCTGTCGATCGCCACCACGGACGAACCGCCGCAGATGGCCAGGCCGATGCCGCCCTTGGCTTTCTCTTCGTAGTATTTGACGTAGCGGTCGGTGGTCATGCCACCGTCAGTCGCGTAGACCTCGGCGTGCGCGGTGCTGAGCACGCGGTTGCGGATGGTCAGTTTGCCGATCTGGATCGGCTGGAACATTGCTTCGAAAGCCATGGCACGGTCCTCGGATTACAACGGCTTGACGATAAACAAGCCGTCATCGTGGCCCTCTTCGGAGCCTCCGTAGACTTGTTCGGCCACAGTACGGATCTTGCTGCCACGGGCTTCGAGGATCTGATCCATGGCGCCGGCGAACCAGCCGGTGAACATGTAATCGACCTTGCGCCCGACCTTGCCGTAGACATAGACAAACGCCGAGTGCTCGAGCTTGACGCTGGCGGTGCCTTTGTCGAGGTCGATGTCCTGGATCTTGAACAGACCCCAGCCGCGCTGCGACAGGCGTTTCATGTAGTGCTCGAACACCGCGACGCCCTCCAGGCCGTGGCATTCTGCTTCCTTTTCACACCAGTGCCAGGCGGATTTGTAGCCGGCCTTGTAGAGGATCTCGGCATAGGCTTCAGCGCCGAGCACTTCCTCGATGCCCATGTGGTTGTTGACGAAAAAGTGACGCGGCACATACAGCATTGGCAGGGCGTCGGAGGTCCAGACACCGGTCTCGCTGTCGACTTCGATTGGCAATTGCGGGGCGATCTTGGCCATGGAAACTTAACTCCAGAAAAATGATGGTTCAGTGTTGGCCGCGGCCCTCACCCCAGCCCTCTCCCGCAGGAGAGGGGGCAGATCGGCGGCGGTCTTGAGAAAGCGTTATTCGCCCCAGACGTTCTTAAGGACGCTTACCCAGTTCTCACCCATGATCTTGCGCACCACACGCTCGGAATGGCCGCGCTTGAGCAGGGTTTCGGTGAGATTGGGGAATTCGCCGACTGTGCGGATGCCCAGCGGGTTGATGATCTTGCCGAAGCTGGTCAGGCGGCGGGCGTAGCCCTTGTCGTGGGTCAGGTATTCGAAGAAATCCTGACCGTGGCCCTGAGTGAAGTCGGTGCCGATGCCGATGGCGTCTTCGCCGACGATGTTCATGGTGTATTCGATGGCTTCGGCGTAATCGTCGATGGTCGAATCAATGCCCTTGGCGAGGAACGGCGCGAACATGGTCACGCCGACGAAACCGCCGTGGTCGGCAATGAACTTCAACTCTGCGTCGGACTTGTTGCGCGGATGTTCTTTGAGACCCGACGGCAGGCAGTGCGAGTAGCAGACCGGTTTTTTCGATTCGAGAATGACTTCTTCGGAGGTCTTGGAACCGACGTGGGACAGGTCGCACATGACGCCGACGCGGTTCATCTCGGCAACGATTTCGCGACCGAAACCTGACAGACCGCCGTCACGCTCGTAGCAACCGGTGCCTACCAGATTCTGGGTGTTGTAGCACATCTGCACGATACCGACGCCGAGCTGCTTGAACACCTCGACATAGCCGATCTGATCTTCAAAGGCATGGGCATTCTGGAAACCGAAGAGGATGCCGGTCTTGCCTTGTTCCTTGGCGCGACGGATGTCGGCGGTGGTGCGCACAGGCATCACCAGGTCGCTGTTTTCGCGGATCAGTTTCTGGCTGGCAGCGATGTTGTTCACGGTCGCCTGAAAGCCTTCCCACACCGACACAGTGCAGTTGGCCGCCGTCAGACCGCCCTTGCGCATGTCTTCGAACAGCTCGCGGTTCCATTTGGCAATGATCAGACCGTCGATAACGATGCTGTCGGCGTGTAATTCGGCTGGGCTCATCAGGCGTCCCCTTATTGGCAATTCATGCGCCGAATCGTCTGCCGGCGCTTTGGGGCCAGCATATGCCTCGGTGCCGGGGCGACCGGGTGCAAAAACGACAGGGGAATTGCCGAAAGCGTCAATCCGCGACAAAGGGTCGTCAGCCGCCCTCCTCGGCTGGCTGTTCAAGCCCGCGCGCTTGCGCCAGAATCTGCCGCAGCCTGCACCTACCAACGGATTAGAGCGACCCCAATGAAATCAATAATCCTCGCCCTGGCACTGATTGCGACCGGCGCCCACGCCGCCGAAGAATCCGAGAACAACCCGTGCGACGCGGTGGAAAACGACATCCAGACCCTGGAATGCTCCGCCTACAGCCGCAGCACCGCCGAAGACCTGCTCAAAGACAACTACGCCAGCCTCAACGAACGCATGCAGACCGCATACGGCAAGAACCCGACGCAACTGGCCGACATCACCGCCAAACTGAAAACCGCCCAGCAGCAGTGGTTGAAGACGCGGGATGCGGATTGCGCGGTGGAAGCGTTCCCGGCAACGGCGGGGAGCAAGGCGTTCACCATTGCGCAGAATGATTGCGTGGCGCGGATGAGTGATGAACGGTCGGAGTTTTTGGAGTCGATTGGGCAGGAGTGAGTGTTTGAGCTGTAAGCTGAACCTCTTAAGCCAGTCTAAGGATTCCCATGAACATCTGCGGCATTGAAATCAAAGGCAGCGAAGCGATCATCGCCGTGGCGGCGCTCGATGGTTCGACGTTGAGCCACGTCCCTCTCGCCACGAAGAAGATTGCTCTGGATGACGACGACGAGGCGGCGAACGTGCGGCGGTTCGCGGCGCAGGTGGCATCGTTTGTGCGGGAGAACTCGGTGGACCGGATTGCGATCAAGAAGCGCAGCAAAAAGGGCGAGTTTGCCGGTGGGCCGACGACGTTCAAGATCGAGGGCGTGTTTCAGTTGCTTGATGGTTGTGAGGTGACGCTGCTGTCGCCGCAGACGATCAATGCCCAGGCCAAGAAGCACAATTTCGAGCTGCCCGGGACGTTGAACAAATATCAGCATGAGGCTTACAAGGCGGCGTGCTCGGCGTTGGTGAAGAAATAAGCCGATTCCCGAAATCACCTTGGAACCTGTGGGAGCGGGCTTGCCCGCGATGGCGGTGTGTCCGGCAATAACAATGTTGGATGTGCGGGCCTCATCGCGGGCAAGCCCGCTCCCACAGGGTTCTAGGGTGGTGCTGAAACCATTCACGCCTGCGCGGTACGCCGGTCTTCCCGGGGGCAGCGGGCGAAACGCGCGCGATAACTGCGGGTGAAATACGACGGCGATTCAAACCCGCAGGCAATGCTGACTTCGAGCACGCTCATGTCGGTCTGGCGCAGCAACTGCCGGGCCTTTTCCAGCCTTAACCGCAGATAGAAATTGCTCGGCGTATCGTTCAGGTGCAGCCGGAACAACCTCTCCAGTTGCCGCCGGGTCACCTTGATCGACTCCGCCAGTTGCAGCGTGGTCAGCGGTGGTTCGCTGTGCTGTTCCATCTCGCCGATCACCTGCACCAGTTTCTTGTTGCTGATGCCGTAACGCGTGGCGACTTCCATGCGCTGGTGATCCTTGCGCGGGCGTATGCGCCCGAGCACAAACTGCTCGCTGACCTGAATCGCCAGTTGCGGGCCGTGGGCCTGGGCGATCAGGTCGAGCATCAGATCAATCGAGGCCGTACCTCCCGCAGAGGTGATCCGCCGCCGATCGATCTCGAACAGCTCCTGGGTGACGCTGAGCTGTGGATAAGATTCCTTGAAGGCATCGATCGCCTCCCAGTGCAGGGTCAGGCGATGGCCGTCGAGCAGGCCTGCTTCGGCAAGGACGAAGCTGCCGGTGTCGATCGCACCGAGGGTTACGCCGTCGTTGTCCAGCCTGCGCAACCAGTGTTCCAGCGTCGGCGTGATGAACTTCAGCGGTTCGAAGCCGGCCACCACCAGCAAGGTCGCGCCTTTCTTCAGCGGCTCCAGCGCTGCATCGGCGTTGACCGACATGCCGTTGCTCGCCAATACCGCGCCGCCATCGGCGCTGAGCACATGCCAGCGGTACAACTCGCCGCGAAAACGGTTGGCCACGCGCAACGGTTCGATCGCGGAAATAAAGCCGATGGCGGAGAACCCCGGCATCAGCAAAAAGTAGAAATCCTGGGACATGGGCGCACTCGGTTGGCGGGTCGCGTGGCTCGTTGATACGCCGATTATCGGCGGCGTTCAAGCGCGCAGGTCGCTACAGTGCAAATGCCAGTCGCCGCAGTGCGCTTTCACGGGCCTATAGCTGCGTAACTTGGCCTCACCGGCGCGCAGATGCCGGGAACCACAATAATCGAACTGCCGAGGAACCCGACATGAAACGACTGATCAGCAGCTGCGTTCTTGCACTCAGCGGTACCGCTTTCTTCAGCACCGGCGTGATGGCGGCCGAACCGGCCTCCTGCAAGAACGTACGCATGGGCGTGGTCAACTGGACCGACGTGATCGCCACCAGTGCCATGACCCAGGTCCTGCTCGACGGCCTCGGCTACAGCACCAAACAGACCAGCGCCTCCCAGCAGATTATCTTTGCCGGGATTCGCGATCAGCGCCTGGACCTGTTCCTCGGCTACTGGAACCCGCTGATGACGCAGACCATCACGCCGTTCGTCGAGGCCAATCAGGTGAAAGTGCTCGAAGCACCGAGCCTGAAAGATGCCCGCGCCACTCTCGCCGTGCCGACTTATCTGGCCGACAAGGGGCTGAAAACTTTCGCCGACATCGCCAAATTCGAGAAGGAATTGGGCGGCAAGATCTACGGCATCGAGCCAGGCTCGGGCGCCAACACGCAGATCAAAGCGATGATCGCCAAGAACCAGTTTGGTCTGGGCAAATTCCAGCTCGTCGAATCGAGCGAGGCCGGCATGCTCGCCGCCGTCGATCGCGCCGTGCGCCGCAAGGAAGCCGTAGTGTTCTTCGGCTGGGCGCCGCACCCGATGAACGTCAACATCCAGATGACCTATCTGACCGGCAGCGAAGACGCCCTCGGCCCGAACGAAGGCATGGCCACGGTGTGGACGGTCACCGCGCCGAAATACGCCGAGCAATGCCCGAACATCGGCCGCCTGCTGGCCAACCTGACTTTCACCGCCGAATCCGAGAGCCGGATGATGCAGCCGCTGCTCGATCACAAGGATGCCTTCGAGTCGGCGAAGCAGTGGCTCAAGGATCACCCCGAAGACAAACAGCGCTGGCTTGAAGGTGTGACGACTTTCGATGGCAAACCGGCTGCTGAAAATCTGCAACTGACCAGCAAATAACCCCTCGATTGAAGAGCCCCTCACCCTGACCCTCTCCCACAGGGAGAGGGTATTTCAATCAAGCTTCGCAGCCCCGCAACGGGTTGCGGACAGACCCATCACGCCTGAAGGAAACGCACCATGAACCACGACGTCATCATCACCTGCGCACTTACCGGTGCTGGCGACACGACCGCCAAAAGTCCACACGTGCCGATCACCCCGAAACAGATTGCCGCTGCAGCGGTGGAAGCGGCCAAGGCTGGCGCCACCGTGGTGCACTGCCATGTGCGCGATCCGCAGACCGGCAAGTTCAGCCGTGACGTGGCGCTGTACCGCGAAGTGATGGAGCGCATCCGCGAGGCGGACGTCGACATCATCGTCAACCTCACCGCCGGGATGGGCGGCGACCTGGAAATCGGCGCTGGCGAGAACCCGATGGAGTTCGGCCCGAACACCGATCTGGTCGGTCCGCTGACCCGTCTCGCCCACGTTGAACAGTTGCTGCCGGAAATCTGCACCCTCGATTGCGGCACGCTGAACTTCGGCGACGGCGACACCATTTACGTCTCCACCCCGGCGCAACTGCGCGCCGGCGCCAAGCGCATCACCGAACTGGGGGTGAAGGCCGAACTGGAGATTTTCGACACCGGGCATCTGTGGTTCGCCAAGCAGATGATCAAGGAAGGCTTGCTCGACAACCCGCTGTTCCAGCTGTGCCTGGGCATCCCGTGGGGCGCACCGGCCGACACCACCACGATGAAAGCCATGGTCGACAACCTGCCCGCCGACGCGGTGTGGGCCGGCTTCGGCATCGGCCGCATGCAGATGCCGATGGCGGCGCAAGCGGTGCTGCTCGGCGGCAACGTGCGGGTCGGCCTGGAAGACAATTTGTGGCTGGACAAAGGTGTGCTGGCGACCAATGGCCAATTGGTTGAGCGCGCCACGGAGATCCTCAGCCGCCTCGGTGCCCGGGTGCTCACACCGGCAGAAGGCCGGAAGAAAATGGGCCTGACCCAGCGCGGCTGATCCATCACCCATTTCACCTGTAGGAGCTGCCGAAGGCTGCGATCTTTTGACTTTGATTTTTTAGAAGCAAGATCAAAAGATCGCAGCCTTCGGCAGCTCCTACAGGGCTCTTCGAACTCTTCAGGACATCACCATGCGCTTTATCACCGAAATCAAAACCTTCGCCGCTCTCGGTAGCGGTGTCATCGGCAGTGGTTGGGTCGCCCGTGCCCTCGCACACGGCCTCGATGTAGTGGCCTGGGATCCGGCGCCCGGCGCTGAGGCGGCATTGCGCCAACGCGTGGCCAATGCCTGGGGCGCGCTGGAGAAGAACGGCCTGGCGCCGGGTGCTTCGCAGGATCGTCTGCGTTTTGTCGCGACCATCGAGGAATGCGTGCGTGACGCCGACTTCATCCAGGAAAGCGCCCCGGAGCGGCTGGAACTGAAGCTCGATCTGCACAGCAAAATCAGCGCCGCGGCCAAGCCCGATGCGCTGATCGGCTCCAGCACTTCAGGCCTGTTGCCCAGCGAGTTCTACGAGAGTTCGACGCACCCTGAACGCTGCGTGGTCGGGCATCCGTTCAACCCGGTGTATCTGTTGCCGCTGGTGGAAGTGGTCGGCGGCAAAAACACCGCGCCCGAGGCGGTGCAAGCGGCGATGCAAGTCTACCAGTCCCTCGGCATGCGCCCGTTGCATGTGCGCAAGGAAGTGCCGGGTTTCATCGCCGATCGCTTGCTTGAAGCGCTGTGGCGTGAGGCGTTGCACCTGGTCAACGACGGTGTCGCGACGACCGGCGAGATCGACGATGCAATCCGTTTTGGCGCTGGTCTGCGCTGGTCGTTCATGGGCACGTTCCTGACCTACACCCTGGCCGGCGGCGATGCCGGCATGCGCCACTTCATGTCGCAATTCGGTCCGGCGTTGCAGTTGCCGTGGACGTATCTGCCGGCACCGGAGCTGACCGACAAGCTGATCGATGATGTGGTCGATGGCACCACTGATCAGCTCGGTCGGCACAGCATTTCGGCGCTGGAGCGCTATCGTGATGATTGTTTGCTGGCGGTGCTTGAAGCGGTGAAGACCACCAAAGAGAAGCACGGAATGAGTTTCAGCGAATAGACCTTGCAAAGCGCTTCCGGCCCATTCGCGAGCAGGCTCGCTCCCACAGGTAAACGCATTTCAATGTGGGAGCGAGCCTGCTCGCGAAGACGGCAGTCCAGTCATCATCAATGTTGGAACCGAAACCATGCCCCACCTCACCACCTACCAAACCACCATCATCCCCGACTGGGTCGACTACAACGGCCACCTGCGCGACGCCTTCTACCTGCTGATCTTCAGCTACGCCACCGACGCGCTGATGGACCGCCTCGGCATGGACAGCAGCAACCGCGAGGCCAGCGGCCACTCGCTGTTCACCCTCGAACTGCACCTCAATTATCTGCACGAAGTGAAACTCGACACCGAGGTCGAAGTGCGCACGCAAATCATCGGCCATGACAGCAAGCGCCTGCACCTCTACCACAGCCTGCACAAGGTCGGCGATGAGCAAGAGTTGGCCGGCAATGAACAGATGCTTTTGCACGTCGACCTCGCCGGCCCGCGCTCGGCACCGTTCAGCCCCGATACGTTGCATCGCTTGCAGGCCATCGTCGCGGATCAGACCGACCTGCCCGCTCCCGCTTACATCGGCCGCGTGATCGCGCTGCCACCCGCTCGGTAAATCCCCCCCATCGCCAAGGAGCCGCCATGAACACCGCCGTCGCTGTTGCCGATTTTCGTACTTATCCGTTGATCAGCGCGCTCGGTGGCGTGCAGGGTCTGGCGGATCGCGTTGTCATCGAATGGGCTGACGGTCGTGTCAGCCCGTTTCACCACGTATGGCTGCGCGACAATTGCCCATGTGATCAATGCGTCTACAGCGTCACTCGCGAACAGGTCTTCGAGAGCGTCGATGCCGCCGAAGATTTGCAACCGCTGGCCACGCGCATCGACAGCGATGGCTGCCTGCGCATCGACTGGCAGGACGGTCACCTCAGCCGCCTCGATCCGGGCTGGCTGCGCGCTCATGCCTATGACGACGAATCCCGCGCCGAACGCCTGGCGGGCAAATCGCAGCCCCGTTTGTGGCACAGCGATCTGCAGTTGCCGGTGTTCGACTACACCGCGCTGATGAACGACAACGCCGCGCTGCTGCAATGGTTGCTCGCCGTGCGCGACATCGGCCTGACCCAAGTGCGCGGCGTGCCCACCGAGCCGGGCTCGCTGAAGCTCATCGCGCAGCGGATTTCCTTCATCCGCGAAAGCAACTTCGGCGTGCTGTTCAATGTGCAATCCAAAGCCGACGCCGACAGCAACGCCTACACCGCCTTCAACCTGCCATTGCACACGGATCTGCCGACTCGCGAGCTGCAACCGGGGCTGCAATTTCTGCATTGCCTGGTGAATGATGCCGAGGGTGGCGAAAGTATTTTCGTCGATGGTTTTGCGATCGCCGACGCCTTGCGTCTGGAGGATCCGCAGCTGTTTGAGGCCCTGTGTGAAATACCCGTGGAGTTCCGCAACAAGGACCGGCACAGCGACTATCGCTGCCTGGCACCGGTCATTGCTTTGGATGCGCTGGGCCGGGTGGCGGAGATTCGCATGGCCAACTTTCTGCGCGGGGCGTTCGATACGTCGGTGGCACAGATGCCGCTGCTGTATCGAGCCTATCGGCGCTTTATTGCGATGACCCGCGAGCCGCGATTCCGGCTGATGCAGCGGCTCAAGCCGGGCGAATTGTGGTGCTTTGACAACCGCCGCACGCTGCATGCGCGCAATGCTTTTGATCCAGCGACCGGGGCGCGACATTTTCAGGGCTGCTATGTCGACCGGGATGAGTTGTTGTCGCGGATTCTGGTGTTGCAACGTTGAACCGAGTCATCGTTCTTCGCGAGCAGGCTCGCTCCCACAGGGGTACGCATTCCAAAGTGGGAGCGAGCCTGCTCGCGAAAGCGCCAGCGGGAACAACAAATCTCTGGCTGATTCACAGGCAAAAAAAACTCCGATCAAGCCGTGACAGGATCGGAGCTGAGGAGGGTACTGTTGAGGAGCTGCCAGGCGAGGGTGACCAAACCTTCGTGAAGCGAGCTGGGGCCAGTGTGCCTAGTCGACAATCCAGTCGGTTAGCCGAAAACGACCTGTTCATAGTCGTCCCGGCCACCGCGACAAAACGCCCTTGCCGCGTCCGGTCGGGGCCACCAGAATCGAGCCAAGACCTCCGTTGCCACAGAAGGATTTGCGTAATGATGTACGCCGATTTGATTGACCAGGAAGATCTGTTGGGCCAGCTCAAGGCCTTGGGTATTCAGGTGCCGAGCGGTACCACCGCCGAGCAGGCCTGTGAGTGCGCGGTGCGTGGCCTGGATAATGTTCGCGCATTCGAACTGCGCAAGATGGTCAAGGACATGTACACCAGCGGCGCCAGCATTCAGCCGGCGGTGCGTCAGGCGATCGACAAACAGTTGTTGCCGGCCCTTGCGGATTACCAGCAGTCCCACAGCGCCTGAGAAACCCCTTCGCGAGCAGGCTCGCTCCCACCTGATCGTTCCCACGCTCTGCGTGGGAACGATCAGACTCGGTCTACAGCCTTACGCTGGCAAACGTCGACTCATTCCGTGCCTGACTCAGCGCTGACATCGGCCCCGACAGCGGCGACATCACGATGGCCTGCGGCAGCGGCAGCATCGCTACCTGCTGGGTGGTGTTGGAGCCCACGCGCTCGTCACGCGGCGGAATGCCGAAGTACTCGCGATAGCACTTGGAGAAGTGCGGCGTGGAGACGAACCCACACACCGACGCCACCTCGATGATCGACATCGGCGTCTGCTTGAGCAGTTGCCGGGCGCGGATCAGGCGCAGCTTCAGGTAGTAGCGCGATGGGGAGCAGTGCAGGTATTTCTGGAACAACCGCTCCAGCTGTCGACGCGACACCGCGACATACACTGCCAGCTCATCAAGGTCGATCGGCTCTTCCAGATTGGCCTCCATCAACGCGACGATTTCCTGCAGCTTCGGCTGATTGGTGCCGAGCATGTGCTTGAGCGGCACACGCTGATGATCCTGTTCGTTGCGGATGCGCTCGTAGACGAACATTTCCGAGATCGCTGCCGACAGTTCACGACCGTGATCGCGGCTGATCAGGTGCAGCATCATGTCCAGCGGCGCGGTCCCGCCGGAACTGGTAAAGCGGTTACGGTCGAGGGTGAACAGTCGTGTGCTCATGGCCACGCGCGGGAAAGCTTCCTGCATCGCCGCCAGACATTCCCAGTGCACGCTGCAATCGAAGCCATCGAGCAGACCGGCGCAGGCCAGCGCCCAACTGCCGGTGCACACCGCGCCAAGGCGCTTGGACTGGCGCGCCTGACTTTGCAGCCACGAGACGTGTTCACGGGTCACGGTGCGTTGAATGCCGATGCCGCCGCAGACAATCACAGTGTCCAGAGGCGGGGCTTTGTGCATGGAGGCGTCGGGAGTGATCTGCAGACCGTCACTGGCCCAGACCTGGCCGCCATCGACGGTGAGGGTGCTCCAGCGATACAGCTCGCGACCGGACAACTGGTTGGCCATGCGCAGCGGCTCAACGGCGGACGCCAGGGAAATCAGCGTGAAATTGTCCAGCAGCAGAAAGCCGATGGATTGAGGCGCACGGTTCTGGGGTTGGGCCCCGGAGTTGAACGACGTCATCGCGGTATCTCCTCACACAAAGCGGGTGGCGGCCTCAGGCGGAGGCTCTTGTTATTGCCCGCGTCTCACAGAGAAAGCAGGCTTTGTTATGACAGAGCAATTGCCGTGCCTGAAATTGGACGGCCATTCAATAACTCCTGAAAACGACCTCGCGACGCGTCTATACGAGACCTCGGAACACGCCATTTCGAAGTGCCATCAGATGCCGCGAGAGCCCTGCCGCGCAGCCCGTGAGCAGATCGGTAGCACTTGTGGGAACTGGCCTGCAGAGGATTTGCACAGAGTGTCACCGCAAGCACGGACGACGGACGGTCAGGTAACGACTGACAAGTCACGACTGACAATGACGCTTGTCTGATTGCGACGCGCCAAAAGGTGGCGCGGCTGGATTGGGGTGTTCTTTTGTTGAGCAGTTTTGACTGGTCTGGCGCCTTCGCGAGCAGGCTCGCTCCCACATTGGAATCTGGGGTCCACAAATATTGTGTTCACTGGAGATCTATTGTGGGAGCGAGCCTGCTCGCGAAGCATTCACCCCGGTGTGGCTGGCTCAGCACTCAACAGCACTGACCGCCAAGCCACCGCGCGAAGTTTCCTTATATTTGTCATGCATATCGGCGCCGGTATCACGCATGGTGCGGATCACCCGGTCCAGCGAGATAAAGTGCTGACCGTCGCCACGCAGAGCCATCTGCGCCGCGTTGATCGCTTTCACTGCGGCAATCGCATTGCGCTCGATGCACGGCACTTGCACCAGCCCGCCGACCGGGTCGCAGGTCAGGCCCAGGTTGTGCTCCAGGCCGATTTCCGCTGCGTTGCACAATTGTTCAGGGGTGGCGCCGAGAATCTCCGCCAGCCCTGCCGCCGCCATCGCGCAGGCCGAACCGACCTCGCCCTGGCAACCGACCTCGGCCCCAGAGATCGACGCATTCTTCTTGCACAAAATGCCGACTGCCGCCGCGCCGAGGAAATAGTCGACGACGTTGGCGTCGGTGACCGCTTCGCTGAACTTCATGAAATAGTGCAGCACCGCCGGGATGATCCCCGCCGCGCCGTTGGTCGGTGCAGTGACCATGCGCCCGCCGGCAGCATTCTCTTCATTGACGGCCAGGGCGAACAGGTTGACCCACTCCATCGCGCTCAGGGTCGAGCCGATGACATTGGGTTTATTCAGCTCTTGCAGGCTGCGGTGCAACTTCGCCGCACGCCGCCGCACGTTCAGGCCGCCGGGCAGAATGCCTTCGTGCTTGAGGCCCTGCTCGACGCAATCCTGCATCGCCCGCCACAGTTTCATCAGCCCGGCACGGATCTCTTCTTCGCTGCGCCAGACCTTTTCGTTGGCCATCATTAGTTCGGCGACGCGCAGGTTGTGCGTTTTGCACAACTGCAGCAGCTCGACCGCACTGGAGAAATCGTAGGGCAATTCGGTGCGATCCAGATCGACCACACCGCTGGCCGCTTGCGCCTCATCAACGACGAAGCCGCCGCCGACTGAATAGTAGGTGTCACGATGCAGCTCACCGAATTCGCCTTCGGCAACCAGGGTCATGGCGTTGGGATGGAATGGCAGGTTTTCGTCGATCAGGCGCATGTCCCGCGCCCACACAAACGGCACCGACAGGCGACCATCCAATAAAAGCGTATGGGTTTCGCGCAGCGCCTGAATGCGCGGGCCGATCTGCGCCGGGTCGATTGCGTCCGGCCACTCGCCCATCAGGCCCATGATCACCGCGTTGTCGCTGCCGTGGCCGATGCCGGTGGCCGATAGCGATCCGAACAACTGCACCTCGATGCGCCGCACCTGCTCCAGTTGATGCTTGCCGCGCAGCGACTCGACAAATAGTGCGGCGGCGCGCATCGGGCCGACGGTGTGGGAACTGGAAGGGCCGATGCCGATTTTGAACAGGTCGAAAACGCTGATAGCCATTGCTGCGAAGCTCCTGAGAATACCGGTCCGGGCGGCAAAAGCGCCCGCTGGCGGAGCTGCTACGCTCAAGCTGCGATCCGCCGAATGCCGGCATCATCGGGCTTTTGTCGGCGCGCACGGCGTCTGACACCGACGCAGTCATGTCCAGCAGCGTCGTCACGTTTTCGCCCCGCAAATACGCCGTTTTTATGCAGTCGAGCAGGTCATCGGGGGCGGAAAAAAGCTGTAAGCGACGTCACCGACACTGGAAGCGACCATCCCTGTACTGGATACGACCCTCCCTGTAGGCGTCAGATTTTCACTGGTACATGATCGGGATGACTCGATTGCAAGGCGCTGCGGTAGAGCTGTCTCAAAAACGCCACCAACCGCAACCCATAAGTGCGGTGGTCCACAGTCGGAACACTGCCAAAAAAAACACCAAGGAGTCCATCCATGAAAGGTTCCCCGTCGTTGTTGTTGGCCGCCCTGCTGAGTCTGCCGTTACTGGCGCAAGCCGCAGAACCGGCACAGTGCAGCCTCGTTAACTTCTCCGATGTCGGCTGGACCGACATCACCGCAACCACCGCCACCACTTCCGTTGTTCTCAACGCCCTCGGCTACAAGACCAAGACCACCATGATCTCCGTGCCCGTGACCTACAAGTCGCTGGCCGACGGCAAGAACATGGACGTGTTTCTCGGTAACTGGATGCCGACCATGGAGAACGACATCAAGCCGTATCGCGATGCCGGCACCGTCGACACCGTGCGCACCAACCTCAAGGGTGCCAAATACACCCTCGCCGTGCCGCAAGCCCTGTACGACAAAGGCCTGCATGACTTCGCCGACATCGCCAAATTCAAGAAAGAACTCGACGGCAAGATCTACGGCATCGAGCCGGGCAACGACGGCAACCGGCTGATCCAGAGCATGATCGACAAGGACGCCTTCGGCTTGAAAACCGCTGGCTTCAAGATCGTCGAATCCTCCGAGGCCGGCATGCTCTCGCAAGTCGACCGGGCGCAGAAGCGCGACACCGCCGTGGTCTTCCTCGGCTGGGCACCGCACCCGATGAACAAGCGCTTCAAGATTCAATACCTGACCGGCGGCGACGATTTCTTCGGCCCCGATTTCGGCGCAGCCACCGTGGCGACCAACACCCGCAAGGGTTACGCCGAAGAATGCAGCAACGTCGGTCAGTTGTTGAAAAACCTGGAGTTCACCGTCGACATGGAAAGTGAACTGATGGGCAACATCCTCGACGACAAGATGAAGCCTGACGCGGCCGCCAAGGCCTGGCTGAAAAAGAATCCACAGGTGCTCGATACCTGGCTCGCTGGCGTGACCACCATTGACGGTAAACCAGGCCTGGAGGCCGTGAAAGCCAAGCTCGCGCCTTGATTTGAGGGGCATCGCTTATGCCGGGCAGGCGTGCCTGCCCGGGCTGTTAATTTCCTTGCATGCGGACGTTCACTACCATGCTGATTGATCAGAAAATACCTTTAGGCCAGTACATCGCGGGCTTCGTCGAATGGTTGACGCAACACGGCGCCAACACCTTCGACGCAATCGCCGTGACACTGGAAACGATGATCCACGGCGTGACGTTTGCGCTGACCTGGTTCAACCCACTGGTGCTGATTGGCCTGATTGCCATCATCGCCCATCTGATTCAACGCAAGTGGGGCCTGACCGCGTTCGTGGTCGCCTCGTTCCTGCTGATCCTCAACCTGGGGTACTGGCAGGAAACCATGGAAACCCTCGCCCAGGTGCTGTTCGCCACCCTGGTCTGCGTGTTGATCGGCGTGCCGCTGGGCATCGTCGCCGCGCACAAACCGATGTTCTACACCATGATGCGGCCGGTGCTCGATCTGATGCAGACCGTGCCGACCTTCGTTTACCTCATTCCTACCCTGACCCTCTTCGGGCTGGGTGTGGTCCCGGGCCTGATCTCCACGGTGGTCTTCGCCATCGCGGCGCCGATCCGCCTGACCTACCTGGGCATCCGTGATGTCCCGCAAGAACTGATGGACGCCGGCAAGGCCTTCGGCTGCTCGCGTCGCCAATTGCTCTCAAGGATCGAACTGCCGCACGCCATGCCGAGCATCGCGGCGGGCATCACCCAGTGCATCATGCTGTCGCTGTCGATGGTGGTGATCGCGGCACTGGTCGGCGCCGACGGACTCGGCAAACCGGTGGTCAACGCACTGAACACTGCTGATATTGCGCTGGGCTTCGAAGCAGGCCTGGCAATCGTACTGCTGGCGATCATGCTCGACCGTATCTGCAAACAACCCGACGCCAAAGTAGGGGGTGACGCATGAGCATAATTCGCTTCGAAGACGTCGACGTAATCTTCTCCAAGGACCCGCGCGAGGCACTCAAGCTGCTCGATCAGGGCATGACCCGCAACGAGATCCTGAAGAAGACCGGGCAGATCGTCGGCGTGGAAAAAGCCACGCTGGACATCAACAAAGGCGAGATCTGCGTGCTGATGGGCCTCTCCGGCTCGGGCAAGTCGAGCCTGCTGCGCTGCATCAACGGCCTCAACACCGTGAGCCGCGGCAAGCTGTTCGTCGAGCATGAAAACCGCCAGATCGACATCGCGTCCTGCACGCCCGCCGAGCTGAAGATGATGCGCACCAAGCGCATTGCCATGGTGTTCCAGAAGTTCGCCCTGATGCCCTGGCTGACAGTGCGCGAGAACATCAGTTTCGGTCTGGAGATGCAGGGCCGACCGGAGAAGGAACGCAAGAAACTGGTCGATGAGAAACTCGAACTGGTCGGCCTGACCCAATGGCGCAACAAGAAGCCTGATGAGCTATCCGGCGGCATGCAGCAGCGCGTCGGCCTCGCCCGCGCGCTGGCGATGGACGCCGACATTCTGCTGATGGACGAACCGTTCTCGGCCCTCGACCCGTTGATCCGCCAGGGTCTGCAGGATGAACTGCTGGAACTGCAACGCAAGCTGAGCAAGACCATCGTGTTTGTGAGCCACGACCTCGATGAAGCACTCAAATTGGGTAGCCGCATCGCGATCATGAAGGACGGTCGGATCATCCAGTACAGCGTGCCGGAGGAAATCGTCCTCAACCCGGCGGACGACTATGTGCGCACCTTCGTCGCCCACACCAATCCGCTCAACGTGCTCTGCGGCCGCAGCCTGATGCGCACGCTGGACAAGTGCAAACGCATCAACGGCTCGGTGTGCCTCGATCCGGGCGGCGACTCGTGGCTGGACCTGGCCGAAGGCAACACCATCAAAGGCGCACGCCAGAACGGCTCGGTGCTGAACCTGCAGAACTGGGCACCTGGCCAAGCGGTGGAAGGCCTGGAGCGCAAACCGACGCTGGTGGACTCGAACATCGGCATGCGTGACGCGCTGCAGATCCGTTATCAGACCGGCAACAAGCTGGTGCTGCACGATAACAATCATGTGGTGGGGATTCTGGGCGACAGCGAGTTGTATCACGCGTTGCTGGGCAAGAATCTGGGGTAATGCGCCAGGTGGGATAAAAAAAGGGATCGCGGTGAGCGATCCCTTTTTGTTGGGTCAGGAATAGCCCCTCACCCTAGCCCTCTCCCAGAGGGAGAGGGGACCGATCGGGGGATGCTGCAGATCTGCACCGACCTGATCTTGCTTTACCGAATCCATAATCGACTCGATCTTTCAGGTCAATGTACAACGCCAGAAACCTCAGTCGGCTCCCTCTCCCTACGGGCGGTCCGACGTTTCGGGAGGGCTGGGGTGAGGGTCAGCTTTTGACTTTAGCTATAAACCCGCCCCAACAACTGCCGATGGCTTTCAAACTGATCGAGCACATCCCGGGTAATCTGCTCCGGGGTGAAGCCCATCAAGTCATAGTCCTGACTGCCATTGTGCAAATACACCTCAGCGCGGTAATAACGCTGACGCGCTTCATCGGACTGCGCCGATTCGGTCGGGGTCGCCAGATAACCATCCAGGCTCACTTCGTAAACGAAAGGGTTGCCCTCTTCCATCTCGACCCGCACACCCATGCAACGCTTGGCTTTGCCCAGCAGCGTCTGCACTTCAATGCCCTGATTGCGCAATTGCGCCGCTGCATCTTCCAGCGCCGGAGTGACGTGCTTGTCCATGAAGCGCTGCACCACCGATTGGCTCGGCTGCAGATCCAGTTGCGTCAGGCGCTCACTGAAACCACGGCGTCCGCGCTCGGCCAGTTGTGCTTGCTCCTGTTCGATCTGCACGTCCTGGCGCATCGCCTTGTGCAGGCCGAACATGAAGCAGATCAGCACCACCGAGAACGGCAGGCCGGCCAGCACCACCATGGTCTGCATGGCTTCGAAGTTGCCGGCGAACAGCAGGCCGATGGTCACCAGGGTGATCACCACCGACCAGAAGATCCGCAGCCAGTGCGGCGCGTCTTCATCGACGTTGCCGCCCTTGCAGGAAAGATTCGCCATCATCACCGCGCCTGAGTCGGCCGGGGTCAGGAACAGCACGAAGCCGACAAAGATCGACACACCAATCACGACTTTCGACGCCGGATAATGCTCAAGCAACTGATAGATCGCCATCGACGGCTGTTCCAGCGCCGTCTTGCCCAGCTCCACCGCGCCCTGATTCATCACCAGATCCAGCGCCGAGTTGCCGAAGATCGACAGCCACGCCAAGGTGAAGCCCAGCGGAATCAGCAGCACGCCAGCAACCAGTTCACGCACGCTGCGGCCACGGGAAATCCGTGCGATGAACATACCCACGAATGGCGCCCAGGAAATCCACCAGGCCCAGTAGAACAGCGTCCACAGGCCCAGCCAGCGGTCGGACTTGGCGCTGTCGCCTTCATAGACGTAAAGGTCGAAGGTCTTCAGCACCACGCCGTTGAGATAGTCGCCAATGTTCTGCACGAAGCCGTTGAGCAGGTGCAGGGTCGGGCCGAACAGCAGGACGAAAATCAGCAGGCCGCTGAACAGCACGATGTTCAGGTTGGACAGACGACGGATGCCGTTTTCCACACCGGACACAGCGGCGATGGTCGCCACGGTGCTCATGACGATGATGACGATCAGCAGGTTGGTGTTGCTGTGCTCCATGCCGAACAGGTTTTCCAGCCCGGACGACACTTGCAGCGAGCCAATCCCCAGGTTGGTCACCAGGCCCAGCAGGGTCACGAACATGCCGAAGCCGTCCACCGCGTGACCGGCCGCGCCCTTGACCCAACGCTCGCCCACCAGCGGATACAGCGCCGAACGCAGGGCCAGCGGCTGGTTATGCCGATAGGCAAAATAAGCCACCGCCAGACCAACCAGTGCGTAGATCGCCCAGCCGTGCAGGCCCCAGTGCAGGAAAGTCAGTTGCACCGCCTGCCGCGCCGCCATATTCGTCGCCGAGGTGCCTTCCGGCGGATTGAAGTAGTGATCCAGCGGCTCGGACGCGCCGAAGTACAGCAGCGAAATGCCGATGCCCGACGAGAACAGCATCCCCGCCCAGGCGCCGTAGCTGAAATCCGGGGTGTCGTCCTTGCTGCCCAGTTTGAGTTTGCCGTACGAGGAAAACGCCAGACCGACCACGAACACCAGGTAGGCGGCGATCACCACCATGTAGTACCAGCCGAAGCTGCGCGACAACCAGGCCTGGGCCATGCCCAACATTCTGCCGGCCTCTTGCGGGGCGATGATCAGAATGGCGGTCAACAACAGAATCAGCGCGGTCGAGGTGTAGAACACCCAACCGTTGACCGTCACCTTCTCGGGCGGGGTCTTTATTAGCGAGGCAGAACTCATGGCACAAATGCTCCAGGCAGTGCGAGAGAAGAACACAAGGCATCACGGAACCCGACCAATCGGTTAGTTGGCAGCCGACCGGCGGGTGATATAAAGACACTCCGAAAAAAGCCCGAACCTGCCGAAATGGCGTTGCGTATTCACTTTCGTGGCCAAAGGTGCCGGACGTTCATCCGAAACCTGACCCCGAGCGTCTTGCCCTTTCAACACGTCCTTCGAATCGCGAACCGCGCCATGCCCCACGCAGGTTTCGATCCGTTTCAGGTGTCGGTTTTTATCGTCATTACACGTAGGAATTTTCTGTAGGCAGCGACGAATTGTCGCAGATCTTATTCTTTGTTGATTGAACGTTCAATCAAAACAAAATAGACTGGCCCTCAATCCGATCGGCGTCATTCGCCTCTCGGAAGGCCTAAGGAGATGTGCAAGATGCCCAAGGTCGGTATGCAACCCATCCGCCGCCAACAATTGATCGAAGCCACTTTGCAAGCGGTCGATCAGGTCGGAATGGGGGACGCCAGCATTGCGCTGATCGCCCGTTTGGCCGGTGTCTCGAATGGCATCATCAGTCATTACTTTCAGGACAAGAACGGCCTGATCGCCGCCACGATGCGGTACCTGATGACCGCCCTCAGCGAGAGCGTCACCGCGCGCCGTCAGGCGCTGGCAGATGACAACCCACGGGCGCATCTGCAGGTGATCATCGAAGGCAACTTCGACGCCAGCCAAGTCAATGGCCCGGCAATGAAAACCTGGTTGGCCTTCTGGGCCACCAGCATGCACCAGCCGTCTTTGCACAGGTTGCAGCGGATCAACGATCACCGTCTGTATTCCAACCTGTGCTGCCAGTTCCGCCGTGTGCTGCCGCTCGAAGATGCGCGCAGCGCCGCCCGGGGTCTGGCAGCGTTGATTGACGGCTTGTGGTTGCGCGGCGCGCTGTCGGGAGACGCTTTCGACACCGCTCAGGCGCAACAGATCGCTTACGAATACATGGATTTCCAATTGGCCAAGAAGGTGAGCTAGAGCACACAGAAAATGCTCGGCCCCTGAACTCCACCGCAGCGTGATCGCGGTGGTCAACGCCAACCACCAATGCACTTGCGAGGACACTATGGCCCGTTTCGAACTGCAAAAACTCTACATCGATGGCGCGTACACCGACGCCGGCAGCGACGCCACCTTCGAAGCCATCAACCCGGCGAACGGTGAAGTCCTCGCACTGGTGCAACGTGCGACCAAAGACGACGTCGAGCGCGCCGTGGTCAGCGCCGAAAAGGGCCAGAAAATCTGGGCCGCGATGACGGCCATGGAGCGTTCGCGCATCCTGCGTCGCGCCGTCGACATCCTGCGCGAGCGCAACGATGAGCTGGCCGCGCTGGAAACCCTGGACACCGGCAAATCCTTCTCCGAAACCAAGTACGTCGACATCGTCACCGGCGCTGACGTGCTGGAATACTACGCAGGCCTGGTGCCCGCCATCGAAGGCGAGCAGATTCCGCTGCGTGACACCTCTTTCGTTTACACCCGTCGCGAGCCGCTGGGCGTGGTCGCCGGTATCGGCGCGTGGAACTACCCGATCCAGATCGCGCTGTGGAAATCCGCTCCAGCCCTGGCGGCCGGTAACGCGATGATCTTCAAGCCAAGTGAAGTCACCTCGCTGACTACTCTGAAACTGGCCGAGATCTACACCGAAGCCGGCGTGCCGAACGGCGTGTTCAACGTCCTGACCGGCAGCGGCCGCGAAGTCGGCACCTGGCTGACCGAGCACCCGCGCATCGAGAAAATCTCCTTCACTGGCGGCACCGACACTGGCAAGAAAGTCATGGCCAGCGCTTCGGCTTCGTCGCTCAAAGACGTGACCATGGAACTGGGCGGCAAGTCGCCGCTGATCATCTGCGACGACGCCGATCTGGATCGCGCCGCCGATACGGCGATGATGGCCAACTTCTACAGCTCCGGTCAGGTCTGCACCAACGGCACTCGCGTATTCGTACCGGCGCACCTGAAAGCCGCGTTCGAGGCCAAGATCGTTGAGCGCGTTGCGCGCATCCGCGTCGGCAACCCGGAAGACGAAAACACCAATTTCGGCCCGCTGGTCAGCTTCGCCCACATGGAAAGCGTGCTGGCCTACATCGAAAAAGGTAAGGAACAAGGTGCCCGCGTCCTGTGCGGCGGTGGTCGCCTGACCGACGGCGAATTCGCCAAAGGCGCATTCGTTGCGCCAACCGTGTTCACCGACTGCACCGACGACATGACCATCGTCCGCGAAGAAATCTTCGGTCCGGTCATGGCGATCCTCTCCTACGAAACCGAAGAAGAAGTGATCCGCCGCGCCAACGACACCGACTTCGGTCTGGCTGCCGGTATCGTCACCAAAGACCTGAACCGCGCCCACCGCGTGATTCATCAACTGGAAGCCGGTATCTGCTGGATCAACGCCTGGGGCGAGTCCGACGCAAAAATGCCGGTCGGCGGCTACAAGCAGTCGGGTGTGGGCCGTGAGAACGGGATCAGCTCGCTGAACAACTTCACCCGCATCAAATCGGTACAGGTCGAGCTGGGCGATTACGTCTCGGTGTTCTGATCTGACTCAGAGTCCGGGTGGGGCCATTGTGGCGAGGGGATTCATCCCCGTCGGGCTGCGAAGCGCCCCCCCTCCAGACACTGCAATTCTCCAGACAGAACCAGTCGCTGACTCTGCGACTGCTGCGCAGCCGAACGGGGATAAATCCCCTCGCCACAGGTGCGCGGTCACAGTTGACCTGACCAACTTCAAAGAGGGTGCATTCAATGTCCCAAGAATTCGATTACATCATCATCGGTGCCGGCTCGGCCGGTAACACTCTGGCGACCCGTCTGACTGAAGACGAAGGCGTCACCGTTCTGCTGCTCGAAGCCGGGGGGCCGGACTACCGCCTCGACTTCCGTACCCAGATGCCCGCCGCGCTGGCGTTCCCGCTGCAGGGTCGTCGCTACAACTGGGCCTACGAAACCGATCCAGAGCCACACATGGACGGTCGCCGGATGGAATGCGGTCGCGGCAAGGGCCTTGGCGGCTCTTCGCTGATCAACGGCATGTGCTACATCCGTGGCAACGCCATGGACTACGACGGCTGGGCGAAACTGCCGGGCCTGGAAGACTGGTCGTACCTCGATTGTCTGCCGTATTTCCGCAAAGCCGAAACCCGTGACATCGGCCCGAACGATTACCACGGTGGCGACGGCCCGGTCAGCGTGACCACGCCGAAAGCCGGCAACAACCCGCTGTTCCACGCCATGGTTGAAGCTGGCGTGCAGGCCGGTTACCCGCGTACCGAAGACCTCAACGGTTACCAGCAGGAAGGCTTCGGCCCGATGGACCGCACCGTGACGCCGAACGGCCGCCGTGCATCCACCGCCCGTGGCTACCTCGACATCGCCAAAAAACGTTCGACCCTGACCATCGTCACCCACGCCCTGACCGACAAGATTCTCTTTGAAGGCAAGCGTGCGGTCGGCGTGCGTTACCTGATCGGCGACGCTGAAGAACGTGTTGAAGCCAAGGCGCGCAAGGAAGTCCTGCTGTGCTCCGGCGCCATCGCTTCGCCGCAAATTTTGCAGCGCTCCGGTGTCGGCCCGGCGAAACTGCTGGAAAGCCTCGACATCCCGGTGGTCCACGATCTGCCGGGCGTCGGTGAAAACCTGCAGGATCACCTTGAGCTGTACCTGCAATACGCCTGCACCCAACCGGTTTCGCTGTACCCGTCACTGCTCTGGTACAACCAGCCAGCGATCGGTGCCGAGTGGCTGTTCAACGGCACCGGCATCGGCGCCAGCAACCAGTTCGAGGCCGGCGGTTTTATCCGTTCGCGTCCGGAATTCGAATGGCCGAACATCCAGTACCACTTCCTGCCGGTGGCGATTAACTACAACGGCAGCAACGGTGTGAAAGAGCACGGTTTCCAAGCGCACATGGGTTCCATGCGTTCGCCCAGCCGTGGTCGCATCCAGGTCAAATCCAAGGACCCGCGCCAGCACCCGAGCATCCTCTTCAACTACATGGCCACCGAGCAGGACTGGCAGGAATTTCGCGACGGCATCCGCCTGACCCGCGAAATCATGCAGCAACCGGCACTCGATCAATACCGTGGTCGCGAAATCAGCCCGGGCATCGAAGTGCAAACCGATGAGCAGCTCGACAAGTTCATCCGCGAGCACGCCGAAACCGCGTTCCACCCGTCCTGCTCGTGCAAGATGGGCACCGACGAGATGGCCGTGGTCGATGGCGAAGGTCGTGTGCACGGCATGCAGAGCCTGCGCGTGGTCGATGCCTCGATCATGCCGATCATCACCACCGGCAACCTCAACGCGCCGACGATCATGATGGCCGAGAAAATCGCCGATAAGATCCGTGGCCGCAAGCCGCTGCCGCGCAGCACCGCTGCTTATTACGTCGCGAACGGCGCACCGGTCAAAGGCAAGCCGATGCGGGATATCACCCCGGTTACGCAGTAAGTCGTAGTACCGAGGCGCCGCCTTCGCGAGCAGGCTCGCTCCCACACTGGATCTGTGGCATTCACAAATCCCCTGTGGGAGCGAGCCTGCTCGCGAAGAGGCCCTCACAGCAACACACACTTACCCGCTGCACAGTAAATCCCCCTACACCCCCTCTTCACTTGATCCTACCCCCACGCAGGCCTACTCTAGACCTCGCGCAACCGTTTCACCCCTCCCCGCTGTCGCCATGCCGCTACTCCATTACAAGGAGGTTCCCGAATGTTCGATTTCCACCCCCAGCTCAAGCAGCGCTTTGCTGCCTTGCGCACGGGCGCTGAATTTTTTTCCCTGCGATATGTGCGCGAGTCCGGGCAGTATCTATCGGTGCGCAAGAACGTCGCCGAACCGCCGAGTTTGAGCCGCGATGAAGGGGTGATGCTCACCGTCCGGGTCAATGGCGTCGAAGCCTATGCGGCGACCAATGACCTCTCGCAACAAGGCCTGCAAGCCGCTCTCGAGCGCGCTGAGCAACAGGCCCGCCGGCTCAAGCCGCACGCCTTGCTCGATCTGCGCGAGCAGCCGCTTTCCAGCGATCGCGCTGATTATTTTTCACCCAATCTCGAACAGCCCTTCCCGTCCCTGAGCGAATGCTTCGATCTGCTCGGCGCGGAATCCGCCTCGGTGCCCAAGGATGAGCGCCTGGTCAATTGGCAGGTGAGCATCGGCATCACTAACGTCGAGCAGATCTACCTGAGCAGCGCCGGCGCCGAATTGCGTCAGGCCCAGCGCTTTGTCTATCCGAGCCTCGACGTCACCGCCTACGACGGCAACGACAGCCAGACCCGCAGCCTCGGCCGCGAGAACTTCGGCCAGCAGGGTGGCGCCGACGTCATCAGCCGTTGCGGCCTGGTCGGTGCCGGTCCGCAAGTCGCCGAACAGGCCTTGCAATTGCTGCTCGCGCCGAACACCCCGCAAGGCCGGCGCGACCTGCTGCTGATGCCCGATCAGATGATGCTGCAGATCCACGAATCCATCGGTCACCCGCTGGAGCTCGACCGCATCCTCGGCGATGAGCGCAATTACGCCGGCACCAGTTTCGTCAAGACCAGCGATTTCGGCAGCCTGCAATACGGCTCGAATTTGCTCAACGTGACTTTCGACCCCGGCATCCCGGAAGAACTCGCCAGCTACGGCCATGACGACGACGGCACCGCGGCGAGCAAACAATTCCTGATTCGCGACGGCCTTTTACTGCGGCCGCTGGGCGGAGCGCTGTCGCAATATCGCGCCGGCCTCGATGGCGTTGCCAACAGCCGCGCCTGCGGCTGGAACCGGCCACCGATCGACCGCATGGCCAACCTCAACATCGAGCCGGGCGATCAGACGCTGGAGCAGATGATCGGTGGTATCGAGCACGGCATTCTGATGAGCACCAACCGCTCGTGGTCGATCGACGATGCACGCAACAAATTCCAGTTCGGCTGCGAATGGGGCCAGTTGATCGAGCATGGTGAACTTAAAGGCGTGGTGAAAAATCCCAACTACCGGGCCATTTCCGCGCACTTCTGGAAGAGCCTGCGCGCCGTCGGCGATGCCAACACCGTCAAGGTGCTGGGCACGCCGAACTGCGGCAAGGGCGAACCGAACCAGGTGATTCGCGTCGGCCACGCTTCGCCGGCCTGCGTATTCAGCAACATTGATGTGTTTGGGGGAGACGCCTGATGAGCATTTCGAAGCGTCAGTCCGACGCCTTCAAGGTCATGGTCAACTGGCTGCGCGACAGCGTGCGCGAGCCGGAACAGTTCACGCTCAGTTACGCCGCCGAAGCCTCGGCGTTCGTGCGCTTCAATCACGCCAAGGTGCGCCAGGCCGGGCAAGTACAGCAGGCCAACATCGGCCTGAAACTGATCGACGACGGTCGCCACGCCGACCTGCAGATCACCTTGTCCGGGGATCAGGAAGCCGATCTGCAACGGCTCGCCGAGGGCCTGCAACAACTGCGCGAAACCCTGCCGCTGCTGCCGCAGGATCCGTACCTGCTGCTCAATCACAACAGCTGGCAGAGCACGCACGTACAAGCGCATCCGCTGCCGGACACCGAAGATGTCGTCGGGCAAATCTGCGCTGCCGCTGAAGGTCTGGATCTGGTCGGTTTCTATGCTGCCGGCCCGATCAGTCGCGGGTTCGCCAGCTCCGCCGGCGCGTTCGGCTGGCATGAAGCCAACAGCTTCAATTTCGACTTCAGCCTGTTCCACGAAAACGGCGAAGCGGTGAAGGCCAGCTACGCCGGGCACGACTGGAGAGACGAAGGGTTTGCCCGGCGTTTCGCCCAGGCCCGCGAACAGCTGGAGTTTCTCGGCCGACCGTTACGCACTTTGGCACCGGGACAGTACCGCGCCTATCTGGCGCCGGCGGCACTGGAAGAAATCATGGGCATGCTCAGTTGGGGCGGGTTCTCGGCGCAATCGATCGCCAGCAAGAGCAGCCCGTTGCAGAAGCTCTACGTCGGCGATCAGGCGTTCAGCCCGTTGCTGTCGCTGGATGAAAAAGTCAGCGAGTCCCTGAGCCCGGCGTTTTCCGCCGAGGGTTATCCGCGCAGCGATCTGCGTCTGATCATCGAGGGCAAGGCCGGCGATCAACTGGTGGGCTCGCGCAGCGCCGCCGAATATGGTCTGGCGGCGAACGGTGCGGGCGGCGGCGAGATGCCCAGTGCGTTGAACATGGCCGCCGGTGATCTGTCGCAGCAAGAGATCCTCAAGCAGTTGGGCACCGGGCTGTACATCAGCAACCTGTGGTATCTGAACTACTCGGATCAACCTGCGGCGCGCATGACCGGCATGACCCGCTTCGCGACCTTCTGGGTCGAGAACGGCGAGATCCAGGCGCCGGTCAGCACCATGCGCTTCGACGACAGCGCCTACAACCTGCTCGGTTCGCAGTTGGAAGCGTTGACCACCGAGCGTGAGCTGCTGCTCTCGGCGAGTACGTACAGCCAGCGCAATACCTCGTCATCGCTGTTGCCGGGGGCGCTGGTCAGCCGACTCACGCTGACGCTGTAAATGCAAAACCTGTGGGAGCGAGCCTGCTCGCGAAAGCGTTAGATCAATCGACATCAATGTTGAATGAAATGGCCTCTTCGCGAGCAGGCTCGCTCCCACACTGACCGCGCTCGACTCTGAATATGCACTGACACAAGAGGTTCCATGCCCAACCGCCCGCCTCTCGACGCCATCACCGCCCGCTGGTTGCCGTGGGTCGTCGCCATTGCGTTCTTCATGCAGTCCCTCGACGGGACCATCCTCAATACCGCGCTGCCGGCCATGGCCAGCGATCTGGCCGAAGACCCGTTGCGCATGCAGGGCGTGATCATCGCCTACATGCTCACCGTGGCCCTGCTGATCCCGGCCTCCGGCTGGATCGCCGACCGCTTCGGCACCAAGAAAATCTTCTTCGGCGCGATTCTGCTGTTCAGCTTCGGCTCGTTGCTCTGCGCTTTGTCCAGCAGCCTGAGCATGCTCATCGGTGCACGGGTGATTCAGGGCCTCGGCGGTGCGCTGATGTTGCCGGTCGGGCGGCTGGTGGTGCTGCGTGCGTACCCGCGCTCGGAACTGGTGCGGATCATGGGTTTCATCACCATTCCCGGCCTGCTCGGCCCGCTGATCGGCCCGACCATGGGCGGCTGGATGGTGGAATACGTGACGTGGCACTGGATCTTCCTGATCAATCTGCCGGTCGGGGTGATCGGTTGCTACGCGGTGTGGAAATTCATCCCCGACCTGCGCGGCACGGAGCGCACCCGCTTCGATAGCCTCGGCTTTTTGCTGTTCGGCGCAGCGATGATCCTCATCACCATCGCCATGGAAGGTCTTGGCGAACTGCACCTGCCGCACCTGCGGGTGATGCTGCTGCTGTTCGCCGGCATGGCCTGTCTGGCGGCGTACTGGCTGCGCGCCGGGCACATCGAAAACCCGTTGTTCGCGCCGTCATTATTCAAGACCCGCACCTTCGCCGTCGGCATCCTCGGCAACCTGTTCGCGCGACTGGGCAGCGGCGCTTTGCCATTTCTGGTGCCGTTGTTGCTGCAAGTGGCGCTGGGTTATTCGCCCTCGCAAGCCGGGATGAGCATGTTGCCGCTGGCCGCTGCGGCGATGGTCGCCAAGTGGGTCGCGCGGCCGCTGATCGAACGCCTCGGCTATCGCATCGTGCTCACCGGCAACACCCTGGCGTTGGGGATCATGCTGGCGAGCATGGGTCTGGTCAGCGAACACACGCCGTACTGGCTGCTGCTATGCCTGCTGGCGGTGCTGGGGGCAATCAACTCGCTGCAATTCACCGCGATGAATACGGTGACGCTGATCGACCTCGACGATGCCAGCGCCAGCAGCGGCAACAGTCTGCTGTCGGTGGTCGCGCAATTGTCGCTGAGCCTCG
Source organism: Pseudomonas sp. PK-RTE-24 (assembly GCF_054052265.1). NCBI lineage: Bacteria > Pseudomonadati > Pseudomonadota > Gammaproteobacteria > Pseudomonadales > Pseudomonadaceae > Pseudomonas > Pseudomonas sp. PK-RTE-24. The sequence continues at coordinate 1,975,511 of NZ_CM133224.1, read as the reverse complement.
GCGTGGCCTGCGCCGGCGCGCTGCTCGGCGGCTTCACTGCGAAGGTCGGCAACGATGGCGTGGAAACCGTACTCGGTGCGTTCCAGCTGACCTTCGTCACGGTCGGCGTGATGGCGATGCTGGCGGCGACGATCTTCTCGCAACTGTCGAAGGAAGACGGGCGCCGGGCGAAACGTCCACAAGAACACATCGAACACTGATTCTGCTGAAGGACTCCCTGTAGGAGCTGCCGAAGGCTGCGATCTTTTGATCTTGTTTTTTAAAGCAAAATCAAAAGATCGCAGCCTTCGGCAGCTCCTACAGGGGAGTGTGGTCCCTCACACAGACTGATCTCCAGTCAGAGAAACTCTGGGGCTGTTCGTCCAGAACTGTCGAGGAAACCGGCATGGGGCTGCTACACTGCGCGACATTTTGTTTTGCAGGCCAGTCCCGTGACCACCATCGCCACCGCTTTTAATACTCTGCCGCTGTCCGCCGCCATGCTGGCTAACCTCGAATCACTCGGTTATGCCCAGATGACGCCGATCCAGGCGCAGAGCTTGCCGGTGATCCTCAAGGGGATGGACCTGATCGCCCAGGCCAAGACCGGCAGCGGCAAGACCGCCGCGTTCGGCATCGGCTTGCTCAACCCGATCAACCCGCGCTACTTCGGGTGCCAGGCGCTGGTGATCTGCCCGACCCGCGAGCTGGCCGACCAGGTGGCCAAGGAAGTCCGCCGTCTGGCCCGCGCCGAAGACAACATCAAGGTCCTGACCCTGTGCGGTGGCGTGTCGTTCGGCCCGCAGATCGCTTCGCTGGAGCACGGCGCGCACATCATCGTCGGCACCCCGGGGCGCATTCAGCAGCATTTGCGCAAGGGTTCGCTGGTGCTCGATGGCCTGAACACGCTGATCCTCGACGAAGCCGACCGCATGCTCGACATGGGCTTCTACGACGCCATTGAAGACATCATCATCAAGACCCCGGAGCGCCGCCAGACTCTGCTGTTCTCCGCGACCTACCCGGTGGGCATCAAGCAACTGGCTTCGAAATTCATGCGCGATCCGCAGACCGTCAAGGCTGAAGCCTTCCACGACGACACGCAGATCGAGCAGCGCTTCTACGAGATTTCCCCGGAAGAGCGCATGAGCGCGGTGACCAAAGTCCTGCACCACTTCCGTCCGGCGTCCTGCGTGGCGTTCTGCTTCACCAAGCAGCAAGTGCAGGAAACCGTCGATCACCTGACCGCCAAAGGCATTTCCGCTGTTGGCCTGCACGGCGATCTGGAACAGCGTGACCGCGATCAAGTACTGGCGATGTTCGCCAACCGCAGCACCTCGGTGCTGGTCGCCACCGACGTCGCAGCCCGTGGTCTGGATATCGATGCGCTGGACATGGTGATCAACGTCGAGCTGGCGCGCGATTCGGAAATCCACATCCACCGCGTCGGCCGTACCGGTCGCGCGGGCGAGAAAGGCATCGCCATCAGCCTGGTCGCGCCGTCCGAAGCGCATCGTGCGCAAGCCATCGAACAACTGCAGAAAGCGCCGCTGAACTGGGATCAGATCGACAACCTCAAGTCCCAGGGCCTGGCGCCGCTGCAACCGCCGATGACCACCCTGTGCATCGGCGCTGGCCGCAAAGACAAAGTGCGCCCGGGCGACATTCTTGGCGCACTGACCGGCGAAGCGGGCATTCCCGGTGCGCAGGTCGGCAAGATCGCCATCTTCGATTTCCAGGCCTACGTCGCTGTCGAGCGCACCGTGGCCATGCAGGCCTTGCAGCGCCTGAACGACGGCAAGATCAAGGGCCGCTCGTTGCGCGTACGTATTCTGTAAGCGATCTTCCATCCATAGGAGATCCCCTGTGGGAGCGAGCCTGCTCGCGAATGCAATCTGTCAGTCGACATCATTGTTGAATGACACAGCGCTTTCGCGAGCAGGCTCGCTCCCACAGTTTATTTTGTAGCGACCCACCAAGAGGACACCGTTTTGCGCTCTACCGAAGTCGTGATCATTGGCGCTGGCGCCGCCGGCTTGATGTGCGCCCTGACCGCCGCCGGGCGCGGGCGTCAGGTGTTGCTGCTCGACCACGCGAACAAGGCCGGCAAGAAAATCCTCATGTCCGGCGGCGGTCGCTGCAATTTCACCAACATGTACACCGAACCGAGCAATTTCCTCTCGCAAAATCCGCATTTCTGCAAATCGGCGCTGGCGCGTTACACCCAGTGGGATTTCATCGGCCTGGTCGGCAAACACGGCGTGCCGTACCACGAGAAGAAACTTGGCCAGCTGTTCTGCGATAACAAATCCAGCGACATCCTCGGCCTGCTCCTTGATGAATGCGATCAGGCCGGCGTCGAGCTGCACCTGGACACCTCAATCCAGACCATCGAAAAAACCGACAGCGGCTACCTGCTCGACACCACCCTCGGTCAGGTCCAGTGCCAATCGTTGGTGATCGCCACCGGCGGCTTGTCGATTCCGACCCTGGGCGCTACCGGTTTCGGTTACCAGGTCGCCAAACAGTTCGGCCATGAACTGCTGCCGACCCGCGCTGGGCTGGTGCCGTTCACCATCACCGACCAGCTCAAGGATTTGTGCACAGAGCTGTCCGGCACTTCGGTGGATTGTCTGGTCAGCTGCAATGACCAGAGCTTTCGCGAGAACATCCTGTTCACCCATCGTGGCCTCAGTGGCCCGGCGATCTTGCAGATCAGTTCGTTCTGGGAGCCCGGCGACACGGTGGAGATCAACCTGCTGCCGGATCACGACGCCGCGAGCTGGTTGCAACAGCAAGTCGCCGAGCGTCCGAACAGCGAGCTGAAGACTTTGCTTGGCGAGATCTTCACCAAGAAGATGGCCAATCTGCTGGCGGACAACTGGTTTGTCTCCAAACCGATGAAGCAGTACACCCACGCCGAACTGGCGGAGATTGCCGAGAAGCTTGGCAGCTGGAAAGTCGTGCCGGCGGGGACTGAAGGCTATCGCACGGCTGAGGTGACTCTGGGTGGCGTCGATACCCGCGAGGTGTCGTCCAAGACCATGGAGTCGCTGAAAAGCCCCGGCCTGTACTTCATTGGTGAAGTGCTCGACGTCACCGGGCACTTGGGCGGTTTCAATTTCCAGTGGGCCTGGGCCTCCGGTTACGCCGCCGCGCAGTACGCTTAACTCAAGGCCAAATACAAAACCCTGTGGGAGCGAGCCTGCTCGCGAATGCGGTGTACCAGTCGACATCAATGTTGAATGACACTCCGCTTTCGCGAGCAGGCTCGCTCCCACAATGGTTTGTGGTGTAAGTAAAAGGAACACTTTTTGCTCTCAGATGTGCTCGGCGCCATTGCGTCGGCGTCATTACTGGCTCAATTTAGCGGCATCGCCTCGGAAGGCCTTCGCACTTCATGTCCTCGACCTCGTTTCGTCAGTCTTTGCGGCGCCTGTGGGCGCTGGATAAATTCAGCTACAGCGTGCGGGTATTCATCGCCCTGACCGGCAGCATGGCGCTGTGCTGGTATCAGGATGAAATGGGCCTGCTGATCCCGTTGTTCCTCGGCATCATCGCCAGCGCCCTGGCCGAGACCGACGACAGTTGGCAGGGTCGTCTCAACGCCCTCGCGGTGACACTGGTGTGTTTCAGCATCGCCGCGCTGTCGGTGGAATTGCTGTTTCCCTACCCGATCATTTTCGCCGTGGCCCTGGCACTGGCCAGTTTCGGCCTGACCATGCTCGGTGCGCTGGGCGAGCGCTACGGTGCGATCGCCTCGGCGACGCTGATTCTGTCGGTGTACACAATGATCGGCGTTGATCAGCGCGGCGGCGCGGTCACTGATTTCTGGCACGAACCGATGCTGCTGGTCGCTGGTGCGGCGTGGTACGGCCTGCTCTCGGTGCTGTGGCAGGCGCTGTTTTCCAATCAACCGGTGCAGCAGAGCCTGGCGCGGCTGTTCCGCGAGCTGGGCCTTTATCTGAAGCTGAAATCTTCGCTGTTCGAGCCGATCCGGCAGATGGATGTCGAAGCCCGGCGGCTCGAACTGGCGCAGCAGAATGGCCGGGTGGTCGCCGCCCTGAACACGGCCAAGGAAATCATCCTGCATCGGGTCGGCAACGGTCGACCCGGCTCGAAAGTCAGCCGTTATCTGAAGCTGTATTTCCTCGCGCAGGACATTCACGAACGCGCCAGCTCTTCGCACTATCCTTACAACGCGCTGGCCGAAGCGTTCTTCCACAGCGACGTGCTGTTTCGCTGCCAGCGCCTGCTGCGCCAGCAGGGCAAGGCCTGCCGGGCCTTGGCCGAATCGATCCAGATGCGCCAGCCGTTCATCTACGACGCCAGTTTCGCCGAAGCCCTGAACGACCTGCATGCCTCCCTCGAACATTTACGCATCCAGAGCAATCCGGCATGGCGCGGCCTGCTGCGCTCGCTGCGCGCCTTGGCGGCCAACCTCGGCACCCTCGACCGCCTGCTTAGCGATGCCAGCAACCCCGATGCTCTGGCGGACGCCACCGACAGCAGCCTGCTCGACCGTTCACCGCGCAATCTCAAGGACGTATGGATTCGCCTGCGTACGCAACTGACGCCGACCTCGCTGCTGTTCCGCCATGCCCTGCGCTTGCCGCTGGCACTGAGCATCGGCTACGGCATGGTGCACCTGATTCACCCGTCGCAAGGCTACTGGATCATCCTCACCACGCTGTTCGTCTGCCAGCCGAACTACGGCGCCACCCGGCGCAAACTCGGCCAGCGGATCATCGGCACGGCCATTGGCCTGACGGTGGCCTGGGCGCTGTTCGATCTGTTCCCCAACCCGGTGGTGCAATCGTGCTTCGCCATCGCTGCCGGTGTGGTGTTCTTTACCAACCGCACCACCCGCTACACCCTGGCAACGGCGGCGATCACGATCATGGTGCTGTTCTGCTTCAATCAGGTCGGCGATGGCTACGGGCTGTTCCTGCCACGGCTGTTCGATACCCTGCTGGGCAGCCTGATCGCAGGTCTGGCGGTGTTCCTGTTCCTGCCGGACTGGCAGGGTCGGCGCCTGAACAAAGTGCTGGCCAACACCCTGACCTGCAACAGCATCTACCTGCGCCAGATCATGCAGCAATACGCCGCCGGCAAGAGCGACGACCTCGCTTATCGCCTGGCCCGACGCAACGCCCATAACGCTGACGCGGCGCTGTCGACGACACTGGCGAACATGCTCATGGAGCCGGGGCATTTCCGTAAGGAGGCGGATGTTGGCTTCCGTTTCCTGGTGCTGTCGCACACGTTGCTCAGCTATTTGTCAGGGCTCGGCGCGCACCGTGAAACACAGTTGCCAGCGGAGGTGCGGGAGCATCTGATCGAAGGCGCCGGGGTGAAACTGGCGACCAGCATCGACGAAATCGCCCATGGTTTGGCGAGCAAGCAGCCGATTGCGATTCAGAGTGATGACGAGGAAGCGCTGGCCAATGAGCTGGAGCAGATGCCGGATGAAATCGATGAAGGGCAACGGTTGGTGCAGACGCAGCTGGCGCTGATTTGCCGGCAGTTGGGGCCGCTTCGGACGTTGGCGGCGCATTTGATCAAGGACACTGCCGAAATCAGCGGCGCCTGAGACGACGCGTTCGCGAGCAGGCTCGCTCCCACAGGGTATGCATTTCAAATTGTGGGAGCGAGCCTGCTCGCGAAGAGGTCATCAGCCACAAAGAAATTGCCGGATCACCCTTCACATTCCATGCCGCCGCAATAACTTCTCATAAGTCCCGTCAGCCTTCATCGCCTCGATCGCTCGATCAAACCCGGCGACGATCTGCTCATGCTGCGGGTTCTTCAGACTGACCAGAATATGCAGGCTGTTCTCACTCAACGGCTTGGGTAAAAACTCCACCGAATTGCGTACCTTGGCCGATTCCCGTGCCAGGTAATACTTGGCCACGTACTCATCCTCCAGGGTCAGCTTGACCCGGTCCGCCGCGAGCATGCGCACGCCCATGGCGAAGTTGTGCACAGGGACTTTCTGCATCGCCGTATCGGCATCGAAAGGGGCGGAATAGGCGTACCCGCGCACCACGGCAATCGGGTAAGTGTGCAGTTGCTCGAGGTTGCTGTAGTCGATGGGTGCGTCTTTGCGCTTGAGGAAGCGGATGCGGTTGATCAGGTACTCACCGGAAAACTGACCGATCTGTGTGCGTTCGTCGTTGTACCAGGCGTTGACCAGTACGTCGTAACGCCCCTCGCCAATCCCCAGCAATGCTCGCGCCCACGGCACTTGTTCGTAACCGCTGGCATAACCGGCGCGAGCCAGTGCGGTGCTGACAATGTCGGTGGCCAGTCCACCGTTGACCAGCGCATCGTCGGTAAACGGCGGCCAATTATCGAACGCCAGCCGCAGCTTCTGCGCCGCAGCATCCTGGCCCAGCACCAGCAGTCCGATCAAAGCAACGGCTTGAAGCAATCGCAGCATGCTTGAACATCCTCAGCGGGCAACCGCCCGACGTGGTTTCACGTCAAAACCAAAGGCCCCTTACCGGCAAAACCCAAGCATTGAACATTAGCTCATGGGAACCAGTGCGCAGTGCTCTTGAGCAGATTACACAAAGTCTCGGCGGCCGCGAGAAAGGAATGGTGGCATTTTGACCTTTATCACAGACTGTTGCGCCATACAGACATATGGCGCAGCTGCGCTTAGTATCGGGCGACATGGTCAAGGAATCGAAAAATGACAATCGAGTGGATCTGCAAACATCATCGCGATTTGGGCAAAGAGCAGTTGTACGCCTCGTTGAAGCTGCGCTCTGATGTATTCGTGGTCGAACAGAAATGTGCTTATCCGGACCTCGACGGCCAGGATCTGGAGGGCGATACCCATCACCTGATGGGCTGGGAGGATGATCAGTTGATGGCTTATCTGCGCCTGCTGGATCCGGAATCCCAAGGCGGCGACGTGGTGATTGGCCGCGTGGTGACCGCGCCCGCCGGCCGTGGCAAAGGGCTGGGCCACGCGATGATGGAACAGGCGCTGAAGCAGGCCGAAAAGCACTGGCCGCAGGTGCCGATCTATTTGTCAGCGCAGGCGCATCTGCAGGGGTATTACGGCAAGTACGGGTTTGTCGTGGTGGGTGAGGAATATCTTGAGGATGACATTCCACATATCGGCATGCGTCGTTCTTGAGGGCCTCATCGCTGGCAAGCCAGCTCCCACAGGTTCATCGCTCGTTCACGAAAACCGTGTTCGCTGGAGATCCCTGTGGGAGCTGGCTTGCCAGCGATTGCGTCAGTTCAGGCGCGGCTGGATTCAGGGGTATTCAAGCACCGCTTTTATCTGCCGCAAATTGCGCTCGATCCACCCCCGATCAATCGCTCCCCATTCACGAATCCGATAGCGCCCGGCATGATTGCGTGCGCCCTCTTCCTGTTCGAACTCGCAGATGATGTCCAGATCGGCCAGCGCGGCAATCGTGTCCTGCGCCGTGCGTCGCGGCATGCCAGTGACTTCGGTCAGCGTCGGCACACTCGGCGCCAGGCCGCTATCGATCAGATAAGCCACGTACAAACGGCGATAGAAACTGCTTTTGGTCTTGCTTACGTCCATCTAAACACTCCCACCGTTAAAAGATCGCAGCCTTCGGCAGCTCCTACAGAAGATCGCATTTCAACTGCAGGAGCTGCCGAAGGCTGCGATCTTTTGATCTTTACTGCATATCCCGCCACGTCAGGTACACACGCAGATCGAACTCGATCTGGTGATACCCCGGCAGCATGTGCTCGCACAGTTTATAGAACGCCTTGTTGTGATCCGACTCCTTGAAGTGCGCCAGCTCGTGCACCACGATCATCTTCAGAAAATCCGGCGCGGCGTCCTTGAACAGCGCGGCGATGCGGATTTCCTTGTTGGCCTTGAGCTTGCCGCCCTGCACCCGTGACACCGTGGTGTGCAGACCGAGCGCGCGGTGGGTCAGGTCGAGGCGGTTGTCGAACAGCACTTTGTCGATCGCCGGCGCATTACGCATGTACTGCTGCTTGAGATCCAGCGCGTAGCTGTACAAGGCCTTGTCGCTCTGCACGTCGTGTCGCCCTGAATAGCGCTGATTCAGGTATTCACCCAGACGCCCTTCGGCAATCAGTTGGCGCACCTGATCCTGCAATTGCGCGGGGTAGGCCTGGAGGTACTTCAACACAGTCATGGACAAGCGACGCGGTTCGAAAAAGGTCCGCCAGTGTAGCGAATTCAACCGGGCAGCGCGCTCCAGTCAAAGGGTTCGACGAAGCTGACCGCGTCTTCGGCGATCAACGGCCGCGCGACGAGGAAGCCCTGCACGTATTCGCAGCCATGGGCTTGCAGCCACTGATATTGCTCGAGGGTTTCCACTCCTTCGGCGATCACCAGCAGACCGTATTGCTTGCACAGGTCGATGACCATGCGCACCAGCGCCGCATCACGTGGCGAGTTCGGCAGGCGCGCGATCAAGTGGCGGTCGAGCTTCAGCGTGTCCAGTTCCAGATCGCGCAGATGCGCCAGCGAGCACGGCCCCGAACCAAAATCATCCAGCGCCACGCGCACCCCGAGATGACGCAGCAGCCGCAGTTGCTTGCGGGTTTCGTCCGGGTCTTGCATCAACGCTTCTTCGGTGACTTCGACTTCCAGTTGCCGCGGTTGCAGCGCATGGCGTTCCATGACTTGACGCAATTCAGTGACCAGATTCGGCAGGCCGAACTGGGTATTGCTCAGGCTCACGCCGAGCACCAGATCTTCAGCGAACAAGGTTTCCCAGGCTTTACGCTGACCGGCGCCACGGTGATAGATCCAGCTGCCGAGGCGACTGATCAAGCGCGCCTCTTCCAGCAATGGCAGAAACAACCCCGGCGGCACATCGCCGACGCTCGGATGCTGCCAGCGCAGCAACGCCTCGAACCCACGGATCTGTCCGCTGCCGATCGCCACCTGCGGTTGATAGACCAGATTGAAATCGCGATTCTCGATGGCCTCACGCACGCTGTCTTCCAGCATCAGACGCGAGCGTGCGCGGCCGTTCATTTCAGGGTCATAGAAACGATATTGCTGACGCCCGGCGCGCTTGGCCTCGTACATAGCGATGTCCGAGGCGCGCAGCAAGCCGTCCAGATTGCGCCCGCAGTCAGGATAGGTGGCGATGCCGATACTGGCGCCAAGAACGATATCCAGACCTTCGATCTGCTGACACACCGATACCCGTTCGATGAGTTTTTCGGCAATCTTCGCCGCTTGCTCGGGGAATTCCAGATCCAGCAGCGCGGTGAATTCATCGCCGCCCATGCGCGCGAGAATATCGAACGGCCGCAGGCACGCTTTCAATTGCTCGGAAACCCAGCGCAACACGCGGTCGCCGGCATCGTGACCGAGAGAATCATTGACCCGCTTGAAGCCATCGAGATCGAGGTAGAGCAGCACCCAGCTGCTGTCGCTGCGCTCGCCGCGCAACAGCAGGTTTTCGACGGTCTGGTAGAACCCGCGCCGGTTGAGCAGCCCGGTCAGCGGATCGGTTACCGCCTGGAATTCCAGTTGCTGGTGCAAGTGACGCACCACCGACATGTCCAGCACCGTCACCACCATCGCATGCTGCTCCGAGGACAGCGGCGCACAGGACAATGCCACCGGCACTTGCTGTCCGGGCGCCGTGCGCAGCAACGCATCGTGCAGACGCAGGGTTTCACCGCGCTGGTAGCCGGCGTAGAACTCGGAATCGGCCCACAGGGGAATGTGTGGCTTCTGCAGGAAATCGAGAAACTCCTTGCCTTGCAGATCCTTCACCGGCGCATTGAGCAACCGCGAAATCGCCGGGTTGGCGAAGCGGATCACGCCGTCCTCGCTCAACACCAGAATGCCTTCGGCGGCGTTGTCCAGCACTGAGGCATTGAAGGCGCGCGCCACTTCCAGGTCATGACTCAGGCGTTGCAAGGCACGGCGATTGCGCTGGTGCTCGAGCAGCGCCTGGACCTTGGGCTTGAGGATTTGCGGATCGAACGGCTTGAACAGGTAATCCACCGCGCCGCTGGCATAGCCTTTGATCACGGCGTCCTGAGATTGCTCGTTGGCGGTGAGGAAAATGATCGGCGTCAGCCGCGTGCGCTGGCTGCCGCGCATCAGCCGCGCGACCTCGAAACCGTCCATGCCGGGCATCTGCACATCGAGCAGGACCAGGTCGATGTCGTGTTCGAGCAAAAGGTTCAGCGCCTCGAAACCGGAGGCGGCGGTCATCACGTGCCAATCCTGACGCTGCAGCAACGCGCGCATGCTGATCAGATTTTCGGGGTAATCATCGACGATCAAAAGGACCGAGCTGCCTTCACCTGGCTGGGGTTGCGCGCATTCCATGCTGCTTCTCTTATCGGGACCGGTTGCCGGCAAAACCATAGACGTACTGAGCCTTCACTCTAGACGCGGATCAGTGAAAGCAGAAGCTGTCATCCCGCCATCATTTAAACAATGCTCAACCCAGCCGACTAACGGTCACCGCTACAGCCCCCGAAAACCGGGCGGGATGGCATTTCGACAGGACTTTGACGTCAAGTAATCGCCGGACGGGCATTAACAAAAATTGCCGCTACGCTTATAAAGACGCCCGAAAACGCGCGGGCTAGAGCTTCTGGCACCGGCGTTCCGGATGAATTGATTGGAAGAACCGTCATGATCGACCTCGCAACCTGGAACCTCAGCGTTCCTGTTGGCAGCCCGCCGTACACCGTCGAAACCTCGAAACTGGTGGATGGCTTCAAGGATCAGTACTTCCATTCCGACACCGGCACCCTGTTCTTCTGGTCCCCGGTGACTGGCTCGAAAACCGAAAACGCCATCTACCCGCGTACCGAACTGCGCGAAACCTACAGCAACGGCACCCTGCGCAACTGGTACTACCCGGACGCCGACAACCTGCTGCGCGCCACCCTCGCGGTGAACAAGGTGCCGAGCTCGGGCAAGATCGTCATTGGCCAGATCCACGCGTACGAAAGCCAGCGGCCGATGGTCAAGCTCGAATATCAGTACAAGGAAAAAACCCAGACCGGCAATCTGGTGATCAAAGTGCGCATGCGCCCGGACGACGCCGAAAGCCGCGTCATCACCCTCGCCACCGGCGTCAAGCTTGATCGCGAATTCAACTATCTCATCCACTTGAGCCCCGGCGGTGCCCTGGGCGTGAGTGCGGCGGGCTATCAGTGGGACTCCCAGATCAGCGCGACCTGGCGCGACAAGCCGCTGTACTTCAAGGCCGGCGTGTATGTGCAGGACAACACCGGCTATACCAGTGAAGGTGGGCAGGTGACGTTTACCAAACTGGATATTGATCACGACAAGTAACCCATTTCGACATCGCAATCCCTTGTAGGAGCTGCCGAAGGCTGCGATCTTTTGATCTTGATGTTGGCGCCTCTTGGGACGCCGGGATCAAAATCAAAAGATCGCAGCCTTCGGCAGCTCCTACCTTTAAACAGCGTTGTTTATATCTGTCAGCAGTTACTTCCGGATGCCTACAACAGCTGATTCCCAGTGATCGGGTTTAGTAGCCCGTGGTTACGCGATGCGCACTGGCACCATTCAGTCGGGCATAACCCGCGCTTGATGGTAGCTGTACGCAGAGCGCCTTCGGGTGCGCCGGTCGCGTCTCCCCGGTCTACTAACCTGCGTTCAGCTGCCACCCTCTTCGTTTAGTAGCGATCCGGTGTCGGCTCCATTTACCGGAGACGAACCATGATCAAATCAACGCCGCACCCCAGAAACAGTCCCGCATCCCCCTACGAATCCCTTGATTCCAAAAAACTCAACGACGCCGCCGAACGCGCCCTCGACCATTACCTCAAACCGTCCGCCTTCATCATGGCCAGCACGCACAAACCCGATCCATGTACCTCGCCAACCCGAAGTACAACACTGAATCGCTGCTGGCAAACGCCAGCGAAACCCTGGGTTCAGCCAGCGAAATGCTCAACAACTTCGCCGCCATGCTCGACACCTCACACCGCAGGACTGCGCTAGGCATCGCGCAGGTGGTCATGCTCGTTGAACTGAAGGAATAGTCGTCCACAAAAAAGCCTCCCTCACCGCGGGTTTCTTGAGCCAAATAGATTAAATGTTCCGCATACGCTACATTGACATCAAAATGTGACGGTAGCGCAACATGGATTACTCTCTTTTAATTACCCGTCTCGGCATTCAATTACGTGAAAAACGTATAAATCGTGGCTTGACGCAGGCGCAGCTTGCCCATCTGGCGGGACTGACGCGATACAAAGTCATCGCAGTGGAGAAAGGCACCCTTTCTGTCGGCATGATCGCTTACGCGCGGGTTTTGGCTGCTTTGGACTGCGAACTCTCAGTGGTTCCAGCAACGATGCCAACCCTTGAAGAGATTGGAGATTTATTCGAATGAACATGGCCTCTCTTCAAGTCAGTACCCCTGAAGGTACTAGCGGAAGGCTTTGCAGCGATGCCGAGGATTTCACTTTTCGTTATCACGAAGATGCATCGCCACAAATGGCGATCAGCCTCCTGATGCCTGTACGGCATGACGAATTTCGTCGGCGCGAGTTGCACCCTGTTTTTCAAATGAACCTGCCAGAAGGCTACGTACTGGAGCAGTTGCGCAACCGCTTGGCCAAGACTGTGAACGTCAACCCAATGCTGCTACTGGCGCTTTCCGGCAGTACATCGCCCATTGGCAGGATTCACGTACGCTCTGAAACCGTTGATGCATTGTTGCAGGCGCAAGAATTTCCGGGAGAAAAACTCGAAGAGATCCTCACGTGGGATGGTACGGAAGATATCTTCGCTGAGATGCTTGATCGTTACCTCCTGCGGGCAGGCATTTCAGGTGTTCAACCCAAGTTGCTGGTGCCGGAGCGGCAAGAACCAGAGTTGCCGAGAGTGACATCCAAAACCTCGGATCTGATCATCAAGAGTGGAAGAGACGAATTCCCGGGCCTTGCGATCAACGAATTCCTTTGCATGTCCATGGCGAAAGAGGCGGGGATTCCCGTTCCACCGTTTTACCTTTCCGACAACGCCAAGCTGTTTGTCATGCGTCGATTTGATCGCGACGACAGGCTCAACCCGATTGGGTTTGAAGACATGGCCGTGCTGATGGGGCTGTCGGCTAACCAGAAGTACAGCAAGAGTTATGCGGCAATCGCCAAGGCTGTTCGAGTGTTTTGCCCGGCGAAACACTTGCGTACGTCGCTTGATCAACTCTTCGCTAGCGTTGCCCTGAGCTGCATCGTCGGAAACGGCGACGCTCATTTGAAAAATTTCGGATTGCTCTACTCAGAACCGACGCAACGCGATGCGCATCTGGCGCCGGCTTACGACATCGTCAACACCACGGCCTATATTCCAGAAGATGTTCTGGCATTGGATCTGGCGGGCAACAAGTCAATGTTCGCCTCACGACAAGGACTCTTGGAGTTTGCTCGCACCTGTGAAATCGACCAACCCAAAGAGCGAATTCAAAACCTGCTTGCCTCGGTTGAAACGGTGCTCGGACGCTATCCTCAGTATCGCGAACACGCGCCTCATGTGGTCAACGCCATTGAGCGCGCGGCAGCGCCATTTTCTCTGACGTTTAGATAACTTCGTCATTGCGAGAAATTCCGCCCCCAAAAAACCCGCCTCTCCAGACTGTGTGAAAACCTAGCAATCTGCGCAGCGCTCAAAGAAAATGCTCCGTATCGAAAGATACGGAGCATTTTTCGTTATGGCCTACATCCAGGGACAGTCCCGCAGCCAGACCAGCCTGTTTCCGGTCTCGCTGGAAGAGTTGATCCCCGAGGATCACCTCGTTGGCGTTATCGATCTTCACGTCGCCAAGCTGGATCTGGCTCGACTGGGCTTTGATAAAGCACTTCCCAAAAGCACCGGCCGTCCCTCTTACGATCCAGCGGATCAGCTCAAACTCTAGCTCTACGGCTATTTCCAGCGGAAATGGCTGATCTTTAAGCAGATCAGCAACAAAGGCCGGATCTACCAAGCGAAGGTCAGCGACTGCACAAGCTGCACGATTAAAGCGAAGTGCACCGACGCCAAACGCCGATACATCTCGCGCCATATGCACGAACAGGCTTTCCAGCGAATGGAGCAGCGAATGCAGGCGCATCCCGAAATGATGGTCAGCCGACGATCCATCGTCGAACATCCCTTTGGCAACCTTAAACAGTGGTTATTTGGTAACGCTCGCTTCTTGCTGCGACAGCTTGAAGGCGCGAGAGCTGAAATGGCCTTGGCGGTGAACGCCTACAACCTGAAAAGAGCAATTAACGTGTTGAGCGTGCGCCAGATGATGGCGCTGATGGGGCTGAAACGCCTTTTTTCGTCTGCTGTGAGCACAAAAGCAAACGCCCCGAACAAGTCGGGGCGTTTGCTGGAACCACCATCAGTGCGTTTTCACACAGTCTGTCTCGGCGGGTTTCCTTTTAATCAGTTCAACACCCAAGCTCAGTTAGTGGCTTAACTAACGAAGGATTTGATAAATACGCCTCTTCCCACAGTAGACATCGTAATATCTAAATGATCCGACTGTTATAGCCAATTGAGATTAAAGACTGTCAACTATTACAGGTTACGCGTATTTAAATAATCCTTAACATCAAAAACAAGCGATACAAGCACCAACTGTATCCCTTACAGCCAAACACCATCTCATCTACATGGAAGAAACCAACATGGCACAGAAAGCAACCATCGCTCCCCTTCAATATGCTCCCCCCCTTGGTCCACATCCCGCACTTTACGGAACTGGCGAGCCTAATTATTTTGTTGACGTTGCTGTTTCCAACACAGGCCAAGTCCTCGGAACAGGTCGTGTCGAGCCGGGTGGGCAATGGAGAGTCGAGTTAACAATCAAAACAGGTGAATGGATTCAGGTTCAAGCTCGATGCTATGCAACTAAAAATGCGCCGGTCTCAAATACAGAGTGGAGCGATCCCGTAAGCATCTACGGTTAGGATATAAAAAAGATTGAATTTCGTTCTGGCTACTTAATATAAATAAAGCCCGCATCACTGCGGGCTTCTTTCAAACACTTAAATTTAATTAACCTTGGCGTTCAACTCACCCTTCAAATAACGCTGGTACATCGCTTCCAGCGAGATCGGTTTGATCTTCGAAGCATTACCGGCAGTACCGAACGCTTCATAACGTGCGATACATACATCGCGCATTGCGGTCACGGTGGCGCCGAAGAATTTACGTGGGTCGAATTCGCTCGGGTTGGTGGCCATCAGGCGACGCATGGCGCCAGTGGAGGCCAGGCGCAGGTCGGTATCGATGTTGACCTTGCGCACGCCGTGCTTGATGCCTTCGACGATTTCTTCAACCGGGACGCCGTAGGTTTCTTTGATATCGCCGCCGTACTGGTTGATGATCGCCAGCCACTCTTGCGGAACCGAAGACGAACCGTGCATCACCAGGTGGGTATTCGGGATGCGCTTGTGGATTTCCTTGATGCGGTCGATCGCCAGCACGTCGCCGGTGGGTGGCTTGGTGAACTTGTAGGCGCCGTGGCTGGTGCCGATGGCGATGGCCAGGGCGTCGACCTGGGTGCGCTTGACGAAGTCAGCGGCTTCTTCCGGGTCGGTCAGCATCTGGCTGTGATCCAGAACGCCTTCAGCGCCGATGCCATCTTCTTCACCGGCCATGCCGGTTTCCAGCGAACCCAGGCAGCCCAGCTCGCCTTCAACCGAGACGCCGCAGGCGTGGGCCATGGCTACGGTTTGTTGGGTAACGCGGACGTTGTAGTCGTAGTCGGTCGGGGTCTTGCCGTCTTCGCCCAGCGAGCCGTCCATCATCACCGAGCTGAAGCCCAGTTGAATCGAGCGCTGGCAAACGTCAGGGCTGGTGCCATGGTCCTGGTGCATGCACACCGGGATGTGCGGAAATTCTTCGATCGCGGCCAGGATCAAGTGACGCAGGAACGGTGCGCCGGCGTATTTGCGGGCGCCGGCCGAAGCCTGGACGATCACCGGGGAGTCAGTCTTGTCAGCGGCTTCCATGATGGCGCGCATCTGCTCAAGGTTGTTGACGTTGAAGGCTGGAACGCCGTAGCCGAACTCGGCTGCGTGGTCCAGCATCTGGCGCATGCTGATAAGTGCCATTGTGTGTGTCTCTCCCGGTTGAGGGTCGTTGATCGTGCCAGCCTGCCGAAGCGGCGGCGGCTATTCAAGTTAATGCAGATCGGGGGTTGAGGCCCGACCTGGTGATTCGGTAAAGCAAATTCCAAGAACTACACAGATCCCCTGTGGGAGCGAGCCTGCTCGCGAAAGCAATCTTGCAGTCGCTGATGCAGTGCCTGCCAGGCCGCTTTCGCGAGCAGGCTCGCTCCCACAGTAGAACTGTGGTGTGTCAATTACTGCGCCTTGCAACCACGGCCAATCAGGTCATTGGTGGCGACCCAGTACACCAGGCCTTCGTCACCCTTGACGTGAAACGCCAGCATGCCGTCGCTGTACAGCGTGCCCGAGGCGCCCGGCTCTTCTTTCAGGCGATAGACCTGATCACCGCCGCCGAGGCGAACGTCGACTTCCTTCTGGCCGGCATCGGCGTAACGCCACAACACCTTGGCCTGACTGTCGCAGGTCCAGGTCGTCCAGTTGTCTGCCGGGGCCGACGACTGAAACAGGTTCAACTGCGCGCAACCACCCAACAATGCCAACGCCGCAACGGCGATCAAGCCTTTCATCCGTGTTCCTCGACTGACGACGCATGCCGCCAGCCCTGAGTTAAAGAGTCAGACCCGTCAAGGACAACCATGTTCCTTGACCGGGGTTTGCGTCTCGTATTTGTCCAGGCCGTCCGGCCCCGAGCGCTTGTTCAGCACCGGGTTGGTTTCGGCCTGCCAGTCGGCCTGATAACAGCCCTTCTGCGGCTCGCTCGGTGCTGGCGTCGCGTCGGCCTTCGGGGTGCTCCCGCAGGCCGCCAGCGTACCGGTCAGCAACAACAGCGCTAACGACTTGACCATGTGAACACTCCTTTGCCTGGCCAAACGGGCGGCCTCAGGCCTTGGCCCGGCTTTCCAGGACTTCAACGGCAGGCAGCACCTTGCCCTCGACGAATTCGAGGAACGCGCCACCACCGGTGGAAATGTAGGAGATCTGCTCAGCCACGCCATATTTATCGATCGCCGCCAGGGTGTCGCCACCGCCCGCGATGGAGAATGCCGAGCTCTCGGCGATGGCCTGGGCCAGCACTTTGGTGCCGTTGCCGAACTGATCGAACTCGAACACGCCAACCGGGCCGTTCCACAGAATGGTTTTCGACGACTTCAGCAGCTCGGCGAAATTGGCGGCGGTTTGCGGGCCGATGTCGAGAATCATGTCGTCAGCCGCCACGTCAGCGATCAGCTTCACAGTCGCTTCAGCGCTTTCGGCAAATTCCTTGGCGACCACAACGTCAACCGGCAACGGTACGCTGACTTTGGCAGCGATTTCACGCGCGGTGTCGAGCAGGTCCGGTTCGTACAGCGACTTGCCGACCGGGTGACCAGCCGCCGCGAGGAAGGTGTTGGCGATGCCGCCGCCGACGATCAGTTGATCGCAGATCTGGCTCAGGCTGTTCAGCACGTCGAGTTTGGTCGACACCTTGGAGCCGGCAACGATGGCTGCCATTGGCTTGGCCGGCGCGCCGAGGGCTTTGCCCAGTGCATCCAGCTCAGCGGCCAGCAACGGGCCGGCGGCAGCGACTTTGGCGAACTTGGCTACACCATGGGTCGAACCCTCGGCGCGGTGAGCAGTACCGAAAGCATCCATCACGAACACATCGCACAGGGCTGCGTATTGCTGGGCCAGGTCGTCGGCGTTCTTCTTCTCGCCCTTGTTGAAGCGTACGTTTTCGAACAGCACGATGTCGCCAGCCTTGACCTCCACGCCACCGAGGTAGTCAGCCACCAGCGGCACTTCACGGCCCAGCGCTTTGCTCAGGTAGTCGGCGACAGGTTTCAGGCTGTTTTCGGCGGAGAACTCGCCTTCGGTCGGACGGCCCAGGTGCGAGCAGACCATCACCGCCGCGCCTTTTTCCAGGGCCAGCTTGATGGTCGGCAGCGAAGCCAGGATGCGCGCGTCGCTAGTGACAACACCGTCCTTGACGGGGACGTTGAGGTCTTCGCGGATCAATACGCGCTTACCTTGCAGATCGAGGTCGGACATCTTCAACACGGTCATGGGTCGCACTTCCTACGGTTTTTTTGAAGTTGCTGTTTGCAGATAGTGATCTGCAACGTCCAGCATTCGGTTGGCAAAACCCCACTCGTTGTCGAACCAGGCCAGGATGTTCACCAGTTTGGGGCCGGAAACTCGGGTCTGGCTGGCATCGACGATGGCCGAATGTGGGTCATGGTTGAAATCACAGCTGGCGTGCGGCAACTCGGTATAGGCCAGAAGGCCTTTGAGCGGGCCGCTGGTGGCGGCTTCGCGCAGGATCCGGTTGACCTCATTGGCGTCAGTCGCCGTGGCGGTCTGCATCGTGATGTCGAGGCAGGACACGTTGACTGTCGGCACGCGCACGGCTTTGGCCTGAATTCGCCCGGCAAGTTCCGGCAGCAGGCGCTCGATACCACGCGCCAGACCAGTGGACACCGGGATCACCGACTGGAACGCCGAACGCGTGCGGCGCAGGTCTTCGTGGTGATAGGCGTCGATCACTGGCTGATCGTTCATCGCCGAGTGAATCGTGGTGATCGACACGTAATCGAGGCCGATCGTCTGATCGAGCAGGCGCAGCAGCGGCACGCCGCAATTTGTCGTGCAGGAGGCATTGGACACCAGCAGTTCGTCGCCGGTCAGGCAGTCCTGATTGACGCCGTAGACGATGGTGGCGTCGACATCCGCTTCGCTGGCCATCGGCTGCGAAAACAGCACGCGCGGTGCGCCGGCGTCGAGAAAACGCTGGCCATCGGCACGGGTGTGGTAAGCGCCGGAGCACTCAAGCACCAGATCGACGCCCAGCGACGCCCAATCGATGCCTTCGGGGGTGGCACTGCGCAGGACCTTCACGCAGTCGCCATTGATATGCAGACAATCGCCTTCAACCCGCACTTCGCCGGGAAAGCGGCCGTGGGTGGAGTCGAAGCGTGTCAGGTATTCGATGCTGGCCATGTCGGCCAGATCGTTGATCGCGACAATTTCAAACCCGGCTTTCTCGCCTCGCTCAAACAACGCACGCAAGACGCAACGACCAATGCGGCCGTAGCCGTTGAGTGCAACTTTGTAGGGACGCGGTTGAGGCATGGGGTTCTCGATAGATTCGCTAACAACACAACCCCATGTAGGAGCTGACGAGTGAAACGAGGCTGCGATCTTTTGATCTTGTTTTTAAGATCAAGATCAAAAGATCGCAGCCTTCGGCAGCTCCTACAGGGGAACGCGGCGGCCAGGGCCACCGCATTCGTACTGCTTAGTCTTCCAGCAGCTCTTCAGCCTGACCGAGGATGTTTTCCAGGGTGAAGCCGAACTCTTCGAACAATGCCGAAGCCGGCGCCGACTCACCGTAGGTGGTCATGCCGATCACACGACCTTCCAGACCCACGTACTTGAACCAGAAATCGGCGTGGGCCGCTTCGATGGCGATACGCGCGCTGACCTGCAATGGCAGAACCGACTGCTTGTACTCCGCATCCTGAGCATCGAACGCGCTGGTGCAAGGCATCGAAACCACGCGAACTTTGCGGCCCTGCTCGGTCAGTTTGTCGAAGGACTGTACGGCCAGACCGACTTCCGAACCGGTGGCGATCAGGATCAGCTCAGGCTCGCCTGCGCAATCCTTGAGCACATAACCGCCACGGCTGATGTTGGCAATCTGGCCAGCATCGCGTTCCTGGTGCTGCAGGTTCTGCCGGGAGAAGATCAGCGCCGACGGGCCGTCCTTGCGCTCCAGCGCGTTTTTCCAGGCCACTGCCGA
This sequence comes from Pseudomonas sp. PK-RTE-24, assembly GCF_054052265.1. NCBI lineage: Bacteria > Pseudomonadati > Pseudomonadota > Gammaproteobacteria > Pseudomonadales > Pseudomonadaceae > Pseudomonas > Pseudomonas sp. PK-RTE-24. The sequence continues at coordinate 1,955,641 of NZ_CM133224.1, read as the reverse complement.
TTCCACGGCATCGGCTGGACGCCAGGTGTCGAGGTTCGGCGTGCTGCGCAGGCTGGTCAATTGCTCGATCGGCTGGTGCGTCGGGCCGTCTTCGCCCAGACCGATAGAGTCGTGGGTGTACACGTGGATCACGCGCTTCTTCATCAAAGCCGACATACGTACGGCGTTGCGTGCGTATTCCATGAACATCAGGAAGGTCGCGCCGTAAGGCACCAGACCGCCGTGCAGGGCGACGCCGTTCATGATCGCGGTCATGCCGAACTCGCGCACGCCGTAGTACATGTAGTTGCCGCTGGCATCTTCAGCGCTGACGCCTTTGCAGCCTTTCCACAGGGTCAGGTTGGAACCGGCGAGGTCAGCCGAACCGCCAAGCATTTCCGGCAGCAGCGGGCCGAAAGCGTTGAGGGTGTTCTGGCTGGCTTTGCGGCTGGCGATGGTTTCGCCCTTGGCGGCGACTTCGGCGATGTAAGCCGAGGCTTTTTCCGAGAAGTCGGCCGGCAGTTCGCCGCTCAGACGACGGATCAGCTCGTTGGCTTCAGTCGGGAATGCAGCGGAGTAGGCGGCGAAACGCTGATCCCACTCGGCTTCGACCGCGCGGCCAGCTTCTTTGGCGTCCCACTCGGCATAGATCTCGGCCGGAATTTCGAACGGGCCGTAGTTCCAGTTCAGCGCCTGACGGGTCAGGGCGATTTCCGCGTCACCCAGTGGGGCGCCGTGGCAATCTTCCTTGCCCTGCTTGTTCGGCGAACCGAAACCGATGGTGGTCTTGCAGCAGATCAGCGTCGGTTGAGCGCTCTTGCGTGCGGTTTCGATGGCGGTCTTGATCTCTTCCGGATCGTGGCCGTCGACGTTGCGGATCACCTGCCAGTTGTAGGCTTCGAAACGCTTCGGCGTGTCATCGGTGAACCAGCCTTCGACTTCACCGTCGATGGAAATGCCGTTGTCATCGTAGAAGGCAATCAGCTTGCCCAGGCCCAGCGTGCCGGCCAGGGAGGCGACCTCGTGGGAAATGCCTTCCATCATGCAGCCATCACCGAGGAACACGTAGGTGTGGTGATCAACGATGTTGTGGCCGGGACGGTTGAACTGCGCGCCCATGACTTTTTCAGCCAGAGCGAAACCGACGGCGTTGGCCAGACCCTGACCCAGCGGGCCGGTGGTGGTTTCGACGCCCGGGGTGTAACCGAATTCCGGGTGGCCTGGAGTGCGGCTGTGCAGTTGACGGAACTGCTTGAGGTCGTCGATCGACAGGTCGTAGCCGGTCAGGTGCAGCAGCGAGTAGATCAACATCGAGCCGTGGCCGTTGGACAGCACGAAGCGGTCACGGTCGGCGAACGACGGGTTGCTCGGGTTGTGCTTGAGGTAGTCGCGCCACAGCACTTCGGCAATATCTGCCATACCCATAGGGGCACCGGGATGGCCGCTGTTGGCTTTTTGCACGGCATCCATGCTGAGGGCACGAATGGCGTTGGCACGCTCACGACGGCTAGGCATCGCTGATCTCCTGGGTGTGAATAGACTGAAACGGAAAAAAGGAGGGCATTTTCCCTCACCCATGCGCCTCGGGGCAATGACAGATAGTCATCGGCAGGCGTTTTTCCAATCGATAGCACAGGTTTCGCTTGGTGAAACCTTTCCGCTATTCGTTTGTAGAGACTGCCGTCCGCCGAGAAGTGCCATTTATCGAGCAATATCAAAACTTTTTGATATTGACCTTGCGGTGCCTTGCCCCCGTCTCTAGACTGCCAGCCCTATGAACTTACGCGTGCCTTCCATTCGCCATGACGATTGCGACGAGCTGGCGGCCCTGTGCAAGGCCGGCGGCGATCCGCTGCGGCTGAATGTATTGCGCGCGCTGGCCAACGATTCGTTTGGCGTGCTGGAGCTGGCGCAGATTTTCGGCATCGGCCAGTCGGGCATGAGCCACCACCTCAAGGTGCTGGCGCAAGCCGATCTGGTGGCGACACGCCGTGAGGGCAACGCGATTTTCTATCGTCGCGCCCTGCCCCACAGCGGATTGCTCGGCGGCAAGCTGCACGCGGCATTGCTGGAAGAAGTCGACAATCTGGATCTGCCCGATGAAGTGCAAGCACGCATCGAGCAGGTTCATGGTCAGCGTGCCGCCGCCAGCCGGGATTTTTTCGCCCGGGTCGCGGAGAAATTCCGTGCCCAGCAAGATTTGATCGCAGGCCTGCCGCAGTACCGTGACAGCGTGCTGGCCCTGCTCGACAAACTGAACTTCGATGGTGCAGCCACGGCCATTGAAGTCGGCCCCGGCGATGGTGCTTTTCTGCCGGAACTGGCCCGTCGTTTCGGCACCGTAACCGCGCTGGACAACAGCCCGGCGATGCTCGAACTGGCGCGTCAGGTGTGTGAACGTGAACAGCTGGCTAACGTCAGCCTGCAATTGGCCGATGCATTGAACGGCACAAGCCTCAAGGCCCATTGCGTGGTGTTGAACATGGTCCTGCACCATTTCGCCGCTCCGGCCGATGCGCTCAGGCACATGGCCGATCTGCTGCAACCGGGCGGTAGCCTGCTCGTGACAGAGTTATGTAGCCACAACCAGAGTTGGGCCAGGGAGGCCTGCGGTGATCTCTGGTTGGGGTTTGAACAGGACGATCTGGCCCGTTGGGCCACCGCTGCGGGACTCGTTCCCGGGGAAAGCCTCTATGTAGGCTTACGTAATGGTTTCCAGATCCAGGTTCGCCACTTTCAGCGACCGGCTGGCGACACTCACCATCGGTAAATTCAGGAAAACATCGAGATGAGCGAATACTCCCTCTTCACCTCCGAGTCCGTGTCTGAAGGACATCCGGACAAAATCGCCGACCAGATTTCCGATGCGGTGCTGGACGCCATTATTGCCCAGGACAAACACGCTCGCGTGGCCGTGGAAACCCTGGTCAAGACCGGCGTCGCCATCGTTGCTGGTGAAGTGACCACCAGCGCCTGGGTCGACCTGGAGCAGATCGTTCGTGACGTGATTTGCGACATTGGCTACACCAGCTCCGAAGTCGGCTTCGACGGCGCGACCTGCGGCGTGATGAACATCATCGGCAAGCAGTCCCCTGACATCAACCAGGGTGTCGACCGCGCCAAGCCTGAAGATCAGGGCGCCGGCGACCAGGGCCTGATGTTCGGTTACGCCAGCAACGAAACCGACGTTTTGATGCCAGCACCGATCACCTTCTCGCACCAGCTGGTGCAGCGTCAGGCTGAAGCACGCAAGTCGGGCCTGCTGCCGTGGCTGCGTCCGGACGCCAAGTCGCAAGTGACCTGCCGTTACGAAGGCGGCAAGGTTGTCGGTATCGACGCTGTTGTTCTGTCGACCCAGCACAACCCGGAAGTGTCGTACAAAGACCTGCGCGAAGGCGTGATGGAGCTGATCGTCAAGCACGTACTGCCTGCCGAACTGCTGAGCAAGGACACCCAGTTCCACATCAACCCGACCGGCCAGTTCATCATTGGCGGCCCGGTTGGTGACTGCGGTCTGACCGGTCGCAAGATCATCGTCGACAGCTACGGCGGCATGGCCCGTCACGGCGGCGGCGCGTTCTCCGGCAAGGATCCATCGAAGGTTGACCGTTCGGCTGCCTACGCTGGCCGTTACGTAGCCAAGAACATCGTTGCGGCCGGCCTGGCCGAGCGTTGCGAGATCCAGGTGTCCTACGCGATCGGTGTGGCCCAGCCTACCTCGATCTCGCTGAACACCTTCGGCACCGGCAAGATCAGCGATGACAAGATCATCAAACTGGTGCGTGAAGTGTTCGACCTGCGTCCATACGCGATCACCACCATGCTCGACCTGCTGCACCCGATGTACCAGGAAACCGCAGCCTACGGCCACTTCGGTCGTGCGCCGCAGACCAAGACCGTTGGCGAAGACAGCTTCACCACGTTCACCTGGGAAAAAACCGACCGCGCCGACGCCCTGCGTTCCGCCGCTGGCCTGTAATTCCCTGGCTGCTAGAAAGCCCCGCACGGTTCGCGCCGTGCGGGGCTTTTTCATGCCTGAAACATTCTTTAGATCCCTGTGGGAGCGAGCCTGCTCGCGAAGGCGCCCGCCCATGCAACGTCAATTCAGAATCCGGAAACACCTCGAAAAACACCCCCGGTAACGCATTTCGAATCCTCACCTACCCTTCAAATATTACCCCCGAGCAAGGACGCTCAACGATGCTCTTCACACTGCGCCTGTTGCTGGCTCTCCTGCTGGCACTCATCACCCTTGTCAGCCAAGCCAACTGTCCGAACTGGGATCATTCCCAAGCCCAACGCGAAATCACCAGCCTGCAAAACCGGATCGACCAATGGGACGACGCCTATCACCGCGAAGGCCGTTCATTGATCAGCGACGAACTCTATGACCAGTCCCGACTGCGGCTGAAAGAATGGCAAGCCTGTTTCAACCAACCCACATCCCCGCAGCCGTTGCGCACCGCGTCCGGCACGGTCACCCACCCCATCGCCCACACCGGTCTGGACAAGCTGCACAAAGTCGAAGACGTCGCCCACTGGCTGCGCGATCGCCAGAACGTCTGGGTGCAGCCCAAAGTCGACGGCGTGGCTGTCACGCTGATCTACCGCCAGGGGATATTGCAGCAGGCCATCAGTCGCGGTGACGGGGTCAACGGCCAGGACTGGACCGCCTCCGCGCGCAGGATTGCAGCCATTCCGCAACGTTTGAGGCAGCCACGGGATCTGCTGGTACAGGGCGAACTCTATTGGCGCCTGAGCGCGCATGTTCAATCACAGTCCGGCAGCGTCAATGCCCGCGCCACCGTCGCCGGGCTGATGGGACGTAAAACACTCGATGTTGAACAGGCCGCCGGGATCGGCCTGTTTGTCTGGGACTGGCCGCAAGGTCCTGTGCGGCTGCCGGAAAGATTGTCCGAACTTCAGACATTGGGGTTCGCCACAACCGAGCCCTATACCCAGCCCGTCACCCGATTCGAAGACGCGCAAAAATGGCGCGAGCACTGGTATCGCTCGCCACTGCCCTTTGCTAGCGACGGCGTGGTGCTGCGTCAGAGCCAACGGCCACCCGCCGAACGCTGGCAGGCCAAGGCACCTTATTGGGCGATCGCCTGGAAATACCCTTTCGCCCAGGCATTGGCCGAAGTGCGCAAGGTCAATTTCAAGATCGGCCGCACCGGGCGGATCACGCCGGTGCTGGAACTGCTGCCGGTCAGACTCGATGACCGCGAAATCAAACGGGTCAGCGTCAGCTCACTCAAGCGCTGGCAAACCCTCGACATCCGTCCCGGCGATCAGGTGGCAATCAGTCTGGCCGGGCTGACCATTCCGCGCCTCGACAGTGTCGTGCTGCGCAGGAGCGAACGGGCGGACATCAACATCCCCGATGCTGGCGACTACCACGCCCTGAGCTGCTGGCAACCGACGCCGGGGTGTGAAAGCCAGTTTCTCGCGCGTCTGACCTGGCTCAGTGGCAAGCAGGGCCTGGCCATGCAGCATGTCGGTCGCGGCACCTGGGAGAAACTTTTGGAAACAGGCCGTCTGAAACACCTGCTGGATTGGCTGACCCTCGATGCGTCAGAGCTTGCTAACATTGCCGGCCTCGGCGAGCGCAGCAGCGCACGGCTGATCGACAGTTTTCAGGGCGCGCGGCAAAAGCCGTTCGCTCGATGGTTGAAAGCGCTGGGCATGCCGCCGGCCGGACAGGCACAACTGGACGATTCGTGGCAGGCCCTGGCACAACGCGACACTGAACAATGGCAGGCAGAAGCCGGTATCGGCCCGGGACGCGCGGCGCAACTGAGCGCATTCTTTCGTGACCCGCAGGTACTGGCTTTGAGTGACACCCTGAAAGCCGCCGGAATCGACGGCTTCTGAACCTGCAATCCCCGCCCGGCGGGAACCCAACGGCCGGCCAGACGCTCCAACAGCGCAGTGCCCTCCCACCCCGATTGCCTTTGCACATGGAGCTTTTATGAAATTTCTCGCACCGCTCGCCCTGCTTACTCTTTGCGGCGTCATGGCCGCCCCGGTCATGGCCGAAGAAGACGGCCCGGGCCTGACCGGTTGCGCTGCCAAGAAGCAGGGCATCATCAATCAGATCGAACAGGCCAAGTCGCGCGGCAACATGGAGCAGCAGGCAGGCCTGGAAACCGCACTGCGTGAAGTGAACGAACATTGCACCGACGCCGGGCTGAAAAAAGAACGTGAAAACAAGGTGCTTGAGGCCAAGCATGAAGTCAGCCAGCGTCAAGCGGATCTCGACAAGGCCATGAAGAAGGGCGATCCGGAGAAGATCAACAAACGCAAGGAAAAGCTCGCCGAGTCGCGCAAGGAACTGCAGGAAGCACTGGACGAGATCGATAAGTAACCCAAGCCCTGTGGTGAGGGGATTTATCCCCGTCCGGCGGCGAAGCCGTCGCAAATTCGACTGGTCGGGTCCGACTGAAAAAACTCGGTTATATGGTTTTGGGGCTGCTTCGCAGCCCATCGGGGATAAATCCCCTCGCCACAAGGTACTCAGCAGCCTCAGGAATCAATGATCGCGAAACTCTTTATGGCAAGCACTGCAGGCATCCTCGACTTTCTGCACTGCCGGTCCGAGATTGCTGGCCTTGTACGGCTGAACCTGACTGGCGACCACCAGTTCACCGGTTGCCGCTTCGAGGGCGCGGGCCAGTTGCTGAAAACGCGCCTGTTTCTGCCAGACATCGTCCTTGGCGCTGGTGTGATCTTCCTCGCGCACCTGCGGAAAATGCTTCCACGGTTCATGGGCCAACGCATCAAGTCTGACCGCGCCCTCGGCAAATTTCGGTCCGTCGAAGGCAATGCGCCCGCGCAACATGCCGCCGAGGTCTTCGCTGGTCTTGAGCATCTGCTTGAAGATGGCCTTGCGCTGACCCAGCGGCGAATTCGGGTCGACGCCGCCACAGGCGGACAAGTTCAGACAGGCCAGCAATACAACAGCAATTGGTTTCAGAGTCATGATGGCTTCAGGTCGCGGAAATCGGCGGCCAGTATCCTCGGCTCACCGCCAAACACCAATAGCCCTATTAAAAATACGGGTTGGTCGAGCGCATGGAGCTCTCGGCCAATCGGCACAGGAATCACTCCATGAACAGCCGCTTCACGGCCTGGCGTCACCCGCTTATCGTCACCCTTCCACTGCTCGCCATCCTCGCCGGTTGCACAGGCGGCGACAGCGCCAAACCAAAAACCCATGCGCTGGCCACCTATTCCAGCGCGACCTGGGAAGCCTTGCCCGCTGTCTCCGACAGCGATCTGGTCGCCGGTTTCGGTTCCTGGCGCAGCGCGTGCACCCGACTCAAAGCCGACGCAGTCTGGGGGCCGACCTGCGCTGCGGCGGCGAATGTGCCGCAAAGCGCCGCCGAGATTCGTGCATTCCTCAAGCAGAATCTCGATGTCTACGGCCTGCGCGCCGAGAACGACAACCCCAACGGTCTGATCACCGGCTACTACGAACCGGTGTACCCCGGCAGCCTGACGCCCACCGCAACGGCGAACGTGCCGGTGTATGGCGTGCCGGAAGACATGATCATCGTCTCGCTCGACAGCATCTACCCGGAATTGAAAGGCAAGCGCCTGCGCGGCCGCCTCGAAGGACGCGTGCTCAAGCCTTACGACGACGCGGCGACCATTGAATCCAAAGGTGTGAAAGCGCCAGTGGTCGCCTATCTGACTGATCCGATGAACCTGCAATTTCTGCAGATCCAGGGCTCGGGCCGGATCCAGACCGAGGACGGCAAACAGTTGCGCATCGCCTACGCCGATCAGAACGGCCACCCGTACCGGCCGATCGGTCGCTGGCTGGTCGAGCAAGGAGAGCTGAAGAAAGAAGACGTGACCATGACCGCGATCAGCAACTGGGCCAAGGCCAACCCGATGCGCATTCCGGAACTGCTCGCCAGCAACCCGAGCTACGTGTTCTTCACCCGCAACCCGGACAGCAACGAAGGCCCACGCGGCTCGCTGAACGTGCCGCTGACCGCCGGCTACAGCGCGGCGGTGGATCGCAAGGTGATTCCGTTGGGCAGTCTGTTATGGCTGTCGACCACCAAACCGGATGGCACCCCGCTGGTGCGCCCGGTCGCGGCGCAGGACACCGGCGGCGCGATTGCCGGCGAGGTGCGCGCGGATCTGTTCTGGGGCACCGGCGATGCGGCCGGGCAACTGGCCGGGGACATGAAACAGCAGGGGCAGATCTGGATGCTCTGGCCTAAAGGAAAAGAGCTGCCGCAAGTGCCGCAGGTGGCTGACAAACCCTAAAGGCAAAAGATCGCAGCCTTCGGCAGCTCCTACAGGAGTATGCATTCCTCTGTAGGAGCTGCCGCAGGCTGCGATCTTTTGAACCTGCTTTCAGATCGACACAAAGAAAAACGAAGCAATCAGCCCCATCCCGATAAACCACACCACCGAACGCAGTGCAGCCCAGTCAGCCAGGTAGCAAATGATGTACAGCAGGCGGCTGGTGATAAACAGCACGGCCAGCACATTGACCGTCACCAGCTCCGCAGTGCCGACCAGATGCGCAACGATCACCGCAGCGGCAAACGCGGGCGTTACTTCAAAGCTGTTCAGTTGCGCGGCGTGGGCGCGACGGGCGACGCCATCGACGCTGTCGAGAAAGTCCCGTGGATCGTAATTGTCCTTGAGGCGGAAACCGCCGGTGGCCTTCGCCACGATCGTGCACACGTACGGCAGGAAAATCGCGATCAACACACACCACAGAGCCACTGTCATAACGTCGTCCTTTTTTCGATTGGAGAAATTGGCGAGCGGTCAGAACTTCATCACCAGCATGCCGATCAGCACCTGCCCACAGGCTAAGAGCAGCGCCCGGCCGAAAGGTTCTTTCAGGCGGATATTTCACGACAGCGTCTACGGTGAACATCCGAATCCGGAACCGATTAGTCAGATTACTGATTCGCCATGTGTCAGCAGCTGTTTATACTGCAACCCACCACGCCGTACTCAGCTGCACACCAAAAAACTCCAATAAAAGCTGCCTGCTCCGCTTTCTTCGAAAACGGTCGCTGGCACGCGTATGCCTGATCAAAGCGTCAAGACTACCGACAGAGACCTTGCGCATGCCCCTCGCTTTACTTGCACTCGCCGTTGCCGCATTCGGCATCGGCACCACCGAATTCGTCATCATGGGCCTGCTGCCCGACGTTGCCCGCGATCTGGCGGTGAGCATTCCTCATGCCGGGCTGCTGATCACCGGTTACGCCCTGGGCGTGGTGTTCGGCGCACCGATCCTGGCGATCGGCACCGCCAATATGCCGCGCAAAGCGACACTGCTGGGCATGACGCTGATGTTCATCCTCGGCAACGTGCTCTGCGCGCTCGCGCCGAACTACGCGACGCTGATGGCGGCGCGGGTGGTCACGGCGCTGTGTCATGGCGCGTTTTTCGGCATTGGCTCGGTGGTTGCCGCCGGCCTGGTTGCGCCGAACAAACGCGCGCAAGCCATTGCCATGATGTTCACCGGCCTGACCCTGGCCAACGTGCTCGGCGTGCCACTCGGCACAGCGCTGGGCCAATACGCTGGCTGGCGCTCGACCTTCTGGGCGGTGTCGGTGATCGGCATTGTGGCGGCGTTGGCGCAATGGTTGTGGTTGCCCAAACACATCGCGATGGACAAGGCCAATCTCGCCAGCGAATTCAAAGTGCTGGGCAAGGCCAACGTCTTGTTGGCGCTGGGCATGAGCGTGCTGGCCTCGACCAGCCTGTTCAGCGTGTTCACGTATATCGCACCGATCCTGCAAGACATCACTGGCGTCAGCCCCCACGGCGTGACGGTGATGCTGCTGTTGTTCGGCGTCGGCCTGACAGCGGGCAGCATGCTCGGCGGGCGTCTGGCCGATAGCCGCTTGCTGCCGTCACTGGTCGGCGTGGCACTGGCAGTTGTGGTGATTCTGGCGGCGTTCAGCCAGACCAGCCGTGCGGTGATTCCGGCGGCGATCACTCTGGTGCTGTGGGGAATTTTCGCTTTTGCGCTGTGCCCGATTCTGCAGCTGCTGATCATCGATCAAGCGCATGAAGCGCCGAATCTGGGTTCGACGCTGAACCAGAGCGCGTTCAATCTGGGCAACGCAGCAGGTGCCTGGATTGGCGGACTGGTGGTTGCCAGCGGCGCGGATCTGGCGGATCTGCCGTGGACCGGGGCGCTGGTTGGCGTGCTGACGGTGCTGACGGCGCTGTTGTTCATTTACCTGCAACGTCGGCAGGCGAGTGCGGTCAATGTGACTGGCTGATCGTGGTGTGTCAGATAGAGCCCTACCCTAGCCCTCTCCCGAAGGGAGAGGGGACTGATCGGGGGATGCTCGATACCCACGCCGACTTGAACGTGCATTGCTGAATCCATAATCGACCCGATCGTCCAGGTCGATGCACCTCGCCAGACACCTCGGTCAGCTCCCTCTCCCTCGGGAGAGGCCTGGGGTGAGGGGGTTGTTGAGCATGACGCGCCATTCGAATGTGCCCTCAGCCAACCCCGCCCCATCAAACCCCTGCGTCCAACCTCCGGTCGCGCTCCATTCACCCCTCATCCAAAGGACCCCGGATGCTTGAACTTGTCGCCGCTTTCATCTGCCTCACCACCCTCCTGACCTTCGTCAATTTCCGCTTTATCGGCCTGCCGCCGACCATCGGCGTGATGGTTACCGCCCTGCTGTTCTCACTGCTCCTGCAAGGCCTCAGCGTCCTCGGCTTTCCCGGCCTCGAAGACCGCGTGCAGCAACTGATCGGCCAGATCGATTTCGGCGACCTGCTGATGAACTGGATGCTCTCGTTCCTGCTGTTCGCCGGCGCCCTGCACGTCAACCTCAATGATTTGCGCAGCTACCGCTGGCCAATCGGCCTGCTGGCGACCTTCGGCGTGTTGATCGCCACCGTGGTGATCGGCAGCCTGGCCTTCTACATTTTTGCCCTGTTCGGCTGGCACGTGAGTTTCCTCTACTGCCTGTTGTTCGGCGCGCTGATCTCACCGACCGACCCGATTGCGGTACTCGGCGTGTTGCGTACCGCCAACGCTTCGAAGCCACTGAAAACCACCATCGTCGGCGAATCACTGTTCAACGACGGCACGGCGGTGGTGGTCTTCACCGTGCTGCTGGGCATCGCGCAACTGGGCGAAACCCCGACCGTCAGCGCCACGGCCATGCTCTTCGTCCATGAGGCCATTGGCGGTGTGTTGTTCGGCGGGCTGATCGGTTATCTGGTCTATCGGATGATCAAAAGCGTCGAGCAGCATCAGATCACCGTGATGCTGACCCTGGCCCTGGTGATCGGCGGTTCGGCGATGTCCACCGAACTGCACGTTTCGGCGCCGATTGCGATGGTGGTGGCCGGTCTGATCATCGGCAACCTCGGGCGCAATCTGGCGATGAACGACATGACCCGCCGTTATCTGGACGGTTTCTGGGAATTGCTCGATGACATGCTCAACGCGCTGCTGTTTGCGCTGATCGGCATGGAGTTGTTGCTGCTGCCGTTCAACTGGCTGCACATGGCCGCCGCAGGTCTGCTGGCGGTGGCGATTCTGTTGTCGCGCCTGCTTACCGTGGCGCCGGCGATCCTGCTGCTGCGGCGCTGGCGCTCAGTGCCGGCCGGCACCATCCGCATCCTCACTTGGGGCGGTTTGCGCGGCGGTGTTTCGGTGGCACTGGCGCTGGCCCTGCCGCTGGGCCCGGAACGCGATCTGCTGCTGAGCATCACCTACATCGTCGTGCTGTCGTCGATCCTGCTGCAGGGCCTGACCATCGGCAAACTGGTCAAGCACGCGACGCGCAATGAGCCGGCCAGCGTGCCTGAGCCAGCTCACCATTGATCATTTCTTGATCGACTGCGGATCGGGCTTAACAGCCTGATCCGCAGATTCCTTCGGCGCACCGCTTTCGCTGCGAATCTGCGCATGGCTGATCAGCGCGAAGATAAAGCTGCCGCCGATGATATTTCCCGCCAGCGTCGGCCCGGCGAACACCGCCCAGAAATCACTCCACGGCAACTCGCCAGCAAAGACCAGATAGGACACTTCCGCCGATCCGACCACGATGTGGGTGAAGTCGCCCAGCGCCATGAAGTAGGTGATGAGGATAATGATCCACATCTTCGCGCTCTCCATGGAGGGGATCATCCAGACCATGGTGGCGATCATCCAGCCGGAGACGATGCCCTTGGCGAACATCTGACTGGCGCTGTGTTCCATGACCTTGCGGCCGATCTCGAGGAAGGCGACGTCGGTCTTGCTGTCGAAGATCGGCAGTTCCAGCATCACGTACGCGACCAGAATCGTCCCGCAGAGGTTGCCGACCAATACCACTGTCCACAGACGGATCAGTCGCAGAAAATTCTTCAGCGTCGGCTTGGTCATCACCGGCAGCACGGCGGTCAAGGTGTTTTCGGTGAACAGCTGCTGGCGGGCAAGGATCACCGCGAGGAAACCGGCGCAGTAGCCGAAGCTGGCGATCACCTTGAATTCGTCGCCGTCGGGCAGGCGCGAATTGAGCAGGCCCATGCCCATCAGGGACAGGCCCATGGTCAATCCTGCCGCCAGCGCAGACCACCACAGCGCGGCAATGCTGCGCTCCAGTTCCTGGTCGCCCTGGGTGCGGATGATTTCATGCAGAACGGCCGCGCGCGGCGGCTGGCTCTTCTCGACTTCGTGCTGCTCCTTGGCCGAGAGGTCGGGGGTCTTTTCGCTGGTGGGGGTGGTCATGGCGTGGCAACCGGTGGGGGGCGATGTAGCTACGACCGTTGCGCTTGGGAATACGTTCTGTAGGCGCGGCGCAAATCTCTGGATGCACGCCAATCCAGGGTAGGAGCTGCCGAAGGCTGCGATCTTTTGATTTTGATTTTCAGAAACAAGATCAAAAGATCGCAGCCTCCGGCAGCTCCTACAGGGCTCGCATTACTCGCTGACGGCTTCGTCATCCTTGAACTGGTCTTTCACGTATTTGATCTCGGTCCGCCCGTGCGGCGCCGGCAGGCCGTCTTCGCCGAGGTTGACGAACACCATCTTCTCGACGGTCAGGATGCTCTTGCGGGTGATCTTGTTGCGCACTTCGCAGGTCAGGGTGATCGAGGTGCGGCCGAATTCGGTGGCGGTGATGCCCAGTTCGATGATGTCGCCCTGGCGCGAGGCGCTGACGAAGTTGATTTCCGAGATGTACTTGGTCACCACGCGCTGGTTGCCCAATTGCACGATGGCGTAAATCGCCGCTTCTTCATCGATCCAGCGCAGCAGGCTGCCGCCGAACAGGGTGCCGTTGGGGTTGAGGTCTTCGGGTTTAACCCATTTGCGGGTGTGGAAATTCATGTTCACTCCTGAGCGCTTGCCGAAAGATGCGCCCATCTTGGCAGACTGCTCAGTCAGGCTCCAGGCAGCTGCGACTATGGTCGCCATTGGCGATCTTCATCTGGCCGACAGAAACCCTTTGGAAGATCAGCCCGGGCGGCTATAATCGCCCCCGTTTCAAAAAACGGTAACGTTCATTGGCTACCGTTTTCCCGCCACCTGTCCGAGGGGCGCTGCAGCAGGTTCGACCTGTCAGGCTCGGATGGGGCGTTGACCGGCTCACGCCGGACACTAAACGCACAACGGCGCCCATTCGCATACATTACGAATGGAGGCTCTTCATGAGCGCTGTCAACACGCCTGCCGATTTTACCGATTACAAAGTTGCCGACATGTCCCTGGCTGCCTGGGGCCGTCGCGAAACCATCATCGCCGAATCGGAAATGCCTGCCCTGATGGGTCTGCGCCGCAAATACGCTGCCGAGCAGCCGCTCAAGGGCGCGAAAATCCTCGGCTGCATCCACATGACCATTCAGACTGCCGTGCTGATCGAAACCCTGGTTGCCCTGGGTGCCGAAGTGCGCTGGTCGTCCTGCAACATTTTCTCCACTCAGGATCAGGCCGCTGCCGCTATCGCTGCCGCCGGTATCCCGGTGTTCGCCTGGAAAGGCGAGACTGAAGAAGAGTACGAGTGGTGCCTGGAGCAGACCATCCTCAAGGATGGCCAGCCATGGGACGCCAACATGATCCTCGACGACGGCGGCGACCTGACCGAGCTGCTGCACAAGAAATACCCGCAAGTGCTCGATCGCGTTCACGGCGTGACCGAAGAAACCACCACTGGTGTACACCGTCTGCTGGACATGCTGGCCAAGGGCGAGCTGAAGATCCCGGCGATCAACGTCAACGACTCGGTGACCAAGTCCAAGAACGACAACAAGTACGGCTGCCGTCACAGCCTGAACGATGCGATCAAGCGCGGCACCGACCACCTGCTGTCCGGCAAGCAAGCGCTGGTCATCGGTTACGGTGACGTGGGCAAGGGCTCGGCCCAGTCGCTGCGTCAGGAAGGCATGATCGTTAAAGTCTCCGAAGTTGACCCGATCTGCGCCATGCAAGCCTGCATGGACGGCTTCGAACTGGTGTCGCCGTTCATCGACGGTATCAACGACGGTTCCGAAGCGAGCATCGACAAAGCGCTGCTGGGCAAGATCGACCTGATCGTGACCACCACCGGCAACGTCAATGTTTGCGACGCGAACATGCTCAAAGCCCTGAAGAAGCGCGCCGTGGTCTGCAACATTGGTCACTTCGACAACGAAATCGACACCGCTTTCATGCGCAAGAACTGGGCATGGGAAGAAGTGAAGCCACAGGTGCACAAGGTTCACCGCACCGGTGCCGGCAGCTTCGATCCACAGAACGACGATTACCTGATCCTGCTGGCCGAAGGCCGTCTGGTGAACCTGGGCAACGCCACCGGTCACCCGAGCCGCATCATGGACGGTTCGTTCGCCAACCAGGTACTGGCACAGATCTTCCTGTTCGGTCAGAAATACGCCGACCTGTCGCCAGCGCAGAAAGCCGAGCGTCTGACCGTTGAAGTGCTGCCGAAGAAACTCGACGAAGAAGTGGCCCTGGAAATGGTTCGCGGCTTCGGCGGCGTGGTCACCCAACTGACCAAGCAACAGGCTGACTACATCGGCGTCACCGTCGAAGGCCCGTTCAAGCCGCACGCCTACCGCTACTAACAGGCGCTGAATGCTCGCTCTCCCTGTGGGAGCGAGCTTGCTCGCGAAGGCGGCTTATCATTCAACATCCGTGTTGTCTGACCCAGCGCTTTCGCGAGCAGGCTCGCTACCACACCGGATTGCAGCGCCTCGAAGGTACTTGTTTCCAAGGGTATGACCATGTCCCAAGACCGTCGCTACAGCTTCGAGTTTTTCCCGACCAAGACCGATGCCGGGCAAGAAAAGCTGCTCGCCACTGCCCGCCAGTTGGCCACCTACAATCCTGATTTCTTTTCCTGCACCTACGGCGCTGGCGGTTCGACCCGTGATCGCACGCTCAACACCGTGTTGCAGCTGGAAAGCGAAGTCAAGGTACCCGCCGCACCGCACCTGTCGTGCGTCGGTGACAGCAAGGACGACCTGCGCGGCCTGCTGAACGAATACAAGGCTGCCGGCATCAAGCGCATCGTTGCCCTGCGTGGCGACCTGCCGTCCGGCATGGGCATGACCAGCGGTGAGCTGCGTCACGCCAATGAGCTGGTGGAATTCATTCGTGAAGAAACCGCCGATCATTTCCATATCGAAGTCGCGGCTTACCCGGAGATGCATCCGCAAGCACGCAACTACGAAGACGATCTCGCCAACTTCGTGCGCAAGGCAAAGGCCGGTGCCGACAGCGCGATCACCCAGTACTTCTTTAACGCCGACAGCTACTTCTACTTCGTCGACCGTTTGCAGGCGCTGGGCGTGGATCTGCCGATCGTGCCGGGGATCATGCCAATCACCAACTACAGCAAACTCGCGCGCTTCTCCGATGCCTGCGGTGCGGAAATTCCGCGCTGGATCCGCAAGCAACTGGAAGCCTACGGCGATGACACGCGAAGCATTCAAAGCTTTGGCGAACAAGTCGTCAGCGAAATGTGCGAACGCCTGCTGCAGGGCGGCGCACCGGGGCTGCACTTCTACTCGATGAACCAGGCCGAACCTAGCCTGGCCATCTGGAACAACCTCAAGCTGCCGCGCTGAAGGTTTTCCATGCGATAAAAAAGGCCCTCACCGGGCCTTTTCACTGAAAAGCACAAATGGAATATTGTCGTCGATGATCTGCGCGCAAACAAAAACACGCCCTCAACTGGTCTATCTGGTTTTCGGTGCCGAGACTTACCATCAGGAAGCTGTTTTCAGCATCGCCAGTGCTCTGGCGTGGTTGCGCGAGACACCGGATGCCCCGATCGATATCCAGGTCTTCAGCGACAACCCGCAACCCTACGAGCATCTCCCCGTACGCATTCGCCCGCTGGACGCCGAAACGCGCCAGAAATGGAGCGAGCCCCACGGTTATCATTTCCGCATCAAACATGTCGCGTTGCGCTCGGTACTTGAAGAGCATGAAACGGCGCTGTTGATCGACACCGATACGTTTTTCCACTGCTCGCCGCTCAAACTGTTCGAGCGGGTGCAGCCCGGCACCCTGCTGTGCAACGACTACTACGCTCGCTATGGCGACAACAAGATGAGCCTGCTCTATCGCACGCTGTCGGCAACACTGCTGGACAAAGGCCTGACTGACGATCACATGCGCCTGCTCAACTCCGGCGTCATCGGCTTGCACCGCCAGGACGCTCACGTGCTCGACCGCTCCATCGCTTTGATCGATGAGCTGTTCCCGTCGGCACAGGGCGCCTACACCCTCGAAGAGTTCTGCCTGTCAGTGGCTGCCTATCGCACGCTGGACGTCAACAAGTGCCCGGATCTGATTCACCATTACTGGAGCCGCAAGCACCTGTTCAGGGCCAAGGTTCAGGCCTGGGTCGCCAAACATGGCGACAACCCGACCGGCGAGGCTGCACTGGACGACACCCGACGTGTATCACCGCAACTGCCTCGACCACCGCGACTGCAGCGGATGTTCTACAAGCTCGTCACGTTGCTGCTGCCGGCACATCTGCGTCAGTTCATTCGCGAAATCCTTTACGGCTGCTATGAACATCCCAACGAGTTCGATCAGGCGTGTGCAGCGGTCTGGTGGGACAAGGCGCTGGAAAACCAGCAGCAACGCATCGGCAAGCCGGTTTGCAGGCACTTGCTCAGGGACTGGTTCAGTCGC
Source organism: Pseudomonas sp. PK-RTE-24 (assembly GCF_054052265.1). Taxonomy (NCBI): domain Bacteria; kingdom Pseudomonadati; phylum Pseudomonadota; class Gammaproteobacteria; order Pseudomonadales; family Pseudomonadaceae; genus Pseudomonas; species Pseudomonas sp. PK-RTE-24. Next base: position 1,938,507 of record NZ_CM133224.1, on the reverse strand, counting down.
GGCCTGGTCAAGCGGATCCTTGGTTCGCGTCACGCGAAGGTCCACCAACACCTGCTGAAAACCGCAAGCAAATAAGGCCATCGCGGCCATTGCGCCCGGGGTCTGCGCGAAACATGCATGCCAGAGCTTCTCATCAGGCGTTTCGCGTACTAACCTCAGGCCATGCCCCTTATTGCCCAACTGCTGAGCGTTATTCTTCTGACTTGCCTGAGCGTCGCCGCTCGGGGGGAGAAGTTGCGTATTGTCACCGAGCCGTGGGCGCCTTACGTCTACGAACAGGGTGGTAAAAACCTCGGTCTTGACTACGAAACCACCGCCATCGTGTTCCAGCGCCTGGGCATTGAAGTGGAATGGCAGTTCCTGCCGTGGAAGCGCTGCCTGTCGATGCTCGAGACCGGTCAAGCCGACGGTGCGCTGGACATCTTTCACAGCGCCGAACGCGACGCCACTCTGCTCTACCCCAGCGAACCGCTGTCCGACGTCGAATTCGTGATGTTCTACGCCAACGAGCGGCCGCATCCATTCAACACCCTCGAACAACTCAAAGGCCTGACCATCGGCACCTCGCCGGGTTATCTGTACAGCCCTGACTTCAGCCAGTCGGACCTGTTTACCCGTGAGCCGGCGCCAACTCATGAAGCCAATTTCGGCAAACTCGTGCGTGGGCGGATTGACCTGCTGATTACCGATCGCCGCGTCGGTCAGCATTTGCTCGATGAGCTGAATATTCGCGATCTGATCACGGAAAACCCGACGGTTATCAGCCGTCAGAGCCAGTTTCTTGCAGTTCGGCGCAATGCCGGCATGGATTTGCTGGTGCAGCGCTTCGGTGCCGAGCTCAAGCGTTTCAAGCGCGAACCGGCCTACGCGGAGCTCAGCGCGCGCTACGGTGCCGCGCCTGTCGATAGGGCATCACTGCGCTCGGCCACGGCCAGCGGCGAAACCGTTGAGCAGCAGGAAAGCAGCGCGCAGTGATTGCTCTGTTATACTCCGGCGTTCCCGCCAGGCTCACGCCCGGACGCCCGGAACCGTAACAGGCCTCTCGACCCGCTACAGCGCAGCTTCCAGCCCGCGCGAGCGCTCCTGACGTGCCTTCGGAACCGCCGCTGGACCGGACGGGATTGCGTCCTCTTAAACGTGATTCGCGCCAGGCAAGACTCCCATTGGGCCAAGCCCTAACTAAAACAGGATTACTCATGTCCTTTGCTTCCCTCGGTCTCTCCGAGGCTTTAGTCCGTGCCATCGAAGATGCGGGCTATACCGAGCCTACTCCGGTGCAACAGCGGGCCATTCCCGCCGTGTTGCAAGGTCGCGACCTGATGGTGGCGGCTCAGACAGGTACCGGTAAAACCGGCGGCTTCGCCCTCCCGATTCTGGAGCGGTTGTTCCCCAACGGTCACCCGGACAAATCCCAGCGTCACGGCCCGCGCCAACCTCGCGTGCTGGTCCTGACCCCGACCCGCGAACTCGCGGCTCAGGTGCACGAGAGCTTCAAGATCTACGCCCGTGACCTGAAATTCGTCAGCGCCTGCATCTTCGGCGGCGTCGGCATGAACCCGCAGGTCCAGGCCATGTCCCGTGGCGTCGACGTTCTCGTCGCCTGCCCGGGTCGCTTGCTCGACCTCGCCGGCCAGGGCAGCGTCGATCTGTCCCACGTGGAAATTCTCGTTCTCGACGAAGCCGACCGCATGCTCGACATGGGTTTTGTGCACGACGTGAAGAAAGTCCTCGCACGCCTGCCGGCCAAGCGCCAGAACCTGCTGTTCTCGGCGACCTTCTCCAAAGACATCACCGACCTCGCCGGCAAACTGCTGCACAACCCGGAACGCATCGAAGTGACGCCGCCGAACACCACGGTCGAGCGCATCGAACAACGCGTGTTCCGCCTGCCCGCCAGCCACAAACGTGCGCTGCTGGCGCACCTGATCACCGCCGGCGCGTGGGAACAGGTACTGGTTTTTACCCGCACCAAGCACGGCGCCAACCGTCTCGCTGAATACCTGGACAAACACGGCCTGCCGGCTGTGGCAATCCACGGTAACAAGAGCCAGAACGCGCGCACCAAAGCCCTGGCCGACTTCAAGGCCGGCGAAGTACGCATTCTGGTTGCCACCGACATCGCTGCCCGTGGCCTGGACATCGATCAGTTGCCGCATGTGGTCAACTTCGAGCTGCCGAACGTCGATGAAGACTATGTGCACCGTATCGGCCGTACCGGCCGCGCCGGTCGTTCGGGCGAGGCGATCTCGCTGGTCGCGCCGGACGAAGAAAAACTGCTGAAAAGCATCGAGCGCATGACCAAGCAGAAGATTGCCGACGGCGATCTGATGGGCTTCGACTCCAGCACCATCGAAGCCGAGAAGCCGGAAGCCCGCGAGCGTCCGGACATCCGCAACCCGCGCAATTCCCGTGGCCCGCGTGGCGACGGTCCGAATGGCGGCGGCGGTGGTGGTGGTCGCAAGGACAAAGGCAAAGACAAGGGCAAGGAAAAACCGGCCGGTGAACGTGGCGAGCGCCCTGCCCGTCAGCAGAAACCGCGCGAAGGCACCCCGAGCCGCGAACAGCGCCCGAGCCAGCCACCGCGTGCAGCAGCTGACCGTGCCCCGGACGAGTTCCTCGACGACGATATCGATAACTTCGGTAACCGCGTCGACTACGTGCCGAAAGCCGCTCCTGCCGGCGGCCGTGGCCGTCGTCCGGGTGCACCGGCGCAAGGCGCTGGCGCACCCCGTGGCGGTCAGCCCCAGGGTCGCCAGAACGGTCCGCGCAACAGCAACGGCTCGAGCACCGGCACACCACCGGCCAAACGCAGCGGCCCGCGCAATGGCGCACCGCGTGACGGTCAGGGTCGCCGCGACGAATCCGCGCCGCGCAATCGCCGCCCGGCCCGTGACGATCAGCCTCGCAGCGAACCGGCCGTGCAGAACCCGCGCAGCAACGGGCCGAAGATCATGCACAAGGAATCGAAAGCCGACCGCTTCCCGACGCCTGAGCAGCTCGATCAACTGCCAAGCCGCCCGCGTGGCGAGAAACCAGCACTGCTGACCCGCAATCGCTGAGTTTCAACCCGCCATGAAAAATGCCCCGACTCGAAAGAGCCGGGGCATTTTTTTACCTCGATTATCTCTGCCACACCGCAATACCCCTGTGGGAGCGAGCCTGCTCGCGAAGGCGGCGGGTCAGCTGAATCTTTGCCGATTGACACACCGCTTTCGCGAGCAGGCTCGCTCCCACAAGGAATAGCGTGTTATGACAAAAAAAACGCCCCCGACCTTTCGACCGGGGGCGTTTTCATGGGGCGGCGAAAGTTATTTCGCTTTCACACCTTCAAACGAAACATACAGCTCGACCGCGTCGGACTTAGGACCGAGGTCTTTCTGCTTGCCGAAATCGGAGCGCTTGATGGTGGTGGTGCCTTCGAAGCCGGCACGGTAGCCGCCCCATGGATCCTTGCCTTCGCCCAGGAAGGTTGCCTTGACGACAACCGGCTTGGTTACGCCCAGCAGGGTCAGGTCGCCGGTCACGTCAGCGGTGTTGGCACCGGTGGACTTGACGCTGGTGGACACGAAGGTAGCCTTGCCGAACTTGCTGGCGTTGAGGAAGTCAGCGCTGGCGATGTGCTTGTCGCGCTCGGCGTGGTTGGTGAACACGCTGGCAGTGTTGACGTTGAACTCGATCTTGCTGTCTTCAGGCTTGGCAGCGTCGAAGCTGAACTTGCCGTCGATGTCCTTGAAGGTACCGGTGATGTAGCTGTAGCCCAGGTGGCTGATCTTGAAGTCGACGAAGGCGTGCTGGCCTTCCTTGTCTACTACATAGTCAGCAGCCATTACGTTGGCGGACAGCACGGCCGAACCGATTGCCAGAGCGGCCAGAGTCTTTTTCAACATGCTTTCTTTTCCTTTGAGTCGAGGTTGAATTTCAGGCTTTGCGACCGAGCATTCGAGTGAGGGTCGCATCACGATCGATAAAGTGGTGCTTCAATGCTGCCAACGCATGGAGACCGGAAAAAATTACCAGTGCCCACGCCAGCCACAGATGAATCACCCCAGCGGTATCTGCCTGATCCGGTAGTCCGGAGAGCAGAGCAGGGACTTCAAACAGGCCAAACACCGGGATCCCGACACCGTCTGCGGTGGAAATCAGGTAACCGGCAATCATCACAGCGAACAGCGCCAGATACAGAAACCCGTGGCCGAACTTAGCGCCGATACGGGTCATGCGGCTGTAGCTTTGCAGCGTTGGCGGCGGTGGGCTGATGAAGCGCCACAGCACCCGCAACACCATCACACCAAGCAGCACCAGACCGATGCTCTTGTGCAGATCCGGCGCGTCTTTGCGCCAAGTGCTGTAGTAATCCAGCCCAACCATCCACAGACCCAGTGCAAACAGCCCGAAGACCGCCAGCGCCACGCCCCAGTGCATGAAGATGCTGACCCAACCATAGCGCGAAGAAGAGTTACGTAGCTGCATTGCCCAAATCCTGTGAGAACTGCGAACCAAGACTAGCGAGTTATCTATCGAATTAAAGCGGAAAATTTTGCTTTGAAATATCGATAAATACGATCAAGAGTCTGCGAGCGAGGTGTTAAGGAAGGATTAAAGGCGATTCCTGCGTGGAGCGCTTGTACAGATGACGGGGGCTGCATTGACCATCGTCATCTCTGCACACGCATACGGCGAAACTCGACCCTGATAACTATGTACCGCTGATGCGCAATTCAAACCTGCTCGAATGATGCTTCTTTTCATTATTCAAACAGGCACGAAAACATGGCTCTGCGATATACGCCCTTTCAAGCAAGTGGTTCTTCTGTACTGCCGCCCAATCAAACGATGTCTGCGGGCCAATTCCTGCAATCCGAGAACGGTCGATTTCGTCTGATGCTGCAAAGCGACGGGAACCTCGTGCTCAAGGACGGTGAGGCGATCATCTGGATCGCCGACGCCAATCAACCTTACAGCGCAACTTTGCACCCGAAGAAGATGCGCGAGCCGCTGCAGTTTGTGATCAGCAACAGCGGCTTTCTTTATGACCCCTCCAGGCGACGATTATGGATCGCGGAAAGCACGCACAGCACCGACAAGTCGCTTTGGTACAACACATACATGACTGTGCAGGACGATGGAAACCTGGTGATTTACGACCAGCGCACGGGCAGTCTGCGCTGGGCGCGTTTCGGTTTCATTCCCGGGCGCCTGCGCAAACCCAAGCAAAAGTGGCTGAGGAAACTGCCGAACGGGACAGAATTCTTCAAGTGGGAGTTTTGACTGACCAGCCATTCATGGCCGATCAGTTATGGAGTACTGCCGGCGGTTGCAGGCATTCGGCACTGTAGGGGTCTATGTGGCACTTGTGCGCCAGTTCAGAACCATAGCCGCCGGGGAAAAATTGCCCGTTGCTACATCCGGAAAGTGCAATCAAAACCAGTATCGCGATAAGCGTTTTCATAGCATGCCTCCAATTTTTTCCAGCATAAAATTGGCGCGCTGGCAGCCGCTATCACCTCATTCCGAGCATCTTGTGGGAAGGCTCCGGTACGCCGGTAAGTCCCGTAACCGGATGACGAAGAACTGAAACGCAGGGCAAAAAAAACGCGACCCGAGGGCCGCGTTTTCATGTGAACAAAGCCTTACTGCGCCTTGGTCTCGGTCGTTGCAGCAGGCTTGGCCGCTGGCTTCTTCGCCGGTTCAGCTTTTTTCGCCGCCGGTTTGGCCGCCGGCTTTTTCGTTTCGGTTTTGGCTGCAGGCTTCTTCGCCGCTGGCTTGGCCGCTGCTTTTTTCGCCGGCTCGGCTTTCACCGGGGCCGCTGGTTTCGGTGCTTCCACCGGCGCAGGTGCAGGTGCCGGGGTCGGTGCGGGCGCTGGAGCAACAGGCGCTGGCGCAGGCTCGGGAGCCTTCACTGGCTCAGGCTTTTTCTCGTCATCCGAACCGCCGAACAGGTTGCTGAAGAAGTTGCCCTTCTTCGCCGCTACCGCACCCGCCGCGCCTGCTGCAGCTGCAGCCGGAACCACTTTGGCCGGTTCGAACGACTTGCCTGCCGCCAGATCTTCAACCTGGCTAGCCGCGCGCTGGCCGGTGCGCAGTGCGCCTTCCAAGGTGCCCGGGTACAAGGTGTCGGTGTGTTCACCGGCAAACGCTACGCGTTGCAGCGGACGTTCCCACAGGCGCCAGAACTTGCTGATCTGCCCCGGGCCGTAAGCCAGGTAGGCGCCGCCCATCGACGGATCGGTGCTGTAGCGACGGATTTCATAACCGGTGAACGAGCCACGGGCCTGTGGGTAAAACGCGTGCAGACGGATCAGCACCTGATCGACCATCTGCTTGTCGCCGAACGCCTGCATCACACGGGCGTTATCGCCGGACAGGTTGATCACCACGTTGGCGCCGCCCTTCAGTGCCGGTTCGATCCAGAGCATGCCCAGACCGGTATTGCTGTAGATCTCGCCGGACATGCGCGATTTGCTTTCCCACACTGGCGTCTTGAACTTCAGCATGATCTGGTCGCGCCAGCCGTAGTTGGTGCCTTTGATCGCCGCCAGATGCTGGGCATCCAGCGCCGGGGTCAGGGCGATCTTGTTCAGCGCGCGCAGCGGTACCGCCAGCACAACGTAGTCGGCCTGATAGCCGACGCTGCCGACTTTGACGGTCACACCGTCCTTGTCCTGGATGATGGCCGAGACCGGCGAGCTGGTCTTGATGGTCTTGATCTGTTTGACGAAGGCCTGGGCCAGGACCTGGCTGCCGCCGACCAGACGCGAGGCGCGCAGGTCGCGGTCGGAAACGCCGCGATAGACGCGGTTCTGCTGAGCGAAATACAGCAGCGACAGACGCGAAGGTTCGTCGTAGTGGGTGCGAATGTCCTGGTTGATCAACTGACGCGCGGTGGCCGGCAGGTTCTGCTTGTCGAGCCAGCTCGATACGGTGATCTGGTCCAGTGCATGCAGGGTGGCGGTCGCCGCCGGGTTCTGCGGGTCGTCGATCGAGCGCGCCAGATCGTCGAGGGTTTTCTGGTAGCGCTTGAGCGCATCGGCGGTGGCTGGCTGTTTAGTGGCGAGATCAGCGGCGGAGAAATAATCGCCGTCGATCAGATAACCCGGCGTACGCACAAATTCCGGCGCCGGCGTGGTGCCGAGCTTGAAGGTCGAAACGTACTTGTTCAGCACCGGCTGAGTCTTGTCGTTGCCGATCCACTCGCTGGTGGCCATGCCCGAGCGCCCGCCCAGGCTCGGTTTGGCCTCCAGCAGGGTGACCTGCCAGCCTTTGTTCTGCAGTTCGTAAGCAGCGGTCAGACCCGAGAGGCCGCCGCCGATCACGATTGCGGTTTTATCCTTGGCCAGCGCCGTAACGCTGAACAGCCCCAACATCACCAGCGCACAGGCGCGCAGCCAACCGACAGACATTCAGCGAACTCCGGAAAAACATGTGGGAAAAAAGCAGTTTTGCGAGTCAGACGACTCAAAGAACCGCGAAGAATACGTTAGCCATCAAAACGCCGCCAGCGACGTCTATCGGCTCAGACAAAGTAGCTCAATCGACACAATGGGTTGTTCCCGCGCGATGCATTGCATAGGCTTGCGCGATTGTTCGCCCGCGCCTGACGCGAGCCGCCTCGAGGAGACTGTAAATGGGCCTGAATAACCAGTGGATGCAACGCGATCTCGCGGTGTTGTGGCATCCCTGCACCCAGATGAAAGACCACGAACAGCTGCCGCTGATCCCGATCAAGCGCGGCGAAGGCGTTTGGCTCGAAGACTTCGAAGGCAAGCGCTACCTCGACGCAGTCAGTTCCTGGTGGGTCAACGTGTTCGGCCACGCCAACCCGCGCATCAACCAGCGCATCAAGGATCAGGTCGATCAACTCGAACACGTGATCCTTGCCGGTTTCAGCCACCAGCCGGTGATCGAGCTGTCCGAGCGCCTGGTGAAGATGACCCCGCAAGGCCTGAACCGGGTGTTCTACGCCGATAACGGCTCGTCCTGCATCGAAGTCGCGCTGAAGATGAGCTTTCACTACTGGCTCAATCGCGGCCAGCCGAACAAGAAGCGCTTCGTCACCCTGACCAACAGCTACCACGGCGAGACCATGGCGGCGATGGCGGTCGGCGATGTGCCGCTGTTCACCGAGACCTACAAAGCGCTGCTGATGGACACCATCAAAGTGCCGAGCCCGGATTGCTACGGCCGGCACGACGGCATGAGCTGGGAAGAACACTCACGCAATATGTTCGCGGCCATGGAACAGACGCTGGCAGAGAATCATGACAGCGTCGCGGCCGTGATCGTCGAGCCGTTGATTCAGGGCGCGGGCGGCATGCGCATGTATCACCCGGTGTACCTCAAGCTGTTGCGCGAGGCCTGCGACCGTTACGGCGTGCACCTGATCCACGACGAAATCGCCGTCGGCTTCGGCCGCACCGGAACGATGTTCGCCTGCGAACAGGCCGGCATCCGCCCGGACTTCCTCTGCCTGTCCAAAGCCCTCACCGGCGGCTACCTGCCGCTGGCCGCGTGCCTGACCACCGACGAGGTCTACAGCGCCTTCTACGACGACTACCCGACCCTGCGCGCCTTCCTCCACTCGCACAGCTACACCGGCAACCCGCTGGCCTGCGCGGCGGCATTGGCGACCCTGGATATCTTCGAGCAGGACAACGTCATCGAGAACAACAAAGCCTTGGCACAGCGCATGGCCTCGGCGACCGCGCATCTGGTCGATCACCCCAACGTCTCCGAAGTGCGCCAGACCGGCATGGTCCTGGCCATCGAGATGGTCAAGGATAAAGCCACCAAAGAGGCCTACCCTTGGCAGGAGCGTCGTGGCTTGAAGGTTTTCCAGCATGCACTGGAACGTGGTGCGTTGTTGCGGCCGCTGGGCAGCGTGGTGTATTTCCTGCCGCCGTATGTGATCACCCCGGAGCAGATCGACTTTCTGGCCGAAGTGGCCAGTGAAGGTATTGATATTGCTACGCGTGACAGCGTCAGTGTTGCGGTGCCGAAAGACTTCCATCCCGGCTTCCGCGATCCGGGCTGATCGATACCAAAGGTTCGAGAAGGACCCTGTGGCGAGGGGATTTATCCCCGTTCGGCTGCGCAGCAGTCGTGAAATCAGCACACGCGGTACTCCTGACTCACCGCGTGAGCAGATTTTGGGGCGGCTTCGCCACCCAACGGGGATAAATCCCCTCGCCACAAAAGCTCTTCACCACAGTGACTACGCGCCAATTTTTTAGAGACCCGAAATGAGACTGTCCCGCTTCTTTATCGACGCCCCGCTGAGCACTGGCGAACACGAACTGCCGGAGGCCCAGGCGCATTACATCAGCCGCGTGTTGCGCATGGTCGAGGGCGATGCGGTGCAGTTGTTCGACGGTTCCGGCCATGAATTTCGCGGGTCCTTGGTGGACGTCGGCAAGAAGCGCGTGGTCGTGCAGATCGACGAGCAGTTCGCCGGACAAATCGAATCGCCGCTGCAGATCCACCTCGGCCAGGGCCTGTCCCGGGGCGAGCGCATGGACTGGGCGATTCAGAAAGCCACCGAACTGGGCGTGACGCAAATCACGCCGATCTTCAGCGAACGCTGCGAAGTGCGGCTCAAGGACGAACGCGCCGACAAGCGCTTGCTGCACTGGCGCCAAGTGGCGATCAGTGCCTGCGAACAGTGCGGGCGTTCACGGGTGCCGGTGATTCATCCACCAGTATTGCTGGCGGACTGGCTCAAGCAGACCGAAGCCGAATTGAAACTGGTGCTGCATCCGGTCGCAGAACCGCTGGTCAGCCATGCCAAACCGGCGACGCTGGCGTTTCTGATCGGACCGGAAGGTGGGTTGACGGATGGCGAAGTCGAGCAGGCCAAAGGCAATGGCTTCCACGCCGCCCGCCTCGGCCCGCGCGTGTTGCGCACCGAGACCGCGCCGGTGGTGGCGTTGGCGGTGGCCCAGCAACTGTGGGGTGACTTCTAAGGCCCCTTCGCGAGCAGGCTCGCTCCCACATTGGATCTAGGGTGTTCACAAAACCAGAGTTCACTGAAGATTTATTGTGGGAGCGAGCCTGCTCGCGAAAGCGGTGTTTCATTCAACGAAGGTGTTGGCTGACCTGACGCCTTCGCGAGCAGGCTCGCTCCCACAGGGATTGCATTTACAGGACGTAAAACAGAATCGCCACAAAGTGCAGCAGACTTCCCGCGATCACAAACAGATGCCAGATGCCATGGGCATGCCGCAGGCGGTGATCCAGGGCAAAGAAGATAATCCCCACCGTATACAAAACCCCGCCCGACGCCAGCCAGGCAAACCCGGCCGTGCCCAGTGCGGCAATCAGCGGTTTGACTGCGACCAGCACGATCCAGCCCATCACTGCGTAAATCACGATCGACAGAATCCGCGCCTCGGAACGCGGTTTGATCTCTTGCAGGATGCCGATCAGCGCCAGCCCCCAGACAATCCCGAACAGCGTCCAGCCCCAAGGCCCGCGTAACGTCACCAGGCAGAACGGCGTGTAGCTGCCGGCGATCAGCAGGTAGATCGAGAAATGATCGACCTTCTTCATGATCGCTTTCTTGCGCCCGCGCACGCTGTGATACACGGTCGAGGCGCTGTAGAGCACCAGCAAAGTGAAGGCGTAGATCGCCACGCTGACAATCTTCCACGGACTGCCGTCGAGGCTGGCAATCACCAGCATCCACACGCCGCCGATAAACGCGGCGATGGCCCCGACCAGATGGGTCCAGGCGTTGAGTTTTTCCCCGTGATACATGTATTGCTCACCTCACATTCGTTACCGCAGCGCGCAAGGCTCGGGCCTTGAGCGTAAAAGCGCAATGTTTCTGTTCAACCTCGCCTGCGCGGCCCGCGGGAATTGGGCACAATCGGCCGATATCAAAAAGAGTCCGCGCCATGCTGATCGACGAAGAATTGACCCTGAAAAAACTCGAGGTGTTCCTCGCCTTCATGCGCACCGGCAACCTCGCCCGCGCTGCCGCCGAACTGCAGACCAGCAACGTCAGCGTGCACCGCGCCATTCACTCTTTGGAAAACGCCCTGCGCTGCCCGCTGTTCAAACACGAAGGGCGCAACCTGACGCCGCTGGAAAGCGCTTATGTGCTGGAAGAACGTGCGCAGAAGCTGATCAACGACGTCGTCGACAGCGTGCGCCTGACCCGCGAAGCCGCCGGGTTCTCCGCCGAGCGCTTCAAGCTCGGCTCGCTGTATTCGCTGACGGTGAAAACCGTGCCGCAGCTGATCATGGGCCTGAAAATCCGCCGCAGCGAACTCAACATCGACCTGATCCTCGGCTCGAACATCGACCTGCTCTACAAGCTGAAAAACATGGAAGTCGACGCGATTCTGGTGTCGCTGGACGACAGCATCAACGACCCCGATTGCGAACAGATTGCGCTGTTCTCCGACGACATCTTCCTCGCCACCCCGGCCGATTCAAAATTCGCTCAGCGCAGTGAAGTCGATCTGGCGGAAGTGCGCGATGAAACCTTCATCACCCTGACCCAGGGCTTCGCCACGCATCAGGACGGTGTGCGGGTATTCAAGCAAGCGGGGTTCGAGCCGAAGGTGGCGATGCAGGTCAATGACATCTTCACCCTGCTGAGCATGGTCAGCTCAGGGGTGGGGTACGCCTTGTTGCCGGGGCGGATTGCGGCGGTGTACGAGAATCGGGTGAAGCTGATTCCGTTGCAGGAGAAGTACCGGTTGCAGCAGCACATTGGCGTGGTGTTTCTCAAGGCCAAGGAGCGCGATCCGAATTTGTTGGCGTTGCTGGCAGAGTGTCGGATGTATGCCAATCGGCAGGCTGGGGTTTAGATCAAGATCAAAATCAAGAGCTACCCCCTCACCCCAGCCCTCTCCCCCAAGGGGTAGAGGGGGAAAGGGAGCAGATCGGGGGCTTTTTCAGAATCTGAGTTCGACTTAGAAATTTCAGGTCGATGTATAACGCCAAAACAACTCGGTCAGTCCCCTCTCCCTCTGGGAGAGGGTTAGGGTGAGGGCAGCTTAAATTGACTAACCCATCAACCCGCGCATCGCCAGAAACAACAGCGAAGGCCCCAGCAGACACCCGAGCGCGGTGTAGAACGCCGCCGTCAGGCAACCGTACGGCACCAGCTTCGGATCGGTGGCCGCCAGGCCTCCGGCAACGCCGCTGGAGGTGCCCATCAACCCACCGAAAATCACCGCGCTGCGCGCATTGTTCAGGCCGATCATCGGTGCCACGAACGGTGTCATCACCATCACCAGAATCGCCTTGATCAGCCCCGCCGCAATCGACAGCGCCATCACCTCGGAGCTGGCACCAATCGCCGCGCCGGTCACCGGGCCGACAATGTAGGTCACCGCACCGGCGCCAATGGTGGTCAGGCTCACCGCATCGGTGTAGCCGAACGCCATCGCCACGCCGACGCCGGCGACGAACGAGGTGCCAACGCCGACAAACAGCGCCAGCACACCGACGAATCCGGCCCGTTTGAGCTCATCGACACTCACGCCAAACGCCGTCGCCACAATCGCGAAATCCCGCAGCATCGCACCGCCGAGCAGGCCGATGCCGGACAGCAGGGGAATATCCACCACGCCTTTTTGCCCACCGGTGAGTGCGCCGCCGATATACGACAGCACCAGCCCGAGCAGAATCGCAATCGCTGAACCGTGCAAACGGCCCTTGGTGAAGGTGTTGGACATCCAGTAGGACACCCACATGGTCAGGCCGACAATCAAAAAGCCGCTGATCAGACCGTAGCCGGTGATCACTTTCATCATTGATTCGTACATGGCGATTACCCCGCAGTCTTGGCAGGAGCAATCGGCGTTTCTTGCTTGTTGCCCATGCGCGTCAGCACCGGCACCAAGGCAAAAGCGATCACTACGGCGAGGGTGCCGGCAAGAATCGCCATCGGCCCGCCCTTCAGCGCACCGTAGACATTCTGCTGCGCGGCCATGGCGACCACGATGGGAATGTAGATCGCGCTCCAGAACTCCACGCCCTGCTCGGTCTTGCCCTTGAGCCAGCCGCTCTTGTAGAGATAGCTGCCCAGGCCGATCAACAGCAGCATCGCAATGCCGACGCCACCGACGTTGGCCGGCACGCCGATCAGCTTGCCGAGCAATTCACCGACCCAGATACCGACCAGCGTGCAAAAGGCGAGAAACGCCACACCGTAAATAATCATTGTTGTAGTCCTCAAAGTGCATCGTCGAATGTTGTTTTTGTTGTTCGAAGCTTGAGTCGCGGCGGTTTTAGAGTTGGCGGCCACCCTCCTCGCGCAACAGCGCTTGCAGGGTATCGAGGCGGGCACTGTCGAAGGCAGTGACGGTGCCCTGCTCGAACACCCGGCGCGCCAGCCCGGTCAGCACCGCACCGGGCGGCAGTTCGATCTGTAGACGCACGCCGCGCTCGTAGGCGCTTTGCACGGTGCCGCGCCAGTCCACCACGCGGCACATGTTGAAAGCGAGGTCATCGCGCAGCGCTTCGACTTTGGCAACAGGCCTTGCGCGACTGCCGCTCAGATAAGCGATTTTCGGGTTCTTCAGTTCAACCTTGGCGAAGGCCTCGGCAAGCGCCTGCGCCGGTTTTTCCAGCAACGGGCAGTGCGACGGCACGCTCACCGCCAGCCGCTTCGCCACTCCGGCGCCGCGACTGCGCGCCAGTTCGGCCACTGCTTGCATGGCCTTGTCGCTGCCGGCGATGACCACTTGGTTATCGGCGTTGATATTGGCCAGGTACACCGGCGAATCTTCGCTGTGCACTTGCGCCAGCAGCGTTTCGACGGTGGATAACTGCAAGCCGATGATCGCGGTCATGCCGTAGCCCTGTGGATAAGCCTGCTGCATCAGCTCACCGCGCAGGCTGACCAGATGCAGCGCATCGCTGAAACTCAAGGCTCCCGCCACCACTGCTGCCGGATAAGCGCCGATGGACAGACCGGCGACGTAATCCGCAGTCAGTTCATCCTGCAATAACTGCCGCGAAGCAGCGACACCGGCGATCAGCAGGCACAGCTGAACCGCTCTGGTCGTGCGCAATGCCTCGGCTGAATCAAGCTGCAAAACATCCTCGTCGAGCACATCGCTGGCCTCGACCAACGTTTCCCGAGGCAAACGCTGGAGCATGCCCGCTTGCTGCGCGCCCTGGCCGGGGAACACCAACAGGCTGCTCACGCTGCCTGCTCCTGCGGGTGCCACGGATTCGTCACCAATGCAGCCTGATGCGCATTTTTCAGCAGCACTCGGGCCGAACCGCTGGCCCATTCCCGCAAGGCCACAGCGCCGAATGGGGTCTGCAATTGCATGTCGACTCGGCACACAGTTTGATCAAATAGCGCGACCAGTTCGCGCGCCTGATCACGGCCGATCATCTGCGGCGCACGCAGAATCAGATCGAGATCACTGGCCGCATGCATCGCTGCAAAACCACTGGCCAATTCAAACCCGACACTGCCGCTGACACCCCAGACCCAACGGCAGTCATCGAGCATCGGCCGCAGTTGTTTGAGCGCCTGCATCACCGGCAGATCTCGCTCACACTCAACATGACAAAGGGCTTCGGGACTGACCCGACAGGCAATCGAATCCAGCGCCATAAACGCCGCCAGCCGTTGTTCACGCAACACACCGCGCACACCGACCGCGACCAGACCTTCCTCGCTCAAGGCCCGGCGCACCACCACCGGTTGCCCGGCCGCCAGCGCCGCGATCGCCCACGCCGGCGCATCCGCCGGCAACTGCGCCGGGGTCATGCCCCAGAGCAGATCATGGGCCAGGGGCAGGTTCACCACTGCGCCCTCAGCAGTTCGCGGACGCGGCTGGAGGCGGCACGATTACTCGCACCAAGGCGCCCTTTCAAATCTGTGCTGGTCACATCGTTGATCGCTTGCTTGAGGCACTCAGTCACGCGCGTCAGATCTTCCGCCGTCGGTTGTTCGATCTGCTGCACCGAGAGGGTTTCCCAGAGCAGGCCGAGGCTGGCGTAGCTGTCGATGTCGTAGGCCATGGGCGGCACGCTGGCGGCCAGCGCTTCCAGTTCCTCGACACTGCGCAAGGTCACCCGCGCCGCCGAGGCTTTGCCCATCGCGTGGACCATCACGCCGGGGTCGCGCAGCGCGATCAGGCGATTGGCCTGATAACCATGGGCGAGAAACGCACCCGACATGGCCTTGCCCACCAGCAGCGCAATCACCGGATGGCCGGCCAAGCGTGCACGGGCATAACTGTCCGCCGCGCCGGCGAGCGCCTGATGAATGCCGAGGGCTTCTTCGCGGCGGCCATACGCCTGGCTCGGTACATCGACGATGGCGATGATCGGGCGCTTCTTCGCGTTGTCGCGGTCGGCGCTGATCGCGTCATCCACAGCCTTGGCCAACCCCCAGCCTTCGAGCAAACCGACTTCGCCATTGCGGGCGCGGGGGAAACGATTGTCCGGGTCGGCGACCACGGCGATAAAACGCCCGAGCTCAGCGTCGGCCACTTTCAATGACGGCGGCAACCCTTCGACGCTTTCAGCGCCGGTGCTCAAGGCGTTGAACCAGTGCAAACCGCGCAATGAATAACCGCTCATGAGCGCACTCCTTGATACAGATCGCGAACCACCGACGGTTCGATTTGCTGGTCAGTGTTCAGCTTGCCGAGGCGTTGCAGGAACCACTCGGCGCGTTGACTGCGTGCCTGTGCCGGCAAGCCTTGCTGGAGCAATTCACCGACCTGCTGGCGAATCTGCGCCACATCATCGCCGACATAACGGTCCACTAGTCCCGTGTTGAAACGCTGTTCGCCGCCGGTCAGGCTCCAGATGAAGGGCCGGTCGCGGGAGTCGTATTCCTCGATCCCGGCTTCCTGCTCGATCACCTGCGGGCCGTTCAGGCCGAGACGTGCTTCCTGGGTCACCAGCAAATAACTGCACAGCGCCGCAGCAATCGACATGCCGCCGAAGCAACCGACGCTGCCGGCGACCACGCCGACCACCGGTTGGTATTGCTGCAGATCGACAATCGCCGCGTGAATATCGGCAATCGCCGCCAGCCCTAGATTGGCTTCCTGCAAGCGCACGCCACCGGTTTCCAGCAGCAATACCGCGCGGGTGGGGATGCCGTTGCGGTTGTCTTCGGCAGCCAGTTCCAGCGCACCGGCAATCTTCGCCCCGCCGACTTCGCCAAGGCTGCCGCCCTGAAACGCACCTTCAATCGCTGCGATGACCACCGGCAAACCGTCGAGGCTGCCCTTGGCGATGATCACGCCGTCGTCGGCTTGCGGCACCACACCTTGGCGCTCAAGCCATGGCGACATGACCCGTTGAAACGGATCAAGCAGTTCGCGAAAGGTCCCGGCGTCGAGCAAGGCTTTCGCCCGCTGCCGTGCGCCAAGTTCAACGAAACTGTGTTTGTTCAGCAACGCTGCGCTGTCAGTCATGGCCGATCTCCTCGAAACCCTGTTCCAGACGCAAGCGCACCACCCCCGGCGTCGCGCCGAAATCGTGGATATCGATGGCCATCGCCGGTGGCGTGGTGCCGTCGAACATCCGCGCAAACAGGTGCTGCCAGCGCTGCTGCGCGCCGTTGACCGAGGTCTGCACGTTGATCGTCAGCTTGCCGGCCAGACCCGGTTCGATCAGCACTTCCAGATCACCCGAGCCGACACAACCGACCAGCGCCCGCCCGCGTGGCGGCTGCCCGGCGGGGAATTCAAACGATAGGCTTTCCATCAAAACGCTCCCTGAACAATGCCGTCGCGCTCGATGCGATCGAGCAGCAGCGTGGCCGCGAGCAAGTCAGCGGCGCCACCGGGCGAGGCATTCAATGCGATGAGTTGTTGATCCAGTTCGTGCAGGCGACGACGACCGCTGAGGCTGGCGCTGCCGCCGGCATCGAGCACCGCTTGCGCGCCGGCCTGCATGGCGTGCAAGCCCGGTTCGCCAGCGCGGTAGAGCACGCAGGTGTCGGCCAGCTCGGTCATGATCGCCAGCAATGCATCGAGCCGGGCGTTCTGTTCGCCGTGGCCGTTGGCGCGGCTTTTATGCAGTTGCGGCAGGCCGCGTTGCAGCACGGACGGGAAGCCCAGTTGCGCTTCTTCGCGAGCACCGCGTGCGCCGTAACGCTGGGCGACCTGTGCGCCATGGCTGAGCGGCGTCGGTGCGTAGCGGTCGTCGAGCAGTGCCAGGCGGGCGGCGCACAGGGCGATGGATTTCGGTTGCAGCGCGGCGGCCGTCACCAACAGTCCCAATGCCCAGATCGCACCGCGATGGGTGTTGACGCCGTTGGTGGTCACGAGCATCGCTTGTTCGCCCTCGCGGCCGATGCGGCCGATCGCTTCGCGCAACGGCAAACCGACTTCACCGATCTCCAGCGCGGCCTCGGCCATTTCCTTGAATGCCGGCCACAATGCCAGCGCCGACGCGTGCATCAGGCCCAGGTGCAGATCGGTGTGTGCGCCATTGCCGCGACGATCGACCAGCGCCGGTTTCGGCGACAGATCGGCTTCGTCGATCAGTGCGTCCACCGCCAGATCGGCCAAGCGG
The DNA here is from genome assembly GCF_054052265.1 of Pseudomonas sp. PK-RTE-24. Classification (NCBI taxonomy): domain Bacteria; kingdom Pseudomonadati; phylum Pseudomonadota; class Gammaproteobacteria; order Pseudomonadales; family Pseudomonadaceae; genus Pseudomonas; species Pseudomonas sp. PK-RTE-24. The sequence goes on along the minus strand of NZ_CM133224.1, from coordinate 1,920,996 downwards.
TCAGCCAGAGAAAGCGGTTTCGCTTGCAGGTTAAATGCGTGCATTACCAGCTCCTGAATTTGGCGGGCGGGTTGTACAGGCCGCCGGACCACTCGACCAGATCGGCGACGCTTTTCGCCGCGAGCAATTCGCGGGTGGCGTCGGTGCGGCGGATGCCGAGGTCTTCGGGCAAGGCGATCAGGCCTTCGCGACGCATGCGTTCGGTGTCTTTCGGGTTGTGCCGCAGGCCGATGGCGGTAACCCCGGCGACCGCTGCGATCATCGCCTGGCGTTCTTCCAGCGAGCGCGCCTTGTACAGGTAGGCGATGCCTTCTTCGGTGAGCAGGTGGGTAACGTCGTCGCCGTAGATCATGATCGGCGCCAGCGGCATGCCGCTTTTCTTCGCCACCTCCACGGCGTCGAGGGTTTCGACGAAGGTCGGTTTGCCGCCCTCCTGGAAGGTCTCGACCATTTGCACCACGAGTTTCTTGCCGCGTTCGAGCATCGGTTGCGGCCCGTCGGCGTGGCGCATGTCCAGCCACGCCGGGGTGCCGTGACGGCGGCCGCGCGGGTCGTGGCCCATGTTTGGCGCACCACCGAAACCGGCGAGACGGCCCCGAGTCACGGTCGAGGAATGGCCGTCGCCATCGACCTGCAATGTCGCGCCGATAAACAGATCCACCGCGTATTGCCCGGCCAGTTGGCAGACCATGCGGTTGGAGCGCAGCGAGCCGTCGCGGCCAGTGAAGAACACATCGGGCCGAGCGGCGATGTAGTTTTCCATGCCCAGTTCGGTGCCGAAGCAATGCACGCTCTCGACCCAGCCGCTTTCGATCGCCGGGATCAGCGTCGGGTGCGGGTTGAGCGTCCAGTTGCGGCAGATCTTGCCTTTCAAACCGAGGGATTCGCCGTAGGTCGGCAGGATCAATTCGATGGCGGCGGTGTTGAAACCGATGCCGTGGTTGAGTGACTGTACATTGTGTTTTTCGTAGATCCCGCGAATCGCCATCATCGCCATCAGCACGTGCACAGGCTTGATGTGCCGTGGGTCGCGAGTGAACAGCGGTTCGATGTAGAACGGCTTGTCGGCGACCACGACGAAATCGACCCATGAAGCGGGAATGTCTACGCGAGGCAGCTCGCTGACGTCATCGACCAATTGGTTGACCTGGACGATAACGATACCGTCGCTGAACGCCGCCGGTTCGATCAGTGCGGGGGTGTCTTCGGTGCTCGGGCCGGTGTAGATGTTGCCAGCGCGGTCGGCCATGAAGCCGGCCGAGAGCACAACGTTGGGGATCAGGTCCACGACGAGGCGGGCGTAGAGTTCGATGTACGTGTGAATGGCGCCGACTTCGAGCAAGCCATCTTCGAGCAATTGGCTGATGCGCAGGCTCTGGGTGCCGGCGAAGGAGAAATCGAGCTTGCGGGCAATGCCACGTTCGAACAGATCAAGGTGCTCGGAGCGGCCGACGCTGGGCATGATCATGTGCAGATCGTGGAGCTTGGCCGGGTCGGCCTTGGCCAGCGAGCGCGAAAGGAAATCCGCCTGCTTCTGGTTGTTGCCCTCCAGCACCACGCGGTCGCCGGGATGGATCAGCGCTTCGAGCGCGGCGACGATCTTGTCGCTAGGCAACACCGCGCCATCGGCGAGCCCGCGCACCTTGTCGAGCCGGCGCTGCTTCTCGTCACGCCGCCGCGTCCAGCGCGAGTCGGGGGAAATTGTTGTTGTCATGCTCACTCCACGGGGTTCGCTGTCGTGGAGCCAAGTTAGGCGTGTGCGGTGAGGGCATCAATCAAGCTGGGCGGTGAATCATTACGCTGAGCGTAACGTTCAAAAGCTACCCTCACCCTAGCCCTCTCCCGGAGGGAGAGGGGACTGATTGGGGGATGCTTGGGAATGACTCTGACCTGAACCCGTTGTAGTGAATCCATAATCGACTCGCTCATTCAGGTCGATGTAGGACGCGAGACACCTCGGTCGGCTCCCTCTCCCTTTGAGAGAGGGCTGGGGTGAGGGGCTTTTGATCGTTCCCACGCTCTGCGTGGGAATGCCTCCACGGACGCTCCGCGTTCGGCTCTTGATGGGACGCGGAGCGTCCCGGGCTGCATTCCCACGCGGAGCGTGGGAATGATCAGTCAAGCCTTGGATCAGCGGGCCAATCCCGCATCCACCAGTAACCGCTCCAGCCCCAACAAATCCGGCACCTTCGCCACCTGCTCGCCGACCTGCACCGCCGCCTGCTCCAGCGCACACAACGGCACATCCACGTAACTCAACTGACTGTCGAGCTTGTACGACCGAGGAATCCCCTGCACCAACAGGGCGATGAATCTCAGCTCGGGCAAGCCGCCCAGCGCATTCAGAATCACGATCCGCGCCCGTTCGCCGATGACGATTTTCTGCCCGCAGGCCGATTCGAAACTGATCAGCGGAATCTGCCGCTCGCGCCACGTTACCCGCCCCAGGTACCACGGCGGCGTGTCGAGATCGAAGGCGCTGGCCTGGTAATCGATCAGCTCGGCAATGGCGACATTGGGCAGGATCAGGTTGCGATCGGCCAGCGGCAGCAGCAGCCCGGTGAGCTGGCTGGTGCGCGGGTTGTGCCGGTGCTCATGCATGTTTCTTGCTCCACTGGGCGATGCTCTCCAGCAACACCGATTCCTGATACGGCTTGCCGAGGTAGTCGTTGACGCCGATGGCCATGGCGCGGTCGCGGTGTTTCTGCCCGGTGCGCGAGGTGATCATGATGATCGGCAAGTGGCACAGGCGTTCGTCGGCGCGCACCTGAGTGGCGACTTCGAAGCCGTCCATGCGCGGCATTTCGATGTCGAGCAGCATCAGGTCGGGCATGTGCTCTTCGAGGAGCAGCATCGCATCGACGCCGTCCTTGGCGGTCAGCACGTTCATGCCGTGACGCTCGAGCAAACGGCTGGTGACCTTGCGCACCGTCACCGAGTCATCGACGACCATGATCAGCAACGGCTTGTGCGGTTCGCTGTCGATGTCCGTGCGCGCCGGCTCTTGCGCCAGGCGCGCCTGCATCGCCCGGATCGGTGCGAGCAGATCCAGAATCAGCACCACCCGGCCATCGCCGAGAATCGTCGCCCCCGACACGCCCTGCACCGCCGCGAACTGCGGGCCGAGGCTCTTGACCACGATCTCGCGGGTGCCGGCCATGGAGTCGACCAGCACCGCAACATGGCGGTCGTTGCAATGCACCAGCAGCACCGGCAACGGCAGGTTCTGCCCGAGCAGTTTCGGCCGTGGCGCAGTCTTCAACAGCTCGCCGAGATAGCACAGCTCATACCGCTGGCCGCCGTATTGATAACTCGGTGGATCGTGACGGAAATGCCCTTCCAGATCATTCGGCAACACACGCACGATGCCTTCGATGGTGTTCAGCGGAATCGCGTACTGATCCTCGCCGCACTGCACCATCAGCGCGCGGTTGACCGACACGGTGAACGGCAGGCGAATGCGGAAATGCACGCCCTGCCCCGGCACCGAATCGATACTCATGCTGCCGCCGAGCTGACGCACCTCTTCGTGGACTACGTCCATGCCGACGCCACGCCCGGAAATCTGGGTGATCTTTTCCGCCGTGGAAAACCCCGGCTGGAGGATGAACTGCAAAACGTCGCGATCGCTGATCTCGGCGTCGGGCGCCAGCAAGCCGCGTTTGATCGCCTTGCGCCGCACGGCTTCCAGCGGCACCCCGGCGCCGTCGTCGCGGATGTCGAAAACGATGTCACCGCCTTCGCGGGACAGATCAAGGGTGATCTGCCCTTGCGCCGGTTTGCCTGCCGCCAGCCGCACATCAGCGGGTTCGAGGCCATGGTCGACGGCGTTGCGCAGCATGTGTTCCAGCGGCGCGGCCATGCGTTCCAGCACATTGCGATCCATCTCGCCATCGGCATTGCCGACGACAAAAGCGACATCCTTGCCCAGCTCTTCGGCGACCTGACGCACGATGCGTTTCAGACGCGGCACCATGCGTTCGAACGGCACCATGCGCGTGCGCATCAGGCCTTCCTGCAATTCGGTGTTGATCCGCCCCTGTTGCTGCAACAGGTTTTCCGCGTCGTGGTTGCGGCGGTCGAGGGTTTCCTTGAGGTCGAGCAGGTCCGAGGCGGATTCGAACAGCGCCCGCGACAGTTGCTGGAGCTGCGAATGGCGGTCCATTTCCAGCGGGTCGAAGTCTTCATAACCGAGGCGTTCGCCATCGACTTGCTGGCGGCTGAGAATGCGCCCCTGGGTTTCGGTGTCGAGGCGGCGCAACTGATCGCGCATGCGCTCGATGGTGGTTTCCATCTCGTTGAGGGCAATCTGCGCATCGTTGACTTGCTGTTCGATCCGCCCACGAAAGATCGAGGTTTCCCCGGCCAGATTGACCAGTTCATCAAGCAGCTCGGACGAGACCTTGACCATGTCCGCCCCAGCATCGGCGGCCGGTGGCGCAGCCTCGGGCTTGGCCACCGGTGCCACGACCGGCGCCGGCGGCGCTTCAACCTGCACCGGGTGGCTGAAATTCTGGATCGCATTGATCAGCCGATCGGCCGGCGGGCACGGTTGCCCGGCGCGCACACCATCGAGCATTTGCGCCAGTCGGTCATGGCCGCGCTGCACCAGCGCGAACAGTTCGGCGGACGGTTGCAGCGCACCGCTAGAGAGACTTTCGTAGAGAAATTCCAGCTCATGGGCGAGGTCGCCGATCGGGCCGATTTCGACCATCCGCGCGCCACCCTTGAGGGTGTGCAGATCGCGCAGCAGGGTTTCGATTTCCTGACGGTTGCCCGGCTCGGCCTGCCAGCGCAACAGCGCGGCGCCGGAGCTTTCGATGATGTCGAAACCTTCTTCGAGGAAGATCTCCAGCAACTCCGGATCATGCCCGGCGTTGTCGTGTTCGACCGCTGCGGGGGCAGATTCGCTGGCGGCCTGGCCCTGACGCAACTGACGGATCGCGTCGATCAGATCCTGCGCCGGGGTGAGCGCTTGATGCGCTTGCAGTTGCTCCAGCATCAGCGCCAACCGCTCATGACTGTGCTGCAACAAACCTTCGAGCGCGGTGCTGTGGTTGTAGCGTCGATCGACCAGCCCTTCGTAGAGGTTTTCCAGTTCCTGGGCAAGGTCGCCGACGGCCTCGACTTCGGCCATGCGCGCGCCGCCCTTCAGCGTGTGCAAGTCGCGCTGCAATGACGACAGCGGCGCGGCGTTGTCCGGGTCCTTGCGCCAGCGCTGCAAGGCTTGCCCGGCGCTGTCGAGAATGTCCACCGCCTCTTCGAGGAAGATTTCCACGATCTCGTCGTCAGGCTCGAGGGCGGCAACCGATTGCTGCAATTGCGCGGTGGCGCTGCCCAGTTCGCGAATGTCCAAAGTGCGGCTGCCATCGCTGCGAATCAGGCCCATCGCCGCCGGGTCGAGGCCTTCATCGAGCAGTTCCTGCAAGGCACGAATCCGCTCCGGTTGCGCGGTGATTTCCTGGCCGGCAGCGAGTTCGTCGAGCATGTTGATCAGCGCTTCGTGGGCCAGTTGCGCCTCGTGGAAAAAGCGCTCACTGACCGCCAGGCTGCTTTCTTCCACCGCGCCATACAGGTCGAGCAAGGCTTCGCAGAGGCCATCGACCGCCTGCAGATCGGCCAGATGCGCGCCTTCGCCCAGAGTGGTCAGCTCATCGAGCAAGGCGCTGAGTTCCTGGCGTTCGCCGGGGTGCTGCTGCCAGCGCTGCAAGAGGTTTTCGGCGTCGAGGAGGATGTCCATGCCTTGGGCGAGGAAGTTGTTGATCAGTTGCGGATCGCGCTTGAGGCGCAGGCCGCTGTCAGCGCCATCGGTGCTGGCTTGCAGGCGCTCGGCGAGCAGCGCCTCGGTGCGCTTGATCAGCGACTGCGCACCGACAATCGGCGCCAGCGGATCGTGTTTGAGCTGGCGCAGGCCGACGCGGAACAGGCCCTCGGCTTCGAGCAGCAATTCGACCTCGTCCAGATCCAGCGGCAACTGGTGCGCCTTGAACTCGCGGGCCAGTTGATCCAGCGAAGCCGCCAGTTCGGCCATCGGCAATACGCCGGCCATCGAGGCACTGCCCTTGAGCGTGTGCAGCGCCCGTTGCAGTTCGTCGCTGGTCGGCAACGGCACCTGTTCGGCGGCCTGATCGAGGAAACGGTTGAGGCTGGCGAGGTGGGTTTCGGCTTCTTTGCGGAAGATTTCCAACAGCAGCGGATCAAGCGCGGCGACGTCGTCGGTGTCTTCGGCAGCCAGCGGCTCATCGCCTTTGGCCAACGCGTGGGCGCGGGCGGCGAGTTGGTCGACATCGTTGCGCTGGCGCTGACGCTGGGTGGCGAATTCGTTGATCAGCTCGGGCAGCAGCAACACGGTGTCGCCGAGCAATTGGCGCAGCACCGCGCCGGGCTCGACGCTTTGTTCGAGCACGCGGTTGAGCAGGTTTTCCACCGCCCAGGCCAGCTCGCCAAGGACCAACGCGCGGACCATGCGCCCGCTGCCCTTCAAGGTATGGAAAGCCCGGCGCAGTTCGGTCAGCGCGGCGCGGTCCTGGGGATTGGCGGTCCAGCGCGGCAGGTATTCGTGGAGGACCGCGAGGACTTCGTCGGTCTCTTCGAGGAACACTTCGCGCAGTTCATCGTCGACCGGTTCTTCATCGGCCGGCGGCGGCATCAGGCTGTCGGGGCTGTTGCGCGCCGGCGGGTTGAGCGCCGACAGCGGGCTGGCCAGCACTTCGGCTAGCGACTGCACGACGTCAGGGTCGTCGAGGGTTTGCAGATCCTGCATGAGCTGCGCTTCGCTGGGGCTGAGCACCTCATCGAGCACCGGCACCTGCGCTTCGCCGGGCTGCTCGTTGGCGAAGAAGCCGAGGCTGGCAAGGCTGTTTTGCGCGACATCGAGCAGATGCTCGGCGGGCGCCTGCGGGTCGTCGCTCAGGCGTTCGAGGTAATACTCCAGGCTGCTGATCACATCGGCCAGATGATCGAGTTGTTCCCAGCCCGGTTCGTGGGCATCGAGCATCAAATGCTCGCGAATGAAACCGTTGCAGGCCTCGACCAGACTCGCTGCACGGGCCAGCGGAATCATCGCCAGGGCGCCGCGCACCTGTGTCAGCAGTTCGGGCAGCGAGTGCAGATGCTGGCGGTCCCAATCGGCGTCGATGTAGTCGACGATCATGTCCTTGGCCTGTTGCAGGCAGATGCGCGCTTCCTTGATCACGATCTGATGGATCTGCGTCAGGTCGGTGGTCGGCAGGCGCGCGTCTTCGGCGCTTTGCGTCTCCACCGTGCCGACCATACCGGCCAGTGTCGCTTCGACGTAGAGCAAGGCCCCGGCGACGTCCATGAGGATCGCGTCGTTCGGTTCGCGCTGGCCCTGAGCGAGGCTGAGCACCACCGCCAGTTGGTCGATGATGACTTTGCGCGGCTGGCCGAAACCCAGCACCGCGAGGGTGTCGGCAATCTGTCGCAGCGGCGCGAGCAGGCTGTCCAGATCCGAGGCGTGCTGGCGGTCGCTGCGCACGAACAGATCGAGGCGCTCCTTGACCCGCACCAGCTCTTCGCACAGCGCCGCCAGCACCGAGCGCATGGCATCGCGGTCGGGGCCGGCGAGGCGCGCGCGTTCTTCATCGACCATCGCGCTGTCGGGCAACGCGTCGTCCAGGGAGTAGCTATCTTTCATGGTCAGCATCTGCCCGGTGGGATGTTCGGCTTTGGCAATATAGAACAACAGGCTTTTCAGCAGCTCGGCCGGCGCCGGTTGATTGAGCCCGACGATGCCCTGCTCGAGCAGGCGCTTGAGCTCTTGGTCGGCGTCCTTGAACAGGCTGCGCAGCGCCGGACTGTTGGCGATGACGCCCTCGCGCATGCCCTCGACCAATGCCGAGGCGACCTGCCACAACGGGCTCAACGGCGCATCGCCGCTCAGTGCTTCGAGACGGCTGAAGACTTTGGCCAGATAGCCAAGGTGCGTCTGGTCGTCCTGTTCGCGCAGCAGACCGACCAGAGCCATTTGCAGCATCTGCCGCAGTTTGCGCAGCACGTTCGGCAGATCGGGCGGTTCCAGCTCGGCGAGTGCCGCGTCGCCGAGCGGCGCCAGCTCGGGCAGTGGCGGGCTGAACAGGCTGGTTTCCGCCAGCAGGCTTTCACCGCGAGCGCTGCGCAGATCGTTGATCAGCGGCAGCACCACCAGCGGCAGGTCGCGGCGGGCGCTCTGCACGCGGTCGAGGTAAAGCGGCAGTTGCCCCAGGGCTTGCAGCATCAGGTGCAAGGCTTCGTCGCGGTGTGGCACGCGTTGATGTTGCAGGGCTTCGACCAGATGCTCCATTTCTTCGGCCAGTAACGCTGCGCCGTAGAACTCGACCATCTGCAGGCTGCCGTGGACCTGATGAATGTACGCCAGGCACTCGTCCAGCCCGGGGAAGGCCTGCGGATCGTCGAGCACGGCTTCGATCGCCTGATGCGCCAGCTTCAGCGTTTCGGCAATTTCGCCCTTGACCCATTCCAGGGCCACGTAGTCGTGCCGATCACCCATAACCACTCCACTCACGCTTTATCTGTCGCCGCCGGCAAGGTGAAACCGGACACCGAACGGCGCAACTGACTGGCCATTTTCGCCAGGTTGCCGATGCTCTCGGCGGTGGCCGTGGACCCCGACGAAGTCTGCGAGGTGATCTGCTGGATCACGTTCATCGTCAGCGAGATCTGCCCGGCCGAAGACGTCTGCTGCTGCGCCGCGTTGGAAATGCTCTGGATCAGCGCCGCGAGGGTCTTGGACACGCCTTCGATTTCTTCCAGGGCCACACCGGCATCCTGCGCCAGTCGCGCGCCGCGCACCACTTCGGTGGTGGTCTGTTCCATGGAAATCACCGCTTCGTTGGTGTCGGCCTGAATCGCCCGCACCAGGGTTTCGATCTGCCGGGTCGCGGCGGACGAACGTTCGGCCAGGCGCTGCACTTCGTCGGCAACCACGGCAAAACCGCGCCCGGCATCACCGGCCATCGACGCCTGGATCGCCGCGTTGAGGGCGAGGATGTTGGTCTGGTCGGCGATGTCATCGATCAGGCTGACGATGTCGCCGATTTCCTGGGACGACTCGCCGAGGCGTTTGATGCGCTTGGCGGTGTCCTGAATCTGTTCGCGGATGTTGTCCATGCCGTGGATGGTGTTGTGCACCACCTCGTTGCCCTTGTTGGCAATTTCCACGGAACGCTCGGCCACCGCCGACGATTCGGCAGCGTTGGCCGAGACCTGATCGATGGACTCGGCCATGTCGCTGATCGCCGTCGAGGCTTCGGAAATCTGCTGGGCCTGTTGCTCAGACGCTTGGGCCAGATGCATGGCGGTGGCCTGGGTTTCCTGCACAGCGGCGGCAACCTGGCCGGCGGTGAGGTTGATGGTGGCGACCAGATCACGCAATTGGTCGACGGAATAGTTGATCGAGTCGGCGATGGTGCCGGTGAAGTCTTCGGTCACCGAAGCGGTCACGGTGAGGTCGCCATCGGCGAGGTCTTCGATTTCGTCGAGCAGGCGCATGATCGCGTTCTGGTTGCGCTCGTTCTTCTCGGCGGTTTCACGCAATTGGCGATTGGTTTCGCGGACCATCACCAGACCGATGAGGATGATCGAGGCCAGCGCCAGCAAGCCCAGCACATAGCCGCCAATGGTGTCGGTGTTGCGCCCGCCGGCCAGATGCTCGAATCCGGTGGCCAAGTGCGAGGCTTCGTCGAGCAGGGTTTGCGACAGGGTGAAGATGTTGCTCGCCGATTCGCGCACCTTGAACAGCTCTGGCGAGGTTTCGAGGATTTCATCCACGGAGCCGGAAACGAACTGGAACAGTTCGGAGATTTCGCTCAAACGCGCACGGGCGTCGCGGTCTTCGACCTGGCTGATTTTCAGCGCCGGGTTGCCCTGCAACATGCCGTTGAGCACCAGACCGAAACGCGCGGCATCGCGGCCAAAGGCGTCGGCGGCCTGCTGCGAGTTTTCGTCACCGGCAAGCACCGTGTTGACGGCACCGAGGATGCGTTCGGCAAGCAACGATTGCCGTTGCGCCATTGCCACCTGCGCCGCCGGGGCGCCGCGCTGGAGCAGGATTTCCACGACTTTTTCGTATTCGATCTGCAACTGCGGTACGGTTTCGGCCAGCGTTGCGGCGACCTGATGCAGCGACAGCACGGTCTGTTCGCTGGTGAGGATCGCATCGGTGTTTTTCAACAGGCGCTCCCAGTCCATCTGCACCGCGCGCATTTCCGGGCGCACCGCGACGGGTGCCGGCGGCAGGCCGGTGTTCGGGTCACCCTTCTTCAGGTAGCCCCAGCGCTGGGCAAAATCGTTGCGCGCATCACTGAGCAGCTTGAACGCCGCAGCCTTGCCCGCCGCCGCTTCGGTGGCGTTCTTGGCAATGCGTTGCGAGAGCACGCGCAGTTCGCCGGCATGGCCGATGTACTGCTTGTCGTAGTTCGCCTGGGTGTTGAGGTACGCGAAGTTGGCGAACAGCAGCATGATGAACACGATCAGTGCGATAAACAGCACGATGATCTGTGCGCGACTGCGCGATGCTTCTGCCGACTTGCCTGTTTTTGCTTTTGTCATCGGTCCTCGCCTATGAAACCTGCCATGGCCCTTGTGGGAGCGAGCCTTGTGGCGAGGGGATTTATCCCCGTTCGGCTGCGAAGCAGTCGCAAAAATATCGCATGCGCTGACGGTGTCAGGCATTGCAGTTTTTGGGGCCGCTGCGCGACCCAACGGGGATAAATCCCCTCGCCACATGGCTCGCGTCCACATGGGTTCTGTTGTTCGTGCTAAAGAGCGACACCCATGAACACCGGGGATCTGGCCAGTGCGAACAGGCTGAACACCCGCCAGTTCTGTTCACGGCGGAAATAGCCTTTGACGAATTCGGCCTTGGAGCCCTGGCGCTTGCTGATCGACAGCGGCTCGAAACTGCCCTGTTCGAAATGCTGCAAGCCGATGACTTCGTCGACCATTACCCCGGCGAACACGTCTTCATGTTCCACCACCAATACCCGCCGTTGTTTGCGCAGCGGCGACAGCTCATGGCCGAAGAAGCCGCACAGGTCCATGATCGGCAGCAGCCGCCCGCGCAGATTGGCGACACCCTTGACCCACGGCTTGACCCCGGGCAACTGGGTGAAGCGCGGTTCATGCAGGACTTCGCTGACTTCGCCCATCGGCGCCACATACCAATGCTCGCCGAGGCGAAAGCCGATGCCGCTCCAGCGATCCGGGCGCGCCGCTTGCGACGGCAGGTCGGCTGCCAGCAGGCGGCAGCGCTGGTCGATCTGCCAGAGCAGTTCGAACGCGGTCAGCGATTCGTTCATGATCGCGCGATCAGCCTTTGAGGACGTTGTTCAGGGTCTTGATCAGGGTGTCTTCGTCGACCGGTTTGGTCAGGTAATCCTTGGCGCCCTGGCGGGTGCCCCAGACCTTGTCGGTTTCCTGATCCTTGGTGGTGATGATGATCACCGGGATGTGCGCCGTGTCGGCATCCTTGGTCAACTGCCGGGTCGCCTGAAAACCGTTGAGGCCGGGCATGACGATGTCCATCAGCACCGCGTCGGGTTTTTCCTGACGGGCCAGGGCCACGCCGTCGGCGCCGTTCTCGGCCTTGAGCACTTCATGGCCGTGCTTTTCGAGCATGCCGGTGAGTTTGTACATTTCAGTCGGCGAATCATCGACGATCAGGATACGTGCCATGGTCTTCCCCATTTTTCTGGTCGACTGCCGGCCCGCTGGCCGAGCGTCACTGTGCGTGTCTTACTGCGGCAAAACGGCGGCGAAGCCCGGAACATGGGCCTGGATCGCGTTGAGCAGTTCTTCTTTGCTGAACGGCTTGGTCAGAAATTGATCAGAGCCGACAATCCGCCCCTTGGCCTTGTCGAACAGACCGTCCCTGGACGACAGCATGATCACCGGCGTCGCCTTGAAGGCGCTGTTGTTCTTGATCAGGGCGCAGGTCTGATAACCGTCCAGACGCGGCATCATGATGTCGACAAAGATGATCCCGGGATGGTGGTCGGCAATCTTCGCCAGCGCATCGAAACCGTCGATGGCGGTGATCACTTCGCAACCGACATTCTTCAACAATGTTTCGGCGGTGCGGCGAATCGTTTTCGAGTCGTCGATCACCATGACCTTCAAGGCGCTGGACTGCTGTTCCATAAGAGGGTTCTACCGTCGCCTTTGCGAATCAAATTGTCCGTTTTGCTGTGAATAATGGCCTGAAACCCTTGAAACCCATGGGGCGGCGCGATCTGCCAGCCTTTTTAGCACAGTCTCCAGATGCAATCTATCGACGGGTTTTTCCTTGACCCGAAACCCGCCCGGCGCCACTCTGGCGGCACTTTTTCAATACCGATCCGGTAGCCAAATTTCGAGGAAAACCCAATGAGCGTTCGCGTCGGGATTGTCATGGACCCTATCGCCAGCATCTCCTATAAAAAGGATAGCTCGCTGGCCATGCTGCTGGCCGCGCAGAAGCGTGGCTGGGAACTGTTCTACATGGAACAGAAAGACCTGTATCAGGCCGAAGGCCAGGCGCGGGCGCGGATGAGCCCGCTGAAAGTCTTCGCCAACCCGGACAAATGGTTCGAGCTGGACGCCGAACAGGACAAGCTGCTGAGCGACCTGGACGTGATCCTGATGCGCAAGGATCCGCCGTTCGACATGGAGTTCGTCTACTCCACTTACCTGCTGGAGCAGGCCGAAGCCGCCGGCGTGCTGGTGGTGAACAAGCCGCAGAGCCTGCGCGACTGCAATGAAAAGCTGTTCGCTACGCTGTTTCCGCAGTGCACGCCGCCGACCATCGTCAGCCGCCGCCCGGACGTATTGCGTGAGTTCGCCGACCATCACGGTGACGTGATCCTCAAGCCGCTGGACGGCATGGGCGGTTCGTCGATCTTCCGCCACACCGCCGGCCACCCGAACCTCTCGGTAATCCTCGAAACCCTGACCCTGCACGGCAAGCAGCAGATCATGATTCAGGGTTACCTGCCGGCGATCGTCGATGGCGACAAGCGCATCCTGATGATCGATGGCGAGCCGGTGGATTACTGCCTGGCGCGGATTCCGGCGCTGGGCGAAACCCGTGGCAACCTCGCCGCCGGTGGCCGTGGCGAAGCGCGTCCGCTGACCGAGAAGGATCGCTGGATCGCCGCCCAGGTCGGCCCGACCTTGCGCGAGAAAGGCCTGCTGTTTGTCGGCCTCGACGTAATCGGCGAGCACCTGACCGAAATCAACGTCACCAGCCCGACCTGCATCCGCGAAATCGACAATGCGTTCGGCACTGATATCGGCGGCATGCTGATGGATGCGATCGAAAAGCAGCTGCAAGCTTCGAGCCGCAAGCCACAAGCTTGAAGCCGGCCCGCGTCAGCTTGAAGCTTGAAGCTTGCGGCTCGTCGCTTGCTTCTATGTCACTTGCAGCTAAAAACCAACATTGCGTTATCATGCCGGGCCCATGAAAACGCGATGTTGGTTTTTCTGTCATGACCCTCCCGTCCGATCTGCCCGCTGAACTCGCCCATCGTGGCGTGCGCCCGGCCGATCGCCTCGGTTTTACCCTGTTTCTCGCGGCGCTGATTCACCTGGCGCTGCTGCTCGGCGTCGGCTTCACCATGGTCGAGCCGCAGCAGATCAGCAAAACCCTGGAAATCACCCTGGCCACCTTCAAGGCCGAGAAGAAGCCGGAAAAGGCAGATTTTCTCGCTCAGGAAAACCAGGAAGGCAGCGGCACGCTCGAGAAGAAGGCCCTGCCCAAGACCACCGAAGTCGCGCCGTTCCAGGACAATCAGGTCAAAAAGGTCACCCCGCCGCCCGCCGCCAAGCCAGTGGTGCAGGAAGCGGCACCGAAGGCAGCGGTGACCACCGTCGCGCCGAAACCGAAAAAGGCGCCGACCAAGAAAGAAGAAAGCAAAACCGAAGTCAAACCGACCGTCGACGCGCCGGTGTTCGACAGCTCGCAGTTGTCCAGCGACATCGCCAGCCTCGAGGCGGAGCTGGCCAAGGAACAACAGCTGTACGCCAAACGCCCGCGCATCCACCGTTTGAGCGCGGCCTCGACCATGCGCGACAAGGGCGCCTGGTACAAGGACGACTGGCGCAAGAAGGTCGAGCGCATCGGCAACCTCAACTACCCCGAAGAAGCACGGCGCAAGCAGATCTACGGCAATTTGCGCCTGATGGTCTCGATCAACCGCGACGGTTCGCTGTATGAGGTGCTGGTGCTCGAATCCTCCGGCCAGCCGCTGCTCGATCAGGCGGCGCAGCGCATCGTCCGCCTGGCCGCGCCTTTTGCACCGTTTACCGGCGATCTGTCGGACATCGACCGCCTGGAAATCATTCGCACCTGGAAATTTGCCCGGGGCGACAAGCTCTCCAGCAATTAAGAGCAAAATCAAAAGATCGCAGCCTTCGGCAGCTCCTACAGTGGGCCTGCGTACACCCTGTAGGAGCTGCCGAAGGCTGCGATCTTTTAAAGCCTCAGCTTGTCAGTTTGCCCCTTCGACGCCACACTAGCGCTCATGAAAAACGTCAGCCCCAGCTACCTCAAGCATCATTTCCTGATCGCCATGCCACACATGGCCGACCCGAACTTTGCCCACACCTTGACCTACATCGTCGAGCACACGGCCAATGGCGCGATGGGGCTGGTGGTCAACAGGCCGCAAGACTTGAACCTGGCCGACATCCTCGAACAGCTGCGCCCGGACATAGAGCCGCCGGCACGCTGCCAGGATGTGCCGATCTTCATCGGCGGGCCGGTGCAGACCGATCGCGGTTTCGTCCTGCACCCGGCGGGCCAGACCTTCCAGGCCACCGCGCAGCTGGACGGCGACCTGGCCCTGTCGACTTCGCAGGACGTGCTGTTCGCCATCGCTGACGGCGTCGGCCCCACGCAGAGCCTGATCACCCTCGGTTACGCCGGCTGGGAAGCCGGGCAACTGGAAGCCGAACTGGCCGACAACGCCTGGCTGACCTGCCCGTTCAACGCCGACATCCTGTTCAACACCCGCAGCGAATTGCGCCTGGAAGCAGCAGCGCGGCACTTGGGCATCGACCTCAATCTGCTCACCAGCCAGGCAGGTCACGCCTGATGGCCCTGCGCCTGATTCTCGGCTTCGACTACGGCACCAAACAGATCGGCGTCGCGGTCGGCCAGGTCATCACCGGCCAGGCCCGCGAGCTGTGCACTTTGAAAGCGCAGAACGGCGTGCCGAACTGGGATCAGGTCGAAGCGCTGATAAAAGAATGGAAACCCGACGCCGTGGTGGTCGGCCTGCCGCTGAACATGGACGGCACGCCGAGCGACATGTGCGTGCGCGCCGAGAAATTCGCCCGCCGCCTCAACGGCCGCTACAACCTGCCCTTCTATACCCACGACGAACGCCTGACCACTTTCGAAGCCAAGGGCGAGCGACTGGTGCGTGGCGGGCAGAAAGGCAGTTACCGCGACAACCCGGTGGACGCCATCGCCGCCGCCCTGCTGCTGCAGGGCTGGCTCGATGAAAACACTGCATTGTTTGAATCCTGACAAGCGCTTCGGCGCTTTTCTTTTGGTTATAAACCGAGCTTCGTCCGGCAGGACGCAGCGCGGAATCACGAAGGAGCAACCATGAGCCTGCCCAATCCCGCCGATCTGATCAGCCAGATGGCGACCCGCCTCAAGGCGCACCTTGCCCAGCGTGACATCAGCGAACCGCGTTACATCGGCATCCGCACCGGCGGCATCTGGGTCGCGCAGGCGCTGCTCAAGGAACTGAACAGCGATGCGCCACTGGGCACGCTGGATGTGTCCTTCTATCGCGATGACTTCAGCCAGAACGGCCTTCACCCGCAAGTGCGCCCGTCCGCCCTGCCCTTCGAGATCGAAGGCCAGCATCTGGTGCTGATCGACGACGTGCTGATGAGCGGTCGGACTATCCGCGCCGCCATGAATGAACTGTTCGATTACGGCCGCCCGGCCAGCGTCACCCTGGTCTGCCTGCTGGACCTGGACGCCGGCGAACTGCCGATCCGCCCGAACGTGGTCGGCGCCACCCTGACCCTGGCCGGCAACCAGCGGGTCAAGTTGTCCGGCCCCGAGCCGCTGACGCTCGAACTGCAAGACGTCACCCTTTAATCCGCCCTATTGAGAGTCCCCCTCGCGATGACGCCTCTAGATACCAAGCGCCCGCTGCAGCTCAATGATCAGGGCCAGCTGCGCCACTTCCTCTCGCTCGACGGCCTGCGCCGCGAGTTGCTGACGGAAATCCTCGACACTGCCGACTCGTTCCTTGAAGTCGGCGCCCGGGCGGTGAAGAAGGTCCCGTTGCTGCGCGGCAAGACCGTGTGCAACGTGTTCTTCGAAAACTCCACGCGCACCCGCACCACGTTTGAACTGGCGGCCCAGCGGCTGTCGGCAGACGTGATCACCCTGAACGTGTCGACATCGTCGGCGAGCAAGGGCGAAACGCTGCTCGATACCCTGCGCAACCTTGAAGCGATGGCTGCCGACATGTTCGTCGTGCGCCACGGCGACTCGGGCGCGGCGCACTTCATCGCCGAGCATGTCTGCCCGCAGGTGGCGATCATCAACGGCGGCGACGGCCGGCATGCGCACCCGACCCAAGGCATGCTCGACATGCTCACCATCCGTCGGCACAAGGGCGGTTTCGAAAACCTCTCGGTGGCGATCGTCGGCGACATCCTGCATTCGCGGGTGGCGCGCTCGAACATGCTCGCGCTGAAAACCCTCGGCTGCCCGGATATCCGCGTGATCGCGCCGAAAACCCTGCTGCCGATCGGCATCGAGCAATACGGCGTCAAGGTCTACACCGACATGGCTGAAGGCCTGAAAGACGTCGACGTGGTGATCATGCTGCGCCTGCAGCGCGAGCGCATGACCGGCGGCCTGCTGCCCAGCGAAGGCGAATTCTATCGCCTGTTCGGCCTGACCACCGCGCGTCTGGCCGGGGCCAAACCCGATTGCATCGTCATGCACCCGGGGCCGATCAATCGTGGCGTGGAGATCGAGTCGGCGGTGGCCGACGGCCCGCACTCGGTGATCCTCAATCAAGTGACCTACGGCATCGCGATTCGTATGGCTGTGCTGTCCATGGCCATGAGCGGGCAGACTGCGCAACGTCAATTCGAGCAGGAGAACGCCCAGTGAAGCTCAGCATTCTCGGCGCACGCGTTATCGATCCCAGCAGCGGCCTGGATCAAATCACCGACATCCACGTTGAAGCCTGCAAGATCGTCGCCCTCGGCGCCGCACCGGCCGGTTTCAGCGCAGTAGAAACCATCGATGCCCAAGGTCTGGTCGCCGCACCTGGCCTGGTCGATCTCAATGTCGCCCTGCGCGAGCCGGGTTACAGCCGCAAAGGCTCGATCGTCAGCGAAACCCGCGCCGCCGCTGCCGGTGGCGTGACCAGCCTGTGCTGCCCACCGAAGACCAGACCGGTGCTCGACACCTCAGCCGTCGCCGAACTGATCCTCGACCGCGCCCGCGAAGCCGGCAACACCAAGGTGTTCCCGATCGGCGCGCTGAGCAAAGGACTGGACGGTGAGCAATTGGCCGAACTGGTGGCCCTGCGCGACGCCGGGTGCGTGGCGTTCGGCAACGGTCTGGAAAGCTTCCGCAACACTCGCACCCTGTGCCGGGCGCTGGAATATGCGGCGACTTTCGACCTGACGGTGATCTTCAACTCGCAGGATCACGATCTGGCCGAGGGCGGTCTGGCCCACGAAGGCGCGGTCGCCAGTTTCCTTGGCCTGCCGGGCATCCCGGAAACCGCCGAAACCGTGGCGCTGGCTCGCGATCTGCTGCTGGTCGAGCAGACCGGCGTGCGTGCGCATTTCAGCCAGCTGACCAGTGCGCGCGGTGTGGCGCTGATTGCCCAGGCCCAGGCCCGTGGCTTGAAGGTAACGGCGGATGTTGCGTTGTATCAGCTGATCCTGACTGACGAAGCCCTGATCGACTTCAACAGCCTCTACCACGTGCAACCGCCGCTGCGCACCCGCGCCGACCGCGATGGCCTGCTTGAGGCAGTGAAGTCCGGGGTGGTTTCGGCGATCTCCAGCCATCACCAGCCCCACGAGCGCGACGCCAAACTGGCCCCGTTCGGCGCCACCGAGCCGGGCATCAGCAGTGTTGAGTTGCTGCTGCCGCTGGCGATGACGCTGGTTGAGGATGGTTTGCTCGACTTGCCGACGCTGCTGGCACGTCTCAGCGCAGGACCGGCCGAAGCGCTGCGCCTGCCTGCGGGCAAACTGGCGGTGGGCGGTGCGGCGGATATCGTGCTGTTCGATCCGAAGTCATCGACGGTGGCCGGTGAACAATGGCTGTCGAAGGGCGAGAACTGCCCGTTCATCGGGCATAGTCTGCCGGGCGTGGTGCGCTATACGCTGGTGGATGGGCGGATTACGCACCAGGCTTGATAGCCAGTTGACCCCTTCGCGAGCAGGCTCGCTCCCACAGGTATTGCGGTGATTCCTGTGGGAGCGAGCCTGCTCGCGAAAGCTTACTGGATGGCGCCGCGATTCTGCGCGTTGCGCACCGACACCTGATCGTTCAGCGTCCAGAAGTCATACAGCACGCCAATAAAGAACAACCCGCCGGTCAGCAGATACAGCAAGCCGCTGATCCATTTGCCCTGGTACATGCGGTGCACGCCGAACACACCGAGGAAGGTCAGCAGAATCCACGCGACGTTGTACTCGATCGGCCCGGCGGCAAAGCGCAGGTCCGCTTCGCGATCCATCGCCGGGATCAGAAACAGGTCGATCAGCCAGCCAATCCCCAGCAAACCGAAGGTGAAGAACCAGATCGTCCCGGTCACCGGTTTGCCGTAGTAAAAGCGGTGCGCGCCAGTGAATCCGAAAATCCACAGCAGGTAGCCGATGACTTTGCTGTGAGTGTCTTTTTCTTTCACGCGGGGTAGCTGATAGCTGTTCATTAAGACCTCATTGCACTCGATAGATAAATATTCTTCATTTCTTTGTGACTTTTTTACAGGTGGCCGACGTATGGCAAATGTTACCGTTGCTAGCGCGAAACCCTTGTAGAACCTGACTTCTGTCGGACAATTGCGTACTTTTTGAGCGTTTTTGGTTCCGTAGCCGGCGGAATGAATCGATGAACGGCCTCGGAACGACAAAAAAAGCTGTTATAAAGTTGCGCGCTATCACTTATGAGCCACGCCTAATGCGACCATTTTTCAAGACATGGCTGACTATTTGCCTATTAATGCCACTGGCCGCCCACGCCACCAATCGTGAGCAACGTCTTCCCAACGTCAACGGCTTCACCCCTAAATCCCATGCTTCGGCTCCTTCGAGCAAAAGCAGCAAGAGCAAGACCACCACGCTGAGCAGCAAGAGCCGCAGCAAGCTGGTGCCACCGATGGCGAGCAAGGAAAGCAGCAATGTGCTGAGCCGTGCGGTAAACGTCCTCGGTACACCTTATCGTTGGGGCGGCAGCAGCCCAAGTAAAGGCTTCGATTGCAGCGGTCTGGTGAAATACGCGTTCAACGACGCTACTTTCGACCTGCCACGCACCTCCAACGCCATGGCCAGCGGTCACGGCGAGAAAGTCGAGCGCAAGGATCTGAAGCCGGGCGATCTGATTTTCTTCAACATCAAGAGCCGTCGGGTCAACCACGTTGCCATCTACCTGGGCAACGACCGCTTCATCCACGCCCCGCGCCGTGGCAAAGCGGTGAGCATCGACACGCTGAACAAGCCGTACTGGGAAAAGCATTACGTCGTGGCCAAGCGCGTGTTGCCGAAAGAACAACAGCAACTGCGCGTAGTCCAGCGCTGAGCTGACTGATCCGGAAATCTGCTCAAGCAGTACCGCCACCTTCGCGAGCAGGCTCGCTCCCACAGAAGAATGCATTCCAGCTGAAGGAATGCGGTTTGATGTGGGAGCGAGCCTGCTCGCGAAGGGGCCGGCAGCCGCACCACCGACCCTCAGAAGTTATCCGGGGTGCGCGCCTTCTCTCGCGCATGCTCGCGGCTGATCAGGCCCTTGGTCACCAGATCTTTCAGGCACATATCGAGTGTCTGCATCCCCAGCGACCCGCCCGTCTGAATCGCTGAATACATCTGCGCCACCTTGTCCTCGCGAATGAGGTTACGGATCGCCGATGTCCCGAGCATGATTTCATGCGCCGCCACCCGCCCGCCGCCGATCTTCTTGATCAATGTCTGCGACACCACCGCCAGCAACGACTCCGACAGCATCGAACGCACCATCGACTTCTCGTCGCCGGGGAACACATCCACCACGCGGTCGATGGTCTTCGCCGCCGAGGTCGTGTGCAGGGTGCCGAATACCAGATGCCCGGTCTCGGCGGCGGTCAGCGCCAGGCGAATGGTTTCCAGATCACGCATTTCGCCGACCAGAATCACGTCCGGGTCTTCACGCAAGGCCGAACGCAGCGCGGTGGCGAAGCTGCGCGTATCGCGATGGACTTCGCGCTGATTGATCAGGCATTTGCGCGATTCATGGACGAACTCGATGGGGTCCTCAATGGTGAGGATGTGGTGATGGCGATGGGTGTTGAGGTAATCGATCATCGCCGCCAGCGTGGTCGATTTGCCGGAGCCGGTCGGCCCGGTGACCAGCACCAGCCCGCGCGGCGCGTCCGTGATCTTGCGGAAAACATCGCCCATGGCGAGGTCTTCCATGCTCAGCACTTTCGACGGAATGGTGCGGAACACGGCGCCGGCGCCACGGTTCTGGTTGAATGCGTTGACCCGAAAGCGCGCCACGCCGGGTACATCGAAGGAAAAATCCGTTTCCAGATTTTTCTCGAATTCGATGCGCTGGGTGTCGTTCATGATGTCGTAGATCAGCTCGTGCACTTGCTTGTGATCCAGCGCCGGCAGATTGATCCGTCGCACGTCGCCATCGACACGGATCATCGGCGGCAGGCCGGCCGACAGGTGCAGGTCGGAAGCGCCCTGTTTGGCGCTGAAGGCCAGCAGTTCAGTGATATCCATAGCGTCCCTCAATTCCAGTAGAATGCCGCGAACCTACAGACCGCCGGCGCCTCTTGATGTCCACGATAGCAGACAACATCCTTCAGGTTAGTTCGCGCATCCAGGCAGCGGCGAAAGCTGCGCACCGCGACGAAAACAGCATCCATTTGCTCGCCGTGAGCAAGACCAAACCCGCCCAGGCCCTGCGGGAGGCCTACGCCGCCGGCCTGCGCGACTTCGGCGAAAACTACTTGCAGGAAGCCTTGGGCAAACAGCTGGAGCTGGCCGACCTGCCCTTGATCTGGCACTTCATAGGCCCCATTCAATCGAACAAGACTCGCGCGATTGCCGAGCATTTCGACTGGGTGCACTCCGTGGATCGTCTGAAAATTGCCCAACGCCTGTCCGAACAACGCCCGGCCGAACTGCCGCCCCTGAACATCTGCATTCAGGTCAATGTCAGCGGCGAGGCGAGCAAATCCGGTTGCACCCCGGCCGATCTGCCAGCGCTGGCCGAGGCCATCAGCGCCCTGCCCCGGCTGAAATTGCGCGGACTGATGGCGATTCCCGAGCCGACCGAAGAGCGCGCTGAACAGGACGCTGCCTTCGCCGCCGTGCAGACATTGCAGGCGAGCCTCGCTCTGCCGCTCGACACACTGTCCATGGGCATGAGCCACGACCTCGAGTCGGCCATTGCCCAAGGCGCCACCTGGGTGCGGATCGGTACCGCGCTGTTTGGCGCCAGAGATTATTCCCAGTCTTGAACGTTTCCAGATAAGGACCACACATGAGCAACACACGTATTGCGTTTATCGGTGCGGGCAACATGGCGGCCAGTCTGATTGGCGGCTTGCGCGCCAAAGGTCTGGAAGCGGCGCAGATCCGCGCCAGCGATCCGGGCGAAGACACCCGCGCCAAAGTCAGCGCCGAACACGGCATCGAAACCTTCGCTGACAACGCCCAGGCCATCGACGGCGTCGATGTCATCGTGCTGGCGGTCAAGCCACAGGCGATGAAAGCCGTGTGCGAGGCGATTCGCCCAAGCCTGAAACCGAATCAACTGGTGGTGTCGATCGCCGCCGGCATTACCTGCGCGAGCATGACCGCGTGGCTCGGCGAACAGCCGATCGTGCGCTGCATGCCGAACACCCCGGCGCTGCTGCGTCAGGGTGTCAGCGGTTTGTACGCGACCAGCGAAGTAACCGCCGAGCAGCGTCAGCAAGCCGAAGAGCTGCTGTCCGCCGTCGGCATCGCCCTGTGGCTGGAAGAAGAACAGCAACTGGACGCAGTCACCGCAGTGTCCGGCTCCGGCCCGGCGTACTTCTTCCTGCTGATCGAAGCGATGACCGCCGCCGGCGTCAAACTTGGCCTGCCAAAAGAGATCGCTGAGCAACTGACCGTGCAGACTGCTCTGGGCGCCGCGCACATGGCGGTGTCCAGCGATGTCGATGCAGCCGAACTGCGCCGCCGCGTGACCTCGCCGAATGGCACCACGGAAGCTGCGATCAAATCATTCCAGGCTGGCGGCTTCGAAGCGCTGGTTGAAACCGCACTCGGCGCCGCCGCGCACCGCTCGGCCGAAATGGCCGAACAACTGGGCAAATAAAGGAGCCTTACATGATCGGATTGAACACCGCAGCGGTTTACGTGCTGCAAACCCTCGGCAGCCTGTACCTGCTGATCGTGCTGCTGCGCTTCGTCCTGCAACTGGTGCGGGCGAACTTCTACAACCCGCTGTGCCAGTTCGTGGTCAAGGCCACTCAGCCGCTGCTCAAGCCTTTGCGCCGGATCATCCCAAGCCTGTTCGGCCTCGACATGTCGTCGCTGGTGCTGGCGATTCTGGTGCAACTGCTGCTGATGGCGCTGACCCTGCTGCTGACCTACGGCACCACCGGCAACCCGCTGCAACTGTTGATCTGGTCGCTGATCGGCGTCACTGCGCTGTTCCTGAAGATCTTCTTCTTCGCTCTGATCATCAGCGTGATTCTGTCGTGGGTTGCACCGGGCAGCCACAATCCGGGTGCTGAACTGGTCAACCAGATCTGCGAACCGGCGCTGGCACCGTTCCGCCGCTTCCTGCCGAACCTCGGCGGCCTGGATCTGTCGCCGATCTTCGCCTTCCTTGCGCTGAAATTGATCGACATGCTGGTGATCAACAATCTGGCGGCGATGACGATGATGCCGGAGATTCTGCGTTTGCTGATGTAAGCCAGTGCGCTCGGTCTGACTGACCGAGTCGCCTTTTTCGCGAGCAGGCTCGCTCCCACATTGGAATGCATTTCAACTGTGGGAGCGAGCCTGCTCGCGAATGGCTGCACCTTGGTCCGAAGCGAAAACGCCGGACCTGATCGTTGCTTGCCGCTAACCCCCCCGGTCTTTAGACTTACGCCTCATTTCAACGAGAGCAGGGTCGATGCCAACTGCCTTTCCCGCCGATTCTGTTGGTCTGGTAACGCCGCAAACCGCGCATTTCAGCGAACCGCTGACGCTGGCCTGTGGCCGTTCGCTGGCCGCTTATGACCTGATTTATGAAACCTACGGCACGCTGAACGCCCAGGCGAGCAACGCCGTGCTGATCTGCCACGCGCTGTCCGGTCATCATCACGCCGCTGGTTATCACAGCGTCGACGACCGCAAGCCCGGTTGGTGGGACAGCTGCATCGGCCCCGGCAAGCCGATCGACACCAACAAGTTCTACGTGGTCAGCCTGAACAACCTCGGCGGCTGCAACGGCTCCACCGGCCCGAGCAGCGTCAACCCGGAGACCGGCAAGCCGTTCGGCGCCGACTTCCCGGTGCTCACCGTCGAAGACTGGGTGCACAGCCAGGCGCGCCTGGCTGACCTGCTCGGCATCGGCCAGTGGGCGGCGGTGATCGGCGGCAGCCTCGGCGGCATGCAGGCGTTGCAATGGACCATCACCTACCCCGATCGCGTGCGGCACTGCCTGGCCATCGCCTCGGCACCAAAACTGTCGGCGCAGAACATCGCCTTCAACGAAGTCGCGCGCCAGGCGATCCTCACCGATCCGGAATTCCACGGCGGCTCGTTCCAGGAAGCAGGCGTGATCCCCAAGCGCGGGCTGATGCTGGCGCGCATGGTCGGGCACATCACCTATCTGTCCGATGATTCCATGGGTGAGAAATTCGGCCGTGGCCTGAAGAGCGAAAAGCTCAACTACGACTTCCACAGTGTCGAGTTCCAGGTCGAAAGCTACCTGCGTTATCAGGGCGAAGAGTTCTCCGGGCGCTTCGATGCCAACACTTATCTGTTGATGACCAAAGCGCTGGACTACTTCGATCCGGCGGCGAACTTCGACGATGATCTGGCGAAAACCTTCGAAAACGCCACGGCCAAGTTCTGCGTGATGTCGTTCACCACCGACTGGCGCTTCTCCCCGGCGCGCTCGCGGGAACTGGTGGATGCGCTGATGGCCGCGCGCAAGGACGTCAGTTATCTGGAAATTGACGCACCGCAGGGCCACGACGCCTTCCTGATTCCGATCCCGCGTTACTTGCAGGCGTTCGGCAATTACATGAACCGCATTTCGTTGTGAGAAAGCCATGAGAGCTGATCTGGAAATCATCCAGGAATGGATCCCCGCCGGCAGCCGCGTCCTCGACTTGGGTTGCGGTGACGGCGAGCTGCTGACCTGGCTGCGCGACAACAAGAACGTCACCGGTTATGGCTTGGAAAACGACGCCGACAACATCGCCGAGTGCGTGGCTAAGGGCATCAACGTCATTGAGCAGGATCTGGACAAAGGCCTGGGCAACTTCGCCAGCAACAGTTTCGACATCGTCGTCATGACCCAGGCCCTGCAAGCGGTGCATTACCCGGACAAGATCCTCGACGAAATGCTCCGGGTCGGCCGGCAGTGCATCATCACCTTCCCCAATTTCGGCCACTGGCGCTGCCGCTGGTATCTGGCGAGCAAGGGCCGCATGCCGGTCTCGGAATTCCTGCCCTACACCTGGTACAACACGCCGAACATTCACTTCTGCACCTTCGAGGACTTCGAAGAGCTGTGCCGCGAACGTGACGCCAAGGTCATTGATCGGCTTGCCGTGGATCAGCAGCACCGCCACGGGTGGGCCAGTAAGCTATGGCCTAATCTGTTAGGTGAAATCGGTATCTACCGCGTCAGCAGTCCGCAGTTGGCGGACCACCGAGTCGCGGTCTGAGCCTGGGCATTCGAAGGAGCACGAACATGAGTCGTCTAGCGTTGCTGTTACTCACCGCCTGCCTGAGCGCCAGCGCCATGGCGGCGGACGTCATCAAAGGTGAACGCAAGGAAACCTTCGGCGACATCACGGTTCACTACAACACCTTCAACTCGACGTTCCTGCAACCGGACATCGCCAAGGCCGCCGAGCTGATCCGCAGCAAGAACCAGGGCGTGATCAATGTTTCGGTGGTCAAGGACGGCAAACCGATGATCGCCAGCGTCACCGGCACGATCAAGGACCTGACCAGCAACAGCGTGGCGCTGAAATTCCGCCAGGTCACCGAACAGGGTGCGATCTACTACATCGCCCAGTACCCGGTGCCGCAGCAGGAAACCCGCACCTTTGAAATCAAGGTGCAGAACGGCGACAAGATCAACACCATCAATTTCAACCAAGAACTCTTTCCCGGCGAATGATGAACATCAAGCAGCTCGTACTGGCCAGCCATAACGCCGGCAAACTCAAAGAACTTCAGGCCATGCTCGGTGACTCGGTGCAACTGCGCTCGATTGGCGAGTGGAGCAAGGTCGAGCCGGAAGAAACCGGCCTGTCGTTCGTCGAGAACGCGATTCTCAAGGCGCGCAACGCCGCGCGTATTTCCGGGCTGCCGGCACTGGCCGATGATTCCGGGCTGGCGGTGGATTTCCTTGGCGGTGCGCCGGGTATCTACTCGGCGCGTTACGCCGACGGCCAGGGCGATGCGGCGAACAACGCCAAACTGCTCGATGCGCTGAAGGACGTACCGCAAGCCGAGCGCGGCGCGCAGTTCGTCTGCGTATTGGCACTGGTGCGCCACGCCGATGATCCGCTGCCGATTCTCTGCGAAGGCCTGTGGCACGGGCGCATCCTCACCGCTGCCAGCGGCGAGCACGGCTTCGGTTATGACCCACTGTTCTGGGTGCCGGAGCGCGACTGCTCCAGCGCCGAACTGAGCCCGGCCGACAAGAACCAGATCAGCCACCGCGCCCGTGCAATGGATCTGCTGCGCCAGCGTCTGGGCTTGAAATGACCACTGATTCTTCCGCGTCGTCGCTGATTATCGGCGGCGCCGCGTCCTCGCCTCGGGCGCCGCTGCCAACCCTGCCGCCCCTGGCGCTGTACATCCACATTCCGTGGTGTGTACGCAAATGCCCGTATTGCGATTTCAACTCGCACACCGCCAGCCCGGTGCTGCCGGAGCAGGAATACGTCGACGCGCTGCTGGCCGATCTCGATCAGGATCTGCATGCGGTGTATGGCCGTGAGCTGACTTCGATTTTCTTCGGTGGCGGGACGCCGAGCCTGTTCAGCGCCGAAGCCCTCGGGCGCTTGTTGAAGGGCGTCGAACAACGCATCCCGTTCGCCGCCGACATCGAAATCACCCTTGAGGCCAATCCAGGCACCTTCGAGCAAGAGAAGTTTGTCGCCTATCGCAAGCTGGGGATCAATCGGCTGTCGATCGGTATCCAGAGCTTTCAGCAGGAGAAGCTTGAGGCCCTTGGCCGCATCCACAACGGTGACGAAGCCGTGCGTGCGGCGGGCATGGCGCGACAGGCAGGGTTCGATAACTTCAACCTGGACTTGATGCACGGTTTGCCCGATCAGTCGCTGGACGATGCCCTGAGCGATCTGCGCCAGGCCATCGCGCTGAAGCCGACGCACATTTCCTGGTATCAACTGACGCTGGAGCCGAATACGGTGTTCTGGAATCAGCCGCCAGTGCTGCCGGAAGACGACACCCTGTGGGACATTCAGGAAGCCGGTCAAGCGCTGCTGGCCGAGCACGGTTACGCGCAATACGAAGTGTCGGCGTATGCCCAGGCCGGTCGACCGGCGCGGCATAACCTCAATTACTGGAGTTTTGGCGATTTCATCGGCATCGGCGCCGGCGCCCATGGCAAGTTGAGTCACCCGGACGGGCGCATCGTGCGCACATGGAAAACCCGGCTGCCGAAGGATTATCTGAACCCGGCGAAAAGCTTTCAGGCCGGCGAGAAATCGCTGAGCAATGACGAGATGCCGTTCGAGTTCCTGATGAACGCCCTGCGCCTGACTGCCGGGGTCGAATCGCGCCTGTATCCGGAGCGCACCGGCCTGTCGCTGGACACCCTCGCCGAAGGCCGGCGCGAGGCCGAACAAAGCGGCCTGTTGCAGGTCGAACCGTCACGCCTGGCGGCGACCGAACGCGGCCAGCTGTTTCTCAACGATTTGCTGCAACAATTTCTGAACTGACTTCAGCTCAAAGGGAAAACGCATGGATTTGATACTCGACCTGCTGGCCACCGTCTCCCGCTGGAGCCGCAGCAATCTCTCGGAAATCGCTTTGGCGCTGGTCGGTTGCCTGCTGGTGCTGTTCGGCGCTGACTTCAAAGGCTGGGTCGAGCAACGCCTGGGCAGCATCGCCGGCGCCCTGCGCGTGCCCCTGATGGCCCTGCTCTGCCTGATCGGCAGCGGCGCCGCGCTGATCTACGCCACGCCATGGGTGATCAAAGGCCTGAGCCAGTTCAACAACTACAGCCTGGCGCCGGTGCTGCTGGTGGTACTGGTGCTGATCGGCGTCGTCGCCGACCGCCGCTGACCCCGCAAGCACCCCGAAACGAAATGTGGGAGCGAGCCTGCTCGCGAAGGCGTCATGACATCCAACATCATCGTTGATTGTCAGACCGCTTTCGCGAGCAGGCTCGCTCCCACAGTTGATTGCAATGAAAGGGAAGTTCATGAGTAAAAAACTACTGGATGAGACGAGCAAATTTCTCAGCTTCGTGTTGCGTCACCAGCCTCAAGCGATTGGTCTTACGCTGGATTCGGATGGCTGGGCAAATATAGAAGCACTGATCAGCGGCGCGGCGCGTGATGGCAGGCATTTAAGTCGTGAGCTGATTGAAAACGTCGTGACCAGCAGTGACAAGACGCGTTTTACGATTTCCGCTGATGGCCACTGTATACGCGCTGTTCAAGGCCACTCGACGAAAAGCGTTGATCTGCAATTCGAGCAGAAACAGCCACCGCAAACGCTCTACCACGGAACAGCGACGCGTTTTCTCGACTCGATCCACAAACAAGGCTTGATTCCAGGACAACGCCATCAGGTGCATCTGTCCGACGAGATCGCCACCGCGTCGGCCGTGGGTCAACGCTACGGAACGCCAGTCGTTCTGAAGGTTGCCGCGAAGCAGATGGAAGAACAGGGCTTCAAGTTCTATCAGGCCGAAAATGGCGTCTGGTTGACAGAGCAGGTGCCCGCTCGATTTCTTGCCCCCCTGTAATCTCCTCATACACAAAACAATTGTGGGAGCGAGCCTGCTCGCGAAGGCGTCTTGACATCCAACATCATCGTTGATTGTCAGACCGCTTTCGCGAGCAGGCTCGCTCCCACAGTTTTTATTGCGTGATGCTTAAGCGATCTTTTCGAACTTCAGATCCCACACGCCATGGCCAAGTCGTTCGCCACGGCGTTCGAACTTGGTGATCGGGCGTTCGGCCGGGCGCGGGACGCATTTGCCGTCTTCGGCAAGGTTGCGGTAGCCCGGGGCGACGTTCATCACTTCCAGCATGTACTCGGCGTACGGCTCCCAGTCGGTGGCCATGTGCAGAATGCCGCCAACCTTCAACTTGCTGCGCACCAGTTCGGCGAACGAGGCCTGGACGATGCGGCGCTTGTGGTGGCGGCTCTTGTGCCACGGATCCGGGAAAAACAGCATCAGGCGATCGAGGCTGTTGTCGGCGATGCAGCGATTGAGCACTTCGATCGCGTCACAATCGTAGACCCGCAGGTTGGTCAGCCCTTGGGTCAGCACGCCATTGAGCAGCGCGCCGACACCCGGACGGTGTACTTCAACACCGATGAAATCCTGCTCTGGAGCGGCCGCGGCCATTTCCAGCAGCGAATGGCCCATGCCAAAACCGATTTCCAGCGAGCGCGGCGCCGAGCGGCCGAACACCTGGTCGTAATCGACCGGCGCATCGGCCAGCGGCAGCACGTACAGCGGCGCGCCCTGATCCAGGCCGCGTTGCTGGCCTTCGGTCATGCGCCCGGCGCGCATCACGAAACTCTTGATGCGGCGGTGTTGGCGCTCGTCGCCTTCGTCCGGCTGGACAGGCGTGTCGTTCGATTCAGTCATCAATGGCTCTTACTTGATCAGACCATCCAGCGGCGAAGAGGCGCTGGCATAAAGTTTTTTCGGCATGCGGCCGGCGAGGTACGCCAGGCGACCGGCGACGATGGCGTGCTGCATGGCTTGCGCCATCATGACCGGTTGCTGGGCGTGGGCGATGGCCGAGTTCATCAGTACGGCGTCGCAACCCAGTTCCATGGCGATGGTCGCGTCGGAAGCGGTACCGACACCAGCATCCACCAGCACCGGGATCCTGGCTTCTTCGAGGATGATCTGCAGGTTGTACGGATTGCAGATACCCAGACCGGAGCCGATCAGACCGGCCAGCGGCATCACGGCGATGCAGCCGATTTCCGCCAGTTGCCGGGCGATGATGGGGTCATCGCTGGTGTAGACCATCACGTCGAAGCCTTCCTTGACCAGGGTTTCAGCGGCCTTGAGGGTTTCGATCACGTTGGGGAACAGGGTTTTCTGGTCGGCCAGCACTTCCAGCTTCACCAGATTGTGGCCATCGAGCAGCTCACGCGCCAGGCGGCAGGTGCGCACGGCTTCGATGGCGTCGTAGCAACCGGCGGTGTTCGGCAGAAAGGTGTAGCGATCTGGCGACAGCACTTCGAGCAGGTTCGGCTCGCCTTCGATCTGGCCCAGGTTGGTGCGGCGTACGGCGAAGGTGACGATCTCGGCACCCGAGGCTTCGATGGCCTGGCGGGTTTCTTCCATGTCACGGTACTTGCCGGTACCGACCAGCAAACGCGACTGGTAAGTACGACCGGCCAGCACAAAAGGCTTGTCGCTACGAACGATGCTCATGGGGAATCCTCTTTAAGGGTGAGGGTCTTGCAGAATTCTGTGCCCTTGCGGGCCGGGACAATCAGCCGCCGCCGATGGCGTGGACCACTTCGACGTTGTCGCCGTCGTTCAACGTGGTGTCGGCATGCTGGCTGCGCGGGACGATGTCCAGATTGAGCTCGACCGCCACCCGACGTCCGGCCAGATCCAGACGGGTGATCAGGCCCGCAACGGTTTCACCGTCGGGCAGTTCAAAGGACTCACCGTTCAACTGAATGCGCATGCACAACGCCGCCATCATTTTTAGGGGCTGGCATTCTAGCCCGATCATGACCTAAAGGTCAGTACCAAGCGTCAAGCGGTTAGCTGCAAGCGCCAAGCGGCGAGGCCGAGGCAAACCCAACCGATGAGAAACGCGAGGCCACCAAAAGGGGTAATGATGCCGAGCTTGCTGATGCCGGAGGTGGTCAGCAGATACAGGCTGCCGGAGAACAACACAATGCCGACGGTGAAGGACACGCCGGCCCAAGCGACCAGCCGCCCTGGAATCTGCGTGGCCAGCAGCGCAACGCCGAACAGTGCGAGTGTGTGCACCAATTGGTAGGTGACGCCCGTGTGGAAAATCGTCAGGTATTCCGGCGTCAGACGGTTTTTCAGGCCGTGGGCGGCAAACGCGCCCAGCGCAACACCGGTGAAACCGAAAAAAGCGGCCAGCATCAAAAAGCCACGCAGCATGAGGAACTCCAGTCAGACGCCATCGGCAGGGTCTGTATAATGGCCCGCTCCACGGGTTCGGCCAAGCCATCTCTATGCTGCGTTCAATTTTCCGTCGTCTCACGAAGGCCCTGCTCTGGTTCGCCGGCGGCAGTGTCTTGCTGGTGCTGGTGTTTCGCTTTGTGCCACCGCCGGGCACGGCG
The DNA here is from genome assembly GCF_054052265.1 of Pseudomonas sp. PK-RTE-24. Taxonomy (NCBI): domain Bacteria; kingdom Pseudomonadati; phylum Pseudomonadota; class Gammaproteobacteria; order Pseudomonadales; family Pseudomonadaceae; genus Pseudomonas; species Pseudomonas sp. PK-RTE-24. The sequence continues at coordinate 1,890,006 of NZ_CM133224.1, read as the reverse complement.
TTGATGGTCGAGCGCAAGGTCGAATCCTGGGTCGACGGCGAGCCGATTGACCTGCAGCGCAGCTGGAAACCGTGGAACGAGATCTCCGATGACCTGAAAGTGGCGGTGATTGCCGGCGAAGACCAGAAATTCCCTGAGCACTGGGGTTTCGATCTGCGCGCGATTCAGGCTGCTCTGGCCCACAACGAACTGGGCGGTTCGATTCGCGGTGCCAGCACCTTGAGCCAACAGGTGTCGAAAAACCTCTTTCTGTGGTCGGGCCGCAGTTATCTGCGCAAAGGCCTGGAGGCGTGGTTTACCGCGCTGATCGAGGTGTTCTGGCCCAAGCAGCGAATTCTCGAGGTGTACCTGAACAGCGTCGAGTGGGATGACGGCGTATTTGGCGCTGAAGCGGCGGCCCGCCATCACTTTGGTGTGAGCGCAAAGTCGTTGTCGCGCCAGCAGGCGAGTTATCTGGCTGCCGTACTGCCCAATCCACGGGTGTGGAGCGCGAGTCATCCGACCGGTTATGTATCGCGCCGGGCTGGGTGGATTCGGCAGCAGATGAGTCAGTTGGGCGGAGACAGTTACTTGCTCGGGCTGAACGATTCGCGGCGGGCGCCTTGGGCTGAATAACACCGAAATTCCAATGTGGGAGCGAGCCTGCTCGCGAAAGCGGTGTGTCAGCTTGCATTGATGGCACTGATAAACCGCTTTCGCGAGCAGGCTCGCTCCCACAGGGTTTTGTGTTGAAACAGAAATGAAAACGCCCCGATCATCGCTGATCGGGGCGTTTTTTATTGCGGATTCGCCAGTTAAGCGGCGATCGACAACTTGAGCTTGTTCATCGCGCTCTTTTCGAGCTGACGGATTCGCTCGGCCGACACGTTGTACTTCTGCGCCAGATCGTGCAGCGTGGCTTTCTCTTCCGCCAGCCAGCGCTGGTAGAGGATGTCACGGCTGCGTTCGTCCAGCACTTCCAGTGCTTCGTGCAGGTTGGTGTTCGAGTTGTCGCTCCAGTCGGCATCTTCCAGTTGACGCGCCGGGTCGTACCGGTGGTCTTCCAGGTAGTTGGCCGGAGACTGGAAAGCACTGTCGTCGTCGGCTTCGGCAGCCGGGTCGAAGGCCATGTCGTGACCGGTCAGACGACTTTCCATCTCGCGCACTTCACGTGGCTCGACGCCAAGGCTTTCCGCCACACGGTGGACTTCCTCGTTGTTCAGCCACGCCAGGCGCTTCTTCTGGCTGCGCAGGTTGAAGAACAGCTTGCGCTGGGCCTTGGTGGTCGCGACTTTCACAATGCGCCAGTTGCGCAGGATGAACTCGTGAATTTCCGCCTTGATCCAGTGCACGGCGAACGACACCAGACGCACGCCCATTTCCGGGTTGAAGCGCTTGACGGCCTTCATCAGGCCGACGTTGCCTTCCTGGATCAGGTCAGCCTGAGCCAGACCGTAGCCGGAATAGCTACGGGCAATGTGTACGACAAAACGCAGGTGGGCGAGCACCATCTGCCGAGCCGCCCCCAAATCCTGCTCATAGTAGAGACTCTCGGCCAGTTCACGCTCCTGCTCCGGCGTCAGCAATGGAATGCTGTTGACGGTGTGCACGTAGGCTTCCAGGTTCGCACCCGGAACCAACGCATACGCAGGTTGCAAAGAATTGGTCATACGAAAAAACCTCCCACTCACATACTCGTGCCTCTCGGCACTGCGAAAAATTGACCGGGAACTCAGGTACAAGTTCCCATAAAAACCGCAAGGTCAATCACGCGCAAAAAAGATTCTACTTCGGCGCCAGCTCCCTGAGATGACGTGCGACTGCAATCCATGCACCGATATAACCCAACAGCACCGCGCCAAGCAAGAGCGACAGACCGTCGGCCACTGGCACACCGGCCAGGGCGAAATCACTGCCGTACAAGCCGGCCAGTCCGACCACCGCATCGTTCAGCCAGTTGAGGCCGAACGCCAATACGCCCCAGGACAACAGCCCTGCACCGAAGCCATACAACGCGCCCATATAAAGGAAAGGGCGGCGCACATAACTGTCAGTGCCGCCGACGAGTTTAATCACTTCTATCTCGGTGCGGCGGTTTTCAATATGAAGACGAATGGTATTGCCTATCACCAAAAGTAATGCAGACACCAACAACACCGTCAGACCGAATACAAAGCGGTCGCCAAGCTTGAGGATGGCGGCCAGACGCTCGACCCAGACTAGATCAAGTTGCGCCTGTTGTACCTTCGGCAGCTCGGAAAGTTTTTGTCTTAATGCTTCGAGTGTCGGCTTGTCGACTTCGTTCGGTGTCACCAGCACCACACCCGGCAAAGGGTTGTCAGGCAGCTCACGCAGGGCTTCGCCCAGGCCGGATTGCTGCTGGAACTCTTCCAGCGCCTGATCGCGGCCGACATATTCGGCATCAGCGACGCCCGGCATGCCTTTGATCTGCTCACGCAGCGCTTCGCCTTGTTCCGGGCTGGCGTCGAGTTGCAGGTACAGGGAAATCTGCGCCGCGCGCTGCCAGGAACCGCCGAGACGTTCGACGTTATTGAGCAACAGCGAAAGCCCCATCGGCAGACTCAACGCCACGGCCATCACCATGCAGGTGAAGAAGCTGCCGATCGGCTGTTTGCCGAGACGGCGCAGGCTGTCGAGCAGGCTGGCGCGATGGCTTTCGATCCAGGCGCGAAACAGCGTGGCGAAGTCCGGGCCGTCGTCATCGTCGTGCTTTTTCTTTTTCTGCGGTTGCGGATCGGCGGCCTTCGGGGCCACGCGCTCGGAAACCTTAGGACTGCGTGTCGCACTCATACCCCGGCCTCCCCGTCGCCGATGAGGCGGCCGCGTTGCAGGGTCAGCATGCGATGACGCATGCGCGCGATCAGTGCCAGGTCGTGACTGGCGATCAGTACGCTGGTGCCCAAACGGTTGATGTCTTCGAACACGCCCATGATTTCGGCGGCCAGACGCGGGTCGAGGTTACCGGTCGGTTCGTCCGCCAGCAGCAAGGCCGGGCGGTGGACGATGGCGCGGGCAATGCCGACGCGCTGTTGCTGACCGGTGGACAGGTCGCCCGGGTACAGATCGGATTTATCCGACAGCGCCACGCGCTCCAGCGCCGAATCGACGCGCTTGGCGATCTCGACCTTGGACAGGCCGAGGATCTGCAGCGGCAAGGCGACGTTGTTGAACACCGTGCGATCGAACAACAACTGGTGATTCTGGAACACCACGCCGATCTGCCGACGCAGAAATGGAATCTGCGCATTGCTGATAGTGCTCAGGTCTTGCCCGGCGAGCAGCAATTTGCCGCTGGTCGGCCGTTCCATTGCCAGCAACAGGCGCAACAGCGTGGATTTACCGGCACCGGAGTGGCCGGTGACAAACAAGAATTCGCCACGACGGACTCGAAAGCTCAGCTCATGCAAGCCGACGTGACCGTTCGGGTAGCGTTTACCGACCTGTTCGAAACGAATCATGAACGCTCCCGCTCGGCAAACAGTGCTTGGACAAAGGGTTCGGCTTCAAAGGTACGCAAATCGTCGATGCCTTCACCGACGCCGATGTAGCGAATCGGCAGGCCGAATTGCTTGGCCAGGGCGAAAATCACCCCGCCCTTGGCAGTGCCATCGAGTTTGGTCAGCGCCAGGCCGGTCAGTTCGACGGTCTGATTGAACTGCTTGGCCTGGTTGATCGCGTTCTGGCCAGTACCGGCGTCGAGCACCAGCAGCACTTCATGCGGCGCGTCGGCGTCGAGCTTGCCGATCACCCGGCGAACCTTTTTCAGTTCTTCCATCAGGTTGTCTTTGGTGTGCAGACGACCGGCGGTGTCAGCGATCAGCACGTCGATGCCACGGGCCTTGGCCGCTTGCACGGCGTCGAAGATCACCGAAGCGGAATCGGCGCCGGTGTGCTGAGCGATCACCGGAATCTTGTTGCGCTCGCCCCAGACCTGCAATTGCTCTACCGCCGCAGCACGGAAGGTGTCACCAGCGGCGAGCATGACTTTCTTGCCTTCCAGTTGCAGCTTCTTCGCCAGTTTGCCGATGGTGGTGGTTTTGCCGGCGCCGTTGACGCCGACCACCAGAATCACGAAAGGCTTGTTCTGCGAGGCGATTTTCAGCGGTTGTTCGACCGGTTTGAGCATTGCGGCCAGTTCGGCCTGCAGGGATTTGTACAGGGCGTCGGCGTCTGCCAGTTCCTTGCGTGCAACCTTCTGGGTCAGGCGCTGAATGATCTGCGTCGTAGCCTCGACACCGACGTCGGCGGTCAGCAGTCGGGTTTCGAGGTCATCGAGCAGGTCATCGTCGATGGTCTTGCGCCCGAGGAACAGGCTGGCCATGCCCTCGCCGATGCTGGCGCTGGTCTTCGACAGGCCTTGCTTGAGGCGGGCGAAGAAGCCGGCTTTGGTTTCTTCGGTGCGCGGGGTTTCGACGGGCGTTTCTACAGGCGCTTCGACCGGCACGATCGGAGCGACAACTGGCGCAGCGGCAAGCGGTGCGGGCTCAGGCTCGGATGGCGGAACAACCGGGGCGGCGGGTTCAGAAATGATCGGCGCTGGCTCGGCAACCGGCTCAGGCACAGGCTGCGCAGCCACCTCGGCAACCGGCGCAGGAATCACTGGAGTCACATGCGGCGCTGCTTCTTCAACCAGCGCGACCGGCTCTTCTGCCACTGGCAAGGTCAGCCACGGCTCGGCGGCGGGCGTCAGCGGCAACTCGGCAGCGGCCGGCGTTTCGGGCTCGAACTCAACCTCCGGTTGCAGCACCGGCTCGGCGATAGGCAGCACAATCGGTGCCGGCTCTTCTTCTATTACAGGTGCTGGCGCGGGGGCCGGCTCAGGAATCGCGGGCGGCTGTTCGACGACGGGTTCCTGCGGTTTCTTCCGCAGCCATCCGAACAGGCTTTTCTTCTCGCCAGCCGCAGCTGGGCTCTTCTTGTCGTCGTTGGAACCAAACATGGAGGACGGCTATCTCACGGTAGCGACGCGCCAACAGGGCGCCCCGGCAAATAAATATTCGATGCAGAACAGACTGTGTTTCACCCAGCTTGTTCACGCGCAACATTTTGTCGAGGCACCGAAAGCACCTCAAGGATCGTTTTTACGATGATCTAAACCGGCAAAAATCGGCGAAAACGCAGGGTCTGGTTGCCAAACCGCTGCCTTGTGCCGCAAACCCATTCAGCCTTATCAGGTTGCAGAACCTCATAGACGTGGCCGCCAGTAAAACGGATCAGTATCCTAGCACCCTCTCGCCCGCCGACGCTAAGACCAAGCGGGCAGCCCAACAGGTTGAAAAACGAATGAATGCTCTAGCCCGCCGCGCTGCTGGCCTGCTGCTCAGCGCAGTCTGCCTGCCCCTTTCGGCCCTGGCGGCCGACCCGCAACCGACCCATGAATTCACCCTCGACAACGGCCTAAAGGTCGTCGTGCGCGAAGACCATCGTGCGCCGGTGGTCGTTTCGCAGATCTGGTACAAGGTCGGCTCCAGCTATGAGACTCCGGGCCAGACCGGTCTGTCCCACGCGCTTGAGCACATGATGTTCAAGGGCAGCGAAAAAGTCGGCCCCGGCGAAGCCTCGCTGATCCTGCGCGACCTCGGCGCCGAAGAGAACGCCTTTACCAGCGACGACTTCACTGCTTATTACCAGGTGCTGGCCCGTGACCGTCTCGGCGTGGCCTTCGAGCTGGAAGCCGACCGCATGGCCAACCTGCGCCTGCCGGCCGACGAGTTCGCCAAGGAAATCGAAGTCATCAAGGAAGAGCGCCGCCTGCGCACCGATGACAAGCCGATGTCCAAGGCCTACGAGCGCTACAAGGCCATGGCCTACCCGGCCAGCGGTTATCACACGCCGACCATCGGCTGGATGGCTGACCTCGACCGTATGAAAGTCGAGGAACTGCGCCACTGGTACCAATCCTGGTACGCGCCGAACAACGCCACGCTGGTGGTGGTCGGTGACGTCACTCCGGACGAAGTGAAAACCCTCGCCCAGCGCTACTTCGGCCCGGTCGCCAAACGCGACGTGCCACCGGCGAAAAAACCGCTGGAACTGGCCGAGCCCGGCGAACGCCAGATCACCCTGCGCGTGCAGACCCAACTGCCGAGCCTGATGCTTGGCTTCAACGTGCCGAGCATTGCTACCGCTGAAGACAAACGCTCGGTCAACGCCCTGCGCCTGATCTCCGCGCTGCTCGATGGCGGCTACAGCGGGCGCATCCCTACGCAGCTGGAACGCGGCGAAGAGCTGGTCTCCGGCGGCTCGTCGGACTATGACGCCTACACCCGTGGTGACAGCCTGTTCACCCTGTCGGCCACGCCAAATACGCAGAAGAAAAAGACCATCGCCCAGGCCGAAGCCGGCTTGTGGAAACTGCTTGAGCAACTGAAAACCACCGCGCCGTCTGCCGAAGAGCTGGAACGCGTCCGCGCTCAAGTTATCGCCGGCCTGGTCTACGAGCGTGACTCGATCACCAGCCAGGCCACCGCGATCGGTCAACTGGAAACGGTCGGTCTGTCGTGGAAGCTGATGGACACCGAACTGGCCGATCTGGAAAGCGTGACCCCGCAAGACATCCAGAACGCCGCGAAAAAGTATTTCACCCGCGAACGTCTCAGCGTCGCCCACGTCCTGCCTTTGGAGACGACTCATGAGTGAGCGCAAAACCCCACGCCTGATGCTGCTTGGCCTGATTGCTGTCGCGGTGATCGGCTCGGCGGCTGTGTATCTGTCGCCCGGCGCTGACAGCCACGCCAGCGAAGCCTTGGATAACGCCAAGTCCAGCCAGAAATTGCAATCGCTGGCCGAACTCGATGGCAAGGCCCCGGCCAGCCGCAAGCTCGATGTGCAGACCTGGAACACCGCTGAAGGCGCCAAAGTGCTGTTCGTCGAAGCGCATGAGCTGCCGATGTTCGACATGCGCCTGATCTTCGCCGCTGGCAGCAGCCAGGATGGCAACGTCCCCGGCCTTGCGGTGCTGACCAACGCCATGCTCAACGAAGGCATCGCCGGCAAAGACGTCGGCGCTATCGCCCAGGGTTTTGAAGGTCTTGGGGCCGACTTCGGCAACGGTGCGTTCAAGGACATGGCGCTGGCCTCGCTGCGCAGCCTGAGCGCACCTGAGCAGCGTGAACCGGCGTTGAAGCTGTTCGCCGATGTGGTCGGCAAACCGACCTTCCCCGCCGATTCCTTCGCGCGCATCAAGAACCAGCTGCTCGCCGGTTTCGAATACCAGAAACAGAACCCCGGCAAACTCGCCAGCCTGGAGCTGATGAAGCGCCTGTATGGTGATCATCCGTACGCGCATTCCAGCGACGGTAATGCCCAGAGCGTGCCGAAGATCACCGTCGCGCAATTGCGCGAGTTCCACGCCAAGGCCTACGCCGCAGGCAATGCGGTGATTGCGCTGGTTGGTGATTTGTCGCGAGCCGAAGCCGAGGCGATCGCCAATCAGGTCTCCTCTGCCCTGCCGAAAGGCCCGGCACTGGCGAAAATCGCTGCGCCGCAGGAACCGCAAGCCAGCGTCAACCACATCGAGTTTCCGTCGAAACAGACCAACCTGATGCTCGCGCAACTGGGCATCGATCGCGATGATCCGGATTACGCCGCGCTGTCGCTGGGCAACCAGATCCTCGGCGGCGGTGGTTTCGGTACGCGCCTGATGAGCGAAGTGCGCGAGAAGCGCGGCCTGACCTACGGCGTGTATTCGGCGTTCAGCCCGATGCAGGCCCGTGGCCCGTTCATGATCAACCTGCAGACCCGCGCCGAGATGAGCGAAGGCACCCTGAAACTGGTGCAGGACGTGCTCGCCGACTACCTGAAAACCGGGCCGACACAGAAAGAACTCGACGATGCCAAGCGCGAACTGGCCGGCAGCTTCCCGCTGTCCACCGCGAGCAACGCCGACATCGTTGGCCAATTGGGCGCGATGGGCTTCTATAATCTGCCACTGAGCTATCTCGACGATTTCATGCGGCAGTCGCAGAGCCTGACCGTAGAGCAGGTCCGCGATGCGCTGAACAAACACCTGAGCACGGAGAAAATGGTCATCGTCACCGCTGGCCCGACCGTGCCGCAAAAGCCGTTACCGGCCCCATCTGATAAACCTGCCGAGCAACCGCTCGGGGTTCCGGAGCATTAATGGCCACTCGAGCACCGAAAAAACCTGTGCAAAACGTGCACAACGGCGTGAACCAGCTGCGCATCATTGGCGGCCAGTGGCGCAGCCGCAAGCTGAGCTTCCCCGACGCACCGGGCCTGCGCCCGACCCCGGATCGCGTGCGTGAAACCCTGTTCAACTGGCTCGCGCCCTATGTCGAAGGGGCGAAAGTGCTCGACCCGTTCGCCGGCAGCGGCGCGCTGTTTCTCGAAGCGCTGTCCCGAGGCGCGGCCACGGCCCAGGCGCTGGACGCCAGCAACGTTGCAGTTTCCAGTCTGAAGGAACACCTCGGCACCCTGCGTTGCAGCAACGGCCAGGTACAAACCGCCGACGCGCTGCGCTACCTGGAAACCCAGGCCGCGACGCCGTTCGATCTGGTGTTCCTCGACCCGCCGTTCAATCAGAACCTGTTGCCAGCGGTTTGTACTTTGCTGGAAGAGCGCCAATGGCTGGCGGCCGATTCGTGGATCTACACGGAAAGCGAAACAGCGCCATCGACGCTGGGCCTGCCGGGCAACTGGCGCCTGCACCGCGAACAGAAATCCGGTCGTGTGTATTACGCGTTGTGGCAGCGCAGCGCCTGAACCATCCGCACTGCGCTTTAGCGTGCGGTAGATAGTTACCGCACCCAGTGCCTCGCAGTCCGCCACAGTGGTTGCCGCAATCTGCGTTAACCACTGAGGATTTCGCGTATGGATACGCTCTGCAGCCGGATGCTGCTTTTTCTTGGCCTCGCGCCGTTCATGACGCTGGCCGCCACGCCCCCGCCGACTCATCAATTCACCCTGGAAAACGGTTTGCAGGTACTGGTGCGCGAGGATCACCGTGCGCCGCTGGTCACTTCGCATTTGTGGTTCAAGGTCGGCTCGGCAGACGAGGCGCCGGGGCAAGCCGGGCTATCGCACGTTCTTGAACACATGCTCTACAGAGGCAGCCGCAAGACCTGCGCCGGTGAGGCTTCGCGTCTTTTGGAGTCCCTGGGTGCCGAAGAAAATGCCTTCACCGCCGAGGACGTCACCGGCTACTACCAGACCTTGTCGCCGCGCTATCTGGGCGTGGTTTTCGAGCTGATGGCCGACCGGATGACGACTGCTGATTTGCACGTCGACGACCTGAAAACCGAACTGGCAGTCATCCGCGAAGAGCGCCAGCTGCGCATCGACGACGATGTCGACGCCGCTGTGCTGGAACACTTCACCAGCCAGGCGCATGTCGCCAACAGCTATCGCACGCCAGTCATCGGCTGGATGCACGACCTGCAGCACGTGGACGCCGAGGAACTTCGCCATTGGTATCAAAGCCGTTACGCGCCGGGCAACGCCGTACTGGTGATCGTCGGCGATGTCACGCTCGCACACGTGCAGCCGCTGGCCGAGCGCTATTTTGGCGCGCTCGCAAATCGTCCCGTGCCGCGCCTGTTACGGCCCGTGGAGCTGAAAGTGCCGGGCGAGCGCAAACTGACCTTGCAGCGCCATGTCCCAGCAGAGCGGTTGCTGATGGCTTTCAATCTGCCCGGACTGGCCACGGCCAAAGACCTGCACACCGTGCACGCCCTGCGCCTGATCAACGCGATACTCGGCGGCGCACATGGCGCGCGCCTGCAAAAGAAACTGATTTTCACCGACCGCGTGCTCAATCGTGTCGACACTCACTACGACGAACGCACGCGCGGCGACAGCCTGCTGCTGTTGACTGCCGAGCTGGCCGATCCGCCGCTGACCGATCTTGAAGGTGCGCAAGCGCGGGTGTGGGAGCAGATCGAAACGTTGCGCACCACACCACCGTCGGCGGAAGAGCTCGAGCGGGCACGCACGCAACTGATCGCGCAGCAGGTGTATGCCCGCGATTCGATTCAGGAACAGGCGCGTCAGCTGGCCAGGTTCCAGGCCATCGGCTTGCCTTGGCGAATACTCGATGAAGATGCAGCTGCATTGGCGAAAGTGACGCCGCAACAGATCCGCGAAGTGGCCGCCACCTGGCTGATACCCGAGCGTCTCAGCGTTGCCCAAGTGCGCAAGGTGGACGTCCGATGAGCAGGTTCTCAAGGCGCACGGGATTGATCCTGATGTGGCTGTCGGCTGCGGCGGCTTGCGCTGATGGCCAGCCTGAACAAGCGCGGACATCGCGCCTGCAATCGCTCAGCGAAGTCCAGGCGCTGGAAATCAAGCCGCGCGCATTGCAGATCAGGGGCTGGAAAACCCTGACCGGCACCAAGGTGCTGTTCGTGCGCACGAGCGATCTGCCGATGTTCGATATTCACGTCAGCTTCGCCGCAGGCAGCGCCCGCGACGGTAGCCTGCCGGGCCTGGCTGCCACGACCTTTTCCATGCTCAATGAAGGTATCCCCGGCAAGGATTTGTCCGCCATCGTCGAAACCTTCGACGGGCTCGGCGCGCAATGGGAAATGGACATCGATCACGACCGCGCCGTGTTCTCCCTGCGCAGCCTCAGCGATCCGGCCAAGCGCCTACCGGCGATGGATCTGTTGACGCGAATATTCAGCGAGCCATCGCTCAGCGCCCAGCGCCTGCCGCCAGTGAAAGACGAACTGCGCGCCGCGCTCATCGCAGAGCAAGGCGATGCCGCGGGTCTGGCCTCGCAGAGCATCAAGGCACTGCTTGCGCCGGACAGCCCCTACAGCCTTCCGGTCTATGGCACGCAATGGGGCCTCAATGCCGTGACCCGGGCCGCCGTGGAGGATTTCCATCGCCGCTATTGCGCTGCCCGACATGCGCAAATCACCCTGGTCGGCGACCTCACTCTGGACCAGGCACAAGCGATCAGCCTGCAGATCAGCAATGCCCTGCCCAAGCCTCCTGACGCGCTGGTGTCTTCAGCAATGGCAACGCCCGGAAACGTCCAGTCCAGTCACCTGGAACTGAATCAACTGCAGACCCACATTGCCTTTGCCCAAATCAGCGTGCCGCGACGACATGCCGATCACACCGCCTTGTACGCCGCCAGTCAGATTCTCGCCGGAGGCAGCAACAGTCGGTTGATGAATGAACTGCGGCACAAGCGCGGACAGGTTTATGACGTGTATGGCGCCAGCGTCAATTGGGCTGGTGGCGCCGGGTTGCTGACCGTCACCTTGCAGACCGGTAGCTCCATGAGCGACAGCACCGTCGCTTTGGTGCGCTCGATGCTCAATGATTTTCTTCGGGAAGGGCCGACCGCCCCGGAACTCGAGCACCTCAAGCGCAGGCTGGCCAACAGAAATGTGCTCACCAGCGCCAGCAACCGGCACATTCTGGCCAGACTCGTGGAGATCAACCGCTACGACTTGCCGCTCGATCTGGATTACACAATGCAACAAGTGCAGAAGCTGACGGTGGACGACATCAAACTCGCTATGAACCGTCACTTGTCTGTTGATCGCTGGGTGTGGGTTACGGTAGGCCCCAGTGTCGAGCAACAGCCACTGCCTGGACCGGAGGTTGCGCCGATCGGTCAGGCTGAAGAGGACATGTGTCGCGCCGACCCGGGCTTTGTGGCAAGTTAGGCGCTTTCGTTGAGAAGCGACAGCCCGCCCTGTGCGCCGGTCGCTTTACGCAAGACCTGTCGAGATTTGCCGTGCAATCACCGTCCCCGCTTCCCGCCTCGCGTTTCGTTCCGGCCTTCGGCCTCGGCAATCCGCATCTGCAAACCCTGTGGGGGCCGCTGTGGCGCAAGACCGTGCACATCGAGCGCGAACGCGAACGCCTGTGGCTCGAGGACGGCGACTTCCTCGACCTCGACTGGCACGGCCCGCACAGCGCCGAGGCGCCGATGGTACTGGTGCTGCACGGTTTGACCGGCTCATCCAATTCGCCCTATGTGGCGGGCATTCAAAAGGCCTTGGCCGAGCAGGGCTGGGCCAGCGTCGCGCTGAACTGGCGCGGTTGTTCCGGCGAGCCGAATCTGTTGCCGCGCAGCTACCACTCCGGCGCCAGCGAAGACCTTGCCGAAGCCATCCAGCACCTGCGCGCCAAACGACCGTTGGCGCCGTTGTACGCGGTCGGCTATTCACTGGGCGGCAACGTGCTGCTCAAACATCTTGGCGAAACCGGCAGCAACAGCGGCGTGCTCGGCGCGGTGGCGGTGTCGGTGCCGTTCAGGCTCGACCAGTGCGCAGACCGGATTGGCCAGGGATTTTCGCGGGTTTACCAGGCGCATTTCATGCGCGAAATGGTCGCCTACATCAAGAACAAGCAGCGCCAGTTCCAGCATGACGGACGCGAAGACGGCCTGGCGAAACTGGCCGCGCTCGGCTCGCTGGAAAACATGCGTACGTTCTGGGATTTCGACGGCCGGGTTACCGCGCCATTGCACGGTTTCAATGACGCCGAGGATTACTACCGCCGCGCCTCGAGCCGCTACTACCTCGGCGAGATCCGCACGCCGACGCTGATCATTCAGGCGGCGGACGATCCCTTCGTATTTCCCCATAGCCTGCCGCAAGCCGACGAGTTGTCAGCCTGCACCCGGTTCGAATTGCAGGCGCGTGGCGGTCATGTCGGCTTCGTCGACGGCTCGTTTCGCCGGCCCGGGTATTACCTGGAGCGGCGTGTCCCGCAATGGCTGGCCGCACTCGGTCAATAAACGCCGCATGGCCCTTGCAGGAGTGAGCCTGCTCGCGATGGCGATGGGTCAGTCTGGAAATTCAATGCCTGACAGGACGCCTTCGCGAGCAAGCTCGCTCCCACAGGGATTTGTGTCGGCATGAAAATGCATGGCACAACCTGGTTCAATGTGGGAGCGAGCCTGCTCGCGAAAGCGGTGAATCAGTTGGCATTTAACTCACAGACATACCGCCATCGCGAGCAGGCTCACTCCTACAGGAGATCGCTGTGTTTATTCGCCCGTGGCAATGCCGCGCGACGGTTCGTTGATCCACTCGCTCCACGATCCGGCATACAGCGCCCCCAGCGGATACCCAGCCAGGCACAGTGCGAACAGGTTGTGACACGCCGTCACTCCCGAGCCGCAGTAGGCGACCAGTTCCGACGGTGAGCGATCAGCCAGCTTCGCCGCAAAGCGCTCCTTGAGCTGCTCCGCCGGCAAAAAACGTCCATCACTGCCGAGGTTGTCGGTGAACGCCGCGCACTGCGCGCCGGGAATGTGCCCGGCGACCGGATCGATCGGTTCCACTTCGCCCTTGAAGCGCGGCAAGGCGCGGGCGTCGAGCAGGGTCAGGGTTGGCTGGCCGAGGCGCTGCTGCAATTGTTCGGCGCTGAGCAACAGGCTCATGTCCGGCTGACCACTGAAGTTACCCGACGTCACGCTCGGCGGATCCAGGCTCAGCGGCAGGCCGGCCGCGTGCCAGACCTTGAGCCCGCCATCGAGAATGAATACGCCGTCGCGCTTGCCCAGCCATGCCAGCAACCACCACGCCCGCGCCGCGTATGCACCCGGGCCGTCGTCGTACAAAACCACATCGCTGTCGTTGCAGATGCCCCAGGCTTGCAGGCGTTCGATCAGCGCCGCCGGCTCGGGCAACGGATGACGCCCGGTCACGCCCTTCTCGACTTTACCGCTCAGATCCCGCTCCAGATCGGCGAAACTCGCCCCGGCAATGTGCCCTTCGGCGTAGCTGCGCTGGCCGTAATCCGGATCTTCGAGGGCGAAACGACAATCGAGAATCACCAGCCCCGGCTGCTCTTTGCGAGCGTCCAAAACTTGTGGGCTGATCAACTGCGCAATCGACATAACGGGCTCCTGTGGAATTCGGCTGAACGGTTTATTTCACGTCTTCAAGGGCCTGCGCCAGCGGCACATAGAACTCGTCGAACAGTGCTTTGACTTCATCCCGCGCCTGATCGGTGACAAACCCTGCCTCAAGCACCAGCACCTGATACACGCCACGCTTCACGGCCTGTTCGCTGAGGTGGTTGGAGTTTTCCCGGGTGGTGCACAGAAAACGCACCCACGACGTCAGGATGATCCACGCATTGAGGGTCAGCGATTCGATCTGCACACGGTCCATTTTCAGGATGCCGGCGGCGACGAAGCCTTCGTAGATCGCTGCGCCCTGGATCACGCAGCGCTGGGAAAAACGCCGATAGCGCGCGGCCAGTTCCGCATCGCTGTCGAGCAGATGCTCAAGGTCACGATGCAGGAAACGGTAGCGCCACATGGCCGAGAGCAGTTCCTTGAGATAGAAACGCTTGTCCTCGACGGTCGCCGGGCGACCCTGAGGCGGACGCAAAAAGCTGTCCACCAGGGCTTCGTACTCACTGAACAACACGGCGATGATCGCCTGCTTGTTGGGGAAGTGGTAGTACAGGTTGCCCGGAGAAATCTCCATGTGCGCGGCGATGTGGTTGGTGCTGACGCTGCGCTCGCCCTGCTGATTGAACAGCTCCAGGCTGTTCTGAACGATGCGCTCGCTGGTTTTTATTCGTGGGGCCATGGCTTGAGCTTTAATTCAGAGTGCGTAGACGGCGCATCTTACGACCTAACCGGAAATGGATAAAACCTTGCCGTGCACGGAAGTCGTTTGACTTTCTAGAGCTTAGACTCTAAAAAGTGCCCATTACAATAAAATCCGGAGCCCGCGATGACTGCCGACATTGCCTACCTGCAAACCCTGCAACAGCCTCTTGAAACCCTCGATCGGCAGTTCCAGGCACAACGGGCCGCATATGCCGCCAACCCGATGCCGCCGGCCGCACAGCGGCAACAATGGCTCAAGGCTTTGCGCGATTTGCTCAGCGCTGAGCGGCAGGCATTGATCGAGGCGATCAGCGCCGATTTCAGTCACCGCAGCGTCGACGAAACCCTGCTCGCCGAACTGATGCCGAGCCTGCACGGCATTCACTACGCCAGCCGTCATCTGAAGAACTGGATGAAGCCATCGCGGCGCAAGGTCGGCATGGCCTTCCAGCCTGCTTCGGCAAAGGTTGTTTACCAGCCGCTGGGCGTGGTCGGTGTGATCGTGCCGTGGAACTACCCGCTGTATCTGGCCGTAGGGCCGATGGTCGGCGCCCTGGCGGCGGGCAATCGGGTGATGCTCAAGCTCAGCGAATCGACCCCGGCCACCGGCCTGTTGCTCAAAGAGCTGCTCGCGCGGATCTTTCCCGAAGACCTGGTTTGTGTAGTGCTGGGCGAAGCGGATGTCGGCGTGGCGTTCTCGCGTCTGCCGTTCGATCACCTGCTGTTCACCGGTTCCACCAGCGTCGGCAAACACGTCATGCGCGCTGCGGCGGAAAACCTCACGCCGGTCACCCTGGAACTGGGCGGCAAGTCGCCGGCCATCGTATCCACAGACGTACCGCTCAAGGACGCCGCCGAACGCATCGCTTTCGGCAAAACTCTCAATGCCGGGCAGACCTGCGTCGCGCCCGACTATGTGCTGGTGCCGGAAGACCGCGTCGGCGCCTTCGTCGAGGCCTACCGTCAGGCTGTGAAAGGCTTCTACCCGACCCTGGCCGACAACGCCGACTACACCGCGATCATCAACGAACGCCAGATGTCCCGACTGAACGGTTACGTCAGCGACGCGACCAGCAAGGGCGCGCTGCTGATCCCACTGTTCGAACAAGGCCAGGGCCGACGCATGCCACACAGCGTGCTGCTCAATGTCAGCGATGAGATGACGGTGATGCAGGACGAGATTTTCGGCCCGTTGCTGCCGATCGTGCCTTATCGCGATCTGGAGCAGGCATTCGCTTACATCAATCAGCGGCCTCGTCCTCTGGCTCTTTACTACTTTGGCTACGACAAACGCGAACAGCATCGCGTGCTGCACGAGACCCATTCCGGCGGCGTATGCCTGAACGACACCTTGTTGCATGTCGCTCAGGACGATATGCCCTTCGGTGGCATCGGCCCCTCGGGCATGGGCCATTACCACGGCCACGAAGGTTTCCTGACCTTCAGCAAGGCCAAGGGCGTGCTGATCAAACAGCGCTTCAACGCGGCCCGGCTGATCTACCCGCCCTATGGCACATCGATTCAGAAACTGATTCAGAAGCTGTTCATTCGCTAAACGTTCGTCGACGCCGGGTAATAAAAACAATGCACCCAAGCCTGACCGAAACACCTGCCCTGTCGCGCCGTGGCCTGCTGAAATTCAGCCTCGGCGCCAGCGCGTTTCTTGCCACCGCCGGCCTTGGCGCCAGCCTCACTGGCTGCTCGTCGAGCATCAGCGCCAACGGCTTTGTCAGTTTGCGCGACGGCGATCTGCTGTTCCTGCGCGCGCTGATCCCGGTGATGCTCGACGGCGCCGTGGCCGCCGAGAAAATGCCCGCTGCGCTCGACGGCACGCTGAAGTCGCTGGACTACAGCCTCGATCACCTGTCGCCGGAAATGCTCAAGCTCACTCGGCAACTCTTCGATGTGCTGGGCATGGCCGTGACCCGTGGCCCGCTCACCGGCATCTGGGGCAGTTGGGAAAACGCCAGCCCTGAGGCGATGCGGCATTTCCTTGATCGCTGGGAGAACAGCTCACTGAGCTTGTTGCGCATGGGCCATAGCTCGTTGCAGCAGATGGTGATGATGGCCTGGTACACCCGCGCCGAGTCCTGGGCGCATTGCGGTTATCCCGGTCCGCCGAAGGTCTGAAACCAGGGCGCGGCCTTCGCGAGCAGGCTCGCTCCCACATTTGAAATGCATCCCCCTGTGGGAGCGAGCCTGCTCGCGAAGGGGCCTGCTGCATCACCTCAGCATCCAGAATAATAAAGAGAACCTGACCGATGCCCGCACCCGATCCCTTCCGCGAAGGCCTCGCCCGAGGCTGGAAAACCTACAACGGCGCGCAACTGAGCGACGACCTCACCCTCGAAGCCGACGTGGCGATCATCGGCAGTGGCGCCGGCGGCGGCACCACGGCGGAGATCCTCAGCGCGGCCGGCTACAAAGTCCTGCTGATCGAAGAAGGCCCGCTGAAGACCAGTTCGGATTTCAAGCTGCTCGAAGACGAGGCTTACAGCAGCCTCTACCAGGAAGGCATCGGGCGCATGAGCAAGGACGGCGCGATCACTATCCTGCAGGGCCGCGCGGTCGGCGGCACGACGCTGATCAACTGGACCTCGAGCTTCCGCACACCCGAGCCGACCCTCGAACACTGGGCCAGCGAGCACAACGTCAAAGGCCATAGCCCGGCAGAGATGGCGCCGTGGTTCGAAAAAATGGAGCAGCGCCTCGGGGTCGCGCCGTGGATGGTGCCGCCCAATGCCAACAACGATGTGATCCGCAAAGGCTGCGAGCAACTCGGCTACAGCTGGCACGTGATCCCGCGCAACGTTCGCGGTTGTTGGAATCTGGGCTATTGCGGCATGGGCTGCCCGAGCAATGCCAAGCAATCGATGATGGTCACGACCATCCCGGCGACGCTGGAAAAGGGCGGCGAGCTGCTGTATCTCGCGCGTGTGGAGAAACTGCTGATCAGTGGCGACAAAGTCACCGGCCTGCATTGCGTGGCGATGGACCAACGCTGCGTCGAGCCGACCGGGCGCAGCATCACCGTCAAGGCGCGGCATTATGTGCTGGCCGGCGGCGGCATCAACAGCCCGGCGCTGTTGCTGCGCTCCGACGCGCCGGATCCGCATGAGCGCATAGGCAAGCGCACCTTTCTGCACCCGGTGAACATGTCCGCCGCGCGTTTCGCCGAGGTGGTCAATCCGTTCTACGGCGCGCCGCAGTCGATCTACTCCGACCATTTTCAGTGGAAGGACGGCACCACCGGGCCGATGGCTTTCAAACTCGAAGTGCCGCCGCTGCACCCGGCGCTGGCCGCCACACTGCTCGGCGGTTTCGGTCAAGAGAACGCGCAACACATGGCTGATCTGCCGCACACCCACGCGATGCTGGCGCTGCTGCGCGATGGCTTCCATCCGGACAGCAGCGGTGGCTCGGTGGAGCTGCGCGGCGACGGCTCGCCGGTGCTCGACTATCAGGTTTCGCAGTACGCCTGGGACGGTTTGCGCCGGGCCTTTCACGTCATGGCCGAAATCCAGTTCGCCGGCGGCGCGCAATCGGTCATGCCGATGCACGCCGACGGTCGCTATGTGAAGACACTGGCTGAGGCGCGCTCGCTGATCGACGGGTTGAGCCTGGAGCTGTACCGCACGCGACTGGGCAGTGCCCACGTGATGGGTGGTTGTGCGATGGGTGAAGATCCGAAAAGCGCGGTCGCTGACAGCCTCGGCCGCCATCATCAACTGAGCAATCTGTCGATTCACGACGGCTCGCTGTTCCCCACCAGCATCGGCGCCAACCCGCAGTTGTCGGTGTATGGCCTGACCGCGCAACTGGCGACAGCCTTGGCTGATCGGCTGAAAAATCCATGAAAAAGCAGAATATTCCTATCGTCTATAGTGCTTTCTTACCCAACAGGCGACTTGGCCGACCGGGAAGGCTGCGATACCATCCGACTCCCCAACGGACTCCCGCCAGGACGACGCGATGAACCGAGTGTTGTACCCAGGTACCTTCGACCCTATTACCAAGGGCCATGGCGATCTGGTCGAACGCGCCTCGCGCCTGTTCGATCACGTGATCATTGCGGTCGCCGCCAGCCCGAAAAAGAACCCGCTGTTCCCACTGGAACAACGGGTCGAACTGGCTCGCGAGGTCACCAAACACCTGCCGAACGTGGAAGTGGTCGGTTTCTCGACGCTGCTCGCGCATTTCGCCAAAGAGCAGAACGCCAATGTGTTCCTGCGTGGTCTGCGTGCGGTGTCGGACTTCGAATACGAATTCCAGCTGGCCAACATGAACCGCCAACTGGCACCGGATGTGGAGAGCCTGTTTCTCACGCCGTCGGAGCGTTATTCGTTCATTTCCTCGACGCTGGTGCGGGAGATTGCCGCGCTGGGCGGCGATATCAGCAAGTTCGTCCACCCGGCCGTGGCCGACGCGCTGACCCTGCGCTTCAAGAAGTAGGAACTGCCGAAGGCTCGGGCTGCGATCAGACGATCTTTGCTTTTAAAGATTGCAGTCTCGTGCCCTTGATCGCCCCCGCGTGCACTGCGAGCGCCAATGCGGCACAATTGCGCGCATTGATTTATAGCGCCCGGGCCTGCCGCCCCGGCTGGAGTTAGCATGTCCCTGATCATCACCGACGATTGCATCAACTGCGACGTCTGCGAACCCGAGTGCCCGAACGCCGCCATTTCCCAAGGCGAAGAGATCTACGTGATCGACCCGAACCTGTGCACCCAGTGCGTCGGCCACTACGACGAGCCGCAGTGCCAGCAGGTCTGCCCGGTGGATTGCATTCCACTGGACGAAGCCCATCCGGAGACTGAAGAACAGTTGATGGAGAAGTACCGCAAGATTACCGGCAAGGCCTGATCTCTTCAGTGCCCGTCCGGCCTTCTTCGCGAGCAGGCTCGCTCCCACATTTGCAATGCATTCTCCTGTGGGAGCGAGCCTGCTCGCGAATGGGCCATCAGCCACACCCCTGAAACCCGATCAGCTCACTCGCGCTGCTCGAACCCCTCCCCCGTACACCCCAGACACCGCACAAACGCTGCTTTCGCCGGGTCTACCACCAGCGCCTGACCGGCATCGCCAACACCGCCGCCGAGCGCGGTAAACGGCAACGACACCACAAACGCTCCCGCACCGATCACCGTTGCCACCACCAGCAAAGGTCGGGCAATCAGCAGGTCGCCGAGCATGGCGTAGGCCGGGGGATTCTGGATGGTGTATCGCGGGTCACCGCTGCCGTTTTCCGAGGCCTGAGCAGCCAGACTGGAACACAGCAGCAGCGTGACGAAGAAGACTTGCAGGAGTTTCATGGCACGATCCTTCGGGCTGAGCAGTGAGACTTCTCACTATAGACCCAAGGATTTTTCAGGTCTGGCAGCGCGGACAAAACACGCTGGCGCGCTGGCCGAGCTTAACTTCGCGCAATCCGGTGCCGCAGACCTTGCAGTGCTGCCCTCCCCGGCCGTAGACAAACAGTTCCTGCTGGAAATAGCCGGGCTGACCGTCGCCGCCAATGAAATCGCGCAATGTCGTGCCGCCACGCTCGATGGCGGCGGCGAGGATGCGTTTGATCTCGATCGCCAGTTTCAAGTAACGCCCGCGGGAAATGCTTCCGGCTTCGCGGCGCGGGTCGATGCCGGCGGCGAACAGCGCTTCGGTCGCATAGATATTGCCCACCCCGACCACCACCGCGTTGTCCATGATGAACGGCTTGACCGCCATCGAGCGCCCGCGTGACAGCTTGAACAATCTTTCGCCATCGAACAGATCGGTCAGCGGCTCCGGTCCGAGGCGAATCAGCAGTTCGTGATTGAGCGGGTCGTTGCTCCACAGCATCGCGCCGAACCGTCGCGGGTCGGTGTAGCGCAGGGCCAGACCCGATTCCAGTTCGATGTCGACGTGCTCGTGCTTCAACGCCGGCAACCCGGCCTCGACCAGACGCAGATTGCCCGACATGCCCAGATGGCTGATCAGTGTGCCGATCTCGGCGTTGATCAACAGGTACTTGGCGCGCCGCTCCACCAGCACGATGCGCTGCCCGGACAGGCGCACATCGAGGTCTTCGGGGATCGGCCAGCGCAGGCGCCGGTCGCGGACGATGACGCGGCTGACACGCTGGCCTTCCAGGTGCGGGGCGATCCCGCGACGGGTGGTTTCGACTTCCGGCAGTTCAGGCATGGTGTCCTCGGATCAATGCGCGCCGAGGTCGCGAATCGTTTGTTTGAGTGTTTCGAAGTCGTAGTCCGACAGACCGACGTAATCGAGCACCAACGGGCCGACCGCGTTCCACTCGAAATCTTCGGTCTGGTTGCCCAGCACCCGATACGAGGCGCAGATGTGCTCGGCCATTTTCAGAATCGCCAGCAAATTTTTCAGCTGGCTGTTCTTCGACGATTCGTCGCTGAAAATCGCCAGCGCGTTGTGGTGGTTGGCGATGGCGGCGCTGACATGCTCCGGCAGGCGCCAGGACTTGGCAGTGTAGTAACCGACCACGGCGTGATTGGTGTTGAACACACGGTTTTCCGTATCGACCACACGGCATTCCGGGCTGGCGCTGGCATAGGCCTCTTCCAGTACGGTCATGTAGTTGGGGAAACGCTGCAGCATCAACGGTACGCCGCAATCGTGGAACAGCCCTAACGCATAGGCTTCGTCACCGGCCTGGGTGCCGATGCGCTTGGCCAGGGTCAGGCAGGTCATCGCCACGTCCTGCGCGGTGTCCCAGAAACGGTTGAGGGTGACGATGGTGTCGTCGTTCATCTCGCCCTTGATCGACTGCGCGTTGATCAGGTTGATGATCGAGCGGCTGCCCAACAGGTTCACCGCACGCTGGATCGAGGTGATCTTGTTGCTCAGGCCGTAATACGGCGAGTTGACGATTTTCAGCAGCGCGCCGGACAGGCCGGGATCCTGGGAGATCAGCTTGGCGATCACCTCCAGGTCCGGGTCGGGCATGTACTGCTCCATTTGCAGATCCACCATGATCTGCGGTTGCGCCGGCACACTGATGCCTTGCAGCGATTGTTGAATCTGTTCGGTGGTCAGCTCTTGGGACATAAGTACACACTCCGGGGCAGGCGGCGATTCTAACCGCTGAAACGGCAGGGCGACACACCGATGGGCACATCGTCGGAACTTTCATCTGTGCCCAGGCTTCGGAATCTGTAGGGCGCATCGGACCTCAACGGTCCGCTGCGAAGGCAAAATCTCCACAGACTCAGGAGCTTACCGATGGCAACTTCCCTCAATGGCAAACGCGTCGCTATTTTGGTTACCGATGGTTTCGAACAGGTCGAAATGACAGGCCCCAAGGATGCTCTGGAGCAGGCCGGCGTGCAGGTCGATATCCTTTCCGCCGAGGCTGGCACGGTGAAAGGCTGGAACCATGACAAACCGGCCGACGACTTCCCCGTCAGCAACACTTTCCAGGCTGTGAGCGTCGATCAATACGATGCCGTGCTGCTGCCGGGCGGTGTGCAGAATTCCGACACCATCCGTATCGATCAGGATGCCCAGCATCTGGTCAAGACTGCCGCTTCGGCGGGCAAGCCGATTGCCGTGATCTGCCACGGCAGCTGGTTGCTGATCTCGGCAGGACTGGTCAATGGCAAGACCATGACCAGCTACAAAACGGTCAAGGACGATCTGGTCAATGCCGGGGTCAACTGGGTCGACCAGGAAGTGGTCAAGGACGGCAACCTGATCAGCAGCCGCCAACCGGATGATGTGCCGGCGTTCAGTCAGGCCCTGATTGACGCACTGGCTGCATAAGAGCTGAAATCGCTTTCGCGAGCAGGCTCGCTCCCACAGGTGAATGCATTGCAAGTGTGGGAGCGAGCCTGCTCGCGAAGGGGCCATCCGCTTTTCATCGCAGGCCAGACCGGAGCACGCGTCAACACGCTATACTCCCGCTCTTTTTTCCGGAGCGACGTCATGTCCCTGCCTAGCCTGCGCCTCAAAGCCAACGCCGACCGTCGCCTGCGCAACGGCCACTTGTGGGTCTACAGCAACGAAATCGACGTGGCCGCCACGCCTCTGCACGGCTTCAAGGCCGGCGATCAGGCGGTGCTCGAAGCCGCTGGCGGCAAGCCGTTGGGCATCGTCGCCATGAGCCCGAACAACCTGATCTGCGCGCGTCTGCTGTCACGCGACATCAAACTGGCACTCGACAAGTCGCTACTGGTGCATCGCCTGAATGTCGCACTGTCGTTGCGCGAGCGTCTGTTCGACAAACCATTCTATCGTCTGGTCTACGGCGACTCCGACCTGCTGCCGGGTCTGGTGGTCGATCGTTTCGGCGACATTCTTGTGGTGCAGATCGCCTCGGCGACCATGGAAGCGCACAAAGACGACGTGATCGCCGCGCTGACTCAAGTGCTCAAGCCAAGCGGCATCCTGTTCAAGAACGACTCCGCCGCCCGCGACGCCGAAGGCCTCAACCGCTACGTCGAAACCGTGTTCGGTCTGGTACCGGAATGGGTCGCGCTGGAAGAGAACGGCGTCAAGTTCGAAGCGCCGGTCATTCAAGGTCAGAAAACCGGCTGGTTCTACGACCACCGCATGAACCGCGCGCGCCTGGCACCCTACGCCAAAGGCAAACGCGTGCTCGACCTCTATAGCTATATCGGTGGCTGGGGCGTGCAGGCCGCGGCGTTCGGCGCCAGCGAAGTGTTCTGCGTCGACGCCTCCGCATTCGCCCTCGACGGTGTAGAGCGCAACGCTGCGCTGAACGGTTTCGCTGACAAGATGACCTGCATCGAAGGCGATGTCTTTGAAGCGCTGAAGGAACTGAAAGCCAGCGAAGAGCGTTTCGACGTGATCGTTGCCGATCCGCCGGCCTTCATCAAACGCAAGAAAGACATGAAGAACGGCGAAGGCGCCTACCGTCGTCTGAACGAGCAAGCCATGCGCCTGCTGACCAAGGACGGCATTCTGGTCAGTGCTTCGTGCTCCATGCACCTGCCGGAAGATGATCTGCAGAACATCCTGCTGACCAGCGCCCGTCACCTGGACCGCAATATCCAGATGCTCGAGCGTGGCGGTCAGGGTCCGGATCATCCGGTGCATCCGGCCATCGCTGAAACCCGTTACATCAAAAGCATCACCTGCCGTCTGCTGCCCAACAGCTGATTGCGCTTGCACACCGGGGAGCCACTGAGCTCCCCGTTTTTTTTGCGCGCCCTCCCCCCGTTTTTTCACACTCGACATGAGTGTCCTGCCCTCTTCCTACAACTTCTTTCTCGCTGCCTTGCAGGAAGTTTCGTCATGCCTGTCAATCATGGAAATTAAACCTACGCAGTAAGCCTCCTGCAAAAGATCACTCCGACAAAATTACTGGAATATTCCTACTTAATATCCGCTTGCCAATATTCGATTACAAACTAATATGAAGTTGTCGCAACGAAGCGACTCAACTACCAACGAACAAGGAGTTCACATCATGAAAACCATTTATCTCGAAACAGACAAACTCGCCAACCTGGCCTTTCTGGTTGCAGCCACCGGCCGCTAAGTAAGCCTGGACGCCGGAGAGTGCCGGCACTCTGGCGTCCATCAGACTTTTTCCCGAGTGACCTGAGCCCATGTATATCAATCCTTTTCTTTTTATATTGCCGCGCCCGCCTGGACAAGTTGTCTGGAACTACAAGAACCACACTCAACACGAACTTGATCTTGAATACTCCCATCGCCTCGCCAGCCTTATACACAACCCTGATATATTTGACCCGAACAACATAATAGACACACAACTTCTGGACGCCGGCATTTTAATAACTTCAAAAATAGACAGTCCGAATTGGGGCTGGGATGAATTGTCGAAGATCTATCACATCGGCACACAAAACATACCTAGCGCACATACGCCTCGGAATATCCACGAGTGGTCCAGGCAATATCTGGCGCACTGCAGCGAAGTGCTGGCGAAGCCAGAACCTGCAGACACCCGGGCGCGGCGATCAGTGCAGCCCCTGATTACCCTGCCCGTACCTGGCGCCATTGATGATGACAGCCTGACTCAGGCCCTGATGAGGCGCAAAACCTGTCGTTCCTACACCGGTGCAGCGGTGACACTGGATGAGGTCGGCACGCTGCTGTATCTGACCCTCGGCTACCTTCCCCCACGCGACAATGCCCACGACGATCCGGTCGCACCGGGTCTGGAGGCACGCCGAAGCTGCCCGTCCGGCGGCGGACTGAACGCCTGTGAGGGATTTGTCCTGGCGCAAAATGTCAGCGGACTGGAACCCGGCATCTACGCCTATCACCCTGCCGAACACGCCCTGAGTCGGATCAATGCGCTGCCGGATCCGGAGCTGGGTCAATTGCTCGGCGGCCAGCATTTCATCAACAACCTGCCACTGGGCGTGTTCATCACTGCAAGGTTTGATCGTCTCTGGTGGAAGTACGAGCACTCGCGTGCCTATCGCATGGCCTTCATCGAGGCCGGTCATCTCTCGCAAACCTTTCAACTGGTAGCGACGACGCTGGGGTTGAACACCTGGTTGACCGGCGCGTTTGCCGACGCACAGATTGAAACCCTGCTCGGCATCGCGGACAGCGCCGAGCAACCGTTGTTCTTCGTCGGTTGCGGACAAAGCGATGGCCAGGCCATGTGCCAGGAAATGCGTGATCTGCTCAGCGGAGCACAGTCATGATTCCCACGGCTATGGACGAGAGCGAAGCCCCGGTGTCATGGTCGCTCAAATTCACGCTTCCAGGCTGGGAGAACCGTGCATCGGTACGCAGCAGTGTCCATGACTATCGGTTACCGGGCGATGTCGAGCAGCAATTGCAAACCCGCTACTGGTTACCCCCGGCCTTTGTGCCCTATCTGGCGCATCCGGCCATCCAGGCCAAAGGTCGCGAAACCCTGCACCGCCTTACCGCCAATCATCTGGTGTATTTCCTCGACTACACCACCCTGCTCGAACACCGCATCGTCAACCGCGCGGTGGAAGTCATCGTGCACCGCGAACTGCCCATTTATATACCGCTACCGATGAAACATGCGGCACTGCAGCTGTATACCGACGAGGGCTACCACGCGCTGTTTTCCAACCAGATTGCCGAGCAGATCGCTGCGCTCTACGGCATCACCCGGCGACCGGTCATTCCGAAGCGGATCAGCCGCATGAACGCTTTGATCGCGCGCACGCCGGAGAAAAACCGTGCATTGGCCTGGTTCCTGCTGGGATTTGTCTCGGAAACCATCATTGCCCGCGAGTTGCTGGAGGTCTGCCGCGACACGCTGGTATCCAGTGTGAGTGACATGTTGCGTGATCACCTTGCCGACGAAGCCCGGCACAGCCGCTATTTCGCCGAAGCCTTCCATTACTTCTGGATTGCGATGAACAGTCGTCAACGCCTGTTCGCCAGCAAGACCCTCGTGGAGATCATTTCCATCTTCTTCGAAGCAGATGAAGGCTGGCTGCAACAAAGCCTGCGTTCGGCCGGTATTGCCGAGATCGACGTGATGGAGATTGTCGGCGGCACGGCAACGGTGCAGGCCAACCGCGCTCGTGCACGCGCAGGCTGCAAACCTACTGTGGAGGCCCTGCACAAGGCCGGCTTCTTTGCATTGCCCCATAACCAGACACTCTTCGCCAAAGCAGGATTGATCGATGGATAAACACAGCCGTGCAACCACCCGCCGACAACAGCGCGGAGCAATCAGCCTGCTGCTGGCGATGATCCTGCTTGGCGTGTTTCCGCTGGATGTGCTGCTGCCTTCCTTTCCGGCGTTGGCAGCACACTTTGGCCGATCGTCTAACGACATCGCGCTGTCGATCAGTCTGTTTGCCGTGGGCATCGCATTTGCCCAGTTATTGATCGGCCCGCTGTCAGATGTGATCGGGCGCAAAGGTCTGCTGCTTGCCGGCATGAGCGTGTCGCTGCTCGGCGCACTTGGCTGCGTGCTGAGCAATGACTACACGCTGTTCCTGATTTTCCGGGTAATGCAGGCGCTGGGATGCGGTTGCTTCGTGCTGTCCCAGGCACTGGTGCAGGACCTGTTCGAAGGCAACGAGCGTGATCGCCTGCGGATCCTGATGGTCACCGCAACGGGCATCTTCATTTCGATATCACCATTGGCGGGCACGTTTCTGCAAGCCACGCTCGGCTGGCGCGGCAGCTTCTGGGTCTTCATCGCCCTGGCCGCAGCAGTTCTGATCAAGACCTGGCGATTGCTCGATAACAGCCGTCCTCCTCATGATCCCACCCGCCTTGGCTTCATCCAGTCCTATCAGCGCGTCCTGGGCAATTTCGAATTTGTCGGCTGTTGGCTGATTTCCGCATTCGCTTTCGCTTGCCACTTTTCCTTCATCGTCATCTCCCCGCTGATCTTCATGGAGCAGCTGCAGATGGCACCTTACGATTTCGCCTTGATCCTGCTGATCTACGGCGCCGCCTATGTCTTTGGCGGCGTGCTCGCCAGCGTGCTGAACCGGCATATCAATGCGCAACAGCAGATTTTTACCGGGCTGAGTCTGATCCTGCTCTCGGGACTGGTAATGCTCTATCTGGCCGCCAACCATGATTTGTCAGCTGCGACGGTGCTGATTCCAATGCTCATCTGCACGGTGGGCACGACCATTTCCCGGCCACCGGCTACCTCCCGCGCCATGAGCCTGTTTGCCGAAAATGCCGGCGCATCGGCGTCTGCCGGCAGCACCATCATCTTTATCTGTGGCGGGCTGGTCAGCGCCTTGATCAGCCTCGGCCCGGCCAACCTGCAAGCGACGCTGGGTTACGGCTTCGTGGTGTTGAGCGGCGTATCGCTGTTGCTCAACAGCGTGATTGGCCGTCGCGTCAGCAACCTGCGCAGCAACAGGTTGATGCCCGGAGGCGACCATTGACCCTGCCAGTCGTCATCCCGCGCACCGCATCAGCAAGTCAACGATGCTTTGCGCCATTCCCTCGCGGCGTCAGCGGTGTAGAATCGCCTCATTCATCGCCATTCATCCCCGGCGGGTTTATGAGCTCAGGCTGAGACCAGCGGCGATCCCGCAACGTCATCGGCAGCTTCCGGACACACGGCCATTTTTCGGGTGTTTCAGAGGTCAACAGAAGCTCACTCCCCTTTAGTACGTGATTAGCCGCCCGGAGTGCTCCATGCCAGATTACCGCTCGAAAACATCCACCCACGGCCGCAACATGGCCGGCGCCCGCGCACTGTGGCGCGCCACCGGCATGAAAGATGACGACTTCAAGAAGCCGATCATTGCCATCGCCAACTCGTTCACCCAGTTCGTCCCGGGGCATGTGCACCTGAAGGACCTGGGTCAACTGGTCGCCCGCGAAATCGAACGCGCCGGTGGCGTGGCCAAGGAATTCAACACCATCGCCGTCGATGACGGCATCGCCATGGGCCACGACGGCATGCTGTATTCGCTGCCGAGTCGCGAGATCATCGCCGACTCCGTCGAGTACATGGTCAATGCCCACTGCGCCGACGCTATCGTGTGCATTTCCAACTGCGACAAGATCACCCCGGGCATGCTGATGGCCGCGTTGCGCCTGAACATCCCGGTGATCTTCGTTTCCGGTGGCCCGATGGAAGCGGGCAAGACCAAACTCGCCTCCCACGGCCTCGACCTCGTCGACGCCATGGTGATCGCCGCCGACTCCAGCGCTTCTGACGAGAAAGTCGCCGAGTACGAGCGTAGCGCCTGCCCGACCTGTGGTTCGTGCTCCGGCATGTTCACCGCCAACTCGATGAACTGTCTGACCGAAGCACTGGGTCTGGCCTTGCCGGGCAACGGTTCCACTCTGGCCACTCACAGCGACCGCGAACAGCTGTTCCTGCAGGCCGGTCGCACCATCGTCGAGCTGTGCAAGCGTTACTACGGCGAGAACGATGACTCCGTGCTGCCGCGCAACATCGCCAACTTCAAGGCGTTCGAGAACGCGATGATGCTCGACATCGCCATGGGCGGTTCGACCAACACCATCCTGCACTTGCTCGCAGCCGCCCAGGAAGCCGAGATCGATTTCGACCTGCGCGACATCGACCGCCTCTCGCGCAGCGTGCCGCAGCTGTGCAAAGTCGCACCGAACATCCAGAAGTACCACATGGAAGACGTGCACCGCGCCGGCGGCATTTTCAGCATCCTCGGTTCGCTGGCCCGTGGCGGCCTGCTGCACACCGACCTGCCGACCGTACACAGCCGCAGCATGGAAGAAGCCATCGCCAAGTGGGACATTACCCAGACCAGCGACGAAGCCGTGCATCACTTCTTCAAGGCAGGTCCTGCGGGCATTCCGACCCAGACCGCGTTCAGCCAGTCGACCCGTTGGGAAACCCTCGACGACGATCGTGAAAACGGCTGCATCCGCAGCTTCGAGCACGCCTATTCGAAAGAAGGCGGCCTCGCCGTGCTGTACGGCAACATCGCGCAGGACGGTTGCGTGGTGAAAACCGCCGGGGTCGATGAGTCGATCCACGTCTTCGAAGGCAACGCGAAAATTTTCGAAAGTCAGGACAGCGCCGTGCGCGGCATCCTCGCTGACGAAGTGAAGGAAGGCGACATCGTCATCATTCGCTACGAAGGCCCGAAAGGCGGCCCGGGCATGCAGGAAATGCTCTACCCGACGTCCTACCTGAAATCCAAAGGTCTGGGCAAAGCCTGTGCGCTGCTCACCGACGGGCGTTTCTCCGGCGGTACTTCCGGCCTGTCAATCGGTCACGCTTCACCAGAGGCTGCGGCCGGCGGCGCGATTGGTCTGGTGCAGGATGGCGACAAGGTGCTGATCGACATTCCGAACCGCTCGATCAACCTGTTGGTCAGCGACGAAGAA
Organism: Pseudomonas sp. PK-RTE-24; assembly: GCF_054052265.1. Classification (NCBI taxonomy): domain Bacteria; kingdom Pseudomonadati; phylum Pseudomonadota; class Gammaproteobacteria; order Pseudomonadales; family Pseudomonadaceae; genus Pseudomonas; species Pseudomonas sp. PK-RTE-24. Next base: position 1,860,653 of record NZ_CM133224.1, on the reverse strand, counting down.
CTGGCGGCACGCCGTGCCGAGCAGGACAAGAAAGGCTGGAAACCGGTCGAGGTGCGTCCACGCAAAGTGACCACCGCGCTCAAGGCCTACGCCCTGCTGGCGACCAGTGCCGACAAGGGCGCGGTGCGCAACAAAGCGATGCTCGACGGGCTGTAACCGTCAAATCGCCGATGCAAAAATGCCCCGCCATGTGCGGGGCTGATCGTTCCCACGCTCTGCTTGGGAATGTCTCAAGGGACGCTCCGCGTCCAGTGACGCAGAGCGTCACGGGCTGCATTCCCACGCAGAGCGTGGGAACGATCCAAAACAAGATCAAAAGATCGCAGCCTTCGGCAGCTCCTACATGCGATCGTGGCTTACTGGATGTCTTCCGGTTTGACGATCACCCAGTTCTTGTCCGCCGTCACCGGCAAGCCTTCCTTGGCCTGCGCCGCCACGTGCTTGGCCATCATGCCGTTGATTTGCGTCATGTACTTGTCCTTGCGGTTGATCCACAAGTGAATGCCGCCCTTGGCCACGTCGACATCATGGAACAGCATGTAACCGTCGCTGGTTGGGGTGTCGCCACCGACCAGTACCGGTTTTTTCCATTCATCGATATAGGTCAGGATCGCTGCGTGCTTGCCGGCCATCCAGGTTGCCGGGGTCCACAGGTACGGCGTCAGCTCCAGGCCCAGGTTGGCCTTCTCGTCATATTTGCCGGCAGTGATCTGTTTGCGCGCAGTGGTCAGCTCGCCGGTCTTCTGATCCTTGAGCAGCAGTGAAACGCCAATGACGTTCTGCGGTTTGACGTTGTAACCGTACTTGGGATCCGCCGCGACCATGCGTACCAGTTCCTCTGAAGCGGCGGTCATCACGTAGACCTCGATACCGTTCTCCATCAGCTTGTTGTACAGCTCCTGCTGGCCAGTGAAGATCTTCGGCGGATTGACGTCGAGCTTCTTCACCACATCGCCTTCGTAATACGTCGCGGGCACCGGTTTGCCCGAAGCCATCAGCTCATCGACGTAGCCCTTGAGCTCCTTGAGTGTGAAGCCGGAGAACACCTGCGCCACCCACGGGTAGCAAACCATGTCGTCGACTTCGCAGAGCCGGTAGTAATAACTGAACAGGCTTTCCTTGTGCTCGGCGGTGTCCTTGAACGGCATCAGTTTCAGCGAGGGGTCGAGCTTGTCGCGGGTGATCAGGCCCTTGTTTTCCATGAACGGCAGCAAGGATTCTTCGAGGTCGTAGCGGTAACTGGTGTTGTCCATGTCGAACACCGCGTAATTACCCTTGTTGGCGTTGGCAGCGATCATCGCGTCCAGCGCCTTGGCCTGATCTGCCGGCCAATGCTTGAGGTCCGTGGCCAATGCCTGGCCGGCGAGGCCAGCCGCCAGTGCCATAGCCAACAACGTGCGTGCAATTCTCATAGCGCTACTCCCCGATGCAAAGAGTTCGACGCTAACAAATCAGTGTGACAACCCTCGCCTGTCAGCGACCGCTGACGTCCCCTGCGCGTCAGTTGCATTGCCGACAGCGACACGCGCTTATTCCAAAAACGACGGTTGCCCAGCAATTTTGGTATTAAATCATTACAAATCAAGCTGTTAGGCTTGCCGGTTCGCAGCAGCCCCGGATGGCTGTTGGCACAGTCTTTACTGGAGTTCTCATGAATCTACCGCTGATTCTCAACTTGCTGGTGTTCCTCGCCCTGCTCTTCGGTCTGGCGCAGACCCGCCACACCACCTGGAGCCTGGCGAAAAAAGTCCTGCTCGCACTGGTCCTCGGCGTGGCGTTCGGCGTCGCGCTGCACACGATTTACGGTGCCGGCAACCCGGTGCTGAAAGCCTCGATCGGCTGGTTCGATCTGGTCGGCAACGGTTACGTGCAGTTGCTGCAGATGATCGTGATCCCGCTGGTGTTTGCTTCGATCCTCAGCGCCGTCGCCCGTCTGCACAATGCCTCGTCGCTGGGCAAGATCAGTTTCCTGACCATCGGCACGCTGCTGTTTACCACCGCCATCGCAGCGCTGATCGGCATCGGCCTGACCAACCTGTTCGGCCTCAGCGCTGAAGGTCTGGTCGCCGGCACTCAGGAAATGGCACGCCTGCAAACCATTCAGAACGACTACGCCGGCAAGGTCGCCGACCTCAATGTGCCGCAATTGCTGCTGTCGTTCATTCCGCAGAACCCGTTCGCCGACCTGGCCCGGGCCAAGCCGACCTCGATCATCAGTGTGGTGATCTTCGCCGCGTTCCTCGGGGTTGCCGCGCTGCAACTGCTCAAGGACGACGTCGAGAAAGGTCAGAAAGTGATCAACGCCATCGACACCCTGCAAGCCTGGGTGATGCGTCTGGTGCGTCTGGTGATGAAGCTGACCCCGTACGGTGTGCTGGCGCTGATGACCAAAGTGGTCGCCGGTTCCAACCTGCAAGACATCATCAAGCTCGGCAGTTTCGTCGTGGTCTCGTATATCGGCCTGGGCCTGATGTTCGTCGTGCACGGCGTGCTGATGTCGGCCGCCGGGATCAACCCGCTGCGCTTCTTCCGCAAGATCTGGCCGGTGCTGACCTTCGCCTTCACCAGCCGCTCCAGCGCGGCAACCATTCCGCTGAGCATCGAAGCGCAGACCCGTCGTCTGGGCATTCCGTCGTCAGTCGCCAGTTTCGCTGCCTCGTTCGGTGCGACCATCGGCCAGAACGGGTGTGCCGGCCTGTACCCGGCGATGTTGGCGGTGATGGTGGCACCAACGGTCGGCATCAACCCGCTGGATCCGCTGTGGATCGCGACGCTGGTAGCGATTGTCACGTTGAGTTCGGCCGGTGTCGCCGGAGTGGGTGGAGGCGCGACGTTCGCCGCACTGATCGTGCTGCCAGCGATGGGCCTGCCGGTGTCACTGGTGGCGTTGCTGATTTCGGTCGAGCCGCTGATCGATATGGGTCGCACCGCGTTGAACGTGAGTGGCTCGATTACCGCTGGGGCGATTACCAGTCAGGTCATGCAGCAGACTGATAAAGCGCTGCTGGATGCCGATGAACACGCAGAGTTGGCCCAGGCTTAAGCTTCTCAGCGACTGAGCGGGCCTCTTCGCGAGCAGGCTCGCTCCCACACTGAAATGCGTTCCCCTGTGGGAGCGAGCCTGCTCGCGAAGCTGTTAGGCTTTCTCCCAAACCTCAAAGCTATATGCAGGTTTATCGCCCTCTGCCGGATTCGGTACATCCGACACCAGCTTCCATTCGCTCAGATCAAACTCCGGAAACCACGCATCCCCTTCCGGGCTCAGCGCCACGCGGGTCAGGTACAGCCGATCGGCCTGCGCCAGTCCCTGCGCATACAACTGCGCGCCGCCAATCAGCATCAGTTCATCAACGCCCTGGGCTTTCGCCCATTCCTCGGCGCGCGCCACGGCGGCTTCCAGCGACGGATAGACCTCGGCGCCTTCGAGCTGCAGATCGGTCTGGCGGCTGACCACGATGTTCAAGCGCCCCGGCAATGGCCGACCGAGCGAATCCCAGGTCTTGCGACCCATGATGATCGGCTTGCCGAGCGTGGTCGCCTTGAAGTATTTGAAGTCCCCCGGCAGGTGCCAGGGCATGCTGTTGTCGACGCCGATCACGCGGTTTTCACCGAGGGCTGCGATCAGGCTGAGGGGCAGTGATTTAGTCATGCCGGCGAGGATACCAGAGCCGCGCTTACCCCGATAAGCGCCACAGCGGTTATGCTCAGCGCTCGATTTAGCGACGGGACGCCGCGTGACTGAACTGACTCCACTGCAAAACCTCTGGCTCACCGAAACCATCCGCCTGCGCGAAGAACACGCGGGGCCGCTGGATGACCTGGAAGCCAATCGTCTGGCCCGCGCCGCTGGTGGCGATCTGCCGAGCCGCATTGCGCGCCGGGCGCTATGGCTGGCCGAGCGCGACGGGCTCACCGCCGCCCTCAAGCACTGGCTGCAAGGCGCGCGTCTGGCGCTGGTGCTGTTGATGATTTTCGCCGTGCTCAGCGGCGCCGGCCTGGCTTTCGCCGCACTTGGGCAGACGCCGGTGAATGTGTTCTGGGCGCTGGGCAGTCTGCTCGGGATCAATCTGATTTTGCTGCTGAGCTGGGCGCTGGGTTTGATTTTCGCTGGCGAACACGGCGCCACCCTCGGGCGCTTGTGGCTGTGGCTCAGCGAAAAATTCGCCCGCGATGCCAAAGCCGCGCAACTGGCGCCCGCCCTGCTGTTGCTGCTGCAACGCAAGAAACTCAACCGCTGGGCACTCGGCACTTTGGTCAATGGTCTGTGGCTGCTGGCGATGCTCAGCGCGCTGATCCTGTTGCTGACGCTGATGGCCACGCGGCGCTACGGCTTTGTCTGGGAAACCACGATCCTCGGCGCCGACACCTTTATCCATGTCACCCAGGCCCTTGGCTATCTGCCGGCGCTGCTCGGCTTCAATGTGCCGACCGAGGAAATGATCCGCGCCAGCGGCGACGGCGCACTGGATATTGAAAGCGCACGACAAGCCTGGGCGACCTGGCTGGTCGGTGTGCTGGTGGTCTACGGCGTGCTGCCGCGCCTGCTGCTCGCGCTGTTCTGCCTGTGGCGCTGGAACAGCGGCAAAGCCGTGCTGCGCCTGGATCTGAACCTGCCCGGCTACGCGCAACTGCGCGAAAGGCTGATGCCAACCAGCGAGCGCCTCGGCGTCAACGACCCGGAGCCGGCGCAACTGCATCGCATCGAAAGCAACGTCGGCGAACGCGCCAGTGAAGGCGCGCTGCTGGTGGCGATCGAGTTGGACGAACAGCGTCCGTGGCCACCCGCGCTGCCGAAAAACGTCAGCAACGCGGGCATCCTCGACAGTCGCGAATCGCGGCACAAACTGCTCGAACAACTCAGTCGCTTCCCGCCGGCGCGGCTGGCCATCGCCTGCGATCCACGACGTTCGCCGGATCGCGGCAGCCTCGCGCTGATCGCCGAACTCGCGCGCAACGCTGGCGCCACTCGCATCTGGCTGCTGCAAGCGCCGCCTGGCGAAGCGCTGGACGGGCAACGTCTGGGTGACTGGCACGCGGCGCTGCAACAACTGGACCTGCCGTTTGCCGATTGCGCGCCGATGAACTGGCTGGAGAGCGGACATGACTGATGCACGCAAAGCCCCGCTGAAACTCGCGGTGGTCGGCCACACCAACGTCGGCAAGACCTCGCTGCTGCGCACGCTGACCCGTGACGTCGGCTTCGGCGAAGTCTCGCATCGGCCGAGTACCACCCGGCATGTCGAAGGCGCGCGGTTGTCGGTGGACGGCGAGCCGTTGCTCGATCTGTACGACACGCCGGGGCTGGAAGATGCGATCGCCCTGCTGGATTTTCTCGAGCGTCTGGAACGCCCCGGCGAACGCCTCGACGGCCCGGCACGACTGGCGCGGTTTCTCGACGGCAGCGAGGCGCGCCAGCGTTTCGAACAGGAAGCCAAGGTACTGCGACAACTGCTGGCCTCCGATGCCGGTCTGTATGTGATCGACGCCCGCGAACCGGTGCTGGCCAAGTACCGCGACGAGCTGGAAGTGCTCGCCAGTTGCGGCAAACCGCTGCTGCCGGTGCTGAATTTCGTCAGCAGCGCCAACCATCGCGAACCCGATTGGCGTGAAGCGCTGGCGCGGTTGGGGCTGCATGCGTTGGTACGTTTCGACAGCGTCGCGCCGCCCGAGGATGGCGAGCGGCGCTTGTACGAGAGCCTCGCCCTTCTATTGGAAAACGCCCGGCCGCAACTGGAGCGGTTGATCGCCGACCAGCAGGCGCAGCGCCTCGCCCGTCAGCAAAGCGCCGCGCGCTTGATTGCCGAATTGCTGATCGACTGCGCTGCGTGCCGACGCAGTGTGGTCAGCGAAGCCGAGCAGGAACAACAGGCGATCAGCGAACTGCGCAAAGCCGTGCGCCAGCGCGAGCAAAAGTGCGTTGAGGCGCTGCTCAAGCTCTACGCGTTTCGCCCGCAGGACGCGGCGGCCAGTGACTTGCCGTTGCTCGACGGGCGCTGGGGCGATGATCTGTTCAACCCGGAAACCCTGAAGCAACTCGGCGTGCGCGTCGGCGGCGGCATTGCTGCCGGTGCAGCGGCCGGGGCTGGGGTGGATTTGCTGGTCGGCGGGATTACCCTTGGCGCGGCGGCGTTGGCCGGTGCGATCGCCGGCGGTGCGCTGCAAACCGCGCGCAGTTATGGCAGTCGCCTGCTCGGCAAAATCAAAGGCCAGCGGGAATTGACAGTGGATGACGCCGTGCTGCGCCTGTTGGCGTTGCGCCAGCGCCAGTTGCTGCTGGCCCTGGATCAGCGCGGGCATGCGGCGATGGACAGCATTCAGGTGGCCACGCCTCTGGACAAGACCTGGCGCGAAGGCAAGTTGCCGGAAGCGCTGAACAAGGCGCGCGCGCATCCGCAGTGGTCGTCGCTCAATCCGCAGGCGAAGTTGAATCAGGCGGAAAGGCAGGAGCAGGTTGAGGCGTTGGTTGATCGGGTGCTTGAGCTTTAGATCGCTACCCCCTCACCCCAGCCCTCTCCCGGAGGGAGAGGGGGCCGACTGTGTTGCTCTTGGGTCATACACCGACCTGAGATATCCAGTCGAACTCAGGTTTGAAAAGCATGGAGATCAGCTCCCTCTCCCTCCGGGAGAGGGCTGGGGTGAGGGCTGCAATCACTCAGCCGACAACAATTTCTCAGCCTTGCGCTTTAACACACTCAGATCCACCAGCGGCACCGCAACCTCCTTCGCCAACTCATCCCAACACCGCATGCGCAGACTCAGCGCACACAACGGATCAGCCTCGAACGCATCCGCCTCAGCCGCGCTCATTACCCCGCCCTGATATTCCAGCGTCCTGCGACTCGCCTCACTCAACCGTGCGTAATAGCCCGGCTCGCGCAAGGTCAGATAGCGCTTGGCCTGAACGTGATATTCCACCAGTCGCGCCAGCCGTTCGCTGAAACCTGCCTCACGCAGATAATCGGCCCCGAGCCGTTCATGGCTGACCACGCCATAACCGCCCATGTTTTCCGCGCCCTCGGCACACAAATGGCCGATGTCATGAAAGAACGCCGCCAGCACCACTTCATCGTCACAGCCTTCAGCCATGGCCAATTCTGCGGCCTGGGACATGTGCTCGAGCTGCGACACCGGTTCGCCGATGTAATCGCTGGCGCCGAAGCGTTCATACAGGCCGAACACCCGGGCGATCACCTGTTCGTGATTCATGCCTCCTCCAGTAATTGCGCGATGTTGCGTTCGGCCAGCGCCGGGCCGACGCTCATGCCGACGCCGGTGTGCATCAGCGCCACGCTCAGGCCCGGTGCCGGGCGCAGGAAAGAAAACGGACCAGGCCCACGAGCACCATAGACGCCCTGCCAGCGTTCGACCACTTGCACCCGGCAGCCCAGCGTCTGCTCGGCGAGTTCGAGCATCCAGTTATCGACCTGCTCGGCGTTGAACGGTGACGCATCGCTGCCGTAATGATGCGAATCGCCGATGATGAGTTCGCCATACGGCGTCGGGCTGATCAGCAAGTGAATGCCGTTGGCGTGCAGGTGCGGTTGTTCACGTAGGATCTGCGCCTGCACCGCTGCGGCTTGCGGCAAATCGGCGAAGGCGCCGTAGTGCACGCAGCTCAGGCCGGTGAGCACTGCGTGTTGCAGATTGAGACCGGCCTGCGGTCTGGCGCGGAGCATTTGCAAACGACAGATCTGCGGATTGAGCGCAGCAATCGGCTCGGCCAGCAGGGTCTGATAATCGTGGCCGGAGCAGACGATGATCTGCTTGCCGGTAAAACTGCCGGCGGTACTGTGCAAATGCCCCGGCTCGACGTCGCGCACCAGCGTGGAAAAGTGAAACTCGACACCGAGGTCGCGGCGCAGATAGTCGATCAGCGCCGGAATCGCTTCGCGCGAGTACAACTGCTGATCATCGATACCGTGCAGCGCGGCGCGGTGATGGCTGAACTGGCCGCCGTAGAGATCACGCAACGCCGCGCCGCGCAGCAGCTCGACGTTGTAGCCGTGCTCGATCGCGCGGCCGGCGCAGAAGACTTCGAGCAGGTGTTCTTCGGCCTCGTTACGGGCGAACAGGTATGAGCCGTTGCGTTTGATCTGCAGGCCGGCAAGTTGCGCCCAGTCGCCCCAGATCTCGCGACTGGCCTTGGCCAGTTCGAGCATGATGCCGGGCGGCTGACCGGTCACCAGCGCCTGGCCGAAGTTGCGCACCGAAGCGCCGAGGGGCGTGGCGGTGCGTTCGAATACCGCGACTTTCAGGCCGCGTTTGGCGGCGGCATAGGCGTGGGACAGACCGAGGATGCCGGCGCCGATGATGAGCAGGTCTTTGGGTTGTGTCATGTAGAGGTGCTCTGAATGAGAAACCGCTTTCGCGAGCAGGCTCGCTCCCACAGGGGACAGCATTGCAACTGTGGGAGCGAGCCTGCTCGCGAAGGGGCCTTGTCAGTCGATAAAGATCTTACTTGGCGACAACTTTCTCGGACTTGCCGTCATACCGCTTGCGCCATTCAGCCAGGATCTCGTCGCGATTCTTCGAGGCCCAGGCAAAGTCGTTCTTGATCAGACGCTGCTCATAGTCGGCTGGCAATTCGGTCTGCGGCTTGGCAATGCCCGGCTGCGCAAGAACAGCGAAGTTTTCCTTGTACAGATCCATCGCCTCGGCGCTGGCGGAGAAGTCGGCGAGTTTCTTCGCTGCCTCTTCATGCGGCGTGCCTTTGATCACCGCCGTCGCTTCGATCTCCCAGCCCAGACCTTCCTTCGGCAGGATGATGTCCAGTGGCGCGCCCTGGCGTTTCAGCTGTACGGCTGGATATTCAAAGGAAATCCCGATCGGAAACTCCCCCGCCGCCGCCAGTTTGCACGGCTTGGAACCGGAGTGAACGTACTGGCCGATGTTCTGGTGCAAGCCGTCCATGTAGGCCCAGCCCTGCTTCTCGCCAAAGGTTTGCAGCCAGGCGCTGACGTCGAGGAAACCGGTGCCGGAAGACGCCGGATTGGGCATGACGATCTTGCCCTTGTACTCAGGCTTGGTCAGGTCCTGCCAACTGACCGGTTTGCTCAGACCCTGCTTCTCAGCCTCGACGGTGTTGAAGCAAATGGTCGCGGCCCACACATCCATGCCGACCCAGGCTGGCGGGTTGGCGGCGTCGCGGTAATTCGCGCCGATCTTGCCCAGATCCTTCGGTGCATAGCTTTGCAGCATGCCTTGCTGATCGAGAATCGCCAGGCTCGACGCGGCAAGGCCCCATACCGCGTCGGCCTGCGGGCGGGCTTTTTCGGCGAGCAGCTTGGCGGTGATGATCCCGGTGGAATCGCGCACCCACTTGATCTCGACGTCCGGGTTGGCCTTTTCAAAGGCCTCCTTGTAGGACTTCAGTTGTTCGGCTTCGAGGGCGGTGTACACCGTCAACTCGGTTTTTGCCGCGAAGGCATTCAGGCTGAAAGTCGCGAGCACAGCAGCGGCCAGGGCCATAGGCTTGGACATGAGCGTTTTCCTGTAGATGAGTTGAACGGAGTTGCAATCAGTGACCGGGCGCGGTTTGCCGCCAGGCTTGAGAACGGCGCAGCAGACCGCGCGAAGCCCACGCCAGCAGCAAGGACACGCCGGCCGAAGTGAACAGAATCAGGGTCGACATCGCCGCCGCGCCGCCGACGTTGCCGGCATCGTCCATGTTCAGCACCGCCACCGCCGCGAGGATGGTGTCGGGGCTGTAGAGGAAGATCGCGGCGGAAACCGTGGTCATCGCCGAGACGAACAGGTAGCGCACGATGTCCAGCAGCGCCGGCAGGCAGATCGGCACAGTCACGCGCAGGTAATGCCGGTACAGCGGCGCCTTCAGCGACAGCGCCGCAGCCTCGAACTCAGCATCGAGCTGGCGCAGCGCGGTGGTCGCGGTCATTTGTGCGGTGGTCAGGTAGTGCGCAATGGTGCAGACGATCAGCAGCGTCATCGTCCCGTACAGCACGTGCAGCGGATTGCCGCTGAGGTTGAAGAAGAAGACGTAACCCAGGCCCAGCACCAATCCCGGCACCGCCATCGGCACGAAGCTGAGCATGCGCAAAGCCAGGTTCAGCCCGCGCTGAGTGCGGGTTTTCTCCATCAGATAGGCGCCGGTAAAAATCAGCACGCTGCCAATCAGCGCCGTGCCCAGCGCCATCTTCAGACTGTTGCCGTAGGCGAGCCAGCCACCGCCGGCGGTTTCGTTGAACTGATAGTGGTTGAGCGACAGCGACAGGTTGTACGGCCAGAACTTCACCAGCGACGAAAACACCGCCATGCCGAACACCAGAATCAACGCCGCGCTGATCAGCGAAACAATCGCCAGATAGCAGCCGTCGCGCAGCTTGCACGGCAGCGGTTTGAACACCTGCGCGCGTCCGCTCATGGAGTCGCCATGGCGGCGACGCAACCAGGCATCGACACCGAAACTGAACAGCGCCGGCAGCAACAGCACCATGCCGATCAACGCGCCGCGACCGAATTGCTGCTGGCCGACCACGGCTTTGTAGGCCTCCAGCGCCAGCACTTGATAGTCGCCACCGACCACCACCGGCACACCAAAATCGGTAATGGTCAGGGTGAACACCAGACAGAACGCGGCGAACACCGCCTGGCGGGTCGCCGGCCAGGTGATGCTGCGAAACGCCTTCGCAGGGCTGGCGCCCATGCTCGATGCGGCATCGAACAGCCGCGCATCGGCCAGCGACAATGCCGAGAGCAAAATCATCAACGCATGGGGGAAGGTGTAGATCACCTCACCCAGCACAATGCCCCAGAACCCGTAGATATTGTCCGAGAGCAGCCCACGCAGCATGCCCTGGTTGCCGAACAGATAGACCAGCGCAATCCCCGGCAGCATCGACGGCGCCATCAGCGGCAGCAGGGAAATCCCGCGCCAGATGCCTTTTCCCGGAATCAGCGTGCGTTGCAGCGCGTAGGCAAACAGGTAGGCCAGCGGTACGACAATGGCCGCCACGCTGAGGGACACTTTCAGGCTGTTGCCGAGCAGCCAATGGAAATTGGCACTGGTCACCAACTCCTTCGCCGCGAGCCATCCACCGCCCTGCCCGGCGTCGTTGCTGAAGCCGCGCCAGAAGATCGCCAGCAACGGCAGCAGCACCGCGAGGCCGAGCAACACCAGCAGGAGGACTTTGCCGCCGACCACGAACAGGCGATCGCCGATCTCGGCTTTCGAGGACTGTCGCACCTGCTTGTGCGGTAGCGGCAGCGCGAGGTTGCTGTTCATCAGGCGAACACCTGCAAACTGCGCGGCGGCAAGGCGACCATGATCTGCTGGGCGCCGAGGCGCGGCATGGCTTCTGGCGCGATTTCGGCGAGCAGTGCGTGGCCCGGCAATTGATCAAGTTCGAAGCTCATCCGGCAGCGATTGCCGAGGAAAGTGATTTCGCGGACCTTGGCCGGGAACAGGTTCTCTTCGTGCACCAGCGGATTGACGTTGATCGCCTCCGGGCGGCAGAACAGTCGACCCGAAGCGCCGTGTACGCTGCCCTCGGCCAGGCGCAGATTCATCCCGCCGACCCGGGCGTGACTGTCGCTGCTGCGCTGAAACGGCAGCCAGTTGCCCTGGCCGACAAACTCGGCCACGAACGGCGTGGCCGGGCGGTTGTAGATTTCGTGCGGGGTGGCGTACTGCTCGACGCGGCCGTTATTCATGACCGCGATGCGATCGGCCATCAGCATCGCTTCGTCCTGATTGTGCGTGACCATCAGCGTGGTGATGCCGAGGTTGCGTTGCAGCTGACGCAGCTCGGTGCACAAGTGCTCGCGCACCCGCGCGTCGAGGGCCGACATCGGTTCGTCGAGCAACAGCAGCGACGGCGCCGGCGCCAATGCGCGAGCGAGCGCTACTCGCTGTTGCTGACCGCCGGACAATTGGCCTGGGTACTTTTTCTCACTGCCGCTGAGGCCGACCAGTTCCAGCATCTGACCGACACGCCGGCGCACTTCATCGCGGCCGCTGCCAGCGAGGCCGTAGGCAATGTTCGCCTCGACCGTCAGATTGGGGAACAGCGCGTAGGACTGGAACAGAATCCCGTAATCCCGCGCTTGCGGGGCGAGGTGCGAGACATCGCGATCGCCCAGATACAGCTCGCCGCTGTCCTGCTGCTCCAGCCCGGCAATGCAGCGCAACAATGTGGTCTTGCCACAGCCCGACGGACCGAGCAGGCACACCAGTTCGCCGGCGGCGACATCGAGGGAGACGTTATCCAGCGCAGTGAACGCACCGAAACGCTTGTGCACGCCGCGCACTTTCATCGGCGCGCCGGGGTTGGTCAGGGCAGTTGCGATGGCAGGATTCATGGACGGACCTCAGCAAACGGATGAGGCCAATCCTAGAGTTGTAATGCGTCCGTCATGTGGCAGCGAGGCAAAAACGGCTGATAGTGGTATTCGGGGATTTTGGTTCAGATTGTGTTTTGCCTGGGCTGACGCCTTCGCGAGCAGGCTCGCTCCCACAGGGGATCGTGTTCACAACCCAAATCCAATGTGGGAGCGAGCCTGCTCGCGAAGAGGCCTTCTCAGACATTGAAGGTCTCATGCCGGAGACATCTCTTGTGCCAAGCCGAGGAACGCCGCCGGCAGACGCGCACCCTTGCGCTCTTTGAGGCAATACAGATACTCCGGAATCTGCGGCGCATTCTCGATGGTCAGCACGCGCAACTGCGGATCATGCGGCACCTCCTGCCGGGCAATGATGCTGATGCCGATATTGCGCAACACCGCCTCGCGAATGGACTCGCGGCTGCCGATTTCCAGCAACGGCCCGAAACTGACCCCGGCGCTGGCCAGCAACTCTTCGGTCAACCGCCGCGTGGTCGAACCCGGCTCGCGCATCAACAACGTATGCCCGGCCAGCGCATTCAACGTCACATGCTCCAGCGAGGCCAACGGATGATTGCGATGCACCGCGAGCACCAGCGGATCGGTGCCGAGTACCCGGCGAATCAACCGCGCATCGTCGAGCAACTGCGACGATGCGGCGACATCCACGCGGTAATCCTCCAGCGCTTCCAGGACCTGCTGCGAGTTGCCGATTTCCACCGACACTTCCACCTGCGGCAAACGCTCGCGGAAGGTCTTCACCAGATCGAGGATGTAATACGGCGCCGTCGCGGCAATGCGCAGCGTGCCCTGGACCTGCCCGCTGTTGCGCAGGAAAAACTCGATGTCCGCCTCTTGCTGCAACAGGGTCTTGACCATCGGCAGCAAGCGCGCGCCTTCGTCACTGACGCTTAAGCGGCGCCCGCCACGGTAGAACAGTTCCACCGAATACTGACTCTCCAAATTGCGGATCTGCGTGGTCACGGTCGGTTGGCTGAGGCCGAGTTTTTTCGCCGCCAGCGTAATGCTGCCCAGGCGGGCGACCATGTAAAACGCTTTCAGCTCGGCACTCAGCACACTCTTTCCTCATCTATTTGCGCAGCAGGCGCAAACCGTTGAACACCACCAGCAGGCTCACACCCATATCGGCAAACACCGCCATCCACATGGTGGCAAGCCCGGCAAAGGTTACCGCAAGAAAGATCGCCTTGATCACCAGCGCCAGTGCGATGTTCTGTTTCAGGATGCTCGCGGTGTTGCGCGACAGGCTGATGAACGCAGGGATCTTGCGCAGATCGTCGTCCATCAGGGCGACATCGGCGGTTTCGATCGCGGTGTCGGTGCCGGCGGCGGCCATGGCGAACCCGATCTCGGCGCGGGCCAGTGCCGGCGCGTCGTTGATGCCATCGCCGACCATACCCACCCGGTGGCCCTGCTTGTACAGATCTTCGATGGCTTGCAGCTTGTCGGTCGGCAGCAAATCGCCGCGCGCCTCGTCGATCCCGACCTGGGCGGCAATCGCCTCGGCAGTGTGGACGTTGTCGCCGGTCAGCATCAGGGTTTTCACGCCGAGTTCATGCAACTGACGAATCGCTTCGCGGCTGGTTTCCTTGACCGTGTCGGCCACGGCGAACAGCGCCAGCGGGCCTGATTTGTCGAGCAGCAACACCACGGATTTGCCCTGCTTTTCCAGGGCGAACAGCTTCTCTTCCAGCTGCGGTGAGCACAGGCCAAGCTCTTCGACCAGACGATGGTTGCCCAAGTGATAAGTCTGGCCGTTGATGTCGCCTTTGACGCCCCGCCCGCCCAGCGCGGCGAAGTTATCCACAGTCAGCGCGGCGAGGTTTTTATCCACAGCGGCGTTGGCAATCGCCAGCGACACCGGGTGATCGGAGCGCCCGGCCAGCGCGGCGGCGATTGCCGGTGCGCTGGCATCGGCCGTCGGGTCGAGTGACAGGTAATCGGTCTGCACCGGTTTGCCGTGGGTGATCGTGCCGGTCTTATCCAGCGCCAGATAATCAAGCTTGAAGCCGCCCTCCAGATACACGCCGCCCTTGACCAGAATGCCCTTGCGCGCCGCCGCCGCGAGGCCGCTGACGATGGTCACCGGGGTGGAAATCACCAGTGCACACGGGCAGGCAACCACCAGCAACACCAGCGCCCGGTAGATCCAGTCGAACCACGCCGCGCCCATGAACAACGGCGGGATGATCGCCACGGCCAAGGCGAAGACGAAGACCGCCGGGGTGTAGATTTTCGAGAATTGATCAACGAAACGCTGAGTCGGTGCCCGCGCGCCCTGGGCCTGTTCGACGGCGTGAATGATCCGCGCCAGGGTCGAATTGTTCGCCGCAGCGGTCACCGTGTATTCCAGCGAACCGGCCTGATTGATGGTGCCAGCGAAGACTTTGTCACCGACGGTTTTTTCCACCGGCAGGCTTTCGCCGGTGATCGGCGCCTGGTCGATGGTCGAGCTGCCGCTGACCACCGCGCCGTCCAGCGCGATGCGCTCGCCGGGTTTCACCCGCACGCGGGCGCCGAGATCGACGCTTTTTACCTCTTGTTCGCGCCAGTTGCCGTCAGCCTGCAATACCGTGGCCTGCTCCGGGGTCATCTGCATCAAGCCGCTGATCGCATTGCGTGCACGATCCAGCGAGCGCGCCTCAATCAGCTCGGCGACGGTGAACAGGAACATCACCATCGCCGCTTCCGGCCACTGGCCGATGAGGATCGCGCCCGTCACGGCGATGCTCATCAGCGCATTGATGTTGAGATTGCGGTTCTTCAGGGCGATCCAGCCCTTTTTATAAGTGCCGAGGCCGCCGCTGAGGATCGACACCAGCGCAACGACTGCCACCACCCAGTCCGGCGCGGCGCTGGTGAAATGAATGACTTCGGCGCCCAGCGCGGTCAAGCCGGACAGCGCCAATGGCCACCAGTGTTTTTTCACCGCTGCCGGTACTGGCGCGTCGACACCCGCCTCGAGCGGCTCGGCGTGCATGCCGAGGGACTTGATCGCTTCGGTGATCGGCTCGGTGCCCGGCAGATTGTGGGTCACGCCAAGTACGCGGTTGATCAGGTTGAATTCCAGCTGCTGCACGCCGGCCAGTTTACCCAGTTTGTTCTGGATCAGCGTCTGCTCGGTCGGGCAGTCCATCGCCTCGATGCGGAAGCTGCTCAGGCGCGCGTCGGCGCTGGTCTTTTCGCTCAGTTGCACCCGCGCAGGTGCGGCGGCTTTTGACGAGCAGCAGGAATCGCCGCCATGCGCATGTTTATGCACGGGCTGCAATTTATGACTGTGATCGTGACCGTCGCCGGGCTTGTGGGTGTGCAGGGAATCGCTCATTGGTCGCGTCCATGAAGGTGCCTGTTGCCAAGTAAAGACCCTGTAGCCACTATAGGGTCAAGCACCCTTTTGGAGATGGCGGTCATGAAGATCGGCGAACTGGCGAAACTCACCGACTGTGCGGTTGAAACCATCCGCTACTACGAGCGCGAAAACCTCCTGCCGGAACCGGCGCGCAGCGACGGCAACTACCGCGTCTACACCCAGGCCCACGCCGAGCGCCTGACCTTCATCCGCAACTGCCGCACCCTCGACATGACCCTCGAAGAAATCCGCAGCCTGCTCGCCCTGCGCGACAGCCCGCAGGATCAGTGCGAGAGCGTCAATGCGCTGATCGACGAACATATTCAGCACGTGAAGGCGCGGATTGATGGGTTATTGGCGTTGCAGACACAACTGCTCGACCTGCGCCAACGCTGTGGCGAAGGGCCGGAGGCGGATCAATGCGGGATCTTGCAGCGGCTGGAGGTGAGTGGCGGGGTTGTCGCGACCGAAGTTGAGCATTCCCACGTCGGCCGTAGCCACGGCCACTAAGCACACCGCAAAAACAAATGTGGGAGCGAGCCTGCTCGCGAGAGCGGTGTATCAGTCGACACATCTGTGACTGACACGCCCTCTTCGCGAGCAGGCTCGCTCCCACAGGGATATTGCGGTGTGGTTTAGACCGCCATCGGCGCGGTCATTGGTGGGTGGTGCTCGTAGCCTTCCAGCGAGAAATCGCTCGGTTCCACCAGCTCCAGCCACTCCGGCTGATATACACCAGTCTTGGCAAACTCCGGCACGCGGTCGGAGATTTTCAGTTTCGGCATGGCAAACGGCTCGCGCTTGAGCTGTTCGTTGAGCATGTCCAGGTGGTTTTCGTAGACGTGCGCATCGCCGATGAAATAGGTGAACCAGCGCGGCGTGTAACCGGTCAGGCGACCGATCAGGCTCAGCAGTGCGGCGCCTTCGGTGAGGTTGAACGGCGTGCCCAGGCCCAGATCATTGGAGCGGATGTACAGGGTCAGCGAGATCTCTTTGGTCTCGACATTCGGGTGGAACTGGTACAGCAGGTGGCATGGCGGCAGGGCCATTTCATCGAGCTGGGCGACGTTCCAGCCGTGGAACAGAATGCGGCGGCTGCCCGGATCCTTGATGATCGTGTCGACGCACTGGCGTACCTGGTCGATCGCCTTGTACAGCACGACGTAGGCCTGGCCGTCTTCTTCGCCCTGAGCGATCTGCTTGTAGCCGTTGCTCAGGGTCTGTTCGATGGCAGCGGTGTTGCTCAGCGGGATCTGCTTGTACGCCGGCCACTTGCGCCATTGCACGCCGTAGATTTCACCGAGGTCGTCGTCGCCCTGACGGAACGGGTTGGCCAGCCACTGCGCGTTTTCGTTGGCGTTCTGGTCCCAGACCTTGCAGCCCAGCGCGCGGAATTCAGCGGCGTTGTTCACGCCACGGAGAAAGCCGCACATCTCGCCGATGGCCGATTTGAAGGCCATCTTGCGCGTGGTGATCGCCGGGAAGCCTTCCTGCAGATCGAAACGCAGCATCGCTCCCGGGAAGCTGATGGTGTTGATGCCGGTGCGGTTGGCCTGTTTGGTGCCGTTCTGAATGACGTGCGAGACCAGTTCGAGATATTGCTTCATGAGTTACCTGTGTCCTTGGAGCCCCGGCGTCGCGCGCCGGGGTTCGTAGTTTAAGCCGTCGGCGCGAGCGGCGCTGCCGGGGCGCGACGATAGGCCAGCCAGATCAGCAACAGCCCGCCGACGATCATCGGCACGCAGAGCACCTGGCCCATGGTCAGCCAGTTCCACGCCAAGTAGCCCAGCTGAGCATCCGGGACGCGGACGAACTCGACGATGAAACGGAAGATGCCGTAGAACAGCGCGAACATGCCGGAGACCGCCATGGTCGGACGCGGTTTGCGCGAGAAGATCCACAGGATCAGGAACAGCGCCACGCCTTCGAGGGCGAACTGATACAGCTGCGACGGGTGGCGCGGCAACTGCGCCGGATCGCTGAACGGCGGGAACACCATCGCCCACGGCACGTCGGTGGCCTTACCCCACAACTCGGCGTTGATGAAGTTGCCGATGCGCCCGGCGCCCAGGCCGATCGGCACCATCGGCGCGACGAAGTCCATCAGCTGGAAGAACGACTTGCCATTGCGCTTGCCGAACCACAAGGCCGCGAGCATCACGCCGATGAATCCGCCGTGGAACGACATGCCGCCCTTCCACACTTCGAAAATCAGCGTCGGGTTGGCCAGGTACGCGCTCAGATCATAGAACAGCACGTAACCCAGACGGCCGCCAACGATCACGCCCATCGATAGCCAGAACACCAGATCGGAGAGTTTCTCCTTGGTCCAGGTCGGGTCGAAGCGGTTGAGCCGGCGCGACGCCAACAGCCACGCGCCGCCGATGCCGATCAGGTACATCAGACCGTACCAGTGGATTTTCAGCGGACCGATGGCCAGGGCCACCGGGTCGATCTGCGGGTAAGGCAGCATTGCGACTCCTTGTTAGAGTTGAAAGCAAAATTCCCGGGTGACGCTGCCACCTCAGGATTAAGCCAGGATTGCCACGCGGTCAGAGCAGAAAGCTCAATCCCACGCAGAACAGCAAAGCGGCGAACAGCCTTTTCAGCAAGCGCGGCGACAACCTGTGTGCCAGACGCGCACCGAGCCGTGCGAAGACCATGCTGGTCAGGGCGATGCCCAACAATGCCGGCAGATAAACAAAACCGAGACTATGGGCCGGCAACAACGGATCGTGCCACCCCAGAATCATGAAACTTGCTGCACTGGCCAGAGCGATCGGCAGGCCACAGGCCGATGAGGTCGCCACGGCCTGCTGCATCGGCACGCTGCGCCAGGTCAGAAACGGCACGGTCAGCGAGCCGCCGCCTATACCGAAAATCGCCGAGGCCCAGCCAATCACCGTACCGGCGGCAGTCAGACCGAGTTTGCCCGGTACCGTTCGGCTGGCCTTGGGTTTGACGTCCAGCGCCAGTTGCACGGCGATCACCAGAGCAAATACGCCGATGATCTTTTGCAGGTTCGGCCCGGAGATCGCTTCAGCAGTCAGCGCCCCGAAACCGGCGCCGAGCAGAATGCCCACGGTCATCCAGCGAAAAATCGCCCAGCGCACCGCGCCGCGACGGTGATGTTCACGCACGGCGTTGACCGAGGTGAATATGATCGTCGCCAGCGACGTCCCTACCGCCAAATGCGTAAGAATCGACTGATCGAAGCCCTGCAAAGTGAAGCTGAACACCAGCACCGGGACGATGATGATCCCGCCGCCAACGCCAAACAGCCCGGCGAGCACGCCCGCACAGGCACCGAGCGCCAGGTAGAGCAGAAATTCCATGACCGTCTCCAGCACGCATCGGCAAAACAGGAGCGGCATGTTAACGGATGCGCAGCCTTCTGCTCCACTGGCGATGGATGCACGGACGCCGGATGCGTAGAGTGGGCAAAAAACACACAAGGACCACCTTATGTGCCTGATTGTTTTCGCCTGGCGCCCGGGCCATGCCCAGCCGCTGATCGTCGCGGCCAACCGCGACGAGTTCTACGCCCGCCCCAGCCTGCCATTGGCGCCGTGGCCCGAGGCGTCACAGGTGCATGCCGGGCGCGATCTTGAAGCTGGCGGCACCTGGCTGGGGATCGGCAGCAACGGACGCTTCGCAGCGCTGACCAATATCCGCGATCCGCAACAGCCGCCCGCGACCAAATCCCGGGGCGAGCTGGTAGCGCGGTTTCTCACGACTGATCTGTCGATTGATGATTATTTGAGCGATGTAGTGGCCCGTGCCGCCGAATATGCCGGGTTCAATCTGCTGCTGGGCAATGCCCATGAGTTGTGGCATTTCAATGCACGAGCGTCAGAGCCGGTGATGTTGCAGCCTGGAGTTTATGGGTTATCCAACGCGGGGCTGGATACGCCCTGGCCGAAACTGCTCAAGGCCAGGGCGGCGTTGAGCGCGGTACTGGATGATCCGCAGCCTGAGCATTTGTTGACCTTGCTCAGCGATGCACAGACCGCACCCGAGGCCGAATTGCCGGATACCGGGGTGGGCATGGCGACGGAGTCGTTGCTGTCGAGCGTGTTTATTGCCAGCCAGAGTTACGGGACGCGGGCGAGTACAGCGTTGGTTGTGCAGGCGGACGGCACGCGGCGGATGGTGGAGCGCAGTTTTGGGCCGTATGGCGGGCATCTCGGGGAAGTTGAGGTTTGTGTCTAACAGCAGCCCCTCACCCCAGCCCTCTCCCGGAGGGAGAGGGGGCCGACCGAAGTGCCTTGCGGTATACATCGACCTGAGAGATCGAGTCGATTATGGATTCAGCAAAGCACTTACAGGTCGACGGAGTTCTGCAGCATCCCCCAATCAGTCCCCTCTCCCTCTGGGCGGTCCGACGTTTCGGGAGGGCTAGGGTGAGGGGCCTTTGATCTTTAGAGAGCCTTGGTCACCACCGGCGAATTCATCTTGGCCAACCCGAGATTCTTCAGCGCCAGTTGCAGCGAGCTGTGGATAACCTGCGGGTTATCGATCTTCATCAGTTCGGCCAGCATCTCCTGGGCCTTGCTCAGGTTCACCTGACGCAACATCCACTTCACCTTCGGCAGGTTGGTGGCGTTCATCGACAGGCTGTCGAAACCCATCGCCATCAACAGCACCGCCGCCGCCGGATCACCGGCCATCTCGCCGCAGATGCTCACCGGTTTGCCTTCGGCGTGGGCGTCAGTGACCACGGTTTGCAGGGCTTGCAGCACCGCCGGGTGCAGATAGTCGTAGAGGTCGGCGACGCGCGGGTTGTTGCGGTCTACCGCCAGCAGGTACTGGGTCAGGTCGTTGGAGCCGACGGAGAGGAAGTCGACCATCCGCGCCAGTTCCTTGGTCTGGTACACCGCTGCCGGGATCTCGATCATCACGCCGATCGGCGGCATCGGCACGTCGGTGCCTTCGTCGCGCACTTCGCCCCAGGCGCGGTGGATCAGGTGCAGGGCTTCTTCGAGTTCGTGGGTGCCGGAGATCATCGGCAGCAGAATCCGCAGGTTGTTCAGGCCTTCGCTGGCCTTGAGCATCGCGCGGGTCTGCACCAGGAAGATTTCCGGGTGGTCGAGGGTGACGCGGATACCGCGCCAGCCGAGGAACGGGTTGTCTTCCTTGATCGGGAAGTACGACAGCGATTTGTCACCGCCGATGTCGAGGCTGCGCATGGTCACCGGTTGCGGGTGGAACGCGGCGAGCTGTTCGCGGTAGATCGCCAGCTGTTCCTTCTCGCTCGGGAAGCGCTGGTTGATCATGAACGGCACTTCGGTGCGGTACAGGCCGACCCCTTCGGCGCCACGCTTCTGCGCCCGCGCCACATCGGCGAGCAGGCCGGTGTTGACCCACAGCGGCATGCGGTGACCATCGAGGGTCACGCACGGCAGGTCGCGCAGGGTGTCGAGGCCCAGCGCCAGTTGTTTCTCTTCTTCGACGACTTCGGCGAACTGCTTGCGCAGCACTTCGCTCGGGTTGGTGTAGACCTCGCCACGGGTGCCGTCGACGATCATTTCGATGCCGTCGACCTTGGCGTACGGCAGATCGACCAGGCCCATCACTGTCGGAATGCCCATGGCTCGGGCGAGAATCGCGACGTGAGAGTTACCCGAACCGAGTACCGAAACCAGACCGACCAGCGTGCCTTCCGGCACCTCGCCGAGCATCGCCGGCGTCAGCTCTTCGCTGACCAGAATGGTTTTTTCCGGGTAGACCAGATTCTGCTGGCGCTCTTCCTGCAGATAGGCGAGCAGACGGCGGCCAAGGTCTTTGACGTCCGAGGCGCGTTCGCGCAGGTAGGCGTCGTCCATCAGTTCGAAACGGTTGACGTGCTCAGTGACCACCTGACGCAGCGCGCCCTGAGCCCACTGCCCCGTCTTGATCACGGTGGTGATTTCGCTGCCCAGCGAGGCATCGTCGAGCATCATCAGGTAGACGTCGAACAACGCGCGCTCTTCCGGGCGCAGTTGGGTCGCGAGTTTGGCGGACAAGGCGCGCATGTCGGCGCGCACGCCTTCGATGGCAGTCTTGAACAGCGCCAGCTCAGCGTCGATGTCGGTGATGGTCTTGTCCGGCACCACGTCCAGGTCCGCCGGCGGCAGCATGACCACGGCGGTACCGACGGCGGCACCCGGCGAACCCGGTACGCCGACGAACTTGGCTTCCTGAATGCCCTTGCCCTGCCGGCCCAGACCACGGATCGAACCGGTGGCCTCGGCGTGGGCGATTACACCGGCAAGCTGCGCGCTCATGGTCACGAGGAAGGCTTCTTCACCTTCGTCGAACTGGCGGCGTTCTTTCTGCTGGATGACCAACACGCCGACGACGCGGCGGTGGTGGATGATCGGTGCACCGAGGAACGAGGCGTAACGCTCTTCACCGGTTTCGGCGAAGTAGCGATAGCGCGGGTGAACCGACGCGTTTTCCAGGTTCAGGGGTTCTTCACGCGTGCCGACCAGACCGACCAGACCCTCGTTGGGGGCCATGCTGACCTTGCCGATCGAGCGCTTGTTCAAGCCCTCGGTGGCCATCAGGACGAAGCGATTGGTTTCCGGATCAAGCAGGTAGACCGAGCAGACCTGGCTGCCCATGGCCTCTTTGACGCGCAACACAATAATCCCCAACGCCGCCTTGAGATCCTTGGCGGAGTTAACTTCCTGGACGATCTTGCGCAGCGTATTGAGCATGGCTCGGGGTCGAACTCCGTCGTCAGTCGCGCGCTAAAAGGCGCGGGGCAAGCTCTTTGAGAGCGCGTCGATACACCTCGCGCTTGAATGTCACCACCTGGCCCAACGGATACCAATAGCTGACCCAGCGCCAGCCATCGAACTCCGGTTTACCGGTCAGATCCATCCGCACCCGCTGCTCGTTGGAGATCAGGCGCAGGAGGAACCATTTCTGTTTCTGGCCGATGCACAGCGGTTGGCTGTGGGTACGCACCAGGCGTTGCGGCAAACGATAGCGCAACCAGCCCCGGGTACAGGCCAGTATTTCAACATCTTCACGTTCCAGGCCAACTTCTTCGTTCAGCTCGCGGTACAAGGCGTCTTCCGGCGTCTCCTCGGGGTTGATCCCCCCTTGCGGAAACTGCCAGGCGTCCTGATTGATACGGCGAGCCCATAGCACCTGGCCGGCGTCATTCGTCAGAATGATCCCGACATTGGGGCGGAAACCATCGGGGTCGATCACGGCAACAACCTCGCAAACGCATGTCGCCGCATTGTTCCACAAAGCTTGATCAGGCGGCAACGAAGGTTCCTACCTTATGTGCACTCTTGTGAAAAGACCGTATTCTTGTCGCCTTTTTACTGACTTTTCAGCGGGTAACTGCAATGCGCCTGGCTTTATTCGATTTGGACAACACCCTTCTGGGCGGCGACAGCGATCACGCCTGGGGCGATTATCTGTGCGAGCGCGGCTTCCTCGACCCGATCGCCTACAAGGCGCGCAACGACGAGTTCTATCAGGATTACCTGGCCGGCAAGCTGGACAACGCCGCCTACCTGAACTTCTGCCTGGAGATTCTCGGCCGCACGGAAATGGCCGTGCTTGAGCAATGGCACAGCGATTACATGCGCGACTGCATCGAGCCGATCGTGCTGCCCAAGGCACTGGAGCTGCTGAAGAAGCACCGCGATGCCGGCGACAAACTAGTGATCATCACCGCCACCAACCGTTTCGTGACGGCACCGATCGCCGTGCGCCTGGGCGTGGAAACCCTGATTGCCACCGAATGCGAAATGATCGACGGCCGCTACAGCGGGCGCAGCACCGACATCCCGTGCTTCCGCGAAGGCAAGGTCACGCGCCTCAATCGCTGGCTGGAAGAGACCGGCTATTCGCTCGAGGACAGCTATTTCTATAGCGATTCGATGAATGATCTGGCGCTGCTGGAGCAGGTGGCGAATCCGGTGGCGGTGGATCCGGATCCGAATCTGCGGGCCGAGGCCGAGAAGCGTGGCTGGCCGGTGATTTCGTTGCGCGACTGAGATTGCTATCGCTGGCAAGCCAGCTCCCACAGGGTTCTCAGTGTCCACTTAATCTGTGTTCACTGAATACCCCTGTGGGAGCTGGCTTGCCAGCGATGGGGGTCAACTCGGCCTCAAGCCTTAAACCGGCTTGGCCCCCATCAACGCCGCGATGGCGACAAATCCGACGCCGCTGACAATCGCCAGCGCCAGATTGAACTTGCGATTGCCCACCCCGCTTGTCCACAGCCGATCCAGCCGGACCAGCAGCCAGACCGCACTGAACGTGGCCACGGCGTAGATCACGCTGGATCCCAGAATCCACAATTGGCCCAACGGCCAGCCCACCAGATGCACCAGCCACCAGCCGGTGAAGGGCATGCTGAGCATGCCGATCAGCATCAGACACCAGATGAACAGCCAGGGACGGCGCATCGTACTGGCCGGCCCTTCGCTGCGATTTCGCCAGGTCAGGGCGGCGAGCCCCAGCCCGCTCGCGAGGATCACCACGGTCGCCGCGACGTGAAGGACTTTGAGGGTGGTCAGGGTTTCCATGTCGTTCTCATCCGTAGATCCATGCCCATCAGCGTAGCCGCTCAGCCAAGAAACAGCTGATAGGCCGGGTTATCGCTTTCATCCCAGTATGGATAGCCGATTTCCGCCAGCGCCGCCGGCACCAGATGACGCTCGTCATGCGGCACTTGCAAGCCGGCGACCACACGCCCGTCCGCCGCGCCGTGGTTGCGGTAGTGGAACATCGAGATGTTCCAGCGCCCGCCGAGCTTGTTGAGGAAGTTGAACAACGCGCCCGGACGCTCCGGGAATTCGAAGCGCAGCACCACTTCATCGACCACCTGCGCCGCGCGGCCACCGACCATGTGGCGAATATGCAGCTTGGCCAGCTCGTTGTCGGTCAGGTCGAGCACCGGGAACCCCTGCTCGGTCAGACTCGCCAGTAAGGCGCTGCGCGGATCGTTGTCCGGGTGGGTCTGCACGCCAACAAAGATGTGCGCTTCGCTGCCGGTGTTGTAGCGGTAATTGAATTCAGTGATCTGGCGCTTGCCGATGGCTTCGCAGAACGCCTTGAAGCTGCCGGCCTTTTCCGGAATGGTCACGGCGATGATCGCCTCGCGCCCTTCGCCCAGCTCAGCGCGTTCGGCGACGTGGCGCAGGCGGTCGAAGTTGACGTTGGCGCCGGAGTCGATGGCGACGAAAGTCTGGCCGCTGACGCCACGCTGCTCGACGTACTTCTTGATCCCGGCCACGCCCAATGCGCCGGCAGGCTCGGTGATCGAGCGGGTATCGTCGTAGATATCCTTGATCGCCGCGCAGATCTCGTCGGTGCTGACAGTAATCACTTCATCCACGTAATCCTTGCAGATCTCGAAGGTGTACTGGCCGATCTGCGCCACCGCCACGCCGTCGGCGAAGATGCCGACAGTCGGCAGAACCACGCGCTCGCCCGCTGCCATTGCCGCTTGCAGGCAGTTGGAGTCGTCCGGTTCGACGCCAATTACCTTGATGTCCGGACGCAGGTATTTCACGTACGCCGCGATACCGGCGATCAGGCCGCCACCGCCGACCGGGACGAAAATCGCATCCAGCGGCTGCGGGTGCTGACGCAGGATTTCCATGGCCACGGTGCCCTGCCCGGCAATGGTGTGCGGATCGTCGTACGGGTGGATGTAGACGTAGCCTTTTTCATCGACCAGTTTCAGCGAATAGGCCAGCGCTTCCGGAAACGAGTCACCGTGCAGCACCACTTTGCCGCCGCGCGAACGCACGCCTTCAACTTTGATTTCCGGGGTGGTCTTGGGCATGACGATGGTGGCTTTGACGCCCAACACTTTCGCCGCCAGAGCCAGACCCTGCGCATGATTGCCCGCCGACGCGGTGACCACGCCGCGGGCGCGCTCTTCGTCGCTCAGTTGCGTCAGCTTGTTGTAGGCGCCGCGAATCTTGAACGAGAACACTGGCTGCAAGTCTTCGCGCTTGAGCCAGATGTCATTGCCCAGCCGCTCGGAGAGCTGGCGGGCGTTCTGCAGCGGGGTTTCTACGGCAACGTCATAAACGCGCGAGGTGAGGATCTTTTTGACGTACTGTTCGAGCATCGGAAAGCATCACTGGCGACTGGGCGGGACCAGCGAGTCTAACCCGCCTTTTGCCGAGGCGACCACACTAAACAGGTGGTTTTAAGGTCTGGAAACCCAATCTTGAGTGAGCACCGTTGTGGTGAGGGGATTTATCCCCGCTGGAGTGCGAAGCGCTCCCCTGCTTTTTTTCAGTCACACCGCGTTCCTGGGTTTTACGACGACTGCGTCGCCGAACGGGGATAAATCCCCTCGCCACAGCTTGTTTCCCCCTGTACCACCGCGAGGCCTATAATGCCGGCCTTTCTGCCCAACCCTTGCCCGCTTCCGGAGCCCGCATGACCCAGGATCAACTCAAACAGGCCGTGGCCCAGGCCGCCGTCGACTTCATCCTGCCGAAACTCGACGACAAGAGCATCGTCGGCGTCGGCACCGGCTCCACCGCCAATTGCTTCATCGACGCCCTGGCCCAGCACAAGGGCGCGTTCGATGGCGCGGTCGCCAGCTCCGAAGCCACCGCCGCGCGCCTCAAGGGCCATGGGATTCCGGTGTATGAGCTGAATACCGTCAGCGATCTGGAGTTCTACGTCGACGGCGCCGATGAGAGCGATGCGCACCTGAACCTGATCAAGGGCGGCGGCGCGGCCCTGACCCGCGAGAAGATTGTCGCCGCCGTGGCCAAGACCTTCATCTGCATCGCCGACGCCAGCAAACTGGTGCCGGTGCTCGGCGAGTTCCCGCTGCCGGTGGAAGTCATCCCGATGGCCCGCAGCCACGTAGCCCGCCAACTGGTGAAACTGGGCGGCGACCCGGTGTACCGCGAAGGCGTGCTGACCGACAACGGCAACATCATCCTCGACGTGTTCAACCTGCAGATCACCAACCCGGTGGAGCTGGAAGCACAGATCAATGCCATCGTCGGCGTGGTCACCAACGGCCTGTTCGCCGCGCGTCCGGCGGATCTGTTGTTGCTGGGCACCAGTGAAGGCGTGAAAACCCTGAAGGCTGAGTAACAGACTGCCCCACTTGCCATGGGCTGATAAATAACCTGTGGGAGCGAGCCTGCTCGCGAAAGCGTCGGGTCAGTCAACATATTCAGAGACTGATCAACCGCCTTCGCGAGCAGGCTCGCTCCCACAGTGTTTTGTGATGTCAGTTAGTTTGGTGTGGGTTTTTTGAAGACGTAAAACAGATTCGGCTCGCTCACCAGGTACAACGTGCCGTCATCATCCATTGCAATTCCCTCCGCCTGCGGCACGGTTTTCTGCAAACCCTGGCGCCCGCCGCTGATCGACATGGTGCTCAACGGGCGCCCGTCGACATCCAGTTCGATGATCAAGCGCGACTCGTCCGACAGCGCCAGCAAGTGCCCGCTGCGCTCGTCGTACTGCAGACTCGACAGATCACGCACAAACATTCCGGCATCGCGCTTGGGGTTGTTGATCACGTGCACCGCGTAGGTCTTGTCCGGTTTGAAATGCGGGAAGCCGTGGACTTCGTAGATCAGCATCGGGTCGCGCTCTTTCGCCACGAACAGCCGCTTGCCCACAGAATCATAAGCCAGCCCTTCGAAACCCTTGTTGCCGGACATGTGCACGCCAAGGGTCATTTGCTCGGCATCCTCGGCATCGAGAAAAGTGGTGTCGGCCTCGAGGTGGATCTTGATCAGGCGTTGCTGACGCTCGTCGGTGATCACGTAGGTGTCGGCACTGATGTACTCGACGGCTTCCGGATCGCCAAACCCCACCAGAGCGATGCGCCGCAGAATCTTGCCTTCCAGGGACAATTCGACCAGTTCGGAATTCTTGTTGGTGACCGTGAACAGACTTTTGCGCACCGGATCGTAGGTCAGCGCCGAGACGTCATCGTCGAGCCCCTCGATCGGCCGCGCCTCGATCGTCACCCGATACTGGTCGA
The DNA here is from genome assembly GCF_054052265.1 of Pseudomonas sp. PK-RTE-24. Taxonomy (NCBI): domain Bacteria; kingdom Pseudomonadati; phylum Pseudomonadota; class Gammaproteobacteria; order Pseudomonadales; family Pseudomonadaceae; genus Pseudomonas; species Pseudomonas sp. PK-RTE-24. Next base: position 1,832,955 of record NZ_CM133224.1, on the reverse strand, counting down.
GCCCGATCGCCTCGCTGCTCACCGGTTGCCACAGCGTGTGCAGGTTGAACCAGGCGCGCTCGAACAGACGCAGGTATTGGCCGATCGCGATCAACGCAATCAGGACAATCATCAACAGGACGAGAATCAGCGGTTTGGGGCGGGCAAGTCGACGCATTCAGGCAGGCTCGGATTCATGACAGGCCGATGAAATATCACGCCCGTCTGAATTGAAGCTTAATGGCCACTTGCCTCAGATCACAAGCCAAGCGCCGTAGGAGCTGCCGAAGGCTGCGATTTTTTGACTTTCATAAGCAAGATCAAAAGATCGCAGCCTGCGGCAGCTCCAGGGAAGGCATCACCGGTGTTTTTCGAATCGGTAGAACAGGTTCGGCTCGCTGACCATGTACAGCGTGCCGTCCGCATCCATGGTCATGCCTTCGGCGCGGGGGATGGTGTCTTTCAGACCGTTGAAATTCCCAAGCAACGTCATGAAGCTGACTTGCTTGCCATCCTCGTCGAGTTCAAGCAACAGGTGTGAATCCGCCGACAGCACCAGCAGATGGCCAGTGCGCGGATCGACAGCCAGCGCCGACAGGTTGCGCAGATCCAGCTGATCGCTGGCCAGCTTCTGCTTGTCGCCCTGCAGGGTCTGGCCGCCATCGCTTTTCCAGGTGAACAGCGCCGGTGGGCGTTCCTCCCCCAGAATCAATCGCTGATTGCGCGGATCCCACGTGATGGCCTCAAACGCCTTGTTCTGATCTTTCGACGGCCCGAGATCGTATTTCGGGAAGTCGGCGATGTTCAGCTCACGAGTCGCGGCGTCGATCTTGACGATCGACAAGGTATGCTCACGCTCATCGACAATGGCCAGCAAGCCGTTTTCCATGACCGTCAGGCCTTCCGGATTGCTCCAGCCCACCAACGGCATCTTGCGCAACACGTCGCCCTCAAGCGTCAGCTCGACCAGGAAGGCATTCTTGCCCATCACCGCGAACAGGGTCTTTGTCTGCGGGTTATAGGCCAGATCCGAAGCTTCGTCCTTTTCCATACCCGGCAGCGGCTTGGCATCGATGACCACCTGATAATCCGGCAGCCACACACTCTCCTTTTGCTCGGCCTTGCTCTCGAAGCGCTCCAGCACCCACAGCACGCCGCGATCATCCCAATGCATGGCGAACGCCAGTCCATAGGCTGCGGCGATGACCAGCAACAGCCAGACATACCAGCGCAGGACGAAGCGCGAACGGGAGGGGGATTTCTGCTGAGTTCGAGATGCCATCGAGGGATGCGTTCCGTTAATTCAGGCCAAGGGTAATAGCACAAAGAGGCCGGCTGAGACGCCAGAATCGCGGGAATTATCCAGAGAGGATGTGAAAAAAACGGGAAATGGCGGGATTGGCGTGTGCGTTTGCCAGCAACACAATTGTGGCGAGGGGATTTATCCCCTCACCACAAAGCTCACCCCCTACAAGGGCTTCTGCGGTTAGCGCACGCTGCTGCTGAAGCTGCTCGCCCCCGGCAGTTCGAGGACGATTTCATCGCCGACATTCAGCGGGCCGACGCCCACTGGCGTGCCGGTGAGGATCACGTCGCCGGCCTGCAGCGAGAAGCAGCCGGCCATGTGCTGGATCATCGGCACGATCGGGTTGAGCATCGCGCTGCTGTTGCCGTCCTGGCGCACTTCGCCGTTGATGGTCAGGCGGATGCCGATGTCGGTCAGGTCAGCGAAGGTGCTGCCGACCACGAACGGCGCGATCACCGCCGCGCCGTCGAACGACTTGGCGATTTCCCACGGTAGGCCCTTGGATTTGAGCTCGGCCTGCTTGTCGCGCAGGGTCAGGTCCAGCGCCGGGGCGAAACCGGAGATCGCATCGAGGACTTCTTCGCGGCTTGGTTTGGTCGACAGCGGTTTGCCGATCAACACAGCGATTTCCGCTTCGTAGTGCACCGAACCGCGCTCGGTCGGAATGCTGAAACCGCCTTCCAGCGGCACCACGCAACTGCCCGGCTTGATGAACAGCAGCGGCTCGGTCGGCACCGGGTTATCCAGTTCCTTGGCGTGCTCGGCGTAATTGCGGCCAATGCACACGACTTTCCCGATCGGGAAGTGAATGCGCGTGCCGTCGACGTACTGGTGCTGATAGCTCATTTACCGACTCCTGCCTTTATTGATTCAACAGAGATTACCGATCAAACCGGGAAAATCTTGCCCGGGTTCATGATGCCGTTCGGGTCGAAGACTGCCTTGACCGCTTTCATGTACTCGATCTCGGCCGGCGAGCGGCTGTAGGTCAGGTAATCACGCTTGGTCATACCGACGCCGTGCTCGGCCGAGATCGAGCCGTTGTATTTCTCGACGGTTTCGAACACCCACTTGTTGACGGTGGCGCACTTGGCGAAGAACTCGTCCTTGCTCAGATTTTCCGGCTTAAGGATGTTCAGGTGCAGATTGCCGTCGCCGATGTGGCCGAACCAGACGATTTCGAAATCCGGGTAGTGCTCGCCAACGATCGCGTCGATTTCGCGCAGGAACGCCGGCACTTTCGAGACGGTAACCGAGATGTCGTTCTTGTACGGCGTCCAGTGGGAGATGGTTTCGGAGATGTACTCGCGCAGCTTCCACAGATTGTGCAGCTGGGTTTCGCTCTGGCTCATCACGCCGTCGAGCACCCAGCCCTGTTCTACGCAGTGTTCGAAGGTTTCCAGCGCGCTGTTGGCCACTTCTTCGGTGGTCGCTTCGAATTCCAGCAGGGCGTAGAACGGGCACTCGGTGTCGAATGGCGCCGGCACGTCGCCACGGCCCATGACCTTGGCCAGGGCCTTATCGGAGAAGAATTCGAACGCCGTCAGGTCGAGTTTGCCCTGGAAGGCATGCAGCACCGGCATGATCGAATCGAAATCGGCGGTGCCGAGGACCATCGCCGTGAGGTTTTTCGGCGCGCGATCAAGGCGCATGGTCGCTTCGACGACGAAACCGAGGGTGCCTTCGGCGCCGATGAACAGCTGACGCAAGTCATAACCGGTGGCGTTCTTGATCAGGTCCTTGTTCAGTTCGAGCACATCGCCCTTGCCGGTGACGACTTTCATGCCGGCCACCCAGTTGCGGGTCATGCCGTAGCGAATCACTTTGATCCCGCCGGCATTGGTGCCGATATTGCCGCCAATCTGGCTGGAACCTGCCGAGGCGAAGTCGACCGGATAGTACAGGCCGTTTTCTTCGGCGACGTTCTGCAGATGCTCAGTGACCACGCCCGGTTGGCACACGGCAGTGCGGTCAGTGAGGTTGACGTCGAGAATCTGGTTCATGTAATCGAACGAAACCACCACTTCGCCATTGGCCGCCACCGCAGCGGCGGACAAACCGGTGCGCCCGCCGGATGGCACCAGCGCAACCTTATGAGTGTTGGCCCAACGCACCACGGCCTGCACTTGCTCGATGGTCTTGGGAAACACGATGGCGCTCGGTGCCGGGGCGAAGTGTTTGGTCCAATCCTTGCCGTAAGTGTTCAGGGAGTCGGCGTCGGTAAGGACTTTGCCAGGCTCAACCAGGGTCTTCAGTTCATCAATCAGCGCAGGATTGGTCATCGACAGAACTCTCGAACAATTCATGGTCATCCTGAGAACGCTTCACGTCGCAGGAATGAGTGTTTAGCGGGGTGGCTATGCTAGCATACCGACCCCGCAGGACAGTGCCCAAGGCCAGATCCGCGGTGACGGCTTTGTTGCCGTGCGGGTCAGCTCCAGGCTGCTCCCTCCCTGCCATTTTTCTCCGGGATACAGGTTTACGCAGATGAGCAAGACTTCTCTCGATAAGAGCAAGATCAAGTTCCTTCTTCTCGAAGGCGTCCACCAATCGGCTGTCGACGTCCTCAAGGCGGCGGGCTACACCAGCATCGAATACCTGACTGGTTCCTTGCCGGAAGCCCAGCTCAAGGAAAAGATTGCTGACGCTCACTTCATCGGCATCCGCTCGCGCACGCAACTGACCGAAGAGATCTTCGATCACGCAAAGAAACTGGTCGCGGTCGGCTGTTTCTGCATCGGCACCAACCAGGTTGACCTCAGTGCGGCCCGCGAGCGCGGTATCGCCGTGTTCAACGCGCCGTACTCCAACACCCGTTCCGTAGCCGAGCTGGTACTGGCCGAAGCGATCCTGCTGCTGCGCGGCATCCCTGAGAAAAATGCCTCCTGCCACCGTGGCGGCTGGATCAAGTCCGCTGCCAACTCGTTCGAGATCCGTGGCAAGAAGCTGGGCATCGTCGGCTACGGCTCGATCGGCACGCAGCTGTCGGTTCTGGCTGAAGGTCTGGGCATGCAGGTGTTCTTCTATGACACCGTGACCAAGCTGCCACTGGGCAACGCTACGCAGGTCAACAATCTGCACGAGCTGCTGGGCATGTCCGACATCGTCACCCTGCACGTACCGGAAACCGCCGCCACTCAGTGGATGATCGGCGAGAAGGAAATCCGCGCCATCAAGAAGGGCGGCATTCTGATCAACGCTGCACGTGGCACCGTGGTCGAGCTCGACGCCTTGGCGGACGCGATCAAGGACAAGCACCTGATCGGCGCGGCCATCGACGTGTTCCCGGTGGAGCCCCGCTCCAACGACGAAGAGTTCGAAAGCCCGCTGCGTGGCCTCGACAACGTGATCCTGACCCCGCACATCGGCGGCTCGACCGCCGAAGCGCAAGCCAACATCGGTCTGGAAGTGGCGGAGAAACTGGTCAAGTACAGCGACAACGGTACCTCGGTGTCGTCGGTCAACTTCCCGGAAGTGGCCCTGCCGGCTCACCCTGGCAAGCACCGCCTGCTGCACATCCACGAGAACATCCCGGGTGTGATGAGCGAGATCAACAAGGTCTTCGCCGAAAACGGCATCAACATCTCCGGTCAGTTCCTGCAGACCAACGAGAAGGTCGGTTACGTGGTGATCGACGTCGATGCCGAATACTCGGAGCTGGCGCAAGAGAAGCTGCAACACGTCAACGGTACTATCCGTAGTCGGGTGCTGTTCTAAGCACAGCGTTCGTAGCGCAAGAAAAAGGGAGCCCCGAAAGGCTCCCTTTTTTTATTTCACGTTGACCGTGATTTTTTCCGAAACGATCGATGGGTCGAACGGCATGTGGCCGCTGTCGCCGAGGATCAGTTGCAAGGTGTGCTTGCCGGGGGCCAGTTTGATCGTGGCTTCGGTCTGCGCCTTGCCGAAATGCATGTGGTGAGCGTCCGTCGGGATCGGCGCGCCTTCGGCCGGCAGGTCGTCGACGTCGATCAGCAGGTGATGGTGGCCGGTGTTCCTGGTGGTGTCACCCGCCGGGGCCAGCGCGATGTTCTTGACGCCGAACTTGACCTTGAATTCCTGCGAGACGGTGGCGCCGTCCTCGGGAGAAACGATGAACACTTCAGCATCCTTCGGCGCCGGTGTCGCCGCACTGGCCAGCACCGAAACACCCATCAGCACACCGGCCAACGCTGCACGAGACATAAAGCTTTTCATTTTCTTCTCCAGTTTTTCCGTAAAATCCGCACGGTCATGACAACTTCATGACCATTCGTTGTCGAAGGCACTCGACAACCATAGCAAAGCGAGCCTGAATCAGAGCGTCGCGATAATGATTTCAAAGGAGTGACCATGCGCTTGCTGCCTGGCCTGATCTGCCTGCTACCCCTTCTGAGCCCGCTGGCTCACGCCGAACTGATTGATGACGTCAACGACCGTGGCGAGCTGCGCATAGCCCTTGAGGCTAATACACCGCCCTTCAATTACAAGGAAGGCGACACCCTCACGGGGTTCGAGGTCGAGCTTGGGCAACTTCTGGCCCAGGAGCTGGATGTACGCGCCGACTTCATCGTCACCGACGAGGGCGACCTGCTCCAGGGCGTTGAAAGCGGCAAATACGATGTCGCGCTCAACCACATAGCACTGACACCCGAACTCAAGGATCGTTTCGACTTCAGCGAGCCGTACGGCGAGGTCGACGGGCAGTTGCTGGCAAAGAAGGACGAGACGCCGCGGCCGCTGGTGCTGGTGCAGGCGTTGACCGAAGCGAAGCCGAAAGCGGCAGCGCCGGTCGAGTTGGCGATCCCGTTTCAGAAGGGTAATCCGGCATTTCAGGCCAGCCTCAAGAGCGCGCTGGAACGGATCAAGGCGGATGGGCGGTTGGCGGCGCTGTCCGAGAAGTGGTTGAAACCGTAAGAGCCCCTCACCCTAACCCTCTCCCGGAGGGAGAGGGAACTGATCCGGGGATGCTTTAGAGGTACGCCGACTTGGGATTGCTATAACGAATCCGAAATCGACTGATCATGGCTTTGTCGAATCTCTGGTCGCCAAGGTCTGTCAGGTCGATGGACAGCGCCAGACACCTCGGTCGGCCCCCTCTCCCCCCGGGAGAGGGCTGGGGTGAGGGCAACGATGGCGGATCAGTCCAAAGCCGCCAGAGTCACCGCCGCCTCAACCAGCTCAAGTTCACTGAAAACCCGAACCCCATGACGCTTGAGCAACGCCGCCGTCACCCCTTCGCCACTGACTTTGACCCCACTGAACGTGCCGTCATACGTCAACAGATTCCCGCAAGAGGGGCTGTTGGCCTTGAGCACCGCCACCCGAATGCCGTGCTTTTGCACCAGTTCCAGCGCTTGCCGCGCCCCCTCGAGAAACTGCGCGCTGACATCCTCGCCCTCAGTAGTGATGACTGCGGCAATGCCATCCAGCACCTCAACACCCTGCCCGCCAGGAATCTCCGCCGCCGCCCGCGGCGTCGGCAATCCTCCGGCCACCTCAGGACACAACGGCACTACCCGCCCTTCTTCGATCCACTGCTCAAGCAGATCAAACGGCCCGCTCGCGCCACCGTCATAACGCACGCGGTGACCCAGCAGGCAGCGACTGACCAGGATCTTTTCCATGTTCAGAACGGCTCGTTGCCACGGCGACGGAACCAGCCAGTCAGCGACAGGCGCTCGCGATGGGCCGGCAACACTTCGTGGGGCACTTCGCCGGAGAGAAACACCACCAGGCAGCCGCCGGTCGGCTGCACGTCGTGCACACGTTCCTCGCCCAGGTACATGCGCAACTGGCCACCGTCCTCCGGCAACCAGGCCTCGTTGAGGTAGATGACGGCCGAGACCATGCGCCGGTCATCATCGCGAAAGCGGTCGAGGTGCTTGAGGTAAAACGCGCCGGGCGGGTACAGGGCGAAATGGCATTCGAAATCTTCAAGCCCCAGAAACAAGCCACGATTGAGCGCCTCGCGCAGACTGTCCATCAGGCTCAGGTAGCGGTCAGTGGCGTCGGCCTGACCCGGGTCGATCCACTGGATGTGATCGCCGCGAATACCCTCGCGAATCTCCGAAAACGGCCCGCGACCGACCGCCGCCGGCGCCAGCTCACCCTCGGCTTCACGTTTACGGCACTCGGCCGCCAGCGCCCGGGTCAGATCGGCGGGCAGGAAGATGTTCTGCTGCGACCAGCCGTGTTCGGCCAAGTCGTCGACAATGCGTAACAGCAGCGGGTGTTCAGAGGATATCGGCATGGCGCGCATAGTATGCCGACGGCAACAAATCCGACAGAGCCACGCAGCGCCTTGCTACGAATTCTCGACAAGTACCGGCACCGCACGGACAATAGTCCGCTGCTGACAGGAGTCCCTATGCGCCGTTTGCTTTTTTCACTGTTGATGTTCTGCGTATTGCCCGCCTGGGCGGACGGCCACGATCAGTTGTACAAGGTCGCCGGCTGGCCAGAACAACGCGCGCATTTCAACGATGCCCTGAGCGCCGCCCAGCAGCGCTATCAGAACAGCCTGCCGCCTGCGGTATTTCAGGCGCTGGTTAACAACAGCAATCAGCGCTTCGCCGCGCAGGCCATGGATCAGCGTGCCGAAGCGCAACTGCGGCAGAAACTCGCCGACCCGAAACCGGCGCTGACCTTCTTCCAGTCACCACTGGGCAAGAAAATCGTCGCCGCCGAATTGCTCGCAACCCGTCGCGATCAACTGGCAAAAAATGCCCAGGGCCTGCCGAAGATGCAGGCCAGCGACAGTCGCTTGCTGATCATCGGCCATCTCGCCCAGGCCCTGCCGGCCCGTGAGGCGGGCGCCGAGGTCAGTCTGGCGATTGCCGGCGTAGCGGCGGACAGCTTGAGTTCGATGATCCCGGGATTGCTCGGCGGCGGACAGGCACAGGGCATGTTGAACGGTCAGCGCCAGCGCCTGATGGATCAGATCGGCGCCGATCTGAACAACACGTTGCTCTACGTCTATCGCGATTTGTCGGATGAAGAGCTGGAAGAGTTTGCGACATTTGCCGAGTCGACCGAGGGCAAGGCTTACTACCAGGCGGCACTGGCGGCGATTCGGGCGGGGTTGGCGGTCGGCCAATAATCTTCGTTGCCTGAAAGATCGCATTCGCGAGCAGGCTCGCTCCCACATTGGATCATCAGTGGACACAAAATGTGTGAGCATCCCGAATTCCCTGTGGGAGCGAGCCTGCTCGCGAAGAGACCCGCACAGCCGCTACAGATTCCTGCCCCTGATCCGCTTGCTCAAGAATTCGAAATACTCCTCACGCATCTCCGCCGTTTCATTGGCCAGGTGATGCCGTGCCTCGGCCAACAGCAGAATCTGCGGCCGGTCGAACTTCCATTTCAACACCTGCAGATTGTGCTGCCAGTCGACAGTCATGTCCGCCTGCCCCTGAATGATCAGCGGCCGTCGCGGACTTTTTTTCGCGTGCTCGACGCGGATGATCCAGCGCGACAGCGCGCCCACCCATTTCGTTGGCAGACGTCTTGGCTGTAACGGGTCGGCCTGCAGAAACGGCAGAAAATCCGGATCGTTGGAATTCTCGCTAAAGCGTCGCACCACCCCGCGCACAAACGGCCGCAGCAGGTAATAACTCAACTGAGACCAGCCCCACGCCCTCGGCCGCACCAACGGCGCCAGCAGAATCACCTGCCCCTGCGCCGGGCTGTTCTCGCCATGGTTGAGCAGGTGATCGACGACAATCGCGCCACCGGTGCTTTGCCCGCACAAATGCCAAGGCTGCGGCAGCGCGATCGAGTTCGCTTCAGCGAACAGCGCCTGCAACACGTCCTGGTATTCAGAGAAATCACGAATGCTTGCCCGTGGCCCGCTCGACAGACCATGGCCCGGCAAGTCGCAGGCGATCACGGCGAAATCCTGATCCAGCGCCCACTCGATCACATGCCGGTACAGGCCGATGTGGTCGTAATAACCGTGGAGCAGAAACAGCGTCGCCTTGACCTTCTCCGGCCACCAGCAATGGCTGACCAGCTCGTAGCCATCGACTTCGAAACGACCCATGCCGCGCCAGACATCGCGCTCGGCGAAGTCGGTCTTGTAGAAGCGCTGATAAGCCTTCGCCTCATCCGATAACGGCTGCCACTCGGCCAATGGCTTGAGGCTCGCGCGTAAATGATCGGGGTCGAAAGTATCAGGCATGCGGACATTCCAAAGCGGTAAACGGACTTTATCGGCCTGCGATATTCATCTGTCGGAGCAAGCATGGCAAGCTAGCCAACCTTTTCAGATTCCGAAATCATGCGTTCGCCCTACCGCACCGCACTGTTCGCCAGCCTGCTCGCGCTGATCTGCGCCGGGGTGCTGTGGGCGGCATATGACTGGTTTCAGGGCCGCTATCTGCGCGCGTTCAGCGAACATACGGCGGTATTTTCCGGTGACCCGCTGCGCCTGCCGGACAACCTCGCCGGGCCGGGAAATATCCGCCTCGTGCACTTCTGGGACCCGGCCTGTCCGTGCAATGTCGGCAATCAACAGCACCTGAGCGAGATGGTCGAACAGTTCGGCGCGCGTGGCGTGGAGTTCTTCGCCGTGCAAAAGCCCGGCAGCCACGGCCAGTTGCCCGCCACCCTCGCCAGCCTGAAAACCATCGTCGTCCTGCCCGGCGCCGAACAGATCCCCGCCAGCCCTGCCGTGGCGATCTGGGATCGCAGCGGCAAACTCGCCTACTTCGGCCCGTACAGCGAAGGCTTGACCTGCAACTCCAGCAACAGCTTTATCGAACCGATCCTGCATGCCCTGACGGAAGATCGCCCGGTCAATGCTACTCACACCTTGGCGGTGGGTTGTTATTGCCCATGGCCGGCGGACGCGAAGTAAGGCATTCCGGACTTTTCAAGGACAGCGCTGCACCACACAGATGCTCTGTGCTAAATGTTTGCAGCCCGACGGGCGGCCTTCCCGCCTGCACAAGGAGTCACCATGAAGCGTGCGTTGATCGTCGTTGCCTTGCTCATCGTTGTCCTGCTCGGCGCCGCCGGCGGGTATATCTACAGCAAGCAGCCGACGCGCCAGGGCCAGGTCGAGCTGCGCAACCTGCAAGGCTCGGTGACCGTGCGCTATGACGAGCGCGGTGTGCCGCATATCCGCGCCGAGAACGAAACCGACCTCTATCGCGCCCTCGGTTATGTGCACGCGCAGGATCGTCTGTTCCAGATGGAAGCCATGCGCCGCCTCGCCCGGGGCGAGCTGGCCGAAGTGCTAGGGCCGAAACTGCTCGACACCGACAAACTGTTTCGCAGCCTGCGCATTCGCGAGCGCGCGGCCAGTTACGTCGCCAGCCTCGACAAGCAGTCGCCGGCATGGAAGGGCCTGCAAGCCTATCTGGACGGCATCAACCAATATCAGGACAGCCACGCCGCGCCGATCGAGTTCGACGTGCTGGGCATCCCCAAGCGGCCGTTCACTGCCGAAGACAGCATCAGCGTCGCCGGTTACATGGCCTATAGCTTTGCCGCCGCATTTCGCACCGAGCCGCTGCTGACCTACGTGCGCGATCAGCTCGGCGCCGATTACCTCAATGTCTTCGATCTCGACTGGCAGGCCAAAGGGGTTCTGGCCACCGATCACACCCGGCACGCACCGGCCCTCGCCGCCGGCGACTGGCAGGACCTCACCGCCCTCGCCCGCCTCAGCGAACAGGCGCTGCTCGACAACGGCCTGCCGCAGTTTGAGGGCAGCAACGCCTGGGTGATTGCCGGCAGCCGCAGTCAGAGTGGCAAGCCATTGCTGGCCGGCGATCCGCATATCCGTTTCTCGGTGCCGTCGGTATGGTACGAGGCGCAGTTGTCGGCGCCGGGTTTCGAGTTGTACGGCCATCATCAGGCACTGGTGCCGTTCGCGTTTCTGGGACACAACCTCGATTTCGGCTGGAGCCTGACCATGTTCCAGAACGACGATCTCGACCTGATCGCCGAGAAGGTCAACCCGGACAACCCCAATCAAGTCTGGTATCGCGGTCAGTGGACCGAGATGCTCGTCAGCGAACAACAGATCAAGGTAAAGGGTCAGGCGCCGGTGACGCTCACCTTGCGCCACTCCCCGCACGGGCCAATCGTCAACGATGCTCTTGGCAGCGCCGCCGGCAAGACCCCGATCGCGATGTGGTGGGCCTTCCTCGAAACACCTAACCCGATCCTCGACGGCTTCTACCAGCTCAACCGCGCCGACACCTTGGCCAAGGCCCGCGCGGCAGCGGCCAAGGTGCAGGCGCCGGGCCTGAATCTGGTGTACGCCAACGCCAAAGGCGATATCGCCTGGTGGGCCTCGGCCTTGCTGCCCAAACGTCCGGCCGGGGTGCAACCGGGCTTCATCCTCGACGGCAGCACGCCCGAAGCGGACAAGGACGGCTACTACCCGTTCAGCGCCAACCCGCAGGAAGAGAACCCGGCGCGCGGCTATATCGTCTCGGCCAACTTCCAGCCCGTGTCGCCGACCGGCATGGAGATCCCCGGTTACTACAACCTTGCCGATCGTGGTCAGCAGCTTGACCGTCAGCTCAGCGACAACCGGGTGAAGTGGAGCAACGAGGCCAACCAGCAACTGCAACTGGGCACGGCGACCGGTTACGGCCCGCGTCTGTTGGCGCCACTGTTGCCGGTGTTGCGTGAGGTGGTGAGTGATCCGGCGCAGCTGAAACTGGTCGAGCAACTGGCGCAGTGGCCCGGCGACTATCCGCTGAATTCGATCAGCGCGACGGTGTTCAACCAATTCCTCTACGACCTTGCCGACGCGTCGATGCGCGATGAGTTGGGCAATGAATTCTTCGAGACACTGCTGTCGACGCGGGTAATCGATTCGGCGTTGCCACGCCTGGCGGCCAAGGCGGACTCACCGTGGTGGGACAATCGCAGCACGCCGGCCAAAGAAACCCGCGCCGATGTCGTGCGCACGGCGTGGGCGGCAAGCATGGCGCATCTGAAACTGACCCTCGGCGATAACGTGGCCGGTTGGCAGTGGGGCGCGGCGCACACCCTGACTCACGGCCATCCGCTGGGGCAGCAGAAGCCGCTGGATCGCCTGTTCAACGTCGGCCCGTTCGCGGCGCCGGGCAGCCACGAAGTGCCAAACAACCTCTCGGCGAAGATCGGCCCGGCGCCATGGCCGGTGACCTATGGACCGTCGACGCGGCGTCTGGTGGATTTTGCCGATCCGGTCCATAGCCTGACGATCAATCCGGTCGGCCAGAGTGGCGTGCCGCTGGACAGTCACTATGACGACCAGGCCGAGGCGTATGTGGAGGGGATTTATGTGCAGGCGCATTTCAGCGAGGAAGAGGTGCTGGCGAATACGCGCAGTACGTTGAAGCTGCTGCCTGCGCGGGCTGCGCAATAGATTGATGCAATCTGCACCGGCCCTTTCGCGAGCAAGCTCGCTCCCACAGGAGATTGCATTCCAAATGTGGGAGCGAGCCTGCTCGCGAAAGCGCTGTGTCAGCCGACATCTGAGTCGACTGACACTCCGTCTTCGCGAGCAGGCTCGCTCCCACATTTACAACCAGGTTGGCCGCAGGGTTGAGGCCAACCTGATATTGCTTAGGCCGCTTCCGGCGCTGGCGCGCGGCGTGCGTCCGGTTGTTTCCACGAATCGGCGGCGCTTTCTTCGATGGCTTGCTGGATGGCTTTCTTGCGTGCTTCTTCGGCGCGGCGGCTGAAGAACCAGACGAGGAAGGTCACCAGCGACACCGCCAGCAGAATCAGACTGGCCACGGCGTTGATTTCCGGCTTCACACCCAGGCGCACGGCCGAGAACACTTCCATCGGCAGGGTCGTCGAACCCGGGCCGGACACGAAGCTCGCCAGCACCAGGTCATCCAGCGACAGCGCGAACGACATCATGCCGCCCGCCGCCAGCGACGGCGCGATCATCGGGATGGTGATCAGGAAGAACACCTTCCACGGCCGCGCGCCCAAGTCCATCGCCGCCTCTTCGATCGACAGGTCCAGCTCACGCAAGCGCGCTGACACCACCACCGCCACATACGCGGCGCAGAACGTGGTGTGGGCGATCCAGATGGTGACGATGCCGCGCTCCTGCGGCCAGCCGATCATTTGGGCCATGGCCACGAACAGCAGCAACAGCGACAGACCGGTGATCACTTCCGGCATCACCAACGGCGCAGTCACCAGGCCACCGAACAGCGTGCGGCCCTTGAAGTGAGTGATGCGGGTCAGCACGAACGCTGCCAGGGTACCCAGTGCCACCGCCGCCACGGCGGTGTAGCAGGCGATTTCCAGCGAGCGCAGCACCGAGCCCATCAGTTGCGAGTTGTCGAGCAGGCCGACGTACCACTTGATCGACCAGCCGCCCCATACCGTCACCAGTTTCGAGGCGTTGAACGAGTAGATCACCAGAATCAGCATCGGCAGATAGATGAAGATCAGACCCAGTACCAGCATCAGGCTGGAGAAACGGAAGCGCTTCATTCTTTACCCTCCATTTCCTTGGCCTGACTGCGGTTGAACAGAATGATCGGCACAATCAGGATCGCCAGCATCACCACCGCCAGCGCGGACGCCACCGGCCAGTCGCGGTTGTTGAAGAATTCTTGCCACAGCACCTTACCGATCATCAGGGTTTCCGGGCCGCCGAGCAGTTCCGGGATCACGAACTCGCCGACCACCGGAATGAACACCAGCATGCAGCCGGCAATGATGCCGTTCTTGGACAGCGGAATGGTGATTTTCCAGAAGCTGTTGAAGGTGCTCGAACCCAGATCCGACGCGGCTTCCAGCAGACTCTGATCATGCTTCACCAAGTTGGCGTACAGCGGCAGGATCATGAACGGCAGGTACGAATAGACAATCCCGATGTACACCGCCAGGTTGGTGTTGAGGATCTGCAGCGGCTCGTCGATCAGGCCCATGCTCATCAGGAAGCCGTTGAGCAGGCCGTTGTTGCTGAGGATGCCCATCCACGCGTACACGCGGATCAGGATCGCGGTCCAGGTCGGCATCATGATCAGCAGCACCAGCACCGTTTGCAGCTCCTTGCGCGCGCTGGCGATGGCGTAGGCCATCGGGTAACCGATCAGCAGGCAGAGCACGGTGCTGATAAAGGCCATTTTCAGCGAGCCGAGATAGGCGGCGATGTACAGTTCGTCGTCGCCAAGCAACGCGTAGTTGCCCAGGTTCAGCAGCAGTTGCAGCTTCTGCTCGGCGTAGGTGTAGATCTCGGTGTACGGCGGGATCGCCACGTCGGCTTCGGCGAAGCTGATCTTCAGAACGATGAAGAACGGCAGCATGAAGAACAGGAACAGCCAGATGAACGGCACCCCGATGACCAGCTGCCGGCCATTGGGGATGATTCGGTTTATACGGCGTTTGAATTTGCGCATGTTCATGAGCGAAGTACCACGCCGCTATCGTCTTCCCACCACACGTAGACCTGATCGCCCCAGGTCGGACGCGCGCCGCGACGTTCGGCGTTGGCGACGAACGACTGCACCAGTTTGCCGCTCGGCAATTCGACGTAGAACACCGAGTGCCCGCCCAGATAAGCGATGTCGTGGACCTTGCCGCTCGACCAGTTGTACTCGCAGGTCGGCATGTCGGCGGTGACCAGCAGTTTTTCCGGGCGAATCGCGTAGGTGACCGACTTGTCCTGCACCGAGGTACTGATGCCGTGGCCGACGTAGATCTGCCGGTCGAGGTCCTTGCAGGTGATGGTCGCGTGGCCTTCGGCGTCGTCGATCACTTCGCCTTCGAAGATGTTGACGTTGCCGATGAATTCGCAGACCAGACGGCTGGTCGGGGTTTCGTAGATATCGATCGGGCTACCGATCTGCGCGATCCAGCCCAGGTGCATGATGGCGATGCGCTCGGCCATGGTCATGGCCTCTTCCTGGTCGTGAGTCACCATCACGCAGGTCACACCGACGCGCTCGATGATTTCCACCAGTTCCAGCTGCATCTGCGAACGCAGCTTCTTGTCCAGTGCGCCCATCGGTTCGTCGAGCAGCAACAGCTTCGGCCGCTTGGCCAGCGAACGGGCCAGGGCCACACGCTGGCGCTGGCCGCCGGACAGTTGATGCGGCTTGCGCTTGGCGTACTGGCTCATCTGCACCAGCTTGAGCATCTCGGCCACGCGGGCGTCGATCTCGGCCTTGGGGATCTTGTCCTGCTGCAAGCCGAAGGCAATGTTCTGCGCCACGGTCATGTGCGGGAACAAAGCGTAGGACTGGAACATCATGTTGATCGGCCGGTCGTACGGCGGCATGTCGGTGATGTCGACGCCGTCGAGGAAAATCCGCCCTTCCGTGGGCCGTTCGAAGCCTGCCAGCATCCGTAGCAAGGTGGATTTGCCCGATCCCGAACCGCCGAGCAGGGCAAAGATCTCGCCCTTCTTGATTTCCAGGGACACGTCGTCCACGGCAATCGTCTCGTCGAACTTCTTCGTGACCCGGTCGATTTTGACCAGCACCTGTTTCGGTGTCTGGTCGCCCTCGAGGGCTTTCTTGTAGGCGCCGGAGGCAACTGCCATTTACGAAACTCCCAACAGAAGCAGCAGTTCGCCCCGCAAGACGAACCCTGGATAGTTTGTGCGTTATTTGCCCGACTTGACCTTGGTCCAGCTACGGGTCATCAAACGCTGAATATTGGCTGGCAACTCGGTCGACACGTAGGTCTTGTCGAGGACTGCTTGCGGTGGGTAAACCGCTTCATCGGTGCGAATGGATTGTTCCATCAGCTTGTCCGAACCCGGATTGGGGTTGGCGTAACCGACGTAATCACTGACCTGGGCGATCACCTCAGGTTTCAGCAAATAGTTGATGAAGGCGTGGGCCTGTTTGACGTTGGACGAATCCTTGGGGATCGCCAGCATGTCGAACCACAGCGCGCCGCCCTCTTTCGGGATCGAGTAGGCGATGTTGACGCCCTTCTTGGCTTCCTCAGCACGGTTCTTCGCCTGGAAGATATCGCCGGAGAAACCGATGGCCACGCAGATGTCGCCGTTGGCCAGATCGCCGATGTACTTCGACGAATGGAAATAGGTCACGTAGGGACGCACCGCGAGCAGCTTGGCGGTGGCCTTTTCGTAGTCCTTGGTGTTGGTGCTGTTGGCGTTCAGGCCCAGGTAATTGAGCATGGTCGGCATCATTTCGTCAGCCGAATCGAGGAACGCGACACCGCAGCTGTGCAGCTTCTTGATGTTTTCCGGCTCGAACAGCACGGCCCAGGAATCGATCTTGTCGATGCCCAGCACAGCTTTGACCTTGTCGACGTTGTAGCCGATGCCGTTGGTGCCCCACAGATACGGTACGGCGTAGAGGTTGCCGGGATCGTTCTGCTCCAGGCGCTTGAGCAGCACCGGGTCGAGGTTGGAATAATTCGGCAACTGCGCCTTGTCGAGCTTCTGGAACGCGCCCGCCTTGATCTGCTTGCCAAGGAAGTGGTTCGACGGCACGACCACGTCGTAACCGGTGCGCCCGGCGAGCAGCTTGCCTTCCAGGGTTTCGTTGGAGTCGAAAACGTCGTAGACCGGTTTGATCCCGGTCTCTTTCTCGAAGTCGGCCAGGGTCGATTCGCCGATGTAATCGGACCAGTTATAAATATGCACCGTACCGGCGGCCTGGGCTCCGACAGCGATTGTCAGGCCGGCAGCGGCCAGCAGGGCTTTGCGCAAAGAAGAAAATACAGGCAAGTGGAGGTCCTCTAAATTGATTGGGCCCAAGTTGCCCCGCGCTGCATGACAGCCATGGCTGCCCGACAACAAAACCGGCGCGCAACTTACCCTCGAAAAACCGATCCAGCAAAACTTTCTGTCATTTAATTATCCGCTGGCCGCCGTCGCGACGACGACGGCCAGTGGTTGTGGCGACAAACCGGCTTATTTGCCCGATTTGATCTTGGTCCAGCTGCGGGTGATCAGACGCAGTGTGGCGGCGTCCAGATCGCTGATCGCATAGAGCTGCTTCTTCACTTCAGCCGAAGGATAGATGCTCGGGTCGCTGGTGATGTCCTTGTCCACCAGAGGCGTTGCCGCCTTGTTGCCGTTCGGGAAACGCACGGCGTTGGTGATGCCGGCCATCACTTGCGGCTCCAGCAGGTAGTTCATGAACTTGTAGGCGGCTTCGACGTTTTCGGCATCCTTGGGAATGGCGACCATGTCGTAGAAAGTACCGGCGCCTTCTTTCGGAATGGTGTAGGCCAGCTTGACCTTGTCACCGGCCTCCTGGGCGCGGGTCTTGGATTGCTCCAGGTCACCCGAGTAACCGACGGCGACGCAGATGTTGCCGTTGGCCAAATCCGAGATGTACTTGGACGAGTGGAAGTAGGCGACCGAAGGACGGATCTTCAGGAACAGGTCTTCGGCGGCCTTCAGATCAGCCTTGTCCTTGCTGTTGGTCGGCTTGCCCAGATAGTGCAATGCCGCCGGAATCATTTCGGTCGGCGCATCGAGGAAGCTCACGCCGCAGCTTTTGAGCTTCTCGATGTTTTCCGGCTTGAACACCACGTCCCACGAATCGATCTTGTCGATGCCCAGCGCAGCCTTGACCTTGGCCGGGTTGTAGCCGATGCCGATCGAGCCCCACATGTACGGGAAGGCGTGTTTGTTGCCCTGGTCGCTGGCATCGCCAACGGCCTTGAGCAGGTCTTCGTCGAGGTTTTTCCAGTTTGGCAGCTTGGACTTGTCCAGCTCCTGGTAAACGCCGGCCTTGATCTGCTTGGCGAGGAAGTTGTTGGAAGGCACCACGATGTCGTAACCGGACTTGCCGGCCAGCAGCTTGGCTTCCAGGGTTTCGTTACTGTCGAAGACGTCGTAGACGACTTTGATCCCGGTGGCTTTTTCGAAGTTGGCCACGGTGTCCGGCGCGATGTAGTCGGACCAGTTGTAGACGTGCAGCACCTTGTCGTCCGCGTGCACCGCACCCGCCATCATGCCCGCCATGGACAGCGCGAGCAGAGTCTTGCCAGCTAGCTTTTTACCTAATGCCTTCATGCGTCATGCTCCAAATTTTTCTTTTTTGAACCACTTTGTTCAGCGGCCGAACCCGGACAACTGGAACCGCGGCTAGTCTGGCAAGATCCGAGGCGGTCTTTCAACAAAAGACCAGCCTTTCTGACAGCTTTGAGCGAGTGCGCCGCAGCTCCCCCGCCCAAAGCCTAGCACCTAGGCCTGCAGCGCATTGAGGGTCAGGTCCAGACACTTGCGTGCTTTTGTAACCAGCTCATCGATCTCGGCTTTGCTGATCACCAGCGGCGGCGCGATGATCATGGTGTCGCCGACTGCGCGCATGATCAGGCCGTTGTCGAAGCAGAACTGCCGGCAGATCATGCCCACGCCCTTGCCTTCGTAACGCTTGCGCGTGGCCTTGTCCTGCACCAGCTCGATCGCCCCCAGCAGACCGACGCCGCGAACTTCACCCACCAACGGGTGATCGTTCAGCTCACGCAGACGTTTCTGCAAATACGGTGCCGTTTCGTTGTGGGCGTTCTCGATAATTTTTTCGTCGCGCAGGATGCGGATGTTTTCCAGGCCCACCGCGGCTGCCACCGGGTGCCCGGAGTAAGTGAAGCCGTGGTTGAAATCGCCGCCTTCGTTGAGCACGGCCACCACCGAGTCACGCACGATCAATCCGCCCATCGGGATGTAGCCGGAGGTCAGGCCCTTGGCGATGGTCATCATGTCAGGCGCAAGGTCGTAGAAATCGCTACCGAACCACTCACCGGTACGGCCGAAACCGCAGATCACTTCATCGGCGACGAAGAGGATGTCGTACTTGGCGAGGATTTCCTTGATGCGCGGCCAGTAGGTGTCGGGCGGAATGATCACGCCGCCGGCACCCTGAATAGGCTCGGCAATAAAGGCACCGACGTTGTCGACGCCGACTTCGAGAATCTTTTCTTCGAGCTGATTGGCCGCCCAGATGCCGAACTCTTCCGGCGACATGTCACCGCCTTCGGCAAACCAGTACGGCTGGGCGATGTGGACGATGCCCGGAATCGGCAGGTCGCCCTGCTCGTGCATATAGGTCATGCCGCCGAGGCTCGCGCCGGCCACGGTCGAACCGTGATAACCGTTCTTGCGGCTGATGATGACTTTCTTGTTCGGCTGGCCTTTGATCGCCCAGTAGTGACGGACCATGCGCAACATGGTGTCGTTGCCTTCAGAGCCGGAGCCGGTGAAGAACACGTGGTTCATGCCTTCTGGCGCCACGTCGGCAATCGCCTTGGCCAGTTCCAGCGCCGGCGGGTGGGCAGTCTGGAAGAACAGGTTGTAGTAAGGCAGTTCGCGCATCTGTTTGGCGGCGGCATCGGCCAGCTCATCGCGACCGTAACCGATCGCCACGCACCAGAGGCCGGCCATGCCGTCGAGGATCTTGTTGCCTTCGCTGTCCCACAGATAAACGCCCTTGGCGTTGGTGATGATCCGCGGGCCCTTCTCTTTCAGTTGCTTGAAATCACTGAACGGGGCCAGGTGGTGATCGCTGCTCAGCGCTTGCCACTCGCGGGTTTGCGGGTTGTTGCTGGTCATGCCAATTCTCCTTGTTATCGGTGAAGGCGCGACGGCTGGCCGCCGCGCCCGGCGTATCAGACGGCGAAGAGCAGGTACTCACGCTCCCAGGAACTGATCACGCGCTTGAAGTTTTCATGCTCGGCGCGCTTGACCGCGACGTAGCCGGTGATGAAGGTCTTGCCGAGATACTTCTCGATGGTCGCGCTGTTTTCCATGCGCTCCAGCGCGTCTTCGATGGTCAGCGGCAGGCGCAGGTTGCGGCGCTCGTATCCACGACCGACCACTGGCGCGCTCGGGTTCAGGCCCTCGACCATGCCGATGTAACCGCAGAGCAGGCTCGCGGCAATCGCCAGGTACGGGTTGGCGTCTGCGCCCGGCAGGCGGTTTTCCACGCGACGGTTCTGCGGGCCGGCATCTGGTACGCGCAGGCCGACGGTACGGTTCTCTTCGCCCCACTCGACGTTCACCGGTGCCGAAGTGTCCGGGAGGAAGCGGCGGAACGAGTTGACGTTCGGCGCGAACAGCGGCAACAGCTCGGGGATCAGTTTCTGCAAGCCACCGATGTGGTGCAGGAACAGCTGGCTCATGGTCCCGTCTTCGTTGGAGAAGACGTTCTTGCCGGTCTGAATGTCGATGATGCTCTGGTGCAGGTGCATGGCGCTGCCCGGCTCACCGGTCATCGGCTTGGCCATGAACGTCGCCGCTACGTCGTGCTTGAGCGCGGCCTCGCGCATGGTGCGCTTGAACACCAGAATCTGATCGGCCAGCGACAGGGCGTCACCGTGACGGAAGTTGATTTCCATCTGCGCGGTGCCGTCTTCGTGGATCAGCGTGTCGAGGTCCAGCTCCTGTAATTCGCACCAGTCGTAGACGTCTTCGAACAACGGGTCGAATTCGTTGGCCGCTTCAATGGAGAACGACTGCCGGCCGATTTCCGGACGGCCCGAGCGGCCGATCGGCGGCTGCAACGGATAGTCGGGGTCGTCGCTGCGCTTGGTCAGGTAGAACTCCATTTCCGGCGCCACGATTGGCTGCCAGCCCTTGTCGGCATACAGCTTCAAGACTTTCTTGAGGACGTTGCGTGGCGACAGCTCGATCGGGTTGCCTTGCTTGTCGTAGGTGTCGTGGATCACCTGCGCGGTCGGCTCGATGGCCCACGGCACCAGGTACACGGCGTTCTGGTCGGGACGGCAGATCATGTCGATGTCGGCCGGGTCGAGCAGTTCGTAATAGATGTCGTCTTCGACGTAGTCGCCGGTCACGGTCTGCAGCAGCACGCTCTCCGGCAGACGCATGCCTTTCTCGGCGATGAACTTGTTGGTCGGCGAAATCTTGCCCCGTGTGATCCCGGTCAAGTCGCCGATCATGCATTCGACTTCTGTGATCTTGCGGTCTTTCAACCAATCGGTGAGCTGGTCGAGGTTGTTACTCATAAATGCCTCTGGGCTGAGTCTCCTGACGCGATGTCAGGCAATTTTGACGCTTGCGGCGTCGCGTTAAAGGGGGCTTGCTCGCGCAGTGCCGGCTTACGCCTGGCACCGCGCATAGACAATGAAAGAGGAGCTTACCTGCCCTTGACGCTGGCGTTGCATTTCCCGTGCACTTTGCAAACGTGCAGAATCACAAGCATGACGCTGAGTGCGGCACGGGCTTTGGGAGGGAAAGAGTTCTATAGTGAAAGGAGACGCCATAAAGCGGATGCTGTGCCCGACGTCCAGAATATCGGACGCTGCCGTTTTGCCGGATGTTGACGAGAGTCTCGTCAACAGGCTGCGCGCCTTGCTGGCTGCGCTACGGACGGATTGATCGCCACTGATGTGATGAGCATGCAGACCGGACTGTTGCGAGCAGTCGGTGATGCCGATTAACGGCAGGCGAGACATGAAGCACCCCGGTATTATTGCTGTTATGGGTTTGACCGGAGCTTAGCCTTGTTCATTTTTTTACACAACACCCCCGTAAAAAATACAACACGGCCTGCTCAAGCCCGCAGCTGAGCAACGTTCAAGGTTTGAAAAAACGCCCCAAAGTGCCCCATAAATGCCCTTCAAGCGCTTTTTCGGGGCAAAAAAGGCCTCGCTTGACTTCGGCAGGCCGTTCGGGTTGACTGAAACCAGAAAAGATCAATGATTGATATTTTTAACAACAAAGGTGTTGCATCATGTCGGTACCCCCGCGTGCCGTTCAGCTTAACGAAGCGAACGCGTTCCTTAAGGAACATCCTGAGGTTCTGTACGTTGACCTTCTGATTGCGGATATGAATGGTGTGGTGCGCGGCAAGCGCATCGAACGCACCAGCCTCCACAAGGTTTACGAGAAAGGCATCAACCTGCCGGCCTCTCTATTTGCTCTGGATATCAACGGCTCCACGGTGGAAAGCACCGGCCTGGGCCTGGACATCGGCGACGCCGATCGCATCTGCTATCCGATCCCCGATACCCTGTGCAACGAGCCATGGCAGAAGCGCCCGACCGCGCAGCTGTTGATGACCATGCACGAACTCGAAGGCGATCCGTTCTTCGCCGATCCCCGTGAAGTGCTGCGCCAGGTGGTGACCAAGTTCGACGAGCTCGGCCTGACCATTTGCGCCGCCTTCGAACTCGAGTTCTACCTGATTGACCAGGAAAACGTGAACGGCCGTCCACAGCCGCCACGCTCGCCGATCTCCGGCAAACGCCCGCACTCGACTCAGGTCTACCTGATCGACGACCTCGACGAATACGTCGACTGCCTCCAGGACATTCTGGAAGGTGCCAAAGAGCAAGGCATCCCGGCCGACGCGATCGTCAAGGAAAGTGCCCCGGCGCAGTTCGAAGTGAACCTGCACCACGTCGCCGACCCGATCAAGGCCTGCGACTACGCGGTCCTGCTCAAGCGTCTGATCAAGAACATCGCCTACGACCATGAAATGGACACCACCTTCATGGCCAAGCCGTATCCGGGCCAGGCGGGCAATGGTCTGCACGTACACATTTCGATTCTGGACAAAGCCGGCAAAAACATTTTTGCCAGCGAGGATCCCGAGCAGAACGCCGCGCTGCGTCACGCGATCGGCGGTGTGCTCGAGACCCTGCCGGCGCAGATGGCTTTTCTCTGCCCGAACGTCAATTCCTACCGTCGCTTCGGCGCGCAGTTCTACGTACCGAACTCGCCGTGCTGGGGCCTGGACAACCGCACCGTGGCGATTCGCGTACCGACCGGCTCTGCCGATGCCGTACGTATCGAGCACCGCGTGGCCGGCGCCGACGCCAACCCGTACCTGCTGATGGCTTCGGTACTGGCCGGCGTGCACCACGGCCTGGTCAACAAGATCGAACCGGGCGCGCCTGTCGAAGGCAACAGCTACGAGCAGAACGAACAGAGCCTGCCGAACAACTTGCGCGATGCCCTGCGCGAGCTGGACGACAGCGAGGTGATGGCCAAGTACATCGATCCGAAGTACATCGATATCTTCGTCGCCTGCAAGGAAAGCGAGCTGGAGGAGTTCGAACACTCCATCTCCGACCTTGAGTACAACTGGTATCTGCATACCGTTTAAACGGTTTGCAGCTTCAAAAAAACGCCGTTGGCTGACTCAGCCAGCGGCGTTTTTTTATGGCCGAACACAAAACCTGTGGCGAGGGGATTTATCCCCGTTGGGTTGCGAAGCAGCCCCAAATCCATACCACTCGGTGTGTCAGGAATACCCGGCTCTCAGGGTTTACGACTGCTGCGCAGCCGAACGGGGCGGTGCGACGTTTCGCTAAATCCCCTCGCCACAGGGTACCGGCAGACAACACCGAACCCTGCTCGTACAATGCCCGCTGCCCCGCAGGAGACTTCCATGACGCGTCCCGCCACCGTCCGCAAACCCCGTGCCCGCAGTCAGGCGCGGATCGATTCGATCCTCGATGCCGCGCGCACGTTGCTGGCGGCCGAGGGCGTGGCCAGTCTGTCGATCTACAGCGTCGCCGAACGCGCGCAGATTCCGCCCTCTTCCGTGTATCACTTTTTCGCCAGCGTCCCGGCGCTGCTCGAAGCACTGACCGCCGATGTCCACGCAGCCTTCCGCGCCTGCCTGCAAGCGCCGATCGATCACGATGCCTTGCGTGACTGGCGAGATCTGTCGCGACTGGTCGAACAGCGCATGCTGGAGATCTACGACGAAGACGCAGCCGCGCGGCAATTGATCCTGGCGCAACATGGCCTGACCGAAGTCACCCAGGCCGACCGCCAGCACGATCTGGAACTGGGCGACTTGATGCACAAGCTGTTCGACCAGCATTTCGAGTTGCCGAGGCTGCCGGACGATGTCGATGTGTTTGCCCTAGCGATGGAACTGGGCGACCGGGTTTATGCACGTTCGGTGCAGCAGCACGGGCAGATCACCCCGCGCATGGCCGAGGAAGGGATGCGCGTGTTTGATGCCTATATCGGGTTGTACCTTCCGCCGTATCTACCCAAAAGAAATCTCTAGCGCATGCACCGGCCCTTTCGCGAGCAGGCTCGCTCCCACATTTGAAATGCGTTCCC
This sequence comes from Pseudomonas sp. PK-RTE-24, assembly GCF_054052265.1. Classification (NCBI taxonomy): domain Bacteria; kingdom Pseudomonadati; phylum Pseudomonadota; class Gammaproteobacteria; order Pseudomonadales; family Pseudomonadaceae; genus Pseudomonas; species Pseudomonas sp. PK-RTE-24. The sequence continues at coordinate 1,808,683 of NZ_CM133224.1, read as the reverse complement.
CTGTGGGAGCGAGCCTGCTCGCGAAAGCCGCGCCGCCGAATCCGCGACAGGCACAAAAAACCCCGCAGGGCTCACACCCTCCGGGGTTGTTTTTTGCTCACCGGCTCACAACTTGGCGATGGACACCTCGGTGGATTTCACAAAGGCGATCACCTCACTGCCGACCACCAGCTCCAACTCTTTCACAGAACGGGTGGTGATCACCGAAGTGACGATGCCCGAAGCGGTCTGCACGTCGATTTCCGACAGCACGTCGCCGAGGACGATTTCCTTGATCGAGCCTTTGAACTGGTTGCGCACGTTGATGGCTTTGATAGTCATGGCATTGATTCCTGTCGTTGATAAAGGTGTTATTGCGCCCAGCGCAGTTGCGTAGGCAGGGGTGAAACGGGTTCCGGCGCCGGCGGTTCGCCGGGCAGGGACAGAACACGGTTGAGCACTTCGGTTTCCAGTGCGGCGAGGCGATGCGAGCCACGCACCCTGGGGCGCGGCAGTTCGACGTGCAGGTCGAGACCGACTTCGCCGTCCTCGATCAGGATCACCCGATCGGCGATCGCCACCGCTTCACTGACGTCATGGGTCACCAGCAGCACGGTAAAACCGTGTTGCTGCCAGAGCCGTTCGATCAGTTGCTGCATCTCGATGCGGGTCAGGGCATCCAGTGCGCCGAGCGGTTCGTCGAGCAGCAGCAGACGCGGCTGGTGAATCAGCGCCCGGGCCAGCGCGACACGCTGCTTCTGGCCGCCGGACAACGCCGCCGGCCATTCATTGGCGCGATCGGCCAGGCCCACTGCTTCCAATGCATCCAGCGCTTGCTGGCGCCAGTTGCCCTTGAGGCCAAGACCGACGTTGTCGATGATCTTTTTCCACGGCAGCAGCCGCGCTTCCTGGAACATCAGCCGCGTATCGTCGCGCGCCTGGCTGAGCGGTGCGGAGCCGGCCAGCAGCTCGCCGCCAGAGGGTTGATCGAGGCCGGCGAGCAAGCGCAAGAACGTGCTCTTGCCACAACCGCTGCGCCCGACCACGGCGACAAACTGCCCCGCCGGAATGTGCAGATCGATGTCGCGCAACACCTGGCGTGAGCCGAAGGTCTTCTGCAGGTTGCGCACTGCCAACGGAATCCCGCGCAACAGGCGTGGAGGTTGTTGAGCAGTCATGCCGCACCTCCCTTGGCAACCTGATAGGCCGGGTGCCAGCGCAGCCACACACGTTCAAGACCACGGGCGGCGAGGTCGGCGAGTTTGCCGAGCACCGCGTAAAGCAGGATCGCCAGCACCACCACATCGGTCTGCAAGAACTCGCGGGCGTTCATCGCCAGATAGCCGATACCGGAGCTGGCCGAGATGGTTTCAGCGACGATCAGCGTCAGCCACATAAAGCCCAGGGCGAAGCGCACGCCAACCAGAATCGACGGCAACGCACCCGGCAGAATCACCTGCCAGAACAGGCTGAAACCGCTCAGACCATAACTGCGCGCCATCTCCACCAACGCCGGGTCGACGTTGCGGATGCCGTGGTAAGTATTGAGGTAAATCGGGAACAAAGTGCCCAGCGCCACGAGGAAAATCTTCGCTGACTCGTCAATGCCGAACCACAGGATCACCAGCGGAATCAGCGCCAGGTGCGGCACGTTGCGGATCATCTGCACCGAGCTGTCGAGCAGGCGTTCGCCCCACTTCGACAGGCCGGTGATGAAACCCAGCACCAGACCGATGCTGCCGCCGATGGTGAAACCGAGTGCTGCGCGCCAGCCGCTGATCGCCAGGTGTGTCCAGATCTCGCCGCTGCGCACCAGACTGACACCGGCTTCGATCACCGCCACCGGTGCCGGCAGAATCCGCGTCGACAACCAACCGGCCGACACCGACAACTGCCACACCGCCAGCAGCAACACCGGCAACGCCCAAGGCGCGAGGCTGTGGATAAATTTGTTCATGGCCGCGCCTCAGCTCTGCGACGCGGCTTTGGGCAGGATGTCGTTGGCGACCATCTCGCCGAACGGGCTGACATAACCGGCGCTCTTCGGCAGTTCCGGGCGTTCAACGTCAAGATGCGGGAACAGCAGCTCGGCTACCCGATACGATTCTTCGAGGTGTGGATAACCGGAGAAGATGAAGGTATCGATGCCCAGATCCGCATATTCCTTGACCCGCGCTGCCACGGTCGGGCCATCGCCGACCAGTGCGGTACCGGCACCGCCGCGCACCAGACCGACGCCAGCCCAGAGATTCGGGCTGACTTCGAGGTTGTCGCGGCTGCCACCGTGCAGCGCGGCCATGCGTTGCTGGCCGACCGAATCGAAGCGCGCCAGCGAAGCCTGCGCACGTTGGATGGTGTCATCGTCCAGATGCGAAATCAGCCGATCCGCCGCTTGCCAGGCTTCGGCATTGGTTTCGCGGACGATCACATGCAGGCGAATGCCGAAGCGTACGGTGCGGCCGAGCCTGGCAGCTTTGGCGCGCACTTGTGCGATCTTCTCGGCCACCGCTGCCGGCGGCTCGCCCCAGGTCAGGACCATTTCCACTTGCTCGGCGGCCAGATCTTGCGCCGCTTCCGAAGAGCCACCGAAATACAGCGGCGGACGCGGTTGCTGGATCGGCGGATAGAGCAGCTTCGCGCCCTTCACGCTTATGTGCTCGCCGTCATAATCGACGGTTTCGCCTTCCAGCACGCGACGCCAGATGCGGGTGAATTCCACTGAGGCCTGATAGCGCTCTTCGTGGTTGAGGAACAGCCCGTCACCGGCCAGTTCTTCCGGGTCACCACCGGTGACCAGATTGAACAGGGCACGCCCGCCGGACAGACGATCCAGCGTCGCAGCCTGGCGCGCCGCGACCGTCGGGGAAATGATCCCGGGGCGCAGGGCGACGAGGAATTTCAGACGCTGGGTCACCGGAATCAGCGAGGCCGCGACCAGCCATGAGTCTTCGCAGGAACGCCCGGTGGGTATCAGCACACCGCCAAACCCCAGACGATCCGCCGCTTGCGCGACCTGTTGCAGATAACCGTGATCAACCGCGCGGGCGCCTTCGGCGGTGCCAAGGTAATGGCCGTCGCCGTGGGTCGGCAGGAACCAGAAGATATTGAGGCTCATGGAGTGGTCTCCTTGTGGATTCGAATTACTGGGCTTGGGAGCTTTGGGCCACAGCGGCCGGCGGGGTCCAGATCACATCCTTGATGCTCAACGGCTTGGGAATCAGCTTGAGCTGGAAGAACGTGTCGGCGATTTTCTGTTGCGCAGCGACCACTTCCGGGGTCAGGAACAGCGCGCCGTAGCCCTGGCGTTTCACCGAGGTCAGGGTGATGTCCGCCGGCAGGCCGAGCAGCGGCGCGACCTGTTGCGTCACGTCTTCGGGATTGGCTTTCGACCATTCACCAACCGCGCGCACCTCTTCGACGAGGGTCTTGATCACCTCGGGATTTTTCTGCGCGTAAGGTTTTGTGGCCAGATAGAACTGATGGTTGTCGACGATGCCTTTGCCGTCGCGCAGGGTGTGCGCTTGCAGTTGTTTCTCGGCAGCGGCCTGATACGGATCCCAGATGACCCAGGCGTCGACACTGCCACGTTCGAACGCAGCGCGAGCATCGGCCGGCGGCAGGAACACGGTCTGAATATCGCTGTACTTGAGGCCGGCGTCTTCCAGTGCACGCACCAGCAGGTAGTGCACGTTGGAGCCTTTGTTCAGGGCGACTTTCTTGCCTTTGAGGTCGGCCACCGATTTGATCGGCGAGTCTTTCGGCACGAGGATCGCTTCGCTGTTCGGCGCTGGCGGTTCATAGGCGACGTAGAGCAGATCCGCGCCAGCGGCCTGGGCGAAAACCGGTGGAGTTTCGCCGGTCACGCCGAAATCGATCGAGCCGACGTTGAGGCCTTCGAGCAGCTGCGGGCCGCCGGGGAATTCCGTCCATTGCACGTCGACGCCTTGCGCCGCCAGACGTTTTTCGAGCGTGCCTTTGGCTTTCAGCAGCACCAGCGTGCCGTACTTCTGATAACCGATCCGCAATGTCTCGGCTTGAGCTTGGGTGATGGCGCCGAAGGTGACAGCCGCAGCAAACAGAGCGACCAGACCACGACGCAAAAATACAGTGCGCATAGCGCTCTCCTTTTTGCTGTTGGGTTGTGGCTGCACCTGCTTGCCCGTTGGCGGGCGAGTAAGGCCAGTACTTCAAATTTCGATAAGGCTTAAATGCTCCAGCGAGCACTCAACAAACGTTCGTTCAGCAGGCCTGGCTCCAGCGGTTTCGGCCGGCGCGCCATGGCGCCGATGAACTGGTCCAGGGCCTCGTGTAACCGTTGCTCCAGGGCCGGCGCCAGTTGCGCGGCGGCACTGCCTTCGCCGTAAGCGATCTGGCTGTCCTCGGCGAAAATGCCCTGAAGCATCTCTTGGGCCTTGAGTGCCGACAGCACAGGCTTGAGGGCGTAATCGACCACCAGCATGTGGGCGATGCTGCCGCCCGTGGCCATCGGCAAGACAACCTTGTGGTTCAAAGCACGCTCGGGGAGCAGATCCAGCAGGGTCTTCAGCGCTCCGGAAAACGAGGCCTTGTAAACCGGCGTGGCGATCAGCAGGCCATCGGCGTTTGCGATCTGTTGCAGCAGGTCGAGGACCTTCGGACTGTCGAAGCGCGCGTGGAGCAGATCCTCGGCCGGGAAGTCCCGCACCTGATAACTCACCACTTCCACCCCTTGCTGTTGCAACCAGCGTTGCGAACGCTCCAGCAGCACCCCGGAACGGGAGCGCAGGCTGGGGCTGCCACCGAGTGAGACGACCAGCATTGCAGATTCCTTTAAGCGTTACAGGCGATTCGCAGGCTGCGATCTCGCTTCAATGGCAGTGACCTTACCAGCTGATTTATATATCCATAAATCATATTTATTCATTTGGTTATGCGTTTAAGAAATATGAAGATAAGCAGAATCCAGGCGAAAAAAAAGGCCGTCGAAACGGCCGAAATTCCCCTGCGTTGTGATTCTGGATTCTCAAGTGCCTGGACTGACGCCTTCGCGAGCAGGCTCGCTCCCACAGGGGAATGCATTGCAAATGTGGGAGCGAGCCTGCTCGCGAAAGCGGCGGTGACTGCACCACAAATCTTATTTGTTCGGCTGCGGCGTCAGGCGCAGGTAGGGCTTCACCGCGCGATAGCCTTTTGGGAAGCGCTGCTTGATCTCGTCTTCGTCCTTGAGCGACGGCACGATCACCACTTCTTCACCGTCCTGCCAGTTGGCCGGGGTGGCGACTTTGTAATTGTCGGTGAGCTGCAGCGAGTCGATCACCCGCAGGATCTCGTGGAAGTTGCGCCCGGTACTCGCCGGGTAGGTGATGGTCAGGCGAATCTTCTTGTTCGGATCGATGACGAACAGTGAACGCACAGTCAGCGTGTCATTGGCGTTCGGGTGGATCAGGTCGTAGAGATCGGAGACCTTGCGATCGGCATCGGCCAGGATCGGGAAATTGACGATAGTGTTCTGGGTTTCGTTGATGTCCTCGATCCACTTGTGGTGCGAGTCCACCGGGTCAACCGACAGCGCGATGGCCTTGACGCCGCGTCGGCTGAATTCATCCTTGAGCTTGGCGGTGAAACCCAGCTCGGTGGTGCACACAGGAGTGAAGTCCGCCGGATGGGAAAACAGCACACCCCAGCTATCGCCCAGCCATTCGTGGAAACGAATCTTGCCGGCGCTGGAATCCTGTTCGAAATCGGGGGCGATGTCGCCGAGTCTGAGGCTCATGGTGCTGCTCCTGATGAGGGATGGGAGACAACAACTGTAGCTCGGGATCAATCAGTGTGAAAAAGAATAAATAACTAGATATCTAGATCATTAGTGAATATTAAACATCTGTTCATTGGACACCAGACGGCATCGCGACGAACATCCAACCAAGGTTCGAGAAGGCCTTGAGTTGCAGCAAAGAGGGAAATCGAGAAAGGCTTACGGGGGTGAGCCTGACTCGAAACGCAAAAGCCCCGTCCGGCGCGATGCCGGACGGGGCTTTTTTTTGCTTCAGTTACTTGGTCGAGCTGTTACAGCAGCGGGATCGAGTAGCTGAGGATCAGGCGGTTTTCATCCTGGTCGCGTTGACCGGCGATGTCGGTGCGCCAGGTAGCGTTTTTCCACATCACGCCAACGTTCTTCAAGGGGCCTTCTGGAACAACGTACGCCACGGTCAAATCGCGCTCCCACTCGGAAGCGCCATTCGAGGTCTGGACGCCACGAGCGTAGGTATCAACGTTGTCACCACGCAGATAAACCATGCCAGCGGTCAGGCCAGGCACGCCAACCTTGGCGAAGTCGTAGGAGTAGCGTGCTTGCCAGGTGCGCTCGCCGGCACGGTTGAACTTCTGGATCTGCATGTCGGTGATGGTGTAGTTAGACGAGCCGTCGCCCTGGTTCAGCCAAGGGAAGTCGCTGCTGCCATTACTCACCTGATAGCCGCCACCAAAGGTGTGACCGGCAACGGTGTACAGGAACAAGCCGCTGTACAGATTGTTGTCGACCTTACCTTTGCCGTTACCCAGCGAACTGTTGCCGTACGCACCGTTGCTGAAGTAGTCCGAATCGTTGCCATTGCGGCCGTCATCGGAGCTATTGAAGTACCGGAAGTCGGACTTCAACACACCTGGGCCAATCGACCAGTTATGCACCAGACCCAGGAAGTGTTGCTTGTAGAAGTTTTCCAGGTTGCCGTAGTAGTACTGGGCCGTCAGATCCTTGGTGATTTTGTAGTCACCACCGGCGTAGATGAACTTGTTGCTGTTTGTGGTACGCGCAGTTGCGCCACCGATCGACAGCTGTTCATTGTTGCTGGAGTTACGACCTTTCACGTGCTCGATCTGGCCACCGACCAGAGTCAGGTCCTTGATCTCGCCGGAAGTGATCTGGCCACCCTGCCAGGTTTGCGGCAGCAGACGACCGTCGTTGGTGACGATGACCGGGTTCTTCGGCTGCAGGGTACCCAGCTTCAGCTCTGTCTGGGAAATTTTGGCTTTGGCCGTCAGGCCCAGGCTGGAGAAGTTATCAACAGCTTCGCCATTGGATTCGCTTGGGAAAACCGTGCCGCCATAGGAGGTCGAGGTCGAACCAGCGGTACCGCCACCCGAATCCAGGCGAATGCCCAGCAGGCCAATGGCATCGATACCGAAGCCAACAGTGCCTTGGGTGTAACCGGAAATGAAACGCAGATCGAAGCCTTGGCCCCATTCTTCGTTGCGACTTGGTTCGGCAGTGCCGCTACGGTTATCAGTGTTGATATAGAAGTTACGCAGACCCAGAGTAGCCTTGCTGTCTTCGATGAAACCGGCGGCGCCTGCCTGCTGCGCCATAACCCCAACGGCCACAGCCAGGGCCAAGGTGGACTTGTTCATGTATCGCTCCTCTCGTTCTAATTCTTGTGTTCCTGGTTCGGGGTCGATTTGCCCTGAATCCTAAGATTCGCGATTAGCGCCAGACCGTGACTGCCAAGTCAATCGTAACCTTGTATGTCTACGACCATCGTCTAATCGCGAGTGATTTGGTCCCTGCAGCGTAAAGACTTCCTGATAATCCCAAAAAGAATTTATTCGTCCTTTTTCATGCCATTCAGGCATATGGCCCATTAATGGCCATCCGCGCCGGGAAACAGCGTATCGGCGCCTAAGCTCATTCCTAAATGGTATTTGCTGACCTTTTTTTAGATCGATTAGCTTTGCCGTACTCCCAACACGGCAAATCCCATCGAAAAGGCGACGCATCATGGCGAAACGCGCACTATCAAGTCAATTTGTTACAGTTTGTGTGTCGGCACTGTTTTCTTTTTCCGCACATGCCGCCGGTCTGACGGTCGGCTACCAGACCGGGATCGATCCGAGCAAAGTGCCGCAGGCCGATGGTGTCTATGAAAAAACCATCGGCGAGAAGATCGACTGGCGTCGTTTCAACAGCGGCCCGGAAGTCGTCACTGCCATTGCTTCTGGCGACGTACAGATAGGCAACCTTGGCTCAAGTCCCCTGACAGCAGCTGCTTCACGCAATCTGCCGATCGTGGCGTTCATCGTTTCGGCACAGATCAATGCCGCCGAAGCATTGGTGGTGCGCAACGGCAGCGGCATCGACAAACCGCAGGACCTGATCGGTAAAACCATCGCCACACCGTTCGTGTCCACCTCGCACTACAGTCTGCTTGGGGCGCTGAAGCACTGGGGCCTGAATACCTCGCAAGTCAAAGTGGTCAACCTGCAACCGGCGGAAATCGCCGCCGCGTGGAAGCGTGGCGACATTGATGGTGCGTTTGTCTGGTCGCCGGCGCTAGGCGAGATCCGCAAGACCGGCAAGACCCTGACCGACGCCGCCCAGGTCGGCCAGTGGGGTGCGCCAACCTTCGAGGTGTGGGTGGCGCGCAAAGACTTTGCCGAGAAGCATCCCGAAGTGGTGGCCAAGTTTGCCAAGGTCACCCTGGAATCGTTCGCTGATTACGCGGCACACAAAGACAGCTGGACGGCCGACTCGGTGCCTGTGCAGAAAATCGCCAAATTGACCGGTGCCAACGCAGCAGATGTACCGGAACTGCTGGCCGGTTCGGCGTTCCCGGATGCCAAGGCGCAGCAAAGCACGGCGCTGCTGGACGGCGGCACCGCCGAGGCCATTGCCGAAACGGCGAAATTCTTGAAGGAACAGGGCAAGGTCGAGACAGTGCTGGCGGATTATTCGCCGTACGTCAGCGCCAAATTCATCACTGACTGAATGCAGAAAGTGGCGAGGGGATTTATCCCCGTTGGACTGCACAGCAGTGCCCCAGCGATTCCAAGTGAAACCACAGGGGGCCGCTACGCGACCCAGCGGGGATAAATCCCCTCGCCACAGACCTCGCTGTTGTTCAGAGGGTCTTTTCGAAGATCTTCGAATTACGCTGATAGTTGTACAGCGACGCCCGCGCCGCTGGCAGGCGTTCGACGCTGCTTGGCTCGAAACCGCGCTCGCGGAACCAGTGCGCGGTGCGCGTGGTGAGTACGAACAGGGTTTTCAAACCCTGCGCCCGCGCGCGGGTTTCGATGCGTTCGAGCAACTCGTCGCCGCGTCCGCCGTGGCGGTATTCCGGATTCACCGCCAGACACGCCAGTTCGCCAGCATCGGAATCGGCAATCTGATACAGCGCCGCACAGGCGATGATCATGCCTTCGCGCTCGACCACGCTGAACTGCTCGATCTCGCGCTCCAGCACTTCCCGCGAGCGGCGTACCAGAATGCCCTGCTCTTCCAGCGGACTGATCAGGTCGAGCAAACCGCCGACGTCTTCAATCGCCGCTTCGCGCACCAGTTCGAACTGCTCCTGCGCCACCAGCGTACCGCCACCGTCACGGGTGAACAGCTCGGTCAGCAGCGCACCATCTTCGGCGTAACTGACGATATGGCTGCGCGCAACGCCGCCTCGACAGGCTTCGGCGGCGGCATCGAGCAATTCCGCTTGATAGTTGCTCATGCCCAGACGCTGCAAATGTGCCGGCACTTGTTGCGGGCGCAGTTCGCGCACCAGTTTGCCGTTTTCGTCGATCAGGCCGAGCTCGGCGCCAAACAACAGCAGCTTGTCCGCGCCCAGATCAATCGCAGCGCGGGTGGCGACGTCTTCGCAGGCAAGGTTGAAGATCTCGCCGGTCGGCGAATAGCCCAGCGGCGACAACAGCACGATCGAGCGCTCATCGAGCAGGCGATTGATGCCCTTGCGGTCGACCCGACGCACTTCGCCGGTGTGGTGATAGTCGACACCTTCCAGCACACCGATCGGCCGCGCGGTGACGAGGTTGCCGCTGGCCACGCGCAGACGCGAGCCCTGCATCGGCGACGAGGCCATGTCCATCGACAGCCGTGCTTCGATGGCGATGCGCAACTGGCCGACCGCATCGATCACACACTCAAGCGTCGCGGCATCGGTGATGCGCATGCCGTGATGGTAATGCGGGGTCAGGCCACGGGCGGCGAGGCGGGTTTCGATCTGCGGGCGCGAGCCGTGCACCAGCACCAGACGCACGCCCAGACTGTGCAGCAAGACCAGGTCGTGGACGATATTGCCGAAATTCGGATGCTCGACGCCGTCGCCGGGAAGCATGACGACGAAGGTGCAATCGCGGTGGGCATTGATGTAAGGAGACGCGTGGCGAAGCCAATTGACGTATTCGGGCATGAACCTGGGCCTGTAATAAAGAGCAGCCGAAAAAAGGGGCGAAACGAAAAACGCACAGCGGGCTGATGGTTATCGTCGGAACAGGCTTGGCGACACGCGCGCTCTCCTCATGAATACGGGTTGTGGTGCAGGCAATTTACCGGGTTGATGCAAGACATTTAACCCTGTGGGAGCGAGCCTGCTCGCGAAAGCGGTGGATCAGGTTCATCAATGGCGACTGACAAAACGCTTTCGCGAGCAGGCTCGCTCCCACACAGGGCCGTCATCGTTCGTCTGTCGTCAGGCAGTAATGTTCAATCAACTGCCGAATCAGATGCACGGTAGGCTGCAAACGTGACATTTCAAGGTACTCGCCGGGTTGATGCGCGCAGGCAATGTCGCCGGGGCCGAGGACGATGGTTTCGCAGCCGAGGCGCTGAAGATAAGGCGCTTCGGTGCCGAACGCTACTGCTTCGGCGCGATGGCCGGTGAGCTTTTCAGCGATGCGCACCAGTTCGGCATCTTCGGACTGCTCGAACGGCGGCACTTCCGGGAACAGCGGTTTGTAATCGATTTTCACCTTATGCCGCTCGGCCACCGGGTTGAGCTTGCGCAGGATTTCCGCGCGCAGCAGGCTCGGGTCCATGCCCGGCAGCGGCCGCAGGTCGAATTCCAGCGAGCACTGGCCGCAGATGCGATTGGGATTGTCGCCGCCATGAATGCAGCCGAAGTTCATCGTCGGTTGCGGCACGCTGAACTGTGGATTGCTGAATTCACGCTGCCACAACAGGCGCAGACCGCGCAGTTCGCCGATCGCATCGTGCATCGCTTCAAGGGCGCTGCGGCCCAGGCGCGGATCCGACGAATGGCCGCTCTGCCCGAGGATGTCGATGCGCTCCATCATGATGCCTTTGTGCATGCGAACCGGCTTGAGCCCGGTCGGCTCGCCGATCACCGCCGCGCGGCCCAACGGTTGCCCGGCCTCGGCCAGCGCGCGGGCGCCGGACATCGAGCTTTCTTCGTCGCAGGTGGCGAGGATCAGCAATGGCTGTTTGAACGGCTGATCGAGCAGCGGCCGCACGGCTTCGATGATCAGCGCGAAGAAGCCCTTCATGTCACAACTGCCCAGCCCGACCCAGCGACCATCGACTTCAGTGAGCTTCAGCGGATCGGTCTGCCACAACGCGTCGTCATAAGGCACGGTGTCGCTGTGCCCGGCCAGCACCAGGCCGCCGGGGCCGCTGCCGATACTGGCGAGCAGATTGAATTTGCCGGGGCTGACCTGCTGGATATCGCAGCTGAAACCCAGGTCACCGAGCCAGCACGCCAGCAGATCAATGACGGCGCGGTTGGACTGGTCCAGGTTCGGTTGGGTGCAGCTGACCGATGGCGCGGCAATCAGCGCGGCGAACTGGTCTTGCATGGACGGCAATGGCATCACTGACTCCAGGTCCCGGATTGAGGCCCACTATAGAACCATCCGGCGCGCGGAATAAACCGCCGCAGGGCGTAGGAAGTTTGACTCCTGTACACTGCACGGCCTTGGCAGCCACACATTCCCCCGGCTGCGCTCCCGATTCTGGATGTTCCGGCCATGCAAAAAGAAACTGAAATCAAACTCCGCGTCAGCCGCGAAACCCTCGCTGCCCTGCGCGAGCACCCGCTGCTGAAGAAACGCAACAAAAGTGGCTGGGAACGCCGTGAGTTGATGAACCAGTACTTCGACACCCCCGAGCGCGACCTCGCCCAGGCCAAGGTCGCCCTGCGCCTGCGCAAGGACGGTGACGAAGTGATTCAAACTCTCAAGACCCGTGGCCAGAGCGTCGCCGGTCTGTCCGAGCGTAACGAGTACGACTGGAAACTGCCGAAAGCCAAGCTCGACGTGAAGAAACTCGACGGCGAATGCTGGCCAGAGTCGCTCGCCGAGCTGGACAAGAAAACCCTCAAGCCGATCTTCACCACCGATTTCGTCCGCGAGCGCGCCGAAATCGCCTGGGGCCGTGGCAAGACCAAAGTAGTCATTGAAGCCGCGCTGGATCTCGGTCACGTGGTGGTCGGCAAGCAGAAAGAAGAAATCTGCGAGCTGGAACTGGAGCTGCGCGAAGGCGAGCCTGCCGCGTTGCTGGAACTGGCTGCCGAACTGGCCGAAACCCTGGCGCTGATGCCATGCGATATCAGCAAGGCCGAGCGCGGTTATCGCCTGCACGACGCCAACAGCTACTCGCTGAGCCTGCCAGCGCCGCAGCTGACCACCGAAACCCGTCTCGACGACGCCTTCGCCGCGCTGAGCTGGCATCTGCTCGGCAGCAGCCAGCGTCTGGCCGAACAATATCGCTTCAACGGCCACTGGCGTCTGCTGCAGGACTGGGTCGAGAACCTCGCGGAAATGCGCGCCCTGCTCAGCAGCCTCGGCCAGGCTGCGCCGCGTCAGTCGACCCACGATTTGCGCGTGGCCCTCGATGCCTTGCTGGAAGACTGGCGTCCGCTGGTACAGGTCGGTATCGAAGACGAAGACGTGCGCAAGGCCGCGCCGGAGCAGTTCCTCGAAGAACTGGAAGACCCGCGCTGGGGCCAGTTCTCGCTGAACGCTTCACGCTGGCTGCTGGCCCGCACCTGGACCGCCGACCGCAACACTCGCGGTAATCGTCAGGGTGACGCGCAACTGCACAGCTGGCTGCCGCGTCTGCTCGGCGAAGAAGCCACTGCTCTGCAGCTGCAACGCTATCAGCAGCAGCCGGAAGATCTCGCTGAACAACTGCCGCGTATCGAACGCATTCAGGTCTGGTTGCACCATGCGCGCAACGTGCTGGACATCCCGGAAATGGATCGCCTGTACGGTGAGCTGAACAAACTGGCGCAACTGGCCAACGAGCCGACCATCACCGACGAACTGCTCGATGCACGCAAGCATCAGGCAATTGCGGTGTACCAGAACCGCGCCTGGAAAATCCTCCTGCGCAGCTAAACACCTTCCCACCTGATCGTTCCCACGCTCTGCGTGGGCACGATCAAGCGGGGTCTGCTGCGCAGCCCAGCGGGGATAAATCCCCTCGCCACAAAGGCCATCCGCACTAGACCGGCAGGCTGGTGGTGGACTTGATTTCAGAAAGCGCCACGATCGAATTCACTTCCTGTATCCCCGGCACCAGCGACAGCTTCTCGAAGAAGAACCGCTCGTACGCCTCGATGTCCGCCGCGACTATGCGCAACATGAAATCCACAGCGCCCATCAGCACATAACACTCCAGCACTTCCGGAAAGCCGCGAATCGCCTCGGTGAATTCAGTGAAGTTCGAACGCCCATGAGCGTTGAGTTTGATCTCGGCAAAGATCTGCGTGTTCAGGCCGATCTTCTTGCGATCCAGCAAGGTCACCTGACCGCGAATAATGCCCTCCTCCTTCATCCGCTGAATCCGCCGCCAGCACGGCGATTGCGACAAGCCGACCTGCTCGGCGATCTGCGCGCTCGACAGCGAAGCGTCTTCCTGGAGCAAGGCGAGGATCTTGCGGTCGTAGGCATCAAGTTCGCTGTGCATAAAAAATCCTCAATGATCAGCTTTCACGAATCAACTCTTTCGATAAATCCGTTCAGACGCCGATCATAGCCAAGAAATACCCCGCACCGAATGTAAAAATTTCTCCACTGATCTGGAGATTTGCCATGCCGCATCTTGAAGCCGTGAACAGCGCGCCTGCCCGCGCCGATGTCTGGAACGTCAACAACGCCCACTGCCTGGCGCAATACCGGATCCTCGCCGAGGCCGAGCCGGACCTGCTGGTGCGGGTGCTGAATCTGTTCGCCTTGCAGTTTCTGACCCCGGAGCAGGTCAACGTTCAGCGCCAGGACGATCTGCTGTCGATCGACCTCCTCATGAGCGGCCTGAGCTGGCATCGCGCGCAGGTGATCGCGGAGAAACTGCGCAACCTGATCAGCGTCTGCGCGGTGGACCTGCACAACGCCGACGCCGCGTGGCAAGCGCCCGCCCAGGCGGCCGGCTGACAAATCCGGCAACGGCTTCGTCGGGTAGTGGCCCAACGGTCAGCGGGGCCACGACTATCCTTTTGCGCATGACGCTCAAAAAGGAAAGCCGCATGTCCGTTCAATTTGTCACTCAGGACCGCTGGCTCGACCTCAACGATGTATTACGGGAACTGGTCGCCCAAGGCTTCATCTGTCAGGACGCTGCGGAACAGGCGCTCAATGCCCGCCGCCGCCAGGCTGCTCACGGGCAGATGCATCCGCTGGAGTTCATCGCCAGCCAGCAACTCGACGACCTCAGCCGTCCGGGCAAACATCTGGATCTGGAAAGCCTGACCCTGTGGCTGGCGCAACAGGCCGGTCAGCCGTATTTGCGCATTGATCCGCTGAAAATCAATGTCGCGGCGATCACGCCGCTGATGTCCTATGCCTTCGCGCAACGGCACAAGATTCTCGCCGTCGCCGTGGACCGCGATTCGGTCACCGTGGCCAGCGCTCAGCCCTACGTCAGCGGTTGGGAAGCCGACCTGACCCACGTGTTGAAGCTGCCGATCAAACGCGTTGTGGCCAACCCGGTCGACATCCAGCGCTTCAGCGTCGAATTCTTTCGTCTGGCCAAATCGGTCAGCGGCGCCAGCAATGCCGACGCCCAGGGCGGCAACCTCGGCAATTTCGAACAACTGCTCAATCTCGGCGCCAGCGACCAGGAACCGGACGCCAACGACGCGCACATCGTCAACATCGTCGACTGGCTGTTCCAATACGCCTTCCAGCAGCGCGCCAGCGACATCCACATCGAACCGCGCCGCGAGCACGGCACCGTGCGCTTTCGCATCGACGGCGTGCTGCATAACGTCTATCAATTCCCGCCGCAGGTGACCATGGCGATCGTCAGCCGCCTGAAAAGCCTCGGTCGCATGAACGTCGCGGAAAAGCGCAAACCCCAGGATGGCCGGGTCAAGACCAAGACCCCGGACGGCGGCGAAGTGGAATTGCGTCTGTCGACCCTGCCGACGGCGTTCGGCGAAAAAATGGTCATGCGGATTTTCGACCCGGAAGTGCTGCTGAAGAATTTCGACCAGTTGGGTTTCAGCGCCGACGACCTGCGCCGCTGGCAGGACATGACCCGCCAGCCCAATGGCATCATTCTGGTCACCGGGCCGACCGGTTCGGGCAAGACCACCACTCTGTACACCACGCTGAAAAAACTGGCGACGCCGGAGGTCAACCTCTGCACCATCGAGGACCCGATCGAAATGGTCGAGCCGGCCTTCAACCAGATGCAGGTGCAGCACAACATTGAGCTGACTTTCGCCGCCGGGGTGCGCGCGCTGATGCGACAGGACCCGGACATCATCATGATCGGCGAGATCCGCGATCTGGAAACGGCGGAAATGGCGATTCAGGCCGCGCTCACCGGGCACTTGGTCCTGTCCACCCTGCACACCAACGACGCGCCGAGCGCCATCAGCCGTTTGCTCGAACTCGGTGTGCCGCATTACCTGATCAAAGCCACCGTGCTCGGCGTTATGGCTCAGCGTCTGGTGCGCACTTTATGTCCGCACTGCAAGGCGCCGCTGACGCTCGAAGATGAAGACTGGCAAACCCTGACCCGGCCCTGGCAGGCGCCGCTGCCGAGCAATGCGCAACGGGCGATCGGATGCCTGGAATGCCGCGACACCGGCTATCGCGGGCGCGCCGGCGTGTACGAAATCATGCAACTGAGCGACAGCCTCAAAGCATTGATCACCCCGGATACCGACCTCACCGCGATCAGGCGTCAGGCCTTCAAGGAAGGCATGCGCAGCCTGCGCCTGTCCGGCGCGCAGAAAGTCGCGGCGGGGCTGACCACGGTGGAAGAAGTGCTGCGGGTGACGCCGCAAAGTGAGTTGAAATAATTCAGCACGGAACTGGATCGGGGGATCGGCTATCCAACCCCGTAGTCAATCCCAGGAGTCACCTCATCATGCGTCTCAAACTCGCTGTCGCCACCTTGGCCCTGCTGTCGCTTCCCGTTGGTTCGGCCATGGCGGACAGCTTTTGGCGTAACGTCATCTCCTCCGGCGCCACCACCGGCTCGACCTACCTGACGTTCAAGGATCACAAGCTGATCGTCGCCGCCCAGGACGACGCCGGCAGCTTCGTCGCCAGCGACGGCGGCATCCGTGGCCCGTACCTGGAAGCAGCGATGCAGAAAGTACGCGCCGACAACCCGGGCCTGCAGGCTTCGGACATGGAACTGGCGAACGCGATTCTGGCGAAGAACGCCGTGGCGTCCGAGTAAGCCTCGCACCCTCAAAAATGCCGCTCGATCGAGCGGCATTTTTTTGCCCGTCTTCTGAAACCGATACAAAACCCTGTGGGAGCGAGCCTGCTCGCGAAAGCGGTGAGCCAGTCACCGAAAATGCTGGCTGGACGATTGCTTTCGCAAGCAGGCTCGCTCCCACAGGGACGGCGGTGGATTTAGAGATCAGCGGTAATCATCCACCGGGACACACGCGCAATACAGGTTGCGATCCCCGTAAACGTTGTCCACCCGATTCACCGCCGGCCAATATTTGTGCAATCGAGTGTGCGCATCCGGGGTGATGGCCTGTTCGATGCTGTACGGCCGTTCCCAGATCCCAGTGACATCGGCCAGCGTATGCGGGGCGCGTTTGAGCGGGTTGTCTTCGCCCGGCCAGTTGCCCTTCTGCACTTCATTGATCTCGGCGCGAATGCTCAGCATCGCCGCGATGAAGCGGTCGAGTTCTGCCTTGGATTCGCTCTCGGTCGGCTCGACCATCAACGTACCGGGCACCGGGAAGGACATGGTCGGCGCGTGGAAGCCGTAATCCATCAGCCGCTTGGCAACGTCTTCCTCGCTGATGCCGGTCTGCGCCTTCAGTGGGCGCAAATCAAGAATGCATTCATGCGCCACCCGGCCGTTGCGCCCGGCGTAAAGCACCGGGAATGCCCCGGATAGATGCTGCGCCAGATAATTTGCCGCCAGAATCGCCACCTCACTGGCGTCCGCCAGTTGCGGGCCCATCATGGCGATGTACATCCAACTGATCGGCAAAATGCTCGCACTGCCCCACGGCGCTGCGCTGACTGCGCCGTTCTGCGCCAGCGGCCCGTCAATCGGCACCACCGGATGGTTGGCGACGAACGGCGCCAGATGCGCACGAACGCCGATCGGCCCCATGCCCGGCCCGCCGCCGCCATGGGGAATGCAGAAGGTCTTGTGCAGATTCATGTGCGACACGTCGGCGCCAATGTCCGCCGGTCTGGCCAAGCCGACCTGGGCATTGAGATTGGCGCCATCCATGTACACCTGGCCGCCGTGATGGTGAATCACTGCGCAAATTTCGCTGATGCCTTCCTCGTAAACGCCATGGGTCGACGGATAGGTCGCCATCAGGCACGACAACTTATTCCCAGCCTCTGCGGCTTTCAGCTTCAAGTCTTCCAGATCGACGTTGCCCGCCTCATCGCATTCGACAATCACCACACGCATTCCGGCCATCTGCGCCGAGGCCGGGTTGGTGCCGTGGGCCGACGATGGAATCAGACAGATGTCCCGAGCGCCCTCCCCTCGGCTCTCGTGATATTTACGGATCGCCAGGAGCCCGGCGTATTCGCCCTGGGCGCCGGAATTGGGCTGCATGCAGATAGCATCGAAACCGGTAATCGCGCAGAGCCAACCCTCAAGTTCTTCGATCATCAGTGTGTAACCGACAGCCTGCTCCCTCGGCACGAAGGGATGCAGATTGGCGAACTGCGGCCAGGTGATCGGGATCATTTCGCTGGTGGCGTTGAGCTTCATCGTGCAGGAACCGAGCGGAATCATCGACTGATTGAGCGCCAGATCCTTGTTTTCCAGTTGTTTGAGGTAACGCAGCATCTCGGTTTCGCTGTGGTGAGCGTTGAACACCGGATGTTGCAGGTACGGCGTGCTGCGCTGGAGTTCGTCGGGAATTCCCGAGGCGATGTCCTCCGCATCAAGCGCATCAACGCTCAGGCCGTGATCGGCGCCGAGCAGCACATCGAACAGCTTCGCCACGGTGTGTTCATCACAGGTCTCGTCCAGACTCAGACCGACGCGGCCGCGACCAAGAATGCGCAGGTTGATCTGCGCCGCCTGAGCGCTTTCGATGATCGCCGTTTGCGCACCGCCGACCTCCAGGGTCAGGGTGTCGAAGAACTGCTCGTTGAGCCGTTTGATACCGTTGCGCTTGAGTCCCGCGGCGAGGAGGCAGGTCAGGCGATGCACGCGCTGGGCGATACGCTTCAAGCCCTCGGGGCCGTGATACACCGCATAACAGCTGGCGATATTGGCCAGCAGGACCTGCGCGGTGCAGATGTTCGAATTGGCTTTCTCGCGGCGGATGTGTTGCTCGCGGGTTTGCAGGGCCATGCGCAGCGCGACGTTGCCGCGAGCATCTTTCGATACACCGATGATCCGCCCCGGAATCGCTCGTTTGTACTCCTCGCGGCTGGCGAAAAACGCCGCGTGCGGGCCGCCATACCCCATCGGCACACCGAAACGCTGGGACGAACCGAACACCACATCGGCACCCAACTCACCCGGCGGCGTCAGCACCAGCAGGCTGAGCAAATCGGTAGCGACGCAGGCCAGGGCCTGTTGTGCGTGCAGGTGGTTGATCAAGGGTTTGAGATCGCGGATTTCGCCGTGGGTGTCGGGGTATTGCAGCAGCGCGCCGAACACCTCGTGCTGCGCCAGGTTATCCACCGCGTCGACGACCAGCTCGAAGCCGAAACCTTCGGCGCGGGTCTGCACCACGGAGAGGGTTTGCGGATGGCAGTTTTCATCCACAAAAAACAGATTGCTCTTCGACTTCGCCACGCGCCTGGCCAACGCCATGGCTTCGGCCGCTGCGGTGGCCTCATCGAGCAGCGAGGCGTTGGCCAGTTCCAGGCCGGTGAGGTCGATGGTCAGCTGCTGAAAATTCAGCAGGGCTTCGAGCCGGCCCTGGGCGATCTCTGGTTGATATGGGGTGTACGCGGTGTACCAGCCGGGATTTTCCAGCACGTTACGCAGAATGACGGTCGGCGTGACGGTGCCGTGATAGCCCATGCCGATCAGGCTGGTGAACAGCTGATTCTGCTCGGCATAACCGCGCAGTTTCGCCAGCGCAGCCTGTTCGTCGAGTGCCGGCGGCAGATCCAGTGCGCGATTGAAGCGAATGCCCGGCGGCACGGTCTGCTCGATCAGCTCGGCACGACTGCCCAGGCCCAGGCTGTCGAGCATCGCCTGCTGCTCGGCGGCATCCGGGCCAAGGTGGCGGCGCAGGAAGGCTTCGGGATCGCGTAACTGGCTCAGGGACGGCGACTGGGACATGACGGGCTCTCCTGGCTGGCGCTTGGCGTCAATCGACACGGTCAAACCAGCATAGCAGGCGAATTTTCAAGATCACGCCGCCCCTGTGGGAGCGAGCCTGCTCGCGAAAGCGGTGTTTCAGAAACCTTGGCATTGACTGATATGGCGCTTTCGCGAGCAGGCTCGCTCCCACAAAGGGATATTCGTCGCCCATAAAAAAGCCCCGACGAATCGGGGCTTTGGGTGTTGCCGGCAACTTACTCGCCGATTGCAGCCTTGTACCCAGCAGCATCCAGCAGCTTGTCCAGCTCGGCCTTGTCGCTTGGCTGGAGCTTGAAGATCCACGCGCCGTACGGGTCATTATTCAGCTCTTCTGGCGAGTCGGTCAGCGCCTCGTTGATCGCGATGACTTCACCGCTGACCGGGGCGTAGATGTCGGAGGCGGCTTTCACCGACTCGACCACGCCGGATTGATCACCGGCGGCGAACACCTTGCCGACTTCGGTCAACTCGACGAACACCACGTCGCCCAGCGCTTCCTGCGCGTGATCGCTGATGCCCACGGTGACGGTGCCGTCGGTTTCCAGACGCGCCCATTCATGACTTTCGGCAAAACGCAGTTCGGCAGGGATATCGCTCATCTTCGGTTCCTCGGAAATTGGTCAGCGGTCATACCCGCCAGAAAAGGTTAGATCAAGGTTTTGCCATGGCGCACGAAGGTCGGTTTGACCACTCGCACCGGGTACCACTTGCCACGGATTTCCACTTCGGCGCGGTCGGCAGTCGCCATCGGTACACGCGCCAGGGCAATCGATTTGCTCAGCGTAGGAGAGAAACTACCACTGGTGATCTCCCCTTCGCCAACATCGGCGATGCGAACCACTTGGTGAGCGCGCAAAACCCCGCGTTCTTCCAGCACCAGACCGACCAGCTTGTGCGCTACGCCCGCGGCATTTTCCGCCTCCAGCGCCGCGCGACCGATGAACTGCCGCGAGGCCGGCTCCCAGGCGATGCTCCAGGCCATGTTCGAGGCCAGCGGTGAAACGTCCTGATGAATGTCCTGACCGTACAGGTTCATTCCGGCCTCGACACGCAAGGTGTCGCGAGCGCCAAGGCCGATCGGCGAAATACCGGCACCGACCAGGTCGTTGAAGAAACCCGGCGCCTGATTGGCCGGCAGGCAGATTTCCAGGCCATCCTCGCCGGTGTAACCGGTACGCGCGATGAACCAGTCGCCGTCGATGGCGCCTTCGAAAGGTTTGAGTTGCTGGATCAGCGTGGCGCGCGACTGGGTGACCAGTTCGGCAATCTTGTGCCGGGCCTGCGGGCCCTGGATGGCGAGCATCGCCAGCTCGGCGCGCTCGTGCAGTTGCACGTCGTAGGCGCCGAGCTGGGCGTTCATCCAGGCCAGATCCTGATCGCGGGTCGAGGCGTTGAACACCAGCCGGTACGCGTCGTCGAGGCGATAGACGATCATGTCGTCGACGATGCCGCCGCGCTCATTGAGCATGGTGCTGTACAACGCCCGGCCGGGGCGGTGCAGACGTTCGACGTCGTTGGCCAGCAGATGCTGGAGCCAGGCCTTGGCCTGGGCGCCGGTGACATCGATCACGGTCATATGGGAAACATCGAACACCCCGCAATCGCGGCGCACTTCGTGGTGCTCCTCGACCTGCGAGCCGTAATGCAGTGGCATGTCCCAACCGCCAAAATCGACCATCTTCGCGCCGAGCGCGAGGTGCAGGTCATACAGAGGCGTACGCTGTCCCATGGGTTTCTCCTTCCGGGCGTGGCGAGGGTGCGGACCGCCGCTATACGGCTGAAAGCCTTGATGGATAAGGCTTGCAGCCGATTCCAGCGCACGGGTCTGTCAGACGAACCGCACCGAATGCCGCGCATTGTAGCCGCATGATGTAGGACTGACGACTAAGTGTTTCGATGCGCCGAACGTCGAATCAATCCGATCACCGGCAACAACCCGACCAGCACCAGGGTCAATGCCGGCAACGAGGCGCGCGCCCATTCGCCTTCGCTGGTCATTTCAAAGATGCGCACCGCCAGCGTGTCCCAGCCAAACGGGCGCATCAGCAGGGTCGCGGGCATTTCCTTGAGCACATCGACGAACACCAGCAACGCCGCACTCAAAGTGCCGGGCAGCAAGAGCGGCAGATACACTTTGAAAAACAGTCGCGGCCCACTGACACCCAGGCTACGTGCCGCTTCGGGCAAAGATGGCCGTATACGCGCCAGACTGCTTTCCAGCGGCCCGTAAGCGACAGCGATAAAGCGCATCAGATACGCCATCAGCAAAGCTGCGAGACTGCCGAGCAGCAATGGTTTGCCCGCACCGCCAAGCCAGGCGGAGAGCGGAATCACCAGTTCACGATCCAGATAACTGAAGGCAAGCATGATCGACACCGCCAGCACCGAACCGGGCAACGCGTAGCCGAGATTGGCCAGGCCGACCCCGGAGTTGATGGCTTGGGTCGGTGCCAGGCGCCGGGCAAACGCCAGCAACAGCGCAACGCTGACGGTGATCAGCGCCGCCATCGCGCCCAGGTACAGCGTGTGCAGAATCAGTCCGGCGTAGCGCTCGTCCAGATCGAAACGCCCACGCTGCCAGAACCACACGATCAGTTGCAGCACCGGGATGACGAAGGCGCAGGCGAACACCAATCCACACCAGCCTGTCGCCGCGAACGCCTTGAGCCCGCGCAGGTGATACAGCGCCTTCACCCGTGGCCGCTCGTTGCTGGCCCGATTCGCCCCGCGTGCACGGCGCTCGCCGTACAGCACCAGCATCACCACCAGCAGCAACAGACTGGCCAGTTGCGCAGCGCTGGGCAGGCTGAAGAAGCCGTACCAGGTCTTGTAGATTGCCGTGGTGAAGGTGTCGAAATTGAACACCGACACCGCGCCAAAATCGGCGAGGGTTTCCATCAGCGCCAGCGCCACGCCCGCGCCAATCGCCGGACGCGCCATCGGCAGCGCAACCCGCCAGAACGCCTGCCACGGCGACTGGCCCAGCACCCGCGCCGCTTCCATCAAACCTTTGCCCTGAGCCAGAAACGCGGTACGCGCCAGCAGATAAACGTAGGGATAAAAAACCAGCACCAGCACCACGATCACCCCGCCGGTGGAACGCACCCGTGGCAGGCGCAGGCCGCTGCCGAACCATTCGCGCAACAGGGACTGCACGGGCCCGGCGAAATCCAGCAGGCCGACGAAAACGAACGCCAGTACATACGCTGGAATGGCGAAGGGCAGCATCAGCGCCCAGTCGAGCCAGCGCCGACCGGGAAATTCGCAGAGGCTGGTCAGCCAGGCCAGGCTGACACCCAGCAGAGTCACGCCGACACCGACGCCGAGGATCAGCGTCAGGGTATTGCCGAGCAGACGCGGCATCTGGGTTTGCCACAGGTGCGACCAGATCTGCTGATCGATGGTTTGCCACGACAGCAGCAACACGCTCAGGGGCAACAACACCAGCGCGGCGATGGCGAAGACGATGGGGTACCAGCGGCGTTGGGCGGGGTGGGCCACTTTTGGGTCTCTGGAGGGATTGGGGTGTTCTTGGAATGCGTATTTCAGGTTGGGATTGCTGCCCTCACCCTAGCCCTCTCCCGGAGGGAGAGGGAACTGACCGAGGTGCTCATGCAAACTACATCGACCTGAGATATTGAGTCGAACTCAAGTTTCGAAAACAACACAAGTTGGCTCCCTCTCCCTCCGGGAGAGGGCTGGGGTGAGGGAGCGATCTTAGATCAACAGTTACACGAAACGCCTCAGTTCCACCCCGCCCGATCCATCATCCGGATCGCCTCAGCCTGACGTTTACCCGCCACCTCAACCGGCAACGTATCAGCAACAAACTTGCCCCACGCCGCCACTTCTTCCGATGGCGCCACCGCCGGGTTGGCCGGGAATTCCTGATTCACATCAGCAAAAATCTTCTGCGCCTCAGGCGTGGTCATCCATTCGACCAGCGCCTTGGCCGCTTCCGGGTGCGGTGCATGCTTGGTCAGGCCGATGCCCGACAGGTTCACGTGCACACCACGATCGGCCTGATTCGGCCAGAACAGCTTCACCGGCAGTTCAGGCTTTTGCTTGTGCAGGCGACCGTAGTAGTAGGTGTTGACGATGCCGACATCGCACTGCCCGGCGTTGATCGCTTCCAGCACTGCAACGTCATCGGAGAACACGTCAGTGGAGAGGTTGTTGACCCAGCCCTTGAGGATTTTCTCGGTCTTCTCGGCGCCGTGGACTTCGATCATGGTCGCAGTCAACGACTGGTTGTAGACCTTCTTCGCCGTGCGCAGGCACAGGCGGCCTTCCCAGTTCTTGTCGGCCAGCGCTTCGTAGGTGGTCAGTTCGCCCGGCTTCACCCGCTCGGTGGAATAGGCGATGGTCCGTGCGCGCAGGCTCAGGCCGGTCCAGGCGTGGGTGGACGAGCGATATTGCTGAGGAATATTGGCGTCGATGGTTTTCGAGGTGAAAGGCTGCAGAATGCCCATCTGCTCGGCCTGCCACAGGTTACCGGCATCGACGGTGAGCAGCAGGTCGGCGGTGGCGTTTTCGCCCTCGGCCTTGATGCGCTGCATCAGCGGCGCTTCCTTGTCGGTGATGAACTTGATCTTCACCCCGGTCTTGGCGGTATAGGCATCGAATACCGGTTTGATCAGCTCATCAATGCGCGACGAGTACACCACCACCTCATCGGCGGCCTGGGCAGTGGTGCTGCCGATCAGGGTCAAGGCCAGTGCGGTCAGAAGACGCTTGGGTGCCAACATGGGAGTGGTCTCACGGTCGGGAAAGGTGGGCCAAATGATAAGGACTCACATTTGCCTTCTCAATCGAACACTGGGGGAAGGAGTTACCAGATGTTGCACAGCTCAAAACTGCGGCGAGTGGGCGGACGCTTTCGCGAGCAGGCTCGCTCCCACATTGGAATGCATCTCAACTGTGGGAGCGAGCCTGCTCGCGAAGGCCATCAGCCTCAATGAGGCGGTCAGGGCTTTGCCAGAGCTGGAAGATCCCCAGTCAACCCCAGCGCCTCGCGCACAAACAGCGCCTTCGCCTCGGGCATCTGCTCGACCAGTTTCAACCCGGCATTGCGCAACCAGCGCAGCGGCAGGGGGTCGGCCTGGAACAACCGCTCGAAGCCTTCCATCGCTGCCATCAGCGCCAGATTGTGCGGCATGCGCCGACGCTCGTAGCGGCTCAGCACCTTCACGTCCGCCAGTCGCTCACCGCGCTGATGCGCTTGCAGGAGCACTTCCGCCAGCACGGCGGCATCGAGGAATCCAAGGTTCACACCCTGCCCCGCCAAGGGGTGAATGGTGTGCGCCGCATCACCGATCAAGGCCAGGCCCTCAGCGACGTAGCGCTTGGCATGGCGCTGACGCAGCGGCACGCACAGACGCGGATCGGCGCTGATCACTTCACCGAGGCGCCCTTCGAACGCTCGCTCCAGCTCAGCGCAAAACGCAGTCTCCTCGAGCGCCATCAAGCGCTCGGCTTCAGCCGGTGTGGTCGACCAGACGATCGAGCACCAGTCCTGCTGACCATCACGCTCCAGCGGCAAAAACGCCAATGGCCCGTGATCGGTAAAGCGCTGCCAGGCGGTTTTGCGGTGCGGCTGGCTGCAGCGCACGCTGGTGACGATGGCGTGATGCAGATAATCCCACTCGCGAGTCGCCACGCCCGTCAGACGGCGCACAGCAGAATTGGCGCCATCGGCCGCGATCACCAGCGGCGCGCGCAAGGTGCGGCCGTCGGCCAGGGTCAGCAGCCAGTCATCGCCGGAGCGACGCATCTGCTCCAGCCGCGCATTGGCCAACATGCCGAGGTCGCAATCATGTAAACGCTCGAGCAGCGCATCCTGGACCACGCGATTTTCGACGATGTGGCCGAGCACATCGGCATGCACGCTGCTCGCCGAGAAATGAATCTGCCCGGTGCCGCTGCCGTCCCACACGTGCATGTCGGTGTACGGGCTGCTGCGCCGCTGGGCGATGCCGTCCCAGACACCGAGGCGCTCGAGAATACGCTGGCTCGCCGCCGACAATGCACTGACGCGCGGTTCGAACGCCGCTTCGGCAGCGAAGGGTTTGACACTCAGCGGGCTACCGTCGAGCAACAGCACTTCCAGCCCACTGTCCTGTAACGCCAGCGCCAGGGCGCTGCCGACCATTCCGGCTCCGACAATCAGCACATCTGCGCGCATTTCCATGCTTTAGGCCTGTCTCGCTTGCGGCTTGAGCCGCACGTAAAGGGTTTTACCGACCCGCGCCACAAGGTTGCCAGCGCCGTCATGAATGTCGACCTGCAACTGTGGCAGGTATTTCTCGCCGTTGGCGGTCTGCCGGCGGATCTCGTCGAGCAGGGTCTGGTCGATGTTGAACCGGGCGAACACCGGGCCTTTGCCCGGCGCAATGAAATCGATGTCGGCGGCCTTGTCCCAGACGATGTACTTCGGACCGAGGTTTTCCATGAGCATCAACATGAAGAACGGGTCGACCATCGAATACAGACTGCCGCCAAACTGGGTGCCGACATAGTTGCGGTTGTACCAGCCCAACCCCATGGACACCTGCACATCGCGAAAGTCATCGCTGATGTGGCGCACCCGCACACCCGCGCCGAGATATGGCGGGTAGCAGGTCATTACCCAGCGCATCAATCGTGCCTTGCCGAATGTGTTGCTCAGCCACTCAAGCATCCGGACGGGTTCCCAGGCCCATCGCCTGCCGGGCGAACCAGCGCTTGGCCGGTGGCAGCAGGTCGAGGCCGAGCAGGCCAAGGTTGCGCCCCAGCGACACCAGCGGCTGGGTGCTGCCGAACAGGCGCGTGACCTGATCGGAGAAGCCCACCGTCAGGTCCTGATCGAGGCGCTGCCGTTCGCGATAGGCCTGCAACGTGGCGAAGTCGCCCAGCGGCTTGTCGCTGGTCAGCAGCGCGGCAGCCAAGGCGTCGGCGTCACGCAGCGACAGGTTGAAGCCCTGGCCGGCAATCGGGTGCAGGCTGTGTGCGGCGTTGCCGAGCACGGCCAGATGCGAGCGCACCTGTTCTTCAGCTTCGATCAGCGACAGCGGATACAGATGCCGTGCGCCGACCTGTTTCAAAGTGCCGAGGCGGTAACCGAATACGCCTTGCAGCTCGCTGAGAAAATCACGCTCGCTCAACTCGGTCAGACGCTGCGCGTCCATGCCCAGCCGCGTCCACACCAGGGCGCAGCGATTATCCGGCAACGGCAGCAGGGCCATCGGCCCCTCGTCGGTGAAGCGCTCGAAGGCCATGCCGTTGTGCGCTTCGCTCGGGGTGATGTTGGCGATCAGCGCGCTCTGGTTGTAAGGGCGCTTGCGCACGTTGATGCCCAACTGTTCGCGCAAGCCGGAGCGGCCGCCATCGGCGAGCACCGCGAGATCGCATTCCAGCGTGGTTTCATCGTTGAGGGTCAGGCGATAGCCATCGGCCAACGGCTCCATGCGCGTGACTTCCGCCGGGCAGCGCCACGTGATCACGTCTTTGTCGAGGTGCTGCCACAGGCACTGGCCGAGCCAGGCGTTCTCCACCACGTAACCGAGCGCTGGCACACCCTCTTCCATCGCCGACAAGCGCGCGGTGGAGAAGCGGCCACGGTCAGAGACGTGAATCTGTTTGATCGGCTCGGCGCGGCGGGAGATTTCCTGCCACACGCCCAGGCGCTGATAAATCTGCCGCGAGCCGAAGGACAGCGCCGAGGAGCGAGCGTCGTAGCTCGGTTGCCAGCTGTCGCCGGGGGCGAACGGTTCGATCAGGACGATTTTCCAGCCCTGCGCCTTGGCCCCGGCCTGCAACGCCAACGCCAGACTGGCGCCGACCAGACCGCCACCGATGATTGCCAGATTGACTCGACTCATGCTGCGTGTGTCCTTGCTTGTGCCATCAGCGCCTCGATCTCGGCGACGGTTTTCGGCACGCCGCTGGTGAGGATTTCACAACCGGATCGGGTCACGACCACGTCATCCTCGATACGCACGCCAATACCGCGCCATTTCTTCGCCACGTTCTGATTGTCCGCCGCGATGTAGATGCCGGGCTCCACGGTCAGCGCCATGCCGACCTCCAGCACACGCCATTCGCCGCCGACCTTGTACTCGCCAACGTCATGCACATCCATGCCCAGCCAGTGGCCGGCGCGGTGCATATAGAAAGCCTTGTAGGCTTCGCTGGCGATCAACTCGTCAACCTCGCCCTGCAACAAGCCAAGCTTGACCAGACCTGCGGTGATCACCCGCACCGTGGCTTCGTGCGCCTGGTTCCAGTGCTTGTTGGGGGCAATCTCGGCGAATGCCGCTTCCTGCGAAGCCAGCACCAACTCGTAGATCGCCTTCTGCTCCGGCGAGAACCTGCCATTGACCGGCCAGGTGCGGGTGATGTCGCTGGCGTAGCAGTCGATCTCGCAACCAGCGTCTATCAACACCAGATCGCCGTCCTTGAGCAGCGCGTCATTTTGCTGGTAATGCAGGATGCAGCTGTTGCGCCCGGCGGCGACAATCGAACCGTAGGCCGGCATCTTCGCCCCGCCCTTGCGGAATTCGTAATCCAGCTCGGCTTCGAGGCTGTATTCATACAGCCCCGGACGACTGGCCTGCATCGCGCGGATATGCGCCTGCGCCGAAATCCGCGCGGCTTCGCGCATCACCTTCACTTCTGCCGCCGATTTATACAGGCGCATGTCGTGCAGGAGGTGATCCAGGGCAACGAATTCATTCGGCGGCTGCGCGCCGAGGTGCGCCTTGGAGCGGATCACGTTGATCCAGTCCATCAAATGCCGATCGAATTCAGGGTTGCTGCCCATCGCCGAATACACCCGGTCGCGGCCTTCGATCAGGCCCGGGAGGATGTCGTCGATGTCGGTAATCGGAAAGGCGTCGTCGGCGCCGTACTCGCGGATCGCGCCTTCCTGCCCGGCGCGCAGGCCATCCCACAATTCGCGTTCGGCGTTGCGTTCACGGCAGAACAGGATGTACTCGCCGTGCTCGCGGCCGGGCATCAGGACGATGACGGCCTGTGGCTCGGGAAAACCGCTGAGGTACTGGAAGTCGCTGTCCTGACGGTAGACGTGCTCGACGTCGCGGTTGCGGATGGCCACCGCGGCGGCGGGCAGGATCGCGATGCTGTTGGGTTCCATCTGCGCCATCAGGGCCTTGCGGCGACGGCTGTATTCCGCTTTGGGGATATGGGTCATGGGCAGATGGCTTTCCCTGGCACGCGATTAATGCAGCGAAGGTTTGGCCGCTGGCGGCACATCGGACTTCTTGGTTTCCGAGAACAGCAGCAACGGCGCGACGCGCAGGTATTCCATGACTTCCATGTAGTCGGATTCGCCGTCTTCGGATTCTTCCAGCGCGTCCTGCACCTGGGAAATGGCTGCCAGATCCTGCAGCACTTCGGTGGCTTCGGTGCTGAGCATGCTGCTGTCGCGGCAGTTCAGGCCGAAACCGCTGAGGAAGCCCTGGCACCACTCGCCCAATGCGGCAGCGCGGTCGGCCAGCGGTGCATCGTCGGTCGGCAGCAGCAGCACGACAGTGACGTCGTCGCCGGTCAGCTCGCCTTTGACCATCTCCTGCAGGCCGATCAGGGCGTTGCGGACGTTGTCCTGGATATCGCCTTCGAGCAGTTCGGCGGCGTCGATCAACCAGCCTTCGTGATCGAAGCCGGCCCCGGCGCAACTGCGCCCGAGCAGCACGCCGTGCAGTTCGGCAGGCGAGACGTTGTGGCCGCTGGCAGTCAGCAGGGTGGCAAAGGCTTGGTACGGGGAATTCGCAATGGTCATGGGCAGCTAGGCGCCAGACGGCGCTATGTCTAGAATGAAGGCCTTGTATCCTACATCGACAGCCCCGCCAAGACCATTAAAGGCTGTCCGCCAGTCACCACCCATCAGACGAACACGTGGACCCAATGGAAGACACCGACCTGCAAGCGCTGATGGCCAGACTCGAACTGCTGATTGGCCGAGTCGAGCAACTTAAGAGTCAAAACGCACTCTTACTAGCTCAGGAAAAAACCTGGCGCGAGGAACGCGCTCACCTCATTGAAAAAAACGAAATCGCCCGGCGTAAGGTCGAATCGATGATTTCGCGCCTCAAGGCCCTGGAGCAAGACTCATGAGTTCAAGCAATAGCGTTACCGTGCAGATCCTCGACAAAGAGTATTCGATAATCTGCCCGCCGGAAGAACGCAGCAATCTGGTCAGTGCCGCCCGCTACCTGGACGGCAAGATGCGCGAGATCCGCAGCAGCGGCAAAGTCATCGGTGCCGACCGCATTGCCGTGATGGCCGCGCTGAACATCACCCACGACCTGTTGCACAAAGAAGAGCGCCCGGACATCCAGGCCAGCGGTTCGACCCGCGAACAGGTGCGCGACTTGCTCGATCGTGTCGATCTGGTCCTGGCCGACGATCAGAACACCGTCAAGGGCTGATTCGCCTGACAGCTTGAGGTATACTCGCGGCACTCCCTGGGGTGCTTGCCAGTTGACGATGTCCCGGAGCCGATTCGCACTACCCTGGAAGTTGCACGTTGGGCTGGTGTGCATGTCCGCTAGACGGAAAGCCTTAAAGTCTACTGCTTCTTCCACCTTGAACTTTCGGGTTCAAGGGCTGAGTTGACAGCGGTTCATCCGGGGAGCCTGATTCGAATCCGATGTCGGTGTATGCCGACATCGGATTTTTTATGCGTACGTTTTTGCATCCACCTGCCGAAGCCGAACCATGACCGAACCCGCGCTGCTGCCCCGCCCGCAACTCCGCCGTCTGCTGCGCAAGGCCCGTCGCGCACTGACGCCGGGCGAACAACGCCAGGCTGCCAAAGGCCTGTTCCGCCAATTGGCGCAAGACCCGCACTTTCGCCGGGCGAAACATATCTCTCTGTATTTGCCCACCGACGGTGAAATCGATCCGCGCCTGCTCCTGCGCGAAGCCCAGCGTCGCGGCAAGGCAACTTATCTGCCGGTACTCAGCACGTGGCCACGAACGAAAATGGTCTTCCAGCGCATCCGCCCTGGCGAAAAGCTCACCCCCAATCGTTTCCGCATCCTCGAGCCCCGGGCCAATCTGGCTCGGCAACGCAAGGTCTGGGCGCTGGATCTGGTGCTGTTGCCGCTGGTAGGGTTTGACGATGTCGGCGGGCGCCTGGGCATGGGCGGCGGATTTTATGATCGCAGCCTCGCCTATCTGGCCCGGCGCAAGAACTGGCGCAAGCCGACGCTGCTGGGCCTGGCCCATGAGTGTCAGAAGGTCGAACGTCTGGCGCAGGCGAGCTGGGATGTGCCGTTACAAGGCACGGTCACCGACAAGGCGTGGTATTTCGCAGAGTAGACGCCGCATGGAATAGCGGCGTCGAAGAGACAGGTTCAGCGTTTGAAAGCGGTCGACTGTTGCACCTGTTGCGCCACTTCAATCGGCGCGTCGGTCTTGTTCGCCCACAGGCTCTGCGCGTAACCGGTGGTTACCACGCCCAGGCCAAACAAAATTACCAAAGTCCATAGCAAATCCGGTTTGCGTTTCATCGATTGCCCCCCTCAAGGCACATCATCACGATGACAGCAGCGGTTTCCGTTCGTAGGCCGTGCAGCAGCGTCAAGCTTTAAAGGCCGGCATTTTGCGGCAACGTGAACCTGTGCGCAAACGCTGACGTCAACCGACTGTCGGTTTGTCATAAAATTGCCCGACAACCTGCCCAATGACCGCTTCAGGAGCACACGACATGGCCTACTGGCTGATGAAATCAGAGCCCGACGAACTCTCGATCAAGGGTCTGGAAAAGCTCGGCAAGGCGCGCTGGGACGGGGTTCGCAACTATCAGGCGCGCAATTTCCTGCGGGCGATGGCGGTCGGTGACGAGTTCTTTTTCTACCATTCCAGCTGCCCCGAGCCGGGGATTGCCGGGATTGGCAAAATTATCCAAGCAGCGTATCCCGATCCGACGGCGCTGGAGCCAGACAGTCACTACTTCGATCCGAAAGCTACGCCGGAGAAAAATGCCTGGAGCGCGATCGATGTCGAGCATGTCGAGACGTTTGCGCGGGTGTTGAAGCTCGATTATCTGAAGCAGCAGACGGCGCTGGCAGAAATGCCACTGGTGCAGAAGGGCTCGCGGTTGTCGGTGATGCCGGTGACGACGGAGCAGTGGGCGGCAGTTATCGCGCTCAAACCCTGATTCATTTTTGCCTGATAAATAGCTTTCGCGAGCAGGCTCGCTCCCACAGTGGATTGGTGGTGATGCACATTTTTGCATTCACCGAATAACCCTGTGGGAGCGAGCCTGCTCGCGAAGGGGCCTGCCCGGACAGCGAATGACTTACTGAATGATCAGGTTGTTGAACAACAGATCCTCAACAACAGGCTTGCCGGTCTCGTCATTCATGACCTGCTGGGTCTGCTTCAACGCTTCCTGACGCAGCTTTTCCTTGCCCTCGATGCTGCCCATCGCCTCGGTCGACTGCTGAGTGAACAACGCCACCAGCTGATTGCGGATCAGCGGCTCGTTGGCCTTGACCAGTTTGGTCGCCTCCTCACCAGTCACACGCAATGCCACATCGGCTTTGTAGACCTTGAGCTTGGCGGTGCCGTCCAGGCCATAGTTGCCGACGAACGGCGGGCTCAGGGTGATGTAATTGACCTTCGGCGCCTCGCCTTCTTTGGCTTCTTCGGCCAGTGCTGCCACAGGCAGAGACAGGGCCAGCAATAACATGATCCACGCTTTCACAATTCGCTCCTTATCCGGTTTGCGGCCTAGCATAACGACCCGCCGCGCAAGCACAAGCTTATGGCTGACTATCAGGGCCGGGCATGCTCGTTGACCCGTTGATTCACACACCTACACTTATCGGCCATCACTCCCAAAGGAATAGCCCTGATGAAAGCCGTGCTGTGCAAAGCCTTCGGCCCTGCCGAATCGCTGGTGCTGGAAGACGTCGCCAGTCCTGTCGCGAAGAAGAATGAAATCCTGCTGGACGTGCACGCTGCCGGAG
Source organism: Pseudomonas sp. PK-RTE-24 (assembly GCF_054052265.1). Lineage (NCBI taxonomy): Bacteria > Pseudomonadati > Pseudomonadota > Gammaproteobacteria > Pseudomonadales > Pseudomonadaceae > Pseudomonas > Pseudomonas sp. PK-RTE-24. The sequence continues at coordinate 1,776,229 of NZ_CM133224.1, read as the reverse complement.
TCAATTTCCCGGACACGCTGATCATCGAGGGCAAGTACCAGTTCAAACCGCCCTTCCCGTTTTCGCCGGGCGGTGAAGCGGCGGGCGTGGTGCGTGAAGTCGGGGAAAAGGTCAGCCATCTGAAAGTCGGCGACCGGGTCATGGCCCTGACTGGCTGGGGCAGTTTTGCCGAGCAGGTGGCGGTGCCGGGCTACAACGTCCTGCCGATTCCGCCGTCGATGGATTTCAACATCGCCGCTGCATTCAGCATGACCTACGGCACCTCGATGCACGCGCTCAAGCAACGCGCCAACCTGCAACCGGGCGAAACCCTGCTGGTGCTCGGCGCGTCGGGCGGCGTCGGCCTCGCCGCCGTGGAGATTGGCAAAGCCATGGGTGCCCGCGTGATCGCCGCCGCCAGCAGCGCCGAGAAACTCGCGGTGGCCAAGGCTGCCGGCGCCGATGAGCTGATCAATTACAGCGAAGCCAGCCTCAAGGACGAGATCAAACGCCTCACCGACGGCCAGGGCGCCGACGTGATCTACGACCCGGTCGGCGGCGACCTGTTCGACCAGGCCATCCGCGCCATCGCCTGGAACGGCCGCCTGCTGGTGGTCGGCTTCGCCAGCGGACGCATCCCGGAACTGCCGGTCAACCTCGCCCTGCTCAAGGGCGCGGCGGTACTCGGCGTGTTCTGGGGTTCTTTTGCCCAACGCCAGCCACAGGACAATGCAGCCAACTTCCAGCAGCTGTTCGCCTGGTTTGCCGAGGGCAAGCTCAAACCGCTGGTGTCGCAGGTGTATCCGCTGAGCAATGCCGCGCAGGCGATCGATGATCTTGGCCAGCGCAAGGCTGTGGGCAAGGTTGTCGTTCAGGTTCGTTAACAACATGGAGCGATCCGGAGCAGCAATCCGGATCGCTTTAGCGCTGAGATCTGCCTCTCCCATGCGTCAAACCGCAGAAACCCACCCGAGCCACCATTCCCTCAGCGCCGCGTACTTGTCTCAGAGCGACATGTTCATAAAGGAACGTTCATCTGCCCAAATTTCCGCTGTTTTGCCGACGTGAAGCGATGCTATTTTCGGTAACGAAACTGTAACATTCGCATCCGCAGTCAAAACAAGAAAACTGGAGCTCTTGAATGTTTGCTTTCTTTCGTCCTGCCGCACATCAGGCTCCATTGCCTGAAGAAAAAATAGACAGCACCTACCGCCGCCTGCGCTGGCAGATCTTCGCCGGTATCTTTATCGGCTACGCCGGTTACTACCTGCTGCGCAAGAACTTCTCCCTGGCCATGCCGTACCTGATCGACGAAGGCTACAGCCGTGGCGACCTTGGTCTGGCAATGTCGGCGATCGCTATTGCTTACGGCCTGTCGAAGTTCCTCATGGGCCTGGTGTCCGACCGTTCCAACCCGCGCTTCTTCCTGCCGTTCGGTCTGCTGGTCTCGGCCGGGGTGATGTTCATTTTCGGTTTCGCGCCGTGGGCAACGTCCAGCGTGACGATGATGTTCATTCTCCTGTTCATCAACGGCTGGGCGCAGGGCATGGGCTGGCCGCCGAGCGGGCGGACCATGGTGCACTGGTGGTCGCAGAAGGAACGCGGTGGCGTGGTGTCGGTGTGGAACGTGGCGCATAACGTCGGCGGCGGTCTGATCGGCCCGCTGTTCCTGATCGGCATGGGCCTGTTCAACGACTGGCACGCGGCGTTTTACGTCCCGGCAGCAGTCGCACTGGGCGTAGCGGTATTCGCCTTCATCACCATGCGTGACACCCCGCAATCGGTCGGCCTGCCGCCGATCGAGCAGTACAAGAACGACTACCCGGAAGGCTACGACGCCAGCCACGAAGACGAATTCAGCGCCAAGGAAATCTTCGTCAAATACGTGCTGCGCAACAAAATGCTCTGGTACATCGCTCTGGCCAACGTCTTCGTCTACTTGCTGCGCTACGGCGTGCTGGACTGGGCGCCGACGTACCTGAAGGAAGCCAAGGGCTTCACCGTGGATAAGACCTCGTGGGCCTATTTTTTCTACGAGTGGGCAGGCATCCCGGGCACGCTGCTGTGCGGCTGGATGTCAGACAAGATCTTCCGTGGCAACCGTGGTTTGACCGGCATGGTGTTCATGGCCCTGGTGACTGTCGCGACCCTGGTTTACTGGCTCAATCCGGCCGGCAATCCGATGGTCGACATGATCGCCCTGCTGTCGATCGGCTTCCTGATCTACGGCCCGGTGATGCTGATCGGCCTGCAAGCGCTGGAACTGGCGCCGAAGAAAGCCGCCGGTACTGCAGCGGGCTTCACCGGTCTGTTCGGTTATCTGGGGGGTTCGGTCGCGGCCAGTGCGGCGATGGGCTACACCGTTGACCACTTCGGCTGGGATGGCGGTTTCGTGCTGCTGGTCGGCGCTTGCCTGCTGGCGATGGCCTTCCTTGCGCCAACGCTGTGGCACAAGCAAGTCGCCAGTCAGAGCCGTGAAGCGGTCGCCTGATCGCTGTGTGATTTACAGCGCTTGAGCCGCGCCTCCAGATTTCGATCCGGCATGGCGTGGCTGCGCAGGGCGTGCGCGGTCTGCTCGACATAATCGCGAGTGGTGCCGTAACGCCCGCTCGCGCTGGCGAACACCTGGCTGAGCACATGATCCGGCAAGTTGCCGGCGTAGCTCGGCAGGTGGCGCTCAAGAACGAAGCCCAAGGCCTGCACCTGAGTGCCATCTTCGAGCCGGCAATTGAGCCAGTGCGGACGATACGACGGAAACGGCATCTCACGTTTCCACAGGGCGTACAGCGCGGTATCGAGATTGTCTTCCGGCAAGCGGTAGGCAAAACCGCTGCATGAACCGCCGCGATCCAGACCGAACACCAGACCGGGCATTTCCGGGGTACCCCGATGCTCGTGGGACCACAGGTACAAGCCGCGATGATAGCCATGCACGCGACCGCGCATGCGCTCGACCGCCGTGCATTCCGGCCGCCAGATCAGCGAGCCATAGGCGAACAGCCACACCGGCCCGCCCTTGTGGCGTGCCATGGTCGATTGCATGGAAGCGAGAAGTTGTTCGTGCGTCAGCTGCGGCCCAAGATCGAGCCGCGGAGGGTAAGCCAGGTTCAGAATTGCGTTTTCAATGGCGCTCATGGCGAATAGCGTTCAGCTCCCCGCGGGTGAAGAATTACTTAATAGAACGCACCGTTGTAACAATAAGGCACATATGTTTTAAGGCAAATTAAGTGCCACTGATTAATTGCCTGATTCATATATAACCTAGCGATATTTACTGTTTAGGGTAAATACCGATCGGCTATATACCAAGTTATAAGTCTCAGGAGCGCGGCGCGTAGGCGAACACATCAGCGCGCATCTGATGCGCATCCATCCCCGCCTCGACCAGCGCGTCCAGCGTGCCGTAGACCATCGCCGGCGAACCGCTGGCATAGACGTGCAGCGGCTTCAGATCGGGGAAATCCTCGCAAACTGCCTCGTGCAACATCCCGCAGCGCCCTTCCCAGCCGCACTGGTCGCTGACTACCTTGTGCAGGAACAGATTGGGCAGCTTCAGCCATTCGTCCCAGTGCTCGATCTGATAAAAATCTTCGGGACGGCGCACGCCCCAATACAGATGCACTGGATGCTTGAAGCCTTTGGCGCGGCAATGTTCGATCAGACTGTGAATCTGGCCCATGCCGGTGCCGGCGGCGATCAACACCAGCGGACCGTCGGGTAGCTCCGCAAGATGTGTGTCACCAAACGGCAACTCGACACGTACCAGCGGGTTGCGTTGCAGCTGCTCGATCAGGCTCAACGCACTGGTTTCGCGCGCCAGCACATGAATTTCCAGATCACGCCCGCCGTGGGGTGCCGAAGCCATGGAGAACGCCGATTTCTCACCGTTCTCACGCTCGATCATCAAATATTGCCCGGCGTGATAGCGCGGCGGCTTGCCCGCTGGTGCCCGCAGACGCACGCGCCAGGTATCGCCGCCGACCTCGCGGCACTCGATGACCTGACACGACAGGCTACGCACCGGCAGCTCACCCAGTGCGAGCACGCCATCCCACAACAGCACGCAGTCTTCCAGCGGTGCGGCGATGCAGGTGTAGAACTCGCCATGGTCGTGGACTTTGCCGGCCTGCTCGACGCGGCCCTCCACCAGCAGCGCTGCACACACGTGGCAATTGCCGTTGCGGCAGCTTTGCGGGCAGTCATAGCCCAGGCGCCGCGCACCGTCGAGAATCCGCTCACCGGGCTGTATCTCGAGCACTGCTCCGGAAGGCTGCAGGGTTACACGCATCAATCTATTCCTAACTGATTCCAGATGGCATCGATCCGTTGGGTGACGGCGTCGTCCTTGACGATCACGCGGCCCCACTCGCGAGTGGTTTCGCCCGGCCACTTGTGGGTGGCATCCAGGCCCATTTTCGAGCCCAGGCCGGAAATCGGCGAAGCGAAGTCGAGGTAGTCGATCGGCGTGTTATCGATCATCACCGTATCGCGCTTGGGATCCATGCGCGTGGTGATAGCCCAGATCACGTCGTTCCAGTCGCGGGCGTTGATATCGTCGTCAGTGACGATAACGAACTTGGTGTACATGAACTGTCGCAAAAACGACCAGACACCGAGCATCACGCGCTTGGCATGCCCCGGATACGACTTCTTCATCGTCACCACGGCCATGCGGTACGAGCAGCCTTCCGGCGGCAGGTAGAAGTCGGTGATTTCCGGGAACTGCTTCTGCAGAATCGGCACGAACACTTCGTTCAGCGCCACGCCGAGAATCGCCGGCTCATCCGGCGGACGGCCGGTGTAGGTGCTGTGATAGATCGGCTTGATCCGGTGGGTGATGCGCTCGACGGTGAACACCGGGAAGCTGTCGACTTCGTTGTAGTAACCGGTGTGGTCGCCATAAGGGCCTTCGTCGGCCATTTCGCCCGGATGAATCACGCCTTCAAGGATGATTTCGGCGGTGGCCGGTACTTGCAGATCGTTGCCACGGCACTTGACCAGTTCGGTACGGTTGCCGCGCAAGAGCCCTGCGAAAGCATATTCGGAGAGGCTGTCCGGCACCGGCGTCACGGCACCGAGAATCGTCGCCGGATCGGCGCCAAGGGCCACGGACACCGGGAACGGCTGGCCCGGGTGCTTCTCGCACCACTCGCGGAAGTCGAGAGCGCCGCCACGATGGCTGAGCCAGCGCATGATCACCTTGTTGCGGCCGATCACTTGCTGGCGGTAGATGCCGAGGTTCTGGCGTTCCTTGTTCGGGCCTTTGGTGACCGTCAGGCCCCAAGTGATCAGCGGGCCAACGTCGCCGGGCCAGCAGGTCTGCACCGGCAACATCGCCAGATCGACGTCGTCGCCTTCGATGACCACTTCCTGGCACACCGCGTCTTTGACGACTTTCGGCGCCATCGAAATGATCTTGCGGAAGATCGGCAGTTTCGACCACGCGTCCTTCAAGCCCTTCGGCGGCTCCGGCTCCTTGAGGAAGGCCAGCAGCTTGCCGATTTCGCGCAGCTCGCTGACCGACTCGGCGCCCATGCCCATGGCCACGCGCTCGGGGGTACCGAACAGGTTACCAAGCACCGGAATGTCATAACCGGTGGGTTTCTCGAACAACAGTGCCGGGCCTTTGGCCCGCAGCGTGCGGTCGCACACCTCAGTCATCTCCAGCACCGGCGAGACGGGAATCTGGATGCGTTTCAACTCTCCGCGCTGCTCAAGCTGCTGCACGAAATCCCGAAGATCCTTGAATTTCATTGACGATGGCACCCTCAAAATAGGCGTACATCCTACCTGCTCTGAGGGGCAAACAGCAGCCCGTCATTGCTCGATTGTGGCCCGCGCGCTGCCGGTAAGGAGCAGGTATTGAACTCGGGAGTGCGCTGCCGACGCCGCAGAATCGGCCCATCAACAGATATCCGTGATGGGCGCGAGATTTTTCGGGGCAAAAAAAAACGCCCCCTCGCGGGAGCGTCCTTTGTTGAAACGCCAGCGTATTACTTGCGTTTCATCGACAAGAAGAACTCGTCGTTGGTCTTGGTCGTTTTCAGCTTGTCGACCAGGAACTCGATGGCGGCGACTTCGTCCATCGGGTGCAGCAGCTTGCGCAGAATCCACATGCGCTGCAGTTCGTCGTCGGCGGTCAGCAACTCTTCGCGGCGGGTGCCGGAGCGGTTGATGTTGATGGCCGGGAACACACGCTTCTCGGCGATCTTGCGATCCAGAGGCAGCTCCATGTTGCCGGTACCCTTGAACTCTTCGTAGATCACTTCGTCCATCTTCGAGCCGGTTTCAACCAGCGCGGTGGCGATAATGGTCAGCGAGCCGCCTTCTTCGATGTTACGCGCGGCACCGAAGAAACGCTTCGGCTTCTCGAGGGCGTGGGCATCGACACCACCGGTCAATACCTTGCCGGAGCTCGGGATCACGGTGTTGTAGGCACGGGCCAGACGGGTGATGGAGTCGAGCAGGATCACCACGTCTTTCTTGTGTTCGACCAGACGCTTGGCCTTCTCGATCACCATTTCAGCAACCTGCACGTGACGGGTCGGCGGCTCGTCGAAGGTCGAGGCAACCACTTCGCCGCGCACGGTGCGCTGCATTTCGGTCACTTCTTCCGGACGCTCGTCGATCAACAGCACGATCAGGTGAACTTCAGGATTGTTACGGGCGATGTTCGCTGCGATGTTCTGCAGCATGATCGTTTTACCGGCTTTCGGCGGTGCGACGATCAGACCACGCTGGCCTTTGCCGATCGGTGCACACAGGTCGATCACGCGACCGGTGAGGTCTTCGGTGGAACCGTTGCCGGCTTCCATCTTCATGCGCACCGTCGGGAACAGCGGCGTCAGGTTCTCGAAGAGAATCTTGTTTTTCGCGTTCTCCGGACGATCGAAGTTGATCGTGTCGACCTTGAGCAGGGCGAAGTACCGCTCGCCTTCCTTCGGAGGCCGGATCTTGCCAACGATGGTGTCACCGGTGCGCAAGTTGAAGCGGCGGATCTGGCTCGGCGAGACGTAGATGTCGTCAGGGCCGGCGAGGTAGGAAGCGTCTGCGGAGCGCAGGAAGCCGAAGCCGTCCTGGAGAATCTCCAGCACGCCATCACCGGAGATTTCCTCGCCGCTTTTCGCGTGCTTTTTGAGCAGGGAGAAAATCACGTCCTGCTTGCGCGAACGGGCCATATTTTCTATGCCCATCTGTTCGGCCAATTCGAGCAGTTCGGTAATCGGCTTTTGCTTGAGTTCAGTCAGATTCATATAGGAATGACGTAATCATTTATGGAGGGGGGGAAATTAAGCTTTTGGCTTAATGAGGCCGCGCCGCGGAGAAGGCGACAGGATCGCGAACTAATTCGAAAAGGAGTGCGTCGGCGACGGCTAGCAGGGGGCATTGGAGAAACCAGTGCGGGGCCGAATGTACCACCTGAGTTTCGGAGCGTCTAGCCCTGAATACGCAAAAAGCCCCGCGATTTGCGGGGCTTTTTTTCAGCGTTTTACTGCGACGCTCAGATGTTGGCGTCGAGGAACGCCGCCAGCTGCGACTTCGACAGTGCGCCGACCTTGGTCGCTTCAACGTTGCCGTTCTTGAACAGCATCAGCGTCGGGATACCACGCACGCCATGCTTGGCCGGGGTTTCCTGGTTTTCGTCGATGTTCAGTTTGGCGACGGTCAGCTTGCCTTTGTAAGTCTCGGCAATCTCGTCCAGAACCGGTGCGATCATTTTGCAAGGGCCGCACCATTCAGCCCAGTAGTCGACCAGGACAGCGCCTTCGGCCTTGAGTACGTCGGCTTCGAAGCTAGCGTCGCTAACGTGTTTGATCAGATCGCTGCTCATGGAATTCTCCAGGTTGTAAGCAAAAAAACGTGGCCCATCATAGCCGCCCTTCCCTTGTTCAGGAAGCCGCAGATGATTGAGTGTTGCTATGGCCCTTGATGAGTTTGGGTATAGCTCAACTCACGCCGTGGCGGGAGCGATGAAGGCGATTCCAGTACGCAGGGCGGCGTTGCGCACGTGTTCCCGCATGGCTTTTTGCGCTGCTCCCGACGCACGGCGGGCCAGGGCACGGAGGATCTTGCGGTGTTCCTGCCAGGTTTCCATGGCGCGCTCGGCGCGGATGAACGGCAGTTTCTGGCTCTCGAGAAAGATCTCGGCGCTGGCGGTGAGGATGCTCAGCATCGCCTGATTGCCGCTGGCAAGAAGGATGCGCCGGTGGAATTCGAAGTCGAGTTTCGCCGCTGCCTCAAAGTCGCCGAGCTTCAATTGCTCGCGCATGGCCGCAACGTTGTCTTCCAGCGCATCCAGATCGAACGTGCTCAACGTCACTGCCGCCAAACCTGCTGCAAACCCTTCGAGCGCATAGCGCAATTGAAAGATATCCAGCGGCGATGCCTGCGCCGCAAACGACCAGCCTGGCGCGTTGTCGCCGCGCGACAATTCGACCGGCGACTGCACGAACACGCCCTTGCCCGGCTGAATGCTGACCACGCCCAGTGCACTGAGCGACGACAGCGCTTCACGCAACGATGCCCGACTGACGCCCAGTTGCAGCGCCAGATCCCGTTGCGAAGGCAACGCGTCGCCGGCACCGAAGCCCTGTTCGGTGATCAGTTTGCGGATCGCTTGCAGCGCCACTTCGGGTACGGCGCGGGAGATCGAATTCATGATGTGCGGACGCGTCAGGGCCAAGGTGCGGCTAGTTGTAAAGCTATTCGTCGAGTCCGGCAAGTCGTGCCCCAGCGGGGTTCGGCGCGCACTGCCGATGCGCCATCGCAGTGCGAAAACCGAGTTGACTGTTCAGACCAGTAAGACCGAACCAAGCCGCTGATGCCGCGGCCTGCCGGGGCGAAATCCGCCTGTTGGCACGGCCCATGCTCTGTCCGATCGCAGCAACCACTTCCCGCCGATCCGGAGATTGTCCATGACCCAGCGTTACAGCGCCCTCCTCGCTTCCCTGTTTGCCGGCCTGCTGCTGTGCCAGGCCCCCGCTCACGCCGACGGTCTGGACGACGTGGTCAAACGCGGCACGCTGAAAGTTGCCGTGCCCCAGGACTTCCCGCCGTTCGGCTCGGTCGGCCCGGACATGAAGCCGCGCGGCCTGGATATCGACACAGCGAAACTGCTCGCTGACCAACTCAAGGTCAAACTCGAACTGACCCCGGTCAACAGCACCAATCGCATCCCGTTCCTCACCACCGGCAAAGTCGATCTGGTGATCTCCAGCCTCGGCAAAAACCCCGAGCGCGAGAAGGTCATCGACTTCTCCCGCGCCTATGCGCCGTTCTACCTCGCCGTGTTCGGTCCGCCAGACGCTGCGATCACCAGCCTCGACGACCTCAAAGGCAAGACCATCAGCGTCACCCGGGGCGCCATCGAAGACATCGAGCTGAGCAAAGTCGCCCCCGAAGGCGTGACCATCAAACGTTTCGAAGACAACAACTCGACCATCGCTGCTTATCTGGCAGGCCAGGTCGATCTGATTGCCAGCGGCAACGTGGTGATGGTGGCCATCAGCGAGAAGAACCCCAAGCGCGTGCCGGCGCTGAAGGTGAAGCTCAAGGATTCCCCGGTCTACGTGGGCGTGAACAAGAACGAAGCGGCGTTGCTGGCCAAGGTCAACGACATCCTCAACACCGCCAAGGCTGACGGCGCACTGGAAAAGAACTCGCAGACCTGGCTGAAAGAGCCGCTGCCGGCCGATCTCTGATCGACTGCGCGGGAGACGTTCATGGCTTATCAGTTCGATTTTTTGCCGGTGGTGGAAAACACCGACCTGCTGCTGCGCGGCGCACTGTTCACGCTGGAGCTGACCGCCATCGGCGCGCTGCTCGGGGTCGGCGTGGGCATTGTCGGCGCGCTGGTGCGAGCGTGGCAGATTCGCCCGTTCTCGGCGATCTTCGGCGTCTACGTCGAGTTGATCCGCAACACGCCGTTTCTGGTGCAACTGTTCTTCATCTTCTTCGGCCTGCCGTCGCTCGGCATGCAGATCTCCGAGTGGCAGGCGGCGGTGCTGGCGATGGTGATCAACCTTGGCGCCTATTCGACCGAAATCATCCGCGCCGGCATCCAGGCGATTCCGCGCGGGCAACTGGAAGCGGCTGCGGCACTGGCGATGACCCGCTTCGAAGCGTTCCGCCACGTCGTCCTGCTGCCCGCGCTGGGCAAGGTCTGGCCGGCGCTAAGCAGCCAGATCATCATCGTCATGCTCGGTTCGGCGGTGTGTTCGCAGATCGCCACGGAAGAATTGAGCTTCGCCGCCAACTTCATTCAGTCGCGCAACTTCCGCGCCTTTGAAACCTATGCGCTGACCACCCTGATCTATCTGTGCATGGCGCTGCTGATCCGCCAGTTGCTCAACTGGTTCGGCCGCCGGTTCATTGCGAGGAGCAGCCAATGAGCGATTTCACTTTCTGGGACATCCTGCGCAACCTGCTCACCGGCCTGCAATGGACCCTGGCGCTGTCACTGGTGGCGTTCATTGGCGGCGGCCTCGTCGGCCTGCTGATTCTGGTGATGCGCATCTCCAAGAACACGCTATCAAGCAGCATCGCCCGCACCTGGATCGAACTGTTTCAGGGCACGCCACTGTTGATGCAACTGTTTCTGGTGTTCTTCGGCGTGGCGCTGGCCGGCATCGAGATTTCGCCGTGGATGGCCGCGGCGATCGCTTTGACCTTGTTCACCAGCGCCTATCTGGCGGAGATCTGGCGCGGTTGCGTCGAGGCCATTCCCCACGGTCAGTGGGAAGCCTCGTCGAGCCTGGCGCTCAATCCGCTTGAGCAGTTGCGCTACGTGATCCTGCCGCAAGCGCTGCGCATCGCCGTGGCGCCGACCGTGGGCTTCTCGGTGCAAGTGGTCAAAGGCACAGCGGTGACCTCGATCATCGGCTTCACCGAACTGACCAAGACCGGCGGCATGCTCGCCAATGCCACGTTCGAACCGTTCATGGTCTACGGCCTCGTCGCCCTCGGCTACTTCCTGCTCTGCTACCCCTTGTCCCTCAGTGCGCGCTACCTGGAAAGGAGACTGCATGCCTCTGCTTAGAATTTCCGCCCTGCATAAATACTACGGCGATCACCACGTACTCAAAGGCATCGATCTCAGCGTCGAGGAAGGCCAGGTCGTGGCGATCATCGGCCGCAGCGGCTCGGGCAAATCGACCCTGTTGCGCACGCTCAACGGCCTGGAATCGATCAACGATGGCGTGATCGAAGTCGACGGCGAATACCTCGACGCCGCCCGCGCTGATCTGCGCAGCCTGCGACAGAAGGTCGGCATGGTCTTCCAGCAGTTCAACCTGTTCCCGCACCTGACCGTCGGCGAAAACGTCATGCTCGCGCCGCAAGTGGTGCAGAAAGTACCCAAGGCCAAGGCAGCCGAACTGGCGCGCGAAATGCTCGAGCGAGTCGGGCTCGGGGAGAAATTCGATGCCTTCCCGGACCGTTTGTCCGGTGGTCAGCAGCAACGGGTGGCGATCGCCCGGGCTTTGGCGATGTCGCCGAAGGTGCTGCTGTGCGATGAAATCACCTCGGCGCTGGACCCTGAGCTGGTCAATGAAGTGCTCAGCGTGGTGCGGCAATTGGCCAAGGAAGGCATGACGCTGATCATGGTCACCCACGAGATGCGCTTTGCCCGAGAGGTGGGCGACAAACTGGTGTTCATGCACCATGGCAAGGTGCATGAGGTGGGCGATCCGAAGGTGTTGTTTGCCAATCCGCAGACGGTCGAGCTGGCGAACTTTATTGGCACGGTGGAAGCGACAGCCTGAAGATTTTCTGAAGCAGTGATGCCCTCTTCGCGAGCAGGCTCGCTCCCACATGGGAATGCGTTCACCTGTGGGAGCGAGCCTGCTCGCGAATGGCCGCGTCGCGATCCCCAGACTTTCTGCGCTGAATCAACGGTTTGAACCATGCGCGTTGGCGCCAGCGTTTGATCGTGGCACGATGTCGGGGTTATCGACCGAGACCCCTGACCATGCCGCAATCCCAAGCCAAGAATCTGTCCCTGATCGCCGCAATCGACCTGGGCTCCAACAGCTTTCACATGGTCGTGGCCAAGGCCCAGAACGGCGAAATCCGCATCCTCGAGCGCCTCGGCGAGAAGGTGCAACTGGCCGCCGGCATCGACGACGCGCGCCAGCTCAACGAAGAATCGATGCAGCGCGGCCTCGATTGCCTCAAGCGCTTTGCCCAACTGATCAACGGTATGCCGCTCGGCGCCGTGCGCATCGTCGGCACCAACGCCCTGCGTGAAGCGCGCAATCGTGGCGAATTCATCCGCCGCGCCGAAGAAATCCTCGGCCACACGGTAGAAGTCATTTCCGGCCGTGAAGAAGCGCGCCTGATCTATCTCGGCGTTTCGCACACGCTCGCTGACACCCCAGGCAAACGTTTGGTCGCCGACATCGGCGGCGGCAGCACCGAATTCATCATCGGCCAGCGCTTCGAGCCTTTATTGCGCGAAAGCCTGCAAATGGGCTGCGTGAGTTTCACTCAGCGTTATTTCAAGGACGGCAAGATCACCCCGGCGCGCTACGCCCAGGCCTACACGGCGGCGCGCCTGGAGATCATGAGCATTGAGCACGCCCTGCATCGCCTGACCTGGGATGAAGCCATCGGCTCCTCCGGTACGATTCGCGCCATCGGCCTGGCCTTGAAGGCTGGCGGCCACGGCAGCGGCGAGGTCAACGCCGAAGGCCTGGCGTGGCTCAAGCGCAAGCTGTTCAAGCTCGGCGACGCCGACAAGATCGATTTCGAAGGCATCAAGCCTGACCGCCGGGCGATCTTTCCGGCGGGCCTGGCGATTCTCGAAGCAATCTTCGACGCCCTCGAACTGCAACGCATGGACCATTGCGAAGGCGCGCTGCGCGAAGGCGTGCTCTACGACCTGCTCGGCCGCCATCACCATGAAGACGTGCGCGAACGCACCCTGACCTCGCTGATGGAGCGCTATCACGTCGACCTGGAACAGGCAGCGCGGGTCGAGCGCAAGGCCCTGCACGCGTTCGATCAGGTTGCTGTCGACTGGGAACTGGATGACGGCATCTGGCGCGAACTGCTCGGCTGGGCGGCGAAGGTCCACGAAGTCGGCCTCGACATCGCTCACTATCACTACCACAAGCATGGCGCCTACCTCATCGAGCACTCCGACCTGGCAGGCTTCTCGCGAGAAGACCAGCAGATGCTCGCGCTATTGGTGCGCGGGCACCGGCGCAATATTCCCAAGGACAAGTTTGCCGAATTCGGCGATGACGGCATCAAACTGATTCGCCTGTGCGTGCTGCTGCGGTTTGCCATTCTGTTCCATCACATTCGCGGAACCCAGGCGATGCCGCAGGTGGCGCTGCATGCCAATGGCGACCATCTCGATGTGGAATTCCCGGAGAACTGGCTGGATGAAAATCAGCTGACTCAGGCGGATTTCGGCCTGGAAGCGGATTGGCTGACGCGGGTTGGAATTGTCCTCACGGTGCACTGAGTAACTGGCTGGCACAAAAAAGGCGATCCGTTAGGATCGCCTTTTTATTGGGTTTGGCTTGAGAGCGGCGGTGTAGCTCTCCCCTCACCCCAGCCCTCTCCCGAGGGAGAGGGAGCCGATTTGTACTAGCGTTGAGGCCAGATTCGATCAGGTATTTCAGGTCAGTGTATGACGCAAGACACCTCGGTCAGTCCCCTCTCCCTCCGGGAGAGGGTTAGGGTGAGGGGCTTTTGACCTTCGGCACTTAACTGCTGACAGGCAATATCGGGCTGCCCAGCCGCTCCAGCAACGTCGCCTGGGCACTGCGCGGGTTCTGGTTGCCGGTGGGTGTGTTGCGGATGTAGCGGCCGTCCGACTGCAAACTCCAGCTGTGGGTGTTGTCGGTCAGGTACAGCTCCAGCTCCTTCTTGACCCGAGTCAGCAGTTTCTTGCCTTCCACCGGGAAGCAGGTCTCGACGCGCTTGTCGAGGTTGCGCTCCATCCAGTCGGCGCTGGAGAGGAACATCTGCTCGTCGCCGCCGTTGAGGAAGTAGAACACCCGCGTGTGCTCAAGGAAGCGGCCAATGATCGAGCGCACATGAATGTTGTGCGAGACCCCGGCGATGCCCGGACGCAGGCAGCACATGCCGCGCACCACCAGATCGATGCGCACGCCGGACTGGCTGGCCTTGTACAGCGCGCGGATGATCTTCGGATCGGTCAGCGAGTTGAACTTGGCGATGATGTGCGCCGGTTTGCCTTCGAGGGCAAACTGGGTTTCGCGGGCAATCATGTCGAGCATGCCCTTCTTCAGGGTGAACGGCGCATGCAGCAGCTTTTTCATGCGCAGCGTCTTGCCCATGCCGATCAACTGGCTGAACAGTTTGCCGACGTCCTCGCACAAGGCGTCGTCGGAGGTGAGCAGGCTGTAGTCGGTGTAGAGCTTGGCGTTGCCGGCGTGATAGTTGCCGGTGCCGAGGTGCGCATAACGGACGATTTCGCCAGCCTCACGGCGCAGGATCAGCATCATCTTGGCGTGGGTCTTGAAGCCGACCACACCGTAGATCACCACCGCACCGGCCGCTTGCAGACGACTGGCCAGTTGCAGGTTGGATTCTTCATCGAAGCGCGCGCGCAGCTCGATCACCGCCGTGACTTCCTTGCCGTTACGCGCGGCGTCGACCAGCGCATCGACGATCTCCGAGTTGGCGCCGGAGCGGTAAAGCGTTTGCCGTACGGCCAATACATGCGGGTCTTTCGCGGCCTGACGCAGCAGGTCGACCACCGGCGTGAACGACTCGAACGGGTGCAGCAGGAGGATGTCCTGCTTGCTGACCACACTGAAGATGTTTTCGCTGTTCTGCAGCAGTTTCGGGATCTGCGGGGTGAACGGCGTGTATTGCAGCTCTGGATGGCTGTCCAGACCGGTGATGCTGAACAGGCGCGTCAGGTTGACCGGGCCGTTGACCTGATACAGCTCGGTCTCGCTCAGGTTGAACTGCTTGAGCAGGTAGTCCGAGAGGTGTTTCGGGCAGGTGTCGGCAACTTCCAGACGCACCGCGTCACCGTAGCGCCGCGAGAACAACTCGCCACGCAGGGCGCGGGCGAGGTCTTCGACGTCTTCGGAGTCGAGCGCCAGGTCGGCGTTTCGGGTCAGACGGAACTGGTAGCAGCCTTTGACCTTCATGCCCTGGAACAGGTCATCGGCGTGGGCGTGGATCATCGACGACAGGAACACATAGTTGTCGCCGGCACCGCCGACTTCTTCCGGGACCTTGATGATCCGGGGCAGCAGACGCGGGGCCGGAATGATCGCCAGACCGGAGTCGCGACCGAAGGCGTCGATACCTTCGAGCTCGACGATGAAGTTCAGGCTCTTGTTCACCAGCAGCGGAAACGGGTGCGTCGGGTCGAGGCCGATCGGGGTGATGATCGGCGCGATCTCGTCGCGGAAATAGCGGCGTACCCAAGTCTTGAGCTTGGTTGTCCAGTTGCGCCGACGGATGAAGCGCACCTGATGCTTTTCCAGCTCGGGCAGCAGAATATCGTTAAGGATCGCGTACTGGCGGTCGACGTGACCGTGGACCAGCTCGCTGATCCGCGCCAGCGCCTGATGCGGCTGCAAGCCGTCAGCACCGGCCTGTTCACGGGCGAAGGTGATCTGTTTTTTCAGCCCGGCGACGCGGATCTCGAAGAATTCGTCGAGGTTGCTGGAGAAGATCAGCAGGAACTTCAGCCGCTCCAGCAACGGGTAGGACTCGTCCAGCGCCTGTTCCAGCACGCGGATGTTGAACTGCAATTGCGAAAGCTCGCGGTGGATGTACAGGCTGCTGTCATCCAGGCCGGGGATGGCGATCGCCGGCACCGCCGCAGCGGTTTCGGCAACCGGCGCGGGTGGCGCAGGCTCCAGTTCCGGCGGGGTCTCGGTGATTTGCTCGACCACCGGCTGAGCTTCTTTTACGGCAACTTCAGTGAGTCCTTCGGTATTCATGGAATGTTCCTGGGAGGGCTATTTCTGCTCTCGTAACAATTGAGCGGCACGAACGGCAAAGTAAGTCAGGATGCCATCTGCACCGGCACGTTTAAAGGCGGTCAGTGACTCGAGGATCACCGCTTCGCTCAACCAGCCATTCTGGATAGCGGCCATGTGCATGGCGTATTCGCCACTGACCTGATAGACGAAGGTCGGCACCTTGAAGGCATCTTTGACGCGAAAAAGAATGTCCAGGTAGGGCATGCCCGGCTTGACCATGACCATGTCCGCGCCTTCGGACAAGTCGGCACCGACTTCGTGCAGCGCTTCGTCGCTGTTGGCCGGGTCCATCTGATAAGAGGCCTTGTTGGCCTTGCCGAGGTTCGACGCCGAACCCACGGCATCGCGGAACGGGCCGTAGTAGGCGCTGGCGTACTTGGCCGAGTAGGCCATGATGCGCACGTTGACGTGGCCGGCAATTTCCAGCGCCTCACGAATCGCCTGGATGCGGCCGTCCATCATGTCCGATGGCGCCACCACCTGCGCGCCGGCTTCAGCATGGGACAGCGCCTGACGCACCAGCGCATCGACGGTGATGTCGTTCTGCACGTAGCCGTCTTCGTCGAGAATGCCGTCCTGACCGTGGGTGGTGAACGGGTCCAGCGCCACGTCAGTGATCACGCCCAGCTCCGGGAACCGCTCACGCAGGGCGCGAGTGGCGCGCTGGGCGATGCCTTCGGGATTCCACGCTTCGGCAGCATCGAGGGATTTCAGTTCAGGCGGGGTGACCGGGAACAGCGCCAGCGCCGGAATGCCCAGCTCGACCCATTTCGCCGCTTCTTCAAGCAGCAGATCAATGGTCAGTCGCTCGACGCCCGGCATCGAGGCCACGGCTTCGCGGCGGTTTTCACCGTCGAGCACGAACACCGGCAGAATCAGATCATCGACCGTCAATACGTTTTCACGCACCAGCCGCCGCGAAAAATCATCACGACGATTGCGACGCAGACGAGTGGCTGGGAACAGACGATTGGCGGGGGTAAAGCTCACGGCAGACTCCTGAGCCCGGGCAAACGGGCGAGCGTGACAGTTATAGACGGCCATTATGACTAACAGATGACAGTTATGTGTGCTCTGTGACAGGTAGCCGCAATCCATTGTCGATGTAGGAAATGTTCACGTCGAGACACATTTGGACACTTTCATGAATGTGCCCGAAGGGTTAGGCTGCGCGTTCATTTCGCCAGCACCCAGACAATGCTCCAACAATTTCTGCACGACTTTGGCTACTTTGCCTTGTTCCTCGGCACGTTCTTCGAAGGCGAAACCATTCTGGTGCTCGCAGGCTTCCTTGCGTTTCGTGGATACATGGACATCAACCTGGTGGTGGTTGTGGCGTTCTTCGGCAGCTATGCCGGCGATCAGCTGTGGTACTTCCTGGGGCGCAAGCACGGGCGCAAATTGCTTGCGCGCAAGCCGCGCTGGCAGATGATGGGCGACCGCGCGCTGGAGCACATCCGCAAACATCCGGACATCTGGGTCCTGAGCTTCCGCTTCGTTTATGGCCTGCGCACCGTGATGCCGGTGGCGATCGGCCTGTCCGGTTATCCACCGGGACGTTACCTGCTGCTCAACGGTATCGGCGCGGCGATCTGGGCCACCGCACTGGCTGCGGCGGCTTACCACTTCGGCGCAGTGCTGGAAGGCATGCTCGGCAGCATCAAGAAGTACGAGCTGTGGGTGCTCGGCGCCTTGCTGATCCTCGGGCTGGGCCTGTGGCTGCGGCGCCGCTTCAAGAATGCGCAACTGGCAAAGAAAATCTATCAGGACGAGCAGCTCGCCAAGGCCGCCGAGGCCGAGCAATTGCGTCAGGCCGAAGCGACCCCTCCTGCCGGACCGAAAACGCCAGCCGAATAAGCCATTCGCTGGCGGCTGCCACGCGCATTCCAGGCAAATAATGAACACCCCGCCGCCGTTGCGATCCATTGAGAGAGCGCTCTGTTCCCGCGCGCGCCAGCCATGCCCCTATGGCCACGCGCGACGATTTAAGGGACATTGAGCGCCATGAATCTGGAGAGAAGCCCATGAGCAAAAAAGTTGCAGTGATCCTGTCCGGCAGTGGCGTGTACGACGGCGCCGAAATCCAGGAAAGTGTCATCACCCTGCTGCGCCTCGACCAGCGCGGCGCACAGGTGCAGTGCTTCGCGCCAAACATCGCGCAATTGCATGTGATCAACCACCTGACCGGCGAAGAAATGCCGGAATCGCGCAACGTACTGGTGGAATCGGCGCGGATTGCCCGGGGCAACGTCAAGGATATCCGCGACGCCGATGTCGAGGATTTCGACGCACTGATCGTGCCCGGCGGTTTCGGCGCGGCAAAGAACCTGTCGAACTTCGCCATCGAAGGCGCCGGCTGCACCGTACAACCTGAAGTGCTAGCCCTGGCCGAAGCATTTGCCGAAGCGGGCAAACCGGTCGGGCTGATCTGCATCTCACCGGCGCTGGCGGCGAAAATCTATGGCCCGGGGGTGACTTGCACCATCGGCAACGACGCCGACACCGCTGCGGCCATGAACAAAATGGGCGCCACCCACGAAGAGTGCGCCGTGACGGAAATCGTCGAAGACAAGGCGCGCAAACTGGTCACCACCCCGGCGTACATGCTGGCGCAGACCATCAGTGAAGCGGCTTCGGGGATCAACAAACTGGTCGACCGCGTGCTCGAACTGACCCACGAAAACGACGCTTGAAATCAAAAGATCGCAGCCTTCGGCAGCTCCTACAGGTTTCGTGTCGCGCCGTGATATTGCGGCATACACCGCCCCTGTAGGAGCTGCCGCAGGCTGCGATCTTTTCAGGGCTTGCGGGTGAGCCGGGTGAGAATCCGATCCAGCGCATTGGCAAACGCCTGCTTCTCGCGCTCGCCAAACGGCGCCGGGCCGCCGCTCATCTGGCCCTGCTCCCTGAGATCGGTGAACAGATTCCGCACCGCCAGCCGCTCGCCCATGTTCTGCGCATCGAACTCCTTGCCGCGCGGATCCAGTGCCGCCACGCCCTTCTTGACCAGCCGATCGGCCAGCGGAATATCGCTGCAGATCACCAGCTCGCCCGGCACGGCGTGCTCGACCAGATAATCATCCGCCGCATCCGGCCCGCTCGGCACCACGATCAGTTTGACGATGGCCAGCCCCGGCTTGGTCTGCGGCTGCCCGGCTACCAGCACCACTTCGAACTGGCGCTTGAGGGCGAATTTCACTACAAGATCCTTCGCCGCCCGTGGACAGGCGTCGGCATCAATCCATACACGCATGTTCTTGCCTCCAAAAAATTCGCGAGCAGGCTCGCTCCCACAGGATACATACCGAACCTGTGGGAGCGAGCCTGCTCGCGAATATGAGCGCAGCGAATGCCTTTATGCAGCCGAAACCCGACGCTTCTCCGCCACCCAACTGCGCCCATACAGCACAGCAATCGCCACAATCGCCACCACCTGCGCGGTCAGCGAATAGGCATCGGCATGGATCCCCAGCCAGTCGAATTCAAAGAACGCGACCGGCCGTGTGCCGAAGATCCCGGCTTCCTGCAAGGCCTTGACGCCATGCCCGGCAAATACCACCGACAACGCGCACAACAGCGCGGCGTTGATGCTGAAGAACAAGGTCAGCGGCAGTTTCGCCGAGCCGCGCAGAATCACCCACGCCAGGCCGACCAGCAGCACCAGCGCCGTGGCACCGCCAGCCAGCACGGCGTTGTGCCCGGCAGGACCGGCCTGCAGCCACAGGGTTTCGTAGAACAGGATCACTTCAAACAACTCGCGATAGACCGAGAAGAACGCCAGGATCGCAAAGCCGAAACGTCCACCGCCGCCGACCAGACTGCTTTTGATGTAATCCTGCCAGGCCGCCGCATGACGGCGGTCATGCATCCACACGCCGAGCCACAACACCATGACGCTGGCAAACAGCGCGGTGGCGCCTTCCAGCAACTCACGCTGCGAACCGCTGACGTCGATGACGTACGCCGCCAGTGCCCAGGTACCCAGACCTGCCAGCAGTGCCAGACCCCAGCCAACGTTGACACTGCGTACTGCCGATTGCTGACCGGTATTGCGCAGGAAGGCGAGGATCGCCGCCAGCACCAGAATCGCTTCCAGGCCTTCGCGCAGCAGAATCAGCAGGCCGGAGATGAAGCTCAGCGACCAGCTCAGACCATCGCTGCCCAACAGGCCGGCGGATTCCTTGAGCTTGGCCTTGGCCGCATCCAGACGCTGCTCGGCCTGTTCGACCGGCAGACCGTCCTGCAATGACTGCCGATACGCCATCAGCGATTTTTCGGTGTCCTTGCGCACGTTGGCATCGACGTTATCCAGCGAGCTTTCGACCAGTTCGAAGCCTTCCAGATACGCCGCCACCGACAGGTCATAGGCCTGATCGTGTTCACCGGCGCGGTAGGCCGCGAGGCTTTTGTCCAGCGTGGCGGCGGTGTAATCGAGCAACTGCGCCGGCCCGCGCTTGACCTGCGGTGGTTGCGCGCGCTGGGCACGGAACGACGCCGCGACCTCTGCGCCCTCCGCCGCCTGCACTTCGGCCGGGGTCTGCCGGGCCAGGTCGGCGATGTTGTAGACCTTGTCGGACTTGGCGGCCGCCGCATCGGCGCTGAAGCCGGCGATGTAGGTGGCCAGATCCCAGCGCTGGCGATCATCGAGCTGATCGGCGAACGCCGGCATGTCGGTGCCTTCGACGCCCTGGCCGAGGGTGCTGTAGATCGCGTACAGACTCAGGTGATCCATGCGCGCAGCGTCGCGCAGGTTGGCTGGCGCAGGGCTCAGACCGACACCGGCCGGGCCGTCGCCAGCACCTGTATCGCCGTGGCACACCGAGCAATTTTGCGCATACAGCGGCGCACCGCGTGTCGGGTCCGGGGTGATGATCGGTGCCTGGCTGACTTCATAAGCCACCGCCAGTTTCGCCCCCAGCTGTCGGGCCTGACGGGCGACATCGGCACCGTCCTGCTTCGCACTGATGGCGGCGTGCAAAAACTCCACGCCCTGTTCCAGCGCGGCTTTTTCCGGTTTGGCTGGCAATGCAGTGATCAAGCCTTGCAGAACCTGGGTGAATTCCAGCTGCTCGCGGTATTCGCCATCGTCGATGACTTTGCCTGCCGCGACCGTCGGCGGGTAATCGGCACTGATGTAATCGAGCAGGTGCAACGCTTGCGGCGCGCCTTCCACGGTATCGGCCAGCAGCGGCAGGCTGCTCAGGGACAATAACGGGAACAGCAGCCAGGCCAGCAATCGGGACGAGGCAGTCATGAACGAATCTCAAATGGAAATGCGAAGTTACATATTGTTCACTTCGAAGACATTTCTCTCAAGCTTTGTCGGCGTTTCGCTTTGATTGGCAGGAAATACCCGGCAGACGGCAGCAGCGTTTGTCGCCGAGTATTGCCGCACTGCCCGCTGCCGATTGACGCTCGATCAAGATCGCAGCCATTTGCCACCATCCACTTTATACTGCCCGCCCCAGAGCATTTGCGCGCAAGGAATCAACCTCAATGCGGAGTCTTCCGTTCGTTTTGCTGCTTTGCGTCGCTGTTCAGTTGAGCGGTTGTGCCGCCTATCGCAACTACGATCTTGAAATGCAGCAGACCACCGAGCAAATGACCCGGGGCAATCTGACCGGGGCTCTGGCACTGGTGGAAATGAACAACCCGTGGGAAGACAAGGATCTGCTGTATTACCTGGAAAAAGGCGCGATCCTCAGCGCTGGCAGTGCCCTGCCCGACAGCCAGGACGCCTGGCGCAATGCCGACCGCATGATCTTCCAGCGCGAGGAAGCCAACCCGTCCGGCGCGATGAAATTACTGGCCCGTTTCGGTGATGAAATGGGCACGATGCTGGTCAACGACAAGCTGCGGCGCTATGAAGGCTACGATTACGAAAAGGTCATGTTGACTACGCAAATGGCCTTGAACCAGCTATCCGTCAATGACTTTGCCGGCGCCCGCGCAGACATCAGGAAAACCCACGAACGCGAAGCATTGATCGCCCGCCAGCGTGAAAAGCAATACGAAGCGGCCGAGGAACAGGCAAAAGCTCAAGGCAAAGTTCTCCATTACAAGGAACTGGAAGGCTACCCGGTCGCCTTGCTTGATGCGCCGCAGGTCGTTGAGCTGAAAAACGGCTATCAGAGTGCGTTCAGCCACTATCTGGCCGGATTCACCTATGAAGCCCTCGGCGAACGCGCCCTCGCGGCGGCCGGTTATCGTCAGGCGATCGAACTGCGGCCGGATATGCCCTTGCTGCAAAAGGCCCTGCGCAATCTCGACAAACCGCCAGCGAAAGCCGATGAAAGCGATGTGTTGCTGATTATCCAGAGTGGCCTGGCTCCGGCTCGCAGCTCAGTGCAAGTGCCGATCCCGGTTCGTCTGAACGAAACGCTGGTCATCATCGCGCCCATTTCATTCCCGGTGATGGTGCCGGACGCGGTCACGCCCAACTTCAGCCATATCACCGTAGACGGTCGCAAACAGCCGTTGGTAGTGATCAACAGCGTGACTGACATGTCCATGCGCACACTGCGCGACGACATGCCGCAAATCATCTCGCGAGCGATGTTTCGCGCCAACATGGCCGCCATCGGCCAAGCGCAGGAAAACGAGCGCAACCCGGCGAAAGCCTCGTTGATCGTCACTCAGCATGATCCGTTCGAAGAAGCCGACACCCGCACATGGCGAGCGTTGCCGGACAAGACGCTGGTCGCCCGCCTGCGCTTGAAGAAAGGCCTGCATACCTTCCG
This sequence comes from Pseudomonas sp. PK-RTE-24, assembly GCF_054052265.1. Taxonomy (NCBI): domain Bacteria; kingdom Pseudomonadati; phylum Pseudomonadota; class Gammaproteobacteria; order Pseudomonadales; family Pseudomonadaceae; genus Pseudomonas; species Pseudomonas sp. PK-RTE-24. The sequence continues at coordinate 1,753,527 of NZ_CM133224.1, read as the reverse complement.
TTTTGCGCCTGCGTCCATCGACCACCCTTTTGAAATGCGCGTCGACCAGGACCGCCAGATTCTGCACCTGCGGGTATTCCGGGATCAGGTCTATACCGTCGGATCAGCCTTTGTACCGAATCAAAAACCCGCGTCGGATAAACCCGCTTCTGCGGAGAAGTGATGGCACCGCATCTGAAAATGCACCCAAAAAGCTATTACATAGCCATCACCCCACGTTTATAATGCCGCGCCCTCGCCCAGCGAGCCGGCATCAAAAGCTCCTCACGCATGAGGAATTGGCAGGAGGCCAGCGCCACCGTCGATAGGTCACACCAGCCCGACCAGCACACGCGGCTGCAAGTTTTGTTACTCAGGGAAGAAGTACCCATGGCATTCCGCGCTCCCATGCTGCTCGCGCTCTGCGCCGTCACGCTGTTGTCCGGCTGCGCAGCGTTTCGCAACTACGATTCCGAACTGGCCCAGACCAATCAGCAACTGGCTTCCGGCAACGTCGACGCGGCGCTGACCCTGCTGGAAAAGAACAACACCGGTACCGACAAAGACCTGCTCTATTACTTCGAGAAAGGCGAACTGCTGCGCGCCAAGGGCGACCTGTCGGGCAGCCAGAACGCCTGGGGCAGCGCCGATCAGGTGGTCGGCCAGTGGGAAGACGCGGTCAAGCTCGACTCGGCCAAGTACCTGGCGCAGTTCGGCAGCTTCATCGTCAACGACAAGGTGCGTCGCTACGAAGGCTATGACTACGAGAAAGTCATGCTGACCACGCAGATGGCCTTGAACCTGTTGGCGGTCAACGATTTCGATGGCGCCCGCACTGCGATTAAAAAGACCCACGAACGCGAAGCGGTGATCGCTGACCTGCGCGATAAGGAATACCTCAAGAGCGAAGAACAGGCCGAAAAAGAAGGCATCAAGACCCAGTACAAGGATCTGCAGGGCTATCCGGTGGCCAGCCTCGACGCGCCGGAAGTGGTCGGCCTGAAAAACAGCTACCAGAGTGCGTTCAGCCATTACCTGGCCGGTTTCGTTTACGAAGCCCTGGGCGAGAAGGATCTGGCCGCGCCGGGTTATCGCAAGGCTGCCGAACTGCGCCCGAACACGCCGCTGCTCGAGCAGGCGCTGGTCAATCTCGACAAGCCTTCCAAATCCGATGACAGCGACATTCTCATCGTCGTGCAGAGCGGTCTGGCCCCGGCCCGCGACTCGATTCGCGTACCGCTGCCGCTGCCGATTTCCAACAACGTGGTGATCACCCCGCTGTCGTTCCCGATCATCAAGCCGGACACCTCCACCGCGCCTTTTGCGCAGATCGGCGTCGACGGCAAGCAGGTCGACCTGACCGCGCTGAACAGCACCACCGCCATGTCCCGCCGCGCTCTGCGTGATGACATGCCGGGGATCATCGTGCGCACCACCGTGCGCGCGATCACCAAAGGCGTGGCGCAGAAGCAGATCAACGAAACCAATCCGCTGGCCGGTCTCGCCGTGGGTATTTCTTCAGCAGTGCTCGAAGGTGCCGATACCCGTACATGGCGCACCCTGCCGGACAACACCCAAGTGGTGCGTCTGCGCCTGAAAAAAGGTGAGCATCAGGTTACCCTGCCGAGCGCCGTGGGCGGCTCGGTGGTCAAGGTCACTGTCGACCAGCGCTACCAAGTGATCAGCCTGCGTGCCGTGGGCAACCAGGTATTCGCCGGTGGCATCGCCGCTCACGTAATGCCGAGCGCTGCCGCGACCAACGTCGCCAGCCTCAAACAACCTTAAGAACGGAGTCTTTGCAATGCGCTTGAAGATCGTCGCCGTCGCCGCCCTCGCCTTGCTGGCAGGCTGCGCCACCCCGCCACCGCCGGAGCCGGGCAGCGCCGCGAGCAAAGTCGTGGCCATGGGCCCGCAGAAACACATCGTCGTCGGCGCCATGCGCGTGGCTCGTGAAAACGGCTTCATGACCGTCAACGTGCAGTTGAGCAACACCCTCAATAGCAACAAGATTTTCTACTACCGCTTCGCCTGGCTCGGCGCCGAAGGTTTCCCGGTTGCCGAAGAAGAAGTGTGGAAAAGCCAGATGATGTACGGCGCCCAGACCAGCTTCATTCAGGCCATCGCCCCGACCCCGAAAGCCGTGGATTTCCGTCTGGAAATCAAGACGCCTTAAGCCCGCCACCCTATTTCTGATTGAGAGAGCTTTCTCATGTTTGCACGCTTTTCCTGCATCGCCGTCATCGCCCTGCTCGCCTCCGGTTGCGCCAACACCTCGCCGACCCTGGGCAGCAAGAACATCAGCTACGGCGACACCAAGGCTGTTGAAACCGTCACCAACGAATTCGGTTCGACCGACCTGCAAATGATCGCCGAGTCGATGACCCGCTCGCTGGCGCAGTCCGGCATTCTGCAGGGCCGTCCGGTGGTTCAGGTCTACGATGTGAAGAACAAGACCAGCGAGTACATCGACACCCGCGAAATCACCACCAGCATCAAGACCCAGCTGATGAAGACCGGTGTCGCGCGCTTTGCCAGCGACAACAATGCAATGCAGAGCCAGGTTGACCAGCTCAAGCTGCAAAACCAGAGCGGTCTGTACAAGAAAAGCACCGTGGCCAAGACCGGCAACATGGTTGCCGCCAAGTACCGCATCGAAGGCTCGATCAGCTCGATCGTCAAGCGCAGCAGCGACTACAAGGACGTCTTCTACAAATTCAGCCTGCAGTTGATCGACGTCGAAAGCGGTCTGGCCGAGTGGATGGACGAAAAAGAGATCCGCAAAACCACGGAGCGTTGATCGATGCGCACATGGATTGGCATGATGGCCCTGGCTTGCGCGTTCAGCGCGCAGGCGGCCCCGAAAGTGGCGGTGACGGATCTGGCGTATCAGGAGCGCGTGGAGCAATACATCCACATCGTTTCGGCGCAGAGCAATCACCGCGAGAGTTACTACAGCGCCAGCGGTTCTTCGAGCTACAACGAGATCGAAGCGACCACCAGCTATATCGAACAGGGTGAGTTGCGCAAATTCACCGGCGACATCAAGGGTGAAATCCTGCGTACCGGCATGTTCCAGCTGGTGCAGGGCACGCCGTATACCGCCTCATCCAAAGGCGACGTGTATGACGTGATCAAGCGCATCAAGGCCGGCAACTTCAAAGGCGCCGACTACGTACTGTTCGGCACCGTGTCCGACATCGATTTCACCCAGGACATCAACGAGCTGGCGCACACCGACAGCTACTCGGCGGTGCTGGGCCTGACGCTGGTGGCGGATTTCAGCCTGATCAACACCAAGACCTACGAGATCACCTCGGCCTTCACGGCGATGGGCGAAGCGCAGGACACCAAACTGGTGAACCATCGCGACATCAAGATCTCGCTGAACCGTCCGCGGGTGGTGCGTGAGGTGTCGAAGGCCTTGGGCGAAGACGTGGCCGGGCAACTGAGCATGCAACTCGGTGGCGGTGACGGTTATGAGCAGCCGCGTGAAGCGCCGCAGCGCAATAATCTGCCGCGTGATACGGCGCCGGTGATTTTACGCTGAGCCGATCTGAGGACTTTTGTGGCGAAGGGCTCTGTGGCGAGGGGATTTATCCCCGTTGGGTCGCGAAGCGGCCCTCGCTATTGATTCAAGACGATTGGGACTGCTGCGCAGTCCAACGGGGATAAATCCCCTCGCCACAAAAGCTCGCTTGCCCCGATGTCTCGGTAGAAATGAAAAAGGCGACCTCTTGAGGTCGCCTTTTTTCTGTCCGAGCGGTTTACGCCGCCGCTTTGCGCAACGTCGCCATGAACGCCGCCGCGCCAATGAATAACCCGGCAAAGGTGCGGTTCATGCGTTTCTGCTGCTTGGGCGTGCGCAACAGGCGCAGCACCTTCGACGCCAGTCCGGTGTAGCCGGCCATGACAATCAGATCGACGAAAACCATGGTCACGCCGATCACCACATACTGAATCAGCAGCGGCGCATGGGGATTGATGAACTGCGGCAACACCGCGAGCATGAACACCAACGCCTTGGGGTTGCTGATGTTCACCAGAAAGCCGCGAAACACCAAAGCCAGCGGCTTGCCGATCGGCCGCACTGCGGCGTCATCGCTCATGTCCATGGGCAGCGCCCGCCATTGCTTGATCGCCAGGTAAACCAGATAGGCGACACCGAACCATTTGATCGCATGGAATGCTGTGGCCGAAGCGGTGAGCACAGCGCCAACACCCGCGCCGACAATCGCGATCTGCACCGCCAGACCGATCTGCAGGCCCAGTGCGTTCCAGTAGCCGCGCCAGAACCCGTATTGCAGACCGCTGGACATCGACGCGATGGCGCCCGCGCCCGGGGACAGGCTGATCACCCAGCAGGCGGCAAAAAATGCCAGCCATGTTTGAAGCTCCATCGCACACCTCGGCTGATGCTTGTGACAAGTCGTCAAAACTAATGCTGTTTGGGGCTAAAAGCAAAAGATCGCAGCCTTCGGCAGCTCCTACAGGGATCGTATTCCAAATGTAGGAGCTGCCGAAGGCTGCGATCTTTTGATCTTGCTGGAAAAGCTACTTCTCAAAGCCACTCGACGGAAACACATCTGTCCCGCGCCAACGCCGCACCGAACGCTGGAAGAACAGGCTGTTCGGCACCTGCACCATGGCGCTGCCGGTGCCCAACTCTTCGGCCTCGACCAGCGTGGTGTAGAGCAGATTGATCGCGATCACCCGGCCTTTGACGCCAGGCTTGTCGGTGGTATCCACCAGCTCGACTACGTCGCCGAGGCGGAACGGCCCGACGGTGAAGATCAGAATCGCGCAGAGCAGGTTCGACAGCACGCTCCACATGGCGAAGAACGCCACCGCCGCCACCGCGACAAATCCCGACAGCGCCGTCCACAGCACCGTGGCCGAAACGCCGAGGCGCTCGAGCACGAAGAGCAGCGCGCTGCCCATGATCAGCCAGCGCAACACGCCGCGTAGCGGCATCAGCAACTGCGGCGGAAACGGATAGCGCTCACCCAGGCGAGTGAGGCCTTTGGCGACGAAACGCTGGGTCAGGTAACCGGCCAGCAGAATCAGCAGAATCTGCGCGGTGAACCACAACGGTTCGACCCACACCGCCGAGAAAGGCAGCTTGAAGGCTTCCATCAGGACAACGCCTCCAGCTCCGCCTGCATGCTTTCCAGGGTTTCCAGCGCTTCCATCCAGGCTTCTTCCAGCTCGGCTTCACGAACCTTCAATTTCGCCTGTTCGGCGAGCAGATCACGCAATTCATTCTTGCGCGCCGGCTCGTAGATATCGCTGTCACCGAGGCTGGCATCGACCTTGGCCAGTTTCTCGTGGAGCTTGCCCAGCTCGGCTTCAAGCTTGTCGGCCTCGCGCTTGTGCGGCGCCAGTTGCTGACGCAACGCTGCCGCCGCCTGGCGCTGCGCTTTCTTGTCGGTCTTGTCCGGGTTGACAGGCGTGTTGCTGACCGGCGCATTGCGCTGACGGTATTCCACCAGCCAGCGCGCGTAGTCTTCGAGATCGCCGTCGAACTCTTCGACCTTGCCGTCAGCGACCAGATAGAAGTTGTCGGTGGTGCTCTTGAGCAAGTGCCGATCGTGAGAGACCACCAGCACCGCACCGCTGAATTCCTGCAGGGCCATGGTCAGCGCCAGACGCATTTCCAGATCGAGGTGGTTGGTCGGTTCGTCGAGCAGCAGCAGGTTCGGCCGTTCCCAGGCGATCAACGCGAGGGCCAGACGCGCCTTCTCGCCACCGGAGAAATTCAGCACCGGCTCATCGATGCGCGCACCCCGGAAGTCGAAGCCGCCAAGGAAGTCGCGCAAGGTCTGCTCGCGCTCACCCGGCGCGAGGCGCTGCAAGTGCAGCAACGGGCTGGCCTTGGAGTCCAGCGAATCGAGCTGATGCTGGGCGAAGTAGCCGACCACGGTGTTTTCGCCACGGGTCAGGCGCCCGGCCAGCGGTTCGAGCTCGCCGGCGAGGTTCTTGATCAGCGTCGATTTACCCGCACCGTTCGGCCCAAGCAGACCGATCCGCGCACCCGGGGTCAGTTGCAGCTTGACCTTCTCGAGGATGGTCTTGTCGCCATAACCCAGGCGTGCATCGGACAGGTCGATCAGCGGACTGGAGATCTTGGTCGACTCGCGGAAGACGAAGTCGAACGGCGAATCGACGTGGGCCGCCGACAATTCTTCCATGCGCTCCAGCGCCTTGATCCGGCTCTGCGCCTGACGGGCCTTGGTCGCCTGGGCCTTGAAGCGAGCGATGTAGCTTTCCATGTGCGCACGCTGCGCCTGCTGCTTCTCGTAGGCCTGTTGCTGCTGGGCCAGACGCTCGGCACGGGCGCGCTCGAACGCGGTGTAGCCGCCACGGTAGAGGGTCAGTTTGCGCTGATCGACATGGGCAACGTGATCGACCACTTCGTCGAGGAAATCCCGGTCGTGGGAAATCAGCAGCAAGGTGCCCGGATAACTCTTCAGCCACTCTTCGAGCCAGATGATCGCATCGAGGTCCAAGTGGTTGGTCGGTTCGTCGAGCAGCAGCAGATCCGACGGGCACATCAGTGCCTGCGCCAGATTCAGACGCATCCGCCAGCCACCGGAGAAATCGCCTACCTGACGATCCATCTGCTCATTGGTGAACCCAAGACCGGCGAGCAGCTTGCGCGCCCGCGCATCGGCGGTGTAACCGTCGGCGCTGTCGAGTTCGGCGTGCAGGCGCGCCAGCGCGGTGCCGTCGTGGGCCTGCTCGGCGGCGGCAAGCTCGCGTTGCACCTCGCGCAGACGCAGGTCGCCATCGAGCACATAATCGACCGCCAGGCGTTCGAGGGTGTCGACCTCCTGGCGCATGTGCGCGATACGCCAGTCGGCCGGCAGCAGGCAGTCGCCCGAATCCGGGTGCAACTCGCCGCGCAGCAGGGCGAACAGGCTGGATTTGCCGGCACCGTTGGCGCCGATGAGGCCGGCTTTGTGGCCGGCGTGCAGGGTCAGCTCGGCGTCTTCTAGCAGACGTTGCGGGCCACGCTGTAAAGTCAGGTTCTGAAGTCGGATCATAATGGCGGCGGAGTCTACCAGCTTCGCTCACAACTGGCGCGAGTAGCACGATGTCCTCTGACCTGTGGAGCTTTGCCCTTGATGTCTACGCCCGCCCGGGTGTGGAAGATGCCTGCCTGCAATTGCAAACGGCGGGCGCCAATGTCTGCCTGCTGCTGTGCGGTTTGTGGCTGGAGCAGCGCGCGGTGGCCTGCGATCAGCCGCGCGTACGCCTGCTCAAGGCTCTCACCGCGCCATGGGATATCGAAGTGGTGCAGCCGCTGCGAACCCTGCGCCTGCAATGGAAAGCGCGGGCCATCGACGATGCGGTGGTGGCCGGCATGCGCGAGCAGATCAAATCACTGGAGCTTGAAGCTGAGCGCACCTTGCTTTCACGCCTTGAAGGTGTGGCGCAAGAGTGGACGCGCAACGATGCAGGTTCGGTGACCTGGCTTGAAGACCTGGCCGGCAATGCCGCCAGCCTGAACCGCGACGCGCTGCAAGTGCTGCGCGTCGCGGCAACCGGCACTTAGGAAGCGCTGGTCGGGGTGCTGCTGACGTTCGACGAAGCGGCTGGTGCTGGCGCAGTCGAAGGGGTCGAGTGGGCGGCGGACGACGGTGCCGACGCAGCTGGAGCAGCCGGGGTAGCGGCAGTGACAGGCTTGGCCGCTGGAGCGGTGGCCGGTTTGGTCGCGGCTGGTTTGGCAGCTGCAGGCTTTTTCACCGCTGGTTTTGCGGCTGGCTTGGCGGCCGGTTTTGCAGCAGCGGTCGCAGGCTTGGCAGCAGGCTTGGCGGCCGGTTTCGCAGCGGTTTTTGCCGCAGGTTTTGCTGCCGATGTTGCGGCTGGTTTGGCAGCCGGTTTTACCGCCACTTTCGCAGCAGGTTTGGCGGCGGCCGGCTTGGCCGCAGTCTTGGCAGCAGGTTTTGCTGCTGGTTTCGCTGCTGCTTTGGCAGCAGGTTTGGCGGCTGCGGTTTTCGCCGGTGCAGCTTTGCTCGCGGCCGGTTTTGCAGCGGCTTTGGCAGGGGTGGCTTTCACTGCTGGCCTGGCTGCAGCAGGTTTGGCTGCGGTGGTTTTAGCCGCCGGTTTTGCCGCGCTCGCCGCCGGCTTCTTCGCTGCAGTTTTCGCCGCTGGTTTGGCAGCCGCTTTCACTGGCGCCTTGGCCGCTGGTTTGGTGGCGGTTTTCGCAACAGCAGGTTTCGCCGCAGCGGTCTTCGCCGGGGCTTTGCTTGCAGCAGGTTTAGCAGCGACTTTCTTCGCTGGTGCTGCTGCCGGTTTGGCCGAACGCGACGACAGAACTTTGCCCACTGCTTCCTGAACGCGGCCAACACCCTGGGCCAGTTTCAGGCTTTCCTGGGCATCGCGCTTGAGCTGCAGAATGTAGCTGCGGGTCTCGGACTGACGATCTTTCAAAGCGTCCAGCAGGTCTTCGAGTTCTTTCACGGAAGACTTGGCTTTGTTCTGAGCCTTGGCTTTGCCGGCAGTGGCGGCGTCCTGCAACTTGGTGCGCGATTTGTGCAGTTTTTCCTGCGCCTTGCCACGCTGTTTTTCCAGCTTGGCGAGCAGTTTTTCAGCATCAGCCAAGGCTTGCGAGCAAGCGTTTTCCAAATGCTCGAGCAGGCTGCCCGACAATTGTTGGAGTAAGTGCAACGGAGTATTTACAGGCTTCTTGGTGGCCGACATGGTTTACCTCCTGGCTGACGTGAGTGCGGCTCATACTAGACCTCTGCTGATACCGCCGCTAGCGCATGTTGACAGTATCTGCACCGTTGCGTTGCACCGCGGCCGAAATGTTCTGCGCCGAGGAAAAAGCAGTTCACCGATGCAGACGTTTGCACTGGCATAATCCCCCGCATCTCAGGTCGGAGAGTGCCCATGTCGCGCTACTTTATTTTGTCCCTCTGCGTGTTTTTTTCGACGGCGTATGCCGATGAAAAAAACACGGCGAACGATGCTCATGATCTGGCTTACAGCCTCGGTGCCAGCCTCGGCGAACGACTGCGCCAAGAGGTGCCGCAGTTGCAGATCCAGGCGCTGATCGAAGGTCTGCAACAGGCGTATCAGGGCAAGCCACTGGCGTTGAGTGAAGCGCGCATTGAACAGATTCTGGCCGACCATGAATCGCAAAATGCCGAGCAGGCTTCACGGCAGTCGAGCGATGCTGCGATGGAAAACGAGCAACGCTTTCTCAGCACAGAAAAAGCCAAACCGGGGGTGAAGGAACTGGCCGATGGCATCCTCCTGACTGAACTGGCTCCGGGCACTGGCGCCAAGGCCGGCCCGGACGGCAAAGTGCAGGTGCTGTATGTCGGCAAGCTGCCGGACGGCACCGTGTTCGATCAGAACACCCAGCCGCAATGGTTCAACCTCGACAGCGTGATTGCCGGTTGGCGCACCGCCTTGCAGAACATGCCGGTGGGGGCGAAATGGCGGCTGGTGATTCCATCGGATCAGGCCTATGGTGCCGACGGTGCCGGCGACCTGATTGCGCCGTTCACGCCTCTGGTTTTTGAAGTGGAGTTGCGTGGTGCGACGAGCTGATCAGGCATAAAAAAACGGTGCGCTTGCGGGCGCACCGTTTTTCATGAAGGACGTGGATCAGGCCTGAACCGAATATTCTTCCTTGTGTGCCGTGTGCAGCACTTCGATCAGGCAATCCTCAAGTTCAAAGCGCTCATGCAGCAAGCCGCCCAATTCCTTGAATTTCTCCGCAACGCATTTGCCTTCGTCGCACAGATCATTGAATGCGAGCAGCTTCTCGGTAATGACGTCGATGCGCGGGTAGATGGTCTCGGCGAGTTCCAGGCCGCGCTTGTCGTTGAACGCCTTGGCTTCGCCGGTCAGCTGTTCATAGATTTCGAAGTGACCCGCCGATACGTAATCGACCAGTACACCGCAGAACTCCAACAAGGGTTTGCGGCTTTCGGACAGCGAATCAGGCTGCGCACCGAGCTTGTCGTAGGCGACGATCAGCTCTTCACGCTCCTGCAACCAGCGGTCGATCAGCAGATGAACCCCACCCCAACGTTCCTGAGCATTCTGACAACTTTCGAGCATGGCGATCTCTCTTCCCTTGTGGGTGCTGCTCTACACCCGCGCCCCTGTTCTGATTTGACTGGTGGACGATCGGGCAGAGCGTCATCGAGCAACATAAATCCAATGACACGTGCCGGCCAGATTATGCCCGCACGCCTATGGCTTCAAGGTACGCAGGAGATAAAGTTCATACAAGTGTTTAATCCCTGACCAGCATGTGGTGCGACGCTTCGTCGCTGACCGGTCGTTGCAGAGCACTCCAGATCAGACGCAGCAACTGATAAACCGCAAGGATCGACACACCGACAAAAAACAGCAGGCTCCATTCGGGGATGCTCAAATCGAACAGTGTCCAGGAAATATCCGCACAATCAGCGCCGCCGTTGAACATCCGTTGCAAGGCGCAGATCCACGGCAGTTCGCTGAACAGTGACTCCACGGTGGGCGAGCATTTGACCAGTTGCAGCATGGAGTCACTCTGAATCAACACCTGCCGCCACGCAGCGGTGGTTCCCCCCAGACTGGCGCCGAACGCAAACAGCCAGTACCACCATAAGCCAACGCGCCGGGGGCCATGCACCGCCGCCACGCCGCAGCCGATGCACAGCAATGTGAGGAACAACCGCTGCACCAGGCACAGACTGCAAGGCGTCAGTCCGACCGCGTATTCGAGGTAATAGGAAGCTCCCAGAGCAAAGGCCCCCGCAATGAAAGCCATGAAGAACAAAGAGCGTGAGCAGGCCAACGACATGGCTTTTCCGTAACAGTAGAGACAGACGGTTACGGTAGAGGAAAGCGTGTCAGCCTTTCAAGGCAAGGGCCTGGCGACAGTTCACCACAGGTGTAGGGAAAACCCGACAGGCTCGATAGGAAACGGTGAAGCGCTTTGTAGGACTTTGTCTGTAGAGCGCAAAGAAGGGGAATTTTCGGTCATCGAAGTTCACGAGGGAGCATCCTCCCTCGCTTTTCAGACCTTCGCCGGGACTGGCAGAGGCGCCGCCAGCAGGCGCTCATCAAGCAGCCCCAGACCTTCCTGGAACAACTGATTGCTGCGCTCGGTATCGCCAAGCTGTGCAAGCAGACGGGCCAACTCCGCACAGGTCTCCGGATTGCGCTGCACGCGCAGACTGCTTTCCAGATAGTCACGGGCCTTGCCCCAAAGGCTGGTTTGCAGACACAGGCGTCCAAGGGTCAGCAGCAGGCTCGGATCGGCCGGGTGCTCCTTGAGCCAGCCTTCGGCCGTCTGCAACTGACGCGCAGGATCACTGCCACGAACCAGACCATAAAGCCGCGCCAGATGGCTGTCGTATTTGCGCTTGAGCGCTGCTCGCAGGACCTCTTCGGCCTCGACCTGAGCGCCCAGCTGGCGCAATTGCTCGGCATAGGCCAGTACCAAAGGTGCTTCCTGACGCTGCGCCGAAGTCAGCTGTTCCCACGCCCGCTTGAGCGATTGCAGACCCACCGTACCGTCTTCTTCACGATGCGCTGCCAGCGAGAGATTCTCACCCCAGGCGCGCCGTTCGAGCTCGGCCAGTTCTGCCGGCGGCAGCACTTTGTCCTTGCGCAACTCAGGCAGCAAACGAATCACCGCCGACCATTCGCCACGCTGCTGATGCAGACGTTGCAATTGACGCAACGTCTGCGCGCTGCGCGGATGCCGTTCATGCATTGCCTGCAAGGTCACCAGCGCACCGTCGGTGTCGCCACGGTCGGTTTGCAGTTGGGCGTGACTGAGGGCAATTGCCAATTCGGCTTGCGGCTGACGCTCCAGCGCGCGTTCGAGCAAACGATCACTTTCTTCGTACTGGCCCTGCTCGTTCGCCGCACGTGCGGCGCCGAGGTAATAAAGCAATGGTTGGCGCTCGGCTTCCGCCGCGCGGGTCAGATGCCGTTGCGCACTGGCCCAGCGACCTTCAGCCAGATCCAGCTGCCCGTGCTCGATCGCCACTTGCACGCGGCGGCTGCGATTGCGTCGCGACCACGGATTGACCACGCCGGTGGAGGTCATCACCAGCTCGACCAGCACCTTGATGCCCCAGAACAGCAGCCACAGCACCGCTATCACCGCCAAGGTCGCCCACAGGCTCGATTCGTAGCGGAAGCTCTTGTACGCCACCAGCACGTAACCGGAATGCTCGGCAATCGCCAGGCCCAGCGCTGCCGTCGCGGCGATGACCAGAAACACGATTACATAGAGGCGCTTCATGGGGTCGCCTCCTGCGCAGCATTGGCGGCCGGTTTGGCAAACGGTTTCACCGATTCCTCGGCATTGACGTTACGCCGCTCCAGATACCCCTGCACCGCACTCAAGGTGCCAGTCAGATCCGGCGTCTTGACGGTGACCGGTTCCTTGCTCAGCTCGGAGACCTGTTCCAGCATGACTTTGCTTTGCGGATTGTCCGGGTTGAAATTGCCCTTGAGCACATCGCGTGCCTCGGCCAGCGCCTGGGTGTACACCGCCGCCTGACCGTTGAGCGCCGCCCACTGCGCCTGCTCCAGCGCCAGACTCAGGGCCAGGCGCACCTGGCTCAGGCTTTGCCCGGCCAGCAGCGGTTTGACGTTTTTGTCAGCGTTGAAATCGATGCGGATATAGCGCGACACCTTGTCCCACCACTGCGCCCAGCGACCGGCGCCATCGCCATCGGCGGTCAGCCCCAGCAGGGACTCGCCGCGATCCTTGTACTCCGGCGCCAGCTCGGTGAGGTCGATGACCTGATCGCGCAGCGCGCCGAGACGCAGGAACAGCCCGGTGCGATCCGGCTGTTCGGTGCTGCGCAAGGCGACCAGGGTTTTCGCCACTTGCTCGCGCGCGGCGAAGGAACCCGGATCGTTCTGTTCACGCAGAATTTCATCGGCGCCCTGCACCAGTGCCTGGGCGCTGCTGATGTCCTGCAACGCTGAAAGGCGCAGGCTGGCCAGACGCAGCAAGTGCTCGGCCTCGGCCAGACGCCAGTCCTTGCGGCTGGCGCCGAGGACGGTTTCCAGACGTTGATTGAGGCGCTGCTGATCGCCCTGCAGTTGCGTGACCAGACGCTGGCGCTCGGCGAGCTCGTCAGCACCGGGCAGCTGCGCCAGGCGTTCGGTCAGACGCTGTTCGTTGAGCTTCAGACTCTGCGCCTGATCGTTCAGCGCCTGCACCTGACTCGACTGTTGCTGCGTGTTGTTCTGCAGGTGGCGCACCTGCCAGACACCCCAGCCGCCAATGGCGACACCGGCGGCGCCGAGCAGCAGGGCGACAATTGCCAGTCCATTGCCTCGGCGCGGCTCTTTGGCCGGTGGTGGAGTTTCAACCTGGGCATCGAGCGCAGGCTGGACGTCATCTTTTGGCAAGGCTGTTTCGCTCACGTATCCATCCTTTGCATTAGAAAACGGCACGGGACATTCCCGTAACGCCGTCAGCAAAGCCGCGGCACTCGCGCCGCGGCAATCCACAACTGTTTGAGCCCCGGCGGCACGTGCCAGCTCGGCGACCCTCGGGCTTGGAACAAACAACGGCAACTGCGCAATCTTCGGCCAGGCATCGCCGGCCATCTGCCGCAGGTGCTCGAAACCCTGTCCACTGCTGACCACCAGCCCGTTCAAGCGTTCCGCTTCGATCCGCCGTGGCAGCTCGTTCAGCGGATAGGCTGGCAGTTCACGGCGATACAACTCCAGATACTCGACACTAGCACCAAGCGCGCGCAGGCGCTCGGCGAGCAGTTCACGACCGCCCTCGCCGCGCAGGATCATCACCTGCGCGCCGGGCTGGCTCACCGCCTCGCGCAGACGCGGCAATTGCAGCAAAGCTTCACTGTCATCGCCGTCAACCGGAAAGCTCACATCGAGACCGTGTTCGCGAAGAATGCCTGCGGTCGCCGCGCCGACGCTGAACCACGGCATGCTCAATGGCGGCGCGCCTTCAGACTTGAGCAAGTCCACCGCGATCCGCGCCGCCGGTTTGCTGACCACGATCACTGCGCTGCAAGCGGGCAATCGCGAAATCGCTTGGCGAATAGTGTCAGAGACCGGCAGCGGAACAATGTCCAAAAGCGGCAGACAACTGCTGAAAATCCCGTGCCCGGCCAGCTGTTCGGCCAGCGCCGCGCAGTCGTCTGCCGGGCGCGTCAGCAGCAGGCGCCAGGCTGTCACTCGTGACCCGCCTCGCCGTAGACAGCTTTGAGAATGTCGTCAGCGCCTTGCTTGAGCAAGTCTTCAGCGACCTGCACACCCAAGGTTTCCGCGTCGGCACGCGGCGCCCGGGCTTGGGCACTGAGAAGCTTGCCACCGCTCGGCTCACCGACCAGACCGCGCAACCACAACTGCTCGCCCTCAAGCACGGCGTAGCAGGCGATCGGCACTTGGCAGCCGCCGTTCAAATGTTTGTTGAGGGCGCGTTCGGCGTTCACCCGCGAAGCGGTATCGGCGTGATGCAAAGGTGCGAGCAAGGCGTGGATTTCGTGGTCGGCGCTGCGGCATTCGATGCCGACCGCGCCTTGGCCACCGGCCGGCAGGCTGTCATCGACACTGATCGCCGAAGTGATGCGATCTTCGAAACCCAGGCGGATCAAGCCCGCCGCAGCGAGGATGATCGCGTCGTACTCGCCGGCGTCGAGCTTGGCCAGACGGGTGTTGACGTTGCCACGCAGGAAACGGATCTGCAGATCCGGGCGACGCGCCAGCAATTGCGTTTGCCGACGCAGGCTCGAGGTGCCGACGATGGCACCGGCAGGCAGCGCTTCAAGACTGGCGTAGGTGTTGGAGACGAAAGCATCGCGCGGGTCTTCACGCTCGCAGATGCAAAACAGACCCAAGCCTTGCGGGAAGTCCATCGGCACGTCTTTCATCGAATGCACGGCGATATCAGCTTCGTTTTCCAGCAGCGCGGTTTCCAGTTCCTTGACGAACAGGCCCTTGCCGCCGATCTTCGACAGTGGCGAGTCGAGCAGCTTGTCACCGCGACTGACCATGGGCACCAGCGTCACCAGCAGGCCCGGGTGGGCCGCCTCGAGACGGGCTTTGACGTATTCGGCCTGCCAGAGGGCCAGCGCACTTTTACGGGTGGCGATGCGGATTTCGCGAGGGGACATGGAACAATCCGTACTGAATAGATACGGCGGATAATAACAGCTCAGTCAATTTCACTTTGACCTGAATCAGAACCGGCGCGGCCTCCCTGGCCTGCCATGCCGGGTAAAAGAACTCGAAAGGCCCGGCGAAGACCGGGTCACAGCCCCTGCATCATCTTGCGCACACCGGCAACATGCCGACGGCTGACAATCAGCGCATCGCCATTGAGGCCTTTGAGGAACAACTGGAAATGTCCCAGTGGGGTGCGTTGCAAGCGCTCGATGCGGTCGCGAGCGACCAGCGCGTTGCGGTGGATACGCACAAAGCGTTCGCCGAATTCGTCTTCAAGGGCTTTGAGGGGTTCGTCGAGCAGCACCTCGCCGGCTTCGTGACGCAGGGTCACGTATTTGTGGTCGGCGATGAAGTAGACCACCTGATCCAGCGGAATCAGCTCGATGCCTTTACGGGTCCGTGCGCTGATGTGGCTGCGTGGGCCGTTGCCACTTTCGGCAGCGGGACGGGTCAGGGCCGAGAGTTGCGCCCGGTTGGGACGTTCAGCCCGCTTCAGGGCTTCATTCAAGTGTTCGGTTCGCACAGGTTTCACCACATAGCCCACGGCGCTGGCCTGCAGGGCTTCCACGGCAAATTCATCGGGACTGGTGCAAAACACCACGGCCGGCGGCGTCTCTCGTTCGCACAGTCGGGCAGCAACCTGCAGGCCATCGAGGCCCGGCATGCGGATATCGAGCAGCACGATATCCGGCTTGTGGCTGTCGATCAGCGCTAACGCCTCCTCGCCATTCGTGGCACTGGGCTCCAGGACTGTGTAACCCTCGAGCTCGCTCACCATACGGCTTAGGCGCTCGCGAGCCAGGGGTTCGTCATCAACGATCAGGACATTCATATTGCGCTGGATTCCTGCGTGAGTCTCGCACAAGGATAGCGTAGACAGGTGTAGTGACCTCCGTCACCGCGATCCACGCTAAGACTAGCCCGAGCGCCAAAAAGTGCCGTACGTCGGCCAGCAATATTTGCCAGCGTCCGGGTCGAACGGCTCAGAGCCCAGTGTTTCCTGCGTTTCTCGCGGTGGGTGACCGTTGTACAACTCACCCGCCCCCTCTTCTTATAGCCAGTGGCCGGACCTTTGCATGATCCGCATTCGCACCGACCCTTATGTCCACTGTAGACGTTCGTCGGAACGATATTGCTCAATCAAAAAATATCCTTTTGTAAATTCCTTGCAGACCGCGCCGGACATGCCTGACACATCCGCGAAAAAACGTATCGACCGGTGTCAGCGACAGGATTGGCAACCCTGTTATTATCCGCGCCAGCGTTTCACGCCATTTCTTCAAGCCGATACGAGCGAATTCATGAGCACTGACAAGACCAATCAGTCCTGGGGCGGCCGCTTCAGTGAACCCGTCGACGCCTTCGTCGCCCGCTTCACCGCCTCCGTCACTTTCGACCAGCGCCTGTATCGCCACGACATCATGGGCTCGATCGCCCACGCCACCATGCTGGCCAAGGTCGGCGTGCTGACCGATGCCGAGCGCGACAGCATCATCGATGGCCTGAAGACCATTCAGGGCGAAATCGAGGCCGGCCAGTTCGACTGGCGCGTCGACCTCGAAGACGTGCACATGAACATCGAAGCACGCCTGACCGACCGCATCGGCGTCACCGGTAAAAAGCTCCACACTGGGCGCAGCCGCAACGACCAGGTCGCCACCGATATCCGCCTGTGGCTGCGCGATGAAATCGACCTGATCCTCGCCGAGATCACCCGCCTGCAAAAAGGCCTGCTGGAGCAAGCCGAGCGTGAGGCCGCAAGCATCATGCCGGGCTTCACCCACTTGCAGACCGCGCAGCCGGTAACTTTCGGGCACCACATGCTGGCCTGGTTCGAAATGCTCAGCCGCGACTACGAGCGTCTGGTCGACTGCCGCAAGCGCACCAACCGCATGCCATTGGGCAGCGCCGCACTGGCCGGCACCACCTACCCGATCGACCGCGAATACACCGCGCAACTGCTCGGCTTCGACGCCGTCGGCGGCAACTCGCTGGACAACGTCTCCGATCGTGACTTCGCCATCGAATTCTGCTCGGCCGCAAGCATCGCGATGATGCACCTGTCGCGCTTCTCCGAAGAGCTGGTGCTGTGGACCAGCGCGCAGTTCCAGTTCATCGATCTGCCGGATCGTTTCTGCACTGGCAGCTCGATCATGCCGCAGAAGAAAAACCCTGACGTGCCCGAACTGGTACGCGGCAAGACCGGCCGCGTCTTCGGCGCGCTGATGGGCCTGCTGACCCTGATGAAGGGCCAGCCGCTGGCCTACAACAAGGACAATCAGGAAGACAAGGAGCCGCTGTTCGACGCCGCCGACACCCTGCGCGATTCGCTGCGCGCGTTTGCCGACATGATCCCGGCGATCAAGCCGAAACACGCGATCATGCGTGAAGCGGCACTGCGCGGTTTCTCCACTGCGACTGACCTGGCGGATTATCTGGTGCGCCGTGGCCTGCCGTTCCGTGATTGCCATGAAATCGTTGGCCACGCGGTGAAATACGGCGTGGACACGGGCAAGGATCTGGCCGAGATGAGCCTCGAAGAACTGCGTCAATTCAGCGATCAGATCGAGCAGGACGTGTTTGCCGTGCTGACCCTGGAAGGCTCGGTGAATGCCCGCGACCATATCGGCGGGACTGCGCCGGCGCAGGTCAGGGCTGCGGTGGCGCGCGGTCAGGCCCTGCTGGCCAGCCGCTAGAAGCATCGCGGGCAAGCCCGCTCCCACAGGGTTCTATGTGGAACACAATTTTGCGTTCGACCCATAGCCCTGTGGGAGCTGGCTTGCCAGCGATGACTGACTTCAGAGCGCTACAAAATTCACTTCTTGGCTGCAATCATCGCCAAAAACGCCGGCATCGCCGCGTCTTTATCCGCCGCAATCTTCTGCACGTGCGGATTCTGCTCTAACCGCTCCAGCAGCGCCTTCGCCTGCGGCATCTCGGCCAGCAGATCAATCCCGAACAGCTTCTGCCCGACCGCACAGGCCAGCGGCACGCTGTAGAGGAAATACAAATCGGCAATGCTCAGGCTGTCACCCGCCACATACGGGGCGAACTGGCCGTGGCGGCCGAGTGCCGCGAAGCCCAGCAGCAGCTCCGTCCGGGTCTTCTCTTTGATCGCCTCCGGCAACGTCATACCGAAAAACGCCTCGCCATAGCAGGCACGCCCCGGCAACTCGATGTACAACTCGATCTCCTTCGCAATCGCCAATACCTGCGCGCGCTCGAACGGATCGCTGGGCAGGAGCGGCGTGCCCTTTTGTGATTGTTCGAGGTATTCGAGAATGATCGCGGTTTCGTTGATATAACCGGCGTCGACGCCCAGCACCGGGACCTTGCCGCGCGGGCTGATCGCCAGTGACTCCGGGGTTTGCGCCGGGTAGAACGTCACCTCTTCGAAGGGCAGGCCTTTTTCCAGCAGCGCCAGTTTGACCATGTTGTAGTAGTTGCTGACAGCAAATCCGTAGAGCTTGAACATCACAGAGCCTCCAGGCCGTGCGGGGTGGGCAGTGCCTGTTTATAGATCGCCGCGACGTTTCCCGCCAGCAGCATCACGCCGCTGAATGCGGGTAAACTGGCGCCTTTCCCTGAGGAGCCTGCCATGAGCGAGCCGACAGATATCGTCAACGATGACGACGAAGAAGCATTCACCGAAGCGACGCTGATCGAAGCCATCGAGAACCAAATCGAAAGCGACACCCCCCCAGCGGCCAAGGCGACATTGAACAAGCTGACTCTGGTCGGTATGGAGCGCGAAGAGATCCTCAACCTCATGGCTCACGTGCTTGCCTATGAGATTGACGCGATGCTCGATGAAGACCGCGCGTTCAACACCGAATGGTATGAAGCGGCCTTGCGCGCATTGCCAGAGCTGCCACCGGAAAAGCTCTAAAATCAAAAGATCGCAGCCTTCGGCAGCTCCTGCACCAATCTCCTGTAGGAGCTGCCGAAGGCTGCGATCTTTTTTATGCGGACTACACTGGAATTCGCCTCAAGACAAAATCCCCTGATCCGAGCACTGGACATGCTGCACCAGCGGGTTCACCTTAGGGGCGCTGTCGTCCAATTCCTAGAAAGTCTGGAGTCCTTATGTCGCTTACCCCTGAGTTGGTTGCCGAACTGGAAGTCCTTGCACTCTTCAACCTGGACAGTTCCCAGGAAGGTCTGAAAATTCATCAGACCGCTGCCCCGAAACACATAGCCGCCGCCAAACGCCTCTTCGAAAAAGAACTCACCGACCAGCCCGATGGCGGTTATCTGACCAGCCTCGGCCGCGATGCCGCGCAAAACGTGCAGACCGTACTGACGATTCTGAGAGAGCAGGAAACCGCCTGACTTTTTCCGACTTTGCCCACGGAAACTCCTGCCACGGGATTTCCGCGGGCCAGCCTGATCACTGCCGATGAAAATCTGACGTCAAAAAACAAATTCAGCTTAAACCTCCTGCTGCGCAGAGGCTAAACTGCGGCCATTCCGAGACCCTCTACGTCCGAGCCTGCAAGCCGGTTTGAGCTGACATGACGCGCACCCACGAAATCCGCCCCGACCTGGACGAAGGCATCGACCGCAAGGTACTCAGCCAACTGCGCGCCCGTTTTCTCAAACTCAATGAAGGCCGCCTCGGCCGCGCCCTCGAAGGTTTGTCGACGCGCCAGCAAAGCGTGCTGACGCTGTTGCCGCTGTTCTTTCACGTCAATCATCCGTTGCTGCCCGGCTATGTCTCGGGCAGTACGCCGGCCGGTCTCTCGAATTATGAGCCGGACGCCAATGCGCTGACCGAGGCGCAGCGCCTGACCCGCTCGTTTTCTTACAAACCGCGCCATGGCAGCAACCCGCCGCGACCGATTCACGGTTTGTTCCTGATGGGCAGCCTCGGCACGCTGGCACAGGCCGATCAGAGCGACATGGATGTGTGGGTCTGCCATGCCCCAGATCTGAGCGAAAGCGAACTCGCCGAGCTACGCAAGAAATGCCAGTTGCTGGAAACCTGGGCCGCGAGCCAGGGTGCCGAAGCGCATTTCTTCCTGATCGACCCGGCGCGCTTCGTCAAAGGCGAACGTGATGCTCAGCTCAGTTCGGAAAACTGCGGCAGCACCCAGCACTATCTGCTGCTCGACGAGTTTTATCGCACGGCGATCTGGCTGGCCGGGCGCACGCCGATCTGGTGGCTGGTGCCAGTCTATGAAGAAACAGCCTACGACGCTTACACCCACACCCTGCTGTCTAAACGCTTTATTCGCGCCGATGAAACCCTCGATCTCGGGCCGATGGCGACCATTCCGCCCGGGGAATTCATCGGTGCCGGATTGTGGCAGTTGTTCAAAGGCATCGAGTCGCCCTACAAGTCGGTGCTCAAACTGCTGCTGACCGAGGTGTACGCCAGCGAACATCCGCAAGTGCAGTGCCTGAGCCTGCGCTTCAAGAAAGCCGTGTTCGCCAATCAGCTCGATCTCGATGAGCTTGACCCGTACATGGTCGTGTACCGGCGTATCGAGGAATACCTGATCGCCCGCAACGAGCCGGAACGTCTTGAGCTGGTGCGCCGCGCGCTGTATCTGAAGGTCAACCGCAAGCTCACCGGCAACAGCCGCAGTCAGGGTTGGCAACGCGCACTGCTCGAACGCCTGGCCGGCGAGTGGCACTGGGATCAGCGGCAACTGGCGCTGCTCGACAGCCGCAGTCAGTGGAAAGTCCGCCAGGTCAGCGCCGAGCGCCGCGCGCTGGTCAACGAACTCAATTACAGCTATCGCTTCCTGACCCAGTTCGCCCGCAGCGAACAGACTGTCAGCCTGATCAACAAGCGCGACCTCAATGTGCTTGGCCGTCGACTCTACGCGGCATTCGAGCGCAAGGCCGACAAGGTCGAGTTCATCAATCCGGGCATCGCCCCGGACCTGGCCGAAGATACCCTGACCCTGGTGCAGTCGCCGAACAAAAAGGAGCCGGGGCAGACCCAGTGGGGTTTGTACAACGGCAGCCTGACGGCGCTGGAGTGGGAACATTTCGCGCCGATCAAGCGCAGTCGCGAGCTACTTGAACTGCTGACCTGGTGCCACCGCAACGGCGTGATCGACAGCAGCACCCGCCTGGCCCTGCATCCGGGCACCAGCGACTTGAGCGAGTTCGAGCTGTTCAACCTGCTCGGCAGCCTGCAGCAGTGCATCGCCCTGCCCTTGTCCACCGTCGCCGAAGAGCCCTTGCTGCGCGCCGCCGTGCCCAGCGAAGTGCTGCTGCTGATCAACGTCGGCGTCGATCCGCTCAAGCATCACCGTGATCTGAACATTTTGATGACCACCGAGCGCACCGACTCGCTGAGCTATGCCGGTGTGCGCGAGAACCTGGTGCTGACCCTCGATCAGGTCACGCTCAACAGCTGGAACGAAGTGCTGGTCAATCGTTTCGACGGCCCGCATGCGCTGCTCGACTGCCTGCGCGATTACCTCAACAACCTGCCGCGCGGCCCGGTGCAGCCTTCGCTGAAAGTGCGCTGCTTCTGCCACAACCGCGCGCAATTCATTGCCCGCCGCGTTGAGGAAATCGTCGACACCGCGCAGACCCTGTTGCTCAGCGAGCTGAATCACCGCTACCTGATTCAGGTGCAGCAGCACTATCACGTGCTGGAGCTGGTGCCGGGTCAGGTCAACCATGTCGCCCTCGCCACCCTGCCGGCGCTGCTCGATTATCTGGGCGAAGAACAACCGCGCTACAGCCCGCTGCACCTCGACCCGATGGCGCTGGAAGATCACGATCTGGCGCTGATCCTGCCGATGGGTCAGCCGGAGTGCATTCAAGTGTTCTATCGCATCAGTGAACAGCAGGCGGAGCTGTACGTGCTGGATGAATTCAATGCGCTGTGGCAACAACATCTGCCGTACCACGACGAGCAGAGTCTGCTGGTGCCGCTGCAGCGTTTTCTGCAATCGATCCAGTACCGCCGTGAAGCGCAATTGCCGATGGACGGTGGCCCTGCGGGCAGCCCCGAGACTTTGTATTACCAGCTGTTGCCGTCAGGCCCGGGGCGCTCGCGCAGGGTCGAAACCCGACCAGCACCGCAGACCCCGGTGAACAAACCGTTCTACGACGTGCAGGCAATCATCGGCAAAGCCGCACCCGGCGAAGTGCAGGTCACCTTGTACTGCAATCAGCGGGAATTCAGCGAGCTGGAGCATGGCGACCAGTTGTTCAGCGTGGTCGCCCGGGAGATCGTCGAGCAGCGTCGCGAGACCGAGCGTTATCGCTGCTACATCACCGACCTCGACCTGTCGGGTCTGCTCGGTGACGGGCACAGTTCAAGCAATCTGTATCTGCGCTACAAGGCGGACCTGGAGCGCTCGTTGAATGAAGCGCTCGAACAGGTTTGAAGCGGGGATTTATTCGGGAAAGGCGCCGCCGTTGACCGGTTGCGATTCCACTTCCAGCAAGGTCAGTTTCAGCGATTTGCCGCCCGGCGCCGGCCAATCGATATGCTGACCGACCTTCAGGCCCAGCAGCGCACTGCCGACCGGCGCCAGAATGGAAATTTTGCCTTCGTCGGCGTTGGCGTCCTTGGGATAGACCAGCGTCAGGTGGTAATCCTTGCCACTGCCTTCTTCGCGGCAATGCACGCGGGAATTCATGGTCACGACATCGGCGGGCACTTCATCGTGGCCGACCACGGTATCGGCGCGGTCCAGCTCGGTTTGCAGCGCAATCACGCCCGGCGCAGCCTGGTCTTTGTCGCTCAGGCTGTCGATCAGGCGCTCCAGACGTTGCACGTCCAGACGGGTAAGGGTGATGGAAGGTGCGGTCATGATCCAGGCAGACTCCTTTCTTCTGCACAAAAAAAGCAAAACCCCGCCAAAAAAGACGGGGTTTTCACCGTGCCTCGGTGGTTTGAGGCGTTCGCGGACACTATCACAGCTCAAAAAATATACAAGTCACGCCCTTTTTTGCCTGGGTGAAACCCTTGTGGCGAGGGGATTTATCCCCGTTCGGCTGCGCAGCAGCCGTATAGATTTTGGGGCCGCTACGCGACCCAACGGGGATAAATCCCCTCGCCACGATATCAACAGGCTTGGGATTTTCGTGCGGTAGCCTGCTGGCAAATCACCCGGCGCCGCTGATCATCCGCCGAGCGCCACTCGCGAATGTCCTCGACGTGGCGCGCACAGCCGAGACAGACTTTCTGTTCGTCCAGTCGGCATACGCCGGTGCAGGGCGAAGGCACCGCCGGGCTGACGTTGCTGTAGAGCGGTTTCGGCGGGCGAACAGGCGCGGCATCCGTCACGAATCACAGACCTTCGAAATCGAATTCGGCGCCAGCCTGCTGCTTGACGAGGCGCTGCAGCATTTCGCCCAATTGCTCTTCGCTCTTGTCGCACATCCAGCGCTCGCTTTCTTCGTCATAGTCGAAGTGGAAACCACCGGACACGGCCGCCAGCCACAGCTGACGCAACGGCTCCTGGCGGCTGAAGATCAGCTGCGAGCCATTTTCGAACTTGACGGTCAAGACACCTGCCGAGCTCTCCAGGTCGATATCCAGGTCGCTGTCATCAAAGATATCTTCCAGCGTCTGCTGGGTAGCATCGACCAGATCGTGGAAACGGGCTTCGGACAAACTCATTGCGGCAACCTCAAAAATGTCTGATCAGGCTCAAGCGCCGAAAGATACGGACGCTGCCGACCGATTGCAAAGATTAACGACCAAGCACCTGTCGGCCCATCCAGCACCGCCCCCGTGGGAGCGAGCCTGCTCGCGAAAGCGGTGTGTCAGGCAACGAGCCTGTTGAATTTGCCGACGCCTTCGCGAGCAGGCTCGCTCCCACAGGGATGATGCGCATCACAGGAGCCCCGCCGGACGGGAACCCCCTCGCATAGGCAAGCTGCCGGGTGGCCGGTATACTCCGGCGCAATTAACGCATTTTCAAGGATTTCGCCATGAAGCGCCTGATCTCTTCCCTTGCTGCGCTCGTCGCGGTTGCCTGCCTCGTTTCGGCCTGTGGTCAAAAAGGCCCGCTGTACCTGCCGGATGACGATCAGGACCCGGCCGAACAAGCCCAGTCTTCGCAGAAGCAGCCATCCAAGGCTCATAAGCACGACGTTTACTAAGGGATCGCCATGGACGCTTTTAACTACCGTGGCGGGGAGCTGTTCGCGGAAGGTGTGGCGCTGTCCGCCATCGCCGACCGCTTCGGCACGCCCACCTATGTCTACTCGCGCGCGCACATCGAAGCGCAATATCTGGCCTACGCCGATGCGCTGGCCGGCATGCCGCATCTGGTCTGCTTCGCGGTCAAAGCCAACTCCAACCTCGGTGTGCTGAATGTCCTGGCCCGTCTCGGCGCCGGTTTCGACATCGTTTCCCGAGGCGAGCTGGAACGTGTACTGGCCGCAGGTGGCAGCGCCGACAAGATCGTTTTCTCCGGCGTCGGCAAGACCCGTGACGACATGCGCCGCGCCCTCGAAGTCGGCGTGCACTGCTTCAACGTCGAGTCCACCGATGAGCTCGAGCGCCTGCAAGTAGTCGCCGCCGAGCTGGGTGTTCGCGCCCCGGTTTCGCTGCGCGTGAACCCGGACGTCGATGCCGGCACCCACCCGTACATTTCCACCGGTCTCAAAGAGAACAAGTTCGGCATCGCCATTGCCGATGCCGAAGACGTGTACGTGCGCGCCGCGCATCTGCCGAACCTGGAAGTGGTCGGTGTTGACTGCCATATCGGTTCGCAACTGACCACCCTGCCGCCGTTCATTGATGCGCTCGATCGCCTGCTGGATCTGGTCGACCGCCTCGGCGATTGCGGCATTCACCTGCGCCACATCGATCTCGGTGGTGGTTTGGGCGTGCGTTATCGCGATGAAGAGCCGCCATTGGCTGCCGATTACATCAAGGCTGTGCGCGAACGTCTCGACGGGCGTGATCTGGCGCTGGTGTTCGAGCCAGGCCGCTTCATCGTTGCCAATGGCGGCGTGTTGCTGACACAGGTCGAATACCTCAAGCACACCGAGCACAAGGATTTCGCCATCGTCGATGCGGCGATGAACGACCTCATCCGTCCAGCGCTGTATCAGGCATGGATGGACGTCACCGCGGTGAAACCGCGCGACAGCGCTGCACGCAAGTACGACATCGTCGGCCCGATCTGCGAAACCGGCGACTTCCTCGCCAAGGACCGCGAGCTGGCGCTGGAAGAAGGCGATCTGCTGGCGGTGCATTCGGCCGGCGCCTACGGTTTTGTCATGAGTTCCAACTACAACACCCGTGGCCGTGCTGCCGAGGTGCTGGTGGATGGTGATCAGGTTTTTGAAGTGCGTCGCCGCGAAACCGTGGCCGAGCTGTTTGCCGGCGAAAGCCTGCTGCCGGAGTAACCCATGCTGCTGCGTTTTACCAAAATGCACGGCCTGGGCAACGACTTCATGGTCCTCGACCTGGTCAGCCAGCACGCGCACATTCAGCCCAAACACGCCAAGCAATGGGGCGATCGCCACACCGGTATCGGTTTCGACCAGTTGCTGATCGTCGAAGCGCCGAGCAACCCGGACGTGGACTTTCGCTACCGGATCTTCAACTCCGACGGCTCGGAAGTGGAGCAGTGCGGCAACGGTGCGCGCTGCTTCGCCCGCTTCGTGCTCGACAAGCGTCTGACCGCCAAGCGGCAGATCCGCGTCGAGACCAAGGGCGGCATCATCGAACTGGACGTGCGTAACGACGGCCAGATCGGCGTCAACATGGGCGCGCCGCGCCTGGTGCCGGCAGACATTCCATTCCAGGCGCCGGCCCAGGCCAGCAGCTATCAGCTGGAAGTCGATGGCACCACGGTCGAACTGGCCGCCGTGTCGATGGGCAATCCCCATGCGGTCATTCGCGTGGACGACATCAACAGCGCACCGGTGCATGAACTGGGGCCGAAGATCGAACACCACCCGCGCTTTCCGGCGCGGGTCAATGTCGGCTTCCTTCAGGTCATCGATCGCCATCGCGCGCAACTGCGTGTTTGGGAGCGCGGCGCCGGGGAAACCCAGGCCTGCGGCACCGGCGCCTGTGCGGCGGCGGTGGCGGCCATCAGTCAGGGGTGGATGGATTCGCCGCTGTTGATCGACCTGCCCGGCGGGCGTCTGTCCATCGAGTGGGCCGGCCCGGGCGAACCGGTATTGATGACCGGTCCGGCAGTGCGTGTATACGAAGGACAAGTGCGTCTTTGAGCGAGCAGAAATCATGACCGACAAGCCACAGGTACCCGCCCGACCAGCCGACGAATCAGCGTCCGAGAGCCTCGAGGCAGCCGCAGTTGCCGCCTACCTGGAGGCTCATCCGGACTTCTTCGTCGAGCACGAAGAGCTGCTGCCCTCGTTGCGCATTCCGCACCGACGCGGCGACACCGTGTCGCTGGTCGAGCGGCAGATGACCATCCTGCGCGACCGCAATATCGAGATGCGCCATCGCCTTTCGCATCTGATGGACGTGGCTCGTGACAACGATCGCCTGTTTGAAAAAACCCGCCGCCTGATTCTCGCGCTGATGGATGCATCGACCCTGGAAGACGTGGTCATCAGCGTTGAGGACAGCCTGCGTCAGGATTTCCAGGTGCCTTTCGTCAGCCTTATCCTGCTCGGCGACAACCCCGCACCGGTCGGCCGCTGGGTGACTCACGCCGACGCGCAAACCGCGATCGGCGGCCTGCTCACCGAAGGCAAAAGCGTCAGCGGCAGCCTCCGTGAACATGAGCTGGATTTCCTCTTCGGCGAAGAACAGCGCCAGCAGATCGGCTCGACCGCCGTGGTTGCCATCAGCCATCAGGGCATTCACGGCATTCTGGCGATCGCCAGCCGTGACCCGCAGCACTACAAGAGCTCGGTCGGCACCCTGTTCCTCAGCTACATCGCCGAGGTCATGGGCCGCGTGCTGCCACGGGTCAACAGCTCGCTGCGCTCGGTACGCTGACCATGGAACGACAACTGGACGCTTACTGCGAACATCTGCGCAGTGAGCGGCAGGTGTCGCCGCACACCCTGTCGGCTTATCGCCGCGACCTCGATAAAGTCCTTGGCTGGTGCATCAAGCAGAACATCGGCAGCTGGGCCGCGCTGGACATCCAGCGCCTGCGCAGCCTGATTGCCCGGTTGCATGCGCAAGGCCAGTCCTCGCGCAGCCTCGCCCGCCTGCTCTCGGCGGTACGCGGGCTCTATCACTATTTGAATCGCGAAGGCCTGTGCGACCACGACCCGGCCACTGGCCTGGCCCCACCGAAAGGCGAACGACGCCTGCCGAAAACCCTTGATACCGACCGCGCATTGCAGCTGCTGGAAGGTGCGGTCGAGGACGATTTTCTCGCCCGGCGTGATCAGGCGATTCTTGAGCTGTTCTATTCTTCTGGCCTGCGCCTGTCCGAGCTGACCGGGCTCAATCTCGATCAACTCGACCTCGCCGACGGCATGGTTCAGGTGCTCGGCAAGGGCAGCAAGACCCGACTGTTGCCGGTTGGCACCAAGGCCCGCGAAGCCTTGGAACACTGGTTGCCGCTTAGAGCCATGACCAACCCGGCGGACGATGCGGTTTTTGTCAGCCAGCAAGGTCGGCGTCTCGGCCCGCGCGCGATTCAGGTGCGGGTCAAACTGGCTGGCGAGCGCGAACTGGGGCAGAACCTGCATCCGCACATGCTCCGGCACTCGTTCGCCAGCCATTTGCTCGAGTCTTCACAGGATCTGCGCGCGGTGCAGGAATTGCTCGGCCACTCCGATATCAAAACCACGCAGATCTATACCCACCTCGACTTCCAGCATCTGGCGGCGGTCTACGACAGCGCCCATCCCCGGGCCAAACGCATGAAAGGCGATGATTCATGAGCATTCAGTTGATCACCTTCGACCTCGACGACACTTTGTGGGATACCGCGCCGGTGATCGCCAGCGCTGAAACCGTGTTGCGCGAATGGCTGAGCGAGCATGCGTCGAACCTGGGCGCGGTGCCGGTGGAGCATTTGTGGTCGATTCGCGAGCGAGTGCTGGCGGGCGAACCGGGCCTCAAACACCGCATCAGCGCGCTGCGCCGACGTGTGCTGCTCCATGCGCTGGAAGAAGCCGGGTATGCCCACGGCGAAGCGTCGGAGCTGGCTGACAAGGCTTTTGAAGTGTTCCTGCATGCGCGGCATCAGATCGAAGTGTTCCCGGAGGTCGAGCCGCTGCTGGAGCTGCTCGCCAATCATTACGCCCTCGGCGTGGTCACCAATGGCAATGCCGACGTGCGCCGGCTGGGGCTGGCGGATTACTTCAGGTTCGCCTTGTGTGCCGAAGACATCGGCATCGCCAAACCGGATGCGCGGCTGTTTCATGAAGCGTTGCAGCGCGGTGGTGTGGGTGCTGAAGCGGCGGTGCATGTCGGCGATCATCCCGGCGATGACATCGCCGGGGCGCAGCAGGCGGGGTTGCGCGCGGTGTGGTTCAACCCGACAGGCAAGGTCTGGGAGGCGGAGCGCTTGCCGGATGCGGAAATTCGCAGCCTGACCGAATTGCCCGCCGTGCTCTCGCGCTGGAATGAGCAACACTGACCCTGAATTAACTTCATTCCCTGTGGGAGCTGGCTTGCCAGCGAAGAGGCCAGCACATTCAACATCAATGTTGTCTCACAGGCAGCTATCGCTGGCAAGCCAGCTCCCACAGGGTCTGCATTGCCTTCACAACCTTTATTTCAGGCATAAAAAAGCCCGCAGCGACGGCGGGCTTTTTCAGCAAGCGAGCGACGCGCCTCAGATAGGGCGGCTGCCGTACTTGTTATCCGGCTTCTTGGGCGGATCGGCGACCACGTTGGCCTCCACTTCCTGCACCTTGCCGCCGCGCGCAAGGAATTCTTCCATGGCCTTGGCCAGGGCGTCGCGCTCCTTGTTCTTGGCTTCGATGCTCGGCAACTCGTCGACCGAGACCGCAGCCTTGGCTTTGCCTTTGGCAGCCGGGGCCGGCGTGTCGTCACCGCCATCGTCTTCGGTAACGTCTTCCGCTGCCGCTTCCAGGCCTTCCTCGGCCTCGTCTTCGTCGCCTACTTCGAGGTCGTCGTTTTCCAGATCATCGTCGCTCATGTTCTACCTCATGACTTGCCAAAAGCAGATTAGTTATAGACCAGCTTTGGCGGCTGTCGAAGCCGCCGTTGAAAAATCTTCTGCCGCTGCCCGGCAGCGGCTCATGCCTGTTCACCGTGCAAGGTGGCGAGGACTTTACGGGCACCGCCATGATCACGGTGCTCGCCCAGATAAATCCCTTGCCAGGTACCCAGTGCCAGCCGCCCTGCCGCAACCGGCAGACTGACCTGGCAACCGAGCACGCTGGCCTTGAAGTGCGCCGGGAGATCATCCGGGCCTTCGTCGTTGTGCTCGTAGCCGTCTGTTCCTTGTGGGATCAGACGATTGAAAAATCGTTCGAAGTCGCGACGAACTGCCGGATCGGCGTTCTCGTTGATGGTCAACGATGCCGACGTGTGCTGCAGCCACAAATGCAACAGACCGACCCGACAGGCCTTGAGTTCAGGCAAGCCTGCGAGCAACTCGTCCGTCACCAGATGAAAGCCCCGGGGCCTTGCCCGCAGGGTTATCAGAGTCTGTTGCCACATACAGTTCTCCGCTCGTTCGGGGCGCATTCTAGCGTGCTCTGAAAAAAAACAAAGGCCCTAATATTCCTGCAGCGATGTAAGCGATTGCCCGCAGAAAAAGCCTCGTCGTAAAGACGACCAAAGCCGTAAGAAAAATCCTTTCAGCCGCACCTTGAATGACAAATCCCGGACAAAAAAATGCCCGGCGAACCGGGCAGTTTTTTTATCGCGCGTACTTACAGGTTGTAGCCGCGTTCGTTGTGTTGTGCCAGATCGAGGCCGACCGACTCTTCTTCCTCGGTTACGCGCAGACCCATGACGGCGTCCAGCACCTTGAGGATGATGAAAGTCACGATCGCGGTGTAGATCACCGTGAAGCCGACGCCTTTGATCTGAATCCAGACCTGCGCGCCGATGTCAGTCACGGTGCCGAAGCCGCCCAGTGCCGGTGCGGCAAACACACCAGTGAGGATCGCGCCGAGGATACCGCCGATACCGTGCACGCCGAAGGCATCCAGGGAGTCGTCATAGCCGAGTTTGCGTTTCAGGGTGGTGGCGCAGAAGAAGCACACCACGCCTGCGGCCAGACCGATCACCAGTGCACCCATCGGGCCTACAGTGCCAGCGGCCGGAGTGATCGCGACCAGACCGGCGACCACACCCGAAGCAATGCCCAGTGCGCTTGGCTTGCCGTGGGTGACCCACTCGGCAAACATCCAGCCCAGTGCCGCAGCGGCAGTGGCGATCTGGGTAACCAGCATGGCCATACCGGCAGTGCCGTTGGCGGCTGCAGCGGAACCGGCGTTGAACCCGAACCAGCCGACCCACAGCATCGCCGCGCCCATCAGCGTGTAGCCGAGGTTATGCGGAGCCATCGGTGTGGTCGGGAAGCCTTTGCGCTTGCCCAGTACCAGGCACGCGACCAGACCGGCGATACCGGCGTTGATGTGCACCACGGTGCCGCCAGCGAAGTCGAGCACGCCCCAGTCCCACATCAGGCCGCCGTTACCGGACCAGACCATGTGCGCGATCGGTGCATAAACCAGCGTGAACCAGATGCCCATGAAAATCAGCATCGCGGAGAACTTCATACGCTCGGCGAACGCACCGACGATCAGCGCCGGGGTGATGATCGCGAAGGTCATCTGGAAGGTGATGAACACCGCCTCAGGGAACAGCGCCGCCGGGCCGGTGATGCTCGAAGGCGTGACACCAGCGAGGAACGCCTTGCCCATGCCGCCGAAGAACGAATTGAAGTTGACGACGCCCTGTTCCATGCCGGTGGTGTCGAAGGCAATGCTGTAGCCATAAATGACCCACAGGATGCTGATCAGGCCGGTAATGGCGAAGCACTGCATCAGCACGGAAAGAATGTTTTTCGAGCGAACCATACCGCCGTAGAACAGCGCCAGACCGGGGATGGTCATGAACAGCACGAGCGCTGTCGAGGTGAGCATCCAGGCGGTGTCGCCGGAATTGAGGACTGGCGCTGCCACTTCGTCTGCCGCCATGGCGATGCCGGGCATTACGATGGACAACAGGGCGCCTAGCCCTGCGAATTTACGCAGAGTCATATTGTTTTCTCCTGGGGCGTTGGGTTTGTGGCGGCGCTTAGATCGCGTCGGTATCGGTTTCGCCGGTACGGATGCGGATCGCCTGTTCCAGATTGACCACGAAGATCTTGCCGTCACCGATCTTGCCGGTGTTGGCCGCTTTGGTTATCGCCTCGATAACCCGATCCAGATCCTTGTCGTCGATGGCCACGTCGATTTTCACCTTGGGCAGAAAATCGACCACATATTCCGCGCCGCGATACAGCTCGGTGTGACCCTTCTGCCGGCCGAAGCCTTTGACTTCAGTGACGGTAATGCCCTGCACGCCGATTTCGGACAGCGACTCGCGCACGTCGTCCAACTTGAACGGCTTGATGATGGCAGTGACTAGCTTCATGAAACTCTCTCCCGAATTGGTGGACTTGCCCCAGGAAAACAAACCCGTCTCAAGTCTAAGCGCAGTGCCTGGCTTTGTAACGCATCGTTGACGCCAGCTAACCGCATCAGACGAAACTCCCCGCTTCGTCTGCCGCACTGCATTCGTCACAGCGACTGCATCAGTGCATGGGTCGAGGGTGACTAAGCAGAAACCTTGCCAGCTCGGCAAAAACCCTGCATTTCAATCGCTTGGCACCTGTTGCAAGCGCTCGGGCAGAAAAGCTTTTGCCGATACGCACAACAACGGTGCGCCACCGTCCGTCCCCCTGCGCGAAAAGCGTGCATCCGTGCAACGGGATTGACTATAGACACTGCGTGATACACTGCCGGCCATTGTTTCCAGGACATTTCCCATGCTCGCGCCCAAAGACTTCCTCGACGCCCTGAGCGGCACCGCCTCCCGCCTCTTCAGCGGCGACACCCCGCTGCCGAAAGCCGAAATCGAAAGCCAGTTCAAAATGCTGCTGCAAAGTGCCTTCAGCAAACTCGATCTGGTCAGCCGGGAAGAGTTCGATAGTCAGATGGTAGTGCTGGCGCGTACTCGCGCCCGCCTCGAAAGCCTCGAAGCCAAGGTTGCCGAGATGGAAGCGAAGCTGACACCGCCCGCTGAATAATTCGCGTCCCCTGTAGGAGCTGCCGAAGGCTGCGATCTTTTGATCTTCAGCCCTTCAACCATCCCCGCAACGTCCTACAACCTGCACCACCGCCGTCCGATTGCGCCGAAAAGCCCAGGTTTCTAAGCTCATCCGATGCTGAATGTTCAGCACCGGGTTTGGCGACCTGGATCGAATTTGACGCAATGCAACTAAACTCACACAGAGGTTTTTTCTCTCAACGAGTTATGGCGGCTTTGCGTGGGAGACCTCAGGGTCTGCCGGTTTCGAATTCACCGGTTCGCCAACCCGCGCATAGCTGCCACCCTTTTCGTTTGGCGACGAACAGAAGCAGTTTTCTTCACTTGAATTCGAGAACTGAACCATGGACGAAAACTACCTGAAACCTAGCATCTTCACCCGCCACAAACTCCCCCTCAACGCACTCCTCATTCAGAACCAACCCTGGTTCTGCGCCCGAGACCTGAGCCGCCTGCTGCACATCTACCTCAACGAACGCATGCTGCGAAAACTCGACCCCGACCAATACCAAACCCGCAAAACCCTGATCCACAACCAGATCGAAAACACCCTGCTGATCAGCGAATCAGGCATCTACGCCCTCCTCGTCTACCACTACTGTCCCGAATACCGAGCGCTGCGCGAATGGCTCACCCACCAAGTCATCCCCACACTGCGCGACGCCCAACTCCCCAGCACAAGCGAACGCCCACATCTCAGCTTGCTCAGTTGGCCGGACATGACGTTGAGTTTGCTGCACTGGAATAACCAGCCGTGGATACGGTTGCAGGATGTACCACACATGGTGACGGAGCGAGAACAAGCAAACCGCACGGTTGTGAACTCATGGTGGAGAAAGGCTCTGCAATTGATCTGAATTTTTGCGCTGCAACCTCACCAACGGTCATTTCAGTGATATCACTGAAATGACCTGTTTTGTGTCTTCGTTAACTCGCCCCCCCTACTCCGAAATCCTCCACTCACAGAAGTAACGTCCTACAAAACGCGTCCCCCACGTCTGATTTCGCTGCCCCCTCTCTGCTGGCTATCTTCTGCGACCAGATCCAAACAGATGAAAACAATGAGAAGAAAAGGCAAAGCAACGGATCTTCGCAACCAGACATTCAGATCAAACTCGCGAAAGATCGCCTACAAATTCTTTATAAAGAACATTGCCCCGAGAATCCCAAATATTGATGCAGCAGCGGTCAAGTTTGAGCCAATTACCCCAGCAGCGATAAAGCAATACTTTCTCTGGGAGGGGCCAACAATTTTCCCTTGGGATGACGTTGCAGACTGGAAAAGTAAAGATGCGAAAGGTCTGGATTTGGCGATATGGTTCAAACAGATTCTTTGCGGCATGTGCTATGCGACCCCGCGCGCAAGCTCTATCTGCTTAAAGATTATTCTGTTGGAAGGGCATCCGGACAGGGCGCACCCGCTTCGCGGCAGGATCGCGCCGATTGCTCTGCTTGTCGCAGATCACTATGCGCGAGCGCTAGGATGCAAAGAAATCGAAATTCAGGATCCTGATCCGAATGTTGTCTTTTACTACCGGAAACTGGGGTTCGAATTCGACCATACCAACCGGCTTGTCATTTCTGTGAACGGTCAATAACATCGAAATCAACAACCCAATCGTACGAGGTGCGTATGAGCCCAAAAAAGCGAAAGGCAAAGCTTCTTCAGATTGTTGAACTACATCTCGAAGCACTCCGGTTGGCTGGGGATATGTCAGCCAACCAACGGCGATTTATTGAAGTTGCTGTTACGTGTGGGCCAGAGCTTGAGCCAAGCGGCCCGCTGGCCGGTAGAAGATCCTGAGTCAAAAATAAAAAGGCGTCCATAGGACGCCTTTTTTGTGTTTGGAGGAGTAGTCGCAGCGATTCTTTAGCTCCTGGCTTTGCAACCATGGGTTCAGAATCCGACGAGCTGGCCCGTCGTCACTACTTCAGAGAAACCAGCTTTCTCTGCTGCCAAAAATGCGGGGGAGCTTTTACTGGTGCCCAGTCCCAACGAATGCGCAGTTGCAGTCCTCGAGCGGGAGGATCCGTCAATGCCGAGCGAGAGTCAACGCTCCAATTCAGGCAAGCACTGACAGCCCATCGGGTCTTGATACGTCTTGTAAACCTCTATTTCAGCACTGAAACCCGGCTCAACTATCCTTCAAAAACCCGCAGGAAGCGGCCCCCGATTCAACTCAAGGAACGACCATGTCCCTCTCCATTGTCCACAGTCGCGCCCAGATTGGCGTGGAAGCCCCCGCTGTTACCGTCGAAGTCCATCTGGCCAACGGTCTGCCGTCGCTGACCATGGTCGGCCTGCCTGAAGCGGCGGTGAAGGAGAGCAAGGATCGCGTACGCAGCGCGATCATCAATTCCGGACTGCAATTTCCGGCGCGGCGGATCACCTTGAATCTGGCGCCGGCGGACCTGCCCAAGGATGGCGGGCGGTTTGATCTGGCGATTGCTTTGGGGATTCTGTCGGCGAGTGTGCAGGTGCCCTGCCTGACCCTGGACGAGGTGGAATGTCTGGGTGAGTTGGCGCTGTCGGGTGCCGTGCGGCCGGTGCGTGGTGTGCTGCCGGCGGCACTGGCGGCGCGCAAGGCCGGGCGGGCGCTGGTGGTGCCTCGAGCGAATGCAGAAGAGGCGTGCCTGGCATCCGGGCTCAAGGTGTTTGCGGTCGATCATTTGCTGGAAGCGGTGGCGCATTTCAATGGGCACACGCCGGTCGAGCCTTACGTTTCCGATGGTTTGATGCACGCTGCCAAGCCCTATCCCGACCTCAACGAAGTGCAGGGTCAAACAGCCGCAAAACGCGCATTGCTGATTGCCGCAGCGGGGGCGCACAACTTGTTGTTCAGCGGGCCTCCGGGAACCGGCAAGACGCTGCTGGCCAGTCGTCTGCCAGGATTACTGCCACCGCTTTCCGAATGTGAGGCGCTGGAAGTGGCAGCGATTCAATCGGTCGCCAGCGGGGTGCCTCTGACTCACTGGCCGCAACGCCCCTTCCGCCAACCACACCATTCGGCTTCAGGGCCGGCATTGGTCGGTGGCAGCTCGAAACCGCAACCCGGCGAGATCACCCTCGCCCACCATGGCGTGCTGTTTCTCGATGAGTTGCCGGAGTTTGATCGCAAGGTGTTGGAAGTTTTACGCGAGCCTTTGGAGTCGGGACATATCGTCATCGCGCGGGCC
This sequence comes from Pseudomonas sp. PK-RTE-24, assembly GCF_054052265.1. NCBI lineage: Bacteria > Pseudomonadati > Pseudomonadota > Gammaproteobacteria > Pseudomonadales > Pseudomonadaceae > Pseudomonas > Pseudomonas sp. PK-RTE-24. The sequence continues at coordinate 1,718,024 of NZ_CM133224.1, read as the reverse complement.
AAGGATCGCGTACGTTTCCCCGCGCGATTTCAATTGGTTGCCGCGATGAATCCGTGTCCCTGTGGATATCTTGGCGAACCGAGCGGCAAATGCTCGTGCACACCGGACATGGTCCAGCGCTATCGCAACAAGCTGTCAGGGCCGCTGCTGGACCGGATCGATCTGCACCTGACCGTGGCGCGGGAGGCAACCGCGTTGAATCCGGCAGCCAAGCCCGGCGAAAACAGCGCCAGCGCTGCGGCTCTGGTGGCCGAGGCTCGCGAACGACAGCAGAAGCGTCAGGGCTGTGCCAATGCGTTTCTCGATCTGCCGGGGCTCAAGCGTCACTGCAAGTTATCCACAGCTGACGAGAAATGGCTGGAGGCGGCATGCGAGCGACTGATCCTGTCGCTGCGCTCGGCGCATCGCCTGCTCAAGGTCGCGCGCACACTGGCGGATCTTGAGCAGGCCGATGCGATTACCCGCGAGCATCTGGCCGAGGCACTGCAATACCGGCCGGCGACACCTTAATGCTCGGTCAGATCAACCAGCGGTGCCTGACGCACTTCGGTATCACGCCCGGCCTGAATATCGGTCACACGCTTCAAGGCGTTATCCACCGCAGCTTTATCCGCCAACAGGCTGTAGCTGATCTGGAACTGCTTGTGCTGTTTTGGGGCGATGGTCGGCACCAGATTCAACGGCCGCTGATAGCGACGGTTATAGGAAAAACTCGTCCCAGGCTCCAGCCCGGTGACGTAGCCCTGCCCCTGGGTGTCGGTGTTTTTCCACAGCGAGAACACCGGCAACTGCTCGGTGTTGAAGCCAACGGATACGCCGAGACTACCGGCCTTGTTGTGCAACACAGTCAAGGTGTCACCCTTGGCGTCCGCATACGGCACGACGTTGTAGACAGTTTCGTCGTAGTCCTTGGTTGGCGCGCGATAGGTCTGCCAGTCGGGCAGGTCACCCTTGGCCTTGTCGTTGAACGGCGATACCTGCTTCACCGGCGCAGCGAATTTTGCCCCTTGCTCAAGAAACGGCGTGCTGAAATTGCTGTGATACAGCGCCTGATATTCCTTCGCATAGTCGCCGTTGTTGGTCAGAGTGTCGTTAAGGGCGAAGCTTGCGCTGCCCGGTTCGGTGACCAGTTCGGTCGCTACCGAGAAATCGACTTTCTTGAATGCCTGCTCTTTCAGCTCGCCACGCAGCGTGATGGCATACGGCGGCTTCTCGTCGATGTGCAAAGTGACGGTGCTGGCCGGGATGTTGGCGGCGCGACCGTGCAGGGTCAGCAGTTCGCCGTTGTCCATGCCGGGATGGCCAACCCACTCGTAACCGCAACGGGTGACCAGCTCATTGAAGCCTTCCAGCCAGCCCAGACCACCGCGACCGTTGAGTTCGATGAACGCTGGGTTGACCACGTCCTTGACCGGCGAATCCCAGCCCATGCGCACGTCGCCCACCGAAGCCTGCAACACGTTCATGCCACGGGTTGGCACCACCGAGAGTTTCATCGTGCCGTTATCGATGTCGACGATGCTGACGCCCTCCTGACGACCGCCATGCAGAGTACGCAAGGTCACGGAAAACGGTTTGGCGGTTTTTACACCGAGTTGCTCACTGGTGATCGTCCGGTTTTTTGCCGGAGTGTTGGCGTCGAGCAGGACATAGTCCCAAGCCATGGCATGAGAAGCGGCAGAGAATGCGCCGAGGGCGACGAGGAGTTTGAGCGGGGTCATGGCAGCAGCCTTTATTGGAGTTGTGCCATTTTTATAGCGCTGCGGAAACGTTTCAGCAAGTGCAAAGAAGAGGCGGGAGAAAAGCATTCGCAAGCAGGCTCGCTCCCACTGGGGTTTCCGGATTTCACAACCTTTGTGAATCACACCGAAAACTGTGGGAGCGAGCCTGCTCGCGGTAGCTGTTTCAAAGACGCATCAACGGAAGCGATCAACCTCGGAACGCAGATCCGCCGCCAGCTTCTCCAGCTCTTTCGCGGTGACAGCCAGGTTCGACACCACCTCACGCTGCTCACTGTTGGCCAGTGCGATGCTCTGCAAATTGCTGCTCAGCAACGTAGCAGTGCTGCTCTGCTCCTGAGTGGCGGTGGTGATCGCGGCGAACTGCTGGCCTGCCGAACGGCTCTGCTCGTCGATCCGCGCCAGCGCCGAGGCGACATTGGCGTTGCGCGACAGGCCTTCCTGCATCAGCACGTTGCCCTGTTCCATAGTGCTGATCGCGTTGCCGGTTTCCTGTTGGATGCTGTGGATCATGCTGGAGATTTCATCGGTCGCCTGACGGGTACGCGAGGCGAGGCTGCGCACTTCGTCCGCGACCACGGCAAAACCGCGACCTTGTTCACCGGCACGCGCGGCTTCGATGGCAGCGTTGAGTGCCAGCAGGTTGGTCTGCTCGGCGATCGAGGTGATCACACCGACAATTCCGCCGATTTCCTGAGAGCGCTGCCCCAGCGTGTTGATCACGCTGGCGGTGCTGTTCAGCGCACCGGCGATCTGCTCCAGCGACGACGACGCTTCTTCCATCGAGCTGCGGCCGATCTGCGTTTGCTGAGCGTTTTCCTGCGCCAGGCGCTGGGTCGCGCCCATGTTGTCGGCGATGTTCAACGACGTCGCGCTGAACTCTTCCACGGCGCCGGCCATGCTGGTGATTTCGCCCGACTGCTGCTCCATGCCCTCATACGCACCGCCGGACAAACCGGACAGCGCCTGCGCACGGCTATTGACCTCTTCCGAAGCGCGGCGGATGTGCTCGACCATGGTCGACAGCGCCTGGCTCATCTGGTTGAACGCGCGGGACAGCTGCCCGATTTCATCGTGGCTCGATACGTTCAGACGCACGCTCAGATCACCAGCACCCAAGGCCTCAGCCTGACGCACCAGATCGCCCAGCGGCGCGAGTTTGCTGCGCAGCAGCCAGACCACGGAACCGACCGCGAGCAACATCGCCAGCAGGCTGCCGATCGCCAGTTGCGTACCGACGCTCCAGGTCACCGCGCGGATCTCGGCTTTCGGCATGCTCGCCACCACCGACCAAGGGCCACCTTCGAACGGCACGGCGATGCTGTAGAAGTCCTCGCCCTTGTCGCTCCAGAACTCACCCTTGCCCGGGGTTTTCACCAGGTTGTTGATGGTCGGGGCGGCTTGATCCAGGTTTTCGACACCGGCAATCGGCACCAGCCATTTGTTCTGCTCGTCGAGCAGGGCCAGCGAGCCGGTCTTGCCAATGCGGAAGCGCTTGAGATTGGCGAACTGCGCGTTCTGCGCGTCGGTGTAATCGAAACCTACATACAACACGGCGATGATCTTGCCGCCCGCATCGCGCACCGGTGTGTACTGCGACATGTAGTAGCGCTCGAACAGCAACGAGCGGCCGACATAACTCTGCCCTGCCATCAACTTCGCGTAGGCCGGGTTGGCATGATCGAGCACGGTGCCGATGGCACGGGTGCCGTCCTGCTTGCTGACGTTGGTGCTGACGCGAATGAAGTCTTCGCCGCTGCGCACGAATACCGTGGCCACACCGGCAGTCATCTGCTTGAACTCGTCAACTTCCTTGAAGTTGTTGTTCAGCACTTCGTTGCCCAGATGCAGACCCGGGGTCTGCACGCCGGCCACGGTCACTGGCTGATCGGGGTGCACACTCAGGCCACTGCCGAAGCGTTTTTCGAACAGACCGCTCAGGCGCAGGGTGCTTTCGCGCAGCGTACCGTGGAAGGTACTCAGTTGATCGGCCAGCAGCCGGGCCTCACTGGCCAGATGCTCTTCACGGGTGGCGAGGTTGGCGGAATCCAGCGAACGCAAGGCGAACACCGTACTGCCGCTGATGACTATCGCCAGTATCACAGCAAGGGCAAGACCCAGCTGCGAGGCGATCCGAGCACGAGGTTGAGACATGAACAGCTCCTGGCCGAGCCACCGAATCCTCCTTGATCGCGGTAATTGCCCGGAAAATATTCTAATAGTGGGGTGTAACGCGGAACCGGCACGACGGTTCCACAAGCTCGTAGTCGGCGGTAAAACCGAATACTTGAGCGCATTGCGTGGGTATGGCGCAGTGGTGGCATTGTGCCGGCTCGAACGTTTCAGCTCAAGCGCTCTACCGCCGGCAATTGCATGGCGCGGACTTCGCCTTGGAGAAAATCGCTGAGGCGGCGCAAACGTTCACCTCCCGGGCGCGGCTTTGGCCAGACCAGGTAATAATTCAGGCCACTGGCGACGGCCGTAGGCCACGGCAGGCTCAAGCGCCCTTGCGCAACATCTTCGGCAACCATCAACAGATCCCCCATCGAAACGCCGTAGCCGCGCGCCGCCGCGATCATGCCCAGCTCCAGCGTATCGAACACTTGCCCGCCCTTGAGCGAAACCTGATCGGACAGGCCCATGCGCTCCAGCCAACTGCGCCAGTCGCGGCGATCCGGGGTCGGGTGCAGCAGTTCAGCAGTCGCCAGACGCGCTACATCCCAAGGTTGATCATTGAGCAGGTTCGGCGCGCCGACCGGGATCAATTCCTCGGGAAACAGCAGGCTCGCTTCCCAGTCCGGCGGGAAATGCCCGTCACTGAGCAACACCGCGCAATCGAACGGTTCGTTGTTGAAGTCCACCGAATCAATGTCCATCCACGCGCTGGTCAGTTGCACCTCATTGCCCGGCTGCAAATGGCGGAAGCGACTCAACCGCGCCAGCAGCCAACGCATGGTCAGGGTAGATGGCGCTTTCATGCGCAGGATGTCGTCCTCGGCGCGCAAGGTATTGCAGGCGCGCTCAAGGGCGGCGAAGCCTTCGCGGATTCCGGGTAGCAGCAGCCGTGCCGATTCGGTCAGTTGCAGGTTGCGCCCGCTGCGATGAAACAGCCGGCAGGCGAAGTGTTCTTCAAGGGTGCGCATGTGCCGACTGACCGCGCTCTGGGTGATCGACAATTCTTCCGCCGCGCGGGTGAACGAGCTGTGTCGCGCTGCCGCTTCGAATGCGCGCAGGGCATACAACGGCGGAAGGCGTCGGGACATACAAAAAGCTCCAGTAGCGGGGATACAGCCAATTCGGCAGGACGATTCAGGATGAGTATTAATCATGCCACCCATCCTTTTTATCCCTTTGTGCAACGCCTGCCAAGCGCCGAGAATCGACGCTCTTCTGTTCCCTCTGAAATTTGGGTGGTGATGACCATGCGGCATCCTGTGCGTACCGAACTCTGGGTCATCCTGCGGCTGGCGGGGCCGCTGATTGCTTCGCAGTTGGCGCACATGCTGATGGTGCTGACCGATACTCTGATGATGGCGCGCCTGAGCCCCGAGGCGCTGGCCGGGGGCGGCCTCGGTGCGGCCAGCTACTCGTTTGTATCGATTTTCTGCATCGGCGTGATTGCCGCAGTTGGCACATTGGTGGCGATCCGTCAGGGTGCCGGCGACATCATCGGTGCCGCGCGCCTGACACAGGCCGGGTTGTGGCTGGCGTGGCTGATGGCCCTCGGCGCCGGGCTGCTGTTGTGGAACCTCAAACCGGTGTTGCTGCTGTTCGGCCAGACCGAAACCAACGTCAACGCCGCCGGGCAATTCCTCATCGCCCTGCCCTTCGCCCTGCCCGGTTATCTGAGCTTCATGGCTCTGCGCGGCTTTACCAGTGCAATCGGCCGGGCGACGCCAGTGATGGTCATCAGCCTCGCCGGCACGGTGGCCAACTTCCTGCTCAACTACGCGCTGATCACCGGCATGTTCGGCCTGCCGCAACTGGGTCTGACCGGCATCGGTCTGGTCACGGCGATTGTCGCCAACTGCATGGCACTGGCGCTGGCCTGGCATATCCGTCGGCATCCGGCTTATGACGCTTATCCGTTGCGCGCCGGTCTGTCGCGGCCGAACCGGCAATACCTGAAAGAACTCTGGCGCCTGGGCCTGCCGATTGGCGGCACCTATGCGGTGGAAGTCGGGCTGTTTGCCTTTGCCGCGTTATGCATGGGCACCATGGGCAGTACGCAAATGGGTGCGCATCAGATCGCCCTGCAGATCGTTTCGGTGGCCTTCATGGTCCCGGCCGGGATGTCCTATGCCATCACCATGCGCGTCGGCCAGCACTATGGCGCCGGGCAACTGGTCGATGCGCGCATGTCCGGGCGTGTCGGCATCGCCTTCGGCGCCGTGGTGATGCTCGGCTTTGCCCTGGTGTTCTGGCTGTGGCCGAACCAGTTGGTCGGCCTGTTCCTTGACCACAACGATCCGGCGTTTGCCGAGGTGATCCGTCTGGCGGTGAGCCTGCTGGCCGTAGCGGCGTGGTTCGAGCTGTTCGACGGCACGCAGACGATTGCCATGGGCTGTATTCGCGGGCTCAAGGATGCCAAGACTACGTTTCTCGTGGGGCTGGCTTGCTATTGGCTGATTGGCGCACCGGCGGCGTGGTGGATGGCGTTCCATTTGAACTGGGGGCCGACGGGCGTCTGGTGGGGATTGGCGCTGGGCCTGGCGTGTGCGGCGGTGAGCCTGACGCTGGCGTTCGAATGGAAGATGAAGCGGATGATTCGGCGCGAGCCGCAAGCTCAAGGTTTCAACATCCCCCAGGCCGAATGAGGGTTTCCTTTGTGGGAGCGAGCCTGCTCGCGAAGACCGAGTGCCAGGCCCAGATCATTCAGCTGACATAACGCCTTCGCGAGCAGGCTCGCTCCCACGGGGATTTGCGCCGGCCGCAACAATTGTGATCAACCGACGATTTCCAGGGCCGGCTGCTGGTTCGATCCAGACGTCAGATATTCCACCAACTCATCCAGCGGCAACGGTCGGCTGATCAGATAACCCTGCACCTGATCGCAGCCGAACCCGCGCAACAATTCCAGTTGCTCCGGCGTCTCGACGCCCTCGGCGACCACTTCCAGATGCAGGTTGTGCGCGAGGTTGATCATCGCGTGCACCAGTTTGCGGTTCTCTTCGCGCTGTTCCATGCCGCCGACAAAACTCTTGTCGATCTTCAGCAAGGTGATGGGCAGGCTGTTGAGGTGCACGAACGACGAAAACCCGGTGCCGAAATCGTCCAGGGAGAAGCGCACACCGAGGCGGCCGAGCGCATCCATGGTCTGTTTGACCAGATCGCTGCGCCGCATTACCGCGGTTTCGGTCAGTTCAAATTCCAGCCACTGCGCCTCGACGCCGCGCTCGGCAATCAGACGGCTGAGCGTCGGCAGCAACTGGCTGTCCTGAAACTGTCGGAACGACAGGTTGATCGCCATGTGCAGCGCCGGCAGACCCTGCTCGCGCAAGGCCTGCATGTCGCGCAAGGCGCGGGAAATCACCCAGTAACCCAATGGCACGATCAGACCGCTCTGCTCGGCCAGCGGCACAAATTCACTCGGTGGCAACAGACCGCGCTCGCCATGACGCCAGCGCACCAGCGCTTCGAGGCCGACAATCTGGCCGTCCTCAAGATTCAGGCGTGGCTGGTAATGCAGTTCCAGCTCATCGCGGCGCAAGGCCCGGCGCAGTTCGCTTTCGAGGTCGGCCATGCTTCGTGCGTTGCGATTGATGCGTTCGTTGAAGATATGAAAGGTGCAGCCCTGTGTGCTCTTGGCCTGCTGCATGGCGATGTGGGCGTGCCACATCAGTGGATCGGCACCGCCATTGGCGCGGGCATGGGCGATGCCAAGGCTGGAGCCGATCAGCAGGCTCTCGCCGTCGACCCAATAAGGTTCGGCCAACGCCTCAGTGATGCGTTCGGCCATCCACTCGGCGCGTTGCGGTGCACGACGGGTATCGATCAGCAGAGCGAATTCATCGCTGCCCAGCCGTGCCAGTTGATCGCCGGCCTCCAGCTGACTTTTCAGGCGCGCGACCACTTGCAGGATCAAGCGATCGCCGGCCTGATGACCAAGGGCATCGTTTGCATGGCGGAAGTTGTCGAGATCGAGATGGCCTAGGGCAAGACCGCGCCCGTCGCCCTCGGCAAGGCGCGCAGCAAGCAGAGTCTGAAAGCCCTGGCGATTGGCGATGCCGGTCAGCGGGTCCTGTTCGGCGAGGCGCTGGAGAGTGTTTTCCAGCACGCCGCGCTCGCGCACATGGCGCAGGCAGCGCTGGAGCATGCCGGCGTCGAGAGCGTCGAACACCAGCCAGTCGCTGACACCGACCGGCGCGGTGGCCGGCTCGTGCTCCAGCAGCAGAACGGTCGGCAGGCTGCAACGCCCGGGCGGCGGTTGCAACGCTGGCAGGGTCAGCAGTACCGCGTGGCGGTTGTCTTCGAACAGGCGGCTGACCGAATCCCAGTTCGGCGCACTGATCAGCACCGCCGCGCTCCCCATCGGAGCCAGACACTCACGCAACAACGCTGTCCACGCTGGCTCTTCGGCCAGTAGCAGCAAACGCAAGGGTTCGACAGGCGTAGACAAGCTGACTCCCTAGACTCTGCAATGATGTAGGCGGGGCATTATGCCGGTGTGCTGAACAATGACCAATGCGTTGTCTGATGACAACGACCTCTAAACGTTATTTTGTGTCACGAATGAGAACATTAGCCGCAAAATCCCCGCGTATCCTGCGTGAAAGTAACAAAACCGGCAAATTTGAATCGCGTGTTGCGTCACAAGTCGGACAGAGCAGCACAAATCGCTGAGCCTGTTAAAATGCCGGCCCATTTCGTCAACGACTCCCGAATTTTCGTATGTCCCGACTCAATCCCCGGCAGCAAGAAGCCGTGAACTACGTCGGCGGCCCTCTATTGGTGCTCGCCGGTGCTGGCTCCGGCAAGACCAGCGTGATCACGCGCAAGATCGCGCACCTGATCCAGAACTGCGGCATCCGCGCCCAGTACATCGTCGCCATGACCTTTACCAACAAGGCCGCGCGCGAAATGAAAGAGCGGGTCGGCACCCTGTTGCGTGCCGGCGAAGGGCGTGGCCTGACCGTCTGCACCTTCCACAACCTGGGCCTGAACATCATCCGCAAGGAACATGCGCGGCTGGGCTACAAACCCGGTTTCTCGATCTTCGACGAGACCGACGTCAAAGCCCTGATGACCGACATCATGCAAAAGGAATACGCAGGCGACGACGGCGTCGACGAGATCAAGAACATGATCGGCGCCTGGAAAAACGACCTGATCCTGCCCGCCCAGGCCCTGGAAAACGCGCGCAATCCCAAGGAACAGACCGCCGCGATCGTCTACACCCACTACCAGCGCACGCTCAAGGCGTTCAACGCGGTGGACTTCGATGACCTGATCCTGCTGCCGGTAAAGCTCTTCGAAGAACACGCCGACATTCTCGAAAAGTGGCAGAACAAGGTCCGTTACCTGCTCGTCGACGAATACCAGGACACCAACGCCAGTCAGTATCTGTTGGTGAAGATGCTCATCGGCAAGCGCAACCAGTTCACCGTGGTCGGCGACGATGACCAGTCGATCTATGCCTGGCGTGGCGCGCGCCCGGAAAACCTGATGCTGCTCAAGGACGACTACCCGTCCCTGAAAGTGGTCATGCTCGAGCAGAACTACCGCTCCACCAGCCGCATCCTGCGTTGCGCCAACGTGCTGATCTCGAACAACCCGCACGAATTTGAAAAACAGCTGTGGAGCGAGATGGGCCACGGCGACGAGATCCGCGTGATCCGCTGCCGCAACGAGGACGCCGAAGCCGAGCGCGTGGCCATGGAAATCCTCAGCCTGCACTTGCGCACCGACCGCCCGTACAGCGATTTCGCGATTCTCTATCGCGGTAACTACCAGGCCAAGCTGATCGAATTGAAGCTGCAACACCACCAGGTGCCGTATCGCCTGAGCGGCGGCAACAGCTTCTTCGGTCGCCAGGAAGTGAAGGACCTGATGGCCTACTTCCGCCTGATCGTCAATCCGGATGACGACAACGCCTTCCTGCGGGTGATCAACGTGCCGCGCCGGGAAATCGGCTCGACCACCCTGGAAAAGCTCGGCAACTACGCCACCGAACGCAAGATCTCGATGTACGCCGCCACCGACGAAATCGGTCTGGGCGAACATCTCGACAGCCGCTTCACCGATCGCCTGGCGCGCTTCAAGCGCTTCATGGACAAGGTCCGCGAGCAGTGCGCCGGCGAAGATCCGATTTCGGCGCTGCGCAGCATGGTCATGGACATCGACTACGAGAACTGGCTGCGCACCAACAGCTCCAGCGACAAGGCGGCGGACTACCGCATGGGCAACGTCTGGTTCCTGATCGAGGCGTTGAAAAACACCCTCGAGAAAGACGAAGACGGCGAAATGACCGTCGAAGACGCCATCGGCAAACTGGTGCTGCGTGACATGCTCGAGCGCCAGCAGGAAGAAGAGGACGGTGCCGAAGGTGTGCAGATGATGACGCTGCATGCGTCCAAAGGGCTGGAATTCCCCTACGTGTTCATCATGGGCATGGAAGAGGAAATCCTCCCGCATCGTTCCAGCATCGAAGCCGACACCATCGAAGAAGAGCGCCGCCTGGCCTATGTGGGCATCACCCGCGCCCGCCAGACCCTGGCCTTCACCTTCGCTGCCAAGCGCAAGCAGTACGGTGAAATCATCGACTGCGCGCCGAGTCGCTTTCTGGATGAGCTGCCGCCGGACGATCTGGCCTGGGAAGGCAACGACGACACCCCAACTGAAGTCAAAGCCGTGCGTGGCAATAGCGCATTGGCCGACATACGCGCGATGTTAAAGCGCTAGAATCGACTACTTTTTAATCTACCTTCGGCGCCCATCGCGCCAACAGAGGAAGCTGTTGTGGAAGCACTGCACAAAAAAATCCGCGAAGAAGGCATCGTGCTTTCCGATCAGGTCCTGAAAGTCGACGCTTTCCTGAACCACCAGATCGACCCGGCCCTGATGAAGCTCATCGGTGACGAATTCGCCGCGCTGTTCAAGGATTCCGGGATCACCAAGATCGTCACCATCGAGGCCTCAGGCATCGCCCCGGCGATCATGACCGGTCTGAACCTCGGCGTGCCGGTGATCTTCGCCCGCAAGCAACAGTCGCTGACCCTGACTGAAAACCTGCTGTCGGCGACCGTGTACTCGTTCACCAAGAAGACCGAAAGCACCGTGGCCATCTCCCCGCGCCACCTGACCAGCAGCGACCGCGTGCTGATCATCGACGACTTCCTGGCCAACGGTAAGGCCTCGCAAGCGCTGATCTCGATCATCAAACAGGCCGGCGCCACCGTTGCCGGTCTGGGCATCGTCATCGAAAAGTCGTTCCAGGGCGGCCGCGCCGAACTGGACTCGCAGGGCTACCGCGTTGAATCCCTGGCCCGGGTGCAATCGCTGAAGGATGGCGTCGTTACCTTCATCGAGTAACCCGCCGCCCCGAGTTATCCCCTGTGGGAGCGAGCCTGCTCGCGAATGCATTGTGTCAGTCACCCTGTTGAGTGAATGACACACCGCTTTCGCGAGCAGGCTCGCTCCCACAGTGGGTTCCGGGGTGGTCAGTTATTGCGCGGTAGCTTTGAGGCCTGTGAGCAGCAAGCGCTGGAACAGGTCTTCCTTGAGACCTTCCGGATTGGTCAGCTGCATCCGCTCAAGGTGTTCCGGGAACGTTGAGGCCTCCGGCGCATCCAGCGCTGCCTTGCCCAATTCCAGAATCTCAGTCAGCTTGAACTTGCTCTTCAGCCAGTTCAGCGCCCGCAGCAGATCCCGTTCGATCACAGTGAAATCACAGCCCAGCGGATACTCCGGAAACAGGTTCGGATGTCGCGCGGCAATCGCCTGCAAGCGTTGCGGTGTGTTATCGGCAAACCGTGGATCGATACGGAAATCCTTTGGCAGCTTGCCGACTTTCTGCGCCTGTTCGATCAGTCCCGGCTGGAAGCGAGAATCGCTGATGTTGAGCAGCGCTTCGATCACCGCTGCGTCGGATTTTCCGCGCAGGTCGGCGATGCCGTACTCGGTGACGACGATGTCGCGCAGGTGCCGCGGGATCGTGCAGTGGCCGTAGTCCCAGACGATATTGGAATTGACCTCGCCGCCGGACTCACGCCAGCTGCGCAGGATCAACATCGATCGCGCGCCTTCCAGCGCATGGCCCTGAGCAACAAAGTTGTACTGGCCGCCAACACCGCTGAGCACGCGTCCGTCTGCCAATTGATCAGCCACGCCGGCGCCAAGCAGAGTCATGGTGAACACGGTGTTGATGAAACGCGCATCAATGCGCTGCAAGCGCTTGAGCTCTTCCTGGCCGTACAGCTCGTTGATGTAGCTGATACGGGTCATGTTGAATTCAAGCAGCCTGCTTTGCGGCAACTCGCGCAGCCGCTCATAGAAACTGCGCGGGCCAAGGAAGAAGCCGCCGTGCACCGAGATACCGTCGGGCTGCGCGCCTTCGTCGAGGGTACCGGCATTGGCCTGCTCCTGGGTCGGCACATCCGGATAGACCTTGCGCCGAATGATCCCGGCATCCGCCAATACCAACAGCCCGTTGACGAACATCTCGCTGCAACCGTAGAGGCCTTTGGCAAATGGCGTGGTGCCGCCCTCGCGCTGGATCAATTGCGCCCATTGACTGAGGTTGATGTCATCGAGCAACGCCTGATAACCGGCGTTATCGGCCTGACGGGCAAGTAGCGCAGCAGTCAACGCATCCCCCATCGAACCGATACCAATTTGCAATGTGCCGCCATCGCGCACCAGCGTACTGGCGTGCAAGCCAATGAAATGATCCTGAAAGCCCACCGGCATGTTCGGCGTGGAAAACAGCGTGCTGCTGTCCTTCTCGTCGATCAGCAGGTCAAAGGTATCGATGTCGACTTCAGCATCGCCGGGCATGTACGGCAGATCCGTATGCACCTGGCCGACCAGCACAATGGTCTCCCCTGCCTCGCGGCGCTTGGCGATCATCGGCAGCAGGTCGAGGGTGATGTCCGGGTTGCAGCTCAGGCTCAGACGATCGGGATGCTCACTGTTGCTGGCCAGCAGTTGCGCCACAAGGTTCAGGCCCGCCGCATTGATGTCGCGGGCAGCATGGCTGTAATTGCTGCTGACGTAATCCTGCTGCGCCGGCGCGCTGTTGAGCAGACTGCCCGGCTGCATGAAGAACTGTTGGATTCGGATGTTGGCGGGCAGGCTGTCATGCTGGAGATCGGCGAGAAAATCAAACTCCGGATAATCACCAAACACGCGTTCGACGAAAGGCTCGATAAAGCGCTTCTGCAACCCATCGCCCAGATTCGGCCGACCGAGGCACAGCGCGGTATAGATCGTCAGCTGCCGCTCGGGCAGGTCCTTGATGCGCCGGTATAGCGCGTTAACGAAGTGATTCGGCTTGCCCAACCCCAGCGGCAGGCCCATGTGGATGTGCGCAGGCAAACGCGCCAGCACGTCGTCCACCGCCTGTTCGATCGAACACAACTGCACCATCTGAAGCCTCCCGCCCGTTCTATTGATAGGGGTAGACCGAGATTGCCTTGAGTTTGCTGCAAAGGACAGTGTTTGGTTTGGAGGGATCAGGGCCTAAATGAATCGGAAACCAGAAACCACAGACACAAAAAAACCGTCCGAAGACGGTTTTTTTTCAAAGCCGGCGCTGATTACAGACCGGACATCTCTTTGATCGCGCCCTTGAGCTCTTCATCGGAGCAATCGGCGCAGGTGCCTTTTGGCGGCATGGCGTTGATGCCGGTGATGGCCTTGGCGAGGATGCCGTCCAGACCACCCTGATGATCGGCCCGCTCCTTCCAGGCTGCCTTGTCGCCGATCTTCGGCGCGCCGAGCAGGCCCGTGCCGTGACAAGCGTTGCAGTGCTTGGCGATCACGTCTTTAGGGGCCTTTGCTCCGCCGCCACCGCCAGCGGTAGCAGCCACTTCCATACCCTTGCATTCCTGCCCTTGAACACACACCTGGCCGACGGGCTCGAGGCGTTTGGCGATGTCGTCATTTGTCGCAGCTTGAGCGCTGACAGCCCAGAGGGCCAGTACGGTTGCTGGTGCAGCCAGCATTTTCATAATTAGGTTCACGCGTTCACCCTCAATGGTGGCTATTCACGCCTGCGGCCACGGTTCGCAGGCGGGCGCAAGTATAGCGGGTAGGCCGCTGTACTGAAACAACCCCATGGTTAGAGGGGTCTTGTTGCCCATCGGTAAAACGGTTCTGGGGCCTTTGCCGTATTGGCTTGGCGCCTTCTGCTTAGAAATTCGCCGGCGTGGCTGCGCTGATTAGTCGCGCCGGCACGTCGAACGGGTTACGGAAACGATGCGGCTTGGTACTTTCAAAATAGTAGCTGTCGCCGGCTTCGAGGATAAAAGTTTCCAGACCCACCACCAGTTCGAGGCGGCCTTCGACCAGAATTCCGGTTTCCTCGCCCTCGTGGGTGAGCATTTCTTCGCCAGTGTCGGCGCCCGGCGGATAGATTTCGTTGAGGAAGGCGATGGCGCGGCTCGGGTGGGCGCGGCCGACCAGTTTCATGGTCACGGCGCCGTCGGAGATGTCGATCAGCTCATTGGCCTTGTAGACGATCTGGGTCGGCTGGTCCTGCAGGATCTCTTCGGAAAAGAACTCGACCATCGACATGGGAATGCCGCCGAGCACCTTTCTCAGCGAACTGATCGAAGGGCTGACGCTGTTCTTTTCGATCATCGAAATGGTGCTGTTGGTGACGCCCGCGCGTTTGGCGAGTTCACGCTGGGAAAGCCCTTTGAGCTTGCGGATCGATTGCAGTCGTTCACCGACGTCCAAGGCGGGAGCCTCCTGATGTTGTAAGAATATTGAGCGTTATCATGGCGACAGCGTTCAGTATTTACAACACTTGGCCCCCGCAGCGGCGTCAACCCTCGGAATAGAGCCTTGGCACACGTTTCAGGTTGCAGAAGATCTGATACGGGATGGTATCGGCCCACTTCGCCACATCGCTGGCGAGGATGTTTTTGCCCCACAGTTCGACGTTGGAACCGAGGCCCGCTTCCGGTATGTCGGTCAGGTCGATGCAGAGCATGTCCATCGACACACGCCCCAGCAGGCGGCTGAGTTTGCCGGCCACCAGCACCGGCGTGCCGGTCGGCGCCTGACGCGGGTAACCGTCGGCGTAACCCATGGCGACCACGCCGATGCGCATCGGCTTGTCGGTGATGAATCTGGCGCCATAACCGATCGGTTCGCCGGCCGGCAATTCACGCACGCTGATGACTTTCGATTCGAGGGTCATCACCGGTTGCAGGCGTTCGGCCACGGCGTTGACTTCTTCGAAGGGGGTCGCGCCGTAGAGCATGATGCCCGGGCGTACCCAGTCGCTTTGGATTTCTGGCCAACCGAGCACGGCTGGCGAGTTGCGCAGGCTGACTTCCGCCGCCAGACCCTGACGCGCCGCTTCGAACACCGCGACCTGCTCGGCGCTGCTTTGCGCATGCAGTTCATCGGCGCGGGCGAAGTGGCTCATCAGCACGATTTTCGCCACCTTGCCGCTGGCCAGCAGACGCTGATAGGCCGCTGGATAATCTTTCGGATGCAGGCCGACGCGATGCATGCCCGAATCGAGCTTGAGCCACACCGTGATCGGTTTGCTCAGGACTGCCTGTTCGATCGCTTCGAGCTGCCACAGCGAATGCACCACGCACCAGAAATCATGCTCGACGATCAACGCCAGCTCATCGGCTTCGAAGAAGCCTTCCAGCAGCAGTACCGGCGCGCGAATTCCGGCAGCACGCAGCTCCAATGCTTCTTCGATGCAGGCCACGGCAAAACCATCCGCTTCGGCTTCCAGCGCTTGGGCGCAACGTACCGCGCCATGGCCGTAGGCGTCCGCCTTGATCACGGCGAGCGCCTTGGCGCCGGTGACTTCGCGGGCAATTCGGTAGTTGTGGCGCAGGGCTTGGAGGTCGATCAGGGCACGGGCAGGACGCATGGCGGCAGACTTCTGGGCGGTCATGGGAAGAAAAACCGGCGCTGACTGACGACGTGAACCGCCAACAGCACCGGGAGAGGGATCTGTAAAACGTTATGGCAGCGCGGCGACGATGGATATCTCCACCAGAATGCTTGGCTTGGCCATCTTCGCTTCGACGGTGGCACGGGCCGGTGCGGCGCCTTTTGGCAGCCACTGGTCCCACACCGCGTTCATCCCGGCGAAGTGCGCTTCAATGTCGTTCAGGTAGATCGTCGCCGACAACAGATGCTGCTTGTCCGTCCCGGCCAGATCGAGCAGGCGCTCGATATTGGCGAGCACCTCGCGGGTCTGCTGTTCAATTCCGGCGTCAAAGTCGTCGCCGACCTGCCCGGCCAGATACACGGTGCCATTGTGGCTGACGATCTGACTCATGCGCTCATTGGTGAGCTGGCGCTGGATTGACATGTTTTGCGGACTCCTGGGTCTGGTTGCCGTAACGGGAAATATCGAGGCCTTCGGCGCTGATCTGCGGCTTTTTCTTCGCCATCAGGTCGGCGAGCAAACGGCCGGAACCGCAGGCCATGGTCCAGCCGAGCGTACCGTGACCGGTGTTGAGGAACAGGTTCTTGAACGGCGTGGCGCCAACGATCGGCGTACCG
This sequence comes from Pseudomonas sp. PK-RTE-24, assembly GCF_054052265.1. Classification (NCBI taxonomy): domain Bacteria; kingdom Pseudomonadati; phylum Pseudomonadota; class Gammaproteobacteria; order Pseudomonadales; family Pseudomonadaceae; genus Pseudomonas; species Pseudomonas sp. PK-RTE-24. The sequence continues at coordinate 1,701,582 of NZ_CM133224.1, read as the reverse complement.
TCCGGCGTGGTCGGACGCAGGCCGGTCCAGAAACTCGCTTCGGCCAGATTGCCGCCCTGAGGATAAAGGTCGTTGACGATCATCTCCAGGGTTTCGCGCCGACGCGGGTTCAGCGACAGGTCAAAACCGGCGATCTCGGCCATGCCGCCGACGCGGATGCGGTTGTCGAAGCGGGTGATCGCGACCTTGTAGGTCTCGTCGAGAATGGTCGAGGTCGGCGCCATGTCCGGATTGGTGATCGGCACGGTCAGCGAGTAGCCCTTGAGCGGATACACCGGGGCCTTGATGCCCAGCGGCTTGAGCAACTGCGGCGAGTAGCTGCCCAGCGCCAGTACGTAGCGATCCGCAGTTTCCAGCTTGCCGTCGATCCACACACCGTTGATGCGGTCACCGGCGTAATCGAGCCTCTGGATGTCCTGGCCGAAACGGAATTCCACACCGAGCTTGCGCGCCATTTCGGCGAGACGGGTGGTGAAGATCTGGCAGTCGCCGGTCTGGTCATTGGGCAGACGCAGCGCGCCAGCGAGAATGTCAGTTACGCCTGCCAGAGCCGGTTCGACGCGGGCAATGCCGGCGCGGTCGAGGACTTCAAAGGGCACGCCGGATTCTTTCAGCACGGCGATGTCTTTGGCGGCGTTATCCAGTTGCGCCTGGGTGCGGAACAACTGCGTGGTGCCGAGGCTGCGGCCTTCGTAGGCGATACCGGTTTCGGCGCGCAATTCATCGAGGCAGTCGCGGCTGTACTCGGACAGACGCACCATGCGCTCCTTGTTCACCGCGTAACGGCTGGCGGTGCAGTTGCGCAGCATTTGCGCCATCCACAGGTATTGGTCGATATCAGCGGTGGCCTTGATCGCCAATGGCGCATGGCGTTGCAGCAACCACTTGATGGCCTTGAGCGGCACGCCCGGCGCGGCCCAGGGCGAGGCGTAACCCGGCGAGACCTGGCCGGCGTTGGCGAAACTGGTCTCCATGGCCGCAGCAGGCTGCCGGTCGACCACCACCACTTCAAACCCGGCACGGGCCAGATAGTAAGCACTGGCGGTACCGATGACGCCGCTACCCAAGACCATGACGCGCATTTTCAATCCCTCATCGCGGCTTTTCGCCGAACTGTTTGTTAGAGCAATGATGGGCGCAGTGTAAAAAAGAAATGCCAGTGCTTTTCACTATATAAGCGCCTATATTTGGCGACAATTCTCGGCAAAAACCCTTTTCACGGAGGCGCATCCCCTATGCGTACCAACACTCAGACCAAACGTGAGCTGGACAAGATCGACCGCAACATCCTGCGCATCCTCCAGGCGGACGGGCGGATTTCCTTTACCGAACTCGGGGAAAAGGTCGGTCTCTCGACCACGCCCTGCACCGAGCGCGTGCGGCGCCTGGAGCGCGAGGGGATCATCATGGGCTACAACGCCCGGCTCAATCCGCAGCACTTGAAGGGTAGCTTGCTGGTGTTTGTCGAGATCAGCCTCGACTACAAATCCGGCGACACATTCGAAGAATTCAGACGCGCGGTGCTGAAGCTGCCCCATGTGCTGGAGTGCCATTTGGTCTCAGGAGATTTCGACTATTTGGTGAAGGCGCGGATTTCCGAGATGGCCTCGTACCGCAAACTGCTCGGCGACATTCTGTTGAAGCTGCCACATGTGCGTGAATCGAAGAGCTATATCGTCATGGAAGAGGTGAAAGAGAGCCTTTGCCTGCCGATTCCGGACTGATCACCGCAATGATCGTTCCCACGCTCTGCGTGGGAATGCAGCCCGGGACGCTCTGCGTCCCAAAGGCCGAACGCGGAGCGTCCGAAGAGGCATTCCCACGCAGAGCGTGGGAACGATCGCTTACACCAACACCTGCCGATTCGCCGCCATGTACTCGAAAATCTGCTTCTCGACCCGTGGATGTATCAACTCCACCGGCCGCCGCTCGTTCGGGCACGGCAGGGTCTTGGTCGTACCAAACAATCGACAGATCAGCGGCCGCTCTTCATACACCGTGCAGCCATTCGGCCCCAGGTGCACACAGTTGAGTTCTTCCAGCGCGGCATCCTGCTCGGCGCGGGATTTGCGCGGCAGCCTGGCCATTTCCTCGGGCGACGTGGTCACCGGGCCGCAGCAGTCGTGGCAGCCCGGCACGCAGTCGAACGTGGGGATCTGCTGACGCAAGTTGCGGATTTTCTGGCTGTTGCAGCTCATCGAAACGTTGACCAAAGTGGCGGGCTGATGATTGTGCCGCAAAAGTCCGGATCCAGACACCGCAGGCCGACCGATGTTGCCCACGTTCGGGCGCGCGGCTTATGCTCCGTCAAATTTTCTCGACACTCAGCCGTTGGATGATGCCCATGACCGCCCGCGCCCCGACCACCGCGAGCCAACCCCACGTTGCCTCTTATTACGCCGCCAGCAGCCTGCCGCAGCCTGACCATCCCGTGCTGCAAGGCGAGGTGGTGGCGGATGTCTGCGTGGTCGGCGGCGGCTTTTCCGGGCTGAATACGGCGCTGGAACTGGCCGAACGCGGTTTCAGCGTGGTGTTGCTGGAAGCGCACAGGATCGGCTGGGGCGCCAGCGGTCGCAACGGCGGGCAGTTGATTCGCGGTGTCGGTCACGGCCTTGATCAGTTCGCCAATGTCATCGGTGCCGAGGGCGTGCGCGAAATGAAACTCATGGGCCTGGAAGCGGTGGAGATTGTCCGCCAGCGCGTCGAGCGTTTCGGCATTGCCTGCGACCTGACCTGGGGCTACTGCGATCTTGCCAACAAGCCCTCCGATCTAGAAGGTTTTGCCGAAGACGCCGAAGAGTTGCGCAGCCTCGGTTACCGCTACGAAACCCGCCTGTTGCAGGCCAGTGAAATGCACACTGTGGTCGGCTCCAAACGATATGTCGGCGGCTTGATCGACATGGGCTCCGGGCATCTGCACCCGCTGAATCTGGCGCTGGGCGAAGCGGCAGCGGCTCAGCAACTGGGCGTGCAATTGTTCGAGCGTTCGGCAGTGACGCGCATCGATTACGGCCCCGAAGTGAAGGTGCACACGGCGCAGGGCTCGGTGCGGGCGAAGACTCTGGTGTTGGGCTGCAATGCCTATCTCCATGACCTCAACCCGCAACTGAGCGGCAAGGTCCTGCCCGCCGGCAGCTACATCATCGCCACCGAACCGCTGAGCGCAGAGCAGGCGCACAACCTGCTGCCGCAGAACATGGCGGTCTGCGACCAGCGGGTGGCGCTCGATTACTACCGGCTCTCGGCGGATCGACGTTTGTTGTTTGGTGGCGCCTGCCATTATTCAGGGCGCGATCCGAAAGACATCGGGGCCTATATGAAACCGAAGATGCTTGAAGTGTTCCCGCAACTGGCCGGGGTGAAAATCGATTATCAGTGGGGCGGGATGATCGGCATCGGTGCCAACCGCTTGCCGCAGATTGGCCGGCTCGCCGACCAGCCGAACGTGTATTTCGCCCAGGCTTATTCGGGCCACGGAGTGAATGCCACACACCTGGCCGGCAAGCTGCTGGCCGAGGCGATCAGCGGGCAGCATGGCGGCGGCTTTGATCTGTTCGCCAAGGTGCCGCACATCACCTTCCCGGGCGGCAAGCATTTGCGCTCGCCGTTGTTGGCGTTGGGGATGTTGTGGCATCGGCTGAAAGAGTTGGTCTGAGGGTATCTCGGCGGCCCTTGATCCGCTTTCGCGAGCAGGCTCGCTCCCACAGTAACCGCGTTTATTCAGGCAGAACGCAGTCACTGTGGGAGCGAGCCTGCTCGCGATGAGGCCCGCAAGAACAATACAGATCTCATATCCGCCAAAACGGCTTCAACCCCTCCTCCCTTGCCTGCTCTCGCGTCAGCCCGACATCCCTGAGTTGCTCCGGCGTCAGTCCCAACAACGCCTTGCGCGTGTGCAGACGATGCCAGAACAGCTCCCAGCGACTGAGGCCGGACGGCGCGTTACGCAGCAGATTGCGCGCGTGGTCTTTTTGCCCTGCCGCCAGTTCCTGACTGTGTAACGTCAGCCGCACATCGCTCAAGCCGTTCATTTTCGTTGCTCCTGTTTACTTGGGTAGCCAGAGATTCCATGATGCGCGGGCCAGCAAAACCATTACAGACTCAAAGAACCTGTATTAAATCCATACAGATTTGCCGATTCGCTGACTGAATGATCGATTTTTGCCGCATCTGTACTGGTTTCCACCGATACGCACCGAGGCCGCCATGACTCTGTATGTAAACCTCGCCGAATTGCTCGGCACCCGCATCGAACAAGGCTTCTATCGTCCCGGCGACCGCTTGCCGTCGGTGCGTGCCTTGAGCGTCGAACACGGAGTCAGTCTGAGCACGGTGCAGCAGGCCTATCGCGTGCTTGAAGACAGCGGTCTGGCCACGCCAAAACCCAAGTCCGGCTATTTTGTCCCCGTAGGACGCGAATTGCCGGAGCTGCCCGCGGTAGGCCGCCCCGCGCAACGGCCGGTAGAGATTTCGCAATGGGATCAGGTGCTGGAACTCATTCGCGCCGTACCGCGCAAGGACGTCGTGCAATTGGGTCGGGGCATGCCCGATGTCGGCTCGCCGACCATGAAGCCGCTGCTGCGCGGACTGGCGCGAATCAGTCGGCGGCAGGACATGCCTGGTCTGTATTACGACAACATCCACGGCAACCTCGAACTGCGCGAACAGATCGCACGGCTGATGCTCGATTCCGGCTGCCAGTTGAGCGCCAGCGATCTGGTGATCACCACTGGCTGCCACGAAGCGCTGTCCACCAGCATCCATGCGATCTGCGAGCCGGGTGACATCGTCGCGGTGGACTCGCCGAGTTTCCACGGCGCCATGCAAACCCTCAAAGGCCTGGGCATGAAAGCCCTGGAAATCCCCACCGACCCGCTCACCGGGATCAGCCTCGACGCCCTGGAACTGGCGCTGGAACAGTGGCCGATCAAGGCCATTCAGCTCACCCCAAACTGCAACAACCCGCTCGGCTACGTCATGCCCGAGTCGCGCAAACGCGCGTTGTTGACGCTCGCCCAGCGTTTCGACGTGGCGATCATCGAAGATGATGTGTATGGCGAGCTGGCCTATACCTACCCGCGCCCGCGTACGATCAAATCCTTCGACGAAGACGGCCGCGTGTTGCTCTGCAGCTCGTTCTCCAAGACCCTGGCGCCAGGGCTGCGCATCGGCTGGGTGGCGCCGGGCCGATATCTGGAGCGAGTGCTGCACATGAAATACATCAGCACCGGCTCCACCGCGCCACAACCGCAGATCGCCATCGCCGAATTCATCAAGGCCGGCCATTTCGAGCCGCACTTGCGGCGTATGCGCATGCAGTACCAACGCAATCGTGACGCGATGATCGACTGGGTGACGCGCTATTTCCCGGCCGGCACCCGCGCCAGTCGCCCGCAGGGCAGCTTCATGCTCTGGGTGGAGCTGCCGGAAGGTTTCGACACGCTGAAACTGAATCGCGCGCTGCACGATCAGGGCGTACAGATTGCCGTTGGCAGCATCTTTTCCGCCTCGGGCAAGTACCGCAATTGTTTGCGGATGAACTACGCTGCCAAACCAACAGCGCAGATCGAAGAAGCGGTGCGCAAGGTCGGCGCTGCGGCAATCAAATTACTCGCTGAGACCGACTGACCTTTTTTGCGCGCCCAGCGTCCAAATTGCCGACCTCAGCCGCCAACCGGAACGACCCTACGTGAGCTTCAGACAGCCCCTACTCGCTTTACTGATACTCGCCTCGTTCCTCAGCGGCTGCGCCAGCCTTGATGTGCCGCGCGAACCAAGCCAGGCCCTGCCGGCGTCGGACTCCAGCTTCGGCCGTTCGATTCAGGCTCAGGCCGCGCCCTACAAAGGGCAGTCGGGGTTTCGCCTGCTCTCGGACAGCGGCGAGGCCTTTACCGCCCGCGCCGAGCTGATTCGTCATGCGCAGGTCAGCCTCGATTTGCAGTACTACATCGTCCACGACGGCATCAGCACGCGGATGCTGGTGGAGGAAGTGCTCAAGGCTGCCGACCGTGGCGTGCGCGTGCGCATCCTGCTCGACGACACCACCAGCGACGGCCTCGACCAGATCATCGCCACCCTTGCGGCACATCCGCAGATCCAGATTCGTTTGTTCAATCCGTTGCATCTCGGGCGCAGTACCGGCGTAACACGCGCGGCCGGGCGACTGTTCAATCTGTCCGTGCAGCACCGGCGCATGCACAACAAGTTGTGGCTGGCGGACAACAGCGCGGCCATCGTCGGCGGGCGCAATCTGGGCGATGAATATTTCGATGCCGAAGCCAACCTGAATTTCACCGACATCGACATGCTCAGCATCGGCCCGGTGGCCGAGCAGCTCGGACACAGTTTCGACCAGTACTGGAACAGTGCGCTGAGCAAGCCGATCGACGAATTTCTCTCCAGCCAACCGACCGCCGCCGACCTGCAAAACACGCGCACGCGCCTGGAAGAGTCGCTGGAAGAAACCCGCAAGCAGAACCACGCGCTGTATCAGCAGTTGATGAAGTTCACCACCGACCCGCGCATGGACATCTGGCGCAAAGAGCTGATCTGGGCCTGGAACCAGGCGCTGTGGGATGCGCCGAGCAAGGTCCTGTCCAAGGGCGAACCGGATCCGCATCTGCTGCTGACCACACAACTGGCGCCGGAACTGACCGGCGTCAGCAAAGAGCTGATCATGATTTCCGCCTACTTTGTGCCCGGCCAGCCGGGGCTGGTCTACCTGACCGGGCGCGCCGATGCCGGGGTCTCCGTAAGTCTGCTGACCAATTCGCTGGAGGCTACCGACGTACCGGCGGTGCATGGCGGTTACGCGCCCTATCGCAAGGCGTTGCTTGAACACGGAGTGAAACTCTATGAGTTGCGCCGCCAGCCTGGGGATAACTACGGCAGCGGGCCACGCGTGTTCTACAGCAAGTCGTTTCGCGGCTCGGATTCCAGCCTGCACAGCAAGGCGATGATCTTTGATCGACGCAAATCGTTTATCGGTTCGTTCAATTTCGACCCGCGCTCGGTGCTGTGGAACACCGAAGTCGGCGTCCTGGTCGACAGCCCGGAACTGGCCGAGCATGTGCGCGCACTGGCACTGCAAGGCATGGCGCCGACCTTGAGTTATCAGGCGAAGCTCGAGGACGGCAAGGTCGTCTGGGTCACCGAGGACAACGGCCAGATGCATACCCTGACCAAGGAACCGGGGAGCTGGTGGCGGCGCTTCAACTCATGGTTCAGCACCAGCGTCGGCCTGGAGCGGATGCTGTAAAAAGCAAAGATCGCAGCCTTCGGCAGCTCCTACAGTTGGAAATGCGTTTGCCCTGTAGGAGCTGCCGAAGGCTGCGATCTTTTGATCTCAAGCAGTCTGGATTTTGCCGAAGGCGCCCTGGCGCAACAACAGGATAACCAACCCGAAAGCCCCCGCCGCCATCAACAGTGGCAACGCATGCCCGTTGATCCACTGACTCCCCGCCCCCGCCGCCAATGGCCCGACCAGACAACCGACACCCCACAACTGGGCAATATGCGCATTGGCGCGCACCAGCGCATCGTCACGATAACGCTCGCCAATCAGAATCAGCGACAGGGTAAACAAGCCGCCAGCACTGGCGCCGAACAGCACCCAAAGCGGCCAGATCAGCAGCGTGTCGAGCAACATCGGAATGGCCAGACTCGACAGCATCAACACCACAGCGCAACCAGCAAACAGCGTGCGCCGCGACAGGTAATCGGCCAACGCGCCGATCGGTAATTGCAGCAGCGCATCGCCGACCACCACGGTGCTGACCATGGCCAGCGCGATTTCGGCGGTGAACCCTTGTTGCAGACAGTACACCGGCAGCAGCGTCAGGATCATCGCCTCGAACGCGGCGAACAATGACACCGCCCAGGCAATCGCCGGCAGCTCACGGGCGAAGCCCCACAGATCACCAAACGTGACGCTGTTGGCCTCGCTGCTCGGCGCGCCGCTGCGCCCCAGCAGCAGGAAAGGCGAGAGCGTCAGCAGACCGGCCCCGACCCAGAAACCGTAATCATGCTCGGTACCCAGCGCACCCAGCAGCAACGGACCGGACAGCTGGCTCAGCGCATAGCTGCTGCCATACAGCGCCACCAGACGCCCGCGCCACTGCTCGACCACCAGCTGATTGATCCAGCTCTCGCCAAGAATGAACACGATGGTCAGGATCACACCGATCAGCAACCGCAGCAGCAACCAGATCGGATAACTCGGCAGCAGCGCCAGCAGGCCGATCGACAATGCCCCGGCCCACAGGCACAGGCGCATCAGGTTCGCCGTGCCGAAATACGCAGCGAGATGGCTGGAGACCTTCGCCCCGAGCAGCACGCCGATTGCCGGCATGGCTGCCATCACACCGATGGCGAACGAGCCGTAGCCCCAGCCCTCCAGACGCAACGACACCAGCGGCATGCTGACCCCCAGGGCCAGACCGACACTCAAGACAGACGCCAACACGGCGAAATACGTCGCCCACCGCATGTTCCACGCTCCTGTGGATATTTTTATATGCACCACAAAATCACTGTGGGAGCGAGCCCCTGTGGCGAGGGGATTTATCCCCGTTGGGTCGCGCAGCGGCCCCAAAACCTGCAACCACGATGTACCAGGTACACCGCGTGCAATGGTTTAGCGACTGCTTCGCAGCCAAACGGGGATAAATCCCCTCACCACAGAGGCACGCTCCCACAGGGGATCTCTGTCTGGTTCGGGAGCCTGACTGAATCAGGCTCCCCTTAGCGGTTTACAGCTTGATCCACGTCGCCTTCAGCTCGGTGTACTTGTCGAAGGCGTGCAGCGATTTGTCGCGACCGTTGCCCGACTGCTTGAAGCCACCGAACGGCGCGGTCATGTCGCCACCATCGTACTGGTTGACCCACACGCTACCGGCGCGCAGGGCCTTGGCAGTCAGATGCGCCTTGGAGATGTCCTGGGTCCACACCGCTGCGGCCAGACCGTATGGCGTGTCGTTGGCAATCTGGATGGCTTCTTCGGCGCTGTCGAAAGCGATCACCGACAACACTGGGCCGAAAATCTCTTCCTGAGCAATCTTCATCGCATTGCTCACACCATCGAAAATGGTTGGCTCGACGTAAGTGCCACCGGTCTCCTGGAGGATGCGCTTGCCGCCGGCGACCAGTTTGGCGCCATCGCTATGGCCGGATTCGATGTACGACAGCACGGTGTTCATCTGCTGGGTATCGACCAGCGCACCGACGTTGGTCGCCGGGTCCAGCGGATTGCCGGGCTTCCAGGTTTTCAGCGCCTCGATCACCATCGGCAGGAATTTGTCCTTGATCGAGCGCTCGACCAGCAGACGCGAACCGGCGGTGCAGACTTCGCCCTGGTTGAAGGCGATGGCGCTGGCGGCGGATTCAGCGGCGGCCTGCAGATCCGGCGCATCGGCGAAGACGATGTTCGGGCTCTTGCCGCCGGCCTCCAGCCAGACGCGCTTCATGTTCGATTCGCCGGCGTAGACCATCAGTTGCTTGGCGATCTTGGTTGAGCCGGTGAAGACCAGCGTGTCGACATCATTATGCAGACCCAGCGCCTTGCCGACGGTGTGGCCATAGCCCGGCAGCACATTGAGCACGCCTTTCGGAATCCCGGCTTCAATGGCCAGCGCAGCGATACGGATGGCGGTCAGCGGCGACTTTTCCGACGGCTTGAGGATCACCGAGTTGCCGGTCGACAGCGCCGGGCCGAGTTTCCAGCAAGCCATCATCAGCGGGAAGTTCCACGGCACGATAGCGCCGACCACGCCCACCGGCTCGCGAGTCACCAGGCCCAGTTGATCATGTGGGGTCGCGGCGACTTCGTCGTAGATCTTGTCGATCGCTTCACCGCTCCAGCTCAGCGCCTGCGCCGCACCCGGCACGTCGATGTACAGCGAATCGCTGATCGGCTTGCCCATGTCGAGGGTTTCCAGCAGCGCGAGTTCTTCGGCGTGCTGTTTCAGCAGGCTGGCGAAGCGGATCATGGTGGCTTTGCGTTTGGTCGGCGCCAGGCGCGACCAGACGCCGGAGTTGAAGGTGGCGCGGGCGTTTTCTACAGCACGGTCAGCATCGGCGGCGTCGCAGCTGGCGATCTTGCCGAGCAAGCGGCCATCGACCGGGCTGATGCATTCGAAGGTTTCGCCGGAAACGGCGTCGGTGTATTCGCCATTCAGGAAGGCGCGGCCTTCGATTTTCAGATCGCGGGCGCGTTGTTCCCAGTCGGCACGAGTCAGGGTGGTCATTCGGGTGTCCTCCTCTTATTGAATACGAGCACCGCAAGCGCTGCGGCGCTGTTCAAGAATTCTGCCCGGCCAGCCTGCACTTTCGGCCCGAGGCACCCGCCACCCTAAACCAGCGACCGGGTTTGTTTCAATATATTTGACATAAGCTGGCCATACGGCCTTGCGGTGTTCATTTTAATAAACATAGACTTTGGCCCATTCCAGCCAACGCGCCGTCATTAACGGAGAAAACAACAATGAACATCCAGAACGTCGTCGACATCAGCCTCGCCAGCAGCGAAGCCGAGCGTTATCGCCCGGACCCGGCGAAAGTGCTCAAGGGCGATCCTGAGCAGGCGGTGTTTCATCAATACGACAGCCCTTGTGGGCAAATGGGTGTTGGTGTGTGGGAAGGCGCGGTGGGCCAGTGGACGGTGAATTACACCGAGCATGAGTACTGCGAGATTCTGCAGGGGGTTTCGGTATTGCGTGACAGCGATGGAAATGCCAAGACCTTGCGCGTTGGCGATCGCTTCGTGATCCCGGCGGGGTTTCGCGGAACCTGGGAAGTGCTGGAGGCTTGCCGCAAGGTTTATGTGATCTTTGAACAGAAGGCTTGAGATGTTTGCTGGCTGATCGGCCCTCATCGCTGGCAAGCCAGCTCCCACAGGTTTTGTGCATGACACAGGTTCTGTGAAGACCGGCAATCAATGTGGGAGCTGGCTTGCCAGCGATAAGGCCTAACCGGTCACCGCAGAATCCAAGGCAAAAAAAAGGCCCGTATCTCACGATACGGGCCTTTTTCGCAGTCAGGAAAAATCAATTACTTGATTTTGCCTTCCTTGTACATCACGTGCTTGCGAACAACCGGATCATATTTCTTGATCTCGATTTTGTCCGGGGTAGTACGCTTGTTCTTGTCGGTAGTGTAGAAGTGACCAGTACCGGCGCTCGAGATCAAACGAATCAATTCACGCATGATTAGCTCCCTTAAATCTTGCCATCGCGGCGAAGTTCGGCGAGCACGACAGTGATGCCACGCTTGTCGATGATACGCATGCCTTTGGCAGATACGCGCAGACGCACAAAACGTTTCTCTTCTTCAACCCAGAAGCGGTGATGCTGCAGGTTCGGCAGGAAACGACGACGGGTTTTGTTGTTTGCGTGGGAAATGTTATTCCCAGTCACCGGACCCTTACCGGTAACTTGACATACTCTCGACATGCCTCAGCCCTCTAAAACCACATGCCCAACCCGGCATGGGTTGGCCGCTTAATCTCTCAGTCATTTGGCGCCAGGCGCCGCGTTTCTTTAGAGGTCTTACCGGCTACACCTACAGTGAAGGAACCGGGCCCCTAGAAAAGAGCGCTGCTTTATACCAGAAAGACCGGGGTGCAACAACAATCGGTGTGCAATCAATCGGCAAAAGGGCGATTTTTTCCGCCGCAGACGCCTTGGACAAAGGCTGCGGCCAGTTTTGACCACTCGTCGCAGAAATCCCGTCCTACAGGCGATTCAGACTTTTCATCGGGCGGCCCACGCTCGAAACCGCGCAAGAGTGCGCCTGAAAATGCAAAAAGGGGATAGTCATTTGCAATTCAGAGCTCTAGGGTAGGACTTTTCCAGACTGCACTTGCAGATGGGCCTTCGATCTGTAAAGGAAACCGACCATGCGCCTCGCTGCCCTACCCCTGTTGCTTGCCCCGCTCCTGCTGAGCCCCCTTGCCCAGGCCGCCGCGTTGAGCGTGTGCACCGAGGCCAGCCCTGAAGGGTTCGACGTGGTGCAGTACAACTCACTGACCACCACCAATGCTTCGGCTGACGTATTGATGAACCGCCTGGTGGATTTCGACACCGCCAGCGGCAAGGTCATTCCGAGCCTTGCCGACAGCTGGGAAGTCAGCACCGACGGCCTCACCTATGTGTTCAAACTGCACCCGCAGGTGAAATTTCACACAACCGATTACTTCAAGCCGAGCCGCGAGCTGAGTGCCGAAGACGTAAAATTCAGCTTCGACCGCATGCTCGACCCGGCCAACCCGTGGCACAAAGTCGCGCAGAGCGGCTTCCCCCATGCGCAGTCGATGCAACTGCCAAGCCTGATCAAGAAGATCGACGCCCTCGACCCGCTGACCGTGCGTTTCACGCTTGATCATCCGGATTCGACCTTCCTCGCGACCCTGAGCATGGGTTTCGCCTCGATCTATTCCGCCGAATACGCTGACAAACTGATGAAGGCCGGCGCCACCGACAAACTCAACAGCCAGCCGATCGGCACCGGCCCGTTCGTGTTCAATCGCTTCCAAAAAGATGCAGCGATTCGCTACAAGGCCAATCCGGACTATTTCCGTGGCAAGCCTGCCGTCGACCCGTTGATCTTCGCCATCACGCCGGACGCCAACGTGCGCCTGCAAAAGCTGCGGCGCAATGAATGCCAGATCGCCCTGTCGCCGAAACCATTGGATGTACAGGCCGCGCTGAAGGAACCGACGCTGAAAGTCGAAAAGACTGACGCTTTCATGACCGCTTTCGTGGGCATTAACAGCCAGCATCCGCCGCTGGACAAGCCGGAAGTGCGCCAGGCGATCAACCTCGCTTTCGACAAGGCCAACTACATCAAAGCCGTGTTCGAAGACACCGCCGAAGCGGCCAATGGCCCGTACCCGCCGAACACCTGGAGCTACGCGAAGAACCTGCCGGGCTACCCGCACGACGTGGCCAAGGCCAAGGCGCTGCTGGCCAAGGCCGGCTTGAAGGACGGCTTCCAGACCACAATCTGGACGCGGCCATCCGGCAGCCTGCTCAACCCGAACCCAAGCCTCGGCGCGCAGATGCTGCAGTCGGATCTGGCCGAGATCGGCATCCAGGCAGAAATCCGCGTGATCGAATGGGGCGAACTGATTCGCCGCGCCAAGGCCGGCGAACATGATCTGCTGTTCATGGGCTGGGCCGGCGACAACGGCGACCCGGACAACTTCCTCACCCCGCAATTTTCCTGCGCGGCAGTGAAGTCCGGGACCAACTTCGCCCGCTACTGCAACGCCGATCTGGACAAGCTGATCAGCGCCGGCAAGACCACCAGCGAGCAAGGCGTGCGCACCAAGCTGTATGAGCAGGCACAAGCGCAGATCCAGCAGCAGGCATTGTGGCTGCCACTGGCGCACCCGACGGCCTACGCTTTGACGCGCAAGGATGTTCAGGGTTATTCCGTCAGCCCGTTTGGCCGGCAGGATTATTCCAAGATCAGCCTCAAATAACCTGCCTGACACGCCGGTGGATGGAAACAATCTGTGGGAGCGAGCCCGCTCGCGAAAGCGGTCTTTCAGCAAACAATGATGCTGACTGATAAAACGCCTTCGCGAGCAGGCTCGCTCCCACAAGGTCCAGAATCGGCGCCGAGAACTACATCCAGCCACACTCCGCCATCGACAGCGGTTCGCCGTCGCCGACGATGAAGTGATCGAGCACTCGCACGTCAATCAGTTCCAGGGTTTTCTGCAGGCGCTTGGTCAGCAGCCGATCTGCCTGACTCGGATCGGTGTTTCCGGACGGGTGGTTGTGACAGAGGATCACTGCTGCGGCGTTATTGGCCAGCGCGCGCTTCACCACCTCCCGTGGGTGCACGCTGGTGTTGTCGATCGAGCCGCGAAACAGCGCCTCGAAATTCAGCACCTGATGTTTCGAATCGAGAAACAGGCAGCCGAACACCTCGTGCGGCTCATGCCGCAGCATCGCCTTGAGGTAATCGCGGACGACCTGAGGGTTCTCGAGTGCCGGTTTCTGTCGTGAGCGCTCGGCCAGATGGCGCTTGCTCATTTCCTGCGCGGCTTGCAGCTGCGCGAACTTGGCGGGGCCGAGGCCCAGTTGTTTGCTGAATGCGTCCTGATCGGCCTCGAGCAGCAAACGCAGGCCACCGAATTGCGTCAGCAGATGTCTGGCGAGGTCGACAGCGCTTTTTCCGGGCAATCCGGTGCGCAGAAAAATCGCCAACAACTCAGCGTCCGAAAGACTCCCTGCGCCGTGTTCCAACAGCCTTTCCCGCGGCCGTTCCGCCGCCGGCCAATCGCGAATACTCATAGCACCTCCTTGTCTGTGGGCGCCGCTGTTCCGTAGCGGTCGCTGTGATATCGTAGCCCATCTTTTTGGCGGTCGATTCAACCCTGGGGAGGGGTATCGCGCCGCCGTCATCAACGAAATGAAAGGCAGACCTATGCAGCGGCTGTATCGGAAACGCATCGTTCTGGGCGTCGGCGGCGGCATTGCGGCCTACAAGAGCGCCGATCTGGTTCGCCGCCTGATCGACCAGGGTGCCGAAGTGCGCGTGGTCATGACCCATGGCGGCGCCGAATTCATCACCCCGCTGACCATGCAGGCCCTGTCGGGCCACCCGGTTCACCTCGACTTGCTCGACCCTGCCGCCGAAGCCGCCATGGGTCATATCGAGCTGGCGAAATGGGCCGATCTGGTACTGATCGCCCCGGCCACCGCCGACCTGATCGCCCGTCTGGCCCAAGGCATCGCCAACGATCTGCTGACCACGCTGGTGCTGGCCACCGACGCCGTGGTTGCTGTCGCGCCAGCGATGAATCAGGCGATGTGGCGCGACCCGGCGACCCAGGCCAACCTGCAACTGCTGGAAAGCCGTGGCCTGAAGACTTTCGGCCCGGCCTCGGGCAGCCAGGCCTGCGGCGACGTCGGCATGGGCCGCATGATGGAGGCCACCGATCTGGCCCTGCTCGCCGCTGATTGCTTCCAGCGCCAGGCCCTGACCGGCAAGCATGTGGTGATCACCGCCGGCCCGACTCAGGAAAACATCGACCCGGTGCGTTACATCACCAACCACAGCTCCGGCAAAATGGGTTTTGCCCTCGCCGAAGCAGCCGTGGAAGCCGGCGCCCGTGTGACGTTGATCAGCGGCCCGGTGCACCTGCCGACGCCGGATCGCGTGACGCGGATCGATGTGGTCAGCGCCCGCGACATGCTCGCCGCCTGCGAATCGGCCATGCCTTGCGATGTGTTCATCTCGTCGGCAGCGGTGGCGGACTACCGCCCGGAAGTAGTAGCTCCGCATAAACTCAAGAAAGATCCTACGAGCGGCGACGGCTTCGTCCTGCAAATGGTGCGTAACCCGGACATCCTGGCCACCATCGCGACCCGTCCCGACCGTCCGTTCAGTGTCGGCTTCGCCGCCGAAACCGAACACCTGCTCGACTACGCTGCACGCAAGCTGAAGGACAAGAATCTCGATCTGATCGTCGCCAACGACGTCGCCAACCCGAGCATCGGTTTCAACAGCGAAGAAAACGCCTGCAGCGTCATCGACCGTGAGCTGCACGCCACGGTTTTCGCCCAGACCAGCAAGAGCAAGATCGCTCGCCAACTGGTCACTTTTATCGCCGAACGTCTGAACCAGGTTTAATTTACATGCACGCTTTGCAAGCCAAGATCCTCGATCCACGCATCGGCACCGAATTCCCGCTGCCGCAATACGCCACGCCGGGCTCCGCCGGCCTCGACCTGCGCGCCATGCTGGAACAGGACATCGTGATCAAACCGGGTGAAACCGTGCTGATTCCCACCGGCCTGTCGGTGTACATCGGCGACCCGAATCTCGCCGCACTGATCCTGCCTCGCTCGGGCATGGGCCACAAACACGGCATCGTGCTGGGCAATCTGGTCGGCCTGATCGACTCCGATTACCAGGGTCCGCTGATGGTCTCCTGCTGGAACCGCGGCCAGAGCGACTTCACCATGACCGTCGGCGAACGCCTGGCGCAATTGGTGCTGGTACCGGTAGTGCAAGCACATTTCGAAATGGTTGAAGAGTTTGTCGAGACCGAGCGCGGTACCGGCGGCTTTGGCCACACTGGCACCAAATAACCGGATAGAAATTATGGGGTGAGGGGATTTATCCCCGTTGGGCTGCGAAGCGGCCCCAAGATTTTGGGTCTGCTGCGCAGCCCATCGGGGATAAATCCCCTCGCCACAAAAAATGCGCTATATCGGCAGCAGGTTTTAACACCGTAAATCAAGGTTTTGCCGGCCGAAAGCCACGCCAGCCGGGGCGTCATGGCCCTTTCATAGCACGAACTCTCTGTGGAAAACGCCGTCATACCCTTCAGTTTGAGCCTGCCGTCGAATCTTTCGCCGGTCTGTCCCGCCCTTTTCGAGATGGAGCATGTCCACAGATGAGCACCCCCGCCAAGATCGCCCCGACGCTGCCTGACAGCATTTTCCGCGCCTACGACATTCGTGGCACCGTGCCGGAATTCCTCAACGGTGAAACCGCCTACTGGATCGGTCGCGCCATCGGCTCGCAGAGCCTGGCCCAGGGCGAGCCGAACGTGTCGGTCGGTCGTGACGGTCGCCTGTCCGGCCCGGAGCTGGTCGCGGAACTCATTCGCGGCATCGCCGAGAGCGGTTGCCACGTCAGCGATGTCGGCCTGGTGCCAACGCCGGCACTGTACTACGCCGCCAACGTGCTGGCCGGCAAGTCCGGGGTGATGCTCACCGGTAGCCACAATCCGTCGAACTACAACGGCTTCAAAATCGTCATCGCCGGCGACACCCTCGCCAACGAGCAGATTCAGGTGCTCCACGAGCGCATCAAGAACAACGACCTGAGCACTGGCCAGGGCAGCGTCACTCAGGTCGAAATCCTCGACCGCTACAACACCGAAATCGTCCAGGACATCAAACTGGCCCGCCGCCTGAAAGTCGTGGTCGACTGCGGCAATGGCGCGGCCGGCGTGATCGCCCCGCAACTGATCGAAGCGCTGAACTGCGAAGTCATCCCGCTGTTCTGCGAAGTCGACGGCAACTTCCCGAACCATCACCCGGATCCGGGCAAACCGGAAAACCTCGTAGACCTGATTGCCAAAGTCAAAGAGACCAACGCCGATATCGGCCTGGCCTTCGACGGTGACGGCGACCGCGTTGGCGTGGTGACCAATACCGGCAGCATCGTCTACCCGGATCGCCTACTGATGCTGTTCGCTCGCGACGTAGTGGCGCGCAACCCGGACGCGGAAATCATCTTCGACGTCAAATGCACCCGTCGCCTGGTGCCATTGATCAAGGAATACGGTGGTCGGCCGCTAATGTGGAAGACCGGTCACTCGTTGATCAAAAAGAAAATGAAACAATCCGGCGCACTGTTGGCCGGCGAAATGAGCGGGCACATCTTCTTCAAGGAACGCTGGTTCGGTTTCGACGACGGCATCTACAGCGCCGCACGTCTGCTGGAGATCCTCAGCAAGGAAAAATCCACTGCTGAAGAGCTGTTTGCGACCTTTCCGAACGATATTTCCACGCCGGAAATCAATATCCATGTGACCGAAGAGAGCAAATTCAGCATCATTGATGCACTGCACGATGCTCAGTGGGGCGAAGGCGCCGACCTGACCACCATCGACGGCGTGCGTGTCGATTACGCCAAAGGCTGGGGCCTGGTGCGCGCGTCCAACACCACACCGGTGCTGGTGCTGCGCTTCGAGGCCGATGACGAGGCTGAATTGCAGCGCATCAAGGATGTGTTCCACGCCCAACTGAAACGCGTTGCACCTGATCTCCAACTACCGTTCTGATCCACCCGGAGCCCTGAATGACCCTCGAACGCGAAGCCGCCGCCAACACTGCCAAGGTCCTGTCCGAAGCGCTGCCTTACATCCGACGCTATGTCGGCAAGACCCTGGTGATCAAATACGGCGGCAACGCGATGGAAAGCGAGGAGCTGAAAACCGGCTTCGCCCGCGACATCGTGCTGATGAAAGCCGTGGGCATCAACCCGGTGGTCGTGCACGGTGGCGGCCCGCAGATCGGTGATCTGCTCAAGCGCCTGTCGATCGAAAGCCACTTCGTCGACGGCATGCGCGTTACCGACGCGGCGACCATGGACGTGGTGGAAATGGTCCTTGGCGGTCAGGTCAACAAGAGTATCGTCAACCTGATCAACCGCCATGGCGGCAGCGCCATCGGCCTGACCGGTAAGGATGCCGGGCTGATCCGGGCGAAGAAGCTCACCGTCTCCCGCCAGACCCCGGAGATGACCCAGCCGGAAATCATCGACATCGGCCATGTCGGCGAAGTCGTCGGCATCAATACCGAGCTGTTGAATCTGCTGGTCAAAGGCAACTTCATCCCGGTCATCGCGCCGATTGGCGTCGGTGAGAACGGCGAGTCGTACAACATCAACGCCGACCTGGTGGCGGGCAAGGTTGCCGAAGCACTGAAAGCTGAAAAGCTGATGCTGCTGACCAACATTGCCGGCCTGATGGACAAGTCGGGCACCGTGCTGACCGGCCTGAGCACGCAGCAGGTCGACGACCTGATCGCCGATGGCACGATCTACGGCGGCATGCTGCCGAAGATCCGCTGCGCACTGGAAGCGGTTCAGGGTGGCGTAGGTAGTTCGTTGATCATCGACGGTCGTGTGCCGAACGCGATTCTGCTGGAAATCTTCACTGATACTGGCGTAGGTACGCTGATCAGCAATCGCAAGCGTCCTTGATGGCTGATCGCTGAAAGCAAAAGATCGCAGCCTTCGGCAGCTCCTACAGGGATTTCGCACATGCGGGAATCCGCTTTTGTAGGAACTGACGAAGGCTGCGATCTTTTTTGTGCGCGCAGGAAACGCCTGACTCGACACAGCGAAACGTCCGACATCCCTTCAGAACAAATCTCCCTAGGATCTTCCCCTCATCCAACGGAGATCTTCCCATGCAAAAAAACAGCGTTCCTTACGGCAGTGACATTTCGGCTGGCACTTACGCCTGCGTGGACTGCGGCCGAGAGTATTCAGCCCCTTCGCAGACTTCGATGCCGCCCTGCCCTGACTTCACCGAAGCCTCTCACCCACTCAAGGGCTGGAAAGTGCTCACCGGCCAAGGAGATGCACCCCAGGATCCCTACCCAGCCGCCAGCGACAAATAACCGGAGCGGCGACTCATGCAGATCTCGTTCACGATCGACGCCGATGCTTTCGAGCAGGAACAAAAGGAACCGGTAAAAAAGACCTTGCGCATCGGCGACGCTGAAATCGCCCATGCGCTGGAGCGCATCGCCAAAGCCAGCCTGACCGAATACCTGAAAATGCTGGTTGAGGGCGGCATGCCCAGCCGGGCGGACGAAGCCAAACAGGATCGCCTGCTGTATCTGATTCAGAGTTACTTTGGGCAAACCCTGCCGACCGAATCGCAGATCTCGACGATCTTTCAACTGACCCAGAGCCAAAGCAAAACCCTGCTGAAGAACACCGTTTCGCGTTTTCGCAATCAGCTCGACGACATCCTGCAGCACAGCATGCGCGCCGTAATCCAGTCCGCCGAGCATGCGCAAAACGTGTTTCTGGTGGTGATCAGCTCGGACGTGATCCGCGATGAATTGAACATGCTCATCACCCAGAACGAGTCGACCTTCAAACCCATCACCAAACGCAAGGGCAGCGCCGGGCAATTCGAGATCAGCGAAGATTCCCACGCATTGCTGTGTGCAACGCTGGGTCTGAATGCCGTTCAGTGACATCGTCGCGGTCAGTGGCTTGCTGCTGACCCTGACCACGTTCATGTTCAATCTGGCGTGGCCGGCGCTCAATGAAGCGCTGGCTGAAGATGAATTTCAAAAAGGTTCGCAGGCCCGCAAGCGCAGTCGAGACAAGGTGATGGCAGCTTTCTACTGGCGAGCATTGCCATTGACGTGCGCGTTTGTGGCGCTGTTTTACGTCAACTTGCCGGCTGCGGTTAGCATCATCGACAGCAGCACGCTGGATTTGTGGGATTTCGATGTGGATCGCACGTTGTACGTGATGGTGGTTGTAGCGCTGCTGGTGTTTGCGCTGGTCAATGCGGGACTGGCGCTGAGACTGCTGATCAAATGGCAAAAACTGCGTAGACCACTGTAGGAGCTGCCGAAGGCTCGGGCCGCGATCGGACGATCTTTTGATCTTGATCCTGAAAAACAAGATCAAAAGATCGCAGCCTTCGGCAGCTCCTACAGGTGCGTATCACACGCCAAATTGGGCGCGGTACGCTTCCACGGCTGGGAGGTGTTGCTTGAGCTGCGGATCGTCGGCGAGGAACTCCAACACCTGATTCAGCGAGACGATGCTGATCACCGGAATGCCGAAGTCACGCTCGACTTCCTGGATGGCCGACAATTCGCCGTTGCCACGCTCCTGGCGGTTCAGCGCGATCAGCACACCGGCGGCTTTGGCGCCGTCTTGGGAAGCGATGATCTGCATCACTTCACGAATGGCGGTGCCGGCGGTGATCACGTCGTCGATGATCAACACTTCGCCAGTCAGCGGCGCGCCAACCAGGCTGCCGCCCTCGCCGTGGGCCTTGGCTTCCTTACGGTTGAAGCACCATGGCAGGTCACGGCCGTGATGTTCGGCCAGCGCAACGGCGGTCGTGGCCGCCAGCGGAATGCCTTTATAAGCCGGGCCAAACAGAACGTCGAAAGAAATGCCGCTCTCGGCGATGGCGGCGGCGTAGAAACGCCCCAGCTGCGCCAGGGCCGAACCCGAGTTGAACAGGCCGGCGTTGAAGAAGTAGGGACTGGTGCGCCCGGACTTCAGGGTGAACTCACCGAAGCGCAAAACGCCGCGATCGATGGCAAAACGAATGAAATCGCGCTGATACGCTTGCATGAAAAAAACCCCAAATACCACGGATTTAGCTAATTAGCTTGACGCCGTGTATCATACACGCACGCGATTTTTGGGGCCATTTATGCGGATCATCAGTGTGAACGTCAATGGTATTCAGGCGGCAGTCGAGCGCGGTTTGCTCAGTTGGCTGCAAGCCCAGAATGCCGACGTCATCTGCCTGCAGGACACCCGTGCCTCCGCCTTTGAACTGGATGACCCAGCCTTCCAACTGGATGGCTACTTCCTTTATGCCTGCGATGCTGAAGTCCCTGCCCAAGGCGGCGTGGCTTTGTATTCGCGGTTGCAACCGAAGGCTGTCATCAGCGGTCTCGGTTTCGAGACGGCCGACCGCTACGGGCGCTACCTGCAAGCAGATTTCGACAAAGTCAGTATTGCCACCTTGCTGTTTCCTTCGGGGATGAACGGCGATGAGGACTTGAACCAGAAGTTCAAGCTCATGGACGATTTCGGCAAGTACCTGGACAAACAGCGACGCAAACGTCGCGAGTACATTTATTGTGGCTCGCTGTACGTTGCGCAGCAGAAACTCGACATCAAGAACTGGCGCGACAGCCAGCAATCTCCAGGCTTCCTGGCGCCGGAACGCGCCTGGATGGACGAGATTGTCGGCAACATGGGCTATGTCGATGCGCTGCGCGAAGTCAGCCGCGAAGGCGATCAGTACAGCTGGTGGCCGGATAACGAACAGGCCGAGATGCTCAATCTGGGCTGGCGTTTCGATTACCAGATCCTGACCCCGGGCCTGCGTCGCTCGGTGCGCAGTGCACGCCTGCCGCGTCAGCCACGGTTCTCGCAGCACGCACCATTGATCGTCGACTACGACTGGACGCTGACCATCTAAGCGTCGTATCGCAGCCAAAGAAAATGCCCGCATCGTGAGATGCGGGCATTTTTTATGCGCCGTGCTTCCTAAACCGCAGCGAAGAATGGCAAGGCCAGGTACAGCTTGATCACGATGACGTTAACGATATCGATGAAGAACGCTCCTACCATCGGCACCACCAGAAACGCGATTTGCGAAGGGCCATAGCGCTGCGTCACCGCTTGCATGTTGGCAATGGCCGTAGGCGTGGCACCCAGCCCAAAGCCGCAGTGTCCCGCAGCGAGTACGGCGGCATCATAGTTGCTGCCCATCACCCGAAACGTTACGAAAATCGCGAACAGCGCCATGACCAGCGCCTGCACGGCCAGAATGATGAAGATCGGCAATGCCAACGCCGCCAGATCCCAAAGCTTCAGCGACATCAGCGCGATCGCCAGAAACAGCGAGAGGCTGACATTGCCGAGCACGGAAACTTCACGCTCGAACACCTGATACAAGCCAAGTGCTGACAGACTGTTGCGCAACACCACACCTACAAACAGCACGCAAACAAACGTCGGCAGTTCGAACGCAGTGCCATGCAGAACGCCATTCAGAAGGTTGCCAGCGAGCAGGCTGACGGCAATCAGCGCCAGCGTCTCGACGAACGAAAACGGCGTGATTGAGCGTTCCTTGTTTGGCTGTTCAAAACCTCTTGGCAGTCGCGGCGCTTGTTGCGGATTGCAACCCGGCACTTGCACGCGCTTGATCAGCAACCGGGCAACGGGCCCACCGATCAGACCACCCAGCACCAGACCGAACGTCGCTGAGGCCAGCGCCAGCTCTGAAGCCGACGCCAGGCCATATTTCTCGCTGAACACCGCGCCCCATGCAGCGCCAGTGCCGTGGCCGCCGGCCAGCGTGATCGAGCCCGTCAGCAAGCCCATCAAAGGGTCGAGCCCGAGCAGGGTTGCCAACCCGATGCCCATGGCGTTCTGCACCACCAGCAAGCCAATGACCGCCAGCAGGAAGATACCGACAATGCGGCCGCCCTTCTTCAGACTGGCAAGGTCAGCACTCAAGCCAATGGTGGCAAAGAAAGCCAACATCAGGGGGGTTTGCAATGATGTATCGAAGCGGACTTCAATGTCGAAAGTGCGCAATATCAACAGGAGCACGGCAACCACAAGGCCGCCTGCTACCGGTTCAGGAATATTGTAACTTCGCAGAAAGCCGACACGCGTAACAAGTCCGCGTCCGAGCAGCAGTACTAAAGAAGCGGCCACGAGCGTGCCGTAGAAATCGAGCTCAATCATGTGGATTATTCTTGGCTAAGTATTCACGAGGCGAGCGTTTACCTGGGCTCGACGGGTGAACCGGCTGATTTTCTCAACACTGATTACTGGGGAATTCAAGTGCCATCGATGGCTTGAACATATCGGAATGTTTCAACCGAAACATTACATCGGGCAACTTTAACAACCAGCTCGCGCCAATAACAAGAACGGGAATAAGCACTGGACCGATCAGTTGTGACCAAAGATGTAATAGAGGAACATCAGCAAATAAATGCCAAACCGCACATCGTTAACAGACTAGTCCTACAACAAAAACCAATTATTAAGTTGCACAAATAAAAATACCCCGATAAGTCGGGGTATTTTCATATTGCGACACAACAGACTTTCACTTGATCAATCGCCAGGTGAACGGATATCTGTATGGGAAACCTTCGTTGGCTTTGACCCCTGCAATGATCGTCAGGACCAGTGCGGCGATCGCCAACAAACCAAACAGGAAGAAACCAATGATCAGCAGCATGAGCAGGAAGCAGATCATTGAGGCTATCGCCACCGTGATCTGAAAATTCAACGCCTCTTTGCCCTGTGCATCGATAAAAGGGTCTTTCTCGCGCTTCATCTGCCATAGGATCAACGGCCCGATCAGATTGCCGAACGGAATCCAGATCCCCAGCAAGGCGGACAGGTGACAGAACATTGCCCACTGGCGAACCTCCTGGCTCGGTTTGGGCAGCAACTCTTGCTCGTCACTCATCATGTCCTCCTTGTGGTCGAAAACCTCAGTCGGCCAGTGCAGCCTTCTGCAGTTCGAAGATCTCGTTCATGCCTTTCTTCGCCAGTTCCAGCATGGCGTTCAAGTCTTCAGGCTGGAACGGCGCGCCTTCAGCAGTGCCCTGCACTTCGATGAAACCGCCGGTGCTGGTCATCACTACGTTCAGGTCGGTTTCAGCAGCGGAATCTTCAAGATAGTCCAGATCCAGCACCGGCTCGCCCTGGTACATGCCCACCGAGACTGCACCGATCATCTGCTTGAGCGGGTCACCGCCTTTCAGGCCGCCGCGCTTCTTGATCACTTTCAGGGCATCGACCAGCGCAACCATGGCGCCGGTGATGGACGCGGTGCGAGTACCGCCATCGGCCTGGATCACGTCGCAATCGACATACAGGGTCACGTCGCCAAGCTTGGACATATCCAGCGCCGCGCGCAGGGAGCGGCCGATCAGACGCTGGATTTCGAGAGTACGACCGCCCTGCTTGCCACGGCTGGCCTCACGCTGGTTACGCTCACCGGTGGCGCGCGGCAGCATGCCGTACTCGGCAGTCAACCAGCCCTGGCCCTGGCCTTTGAGGAAGCGCGGCACGCCATTTTCGACGCTGACGGTGCAGATGACTTTGGTATCACCGAATTCGACCAGTACGGATCCCTCGGCGTGTTTGGTGTAGTTGCGGGTGATGCGGATCGAGCGGAGCTGATCGGCAGCGCGACCACTTGGACGTTTCATAGGGATACCTGTACTGAGGACGGAAAACTGCCGAGCATTATAGAGCCCTGCACCGCGAGTGGGCACTGGTTAAAACCGCCGGCCGACGACCGAAGCCCCTCGAGCGCGCATAACCGACGGGCTGCAGCGCTTTGTCACACCGTGTGTTTGGGCGCATTCGCCGCACTGCGCTACAATCCTGCGCCTTTGCTGCCAGTCGGCTTAAATTCATTGAAATCGCGCCTGCGAAACAGCGTTTCGCGCCGATCTGCATTGCGAGGTCACCGCCATGGTGCACAGCATGACCGCCTTCGCCCGCGTCGAGAAAGCCGGCGTTCAGGGCACCCTGAGCTGGGAACTGCGCTCGGTCAACAGCCGCTATCTGGAACCGCACCTGCGCTTGCCCGAATCGTTTCGCGACCTCGAAGGCGCCGTGCGTGAAGCACTGCGTCAGGGCCTGTCGCGGGGCAAACTGGAATGCACGCTGCGCTTCACCGAAGAAAGCACCGGCAAACCGCTGCAAGTGGACCGCGAACGCGCCGCACAACTGGTGGCCGCTGCGGAAACCGTTGCCGGGCTGATCAAGAATCCTGCTGCGCTGAATCCGCTGGAAGTGCTGGCCTGGCCCGGCGTGCTGGTGGCCGATGCGACCGACCCGCAAGCGCTGAACGCCGAAGCGCTGGCGCTGTTCAATCAGGGCTTGAAGGATCTGAAGGCTGGTCGCGAGCGCGAAGGCGCGGAGCTGGCTCGCTTGATCAACGACCGCCTGACTTCCATCGAAGAAGACGTGGTGACCCTGCGTGAACTGGTGCCGCAGATGCTCGCCACCCAGCGCCAGAAGGTCCTCGACCGCTTTGCCGACATGAAGGCCGAGCTCGACCCGCAGCGCCTGGAACAGGAAATGGTCATCCTCGCGCAAAAAAGCGACGTGGCCGAAGAACTGGATCGCCTGAGCACTCACATCATCGAAGTCCGCCGGGTGCTCAAGTCCGGTGGTGCCGCCGGGCGGCGTCTGGACTTCCTGATGCAGGAGCTCAACCGCGAGGCCAACACACTGGGCTCCAAAGCCTTCGACCCGCGCAGCACCCAGGCCGCCGTCAACCTCAAGGTGTTGATCGAGCAGATGCGCGAACAAGTGCAGAATATTGAGTAAGGCTACCCTGACATGACCCAACACACCGGCACCCTGTACATCATTTCCGCGCCATCGGGCGCGGGCAAGAGCAGTCTGGTCAAGGCGTTGACCGACGCCGATCCGGAGATTCGCGTTTCCGTTTCGCACACCACCCGCGCCATGCGCCCGGGCGAAGTGGATGGCGTGAACTACCACTTCGTGACCCGCGAAGAGTTCGTGAAGATGGGCGAGCACGGCGACTTCCTTGAACGCGCCGAAGTCTTCGGCAATTTCTACGGTACCTCGCAAAGCCGCCTGCAACAGACCCTGGACGAAGGTCACGACCTGATTCTGGAAATCGACTGGCAAGGCGCCGAGCAAGTGCGCAAGCTGATGCCGCAAGCGCGCTCGATCTTCATCCTGCCGCCATCGCTGCAAGCCCTGCACCAGCGCCTGACCAACCGCGGCCAGGACAGCGACGAGATCATCGACGGCCGCATGCGCGAAGCGGTCAGCGAGATGAGCCATTACGTCGACTACGATTACCTGATCATCAACGACGATTTCGCCCACGCGCTCGACGATCTGAAAGCGATTTTCCGCGCCAATCAGCTGCAACAGAAACGCCAGCAAGTGCGTTTCGGCAAATTGCTGGCTGAATTGCTCGGCTAAAACAGCACTTCCCAAAATGCCTGCAAGCGCTTTACATTGGTGCTTGCAGCGCGTTGAAGGGTCTGGTCAAAAAATCAGCGCTTCCCTAATCGCTGGTGATTTTTTAAACTGCTCAGTCCGCTCGCCCAACCGGGCAGCGCGCATATTGCATTCGCTCCGAGGAATACCATGGCCCGCGTAACCGTTGAAGACTGCCTAGAACACGTGGAAAACCGCTTTGAGCTGGTCATGCTCTCTACCAAGCGTGCCCGTCAACTGGCCACCGGCGGCAAAGAGCCATTGGTGCAGTGGGAAAACGACAAGCCGACCGTTGTCGCGCTGCGTGAAATTGCTGAAGGCCTGATGAGCTACGAGTTCATCGCCGAGCAGGAAATCGTCCAGGATGAACCGCTGTTCGCAGCGTTCGAGGACGAGTCGAACGAGGCCGTCTAAGCCTATGCCTGGTCGACGTAGCACGGCGCGGGGTCACAGCTTTCGGCAGGAATCATCATGCCGAGCATAGACGCCCTCGCCGATCGCTTATCGACCTACCTCGGCAACGACCAGGTCAACCTGGTCCGCCGAGCGTATTTCTACGCCGAACAAGCCCATGACGGTCAACGCCGTCGCAGCGGCGAGGCGTATGTCACGCATCCTCTTGCCGTGGCCAATATTCTTGCCGACATGCACATGGACCATCAGAGCCTGATGGCCGCGATGCTGCATGACGTGATCGAAGACACCGGTATCGCCAAGGAAGCGCTGCAAGCGCAGTTTGGTGAAACCGTGGCCGAACTGGTCGACGGGGTCAGCAAACTGACCCAGATGAACTTCGAGACCAAGGCCGAAGCACAGGCTGAAAACTTCCAGAAAATGGCCATGGCCATGGCGCGCGACATCCGGGTGATCCTGGTCAAGCTCGCCGACCGCCTGCACAACATGCGCACGCTGGAAGTGCTGTCCGGCGAAAAACGCCGGCGCATCGCCAAGGAAACTCTCGAGATCTACGCGCCCATTGCCAACCGGCTGGGCATGCACGCGATCCGCATCGAATTCGAAGACCTCGGCTTCAAGGCCATGCACCCGATGCGTTCCGCGCGGATCTACCAGGCGGTCAAGCGCGCCCGGGGCAACCGCAAGGAAATCGTCAACAAGATCGAAGAGTCCCTCGGTCACTGCCTCGCCATCGACGGCATCCAGGGCGAAGTCAGCGGTCGGCAGAAACACCTCTACGGCATCTACAAGAAAATGCGCGGCAAGCGTCGGGCCTTCAACGAGATCATGGACGTTTACGCGTTCCGGATCATCGTCGACAAGGTCGATACCTGCTACCGCGTATTGGGTGCTGTGCATAATTTGTACAAACCGTTGCCAGGGCGCTTCAAGGATTACATCGCGATCCCCAAGGCCAACGGCTATCAGTCGCTGCACACCACGCTGTTCGGCATGCACGGTGTACCGATCGAGATCCAGATCCGTACCCGCGAAATGGAAGAGATGGCCAACAACGGCATCGCCGCCCATTGGCTGTACAAATCCAGCGGCGACGAGCAGCCCAAAGGCACGCACGCCCGCGCTCGCCAGTGGGTCAAAGGCGTGCTGGAAATGCAGCAACGCGCCGGCAACTCGCTGGAATTCATCGAAAGCGTGAAGATCGACCTGTTCCCGGACGAGGTCTACGTGTTCACGCCCAAAGGCCGGATCATGGAGCTGCCAAAAGGCTCCACGGCAGTCGACTTTGCCTACGCAGTGCACACCGATGTCGGCAACAGCTGCATCGCCTGCCGGATCAATCGTCGTCTCGCGCCGCTGTCGGAACCGCTGCAAAGCGGCTCCACGGTCGAGATCGTCAGCGCTCCCGGCGCACGGCCGAACCCGGCGTGGCTCAACTTCGTGGTCACCGGCAAGGCACGCACACATATTCGTCATGCGCTGAAGCTGCAGCGCCGCTCCGAGTCCATCAGCCTCGGCGAACGCCTGCTGAACAAGGTCCTCAACGGTTTCGACAGCTCCCTGGAGAAGATCCCGGCAGAGCGCGTCAAAGCAATGCTTACCGAGTACCGCCTCGAACTGATCGAAGACCTGCTCGAAGACATCGGCCTGGGCAACCGCATGGCGTACGTGGTCGCCCGTCGCCTGCTTGGCGAAGGCGAGCAGCTGCCGAGCCCGGAAGGTCCGCTGGCGATTCGCGGCACCGAAGGCCTGGTGCTCAGCTACGCCAAGTGCTGTACACCGATCCCCGGCGACCCGATTGTCGGGCATCTGTCGGCGGGCAAAGGCATGGTCGTGCACCTGGATAACTGCCGCAACATCAGCGAAATCAGGCACAACCCGGAAAAATGCATCCAGCTCTCGTGGGCCAAGGATGTCACCGGCGAATTCAACGTCGAGCTGCGCGTCGAGCTGGAACACCAGCGTGGCCTGATCGCCCTGCTGGCCAGCAGCGTCAACGCGGCCGACGGCAATATCGAGAAAATCAGCATGGACGAACGCGATGGTCGCATCAGCGTCGTGCAGTTGGTGGTCAGCGTCCACGACCGTGTGCACCTGGCCCGCGTGATCAAGAAACTGCGCGCCTTGACCGGGGTGATCCGCATCACCCGCATGCGCGCATAACCTGCCCATTACAAGGAGTCCTACATGACCAAAACCGTCATCACCAGCGACAAGGCCCCGGCCGCCATCGGTACTTACTCCCAGGCGATCAAGGCAGGCAACACCGTGTACATGTCGGGCCAGATTCCTCTGGACCCAAAAACCATGGAACTGGTTGAGGGCTTCGAAGCCCAGACCGTCCAGGTCTTCGAGAACCTCAAAGCCGTGGCCGAAGCTGCCGGCGGTTCGTTCAAGGACATCGTCAAACTGAACATCTTCCTCACCGACCTGAGCCACTTCGCCAAGGTCAACGAGATCATGGGCAAGTACTTCGACCAGCCATACCCTGCCCGCGCCGCCATTGGCGTGGCCGCCCTGCCGAAGGGTGCGCAGGTTGAAATGGATGCCATTCTGGTCATCGAGTGATGCGCACGGCGCGGCCTTCACGCCGCGCCGACTGCCGCAAGAAAAGGTTTTGAAAGGATTTCACCATGCGCAAAGCGCTAGCTCTCTCGCTGCTCGCCCTGTTTCTCGGCGGCTGCGCCAGCGACCCTGCCGACCGTGACATCAGCGGCACCTGGATCAACCAGGTGGCGATCGATGCCGCCGCCAAGGGCGGTCCCCTGCGTGAAGCGCTGCAGGCTTACGGCCCGAATCTGGAGTGGGACGTCAACACCAAGGCCGGCCAGGCCCGCTATACCAACGGTTTTGAGAACGTCGAAGGACGGCTGCTGGGCGAAGAGTCCGGCGCCTGGAAAGTCGATTTCTACGGCAGCTCCGCCAGCGAACTGAAACGCGATGGCGGGCGCCTGCAGCAAGCTGCCAGCGACAACGAACCCGAACAAGTCTTCGATCGCGCACAGATCCCCGTGCCGGAAGGCGCGCCAATCGGTGCCAGCTTCGAACGCGCGCTCTACTCAGCATACCTGGGCGGCAACTGGACCATCGCCAGCGGCCAGGGTGAAGGCGGCACCGTGCAGTTCCAGGCCGACGGCCAGGTGACCGGCCTGCCGGGCGTTGACCGTTATGCCTTGTGTCTGGCCGGCGATTGCGCGTCCATGAGCAATGGCAACGACAGCATGTGGCTGCAACTCAATGGCCAGGGCAATAACTGGATCTTTGTGCGCAAGGGCAAGGAGCTGGAGATTCTGCAGGCAGTCAATGCTGCGCTGGCAGATGAGCAACCGCAGTTTGCCGCGGGTGAGCGCAAGTGGTTGCTGGAAAAACAGTAACCTGCTTCCGAAACCTCAGAAGATCAAATGTGGGAGCGAGCCTGCTCGCGAACGCGGTGGGTCAGTCAAACTGATAATGACTGACATACCGCATTCGCGAGCAGGCTCGCTCCCACAGTGGTTTTTGTGTTGCTGAAAATTCAGCACTTACCTTCAAGAATCGCTGCGTAGCCTTCACGATAGCTGGGATACTTCGGCACCCACCCCAACGCTTTCGCCCGCGCATTGCTGCAACGCTTGCTGCCGGTGCGCCGCACACTGGCGTCGTCCGCCCATTCAGTCACACCCAGATATTCGCGCAACCAGCCCACCACCTCGGCCAATGGCGCTGGCGCGTCATCCACACCGATATAGAGCTCGTCCAGCTTGACGCCCTCGCGGTCTTTTTCCAGCAAGAACGCCAGCAGCCCCGCTGCATCATCGGCATGAATACGATTGCCATACAGCGGTGGCTCCGTAGCCACGCGATAGCCGCGACGCACCTGAGTCAGCAGCCACTCGCGGCCCGGGCCGTAAATGCCGGTCAGCCGCAGCACACTTGCCGGGATGCCGCTATTGAGCGCGACCTGCTCGGCTTCGAGCATCAAGCGACCTGAATAACCGGCCGCGACCGTCTCGGAGGTCTCATCCACCCATGCTCCGTCCTGCTGCCCGTACACGCTGCTGCTGGACACGAAGATCAGCCTCTCGGGCACTTGCCCATAGTCACCCAGCCAGCTCAGCACATTCTGCAAACCCTGCACGTAGGCCTTGCGATAGCCCTCTTCGTCGTGATCGGTGGCCGCGGCGCAATACACCAGATAGTCGACAGCGCCTATCGGCCAGGTCGCCGGGCACTCTTCGCTGAACAGGTCGCCGGCGACGCCGATGACACCCTCCGGCAGCTTGGAAACGTCGCGGCGCAGGCCATGAACCTGCCAGCCAGCCGCCAGCAATTGCGTGGCCAGACGACTGCCGACATCACCACAACCGGCAATCAAAAGAGAAGGCGCGGACATCAGAAAACTCCCATCAGAAAGGCACAGACTAGCTCTGGCACAGGACGAACGGCTAGCAATGAAGGAAAAAAAGTTACTCTATTACTTTTGTTAACAAGAATTACTTGCAATAATGCACGCCACTTTTGTTCTCGGCCTCACGAGGCCTGGAAGAGCAACAACGTTTTTCTATCTCAGGTCCGGCCAGCATGACACGTAATCAAACTCCCGCTTCGCCAACCACTCGACCTCGCGCCTGGAGCGCCGTCGCGGCTCTGTTGCTCAGCCTGATGCTGGCACCGACCGCCGCCTTCGCCGACGCTCAAGCACCCGCCACCCCAGCCGCCACCGAGCAGAGCGCACCCGCTGCCGCTCCGGCTGCACCAGCCGCCACCGATCCGGTGCAGGCTGTCGACGCCGCCGACGCACCTGAAGCCCTCGAAGCCGACAACACCTTGGGCATGGCCCACGACCTTTCGCCGTGGGGTATGTACCAGAACGCCGACATCATCGTGAAAATCGTGATGATCGGTCTGGCCATCGCTTCGATCATCACCTGGACTATCTGGATCGCCAAAGGCTTCGAGCTGATGGGCGCCAAGCGTCGTCTGCGTGGCGAAATCGCTGCACTGAAAAAAGCCACCACCCTTAAAGAAGCAAGCGCCACGGCCGGCAAGGAAGGCACCCTCGCCAACCTGCTGGTGCACGACGCGCTCGAAGAGATGCGCCTGTCGGTCAACAGCCGCGAGAAAGAAGGCATCAAGGAACGCGTCAGCTTCCGCCTTGAGCGCCTCGTTGCTGCCTGCGGTCGCAACATGAGCAGCGGCACCGGCGTCCTCGCCACCATCGGTTCCACCGCACCGTTCGTAGGTCTGTTCGGTACCGTGTGGGGCATCATGAACTCCTTCATCGGCATCGCCAAAACTCAGACGACCAACCTTGCAGTTGTCGCACCGGGCATCGCTGAAGCGCTGCTGGCCACTGCACTGGGTCTGGTTGCGGCGATTCCTGCGGTGGTGATCTACAACGTCTTCGCCCGTTCCATCGCCGGTTACAAGGCGCAGGTCTCCGATGCCTCGGCAGAAGTCCTGCTGCTGGTCAGCCGCGATCTCGACCACCAGCCTGAGCGCAGCTCGCAGCCGCACATGGTTAAAGTGGGGTAATCGGCCATGGGCCTGCATTTGAAAGAAGGCGCAGACGACGATCTGGCCGAGAACCACGAAATCAACGTCACGCCGTTCATCGATGTGATGCTGGTGCTGTTGATCATATTCATGGTGGCCGCGCCGTTGGCCACTGTGGACATAAAAGTCGACCTGCCAGCCTCGACCGCCAAACCGGCGCCGCGGCCAGAGAAACCGGTGTTCCTCAGTGTGAAAGCGGACCAGCGCCTGTTCCTCGGTGACGACGAAGTGAAAG
The DNA here is from genome assembly GCF_054052265.1 of Pseudomonas sp. PK-RTE-24. Classification (NCBI taxonomy): domain Bacteria; kingdom Pseudomonadati; phylum Pseudomonadota; class Gammaproteobacteria; order Pseudomonadales; family Pseudomonadaceae; genus Pseudomonas; species Pseudomonas sp. PK-RTE-24. The sequence goes on along the minus strand of NZ_CM133224.1, from coordinate 1,669,121 downwards.
CCGAAACCCTCGGCGCCACCCTCGACGCCAAGACCCAGGGCAAGAAAGACACCACCATCTTCTTCCAGGCCGACAAAGGCGTGGATTACGGTGACCTGATGAGCGTGATGGACAGCCTGCGCGCCGCCGGTTACCTGAAGGTTGGTCTGGTCGGACTTGAGACGGCAGCCAAGAAATGATCACGACGCGCCATAAGCTGACGCGTTACAGCGGTAGCCTGGCCGTGGTGCTGGGCGTGCATGCGCTGGCCATCGCGCTGGCGCTGAACTGGACCGCCCGCCCGCCCATCGAATTGCCGCCGCAGGCAATGATGGTCGAGCTGGCCCCGTTGCCTGCCCCGCCACCGCCGGCTCCGCCGAAAGTCGTCACACCGCCGCAGCCACCGGCTCCGGTTGAAGAGTTGCCGATCCCGAAACTGGCTGAAGCATCAAAAGCGGAAATCGCGGTACCGAAACCCAAGCCGAAGCCCAAGCCAAAACCGCCGAAGCCGGTCGAGAAAAAGCTGCCCGAGCCGCCGAAGGAGAAACCTTCCGAGGAGAAACCGGCCGATACCCAGCCGACCCAGGCACCGACGGAGAAATCCGCCCAGCCTGCACCAGGTCCGTCGCCGGCTCAGTTGGCGGCCAAGGCCAGTTGGCAAGGCACTCTGCTCGCGCATCTGCAGAAGTACAAGAAGTACCCGCAGAGTGCGCAGTCGCGGGGCAAGGAAGGCTTGAATCGTCTGCGCTTCGTGGTTGATGGCGAAGGTAATGTGCTGTCGTTCGAACTGGTGGGCCGCTCTGGCAACGCTGATCTGGACCGGGCCACCCTGGACATGATCCGCCGCGCGCAACCGCTGCCAAAGCCGCCGGCCGACATGCTCAACAACGGCTCGATCGAAATTGTTGCGCCGTTTGTTTATTCGCTCGAACGCCGCCGCTAAGCAACACCGCAATACCTGTGGGAGCTGGCTTGCCAGCGATAGCGGTGTGTCAGAGAAGGATTTATTAGCTGACCCACCGCAATCGCTGGCAAGCCAGCTCCCACAAGGTTCTCCGCCAGCCGAGAGAACCAAGCCAAGAGGCACCGAAAGGTGCCTTTAGCATATCTGCCAGCGGCAAACCGACCTCGACCGGTGTCGCACTCAGCCCGCAGTCTGATAACGTGCGTCTATCGATTGCAGCCGGTATGCTTGGCGCGCATCTTCATGGACGCTTGCTATGACCCTCACAGAATTACGCTACATCGTTACCCTCGCCCAAGAGCAGCATTTCGGCCATGCCGCCGAGCGTTGCCACGTCAGTCAGCCGACGCTGTCGGTGGGCGTGAAAAAACTTGAAGACGAACTCGGTGTGCTGATTTTCGAGCGCAGCAAAAGCGCCGTGCGCCTGACCCCGGTCGGCGAAGGCATCGTCGCCCAGGCGCAGAAAGTACTGGAACAAGCCCAGGGCATCCGCGAACTGGCCCAAGCCGGCAAGAACCAGCTGACCGCACCGCTGAAAGTCGGCGCCATCTACACCGTCGGCCCGTACCTGTTCCCGCATCTGATTCCACAACTGCACCGGGTCGCCCCGCAGATGCCGTTGTACATCGAAGAAAACTTTACCCACGTGCTGCGCGACAAACTGCGCAACGGCGAGCTCGACGCGATCATCATCGCCCTGCCGTTCAATGAAGCCGACGTGCTGACCCTGCCGCTTTACGACGAGCCGTTCTACGTGCTCATGCCGGCCCAGCATCCGTGGACCAAGAAAGAATCCATCGACGCCGGCCTGCTCAACGACAAGAGCCTGCTGCTGCTCGGTGAAGGTCACTGTTTCCGCGATCAGGTGCTCGAAGCCTGCCCGACCCTGACCAAAGGCAACGACGGCGCCAAGCACACCACGGTAGAATCCAGCTCGCTGGAAACCATTCGCCACATGGTCGCGTCCGGCCTGGGCATCTCGATCCTGCCGCTGTCGGCGGTGGACAGCCATCACTACGCCCCCGGCGTGATCGAAGTGCGTCCACTGACCGCGCCAGTGCCGTTCCGCACCGTGGCAATCGCCTGGCGCGCCAGCTTCCCACGGCCGAAAGCCATCGAGATCCTCGCCGACTCCATTCGCCTGTGCTCGGTGGCCAAGCCAGCGGCGCCGGTCACGGCCGGTTAAGCGAGCGTCATGACGGAGCTGTCGCAAGTGTCGGTGACGGCACTCAAGGGTGTCGGCGAAGCCATGGCCGAGAAACTGGCTAAGGTCGGCCTCGAGAATCTGCAGGACGTGCTCTTCCACTTGCCGCTGCGTTATCAGGATCGCACCCGCGTGGTGCCGATCGGCGCATTGCGACCGGGGCAGGACGCCGTGGTCGAAGGCACCGTCAGCGGTGCCGACGTGGTCATGGGTCGCCGCCGCAGTCTGGTCGTGCGCTTGCAGGACGGCACCGGCGGGCTGAGCCTGCGCTTCTACCATTTCAGCAATGCGCAGAAAGAAGGCCTCAAGCGTGGCACGCGGGTTCGCTGCTACGGTGAAGCCCGGCCCGGCGCCTCAGGCCTGGAAATCTACCACCCCGAATACCGCGCCATCACCGGCGACGAACCGCCGCCAGTGGATGAAACCCTGACCCCGGTCTACCCGCTCACCGAAGGGCTGACCCAGCAGCGCCTGCGCCAGTTGTGCATGCAGACCTTGACGCTGCTCAAGCCGAGCACCCTGCCGGACTGGCTGCCGACCGAACTGGCCCGCGACTACCAACTGGCGCCGCTGGCCGACGCGATCCGTTACCTGCACAACCCGCCCGCCGATGCCGACGTCGATGAACTCGCCCTTGGCCATCACTGGGCGCAGCATCGCCTGGCTTTCGAAGAACTGCTCACGCATCAACTGTCGCAACAGCGTCTGCGCGAAAGCATGCGTTCACTGCGCGCGCCGGCGATGCCGAAAGCCACAAAGCTGCCACCGAAATATCTGAAAAACCTCGGCTTCAACCCGACCGGCGCGCAACAGCGCGTCGGCAACGAAATCGCCTACGACCTCAGTCAGCACGAACCGATGTTGCGCCTGATTCAGGGTGACGTTGGCGCGGGGAAGACCGTGGTTGCCGCCCTCGCCGCACTGCAAGCGCTGGAGGCCGGTTACCAGGTTGCATTGATGGCGCCGACCGAGATCCTCGCCGAACAACACTTCATCACCTTCAAGCGCTGGCTCGAACCGCTTGGCATTGAAGTCGCGTGGCTGGCCGGCAAGCTCAAAGGCAAAAACCGCGTCGCCGCGCTGGAGCAGATCGCCAGCGGAACACCAATGGTGGTCGGCACCCACGCGCTGTTCCAGGACGAAGTGCAGTTCAAGAACCTCGCACTGGTGATCATCGACGAACAGCACCGCTTCGGCGTGCAACAGCGTCTGGCGCTGCGGCAGAAAGGCGTTGGCGGGCGCATGTGCCCGCACCAACTGATCATGACCGCCACGCCGATTCCACGCACATTGGCGATGAGTGCCTACGCCGACCTCGACACCTCGATCCTCGATGAATTGCCGCCCGGGCGAACGCCGGTCAACACCGTGCTGGTCACCGACACCCGCCGCGTCGAAGTCATCGAACGGGTGCGCAGCGCTTGCGCCGAAGGTCGTCAGGCCTATTGGGTGTGTACGCTGATTGAAGAATCGGAAGAGCTGACCTGTCAGGCCGCCGAAACCACGTTTGAAGACCTCACCCTCGCCCTCGGCGAACTGAAAGTCGGGCTGATTCACGGGCGCATGAAACCGGTCGAAAAAGCTGCGGTGATGGCCGAGTTCAAGGCCGGCAACCTGCAACTGCTGGTCGCCACTACAGTGATCGAAGTCGGCGTCGACGTGCCCAACGCCAGTCTGATGATCATCGAAAATCCTGAACGCCTTGGTCTCGCACAGTTGCACCAGTTGCGCGGTCGGGTTGGTCGGGGCAGCGCGGCCAGCCATTGCGTACTGCTCTACCATCCGCCGCTGTCGCAGATCGGTCGCCAGCGCCTGGGCATCATGCGCGAGACCAACGACGGTTTCGTCATCGCCGAAAAGGACCTCGAACTGCGCGGCCCCGGGGAAATGCTCGGCACCCGCCAGACCGGCCTGCTGCAATTCAAGGTCGCCGACCTGATGCGCGACGCCGATTTATTGCCCGCCGTGCGCGATGCCGCCCAGGCTTTGCTGGAGCGCTGGCCGACCCACGTCAGCCCATTGCTTGACCGTTGGCTGCGGCATGGGCAGCAATACGGCCAAGTGTGAGCACCGTCGCAGTTTGTGCAGGATCGTTCCTACAGAGCTGGTTATACTCCTGCCATTGTTTCAAAAACGGATACAGACCATGACCGAAGCTGCTCTCGTCCCCGAATCTCCGCAAGCTCCGTCTGTTATTCGGCTGCTGCTCAACAAGCTGGGCGTTGCCTACGAAGAAGTGCTCGACCACCACGGCCTCAATGCCTCGCGCAAAGTGCAGGCCGTGTTGCTGGATGACGCCGTGGGCGCGTTGATGGTGCTGTTTCCACAGAGCCAGTTGCTGGATCTCAATCGCCTCGCCGAACTCACTGGTCGCCGACTCACAGCCGTGTCCACCGAACGTCTGGAAAAGATGCTCGGCAAACACAATCTGAGCCTGCTCCCAGGCCTGCCGGCGCTAACCAGTTCGCCGTGCCTCTACGAAGAAAGCCTGCTGCGCGAGCCGAAGCTGCTGATCAACTCCGGCGAGCCGGGCCTGCTGCTGGAAATCAGCAGCGAAGACTTCAAATCGATGCTGACCAAGGCCAGCGCCGCCAACTTCGGCGAAGCCCTGAGCAGCATCCGCCCCAACCTCGACCGCCCGGACGATGACCGCGAGGAAATCACCCAGGCCGTGCAGGCGTTCACCGCACGCCGGATTCAGCAACGTCTGGAAGCGACCATCGAGATTCCGCCGCTGGCTGAAACCGCGCAAAAAATCATCAAGCTGCGCGTTGACCCCAATGCCACCATCGACGACATCACCGGCGTGGTTGAAACCGACCCGGCGCTGGCCGCGCAAGTGGTGAGCTGGGCGGCGTCGCCGTACTACGCCTCGCCGGGCAAGATTCGTTCGGTGGAAGACGCGATCGTCCGCGTGCTGGGCTTCGATCTGGTGATCAACCTCGCGCTGGGCCTGGCCCTCGGCAAGACCCTGAGCCTGCCCAAAGACCACCCGCAACACACCACGCCGTACTGGCAGCAGTCGATCTACACCGCCGCCGTCATCGAAGGCCTGACCCGCGCCATGCCGCGCGCCCAGCGCCCGGAAGCCGGCCTGACGTATCTGGCCGGTCTGCTGCATAACTTCGGTTACCTGCTGCTGGCCCACGTGTTCCCGCCGCACTTCTCGCTGATCTGCCGCCACCTGGAGGTCAACCCGCACCTGTGCCACAGCTACATCGAGCAACACCTGCTCGGTATCAGCCGTGAACAGATCGGCTCGTGGCTGATGCGCTACTGGGACATGCCGGATGAACTGGCCACCGCCCTGCGCTTCCAGCACGACCCAAGCTACGACGGCGCCTACGCCGAATACCCGAACCTCGTCTGCCTGGCCGTACGCCTGCTACGCAGCCGCGGGATTGGCTCCGGGCCGGATGAAGATATTCCGGATGCCCTGCTTGAACGCGTCGGCCTGAGCCGTGACAAAGCCAACGATGTCGTCAGCAAAGTGCTTGAGGCTGAAGTGCTGCTGCGTGAACTGGCTTCGCAGTTCAGCCAGGCCTGAAAAGCTTCGCAGGCAAGCCCGCTCCCACAAGATCGATGCGATCTTCAGGAGCGGGTGCGTTGCGGCCAACTGTTGATTATTGGCGTAATCAACCGCGGTACCGAATCACCCAGCCCTGCGGGTTCGGGAAGCTTCCAATGAAATACCCTCCCACTACAATTCGGCCGTCCCCCAGTACCGTCATGTCATGAAGAGCCTCCAGGACCCCGGCCTCGTCGAAGATGCTGAACCCTGTGCCGTTGAATGACAGGTCCGGTGTTCCGTCCGCCAAAAACTTCGCCGTGATCGCACTCGGATCATCGTCGGTGACTCCGATTCCGGTGTCGCCGCTGACGACGATTGAACCGTCAGGTCGCGCTACACAGCGCAACCATCTCAAACCTTGCGGGACAAAGTCGGAGAACAACGGTTTACCGTTATTGAATACGAGATTGTAGGAGCCTTTGGACGTGAGGACCGCAATCACTCCACGCATGCCACCGTCCCTTACGGCAGCCCCTGCAAGAACAATCTTGCTATCCACAATTGAAATGGCGGACAGGTGGATCTCATCCTCACCAGAGATGATCACGACTCCGTTACCGCTCTCGCCAAACTCCCTGTCGATCTTGCCGTTAGCGTCGAATCGAATGACGTAAGCGCCCGAAGATGGCCCGCTATAGCTGCCACCAACCACCACAGCGCCGTCAGGTTGATGCGCGACCATCTGCGCAGAACTATGTTGGTGTGCAATGCCAGCGAGCTCGACAGGCGCGAAACCCGTGCCATTGAACGTGGTGTCGTCGGAGCCATCCGCATTGAGCCGCATGACGACGCCGCTCACACGGCCAGCGTCGTCTTCGACGGATCCGACCAGCAGGATTTTCTCGTCTTGCCGCAAGACATTGTCGCCATGACCCGCGCTCCCCATCTGCGCATAAGGAAGGTAACGCACACCCTGTTCAGCAAAGTTGTGATCCAGCCGTCCATCTTTGTCTTGTTTCACGACAACCAGCCCGGCGGAAACATCAGGCCCATTGTTCTGGTACTCGGCACGAACGAGCCAACCGCCATCCGGGAACGGCGTCAACTCGAGCATCGAGTGCATATACAAACCGTCCTTGAGTGAAATCTCGACGAATCCGGTCTTTTCTTCACCAAAACCGAGGTCTAGTTGGCCGTCCTCCAGAAGCCGGGCGATCAGCGTTTCCAGGCCATCCTTGCGTCGACGAACAGCCACCAGCAACTTGTTGTCCGGCAGAGCCAATACCGCTCTTACGTCAAACTCAGACAATCCTCCAAGCGGAAATCTGACAATGCCGTTTTCGCCAAAAGACGGATCAAAATTCAGCGTGCCACTCGTCAGGTTTGCGCTTAGATAGCGAGTGATCCAACCATCCACCCGGGAAGGGTCAGAAAGGCTGGTGTGGGTCATGGACACCACTATCCGACCGTCCTCCATGATTGCCAGATCATGAGGAAACACTGGCCCCGCTACGTTATCGAAGAGCGTATAGCCAATACCGTTGAAGGCCGTGTCCAGCTTGCCGTCTGCGAGAAAGCGCGCGGTAATTACCGCGGAATCACCGGCTCCAACGACAATGATCGAGCCGTCGAGCTGTGATGTATGCCGCCACGTCAATCCGTCTGGCAGTAACGGGGAAAACAGAGGCTGGCCATTATTGAATACAAGATTGGATGCTCCACTGGCGTTCAGCACAACCACCAACCCGCCATGGACGTTCTTTTGCCAGGCGTCACCCACCGCAACGATCCTGCCATCACTTTCGCGCACCGAAACAGCGTTCAAAGAGCTCTCGCCATCCTCGTCGAAAATCAGCTTCGCCTGGCCGTTGTTGAAATCCTTATCCAGCTTCCCCGCTACGTCCAAACGTGCCAGAAAAACTCCGGAGGCTGTCTCACCACTCTGAAAAACGCCGCAAACCAATACTTTGCCATCGGCTTGAACAGCGATAGCGCCGGCGGTGTTCGAGGTGGCACCGACATCCACCAAGACGTACCCCGCGCCGTCAAATGATGGATCGAGCGAGCCGTTCGCCAAAAGACGCATCACGACGGGCGATGGCCATGGCTCATCGATCAGCAGGAAATGGAGCAGGACGATTTTGCCATCGGCCTGCTGAACTGCAGAGACGGTAGAGGCATTTGTAGCGGGGGACTTTTGGCTTGACTTCGCCCCTGCCGACGACGCAAGCGTGGAGCCCGGGATCTTGTAGAAAGAAAATAAACTCACGCCTTTATCGCCGAACGAATCGTCCAGCTCACCGTCGCCTTTCAAGCGGATCATTGCTTGGCCGGCATCGACGGCCTTCTGTGTGAAGTATTGAACGCGCACCAGCCAGCCGCCGTCCCGCAACGCATCGAGCCCAAACACGGTGCTGATGCTAGCGCCGTTCAAAGATATCTCGACGAAACCCGTCTCATGACTTCCGAAGGACTTGTCGAGCGTACCGTCTTCGTTCAATCGGGCGATGGCCAGCAGCGCGTCACTTCCTTCCAGAGGAAGTGCGACCAATAACTTCCCGTCGGGAAGGGCCAAAACAGCCGCAGCCTCATGGCTCGCAATGCCCGGTATCGGCAACTTCAATAAACCATTCAGGGCGAAAGAGGGATCGGGGGTACCTGGGGTGGTCAAGTCCTGAGCCTGAGTCATGTTCTTGCTCCATCAAGTGCGTGGCGTCCTTTCGGGACCGGAGCTTGAGTAGAGCATCGCGAAGATGAGCAAAGCACCTGACAGAAATGACAGTACGACTGTCTTTACAGGCCTGAATAACGACTTTGCGAGCCAAAGAACGCACGATCCTTCATCGTGCTTCGCTTGAAGCCAACCTGAAAAAATCTCAAGCCTTGGCCTTCGCCTTCCTCGGCTTCAAATACTTCATCAACCCCTGAAACCACATCACCAGCGCCGGATTACCCTTCAACTGGATCGACTTGTCCTGAATCCCCTGCATAAACGCCAACTGCTTGTTCTTCGCCTGCATCGTGGCAAAGCCATAACCCGCGTCTTTAAACGCAATCGCAAACGCCGGCTCCGCCACCACGCCAGACTTGCTGGTGATGCGCTGATCCTTCACCACGAAATGCCGCGCCACTTTCCCGTCCAGCGTCTGCAGCTGAAACACCAGATCCTTGTCACCCAACTGCTGCTGGAACGCAGGATTTGTCCGGCTGGCCTTACCCATCAACAAACCCATCATCCACAGGAGAAAACGAAATTTCATGCGCACAGCCTCAAAAGGAAAATGAACGGCCGGGGCAGTGTAAGGGATTCGAACGATAACGCCAGTATCTGAAGCTGTTGGAAGAGGATGCAGACCATTTCCCGCACGATGACTGCCAAGTCACGATTCCGCAAGCAACGTCCTACACCTGTTGAAACACATCCCTGTAGGAGCTGGCGAAGCCTGCGATCTTTTGATCTTCCGCCCCGCGAATCCATGGGAAGTTTCCTGCAAAGTGCGGGGCTGTCCGTGAACTAGGCGAGCTTGAAGATCACCGATAGGCTTCCTGCGTCATCGGGTATTCGGTGACCGGATGTGCAAGTCCGAATTCGGGAGCAATTTCTTCTTACTCCAAGGGATTTACACCGATGACCAATTCAAATACCAACACCGAGGACACCTCCCCCTACGAATCCTTCGATTCAAGAAAATTACATGAAGCCGCCGAACGCGCCCTCGATCACCACTTCGGCAAATCTGACCTCTCTCAGGCCCCACGCCCTGAAGGCCTGTTCAGCCTGAACCCGGACATCGATGCCGAAGCCCTCCTGGCCAACGCCTCGGAAGACCTGCTATCCATCAGCATCATCGCTGCGGACCTTGCGGACGACATAGATGGCTCACGCCGCTCGGTTGCATTGGCATTGAGTAGGTGGCGGACGGGGTCAGATTGATGGTGGAAGGGACGCTTGATCACATTGAAGCGCGAAGCGTGGCGGCCAAGCCGTAGCGAGATTGGTGAATGAAAAAAAAGGGGACGTTAAGTCCCCTTTTTGAATATTCCCTGCTTCACCACTGGCAACCTGTTTCAGGTTTCGCATCCACGTTGTAATCGTTTTCAAACGAATACTTCTTTGCAGACTTGTAATTCGTATACGTCATCGCATCAACCCGGCCACCCTGAGTGACCATCTGATACTCACCTGTCAGTGCGCCATCAACTACTTCAACCCAAGTTGTCGTGTACTGGTAGGGCCGGCCATACACGAGTTCTTCTTGTTCAGTACTGCGATGAACCAGCCCGATTGCCTTTTTCGACTTGCTGTACTTGACGCCAGCACCGCTCCATTTGGCGACAGAGTCGTAATAGGTTCGGAATTCAAAATTTATGGGTTTGCCTTCGTAGGAGCGAAAGCAAAAAACCCCGGTCGTGACCTCGCTATGAGCCGCCAGAGGAATGAAAACGAGCATCGCGGAAAACAATGCAGACGAAAATTTCAAACCAAACATTCCTTTAGCGGTTCATGGGTAATTGAAAGCGCATCCTCACCACGCAGTAGGCGACGTCTTCACGCAACAGACGGCTAGCCATCTGGCAGTGCCCTTCTGCGTACTTCTTCCAAAGCGGATCATCGAATTGATCCCCTCCCAGCCGCTCGATTGAGGCCGCTAAATTTCTCTCACGATCCTTCCCTGCAATCGCGGATGCCGCTTTGTAAAAACCATCCAGCAGTAAACCCGTCTGTAGAGCGATCAACTCTCCCAGCCGAGCATTGGTCGTCTGCACCAGACACCCAAGCCTCTCGATTGGCGCCTCAGCACCCGGCAACGCAGCTTGGTAAAGCTCTTCGCAAAACGACTCTTTGAAGCGCACCCAGTTCTTTTGCACATCTCTCAGGTGGCTTTGCTCCGCAGGAGCCAGAGTCGACAGCGCTTTTTTGTATTGCTCGTTCAAGACACCATCGACTTTCTTGAAGGTTTGCTGGCCGCAGGTGATCAAGTCCGGGTTGGACAAACTGTCTGGGTTGCACGCTTCTCCAGCAAACAATGCGGATGAAGCAGCAGAGAGCAAGCAACCGAGAAGAATCGAAAATACTTTCACGCTGTTACTCCTTCCTTTGACGGTCATGTCTGTACAGCCAAAACAGCGGCGGCAACAACACCAACAGAGCTAAACCATCCAGCCACACGTGCGACCAGACCTGCTGTTGCGCCGAGAGCCACATGTCCTGCGGCGCCCATAACAGGATGCCGGCGATCAACCAGCCCCAGATGGCCGGAGCTTTCAAGCGATTGCCCAAGTGCACCAGCGCGAACATGTACAGCGAATAACTTTGCAACGTCGCGCCGAACAGCGCGAGCCACCAGACTTGTTGTTCGCGGCCGGCGGTGGGAACCGCATCGGCACCCCAGAACGACAGTTCGAGGACTTGCAGGTAGCCATCGAGCAAGCCGGAGTCACCGGCCCAGGTCAGGGTAAGACCGGCGAGGATATGCGTGATCGCAGCGGCATATAGCCAAAGCACCAACGCTGGGCGAAGCGAGGAAGAAGGGGCTGGCATTCCGTGTCCTGAGCGCGTTCCTTGGGGGTGGGGAGTTTAAAGGAAAATCGGGGGAGTCAGATGCTCAAGCGTTAAACGTTTTAGCCTGAGGGATTCAGGCAAAACTTGTGCAAAACCGCCTCAAACAGGCCCTCGAAATTCAAATGCAGTGGCTGGATTTGATGGGCGCCGTGGCTGACGATCCCAATCGCCCCACGTTGAAGAGGCCCAGCTGATCACCTTTGTCAGCCGCCATTTGATAACAGGCTAACGCTCGAGACATATCCTTCGTTCCCCACTCGCCTGCTTCAAAGGTAGAAGCCAGATAATTCATCGCGTCTGTGGAGCCCATGGTAATCGCTCGAATAACCTGCTCTTCTGCCTGCTTGGGATGAAGGCAAGGGCCGTTATAGTCGGTGGAGTTTCCCGAACAAAGAAACGTCGCATAGCCCAGCGCACCCTTTGGTATTTTCGAGGCCGCTTTGAACAAAGCCTCAACCTTAGGGGTTTCCAACTGAGATGCCATTTGCGAAAGACTCAGGCTCGCCGCCGACAGGCTCGCCTGTGCATCGCCCGACTCTGCAGCACACACAAAATTTTCCAGCGACGCTTCAATCAGCTCCGCAGTCAGCCCGTATTGCTCAAGAGACCCCAGCCCACCCAACGCTTCTGCACGCTGATAACAAAAGTTTTCGGCGCGGCTCATTCCCGGGTTATCCGTTGCGACAAGATCCTTCTCGCTGACCGACCAATCCTCAATCCCCTCAAGCACCCAGCACGCCTGACGAGAGAAGTTGAAGATCTTGATATTGCTGTTGCCGGCCCGTTTATCCACCACGTTGACGTGACTGTCATCAACCTCTTCAATCTCGACCCCAGGTGTCTTGCCGGGCGTGATTGCAGCCATCAGCGGATAGGTGAAGGTTGTTCCACTGACACCCGAGGTCGAAGGCTCAAAGGTACGTCGATCCTTCCCAGCTACCGGTTTCAACACCAGCGACTTGACCGTCATTGCAGTCAGACGGCGTTGTGATTCGCTGTTGGCGGAAAACGCGGTCAGGAAAGGCGCGAACTCCTCCGAGGGGCAAGCGTCGCTGGTCGGTGCCGTCGAAGCGCTCTTATCGGATGCAAGCGCAGGGACAATCTTGTCCAGATACGCCGAGCGCTCGCGACTCATTCTGGCGATGCACAAGTTAACCGCGAACACATGCGCCGGCATCCCAGTCTCGATCTCGAATGCCTCCAAAGGGCAGTTAGCATCGCGCAATTTCAACCACGCACGTTGCGACTCTTTAACCTTCGCCGCGTACTCCGCACCCAACGCCGGATCTGCTCGATAGTCAGACTCAAGCCGCGACATCAACTGCTTGTAGCTGACGTTCAACTGCGCATCGGCAGCCTTCTTCGCCGCCTCCGAACAGGGCACCATTTCCAGGCTTGAGGTGACATGGCTGCAGTCATCCTGCGCATAGGCCGCTGAAACCGGCAGTAGCACGGCCAGCAGGGTAAAAACAAAACGTTTCACGGGGTTCTTCCTTGAGTCATTCAGGCTTTGCGTTTGGTGAGTCGGGTGATGCATTGATCTGGTCCGTTCATGCCCCAGTAAGTGCTGAGCAACGTCTTACGTTTTTTGTCGACGCGCAGGTTAACGAAGCCATCGCCGCAGTCCGGCTGCAACTCTTCAAACGTGCCGGATTTGGGGCTGATTTCGTGTCGACACCGTTGACGGGACTCAATGTGGTGGTTTCAGCTAACGCCGGCATCGTCCAAGTCAGACCGATTAGTGATGCCGCTAAAGGGTTGAACTGAATTTACCCGCCCTACTCCCACCTGCGCCCGGAATCCCAGGAGTGCAAACGGGTCGTTGCAACATCAGGGATAGTCGATGGCGACAACGCAGGAAATGAACACGCTGGAGAAAGGGGAGGTGCGGACTTAGCCAGAGGCACATCCGTCACCTTTCCCCTTGGAATAAACCAAATTTACTGATCGACAAGTTCGATCAGAGTGAGCTTCTTGCCATCGAACTCGTAGAAGCGCTGCCGGTTACCCTCCTCGAGATCGTTACCCTCTACATCCACTTCCGGATCGGCCGCTACACCCATAATTTCGAGCAATTTGCTGTCTGGCTTGTAGACGGCCGCGTAGGGTGCGGTACCGTCATTTCCGATGATGTAATAAGCATTAGGAAAGGACGTAACAACCTCCCCCGTTTTCACGTCAAGAATTTCGCCACAGATAGACCCGCCGCCACAGCCGTTTGCGTAAACAACATAATGGCCCGCAAAATTTACGGGTTGCTTGATGGCTTTCTTGCGCCCCTCAGCCCAGCTTTTATTTTCATCACTGGCAACAGCGTCGTGATGTTGGCCCTTAAAAATTTCGTCGACTTTATAGTTTTCGAACCGCGGCACATCGGCCTTGGCAAAACACGAGAAGAGAAAAAGCGCGCCCAGCCAAAACAAGCGGGACGCTGATAACTTACTTGCCATTGTTTTTTGACTCCTCGAGAACACGAACCATGTCAGCCGGCAAAATGTGAGCGGTATTGAGACCGTCGCCCGCATAATACGACTGTCCCTCAAAGCTTGCGACCCTCGCGAGCATCACCGGTTTGCCGTCTTTCATTTCGATGTTTCCGTGCTCATCTTTCTTCGGCACCGGGCTAATGGTCTTGCCCTTTCTTACACCTGCCGAGGCGAATTCCAAGGCCCAGGCATAGGCAGCTTTTTCGACGTCGCCATCGCCTTCCAGATACTGGATGAATGCCTTGCGCTTAACTTTTATCAAGTATTCCTCAAAAATCTTATCCTGAGTCTCTTCGTCAAATTTAAGCGTGGAAGCAAGTTCGAGCTTTTTCACAGCACCATTTATCGTGTCAGGAACCATTTGATAGCGACCCGCCGCAAAAATATCCCGGTCCTTCTGTTTCTGCTGTAGTTCAGCGATGGTCAACGTAGTCAAATCAGTTTTATAAAACGCTTTCAGTCCACCCTTGGTCCTGTTGTAAGCAGTGTAATCATTATTCGACTCAACGCTCGCGAGCAAATTGGCAAACGCACTGTGCGCCCAACCTTTTCCAGGCACGGCAAACTTCATGAAATTATTGACGAACGCAATCGGGTGAAAATGATAGACCTGTTTCGGAAGAGGCATCTGTAACGCACCCGCCAGCTCATCCCAAAAAACAAGCTTGTCAATCCGCTCTTTTTCATGTTCCAGTAACTTTGGCGACTCAGCGAGCAATTGATCAAGACGACTCCACTTGGGCTCGGAAGACTTCGCCTGCCACTCGGTGGGGTGGTAAGCAATCAACTTTGTCCATTTATCCCGGAACTCCACATTCTTCAATGCCGAGTTCAAGTCCGCGGAGGTAACTTCACCATCTTTGTCACCCAAAGCGTCGAGTTTCGCATGGAGCTCCTTGAAAAAAGGCGGCATCGAGTCCGGATCAAGAAAACCATCTGAATTCTCATCGCCCTCTTTGACAACTGCATATCCCAACTTTGCCCAATCATGTTGAGATATCAACTGAGCACCTGCAGACGTAAAGGTAACATCTGCCTTTTTGATCAGGCCCGTCAGCTTTTTATCTTTCTCTGTAACGGTCGGCTCATACCACTCAACCCCTTTTGAGTCTTTGAACACAGAGACCGATCCCATAGGAACTATATGTTTGGACTCAAGGGTCGCAGGCTGTCCCGTGGTCGCCTTACTGGCAAGTACCGTGCCCGCCGGCAGATTCAGGTAACTCATGCCAATTTTCAGGGCAGCTTCATTCTGCAAGAATTTATCGAGGCCGGTATCACTGGTGAATATCTCAATATGAGCGTGATATTTGCTAGAGATTGAACCCTCAACTTTCCCGAGGTTCTCCTGCAAGCCTAAAAACCCTATTGGATGGCCTGCTTTTATCGCTGCTTCGCAAGCAATTACCTTATCGAATTCGGCAGGTGTGACTTCGGCCCACGTGACCATCCGACCGTTACCGATATCTTCGACGCTCGCCCAGAATGTTGACGGAACCGTTCCTGCGCCTCTCAAACCGCCAGACAGGCAGGTGCACTCAGCCATCCGAACCAGAGAACTTCCAACCTTCAGATTAAATACTTTGGTGCCGTCGAATTTAATTTCACTGTTCAAACAAAGGGCCATTTCTCCCAGCGGTTCACCAGCACTTTCACCGTTAGCAACAGCTTTGGGCGCTGCGAACAACGGCAATCCGTTCGGGGCGCTGACACGAGCCTTAACCAGCCCCTTCCAATAGCCTGGCCGGGTTCGTTCCGGCGGTAATATTGCGCTCCAGATCGCGGTGTCTTTTTTATTCTTGACTGCCACACCATCTTTCTTATAAGCAAACCAGGATTCTTCCCCTAATTTCCTGTTAGGCACCTTGCCACTTAACAACTTACCTCGGGCGTAAGTGATACCGTTGCTGGCAAGCTTTTCTTCTAGAACTTCAAAGACAGAGCCCGCAGAAATCAGCCCATACTTCACGCATTCCGGACCTTCCTCAGAATCACTGCGGGCAGTAAAATCTCCCACCGTGAACTTTATCTTCGGCTTACCCAACTCCTCCTCTGTAGGCAAGTAGCCTTTATAGGGCATCAAGTGCATATAAAGACTGAAAAATACCAGCTTATTTTGTTTCCCTTTGTTCGGGCCTTCTTCCGGGTTAGCGGGCGACTTGTAGTCATGCCGAACCAGGCAGAAAGAATTAGAGTATTTAAGCTTGGCCGGTTTATCTCCAGCGTACTCCGACTGTAAATAATCTTCGTTGAGGCGATAGGCTACAACCACACCATCCGCCATGCATCGTACGGGCTCGTCTTTCACACAGTAGGATGCACTGGCATTGCTAATATGAATGCCACCGTGCCAAAAGTTATAGCTACCCAAAAGGTATTGACCTGAGGTCTCATTTTCGATGGCGGTATACAGTTCATTGGCACTGTCGAACTGTTTCCCATCAGCCTTTCTTATGGGGAATTGAAAGTTTAGAACAGGCTCCGGTCCAGCAGGCGTTGGTGCAGGAGCGGGGGCAGGGGCCGGTTGTTCCGCTGCGCCGGTTCTATACTCTTCTTTAGCCCTGAGAAATTTTGTAGGAATGGGCCAGTAGAAGGCCGGATCTTTAGTGCCAAAGTAAGTAAATGACGGCCCTTTCCTCGTCTGCGCGCCGAAGAACTTGCCTGCAGTACCGGTAGGATTAACGTCAACAACAATACCGGTATGAAATAACTTATCTCCACCACCCAGCGGATCTTCATTAATCCAAAGAGCGATATCGCCTTTCTTGACGTCGGGTGGCACCACGGTTGTGTAGTAAGTGGAGTCCACCATTACACGTGTGTCTTGATACGGGATTTTATAGCCAGCCCCCGTTAGCAACAAATTAACCATGTGCGAGCAGTCGATTAACTTATTACCGGCCGCATTTGTTTTTATGCCATCGCCGCCCATCTTGTACACGTAGCCACGGTTTTCGTAATTACCCGTTAAATCTAATGGTTCTGTCATTTCTGCATCCTGCAAATCAATAGCAATGGCTGGATTCTGTGGCGTCAGCGGTTTGCGATTTCAATCTGGTTAAATTACTCAGGGCGGTGGCATTTCCTTTACTGGCGGCCAAGCGATAGCAATCCAGTGCTCTGGAGGCATCCTTGGTTACCAATCTACCGGTCTCGAATGTATCACCCAGTTTATTTTGAGCATCGGAAGAGCCCATCGATGCGGCGCGAATCAATTCCCTTTCTGCTTCTTCAGGATGCTGACAAGGGCCCTCGGGGTCTGTGTCATTGCCATAACAATAGAATGTGGACAATGCAGAAGCTCCGCTTGCCAGAGTAGTAGCGGCGGCCTTGAACAGGGCTTCGACCTTCTCTGTTTCCAATTGCGATGCCATTCCGGAAAGGCTCAGACTGGCAGCACTGAGACTTGCCTGAGGATCGCCGGAAGCTGCTGCACACAGGTAGTTTTCCAATGCTGCTTCAAAGAGTTCTCCCGTCAGGGAGTATTTGTCCAGGCCACCAAGGCGTCCGTAAGTTCGCGCACGCTGATAGCAAAAGTTCTCGGCGGTACTCAGGGTCGGCGTGGTCCCTTCAACAAGGTCTTTATCATTGATCGACCAGTTCTCGACGCCCTCGAGTACCCAGCATGCCTGACGAGAAAAATTGAAAATCTTGATGTTGCTGTTACCCGCTCGCTTGTCCACAACGTTGACGTGACTGTCGTCGATTATTTCGACTTCAACCCCGTCTGTCTTGTCTGTGGCTAAAGGTGCCATCAGCGGAAACGCCAATGTGGAGCTGTTGATCTCCGCCGTTTGCGGCTCAAGAGTCCGCCCCTCTCCTTCGGGTTTCAACACCAGCGACTTCACCGTCATCGCAGTCAAACGCTGCTGGGTTTCAGCATTCGCAGAAAACGCCGGCAGAAACTGGGAAAAATCCTCGGACGGGCATTCATCCGCATAAGCGCTGCCATGAAACAGGCTCAACAGCGACGCGGTGAAAACCGCTATCGCGATGCCATTGCTCTTCTTCAAAACACGATTCATGTCGATCACTCGGAAAACACAAAAAAAGCCTTCGGTTTAACTTTCTCAGGCGGTGCATTCAACAACGCCTGATCCATCAAACTCCCCGCCTTATCCTTATCCGCCGCCCCCGGCAGCACCGGCGGTTTAATCCCGATGCCAGTCCCCGATCCCGCAGAACCACCCGCATTGATCTTGATCACCGGCCCAACCACCGTGACCCCACCGCCATCCAGCTTGATAAAGCTCCCACCCCCAAGAATGGTCAGCTCTGTCCCCGCCTCAATAACGATCTTGTCCCCAGCCTTGAGGTGAATCTCTTTCCCCACGCTGGTCAGCTGCGCCGTGCCCAACTTCACATGCTGGTTCCGCCCAACCGTCAGGTGATCATCCAGCTTCGCTTCAATCTTGCGGTCAGAGATCGTGGTGCGGTGCTCTTCAGCCTTCAGCTCGGTGTAGGTGTTCTTAACCACCGTGTCATGACGTTCATTACCGACGCGAATCTTCTGGTCATGCTCAACGTTCTCATCCCAATCGCGCTGGGCGTGGATGTAGATCTGCTCGGCACCTTTCTTGTCTTCGATGCGCAGTTCGTTGTACCCACCACCACCCGGCGAGCTAAGCGTTTTGAACACGCTGCGAGTCTTGTTCGCCGGCAGTGCATACGGCACCGGGTTTTCCTTGTGGTACAGGCAGCCGGTCACCAGCGGTTGGTCGGGGTCGCCTTCGAGGAAGGTGACGAGGACTTCCATGCCGATGCGCGGGATGCTGATGGCGCCGTAGCGGTCGCCGGCCCAGGAGCTGGAGACGCGCAGCCAGCAGCTGGTTTTGTCGTCGGCCAGGCCTTCGCGGTCCCAGTGGAACTGGACTTTGATGCGGCCGTGTTGGTCGCAGTGGATTTCTTCGCCTTTGGGGCCGGTGACCATGGCGGTCTGGCTGCCGAGTACGCGCGGTTTCGGGTGTTCGAGGGCCGGGCGGTAGAACACGTCCCACGGAGTGGCGAGGAAAGTGTTGCGGTAGCCTTGGTGGAAGTCGTCTTTGTTGTCGGTGGTGTCGCTGGTCACGCCTTCTTCGAGGACTTGCGGTTGTTTGCCTTCGTGGAAGATTTCGGTGAGCAGCCACAGGTCGTTCCACTCGCTGCGCGGGTGGTCGGACATTTCCATGAAGTGACCGCTGACCAGTCTGGTCTGGTCGCCACGACCTTCCGCCTGGCGGTAGTCGGCGCGATGGCGTTCGAGGGCGCGTTGGCTGAGGAATTTACCGCGCGCGCGGTCGATGAAGCGGCCGGGGTAGTCGTAATCTTCGAGATCCGGCTCGGTGCTGTCGCCGTCAGGTTTGTATGCGGCTTCCATTCGCAGGCGCGGTTTTTCGAAGTCGTAGTCACGGCGAGTGGTGCGCGTGGTGCGGGTTTCCAAGCGCAGTTTGAAGGCTTTGATCACCGGCTCGTCGGCGACCATGCCGCTGCCCTGCACATAAGCAGTTGGCTGCCCCAAGTTCTGGAACACGGTCTGGTCGTCGCCGAACACCAGCAGGTGGGCCTTTTCGCTGTGCTGGAAGTGGTAGTGAATGCCTTCCTCTTCGCACAGGCGCTGAACGAAATGCAGGTCGGTTTCGTCGTACTGCACGCAGTAGTCGCGATCCGGGCACGGCTGGCTGAGCTGGAAGCTGTAGGCGTTGCTCTTGATGCCGTGCTCTTCGAGGATCAGCGCGATGATTTTCGGCGCCGACATCTGCTGGTAGATGCGCTGGTTGGTGCGGTGATGCAGGTATTGCAGTTGCGGCACGATCGACACTTTGTAGCGGGTCAGGCGCTTGCCGGCATCGCCCTGGGCGACGCGGTAGATCTGCCCGTGAATGCCGGATCCTTGTGGATCGAATGCGAGAAACGCCTGCTTGTGCAGCAGTTGTTCCAGATCCAGATCAGGGTTTTCGCTGACCAGTTCGAGGTCGAAGCGATACGCCTGGCTGATGCCTTCGGTGCCGGTGAACGACAGCACTTGCAGGTCGCCGACGTAGTCTTCGACCTTGAGGCTGAAGTGGGTTTCGTTAGCTGAGTTGAACATTGTGTGCTCCCTGTTCGAATGTCATCCGTTACGCCCGAAGTCGCAGACGTTGCAGCCAGGACGAAGTGGCGCCCAAGGCGTCACGCAATTGTTGGGCAGTGATGGTGCGTTCTGCCGGGTTGAAGCTCAGCGCGGTTCGCAGCGCGTGCCAGCCGTGCTGGGGTAGATTCGCTGGGGCGCTCAGCTCGCGCTCCAGATGCTCGTCGCGGGCCTGGGTCGAGGGCAAGCGGCGGAACGGGTGTTTGCCGCTCGCCAGTTCATAGATCACGCAGGCCACGCCGTACACGTCCGCGCTGGCCGACAACGGTTGGCCCTCAAGCAGTTCGGGGGCGGCGTAGCCCGGGGTCCAGGCGTTGAAGCGCTCGCGGCTCAGGTGCGGCAGGCCGGGCAAGATGCCCTCCTCTGCCTGCCCCAGACCGAAGTCGAACAGGCGCAGGCCGTCTTCGCTGAGCATGACGTTGCTCGGTTTCAGATCACCGTGCAGCACGCCGCGACGGTGGGCGTAGGCCAACGTGTCGAGCAGCGGCAGGACGATGTCGCGCAGTTCTTGCCACGGCAGGCCGAGGGGCCGCTCGCAGAGCAATTTGTCCAGGGTCAGGCCACGCATGTATTCCATGGTGATGAAGGCCCGCTGGCAGTCGGTGTCGACTTCAAAGGTGTGCGCACGTACGACGTTGTCGTGGCGCAGACGCCGGGTCAGGGCGAACTCGCTGTAGAGCAAGGCACTGGCATCCGGCGATTCGGCAAATTCTTCGCTGAGGATTTTCAGCGCAATGTAAGGGTCGGGATCGCCGAACTGTTCGTGCAGCAGATCCCGCGCCCGGTAAACGGCGCCCATGCCACCGGCCCCGAGCAGACGCTCGAGGTGGTAGCGACCGGCGAGTACATCCGGCAGCGCACCGATGCTGGCCTTGGTCGGCGCCAGCAACGGTTCGGCCTGGTTGCCCTTGGCGAAGGCGAAGTAGGTCAGGTTGTTGGCCTGCTCTTCGCTGATCAGCAGGTCATCGATGGGCGATTCGAGTTCACTCATTGGCGGATCACCACGGCAGTCAAGTTGTCCCGCGCGGCGCCTCGCAGGGCGCCGTCGAACAAACGTTCCAGCGCCACGTGCGGCGCGCTGAGGCTGAGGGCGTTGCCGAGGGCATCGCTGCTCAGGCCCTGATACAAACCATCGCTGCAGAGCAAAAACACATCGCCCGGATAGACCTCGAGTTCAAGCACATCCAGGGTCAGTGTGTCGGCGGCGCCGACGGCTCGGGTGAGTGCCTGAGCCGCCGGGTGCGCTGCCGCCTGTTCGACGCTCATTTGCTGCTCGTCGATCAGTTGCTGTTGCAGCGAATGGTCCTTGGACAGCTGATACAGCCGCTGCCCGCGCCACATATAGCAACGGCTGTCGCCGGCCCAGATGCAGGCCGCGCGATTGCCTTCCACCAGCAGCGCGACGACGGTGCTGCCCATGATGCTGTCGTGACGCCCGGCAGTGACCGTCAACTCCTGCCCCAAGCGCCGGTTCAGCCAGTGCAGGCACTGGCGGATGGCTTTGAGACGTTCGTCGAAGTCCTCGTGTTGCGGCAACTCAGCCAGGCTGGCGACGATCAACTGGCTGGCGATGTCGCCACCCTGATGACCGCCCATGCCGTCCGCGACCACCCACAGCCCATGCTGCGGCGAGTCGAGGAAGGCATCTTCGTTGCGCGCCCGCACCTTGCCCGGGTCGGTACGCGCCGCGCTGCGCCAGGGACTGGCCACCAGCATCAGAGCTGCACCGGCATACGGAAGGTGCGCAGTACGCCCATGTCGAACGGGTTCGGCGTGCGCTGGCTGGTCAGCAGGTAGTTGGCGCGCAGGCCACCCACGTCGGCTTTCAGTACCAGCACGTCACGACCGTTCAGGTACTCGGTCTGCATCAGGTCGAACAAACGGAACAGCGACCATGGGCCGGAGTTCTTCTCGATCCCGATCGGACGCCCGGCCATCTTGTCCATGACCAGACTGGTGCGACCGTCTTCAGCATCGGTCGGCCACTTGAAGGTCATCGGCAGGATCGGGCCGTGACGGTATTCCATGGTCTTGTCGCCGAACTTGAATTCGGAGCGGCTGACCGCCGGGTCGAGGGTGTACGGCTCAAGCTTGAACTGCACGGTCGGCTCGGCCGGGTTGATCGAGAAGAAGCTCTGGCGAATGGTCTGCGCCGCCGCCATCTGATCGAGGTAGACCTTCGATACCGGCAGGCTGTGACCGTCGACGCTGCGCATGCGGTAGTTCCCCGGATCGCCGCTGACGAACGGCCGCATGTAGCTGTCGAAGAAGCGGTCGACGGTACCTTGCGCACGGAAGAACTCACGGAAGTCGCTGATCGCCACGTCGCTGGTGCTGCTGGCGCTGAACGGATAACGCTTGCTGATGGTTTTGCCATACACGCTGTACAGCTCGTTCTGATAACGGCCGTTCAGGTATTGATAGGCATCGTTGAGCACCAGGCGCCACGAGTCTTCGGCCAGCACGTTGAACCACACGCTCAGCGGACGCGGCAGACGACCGGAGGCATTGCGCAGGTTGGTCAGCGCATCACGCTGGCCGCTCATGCGCGTCTTGGCCATCTCGAATGCGGCTTGCTCCGGCGTGCTGGAACGGGCCAGACCGGCCAGTTGCAGTTGCAGGTCGTTGAGCGCGCTGAACGCTGGCGTCAGGTCAGCGCCCGGGCCGTTGTTGTCATCGAGCAGACGATGCAGCGGTTCGAAGCGGCGTTGCAGGGATTTCTTCGCGGTGTCCGGCAGATTCTTCGCCACGTTCAGCGCCGAAGCCTTGTCGGCGGCAGCCGCGGCGAGTTTGCCGACCTTGCCCAGTTTGCCTTTCTGCCCGGCCAGCGCATCGGCGGCTTCGCCGGCTTCATCGACCGGATCAGCCGCGGCTTCGAAGCGAGTGTTTTCACGCACTTCGGTGAGCAATGCGAGGACCGGCGAGTTGGCCGACGTCAGGCCCGCCAGTTGCTCGGCGCCTTCGCCAGCGTCGCTGATTGGTGGCAACGCGACCTGGCCAACGGCTTCGCTCCAGTAGTTGGCGTAGTCGCGGAAGTACAGCTGCTCAAGCTCGACCATCAGGCGACGCAAGTCCATGTCGCTGATGCCCGCGCCTTCGCCCAGCACCCAGTTGTCGCGCAGGATGTCGGTGACCAGCGCGGCGCCCTGCACCGAGAAATACTGCTGATAACCCTGCTGGGTGTAGAAACCCGGGATCACGTATTCAGTGCCGATGAACAACGAACCTTGCGGGCCGAGGTGCTGGCTGAAGCGGTAGTCCGGCAGGTTGCGCGCCTGCTCGCGGAGCATGCGGTAAACCACGTTGGCCAACGACTCGCTGCGCAGGACCTGACGCGCCTGCGTGACCAGTTGATCGTTCAGCGGATAAATGAACGGCTGCTTGAGCAAACGCTCGAGGTGCGTGTTCAGACCATTCTGCACCGCAGTGTTACCGGTGTAGCGCTGCGACCAGTCAGTGGCGACCCAGTCCTTGAGCCACGCCGCGTCGCGACGATCCTTCATGTTCAGCATCAGGTACGCGCGCAGGCTGTTGAGCAGGCGATCGCGGTCCTTCATGTTGGCGCGGATCTGCCCCTCGAGCATGGTCGCCACCCGTGGCAGCAACTGCGCTTCAAGCTCACGCTCGTAGGCGGTTTTCACCACCGGGTTGATCTCTTCGCCCTGATACAGGCCGCCACGCTCGTGGTACGAGACGTCGCCCTTGCTCGGGAACACCTGGGTCGCGGCGTAGCTGGTGTCGAGAACTTTCAGCACACCCATGGCGTCATCGCGCGGCGTTACGGCCGAACGTTGCTGGGTCCAGTTCTGTGCCAGCGTGCGCAGGTTTTCCAGACGCTCGTAGTTGGCCGAAAAACCACCGGCCCAGAGCATACCGAACAGTGCCAGTGCTGCCAGAGCGCCGACGTACAGCGCACGCTGGCCCCAATGAATGCGGCTGCGCTCGCGCTTGTCCAGACCGGCCAGATCGGCCTCGGGGAAAATCACCTGGCTGAGCAAGTGGTGGATGAATCGCGAACGACCGCTGCGCAGAGTCGGCAGCACACCGGCGTTCATGCCCAGGCTGGCGCCGATGCCGGCGGTGGTCGAATCCATTTCCTGGGTCAGGTGCGGCGCGCTGGTCAGGTAGAAGCCGCGCAGTTGCGTGGCGCGCTGATAGCGGTTGCCGGTGAACGCCATGTCGACGAACAGGCACAGACGCTCGCCGATCTGCCCCAACTGATGCGGGAAGTCGAGGATGCGGCCACGGCGCTGAGTGTCGCGCTCGGAGTGCATGCGCATGATCACTTGGCTGTTCAGGCGGCGCAGCAGCTCTTCGAACTCGTTGCGCAGGACCGTGACGTCGGTGCCGACCTGATCCTTGCGGAAACTGGTGCCGAGCACCTGATCGCTTTCTTCGCGGGTCAGTTGATCGAAGAACTCGTCGAAGCCGAGCAGCTTGTCCGCCTTGCTCAGCACCAGATACACCGGCACGTCGACGTGCAGCTTCTGATGCACGTCCTGCAAACGGCTGCGCACCTGCCGCGCGAGTGTCTCGATGTCCTGCTCGCTACCGCCGGTGAGGGTTTCCACCGGAATGGTCACCAGCACGCCGTTCAACGGACGTCCGCGACGACGCTTGCGCAGCAGCTCCAGCAGGGTTGTCCAGGCGTTGCCGTCGACTTCGGCGTCCGGTTGAGTGGTGTAACGCCCGGCGGTGTCGATCAGTACACCGTGATCAGCGAAATACCAGTCGCAATGACGGGTGCCGAGGGTGTCGCGGGTCAGCTTGCGGTCGATCTTGTTGATCGGAAATTCCAGACCGGAAAAGTCCAGCAGGCTGGTCTTACCCGAGGCCTGCGGACCGATCAGCAGGTACCACGGCAAGTCACTGCGCCAGCGCTCGCTGCGACCGCGATACAGGCTCGACGTCTTCAGGGTTTTCAGCGCGTCCTTGAACCGCGCCTTCAACTCTTTCTGTTCTTCGTCGATCAGCTCTTCGCGGCGAATGCGGTCCTGACCGTCCTCGCTTTCTTCCTCGGCTTTCTTGCGGATACCGGCGCGCCAGCTGACGAAGACCATGGTCAGGCCCCAGATCAGGAACAGCACGCTGATGGTCAGCAGGCGCGAGGTCGCACTTTCCCAGAACTTGTAATCATCGACCGCCAACAACGGGCCGACGAACCACACCAGCAGCGCCACGAACAGCACCAGCAGCAGAGTCCAGACCCAGGTCTGGCGCAGGAAGGCGCCGACTTTCTTGAAAAACTTTTTCATCACACGTCCCTGTTTTACGGCTGCGCCTGCGGTTGCACCGCGGCTGGATCAAGCGGCTGATAAGGATGCAGAACGGTGTCGCGTTGTTCGCTCAGGACCCAGGCGAAGCCCGAATACATCACCACCAGACAGACCAGAGTAAAGAGCACCACCATCCACGCCGGCACGATGCGCACCAGGTTGCGGCGCTGATCGTTGAGACCTTCCCAGTGCGGCGACAACTCGCGCGGCACGTC
Source organism: Pseudomonas sp. PK-RTE-24 (assembly GCF_054052265.1). Taxonomy (NCBI): domain Bacteria; kingdom Pseudomonadati; phylum Pseudomonadota; class Gammaproteobacteria; order Pseudomonadales; family Pseudomonadaceae; genus Pseudomonas; species Pseudomonas sp. PK-RTE-24. Next base: position 1,643,817 of record NZ_CM133224.1, on the reverse strand, counting down.
GCCACGCAACTGACGGATCTGCCGGTACAAGGCGTCGCGGATGCCTTCAAGCTCAAGCATGCCGCGCGCCTGCACGCGGTACTTGCCCTCGAAACCGAGGGACAGGCACAGGTACATCAGTTCGAGCATCGGCAGGTGCTTGACCGGGTTTTTCGACAGCCGATCGAGCAGCTGGAAAAACTTCTCGCCGCCGAAGGTTTCGTTGTGGAAGCTGCTCAGCAGGCTCATCTGCGACCACTCGCTTTCGTTGCCCCACGGCGTGGTCACGACGGCTTCGTCGACCACGGTGCAGAGCACGTAACGCGCGGCCATTACCTGGCTGCTTTCGGCGCCGTTGTGCAGGGCGCGTACTTCGAACAACTTCAGCCCGGCGGTCAGACGCTCATTGAGAGCGTACAGATCTTCACGGGTTTCGCTGTGCTTGAGGCGCACCACTTCCGAGAGCAGGTCGGACGAGGCCGCGACCAGCGAGTTGAGGCTGATATTGAACGCCTCCGCCGGACGCAGGCGCGCGGCGTAGATCATGCGTTCTTCCAGTTGCTCGAAACGCGGCGGCGCGGCGAAGTCGGTCAGCGGACTCGATGCCGGTCCGTGGCCCTGACGGTCGAGCAGGACGGTTTTGTCGTCCTGGTTGTAATCCGTTTCCTTGATCATGTCGGTCAGTTCCTGATGGCCCAGAATTTCAGTTCAAGCTCGGCGAATTCGCCGGACACGTGGAACGCGAAACCGCCGGAGCGCTCGAGTTGTGCCAGGTCTTCGGAACTGAGTTCGAGGATGAAATAGGTTTTGTTCGAATGGAACGCGATCTGCCGTGGGGCCACCGGCAACGGTTTGACCTTGATCCCCGGCAAGTGCAGGTTGACCAGTTGGCGGATGCGCTCCACCGGGCCGACCTTGAGGTGCTGCGGCAAGCGCTGACGCAGTTCTTCGGAGTCGCAGTTGGCACTGGCTGCCAGCACGAACGAGGCCGAGCCGAGCAGTTTGTGATCGTGCAACGGCGAGACGATGATGCCGTACTGACGCGCCTGCAGGATCAGTTCGATGGCGTGCTGTTCGAGCACCATCGACAGCACTTGGCGGATCGCTTCCATCAGTTTGCGAAAGCTCGCGCCCTGATCGGCGTGGGAATAGCGGCTGTCCAGACGCGGGCGTTTGCTCTCGCCGGAGAAGGTCGCCAGATCGCCGAGCATGGTCAGCAGCGTGCGATACAACTCTTCCGGGTGAACCTGCTCAAGACCCAGGTAATGGCGCAGCAGCAGTTCGGTACGGTTGATCAGTTGCAGCATCATGAAGTCGCCGACTTCAGCGCCGCCGACCTTGCCATTGGAGCGAATCCGCTCGGCGATGGTGTCGCCACGGTGGCTGAGCATGCTGATGACTTCTTTCAGGCACGACAGCAGATAGCTGGAGGCGTGGGCCTGAATGTAGGTCGGGACGAAATCCGGGTCGAGGCTGATCACGCCGTCGGGCGTGGTGTCGAGCACGTCGCAGATTTTCAGCTTCACGTAGGCCTGATCGCTCTGCTGCTCGCCGAGCAACAGTTTGAAGTCCGGACGACCGCAGCTGACCTGGCTGGCGGAATCATCGCCGGCGTTGGAGTCGGCGACTTCGGCGTCATACGCGGTGTAGCGCGCGAGCACGTCGGATTGCTCCGGGCGCCGGGCCTCGATGTGGTTGCCGGTGACCAGCGGCAGCGCCAGATAGATCGGCGTGTTGCCGGTGTTCGGCGGCACGTCCAGCGCCAGCGGCTCAGTGTTGCCACCAAGTTCGAACAGGCTGCCGTCCGGCAGAATCCCCGAGGCTTCACTGATCACCAGTTTGCCCATGTTGAGGAACTGCAAGTCGATTTCCAGATTGAGAAAACCCCAGGTGTAGCCACCGAGCAATTGCGTGCGGGTTTTCATCTGGTGATCGTAATAACGATCGTTGTGCTGGAAGTGCTGCGGTCGCAGCAGCATGCCTTCCTGCCAAATGACTTTATGGGTGTTCATGATCAGTCATCCGCCTTGGCGAGCACTTGTTGGGTGTTGCGGATACCGGCCTGATCGAGGGTCAGATCAGCCTCGGTGAGTTCCAGCGGAGTGATCTGCACGGTGTGGCGCCACTGGGTATCCGGCAGGTCGCGATAGGCGGCGAGGATGCCCACGTAACGGCTGCCCTCCTCCACGCTGAGTTTCAGTTCCACTGTTTCACCCGGGCGCAATTCGAGTTCTTCGCTGGCCACCAGATCCGGGTTGAGGGATTCCTTGGCGCGTTCGTAGAGGCTGAAGAAGTCAGCGTTCTCGAAGGTCACCGGGTGCTTGAGTTCGAACAGGCGCACGACGATCGGCGACGGCCGCCCGTTGAGGTCCGGATTGAGCTGATCGCTGCCGGTCAGCTTGAGGTTGATCTTGGTCACTTTCGAGTACGGCGACAGCGACGAGCAACCAGCGAGCAGCACCAGCACGGTGAGCGCAGTCAGCGTCTTGAAAAAAGCGGTCGAGCGGCGAGACATGCGCATCATCCTTGGTGGTCGGTGTGGAGGGTGGAGATCAGGCGGATCTGTTCTTCGTAGGCCTGGGCGAAGTCGCGGGCCAGCAGACGCTCGCTCCAGTCATCGTCCTGACGCAGGGCCTGGTGATAGCGGCCGAACGCTCTCCAGCGCCCGCCCGACGTGGCGATCAACGGCTTGCTGTCGCGCTCGAAACGCAGGGTCAGTTGCTCCGGCGAGAAGTGCTCCAGGGTGCCACGCACAGCGGCGCGACTGGCGGTTAGCAGAGCCACTTGGTGCGCCTGCAAATCACGGAATGCACGGGAGATCGCCTGCTCGGCGGGCAGGTGTCCAGGCTTGCTTGGCTGCAACAGAATTTGCAGTGCTTCGCTCGGGTCGACGGCGAATTTCAGCGGGTTCTTGTTGGTGCCCTGCACGGTGGTCTGGGCCAGACGCAGCTCGTTTTTCAGCTCCGAGCGGGTGCGCAGGCTCTGCTGCAAACCACCGATGCTCTGGCGCAGCAGGCGCGCAGCGTTCAGCGCCAACGCTTCGCGTTCGTCGTGGCTGAGGCCTTTTACGTCGACGCCCAGCGCCGCGCCGAAGTGCTCCCAGAATCCTTCGCTCTGACGCTCGACGGCTTTCGGTGCAGGCGCCGGCTCAGGTTCGACCGGGGCGGCAATCAGCTCCGGGACCATCAGGCTTTCCATGTCGATGCGCGCGTAGTCGGCACGCTGACGGGAATCTTCCGGCTTGGCGGTAGGCGACAGCAGTTCGTCGATTTCCGAGTACACGCGCTCTTGCTGTTCGAGGGCGTTGAGCGGGTCGAGGTCGAGGAACGCGTCGTCCGGAATGATGCTGCCAGCGGCGCGCGGGCGGCCGACTTCGCCGTCGAAGGTCGCCGGGTCACGGACCAGCCGCGCACGGATCTCGAAGTCGCCGAGAATGTAGGTGCTGCCGTGCTCGATGCGCACCGGCTCGCCCTTGTGCAGGCGCGCGCCGCTGCTGCCGTCCTGGACACCGTTGCTGCTGGTGTCGGTGAGGAAGAACGAGCCCTCGCGGTAGCTGACAATCGCGTGATGATTGGACAGGTGCCGCTTGCGGTCAGGGATGATCCAGTCACAGTCCTCGCCGCGCCCGATCACGCCGCCGGCCTGCTTGAAGGTCCGCTGGCACAGCTCGGTGGGCACGAACTGCTTGGTGTTCAGCATTTCGAAAACCAATTCCATGTTTGATGCTCCTTGCGGTCACTTGCCGCGATTGACCGCTTGCGGATCACCCAACGGGCGATAGTCGTTGTCGTTGAATTTGTAATTGCCGCTACAGCCGCCAAGGCCGCATAGAACGACGAGGGTCAGCAGGACAGCGTGCCAGTGACGAACAGACATCAGAGGGTCTCCAGGTGTAGACAAAGCACAAAGCGCCGACCCTTGCGGGCGGCGCTGAAATAAGTTTTTGGGGTGGGCTCGAAGCCTCTAGATCGGGGCCTTGAGCCATAGCCTGGAGGTACGGCGACCTCCCGTGGCGAGGGGACTTGTCCCCGTTGGAGTGCGCAGCGCCCCCAAAACCTGCCAGCGCGGTCTCTCAGTGAAACCGTATGTACCGGACTGCGACTGCTGCGCAGCCGGACGGGGATAAATTCCCTCGCCACAGGGTATGTGTTGGGTTCGAAGAAGTGCTGTAGCTCAACCATCAAAGTCACCCAAATTGATATTCAGGCGCCCGAGGCGGTACAGCAGCGTGCGCCGTGGCAGGCCCAGTTCGCGGGCCGCGAGGGTCTGGTTGCCGTCGTTCTTGCGCAGGCAATCGAGGAGCAATGTGCGCTCGACTTGCTCCAGGCGTTCGCGCAGATTCAGGCCGCTGTTGTCTTCGGGCATCGGTTCCAGGCGCAGGGAAAAATGCTCGGCGAGCAACTCGCCACCCTCGCAGAGCAACACCGCGCGCTCGACCAGCGCCTTGAGTTCGCGAACGTTGCCGGGGAAGGTGTAACCGCACAGATGCTCCAGCGCCGAATCCGACCAGCGCACCGGGTCACGCTGCAAAAACGTGCAGGTCTTCTCGGCGAAATGCCGGGCCAGATCGAGGATGTCGCCTTCGCGCTGACGCAGGGCCGGCAGCTCGATCGGGAACTGCGCGAGACGGTAGTACAAGTCCTCGCGGAACTTGCCTTCGCTGACCAGTGCCGCCAGATCACGGTGCGTCGCGGCGATGATGCGCACGTCGATCTTGTGCGTGTCGTTGGAACCCAGCGGACGAATCTCGCCTTCCTGCAACACACGCAGAATCTTCGCTTGCAGCGACAACGGCATGTCGCCGATTTCATCGAGCAGCAACGTGCCGCCATTGGCCGCGTCGAACAGCCCTGCGCGATCTCGATCGGCGCCGGTGAAGGCGCCTTTGCGGTAGCCGAACAGTTCGCTTTCCAGCAGGTTTTCCGGGAACGCCGCGCAGTTCTGCACGATGAACGCCTGGGAGCGACGCGGGCCGCAATCGTGGATCGCCCGCGCCACCACCTCCTTGCCGGTGCCGGTCTCGCCACGCAACAGCACGGTGTACGGGCTGTGAAGGATCTTGCTGATCAGCGAATAGGTCTGGCGCATCGCCGCGCTTTTGCCGATCAGGCCGTAGCCGCTGATGCTCGGCACGCTGCGTGTGGCGGTGGCCGATTCGGCGGCTGGCTGACGCAGGCGTTGCAGCAGATGCAGTTGGCCGAGCACGAACGAGCCGAGCTGGCCGAGGGAGTCGGCGAAACCCTGCAAGTCAGTGCGACGACGACTGGCACACAGCAACAAGCCCTCGACCGACTTGTGCTGATTGACCAGCGGCACGCACAACAGCGACTGCCACGGCGTGCTCGCCGCCGGTAGAAAACTGGTTTCGTGCAGGCTGCCGGTCAGGTCGTCGAGGCACACCACGCGGTTCTGGCACAGGGCGAATTGCAGCAGTTGCTCGCCGTTGTAATCCGCTGGCAGGCTCGCCGCCTGACGCGGTTGCAGCGCACCGTCGAGGCACTCGGCGTTCATCCCCAGGCAAGTGTGGGTGGCATCGAGCAGATACAGCTGCGTCAATTCACAGCCGCTCAGCTCGGCCAGGCCACGGACGAATTCACCCAGCAGCGCAGCACTGTCCGCCGCGCGCGAAAGACTGGCGAACTGCGCCAGCAACGCTTCGGCATAGACCAGCGGCTGCGGCACCTGAGTGAACATCACGCCCACCTCAGACGAACTCGCAGGTCACGCTGGAGTTGCCGTCGAGCGTGGCATGCACACGCTTGAGGCTTTCGCCGGTCGCCATCGCATCAAGCAAACGATCGGCCACCAGCGGCAGCACGTGTTGATCGAGCAGATGATCGATCAGGCGCGCGCCGCTTTCGCTTTGTGTGCAACGCTCGGACAGGTGATCGACGAGGTTCTGGCACCAGCTGAACTCCAGCTGACGACGGTTCAGGCGCTCGCCGAGACGGCCGAGTTTGATCTCGATCAGCTCGCGCAGCACCGGGCCGCCCACCGGGTAGTACGGCACCACTTTCATCCGCGCCAGCAGCGCCGGTTTGAAGTGTTTGCTGAGTACCGGGCGAATGGTTTCTTCGAGCACTTCGGCGGTCGGCCGCGCGCCGTATTCGCAGAGTTCGCTGATCTTGTCGCTACCGAGGTTGGAGGTCATCAGGATCAACGTGTTGCGGAAGTCGATCTCGCGACCTTCGCCGTCGTTGGCCACGCCTTTGTCGAAGATTTGGTAGAACAGGTTGAGCACGTCCGGATCAGCCTTCTCGACTTCATCGAGCAACACCACCGAATACGGCTTCTGGCGCACGGCTTCGGTGAGCATGCCGCCCTCGCCGTAACCGACGTAGCCCGGTGGCGCACCAATCAGACGCGAGACGGTGTGCTTTTCCTGGAACTCGGACATGTTGATGGTGGTGATGAAGCGGTCGCCGCCGTACAGCAGGTCAGCCAGGGCCAGCGCGGTTTCAGTCTTGCCGACGCCGCTCGGGCCGACCAGCAGGAACACACCGACCGGTGCATCAGGCTTGTTCAGACCGGCAGCGGTTGCGCGCATCGAACGATCCAGCGCGTGCACGGCTTGCTCCTGACCACGGATGCGTATGCGCAGGTCGGTGGCGAAACTGGCGACCTTGGCGTTGTGCTCGCGGGCCAGTTGCGCCAACGGCACGCCGGTCCAGGCGCTGATCACTTCGGCAACCAGACGCGGGCAGACTTCGAAGCTGACCAGGCGTTCTTTGACTTGCGCGGCCGTCAACGCGGCGTGGGTTTCATGCAATTGGGCTTCCAGCGCTTCGACGCTTTGGCCTTCTTCGACTTCGGCGACCAGAGTTTCAATCACGGTGCCTTCGGCGTCTTCTTCCACGCTGACGGTCGGCTCAACAGCTGCAGCCTCGCGGGCCTTGGCCAGTTGCTGACGCAGTTCCAGCAGACGCTCGGCGAGCTCTTTCTGCTCAGTCCACAGGGTCTCGAGCGCAACCATCTCGCTTTCGGCTTCGTCCAGCCGCGCTTCCAGCGCCTCCAGCGCTTCGTGGTCGATCAGCAGACCGGCCTCGGCATCGCGGCGCAGGGCCTGACGCTGGCGGCCGCCTTCAGCCAGTTCGCCACGCAGGCGCTCGAGGCTTTCCGGGGCCGCAGCGAGGCTGATGCGCACGCGGGCGCACGCGGTGTCGAGGACGTCTACAGCCTTGTCCGGCAGTTGCCGACCGGCCAGGTAACGCGCGGACAATTCAGCAGCGGACACCACCGCGTCGTCGCGCAGGTAGATGCCGTGGCTCTTCTCGTAGACCTGAGCCAGACCACGCAGAATGGTCACCGCTTCGCTGACGGTCGGTTCGTGCAGTTGCACGGGCTGGAAGCGACGCGCCAGCGCCGGGTCTTTCTCGAAGTATTTCTTGTACTCGGCCCAGGTGGTGGCAGCGATGGTGCGCAGTTCGCCACGGGCCAGTGCCGGTTTCAGCAGGTTGGCCGCGTCGGAACCGCCGGCATTGCCGCCCGCGCCGATCAGGGTGTGAGCTTCGTCGATGAACAGAATGATCGGTTTTGGCGAGGCTTTGACCTCATCAATCACGCCTTTCAAACGACGCTCGAATTCACCTTTGACGCTGGCGCCGGCCTGCAACAGGCCCATGTCCAGCGACAGCAATTCAACGCCTTTGAGTACCTGCGGCACTTCACCGGCAGCAATGCGCGAGGCGAGGCCTTCGACGATGGCGGTCTTACCGACACCGGCCTCACCGACGACGATCGGGTTGTTCTTGCGCCGACGGGCAAGGATGTCGACCATCTGGCGGATCGCGCCATCGCGGCAGAGCACCGGGTCGAGTTTGCCGTCGCGGGCCTGTTGGGTCAGGTTGTGGGTGAAGCGCTGCAACAGCGATTCGCCCTGTGCGGCCGGTTTGCCGTTGGCCGCCGGTTGCTCCTGTTGCGACAGGGCAAATTCTTTCAGGCGATCAATGTTCAGTTTGGCAAGCAGCGGTTGATAGCGGCTGCCGGCATAACGCATCGGGTTGCGCAGCAACGCCAGGATCAGCGCCGCGTCTTCGACCTGGGTCTGGCCCAGCTCGAGGTTGGCCACCAGCAGTGCGTCTTGCAGCCATTGCACCAGTTCCGGGGCGAACACCGGGTTGCGCGAAGCACTGTGCTCGACCCGCGACTGCAATGCAGCGGTCAGTTCACCGGCGTCGACGTGAGCATCTTGCAACGCGCGCGACAGCAAACCGTTCGGACGCTCGAGCAAGCCCAGCAGCAAGTCTTCGACGAGAATCTTGCTGCCGCCACGGGCGACGCAACGCTCGGCCGAACGTTCCAGATCACGACGGGTTTCGGCGTCCAGCGCCTGGATGAGTTGTTGCAGGTCTACGTTGATCATGGCTCACGTCCTTAATGAATTTTGCTGCCCAGGGTCACCACGCCGTCCGCTTTTTCGCGGCCCAGCCAACTGGTCCAACCGAGGCGACAGGCGTTCTGCTCACCGATGCGCAGTTCGCGGATTTCTTCCTGGCGCAGGACCAGGCGAATGTCGTAATCGAGCGGGTCACGCAAGGTGAACCGCACCAGCGCGCAGAGCGGCTGGTAGCCGAAACCGATCGGCAGGAATTCATGGAATCGCTGCCAGTCGAGTTCGGTGATGTGGATGCGGAATTTGCCGCTGCGGTCGCGCACGTGCTCGCCCAGCACCAGGTCTTCGCCGAGTACGCTGTTGGCGCGGCCCAAACGATTGCGTTGCTCGTCGAGAATTTCCACGCGGCGCTCGATGCACTGCTCGATGACCAGGTCTTCGTGCTTGAAGTAGTAACGCAGCACGGCTTCGATCAACGCCGCCGAGTGCGCCCGCAAGCTGAGCAAACCGAGGTACGGCAGCAGGCGTTTCCAGTTGAGTTCCTTGGCCTTGCGGATCTCGTCGCCGCCCAGGCCGATCAGCGCAAAGAGTTGCGCCGAGAACGGGTCGATCGCGCCGCTCTGGAAGCTCGCGCGGTAGCGGTACTTGCGCCAGATCGGCAGCATCAGTCGTTGCAGGCGATGGTGGAACAGGTCGAGGAAATTGCGCGTCGGGTTGCCGTCCTCGCTGTCGCCCAGGGCTTGTTCGCCATAGAACGCTGGCAGCGGCGAACCGGAGCCGACCAGGCCGATCAGGTTGAAGCGCATGCGCGCGCGCATCTTGCCGTGCTCTTCGAAAAACTCGACGCGATCGACGTCGCTGCGCGGAAAGCCCAGGCTCGGGTTGGCCTGGAACTCGACCTGGTCGTACAGATCGTCTTCGCTCAGATGCGGGTGTGCCTCGCGCAGCCAGTCGATCACCAGCAGCACGGCCTGAAACAGCGAGTACTCGCGTATTACCTTGGTCAGCCCGCTTAAAGCAGGGGCTGCAGGCCCATACGTGGTGTCCATTGGTACACCTCTCCCTGTGTGCTTTTTACCCGCAGTTCATGGAATGAATTGAGACTGGCGTAAAGCGCGAAAAACTCGTTGAGAACCGAAGCGAAGACGAACAGGTCGCCTTCGCCGATATAGCCTTCCGGGTCGATGGTCAGTTCGGTGCGCAAACCGCGCACCGGCAGACCGCGATGCAGGCGGTCGACGTGGTGATGCTTGATGTGCTTGAGGCCGCCGAGCAGGCGCTTGCTGACCTTTTCCGCGTGCTGGTCGTAGTAGCGAGGCAGGTCGTAGGTTTCCAGAATCACCTTCAACGCATTGACGTCCGCCAGCGACAGATAGTTAAGCGACATGTTGCTGATCAGCTTCCACAGGAAGTCACGGTTCAGCGGCGGCGCGAAACTCGGAGTGGCCGGGGTGATGTTGCGGAAACTGAGGAATTCCGGGGTCTGCTCGCTGGCCATGCAGATGTCGCCGAGCTTGAGCTTTTTCGGCAGGTTCTGGTTGGTGCACATCAGCTCGATCGACAGGGTTTCGTGGGCTTCGGTGTGGCGGATGCCGAAGCTCAGGTAAGTGTCGAGGCCGTCATGCAATAAGGACGAACGCTGGCGAATGCTGTAATGCGGACGGCTGTTGGGCACGTCGAAACTCGGGTCGTGCTCGAAGGACTCGAACGGCACGTATTCCTGATAACCGAGACCGCCGGGCTTCCAGCCAGTGACGGTTTCCACCGAGAACACACCGCAGTTTTCCAGGTCGTATTCCGCCGGCAGCAACAGGTACTCGTCCTGCTTGCCATCGAGACGGATCGGCAGCGCGTCGTGCTCGAACAGATTGACGATCGGCGTGCAGAACAGCTTCACGTTATCGAGGGTCGGACGCATGCGCATGATGCCGCTCTTGCGGATGTCGAAGCGCAGTTCGAGACCACGCATCTGCTTGAGCGTGTCTTCCGGCAGCGCCTTGAGAATGTCCAGACCGTTGACGTCGACGAACAGGAACTTGTCCTGGAAGGCGAAATATTCCTGCAGGTAGCGATAGCCACGGAAGGTGTTCAGCGGATACGGAATCAACGCTTCTTCTTCGGCAAAGCCCACTGGTTTGACCCGATCACCGGGAATCTTGAACGCCATCGGTTTGCCGCTGACGCCATCAATCGGCTTGCCGGCGGCGTCGAGCGGGATCAGCTCGATGCCTTCGAGGTTGCGCAGCAGGCTCAGATACAGCATCTGGCTGATGTAACGCTCACCGGCAAAGTGCAGGCGCAGCTTGCTCAGTTCCAGTTCGCCGAGGTGGCCGTCGGCGCTCATTTCCAGACGCAGGCTGAGCAGCGAACCGTCGCCCTTCACCGAGTAATTCAGCGCGGCAAGATCCAGCGGCAAGACTTCGGTCGGATAGCAGGTACGGAAGCGGCAGCGCACGTCTTCTATCGGCTTGCTCTCGATCGGCGTATCGCGCTCAACCAGCAGCGCCGGGCCGGAACGCTTGAGCGGATCAAACTGCAAAATGCTGAACGCCGGCAGCGGGCGCATGTAGTTCGGCCACAGCAACTGCATCAGCGAATGGCTGAGCTCCGGCAGTTCGTCATCGAGCTTCTGGCGCAGGCGCCCGGTGAGGAATGCAAAGCCTTCGAGCAACCGCTCTACATCCGGATCCCGCCCGGCCTGCCCCAGATACGGCGCCAGCGCCGGACTACGCTCGGCGAAACGGCGACCGAGCTGGCGCAGTGCGGTGAGTTCGCTTTGGTAGTAGTGGTTAAAGGACACGGGGTACCTGCCTGGTAGTGGAACTCATTTAAAAAAACAGCAGAACAGTTCATGCGGGTAAGAAACTCCCCGCGGGCAATGTCGGCCATAACGCCCAACAGTCATGCTTTAACTTCTCGATTTGAAAAAAAAACGCGATCAATTAATTGGCCAGCAAATATCGCCGCAAAAGTCAGGACACCACCCATCGAGGTGTAAGCCATCGCACGGACGGGGTAGTGAGGCAAAAAATAGTACAAAATAATTCCCAGCATTAATGAGACAGACAGGACCTTTAATTTCAGCTTGGGGACAAAAAACGCTATAGCGTTCATCACCACAAAATACTGAACCATTAGATCCGGCGTCATACCGATGCCGATACCTCTCGATGTCAACCCGCCATACATATCGATATATACGTCGACACCGTAGTTATGCAAAGGAATATACAGGGCACATACTATCAGGTGTGGAATACAGGCAACTAAGCGACGAGCTTTCATTTATTCCATGCCCCGTACTGATCCATATCGCCTTGCGAAATTGGATTTATTAACTTCGCATTCGATACAGGCACATAAGGTGCGTCAGTAAGTTCAATTGTGTGCGGGATACCTTTATCGTATACCGTGTCTTTTTTCACAACCAACTTGCAGTTTTCTTTTGCCCACAATATCCCTCGCAATATGATGAAGTTATCGTAAACGTCTTTCGGTCCTCGCTCTGCTCCGGTATAGGCTTTGCCGTCGCCCCAGGTCACACCCGTTTCACCAGCCAGCTTTATTGCGAGTTCTACCTGCTTTGTTTCTCGCAGATATTTTCTATAGGTGTTAACCGCAAACGGCACCTGGCCAATGCCATCAGTCCAATACGGTTTATCCTCCATGAACACCATCAAGAACTCAGCACCGCCCACGGCACGGAATTTCCAGTCACCCGGCATTCCAGAGTGAAAAGTGAATGAAAACCGGTCGACGATTGCGAAGTCGATCAGCTCCTGCCAAGTAACATGTTTATAAGCCGCATGCGATTCTGATCCGGCCTGCGTTGTTTCCGGGTTGATCCAGACAAGCTCTCTATAATATCTGGCCAACGGTTCGAACCACTGACCCTTTTCTGCGTATAGTTTCTCCGCAGTGATAATTCTGAATGGAGAGTCATCCTTACCCGGTTTCAAGGCGAAGAGCGGCACACCACTTTTTCGCGTAATAATCCAGGCCAACGGAAGGTCAACTTTCTTAGGCTTTGTATCCTTGCTCTCAGTTGTTTCGGTAAGAACTTTAAGTGTAGTCACCTCGTCCTGAGTCACAAACGTGTAAGCGACACCATCGATGTTGATTACGGTCTCCATACCTACTAGTCCGCCGAAATATATATAGTTACAGGCTCTGCCGTCTTTCCAGTTGAAAAACCACCTGACATGCCTGTTGACGTTGAGCCTGTTTTCTCAATCCCGCTATCAGAGCGCATGATGTAGTTTAAATTTTCAACCGTTCTTCCATCTGCGGTTTTGAATTCAAAGACACGATTGAATATTCCAGGAATGATGACCGGCTCCGGCGGCACAAACGGCGCCGGCGTATGCGAATTGCCAATAATCACCGTCCCGGATCCGGCCGTGACCTTATTGCCGTGAGATCCAACCGAACCTACGGTCGCAGCCGGTTTGCCGTTGATCAACACGGTTGTCGCAAGATCGCCGACCATCGCACCACCACACGCCGAGACATCGCCTTGGCGGGCGGCCGCGAGGCCGTCGAAGAACACGTCGCCGGAACCGGCGGCGATCGGGTTGGTGCCGTGGCCGGGGAGCGGGCAAGCGGTGGGGTCGGATACGCGTGCTGCGGGTTTGCCAGACATCGGGGATCTCCTTAGGTGACCTTGACTTGACCGCTGCCATCCAGGCGCGCGGAGAAACTGACCTGACGCTTGAAACCCTCGACTTCCAGCAGGCCTTCGATACTGAAGGCCAGGCGCAGTTGATCGTGGTCACGCGGCAGGGAAATGACACGCACGTTGCTCAGGCGTGGCTCGTAGGCTTCGATGAGGTTTTCGATAGCCAGACGGGCCTGACTCAGCGAGTCGTGCAGGCTCAGACGCATGTCATTGAGATCGGGCAACCCGTAGTCGGCCAGCGTTTGCACGCTGCCGGCCCGGGTGCTGAGCATTTTGGCCAGATGGGCAGCCACTGACGCCATGGCACAAGCCTCAAGGCTGTTGCCCTTGCGTAGTTGTGCGTCGCCGTTGAGGCGTTCGAACAGGCTGCCGTATCCGTCCATGAGTCGCTCTTACTCTTTGTCCAGCTTGCCAACCAGCGACAGGGTGAAATCGGCACCCATGTACTTGAAGTGCGGACGCACGTTCAAGCTCACGCGGTACCAGCCCGGCTCGCCTTCAACGTCGCTGACGATCACTTGCGCAGCGCGCAGCGGACGACGGCCACGCACTTCGGCGCTCGGGTTTTCCTGGTCGGCAACGTACTGACGGATCCACTTGTTCAGTTCCAGCTCGAGGTCGGTACGCTCTTTCCACGAACCGAGTTGCTCGCGCTGCAGCACTTTCAAGTAGTGAGCCAGGCGGTTGACGATCATCATGTACGGCAGTTGGGTGCCGAGCTTGTAGTTCAGCTCTGCCGCCTTGCCTTCTGCGCTGATGCCGAAGAACTTCGGCTTCTGCACCGAGCTTGCGGAGAAGAACGCCGCGTTGTCGGAGCCTTTGCGCATGGTCAGGGAGATGAAGCCTTCCTCGGCCAGTTCGTATTCACGACGGTCGGAAACCAATACTTCGGTAGGGATCTTGGTTTCGATTTCGCCCATGCTTTCGAAATGGTGCAGAGGCAGATCTTCAACCGCGCCACCGCTCTGCGGGCCGATGATGTTCGGGCACCAGCGGAATTTGGCGAAGCTGTCGGTCAGCTTGGTGCCGAACGCGTAAGCGGTGTTGCCCCACAGGTAGTGCTCGTGGCTGTTGGCAACGGTTTCCTTGTACACGAACGATTTCACCGGGTTTTCTTCCGGATCGTACGGGTTACGCAGCAGGAAACGCGGCACGGTCAGGCCAACGTAGCGCGAGTCTTCCGAGGTACGGAAGCTCTGCCATTTGGCGAATTGCGGGCCTTCGAAGTGATCTTTCAGATCTTTCAGATCCGGCAGGCCGGTGAAGCTTTCCAGACCGAAGAATTTCGGGCCGGCGGCAGCGATGAACGGCGCGTGGGACATGCACGAAACGCTGGCCACGTACTGCATCAGCTTGACGTCTGGCGAGCTTGGCGACATGTAGTAGTTGGCGATGATCGCGCCCACTGGCTGACCACCGAACTGGCCGTATTCAGCGGTGTAGATGTGCTTGTACAGGCCCGACTGCATGACTTCCGGCGAATCTTCGAAATCGTCCAGCAGGTCTTCTTTGGAGACGTTGAGGATTTCGATCTTGATGTTTTCGCGGAAGTTGGTGCGGTCGACCAGCAACTGCAGACCACGCCACGACGATTCCAGCGCCTGGAAATCCGGGTGGTGCAGGATCTCGTCCATCTGACGGCTGAGCTTGGCATCGATCTCGGCGATCATGCGGTCAACCATGGCTTTCTTGACCGGCTCACCGTTGTTCTGCGGCTTGAGCAGCTCTTCGATGAACGCCGACACGCCACGCTTGGCGATGTCGTAGGCTTCGTCGTCCGGAGTCAGACGGGTTTCGGCGATGATGCTGTCGAGAATGCTGTATTCGCCGCTGGCGGCGCTCTTCTCTTGTGCTGCGCTAGTGCTCATTGTGTTGGCTTCCTTGGCTACTGGAGTCTCAGGCGTCCGGGGCTGCGGCGTTCAGGCCCAGCTCACCGAGTACGCGACCGCGGGATTCGTCGTCGGCGAGCACGCCTTCGATCGCTTTACGGAACGCAGGTGCGTTACCCAGCGGGCCTTTGAGGGCCACCAGCGCATCGCGCAGTTCCATCAGTTTTTTCAGCTCAGGCACTTGCTCGACCAGGCTGGCCGGGTTGAAGTCCTTCATCGAATTGACGCGCAATTGCACGGCCAGCTCTTCAGCCTCGCCATCTTCCTGCAGACGGTTCGGCACGCTCAGCGTCAGACCCAGCTCTTGCTTGGCCAACACTTCGTCGAAGGTCATCTTGTCGATGCTGATCGGCTTGCGATCTTCGATTTTGCGATCGTCCTTGCGGTGGGTGTAGTCACCGATTGCCAGCAGCTTCAGCGGCAGTTCAATCTCTTCCTGAGCTCCGCCGGTGGCGGGTTTGAAGGTGACGTTGATGCGTTCCTTGGGGGCTACCGAGCCTTCTTTGGCCATGGCTTTTCTCCTTGCGGTTGTGGCCCTGGGGCCTATTCGAGTACCACTTCGAGGTCGAGGTGGCACAGCCTGCGATAAATCTCTTCCTTGCTTTCACGTACGGCGTGGTTCTGCGGCAACAACTCGCAGCAACTGTGCAGCAGGTGCAGCACTTGCAATGCAAGATCGGGCTCCCAGGCGTGCAGGCCTGAGTCCTGTAATGTCTGATCGAGGGTTTCGAGCTGGTTCTTGGCCAGTTCGTATTTCTTGGCCAGGAAACACAGCCGCGCGAGGGTGAACTGCCAGAAGAAGCGTTCGCGGCCACCGTGGGCCGATTGCAGACCCTGCTTGAGAATCTGCACGGCCGGCTTCAAGCCTTCCTTGCGCAGAATTGGCTGGACTTCCTCGAGGGCTTTTTCCCAGGCCGGCTGGGTTTCGACGTTCTCGCTTTCGACCTTGCGCGGCGCGCTGGCGCTTTGCAGGTGCGGCATGACATTGGCGGCGATCCACGCCCGGGTGGACGGATCGGCAAACGGCGCGCCGTCATGGAAGCGCAACTCGATGATGCCCGGCAGGCGCTGAATCAAAAGCGCGAAGTGGATTTCCACTTCGCGCATGGCCAGCTCGGCGTTAAGGTTCTGGAGACATTCCCAGACCATCCTCTGGCCATCGAACCAGAACGGCGCCTTCGCCAGGCTCGCCTCCAGTTCCACCAGCAGATCGGCGTATTTGCCCTGATCGAAACGGTCCTGATAGAGCTTGAGCTTTTCCAGCGGCAGACCGCGCAGCACGGTGATCTGCTCGGCGTTGCGCTCGGGCACCGCGTCGATGGTCATCCACAGCAACGTGCGATTGAGGCGCAGGGCGCGCAGATCGGTAGCCTTCTGCTTGAGCCACCAGGCACACAACGGCCGGGCGCTGTCCTGCTGGGCGCGCAGGGCTTTGTGCGCATCCCGCTCGTTGTCGATCGGTGCGCCAGGAGTGAGCAGCTGGGTCGCGGCCTGCTTGACCTGCGCCACCGCCGCGCCCACCACGCCGGGTGCCGGCTGGTTGTCGGCGGCACGCTGGATCATGGTTTTCAGGCGGCGGGAGATCGGCAGCAGCAGTGGCGCGTCATCGCCCAGATGTTCAGTGCACGCGGCCTCAAGACCGGCCAGGTGCTCAGAGAGCTGCCGGAACATCGGCAACTGCTCTTTGATCGCAATGTTTTCGGTGATGACCTGCTCGAGACGCGGCACCAGCCAGCCGATCGCGGCGGCACGGGTGCGGGGTTTGAGCGGGTGGACGTCGGCCCAGTTGTTTTCCGACAGATGGTGCAGCAGACCGAGGCCGGCAAGCAGCCCGGGGAAGGATTCGCGCTGGTACAGCGACCAGGTCAGCCAGGCGCCGACACGCAGATCCTTGGATTGGGTACGCAGCAGATTTTCGCTGTTTTCGCGGATTTTCAGCCAGTCGATCTGCCCGCTTTCGTGCATCGACGAAGCCTTGGCCAGCTCACTTTCAAGCGCCTCGAATTCGCTCGAAAAACGAACGTCTTCGCCCGCAAAATTCTCTTTGGAAACAGAGACTTTTGCGAGTTCGAGGTAATGGGCGGAAAGTTTGCTTGAGTAGGACATCCATGGCCTTTATTAAGGATTACAGTCATGCGCGTGAATGGAGTTTCAGCAACGCGGGACAGTATCGAAGAGCAGTTCAGCGACTCATCCAATTGAGATGTGCTCTTTCAAGTGGGCGCATCGTAATCACTATGATGGCCACTAGCAAGCATCTGATTAAACAACAAGACGAACTGTTCATTGAGGTCTGTAGGAGATCGCCCTATATGTCGCAGGGGTTTCCCTGATGCCGTTTATAAATCAGCGCATTTTCCCGGCTCCCGCCAAACCATTGTCCCAGAGCCTCGGCCGCAGCCGGGCGAGTTTACCTGACGCCCGCACCCTCGAGCGGCGTGCAGCATGCCAAATTCAAAAAAAAATAGAAGTAGGACACTTCCTAAAATGACCGGGTTCCATCGAGAAGTTTGCAGCGACAACGATCAATGCAAAAAGTGCCACTATAGTGATGGCATTTCATTATTCTGAAACTTTACTCCCCCGGCAAATACTGGCACTTCGATAGTTATCCGAGCCGCGTCCTACAGACACTTCTCGCATTCCAACCAAGACTTCCACACCGGAATACTCTGACAAATTTCAGGGATACTTCTTACATCAATTAGTTTGCCGCGCCGCTAGCTTGCCCTGGCAACTTTTCATGCGCGGCGATCAGGGAGGACGGTATCGCGCTTTGACTCACTTTGCTTAAGGACAAGCCCATGTTCGGCAAAGGCCACTGCGCGCCATTCTCACTGCATATCCCGGCCATTCGTCACGACTTCAAGGTGCTCGCGTTCACTGGCACCGAAGCGATCAGTCAGCTGTACGCATTTCGCATCGAGCTGGTGAGCGAGTACGCGGACTTCGATCTGGAAAGCCTGCTCAGCCAGCTTGCTTTTCTGCAATTCGGGTTAGCGGGCGAAGGCATTCACGGGCGGATCGAAAATGTCATGCTCGGCGAATCGGGAAAGCGCCTGACCCGCTATGAGCTGTCACTGGTACCGGCGCTGCATTATCTGCAAATGAGCCACGACCAGCGGATTTTTCAGCAACTGACAGTGCCGCAGATCATCGCGCAAGTCCTCAAAGGCCATGGCATCCAGGCCGATGACTTCACGTTCAATGTCGCCGCCGGTGAGCCTCGTGAGTACTGCACGCAATACGGCGAAAGCGACTTCCTGTTCATTCAGCGTCTGTGCGCCGAAGAGGGTATTGCCTGGCACCACCAGCATTCGCTCGACAGGCACTTGCTGGTGTTCAGCGACAGCCCGGTGTTCGCGCGCAAATTGGGCACCACACCCTTCAGGGTCGATAGCGGCATGGTCGCCGAACACCCGGTGGTCAACCACCTGAGCATGGGCTTCAACACCCGTACCAGCACGGTCACCCGCCGCGACTATGACCTCAAGCGCCCAAGCCTGCTGCTGGAAAGCCGCTTCACCGCCGAGTTCACGCCGGCTCTGGAGGACTATCGCTATCCACTGCTGATCAAGTCCGAGAAGCACGGCAAACAGCTGGCGCGTCAGGCATTGGAGCGCCATCGCAGCGACTATCAATGGATTGAAGGCAAAAGCAATCAGCCGATTTTGCGCAGCGGTCACCTGTTCGAGCTGAGCGAACATCCCAGGGCCGACTGCAACGAGTTGTGGCTGCTGGTCAGTCTCAGTCACGAAGGCAAGCAACCGGCGGTGCTCGAAGAGGCTTTCAGCAGCGAGGCGAAACCTGCCGATGGTTTTTCCCAGGGTTACCGCAATACCTTCAGGGCCATTCCCGCAGAGGTGGTTTACCGTCCGCCTTTGCCCGCGCCAAGGCCCTTGCTGGTCTGCCAGACCGCGCGCGTTACCGGGCCTCCCGGAGAAGAGATCTTCTGTGATGAATACGGCAGGGTTCGTGTCGAGTTTCCTTGGGATCGCGCTGAACGCAACAGCGAAAAAAGCAGCTGCTGGTTACGCGTAGCTTCCAGTTGGGCAGGTGACGGATTCGGTGCGGTGACCATTCCCCGGGTCGACATGGAAGTGGTCGTGACCTTCCAGGAAGGCGACCCGGACCAACCGCTGATTA
The DNA here is from genome assembly GCF_054052265.1 of Pseudomonas sp. PK-RTE-24. Lineage (NCBI taxonomy): Bacteria > Pseudomonadati > Pseudomonadota > Gammaproteobacteria > Pseudomonadales > Pseudomonadaceae > Pseudomonas > Pseudomonas sp. PK-RTE-24. The sequence continues at coordinate 1,624,793 of NZ_CM133224.1, read as the reverse complement.
CCGGCTGCATCGCCAACAAGGTCAATGCCGTCGCCCATCCCTTGCCGGCGAGTAAAACCCGCACGGTATTACGCAGCCAGAGCTCACCGCGCAATGGCGGCTACAACGAACTGTCGATCGAGGATCGCGCCGGGCAGGAGAAAATCTGCCTGCGCGCGCAGCGCGACCTCGAGCAACTGATCCTCAACGACAGCCGCAGCCTGATCAAGCGCGACCGCCATGAGCATGTCGGCAATGACAGCACCAGTCTCATCGAGGGCAGGGATTCGCGCACTCATCAAGGGCTGCGCAGCACCGTGATCAACGCCGATGACTTGTTGCAGGTCAGCGGCACCAGCAGCCAGACCCTGGGCGCTCTGGTGATCCAGGCCGGCCAGCAGGCGCATGTCACGGCAAGCAACGTGGTGATCGATGCCGGCATGAGCCTGACGCTGTCAGCGGGCGGCCATCACATCGTGATCAATGCCGGCGGGATTTTCAGCAGCGTGCCCATCGTTCAGGGCGGCGCGCCACTGCCGGGTCTCGCACCGCTACAACCGCTGCAGGTTGAGGCCGGCCTGCCAGCTGCGATCAACGCCACGCCGCTGTCGATCGTCAACAGTGCCCGCCAGCAGGCAGCGGATTTTTGCCCGCTGTGCGAAGCCTGCGCAGCGGGTCTGTGCGAGCTGGGAGAAGTCGCATGAGCCCGGTCGAACAATGGTTGCACGCTCAGTCCCGCGCCGGCTGCGATCTGTATCTGATGCTCGACACCGACGGCCACAGCGCAGAGCACGCTGCGTTGACCCGCGACCTCGGCACCGAGCGGTTTCGTCCGCTCTACACCGGCACGCCGGCCGAGTCGCTGGTGCCGACCGGCCCGCTGCTGTTGCAGATCGATACGGCGCAGCATCCCGCGATCCAGACCTTGCTCGCCACGCCCGAGCGCAATTGGGGCTGGCTGGCCAGTGCCCGTCACGTCGAACTTGATCTGCTGGCGGCGCATTGGCGCGATCGCCTGATAACCGGCGAACGTCCGAATCAGGCGGTGTACCGCGTGCATGACAACCGGGTTCTGGGACGTGCGCTGGCGCACCTGCAACCCGAGCACCGCGCGGCGTTTCTCGGGCCATTCAACAGCGTTTGCTATTGGCACGCAGAACGATGGAACGCCATCGACAACCCGGACCCCGGCCACCACCCGCTGCCGATGGATCCGCCGTGGCTGCACACGCCGACCCCGGAACTGATCTACGCCAACGTGCTGTTCGACAACACCCGCCGTTACCTGGTCGGCGAACACACCGAAGCCATGGCCGAGCTGGCCGAACAACTGGACGTCGATGAATGGTTGTGGGGCCTGATTCAACTGACGCACCTGTGGGGCTGGCAACAACCGGAGCACGTGCATTTCTTGCTGACCCGCAGTTTGCAGTTACCGGGATATCGGCCAGGCAAATCATGGCTGCCCAAACCCGGTGAAGATCCGGCGATGCATTTTGAGCGGGTATATCAGGAAGCGTTGTATTGGCAGGGAGAGGTAGGTCGATGAGGAACTTGAAACGAGGGTTGCTGCTGAGTGGTTGCCTGGGATTGCTGGTGGGCTGTACGACGGTGAAGACCCCGAACACCTTTATGTTTGTTCCGGATTTTCCACCTGGATTCAAGTACGACCTGACGGCCACCTATGTTCCGGCCAAGGGCCAAACATGCACCGTGCCTGGCGGGAGAAACACTCAGCTGGGATACAACAAAACCAATATGAAGTACCAAGGGACTTCCGAGATCCCGCTGTACAGAACCGTAAGCGAATGTCCGCTGGCGCTGAATTACATCGAGATCAAGGTCATCGGTATTTATGGTTCAGGGCGAAGCAACTTCAGCTATGACTACGCCTCGATTGCTGTACGTCCGGAGTTGCTGGAACGACAGATGGGTAGTTTCAGAGATGACGAGACAGCTGAGTTCTTTGGTGAGTGCATGTGGTCTTTTCGCACCGTCGGTCCACATCGTTCCCTGATCAAACTGCTGACCTGCAAAAACATGGACGCACAGGGAAACGTGCTGCGAACGAGACCTTCCACGGCGTACACATTGACTCAACTTGAGGGCAAAAAGGTGACGCTGAAGGTCAGGCTGGCAAGTGAAGAACTTCCAGCCATCGGCGATACCTGGATCAAAGTACCCCGCGGCTGGAAGCGCTGTATGGGTGACAACTTCGAGGATCAATACGCCTTTTGCTACGGCAACGACAAAGATTTCAGCACTTTCAAAATGGTCGATGGGCGGGTTTGCACCATCTATCCGGGATGCACGGAGCAAGGGGCACCATGAACATTGAGACTCTCTCGGCGACCGATTTGCGCTTCATGCAGGGCGACATACATGCCTGCCCTAAACGCGGCCATCGTACCAGCTTCCAGCTAGTGGACGAGTTCGGCGACGGTAAGCCATACGCTGGTCTGTCTTACGAAGTGATTGATTACGAAGACACGGTCCATAGCGGAAAACTTGATGCGACTGGATCTGCAAAGATCGACGATCATTATTGCGGTCCACTAGTACTCAAATTGAAGAGCCGCTATCAAGGCAGCGAAAAATCTTACACATTTTTGCAAAAGCGCCCCCACTATCCCCTCCCCATCACCGAACTCCAGGTCCGCGCCGAAAAAACCCGCTTCTTCCACAAAACAGGCACTCGCACCCAAGCGAACCCCGCCAAGGACCTGCCCGAAACCGACGCGTACTGTCAGGTCGAAGTCAGTGAACTGGTAAAACACATCGCCCACTTGCCGCCGCTGGCTGCTCGTCGCGACGCTCCGAAGAGGGCGGCGCACAAGCTCATGCGCCCCGCTGCGAAGTCCAGAGACTTCACGGTCGTCGATAAAACTTCTGCGGATGGCGGACTGCACACCATCTTGAGTGCGGCGGAGATGGCCACCGTCGAGTTGGGGTTTTCCCCGCCGCCGCCCAAGGGCGTCGCACTGCTGCCGAACAAACACCATGTGCTGGAAGTACGGCCGATGAGAGCGCTACGGCCAATGCTGTCGACAGGCGACGCGTTCTGCGCGCTCAACCTTTATCAGCTGTCGGTGATGGCGACGCTGAGCTACACCGATTTCGGACAGGAACCCAACACTCAACCGGTGCAGACCGACACGGTAAGCTTTCCGCTACAGCCCAGCAGCGGCAACTGGTTCGGCCACGCGCTGCCGCAGTTCGATGAGTTGTGGAAGGTCGATGACTCACAATCGCAGAAATACTATCCACTGTATGAAGACGTGCCGTATTCGAAACGCCTGGAAGTGGTGCCGTTTGACCCGAATCTTTACCCCGAAGTGAATGACCCCGCGTTAGGGAATCAACAAGAACACCCCGCCAGACTGCATTTTTTCGATGATCGCAAACAGGTCGAAAGCACGGACACTCAGGCTTTCATCTGCCACCACGACGAACTGATCCTGATCAGCGTACGCGGTACCAGTGAGATCTGGCCCGACGGCCGGCGTGACGGCGATGCCTATCAGGTTCCCTTTGCCGAAGGCGAAGGCAAAGTGCACCGCGGTTTCTACGGTGGCGCTTTGGCGGCTTATCTATTTATCGTGACTTATCTGGAAAAATTCTACAGCGGGCAAAAGCTGCTGATCACGGGTCACAGTCTGGGCGGTGCAGTTGCACTGATCCTGTCCGAGATGCTGAGACGCAACCTGGAGTTCTCCCCGCAAATCGTGCTCTACACCTACGGCGCCCCCCGCGCCGGCGACACCACCTTCATCGAAAGCGCCAAAGCATTGGCCCACCACCGCATCGTCAATCAGAACGACCCGGTTCCGAGCGTCCCCGCCACATGGATGAATACTTTCGCCAAGCCGAAGGAAATGTATGCGGCCAACGTGGGACTAGTGGCCCTGCATCCAGTTGGAGGTTTCGCATTTCTGATCCTGGGAATGATCAACTTACTGGGAGATGACTATGGGCATCACGGTGATTTGCGTCATTTCATGCCGGTGACATTTGGCGAAGGTCACAAGTCGTCGATTCTGTGGAAACCGGGTTGCAGCACGATCATCGATCACGGCTGCGCCAAGGCCCTGCACGCTACCAACGGCTTACCCGAACGCGAATCGTTTTTGCGGCAGTTGTTCTCCGCAGGTCACCACTCAATGGTCGGCAGCTACATCCCCGGCTGCTGGGCCAGCTTGCGCCGTTGGCAGGAAGCACTGCAGCTCAAGCGTTCGCTGGTGACCAATCGCGAATACGAGTGGATCAGCAGCGCCCTGGAGAATATTCAGCAACAGCTGCGGGCCGTTAAGCGCGATCTGCAAAACAACCACCGTTCTTACGTGCGAGAGCAGGAGAGCGTGCACAAGACGCTGATGCTCAATCAGGAAATAGACAAGATCAGCATGACCATGGCCCGCCTGACAGCGCTGCGCAGTCAACGGGTCACCGAGGTCGACGTTTACGGCAGCTATGCCGACCAGCCCGAATGGGTCGAGGAAGGTCTGCTGCGCTGGAACGCCCATCCTGAAAACCTGGTTCAGGAGCAACTGGCGATGATCCCGCCAGCCGCTGAAGACCACGATGCCGCTATCGCCGCGATGACCGGAGGGCATGCGGTTGGCGCGCCGTTTCGGCTGGATATTGATTCGTTCATTTAACTTAATCAGTCAACAAGGAAGTACCGATGCTCTCGTTGTCCCCCAAGTTAAACTTCGTCACTGCAACGCACTCGATCCGCGCTTTGTTATTGGCCAGCTTCATAATATTTGGAACTGGATGCAATTCGTTCTCCAGTTCGGCAACACTGAACATGGACATCCCTGCGAATTTTAGCGTCACCGCCGAAGCGTACTATCAGCCGTTTTCCCCATATTACTGTTACGCGCCAGAAAACTACGCAAGAGACCCCAACCTTGGAGTCAAAAAATTTAAACAACCTTGGCAACCCACTGCGCAGACCGCCAAGTTCAACGTCAAATTACTTCCCAGCATTGGGGGCTGTCTCACGCTCCTCAGCGAAATCAAGATCTGGATCATGGACATGACTGAGGATCCAGAGAAACTTGGCTTAAGCGCCGTCTGGATACATATTAATGACCTGGCAGATGAACCACTGGACGAGCATGGGTCGAACGAGAACTTGCTTTCAGTCGAGTGTAAATATGCGGACTCCCGGTTAAGTAAAGTCTTCAAATATGAATTGGTATGCAAAGGGCAGAGTACGAACGATGAAATTTTGGGCAGGCTACGAATTGAGCAATTCCAGGATAAGCCATTGCGATTAACAGTTCGGATGACCGAGTAGTCGGCGTGCTGCCCGATGCTTAAGTCCCAATGACTGCCGCAAGCTGGCTAGGCAGCTTGGTCATGTCCGCTATCAAACGCAGTCTGAGCGCGAAGGACTGGGGCACAATGATCAAAGGTCACGGCGGAATCCTCGATTGGATGGACTCGATATGCTTCGCGGCACCGCTCTTCTTTCACCTGACGCGTTACTTCTTCTCCGTCTGATCTAGACGAATGCTCCAACCACAAAAAATGGGCACCCGACCGCAATCGGTGTGCCCATTTTCATTTGCGGTTCTCCCCGTCATTCAGGGGAGCACGCCGCCATCAAGGATTGACGCTGTCTTTCAACGATTTGCCTGGCTTGAACGCAACGGTGTTGCTGGCCTTGATCTTGACCGGTTCGCCGGTCTGCGGGTTTTTGCCGGTGCGGGCGCCGCGGTGGCGTTGCAGGAAGGTGCCGAAGCCGACCAGCGTCACGCTGTCCTTGCGGTGCAGGGCGCCGGTGATTTCTTCGAGGACGGCGTTGAGGACGCGATTGGCCTGTTCTTTGGTCAGGTCTGCCTTTTCGGCGATTGCAGCGGCGAGTTCTGGTTTACGCATTAGTGAAGCCCCTTTGACGGTTTTTTGTTGTTATGTCCGTGCTGTTCTCGTTGGAACAGCGCCCAAGGCGCCGCAGGCTCTACTCTGCGGCAGACGGGAGTGAGAATGGCACGCCGCCAACGGCGGCGCCAGTCTCCCCAAGACCTTTGTCGGGGCAAAAGAGCGGTGTTTGCGACAGAACGACCGGCATTTACGCCAGCAGCGGCGGCAGCTGTTTGTTCAGGGCCAGTTTTTCCATGACTGCCCCGCCGGTCAGGGCGTATCCGAGTAACTGACCGTCGGCACTGTGGCACAGCGCTTTGATGTCGGCGCCCTGCCCTTCGACGCTCCAAACGCCTTCGCTGCCCCGTGGCGGCGGCGAAACCACCAGCGGGCACACCGGGGTTTTCACGGTGATCGGCATCGGCCCGTAGCTGACTGCGGTCGGGTTTCCGGCGAGGGTTTGCGCCAACGCGCGCGCGCAACTCATTAGCGGCATCACGTAAAGCAGGTTGAGCCCGTCGACTTCGGCGCAATCGCCCAAGGCGTAAATGTTGGCGTGGGAGGTTTTCAGGTAACGATCGACCATCACGCCGCGATTGACCTGCACGCCGGCAGCTGCCGCCAGATCGATGCGCGGGCGCAGGCCGATCGCCGAGACCACTACATCGCAGGGGATGATCTGGCCATCGGACAGGTGCGCTTCGAGGCCATCGGCGACTTTCTCCAGGCGGGTCAGCACCGGGCCGAGGTGAAACTTCGCCCCGATACTTTCCAGCCCGGCCTGCACGGCCGCCGCAGCGGCAGGATGCAAAAGCATTGGCATGACTTGTTCGCACGGCGCGACCAGTTGCACTTCGTAGCCGCCGAGAATCAGGTCATTGGCGAATTCGCAGCCGATCAGCCCGGCGCCGAGCACCAAGACCCGACGCTTGCCCGCCGCTGCGGCACGAAAGCGCGCGTAGTCTTCGAGATCGTTGATCGGAAATACCAGTTCCGCGCCGTCGCCTTCGATCGGCACGCGCACGGTTTCCGCGCCCCAGGCCAGGATCAGATCACGATAAGGCACGGCTTCTTCACCGATCCACAAGCGTTTGTGGCCGGCGTCGATGCCGCTGATGCGCGTGTGGGTGCGCACTTCGGCCTTCAACTGCTCGGCCATGGCGCCGGGTTCGGCCATGCTCAGGCCGTCGGCATCCTTGTTCTTGCCGAAGCCGGTGGAGAGCATCGGCTTGGAGTAAGAGCGGCCGTCATCGGCGGTGATCAGCAGCAGCGGGGTTTCGCTGTCGAGCTTGCGAAACTCGCGGGCCAGGTTGTAGCCCGCAAGCCCGGTGCCGATGATGACGACTGGTGCGCTCATGCCTTACTCCTTGGTTGTGTTCAGTTAATTTCGATCATTTCGAAGTCCATCTTGCCGACGCCGCAGTCGGGGCACAGCCAGTCTGCCGGGACGTCTTCCCAGCGGGTGCCCGGCGCGATGCCGTCATCCGGCCAGCCCTCGGCTTCGTTATAGATCAGGCCACAGACGATACATTGCCACTTCTTCATTCAGGTACTTCCTCAGGGTTCAGGCGTAGTGCCGGCGCGGACGGTCGATGGGTGCTGCGTTGCCATCCGGCTCAGGGCGTTTTGTACTGAGGGTGCCGGGCAGATGCAAGCCTGTTCGCCGCAACGGCAGCCGGCGCCGCTCGATCTTGTCGCCCGCCATGGTAAGCTCGCCGCCTCATTTGCGGCCAATAATGACTCATTGTGCAACATTCAAATGCCTGCCCCGCCCCGCTCTGGCTGACCCAAGACCGCCTGACGCCCCGCCCCGATCCGTTGACCCTGGACTGGTTGTTCGACGAAGGTTCGCTGACCCGCCGTTTGACCCGTTTGTCCGAGGATGGCTTCAGCGTGTCGCCGTTGTTCGAAGGCTGGGACACCCTGCGCGCTGATGAATGCGCGGCACTGGATCTGGCCGAGGGCAGCGAAGGCTGGGTGCGTGAGGTGTATTTGCGTGGTCATGGCGAAGCCTGGGTGTTTGCCCGCAGCGTCGCCTCGCGCGCCGCCCTGCAAGGTGATGGTTTGCACATGGATGAACTGGGCAGCCGCTCGCTGGGCGAATTGCTGTTTTGCGATCGCGCATTTCAACGCCGCGCCATTGAAGTCTGCCAGTACCCTGAACAATGGTTGCCGCCAGCGGTGCAAGCCCCTGAATTGTGGGGCCGGCGTTCGCGTTTCGACCGTGGCACGCTGAGCGTGCTGGTCGCGGAAATCTTCCTGCCGAGCCTGTGGGACGCCGCCCGCGCCCATCCGGAGAACTGCTGATGTATCAGAGCCTGCTCAAGTCCCTCAACCGTCTGAACCCGCGCGCCTGGGATTTCGTTCAGTTGACGCGCATGGACAAGCCGATCGGCATTTACCTGCTGCTGTGGCCGACGCTGTGGGCGTTGTGGATTGCCGGCAAGGGTTCGCCGTCCCTGGCCAACATTGTCATCTTCGTCCTCGGCGTGGTGCTGACCCGTGCCGGCGGCTGCGTGATCAACGACTGGGCTGACCGCAAGGTCGACGGCCACGTCAAACGCACCGCGCAACGGCCGCTGGCCGCTGGCCGGATCAGCTCGAAGGAAGCGCTGGTGTTCTTTGCCGTGCTGATGGGCATCAGTTTTCTGCTGGTGCTGTGCACCAATGCGCCGACGATCTGGCTGTCGCTGGGCGGTCTGGCGCTGGCATTCACGTATCCGTTCATGAAGCGCTACACCTATTACCCGCAAGTGGTGCTGGGCGCGGCGTTCTCCTGGGGCATGCCGATGGCCTTTACCGCCGAGACCGGCGAGTTGCCAGCGGCGGCGTGGCTGCTGTGGATCGCCAACCTGCTGTGGACGGTGGGCTACGACACTTATTACGCGATGACCGATCGTGATGACGATCTGAAGATCGGCGTGAAATCCACGGCGATTCTGTTTGGCGAGGCAGATCGGGGGATCATCCTCAGCTTGCAGGCGCTGTCATTGGGCTGTCTGATCCTGGCCGGGTCGAAGTTCGAGCTGGGGATCTGGTTCCACCTCGGTTTGCTGGTGGCTGCGGGATGTTATGCGTGGGAGTTCTGGTACACGCGCAGCAAGGACCGCATGCGCTGCTTCCAGGCGTTCTTGCATAACCACTGGGCAGGCTTGGCGATCTTTGTCGGGATCGTGCTCGATTACGCATTGCGCTGATGCATGACACCCGTGGGAGCGAGCCTGCTCGCGAAGGCGTCATGGCAGTCACCTCTGCGATAACTGATACACCGCTTCGCGAGCAGGCTCGCTCCCACAGGGTTTTGGACCGTAGTTATTTGGCCTTGGCGACTTTCCACGCGCCGTCCATTTTGCCGTCGCCGGTCATGTCGCCGGCCTTCTTGTCCATCACAAAGGTGTACAGCGGCATGCCCTGGTAGGCCCATTGCTTGCTGCCATCATCACGAGTGATTACCGTCCAGTCCCCCATCGACTTGTCATTCGCTGTCGCCATTAGCGGCGGCCAGTTTGCCGCGCACTTGTCGTTGCACGCGGACTTGCCAGCGGAGTCCTTGGCAAAGGTGTACAGGGTCATGCCCTTGTGGTCGGTGTACATGCCGTCCTTTTCCATCGCCGGATCGGCCGCCATGGCCAGCCCTGGCAATGTCAGGGCGGCAGCCAGCAGCAGGGCTTTGAACGAAGCAGTCATCTGAGTCATGGAAACCTTCTTTTGTGGTTGTCAGGATTCGGACTTAGAGCTTAGTCGAGGATGGGTGCAAATGTTGCGCGCCTGAAATACTGTCACACGACTGCAATAATTCCGTTATCTAATGCGGCGCAAGACAGTTAAATGACAAGAGGATTAAGGCATGGTTGGCAGGAGCATTCTGATCGTCGACGACGAAGCGCCCATTCGCGAAATGATCGCCGTGGCGTTGGAAATGGCCGGCTATGACTGCCTCGAGGCAGAGAACTCGCAGCAGGCTCACGCCATCATCGTCGACCGCAAACCGGACCTGATCCTGCTCGACTGGATGCTGCCCGGCACCTCGGGCATCGAACTGGCCCGGCGCCTCAAGCGTGACGAGCTGACCGGGGACATCCCGATCATCATGCTCACCGCCAAGGGCGAAGAGGACAACAAGATCCAGGGCCTGGAAGTCGGCGCCGACGACTACATCACCAAACCGTTTTCCCCGCGTGAACTGGTCGCCCGCCTCAAGGCTGTGCTGCGCCGCGCCGGACCGACCGATGGCGAAGCGCCGATCGAAGTCGGCGGCCTGCTGCTCGACCCGATCAGCCACCGCGTGACCATCGACGGCAAACCCGCCGAGATGGGCCCGACCGAATACCGCCTGCTGCAATTTTTCATGACCCATCAGGAACGCGCCTACACCCGTGGCCAGTTGCTTGACCAGGTCTGGGGTGGCAACGTCTACGTCGAAGAGCGCACCGTCGACGTGCACATCCGGCGCCTGCGCAAGGCCCTCGGCGACGCTTACGAAAATCTGGTACAAACCGTGCGCGGCACCGGCTACCGGTTCTCCACAAAAGCATGAAAGCAGCTGCAAGCTTTCAGCTACAAGCGGCAAGAAACAGCGAGCCGCTCTGACTTGCAGCTTGAAACTTGACGCTGCGGCTAAGGACGCCTCTGTGAATCAAAACTGGCATGGCACCCTGATTCGCCACATGCTGTTGCTGGTCACCGCCTGCCTGGTGATCGGCCTGATCACCGGCTATTACGGCTGGAGCCTCGCGGCGGGTCTGGGGCTTTATCTGGCCTGGACGCTCAAGCAATTGCTGCGTCTGCACGAATGGCTGCGCCAGCACCAACCCGACGAAGCGCCGCCCGATGGCTATGGTCTGTGGGGCGAGGTGTTCGACAGCATCTATCACCTGCAACGCCGCGACCAACGCGTGCGCGGGCGTCTGCAAGCGGTGATCGACCGGGTGCAGGAATCCACCGCCGCGCTGAAAGACGCGGTGATCATGCTCGACAGTGACGGCAATCTCGAATGGTGGAACCGCGCCGCCGAAACCCTGCTCGGCCTGAAGACTCCGCAGGACAGCGGCCAACCGGTGACCAACCTGGTGCGCCATCCGCGCTTCAAGGAATACTTCGAGCAGGACAGCTTCGCCGAGCCATTGGAAATCCCTTCGCCGACCAACGATCGCGTGCGCATTCAGCTGTACCTGACCCGCTACGGCAACAATGAACACCTGATGCTGGTCCGCGACGTGACGCGCATTCATCAGCTGGAACAGATGCGCAAGGACTTCATTGCCAACGTCTCCCACGAGCTGCGCACACCGCTGACGGTGATCTGCGGCTATCTGGAAACCCTGCTGGACAATGTCGAAGAAGTGAACCCGCGCTGGAGCCGAGCCCTACAGCAGATGCAGCAACAGGGCGGGCGCATGCAGACGCTGCTCAACGACCTGTTGCTGCTGGCCAAGCTGGAAGCCACCGACTATCCGTCGGACAACCAGCCAGTGCAGATCGACACCTTGCTGCAATCGATTACCAGCGATGCGCAGCAGTTGTCCGGGGCGAAAAACCAGCGCATCAGCCTCGAGGCCAATGCCGGAGTGCTGCTCAAGGGCAGCGAAGCGGAGTTGCGCAGCGCGTTCTCCAATCTGGTGTTCAACGCGGTCAAGTACACCCCGGCCGAAGGCAACATCCGCATTCGCTGGTGGGGCGACGATCAGGGCGCACACCTGAGCGTGCAGGATTCCGGCATCGGTATCGACAGCAAACACCTGCCGCGCCTGACCGAGCGTTTCTACCGCGTCGATTCCAGCCGCAACTCCAACACCGGCGGCACCGGCCTCGGCCTGGCCATCGTCAAGCACGTGCTGCTGCGCCACCGCGCGCGAATGGAGATCAGCAGCGTGCCCGGCCACGGCAGCACGTTTACCTGCCATTTCGCCCCGGCCCAAGTGGCCAGCGCACGGGCGATCAGCGCCACCGAGTGATGCCGCCCGGCACACGCCACTAGGCAATCGCACGGTCAGCCGCTACATTGGCTGACTTGTGCCTGCCTTTCAGGCGCTGTTTCTCCCTAATTTCGAATCACACGGAACCCGCAAAACTCCATCATGGACCCTTCCCCTGGCTTGTCCCTCGCGACCATTTTTGCCGACTTCGGCATGATTCTTTTTGCTCTGATCCTGGTTTTGCTCAACGGTTTTTTCGTTGCAGCGGAATTCGCCATGGTCAAATTGCGCTCGACCCGGGTCGAGGCCATCGCTGAACAACATGGCTGGCGCGGACATATCCTGCGCACCGTGCACAGTCAGCTCGATGCCTACCTGTCGGCGTGCCAGCTCGGCATCACCCTCGCCTCTCTCGGTCTGGGCTGGGTCGGTGAACCGGCGTTCGCGCATATTCTCGAGCCGCTGCTGAGCGCAGTCGGCGTCGACTCGCCAGAGATCATCAAAGGCGTGTCGTTCTTCACCGCGTTCTTCATCATTTCGTACCTGCACATCGTGGTCGGCGAGCTGGCGCCCAAGTCATGGGCGATCCGCAAACCCGAGCTTTTGTCGCTGTGGACCGCGGTGCCGCTGTACCTGTTCTACTGGGCGATGTACCCGGCGATCTACCTGCTCAATGCCAGCGCCAACGCGATTTTGCGTATCGCCGGGCAAGGTGAACCCGGCCCGCACCATGAACACCATTACAGCCGCGAAGAACTGAAACTGATCCTGCACTCCAGCCGTGGCCAGGATCCGAGCGATCAGGGCATGCGCGTATTGGCCTCGGCCGTAGAAATGGGCGAGCTGGAAGTGGTCGACTGGGCCAATTCCCGCGAAGACCTGATCACCCTGGAGTTCAACGCGCCGCTGAAGGAAATCCTGGCGATGTTCCGTCGCCACAAGTTCAGCCGTTATCCGGTGTACGACAGCGAGCGCCAAGAGTTCGTCGGCTTGCTGCACATCAAGGATCTGCTGCTGGAACTTGCGGCGCTGGACCACATTCCCGAGTCGTTCAACCTCGCCGAGCTGACCCGCCCGCTGGAGCGCGTATCGCGGCACATGCCGCTGTCGCAGCTGCTGGAGCAGTTCCGCAAGGGCGGCTCGCACTTCGCCGTGGTCGAGGAGGCTGACGGCAACATCATCGGCTACCTGACCATGGAAGACGTGCTGGAAGTGCTGGTCGGTGATATCCAGGACGAGCACCGCAAGGCAGAGCGCGGCATCCTTGCCTATCAGCCGGGCAAGCTGCTGGTGCGTGGCGATACGCCGTTGTTCAAGGTCGAACGTCTGCTGGGCATCGATCTTGATCACATCGAAGCGGAAACCCTTGCCGGGCTGGTTTACGAAACCCTGAAACGGGTGCCGGAAGAGGAAGAAGTGCTGGAAGTCGAAGGCCTGCGGATCATCATAAAGAAGATGAAAGGGCCGAAGATTGTTCTGGCCAAGGTGTTGATGCTCGATTGATGGGAGTTTGGGGGGCTCTTGTGGCGAGGGGATTTATCCCCGTTGGACGGCGCAGCCGTCCCAAAACCATTGAATGCAGTCAGTTAGTACAGAGTTGCAATATTTGGGGCCGCTTCGCGGCCCAACGGGGATAAATCCCCTCGCCACAAAAACCCTCAACACCCTATCGCGCCTACTGCTTGCCCAACGCAAAGTTGGGCAACGCCCCCAGCGGCTGGTTGAACTGATAGGGAATCGACACCAGCCCCTCTCCGGTATTGCGCTGCACCACGAAGTGCAGGTGCGGGCCGCTGCTGTTGCCGGTGTTGCCCGACAGCGCCAGCGGGCTGCCGACCTTGACCCGCTGGCCTTCGCGCACACTCACCGAACCCTGTTTCAGATGCAGGTACACGCCCATCGTGCCGTCGTCGTGCAGCACCCGGACGAAATTGCCGGAGGCATCGGTACCGCGCCCGCTCTGGGAATTCTCGGTTTTCACCACTACTCCCGCTCGCGCGGCGATGATCGGCGTGCCCACCGGCATGGCGATGTCCATGGCGTAGCGGTTCTTCGGCCCGTAGTGGCTGTATTGGCCGTTGGCGCCCTGACTCAGGCGAAACGGCCCGCCACGCCAGGGCAGCGGATAGCGATAGCTCTGTGCGGTGCCTGCGGGGTCGCCCAGCGAATACTGGAACTGCGGCGAATACACCAGCGGCTGGTCACGGCTGATCGCCGTCAGCAGCGCCAGCCGTGTGTTGCTGCGCGGCGGCAGCACGCGACGGATCGCCCGCGCGGGCACGCCGCGCACATTGCTCGTGCCAATGAAGGCCAGGGCAACCTCGACCGGCGCGTACAAATCGTTGCGCGCAAACACCACGTCGACGCCTTTCTGCTTCTTGATGTCCAGGTACACCTGGCGGTCGAGGCGCTCGACCATACGGTCCTGAAACACGAACACCTTTGCGCCTTTGCTCGGGCGGTCGCTGTACGAGACCACGCCGTTGGCGTCGGTGGATTTGTAGATGGTCATGGCCATCGCCAGCTGGGAGGCCAGGCAGAGACCGCAGAAAAACAGCAGGCGCGCGAGCATGGGCAGAAGTCTGTCGAAGGAAGGCCTGGGAATCAGCCTAGCAGCTGAGACAGACCAGGCTAGTCGACAGATGTTTCAAATGATCGTCCCCACGCTCTGCGTGGGGATGCAGCCCGGGACGCTCTGCGTCCCCTGCACAGAGGACACGGAGCGTCCGGTTGAGGGATTCCTTTGCTGCGCGTGGGAACGATCAGAGCACGGGAGACAAGTGGTGTTTTGGCTGGCCCCTTCGCGAGCAGGCTCGCTCCCACATTTGGAATGCGTTCCAGGGTGGGAGCGAGCCTGCTCGCGAAGGCGGCCTATCGGGCGACGAAGCTTACGCGCCGGGTACGAAATGCTTCTGCGCCGTGCCCCGGGCGATCAGGCGCGAGATGTAGTCGAGCTTCTGCGCATCCTGGTCGACAAAGCGGAAGGTCAGTTGCAGCCAGTCGCTGTCGGCTTTCTGCTCGTGGGCGACGATGGCGTGCAGGTAACCATTGAGGCGCGCGATCTCGGCGTTGTCGCCCTGCTCCAGATCGAGCACGGCGCTGTCGAGGATCTGCGGCAGGGTCTCGGTGCGCTTCACTACCAGCAGCGCTTCCTTGATGCTCAAGGCCTTGATCACGCATTGCTGAGTACCGCTCGGCAGGCGCAACTGGCCCTGACCACGACCGCCCACCGGCGCCTTGGATGCACCGGGCGCCTGAACTGGCGGGCTGTTGAGCAAACCGCGCGACGGCGCAGCGGCTGGAGCGGGTGCAGCAGCGGCAGGCCTGGCCGCAGCGCCGCCGACCACGGCAGGCTTGCCGCCGGTCAGTGCGCTCAGGGAATCGTTGCCGAATGCCGAATTCATCTTGGTCGGCGCGCTGTTCATCAAGGTGTCGAGCTTGCCGACCTTGTTCAGTGCCTGCTTGACCTTGGTCAGCAGCTGCTCGTTGGTGAACGGCTTGCTGACGTAACCGGATACGCCGGCCTGAATCGCTTGCACGACGTTTTCCTTGTCACCACGGCTGGTGACCATGACGAACGGCATGGTCTTGAGGTTGTCCTGCTCGCGGCACCAGGTCAGCAGTTCGAGGCCGGACATTTCCGGCATTTCCCAGTCGCACAGCACCAGGTCGAAAGCCTCTTTGGCCAGCATCGCCTGGGCCTTTTTGCCGTTGATGGCGTCCTCGGTGCGGATCCCCGGGAAGTAATTACGCAGGCACTTTTTCACCAGGTCACGAATGAACGAAGCATCGTCCACGACCAACACACTGATCTTGCTCATCCAACACCCCTATTAAAATCCCGGCAAGCATAACGCTGGCTGATGGCACATTGCCAAAACTCTTCAGTCACGCCGGGACTTTTCGTTCGCGGGTGCTGCTTTTAATTCGAATCCGCTTCTGAAAAGCAGAAACAAAAACGCCCGGCCAGAGGGCCGGGCGCTTTTCTCAGGCAATCTTACTTATCGTCAGCTTCGCCCGGAACATTAGCGGTTTCAGCGCTTGTGCCTTCAACTTCTTCTTTCATGCGCTTGAGGCCCATGTGACGCACATCGGTGCCGCGCACAAGGTAGATCACCAGTTCGGAGATGTTGCGCGCATGATCGCCGATGCGCTCCAGGGAACGCAGGACCCAGATGATGCTCAGCACCCGCGAGATAGAGCGCGGGTCTTCCATCATGTAGGTGGCCAGCTCACGCAAAGCGGTTTTGTATTCGCGATCGATGATCTTGTCGTACTGCGCCACCGACAAGGCCAGATCGGCGTCAAAACGCGCGAAGGCGTCCAGCGCATCACGAACCATGTTGCGCACCTGGTCGCCAATGTGACGGACCTCGACGTAACCGCGCGGCGCTTCACCTTCTTCGCACAACTGGATGGCACGACGGGCGATCTTGGTGGCTTCGTCGCCGATACGCTCGAGGTCGATCACCGACTTCGAAATGCTGATGATCAAACGCAGGTCAGAGGCTGCCGGCTGACGACGGGCGAGAATGCGCAGGCATTCTTCGTCGATGTTGCGTTCCATCTGGTTGATCTGGTCGTCGATCTCACGGACCTGCTGAGCCAGGCCGGAGTCGGCCTCGATCAGCGCCGTGACCGCGTCGTTGACCTGCTTCTCGACCAGCCCGCCCATGGCAAGGAGGTGACTGCGCACTTCCTCCAGTTCAGCGTTGAACTGCGCGGAAATGTGATGGGTAAGGCCTTCTTTGGAAATCATTGTTCGCTCCGCGAAAGTTGCAAGCTTCAAGCTGCAAGCTTCAAGCAGTTATGTATAAGTCCTGATATCGCACCAATTCTTTCTTGCCGCGTGAAGCTTGCGGCTTGCCGCTGCTGCAATCAGCCATAGCGACCGGTGATGTAGTCTTCGGTCTGCTTCTTCGCCGGATTGGTGAACAGAGTATCGGTGTCGCCGAATTCCACCAGTTTGCCCATGTACATGAACGCGGTGTAGTCGGACACCCGTGCCGCCTGTTGCATGTTGTGGGTCACGATGACGATGGTGAACTTGGACTTCAGCTCGTAGATCAGCTCTTCGACTTTCAGCGTCGAGATCGGGTCGAGAGCGGAGCAAGGTTCGTCGAGCAGCAGCACTTCCGGCTCGACCGCGATGGTGCGCGCGATCACCAGACGCTGCTGCTGACCACCGGACAGGCCGAGGGCCGAGTCGTGCAGGCGGTCTTTGACCTCGTCCCACAGTGCTGCGCCTTTCAACGCCCATTCAACGGCTTCGTCGAGGATGCGCTTCTTGTTGATGCCCTGGATGCGCAGGCCATAGACCACGTTTTCGTAGATGGTCTTCGGGAACGGGTTGGGCTTCTGGAACACCATGCCGACGCGACGACGCAGTTCGGCAACGTCTTCGCCCTTGCGATAGATGTTGTTGCCGTACAGGTTGATCGCGCCCTCGACACGGCAGCCGTCGACCAGATCGTTCATCCGGTTGAAGGTACGCAGCAGCGTCGACTTACCGCAGCCGGACGGGCCGATGAACGCGGTCACACGCTGCTTCGGGATGTTCATGCTGACGTCGAACAGTGCCTGTTTGTCGCCGTAGTACAGGCTCAGGCCCGGCACTTCGATGGCAACGGTTTCCTGCGCCAGGTCCAGGCTCTGCTTGTCGCGGCCCAGGGCAGACATGTTGATGCCGTGGCTGTGTGTTTCGTGCTGCATGGGAGGCTCCCTGTGCTAACAAATTCGGTTCGGTTTTTGTAGGAGTGAGCCTGCTCGCGATTCAGGCGCTGCGGTTTGTCTATGAAACCGCGGTGATGCCTTCGCGAGCAGGCTCGCTCCCACATGGAAATCAGTGCTGCAAAATCAGCTGTCCAGTGCTTTGTATTTTTCGCGCAGGTGGTTGCGGATATACACTGCCGACAGGTTCAGCGTCGCGATCACCAGCACCAGCAGCAGCGCGGTGGCGTAAACCAGCGGGCGGGCTGCTTCGACGTTGGGGCTCTGGAAGCCGACGTCATAAATGTGGAAGCCCAAGTGCATGATCTTCTGGTCCAGGTGCAGGTACGGGTAGTTGCCGTCCACCGGCAGCGACGGCGCCAGTTTCACCACACCCACCAGCATCAGCGGCGCCACTTCACCGGCGGCACGGGCCACGGCAAGGATCATCCCGGTCATCATGGCCGGGCTGGCCATCGGGATAACGATTTTCCACAGCGTTTCCGCTTTGGTCGCGCCGAGGGCCAACGAACCTTCACGCACAGTGCGGGGAATCCGCGCCAGACCTTCTTCGGTCGCCACGATCACCACCGGCACGGCCAGCAGCGCGAGGGTCAGCGAAGCCCAGAGCAGGCCCGGCGTACCGAACGTCGGCGCCGGCAGAGCTTCAGGGAAGAACAAGCGGTCGACCGAGCCACCCAGCACGTAAACGAAAAAGCCCAGGCCGAACACGCCGTAAACGATCGCCGGTACGCCGGCGAGGTTGTTCACCGCGATACGAATGACGCGAGTCAGGGTGTTCTGCTTGGCATATTCGCGCAGGTACACCGCTGCCAGCACGCCGAACGGTGTAACGATCATCGCCATGATCAGGGTCATCATCACGGTGCCGAAGATCGCCGGGAAGATCCCGCCTTCGGTGTTCGCTTCACGCGGGTCGTCCGAGAGGAATTCCCAGATCTTGCTGAAGTAGAAGCCGACCTTGGTCAAGGTACTCATGCCGTTCGGCTGGTAGGCATGCACGACCTTGCCCAGACCGATTTCGATTTCCTTGCCGTTGGCGTCACGGGCGGTCAAGGCGTCGCGGTTGAACTGAGCATGCAAATCAGACAGACGTGCTTCGATGTCTTTGTAGCGCGCGTCCAGCTCGGCGCGCTCGGATTCCATGTCCGCTTGTGCGGTGGCGTCGAGTTTGCCTTCCAGCTCCAGCTTGCGGCCATGCAGTCGGATGCGTTCGAGGCCGGCATTGATCGCGCCGATGTCGGTTTTTTCCAGCGTTTTCAGTTGAGCCGCAAGATCGTTCACACGGTCGATGCGCGCTTGCAGTTCGGGCCATGCGGCCTCGCCTTCGGCGATGACCTTGCCATCCTGTTTGACGTTGACCAAATAGCCGTAGAAGTTGCCCCACTCGCGACGCTCGATCGCCATCAGCTCGGGCGGCGTGGTCTGCTTGGTCAACCACTCGCCAACGATCCAGGTGAAGTCGTTGCCGTTCAGGTCACGGTTGCCGACCTTGATCAGCTCGCGGGTCATGAATTCCGGACCTTCGTCCGGCACCGGCAGACCGGCACTCTTCAGACGTGCGCGCGGCACTTCTTCTTTCTGCACCACTTCGCCGATCACCAGGTGATTGGCCTGGCCCGGTACGTCGTAATGCGCGTGGATCAGGTCCGCCGGCCAGAAGTGACCGAGACCGCGCACGGCAATCACCGCCAACAGGCCAATGGTCATGATGACCGCGATGGACACCGCGCCACCGCTGATCCAGACGCCCGGGGCGCCGCTCTTGAACCATCCTTTCAGGGAGTTCTGTTTCACAGACTTCTACCTTTGCTTAAAGCGACGAGTATTTCTTGCGCAGACGCTGACGAATCAGTTCTGCCAGGGTGTTCATGACGAAGGTGAACAACAGCAGCACCAGCGCCGAGAGGAACAGCACGCGGTAGTGGCTGCCGCCGACTTCCGACTCGGGCATTTCCACCGCGACGTTGGCGGCCAGGGTGCGCAGGCCTTCGAACAGGTTCATCTCCATGACCGGGGTGTTGCCGGTGGCCATCAGCACGATCATGGTTTCGCCGACCGCACGGCCCATGCCGATCATCAGCGCCGAGAAGATGCCCGGGCTGGCGGTCAGGATCACCACGCGGGTCATGGTCTGCCATGGCGTCGCACCCAGGGCCAGCGAACCCAGGGTCAGGCCGCGCGGCACACTGAACACGGCGTCTTCGGCGATCGAGTAGATGTTCGGGATCACCGCGAAACCCATGGCCAGACCGACCACCAGGGCGTTGCGCTGGTCGTAGGTGATGCCCAGGTCGTGGGAGATCCACATGCGCATGTCGCCGCCGAAGAACCAGTTCTCCATGAACGGGCTCATGTACAGCGAGAGCCAGCCCACAAACAGGATCACCGGAATCAGCAGCGCACTTTCCCAGCCGTCCGGGACTTTCAGGCGGATCGACTCGGGCAGGCGGCTGAAGGTGAAACCGGCGACCAGAATGCCGATCGGCAGCAACATCAGCAGGCTGAAGATGCCCGGCAGATGCCCTTCTACATATGGAGCCAAGAACAGACCGGCGAAGAAACCGAGGATCACCGTCGGCATCGCTTCCATCAGCTCGATCACCGGTTTGACCTTGCGGCGCATGCCCGGGGCCATGAAGTAAGCGGTGTAGATCGCCGCAGCGACGGCCAGTGGCGCGGCCAGCAGCATGGCGTAGAACGCGGCTTTCAGGGTGCCGAAGGTCAGCGGCGACAGGCTCAGTTTCGGTTCGAAATCGGTGTTGGCGGCGGTCGATTGCCAGACGTATTTAGGCTCGTCGTAGTTCTCGTACCAGACCTTGCTCCACAGCGCGCTCCACGATACTTCCGGGTGCGGGTTGTCGAGCAGCAACGGCTGCAGCTTGCCGCCAGCTTCGACGATCACCCGGTTGGCGCGCGGCGACAGACCGAACAGGCCTTGGCCTTCAACCACCTGATCGACCAGCAACGTGCGGTGTGCAGTGCTGTGGAACACGCCGAGCTTGCCGCTGGCATCAAGGGCGAGGAAACCTTTGCGGCGTTCTTCGGCAGCGATTTCCACGATCGGTGTGGTGCCCATCTGGAAGGTGCGAATCTGCTTCAGACGCTGCTCGCCATCGGTATCGCGAGCCATGAACCACTGGGCCAGACCGCCCTTGGAATCGCCGACGATCAGCGAGATACCGCCGACCAGCTGCGCGGTGGCGGTTACTTGGGCGTCGGCATTTTCCAGCAGCTTGTAGCGCCCGTTGAGGCTCTTGTCGCGCAGGCTGAACACGTCGGCCTGAGCACGACCGTTGACCACGTACAGCCACTGCTGGCGCGGGTCGACGAAGATGTTTTTCACAGGCTCGGTCATCTGCGGCAGATCGATGCGCGTCTGCTCGTTGGTGACTTCGCCGGTCATCATGTTTTCTTCGCTGGTCAGCGACAGCACATTGAGTTGCGAGCCAGTGGAGCCGACCAGCATCAGCGTCGAGTCGGTGGCGTTGAGGCTCACATGCTCCAGCGCGCCGCCGCTTTCGTTCAGTGCAATTGGCGCCTCGCCATAGGGATATTCGATGGCCGGGCTGATGGTTTTCTTGCCATCGGGGTAGCTGACTTTATAGGTATGACGGAACACCAGCGCCTGACCGTTGGACAGACCCACGGCCACCAGCGGATGACCCGGCTGGTCTTCGCCAATAGACGTCACGGTAGCGCCCGCAGGCAGCGGTAGATCGACACGCCTCAATTCAGCGCCACTGTCGAGATCGAAGAACAGCGCCTGGCCCTTGTCGGACACACGCATGGCCACCTGATTCTGCTCTTCGAGCGAGATCATCAGCGGCTTGCCCGCGTCCTGCATCCAGGCCGGGGTGATCGAGTCTTTCGCGGTCAGGTCGGCGCCTTGAAACAGTGGCGCAACGACGTAGGCGAGGAAGAAGAAGATCAGGGTGATGGCCGCGAGCACCGCCAGGCCGCCAACGAGGACGTACCAACGGGTGAAGCGATCCTTGAGCGCGCGGATGCGGCGCTTGCGTTGCAGCTCAGGCGTATTGAAATCAATGCGCTTGGGAGGGGAAGACGTAGTCATTGGGGAATTGGCCAGATCATTCATGCGCACACCCTAGCGATCCTGTATGACAGAAAGATGACAGTGCAGTGACGCAGCAAATCCGCCAGCCGGAAGTCCGGCAGCGGAGTCGAAAATTTGGTGGTTGCAGGAGCGCTTCTGCTCGCCAAGGCGTCGGGTCAGTCACATCGATGCTGCATGTGACCACCCCTTCGCGAGCAGGCTCGCTCCCACAGGAGTCCGGCTTCAGGCCGGCCTCAGGGTGTTACTTCTTGGCGACAGCGCCGCCTTCTTGCAGACCGAGGTCAGCCAGTGCTTTGGCAGCAACCTTGGCTGGCAGCGGGATGTAGCCGTCTTTCACTACCACTTCCTGGCCCTGCTTCGACAGCACCAGCTTCACGAACTCGGCTTCCAGCGGGGCCAGAGGCTTGTTCGGGGCTTTGTTGACGTAAACGTAGAGGAAACGCGACAGCGGATACTTGCCGTTCAGGGCGTTTTCTTCGGTGTCTTCGATGAACTCGCCGCCTTCTTTCTTGGCCAGGGCTACGGTTTTGACGCTGGCGGTCTTGTAGCCGATGCCCGAGTAGCCGACGCCGTTAAGCGAGCTGCTGATCGACTGCACTACCGAAGCCGAACCTGGTTGTTCGTTGACGTTTGGCTTGTAGTCACCTTTGCACAGGGCTTCTTCCTTGAAGTAGCCGTAGGTGCCGGACACCGAGTTACGGCCGAACAGCTGGACCGGCTTGTTGGCCAGGTCACCGGTCACGCCCAGGTCACCCCAGGTCTTGACGTCAGCTTTGGCACCGCACAGGCGCGTCGAGGAGAAGATCGCATCGACCTGAGCCATGGTCAGGTGCTTGATCGGGTTGTCCTTGTGCACGAACACGGCCAGGGCATCCACGGCAACCGGGATCGCCGTCGGCTTGTAGCCGTACTTCTGCTCGAAAGCCTGCAGCTCGTTGTCCTTCATCTTGCGGCTCATCGGGCCCAGGTTAGCGGTGCCTTCGGTGAGTGCAGGTGGCGCGGTGGAAGAACCGGCAGCCTGAATCTGGATGTTGACGTTCGGGTATTCTTTTTTGTAGTTCTCGGCCCACAGGGTCATGAGGTTTGCCAGGGTATCGGAACCGACGCTGGACAGGTTGCCCGACACACCAGTGGTCTTGGTGTAGCTCGGGATAGCAGGGTCAACAGCGGCGAACGCGTTGGCAGTCGCAACGCCAGCAGCGACAAAAGTCATTGCCGCCATCAAACGCTTCAGTTTCATGCCTTACTCCTAGCAGATAGGGTGTGTTAAGTCGGGGCCAAGTATCAGCAGGCCATGTGAACACTCTATGGCTGAAATATGACAATTGGATGAAAGGCCAGCATCGGGTTTTGCTGGATGATTTGTGGCGTCCCCATTCGCGAGCAGGCTCGCTCCCACAATTGAAATGCATTCCAACTGTGGGAGCGAGCCTGCTCGCGAAGTGGCCGGTATTGGTGGAGTAGATCCTGGGCTTTAGCGCCCCTTCTTCCAGAGCCAGGCGCCTACCAGAATTCCCATCCCGCACAGCACTGCCACATAGTAGGC
The DNA here is from genome assembly GCF_054052265.1 of Pseudomonas sp. PK-RTE-24. Classification (NCBI taxonomy): domain Bacteria; kingdom Pseudomonadati; phylum Pseudomonadota; class Gammaproteobacteria; order Pseudomonadales; family Pseudomonadaceae; genus Pseudomonas; species Pseudomonas sp. PK-RTE-24. Next base: position 1,601,674 of record NZ_CM133224.1, on the reverse strand, counting down.
AGGCCCCATCGCGCTTTCCTTCAGCAGCAGGCTCACCACCATTGGCGTCAGGCCACCGAAGATCGCGTACGCGACGTTGTACGAGAACGACAGGCCACTGAAGCGAACCACCGGCGGGAACGCTTTGACCATCACGTACGGCACCGCGCCGATGGTGCCGACCAGCAAACCGGTCAATGCGTACAGCGGGAACAACCAGTCCGGGTGGTCGGCGAGGCTGTGGTAGAAGGTCCAGGAGCTGATCAGCAGACCGAGGCAGCCAAAGACGAAGACGCGACCGGCGCCGAAGCGATCGGCCAGCGCGCCAGCGCCAATGCAGCCGAGGCTGAGGAAGACGATGGCCAGGCTGTTGGCCTGCAGCGCCGTGGTTGGCGAGAAGTGGTAGACCGTTTGCAGCACGGTCGGGGTCATCAGGATCACCACGACGACGCCAGCCGAGAGCAGCCAGGTCAGCAGCATCGAAATGGCGATGGCGCCGCGATGATCACGCAGCACCGCGCGCAACGGCACTTCTTCGGCCAGTGCCTTGCGCAATTGCAGTTCGGCGAACACCGGTGTCTCGTGCAGCCAGCGGCGCAGGTACACCGAGAACAGGCCGAACACGCCGCCGAGCAGGAACGGGATCCGCCAGGCGTAATCCGACACTTCGGCTGGCGTATAAATGCTGTTGATCGCAGTGGCGACCAGCGAGCCGAGGAGGATGCCGGCAGTCAGGCCGCTGGTGAGCGTGCCGCAGGCATAACCGATGTGCTTTTGCGGTACGTGTTCGGAAACGAAGACCCACGCTCCCGGCACCTCACCGCCAATAGCGGCGCCCTGGATCACCCGCATCAGCAGCAACAGGATCGGCGCCCAGATACCGATCTGCGCGTAGGTCGGCAGCAGGCCCATGATCAGCGTTGGCACCGCCATCATGAAAATGCTCAGGGTGAACATCTTCTTGCGCCCCAGCAGGTCACCGAAGTGCGCCATGACGATGCCGCCCAAAGGACGTGCCAGATAGCCGGCGGCGAAGATGCCGAAGGTCTGCATCAAGCGCAGCCACTCGGGCATGTCGGCCGGGAAGAACAGCTTGCCGACGACGGTGGCGAAGAAAACGAAGATGATGAAATCGTAGAACTCCAGCGCCCCGCCGAGGGCGGACAGCGACAGAGTCTTGTAGTCATTGCGGGTCAACGGTCGTGCGGGTTGCTCGGGCTGCGCGAGGCTCGAAGGCGCTGTGGTCATGGCAAGGGCTTCTCTTATAGTCGAATCTGTCGCCACAACAACGCTGGCGGTGGCTTGGACAGGTTCGGCACCATAGCAAATTGTTCGAAAAAGCACATAGAGGCGCGTAATTGACGGTCGAAATCAGAACCGGGTGGTCGTCGCGGGGTCTATCGACCGATATACTCGCCACCTGCGCAGGATTTGTAAGAGGTTGCTGTGCGAAAACGTTGTTGGCCCGTCCTTTGCTCGGGATTTAGCCTTTTTCGCAGAGTTTCCCTTTAGGCGCCTGATGGAAAACGTGACGAACGCAGTGTGTTCGGTGTTGAATCGTTTTTCTTGAAGACGGCTACCACCCGCAATACCCACGAAGAGTCACGGGTCAGAGGCCCCTCGGCATGATAGAGCTCGAACAAGAAGATCCGATCCCACAGGGCGACCTGGCCCTGCAAATCACCGCACTTCCCCGCGAAACCAACGGCTTTGGCGATATTTTCGGCGGCTGGCTGGTCGCGCAGATGGATCTGGCCGGCACCGCCATGGCCAGCCGGGTGGCCGGTGGCCGCGTTGCCACTGTCGCCATCGACCGCATGGCGTTCCTCGTCCCGGTCGCGGTCGGCGCGCAGTTGTCCTTTTATACCCAGACCCTGGAAATCGGCCGCAGCTCGATCCAGATGATGGTCGAAGTGTGGAGCGATGACCCACTCTCCAGCGAATGGCGCAAGGTCACCGAAGCGGTTTTCGTTTTCGTCGCCATCGACGGCAGCGGTCGCACCCGTTCGGTGCCGCCACGCGCGCGTTAAACCTCGCGACCGTTTTGCGGTCGATAGTCGTCCCCAGTGTCTGATCGAGAGTTGCCCATGAACACGCCCAACGTTGAAGCCGTGAAACAGGATGAACTGAACTGCTGGCGCATCCGCCACGGCAAGGCCGAAGTGCTGGTGGCCCAGCAAGGCGCGCACATCCTCAGTTATCAGATCGACGGCCAGCCGCCGATCATCTGGCTCAACGACAAGGCCGAGTTCAAGACCGGCAAGAGCATCCGCGCCGGCGTGCCGGTGTGCTGGCCGTGGTTTGGCAAATTCGAACGCAACCCGAGCAGCGTGCAGGCCATGTACACCGGCGAGCAGCCGGCCCCCGCGCACGGTCTGGTGCGGGCGATGGACTGGGAGTTGGGCAACATCGAATCAGAGGCTGACGGCATCAAGGTCGAATTCAAGCTGCCCTACCCGGAAGGTGGCCTGCCGGGCTGGCCCCACGAAGTCGATCTGACCCTGACCCTGCATCTGGCGGATCAACTGCATTACAGTCTGACCAGCCATAACCGGGGGACTGACAGCGTCACGCTGAGTCAGGCGCTGCACACCTATTTCGCCGTGAGTGACGTGCGTAATGTGCATGTCGACGGCGTGGCCGGGCTCAACTACATCGAGACCCTGGACGACTGGAACACGGCCAGCCAAAGCGGCGATCTGCATTTCGCCGGCGAGACCGACCGCATCTACCTCGACGTTCCGCCGCAATTGAGCATCGTTGATCCGACCTGGGAACGACGCATCGTGCTGACCTCTACCGGCTCGCGCACTGCGGTGATCTGGAACCCGTGGATCGACCGCGCCGCCGCACTGCCGGACATGGACAACGATGGCTGGCAGCGCATGCTGTGCATCGAAACGGCGAATGTGATGGATGATCTGGTGACCCTGACGCCAGGGGCGAGCCATACGATGGGTGTTAGCGTGGCCGCTACGCCGCTCTAAGCTCTAGCGCAATACAAAAGGGCAAAGAGCCCCGTGGCGAGGGGATTTATCCCCGCTGGGTCGCGAAGCGGCCCCCGCTTTTTTTTAAATCAAAAGCTGGGGCCTGCTGCGCAGTCCAGCGGGGATAAATCCCCTCGCCACAGATAAATCCCCTCGCCACAGATAAATCCCTTCACCACAGATAAATCCCTTCACCACAAAGGCTCGCTCCCAAATTTATGTGCGGCGCGCTTTAGAGGTCAGCCTCCTGCACCACCCGCACCTTCTCCGCCTCCAGCGCATACGCTGCATCCGCCAGGTCATTGCTGACCTTCTCGATTTTCAGCGTGCCGGTCACCCACAGCGGTGTGTAGATGTCCTCCAGCTTCAACCCTTTTGGATACCGCACCAGCACCAGTTGATTCGGCGGTGGTGGCGGCACGTGGATGCAGGCGCCCGGATACGGCACAAGGAAGAACAGCGTGCTGCGGCCCTTGGCATCCGACTCAAGCGGCACCGGGTAACCACCGATGCGGATGTGCTTGTCGTTCATTGACGCTACGGTTTTCGTCGAATACATCACCGCTGGCAGACCCTTGGCCTGCTTCATCCCGCCCTTCTCGGTGAAGGTGCCGGTGGCTTCGGGGGAGTTGTGGTCGATTTCCGGCATGGCCTCAAGGGCCTTTTGATCCGACTTGGGCATCAGTTCCAGCCAGTCGGTTTCCGGCAGTTCGCCGGCGTGGGCGAGATAGCTGCCCAGCAAGAGGAGAGTCAACAGAAGACGGCGCATGAAGGTGCTCGGCAGGCAAAGGAATGGACGGTGAGTCGCCGCGCATTCTAGCCCTCCCGGCCGCGCTGGCCGAGAGGGCTTTGTCGCTTTCGATCAGTTCTTTTTGATCAGACCGTAGATCACCAGCAACACCACAGCGCCGACCAGTGCGCCGAGGAAACCCGCGCCCTCGCCCGCCTGATAGATGCCCAGAGCCTGGCCGCCGTAGGTGGCCGCCAGCGAACCGCCGATACCGAGCAGGATGGTCATGATCCAGCCCATGCTGTCATCGCCCGGTTTCAGGAACCGAGCCAGCAGGCCGACGATCAAGCCGATAAAGATGGTTCCGATAATTCCCATGGCATTTCCCTCTGATTTGGAAGATATGCGAAAGACTAGCCAGTGTTTCGCATCCTGCCATGAGAGAACGGCGGCCCCTGAATGGTTCCGCCGCGGCCACATGAAACTGTTTTACTCGGCGATCAGCGCTTCGACCTTGATGATCTGCGCTTGCAGGGTGGCCATGTCGGCGCAGCGCAGGTTGGCGTGGCCGACCTTGCGTCCGGCCTTGAAAGCTTTGCCGTAGTGATGCAGATGGCAGTCTTCGATGGCGATGACTTTCTCCACCGGCGGCACTACGCCGATGAAGTTGAGCATCGCGCTCTCGCCGACCTTGGCGGTCGAACCCAGCGGCAGGCCGGCCACGGCGCGCAGGTGGTTTTCGAACTGGCTGCACTCGGCGCCTTCGGTGGTCCAGTGCCCGGAGTTGTGCACGCGCGGGGCGATTTCATTGGCTTTGAGGCCACCGTCGACTTCGAAGAACTCGAAAGCCATCACGCCGACGTAGTCGAGGTGCTTGAGCACGCGACTGGAATAATCTTCCGCCAGCGCCTGCAACGGGTGATCGGTGCTGGCAACCGACAGCTTGAGAATGCCGCTGTCGTGGGTGTTGTGCACCAGCGGATAGAACTTCGTTTCACCATCGCGGGCACGCACCGCGATCAGCGACACTTCGCCGGTGAATGGCACGAAGCCTTCCAGCAGGCAGGCAACGCTGCCCAGTTCGGCGAACGTACCGGCCACGTCTTCCGGTTTGCGCAGGACTTTCTGACCCTTGCCGTCATAACCCAGGGTGCGGGTTTTCAGCACGGCCGGCAGACCGATGGAAGCGACGGCGGCATCCAGGTCGGCTTGCGACTGGATGTCGGCGAAGGCCGGGGTCGGAATGCCGAGGTCTTTGAACATGCTCTTTTCGAACCAGCGGTCACGAGCAATGCGCAGGGCTTCGGCGCTCGGGTAGACCGGCACGAATTGCGAAAGAAACGCCACGGTTTCGGCCGGGACGCTTTCGAATTCGAAGGTCACCAGATCGACTTCATCGGCCAGTTGGCGCAGATGATCCTGATCGCCGTAATCGGCCCGCAGGTGTTCGCCCAGCGCGGCCGCACAAGCGTCCGGCGCAGGGTCGAGAAAAGCGAAGTTCATCCCCAGCGGAGTCCCCGCCAGGGCCAACATGCGACCCAACTGGCCGCCACCGATTACACCGATCTTCATCTCAACAACCTCAGGCAATACGTGGGTCTGGATTGTCCAGGACGCTGTCTGTCTGCTCGGCACGGAAGGTTTTCAGTACCGCGTGAAATTGCGGGTGCTTGGCGCCGAGGATGCTCGCCGAGAGCAGGGCGGCGTTGATCGCGCCAGCCTTGCCGATGGCCAGGGTGGCAACCGGAATGCCCGCCGGCATCTGCACGATCGACAGCAGCGAATCGACGCCCGAGAGCATGGCCGACTGCACCGGCACGCCCAGCACCGGCAGGTGGGTCTTGGCCGCACACATGCCTGGCAGGTGGGCTGCGCCACCGGCACCGGCGATGATCACCTCGATGCCGCGGCTTTCAGCCTCTTCGGCGTACTGGAACAGCAGATCCGGGGTGCGGTGGGCGGAAACCACCTTGACCTCGTACGGGATGCCGAGCTTTTCCAGCATATCGGCGGTGTGGCTAAGGGTGGACCAATCGGACTTGGAGCCCATGATCACGCCAACCAGTGCACTCATCGTCGCGCCTCTTCTCTCTGGAGCGCCCGCAGGCGCGTCATAAAACAACAAGCCACGCAGGTTGCGTGGCTTGATTGTACGAAAAATGGCCGGACGTGCCGGCCGAAGGCCGCGCAGTATACCGCAAAGAAAGCAATAAACAGCCCCCGAAACGACCATCTGTCAAATGAGCGAAACGCCCGGTTTTATTGACCTTGAGGTCAGCGAAAGAACACCGCAAAAATCCCCCTGTGGGAGCGAGCCTGCTCGCGAAAGCGTTGCGTCAGACGATACCTCAGCGCCTGAAACTCCGCATTCGCGAGCAGGCTCGCTCCCACATTCGATCTTCATCAGCTTCAAGCGCTTTGTGCGGCGCCACCTTCTAGTTTTCGCCACAGCAACCGCACGTTGGCCTTGCGCACCAGGGCGCAGCGGTACAGGCGGATCTCCAGCGGCACATGCCATTGCGGGCCGCCGCACACCACCAGTTCACCGCGGGCCAGTTCGGCGCGTACGCTCAGTTGCGGCACCCAGGCAATGCCGAGGCCTTCCAGGGCCATGCTTTTCAGGCTGTCGGCCATCGCGGTTTCGTAGATCGTGGTGAAACGCAACTGGCGCTGGCGCAGCAAGCCGTTCACCGAACGCCCAAGAAACGCCCCGGCGCTGTAAGCCAGCAACGGCACACTCGCCTCGCCTTCCAGATCGAACAGCGGTTTGCCATCCAGATCTGCCGCGCACACCGGCAGCATCTCGGTCTGGCCCAAGTGCAGCGACGGGAAAATCTCCGGGTCCATCTGCATCGCCGAATCCGGGTCGTAGAACGCCAGCATCAGATCGCAGCCACCTTCACGCAAAGCGTGCACGGCGTCGCCAACGTTGGTCGCCACCAGCCGTGTGGCGATGTTCAGCCCTTCGTTGCGCAACTGGGCGATCCAGCGCGGGAAAAAGCCCAGCGCCAGCGAGTGCGCCGCTGCGACTTGCATGACCTCGCCCTGCCCGCCTTCCAGATGATGCAGGTGGCGCAGGACTTCACCGAGCTGTTCGACCACGGTGCGCGCAGTCACCAGAAACAACTGCCCCGCCGCCGTCAGTTCGACCGGCGTGCGCGAGCGATTGACCAGAGTCAGCCCCAGCGCCGCTTCGAGGCTGCGGATCCGCCGACTGAATGCCGGCTGGGTCACGAAGCGCCGTTCGGCCGCCTGAGAGAAGCTGCGGGTGGCGGCCAGGGCACTGAAGTCCTCGAGCCATTTGCTTTCCAGATTCATCACGTCCTCCCGGACACGCACCAAAACAGGTCACACGTCTGCCGCACAGGCGGCGTCACACGGGCATTATGCCGAATGTGCATAGGGCAGTGCTGAACAGCATTGGCCCAAAAATCCCCACAAGCCTAGCATTCGCAGCGTTCCGGCACAGACCGGGTCCTTATCGAGATGATTTCTATCATGTCCTCCGCTGCATCTTTCCGCACAGAAACCGACCTGCTTGGCGCCCTCGAAGTACCGGCCCATGCGTATTACGGCATCCAGACCCTGCGAGCGGTGAATAACTTCCGCCTCTCGGGCGTTCCGATTTCGCATTACCCGAAACTGGTTGTGGGCCTGGCGATGGTCAAACAGGCCGCCGCTGACGCCAACCGCGAGCTGGGTCACCTGAGCGAAGCCAAGCACGCTGCCATCAGCGAAGCCTGTGCGCGATTGATCCGCGGCGATTACCACGAAGAGTTCGTGGTCGACATGATTCAAGGTGGCGCCGGCACCTCCACCAACATGAACGCCAACGAAGTGATCGCCAACATTGCTCTGGAAGCGATGGGCCACGAGAAAGGCGAGTACCAGTACCTGCACCCGAACGACGACGTGAACATGGCGCAGTCGACCAACGACGCCTACCCGACGGCGATCCGCCTGGGTCTGCTGCTGGGTCACGACGCGCTGCTGGCCAGTCTCGACAGCCTGATTCAGGCCTTCGCGGCCAAGGGCAAAGAGTTCGACCACGTCCTGAAAATGGGCCGTACCCAGCTGCAAGACGCCGTGCCGATGACCCTCGGCCAGGAATTCCGCGCCTTCGCCACCACTATGGGCGAAGACCTCGCGCGCCTGAAGACGCTGGCCCCGGAACTGCTGACCGAAGTCAACCTCGGCGGCACCGCGATCGGCACCGGCATCAACGCCGACCCGCGTTATCAGGCACTGGCTGTTCAACGCCTGGCATTGATCAGCGGCCAACCGCTGGTACCGGCCGCCGACCTGATCGAAGCGACCTCCGACATGGGCGCCTTCGTGCTGTTTTCCGGCATGCTCAAGCGCACCGCGGTCAAGCTGTCGAAGATCTGCAACGACCTGCGTCTGCTGTCCAGCGGCCCACGCACCGGCATCAATGAAATCAACCTGCCAGCGCGTCAGCCAGGCAGCTCGATCATGCCCGGCAAGGTCAACCCGGTGATCCCGGAAGCCGTGAACCAAGTCGCGTTCCAGGTCATCGGTAACGATCTGGCGCTGACCATGGCAGCCGAAGGCGGCCAGCTGCAACTGAACGTGATGGAGCCGCTGATCGCCTTCAAGATCCTTGACTCGATCCGCCTGCTGCAACGTGCCATGGACATGCTGCGCGAGCACTGCATCGTCGGCATCACCGCCAACGAAGCGCGCTGCCGTGAACTGGTCGAGCACTCGATCGGTCTGGTCACCGCACTGAACCCGTACATCGGCTACAAAAACGCCACCCGCATCGCCCGTATCGCCCTTGAAAGCGGCCGGGGCGTGCTGGAACTGGTGCGCGAAGAAGGTCTGCTCGACGAAGCCATGCTCGCCGACATCCTGCGCCCGGAAAACATGATTGCCCCGCGTCTGGTTCCGCTCAAAGCCTGAGCCGACGCGAACTTGTAGCACCGCTCACCAGGTCGAGGGACTAGACACCTCTCACCTTTTGAGGGCTTGGGGATTTTGTCCCCGAGCCCTTTTTTTTAACTTCTTTGCGGGCAGGACGTTAGATGCTTTGTGTATTCGATACCGCCAAGATCGCAGCCTTCGGCAGCTCCTACAGGATTGACGTGCACCTGTAGGAGCTGCCGAAGGCTGCGATCTTTTGATTTGCAGCAACCTCGTTTCGTCGCTTGCACCACTACCGTGCAGACGGGCGCGCCACTGATCGGTATAGTGCCGCCCCTCTTCGCGTGAGCGGTCGTCGGTAACGAGGCCATAACCCATGCGAAACCCGAACTAATAACAAAACCCGCGATATGGATCCGGGACGAAACCTTCGCCTCACCCGTCGTGCCGCGCGCAGGCCGGTGTAACACGATGTTTCTCCGATCCAGCATTTGCACCCACAAAAAACAGCGAGGATAAATCCATGCTCGAAGTCATCAACGACTTCCTCTCAGGGAAAGTACTGATCGTGCTCATTGTCGGGCTCGGTAGTTACTTCACGATTCGCTCGCGTTTCGTTCAACTGCGTCATTTCTTCCACATGTTCGCGGTGTTCCGCGACAGCCTCAAAGGCAGCGCCGGGCAACTCAGCTCGTTCCAGGCCTTGATGCTCAGCCTCGCCGGCCGCGTCGGTGCAGGCAACATCGCCGGTGTCGGCATCGCCGTGACTCTCGGTGGTCCGGGTGCGGTGTTCTGGATGTGGGTGACCGCACTGGTCGGCATGTCCAGCAGCTTCTTCGAGTGCACCCTGGCCCAGGTCTACAAGCGCGCGGATGGCGACGGCCTGTACCGTGGCGGTCCGGCCTACTACATCCAGCACGGGCTCAAGCTCAAAGGCATGGCGATAGTGTTCTCCGTTCTGCTGCTGGTCACCTACGGTTTCGCCTTCATCGGCCTGCAGTCCTACACTGTGACCCACTCGCTGCAGAACGCCTTTGACTTCAACCCGCAACACACCGGTATCGTCCTGGCGGTGCTGCTGGCCATCACCTTTATCGGCGGGATCAAGCGCATCGCTTCGGTGTCCGACCTGCTGGTACCGATCAAGACCCTGGCCTACATCGGCGTGACCCTGTACGTGATCGGCACCCAGATCGAACACGTGCCGGCCATGCTGGAAACCATCTTCAAGAGCGCCTTCGGCCTCGACCCGGCCTTTGCCGGCCTGCTCGGCAGCGCCATTGTCATGGGCGTGAAGCGTGGCGTGTTCGCCAACGAAGCGGGCCTGGGCAGTGCGCCGAACGTTGCCGCCGTGGCCGCCGTCAAGCACCCGGGCGCGCAGGGCGTGGTCCAGGCTTTCAGCGTGTTCCTCGACACCTTCGTGATCTGCACCTGCACCGCGCTGCTGATCCTGCTGTCGGGCTTCTACACCCCGGGTTTCGAAGGTGACGGCATCGTCCTGACCCAGAACTCGCTGGCCGCAGTGGTCGGTGACTGGGGTCGCATGTTCGTCAGCGTCGCGCTGTCGCTGTTCGTCTTCACCTGCATCCTCTACAACTACTACCTGGGCGAGAACAGCTTGCAGTTCCTCAGCCGCAACCGCGCCCTGCTGATGCTGTTCCGCGGCCTTGTGCTGGCGCTGGTGGTATGGGGTTCGATGCAGGACCTGACGACGGTGTTCGCCTTCGCCGACATCACCATGACCTGTCTGGCCTTCGTCAACCTCGTGGCCCTGGCCATGCTGTTCAAGGTCGGCCTGCGGGTGATGCGCGACTACGACGAGCAGCGTCGCGCCGGCGTCAAACAGCCAGTGTTTGATTCGAGCAAATTCGCCGATCTGGATCTGGATCGCAACGCCTGGCCGGTGAACCCGCCAGCAGCGGCGGGCCAGACTGAAACTGCGCCGCAAGGCGTACCTGCAGCGCAACGCTGACAGGTGAATGACGGGCGCATCCCCTGCGCCCGTCAGTTATTGTGATGCAATAACTTGTAGGAGTGAGCCTGCTCGCGATGGCGGACTTTCAGCCAACATCATTGTTGAATGACACACTGCTTTCGCGAGCAGGCTCGCTCCCACAGGGCCCTCATCGTTTCGGAGAATCCTATGAGCTCGTCGACCTATCCCGCCGCTCAACACGTCATGGTGCTCTACACCGGTGGCACCATCGGCATGCAGGCCAGCGCCAACGGTCTGGCCCCGGCGTCCGGTTTCGAAGCGCGGATGCGCGACTACCTGCACAGTCAGCCTGAGCTGGTAGTGCCGCAGTGGCAATTTCGGGAAATGTCGCCGCTGATCGACAGCGCCAACATGACCCCGGCCTACTGGCAGCAACTGCGCGAAGCGGTGGTCAATGCCGTGGACGTGCAAGGCTGCGACAGCGTGCTGATTCTGCACGGCACCGACACCCTGGCCTACAGCGCGGCGGCGATGAGTTTTCAGTTGCTCGGCCTGCATGCCCGCGTGTGTTTCACCGGTTCGATGCTGCCGGCGGGCGTGACCGACAGTGATGCCTGGGAAAACCTCGGCGGCGCGCTGGTCGCCCTCGGCCAGGGCCTGGCGCCAGGCGTGCACCTGTACTTCCACGGCGAACTGCTGGCGCCGACCCGCTGCGCGAAAGTGCGCAGCTTCGGCCGCCATCCGTTCAAACGCCTGGAGCGTCAGGGCGGTGGTGTGAAGGCGCCTTCGATTCCAGGCGCGCTGAACTACAACCAGCCGAAGCAACTGGCGAAAGTCGCGGTGTTGCCGCTGTTTCCCGGCATCAGTGCCGAAGTCCTCGACGGCCTGCTCGACAGCGGCATTCAAGGTCTGGTGCTGGAATGCTACGGCAGCGGGACCGGGCCGAGCGATAACCCCGAGTTCCTCGCCAGCCTTGGCCGTGCACGGGATAACGGCGTGGTGGTGGTGGCAGTGACGCAATGCCATGAAGGCGGGGTCGAGCTGGATGTCTACGAGGCTGGCAGCCGCTTGCGGGGTGTTGGCGTGTTGTCCGGTGGCGGCATGACCCGCGAGGCGGCGTTCGGCAAGTTGCATGGCTTGCTGGGAGCCGGGCTGGAAACGACTGAAGCGCGACGGCTGATCGAGCTGGATTTGTGTGGTGAGTTGATCTGAGCACGGCGCTGGATTGCCCCTCACCCTAACCCTCTCCCAGAGGGAGAGGGAACTGACCCTGTTGTCTTGCGCTATATACCGACCTGATAAACAGTGTCGATTATGGATTCGGCGGCGGTGTCTCACGTCGGTGTATTTCTGCAATATCCCCCGTTCGGCCCCCTCTCCCTCTGGGAGTGGGCTGGGGTGAGGGCCTGCGGCATGCAACTTGCTGCGTTCCAGCCACCTCCAGGCTGGAAGATCCCATGCTCCACTCCCACCTCACCACCCTCAACGCGGTCTCGCTGATCCTCAACACGTTCAAGGCCGAAGGCCTGTCGAGCGAGGCGCTGCTGGCCGGCAGCGGCATCGTGGCGGCGGATCTGCAGCGGGCCGATACGCGCATCACCACCCATCAAGAGATGCAGGTCTGCACCAACGCGGTCGCGCTCAAGCGTGACATCGGTCTCGAATTGGGCCGGCGCATGCACGTGTCCTGTTACGGCATGCTCGGTTACGCCCTGCTGACCTGTGCCACCTTCGGTGACGCTTTGCGTCTGGCAATCCGTTATCCGGCGCTGTTGGGCACGTTGTTCGAACTGAGCCTGGAAGACGATGGCGAGCAGGTCTGGTTCGTCGCTGCTGATTACCGTGAAAGCGCGGCGATGGCGGTGTTCAACGCCGAATTCTGTCTGGTGTCCCTGAAAGTCATCTGCGACGACTTGCTCGGCCATTCCCTGCCGCTGCGCGCCACGCGCTTCGAACATGCAGCGCCGGACTACCGCGACAGCTACGCCGAACCCTTTAACTCGCCAATGCACTTCTCGGCCAAAGACAACGCCTTCGCCTTCGACCGCCACTGGCTCGATCAGCCGCTGCCGCTGGCCGACGCGATCACTCATCAGGCCATGGCCGAACGTTGCCGCAAGCAGAATCTTGAGTTCACCGGACGTCAGGCCTGGCTGGGGCGGATTCGTCAGTTGCTCAGCGCACAATTGAATGCCGCGCCGGGGCTCGAGGGGCTCGCGCAGCAAATGAAGTGCTCACCGCGCACCCTGCGCCGGCATTTGAAAGACATGGGCAGCAGCTATCAGGAACTGCTCGATGAACTGCGCTTCGAACGGGCCAAGCAGATGTTGTGTGAGGACCAGTTGCCGATCTATCGGATCGCCGAGACGCTGGGCTTCAGCGAGACCGCGAGTTTCCGTCATGCATTTGTGCGCTGGAGTGGCGTGGCGCCGAGTCAGTTCAGATCCTGAAGATCAAAAGATCGCAGCCTTCGGCAGCTCCTACAGGGATCGGTGAGCTGCCGAAGGCTGCGATCTTTGGCTGTGAGGGGCGAATTGCGGTCAGAGGTTTTGGCCATATCGATCCCCTTTTGGCCGCTCCCGACATTCTCCGATTCAAACTGCGCCGCAACACTGAAAGCCACCGAATCAGCCTTGCGGAGAACAACAAATGCTGACGATCTACTCAGACGATCACCACTTGCACCATGGCCGCTGCGAACTCATCGATGGCCAGCTCAAGCCGTGCTTCGAAATGCCGTCGCGTGCCGACCACGTACTGCAACGCGTGCAGAAGCAAAACCTCGGGGCGGTCGAAGCGCCGAAGGATTTCGGCCTGGAGCCGATCGCGCGCATTCACAGCCGTGACTATCTGGAATTTTTCAAAGGTGCATGGCAACGCTGGACCGAGTTCAACACCGACGGCGACTTGCTGCCCTACACCTGGCCGGCGCGCACGCTGCGTGCGATCAAGCCGACCAGCCTGCATGGCCAGCTCGGTTATTACAGCTTCGACGGCGGCGCGCCGATTACCGCCGGCACTTGGCAAGCGGCCTACAGCGCGGCGCAAGTGGCGCTTACCGCGCAGGCAGAAATCCAGGGTGGCGCACGCGCGGCCTTCGCGCTGTGCCGTCCTCCGGGACATCACGCCGCCAGCGACTTGATGGGCGGTTATTGCTACCTCAACAACGCCGCCATCGCCGCTCAGGCCTTTCTCGATCAGGGCCACAAGAAAGTCGCGATCCTTGACGTCGACTACCACCACGGCAACGGCACTCAGTCGATTTTCTATGAACGCAGCGACGTCCTGTTCACTTCGATCCACGGTCACCCGGAAGCGGAGTTTCCGTTCTTCCTCGGCTATGACGACGAGCGTGGCGAAGGCGCCGGTGAAGGGTTCAATTTCAACTATCCGCTGCCGGCCGGTTCCGGCTGGGATGTCTGGAGTGCAGCGCTGGATCAGGCCTGCGACGAGATTGATCGCTACGGAGCGGACATCGTTGTCGTCTCCCTCGGCGTCGATACGTTCAAGGACGATCCGATCTCGCAGTTCAAACTCGACAGCCCGGATTACCTGGCCATGGGCAAGCGCATCGCCGCCCTCGGCAAGCCGACCCTGTTCGTCATGGAAGGTGGCTACGCGGTGGAAGAAATCGGCATCAACGCAGTGAACGTGCTGGAAGGTTTCGAACAATGAAAAAGCGACTGATCGCCTCGGCGCTGTGCGCAGCCATGCTGAGCGCTGGCGCCCACGCCGAAGAACGCACGCTGCGCGTTTATAACTGGTTCGACTACATCACGCCCAAGGCGCTGGACGACTTCAAGGCACAGAACAGCCAGACCAAACTGATCTACGACATCTTCGACACCAACGAAGCGCTCGAGGCCAAGCTGCTCACCGGCAACTCCGGCTATGACGTGGTAGTGCCGTCCAACGTGTTCCTCGCCAAGCAGATCGAGGCCGGAGTGTTCCAGCCGCTTGATCGCAGCAAGTTGCCGAACTGGAATCATCTCGATCCGAAGCTGATGAAGCTGATCGAAGCCAATGATCCTGGAAACAAATTTGCCGTGCCGTACATGTACGGCACCATTCTGATCGGCTTCAACCCCGCCAAGATCAAAGCAGCCCTGGGCGATAACGCGCCGGTAGACAGTTGGGACCTGATCTTCAAGGAAGAGAACATCAGCAAGCTCAAGCAGTGCGGCGTCGCCCTGCTCGACTCACCGTCGGAGATTCTGCCGCTGGCTCTGCAACACCTGGGCCTGGACCCCAACAGCAAGAAGCCGGCGGATTACGCCAAGGCCGAAGCGCTGCTGATGAAGATTCGTCCTTACGTGACCTACTTCCATTCGTCCAAGTACATGGCCGACATCGCCAACGGCGACATCTGCGTGGCCGTCGGTTATTCCGGCAGCTTCTCGCAAGCGGCCAACCGCGCCAAGGAAGCGAAAAACGGCGTGGTGGTGGAAATGCGCTTGCCCAAAGAAGGCGCGCCGATCTGGTTCGACATGCTCGCCATTCCCAAGGGCGCGAAGAACACCGAGGACGCCTACACCTTCATCAACTATCTGCTGCAACCGGCGGTGATTGCCCCGGTCAGCGATTTTGTCGGCTATCCGAACCCGAACAAGGACGCCACCGGCCTGGTCGATCCAGCCATTCGCAACAACCCGAACCTGTACCCGACCGACGCGGCAATGAGCACGCTCTACACCTTGCAGCCGCTGCCTCGGGATGCCGAACGCGCACGCACGCGAGCGTGGACGAAAATCAAGTCCGGGACCTGAAACCGGCTCGTTTGCTCAAGACCCGCCTCGGCGGGTCTTTTTTTTGCCTGGCAGCTTTATCTACCGCACGGGTCGCTGTTGCGCCTTTTAACTTGCCCTGCTCCGCCGCCCTTGCGGCGTCCCGACAGAGCAGGAAACCACCATGACCGCCATTCCCAAAGCCAGTGCCGTCGATATCGTGACTCAGCTGGTTACTGGCCCCTCACTGCAGGAAGTCGCTTCAAAAACGCTGCGCGATGCCCTCAAGACGCTGTATCCGAATCTCGACATAGACCCGCGTCTGGCGATGGTCGTGCAACCCACCTGGGCTATTGTGGATGGTCGAGTCGTACCCGACGGGTATCAGGCTGGATCGCTGACCAACGCCCTGGTGCGGCTCGGCCTGTCCGGCACCACGGTGACGTACCTTGATGGCGAGCATTATCTGACCCTGCAACCCGGCATGCCCGCACCCGCGCATCTGCCGGTAAAGATCGATGCCATCGGCCTGTTGCTCAACGAACTGGCGCCACTGCTGTTCATCGCCTACAAGGAGCAGCACGTCGAATACTGGGACGAGTTCACCTACCCCGGGCAACCGCGCTGGCAGCAATTGTCCGAGGCACTGCGCAACCTGTGGAACGTCGATGCCAGCGTCGGCTGGGACGCTGACGAGATCGCCATGGCCCGGGCGATTTTCAAACAGCCCGACCCGCAACAACGCCTGGCCCCCGCCCCGTACTCGGCAAAGGCATATCTGATTGACCTCGATCGCGGTAGCTCCGACAAGTCATCGCACTTGACCCTGGTCGATGCCGCAGTAGTGATCGGCACAATCGCAGACCGCAAGTTGATTCTCACCCACGCGGTCACCCAGGGCTTTCAGCGTTTCGATTCACTGGAGGAGCTCGGCGAGGCTCTGCTGCGGATATATGGCGCAAGCGCCTCGGGCGAAGATCTCAAGGGCGGCTGGTCGAACCCCAGGGCAATTTCTTCGACCAGCAGGCGTGCACGCTGATTTCCATGGAAGCGGATGCCTTGGGCGAAATCAGTTTTTTTCAGGATTCCCCTGGTAAACGCGTCTATCCGCATACCGGCACGGCCGGCAAACCGGCTCAACCGACACCGCGCCTCGAAGCGCACTTCGAGCGTTTGCAGCCGATGCTTCCGGACTGGCTGAACGACGCACTGCCCATGGATCAGACGCGTTACAGCCGGCACCTGCTGGATCTGACAACGCTGCAGCACGAAAACAACGGCAAATCCTTTCAAAGCGAAATCACCAGCCTGCAGGCGTTCACTCGTGCAGCGCTGATCAAACAGATTCTCAAGGAGCAGCCCGGCGCCAAAGACGTGAACATCGACAACATCGAAATCACCATCACCAGTCTCGTGGTCTGGGGCACGTTTGTATTGCCGGGAAATACTCAGGCTCAGACATGGACGCTGACCGAGCTTGCCCTGCAAAACCTCGCAGGCCTGCCGTTGGGCAACAAGACTGTGCGGTACAAGGATGGCAGCCCGGTACCCGAGTGGATGAGCGCGACTTTTCTGGAAAAACTGGTCAGCACGGTCGACATCGGCAAGACCTACCCGGCGCATCTCAAGGCCATGCTGCTAGACGACCCCGTGCAAGCGCCGCTGTTGCAAGGGCTCTACACCAGTCAGTTGCGCATTGAGCTGCCATTGCTGGCGTTGCAGCACAAGATCCGGGGTAGAGCCGGCCTCGATGAATCGGGTTATCGATACGTGGTCGCCGCATTCGCCACGACTGGCGCGGAACGCTACGTCGATGGCGAGGAAATCGTCATTCGCCCTTTGGCCTTCGTCGCTCATCGCAGCCGCTCCACCGCAGACACTGTCGACAACATGTATGTCATAGGCCCGCGCGATGCCGACAAAGGACCGTGCGTGCTGTATCGACCGCTGTTCGACAAGACTCTGCTGCAATATCCGGGGCCCGCGAATCTGCTTTTTGCGATCCAGCATTCGCGACATTTGCGTGACTCGGTACTGGCCTGGTTGCCGGACGATGTGCGCTTCAATTACAGCCAGTTCGTCTTCACCGCCAGGCTGCCGTCGGTGTGGACGATCCCGCAACTGATGATCAATCCGACCACTGCGCTGGATATGTCAGGCGCGGTCGCGCTGGGCACTCAGGTGATCGCCAGCGATGTCCTCGCAACCCTGCACGAACGCAACGTCAAGGCGCTTGTCACTCAAGCCGACCGGCAGTCGGTCTCCGATGCAGAAGCACGCTGGGCCTCGCTGAAACAGGGCGGCTGGGTGATGCTCAATGCCGCGCTGCCGTTCCTGGGCCGCAGCGTAGGCACAGCGGCGTGGATCTGGCAGATCATGGATGATCTGCAGGAAATCACCGACGGCGCCAACGAGCAATCGGGGAAGATCGCCTGGACGGCCATCGCCGATATTCTCCTGGCGCTGGGCATGGTGCTCGCCCACCGTGCGGCGGTGGGCGATGCGCCATCGACACCCGTGGCCACGGAGCTCGAAGAGGACGCAGCGACGACCAGACCTGCCGCCAGAATCGTCAAAGCGCTGCGCCAGCCCGATATCACCGGCCCGCAATTGACCCAATTCCATGGCACATCGATCGACAGCATCACGGCGCTGAAGCGATCCCCGACGGCACTCGCCACGCTGTTGGACGGGTTCGAGGTCGGCAAGCCCAAAGCCCTTGGCGCAGCCACCCGGGAAGGCGCGTACCGAGACCTCTACGCCCACGCAGACAAATGGTACGCCCGGGTCGGTGAGCGCTGGTTCGAAGTCGCGCGCAACGCGCATGGCGATGTGCACATCGTCGATACGCGTCAGTCGACCCGACCTGCCGGGCCCAGGCTTGCCTATACCGCCAATGGCCAATGGGTGATAGATCTGCGTTTGCGCCTGCGCGGAGGCGGGCTGGAGGACGGGCGCAAGGTGGCGCAAGGCAAAAAAAACCAGGAGGTGGCCGTATTGTCCGAGCAGATCACCGCGTTCGATTTGACGATGGAGAGCAAAGGCAGCCGTCTCGATACCGAACGCAACAGCCTGCGCGAAGCCCCTGCGCAGGCACGCGAACAAGCGCTTGCGCAGTACCTCGCCACGCTCGATTCACAGCACAACGAATATGCCGCGAACATTCAGCTGATCAAGACACTCAACTGCAAGCAATCGATTCCCAACTACCGCACGGTCATGCCGGAGCGGTTGGACATGCAGTTGTTTCTGGGACAGGAGTGGCTGAGTAATAACGCTTCGGATTACCAGCAACGCGTACTGAGGGTGCAGGCGATACTCGACGACGAACTGCGCAGCGAATCGCAGGCAGCCACCTCTGCGTTCGAACAGTTGAACGATGCCACTCAAACCATTATCGAGAAAATGGAGTCGGCTGAAGCCTGCCTGGATGAACTGACCAGGCTGGGACCTGATGGTCTGGAGATAAAGCAGAAATACAACATCAGCCTGGCGCCCTACCCGCTGGATGATCTGAAGACTCTGCAGATCAGTCTCGGCCAATACACCTGCATCAAGCCCGGCGATTCCACCGCTCATGTCGAGGCGCAACAAGCGCTGTCCAGTCTGTTCGAAGATGCTGCGCTGAACGTTCAGAGTTCGCGGGACCTGAGCGCCGATGAAAGCCTCAGTGATCTGCGCATACGCATCGACGCCCTGAGTCAGGTGAGCGAACAGTTTGCTTCCGTGGACAAGCGTTTCGATGACCTGGCGAGTGAATATTCCGAACACATACACACGGAACGCCTCAGGCAATTGCAGGCGCGCGTGGCCGCATTCAAGGATAGCGCCGACAACCGACTCGCCGACCTGTTGCGCTACCGGCATTTACTGGTGCCGCAAGCCGGTCCGTCGAGACCAGCAACGTCAGCTTCGAATCGGCAGATCATCAAGACACGCAACAAGGGCACCCTGGTCGGCCAGCGGAAAAAAAGCCTCGACGGCAAGAACACCGATCTGGTCGAAGTCGGTACGGCGCTGACGAGAGTGATCGCGACATTCAAGGAGGAGTCGCCAG
This sequence comes from Pseudomonas sp. PK-RTE-24, assembly GCF_054052265.1. Lineage (NCBI taxonomy): Bacteria > Pseudomonadati > Pseudomonadota > Gammaproteobacteria > Pseudomonadales > Pseudomonadaceae > Pseudomonas > Pseudomonas sp. PK-RTE-24. The sequence continues at coordinate 1,582,377 of NZ_CM133224.1, read as the reverse complement.
GAATCTGGGTCGAGCAGAGTGCAAGGCCTGCACCGTTGCCTAAAGCCCGGCCCAACCTCAACAAGAGCATCAGCGAAGGGCAGGCATTGATCGACGGGCTGGCGGCGTTTCATCGGCGCATCGAGGCGCGTCTCAAACGCGGCTCGCGCATTCCAGTGGAGGTCGAAGAGGAATACCACAACCACGCCACCCTATTGCGCAAAGCCTGTGCGGCGATCGATGAAGCGTTAACGGCGAGTAACCTCACCGCTGCTCTGCATGAACCGTCCGAAGAGCTCAACCACAAGCTCGACGCTGCGGCTACGACACTGGAGCAAAAAGGCACCAGCACGCGAATCCGCCTGGTCAAGCAACAACTGCCAACAGCTGCCGGGGTCGAGTGGCTCAAGGACAAGGGCGAAGTGAGCATCTCGAAAACCCTGACCCGACGGCGTCTGAGGCGCCATCAGAACGATTTTCTCGACGAGTATCAGATTCGTGATGCGCATACCGACAAGGTCCTCTGCTATGCGCATTTCCATTACAGCAGCGTCGACGCGCCCGTTGGTGCATTTGTGCGTGGACATATGAAAACGCTCGCTCAGCACCGCATGGGGGGCGTCGCCGAAATAACGGGTGTGGATAATCAGAGGCTGATTGAAATCCATCGCAGCGAAATTTCCAGTCGCAGCGCCGAAACGCTGTTCTTCAATCTTGCCAAGCCTGCCGCAGACGCGACAGAGCCGCTTTGATCGCAGGCTCAGGTACGGCGGCAAAACCCAGCACCAGGCCGGCGCGCTTATCCATGGGCGTAGTCGAGTCGGGTAACCAGTAGCTGCTCAGGCCGTTGATTTCGACATCGACATCAGCGGCCTGAGCGATCAATTGCTGCTCGCGCTCGATGCTGTCCACGGCGACGGTCAGGTGCAGCCCGGCCGACACGGCGGGCAACTGACCGACACCGGCGATCATCGGCCAGCCTTCGAGCAGGCAGTTGCGCCGGCTCAGCGCAGCCCGGCGCATGCGACGGATATGTCGCTGGAAATGCCCGGCAGCCATGAATTCGGCCATCACCGCTTGGGTGCTGACCTCCGAATGCCGCACATCGACGGCGCGGCGTTGCGCAAACGCGTCGACCAGCGCTGGCGGCAGCACCAGATAACCAAGGCGCAACGCCGGAAAAGCGACCTTGCCGAAGGTGCCGACGTAGAGCACACGCCCCTGACGATCAAGTGCGGCCAACGGCGCCAGCGGTGCGCCGGTGTAGCGGTACTCGCCGTCGTAATCATCCTCGACGATCCAGCCGCCGACACGCTCGGCCCAGGCGAGCAATTCCAGACGCCGGGCCAGACTCATCACCACTCCGGTCGGGTACTGATGAGACGGCGTGACATAAGCCACCCGACAATCGATGAGCCGGGCCATGGCGCTGCAATCGATGCCGTCGCTATCTACCGCCACCCCATGCAATTTCGCCCCCGCCACAGCGAAGGCATGCCCGGCGGCGCGATAGCCCGGATTCTCGATCGCCACCCCGTCCCCCGGCTCGACCAGCAACTGTGCACAAAGGCTGATGCCCTGCTGTGCGCCACTGGTGATCACAATTTGCTCAGCCGTGCACTGCATGCCGCGCGAGCTGCGCAAATACGCAGCAATCATGCCGCGCAGCCGCGCATCACCGGCCGGGTCGCCGTAACACAGCTGCTGCAGATCCGGTTTGCGCCAGAAAGCCGCGTTCAGCTTGGCCCAGACCTCGAACGGGAACAGATCGAATGCAGGCACACCCACCCGAAAAGCGCGCGGCGGACCGCTCGGTGGTCGAGGTAAATGATGCCTTTCAATGCGAGAAAAGCCACCACTGTGGATAACTTTGCTGGATGGATTCACAGGTAAATCCAGCCAATTTGTGGATAAGGCTGTGGGTAAGCCTGTTGACAAGCCTGTGGATGAATTTGTGGATAGTTTTTTCTCAGGCGTGGATGCCTGAGCCAATTGCGCCACGTAAGTACCGTCGCCGACGCGCCCTTCGATAAAGCCCTCGGCATACAACTGATCGTAGGCACGCACCACGCTGTTACGGGAAATGCCCAGCGCCGAGGCCAGGTCTCGGCTGGCCGGCAATCGCGTGCCACTGGCCAGGCGTCCATCCAGCACCCGCAGGCGCAGAGCCTGATAGAGCTGGCGACTCAGGCCTTGGCGGCGATCAAGCGCGATACCGGCCGGGTTGAAGGGCATCGACAAGGGTGGCAGATCGGGCATGGCGAATGGACCTATGAAATGGCTCATCAATGGCTCTTACAACGGACCAATAGCCTGCCTAGGATGCAGGCATTCGCCAAGGAAAATCTGTCCATGTACACGCCACGCGCCTTTGCCATCGAAGACTTGTCCCAACTGCACGAACTGATCCTCGCCACGCGCCTGGCCATTCTGGTCAGCCACGGTGACAGCGGATTGCAAGCCAGCCACGTGCCGGTGCTGCTGCATCGCGAACAAGGTGAATACGGCACGCTCTACGGCCATCTGGCCAAGGCCAATCCGCAGTGGAAAGACCTGCGTGACGGCGCCGAGGCGATGTTGATCTTCGCCGGCCCGGACGCCTACGTCAGCCCGGGCTTCTATCCGAGCAAGGCCGAGCACGGCAAGGTCGTGCCGACCTGGAACTACATCGCCGTGCACGCCTACGGCCAGGCTGAGACCTTCAGTGATGGCGGCCGCTTGCTCGACATTGTCAGCACCCTCACCGACCGTCACGAGGCAGGCCGTGCCCAGCCATGGTCGGTCGACGATGCGCCAGCCGAATACATCGACGGCATGCTCAAGGCCATCGTCGGGTTTGCCATTCCCATCGACCGCCTCGAAGGCAAACGCAAGCTCAGCCAGAACCGCAGCGCCGAAGATATTGCCGGGGTGCGCGAAGGCCTTGCCGCCAGCCCCGACGCCAACGATCAAACCCTCGCCCGCCTGATGCGCTAAGGAAATCACCATGACTGAGATCGACATTCGCCAGGTCAGCGCCGACGACCACGATGCCTGGCTGCCGTTGTGGCAAGCCTATTTGCGCTTCTACAACACCGAACTGCCGGACGCCGTCACCCAGAGCACCTGGCAGCGCTTTCTCGACCCGAATGAACCGACCCACGCCGCCCTCGCGTGGGCCGATGGCAAAGCATTGGGCATGGTGCATTACATCTATCATCGCTCGAACTGGAGCATCGAAAATTCCTGCTATTTGCAGGATCTGCTGGTGGTGCCGGAAGCCCGTGGCACCGGTGTCGGTCGGCTGTTGATCGAGCATGTCTACGCTACCGCCAAGGCCGATGGTTGCTGCAAAGTCCACTGGCTGACCCATGAAACCAACGCCACGGCGATCCAGCTCTACGAGCGCATTGCCGAACGTCCGGGATTCATCCAGTTTCGTAAAGCCCTTTAAGGAGACGCGCACATGACTGCTTCACTCGCTGACTGGAAAGGCGTCCCCGCCCCCTCCGCCGCGCTGCTCGAAGGCCGTTTCATTCGTCTGGAAAAACTCGACCCGGCGCGTCATGGCGATGAGCTTTACGCCGCCCTCGAAGGGCCGGGTGCCGATCCGAAGCTTTGGGATTACTTGCCTTACGGTCCGTTTCGCGAGCGCAGCGCGTTCAACGACTGGCTGAACAATCATGCAGCCAACAGCGACCCGTATTTCTTCAGCATCATCGACCGTGCGACTGGTCAGGTCCAAGGCATCCTCAGCCTGATGTCGATCGTCCCGGCGCAGGGCCGCATCGAAATCGGCCACGTCACTTTCGGTGCGCCAATGCAGCGCTCGCCGAAAAGCACCGAGGCGGTGTACCTGCTGGCCAAATATTCGTTCGAGCTGGGTTACCGGCGCCTGGAATGGAAGTGCAACAACGGCAACGCCCGCTCCAAATACGCGGCCGAGCGTCTGGGCTTCAGCTTCGAAGGCGTGTTTCGCCAGCACATGGTGGTCAAGGGGCAGAACCGCGATACCGCGTGGTATTCGATTCTGGATGCGGAATGGCCAGCGATTGGTGCTGGGTTCGAGCGCTGGCTGAGCGATGAAAACCAGACGCCTGCTGGCCAACTCAAAGGTCTGGCCGAATGCCGTAGCTGAACTTCACGGATACCCCTGTGGGAGCGAGCCTGCTCGCGAAGGCGCTGTGTCAGTCACTGCAAATGTGGCCTGACTGACCGCTTTCGCGAGCAGGCTCGCTCCCACAATTGGCGGGGTCTTTCTTAACGACGCAGTTCTTGCGCCAGCACCGCAATGTGCTCTGGCCCGATCCCGCAGCAGCCACCCAGATGACTGGCGCCGCGCTGTTGCCAGTCCAGCGCCCAGTGCAGATACCCCGGCGGATCGAGATCGTCACGCAACGGGTCGAGGCCGTCGTTGGCCGTGGCTTCTTTCGGTTGCGGAGGAAACGCGTTGGCATACGCGCCGATGTGGATATCCACACCGAGACGCTCAAAGGTTGCGCGCGCCGCGTCGATTGCTGCGCCAATCACTTCAGGCTGACTGCAGTTGAACAGCAGGGTTTCGACGCAGAGTTCAGCCGCCACCGCAGCCGCTTCGGCCACTGGCTCGCCAGAGCGCAGGCGCGGCACTTCATCGGTGTCTTCATCCTTGAGCGTGAATGACAGCCAGAACGGTTTGCCATCCTTCGGCAGCCCGGCGTGAATGGCCCGCGCCTCGACGATCGAGCTTTGCGTTTCTGCCAGCCACAGGTCCACATGTGGCGCCAGACCGTTAACCAAAGGCGTCAACAGTTCGGTCACGCGACCAGCCTCGAACAGATCCGGACGGTACGAACCAAACAGCGGCGGCAACGAACCGGCAACACGCACTGGCTTGCCGGATGTCTGCACCGCCCGCCGCGCCAACTCCCCCGCCAGTGCCGCAAGCGCCTGGCCTTCAGCCGCAAAGCGCGCCTCGCCAATGTGAAACGGCACCACCGCGTAACTGTTGCTGGTGATCACGTCGGCGCCGCTGTTGATGTAAGCGGCATGCACCGCCTCGACCGCCTGCGGCGCTTCGCTCAGCGCCAGTGCCGACCACTCGGGCTGGCGAAATGGCGCCCCGGCGCGTTGCAGTTCACGGCCCATGCCGCCATCGAGAATGACCGTACTTGCTGCGCCCATATGCTTTTCACTCATATGCTTATGAAAATAACTCACTATCAGAGTCGTTCTTATAACTATTTAATACGCACTACTCGGTTAATAACAACCTCTTTTTTCAACAGGAAGCGACTGTGAAATTCCAACCGCTATTGGCCCTGGGCCTGACCATTCTGGCCTCCACCCAAGCCTTCGGCGGCGCGACGCTGGACCGCGTCGAACAGAAAAAAGAGCTGGTCGGCGTGCTCATGGAAAGCTATCCGCCCTTCTCGTTTCTCAATGAGCAGAATCAACTCGACGGTTTCGATGTCGACGTTGCCAAAGCGGTGGCGGACAAGCTTGGCGTAAAACTGCGTCTCGAAACGCCGTCCTGGGACGTGATCGCCGCCGGCCGCTGGAGCGGGCGCTACGACATCTGCATCTGCTCGATGACCCCGAGCAAGGCCCGCGCAGAAGTGTTCGACTTCCCGGTCGAGTACTACGCCTCGCCAGCGGTAATCGTGGTCAATGCCAAGGACGATCGCATCCACAGCGCCAAGGATCTGAGCGGCAAAAAAGTCGGCCTGACCAGCGCCTCCAGCTACGAAAGTTATCTGAACAAAAATCTGGTGATCGAAGGCGCCGAGGCTACGCAGTTGCAGTATCCGTTCGAGGATGTGCAGATCGCTCCTTATGACACCGACAACGTCGCCTTCCAGGATCTGGGCCTGGGCGCCGGCGTGCGCCTGGATGCAATCCTTACCAATCTGGTCACCGCACAGCCGCGTCTGAATCAGGACCAGCGCTTCAAATTGGCCGGCGAACCGCTGTACTCGGAACCGAACTCGGTGGCCATCGAAAAGGGTGACCCGCAGTGGGACGCCAAGGTGCGCGAGGTGTTTGCCCAGCTGAAACAGGACGGCACCCTGAGCAAGCTGTCGCAGAAATGGATCGGCGCCGATATCAGCCAATGACTTCTTTTCCGACCCCGCCACAGCCACCGCAACCGGTGGCTGAAACACGCCTGCAAAAGCTCTTTGGTTTCCGCACGCGCCTGTACCTGACGTGGGCGGCGCTGTTCTGCCTGTTCGCCGGATTCTTCCTCAGCTTCGACCTGAAGTTCGCGATCATCCTCGACAAACTGCCCAACCTCGTTGGCCTGAAGCTGGCGCCGAACGGCTTCCTGCAAGGCGCAGCGCTGACCCTGTTCCTCTGCGCCTGCTCGATCATCGCCTCGTCGCTGCTCGGTTTCATCACCGCGCTGGCGCGCCTGTCGAGCAGCGCCGTGGCGTTTGGCATCGCCAGTTTCTACACCTCGTTCTTTCGCGGCACGCCATTGCTGATCCAGATCCTGCTGATCTACCTCGGCCTGCCGCAACTGGGCATCGTCCCCGGCGCCATCGTCGCCGGCATCATTGCCCTGTCGCTGAACTACGGCGCCTACCTGAGCGAAATCTTCCGCGCCGGCATCCTCGGCGTCGATCACGGCCAACGCGAAGCATCCCTGGCGCTGGGCCTGCGCGAAAGCGTGATCTTCTGGCGCATCACCCTGCCCCAGGCCATGCGCACGATTATCCCGCCGACCACCAACCAGTTCATCTCGATGCTCAAGGACTCGTCGCTGATCTCGGTGATGGGTGTCTGGGAAGTGATGTTTCTCGCTCAGTCCTACGGGCGCTCAAGCTATCGCTACATCGAAATGCTCACCACGGCGGCGATCATCTACTGGCTGATGTCGATCGGGCTGGAGCTGATTCAGGCACGGATGGAGCGGCATTACGGCAAGGCTTATGTGCGCCGTAGTTGAGGTGCATTCAAATGGTGTCCCGGCGAATCCGCACTACGCCCATTTTCATGCCGAAGGGGCGGAACACCGCGTTCAGCGACTTCAGGGTCTGATTGCCTTCGCCATGTTCGATATGCACCAGCGTGCGCACTGAAATCTTGCACATCTTCGCGAACTGGGACTGATGCAGACCGGTGACTTCGACCCGTAAACGGCGCACGGCGTCACCGATTTCCAGAGTGCCTTCGGCCAGCGCTTGCTGAATGCTTTCGATGAGCGCCATTCGATCAAGGACAGTAAGGTCCCGTGCAGATTTGAGTTTACTCATGACGCGGCTAATTCGTTTTGTGAAAGACGCAATTTAATGCAGCGTGATGACAGTTTTGGTAATTAAACTGCAACAAAATGCAGACGGGAGCCGCTGGGGCTTCAATCGACGCAAAACAATGCAGATGTACCCCGACGTATGTCGCTGTGACCCATATCGGCTGTAGGAAAACGAACCGCCGCCACCGCGCAAAAGTCTTGTTTGCGAAATCCCGTGAGGATTTTCGACAGAACGATCCGACGTCGCCTGCACAGCATCAGGAACCGACCGACATCGTGTTTTTCAAGGCAGCAATAGAGTTGAGCCTTTCATACAAGGAGGTTGAACTCGATGCCTGCCCTACACAAATACCGTCCCCATCACCTCGCTTTGGCGATCGCGCTGACCATTGGATCTGCCGAGGCGTCCATCGAACAGCAACCTGACGTCCAGGTTTCTGCAGAGATCAGCGAAGACAAAACCGCCAAGCCTCGAAAGAAGAAAACGCCCACGCCGAAAGCGGATCCTGATGACTTGTTTGCGATCAAGGAATTCATCGGCCCGCTGGAGCACACTTCTCCGTCGCCCGGACAGGCCTCTGACGCGCCTTCGGTCGATGCCGTACGCGCGACGGTTGCGATCGAGGATTTCAGTCCGGCCTTTTATGAAGGGCTGGAGTTTCCAGAGTTCGTGGTGGAGGAAACCGACGATGAGGAATTCGATCTTGTCGACCCGTTTGAACGCGACATGTTTGCGGTCACGACGCAGCGCTCTTTTGTCTCGAGCCCACTCGAGAATGTCGGCGGCGTATCCCTGCAACTAGGCGATGGAGATGACTTGCTGGTGATCAATAAGGGCGCCCGTTGGGACGGTCGCCTGGACGGTGGCGAAGGTGCGAACGGGCTGCTGTTCAATGCCAGAGAAGGCGGCGAGATCGGTGAAACGCGCAATTTCTCAGCCATGCGTATCGCACGTGGACAGTGGACCCTGCGTCACGCTTTCGAGGGTGATGCTGACGTCAAAGCCGACGCCGTGCTGATCAACTACGCATCGATCAATGGTGTCGATGTCGACCCGGGAGCGGTTTTTGGCGGTTATGGACATGTGACGGGGCTGTATGTCGCAGGAACACTGCTTGCCAGCCAGCAACACGGCTCTCCCAATATCAAAGGCAATCTGACGCTCCAAAAGGACGCTGTGTTTTCTTACGCCGTATCTGCCGACCGCGGCTCAGATCCCGTGCATGTTAAGGGCACCGCAAGCCTGGGAGGTGCGCGTGTCGAGATTTATGGCGTACCGGGCGACTACGCTCGTACCAATGAGTATCGGCTGTTGTCTGCAAACGTCATTGATGGCGAGTTCGGTGAGGTCACCACGAATCTGGCCTACATGACACCAACGCTCTCCTATGAGCCAAACGCCGTGAAACTGCACTACGTGCGCAACGATGTAGGGTTCGAAGAACTGGCCCAAACGCGCAGTGCTCGTTCGATTGCGCGGAGCATGGATAATCGAGAGGCTTCCACTCGAGCTTTCGAAATCGGCGCCAACAGGGCCGTCGCCGCACTGCTGACCAGCGATAAAACCACCGCGCCCATCGCCCTCGATCAACTCGCCGCAGGCAGCAATGCCAACCTCGCCAAAGCCACGCTGAGCAGTATCACGCCGGTCAGTACGAGCATGCTCTCGGCGATGCGCCAACTGGACAACCGTTCCGGCTCTACTGACGGCTCGCGCAGTTCATCGCGTCAGGCCGCAGGCAACGAAGACTCCGGACGGGTGTGGGTTCAGGCGCTGGGCCACGGCGGCAAGGTTGACCGCGACGCTGACGGCATCCTCCAACATGCCACGCAAGGACTGGTCGTGGGCGCTGACTGGCGACTCGATGAGCACTGGCATGTCGGCCTGCTTGGCGGCAAATCGCAGACGAAACTCGATGCCCGCCAGTACGACGGCGACCTCGACAGCTGGCACCTCGGTGCCTATGCCGTGCGTCAGGACGGCCCGCTGTCGCTGCGTCTCGGCGCGACCTACGCCAGCCATGACGGCAGCAGCACACGGCGGGTAGCGTTCAAGGGTTTCAGCGATCGTCTCAAGGGCAATTACAACGCCAATACTCAGCAAGCATTTGCCGAGGCCGGGTTCAATCTGGGCCGGGATCGCTTAACCCTCGAGCCCTACGCCAGCCTCGGCTATCAGCGCTATCAGCGCGACAGCTACAACGAAAAGGGCGGCGACGCGGCGTTGAGAGTCTACGGCCAGACCCGCGACAACTTCAGCAGCACCCTCGGTCTGCGTGTTGCGCAGGTCAGTACGCTGGATAACGGCATGCATTTGACCCCGCGATTGAGCGCAGGCTGGAAACATACCTACGGTGACATCGACAGTGACACCCGCCAGCAACTGCGCAAGGGCGGCAAGCGCTTCGAAGTGACCGGCGCGGCACTGGATCGGAACAGTCTGTCGCTGGATGCGGGGCTCGATCTTGGTCTTTCGGCGGCGCACACACTGGGCGTGGGCTTGACGGGTGAGCTGGGCAGCGACAGCCGAACGTATGGCGTGGCGGGTCAATGGCGCATGGCGTTCTGATGGATTAAGCACGCCTCGTGTGGGAGCGAGCCTGCTCGCGAAAGCGGTGAATCATACAAAGATGCTATTGGCTGACCTGGCGCATTCGCGAGCAGGCTCGCTCCCACATTGGCTCTTCAAGGGAGCTGGGTAACGGCGGAAATCACAGGCAAAAAAAAGGGGAGCACATGCCCCCCCGAGGTTTAAAGCGTTGGATCGCGACTGTTATCTCAGCCTTCGATCTCGATGAGGATTTCGCCCGGGTTGACCCGGTCGCCCTTGGCCACATGAATCGCCGTGACCTTGCCGCCGATGGCAGCCTGGACTTCGGTCTCCATCTTCATCGCTTCGGTGATCAGTACCGCCTGGCCTGCCTTGACGGTATCGCCCTCCTTGACCAGCACATCGACGATGTTGCCGGGCATGGTGGTGCTCACGTGGCCTGGTGCCGAGGCCTGTTTGCGTTTGCTGCTGCCACCACCGACAAATTCGTTGAGCGGTTCGAACACCACTTCTTCCGGCATGCCGTCGATGGACAGATAGAAGTGGCGCTTGCCCTCGGCCTTGACGCCGACACCAGTGATGTCGACGCGGTAGGTTTCGCCGTGCACATCGATGACAAACTCGGTCGGCACACCTTCGCCGCTCGCCGAGGTAACGGCGCCCGCTTCCGGGATCGGCAAAAGCACTTCCGGCGTAAGAGTGCCGGCGGCGCGTTCTTCAAGGAACTTGCGGCCGATGTCCGGGAACATGGCGAAGGTCAGTACGTCTTCTTCGGATTTGGCCAGTGCGCCGATATCGGCACGCAGCTTGGTCATTTCCGGTTTGAGCAGATCGGCCGGGCGCACGTCGATGACGTCTTCGCTGCCGATCGCCTGGCGCCGCAGCTTTTCATTGACCACGCCCGGTGCCTTGCCGTAGCCGCCCTGCAGATACAGCTTCACTTCGTTGGTGATGGTCTTGTAGCGCTCGCCGGCCAGTACGTTGAAAAACGCCTGGGTGCCGACGATTTGCGAGGTTGGGGTCACCAGCGGCGGGAAGCCGAGGTCTTCACGTACGCGCGGGATTTCTGCGAGCACTTCGCCCATGCGATTCAGAGCGCCCTGCTCTTTCAACTGGTTGGCGAGGTTGGAGATCATCCCGCCCGGCACTTGGTTGACCTGCACACGGGTATCGACGGCGGTGAATTCGCTTTCGAACTGGTGGTACTTCTTGCGTACGGCATAGAAGTACAGGCCGATTTCCTGGAGCAGCTCCAGATTCAGGCCGGTGTCGTACTCGGTGCCCTTGAGCGCGGCGACCATTGATTCGGTGCCCGGGTGGCTGGTGCCCGAGGCGAAGCTGGAGATTGCGGTATCAATGTGATCGGCGCCGTTTTCGATCGCCTTGAGCTGGCACATGGCGGCCAGGCCGGCGGTGTCGTGGGAGTGGATGAACACCGGCAACGACTGCTCGGCTTTCAGAGCACGCACCAGTTCACCAGTGGCATACGGGGTCAGCAGACCGGCCATGTCCTTGATCGCTACCGAGTCACAGCCCATGGATTCCATTTGCTTGGCCTGGGTGACGAAAGCGTCGATGGTGTGCACCGGGCTGGTGGTGTAGGCGATGGTGCCTTGCGCATGTTTGCCTGCAGCTTTCACTGCTTCAATGGCAACGCGCAGGTTACGCACATCGTTCATCGCATCGAAGATGCGGAACACGTCGATGCCGTTCACCGCTGCTTTGGCGACGAAAGCTTTGACCACGTCATCGCTGTAGTGGCGATAGCCGAGCAGATTCTGCCCGCGCAGGAGCATTTGCAGGCGGGTATTGGGCAGCGCCGCACGCAGTTGGCGCAGGCGCTCCCACGGGTCTTCCTTGAGAAAGCGCACGCAGGCGTCGAACGTCGCGCCGCCCCAGCATTCCAGCGACCAGTAGCCGACCTTGTCGAGCTTGTCGCAGATCGGCAGCATGTCTTCGGTGCGCATGCGGGTGGCGAGCAGCGATTGGTGAGCGTCGCGCAGGATGGTGTCTGTTACGAAGATTTTCTTGCTCATTCTTGTATTCCTCACAGGCCTGCGTGGGCGGCGATGGCGGCGGCGATGGCCAGGGCCAGCTCTTCGGGTTTGCGCTTGATCGAGTAGTTGGTCAGTTCCGGGTGGCTTTCAACGAAGCTGGTGTTGAACTGGCCGCTACGGAATTCCGGGTTGCGCAGGATTTCCTGGTAGTAGGCGGCGGTGGTCTTCACGCCCTGCAGACGCATGTCGTCCAGCGCCCGCAGACCACGGTCCATCGCCTCTTCCCAGGTCAGTGCCCAGACCACCAGTTTCAGGCACATCGAGTCGTAGAACGGTGGAATGGTGTAGCCGGTATAGATCGCCGTGTCGGTGCGCACGCCCGGGCCGCCGGGGGCGTAGTAACGGGTGATCTTGCCGAAACTCGGCAGGAAGTTGTTCTTCGGGTCTTCGGCGTTGATACGGAACTGCAACGCAAAGCCACGGTGCTGAATGTCTTCCTGCTTCACCGATAGCGGCAGGCCGGAAGCGATGCGAATCTGTTCGCGGACGATGTCGATGCCGGTGATTTCTTCGGTGATGGTGTGTTCCACCTGCACCCGCGTGTTCATTTCCATGAAGTACACCTCGCCCTCGGCGAGCAGGAACTCCACGGTGCCGGCGTTCTCGTAGCCCACAGCCTTGGCTGCACGTACCGACAGGTCGCCGATGTAGGCGCGCTGTTCCGGGGTCAGCTGCGGGCTCGGCGCGATCTCGATCAGCTTCTGGTTGCGGCGCTGGATCGAGCAGTCACGCTCGAACAGGTGCACGACATTGCCGAAGCTGTCGCCAAGGATCTGCGCTTCAATGTGCTTGGGATTGACGATGCATTTTTCCAGGAACACTTCCGCCGAACCGAACGCCTTGGTGGCTTCGGAGATGACCCGGGGGAAGTTCTGTTCGAGTTCTTCGCGGCTGTTGCAGCGACGGATACCGCGCCCGCCACCACCGGAGGTGGCCTTGAGCATTACCGGATAACCGATACGGTCGCCTTCGACCAAGGCTTCTTCGATGCCGGAGACGTTGCCTTCGGTACCGGGCGTTACCGGTACGCCGGCCTTGATCATGCTGCGGCGCGCTTCGGTCTTGTCGCCCATGCGCCGGATGACCTCCGCCGACGGGCCGATGAATTTGATGCCGCGCTCGGCGCAGATTTCCGCCAGCTCGGCGTTTTCCGAAAGGAAGCCGTAGCCGGGGTGCAGCGCATCGCAGCCGGTTTCCACCGCCAGGTTCACCAGCTTGCGCGGGTTCAGATAGCCGGCCAGTGGCTCGGCACCCACGCTGTGGGCCTCGTCCGCACGCTTCACATGCAAGGCATGGCGATCGGCGTCGGAGAAAATCGCAACCGAGCGAATGCCCATTTCGGCGCAGGCTCGTACGATGCGTACGGCAATCTCACCACGGTTGGCGATCAGGATCTTTTTTATCACTTGGAGGTTCCCTTGAGCCGGTGGCACCACGACCTGCTAGACCCAGGTCGACGCGTGACCAAATGTTTCAATTCAGTCGCAGGTCCACACTAGCGCTGCTGAGGGATTAACAAAAATGAATAAAAATTGGGTCAGGCATAAGCAAACACTTATAGTTGAAGCAACTGACCGCTGACCGAGCCTGAAAAGTATGCGTAAGTCATTGATGCGTATGACATTGCGTCAATTTCAGATCTTCAATGAGGTCTGTGATTTACGCTCGTACAGTCGCGCCGCCGAGGAAATGTCCCTCACACAACCGGCCGTGAGCCTACAGATTCGTCAGCTGGAAGAGCTGATTGGCCAGCCGCTGTTCGACTATGTCGGCAAAAAACTCTACATGACCGAGGCGGCGGAAGCGCTTCAGCGCGCCAGCCGCGACATTTTCGGACGACTGGAAAACCTCGACATGCAACTGTCGGACATGCAGGGTTCACTGCAGGGTCAGCTGAAACTGGCGGTGGAATCGAGCGCCAAATATTTCGTGCCGCATCTGTTCGCCGCGTTCAAGCGCCAGCATCCGGAAGTCAATTTGCAGCTGACCGTGGTCAACCGTGGCCAGGTCATCCGCCGCCTCTCGGACAACCGCGATGATCTGGTGATCATGTCGATGGTGCCGCAGGACATGGGCCTGGAATTTCTGCCGTTCCTCAACAATCCGATTGTCGCCGTGGCGCGTCCGGATCACCCGCTGGCGCACCTGGGCCCGTTGCGCTTGCAGGATCTGGAGCCGTATACGCTGCTGATCCGCGAGCCGGGCTCGGGCACGCGCCTGGCCTGCGAAGAATATTTCAAGGAAAAGCGCGTGCACTTCACCCAGACCCAGGAGGTAGCCTCGGCCGAAGCCCAGCGCGAATGCGTGGTCGCGGGTCTGGGCCTGGCGCTGCTGACGCGCCACGCCCTGAACCTGGAGCTGGCGACCGGCGGCCTGGTCGAGCTGCCGGTCGAGGAGTTGCCGTTGATGCGCAGCTGGTGTCTGGTGCAAGCCAAAGCCAAACGGCTGTCACCGGTGGCGCACGCCTTCCTGGCGTTCATCCGCAGCGAGCGGGCGCAGATTATTGCGCTGGTTGAGCGTTTCGACGGGAAGCGGCGGGCGCTGCCTGCCAGTGCGTGATCTCGGGAAAATCGCCGATCTCGGCCTGAAGCTGGCGAAGTTCGAAGCGATCCTCGATTGCGCGGCGAAATTCCATGCGGCGCTGATCTTCCTGCTGACGACGGGTTTTCGCGGCGCTGTTGCGTTCTTCGTAGGGCTGAGCCATTTCGAGTCTCCCAGGGCGAGTACGGGAGTTTCACGATAGGCGTGGGGGATGACGGTTTGGCTGCGCGGGGATGACAATGTGATGAAATGTGCGCAGGGATGTGCTGTTGTTGAGGACGCTTTCGCGAGCAGGCTCGCTCCCACATTTGATCCCGTTATGACCCAGAATTTATGTTCTCAGAAGCCCCCCTGTGGGAGCGAGCCTGCTCGCGAACAAGGTCGGAACGACCTTGCTCAATCGTCCAGCGCTTTCACGGCCTTGGGCGACAAACGCAGACTGCGCAGACTGCGCTTCACGCTCTTGAGGTGATTGACCAGGCTCGGCCCGCGCGCCATGGCCACGCCCATTGCCAGCACGTCGATCACCACCAGGTGGGCGATTCGCGAGGTCAGCGGCGTGTAGATCTCGGTGTCTTCATGCACATCGATCGCCAGATTGACGGTCGACAGTTCGGCCAACGGCGTCTGGCTCGGGCACAGGGTGATCAAGGACGCCCCGCTCTCGCGAACGAGGTTAGCTGTGATCAGCAGATCCTTGGAGCGCCCCGACTGGGAAATACAGATCGCCACATCGGTCGGTTTCAAGGTAACGGCTGACATGGCCTGCATGTGCGGGTCGGAGTACGCCGCCGCGGTCAGCAGCAACCGGAAGAACTTGTGCTGCGCATCCGCCGCCACCGCGCCCGAGGCACCGAAGCCGTAGAACTCGACACGCTGCGCCTGCGACATCAGCGTCACTGCGCGCTGCAACTCGACCGGGTCGAGCTTCTCGCGCACTTCCATCAAAGTGTGCAGCGTGGTGTCGAAAATCTTCAGGCTGTAGTCGGCGACGGAGTCATCTTCGTGGATCGCGAACTGGCCGAAGCTGGCGCCGGCGGCCAGGCTTTGCGCCAGTTTCAGTTTGAGATCCTGAAAGCCGGAACAACCGATGGCGCGGCAGAAGCGCACGATGGTCGGCTCGCTGATGCCGACGCTGTGAGCCAGGTCGGCCATGGAACTGTGCATCACTGCCGCAGGGTCAAGCAGCACGTGGTCGGCGACCTTGAGCTCCGACTTGCGTAACAGGTGACGTGACTGGGCGATGTGTTGCAGCAGATTCAAGGGGCTGGACTCTTCTTGTGGGCAAGGATGTAGCAAGCTTGTAGTTATACTACATGAATGGGCATTTTGCCTGCTCAATGCGTAACTCGATGTCCCGGCATCAGGCGCGCTGAGGTGCATGTAGCCCTTACTGCGGATTGGCCTGATCACGCAAAAGCCCGGCCAGACGGGCAGCGTCCACCGGCCGGCTGATCAGATAACCTTGCACTTCGTCGCAGCGTTCGGCGCGCAGAAATGCCAGCTGATCCTCACGCTCGACACCCTCGGCGACGACTTTGAGGGCCAGTCCGTGGGCCATAGCGATGATCGCGCGAGTGATCGCCGCGTCCGCACTGCCCTCGCTCAAGCCGCGAATGAACGCCTGATCGATCTTCACGTAATCCACCGGAATGCGCTTGAGGTAACTCAACGACGAATACCCGGTACCGAAATCATCGATCGCCAGTTTCACCCCCAGATCGCGCAGTTGCTGGAATGTGGCAATGATGTGTTCGACGCTGTCGAGCAAATGGCTCTCGGTCAGCTCCAGCTCGAGGTAGTGCGGCGCCAGCCCGGTTTCTTCCAGCACTTGCCGGACCAGACTGACCAGCTTGCCTTGGCGCAGTTGATGCACCGACAGGTTCACCGACACGCGGATCGGCGCCAGCCCCTGCCGTTGCCATTCGCAGGCTTGCCAGCACGCCTGACGCAAAACGAATTCGCCGATCGGCCCGATCAGACCGGTCTCTTCGGCCAGGCCAATGAAATCTGCCGGCGGCACCTGGCCCATGCTCGGATGATCCCAGCGCACCAGCGCTTCAGCGGCATTCATGCGGCCGGTTTGCAGGCACAGTTTGGGTTGGTAGAACACTGTCAGTTGCTGTTCTTCAATGGCTCGGCGCAAGTGGTTTTCCAGCTGCAAGCGTTCGAGTGTGCTGGCTTGCAGGCTGTCGGTGAAGAACTGGAAATTGTTGCCGCCCAGATGTTTGGCATGCTGCATGGCCATGTTCGACTGGCTGACCAGCGCGGAAATCTCCCGCGCGTTGTCCGGCAACAGGCTGATGCCCATCGAAGCGCTGACCACCAATTCATGCCCGTCGACGCTCAGCGGCAAACGCAGCTTGGCCGACAACCGCGTCGCTACCCGTGCCAGGCTCGACAGATTGCCGTAGGCATCGAACAGCACGGCAAACTCGTCTCCGGACAAGCGCGCAATGGTGTCGGCCTCAGGCAAGGCATTGACCAGCCGCCGCGCCATTTTTTGCAGCAGCTGATCGGCGACTTCATGGCCGAGGCTGTCATTGAGCAATTTGAAACGATCCAGATTGATGTGCAGCAATGCGAGACTGCGGCGCCCGCCCTGCCGCACCCGCTGATGGGCTTCGTGCAGGCGTTCGCGGAACAGTGAACGGTTGGCCAGGCCGGTGAGCTCGTCGTAATGGGTCAGATAACGCAGGCGTTCTTCCGACGCACGCCGTGCCGAGAGGTCGGCGAAGAAGCCGACAACATGGCTGACATTGCCCCGGCTGTCGCGCACCGCGTTGAGCTGCAACCACTGCGGGTACAACTCGCCGTTCTTGCGGGTTTCCACCAACTCACCCTGCCAACTGCCGTGCTGCTCCAGTGCATGCCGGATCGCCACATAGTGGCGATGGGCATCGCGGCTGCAGGGCAACTCGACGACGTTGCGCCCGAGCATGTCGTCGATCTCGTAACCGGTGACCCGGCTGAACGCCTGGTTGATCGCAATCAGCGCGTAGTTCGGGTCGAGAATCACGATGCCTTCGCTGGCCGCTTCGAACACCGTGGCCGCCAGCCGCTGCTGCTCTTCAAGGCTTTTGCTGGCGCTGATATCGCGGCGAGTGCCGACCATGCGGATCACCCGGCCGCTGGCGCTGCGCTCTACGGCGCGGCCACGGTCCTCGATCCACACCCAGTGGCCGTCGCCGTGGCGCAGGCGATACTCAACCTGATAATCCTCGGTGCGCCCCTTCAGATGCTCGACCAGGGCGAACTTGAGTGACGGCACATCCTCAGGGTGCAGTCGTGGCTTGAGGTCGCGCAGCAGCGCGGTGACGTATTCCGGGGCGAGGCCGAACAGTTCCTGAATCTGTGTGTGGTGGACTTCGTCGGTCTGCAGGTTCCAGTCCCACAATCCGAGCTCACTGGCCTTGAGCGCCAGCGCCAGGCGCGCTTCGCTTTTGCTCAGGGCCTGATTGGCGGCATCCAGTTCGCGGCTGCGCTGGGCCACGCGATCTTCCAGATCGACCTGCGCTTCACGCAATTGCGCCTCGGCACAGCGGCGCTGTTCGATCTCTTTGCCCAGCTCCTGATTGAGTTGTTCGCTGCACGTTTGCGCTTGCTGTAAATGCTCGATCAGATGCTGATTCTGGAAGCGCCGAAGCAATCCACGGTCGATCAGCCGATTGACCTGCCACGCCACCACGCTCAGCGAACCGAGCAGGATCAGCCCCAGCCAGCCCCAGCCCCGCGCCTGATCGTCGCCGCCCCAGAACAGGTAGCCGATCGCTGGCAGCAGGCACGGCAAGGTAAACGAGAGGAACGCCGGCAGGCTCACCGCGTAGGCGACGCTGGCCGACAGCGTTGCCGCGCCGATCAGGCCGAACACCCAGGCTTGCTGCATGAAGTTGTCAGCGGGCACCAGAGCGATGCCGGCTCCGGCCAGGGTCAGGCCGGTCATGGTCGAACCGAGCAGGAACATGCGGAACCAGATTGGCTGGGCCTGACGATCGGGAATCGCCGAATCGAACGCGGCCACCTGAATCACCCGCAGCGCGACCAGCGACAGCAGCCACACCAGCCAGACGCTGACCACGAAGTAGCGCTGCGGGCTCCAGAGCAAAGCGGCGCAGACCAGACCATTGATCAACATGAACAGCGTGGGCAACAACGAGCCCTGATACAGCAGACGCGTGCGCTCCACCGCCATTTCGACGGCATAGTGCTTGCGGATCACCCGGGGGTCCACGGAGGGCCCCGACAGTTCGGCGCTGAGGATCATGGGCAACGTTCTTGTTCTTATAGGAGGGCGTGCGCCCGAAACGTGGACGGAGCATACACAAGCCGATCCCGATGCCAAACTGCTGCCGATCACAATTGCGGGGAAATTTTCCGCCGCTTGCGCACCGCTGCAACCCCTCAGGCGAGACGGGCCGAAGCCTGCAGCCAGTGACCGACCGGTCGTCATCGGCAGCACTTTCATCGGCTAATGCAACGCACGGTTTGCCCGGGCCTGCGGCGCACCCTAGAATGCCCCGATGCGCGATGATCTCTCCCTTCTGCTGAACTCCCTCAACGATGCCCAACGCCAGGCCGTAGCAGCCCCCGTTGGCCGTCAGTTGGTCCTGGCCGGCGCCGGTTCCGGTAAAACCCGAGTGCTGGTGCACCGTATCGCCTGGTTGATCCAGGTCGAAAACGCCTCGCCTCACTCCATCCTGTCGGTGACCTTCACCAACAAGGCCGCTGCCGAGATGCGCCATCGCATCGAGCAGTTGCTGGGCATCAACCCGGCCGGCATGTGGGTCGGCACCTTCCACGGCCTCGCGCACCGCTTGCTGCGGGCGCACTGGCAGGAAGCGGGCCTGAGCCAGACCTTCCAGATTCTCGACAGCGATGACCAGCAACGACTGGTCAAGCGGGTGATCCGCGAACTGGGCCTGGACGAGCAACGCTGGCCGGCGCGTCAGGCGCAGTGGTTCATCAACGGCCAGAAAGACGAAGGTCTGCGGCCGCAACACATTCAGGCCAGCGGCGACCTGTTCCTCGCTACCATGCGCGGGATCTACGAAGCCTACGAGGCAGCGTGCCTGCGGGCTGGCGTGATCGACTTCTCCGAACTGCTGCTGCGTGCGCTCGATCTGTGGCGCGATCACCCGGGCCTGCTGGCGCATTACCAAAAGCGCTTCCGGCATATTCTGGTCGACGAATTCCAGGACACCAACGCCGTGCAGTACGCCTGGTTGCGCCTGCTCGGCAAGGGCGGCGACAGCCTGATGGTGGTCGGCGACGACGACCAGTCGATTTACGGCTGGCGCGGGGCGAAGATCGAGAACATCCATCAGTACTCTTCGGACTTCCCGGACTCCGAGACGATTCGCCTGGAGCAGAACTACCGATCCACTGCCGGCATCCTTAAAGCCGCCAACGCTTTGATCGCCAACAACACCGGGCGTCTCGGTAAAGAGCTGTGGACCGACGGTGGCGATGGCGAAGCGATCAACCTGTACGCCGCGTTCAACGAGCATGACGAAGCGCGTTACGTGGTGGAAACCATCGAAAGCGCGCTGAAAACCGGTCTGGCCCGTAGCGATATTGCGATTCTGTACCGCTCCAACGCCCAGTCGCGGGTGCTCGAAGAAGCCCTGCTGCGCGAGCGCATCCCGTACCGCATCTATGGCGGTCAGCGCTTCTTCGAACGCGCGGAAATCAAGAACGCCATGGCCTACCTGCGCTTGCTCGAAGGTCGTGGCAACGACGCGGCGCTGGAGCGAGTGATCAACGTACCCGCGCGGGGCATCGGCGAGAAAACCGTCGAAGCGATCCGCGAGCATGCGCGGCACAGCGACGTATCGATGTGGGAAGCGATGCGCCAGCTGGTGGCCAACAAAGGCCTGACCGGCCGTGCAGCGAGCGCGCTCGGTGCATTTATCGAACTGATCGAGAACCTCGCCGCCAAGTGCGCCGAGATGCCGCTGCACCTGATGACGCAAACCGTCATCGAGCAATCCGGCCTGATCGCTTATCACGAAGCGGAAAAAGGCGAAAAAGGCCAGGCCCGGGTGGAAAACCTTGAGGAACTGGTCAGCGCCGCACGTAACTTCGAGAACACCGAAGAGGACGAAGAACTGACCCCACTGGCGGCGTTCCTCGGCCACGCTTCGCTGGAGGCCGGCGACACTCAGGCCGACGAGCACGAAGACAGCGTGCAGCTGATGACCCTGCACAGCGCCAAAGGCCTGGAATTCCCTTACGTGTTCCTCGTGGGCATGGAAGAAGGCCTGTTCCCGCACAAGATGAGCCTGGAAGAACCGGGGCGTCTCGAGGAAGAACGGCGTCTGGCTTACGTCGGTATCACCCGGGCGATGCAGAATCTGGTCATGACCTACGCCGAAACCCGGCGCCTGTACGGCAGCGAAACCTACAACAAGGTGTCGCGTTTCGTCCGCGAGGTGCCGAAAGGCCTGATCCAGGAAGTGCGCCTGTCCAATAGCGTCAGCCGACCGTTCGGCGGCAACCAGTCGATGAGCGGCAGCAGCCTGTTCAACGGCAGCGAGATTCCGGAAACCGGTTTTGTGCTCGGTCAGGCCGTACGTCACTCGATCTTCGGCGAAGGGGTGATCCTCAACTTCGAAGGTTCCGGCGCCCAGGCCCGGGTGCAGGTGAACTTCAGCGAAGGCAGCAAGTGGCTGATGCTCGGCTATGCCAAGCTGGAAGCGATCTAATCACCGGCACTGAACCCATGTGGGAGCGAGCCTGCTCGCGAAAGCGCTGTGTCATCAAGCAATCATTTGCCTGACACGACACCTTCGCGAGCAGGCTCGCTCCCACAGGTTATGCGACGCAAGTGCATCAATCCCTCTGAACCTATCGCCTTTTCCTACAGACAAAAGTACATCGGCTGATTGCCTCGCCAAGCTGAACGCAACCTGTCAGGCAAAAGCCCGAAACACTCTCTCGCTAGCCAGTAACACTTCAGCTGTGCAACATGGCGCGCGTGTCTCCACAAAACGGGAATACCCTTTATGAAACGTTTTCTTAGCATCGCCATGGCGTTGTGCATCGGCCTGACGATGAGCCTCGACGCCAACGCCAAGCGCTTTGGTGGTGGCAAAAGCGCCGGCGCTGCGCCGACGCACCAGACCAGCCAGATGGCTCCCTCTTCTCCAGGCGTGGGCGGCGCAGCAGCGACCGCTGGCGCTGCCGGTGCTGCTGGCGCCGCGGCCAAGGCCGGCGGTGCGTCGCGCTGGCTCGGCCCATTGGCGGGTATTGCCGCCGGTGGCCTGCTCGCGTCGATGTTCATGGGCGACGGCTTCCAGGGCATGCAGATCTTCGACATCCTGATCATGGCCCTGATCGCGTTCGTGATCTTCCGCTTCATCGCCGCCCGTCGTCGCAAGCAGCAGGAGCAATTCGCTCCGGCCGGCGCGCCGATGCAGCGTGAAGTGTTCGAGCAGAAGCCTGCCGCCATGGGTTCGATCTTCGGTGGTTCGGCCGCTCCGGCTGCTGCCCGTCCGGTGATCAATGCACCGGCCTGGTTCAACGAACAGCGCTTCCTTGAAGCTGCGCGCAGCCACTTCCAGTCGCTGCAGCAGCACTGGGACGCCAACGAAATGGACAAGATCGCCGAGTTCGTGACCCCGCAAATGCTTGAGTTCCTCAAGCGTGAGCGAGCGGATCTGGGCGATGGCTTCCAGTCGACCTACATCGACAACCTGCAGGTGCAACTGGACGGCGTCGACGATCGTGCCGACAAGACCATCGCCACCCTGACCTTCACCGGCGTGTCGAAAACCTCACGTTTCGACCAGGGCGAAGTCTTCAGCGAAAGCTGGAACATGGAACGTCCGCAGGGCGACAACCAGCCTTGGCTGGTCGCCGGTATCCGCCAGAACGGCTGATCCCTGCTGCGCTTCACTTGCGGTAACAGAACCCCGGCCTCGGCCGGGGTTTTTCATTTCACGGTTGCATCTATGGCGAGCTACTGTATAAACCGGCCCATATAAACCGCGCCATTCAGCAAGAGGATCCCGGACGTGGAAGAAATCATCGAACAACTGCGCGAAGCCAACGAACCCGTACCGGTTCCTTTGGAATTGCCTGACGAAGACCTGCTGGTGGAAATCGAAGAACAACTGTTCATCGACATTCCGTTCGTCTTCAAAGAATTTTTGCTGACCGTCAGCGATGTGGTCTATGGCAGCCTCGAGCCGGTGACCGTCACTGATCCGCAATCGCACACTTATCTGCCGGACGTGGCAGCCAATGCATGGGACGTGGGTGTTGATCGCAGCTTGATCCCGATCTGTCAGGACGGCGATGACTACTACTGTGTCGAAGAAGACGGCACCGTGGTGCTGTGGCAGGCCGAAGAAGAACTGATTGCTGAAGAAACCTGGGAATCGGTGTGGCACTGGGCGCGGGACGTCTGGCTGGAAAGCTGAGCCGCCAAACGCCCCTGTGGGTCAATGCCCCGACGATTCCTTATGGTTGTCGAGGGTTTCCAGCAAGGCCACCTGCATCCGCGTATGCACGCGGATGAACCAGCGCCAGAGCA
This sequence comes from Pseudomonas sp. PK-RTE-24, assembly GCF_054052265.1. NCBI lineage: Bacteria > Pseudomonadati > Pseudomonadota > Gammaproteobacteria > Pseudomonadales > Pseudomonadaceae > Pseudomonas > Pseudomonas sp. PK-RTE-24. The sequence continues at coordinate 1,559,500 of NZ_CM133224.1, read as the reverse complement.
GCGCCGCTACGGCGGCCGCCACGACTGCGATCAGCACCAGCAGCTTGTTGGTCGGCAGGATACTGGCCGACAAGGCTGCCAACAGCAGGAAAATCACCAGCAGCGAGAGAATCGGGATCACTTCGGCGATCACCCGGCGCACTCGCTGTGTGTGACGCCCGGCCATCTCCGGCTTGACGCCCATTTCCGCCAGCAGCATCGACAGCGCCTTGAGCTTGCGATAAGCCGCAATCAGGAACGGTAGCGAGACCAGCAACGCACCGCCCCAGATCAGTGCCTTCTGCCAGCTCGGATCGCTGATCCAGTCCTGCAGCCACAACGAGATGCGCTCGGCGAAGTATGCGCCGGCAAAGAAGATCGCAATCACCAGCGCCAGATTGACCCCGACCTGCAACAGGATCCGCCGGATCATCGACGCCAGTAGCGCGCCCTCACCTTGCGGCTGGATGCTGCGCAACCATTCGCCATACATGCCGAGTACACGCCCGAGACGCTTGGGCACGACTGCCGAGAGCTTGATCGACAACGGATCTGCCGCGCGAATCAGGTACGGCGTCAGCAGCGTGGTGATCACCGACACGGCTACAGCGACCGGGTAGAGGAAGTTGCTGGTCACCTGCAAGGTCATGCCCAGCGCGGCGATGATGAAGGAAAATTCGCCAATCTGTGACAGACCCATGCCGACCCGCAGTGAGGTCCGTCCGTCGTTGCCAGCGATAAACGCACCGAGGCCGCAGGACAACATCTTGCCCAGCACCACGGCCACGGTGATCACCGCGATCGGCCAGGCGTATTCGATGAGAATCAGCGGGTCGAGCATCAGCCCGATGGCGACGAAAAAGATCGCACTGAACAGGTCGCGAACCGGCTCGACCAGCCGTTCGATTTTCAGCAATTGCCGGGACTCGGCCATGATCGCGCCGATCAGGAAAGCGCCAAGCACCATGCTGTATTCGAGCTTGACCACCAGCAGGCAGAAGCCGAAACACAGGCCGAGCACGGTGATCAGCAGCATCTCGTTGCTTTCGAATTTCGCCACATATGCCAGCAGACGCGGCACCAACAGAATGCCGATGACCAGCGCGACGATCATGAACAGCGACAGCTTGCCGACCGTGGAGAAGACTTCGCCCGAGCTCACCGTGCCGCTGACGGCGATGCTCGACAGCAACGCAATGATGCCAATGCCAAGGATGTCCTCGACAATGAGCACACCGAAGATCAACTGCGCAAAGCGCTCGTTTTTCATCTTCAGATCATTCAGCGCTTTGACGATGATGGTGGTTGAGGAGATCGCCAGAATCGCGCCGAGGAACAACGAATCCATGGTGTTCCAGTCGAACCAGCGACCGATTTCGTAACCGATCCAGATCATCAGGATGATTTCGAGAAATGCGGCAATGAACGCCGTTGCCCCAACCTTGAACAACTTGCGCAGGCTGAACTCCAGGCCGAGGCAGAACATCAGGAAGATCACCCCGAGTTCGGCCAGGGTCTTGATGGTTTCTTCGTCGTGAATCAGGCCGAACGGCGGCGTATGCGGGCCGATGATGAAGCCGGCGACGATGTAGCCGAGCACCACCGGTTGTTTGAAACGATGAAACAGTACGGTTACCACGCCCGCGACCAGCATGATCACTGCCAGATCCTGAATAAAACTGATGGCATGCATGGCGTAGGCTCCTTGATGACGAGGCGCGCGGACAGACGTAAGACGTTCTGCGCGAGCAGGGTAAAAATCCGCTTTTAATGTAGGAATTGCCCTTGGGCAGGGCTTTTGCAGGTTAACACCGCGACTTCGCTCTGGAAGCCGGTGCAATATATGGAAACAGATCGCTACCGGCGTGACGGCGGCCCGCCGCGCGGCGTCCCGATAACGGTGCTTTTTGAAAAGCCACCAGGTGCCCGCAGAGGCGCTTCCTGCTATCAGCCTTGATCCGTGAGAACGTTATGGAACCCGGAAACGCCCAGCTGTCGATGACGGTACTGATGACCCCCGACATGGCCAACTTCTCTGGCAATGTCCACGGCGGCACCCTGCTCAAATACCTCGACGAAGTGGCCTACGCCTGCGCCAGCCGTTATGCCGGGCGCTACGTGGTGACCCTGTCGGTGGATCAGGTGATTTTCCGCGAGCCGATTCATGTCGGCGAACTGGTGACGTTCCTCGCCTCGGTCAACTACACCGGCAACACGTCGATGGAAGTTGGCATCAAAGTGGTCACCGAAAACATCCGCGAACGCTCGGTGCGCCACACCAACAGCTGCTTCTTCACCATGGTCGCGGTGGATGATCAGCGCAAACCGGCCGCCGTGCCGCCGTTGCAACCGCAGAACAGCGAAGACAAACGCCGCTTCATGCAGGCGCAGCAGCGCCGGCAGATTCGTCAGGAACTGGAGAAGCGTTATCAGGAGATCAAGGGCGACGCCTGAGACCAAAAAGCAAAAGATCGCAGCCTTCGGCAGCTCCTTGTATGTTCCCCACACACCAGCATGAATGAGATCTAAGCTCGCTGGTGCGACATACGAAGATGTGTTTCTGGGGGAGACCGATCGCTCCTTAAGGCAGGACTTGCTCCTTGTATGTAGAGAGGTCCCCCCGCCTCATTGCCCACCACGAAGAGTATCGAGAAGCCGACGAGTCGGACTTCGCATTACAAGGTTGCAGTGGCATGAAGTTCGAGGTCAGGGGAACCAGGAAGCATTTTTAACTCAGTTCTCTTGGAGTTGAAAGCATGAACATGCACGTCGGTTTGGATGTGGGATCTCGCACTACAGCGATGGGCTGGCGCAATGGCGGCCGTTTTGCAGGTCAGTGCAATATCGACCAGACACCGGCGGGGCGCAAAGCTGCTGTCGGCAAGTTACTTGAGCTCAAGCCTATATCTGTGGTGATGGAAGCCACCGGAATCTACTACCTGGACTTGGCCATGGAGCTCGCTGCGGCGGGTTTGCCAGTCTCGGTTATCAATCCGAAGAGTTTTCACAACTTTGCAAAGCTGATGCTGAAAAACAGCAAAACGGACGCAATCGATGCCCAGTTATTAGCTGAGTACGGCGAACGCATGAGCCCAAGGTTGTGGACGCCGCCCACTTCAATACAGCTTGAGCTACGCGCTATCGGTCGCCACATCAATCGTTTGACGGGTCATCGCACCCGCGCCAAAAACGAGCTGCATGCACTAAAAGCCACTCAAACAACTCTTCTGATGCTGATTGAAGACGAAGAAGAAGCCATCAACGCCTTTGACAAACGAATCGAGCGTTTCCGACTCGCTGGTCGGGCACTGATCGACAACTGCCCAACGTTGAGCGCCCAGTTCGCCCACATGATCGCCGCCCCTGGCATGGGTGAGATCTCAGTATTTGCGGCGCTGGCTGAACTGACGACCTTACCGGTAACGCTCAAGTCAGCGCAGGTCAGCCGCCATGCCGGACTCGATGTCCGACTCACGCAATCAGGCACCAGCATTGATAAACCCGGCCGGATAAGTAAGGGCGGCAATGCCTATTTGCGATCAGCGATGTACATGCCTGCGCTGACCGCCATACGTTGCGACCCGAACGTTAAAGCGTTTTACGAAGCCTTGGTGGCTCGAGGAAAGAGGAAGATGCAGGCTATTGTCGCAGTCATGCGCAAATACCTGACCGGACTATGGGCCTGCATGCGGGCAGGCGAAGACTTCAGTACAGCCAAGCTTTTTAGCGATAAACACACCCAAAAAGCTTGACCGTGAACAGAGTATCTACATTTTGGAATGCAAACCCATGTAGGAGCTGCCGAAGGCTGCGATCTTTTTTGAACAACGACGAGATTACAGACTGATCGCGGTAGCCTCGAACTTCACCCGCGGATGCGCAATGCGATCCTGCGCCCGCACCAGTTGCAGCTCATAACTGGCGCACGCCTGGGTTTCCAGCAACACCTCATGCACTGCCGCTGCGGTGAATTCGAATGCCGCCAACAGCGTGTCGCCCAGCAGTACCCGCGCCAGGAACAGGCCGGATGTCAGATCGCCCACGCCCACCGGCTGACGCGGAAACGCCAGCAAGGGACGGCGCAAATGCCAACTGCCCTCAGCCGTCACCAACAACATTTCGAAGCCATCCGCCGGTTTGCCCGGATAATCCAGATGCTTGACCAGCACCGCTTTCGGCCCGCGCGCCAGCAGCGCTCGCGCCATCGCCAGGCAATCGAACAGCGACTGCGGCTTGCGCCCGGAAAAACTGTCCAGCTCCAACTGGTTCGGGCACATGATGTCCGCCACGGCAGCCGCTTCATCGAGAAGGAAATCGCTGACCTCGGTGGGCACGCTGCAACCCTTCTCTGGATGGCCCATCACCGGATCACACAGATACAGCATCTTCGGATTGACCGCTTTGATCCGCGCCACACCGCTGAGAATCGCCCGGCCCTGCGCGGCGCTACCGAGATAGCCGGACAGCACCGCGTCGCAATTGCCCAGCTCGCCAATCGCAGCGATGCCTTCGATCAGCTCGGGGATCTGCTGCGGCGCCAGCACTTCACCGGCCCACTGACCATACTGGGTGTGGTTGGAAAACTGCACGGTGTTGAGCGGCCAGACGTTGACCCCGACCCGCTGCATCGGAAAAACCGCAGCGCTGTTGCCGGCGTGGCCAAACACCACGTGGGACTGGATGGCGAGCAGATGAGGCGTACGTTTCATTCGGGTCATTCCGTAAAACGATTGAAATTCAAGCCGCGCAGTATGCGACGAAACACAGCCTGTACGACAGACCGGCGAGACAGTTAAGCTGACGCCATCTTTTGGAGTTCGATGTCGATGCTGACCCTGGAAAACATCTTCGTGCTGATGCTGTTCGCCGCCGCTGGTGCCTGGCTATGGCACAACCACGGCTTGCGCGAGCGCGCGCTGGAGCGGGTCAAACAGCATTGCACCAATGTCGGCGTCGAGCTGCTGGACGGTAACGTCGCGCTGAAAAAGATCGGGCTGATCAAGGATGCCAACGGTCGCAGGCGACTGGCGCGGGTCTACAACTTCGAGTTCACCGTGACTGGCGAAAGCCGCCACAACGGCACCGTCACCCAGTTCGGCGCGCACAGTGCGCAGATTGAACTGGCACCCTACCCGGCGCCGTTCGACGACACGCCGCCGGTGGTCGAAGTGCACAAGCCTCGCGCAGAAGTCATTGAGCTGAGCCAGTGGCGCCAGGAACATACCAAGTGGAAGCCTTGAGCTGACTCATTGAATCCGGCATTCAGCCAAACCGGCTTGCAGCTGTTCGATGTTCTGCGGTTCAGCGAAGATCAGCTCAATTCTTGAGTCTTTTCGCCATTCGCTGGCTTGCCAACTCAGCTCGGCATGCTCCAGCGCATTGCCCGAAACCCAGCCATCCGTGCTGTGGATAACCAGTTTCGCCCGGTTCCAGTCGAGCGCGCTCAGCCAATCGGCGATGCGTGCTTGATCAAATACCTGCCCCGGATGCCAGCGCCAACCGATGCTCCAGCCCCCCTCTTGAGCCTGACTCAGGCAGATCGGTTCGGCCGGATCGCTCCAGACCGCTGGCAGCTGTGCCAATCCAGTGGGCAGCGGCAGATGCCCTGCGTCTTCGTTCGCCTTTACTGCCAGCCCCGGAAGCTCGCTCAGAGGCAGTTGCGCTTGCTGCGTCCAGATCAGCCTGACGGGCGGCAACTGGCTGGCGATTCTGTTTCGAGCTGTTTCATCGAGATCTTCCGCTTTGTTCAGCAGCAACAACCCCGCACTGGCCAACGCTTGCTGCTGAGCGTCCGGCAAGGCTCTACCTGCGTGCAATGCCTGAGCGTCCAAAACCAGAACACAGGGCTGAACCGCCAGCACACCCAGCCACGGCGCCTCATTCAGTTGCTTGAGCAATTGCGCCGGATGGCCCAGCCCGGATGGCTCGATAAACAGTCGATCCGGCCTGGCCTTGCGCAGCAGGCGGCCAAGGCCGATCTGGAATGGCGCGCCATTGACGCAACACAGGCAGCCCCCGGCCACCTCACCCAGTGCGATACCATCGTCGTCGCGAGTCAGCAGCGCGGCGTCCAGACCAATCTGGCCGAACTCGTTGATCAGTACCGCCCAGCGTTCGTCCGCAGGCCGTTGCGCCAGCAACTGGCGAATCAGGCTGGTCTTGCCGGCGCCCAACGGGCCGGCGATGACGTGGGTCGGAATGTTCTGCAACATGGCGGGTACTTTCTGCGGACAGTTATTGAGGAGATCGAAGATGCGCTGGTCGGGATGGTCGTTGCTGTTGGCGCTGCTGTCGAGTGAAGCGTGGGCTCAGGCCTGCGTGGTGCACACACAGGGCGAACGGCTCGACGTCAAAGTCTGTCAGCAGAACCGGACGATTCCGCAGAAATTGTTCAATGACGGCTTCTGCCAACCGACGCTGGCCGGGCAGAAGGTCGAGGTGCAATACGTCGACCAGTGCCCGAGCGCAGCTTTCGGCGTATGCAGCAACGCGCAAGTCGCCAATATGCCCTATCGCCAGGATATCCACTATTACGGCGTGGCCACCGATGCGGCGTATCTCAAGCCATATTGCGAAGGCCAGAGCCAGGGCGTCTGGCGCAAGCCCTGATGTGTCAGCCGAGCCAGTCGAGGGTCAGCAACAGACGGCGCTCACCGGGTGCCGGTTGCGGCGAACGATGGATCAGGCCGAAGCCTTCATTGCCGTGCCACTTTTCGCCTTTGAGCAGCGCGACGTCGCCGCTGTTGAGCTGACGAATCGACGCTGGATCTTGCGGTTCGGCATCGGCCTGGCCAAGTTGCGCGCGGTCCATCGCACCCTCCTCAAGCCATTGGCTGCCGATGCCAGCGTAAGTAGTGATCAGGCGCACCGGCACGTGATCGACGTGGAAACGCGGACACATGGCCTTGTCCAGCACGCGCAAACGCACGCCAATACGCCGCGCGCCCAGCAGGCAGGTGAAGGCACTGATCAGCCATTTGAGGTCGCTGATGAAACCTTCGAAACCGTGCAGATCACGCAGCCCTGCAGCCAGACCGGCGAGATCCGGTTCGGCATCTTCGTCGGGCAATTCCAGACACAGCGACTCGGCCAAGGGCTCGTTGAGCGACAGCACCAATTGCGCAAAATCGGCGATGTGCACGGGTAGCTGGCGTTGCCAGACGGCGAGATTGGTCTGGTCGTCCAGGATTCGCGTCAACGTTTGCGGTGTCACACCCTGGTGCTGCTGACGGGTAAGAAGCGGCTGATCCTTGAGTGCGAGCATCAGGCGGCCTCTTCTTGCCAAGGGCCGAATGGATCAGGCAGCGAACGCCAGCCTTCTACACCCATGGCCATTTCTTCGTCGGTCAAAAGACAGGCATCGAGTTCGGCGGAGAGCTGTAGGAAATCGATGTTCTGACCAATGAAAACCAGCTCCTGGCGGCAATCTCCTACGCTTGGAGTCCAGTTTTCCATGATCGCCTGCACGCTTTCCTGATCTTCGGGCCATTGATTCTTTGCTACGAAACGCCACCAGCGCCCGGCGAATCCATGCCGCATCAAACCGCCGGCTTGAGACCAGCTACCGGCATCGGTGGGTTTGCTGGCGAGCCAGAAGAAGCCTTTGGAGCGCAGCAGCTTGCCGTTCAGCCATGGGCGGTCAATGAAGCTGAAAAAGCGTTGCGGGTGGAATGGCCGGCGCGCGCGGTAGGCCGTCGAGGCGATGCCGTATTCCTGTGTTTCCGGGACGTGCTCACCGCGCAATTCCTGCAGCCACCCAGGCGCTTGTGCGGCCTTCTCGAAATCGAAACGACCGGTGTTGAGGATTTTCTCCAGGGGGATTTCGCCCATCACCATTGGAATGATTTCAGCCTGGGCATTGAGGCGCTTGAGGATCGCGGTAAGTTCTTCGCGCTCGTGCTGGTTGATCAGGTCGATTTTGCTGATCAGCAGGACGTCGGCGAACTCGATCTGCTCGATCAACAGATCGGTGATGGAGCGCTCGTCTTCTTCACCGAGAATCTCGCCGCGAGAGGCAAGGCTTTCGGCCGCCTGGTAATCGAGCAGGAAATTCACGCCGTCGACCACGGTGACCATGGTATCGAGGCGAGCGATGTCGGCGAGGCTTTGCCCCTGTTCATCGCGGGAGGTGAAGGTTTCAGCGACCGGAAGCGGTTCGGAAATGCCAGTGGACTCGATCAGCAGGTAATCAAAACGATCCTCGCGGGCGAGTTTGCTGACTTCTTCAAGCAGGTCTTCGCGTAACGTACAACAAATGCAGCCGTTGCTCATCTCAATGAGCTTTTCTTCCGCACGGTTCAGACTGACATCGCGCTGGACTTCGCTGCCATCGATGTTGATCTCGCTCATATCATTGACGATCACCGCTACGCGCAAGCCGTCTCGGTTACGTAGTACGTAATTCAAAAGTGTACTTTTTCCGGCGCCAAGAAATCCTGAAAATACGGTGACGGGCAATTTGGCTGACATTGGATAATCCTCATAAATGGCAGCCGATTTGCGCTTTCAGGTGTGCGCTTGGCGTGTTGCGCTCCATTTACTCGGGACAATGAAGGCAAACGATTGTGATCGGCAGCTCAGGCTGGTGGCGGTTGATGTTATAGCATAACAGCTTGAGCTTGCCAGTCCGACGCAGGAGATTTCGCAAATTGCCGCAGCACCGATCGTGGAAACTCGCAATTAACAATGGGTTGAAATACCTGCTTTTGAGCTTTGCTATGTCGCTGGCCGGCCAAGCCCAAGCGCAAATGCCGGCGCTCGCGCACTGCACGCGCAGCGCTAATTTGCTGGCATGTGCAGACGCCGACGGCAATGCCTATAGCGTCAATACGGTCGGCACCACGCTTTATTTGCGAGGGTTCGAAAAGAACGGCCATCGCTATTGGGCGCAAACCAACAGCCGCTTCGGCCAATTGACCTTTTTTACCGGCATCGCCTCCGATGGCGAGGCTTGGGTTGGCTACACCCGTCGTGTCGGCTGGACGACCATCAACCGTTTTTCCAGCTCGGGAGGGAGCAGCGCCAGATTCACTTGCAGCCGGATGACGGGCTGCTAGTGAAAACCTTTTCATGAAAAAAGCATCGCTGAATGGATTGTTATAATGTAACGTAAATAGAGATCAATACGACGGTCTCAACCATGAATGCTCTTACTCTCCCGGATATTGCCGCCCAATCTGCGCGCCAGGCACTGCCACTCGATTGGGTAGGCATGCGTGGGATTGCCCTACCCGTTGTGCTCGAAAGCCAACGCCTCAGCGCCAGAGTCGACGCTGGCGTGAGTCTCGATGATGGTGAAGCGCGTGGTATTCACATGTCGCGCTTGTATCTGGCACTCGAAGCCCTCGAACAGCGAAGCCTTTCTCCCGCTCTGCTGCATCAGGTACTCAAGGGTTTTCTGGTAAGTCACCAAGGTCTATCCGCCTGCGCATATCTGAACGTTCACACCGACTTATTGCTGAAACGACCGGCGTTAGTCAGCCCCCTAGCCGGCTGGAAATCCTATCCGACAACCATTTCAGCAAGCCTGAAACAGCAAATGTTCCACGTGGAACTAAAACTCGAGGTGCCCTATTCCTCGACATGCCCCTGCTCGGCAGCCTTGGCAAGGCAATTGATCCAGCAGCAATTCATCGACGACTTCGCCAACAAGGCCCTGCAACATGCCGATGTTTTGGCATGGCTTGGCTCAACCAAAGGGATCGTAGCGACGCCGCACAGCCAACGTAGCTATGCGCAACTGCACCTGCATCTCGACAATTTCATCGACGAGCTACCGCTGACAGCGATCATCGATGACGCTGAAGCAGCCCTCGGCACCGCCGTGCAGACCGCAGTAAAGCGCCCCGACGAGCAAGCCTTCGCACTCGCCAATGGGCAAAACCTGATGTTCTGCGAAGACGCCGCGCGCCGCCTCAACCTGGCACTGCAACGCACACCCGGCATCAAACAATTGCATATCCGCGTGATCCACGCCGAAAGCCTGCATGCTCATGACGCCGTCGCCGAAAGCAGCTGGCAGCGGGAGCAAATATGATCCGCTGCCAATCGCTGGTCTGGGGCGCTCCCGGTCAACCGCTGACGACGCCTCTGAGTCTTGAGTTCGAGAGCGCCAGCCTGACCGCCATCATCGGCGCCAACGGCTGCGGCAAAAGCAGCCTGCTAAAGGTCATTGCCGGATTGCAGAAGCCTCTCGCTGGCAAAGTGGAAATGGCTGTTCCACGCCAAAGCGGAATTTCCTTTCTGCCGCAACAGCAGCACTTGGATCGGCAATTTCCAATAAACCTGGAAGAACTCATCGCCGCAGGTTTCTGGGGCCGCCGGCTGTCGACGCAACTGCGCACGCAGCGACTGAAAAACGCATTGGAAGACTGGCACTTGAGTGGCCTCGAACAGCGTCCGTTGATGGCCCTGTCCGGCGGTGAGCTACAACGTGCCCTGCTCGCACGACTGAGCCTCGCTGACGCCCCGGTGCTGTTGCTCGATGAACCGCACGCCGCACTCGACGATCTCGGCCAGCAATTGCTCTGGCAACACATTCACCACTGGCACGCCGAGGGCCGGACACTGGTCGTGGTCTGCCATGACCTGGCGGCGGTACGAGAACATGTTCCGCATACGCTGCTGATCAAAAACGGCCACTGCGTGTACGGAACCAGCCGAGAACTGATCCAGCCGACACCGCACATGCAGGTCGCCTGATGCTCGCCACCGTCAGCCATTTCTGGCAGCCGTTCAGCGAGTTTGTGTTCATGCGCCGGGCCTTGCTAGGCGGCTTAGTGTTGGCGTGCAGCACGGCGCCCTTGGGCGTGTTTCTGATTCTCAGACGGATGAGCCTGATCGGCGACGCTGTCGCCCACGGCATTCTCCCTGGTGCAGCGCTGGGATTCTGGTTTGCCGGTTTGAGCCTTCCTGCCCTGACGCTCGGCGGCCTCGGCGCCGGCCTGAGTATGGCCGGACTTGCAGCCTGGATAACCCGGCGTACGGGTTTGCGCGAGGACGCCAGTCTCGCCGCGATCTATCCGATTTCACTCGCCAGCGGCGTGCTGATTCTCGGTATTGCCGGCAAGCGCCTCGACCTTCTGCACTTGCTGTTCGGTTCGGCGCTAGCCGTGGATGGACCGACGCTGACCGGCATGCTTTGGGTCTCGGCCATCAGCCTCATGGCCATGGCGGCGATCTACAAACCCCTGCTGTTGGACACACTCGACCCGCTGTTCTTGCGCACAGTCAGTCGTCTCGGGCCACTGGCTCATGGCGTGTTCCTGACTCTGGTCGTGCTGAATCTGGTGATCGGTTTTCAGGCCATCGGCGCGCTGATGGTAGTGGGACTGATGATGCTTCCGGCTGCCGCGTCGAGATTCTGGAGTCGTCGTCTGCCGATACTGATTGCCGTCGCCGCCGTCATGGGCTGCGTGTCTGTGTGGCTGGGCTTGCTGCTGTCGTTCTACTACTCGCTGCCCAGCGGCCCGGCCATCGTGCTGGTCGCGGGGGTCGGCTATCTGCTGTCGGTGGTGTTTGGACCGGTTCACGGTTTGCTGCGCCGCCCGCCTTTGCTCACATCCCAATGAGGTGTTTCCCGATGCGCGCTCTACTCGTGCTGTTCAGCCTGATGCTGTCGATGTCCTTGTCGGCCGCCGAAAAACTGCCGGTGGTCACCAGCTTCAGCATCCTTGCCGACATGGTTCATCAGGTCGGCGGCGAGCACGTGCAGATTACCAACATGGTCGGCGCGGACGCCGATGCGCACACCTACGAGCCAACACCGGACGATGCCAAGGCATTGCTCAAAGCCAAAGTGATCATCAAGAACGGCCTCGGTTTCGAACCTTGGCTGGATCGCCTGGTGACCAGCACCGACAGCAAGGCGACGGTGATCAGTGCCAGTCGCGGGGTGATTCCACGTTCGCTCGATGAAGACGGCGAAACGGTTCCGGATCCACACGCCTGGCACAATCTGGCGAACGCTGAGTTGTACGTCGCCAACATCACCAAGGCGCTGATCGCCGCCGACCCGGCCAACAAGCCTGACTACGAGCGCAACAGCCAGACCTACCTCAAGCAGATCTATGCCCTGCTCGCCGAAGCCAAAAACAAACTCGGCGCGCTGCCGCCGGGTAATCGCAATATCGTCACCAGCCACGATGCCTTTGGCTATCTGGGTCAGGCCTATGGCATCGACTTTATCGCGCCACAGGGTTTGTCCACCGAACGCGAACCCTCCGCCGCCGAAGTCGCTGCGCTGATCACGCAGATTCGCCAGGCGAAGGTCAAAGCGGTGTTCATGGAGAACATCAAGGACGCGCGTCTACTCAAGCAGATCGCGGATGAAAGCGGCGCACACATCGGTGGCACGCTGTACTCGGATGCACTGGCGGCGAGTGGACCGGCGAGCACCTTTACCGGGCTGTTCGAATACAACCTCAATACGCTGTACAAGGCGTTGAGTCGGCCATGACTTGAGGTGTACTTCCGATCTATTCGCGAGCAAGCTCGCTCCCACAGTTGGAATGGGTTCCAGCTGTGGGAGCGCTGCGAGGGGTTTAAGCGCGGGGTTTTACCGTGCCGCAATCCTGACCCAGCCAGACTGCCCGGGTTTCCAGGCTGCCCTTCTGGTTGATGCCGATAGCGTTGAAGGTGCCATTGGCGACGGTGGTGAATTCGCGGTCACTGAGGAATGTCGCCACACCGGTGCCTTGGGCTTTCGGACAGCTGAAGCGGAATTTCCACTGGTTGCCGGTGCGCTCGGTGATCTGCTGTTTGCAGCCCGATTGCGGATCGGCCAGCGGGATATCGTTGGTTGCCACCTGCTGCGGCGTCAGGCAGGCACGGATCCCCTTGCCGCCAATATTGATGCCGTTTTTCTCGAGCGCAGCGCGCTGCTGCGGGGTGATCTGGCCTTGAATCTGGCCAAGGATCGATTGCACGTCCATGGCCTGATCATCGACCTTCAGATTGCTCGAAGACATTTCCCACAACCCCGGCTGCAGCATTTGTGCCTGCGCAACCACCGGTAATGCCAAACCCAGGCCCAGCGCCAAACCCAGCAGACGAACGTTCATCGAGTAACTCCTGATCAGTTGTGGCCGTTAGACGCCGGCCGATTGTGTCGGTTCATGCGCCGATTAAATAGAGACATTCGCCGCAGAACATGGTCTGTTAAGCATTGCATCTCGCGGAGCAAGGCTGCCCCATGGATTTTTTCGGACCGCACATTTTCGGTTACCTGATCGCCCTGTTGCACACACTCGGTTCGATCGCTGCGATCCATGCGGTGCTGACCGTGCGCACAGCGCAAGGCTCGATCGCCTGGGCATTGTCGTTGATCTTCATTCCCTACTTCACGCTTATTCCGTATCTGGTCTTTGGTCGCAGTACCTTCGATGGCTACATCAAGGCCCGGCGCCAGGCCAACGAGCAGATGCGCCTGGCCATTTCAGAACTGAACTGGCGTCCATGGGTGGAGGAGGCTCTGGCCGCTCGCGCTTCGAGCGCCTACGCCTCACTGCGCGCGATGCCGAAACTGGGGCGCATGCCGTGCCTGGCGAACAACGAGGTGCAACTGCTGGTGAACGGCACCGCGACCTTCGATGCGATTTTCCAGGCGATCGCACAAGCGAAGGAAGCCGTGCTGATCCAGTTCTTCATCATCCACGACGATCGGCTCGGCCAGCGCTTGCGTGATTTGCTTTTGCAGAAAGCCGCCGAAGGCGTATCAATTCATTTGCTCTACGACCGCATCGGCAGCCATGCCCTGCCCCATCATTACGTGCAGGCGCTGCGTGACGCCGGCGTCGAGGTCAAAGCCTTTGCCACGCGCAGCGGCTGGCTCAACCGCTTTCAGGTCAACTTTCGCAACCACCGCAAAATCGTTGTGGTTGATGGCGTAGTCGGCTTTGTCGGCGGGCATAACGTCGGCGATGAATACATGGGTGAGAAGCCACCATTAGCGCCGTGGCGTGACACCCACGTCAAAGTCCGCGGGCCGGTGGTGGCCTGCATGCAGGAATCGTTCGCCGAAGATTGGTTCTGGGCTGCTCGCACATTGCCGCCGTTGATCCTTCCGGATACATACCCGGAGGATGGCGTGCTTTGCCAATTGCTCGCCAGCGGCCCGGCGGATGCCTACGAAACCTGCTCGCTGTTTTTCGTCGAAGCCATTCACGCAGCAACGCAACGCGTATGGATCACCAGCCCTTACTTTGTCCCGGACGAAGCGGTGTTCGCGGCATTGAGGCTGGCGGTGTTGCGTGGTGTCGATGTGCGCCTGCTGTTGCCGTCGCGGCCTGATCATCGCATCGTCTATGCCGCCTCCAGCCTGTATGCCTTCGAGGCGGTGCGTGCCGGCGTGCGGGTGTTCCGCTATCGTCCGGGTTTTCTGCATCAGAAAGTCGTGCTGATCGACAGCGAAATCAGCGCCATCGGCAGCGCCAATCTGGACAATCGCTCGTTCCGCCTGAATTTCGAAGTGATGTTGCTGACCGTCGACAGTGAGTTCGCCGCCGCCGTGGAACAAATGCTCAATGACGATTTCGCCCTGGCCGATGAAGTGGCCAAAGAAGAAAGCCGGGAGATCCACCGCCTGCAACAGGTCGGCATGCGGATCGCCCGGCTGATTTCGCCGATACTCTGAGCGCCCCGTCTCAGGGGTGGTAGATGTCGTCGCGGGTCCAAGGCAGTTCGTGGCTGCCATCCGGATGCGCTTTCACAGCGAGGATCTGATGCAGATTGATCCAGCCCCGGGCAAAGGCATACGCGCAACCGGCCAGATACAGACGCCAGATACGCAGTGCCTGCTCAGGCACCAGTTTCGCCGCCGTTTCGAGATTGTCCTCCAGTCGCTCGCTCCAGTGATCGAGCGTGCGCGCGTAATGCAGGCGCAGGCTTTCGACATCGACAATTTCCAGTCCCGCTTCACTGATTTCGGCAGAGATCATCGCCAGATGCGGTAACTCGCCGTTGGGAAACACGTATTTTTCGATGAAGTTGCCTGCGCCACGTCCAACCGGGCGGCCATCGGTGTGCTTGGCGGTAATGCCGTGGTTCATTACCAGGCCGCCCTCCTTCACCGCACCAAACAGGGTTTTGCAGTATTCGGCGAGATTGGCGTGTCCGACGTGTTCGAACATGCCGACGCTGACAACCTTGTCGAAGCGGCCGTCCTGCGGCAAATCGCGATAGTCGAGCAATTGCAGTTCGACCTGATCGTCCAGCCCTTCGGCTTTGACTCGCTCCTGCGCCAGGGCCAATTGTTCCTTGCTCAAGGTAATACCAAACACTTTGACGCCAAACTCTCGCGCCGCATACCGCGCCAGACCGCCCCAACCACAACCAACATCCAGCAAATATTCGCCCGGCTGCAAGCGCAGCTTGCGGCACAGATGGCGGAATTTGGCTTGCTGCGCCTGTTCGAGGGTTTCGCTGCCGGTTTCGAAATAGGCACAGGAATACGCCATGTCGCTGTCCAGCCACAGCTGATAAAAGGCATTCGACAGGTCGTAATGATAGGAGATGGCTTTGGCGTCGGTGTCCTTGTCGTGTTGCGCGCGCACCGGCTGACTGTCTTCGTCTTCGTCGAGCAGCGCATTGCTCAACTCATCGCAAACCCGGATGACCTCGCTAATCGAGCCCTCCAGTTCCAGTTTGCCTTCGACGAACGCCGCACCCAGCGCATCCAGGCTTGGGTGGGTGAATTGAGTGACCATCTGCGGGTCCTTGACCACGATGGTTACGCTCGGCGTCGGCCCCAGATTGAACTCGTGGCCGTCCCAGAGTCGCAGGCGAAGCGGTAACTGCAGGTTCTGCAAGGCCGGTGGAAGTTGCGCGAGCATGGAAAATCCCCCCTTGTTTCAGACGTCTGATCTGAGGGTAGACCAACCTTGAAAAATAGCAGGCTATCGATTCGATCGGCCTTGTCTATCGTGATCGGCACATCGGCTGAACGCCACAGGCGACGTGCCTTACGATAGATGACTGCCTGCGTACTCTGCGGTTCGATGAATTTTCTTTCATTTAGCCTGAGGGTCGAGCCTGAGCAATGGCTCCTGAAAGCGCAGCAAACGTCCGGCGTTGCCCAACACCAACAAGGTACTCAGGTTATGCAGCAGAGCCGCGATCATCGCCCCGGCCGCGCCAAGCCAACCGAAAGCCGCGAAGACCACGATCGCCAGGGTCCAGCCGAGACCGATGATCACATTGACCTGCAAAGTACGCCGGCACTGACGACTCAAGCGCACGCAAGTACCGAGGCGACGCAAGTCGCTGCCGATCAACACAATGTCCGCTGAAGCCAGAGCAATATCGGCCCCGCCAGCGCCCATCGCCACGCCGACCACGCCGGCCTTGAGCGCGAGTGAATCGTTGATGCCGTCACCGACCACCATCGGGCGGAAGCCGTGATCGATTTCCTTGAGCACGCGATTGAGTTTGTCCTCCGGGAGCGCTTGCGCCTGGATTTCATTCAGCCCGACTTCCTGCGCCAAGGTTCGCGCGACGCTCTGACGATCCCCCGTCAGCAGGAGTTGGCGTCCCAGCCCCAGTTCGCGCAATTCGCTCAAGGCAAAGCGCGCTTCCGGTTTGATGCTGTCTGCTAGCAGCAGCCAGGCGAGGAATTCACCGTTCAAAGCCAGGCCGGCAATCGGGCTATCGTGTTCAGGAACGAGGGGCGTTGTGATGCCCAGTTGCGCGAACAACTCTGGACGACCGAGCGCAGCTTCGCCCTTCTCTGTCGTCGCCACTACGCCCAAGCCTTGGCGCTCATGGATGTTGGTCAGAGGCCAATAGGCTTCCTGATCGGCCATCCCGGCGAGTGCCCGGCTCACCGGATGACTGCTCGCCGCGCCAAGACTGGCGGCCAGTGTCTGCACTTCGGCAGCGTCCGCATTCAGGCTGTCGATCGACTGCAAACGCAACGTGCCGTAAGTCAGCGTGCCGGTCTTGTCGACCACCAGCGAGGTCAGATCGGCGAGTTCTTCGAGGAACGCCGAGCTGCGAATCAGAATCCCGTGACGCGCGGCGACGGCGACACCGGCAATCGCCGTGGCCGGCGCCGACAGCACCAAAGCACACGGACACGCCGCCACCAACACCGCGAGCATCGCCTGTGCATCATGGGTGACGAACCAGGTCACCGCCGCCAGCAGCAAGACCAGCAACATGTAACTGCCGGCATAGCGTTCGAGCAATCGCGTGATCGGCGGTTTCGAGCGCTCGGCGTTTTGCATCAGGGCGATGACTTTGCCCAAGGTGGATTCGTCGCCGGTGCGGGTGACTTCGACGCGCAGCAATCCATCGAGGTTGATCGCGCCGCCGAACACCAGCATGCCGACGCCCGCTTCCACCGGTACCGATTCACCGGTAATCGACGCCGTATCGAGACTCGCCTGGCCGGACAATACCCGACCGTCCGCCGGCACCCGATCACCGGCCCGCACCTCGACAACATCGCCGGCGCTGAGCGTGCGGTTGTCCACTTCGATGATCGAACCGTCCGCTTGCAGCTTGCGCGCATGGCTGCGGGTCAGCCGGCCAAGCGCATTGATCGCTTCCTGGGAACCGATGACGCTACGCTCTTCCAGCACATGGCCAAAGATCATGATGATTGGCAACAACGCCGCGGTGAGCAGATCACCGGTTGCCCAGGCACCGAGCATGGCCAGCGCAATCAATTGATCGGTGATGCCGTGCAGGCTTGGATAACGCAGGCTGTACCAGGCCGATCGCATCACCGGAACCGCTACGAGCAGAGAAGCGAAACCGAGCAGCAGTTGGCTGACACCGATTTGCTCCGGGAGTGTCCAGCGCCAGACCAGCCCCAGACCCAGCAGCCCGAGCGCAAGCATCGCCAGGGTCAATTGGCGCGCGGCGCGACGTTGTTCGATCGAGGACAACAAACCTGGAGCAGCGGTGGTCGCGGTCATTGAGTGGCTCCTTGAATGATCAACCGGGAATCGTCTTTCGGATTGACGGTGGTGACCGAGCCGGCCTGACCGAGGATCTTCGGTATGCGCTCGCGATACAGACGCAGGAGCATTTGCGGGTCGGCAGACTTGGCCAGACTCATGACGGTTGCGGTATCGGTTGAGGCTTTTGCAAGACGCTCGCCTGCCTGCGCGTGAGCCACCTGGAGCGTGCGGTCTGCCTGTTCGTTGGCGGACTGGGCAAGTTTCTCGGCATCGGTGCGCGCGTTAGCCACTGCTTTGTCAGCCTGCTGACTGGCCGTCAGAACCGCATTGAAAGCAGTGATCGCTGGCTCCGGCAGACTCGATTGCACATCGACCCGCGACACCTCGATACCGATGCCCTGCCCGCTCGCCTTCAGTTCAGCAAGACGCGCGTTGATGCCTTGCACCAGATCACCGCGCAATCGCTCACGGCGCTCGGCTGCCTGATTGTCGGCGCCGATCAATTCCGGGCGAGCGACCAGAATGGTGTCGAGATCTCGCGCGGCGGTCAGGGCTACGGCGCTGCGCGTCACCAACCGATCGAGCGCTGGTAGCACATGTTCGCCCTGTAACACGAACGCATAGGGATCGGAGACTTGGTAAAACACTCGCACGTCCAGTTGCACTACGCCGGCGTCACCGGTCAATAAATAACCAGACCCGGCAAGTGCATCGCTCAATGGCGTAGCGAAGGACGCCACCCGGTCAGCCTTCAGCGCCTCGTCACTGCGCAACAGATTTTCCACTCGACGCTCGATCACCCGATCAGCCGCCGGCAACAGAATCACCTGCTCAAAGGGTTGCGGCCACGCCCATAACAGCCCGGCATTCTGAACGCGATCAAGCGCGCCAAAGTGCAGTACTACTGCGCGGTTTTGCGGATCAATCTGCCGGACATTCGAGACCGCCCATGCTAATGCGGCCAAAAAAGTGATCGCATACAAGGCGATGAAGGTCAGACGGCCGGCCTGAATCCACGGACTGTTCAACGCATGTGTTCCACGTGGAACTTCTTCGCTCATGGCTGCGATCCGGCTTTGTTGTCGAGCATCGGTGGGCCGTCGACCAATACGCGGAAAGGTGCGGCATCGGTGCGCAGAATCAGTTTGGTTTCCGGTGTGACAATGGTGCCGAGGGTATCGAGCGAGCGCAGCAGGTTGTAAAGCTGCGGCGAGCTGGCGTAGGCGCGACCATAAATCTGCGCAGCCTCGACTCGCGATTGCGCTTCAATGTCAGCGGCTTTCACCGTTGCATCAGCCTGGACGATTCGCGCATCGCGCTCGGCGGCGGAGCGAATTTGCGCCGCTTCGCGTTTGCCGATCGCTGTACGTTCGGTAGCAATGGTTTCACGCTCGGCGCGCATGCGATCGACGGTTGCACTGAGCGTGACCGAGGGCAAAGTCAGCCGCTCGATACCGACCTGCACCACGCGCACGCCATAAGTGGCGAGCAACTGTTGGTCAATCTGCTGACGCAACTGCGCTTCAAAATCGCCGATGCGCACTTGTTTAGCATCAGTGTTAACCAGATTGGCCAGATCGAAACTGCTGGCCGAAGTCTCCAGTGCCGAACCGACAAAGGTGCGAATCTGCCGCGCCGCTTCATCCGGCTGATTCTGCACGGCACGCATGAAACGCTGCACGTGTTCAGGATCACCCTGCACCTGCCACGCCACGTAGGCCTGAACGATGATGCGCAAACCGTCCTTGGTGCCGACGTCCTGCAAACCACTTGAGGTGGTACGTAGACGCAAGTCCACCGGAATCGCTGCTTCGAACGGCGCAGGCCAGCGCCAGCTCAAACCGGGATCAAGCAATACCCGCGACGGATTTCCGAAACGGGTGATGACCGTGGCTTCGCCGGAGCGCACTTGCACCAGACTCGCGGCGGCAATGGCAAACGCCACCAGCAACGCAGCCCAGGCCATACGCCGCCATGGAAATGGTCCGGCTTCTGGCACCTCGCCGTGATGGTGATGATGACCATGATGATGGTGATGCCCGCCGTGGCCGTGGTCGTGGCCGCTGTGGTCGTGAACGTCATGAACAGGCGACTGGCTCAATGGGTGGCTCCTGGTTGAGCGGTGGTACGGGCGGGCGACGGATCAGTCGGCAGTGTGAAAGTACGCAGATCGATGGTTGGCGCATTTGCGCTCCCGCCAAGTCGATGGTCGAGCACCAGCAACCTCGCTTTACTCAAGCCCTGACTGAGCTGGCTGAGGTATTGCTCCAGCACGAACGCCTGGCCAGCACTGGCGAACGCTTTCTGTTCGGCGCTGAATTTCAGGTCTGCCGTTTGCGCAGCGGCACTGATCTCCCGCGCATTTGCCGTTGCCTGATCCCGCGCCGCGCTCGCCTGCAACTGCGCCTCGTTAGTGGCCTGCGCAGCCGCCCCGCGTTCGCGAGCGATCAACGCCTGCGCGCCGATCTGCGCCGCTTGCACACTGTGATAGGCATTCGCCGCGCCGGCCGGTGGATGAATCGCTTCGACGACTGTGGCAAGGATCTCCACGCCACTGTTCAATCTGTTCAGATCGCTTTGCACCGCGCGACCGATTTCCTCGGCCAGCCCTGTCCTGTCGTCGCCGAGCAGACCGTCGAGGGTGCGCGAGGCAAAATCGTGAACCAGAATGCGGCTGGCGGCGCTGCGAATCAGCGTCGGTACATCGGCGCTGTTATAGGTCGCGGCGAGCGCCGCCTCGTCGTTCAAACCGATGCGATAAACGAAGCGCACGTCCATGTTGACGATTTGCAGGCCCTGTTGCGCGCCGCGGCTGCTGGCGATGACCTGGGATTTGTCGTTGACGTGGCTGGCGTCCCACAAACGGTTGGCGGTCAGCGGCGCCGGGCCTTCAGCGGAATCGGACTGCACGGCGATTGGCTTGTCGCCGACACTGGTTGCCAGTTCATGGACCACGCCGTTTTCAACGGAGATCACACGCCCCAATGGCCAAGGCAACCCGCTATGCAAACCCGGGCCGAAAACCTGTACCGGTTTACCGAAGCGCTCATAGATGCCGCGACCTTGCAGGGGAATTTCATGTACGCCGGTCAGCAGCCAACCGCTAAGGGCGACCACCGCCAACACTGGCAACAAGGCCCGGCGCATGTAACTGAAGGCCCAGATCTGGCGCAAATCGATGCCGAAACGGTTGTGCATTTCATGCTGTAACGCCAGCCACGGCTGCGGCGGCCAACGCAGCATATCGGCGATAAAACTGCGCGCCAGCAGGGTCGGTTCGAGTTGTTCGCGGCGCGGGCTGAAAACAGACAGCACCGCGCGCAACAACAGTTCGACGGTAACCAACATTGGCAGGACTGCGCTGAGCACCGCCACGCGTACCGGCCAGACTGCGCTTTCGCTGGCAAACAACAGACACAGCGCACCGATCAACAGGGTGATGATCACCGCCCGGGTCAGTTGTGCCAGCGCAGCCGCTTCCGGCCATTGCGCCGGCGGTACCTGCGCCAGTTGCCGCTCCAGCACCAGCAGGGCAAACGCCAGCAACAACGCCAATGCCGCACCGATGCTCGCCGACAGCCCCAAGGCCGCCGCAGGCAACGTGAGATTCCACACCTGCTCAATACCAAGCAGAACCAGCAACGCCCAGCCGCCGAGCCACAATGTCGGCGCGCCGATTTGTCCAAGCAGATGGCGGCTCTGCTGACTCAAGCGCTCCAGAAGCCTTTCGTACCAGCCCTCGGCTGCGCCGCCCTCTTCCATGACGGTCGATTGCGAAGCGGGCGGATGCATCACCCGCGCGCGCCATTGCGTCACCCACCACGCCGATTGCAACCCGGCGACCAGCACCAGCAACGCCGCGCTCTGATTGACCAACAACGGTAACCACAGGGACTGCGGCGCAAACAGGCCGACGAAAAACGCCAGCACCCAGCCCAAACCGACCAATGCGCCGAGTCCATAAGCCAGCCGACGTAATTTGCGTGACTGCGCAGCTGCTTGCTGAAAGCGCGGCAGCCCGGTGACTGGCGTGGCGTCCAACTCAAGATCGACTTGCATAACACCCCGAAAATGTAGCCTCAGCGTTCATAGCGTTACGATATAACGGACACTGTGAAATATTCGTACACAATTGCATCTATTCAAAGATGCCGCAGCTGTCGCTTGCCTGAAGCCTTGACCGAAATGTTCGACGAAGCTCATATTACGCACATAATTTTTATCACGACTAATCTTGGCTATCCCCATCGAGCAATCTGGAGCAAGCGCATGAGCAACTATGACGTGGTAATTCTGGGCGGCGGCCCCGGCGGTTATAACGCGGCGATCCGCGCCGGCCAGCTCGGGCTCAAGGCCGCTTGCGTCGAAGGACGTGCAACCCTCGGCGGCACCTGTCTGAACGTCGGTTGCATGCCGTCCAAAGCCTTGCTGCACGCGTCGGAGCTGTACGCCGCTGCGGTGGGGACAGAGTTCGCCAATCTCGGCATCGAGGTCAAACCGACGCTGAACCTCGCGCAGATGATGAAGCAGAAGGACGAAAGCGTCGCCGGCCTGACCAAGGGCATCGAATTTCTGTTTCGCAAGAACAAAGTCGACTGGATCAAGGGTTGGGGCCATATCGACGGCCCGGGCAAAGTGACGGTGACCGACGCCCAAGGCAACAAGAGCGAACTCAGCGCCAAGGACATCATCATTGCCACCGGCTCCGAACCCACTCCCCTTCCCGGCGTCGAGATCGACAACCAGCGCATCCTCGATTCCACCGGCGCGCTGTCGTTGAGTGAAGTGCCCAAACATCTGGTGGTCATTGGTGCCGGGGTGATCGGCCTGGAGCTGGGTTCGGTATGGCGCCGACTCGGCGCGCAGGTCACCGTGGTCGAATACCTTGATCGGATCTGCCCCGGCGTCGATGGCGAGGCCGGCAAGACCTTGCAGCGCGCACTGAGCAAACAAGGCATTGCCTTCAAACTGAGCTCGAAGGTCACCAGCGCCACCAGCTCCGCCACAGGCGTGCAGCTGAGCGTCGAGCCTGCCGCCGGTGGCACGGCTGAGCTGATCGAAGCCGACTATGTGCTGGTGGCCATCGGGCGCCGGCCGTACACCAAGGGCCTGGGGCTGGAGAACGTCGGCCTGAGTGCCGACAAACGCGGCATGCTCGCCAACAAGCAACATCGCACCGAAGCCGCCGGGGTCTGGGTGATCGGCGACGTCACGTCCGGCCCGATGCTCGCGCACAAGGCTGAAGACGAGGCCATGGCCTGCGTCGAGCAGATCCACGGCAAGGCTGGCGAGGTCAATTACGCGCTGATCCCCAACGTCATCTACACCCAACCGGAGCTGGCCAGCGTCGGCCAGACCGAAGAACAGCTCAAGGCCGAGGGCCGCGCCTACATGGTCGGCAAGTTTCCCTTCACCGCCAACAGCCGGGCGAAGATCAATCACGAAACAGAAGGCTTTGCCAAAGTCCTCGCCGACGAGCGCACGGACGAAGTGCTCGGCGTGCATCTGGTCGGGCCGAGCGTGAGCGAGATGATCGGCGAGTTCTGTGTGGCGATGGAGTTCAGCGCCTCGGCCGAGGACATTGCCCTGACCTGCCATCCGCACCCGACGCGTTCGGAAGCATTGCGGCAGGCAGCGATGAATGTCGAGGGGATGGCGACGCAGATGTAGGTTCCAAACCTTGCCGCCGTCTTCGCGAGCAGGCTCGCTCCCACTTTGGAATGCGTTCCCCCTGTGGAAGCGAGCCTGCTCGCGAAAGGTGCCACCCGGTCTACACCGGCAGATGCCCCAACGGCAACGCCCCCGGCGCTTTCACCGTGTGGATGGCGAAGTTGCTGCGAATATCGCTCACACCCGGAAGCTTGAGCAGATGGCCGCTGACAAAGCGGTCATAAGCGCGCAAGTCAGGCACCACTACCTGCAACAAAAAGTCCGATTCGCCGGACACCAGAAACGCCGAGACCACCTCGGGCAGTGCAGTGACGGCGGCATAAAAAGCCTCGGCGCGTTCTTCGTTGTGCCGCTCGACCTTGACCCCGACAAACACCGTCAGCCCAAGCCCGACTTCATCGCGATCCAGATTGGCCTGGTAGCCTCGAATCACCCCCGCCTCTTCCAGCATGCGCACCCGCCGCAGACACGGTGAGGCCGACAGGCCGATTTCTTCTGCCAGCTCGACATTGCTCAAGCGCCCGTTGCGCTGCAGCGCGGCGAGAATCTTGCGGTCATAGGCGTCGAGTTTCATCTTTGGCAGATCCCGATAGTCTGACGGTTGAAAACCAGCAGGTTATGCCAAAGCTGTGAACAATTGAAGCCGACTACGCAAGCACCTGCCCTACCGTCTCGCTCTAGACTGGCGCGAGAAAATCGACATCGAAAACGGGGGGTGATGTGGCAAGTCTTTGGCTGTTTATTCTGACGCTGGCTGTGGTTCTGCTACTGCCGGGACCGGACATGATCCTGCTATTGCAAACCGGTGCTCGGCAAGGTCGCGGTGCGGCGCTGGCCACCGCACTGGGCCTGGCCATCGCCCGCGCCTGTCACGTTGCCTTGGCGGCACTGGGGCTGGCGGCGCTGTTCAAAACGGCGCCGTGGACGTTTGACGTGGTGCGCATCGCTGGCGCGGCCTATCTGTTGTGGATCGGTATGCAGTGTTTGCGCAGCTCGCTGGTACCGCGTCTGCAAAACCAAGAGCAGGCACCTGTTCCCGGCCAGTGGCGCGATGCGATCCGTCGCGGTTTGCTGACCAACCTGCTTAATCCCAAGGCTTTGCTGTTCTGCTCAGTGCTGTTGCCGCAATTCATCGTCAGTCACGGCGCGCCGGTATTGAGCCAATTCGCCGTGCTCGGCCTGGTGCTGGTCTGCGTCGGCCTGCTGTTCGACAGCGTGGTTGCCCTGACCGGCGCGGCTCTGGGCCGTTGGCTGCAACACAGTCCGACCGCCCAGCGCGTTCAGCAATGGCTGTTCGGCAGTCTGTTGATTGGCTTCGCCGTACGCCTGAGCTTTATTCAACAGGCCTAGCCTTTGCGCACCTTGCGCTGACGACGGGTGATCAGCAGTAGCGCAGCAACAGAGACCAGCAGCACCGCGCCGATCTGCACCGGCCACTTGTACGGCCGCAGCGTTTCACGCACGGCATCGGTCACCTGGGTGACGTAGCGCTTGTCGGCATTTTCGAAGTCCGGGTACGGGCATTGATTGCCGAAGTCTTGCGCCCACGGCACATAAGGGCCTTCCTTGACGTAGCGCTGATACAGCGCACTCTGGTCCTCAAGGCTGCTGTTCCAGCCGGCCGCGTTGCACAACACGGCGGCAAACGCCTGACTGGTGTGCGGCAGGTTATCGGCGGCGCGACTGGCCAGTGCCGTGGCGACAAAACGATAGTGATAACGCTGATCCGGTTGCGCGGCGCTGGCCTGCTGGCGCTGCACTTCCGCCGTGGAAATCAGCGGGCCGACATCCAGCTTCGTGCTCTCCAGCGTGTAATTGCCACCGAAGGTGGCGTAATCAGGGGCCATCTCATAACCGAGGATGTCCATGCCCCACTCCCGGGCCGTCCATGCGGCGTTGTACAACGCACTGGCGCGTTTGCTCGGCCACCACGCCGACTCGGCCTTGAGCCGTTGCTCGCCATAGAGCCGGGCCTTGTGCTGCAGATCGTCACTGGCGAAATAACCGACCGCTTCCTCGTAACGGCCCTCACGCAGCAAGCGCCGACCGAGCAGATTGCGCAGGTTGGCGGCCACCGACAGCGGCACATAGTTATCGCGCTCTTGCTGCGTCAATGGCGGCGGCGCCGGCACGTTCTCATCGACGTACCGCTTGAGCTCATCGACCGTCAGCACCCGCTCGGCAACGGTGGCGGCATCGAACCAGTAAAGGCTGTTGCTGCGATACAGCTGCACGAATGCTTGCAGGTATTCGCCGCGTTGCAGCGCCAGGATCGCGCTTTCGCCTTCCACCCGACATTTGGGCTGCAC
The DNA here is from genome assembly GCF_054052265.1 of Pseudomonas sp. PK-RTE-24. NCBI lineage: Bacteria > Pseudomonadati > Pseudomonadota > Gammaproteobacteria > Pseudomonadales > Pseudomonadaceae > Pseudomonas > Pseudomonas sp. PK-RTE-24. Next base: position 1,533,639 of record NZ_CM133224.1, on the reverse strand, counting down.
CGTTTCAAACGCCCAGTCCGGCGTGCGGCGATATCCCCAGTCTTCATTCTGCGGAAAGGCCTGGGCGGCTTTGGCGTAGGCGGCAGCGGCGGCAGTCGTGTCGCCGTCACGCACTGCCAGTTTTGCCCGCAGCCACCAGGCCAGTCCGCCGTCCCCGGCGTTTACCAGAAAGGCCTTGGCAGACGCGTAGTCGCCCTGTTGATAACTCATCGCCGCCAGTCGATCGGCATTGTCGAGGCTGCCACGGGTGCTGTTCTGCAACAGCGCTACCAATTTCTTTTCGTTGGCCGGCTGCTCGCCAAATGACCAGCCCTGACGGCTGACCAGCGACGCCGTGACCAGTTGCTGCACCGCTGGCTGCTGCAGCAGTTTGGCCAGCTGAGATTCCGGCAATTCGGCCAGTTCGTTCATCAGTTGCTTGAGCGAGGTGTAACCGACGGCCGAACCGTGCAGGTTCTGTGCTTCGTACAGTTCGATGGCGCCGCTCCAGTCGCCCGCGCTGCGCAACACCCGTGCCTCTTCACCAAGGCTGGCAACGCCCAGTTCCAGCGGATCGCTGAAGCCGTCGATGCTCAGTTGCCGTGCCTGGCGGAAGGCATCGCGCGCCTGCTCCAGCGTTTCGATGCGGTCGTGCGCCCCGTTGCTCATGGCGAAGGCAATGCGCCCGAGGGAATACGCCGCCCACGTGCTGCGCAACGGACGCTGGTCTGCCGGCAGGGCCAGCACCTTGTTGAAATACTCACTGGCCAATTGATGATCACCGGTGGCAAAGGCCACCGCGCCGGCGACGTACAAACGTATTTCCGCCGGCAGACTGGCGCCCTGCTCCTCGGCCTGACGCGCATCGCTGAGCCCACGCAGGCGCTTGACCACCGCGTATTGCTCAGCGCTCAGGCCCACCTGCTCAGCCTGTTCGCGGGCCAGCTCTGACGCGTTGTCTTCGGCATAGTCGTTGGGGTTATGGGTCGCTGCGGTGACGTTTTTCAGCCCGGCAATGGTTTTACCCAGGCGACTGATTTCGAAGCTGAAACTGCCTTCGGGCAGATCGGCGAGGGTCTGCGCGCGGTTGTCGAGCAAGCGCATCGGGAAGTCCGGGCCGCAGGCCAGCGCCGAACCCAGCGGCAGGCTGAGGCTCAGGCAGAGCAGATGGCGGGGCCAGTTACGGGTCAACATGCGAACCTCCTTGATCAATATATGCACAACGCGCCCAACCGACAGCGCGCTGCCCGCCCGCCGGCAAGCGGCCGTCACGCAGGCGGGTGAAGGTAAGCAGATTGGCACTTTGTTGCAACGAGTAACCGGCGAGCGCATCGGCGCCTGCACAATCCTGCGCCTTCAGCGTGATTTGCGCGGGCCACGGACTGTCGAGATTGCCGCGGTTATCGAGCTGGATGTCATAGAGTCCGCCCTGCCCTTTGAATGACAGATGCAGATGACTCTTCAGCACATCGCCCCGCGCCACGGCGCGCAAAGTAGTCAGGCTCCAGGCGCGACGATCGTTGGCCAGCGGCAGGCGAAACCAGATCAGCCCGGCCAGATGCTCGGGCGGATCCTCGCGCAAGGTCTTGGCCAATTGGCTGAGTTGCTGCGGATCGGCGAGCAACTCCCGGCGCTGCCCGCCGCGCTCCAGTTGCACTTCGCTTTCCACTACCGGCGCGCCACCGTCATCGCTCAACAGCGCAACGCCGTAGGCCGGCAGCGCCAGATAGAAGGGTTTGTCGCTGATACGTGCCCAGGCCTTGGCCCATTTCAACGCCTGCTCGGGATCGAACAGACCCAGTCGCGGATCGCTCACGGCGTGGACTTGCAGCACGCTGCTGTCGACGCTCTGCAACAGCGCCGGCAAGTGCGCGCTGTCGAGCCAGGCCGGCAGTGCGGTGATGCTCAAAGGCAACGATGGCGGCAAGGTCGCGCGCAGATCTTTGAGCAATTGGGCATACGCATGCAGCCGTGCTGTACCGGCGTCGTGATCGATCTCGACGCCGCTCAACGTGAGGCCCTGCGCCTGCCAATCGGCGATGACTTGCAGAATCTGCGCGGTGACCTGCTGCTGGTCCAGTGATTGCAGCTGACCATCAAGGCGAATCACTGCAATCAACGGCCGGCCATCGGCTCTCAACAAGGCTGGATCAACCCGCGCCCTGCTCCACCGCTCGCCGGGAAAGGCCTGCAATGCCAGTACGCGCAGCGTCGAGAAATCATCGCGACTGTCACGCAATGCCGGTTCATGCGCCGGTGTCCATTGGCGCTGCCAGACGTAGAGTTGCTGGTCGAGGGCCGGCGCGACGTGTTGCTCGCAACCTGCCAGCAAGACGCCAAGGAACAGACACACAATCAACCGCATACCTTGAAAATCCCTGAAACCACAGGGCTGCAAGGTTACACAAAAACCGTGTAGGAGCTGACGAGTGAAACGAGGCTGCGATCTTTTGATCTTGCTTCAAGACTCCAGATCAAAAGATCGCAGCGTGCCGTAGCGCCTACAGGGATGCCGCAGGCTTGCGCGCGATAATCACCTGACTCTTGGCCACCACCGCATCCAGCGCCTGCTTGATCTGCGCGCCGCGCGGGGAATCCAGCACCGCTTGCCAGGTATTGGCCCAGTGCTCGAGCATCGGGTGATCGGGGTTGCTGAGATCGACCTTGGCTTCCCAGAACAACATCATCCACATCGACCAGTAGAAGCCATATTTACTGTGGCTGATGATCTCCAGCCCGGCCTCGCTGACCATGGCCTTGAACTGGTCTTCGCTGATAATGCGTATGTGATTGGGTTTCTGGAAATACTCCGGCGCGGCGATGTCCTTTTGCAGGTCCTCGGAGCTGGGATGCGGCACGCTCAGCAGATACAAAGCGCCCGGCTTGCCGACACGCACCAGTTCGGCAAGAAACTGCGCGGGATCATCAACATGCTCGATCACCTCGGTGGAGACCACACGCGTCGCCGTTGCGTCGGCGATCGGTAGCGGGTTGCAGTCGGTAATGTGGCATTCGATGTCCCGGGCCGGCGTGTCGCTCAGACGCTGGCGGGTGGCTTCGACCTTGGCCCCATCGATATCGGCAAGAATGATCTTCGCTCCGCGCATACCGCAGAAGTGCACGTTGCCGCCATCACCGCAGCCGACATCAAGCAACGTATCGTCGGCACTCACAGGGAATCCCGTGTACAGCTCGTGGGTTGCCTGGTTGTACCAGCCGCTGAGTTTCGCGTCGTAAAGGCCGAGCGAGTACGGATCAACCTTGTCGGCAACCGCAGCGACCGGTTCTGCTGCAGTCTGTGCAGGCGTTATCGCCGAGAGTTTCTTCAAAAAGCTCAGCATGAGGTGGCTCCGGGTGAGGTAACTGCAGTTCGGGAGGTGTCGAGGCGCTTGACCAGTGCAGCACCGCGATTGCGCATCGGCATTTCGACCACGCGGTAGTTGAGTTCGCTGAGGAGCGCGATCAGGCCAAAGGCAATCAGCATCGTAATGATGGGATGTCCGGCGGGGCTCGGCAGGCCACTGCTCTGCAAGCGAAAGATCAGTTCACGCACCAATAGATACGCCGGAATGTGAATGAGGTAGATACCGTAGGAGCGGCTGCCGATCCATGCCAGCAACCGCTGCAAGCGTCCGGCAGGCATCAGGTAGTCACAGTTGTACGAGGCGATCCAGACCAGCAGCGCACTGAGCACGGCGATCGAACCGATGCGGAAACTGGCCAAGGTAAAACGGTCGGTCGCCATGAAGCTCAACAGCGCTGCAATGACAATCAAGGCTGAAATGCCAAGCCATGGTCGGCGCAAGAACGAGGGCTGCCAGCGCTGATAACCCGGCTGCGCACTCCACATCGCCAACAGCACGCCAAGGGCCAGCGCGTCGGTGCGTACTACCATCAGCAAAGGCGTGCGCACAGTCAGAATCTGCACCGCCACCAGCGCCAGCAATGCCCAGACCAGGTGTCGGCGAAACAACAGGATCAGCAACGGAAAGAGCAGGTAGAACTGCTCCTCCAGCGCCAGGCTCCAGTAGACGAAACTGCTGCCGTATTCGTATTGGAAAAAGCTGTCGGCGAAGCGGAAATTGGCGTATTGCAGTACCCCGGCCAAGGTCGCCTGAAGATTGGCGGACAGCGTACCGAACGCACCGGACCGGTTGAAAAACACACAGGCCAGCAGGATCACCGCCAGCCATAACCAGGCCGAAGGCAACAGGCGAAAAGCCCGGCGCAGCCAGAAATGGCGCACCTGTTGCCAGCGCTCCTGACCCGTCGTGCAGCCTTGCAGCACCGGGATCAAGCTGCGGGCGATGACAAAACCGGAGATCGCAAAAAACAGGTCGACGCCCCACCACGTCTGCGCCCATTCGTGGATCCGGGCAAGCGACGGCACCGGGTCAGTGAACAGATTGTCCGGCAAATGGTGGAACAACACCGCGAGCACCGCGACCGCACGCAGGACTTCAACGTCCATGATGCGCTTGGCGTTCATGCTTGGGGAGCTTCCAAAGCAGGCGCACGATGCTCGAACAACTGCGTCAGAAACCCTCGCAAACGCTGTTCAGCCACAGCCTGGCTGCAGAACGCCTGCAAACTGTCGACTGCCTGCGCGGACATATCGGCATAGCGCTGCGGCTGGTTTTTCGCGACATCGTAACTGGCCCGATAGGCCTCGCATAACGAGGTCCAGTTGGTCACGTAACGCAGGGTTCGAAAGGCCTTGCGCGGGTCGTGAGGCCAGGCTGTCAGCTCATCCGTGGACTCGATGAGAAAGGCATTCGCGGTGCTCAGGTAATCGATCATCGCCGTGGTACGCGGCGCCACCGCCGGCTTGCCGCAGGACATGAACTCCATCAGCGGCAGGCACTGACCTTCGCCGTAGGAGGTATTGACCACATACCGCGTGGCCTGCACCAGTTGCTCGTAGTCCGGATCGGCAAGGTAACCGTAGATCAGAACGATGCGGCAGCGGTAAGACTGGTTTTTGTACAAATGATGGAGGATATCTCTGAGCGCTTCTTCGGCGTCGTGGTGAGTGAGCTTGAGCACCAGCGTCGCGTCTTCGACATCGCGAAAACTAACGCAAAAAGCGCTGAGCATGTCTTCCCAGTTCTTGCGCCCGTCACCGGGATTGAACACCGAGGTATAAACCACGCCGTCAAGCACCAGCGTCTGCTCGGAGGCCGGCGCGGCGAAGTCGATGCCGTCGCCGCTGCGCAGGTGCGCCGGCCCGAATGCATTCAGATTGAGGGTGCGGCTGTCCGCGACCAGACCTTTGATCGTCAGGCTGTAGGCGGTGGCCAGGGCTTGCTCGGGCATTTTCGCGCCACGGGCAGCAAAGCGGTCCCAGACCGGCGCCGGCACCGCGACGATCGGGTACTCGGCACCCATCGCCTCGTGCACGGCATTGACCGTGTAGCTGGAGTGGGTGATCGCTGCGCCACAGGCATGCAAGACGCTACGCCAGTCATTGCGCGGCTCGCCCGCAAAGGCTTCATTGGGGATCGTGCTGAACTCCCACGCAAACACCGGCAGCGTCGGACAGGCCAGGTGAACGGGAGTGCGATGCGGCGGCGAGAACGACAGAAACACGCAGGGCTCGCCACGGCTCAGACATTCCAGATACAGAGCATCGACTTCTGTCTGCGGATCGGCCACTTCCACGACCCGACCGATGCGTTCGAGCACCGGACGATACTCCTTGAGCACGAAGTAATAGCTGTACTCCGAACGCCCGAGGTTCTGCGCAATGGTGTGCCGGTTGGTTTCCGAATGAATGATGATCAGCATGAGGCGTTATCCGTCACAGGCGCAGCATCGGTGGGGCCTGCTGTCAGCGCAAAGAACTCCGCGAGCCGTTTGCGCACCGGCGCGAAGGCGCAGTATTGCTGCATGCGCGCGACGGCGGCGGCAGACATCCGCTGATACTCCTGCGGCTGGGCCTTGGCCATTCGATAGCTGTTTTCGTAGGCGTTTTTCAGCGAGCCCCAGTCGGGGCGGTGCCGCAGCGTGCGGTAGATGATCCGCGTGTCCTGCGGCCAGATCGTCAGCTCTTCACTGGACCTGACCACGAACGCCACCGAGTCATCGATGTAATCTTCCATCGCCGTGTGATCGGGGGCGATCACCGGTTTACCGCTGGACATGAACTCCATCAAGGGCAGGCATAGCCCTTCGCAACGTGACGCGTTGACGTAGAAACTGGCCGCCTGATAGAGCCTGGCGTACTGCGCGTCGTCGAGGTAACCGTGCATCACCACGACCCGACAGGCGAACGGTGTGAGTTGCGCCAGCAGGGTCATCAACTCGTTGTAATAGGACGCCAGATCATTCTGGGTGATCTTGAGCACCAGCGTCGCGTCGGGCGTTTCGCGGAACGCCCAGCAGAATGCGCTGATCAGTCGATGCCAGTTCTTGCGGCCATCCTTGGGATTGAATACCGAGACGTACACCACACCCTCGACTGTGGTTTCGACCACCGATGAGGTGTCCGGCAGATCGAGTGGCGCCGGTTCGATCACGGGCACCGGCGCAGCGCCGCACACCTCAGGCCAACGCTGTTGCAGCCAGCCATGCAAAGCGTCCGGCAGCAGATCGCGAATGCCCTCCCAGTACCAGTTGTGCAGAAATTTCACCCGTGGCACTGGTTCCGCCTGCTCGTGTCCCAGATCCAGCACCCACAGGCGCAGATAATGTCGAGCAATGACCAGTCGGCGTTTGAACGTCAACGGTGGCGGGCGCGCGGCTTCAATTGCTGCGGCCAGTGCCGCCTGCTCTTCAGGGCTGATTGGCGTTGGGATCAGCGCATCGGCTGACAGGCCGAGGGTGCGTGAATCGAAAATACAGCCCTTGATCGCCAGTGCAGTCCCGGGATTGACCGGCATAGGTTGGTGTTGCTGACGAATCGTTGCGAAGCTGTCCCACAACGGCGTCGGCAAAACCAGCACCGGGAACGCTTCGCCCATGGCGCGGCGGATGGCCGCTGCCGTGTGGCTCGACAGAGTGATGACCCGGCCGTGGCGCGCGAGCATGCGTGTCCAGTCCTGACGCGGATCGTCGTCCCATTGTTCATTCGGGATCGAATCGAACTCCCAGGCCACCACGCAAATCGTCGGGCATTCCAGATCAACCGGGGTCTTCTGCGGTGGGGTGAAGGACAGGAACACAGTGTCTTCACCTGCGGCGAGCAATTGCCGGTAAATCACATCGACGTCGGCGACAGATCCGGCCACGTGCACGCGCCCCAGGCTTTCCAGCACCGGGCGATAGGCTTTGAGGACAAAGTAATAGCTGTATTCCGGACGCCCCAGACTGGCACTGATGGAGCTGTCGTTGACGTCCGAATAAAGAATGAAATTCATGGCATCCCACGATGAAGCGCCATCCCGGCTACTTCATGCTATGACGGCCGCGCGTCGGATCGGGTCGGCAAGGCCGGCACTCGTCCGTCATCATCGGGCACGTCTCTGTTCTTGTTTTAGTGGTCAGTTTCACCCCGCGTCGCGGCGCCCCAAAAACAACCGGCCAACTCGCGACGAAGGCCATTCTAAACACATCCATCGCGAGTCCGGGAACCGCCGGGCGAGAATAAATCGGACTATGCTGACGAGAACTGACCAGTCACGGTTTGCCCGGTTGAAATTGCCGAGCAATTGGCACAGATTGGCAACCAAACAACTACAACAACGGCTTCGCCTGCTGTTTGCGCGGGTATTCCCCGCTGTATTTCAGACTTATCCCAAAAGCATCCGGGAAAGCGGCGCAAGTCATGACCAAGGGGTCGCTGTTTGAAAAAACGTCTGTTCGTCACGGGCCTCAGCGGCTTCGTGGGACAACACATTCAGTCTCGTCTGGCTTCGCCGGGATCGTCGTGGGCGCTGCTGCCTGCCGCATCGGCCTACGACCTTACGAACGCCGACAGCCTCATCGACCTTTGGCCCGAGATGCCGGATGCAGTCATTCATCTGGCCGGACAGACCTTCGTGCCGGAAGCCTTTCGTGACCCGGCCCGCACCCTCGATATCAATCTTTTCGGCACCCTCAACCTGTTGCAGGCGCTCAAGGCTCGCGGCTTTGCCGGCACTTTCCTGTACGTCAGCTCCGGCGACGTTTACGGGCAAGTCGGCGAGCAGCACCTGCCGATCACCGAGCAACAACCGCCGCTGCCGCGCAATCCTTACGCGGTGAGCAAACTTTCAGCGGAGTTCCTCAGCTTGCAATGGGGCCTGAGTGAAGGCTGGCCGGTGCTGGTGGCGCGTCCGTTCAACCACATCGGCACCGGGCAGAAAGACAGCTTCGTCATCGCTAGCGCAGCCCGGCAGATCTGCCGCATCAAACAGAGCCTGCAAGCACCGCAACTGCAAGTCGGCGATATCGACGTGACCCGCGATTTCCTCGATGTCGGCGATGTGATTCGCGCGTACTTCGCATTGCTGGAAAACGGCACACCGGGGCAGGTCTACAACATCTGCTCGGGCCGCGAGCAAAGCATTCGCAGCCTGATCGAGCAATTGGCCGATCTGGCCGAAGTCGACGTTGAACTGGTGCCGGATCCGGCGCGCATGCGTCGCGCCGACCAGCGCCGCGTCTGCGGCAGCCACGCAAAACTGGCCAAAGCCACAGGATGGGCGCCAGCCACCACCACACAACAATCCCTGCGGGCGATCCTGTCCGACTGGGAGATGCGAGTACGACAAGAATGACAAAAAGTGCACTGATTACCGGGATCACGGGCCAGGATGGCGCCTATCTGGCCAAACTGCTGCTGGACAAGGGTTACAAGGTTCACGGCCTCGTTGCTCGACGCAGCAGCGATTCACGCTGGCGCCTGCGCGAGATGGGTGTCGAAGCCGACATTGTCTACCTCGACGGCGACATGGCCGATGCCTGCTCGGTGCAGCGTGCGGTAATCAAATCGGCACCGGACGAAGTCTACAACCTCGCCGCACAGAGTTTTGTCGCCGCCTCCTGGGATCAACCGGTGACCACCGGCATCGTCGATGGGCTGGGCGTGACGCACCTGCTCGAAGCGATTCGCCAGTTCAGCCCGCACACGCGCTTCTATCAGGCCTCGACCAGCGAAATGTTCGGCCTGATCCAGGCAGAGCAGCAGGACGAAAACACCCCGTTCTATCCACGCAGCCCTTACGGGGTGGCCAAGCTCTACGGCCACTGGATCACCGTCAACTACCGCGAAAGCTTCAACCTGCACGCCAGCAGCGGCATCCTCTTCAACCATGAATCACCGTTGCGCGGTATTGAGTTCGTCACACGCAAAGTCACCGACGCCGCCGCGCGCATCAAGCAGGGCAAACAGCACGAGTTGGCGCTTGGCAACATTGACGCCAAGCGCGATTGGGGTTTTGCCGGCGATTACGTCGAAGCCATGTGGTTGATGCTGCAGCAGGACAAACCCGACGACTTCGTGGTCGCCACGGGCGTCACCACCACGGTGCGCGAGATGTGCCGCATTGCCTTCGATCACGTCGGCCTGAACTACCGCGATTACGTGAAGATCGACCCGGCGTTCTTCCGCCCGGCCGAAGTCGAAGTGCTGCTCGGCAACCCGGCCAAGGCCCAGCGTGTGCTGGGCTGGAAACCGAAAACCGACCTGGATACCTTGATCCGCATGATGATGGATGCGGACATGAAACGCGTCGCCAAGGAGTAGGCCATGCTGATTCCGGTGATTCTGTCCGGCGGTGCCGGCACCCGTTTGTGGCCGGTGTCCCGTGAGGGCCACCCCAAGCCGTTCATGACCCTGCCCGACGGCCAGTCGCTGCTGGGCAAGACCTACCAGCGAGCGGCGGCGTTGCTGGACGGCTGGGGCGACATCGTCACGGTGACCAACCGCGAGTATTACTTCCAGAGCAAGGATCACTATTGCGCGGCTCAGGTGTCGCGCCATCGCGGGCACTTTCTGCTGGAGCCGAGCGGGCGCAATACCGCACCGGCGATCGCAGCGGCAGCGCTGTCATTGCAGGCGCTGCATGGTGACGACGCAATCATGGTGGTGATGCCGGCGGATCATTTGATCGTCAATCAGGACGCCTTGAAGTGTGCGGTCGAGCACGCAGTGAATCTGGCGAAGGACGGTTATCTGGTGACCTTCGGCGTGGTCCCTACCGCGCCGGAAACCGGCTTCGGCTATATCGAAACCGGTGCGCCGCTGGACGCCAGAGGCGCGGCCAAGGTGCAGCGCTTCGTCGAGAAACCCGACCTGCAGACCGCCACGCATTACCTGGAGAGCGGCAACTTCCTGTGGAATTCGGGGATGTTCTGCTTCACCACCGCGACGCTCATTGCCGAACTGCAACTGCACGCACCCGAGTTGCTGGAACAGACCCGCGCCTGCATGGCCGTCAGCGCACCGGTCGAAACGGTCGGCTGCCTGCAACAGGAGTTGTCGTCGACCCTGTTTGCCGAGATCACTGACATCTCCATCGATTACGCATTGATGGAGCGCTCGGAAAAAGTCGTGGTAGTGCCCGCCGGTTTCGATTGGAGCGACATCGGTTCGTGGAACGCCGTCGCCGCGCTGATTCCCGCCGATGCTGATAACAACCGCGCCAGCGGCGAAGCGATCTTCATCGACAGCCACAACAACTTCGTGCAGAGCGAAGGCCGGCTGGTGGCGACCGTCGGTGTGGATAACCTGATCATCGTCGACACCGCCGACGCGGTGCTGGTGGCCCATGCCGACCGTGCGCAGGATGTACGCCGCGTGGCGAAGCAACTCAAGGACAAGTCCCACGAAGCCTATCGCCTGCATCGTACGGTCAGCCGTCCGTGGGGCACCTACACCGTTCTGGAGGAAGGCCCGCGTTTCAAGATCAAGCGCATCGTGGTCAAACCCGGTGGCAAGTTGTCGTTGCAGATGCACCATCATCGCAACGAACACTGGGTAGTGGTCGAAGGCATGGCCAAGGTCACCAACAACGGTTCCGGCACGACCCTGGTCGCCAAGAATGAATCAACGTTCATCGCCGCCGGCCACAAGCATCGCCTGGAGAACCCCGGGGTGATCGATCTGGTCATCATTGAAGTGCAAAGCGGCGAATATCTGGGCGAGGACGATATCGTTCGCTTCGAAGATCAATACGGCAGGACGGTCTGAATGCTGCTTTCCCTGTACCGCTCGCTGCACAACTACCGTGGGTTCATCCTCGGCAGCGTGCAGCGCGAGTTTCAAGCGCGTTATCGCAACTCGCTGTTCGGCGCGCTGTGGCCAATCTTCAATCCGCTGTCGATGATCATTGTCTACACGGTGATCTTTTCCCAGATCATGCGCGCACGTTTACCGGGTGTGGACGACAGCATGGCCTACAGCGTCTACCTGTGCGCTGGTCTGCTGGCCTGGGGACTGTTTTCCGAAATAACCCTGCGCAGTCAGAACATGTTTCTGGAAAACGCCAATCTGCTGAAGAAAATCAGTTTCCCGAGGATCTGCCTGCCGGTGATCGTGCTAATCAACGCCGGGATCAATTTCGCCATCATCATCAGCCTGTTTCTCGGATTTCTGCTGATCACCGGGCGCTGGCCAGGGATGGCTCTGCTGGCGCTGATTCCGCTGATTGCTCTGCAAATGATGTTCTGCGCCGGGCTGGGTATGGTCCTTGGCGTGTTGAACGTGTTCTTTCGCGATGTCGGTCAGTTGTTCGGCATCTGCCTGCAGTTCTGGTTCTGGCTGACACCGATCGTCTACCCGATCACGATCCTGCCGGAATGGGTGCAGCGCCTGCTGCAACTCAACCCGCTGACCAACCTGTTCAGCAGTTATCAGAACCTGTTTCTCTACGGTCAGTGGCCGGTATGGAGTTCGCTGCTGCCGGTTTTCATTACTGGCGTGGTGTTCTGTCTGATCGGTCTGCGGCTGTTTCGCCAGCGCGTCGGCGAAATGGTGGATGAACTCTGATGGGACATATTCGCGTCACCGGCCTGGGCAAGGCCTATAAGCAATACCCAAACCGCTGGGCACGGCTGGCCGAGTGGCTGATTCCGTTTTCGCCGCTTCGGCATCAACAGCACTGGGTACTGCAAGATGTCGAATTCGAGATTGCTCCGGGTGAAGCGGTGGGTATCGTCGGCGCCAACGGAGCAGGCAAAAGCACCTTGCTGAAAATGATCACCGGCACCACTCAACCCACCCGGGGCAGGATTGAATTGCAAGGGCGCGTCGCAGCGCTGCTGGAGCTGGGCATGGGTTTCCACCCGGACTTTACCGGTCGGCAGAACGCAATCATGGCCGGTCAGTTGTTGGGCATGCAGCTTGAAGAAATCCAGGCCCTGATGCCCGATATCGAGCGTTTTGCCGAAATCGGCGAAGCCATCGATCACCCGGTCCGCACTTACTCCAGCGGCATGCAGATGCGCCTGGCGTTCAGTGTCGCCACCGCCCGGCGCCCGGACATCCTGATCGTCGACGAAGCGCTGTCGGTGGGCGATGCCTATTTCCAGCACAAGAGCTTCGAACGCATCCGCAGCTTTCGCAAATCCGGCACGACGTTATTGATCGTGTCCCATGATCGCTTCGCGATTCAGTCGATTTGCGACTCGGCGATCCTGCTCAAGGATGGGCGCGTGGCCATGCGCGGCAAACCGGAGCCGGTTCTCGATTATTACAATGCGCTGATGGCCGAACGTGAGGGTCAGGTAGTACGCCAGGAAACGCTCGCCGGCGGCGAGGTGCAAACGGTCTCCGGCACCGGCGAGGCGGCGATTCTGAGCGTACGCCTGCTCGATGAAAACCAGCGCAGCATTGAGGCTGTCGAAGTCGGCCAACCGGTGGTGCTCGAAGTGCAGGTCGAAGTGCGCAAGGACATCGAACGGCTGGTGCTGGGCTTCATTCTCAAGGATCGCCTCGGCCAGATGATGTACGGCATCAACACCCACCGGCTGAACAAGGCATTGACCGATCTGCGCGCCGGTGAACGCTTCACCTATCGCTTCGCCTTCATCATGGGCCTGGGCAAAGGCAACTATTCGGTGTCGCTGAGCCTGTCGCGTCTGGACTCACATCTGGATCGCAATTTCGAGTGGCGTGACTACGGGATGGTGTTCCAGGTGATCAACAGCCGTCGGGAAGACTTCGTCGGCTGTACCTGGCTGGACGCCAAAACCACCATCAGCCGCGACACCGAGGCCCTGTCTGTCGAGCGCGCGCCATGACCCGCCTGCTGGTCGAATGCACTCACGTATTCAAACACCCCAAGGTCAATTCCGGAATCCAGCGCGTGGTGCGCAACGTCATCAAGCAGCTGCCCGCCAGCGCTGAAGGCGTCGAGTGCATGCCGGTGGTGGTGATCAATAGCCAGCTCTACCGCGTGCTGCAACTGGCGCCACTCGATACACCGTTCTGGAACAGCCTCGAAACCTTCGGTGAACGCCTGGAGCGCCTCGCCCATCGTTTCTGGCAGTGGCATCAGCGCCGCGATGCGCTATGCACTTCGAAACTGGCGCGGCGGCTCCTTTACGCCAGCTATCGGTTGACCCAGTTTGCCGTGCTCGGCCTGCCGATTCGGCTCGTCAGACGGATCAATCGCAGGCAGCTGCTTAAACGTTGCTCGCCGCTTCAACACCACCCGGGCGATCAACTGGTGCTGCTGGATTCATCCTGGCACTCGGACTTTTTCGCCCATGTCGAGCAGCTCAAACGCGACGGCGTCGGCATGATCGCGGTGATCTACGACCTTATTCCGCTGACGCATCCGCAGTTTTACGACACGCGGCTGGTCGAAGTTTTCAATGAGTGGTTCGACTGGATCACCCGCACGGCCGATGGCTACATGGCGATTTCCGCCACAGTGCGTGATCAGGTGCGTGGTGAATTGCAACGCAGAGTCGGTGCCGAGCAGACTGAAAAGCGCTGGTTCGATTACTTTTATCTGGGGTCCGAGCTCGATCTGCAGCACAGCGAAGCCACGGTCGAACCGCGCCTGAGTGACCTGTTCACTGCGACCGAAGCGGTTTTTCTGATGGTCAGCACCATCGAGCCGCGCAAGAACCATGGGTACCTGCTCGACGCCTTCGAACGCGCCTGGGCTGCCGGTTCGACCGCACGCTTGTGCATCGCCGGGCGTATCGGCTGGAAATGCGAGGCGCTGCTTGAGCGAATCCGCAATCATCCGGAACTGAATCGGCGCCTGTTCATGTTCAATGACCTGAGCGACACCAGCCTCGAATACGCCTATGCGCAGGCCAGCGCGTTGGTGTTTCCTTCGTTTGTCGAAGGCTTCGGCCTGCCACTGGTAGAAGCCATGCAGCGCGGTTTGCCAGCGATGGGCAGCGACGTCGCGGTATTCCGCGAAATCGGTGGCGAGTTCATGGCGTATTTCGATCTGCTGGATCCACAAAGCCTTGCCGATCTGATCGAAACCTATCAGCGCAGCGGACAGTTTCCCGCCGCCCGCGACGTCGCTGACTGGCGCTGGATCGGCTGGCGCGAGGCCAGTGAGCAGTTGGCGACACGCAGCCTTGCCCATGTTCAGCAGGCCCTGCGCGTGCAAGCGAGGCCGCATGCGCATTGCTCTTAACGCCCGCATCCTGCAAGCGCCGCGCACCGGCATTGGCCACTACGTCGCCGAACTGGTCAACGCCTTGCGCAGCGAACCCGATGTGGACGTAAGCCTGTTTCACGGATGGGGCTGGAGTTCGGCCCTGCCGGACGCGGCCATGCCCGGCTACTCGCGCATGACGCCATTGCTGCGAAAAATTCCCGGGGCTTATCAGGCACGCCGCTGGCTGGAGCAGAAACGTTTCGATCAGGTGCGTGCACAAAAGATTGATCTTTATCACGAGCCAAGCCTGTGGCCGCTGGCCTTCGACGGTCCGACCGTGATCACCCTGCATGACCTGACGCACCTGCATTTTCCAGAAACCCAGCCACCAGCACGTTTGAGGGAAATCGAACGTCGTCTGGCCGCCGGCGTGGAGCAGGCGCGGGTCATTCTGACCGATTCGCAGGCGATCGCTGACGAGGCGCAGGCCTACTTTAATCTCCCTGCACAGCAATTCGTTGTGGCGCCGTTGGGTGTGTCCGAGCGCTTCCGTCCCCGGCCACTTGAGGAAATCGACAGTGTGCTCAAGGCTCACGCCGTCCAGGCACGGGAATATTTCCTCTGTGTCGGCACCTTGGAGCCGCGCAAGAACCTGAGCCTGGCGTTGCAGGCCCACGCCCTGCTGCCAGACGCTGTGCGCCAGCGCTTTCCCTTGTTGATTGCAGGCATGGCCGGATGGCAGCGCGAACAGTTCAACGAGCCACTGCGCCAGGCACTGGCCAGCGGCCACGTGTGCCTGCTCGGCTATCTGCCCGATGAGCAATTGGCGCAACTGCTGGCCGGCGCCCGGGCGCTGATATTTCCGTCGTTGTATGAGGGCTTTGGCTTGCCGGTGCTGGAAGCCATGGCCAGTGGCACGCCGGTGGTGACCACCCGTTCTTCGGCGATGCCGGAAGTGGCTGGCGCGGCTGGCAACTATATTGAAGCGGACGATGCCGAGGGTCTGCGTGATGCAATGGGCCGGTTGATCGACGACTCGCTGCATTGGCAGGCCTGCCGCGAAGCGGGATTGCAGCAGGCGGCACTTTTTTCCTGGCAACGTTGTGCACAGGCTACGGCTGGTGCCTACCGCCAGGCCATGGGAGGTTGAATGCGCGTTCTTCATTTCTTCAAGACGTACCTGCCCGATTCGGTCGGCGGCATCGAACAAGTCATCTTTCAGTTGTGCGAAAGCGGCGCTCAGCATGGCATCGATGGGCAAGTGCTGACCCTCAGCACCAATCCGACACCGCCCGTGGTGCAACTGGGTCAGCACGAAGTACATCGGGCGAAGCTGGATGTCCAGTTCGCCTCCACTGGCTTTTCCTGGAGTGTGTTCAAGCAGTTCCGTGAGCTGGCCGCCGAAGCCGACGTGATCAACTATCACTTCCCGTGGCCATTCATGGACCTGGTGCATTTCGCCAGCGCTGTGAACAAGCCGAGCGTAGTTACTTATCACTCGGACATCATTCGCCAGAAGCATCTGCTCAAGCTCTATCGGCCACTGATGAATCGCTTCCTCGCCAGCGCCGACCGCATCGTTGCTGCATCGCCGAACTATCTGCACACCAGCGATGTGCTGCAGCAGTTTCAGGACAAAACCCGCGTTATCCCCTACGGCCTGAATAAAGCAGGTTATCCACAGCCCGATATCGAACGCATGAACCGCTGGCGCCAACAGCTTGGGGATAAGTTTTTTCTGTTCGTCGGGGTAATGCGTTATTACAAGGGCCTGCACATCCTGCTCGACGCGCTCAAAGACATCGATTATCCCGTGGTGATTGTCGGTGCCGGTCCGCTGGAGCAGGAACTGCATGCACAGGCCGCCGCGCTGGGCCTGCGCAATATTCATTTCCTCGGCCGTCTGAGTGACCAGGACAAAGTGGCGTTGCTGCAATTGAGTTACGCGATCGTATTTCCTTCGCACCTGCGCTCCGAGGCTTTCGGGATTTCGTTGCTCGAAGGCGCGATGTACGGTAAACCGATGATCTCCAGCGAAATCGGCACCGGCACCAGTTTCATCAATATCCACAACGAAACCGGACTGGTGGTGCCGCCGAGCAATCCACAGGCCTTTCGGGAAGCCATGCGTACGCTATGGGACAACCCTGAGCGTGCCGCCGAGATGGGCGTCAAAGCGGAAGCGCGCTATCGGCAGTTATTCACTGCCGATGAAATGGGCCGCAAGTGGACAGAGCTGTATCAGGAACTGCTGGCTGAAAAGGCTCTGTCCTACGCTTGAGTGGAGGTCACGCGGTTTTCTGCAACCCGGCCACCGTGCGCGGCATTGCGACAAAACCCGGCAACGCTTCGACTCGTGCCAGCCAGGCGCGAACGTTGGCGTAGTCGTCCAGCGAGACATTGCCCTCCGGGGCATGCGCAATGTAGCTGTAGGCAGACACGTCAGCGATGGTCGGCTCTTCGCCCGCCAGATACGCTGTTTTGCCCAGTTCCAGCTCCATGACCTTGAGCAGATTGTGCGCACGGCCAATGACTTCCTCGGCATTCAGTTGCGCACCAAACACCGTGATCAGGCGTGCCGCCGCCGGGCCAAAGGCAATCGGTCCCGCCGCTGCCGACAACCAGCGCTGCACATGCGCTGCGCCCACCGGGTCGGCCGGCAGCCAGCGTCCGTTGCCATATTTCTGCGCCAGATAAACCAGAATCGCGTTGGAATCGGCCAGCACCACGCCGTTGTCATCAATCGCCGGCACTTGGCCAAAGCTGTTGATCGCCAGGTACTGCGGCTGCTTGTGCTCACCTTTGGCCAGATCGACGAAGATCAGCTCGGTCGGCAGTTGCAGCAGCGACAGCATCAACTCGACGCGGTGGGCGTGACCGGAACGTGGGAAGTTGTAGAGTTTGATCGCTTGCATGGTCGACTCCGCTGAAAAATGACGTCGCTACGGGAATGAGCGCGCCGATGGAGTCATCATCTATGGGTTGCCGGAACAACAGAATAACCAGCCACTGCAATCGATTATTTCATCTCGTGCAATAACGCCGCAGCACTCAAGGCTGGATGCTCACGCAGCGCCTTCACGGCGAAGTCGACAAAACTGCGGATCCGCGCCGGTGCCTTGCGCCCGCCCTGATACACCACATGGATCGGCAACGGTGGCAATTCAAACTCGGCGAGGACGATTTCCAGCTCCCCCGCCGCGACTTTGTCCGCCACTTGATACGACAGCACTCGCGTCAGGCCCAGGCCTTTGCGCGCGGCAGTGATCGCCGACTGATTGGCCGTGACGGTCAGGCGCGGTTCGGTGCGCACACTGAGTGCTTCACCGCCGTCGAGAAACGGCCAGTTGCGTTGCTGACCGATCGCCGATGTCGCCACCACCGGCAACCCGGCCAATGCCTGCGGATGCTCCGGGCGGCCATGTTCAGCCAGAAACCCCGGCGAAGCGCAGATTACCCGCCGCACTTCCCCAACTCGGATCGCATGCTGATTGCTGTCCGGCAGCTCACCGATGCGTACCGCGACATCAATGCCCTCCTCGACCATGTTGACCACCCGGTCCAGCAACAGCGCGTTGATCGACACATCCGGATAACGACAAAGGTAATCGGCCATCACTGGCGTCACGAACAGATCGCCAAACAGCACCGGCGCAGTAATCGTCAACTGCCCGCGCGGCAAGGCATGGCTGCCCGCCGCCGAATCCTCGGCCTCCTGCACCTCGGCAAGAATCCGCCGGCAGTCATCGAAATAACGCTGCCCGGCTTCGGTGAGATGCACGGTGCGCGTGGTACGCACCAGCAACTGCGTACCGATATGCTGCTCCAACGCCGCTACGGCCCGGGTGACGCTCGCCGCCGACAGACCCAGACGCCGCGACGCCGCCGAAAAGCCTTGCTCCTGGGCGACGACAACGAAGATCTGCATTTCCTGAAAGCGGTCCATGGGATTCCTCGGCGGCGGATACGACAATCGCAGCCGAGGCTGCGATTGTGGGAGCGTAGATCAACGGTGGATAACTTATTCCACGGTGACCGATTTCGCCAGGTTGCGCGGCTGATCAACGTCGGTGCCCTTGAGCACGGCGACGTAATACGACAGCAGTTGCAGCGGGATCGTATAAAGGATCGGCGAGAGAATGTCGTGGATGTGCGGCATTTGCACCACGTGGGTGCCTTCGCCGTTGGTCATCGCAGCCTTCTCATCCGCGAACACGATCAACTCGCCGCCGCGAGCGCGGACTTCCTGCAGGTTGGATTTGAGCTTCTCCAGCAGTTCGTTGTTCGGCGCGACGGTCACCACTGGCATGTCGTTATCCACAAGTGCCAGCGGCCCGTGTTTGAGCTCGCCGGCCGGGTAGGCTTCGGCATGGATGTAGGAGATCTCCTTGAGCTTCAAGGCACCTTCCATTGCTACCGGGAATTGCGCACCACGGCCGAGGAACAGGGTGTGGTTTTTTTCGGCGAACAGCTCGGCGATTTTTTCCACGGTGCTGTCCATCGCCAGCGCTTCGCCGAGGCGAGTCGGCAGGCGACGCAGTTCTTCGACGAGTGTTGCTTCGACGCCGTTAGCCAGAGTGCCGCGCACCTGACCCAGCGACAAAGTCAGCAGCAACAGGCCGACCAGTTGCGTGGTGAAGGCTTTGGTCGAGGCCACACCGATTTCGCGACCTGCCTGGGTCAACAGGGTCAGATCGGATTCACGCACCAGCGAGCTGATGCCGACGTTGCAGATCGCCAGGCTGGCGAGGAAGCCCAGCTCCTTGGCATTGCGCAGGGCCGCGAGGGTGTCCGCGGTTTCGCCAGACTGCGAGATGGTCACGAACAGCGTGTCCGGCTGCACCACCACTTTGCGATAACGGAATTCGCTGGCGACTTCGACCTGGCATGGGATGCCGGCCAGTTCCTCGAGCCAGTAGCGCGCGACCATGCCGGCGTGATAACTGGTGCCGCAGGCGACGATCTGCACATTGCGCACTTTGGCGAACAGCTCGGCGGCTTGCGGACCGAAGGCCTCAACCAGCACTTGATTGTTGCCCAGGCGACCTTCGAGGGTGCGCTGAACCACGGCCGGTTGTTCGTGGATTTCCTTGAGCATGTAGTGGCGGAACTCGCCCTTGTCGGCGGCTTCGGCACCGTCGGTGTACTGCACGGTCTGGCGCTCGACAGCGTTGCCGTTTACGTCCCAGATCTGCACGCTGTCGCGACGGATTTCAGCGATATCGCCTTCTTCCAAATACATGAAGCGGTCAGTGACCTGACGCAGAGCCAACTGGTCGGAAGCGAGGAAATTCTCGCCCAGGCCCAAGCCGATCACCAATGGACTGCCACTGCGCGCGGCAACCAGACGATCCGGTTGCTGTGCGTTGATCACTGCCAGACCGTAGGCGCCATGCAGCTCCTTGACGGTCGCTTTGAGCGCGGCAGTCAGGTCCGGTTGTTCCTTGAGCTTGTGGGTCAGCAGGTGCGCGATGACTTCGGTGTCGGTGTCCGAGCTGAACGAGTAACCCAAAGCTTTGAGTTGCTCACGCAGGGCTTCATGGTTCTCGATGATGCCGTTGTGCACCACCGCGATATTGCCGGAAAAATGCGGGTGGGCATTGCGCTCGCACGGCGCGCCATGGGTAGCCCAACGGGTGTGGGCGATACCGAGGCGACCGGCCAGCGGCTGTTCGGCCAGTGCGGCTTCCAGTTCGCTGACCTTGCCCGGACGACGCATGCGTTCCAGGGTCCGGTCGTTGGTGTAAACCGCCACACCGGCGCTGTCATAGCCGCGGTATTCGAGGCGCTTCAGGCCTTCGAGAAGGATGGCGGTGATATTACGTTCAGCTACTGCGCCGACAATGCCACACATGGTTATTTCTCCTGACTGACAGCCGCACAGATCAAAGTGATCCCGCGGGCCTGAAGCTGATCGCGTGCCTCGACGGGCAGGCGATCATCGGTAATGAGGGTATGGATGCTGCTCCAGGGCAGCTCCAGGTTGGGAATCTTGCGACCGATCTTGTCGGCCTCGACCATGACGATCACTTCTCGCGCCACGTCGGCCATCACCCGGCTGAGGCCGAGCAGTTCGTTGAAGGTGGTGGTACCGCGCACCAGATCGATGCCGTCGGCGCCGATGAACAGTTGGTCGAAGTCGTAGGAGCGTAGTACTTGCTCGGCGACCTGGCCCTGAAAGGATTCCGAGTGCGGATCCCAGGTGCCGCCGGTCATCAGCAGCACTGGCTCGTGTTCCAGTTCGCTCAAGGCATTGGCGACATGCAGCGAGTTGGTCATCACCACCAGGCCCGGTTGCTGGCCCAGTTCGGGAATCATTGCGGCGGTGGTGCTGCCGCTGTCGATGATGATGCGCGCGTGCTCGCGGATGCGTTTGACCGCCGCGCGGGCGATCGCCTGCTTGTACTTGGAAATACTCTGCGCCGTTTCTGCGACCAGCTCTTGCGGCATGGTGATGGCACCGCCGTAACGACGCAGCAAAAGACCATGGGTTTCCAGCGCAGCAAGATCCTTGCGAATCGTAACTTCGGAAGTTTCGAAGCGCTTGGCCAGCTCATCCACACTGACTTCGCCCTGCTCATTGAGCAAGGCGAGGATGTTATGACGACGTTGGGGAGTGTTGCGCTTGGACATGGCGGATTAAGTTTCGATTCGAAAGATAACGCAAGCAATGAAACTCTATCGAAAGGTTGCCGTCAAGACGCGGGGAGAAAAATTCAGAAAGATCGAAATGACTGTGGGAGCGAGCCCGCTCGCGAAAAGGAGTCTCAGCCACTGAAGACGTGACTGACAAACCGCATTCGCGAGCAGGCTCGCTCCCACAGGAATTGTGGATAAGTCAGGGCTTTTTGATCTTTTCCGGCCGCTTCCAGCCGTCAATGTTCTTCTGGCGAGCTCGGCCAACTGCCAGCTGAGCGTTATCCACATTTTGCGTGATGGTCGATCCGGCCGCAGTAGTTGCACCGTTGGAGATATCCACAGGGGCAACCAGCGAGTTGTTGGAACCGATGAACACATCAGCGCCCAGTACGGTTTTCCACTTGTTGGCGCCATCGTAGTTGCAGGTGATGGTGCCGGCGCCGATGTTGGTGCGTGCGCCGATTTCGGCATCGCCCAGATAGGTCAGATGGCCAGCCTTGGCACCCTCGCCCATGTGGGCGTTTTTGAGCTCGACGAAGTTACCCACATGCGCGCGCGCTTCGAGCACAGTGCCCGGGCGCAAACGCGCGAAGGGACCGGCGTCGCTGCATTCACCGAGAATGGCGCCTTCGATATGACTGTTGGCCTTGATCACCACGCCTTTGCGCAGGGTGCTGTCCTTGATCACGCAGTTCGGGCCGATCTGTACATCGTCTTCAATGATCACCTTGCCTTCGAGGATCACGTTGATGTCGATCAGCACATCGCGGCCCACGCTGACTTCGCCACGCACATCGAAACGCGCCGGGTCACGCAGGGTCACGCCTTGAGCCATCAGGCGACGGCCGGCGCGCAACTGGTAATGACGCTCCAGTTCAGAGAGCTGCTTGCGATCATTGGCGCCCTGCACTTCCATCGGGTCGTGCGGTTGTTCGGTAGCCACGACCAAACCATCGCTGACCGCCATTTCGATTACGTCGGTGAGGTAGTACTCGCCCTGCGCATTGTTGTTCGACAGGCGACTCATCCAGTCCGCCAGACGATCGGCCGGCACAGCGAGGATGCCGGTGTTGCCTTCGGTGATCGCACGTTGCGCTTCGCTGGCGTCTTTGTGCTCGACGATCGCCGCGACCTTGCCGTCAGCATCACGCACGATGCGGCCGTAACCGGTCGGGTCATCCAGCTCGACAGTGAGCAAACCCATCTGGCCCGGCACGACATGCTTGAGCAGACGTTGCAGGGTTTCGACTTCGATCAGCGGCACATCACCGTAAAGAATCAGCACGGTGTCGGCATCAATGGACGGCACCGCCTGGGCGGTGGCGTGGCCAGTGCCCAGTTGCTTGTCCTGCAACACGAAATTCAGGTCATCAGCTGCCAGCCGCTCACGCACCACATCGGCACCGTGACCGATCACCACGTGAATGCGTTGTGGATCAAGTTGCCGAGCGCTGTGGATAACATGGCCGAGCATGGAGTTGCCGGCAATCGGGTGCAGCACCTTGGGCAGCGCCGAGCGCATGCGAGTGCCTTGACCGGCCGCGAGGATAACGATTTCGAGAGACATGACTGGCTACCAATCCTGGGTGGTCAGCAACTGCGACCGGGTTTTAAATTCGGAAAAGAAAAAAGGGTAGCCGAGGCTACCCTTTTTTATCAATCGCACAACAAGCGGATGACGGATTAACCGCCAAACTTCTTGCGGATCTGCTGGACGGTGCGCAGCTGGGCTGCAGCCTCGGCCAGACGAGTGGCAGCGGCGCCGTAATCGAAGTCCGCGCCTTTTTCGTTCAGGGCATTCTCGGCAGCCTTGAGAGCTGCCTGAGCCTGAGCTTCATCCAGGTCGGCGGCACGTTGCACGGTATCGGCAAGTACCTTGACCATGTTCGGCTGAACCTCGAGGAAACCACCGGAGATGTAGAACACCTCGGCTTCCCCGCCTTGCTTGATCAGGCGGATCGGACCCGGCTTGAGATTAGTGATCAGCGGCGCGTGACCCAGAGCGATACCAAGATCACCCAGTGCACCGTGCGCAATCACCATCTCGACCAGGCCGGAAAAGATTTCCCCTTCCGCGCTGACGATATCGCAATGGACTGTCATAGCCATCTGATTGCCTCAACCTAAATTAGCGCCCGTTGCCGGGCGCCGGGATTACAGTTTCTTGGCTTTCTCGATCGCTTCTTCGATGCCGCCAACCATGTAGAACGCTTGTTCTGGCAGGTGGTCGTAGTCACCGTTGAGGATGCCTTTGAAGCCAGCAATGGTGTCTTTCAGGGAAACGTATTTACCCGAAGCACCGGTGAAGACTTCAGCCACGAAGAACGGCTGCGACAAGAAGCGCTGGATCTTACGAGCACGGTTAACCAACTGTTTGTCGGCTTCCGACAGCTCGTCCATACCCAGGATCGCGATGATGTCTTTCAGCTCTTTGTAACGCTGCAGAACATACTGAACGCCGCGAGCGGTGTCGTAGTGGTCCTGACCGATCACGTTCGGGTCCAGCTGGCGCGAAGTCGAATCCAGTGGATCTACCGCCGGGTAGATACCCAGGGAAGCGATGTCACGAGACAGAACGACGGTGGCGTCTAAGTGGGCGAAGGTGGTCGCTGGCGACGGGTCGGTCAAGTCGTCCGCAGGTACGTATACCGCCTGGATCGAGGTGATCGAACCTTCCTTGGTCGAAGTGATACGTTCTTGCAGAACGCCCATCTCTTCAGCCAGGGTCGGCTGGTAACCTACTGCCGAAGGCATACGGCCCAGCAGTGCGGATACTTCAGTACCGGCCAGGGTGTAACGATAGATGTTGTCGACGAACAGCAGAACGTCGTTACCTTCGTCACGGAACTTCTCGGCCATGGTCAGGCCAGTCAGAGCTACGCGCAGACGGTTTCCCGGCGGCTCGTTCATCTGACCGTAAACCAGTGCCACTTTGTCCAGAACGTTGGAGTCCTTCATCTCGTGGTAGAAGTCGTTACCCTCACGAGTACGCTCACCCACACCGGCGAACACGGAATAACCGCTGTGCTCGATGGCGATGTTACGGATCAGTTCCATCATGTTTACGGTTTTGCCTACACCGGCACCACCGAACAGACCGACTTTACCGCCCTTGGCGAACGGGCAGACCAGGTCGATAACCTTGATGCCGGTTTCCAGCAGGTCGTTGCCGCCTGCTTGCTCGGCGAACGAAGGTGCTGCGCGGTGAATGCCCCAGCGCTCTTCGGTGTCGATCGGGCCAGCTTCGTCGATCGGGTTACCGAGGACGTCCATGATCCGGCCCAGGGTCGCTTTACCGACCGGTACGGAGATGGCTGCGCCAGAGTCGGTGACTTCCAGACCGCGCTTCAAGCCCTCGGTGGAACCCATCGCAATGGTACGCACCACGCCGTCGCCCAGCTGCTGCTGAACTTCCAGGGTGGTTGCGGCCGCGCTTTGTACAGTCAGCGCGTTGTAGATGCTCGGTACGCTGTCGCGTGGAAATTCCACGTCGATAACGGCGCCGATGATTTGAACGATACGTCCGCTACTCATAGCTGGATCCTCTGAATATTTGAACCGTTAAACCGCGGCAGCGCCGCCGACGATTTCCGAGATCTCTTGGGTGATCGCAGCCTGACGCGCCTTGTTGTAGATCAGCTGCAAATCGCTGATCAAATCACCGGCGTTGTCGGTAGCGTTCTTCATCGCGATCATCCGCGCAGCCTGTTCAGCCGCGTTGTTCTCGACCACCGCCTGGTAGACCTGCGACTCGACGTAACGGACCATCAAGCCGTCAAGCAGCTCTTTGGCGTCCGGTTCGTAGAGATAGTCCCAGTGGTGCTTGAGATCCTGATCCGGGGTTGCCACCAATGGAATCAACTGCTCCACGGTAGGCTGTTGCGTCATGGTGTTGATGAACTTGTTGGACACCACGGACAGGCGGTCGATACGGCCGTCCAGGTAGGCATCCAGCATCACCTTGACGCTGCCGATCAGGTCATTGATCGACGGCTCTTCACCCAGGTGGCTGATAGCTGCAACGACGTTACCGCCGAAGTTGCGGAAAAAGGCCGCACCCTTGCTACCGACTACACACAGATCAATCTCGACGCCGTTTTCGCGGTTTACCGCCATGTCCTTGACCAGGGCCTTGAACAGGTTGGTGTTCAAGCCGCCGCACAGACCACGGTCACTGCTCACGACGACATAACCGACGCGCTTGATTTCGCGGTCGATCATGAACGGGTGGCGGTATTCCGGGTTGGCGTTGGCCAGATGCCCAATTACCTGGCGGATACGCTCCGCATAAGGACGGCTAGCAGCCATGCGCATTTGTGCCTTGCGCATTTTGCTGACCGCCACTTTTTCCATGGCGCTGGTAATCTTTTGCGTGCTTTTGATGCTCGCAATCTTACTGCGAATCTCTTTTGCGCCTGCCATGTAACACCTATCAGGTTAGCAAGCGGGAGCCTCGCGGCTCCCGCTGCGGCTTACCAGGTTTGGGTGGCCTTGAACTTCTCGATACCGGCTTTCATGCCAGCGTCGATTTCGTCATTGAAGTCACCTTTAACGTTGATCTTGGCCATCAAATCGGCG
The DNA here is from genome assembly GCF_054052265.1 of Pseudomonas sp. PK-RTE-24. Classification (NCBI taxonomy): domain Bacteria; kingdom Pseudomonadati; phylum Pseudomonadota; class Gammaproteobacteria; order Pseudomonadales; family Pseudomonadaceae; genus Pseudomonas; species Pseudomonas sp. PK-RTE-24. Next base: position 1,507,951 of record NZ_CM133224.1, on the reverse strand, counting down.
TGATCGCGGTTGAAGAAAGCAATCAGCGCTTGTTCGAAGCTGCCGACCTTGGCGATTTCAATGTCAGTCAGGAACCCACGCTCAGCGGCATACAGCGACAGCGCCATGTCAGCGATCGACATTGGTGCGTATTGCTTCTGCTTCATCAGCTCGGTAACGCGCTGACCATGCTCAAGTTGCTTGCGGGTCGCTTCGTCCAGGTCAGAAGCGAACTGAGCGAATGCCGCCAGTTCACGGTACTGAGCCAGAGCGGTACGGATACCACCGGAGAGCTTCTTGATGATCTTGGTCTGAGCGGCACCACCCACACGGGATACCGAAACACCGGCGTTCACTGCAGGGCGGATGCCCGAGTTGAACATGGCCGATTCCAGGAAGATCTGACCGTCGGTGATGGAAATCACGTTGGTCGGAACGAACGCGGAAACGTCGCCAGCCTGGGTTTCGATGATCGGCAGTGCGGTCAGGGAACCGGTTTTGCCGGTCACTGCGCCGTTGGTGAACTTCTCTACGTATTCTTCCGAAACGCGGGATGCGCGCTCCAGCAGACGGGAGTGGAGGTAGAACACGTCGCCTGGGTAAGCTTCACGGCCTGGTGGACGGCGCAGCAGCAGGGAAATCTGGCGGTAAGCCACTGCCTGCTTGGACAGATCGTCATAAACGATCAGCGCGTCTTCACCGCGGTCGCGGAAGAATTCACCCATGGTGCAACCGGAGTACGGTGCCAGGAATTGCAGCGCAGGAGATTCCGAAGCACTGGCAGCCACGATGATCGTGTTGGCCAGGGCGCCGTTTTCTTCCAGCTTGCGAACCACGTTGGCGATGGTCGATTGCTTCTGACCGATGGCTACGTAGACGCAGAAAATGCCGCTGTCTTTCTGGTTGATGATCGCGTCGATCGCCAGAGCGGTTTTACCGATCTGACGGTCACCGATGATCAGCTCACGCTGGCCACGGCCGACAGGGATCATGGCATCGACAGCCTTGTAGCCAGTCTGTACAGGCTGGTCTACCGACTTACGCCAGATCACGCCTGGAGCAACTTTCTCGACCGCGTCGGTCTCGGTGTTGCCCAGTGGACCTTTGCCGTCAACAGGGTTACCCAGAGCATCGACCACGCGGCCCAGCAATTCCTTACCAACAGGAACTTCGAGGATGCGGCCGGTGCACTTGGCGCTCATGCCTTCAGCCAGCGACTGGTAGGAGCCCAATACCACGGCACCTACGGAGTCCTGCTCCAGGTTGAGGGCCATACCGTAGACGCCGCCCGGAAACTCGATCATCTCGCCGTACATGACGTCGGCCAGACCGTGAATCCGCACGATGCCGTCAGATACGCTGACGACAGTGCCTTCGTTACGGGCTTGGGAGGTCACATCGAGCTTGTCGATGCGGCCCTTGATAATTTCACTTATTTCGGAAGGATTGAGTTGCTGCATTGCTCTGCTGCCCCTTCAAACTCAAGATTTCAATGCTTCGGCAAGTTTCGCGATTTTGCCGCGAATCGAGCCATCGATAACCAGGTCGCCGGCGCGGATCACGACACCACCAATCAAGGCAGCGTCCTCCGCAACTTGCAGGCGCACTTCCCGGTTGAGTCGTGCACTGAGAACCTTGGCGAGTTTGTCTTGCTGTTCTTGGTTCAATGCAAATGCACTGGTCACTTCAACGTCTACCGATTTCTCTTGTTCGGCCTTGTACAGGTCGAACAGAGCGGCGATCTCCGGCAGAAGCAGGAGACGGTCGTTCTCGGCAACGACGTTGATGAAATTGCGTGCCTTTTCATCAAACTTGTCGCCGCACACGTCAATGAACGTGGCGGCCTTTTCTGCGCTCGTCAGTCGCGGGGCCTTGAGCACGCGCTGCAGGGTGTCGTCTTGCGACACCGCTGCTGCCAGGCCGAGCATGGCTGACCAATTGGCCAGTTGCTGGTGGGCCTGAGCGTGCTCGAAGGCCGCCTTAGCGTAAGGTCGGGCCAACGTGGTCAGTTCTGCCATGATCGCCCTCGCTTAGATTTCAGCAGCCAGTTGGTTAACCAGCTCTGCGTGCGCGTTTTGATCGATTGTGGCACCCAGGATCTTCTCGGCGCCGCCAACAGCCAGCAAGCCCACTTGGGCACGCAGCTTGTCTTTGACGCTGTTCAGTTCCTGTTCGATCTCGGCTTGAGCCTGAACCTTCACACGGTCAGCGTCGATACGGGCTTTTTCAACAGCCTCTTCGACGATCTGGTTACCGCGTTTCTTGGCTTGCTCGATGATTTCAGCTGCCTGAGCTTTCGCTTCGCGCAGTTGCTGACCCGCTTTCTCTTGGGCCAACTCCAGGTCGCGAGCTGCACGGCTGGCAGCGTCCAGACCATCAGCGATCTTCTTTTGACGTTCGTGCAGAGCAGCGATGACCGGAGGCCATACATACTTCATGCAGAACAGTACAAAAATCAGGAACGCAACGGACTGGCCAATCAGGGTCGCATTAATGTTCACGCCAACACCTCGCAGTTACGTTGTCCATCACACCAAATTACCCGGAAGATCCGAGTAATCAGCCAGCGATCTGACCAACGAACGGGTTCGCAAAGGTGAAGAACAGAGCGATACCAACACCGATCATGGTTACGGCGTCGAGCAGACCGGCAACGATGAACATTTTCACTTGCAGCATTGGAACCATTTCTGGCTGACGCGCTGCGCCTTCCAGGAACTTGCCGCCCAGCAGGCCGAAACCAATTGCGGTACCCAGTGCGCCCAGGCCGATCAACAGTGCAACAGCGATAGCGGTTAGACCAACTACAGTTTCCATCTTTCCTCCCGACTTTTACGTCGTATGGTTTAGGTTTTTTAGATTAAAGCGGTAAAACAAATCGTTTCAGCTGCCCCGCAAGGAGCTCCCTCCCGTTTGACCGGGAGGAACATCAGACTAGTCGAGACTGGTCTTAATGGTTTTCTTCGTGCGCCATCGACAGGTAGACGATGGTCAGCATCATGAAGATGAACGCCTGCAGGGTGATGATCAGGATGTGGAATACAGCCCACGCCCACTGCAGAACAACGCCCAGGCCGCTGAGCCAGAGCAGGCCGCTGCCGAACATCACAGCGATCAGAATGAACACCAGCTCGCCGGCATACATGTTGCCGAACAGACGCAGAGCCAGAGAGATCGGCTTGGCGATCAGGGTGACGAATTCCAGCAGGAAGTTCACCGGGATCAGCAGGGCCTGAACGAAGATGTTCTTGCTGCCGAACGGGTGCAGGGTCAGTTCGCCGATGAAGCCGCCGATGCCCTTGACCTTGATGCTGTAGAAAATGATCAGTGCGAACACCGAGAACGCCATGCCCAGAGTCGCGTTCGGGTCGGTAGTCGACACGGCGCGGAACGGGATGTGGGCATCGCCGGAGATCAGGATGGCCAGCTGAGGAATCCAGTCGACCGGTACCAGGTCGACGGCGTTCATCAGGAACACCCAGACGAAGATGGTCAGTGCCAGCGGTGCAATCACCGGGCTACGGCCATGGAAGCTGTCTTTCACGCTGCCATCGACGAATTCGACCAATACTTCAACGAAGTTCTGCAAGGCACCCGGCTGACCCGAAGTCGCTTTCTTTGCCGCCATGCGGAAAAGAAGAACGAAGATCAGACCCAGTGCGACCGACCAGCCGAGGGTATCGACGTGGAAAGCCCAGAAGCCCATTTCCTTGGCTTCTGCTGCGGTGTGGGCAAAGCCCCAGCCGCCGTTGGGTAGCTGACCGAAAGTCAGGTTCTGCAAGTGGTGCTGGATATAGCCCGAAGCGGTTGTCTCTGCCATGGTTGCCTCAAACGCCCTAAGGTCTCGAAAGTCTTGTTCTCATCAGCAGGGGAGCGAACCAGCTGACCGACTGCGTCAGCACGAACACGCCGAATACTGCGATCGGCGCCAGTGGCTTCACACCTGCGAACACCAGTGCAAACAGCACTGCCGTCAAAATAAGTTTGCCTGCCTCGCCGGCATAAAAAGACCGGACGATGGACTGGGCTGCTCGGGCGCCGGAAAACCGAAATGCCCTGTGAGCGAAATAAACATTGGGCAGCAAGGCTATCAGGCCTCCGCAAAGTCCCGAGTATCCGGCAACGACTCCATGCCATTGCCAGAGCGCCAAAGCGGCAATGAGCAGAATGACAAATTGAGCCATCAACACCGGAAAAACCGCCAGGCGATGGAAAGGCAAGCGGTTTGGCGTGCGGGTTCCCATCACAGTTGCTCTCCAATGGTCGGCTGCCGAAATCCAATAACTTGGCATAATTTGTGCCGACAAAATGCGCGCAGAGTATAGGGGCGGTTCTGCCCCTATTCAACTGTCAGGTAGTGATTTCCGACTGCGCGCTACATGAGGAAATGTTTCAGCGGATGTGTGCGAGCACACCTTGAAGCTCGTCGAGCGAGTTATAACCAATCACCAATTGGCCTTTGCCCTTCTTGCCATGGCGAATCTGCACCGCAGAGCCTAGGCGCTCGGCCAGGCGCTGCTCGAGGCGAGCGATGTCCGGGTCGGGTTTGGCAGCTTCCACAGGCTCCGGTTTGCCACTCAACCACTGACGAACCAGTGCCTCGGTTTGGCGCACGGTCAGTCCTCGTGCGACAACATGTCGCGCCCCTTCGACCTGCTGATTGTCCGGCAGACCGAGCAAGGCACGCGCGTGACCCATTTCCAGGTCACCGTGCGACAGCATGGTTTTGATCACTTCAGGCAGTGCAATAAGTCGCAACAGGTTAGCCACAGTCACCCGCGACTTACCCACAGCCTCGGCAACCTGCTGCTGAGTCAGCTGGAATTCCTGCTGCAAGCGCTGCAAGGCGACGGCTTCTTCGATCGGGTTGAGGTCTTCACGCTGGATGTTCTCGATCAGCGCAATCGCAATGGCGGTTTCATCCGGCACATCGCGAACCATCGCCGGGATGGTTTCCTGCCCGGCCTGCTGACTGGCGCGCCAGCGACGTTCACCGGCAATGATCTCAAACCGGCCGCCGCCAATCGGGCGCACCACGATCGGCTGCATCACGCCTTGGGCCTTGATCGACTGCGCCAGCTCTTCCAGGGCCTGCGGGTCCATGTCACGGCGCGGCTGATATTTGCCACGCTGCAGCAGGTCCAGCGGCAGGTGTTGCAGTTCGCGGGTGTCAGCCTGCGCGGCTTGTTCTTCCAGCGCGCTGACCGTCGGACCACTCAGCAGTGCATCCAGTCCACGTCCGAGACCTCGTTTCTTGACGGCCATGGGGATTCCTTAAGTTGGCTGAGCAGCAGCAATGCGTGAATTTTTGCGCTGACGGCGAACCATCTCGCCTGCCAGAGCCAGATAGGCCAGGGCACCACGCGATTGCTTGTCGTAAGCCAGCGCCGGCATGCCGTAGCTCGGTGCTTCGGCCAGGCGAATATTGCGCGGGATCACCGTGTCGTACAGCTGATCGCCGAAGTGTTCCTTGAGCTGCGCCGAAACATCGTTCATCAGGCTCAGGCGCGGGTCGTACATGGTCCGCAGCAGGCCTTCGACTTTCAGGTTCGGGTTGAGCAGCTCGGCGATGCGCTTGATGTTATCCACAAGGTCGCTCAAACCTTCCAGCGCAAAGTATTCGCACTGCATGGGGATAATCACCCCGTCAGCGGCGACCAGTGCGTTGAGTGTGAGCATCGACAGCGACGGTGGGCAGTCGATCAAAATGTAATCGTAGTTGTCACGGATCGGCGCCAGCGCGCTGCGCAGACGGCTTTCCTTCATCTGCATTTCCAGCAGCACCACTTCGGCCGCGGTCAGATCGCGGTTGGCCGGCAGCAATTGATAACCGCCGTGCTCGGAGAAGTGCATGGCCTGACCCAGGTCGCATTCACCGATCAGCAGATCGTAGACCGAGTTTTCCAGACCATGTTTATCCACACCGCTACCCATGGTGGCGTTGCCCTGTGGATCGAGATCGATCAACAGCACCCGGCGCTTGGTCGCGACCAGGGATGCTGCGAGGTTGATGCAGGTGGTGGTTTTGCCCACACCACCCTTCTGGTTCGCTATCGCGAATACCTTAGCCATTCTTGCTTGTGTTCCCAATCATGCCGTGCGGCGCAGTATCAGCAGATGGCGTTGGCCTTGGCAACCGGGGACGGCCAGGGCGTGTTCGCTATCGAGTTTGAAATCTGCCGGCAATGCTACCAGCTCATCGGCCGGATGAACGCCCTTCATTGCCAGCCAGCGTGTATCGGCATCGCCGAGGTGACGCGTCCAGTTGGTAAAGTTTTCCATGCTGCTGAAGGCCCGGGAAATGATCCCGTTGAATGGTTGCGCAGGCTGAAACGCTTCGACGCGACTGTGGATAACTTGCAGGTTATCCAGCTTCAGCTCCAGTTTGACCTGAGTCAGAAAGCGGGTTTTCTTGCCATTGCTGTCCAGACAGGTCACCTGCGAGTCCGGATACAGGATCGCCAGCGGAATACCAGGCATGCCACCACCACTGCCGACATCGAGCCAGCGACCGTTTTCGATAAACGACATCACGCTGAGACTATCGAGCAAGTGCCGCGAAACCATTTCGTCCGGATCGCGCACAGCGGTCAGGTTGTAGGCCTGGTTCCATTTGATCAACAGGGCCAGATAACCCAGCAGCAATGCGTGCTGAGTTTCTGTGAGATTGACACCGAGCTCGCGGGCTCCTGTGGATAACTCTTCGGCGTGTTGCGAAGTGACCTTGGCACTCAAGCGCTTTGCTCCAACTGACGGCCCGCGCCGCGTTTTTTCAAATGAATCATCAACAGCGAAATCGCTGCCGGGGTCACGCCCGGGATCCGCGAAGCCTGGCCCAGCGTTTCAGGACGTGTGGCGCCGAGCTTGCTCTGGATCTCCTTGGACAGACCGGAGATGTTGGTGTAATCGATATCCACAGGCAATTTCGTGTCTTCGCTGGCGCGCAGACGGGCGATTTCGTCCTGTTGGCGGTCGATGTAACCGGCGTACTTGGTCTTGATCTCAACCTGCTCGGCGACCTGTGGATCTTCGGCGCCCTGCCCGGTCACTTCGACCAGACCGACGTAGTCGATTTCCGGACGGCTCAACAGGTTGAGCAGGTTGTATTCGTGGGTCAGCGGCGTGCCGAATTTCTCGGCAATCGCATCGCCCTGCGGGGTGTTCGGCCGAACCCAGGTGCTTTTCAGGCGCTGTTCTTCAAGCTCGATGCTTTCGCGTTTCTTGCAGAAGGCCGCCCAGCGCGCGTCATCGACCAGACCGAGTTCGCGACCTTTTTCGGTCAGACGCAGGTCGGCGTTGTCTTCGCGCAGAATCAGGCGGTATTCGGCGCGGGACGTGAACATGCGATACGGCTCTTGGGTACCGAGGGTGATCAGGTCGTCGACCAGAACGCCGATGTACGCTTCATCGCGGCGCGGACACCAGGCCTCTTTGCCCTTCGCCCGCAGCGCGGCGTTGGCGCCGGCGAGCAGACCTTGAGCGCCAGCTTCTTCGTAACCGGTGGTGCCGTTGATCTGCCCGGCGAAAAACAGACCGCCGATGACTTTGGTTTCCAGGCTGTACTTCAGATCGCGGGGATCGAAGTAGTCGTACTCAATCGCATAACCCGGACGCACGATGTGCGCGTTTTCCATACCGCGGATCGACTGCACGATCTGCAATTGCACGTCGAACGGCAGGCTTGTGGATATCCCGTTCGGGTACAGCTCATGGGTGGTCAGACCTTCCGGTTCGATGAACACCTGATGGCTTTCCTTGTCGGCAAAGCGATGAATCTTGTCTTCGATCGACGGGCAATAACGCGGGCCGACGCCTTCGATCTCCCCGGCAGCGGAATACATGGGCGAACGATCAAGGTTTGCCGCGATGATTTCGTGGGTACGCGCGTTGGTATGGGTAATCCAGCAACTGACCTGGCGCGGATGCTGCTCCTTGCTGCCCATGAACGACATCACCGGGATCGGAGTGTCACCCGGCTGCTCGGTCATCACCGAGAAATCCACAGATTTGCCATCAATACGCGGCGGTGTACCAGTTTTCAGGCGCCCGACACGCAATGGCAACTCACGCAGACGGAGGGCCAGAGCAATCGACGGTGGATCACCGGCGCGACCGCCAGAGAAATTCTGCAAACCAATGTGGATAAGTCCACCGAGGAATGTACCGGTGGTCAACACCACGGAATCGGCGAAGAAACGCAGACCCATCTGTGTGACGACACCGCGGACTTGCTCCTGCTCGACAATCAGGTCGTCAGCAGCCTGTTGAAATATCCACAGGTTTGGCTGGTTTTCCAGGATTTCGCGGACAGCGGCCTTATAGAGAATTCGGTCGGCTTGCGCACGGGTCGCCCGTACGGCCGGGCCTTTGCGGCTGTTCAACACGCGAAACTGGATGCCGCCCTTATCGGTAGCCATGGCCATCGCGCCACCGAGGGCATCGATTTCCTTGACCAGATGGCTTTTGCCGATGCCACCGATGGCCGGGTTGCAACTCATGGCGCCGAGGGTTTCCACGTTATGCGTCAGCAACAGGGTTTTTGCCCCCATGCGTGCTGACGCCAGTGCTGCCTCGGTACCGGCATGACCGCCGCCGATGACGATCACTTCAAAACGGGAAGGGAAATCCACCACGCACCTCGTGCCTGCTTAAGTAGGTCATTCAGGAAATATTGAAACCAGGTTTCTGGACCTGGTCGGCAAGTATAGGGACTTCGCCCTTTCTAAAGAACCCTTTGCACAAAATTTAACCAGCTGTGGAGAACTCTAGGTTAAAAGAATAAAAAAGAGAGAAATTTATAAAACCTTTGTTTTTATGTTTATTCTTACTGAGCACCATTTCTGTGGATAGATCTCTACAGGCCATGTTTTACAATGTGTACAGAGATTAAAAACCCTGTGCTCATGTGGCAATGAGGCCCTTGGATAACCGGTGTAAGCCTGTGGATGAAAGGGGTGGTTATCCACAGCGTGGGTTATCTCCAGTTTTGAGGCCCTGTTATCAACTGCCCTCAGTGGCAGTTATTCACAGGGCTTAATCCACAGAAATTTGATGGAGGAAGAGGTACCGGGCAGCCGAAAACCGCTCAGGGAGAAAAAATCTGCCCGGCACTCTTGGAGGATTTTAGAAAAGAGGGAAGCAGACAGGTCGCGAACGGACCTGTCTGTGAATAGCAGGAGGGTTATTTGCCAATGCAGAAGCTGGAGAAAATCCGTCCGAGCAAATCATCAGAACTGAACGCCCCGGTAATTTCACCCAGGGAATGTTGAGCCTGGCGCAAATCCTCAGCGAGCAACTCCCCAGCGCCCGCCAGGGTCAGTTGCGCGCGGCCATGTTCCAATGCCGCGCTGGCGTGGCGCAGTGCCTCCAGATGCCGGCGACGTGCGCTGAAGCTGCTCTCCGAGGTCTGCTCGTAACCCATGCACGCCTTTAGATGATCACGCAGCAGGTCGAGGCCTTCAGCGGACTTGGCACTGAGACTGATGGTCACGTGGCCGTCGTCACTGGTTTCCAGAGCAATCGCTTCACCGGTCAGATCGGACTTGTTACGGATCAGGGTGACTTTCGCAGGGTCCGGTCGTGATTCGAGGAATTCTGGCCACAAGGCAAAAGGATCCAGTGCTTCTGGTGCGGTCGCATCGACCACCAGCAAAACCCGATCCGCTTCACCGATGGCTTTCAACGCCCGTTCCACACCGATCTTTTCCACATGATCATCGGTGTCACGCAGTCCTGCAGTATCGACCACATGCAACGGCATCCCGTCGATGTGGATATGTTCGCGCAAGATATCCCGCGTAGTACCGGCAATCTCGGTGACGATGGCGGCTTCGCGACCGGCCAATGCATTCAACAGGCTGGATTTACCGGCATTCGGCCGCCCAGCGATGACGACTGTCATACCATCACGCAACAATGCGCCCTGCCCTGCCTCGCGCAGCACTGTGGATAACTCATCGCGTACCTTATCGAGCATGCCCAATACATGACCGTCGGCGAGAAAGTCGATTTCCTCTTCCGGGAAGTCGATGGCGGCTTCGACGTAGATACGCAAACCGATCAGCTGCTCGGTCAAGTTATGCACACGCTGGGAAAACGCACCCTGCAATGAACGCAGCGCATTGCGCGCAGCCTGTGCAGAACTGGCTTCGATCAAATCGGCTATTGCTTCGGCCTGGGCCAGATCGAGTTTGTCATTGAGGAAGGCGCGCTCGCTGAATTCACCTGGACGGGCCAGACGGCAGCCCAGTTCCAGACAACGCTTGAGCAACATGTCCAGAACGATCGGGCCGCCATGGCCCTGCAATTCCAAGACGTCTTCGCCGGTGAACGAGTTCGGCCCCGGGAAATACAAAGCCAGACCTTCGTCCAGCACCTGCTGGTCGTCACTGAAAAACGGCCCGTAATGAGCGTAACGTGGTTTCAGTTCTCGGCCGCTGATGGCTATTGCCGCAACGCTGGCCAACGGCCCGGAAATACGGACGATGCCCACACCGCCGCGCCCTTGAGCGGTGGCGACAGCGGCGATGGTTTCACGAGGTGTGCTCATAAACCGGAATCCAGACAAAAGTGGCAGATAGCAAAACGCCCCACTAGGGGGCGTTTTGAGTGGTGTTATCCACAGTGCAAGTTACGCCTCGGCTTTTTTCGTCGCCGCTTCGATCTTACGCGTGATGTACCACTGTTGTGCAATCGACAGGCAGTTGTTCACAACCCAGTACAGCACCAGACCTGCAGGGAACCACAGGAAGAAGAAGGTGAAGATGATTGGCATCATTTTCATGACCTTCGCCTGCATCGGATCCGGCGGAGTCGGGTTCAGCTGCTGCTGGATGAACATGGTTGCGCCCATGATGATCGGCAGAATGAAGAACGGATCCTTGATCGACAGGTCAGTGATCCACAGCATGAACGGCGCCTGGCGCATTTCCACGCTTTCCAGCAGAACCCAGTACAGCGACAGGAAGACCGGCATCTGCACGAGGATCGGCAAGCAGCCGCCCAGTGGATTGATCTTCTCTTTCTTGTACAGCTCCATCATGGCTTGCGACATTTTCTGCCGGTCATCGCCATGTTGCTCTTTCAGCGCAGCCAGTTTCGGAGCCACGGCACGCATGCGCGCCATCGATTTGTAGCTGGCGGCCGACAGCGGGAAGAAGATCCCTTTGATCAGCATGGTCAGGAAGATGATCGACCAGCCCCAGTTACCGACAATGGCGTGGATATGTTGCAGCAGCCAGAAAATCGGCTGGGCAATGAACCACAGAATGCCGTAGTCGACGGTCAGTTCCAGACCTGGGGACAACTCTTTCAACACAGCCTGGCTTTTCGGACCTGCGTACAGCACAGCGCTGGTTTCAACTTTTGCACCTGGAGCAGCGGTCAGAGTCGGACCGGTGTAACCGATGATGTAGTTGCCTTTGCTGTCTTTACGGGTCTGGACGATATTGTTCTCGCCCTTGGCCGGAATCCACGCGGTCACGAAGTAGTGCTGCAGCCAGGCTACCCAACCACCGGTGACGGTTTCCTTGAGCTGTGCCTTGTCCATGTCCTTCATCGACACTTTCTTGTACGGCTCGGAACTTGTCCACAGGGCGGCGCCCAGGTAAGTCGCGGTGCCAGTAGCCGTGGTCGACGAAGGATCAGCGCTGGCGTCGCGCTTCAACTGGGCAAACATTGCGCCGTTCCAGGGCTGAGCGCTCTGGTTATCCACAATGTAGGAGACAGCGACGTCGTACAGGCCACGTTTCATGGTGAAACGCTTGATGTAGTTGACGCCGTCCTTGCTGAATTTCAGGTCAACGACGAGTTGATCCTGACCGTCAGCCAGTTGGTAAACCTTCTTCTCCGAGGAATAAACCGGACGACCGGCCGGGTTTGCATCCGGGCCGTTGGTACCGATCAGACCGCTTTGCGCCAGATATACACGTTCGCCGCCGTTATCGAACAGCTGGAACGGAACGTCAGGACGATCCTGACGACGTGGATACAAAGGCAGAGTCAGTTGCGCAACGTCGCCACCCTGTGGATCGATCGCCAGATCGAGCACATCGGTCTTGACCTGAATCAGATCCTTGCTGGCGGCGACCGGCGTTTCGGCAGGTGCGCTGGTATCGCTGGCGGCGCGCGGAATATCGTCACTGGCAGCATTTGTGCCAGTGGCGGTGTCCGGCAAACCGGATGTAGTCGTACTGGAAGCAACATTCTGAGTCGGCAGGGCAGCCTGGCCATAATCCTGGTTCCATTTAAGAACCATGACGTAGGACACGATTGCCAGGGCGACGATCAGGATCGTGCGTTTGATATCCATGATTACTCGGCCATCGAAGAAGAACGGGAGGTAGGGACAGGTGGAACCGGGTCATAACCACCGGGATTCCACGGATGACAGCGACCTAAACGACGAAAGGTCAGCCAGCCACCGCGCAGAAGGCCATGATTTTCAATGGCTTCATACGCGTAGCAGGAACAACTGGGGTAGAAGCGACAGTGGCTGGCCATTAAAGGACTAATGGCATAGCGATAAAACTGGATCGGAACGAGGGCCAGTTTACGCATCGGTACTGTCTACCCCTACAGTTTCGGTTTTGACTGCCGGAACGGGCTTGTTGCGTGCCAGACGCTTCCAGAGTTTGCCGAAATGCTGAATCAATTCGGGGTTTTCTACATCACCCAAACCTTTGCGCGCGACGATAACGATGTCCCAGCCGACCAGTGAATCCTGGTGCAGACGGAACGATTCGCGCATCAGACGTTTAAGGCGATTGCGCTCAACGGAGAGCTTTACGCTCTTTTTCCCGATAACCAGCCCGAGACGGGGGTGATCAAGATCGTTGTTGCGTGCAAGGAGCAGGAGATTTTTCCCCGGAACCTTGCCGGTAGGGGAGTCAAAGACTGCCTTGAAATGCCGGGGGGTAAGCAGACGCTTTTCCCGACTGAAGTCCTGACTCACCTCCAGTACCGGATTATCAAACTGCCAGACGCGCACGACCTTTGGCGCGACGACGCGACAGGACTGCGCGGCCGTTCTTGGTAGCCATGCGAGCACGGAAACCGTGGGTACGAGCGCGTTTGATAGTGCTTGGTTGGAAAGTACGTTTCATGTCGTGTTACCTGGTTCGTCCACAACGGGCCGGAATGGCCCCCGTTTTAAGAGACCGGGGATTCTAGAGAAAGCAAGCCCTCAGGTCAATTTCCAACCAGCGTTTCCTTATAAATAGATCAGGGCAGGGTTTGAGCTCGAAAGCCTGTCAGCCAGATATAGAAATAAAGAAGGGAATTATTTAAAGCTTTTCTGTAAAGCTTGTAAAAGCTAGACACGCCATCTTCTGTGGATAACTGCCATGGGGCCTTATTCTTCGGGGTGTACAGAGAATGACAACTACAGTGGAAAACCGTGTTCAGCCTGTGCTGCGCTATCGGAAAAGCTGTGTGTGAAAGGGCTTGTTATCCACAGGCTGGTTATCCACCGGGTTTAACCCCCAGTTGTCCAGTGCCCTCAGAGGCGTTTATCCACAGGGCTTATTCATGTGCCGTTGGTCGCCTTTTAATGCGTTAACGCATTGATAAATGATGGCGATGGACCTACCTGCATGTGGATAAGTGAACCGCTCGCCGCTACAATGGCCGCTTGTTTTTGCCTCACCGGCTTTCAACTTAGGGGATATCCGTGTCAGTGGAACTTTGGCAGCAGTGCGTGGAGCTTTTGCGCGAAGAGCTGCCTGCCCAACAATTCAACACCTGGATCCGTCCACTACAGGTCGAAGCCGAAGGCGACGAGTTGCGCGTCTACGCACCGAATCGTTTCGTGCTGGACTGGGTCAACGAAAAGTACCTGGGCCGCGTTCTTGAACTGCTGGATGAGCACGGCAATGGCTCGACGCCGGCGCTGTCCTTGTTAATAGGCAGCAAGCGCAGCTCGGCACCTCGTGCCGCACCCAATGCGCCGCTGGCGGCCGCGCAGGTTGCTCAGGCGCAGGCCAATAATGTGCCAGCGAGCAATCCGGCACCGACGCCAGCCCCTGCTCCGGCCAAACGTTCCACACAGAAGGCCGCTGAAGTCAGCGAAGAACCTTCCCGCGACAGCTTCGACCCGATGGCCGGCGCCGCTTCGCAGCAGGCCCCGGTTCGCGCGGAGCAGCGCACCGTGCAGGTAGAAGGTGCGCTCAAGCACACCAGTTACCTGAATCGCACGTTCACCTTCGAAAACTTCGTTGAAGGTAAATCCAACCAGCTAGCCCGTGCAGCGGCCTGGCAGGTGGCGGACAATCCCAAGCACGGCTATAACCCGCTGTTCCTTTATGGTGGCGTCGGCCTGGGTAAAACCCACTTGATGCACGCGGTGGGCAACCATCTATTAAAGAAGAATCCGAATGCCAAGGTCGTGTACCTGCATTCCGAGCGCTTCGTGGCCGACATGGTCAAGGCGTTGCAACTGAACGCCATCAACGAATTCAAGCGTTTCTACCGTTCGGTGGATGCCTTGCTGATCGACGATATTCAGTTCTTCGCCCGCAAGGAGCGTTCCCAGGAAGAGTTTTTCCACACCTTCAACGCGCTGCTTGAGGGTGGTCAGCAGGTCATTCTCACCAGTGACCGCTACCCGAAAGAAATCGAAGGCCTTGAAGAACGCCTCAAATCCCGCTTCGGCTGGGGCCTGACCGTTGCGGTCGAGCCGCCTGAGCTGGAAACCCGCGTGGCGATCCTGATGAAGAAGGCCGATCAGGCCAAAGTCGAGTTGCCCCATGACGCCGCGTTCTTCATCGCCCAGCGCATCCGCTCGAACGTTCGTGAGCTGGAAGGCGCGCTGAAACGTGTGATCGCTCACTCGCACTTCATGGGCCGCGACATCACCATCGAGCTGATTCGCGAATCCCTCAAAGACTTGCTGGCGTTGCAGGACAAACTTGTTTCTGTGGATAACATTCAGCGCACCGTCGCCGAGTATTACAAGATCAAGATTTCCGACCTGCTGTCCAAGCGCCGTTCGCGCTCGGTGGCTCGTCCGCGTCAGGTGGCCATGGCGTTGTCCAAGGAACTGACCAACCACAGCCTGCCGGAAATCGGCGATGTGTTTGGCGGCCGCGACCACACCACCGTGCTGCACGCCTGCCGCAAGATCAACGAACTTAAGGAATCCGACGCGGACATCCGCGAGGACTACAAGAACCTGCTGCGTACACTGACCACTTGATGAACACCAGCGCAGCTTATTAAGGCAAGGGACTAGACCATGCATTTCACCATTCAACGCGAAGCCCTGTTGAAACCCCTGCAACTGGTCGCAGGCGTCGTCGAGCGCCGACAGACCTTGCCGGTACTGTCCAACGTGCTGTTGGTCGTCGAAGGCCAGCAACTGTCGCTGACCGGTACCGACCTGGAAGTCGAGCTGGTCGGTCGTGTGCAACTCGAAGAGCCGGCCGAAACCGGTTCCATCACCGTGCCGGCGCGCAAGCTGATGGATATCTGCAAAAGCCTGCCCAACGATGCGCTGATCGACATCAAGGTCGACGAGCAGAAGCTGGTGGTAAAGGCCGGTCGTAGCCGCTTCACCCTGTCGACCCTGCCGGCCAACGATTTCCCGACCGTCGAAGAAGGCCCGGGCTCGCTGACCTGCAGCCTGGAGCAAAGCAAACTGCGTCGTCTGATCGAACGCACCAGCTTCGCCATGGCCCAGCAGGACGTGCGTTACTACCTCAACGGCATGCTGCTGGAAGTTTCCGCTGGTGTGATCCGCGCCGTGGCCACCGACGGACACCGTCTGGCGATGTGCTCGATGCAGGCCGATATCGGTCAGCCGGATCGCCATCAGGTGATCGTGCCGCGCAAAGGTATCCTCGAGCTGGCGCGTCTGCTCACCGAGCCGGATGGCAATGTCAGCATCGTCCTCGGCCAGCACCACATCCGCGCCACCACTGGCGAGTTCACTTTCACCTCGAAACTGGTCGACGGTAAATTCCCGGATTACGAGCGCGTCCTGCCGAAAGGTGGTGACAAGCTGGTACTCGGCGATCGTCAGGCGTTGCGTGAAGCGTTCAGCCGTACCGCGATTCTGTCCAACGAGAAGTACCGCGGTATCCGTCTGCAACTGGCCAGCGGTCAGTTGAAGATCCAGGCCAACAACCCGGAGCAGGAAGAAGCGGAAGAAGAAGTGGGCGTTGAATACAACGGCGGCTCGCTGGAGATCGGCTTCAACGTCAGCTATCTGCTCGACGTGCTGGGCGTGATGACCACCGAGCAGGTTCGCCTGATCCTGTCCGACTCCAACAGCAGTGCGCTGGTGCAAGAGTCCGACAATGACGATTCGGCTTACGTTGTCATGCCGATGCGTCTGTAATCAGCTGATCCTGAATGTCGTTAAGTCGTGTTTCGGTCACCGCGGTGCGCAATCTGCACCCGGTGACCTTCTCCCCCTCCCCCCGCATCAACATTCTTTACGGCGCCAACGGCAGCGGCAAAACCAGTGTTCTGGAAGCCATTCATCTGCTGGGGCTTGCCCGTTCGTTTCGCAGCACGCGGCTGTTGCCCGTGATTCAGTACGAACAGCTCGCCTGTACCGTATTCGGTCAGGTTGAGCTGGCTGAAGGCGGACACAGTGCGCTGGGGATTTCCCGCGACCGTCAGGGCGAGTTCCAGATTCGCATCGACGGCCAGAACGCCCGTAGCGCTGCGCAGCTGGCGGAGATCCTGCCGCTGCAGTTGATCAACCCGGACAGCTTCCGTCTGCTGGAAGGCGCACCGAAGATTCGCCGGCAGTTTCTCGACTGGGGCGTGTTCCACGTCGAACCGCGTTTCATGGCCACTTGGCAGCGTTTGCAGAAGGCGCTGCGCCAGAGAAACTCCTGGCTGCGGCATGGTACACTTGACGCCGTTTCGCAAGCGGTTTGGGACAGGGAACTGTGCCAGGCCAGCGCTGAAATCGATGAATACCGCCGCGCTTACATCACAGCCTTGAAACCGGTCTTCGAACAGACCTTGAGCGAACTGGTTGAGCTCGAGGGTTTGACGCTCAGCTATTACCGAGGCTGGGACAAGGACCGCGAATTGAGCGCCGTACTCGCCGCTTCCGTACAACGGGACCAGCAGATGGGGCACACCCAGGCCGGACCGCAACGAGCTGATTTGCGTCTCAGATTGGGCGCACACAATGCCGCGGACATCCTGTCCCGGGGTCAGCAGAAGCTTGTGGTCTGTGCACTACGGATTGCCCAAGGGCACCTGGTCAGCCAGGCCCGTCGCGGACAGTGTATTTATCTGGTGGATGATTTGCCGTCCGAGCTGGACGAGAGCCACCGCCGCGCGCTGTGCCGCTTGCTGGAAGACTTACGCTGCCAGGTGTTTATCACCTGTGTAGATCACGAATTACTGAGGGAAGGCTGGCAGACGGAAACGCCAGTCGCTTTGTTCCACGTGGAACAGGGCCGTATCACCCAGACCCACGACCATCGGGAGTGAAGGCATTGAGCGAAGAAAATACGTACGACTCAACGAGCATTAAAGTGCTGAAAGGCCTGGATGCCGTACGCAAACGTCCCGGTATGTACATTGGTGACACCGACGATGGCAGCGGTCTGCACCACATGGTGTTCGAGGTGGTCGACAACTCGATCGACGAAGCCCTCGCCGGCCATTGCGACGACATCAGCATCATCATTCACCCGGACGAATCCATCACCGTTAAAGACAACGGTCGTGGCATCCCGGTAGACGTGCATAAAGAGGAAGGCGTTTCCGCCGCAGAGGTCATCATGACCGTCCTCCACGCTGGCGGTAAGTTCGACGACAACTCCTACAAAGTATCCGGCGGTCTGCACGGCGTAGGTGTGTCGGTGGTGAACGCACTGTCCGAAGAGCTGGTCCTGACCGTTCGCCGCAGTGGCAAGATCTGGGAACAGACCTACGTCCACGGCGTGCCTCAGGCACCGATGGCCATCGTTGGCGACAGCGAAACCACCGGTACCCAGATCCACTTCAAGGCTTCCAGCGAAACCTTCAAGAACATCCATTTCAGCTGGGACATCCTCGCCAAGCGCATTCGTGAACTGTCCTTCCTCAACTCCGGTGTCGGCATCGTCCTCAAGGACGAGCGCAGCGGCAAGGAAGAGCTGTTCAAGTACGAAGGCGGCCTGCGTGCGTTCGTTGAATACCTGAACACCAACAAGACTGCGGTCAATCAGGTGTTCCACTTCAACATCCAGCGTGAAGACGGCATCGGCGTGGAAATCGCCCTGCAGTGGAACGACAGCTTCAACGAGAACCTGTTGTGCTTCACCAACAACATTCCGCAGCGCGACGGCGGCACTCACCTGGTGGGCTTCCGCTCGGCACTGACGCGTAACCTGAACAACTACATCGAGCAGGAAGGTCTGGCGAAGAAGCACAAAGTCGCCACCACCGGTGACGACGCTCGTGAAGGCCTGACCGCGATCATCTCGGTGAAAGTGCCGGATCCGAAGTTCAGCTCGCAGACCAAAGACAAGCTGGTGTCTTCCGAAGTGAAGACTGCAGTGGAACAGGAGATGGGCAAATACTTCTCCGACTTCCTTCTGGAGAACCCGAACGAAGCCAAGCTGGTGGTCGGCAAGATGATCGACGCCGCCCGTGCCCGTGAAGCTGCGCGCAAGGCCCGTGAGATGACCCGCCGCAAAGGCGCGCTGGACATCGCCGGCCTGCCGGGCAAACTCGCTGACTGCCAGGAGAAAGACCCGGCGCTGTCCGAACTGTACCTGGTGGAGGGTGACTCCGCGGGCGGTTCTGCCAAGCAGGGACGTAACCGCAAGACCCAGGCGATCCTGCCGTTGAAGGGCAAGATCCTCAACGTCGAGAAAGCCCGTTTCGACAAGATGATCTCGTCCCAGGAAGTGGGCACGCTGATCACCGCGCTGGGCTGCGGCATCGGTCGCGAAGAGTACAACATCGACAAGTTGCGCTATCACAACATCATCATCATGACCGATGCTGACGTCGACGGTTCGCACATCCGCACCCTGCTGCTGACCTTCTTCTTCCGTCAGCTGCCGGAGCTGATCGAGCGTGGCTACATCTACATCGCCCAGCCACCGCTGTACAAGGTCAAGAAAGGCAAGCAAGAGCAATACATCAAAGACGACGACGCCATGGAAGAGTACATGACGCAGTCGGCCCTGGAAGATGCAAGCCTGCACCTGAACGAAGAAGCCCCGGGCATTTCCGGTGAAGCGCTGGAACGTCTGGTCAACGACTTCCGCATGGTCATGAAGACCCTCAAGCGTCTGTCGCGTCTGTACCCTCAGGAGCTGACCGAGCACTTCATCTATCTGCCGGCCGTCAGTCTGGAAACCCTGGGCGACCACGCGGCGATGCAAGAGTGGCTGGCGCAGTATGAAGTCCGTCTGCGTACCAACGAGAAGTCGGGCCTGGTCTACAAGGCCAGCCTGCGTGAGGATCGCGAGCGTGGCGTCTGGCTGCCAGAGGTCGAACTGATCTCCCACGGCCTGTCGAATTACGTCACCTTCAACCGCGACTTCTTCGGCAGCAACGACTACAAAACCGTGGTCACCCTGGGCGCGCAATTGAGCACCCTGCTCGACGAAGGCGCGTACATCCAGCGTGGCGAGCGCAAGAAAGCCGTTACCGAGTTCAAGGAAGCCCTCGACTGGCTGATGGCCGAAAGCACCAAGCGCCACACCATCCAGCGCTACAAAGGTCTGGGCGAAATGAACCCGGATCAGCTGTGGGAAACCACCATGGACCCAAGCGTGCGCCGCATGCTGAAAGTCACCATCGAAGACGCCATCGGTGCAGACCAGATCTTCAACACCCTGATGGGTGATGCGGTCGAACCTCGCCGAGACTTCATCGAGAGCAACGCACTGGCGGTTTCCAACCTGGATTTCTGATCCTGTTTGCTACCCGCTCATGAAAAACCCCGGCCAATGCCGGGGTTTTTTTTGCCTCACTCATTCCCAGTGCCGACACTCTCCAACCGATACCCATACCCATAAATTGTCAGCAACTGCCAACCCCGATCCGCTGTCAGCCCGAGCTTGTTGCGCAATCGGTAGATATGCGTATCCAGTGGCCGCGAAGAAGTTGTCTCCTCGTTCGGCCAGAAGCGCTCGTACAGGTAATCCCGCGACAATGGCCGCCCCAGGTTGCTGAACAGGCAACGCGCCAGGCGGTATTCGCGTTCGGTCATGAGGATCGGTTTGCCTTCACGGGTGACGGTCAGTTCGGCGTCGTCGAAAGTCAGATCGTGAAACGTCTGTATTTCGCCCGCCGCGCTGCGCGGTTGGCTATGCCGACGCAATACCGCAGCCACCCTCGCCTTCAACTCATTGGGGCGAAACGGCTTGCTGACATAATCGTCAGCCCCGGCATTCAAGGCTTGAACGATATCGCTCTCGCCATCGCGGCTGGTGAGCATGATTGCAGCGGGTGGCGCGTCCATGTGTTCGCGGGTCCAGCGCAGCAGTGCCAGACCCGTGAGATCAGGAAGTTGCCAATCGAGAATCAACAGGTCGAAGGTTTCCCGGCGCAGCTGGCGCAACAAGTCTTCGCCGCGCTCGAAGCTGTGCAGTGACCACGGCTGCTCGCCCGCTTCGGCCATTTGCTCCAGGGTTTGCTCGACCCGGCGCAGTTCGGCGGGTTCGTCGTCCAGAATGGCAACGCGCATCGGCGGTGTTCCTTGTCGCTGGGGCTGGGATGTCGACAATAGCGACTCCCCGGCCGCGATGAAAGAAGCAGCCCGTCGGTGGTCGACGTCCGCTATGATTCTTCGGGTCTACGCCTCCGACCAGAGACCTATGAAACCCTATCCACTGCCCTGCCCTTTGCCTCATGCGTAACCCTCAACGCCGACGTGAAAGTCGTGAGCCGAGCCAGGTCCAGCGCCTGTTCCGGCGGCTGGTGCGCGAGTGGTTGTGGATAAGTCTAGTGCTGTTGCCGCTGACTGCCTTGTTGTCTTATCGCGCCCAGATCAATCTGCACAATCCGTCGCCAGCGCCCGGCGCTCTGTTGTCCGTGGCGATGGTCGCGGGTGTGCTGGGATTATTGCTGTGGCGGCCGCGTTGGGCGCTGTGGGTAACCTTGGTCGGTATGGCCTGTGCGCTGATCGCCAGCGCCCTGCTGGCCGAAGTCCGCTACTGGTGGTCGCCAACGCCAGCAGCCCTGGGGATGTTGTTCGGTTACCTGATCTGGAACTGGCGACGCCTGAGTGTTGTGCTGACGTATTTCGGCTGGGAGCTGGCACGTCTGGACAGCGAACCGAAAGTCTTCCCTGAACGTCGGCGGACCCGCTTCACCGGTGCCGACCGTTTGCAGGGCCAGATCATGGCGCTCGAACAAGCCATGAGCCGCACCCGCGACACCCGGCGGTTCATTGCCGATGGCCTGGAATACCTGCCGGTGGCGACGCTGATCAGTGATCCGCTGGGCAAGATCCTGCTGGGCAATCGCAAGGCGCGCGAGTTGTTCGAGGATCCGCTGGTGGGCGATGACGTGCTCGATCAACTGGCACGGCTCGGCTATCCGGAATTATCCACAGCGCCGCGACCGCCGCTGGCCACCCTGCCGCTGCTGGAATTTCGCGATCACAAGGAGCGCAGTCTGCGCCTGGAAAGAGCGGCGCTGCTGCCGGTCGACGGCGATACGCCGATCGGTTGGCTGCTCAGCCTGACGGACTTGAGTGCCGAGCGTGCGGCTGAGGAGCAGCGCGGCGTCCTGCTGCGTTTTCTTTCCCACGACCTGCGCGCCCCCCATTCGGCGATCCTCGCCCTGCTGGATGTGCATCGTCATCAGGCGGGTGCTGATGCGCCGCTGTTCGAGCAGATTGAGCGCCAGGTGCGCCGCGCGCTGGATCTGACCGATGGTTTTGTCTTGTTGGCGCGGGCTGAATCCGAGACCTACCAGTTCCGCCCGACATTGTTCGCCATGCTGGTACTGGACGTGCTGGATCAGGCCCTGCCGATCGCTCAGCAGAAACGCATCGAGCTGCTCAACGAGGTCGATGAGCAATGCCAGGAGCGGCTGATTCTGGCCGATCAGGGATTGCTGACGCGCGCCCTGTTCAACCTGCTGGAAAACGCGATCAAGTACAGCCCCGCAGACAGTACTGTGCAACTGAAGGTCAGCTGTGATGGACAGTGGCTGCGCTGCGAATTGACCGATCAGGGCAAGGGCATTGCCGCCGATGAATTGCCTGACCTGTTCAGCCAGTATCGGCGTTTCTCTTCGGCCCAAGGCATCGACGGCGTGGGCTTGGGTTTGTCGATGGTCAAAGCCGTGATTGATCATCATGGCGGTACGATTGAGTGTCGTAGCGTGGTCGATGCGGGAACCACTTTCCTTATCGAGTTGCCGCTGCTCGCTGAATGAAAAAGGGGCACAAAAAAACCGGCTATAACGGCCGGTTTTTTTACATCCGAATAAAACTTATGCACGGATTTTGTTCAATTCATAAATTTATAAATATCTATGAAAATCAATAAGTTAGAAAACAATTGCGGTCTTTTTTAGCAAAAGCGTACACAGGTTATCCACAAAATTCAGACAGCCAGTTGGTCACTCGCTGCCGGTGCCTGTGGCGCCGGTGGCAGCGAGCCCATTTCACGCTGGGTTTTCTCGTTCCACGCCTGCACACGGTCATTCAGATCAGCGATGGCGCGCGGCCCGCTGCCTTCGGCATACATCGGTTCGCCGATGACCACGGTGATCACTCCGGCCTGTTTGCCCCAGCCGATTTTTGGCCAGAATTTGCCGGCATTGTGTGCAATCGGCAGCACCGGAAGCGCCGCATTCACCGCCAACGCACTGCCACTGCGAGAGAATTTTCCGACAGTGCCGTAGGGGACTCGTGTGCCTTCGGGAAAGATCAGCACCCAGACGTTGTCCTTGAGCAGCTCGTCGCCTTTAGCCGCGACTTGTTTGAGCGCGGCCTTCGGGTTGTCGCGGTCAATGGCGATCGGGCGCAGCATTGCCATGGCCCAGCCGAAGAACGGCACGTAGAGCAATTCGCGCTTGAGCACTTGGCTCAATGGCGAGAAATAAGCGGAGAGAAAGAAGGTCTCCCAAGTGCTCTGGTGGTTCGATTGAATCACGCAGGGCCGGTCAGGCACGTTTTCCGCACCTTTGATTTCGTAGCGGATGCCAAGGAAAACCTTGGTCAGCCACAGGGCGCAACGGCACCAGTACACATTGATGAAACGATAGCGCGCCTTGAAGGACAGAAACGGCGCGATGAAAAAGCTCAGACTGCACCACAGCAACGCTGTTGTGCCCAGCAGCAGATAAAAAACAAAGATTCTGAAGGCCCGCAGTATCGACATGGCGACGGTTACCGTTACGGGGCAATGCCCCGACTGTTCAAGCGCACTCCCGAGCAATCCCTGGCCAGGAAATTCAGAAGTACTCTAGTTGTGGATAAGTTCTGCGGCAATCGCCGCCAGATCGTCAAAAATCAGGGTGCCAACCGGCAGGGTTTTGCCCTGAGTCTTTTCGCCTTTCCCGGTCTTCACCAAAACTGGCTGTGAATCGACGGCTTTGGCGGCCTCCAGGTCACCAAGGCTGTCACCGACGAACCAGACGTTGGTCAATGGCACCGTGTAATGCTCGGCAATGGTTTTGAGCATTCCCGGTTTCGGTTTGCGGCAATCGCAACCTTCGTCCGGGCCATGCGGGCAATACACGATCAAACCGACTTCGCCGCCCTGCTGCGCGACCAGCTCGCGCAGGCGCGCGTGCATGGCCTCGAGGGTGGCGAGGTCGTAATAGCCGCGAGCAATGCCCGACTGGTTGGTGGCCACCGCCACCGTCCAGCCGGCCTTGCTCAACTGCGCAATCGCTTCGATCGAACCGGGCAGCGGAATCCACTCCTCCACCGACTTGATGTAGGCATCGGAGTCGTAATTGATCACGCCGTCACGATCGAGAATCAGCAGTTTCAACAGCAATCCCTCAACCCAGCAGCGAAATGTCGGCAACACCGAGGAACAGGCCACGCAGGCGCGCCAGCAGCGCGTAACGGTTGGCCCGCACATTGGCATCGTCGGCATTGACCATCACCGCGTCGAAGAACGCGTCGACCGGCTCGCGAAGTGCCGCCAGGCGTGCCAGCGATTCGTTGTACTGACGCGCCGCGGCCATTGGCTGCACCGCCTGATCCGCTTGCTGGATCGCCGAGTACAGCGAGAACTCGTTGGCATTGTCGAAATACTTGGCCTCGACCACGGTCGGTACCGAGCCTTCGACTTTGCTCAACAGGTTCGACACGCGCTTGTTCACCGCCGCCAGCGCTGCCGCTTCCGGCAGTTTGCGGAAGGCCTGAACCGCTTGCACACGCTGGTCGAAGTCCAGCGCCGAACCCGGCTTCAATGCACGTACCGACAGGTAGGTGGCGACGTCGACGCCTTCGTCTTCATAACGCGCACGCAGGCGGTCGAAGATGAATTCCAGCACGGCATCGTTTAGGCCGGCAGCCTTGACCTTGCCGCCGAATGCATTCACCGCGAAAGCCACGGCGTCGTTCAGGTCCAGGTCCAGTTGTTTCTCGATCAGGATACGCAGCACGCCCAGTGCCGCACGGCGCAGGGCATACGGGTCTTTGCTGCCGGTTGGCAGCATGCCGATACCGAAGATGCCGACCAGAGTGTCGAGCTTGTCGGCGATGGCGACAGCTGCACCGGTCAGGGTCGCTGGCAATTCGGCACCGGCACCGCGTGGCATGTACTGCTCGTTCAGCGCCAGCGCGACGTCCTGCGGCTCGCCGTCATTGAGGGCGTAGTAGTAACCGGCGACACCTTGCATCTCCGGGAACTCGCCAACCATTTCGGTGGCCAGGTCGCACTTCGACAGCAGGCCCGCGCGGGCAGCCCACGAGGCGTTGCCGCCGATACGTGCGGCGATGTACGCGGCCAGTTTGGAAACGCGCTCGGCCTTGTCGTAGACGCTGCCGAGTTTTTCCTGGAACACCACGTTTTGCAGGCGCAGGTTGAAGTCTTCGAGCTTCTGCTTCTTGTCCTGCTTGAAGAAGAACTCGGCGTCGGTCAGGCGTGGGCGCACCACTTTCTCGTTACCGGCGATGATCTGCTGCGGGTCTTTGCTTTCGATGTTGGCCACGGTAATGAAACGTGGCAGCAACTTGCCGTCGGCATCCAGCAGGCAGAAGTACTTCTGGTTGTCCTGCATGGTGGTGATCAGCGCTTCCTGCGGCACGTCGAGGAAGCGTTCTTCGAACGAGCACACCAGCGGCACCGGCCATTCAACCAGCGCAGTCACTTCGTCGAGCAGTGCCGGCGGCACGATCGCCGTGCCTTCCTGACGGGTGGCCAACTCTTCGGTGCGCTTGCTGATGATCTCGCGACGCTCGTTGGCATCGGCCAATACGTAAGCGGCACGCAGGTCGGCGAGATAGCTCGACGGCGAACCGATGCGCACGCTCTCCGGATGATGGAAACGGTGACCACGGGATTCACGGCCAGCCTTCTGCGCGAGGATCGTGCAATCGATGACCTGATCACCGAGCAGCATCACCAGCCACTGCGTCGGACGCACGAATTCTTCCTTGCGCGCACCCCAACGCATGCGTTTCGGGATCGGCAGGTCGTTCAGCGAATCCTCGACGATGGTCGGCAGCAGACTCGCGGTCGGCTTGCCGGCGATGTTCTGGCTATAACGCAGTTTCGGACCGCTCTGGTCGATTTCGCTCAGCTCGACGCCGCACTTCTTGGCGAAGCCGAGGGCGGCCTGAGTCGGATTGCCGTCAGCGTCGAACGCGGCCTGACGTGGCGGGCCATCGAGGTTGATGCTGCGATCCGGCTGCTGAGTGGCCAGCGCAGTGATCAGCACAGCCAGACGACGTGGCGCGGCATAAACGGTTTTGCTTTCGTAGCTCAGGCCAGCGGCTTGCAGGCCCTTGTCGATACCGGCGAGGAACGCATCAGCCAAAGTGTTCAGGGCTTTGGGTGGCAGTTCTTCGGTGCCCAGTTCAACCAGAAAATCTTGCGCACTCATTGTGCAGCCTCCAGCTTGGCCAGTACTTCGTCACGCAGGTCCGGGGTCGCCATCGGGAAGCCCAGCTTGGCGCGGGCCAGCAGGTAGGCTTGCGCAACGGAACGCGCCAGGGTGCGTACGCGCAGAATGTATTGCTGACGCGCAGTCACCGAGATCGCCCGGCGCGCATCCAGCAGGTTGAAGGTGTGCGACGCCTTCAGCACCATTTCGTAGCTCGGCAACGGCAGCGGCTGGTCGAGTTCGATCAGGCGCTTGGCTTCGCTTTCATAGAAGTCGAACAGCTCGAACAGTTTGTCGACGTTGGCGTGTTCGAAGTTGTAAGTGGACTGCTCCACTTCGTTCTGGTGGAACACATCGCCGTAGGTGACTTTGCCGAACGGGCCGTCAGCCCAGACCAGGTCGTAGACCGAATCGACGCCTTGCAGGTACATCGCCAGGCGCTCGAGACCGTAGGTGATCTCGCCGGTCACCGGGTAGCACTCGATGCCGCCCGCTTGCTGGAAGTAGGTGAACTGGGTGACTTCCATGCCATTGAGCCAGACTTCCCAGCCCAGACCCCAGGCGCCGAGGGTCGGCGATTCCCAGTTGTCTTCGACGAAGCGGATGTCGTGCACCAGCGGGTCGAGGCCGACATGCTTGAGCGAGCCCAGGTACAGTTCCTGGAAGTTGTCCGGGTTCGGCTTCAGGACTACCTGGAACTGGTAGTAGTGCTGCAGACGGTTCGGGTTTTCGCCGTAACGGCCGTCAGTCGGACGGCGGCTTGGCTGCACGTACGCGGCGTTCCAGGTTTCCGGGCCGATGGCGCGCAGGAAGGTCGCGGTGTGGAAAGTGCCGGCGCCTACTTCCATATCGTAGGGCTGAAGTACCACACAACCTTGCTCGGCCCAGTATTGCTGGAGCGCGAGGATCAAGTCTTGGAAGGTACGCACGGCTGGCGTAGGCTGGCTCACGAAATTCACCTGTTTCTTGGGCTGCGATTTAAAGAGCGGGAGTATACCCGATTCGTTGCTGCGCACGCCCCCTGGAGCCTTATGCCACGCTGCTTTTGGTGTACCGAAGATCCGCTGTACATGGCTTATCACGATCAGGAGTGGGGCACGCCGCTGCGCGATGCGCAGGGTTTGTTCGAGTTGCTTTTGCTCGAAGGGTTCCAGGCCGGGTTGTCGTGGATCACTGTGCTGCGCAAACGCGAGCGTTACCGTCAGGTGCTGTTCGGCTTCGATGTGCAGCGCGTGGCGCAGATGAGTGACGCCGAAATCGACGAACTGATGCTCGACCCGGGCATCATCCGCAATCGCCTGAAACTCAACGCCGCCCGGCGCAATGCCCAGGCGTGGCTGGCGCTGGAGGATCCGGTGGCGTTGCTCTGGTCATTCGTGGGCGACCAACCGATCATCAATCATTTCAAGGATCGCAGCGAAGTCCCGGCGATCACCCCCGAAGCGCTGGCGATGAGCAAGGCGCTGAAAAAAGCCGGCTTCACCTTCGTCGGTCCGACCATTTGCTACGCGCTGATGCAGGCCTCGGGCATGGTCATGGACCACACCCAGGATTGCGACCGCTACGCGCAGCTCGCCAACGCCGGTTAGAATGCCCGCCTCGCGCACAGCACAAAGATCAGGAGTGACCTGTGGAAAAGTTTAAAGGCGCCTTGCTGGTAGGCGCTCTGCGGCTGTTTGCCCTGCTGCCATGGCGGGCCGTGCAGGCCGTGGGTTCGGTGATCGGCTGGATCATGTGGAAAACCCCCAATCGTTCCCGCGACGTGGTGCGGATCAACCTGTCCAAGTGTTTTCCGCAGATGGATGCGGCCGAACGTGAGCGTCTGGTCGGACAGAGTCTGAAAGACATCGGCAAGTCGCTGACCGAAAGCGCCTGCGCGTGGATCTGGCCGGCGCAGCGCTCGATCGATCTGGTTCGCGAAGTCGAAGGCCTCGATGTGTTGAAAGACGCGCTCGCTTCGGGCAAAGGCGTGGTCGGCATCACCAGCCACCTCGGCAACTGGGAAGTGCTCAACCACTTCTATTGCAGCCAGTGCAAACCGATCATTTTCTATCGTCCGCCGAAGCTCAAGGCAGTGGATGAATTGCTGCGCAAACAGCGCGTGCAGCTGGGCAACAAGGTCGCGGCCTCGACCAAGGAAGGCATTCTCAGCGTCATCAAGGAAGTGCGCAAGGGTGGTGCCGTGGGCATTCCCGCCGACCCGGAACCGGCCGAATCCGCCGGGATTTTCGTGCCGTTTTTCGCCACCCAGGCACTGACCAGCAAATTCGTGCCGAACATGTTGGCCGGCGGCAAAGCGGTCGGTGTGTTCCTGCACGCCCTGCGCCTGCCTGACGGCTCGGGCTACAAAGTGATTCTCGAAGCCGCGCCCGAAGCCATGTACAGCACCGATACCGCAGAGTCCTGCGCGGCGATGAGCAAGGTAGTGGAACGTTATGTTGCGGCGTATCCGAGCCAGTACATGTGGAGCATGAAACGCTTCAAGAAGCGTCCGCCGGGCGAGGCGCGCTGGTACTGAGCAACTTCGATGGGGTGACGGTTGATGCAGACGGGCTCGCCTTGCTCAATCGGTAGCTCAAGGCGCCTGCCGCTCAAGCTTTTTCAGGAATACCGTCATCTCCTTCTCGGCCTGTTTGTCACCGTGGGCGCGGGCCGCTTCCAGGCCTTGCTCCCAGGCCTGACGCGCAGCGGCGTGATCGCCTAGCGCCAGCTGCACCTTGCCCAGCAGTTTCCACGCTGCCGAGTATTTCGGGTCGAAAGCGACACAACGCTGAAAATGCTCGGCAGCCTTGGCGTTTTCACCCAGGTCCAGATAACCCTTGCCCAGACCGAAGCGCAACAGCGCGTTATCCACACCCTTGGCGAGCATTTTTTCCAGGGATTCGAGCATTGGCGGATTCCTTTCTATTGTTCGTCAGAGAACCTGCGAGTCTGTCAAACCGCTTTCGCGAGCAGGCTCGCTCCCACATTTGGAATGCATTCCACTGTGGGAGCGAGCCTGCTCGCGAAGGGGCCATCACGGGCAACGTTGTCTTCAGGTCAGAAAAAGCTCAATCCCACATGAAACAGCTTCTCCACATCGCGAATATGCTTTTTATCCACAAGGAACAGAATCACATGGTCACCCGCTTCGATCACCGTGTCGTCGTGGGCGATGATCACGTTCTCGTTGCGGATCACCGCGCCGATGGTGGTGCCTGGTGGCAGGCCGATCTTCTCGATCGGTTTGCCGATGACCTTGCTGGACTTCGCATCACCGTGGGCAATCGCCTCGATCGCTTCCGCCGCGCCGCGCCGTAGTGAGTGCACGCTGACGATATCGCCTCGGCGCACGTGGGCGAGCAAGGTGCCGATGGTCGCCAGTTGCGGGCTGATGGCGATATCAATGTCGCCGCCCTGGATCAGGTCGACGTAGGCCGGATTGTTGATGATCGTCATGACCTTCTTCGCCCCCAGCCGTTTGGCCAGCAGCGACGACATGATGTTGGCTTCATCGTCGTTGGTCAGGGCGAGGAAGATATCGGCGTCGGCGATGTTCTCTTCCAGCAGCAGATCGCGATCCGACGCACTGCCCTGCAAGACCACGGTGCTGTCGAGGGTATCGGAGAGGTAGCGGCAGCGCGCCGGGCTCATCTCGATGATCTTCACCTGATAACGGCTTTCGATCGCCTCGGCCAGGCGCTCGCCGATCTGCCCGCCCCCGGCGATAACGATGCGTTTGTAGGTTTCGTCGAGGCGACGCATTTCGCTCATCACTGCGCGAATGTCCTCACGGGCAGCGATGAAGAACACCTCGTCATCGGCCTCGATCACCGTGTCGCCCTGCGGCAAAATCGGCCGGTCACGGCGGAAGATCGCCGCTACGCGGGTTTCGACGTTCGGCATGTGCTCACGCAACTGGCGCAGTTGCTGGCCCACCAGCGGCCCGCCGTAATAGGCGCGCACCGCCACCAGTTGCGCCGCGCCTTCGGCGAAGTCGATCACCTGCAAGGCGCCGGGATGCTGGATCAGGCGCTTGATGTAGTTGGTCACGACCTGCTCGGGACTGATCAGCACGTCCACCGGAATCGCTTCGTTCTGGAACAGCTGTTCCTCGCGATTGAGGTACGACGCTTCGCGCACGCGAGCGATCTTGGTCGGCGTGTGGAACAGCGTGTGGGCGACCTGGCAGGCAACCATGTTGGTTTCGTCGCTGTTGGTCACCGCTACCAGCATGTCGGCGTCGTCGGCACCGGCCTGACGCAGCACCGACGGCAGCGAGCCCCGGCCCTGCACGGTGCGGATGTCGAGGCGGTCGCCGAGGTCGCGCAGGCGCTCGCCATCGGTGTCGACCACAGTGATGTCGTTGGCCTCGCTGGCCAGATGTTCGGCCAGCGAACCGCCGACCTGTCCCGCACCGAGGATGATGATTTTCATCCAGTCACTCCATGAATCCGTTTAGCCGCGCGCGGCGGCGATCTTGATCAGCTTGGCGTAGTAGAACCCGTCATGCCCGCCCTGCTGGGCCAGCAACTGGCGACCATGGGGCTGCTTGATGCCGGCCGCTGTGGCCAGGTCCAGTTCACGGGCACCGGGGGTGCGCGCGAGGAACGCGGCGATGACTTCGGTGTTCTCGGTCGGCAGCGTCGAGCACGTGGCGTAGAGCAGGATGCCGCCGACTTCGAGGGTTTTCCACATGGCGTCGAGCAGTTCGCCTTGCAGTTGCGCGAGGGCTGTGATGTCGTCGGGCTGACGGGTCAGCTTGATGTCCGGATGACGGCGAATTACCCCGGTGGCCGAGCATGGCGCGTCGAGGAGGATGCGCTGGAACGGTTTGCCGTCCCACCATTTGTCGATATCGCGACCGTCGGCGGCGATCAGTTCAGCGTCGAGGCCGAGGCGCTCGAGGTTTTCCTTCACCCGTACCAGACGCTTGGCTTCCAGATCCACCGCGACCACGCCAGCGAGCGCCGGTTCGGCTTCGAGGATGTGGCAGGTCTTGCCGCCAGGGGCGCAACAGGCGTCGAGTACGCGCTGGCCCGGGGCCAGATCGAGCAGGTCGGCGGCCAGTTGCGCGGCTTCGTCCTGCACGCTGATCCAGCCTTCGGCGAAACCCGGCAGGCTGCGCACATCGGCAGCAGCTTCGAGGACGATGCCGTCGCGGCTGTAAACGCACGGCGTCGCGGCGATCCCGGCTTCGCCCAGCAACGCAAGATAAGCATCGCGGCTGTGATGACGGCGGTTGACCCGCAGGATCATTGGCGGATGCGCGTTGTTCGCTGCGCAGATCGCTTCCCACTGCTCGGGCCAAAATGCCTTCAGGGATTTTTGCAGCCAGCGCGGGTGGGCCGTGCGCACCACCGGGTCGCGTTCCAGTTCGGCGAAGATCGTCTCGCTTTCGCGCTGGGCATTGCGCAGCACGGCGTTGAGCAGACCTTTGGCCCAAGGCTTTTTCAGCTTGTCTGCGCAGCCGACGGTTTCGCCGATCGCGGCATGGGCCGGTACCCGGGTGTAGAGCAGTTGATACAGACCAACCAGCAGCAGCGCCTCGACATCAGCGTCGGCGGCTTTGAAAGGTTTCTGCAGGAGTTTCTCCGCCAGTGCCGACAGGCGTGGCTGCCAGCGTGCGGTGCCGAAGGCCAGGTCCTGAGTGAAACCGCGATCGCGATCCTCGACCTTGTCCAGTTGCGTCGGCAGGGAGCTGTTCAGCGAGGCTTTGCCGCTAAGCACGGCGGCGAGCGCCTTGGCGGCAGCCAGACGCGGGTTCATTGCGCTTCCACCGCAGCGCCGAGCACGCTGCCGACGGCGAATTTCTCACGGCGGCTGTTGAACAGGTCACTGAAGTTCAGCGCCTTGCCGCCGGGCAATTGCAGGCGGGTCAGGCACAGCGCTTGTGCACCGCAGGCGACGATCAGCCCGTCTTTGCTGGCGCTGAGGATTTCACCCGGGGCGCCAGTGCCTTCGGCCACGGATGCGGCAAGCACTTTCAACGCTTCGCCATTGAGCGTGCTGTGGGTGATCGGCCATGGATTGAAGGCGCGGACCAGACGTTCCAGCTCCACCGCCGGACGGCTCCAGTCGATGCGTGCTTCGTCTTTGTTGAGTTTGTGTGCGTAGGTGGCGAGTTCGTCATTCTGCACCTCACCTTGCAGGGTGCCGGCAGCCAGACCGGCAATCGCCTGCACCACGGCGGGCGGCCCCATCTCGGCGAGGCGATCATGCAGGGTGCCGCCAGTGTCTTCAGCGCTGATCGGCGTGACGACCTTGAGCAACATCGGCCCGGTATCCAGCCCGGCCTCCATGCGCATCACCGTTACACCGCTTTCGGCATCGCCGTGTTCGACCGCGCGCTGGATCGGCGCCGCACCGCGCCAGCGCGGCAGCAACGACGCATGGCTGTTGATGCAACCCAGACGCGGAATATCCAGCACCGCTTGCGGCAGGATCAAACCGTAGGCGACCACCACCATCAAGTCCGGCTTCAGCGCGGCCAGCTCCGCCTGGGCCTCGGCATTGCGCAAGGTCGGCGGCTGCAACACCTGGATATTATTTTCCAGGGCGAGTTGTTTGACCGGGCTTGGCATCAGTTTTTGCCCACGGCCGGCCGGGCGATCCGGCTGGGTGTAGACCGCGACGATCTCGTACGGGCTGCTCAGCAGGGCCTTGAGGTGTTCGGCGGCGAATTCCGGGGTGCCGGCAAAAACAATGCGCAGTGGCTCAGTCATGAAAGGCGTCTCATAAAAAGAAAAAGGCTTGCCGCAGCAAGCCTTTGAAGAGGGGCATCAAGCGTTCTGGCGGTGCAGCTTTTCCAGCTTCTTCTTGATCCGGTCGCGTTTGAGCGTGGACAGGTAATCGACGAACAATTTGCCGTTGAGGTGGTCGCATTCGTGCTGGATGCACACCGCGAGCAGGCCTTCGGCGATCAGCTCATAGGGCTTGCCGTCGCGGTCCAGCGCCTTGATTTTGACCTTCTGCGGGCGGTCGACGTTTTCGTAGAAACCCGGTACCGAGAGGCAGCCTTCCTGGTACTGGTCCATCTCGTCGGTCAGCGATTCGAACTCGGGGTTGATGAACACCCGTGGCTCGGTGCGGTCTTCGGACAGGTCCATCACGACGATACGTTTGTGCACGTTGACCTGGGTCGCGGCGAGGCCGATGCCCGGCGCTTCATACATTGTTTCAAACATGTCGTCGACCAACTGACGCACTTCGTCGTCCACTACAGCCACTGGTTTGGCGATAGTGCGCAGACGCGGGTCCGGAAATTCGAGGATGTTTAAAATGGCCATAGGCTTCGATTGCTGCACACGTTGAGTAAAGTCGGGTCGATGGCCTGGCGGGTCCGAAGATGCAGGCTACCGTTGTGAAGCGTAGCTTCTGAAAAACAGAAGCGAGCCACGGGGGCTCTGACGATTCACGCGAATGCACATGATAAAGGGATTCACTGCATGAGGAAAACACTACTCGCCCTGCTGCTTCTGGCTTCGGCCGGCGCCGCGCAAGGGCAAGTGCAACTCAGGGATGGTTTTCCACAGCAATACACGGTGGTTTCCGGGGACACGCTCTGGGACATTTCCGGTAAATACCTGCGCGAGCCGTGGCAGTGGCCACAACTGTGGCGGGCCAACCCGCAGATCGAAAACCCCAACCTGATCTATCCCGGCGACACGCTGACACTCAGCTACGTCAACGGCCAACCGCAGTTGACCGTCCAGCGTGGCGAGTCGCGCGGCACCATCAAGCTCTCGCCACGGATTCGCACCAGCCCGGTGGCCGAGGCGATTCCGAGCATTCCGCTGAAATCGATCAACAGTTTTCTGCTGAGCAATCGCATCGTCGACAAGGCCGAAGACTTCGACAAGGCGCCGTACATCGTCGCCGGCGATGCCGAACGGGTGCTCAGCGGTACCGGTGACCGCATCTTCGCCCGTGGCCATTTCGATCCGGAGCAACCGGTGTACGGCATCTTCCGCCAGGGCAAGGTCTACACTGACCCGCAGACCAAGGAATTCCTCGGCATCAACGCCGACGATATCGGCGGCGGCGAGGTTGTTGCCACCGAAGGCGACGTTGCCACTCTCGCCTTGCAACGCACCACCCAGGAAGTGCGCCTCGGTGACCGCTTGTTCGGCGGTGAAGAACGCTCGATCAATTCGACTTTCATGCCCAGCGCGCCGAAGCGTTCCATCGACGGCCTGATCATCGACGTGCCACGCGGCGTCACGCAGATCGGTGTGATGGACGTGGTTACCCTGAACAAAGGCAAACGTGACGGTCTGGCCGAAGGCAATGTCCTGGCGGTGATGAAAACCGGCGAAACGGTGCGCGACCGGATTACCGGCCAACCGCTGAAAATTCCCGATGAACGAGCCGGCCTGCTGATGGTGTTCCGCACCTACGACAAACTCAGTTACGGCCTGGTCCTCAATGCTTCACGCTCGCTGGCGGTGCTCGACAAGGTGCAAAATCCGTAAGCTTGCTTAACAAGTTACCAACAGAGTTATCCACAGCTTGTTCCGAATGGTTCGGAGCATCGAACGATCAAGGATGATCCATTCATGTTGTCTGTCAGTACAGCCATTTCCCCGGCGGAACTGGAGGCGCGTCTGCGCCTGCACCGCATGCCGGATATCGGCCCCAAGCGTTTTGCCAAACTGCTCGAAGCCTTCGGCTCGGCGTCCAAAGCCCTCAGCGCGCCGGCCAGTGCCTGGCGCTCGCTGGGATTGCCGGCGGCGTGCGCCGAGGCACGGCGTTGTCCGACGGTGCGCGACGGCGCCAGCCACGCAATGCGCTGGCTAGAGCGCCCCGGTCAACATTTGCTGATGTGGGACCAGGCGGACTATCCAGCGTTGCTGGCGCAGATTCCTGACCCGCCGCCACTGTTATTCGTCGCCGGCGATCCGTCGATTCTGGAGAAGCCGCAGCTGGCGATGGTCGGCAGCCGCCGCGCTTCGCGCCCGGGCATGGACACGGCGGCGGCGTTTTCTCGCAGTCTGGCCGGGGCCGGTTTTGTCATCACCAGTGGTCTGGCGCTGGGCATCGATGCCGCTGCCCATCAGGCTGCTCTGGACGTTGGCGGCTTGACCGTGGGGGTGCTTGGCACCGGCCTGGAAAATTTTTATCCACAGCGCAATAAACGCCTGGCTGAGGCGATGATTGCGTCGGGCAGCGCGGTGCTCTCGGAGTTTCCGCTGGACGCCGGGCCAACCGCGAGCAACTTCCCCCGGCGCAATCGCATCATCAGCGGGTTATCCCTTGGCGTGCTGGTGGTCGAGGCCAGTGTTGCCAGCGGTTCGTTGATTACCGCGCGGCTGGCGGCAGAGCAAGGGCGCGAGGTTTATGCCATTCCGGGCTCTATCCATCACCCCGGCGCGCGCGGTTGTCACCAGTTGATTCGCGACGGGGCGGTGTTGGTGGAGACTATCGAACATATCCTCGAAGCGCTGCGCGGCTGGCAGCAACCGTTGTTATCCACAGCGCCGCCGCAGGCCGATCACCCGTTGCTGGCGCTGCTTCACGCCGCGCCGCACACCAGCGAGGCGTTGGCCGCGAGCTGTGGCTGGGCGTTGCCGAAAGTGCTGGCAACGTTGACCGAGCTGGAAATCGAAGGCCGTGCGGTATGCGAAAACGGTCGCTGGCTGGCGCGGTCGAGCTAGGTTTTACGATGAAGATCGGTAAACTGCGCGAAACCTGTTTGTGGAGAGTTTTTTCATGGTCAACAGTTGGCGTGTGCAACAAGCCGCGCGTGAAGTTCGCGCCGGCGCGGTGATTGCCTATCCAACCGAAGCCGTCTGGGGGCTGGGTTGCGACCCGTGGAACGAAGACGCAGTGGACCGCTTGCTGGCGATCAAGAATCGCTCGGTGAGCAAAGGGCTGATCCTGGTCGCCGACAATATCCGCCAGTTCGATTTCCTCTTCGAGGACTTCCCGCAGGACTGGATCGACCGCATGGCCAGCACCTGGCCTGGGCCGAACACCTGGCTGGTGCCGCACCAGAACCTGTTGCCGGAGTGGGTCACAGGCGTGCATGACACCGTAGCGCTGCGAGTCAGCGATCACCCGCAGGTGCGCGACTTGTGCTCGCTGGTCGGGCCGCTGATCTCGACATCAGCCAATCCACAGGGGCGACCGCCCGCGCGCACGCGTTTGCGCATCGAGCAGTATTTCCGTGGGCAGGTCGATCTGGTGCTCGGCGGCAGCCTTGGCGGGCGCAAGAATCCTAGCGTGATCCGCGACCTGGCCACCGGTAACGTCGTTCGTCCTGACTGACGCCCTTCTTTTTATTTTTTTGCGGACTCCTCGGCGCTATCGACGAGGAGTTCTGCGCATGCCTGCAGTTTATTCCTGCACTCGTTTAAAACTTATCCGTTGCCATTGTTCTTGCATGCGTCAGACGGATCTTCGACTCTGCAATATCTGTAAGTTTTCCCACGCGATTATCAGAACGCGTGCAGTGGCGAGATTTTCAAAAGCATCCATTCTTTCAATGTGCTTGATACAACTTCGAAATGTTAATGGCTGCGGAGAAGTAATGGATATTACGGATTTACACCTCAAGGATTATCTGCAGGGCTTTCAGGAGACACTCAAGAATCAACAGGCCGACTATCGAGTGGCCATTCTTGAGGCGGGGTCGGACGCCGGAGAATTCGAGCGTTTCATTGGTCGGCAGTTTCGCCTGCGATTGCAGCATTACATGCTCACCTCCAGAGCCCGGGCGCTGGAAACCCACTTGGCGATCACCTCGCGCAGTACGCACTTCTTGCTCTACCAGCGAGATCAACTCATTGCAGTGCTGCGGGCAACCCCGGCGCCGTTCGAATGGGCCTCACTGGCGCAGCATCACGTGTCTCCCACTGTGGCATTGGCACGGCATGTCGAATTCAGTCGCTTGATCACCCATTCCCAGCAGCACCGGCCGGTGTCGATCAATGGCCTGCTCGCCACCGCCGCCGAATGGGCGATCGATCGCGGATATCATGGGGTCACGGCCTTGTGCAGATCGCCACAGCGGCAACTGTTTCAGCGCTTCGGCCTGACACCGATCGCTTCGCACGCCATGCATATCGAGCAGCGTGCCCGGGGCGATTATTGGCTGTTGTCCGCCGAATGGCGGCAAATTCTGATGGCCCTGGATCAGCCAGTGAACATGAACGTGCATCAGCCGGAGTATCGTGATGTTCATAACCGTCAGTATTGATCCGCCAATAATCGAAGAGTGGGCAGAGAAATGGCTTGTATACGAGCCGAAGAAGTTGCGCAGGAAGTTTTCCGGTCGTAGGCCAGCGGCGAAGAAGCTTCACCGGAAGATGTACTTGATATAGCTGAAAGATACTCGGCGAACTCATGGAAGAGTTCACCGAGTATCAACTTGAAGCGTTATGGCAACAGAATCGTGGAACCGGTAGTGCGCCGTGCCGACAGTTCGGTTTGTGCTTTTGCCGCATCGGCCAATGCATGGCGCTGGCTGATGTCGACCTTCAGCTTGCCGCTGATGATCATCTCGAACAGCTCGTCGGCCATGCGCTGCAGGTTCTCGGCGTTGTTGGCGTAGGTCGCCAGCGTAGGCCGGGTGACGTACAACGAGCCCTTCGCGGCAAGAATGCCCAGGTTGACGCCGTCGACTGCGCCCGAAGCATTGCCGAAACTCACTACAAGGCCACGTGGTGCCACGCTGTCCAGGGACGTGAGCCAGGTGTCCTTGCCGACGCCGTCATACACCACCGGGACTTTCTTGCCGTCAGTCAGCGCCAGCACGCGCTCGGCAACGTTTTCATGGCTGTAGTCGATGGTGGCCCAGGCGCCGTTGGCCTTGGCCAGTTCGGCTTTTTCCTTCGAGCTGACGGTGCCGATCAGCTTCACGCCCAGCGCTTTGGCCCATTGGCAGGCCAGCGAGCCGACGCCACCGGCTGCGGCGTGGAACAGAATGGTTTCGCCGCCCTGCAGTTGGTAGGTCTGGCGCAGCAGGTATTGCACGGTCAGACCCTTGAGCATGACCCCGGCGGCGGTTTCGAAACTGATTTCATCGGGCAGGTGCACCAGATTGTCCTGCGGCAGCACATGCAACTGGCTGTAGGCGCCGAGCGGGCCGCTGCCGTATGCCACGCGATCGCCGACCTTGAACCGGGTGACGTCGCTGCCCACCGCTTCGACCGTGCCGGCGCCTTCAGAACCCAGGCCGGACGGCAACGCGGGTGGTGCATAGAGGCCGCTGCGGTAATAGGTGTCGATGAAATTCAGGCCGATCGCCTGATTGGCCACGCGCACCTGATTCGGCCCGGGCGCAGCGGGTTCGTAGTCAACATGTTCGAGCACTTCGGGACCGCCGTGGGCGCGGAACTGGATACGCTTTGCCATCTGCCTGCTCTCCTTGGGTCGTTGCTAAGCCCTCTATCCAACTCCCCTGCTTGATCTTCGTCAACTGCGGCGCGCCGGTCTGCGATGGTATGCTACGCGCCCATTTGCGCCGCCCGCCTGCCGGGGCGCCGCCCGATTCAAGGTGAAGCCATGACGACCCGCACCGACGCCGTAAAGGCCTATCTGCTCGATCTGCAAGACCGCATCTGCGCTGCACTGGAAACCGAAGACGGCGGCAAATGCTTCGTCGAAGACGCCTGGACCCGGCCGGCGGGCGGTGGCGGGCGCACCCGCGTGCTGGAAAACGGCACGCTGATCGAAAAGGGCGGCGTCAATTTTTCCCACGTGTTCGGCAGCGGCCTGCCGCCCTCGGCCAGCGCCCATCGGCCGGAACTCGCCGGGCGTGGTTTCGAGGCGCTCGGCGTGTCGCTGGTGATCCACCCGCACAACCCGCATGTGCCGACCTCCCACGCCAACGTGCGTTTTTTCATTGCTGAAAAAGAAGGCGAAGAACCGGTCTGGTGGTTTGGCGGCGGTTTCGACCTGACCCCGTATTACGGCGTTGAGGAAGATTGCATCCACTGGCACCGCGTCGCCGAGCAAGCCTGTGCGCCGTTCGGTGCGGACGTCTATCCGCGTTACAAGGCCTGGTGCGACACCTATTTCCATATCAAGCATCGTCATGAGCCACGGGGCGTTGGCGGTCTGTTCTTCGACGATCTGAACGAGTGGGATTTCGACACCAGTTTCGCCTTCATGCGCGCCATCGGCGATGCCTATATCGAGGCCTACCTGCCGATCGTGCAGCGGCGCAAGAATGACGCCTTCACTGCCCAGCAGCGCGAATTCCAGGAATTCCGCCGAGGCCGCTACGTCGAATTCAACCTGGTTTACGACCGTGGCACGCTGTTCGGTCTGCAATCGGGTGGCCGCACTGAATCGATTCTGATGTCGCTGCCACCGCAAGTGCGCTGGGGCTATGACTGGAAGGCCGAGCCGGGCAGCGCAGAAGCGCGCCTGACCGATTACTTCCTGCAGGATCGCGACTGGCTGGCCGAGGCCTGAGGACGGGTGATGGATCGTTACGTTGTTTTCGGTAATCCGATCGGCCACAGCAAGTCGCCGATGATTCACCAGTTGTTCGCCGAACAGACCGGCCAGCGCCTCGACTACAGCACGCTGCTGGCGCCGCTGGATGATTTTGTCGGCTGCGCCAAGGCGTTCTTTCGCGAAGGGCGCGGCGCCAATGTGACGGTGCCGTTCAAGGAAGACGCCTACCGTCTGGCCGACAGTCTGACCGCCCGCGCGCAGCGCGCCGGTGCGGTGAACACCTTGAGCAAACTGGACGATGGCTCACTGCTCGGCGACAACACCGATGGCGCAGGCCTGGTCCGCGATCTGACGGTGAATGCCGGGTTCAGCCTGACCGGTAAGCGCATCCTTTTGCTCGGCGCTGGCGGCGCGGTGCGCGGTGCGCTGGAGCCATTGCTGGCGGAGAAGCCGGCCTCGGTGATCATCGCCAATCGCACCGTGGACAAGGCTGAACTGCTGGCCGAGTTGTTCTGCGACCTCGGGCCGGTGTCGGCCAGTGGTTTCGACTGGCTGCGCGAACCGGTGGACGTGATCATCAACGCCACCTCCGCCAGCCTGACCGGTGACGTGCCGCCGATTGCGCCAAGCCTGATCGAGCTAGGCCAGACGCTGTGCTACGACATGATGTACGGCAAGGAACCGACCGCGTTCTGCCGCTGGGCCACTGAGCACGGCGCGGCGCTGGCGATGGATGGTCTGGGCATGCTCGCCGAACAGGCAGCCGAGGCGTTCTGGCTGTGGCGTGGCGTACGCCCGGATACCGCGCCGGTACTCGCCGAACTGCGCCGCCAACTGGCCCTTTAAGCTTTGCTCCCACATTGAAATACGATCAATGTGGGAGCGAGCCTGCTCGCGAATCGCATCAC
Source organism: Pseudomonas sp. PK-RTE-24 (assembly GCF_054052265.1). Taxonomy (NCBI): domain Bacteria; kingdom Pseudomonadati; phylum Pseudomonadota; class Gammaproteobacteria; order Pseudomonadales; family Pseudomonadaceae; genus Pseudomonas; species Pseudomonas sp. PK-RTE-24. The sequence goes on along the minus strand of NZ_CM133224.1, from coordinate 1,467,692 downwards.
CACCGCGATATCAGATCAATCCTCAAACCTGATTGGGCACTTCTCCGCCCCCTCCAGCTTCCTCAACTCCTCCACGACCGGCGACCGCGCCCGGCGCAGGGTCAGGCTGCGACCCTGGCCCAGCAGGCGTCGCGCTTCCTGATGCAGCATCTCCACCCCCGAATAATCGATGAAGTTGATCTGCTGCGCCTCGATCACCACCCGTGCGCCATGCAGGCGTTGCAGGCGCACTTGCAGGTAATGGCTGGCGCCGAAAAAGATCGAACCACCCACGCGCAACACATCGTCGTCACCGTCGCGCCAATGCTGCACCCGTGGTTGCGAGGTGCGCTTGAGGTAGAAAAACAATGACGCCAGCACCCCGGCGTAGATCGCCGTCTGCAATTCCAGCAGCAGAGTCGCCAGGCAAGTCAGGGCCATCACCACGAACTCGGCGCGGCTGACCCGCAGCAAGGCGCGAATGCCCCGGTGATCGACCAGACCCCAGGCAATCAACAGGATGCTGCCGGCCATGGCCGGGATCGGGATGTGCGCGATCAGCCCTGCGCCGAACACCGCAAACAGCGCCACCCAGAGCGCCGAAAACACCCCGGCCAGCGGCGAGCAGGCACCCGCCTCGTAACTCAATCCCGAGCGGGTAAACGATCCGGCTGAGAGCGACCCGGAAAAGAACGCACCGACGATGTTCGACAAACCCTGCGCGCGGACTTCCTGATTGGCATCGAGCAACTGCTGCGACCGCGCCGAAATCGAGCGGGCAATCGACAGGCTGGTGACCAGCCCGAGCATGCCCACTGCCACCGCGCTTGGCAGCAGGCGCAGGATAACCTCCAGATCCAGCGGCAGCGTACTGAACGGCGGCAGGCGTCCGACGAAAGCGCTGACCAGATGCACATGGCCGAACATCGCTGGCCAGATCCACACCAGCAGACTGGCCAGCACCAGCGTGAGCAACAGCGTCGGCCAGCGCGGCAGGAGTTTTTTCAGGGCCACGCCGACGATCACTGTAGCGACGCCGAGCATCAGCGAGGGCTTATCCACAGCCCCCAGATGTCGCAGCAGATCCATCAGGCTGGCGAGCGCTGTGGTGTTGGCCGGCAATTCCAGCCCGAGCAGATTGGGCAATTGCCCGATGGCGATCACCACGGCGGCGCCGAGGGTGAAGCCGAGCACCACCGAATGCGAAACGAAATTCACCAGTGCGCCAAAACGCAGCAAGCCGAGCAACCATTGGAAAATCCCGGCGAGAAACGTCAGCAGCAGGATCAGGGTGATGTAGTCCTCGGAAGCCGGCACCGCGAGCGGGCTGACGCTGGCGTACAGCACGATGGAAATCGCCGCCGTCGGGCCGCAGATCAGATGCCATGACGAACCCCACAGGCAGGCGATCAACACCGGGATGATCGCCGCATACAGGCCGTATTCCGGTGGCAGCCCGGCAATCAGCGCGTAGGCAATCGACTGGGGCAAGGCGAGAATCGCACCGCTGAGGCCGACGATCAGGTCCCGCCCGACGCTGGCGCGGGTTTGCCGTGGCAACCAGCTCAGGAAAGGAAAAAGTGAATGGCGGCTGGGGAAGGCCATGGGTCCTCGCGGTTGGGGTTTTGTTCAAGGTTATCAGGGTGTCAGGTGTAAAAGCCCCTCACCCTAGCCCTCTCCCTGAGGGAGAGGGGACTGACCGAGCTGTTTGTTGAAGATTCACCGACCTGCGATTTCGGCGTTGAACGCAAGTTTTGATTCAACAGCGATCGGCTCCCTTTCCCCCTCGCCCCCTTGGGGGAGAGGGCTGGGGTGAGGGGGCAAAAATCTCCAGCCGAACGCTATTCCAGCAACCCTGAGATCAAAGCTTGGCCTTCACCGCCACCAACGCATCCTTGCCATCCACGGTCTTCACGCCATCCAGCCACTTGTCCAGCACCGCCGGATTGGCCTTGATCCACGCCTTCGCCGCTTCGGCATTGCTGATCTTCTTGTTCACCACCTCGGCCATGATGCTGTTCTCCATGTCCTGGGTGAAGGCCAGATTGGTCAGTAACTTGCCCACATTCGGGCAGGCCTCGGCGTAGCCCTTACGGGTCAGGGTGAATACGCTGCCGGTGTCGCCGAAGTATTTTTCGCCGCCCTTGAGGTAACGCATTTTCAGTTGCACGTTCATCGGGTGCGGGGTCCAGCCGAGGAAGGTGACGAATTTCTGTTTCTTCACCGCCCGCGACACTTCGGCGAGCATCGCCTGTTCGCTGGACTCGATCAGCTTCCACTGGCCCATGTTGAAGTCGTTCTTCTTGATGATCTCCTGCAGCGAAATGTTCGCCGGCGCCCCCGAACCGATGCCGTAGATTTTCTTGTCGAACTTGTCGGCGAATTTGTTCAGGTCGGCAAAATCATGCACGCCTGCCTCCCAGACATAGTCGGGGACGGCGAGGGTGAATTCGGTGCCTTCGAGGTTTTTCGCCAATTGCGTCACATCACCGGTGGCGACGAACTTGTCATAGAAGCCCTGCTGCGCCGGCATCCAGTTGCCGAGGAACACGTCCACCTGGCCATCCTTCAAGCCGCCAAAGGTGATCGGCACCGCGAGGGTGTCGACCTTGGCCTTGTAGCCCATGCCGTCGAGCAGAAATCCGGTGATGGCATTGGTCGCGGCGATGTCGCTCCAGCCCGGATCGGCCATCTTCACGGTTTCGCAACTTTGCTCGGCGAAGGCCGAGGCGCTGCTCAATGCGATCAGGCCAACGGTGACAGCTGTGGATAACTTGCGCATGGACTTCCCCTTAACGTTATTGGTTTTGGCAGGGTTGTGGATAACGGGCCTTGCGCTCCAGATCATCAAGGTCGATGTGGTTGCGCATGTACTGCTGACTGGCATCGACCAGCGGCTGGTGATCCCAGCTCTTCAACTTGCCGATGGTTAACGCATCGGCGACGAAACGGCGTCGGCGCTGGCTGGCCAGTACGTCCCGATGGATCGCCGGAATGTCCCACTTGGCCCGCGCTTCGGCGAGAAAGTCTTCGAACAGCGGACGATGTTGCGGCGATTGGCTCAGCTCTTCTTCTTCGCGCGGATCGTTATCCACATCGAAGAGTAGGCACGGGTCGCTTTCGCTGTAGATAAATTTGTAGGCGCCCCGGCGAATCATCATCAGCGGGCTCACAGTGCCTTCGGCCATGTATTCGCCGAACACCTCGTCATGCCCGCCCTGCCCTTGCAGGTGCGGCAGCAAGGAACGGCCGTCCAGCGGCAGGCCCGGCTCAAGCGTGCCACCGGCCAGATCCACGAAGGTCGGCAGCAGGTCGGCGGTGGATACGGCGGCGCTGACCCGGCCGGCCTCGAATTGTCCCGGTGCGCTGATCAGCAGCGGCACCCGCGCGGCCATCTCGAACCAGTGCATTTTGTACCAGAGGCCTTTCTCACCGAGCATGTCACCGTGGTCACCGGAGAAGACGATGATGGTGTCATCGATCAACCCGGTTTCCTCGAGGGTTTGCAGCAGTTTGCCGACATTGGCATCGATATAGCTGCAAGCGCCGAAGTAGGCGCGACGGGCATCGCGGATCTTATCCACAGGCAGAGGCTTGTCCCACAGGTCGTAAACCTTGAGCAGACGTTGCGAGTGCGGATCGAGTTCGTCCTGGTTCAAGGCTGTAGGCAACGGGATATCGGCATCGTCATACAGATCCCAGAAAGCCTTGGGAATCGTGTACGGATCGTGAGGGTGGGTCATCGACACGGTCAGGCAGAACGGTTGCTCGCCGTCCTCGCGAATGTGATCGAAAAGATATTGCTGCGCCTTGAACACCACCTCTTCGTCGAAATCCAGCTGATTGGTGCGCACGCACGGCCCGGCCTGCAGTACCGAAGACATGTTGTGATACCAGCTCGGCCGCACGTCCGGCTCGTCCCAGTTCACCGCCCAACCGTAATCGGCCGGATAGATATCGCTGGTCAGGCGTTCTTCATAACCGTGCAGCTGGTCCGGCCCGCAGAAATGCATCTTGCCCGACAGCGCGGTGCGGTAGCCGAGACGCCGCAGGTAATGCGCGTAAGTCGGAATGTCGGCGGGGAAATCAGCGGCGTTGTCGTAGGCGCCGATCTTGCTCGGCAACTGGCCGCTGACCAGGGTGAAGCGCGACGGCGCGCACAGCGGGCTGTTGCAATAGGCAGCATCGAACACCACGCCTTGGGCGGCGAGGCGGGACAAATTCGGCAGTTTTATCGGCGACGGGCCGTAGAACGGCAACATTGGCGCGGCCATTTGATCGGCCATGATGAAAAGAATGTTCTTGCGCTTCATGTGATCGCGGCATTCCATGTTGAATATTTATGCGAGAGTGCTGCGATCGAGCATGGATTCCATGCCTGTTCCGGTAAAGCCCGCGCCGGACAATGACTAGGATAAGTACAGCTTATGTATGACGCCCTCGGTGACCTCTCCCTCGATCTGCTGCGCGCTTTTGAAGCGGCGGCCCGCCATCGCAGTTTTACCGCTGCTGCGGTGGAGCTTGGCACCACGCAGCCGGCGATCAGCCAGCAAATGAAACGTCTGGAAGAGCAGCTCGGTACGCGCCTGTTCGATCGGATCTACCGGGGCATCGAATTGACTGAGGTGGGCAGCCTGCTTTTCCAGCAAGTTGCCCTCGGTTTGCAGAATATCGACGCAGGATTAAGCGCAATCAGCACTCAGCAGCAACATGAAGTGCTGCAAGTGGCCACGGATTTCGCTTTCGCCGCTTATTGGCTGATGCCGCGCCTGCATCGCTTCCATGAGGCCAATCCGCACATTGATGTCAGCCTGGTCACCAGCGAGCGCAACCACAACATGCTGCGCACCGACATCGACGTGGCGATCCTGTTTGGCGATGGTCGATTCAAGCAGGGTGAGAGCCACTGGCTGTTCAGCGAAGAAGTGTTCCCGGTGTGCAGCCCGCTGCTGCTCAAGGAGCGTTCATTGCCGTTGCCCGCGCAGGCCCTGCTGGAATTGCCGCTGCTGCATCTGCGTGGTGAAAACAGCAGCAACTGGTTCGACTGGAGCGGGCTGTTCCGTCAACTTGGCCTGACCACGCCGCCGGCGCCGGGGCAGCTGCGCTTCGACAATTACACGTTATTGATCCAAGCGGCGATCGGCGGGCAAGGCGTGGCAATCGGTTGGCGCCACCTTGTGGATAACTTGCTGGTGCAGGGTTTGCTGTGCCGACCGCTGGCGGAAACCACGCTGTCGCGGCTGGGGTATTACGTGGTGTTACCGCAACGCAAGCGTCGGGGTGCATTGATACAAGAATTTGTTGATTGGTTAATGGCGGAACAGGCCAGCAGTGCCGAATCGCTTAACGGTCTGGCCCTGCCCTCGATTGCGGTGTGAAGAGCAAAAGATCGTCCGATCTTTTACGAATCAGAAGCCGCCACAAAATTCACATGCTGCCCCACATGCAGGTTCAACCGCAGTTCATCGGCAATCCCCACCGCGACACGGTTCAAGCGTTCCAGCGGTTCGGCCAATCCCGGTTCGAGATTGCCGCCGACCTGACTGAAGTGCTCGATGGTCAATCCGGCCACGCCATGGGGCGCATTGACCAAGGTCCAGCGCAGTGAGCTGCTTTGTACCGCCTCGAGGATTTCTTCGGCAGCGTGACGTTGCAGACGCTCGTCATTGTCAGGCTCGTCGAGCACACCGAAGTTGCCGACCAGAAACAGGCGCGGCACGCTGGCCAGTTGCAAACCTTCGACCAAGGCGTCGACTGCCAGCACCTGCTCCACTGGGCCGAGCGTCACCGAGCGCTCAACGTGGTCGCTGCTGAACGGCAGCCCCGGCGCGTCCAGCAGGCAGATCACCGCCGAACTGCCGGCGACGCTCTGATTGACCCGCTCGGCATCGAATAGATCGCCGGTCTTGGTGCGCAACCCCGGACGCGGCGCGAGTGCGGTGAGATCGTCGAGAATGGCGATGACTTCGTGTTGGCGACGCAGCAATTCAGCCATCAATGCACCGCCCAGGCTGGCCATGGCACCATAAAGCACCACTTTGAGCACTGGGGTCTCGGCATTTTTCATGGCTGTTTTCCTTATAGTTGTCCTATATGACCTGTGACGGTGGAAACAGCCAAGGGTTCGAACCGATTGAGAGGCGACACGATGCAAGGGATCAAGGGCTATCACGCCCATGTCTATTTCGACGCACAAAGCATCGACCAGGCGCGGGCCTTGTGCGAACAGGCCGCGCAGTTGTTTGCGCTGAAAATGGGCCGCGTGCACGAACGCCCGGTGGGGCCGCACCCCGACTGGAGCTGCCAACTGGCTTTCGGTCCCGAGCTGATCGGCGAGGTGCTGCCGTGGCTGGCGCTTAACCGCAAAGGGTTGGTGGTGTTCCTGCATCCGGACACTGGCAACGACCTGCTCGACCACACCGAGCACGCGATCTGGATGGGCGCGGTGCGGCCGCTGGATCTGTCGATTTTTTAACCAGGTGCTTGGGCTGAACTGATAACGAATATGTCCAGACTGCCAGCCAGCGTTGTCTATCCGTTCCCTCGTATCGCTTCTCGTCCCGTATTCATTGGCTGTCGCTGCATCCGACCGCCGGTTGACCATTCATTCATCGCTTTCTGTCGCGAAAGGTAGCTGAAAGCTTCCCCGATTAGGATCGCCCCACTCCCGGCAACAGACCGGTTGGCCCAAGCCCTGTGTTTTTTCCACAGGCCCGGCCCAATTAACAACAACAATGGTGATTCTGATGTCTTCTGCAACCCGCCGTTTCTCCCGCTTCCTGCTGGTCACTCCGCCCGTACGCCTCGCGCCTCCCGTTCTGCGCTGATCCCGCCCGATCCGCTCATTCAACTAGCCGCGCTACGCCTGGAGTATTCCCATGCTGACTTTCCTTGGCTTCGCCATGGTCATCACGTTCATGTTCCTGATCATGACCAAGCGCCTGTCCGCGCTGATCGCCCTGATCATCATCCCGATCCTGTTCGCCCTGTTCGGTGGTTTCGCGCCGAAGATCGGCCCGATGATGCTTGAAGGCATCACCAAACTGGCGCCAACCGGCGTGATGTTGATGTTCGCCATTCTGTATTTCGCCCTGATGATCGACTCCGGCCTGTTCGACCCGGCCGTGCGCAAGATCCTCAAACTGGTCAAGGGCGACCCGCTGAAAGTTTCGGTCGGTACCGCCGTTCTGGCGCTCGTCGTTTCCCTCGATGGTGACGGCGCGACCACTTACATGATTTGTGTGGCCGCGATGCTGCCGCTGTACAGCCGCATCGGCATGAGCCCGCGAATCATGGCCGGTCTGATCATCCTCGCCGGTGGCGTGATGAACATGACCCCGTGGGGCGGCCCGACCGCCCGCGCGGCGAGTGCCCTGCATGTGGATCCTTCGGACATTTTCGTACCGATGATCCCGGCCATGGCCGCCGGTGTCTTGGCGATCCTGGTGATTGCCTACTTCTACGGCAAGCGTGAACGTGCCCGCCTCGGTGAACTGCACTTGGTCGGCGATGAGATTGATCACAGTGAAATCAGCGTCTCGCAATTCCCCGACGCACGCCGTCCGAAGCTGATCTGGTTCAACGCCGCACTGACTTTCGGCCTGATGTGCACGCTGATCGGCGGTCTGTTGCCGCTGCCGGTGCTGTTCATGGTGGCGTTCAGTATTGCCATGATCGTCAACTACCCATGCCTGCAAATGCAGAAGGATCGCGTCGCCGCGCATTCCGGCAGCGTGCTGGCAGTGGTCGGGCTGATCTTTGCGGCCGGTATCTTCACCGGTATCCTGTCGGGCACCGGCATGGTCGATGCGATGTCGAAGAGCCTGTTGGCGGTGATTCCGGAATTCCTCGGCCCGTACCTGGCGGTGATTACGGCGCTGGTGAGCATGCCGTTCACCTTCTTCATGTCCAACGATGCGTTCTATTACGGTGTATTGCCGGTGCTGACCGAAGCGGCCAGCCACTATGGGATCACTGCGGTGGAAATGGCCCGTGCCTCGATCGTCGGCCAGCCCGTCCACTTGCTGAGCCCGTTGGTGCCGTCGACCTATCTGTTGGTGGCGCTGGCCGGCATCGATTTCGGTGATCACCAGCGTTTCACCCTGAAATGGGCGATCCTGGTGTGTATCTGCATTCTGATTGCTGCACTGCTGTTGGGGACTTTCCCGCTGTTCAGCACTCTATAAGCCCAAGACTCACCGTTACGGGTCCCGGCTTCGCGGTTTGAAGCCCGGACCTGTTTCGGTTTAACACTCGCTCAAAGGAATACACATGGATTGGCTGACCAACCCCGAAATCTGGGTTGCCTTTTTTACCCTGACCGCCCTGGAAATCGTCCTCGGTATCGATAACATCATCATGATTTCGATCCTGGTCAGCCGCATGCCGAAACACATGCAGCAGCGCACGCGGATCTTCGGTCTTGGCCTGGCCATGGTCACCCGGATCCTGTTGCTGCTGTCGATTACCTGGGTCATGCGCCTCACTGCCGACCTGTTCGAGGTGTTCGGCCAGGGGATTTCCGGCCGCGACCTGATCCTGTTCTTCGGTGGCCTGTTCCTGTTGTGGAAGAGTTCGCAGGAGATGTACCACGCGCTGGAAGGTGAAGATGAAAGCGACGACGCGCCATCGGGCAAGGGCGGCAACTTCCTCTACACCATCATCCAGATCGCGATCATCGATATCGTCTTCTCGCTGGACTCGGTGATCACTGCCGTCGGCATGGTCTCCCACGTTCCGGTGATGGTCGCGGCGATCATCGTGGCGGTGCTGGTGATGATGCTGGCGTCGGGCAAAATCAGCGAATTCATCGACAAGCACCCGTCGCTGAAAATGCTCGCGCTGTCGTTCCTGCTGGTGGTCGGTACCGTGCTGATCGCCGAATCGTTCGACGTGCACGTGCCAAAAGGCTACGTCTACTTCGCCATGGCGTTCTCCCTGGCAGTGGAAGCGATCAACATCAAACTGCGCGGCGCGATGGCCCGGAAAAAGAAACAGCAGGATCCGGTGAAACTGCGCAAGGATGTTCCGGGCCAATAATCCGGTAGTCCCGGCAGCACGCTACACCCCTGTGGGAGCGAGCCTGCTCGCGAAGACGGAGTGCCAGTCGACAACAATGTTGGCTGGCCCACCGCTTTCGCGAGCAGGCTCGCTCCCACATTTGTTTGTGCAGCATTCAGGCACTGCGGACCTTGTGGGAGCTGGCTTGCCAGCGATAGCGGAGTGTCAGGCGACATCAATGTTGGTTGTGCTGACGCCATCGCTGGCAAGCCAGCTCCCACAGGGGCGGCGTTGATTTAAATGGGAGTGTATGAAGCGCTTTTCATGACACTTTTGTTTCAATCCACGCTTTAGCTGTGCAATGCTGGCGCCGAGGCCGTTAGCCAACTACAGCTTAAGTATCAAGAACGTAGAAACCGCGCGGTGCCTTCCACTTGCCCCTCTGGGGCGCTGCTACTACAGGGGGTCTGCATGCTCACCCTGCTCAATCTGTTGTCCGCCGTCGCCCTGTTGATCTGGGGCACGCACATCGTCCGAACCGGCATCCTGCGGGTTTATGGCACCAATCTGCGACATGTCATCGGCCAGAACATGTCGAAGAAATGGCTGGCGTTCATCGCCGGTATTCTCGTCACCGCCATGGTGCAGAGCAGCAACGCCACGGCGATGCTGGTCACTTCGTTTGTCGGTCAGGGCCTGATGGCGCTGACCCCGGCGCTGGCGACCATGCTGGGCGCCGATGTCGGTACCGCGTTGATGGCGCGGGTGCTGACCCTCGATCTGTCGTGGCTGTCGCCGCTGCTGATTTTCCTCGGGGTGATTTTCTTTCTGTCGCGCAAACAGACGCGGCTCGGGCAGATGGGCCGAGTGTCGATCGGGCTGGGGCTGATCATTCTCGCCCTGCAATTGATCGTCGAGGCCGCCGCGCCGATTACGCACGCGCAAGGGGTGAAGGTGATTTTCGCCTCGCTGACCGGCGACATCCTCCTCGACGCCCTGGTTGGCGCCCTGTTCGCGATGATTTCCTACTCCAGCCTCGCCGCCGTGCTGCTCACCGCCACGCTGGCCGGGGCTGCGGTGATCAGTTTGCCGGTGGCGATCGGTCTGGTGATCGGCGCCAACATCGGCAGCGGCATCCTCGCCTTCATGAGCACCAGCATGCAGAACGCCGCCGGCCGCCAGGTTGCACTGGGCAGTCTGTTGTACAAATTGATCGGTTTGCTGCTGATCATCCCGGTGCTCGACCCGCTGGTGCACTGGATCGACAGCCTTGATTTCAGCCCGCAGGAAATGGTCATCGGCTTCCACCTGCTCTACAACACCGCGCGCTGCCTGATCCTGCTGCCGAGCGTCGGGCCGATGGCGCGGCTTTGTGCGTGGCTGCTGCCGGAGCGGCCGGAGGTCAACGGCGCCGCCAAGCCGCGCCATCTCGACCCGACCGCGCTGGTCACACCGAGCCTGGCGCTGGCCAATGCCGCGCGGGAAACCCTGCGCATGGGCGATCTGCTCGACAACATGCTCGACGCCTCCCTCGATGTGTTGCGCGGCAAGCAGACCGCCGTCACCCAGGAGATGCGCCGCCTGACCGATGACGTCGAGGCGCTGTACAGCGCGATCAAGCTGTATCTGGCGCAGATGCCCCGCGAGGATCTCGGCGAGCACGACAGTCGGCGCTGGGCCGAGATCATCGAACTGGCGATCAACCTGAAACTCGCCGCAGACCTGATCGAGCGCATGCTGCGCAAGATCCAGCAGCAGAAGACTTCGCAGCGTCGTTCGTTTTCCGAAGAAGGCCTGGAAGATCTTGCCGGGCTGCAACAGCAACTGATCGCCAACCTGCGCCTGGGCCTGTCGGTGTTTCTCAGCGGCGACCGCGAAAGCGCGCGGCAGTTGTTACGGGAGAAACGCCGCTTTCGTGCGCAGGAACGGCGTCTGGCCCATGCGCATGTCAGCCGTTTGCAACGCAAGATCGTTCAGAGCCTGGAGACCAGCTCGCTGCATCTGGAGTTGATCGCCGACATGAAACGGCTCAATTCGCTGTTCTGCAGCAGCGCCTATGTGGTGCTGGAAACGGCGGACACCGGCGCGCTGGCCGTGGATGACATGGCCGACATTACGCATTCGCCTTGAACGTCTGAGGCTGGGGTCAGTCAGTTACAGTGGTTCAGCCTTGAGACCGTCATCGCTGGCAAGCCAGCTCCCACAGGGTTTTGTAAGTGCCGCAGATCCTTGTGGGAGCTGGCTTGCCAGCGATGGGGACCTGACTGACGACACGGATCTCCAAATCAGCCGTATGGAAGCCTGTTATGCGTTGCCTGTTGTTCGCCTGTCTGTTGCTCGGTTCCCTGCCCGCTTTTGCCCTGGATCGGTTTCAGGTCGAAGGCTATGCGCTGCCCAACGGTTTGCAACTTATGCTCAAACCCGGCACCGAGCGTGGGCATGTGGCGATCCGGCTGGTGGTCGGCGTCGGCCTGGATGACTTCGACTGCGACGAGAAAGAGCTGCCGCATTTGCTCGAACACCTGCTGTTCAGCGGTATCGACGCCACTGGCGAAGGCGGCCTGGAAGAACGCATGCAGGCGCTGGGCGGGGACTGGAATGCGTTCACCAGCAATGCCGACACCACGTTCGTCATCGAAGCCCCGGCGAAAAATCAGCGCAAGGTGCTCGACCTGCTGCTCGCGCTGCTGACCCAGACACGCATCGACGACAACGCAATCAACGCGGCGAAACGAGTGGTCGAGCGTGAGGACGGCGGGCATTACACCAAGCTGCAACGTTTCCTCGACCGTCAGGACCTCGGTCATACCGCGAGCAATCAACTGGCTGTCGAGCTGGGACCGAAATGCCCGCAGCGCGCCGAGGTCGGCCATCTGACCCAGGAGCAATTGGAGAAGGTGCGCAAGGCCTGGTATGCGCCGAACAACATGACCCTGATCGTCGTCGGCGAACTCGACAAACTGCTGCCGGCCTATCTGGAGCGTACCTGGGGTGAGCTGGAGCCGGTCGAGCCGAGCGAGCATCGGGCGCTGCCGGACATCCGCACCAGCGCCGCCCATGAACGCACCCTCACCCGTGGCTTTATCGGCGACAGCGCCAAGCTGCACTGGCTGGTGCCGGAACCGGTGCTCGACGATCAGTACGATCAGACGTTCGACATTCTCAAGGATTACCTCGACTGGGCGCTGTACCGGCAGATTCGCCTCAACCATGGCTTGTCGTACGGGCCGTGGGCCGAGCGCGAAGTGTTCGGCGGTGTCGGCTTCATGAGCCTCAACGCTGACCTGGATCGCGATGACGTCGACGAAGCCATCCAGGTGCTTGAAGACCTCAAGGCCGACCTGCTGCAAAACGGCCTCGACCCGAGCACCTTCGCCCGCATCAAACAAGCCGCCATCGCCCATCAAGCTTGGGCCGTACAAGGCAACAGCGCACTGGCGGACTATTACTGGAGCGCGCTGGCCGACTATCAGGATGGCCGCTTTGCCAATCCCGCGCGCGAGCTGCAAGGGGTGACGCTGGAAGCGGCGAACAAGGCGATGCGCGAACTGTTGCTGCAGCCGGGGTATATCCGGATCGAGAAGCCGTTGATCAGTGATGATCAGGTGTTGTGGCTGGCTGCAGGCGGGGTCGGTCTGGTGCTGCTGATGTTGATCGGCTGGCGTGTGTATCGCCGCCACAAAATTGCTGGAAGCCATTAATCCTGTGGTGAGTGAGCACTTGTGGCGTGGGGATTTGTCGCCGATGGGCTGCGCAGCAGCCCCAATAAGGGCAGCTCGGTATATCCAGACAAAATTCGCTTGCAGGATCTACGACGGCGGCGCCGCCGATCGGGGATAAATCCCCTCGCCACAGGGGGCATGCGGCGTTAACCTTTCCGGGATTTTCCCCATATCGTCGTGAACCGCCAAAATGCCAAAACTGACCCTCCTTATCCAGCGCCTTCTCGAGCTGATGAAGCGCTACCCCGGGTTGATCGCGGCGGGTGGTTTCATTTCCGGGGTCGGCAGTTTCATCCTCGTCGATCGCCAACAGGGCCTGGCCAGCTGGATCACGGTGATCATGCTGCTCAGCTGGATCTGGCTGATGCTGGAAAACACCCTGACCGGGTTGTTCACACGGATCTTCAAGCGCGAGATTCCCCAGCCGCTGCTGCGCTACGCGACGCAGATGATCCATCAGGAAAGCCTGTTTTTCGTTCTGCCATTCTTCTTCATCACCACCACGTGGAACAGCGGCCAGTTTGTCTTTACGGGACTGCTCAGCGTTGCCGCACTGATCTCTATCGTCGATCCGCTGTACTACAAATGGCTGGCGCCACGGCGCTGGGCGTTTCTCGCGCTGCACACCCTGACCCTGTTCGCCGCCCTGCTCACTGCGTTGCCGGTGATCATGCACCTGACCACTGCGCAGAGTTTCAAATGGGCGCTGGGGATTGCCGTGCTGCTGTCGTTCCCGAGCCTGGCGTCGATCTTCCCGATCCGCACGGTGCGCAATGCCCTGGCGATTCTGTTCATTACCTTCGGCATCGGCGGCGTCGGTTGGGCGCTGCGTTCGTGGGTGCCGCCGGCAACGCTGTGGATGACCGACGTAGCGATCAGCACGCAGTTGCAGGATCGCACCCCCGGCGCCAGCCTCGACACCGTCAGTGCCGAGCAGATCCGCAGCGGCGGACTCTACGCCTACACTGCGATCAACGCGCCGCGCGGTCTCGACGAGCGGATTTATCACGTGTGGACCTTCAACGGCAAAGAGGTCGACCGCATCGCCCTCGACATCCATGGCGGGCGCAAGGAAGGCTACCGGGCGTGGACGCACAAACAGAATTTCCCCGGCAACCCGGCGGGCAAGTGGCAGGTGCGGGTGCTGACCGAGGATGGCCAGTTGATCGGCGTGCTGCGTTTCGCAATTACCGACAGCACACCGGCCAAAGAAAAGTAATCCGGTTCGTGCTATTACGTAGGATCTCGTAACGGCCGTACAAGCACGGAGCTTATGACCAGCAGCCCAACCCCCGGCAGTGCCCACCTGGACACCGCGCTCAGCCCTGCCCGTCTGCGGGTCAGCGGCGACTGGACGCTCGCCCACTACACCGCGCTCAAGCATCTGAGCGAAAAGCTCCGCGGCCAGTACGACGCCAACACTTCCATCGATCTGAACGGCCTCGGAGCCCTGGACACCGCCGGCGCCTCGTTGCTGGTCGAGCTGCTCGGTTCCGAGCGCTTGGGCAAAACCGCCGAACACCCCGATTGCACCCTTTCAACTGCCGACCGCGCCTTGCTGCAAACCGTGTACTGCTCGCTGAGTGATTTCTGCGTGCCGATCAAGGAGCCGGAAGTCAGCGTCAGCGTGCAACTGCTGACGCGCATCGGCCGCGCGGTGGACAAGGTCTGGACCGACACGCTGCAACTGCTCGGCTTCGTCGGCCTGATTCTCGAAGTCATCGCCCGTGGTCTGTTGCGGCCCAAGCGCTGGCGGATCACGCCGATGATCGCGCACATCGAGCAGACCGGCCTCGACGCTGCGCCGATCGTGGCCTTGCTGACGTTTCTGGTCGGTGCGGTGGTGGCGTTTCTTGGCGCCACGGTACTGGCCAGTTTCGGCGCGACGATTTTCACCGTGGACCTGGTCGGCTTCTCGTTCCTGCGCGAATTCGGCGTGTTGCTCACGGCGATCCTGATGGCCGGGCGCACCGCCAGTGCATTCACCGCGCAGATCGGCTCGATGAAGGCCAACGAAGAAATCGACGCGATCCGCACCCTTGGCCTCGACCCGATCGAATTGCTGGTGGTGCCGCGTGTGCTAGCGCTGCTGGTGGCGCTGCCGATGCTGACGTTTCTGGCGATGCTCTCGGGGATCGTCGGCGGCGGTGTGGTCTGTGCGGTGTCGCTGGACATTTCGCCGGCAATGTTCCTTTCGCTACTGCAATCGGACATCGGCATTCAGCATTTTCTGGTCGGGCTGGTGAAGGCGCCGATCTTCGCCTTCCTGATCGCGGCAATTGGTTGCCTGGAAGGTTTCAAGGTCAGCGGCAGCGCCGAGTCGGTCGGCGCGCACACCACCTCCAGCGTGGTGCAGTCGATTTTCGTGGTGATCGTACTTGATGCGGTGGCTGCGCTGTTTTTCATGGAGATGGGCTGGTGAGTCGTCTACCCCGCGCGCCCTCAGAGGCGGTGATCGAAGTCCGTGGCCTGTGCAATCGCTTCGGCCCGCAGAGCGTGCACGAGAACCTTGATCTGGACGTGTACAAGGGCGAGATCCTCGCCGTGGTTGGCGGCTCCGGTACCGGCAAATCGGTGCTGCTGCGCAGCATCGTCGGGCTGAATCGGCCCAGCGAGGGCATGGTCAAGGTCTTCGGCCAGAACCTGCCGAATCTGCCCGAGCATGAGCGCTCGCTGATCGAAAGGCGCTTTGGTGTGCTGTTCCAGAAGGGCGCGCTGTTCTCGTCGCTGACCGTGACCGAGAACGTCGCCCTGCCCCTGATCGAACACGCCGGCCTCAGCCGTCACGACGCCGAGCATCTGGCGGCGGTGAAACTGGCGCTGGCCGGGCTGCCGTTGTCGGCGGCGGACAAATACCCTGCGTCGCTGTCTGGCGGCATGATCAAGCGCGCGGCGCTGGCGCGGGCTTTGGCGCTGGATCCGGACATTCTGTTTCTCGATGAGCCCACCGCCGGACTCGATCCGATTGGCGCGGCGCAGTTCGATCAATTGATCCTGACCCTGCGCGATGCGTTGGGGCTGAGCGTGTTTCTGGTGACCCACGACCTCGACACGCTGTACACCATCACCGATCGCGTGGCGGTGCTGGCGCAGAAGAAAGTGCTGGTTGCCGGCCCTATCGACGTCGTCTCGGAAACCGCCGACGCGTGGATTCACGAATACTTCCACGGCCCGCGCGGCCGCTCGGCGCTGGACGCCGCCAAACTGCTCAACGAGGTCTGATATGGAAACCCGAGCCCATCATGTGTTGATCGGCCTGTTCACGGTGATCGTCGTGGCCGGCGCCCTGCTCTTCGGCCTGTTTCTGGCCAAATCCAGCGTCGACACCGAATTCAAGGATTACGAAGTGGTGTTCAACGAGGCGGTCAGCGGTCTGTCCAAGGGCAGCTCGGTGCAGTACAGCGGCATCAAGGTCGGAGACGTGGTCAGCCTGCGCCTCGACCCGCAGGACCCGCGCCGGGTGCTGGCGCGGATTCGTCTGGCGGGCGACACGCCGGTCAAGGAAGACACCCAGGCCAAGCTGGCACTGACCGGCATTACTGGCACGTCGATCATCCAGCTCAGCGGTGGTACGCCAGAGAGCCCGAAATTGCGCGGGCATGACGGCAAGCTGCCAACGCTGGTCGCCTCGCCCTCGCCTATTTCGCGTCTGCTCAACGACAGCAGCGACTTGATGACCGGCATCAGCGCCCTGCTGCAAAACGCCAACCACATGTTCTCCGCGGAAAACGTCGAGCGCGTGAGCAAGACCCTCGCCCATCTGGAACAGACCACCGGCACCATCAATGACCAGCGCGGCGACATCAAGCAAGCCATGCAGCAACTGGCAACGGTCGGCAAACAGGCCGGCAGCATGCTCGAGCAGACCTCGCTGCTGATGCGCAACGCCAACGGCCTGCTCAACGATCAGGGCAAACAGGCCCTTGGCAGCGCCGAGCAGGCGATGAAGTCGCTGGAGCAAAGCAGCGTGACCATCAACGGCTTGCTCAGCAAAAATCAGAATTCGCTGGATAACGGCATGCAGGGCCTCAACGGCCTGGCCCCGGCGATTCGCGAACTGCGCGAGACGCTGACCTCGCTGCGCGCGATTTCCCAACGCCTTGAGGCCAATCCCAGCGGTTACCTGCTGGGCAGCGACAAGAACAAGGAATTCACCCCATGAAGCTGACTCGAATCGCCCTGCTCGGCGCTGGCCTGACCCTGATCGGCGCGTGCTCGATCTTGCCCAAGTCGGAACCTTCGGATGTCTACCGCCTGCCCGCTGCACCGGCGCCCGCCTCGGCCAGCCCGGCGGCGCAGTCGTGGTCGCTGCGCTTGAATAAATTGCAGGCCAGCGAAGCACTGAACCGGCCGAGCATTGCCGTTATCCCGCAGGGCGATGTGATCAGCAGCTACAAAGGCTCGCGCTGGAGTGATCCGGCGCCGGTGCTGCTGCGCAATCGCCTGCTCGATGGATTCCAGCGTGACGGCAGAGTGACGTTGCTGAGCACCGACGACAGCAACTTCCAGGCGGATCTGGAACTGGGCGGTAGTTTGCAGGCGTTTCAGACGGAATATCAGGGCACCCAGGCCGGCGTTGTGGTGCGGGTTGATGCGTTGCTGGTGCGTGGTTACGACCAGCGCATCCTCGCCAGCCGCCGTTTTGAAGAGCGCCAGTCGTTGAATGATGTGCAGGTGCCAGCGGTGGTCGCCGGGTTTGGCCTGGCCAGTGATCGCCTGACGGCCAAGGTTGTGGCTTGGGCCGTGGAGCAAGGCCAGAAACTCGCCCCGCAACCGCGCTGACACACCACAACTCCTGTGGGAGCGAGCCTGCTCGCGAAAGCGGTGTATCAGTCACTTAAGCGTTGACTGACACTCCGTCTTCGCGAGCAGGCTCGCTCCCACATGGGAATTTTGCTCAACCAAAGAACCAGTAGCAGACCCCGATAGCGCCCACCACTCCGGCAAACTCGGCCAGCAACGCACACCCCACCGCATGCCGTGCGCGCTGAATCCCCACCGCGCCGAAGTACACCGCCAGCACATAGAACGTGGTTTCGGTACTGCCCTGCACCGTCGCCGCGACCAGCGCCGGGAAGCTGTCGACGCCGGAAGTCTGCATGGTCTCGATGAGCATCGCCCGCGCGGCGCTGCCGGAGAACGGTTTGACCATCGCCGTCGGCAGCGCATCGACGAAGCGCGTGTCCCAGCCGGCCCACTCGACCAGATGACGAATACCGTCCAGGCCGAAATCCAGCGCACCAGAGGCGCGCAACACGCCAACCGCACAGAGCATCGCCACCAGATACGGCAAGAGGTTCTTCGCCACATCGAAGCCCTCTTTCGCGCCTTCGACGAACGCCTCGTACACCTTGACCTTGCGCAGCGCGCCGATCAGCAAGAACAGCATGATCAAGCCGAACAGCGTGAGATTGCCGAGGATCGACGACAATCCCGCCAGTGCTGTCGCAGAAAGCGTACCAAGCAGGGCCATGAAGCCGCCGAGGATCAGCGCGCCGGGCACCAGATAGGCGAGCACCACCGGGTCCCAGATGCGCAGGCGTTGCATGAAGGCAACGGAGAGGAAGCCGACGATGGTCGAGCAACTGGTCGCCAGCAGAATCGGCAGGAACACCAGCGTCGGATCCGGCGCGCCTTGCTGGGCGCGGTACATGAAGATGGTCACGGGCAGCAGGGTCAGCGACGAGGCGTTGAGCACCAGAAACAGGATCTGCGCGTTGCTGGCGATGGTGGCGCTGGGGTTCAGCTCCTGCAGCGCTTTCATGGCCTTGAGGCCGATCGGCGTGGCGGCGTTGTCCAGGCCCAGACCGTTGGCGGCGAAGTTCAGCGTGATCAGGCCAAGGGCAGGGTGGCCGGCCGGGACTTCCGGCATCAGCCGCAGAAACAGCGGACCGAGCACCTTGGCCAGCCACTCGACGATCCCGGCCTTTTCGGCGATGCGCAGAAAGCCCAGCCACAGGGTGAGGGTGCCGAACAGCAGCACCATGACTTCGACCGACAGCTTGGCCATGGCGAAAATGCTTTCCACCATCGCCGCAAAGATCCCGGCGTTGCCGCCGATCAGCCACTGCGCCAGCGCCGACACGGCTGCCACGATGAAGAAGCCAAGCCACAGGCCATTAAGCATCAGTCAAATCCCCCGAAGAATGCGGCGAATGATAGCGGGGTCACCAGAAACGACAAACCCCGGATTTCTCCGGGGTTCGTATGGATCTGCCGCACCCCGATTTACTGGGTGGCCTCAATCTACTGTAGGAGCTGCCGAAGGCTGCGATCTTTTGATTTTGTTTTTTAAAAGCAAGATCAAAAGATCGCAGCCTGCGGCAGCTCCTACAGGGGGGTGTCAGTTCTTGGAAATCTCGCCAGCCGGCAGTTTTTCCTTGCTGCGCCAGTGCGGCAGGGAATTCCAGTAACGCTCGCCCTTGGCGTCGTCGTACATGCCTTCCCAGCGCGCGATAACCAGCACTGCCAAGGCATTACCGATCACGTTCAGTGCAGTACGCGCCATGTCCATGATGCGATCGACACCAGCGATGAACGCCAGGCCTTCGAGCGGGATGCCAACGCTGCCCAGAGTGGCCAGCAGCACCACGAAGGACACGCCCGGTACGCCGGCGATGCCTTTGGAGGTGACCATCAGCGTCAACACCAGCAGCAGTTGCTGGCTGATCGACAGGTCAATGCCGTACAGCTGGGCAATGAAGATCGCCGCGATCGACTGGTACAGGGTCGAGCCGTCGAGGTTGAACGAGTAACCGGTCGGTACCACGAAGCTGCAGATGGCTTTCGGCGCGCCGTAGGCTTCCATCTTCTCGATGACACGTGGCAGCACGGTTTCCGAGGAAGCGGTGGAGTAGGCCAGCACCAGCTCATCCTTGAAGATGCGCATCAGCTTGAGCACCGAGAAGCCGAACAGCTTGGCGATCAGGCCCAGCACGACGAAGGCGAAGAAGGCGATGGCGACATAAACCAGGATCACCAGTTTTGCCAGCGGCAACAGCGAAGCGAAGCCGAAGTTGGCGACGGTCACCGCGATCAGTGCGAATACGCCAATCGGAGCGTAGTTCATGATCATGTGGGTGACTTTGAACATGCTTTCCGAAACGCCCTGGAACATCTTTACCAGCGGCTCGCGCAGGTCCGACTGCAGGCTCGACAGGCCGAGACCGAACAGTACGGAGAAGAAGATGATCGGCAGCATTTCGCCGCGAGCCATGGCCGCGAAGATGTTCGACGGGATCAGGTTGAGGATGGTCTCGATGAACGCATGTTCATGCTGCACTTCGGCGGCGGTCGCCTGGTACTTGGAGATGTCCACCGTGCCCAGGGTGCTCATGTCGATGCCGGTGCCCGGATGGAACACGTTGGCCAGCACCAGGCCGACAACGATGGCGATGGTGGTGACGATTTCGAAATAGATGATCGTCTTCAGGCCGATACGCCCGAGCTTCTTGGCGTCGCCCACGCCGGCGATACCGACGATCAGCGAGGAGATGACGATCGGGATCACGATCATCTTGATCAGACGGATAAAGATATCGCCTGCCGGTTGCAGGACGTTGCTGATCCACCAGGCCTTCTCGGCGCTGAAGTGGTTGAGCAACGCACCCAGTGCAATCCCCAGAACCAGACCGATGAGGATCTGCCAGGCGAGGCTGATTTTTGCCTTCTTCATTATCTTTACCCTTACTTGCGTTTGACTCAGGCACATGCAGGAACTGGAACGCTCATCAGCGGAAAAGTCTGTGCATCTGCCTCCGTATAAGGTGCCCCGAAGCGCGTGTTTACGGCTCTTCGGCAGGCGAAAAAAGGCGCAACTATTCCGATGCAAGGTGGCGCCGTCTAATGCCGTAAACGCCTACCCTATGCCGAATCGGCATGAGCTTTTTCAATTGAAACTGGCGTCCCAAGCGGTTCAATTGTGACATTTCAGCCGGCATAAGTGCCGTGAACCGGCCATTACAGCTTAGGGCGGTCAAATTTTGTACAGCGGGAATTGGCGGAAATTTCCAGAAAAACTCCAAATCGAAAGACTAGGAGTCACACGAATCGAGCGCGATCTTTGTCGATATACGGTCGTCAGGAAACACCGCGAAATGTTTTTCCGCCCAGTGTCGACGATTCAAAGAAGGGGATTGGCGCGCTGGATCAATGGTTTAGCTGATTCAAAGCCCAGCGCAGATTCGTCAGACCATCGGGTCGACGAACCTGCGGCGCAGCTTTTACCCTGACCCGGCCCTTGCGCAGGTACTCCCTGTACCCGTAGGTCACTCCGACCCTGTATCAGTCAGAACGTCCCGGCCCCCTGGTCATGCACCGACCCTCATCGGGCGGCGCAGTGGAAAGCAGCGGGGCGCTGCTTTCGTGTTCGAAACCTTTGCGCGTCCTGCGTCAGTACCACTTCGGATCTTTCTTCAGGGTTTCCATCAGCAGATCCTGCATGCCCTGATCAGGTTTGCCGAAGAAGCGATACGTCGCGTGTCGCGTCGGCGACTTGTCCTGCGGCAGACCTTCCGGCACATCGACCAGCATGGCGAAGGCGTCATCCTTGTCGAAGCTGAAGGCAACGATCAAACGGTGATTCAGACACTTGTCCTGAGTCTCGCAGAGCGGGCCGACCAGATACTGATCACCATCTTCCGTAACGGCGTGCATCTGTTGCTCGGAGGTGCCGGACAGGTTGATCACCCATTCCGGTACGCGCTCTTCCTTTTTGATCACGCCTTCCCAGGTTTCACGGTACTGCGCGTCGGAGGCGAGCAGTTCGTTGACCCGGGTCTGGCCGTCATTGGCCGCCATGGCCATGGCACTGCCGCCCAGAAACAGGGCGGCGGCCAATGTCTTGAGACCGATCATCGTTAACCTCGGCCGCGACGGCCAAAGAAGAAGGAAGCGATGAACATCACCAGGAACACGACAAAGAGAATCTTGGCGATACCCGTGGCGGTGCCCGCGATACCACCGAAGCCCAGAACGGCGGCGATGATGGCAATGATCAAGAATGTAATTGCCCAGCTCAACATGGTGATTCTCCTTACTTCTCTATTTAGGGGTGTTTCCGGTTTCCGGCGCTACGCGCCCGAATGTATTCACTGACTTAGAAAACCCAGCGCTCTTCCCGTGGCAATTGATCCAGCGGTTGCGCCTGGTCGACATCGATCATGTGCATCGAAGCGTTTTCAGCCTGGCTGCTGCTCACGGCACTGAAGTGCGTCTGAGTGCTGTGCTGCATCGAAATCAATGGCTCGGGTTTACGGCTGTTTTCCCAGCTCATGTACTGCTGGCAGACGATCAGGGTGATCAGCAACGCCAGTACACCGAACAGACCTTGCTGGATCTGCAGTGGCGAAATACGTACTTGGGCGGCGATTGGGCGAGTCATCCTGTGTTCCTCACGCTTGTTCTGTTGGGGCAGTGCTGTTCTGCCCGGGCTGAGTGAGGTATTGCAGCCTGCATGCCAGTTTTTTGATGTCAGAAATTATCAATAAAAACAATAAGTTACGTACTCTTCGGAAATTTCCTGCGACGCATCCTGCACGATGGCTCTTCTGCGGTCGTGCGCAATGCACGATTATTTCGTGGGAAATTTCGATGATATGGAATTGCTACCGGTACGCAGATGTCAGAAGAGGACGCAGGATCTGCCCTGCAAAACGCCGAATGTTTTAAAACCCAACGAAATCAATGAATTGGCCGTTATGGCAGTAGAGAGCTACCCTCCTATGGCTGGTATCGTTCAGAATCAACCATGCAACTTGCCCGATTTTTCCGGGACTAACCCAAGACTAATCACTATGGAGCGTAGGAAAAATGGAATCTGCCACTGAGCAACAAGGCCGCATTCTGCTGGTGGACGATGAATCCGCCATCCTGCGTACGTTTCGTTATTGCCTCGAAGACGAAGGCTATACGGTAGCCACCGCCAATAGCGCGGCCCAAGCCGATGCTTTGCTGCAACGTCAGGTCTTCGATCTGTGCTTCCTTGATTTGCGCCTGGGCGAGGACAACGGTCTCGACGTCCTCGCGCAGATGCGCATTCAGGCGCCGTGGATGCGCGTAGTGATCGTCACCGCCCATTCGGCGGTCGACACTGCGGTTGATGCCATCCAGGCTGGCGCCGCCGATTATCTGGTCAAGCCATGCAGCCCTGATCAACTGCGCCTGGCCACCGCCAAGCAGCTGGAAGTACGCCAGCTCTCTGCGCGCCTTGAAGCGCTGGAAGGCGAGATCCGCAAACCGAAAGACGGCCTCGATTCCCACAGCCCGGCGATGAAAGTCGTACTGGAAACCGCACGGCAGGTCGCAAGCACCGACGCCAACATTCTTATCCTTGGCGAGTCCGGCACGGGTAAAGGTGAACTGGCCCGTGCGATCCACGGCTGGAGCAAGCGCGAGAAGAAATCCTGCGTCACCATCAACTGCCCGTCGCTGACTGCCGAACTGATGGAAAGCGAGCTGTTCGGCCATAGTCGTGGCGCGTTTACCGGTGCCAGTGAAAGCACCTTGGGGCGTGTTAATCAGGCTGATGGCGGCACGCTGTTTCTCGACGAGATCGGCGACTTTCCTCTGACTTTGCAACCAAAATTGCTGCGCTTCATCCAGGACAAGGAATACGAGCGGGTCGGCGATCCGGTCACTCGCCGCGCCGATGTGCGCATCCTCGCCGCCACCAACCTCAACCTCGAAGACATGGTCCGCGACGGACGTTTCCGCGAAGACCTGCTCTATCGTCTCAACGTCATCACCCTGCATCTGCCGCCATTGCGCGAGCGCGCCGAAGACATCCTGACCCTTGCCGATCGCTTCCTCGCACGTTTCGTCAAAGAGTACGCGCGTCCGGCGCGGGGCTTCAGCGACGAGGCCCGCGAAGCACTGCTCGGTTATCGCTGGCCGGGCAACATTCGCGAACTGCGCAACGTGGTCGAGCGAGCGAGCATCATCTGCCCGCAGGAACGCGTGGAAATCAGCCACCTGGGCATGGCCGAACAACCGGCCAACAACGCGCCACGGGTCGGCGCGGCGCTGAGCCTGGACGAGCTGGAGAAAGCGCACATCGGCGCGGTTCTGGCCACCGCCGGCACTCTGGATCAAGCGGCGAAAACCCTCGGCATCGACGCCTCGACCCTGTATCGCAAACGCAAGCAGTACAACCTGTGAGCACTGCGCGATGAAACTGGCGATCAAGCTGCGCACGCGCCTGTTCCTGAGCATTTCTGCGTTGATCACCGTGGCCTTGCTCGGGCTCTTGCTCGGGCTGGTCAGCGTGATGCAGATGGCCGGGTCGCAGGAAGCGCTGGTGCGCAGCAACTTTGTCACTCTGGATCTGGGCCTCAAGCTGCGCCAGACCCTCGGTGATCAATTGATCATCATGCTCGCCGAGAAGCCCGACCCCGTCGCGTTCGAAGCGTCCAAGCAGCACTACTTCGAGTTGCTCGACCAAGGCATCGCCCAGCAGCAGGAGGGCGATGGCCAGCCTTACGGTTTCCGCCAGGCCAAGGCCGATTACCTGAACTTCCTCGCCTCATTCGACGTCACCGCCGAAGCGGCAAAGAACGCCAGCACCAGCGCGGATTTCCGCGAGCGCTTCAATATCCTGCGTAATGGGTTGATTGCTGAGCACAAGCACGCGCTGGACAGTATCAATGAGGTGCAGCACGCCGCTCGCGAACGCGCCCTGCTGATAGCCGGGCTGCTTGGCCTGGTCGGGCTGGCAGTGCTGATCATCGGTTTTGTCACGGCGCAGGGCATTGCTCGGCGCTTCGGCGCACCGATCGAAGCGCTGGCCAAGGCTGCCGACAACATCGGCCAGGGCAACTATGACGTGACTCTGCCGATTTCCACGGCCATGGAAGTCAACCTGCTGTCGCGGCGCTTCGGCCTGATGGCCGAGGCGTTGCGCGAACACCAGGCGATGAATGTCGACGAACTGTTGGCCGGCCAGCAGCGCTTGCAAGCGGTGCTCGATAGTATCGACGACGGTTTGTTGATGATTGATCGCCAGGGCCAGCTCGAGCACCTCAACCCTGTTGCTCAGCGCCAGTTGGGCTGGGAAGACGATCGACTGGGCCAAGGCTTGGGCACCGCGCTCGGCCGCCCGGAACTGGATGCGCAACTGCAATTGGTCCTGCGCGGCGGCACGCTGGAGCGGGCGCCGGAAGATCTGAGCATCGAAGTCGATGGCGAATCGCGCCTGCTGACTTACAGCCTGACGCCGGTCAGTCATACCCAAGGACATATTCTCGGTGCGGTGATGGTGCTGCACGACGTCACCGAGCAACGCGCGTTCGAGCGCGTGCGCAGTGAGTTTGTCTTGCGCGCTTCCCATGAACTGCGCACGCCGGTCACCGGCATGCACATGGCCTTCGGACTGTTTCGCGA
Organism: Pseudomonas sp. PK-RTE-24; assembly: GCF_054052265.1. Lineage (NCBI taxonomy): Bacteria > Pseudomonadati > Pseudomonadota > Gammaproteobacteria > Pseudomonadales > Pseudomonadaceae > Pseudomonas > Pseudomonas sp. PK-RTE-24. Next base: position 1,442,613 of record NZ_CM133224.1, on the reverse strand, counting down.
GCGGGCCAAGTTCCCGGTGGAATCGCGCGAAGCTGACCTGCTGGATACGGTCAACGAAGAAATGCAGCGGCTGATGCAATTGATCAACGACTTGCTGAATTTCTCGCGCTACCAGAACGGTCTACAGAAACTCACCCTGGCGCCATGTTCCATTGAGGACCTGCTGGAGCAGGCGCAGCTGCGCTTTGCTGACGTGGCTGCGGCCAAAGGTGTTGCGCTGAACGTCGAGATTCAAGGCCCGCTGCCGAGGTTGCAGGCTGATCAGGCGCAACTCGATCGCGTCCTCGACAATCTGATCGACAACGCCTTGCGCCATACCGCCCGCGACGGCCAGATCCGTCTGCAGGCGCGCCGCCATGGCGAGCGGGTGATCATCAGCGTCGAAGACAATGGCGAAGGCATTGCCTACGGCCAGCAGGGGCGGATTTTCGAGCCGTTCGTGCAGGTCGGGCGCAAGAAGGGCGGCGCCGGGCTCGGCCTGGCGCTGTGCAAGGAAATCGTCCAGTTGCACGGCGGGCGCATGGGCGTCTACTCGCGGCCTGGGCAGGGCACCCAGTTCTACATGGCGCTGGCCGTTTAAGCCTCGTCGTCCATACGCCGCCCGGCCAGGCGTCGACCTCGGGTGATCAGTTCGATGAATTGCACGGCGCTCAAGGCGTGGGCGAACAGCCAGCCCTGACCGAACTTGACCCCCTCACTGCTGAGCAGCGCTGCCTGGGATTCCAGCTCGATGCCTTCGGCAATCACTTTCAGATCCAGCGCCTGCGCCATGTGAATGATGTGCGGAGCGACGCCGCTGCTCGCCGCGTCATGGCCCAGCGCATCGATGAACGCCTTGTCGATCTTCAGGCAGTCCACCGGCAAGGTCTGCAGATAGGCAAGGCTGCAATAGCCGGTGCCGAAATCATCGATCAGCACCTGATGGCCAACGTCGCGCAAGGCTTGCAGGTTTTCCCGCGCCACCACCACATCAATCAGGCCGCGCTCGGTGACTTCGAAGGCTATCTGCCGCGCGGCGACACGGTGCAGGGCAAGCAGCCGCGCCATGACCTGGCCGATGCGCGGCACCATGACGTCGCAGGCCGCGAGGTTCACCGAGATATACAGCTGCGGATTGGCGCGCAGTAACTGGCCCAGTTGTTCGAGCAGACGCTGCAACACGAAGTCGGTCATCTGCCGGATCTGCCCGGTGTTCTCCGCCATGGGAATGAACAGGTCGGGGCTGGTCAGGGTGCCGTCCGGGCGCCGCCAGCGCAGCAGCGCTTCGGCGCCGACGCAGTGGCGGCTGTCGAGGTCGAAGATCGGCTGATATAGCACCTGCAACTCACCCCGGCGGATCGCTCCGTGCAGCTCGGCATCCAGTGACTGGCGCTGACGCACCAGCAGCAAGGTCAGAAAGCCGACAACGGCGCCGGCGATCAGGCACACCGGCAACAGCCACCACCACACAGCCGGGACGTGCATGCCCGTGCGCGGCGTGATCAGCACCAATTGATATTCCGGGTTGTCGGTGGGCATGCGATAGATCAGCCGCGTTTGCGTGACTTGCAGCGCATCACGGCTCTTCGGTGGCCAGGGTTCGGTCGGTGGCCAGGTCTGTGCGGTGCCGAGCACCGGAATCGCGCGAGTGCCGTGATCGAGTACCACCAGCAGGCTGCTGCCGGGCGACAGATCGACCATGTCGGTCAAATGTCCGCGCGAGGTAGCGACACGAAAGTTACCGCGACCGAGCATCAGTGCCGCGCGGTTTTCATCGGGTTCGGTGGTGGTATTCAGCCAATAGCTGTAGGTCGGACCCTGAATGTCCGGCGCGCGCACCAACGACAGACCTTCCTGGCGCGGACGGTTGGAGCAGAATCGCGAAGCGTCCATATATGCCGCTTCATAGACGAAGCGGTAGTTGAAGGTGACTTGCTGCAGGGTCGCGATCATTTCTTCGTCGCAGCCACGCAAGGGCTGGGCTTCAAGATCGTCGAGACTTTCGCGCAACTGGCCGAACAATTGTTCGAGGCGAGCGAGGAAACGCTCGCCCTGGGCGTTCATTTCCTGGCTCTCGCGCACTTCCATCTGGCGTATCGCCGCGAACATACCGCCGGCGATCAACAGGCTGGCGCTGAGGACAGCCGCGATCATCGCCAAAAAAGCAGGGCGATAAAACCAGCTACGCAGCGTCTCTCGGGTCGCAGCCATCAAGGATTTTCCGAAGAATTACCATGAGTTATAGCTGCTGATTGCGATTTCGCCCTGACCGTCGGGCGGGCGTCATTATTTTGTCTGATTGAGGATCAGGAGAAGTGCCGCGGTTTGTGCATCCGGCGTGCCGTCGAAGCGAGCAGGGCGGTAATGCATCTGGAACGCTGCGAGGACGTGGCGCGTGGCGACGTCCAGCTCGCCGGTCTGCGGCGTGTCGTAACCCAGGCGCGCAAGTTGCGCCTGGAACCAGCCGATCTCCGGCAGCGGATTGGTGTTGAAAACCGCCTGCTGACGCGCCACCGCTTGCTCGTTCGGCCACAGGCCAAGGCCTTCGGCGGCGAGACGTTTCCACGGAAACAGTGGCCCCGGATCAAGCTTGCGCAGCGGCGCGATGTCGCTGTGACCGATGATGTGCCGCGGGCTGATGCCGTTGCGCTTGCTGATGTCCTTGAGCAGGGTGATCAACGATTCGATCTGCGCTTCGCTGTACGGATACCACAGGCGCCCGGTCGGGGTGTCCTTGTAGCCGGGATTGACGATTTCGATGCCGATGGAGCTGGAGTTCAACCAGGTGCGGCCTTGCCATTGACTCTCGCCGGCGTGCCAGGCCCGTTGGTTTTCGTCCATCAGCTTGTAGATTGTGGCGTTCTTGTCATCGCCGATCAGGTAATGGCTGCTGACGTCGCCATGGGTCAGCAATTGCAGCGAACGCTCCAGCGACGCCGAGGTGTAATGCACCACAACGAACTGGATGCGACTGTCGTAATTGGCCGAAGGGTGGCTGGTGTCGTAACGCGGGCCGCTGGCGCAACCAGCGAGGACGAACAGCGAGGCAACAAGGGCAAAGAATTTCATGGCAGAGGACAATACGCAGAAGACAGTAATGCAACAGTGTAACGTACCGGTTTGGCCAGCGTCCGCCAGCGGGCGGAATTAAACAAAATGGAACAATTGCCTTAGCCGAGCTCCACTCGGTTGCGTCCGGCGTTTTTTGCCCGATACAGCGCCTGATCGGCTCTTTTCAACACTAGATCGCTGTGTTCTCCGACCTTGAACGATGCCAGTCCCATGGAAATCGTAATGGTCACTCGCTCGCCCTTGAAATGAAACGGGCAGGCTTCGATCGCCGCGCGCAGGGTTTCCAGCAGTTTTGCGCCAACCGCTGGCGGCGTCGTCGGCAGCAACAGCACAAACTCTTCACCGCCGAAACGGGCGATGAAATCCGAGCCGCGCAGGCGCTTGCGCAGCACTGTGGCGATGATCTTCAGGACTTTGTCGCCGGCCAGGTGGCCGTAGCTGTCGTTGATCCGCTTGAAGTGATCGAGGTCGAGCATGGCCAGGCTGAGGGTGTTGCCGTGCTGCTGCCATTGCTGGATTTCATGCTCCAGGCGTTCGCTCCACGCCGCGCGGTTGGGCAGGCCGGTCAACGGATCGATCAGGGCTTTCTGCCGCTGCTCTTCAAGGTGTTCACGGAAACCCAAGGCTTCCTGCTCCATATGCGCCACGCGCTCCGACAGGCTCTTCAATCTGGCGGCGACTTCCTGCTCGCGGGCGTCGCGCTGCTTCTGGTGCTGGTCCATCGTTCCCAGCAGGCCTTCCAGATGATTCTCCAGCACATGCTTGAGGTCATCGAGGTCGGCTGCTTGCTGGACGCTGCTCTGCAAGCCGTCGACCTGCTCGCGAATCTGCGTGTCCATGGCCCGCGCCGCCGAGCTGTTGTCGGCATGCCCTTCGCTGGCCGCTTGCAGGTTGCTCTGGAACGCTTCAAGGCGTTCGTTGAGCTGTTGCAGATAGGCTTCGAATTCGTGCTGACCGCTATCGGTAATCGCCAGCATCAAAGTTGCAAGATCGTCGAGGATTGGCAGCAGTTCGTACCAGTTCAACCCGTGTTTGAGCTGTTCGCGCATGGCTTCGGCTTGCGGCCGGTGACGCTCGGGCAGGGTCAGGTCATCGAGCAGGCCGATCAGCGTGTCTTCGATGTGTCTGGCCACGGAGCTGTAGGACGGCTCCGGGGAATCCGGCAGAGCGAAGAGGATGTCGTGTTCCGACTGCTCCGGGTCGATAGCGGCCAAGGCCTGAGCGATCGGCTCGGGCAAGGGCAGGCTATCGAGAATCAGCGGCGAGGGATCGCCGGGGTGGATCAGTTCATCGGGGTTGAACGCCTCGGTTGCTGGCGCAGCGACGGTCATCTCGGTGTCAGGGGCTGGTTCAACCTGCACTGGCTCGGCTTCAACGACGACCACAGGCGCAGCGAACGCAACGACTTGCGGCACATCAGGCGGGGTCTGGGCGGGCGTTTCGATGATGGTCGCGGGCGCTGCGATCGCTGGCTCCGCGTTGGCCACCGGTGCCGATTGCGCAGGCTCCGGTTCAGGCTGCCGGGCTTCGACCGGCTGCGGCACTGGTGTTGCTGGTATGTCGGCCGCCGGTGCAACGGCTTCTTCACCGTCGCGACTACCAAACAAACGCTGCAACAACCCCGGCCGACCCGGCTCGGCAGGCGTTTCCAACTGACTCAAGGCCTTGCCCTGCAAGCCACTGAGTTCGCTCAGCAGCAGTGGCATTTCCCGCGCCTGACCGACGCGGCTGTCCAGTTGTTTGGCGAATTTCTTCAGCGGTTGCGCGACTTCGCGCGGCAGCGGCAAAGCCTGCAACTGGGTGACCAGCGCGGTCAGCGCGGTGCTGACCTGATCAATGCGGGTCTCACGGCGCTGCTCGGAGTCGAGCACGGCTTTTTCCAGACGCGGCAGCAGGGCCGCGAGGCCGGCGTCCATGTCATCGGTGCGCACGACTTCGCGCATTTCTTTCATGCACTGATCGACGACCTTGTCGGTGCCCTCGGCCGCCAGCGTGCTGCGCACCAGACCGCGCCGCAGCAGGTCCAGTCGCGCGGCCCAGCGGCGTTCGAGCTTGTCCTGCTGTTCGATGCTCTTGAGGTACTTCTCTTTCCAGCGCTGGGCGTCGTCGCTCATTCACAGGTTCCGCGAGGGGCAGGGCTCAACGCGGGCAATGCGTCGGCCGTGAGCGAACCCGGCAGACGAATTTCCACCGCGACCGGCAGGTGATCGGAAATGGGCTGGGCCAGTACCTCGACCTTTTCCAGGGTCAGGGTCGGGCTGAGCAGAATATGATCAAGGCAACGCTGTGGGCGCCAGCTGGGGAAGGTCGCTTCCACCTGCGGGGCCAGCAGGCCGAGATCGCGTAATGGCGAGTGTTCGAGCAGGTCGCTGGCATGGGTATTCATGTCGCCCATCAGCACCTGATGCTTGTAACCGCTGATCAAATCACGAATGTAGGCCAGTTGCAGGCTGCGGGTCCGCGCGCCGAGGGCCAAGTGCATCATTACCACCACCAGCGCTTCCGGACCTTCGCCGAAGCGCAGCAGGATCGCGCCGCGACCTTTCGGGCCGGGCAGCGGATGATCCTCGATCGCCCACGGCTTCAGGCGACTGAGCACGCCATTGCTGTGCTGGGCCAGTCGACCGAGGTTGCGATTGAGTTGTTGATACCAGTAGGGAAAGGCGCCGAGGTGGGCCAGATGTTCGACCTGATTGACGTAGCCCGAACGCAGGCTGCCGCCATCGGCTTCCTGCAGGGCGACCAGATCGAAGTCGCCGAGCAGGTCACCGATCTTCTGCAGATTGCCGGAACGCCCGGTGTGCGGCAGCAGATGCTGCCAGCTGCGGGTCAGGTAATGCCGATAGCGCTCGGTGCTGATGCCGACCTGAATGTTGAAACTGAGCAAGCGCAGACGCTGGTCTGCGGGCAGGCCCGTAGACGCCAGATGATGCTCGTTGACCTGCGGATCATGCAGGCCAACGATGCGTTCGGACTTCCAGCGGCGCATGGCGAATGCCGCGCTTAGTTGGCAGCAGCCTTGTTAGCCGCTCGCTCTTTGGCGACCAGATCGTCAGCCAGCTTCAATGCTTGCTCGGCACCACCGGCAGAGCCGATGTCGAAGCGGTATTTACCATTGACGATCATGGTTGGCACGCCAGTGATTTCGTACTTCTTCGCCAGCTCACGGGCCTTGACGATCTGGCCTTTGATAGCGAACGAGTCGAAAGTGGCGAGGAACTTGTCCTTGTCCACGCCTTGAGTGGCGAGGAAGTCAGCCATGTCATTCTTGTCGGTGAGCTTCTTGTGTTCTTTCTGGATCGCGTTGAACACGGCGTTGTGCACCTGGTGCTCGACACCCATGGCTTCCAGAGTCAGGAACATCTGGCCGTGAGCGTCCCATGGGCCGCCGAACATGGCGGGAATGCGCACGAAGTTGACGTCGGACGGCAGTTTTTCAACCCATGGATTGATCACTGGCTCAAAAGCGTAGCAATGCGGGCAGCCGTACCAGAACAGCTCGACCACTTCGATCTTGCCAGGCTTTGCAACCGGCACCGGATTGGCCAGTTCGACATAAGGGGCGGCAGGGGCTTCAGCGGCCTGGGCGGTGACGCCGAACAGGCTGGCAGCGACGAGGGCGGCGCTGATGATCAGATTACGCATGCTTTACTCCTGAACAATTTGGGTCGCCTCGCTCGACCTGTTGCGACACAGATCCTGGCGGGCATGAGTGCTGTAGTGTAACGGCAGCGGCCACAAAAAAGGGCGGCCAAAGCCACCCTTTTTATACTTGCTGCGAAGGATTAATCGAGCGTTAACGTGGCCGGCGTTACGCGCCTCGTGCAACCCTCGAATCAGGGTCTCAGTGCAAGCCCTGGATGTAGCTGGAAACCGCAGCGATGTCTTCGTCGCTCAGCTTGCGTGCGATGGTGCGCATGGTCATTGCGTCGCCGTCGTTGGCGCGACCGCCTTCTTCCTTGCGGAAATCGGTCAGTTGCTTGGCGATGTATTGAGCGTGCTGGCCACCCAGGTGCGGGAAGCCTGCGGCGGCATTGCCGGCACCGTTCGGCGAATGGCAACCGGTGCAGGCTGGCAGGCCTTTTTCCAGGTTGCCGCCACGGAACAGCGCTTCACCGCGAGCGACGATCTTCGGATCGGCGGCGCCGACACTGCCTTTCTGACTGGCGAAGTACGCAGCGATGTCGGCCAGATCCTGATCATTCAGGTTGGTCAGCAGCCCGGTCATTTCCAGCACCACGCGCTTGCCCGACTTGATGTCGTGCAATTGCTTGTCGAGGTAGCGTTCACCCTGACCTGCCAGTTTCGGAAAGTTTGGCGCCATGCTGTTGCCGTCCGGGCCATGGCAGGCCCCGCAAACGGCAGCTTTGGCCTGGCCTGCTGCGGCATCGCCGGCAGCATGGGCGATACCTGAAATTCCCACGGTCAACAGCAGACTCACGATCAATTTGTTCATCAGCTAATCCAACTACGGCTAAGGGTTAAGTTATGGACCGGGCTTACTCTCGCTCATCCACAGGATGATGGCCTGGTAATCCTCGGCACTGCAGTCCATGCACAAACCACGCGGCGGCATCGCCTTGAAACCCTGGGTCACGTGTTGCACCAGCGTCCCCATACCTTTCGCCAACCTCGGCGTCCAAGCTTCCTGATCGCCTCTTGCGGGCGCCATGGGTAGTTGGCCGGAATGACAGGCACCACAAACACGGTTGTACACGGCTTCCGGATCCTGTGTAGCCTGTGCGCTGTAAAGCGGCATCAAGACTCCGGCAGCCAGCAGCCATTTCGTCATAAAACGACCTTTTCAGGGTTGAGAGCGTTCTGCGTTCTAATGCGCAATCAAAGTCTGTCGCTCTCGTGAGCTTCATCCTTCGCTGGGACAAAGCACACACAAAATCTGCGGCATTATATACTGGCGTCACTGAAACGGAAGCGACACCGCGTTCCGCGCCCAATCCCGGCGCCGCCCACATCGGAAATCCCATGCAACTCAAGAATCCCATCCTCGGCCTGTGCCAACAGTCCACATTCATGCTCAGTGCCGCCAAAGTCGATCAATGCCCTGACGACGAAGGCTTCGAAGTGGCGTTTGCCGGTCGTTCCAACGCCGGCAAATCCAGCGCGCTGAACACCCTGACCCACGCCAGCCTGGCGCGCACCTCGAAAACTCCGGGTCGCACACAGCTGTTGAACTTCTTCAAGCTAGACGATGATCGCCGTCTGGTCGACCTGCCGGGCTACGGTTATGCAAAAGTACCGATCCCGCTCAAGCAACACTGGCAGCGCCACCTTGAGGCTTACCTCGGTGGTCGGGAGAGTTTGAAAGGTCTGATTCTGATGATGGACATCCGCCATCCGATGACCGACTTCGACCTGCTGATGCTCGACTGGGCCGTCGCCGCTGGCATGCCGATGCACATCCTGCTGACCAAAGCCGACAAGCTCACCTACGGCGCAGCCAAGAACACCCTGCTGAAAGTACAGTCGGAAATCCGCAAGGGCTGGGGCGACTCGATCACCATCCAACTGTTCTCCGCACCAAAACGCATGGGCCTGGAAGAGGCCTACACCGTATTGGCCGACTGGATGGAACTGGCAGACAAAAACACCGAGGCGGCAGCCGAGTAAGACAATTTCAAAACTGACTGTGGTGCTGTCAGGCAAGGCGAAAGCACCGCTAAAAAGCGGAGTTTAGGGTACCTAAATGAGCATTTTTAGCGGTGCTTTTAACGCAGCATGACGGCATCACAGCCAGTTTTGGGGCAAAAAAAGCCCCGGACTTCATTGGGGAGGGAGAAGTTCCGGGGTTTAAGTTCCGAACCGCTAGGGCGGGGTTCAGATATCTGCCAACACTTAACACAACATAGGAGCATCGAAGGGCTTCACCAGCCATTCAGTACCTCTGAGTGTTCGGTCGACAGATTAGTTCAGATTTTTTTCAAAAAGCTTTGGAATAGCCTCCAGCATTTATCGTTCTAAGCCGGTTTACGAGGCTTGCCGCGACGTCGCGTCGCGGCACCTCTACAAACTCAGTGCGCCTCATCCCAGTTGTTGCCCACGCCAACTTCCACCAGCAGCGGCACATCCAGTTTCGCCGCTTCGCTCATGTGCGTACGAATTTCGGCGCTGACCTGCTCGACCAGATCCTCGCGAACCTCCAGCACCAGTTCGTCGTGCACTTGCAGGATGACCCGGGCATCCAGCCCCGACGTGGCCAGCCAGTTATCCACTGCCACCATGGCTTTCTTGATGATGTCCGCTGCGGTGCCCTGCATCGGCGCGTTGATCGCTGTGCGTTCTGCAGCGGCGCGTTCCTGCGGCTTGTTCGAGTTGATCTCCGGCAAGTACAGGCGACGACCGAAGAAAGTTTCGACGTAACCCTGATCCGCCGCTTGCGCGCGGGTACGCTCCATGTATTCGCGCACGCCTGGATAACGGGCGAAGTAGGTGTCGATGTAGGCCTTGGCGGTCTTGGTGTCGACGCCGATGTCCTTGCCGAGCTTCTGCGCGCCCATGCCGTAGATCAGACCGAAGTTGATCGCCTTGGCGCTGCGGCGCTGGTCCGAGGTCACTTGATCAAGCTCGACCTTGAATACTTCGGCAGCGGTTGCAGTGTGCACGTCGAGATTGTTGCGAAAGGCGTTCATCAGGCCTTCGTCGCGGGACAGGTGGGCCATGATCCGCAGTTCGATCTGCGAATAGTCCGCCGCCAGCAGTTTGTAACCCTTCGGTGCGACGAACGCCTGACGAATGCGTCGGCCTTCGGCGGTGCGCACCGGAATGTTCTGCAGGTTCGGATCACTGGAAGACAGGCGCCCGGTCGAAGCCACGGCCTGATGATACGAGGTGTGGATGCGCCCGGTGCGCGGGTTGATCTGCTCGGGCAGGCGATCGGTGTAGGTGCTTTTCAGCTTGCTCATCGAGCGGTGCTCCATCAGCACCTTCGGCAAGCGGTGATCGTCTTCGGCGAGTTTCGCCAGCACTTCTTCAGCGGTGGACGGCTGGCCCTTGGCGGTTTTCTTCAGCACCGGCAGGCCGAGCTTCTCATAGAGAATCACGCCCAGCTGCTTCGGCGAGCCGAGGTTGAATTCCTCCCCGGCAATTTCGAAGGCTTCACGCTCCAGCGCGACCATTTTGTTGCCCAGCTCAATGCTCTGAATGCCGAGCAGTTCGGCATCGACGAACGCGCCCTGGCGTTCGATGCGCGCCAGTACCGGTACCAGTGGGATTTCGATGTCGGTCAAGACGCTGGCCAGGCTCGGAATCGCGCTGAGCTTGTCGAACAGGATCTGGTGCAGGCGCAGAGTGATGTCGGCGTCTTCGGCGGCATACGGCCCGGCCTGTTCCAGAGCGATCTGGTCGAAGGTCAGTTGCTTGGCACCTTTGCCGGCGATGTCCTGGAAGCTCACCGTGGTGTGGTCAAGGTACTTCTGCGCGAGGCTGTCCATGTCGTGACGGGTCGCGGTGGAATTGAGTACGTAGGACTCGAGCATGGTGTCGAAGGCGATGCCGCGCACGCTGATGCCTTCACTCTGATCGCCGCCAATGGCGCAGTTGGCCAGAATGTTCATGTCGAACTTGGCGTGCTGGCCAACCTTGAGTTTGCTCGGGTCTTCCAGAATCGGCTTGAGTGCCCGCAGCACGGTGTCGCGATCCAGCTGCTCAGGCACGCCGATGTAGGAGTGGGTCAGCGGGATGTACGCAGCTTCGTTGGCCTGTACGGCGAACGACAGACCGACCAGTTGCGCTCGCTGCGCGTCGATGCCGGTGGTTTCGGTGTCGAAGGCGATCAGTTTGGCGTTGCGCAGTTTTTCCAGCCAGACGTCGAAGCGAGCCTGATCGAGGATGGTTTCGTACGCGGCCTCGGCAGGGGCAACAGGTGCCTCGGCTTGCGGGGCGCTGAACAGATCATGGGCGGGCGCAGGTTCGGCCGCCGCACTCAGTTCCAGACGCTTGGCATCGCGATCCAGATCATTGAGCCAGCTCTTGAATTCCAGCAGGGTGTACAGCTCGTAGAGTTTGGCCGGATCTTCCTGGCCCATCTGCAGATCATCGAGGCCGATATCCAGCGGCACGTCGACCTTGATGGTCGCCAGTTGATAGGACAGGAAAGCCATTTCCCGATGCTCTTCGAGCTTGGCCGGCAAGGTTTTTGCGCCACGGATCGGCAGGGTCGGCACGATGTCGAGGTTGGCGTACAGCTCGGTCAGACCGCCGTTGACGCCGACCAACAGGCCGGACGCCGTCTTCGGGCCGATGCCCGGCACGCCCGGAATGTTGTCGGAGGAATCGCCCATCAGTGCCAGATAATCGATGATCTGCTCCGGTGCGACGCCAAATTTCTCCTTCACGCCTTCCACATCCATCGAGCTACCGGACATGGTGTTGACCAAGGTAATGTGGCCGTCGACCAGTTGCGCCATGTCCTTGTCACCGGTGGAAATGATCACCGGCCGATCTGCTGCCGCACTGCTGCGGGCGAGGGTGCCGATCACGTCGTCGGCCTCGACGCCGTCGACGCACAGCAGCGGGAAGCCGAGGGCGATCACGCTCTGGTGCAGCGGCTCGATCTGCACGCGCATGTCATCGGGCATGCTCGGCCGGTTGGCCTTGTATTCGGCGTACATCTCATCGCGAAATGTTCCACCCTTGGCGTCGAACACCACGGCGAAGGGGCTGTCCGGGTACTGCTTGCGCAGACTCTTGAGCATGTTCAGCACGCCTTTGACCGCACCGGTCGGCAGGCCTTTGGACGTGGTCAGTGGTGGCAGTGCATGAAAGGCGCGGTACAGGTAAGACGAACCGTCCACCAGGACGAGGGGGGCTTGGCTCATGAGCAGGATCAACCTTTTCGGCGGGTCCGGCGCTAGAATAGCGGGACCGTTGACGACAAAGGGACAAGGTTATCATGCGTACGTTAAATCGCTTGCTGCTGGTCGGGTTGATCGCTGTCTCACCACTGGCCGCGATTGCGGCGGATGATGCGCCGGGCGGCGACCCCGAGGTCACCATCCGCACGGAGGGCGACAAGACTATTCAGGAGTACCGTCAGAACGGTTTCCTGTATGCGATCAAGGTCACGCCGAAGGGCGCGCCGCCGTACTTTCTGGTGCGCGCCGACGGAACGGATGCCAACTTCATCCGCTCGGACCAGCCGGATATGCTGATCCCGTCATGGAAGATCTTCGAATGGAAGTAGGTTTTTAATTCACTTGTGGCGCCGCCGTTGCGGCGCCCGTACTGGCAGTCAAGACATGTCTGTGTTCACTCCCCTGGCTCGGCCCGAGCTGGAAACCTTTCTCGCCCCTTACGGGCTCGGCCGCCTGCTCGATTTCCAGGGGATCGCCGCCGGCAGCGAAAACACCAATTTCTTCATCAGTCTGGAGCAGGGCGAGTTTGTCCTGACCCTGGTCGAACGCGGCCCGGTGCAGGAGATGCCGTTCTTCATCGACCTGCTCGACGTGCTGCACGAAGCCGAACTGCCGGTGCCTTACGCCCTGCGCACCACCGACGGCTTGGCCCTGCGTGAGCTCAAAGGCAAACCGGCGCTGCTGCAACCGCGCCTGTCCGGCAAGCACATCAAAGTCGCTAACGCCCAGCACTGCGCCCAGGTCGGCGAGTTGCAGGCGCATCTGCACCTGGCGACCCAAGGCGAGCGCATGATCAAGCGCAAGACCGATCGTGGTCTGGACTGGATGCTGGAGGAGGGCACTGAATTTCTCTCGCACCTGAGCGATGAGCCGCGTGCCTTGCTGCAAAAGGCGCTGGATGAGATCACCGAGCGCAAAGACAAGATCCTTGCACTGCCTCGGGCGAACATTCACGCCGACCTGTTCCGCGACAACGCCATGTTCGAAGGCACCCACCTGACCGGGCTGATCGACTTCTACAACGCCTGCTCGGGGCCGATGCTGTACGACGTGGCAATTGCCTTGAATGACTGGTGTTCTGACGAGGAGGGCGTGATCGATGGCCCGCGTGCGCGTGCGTTTCTCGGTGCCTATGCGGCGCTGCGCCCGTTCACGGCGGCGGAGGCTGAGCTCTGGCCAACGATGTTGCGTGTGGCCTGTGTGCGGTTCTGGCTGTCACGCTTGATCGCCGCCGAGCAGTTCGCCGGGCAGGATGTGTTGATTCACGATCCGCAAGAGTTCGAGCAGCGCCTGGCGCAGCGGCAGAAGGTCAATACACCGTTGCCCTTCGCCCTCTGAGTAGATTCGCCAAGCAAACATGAACCTGTGGGAGCGAGCCTGCTCGCGAAGGCGGCGGCCCGTTCAGCATTTTTGCTGACTGACCCACCGCTTTCGCGAGCAGGCTCGCTCCCACAGGGTTTGTGTTGTTACAGCGATTCCAGGCATCCGGCCAGATCATTGCCGAGTTTTTCCAGCACCTGCTCATATCCCTGAGCGGTCGCCGGCGTATAACCACCCAGCGCATCCAGCTCGGCCAGTTTCACTGGCAAACCGGCCACCAGCGTTTCCGCCAGACGTGGACGCAACGGTGGCTCGCTGAACACACAGGTCTTGCCCACTTCCTGCAAGCGCTTGCGCATCGCCGCGACATGCTGGGCGCCGGGCTGTACTTCAGCGGCCACCGCGAACACGCCCGCGTGCTTCAGGCCGTAAGCGTCTTCGAAATAATCAAACGCCTCATGAAACACGAAGTACGGCTTGCCTTCGACATTGGCCAGACGCTTCTTCAAGCGCTGATCCAGCGCATCCAGACGTTCATCGAAGGCTTTGGCATTGCTCTGATAGCGCTGGGCATTGGCCGGGTCGGCGGCGCTGAGGTCGGCGGCCATTTTGTCGGCGATCACCCGCGCGTTGGCCGGTGACAACCACAGGTGTGCATCCAGCGAGCCGGGGCGATGGTCGTGATCATGCTCGTCGGCTTCTTCAGCGTGGGAATGGTTGTCCGCGCCGAAATGCCGCAGCTTGAGCCCCGGCAGATCCTGCACGGCGACGCTCGGCAGGCTGCGACCGCCGAGCACGCGCGGCAGGAAACCTTCCATGTCCGGGCCGATCCAGTAGAGCAGATCGACCGACTGCACCTTCCGTACGTCGGATGGGCGCAGGGCGTAATTGTGTGGGGAGGCACCCGGCGGCAGCAGCACCTCGGGAATCGCCACGCCGTCCTGCACGGCAGCCGCAATCAGCTGCAACGGTTTGATACTGGTGAGCACTTTGACCTCGGCCTGGGCCGTACCGATCAGCAGAAAACTGGCAACAAAAGCCACAAAAACAGAAAAAAGTCGGGACACGATGACCACTCAAGGAAGCGAGAACGGGTAACATAATAACGTCTCCAGCAAATCTCGTCGCCGCTCATGCCTATTACACCGATTGCCAGCCGTCCCCACGACCACTCCCATTGCGTGCACAGCGCTCTGTCCGAGGCCGATACCTTGTGCGCGCAGAAAGGTTTGCGTCTGACTGCCCTGCGCCGCCGCGTGCTGGAACTGGTCTGGCAAAGCCACAAGCCGCTGGGAGCCTATGACATCCTCGCGGTGCTCAGCGAGCAGGACGGCCGCCGCGCAGCGCCGCCTACCGTGTACCGCGCACTGGATTTCCTGCTCGAAAACGGCCTGGTCCATCGCATCTCGTCGCTCAACGCCTTCGTTGGCTGCGTGCATCCTGAACACGCGCATCAGGGCCAGTTCCTGATCTGCCGCGAGTGCCACGCCGCCATCGAACTTGAGCAAAAAGTGATCAGCGACGCGATCGTTAGCAGCGCCAAGGACGTGGGTTTCATCGTCGAAGCGCAGACGGTCGAAGTGGTTGGTCTGTGCGCCGGTTGCCAGGGGGCCTGATGAGCAACGCGCTGATCCGTCTGGAGCAGGTCGCCGTCACGTTTGCCGGGCAGACCGTGCTGGACAACATCGAGCTGAGCGTCGAGCCGGGGCAGATCGTCACCCTGATCGGCCCCAATGGCGCCGGCAAGACCACGCTGGTACGCGCCGTGCTCGGGCTGTTGAAGCCGAACAGTGGCAGCGTCTGGCGCAAGCCGAAATTGCGCGTCGGTTACATGCCGCAGAAACTGCATGTTGACCCGACGCTGCCGCTGTCAGTGCTGCGCTTCCTGCGCCTGGTGCCTGGCGTCGATCGTTCGCGTGCCTTGGCCGCGTTGAAGGAAGTTGGCGCCGAACACGTGATCGACAGCCCGGTGCAGAGCGTTTCCGGCGGCGAAATGCAGCGCGTGCTGCTGGCTCGGGCACTGCTGCGCGAGCCGGAACTGTTGGTGCTGGATGAACCGGTGCAGGGCGTCGACGTGGCCGGGCAGGCCGAGCTGTACAGCCTGATCACCCGTCTGCGCGACCGCCACGGTTGCGGCGTGCTGATGGTGTCCCACGATTTGCATCTGGTGATGAGCACCACCGATCAGGTGGTCTGCCTCAATCGTCACGTCTGCTGCTCCGGGCATCCCGAGCAGGTCAGCGGCGATCCGGCATTTGTCGAGTTGTTCGGCAAGAATGCGCCGAGTCTGGCGATCTATCACCACCATCACGACCACGCCCACGACCTGCACGGTTCGGTGGTCAAAGGTCCGCTCGGCGGGCAACCTCATGTTCATGGAGACGGCTGCAAGCATGGCTGATTTTCTTTTGTATGCCCTGCTTGCAGGTCTGGCCCTGGCGCTGGTGGCCGGACCGCTCGGCTCGTTTGTGGTGTGGCGGCGCATGGCCTATTTCGGCGATACCCTGTCCCACGCCGCGTTGCTTGGCGTGGCGCTGGGCTTTCTGCTGGACGTCAGCCCGACGGTGGCGGTGACGGTCGGTTGCCTGCTGCTGGCGGTGCTCTTGGTGACGCTGCAACAGCGTCAGCCACTGGCATCCGACACCCTGTTGGGAATTCTTGCACCGAGCACCCTCTCTCTCGGCCTGGTGGTACTAAGCTTCATGCATGAAGTGCGGATCGACCTGATGGCCTATCTGTTCGGCGACTTGCTGGCAATCAGTCCGAGCGATCTTGCGTGGATTCTCGGTGGCACCGCGGCGGTGCTGGTGTTGCTGGTGACGCTGTGGCGACCGCTGCTGGCGGTCACCGTGCACGAAGAACTGGCGCGGGTCGAAGGCTTGCCGGTTGCGGGTTTGCGCTTGGCGCTGATGCTGTTGATCGCGGTGGTGATCGCCGTGGCGATGAAAATCGTCGGGGTGTTGCTGATTACATCGCTACTGATCATCCCGGCGGCTGCGGCACAGCGTCACGCCCGTTCGCCGGAGCAGATGGCCTTGGGCGCGAGCCTGCTGGGCATGCTCGCGGTGTGCGGCGGGCTGGCGTTGTCGTGGTTCAAGGACACTCCGGCGGGGCCGTCTATCGTTGTGACGGCAGCCGCGCTGTTTCTGTTGAGTTTTGTTCTGCCCCGTCGTGGGGTGTAGACTTGGCCGCTTTTTGCGCAATTAGAGAGTCGCAGGAATGAAGCCGTTCGCCTCCCGTTATCTGCTCCTTGTCGCATTTTCAGTGCTGCTGGGCGCCTGCCAAAGCACGCCGCCGGTGGCTGAAGTCCCCGATGCGCGGGCTACGGCCATCGCACAGCTGGAGCAAAGCCTGGCCAGCAGCGAACTGGCCACCGCCGAAGACCAGTTGGCCGCGTTGCAGGCCGCGACCCCCAACGATCAGTCCCTTGAGCAGTACCAGCGGCAGCTGGCCGAGGCGTACCTGCGCCGCAGCCAGATCGTTCTGCAAAAGGGCGATGTCAACGCTGCCGCCACCGCGCTCAGCCGCGCCCGTGCTCTGATGCCCAAGGCGCCAGCGCTGACCGGCGGCGTCAACGGCGCGATCACCGAAGCGCGCAAGGCCGAGCTGGAAAAGGCCGAGGCCGCGTTGCTGGCTGCCGAAGCCAGGCCGAAAGCCAAGGTCATCGACCCGACCGCCGAGAGCACCACTGTTGCGTTGAACATCGGCGATATTCACAAGCTGCAACGACAACTCGATGCTATCGCCGCCGATGTGGTGAATTACGAATGCGCCGTCAGCATCCAGGCGCCGCGCACCGCGGATTATCCGTGGCTGGCGACGTTGCTGAGCAAGCGAGTAAAGAAGCTCGATCCTGATTTTGATTTGCAGATCGAGAAGCAGATCTTGCGCACGGTTCCGGCGCAGATGGTTTTAAGCCCGCGCAAGCCATAAAAAGCTTCGCGAGCAGGCTCGCTCCCACAGGTGCAACAGCGTACCTGTGGGAGCGAGCCTGCTCGCGAAAGCGTCCTCTCAGCCAATAAAGATCTTAAGCCGGAATAGCCTTGGCCTTAGGCTCCCGCGCCCAGACCCGATGCTCGCCGATCGCGGCGAAGAACGGTTTGGTCAACGCCCCTACATCCGCGCCCTGCAGCAGCCCAGCATCCGCATCCAGCTTCAGCAAGTCCTGCAATTGCTTGGCCTCGCCGTGCAGCGCGATCGCCTTCAGGTGCTTGTAGGCTTCGAGCAGGTAGTGCAACGCCACGCCGTCACCGCTCAACGCGGTAATCGACGCCGCGCCACCCGGTACGAACACCGCATCGAACGCAATTGAAGGCATGCCTTCCATCGACGCATCCACCGGCAATGCCTTGCCGTCAGCGGTCTTCACTGGCGCCGAGGTCGGGCCAAGCAGTTTCGCGTGGGCGCCCTCGGCTTCCAGCGCCTTCTTCATCGCATCGATGGCCGCAGCGTCAGCACCGTTGGCAGCAAGGATCGCCACTTTGCGCGTCTTGATGTTGCCCGGCAGCAGGTTGGCCTGGCTCAGCGCTGGCGATTGCTCCAGCGAGGTCTTGCGCACTTCGACCGTGCCTTTGGCGGGTGCCGGCAAACCAAGGTTTTCAGCCACGCGTTTGGCCAGGTTCAGGTCGATATTGGCGAGGATCTCGTTCACTTCACGGGCACGGATGAACTCACGTTCGACCTTGCCCAGCTCGAAGCTGTAGGCAGCGATGATGTGCTCTTTCTCGTGGTCGCTCATGCTGTTGAAGAACAGGCGGGCCTGGGAGAAGTGATCGCTGAACGACTCGCTGCGCTGACGGATCTTCGCTGCGTCGATGCGCTCCGGGTAGCTCTCGAAACCACCGTCCTGTGCCGCCGGCGGGGTTTCTTTCGGCCAGCCGCCGTCGATCGAGTTCGGCTCGTACGAGGCACGCCCCTTGTCGATGGTGGTGCGGTGTTGCGCATCGCGCTGGCCGTTGTGGAACGGCGCCACCGGACGGTTGATCGGCAACTCATGGAAGTTCGGCCCGCCGAGTCGGCTGATCTGCGTGTCGGTATAGGAAAACAGCCGACCTTGCAGCAACGGGTCATTGGAGAAGTCGATACCCGGCACAATGTGGCCAGGGCAGAAGGCGACCTGCTCGGTTTCGGCGAAGAAGTTGTCCGGGTTGCGGTT
This sequence comes from Pseudomonas sp. PK-RTE-24, assembly GCF_054052265.1. Taxonomy (NCBI): domain Bacteria; kingdom Pseudomonadati; phylum Pseudomonadota; class Gammaproteobacteria; order Pseudomonadales; family Pseudomonadaceae; genus Pseudomonas; species Pseudomonas sp. PK-RTE-24. Next base: position 1,424,217 of record NZ_CM133224.1, on the reverse strand, counting down.
CAGGGTCATTTTGCCCAGCGGCGTAATCGGGACGATTTCTTCTGGAATGATCTTGGTCGGGTCGAGGATGTCGAAGTCAAAATCGTGTTCGTTCTCTTCTTCGACGATCTGCACGCCCAGTTCCCATTCCGGGTAATCGCCCATCTCGATCGCTTCCCACAGGTCGCGGCGGTGGTAGTCGGTGTCCTTACCGGCGAGCTTCTGCGCCTCGTCCCACACCAGCGAGCAAGTGCCGGCGGTAGGGCGCCAGTGGAATTTGACGAAGCGTGATTTGCCCTCGGCGTTGATCAGGCGGAAGGTGTGTACGCCAAAGCCCTGCATGCTGCGCAGGCTTTTCGGGATCGCCCGGTCGGACATCGCCCAGATCACCATGTGCGCCGATTCCGGCACCAGCGAGACGAAGTCCCAGAACGTATCGTGAGCCGAGCCGCCGGTCGGGATTTCGTTGTGCGGCTCGGGTTTCACCGCGTGGACGAAGTCCGGGAACTTGATCGCGTCCTGAATGAAGAACACCGGCATGTTGTTGCCGACCAGGTCGAAGTTACCCTCGTCGGTAAAGAATTTCACCGCAAAGCCGCGCACGTCACGCACGGTATCGCCGGAACCCCGTGGCCCCTGCACCGTAGAAAAACGCACGAACACCGGGGTTTTCTTGCCCGGATCCTGTAGGAAACCGGCCTTGGTCAGTGCTGCATGGTTCTCGTAAGTCTGAAAGAAACCGTGGGCGCCGGTACCGCGCGCATGGACGATACGCTCCGGAATGCGCTCATGGTCAAAGTGCGTGATCTTTTCACGCATGATGAAATCTTCCAGCAGCGACGGCCCGCGCGGCCCGGCTTTGAGGGTGTTCTGGTTGTCGGCGATCTTCACGCCCTGATTGGTCCGCAGTGCCTGACCGGTGGCGTCGGAACGGAATTCTTCCAGGCTGTCGAGCTTGGCGTTGGTGTTGGCGCGATCCGGGGTATCGGTCCCGGCCATTTCGCTTTTATCAGGTGCAGGCTTTTTGATGCTCATCAGACGTAAACTCCTCGTTTGGCCCCGGATGCCTTCCGAAGACCCTTGAGTGATTCCCGGGCACGGCACCCAGGGGTTTCAAGTCGCTTAAGTAGTGACTGATGAGCGTTTCAGCCGTTCCGTTTATCTGACCTTTGATCGCGTTATTGCCAAATTGAAGGTTAATTGCGAAATAAATGCTAAGAACCTCTATACGGACAGGCTAAAATGCGCGCCCGGCTAACCGCTGATCCTTTTCCAACGCGCCCCACAAGGTTCGCTACGTGATCGAGTTTCAAAACGTCCACAAGACTTACCGCGTTGCCGGTAAGGATATTCCCGCGCTGCACCCGACCAGTCTCGCCATCGAGAACGGCCAGGTGTTCGGCCTGATTGGCCATTCCGGTGCGGGCAAAAGTACCCTGCTGCGTCTGATCAATCGCCTGGAAGATTCCAGTGGCGGCAAGATCATCGTCGACGGCGAAGAAGTCACCGCACTGGACGCCAACGGACTGCGCCGTTTCCGCCAGCAGGTCGGGATGATCTTCCAGCACTTCAATCTGCTCGCCTCCAAGACCGTCGCCGACAACGTGGCCCTGCCGCTGACCCTGGCCGGTGAGCTGTCGAGCAGTGAAATCAACCAACGCGTGGCCGAGCTGCTGGCGCGGGTCGGTTTGTCCGACCACGCGAAAAAGTACCCGGCGCAACTGTCCGGCGGTCAGAAGCAACGCGTCGGCATCGCTCGTGCGTTGGCGACCAAGCCGAAGATTCTGCTGTGCGACGAGGCCACCAGTGCCCTCGACCCGCAGACCACGGCATCGGTCCTGCAACTGCTGGCAGAAATCAACCGCGAACTGAAACTGACCATCGTCCTGATTACCCACGAGATGGATGTGATCCGTCGCGTCTGCGATCAGGTCGCGGTGATGGACGCCGGGGTAATTGTCGAGCAAGGTCCGGTGGCCGATGTGTTTCTGCATCCGCAGCACCCGACCACCAAGCGTTTCGTCCAGGAAAGCGAGCAGATCGACGAGAGCGAGCAGCGTGACGATTTCGCCCACGTGCCGGGGCGCATCGTGCGTCTGACCTTCCAGGGCGAGGCGACCTACGCGCCGTTGCTCGGCACCGTCGCCCGGGAAACCGGCGTCGACTACAGCATCCTCGCCGGTCGCATCGACCGCATCAAAGACATTCCGTACGGGCAACTGACCCTCGCTGTCACCGGTGGCGACATGGAGGCGGCGTTTGCCCGCTTCACCGCCGCTGACGTTCACATGGAGGTGTTGCGCTAATGGCTGACCTGATGAGTTTCTTCGCCAATATCGACTGGTACGAAATCTGGCTGGCGACTGGCGACACCATGCTGATGCTCGGCGGTTCGCTGTTGTTCACCGTGCTGCTCGGCCTGCCGCTGGGCGTGCTGCTGTTTCTCTGCAGCCCGCGCCAATTGCTGGAGAACCGTGGCCTCTACGCCGTGCTGTCGCTGGTGGTGAACATCTTGCGTTCGCTGCCGTTCATTATTCTGCTGATCGTGATGATCCCGTTCACCGTGCTGATCACCGGCACCTCGCTGGGTGTGGCCGGGGCGATCCCGCCGCTGGTGGTGGGCGCCACGCCGTTCTTCGCGCGTCTGGTGGAAACCGCGCTGCGCGAAGTCGATCGCGGCATCATCGAAGCGACCCAGTCGATGGGCGCGACCACGCGGCAGATCATCATGAACGCCCTGCTGCCGGAAGCCCGTCCGGGCATCTTCGCAGCGATTACGGTGACAGCGATTACACTGGTGTCCTACACGGCGATGGCCGGTGTGGTCGGCGCCGGTGGTCTGGGCGACCTGGCGATCCGTTTCGGCTACCAGCGTTTCCAGACCGACGTGATGATCGTCACCGTGGTGCTGCTGTTGATTCTGGTGCAAGTGCTGCAAATGGTTGGCGACCGTCTGGTCGTGCATTTCTCGCGCAAATAAGCGGTTTTTTAATCAAGAGGCGCGGGCCATTCGCTGGCGGGCGCCCTCACAAGGAGTTAGCTGAATGAAAAAACTGATCGCTGCTTTCGCCGCTGTTGCGGCGTTTTCGGCCCACGCCGAGACCCTGACCGTTGCCGCCACTCCGGTGCCGCACGCGGAAATCCTCGAGTTCGTCAAACCGGCCCTGGCCAAGGAAGGCGTGGATCTGAAGGTCAAGGTCTTCACCGACTACATTCAGCCGAACGTACAGGTCGCGGAAAAACGCCTCGACGCCAACTTCTTCCAGCACCAGCCATATCTTGATGAGTTCAACAAGGCCAAGGGCACTGATCTGGTCGCTGTGACAGGCGTGCATCTGGAGCCACTGGGCGCATATTCGAGCAAGATCAAGGATCTGAAAGACCTGCCCGGCGGTGCCAACGTGGTGATCCCGAACGACGCCACCAACGGCGGCCGTGCGCTGTTGCTGCTGGACAAGGCTGGCGTGATCAAGCTCAAGGATTCGAAGAACATCCTGTCGACCGTCAAAGACATCGCCGAGAATCCGAAAGACCTGAAGATCCGTGAACTGGAAGCCGCGACCATTCCGCGCGTGCTGACCCAGGTCGATCTGGCGCTGATCAACACCAACTATGCGCTGGAAGCCAAGCTCGATCCGTCCAAGGATGCGCTGGTGATCGAAGGCAACGACTCGCCATACGTAAACATCCTCGTGTCCCGCCCTGACAACAAGGACAGCGATGCGATGAAGAAACTGGCGGCTGCGCTGCACAGCCCGCAAGTGAAGCAGTTCATTACCGAGAAGTACAAAGGCGCGGTGTTGTCGGCGTTCTGATTTGGATGGCTGCAATGAAAAAGGGGACGCCAATGGCGTCCCCTTTTTTGTGTCTGGTGTCTGGCTTTGGACCTGCTTTGAAGCTGCCCCTCACCCCAGCCCTCTCCCAGAGGGAGAGGGGGCCGACCGAGGTGTCTGGCGCTATGCATCGACATGAAAGATCCAGTCGATTATGGATTCAGCACAGCGCTTACAAGTCGGCGTATTGCTTCAGCATCCCCCAATCAGTCCCCTCTCCCTCTGGGAGAGGGTTAGGGTGAGGGGCTTTTCGCTTTCTGCGTTTATTTGCGGTTGAGCATCACCGGCAATTGCGCCACCAGTTTGGTGTTATTCAACGGCGCCCGAATAAACCCACGCTGCGTACCATCCGGCCCGATCACCGCCAGATTGCCGCTATGGTCCACCGTGTAATTCGGCTTGCTGGTATCAGCCGGAATGAACGGAATACTCACCGCATTCGCCACCTTCTGCAGCTCTTCGATAGATGAAGGCGTCAGGCCAATGAACTGCGGATCGAAGTAGCCCAGATACTGCTTCAACTGCTTCGGCGTATCGCGGTTGGGGTCCACGCTGACCAGTACGATCTGCAACTTGTCCACAGCCTCTTTCGGCAGTTCACTCTTGATCTGTCGCAGTTGCGCCAGGGTGGTCGGGCAGATGTCCGGGCAGAAGGTGTAGCCGAAGAACAACAGACTCCACTTGCCTTTCAACTCATCGATGGCAACCGGTTTGCCGTCCTGATCGGTCATGGTCACGTCCGGCAGGTTGCGGCTCTGCGGCAGCAGGATAATGCCGGCGTCGATCAGCGCAGTCGGGTCGCCCTGGCCTTTGCCGCTGAGCACTTTATTCACGGTAAGCCCGAGGATCAGCGCGATCACGGCGACGAGGATGAAGACGGTTTTCTGGGTTCGGGTCATAGGTTCAACAGTAAGTAGTGGTCTACGAGCAGGGCGATGAACAACAGGAACAAGTAATAAATAGAGTACTTGAAGGTATTGATCGCCGCGTGCGGCCGAGTGCCACGGTACAGCACCACGGCCCATTGCAGAAACCTTGCGCCCAACGCCAGCGCACAGACCAGATACAACATGCCGCTCATGTGAATCACGTACGGCAGCAGACTCACCGCCAGCAGCGCGAAGGTGTAGAGCAGAATGTGTACTTTGGTGTAGTGCTCGCCATGGGTCACCGGCAGCATCGGAATGTCGGCCTTGGCATATTCCTCCTTGCGATGAATCGCCAGCGCCCAGAAATGCGGCGGGGTCCAGGCGAAGATGATCAGCACCAGCAACAGCGGTTCGGCGCTGACATGACCGGTGGCGGCGGTCCAGCCGAGCAGCGGTGGCGCGGCGCCAGCGAGGCCGCCGATGACGATGTTCTGCGGCGTCGCACGCTTGAGAAAACCGGTGTAGACCACCGCGTAACCGAGCAGCGAGGCGAGGGTCAGCCACGCGGTCAGCTGATTGGTGAACGTCAGCAGCAGCGCTTGGCCGAGCAGCGCCAGCACCAAGGCGAAGGTCAACGCCGCCGCAGGTGAGACCCGGCCTTCGGCCAGCGGACGTTTGTGCGTGCGCGCCATTACCGCATCGATGCGCCGATCGACCACATGATTGACCGCCGCCGCACCACCGGCACACAAGGCGATGCCCAGATTGCCAAACACCAGCACTGTCCACGGTACGCCCGCGCGGGTGGCGAGGAACATGCCGACCAGCGAGGTGATCAGCATCAGCACCACGACTTTCGGTTTGGTCAGCTCCAGATAATCGCGCCACAGCGCTTGCGCCGCACGCTCGCCGATCAGACTCGCCATGGCGTTTCTCCTTTCAATGCGATGGGCGCGACGGCAGGTTTGTGCGCACTCAAGCGCCAGCGCGCCAGCACCGGTTGGCTCACCCGCAGCAGGCTGGTGCGGGCGTGGTAATTGACCAGTACCAGCGTCAGCAATAACGCCGCACCGCCAGCGTTATGGGCGACGGCCACCGGCAGCGGCAGATGAAACAGCACGTTGCTGATGCCGAGGGTGATCTGCGCGGCAAGGGCGATCAGCAGCAAACCGGCCAGTCGGGTCATGCCCACCACTTTCAACTGCCAGGCCAGACCGAGCAGTACGACCGTCACCAGCAGAGCGCCGATGCGGTGTGTCAGATGAATGGCCGTGCGCGCGTCGCTATCGAGTTGTCCGCCGAGATAATTCGGGCCGATGTGCTGGGTCAGGTGGAAACCGTTGGCGAAGTCCGCCGGCGGCAGCCATTGGCCGTGGCAGGTGGGGAAGTCGATGCAGGCCACCGCTGCGTAGTTGGAACTGACCCAGCCGCCCAAGGCGATCTGGCCGATCACCAGCAGCAGCCCCGCCGTCGCCCAATATTGCAGGCGTTTGGGTACCGTCAGCGCCGGCAGCACGCCGGACAACCTCAGCGTCAGCAGGAACAGCAGACTCAACGTGGCAAAGCCGCCGAGCAAGTGCCCGGTGACCACTTGCGGCCAGAGCTTGAGCGTCACCGTCCACATACCGAACGCCGCTTGGGCGATGACCACCGCCAGCAGAAACAGCGGCAGTTTCAGCGGCTGGCCCGGATGGCGCCGGTTGACCCAGGCGCGCCCGGCCAGCACTGAAATCAGCAAACCGAGGGTGCCGGCGAAGTAGCGGTGAATCATCTCGTTCCAGCCCTTGTGCGCCTCCACTGGCGCGTCAGGGAAGTGCAGTTCGGCATGGGCCAGTTGCGCCTCGCTTTTCGGCACGCTGATAAAGCCGTAGCAGCCTGGCCAGTCCGGGCAGCCGAGGCCGGCATGGGTCAGGCGGGTGTAGGCGCCGAGCAGCACTACAATCAGTGCCAGCAGGGTGGCAAACAGCGCGAGGCGAAATCCAGGTTTGGCCATGACGATGCCCTCATCCGATGTTCGACAGTTTCAGCAGATGCCGCAGGTCGTTAAGCAGATCCTTGCCCTTCACATTCGGCTCGTAACGCAGCACCAGATTGCCGTGCGGGTCGACGATCCACAGCTGCGGCACGGCTTTGTCGCCGGTGGTCCTGGCGAACACGCCGGCATCCAGCGGATAGCGCTGCAGTTGCGGATATTCGCGGTCGAGCTTGGCGGCGTAATCGGCGCTCAGTGGTTGCGCGGCGGCGAGGGCGTGGCTGGCGCGCCCGGCTTCGCGGCCGAGGCTGATCTGGATCTGCCGCGCCAGATAAACCAGTTGCTGGCAATCGACGGCACAATCCTTCGGCGCCGTGACCAGAATCTGCCAGCGCTGCTCGTCGGCCTGCACGCCGAGGTCGGCGCGGGTCTGGCCGTTGCCGATCAGCTCGCCGTGATAGCTGCGTCCTTCCGGCACCCAGAACTGCAATTTGTACATGCCGGTGGCGAGCAGCATCGGCCCGACCACGCCAAGCACGATCAGCAACAACTGAATGCGCCCGCGCCGGCGGCTGGGAACGGGTTTGGCCTCAGACATGCTGGGTGGATTCATGGCGCTTCCCATGGCGTTTCTCCTTTGCGTTGTGCCAGCCCAAATAGAGGTAAAGACCGAGCAGGGCCGTGGCCATGGCGAACCATTGCACGGCGTAGCCGAGGTGTTTTTCCGGCCCCATCGCGACTACCGGCCAATCGGTCTGATAGCTGACCGGGCCGGGTTCGGCGCGTAATTCGTAGGCGAAGCCGTCGCGCTCCAGGGTTTGCCACAATTTGCCCGGCTCGACGGCGGTGATGGTCTGCGGCCAGACACTGCTGACCGGATCGGCGTGCAACTGGAACGTTGCGCCGGGGGCGACATAGACCCAGGCGTCGAGCGTCAGCGTCTCGGCGGGTGTTGTAAATTGCGGCGGCACACGCCGGTCGGGCCAAGGCAACCAGCCGCGATTGACTAGCAGCCAGAGACCGCTGCGGTGATCCTGAAACGGTTGCAGCAATTCAACGCCGACCTTGCCGCCTCGCTGGCGGTTGTCGAGCAACAGGGTATGGGCGGGGTCGAACTGGCCGTGCAGGCGCACGCGGCGGTAAGCCGGGTCGGCGCTGGCGAGCAGTTCACTGCTGGCCAGCGGTTCGGCCACGCGACGTTCGGCATAACTGGCCAGCAGCGCGGTTTTCTCCGCGCCCCGGCCCAGTTGCCAGAAGCCCAGCGCAACCATCAGCGGCAGCAACAGCGCCACCACGACAGTGGGAATCACGCCCGGGCGAAAGCGCTTCATGGGCGCGCCATAAAGTCAGTCATCGCGATCGCTATACTCAATTGCATCGCCTGTCCCCCGGAGTCTTGCCATGTTCAAAGCAGCGATCGTCCTGATGCTGATTGCCACGGTCGTCAGCCTGTTCAGCGGCCTGTTTTTCCTGGTCAAGGACGACAGCAGCTCAAATCGCCTGGTCATCGCCCTGAGTGTTCGGGTGGCACTGGCCGTGGTCACCGTCGGCCTGATGGCCTGGGGTTTCTATAGCGGCCAGTTGGTGTCCCATGCGCCGTGGTAGCTGCAAGCGTTGAGCTGCAAGCTGCAAGTTAGAAGCCTTACCGCTTTTACTTGAAGCTTGCCGCTTGAAGCTTGCAGCTGCTGTCAAAGCACATAAACGAAGAAGAACAAACCGATCCACACCACATCGACGAAGTGCCAGTACCAGCTCGCCGCTTCGAAACCGAACTGGTGCTCGTTGTCGAAGTGGCCTTTCATGATGCGCATCAGCATCACGAACAGGATGATCGTGCCGATGGTCACGTGGGCGCCGTGGAATCCGGTGAGCATGAAGAACGTCGCGCCGTAGATGCCCGAGCCGAGGGTCAGCCCCAGCTCTTTGTAGGCGTGGATGTATTCCTCGGCCTGGAAACCGAGGAACGCGATGCCCAGCAGTACGGTGATCGCCAGCCACAGTTTCAGTGCGCCGCGATGGCCTTTCTTCAGCGCATGGTGGGCGATGGTGATGGTCACGCTGGAGCTGACCAGCAGAATGGTGTTGATCAGCGGCAGGCCCCACGGGCTGATGACTTCTTTTGGCGGCGGGAACAGTTTCGGATCAGGTGTGTGCAGCAGCGGCCAGACAAATTCGAAGTTCGGCCAGAGCATGTGCGCGATGCCTTTCGGCCCCTCACCGCCCAGCGCCGGCCCGGACACATGGCGCACATAGAACAGCGCGCCGAAGAAGGCGACGAAGAACATCACCTCGGAAAAGATGAACCAGCTCATGCCCCAGCGGAACGAGCGGTCCAGCTGCGGGCTGTACAGCCCCGCGCGACTTTCCTTGATCACCGCACCGAACCAGCCGAACAGCATGTACGCCAGCAGCAGGCCGCCGACGAAAAAGATCAGCGGGCCGTGGGAGTCCGGGCGTGCGGCCTTGAGATCGTTGAACCAGGTGGCGAGGCCGTACACGGTGACGAACATCCCGAGCGTGGCGATGATCGGCCATTTGCTCTGGGCCGGGACGTAATAATGCTCATGAGTTGCCATTTATTGTTCTCCTTATCGGCCACGCTCAGCCGCCAGTGTTTACAGCCACCGGCGGATGTCGGGCGGTGATATCGAACAGCGTGTAGGACAGCGTCAGGTGCTTCACTTCCTTGGGCATGTCGCGGTCAACGATGAAACGCACCGGCATCTCGATCTGTTCACCGGGTTGCAGCACCTGCTGGGTAAAGCAAAAGCATTCGGTCTTGTGGAAAAACGCCGCGGCGTTGCTCGGCGCAATACTCGGCACCGCTTGCGCACTCATCGGTTTGTCGGTGGGATTGCGTGCGATGAAGACCATCTCGTTCACCGCGCCGGGATTGGCGGTCAGCTCGTCGTGTTTCGGGTAAAAGTCCCACGGCATGTCGGCGGTGTTGGTCGAGAGAAACTGCACGCGCACCTGGCGCGAGGTGTCGACCACTTGCTCGCCCGCATACTGGCCGCCGGTCTTGCCGTTGATGCCGAAGGCTTTGCACATCACGTCGTAGATCGGCACCAGGGCGAAACCGAAGACGAACATCGCCACCACCACCAGCAACAGGCGGGTGACGAGTTTCTTCAGCGAGATCGAGTCAGCCATGGTTCATGCCTCCCTCGTGTTCCCTGGTGGCCGGTGATGCTGTGGTGAGGGGATTTATCCCCGTTGGGCTGCGAAGCGGCCCTGAATCCAGCGCACACGGTCTACCTGATAAATTTCGATTGCAGATTTTGGGGCTGCTGCGCAGCCCAACGGGGATAAATCCCCTCGCCACGGGGGATCTGTGTACATCCACAGAAGATTTGTGAGCATCCACTGGGGATCTGTGCCTCTGCACACATTGCAAAAAACAGGAGGTGTTCATTTCACTTCCGGCGGCGTGGTGAAGGTGTGATACGGCGCCGGCGACGGCACGCTCCACTCCAGCCCTTCGGCGCCGTCCCACGGTTTCGCCGGGGCCGGTGCGCCGCCACGGATGGTCTTGATGACGATGAACAGGAAGAAGATCTGCGTGGCGCCAAACATGAACGCGCCGATCGACGAGACCATGTTGAAGTCGGCGAACTGCAGGTTGTAATCCGGAATCCGTCGCGGCATCCCCGCAAGGCCGACGAAGTGCATCGGGAAAAAGGTCAGGTTCATGCCCACGAACGACAGCCAGAAATGCAGCTTGCCGAGGGTTTCGTCGTACATGTGCCCGGTCCACTTCGGCAGCCAGTAATAGGCCGAGGCGAAGATGCCGAAGATCGCCCCGGGCACCAGCACATAGTGGAAGTGCGCGACGACGAAGTAGGTGTCCTGGTACTGGAAGTCCGCCGGGGCGATTGCCAGCATCAGCCCGGAAAAACCACCGATCGAGAACAGGATGACGAACGCCACGGCAAACAGCATCGGCGTCTCGAAGGTCATCGAGCCTTGCCACATGGTGCTGGCCCAGTTGAACACTTTCACACCCGTCGGCACGGCGATCAGCATGGTCGCGTACATGAAGAACAACTCGCCCACCAGCGGGATGCCGACCACGAACATGTGGTGCGCCCAGACGATGAACGACAGGAACGCGATGCTCGCCGTGGCGTAGACCATCGAGGTGTAGCCGAACAGCGGTTTGCGCGCGAAGGTCGGGATGATCTGGCTGACCGCGCCGAACGCCGGCAGGATCATGATGTACACCTCGGGGTGGCCGAAGAACCAGAACACATGCTGGAACAGCACTGGATCACCACCGCCGGCAGCACTGAAGAAACTGGTGCCGAAGTGGATGTCCATGAGCATCATCGTCACGCAGCCAGCGAGCACCGGCATCACTGCGATCAGCAGAAACGCGGTGATCAGCCAGGTCCACACGAACAGCGGCATTTTCATCAGGGTCATGCCGGGTGCGCGCAGGTTGAGGATGGTCGCGACTACGTTGATCGCGCCCATGATCGAACTGATGCCCATCAAGTGGATGGCGAAGATGAAGAACGTCACGCTTTCCGGTGCATAAGTCGTCGACAGCGGCGCGTAGAACGTCCAGCCGAAATTCGGCCCGCCACCGGGGGTGAACAGGGTCGAGACCAGCAGCAGAAACGCGGCCGGCAACAGCCAGAAACTGAAGTTGTTCATCCGTGGCAGGGCCATGTCGGGCGCGCCGACCATCAGCGGGATCATCCAGTTGGCGAGGCCGACGAAGGCCGGCATCACCGCACCGAACACCATGACCAGACCGTGCATGGTGGTCATCTGGTTGAAGAATTCCGGCTGCACGATCTGCAGGCCGGGCTGGAACAGCTCGGCGCGAATGACCATGGCGAACGAGCCGCCCAGCAGGAACATGCAGAAGGCAAACCACAGGTACAGCGTGCCGATGTCCTTGTGGTTGGTGGTCAGCACCCAGCGCATCAGGCCTTTGGCGGGGCCGTGGGCGTGGTCGGCGTGACCGTGGTCATCGATGACAGCGCTCATGGCCGGTCTCCTTTACGAAGTTGGACGGGGCGGGCCGGGGCGCGCTGCCCCGACCGGTTCACTGAATACGCAATTGACCGGCTCATTTGCTTTCCGCCTGTTTCAGCTCCAGCACTTCTTTTGGCGTGACCATGTCGCCCTTGTTGTTGCCCCAGGCGTTACGTTCGTAAGTCACGACCGCTGCGATATCGACTTCCGACAGCTGTTTGCCGAACGCCGCCATGGCGGTGCCCGGTTTGCCGTGGTAGACGATGCTCAGGTGATCCTTGATCGGCCCGGTGGCGATTTTCGAGCCCTTGAGTGCCGGGAACATCGGCGGCAGGCCCTGGCCTTCGGCCTGGTGACAGGCCACGCAAGTGGTGTGATAGACCTTGTCGCCGCGTTCCTTGAGCTCGTCGAGGGTCCATTCCTTGCTGGTCAGTTCTTTGAGCTGCGCGGCCTCGGCCTTGCGCTCGGCGAGCCATTTTTCGTAGTCGGCCTGTTCCTTGACCTCGACCACGATCGGCATGAAGCCGTGGTCCTTGCCGCACAATTCGGCGCACTGGCCACGGTAGAGGCCAGGCTTGTCGATGCGCGTCCAGGCCTCATTGACGAACCCGGGAATCGCATCGCGCTTGACTGCAAATGCCGGCACCCACCAGGAGTGAATGACGTCGGCGGAGGTCACCAGAAAGCGCACCTTGGCGCCGATCGGCAGCACCAGCGGCTTGTCGACTTCGAGCAAGTAATGCTCGCCCTTGGCTTCTTTGTTGTGAATTTGTTCGGCGGGGGTGGCCAGGTTACTGAAGAACTCGACGTCCTGGCCTAGGTATTTGTAGTGCCACTTCCACTGATAACCGGTGATCTGGATATCGATGTCCGGCTCGCTGGTGTCGTACATCTTGATCAGCGTCGCAGTGGCCGGGACGGCCATGGCCACCAGAATCAGCAGCGGCACGATGGTCCACATGATCTCGACGCCGGTACTTTCGTGGAATTTGGCCGCGACCTGGCCGGTAGAGCGGCGGTGCACCATCATCGACCAGAACATGGCGCCGAAGACGATGATCCCGATCACCACACAGATCCAGAAAATGGTCATGTGCAGGTCGAATACTGCGTGACTGATTTCAGTCGCTCCAGGCGCCATATTCACAGTCCATGCCGCGTTGGCCGGGCTGAAAATCGACCACAACAGGAGGCCCATCCAGACATGTGGATGTCGCATCATTGCGGGTTCCCCTTATCGTTCTTGTTATCCCGCCGGCGTATCGCCTGCGGCAAGGGAGCGGCTGCATCAGACTACGAACTTGAATCGCCGGGCCTTGCTGCGGGTGCAGTCGGGCGTCATCAGCTAACTCCATTCATTGGCGAGTATAGACAGCGCCCGGGAATTGCAACCCGGGCACGTAAATGAGCTGAAACACCCGGCGCTTGCGTTCAAGTGCCCGAATGGAGAAGGATGCAGACGAGTGGTGGCGAATGGATATAACGCAGCTGCATCAAGGATGAAATAATTATGACAAATGCGTCTTAGCGTTTTTCGTAAGCCAGCTAAGTTATGTCTTCCCTATTTCATTGCCTTGTTTCCTGGAGTTTTCATGAACACCGCCGCATTGCGCGAGCAGATCCAAAAAGCCCAACAGCACGAAAAAGACACCGGCCTGCTGACCCGTCAGCTGGAAAGCAAGCTGCCTCACCTGCACCCGGCGATCCAGTTGCCGGAAGCCGACGCCCAGGGCGTTCTGACACGTTTTGTCGCCGCCTACATCGATGAAGTACCAGACCTGCTGGATGCAGCCAATGAAGTCGCCAGGGAAGCGGGAATCGAATCGCAGATCAAACCGGTGCTGAAAATCGCCGAGCAGTATTTCCTCCAGCCGCCGGCGATCATGGCTGGGCACGTCGGCCTGGACAGCCTGCTCGACGAGGCCTATCTGGCACACCGTTTTGTCGAAGAGGTCAACGACCTGTACATCAAGCATTTCGGCCAGCCATTGATCCCCTTGGACATGACGGTCGCCAACCTGATTGCTCACCAATTGATCGGTGAGGAATTCGCCAACCAACTGGACGAAGCGGTGCATCACGCGATCGACGAGATGCTCAACGAAGAGAGTTTTGCTTTGGAGTCGGTAGAAGCCTACCGCGAAAAACTCAGCAGTCCGGACACTGGCGCGGCGTGGAAACGCTGGCCGTGCATGAGCCGCCGGTTGGGAGTGGGGCTTGAGCTGGATCAGCCTGCTGCGTAACCCTCATACACCATAGATGCAATGTGGGAGCGAGCCTGCTCGCGAATGCGGTCGATCATTCAACATCTCTGTTGGCTGATACACCGCTTTCGCGAGCAGGCTCGCTCCCACAGGGTTTGTGCTCAGGCAGGAAGATCTAGCCAGCCGCACCAATCCCGGTATTGGTCCGCACCCGCCCCTCAAGCCGTCGCTTCAACCCGCGCGATTCGATCAACAGCTTCGAACCCTTGGCCGCATTCGCCCGGCCCCACTCCTCAAGCAACTCGAGACACGAATGGTCGATGTAGCTGAGGTTGTTGAGCGGCACATGTACTGTGGTGCCGTGAGGAATGCTGCCCAGAACCTGGGTCAGCGCCGGTACTTTGAGGAACGTCGCCGCGCCGACCAAACGCAATTCCATCTCGCCGTCCTGCGGCAGGTCGATCAGGCTGATCTTCAGGCGCGAAGCCTTGAATGCCAGCTTCAACATGGTCAGACCGAAGCCGATCAGCACACCGGTGAGCAGGTCAGTGAAGATGATCGCCAACGCTGTAGCGGCGTAGGTGAACATCGGCATCCGCCCGTACCGGCCCAGACCACGGAAGGCTTTCAGGTCGACCAGTTTGAAACCGGTATACACCAGCACACCCGCCAGGCTCGCCACCGGAATGCTTTGCAGCACGCTCGACAGCAACAGCACGAATGCCAGCAGCCACAGGCCATGGAAAATCGTCGAGTAGCGTGTGGTCGCACCGGCCTGGACGTTGGCCGAACTGCGCACGATCACCCCGGTCATCGGCAGCGCGCCGACCAGACCGCAGAGCATGTTGCCGACACCTTGCGCCGACAGTTCACGGTCGAAGTCCGAACGCACGCCGCTGTGCATGCGGTCCACCGCCGCGGCGGACAACAGGGTTTCGGCACTGGCGATAAACGCCACGGCGAACGCGGCGATCAGCAGCGTCGGGTCGGCCAGATTCATCAGGTCGGCCGGCTTGAGCCAATCGATCGCTTCGGCCAGGTTCGCCGGTACCTCAACGCGCTTGACCTGCAACGCCAGCAGCAGACTCGCCACGGTGGCCAGACCCACACCGAGCAATGCGCCGGGAATGAAGCGCAGCGAATGCGGACGGAATTTTTCCCACAGCCACATCACCGCAATCGTCGACAGACCGAGCAGACCCGCCTGCCAGCCAAACGATGGCAAGGCCTGCGCCACGGCCGCCGGGAACGCCGTGAGGTTGTCCAGCCCGGAAGGCTGCGGCTTGGCATCGAGCATCACATGGATTTGCGAGAGCACAATCAACACGCCAATGCCCGCGAGCATGCCGTAAACCACCGCTGGCGCCGTGACCCGAAACCAGCAGCCAAGCTTCAGCCGCCCGGCGACCAGTTGCAGAAAACCGGCGAGCAGCAGGATCGGCCCGAGCATCTCGATGCCATGCTGGCGCACCAGCTCGAAAACCAGCACCGCCAGACCCGCCGCCGGACCGCTGACCTGCAACGGCGAGCCCGCCAGCCAACCGACCACCAGACCGCCGATGATGCCGGTGATCAGACCTTTTGCCGGCGGCAGCCCTGAGGCAATCGCGATGCCCATGCACAGCGGCAGGGCGACCAGAAACACAACCACGGAGGCGAGCAGCTCCCGTGGCAACACAGCTTTCAATTGAGCCGCACGCATGGCGATTCTCCCGAAGTTTTCTTCAGGCGTGGCGAGGCCGGACCGCTGAATCAGCGGCCGGCGTCATACCACACAGATTGTTGGGAAGATTTAGAAGCGCGCTTTGGGCGTCGCCACAGGAATCGGATGGCTGCCGTCGAGAGGCAGGAAACGACCCTGGTCCGCGTCGTAAGCTTTGATTTCGCTGGTTTCGATGTTGTAGACCCAGCCATGGATGAACAGATGACCGTTCGCCATGCGCGAGGCTACCGAAGGATGGGTACGCAAGTGCTGCAGTTGGGCGATGACGTTTTCCTCGGTGAGGATCGGCATGCTGTCTTTTTCGTCGGTGCAGTTGCAGTTGTCGTGCACCATGGTTTTCGCGACTTCAGCGTGGCGCAGCCAGGCTTTGACCGTCGGCATTTTTTCCAGGCTGTCGGGGTTGAGTACCGCGCGCATGGCGCCGCAATCGGAGTGGCCGCAAATGATGATGTGCTGCACGCCCAGCGCCAGTACCGCGTACTCGATAGCGGTGGAGACGCCGCCGTTCATCTGACCGTAGGGCGGCACCACGTTGCCGACGTTACGGGTAACGAACAGATCGCCCGGCGAGCTCTGGGTGATCAGCTCGGGAACGATGCGCGAGTCGGCGCAAGTGATGAACATCGCCTTGGGCGCCTGAGCGGTGGCGAGCTTCTTGAACAGTTCTTCCTGCTGCGGAAAAACGTCATGATGAAAGCGTAAAAAGCCATCAACGATCTGTCGCAGTGCTGCATCGGCGGATTGTGCTTCAGGGCTTTGCGCCGAGGCAGCCAACGACTGTTTATCCTTGTCACTCATGATTCATCCTCTTGTGCGGATTCAGGGAGTCTTCCCCGGTATTCCGGTATGAAGCCAGTGGCTGTTTAAACCATCCGGGTCATCCCGACCCGTCAGTCACTCGATGAACAAGGTAGCCGCCGAAACTTAACTGAAACTGAATCAAACGCTCTAGAACGTGTGTTCCAGGTCACAAAAAACGTGACTGGCGTGTTTCGGCGGAAGGATTCCAACCCGTCAACCCAAAGCCAATTGTCGCTAAATCAACGACATCTGGCGACCCGGCGGACAGAAGGCCGAGCAGTCGAGGTTATAGCCCTCGCGTTTGTTCAGGCCAAGCTTTTTGATGGCCTTGGCAAATCTTTGTGCGAGCAGGTCGGCAAACGGTCCTTCACCGCGCATGCGCGCACCGAAACGGCTGTCGTAGAGTTCGCCGCCGCGACTCTGGCGGATCAGGCTCAGCACATGGGCGGCACGTTGCGGATAGTGCGCCTGCAACCACTCCTCGAACAGCGGCGCGACTTCCAGCGGCAGGCGCAGCATCATGTAGGCAGCGCTTTGCGCACCGGCGGCGTGGGCCTCGGTGAGCAGGCTTTCGATCTCACTGTCATTGATCATCGGAATCATCGGCGAACACAGCACGCCTACTGGAATGCCTGCTTCGCGCATGACCCGGATCGCGCGCAGGCGTGCCTTGGGCGCTGCGGCGCGCGGTTCGAGGATGCGTTTGAGTTCATCATCCAGCGTGGTCAGGCTGATCATCACCGACACCAGCCGTTGCTGCGCCAACTCGGTCAGCAAATCGAGATCGCGCAGAATCAGCGAACCTTTGGTGACAATGGTCACCGGATGCCGGTAACGCAGCAGCACTTCCAGGGTCTGACGGGTGATTTTGTATTCGCGCTCGATGGGCTGATACGGGTCGGTATTGGAGCCGAGATTGATCGGCGCACATTGATAGCCGGGTTTGCTCAGCTGTTCCTCGAGGACCTGGGCGGCATTGGTCTTG
Organism: Pseudomonas sp. PK-RTE-24; assembly: GCF_054052265.1. NCBI lineage: Bacteria > Pseudomonadati > Pseudomonadota > Gammaproteobacteria > Pseudomonadales > Pseudomonadaceae > Pseudomonas > Pseudomonas sp. PK-RTE-24. Next base: position 1,406,865 of record NZ_CM133224.1, on the reverse strand, counting down.
GCAATCAGCCGGGTTTCGAAATCCAGGCCCGGCGACATGTCCCAATAGGCGTGGCTGGGCCGTGCGTAGCAATAGATGCAGCCGTGTTCGCAGCCGCGATAGGGATTGAGCGAACGGTCGAAGGGCAGATCCGGCGAGGTGTTGCGGCTGATGATCGATTTGGCCTTCTCGATGATCACTTCGGTGTTTTGCGTCTCTGGCACTTCCTGATACCAGCCATCGTCCTCGGCCACCGAACGACTGGGCGCAAAGCGGTTGTGCGGGTTGGTTGCGGTGCCGCGACCGCGAGGTGGCAATGGAGTAGACATGAAAACGCCCCGATACTGTATATGCGAACAGTATCGGGGCGATCGTCATCTGGCTAGTGCCATCGGGCGAGTGGTCAGTTGTGTTGCGTCACTTGGCCAAGATCGTCACCGGAGGTCTGCTTCATATCCTCCGTACGCAACTCGGCAACATCGGCAGCTTTCACTGGCGCACCCTTGTTGCCCCAGCTGCCACGAATGAAACTCACCACATCCGCGACTTCCTGATCCGACAGGCGCCAGGCGAAACCGGGCATGGTGAAGGTCGATGGCGCGGTGTGCGTTGCCGGCAAAGTCCCGCCCTTGAGCACGATGTGGATCAGCGATGTCGGGTCATCCGTCTGCAGCACCGGATTGCCCGCCAGCGCCGGGAACACCCGGGTGTAGCCCTGGCCATCGGTACGGTGGCAGGCTGCGCAGTTGTCGATGTACACCGACGCGCCGCGTTGGCTGTCGTCGCCGTTCCACAGCGCTTTGGCCACTTTCTCGTCGTACTGATGCGGCTGATCCGCCGGGTCATTGGCCGGCAGTGATTTGAGATAACGGGCAATCGCGGTGAGGTCGGCGTCGCTCATGTACTGCATGCTGTGGGTGACCACATCGCCCATGCCGCCGAACACTGCGCTGCGATCACTGCGCCCGGTCTTGAGGAACTGCACCAGTTGTTCTTCGCTCCAGCTGCCGAGGCCATCCTTGTGATCGCCGCGCAGGCTCTTGGCGATCCAGCCTTCCAGCGGCGCACTGCCGGCGAGGAATTCGCTGCCGTCCGCCGCGCTCAGGGATTTTTCCTGCATGGTCAGCGCACGCGGGGTGTGACAGGCGCCGCAGTGGCCGAGGCCTTCGACCAGGTATGCGCCACGATCGATCACCGGATCGGCCGATGTGGCCTGGTAATCCTCGACCTTCGGCGCGAACAGCCAGCGCCAGCCCATCAGCGGCCAGCGCATGCTCAACGGCCAGGGAATGTCGCTGGCCTTGTTCTCCTGCGCCACCGGTTCGACGCCGTGCATGAAGTAGGCGTACAGCGCCTGCATGTCGGCCTGGTTGACCCGCGCGTAGGACGGATACGGCATCGCCGGGTACAACGTGCTGCCGTTTTTGGCCACACCGTGGCGCACGGCCTGATCGAAGTCTTCGAAGCTGTAGTCGCCCAGACCGGTCTTGTCCGGGGTGATGTTGGTCGAGTAGATCGTGCCGATCGGCGTCTCCATTGGCAGACCGCCGGCGAACGGCTTGCCGCCCTTGGCCGTGTGGCAGGCCACGCAGTCACCGGCGCGGGCAAGGTATTCGCCTTGCTTGATCAGATTTTGATCAACATCGGCCGCATAAATTGCAGTGCTGCCGAGCAGGGCGAGGGTGGCGATAACGAAAGTTTTCATGGTCATCGCTCCTTAAGCCTGTACCAGCGGGCCGGGGTTTTTCAGGTATTGCTCGCGGATCGCTTTTGCCGACCAGTAGGTCAGCGCCGCCACCAGCCCGGTCGGGTTGTAGCCCAGGCCCTGCGGGAACGCCGAGGCGCCCGGGACGAATACGTTGTGCACGTCCCAGCTCTGCAAATAGCGGTTCAGGGCGCTGGTCTTCGGATCGGTGCCCATGATCGCGCCACCGTTGAGGTGGGTGGTCTGGTACGAGGCGGTGTTGAAGTGATCGCCGACCTGCTTGCCGATCACTGTAATGGCTTTCGGGCCCATGGCTTGGGCGATCTTGCCCATTTTCTCGACCATGAAGCGGTTCATCTTGATGTCGTTTTCCTGCCAGTCGAAAGTCATGCGCAGCAGCGGCAGGCCGTAGGCATCGCGGTACACCGGATCGAGATCGAGGTAGTTGCCACGGTAGGATTGATGCGCGCCGTGGGCGTCCATCGACACCTGGTGGGTGTAGTAATCGGCGGTGGCGCGTTTCCATGCGCTGCCCCACGCCGGTGTGCCCGGCGGGTTCGAGGTGCCGGCAATCGGTCGACTGCCAGCCTGGTTGACCCACATCGGCGAACCGCCGACGAAGCCGTGCGGGCCGTGGTCGAAGTTGTCGGCGTTGAAATCGTCCACCGCCACGCCGTTGCCGCCAGCGCCGATGAAGTTGTTGGTGTGGGTGTCCTTGTCGAAGAAGGCCTTGATGGTGGCCATGTTCTGGTAGGCGAAGTTACGCCCGACCACGCCTTCGCCGCTGATCGGGTCGTACGGTTTGCCGATCCCGGACAGCAGCATCAGACGCACGTTGTGCAACTGGAATGCGCCGAGGATCACCAAATCCGCCGGCTGCTCGATCTCGCGGCCCTGGCCGTCGATGTAGGTGACGCCGGTCGCTTTGGACTTGCTGCTGTCGAGGTTGACCCGCAGCACATGGGAGTTGGGCCGCAGTTCGAAATTCGGCAGGGGCTTGAGCGCCGGCAGAATGTTCACGTTCGGCGAGGCCTTGGAATACATGTAGCAGACGTAGCCGCTGCAGAAACCGCAGAAATTGCACGGCCCCATCTGTGCGCCGTAGGGATTGGTGTACGGCCCCGAAGTATTAGCCGAAGGCAGGTTGTAGGGTTTGTAACCGACTTCTGTGGCCGCTTTGCCGAACAGCTGTGCGGATACGGTGTTCTTCTGCGCTTCAAGCGGGAACGGGTTGGAACGATCCGCCGCGTATGGGTTACCGCCCTTGCCCTGACCGACCAGTTGGCCCTTCACCGTCCAGGCCTGGCCGGAGGTGCCGAAGACTTTTTCCGCGAAGTCGAAAAACGGTTCCAGCTCTTCATAGCTGACGCCGAAATCCTGGATGGTCATGTCTTTGGGGATGAAGCTTTTGCCGTAGCGTTCTTCGTAGTGGCTGCGCATACGCAACTCGATCGGGTCGACGCGAAAGTGCACGCCCGACCAGTGCAGACCGGCGCCGCCGACGCCGTTACCCGGCAAAAACGCGCCCAACTGGCGGTTGGGCAGGGCGATGTCGTTGACGCTGTGGCGAATGGTCACCGTCTCTTTGGAGATGTCCTGAAAGAGTTTCTTGCGCACGCTGTAGGTGAGTTCGTCGATCACCTGTGGATAGTTGCCGTCGGGGTAGGTGTCCTGCATCGGCCCGCGCTCCAGCGCCAGCACGTTGAGGCCCGCCTCGGTGAGCTCCTTGGCCATGATCGCGCCCGTCCAGCCGAAACCGACGATGACTGCATCAACCTTCTTCATTACCGTTGCCATGCTTACGCCCTCTCGCCGCGAATCGACACTGCCGGGAAGGGGTATTGCTCGTTGCGTTCCACCCAATCCATGAAATCGGCGCGGGCGCCGGGGAAACCGATCATGGTCCAGCCGACCATGCCTTTATTGCCACCGTGGATCGGGTCGCAGAAGAAACCTTCCTTGGTGTTTTGCAGCAGCAGATTGAAGAAAATCTTCGCCGGCACCGCGTCGAACTGCGGCTTGCCGGCTTCGAGTTGCTTGAGCAAATCGTCTCGGGTAGCGCTGTCTTGCTCGGCAAATGTTTTACCGCTCAGACCTTTTACCCACTGATCCGTGGCGGCGATGCCGAGGCGATAGATGTCTTTGGGCACCAGTTTGCTCTGCCAGCCCATCTCCGGTGCCGCGTCGGCATTGAACGGGCCTTGCATGTACCACAGGGCACCGGCGGCGTACGGGGTGTTCATCTGGCGGTCGATGTATTCCGGCACGCCCGCTTCGAGGGCACCGGGGCCTTGTGCGTCGTTGGGGATCAACTGGGCGACGGCGGCATTGATGAATGCCCATTCTTCAGCGGTGAAAAAGCTCGGCTGATAATCACCCGCGCCAACAGCGGCAGGTTTTGCTGCGGCCGGCGCCGGTGTACTTTCAGGTGCGGCTTGCAGCACGCTGCTGCCCAGGCCGGTACCGGCAAGCGTGACCACCGGAATCAGGGTCAGGGATTTGCGCAAGAATTCACGCCGCGGGTTGTCTCGATCTTGATCAGACATGGGGGGCACCTCATCAGGCATAGAAGTCAGCCGCTTCTGCGAGCAGCTCGAGGAATTTTGCGTTGCGACGATCAGGGTCCGGTCGGGTAAAAGCCGTTCCCTCTGCAACATCATGTGACAAATGGTAGCAGGCTAAGCATCAAGAAAAACCGTTTGCACGGAAAAAAGCCCGGCGAGGCGCCGATTCACGTTTCTTTGACGGCCGGCTCACGGCGTATTGACCGCTTGATAGCGAAGCTGCAATTCCTCCCATGAAGATTGCCGAAACGGTCAGCCCAGCATGTCTCGAGTGCGCTTTTTCCCCGCGTTATGTTTTTCGCTTGTTGCACTGTTGCATGGCATTGCCGCCCGGGCGGCCGACGCCACGCCATCTCGCCCGGCCGAGTGGGCACAGCCGGTTGAGGCGCAGTTCAACCTGTTCCGCATGTCACCGACGCTGTATCGCAGCGCCTTGCCCAGCCGCAGCGCGGTGCCGCTGTTGAACAGTCTGCACGTCGTCACCGTAATCAACTTCCTGCCTGACGCTGATAGCGACTGGCTTTCCGCGCCGGGCATCAAGCAAGTGCAGCTGCCGTATCGCACCAACCACGTCGACGACAGCGATGTGCTCAAGGCTCTGCGCGCGATTCAGTCCGCCGAAGCCGACGGGCCGGTGCTCATGCACTGCAAGCACGGTTCTGACCGCACCGGTCTGATGGCGGCGATGTACCGCGTGGTGGTGCAGGGCTGGAGCAAAGAGCAGGCGCTCAAGGAAATGACCGAGGGCGGTTTTGGTGACAGTCAGCATTTCCACGACAGCGTGCGCTACGTGATGCAGGCCGATGTCGATCGGTTGCACGAAGCCTTGATCAATGGCGAATGCAGCACCAGTGCATTCGCCATGTGTTCGATGAAGAGCTGGTTCGACTCGGCGCACGTTCAGCGTTGATCAGCTCAAGCGGCTGGCGCAGGAAATAGCGCGTTGTCGATGGGTTTTCCGAGAAAGGCTTGCAGTGCGGCGGGCAGTGCCTGCCTGTCCCCCGAGAGCAGGTGTTCGCGCATGTCGCGGCCCGTCTGTTCGTTGAACAGACCTTCACGTTCGAAGCGCTTGAACGCCTCGCTCGCCAGCACACCCGACCATTTGTAGGCGTACAGCGAAGCCTCATAACCGGTAACCAGATAATCGCAGCTGTTGGCGAAGCGGCAGTAGGCCGGGATGGACAGGTGCGCGAACTCACTTTGCACATCCTCGACTACTTGCTGAACAGTGCGACCGTCACCGTGACAGCGGTGCAGTTCGAAGTCGACCAGCGCGTTCAGCAACAGCATTGCCGTCTCCCGGCTGCGCTGGATGCCTGTGGCGGAAAACGCGGTATTGGCCTGCGCTTCGGACAGACGCTCACCGCTCTGGTGATGCGTACCCAGCCAGCGCAGGAATTGCCCGGATAACGCCCATTTTTCGAACAGTTGCCCGACAAACTCGGCAGCGTCGCGGCTCAGATGCGAAATGCCGGACAGGTTGTAATGCGGCGAACGCGTCAGCACGTGATGCAGGCAATGGCCGAATTCGTGCAGCAGAACGCGCAGATCCTGCGGATCCAGCAGGTGCGTTTGCCCGTTTTCCGCTGCCGGGTAATTGCATTGAAGCGAGGCAATCGGCAGTAATGGTCGGCCTTCGGCGGTGATCCGTCGATTGCGCAGTACACCGGTCCAGGCATAGTCGTTGCCCGCGTCGCGGTGGAACGGGTCGATGTAGATGTAACCAACCGGTTGCTGACGCTCGCTGATTTCGAACAGGCGAACATTTTCGGCGAAACGCTCGTGGACGGTATTTTCGCTGATGCTGATACCGAACATATGCTCGCTGAAGCGGCAGAGGCTGTGCAGTGTGGCTTGCAGCGCGAAGAACTCGCGCAGGTCCTGCTCCGTGCCGCCGGACTGCTTCAGGCGTAATTGCTCGGCGAGGAAATCGTGATCCCACGCTTCTAGCTGTTCAACCCCGTGCTCGCGGGCCAAGGCCTGCAAATCATCGGTCTCGCCCGCCAGTGACACGGCATTGCGGGCGATCTGCTGGCGCAGAAAACGGCCAACCTGATCGGTACCGGTAGCCATACGGTTGTGCAGGCGCAGATGGGCAAAGTTGTCAAAACCCAAGAGCCGGGCTTTGGCATGACGTGCGGCCAGCAGCGTCTGCAAAACCGGCCCGTTATCGAAGCGACCGGCCTGTGGCCCCTGATCCGAAGCGCGGGTGCACCAGGCTTTGAAATACTCCTCGCGCAGTCCGCGGTGTTGTGCCCGCCTCATGACCTGTTGGTAAGTGTTCTGATCCAGGGTCAGCCGCCACCCGGGCAGGCCGGCCTTGTGGGCATTGGCGGCCAGATGCGTCTGCATTTCGGCCGGCAGTCCCGCCACTAGCGCGGCATCGTCGATGTCCTTGCTCCATGCCGCGTTGACCGATTTGAGGTTGCTCATGAAGCGCTTTTCCAGCAGATCGATTTCGCCGTTCAATCGCGCCAGATCCTTGCGCTGCGCACTCGACAATTCGCTTCCCGCCAAGTGAAACCGGCGCAGGATTTTCGCCAGCGAGGCTTTGCGTGCATCACTGAAGCTGGCGGCTATGGAACTCTGTGCCAATCGTTGATAAACCTGGAGCAACTGTCGATTGCCGGCCTTCGCAGTCTTGTAACGCTGCGCGGCGTGCGTACTCAGGGCTTCCTGCATCAACCACTGGGGCTCATCGGCATGACTGATCGAGAGGAATTCGATGATCGCCATGGTTTCATCCAGGCGCGCATCGGCTTCATCGATGGCAATTACCACGTCGTCCCAGTTGGGATGATCGACCTGAGTGGCGATGACGTTTTCGATGATCAGCAGGTTGTCGGCAACGATGCGCTCGACTGCTGGCAGCAGATGTTCGGCGCGTATCGCCGCCCAGGGCGGCAACTGCCAATGTTGCAGGAGTGGGTTGGTGTCAGGCATGGCGTCTTCCGTGAGAGAGGGCTGGATTGGCCAGCCTAATCAGGAAGCGCAGAGGCAAGGTGGTGGATAGATACCGCCACCTGCCGACGATGATCGGCAGGCAGCGGTCGTTGTCATTGTTGCTCGTCGGGCTTTTTCTTCAACTTGGGGTTGGGGAAGAACTGCACCGCCTGAACCTTTTTGTCGGCGGCAGGCTTCAGCGCGCTGGTATTGACCCGCGTGCCCAGCTCTTTGGGCACCGACAGGCCTTGCTCGTTGAGCGTGTCGGAGTAACCGCAGGCCACGCATTCGCGGTGCGGCACGCCGTCTTCGTTCCACATCATCAACTTGTCCGGCTCGCTGCACGCCGGGCAGACCGCCCCGGCGATGAAGCGCTTCTTGGTGATCACAGGGCCGTCGCTCATGCTGCCGCGTCCTCACTCAGGCCGCTGTGGCGAAGCAGCGCGTCGATCGACGGCTCACGGCCCCGGAAGTCGACGAACAGCACCATCGGTGCCTGGGAACCGCCGCGCGCCAGAATCGCCTCGCGGAACGCCCGACCGGTTTCAGCGTTGAGCACGCCGTCTTCCTCGAATTTCGAGAAGGCGTCGGCGGACAGCACTTCAGCCCACTTGTAGCTGTAATAACCCGCCGCGTAACCACCAGCGAAAATGTGCGCAAAGCTGTTGGGGAAGCGGTTGTAAGCCGGTGGACGCATCACCGACACCTCGTCACGCACGCCCTCGAGCACTTGCGCCACGCTGCGGCCATCGCCATGGGTGGCATGCAGTTCGAAGTCGAACAGCGAAAACTCCAGCTGACGCACCATCATCAGCCCGGACTGGAAATTCTTCGCCGCGAGCATTTTTTCCAGCAGGTCCTGCGGCAGTGGCTCGCCAGTCTCGTAGTGGCCGGAAATCAGCGCCAGGCCTTCCGGCTCCCAGCACCAGTTTTCCATGAACTGGCTCGGCAGCTCGACCGCGTCCCAGGCCACGCCGTTGATGCCGGATACGCCAGCGTGTTCGACGCGGGTCAGCAGGTGATGCAGGCCGTGGCCGAACTCGTGGAACAGGGTGGTCACTTCATCGTGGGTCAGCAGCGCCGGTTTGCCGCTGTCGGCCGGAGTGAAGTTGCACACCAGATTGGCCACCGGGCTTTGCAGCACGCCGTCGATGGTGCGGCGACGGTCGCGGGCGCCGTCCATCCACGCGCCGCCACGCTTGTTGGCGCGGGCATACAAGTCGAAGAAGAAGCGGCCGACGTGCTGACCGTTTTCCTTGATCTCGAACAGGCGGACGTCCGGGTGCCAAGTGTCGAAGCCTTTCTGCTCGGCGATCTCGATGCCGTACAGACGCTGGACGATGGCGAACAGGCCGCTGAGGACTTTGTCGATCGGGAAGTAGGCTCGCAGGGTTTCCTGAGCGACGCTGTAACGCTGCTCGCGAAGTTTTTCACCGTAGAAACCGCTGTCCCAGCTTTGCAGATCGGCGCAGCCCTGTTCGGCGGCGTACGCGCGCAGCTGTTGCAGATCCTGCGCGGCGAACGGCTTGCTGCGTTGGGCCAGATCGCGCAGGAAGCTCAGCACCTGATCGCTGGATTCGGCCATTTTCGTCGCCAGGCTCAGCTCGGCGAAACTGGCGAAGCCCAGCAGTCGGGCCAGTTCCTGGCGCAGGTCGAGGATCTCTTCCATCACCGGGCCGTTGTCGTTCTGGCCAGCATTCGGGCCTTGATCCGAGGCACGGGTGCAGTAGGCGGCGTAGACTTCTTCGCGCAGCGCGCGGTCTTGCGCGTAGGTCATCACCGCGTAATAGCTGGGGAATTCCAGAGTGATCAACCAGCCATCCAGACCTTTGGCCTGGGCGGCGGCAGCCATTTGCGCCTTGGCTGAATCGGTCAGGCCGGCGAGGGCGGCTTCATCGGTAATGTGTTTGGTCCACGCCTGAGTGGCGTCGAGCAATTGGTTGGAGAAGCGGCTGCCGAGCTCGGACAGCTTGCTCTGCACTTCGGCGTAACGTTTCTGCTCGGCTTCCGGCAGGTCGATACCCGACAGGCGGAAATCGCGCAGGGCGTGTTCCAGAATGGTTTTTTGCGCGACGTCGAAACTGGCAGCTTCCGGACTGTTGGCCAGCGCTTCATACGCCTGGAACAGTTCGCGGTTCTGGCCCATTTCGGTGGAGTAGGCGCTCAGGGCCGGCAGGCACGACTCGTAGGCTTCACGCAGTTCGGCGCTGTTGCACACGGCGTTAAGATGGCTGACCGGGCTCCATGCCGCACCGAGGCGATCGTTGAGTTCGTCCATCGCCAGCACCAGACCGGCCCAGGTCGGGTTCTTGCCCTGAGTCTTGAGAATTTCGGCGATGGCGGCGCGGTTGTCCGCGAGGATGGTTTCGATGGCGGGCAGGACGTGTTCGGCACGGATCGTGGAGAACGGCGGCAGGTCGTAGGACTGCAAAAGAGGGTTGTTCACGCTCACGGTTGGCACCTTGGCTGGAAGAAACATGCGCCCATCTTAATTACAATCGACACTCACCGCAGCTATCGGCGACAGAGAGAGAACTAATCGTGTCCCTTCGCAAATACCAGAATCACACCCCCCGCTTGAGCAACGGCGCATTCGTCGACGGTTCGGCGGTGGTGATCGGCGACGTCGAAATTGGCGCAGACAGCTCGGTCTGGCCGCTGACGGTGATCCGTGGCGACATGCACCGCATCCGCATCGGTGCGCGCACCAGCGTGCAGGACGGCTGCGTGCTGCACATCACCCACGCCGGCCCGTTCAACCCGGACGGCTTTCCATTGCTGATCGGCGATGACGTGACCATCGCCCACAAGGTCATGCTGCACGGGTGCACCGTTGGCAGCCGCGTATTGATCGGCATGGGCAGCATCGTCATGGACGGTGCCGTGGTGGAAGACGATGTGATCATCGGCGCCGGCAGCCTGGTGCCGCCGGGCAAGCGCCTGCAGAGCGGCTTCCTGTATGTCGGCAGCCCGGTCAAGCAAGTGCGCCCGCTGACCGAAAAGGAAAACGCCTTCTTCACCTACAGCGCGGCGAATTACGTCAAACTCAAGGACCTGCATCTGGCCGAAGGCTACGACCAGCTCTGAATCGCCCTACACCTGCTCGGGAATTTCCATGCATTACCAGACTGTACTGTTCGACCTCGATGGCACCCTGACCGACCCGCGTGAGGGCATCACCCGCTCAATTCAATTTGCCTTGGCCAATCTCGGCATCGACGAGCCGGACCTGAGCAAACTGGAACACTTCATCGGCCCGCCGCTGCTGCAAGCGTTCATGCAGTTTTACGACTTCGACGAGGCCAAGGCCTGGGAAGCGGTGAATTTCTACCGTGAGCGCTTCAAGGTGACCGGCCTCTATGAGAATCGGGTGTTCGACGGGGTCACGCCGTTGCTGGAAACCTTGAGCGGGCAGGGGCGGCAGTTGTACATCGCCACCTCCAAACCGTGGGTGTTCGCCCGCGAGATCGCCCGGCACTTCGACTTCGCCCGCCACTTCAAGGTGATCTACGGCAGCGAGCTGGACGGCACGCGGACCAACAAGGTTGAGTTGATTGCGCACTTGCTTGAGGAAGAACGCCTGGACCCGGCGCAGACCCTGATGATCGGCGATCGCAAGCACGACCTGATCGGCGCGCGCAGCAATGGCCTGGATGCGGCGGCGGTGGGCTATGGGTTCGGCAGTTTTGAAGAACTGAATGCCGAGGCGCCGGCTTATCACTTTGAAACCTTGGACGAGTTGCATCAGGCGTTTTTGCAGCGCTGATGAAATAGCCTTCGCGAGCAGGCTCGCTCCCACAGAGGCAGCGCGATCCAATGTGGGAGCGAGCCTGCTCGCGAAAGAGCCGTTATGCCTCCGAGTTCCTTAGGACTGGGCCAGCGCTTCCAGCGCCGCCTTACGCTCATCAACCGGCAACCGTCCCAACCGCTCAACCTCGGCATAAAACCTCAGCCAATCCCCATCCATTTGCCTGAACAGCGCCGCAAACGCCGGCACCCACTGGTCATACAACCCGAACGGCAACAATCGCGCGTTGTTCAGTGGCGCATTGACCCAAGCGTCATAGCGTTTGTCCCCGGCCCACTGACTGTCGCGCGTTGCCTGATACTCCCGGCGCAAGCGCTCGAATTCAGCTGCTTTGTGCTCACGCATTTGCTCAACCGACAGCGGCTGCGCATACAGCTTCTCCAGTCGTGAGCGCGTGGCGAGTACCAGTTCGATGAATTGGTCACGCTGCTTGAGCCTCGCATCCGACTCTGCCGGTAGCCCGCGAAAGGCGCGCCATTGCCGCGTACCTTCCTGCTCGACAAACGTGGCAAATGACTCGTTGAATTCGGTGTCGTCCTTCACATAGAACTTCTGGTGCGCCAGCTCATGAAAGATCAGCGTGGCCAGTCGCTCATCGCCCCAGCCCATCATCGAATTGAGGATCGGGTCATTGAACCATCCAAGCGTCGAGTACGCTTCGACCCCGCCGATCGACACATCCATACCCTGCAAACGTTGAATCGCCGCTTCGCCACGGGCGGCGCTCTGGCTGTAGTAGCCGCGATAGGCCACGCAGCCGGCAATCGGGAAGCAGTGATTCTGCGGTGTCAGGGAGAACTCTTGAGTAGCGAACACATTCCACACCACGTAGGGGCGATGGATATCGGCGTACAGGCGATAGCTCTGGTTATCCGGCAAATGCAGATGCTCGCTGGCAAAGGTACGGGCCTTTTGTGATTGAGCCAGATGCGCGCGCAATTTGGCATCGCGGCTGGGGTCGGCAATGACCTTCTCCACCGGCTCCCGGGCGCGCAGCAATTGCAATTGGCCGCTGGCGAGCTGGCTGTAATAGCTGACGCTGGCGCAACCGTTGAGCAACAAAAACAACACACCCGGAAACAAAATCGGAAAAACGCGATCAAGTAACCCAAGGCTGGAAAACGGCCTGATCAAAATAAGAAATTCCCCGGAAAGTCTGCCCCAAGACTATCCCGCCTCAAGGAGCACCGCTATGCGCATGTTCATGCTGACAGGAGGCCTGCTGACGCTGGCCGGTTGTGCCGGATTCGGAATGCCCGACCCCGACCCCTCGCAAGCCTGGATCGATCTTGACGCTCGCCAACACGACACGGCGCTGCAAGCCGTTCAAGTCGATGCCACCCAGGCCATCGACAAACGCTATTTCGAAGTGCAGCCCGGCAGCCATGAGCTGAAGGTGCGCTATCAATTCCCGGTCGAGGCCACCAACATCGGCCCGACTGCCGAACCGCTGTGGCGCGATTGCCAGTTGAGCGTGAAATTCAAGGACTTCAACGCCGGCCAGCGCTATCAGCTGCAGGCTGGCAGCATCGGCTTCAGGCCTTGGGCCAAGCTGTATGACGAACAGCGCAAGGTTGTCGGTCAGGGCACACCGGCGGGCTGTCAGAGCAGTTGATCGGCGCTATGCTGGAAATCCCGTCTAAGGATATCGATCATGCGCAAGTTGACGACATTGCTGGCCGCCAGTGTGCTCGCCGGTTGTCAGAGCCCGTTGCCGGCGGCCGATCCAGACAAAGCCTGGGTCGACTTCGCCATGCCTACCCCCGGCGGCAAAGTGCTGATGGCCGAGCGCCTGGATAAACAGCGCTTGCGCGACGGACGGTTTTTTCAGGTGACGCCCGGTAGTCATGAGCTCACCGTGCGCTTTGACTTCGAAGTATTCGGGGGTGGTCAGGGCATGGATACCGATCCGCAAGAGCGGCTGTGTTACATGACCGTGCCCTATGACCACTTCGAGGCCGGGCAGCGTTACCGCCTTGAGGCCCGATCGCTGGCCTTCACGCCAAGTGCACGCTTGATCAATCGTCAGGGGCAGATCGTTGCCAACGAGCGGCAGATCAATTGCGTGCCGTGAAGGACAATCATCTATCGTTTTTCTGATAGATGATTCGCTTGGTGCCGTTCTCGCAAGAACCAACGATCATGGCTGAGTCATGCTGCTTCGCCTCCTCCGCCGTGATGATTTCCAGGGTGTACGTTGGCACCGCTTTCGCCTGAATTTTGACCTCGATTTCCTTTCTGAGCTTTTCGCAGTTCTTGGGGGCTGCGATTGCGGACGTGGCCAGTGCACTGCAAAGGATCGCCAAGCCAATACGTTTCATCGATGAAGCTCCTTGAGGCAGCGCGCACGGGTGTGCGCTGAAGCTGCTGTCGATTATTCGACCACAATTCTGCAGAGCGGGTTCTGACTTTGCTCACACCTTGTATTAATTGCCGGCCGCTGAGCTGGTTTCGAGACTGCGTTCGCGAGCAGGCTCGCTCCCACAGGGGATCTGCGCCGTGCACAAATCCCCTGTGGGAGCGAGCCTGCTCGCGAAGGCGTCAGCCCGGCAAACGCCGAATCAGCTGACCAGCGAAGCCTCGAGGGTGATCTTCGCGTTCAGCACTTTGGAAACCGGGCAACCTTCCTTGGCCTTGTTGCTCAGTTCTTCAAACTGCTGCTGAGTTGCGCCTGGAATCTTCGCCTTGAGAATCAGCTTTACCGCAGTGATTGCGAAGCCGCCGTCAACCTGATCGAGGGTGACTTCAGCGTTGGTGTCGATGCTGTCTGCCTTCAGGCCGGCATCGCCGAGAATCATCGAAAACGCCATGGAGAAGCAGCCGGCGTGAGCCGCGCCGATCAGTTCTTCCGGATTGGTACCCTTGCCGCCTTCAAAGCGCGCCTTGAAGCCGTACGGCGCTTCGCGCAGTACGCCGGTTTCGGTGGAGATCGAGCCGAGACCGGTTTTCAGATCGCCTTCCCAATGCGCCGATGCCTTTTTCACGATAGCCATGTCTGCCTCCTCAAATGTGGCGCGGGACGCCGCGCCTTCGCGGTTTTTACTAGCAAGGCTTCTGAGGATAGACGGCGGAACAAAGTTCAGCCTGGCTGAATCGTTGACTTTTTTAGTAGGAAATTTCGCCGCTGCTATTGAATCTCGGGTATATGCCCTCATTCCATAAAACACGCTTATGGATTTGGCAGGTTTTCGCTCGCAAGAAAAACCTGCCTCCCCACCCGGAGATGCAGGTTCATGAAAAAACTGTCCGACGTAAAATTTTCCACCCTCGACTTGGTGCCAGTGCGCGAAAACGGCAGCGCAGCGCAATCGCTGCGCAACTCGCTGGATCTGGCACAACATGCCGAAAAATTCGGCTACACGCGCTTCTGGGTCGCCGAACATCACAACATGGACGGCATCGCCAGTTCGGCAACTTCGGTGTTGCTCGGCTATCTGGCCGGAGGCACGTCGACGATCCGCGTCGGTTCCGGCGGGGTAATGCTGCCCAACCATGCGCCGCTGGTGATCGCCGAGCAGTTCGGCACCCTCGAGAGCCTGTACCCGGGACGGATCGACTTGGGTCTGGGCCGCGCGCCCGGCTCTGACCAGATGACCGCCCGCGCCTTGCGCCGTGAGCGCTCGGGCAGCGCTGACGACTTCCCTGAAGACGTTGCCGAACTGATGCGCTACCTCGGCCCGCGCACCCCGGAGCAACGGGTGATCGCCATGCCCGGCACCGGCACCAACGTGCCGGTCTGGCTGCTCGGCTCAAGCCTGTTCAGTGCGCAATTGGCGGGTGAGCGCGGCTTGCCTTACGCCTTCGCCTCGCACTTCGCGCCGCGCTTCATGCACGAGGCGATCCGCATCTACCGCAATCACTTCAAACCGTCGGCGGTGCTCGACAAGCCGTACGTGATGCTCGGCGTGCCGCTGGTGGCAGCGGATACCGATGAGCAAGCCGATTATCTGGCGACGTCGGTGTACCAGCGCATTCTTGCGCTGATGCGTGGTCAGAGCCTGGTGCAGCGTCCGCCGGTGAAAACCATGGACGGCCTGTGGCTGCCCCATGAACGTGAAGCGGTGGGCGATTTCCTCGGTCTCGCCATGGTCGGCGGCCCGCAGAAGATCCGCGCCAAGCTTGAGGTTTTGATCGAGCAGACCCAGGCGGACGAGCTGATTTTCACCAGTGATCTTTACGAACACGCCGATCGCATCCATTCCTACGAATTGCTGGCCCAAGTCATGAAGGGATAACGCGAGCCCTTGTAGGAGCTGTCGAGTGCAACGAGGCTGCGATCTTTTGATTATGATTTGAAATCAAGATCAAAAGATCGCAGCGTCCCGCAGCTCCTACCCGGAAAATCATCGTCCACAAAAAAGCCGACGCATCCACGTCGGCTTTTGTGTTTCAGGCGCAATCAACCTCGCTTGTAGACGATGTCCTTGCTGCCGCCTTCGCAACTGCCGACGACGTCGCCATCAACGGCCGCACCCTTGTCGACAACTTCCAGCGAATAACCGGATACGCCTTTGGCGTCGAGCTTCGCGGCGATTTCGCTTTTCAGCTCTTCACATGGCTTGCCGGCTGCCAACGCACCACCCGCAAGGCTCAACAAACCTACTGCCAACATGAACTTCTTCATCGGTCGCACTCCCTGGTCGGATTGAATGAGGCGGGCATCGGGTCATCCACCCGATGCGCTCACCTTGTAGCGCTTTGCCATTCCCTATGGCACTCGGCCAGCGCGCAAGTTCAGAAGACTAGCTCAAACTCAGCTGGCGGCAATCTTGAAGCCGACTTTCAGCGTTACCTGAAAGTGCGCCACCTGGCCGTTTTCGATGTGGCCACGGGTTTCGGTCACTTCAAACCATTCCAGATTGCGCAGGGTTTTGTTGGCTTCGGCCAGTGCGTTGTTGATGGCGTCTTCGATGCTGGTGGTGGACGAACCGACCAGCTCGACTTTCTTGTACGTGTGATGGTCACTCATGGCGATCTCCTTGGGTTGGAATGGCGTGTGAAATTGAGCCTAGCAGGCAATTGCACTGTTGATTTCGGCGCCTCTGCGCTGCCGAAGTTCAGAATTTCTGCACTTTCTCGAAGTGGTGAAGTCCCAACCAACACACGCCACTCATCACCAATGCAGGAGAGCCACCATGGCCAACACCTCTTTACGTAAAGCCTCGTTGCAAAGCATGGAAGCCGAGATCGAGAGTCTGCTCAAATCGTTGGAAAGCTTGAAAGACGATGCTTCGGACGAGTCGCGCAAGACCCTCAAGGCGCTGAAAAGCAATGCCGAAAGTGCACTGAAACATTCCCGTCATCTGCTCAGCGACGCGTACGAAGAAGTCAAAGTGAAAACCCGCGAGACCGGCATTGCCACTCGTGATTACGCGCAGGAACACCCATGGACCACGGCTGGCGTGGCTGTCGGTGCAATCGGTCTGCTCGCCGCCTACTTTTTGTTCAAGCGCGGTGAGTGATCAGTCTGGCGCAGCTCGTTCTTGAGCCATTGCGCCAGTTGCCGGGCGCGTCCGTCTGCGGCGCGCTTGGGTAGCCACAACGCCAGTTGCGCCGGGGTTTCGCAGAAGCCCCATGGCGCAACCAGGCGTCCTGCCTTCAGATCTTCGGTTACCAGCGGCTCCGGCGCGATTGCCACGCCGAGACCTGCAACAGCCGCCTCCAGCAAATAATACAAATGCTCAAAACCTTGCCCGAGCTTCAACGCCTTGGGATCAAGGTGGTTTTGCTGTGCCCAGCTGGGCCAGGCTTGCGGGCGAGAGGTGGTGTGCAGCAAGGGCTGCTTGAGCAATTCTGCGGCAGGAGCGTCGTGCAGGTTCTGATAACCGCTGAATAACGGGCTCATCACCGGGCCGATGCGTTCCGCCGCCAGTTCATAGACCTGCATATCGGCCGGCCACGGTGGCTCGGCGAACAGCAATAGCGCATCGAGTCCCGGGCGCCGAGGGTCGAGATCGCCTTCACCGGCCGACAGGTGCAGTCGCAGATCAGGCAAATCGGCATTCAACCGCCCCAGGCGCGGAATGAACCAGCGCGCCAGCAGACTCCCCGAACAACCAAGCACGAACGGCGCATCGGCAGTGCTTTGGGTCAATTCCGCACAAACAGTGCGCAAGCGATCGAACGCCTCAGCGCTGGCATCGCGCAGACGCACGCCGGCATCTGTGAGTTTCAAGCCGCGCCCATCCTTGACGAACAGACTCACGCCGAGATGTTCTTCAAGCGCTTTCAGCTGGCGGCTGACCGCGCCATGAGTGACATGCAGCTGCTCGGCAGCCTGACTGACGCTGTTCAGACGGGCGGTGGCCTCGAAGGCGCGCAAGGCATTGAGCGGGGGAAGGTCGTGGCTCATGGTATCTGTGAGTTTTCCTGACAGGTTGCGGCGATCTTATCGGTTTTCAGCCTGGAAAGTCAGGGGTAGAGTGGTCGTCATTGTCTTCTGACCGAATTCACCTGGAGCGACCCATGACCCAGACTTCGAACACCTCTGATCTGCGTAACGGCCCTGACGCCAACGGCCTGTTCGGTGCGTTCGGTGGCCGTTATGTAGCGGAAACCCTGATGCCGTTGATCCTCGACCTGGCCCGCGAATACGAAGCGGCCAAGGAAGATCCGGCATTCAAAGAAGAATTGGCCTACTTCCAGCGTGATTACGTCGGACGTCCGAGCCCGCTGTATTTCGCCGAACGCCTGACCGAGTTCTGCGGCGGCGCCAAGATCTACCTCAAGCGTGAAGAGCTGAATCACACCGGCGCGCACAAGATCAACAACTGCATCGGCCAGATCCTGCTGGCGCGGCGCATGGGCAAGAAGCGCATCATCGCCGAGACCGGCGCCGGCATGCACGGCGTGGCCACGGCCACCGTCGCTGCGCGTTTCGGTCTGGACTGCGTGATCTACATGGGCACCACCGACATCGAACGTCAGCAGGCCAACGTCTTCCGCATGAAGCTGCTTGGCGCTGAAGTCATTCCGGTGGTGGCTGGCACCGGCACCCTGAAGGATGCGATGAACGAAGCCCTGCGTGACTGGGTGACCAACGTCGACAACACTTTCTATCTGATCGGCACTGTGGCCGGCCCACACCCTTATCCAGCAATGGTCCGCGACTTCCAGGCCGTCATCGGCAAGGAAACCCGCGATCAGCTGCAGGCTCAGGAAGGTCGTCTGCCGGACAGTCTGGTGGCATGCATCGGTGGCGGTTCCAACGCCATGGGCCTGTTCCACCCGTTCCTCGATGACAAGAGCGTGGAGATCATCGGCGTCGAAGCCGCCGGTTATGGCATCGAAACCGGCAAGCACGCGGCCAGTCTGAACGGCGGTGTGCCGGGCGTGCTGCACGGTAACCGCACTTTCCTGCTGCAGGACGACGATGGGCAGATCATCGACGCCCACTCGATTTCCGCTGGCCTCGACTATCCGGGCATCGGCCCTGAACACGCCTGGTTGCATGACATCGGCCGCGTCCAGTACACCTCGGTGACCGACGACGAAGCGCTTGAAGCGTTCCACAAATGCTGCCGTCTGGAAGGGATCATCCCTGCCCTGGAAAGCGCTCACGCCCTGGCCGAAGTGTTCAAACGTGCACCGAAGCTGCCGAAGGATCACCTGATGGTGGTCAACCTCTCGGGCCGTGGCGACAAGGACATGCAAACCGTAATGCACCATATGCAACAGTCGCAGCAGGAGAAACACTGATGAGCCGCCTGCAAACCCGCTTTGCCGACCTCAAGCAACAGAACCGCGCCGCGCTGGTGACCTTTGTCACCGCTGGCGATCCTGACTACGACACTTCGCTGGCAATCCTCAAAGGCCTGCCTGCCGCAGGTGCCGACGTGATCGAACTGGGCATGCCGTTCACCGATCCGATGGCCGATGGCCCGGCGATCCAGTTGGCCAATATCCGCGCACTGGGCGCCAAACAGAATCTGGCGAAAACCCTGCAAATGGTTCGCGAATTCCGTGAAGGCAACAGCGACACGCCGCTGGTGTTGATGGGTTACTTCAACCCGATCCACAAATTCGGCGTCGAGCGTTTCATCACAGAAGCCAAGGATGCCGGCGTCGATGGCCTGATCGTGGTCGACATGCCACCAGAGCACAACGAAGAGCTGTGCGACCCGGCGCAGGCTGCTGGCCTGGACTTCATCCGCCTGACCACGCCGACCACCGACGACGCGCGCCTGCCGCGTGTGCTCAACGGTAGTTCCGGTTTTGTCTACTACGTGTCGGTCGCGGGTGTCACCGGCGCCGGTGCAGCGACTCTGGAACACGTGGAAGAGGCGGTTGCGCGTCTGCGTCGGCATACCGACCTGCCGATCAGCATTGGCTTCGGTATCCGTACACCGGAGCAGGCTGCGGCCATCGCGCGTCTGGCTGACGGTGTGGTGGTGGGCTCGGCGTTGATCGATCACATCGCCAGTGCCGATACGCCTGAGCAGGCCATCGATGGCGTGTTGAGTCTGTGTTCGGCGCTGTCCCAAGGCGTGCGCAAGGCTCGCGTCTAAAGCCGCAGGGGAAATCAAAAAGGCTTCAGAACAGGCGTTCTGAAGCCTTTTTTTGTGCTCAGGGCAATTGCAGTCCGCCCGAAGCCTTGTGCAGTTTGCGCAGATGCTCGCCAATCTGTTTCACGTTGGCCTCGCTGGCGGCAATCTCGGCGGCGCGCTTGGGTTCGAGCAGCTTGCGCACTTCAGTATCGAGGTCGCCGGACAGGGCGAGCAGCTTCTTCTGCCGTTGGCTGCTTTCCGCTTCCAGTCGGCCAAACTCGCTCGGCTGCGGTAGTCCGTAACCTTTGGAGTCGAGCAGTTCCGCCGGGCGGCTGAGGAAACCACTGTTGGCGAGGATTTCCTGCAAGGTCGCGTTGGCCTTGTCCATGCCGCCGTTCTCCAGCTCGCGGGCGCCGAGGTAGCGTTGCTTGACCTCGTCCTGGGCCAGCAACAACTGCCGGCGGAAACTGGCTTGCTCCAGCAGCAACAGCGCCGCGCTGGTGCGCAGGTCGGCGCGGTCGAACCATTCGCGGCGTTGCTCAGCGCTGAGTGACAGCCAGTCTTCGACAGTGGTCTGCTTGATCGGCAGCTGCTTCTTCAATACATCGAACATCGCTTGATAGCGATCGCGGAACGAGTCGAAGCGGTAACCCAGACGCAGCGCTTCTTTCGGATCGTCGAGCACACTGGTGTCGGCCAGACCACGGCCCTTGAGCACTTCCAGCAAGCCGTTGGGCATGATGCTGTCGAGGCCGACCAGTTGGCTGTTATTGCTACCGCTGCGCAACAGTTTCAAGCCTTCCACCGCGCAGTTGTTGGAGAGGAAGAAGTAATTGCCGTCGTAACTCCAGTGCATCTCGGCGGCATGTTCGACCACGCCCTCGATCTCCTCGCGAGACAGGTTCAGCGGCACTGAAGCGAGGCTGCGCAGCTCGGTCTTGGTGTATTCGTCGATCACCTGTGCCAGCGGCAACACGAACAGCCGCGACGGGTATTTGCCGACCAGTCCGTCCCAGCTCGACAGCTGCACATCGCCAACGAAGGCGCGATAGGACAGCACCAAGTGTTGATCGAGATCGAGGCGGCAATCCGGGCCGCGCGGGCGACCGGGGGCGCAGATCACCAGGCGCAACATGCTGTGGCCCCAGCGACTGACCCAGTTCTGATTGGCCTCGGCCAGCAGGTAATCGACAGCGTAGACGCGCTCCGGATCGACTTGCCCCAGAGGCTGCTTGGCGAAGTCATTGCCCGCATTGAGAAAGGCAAAGCTCTTGCTGCAGGTGTCCTGCGCTGGCGGCGCCCAGCCGAAATGTTCCTTGTAGTAGCGATACAACGCCGGGCGGCGGCAGGCGTAGCTCGGGTCGAGGAGGAAGTACTCCATGTTGACCGCAACGAACTCCTTGGGGCTGGAAATTTCGTAGAGGTCCGGGCTGCGCGCGATCTGCCGGTTATGTTGTTCACGCTCGCCGCGGCGGCCGACGTATTGCTGCCACCCGGCGAGGTCAAGCAGGCGCGGGTCGTCGCTGATGGTGAAGCGGCGACCGTTCTGCCCGCGACACTCATCGGGAATGCCGATCAGCCCGGAGCTGTTGAAACGTCGGGTGCAGCGCTGGATCAACGTGCGTTCGGCGCTTGGCCATAAACGCGCGCGGTCGTAGATATGCGTGATTTCGTGCAGCACTGTGGCCAGCAGTTCCTGGCGCACAGTGCCGTGGGGGCGATTGGTTTTTTCTTTGGCCGCGCTGCCATCGGTGAGACCGGCGAGCAGTTTGCGATTCAGATCAAGCTCGGCAACCAGCGTTGCCTGCCCGTAAGCGTTGGCAGGCATGTCGTCGGTCCAGCCGACGTCGATGCGCCGATCCAGCCGCTCGATGAAGCTCGGCGGCAGTTTCGCCATGGCCTCATCAATCAGCGCCTGACTGGCCTGTTGTTGAGCGGGGCTCAGACCCTCGGTCTTGAGCCGCAATTGCAGGCCGGCGTGGGCGCTGTTGCCAAGCAGCAACAACGCCCCGGCCAGCAGCCAGGCGCCAACGGACCTCACAGTGCGAGGATGGCTTCGGCGAGTACTTGATCACTGGCGTCGCGCGCTTCCGGCACCCGTGTACGCAATGTGTTGAGAGCGGCTTCGAGGTGCGCGCCACGGATGTCGCCGTTGCTGGCGACGAAACTGGCGGCGTCGTCGTGGGCTTCGCGGATGATTTTCGAGTCGCGAATCGACGTGGTGGTATCGGAGGTGAAATCGATGCTGCGCTGGGAGGCACGAACGATGATGTTACTGGTGGCTACCAGGGTGTGCGCCTGGGCCACATCGGCCAATACAAACAGGCCAAGGGCGGCAGCAATCAGCGGGCTACGCATGGAACGACTCCGGAAGGACAAGGATAACTATTGGACGAGAATTGCTTCTGCCAGTTCAAGGTCGCTGGCATGAAGTTTCGGCCGGGTTTTGCGCAGGTAATGCAGCGCGGATTCCAGCCGTGCGCCTCGCCATTCACCGTCACTGGCGACGAAGGCGGCCGCGTCATCATGGGCGGCGAGCAGCAGTTTACGGTCGAACGGCGCAGAAGACACCATGCTGGTGGCGTAACCGCTGACAACCGTGCCTTGGGTCGATGCATTGAAAGCATCGAAGGCGTTGGCAGACATCGCCCAGCAGGCGGTGAATAGAGTAGAAGAGATGAGCAAAGTTGGAAGAAAGCGCATGGGACTCGACAACTGTTAGCGAGCCTGAAGGCTAGCGCAAATGCCCGGGCCAGAGCCAGCGTTGAAACATCGGGACACGGCTGGCGTGTCCCGCAATACCGCAAGCGATCAGAGCGTCAGAATGGCCTGAGCCAATTGGGCATCGGTGGCATTGAGTTGTGGCGCCTGATGGCGGATGTGATCGAGCGCGCTTTCCAGTTTCACACCACGGATATCGCCTTCGCTGGCCACGAAGCTGGCGGCATCGTCGCGGGCGGCGAGGACGATCTTGTCGTCACGGAACGAGGAGGTCACATCGGAAGTGGCGTCGGAAGTGGCTTTCAGCGCGCCGACGATCGAGTCGGTGGTGACGATGAAACTGGTAGCACTGGCGTTGGCAGCCACGGCCAGCAGGGCGGCGGCACTGAGCAGGCGAAGACGGGTCATGATGTAACTCCTTTGGACAAACCGTAGTGAGAGGTGGCTCGGTATCTGAGGAGTCAGACGCCTGTTGCGCAACGTTCGCCACGTTCTGCATGGATATTAGGCTGCCAAATCCGGTTCGCCCAGTGGTGGCCAGTGATACTCCAAAGGTTCTGCATAACTGTACTGGTGTTATCTGAGGCTTTCGTGAATTGTACCTGTACTCATTCAGTTATGCGTTTTAGAGCATTCAAGGCCCTGAAACGACAAAACCCGTCGTGGTTGCCCACGACGGGTTTTGCTTGTGCAATTCGGGTTGCTGGCGGTGGGTCTGACGACCAGAGCCAGCGACGCTGCTCAGCGCCAGAACGGCTTGCTCAGCTCTTCGTAGCGTTGTGCTTCGCTGATACCGGCGTCGGCCAGCAGACGCGAATCCAGACGGGCCAGTTGATGGCGGCTGGAGATGCGGCGCTGCCACAACATCAGGTTGGCAATAACGCGCAGAGGCAGGGAAGC
Source organism: Pseudomonas sp. PK-RTE-24 (assembly GCF_054052265.1). Classification (NCBI taxonomy): domain Bacteria; kingdom Pseudomonadati; phylum Pseudomonadota; class Gammaproteobacteria; order Pseudomonadales; family Pseudomonadaceae; genus Pseudomonas; species Pseudomonas sp. PK-RTE-24. The sequence goes on along the minus strand of NZ_CM133224.1, from coordinate 1,383,759 downwards.
CTGGGTGTTTACAGCTTTGTCTTCGAAGAACAGTTCGGAACTGAGTGTACGTTCCATGGTTGACATCCTTCCGCTTGTGGCGGGATCAGGTAGTGGTTTGACTGGTGCCCATGATCCTCTCGTTTGCCTAGTCTCTGTAGATACAGTTCATTTGTATTGTGAGTGAGCAGTTAACTGTTTATGGATGGTGTACGGGTCGAAATTGGGCAAACTGTACCTGTCTGCACTTGATTGGTGCATTTCGGCTCGTATCAGGGGGTTGAGTAGGAGTTTGCGGTAGGAAAAGACCGGTACAGCAGTACAGTTTTTTGCGATCCTGCTTCTCGCGGGCATCCACCGAGGCAAAACTGTGTTTGCCTCGGTGGGTATCTGTGTGAATCACACTGCCAGCATGCGCCCGGTTTCTTCCAGGTTCATATGCCAGCTCAGGGCTTCGCGCAGAATATGCGGGGTGTGACCGCCGATTGCACAGGCAGCGCTGAAGTAATCATTCAGTGCCTGGCGGAAGTCCGGATGCACGCAGTTGTCGATGATCACTCGTGCACGTTCCCGTGGCGCCAGGCCACGCAGGTCGGCGAGGCCGACCTCGGTTACCAGAATGTCGACGTCATGCTCGGTATGGTCGACGTGGCTGACCATGGGCACCACGCTGGAGATGGCGCCACCCTTGGCGATCGATTTGGTCACGAATACCGCCAGATGCGCATTGCGCGCGAAGTCGCCGGAGCCGCCGATGCCGTTCATCATCCGCGTACCGCAGACATGGGTAGAGTTGACGTTGCCGTAGATATCAAACTCCAGCGCAGTGTTGATGCCAATGATGCCCAGACGCCGCACCACTTCCGGGTGATTGGAGATCTCCTGCGGCCGCAGAATCAGTTTGTCCTTGTACTTCTCCAGGTTGCCGAACACGTCGCTGTTGCGGCGCTCGGACAGGGTGATCGAACTGCCCGAGGCGAAGCTCAGCTTGCCGGCATCGATCAGGTCGAAGGTCGAGTCCTGCAGCACTTCCGAGTACATGGTGAGGTCTTCGAACGGCGAGTCGATCAAGCCGCACATCACTGCGTTGGCGATGTTGCCGATGCCGGCCTGCAGTGGGCCAAGCTTGTTGGTCATGCGCCCGGCCGCGACTTCCTGCTTGAAAAAAGTGATCAGGTGTTCAGCGATGGCATTGGTGTCAACGTCCGGTACCGATACTGTGGATGGCGAGTCCGATTGCTGAGTGATGACAATCGCAACGATCTTCTCCGGTGGAATCGGGATCGCCGTGCTGCCGATGCGATCGTCGACTTTCACCAGCGGGATTGGCGTCCGCGTCGGGCGGTACGTCGGGATATAAATGTCGTGCAGGCCTTCGAGGTTGGCGTTGTGGGCCAGGTTGATCTCGACGATCACTTGTTTGGCGAAGATCGCGAAGCTGGCCGAGTTGCCCACCGAAGTGGTCGGCACGATATGGCCTTGTTCGGTGATGGCGACTGCCTCGATGACGGCAATGTCCGGCAGCTTCAATTGCTGGTTGCGCAGTTGCTCTACGGTTTCCGAGAGATGCTGATCAATGAACATTACTTCGCCGGCGTTGATTGCCTTGCGCAACGTGCTGTCGACCTGAAACGGCATGCGCCGCGACAGCACGCCGGCCTCGGTCAGTTGCTTGTCGAGGTCGTTGCCCAGGCTGGCGCCAGTCATCAGGCTGATCTTCAGCGGCGTGACCTTGGCGCGCTCGGCCAGTGCGTGGGGAACGGCCTTGGCTTCGCCGGCGCGGGTGAAACCGCTCATGCCGACGGTCATGCCGTCCTCAATCAGAGCAGCGGCGTCGGCAGCGCTCATCACTTTATCCAACAACGAAGGCAGGCGAATACGGTCACGGTACATGGATTATTATCTCGGGCAACGAGTAGCAGGATGCGCAGTCTAGTGAATTTGGCCGGCGCCTGTCCCGCTACCAAGGTCGCAAACGAGGCCTCTATTTCGCGGGTTTGCAGTAAAACACCGTTACCGGATCTGCAACAACGCGGCAAATTGTCCAGCGTCTGGCGCAAACAAAAACGCCCCGACAAGTCGGGGCGTTCGCTATTGCAGTGGTGAATTACTCGACCGCTTTGACCATGTCTTCGATGACTTTCTTCGCATCGCCGAAAACCATCATGGTCTTGTCCAGATAGAACAGTTCGTTGTCCAGACCGGCATAGCCGCTGGCCATCGAGCGCTTGTTGACGATGATGGTCTTGGCCTTGAACGCTTCGAGAATCGGCATGCCGGCAATCGGTGACTTCGGATCGTTCTTCGCGGCCGGGTTGACCACGTCGTTCGCGCCGAGCACCAGCACCACGTCGGCCTGACCGAACTCGGAGTTGATGTCTTCCATCTCGAACACCTGGTCGTAAGGCACTTCGGCCTCGGCGAGCAGGACGTTCATATGCCCAGGCATCCGACCGGCCACCGGGTGGATCGCGTACTTCACAGTCACGCCACGATGGGTCAGCTTCTCGGTCAGCTCCTTCAGCGCATGTTGTGCACGCGCTACTGCTAAGCCATAACCCGGCACGATGATCACGGTGTCGGCGTTGGTCAGCAGGAAAGTCGCGTCATCCGCCGAGCCGGATTTCACCGGGCGGGCTTCCTGCGCACCGACAGGACCTGCATCGGCTGTGTTGCCGAAACCGCCTAGCAGCACATTGAAGAAGGAGCGGTTCATTGCCTTGCACATGATGTACGAGAGGATCGCACCGCTCGAACCCACCAGCGAGCCGGCAATGATCAACATCGAGTTGTTCAGCGAGAAGCCGATCCCCGCCGCCGCCCAGCCGGAATAGCTGTTGAGCATCGACACCACCACCGGCATGTCGGCGCCGCCGATCGGGATGATGATCAGCACGCCCATCACGAACGCCAGCGCCAGCATCAGTGCGAACGCCGTAAGGTTGCCGGTGAACATGAAAGTCAGACCGAGAACCAGCGTTGCCAGACCCAGAATCGCATTGAGCTTGTGCTGGCCACTGAACTGTACCGGTGCGCCCTGGAACAGGCGGAACTTGTACTTGCCCGAGAGCTTGCCAAAGGCAATCACCGAGCCGGAGAAAGTGATCGCACCGATTGCCGCACCGAGGAACAGCTCCAGACGGTTGCCCGCCGGGATCGCATCGCCCAGCTGTTTAACGATACCCAACGACTGCGGCTCAACCACTGCCGCAATGGCAATGAACACCGCCGCGAGGCCGATCATGCTGTGCATGAACGCTACCAGTTCCGGCATCTTGGTCATTTCAACGCGTTTGGCCATGATCGAACCGGCGGTGCCGCCGACCAGCAGGCCAACGATGACGTAACCGATACCGGCTGTAGCGAGCTCAGCCCCGAGCTTATAGATCAGGCCGACCGTTGTGATGATGGCCAGCGCCATGCCAAGCATGCCGAACAGGTTGCCGCGCCGCGAGGTGGTCGGGTGGGACAGGCCTTTGAGGGCCTGGATAAAGCAGATCGACGCGATCAGGTAGAGCGTCGTCACGAGATTCATGCTCATTACTTCGGCGCCTCTTCTTTTGCTTTCGGGGCTTTCTTTTTGAACATCTCAAGCATGCGGCGAGTGACCAGGAAGCCACCGAACACATTGACCGCCGCCAGTGCCACAGCCAGCGTGCCCATGGTCTTGCCCAAAGGCGTGACTGTCAGCGCAGCGGCGAGCATGGCGCCGACGATCACGATCGCGGAAATGGCGTTTGTGACTGCCATCAACGGCGTGTGCAGCGCAGGTGTAACGTTCCAGACCACGTGGTAACCGACATAAATCGCCAGCACGAAGATGATCAGGTTGTAGATACCGGGGGAGATAAGCTCTTCCATCGTCTGAATCCCTGCTTAGGCGTTTTTGCGGATGACTTGGCCGTCGCGGCACATCAGGCACGCGGCGACGATGTCGTCTTCGAGGTTGACGTCGAACTGGCCTTCCTTGGTGAACACCAGCTTGAGGAAGTCCAGCAGGTTGCGTGCGTACAGCGCCGAAGCGTCGGCGGCGACTTCACCGGCGAGGTTGGTCGGACCGACGATCGTCACACCGTTTTCCACAACGACCTGATCGGCGACGGTCAGCGGACAGTTGCCACCCTGAGCGGCCGCTAGGTCGATGACCACCGAGCCCGGCTTCATCTGCGCCACGGTCTCGGCGCTGAGCAGCGTCGGCGCTTTGCGGCCCGGAATCAGCGCGGTGGTGATGACGATATCGGCCTGCTTGGCGCGCTCGTGCACGGCCTGGGCCTGACGCTGCATCCAACTCGCCGGCATCGGCCGCGCGTAACCGCCGACACCGACGGCGCATTCGCGCTCTTCATCGGTCTCGTAAGGCACGTCGACGAACTTCGCGCCGAGGGATTCGATCTGTTCCTTCACCGCTGGGCGCACGTCGGACGCTTCGATCACCGCACCCAGGCGTTTCGCCGTGGCAATCGCCTGCAAACCGGCCACGCCTGCACCAAGAATCAGCACCCGCGCCGCTTTCACGGTACCCGCAGCAGTCATCAGCATCGGCATGAAGCGTGGGTAATAGTGAGCCGCGAGCAACACCGCTTTGTAGCCGGCGATGTTCGCCTGCGACGACAACACATCAAGACTCTGCGCCCGCGAGGTGCGCGGCGCCGCTTCGAGGGCGAACGCGGTAATGCCGCATTCGGCCATCTTCGCGATGGTCTCGTTGTTGAACGGGTTGAGCATGCCCACGAGCACCGTGCCGCGCTTGATCAGCGGCAGTTCGGCATCGCTTGGCGCGACCACTTTGAGAATCAGCTCGGCGCCAAACGCGTCATTGGCGCTGCCAATGCTTGCGCCGGCCGCTTCATAGGCACTGTCGACGACACTGGCTTTGACGCCAGCGCCGCTTTGCACAGTGACCTTATGGCCTTGGCTGATCAGCTTCTTGATGGTTTCCGGGGTTGCAGCAACCCGTGTTTCACCGGTCTGGGTTTCGAGAGGAACACCAATGTGCACGTCAAATCTCCTGCGTGATCTTATTGAGTAAACCCATGCACTACGGATGGTGCGACTGGGGCGGCCGATCAGCACGATCCCGCCGAATCAGGGCGGGGCGCGGCATTTTGCAGGCGAACTTTATGCCCTTCAAGGGATTATGACGGGTGACGGAAAATTAACTACAAGTCATGCCGTGACCGAATGTCGCAGATGGCCAGTTGAACCCCTTGCAGGCCGTGCCCTGCAAGGATTCTGGCTGAATTTGAAAAAAATTCGCATCGGTGGCGTGAATAGGCAGCAATGAGTCGCCATTAGAGGCTCAAAGCCACGTGTTTGGTAGCTTGTGGGACGTCTGTACGACTTTCGGATACAGTCTGCTTAAAAGCGACATATAGTTATATCTGTAGGGCTTTGGTTTTTCTGACTACGGGGTTAGGTATTGCGCAAAGCCTTTATTCTTCTAGGCTGTAGCTCTGCGCCTGATTTACCAGCCAGTCACGAAATGCCTTCAGCGATGCCGATTCGACCTTTCGCTCCGGAATCATCAGGTAATAGGCCTTGATGCTGGAAAGCGCTTGAGAGTTGGCAACCACCAGACGTTTCTCTGTCAGCTCGCGCTGAATCAGAAACGGCGGAATCAGCGCGACGCCCATGTCGTGCATGGCTGCCTGGGCAAGCATGGAGAATAGCTCGTAGCGTGGACCTGTCATGTCGCGAGGGATATTCAATTGCTGCGAGTTGAACCATTGGCGCCAGGCGTAAGGTCGGGTGGTTTGCTGCAGCAGCGGTAGTTCAGCGATGGCTTGCGCTGTCAGATGTTTGCGATTGCCAAGTAGGGTGGGGCTGCACACCGGCATCGGATTCTCGCCCATCAATCTGTGGGATTCGGTACCCGACCAGTCGGCGTCGCCGAAGTAAATCGCGGCATCGAATTCGGTGTCGGCAAACAGGAATGGCCGGGTGCGGTTGGTCAGGTTGACGGTCACTTCAGGGTGCTTGAGCTGGAAATCCTTGAGGCGTGGCAGCAGCCATTGCGTGCCGAAGGTCGGGACGACGGCGAGCTCGATGACGTTGGTGCCCTGCTGGCCCATCACCGAGAGGGTGTCGCGCTCCACTGCATCGAGCTGAGTCGCCACCCGACGACTGTAGGAAAGACCCGCCTCGGTCAGTTTCACTCCACGTCGCGAGCGTCGGAACAGTTCCACGCTGAGGAAATCTTCCAGGCTGGCGATCTGTCGGCAAATGGCGCCTTGGGTGAGCGACAGTTCTTCAGCAGCACGGGTAAAGCTCTCATGGCGGGCGGCAGCTTCGAAACTGATCAGGGCGGCGGTGCTGGGGATCTTCCTGCGCATGTACGTCAACCTCACTAATGCGCCGCATAAAAGGCTATTCGCGACGGTACGGAGTGAGAAATTAGCACAACAGAATGCGAAATCCTCGTTTGCTCCGAAGGCGAACCGCGCCTAGGATCAATGCCACGTTAATTCACCCGATTGCGAGGGCACACTCATGGGCGGTAAAGCTAGCTTCAACTGGATCGATCCCCTGCTGCTGGATCAACAGCTCACCGAAGAAGAGCGGATGATCCGCGACACCGCCGCGCAGTTCGCTCAACAGAGTCTCGCCCCGCGTGTGCTCGAAGCTTTCCGTCATGAAAAGACCGACCCGGCAATCTTCCGCGAGATGGGTGAAGTCGGCCTGCTCGGTGCGACCATTCCCGAACAATACGGTGGCAGCGGTCTGAACTATGTCAGCTACGGCCTGATTGCCCGTGAGGTCGAGCGCGTCGACTCCGGCTATCGCTCGATGATGAGCGTGCAGTCCTCGCTAGTGATGGTGCCGATCAACGAATTCGGTACCGAAGCACAGAAGCAGAAGTACCTGCCGAAACTGGCTTCCGGCGAATGGATCGGTTGCTTCGGTCTGACCGAGCCAAACCACGGTTCCGATCCGGGCGCGATGATCAGCCGGGCGCGCAAGGTCGATGGCGGCTACAGCCTGACCGGCGCGAAGATGTGGATCACCAACAGCCCGATCGCTGACGTATTCGTGGTCTGGGCCAAGGATGATGCCGGCGATATCCGTGGATTCGTTCTGGAGAAAGGCTGGAAAGGTCTGAGCGCTCCGGCGATTCACGGTAAGGTCGGCCTGCGCGCTTCCATCACCGGCGAGATCGTCATGGACAATGTGTTCGTGCCGGAAGAAAACATCTTCCCGGACGTCCGAGGTCTGAAAGGTCCGTTCACCTGCCTCAACTCCGCACGCTACGGCATTTCCTGGGGCGCACTGGGCGCGGCCGAGTTCTGCTGGCACACCGCGCGTCAATACACTCTGGATCGTCAGCAATTCGGTCGACCGTTGGCCGCGACTCAACTGGTGCAGAAGAAACTCGCCGACATGCAGACCGAGATCACTCTGGCGCTGCAAGGCTGCTTGCGACTGGGCCGGATGAAAGACGAGGGTACCGCCGCCGTTGAAATCACTTCGATCATGAAGCGCAACTCCTGCGGCAAGTCGCTGGATATTGCGCGGATGGCGCGCGACATGCTCGGTGGCAATGGTATCTCCGATGAGTTCGGCGTGGCCCGTCATCTGGTCAACCTGGAAGTGGTGAATACCTATGAAGGTACCCACGACGTTCACGCGCTGATCCTCGGGCGTGCGCAAACCGGTCTGCAGGCGTTCTATTAATAGGAGGGCGGACCATGGGCGCGCTGTCGCATCTACGGGTACTGGATTTATCACGAGTGCTGGCCGGGCCTTGGGCCGGACAGATCCTCGCCGACCTGGGTGCCGAGGTGATCAAGGTCGAGCGCCCGGGCAATGGTGATGACACCCGCGCTTGGGGCCCGCCCTTTCTTAAAGACGCTTACGGCGAGAACACATCGGAAGCGGCTTATTACCTCTCGGCCAACCGCAACAAGCAATCGGTGACCATCGACTTCACCCGTTCTGAAGGTCAGAAGCTGGTGCGCGACCTGGCGGCGAAGTCGGACATTATGATTGAGAATTTCAAAGTAGGTGGTCTGGCGGCCTATGGTCTGGACTATGAGTCGCTGAGGGTTCTCAACCCGAATCTGATCTACTGCTCAATCACCGGCTTCGGCCAGACCGGCCCGTACGCGAAGCGCGCAGGGTATGACTTCATGATCCAGGGGCTTGGCGGCTTGATGAGCCTGACCGGCCGGCCTGACGGAGATGAGGGCGCCGGTCCGGTGAAAGTCGGTGTCGCGCTCACGGATATTCTTACTGGGCTGTATTCAACGGTGGCGATCCTCGCGGCGTTGGCTCATCGCGATCACGACGGTGGTGGCCAGCACATCGATATGGCGTTGCTGGATGTGCAGGTCGCGTGTCTGGCTAACCAGGCGATGAACTACCTGACCACGGGCAATGCGCCAAAGCGTCTGGGAAATGCGCATCCCAACATCGTGCCTTATCAGGACTTTCCTACGGCGGATGGTGACTTCATTCTTACCGTGGGTAATGACGGGCAGTTCCGCAAGTTCGCAGAGGTGGCTGGCCGACCGCAGTGGGCGGATGATCCGCGCTTCGCGACCAACAAGCTGCGGGTAGCGAACCGCGCGGTGCTGATCCCGTTGATCCGCCAAGCTACGGTCTTCAAGACGACCGCCGAGTGGGTTGCACAACTGGAACAGGCGGGCGTGCCTTGTGGGCCGATCAATGATTTGTCGCAGGTGTTTGAAGATCCCCAGGTGAAGGCGCGCGGTCTGGCTATCGAGCTACCTCATGCATTGGCGGGGATGGTGCCTCAGGTGGCCAGCCCGATTCGATTGTCGGAGACGCCCGTTGAATATCGTCATTCGCCTCCTTTATTAGGTGAGCACACATTAGAGGTTCTGCAGCGGGTGCTGGGTCTGGGGGCCGGCGCGGTGGCTGCGTTAAAGGAGGAAGGCGTCCTTTAAGTCTTCTTCTATATAGAAGAAGCTCTTTTCTCATTTGATTGGATGTTTTTTAACCAATACGCAAGTTATTGAAAGAAAAGCGAAATTAACGGTTGACGGCAGATTCCAGAGGTCTATAATTCGCCCCACTTCCGGCGCAGTCGAAACGGAAAACTCCTTGAGATTCAGAGAGTTACGCAGTTTTCGACAGCGGCTTGCTTCAGGTCATCGAAGCCTGGAAGGAGTTGAAAGGGCAGTGATGTGTAGCTCTTTTAACGGTTCGATCTTCTCGGTCGAAAGCGGAGAAAAAGAGGTGTTGACAGCAGCGATCAACGCTGTAGAATTCGCCTCCCGCTAACGAGAGATCGGAAGCGCAAGTGGTTGAAGTTGTTGAAGAATTCTTCGAAAACTTCTGAAAATAATCACTTGACAGCAAATGAGGCTGCTGTAGAATGCGCGCCTCGGTTGAGACGAAAGATCTTAACCAATCGCTCTTTAACAACTGAATCAAGCAATTCGTGTGGGTGCTTGTGCAGTCAGACTGATAGTCAACAAGATTATCAGCATCACAAGTTACTCCGCGAGAAATCAAAGATGTAACCAACGATTGCTGAGCCAAGTTTAGGGTTTCTTAAAAACCCAAAGATGTTTGAACTGAAGAGTTTGATCATGGCTCAGATTGAACGCTGGCGGCAGGCCTAACACATGCAAGTCGAGCGGATGAGAGGAGCTTGCTCCTGGATTCAGCGGCGGACGGGTGAGTAATGCCTAGGAATCTGCCTGGTAGTGGGGGACAACGTTTCGAAAGGAACGCTAATACCGCATACGTCCTACGGGAGAAAGCAGGGGACCTTCGGGCCTTGCGCTATCAGATGAGCCTAGGTCGGATTAGCTAGTTGGTGAGGTAATGGCTCACCAAGGCGACGATCCGTAACTGGTCTGAGAGGATGATCAGTCACACTGGAACTGAGACACGGTCCAGACTCCTACGGGAGGCAGCAGTGGGGAATATTGGACAATGGGCGAAAGCCTGATCCAGCCATGCCGCGTGTGTGAAGAAGGTCTTCGGATTGTAAAGCACTTTAAGTTGGGAGGAAGGGTTGTAGATTAATACTCTGCAATTTTGACGTTACCGACAGAATAAGCACCGGCTAACTCTGTGCCAGCAGCCGCGGTAATACAGAGGGTGCAAGCGTTAATCGGAATTACTGGGCGTAAAGCGCGCGTAGGTGGTTTGTTAAGTTGGATGTGAAATCCCCGGGCTCAACCTGGGAACTGCATCCAAAACTGGCAAGCTAGAGTATGGTAGAGGGTGGTGGAATTTCCTGTGTAGCGGTGAAATGCGTAGATATAGGAAGGAACACCAGTGGCGAAGGCGACCACCTGGACTGATACTGACACTGAGGTGCGAAAGCGTGGGGAGCAAACAGGATTAGATACCCTGGTAGTCCACGCCGTAAACGATGTCAACTAGCCGTTGGGAGCCTTGAGCTCTTAGTGGCGCAGCTAACGCATTAAGTTGACCGCCTGGGGAGTACGGCCGCAAGGTTAAAACTCAAATGAATTGACGGGGGCCCGCACAAGCGGTGGAGCATGTGGTTTAATTCGAAGCAACGCGAAGAACCTTACCAGGCCTTGACATCCAATGAACTTTCCAGAGATGGATTGGTGCCTTCGGGAGCATTGAGACAGGTGCTGCATGGCTGTCGTCAGCTCGTGTCGTGAGATGTTGGGTTAAGTCCCGTAACGAGCGCAACCCTTGTCCTTAGTTACCAGCACGTAATGGTGGGCACTCTAAGGAGACTGCCGGTGACAAACCGGAGGAAGGTGGGGATGACGTCAAGTCATCATGGCCCTTACGGCCTGGGCTACACACGTGCTACAATGGTCGGTACAAAGGGTTGCCAAGCCGCGAGGTGGAGCTAATCCCATAAAACCGATCGTAGTCCGGATCGCAGTCTGCAACTCGACTGCGTGAAGTCGGAATCGCTAGTAATCGCGAATCAGAATGTCGCGGTGAATACGTTCCCGGGCCTTGTACACACCGCCCGTCACACCATGGGAGTGGGTTGCACCAGAAGTAGCTAGTCTAACCTTCGGGAGGACGGTTACCACGGTGTGATTCATGACTGGGGTGAAGTCGTAACAAGGTAGCCGTAGGGGAACCTGCGGCTGGATCACCTCCTTAATCGACGACATCAGCTGCTGCATGAGCTCCCACACGAATTGCTTGATTCATTGAAGAAGACGATAGAAGCAGCCCGAAATTGGGTCTGTAGCTCAGTTGGTTAGAGCGCACCCCTGATAAGGGTGAGGTCGGCAGTTCGAATCTGCCCAGACCCACCAATTTTGTGTGGGAAACGCCTGTAGAAATACGGGGCCATAGCTCAGCTGGGAGAGCGCCTGCCTTGCACGCAGGAGGTCAGCGGTTCGATCCCGCTTGGCTCCACCACTACTGCTTCTGAAGTTTGAAAGCTTAGAAATGAGCATTCCACCGGTTTGGTGATGAATGTTGATTTCTAGTCTTTGACTAGATCGTTCTTTAAAAATTTGGGTATGTGATAGAAAGATAGACTGAACGTTACTTTCACTGGTAACGGATCAGGCTAAGGTAAAATTTGTGAGTTCTCTTAGTTGAGAAATTCGAATTTTCGGCGAATGTCGTCTTCACAGTATAACCAGATTGCTTGGGGTTATATGGTCAAGTGAAGAAGCGCATACGGTGGATGCCTTGGCAGTCAGAGGCGATGAAAGACGTGGTAGCCTGCGAAAAGCTTCGGGGAGTCGGCAAACAGACTTTGATCCGGAGATGTCTGAATGGGGGAACCCAGCCATCATAAGATGGTTATCTTGTACTGAATACATAGGTGCAAGAGGCGAACCAGGGGAACTGAAACATCTAAGTACCCTGAGGAAAAGAAATCAACCGAGATTCCCTTAGTAGTGGCGAGCGAACGGGGACTAGCCCTTAAGTGGCTTTGAGATTAGCGGAACGCTCTGGAAAGTGCGGCCATAGTGGGTGATAGCCCTGTACGCGAAAATCTCTTAGTCATGAAATCGAGTAGGACGGAGCACGAGAAACTTTGTCTGAATATGGGGGGACCATCCTCCAAGGCTAAATACTACTGACTGACCGATAGTGAACTAGTACCGTGAGGGAAAGGCGAAAAGAACCCCGGAGAGGGGAGTGAAATAGATCCTGAAACCGTATGCGTACAAGCAGTGGGAGCAGACTTTGTTCTGTGACTGCGTACCTTTTGTATAATGGGTCAGCGACTTATTTTCAGTGGCGAGCTTAACCGAATAGGGGAGGCGTAGCGAAAGCGAGTCTTAATAGGGCGTCTAGTCGCTGGGAATAGACCCGAAACCGGGCGATCTATCCATGGGCAGGTTGAAGGTTAGGTAACACTGACTGGAGGACCGAACCGACTACCGTTGAAAAGTTAGCGGATGACCTGTGGATCGGAGTGAAAGGCTAATCAAGCTCGGAGATAGCTGGTTCTCCTCGAAAGCTATTTAGGTAGCGCCTCATGTATCACTGTAGGGGGTAGAGCACTGTTTCGGCTAGGGGGTCATCCCGACTTACCAAACCGATGCAAACTCCGAATACCTACAAGTGCCGAGCATGGGAGACACACGGCGGGTGCTAACGTCCGTCGTGAAAAGGGAAACAACCCAGACCGTCAGCTAAGGTCCCAAAGTTATGGTTAAGTGGGAAACGATGTGGGAAGGCTTAGACAGCTAGGAGGTTGGCTTAGAAGCAGCCACCCTTTAAAGAAAGCGTAATAGCTCACTAGTCGAGTCGGCCTGCGCGGAAGATGTAACGGGGCTCAAACCATACACCGAAGCTACGGGTATCATCTTAGGATGATGCGGTAGAGGAGCGTTCTGTAAGCCTGTGAAGGTGAGTTGAGAAGCTTGCTGGAGGTATCAGAAGTGCGAATGCTGACATGAGTAACGACAATGGGTGTGAAAAACACCCACGCCGAAAGACCAAGGTTTCCTGCGCAACGTTAATCGACGCAGGGTTAGTCGGTCCCTAAGGCGAGGCTGAAAAGCGTAGTCGATGGAAAACAGGTTAATATTCCTGTACTTCTGGTTATTGCGATGGAGGGACGGAGAAGGCTAGGCCAGCTTGGCGTTGGTTGTCCAAGTTTAAGGTGGTAGGCTGAGATCTTAGGTAAATCCGGGATCTTAAGGCCGAGAGCTGATGACGAGTGTTCTTTTAGAACACGAAGTGGTTGATGCCATGCTTCCAAGAAAAGCTTCTAAGCTTCAGGTAACCAGGAACCGTACCCCAAACCGACACAGGTGGTTGGGTAGAGAATACCAAGGCGCTTGAGAGAACTCGGGTGAAGGAACTAGGCAAAATGGCACCGTAACTTCGGGAGAAGGTGCGCCGGTGAGGGTGAAGGACTTGCTCCGTAAGCTCATGCCGGTCGAAGATACCAGGCCGCTGCGACTGTTTATTAAAAACACAGCACTCTGCAAACACGAAAGTGGACGTATAGGGTGTGACGCCTGCCCGGTGCCGGAAGGTTAATTGATGGGGTTAGCTAACGCGAAGCTCTTGATCGAAGCCCCGGTAAACGGCGGCCGTAACTATAACGGTCCTAAGGTAGCGAAATTCCTTGTCGGGTAAGTTCCGACCTGCACGAATGGCGTAACGATGGCGGCGCTGTCTCCACCCGAGACTCAGTGAAATTGAAATCGCTGTGAAGATGCAGTGTATCCGCGGCTAGACGGAAAGACCCCGTGAACCTTTACTATAGCTTTGCACTGGACTTTGAATTTGCTTGTGTAGGATAGGTGGGAGGCTTTGAAGCGTGGACGCCAGTTCGCGTGGAGCCATCCTTGAAATACCACCCTGGCAACTTTGAGGTTCTAACTCAGGTCCGTTATCCGGATCGAGGACAGTGTATGGTGGGTAGTTTGACTGGGGCGGTCTCCTCCTAAAGAGTAACGGAGGAGTACGAAGGTGCGCTCAGACCGGTCGGAAATCGGTCGTAGAGTATAAAGGCAAAAGCGCGCTTGACTGCGAGACAGACACGTCGAGCAGGTACGAAAGTAGGTCTTAGTGATCCGGTGGTTCTGTATGGAAGGGCCATCGCTCAACGGATAAAAGGTACTCCGGGGATAACAGGCTGATACCGCCCAAGAGTTCATATCGACGGCGGTGTTTGGCACCTCGATGTCGGCTCATCACATCCTGGGGCTGAAGCCGGTCCCAAGGGTATGGCTGTTCGCCATTTAAAGTGGTACGCGAGCTGGGTTTAGAACGTCGTGAGACAGTTCGGTCCCTATCTGCCGTGGACGTTTGAGATTTGAGAGGGGCTGCTCCTAGTACGAGAGGACCGGAGTGGACGAACCTCTGGTGTTCCGGTTGTCACGCCAGTGGCATTGCCGGGTAGCTATGTTCGGGAAAGATAACCGCTGAAAGCATCTAAGCGGGAAACTTGCCTCAAGATGAGATCTCACTGGAACCTTGAGTTCCCTGAAGGGCCGTCGAAGACTACGACGTTGATAGGTTGGGTGTGTAAGCGCTGTGAGGCGTTGAGCTAACCAATACTAATTGCCCGTGAGGCTTGACCATATAACACCCAAGCAATTTGCTGACCTGAAAAGGCACCAGATTGCGGTGTGTGAAGACGAAACGAACCGAAAGTTCGAAACTCACAAACACCTAGCTGTCACATACCCAATTTGCTGAAGCGAGGCCATCTGGTCCCGAGTCAGTACCCGAATTTCTTGACGACCATAGAGCGTTGGAACCACCTGATCCCATCCCGAACTCAGCAGTGAAACGATGCATCGCCGATGGTAGTGTGGGGTTTCCCCATGTGAGAGTAGGTCATCGTCAAGATTAAATTCCGAAACCCCAATTGCGAAAGCAGTTGGGGTTTTGTTTTAGTAGAAGTTCCTGTTTTTGCTGGCTTGTTACCGTGTTGACGGGCCAGATAAAGAATTTCTTGACGACCATAGAACATTGGAACCACCTGATCCCATCCCGAACTCAGCAGTGAAACGATGTATCGCCGATGGTAGTGTGGGGTTTCCCCATGTGAGAGTAGGTCATCGTCAAGATTGAATTCCGAAACCCCTGTCTGCTAACGCAGACAGGGGTTTTGTCATTTAAGCGTGTACGAAAGATCATGCCATTCTGCGAGTCTTGCTGCTGCGTCTTGCCCGCCACTTGCGCCACCAGATATAAACGCCAGTCCCTGACAACCCCGCAATCAACACACCCAGTACCGCGATTATTACCTGCCCTGTCACCCCGATGATCCGTCCCCCATGTATGGGCAACTGGAGTCGATAGAACTGCTCTCCAAGCGTGCCCTGTCCCGCGATCTCCTGTCCCAATAATCGGCCATCGGTACCGTGAAAAAACAACCAGGATTTACCGTGTGCGTCCGTATCGTGCTGTCCAAATCCTGCGCCGTAGAAGTTGTACTCAAAGCTGTAATACAACTCGCCGATTGCCACCGTCAGCCCTAATCGCTTCCCTTCCTGCAATGCCCTTTCGTACGCCTGTTGATAACTCAACTGTGTCGTCCCCAGTTGATTGGCGGGCATTCGTCCTCTGGCTTCATAAACGCTCGGCTCGATGGGCGAAAACAACGAAACTGCAGGCTTGAACACCACGCTCGGCAAGTTCATCGCCACGCTGCTGACGGCGATCGGTAACAGCAGCAGCCACAACCACAATCCTCCGGCGCGATGCAGATCGAAGTTCAAGCGGTAGGCATGCCCGCCTTTGACCTTCCAAGCAGTCGCCCACTTCTTCCAGAAGGGCTTGCCCCGCGGCAAGGTCAGGAACAATGCGACAAAGCAGTCGATCACCCACGCGATCGCCACCCCACCCATCAACAGCAATCCCCAGTTACCGGGCAATGTCAGGTTGTAATGAAACTCCAGAATGAACGGGATGAAGTTCTCTCGTTGAAAACAGCATTCACCCCAGTAGCGCGCGCCTTTTTGCTCCGCGCTGATCGGGTCCAGATAGAACACCTGATTGCGCTCATCGAACGGCTGGCCCGTCGCCGGATCTTTACGCGGAACGGCCGCCAGCAGCGCCGTATGCCCCGCCTCCTGCGGATACTCCATGTACCAGACTTGCAGTTTCGGATGTGCAGTTTGCACCGCCTCTACCAACGCGCCGGGCGGCAGGCGCTCACCCACTGACGTCGCTTTATAGAATTGCGGATTCAGCCATTCATCCAGTTCATGATTGAACGCCAGCACACTGCCTGTAAGGCCCGCCAGCAATAGAAACACCGCAATGGCCAGGCCGATATATCGATGCAATAAAACCAGAAACGCACGCATACAGAACACCCCCGAAGAAACGACAAAGCCAGCCCCTGATATCAGGGGCTGGCTTTTTATGCACAGGACACGGCTTTAGAACTGATAGCTGACGGTCGCCGCTACGTTGCGTTCTTCGCCCATGTAGCAGAAGTTGAGGCTGGCGCAGGACGCGACATAGGATTCATTGGTCAGGTTGTTCGCGTTGAGCCGTACATCCACACCCTTCAAGCCGACCTTGCCCAGGTCATAACCAATCGAGGCATCGAACAGCGTGTAAGACGGCACCTTCATCGTGTTCTCCGCATCGGCCCAGCTGTAGCCGACATAGCGCACCCCACCACCCAGGCGCAGCCCATCAAGTGCGGCGCTGTCGAACTTGTAGTCAGCCCACAGCGAGGCCATGTGGCGCGGCGCTTGAGTCGGCGAGTTGCCCTTGTTTTCGATTACATCGCTCGGCGTACTCAAAGTGCTGATCATCGATTTTGAATATTCGATATCAGTGAAGGTGTAACTGCCGAGTACTTTGAAGTTGTCGGTCAGTTGCATGTGCGCCTCCACCTCCAGACCTTGCGAGCGCACAGCGCCGACTGCGCGATAGAAGTTTTCCTGCGGCAGTTTGGTCGCGAGGTTTTCCTGGTCGATGCGGAACAGCGAGGCGGTGAACAGATTGTCGGTGCCCGGCGGCTGGTACTTCAAACCGACTTCCCATTGTGTGCCATCGGTAGGAGCCAATGGGTTGCCGGCGCTGTCGGCATAGGAGTTCGGGTTGAAAGACTCGGAGTAGCTGATGTATGGCGCCAGACCGTTATCAAACAGATATAAAGCGCCGGCACGCCCAGTGAGTTTCGTGCGCCGATCATTGATCTCTGTACCAACCGGACGCCCCGCTTCGGCGATGCGGTTTTCATCGGATGTCTCGACCCAGTCCTGACGCAGGCCCAGCGAGAAGCGCCACTTGTCCATCTCGATCAGGTCTTGCAGGTACACACCGGTCTGTTCGAGGCGACGCAGATAGCTGGTGTCGCCGTACATTTCGATCGCCGAGTTGCCGTATACCGGATTGAACGCATTGATCGGCGCCAGTCCACCACTGGTCCAGTCGACCACGGTTTTGCGCCGTTGATAATCCGCGCCCATCAGGACTGTGTGCTTGGTCGCGCCGGTGAAGAATTCGGCCTGCAGCATGTTGTCGACGATAAACGCATGCAGGCGCTCATCACCGCCGGTGTAATAACGGTTCAGTTCATTGCTGGTCGGAGTGGTCCAGCCATAGGCGTAGACCTGATCCATGTTCACTTTGGAATCGAGATAACGGAAATTCTGCCGGGCGGTGAAGACATCGTTGAAGCGATGTTCGAACTGATAGCCAAACGACTGCTGGTCACGGGAGTAGCCATCGATCCCCGGCTCGCCCTCGAAGAAGCGCGGCGAGATGCGCTCGCCATTGCGCTGATGGACTGTGCCGTCCGCCGGAACGCCGCCGTGATAGCCGCCGTCCGGATCGTGCTGCAGATAGGCTTGCAGAGTCAGCGAGGTGTCTTCGCTGAAATCGACGCTCAGCGTCGGCGCAAGGGCGAAGCGTTTTTCCTTGTTATGGTCGAATTGCGTGTCGGACTGATCGCTTAGTCCGGTCAGACGATAGGCAATGCGCTTGTCGTCATCGACCGGACCGCTGAAGTCAAAACCAACCCCACGCTGGCCTTGCGTCCCCACTGTCGCCTGCACCTGATGGTAGGCCTCATACAACGGCTTTTTGCTGGTCAGCGCGACCAGACCGCCGGGCGAGCTACGGCCGTACAGCACGGACGACGGGCCTTTGAGAATGTCCACACGCTCAAGGAAATACGGATCGACCTGCATGGTGCTGTAGGTGCCGCTGTCGCCCATCGACTTGAGGCCGTCGAGGTAGATGTTGTCCACCGAGCCGTCGTTGAAACCGCGCATCGCCACGTAGTCGTAACGGTGCGTAGCGCCATACGGGTTGGTCAGCACGCCCGGGGCGTAGCGCATCGCTTGCGAGACGGTCTGCGAGCCTTGGTCATCCATTTGCTCGCGCGTGACCACCGATACGCTTTGCGAGGTTTCCAGCAATGCGGTACTGGTCTTGGTGGCGATCTGGCTGTGCGTGGCGTTGTAGCCGGCCATGCTGCCCAGCGCGTTGCCGAGGGCAAAACCTTTGATATCAGTGGTCGGCAAGGCCAGAGCTTCGCTTTCAGCGAGTGGGCGCAGAATGTAGCTGCTGCCGTCCTGGCTGACGGCTTCCAACCCTGAGCTGCCGAGCAAATGGCTCAAGGCCTGGTCGGTCGAATATTCACCCTGCACGCCGGGTGATTGCTGACCTTGAGTCTGTTGCGGTGTCATCGCCAGGGTGATACCGGCCTGCCGGGCAAACTGATTCAACGCCTCGCCCAATGGCCCGGCAGCAATGTTGTAGCGGTGGCTGATCTCGGTGCCGGTGTTGGCGGCCAGACTCAGGCTCGGTAACACGCTGACGCCCAGCGCAGTGGACAACAGCGCTGCCCGAACCGCATGGCGCAGCAGTGTCGATTCTGCAGTGAAATTCAGAGGGTTCTTACAAGTGGCGCGGACAGTCATTGTGGATTTCCGTAGGCAGTCGCGGGGGCTGAGTTGAAGTGCTTACTGACTAAGCCGGACTGCCTGCGAAAACCCGCCAAAAAATGTTCAGACCGCACGCTCCAGAGTCACCCACCAGCGGGTGCGATAACGCAATTGCACCGGCAGCGTCTGCGGCAGGACCGCCAGCAGCCTGTCGGTGTCCTCCAGACGGAACACCCCAGAGAGGCGCAAGTCTGCGATATCCGCCGCGCAACTCAGAAAACCCGGGCGATAACGGGCGACTTCAGCAAGAAAATCACCCAGGCGCATATTGCGCGTGACGACCAAACCGTCGAGCCAGGCGCCCGCATCCATATCCGGCGTCGGCGCTGCGCGCAAACCGCTTTGGTCGACCAGAAAACTTTGCCCGGCGAGCGCTTCGAGGGAATGACCGCCAGCGCGAACCAACACTCGGCCGCGGGTAACGCTGAGCCGCGTGCACTGATCGTCCTGACGCAAAATGAAACGCGCGTCGAACGGTTCATAACTCCCGTGGCGATTCTGTATGCGCAGCGGTCGATCGGCCGCCGCGCCTTCGTCAGAGCCACCGCAGGTAACGATGATTTCGCCACGGGTCAGTTTGATCAGGCGCTGCTGCGCGGTGTAATCCAGGTCCACGGCGCTGGCGGTATTGAGTTCGATGCGCGTGCCGTCGGGCAACTGGAAACCGCGCCGTTCGCCGGTCGCCGTCGCGTAGTCGGCGCTCCATTGCTGCCAAGCGGCGCTGTCCTTGGCCAGCCACGCGGCGGAGCCCATCAACAGCGCGCCCGACAACAACTTCAAGGCCTGGCGTCGGCCCAGCCCCTGCGCACTGTTTTCCAAGGTATTGAAAGCGACCTGCGCACCCGGCACGGCGCGCAGACTGGAGCTCAATTCGGCTTGCAGCGACTGTACCCGCTGCCAGGCGATTTCATGTTCGTGATGCTCGGCGCGCCACTGCTCGCATTGGCGAGTCAGCCGCGAATTGCCGTGGTTATTGCGCAGCCGCAGCAGCCAGTGAATCGCTTGCTTGACCACGTGTTGACGCGGCTCGACGCGGCGACCGAGTGAGAGATTATCCACAGGCATCAGCTTTCATATCGCAACACATAGCAGTGATACAGCGCATCGGCGACGTAGCGTTCCACTGAACGTACCGACACGCCCAACTGCTCGGCGATCTGTTTGTGAGTCAAACCTTCGCACTGCGCCAGGAGAAACGCCTGACGCACTTTCGGCTTCAACCCCTCAAGCATGCGCGCAATGCTTTCCAGCAGTTCCAGCACCAACGCGCGCGATTCGGCGTCAGGTACTTCGCCTTCAGGCAAATGAGCAATGGTTTCCAGATAGGCCCGCTCGATTTCCTCGCGACGCCAATGATCGATCACCAGGCCGCGCGCGATGGTCCGCAGGAAAGCGCGAGGCGCTTTGAGTTCGAGGCGTTCAGTACGTTGCAGCAGGCGCAGGAAAGTGTCCTGAGCCAGATCCGCCGCATCCGCTGCGTTGCCCAGCCGCGCGCGCAACCAGGCATTGAGCCAGCCGTGATGACTACCGTAAAGCGCCTGTACGACCAACTCAGGTGAAGACATGACACGCCAGCCCGAACGTCACAAATGATAATTAGTCGCATTGTCATCAAGGGTTACAGATTTTGCAACCGTCGTCCCTATGGCGGTTGTGAAAAATTCCCTCGCAGCCGCTCTGGCACGCCGTTCGGCGGGAATCCTGTCCTAAAACCGTCCATTTCTCACGCGGCCCTAAGATTTCTCCGCCGTTGGCCGACAGACTGGTGAGAAATGCGTGCACCAAAGTAGAGCGGCCAGAAGAACGCTGCCTGCGCTGTACATGGAATGTTGCAACCGGAACGCATCCCCACTTTTGGCATAAGAAGTCCCATGAAATGAATCTCAAGTTCAGCCATAAAATCCTCCTGGCCGCTTCGGGCGTCGTCGTCCTGGCGTTCGCGCTGTTCACGCTCTACAACGATTACTTGCAGCGAAACACCATTCGCCAGAATCTGCAGTCCTCTGTGCAGCAGGCCGGTGACCTCACCGCCAGCAGCGTGCAGAACTGGATGAGCGGACGGATTCTGGTGCTGGAAAACCTCGCGCAGAACGTTGCCCATCAAGGCAGGAATGCCGACTTGCCGGGCCTTGTCGATCAACCGGCCTTCACTTCGAATTTCCAGTTCACTTATGTCGGGCAGGCCAACGGTGTCTTCACCCAGCGTCCCGATGCGAAGATGCCGGACGGTTACGATCCGCGTCAGCGGCCTTGGTACAAGCAGGCCGTGGCCGCCGACAAAACCATGCTGACCCCGCCGTACATGGCGGCAGTCGGTGGCCTGGTGGTGACCATCGCCATGCCGGTGAAGAAGGACGGTGAATTGCTCGGTGTGGTCGGTGGTGACCTGAGCCTGGAAACCCTGGTCAAGATCATCAACTCGGTGGACTTCGGTGGCCTCGGCCATGCGTTTCTGGTCAGTGCTGACGGTCAGGTGATCGTCAGCCCGGACAAAGATCAGGTAATGAAAAACCTCAAGGACATCTACCCGAACACCAGCGTGCGCATCGAGAAGGGCAACCAGAACGTCGTGCTCAACGGTCAGGAGCGCATTCTTTCGTTCACCCCGGTCAGCGATCTGCCGAATGCGCAGTGGTACATCGGTCTGTCGATCGATCGCGACAAGGCCTATACCGCCCTCAGCCAATTCCGCACCTCAGCGCTGATCGCGATGTTTGTCGCGGTCGCGGCGATTGCGTTGCTGTTGAGCCTGTTGATCAATGTGTTGATGCGTCCGCTGACCACCATGGGCCGCGCGATGAAAGACATCGCCCAAGGCGAGGGCGATCTGACCCGGCGTCTGGTGGTCGAGAGCAAAGACGAGTTCGGTGAGCTGGGCAGCGCGTTCAACCAGTTCGTCGAGCGCATTCACGCTTCGATTTCCGAAGTGTCGTCGGCGACTCGTCACGTTCACGACTTGTCGCAACGGGTGATGGCGTCGTCCAACGCTTCGATCGTCGGTTCCGACGAGCAAAGTGCGCGCACCAACAGCGTGGCGGCGGCGATCAATCAGCTGGGCGCGGCCACTCAGGAAATCGCGCGCAACGCGGCCGATGCTTCGCAGCACGCCAGTGGCGCCAGCGAGCAAGCTGACGACGGTCGTCAGGTGGTCGAGCAAACCATTCAGGCGATGACCGAGCTGTCGCAGAAAATCAGCCTGTCGTGCACACAGATCGAAACCCTGAACGCCAGCACCGACAACATTGGCCACATTCTCGATGTGATCAAAGGCATCTCGCAGCAGACCAACCTGCTGGCGCTCAATGCTGCCATCGAAGCCGCACGTGCCGGTGAAGCCGGGCGCGGTTTTGCCGTGGTCGCCGATGAGGTGCGCAACCTTGCGCATCGCACCCAGGAATCGGCGGAAGAGATCCACAAGATGATCACCTCGCTGCAGGTCGGCTCGCGTGAGGCGGTGAGCACGATGAACGCCAGTCAGGCGTCCAGCGAGCAAAGCGTGGAAGTGGCGAATCAGGCCGGCCTGCGTCTGGTCAGCGTGACTCAGCGTATCGGCGAAATCGACGGTATGAACCAGTCGGTGGCCGCTGCGACTGAAGAGCAGACTGCGGTGGTGGAAACTCTCAACGTCGACGTCAACCAGATCAACCTGTTGAACCAGCAGAGCGTGGCCAACCTCAACGAAACGTTGAAGGATTGTGATGCGTTGTCGCAGCAGGCGAACCGGTTGAAGCAGTTGGTCGACAGCTTCAAGATCTGATTCACAGATCGCAGACCGCGTTATCGTTCTTCGCGAGCAGGCTCGCTCCCACAGGGAAAATGCATTCCAAATGTGGGAGCGAGCCTGCTCGCGAAAGCGGCGGTTCAATCACCGCCAAACCGATGCCTTAAACAAACAACTTCAAGACATTGCCCATCGCATCATCGGCAAACCCTTGCACGAATTCCCTGAATCCCGGCAACGCCTCTTCCCCACCGGAAGCCGGTTCGGCAATGATCGTCCAGGTCGCTCGCGACTTCCCTTCGCTCAGCGATTCCACCTGCATTGCCGCCCACAGATTCGCCACCCCCAGGGTGTTGTAAATCGTCGTCCAGGTCATGCGCTGTGCCTGTTCATCGCGCGAGTTGAGTTGTTCGACCACGACGTTGCCGTCCTTGAAGATTTTCTTGCGCAGCGAAGACACGCCCTCGCCGGTCATTTCGGTGTGCGACAGCGCCGGAATGAATCGTTCGAAGCCAGCGAAATCGCCAACGATCGCCCAGACTTTTGCCGCGTCCGCCGGCACTTCCACCGACGACACAACGTGGCAGCCTTGCGGGTTTTTGATCAGGGTGTCGGGTTGCAGATTGCTCATGGTGTTGCTCCTTTGGGATGAGTCAGATGAAGTTGATTTCTTTCAGGTAGTCGCAGCCGCGACGCAGCAGCGCCGGGGATTTCTGCGGGTAGTGCGCGCCCATCTGCTGCACGCCGGCCTCGGCGTTGGCGTGGCCGATCAGCGAGATGTCGCCGATGTCTTCTTCAAAGCCGTTGAGGTAGAAACCGAGCACGCCGAACAGCGCGTTGTCGGCGTCGACCCGACTCAGTTGCTGTTGCCAATCGGCGACGCTGACCAGCGCAAACTCGCTACCGGTTTCGCGGAACGAAGCGACGTAGGCATCCCAGCTCAGCGGCTCGGGGTTGTGCAGGTTGAACACCGCACGATCCGCTGAATAACGGCTGGCATGGAAGGCGATGAAGCGGGCGAGAAAGTCCACTGGCATCAGGTCGAAATTCAGCGCAAAGGCCGGTACCTGACCGAGCTGGATCGAGCCCTTGAGCATCAGCATCAAACGGTTCTTGTGCGGCTGGCAAACGCCGCTGAGGCTGTTGAAGCTGATGTTGCCGGGGCGATAAAGATTGACCCGTACACCGCGCTCGCGCGCCCGCTCAAGGATACGTTCGCCGACCCACTTCGACAGGTTGTAGCCGTTGCGAATGTAGATCGGCGGCGTCGCGGCGGCGGGCAGTTCCAGCACTCGACCGGCGTCATCCACGGTGCTGGATGCCGACAGCGTCGAGACAAAGTTGAAGAGCTTTTTGCGCTGCCCTTCGCACAGCTTCAGCAGGGCGAAAATCGGCTCGACGTTGTCCGCCGCCAGGGACTCGTAATCGAGCACGTGGTTGACGTTGGCGGCGTTGTGTACCAGTGCACCGAACTCGCGGTCCAGGCGCTGATAATCCTCATCGCCGAGACCCAGTTGCGGACGGCTGATATCAGCTGCGTAAACCCGCACACGACTCAGGTCGAGGTGCTCCAGACGGTTTTCGCGCAGTGCCTGAGCGAAGCGTTGCGCCGCCGTTTGCCCGGCGCTATCTCGCACCAGACAGGCCACCTCGCTGGCGCCCCAACCGAGCAGCGCTTCGACGATGTGCACGCCGACAAAACTGTTGGCACCGGTGACGATGACCTTGTGCACATCGCCCATGCGGCTGATCGGCAACGGTTCGATATCAAGCTCGCGCTCGGCGTCGGCCATGGCCTGGGCGCTGAGTACCGCGCTGTCGGCGCTGCCGCGCACCAGCGTCGCCAGTTTGCTGATCGTCGGCTGTTCGATGAAGCGATTGATTGAAATGCTTCGGCCGAATTCCTCACGCAAGCGCAGCAACATCCGCGACAGCAGAATCGAATGACCACCGAGATTGAAGAAGCTTTCGTCAGTGGAAATGTCGCTGGTCGGCAGTTCCAGCAACTCGGCCCAGATCTCCAACAGCAGCGCTTCATCAGCATTGGCCGGCAGGCATTTCGCAGCGCTGTCCTGCACCGTCACCGGCAATGCAAGCAGCGCGTTGGGATCGACTTTGCCGTTGCTGGCGAACGGCATCTGCGCCAGTTCAGTCCATGCCACCGGCTGCATGTAGTCCGGCAGAAATTGCCGGGCATGCGCCTTCAATTCATCCCGGGCAGTCTCGGTCTGTGGCTGAGCGAGGAACGCCAGAATGCGCCGCTGACGGTCGATGACCACGGCAATCTGCCGATACAAGCGGCTCTCGCGCAGGCAGCGTTCGATCTCTTCCGGCTCGACGCGAAAGCCACGGATTTTCACCTGATTGTCGCGCCGCCCGCACAGCTCGATACCGTGCTCGCCCCACTGGGCCATGTCGCCGCTGCGGTAGGCGCGCAGGGTTTCGCCGCCGGGCAGTGACAGGCTCAGATAACGCTCGGCGGTCTGCTGCGGATTGTTCAGGTAACCGAGGCAGACACCAGGGCCGACGATGAACAGCTCACCGACGGTTTGATCAGGCACCGGTTGCAGATCGTCGTCGAGAATCAGCACCCGACTGTTGGCGATTGGCCCTCCCAGCGTGCGGTTGCTGTCGCCCGGTTTGAGCTGGCGCGCGGTGATCAGCACGGTGGCTTCGGTCGGGCCATACAGGTTGTGCAGGGTGCCTTGGCGGGTCAGTTGCTCGATGACGTACGGCTCGCAGACATCACCGCCGGTCATCACCTGCACGCCCTCCAGTTGCTCCAGTGGCAGGATGCTCAACAATGCCGGCGGCAGGAAGGCGTGGGTCAGTTGCCGTCGGCGAATCAGCGCAACCAGCTGCAATGGATCGCGGCGCTGGGTGTCGTCGGGCACGACCAGTTCTGCCCCTGCGAGCAGGCTGGGGAAGATGTCGATCAGCGATGAATCGAAGCTCAGCGATGAGAACTGCAACACCCGACTCTCGGCGTGCAACTGCACGTAGTCGGCGTACCACGCGGTGAAGTGAGCGAGATTGGCCTGGCTGAGCAGCACGCCTTTCGGATGCCCGGTGGTGCCCGAGGTATAAAGCGCCATGCACGGCGCTTCGAGCTCGGGCCAGCGCTGCGTCAGCGGTCGATCGCGAGCGGCGTCCATTGCCCCGATGTCACTGACATCCAGCCCCGCCATCGATTCGCTGAGCGCCTGCTGTCCATCGTGAAGCAACAGCACCGCGCCGGCGTTTTCCAGGATGTATTGCTGACGCGGCAATGGATGGCTCGGCTCCAGCGGCAAGTACACCGCGCCGCTTCCGAGAATCGCCAGAATCGAGGCGAACAGCGCCGGGCTTTTGCCTTGGCAGACAGCGACCACCCACGGCTGCGGATGTTGCTCGAGCAAGGGCAGCAGGCGCTGTTGAATCGCGCGGCTGTGGGCGTGCAGTTGCTCGTAGCTGATGGTCTTCCCGCCAACATGCAGCGCCGGTCGTTCCGCATATTCGATCAGGCTTTGTCGCAGGCGCTCGATCAGCGGGATCTGCGCTTGTTGCAGCAGCGCCGGATTTGCCGTGTCGTTGAGACGGTGGACATACGCCAGTTTGTCGAGAAACAGCAGATCTTCCAGCCGTTCGAAATCCGGCGCTTTGAGGGCCGGGGCATGCCTCAAATAATCGGCATCGCGGGAAAAGCGGCTGACCAGCAACGCCACTTCGTCGACCACATGAGCAAGCGCTCGTTGGCGTAGCGACTGACCGTTGCCGGACGGCTCATCGCCAATCGGCACACGGCTGATCAGCGACGAGCCGAGAAAGCACAGCAAGTCGAGGGTCGGCAGGCCGCCATGCTCTTGCGCGGCGATACCCAGGCGCAGGTGCAGATGCGGGATCGCGCAGAAGTCGCCGGCAGCGATAAAGCCATCGTCGATGATCAGATCCACCGCCGTTTGAGCCACGCCGCTGCGGGTCACAGCATGGCCATGCTGTTCGAGCTCCCGGGCCAGATCGGTCATGGCCTGGCTGGCGCCGGTGAGCAAAATGTCGAGACGTTTCATGTCAGCCTCCTCAAACCAGATAGTCGCGCAGCGCGTGCTGCACGCACGGTGTGGCGAGCAGCGAGCTGTTGTGGAAAAACCTGACGATGTTGCCCACCAACGGGTGGTGGCGGTTGATCGGGAAGGCCAGTCCGGCGATTTCCTCGCGCAGTGAGCACCGCGTGGTTTCGCTGACCGGCAGCGCATCGATCAGGCGCAAATCGAAGGATTTCTGGATATCATTGGTCAGGTAATGGCCGATGAACACCGGCAGAATCTGAGCGATGGTTTCGCGATCCGCGTCGCTGGCGGTGTGCCAATAGATGCGCACCATGCGCGCCCAGAAACTCGAGTGGCGACCCTCGTCGAGCAAGTGGTCGGCCATCAGGCCCTTGATTGATGGCTTGACCGAATCGTCGCGGGCGAACGCCGCGACATCACCGGTCACGGTGTTTTCGGCGATCGCCACGCAGATCAATTCCACCGCGCTGCGCAGGTGTTCCGGCGCCAGCGCAACAGCGGCGGGAATCGCCCGGCTCAGTTCGATTTCATCGGGCAACGGAATCGGTTCGATACCGGTCAGTGCCACCGTTTGCTGCATGAAATCCATGGCCACCAGCGCGTGGTAATCCTCATCGACCACCACGGTCATCGCGTCGTAACGACAGGCGAACGGGAATGCCACGGCGAAGCGATTCTTGGCAATGCTGCGGGCGGTCTTGTCGACGATTTCAGTCTCGAAAATCACTACGTCGTTTATGAATTTGTACAACGTCTGCACCAGGGCGAAATCACGTTGTTGCGGGCATTCACGCAGGAAGGTTTCGCTGAGCACCAGCGGCTGGCGGCTGAGTGGATAGATCAAGCGCTGATCGTCTTCGAGCAACCGCCGTGGACGGGTGCGGATGGTCGCGCGGCTTTCCCAGGCCTCGGCGAAGGATTGATAGTCGGCAGCGTTCATTGGGCCACCTCGGCAACTTTTGCGCCCATGCTCAAGCGCAGCCCGTCCCACAAGGCGATGCGGCTTTCCACGGCAGCGATGGCGCTGGCGTAAACCTCGGCTGCGCGCTGCGGATCGCCATCGACCAGACGCTCCAGCAACTGTTCGGCGGCGGGGCCATGGTCTTCGGAATCGACTTCGATATGCCGTTGCAGGTAGTAGCGGAAGGTCGGCGCCTGTTCGATGCCGATGCCCCAGTCATCGAGGATGCGCTGGAACATCGTCGGAATAACGCTCTCGCGACCGTGCAGGAACGCGGCGGCAACGCTGTGTCCCGGCGCCTCCAGGGCAATGCGCAAGGTATCGCGGACAAACTGTGCCGCCGCCGGGTCGACGTCGACGCTCTGCAACGCGACGTCATAACTCACGCCTTCCTGCTGCAGGGCGACAAAGCGCTCTACCGCCGTGGTGCTCGCGCCGATTTCGCGCATCGCATCCAGGTACAACTCGAAGTGGCTGTAATGGCCGGCATCGAGGCGATCGTCCGATTCCTCGCCCAGCACGATCTCGTTGATCAACCGAGCGGCGTGGGGATCGCGCGGCGGCAACCAGGGTAAACGCGTGCAGGTCAGTTCCTGTTGCAGGCGCTTGGTCAGCGACATGAAGTCCCATACGGCAAATACATGGGTTTCCATGAAACGGCGTAATACCGATAACGAAGTAATCTCGGAAAAGATCGGGTGAATACTCAGTTCGGCTTTCTTCAAGGCGAGTTGCTGCTTAGTAGGCATCATGATGTCCTTTATCAGTGATATGAAGTGCACGGTTCTTTTCAGTTGCTGTAAGCGGTCGAGCAAGTTGGATAGCAAATTAATCGGGCAAATATTGATTGCGCTGTGGCGCCGTTGCGGCGCCACGGTTGCTACATCTGCTGCGTAAGGTATGCCGCGCTGAACGGCGAAGTTCAAACCTGGCGAGAGAAAAACTAATACAGGGCAAATGCATTTAACAAGTTTATTTTCAATTATTTTAAGTTGGCTGTTTTTTGAATATGACAGTTGCCTATAAAACTTTCGGATCAAGTTTTATTTGGGCGTAGTTACTCCTTTCGGCTAATAACAGCCAAAATCGATAACAAGAGTGAATGCCTCACTCGAAGCAACTTTTTAAACAAGGGAAGTTTATGAATTCAAAGGGGGCGAAAGTTGGCCGGGACCGGCGCCATGACTTCCTGTTTCCCGTGACAAGGCTCCTTCCGTAGGTTCCTGTTGCGGGGACTGTGCCGTCAGGGCGGCGCGTCCCCGTTCTGTAGGGGTGGCGCTGGAAGAGTGCGGGTAAATTGCCGTCAGGGCTATTACCGATTGGTCATCGGCGGGCAGCAGAAACGCGTCGGCAGGGTCGGGGCGGTCGCCAGCGGGCACGCCGATCCGCTGCCAGACCCGGCAGCAGAGCGGTCGCGAAGATTTGTAAGGGGATTATTCGACGTACGAGATATCAGCGTGCGGTGTGGCGCTTCTGTGCGGCGGGAGTCGCGAGGTAGCGGGTGATGACCTCGACGCCACGGTTGAGGTGCTGCTCCAGCATTTCGAGCGAGCGCGGGATGTCCCGCTCGATCACGGCCTGGAGCATGGCGCGATGGTCATCCTGGGACAGCTTGCCCAGGCCCATGGCTTCCAGATTGAAACGCAGAAAACGTTCTTCTTCATTCAGACCGTCTTCCACCAGACGCAGCAGTCGCTGATTGGGCGCCTTGCTGTACAGGGCCATGTGGAACAGACGGTTGAGGCGGCCGATCTCGTTGTAGTCGTGCTGCGCTTCCAGTTCTTCGATGTAGCCGGCGGCGAGTTGATGCTCGGCCTCAGTCAGCAGCGGAATGGACTGCCGCAATGCCTCGGATTCGAGCAAAATGCGCAACTCGTAGGTTTCAGCGGCATCGCCCTGGATCAGCGGTGCGACTACGGCGCCTTTGTGCGTGGTGACGCTGAGCAGCTCCTGCGCTTCGAGCTGACGCAAGGCTTCGCGCACCGGCATGCGACTGACCCCGAACAGATCGGCCAGATCCTGCTGGCGCAGCGCAGTGCCACAGGGCAGGCGGCCATCGAGAATAGCCGAGCGCAGGGTTTCTTCAATCACCGACCGGGCCAGATGCGCAGGAATCGGTCCTTCGACTTTGATGCTGTGCAGCGGTTTGGGCTTCTGAGTCACGACAACACACCCTGTAGGTCGCAATATTTGGATCCAAATGACACTAGTGATTGCTCTACAGGTTGTCAAACCTTGTAAAACGTTGCGCGGCAATCTCAAGTCTAGCGTGTCTTCGATGATCTCACGGTGCCATTGTTTTTTGCCGGGCTAAGCTTCACCATCAAACGCTTTCTATCTGTCCTTCTGGAAACCTGCAGTGGCGGTACGTTTCGCGATCCCTCGGACCTTGCGCTGGCTTGGCTGCGCATTGCTGCTGGCCGGCGTCA
This sequence comes from Pseudomonas sp. PK-RTE-24, assembly GCF_054052265.1. Taxonomy (NCBI): domain Bacteria; kingdom Pseudomonadati; phylum Pseudomonadota; class Gammaproteobacteria; order Pseudomonadales; family Pseudomonadaceae; genus Pseudomonas; species Pseudomonas sp. PK-RTE-24. The sequence goes on along the minus strand of NZ_CM133224.1, from coordinate 1,353,808 downwards.
TGCTGGGCGGTCTGCACGCCGATTGGGATTTTTCCGCGATCAGCCGCAAGGCCACTGCTCTTTATGGGCCACTGGGCGCCGGGCAGCAGCGCATCGATGCCTGGCAGAATCTGCTGGCGACGCAGAAGCAGGCCAGTGAGATGGACAAGCTCAAAGTGGTGAACCTGTTCTTCAACAAGCAGGTGCGTTACGTCGAAGACATCGATCTGTGGCGCGAAGTGGATTACTGGGAAACCCCGATCGAAGCGCTGTGGAAGGGCGCCGGCGACTGCGAAGACTACGCCATCGCCAAGTATTTCAGCCTGCGCCATCTCGGCGTTTCCAGTGACAAGCTGCGCATCACCTACGTCAAGGCGCTGCGGCAGAACCGCGCGCACATGGTGTTGACGTACTATGCGACCCCCGATGCCATGCCGCTGGTGCTCGACAGCCTGATCGATCCGATCCAGCCGGCGGCGCAGCGAACCGATTTGCTGCCGGTCTACTCTTTCAATGCCGAAGGTTTGTATCTGCCGGGCGCCAAGGGCAATAAGAAGGTCGGCGACACCAAACGCCTGTCGCGCTGGCAGGATGTGCTGAAAAAAATGCAGGCCGAAGGTTTTCCGGTCGAGACGACTAACTAGGAGCACGCGCTCAGATGTCTTTGTTCAAACAGCTGTTGATCGCTATCTGTCTGTTCCTGGTCGTGGCCTTCACCGGCAGCTTCATGGTCAGCCTGGAGAGCTCGCGCACCCAGTACGTCAACCAGTTGCGCTCCCACGCACAGGACGCGGCGACGGCGCTGGCATTGTCGCTGACGCCGAATATCGACGATCCGGCGATGGTCGAGCTGCTGGTCAGTTCGATTTTCGACAGCGGTTATTACGCGAGCATCCGCGTGGTCGACGTGAAGACCGAGCAGACCATTGTCGAGCGCAGCGGTACCCCGGCGGTGAGCAATGTGCCGGACTGGTTCGTCAAACTGATCGGCCTCGAGCCGGCCGGTGGCGATGCGCTGGTCAGCCGTGGCTGGGAGCAGGCGGCGCGGGTCGAGGTGGTCAGCCATCCGATGTTCGCCGTGGCCAAGCTATGGCAGAGCGCACTGGGCAGCCTTGGCTGGTTGCTGATCTGCGGTGCATTGAGTGCGGTGCTCGGCGCGCTGTTGCTGCGTCGGCAGTTGAAGCCCCTCGATTACATGGTTCAGCAGTCCCATGCGATTGCCCGCCGCGAGTTTCTCAGCCTGCCGGATCTGCCGCGCACGCCTGAATTGCGTCGCGTGGTGCAGGCGATGAATCAAATGGTCGAGAAGCTCAAGACGCTGTTTCAGGAGCAGGCCGAGCGCAGTGAAAAACTGCGTACCGAGTCCTATCAGGACAACCTCACCGGCTTGGCCAACCGTCGTTATTTCGAGATGCAACTGAACAACCGTGTGAGCAACCCGGAGCAGGCCAGTTCCGGTTATTTGCTGCTGTTGCGGGTCAAGGATCTGGCCGGGCTCAACCAGCGTCTCGGCGGCCAGCGTACCGACCAATTGCTCAAGGCTGTCGGTGAGCAACTGACCCGCGAGTGCGCCAGATATCCACAAACCCAGGACTTGGTCACGCGTATTCGCGGCGGTGAATTCGCCGTGCTGGCGCCGGGGCTGGTGCGTGAGGAAGCGCTGCAACTGGCGCAGAATCTCGACAATGCATTGAGCAGCCTGCATGCCACTGGCGCGACCGATGTGCCGGCGGTGGCTTCGATCGGGCTGGCGCCCTTCGCTCACGGCGACTCCCCGCAAGCGGTGCTGACACTGGGCGATCAGGCACTCGCGCAGGCCGAAGGGCAGGGCGAGCAGAATTGGGCGTGCATCGATCAGAGTCTGGTGGCGGAGGTCGGTGACGACCATCACGCTTGGCATCGACTGCTGGATCAGGCTTTGAGTCAGCAGCGTTTCGAGTTGTATTTCCAACCGGTGGTCGCCGCGCAGGACACGCAACTGGTGCTGCATTACAAGGTCCTGTCGCGCCTGCTCGACGAGCAGGGCCAGACCATTCCCGCCGGGCGCTTTCTGCCGTGGCTGGAGCGCTTCGGCTGGACCGCGCGGCTTGACCGGCTGATGCTCGAACGCGTGCTCGAGCAGATGAAGGGGCACGAGGATTCGCTGGCGCTGAACCTGTCCTCGGCGACGCTGGCCGACCCGCAGGCGCTGAACAAGGTCTTCGAGATTCTGCGCGCGCATTCCAATCTCGGCGCGCGTCTGACTCTGGAAATCGGCGAGGAGCAATTGCCTGAACAGGCGGTGCTGGAGCAGTTGACCCGACGCCTGCGCGAGCTCGGTTTCTCGCTGAGCCTGCAACGCTTCGGCGGGCGCTTCAGCATGATCGGCAACCTGGCGCGGTTGGGTCTGGCGTATTTGAAGATCGATGGCAGCTACATTCGGGCGATCGATCAGGAGAGCGACAAGCGCCTGTTCATCGAAGCGATCCAGCGCGCGGCGCACAGCATCGATCTGCCGCTGATTGCCGAGCGGGTCGAGACTGAAGGGGAGTTGTCAGTGATTCGCGAGATGGGCTTGTATGGCGTGCAGGGGCAGTTGCTCGGTGAGCCGAAGCCTTGGGGGTGAGCCAATAAGCGCCCTCACCCTAACCCTCTCCCAGAGGGAGAGGGGACTGACCGTGGGATATTTACGAGATACGCCGACGTGCAAGAGCTCCACTGAATCCAAAATCGACTCGATCGCTCAGGTCGATGGATAGCGCAAGACACCTCGATCGGCCCCCTCTCCCTCAGGGAGAGGGCTGGGGTGAGGGTAAGCTTTGGATCCTGGGAGGATCAGATCAACCCACCCTCATCCTCATCGATCAACTGGCTCAACCCGCCCAACGCTTCACGTGCCTGGGTGCGGTCCATCAGTTTGGCCTGGGCCGCCGCTGGCAGGTCAGTGACGCGGATCACGCCTTTCTGGGTCAGCACCTGAATCAGGTCGTCGAGTACCCGAATCATTTCAAAGTCGCTCTGCTTGAGCTGTTTGAGGCTGTTTTCCACGGCTTCGTTGGCGTACCACGCCTGAATCTCATGGTTATCGGCGGGCAGCGTTTCCGTGGCCTCGGCGTACGCCGCAGCTTCCACGCGAATCAACTGGCCTTGCGCATCGCGTTGCACGTAAAACATTGAGCATCCCTCACAAATGAACAGCGTCATGCTGTCAGCAGCATAGCCAACTGCGCGCCAGTATGCGGGGCGCCGATCAAATCGTCACCGCTACATTGCCCGCAAACGCGACGGCCGCCTCACAAGAGGCGGCCGTTGTTGTTTCAGCCTCAGCTGTTGTTGTGATCGACCTTGATGGTCGGATCGCTGCCGGCAATCAGGTTGTGCAGGTTGGCGCTCGCCCAATTGTTGCCTTCCAGTTTGATCGTCACGTCCGGCGTGGCCGCAGCGGCATCGCCCGAGTTGAATTTGCCCGCCGAGCTGACTTGCAGCGACGACGTGCCATCCACTGTGGTGATCTTCAGGAAGTTGTCGATCGTGCTGCCGGTCTCGCCCTGCAACAGGTCGCGCAGGTCGATGCGGTCGCCTTCGCTGGCTTTGAAATCCTTGATCACATCGCTACCGGTGTCGCCCGATTTCCAGACGAAGGTGTCGCCACCGGAACCGCCGATGAGGATGTCGTTGCCCTGACCGCCGATCAGCGTGTCGTTGCCGGTGCCGCCGAGCAGGATGTCATTGCCTTTGCCGCCGTCGAGCAGGTCGTTGCCGCCCGAGCCGAACAGGATGTCATTGCCTGCGCCACCGAGCAGCGTGTCGTTGCCGTCGTGCGCGCCGGACACATCGAACGCCTGATAGTGCTCGGTGATGTACTGGTGCACGTTGCTGGTGGTGACTTTGCTGACGTCGACGCCGGTTTCTTTGGCGACGAACGCCTGCATCGCCTGGTAACCCTCGCCGGCAATGCCGTTGAAGCTGACCAGATCGCCGAACAGGATGTCGTTGCCTTCGCCACCGTTGACGGTGTCGTTACCCGGCATCGTCGCTTCGGTATGGCCGATGATCGAGTTGGCCAGATCCTTCGGATCGATGTTGGTTTGCGGCGTTTTGTCCGAATCGTACGGCTTGAGGTCGTTGAGGCTGACGTCGTTGTTCAGACCAATGGCTTCGACGCTCGACAACCCGCTCAACAAGGCAAAGCCGCTGGTCGAGTTGCTGGTCGTCGACGAGTTGGTGCTGTTGCCGGTACCCGCGAGGTTCGACAATTCATAAGTACCGTCGCCCTGCGCATGAATCGTGCCCAGGGTCTCGCTGCTCCAGCCCCACCACGAGTTGTAGGTTTGCAGCACAACGCTGCCGGCACTGTTGATGGTCAGGTAGTGCGAGTTGTCGATGTAGGTGCTGAACGTGTCGCCCTGCTTGTAGTTGCTGGTGTTTACCACGCTGTCGAGTTTCACGTTGCCATACAGCGTCGGGTTGGTCTGCTCGCCGGTCTGGTAGTAAGTCGGCTGGCCATCGGTGATGAAGTACGTGAGGTTCTTCGCCCCGGTGTTGGCCACTGCGTCGGCGCTCTGGAACCAGTTGGCCGTGGTCTTGAACACGTCCTCATAGTTGGTACCGCCGCCAGAGCCCATCGAGTTGAGTACGGCTTTGAGCATCGTCAGCGCGTTCGGGTCGTTGAGATTCACCGACACCGATTTGTTGACCTGGGTATCGAAGTCCACCAGGAATATGTTCACCGTGCCCGAGTTGCTGCCGCCCAGGCTTTGCTTGAGGCTGTTGAACACCGAGGTCAGCGAGTCTTTCGCGGCGTTCAGCGACGAAGTGCTCATGCTGCCCGAGCTGTCGACCATAAACGCAATGTTGTAGTTGGTGCCCGGCACCACGGTCAGGCCGCCGATGTCAGCGACGATGATGTCGTTGGCGTCGGTGCCGATGACGTTGTCATCACCCGAGGTGGCGGTGACCGCGTTGTACACCGCAGGCACTACCGTGACCGGAATGGTCGCGGTGCTGCTCGCGGAGCCACCGACCTGTTCGGTGGACGTCGAGGTCACGGTCAGGTTGAACTGGCCGTTGTAGTAGGTCGGCGGAGTCACGGTCAGAGAGCCGAGGTTCCAGCCGGTGACGTTGGCTTCGCCATTGCTCGCGGTAACGGTGAAGGTATGCCCCGCTCCATCGCTGAGCACCGAACCGACCGGTGCACCGCTGATCTTCACGCTCAGGGTTTCCGAGCCGTCGGTGTCGGTCAGCGCGGTGCTGATTGCCGACAGTTTCAACGTGGTGCCTTCAGCGCCGGTGTTGAGCTTGTAGCCGTCGTAATAACCTTCGCCGTTGGTGCCGTGCAGATCGGAGACGGTCACGCCCGAGTTGATCAGATCCTGCACACCGGTGTAGATCGGCACGCCGGCGTTGCTCAGATCGATTGGCGTGCCGCCGTTGACCGACAGGTTGACGTCGTAACTGCCCGGGCCGCTCTGGTTGTGGTGATAGATGTCGAGGGTGTAATAACCGCTGGTGGTCGGGGTGAACGAACCATTGATCGCACCGCCCGCGCCCCAGGTACCCGACGCCACGTTCTTGCCGCCGATGGTGATCAGCAGGCTGTCATCGGCCACGCCGCTGAAGCTGTAGGTCTTGCCGGCTTCCAGGTAGATCAGGCCAGAGGTCTTCGACGCCGTACCGGCGGCGACACTGCCGTCAGACTGCACGTTGGTGACGTTGCCGCTGGAGTTCGGTTTGCCGGCGGCATCGATGACGTTTTTCAGGGTGGTCGAGTTAGCGCCGCTGCCGTCAGTGCCCAGGCCCGACAGACCGGTCCAGACTTCCTTGATCAGGCCAGTGGATTTCACGCTGTTGTCAGCCACGGCTACGGTCGGCGCATCCGCCACTGGCGTGATGTCGATCTTCACCGTGCCGGTGCTGCCCAGAGCTTGGCCATCGGTAGGCTGGAACTTGATCTGTGCGTAGTCCGCCTGATTGTTGCCCAGACCGGTGCCGCCGTAACCGTTGGTGCCCGACTCGTTGGCATCCGGCAGGAAGCGCAGCTTGCCGGCGTCGATGTCGGCCTTGCTGAAGGTCTGGTTGTTGGCAACATCCTTCCAGGTCGAGCCGTCCAGATACTGCAGTTTGCCCTCGCCCGGCAGCTGCGTGATCTTGATGCCGAGGCTGCTCGCCGGGCTGTCGACATCGCTGACGCCAAAGGTCGACCAGCCGAGTACCAGCGGCGTGTCTTCGGTGCCGGTGACATTGTTTGGCGCAGCGACCGGTGCATCGTTGACCGCCACCACGTTGACTGTGGTCGTCGCGGTGTTGGAGTAATTGCCGCCATCAGTCACCGTCACAGTGATGACCCGTGGCACGGTGCTCGGGTTTTCGCTGCTGTTGGTGAAGCTGATGTTCTTGATGGCCTGCATGTAGTCGGCCAGGGTCGCGTTACCCGAGAGGGTCAGGGTCACCGTGCCGTTGGTGCTGTTGGCATTGATGGTGATGCCGTTGACGCTGTTGCCCAGATTCAGCGCATCGCCGTCCTGACGGTTGGTCAGTACCACAGTGGCGCCGGTCAGCATCGTGCTGTCCGGGTCGGTGATGCTGATGTCGGTGTCAGCGATCGACACGCCGGCGCCCGGGGTGTTCTCGGTGAACGTCACTTTGTAATCGGCACCGGTCGCACCGCTGGAGTTGTTGGCATCCAGATCCAGCACCGGTGGCGCATCGTTGTCGATGATCGAGGTGCTGACGCTGCCATTGGTGCTGCTGACCGCGAGGTTCTCGAAGTTGCCGCCGGTAGCCGAATCGATCTTGACCACGAAGTTCTCGGTGCCTTCGGTGATCTTGTCATCGAGGGTGACGACGTTGAACTGCGCGCTGCTGGCGCCCGCCGGGATCTTCACGGTGTACACGCCGGTGAAGTCCGAACCGTCGGCAGCAGTGCCGCTGTAGACGATTTTCAGGGTCACTTCGGTCTGCGCCGGGTGATTGAGGCTGACGGTATAGCTGGCGGTCTGGCCTTCGGTCACCGAGCTGCTGCCAGTGATGCTGACGGTGGTGGTGTCGACGGTGTCGGTGACGCTGGTCACCGCTGGCGTGGTGCTCGATACCAGTTTTTCGAAGTTGCCACCGGTGGCGCTGCTGATGGTCGCCTGCACGGTGCCGGCGTCTTTGTAGACGTCGTCAGCTGGCGCTGGAACGTTCACGGTGCCGGTGGTTTCGCCCGCTTTGATGGTGATCACGGCACCGTTCGACAGGGTCACGGTCACTGGCGAGCCAGCGGCGTTGGTCAGGGTCGCGGTGTAAGTGATCTGGCCACCTTCGGCCACCGAGTTACTGGCGCTGAGCGACAGATTGGTGGTGTCGACGGTGTCGGTCACGGTGGTGCTGACCGGAGTCTTGTCGGCGACGAGGTTTTCGAAATTGCCGCCGCTGACGTTGGTAATCGAGTTGGTCAGCGGAGCGTTGCCGGTCAACGCATCGTTCGGTGCGACGGCAGTTACGGTGCCGGTAGTCTGGCCGACCGCGATGGTGATGTTCTGGCCGTTGGCCAAAGTGACCACCACTGGCGAACCGGTGACTGGCGCGCCGACGGTCGCGGTGTAGACGACGTTGCCGCCTTCTGCCGCTGTGGCGGTTGCGCTCAGTTTTACGGTGGTGGTATCGATGGTGTCGGTGACGCTGGTCACTGCTGGCGTGGTGCTCGGTACCAGGTTTTCGAAGTTGCCACCGGTAGCTTTGCTGATGGTCGCCTGCACGGAGCCGGCGTCTTTATAGACGTCATCGGAAGGTGCCGGAACGGTCACATTACCGCTGGTTTCGCCAGCCTTGATGGTGATCACAGCGCCATTCGACAGGGTCACGGTTACAGGCGAGCCTGCGGCGTTGGTCAGGGTCGCGGTGTACGTGATCTGGCCACCTTCGGCCACCGAGTTGGTGGCGCTGAGCGACAGATTTGTAGTGTCGGTAACGTCGGTGACAGAAGTCGAAACCGGAGTTTTGTCGGCGACTAGATCTTCGAAGTTGCCGCCGGTTACGCCAGTGATCGAGTTGGTGATCGGAGCGTTGCCAGTCAGCGCATCGTTCGCAGCAACAGCGGTTGCGGTGCCAGTGGTCTGGCCGACGCCGATGGTGATGGTCTGGCCGTTGGCCAGAGTCACGACGACAGGCGAACCGGTTACCGGCGCGCCGACGGTGGCGGTGTAAGTCACGGTGCCGCCTTCAGCCACCGAAGTATCGGCGGTCAGTTTGACGGTCGACGTGTCGATGGTGTCAGTGACTGTCGTCACCGCTGGAGCAGTGCTCGGAACGAGGTTCTCGAAATTGCCGCCGGTGGCACTGGTGATCGTCGCCTGCACGGAGCCGGCGTCTTTGTAGACGTCATCGGACGGTGCCGGAACGGTCACATTACCGCTGGTTTCGCCAGCCTTGATGGTGATCACAGCACCGTTCGACAGGGTCACGGTCACTGGCGAGCCAGCGGCGTTGGTCAGCGTAGCGGTGTAAACGATCGAGCCACCTTCAGCCACAGAACCGGTCGCCGAGAGCGACAGGTTGGTGGTGTCGGTAACGTCCGTGACAGAAGTCGAAACTGGAGTTTTGTCTGCAACCAGATCTTCGAAATTGCCGCCAGTTACGCCTGTGATCGAGTTGGTGATCGGGGCGTTGCCGGTCAGCGCATCGTTCGCAGCAACAGCAGTTGCAGTGCCAGTAGTCTGGCCGACGCCAATGGTGATGGTCTGGCCGTTGGCCAATGTCACGACGACAGGAGAACCGGTAACTGGCGCACCGACGGTTGCGGTGTAAGTCACGGTGCCGCCTTCAGCCACCGAAGTATCAGCCGTCAGTTTGACGGTCGAAGTATCGATGGTGTCAGTGACCTGAGTGATCGCTGGAGTGGTGCTCGGCACGAGATTTTCGAAGTTACCACCGGTGGCACTGGTGATCGTCGCCTGGACGGAACCGGCGTCTTTGTAGACGTCATCGGACGGTGCAGGAACGGTTGCGGTGCCGGTGGTTTCACCAGCCTTGATGGTGATCACGGCGCCGTTCGACAAGGTCACGGTCACTGGCGAGCCAGCGGCGTTGGTCAAGGTCGCGGTGTAGGTGATCTGGCCACCTTCAGCCACCGAGTTGCTGGCGCTGAGCGACAGATTGGTGGTGTCGTTGACATCCGTAACAGTGGTCGAAACCGGTGTTTTATCCGCCACCAGATCTTCGAAGTTGCCGCCGGTTACGCCAGTGATGGAGTTGGTGATCGGCGCGTTGCCGGTCAGCGCATCGTTCGCAGCAACAGCGGTTGCAGTGCCAGTAGTCTGACCGACGCCAATGGTGATGGTCTGGCCGTTGGCCAATGTCACGACGACAGGAGAACCGGTAACTGGCGCACCGACGGTTGCGGTGTAAGTCACGGTGCCGCCTTCAGCCACCGAAGTATCAGCCGTCAGTTTGACGGTCGAAGTATCGATGGTGTCAGTGACCTGAGTGATCGCTGGAGTGGTGCTCGGCACGAGATTTTCGAAGTTACCACCGGTGGCACTGGTGATCGTCGCCTGGACGGAACCGGCGTCTTTGTAGACGTCATCGGACGGTGCAGGAACGGTTGCGGTGCCGGTGGTTTCACCAGCCTTGATGGTGATCACGGCGCCGTTCGACAAGGTCACGGTCACTGGCGAGCCAGCGGCGTTGGTCAAGGTCGCGGTGTAGGTGATCTGGCCACCTTCAGCCACCGAGTTGCTGGCGCTGAGCGACAGATTGGTGGTGTCGTTAACATCCGTAACAGTGGTCGAAACCGGTGTTTTGTCCGCCACCAGTTCTTCGAAGTTGCCGCCGCTCACGCCTGTGATCGAGTTGGTGATCGGCGCGTTGCCGGTCAGCGCATCGTTCGGAGCAACAGTGGTTGCGGTGCCAGTGGTCTGGCCGACGCCGATGGTGATGGTCTGGCCATTGGCCAGAGTCACGACCACAGGCGAGCCGGTGACCGGAGCACCCACAGTGGCGGTGTAGGTGACCGTGCCGCCTTCAGCCACCGAGGTATCGGCGGTCAATTTGACGGTCGAGGTATCGATGGTGTCGGTGACAGTCGTCACGGCCGGAGCTGTACTCGGTACCAGATTCTCGAAGTTGCCACCGGTAGCGCTAGTGATCGTTGCCTGGACGGAACCGGCGTCTTTGTAAACGTCGTCGGACGGTGCAGGAACAGTTGCGGTGCCGGTGGTTTCGCCAGCCTTGATGGTGATCACGGCGCCGTTCGACAGGGTCACGGTCACTGGCGAGCCAGCGGCGTTGGTCAGGGTCGCGGTGTAGGTGATCTGGCCACCTTCGGCCACCGAGTTGGTGGCGCTCAAAGACAGATTGGTGGTGTCGACGGTGTCGGTCACGGTGGTGCTGACCGGGGTCTTGTCGGCGACGAGATTCTCGAAATTGCCGCCGCTGACGTTGGTGATGGCGTTGGTGATCGGGGCGTTGCCGGTCAGCGCATCGTTCGCAGCAACAGCGGTTGCAGTGCCAGTAGTCTGGCCGACACCGATGGTGATGGTCTGGCCGTTGGCCAGAGTTACCACAACTGGCGAGCCGGTGACCGGAGCGCCGACTGTGGCGGTGTAGGTCACGGTGCCGCCTTCAGCCACCGAAGTGTCGGCGGTCAGTTTGACTGTCGAGGTATCGATGGTGTCGGTGACAGCCGTCACGGCCGGAGCTGTGCTCGGTACCAGATTCTCGAAGTTGCCACCGGTAGCGCTAGTGATCGTTGCCTGGACGGAACCGGCATCTTTGTAGACGTCATCGGACGGTGCCGGAACGGTCACATTACCGCTGGTTTCGCCAGCCTTGATGGTGATCACAGCACCGTTCGACAGGGTCACGGTCACTGGCGAGCCAGCGGCGTTGGTCAGCGTAGCGGTGTAAACGATCGAGCCACCTTCGGCCACGGAACCGGTCGCACTCAGCGACAGGTTGGTGGTGTCGGTAACGTCCGTGACAGAAGTCGAAACTGGAGTTTTGTCTGCAACCAGATCTTCGAAATTGCCGCCAGTTACGCCTGTGATCGAGTTGGTGATCGGGGCGTTGCCGGTCAGCGCATCGTTCGCAGCAACAGCAGTTGCAGTGCCAGTAGTCTGGCCAATGCCGATGGTGATGGTCTGACCGTTGGCCAGAGTTACCACAACTGGCGAGCCGGTGACCGGAGCGCCGACTGTGGCGGTGTAAGTCACGGTGCCGCCTTCAGCGACCGAAGTATCGGCGGTCAGTTTGACGGTCGAGGTATCGATGGTGTCGGTGACTGTCGTCACGGCCGGAGCAGTGCTTGGTACCAGGTTTTCGAAGTTGCCGCCGGTGGCGCTGGTGATCGTCGCCTGGACGGAACCGGCGTCTTTGTAAACGTCATCGGACGGTGCCGCAACGGTCACATTGCCGGTGGTTTCGCCTGCTTTGATGGTGATGACAGCGCCGTTCGACAAGGTCACGGTCACTGGCGAGCCAGCGGCGTTGGTCAGCGTAGCGGTGTAAACGATCGAGCCACCTTCAGCCACAGAACCGGTCGCCGAGAGCGACAGGTTGGTGGTGTCGGTAACGTCCGTGACAGAAGTTGAAACTGGAGTTTTGTCTGCAACCAGATCTTCGAAATTGCCGCCAGTTACGCCAGTGATCGAGTTGGTGATCGGGGCGTTGCCGGCCAACGCATCGTTCGCAGCAACAGCGGTTGCGGTGCCGGTAGTCTGGCCGACGCCGATGGTGATGGTCTGGCCGTTGGCCAGAGTCACGACCACAGGCGAGCCGGTGACTGGCGCGCCGACGGTGGCGGTGTAAGTCACGGTGCCGCCTTCAGCCACCGAAGTATCGGCGGTCAGTTTGACGGTCGAAGTGTCGATGGTATCGGTGACATTGGTCACCGCTGGAACCGCGCTTGGCACCAGGTTCTCGAAGTTGCCGCCGGTCGCACCCTCGATGGTCACTTCGACTTTGCCGGCATCTTTATAGACGTCATCTTTCGGTGCGTCGACGGTCACGGTGCCGGTGGTTTTGCCTGCATCGATAGTGATCGTGGCGCCGTTCGACAGGGTCACGGTGACCGGTGTGCCGGCCGGGTTGGTCAGGGTTGCGGTGTAGGTGATCTGGCCGCCTTCGGCGACCGAGTCGCTGGCGCTCAGGTTCAGATTGGTGGTGTCGGTAGTGTCGGAAACCACGGTGTCTGCGGACTTGCCGTCGACCACCAGTTTTTCGTAATTGCCACCCGTGGCGTCATCAATGGTCACGCTCAACGAGCTGCCGCCCGCCAGCGGGCTGTTCGGCGCGACGTAGTTGACGCTGCCGGTGGTTTCGCCAACGGCGATGGTGATGGTCTGGCCGTTGGACAGGCTGACGGTGACCGGCGAACCGGTCACTGGCGCGCCCACCGTGGCGGTGTAGACCACGGTTTCGCCTTCAGCGACGTTCGCAGTGGCGCTCAGCGACACGGTGGTGGTGTCGATGGTGTCGTTGACCGTAGTCACCGCCGGCGCTGTGCTGGCGACGAGGTTTTCGAAGTTGCCGCCGGTTGCGCTCTGGATGGTCGCTTCAACGCTGCCGGCGTCTTTGTAGACGTCGTCTTTCGGTGCATCGACGGTCACGGTGCCGGTGGTTTTGCCGGCCTCGATGAGGATAGTCGCACCGTTCGACAGGGTCACGGTGACCGGTGTGCCGGCGGCGTTGCTCAAAGTCGCGGTGTAGGTAATCTGGCCGCCTTCGTTCACCGCGCCGGTCGCGCTGAGCGACAGGTTGGTGGTGTCGACGGTGTCGGTCACGGTGGTGCTGACCGGGGTCTGGTCGGCGACAAGATTTTCGAAATTACCGCCGCTGACGTTGGTGATCGAGTTGGTCAGCGGCGCGTGGCCGGCGAGGACGTCGTTCGGCGCGGTGGTGCTCACGCTGCCGCTGGTCTTGCCGACTTCGATAGTGATGTTCTGACCATTGGCCAGGGTCACGACCACAGGCGAACCGGTGACCGGCGCCCCAACCGTGGCGGTGTAGGTGACAGTACCGCCTTCGGCCGCGGTTTCGGTCGCGGTCAGTTTGACCGTCGAGGTGTCGACGGTGTCGGTGACATCGGTGACCGCTGGCGTGGTGCTTGGCACCAGGTTTTCGAAGTTGCCGCCGGTGGCGTCCTTGATCGTGACTTCAACTTTGCCAGCGTCTTTATAGACGTCGTCGGCAGGTGCCGGAACGGTGACGGTGCCGCTGGTTTTGCCGGCCTCGATGGTGATCACCGCGCCGTTGCTCAGGCTCACGGTCACTGGCGTGCCGGCCGGGTTGCTCAGGGTTGCGGTGTAGACAATCGAACCGCCCTCGGCCACGGAGCCGGTCGCGGACAGCGACAGGTTGGTGGTGTCGGCGACGTCGGTTACCGAGGTCACCGCCGGGGTTTGGTCGGCGACGAGATTTTCGTAATTGCCACCACTGGCGCCGTCGATTTTCACGCTCAGGGTGTTGCCGCCGGCCTGTGCATCGTTCGGCGCGGTGAAGTTGACGCTGGCGCTGCTGGCGCCGACCGGAATGGTGATGGTCTGGCCGTTGGACAGGGTCACCAGCACTGGCGAACCGGTGACCGGTGCGGTCACGGACGCGGTGTAGACAACCACGCCGCCTTCCACCGCACTGGCGCTGGCGGTCAGCGCAACGGTGCTGTTGTCGATGGTGTCGGTGACATCAGTTACCGCAGGCGTCTTGTCGATCACCAGATTTTCAAAGTTGCCGCCGCTGGTCTTGGTGATGCTCGCATCGACCTTGCCGGCGTCCTTGTACACGTCATCGGCGGGGGCGGCGACGGTTGCGCTGCCGGTGCTCGCGCCTTTGGCAATGTTGATCACCGCGCCGTTGCTCAGGGTCACGCTCATGGCGGTGCCGGCCGGATTGCTCAGGGTGGCGGTGTAGACGATCGAGCCGCCCTCGGCAACGCTGCCGGTGGCGCTCAGGCTGATGTTGGTGGTGTCGACGGCGTCGGTGACTTTGGTCACCACAGCCGAACGATCGGCCTCGACGCGCTCGAAATTGCCGCCGCTGTGGCTGGCGATCGCCGTCCGCACGTTGCTGCCATCGATGTACGGCGTATTGGCGGGCGCCGGGAAATTCACCGAGCCGCTGGTAGCACCGGCCGCGATGTTGATCACCGCGCCGTTGGCCAGGGTCACCGTCATCGCAGTGCCGGCCGGGTTGCTCAGGGTCGCGGTGTAGGTGATCTGGCCACCTTCGCTGACGGTATCGCTGGCGGTCAGGGTCAGTGCGGTTGTGTCGACGGTGTCGTTGACCGTGGTGCTGACCGGAGTCTTGCTGACGTCGAGTTTCTCGAAGTTGCCACCGCTGGCGTCGGTCATGGTTACGGTGAGCTTGCTGACGTCCTTGTAGACGTCATCGCTCGGTGCGGCAATCGTCACCGAACCGCTGGTCTTGCCGGCTTCGATGGTGATGGTCTGGCCGTTGCTCAGGTTGACGGTTACCGGCGTTTGCGCGGCGTTGGTCAACGTTGCGGTGTAAGTGATCGAAGAGCCTTCGAGCACATAGCTTTCTGCGCTGAGGGTCAGGTGCGTGGTGTTGACCGTGTCGGCAACGTTGGTCACCGCAGGCGTAGTGCTCGGCACCAGATTTTCGAAGTTGCCGCCGGTGGCGTCCTTGATGGTGACTTCGACTTTGCCGGCGTCTTTGTAGACGTCATCGGCAGGTGCCGGAACGGTCACGGTGCCGGTGGTCTTGCCGGCTTCAATGGTGATGACCGAACCGTTGCTCAGGTTAACGGTGACCGGCGTACCGGCCGGGTTGCTCAGCGTCGCGGTGTAGGTGATCTGCCCGCCTTCATTGACGTTGCCGGTGGCAGTCAGCGCGACGCTGGTGGTGTCGACGGTGTCGGTCACGGTGGTGCTGACCGGGGTCTTGTCGGCGACCAGATTTTCGAAGTTGCCGCCGCTGACGTTGGTGATCGAGTTGGTCAGCGGTGCGTGACCGATCTGCACGTCATTCGATACCGGGGCGGTGACGCTACCGGTGGTCTGGCCCACGGCGATGGTGATGCTCTGGCCGTTGGCTAGGGTCACGACAACAGGCGAGCCGGTGACGGGCGCGCCGACAGTGGCGGTGTAGGTGACGGTGCCGCCTTCGGCTACCGAAGTGTCGGCGGTCAATTTGACCGTCGAGGTATCGATGGTGTCGGTGACTTGAGTGACCGCTGGCGTGGTGCTCGGAACGAGGTTCTCGAAATTGCCGCCGGTGGCACTGGTGATGGTTGCCTGCACGGAGCCGGAGTCTTTGTAAACGTCGTCGGACGGAGCCGGGAAGGTCACATTACCGCTGGTTTCGCCTGCCTTGATGGTGATGACGGCGCCGTTCGACAAGGTCACGGTCACTGGCGAGCCAGCAGCATTGGTCAAGGTGGCGGTGTAAGTGATCTGGCCGCCTTCAGCCACGGAAGCGGTCGCGCTCAGCGACAGATTGGTGGTGTCGGCAACGTCGGTGACGGTGGTCGAAACTGGAGTTTTGTCCGCCACCAGATTTTCGTAGTTGCCACCGCTTACGCCAGTGATCGAATTGGTCAGCGGAGCGTTGCCGGTCAAGGCATCGTTCGGTGCGGTGTAGGTGATGGAGCCAGTGGTCTGGCCGACGGCAATGGTGATGTTCTGGCCGTTGGCCAACGTCACGACCACAGGCGAGCCGGTGACTGGCGCGCCGACGGTGGCGGTGTAAGTTACGGTGCCGCCTTCGGCAACCGAGGTGTCTGCGCTCAGCTTCACCGTCGAGGTATCGACGGTGTCAGTGATTTCGGTCACTGCCGGCGTAGCGTTCGGCACCAGATTTTCGAAATTGCCGCCGGTGGCGTCCTTGATGCTGACTTCGACCTGGCCGGCGTCCTTGTAGACGTCATCGGCAGGCGCTGGAACGGTAACGGTGCCGGTGGTTTTGCCGGCATCAATGGTGATCACCGAGCCGTTGCTCAGGGTCACGGTTACCGGTGTGCCGGCCGGATTCGTCAGCGTGGCGGTGTAGGTGATCTGGCCACCCTCGGCCACGGAACCGGTGGCGCTGAGGCTCAGGCCAGTGTCATCCACCGAATCGGTAATCGTGGTGACCGCAGGCGTGTTGCTTGGCACCAGATTTTCGAAATTGCCACCGGTTGCACCAGTGATCGTGGTGCTGACGGTGCCGCCATTGTTGTAGACGTCGTTGGCTGCAGTCGGCACGTTGACGGTGCCGACGGTTTCGCCCGCAGCAATGGTGATGGTCGAACCGTTCGACAGAGTGACGGTTACCGGGGTTTGCGCCGGGTTGGTCAGTGTCGCGGTGTAAGTGATCTGACCGCCTTCAACGATGTTGTTGGTCGCGGTCAGAGTCAGGCCAGTGTCATCGACCGAGTCGGTGATGGTGGTCACGGCTGGTGTGGTGTTTGGCACCAGATTTTCGAAATTGCCACCGGTAGCGCCAGTGATCGTGGTGCTGACGGTGCTGCCATTGTTGTAGACGTCATTGGCCGCAGTCGGCACGTTGACGGTGCCCACGGTTTCGCCAGCCGCAATGGTGATGGTCGAACCGTTCGACAGAGTGACGGTTACCGGCGTCTGCGCTGGATTGGTCAGTGTCGCGGTGTAAGTGATCTGACCGCCTTCAACGATGTTATTGGTCGCAGTCAGGGTCAGGCCGGTGTTGTCGACCGAATCGGTGATCGTCGTGACCGCAGGCGTGTCGCTTGGCACCAGGTTTTCAAAGTTGCCGCCGGTAGCGCCAGTGATCGTGGTGCTGACGGTGCCGCCATTGTTGTAGACGTCGTTGGCCGCAGTCGGCACGTTGACGGTGCCGACGGTTTCGCCGGCTGCAATGGTGATGGTCGAACCGTTCGACAGGGTGACAGTTACCGGGGTTTGCGCCGGGTTGGTCAATGTCGCGGTGTAAGTGATCTGACCGCCTTCAACGATGTTGTTGGTCGCGGTCAGGGTCAGGCCAGTGTCATCGACCGAGTCGGTGATGGTGGTCACGGCTGGTGTGGTGTTTGGCACCAGATTTTCGAAATTGCCACCGGTGGAGCCAGTTATCGTGGTGCTGACGGTGCTGCCATTGTTGTAAACGTCATTGGCCGCCGTCGGCACGTTGACGGTGCCGACGGTTTCGCCAGCCGCGATGGTAATGGTCGAACCGTTGGACAGAGTGACGGTTACCGGGGTTTGCGCCGGGTTGGTCAGGGTCGCGGTGTAAGTGATCTGACCGCCTTCAACGATGTTATTGGTCGCAGTCAGGGTCAGGCCGGTGTTGTCGACCGAATCGGTGATCGTCGTGACCGCAGGCGTGTTGCTTGGCACCAGGTTTTCAAAGTTGCCGCCGGTAGCGCCAGTGATCGTGGTGCTGACGGTGCCGCCATTGTTGTAGACGTCGTTGACCGCAGTCGGCACGTTGACGGTGCCAACGGTTTCGCCAGCCGCAATGGTGATGGTCGAACCGTTCGACAGAGTGACGGTTACCGGGGTTTGTGCCGGATTGGTCAGTGTCGCGGTGTAAGTGATCTGACCGCCTTCAACGATGTTATTGGTCGCAGTCAGGGTCAGGCCGGTGTTGTCGACCGAATCGGTGATCGTCGTGACCGCAGGCGTGTTGCTTGGCACCAGGTTTTCAAAGTTGCCGCCGGTAGCGCCAGTGATCGTGGTGCTGACGGTGCCGCCATTGTTGTAGACGTCGTTGACCGCAGTCGGCACGTTGACGGTGCCCACGGTTTCGCCTGCCGCAATGGTGATGGTCGAACCGTTGGACAGGGTGACGGTAACCGGCGTCTGCGCCGGGTTGGTCAGTGTCGCGGTGTAAGTGATCTGACCGCCTTCAACAATGTTGTTGGTCGCAGTCAGGGTCAGGCCGGTGTTGTCGACCGAATCTGTGATGGTGGTAACGGCTGGTGTGGTGTTCGGCACCAGGTTTTCGAAGTTGCCACCGGTAGCGCCAGTGATCGTGGTGCTGACGGTGCCGCCATTGTTGTAGACGTCGTTGGCCGCAGTCGGCACGTTGACGGTGCCCACGGTTTCGCCAGCAGCAATGGTGATGGTCGAACCGTTGGACAGGGTGACGGTTACCGGCGTTTGCGCTGGATTAGTCAGTGTCGCTGTGTAGGTGATCTGGCCGCCTTCGACGATGTTGTTGGTCGCGGTCAGCGTGAGGCCGGTGTTATCAACCGAGTCTGTGATGGTGGTAACGGCTGGTGTCGGGTTCGGCACCAGATTTTCGAAGTTGCCGCCGGTAGCCCCGGTGATCGTGGTCGTAACGGTGCTGCCATTGTTGTAAACGTCATTGGCTGGGGTCGGCACGTTGACGGTGCCGGTAGTCTGGCCAGCGCCAATGGTAATGGTCGAGCCATTCGACAGCGTGACGGTGACCGGAGTTTGCGCCGGGTTAGTCAGCGTCGCGGTGTAGGTAATCTGGCCGCCTTCGGTCACGCTCGAACCAGCCGTCAACGTGACGGTAGTGGTGTCGACGGTGTCGGTGACTTGCGTGGTCGCCGGGATAGTCGGCGGGGTCACGGTGATGCCGTTGCCGCCGCTGGTGCCAGTGACGGTCACGTCGATCTGGGTCGGGTCGTTGTAGACCGTGTCGTTCGGTGCCAGCGGCACGTTGACGGTGCCGGTGGTGGCGCCGGCGGGAATGACGATGACTGCGCCGTTGGACAGGGTGATAGTCAGGTCGGTCAGCGGCGCCTGGGTCAGGGTCGCGGTGTACACCAGCACGCCGCCGGCTTCGGTGATGGTCGGCGTGGCGCTGAGGCTCAGGGTCGAGTCACGCTGTGCGTTGGTGGTGGTGTCGGTGGTCAGGCCGCCCGTGGTGTCCTGCGCGACTTGCCCGGCAGAATTGATGCCCGCCGTGGGGAAGCCAATGGTCGGATCTACGCGGCCAGCGGTGGCGTCGAGCATGACGAAGCTGTGACCGCCACCGGCAGCACCACCGGTACCTGCGGCGGTCGGGCCGGCCGCGGTGGATTCGAGTGCGGTGGTCGGGTCGACACCGGCGGCGATGGCTTGCTGCAGTTCTTCTACAGAAGGCGCAGCCTGCGCCGTGGCTTCGGCCAGGTCAGTGCTGGAGTCAGGCGAGCTGGCGCTCCACTGGGTGTCACGGCCCAGATCGAGCATGCGGCCATCGGCCAGTTCCAGCGACACCGCGCCGGACAGACCGGTATCGATCTGGTCGCCGACATACAGGCGATCGCCTTCAACGAGTACGCGACGCACGCCCTCTGGGGACACCACGAAAACCTGACCGACAATGCTTTTGACGACGGCAACAACACTGCTCATTGAAGACTCTCCGGGGTGTCACATTCAGTTGACTTCCATGGACCTGACGGGCGTCGGCGCCACTTCAGTCTGGACGTACTTTCTATAAATGGATAACTTATTGACGCTGTATTTCCGTCAATAATCTGGCTATAAATTATCGCGATTAACTTTATGCCAAACTATTGACCTTCTGGGAGCCATCCTAAACAATCGCCCCACTAATGTCACATTGATATTTCCGCGGCGACCTGTCCTTCAGCCTGTCATCCAGTTCCTGTTTTGAACTTTCCGACATACGGTCTTTCGGGTTGCCATCATCCGACGCAGCACCACGTTTCTGCTGTGATTCAAGACAAGAAGTTCCGGGAAAATTCCAACCATGCGTTCGCTTTTGCTCCTTGCCGCTCCCTTCGCTCTCGCCGCCTCTTTTGTACAAGCACAATCCTTACCAGAAGCCATGCAACAGGCGCTGGATGTCCATCCGGAGATTCAGGCGGGGGTCAACAGTCGATTGGCGGCGGATTATCAGTTAAAGGCTGCGAAAGGGGGATACCTGCCCAAGGTCGATCTGCTGGGCGGTTATGGCCGTGAAGGCACTGACAGTGTGACCACGCGAGCGAACGGTGGAAGCAATCACTGGGAGACGTTGAACCGCAGCGAGTCAAGTTTACGTCTCTCGCAAATGGTTTTTGACGGTTTTGCGACATCCAACGAAGTCGCGCGTCAACAAGCCAACGTCAGCTCCCGTGCTTACTCGCTGCTGGGCACTTCCGAGCGCACTGCGCTGACCGTCGCCCAGGTGTATCTGGACGTGCTGACCCGTCGCGAATTCGTGCGTCTGGCCGAGGAGAACCTCAAGAGCCACCAGCGCATCTACGACCAGATCCAGTTGCGCACCCAGCGCGGCGTCGGCAGCGGTGCCGACCTCGATCAGGCCGAAGCGCGTATGGCCCAGGCCCGCAACAACCTGATCACCGAACAGACCAACCTCGCCGACGCGGAAACCAACTTCCTCAGCGCCGTCGGCCAGATGCCCGACCAGCTCGAGCGCCCGGCGCCGTTCATGGCGATGATGCCGGCCAACCTCAATGAAGCCCGCGCGCAAATGCTGGAAAACAGCCCGGTCCTGCGTTCCGCCGAGTCGGACATCGCCGCTGCCGAGAAGCAGTTCGCCACCGCCAAATCGACCTTCTACCCGCGTTTCGATGCCGAACTGGGCCGCTCCGCCGACAACGATCTCGATGGTCAGAACGGCCACAACAACGAATGGCAGGCCATGCTGCGCATGCGTTTTAACTTGTATTCCGGCGGCAGCAACAAGGCCGATCTGGAATCCAAGTCGTACCTGGCCAACCAGGCGCTGGACATCCGCAACAACGCCCTGCGTCAGTTGAATGAAGAGCTCGGCCTCGCCTGGAACGCGCTGAACAATGCCAACGCCCAAGTGCCGATCGCTCAGCAGTACGTCGATCGCAGCACCTCGGTGCGTACCGCCTACCAGCGTCAATTCAGCCTCGGCGAACGCACCCTGCTGGATTTGCTCGACAGCGAAAACGAACTGTTTACCGCCTCGCGGCGTCTGGCGGAAATCAAGAACATTCAGTTATTTACTCAGTATCGAATCAAGGCGACCATGGGCCAATTGCTCAAAAGCCAGGGAGTGGTCGCGCCGTTGGCATCCGTTGTGCAGAACGACGTGAAGCCCAAGGTCCAGCTGCCTGGGATGAACTGAGTTATCCCTTTCAACTGTTAAAGAGTGTCGAGCGTGGAATCAGAAGTCAGTCGAGTTCAACTCAGCCATGATCCACGCGCGTTGCATGACGATCCGTTGCTGGATGGTCTGCTCGCCCTGTGCATGCTGCACCAGAAGCCTGCCAGCGCGGCGATGCTGACCACCGGCCTGCCGCTGCCCAAACAACGTTTGAGTGTCGAGTTGCTGCCGCGCGCAGCGGCTCGCGCCGGGCTGCAGGGGCGGGTGTTGCAGCGCAAACTCGAAGAAATTCCGGCGATCGCCATGCCCGCGCTGTTGCTGCTCAAGGATGGCCGCAGCGCCGTTCTGCTCGGCTGGCAGGGCGACAATGAAGCACGAGTGCTGCTCAGCGAAAGCGATGGCGGCGAGTCTGTGGTCAGCCGCGAACTGCTGAGCGACGATTACACCGGCAAAGTGTTCTTCGCCCAGCCGCAGCACAAGTTCGACGTCAACCACGGCACGCTGATCCCGCGCGCACGCTCGTGGTTTCGCGACACCCTCAAGCGTTCGCGCTGGCTGTATGCCGATGCGATCGCCGCCAGTTTTCTGATCAACATCATCGCCATGGCCGCGCCGCTGTTCGTGATGAACGTCTACGACCGCGTAGTGCCGAACCAGGCCGAAGCAACCCTGTGGGTGCTGGCGCTGGGCATCACCGGCGCTTACATCTTCGACTTGATCCTCAAGAGCCTGCGCAGCCTGTGCCTGGATCTGGCCGGGAAGAAAACCGACCTGATCATCTCCGCCACGCTGTTCGAGCGCATTGTCGGCATGGCGATGAAATACCGCCCGGCGCGGGTCGGCAGCTTTGCCCAGAACATCCATGAGTTTCAGAGCCTGCGCGACTTTCTCGCGTCGCTGACCCTGACCAGCCTGATCGACCTGCCGTTCACCATCCTGATTTTCATCGTCATCGCCATTCTCGGCGGGCATCTGGTGTGGATTCCGGTGCTGGCTTTCCCGATTGCCCTGCTGATCGGCTACGCCTTGCAGAAGCCGTTGATCGCGACCATGGAACGGACCATGGCGCTGGGCGCCGAGCGCCAGTCGAGCCTGATCGAAACCCTCGCCGGTCTGGACGCGGTCAAGGTCAACAACGCCGAAAGCGAGCGCCAGTATCAGTGGGAGCAGACCATCGGCACCCTCAGCCGCCTAGAGCTGCGAGTGAAAATGCTCTCCGGTCTGGCGATGAACATCACCTTGCTGATCCAGCAACTGGCCGGGGTGATCATGATCGTCTTCGGCGTATACCAGATCATCGCCGGCAACCTGAGCATGGGCGGGCTGATTGCCTGCTACATGCTCAGTGGTCGTGCGCTGAGCCCGCTGGCGTCGCTGTCCGGCCTGCTCACGCGCTATCAACAGGCGCGGGTGACCATGACTTCGGTCGACCAGATGATGGAGCTGCCCCAGGAGCGCAATTTCGAAGAGCGTCCGCTAAGCCGCAAGGTTTTGCAGGGTGCGATCGAATGCCGTCAGCTCAGCTTCACCTACCCGGACCAGCAGAACCCTGCGCTGAAGAACATCAACCTGGTCATCCGTCCCGGCGAGAAGATCGGCATCATCGGCCGCAGCGGCTCGGGCAAGAGTTCGCTGGCGAAACTGCTGGTGGGCCTGTACCAACCGGACGACGGTGCCTTGCTGGTCGACGGCGTGGATATTCGCCAGATCGACGTCAGCGAACTGCGCTACAACATCGGCTACGTGCCGCAGGACATTCAGCTGCTGTCCGGCACCCTGCGTGACAACCTGGTGTCCGGCGCGCGTTACGTCGAAGACGAGCTGGTGCTGCAAGCCGCCGAACTGGCCGGCGTCCACGAATTCGCCCGTCTGCACCCGCAAGGCTACGAGCTGCAAGTCGGCGAGCGTGGGCAAAACCTCTCCGGCGGCCAGCGGCAGAACGTCGCCCTGGCCCGGGCGCTGTTGCTCAATCCACCGATCTTGCTGATGGACGAGCCAACCAGTGCGATGGACAACACCGGCGAAGAACGCCTCAAGCAACGCCTCGCAGCAGTGATTGAAAACAAGACCGTGGTGCTGGTCACGCACCGGGCATCGCTGTTGTCGCTGGTCGATCGCCTGCTGGTGATCGATCGCGGGCAGATTCTCGCCGACGGCCCGAAAGCCGCCGTGATGGAAGCGTTGAAGAAGGGGCAGATCAGTGTTGCTTAAGTCCGGTGTCAAGGAGTCGATCCGTCGCTACTTCAAGGGCTCTGCCTCGCTGCAGGGCCAGCCGCTGCCGGAGGTCAACAAGGCGCTGATCGAAGACGCCCCGCGCGTTGTGCGCCTGACCATCTGGGCGATCATCGGCTTTTTCGTGTTCCTCATGCTCTGGGCCAACTTCGCCGTGATCGACGAAGTGACCAAGGGCGACGGCAAGGCGATTCCGTCGTCGAAGATCCAGAAAATCCAAAACCTGGAGGGCGGTATCGTCTCCGAGCTGTTCGTCAAGGAAGGCCAGATCGTCGAGGCTGGCGCGCCGCTGATTCGTCTCGACGACACACGTTTTGCCTCCAACGTCGGCGAAACCGAGGCCGATCGCCTGTCGATGCTGCTGCGGGTCGAGCGTCTGAGCGCGGAAGTCGATGATCGTCCGCTGAATTTCCCCGAGGACGTACTCAAAGCCGTGCCGGGCCAGGCGAAAAGCGAAGAGTCGCTGTACATCAGCCGCCGTCAGCAATTACACGATGAAATCGGCGGCTTGCAGGAGCAGTTGATCCAGCGTCAGCAGGAGCTGCGTGAGTTCAGCTCCAAGCAGGCGCAGTACCGTCAGCAGCTCGGCTTGCAGCGTCAGGAAATCAACATGTCCGAGCCGCTGGTGGCGCAGGGCGCGGTCTCGCCGGTGGAAGTGTTGCGTCTCAAGCGTGCCGAAGTGGAAACCCGTGGCCAGCTCGACGCGACCACGCTGGCCATCCCACGCGCCGAATCGGCGATCAAGGAAGTGCAGCGCAAGATCGACGAAACCCGCGGCAAATTCCGCAGCGAAGCGCTGACCCAACTCAACGAAGCGCGCACCGATCTGAACAAGGCCCAGGCCACCGGCAAGGCGCTGGAAGACCGCGTCAGCCGCACGCTGGTTACCTCACCCGTGCGGGGCATCGTCAACAAGTTGCTGGTCAACACTATCGGCGGTGTGATCCAGCCGGGCAGCGACATGGTCGAAATCGTGCCGCTGGACGACACCCTGCTGGTCGAAGCCAAGATCCGCCCGCAGGACATCGCGTTCCTGCATCCGGGTCAGGAAGCGATCGTCAAATTCACCGCCTATGACTACACGATTTACGGCGGCCTGAAGGCACAGCTGGAGCAGATCGGTGCGGATACCATCACCGACGAAGACAAGAAAACCACTTATTACGTGATCAAGGTGCGTACCGAGCGCAGCCACTTGGGCACGGATGAAAAGCCTTTGCTGATCATTCCCGGGATGGTCGCTTCGGTGGATATCATCACTGGCAAGAAGTCGGTGTTGAGCTATTTGCTCAAGCCGATCATTCGCGCGCGGGCTGAAGCGTTGCACGAGCGCTAGATCTTCGGCGCTGGTGACGGCCTATTCGCGAGCAGGCTCGCTCCCACAGGAGATTGCATTCCAACTGTGGGAGCGAGCCTGCTCGCGAAGGCGTCCTCCGAAGCGCTACATATCCGTCGGTAAGTGACACAAATGGTCACCCACCCCCTCACCATTCGCCATATCGTTATTCTCTAACGGTATTTAATTTCCAATTCTTATAGCTATAAAGTCACCCACCTGCGTACCTGCCGACCAATCGGCGCGCCGCACGACCTGAACCGACACGCAATCCAGCGTGAGTGTCTGATCGACGAGCGCGGCCATGAGCGCGCCGTGCGTGGGAGATGATTGATGTCCGCCGCTACTGCCACCGAAAGCGCCGCAACTGTCGCGCCGCAAATCTTCGAAATTCGCCCCTTCAGCGGTGCCGTCGGCGCCGAGATCGTTGGCCTCGACCTGCGCCGGCCGGTCAATGATCAGGACTTCGCGCGCATTCACCGCGCGCACCTGGATCACCACGTCGTGGTCTTTCGCGATCAGCAGATCACCCCGCAACAGCAAATCGATTTCAGCCGCCGTTTCGGCGTGTTGCAGATCCATGTGCTCAAGCAGTTCCTGCTGGCCAATCACCCGGAAATCCTCATCGTTTCCAACATTATCGAGAACGGCCAGAACATCGGTCTCGGTGACGCCGGCAAGTTCTGGCATTCCGATCTCTCCTATAAAGAGCTGCCGAGTCTCGGCTCGATGCTGCACGCCCAAGAGCTGCCCGCCGAGGGCGGCGACACGCTGTTCGCCGACATGCACAAAGCCTGGGACGACTTGCCCGCTGCCTTGCGCACTGCGGTCGAAGGACGTTCCGCTGCGCATTCCTATACCGCGCGCTACAGCGAAACCAAGTTCGAAGGTAACTGGCGCCCGACCCTGACCCCGGAACAACTGGCTCAGGTCGCCGAAGTGGTGCATCCGGTGGTGCGCACCCATCCGGAAAACGGCCGCAAAGCCTTGTTCGTCAGCGAAGGCTTCACCACGCGCATCGTCGGTCTGCCGGAAGACGAAAGTCGTCAGCTGCTCGGCGAACTCTTCGCTCACAGCGTGCTGCCGCAAAACATCTACCGCCATCAGTGGGAGCCGCATGATCTGGTGTTCTGGGACAACCGCTCGCTGATCCACCTCGCCGCCGGCTGCCCCGCGCATCTGCGCCGCAAGCTGTATCGCACGACCATTCAGGGCGACGCGCCTTTCTGATTTGCCGGAGATCGACCATGAACGCCCCTTTGCCAGGCCACGCGGCCAGCAACCCGATCGCCCACAGCGAAGCGTTGCTGGCCGTCGATCACGTCAGCCTCGAATACCGCACGCCGCAGCGCGTGGTGCGCGCTACCCATCAAGTCAGTTTCGCCGTCGACCCGGCTGATCGTTTCGTCCTGCTCGGCCCGTCCGGGTGCGGGAAATCGACCTTGCTCAAAGCGGTCGCCGGATTCATCCAGCCCTGCGAAGGCGAGATCCGCCTGCAAGGCCAGCGCGTCGATGCGCCGGGGCCGGACCGCATTGTGGTGTTTCAGGAATTCGACCAGTTGCCGCCGTGGAAAACCGTGAAGCAGAACGTGATGTTCCCGCTGCTGGCCTCGCGCACCTTGAACAAGAAAGACGCCGAAGAGCGTGCGCTGCACTACCTGGAAAAGGTCGGTCTGGCAGCGTTCGCCGACGCCTATCCACACACCTTGTCCGGCGGCATGAAGGCGCGGGTGGCGATCGCCCGGGCGTTGGCCATGCAACCAAAAATTCTTTTGATGGACGAACCCTTCGCTGCACTCGATGCGTTGACCCGCCGCAAGATGCAGGAGGAATTGCTGCTGCTCTGGGAAGAGGTTCGTTTCACCCTGCTGTTCGTTACTCATTCGATCGAAGAAGCCCTGGTGGTGGGCAATCGCATCCTCTTGTTGTCGCCACATCCGGGGCGGGTGCGCGCCGAAGTGCACAGCCATCAATACGATCTGCACAGCCTCGGCGGCGTGGCGTTTCAGGCGTCGGCGCGGCGCATTCATCGTCTGCTGTTCGATGAGGGCCAGGCGCCGGAGACCGAACGTGATCACGATTTCAACGACATTCGCATCGCCTATTGAGCGGCCAGGAGGACTACCCGATGAGCCATTCATCATCCGTGCGTGAAGAATTCGAAACCGTGCTCGAGCCGCTGACCGCAGTGCCGGTCGAGCGCGAGTTGCCGCTTGGCACGCGCCTGTGGCAACAGGGCTGGTTGCGCAAAAGCCTGATCCTGATTGTGCTGGCGATCATCTGGGAGGTGGTCGCGCGGATTCAGAACAATGACCTGATGCTGCCGAGTTTTCTGCAAACCGCGCAGGCCCTGTTCGACGGGCTGCTCAGTGGTGAGCTGCTGGCCAAGGTGTGGATCTCGCTGGTGGTGCTGATCAAAGGCTACCTGATCGGCATCGTCCTCGCGTTCGCCCTGACGACATTGGCGGTCTCGACCCAGTTGGGACGTGATCTGCTCAGCACCATGACCTCGATGTTCAACCCGTTGCCGGCGATTGCCCTGCTGCCGCTGGCGCTGCTCTGGTTCGGATTGGGGCAGAACAGTCTGATTTTCGTGCTGGTGCATTCAGTGTTGTGGGCGCTGGCGCTGAACACCTATGCCGGATTTCTCGGTGTGTCCGAGACGCTGCGCATGGCCGGGCGCAACTATGGCCTCAAGGGTTTGCGCCTTGTGTTGTTCATCCTGATCCCGGCGGCACTGCCGTCGATTCTCGCCGGTTTGAAGATTGGCTGGGCGTTTGCCTGGCGTACGTTGATCGCGGCCGAATTGGTGTTTGGCGCGACCAGCGGCAAGGGCGGGCTGGGCTGGTACATCTTCCAGAATCGCAATGAGCTGTACACCGACAAGGTGTTTGCCGGGTTGGCGGTGGTGATCCTGATTGGCCTGTTGGTGGAGAATCTGGTGTTTGCCACCCTTGAGCGGGTGACCGTCAAGCGCTGGGGTATGCAGCGCTGAGATCTTCGTTGGCTGGGCCGGCCTCTTCGCGAGCAGGCTCGCTCCCACATGAGAACGCATTCCAAGGTGGGAGCGAGCCTGCTCGCGAAGAGGCCAGCGCTGGCATCGTCACTCTTTAGGGATGTTTGCTAGCATTGCGCCCGGATCAATCCAGATCAGCCAAGAGTGCTCAGCATGCAACTCCCGGACATGAACCTTCTGGTCGCCCTCGATGCCTTGCTCGACGAGGGCAGTGTGGTCGGCGCGGCGCGGCGGATGAACCTCAGCCCGGCGGCCATGAGCCGCACGCTGACGCGGATTCGCGAAGCCATCGGCGATCCGATTCTGGTGCGCGCCGGGCGTGGCCTGGTGCCGACCCCCAAAGCCCTCGAACTGCGCGAACAGGTGCGCGACGTGGTCGAGCAGGCGGCGCTGCTGTTCCGCTCCGCCGACAGCGTCGAGCTGGGCACCTTGCGCCGGCGCTTCAGCATTCGCGCCAATGATTTCTTCGTCGGCGTTTACGGCGGCAAGCTGTTCGACACCCTCGACCAGCTCGCCCCGCATTGCGAATTGCGCTTCGTCCCGGAAGGCGATGGCGACGATGAAGCGCTGCGCGAAGGGCGCATCGATCTGAGCGTCAGCAACACCCGTCCGCTTACGCCGGAAGTGAAAGTGCAGAACCTGTTCTCCACGCATTTCGTCGGCCTGGTGCGCGAAAATCATCCGTTGCTCGATGGCGAAATCACCGCTGAGCGCTACGCCGGTTTTTCCCACATCAGCATGTCGCGCCGTGGCATCGCTCGCGGCCCGATCGACACGGCGTTGAATGCGTTGGGGCTGGAGCGCCGGGTGGCGGTGATTGCGCCGAGTTTCCACGCGGCGATGTTTGCCTTGCCCGACTCCGACCTGATCCTGCCGGTGCCCAAGGAAGCACTGCTCAGCGTGCGGCGGCTGGGCCTGAAACTGCGTTCATTCGACCTGCCGATTCCGCTGCCCATGCTGATGCTGACCCAGGCCTGGCACCCGCGCTTCGACAAGGACCCAGCCCACCGCTGGCTGCGCGAAACCCTCAAGACCTGCTGCGATGAAACATGGCTGGCGGCACAGCCGTAAATCATCAGGCACCATCGAATCCCTGTGGGAGCGAGCCTGCTCGCGAAGGCGTCGAGTCAGTCACCTCAATGGCGGCTGGTCCACCGCTTTCGCGAGCAGGCTCGCTCCCACATAGGCATTCACCGTTGTGTCTGATGCACTTATAACCTGCCAATAAGTCAATTTTTGTCAGCATCAAGCCCCACTAAAATGCTCCGGTATTTTCACCCCCGGAGCTTTTCATTCATGACATCCCTGACGGTCTCGGCGCCTCTCGCCGCGATCAGCCCGGCGACGGCGGCTGCGCCACCGGTGTTCGGGGCGCGGATCATCATTGGTCTGGTCGGCGTGCTGTTGGCCGTGCTGGTCTCGGGCCTTAACGAGATGGTCACCAAAGTCGCACTCGCCGATATTCGCGGCGCGCTGCACATCGGCTACGACGAAGGCACCTGGCTGGTCGCCAGCTACACCGCCACGTCGGTCGCAGCCATGGCCTTCGCGCCGTGGTGTGCGGTGACCTTCTCGCTGCGCCGCTTCACGCTGTGCGCCATCGGTCTGTTTACCGTGCTCGGCGTGCTGTGCCCGTTCGCGCCTAATTACGAAAGTCTGCTGCTGATGCGCATCCTCCAGGGCCTCGCCGGTGGTGCATTGCCGCCGATGCTGATGACCGTCGCGCTGCGCTTTCTCCCGGCGAACATCAAACTGTACGGACTGGCCGGCTACGCACTGACTGCGACTTTCGGCCCGGGACTCGGCACGCCGCTGGCCGGTCTGTGGACTGAATACGTCGGCTGGCAATGGACCTTCTGGCAGATCATCGTGCCGTGCCTGATCGCCATGGCCGCAGTGGCTTACGGATTGCCCCAGGATCCGCTGCGCTTGGAGCGCCTCAAGTCGTTCAACTGGAAAGGCCTGCTGCTGGGCTTTCCAGCGATCTGCATGCTGGTGATCGGTCTGTTGCAGGGCAATCGGCTGGACTGGTTCGAGTCGAATCTGATCTGTGGATTACTCGGTGCCGGTTCGCTGCTGCTGGTGGCTTTTATGATCAATGAATGGTCGCAGCCGATTCCGTTTTTCAAGCTGCAGATGCTCGGCATCCGCAACCTGTTGTTCGCCCTGATCACCCTCGCCGGGGTGTTGATCGTGCTGCTGGCGGTGGTGCTGATTCCGTCGAGTTATCTGGCCCAGGTGCAGGGTTATCGTCCGGCGCAAACCGCGCCGATCATGCTCATTGCCGCGCTGCCGCAGTTGATCGCGCTGCCATTGGTGGCGGCGCTATGCAACTTGCGCTGGGTCGATTGCCGCTGGGTGCTTGGCATTGGTCTGAGCATGCTCGCGCTGTCCTGCCTCGGCGGTTCACACCTGACTTCGGCGTGGATTCGCGATGATTTCTACGTTCTGCAATGGCTGCAGATTTTCGGCCAGCCGATGGCGGTGTTGCCGCTGCTGATGTTGTCGACCGGCAGTATCACGCCGATGGAAGGCCCGTTCGCGTCGGCGTGGTTCAACACCGTCAAGGGCCTTGCCGCCGTGGTCGCCACCGGCGTGATCGAAGCGCTGACCACCGCGCGCCTGCATTTCCATTCGACCATGTTGGTCGACAGCCTGGGCAATTCGCCGCTGGCCGATCACAGCGATTCGGGCCTCGCTCACCGCGTGCACGAGCAGGCGGTGGTGCTGACTTCGGCCGATCTCTACGTGTGCATGGCCGGCGTCGCCGTGGCGTTGATCCTGCTGATTTTCTGGCTGCCGACGCGGATTTATCCGCCGCGCGCGCCGACCTGATCGCTGTACTGAAACTGAAGGTTTTTTATGACTCAATCCAAGCAAAAACTCGCGGTGGCCGTGGCTGCCGCGCTGGCGGTGGGCGTGCTGGTGTACCTGGCGATGCCCGGGCTGTTCGGCCAACGCACCGAGCAAACCACCAATGACGCCTTCGTCTCCGCCGACTACACGCTGGTGGTGCCGCGCGTGGCCGGGTTCATCAAGCAGGTGCTGGTCGAAGACAACCAGCAGGTCAAGGCCGGGCAATTGTTGGCGCTGATCGATGACCGTGATTTGCGCGCAGCGGCGGAAGCGGCGGACGCGCAAACCCTGGTCGCGCGGGCGCAATTGCAGAACGCCAATGCGACCCTTGAGCGGCAGGCGTCGCTGATCGCTCAGGCGCAGGCCACCGTGGTCTCGGCCAAAGCGCAAATGGCTTTTGCGCAGCAGGAACTGAACCGCTACAACCATCTCGCCGGAGTCGGTGCCGGCACCGTGCAGAACGCGCAGCAGGCGCGCACGCGCATTGATCAGGCTTCGGCGCGTCTCGACACCGCGACCGCGAAACTGGCGGCCGAACGCAAACAAGTCGAAATCCTCACTGCCCAGCGCAACGCCGCTGAAGGCAATCTGAAACACGCGCAGGCGGCACTGGAAATCGCCAGTTTCAACCTCTCTTACACGCGCATTACCGCGCCGCAGGACGGCATGATCGGCGAGCGCGCGGTGCGTGTCGGTGCCTACGTCACCCCGGGCAGCAAACTGTTGGCGGTGGTGCCGTTGCAGCAGGCTTATGTGGTCGCCAATTTTCAGGAAACCCAGTTGACCGACGTGCAGCCGGGTCAGGATGTGCAAGTGCGGGTCGACAGCTTGGGCGGCGAAGCCCTGACCGGCCGCGTCGAGAGCATTGCGCCAGCGACCGGCGTGACCTTCGCTGCGGTGAAACCGGATAACGCCACCGGTAACTTCACCAAAGTGGTGCAGCGGATTCCGGTGAAGATCATGCTGGAACCGGGCCAGCCACTGGCCGAGCGCTTGCGGGTGGGGATGTCGGTCGAGGCGAGTATTGATACCGCCAGCTCGAAGGCGTCCGGGCGCGAGGTGACGCAGCGATGATCGGTGTTAAATCGGTTGGCCTCATCGCTGGCAAGCCAGCTCCCACAGGGGTCATTGGCAGGCTGAACCATTTTGCACAATCTGCACAATCCTTGTGGGAGCTGGCTTGCCAGCGATGGGGGCATAGGCAGCAGTTCACCCTGAGTGCCTTGCTTGCAGTCAGCCTCAGCGCTTGTACCGTCGGCCCGGACTTCCAGAAACCCGAAGCCCCTCAAACTGCCGACTGGGCCAAACCGGCGCGGTCTGCCCCAAGCAAGGCCGTCAGCGAACCCCTGAACGAACGCTGGTGGGAAACCTTCCACGACCCGCAACTTTCCGCGCTCACCCAGCGCGCGCTGAACAGCAACCTCGACCTGCAACTGGCCAGCAGCCGCCTGCAACAAAGCCGCGCCGCGCGCCAGGTGATCACCGCCGAGCGTTATCCGAACAGCGCCGCCAGCGGCAGCTACGCACGTAAACGCAACAGTGGCAAAGGCTTGAACGATCCATCGGGAAATAACGGCGATGAGGCTTTCAACCTGTGGGATGCCGGCTTCTCGGCGTCATGGGAACTGGACTTCTGGGGCCGCGTGCGCCGTGAAACCGAAGCCGCTGATGCCAATCTCGAAGTGGCAGAAAACGACCGTCGTGACGTACTGCTGACCGTGCTCGCCGACACCGCGCAAAACTACATTCAGCTGCGCGGCGTGCAGAACACCCGCGCCGTCACCGAGCAGAACCTCGACGTCGCTCGCCACAGCCTGAAACTCTCGCAGCTGCGGCTGGCCGATGGCGTGGCGACCGACCTGGACGTCGCCGAAGCCGCCGCGCAAGTCGCCGCCATCGAGGCACGGCTGCCGGCGCTCGAGCAGCGTCAGGCGCAACTGATCAACGCGATCAGTCTGTTG
This sequence comes from Pseudomonas sp. PK-RTE-24, assembly GCF_054052265.1. Lineage (NCBI taxonomy): Bacteria > Pseudomonadati > Pseudomonadota > Gammaproteobacteria > Pseudomonadales > Pseudomonadaceae > Pseudomonas > Pseudomonas sp. PK-RTE-24. The sequence continues at coordinate 1,321,494 of NZ_CM133224.1, read as the reverse complement.
ATGGGCGAGCCACCGCAAGCTCTCGCTCAAACGTTATCCACAGACGCGGCAGTACCGCAGTCACCACTGCAAGTCGCCATCGGCCTGCCGTCGCAATTGGCCGAACGCCGCCCCGATATCCGCCAGGCCGAAGCGCGTCTGCACGCCGCCACCGCCAACATCGGCGTGGCCAAGGGCGATTTCTATCCGCGCATCACCCTGTCCGGCAACCTCGGTTCCCAGGCCATGCAGCTGAGCGATTTCGGTTCATGGGGCTCGCGTGCCTTTGCCATCGGCCCGCAATTCAGCTTGCCGTTGTTCGACGGCGGACGCCTGCGCGGTATGTTGCAACTGCGTGAAGCCCAACAGCGGGAAGCGGCCATCGCCTACCAGCAAACCGTGCTGCGCGCCTGGCATGAAATCGATGATCAACTGACCGCCTACAACGCCAGCCAGCGCCGTCGCGACAGCCTCGCCGAAGCCGTGCGCCAGAACCAGATCGCCCTGCGCACCGCGCAACAGCAATACGTCGAAGGCGTGGTCGATTTCGTCAACGTCCTCACCGTGCAGAGCGCCTTGCTCGCCACGCAGGAGCAATGGGTGGAAAGCTCGACCGGCGTCTCCCTGGCGATGGTCGGTTTGTACAAGGCGTTGGGCGGCGGGTGGCAATCGGTCTATCCGGCAGCGCAACTGGCCGCAGGCTCACCTGACGTCGCCAGACCCTGAACCCGCAGCGCCAGCTATGATCAACTCCATTGCAGCAAACGGCGCAACGCCGGACCTGAATTGCAGAGGAGTTGCATCATGGAAAATCCGCAGCACAGCCTACCGGCCCTGTTCAAAACTCGGCCTCGATGACGATCCGACCGGCATCGAACAATTCATCGCCAGCCATTCACCGCTCAAACCGGAATTGCATCTGGCTGACGCGTTTTTCTGGACGGAAAGTCAGGCGCAGTTTCTGCGCGAGGAGATTCTCGACGATGCGGATTGGGCGGAGGTGGTGGATCAGTTGAATGTGATGTTGCGCAAGGGGCGGGCTGATTACTTCGGCTGAGGCCAAGTCCGTGCCGTATGCACCAGCGCCATGATCCAGACGGCATCTCTCTCCGTTTGATAGACAAGACGGTAACTGGGATGCGGAATCAGCTCACGCGTACCGGCAATGATGCCGGCACGGCCAATCAACGGATTGTCGGAAAGGCGATGAACCGCTTCGCTGAAGCGCAGATCCATTTCGATGGCCGCTCTTGGGTTGGCGGCCTGCAAGTAGTCCCAAATGTCTGCACGATCCTGTGCGGCGGCTGGCGTCCATATGATTTTCATAGGTGATCTTCTGCCTGCCTGCGCTTTGCCGCGAACGCTGCTTCTACGTCTTCGTTGTTCAATCCGTCTCCGGCACGTACGGATTCCCGAGCGATTTCAACCTTGCGTTGCAGGAACGCTTCATATTCGCGGGCCTCTCGCTGGGTTTGAACATACTGACGCATCATGTCTCGCATGATTTGCGACGCCGGCCGGTGTGCCGCTTCGGCTTCCGCCATGAACTCCTCCCGCAGTTCCGGCTCCAGTTTCATTGTGAAAACGGCTTGTTTTGACATGTTGGGCTCCTGAATTTGGTGATGACAACATATATACCTTGTCAGTATCGAAGGAGATAGCTTTGAGTCAGATAGGGCGACTAACGGAGAGATTTGTTTCAAAACTTGACTGAAATTCCCATCCAGTGCGATATTGATAGTTAGCAAACTAACAGTGTCCGTTATCCCGTGTCCGATTCCCTCGACAGTCTCCAGATGAACATCAGCAGCGCCATGGTGGTGGCCGCCCGGCATTGGCGGAAGATCTGCCAGACCACGCTGGTCAATTACGGAATTTCCGAAGCCTGCGCCGTGCCCTTGTTGATGATCGGGCGTTTGGGCGAGGGCGTGCGTCAGGTGCAAGTCGCCCAGGCTGCGGGGATGGAGAGTCCTTCACTGGTGCGTTTGCTCGATCAGCTGTGCCACGCCGGTTACGTCTGTCGCACCGAAGATGCCCAGGATCGCCGCGCCAAGTGCCTGAGCCTGACCGATACCGGTCGCGAGCTGGTGCAGGCGGTGGAGGCTGAGCTGGTGCGCTTGCGTCATGAGGTGCTGGAAGGCATCGAGCGCAGTGATCTGGAAGCTACGCTTCGGGTACTGAGGGCTTTTGAGGCGGCGAGTTCGCCTGTGGTGGTCAATTCTTGAACGGTTTTTTCACTGGCATGCCGCCGGCCCGTGACTGGTTTTACGGGGTTCGTACCTTTGCAGCGTCGATGATTGCGCTGTACATCGCGTTGCTCATGCAAATGCCGCGTCCGTATTGGGCGATGGCCACGGTGTATATCGTCTCCAGCCCGTTTCTCGGCCCGACCAGCTCCAAAGCGCTTTACCGCGCGGCCGGTACATTTCTCGGCGCAGCGGCGGCGGTGCTGTTCGTGCCGATGTTCGTGCAGAGCCCGTATGTGCTGGTGGTGGTGATCGCGTTGTGGACCGGCATTCTGCTGTTCATGTCCCTGCATCTGCGCACCGCCAACAGTTATGCGCTGATGCTGGCCGGTTACACCTTGCCGCTGATTGCCCTGCCGGTGGTCGATAATCCGCTGGCGGTGTGGGACGTGGCCGAGGCGCGTACCGAAGAGATTTTCCTTGGCATCGCCGTCGCTGCGGTGGTCGGTGCGATGTTCTGGCCGCGACGGCTGGCGCCGGTGTTCAATGATGCCGTGAGCAAGTGGTTCGCCGATGCGACGAGCTACAGCCTGAAGTTTCTCAGCCGCGATGTGCAGCCGGAAGAAGTCACCGCGCTGCGCATGGCCATGGTCGCCAATTTCAACAGCCTCGAGTTGATGATCGGCCAGTTGCCCCACGAAGGCGCGCGGCCACAAACCGTGCGTAACACCAAGGAACTGCGCGGCCGGATGATTCACCTGTTGCCAGTGATCGATGCCCTAGAGGATTCGCTGTACGCCCTCGAACGCCGCACCCCGGAACTGGTGGAAAAATTCCAGCCGTTGCTGACCGCGACCCGGGAATGGCTGGGCCACGCGCACGCCAATCTCGAGCGCTGGCAAGCACTGAGAGATCAACTCGACGCGTTGCAACCGAGCGCCGAAGCGCTGGAGGAGCGCAAACAGTTGCTGTTCTCCAATGCGATTTACCGCCTCGGTGAATTCATCGATCTGTGGCAGGACTGCCGCAGCCTGCAGGATGCGATTCTTTGCGAGCGCCAGGACAGCTGGCGCGCGGTGTACCGGCACTGGCGCCTGGGCCGGTTGACGCCGTTCATCGATCGCGGGCTGATGTTGTATTCGGTGGCCTCGACCATCCTGGCGATCATCGTCGCTTCGGTGCTGTGGATTCTGCTCGGCTGGCCGGACGGCGGCAGCGCGGTGATTCTGGCGGCGGTGGCGTGCAGCTTCTTTGCCTCGATGGACGACCCGGCGCCGCAGATTTACCGGTTCTTTTTCTGGACCGGGATGTCGGTGCTGTTCGCCAGTCTTTACCTGTTTCTGATTCTACCCAACCTGCACGATTTCCCGATGCTGGTGCTGGCGTTTGCCGTGCCGTTCATTTGCATCGGTACGCTTACCGTGCAGCCGCGTTTCTACCTCGGCATGCTGCTGACGCTGGTCAATACCTCGTCGTTCATCAGTATTCAGGGTGCCTACGACGCGGACTTTTTCGCCTTCGCCAACTCCAATCTGGCTGGACCGCTGGGGCTGTTGTTCGCCTTCATCTGGACGCTGGTGGCGCGGCCATTCGGTGCCGAACTGGCGGCCAAGCGTCTGACCCGATTCAGCTGGAAAGACATCGTCAGCATGACCGAGCCGGCCAGCCTCGCCGAGCATCGGCAGTTGGGCGTGCAGCTGCTCGATCGGCTGATGCAGCACCTGCCGCGTCTGGCCCTGACAGGTCAGGACACCGGCATCGCCATGCGCGAAGTGCGTGTCGGTCTGAATATGCTCGATCTGCTTGCCTACACCCCGCGCGTCACCGGCGTGCCAAATGCCCTGCTGCGACAAGTGGTGGGCGAGGTTGGCGAATATTTCCGTGCCTGCCTCAAAGCCGACGAACGCCTGCCGGCGCCAAGCGGTCTGCTGATGACCCTCGATCGCACGCGCCGAACGCTGAACGGCCAGGGTGACGATGAAACCCGTCTGCACCTGTTGCACGCCTTGAGCGGTCTGCGTCTGGCCTTGCTGCCCGGCGTCGAGTTCGTCTCCAGCGCCGAGCCCGAAGAACCGCTGCCCGATGGAGCGCCCCTATGATCGGTGATCTGGATATCAGCGGCATCTTCCTGCCGACCCTGCTGGTGCTGATGGGCATCACTTACGTGCTGTTTTTGTTGGTGCATGGCGTGCTGCAACGCCTGCACTTTTACCGTCTGGTCTGGCACCGGGCATTGTTCAACGTGGCGCTCTATGCCGTGCTGCTGTACGGCGTGGACTCACTCAGTCGATACCTGATGACATGAAAAAACCGTTTCTGACCATCGGTCGCGTGGTTCTGACCCTGCTGATCGTGACTTTTGCCGTTGTCCTCGTCTGGCGCATGGTGATGTATTACATGTTCGCGCCGTGGACCCGCGACGGCCACATTCGTGCCGACATCATCCAGATCGCTCCGGACGTGTCCGGGCTGATCCAGCAGGTCGAGGTAAAGGACAACCAGTTGATCAAGCGCGGTCAGGTGCTGTTCAGCATCGACCAGGATCGCTTCAAACTGGCCCTGCGCCAGGCCAAGGCCGCCGTTGCCGATCGCGAAGAAACCCTCGCCCAGGCGCAGCGTGAAGCCAAGCGTAACCGTGGCCTCGGCAACCTGGTGCCGGCCGAACAACTGGAAGAAAGCCAGTCGCGCGTCGCCCGTGCGCAGTCGGCATTGGCCGAAGCCTTGGTGGCGGTCGACAGTGCGCAGCTCAACCTCGATCGCTCGGTGATCCGTAGCCCGGTCGATGGTTACGTCAACGACCGCGCGCCGCGTCCGCAGGAATTCGTCACCGCCGGGCGCCCGGTGTTGTCGGTGGTCGACAGCAACTCCTTTCACATCGACGGCTATTTTGAAGAAACCAAACTCGACGGCATCCACGTCGGGCAATCGGTGGATATCCGCGTGATCGGCGACCGCGCCAGGTTGCGCGGGCATGTCGAGAGCATCGTCGCCGGCATCGAAGACCGCGACCGCACCAGCGGCAGCAACCTGCTGCCCAACGTCAACCCGGCGTTCAGCTGGGTACGTCTGGCGCAGCGGATTCCGGTGCGCATCGCTTTTGATGAGGTGCCGGCCGACTTCCGCATGATCGCCGGGCGTACCGCCACTGTGTCGATCATCGACGATCAGCATGAGGAGCCGCAGCCATGAGCAGGGCCTGGTTGATCGCCGGGTTGGGCGTGATGCTCTCGGCCTGTCAGATGGTCGGCCCGGATTATCAGCTGCCCACCGACGCGGCGGTGCAGCGCAAGGATATTCAGGGCGAGCTGGCAGTCGCCGGCAAACCGGTAATCTCGGCGCCGGTGCCGGCGGACTGGTGGCGGCTGTATAAAGACCCGCGCCTCGATCAACTGGTGCAGCAGGCCATGGCTTCCAATACCGATTTGCGTGTAGCGGCGGCGAACCTGTCGCGGGCGCGCGCTCAGGTGGATGAAGCCGAGGCCGCTGGCGGCTGGAGCGGCGGGGTGAAAATGGGCGCGCAACGTTTGCAGGAATCCGGTCAGGCGTTCCTGCTGCCGGAGAAAGTCCCGGTGGCCAACATCGCCGATATCGGTATCAGCGCTTCGTACCAATTCGACCTGTGGGGCACCTTGCAGCGCGGTATCGAAGCGGCCAAAGCCAATGCCGATGCTACTCAGGCCGCAGCCGACACTGCGCGTATCACCTTGGTGGCGGACGTGGTTCGCGCCTATACGCAAGTCTGCGCAGCCAATGAAGAGCGGGAAATCGCCGAGCATTCTCTCGACCTGCAATCGCAAAGCACCACGCTGATCCAGCGTCTGCGCGATGCCGGGCGTGGCGACGAGACCCAGGTCACCCGTTCGCAGACCCAATTCAAATCCCTGCGCGCCGACTTGCCGCGTTATGAAGCGGCGCGTCAGGCCGGGCTGTTCCGTCTGTCGATGCTGCTGGCCAAACCGGTCGAGCAGTTGCCGGCAGGTACAGCCAGTTGCGCCGAGTTGCCGAAGATCGCGCAACTGGTGCCGGTCGGTGACGGCGCTGCGCTGCTCAAGCGCCGTCCCGACATTCGTCAGGCTGAACGGCGCCTCGCGGCGGCAACCGCCGGCATCGGCATTGCCACCGGCGAGCTGTACCCGGACATCAGCATCGGCGCGACCATCGGCACCGTCGGCATCATTGATGACCTCGGCGACCCGTCGACCAACCGCTGGGGCTTCGGCCCGTCGTTGAGCTGGAAAGTACCGACCAACGGCGCCCGCGCGCGCATCCGTGAAGCCGAGGCCAACACTCAAGGCGCGCTAGCGCATTTCGACGGCGTGGTGCTCAACGCCATCCGCGAGACCCAGACCGGTCTGGCCCAGTACAGCGCGCTGCTGCAACGCCGCGATGCGCTGGCCGAAGCCGAGCAGTCGGCCAAGCTCGCCGCCGAGCAGACGCACCGCTTCTTCCAGGCCGGCCGCGAGTCGTTCCTCGCCGACCTGCAAGCAACCCGCACCTACACCGATGTCACCGCGCAACTGGCCGCCGCCAACACCCAGGTCGCAATGAGCCAGATCGATTTGTTCCTCGCCCTGGGCGGTGGCTGGGAAAGCGGACGAACGAACACCTCGAGCGCCAGCAAACCCTGAGGCCGTTGCTATGCTTTGAAGTGTTGGAGGGGCGCCCCATGCCAAGCGCTCCTGCAATGCACATTGCTCGTGCTGGCCCAGGGGAAACCAATAATGAAAAACCCTTACGCTCTCGGCTTCTGGTGCGCTCTGGTGGCGCTGGTGCTGCTCTCGGCCACGTATTTCTACGGGATCATGCTGGCCCACCAGATCGACACGGCAATGGTTTTCCTCGACAGCGCCGTTGCGTTGATCGCGGTGATGGCGATCGTCGTCGTCGCGTGGACCTCGATTCAGCTGCAACGGGTCAAGAAGCGCCAGCTCGAGCGCGGCAAGATGCTCGTGCTGATCTGGGACACCAAAGTCGCCCTGCGCCGGGTTGAAACCGTGTTCGACCGCTACTTCTGGGGCAGTTACTGGCAGCCCGGGCGAACCTTCGCCGAGGTCATGGGCGAGCTCACCGGCACGCCGCTGGAAAAAAGCCTCGAAGGGCTGAAGAAGCAATGCCTGGAACTCGACAAGCAGATCGCCGATGACGGCTGGCACTGGCTGAGCAACGCCCGCGAGCTGTCCGACGTCGCCACGGCCATGGCTCGTGAACGCTATCAGCTGGATTTCTGCGATGTGCGGGCGGATACCACCGGCGGAGCGGTGATCGATCGTGACTTCGAAGTGCTGGTGTATACCTGGACCGCGCGGCTGAAGAGCTTTGATCATCAGCTGGATGAAATCGAGGTTCAGTATTCCTGAAATCAAAAGATCGCAGCCTTCGGCAGCTCCTACAGGACAATCGGATTGCAAATGTAGGAGCTGCCGAAGGCTGCGATCTTTTTGCTCTCCCAAGTGTCCATAGACACTCTTTAACCTTTAAACATTGGGCCGTCGCCCGCGCCCGGTGCTAATCTCCACCGCTTAATTGCGCACAGTCGAGCCGCGACCCGATCCCGGGTTCAAGGAAGACGACTTCATCCACAGCCACGGAAACCGATCAGGTCATTCATGAATAAATCAGCAGGCGTGCTTCTCGGAATTGTTGTTGCCATTGGCGCGATCAGCGCAGGCGGGGCCTGGTACACCGGGACCAAGATCGAAGGCGTACTGAACAACGCCGTGACCAACGCCAACAAAGAGTTGCAGACCGCCATGGCCGGCTCCAACGGCACCGCGTCGCTGGAACTGGTATCGCTGGAGCGCCACACCTTCACCAGCACCGCGCACTATCGCCTCAAGGGCGAAGGCGAAATGTTCGGCGATGCCCCGGTCGAGTTGCTGTTCGTCGACCACATCGAACACGGCCCGCTGCCGTTCTCGCGTCTGGTCTCGCTGAAGTGGCTGCCGGTCATGGCCACCAGCAACTACGAGCTGGAAAAGAGCCCGTCCACGGAAAAATGGTTCGCCGCCACCAACGGCGCCGCGCCGCTCAAGGGCGTGACCAACATCGGCTACGACGAATCGACCACCAGCACCCTCAACCTGGTGCCGTTCGAAACCGCGCTGGATGAGCAGTCGAGCCTGAAGTTTTCCGGTCTGAGCATGGACATCGCCGCCAGCGCCCAGGCGCAGAAGGTCAAGGCCGACGGCTACATGGACAATCTGAAACTGGTCACCGTGTCGCAAGACCAGGCGCCGGTGCAGGTCGAGCTCAACGGTCTGACCCTGGCCAGCAACCTCGCCAAGAGCAGCTACGGCTACTACACCGGGGAAAACACCCTGGAAGTGACCAGCAGCAAAACCACCTTCGGCGCCAAGCCGATGGTGCTGGGCGTGAAGAACTTCGAAATGAAGAACCGCACCGAAGAAAGCGGCAGCAACGCCTCGGGGCGTGCCGACTACAAAATCGGCGAAGTGACGCTCAACGACAAGAAAGTCGGTTCGGCGGCCATGGCCATGAGCCTGAAGAACCTCGACATTCCGTCGACCATGTCGCTAATGCAGATCTACCAGACCAAACTGCAGCCATACGAAAAAGCTGCCGCCGAGGCCGCTGCGCAAGGGTTGCCGGCACCGGAGCTGAATCTGACCGAAGCGGAAAACGCCCAGGTCAAAGCCGATCTGCAGAAGTTGCTGGCGGCCGGCCCGCAACTGGCGCTGGAGAACCTGTCGTTCAACACCGCCAACGGTGAAAGCCGCGCCAATCTGGTGATCGACCTGACCAAGCCGCAATCGATGGATCTGCCGCCGGATCAACTCGGCAAGCAACTGATCGCGCTGCTCGACCTGAACATTCAGGTATCCAAGCCGATGCTGGTCGATCTGCTCAGCGTGCAGGCGCAACTCGATGGCCAGACTGACGCCAAAGCCATCGTCGACCAGTCCAAGGAAGCGGCGGACATGTTCGCCGGCATGGCGGTCGGCTCGCAACTGGCTGTCGCCGACGGCACCAACGTGGTGACCAAACTGCATTACGCGGCCAATCAGGTCGAATTCAACGGCCAGAAGATGACCGTCGAGCAGTTCATCGGTTTCCTCATGAGCAAGTTTGCCGGCGTCACCCAAGAGCAATAAACCCAACCGCGCCCCCCCAGACGCCCGGCCCCTGTGTGAACAGGCGCCGGGCGTTTTGCTGTACGGATTTTGTACAGATGGACCGATTCTGAACAAATATTGCGTTGTGAAAATTCGCTCTCGCTTGCGTGCAGACTGCCTCACCAAGCTTGGCCGAAGGCTGTTTTTGTCGGCCACCGTTACGAATGGGCAAGGAGGGCATTGCGACCCGGCTGGCCATGTAAGGATGCTGACAAATGCCGCGTATTGATGGCCCTGTATTACATCGTGGTTTACGCCCTTTGTTCCGATTCGCCCTGTGCAGCCAGTTGCTCTGGCCGCTGCTGGCGTTGGCCGACACACCCTACGACGAGATGGTGCGCGATGCCCGGGCCGGGCATTACACGCCTGCGTTGACCGTGCTGCGTCAGGTGCCGCCTGGCCAGGCCAGCGACGGCCAGGTCAGCGATCATCTGCAAATCGCCAGTTGGGCCGGGCTCGATGCCGAAGTGGTCAAGGTCTATGAAACCCAAGGCCGTGACCGCGTTCTGCCGGTGCAGGCGCTGACTGCCGTTGCGCGTGCCTATCGCAACCTCAAGCGCTGGGATCAGGCCATCCAGGTGTACAACAAGGCGCTGGCGCTGGAGCCGGACAACGCCGACCTGCAACTGGGTCTCGCGCTGACCCAGGCCGATTCCGGCAAACCCGATCAGGCCGTCACCCGCGCCCAGGCGCTGGTCGCCGCCAAACCCGACGATCCGTCACGCCGTCTCGCCTTGGGCTACGCACTCGGTCGCGCCGGCAAACAGTACGACGCACTCTTCGAATACGATCAGGCCTTCATCCGCGCCGGCAACAAGCCGGAAGTTGCCCGCGAGTACGTGGTCGCCCTGCAAAAGGCCCGCCTGCCAGAACCGGCGCTGCGGCTGGCCAGTCAACGTCCCGGCCTGATTGATCCGGTGACCTTGCGCCGCCTGGAAGGCGATCTCGCCGCCGAACGCGTGCGCCTCGCTGAACTGGCCACCCGCAGCGAAAAGGAACGCTACGTCATCGCCGACCGCGCGCTGGCCGATTACGACAAATTGCTCGCGACCTGGACGCCTGACGCCACTGCTCACGACGACGTGACGCGCTGGCGCATCGACCGCATGGGCGCGCTCAAGGCGCGGGCGCGCACCGCCGACGTCATCAGCGAATATCAAAAGCTGCAAGCCGAAGGCGTGGAGATTCAGACCTATGCCCTGCGCTGGGTGGCAGCGTCTTATCTCGATCAGCGTGAGCCCGAGATTGCCACCGATCTGTATCGCCAGGTGCTTTCGGCGCCGGACGCCGATGTCGGTGATCGTCTTGAGGACAGCACTGCGCTGTACTACTCGCTGCTGGAAAGCGACCGCGCCGACGAAGCACGCAAGGTCGCCGAAGACGCAGCGAAAGCCCAGCGTCCGCGCGTCGAGCTCAAAGGTCTGCCCATCGGCAATCCCAACGACGAATGGATGGACGCCCAGCAACTCGCCGCCCAGGCCGGCACCTACGGTTCCGATCTTCCGCACGGCGAAGAGCGTTTGCAGACGCTGGTCGATCAGGCGCCGGGCAACCTTGGCTTGCGTCTGGCCCAGGCCGATCTCTACCTCGCCCGCCAGTGGCCGCGCCGCGCGGAAAGCCAGCTCAAGGAAACCGAGAGCATGGCGCCCCGCGATGCCGGCCTGGAAGTCGCTCAGGCGCGCACCGCGATGGAGTTGCAGGAGTGGCGGCAGAACGATGCGCTGGTCGACGACGTGGTCGCGCGCTATCCGGACAACCGCCAGGTGCAGCGTCTGGCTCGCGAACGGGAAGTCCATGACATGGCCGAACTGCGCGTCGAAGCCTACGGCGGCAAGGCCAACGGTGGCGGCAGCGGCGATGCCGGTGCGGTCAGCGGCAGCCGTGATTTCGGTATCCAGAGCACCATTTACAGCCCACCGATCAATGAAGACTGGCGTGTCTTCGCCGGGGCCGGTTATGCCACCGGTGATTTCGCCGAAGGCACCGGCCACCATCGCTTCCAGCGTGTCGGCCTGGAACGGCGCACCCGTGACATGACCCTCGAAGCCGAGGTGTCGAATCACGATTACGGCTTCAGTGACAAACAAGGCGCACGCCTGGCGATAGCCCGCGACATCAACGATCACTGGCAGTACGGCGGCAGCCTCGAATACCTCTCGGCGGAAACGCCGCTGCGCGCGCTCAACAGCGACATCAAGGCCAATGGCGGCAGTGCGTTCCTGCGCTGGCGCGCCAACGAAAGTCGCGAGTGGCGCGTGTCGGTCAGCCCGTCGCACTTCAGCGATGGCAACAACCGCGTCGAAGCCTTGGTGACCGGGCGCGAGGGTATCTACACCGCGCCGAACATCCAGGTCGACGCTGGTCTGGAAGTCGGCACCAGCCACAACTCGAAATCCGACGACGTGCCCTACTTCAACCCGAAGTCGGACTTCAGCGTGATGCCGCTGGTCAACGTCAACCACGTGCTCTACCACCGCTACGAGACTTCCTGGAGCCAGCAATTCCAGGCCGGCGCGGGCACTTACAGTCAGCGCGACCACGGCACCGGCGGCATGGCGTTGCTCGGTTACGGCCAACGGTACGCCTGGAACGACGTGTTCGATGTGGGCGGCATGTTCAGTGTGATCAACCGGCCTTATGACGGTGATCGGGAAACTGATCTGCGTCTGCTTGTCGACCTCACTTTCCGCTTCTAGAAGAGTTTGAAGATGCCTTTTATCTCGCGTTTCATCCTTCTGCTGGGAGCGCTGCTGGTCAGCGCCTGCGCCCAGCAAGCCCCGGCCTTCGCGCCGCCCTCCGAGCGGCCGGTCGCGGCCAGTGAACAACCGTGGCCAAAAAACCACGTGCTCGGCATTGCCTACCACGATGTCGAAGACCGTGATCCCGATCAGGCCGTGGTGGCGGTGCGCACCGAGCGCATGATCGAGCAGCTCGCCTGGCTGCGCGAGAACGGCTACAAACCAGTGACCGTCGATCAGATCATGGCCGCACGCAAGGGCGGCCCGGAGCTGCCGGCGAGAGCGGTGCTGCTCAGTTTCGACGACGGTTACGCCAGCTTCTATACCCGCGTGCTGCCAGTGCTGCGCGCCTACAACTGGCACGCGTTGCTGGCGCCGGTCGGCACCTGGATCGACACGCCGCTCAATCAACCGGTGGATTTCGCCGGCACGCCGCGTAACCGTGAGAACTTCCTGACCTGGCAGCAGATCCGCGAAATTTCCAGGTCCGGGTTGGTAGAGATCGCCGCTCACACCGATGCCAACCACAAAGGCATCCTTGGCAACCCGCAGGGCAACCTGCAGCCGGCCGCCGCGACCCGGCGTTATGACCCGGTGACCAAACGCTACGAATCCGAAGCCGATTTCCAGGCGCGCATTCGCACCGACGTGAAAAACATTTCCGAGAAGATCCGCAAGGCCACCGGTTACAAACCACGCGTCTGGGTCTGGCCGTACGGCACCGCCGACGGTACCTCGCTGGCCGTGGTCGGTGAGGAGGGCTATGAAATGGCCCTGACCCTGGACGACGGCCTCGACACCCTCGATAACCTGATGAGCGGGCCGCGCTTTCTCGTCGCGTCCGATCCTGATGGCGAGCATTTCGCCAACAGCATCGTCTCGGTGCAGGCCGAAGCGCCGATGCGCGTGGTTCATGTCGATCTCGACAACGTCTACGACCCGGACCCGGCGCAGCAGGACATCAACCTCGGCAAACTGGTGCAGCGCATGGCTGACCTGGGCGCCAGCACGGTGTTCCTGCAAGCCTTCGCCGATCCCAAGGGCGATGGTCTGGTGCATTCGCTGTACTTCCCCAACCGTCACTTGCCGATGCGCGCGGACCTGTTCGACCGCGTCGCCTGGCAACTGCGCACCCGTGCCCACGTGAAGGTCTTTGCGTGGATGCCGGTGCTGAGTTTCGAACTGGATTCGAAGCTGCCGCGTGTAACCCGCTGGGACCCGAAAACCGCCATCACCTCGGTCGATCCGAAGCAGTACAAACGCCTGTCACCGTTCAATCCGGAAGTGCGCAAGATCATCGGTGAAATCTATGAAGACGTGGCGCGGCTGACCTCGGTCGACGGCATTCTCTACCACGACGATGCGGTGCTCTCGGATTTCGAGGACGCCAGCCCGGATGCCCTGAAGGCCTACGCCGCTCAAGGTCTGCCAGGTTCGATTGCCGCGCTGCGCGACGATCCGGCGGCGATGCAACGCTGGACGCGGTTCAAGAGCCGCTACCTGATCGACTTCACCAACGAACTGACCGCGAAAGTCCGTGCGATTCGCGGCCCGCAAGTGCTGACGGCACGCAACATCTTCGCCGAACCGATGCTCAATCGAGAGAGCGAAGCGTGGTTCGCACAGAACCTCGATGACTTCCTCGCCACCTACGACTGGACGGCGCCAATGGCCATGCCGTTGATGGAAAAACAGACGCTGGCCGAGTCCGGCCCGTGGCTGGAAGAACTGGTCGCCACGGTGAAGAAACGTCCCGGCGCGCTCAACCGCACCGTGTTCGAATTGCAGGCGCGTGACTGGAACCAGAAGGATCAGGCCGATATCGACGCCGTGCATCTGGCGGACTGGATGGGCCGGCTCAAGCGTCAAGGCGCAACCAGCTTCGGTTACTACCCGGACAACTTCCTCGACAACCTGCCAGACCTGAAAACCGTAAGGCCTGCACTCTCCAACAAATGGAATCCATAACATGCTGGATAGACTGTTAGCCCTGCTTGTTCTGGCGATTGTCCTTGGCGTTCCGCTGGGGCTGATCTTCCTCGTGACCGGCCAGTTCCTGATGTCGTTCGTGTTCTTCTACCCACTGTTCATGTCCGGGTTGTGGATCGCCGGCGGCCTGTATTTCTGGCTGCACTGGGAGCGCCACTGGCCATGGCAGGACGACACGCTGCCGCCGCCGCTGGAAGGCGAACCGCTGATTTCGATCCTGATTCCTTGCTACAACGAAGGCGATAACGCTGCCGATACCATCCACGCGGCGCTGGCCCAGCACTACCCGAACATCGAAGTCATCGCGATCAACGACGGCTCCAAGGACAACACTGCCGCTGTGCTTGATGCGCTGGCCAAGGAAGATCCGCGACTGCGGGTTCTGCATCTGGCGGAAAACCAGGGCAAGGCTGTAGCCCTGCGCATGGGCGCGATCGCTGCGCGCAGCGAGTATCTGGTGTGCATCGACGGCGACGCCTTGCTGGCCCCAAACACTGCGGCTTATCTGGTCGCGCCGATGCTGGATAACGCACGCCTTGGCGCAGTGACCGGCAACCCGCGGATCCGCACGCGTTCGACCTTGATCGGGCGGGTGCAGGTCGGCGAGTTCTCCTCGATCATCGGCCTGATCAAACGTACGCAACGGGTCTTCGGGCGCATCTTTACCGTCTCCGGGGTGATCGTCGCGTTCCGCCGCACCGCGCTGAACCGGGTCGGCTACTGGAGCCCGGACATGATCACCGAAGACATCGACATCAGCTGGAAGCTGCAACTCGATCACTGGAGCATCTTCTACGAACCGCGCGCACTGTGCTGGATCCTCATGCCGGAAACCCTCGGCGGTCTGTGGAAGCAGCGTCTGCGCTGGGCTCAGGGCGGCGCCGAAGTGCTGTTCAAGAACATTCGCGGCATCTGGCAGTACCGCCATCGCTACCTGTGGCCGCTGCTGTTCGAATACTGCCTGTCCACCGGTTGGGCCTTCACTTTCCTGCTGTCGGTGATTTTCTGGGGCATGGGCAAGTTCATGGTCATGCCCGACGCGATCGCCGTGGATCACCTGATGCCACCGGCCTTCACCGGTCTGTTGCTGGCGTTTGTCTGCCTGGTGCAGTTTGCCGTCAGCATCGTCATTGACCGGCGGTATGAGCCGGGTCTGGGCAAGACCATGTTCTGGGTGGTCTGGTATCCGTTGGTGTTCTGGCTCGTCAGTCTGCTGACCACCCTGGTCAGTTTCCCCAAAGTGTTGTTCAGCCAACACAAAAAACGCGCGCGCTGGGTCAGTCCTGATCGGGGCATTCGCCCGCTGGGCGACGACCAGGAGGAAGTCATCAAATGAAAATTATCCGCACTCGCCAGCGGCCCTTTCTGGTGGTGATCGACGTGATCCTCACCGTCCTGGCCTGGGTTGGCCTGCTGTTCCTGCTGGTACGCGGGTTATGGCCGTTGATCGAAACCACCGGCGGGCCGCGCATCGATCATTCGGCGTTCGACGCCTTGGGCACTTTGCAGGTTTATATGTGGGTGGCGCTGGTCAACGCGGTGATCCTGATCGGTTGGGCGCGTTACCAGCAACGCAAAAGCCGCAGCTTCGCCCAGCGCCGTTTGCCGTCGCCGGTAATTGGTGATGAAGGTCTGAGCAAGAGTTTCAAGTTGTGCGACGAGCGTTTCCAGAAACTGCGCACACCGGGGGTGATGACCATTCATAACGATCAGGACGGCGACATCAGCCATGTGGAAACGCATTTCTGGCCGTTACAGCAGCAGGCCTTGCCCGCGCCGCTGGGGCAACAGCGGGTGATCTTTCTGCATGCCGATGAAGATGACAATCGCGAGCCGGTGAACCGGCTGACGTGACCTCCACTGTAGGAGCTGCCGAAGGCTGCGATCTTTTGATTTTGCTTATGTAAAAACAAGATCAAGAGATCGCAGCCTCGTTGCACTCGTCAGCTCCTACAGGACCGGTGTCAGGCCTGGATCAGCGTCCAGGCCTCTTTGATCCGCAGAGGTTGCTTCATCCGCTCGGCCAGCAGCGCCATCGCGCGTTGCTTGTCGCAGGCCACCGCCGCAACAACGATGCCGTCTTTTGCGAACAGGCCGATGAACGGCGGCTGTTCCGGCTCACCGCTGAACTCGACCTCGTCCCATTCCTGCGCGTGACCGAGATAGTCGTAGTTCTTGCCGAAGTGGTACGTCCAGAAAAACGGCACATCCAGATAATGCTCCTCGCCACCCAGCATGTTGGCCGCAGCGATGCGCGCGTGTTGCTGGGCCAGGCGCCAATGCTCGATGCGAGTTGGCTGGCCGCTCAGCGGGAACGTGGCGATATCGCCGATGGCCCATAAACCATCGCTCACGCGCATGCCGTCGTCGACACGCAACGATTGGTCTTCTTCCTTGGGCAATGATTCGAAAGGTGCAGTGGCCGGGTGAACGCCGACGCCGGCGAGAACCAGATCCGCTGCCAGGCGCAGACCGTTGTCGAGCAGCACGCCCTCGACCTTGTCCTCGCCAAGGATCTGCGTAGCCTCGTGTTCGCTGATGAACTTCACCCCGTGCTCTTCGTGCAGGGCGCGAATCGCCTTGCCCACGGCCTCGCCGAATTGTTTGGCAAACGGGACTGAGTGGCGTGCCAGCACGGTAACGTCGAGGCCGAACTCGCGCAGGGCCGACGCGCATTCGAGGGCAATGAAACCGTCGCCGATGATGACCGCGCGCTGGCCCGGTTGAGCGGCGTTGATGATCTGTTCAGCCTGAGTTTTCGAACGCAGGACGAAAACGTTCGCCAGCCCGGCGCCAGGCAGCTTCAACGGATTGGGCGCGCCACCGGTGGCGAGTACAGCGGCGTCGTAGCGCAGGATGCCGCCGTTGTGCAGATGAAGCGTTTTGCCTGGGGCGTCGAGTGAAGTCACTTCGCCTTGCACGCGCTCAATCCGTTGCGCTTGATAGAACGCCTCATCGCGCAGCGGCGGGACATCTTTGGGCGACATTTCCCCGGCGAGGACAAATTTGCTCAACACCGTGCGGTCGTATCCGGCACCCGGTTCGCCATCGACCAGCACGATGCGCCCGCCAAAACCTTTCTCCCGCAGGGCCGCCGCGCAAGCCGTACCCGCCGCCCCGGCGCCGACCACCACGAACGTTCTTGGGTCGTCAGCGGGCGGGGTGTGCGGATCGGGCAACGGCTGGTCATCGACCCAGACTTCATCGCCGCGCAACTCCAGCGGATAGCGCTTGAGACTGTCCAGCGATGGCGGCTCGCACAGGCCGCCGTCCTCGGCACGGTACGCGGCTTTGTGCCAGGGGCAGATCAACCTGCCGTGACACAAGGCCCCCTCGGCCAACGGCGCTCCGGCGTGTGGACACAGGCCCTGAAACGCCCGCAACTCGCCGTTGGCACGCAGCAGGACGATCTTGCAGTCGCCGATTTCGACTTGCAGGCCACGGTCTTGCGGGACATCGGCGAAACGGGCGACACGGTGCAGGGACATGTTCGGCTTCCTCGCAGGCATTTCTCTTGTGAGTTGGCGGCGCCGCGCGAGGTTCAGCCATTTGCTACTGCCAAGGCACGAACGGTACAGCTATAGTCTGCGGGCCGACGACGGCCTCACTGCACAAGGTGCTCCCGGAATGACCCGATTGACCTCTCTCAACCCATGGCTGGCGGCCATCGCCGTGACCCTTTGCGTGCAGTTCCCGGCGCAGGCCCAGGAGCGCTTCACCCTGAGCATCCCCGGCGTGTCGGATAACCGTCTGTTCACCTCGGCCGCCGCCAGCGACGCGCCTGGCTGCGGCGGCAAGAACCAGTCGCCGGCGCTGAGCTGGAACGCCGGCCCTGCCGGAACCCAGAGCTACGCCATCGTCATGCACGACCCGGATGGCCAGAAAGGCTTGGGGGTCGATCACTGGATTCACTACGGCATCAAACCCACCACCCACCAGATCGCGGCCGGCGTCGGTGCCAAATCCGCTCTGGAAGGCGTCGGCGGCACCAACAGCAAAGGCAACACCCATTACATGGGTCCATGCCCGCCAGTGGGCGACAGCGCGCACCACTACATCATCCAGATCTACGCCCTCGACCTCGCCCCGGACGCCCTGCCTGCCGGCCTGACCCGCGCCGAGCTGATGGAAAAAATCAAAGGCCATGTGCTGCGCAACAGCAGCGCGGTGCGGCGTTATCACCGCTGAGGTTCGGCCGCTCTCGGGCGGCTGACTGCTCTGATTCCCCAGCCATTTGGCATTGCCCCGCGAAAACGCGCACTATCAAGCCATTGCCAATGCGCTGGAGGACACCGTGGCAGCAAAAATCGACCGCATCGCCCAGCTACTCAACTGCCCGGAAAAGGGCGAACAAATGCGGCGTGCAGTAACCGAGACACGTAAGGAGTTTCTGCTGAATCAGCCGGAAGAAGACCTCGTTGAAGAAGACGAGGTATTTGACGAGGCTGAGGAGGAGGGGGATGACGACGATGAATATGACGAGTTTGACTGGACGACGGAGTGACCGCGTTCCAGCGATCCTGTCATCGCCCACAAAAAAGCCCCGGACCATCACAGTCCGGGGCTTTCTCGTTTGATTCATGGTGCACCAGGCGGGATTCGAACCCACGACCCCTGCCTTCGGAGGGCAGTACTCTATCCAGCTGAGCTACTGGTGCAGCGGGCGACATCATACCTAGGTCGGCTCGGGGCGTCCATGCCGGGTTTGGCGGGTTTTGTCAGTGTGCGTGTCGGCGCAAAATCGCTGCATTCCTTAAAGCGGTAACGTCCTGCAAAACCCTCGCTTGGCGCTTCGTCGGGGTTGATCTAAGGTTTTTCCTGCGGCATGGGTATTGTGTGCGTTGATCTGAAAAGCGGCATTTTTGTTCTTTTTTTCGAACGACCTATTGTCCTTTACCCCCTTTGAACCTACGATCCGTTTGAGATTTCAAACGCTCTTTGGCGGGATGTTGCAGCGCAGGTGCGCCCGGTCGTGCACTGTTGATGCGCCACAATCCGCTCACTGATTTCCCTGACGGCAGCCTTGCGAGGCGCCTTTCTACAATCATAAT
Organism: Pseudomonas sp. PK-RTE-24; assembly: GCF_054052265.1. Taxonomy (NCBI): domain Bacteria; kingdom Pseudomonadati; phylum Pseudomonadota; class Gammaproteobacteria; order Pseudomonadales; family Pseudomonadaceae; genus Pseudomonas; species Pseudomonas sp. PK-RTE-24. Next base: position 1,302,418 of record NZ_CM133224.1, on the reverse strand, counting down.
TTGCTCCGCGCAGGCCGCGGTGCTGTTAAGGAAAGCCGACATGCAGCTTAAAGACACCCAGTTGTTCCGCCAGCAAGCCTTCATCGATGGCGCTTGGGTCGATGCCGACAACGGTCAGACGATCAAGGTCAACAACCCGGCAACCGGCGAAATCCTCGGCACCGTGCCGAAGATGGGCGCCGCTGAAACCCGCCGTGCCATCGAGGCCGCCGACAAGGCGCTGCCGGCCTGGCGTGCACTGACCGCCAAAGAGCGTGCCGGCAAACTGCGTCGCTGGTTCGAGCTGATGATCGAGAACCAGGACGACCTCGCGCGCCTGATGACCCTGGAGCAGGGCAAGCCGCTGGCCGAAGCCAAGGGCGAAATCGTTTACGCCGCATCGTTCATCGAGTGGTTCGCCGAGGAAGCCAAACGCATCTACGGTGACGTGATTCCGGGTCATCAGCCGGACAAGCGCCTGATCGTCATCAAACAACCGATTGGCGTCACCGCCGCGATCACCCCGTGGAACTTCCCGGCGGCAATGATCACTCGCAAGGCCGGCCCGGCGCTGGCCGCCGGTTGCACCATGGTGCTCAAGCCAGCATCGCAAACTCCATTTTCCGCTTTCGCCCTGGCCGAACTGGCTCAGCGCGCGGGCATTCCTGCGGGCGTGTTCAGCGTGGTCTCCGGCAGCGCTGGCGACATCGGCAGCGAGCTGACCAGCAACCCGATCGTGCGCAAACTGTCCTTCACCGGCTCGACCGAAATCGGTCGCCAGTTGATGGCCGAATGCGCCAAGGACATCAAGAAAGTCTCGCTGGAACTGGGCGGCAACGCGCCGTTCATCGTGTTCGACGACGCCGATCTGGATAAGGCCGTCGAAGGCGCGATCATCTCCAAATACCGCAACAATGGCCAGACCTGCGTCTGCGCCAACCGTCTGTACATTCAGGACGCGGTCTACGATGCGTTCGCCGAGAAGCTGAAAGTAGCTGTAGCCAAACTGAAGATCGGCAACGGTCTGGAAGACGGCACCACCACCGGCCCGCTGATCGACGAAAAAGCCGTGGCCAAGGTTCAGGAACACATCGCTGACGCCGTGAGCAAAGGTGCCACCGTATTGGCGGGCGGCAAGGCGATGGAAGGCAACTTCTTCGAGCCGACCATTCTCACCAACGTGCCGAAAAACGCGGCCGTGGCCAAGGAAGAAACCTTCGGTCCGCTGGCTCCGCTGTTCCGCTTCAAAGACGAAGCCGAAGTGATCGCCATGTCCAACGACACCGAATTCGGTCTGGCCTCGTACTTCTACGCACGTGACCTGGGCCGTGTGTTCCGTGTCGCCGAAGCGCTGGAATACGGCATGGTCGGCGTCAACACCGGGCTGATCTCCAACGAAGTCGCGCCGTTCGGCGGCATCAAGGCTTCGGGCCTGGGCCGTGAAGGCTCCAAGTACGGCATCGAAGATTACCTGGAAATCAAATACCTCTGCCTGGGCATCTAAGCCGAGAAAGGGATCGCTGCAAACGCAAAGGGCACGAGAGCGCTGTCCCTTTGCGTCGTTTCAAACAGGAATTTTCTCTGCGGCCAAGAACGCCGTGGCAGTCGATCATCGCATGCTGCCACCGCCGATTTCTCCCGCTTTATCCTTGAACCACGCCGCCCGATGAGCGGCGAATGAGGACTGTAATGAGCAAGACTAACGCTGAACTGATGGCCCGTCGTACCGCAGCTGTTCCACGTGGTGTTGGCCAGATTCACCCGATCTTCGCCGAGTCGGCAAAGAACGCCACCGTGACCGACGTTGAAGGTCGCGAGTTCATCGACTTCGCTGGCGGTATCGCTGTACTGAACACCGGCCACGTGCACCCGAAAATCATCGCCGCCGTGACCGAACAGCTGAACAAGCTGACCCACACCTGCTTCCAGGTACTGGCCTACGAGCCGTACGTTGAGCTGTGCGAAAAAATCAACGCCAAGGTGCCGGGTGATTTCGCCAAGAAAACCCTGCTGGTCACCACCGGTTCCGAAGCGGTGGAAAACGCCGTGAAGATCGCCCGTGCCGCCACTGGCCGCGCTGGCGTGATCGCATTCACCGGCGCTTACCACGGTCGCACGATGATGACCCTCGGCCTGACCGGTAAAGTCGTGCCGTACTCGGCCGGCATGGGCCTGATGCCAGGCGGCATCTTCCGCGCGCTGTACCCGAACGAACTGCACGGTGTGAGCATCGACGATTCGATCGCTTCCATCGAACGCATCTTCAAGAACGACGCCGAGCCGAAAGACATCGCTGCGATCATCATCGAGCCAGTGCAGGGCGAAGGTGGTTTCTACGTCGCGCCGAAGGAATTCATGAAGCGTCTGCGCGCTTTGTGCGACCAGCACGGTATCCTGCTGATCGCTGACGAAGTGCAGACCGGCGCTGGCCGTACCGGCACCTTCTTCGCTATGGAACAGATGGGCGTTGCCGCCGACCTCACCACATTCGCCAAGTCCATCGCTGGCGGCTTCCCGCTGGCCGGCGTGTGCGGCAAGGCCGAGTACATGGACGCCATTGCGCCGGGCGGCCTGGGCGGCACCTATGCCGGTAGCCCGATCGCTTGCGCCGCTGCACTGGCCGTGATGGAAGTGTTTGAAGAAGAGCAACTGCTGGACCGTTGCAAGGCTGTCGGTGAGCGTCTGGTCACTGGCCTGAAGGCGATTCAGGCCAAGTACCCGGTGATCGGTGAAGTGCGTGCGCTGGGCGCAATGATCGCGGTCGAGCTGTTCGAAAACGGCGACAGCCACAAGCCGAACCCGACTGCCGTGGCCGCTGTGGTGGCCAAGGCGCGTGACAAGGGCCTGATCCTGCTGTCCTGCGGCACTTACGGTAACGTGCTGCGCGTGCTGGTTCCGCTGACTTCGCCCGATGAGCAACTGGACAAAGGTCTGGCGATTATCGAAGAGTGCTTCTCTGAGCTCTGATCCGTTGGTGTGACTAGCTCGACAAAAACCCGCTTCGGCGGGTTTTTTTCGTCCCTTGAAACACATCGGACCTGTTTGCGCTGTATCGAATCGCCAGCATTGGCTAAGGTTCAGACATTGCAAGGAGAGCGCGCATGACTGCCGTTGATTTACCCGCCGTACCTCGGGTGTTGATTGCCGAGGCCGATCCCTGGTCCCGTGACCTGCTCAAACAAGTGCTACTCAATGTGCGCTGCGATGCGCGTCTGGATTTGTGTGCCGATGGCCAGCAGGCAATGTCGTTGCTCAGCGAGGTGCCCTATGACTTGGCCATCGTCGATTGGGAGCTGCCCGGCATCGATGGATTACAAGTGCTGCGCAGCGTCCGGCAGCGCAAACGCAATCCGCCGCTGCCGTTCATTCTGACGAGCAGCCGCAACGACAGCGCCAGTGTGCGCGAAGCGATTCCGCTGGCGCCGACGGCGTACCTGACCAAGCCGTTGAATATGGAAGACCTGACCGAGCGCTTGCAGGGGTTGCTGCTCAACGCTGGCGAAGCGGTGGTTTGCGAAGTGCCGGCACTGGCGCCGGGCATGACGCTCTCGGTGTTCCTTGAGCGGCGTCGCGAGCAGGCCGATGGCGCGCCGTTGATGACCGACGTGCAAGTGGCGGTCAAGCGTAGCCTCAATCCCGAAGGGCTGGACCTCAAGTTGCTGGAGGAAGAGGTGCGCACCGATCCGCAGATTACCGCCGTGCTGATCGCAGCCGCCAACAGTGCCGCGCAACACTACGGCGCGCCGGTGCAAACCCTGGCCCAGGCGCTGCACCGACTCGGCACCGGGCAGAGCATGAACCTGATTCTCGGGCTGGCGCTCAAACGCAGCGCGCGGCTCAGCGATCCATGCCTGGCGGATTACGCCGAGCGCTATTGGGGACTATCCCTGCACACTGCGGAATACGCCCGCACGCTGGCGCGCCTGCTCGATCTGGATCAGGAGCGCTGCTATTGCGCCGGGATGCTGCATCGGCTCGGTGATCTGGCGCTGCTGCGCTGCTTGCAGGAATGGCAGCAGGCCGGCGGCGAGCTGGACGAGTTGGAGGAGGTCGGTGAAGCGTTGGCGAAGTTTGGCGCTTCTTATGGCTCGGCATTGCGCACCCGCTGGCGTCTGCCGCTGGAGTTGCGCGAGTTGATTGCTTCGGCCTACCAGCTCGGTGGTGGCGTTTACAGTCGCGAGGCGCTGGTGATGCACATGGCCGCGCAGATGGCGCGGCTGACCGAGCATGAAGGCGTAGAGGAGCTGGCGAAGAGCCGGACGGCGCGGTTGCTCAAGATCGGGCTGCCGGAGTTGATGCGGATGCGCAAATGACAGATCACCACATTCCAATGTGGGAGCGAGCCTGCTCGCGAAGGCGCCAGCGCAGGCAACATTTTTGTTGAAGGTGCAGGCCTCATCGCGGGCAAGCCCGCTCCCACAGGAATTGCGGCAGCCACAAAATACGGATCAGGCCGCAATGATCCGGTTCTTGCCCTGCCGTTTCGCCTCGTACATCGCGGCATCCGCGCGGGCGAACAGGCTGTCCAGGCTCTTGTCTTCGTCGGTGAGGTTGGTCAGGCCCTGGCTTACGGTGATGCTGAATGCTTGGCCGTCGTGGTTGAAGCGCAGTCGCTGGATCTCCTGCTGCAGGCGCTCCGCCACTTGCACCGCCATCTCCGGCGCACAGCCGGGGAACACCGCGGCGAACTCCTCACCGCCAATCCGCCCGAACAGGTCGCCACGGCGCAATGAGCCGCGCCCGCATTCGGCGATCCGTTGCAGCACATTGTCGCCTTCGGGGTGGCCGTAGCTGTCGTTGATCACTTTGAAATCGTCGATGTCCAGCAGCAGGAAGGCCAGCGGTGTGCCTTGGCGGCGGGCCTCAGCGAACTCGCGGTGGGCACATTCGAAGAAGTGGCGGCGGTTGCTGCTTTGCGTCAGCACATCGGTGGTGGCCAAGCGTTGCAGCTCGGTTTCCATGTGTTTTTTGTCGGTGATGTCTTCGGCGATGCCGACGATGATTACCGGCTGTCCAGGCTCGTCCTGGCGATTGATAAAGCATTTGTCGCTGAGCCAGCGCACCTGGCCGTCGGCGGCAATGATGCGGTACTCGCGATCTTCCACCGCACCTCGGTGCAGGACTTCGGCAAGGCTTTGTTCGGCATACTCCAGATCATCGGGATAAATGCTGTCACGCCACTGGTTGTAGTCAGCCAGCACAAGCGCGGCGGAACGGCCGAAGATCCGTTCATAGGCCGGACTGACGTACAACACCTGTCGGGTTTCCCAGTTGAAAGCCCAGAGCACGGCGTTGACGCTGACCAGCAGCGAACTGATCAATTGTTCGCGCTCGCTCAGGCGTGCGACTTCGCCCTGCGCATGCATCAACGCCATCAGCGTTTGCGCGGCCTCGGGCCATTGAGTGAAGGACGTGTCTTTCTGGTTGTTGTTGACCATCGGCACAAATCTCAAAGGGCGCGCCGCAATGTCGACAACGGCCACAGGACAGCCCGCCGGGATGGCGAAGTGTCATTGAGATAGAGGATTTTCGGCGAAGTTCCCGGCCATTACCGAGTCCCGCCGGGCGGCGAGGTGCAGGAACCGAAGAGCGCAACGAGGCTGCGATCTTTGAGATCGCAGCCTCGTTGCCGGTCAGGCAGTCGCAGGACGCAGCGAGTAGGTTTTCAGCTGATCAGCAAAATCCCGCAACGACTGGATGCCACTGGCCTCGGCCTCGTGAATCCATTCCTTGATGGCGGCCAGCATGTCGTGGCCATTGGAACTGGTCTTGACCCAGATCTGCTGCAAAGCCAGGCGCTTCTCGTAGATCACTTTCAACGCATGGCTGTGTTCGAGCATGGTATGGATGCGCAGGTGATGACGGTCTTCCAGCAGGCTGGTTTCCCGCGACAGCAGGCGTTTGGCCCGGTGGAACTGGTGGCGCACCGAATGATCGACCTTGGCCAGCTCTTGCTTGACCAGCGGGCCGATCACCAATTTGCGGTACTGGGCCATAATCTGGAAGCGGTTGTTGAGGATCGCCATGGCGGTGTCCATGTCCAGGCTGCCCTTGCCTTCGACGCGGTGGGCAATCGGTGCGACCCGCTGCACCTTGGCCAGGCGCAGGAAGCAGAAGACCTTGATCCACGCCCAGCCGAGGTCGAATTCCCACTTCTTCACCGACAGCTTGGCCGAGTTGGGGTAGGTGTGATGGTTGTTGTGCAGCTCTTCACCGCCGATCAGGATGCCCCACGGCACCAGATTGGTCGCTGCGTCACGGCATTCGAAATTGCGATAGCCGACGGCATGGCCCAGACCGTTGATCACCCCAGCGGCCCACACTGGGATCCACATCATCTGGATGGCCCAGATGGTGATGCCGATGGTACCGAACAGCAGCAGGTCGATCACGCCCATGATCGCCACGCCCAGCAGCGGATAGCGACTGTAGACGTTGCGTTCGACCCAGTCTTCCGGGCAGTTCTTGCCGTAGATGCGCAGGGTTTCCGGGTTCTGCGCTTCGCTGCGGTACAGCTCGGCGCCGGTGCGCAGTACGGTGGACAGACCCTTGATGACCGGGCTGTGCGGGTCATCCTCGGTCTCGCATTTGGCGTGGTGTTTGCGGTGGATGGCAGTCCACTCGCGGGTGTTCTGCGCCGTGGTCAGCCACAGCCAGAAACGGAAAAAGTGCTTCAGACCCGCATTCAGCTCGAGCGAGCGGTGGGCCGAGTAACGGTGCAGATAGACCGTGACGGCGACAATCGTCACATGGGTCATCAGCAGGGTGACCGCGACCAGTGACCAGGCCGACAAGCCAAGAAAACCTTCGTACCACATAGGCTATAGGGCCCTCGATAAAGATAAAAACAGCCGTTGCATTATCACTAAGCACACAGATAAAACCAGTCGCCCTTTCAGATAAGAAGTCGCTGAATGTTTCTTGACCTATAATTCCAACCTTTTTGTAGGGACATGGACGACCGAATGTCTGCGACTTACCGCGATGCCTTGCGTGCAGCGCTGCTCTACCTCGTACTGGCCGCCCTGTGGCTGCAAGTTTCTGATCATTTATTAAGCAGATTCTTCGATGACTCCCGTGAGCTGACCCATTGGCAACTGATCAACGGTTATCTGCTGGCGACGATCAGCGCCGCGCTGATTTTCCTCGCACGGGCGCGGCAGTGCGGGTTTCTCGGCATCGGCGCTCATTTGCGCGAGCGCCACACCGACCGTGAGCGTCTGCGTCAGGCGGCCGCCGTGTTCGACTGCACTCGCGAAGGGGTGCTGGTTACCGACCACCGGGGCCTGATCGTCCACGTCAATCGCGCCTTTATCGAGATCACCGGTTATCGGCGCGACGAGGTCATCGGCCAGCAGCCCAGTCTGTTCAAGTCCGGTCATCATCCGCCGGGCTTCTATCAGGCGATGTTCGCTACCCTCGAGGCTGAAGGTGAATGGAGCGGCGAGATCTGGAACCGGCGCAAGACCGGCGAGATTTATCCACAGTGGCAAACCATCCGGGTGATTCACGATGATTCCGGACGGCTCAGCCATTACGTGGCGGTGTTCTCCGACATCAGTGCGATCAAGGATTCCGAGTCCGAGCTCAAACACCTGGCGCATCACGATCCGTTGACCGATCTGCCCAATCGCCTGCTGTTCAGCGATCGCGCCGAGCAGGCGCTGGCGTCGGCACAGACACACAAACGTGGCTGCGCGCTGCTGATGCTCGATCTGGATCATTTCAAGATGATCAACGACAGTCTCGGGCATAACGTCGGCGATCGGTTGCTAAAAGCGGTGGCGACGCGTTTGCAGGAACTGTTCGGCCACGGCATTACCTTGGCGCGGCTCGGCGGTGACGAGTTCGCGGTGCTCGCGGAAAGTTGTCCACAGCCGGCCCAGGCCGCCGCGCTGGCGCAACGGACTCTGGACGCCTTGAAGGAGCCGGTGCTGGTAGATGGCAATCAATTGTTCATCAACGCGAGCATCGGCATCAGCCTGTTTCCCAGCGATGCCCTCAGCGCCGAGCAGTTGTTACGCAACGCCGACAGCGCGCTGTTCAAGGCCAAAAGCAGCGGGCGCAATGGCTACGCGCTGTATACCGAAGAGCTGACCGCCCATGCCCAGCAACGGGTCGAAATCGCCTTCGAGCTGCGCCGCGCACTGGAGCAGGAGGAACTGCGTGTCTACTACCAACCGGTGCATGACCTGCAAAGCGGCCGTCTGGTTGGCGTCGAGGCACTGGTGCGTTGGCAGCATCCGCAGCGCGGTCTGGTGTCGCCGGCAGAATTCATTCCGATTGCCGAGCGCACCGGGCTGATCGCCGAGATCGATGCCTGGGTGATGCAGCAGGCTTGCCGACAGATGTGCCAATGGCAGCAGAGCGGCGTGGTGCTGGGGTTCGTCGCGGTGAATGTCTCCTCGCGGCTGTTTGCCCGACGTGAGCTTTACCAGCAGGTAGCGCAGGTGCTGCACGACACGGGGCTGGATCCGGTCTATCTGGAACTGGAAGTTACCGAAAGCGCGGTGATGGATGACCCTGAAGTGGCGCTGGAACAGATGCATCGCTTGCGCGAGCTGGGTGTGCGTCTGGCCATCGATGATTTCGGCACGGGTTATTCCTCGCTGTTGCGGCTCAAGCGCCTGCCGGTGCAGAAACTCAAGATCGATCAGGGCTTCGTCGCCGGGTTGCCGTGGGATGAAGATGACGTGGCGATTGTCCGGGTGATCATCGCGCTGGCCCGCAGCATGGGCATGCAGGTCCATGCCGAAGGGATCGAACAGGTTGAGCAGGCGGCATTTCTGTTGGCGCAGGAATGCGATCTGGGGCAGGGCTACTGGTTTGGGCGGCCGGTGTCTGCGGATCGGCTTGATTGGGCGAAAACGCCATTGATTGGCTGAAAAGGCCTATCAGGCTATCACCGACCTTGTGGTGAGGGGATTTATCCCCGATGGGTCGCGTAGCGGCCCCAAGAAATGGGACTGCTACGCAGTCCAACGGGGATAAATCCCCTCGCCACAAGTTCTCTTGACGATTTCAAATCAGCGCAAACCCCTTGCCCTCTCTCATATTGTTTTCTGGTTATATAAACATTCTTAAATAGTCTTTTTAAGAATATCCATGCCTCTCTTATATTGCTCCCACGCCGAACGCAGTGCCGCCCACTGCCAGGCAAATCCCCTTCAAAGGAGCAGCACCATGAGCGCATCCCTTCGCAGCGTTGACGGTCAGGACGAAAGCACCATCTTGCGTGAAATCCAGAGCGCCCTGCGCGATCTGCGGTTCGGCGCGGTGGAGATCACTGTGCACAACGCGCAAGTCGTACAGATCGAACGCAAAGAGAAATTTCGTTTGCAGCAACCCGGTAAACAACCGGGGTGAGATCAAAAGATCGCAGCCTTCGGCAGTTCCTACAGGGGCTGCGTGCAGGAGCTGGCGAAGGCGGCGATCTTTCAACGCGATCCGATTCCAGCAATACATAAGAAAAAGCCATCACCAAGAATTCCAGGAGCTTTCACCATGTCGTCGATTCGCCGTTACGCTCTGGCCGCGCTGGTCAGTGCCGTGTTTGCCGGTTCCGCCGTTGCCAAGGATTACGAGCTGCTCAACGTGTCGTATGACCCGACACGGGAGCTGTATCAGGAATACAACGCCGAATTCATCAAGTTCTGGCAGAAGGACCATGCCGGCGACACGGTGAAAATCCAGCAGTCCCACGGTGGCTCGGGCAAGCAGGGGCGTGCGGTGATCGATGGCCTGCGTGCTGACGTGGTGACCCTGGCCCTGGCCGGTGACATCGATGAAATCGCCAAGCTCGGCAAGAGCCTGCCGGCCGACTGGCAGCAGCGTCTGCCGCAAGCGAGCACGCCGTACACCTCGACCATCGTGTTCCTGGTGCGCAAGGGCAACCCGAAAGGCATCAAGGACTGGGGCGATCTGGTCAAGAACGATGTCTCGGTGATCACACCAAACCCGAAAACCTCGGGCGGTGCGCGCTGGAACTTCCTCGCCGCGTGGGCCTATGGCCTGAAAGCCAACGGTGGTGACGAAGCCAAGGCCAAGGAATACGTACAGACCCTGTTCAAGCACGTGCCGATCCTTGACACCGGCGCCCGTGGTTCGACCATTACCTTCGTCAACAACGGTCAGGGCGATGTGTTGCTGGCTTGGGAAAACGAAGCGTTCCTGGCGCTGAAAGAAGACGGCGGCGCAGACAAGTTCGACATCGTCGTGCCGTCGCTGTCGATCCTCGCCGAACCGCCAGTGGCGGTGGTCGACAAGAATGCCGAGAAGAAGGGCAACGCGCAGATCGCCGAGGCCTACCTCAAGCATCTGTACAGCCCGGCCGGTCAGGAAATCGCCGCGAAAAACTTCTATCGTCCACGTGACAAGGACGTAGCGGCCAAGTACGCCCAGCAGTTCCCGAAACTGGAACTGGTGACCATCGACAAGGACTTCGGCGGCTGGAAATCCGCGCAGCCGAAATTCTTCAACGACGGCGGCGTGTTCGACCAGATTTATCAGGCGCAGTAATCTCGCCTTCAACCGGCCTGATGTCTGGGCACATGACATGTGGGACTGAGCTTTTGTGGTGAGGGGATAAGTCCCCTCACCACAGGGCTCACTCCCACATTGATGCGTTTTCAACCAGGGACTTTTATGTCGCGTCGTATCTCCCCCGTCATACCCGGCTTCGGGCTGACGCTGGGTTACACCTTGGTGTACCTCAGCCTGATTGTGCTTATCCCGCTGGCGGCGATGTTCGTCCACGCCGCCCAGCTGACCTGGGATCAGTTCTGGACGATCATCTCCGCACCGCGGGTGCTGGCGGCGTTGAAGCTGAGCTTCGGTACCGCGCTGTGTGCGGCGATCATCAACGGCATCATCGGCACGTTGCTGGCCTGGGTGCTGGTGCGCTACACCTTCCCCGGGCGCAAGGTGATCGATGCGATGATCGATCTGCCGTTCGCCCTGCCGACCGCTGTGGCCGGTATCGCGCTGACCGCGCTGTACGCGCCGGCCGGGCTGGTCGGGCAGTTCGCTGCCGATCTCGGTTTCAAAATCGCCTACACCCCACTGGGTATCACCCTCGCACTGACCTTCGTCACGCTGCCGTTCGTGGTGCGCACGGTGCAACCGGTGCTGGCCGATATTCCCCGTGAAGTCGAGGAAGCGGCGGCGTGCCTGGGTGCGAAGCCATGGCAGGTATTTCGCCACATTCTGGTTCCGGCACTGCTGCCCGCCTGGCTGACCGGTTTTGCCCTGGCGTTCGCGCGTGGCGTCGGCGAGTACGGTTCGGTGATTTTCATTGCCGGCAACATGCCGATGAAAACCGAGATCCTGCCGCTGCTGATCATGGTCAAACTCGACCAATACGATTACACCGGCGCTACCGCCATCGGCGTATTGATGCTGGTGGTTTCCTTCATCCTGTTGCTGCTGATCAACTTGCTGCAGCGGCGCATCGAAACCCCATAAGGAGGCGCGAACATGTCCCAATCGTCCATTGCGGCCGCCTCTTCGGCCAACGCAGCGCGCCGTGGCAGCGCCACTTCGCGCAGAGTCCTGATCGGTCTTGGCTGGCTGATCTTTTTCCTGTTTCTGCTGCTGCCGTTGTTCATCGTCGTATCGCAAGGTCTGAAAAACGGTCTCGGCGCGTTCTTCACCGCGATTTTTGAACCGGACGCGCTTTCGGCATTGAAACTCACCGTGTTCGCGGTGCTGATTTCGGTGCCGCTGAACCTAGTGTTCGGCGTCAGCGCGGCGTGGTGCGTGAGCAAATACTCGTTCCGTGGCAAGAGCATGCTGGTGACGCTGATCGACCTGCCGTTCTCGGTGTCGCCGGTGATCGCCGGTCTGGTCTACGTGCTGATGTTCGGTGCGCAGGGCCTTTTCGGGCCGTGGCTGCAGGATCACGACATCCAGATCGTCTTCGCCCTGCCGGGCATTGTGCTGGCGACAATTTTCGTCACCGTGCCGTTCGTGGCCCGTGAACTGATTCCGCTGATGCAGGAACAAGGCACCCAAGAGGAGGAAGCCGCGCGCCTGCTCGGTGCCAATGGCTGGCAGATGTTCTGGCACGTCACCGTGCCGAACATCAAGTGGGGCCTGATTTATGGCGTGGTGCTGTGTACCGCGCGGGCCATGGGCGAGTTCGGTGCGGTGTCGGTGGTTTCCGGGCACATTCGCGGGGTGACCAACACCTTGCCGCTGCACGTCGAGATCCTCTACAACGAATACAACCACGTGGCCGCATTCGCCGTGGCGAGCCTGTTGCTGATCCTGGCGCTCTTCATCCTGCTGCTCAAGCAGTGGAGCGAAAACCGTATCAACCGCCTGCGCGCCAGCGCCGCGGAGGAATAACTCATGTCGATCGAAGTGCGTAACGTCAGCAAGAATTTCAACGCGTTCAAGGCGCTGGACAACATCAGCCTGGATATCCACAGCGGTGAGCTGGTCGCGCTGCTTGGTCCGTCGGGCTGCGGCAAAACCACCTTGCTGCGCATTATTGCCGGTCTGGAAACCCCGGATCAGGGCAACATCGTTTTTCACGGCGAGGACGTTTCCGGCCACGACGTGCGTGATCGCAACGTCGGTTTCGTCTTCCAGCATTACGCCTTGTTCCGCCACATGACAGTGTTCGACAACGTCGCGTTCGGCCTGCGGATGAAACCGAAAAACCAGCGCCCGAGCGAAAGCCAGATCGCCACCAAGGTTCACGAACTGCTGAACATGGTGCAACTGGACTGGTTGTCGGATCGCTACCCGGAGCAGTTGTCCGGTGGCCAGCGTCAGCGCATCGCGTTGGCCCGTGCCCTGGCGGTGGAACCTAAAGTGCTGCTGCTCGACGAACCGTTCGGCGCCCTCGACGCCAAGGTGCGCAAGGAACTGCGGCGCTGGCTGGCGCGGTTGCACGAAGACATCAACCTGACTTCGGTGTTCGTGACCCACGACCAGGAAGAAGCGATGGAAGTCGCCGACCGCATCGTGGTGATGAACAAGGGTGTGATCGAGCAGATCGGCTCACCGGGCGACGTCTACGAAAACCCGGCCAGCGATTTCGTCTATCACTTCCTCGGCGACTCGAACCGCTTGCTGCTGAGCGACGACAACCACGTGCTGTTCCGCCCGCACGAAGTGTCGTTGTCCAAGCATGAGCTGGAAGATCACCATGCCGCTGAAGTGCGCGATATCCGGCCGTTGGGCGCGACCACGCGGGTGACGTTGAAGGTTGAGGGGCAGACGGATTTGATCGAGGCCGAAGTGGTGAAAGACCACGACAGCCTGATCGGGTTGGCCAAGGGTGAAACCCTGTTCTTCAAGCCGAAGGTCTGGCAGAAAGTCGCCAATATTTAAAGGCAAAAGCTTCGCGAGCAGGCTCGCTCCCACAGGGAAAACTCATTCCAAATGTGGGAGCGAGCCTGCTCGCGAATACGATCTAGACAGCAGCGCGATTCGGATTGACCCGCACCATCCCCGCCCGCAACTCGATCTCTTGTTTCAATTCCTGCCGTATCCCCAGCAGAAACGCCAACTCAGCCACAACGAACAACGGCCCGACAATCAGCCCGCTGATGTCATCGACAAACGCCGGTTTGCGCCCTTCATAGTGATGCCCGACAAACTGGATCACCCAGCCGATCACAAACATCGCCAGGCCGCTGCTCAGCCAGACCATGGTGCTCTGCTGCGCCAGTGCATGCCCGGCCCACACCGACAGCCCCATCAGTACTGTCATCAACACGCCAAGCTTCAATTCCAGGCGCAGGTAAAACCACGCCGAGGCCAGCGCTAACAAAACCGCCGGAGATATCCACAACCCGCCCAGCGCCCACTGCGGCCGTGACAGCAGGACAGCCACCGCCACCACGATCAGCGGAATGCCGATAAAGTGGCTGGCGATGTTGCGCGGGTCGCGGTGGTAGGCGGCGTATTGACTGAGGTGGTCGACGAGGCTTTTCATTGTTGTTCCTCCAGTGGGGTTGAATGCATCATCCCTCGGGATCCGCGTTCGCTCTGTCGGGCAGGCGACACTCCAGGAGTGGTTATGCAAATTCGTGCACGGTTGCTCAGCGGCCAGTGGTTCAGTCATTTGCCTGCATCTTTTCAGGATAGCCTGCTGGCGCTGGCTCGGGAGCGGCGGCTGACGGCGGGACAACGACTGTTCCAGCGTGGCGATGCGCCGTGCGGTCTGTATGCAGTGCTCGATGGCGCAGTGCGCATTGGCGCGGTGAGCGAGCAGGGCAAGGAGGCCTTGCTGAGTCTGATAGAGGCGCCGCACTGGTTCGGCGAAATCTGCCTGTTCGATGGCCAGCCTCGCACTCACGATGCCTATGCAGTCGGGTCGTGCACCTTGCTGAATGTTCCGCAAGCGGCGTTGCTCAAATTGCTCGACGAACAGCCGCAGTACTGGCGGCATCTGGCGCTGCTGATGAGCCACAAATTGCGCCTGGCCTTCATCAATCTCGAACAGCTGAGCCTGCTGCCAGCCCCGGCGCGTCTCGCCCATCGGCTGCTGATGATTGCCGAAGGCTACGGCGAACTCGACGCACCACGCCGGACGCTGCAACTGCCGCAGGAGCAGTTGGCGGCGATGCTGTCGCTGTCGCGGCAGACCACCAATCAGATCCTCAAGGATCTGCAGGGGCAGGGGATTATCGGGCTCGCATACGGCGAAATCGAAATTCTCGATGCGGTGAGATTGCGTGCCTTGGCCACGATCTGAAAACTGAAACCGATCCAATGTCGGAACTGGCACCTGTGGCGAGGGGATTTATCCCCGCTGGGGCGCGAAGCGGCCCTGAAAAAGGCACTGCTGCGCACTCCAGCGGGGATAAATCCCCTCACCACAAAGGCTCACTCCTACGAAGGATCCGCGTTTGGATTACGAACCGCGATAGGTCGAGAAACCGTACGGGCTCAGCAGCAGCGGGATGTGGTAGTGCTGATCGGTCTGCTTGACCTGAAAGATCACCGGAATTTCCGGGAAGAACGTCTCATGCTTGATCTTCTGGTAATACTCGCCGGTCTTGAACACCACGCGGTATTCACCGGCTTCGAATGGCTGTTTGGCCGGGAACAGTTCGGCGATCCGCCCTTGTTCGTTGGTGGTGCCTTGGGCCAGTGGCTGCCAGTTTTCGCCGACGTGTTTTTCCAGGGTAACGTTGATGCCCGGTGACGGCAGGCCATTTTCCAGGTTGAGCACGTGCACGCTCAGCGGATTGCCGGCGGCCAGCGCCAGGCTGGAAACAGCACTCAGGCCGAGGGCGGCGAGAGTCATGCGCAGGGTGGTCATGGTGGATCTCCTTAGTGGGAACGGGTGATGGTCAGGCCGGCTTTGTCGGCGGCGGCGCGGGCGCAGTTTTCGTCTTGCTCACCGCCGCCGGAACCGGCCACGCCCATGGCGCCGACCAGTTCGCTGCCGGCGAACAACGGAATGCCGCCGCCGAGCAAGAGCAATTTATCGAGGGTGTTGAGGTTGGCGGTTTCCGGGTTGCTGCGGGCGCGCTCGGCGAACAGCCGCGTCGGCGTCTTGGTCGACAGCGCGGTGTAAGCCTTGCGTTGGCTGGCGGCGGTGTTGTGCGGGCCAACGCCGTCACCACGCAGAGTCACCAGCAGGTTGCCGCCACGGTCGAGCACCGACACCGTGCCGGTGCAACTGCTCATCGCCTTGTCCGCCAGCCAGCGTGCGGTTTTCAGGTCGAGATCGGCGTGGCGCGGCAGTTCTGGCGTGGCACTTGCTGCGCCGCTGAGGCCGAGGATCAGGCTGGCGACAAGGTATTTGACGGTCATGGGCAGGCTCCGAATGGGGATGTCTGCACCTTAACCGGCGCACTTCGTCAGAACTCCGTCAGGCGGATTACAAGTTTGTAATGGGCAACGGCGCCGAACACGCCTAGCCTGTGTACCTGATCAATTGAGGTGTGCCATGCGTTTGCTGGTCGTAGAAGATGAAGCCAAAACCGCCAATTTCCTCGCCAAGGGCCTGGGCGAGTCGGGTTTCGCCGTGGACGTGGCGCTCAATGGCCTCGACGGCCGCTATTTTATCGAGCAGCAGGAATACGACCTGATCATCCTCGACGTGATGCTGCCTGGCCTCAACGGCTGGCAATTGCTCCAGCTGATCCGCCAGCGCGGCGCCACACCGGTGCTGTTTCTCACCGCCAAGGACGCTATCGAAGACCGCGTGCGTGGTCTTGAGCTGGGCGCCGACGATTACCTGCTCAAACCCTTCGCCTTCGCCGAGTTGCTCGCGCGCGTGCGCACGCTGCTGCGACGCGGGCCGATGCGCGAAGCCGAGTCGTACAGCATCGCCGACCTGGAAATCGACGTGCTGCGCCGCCGGGTCAGTCGCGGCGGCCAGCGCATTGCCCTGACCAACAAGGAATTCGCCCTCTTGCAGCTGCTCGCCAGCCGCCAGGGCGAAGTGCTTTCGCGCACGCTGATCGCATCGCAGGTGTGGAACCTGAATTTCGACAGCGACACCAACATGGTCGAAGTCGCCGTGCGTCGTTTGCGCGCCAAGGTTGACGACCCGTACATGCCGAAACTTATCCACACCGTGCGCGGCGTCGGTTATCAACTGGAAGCGCCGGACGATGTGGAGTAAGTCGATTGCCTGGCGATTGGCGCTGGCCTTCGCCATGGTCTGCGCGCTGGCGCTGAGCGCAATCGGCGTGTTCCTCTACCGCTCGCTGGCCTCGGAATTGGCCTTTCGTGACGACATGGCCTTGCTCGGTCGCCTCGAGCAAGTACGTGCCTTGCTCGCCGACAGCGACAGCCTCGACGCCTTGCAGGCGCGGCCACGGTTGTATCAGAACATGCTCGGTAATCTCGACAGTCTGCTGCTGGTGCGCCGGGCCGACGGCTCCAGCGTGATCGCGATCAACCCGCGTCAGCGTGAACTGCCCGCGCTCAATGCATTACCGCGAGAGCAAATGCCGCAGCGCCGTGACGTGCTCACCTGGCAGGCCAGCGACGGCGCCGAATTGGCCTTGCTGTCCGGCCAGGCCCAAGGCCCCAACGGTGAAACCCTCACGGTGATCGCCGGCAAAGTGCTCAGCGAGCGTGAGCAGATGCTCGGCAGTTATCGCCTGCGTCTGTACCTGTCCGTCGGCCTCGGCGCGGTGCTCGCGTTTGCTCTGGGCCTGTTATTGCTGCGGCGTGGCTTGCAGCCCTTGCATCAGTTGAGTGAAGCGGTGCGCAGCATCGATCTGCGCAGCCTCGATCGACGCCTGCCTACCGAGGGCACGCCGAGCGAACTGCGCGAGCCGGTGCACGCGCTCAACACCATGCTGGCGCGGCTGGACGACAGCGTGCAGCGCCTGTCGCAATTCTCCGCCGACCTCGCGCACGAAATCCGCACCCCTCTGCACACCTTGCTCGCCAGCAACGGCCAGGCCCTGAACCATCCGCGCAGCACGGCCGAATATCAGGAAGTGCTGGCCTCGAACATGGAAGAGTTCGAACGGCTCAAGCGCATGGCCGAGAACCTGATGTTCCTCGCCCGCGCCGAACAGGCCGAACGTGCGCTCAATCTGCACACACTGGACTTGCGCAACGTCGGCGACGAACTCTGCGATTACTTCGAAGCCTTGGCCGATGACCGCGACCTCCAACTGCAAAACCGCATGCACGGCGAATTGCTCGCCGACCAGCAACTGCTGCAACGCGCCCTCGGCAATCTGCTGGCCAATGCCGTACGCCACGCCGACCCCGACAGCCTGATCAGCCTGCAACGCCGCGATGAACCGGGTATGTGCTGGCTGCAAGTGCACAACCACGGCCCGGTCATCGCGCCTGAGCATCTGGGCAAACTGTTCGACCGTTTCTACCGCGTCGATCCTTCACGTGCGGAACCGGGAGATTCGGGTGGGCTGGGTTTGGCGATCGTGCAGTCGATCATGCAGTTGCATGGCGGGCAGGTGCGGGTGAGGAGTGACGCCGACGGCACTGTTTTTGAGCTGGGGTTTGTGGTGGTCTGACGGCCTCTTCGCGAGCAGGCTCGCTCCCACAAGGAAACGCATTCCAACGGTGGGAGCGAGCCTGCTCGCGAAGGCGCTGGATCACACAATGGTGATTTCGGATCAGCGCAACTGATCCCGAAACTGCCCCGGCGTCATCCCGGTCCAGCGCTTGAACGCGCGGCTGAAGCTGCTGGTGTCAGCGAATCCCAGCAGATAGCTGACTTCACTCAAGGAACACTGCGGGTCACGCAGGTGCAGCAGCGCGAGATTTTCGCGGCTTTCGTTGAGCAGGGTGTCGAAGCGACAGCCCTCATCCGCCAGATGCCGCTGCAGGCTGCGCAGGCTCAGGTGCAAGGCCTGGGCGATGCGCTCGGCGCTCGGTTCGCCTTCGGGCAGTTGTTCTTCAATGGCATCGCGCACCTTGCGCTCCCAGGTCAGCGGTTTGAGCTGGGCGAGGGTGCGTTTGAGTACGGCTTCGTTGTGCTCGGCCAGTTCCGGGTTGGCGTCGTCGAGGTGGCTGTCGAAGTCGCTGAGGGCGAATTCCAGGCGGTCTTCGGCGGCGGAAAAATACACCGGCGCGCGGAAGACTTTGTGCCATTGCTGGGCATCGCTCGGTTCGGGGCGGCGCAAGTACACCGCCAGCGGTGCGTAGTCACGGCCGAGGCGATTGCGGCAGGTGCGCACGTAGATCGCCGTAAATGCGTCGATGGCTTCGAAGGCCGGCGCCGGGTTGCCGGGCGGAATTTTCAGGCGAAATTGATAACGGTCATTGCTACGGCTCAGCTCCAGTTCCAGCGCATCGCTGACCACCGGGTGATAGCGCACGATGCGCTCGAACACTTCGCGCAAGCTGCCGCTGGCCACTAGCGCATAACCGAGCGCGTGGAACGTGGTCGGGCTGACGAAACGCGACACGCGCAAGCCCAGCGCCGGGTCGCCGCTGGCTTCAACGGCGAGCGCCCACAGGCGCGTGGTACCGGATAGCGGATAGCGCGCATTGGGGTCGTCCATCAGCGTAGGGTCGAGCCCGGCCTGTTGGCACAAGGCAAGGCTGTCCAGCCCGAGCGCGTCGAGTTGTTTGCGCAAGGCGCGGGTCCAGCTGGCGAGGGAGGTCGGTTCCTTCATGCGGATTGGCGCGTCCGGTCAACAGGTTGGCGTTCTTGGCTAGCGCGGATCGAACCCCGGCAAGGCACGATGCATTCATCTTAGACCCGAGGATGGAAGCATGGACGGTACTTCTGCAAGCCCTGAACGACTGAATGCGGCGCAGCGCTCGGCACATATTCGCCAAGTGGTGTTGGCCAAGGGTGCGCAATTGCGTGAGCGCTACCCGATTCTTCAGCATCAGGATGCCCTCGGTGCGGGGATTCTGGCGTTGGCGCTGGCCGGGATGATCGGCTCGGCGGCGCTGTACGCCACTGGCCATATGGCCTGGTGGGTGTGCCTGCTGTTCAATGCTTTTTTCGCCTCGCTGACCCATGAGCTGGAACACGACCTGATCCACAGCATGTACTTTCGCAAGCAGCGCGTGCCGCACAACCTGATGATGGGCCTGGTCTGGCTGGCGCGACCGAGCACGATCAACCCGTGGATCCGTCGTCATCTGCACCTCAACCATCACAAGGTTTCCGGCACTGAAGCCGACATGGAAGAGCGCGCAATCACCAATGGCGAGCCGTGGGGTTTTGCCCGTCTGCTGATGGTTGGCGATAACGTCATGTCGGCCTTTATCCGCCTGCTCCGCGCCAAGACCTGGGCACACAAGTGGAGCATCGGCAAACGCGTGCTCAAGGTCTACGCACCGCTGGCGCTGCTGCATTGGGGAGCGTGGTACGTGTTTCTCGGCTTTCACGCGGCCAATGGCATCGCGCATTTGCTCGGCTCGCCCATCGAATGGTCGGCCACCACGCTGTCGGTGATGCAGGTGATCGATATCGCCGCCGTGGTGATCATCGGCCCCAACGTGCTGCGCACTTTCTGCCTGCACTTCATCAGCTCGAACATGCATTACTACGGCGACGTCGAACCGGGCAATGTGCTGCAGCAATGCCAGGTGCTGAACCCGTGGTGGCTGTGGCCGTTGCAAGCGTTCTGCTTCAACTTCGGCAGCAGTCACGGGATTCATCATTTCGTGGTCAAGGAGCCGTTTTACATTCGTCAGATGACCGTGCCGGTGGCGCACAAGGTGATGCGCGAGATGGGTGTGCGCTTCAATGATTTCGGCACGTTTGGCCGGGCGAACCGGTTTGTGCGCGGAGATGAGGAAGTGGTGTCCGGGGAGGCGGTGGAGGCCTGAAAGATGCCCCTCACCCTAACCCTCTCCCAGGGGAGAGGGGACTGATCCAGCTGTTTATGCTGGATACATCGACCTGAAATTTCGAGCCGACCTCAGGTTGGAAAAGCATGAAGATCTGCTCCCTTTCCCCCTCCCCCTCAGGGAGAGGGCTGGGGGTGAGGGGGGCTTTTGATCTTGGTTCAATCCGGCTGAAACGGCGAAGCACTGAGGATCACCCCGGTCTCTTCTACATACCGCTGCCAATGCCCGATCAGGTCAGTGAGTTTCTGCGGCTGACTCAACGCCAGATCATGAATCTCCCCTGGATCATTCGCCAGATCATAAAGCTGCCAGGTCGCTGGCCCGACCGGCCCGGGGATCCATACCGCTTTCCACGAGCCCTGGCGAATCGCCCGGCGTCCGAACAATTCCCAACCGGTGACCGTATGCTCGTCATGCACCTGCGCGGTCTCGCCGGACAGGAAGCCCAGCCACGACTTGCCGCGCAGTGGCGCCACCGCTTTGCCTTTCCACTGTTTACCCGGATGCCGCACGCCAGCCAGATCGAGAATGGTCGGGGTGATATCCATCACCGTGCCGAAACCATGGCTGATCTGCCCTTTGAGCGGCAGTTGCGGATAGTGCAGCAGCGCCGGCACGCGGATCCCGCCCTCGGTGGTGAAAGCCTTGAACAAGCGTGACGGCGCGGTTGCCACTTGCGCCCAGTTCGGCCCGTACCAGACGTAGGAATTGGCCCGGCCGATGTTGTCGAGGCTGTTGTCGTAATGCTGGTTGAGGTAGGTCATCAGCTCCGGGCCGAATTTGGGGAACGCTTCCAGCAGCGCGCCTTCGGCACCGTTGTCGGACATGAACAGGATGAAGGTGTTGTCGAGCTGGCCTTGCTGGCGCAGGTAATCGACGACCCGGCCGATGTTCCAGTCCATGCGCTCGACCATCGCCGCGTAGACCTCCATGGCTCGTGCGGAAATCTGCCTTTGTTCATCGCTCATCGCGTCCCACTGCGCGCTGAGCTGAATCAGCGGGTGCGGTTCGACGTCTGCCTCGATCAGACCCAGTGCCTTGAGTTTTTCCAGGCGTTCGAGGCGCAGCACTTGTGGGCCGGCGTCATAGCGGCCACGGTATTTCTCGACGATCTCGGCCGGTGCCTGCAGCGGCCAGTGCGGCGCGGAGAAGGGCAGGTAAGCGAAGAACGGCCGGGTCTGATCGCGTTCCTTGAGGTACTGCAGCAGCTTGTCGCCGAAGGCATCGGAGGAATAGAAATCCTTCGGCAACTCGTCAACAAACTGATCGTCCTCGATGTACAGCGCCGGGGTGGATTTCAGCAGGCCCGGCGTTTGCTCATCGTAGGTCGGCTCGAAACCATAGTGGTTGGCAGCGCCCGGCAACAGTGAAAACGAGCGCTCGAAACCGCGCGCATGGGGCGCCAGTTCAGCCTTCAGACCCAAATGCCATTTGCCGCTCATCAAGGTTTGATAGCCGGCCTCGCGCAGCAGCTCGGGCAGGGCGACGACGCGGTCATTCAGGTAGCCTTCGTAGCCAGGTTTGCCGATCAGTTCCGGGGTCAACGCTTCGGCCATGGTGCCGATGCCGGCGATGTGGTGATCGGTGCCGGTCAGCAGCATCGAGCGCGTCGGCGAGCAGGTCGGTGCGGTGTGGAAATCGGTCAGGCGCAGGCCGTTCTCGGCCAGCGCATCGAGGTTCGGCGTAGCGATTTCGCCGCCGAACGCACCGATGTCGGAAAAGCCTAGGTCGTCGGCCAGAATCACTAGAAAGTTGGGACGTTGCGGCATCGCGAAACTCCTGTTCAGCAGGCAATGAACGTCAGCGGCAGATCGCGGATCTGCACCGGTGCGCTCGGTTGGTAATGGTCATCACTGGTCAGCTCGTGCAGCAGTTCTTCGCGCAGCTGATGAAAGTCGTAACTGCTGCGCTGGCGCGGGTGCGGCAGGGCGATGTCGACCACTTGCTTGATCCGCCCCGGACGCGGCTCCATCACCACCACGCGATCGGCCAGAAAAATCGCTTCCTCGACATCGTGGGTCACCAGAATCGTGGTGATCTTTGCTCGTTCGCGGATTGCCAGCAGTTCGTCCTGCATTTGCTGGCGGGTCAGTGCGTCGAGGGCGCCGAAGGGTTCGTCGAGCAACAGGATTCGCGGGCTGGCGACGAGACCGCGAGCAATCGCCACGCGCTGCGCCATGCCGCCGGAGAGTTGATGCGGATAGGCCGCGGTGAAATCGCTGAGGCCGACCAGCTCGATAAAGTCTTTGATGCGTTGTTGTTTCTGCGCTCCGCTCAGCGGTTCATTGACCAGACCGAGGCCGATGTTGTCGGCGACCGTCAGCCACGGAAACAGACGATGTTCCTGAAAGACGATACCGCGCTCGCCGCCGATGCCGCTGACGGCCTTGCCATCGACACTGATCTGTCCGCGAAACTCGGTGTCGAGGCCGACCAGCAAACGCAGCAAAGTGGATTTGCCGCAGCCGCTGGAGCCGACGATGGCGACGAATTCGCCCTCGGCAATGTCCAGGTTGAATTCGCGAATCGCCTCCAGTTCGAAACCGTTGACGGCGAAGGATTTGCCTACGTGGTTGAAGCTGACAATCGGTGCGTTCATGCGTGTCTCCAGCGGGTCGCGCGAATTTCCAGGCGTTGGCCGATCAGGTTGAGCAGGGCGCCGGTGAGGCCGACCAGCAGCATGCCGGCCATGATCAGATCCATGCGCAACAGCTGCTGCGCGCCGATCATCTGGCTGCCGATGCCGCCATTGGACGGCATGAAATATTCAGCGCCGATGGTGCCGAGCCAGGCGTAGATCAGGCTCAATCTGAGCCCTGCGAAAATCCCCGGCGCAGCACCGGGAAGGACCAGTCGACGCAGGCGCTGGCCGAGGCTCAGGCGCAGCACTTGCGCGGCTTCGTTGAGTTGCGGCGAGAGGTTGGCGACGCTGCGCTGGGTGGCGACGAACAGCGGAAAGAAAGCAGCGAGGGCGACAAAGACCCACTTGGCCAGTTCGCCGAGACCGAACCACGCGGTGAGCAGCGGCACCCAGGCGAAAATCGCAATCTGCCGCAGTGCGGCGAGTGTCGGGCCGAGCAGGCGTTCGCTGAAACGCGACAGGCCGAGCAGCAAGCCCAGGGCGAAACCGAGGCCGCCACCGATCAGCAAGCCGCCCAGGGTGCGGCTCAGGCTCAGCGCCATGCCGTTGACCAGCGTGCCGTCGAGTAGTCCGTCCCACGTCGTGCTCAGCACAGCCGCAGGGCTGATCAGAATATTCGCGTCGACCCACTGCTGATCATTGGCGTGTTGCCAGAGCGCCAACAAGCCCAGCGGCAACAGCCACGGTTGCAGGCGTTGCCAGCCCTGATAGCGCGGGCCGCGTGTGATGTGCGCGGTGGCCGGGTGCGGCCAGTGCACCAGTCTGCGGTCGAGAAGGCCGATGCCGCGATCCATGGCCACACCGATCAGACCGATGACCACGATGCACACGAACACGATGTCGAGCATGAACAGCTGCCGCGCCCAGACCATCAGATAGCCGATGCCTTCACTGGAGGCCAGCAGCTCGACCGCCAGCAACGAGGTCCAGCCGGCGGCGAGTGCCAGGCGCACACCGGCCATGAACGCCGGCAGCGCAGCGGGAAGCACCAGACGACGAATCAGCAGACGCGGCGGCAGGCGCAACACGGCGGCGGCTTCGCGCAGTTTCGGTTGCGCATCGCGCACGCCAACCAGTGTGTGCAAGGTCACCGGCACCACAATGGCCTTGATCAGCACCACCAGTTTCAGCACTTCGCCGATGCCGAAGAACACCATGAACAGCGGAATCCACGCCAGCGTCGGCACCTGCGCCAATCCGGCGAATGTCGGAAAAACCAGGCGCTCCAGACGTCGACTGAAGCCCAGTGCGGCGCCAAGCACCGCGCCGGTCGAAACGCCTGCCAACAAGCCCCAGAACAACCGTTGCAGGCTGATCCACAAATGACTCCACAACTCGCCTTGGGCCAGTTCCACAGCGCTGCTCCACACCAGCGATGGCGCCGGCAGGATCTGCTCGCTCATCCACTGATTGCGCGCGGCCAGCCACCACAGGACGAACAGGCTGACGGGCAACAGCCAGGGCAACAGGCGTTGATTCAGGCTCGGCCAGGTGCGACGGCTTTTCAGCGGCGGCGCGGCCAGCGGCAGGCTGAGCAGAGATTGACGGGCCATGGGTGACCTCCGTTGTCGGGTTGCATGGCGAACCGCTTTTCATGTGGGAGCGAGCCTGCTCGCGAATGGCTGTTTCAGGCAGCACTGATGTCGGCTGGTATGGCCTATTCGCGAGCAGGCTCGCTCCCACACTGGGTTTCGTCATATATGAAACTGATCTAACAAAGTTGCGTTCGATGCTATCGGGAGATAAGCGAATCCATTTAAGGCTTGCCTGCTTACGCGCATCCAATGCATTCGAAGAATATTTTCGATGCTGTTAATGCATATCGCGCTGCACGCCGCACAACCACTTGCTTAGCTCATAAAGATATAAAAATGTGAATTTTTAGTATTTAAGCGAATGTAGCCAGTCAGCCTACTTTCGGCTCCTCAGCGATCAAGGAGCCGCACCCATGAACCTTCCCTTCAAACGAATCCTCAGCCTGTTTGCCGTCCCCGCGCTTGCAGGCTTTCTCGCGCTTGGCGCCCAAGCCGAGGAGCTCAAGGAAATCCGCATCGCCGTGCCCGACCTCAGCGCCGGTACGCAGCACAGCGGCGGCGGCATCGTCGATGTGCTGCGCGATCAGCAGATCTTCGAAAAGGCCTTCGCCGAGCAGGGCATCAAGATCCAGTGGAGTTTCTTCAAGGGCGCCGGGCCGGTGATCAATGAGGCGTTTGCCAATGGGCAGGTCGATCTGGCCTATCTCGGTGATCTGGCCGCCATCATCGGCAAGTCCAACGGTCTGGACACGCGCCTGCTCAGCGCGACGGCGCGTGGGGTCAAGCAATACCTCGGCGTGGTGCCCGGCTCGGGGATCAAGACCTTGCAGGATCTCAAGGGCAAACGCGTGGCGATCTTTCGCGGGACGGCGACGCAGCTGTCGTTCGATGCGGCGCTGGCCAGTCAGGGCCTGAGCGAGAAGGATCTGAAGGTGATCAATCTGGATTTCAACGCGGCGGTTTCGGCACTCGCGGCCAAGCAGATCGATGCCTCGTGGGGCAGCTCCGCGCTGAGTGCCTTGCAAGCCAAAGGCCTGGCGGAATTGCCGCTCAACACCAAGGACCTTGGCGGCGCTGGCAGCGTGCAGGCGGTGCTGCTGGGTAATGGCAAGTTTGTCGACGCCCATCCTGAGGTCATTGCGAAACTGCTCAAGGCGCAGCAGCAAGCGGTCGAGTGGCTGACGCAGGACAGCAACAAGGACGCCTATGTGCAGCTGGTATCAGGGCTGGCCAGTTATCCGCCGGTGATTCTGGCTCAGGATCTGAAGGACCAGAATCTCAGTGAGATTTTCCCGTCGACACTGGATCCGGTGTTCTTGAGCGGCCTGCAGGACAAGGTCGACCTGGCGGCGCAGCAGAAGCTGATCCGCAAGCCGTTCAAGGTCAGTGATTGGGTGGCGCCTGAACTCTCAGCCGCCAAGCTTTAGATCTCCAGCGTCTTCGCTGCCCTCT
The DNA here is from genome assembly GCF_054052265.1 of Pseudomonas sp. PK-RTE-24. Classification (NCBI taxonomy): domain Bacteria; kingdom Pseudomonadati; phylum Pseudomonadota; class Gammaproteobacteria; order Pseudomonadales; family Pseudomonadaceae; genus Pseudomonas; species Pseudomonas sp. PK-RTE-24. Next base: position 1,276,543 of record NZ_CM133224.1, on the reverse strand, counting down.
TCGCGAGCAGGCTCGCTCCCACATTGGATGTGTACACAGGTCCTGTGTGGGAGCGAGCCTGCTCGCGAAAGGGTTTCAGACAGCGACGCTGACGTCCTGCCGATCCACCGCAATCAACGTCTCGATCATTGCCCTCGCTGCTGGTGATAGTCGAAACCCGGTGCGGCTGACGATGCCGCAACGGGCGTTCATGCTTTCGAGGTTCTGCGGCAGGTTGCGCCAGTGCAGCAGCACCAGCGAGCCCTTGGCAACATCCTCGGCAAACGCCTCCTCGGTACCGACACCTATCGCATTGGATTGCAGCACCACTTTGACCAGTGCCGGAAAGTGCTCGGTCTCGATGGTCGGCGAGAAATCGATGCGCCCGCTCAGGTTCGCCAGCAGCTTGCGAATGCCCGGCGGGATCAGTGTGGCGGCCAGCGGGTAGTCGAACATGTCGTTGGTCGACAGGCTTTCCTTGGCCAGCAACGGATGCCCCGGTCGGCAGAAAAACACGCCGCGCTTGGGCGTCAGCGGTTGCGTCTGGAAATTCGGGTCGGATTCGAAATGGCGGATGTCGGCGATGAAGAATTCGATCTCTTCGCGGCTCAGCGCACGGCTGAGTTTTTCCCAGTTATCCACCTGAAAACAGGTGCGCACTTTCGGGTGCGCATTGATGAACTGCGCCACCGCATCCGGCACCAGTTTCACTGCCGGCGCCGGGCCGCAGCCGAAGTGCACTTCGCCAGCGTCGAGCTTGGTCATCTGCGTCACTTCGGCGCTGAGCAAAGCTGCGCCCTGCACCAGGCTCAGGGCGTGTTGCAGCACCACCTGGCCCTCGGGCGTAGGGCGCAGATCCTTGTTGCCGCGATCGACCAGCACGCAACCGAATTCCTGCTCCAGCCCCTGAATGCTGCGGCTGAACGCCGGTTGAGTGATGCCCATGGCGTCTGCCGCACGGACAAAACTGCGGTGTTCGTTAAGGGCGATGAAGTAGCGCAACTGGCGAAGATCCATATGCTTTTCCGGCATCCTAAAAATAGCTCGAAGGCATTTGCGACGAGGGTTGCTTGAGGTTTTAAATGCAAGCTCTTATTCCGTCAACGAAGCATGTGATTATCTATTAGATGTAAATGGAATATAGATAAAGCGTTGTTTCGCTGCCGTCAAAACCGCAAGCCGTCGATGAGGGTCTTCCCATGAGCAATGCCGCACTCGCTGTAAAACCCGTTTCTCACGCGCTGGAAATTCACCCGGTGGCCGGTCGTATCGGTGCCGAAATCCGCGGCGTTCACCTGTCCGGTGAGCTGGACGCCGCCACTGTCGAAGCCATCCAGCAAGCCTTGGTCGAATACAAAGTGCTGTTCTTCCGCGAGCAGACGCAACTCGACGATCAGCGTCAGGAAGCCTTTGCCCATCTGCTTGGCGAACCGGTGGCGCACCCGACCGTGCCGGTGCGTGAAGGCACTCGCTACCTTCTGGAGCTGGACGGCGCCGAGGGCCAGCGCGCCAATTCCTGGCACACCGACGTGACCTTCGTTGATGCCTATCCGAAAGCATCGATCCTGCGCTCGGTGGTTGCGCCGGCATTCGGCGGCGATACGCTGTGGGCCAACACCGCGACCGCTTACAGCGGTTTGCCGAGCGAGCTGCGTGAGCTGGCCGACAAACTGACCGCTGTGCACAGCAACGAGTACGACTACGCCGGGGCGAAGCCGGACGTCTCGGCAGAGAAGCTGGAGCGCTATCGCAAAGTCTTCACCTCGACCGTCTACGAAACCGAGCACCCGGTGGTGCGCGTGCACCCGATCAGCGGCGAGAAGAGCTTGCTGCTGGGGCATTTCGTCAAACGCATCAAAGGTTATTCACAGGCCGATTCGGCACACCTGTTCGGCTTGCTGCAGAGCCATGTGATCCGCCAGGAAAACACCGTGCGCTGGCGCTGGCAGGCTGGAGATGTGGCGATCTGGGACAACCGCTCGACGCAGCATTACGCGATTGATGATTACGGCACCCAGGATCGCGTGGTGCGCCGGGTGACGCTCAAGGGCGAGGTGCCGGTGGGGGTGAATGGGCAGCGCAGCCAGACCATCAAAGGTCGTGATTGAAGATCAAGAGCCCCTCACCCCAGCCCTCTCCCAGAGGGAGAGGGAGCCGACCGAGTTATCTCGCGTTATGCATCGACCTGAAAGACCTTATCGATTATGGATTCGGTGAAGCTGGATCAGGTCGGTGCACCTCTGAAATATCCCCCATTCAGTCCCCTCTCCCTCCCGGAGAGGGTTAGGGTGAGGGGCTCTTCCCGCTACCAAATACCAATCTGAACAACCTTCTCGGTTTCCGGTTCGCCATAACGAAACCGCTGCCCGCGCAAATCGATCTCCGGATGGCTGATCGTCGTCCGCCGCTTCAACCCCCTCATCCACTCAAACAGATATCCGGCATGCTCCTCGCGCACCGCCGCGTATGCCGGGTCCTCACCCAGATCATTCAGCTCCTGCGGATCATTCAACAGATCAAACAGCTGCGGTCTAAACCCGTCGTACGCCAGGTATTTCCAGCGCTCGCTGCGCACCATGGTCATGCGGCAACGGTCGATCGGCTGGCCGAGACGTTCCCGCGCCGGGGCCTGGAAGGCGTAGTCGTATTCGCTGATTGCATAGCGGCGCCAATCGGGATTTTCCCCGTGCAGCAACGGGATCAATGAACGCCCTTCAAGCCGATGCTCTGCTGCCGGCAATCCCAGTGCTTGAAGAAATGACGGCAGCGCATCGATGGTTTCTGCCAAGCGCTCATCGACAGTGCCGCGAGTGACATCCGCCGCCCCCCGAGGATCGCGCACGATCAACGGCACACCCACCGCCTGCTCCAGCAAAAACTCCTTCTCGCCGAGCCAATGATCGCCGAGGAAATCGCCGTGATCGCTGGTGAACACGATCAACGTGTCATCCCAGCGCCCGTTGCTCTGTAGAAAATCGAACAGTCTCCCCAACTGATCATCCACTTGCTTGATCAGGCCCATGTAGGTGGGGATTACATTCAATCGTACTGAATCGCGGGAGAAGTTGCGGCTTTCCTCATGTTGGCGAAAGGCAGTGTATACGGGGTGTTTGCTGGCTTCGGAGAGCGTCGCGCGGATCGGTTGCAGAATCGATTTCGTACTGTACAAGGCGTGGTATGGCGACGGTACGATATATGGCCAATGTGGTTTGATGTACGAGAGGTGTAAACACCAGGATTTCTCGCCTTGCTCAGCGATGAAGTCGATGGCCCGAGTTGTAGTGTAGACAGTCTCTGAGTGTTGCTCGGGAATTCGTGCTGGCAAATTCGCATGACGCATTTTCCAGCCGCTGAGGATTTCACCGTTCTCGCCTTCGGCGGCATTCGCCCAGTCGTGCCAGGGATTCTTGCCATCGAAGCCCTGCGCGCGCAGGTATTGGGTATAGGGCGCGGATTCGCGCTTGTCGTCGAATGACGGATCGTCGGGGTAGATGCCGTCGTGGCGCAGGTACGGTTCGAAGCCGAGCTCATTGAGCAACTCGGCTTGCGCGCTTTGCGGGTTGATCGCCAGCCGCTGCAAGGCGTCGACATTGGCCGTCGCATGGGTCTTGCCGACCAGCGCGGTGCGGATGCCGTGAGGTCGCAGGTAATCGCCGATCGTCAATTCATCCAGCGGCAACGGCACCGCGTTCCAGGCCACTTGATGGCTGCTGACATAGCGCCCGGTGTAGGCCGACATCCGCGACGGGCCGCAGATCGTACCTTGGGTGTAGGCACGGCTGAAACGCACCCCTTGAGCTGCGAGGCGATCGATATTCGGTGTATGCAGATGCGGGTGTCCGGAGCAGGACAGGTAATCGCGGCGCAGTTGATCGCACATGATGTACAGCACGTTGCGCACGGGGTTGGATGGGGTGGGCATGGAGTTCACCGGTCAGTGGGACAGGTGAGGGTTTTCGCTGTCGGTGGGGGTTTTCGGCAAGTGCATTTGGGGAATGGTTTTTATGCAGCGATTGCATCAGCCTCTTCGCGAGCAGGCTCGCTCCCACATTTGAAATGCGTATTCCTGTGGGAGCGAGCCTGCTCGCGAAGGGGCCAGCTCAGACCGCGAAATTCTCCAGCGAACACACCTCCTCATCCTCCGCATCAATCGCCTTGATCTGTTCGATCATCGCCTCGGCCAGTGGCGACAACCGATACCCCGCGCGGCTGACAATCCCATAGCGGGTGTACAGCTCCTCCAGATCATCCGCCAGGCCTTCGATCTTCAAACAGACCAGCTCACCCTTGGCCAGATGCAGCGCATCGGAATACGCGCCGACAATTCCGATCGCCTCCGAACGCAGCACCACGCTCAACAGCGTCGAGCCGTTTTCGCATTCCACATTCGGGGTGAAATCAGGGCGGCCGCTGAGGTCGACGATGACCTTGCGCAGGTTCGGCGGGCGAATGCTGACCGCCAGTGGATAACTCAGCAACTGCTCGGCGGTGATGCGTTCGAACGCCGTCAGCGGATGCCCGGCGCGGCAGCAGAAATGCCATTTGCGCGCCCGCAGGCGGTGGGTCTGGTAATCCGGGTCGGCCTCGAATTGTCGGGTATCGGCGACGAAAAATTCGAACTCTTCGCTGAGCAGGCGTTTGCTCAGACTTTGCCAGTCATCGACCTGAAACTGCACCCGTGCTTTCGGGTAGCGACCGATGAACGCGCCGATCGCGCGCGGGATCAATCCGGCCGCCGGCGCCGGCCCGCAACCGAAGCGCAACTCCCCGGCTTCGAGGCCGTTGAACTGGCTGATCTCGTTGGCCATCTGCTGCGCACCACTGACCAGTCGCCGTGCGTGTTCGAGCAGGACCTGGCCCTGTTTGGTCGGCGGCAATTCCTTGCGTCCACGGTCGACCAACTGGCAGCCGACGCTGTGTTCCAGTGCTTGGATGCTGCGGCTGAATGCCGACTGCGACAGGTTCACCGCCTGCGCGCCAGCGACAAAGCTGCGTTGCTCAACCAGAGCGATGAAGTGACGCAATTGGCGCAAGTCGATATGCATTTTTCACATAAAAAATATCCGGGAAATGCATTGGATATGCATTAGGTCGACTCCTTATAAAGGCAATCTCTTATGCAGTAAATATTTGTAAATCCATAAATAAATAACTGAAAAGAATATGCAGCACTGAAGATGTCTGTGTGTTTTTTGACCAGGAGCCGCGCCATGAGTCCGTTGAATCTCGCGTTACCCCCATCTCCCCGACGGCTCAAACGCCTGCCTTTGGCGCTGTTGCTGGCAGGCAGCGCCAGCTGGACTCACGGCTATGCCGCCGAAGCCGAAACCCCTCCGCCCGTCCCCGCAGACACAGCGGCGGCCAACGGTTCGCAGCTGGAAACCGTGACCGTCACCACCCGCCGCCGCGAAGAAAGTTCGCAAGACGTGCCGACGCCAATGAGCGTGGTCAGCGGGCAGAATCTGGAGACGCAACGGGTTTACCGGATTCAGGATTTGCAGCAACTGGTGCCCAGCGTCAACGTCGCTTACATGCATGCGCGGCAGTCCAGCGTGTCGATCCGTGGCCTCGGTAACAACCCGGCCAGTGATGGCCTGGAAGGCAGCGTTGGCCTGTACATCGACAACGTTTATCTGGGCCGTCCGGGTATGGCAGTGTTCGACTTGATGGATATCGAGCAGCTTGAGGTCTTGCGCGGGCCGCAGGGCACGCTGTTCGGCAAGAACACCACCGCCGGGGTCATCAATATCAGCACCCGCGCGCCCAGTTTCACGCCTGAGCGCAGCATCGAAACATCGGTCGGCGAGGACGGTTATTTCCAGACCAAGGGCACGATTTCCGGGCCGCTCAATGATGAGTTGGCCGGACGTTTTTCCGCCTATCGGACGCGCAGTGACGGCGACATCAAGAACGAATATGACGGCCACGACCTCAACGGCGGCTCCCGCGAGGGCTTCCGCGCGCAGCTGTTGTTCAAGCCCAATGAAAATTTCAATCTGCGCTGGATCGGCGATTACAACGAAGAAGATTCCAGTGCCGGCACCCGCGTGCTGTACAACACCGGGCCGACCATCAACGGCGTCAATCTGTATGAATCGCGGGCCAGCGCGGCCGGGGCGACGCTGGTCAACGGCCGGCATCGCAAGGTCAATCTCGACAATGACCAGCACGTCACCGTGCATCAGGGCGGCACTTCAGTGGAAGCCAACTGGACGTTGCCGAGCGACTTCACCCTGACGTCGGTCAGCTCTTATCGTTTCTGGAATTTCACCCCGCGCAACGATGACGGCCTCAATGTGCCGGCCAGTTACAACGCCGGTGTGTCGGTGGAAGACAAACAGTACTCGCAGGAATTTCGCCTGGCCTCGCCCAAGGGCGAGTTCTTCGATTACGTGGTCGGCGCCTACTATTTCGGCTCGGACCTGGACAACAAATCCTTCGCCTATTACGGCCCGCAAGCGGATATCTGGAACGGCACGCCGGCAGGCGCCCTGGCCAACGTCAGCAGCGTCGGCAACGGCCATATCAAGACCGACAGTTTCGCCCTGTTTGCCCAAGGCACCTGGCACCTGAGCGAGCGGCTGGATTTCACCGCCGGGGTGCGTGGCACCTACGAGGAGAAAAACGCCTCGGTCGGCCGCAACGCGCCGGTCGGCGGTGTAGCTGTGGCCGGCGCGGCAGCCAATGCGCGTCGCGGCCGTGCCGGCGTCTACGATTCCGGAGACTTGAATCAGTACAGCTCCAGCCCCTCGGGACTGCTCAACCTGAGCTATCGCATCACCGACGATGTGCTCGGTTACGCCACGCTGTCCCACGGCGAGAAATCCGGCGGGGTCAACCTTGCGGTCGGCTCCGCACCTACCGCTGGCGCCGACTCGTTATTGATCGGCACCGAGCGCGCCAACAACGCCGAACTCGGCTTCAAAAGCACCCTGTGGGATCGCCGCCTGCAACTCAACGCCAACGTGTTCTGGACCCAGGTCAACGCTTACCAGACCAACGCCTACGACGCCGCCAACCGCGTGCAATACCTGACCAACGCAGGCTCGGTGCGCTCGCGCGGCATCGAGTTCGAAAGCACCTTGGTGCCGCTGCGTGGCCTGACCCTGAATTTCAACGGCTCCTATAACGACGTCAGCTACCTTTCGTACAAGGATGCGCCATGCCCGCCGGAAGTCAGCCAGGCCCCGGGTGCGCCGGCCTCCTGCGATCTCAGCGGCCATCAAGTGGTCGGCGCGTCGAAATGGATCGGCAACGCCAACGGCGAATACAAATGGAATCTGGATAACGGCTTCGAACCCTACGTCACCGGCAGCTATGCGTTTCGCTCCAAAGCGGTGGGCACGGTCGAGGATTCCGATTACGGGCAGATACCCAGTTACGCGGTGGTCAACCTTTCCACCGGCCTGCGCGGTGATTTCAATCAGGGCCAGTGGGATGTCTCGCTGTGGCTGAAAAACGCCTTCGACAAAACCTACTACACGACTCTGTGGACCGGCGGCAACGGCGGCTATGAAGGCCTGCTCGGCACCCCGCGAACCCTCGGCGTTACCGGTCGCTACGACTTTTAATTGAGCTTTCAAGGCGCTGACCTGGACATGGCCGTTCAACCAATCCTCAGCGGCGCCGGCAAGCAGACGCAGCTGATCGACAGCGACGGCGGCAATCGCGCCTAACATCGGCATTCAGCGAACCAAAACCAGCCTTTTAAGGCGTTAACGGATGCCGTAGCCGAATACTTTTCATGCCGTAAAAGCATGGCGTTTATGGCAGATCGCTGCAGGCCTTGTAGTGCGCGGCTTCGGTAAAAACGGACGATTTGTATATTCCTTGAAGGCCTATGGATAACGTTAAAGATTACTTTCGGTGATAAGCGTCCACAGCCAATGATTGCCCCATCGACTACGCCGTGGGGGCTTCAAGAATGGCGGGTCGATCGCTTTGGCTCGTAGAACGGAAAGAGACCGCAGGGAGTTGAACAATGGGCAATGTCCAGACCGCCGCCAGCGCAGGGGAATTGCTGTGGCGGCACACGCCGAGTGGCGAACTGGTCGATCTTGGCCGGCCGCACCGGGTGCCGTTGGGGCAGTTGCGTTTGCAGCGTGCGCCCAAGGGCATTTTGAGTCGGCGCGAAACCCTTCTGCTCGGTGTGCTCGCGTTGATTGTGCACGGTGCGGTGATTTATTGGGTCAGCCAGAAACCGACGCCAGTGCTGCCGGTGGTACCGCCGGAAATTCCGCCGATGACTATCGAGTTTTCTCGCCCGGCTCCGCCCGCGCCGCCGGTTGTTGCGCCGCCACCACCGGCGCCCGTGGTCGAGCCGCCACCGCCAGTGGAGGACGAGTTGGCGGTGAAACCGCCGCCGCCCAAGCCGATCGCCAAACCCAAACCGGTGGTGAAACCGCCGCCCAAACCGGCGCCGAAGGCAGTAGAGCAACCGCCAGCGCCAGCGAAACCCGCAGCCCCGGTCGCCGCTCCAGCGCCTCCTGCGCCACCGGCACCGGCGCCTGTTACTCCGGCTTCAGCCAACGCTGCGTATCTGAAAAATCCGGCGCCGGAATACCCGTCGCTGGCCCAGCGGCGCGGTTGGGAAGGCACGGTGTTGTTACGGGTGCATGTGTTGGCCAGCGGCAAACCGGGCGAGATCCAGATTGCCAAAAGCAGTGGTCGGCAACAGCTCGACGATGCGGCGCTGAATGCCGTCAAGCGCTGGAGTTTCGTCCCGGCCAAGCAGGGTGATGTCGCCCAGGACGGCTGGGTCAGCGTGCCCATCGATTTCAAGATTCATTAAACCGAAACCAAATTCGCGCGAAATGTTTACACGAGGGAACACATCATGACGTTACTGGCATCTCCACTGGAATCCATCGAAAGCGCGGTGATCTGGCTGCTGGTGGTTTTTTCCGTTGCCACTTGGGGCCTGGCGTTGCTCAAGGCTGTGCAGTTCGGTCGTCTGAAAGCGCAGGATCGGCGCTTTCACAAACGTTTCTGGGCGGCGTCGAGTCTGGATGCCGCGGCAGAGTTGAGCGAAACCCAGCCCGGCGCCGCAGCGCGAGTGGCGCAGGCTGGCTATGCAGCGATCCAGGTGGGCGAGGCGCCGCAGGCGAATGATCTGAGCCAGGCGATCAACCATCAGGATCGCCTCGAGCGTGCCTTGCGCCAGCAGATCGTCCGCGAACGGCGTTCGCTGGAAACCGGTCTGGCGGTTGTCGCGAGTATCGGCAGCACCTCGCCGTTCATTGGTCTGTTTGGCACGGTGTGGGGAATCATGGAGGCCTTGAAAGGCATCAGCGCCGCCGGTTCGGCGAGCCTGGAAACGGTGGCCGGCCCGATCGGTGCGGCACTCGTCGCGACCGGCGTGGGGATCGCCGTCGCGGTGCCGGCGGTGCTGGTTTACAACTATTTTTTGCGAAGGCTGAAACTGACCGCCGCGGATCTCGATGACTTTGCCCACGACTTCTACAGCCTGGCGCAGAAGAGCGCGTTCCGCGTGCTGATCCACCCGACCGCACACAAAGTGGCAACGTCGGGCAACGCGGCAAAAGTGAAGGAGGCGTCCTGATATGGCCTTCTCCACGCAAGACACGGATGAGGTGCTCAGCGAAATCAACGTGACGCCGCTGGTAGACGTGATGCTGGTGCTGCTGGTGGTGTTTATCGTCACCGCGCCGCTGCTGACCAACGCGATCCCGATCAACCTGCCGAAGACCGAAGCGGTGGCACCGGTCGAGCAGAAGGATCCGCTGGTGGTGAGCATCGACGGCGTCGGCAAACTGTTTATCAACAAGGACGAGATTCAGCCCGACTTGCTCGAATTCAACCTCAAGTCGGCCAAAGCCAAGGACCCGGAGGTGCGCGTGCAATTGCAGGCCGATGACGGGGTGAATTACGGCGAAGTGGCGCGAGCCATGGCTTCGATCGAACGGGCGGGGATTACCAAGTTGTCGGTGATTACTGCGCGGTGACAGATTTCGTTTTTCCGGGGCCGTCTCCTTGGCAGGGTGCGGCCCTTTTTTTGCGTTCAGTTTTTGAAAAGCCCCTCACCCTAGCCCTCTCCCGGAGGGAGAGGGGACTGACCGGGTTGTCTGGCGGCTATACACCGATATGAGAAATCCAGTCGAACTCAAGATTTGAAGAGCCTGAAGATCAGCTCCCTTTCCCCCTCGCTCCTTGGGGGAGAGGGCTGGGGTGAGGGGGAAGAATCTCATGCCCTACACAGATCACATATTCGATACAGGTCTTAATAAATAGCTTCTTATTCCTTAACGAATATAACTCATCTCCCTATACTCGACCCGGAACAGACACGACGCAGGAGAGCTTCCCCATGCGCAACGAATCAATCCGCTACCTGATTGTGCCGGGCTGGCAAGGATCGCCAGAAGATCATTGGCAAAGCCATTGGCAGAACAGCCTGCCGAACAGCGCACGGGTGGAACAGGCCGATTGGCTGACGCCGCGTCGTGAGGACTGGGTCGCCGCGCTGGCCGAAGCGATTGCCGCCGACAGCACGCCGGTCATTCTCATCGCTCACAGCCTCGGCTGCATCACCGTTGCCCACTGGGCGGCGACTGCGCCGCTGCAATACCTGCGTCAGGTGCGCGGGGCGTTGCTGGTTGCGCCGGCCGATGTCGAGCGTCCTGCATGTGCGCCGGCACTGCGCAATTTCGCGCCGATCCCGACGGATCTTTTGCCGTTTCCCAGTCAGGTCGTCAGCTCCGACAACGACGCCGCCGTCAGTGCCCCGCGCGCGCTCGAACTGGCACGCAACTGGGGGGCGGAGGCGGGGATTCTTGCCGGTGCCGGGCACATCAACGTCAAGTCCGGGCATCAGCGTTGGGAGCAGGGTTTCGCCTATCTCTATCGCCTGCAAAACCGCCTGGAAGACCACGCCCGCCGTCGCGCCTGATCTAATTTTTCAACGCCCCCGTCGGCTGGCGGTTTTGGGCGGGAGCCTGCCATGAGTTTTGAAACCTTCGGTCAGCCCTTGCTGACCTTTCCCGATGCGGAAAAGAGCCCCCTGAGCATTCGCGCCAAGGCGCTGGTGTTCGTCGACCCACGCTCGCGGCAATTGCGCGAGGAGTTGGAGCAGTTGGCTCCCCGTTCGATTTCAGTGTTGATTCGCGGTGAGACTGGCACCGGTAAAGAGCTGCTCGCCCGGCATATCCATCGCGCCAGTGACCGCAGCGGTCTGTTCGTTTCGGTGAACTGCGGCGCGATCAGCCCGACCTACGCCGACGCCGAGCTGTTCGGCTACGCCGCCGGCAGTTACAGCGGTTCGGCCAGCAGCCGCGCCGGCTGGTTCGGTTCGGCCAACGGCGGCACCTTGTACCTGGATGAGATCGGCGATTTGCCGCTGCCGATTCAGGTCAAGCTGCTCGCGGCGCTGGAAAATCACGAAGTCACCCGCGTCGGTGCGCATCAGCCGAGCCCCGTGGATGTGCGTCTGGTGGCGGCGACCAGCATCGATCTGGCCCAGGCCGTGGACGCCGGGAAATTCCACGAGCGTCTCTATCACTATCTCAGCGAGGGTCATCTGGAGCTGCCGGCGTTGCGCGCGCGGACTGGCGACATTCTCTCGCTCGCCGAGTATTTCCTTGGCATCTACAGCCAGCGTCTTGACCTGCCCGTACCGCTGATCAGCGAAGCGGCGCAACATGTGCTCGAACAACACAGTTGGCCGGGCAACACTCGCGAACTGGAAAACGTCATCCACTTTGCCCTGCTGGTCAGCACCGGCGACGAGATCCTGCCGGAACATCTGAATCTGCCGCCGGTGCTGACGCAGATCGAAAGCCAGATCAAACAGATCCTGACCACCGGCTCCCCCGCTGACCAAGCCGCGCTCAAGCAATTGATGGCGAACGTCAAACTTCTGTAGGAGCTGCGGCACGCTGCGATCTTTTGATCTTCAGCTGTCTCAAAGCCTTGAAAATCAAAAGATCGCAGCCTTCGGCAGCTCCTACAGTTGAGGTAGAGCTGTATGAACAAAATGGAATATGAAGCTGAATAAACGTTATTGTCCGGGAATAAAAAATCCGGGTATTGTCCGACCCACGCCAGCGATATCACTTCACTGGCACACGTATTAAATGCCGTCGTCGATGACGACCGTGATTTTCGATAAGGACACTGCATGAAAAAGGTTCTGTTGTTTACCGCATTGGCGGCTGCGCTGACGGCTTCTTTCGCCAACGCCGGCGAGAAACTGGTGGTTGCCGCAACGCCGGTGCCCCACGCTGAAATCCTTGAGCTGATCAAACCGACCCTGGCCAAAGAAGGCGTGGATCTGGAAATCAAGGTCTTCACCGACTACGTGCAGCCGAACGTACAGGTTGGCGAGAAGCGTCTGGACGCCAACTACTTCCAGACCCTGCCGTACCTGAACAGCTTCAACCAGGGCAAATACAAGGACGACAAGTCCAAGTACCTGGTGACCGTGCAGGGCGTCCACGTTGAACCGTTCGGTGGTTACTCGAGCAAGTACAAAACCTTGGCTGAACTGCCGGATGGCGCCACCATCGCCATCCCGAACGAAGGCAGCAACAGCGGCCGTGCGCTGATCCTGCTGCAGAAGGCCGGTCTGATCGAACTGAAAGATCCGAAAAACGCTCTGGCAACGCCGAAAGACATCGCCAAGAACCCGCACAACTTCAAGTTCAAGGAACTGGAATCGGCGCTGCTGCCGCGCGTGCTGAAAGAAGTTGATCTGGACATGATCAATACCAACTACGCGCTGGAAGCCAAGCTCAACCCGCAGAAAGATGCGCTGGTGATTGAAGGCGCTGACTCGCCATACGTGAACTTCCTGGTGGCCCGTGAGGACAACAAGAACAGTGACGCGATCCAGAAACTGGCCAAGGCCCTGACCAGCCCGGAAGTCAAAGCCTTCATCGAGAAGAAGTACAGCGGCGCGGTATTGCCGGCGTTCTGATCTGACGCTTGAGTGAATCCGCTTCAGACGTGAAAACGCCGATGGCCAGTGATGGTCATCGGCGTTTTTGTGTGTCTTGAAAAGCCCCTCACCCTAGCCCTCTCCCAGAGGGAGAGGGGACCGATTGGGGGATGCTGTAGAGGCCCGCCGACCTGTTCGTGCGTCGCTGAATCCATAATCGACTCGGTTCGTCAGGTCGATGTACGACGAAAGACACCACGGTCGGCCCCCTCTCCCTTCGGGAGAGGGTTGGGGTGAGGGGCTTTCGACTTACGCTGTAGTCTTCAACGCCCGGCGCAACGCCCTGAGCAATTTCACAATGTCCTGCGGATCCAGCCGCTGCGGCACTTTTACGTCCATGTTGTTCTTCCTTGTGGTGGATGGGCCGGAGAGTCTGGCCAAAAGCTGTGGGTCCTTGGAGGTCTTTCCTGAAAAAAAGATCCGTCCTACAGCGCAAGGAAAAATAGCCGTCTTATTCCTTCCCGGCAAACCCGCAGAATAATGTTTAAGCGAGATGAATGTGGGCAGCCCAGATGGGCTAAGCAAAATTCGGTCACCCAATATGTGCGCAAAGAGCTGAGTGATGACACCCGGCCTGAGAGTGTGATTGGTGAAGGGGGCAAGTGGTTGGGGTGATTGCCCGTTGGATCAGCGGTGAGGCTCGCCCCTCACCCCAGCCCTCTCCCAAGGGAGAGGGAGCCGATGTCTGGGCTTTTCAAAATCAGGTTCGACTTCAGGCTTTCAGGTCGGCGTAACTCTCGCAAACAACTCGGTGAAGTCCCCTCTCCCTCTGGGAGAGGGTTAGGGTGAGGGGCTTTTCGCTGGCACCCTCAATCCGGCCACTGCCACGCCGGCTCATCCAGCACCCGCTGCCCGACAATCCCGGTCTGGCCCAGCGTCTTCTCCAGCACGATGCAATTGCATTCCGGGTCTTCCTGCAACGCCGAGATCAATCGTCGCGCATGTGACACCACCCACACCTGACACTGCTCCGAAGCGCGAATGATCAGCCGCGCCAGCGCCGGCAGCAGGTCCGGGTGCAGGCTGGTTTCCGGTTCGTTGAGCACCATCAGCGATGGCGGTCGTGGGGTCAGCAGGGCGGCGATCAGCAGCAGATAACGCAAAGTGCCGTCCGACAGTTCTGCCGCTGACAGCGGTCGCAACAAGCCTTCCTGATAAAACTCGATAGCGAAACGCCCACCGGCCAACAGTGCGATATTCAGCCGCGCGCCGGGAAACGCATCGCTGATCGCCGCGCTCAGTGCTTGCGGATCGCCAATCTCGATAATTGTCTGCAAGGCCGCCGCCAGATCACGGCCATCGTGGTGCAGGACGGGCGTGCGCGTGCCCAGTTGCGGCTGACGCACCGGCGCGTCGGCATCGCTGCGAAAGTGATCATAAAAGCGCCAGCGCCGGATGAATTCGCGCATCTGAAACACTTCCGGCGAGCTGCGCAGATTGCCGACCTGATCGAACAGGCTGTCGAAGTTCGGCGTGTGTTGCGCCAGCACATCCCAGGCGCGACCTTCACGGGCGCGGATCATCGGGCCGTTGCGGTCGACCAGCAGGCTCGCCGGGCGAAACACCGGGCCGGCCCAGATGCACTCACGCTTGATTTCCGGGTCGAGGGAAAAGCATGAAGTGCTCGGCTCCGGCAGGCCCAGGCCGATGGCGTAACTGAAATCCTCGCCGGCGAATCCCAAGCGCAACCTTTTCACGCCTTGGCGCACCGTCGGCTCGATCGCCACTTCACCGTTGCGCATGCGTCGGCTGATGGTTTCCGGCCCGGCCCAGAACGTCGATTCCAGCCCGCCCTCACGCGCCAGTGCATTGACCACACCGCCCTGGGCGGTTTCCGCCAGCAGGCGCAAGGCGCGGTAGAGGTTGGACTTGCCGCTGCCGTTTGGCCCGGTAATCAGGTTCAGGCGCCCGAGCGGAATCACCAGTTTGTTGATCGAGCGGTAATTGGCCACGGCCAGGGTGTTGAGCATGAAATCCTTCTCCGGGTCACTGCGATACGCGGGGAGCATACCTTTAATGAGATAAATCTGGTGTTGGCGTCCGCAACCGTGGAACCCTGTTCTAAGCTCTGAAGTCGTATCGTCTCGACAGCAGCATTTAAGGCCAAGGAGTGTGCATGGCGGGTCCCGGATTGAAAGTGCTGATGGCCGTGAGCGCCATGGCGTTGCTCACCGCTTGCGGCGACAAGAAGCCTGCTGAGGAATACTTGCCACGGGTCTTTGTGCAAGAGGTCGAACCGGCCAACTACGCCGCAGCGGTGACCCTCACCGGTGATGTGCAGGCGCGGGTGCAGACCCAGCTGTCATTCCGCGTCGGCGGCAAGATCATCCAGCGCATGGTCGATGTCGGCGACCGCGTCACGGCCAAACAGGTGCTGGCCAAACTCGATCCGAAGGATCTGCAGACCAACGTCGATTCCGCTCAGGCCCAGGTCGTCGCCGAACAGGCCCGCGTTAAGCAAACGGCGGCCGCTTTCGTGCGTCAGCAAAAACTCCTGCCCAAGGGCTACACCAGCCAGAGCGAATACGATTCGGCACAAGCCGCGCTGCGCAGCAGTCAGAGCGCATTGAGCGCGGCGCAGGCGCAACTGGCGAACGCCAAGGACCAGCTCAGCTACACCGCGCTGATCGCCGATGCACCCGGGGTGATCACCGAGCGCCAGGCCGAAGTCGGCCAGGTGGTGCAGGCCACCGCGCCGATTTTCAGCCTCGCCCGCGATGGCGACCGCGACGCGGTATTCAATGTCTACGAATCGCTGCTGGCCGAGCGTCCGTCCGATCGTTCGATCGTGGTCAGCCTGCTCGACGATCCCGCGATCAAGACCACCGGCACCGTGCGTGAGATCACGCCATCGGTGTCTGCGCAATCGGGCACCGTGCAGGTCAAGGTCAGCCTCGACAAACTGCCGCCGGGCATGCAGCTCGGTTCGGTGGTCAGTGCCACCGCCAAGGGCACCGGCAAATCGGCGGTGGAACTGCCTTGGTCAGCGCTGACAAAAAACGTCAGCGACCCGGCGGTATGGCTGGTCGATGACAAGGGTGAAGCGCAGTTGCACACGGTCACGGTCGGCCGTTACCTGACCGGTAAAGTGATCATCAGCGAAGGTCTCAAGGGCGGCGAGAAAGTCATTGTCGCCGGCGGTCAGTTGCTGCACCCCGGCATGAAAGTCGAGATTGCCGAAAACACCTACAAGGATCTGCAACCGGGAGCGCAGCCATGAAGCGCCTCGGCCTGTTGTGCATGGCGTTGCTGCTGGGCGCCTGCTCGGAAAAGGAAACGCCGCCGGAACCGGTACGTCCGGTGCTGTCGGTCACGGTCAAAGCGCTCAACGAAGAAAGCCTCGGGCGCTTTGCCGGGAGCATTCAGGCGCGTTACGAGAGCAACACCGGTTTCCGCGTCGGTGGACGCATCGCCAGCCGCAACGTCGATGTCGGCGCCGAGGTGCAGAAGGGCACCTTGCTCGCCACCCTCGATCCGTCCGATCAGCAAAACCAGTTGCGCTCGGCTCAAGGCGATCTGGCGAGGATCCAGGCGCAGTTGATCAACGCCCAGGCCAATGCACGCCGTCAGCAAGCGCTGTTCGATCGCGGCGTCGGTGCGCAGGCGCAACTGGACGTCGCCAACACCGATCTGAAAACCACTCAGGCCTCGCTCGATCAGGCACGCGCGGCGGTCAGCCAGAGCAAGGATCAACTGAGCTACACCGAGCTGCGCTCCGATCATAAAGCCGTGGTCACCGCGTGGAACGCCGAAGCCGGGCAAGTGGTAACTGCCGGCCAACAGGTGGTGACGCTGGCGCAACCGGACATCAAGGAAGCGGTGATCGATCTGCCCGATACGCTGGTCGATCAGTTGCCCAGCGACGTGGTGTTCTCGGTGGCCGCGCAACTCGACCCGAGCATCAACACCACGGCGATCATCCGCGAGATCGAACCCCAGGCGCAAAGCGCCACGCGCACCCGCCGCGCGCGCCTGACCCTGTCGGATACGCCGGACGGTTTCCGCCTCGGCACCGCGATCAGCGTGACCCTCAGCTCGGCGATCAAGCCGCGCATCGAACTGCCGGTGACGGCGTTGCAGGAAGCCGACGGTAAAATCCGGATCTGGGTGATCGACACGCAGAACAAAACCGTCAACCCGCGCGACGTCAGCGTGGTCAGCCGTGGCGACAACAGCGTGGTGCTGGCCGGTGGCGTGCAAAACGGCGAGCGCGTGGTCAGCGCCGGCGTCAACAGTCTCAAACCCGGACAATCGGTAAAACTTGACGAGGATAGTCAATGAAAGGCTCTTTCAACCTCTCCGAATGGGCCTTGAAGCACCAGTCATTCGTCTGGTACCTGATGTTCGTCGGGCTGCTGATGGGGGTGTTCTCCTACTTCAATCTCGGCCGCGAAGAAGACCCGTCATTCACCATCAAGACCATGGTGATCCAGACCAAATGGCCGGGCGCGACCCAGGAAGAAACCCTCAAGCAGGTCACCGACCGCATCGAGAAAAAACTCGAAGAGCTCGATTCCCTCGATTACGTGAAAAGCTACACCCGCCCCGGCGAATCGACGGTGTACGTGTACCTGCGCGACACCACCAGCGCTGAGGACATTCCGCAAATCTGGTACCAGGTGCGCAAGAAGATCGACGATATTCGCGGCCAGTTTCCCCAGGGCATTCAGGGGCCGGGGTTCAACGATGAGTTCGGTGACGTGTACGGCTCGGTCTACGCCTTCACCGCCGACGGCCTGACCATGCGCCAGTTGCGCGATTACGTGGAACAGGCGCGGGCCGAGATCCGCAACGTGCCGGGGCTGGGCAAGATCGAAATGGTCGGCCAGCAGGACGAAACGATTTACCTGAATTTCTCCACGCGCAAACTTGCCGCGTTAGGTATCGACCAGCGCCAGGTGGTGCAGAGCCTGCAATCGCAGAACGCGGTGACTCCGGCCGGGGTGATCGAGGCGGGGCCGGAGCGGATTTCCGTGCGCACCTCGGGCCAGTTCGAGTCGGAGAAAGATCTGGCCGAGGTCAATCTCAAGCTCAACGATCGCTTCTATCGTCTGGCCGACATCGCCGAGATCAGCCGTGGCTACGTCGACCCGGCGACACCGGAATTCCGCTTCGACGGCAAACCGGCGATCGGCCTGGCGATTGCCATGCAGAAGGGCGGCAACGTTCAGGAATTCGGTAAGGCGCTGCACGAGCGAATCGACCAGCTCACCGCTGACTTGCCTGTCGGCGTCGGCGTGCACACCGTTTCCGATCAGGCGGTGGTGGTGGAAGAGGCCGTCGGCGGTTTCACCAGCGCGCTGTTCGAAGCGGTCATCATCGTGCTGGTGGTGAGCTTCATCAGCCTCGGCGTGCGCGCCGGTCTGGTGGTGGCCTGCTCGATTCCGCTGGTGCTGGCGATGGTGTTTGTGTTCATGGAATACAGCGGCATCACCATGCAGCGGATTTCCCTCGGCGCGCTGATCATCGCCCTCGGTCTGCTGGTGGACGACGCGATGATCACCGTGGAAATGATGGTCACCCGCCTGGAAATGGGCGAGAGCAAGGAGCAGGCGGCGACGTTCGCCTACACCTCGACGGCATTCCCGATGCTCACCGGTACGCTGGTGACCGTCGCCGGTTTCGTGCCCATTGGTCTCAACGCCAGTTCGGCGGGTGAATATACGTTCACGCTGTTTGCGGTGATTGCCGTGGCGATGATCGTCTCGTGGGTGGTGGCGGTGTTCTTCGCACCAGTGATTGGCGTGCACATCCTCAGCGACAAGGTGAAGGCCCACGATGCCGAGCCGGGTCGCGTCGGTCGCGCCTTCAACGGTGGTCTGTTGTGGGCCATGCGCAATCGTTGGTGGGCGATCGGCGTCACCGTGCTGTTGTTCGTGCTGGCGGTGTTCTGCATGCGTTTCGTGCAGAACCAGTTCTTCCCCGCTTCCGACCGCCCGGAAATTCTGGTCGACCTGAACCTGCCGCAAAACGCCTCGATCGACGAAACCCGCAAGGCGGTGGACAAGCTCGAAGCGACGCTCAAGGGCGACCCGGACATCGTGCGCTGGAGCACTTACATCGGTCAGGGGGCGATCCGTTTCTACCTGCCGCTGGACCAACAGTTGCAGAACCCGTACTACGCGCAACTGGTGATCGTCAGCAAGGATTTCGAAGCCCGCGAGTCCCTCAGCCAGCGCTTGCGTGAGCGCCTGCACAAAGACTTCGTCGGCATCGGCAGCTACGTGCAGGCTCTGGAAATGGGCCCGCCGGTGGGGCGTCCGATTCAGTATCGAGTCAGCGGCAAAGACGTCGATCAGGTGCGCAAACACGCCATCGACCTGGCCACCGAACTGGACAAGAACCCGCACATCGGCGAGATCATTTACGACTGGAACGAGCCCGGCAAAGTCCTGCGCATCGACATCGCCCAAGACAAGGCGCGGCAACTCGGGCTGTCGTCCGAGGACGTGGCTAACCTGATGAACAGCATTGTCAGCGGCTCACCGTTGACCCAGGTCGATGACGACATCTACCTGATCAACGTGGTCGGTCGCGCGGTGGATTCAGAACGCGGCACGCCGGAAACCCTGCAGAACCTGCAGATCGTTACGCCGAGCGGCACCTCGATTCCGCTGCTGGCGTTCGCCACCGTGCGCTATGAACTGGAACAACCGCTGGTCTGGCGTCGCGACCGCTTGCCGACCATTACCATCAAGGCCTCGGTGCGCGACGAGATTCAGCCGACCGATCTGGTGAAATTGCTCAAGCCGTCGATCGATGCTTTTGCCTCGAAACTGCCGGTCGGCTACAAGGTCGCCACCGGCGGCACGGTCGAGGAAAGCGGCAAGGCCCAGGGGCCGATTGCCAAGGTGCTGCCGCTGATGCTGTTCCTCATGGCAACGTTCCTGATGATCCAGTTGCACAGCGTGCAGAAGATGTTCCTGGTCGCCAGTGTGGCGCCGCTGGGGTTGATCGGCGTGGTCCTGGCGCTGGTGCCGACCGGCACGCCGATGGGCTTCGTGGCGATCCTCGGGATTCTCGCGCTGATCGGCATCATCATCCGCAACTCGGTGATTCTGGTGACGCAGATCGATGAGTTCGAGCAGAAAGGCTATGCGCCGTGGGACGCGGTGGTCGAAGCCACCGAACACCGGCGCCGACCGATCCTGCTCACCGCAGCGGCAGCGAGCATGGGCATGATCCCGATCGCCCGCGAAGTGTTCTGGGGGCCGATGGCCTACGCGATGATTGGCGGCATCGTCGTGGCGACGCTGCTGACGCTGCTGTTCCTGCCGGCGCTGTATGTGGCCTGGTACAAGATTCGCGAACCTGAAAAAAAATCTTCCTGAAGCAAAAGCAAAAATCGCAGCCTTCGGCAGCGCCTACAGGGAAACGCATTCCAACGTAGGAGCTACCGAAGGCTGCGATCTTTTGATCTTCAATCAACTCGACGCCACACGCTCGCCAGCCAAGGCTGCTGCTCACGCGGCAACCCGGCGGGGCGGTAATAATGCTCCAGCTCGACAAACCCCGCCGCCGTCAGCAACCCGCGCCAGGCCTCGAGATCGTGATACGAGCCGTAGCGCGGCCCGTTCCAGCCCTCTTGGTTGTCGCCACGCGGATTGGAACTGAACAGCACTCCACCCGGTTTCAAGGTGCCGTGCAGTTGCCGTAGCACTTGCGGCAACACCTGCAGCGGCACATGAAACAGCACGGCGTTGGCGAAAATGCCGTCGAAGCGCTCGGCCGGCAGATCAAGCTTGAGAAAGTCCTGCTGCCAGACTTCGCAACCGCTGTCTTCGCGGGCCATGCGCGCGAACTCCTGCGAGCCATCGAGGCCGATCGCGACGTGGCCCATGCGCGTGAAGGTTTGCAAATCCCGCCCCGGCCCGCAGCCGAAATCGAGAATCGTGAAAGGTGCTTCACCGTGAATGTGACGCAGCAAGGCCTCGATATTCTGGCTGACATCGTGGTCGCGAGTGCCTTCACGGAAATCCTCGGCCACCGAGTTGTAGTGACCAAGGGTGGTGGCGGTGATCTGTTCGAGGTCGCTGGGCGTTTGCTTCATGATCGATGCTGTATTGGCGGCGTGAGGGCGGACTATAAGCCTTTTCACCGGCAAAAAAACGCCGCCTGCGCTGGGGCCAGTGCAGGCGGCAATGGGTGCCAGGCTTCAGTGCTGCTTCGCTCCCAGACAATCGATCGAGCGGTCCATCATCGCCTTGGCCATTTCCAGCAGATGCCAGACCGAGAACACCATGGCCCGATCCGCGCCCCCGAGCTGGTCACCGCATTGATGGACGGTCACCGAAGCGCAGCGCAGCAGATCGGCAACATACAGTTGGGCGTCCTCCAGCGTCACATCTTCGCTGATGCTGTAAACGCGTTTCTGTCCCGCCAACGTGACCTGATTGCCGGCCAGATGCGAGTCGACGGCGCGGCACAGTGCAGAGCGATCCTTGAGCAAATCCTCGGTGAACCGCTTGCTTGAGGTAAGGCTGAGTGGCGGATCGGCAAGATTTTTTTCCATGGGTAAACTCCTGACTTCAAGTGGGAGCCAACCATTTCGCGACTAAACGAGCAGGACGGCGGCTGCACGCGGATCAGTCGCCGGCCGGACAACTGAATCCAGTCACCGCAAAACAGTGACGACCGGAGATTAGCTACAGGATATTTCGGGTACAAGCGGGCAAAATATTCTAGGAATCGTCCTGCAAACCCCCGTGGTTCGGGCTGGCGAAACGACAAAAGTGGTGTAGGAAGCATCTGATTTTTGCGAAGGGCGTTGCCTAAGATATCGCGATCACAAGGGCCTGATTGATGGCCACCTGCCGCCATCGACCTTAGCGCTTATTCAGTCCACGCGCCAGCCCGTCTGAATGACCGCATGGGTGCGCAAACCTGAATGCAACTGGTAGTTCTTACAGTATCGGGATGGAGAAAACTGGTTCAGTCTCGGCGTATAGACATCAGGGACTCGCGTAGCCGTGAATACCCGCCATGACACCGCCACTCCGACCTTGTCGGTCATTGACCCGCGCGCACTGGTGGTTCGCAGCGTTGCCTATTGCCGACACCCGGATAAAGCCGACATCGAATCGCGCATCACCCGGCAGATCTTTGATGAGGCGGGGCGTCAGGTAGCGTCGTGGGATCCGCGTTTGTACGGCGTTGCGCCCAAGCCGAATCTGGCCACACTCTACGCATTGAGCGGTCAAGACTTACTCGCAGACAGCGTCGACGCCGGTTGGCAGGTGCGGCTGTTGAATGAAGCGGGCTCGATGTGTTCTGGTTGGGATGCCCGGGGCAGTCAGAGTCACCGCCGATACGATGATCTGCAGCGACCGCTAGCCCTCACCGAGCAGGCGCACGACGGGCAGCCTCACGTGGTCGAGCGCTGGACCTATGCAAAAGCCACCGATGATCACGCACAGCACAACCAGTGCGGTCGACCAATCCGCCACGACGACCCGGCCGGCAATCGGCATTTCGATGGCTACGGCCTCGCTGGCGCAGTGATGGTTGAGTCGCGACGCTTTTTGATCGAGCTCGAGACGCCTGACTGGCCACTCGAACCCGACCGGCGGGATGACTATCTCGAGGAAACAACCTACGTCACCCGGCAGACTTTCACTCCAACCGGCGAGTTGCAGCATCACACCGACGCGGTAGGCAACCTCCGGACCCAGCATTACAACATCGCCGGGCAAGCTTGCGCGACCTGGCTGTTGCAGGCCGGCGAGGGCAGGCAGCCGAAGTGCCTGGTCAGCGCGATTCGCTACAACGCGCAGGGTCAGATCGAAAGCGAAACGGCCGGCAACGGCGTGATCGCCCGCGCCGAATACAGCCGCGATGACGGCCGGTTGCTCAGACTGCTCGCCAGTGTCGGCACGCACCCTCCGTTGCAGGATCTGAATTACGTCTACGATCCGGTGGGCAACATCATCAGCCTGGAAGACAAGACTCAAGTCGTGTCCTGGTTCAACAGTCAGCGCATCGATCCGGTCAGTCGGTATCGCTACGACAGCCTTTATCAACTGGTCGAGGCCAGCGGCTGGGAAGTCAGCCAGCCCAGTCATGGCCCGGCCTTGCCGGAGCTGCTCCCAACGCCGCTGGATCCTAATCAACGGCGCAACTACACGCAGAAATTCGACTACGATGCAGCGGGCAACCTGATCACTCGCCACCACAGCGGTGCGCCGGGTTTTGCGATGTACACCTCCCATCGCAGCAACCGAAGCTTGATGCAGCGCGACGATGGTTCCTTGCCCGGGGAAGCGGAGATAGCGCAGGGATTTGATGCGGCGGGTAATCAGTTGGAGTTGCAACGTGGTCAGGCCATGTGCTGGAACGTACGCAATGAGTTGAGCCGGGTTGTGTTGCTGAAACGTCCGAATGAAAGCGATGACTACGAGTGTTATGGCTACGACGAGCCGGGCCATCGGTTGCGTAAAATGACTGTCAGCCAAGCGTCCGGTCAGAAGCTGACGGTAGAACTTCGTTATCTGCCGGGGCTTGAGATTCATCGCGAAGTCGATGGTGTCGAGCGACATGTCTTCAGTGTCGACACCGGGCGCAATCAGGTACGACTGCTGCACTGGCCAAGCGGGGTGGAAAGCGACCAACTGCGTTACAGCCTCAATGATCATCTTGGTTCCAGCACGCTGGAATTGGATGATGGTGCGGGGATTTTGACTCAGGAGCACTATTACCCGTTTGGTGGCAC
Organism: Pseudomonas sp. PK-RTE-24; assembly: GCF_054052265.1. Taxonomy (NCBI): domain Bacteria; kingdom Pseudomonadati; phylum Pseudomonadota; class Gammaproteobacteria; order Pseudomonadales; family Pseudomonadaceae; genus Pseudomonas; species Pseudomonas sp. PK-RTE-24. The sequence continues at coordinate 1,252,901 of NZ_CM133224.1, read as the reverse complement.
GGCGTGCTGGGCGGGTAAGAATTCATTGACGGTGAAAAACAAAACGATTCGCTACTCAGGCAAAGAGCGGGAAGCGACCGGTCTTTACTATTATGGATATCGTTATTACGCGCCGTGGTTACAACGCTGGACAAGTCCCGATCCTGGCCGAGATATCGATGGAATCAATCTTTACGCAATGCTAGGAAATAGTCCGCTGATTTTCGTTGATGAACAGGGGACGGTCAGAGGTTTGAGTAGCGTTTTGAGCGGCGAAAGTGACGCGGAGCATGCGCGCAGGGCCCATTTCAAATTGCATTTGCTCCCCAGCATCATGGCTAGAAAGGACACGGATAAGAGTTCTGCCATTGGCAAAATTAAAAAGCTGGCGCGCATCCAGAGCGATGTGGCTGCGGATGAATTGCTGGAAGCCGCTGTCGATGTCATATCCAGGGCGAAACTGACTTTCAATATCAATCCGGAAAGCATCCCTGATCTAGAAGGTGATGGCCTCATGAATATGTGGCATCAAGGGGTTAAACCAGGTTTTGCAACGGAGATCCGGGATGGTTTCGAAATGGGCATGTTTGACTATGCTCATTCCCCTTCCAGAATAATAAAAGAGTATGGCTCGCTAGATCATCCGAAATTCAATGGGGATTTCAGGCCTGTTTATGGGGCTTTGAAACTCTCTGCAGGTCTGGCCAGCGCGGGTGGCGCTTCAGCCTATGGGGCTGCTGCCTTCCATCTGAAAGATGAGTCACGTAAATATATGACGTTGACCGGAGTCGACAGCTTTGATCTGAAGCCTTCAATCAATAATCTGGCTTCATTTGGAAATCTGTATCCAGTGTTTCACCAAATGCAATCCAAAACGTGGCAAGTATTGACAAGGATTATGTCGGGTGTCGAAACGGGTCTGGCTTCGCCTGATGAGTATGTGGAGTGGCAATCTCATAACAGCGTGAAGTGGAAAGACATGACGAGTCTGATTTTTCAGACAAGAGAAAACATGGAAAACACGCTTGATCAGGGAAATACCCGGGCTTTTCTGAAAAAAAATTCGATTACTCCAGGTTATGTCGGGTGAACACTCACAGTAGCGCCACCAGTTCGCATCCGATGGTGGGCGCTGGCGTCCCAGCCATCGGAAGCAAAGAGTCTGCTTCACCGCTTGTTCAACCCCCGCGCCAACCGATCCCCACCCAACTGAATCACCGCCACCAACGCCACCAGCAAGACAATCACCGTCAACATGATCTGGCTGTCGAAGCGCTGATAGCCGTAGCGGTAAGCTATATCCCCCAGCCCACCAGCACCAATTGCCCCAGCCATGGCCGACGAATTGATCATCGTCACCAGGGTGATGGTGAAACCGCCGACAATCCCCGGCAGCGCCTCGGGCAGCAGCACATGCCAGACGATATGCCAGCGCCGGCAACCCATGGCCTGCGCGGCTTCGATCAGACCATGATCGACCTCGCGCAGACTCACTTCGGCGATCCGCGCGAAGAAGGGCGTTGCGGCGATTGTCAGCGGTACCACAGCGGCCCACACGCCATAGGTGGTGCCGACGATCAGGCGGGTAAACGGAATCAGCGCAACCATCAGAATCAGGAACGGGATCGAGCGGAACAGATTGACCAAGGCGCCCAGCGCACGGTTCAACAGCGGCGCCTCATAGATCCCGCCCTTGTCACTGGTGACCAGAATCACCGCCATGGGAATCCCCGCCAGCAGCGCGATCAACGACGACACGCCAACCATCAGGAAGGTGTCGATAAAACCCTGCAGCAAGCGATCAAACCACATAGCCCAATACCTCCACTCGTTGCGCCCATTGCCCGGCGCGTTCGCGCAATTGCTCAGCGCTGAATGCCGAGCCGCTGACGGCCAGCAACAGCTGCCCCAGCGCGTGTCCCTGAATCCTTTCCACGCCGCCCTGAAGCAGCTTCACTTGGCCACCCAATGCCGCAAATAATGCAGCCAGATCCGGCTCATCAGCGGCACTGCCGGTGAACTGCAAACGCAACACCACCGCTGCATCAGAAGCCGTGGATTGCGCCTGCAAACGGCTTTGCAATTCTTCCGGCAAGGCGTGTTGCAGCGGCGCGAGCAAGGTCTGGCTGACCTCGTGCTGCGGATTGCCGAACACTTGCCACACCGGGCCTTGCTCGACCACATGGCCATGCTCGAGCACGACGACGCGGTCGCATATCTCGCGAATCACCGCCATCTCATGAGTGATCAGCACAATGGTCAGGCCGAGGCGTTTGTTGATCTCGCGCAACAGTCCGAGGATAGACTGAGTGGTCTCCGGATCGAGCGCCGATGTAGCTTCATCGCAGAGCAGAATGTCCGGGTCATGCACCAGCGCACGGGCGATGCCGACACGCTGTTTCTGCCCACCGGAGAGTTGTGCCGGGTAGGCCTTGTGCTTGCTTTGCAGGCCGACGAGTTCGAGCAGTTCGCGCACCTTGTTGTCGCGCTGTTCCTTCGGCACGCCGGCGACTTTCAGTGGCAACTCGACGTTCTGCCAGACGGTCTTGGCCGACATCAGATTGAAGTGCTGGAAGATCATGCCGATACGCCGGCGCAGAGCGACGAGACGGTCTTCATCGAACTCGCCGATATCGACCTGATCGATCAGCACGCGTCCTGAAGTCGGCTGTTCCAGGCGATTGATCGTGCGGATCAGCGACGACTTGCCGGCGCCGCTGCGGCCGATGATGCCGAACACTTCACCACGCTGAATCGCCAGGTCGATGCCCTGCAAGGCCGCGACAGGTCCTTGCCGGCCGTTGTAGGTTTTGCCCACGCCAATAAAGCGTACGTGGGCGCGATTCAACTCGGGGTGCAGCTCGGTTTTTTCAGCATTGTGTGGCTCTGGAAGCTCCAGTCGCCGTTGGATCGCTGCGGTCATGTTCAGCTTTCCCAGCCGGCCTGATAGAGCTTGCCGTGGGCCTTGTCCAGTGCCGCGCGAACGGCCGGCGAATGCTGATAGATGTCGACGAACTTGATCAGGCGCGGGTCGGTTTTGCTCTTCGGCTGGATGACGAACTGGATCACGTATTCCTTGTGATCGAGACCGTCGAACAGCAGTGCCGAGCCGGCATCGAAGGTCTTCGCCAAGCGGATATAGGCTGGATAACCCTGGACCAGATCGGCGTCGTCATACGCGCGCACCAGTTGCACGGCTTCGACCTGCAGGATCCTGATGTTCTTCGGATTGGCGACGATGTCGTCCTCGGTGGCTTTGTAGCCGACGCCCGGTTTCAGGGTGATCAACCCGGCCTTGGCGAGCAATTGCAAACCGCGTCCGCTGTTGATCGGGTCGTTGGCGATGGCGACGCTGGCGCCTTCGGGCAGTTCATCGAAACTTTTGTATTTCTTCGAATACAGACCGACGTTGTTAATGATCCCAGGAGCGAATGGCACCAGATCGAAACCGGACGCGGCTTTGGCGTTTTCCAGGAACGGGATGTGCTGGAAGTAATTCACATCGATGTCGCCAGCGGCGAGGCTGACGTTGGGCGCGATCCAGTCGGTGAATTCCACCAGTTCGACTTGCAGGCCCTGTTTGGCGGCCTCTTCGACGGCGGCTTCCAGCGGGATGGCAAAAGCGGCGGTGGTGCCGATTTTCAGCGGCGCATCCGCAGCGAATACCGCCGAGCTGAACAGGCCGAAGGCCAGAGCCAGTGCTTTGACTGGGTGGGAGAGGGTTTTCTTGGTCATGATGAGTTTTCCAGTCAGTGCATAAGATTTGTGGTGCCTGTTGTGGCCTCATCGCTGGCAAGCCAGCTCCCACAGGTTTTGTGTGCGCCGCAGACCCTTGTGGGAGCTGGCTTGCCAGCGATGCTTTTAGCGTCGGTACGAAGAGCCGGCATGTTGCTCAGGCAACTGCGCCTCACCGTGAAACAACTTCTCGCGTAAGGTCCCGCCCTCATACGCAGTCTTGTACGAGCCGCGCCGCTGCAACTCGGGAATCACCAGTTCGATGAAATCGACATAGCTTTCCGGGGTGACGATGCGGGTCAGGTTGAAGCCGTCCAGACCGGTCTCGGCGATCCACGATTCGAGTTCATCCGCTACCTGCTCGGGCGAGCCGACCACGGTGATGTAACGACCACCGAGGGCGTGCTGGTCGAGCAATTTGCGCCGGGTCCAGTCGTTGTTCTGCAGGTTTTTTGTCGCCGACTGAATCGCGTTGCTCTTCACGTACTGGATCGGTTCGTCGATTTCGTACTGGGCAAAGTCGATGCCGGTGGAGGCGGAAAAATGCGCCACGCCGGCCTCGGCGCTGGCGTAGCTCAGGTACTCGGCATGCTTGGCCCACGCCGCTTCTTCGGTGGCGCCGACGATCACATTGAGGCCCATGAATACCTTGATGTCTTGAGGATTGCGCCCGGCTTCGACCGCGCTGGCACGGACCTTGTCGACCTGCACTTTGGTCGATGGTTTGTTCTGGCCGCTGATGAACACGCATTCGGCGTGACGCCCGGCGAAGAGCAAGCCGCGATCGGAGCTGCCGGCTTGGAACAATACCGGCGTGCGCTGCGGTGACGGCTCGCAGAGGTGATAACCCTCGACCTGATAGAACTCGCCCTTGTGCTCGACCTTGTGCACTTTTTCCGGATTGGCGTAGATGCGCTGCTCGCGGTCGTTGAGCACCGCGCCGTTTTCCCAGCTGCCTTCCCAGAGCTTGTACAAGACCTGCAGATATTCTTCGGCCTGGTCGTAGCGGCGGTCATGTTCGACCTGTTCGCGCAGGCCCATGGCTTTGGCGGCGCTGTCCAGGTAACCGGTGACGATGTTCCAGCCGACCCGGCCGCGACTCAGATGATCGAGCGTCGACATGCGTCGGGCGAACAGATACGGCGGCTCGTAAGTGAGATTGGCAGTCAGGCCAAAGCCGAGGTTTCTGGTGACGGCGGCCATCGCTGAAACCAGCAGCAGCGGATCGTTGACCGGCAACTGGATCGACTCTTTCAGCGTGACGTCCACCGAGTTCTGGTAGACGTCGTAGACGCCGACGATGTCAGCGATGAACAAGCCATCGAACAATCCACGCTCAAGCAACTGCGCCAGTTCGGTCCAGTATTCGATCGTGTTGTAGCGGGTCGAAGTGTCGCGCGGATGCGTCCACAGGCCGTGATTGATATGGCCGATGCAGTTCATGTTGAACGCATTGAGCAGAATTTTCTTTTTCGCAGCGCTCATCAGATCGTCCCTCGCAGCGGAGGGTTTTCGTCGTTGAGGTAATAATTGCCAACTGCGTGATATTTCCAGCGCACTGGGTCATGCAGGGTATGCACTCGGGCGTTGCGCCAGTGGCGGTCGAGGCCGTGTTCACTCAGCGTCGCCTGGCTGCCGGCCAGTTCGAACAGGGTGCTGCCGGCGGCGAGGGAAATTTCCGTACTGATCGCCCGCGCTTCGGCAACTGCAATCGATGCGGCGGCGACGGTTTCGGCGTTGGTTTCGGCTTGCGCGGCATCGAGGATTTCGCCGGCACGTTCGAGCAAGGCTTCGGTGGCGTGCAACCGAATGCTCAAGTGGCCGAAGCTCTTCAATGTGAGTGGATCTTCGGTGGCCTTGTCGTTGCCGGAATCGATCCACGGACGGGTCTTGCTGCGCACGAAATGCAAGGCATCTTCGAAAGCGGCGCGGGCAATGCCGGTGTCGATCGCGGCGTGGAGAATCTGCGCCAGCGGGCCGACCGTGGTCGGGCGTTCGAAAACGCTCTGGAACGGCAGCACATCTTCAGCCGCTACATAGACATCTTCGAACACCACCGAGCCACTGCCAGTGGTGCGCTGGCCGAAGCCGCTCCAGTCGTCGATCACCGTCAGGCCCTTGCTCTCGCGCGGGACGAAGGCCAGTTGCTGTACGCCGTTTTCATCGACCACCGACGTCGGAATGCGCTGCGCGTAAATCGCCCCGGTCGAGTAGAACTTGCGACCGTTGATGCGATAACCAGCGCCGTCGCGTTTGAGACGGGTGACACGGTCGTGAGCGGTTTTGGTGCCCAGTTCCGCCAGCGCATTGCCGAAGCGTTGACCGGCGAGGACCTCGGCGTACAGACGTTGTTTCTGTTCATCGCTGCCATTCACGCGCAGCACTTCCAGTGCGTAGAAATGGTTCTGCGGAATTTGCCCGAGTGAACCGTCGGCCTGCGCAATCAGGGCGATGACTTTGGCCAGGGTGACGTTGGATACGCCCGCGCCGCCATATTCTTTTGGCACGCTGATGCCCCACAGGCCGGAGCGGGAAAACACTTCGAGCTCGGCCAATGGCAGGCGGCGTTCGCGGTCGCGGATCGCGCTGTCGCGTTTGAAATCTTCGGCCAGGTCGCTGGCGACGATCAGGGCTTGCTCATCGCTGGTGATGAGCGCGACGTGATGGGAAAGCGTCATAGGGGGTTCTCCAGATGACTGGTCGTCTCAGATCCAGGAATGGCGAGCCGGCAAAGTGCCGTTCAGGCGATAGGCGCCGACTGCGTGATATTTCCAGCGCACCGGGTCGTGCAGGGTGTGCACGCGGGCGTTGCGCCAGTGGCGGTCGAGATTGAATTCGGCGAGGGTCGCGCGGCTGCCGGCCAGTTCGAAGAGCTTTTCGCTGGCCAGCAGCGAGATCTCGGTGGTCAGTACTTTTGCTTCAGCCACGGCGATCGAAGCGCGTGCGGCGGATTCGGCAGTCAGCGGCGCGGCGTGGACTTCATCGAGCACTTGCCCGGCCTTGCGCAGCAGCGCTTCGGCGGCGTGCAGTTCGATTTTCAGTTTGCCGATATCGGCGATCACGTAGAGGTCATCGCTGGCGCGCTCGACCTTGGCGTCGATCCATGGCCGCGCGCGGGTTTTGACGAAGTCGATGGCGTCGTCGATAGCACCGCGTGCGATGCCGGCGTCGATGGCCGCTTGAATCAGCTGCGACACTGCCCCTTGGGTGTTCGGCTTGTCGTTGATCTTCCAGTTGTCGATGACCAGGCTCGACTCGACGCGCACGTTGTTCAGCAGGATCGTGCCGCTGGCGGTGGTGCGCTGGCCGAAACCCGACCAGTCATCGACGATGCGCAAACCTGGCGTGCCGCGACGGACGAAGGCCAGCACTTGCTTGCCGTCATCGTTGAGCGCTTTCACCGCGACCCAGTGGGCGAACAGGGCGCCGGTGGAATAGAACTTCTGGCCGTTGATCACGTAGTCGTCGCCATCTGCACTGATTCGCGCCTTCAGTTCCAAGGTGTTTTTCGTGCCGCGTTCCGGGCCGGCATTGCCGATGCGCCAACCTTCCAGAACACTCTGGAACAGCTGCTTTTTCTGCGCTTGGGTAGCGGTGCCGAGCACCAGATGGATGATGCCGAACTGGTTTTGCGGAATCTGTCCGAGCGCCGGGTCGGCGGCAGAAATGATCGCGAATACTTCAGCCAATGTGACGAAGGAAACCTGCGGGCCACCGTATTCGCGCGGGATGGCAATGCTGCCCAGACCGCTGCGGGTGAACTGTTCGATTTCCGACCATGGCAGCTTGCGCTGACGGTCGCGTTTGGCCGCCTGCACGCGGGCGGCCTGCGCCAGCTCGTGGGCGGCCTTGATGGCTTGAGCGTCGTTGCGCAGTACTTGCGCGGGCAACAACAGTGGGGCGATGTCCAGATCGGACTGCAGATTCGCATCTGCCAGACTGGACATCAGTGCCGCTCCCTGGCTGCACGCAATGCCCTGGCGATCTGCACTGGGGTGATTGTGTTCCGGACCATACCTACCTCACATCTCATGAAAAACGCCGCGAAGTGCGGCGATTGAAAGAATGTCCGGTGGTCCGGTGCATATACCCTAAGCGTGTATAAAAATTAAATGAACTAACTTTTAGGAATATGCATAGAAGGGTGGATGTTCGGCTTGGTTAACGAGGTTCAGGTGAGAGATAACTGACCTCCCACCCCTGAGCAGGTCTCACTTGGTACGTGATTCGGCGGCCTTGAATTCGGGCTTCAGGTGGACTTTCACGTACGGATTCACGCAACCGATTTTCAGTGTGCGCGGCGGCGCCCATCGCGAATTGTTGCCCACCCGGTCGAGGATGCAGTACGTCACGTCCAGTCGCAGGTCTTCGCCCGCTTCGACAATCACCGCCGGTGGCACCCAGACCTGAATCGGCAGCCCGACGTCGGCCGCAGTGAGCGCCGCCAGATCCATGCGCACATCGCCCCAGCGCAATGTGATGGCGTCGTCTTCGGCCATGTTCAGATAAGGCTCGATAGTCAGCGGCACGCCGCGTTTGATCTGGCTGGGGTTGACGCCCTGGCGGCGAATCGCTTCGGGGATGATCACCGGTGCCAGTTGCTGGTTTTCATCTTCGCAGTGCGCAGCGGGCTGGCCACCCGGGCAATCGAGTTTGACCTGTATCCGCGTCGTTGCCGAAAGCGCGGCGCCCTGGCCGACCTGCATCACGCGGTAGTGAATGCGCGCGGTGCCGTTGGTGATGAAACTCTCCGGCACCCGCAGGCTGACCGACTCGCCCACATCGGCCGCGCTGAGGACTTTTGACGCGACATAGCATTTGTCCCAGAACAGTTCGATCAGATCGCCAACGTCCATGTCGCAGTAGGGCGGCACGTCGATGAGCAGGTGAGCTGCCGTTGCCAGGTTGATGCCGGTTTTTTGTGCGCATGCCAGCGTTGGCGCTGCAAGTTCGGGTGTGTGCGAAGTGCGGGTCATCGGTTTCTCTCCTTGAAGTCTTGCAGCGAAATCCGTTTCTGGAAAACAAAAAAGGCGCGAATCAACTGGCAATAAAAGCGACAAGTATTTGCTCGGTATTAGTGCGGGTTGTTTGAACTAATGGGCGCCGGTTGCCGACTAGATAAAAGTCTGCGGAGAGGGGTGTCAATAGAGGGGATTAGTTAATGCGTAAATTACAAGTTAATCAGAAAGCTCCTACGTCATCGAGGCACTAAGCCTAGGCGTAAGCGCGAAATCAGCTACAGATAAACAGCGGTTTCGCGGCGTTTTGTGCGGGTTCGTTCACCGGCAAACGTGTGGAAATATGACGAGTCGAGAACGTGCGTCATCGTTGCGCAATGTATATCTGCGCGCACAAGTAATAAATATTTAGAAGAATGAAATGCCGGGGGAGGGATAACTTCCGTCCGTGGAAGTTGAGGGCTGTGGCAGAGAAAGTTCTCAGGCGTGATTCAGAAACTTGCTGAGAAACTGTTTGGTGCGTTCTTCTTTCGGGTTGGCAAACAGTGCCTTGGCTTCACCTTGTTCAACAATTACGCCCTTGTCGAAAAACACCACGCGATTGGCCACGTCACGGGCAAAACCCATTTCATGGGTGACAATCACCATGGTGCGATTTTCTTCGGCAAGACCGCGGATGGTCGCCAGCACTTCGCCGACCAGTTCCGGGTCGAGGGCGGAGGTCGGTTCGTCGAACAGAATGACTTCCGGCTCCATCGCCAGCGCCCGGGCGATTGCCACGCGCTGTTGCTGGCCACCGGAAAGCCGGCGCGGATACGCGTCCTCCTTGCCGGCAAGCCCCACTTTGGTCAGCAGCTTTTTACCCAGAGCAACTGCCTGGTCGCGCGGCATCTTCTTGACCACGATCGGGCCTTCGATGACGTTTTCCAAAGCGGTGCGATGGGGGAACAGGTTGAAGTTCTGGAACACGAAGCCGACGTGCTGGCGCAGGTTGCGCACCAGACTTTGCTGCTGGTTCAGCGGACGGCTGGTATCGATTTCGATATCGCCGACCTTGATCCGGCCGCTGGTGGGTTCTTCGAGGAAATTCAGGCAGCGCAGGAACGTCGTTTTCCCCGAACCACTGGGACCGATGATCGCGACGACTTCGCCTTCCTTTACCTCAAGGTCGATGCCGTTGAGCACGACCTGTCCCTTGAATTGCTTGGTCAGTTTTTCCACGACAATCATCGCGTCAGGACTCCTGGTCGTGCCGATTGACCCGCTCTTCCAACTTGTTCTGCAAGTGCGAAAGCACCGTGGCCAGAATCCAGTAGATCAGCGCGGCGGCAAGATACATGGTGAAGACTTCAAAAGTCCGGGCGGTAATCAGCTGCGCCTGACGGAACAGCTCCGGCACCTGAATGGTCGCGGCCAGCGCCGTGTCCTTGACCAGCGAAATGAAGCTGTTGCCCAGCGGCGGTAATGCCGTGCGCATCGCTTGCGGCAGGATGGCCCGGCGCAGGGTCTGCGCGCGGGTCATGCCGATACTCGCAGCAGCCTCCCACTGACCGCGTTCGATCGAACCGATCGCGGCCCGAAGGATTTCACAGGCGTAGGCGGCCATGTTCAGCGAGAAACCGATCAGCGCTGCTGGCAGCGGATCAAGCTCCATGCCCAGTTGCGGCAAGCCGTAATAGATCACGAACAACTGCACCAGCAACGGCGTGCCGCGAAAGAACGACACGTAGATGCGGGCCAGCCAGCTGACCGATTTGAAGCGCGACAGGCGCATCAGCGCGAGGCCGAAGCCCAGCAGCAGACCGAAGAACATCCCGCCGAGGCTGAGGACTACCGTGTAGTACGCGCCCTTCAACAGAAAGGGCGCGGAATCCAGCGCGAGTTGGAAAGCCTCTTCCATTATTTAGTGACGTCTGCGTTGAAGTATTTCTTCGACAGTTTCTCAAGAGTGCCGTCAGCACGCAGTTCGTCGAGCGCCTTGTTCACCGCAGCCAGCAGTTCAGGCTCGCCTTTGCGCAGGGCGATACCGGATTCCTGACGCGAGAAGGCCTCACCGGCAGCTACGGTTTTCGGGGCTTTCTTGGCGTATTCGAGGGCAGCCAGACGGTCGATCAGGATGGCATCGGTACGACCGTTGTTGAGGTCGGCGAATTTGGTCGGATCATCATCGTAGGTGCGCACGTCAGCACCCGGCACGTTGGCGCGGACCCACTGCTCGTAGTTGGTACCCAGGCCGACACCGACTTTCTTGCCGGACAGGTCAGCGGCAGTCTTGATGTTCAGCGCCGACTCTTTGCTTTTCAGCACGAGGGCCTGAATGCCAGAGACGGTATACGGTTCGGAGAAGTCGTACTTCTTCTTGCGCTCGTCGGAAATGGTCACTTGGTTGACCACCAGATCCAGACGCTTGGATTCCAGTGCGGCGAGGATGCCGTCCCATTTGGTCGGCTGAATCTTGGCCTTGACGCCGAGCTTTTGCGCCAGCGCTTCGGACAGCTCCACTTCAAAACCCGACAGCTTGCCGTTCTCGTCGACATAGCTGAACGGGGGGTAAGTGCCTTCCAGGCCGACGTTCAGAACGCCCTTGTCCTTGATCTGTTGCAACTGCTCACCGGCCACTGCCTGACCGATCAGGCCGGCGCTGAGCGCAAGACCCAGCGAACCGACCAGCAGAGTGCGACGTAGTGCGGAAAAATTCATGACAAGCCCCTGTGTTTTCTTATGGAAGACGCTTAAGGAATGTAGGCAAATTGGTGATCTGGACGACAGCGCTATCCTGCCTTAAAGCAGCTTAAGCGTCTCGCCCGAAATTCGCCTGCGGCGAGACTATAAGATGTGATCGTTAGACTTGAAAATACTTAATATCAATTTTGATATTCACTTTCTGCATAAGATCATTCCCACGCTCTGCGTGGGGAACAATCACCATCTCTTGATCTGCTCTTACAGAAAATCCTTGTAGGCAAACAACGCCGGCGCGCCCCCGGTGTGCAGGAAGATGATCGGGCCGTCATCGAATCGCTGCCGGCCAATCCCGTCTAACAGGCCGGCCATGGCCTTGCCGGTGTACACCGTGTCAAGCAACAGACCTTCCTGAGCCGCCAACAGTTTCACCGCCGCCAAAGTACCGGCATTCGGCTCGCCGTAACGCGGGCCGAAATATTCGTCCCACAGCTTGACCTTGAAACTGGCCGGCAACTCGATGCCCAGCAGCTCAGCGGTGCATTCGGCCAAACCCTGAACCTTCGGGCGCTGATCTTCTTCACTGCGCGAAACGGTCACGCCGATCACCGGCAGTTGCGGCAGCACCTCACTCAGCGCCAGTCCGAGACCACTGTGAGTACCGGCACTGCCTGAAGCCAGCACCACAGCGGCGAAATCGAGGCCGCTGTCCTTGATCTGCTCAGCCAGTTCCAGCCCGGCGCGCACATAACCCAGAGCACCAAGGGCGTTGGAGCCGCCGATCGGCACCAGATACGGCTTCTTGCCGTTGCTGCGCAGGCGCACGGCCAGGGCGGCCAGTTGTTCGTCGGCATTATCGAGGTTGTCGACCAGCTCGACTTTGGTGTCGAACAGATCCAGCAGCAAGCGGTTGCCGTTGCCGGTGTAATTTCCATCATCAGTGCCGAGCGGGTTTTCCAGCAGCGCCACACAACCGAGGCCGAGTTTCGCGGCCAGCGCGGCGGTCTGGCGCACGTGGTTCGATTGCAACGCACCGGCCGTGATCAGCGTGTCAGCACCTTGCGCGAGCGCGTCGGCGGCCAGGTATTCGAGTTTGCGTAGCTTGTTGCCGCCCATCGCCAGCGGCGTCAGGTCATCGCGCTTGATGTACACCTCGCGACCAAGCCAGGTGGACAGGCGTTCGAGTTTTTCCAGCGGAGTAGGGTGGCTCAGCAGTTCGAGACGGGGGAAGCGTTGCAGCTGTTGTTTGATCATGGGTCCGTACTGGCGCAGAAGAATGAAAGGACTATAGGCACGCGTTTTTGCCCGGGCAACCGCCAATCGCTTATAGCCAAATGGACTGGGGCCAGCACTATCGGTTCTTAATTCGTCGGCAAAGGCATGCCGTAAAGTAGGCGCCGTTGACGCGGCCAGACAGTCCGGCCGCCCGTGAGGAGTCTTTACCGTGAGCGAGCGTTCCAGCCATTGGCAATTGCAGACCATCGTCAGCCAGCTGCGCAGCGCGCGGGATCAGTGGCGCGCACAGAATGGTCGCGCTTCAGGGGAGCAGGGTGGGCGCGAGTTGCCGTCGCGTGCGGCGATGGCGGAGATCCTCGAGGCGCTGTGTGGCGCGCTGTTCCCGATGCGTCTGGGGCCGGTCGATCTGCGTGAAGAAAGTGAAGACTTCTACGTCGGCCACACGCTTGATGTAGCGCTCAATGCATTGCTGGCGCAGACGCGCCTGGAGCTGCGTTACGTTGCCCGCCACAGCGCGCAGGACGACAGTGAAGTCGAGACCCGCGCCATTCAGATCGTGCAGGATTTTGCCCTCGCATTGCCGGGTTTGCGCACGCTGCTCGACACCGACGTGCTGGCGGCCTACCACGGCGACCCGGCGGCGCGCAGCGTTGATGAAGTGCTGCTGTGCTATCCGGGCATTCTTGCGGTGATTCACCATCGCCTCGCGCACCATTTATACCGCGCCGGACTGCCGCTGCTGGCGCGGATCAGCGCGGAGATCGCCCATTCGGCGACGGGCATCGATATCCACCCGGGCGCGCAGATCGGCCGCAGTTTCTTTATCGATCACGGCACAGGCGTAGTGATTGGCGAAACCGCGATCATTGGCGAACGGGTGCGCATTTATCAGGCGGTGACTTTGGGTGCCAAGCGCTTTCCGGCGGATGAGGACGGCCAATTGCAGAAGGGCCACCCGCGCCATCCGATCGTTGAGGATGACGTTGTGATTTATGCCGGGGCGACGATTCTCGGACGGATCACCATCGGCAAGGGCTCGACCATTGGCGGCAACGTCTGGCTGACGCGCAGTGTGCCGGCGGGGGCGAATCTGACGCAGGCAAATCTGCAGCATGATGACGGGACGCAGAAGTAGGCCTTGGAATCCTTTTCCCCTCACCCCAGCCCTCTCCCGGAGGGAGAGGGGGCCGACCGAGGTGTTTTGCGTCATACATCGACCTGAAATACCGGGTCGATTATGGATTCGGCACGGTTTCCACAGGTTGGCGCACATTCTGAACATCCCCCAATCAGTCCCCTCTCCCTCTGGGAGAGGGTTAGGGTGAGGGGCTTTTGATTCTTGCTTGGCGCAGTGAACGAATCTCACAAAACCCGCGTCATAAACCTCCTCGGGCGCTGTAGGAAACCTACCGCCCAGCCCTGCGATTAGTCCTTACCACCCCATTCATGTTTAACTTGAACGTTCATTCAAGTTAAACCGGTGGTTCGCTGCCCGCTCACAACAGGAGGCTTGCCTTTGCTGAGTCCGATCATTTCAGCCACGTTTCAACCCTTCGAGGTGCACCTTTCATGAGTGCATCGTCTACCCCCGCCAGCGGTCTGGTGCGCATGAATCCGCCGGTGTTCTACTTCGCCGCGACGGTCATTCTGCTGTTTGGTCTTGTCGTCATCGCCATCCCCGAGCAGGCCGGCGCCTGGTTGCTGGAAGCGCAAAACTGGGCGGCCAACACGGTCGGCTGGTACTACATGCTCGCGATGACCCTGTATCTGATCTTCGTGGTGGTCACCGCCTTATCCGGCTACGGCAAGATAAAACTCGGTGCCGACCACGACGAACCCGAATTCAGTTACCTGTCCTGGGCCGGCATGCTGTTCGCCGCCGGGATCAGCATCACGCTGTTTTTCTTCTGCGTCTCCGAACCGCTGACCCACATGCTCCAGCCACCGCAAGGCGACGCGGGCACGGCGGATGCGGCACGCCAGGCGATGCAGATCCTGTTCCTGCATTGGGGCCTGCATGGCTGGGGCGTGTTTGCCTTCGTCGGCATGGCGCTGGCCTATTTCGCCTATCGGCACAATCTGCCGCTGGCCCTGCGTTCGGCGCTGTATCCGCTGATCGGCAAACGCATCAACGGCCCGATCGGCTATGCGGTGGACGGCTTCGGCATCATCGCCACGGTGTTCGGTCTTGGTGCCGACATGGGCTTCGGCGTGCTGCATCTGAACTCCGGGCTGGACTACCTGTTCGGCATCGCCCACACGCAGTGGATTCAGGTCGGCCTGATCACGCTGATGATGGGTGCGGCGATCATTGTGGCCGTCTCCGGCGTCGACAAAGGCGTGCGGGTGATGTCGGACATCAACATGCTGCTGGCCTGCGGGCTGCTGCTGTTCGTATTGTTTGCCGGGCCGACACAGCACCTGCTCAACACCCTGATCCAGAACGTCGGCGATTACCTCGGCGCGCTGCCGATGAAGAGTTTCGACCTCTACGCCTACGACAAACCGAGCGACTGGCTGGGCGGCTGGACCGTGTTCTACTGGGCCTGGTGGATCGCATGGTCGCCGTTCGTGGGCCTGTTCATCGCGCGGATTTCCCGTGGCCGCACCATCCGTGAATTCGTCTTCGGCGTGCTGTTGATTCCGCTCGGTTTCACCTTGGCGTGGATGTCGATCTTCGGCAACAGCGCCCTGGATCAAGTGCTCAATCAGGGCATGAGTGCGCTGGGCATGTCGGCCATCGACAATCCGTCGATGAGCATTTATCTGCTGCTGGAAACCTATCCGTGGAGCAAGACTGTCATCGCCGTGACGGTGTTCATCAGCTTCGTGTTCTTCGTGACGTCTGCGGATTCCGGCACCGTGGTGCTCTCCACCCTGTCGGCGAAAGGCGGCAACCCGGATGAAGACGGGCCGAAATGGCTGCGGGTCTTCTGGGGTGCGATGACCGCGCTGATCACCAGCGCACTGCTGTTTTCCGGCAGCATCGACGCGTTGAAGTCGGCGGTGGTGCTGACCTCATTGCCGTTCTCGTTGATTCTGCTGCTGATGATGTGGGGCCTGCACAAGGCGTTCTATCTGGAGTCGCAGAAGCAGATCGCGCAGTTGCATTCGCTGGCGCCGGTCTCCGGTTCGCGGCGTGGCACCGGTGGCTGGCGTCAGCGCCTGAGTCAGGCCGTGCACTTCCCGTCCCGCGACGAGGTGTACCGCTTCATGGAAAGCACCGTCCGCCCGGCGATCGAAGAAGTGACCGCCGTGTTCGTCGAAAAAGGCCTGCACGTGGTTACCCAGCCGGATCCGGCGCATGACAACGTCAGCCTGGAAATCGGTCATGGCGAGCAGCATCCGTTCATCTATCAGGTGCAGATGCGCGGCTACTTCACGCCATCGTTCGCGCGCGGCGGCATGGGTTCCAAGCAACTCAACAATCGCCGCTACTACCGCGCCGAAGTGCACTTGAGCGAGGGCAGTCAGGACTACGATCTGGTCGGCTACACCAAAGAGCAGATCATCAACGACATCCTCGACCAGTACGAACGGCACATGCAGTTCCTGCATCTGGTGCGTTGACCGACGGCTGCGCGCCGGGTCTGCTCAGGACTCGGCGCTCAGCAGCATGAACAACACCATTGCTGCTGCCGGCACGCCGAATACCGCGCTGCCAAGCGCTATTTCCGTACCCAGCGGCCGCCCGCATGAACTACGCCGACTGCGCCATTGATCAGGGATCGCAAGCCATAGCGCTGCGAAGCGGTAGGCCATGGTCTGGCGGCTGAAGCCAATGGGGTCGCCGATGTAAAGCATCAGTGCGAGCAGGACCAGGCCGGAGAAAGTGATGATGGTGATGTGCATGGCAGTTTTCGCCTGGTGAATGGGTGTTGCCTGATTGGCCGCCTTCGCGAGCAGGCTCGCTCCCACAATGGATCTCGGCTGGACATGAATTTCATGTTCACAGGAGAACTCTGTGGGAGCGAGCCTGCTCGCGAAGGGGCCAACTCGGTGTCACTTTGAGCATGGCCAATCCAGCGAGGCTGAAGCGCAGGAAAAAATGTGAAACGTTTCAGCAATTGGTCGAACCGGAGGTCGGCGTCGCGCCGCTTGGGCGTATGCTGGACGGGTTGTTCAGAACTGAATATGAAGGCCGCACGCTGCGGCAGAACCTGGGGCTGGTTCGACCTGCAAATCGCTTTGCATGATTGATGGGGCTTTTGTGGCGAGGGGATTCATCCCCGTTCGGCTGCGAAGCAGTCGTAAAACCAGCGCATTCGGTACACCAGATTCGCCGAGGTTTCAGATTTTGGGGCGGCTTCGCCATCCATCGGGGATAAATCCCCTCGCCACAAACGTGTCCGGTTGCAGATGACTAAAAGACAGACAAGAGAGGATTCGATGACTTATACCGCTGCCGAAAATCGCTACGACTCCATTCCCTACCGCCGCGTCGGCCGCAGCGGTCTGGTGCTGCCGGCCTTGTCGCTGGGCCTGTGGCACAACTTTGGCGACAGCACGCCGATCGACACCCAGCGCGCCTTGCTGCGCACAGCGTTCGATCTGGGCATCAATCATTTCGATCTGGCCAACAACTACGGCCCGCCATACGGCAGCGCCGAGATCAATTTCGGTCGCCTGCTGCGCGAAGACTTCAAGCAGTATCGCGACGAGCTGATCATCTCCAGCAAGGCCGGTTGGGACATGTGGCCCGGCCCGTATGGTCAGGGCGGCGGTTCGCGCAAATACGTGCTGGCCAGCCTCGACCAGAGCCTGCAACGCCTCGGTCTGGACTATGTGGACATCTTCTATTCGCACCGCTTCGACCCGGACACCCCGCTGGAAGAAACCGCCAGCGCCCTCGCCACCGCTGTGCAGCAGGGCAAGGCGCTGTACATCGGTATCTCGTCCTATTCCGGGGTGAAAACCCGCGAGATGGCCGGGCTGCTGAAAGAGTGGAAAGTGCCGCTGCTGATTCATCAACCGGCGTACAACCTGCTCAATCGCTGGGTGGAAAAGGATCTGCTCGACACCACCGATGAACTCGGCACGGGCGTCATCGCGTTCACGCCGCTGGCGCAGGGCTTGCTCACCGACAAATACCTCAACGGCGTGCCGGCCGATGCGCGAGTCAATCGCCCGGGCGGCGGCTCGCTGCAGGCTTCGCACTTGTCCGAGGCCAACATCGCTCACGTGCGAGCGTTGAACGAGATCGCCCAGCGTCGCGGCCAGAGCCTGGCGCAACTGGCACTGGCGTGGACGCTGCGTGATCCACGAGTGACCTCGGCACTGATTGGTGCGAGCCGGCCGGAGCAGATTGTCGAGAACGTTGGGGCGTTGAAGAATCTGAGCTTCAGTGCAGAAGAGCTGGCGGAGATTGACCGGTTTGCCCAGGAGGGCGGGATCAATCTTTGGGAGAAGCCTTCGACGGCGGAGTGAGCCACCCTCACCCCAGCCCTCTCCCAGAGGGAGAGGGAGCCGACCGAGGTGTCTTGCGTCTTACATCGACCTGAAATACCGAGTCGATTATGGATTCAGCAAAGTACGTTCAGGTCGGCGTACTTCTACAGCATCCCCAATCAGTCCCCTCTCCCTCCGGGAGAGGGTTAGGGTGAGGGGCTTTTGCCTTTAAAAGGGCTCAGCGAAAAAACGGCACATCCCCCAACACCGTCGCCCGCTGCATCACCCGCCGCGCCGGGCGGTAATCGTCCACCGCGTAATGCTGCGTCACGCGGTTGTCCCAGAAAGCGATGTCGTCCTTCTGCCAGCGCCAGCGAATGGTGAATTCCGGCCGTGTCGCGTGGGCGAACAGAAACTTCAGGATCGCCTCGCTCTCGGTTTCCGACAATTCGTTGATCTTTGAGGTAAATCCTTCATTGACGAATAGCGAGCGCCGCCCGCTCACTGGGTGGGTGCGAATCACCGGGTGCGACAGCGGCGGATTCTTGCGCCGCGCTTCTTCCCACTGCGCCAGCGCCTCAGGCGTGTTGCCGTAGCGCTCGAGCGGAAACGAACGAGTGAAATCGTGGGTGGCCGTCAGACCTTCGAGCAGGGACTTCATTGGCTCCGACAACGCTTCATACGCAGCAATGCCGCTGGCCCACAACGTGTCGCCACCGAACTCCGGCAGCAACTTGGCGCTGAGCACTGCGCCCATCGCGGGCGTTGGCAGGAAGGTCACGTCGGTGTGCCAGATCGCGTTATCGCGCACGTCGGTGACGGCGGTGTCGAGGATCAGCACTTCCGGTTGGTCCGGCACGTTCGGGTAGATCGGATGAATGTGCAGGTCGCCGAAATAATGCGCGAAGCGTGCCTGCTGTGCCGGCTCGATCGGCTGGTTGCGGAAGAACAACACCTGATATTTGAGCAACGCCTGTTCGATGGCGTCGCGGTGTTCCAGGCTCAGCGGCTGGCTGATGTCGACGCCACTGATCTGCGCGCCGAGGGCCGAGCTTAACGGGGTGATGTTGAGGGTGCTCATGGTCGTTCTCTTCGAATTCGGAGTGTCATGCTTTTGTGGGAGCGAGCCTGCTCGCGAATGCAGAGTGTCAGGCGACAGTGCAGTGAATGATCTGACGCTTTCGCGAGCAGGCTCGCTCCCACAGGGGAATTTTCACAAGGCGATTTAGTGCGCCTGGCCGTGCCACGGCACCAGTCTGCGCTGCAATGCGCGCAGGCCCATTTCCATGGCGAAGGCGATCAGGGCGATGACCAGAATTCCCAGCACCACGACATCTGTGACCAGGAATTGCGCAGCCGACTGCACCATGAAGCCCAGGCCACTGGTGGCCGCGATCAGTTCAGCGGCGACCAGGGTCGACCAGCCAACCCCCAGGCCAATGCGCACGCCGGTGAGAATGTCCGGCAGTGCGCTGGGCAGAATCACATGGCGAATCAACTGCACGCGCGTCGCGCCCAACGACTGCGCCGCGCGCAGTTTTGCTGGGTCGACGGTACGCACGCCAGTCGCGGTGGCAATGGCAATCGGCGCAAAAATCGCCAGGTAGATCAGCAGCACTTTCGACAACTCGCCAATGCCGCACCAGATCACGATCAGCGGCAGATACGCCAGCGGCGGGATCGGGCGGTAGAACTCGATCAGTGGATCGAGCACACCGCGAGCGATGCGGTTTGCACCAATGGCAATACCCACCGGCACGGCGGTGAGAATCGCAAAAGCGAGACCCAGGCCGATGCGGCTCAGGCTCGCGCCCAGGTGCTGCCACAGCGTCGAATCCATATATCCCGAGGTCGCCAGCAGCCAGCCTTTTTGCAGCACGGCAGAGGGCGGTGGCAAGAACAGCGGTTCGATCAACTCGGTAGCGGTCACCGCCCACCAGACCGCCAACAGGCCGAACAGGGTCAGCAGGCTGATCCAGCGAGTGCTGAGGCTGCGGCGCAGCGGGATGCTCACCGAAGGTGTTTTCACCGCCGCAGCGGAAACGTCGTAACTGCTCATGCGCGCTCCTGCCGGGGTACGGCGCTGCGTTGCGAGAAGACTTTGCTCAGCACGTGCTCGCGGGTTTCGATAAAACGCGGATCGGACTTGATCGCGCGGGCCGACTCGCCAGCGGCATAACGCTGACCAAAATCCAATTGCAGGCGCTCGACGATCTGCCCCGGATTCGGTGCCAGCAGAATCAGGTCCGTGGCGAGGAACACCGCTTCTTCAATGTCGTGGGTAATCAGGAAAACCGGTTTGGCAGTGCGCTGCCAGACTTGCAGCAACAGCTCCTGCATCTGCTCGCGAGTGAACGCATCAAGCGCACCGAACGGCTCGTCCATCAGCAACACGCGCGGGTCGGCGGCGAGGGCGCGGGCGAGGCCGACGCGTTGTTTCTGGCCACCGGACAATTGCCAGATGCGCCGGTCTTCGAAGCCGGCGAGATCGACCAGCGCGAGCATTTCACGGGCGATTTTTTCCCGCTTGTCCTTGCCGACACCGGCCAGTTCGAGGCCGAAAGCGACGTTGGCCAGCACGTCCTGCCAGGGCAGTAAAGCGTCGTCCTGAAACACCACGCCCCGTTCGGCGCTCGGGCCTTTGACCGGCACGCCGTCAAGGGTGATGCGCCCGGCACTCGGCTCGACGAAGCCGGCAATCAGGTTCAACAGCGAAGTCTTGCCACTGCCGGACGGGCCGAGGGCGACCAGCAATTGCTGCGGCCCCAGGGTCAGAGAAATATCCGCCAGCACCGGCTCCGGGCTGCCCGGGTACTGTGCGCTGATGCGCTCCAGCTGTAGCAAGGCCATCGCTGTATCTCCCGATCAGTTGGTGATGTATTTGGCGCTGACGTAAGGCGCGTAGTCCGGCAGCACGGCTTCGACCTTGCCTTGCTCCTTGAGGAACGCGGCGGTGTCGGTGATGGCTTTGGTGGTCGGCGCGCCGAGGTCACTGACCTGATCCGCCGCCAATGGGTAGACGTTGCCCTGCAGCAGCAATGGGATGTCGCTGGCCTTGGCGCCGGAGAGTTTGACCAGTTTGTCGACGTTGCTCTGGTTGGCCAGCCAGGCCTGCGGATCCTTGCGGTAAGCGGCGTAGGCGTCGAGGGTGACCTTGGCGAATGCGGTGACGATTTCCGGGTGCTTCTCGGCGAAGTCCTTGCGCACGATCCACGCGTCGAAGGTCGGCGCGCCGAACTTGGCCAGTTCGCCGGAGGTGATCAGCACTTTGCCGTTTTCCTTGGCGACGCCCAGTGCCGGATCCCAAACGTAAGTGGCGTCGATATCGCCGCGTTTCCACGCCGCGATGATGGCTGGCGGCGCGAGGTTGAGCACGGTGACTTTCGACGGGTCGATGTTCCAGTGCTTGAGCGCCGCGAGCAGGCTGTAGTGCCCGGTGGACACGAATGGCACGGCGATTTTCTTGCCGATCAGATCCTGCGGAGTCTTGATGCCGGAACCGTCACGCGCGACCAATGCTTCAGCGGCGCCGATTTGGGTGGCGATGAGGAAGGTTTCCACCGGCACTTTGCGCGTGATCGCAGCGGTCAACGGGCTCGAACCGAGATAGCCGATCTGCACATCGCCGGACGCGATGGCGGCAATGATGTCGGCACCGTTATCGAATTTGCGCCAGCTGATGTCAGCCTTGGTGGCTTTCTCGTAGGCGCCGTCGGCCTGAGCGACCTTGGCCGGGTCGACGGTAGTCTGGTAGGCGACGGTGAGATCGGCCGCCTGGGCCAGGAAGCTTGCAGCGGCCAGCGAGGCGGCGGCGAGCAGGCGAAGCGGGAAATTCAGTTTCAATTGAGAGCTCCAGATCAGGCGACCGAATGTCGGCGTGAATGGAGACTAAATGATCTAAGAATCGCGAAATAAATAACTTTTTCGAATGAGCTTATGAGCGGAAAAATCTAAGGATAGGAGAGGGTGTGGGGATTTCGGATGATTCGTTCGACGTCAGAACTTTGCCCCCTCACCCCAGCCCTCTCCCCCCAGGGGGGCGAGGGGGAAAGGGAGCTGATCTTCATGCTTTTCAAGGCCTGAGTTCGGCCCGGTATTTCAGGTCGGTGCAGCTCGCAAGAACAACGCGGTCAGTCCCCTCTCCCTTTGGGAGAGGGTTAGGGTGAGGGGCTTTTAATTGCTGATGGCGAGGATGCTCGCCTGATACGC
Source organism: Pseudomonas sp. PK-RTE-24 (assembly GCF_054052265.1). Classification (NCBI taxonomy): domain Bacteria; kingdom Pseudomonadati; phylum Pseudomonadota; class Gammaproteobacteria; order Pseudomonadales; family Pseudomonadaceae; genus Pseudomonas; species Pseudomonas sp. PK-RTE-24. The sequence goes on along the minus strand of NZ_CM133224.1, from coordinate 1,230,714 downwards.
GCCAACAAACACATCGAAATCGCCAACCTCGTTTTGCTCAAGCTCGGTCTGCTGTGCCAGCGACGCGCGCGCCAGCTCTTCAAACTTCGCTTGCTCGTCAGCCGCCAACGGCTCGCTGCGGAAGAACTCGGCGTGGGTCTGGCTCTGGCGCAGGGAGAACTGCGCAAAGCTTTCCTTGTGCTCAGCCATGGCCGCCAGCACCTGCGCCGATGGGGTCAGGGACGGGTCGTTGACCTTGGCCAGTTGCGCATCCAGCGCCTTGCTGTGGGCATCGCCGCCGACGCTCTGGTCGAGCATCGCCGCCAGCGGAGCAATCTGTTCCAGCAGTTCGGCCGCCCATTGCTTCATCTCGACCGGTTGACCGTCACGCTGCAATTGCAGGCCCGGACGGCGACCTTCCTTGACCACGCTGAGGAAGTTCGAGGTGGCGTTGCCGCACGAAGTGTTGGTCAGCAGCGGGCTGTCGTTCAGCGCGCAGTACAGCAGGAAGGCGTCGATGAAGCGCGATTCGGTGAGGTCGATGCCCATCGGCAGAAACGGGTTGATGTCCAGGCAGCGCACTTCGACGTACTGGATGCCGCGCGCCATCAGCGCCTGGATCGGCCGCTCGCCGGTGTAGGTCACGCGTTTCGGGCGGATGTTGGAGTAGTACTCGTTTTCGATCTGCAGGATGTTGGTGTTGAGCTGCACCCACTCGCCATCCTTGTGCGTGCCGACTTCCACGTATGGCGCGTAGGGCGTGGCCACGGCTTCGCGCAGGCTGTCGGTGTAGCTCGCCAGGTCGTTGTAGCACGGTGTCAGGCCGGCCTGGGCATTGCTCTGATAACCGAGATCGCTCATGCGCAGGCTGGTGGCGTACGGCAGATACAGCGTGTCCGGATCGAGCTGCTCGAGCTGATGCGAACGCCCGCGCAGGAAGCCGGCGTCCAGCGCCGGCGAGGCACCGAACAGGTACATCAGCAGCCAGCTGTAGCGACGGAAGTTGCGAATCAACGCGATGTAGGACACCGACTGGAAATCGCGATCGGTGCCGACGAAGCCTTCGGCCTCGCGCAGCAATGGCCAGAGCTGTTCCGGCAGGGAAAAGTTGTAGTGAATCCCGGCAATGCATTGCATGGTCTTGCCGTAACGCAGGGCCAGGCCCTTGCGATAAACGTACTTGAGCTGACCGATGTTGGAGGTGCCGTAATAGGCGATCGGAATATCTTCCTCGGCCGGCAACGGGCACGGCATCGATGGACTCCACAGGTACTCGTTGCCGAGTTTGCTGTAGGCAAAACGATGAATCTTGTCCAGGCTCGCCAGCGTGTCGGCAGGATCCGGCAGGGCAGGCGTAATGAATTCCAGCAGCGACTCGGAGTAGTCGGTGGTGATCTGTTCGTTGGTCAGCGCGGAACCCAGGGCTTCGGGGTGCGGCGTTTGCGCCAGGCGACCTTCACTGGTCACGCGCAGGCATTCACGTTCGATACCGTGCAGGCACTGCTTGAGCAGAGAGAGGTTAGCGCGCTCGCCGAGCAGAGCCAGGCGGCGGTTGAGAAGTTCGCTCAATTTGGATTCCTTCACGCGTCAGTCGCCCCAATATGGGGGTGGGCAAGACGGTCTACAAGGGTGAAGTTGAAACTGGCGTTATCGCCTGGTTTTCTAGCCTGTCAGCCGCACACATGAACCCGTAGAAGCTGCCGAAGGCTGCGATCTTTTGATCTTGCTGTTGAAAAACAAAATCAAAAGATCGCAGCCTTCGGCAGCTCCCACAGGATTCGTTGCGCCGAAATTAACTCAAAATGATGAGCAACATCTACAGGACAGCGAAGGTGCCTTGCGCTTTTGCGACCAGTTTGTCGCCCTGCATCACCTCGGCTTCGACCACCAGCGTGCGCCGGCCCGGGTGGATCACCCGCGCCGTGCACAGCACCTCGCCGTCGGAAACGGCGCGGATGTAGTTGATCTTGCATTCGATGGTCGCACTCTGCTGATCGAAGCCATGGCTGCTGGAACAAGCCAGGCCCATGGCGATGTCGACCAGACTGAACAGCGCGCCGCCGTGCAGTTTGCCGCCGCGGTTGCGCAGTTCGGGCTCAAGCGCCAGGGCGACTTGCGCCACCCCGGTTTCGAGACTGTGCAGGCGACAGCCCAACAGCTTGAAAAACGCGCTCTCGACGAGCCCGGCCGGCATCTCCATCAGCGTTTCTTCAACTGCTTGGCGTTGGCGAACAGCGAGGCCATCGCATTGTTCACCGGCGCGGCTGTGGCAGTTTCCTTGCGCGGCGCGTTGCCCGAAGACTGGCGCGGTGCCGAGCCCGGACGCGAGCCACGGGCGCCATCGATTTTCTCGCCGGGAGTGTCGCTCATGCGCATCGACAGACCGACGCGTTTGCGCGGGATATCGACTTCCATGACCTTCACTTTCACCACGTCACCGGCCTTGACCGCTTCGCGCGGGTCCTTGATGAACTTCTCCGACAGCGCCGAGATGTGCACCAGACCATCCTGATGCACGCCGATGTCGACGAATGCACCAAATGCCGTCACGTTGGTCACCACGCCTTCAAGGATCATCCCCAGTTGCAGGTCCTTGAGGTCTTCGACGCCTTCCTGGAATTCGGCAGTCTTGAACTCCGGACGTGGATCGCGACCGGGTTTTTCCAGTTCTTGCAGGATGTCGGTGACGGTCGGCAGACCGAACGTTTCGTCGGTGAATTTCTTCGGGTCCAGACGCTTGAGGAACGCGGCATCGCCGATCAGCGAGCGAATGTCGCGGTCGGTTTCAGCGGCAATGCGCTGCACCAGTGGATAGGCTTCCGGGTGCACCGCCGACGAATCCAGCGGGTTGTCGCCGTTCATCACGCGCAAAAAACCGGCGGCCTGTTCGAAGGTTTTCTCGCCCAGTCGCGCGACTTTCTTCAGCGCTGCACGGGTCTTGAACGCGCCGTGTTCGTCACGGTGAGCAACGATGTTCTGCGCCAGCGTCGCATTGAGGCCGGAAATCCGTGCCAGCAAGGCCACGGAGGCGGTATTCACATCCACGCCCACGGCGTTTACGCAGTCCTCGACCACGGCGTCCAGACCGCGCGCCAGTTTCAGCTGCGAGACGTCGTGCTGGTATTGGCCGACGCCAATGGATTTCGGATCGATTTTCACCAGCTCGGCCAACGGATCCTGCAGGCGACGGGCGATCGACACGGCGCCACGGATCGACACATCGAGGTCCGGGAATTCCTTGGCCGCCAGTTCCGAGGCCGAGTACACCGAGGCGCCGGCTTCGGAAACCATGACCTTGGTCATTTTCATCGCTGGATATTTTTTGATCAGCTCGATCGCCAGCTTGTCGGTCTCGCGGCTGGCAGTGCCGTTGCCGATGGCGATCAGGTCCACCGAATGCTTGGCGCATAGCGCGGCGAGGATGGCGATGGTCTGATCCCATTTGTTGTGCGGCACGTGCGGGTAAACCGTGGCGTGGTCGAGCAGCTTGCCGGTCGAATCGACCACGGCCACCTTGCAGCCGGTACGCAGGCCCGGGTCGAGGCCCAGCGTCGCGCGCGGGCCGGCCGGAGCGGCCAACAGCAGGTCGTGCAGATTGTGCGCGAAAACGTTGATCGCCTCGGTTTCGGCGCCATCGCGCAACTCGCCGAGCAGGTCGGTTTCCAGGTGGGTGTAGAGCTTGACCTTCCAGGTCCAGCGCACCACTTCACCGAGCCATTTGTCCGCCGGGCGGTTCTGGTTCTGGATGCCGAACTGCTGAGCGATCATGCCTTCGCAGGGGTGCATCGTGCCGGGCAGCTCATCGCCGACTTTCAGCGCGGAGCTGAGAATGCCTTCGTTGCGGCCACGGAAAATCGCCAGGGCACGGTGCGATGGCATGCTTTTCAGCGGCTCGTCGTGTTCGAAGTAATCACGGAACTTGGCGCCTTCCTCTTCCTTGCCGGCGATGACGCGGGCACTGAGGATCGCTTCCTGTTTGAGGAAATTACGCAGCTTTTCCAGCAGGCTGGCGTCTTCGGCGAAGCGCTCCATGAGAATGTATTTGGCGCCTTCCAGCGCAGCCTTGACGTCGGCCACGCCTTTTTCGGCATCGACGAAGCGTGCGGCTTCGGTTTCCGGCGACAGGTTCGGGTCGTTGAACAAGCCGTCGGCCAGTTCGCCGAGGCCGGCTTCGAGGGCGATCTGGCCCTTGGTGCGGCGCTTCTGCTTGTACGGCAGGTACAAGTCTTCGAGACGGGTTTTGGTGTCGGCGAGCTTGATGTCGCGTTCCAGAGCAGGGGTGAGCTTGCCTTGCTCTTCGATGCTGGCGAGGATGCTGATGCGCCGTTCGTCGAGTTCTCGCAGGTAGCGCAGGCGCTCTTCCAGATGACGCAACTGAGTGTCATCGAGGCTGCCGGTGACTTCTTTCCGGTAACGGGCGATGAAGGGGACGGTAGAACCTTCATCGAGTAGCGCGACGGCCGCTTCGACCTGTTGTGGGCGTACGCCGAGTTCCTCGGCGATGCGGCTGTTGATGCTGTCCATAAAACCACCTGACATAGTATGAAAGCAGGCTCGCAGGCACGCAGATAATGGCCTGGAGGCTGATTGAGCGGCTGGAAAATTGCCGCTGCCTGGATCAAGAAGCTGCCCATTGACCCGTGAAATCGAACAGTTACTGCACAGGGCCGGAAAAAATACCGGCCACTTACGGTAACGATTCAGACGTTGCCTGGCGCAAAACGCCGCGCATTATAACCAGCGTTCTGTCATTCGGGGGCGTTGCAGGCTGTAGGCATAAACCTCGGTTTTCTGGCAGTGAAGGAAAAATCTGCTAACAATGCACACGGTGCGTATAACGGCAGCTACGCCATAATGCGCGCCGAGCTAAAAGGAGCATCCAATGAGCAGCACAGCACAAACTGCTGAAGGCGAAAAAATTCTTATCGTTGATGACGATCCGGGGCTGAGCAGCCTGCTGGAGCGTTTCTTCGTCAGCAAGGGCTACCGTGCCCGTACCGTTCCGAACACCGAGCAGATGGACCGTCTGCTGGCGCGTGAAGTGTTCAATCTGGTCGTTCTCGACCTGATGCTGCCGGGCGAAGACGGCCTGACCGCGTGCCGCCGTCTGCGCAGCGCGAATAACCAGATTCCGATCATCATGCTCACCGCCAAGGGCGATGAGCTGAGCCGTATCAAGGGCCTTGAACTGGGCGCCGACGATTACCTGGCCAAGCCGTTCAACCCGGACGAGCTGATGGCTCGGGTCAAAGCGGTATTGCGCCGTCAGGCCGCACCGGTGCCGGGCGCACCGGGCAGTGAAGACGAAAACGTCACCTTCGGTGATTACGTGTTGTCGCTGGCGACCCGCGAGCTCAAGCGTGGCGATGAAGTGCACATGCTCACCACCGGTGAGTTCGCGGTACTCAAGGCGCTGGTAATGAACGCGCGTCAGCCGCTGACTCGCGACAAGCTGATGAACCTCGCCCGTGGCCGTGAATGGGATGCGCTGGAGCGTTCCATCGACGTGCAGATCTCGCGTCTGCGCCGCATGATCGAACCCGATCCGTCGAAACCGCGCTACATCCAGACTGTCTGGGGCGTGGGTTACGTGTTCGTACCGGATGGCACCGCCACCAAGTGATCGGTGATTTGTAGGAGCGGGTCTGCAAGGCTCTGGTCGCACGGCCATTGCCACAGACTCGCAATCCGCAATATGCGAGCATTGCTCGCTCCTGCAAGTGTGTAGCGGTTAAAGATGAAAACCCCCGTCTGGTTCCCCCAAAGTTTTTTCTCCCGCACCCTCTGGCTGGTGCTGATCGTCGTGCTGTTTTCCAAGGCGCTGACCCTGGTTTATCTGTTGATGAACGAGGACGTGCTGGTGGATCGCCAATACAGCCATGGTGTCGCTCTGACGCTACGCGCCTATTGGGCTGCCGACGAAGAAAACCGCGCAAAAATTGCCGATGCCGCGACCCTGATTCGTGTGGTCGGCGCCGGTGTGCCGGAAGGCGAGCAGCACTGGCCGTACAGCGAAATCTACCAACGTCAGATGCAGGCGGAACTGGGTGCCGACACCGAGGTGCGTTTGCGCATGCATTCGCCGCCGGCGCTGTGGGTGAGGGCACCGAGCCTGGGCGATGGCTGGCTGAAAGTGCCGTTGTATCCGCACCCGCTGCGCGGCCAGAAGATCTGGAACGTGCTCGGCTGGTTCCTCGCCATCGGCCTGCTTTCTACGGCGTCGGCATGGATTTTCGTCAGCCAGCTCAACCAGCCGTTGAAGCGACTGGTGTATGCCGCGCGGCAACTCGGCCAGGGCCGCAGCGTACGTCTGCCAATCAGTGATACGCCGAGCGAAATGACCGAGGTTTATCGCGCCTTCAACCAGATGGCCGAGGACGTCGAACAGGCCGGACGTGAGCGGGAGCTGATGCTGGCGGGGGTTTCCCACGACTTGCGGACACCGCTGACGCGCTTGCGCCTGTCGCTGGAACTGATGGGCGATCACACCGACCTCACCGACGACATGGTCCGCGACATCGAAGACATGGACGCGATTCTCGACCAGTTCCTCGCGTTCATTCGCGACGGTCGTGACGAGTCGGTGGAAGAGGTCGACCTCAGCGATCTGGTGCGCGAAGTCGCCGCGCCATACAACCAGAACGAAGAGAAAGTGCGCCTGCGTCTGGAACCGATCCAGCCGTTTCCGCTGCGTCGTGTGTCGATGAAACGCCTGCTCAACAACCTGATCGGCAATGCGTTGAACCATGCCGGTACCGGCGTTGAAGTAGCGGCGTATGTATCGGGAGATACCAGCGCGCCGTATGTGGTGCTGAGCGTGATGGACCGTGGCGCGGGAATTGATCCGTCCGAGCTTGAAGCGATCTTCAACCCGTTTACCCGAGGTGATCGGGCTCGCGGTGGCAAAGGCACCGGGCTGGGGCTGGCGATCGTGAAAAGGATTGCGGCGATGCATGGCGGCAATGTCGAATTGCGCAACCGGTCCGGGGGTGGACTGGAGGCGCGGGTGAGATTGCCGTTGGGGTTGATGTTGCCGCGTGATGCTGTTTAAGCGCTGAGATCTTCAAGAGGGCGGATGGCCCCTTCGCGAGCAGGCTCGCTCCCACATTTTGGAATGCGATCAACTGTGGGAGCGAGCCTGCTCGCGAAGGCGGCTTTCCAGCCGCCGAATATCTCTGGGTTAACCTTTGCCCTTGGTGCGGGTCATATTCGGCCCGCCATTCTTTTCCAGATGCTCGATGATGATTCCGGCGACATTCTTGCCAGTGGTGGTTTCGATGCCTTCCAGTCCCGGCGACGAGTTCACTTCCATCACCAGCGGACCGTGATTGGAGCGCAGGATATCCACACCCGCCACCGCCAGGCCCATGACCTTGGCAGCGCGTAACGCGGTCATGCGTTCTTCCGGGGTGATCTTGATCAGGCTGGCGCTGCCGCCGCGATGCAGGTTGGAACGAAACTCGCCCGGTTTGGCCTGGCGCTTCATTGCCGCGATCACCTTGTCGCCGACCACGAAGCAGCGGATATCCGCACCGCCGGCTTCCTTGATGTATTCCTGGACCATGATGTTCTGCTTGAGACCCATGAACGCTTCGATCACCGACTCTGCCGCCGTCGCGGTTTCGCACAGCACCACGCCGATGCCCTGAGTGCCTTCGAGCACCTTGATCACCAGCGGTGCGCCGTTGACCATGGCGATCAGGTCGGGAATATCGTCCGGCGAGTGGGCAAAACCGGTGACCGGCAAACCGATGCCGCGCCGCGACAGCAGCTGCAGCGAACGCAATTTGTCCCGCGAGCGGGCAATTGCCACCGACTCGTTGAGCGGGAACACGCCCATCATTTCGAACTGACGCAACACCGCGCAGCCGTAGAACGTCACCGATGCGCCGATCCGCGGGATCACCGCGTCAAAACCTTCCAGCGGTTTGCCGCGGTAATGGATCTGCGGCTTGTGGCTGGCAATGTTCATGTAGGCGCGCAAGGTGTCGATCACCACCATTTCATGCCCGCGCTCGATTCCGGCTTCGACCAGACGGCGGGTGGAATACAGACGCGGATTACGCGACAGCACAGCGATCTTCATGCAACACCTGTGGAGGAGGTAGATACCGGGAACACCGGCTTGTCTTGTACATATTTGATGCCCGGATTGACCACCAACTGGCCATCGATCAGGGCTTTGGAACCGAGCAGCAGGCGATAGCGCATGGACTTGCGGCAGGCCAGAGTGAACTCCACCGGCCAGACCCGATCACCCAGGGCCAGCGTGGTGCTGATCACATAGCGCACCTGCGCATGGCCGTTGGAGCTCTTGATGGTTTTGCGCGTGACCAGCGGCGCTTCGCAGCGCCGGTGACGCAACTGCACCACCGTGCCGAGATGCGCCGTGAAGCGCACCCATTTCTCGCCGTCGCGTTCGAACGGCTCGATGTCGGTGGCGTGCAGGCTGGAGGTGCTGGCGCCGGTGTCGATTTTTGCGCGCAGGCCCGCAACTCCCAAACCCGGGAGCGCCACCCACTCGCGCAGACCGACAACGGTCAAATGATCAAATGTCTTCAAAGAAAAAAACCAAGGGTTAACGCTTCCAGGCCCCGTCCGGCACCTGGGCCAACGCTTTGAACGCAGGTCTGGCGAACCAGTAGCCCTGCATCAGGAATATTCCACAGTCCGCGAGGAAATCCCGTTCCCCGGCGCTTTCTATGCCTTCGGCAATGACTGTAACGTTCAACTCCGCACACATTGTGACAATCCCCCGAACGATCACCTGACGGACACGGTCCTGGTCAACATCGCGGATCAGCGCCATGTCGAGTTTGATCAGGTCTGGTTGGAAATCGGCCAGCAGATTGAGCCCCGAATAGCCGGCACCGAAATCGTCGATGGCGGTCTTGAAGCCGAATTCGTGGTATTCACGCAGAATATTGGTCAAATGGCGATAATTATCTACGTGCTCGATTTCCAGAGTTTCGAAAATCAGTCGGTCGATCGGAAAGTTGTGTTTGCGTGCGGCCTCCAGTGTGCTGCGAATGCATAGCTCTGGACGGTAGACGGCGTTGGGCAAAAAGTTGATCGACAAGTGTGTCTGCATATTTAGGCTCGCCGCGCCTTCGATCGCGCGGGTCCGACAGAGCTGGTCGAAACGGTAGCGGTTGTCTTCTGTAACCTGATTTAACACCGACAGTGCACCTTCCCCTGACACGCCTCGGACCAGCGCTTCGTGGGCAAATACCGATTGATCGCGCAGGTCGACAATCGGCTGGTAGGCGAAGGCAAAATCGAAATCCAGCGGTTCGCTCTGCTGGCAGCCCTGGCAACCGCCCCTGGGTGAGGTCAACGAAGTTGGAAATTTAGTCACGCGGTCACTCCAGGCCGGTCGGGCGGCGAAGATCACAGTCAATCTGGAGGGCCGAGTTCTTGCGCCCGACAGAAACGGTAGTACAGTTCCGACTACTGGCTGAGCGAGGAATTCATATGGGACAGAAGCAGGAGGAGGACGACAAGGTCCGTCTCGATAAGTGGTTATGGGCGGCGCGTTTCTACAAGACGCGTGCTCTGGCCAAAGCAGCAATCGAAAGCGGCAAGGTGCATTGTCGTGGCGAGCGCTGCAAGCCGGGCAAGGAGCCGCGCATTGGTGATGAGTTCGAGATTCGCACCGGCTTCGAAGTGCGCACGGTGAGGGTCGAGGCATTGTCGATCGTGCGTCGTGGCGCACCCGAGGCGCAAACCTTGTACGCGGAGACCGAAGCGAGTGTCGCCAAGCGTGAAGCGGCTGCGGCGATGCGCAAGGCGGGCTCGTTGGGCGTGAGCACCGATGGCAAGCCGAGCAAGAAGCAGCGGCGGGATCTGTTCAAGTTTCGCGGTAGCAGCAACGAAGATTGAAACGTTGTGCCGGCCTCTTCGCGAGCAGGCTCGCTCCCACATTCGATCGAGTCGTCTGTGGCAGCGAGCCTGCTCGCGAATCGAGTACGACGCGGTATCAGGCGCTACGCACCACACTCATCCGCGACACCATCGGCAGCTTGCCCAACAGCGCGAAAACCGGCGCGGTCAGCTTCAACCAGAAGTTCGACGCGTGATAGGCAAACGGCGTGTAGTAACCCCAGCCCAACGCCCACACCGCCAGCAGCACACCGCCGATGTAGTCGTCCTGACCCCAATGCGCGCCGGCCACCAGACGCGGCAACATGAACAATACGGCCAGACCCCATACTGTTAGAAATTGTCCGACGGTGCGGCTGAACACGCCCATGAACAATGCCCAGATCAACAGCACTGAGGCATGATCACCGGGGAAACTCTGGCCCGAACGGTCCTTCAGCTCCCAGGTTTTTTCCAGATGCGGAAAGTAATCGCTGATGTGCACGGCGCCCTCAAGCACCATTGACGGGCTGCTGTGCTGCCAGCCCATGTGATCGGCGAATTTGGAAAACAGCGCGCGGATCACCACCATCAGCAGCAGGATCGAGAAAAAACCGAAGAACGCGCGACGCACGTCGATCGCCCTGAAAACCCAATCGCCCTTGATCAGCAGCGTCAGCAGAATCAGTCCGACGACGATGTCGAACGGGCGCAGACTTGCAATTGCCCAGATGTGGAGCCATATCGGATTGCTGGCCAGCGGCGCATTCAACGAGCGGAACAGCCACTCGTCGAAAATCACACACAGCATCTGACCGGTAGGCCATAACCAGAAAGCCAGTAGCGCCAGCGGCACTACGTTACACAGAACCAGCCGGCCGAGGTTCCACCTTGATTGGAACAAACCCGGATTGTTCATAAAATGCCTCCCATGGCGAAAAAGCGCCGGCACCAAAAAAAGTGCCAGCAAGCGCAAATTTTCACGTTTTGTAACCATTTTGTCATCACATTCAGATACCCAGACCTATGACCGACCTAGCGGATACCGATTTCACTCAACGCTTCATCTTCGATGACAGCGACACTCGCGGCGAACTGGTAGCGCTGGAGCGCAGCTACGCCGAAGTCCTCGCCAAACACCCGTACCCGGAGCCGGTCGCGCAGTTGCTCGGCGAACTGATGGCGGCCGCGTCGTTACTGGTCGGCACGCTCAAGTTCGATGGCTTGCTGATTTTGCAGGCGCGCTCGGAAGGGCCGATTCCGCTGCTGATGATCGAGTGCTCCAGCGAGCGTGAGATCCGTGGTCTGGCGCGTTACAACGCCGAGCAGATCGCGGTTGACGCGACCCTTGCCGACTTGATGCCGAACGGCGTTCTGGCCCTGACCGTCGACCCGACTGTTGGCCAGCGCTATCAGGGCATTGTTGATCTTGACGGCGAGACACTGTCGGACTGTTTCACCAACTATTTCGTCATGTCACAACAGGTCGGCACCCGCTTCAAGCTCTTCGCCGACGGTCGTCGTGCCCGTGGCATGTTGCTGCAACAACTCCCCGCCGATCGCTTGAAAGACGAGGAGGATCGCGCCGCCAGCTGGCAGCATCTCACCGCGTTGGCCAGCACTCTGAGCGCCGATGAATTGCTCAGCCTCGACAACGAAACCGTGCTGCATCGCCTGTACCACGAAGAGCAGGTACGTCTGTTTGATGTGCAGCATCTGCGCTTCAGTTGCAGCTGCTCGCGGGAACGCTCCGGCAATGCGCTGGTCAGTCTTGGGCTGGAAGATGCGCTGGCGCTGGCCGCCGAGCAGGGCGGCAAAGTCGAGATCGATTGCCAGTTCTGCAATCAGCAGTACTTGTTTGACGCAGCCGATATTGCTCAATTGTTCGCTGGCGCGGGCGTCGATACGCCGTCAGATACCCGTCACTAAAACGGTTCAGCGCAGGTAAATTCACTGCGGAATGACGGAATATCGCCGTTACGACGGGAGGACCCTACTCTTTTTGGGCTTTTCTGGCATAATCCGGCCCACTTTTTTCGCGGTAGTAGTGCACGACTTTCTACTACAAAACGTTTGGAGCACACTCGGCCACTGGCCGACGGGGAACCTCATGACGCAAGCCAATAACGCCGTGTACACCGATCTGAGTGTTGATGATCTGGTAAAAGAAGCCCTGAATCGCGGTGAAGGCGAGCTTGCCGATACCGGCGCTCTGGTTGTTCGCACCGGTCACCGCACCGGCCGCTCGCCAGTCGACCGTTTCATCGTTGAAGAGCCTTCCACCCAGGCCGCTATTGCCTGGGGCCCGATCAACCGCAAGTTCCCGGCCGACAAGTTCGATGCCCTGTGGGCTCGCGTCGAGGCCTTCAACAACGCGCAAGAGCACTTCGTTTCCCACGTGCATGTAGGCGCGGCGGAAGATCACTACCTGGCCGTGAAAATGACCACACAGACTGCCTGGCAGAACCTGTTCGGTCGTTGCCTGTTCATCAACCCGGCCCAGTACAACCCGGCTGGCCGTGAAGAATGGCAAGTGCTCAACGTTGCCAACTTCGAGTGTGTGCCTGAGCGTGACGGCACCAACTCCGACGGTTGCGTGATCATCAACTTCGCGCAGAAGAAAGTGCTGATCGCTGGCATGCGTTACGCCGGCGAGATGAAGAAAGCCATGTTCTCGGTGCAGAACTTCCTGCTGCCGGCCGCTGACGTGCTGCCAATGCACTGCGCTGCCAACATCGGCGAAGACGGTGACGTGACCCTGTTCTTCGGTCTGTCGGGCACCGGTAAAACCACCCTGTCGGCCGACGAAAGCCGTTACCTGATCGGTGACGACGAACACGGCTGGGGCGAAGGCGTGGTGTTCAACATCGAAGGCGGTTGCTATGCCAAGTGCATCGACCTCTCCGAGAAGAACGAGCCGGTTATCTGGAAAGCCATCAAGCACGGCGCGGTGCTGGAAAACGTCGTCATCGACGACGCCAAGCACGCCGACTATGCCGATGTCAGCCTGACCCAGAACAGCCGCGCCGCCTACCCGCTGGAGCACGTTGCCAAGCGTTCCGAGAAGAACCTGGGTGGCGAGCCAAACGCGGTGATCTTCCTGACCTGCGACCTGACCGGCGTACTGCCGCCAGTGTCGATCCTCAACGAAGAGCAAGCGGCCTACCACTTCCTTTCCGGCTACACCGCACTGGTGGGCTCGACTGAAATGGGTTCGGGCAGCGGCATCAAGTCGACCTTCTCCACCTGCTTCGGCGCACCGTTCTTCCCGCGTCCGGCTGGCGAATACGCCGAACTGCTGATCAAGCGCATCCGCGGCTTCGGCTCCAAGGTCTACCTGGTCAACACCGGCTGGACCGGCGGCGGCTACGGCGTCGGCCAACGCTTCAACATCCCGACCACCCGCGCGGTGATCGCAGCGATCCAGAGCGGCGCTCTGATCGGTGCTGCCACCGAGCACCTGGACACCATCAACCTCGACGTGCCTCTGGCCGTACCAGGCGTCGACACCAACCTGCTCAACCCACGCAACACCTGGGCTGACAAGGCGGCGTACGACGAGGCAGCGAAAGCACTGGCCGGTCTGTTCATCGAGAACTTCAAGAAGTTCGAAGTGAGCGACGCGATCAAGGCGGCTGGGCCGAAGTTGTAAGTAGTAGTTTGCAGTGAATAAAAAACCGCCCTTTGGGGCGGTTTTTTCATGGGCGAAGATTTGGGTAAGCTCATCTCAACGGCGGTTCGTCACTTGCCATGTAGCAGTATTCATTCATTTTTGGCCTGATACGGCCAGAGTAATGCCACTCAACAGTACTGCAACATGATCCTCTAATTAAGGCCATTGCTGCCGTGCATGCATGACACGCAGCACTTCCACCCGGTCTTTTTTGATTGCGTAGACGATGACGTAGTTGGCGGCCGCAACGATTTCACGTGTTCCGAGGACCCTGCCCTTTCGGTACAAGGTTGGGCGCTGTCTTGCTATTTCCCCTTTTGATTCGAACATTTCATCGAGATCCGCAGCAGCGTCTGGGTTGTCCTGACCGATTCGGTCCATTATCCGGTCTCGGTCAGCAAGCGCTTCCGGGCGCCAGACCAACCTCATCAGCGCCCTCGTTGACGCAGGGCATCACGCTTGGCGGCGAATATTCGGCGAGCATCTTCATCGCTGATACTTGGCCTTGGATCATCGATGCTGATCTGCACCTGTCGCTTGAACCATTCCTCATAAGCGGCCGCTTCATGGGCTTGTTTCAACGCTTCAGAGCGATCAGGCCTGGCGTAGGTTTTCAGTTGCAGCGGGTCATAGCCGGAGGCATCCACGTTGAATTGGCTGATGCCCAAGCCCTGCAGATAGGTCACAAGCGTCTCCAGCCTCTTGAACAGGCGCACCTGACCACTGCGTTGTGCTGTCAGCGCGCATTTGCGGCTGCCTTGCCGAATCTCGACCGACCAGCCTCCTGGTTTCGCGACGATAATTGTGCCGCTCACAGAACCGTTTTCGACCAAGCGAACGAGGGCGCTGTGATCGATGATTTCAGTGCTGGCCATAAATGCGAGCCCTTCGCTGAGTAATGGCTCCCATCGTACGCAATCAATAGTAGTTTGCAAATTTTGACTCCTGGTGCTGGACACGGCGTGTGCAGCGATGATGTTTCGTTTGTTACTTGGCCGGGGGCATCTGACTTGCAGCAGGTCCCAGCCGTCCTGTGTCAGCAGGTACAGGGCGTGGGTGATGTGGGTGTCGCTGCCAAAGCAGCGACACCCACGACTATAGGTTCGCACCACCCGCTCGCGATAGCCGACAAGACATCGCGTGAAGTAGGAATGGGGCGAACAATTCGCCAGACGTTGCTACCGATTCTTAAACGCTTTTCAACGCAAATGTTGGTAGCCAGAAATATCCAGCAGGCTTGTGGTCAGTCCTGTTGCCGGCCGGTAGATCGTGCCTTTGACTGCCGAGAACGGCACGCCTTTGCTGCCCAGCGAGACACAGCGCTCGCCTTTTTCCTGTTCGGTGAAATAGGTGTAGGACTGGCTGTGCATCTTCTTGTAGCGGGCTTCGTCGCTGACGATGGTGCCGGTGAAGCGCAGCAGGTCGGCATCGCTCAGGTTGAGCGTTTTGCTCAGTGGCACGCCCCAACGCTTGAGGCAGGTTTCCGCCAGATGGCGAACGATGCGGCCGGGCTCGATCAGCGCATTGAGGTCGCTGCTGTTGGTGGGATCGCCGCCGAGGGCCGTGGCGTTGCCGGCGAGGGTGGCGTGGCGACCGGCCATTGGATAGATCGAGGTTTTGGTGCCGGTAGCGGTTTGCGGGATCACGCAGCTGAAGCCTTTTGAGCGCTCGTCGCGGGCATAGAAGGCGATGTATTCCTTGACGTTGGATTGAAGTTTGACGCGGTTTTCCTGGAAGTTGCCGATGCCCGGGACTGGATCAATCGCAAATATATTCACCGGAATATGTTTGAGTGCAGCGTCCTGGAACATCGCATTGGCGAGCATGTGGCAACTGATACCGCCACGGCTCCAGCCGACCAGATTGACTCGCGCAGGAATAACGCCGTCCTTGCGGAAAGTCTTGATGATTTGTTCCTGTAGTTTCTGTTGCGTGATACTGCGATCGCCATAGTTATACTGGCGCCAGAACCAGGAGCCTTCCACTTTTACATCTTCAATAGGAATGCCTGCGGCTTTCAGACGGTTATATTCTAACTCGGTCAGTTGTTTACGCTGCCAGTCGCATTTGCCTTTGATAATGTTCACAGCGTGTTGCACGTTTTCATCCCAGCCTTTGCCGAACAGGGTGCCGGAAAGGCCGTATTCAGAGGTCTTGGTGAACAGGTCGTCGGCTTGCAGATTGCCGCTGCCAGGGCCATCGACGACGATCCACTCGGCAAATTCGCGTCCGCTGTGGTGTGCAGCGAGCGTAGAAACGATTTCGCCGTCCCAGAAGCTTTTATGTTTGTCATCAAATTTGTTGGAGCCGGTGCCGCAGAAAAATATTGTTAAAGTTGTCATTTCGTTGCTCTTGCATATGTATAAGAGCAGCCAAGTTAGTTTTAGGTGGTGTAAAAAATAAAGGGCGCTGTTGTATCTGTGTTTGTAATGTGAAGTTTGTTATATATATGTAGCTGAGCTTTTCGAAAGTATGTCGAGGCGCTTCGATTGTTAAACGCTTGGTTTTCGCTTCCCATGTATCATTCAGTATTGATTCAACCCCGACCTTTTCTCGACTCGCTGCAATCGCCCGCTAGGCTTTGGGCATGGCAGCAGTCAAAGGAGTGACAGCAAATGCACCACACCCTGGAACAGGTTTTTGGTTATCCACAGTTTCGCCCCGGTCAGGAGGCCGCTGTCAGCGCGGTGCTGGCGGGGCGATCCGCGGCGGCGATCTTTCCCACCGGCTCCGGCAAATCGCTTTGCTACCAACTGCCGGCACTTTTACTGCCACACCTGACATTGGTGGTCTCGCCGTTGCTGGCGTTGATGCAGGATCAACTGGCGTTTCTCAAGTCCCGCGGCATCTCGGCAGGCAGTATCGATTCGGCGCAGAGCCGCGAGGATGCCAACGACGTCATGGCCCGTGCACGTTCGGGCGAGCTGAAAATTCTGATGATCTCCGTCGAGCGCTTGAAGAACGAGCGCTTCCGCAATTTCCTGCAGCAGGTGCCGATCTCGTTGCTGGTGGTCGACGAGGCGCACTGCATTTCCGAATGGGGCCACAACTTCCGGCCGGACTATCTGAAACTCCCCGACTACCAGCGTCAGTTCAACATTCCGCAGGCTTTGCTGCTCACCGCCACGGCGACACCAAAAGTCATCGCCGACATGCAGGCCAAATTCGCCATCGCTCCGGACGATGTAGTGACCACTGGTTTCTATCGGCCCAACCTCAATTTGCTGGTCGAGCCTGTACGCGGTCAGGACAAACGCCGGCGTCTGGTCGAATGGATGACCGAGCGTCCCGGGCAACCGAGCATTGTCTACGTGACGTTGCAGAAGACCGCCGAGCACATCGCCGAGCATCTTCAACGCAATGGAATCCAGGCCGAGGCTTACCACGCCGGTTTGCCCCACGATCAGCGTGCAGACATTCAACGCCGCTTCATGGCCGGGCAGTCCAATTGCATTGTCGCCACCATTGCCTACGGCATGGGCATCGACAAGAGCGACATCCGCAACGTCGTGCATTTTGATCTGCCCAAATCCATCGAAAACTACAGCCAGGAAATCGGCCGCGCCGGACGCGACGGACAGCCCTCCGACTGCCTGGTACTGGCCAACCGCGACAGCCTCAATGTGCTGGAAAACTTCGTCTACGGTGATACGCCCGAACGCGACGGGATTCATTATGTGCTCGAAGAGCTCAAAGCCTCAGTGCCGGACGGACAATGGGAGTTTTTGCTTGGGCCATTGGCGGATCAGAGCAACATTCGCTCGTTGCCGTTGAAGACTTTGCTGGTGCAGCTGGAACTGCGAGGCCTGATCGCGCCGCGCTACGCTTATTACGCTGAATACCGCTTCAAATATCTGCTTGAGCCTGAAGCATTGCTCCAGCGCTTCGAAGACGAGCGCAGGGATTTCGTTGCGGCGATCATCAGGACGTCCACGCGAGCACGCACCTGGGCCACAGTAGATTTCGAGGCGATGTTTTCGCAGTATTCCGCCGAGCGCAATCGCGTGGTGACAGCACTTGATTACTTCCAGGAAAAAGGCTGGGTCGAGCTTGAAAGCAAGCAAATGACCGAGGTTTACAGCCTGCTGCAAAGTGATTTTGCCAGCGACGCCCTGAGCGCTGAGCTGCACGAGTACTTCACTCGTCACGAAGAGACTGAAGTGGCGCGAATTCACGCCATGCTTGAGGTGTTCGCCACCGAACGCTGCCTGGGTTATCGCCTGGCCGAGTATTTCGGTGATCACAATGCCCCCGAGCGTTGTGGCCATTGTTCGGTATGTCACGGCCAGATCGCGCGGTTGCCGGAGCCGCCGCCATTGCCGCCGCTTGTGGATAAAAACTTCGCGCAGCTGTGTGGTGAATTTATCCACAGGCATGAGCAGCAAACAGGGCGTATTCCATCGGCCGAACGCCTAACGCGGTTCCTGTGCGGAATCAGCGTGCCGTTGTTCACCAAACTCAAGGCGCGGGCGATACCGGGTTTTGCTGCGTTGGAAGAATACCCCTACGCGCAGGTTCGCGAGTGGGCGCAAGAGCACCTTTGATCCCTGTAGGAGCTGCCGAAGGCTGCGATCTTTTGATGTTGATTTTTTCAAGATCAAAAGATCGCAGCCTTCGGCAGCTCCTACTTCAAGTGTCATCAAGGCAGAGCCTCCATCCATCCGCTGAATGTCCATCATCACGCTAATAAACTTCAAAAACCGCCGTTGCCTGACTAAGGTTGGAATCTGTCTTCGGGCCACCCACAAGAGAACAACATGAGCCAGACATCCTTCGAAATCCAGCAAGCTGCCGTGATCGGCGCGGGCACCATGGGCCGTGGCATCGTCATGTGCCTGGCCAATGCTGGCGTGAACGTGCAGTGGGTGGATAACAATCCACAGATGCTTGAGCAGGCGCTGACGACGGTCGCCGAAACTTATGCACACAACGTGCGTCAGGGCCGCATCGATCAGGCCGAAGCGGATGCGCGAATGGCTCGCGTATCAGCAGCGGCGGATTACGCATCGATTCGCAATGTCGATCTGGTGATCGAAGCGGTGTACGAAAACCTTGAACTGAAGCAGAAGATCTTTCGCGAGCTGGATGGCTTGCTCAAGCCCGAGGCTTTGCTGGCGAGCAACACCTCGGCGCTGGACATCGACGCCATCGCGGCTGCGACCCGGCGCCCGGAACAGGTGCTGGGTCTGCATTTCTTCAGCCCCGCGCACATCATGAAATTGCTGGAAATCGTGCGCGGTGCGCAGACCTCGCCAGCGGCACTGGAGGCAGCGTTGTCGCTTGGCAAGCGCATGGGCAAGGTCAGTGTGGTGTCGGGCAACTGCCACGGTTTTATCGGCAACCGCATGCTGCATCCGTATGTACTGGAAGCGCGCAAGATGCTTCTCGAAGGCGCTTATCCACAGCAGGTGGATACCGCGCTGCAAGGCTTCGGCTTCGCCATGGGGCCGTTTCGCATGTACGACGTGGTTGGCATCGATCTGGAATGGCGTGCTCGAGAGCTAGCTGGCAAGGGGCAGGATGCGCCCGAAGTTCAGGTGGATAACCGCCTGTGCGAGATGGGCCGGTTCGGGCAGAAGTCCGGTAACGGTTATTATCATTATGAGCCGGGCAGTCGCCAAGCCGAGCATGATTCCGAGGTCGATGCATTGGTACTGCGGGTCAGCGAAGAGCTGGGTTTCCAGCGTCGCGACATCGGTCCCGAAGAAATCCTTGAGCGCTGTTTGCTGGCGCTGGTCAACGAAGGCGCGAAGATTCTGCAGGAAGGCATCGCCGGCTCGGCCCATGACATCGATCTGGTGTACTTGAACGGCTATGGTTTTCCAGCGGATAAGGGTGGGCCTATGGCGTGGGCGGATCGGCAGGGGCTAGCGGATATTCATCAGCGCTTGCTGGCGCTGGAGACGCGGCAGGGCGATCAGTGGAAGCCGGCGCGGTTGATTGGCGAACTGGCGGCGCAGGGGAAGGGGTTTGCTGATCGTTGACACCAGTCGGCTGTGCTGACGCCTTCGCGAGCAGGCTCGCTCCCACAGGTAAAGTGTTCGTCATCACGATCAAATTCAATTAAGAGAATGCGAGAACCCTGCATGAATCAACGCTGCGACTACCCCCACTTCCAGCCCATCACCACACGCTGGCATGACAACGACGCCTACGGTCACGTCAACAACGTTACCTACTACAGCTTCTTCGACACGGCGGTGAATACCTACCTGATTCAGGTCGGTGGCCTGGATATTCATGACGGCGAAGTGGTGGGGTTCGTGGTCAGTTCCGCCTGCGATTACTTTGCCTCGATCGCTTTCCCCGATCTGATCGAGATCGGACTGCGGGTCGGCAAGCTGGGCAAGAGTTCGGTGCAATACGAACTGGCTGTGTTCAAGGTTGGCGGAAGCGAGGCGTGTGCGGCGGGGCGGTTCGTGCATGTGTTTGTCGATCGGGCGAGCAATCAGCCGGTGCCGATTCCTGCCGGTTTGCGCGGGGCGCTGGAGCGGCTGGTGGTCTAGACGCGCAAAAAAATCGCAGCCCAAAAGCTGCGATTTTTTGTTCAAGCCTTCGCCTTAGTGGTGGCGATAGTACTTGTGATGCTTGCGGTGGCCGTAGGCATGGCCGCGACCTGGATGACCACGGTCGCGGTAGTAGCGACGGTCATCATGGCGACGGTCGTAACGACGATCATCGTCGTCACTCTTGTTGCCCATGTAGTTACCCAGTGCGCCACCTGCGCCGCCACCAGCGGCGGAGCCGATCAGGCTGCCGGTGGTGCCGCCGAGACTACGGCCAACCACGTTACCGCCGGCTGCACCCAGTGCACCGCCGATGGCCGCTTCGCCACGGCTGCGCTTGTCTGCGCCGACCGCACTACCACCCGCGCCGCCCAGGGCTGCGCCGATGGTGGAACCTGTATTGCCGCCTAACGATTGACCGACGACCGAGCCAAGAACCCCGCCCAATGCGCCGCCCACACCTGCTTCGGTGGTGCCTCCGGCAGAAGCGAAGCCACTGACCAGGCCAAGGGACAACAAGAGAATCGAGGAGAACTTCATAGAGGATGAGCCTCAAAGGGATGACGGCGCCGATCCTGAAGCTCTGCAATGGGCGTGACAATCAAAATCCGACGAATAACACGACTTGTATACAATATTGCAAGTTACTGTTTTTTCACCGGAACTTAACCGATTTTCGCCGGTCTTTAGCTACTTCGGACAGGCCGTTTTCATGCAGAAACGGCCTTTTTTGTGGGCGGTCGAAAATCTTTGCCACGGCAGATCTGTTAACAGGTCGATCGCACTCGCGAGCAGGCTCGCTCCCACCTTTGAAATGCATTCCAAGTGTGGGAGCGAGCCTGCTCGCGAAGGGGCCGGATCTGGCTCCGCGGTTAAGCGGATTTAGCCATGATCAACCCAGTCTCACTCGCCGCTTCCAGCCGGATCGCAATGAACTTCGACGTCGGCGTGTGGCTGCCATCCCCCGTACTTTCCAGCGGCACCAGCGGATTGACCTCCGGATAGTACGCCGCCGCCTGCCCCGCAGGAATATCGAACGCCAACAATGTAAAACCTTTCACCCGACGCTCGCGACCGTCATCCCAGATCGACACGATGTCGGCCTTCTGCCCTGGACGGAAGCCCAGACGAATGATGTCGGCCTCATTGGCGAACAGCACGTCACGCTGGCCCTTCACGCCGCGATAACGGTCGTCGAGACCATAGATCGTCGTGTTGTACTGATCGTGTGAGCGCATCGATTGCAGGATCAGATCCGGCACCTGGCCGGTGGCGCGGGTGCGTTCGTGAACCAGATCTTTCGGCAACTGGTTGGCGCGGAAATTGGCACGGCCCGATGGCGTGTTCCACTTGCGGGCGCCAGCCGAGTTGCCCAGATAGAAGCCGCCCGGGTTTTTGATCTTGTCGTTGAAGTCTTTGAAACTCGGGATGGTGTCGGCGATCAGTTCGCGAATGCGCCCGTAATCGGCTACCAGCCAGTTCCAGTCGACCGGTTGGCTGCCCAGCGTCGCGGCAGCGATGCCGGCAATGATCGACGGTTCCGAGCGCATCTGGTTCGACAGCGGCTGCAACTGGCCGTTGGACGCGTGGACCATGCTGAACGAGTCTTCCACGGTCACCGCTTGCGGGCCTTCGGTCTGGATGTCGATGTCGGTACGGCCCAGGCACGGCAGGATCAACGCGTCTTTGCCGTGAGCGAGGTGGCTGCGGTTGAGCTTGGTGCTGATCTGCACGGTCAGGTCGCAGTTGCGCAGCGCTTCGAAAGTGCGCGAGCTGTCCGGCGTGGCCTGGGCAAAGTTGCCGCCCAAGCCGATAAACACCTTGGCGCGACCTTCGGCCATCGCATGGATTGCCTCGACCACGTTGTGACCGTTATGACGCGGCACCTTGAACTGGAAGCGACGCTCCAGCGAGTCGAGGAACGCCACCGGTGGACGCTCGTTGATGCCCATGGTGCGGTCGCCCTGCACGTTGCTGTGACCACGCACCGGGCACAGACCGGCGCCAGGTTTGCCGATATTGCCGCGCAGCAGCATCAGATTGGCGATTTCCTGAATGGTCGGCACCGAATGACGGTGCTGGGTGATGCCCATGGCCCAGCACATGATCACGTTCTTGCCTTTGGCGTACATGCGCGCTGCTTGCTCGATCTCGACCAGGGTCAGGCCCGATTGCTCGACGATCTGCTCCCACGAGGTATCGTCGACCGTGGCGAGGTACTCCAGCACGTTGGCGCTGTGAGCATTGAGGAAGTCATGGTCGAACACCGCCGGCTCGCCCGCCTTCTGCGCATCGCGTTCCCATTGCAGAAGGAACTTGGCCATGCCGCGCAGCACCGCCATGTCACCGCCGAGTGCCGGGCGGAAGTACGCAGTGTTGGTCGGCTTGTCGCCGTTGGTGAGCATTTCGATCGGGTGCTGTGGATGCTGGAAGCGCTCCAGACCGCGCTCTTTCAGCGGATTGATGCACACCACCTGGGCGCCGCGTTTCACCGCTTCACGCAACGGTTCGAGCATGCGCGGATGGTTGGTGCCAGGGTTCTGGCCCCAGACGAAAATCGCGTCGGCGTGTTCGAAGTCGTCGAAGGTCACTGTGCCTTTGCCGACGCCGACACTCTGCGCCAACGCCACGCCGCTGGCCTCGTGGCACATGTTCGAACAGTCAGGGAAATTGTTGGTGCCGTAAGCCCGCACGAACAGTTGATACAGATACGCCGCTTCGTTGCTGGCGCGCCCCGAGGTGTAGAACTCAGCCTGATCCGGGCTTGGCAGGTTGCGCAGGTGCTTGCCGATCAGAGCGAAGGCATCTTCCCAACTGATCGGCTTGTAGCGATCGGACTCGGCGTCGTAGACCATCGGCTCGGTCAGGCGACCCTGATATTCCAGCCAATAATCGCTTTGTTCCAACAGGGAAGTGACGCTGTGCTTGGCGAAGAATTTCGCGTCGACGCGACGCTTGGTCGCTTCCCAGTTCACCGCTTTGGCGCCGTTCTCGCAGAACTTGACCATGCCGCTCTCCGGCGAATCACCCCAAGCGCAACCCGGGCAGTCGAAGCCGCCGTTCTGGTTGGTCTTGAGCATCATGCGCAGGTTTTTCAGGGCGTTGTCGCTGGTCAGCCACGCCTGGGCCACACTGATCAGGGCGCCCCAGCCGCCGGCGGCACCTTTGTAAGGCTTGTAGCGCGGGACAGGTTTCTGGTCGGCTTGATGATGTTGGCTCACGCTTGATTCTCCATCGCGGGGCTGTACACCCGCGGCGCACTTTTCTGCGGCAGGTGGATGAGATTGAGGTTGTGGCGCCGGGCCCATTGCACGGCCAGGCCGGTAGGCGCCGACAGGCTGACCAGGGTCTGGATGCCGGCACGCAAGACTTTCTGGATCAATTCGAGGCTGCAACGGCTGGTGACGATCGCCAGCCCGCCCTCTGTGGATATCTTCTGGCGGATCAGTCCGCCGATCAGCTTGTCCAGCGCGTTATGCCGACCGATGTCTTCACGACCGAGCAGCAGTTCACCACTGGCGTTCATGAACACCGCCGCGTGCACCGCGCCGCAGTGCTGACCGAGCGGCTGGAACGCGCCGATGCGCTGGCGCAAACCGTCGAGCCATTCGATCGGTGGCAAGGCTGCGCCCGGCAATACCTTGAGATCAGGCAGTGCCTGTTCGACCGCTTCGACGCCGCACAGTCCGCAGCCGCTGGTGCCGGCCAACTGCCGACGCTGCTGTTTGAGGTTCCAGAACGCGCGGTTGGCAATGGTCACTTGCGCGTATTGCGCCGAGCCTGCGCCTGTCAGTTGCAGATCGTAGATATCGCTGGCGTCTTCGATGATGCCGCTGCCGAGGCTGAAACCGACGATGAAATCTTCAAGGTCGGTCGGGGTCACCAGCATCACCGCCTGGCTGATGCCGTTGTAGGCGATCGCCAACGCGACTTCCTCGGCCAGCGCGGTGCTGGCCGATGCCTCAAAGGGTAAATCGCTGTAGCTGTAGGTCTGGCTGGCGGCTGGCGCGGGCGTTTCAATTGCTGGCGCCGCGCAGGCTGGACGCTTGGCGTTCATGGCATCACCGACGGTTTGATCTAGGTCAAGACTAGGCGCGGCAAGTTGTCGCGTCTAATCGCTATTACCGATCTACCGATAGATGCCGTCGATCAACCGTCGTTTGACGATTTCTGATAAAGCGCGAAACAGGCTTCTGCCAGCGCTGAACGCGGCGCGCCACGGCGCATGATCAGGCCCAGCGGGGCGAGAGTGTGGGCATTTTCGATCGGTTGCAGGCGCAGGTGATCGGCGAGGGTTTCCGCGCCGCCGTCGAGGGGCATGATCGCGCAGCAAAAACCGCCGTGTACTGCTTGCAGCAGTTGATGCACGGCGTCGGTTTGCAACAGCGGTTGCGGCGTCAGGCCACGGCTGTGGAAGTTGTGGTCGATGGACTGGCGAAAATGCATGCCGCTGGTGAGCATGCACAGCGGCAGTTCGATCAGCGATTCCCAGCTCAGGGGTTCTTCGCCGAAGTTGAACGAGCGCTCGTCATAGAGCAGGCCCATGCGCGTCTCGTTGAAGGCCAGCGAATCGAAGCGCTCGCTGTCCAGACGCTCCAGATACGACACGCCAATGTCGATGCGGTTGTTCGCCAGGTGTTCGAGCACCTGCTCGGAGCTCAGCGAAGACAGCTCGAAACGCAGGTCCGGGTGCGCCGCGTGCAGTCGTTGCATCAGCGGTAACGGATCGAAACTCGACAGCGGCACCACGCCCAGGCGCAGCGTACCGATCAGGTTGCCGCGACAGGCCGCCGCTTCCGCCTGCAAGCCGTCATAGGCTGCCAGCACCGTACGCGCCCACGCCAGCACGCGTTCGCCCGGTGCGGTGAAGCCTTCGAAGCGCTGGCCGCGATTGACCAATGGCAGGTCGAGTTCTTCCTCGAGGCTGCGCAAGCGCATCGACAGGGTCGGCTGGGTGATGTGGCAGCGCGCGGCGGCCTGGCCGAAATGGCGGGTTTCGTCGAGGGCGATGAGGAATTTCAGTTGCTTGATGTCCATCTTCGCTCCGGGCGGTTGGCGGGGTGTGGCGATTCTACCGCCAGCGGCGCGGCAGCGTCATTGGTCGGACTGGAACCGGGTTTGGCCGGGGTGGTCTAGGCTTGGACGACTGGAACCCAAATCAAGGAGTGTGCGCTATGAGTCTGTTGAGCTTTGTGAAAGAGGCCGGTGAGAAGCTGATTGATCTGTTGACCCCAGGCAATGCCAATGCGAGTGAGCAGTTGAAGGAACATATCAGCAAGGTCGGGTTGGGCAATCCCAACGTGCAGGCGACCGTGGATGGCGACAAGGTGACGGTGACCGGTGAAGTGGCGAGCCAGGAAGAGAAGGAAAAGATTCTGCTCGCGGTGGGCAACATTGCGGGCGTAGGCAGTGTCGATGATCAGATCACGGTGACCGGACCGGTCGTCGTGGCTGCCGAGTTTGTCGAGGTCAAGGCAGGTGACACGCTCAGTGCGATCTCCCTGCGCGTCTATGGCAATGCCAACCAGTACCAGAAAATCTTCGATGCCAACAAACCGATGCTCAAGGATGTGAACAAGATCTATCCGGGACAAAAACTGCGCATTCCAAAATAACGCAGTCATGTAGGAGCTGCCGAAGGCTGCGATCTTTTGACTTGGACTTTAAAAAAATCAAATCAAAAGATCGCAGCCTGCGGCAGCTCCTACAGGGGTCAAAGCCCTGCAATCAAATCGCGGTAATCCTCGACTGCGGCAAACTCCGCTGTGTCCTTCGGCCCTTTGCGGCTGTCCGGTTCTTTCACCGCCAGCAAGTGCGCCACGCCAAAATCCCGCGCACTGCGCAGGATCGGCAAGGTGTCGTCGATAAACAGGCTGCGCGCCGGATCAAAACCTATGTCCGCCTGCAAGGCATCCCAGAACTGCGGGTTCTCCTTGGGATAACCGTAGTCATGCGAGCTGATCAGCCGCTCGAAGTACGGCGCCAGTTCGATCCGTTCCAGTTTCAACGACAGCGAATCGCGGTGCGCGTTGGTGATCATGATCACCCGTTTGCCGGCGCGTTTGATTGCGCCGAGAAAGGTATCGGCATCGGCGCGCAGGGCGATCAAGTGGGCAGTTTCCTGTTTCAGTTCGCGCACCGACAATTTCAGTTCCGCGCTCCAGAAATCCAGGCAGTACCACTGCAACTGGCCAGCGTGGCGCTCGAACAACGGCTGCAATTCCAGCTCGGCCATGGCCCGGCTGATGCCGTGCAGTTCGGCGTAGCGCTGGGGCAGGTGTTCGAGCCAGAAATGGTTGTCGAAGTGCAGATCCAGCAGCGTGCCGTCCATGTCGAGCAGGACGGTATCGATCTCGGACCACGGTAAAGAAGGCATGGCAACGTCTCGAACGGTGAAAAGATATCCGACGCAAACAATCGGGAAAGCCGCGTTATAGTAGCGCGTTCACGCCAAGGAGCTTTGCATGCGCCAGAAACCCACCGTACTCGCCCGCGAGATCGTCGCCACCAGTCGCCTGTTTCGCGTCGAAGAACTCAAGCTGCGATTTTCCAATGGCGTGGAGCGCACTTACGAGCGTCTGGTCGGCAAGGGTGCGGGCTACGGCGCGGTGATGATCGTCGCGATGCTTGATGCCGAACACGCAGTATTGATCGAGGAATACTGCGGCGGCACCGACGAATACGAACTGTCTCTGCCCAAAGGCCTGATCGAGCCGGGCGAAGACGTGCTGGCAGCGGCCGAGCGGGAGCTCAAGGAAGAGGCCGGTTACGGCGCGCGTCAACTGGAGCATCTGACCGAGCTGTCGCTGTCGCCCGGTTACATGAGCCAGAAAATCCAGGTGGTGCTGGCCACCGACCTGTATGAAGAGCGGCTGGAAGGTGATGAGCCGGAGCCGATGCGGGTCGACAAGGTCAACCTGCGCGAACTGTCGGCACTGGCGCAGAATCCGCAATTTTCCGAGGGCCGCGCCTTGGCTGCGCTGTATCTGACCCGCGACCTGCTGAGCCAGCGCGGGGTGTTCAGCTATGAGTGAGACGTCGATGAATTTTCCCCATCCGCTGATGGCACCTGTGGTTGCGCTGGCTTTACAGGCTGGCGAGGCGATTCTGCCGTTCTGGCGCGCCGGCGTTGAAGTCACGGCCAAGTCCGATGATTCGCCGGTCACGGCCGCCGACCTGGCCGCCCATCACCTTATCGTTGCCGGGCTGACGGCGCTGGATCCGAGCATTCCGGTGCTGTCCGAAGAGGACGCCGACATCCCGCAAAGCGTGCGCGCCGGTTGGCAACGCTGGTGGCTGGTGGATCCGCTGGACGGTACCAAGGAGTTCATCAGCGGTAGCGAGGAATTCACCGTCAACATCGCGCTGATCGAAAATGGCCGGGTGGTGTTTGGTGTGGTGACGATGCCGACCAACGGTCGTTTTTATGTCGGCGGCGCCGGATTTGGAGCCTGGCGTGGCGACGAGGGCGGTACGCCGACGGCGATTCAGGTGCGCGATGTGCCTGCGCCGGGCGAGGCGTTTACCGTGGTCGCCAGCCGTCGACATTCCAGTCCCGAGCAAGAGCGTTTGCTGGCCGGGTTGAGCGCCAGTCTTGGTGAGTTGCAACTGGCCAATATCGGCAGTTCCTTGAAGTTCTGTCTGTTGGCCGAAGGTGCTGCTGATTGCTATCCGCGACTGGCGCCGACTTCGCAGTGGGACACGGCGGCAGCGCAGGGCGTGCTGGAAGGGGCGGGGGGCGAGGTGCTGGATTTGAAGGGTGAAGCGTTCAGTTATCCGCCGCGAGAATCGCTGTTGAACGAGTTCTTTCTGGCGCTGCCGGCGAAGGCTGCGTGGCGCGGACGGTTGTTGGAGTTGGCCCGAGGCTAACTGCCTGATCCGCAATTCCCCTCACCCCAGCCCTCTCCCCCAGGAGAGGGAGCCGACCGAGTTGTCTGGCGCTATGCATCGACCTGGGGAATCGAGTCGATTGTGGATTCGGCGAAGCAGTTTCAGGTCGACGTAAATCTGTAGCATCCCCGTATCGGTTCCCTCTCCCTCGGGAGAGGGCTAGGGTGAGGGGCTGTTGATCTTCAACGGTGCAAAACGTACTGCCCGGTAAATCTCACCGCCTCGTCCTCACTTCCCGCATTCAGGATCCGCGTATCCAGCGTCAGCCGCGCCCGTCCATATCGCCGATACATCGCCACGAACCGTTTCCAGACTGCCGCATCCGGCGCCGGGCAAATGGCCATGGCGTCTCCCGTCACCGGCAGCGGATAACTGATCTGCCCTTCCTGAATGACGATATGTCCGTCGGCAATCCCTTCTTCCTTCAAACGTAAATGCAACCAGCCCCAACCGGCCAGCACCGCTGCGCAATACAGGCTGCCGCCAAACATGGTGCTCTTGTGATTGACGTTGGGCGCGAGCGGCAGGTGCAGGCTCAGTTGCTGCTCGCGCCACTCAAGCACCTCGAGGCCCATTTCGGCGGTCAGCGGAATGTCGTGATGCAGCACCGTTTGCAGGTATTCGCTTTCGCTGCTCATTCGTTGTCTTCCCCGTGGCTGCTGTCGCCGAAATTCAGACCGTGTTTGCGCAGCTTGTCATGCAGGGTCTTGCGCGGAATACCCAGAGCTTCGGCGAGGCTGCGCACCGAGCTGTGCGAGCGCGCCAGTTCGGCGGCTATCAACGACTTCTCGAAGTTTTCCACTTGCTCACTGAGGCCGCCGCTGACCACTTCTACGGGCGCGCCGCCGCTGCCATCAGCGCTGTTGTCCAGTGCCAGCTCAAGCCCGAGGGCGAAGCGTTCGGCGGCATTTTGCAGTTCACGTACATTGCCCGGCCAGGTGTGGCGCAGCAGCAGGGCGCGGTGTGCCGGCTGCAGCTCATGGGGCGGCAAGCCATGGCGGGCGCTGGCTTCATCGGCGTAATGCTGGAACAGCACCAATGCGTCTTCGCCCCTTTCGCGCAGCGGCGGGATGCGCAGCGGCGCGACGTTGAGGCGGTAATACAAGTCGGCGCGGAAGCGGCCCTGATCCGCCGCCTGGCGCAGGTCTTCCTTGGTCGCGGCGATGACGCGGATGTCCAGCGGGATCAACTGATTGCCGCCCAGGCGCTCGACGACCCGCTCCTGGAGCATGCGCAGCAGTTTCACTTGCACGTCCATGCTCATGCTTTCGATTTCGTCGAGAAACAGCGTGCCGCCGTTGGCGAATTCGAATTTGCCGATGCGACGCTTCTGCGCGCCGGTGAAGGCGCCGGGCTCGTGGCCGAACAGCTCGCTTTCCACCACCGATTCCGCCAGGGCGCCGGCGTTGATCGCTACGAACGGACCGTTGCGGCGGCTCGACAAGTCGTGCAGCGCGCGGGCCACGACTTCTTTGCCGGCACCGGTTTCGCCGAGGATCAGCACGTCAGCCTTGGTCGCCGCCAGCGCACCGATCTGCTCACGCAGGCGCAGCATCGGCGTCGAATGGCCGACCAGCCGCGCGCTCAATTCGTTGCGGTCGCTCAAGGCCAGACGCAGGCTGCGGTTGTCCAGCACCAGCCGCCGTAGCGCGAGGGCGCGACGGACGCTGTCGAGCAGTGCATCGCTGGCAAAGGGTTTTTCCAGAAAGTCGTAAGCGCCGGCGCGCATCGCTTGCACTGCCAGCGGTACGTCGCCATGGCCGGTGATCAGCAGCACCGGCAACTCGGGATCCTGTGCGTGCAATTCACTGAGCAGCTCGAGGCCGTCCATGCCCGGCATGCGAATGTCGCTGACCACCACCCCCGGCCAGTCTCGCTCAAGTTGCGCGGCCAGCCCTTTGGCTTCGGACAGCGGCAGAATTTTCAGGCCGGCCAGGTCCAGGGTCTGGCCGAGAGCCTGGCGCAAGTGCGGATCGTCGTCGATCAACACTACCTGGATGCGATTGTCGATGGTCATGCACTTCGATCCTCGGACGGTTGCAGGCTGACTCCGGGCGCGCCGGCGCGCAGGCGCAGGGTAATCAGGGCACCGCCTTGTTTGTGGTTGGCGAACGACAGCTCGCCACCAAAGGCGCGCATCAGCGTTTCACAAATGGCCAGTCCCAGACCCAGACCCTGTGTGCGGGTCTTGGTGGTGTAAAAGGGCTCGCTGGCGCGGCCAAGAGCTTCCATGCAGAACCCGGGGCCATTGTCGCGAATGTACAGATTGACGCCGTCGGCGGTGGCTTCGGCACTCAGCCACAACTTGCGCGGCGGGCCTTTTTCGGTGAGCGCATCGAGGGCGTTGGCCAGCAGATTGCCGAGCACCTGGCGCAGTCGGGTTTCGCCGGCCTCGACCCACAGCGTGGCTGCGGGCAAGTCGCGGATCAGTTCGACTTCCATGCTGCGGCGACGTTTGGCGAGTAATGCCAGCGCATCGTCCAGCGCCGGTTGCAGAGCGACGCTTTCCGGTGCGTGGCGATCGCGCCGAGCGAAGGCACGCAAGTGGGCGATGATCGAGGCCATGCGCCCGGTCAGTTCGCTGATCAGCTTGAGGTTGCCGCGCGCGTCCTCGGTGCGCTGATGATCGAGCAGCACTTCGGCGTTTTCCGCATAACTGCGAATCGCTGCCAGCGGTTGATTGAGTTCGTGGCTGATACTCGCCGACATGGTCCCCAGTGCCGACAATTTGCCGGCCTGAACCAGATCGTCCTGAGCGCGCACCAGCTCCTGCTGGGCGTGCTCGCGCTCAAGCACTTCCTGCTTCAAACGGCGGTTGAGGCCTTCCAGATCGCTGGTACGTTCGGCCACCCGGCCTTCCAGTTCGCGGCGCGCCTTGGCCTCGAAGGCGATGCGCTCCAGATAATGCCGGCGACGTTGCATCATCAAACCCACCAGCAGCATCACCACCAACAGTGTGGCGCCGCCGATCGCGACCACCGTGCGCACCGGACGATCAATCAGCGTGCGCGGGGCGAGGATGCTCACGCTCCAGCCGGTCTCGGCGATGTCGTGGGTCTGCGTCAGCCAGGCGTCAGGGCTCAGGTTCAGCGGCCGGGGTTCACGGGTCGGGTAGGGCTGGATCGCGGTGATCGCGGCGCGCTCGGCATCGCTCAACTCGCGAGTGGAGCGGAACCGCCATTCCGGGCGCGACGTCAGGATGACCACGCCGTTATGGTCGGTCACCAGCAGTTGTTCCGGGGTTTTGCCCCACAGGCTTTCCGTGTGGTCGAGGTCGACCTTGATTACCAGCACGCCGATGATTTTCTCGCCGTTGCGCACAGCAGCGGCGAAGAAATAGCCGCGTTTGGCCGAGGTGGTGCCGAGGCCGAAGAAGCGCCCGAGGCGCCCGGCCATGGCTTCGCTGAAATACGGGCGGAAGGCGAAATTGCGGCCGACGAAGCTGTCGCGTTTGTCCCAGTTCGACGCCGCCAGAGTCTGGCCGGACGTGTCCATCAGGTACATCACTTCAGCGCCGGTCTGCGCGGCGATGTTTTTCAGCAGGCGATTGGCGTTGCCTTGGGTCACGCCGTCGTCCGGCGCACCGAGCACCGCGCGCAGGGCCGGCAGATCGCCGAGAATCTGCGGCAACACTTCATAGCGATGCAGGGTGCCGAGCAGGTTGGCGACGTACAGATCGAGGGTCTGGCGATTCTGTCCGGCGAGTTCGCTGCGGTAATAGCGTTCGGCGAGATGTTCCAGCGGCCACAGCAGCGGCGCCAGGCACAGGGCCAACAGCGCGAGGCTGCGCCAGCGAGGTCTGCGAGGGAGAGATGCTTTCATGAGCCGGTAGCGCCTGTAGGGACAGGCGCATTATGCCCGGCCTCAGGCGAAGACGTCAGCGTCCTTGAGCAGCGCGGCCGCCTGGTCCTTGGCCGACAGCTTCGGCGCTTCCTCCAGTTGCCAATCGATGCCCAGCGCCGGATCGTCCCAGCGAATGCTGCGCTCGGAAGACGGGTCGTAATAGTTGGTGGTCTTGTAGAGAAATTCGGCGAACTCGCTCAGCACCAAGAAACCGTGAGCGAAACCTTCCGGCACCCACAGTTGACGATGGTTTTCCGCCGACAGGCGCACCGCCACCGATTTGCCGAAATGCGGCGAGCTGCGACGGATGTCCACCGCCACATCAAGCACTTCACCCGCGGTCACGCGAACCAGTTTGCCCTGGGTGTTCTGCAACTGGTAATGCAGGCCACGCAGCACGCCTTTTTGCGAGCGCGAATGGTTGTCCTGCACAAATTGCGTATCCAGACCGGTGGCGTCCTGAAACGCTTTGGCATTGAAACTCTCGTAGAAAAAACCGCGCTCGTCGCCGAACACCTTGGGTTCGATGATCAGAACACCGGGCAGATCGGTGGTGATGACATTCATGAGGATTTCCATAGACAGGTGTGAATGGCCGACATTCTTGCGCAAAGTGCTGCAGGGCGCGAGCGTTCGGTTTGAATTGGGCCGTTCAGTCACGCTGGGGGTTGCGTAACCGCCAAGGCAATGGCGATATAAGCGCCTAATAAAATTACAGGGGTCGTTTCATGCCGCTCGCCACGTTGATTCATCGCGCCAGTTTGCCCGGTCCGCAGGTTTCAGAGGCGCAGGCGCTGCAATGGCTGGCCGAACATTACGGGCTCAGCGGCACGTTGCAGGCGCTGGGCAGCCAGCAGGATCTGAATTATCGCGTCGACGGTGGCAGTGGGCGCTTCGTGTTGAAAGTCTGTCGTGGCGACTACGCTCTTGTGGAGCTGCAAGCCCAGCACGCAGGCCTCAATTATCTGGCCGAGCACTCGGCGATCAAGGTGCCGCGCGTCATCGCAGCCAATAACGGTGCAGATCTGTTGTCGTTGCAAGCCAATGGCGAAACGGTGCATGTGCGGTTGTTGGAGTACATCGACGGGCAGCCGTTGACCGATTTCGATCATCTTGGCCAGGACGTGGTTGCCGGGTTTGGCCGACTCTGTGGCGAGATGGATCTGGCGCTGGCAGGCTTCGATCACCCCGGCCTTGAACGCACCTTGCAGTGGGACGCGCGTCACGCCAACGCTTTGATCAGTCATCTGTTGCCGGTGATCTCGGACGTGCAGCAGCGTGCGGTGATCAGCGCTGCCGCCGAGCAGGCCGAGCGCCGTTTGCAGCCGCTGCTGGACAAGCTGCCGGTGCAGGCGATTCACATGGATATCACCGATGACAACGTCGTCTGGGCGCGTGATGGCCAGCGGCATTGGCAATTGCAGGGTGTGATCGACTTCGGTGATCTGGTGCGCACCTGGCGCATCACCGATCTGTCGGTAACCTGTGCGGCTTTGCTGCATCACGCCGATGGCGATCCGTTTGTCATCCTGCCGGCGGTCAAGGCGTATCACGCGGTCAATCCGTTGCAGTACGCAGAACTGCAAGCGCTGTGGCCCTTGATCGTGGCGCGGGCGGCGGTGCTGGTGCTCAGTGGCGAGCAACAGGTGAGCATCGATCCCGGCAATACTTATAGCCGCGACAATCTCAGTCACGAGTGGGAAATCTTTCGCGTCGCGACCTCGGTGCCACAGGCGCTGATGGAAGCGGCGATTCTCACAGCCGTGGGACAGACCGTGCCGGAGGCTGAAAACACAGAATTTGCACCATTGTTGCCCGGGCTGGTCGGGCGCGAATTTGCGCTGATCGATCTGGGCGTGTTGAGTCCGCACTTCGAAGCGGGCAATTGGGAGCAGCCGGGCATTGATCAGCGCTTGCTGACAGAAGCCGCAGCGGTCCATGGGCTGGCGGCGACGCGTTATGGCCAGTACCGCTTGTCACGCACCCGCCCGGACAGTGCGGCTGAACCGGATACGTTCCCGTTGCATGTCGAATTGCGTGTGCCGACCGGAACCGAAGTTCAAGCACCGTTCGCTGGCGTTCTGAATCAAGCGGCAAACGGTGCGCTGCAACTCGATGGCTCACAGTTCAGTGTTCGCCTGTGGGGCGTGACGCCTGTTCTTGAACATGGGGTGGCAGTGGATAGAGGCCAGAAACTCGGTGCGGTCACGGGTTCGCTACTAGTGCAGATGTGCCGGGGAGCGGAACTCGACGCGCCGCTGTTCTGCACGCCGTCCCGTGCATCCGCGTGGCAGGCGTCGTGCCCGTCGCCGGCGACGTTGCTCGGGCTGGCCTGCGACGCCGAGCCTGAGCTGGACGCGCAAACCCTGCTTGAACGCCGCGATGCCAGTTTCGCCCGCACGCAAAAACACTATTACGTTGACCCGCCACGTATTGAACGCGGCTGGCGCAATCACCTGATTGATATGCACGGCCGATCCTATCTGGACATGCTCAATAACGTCGCGGTGCTCGGCCACGGTCACCCTCGGATGGCGGCGGTCGCGGCGCGGCAGTGGTCGTTGCTCAATACCAATTCGCGCTTCAACTATGCGGCGGTCGCCGAGTTCTCCGAGCGCTTGTTGAAGCTGGCGCCGAAGGGCATGGATCGCGTGTTCCTGGTCAACAGCGGCAGCGAGGCCAATGACCTGGCGATTCGTCTGGCCTGGGCTTTCAGCGGCGGGCGCGACATGATCAGCGTGCTCGAGGCGTATCACGGCTGGACGATCGGTGCCGATGCGGTATCGACGTCGATTGCCGACAACCCGAGGGCGCTGGAAAGTCGCCCGGACTGGGTGCATCCGGTGCCGGCGCCGAACACTTATCGGGGCGAATTCCGTGGCGCGGATTCGGCGCCGGATTACGTGCGCAGCGTCGAACATCACCTGCAAAAACTGGCCGAGCAAAAGCGGCAACTGGCCGGTTTCATCTGCGAGCCGGTCTACGGTAATGCCGGGGGTATTTCTTTACCGCCGGGCTATCTGCCGCAGGTGTATGAAAAGGTCCGCGCGCAGGGCGGGGTGTGCATCGCTGACGAAGTGCAGGTCGGTTACGGGCGCATGGGCCATTTCTTCTGGGGCTTCGAAGAGCAGGGCGTGGTGCCGGACATCATCACCATGGCCAAAGGCATGGGTAACGGCCAGCCACTTGGCGCGGTGATCACCCGCCGGGAAATCGCCGAGGCGCTGGAGGCCGAAGGTTATTTCTTCTCGTCGGCGGGCGGCAGTCCGGTCAGTTGCCAGATCGGCATGGCGGTGCTGGATGTGATGGAGGAGGAAAAGCTCTGGGAAAACGCCCAGGTCGTCGGCGGTTACTTCAAGGCGCGCCTGGAAGCGTTAATCGATAAACATCCGCTGGTCGGTGCGGTGCACGGCTCCGGTTTCTACCTCGGGCTGGAACTGATCCGCAATCGCCAGACGCTGGAGCCGGCGACCGCCGAAACTGCGTTGCTGTGTGATCGTCTGCGCGAGTTGGGGATCTTCATGCAGCCGACGGGCGATGACTTGAACATCCTCAAGATCAAGCCACCGATGGTGACGTCGCGCCAGAGCGTGGATTTCTTCGTCGAAATGCTGGATCGGGTGTTGAGCGAAGGCCTGTAAGCAAGGCACATCCCCTGTGGGAGCGAGCCTGCTCGCGAAAGCTGTGTATCAGTCGCCACATGCGGTGACTGACACAGCGCATTCGCGAGCAGGCTCGCTCCCACATTTGTTTTCGCTCTCAAGTTCGATTTGTATCGATTTAATTAGCGTTCAAACGAATAGATTACTGATTTATAGCTTTTAAAGCCGATATTTATCGGTTATAAATTCGCCATTGCTCCGGCATGACGATCTTTTGTCCGGTGCGCGCGTTTTCTTTTCGGTCGAATTCTTCGACTGTCAAAGCACTAGCCCGGAGATGATTCATGAGCCGTATCGTTACCGTCGCCGCCACGCAGATGGCCTGTTCGTGGGACCTGGAAGCCAACCTCGAAACCGCTGAAAGACTGGTCCGTGAAGCCGCCGGCAAAGGCGCGCAGATCATCCTCATCCAGGAACTGTTCGAGGCACCGTACTTCTGCCAGAAGCCCAATCCGGATTACCTGCAACTGGCAACGACGGTTGAAGAAAACGTCGCCATCAAGCATTTCCGGAAAATTGCCAAAGAGCTGCAAGTGGTGCTGCCGATCAGCTTCTACGAACTGGCCGGGCGTGCACGCTTCAACAGCATCGCGATCATCGACGCCGACGGCAGCAACCTCGGAATTTATCGTAAAAGCCACATTCCGGACGGCCCGGGCTATCACGAGAAGTATTACTTCAACCCGGGCGACACCGGCTTCAAGGTGTGGAACACCCGTTATGCGAAAATCGGCGTCGGCATCTGCTGGGACCAGTGGTTCCCGGAAGCGGCGCGCAGCATGGCCCTGCAAGGCGCGGAAATTCTCTTTTATCCAACCGCGATCGGCAGCGAGCCGCACGACAAGACCATTTCTTCGCGCGATCACTGGCAGCGGGTGCAGCAGGGCCATGCCGGCGCCAATCTGATGCCGCTGATCGCCAGCAACCGCATCGGCAACGAAGAACAGGACGGCTACGACATCACCTTCTATGGCTCTTCGTTCATCGCCAACCAGTTCGGCGAAAAAGTGCAGGAGCTGAATAAAACCGAAGAAGGTATTCTTGTGC
Source organism: Pseudomonas sp. PK-RTE-24 (assembly GCF_054052265.1). Lineage (NCBI taxonomy): Bacteria > Pseudomonadati > Pseudomonadota > Gammaproteobacteria > Pseudomonadales > Pseudomonadaceae > Pseudomonas > Pseudomonas sp. PK-RTE-24. Next base: position 1,194,253 of record NZ_CM133224.1, on the reverse strand, counting down.
ACACGTTCAACCTCGACGAGCTGGAACATATTCGCAGCGCGTGGGGTTCATTCCGCGACCGCCGACCGAATCTGTACGGCGCGTTGAAAACCCTCGACGGTTCCCTGGAGTCCTGATGACCACATTGAAAAGTACCCCGCGCGCCGACGGCTTCTACATGCCGGCCGAGTGGGCGCCACAAACCCAGACCTGGATGATCTGGCCCGAGCGCCCGGACAACTGGCGTCTGGGTGGCAAACCGGCGCAGGCCGCGCACGCCACAGTGGCCAAAGCCATCGCCCGCTTCGAGCCGGTGACCGTTGCCGTCTCCGCCGGCCAGTACGAAAACGCCCTCGCGCGCCTCGATGTGCCGAATATCCGCGTGGTGGAAATGTCCAGCGACGATGCCTGGGTTCGTGACAGCGGCCCGACCTTCGTTATCAATAACCATGGCGAAGTGCGCGGTGTGAACTGGGATTTCAACGCCTGGGGCGGTTTCGATGGCGGCCTGTATGCACCGTGGAACCGTGATTCGCAGGTCGGCGGCAAGATCCTCGAGATCGAGCGCAGCCCGCGCTACCGCACCGAAGGTTTCGTGCTCGAAGGCGGCTCGATTCATGTCGACGGCGAAGGCACGCTGATCACCACCGAAGAATGCCTGCTCAACCGCAATCGCAACCCGCACCTGAGCCGCGAAGAAATCGAAGCCGTACTCAGCGACAACCTGTCTGTGGACAAGATCATCTGGTTGCCGGATGGCTTGTTCAACGATGAAACCGACGGCCATGTGGATAACTTCTGCTGCTACGTGCGTCCGGGCGAAGTGTTGCTGGCCTGGACCGAAGATCCGCAGGATCCGAACTACCCGCGCTGCCAGGCCGCGATGCAAGTGCTGCAAAGCAGCACCGACGCCAAGGGCCGCCCGTTCACGGTGCACAAAATGCCGATTCCGGGGCCGCTGTACGCGACCGAAGAAGAGTGTGCCGGCGTCGATGCGGTGGACGGTTCGCAGGAGCGCAATCCTTCCGTGCGCCTGGCCGGCTCCTACGTGAACTTCCTGATCGTCAACGGCGGCATCATCGCGCCGAGCTTCGACGACCCGATGGATGCCCCGGCCAGGGAAATTCTGCAGAAGCTGTTCCCGCAGCACGAAGTGGTGATGGTGCCGGGCCGTGAACTGTTACTGGGTGGCGGCAATATTCACTGCCTTACCCAACAGCAGCCAGCGCCGCACAAAGAGTGAGTTGAGTCGTAACAGCTTGAGTTGATTCACAAATCAGCCAGGCAATGATTAGCTCGCTCAGCATGAAAGCAAGCCCGCGGCCCGTCAGGACCGCGGGCTTGTTTGTATCCGCCGGTCGACATTCGAGTCGCCTTGGCATAGCTCTTGTATTGCTCCTGATGCACTAGGGAGGGAGGGGAACTTCAACAGTTCTGTCACAAACCTTGGATAACGTAGCCGCTCATGAACGGGGAGAGAGCGCTGAAATGAACGCCGAAGTGAACGTAGTCAGCGAGCGGACTGTGCATCCCATGGCCGTCAACGGCGAATCGCTCCAGCTTGTCGCGCACTGGTTGAAGTCCAATGGAACGCGTCAGATCAGACAACCTGATCCGCGCCGGATGATGATCGAGCGCTACCCCGCTGGCCTGTTCAGCGAGGCCGAGCTGGAAGCCTTGTGGGATGTGATGGAAGGATAGGAACAACAGGGATTGGTCAAAAAGCGCTGCCGGGATGGCGGCGCTTTTTTTGGCCTGATTTTTATCCACAGGCTTTCAAAGGTGGGAGCGAGCCTGCTCGCGAAGACGTCAGCCCTGCCAATGACTTCATCGAATGATCCACCCATTTCGCAAGCAGGCTCGCTCCCACGGTTCAGAACTCCCTGCTTAACCTCATTTTTCTGCAACAGCCCAGCAAAAAAATTACGTTTCTTAGACGTTTTTCGCCTATTTAAAGACGATTCTTGAAATTGACACACAGTTCAGGGCGCGGCTACGATTCGGCCCAACGCCTGTGGCTAACCGCCATGACTCAAAATAAGGAGCAGGCCCGCCATGACGTTAACGTCGGCGGGCTTTTTTGTTTCGGGGTGAATACAAGAGTGCAGAAAGCGCCGTTTCAGCCGTTCGACACAGCGCGTTTCAACCCGTAATAAGGAAAACAAAATGTTGAACAAGCGAATCAGTCTGATCGCACTGGGGATGTTGAGTGCTACACAGGCCATGGCTAACGACCAGGCCGAATCCAAGGGTTTCGTTGAAGACAGCAGCCTTAAAGTGCTGTTGCGCAACGCCTACATCAATCGTGATTACAAAGACGGTAACAAGGACAAGGCCGAATGGGGCCAAGCGGCCATCGGTACGTTCTCGTCGGGCTTCACCCAAGGCACCGTTGGTGTCGGCGTGGACGCTTTCGGTCTGTACGCATTGCGCCTGGACGGCGGCAAGGGCCGTAGCGGCGCCGGCGGCATCGACTTCTTCAGGCAGGAAAATGATGGTCGCGCGAACCACGACATTGCCAAGGGCGGCGCAGCGGTCAAATTCCGTGTTTCCAACACCGTGTTGACCTATGGCGACCAGATGCCGGCCCTGCCGGTGCTGAGCTACGACAACGTGCGTCTGCTGCCGGAAAGCTATACCGGTACTTTGATGACCTCCCGTGAGATCAAAGGCCTGGAATTGAACGCCGGTCGCTTCACCGCCGAATCGCGCAAGAGCGATGAAGGCCGTGACAGCGGCGGTCTGAAGTCGATCAACGTGTTGGGCGGCAGCTATCAGTTCACCGAAAACTTCAAAGGCGCGCTGTACGCCTCCGACGTTGAGGACGTCTTGAAGAAACAGTACGTGAACGCCAACTATGTGATTCCGTTCAACAAGGATCAGTCGCTGACCCTGGATTTCAACGGCTATCGCACCAAGCTGGACAGCTCGTACGTACGCGAAAACACCGTACCGGGCGAAAGCATCGTCACCGGTCGCGACAACAAGATCTGGAGCCTGGCAGCCACCTTCGCCACCGGCCCGCACTCGTTCACCGTGGCGCACCAGCGTTCCACCGGCGACAGCAACCTCGGTTATGCCTACGGCGGCTACCAGAAAGATCAGGGCCGTGTCGGCGACGGTGGTAACTCCATCTATCTGGCCAACTCCTACTGGTCTGACTTCAACGCCGAAGACGAACGCAGCTGGCAGCTGGGTTACGGTCTGGACTTTGGTTCGTTCGGCGTTCCGGGTCTGAGCTACAACTTCGCTTACGTGCGCGGCGACAACATCACCACGTCCACCAGCGAAGGCGGCACCGAGCGCGAAATCTTCAACCAGTTCAAGTACGTCGTGCAGAGTGGCCCGGCCAAAGACCTGAGCGTGAAGCTGCGCAGCTCGATCCTGCGGGTATCGCAGAAATCCAGCGAGTACAACGTCAGCGGTAACGAGCTGCGTGTATTCGTGGACTATCCGATCAACATCTTCTGATGATCGATCCGCTGTAAGAAAAATGAGAAAACCCCGATTCGTTCGGGGTTTTTTTTCGCCGGTTTTTCAGCGAAAACCGCAAATAACCGGTGTTCTTTTCATATAAAAGTCGTTTTTCAAGCGCTGCAGATTCCGTTTCAAGCAGTGCTTCAAATGCCTGAAATTCTTTCTCATGGACGCAAATTCTCCACCCAATAGATTAGGGCGTTCAACGCAGCGGAGAATTTGGTAATGATCGTTTTGAACAGAGAAGTGGGCGAATCGCTACGGCGCGACAAGTTTGTCAACGTCCAGGGTGGTGACTTCAATCTCTACGGTCATTTTGCCGACTTCGTCAGACTGACCAAAAGTTGGGAAAACATGGAGCCTGACAGCTACTACGGTCAGGCCGAAGCCGGCATGCGTTATCGTCGTTACAGCGACTTTGAATACAACCCGAAAACTCGCGAGCTCAAGCAACTTGAGCATCGCGCCTATGTGCAATCGAAAGAGAACAACGCTTACGTCGGTGGCGTGGTGCGCCACTTCCAGGACTTTTCCGAGGAAGTGATCTCCTCGCCGGTGATGCGCAGCCTGATCGACACCGATTTCGAAGTGTACAAAAGTGTCCTGCCGGAAGAGTTGCACGATGAAATCTGGCAGTGCCAGATCCATCAGATCCGCATCGAGATCAAACCCGGCAAACAGCTGGAAATCACTCCTGAAGGTATTCATTGCGACGGCTATCCGTTCAGCGGTGTGCACTTCTGGGGCCGCAGTAACGTAGAGGGTGCCGAGAGTCGACTGTACGACATCCACGAGCATCAACTGGCGGCGACCACCTACGAGGAAATTCTCGATACCACCTTCTTCCTCGATCGCGACATGCGCCACTACGTGACCCCGGCGCGCAATACCCACACCCATGCCATGGCGTACCGGCAGATTCTGGCGATTTCCTTCTCGCGGCCCGGGACCGCTTTCGACATTGTTCGCTAATCAGATCACCCCAATCGACGGCGTCGAGTGCTCGACGCCAGTGGTACTGCGCCGCGCCACCGCCAAGGATGCGCAACGCATGGAGCGCTTCTTCCGCCAGTTCGACGAAGTGTCGTTCTGCGAATGGCAGGACGCCAAATGCCTGCGCGGCGTGTTGATCCAGAAAACCACCACGGCGTATCTGGCGTTCGATGTGGCTGGCGAGATCGTCGGCGCGGTGCTCGGCGGCATGCTCGGCAGTCGCGGCACGATCAATCATCTGGCCGTGAGCCCGCGCTACCGCAGCCAGGGCGTGGGCCAGCGTCTGGTTGAAGCAGCGTCGTCCGACATGAAACGGGTCGGGGTGCTGCGGATGTTTCTGTTCGTCGACGATGCTAACCTCGCGGGCAAGCGATTCTGGACTGCCCAGGGTTTTTGCGAGCCTCACGGCGAACGAACATTTGAGAGGGATCTATGAATGAAAGGTCCGGCAGCGCGCCGCTGATGGCGACTCATCAGCCGTCGCGCACGTTTGCCGAAGCCAGCCCGGTGGTCGCCGGGTATTTCACCGTGTCGTTTGTCTTCGGGCTGATGGCGGTCAACGCCGGCCTGCCGATGTGGCTGCCAGTAGCGATGTGCTTGTTCGTCTATGCCGGCGCTTCGCAATTCGCCGCGCTGGCGCTGATCTCCAGCGGTGCGTCGCTGACCACCATTGTGCTGACCACGTTTCTGATCAATGCGCGGCACATGCTGATGTCGGTGTACATGGCCAAGGCGCTGCGCGCCCTTGGCTTGAGCCGCATGGAGCGCTGGGCTTACGCCGGTGGCCTGACGGATGAATCCTTCGCCTTTCATAGCGTCAAGCTCGGTACAGGCGCGCCGGTCAACGTGCGTTACCTGATCGGCTTCAACCTGTTCTGTCACACCTCGTGGGTGCTCGGCGGTTTGCTCGGTGCGGTCTGCGCGCAGTACGCGGCGCACTTGATCAAATATCAGCTCGACTACGCGCTGACGGCGATGATGCTCTACGTGCTGGTCTCGCTGTGCAACACGCGCAACAAACTGATCGCCGCCGCTGCCGCCGTGGTCTGCATGGGGGCGCTGAGCCTGATCGGCAGTTCGCCCTTCAACGTATTTATCGCCACGTTTGTGGGCTGCGGAGTGGGTGTATGCCTGACCAAACGTTCCTGATTCTGGTGGTGGTGCTGATGATGGCGGTGACATTCCTGCCGCGCGCCTTGCCGCTGCAGATCAACACCGACCACTGGCCGCCCTTCGTGGCACGGGCGCTGGAATATCTGCCGGTGGCGATCGTCGCTGCGATCAGCCTCACACCCCTGTTGATCAAGGACCGGCAGATCCAGCTCGATCGCCCGGAATTCTATGCTGCGATTCCGACGTTGCTATGTGCGTATTTCAGCAAAAACCTCTTTCTCAGTGTGGCGGTGGGGACGGCTGCGTACATTGCGCTCGGCTCGTTCATGTAGCGGCAGATCAACGACGTCGTTCAGCGCCTGGTGCGACAGCTCCGGATTGTTTACAGCCAGGCGCACTTCGAGGAAATCCTCGAAACCGGGAAAAATCGTCAGACCGTTCTTCTGCGCCGCTTCACGCGAGACCATGCCGACCGCATCCATCTGCGTGATCAACGACAGCGTCAGGGTTTCGCTGCAGGAATAGACCATGCGCTGGCCGTTCTCGTGATTGCCCAGCCCGGCGTCGAGAAACCGCAAGAAGCTGTGGGAATACGGACAATCTTCCGCAGGACGCACCTGAAACTTGTTGCCCAGCAAAGTCAGCGGATCGTTTTCCTGACCGCAATGCGCACCGACCACCTGCACCTGCACCTCTGGCAGCACGATGCTCGGCAGCCCCGGCCGCTGCGGGCCGATCAGCACGGCAAGGTCGAAATCTTCGTTCCTCAGCTTGCTGAGGTTTTCCATCGACTCGGCGTAGCTGAATTCCATCTGGTAATCAGGAAACACCTCGATCAGGCGACCGATCATGCGCCGGTTGAAATCAGGCGACAGCGTGTTGTTCAACGCCACCTTCAACGTGCGCTGCCCGGGCACCTTCAGCGCCTCGACCTTTTCTTCCATCTGTCGCGTGGCGATCAACACTTTGTCGATGTAAGGCGTGAGCTCCGTACCTTGCGGCGTCAGCGTCAGGCCCTTGTTGGAGCGGCGAAACAAGCGGAAACCGAACTGCTCTTCGACCTTGTTCAACTGTGCGGCCAACGCCTGCACGGTCAGGCACGAATGCTCGGCTGCGGCCGACAACGAGCCGGTCTGCACGATGCGCATGAGGTTGCGTAAGGTTCTGCTATCCATGGGTAATGCCCTCTGAAGTGGGCTGGGTATTGTTGTTTACGAAACGACCGAAACGGCGCCATATGCCGGCTATATTCCTGCACCTGAGCATAGTTGTCGCGGATTTAGTAGCGAATTGATTTCCCCGCCGATGGCTGGAGGCAGAGGATCGGGGTTTTTGGTGAAGTGGGGGTGATGAAGGTCAAAAAAGTGCGTGGTTTTGGTGCGCGGGGAGATTTTTTTCGAAGAGAAACAGCTTACATCTTCCTAGCTTTTTGCCTGCGTCATACGCAGATAGGTCTCAGGTAAAGTAACGATTCAGCTGATAGCGCCCAACAGTCAAAGGAGTTGAAATGGATGTCTGGCATGCGAGCCATGGTGGTAGATAACCACCTATCAACTTCGCATTGACCCACAAAGATCACTCCGAACACAATGTAGAGGTAGCGCTGATGTAGCTACAAAACCACGATGAGGTAATTGAAATGGCTGCACTACTGAAAACTACCGATGTGCGCTGCCGCATTGATGAGGATTTGAAAGCGCGTGCCACTGAAGTCTTGAACGCTTGCGGGCTGAGCATTAGCGACGCCATGCGACTTTTTCTGCGACAGGTTGTTGCTACTCAGGGGCTTCCCTTCGAGGTGCGAGTTCCATCGGAGAAGACGGCCCGCGCAATGATGGAAGCACGAGAAATCCGTCAGCGTTTCGACTCGATAGACGACATGCTAAGGAATGCTGATGGCGAAACAGGAGAAAACGCAAAAACGCGCTGATCGGCCTAAACAGTGTGCACAGACTTCTGAATTCAAGAAGTCTTGGGATCGTTTAGGGAGTCATTCAGAACTGTTTAAATAGCGCAGAAAAACATAAGCCGGCTTAACTCCGGCTTCTGAGCGTTTGATTATTACGATTCGTTCATTTGTGTATCAAAACGCTAAAAAATTACAGTTATGTACTAGTCTTCAGCTAAGACAAAAAATCAGGAGGCGTCTATGCCTACCTCATCCCCAGCTCTCACCCCACGCGAACAACTCGACGCCCCCGAAGCCGGTCGCGTCGCGCTGAAGTTCTTCTTTAACCTCATGGAGCGCTGGGGCTGCAGCGCTGAGCAGCAACGCACATTGCTGGGCGGTGTCGGTAACACCACCTTCTATAAATACAAACACCTGCCGAACGTACGTCTGCCTAACGATACCCTTGAGCGCATCTCTTATCTGATGGGCATTCACAAGGCGCTGAGCATCATCTTCAGCAATAGTCGCGAGCGCGCCTACAAGTGGGTCAGCAGCCCGAACACCGCGGCACCGTTCAATGGCAAAACCGCGCTGGATTACATGCTGGGGGGCCGGGTGGTCGATATCGCCGATGTACGCCGCTACCTCGACGGAGTGCGCGGTTGAAAGCACCGGCGCCGGTGGATGTGCCATGGCCGCGGGCGTATCGCATCGTCAACAGCAGCTTCCCGCCGATTGCGCTGTTCGAAGATGTCCTCGATCCCGAGGACCTCGAAGTTGCCTACGCCATCGAAGCGCTGACCAATGATCGCCTGATCGAACAGGCCGGCGTACTCGCCCGCGTACGTCCCAAAGATCGCCTGTCCGGCCCCGGTTCCAGCCCGGTGATGGCTGCGTTCACTCACGTCGGCAAACGCAGCCGTTTCAGTGACGGCACCTTCGGCGTCTATTACGCCGCCAGCAGCCAGGCTGCGGCCATCGCCGAAACCTGTTTTCATCAGGAACGCTTTCTTGCCGCGACCCGGGAAGCCGATCTCGAATTGACCATGCGTACTTACATCAATCAGGTGATCAAGCCGCTGCACGACGTTCGCCATGGCTTTGATCATCTGCATCAGCCTGATCCTGAGGCCTATGGCCCATCACAGCTGTTCGCGCGGCAACTGCGCGACGTCGAGTCGTGGGGCTTGCTCTATAGCAGCGTGCGGTTGCCTGGGCATGAATGCGTTGCGGCGTTTCGTCCGCCGGCGGTATCGATTCCGAAGCAGGGCAAGCACTTGCGCTATGTCTGGAGCGCAAGTGAGGGCAGAATTTCGTTTGTGTTCGAGGTCAGTCAGGTCTGAATTATCGCTTTGACTTTGTCGAGCGTTGTGACAGGAATGACGCTGGATGGAATTCGCGAAGAGGGCGACAAGTTGTAAACGGCAAACTCTTTGCCGACGACTTTGTCGGACATGAGTTTCAGAGATGGAAGTATTCTGGAATGAAAATGCTGATCCAGACCGCACGGCGAGATAGAGCTTCCATCAGTCTCGTAAAAGCGCCCCGCGGACTGGTTCATATCCGCTCCCACCAAAATCACCTTTGAAAAGCCTGCGTGATAGGCAAGTTGGAGTGCGAGATACAAGACTGTGCGGGCATCAAAAAAACCATGGGCCATGTTTTTGCTGAACCCGATACTGCGGTTTCGACTACCCCAAACAGCTCGATTACGTACCAGATCCTGGTTGTTGCGCAGTAGCCATTCAGTCAAGGTTGGTTTGGGCGCTTTCTTGAGCAAATAGAGATCACCTGTCGGTTCAACAATCAGTTCCTGAGCCTGGTTAGCCCACACAGCTACACGCTGACTAGTGCGCATCGCATAGGCAAACAGTTCAGGTTGTTGTAGCGAAAAACTGGTATCGGTGCATGCGTAGAAGAACGGCTTTATGCCTGTTCCCATGAACATGGATATCGCGCCGTTCACCGTGATCATCGGGATGTCGGCAAACTGTTCAATGGGAAAGTCCTTCGCGGAGTTGCCCGACGCGATAATGAATACAGCGCCTTGAGCAATGTTTCGACAGTCAGAAAAGTCCCTGATTTGCGAACGTGCGGAGCCGTTTGGCGTTTCTGATGTTGAGTTCATCGATGGTCTCTTGGTCCATGTCATGCATTCAGTCCGTTGTGCTGACGTGATGAAGCGGGATGACTCTTCCACAGCGCCGCGCTTTGTAAGGGAGTGTTGCGCTCGGCGTTAGTTCCCAATTGGCTGCGGGGCGGCCGATGCGTTGGCCAAGAACGCTCCAGTGGCTGGCGGGTTGTCTGGATAGATGCAGGAGGGAAGTCGGATATGTCCCCGCACCAAGGGACCTTGAGGAAGGCCGGCATGTTTTCGGCAGGCCTGAAATGCACAAAGCCCTCGCATCAACGAGGGCTTCGAATGGCGGTTTGCATCAATGCCTTTCTGGTGGCGAATCCATTACTTTCACCACATCATCGATCAGTGCCTTGCTTGGCTCGTGCAGATACTGCGAGGCATAAGCGCGGACTTTGCAGGATTGGGAACAGGGGCGCAGGCAGCCGACGGGTGCAGCGCAGACTCTCTTGCGGGTGGCAAGTCAGCATCCTGAGGCGTTGCGGGATTTGTATCCTGCCTGATCCCCATAGTTGACTTCTTGGCTGACTCAGAAACAACAAAGCCCCTGCATTTCTGCAGGGGCTGTGTTTTGTATGGTGCCGGCACCAGGAGTCGAACCCGGGACCTACTGATTACAAGTCAGTTGCTCTACCAACTGAGCTATACCGGCGTGTGGGCGACGATTATAGCGATTGGGTTGATCCTGTAAACCCCTGAATTCAGACTATTTTTGCATTCCCGGAAAATCAGGCCCTGCGCAAATTTATACGCAGCTTTTGTACCTCACGTGCAGTGAGGCATCTATGCAGGGCGTACAGTTGAGTCTGGGCTTGCGGGACCCCGCAATTATTCACTCGGCTAGCCCAATATTCGTCGGTTATGTCGTTTTGATTGGCAGCTTATGCACAACTGAGGGGCGCGGATACTGGCTTATGCGAGGTGTTGTGAACCCATTCTCATCTTGTTCGCAAATCCCTGTTTTACAGGTTTTTTATTCATGTGAACAAAAAATGACCAGTGTTGTTAACGCGACGAAACAGGCGCAGATATTGGATCCACGGCAAATCCATCAACAGAGTTATCCACAGGCTGTAACGTTTTAAGCGCGTTCGGCGAGCAGCAGTAGGTTACGGGGTGTGAGTGAGGTGTCGCAAAAGGTGCCGAGGCGTACGACGTATCCCTGTTCTGCGAGGAAAAGCGCCCGATCCAGATTCAGCCAGAGCTCAAGGGGGCGGCGGAACAATCCGCGAAGCAATTCCAGGTTGCGCACTTCGGCCAACCGCTGCCAACCGGTTGCTTCGAGTGCGGGCCAATCCGGCTCGCCGATTGTGGATAACTCTTTGAGCACAGCCAGATCGCGACAGTAATCGGCGAACGGTTTGTCCAGCCAGGCGCTGGGCAGGGAGGGCGTTGGCAGGTATTCATCGACGCCGCGCACTTGCCGTTGCAGCAGGTCAAAAGCCAGGCGACGAGCCATCGATGTGTCACGCTGGCGCCGGACGCGCGCACCGGCGGTGACGGTTTCGTTCATCGGCAGCGCCAGATCTTCCAGCGAGAGCTGTAGAAGCGATGCCGATCCTGCGCAGGACAAGGCCTGGTATTCGTTACGACTGATGCGGTTGTAACAGCACGGTGCGATCGCCATTTGCTGGCAGCCGGCAGCACTGGCCAAATGCATCAAGCGCACGTGCAGATCACCGCATGCGTGGAGGGCGACGGGGGTGTGGGCGGCGTTCAATACGGCCGGGGCGTCTGCCGCGAGTACATCCTGTTCGACATGCAGGGCGTGCAAGTGATGACGCTGACTCAGTGCCTGACCGCTGGCGACCAATAAAGGATCGTATTCAACGCAAGTCAGTTGCTGCCCCGACCCCATTAAGCGCCGTCCCAAGTGCCCTTTGCCTGAACACCAATCCAACCAATGCGTCGGTGGCGAAGCGAAAGACAAACGACTGGCAAACGCTTCAATCTGCTGCCACTTGCGCCCGGGCACATCGACATTCAAGCGATGCCCGGCAGCCTCAAGCGCATGCCCCGGAAACTCACCGACCGTACTCAACTCTGCCGACAACTTCGCCAATGAAGCGAACGGCTCTGGCGCATCGACAAGATCAGCAGGATGGTTATGCGCGCGTTCTGCATCTTCCAGCGACCGCCCGCGTAGCCACGCAGACAACTCCGGGTAGGACGCTTCCCATGGAAGTTGTAGGTGAGTGAACGGTCGAGGTTTCCACAGCGCCTGATGCTCAATCAGAAAAGCATCCAGCGCCGTGAAACGGGCGAGTAGGGCCTCGCCCGTCAGCACGTGGGAAGTATCAGCGGCCTTGGCAGGCATCGACGCGCAGCCAGCGCTCCAGCAGCTTGAAGCCGCGTACCAGCACGTAAGCCATGACCAGATAGAACACACCGGCGGCGAAGAAGATCTCCACCGGCAGATAAGTGCGGGCAATGATCGTGCGGGCCATGCCGGTGAGTTCCAGCAGGGTCACGGTGCTGGCCAGGGCGCTGGCCTTGAGCATCAGGATCACTTCGTTGCTGTAGGCCGGCAGGCCGATGCGCGCGGCACGGGGCAGGATGATGTAGAACATCGCTTTCGGTCTGGACATGCCCAAGGCTCGCGCGGCTTCAATTTCACCGGGTGGAATCGCCTGAATGGCACCGCGCAGAATCTCGGCGATGTACGCCGCTGTGTGCAAGGTCATGGTCACGGTCGCGCACCAGAACGGATCGCGCAGGTACGGCCACAACGCGCTTTCACGTACGGCGTCGAACTGCGCCAGGCCGTAATAGACCAGGAACAGCTGCACCAGCAACGGCGTGCCCCGGAAAAAGAAGATGTAGGCGTAAGGCAGCGAGCGCACGTACCAGCGCTTCGAAGAGCGGGCGATGCCCAACGGAATGGCGAGCAGCAGGCCGGCAATGACCGCGATGGCGACCAGTTCCAGCGTCAGGGTCGCGCCCTGTGCCAGTTTTGGCAGCCACTTGATGATGACTTCCCAGTTCATTGCGCGCTCCTCGCAAAGCCGCGGGCGGCGCGTTTTTCCAGCAAGTGCATGCCGGTCATCGCCAGCACTGTCAGGCCGAGGTACATGATCGCCGCGACCATATAGAAGGTGAACGGTTGTTTTGACACGGTCACACCGATCTGCGCGTGACGCATGATTTCTTCCAGACCGATGACCGATACCAGCGCGGTGTCTTTCATCAGGATCATGAACAGGTTGCCCAGGCCCGGCAGGGCGATGCGCCACATCTGCGGCATGATCAGCCGGGTGAAAATCCGCCATTTCGACAGGCCCAGGGCCTGGCCGGCTTCACGGTGGCCCTTGGGAATGGCCAGCAGGGCGCCACGAAACACTTCCGTGGCGTAGGCGCCGAAGCACAAACCCAGTGCGATGACACCGGCGGCAAAAGCGTTGAGTTGCAGGTCGGGGTTGCCGAAGTACTCACCGAGGGCGCGCATCAGGTTGACCGTACCGAAGTAGATCAACAGCACCCAGAGCAATTCCGGGACGCCGCGCACCAGTGTCGAGTAGGTACCGCCAAGCCATTGCAGCGGCTTGTACGGGGAAGTCTTGGCCAAGGCGCCGAGCAGGCCGAGCACCAGGCCCAGGCACAGGGCGGTGAGGGCCAGTTGGACGGTCATCAGCGCACCAGCGGCGAGCGCCGGGCCGAATCCGTAGAGGTCGATAATCATGGGTTTCTGTTCAAATTGCGGCAGGCAAAGTCGGGAGCCGGCGCCGCTTCATCGCGGCGCCGGTCCCACAGGTCAGATCAATAGATGCTGAACGGGAAGTACTTGTCGTTGATTTTCTTGTAGGTACCGTCAGCGACGATTTCCTTCAGCGCGGCGTTCAGCTTGTTGCGCAGTTCGTTGTCACCCTTGCGCACGGCGATACCGATCTTGTCGCTTTCCACTACCGGGTCGCCCTTGAACTCGTAGTTCTTGCCAGCGTCGGTTTTCAGCCAGTCATAGTTGGCGTACTTGTCGGCGAGGATCGCGTCGACACGACCGGAGGTCAGGTCGAGGTAGGCGTTTTCCTGGGTGTCGTAGAGGCTGACCTTGATATCGTCACCGTAGGTGTCTTCCAGCCAGGTGCCGGCCAGCGTTGCGCGCTGGGTGCCGATGGTCTTGCCCTTGAGCGAGTCCTTGTCGGTTTTGAAGTCGACGTTCTTCGGCGCGATGAACTGCAATTTGTTCGAGTAGTACGGGTCGGTAAAGTCCACTGCGGCTTTGCGATCTTCGGTGATCGACAGCGAGGAAATCAGGAAATCGAACTTCTTCGCGTTCAGCGCCGGAATGATGCCGTCCCAGTCGGAAGTGACGACGGAACATTCGGCTTTCATCTTCGCGCACAGGGCGTCGCCGATTTCCTTGTCGAAGCCGACCACTTGGCCGCTGGCGTCTTTATTGTTGAACGGCGGGTAGGCCGCTTCGATGCCCATCTTCAGGGTTTCAGCCATGGCACCGGCGCTGAACGCGAGGGTGACGGCGGCGGCCAGGAAGACCTTTTTGAAATTCTGCATGCATGTTGCTCCGTTAGCGGTTGCTGGACATGAATTGTTTGCAGCGCGCCGAAAGTGGGTTGTCGAACACCTGCTGTGGCGATCCTTGCTCTTCTATAAGGCCCTGATGAAGGAACACCACTTCGCTGGAAACCTGGCGGGCGAAGCCCATTTCGTGGGTCACGAGCAGCATGGTGCGGCCTTCTTCGGCCAATGCGCGGATGACACTAAGTACTTCCTGAACCATTTCCGGGTCAAGCGCGGAGGTCGGTTCGTCGAACAGGATCACCTTCGGCTGCATCGCCAGCGTGCGGGCGATCGCTGCGCGTTGTTGCTGACCACCGGACAATTGCGCCGGGTAGGCGTGGCGCTTGTCGGCGATGCCGACCTTGGCGAGCAACGCTTCGGCGGCTTCGATGGCTTCGGCCTTGCTCTGGCCGAGCACGCGGCGCGGGGCCTCGATGACGTTGTCGAGCACGCTCATGTGCGGCCACAGATTAAAGTTTTGAAATACAAAACCAATCTCCGAGCGCAGACGATTGATCTGTTTGCCGTCGGCGGCGACCAGTTCGCCGTTCTTCGCGGCTTTAAGCTTGAGTTCTTCACCGGCCACCAGGATCTGGCCCTGGTGCGGGTTTTCCAACAGGTTGATGCAGCGCAGGAACGTGGACTTGCCGGAACCGGAAGAGCCGAGGATCGAGATCACGTCGCCGTCGCGGGCGGTCAGCGAGATGCCTTTGAGCACCTCCAGCTGTCCGTAGCGTTTGTGCAAGTTGCGGATTTCAAGCGCGGGCGTGGCCTCAGCCATGTGCGTTCCTCATATATGTTGCGCTCCTGCTGTTGGCGGGCCTTCCTGGCGAGGCGGCCAAGCTAGCATAGCGTTTCAATGGCAGCCAACAGCGCTACGAGCGGTAAACGGGTGGCATGTGGCGGGTTGTCGCATCGGCGCAGCAGACTGTCGCCCCGTCAACAACCGAACGGGTGTTTGATCGTGCAAACCCGTGGGTGCCGCGTAAAAAAAGGCGCGATGTTGCCAGCTTTGGCGGGGTGTTGGAAGCGCTATCCGGCCGAACGTTCCTTATTCGCCCTTTTTCTGTGCGCCGCACACTTTATCTGTGTGTTTCTGGTGCGCGAATTCGTCTTGAAAGTGAGTCGCCGGGTAACGTTCTGGCGAATAGCCATTAAACTCAAGGACTTGCACCGGATGCCGGAGCCCCCGGCCCTCAAGGACTTGAAACATTTTGGCGCAAATATTGCGTGCAGAATAAGGAACAGGCCGTTGGATTCTTTTTACGAGAAAGAATTTACAGACGCGCCGGACGCACTCGCTTTCCTTGCAAAGGTAGTCTCTATGAGCAGTACCCCAAGCTCCACTGGCCTCGAACAGGGGCTCAAACCGCGTCATGTGACCATGTTGTCGATCGCCGGTGTGATCGGCGCCGGTCTGTTCGTCGGCTCCGGCCACGCCATCGCTGCCGCCGGCCCGGCCGTGCTGCTGGCCTACGCCGCTGCCGGTACTCTGGTGGTGCTGGTGATGCGCATGCTCGGCGAGATGGCCGTGGCTTCGCCGGACACCGGTTCGTTCTCGACTTACGCTGATCGCGCGATCGGTCACTGGGCCGGATTCACCATCGGCTGGCTGTACTGGTGGTTCTGGGTGTTGGTGATTCCGCTGGAAGCCAACGCCGCCGCGACCATCCTGCATGCGTGGTTCCCGGGTGTCGACATTTGGGCTTTCGCGCTGGTGATCACCATGCTGCTGACCGTGACCAACCTGTTCAGCGTGAAGAATTACGGTGAGTTCGAGTTCTGGTTCGCCCTGATCAAGGTGCTTGCGATCATCGGCTTCATCGGCCTCGGCCTTGCAGCGATTTTCGGCTTCCTGCCGACCAGCCAGGTCAGTGGCGTTTCGCACCTGTTCGACAGCGGCGGCTTTCTGCCCAATGGCATGGGTGCTGTGCTGGGCGCGATCCTGACCACCATGTTCTCGTTCATGGGTACCGAAATCGTCACCATCGCAGCGGCGGAATCGAAGGACCCTGGCAAGCAGATTTCCAAAGCGACCAACTCGGTGATCTGGCGGATCGGCCTGTTCTATCTGGTGTCGATTTTCATCGTGGTTGCGCTGGTGCCGTGGAACGATCCTACCTTGGCCAACCTGGGTTCCTACCAGACCGTACTTGAGCGCATGGGCATTCCCAACGCCAAGATGATCGTCGACATCGTCGTACTGGTCGCAGTGACCAGTTGCCTGAACTCGGCGCTGTACACCTCCTCGCGCATGCTCTTTTCCCTCGGCAAGCGCGGCGATGCCCCGGCCATGTCGACCCGCACCAACAAGAGCGGTACGCCTTACTGGGCGGTGATGTTGTCGACCGGCGCAGCGTTTCTCTGCACCTTCGCCAACTATGTGGCTCCGGCCGCGGTGTTTGAATTCCTCCTGGCCAGCTCCGGCGCCATCGCCCTGCTGGTGTACCTGGTGATCGCCTTCTCGCAACTGCGCATGCGGAAACAGCGCATGGCGCGCGGCGAGAAAATCGTCTTCAGCATGTGGCTGTTCCCCGGGCTGACCTGGGCGGTGATCATCTTCATTGTCGCCGCGCTGACCATCATGCTGTTCCAGGAAGCCCACCGCGTGGAAATCCTTGCCACGGGCCTGCTGAGCCTGATGGTGGTAGCCGCTGGTCTGCTGGTGTCGCGCCGTCGCAAGCTGGAGAAGCGTGGTGCGGTGGTGTTGAACTGAGTCGTAACGCGTGATGTAAAAACGGCCGCTGTCAGGGATGACTAGCGGCCGTTTTTGTTTCTGAGCTTTCCAGTCAGGTTAAACCCAGTCCTCGATTCGCAAACCGGAAACGCGTTGAAACTCCCGTACGTTGTTCGTCACTACAATGAGTCCAAGTGAGCGTGCGTGGCCAGCGATCATTTGGTCGTATGGCCCGATCGGCGTTCCAGCCTTCGCGAGTTCAGATCGAACCATCCCGGCCTGTGCGGCTGCGTCGTTATCGAAAGGCAAGACATCCAGTCGCGCGACAAATCCTTCAACAATTGCCAGATTTTTCTCCGGGGCCGCCGACTTTTCAGCACCGTAAATAAGCTCCATAAGCGTGATAGCGCTGATGCACAACTGCCCGGAATGTCGATTGAAGGCTTCCCGGACAATTTGTGGTTTGTTCTTGATGGTGAAGATGCAGATATTTGTATCCAGCATGTACTTGATCATCAGAACGACTCGCGCTCCTGTTCAGTGGGTTGCTCACGGTTAGCCATGAAATCAGGGCTGACGCTGTCGCCATCAAACCAGCTATCCCAGCTTTCTCCAGCAGGCGTAATGACGCGTGTTCTGCCAATCGCGATGACTTCCACTCGTTTAACGTCGCCGGGCATCGCAACTGCCTTTGGCAGTCGGACTGCCTGACTTCTGTTGCTCATGAAAATTGTGGTCTGCTCCATATTCGAGCTCCCGGGTCTGTTCCTGTGATTAGCTCAGGATAGATCGTGCTGGGGATATGTCAATGGGATATACATCGTCACCGGACAAAGAGTAGCTAGGCCATCCAAACAAAAACGGCCGCTGTCAGGGATGACTAGCGGCCGTTTTTTGTTTCTGAGAAGGGCTTATTCGCTCTTGTCTTCCTGGGGCTCTACCGACTTGCCATAAGCATCCAGCGCCACGCCGAAATCCGTAATGAACTGCGGCTCGCTCAGCCAGGCCTGGGCCTGTTCGATGGTCATGCCGTCGGCCCACATGCGGTAGTCGATGAGCATATCGGCGGCCAGGTTGGTGGCGGCCATGCCTTCGTTGTCGGCGTTTTCCATGTCGAGCAGTTCAGGATGGTCGACGATGATGAAGGCCAGTTCGCGCAGCAGGGTCAGCAGCATTTCGTTGCGGCTGACGGCTTCGGCGTCGCGCATTTTGCTGAACATCGCCAGGGTGTATTCCGGGATCGGCTCGGCGAGGTGGCCGAGCTCTTCGTCCTGATCCAGCGGTTTGCGCCCGACCATACGGATCTGCTTGGCTTTGGCCTTGGCGCGTTTGGCGCGTTTCTGTTGCTTGTTCAGGGATGCCATGGGAGCTCAGTTCTTCTGTTGGGTTTGTGCCGCGATCGCGTCGGATGCCGCTACATAGTCAGCTTGGAATGCCGGAGATTCGATCCACGCCAGCGCGCCGGCCTCGTCGGTTTCCTGCGACCATTGGCGATACTCGATCAGCGCGGCGAGTATGAAATCCATCGCGCCTTCTTCGCCTTCCTGCTCGTACACCAGTTCCAGTAGCGGATCTTCGAGGAACGCGCTGCACATGGCTTGCTGACTGATCTTTTCGGCGTCGATCATTTTCTTGAACAGCTCGGTCAAGTCCACCGATTCGAAGTCGATGCGGTCGTCGTTCGGGTCCAGCTCGACCGGCGCTTCGGCGCGCTTGGTGCGGTTCTGCTTGGCCTTGGCTTTGGCCCGGGTGGCGCGTTTTTGCTGCTTGTTGGCGGAGGCCATGATGTGTTCCGTCGTGCGTTGAGAGGGGCTCAGCTGCGTGGCACTTGTCGGCCGGGTGTATCGGCGGCCAGTGCGCCGGTCTGCAGCCAGGTCAGAGCAATGGGCCATAGTGTGGCTTGGTATGCGCTGCGAAAAAAGCCGAAATGTCCGACTTGTCGTTCGCCGATGTCCTGCGGCGCAATGCGCAGATGGGTTTTTGCCGCGTTGCTGAAGTAGCCGAGCAGGCGTTCGATCGCCGGGATCGTTCCGTAAGGATCATCGCTGAGGCTGATGGCGAGGGTCTGCGCGCGGACGCCATCGAAGGGCAGGGCGCCCGCCTTTTTCATCAGCACCCGACCGCTTGGACGATCCTCGTACCGTGCAGTGGGTGTGCTCCAGTCGCAGACTACGCCGGTTGGCGTGTCCTCCAGCCAGCCGATCCGCTTGCCTGGAAAATAGCCGCAGAGCAGCGTCATCAAAGGCATGATCACATGCCACTTGCCGAACATCCGCCAGCGCTGTTCAGGGGCGTAATCGCGCCAATAAGCGAACTGCGCACCGACGGTTACCAACCGTCGGATCACCTTGCCCGACTCCGCCAAGCCCGCCGCGCAACCGCCGAAACTATGGGCGACCACATCGATTGGCTGACCGGGAAACTCCCGCTGCGCGCGTTTGAGCATCGCTTCGAAATCCAGAGCGCCCCAGTCAGTCCACGAAGCGCACAGCCCTTTGATCGATTCGCTGCGTGATTCGCCAATGCCCCGGTAGTCGTAGGTCATCACGTCGAAGCCGTGACTGAACAGATAGGCTGCGAACCTTGAGTAATGGCGACAGCGCACCGAGGTGGCGGCGTTGATGATGACCACCGGGCGCTGTGGATCGGGCGAACTGTGGCGCCAGGTGAAGCCGCCGAGTGCGTAGCCGTCGTCGGCAGTTTCCTTGAAGGACGTGCCTTCAGCTGCAGTCAAAACTGGTTGGCTCAACTCTGCGTCTTCCAACTCGAATGGGGGCTTGCTGCCTATGGCGCTTGACCTCGGCGGTTAGGTGCCAACCATAGTCGCCGCGCTGATCAAGAACAATCCGGCCGGTTCATTCACTGGATTGAATGAGCATGCGTTCTTCGATCAACGCCTGTTCGCGGTTGAGTTCAGCACGTAACTCTTCTTCGCTCGGCAGTATCGTCTTGTAGCTGCTGGCGAACAGTTGCTCATTGCCTTTGAGCATGGAATAGCGCGCCACCGAGTCATTGCTTTCCGCGCTCAGAATGATACCGACGGTTGGCTTGTCACCTTCGCTGCGCTTGAGCTCGTCGTACATGCGCACATACATGTCCATCTGCCCGACATCGCGGGCGCTGAGCTTGCCGCGTTTCAGGTCGATGATCACGAAGCACTTGAGCAGGTAGTTGTAGAACACCAGATCGATATAGAGGTCGACGCCGTCAGTGCTGATGCGTTGTTGGCGGGCGACAAAGGAAAAGCCTTTGCCAAGTTCAAGCAGAAAGCTTTGCAAGTGATCGATGAGGGCTTGTTCGAGTCCGCTTTCCCTGACTTTGCCTGCCGAGGGCAGGCCGAGGAATTCGAGCATGACCGGATCGCGAATGAATTCCCGCGGATTGCATTTCATCGCGTCGATGTTGGTCGTGGCTTCCTCCACCACCTCGGCTTTGTCCTGACTCATCAGCAGGCGCTCGTAGTAGAGCGTCAGGATCTGACGATCAAGGGCGCGGCTTGACCAGTTGAGGTCGGCGCATTCGTTCATGTACCACAGGCGCGCTTTCTCGTTCTCGACGCGTAGCAGGCGGCGGTAGTGGGTCCAGCTCAATTCGGAACGCACTGCGTTCCAAATTGGAAAAGACTGATAAAAGCTACGCATATATCGCAGATTGCGCTCATCAAATCCCTTCCCGAATTGCCCCGTTAGATCCTTCGCCAGCAGCGCGAGCAACTGCTGGCCATAACCCGCACGCTGAGCGCCTTTCTGTTCGAAATCGACGATATGCCGGCCGATTTGCCAACAGGTCTGCACCTGAATCGTATCGACCGCGCGTAGCACTTTTTGCCGCGCCTGGCGAATCAGCTCGCCCAGTTCGCCCAGCAGTGAATCGATTTTATGGTCTTGCGTATCAGCAGATTTGAGCTGGCTCATCGGGTCTTCCGCATTCTGGAAACAGAGACGCAAGCATGCCGGGGAAGGCGGCGCAGGTATGTCGGGCGAACCTGCGAGTTCGGAAGGAAGGGTGGGACAGGCGTTGCAGGACATTGCCACCGGAAGGCGCGTAACAGGGTAAATGTCCGTAGTCCATTTCGTACTTTTGCCCAGTCAATCGCCGCAGAGTTGGCGGCGCTGCGGTGAGCGATCTGGTGTTGCGCTGGAATGAAAGGAACAGGCAGGTAAGAGGCTGCTTCAAAAAAGCGCCCCAGTTGCATCATCGCGAGCGCTTGCCCTTCGGCCTCTGCTCACGCACCCGTCCTTTGCGATAAATCCACAGCCCGAACACACCGATGGCCAACATGAACGCGGTCCAGAAGCTCTGCCACATGAACTCGAACCAGTATCGCCGAGGTTGCAGTGCCAAGGTGTAGGTGCTGCGCGGTCCGCGATTGTTGGTGGTGATGGAACCGCTGACCCAGCTCTCGATAAGCGTGTAGATCGACAGACACACGGCAAAGGCGATCAGCACTCCCGCGAGCACCGTCAGCCAGAATGTCCAGCGGCTCGGGCGATACGGCCGGGGATGCGGCAAGCGAATACGGGTTCTTTTCTGATTCATAAGCAGGGCTCGCGCAAGCCGGTCAGGAAACTGCCAGCTCTTGCAGCTGTTCAGTCGGCATCTGCCGCGGGCTCGTCGGGCGTGCGGCAAGGTGGGCGCATTCGGCGATCACCTTGAGAATGCCGATCACCGCCGGGGTCAGCGTAGTGCCGAGGCAAATGCGCACGCCTGTGGAAGCCTGGCCGTCGGCGAAAAAGATGCCGCTGCCAGCCACGTGGCAACCACGCTCCGTGGCCAATTGCTGCAGCGCCGGCATGTCGGTGTGTGTCGGCATTTCGATCCAGTGGATGAAGCCGCCGCGCGGTGGCACATAGACGGTCCCGAGCGGGAAATCCGTGCGCACCAGTGCTTCGACAAAACTCGCCAGCGAGGACAGTTGCGACCTCAATCTGGCGCAGTGCTCGTCCATGTAGCCACGGCCGATGAATTCATTGAGAACATTTTGCGCCAGGCTGGAAACGGCCAGGTTGCGCGAAAACATCTGCGCGAGGATGGCATTGCGGTATTTGCCGGCCAGACACCAGCCGACGCGATAACCCGGCGCGATGGTTTTGGAAAAGGACGAGCAGTAGATCGTCTGGCCGCTGCTGTCGTAGCTCTTGAGGGCGCGCGGCCGATCAGCTTCGGGCACCAGGTCGAAGAAGATGTCGTCTTCGATGATCGGCACATCCGCTTCCCGGGCGATCCTTGAAAGTCGCGCGCGCGCTTCGTCGGGCATGATGAAGCCACGCGGATTCTGCAGCGTCGGGTTGAGAAAAATCACCGCGACCTTTTTTTGCTTCAGAGCTTCTTCCAGATGATCGACATCCAGGCCCGTGCGGCCGTCGGTGCGGATCGGCAAGGCGCGCATGCCCAGGCGTTCGATGGTCTGCAGAATGCCGTAATAGGTCGGGGTTTCGATGGCGACTGTAGCGCCTTTCGACGCGACGGCTTCGAGGGCCAGTTCGAGAGCGATGGTGTCGCCCGACGTCACCAGAATATCGTCCGGCCCGCAGACTACACCGCGGGTCAGCATCAGGCCGGCAATACGCCTTCGCAGCGCCGGCAGGCCGGGTGGCGCGACCAGACCGCTCAGCGCGTTGTCGGTCCTGGCGGCCAACACCGAGAGGCATTTGTTGAGCAACACGTTGGGCGTGAGATCGCTGTGCAGGACGGCCGAATTCAGCGATGCGGTGGTGCGCGAGGCCGCCTCGGAGAGCATCGCAACCACCGCATGATTGACGTTGACGGTGACACTGGAAAAGTCGAAAGCGCCGGACGGTTTTGCCCGCCCTGATGCCGAGACGAAGTAGCCGACGCGCGGCACCGTCGTGACGTAGGCGTCGGCCTCGAGGTCGGCCAGTGCCCGCTGCACCGTGGTGATGCTGGTCTCGAACATCCGCGCCAGAACGCGGATTGACGGCAGTTTCGCTTCGGCCGCCAGGTCACCGCTGTCGATCTGGCGAATAATCCAGTCCTTGACTATCCGCCAGCGCTTGTCCGGCAAATCAAACCTGTCCATAAGTTCTCTGTGATGATTCGAAACAATTCACAGAAAGTAGAGCAAAACGATCCCCGTTGCAGCAACTATGACGATGTTCAGCGCCACCAGACCGAAGGCGAAGCGGATCAGGCTGTTTTCTTCCTGGCGGTTGGCCCCGGCAAGTCCGGTGATCAATGACAGGATCGACAGCGAGCCAAGTGCGCCATGGCCGGCGGCGCTGTTGACCATTGCCGCCAGCCACGCCCCGTGTTCGCTGCTCAGCGCGGCAATGGACGGCATCACCAGCGTGTTGCCGCCGACGTTGGAGCCGGTGACATAACCGGCAATCCCCGCCAGCAGAGCGATCGTCGGCGCCAGCGAAATACCCGACATGGATTGCAATGCGCTTTGCGCCTCGACGAGGAATCCAGCGTTGACCATCACCTGGGACAGCAGCAGGAACAGGAAGATTGTCGTGACCGGAAACTTCGCCCGGTTGAACAGCGCTGGCCACGGGAAACCCGCGCTCGCGGTTTGCCTGAACGCCATCAGCACGGTCACGATCAGCAGCGCCAGCCCTGGAGACGCCAGCGGCTTCCATGAAACGTGTTCGCCCCTGATGACCCACAGGCCATCCCAACCCGACAGCACGAACAGTCCGCGCGACGCCACAATCACTCCCAGCAAGGCCAGATAAGGCCATGCCGCGCTCGGCCAGCGCACCAGTTTTTTCCGTTGCGCCCAGGAGATGCCCAGGCCGACGCAAGCCACGGCCAGCCCGGCCAGCACACCGGAAACTTCCGGGCCGACCCACAGGTTGACGCAATACAGCACGGCAACGAACAGGGCGGTCACGACGATCAGCCCCAGCCACGGAGTAATCCTGCGGATGCCGGCCTGCCACAAGGCCAGCGACGCCAGGCAGAGGAACACCGGCGCGCTGATCAGCGCTGAATGGCTACCGAGGGTTTGCGCCGGCAAATGTGCCAGCAAGGCGCCGATCACCGTTGCCAGACCCAGCGTGCCCCACGGCATGATGACCATGCCGGCGAGGGCGATTTTCATCCCCGACTGGCGAGTGAAAAGCCCCATCAGCAGCGGCACCGTGGCGATCAGCGAAACGCCGAAGCCGGTCATCGCTTCCAGCAGCGGCGCCAGACCCAGCACGATGAAAATCACCTGCGCCGGGGGTGTCCAGCCGAGTTCCTTGACCCACGCGCCGATGGCCTGTGGCGCGCCGCCGCGCTCGACCAGAATGACGAAGGCCAGCCCTGGGACGATGACGCACGCGGTGCTGAGAAACAGGATCGTGGTGTCCTGAAAAATCGCCGAGGAGATCGCCGCCGACACCGGCCCGGCAGCGCCCAGTGCCCACAGCACCAGGACCAGCACCACACCGGCCAGCGCGGCCTGTACCGGCGGACGCCGGAGGATCAGGATCAGCGCGATCACCAGCGCGATCGGTGACATTTGCAGCAAGAGAGAGCTCATAGCGGTTTCCTTGGCTTAATCGTGCGTCTGTCCGCTGTACTCGGTCGCCCGCATGGACGCGCGCTGGCAGAACGTCTGATACCACTCGCTCAGGCGTGCTTGCGCCGAGAAGTCCGAGAGTTGACGGAAAGCGATCCAGTCCAGCGCGGTCGCCAAGGCGATGTGGCCAACGGTGATCGGGCCATTGAGGTCGACGTGCTCTTCGATGAAGCGATACGCCTCCTTGAGTTTGTAGGCCTGGCCGTCCGCGTACGCCGGATAGCGCAAAGCCTCGGGGCGCCGCTCGACTTCCCAGCGCAGCTTGATGCCGACGTCGCACATGCCCTGCGCCAATGCCTGCAGGCGCAGCGCCTTGTAGCGCTCGGGGCCGCTGGCCGGGATGAATTTACGGCCGTTGCTCAGGTCATCGAGGTATTCGCAAATCACGATGGAATCGAACAGTGCGGTGTCGTCGGGCAGCATCAGCACCGGCACTTTACCCAAGGGGTTGGCCTGGTAAATGGTCGCGTTCGGTGAAGTCGGGCTGGTCTCGTGATGTATCACCTCAAGGCTCGATGCGATGCCAAGTTCGTGAGCCAGCACCAACACCTTGCGGGCGTACGGCGAATGCGTCTGATAGTAGAGTTTCATGCGCGAGTTCCTGTCTCAAGGATGGCGGTGGCGACTCGATGGGCGTCCATGAACAGCCGCGAAGGTGCGCCCGCCGAGGTGACGTAGTGGTTGTAATAGCAAGAGCCTTCGGCGAGCGGTCCCAGCACCCAGATGTCACGCACCGCTTCGCCGCTGTTCGACTTGGGGTTGGACGCCGCGTCGACATCGATGCCGTCGATGCCCGGCACATCGGTGCGTGGACGCACAAGGCCCAGGCGCGCGAGGTCGCGCACAGGTGCGCAGTCGCTGTGGGTGACGCCGCTGCTCTGCACGTAACCGGCGACTCGCTTGAAGTGATCGATCGCGGGGCGTGAGCCGGGCTTGAGGAAGGTCAGCAGGCCGGCATCACACAGCGCGAGCAGATCGGCGTGGCGCTCCTTCTGCGGGCCGGCGACCAGACGGTTGATCGCCTTGTGCCAGCGGCCATAGAACTGCCGATGCGAATCTTCGGTGAGCCCGTCGAAATCGACCGCCTCACGCAGCCGGTCACGCAAGTCGCGCCAGACTTCGATGGCGGCTTTGATCGGCGACGCGCCGCGTCCCAGACGTGCTTCATGCAAGTCGGCTTCGAGGGTGTCGTAAATCCATGCGTGATAGTTGTAAGGCGTGACGCTGTCGGGCAGTTTGTGGCTGATCAGCTCCAGCGGACTGATTGCGCCGGCAATCGCTTCGAACTCGCGCAGCAAGGCTTCACAAGCGGCCACACCGGCAGGGCCGGCAACGCTGACGGTTCTGAGCTGCTCAAGCAGCTGTTGCGGCGCTGAAGGTTTATGCAGAACGGCGACCGCAGCGGCACGCATCTCCAGCAGCATCAGCGGCAGAATGTCCCGTTCGAAATCCAGTCGGCGGTTGTGCGCGTTGAGCCGCAACGACTCGATACGCTCGCTCGTGAGCAGCACGGCGCTATGGCGGGGGAAGCCGATCAAGCCATTGGGACGCGTGCGAAACGGCAGCCCGTCCCGCGACTGAATGAAGATCACCGGCTCCTGACCCGAAGGCTGGTAAGTGTGACTGCCATCAGCCATGGGTTTGTAGATCCCGCCTCTGCCAGCCGTCAGCGCCGCCAGGGTGTCCATGGCGCCCAGGCCCAACCCTTCGATCAACACCGTTTCGCCGGGCTCGACGGTGGTGAGGCTGCCCGGCAGCGGGTAAACGTTGTCGACCCGGTTCTGCCCCGCCAGGCGCAGGCGTCCGGTGTGGCCAACGGTCAGCACCAGACGATCCACCGTCACCGCAGCGCCTTCTGCGGTTAGCAGAAGGTATTGCTGATTCTCGTTGCGCTCGACCGCCGTGACCTGATGCCGATTCAGATTGACCGTGACCCAAGCGGGTGCGGTCGCGAGGATCCGCGTGAAGGCGTCGGCCAGATAAGCGCCGAGCAGGTGCCGTGGCAGAAAATCCTCCGGCTCGACGTCGCGACCGTCGGCGGCGAGCAGGCCGCTGTCGGGGTCAACCTTGACGCGCTGTGCTCGGCACCACGCGAGAAAGTCCGGCCCTGGCCGTTCCCGGGCGTCGGTCAGATCACCGAACGCTGCTGCGTCGGGAAATACCCCGAGCTGACCGGCGACGGTGTTGAGCAACAGGTAGTCCGGTTGATCGGGCCAGTGCGCGCCGCTGCCGAGCACGTTGGGCTCGAAGATGTCGATGACGACCGGTTGTTGCGGGCGTTCCTCGGCGCGGCTCAACAGGCGCTCGAATACCGACATTCCGCGCGAACCGCAGCCGACCAGGCCGATGTGCACAGGCGCCTTCACCATCTGCGCTCCTCGCCAAAAAATGACGGGATGGCAATTGCCGTACCGGCCGCCACCGCAATGTCGTGGATCATCCGGCCAATCGCGAGATCGAGAATGCCCATGCCGAATGGCGAATAGATCAGCGGTTTGTCTTGGGCGACATGCAGGTCACCGCGAATCAGCTGCGCCACTGTGCCGGTGACAAAGTCGCGATGGCCGTATTGCTGCTCGGCCAGATGCGGTGAGGTATTGGCCTTCAGGCAATGGGTGATGTCGTCGAAGTAGTTGTAACTTTCCTCGATGATTTCGGCGCCGATATCCCGCAGCGAGATGTTCAGAACAATCTGCCCCGGGCGGAACGTGCCCTGGCCTTTTACGTAGGGCTCGCCCGCGCTGGTGGCGAACACCACGATGTCGGCTGTCAGTGCGTCTTCGAGCGACAGCAGACGCACATCCGGCAGGCCCAGTTGTTCGCCAAATTCCGCGAGGGCTTGCGCCGATTCGGCGTTGAGATCGTGAATGCCCACGCTGTCGAAGGACCAGTCGTCCGCGACGAAAGTCTCGAGGATATTTCTTGAGATTACCCCGCCACCAATGATCGAAAGTGTCGCCGCGTGGCGGTTCTGGCCATTCAGCCACCAGGCACCCAATACCGCCGACGCCGCCGTGCGCACGGCACTGATCAGCGCACCTTCGAGCAGGGCGTAGGGATAACCGGTCTGCGGGTCGTTGAGAATCAGCACGGCAGATGCGCGCGGAATGCCTGACTTGATGTTGTCGGGATAACTGGCAATCCACTTGATCCCGGAGACGGATTGATCGCCCTCGCTGTCGACGATGGCCGCCGGCAGCGCAATGATCCGGTTCGCCGGTTGCGCAGGGAAACGCAGAAAATAACTGTCGGGGTTAACGGTTTCGCCACGCTCGTGGGTCAGGTAGGTCTGCGCCACCATGTCGATGGTTGCATGCCGCAGCCCGTTGAGGATGTCTTTGACGACAGCGCCGGGGATGACGTGGAACGGCTGGATCGGATTCTGTGTGGTCATGAGGATTACGCCGAGAGTGCCAGAGCGATTTCAGGGAAAAGGGGCTGCAGTGCGGTTGCGCCGATCCGCTGGGTGACCCAGTCGTCGGAGTAGATGGTTTCGAGATAGCGCTCACCCATGTCGGGGGAGATCGCCACCACGACATCGTCGGGCCGGATATGCGGCGCCCACTGGCGGATGCCGGCGAGCACAGTGCCGGTGGAGCCGCCGAAGAGCAGGCCGTAGCGTTGCGCCAGCCAACGGCAGACCTTGATCGTCTGTTCCTCGGGAATCGACAGGAAGTCGTGAATGCCCGACGACTCGAATATCTCCGGCAGGCGGCTGGTGCCGAGCCCCGGAATATGGCGCGTGCCGCCCGGCAGGCCGAACGTCACCGAGCCGACGGTATCGACGGCAATGACTTTGGTCTGCGGATGATGTTCGGCGAAGTAGTTCTTGCAGCCCATTAGCGTGCCAGTGGTTCCCGCGCCGACGAACAGGTAATCCACCTGGGGAAACTTGCGCGCGATGGACCCGGCAGTCGCTTGATAGTGGGCGAGGGGGTTGGTCGGATTCTTGTACTGGTTGAGCCAGATGTAGTCGGCGTTGTCAGCGACCAGTTGTTCGATCAGGCGAATCCGCGAATTCAGGTAACCGCCGTTCTCGTCACGCTGATCGACCATGAGCATTTGCGCGCCAAGGGCGTGAATCAGCTTGCGGTTCGGCGCGGAAATATTCGGGTCGATTACGCAAACGAACTGGTAACCCTTGGCCGCGCAGACCATGGCCAGCGCAACGCCCAGATTCCCCGATGAGGATTCGATAAGGCGTGTCTTGTGGTTGATCAGTCCGCGGACTTCAAGATCAGTGATCAGCGCGTGCGCGGTCTTCAGCTTGATGGAGCCGGCGGGATTCAGTCCTTCGATTTTCAGCTGGATCGTTGCGCTGCAAAGATCGCCGATCTGCACATAACTGTCTTCATTGATGAGTTGCTTGATCATACGTCGTCCGTTTCGCTCTTTTGCCGGGCGCACGGGGGCGCCAGCATTCATCCTGGAATGTTTGAAAAGCACTAACTGCAGTTCGCCTGTGGGTTGGGTTCAGATTTTTTTGCTGGACAGGAAGTGACCTTGCGGGCGACGCCGATCGATTCAAAAAATCAGGGTTTGCGCTCTGAGGGCTACAGGAGTCCAGAGTGTTGCGGGGCGCAAAGTAGAGCCAGTCATTGGCTCGCCAAGGCTTGCTTGAAGTATTGGCGAAACGCCATCTACACGGAGAGATACAGATTTCGGGTTTTTTCCAGTACAGCTGGAATCCGGGTGTATCGAAGGACGAAGAGAGGAGGGGGTCAAATCGCAGGCATAAAAAAACCCTGAATCTTGCGATTCAGGGTTTTCGGTATTTGGTGCCCAGAGACGGAATCGAACCGCCGACACGGGGATTTTCAATCCCCTGCTCTACCGACTGAGCTATCTGGGCAACGGGGCGCATTAAAAGGGTTTTTCGGATTTACGTCAACGACTTTTTGAAAATTTCTTAAATTAATTCCGTCGCTTACGAAATCTGCGGGTTATTCGGCTGGCGGCACGTAGCCTTCGGCCTTGGCGTATTCCTCGCCGGAGAAGTACTTGTCCATTTCGCCCTGCAGGTATTTGCGATCTTCGGCGTTCATCATGTTCAGGCGCTTTTCGTTGATCAGCAGGGTCTGGTGTTTCTGCCAGTCGGCCCAGGCCTTGGCCGAGACGTGGTCAAAAATATCCTGGCCCTTGGCGCCCGGGAAAGGGGCTCGCTCCAGCGCGGGCAGTTCTTCTTTGTACTTGCGGCACATTACGGTGCGGGTCATGGCGATTCTCCTGCATTCAATACGGCGGCCGCGCGTTCGAGCAAGGTCTTGACCGGGGCAGCAAGGCCCAGGCGCGGCGGGGTGGCGAGGTTATACCAGAGCCAGTCGGCCTCGGCCACGTGATGGCTGGCTTCCTGCACCTGAACCAGCCACGGTTCGATGGACAACTGGAAGTGGCTGAAGGTGTGAATCAGGCTCGGCAGCGCCTGCTGCTGACCCATGGTCAGCGAGTGCTGATCGGCCAGATGTTGCAGATCTTCCAGATCATCCAGTTCCGGCAGGCTCCACAAACCGCCCCACAGTCCCGTCGACGGGCGGCGGTAAAGCAGAATCGCGCCTTCGCCGTTGGCGAGCATCGGCATCAGCGTGCGTTTCTGCGGGATGGCCTTGCGTGGCTTGGGAATCGGATAACGTGTTTCCAGACCAAGCATGTGCGCTTCACAGCCACGCTTGAGCGGGCACAGCAGACAGCTCGGCTTGCTGCGCGTGCAGAGTGTGGCGCCAAGATCCATCATCGCCTGGGTGTAAGCGTTGACCCGATCGTGCGGGGTGAAGCGCTCGGCGTTGGCCCACAGCTGTTTGGCGACTTTCGGTTCGCCGGGGTAGCCCTCTTGCGCCGTGAAGCGCGCCAGCACGCGTTTGACGTTGCCGTCGAGGATCGGCGCGCGCAGGCCCATGCTGATGCTGGCGATCGCCCCGGCGGTGGACAGGCCGATGCCCGGCAGCTCGGTGAGTTTTTCCACGTCACGCGGGAAATCGCCAGCGTATTGGCTGACGACGATCTTCGCGGTCTTCTGCAGATTGCGTGCGCGAGTGTAATAACCCAGCCCGGTCCACAGATGCAGCACCTCGTCTTCCGGCGCTTCGGCCAGCGCTTCGACTGTCGGCAGCGCCGCCATGAAGCGCTCGAAATAGTTGAGCACGGTGCTGACCTGGGTCTGCTGCAACATGATCTCGGACACCCAGACCCGATACGGATTGATGTCCTGCTGCCACGGCAAGTCGTGGCGGCCATGGCGGTCGAACCACTCCAGCACCGCCGTGGAAAACTGCTCCGCTGTCATCGCTTGAACAGCCCCTTCAATGCGTTTTTCAGTTCCGGACTGACTTTGTCGCCCAGTTTCTCGTCGATCTTTTCGCTGAGTTTGTTGCCGGCCATTTTGCTGGCGACCTGACCAAGACGGTCATTGTCGACACGGCAGGCCTTGGCGCCCAGTTCCAGCGGGCCACGGCAGCGCAGCGGCCACTCGATGCCGACGAACTTCTCGCCGACCTG
The DNA here is from genome assembly GCF_054052265.1 of Pseudomonas sp. PK-RTE-24. Taxonomy (NCBI): domain Bacteria; kingdom Pseudomonadati; phylum Pseudomonadota; class Gammaproteobacteria; order Pseudomonadales; family Pseudomonadaceae; genus Pseudomonas; species Pseudomonas sp. PK-RTE-24. Next base: position 1,163,448 of record NZ_CM133224.1, on the reverse strand, counting down.
ACAGGCCGGGTCGGGCATGGCGCTGGTATCGCCTTCGACGATGATGCCGACACGGTAATCCATGCCGAGCACGCGCAGGTCGATGTCGCCGTCACCGTTGACGGTCATGCCAGGGATACGCACTTTCAGGTCGGGGTTGCTGGCGACGCCGTTGCGCACGGTCAGGTTGCCCTTGAGCTCCTCGAACGGCGTGTCCTTGCCCCGAGGCTCGCCGCTAAGGGTCTTGCGGTTGAGGGTGGCGATGCCTTTGCACAATTGCTGTTCGAGATTGGCATTGAGCAGCACGCCGTTGTTGATGACGAAACTGGCGTTGCCGTTCAGCGTATCGATCAGCGCCTGCTGGCTGTTGCCGCTGCCGGTGAGGCTGCTGGTCAGAGTTACCAGACCTTTGACCGGCGGATTTTTGCCTTGGCTTTCGATGATTTTTTCCGCCGGCACGCGGTTGAGCCGGGTCTGCAGGTTCAGCACTGGCGCGCTTGGGCGCACGTCGAGTGTGCCGTTGGCGACGAAGCCGCCGTTGTACAGATCGCCGCTCAGGTTAGTCAGCGTCAGCAAGCCGCCTTGGCCGGTGGCTTTGAGCGCGGCGTTCTGGATCGGCAGCTTGTCGAGGGTCAGTTGGCCGAAAGTCAGGTCCGCGTCCACATCCAGCTTGGCCAGGCGTTCGACCGGCAGCAGGCGCTCGGTGCTCCAGGCGGTTTTGCTCGGTTTGTCCGGCAGCGGCGTGGTACCCGCGACGGCGCCGGCCTCGGTGCTGGCGACTTCGGCCTGACGGGTTTGCGTGGCGTTGTTGGCCTGAGCCGATTTCGGTGGCAGGTAGCGGTCGACGTTGAACGTGTCGGCCTTGAGTATCGCGCGCAGCGACTGTTTGGCGAAGTCCTCGACGGCGATGCGGCCACTGAAGCTGCTGTCATCGAGTTTCAGGTTGATGTTGTCGAACGACAGGCTGGTCGGGGTGGCCGCAACGCGGCTGACCAGTTCGACCTTGCTCAGGCTGCCTTCGCCCATCGCCGGCAGTGTCTGGCCGATACTGTCGACGAATTTCGCCAGATCGAACTGGGCGATGGAAATGCCGCCGCTGATCTGTGGCGTCTTGTCGAGGTCGTTGGCTTTCAGCTCGCCCAAGGCGCGCAACTGGTTGGCGGAAATCTTGATGCCGGTCCATTCGGCGACGTTCGCTGCCTTGTCCAGCAATAACTGGCCCTGAGCAGAGAAGGTCATGGTTTTGCCTTGCAGCGGATCGCCAGCGAGCTCGCCAGTGAGTTTCAGGTCTTCAAACTTGTAGCGTTGCAGGGCGCGCTCGAAGCGCAGCTCGCCGTTGAGCTCGGTGCGCACGCGCAGCACCGGTTGATTGGTGCCGAGGAACGCGGTGGCTTTCACCGGGATATTGGTCGAATCGTGTACCGGGCCGGTGCTCAACTGAATGCTTTCGGCACTGAACTGCTTGCCGGTCAGCTCATCGGTGTACTCAACGCGGGCGTTGTTGACGGTCAGGCTGTCGATGTCGAGGCGGATCGGTTGCGCCGGTTTTTCCACGGCGACGGTCGGCTCGCTGGCGGTCGTGCCCGTTGTGGCGGGTGGCGTCGAGCCGGGTGCCACTGGCACCTTGCCGATGTCTTCCCAGTTGCCGTGGCCGTTCTTGTCGCGGTTCAGGCGCAGGTTGAGGCCTTCGACGCGCACGTCGCTCATCTGCACTTCGCGGCGCAACAACGGCAGCACGCGCACGGACAGGCCGAGCATCTGCAAGTCGGCAAACGGTTCGGCAGGCTTGGCCAGGGTGGCGACGCTGGCTTCGTGCAGTTCCAGACCAAGCCACGGGAACAGGCTCCAGCCGATATCGCCATTGAGCGTCAGCTCGATGTGGGCCTTGTCGCGGGCAATCTGGCGGATCTCGTCTTTATAGTCGTTGGGATCGAAGAGGTGGGTCAGGGCAAAGCCTGCCGCCACAATGATCAGCAACAGCCCGAGAAGTACCAGACCCAGGATTTTGCCGAACGCTTTCATGGGCGAGTCCTTGTAGTTAGTCGAATTGGTCATATGGCCGGGGAGTATAGCGCTGCCGGCGCCCGGTTCGGTGTGGCGTCATCTGCCGAGGGTCGGCGGCGGCACCTGCAACTTCGCCACAGGGCCTGCGCTTGAGGATGCCCGGCGGGCGCCAGAGGGCGCAATCCGGCCCCCGCCTGCGACGCCATTTTTTGCGCTTGGTTCACCCGTCGTTCAGTCACGCCCAGACGACGGGTAACTTTTCGCACGCATAAATGGGACAAGTAGCAAGCGGCGTGGTGCCTTTGCAGACGCGGGGTTGGCGGCTTCCCGAGTCGTACGAGAACAGATGACTTGAAAAAAGGTGATATCAGTTTGGTTTTTCTGTCACCTGAGAATGGTAACCTTCGCCAGTTCGTCCGCCCGTCTGCGACTTAACGTCGCGCCTTCAAGGAGCTTCACCTAAAAAAACGGTCATGCCTGCGTGCATAAGGCCGAGGGTGAGCAGTGGCTGGCGAACCATACTAACAATTGGGGGATACACAATGAGCACGAGCATCACGGCGGACGGCCTCAAAGCCGACCAGCCTGCGTTCCTGTCCAAGGAACGCATCATCGCCAAGCCCGGTTTCAACCGTTGGCTGGTTCCACCGGCCGCTTTGGCCATTCACCTGTGCATCGGCATGGCCTACGGCTTCTCGGTGTTCTGGTTGCCGCTGTCCAAGGCGCTGGGCGTTACCGCGCCGGTGGCTTGCGCGCCGGACATGAGCTTCATCGCACAGGTATTTTCGTCGAACTGCGACTGGCCGATCTCCATGCTCGGCTGGATCTACACGCTGTTCTTCATCTTCCTCGGCTGCTCGGCAGCGATCTGGGGTGGCTGGCTGGAACACGCCGGGCCTCGTAAAGCGGGCGTGGTCTCGGCCTTGTGCTGGTGCGGCGGTCTGCTGATTTCCGCGCTGGGTATCTATACCCACCAGATCTGGCTGATGTGGATCGGCTCCGGCGTGATCGGCGGTATCGGTCTGGGCCTGGGCTATATCTCGCCGGTGTCGACCCTGATCAAGTGGTTCCCGGACAAGCGCGGCATGGCAACCGGCATGGCGATCATGGGCTTCGGTGGCGGCGCGATGGTCGGTGCACCGTTGGCGACTGCACTGATGAGCCACTTCGCATCGCCAGAAGGCGTGGGCGTATGGCAGAGCTTCGTGGCCATGGCGGCCATTTACTTCGTGTTCATGATCGGTGGCGCATTGTCCTACCGCGTGCCGCCAACCGGCTGGAAGCCTGAAGGCTGGACCGCTCCGGCGAAGAAAGCTTCCAACGCGATGATCACCAACCGTCACGTCCACGTGAATGTAGCCTGGAAAACTCCGCAATTCCGTCTGGTCTGGCTGGTGCTGTGCCTGAACGTGTCGGCGGGTATCGGCATCCTCGGCATGGCTTCGCCACTGTTGCAGGAAGTGTTCGGCGGCAAACTGCTGGGCGTCGATGTGCCGTTCGGTCAGCTCGACGCTGGCCAACTGGCCTCGATCGCGGCGATCGCAGCGGGCTTCACCGGTCTGCTGAGCCTGTTCAACATCGGTGGCCGGTTCTTCTGGGCTTCGTTCTCGGACTACCTGGGGCGCAAGAACACTTACTTCGTGTTCTTCGCGCTGGGTTTTGCCCTGTACGCGCTGATTCCGAACATGGGCCATCTGGGCAACGTTGCGCTGTTCGTGGCGGCGTTCTGCATCATCCTGTCGATGTACGGCGGTGGTTTTGCCACCGTTCCGGCGTATCTGGCCGACCTGTTCGGTACACAGATGGTCGGTGCGATCCACGGTCGTCTGCTGACTGCCTGGGCCGCTGCCGGTGTGCTCGGTCCGGTGCTGGTGAACTACCTGCGTGAATATCAGTTGAGCATCGGCGTGGAACGCGCTGCCGCTTACGACATCACCCTGTACATCCTCGCCGGCCTGCTGGTGCTGGGCTTCCTGTGCAATCTGATGGTGCGCCCGGTGGCCGACAAGTACTTCATGACCGACGCTGAACTGGCCGCCGAACAGGCGCTGGGCCACGACAAAGGTGCTGACGCCAGCACCGTTCTGGAGTGGAAAGCGGCGCCGGGCACCAAGCCTCTGGCGATCGCGGCATGGCTGGTGGTGGGTATTCCGTTGGCGTGGGGTGTGTGGGTGACCCTGCAGAAGACGGCGGTACTGTTTCACTAAGGTGTTAGCTGAATAAACGCCGAACCTGTGGGAGCGAGCCTGCTCGCGAAGACGGAGCACCGGTCGACATCAATGTTGGCTGGCCTGCCGCATTCGCGAGCAGGCTCGCTCCCACATTTGTTTCTGGCATGCCTGTAATGGCTTGTATGGACATGTCTACCCGCGACAGCCGGGCGTTCTATCCGTCAGGCATCTCACCTCTCGTGTTTCTGTTTGCCTCCTGCGTGCCTATAATGGCTGCCTTTTTCGCCCAATGATTTTGCGGAGCTGGTGATGGCCGAACGTAAGGCGTCTGTCGAGCGCGACACTCTGGAAACCCAGATCAAAGCCTCGATCAACCTTGATGGCACCGGAAAGGCCCGATTCGATATCGGTGTACCTTTTCTTGAGCACATGCTGGATCAGATCGCCCGTCACGGGTTGATCGACCTGGATATCGAATGCAAGGGCGATCTGCATATCGACGACCACCATACGGTGGAAGACGTCGGTATCACCCTCGGCCAGGCGTTTGCCAAAGCCATCGGCGACAAAAAAGGCATCCGTCGCTACGGCCATGCCTACGTGCCGCTTGATGAAGCGCTGTCGCGCGTGGTGATCGATTTCTCCGGTCGCCCGGGCCTGCAGATGCACGTGCCGTACACCCGCGCTACCGTCGGCGGTTTCGACGTTGACCTGTTCCAGGAGTTTTTCCAGGGCTTCGTCAACCACGCGCTGGTCAGCGTGCACATCGACAACCTGCGCGGCACCAACACCCACCACCAGATCGAAACCGTGTTCAAGGCTTTCGGCCGCGCGCTGCGCATGGCTGTCGAGCTGGACGAGCGCATGGCCGGGCAAATGCCGTCGACCAAAGGCGTTCTGTAATGCAGACGGTTGCAGTTATCGACTACGGCATGGGCAATCTGCACTCGGTGGCCAAGGCTCTTGAGCACGTCGGCGCCGGCAAGGTGCTGATTACCAGCGACGCGAACGTGATTCGAGAAGCCGACCGTGTGGTATTCCCGGGTGTTGGCGCGATTCGCGATTGCATGGCGGAGATCCGTCGCCTCGGCTTCGATTCGCTGGTCCGTGAGGTCAGCCAGGATCGGCCGTTCCTCGGCATCTGCGTCGGTATGCAAGCCCTGCTCGATACCAGCGAAGAGAACGCCGGCGTCGACTGCATCGGCCTGTTTCCGGGCGCGGTGAAATTCTTCGGCAAGGATCTGCACGAAGACGGCGAGCACCTCAAAGTCCCGCACATGGGCTGGAACGAGGTGAAGCAGAAGATCAGTCACCCGCTGTGGCATGACATCCCGGATCTGGCGCGTTTCTACTTCGTGCACAGCTACTACATCGCCGCCGCCAATGCGCGGCAGGTGGTGGGCAGCGGTCATTACGGTGTCGATTTCGCCGCAGCGCTGGCCGACGGTTCGCGTTTCGCCGTGCAGTTCCACCCGGAGAAAAGCCATACCCACGGCCTGCAACTGCTGCAGAACTTCGCTGCGTGGGACGGTCGCTGGTAAATGGCTGTCAAGAAGTCCAGACCGCCGATCCTGACCCTCACTCCCGAGCAGGAGAGCGAGGCCAATCGCAAGATCCAGCGGTTCATGGAAGACCGTTTCGAACTGGACCTGGGTTCGTTCGAAGCGGCGGAAATTCTTGAGCTGTTTACCCGCGAGATTGCTCCGCACTATTACAACAGGGCGATTTTCGATGTGCAGACCCACCTCAAGGAACGGTTTGAAAGCATCGAAAGCGACCTGTGGGCGCTCGAGAAAAACTGATTCCCGAGCCAAGCTGAACATTCCAATTTTAAGGTTTGCCAGATGCTGATTATTCCCGCTATCGATCTCAAAGACGGTGCCTGCGTACGTCTGCGCCAGGGCCGCATGGAAGATTCCACGGTGTTCTCCGATGACCCGGTGAGCATGGCTGCCAAGTGGGTGGAGGGCGGTTGCCGCCGTCTGCATCTGGTCGACCTGAACGGCGCGTTCGAAGGCCAGCCGGTCAACGGCGAAGTGGTTACCGCAATCGCCAAGCGTTACCCGACCCTGCCGATCCAGATCGGTGGCGGCATTCGTTCGTTGGAAACCATCGAGCATTACGTTAAGGCGGGCGTGAGCTACGTGATCATCGGCACCAAAGCCGTAAAAGATCCGGCGTTCGTTGCTGAGGCCTGCCGCGCCTTCCCAGGCAAGATCATTGTCGGTCTGGATGCCAAAGACGGTTTCGTCGCCACCGACGGCTGGGCTGAGATCAGCACCGTGCAGGTCATTGACCTGGCCAAGCAGTTCGAAGCCGACGGCGTATCCTCGATCGTTTATACCGACATCGCCAAAGACGGCATGATGCAGGGCTGCAACGTACCGTTCACCGCCGCGCTGGCCGCTGCCACCAGGATTCCGGTGATCGCTTCCGGCGGCATCCATAACCTGGGTGACATCAAGTCGCTGCTCGACGCCAAGGCACCGGGCATCATCGGCGCGATTACCGGCCGGGCGATCTATGAGGGCACTCTCGATGTCGCCGAAGCGCAAGCTTTCTGCGATTCGTACCAAGGCTGAGGACTGACCATGGCGTTAGCCAAACGCATCATCCCTTGCCTGGACGTGGACAACGGCCGGGTCGTCAAAGGCGTGAAGTTCGAGAACATCCGCGACGCCGGTGACCCGGTGGAAATTGCCCGTCGCTACGACGAGCAGGGCGCCGACGAAATTACCTTTCTCGACATCACCGCCAGCGTCGATGGCCGTGACACCACGCTGCATACCGTCGAGCGCATGGCCAGCCAGGTATTCATCCCGCTGACCGTCGGCGGTGGTGTGCGTACCGTGCAGGACATCCGCAACCTGCTCAATGCCGGCGCGGACAAGGTGTCGATCAATACCGCCGCCGTGTTCAACCCCGAGTTCGTCGGCGAGGCCGCGCAGCATTTCGGCTCGCAGTGCATCGTCGTCGCCATCGACGCCAAGAAAGTCTCCGGCCCCGGCGAAACCCCGCGCTGGGAAATCTTCACCCACGGCGGGCGCAAGCCGACCGGTCTCGACGCAGTCGAGTGGGCGAAGAAAATGGAAGGCCTCGGTGCCGGCGAGATCCTCCTGACCAGCATGGATCAGGACGGCATGAAAAACGGTTTCGACCTCGGCGTGACCCGCGCCATCAGCGATGCGCTGGGCATTCCGGTGATCGCTTCCGGTGGTGTCGGCAATCTGCAGCATCTGGCCGATGGCATTCTCGAAGGTCATGCCAGTGCGGTGCTGGCGGCGAGTATTTTCCACTTCGGCGAATACACCGTGCAGGAAGCCAAGGCCTACATGTCGCATCGCGGCATCGTCATGCGCTAAAGCGTACAGGCCAGTGGACAGCATGGCGCGCCCAAGGCACTCTTGGGCACGCCATGGATTCCGGTAGCCCGACATGATCAAACGCCTGCTTGTTGTTCTCGCCAGCGCCTCGTTGTTGTTCATCAGCAATGCCCGGGCCGAAACCAGTCCCGACACCGATCTGGTGCTGCTCACCGAAAACTTCCCGCCGTACAACATGGCGAAGAACGGCAAGAATTTCGCCCAGGGCGACAACATCAACGGCATTGCCACGGACATCGTTCGCGAGATGTTCCAGCGCGCCGGCCTCACTTACAGCCTGACCCTGCGTTTCCCCTGGGAGCGTGTCTACAAACTCGCCCTGGAGAATCCCGGCTACGGGGCCTTCGTCATGGCGCGCCTGCCCGATCGCGAAAGACTGTTCAAATGGGTCGGCCCAATCGGCCCGGACGACTGGATCCTGCTGGCCAAGGCTGACAGCAAGATCACCCTCGAAACCCTCAATGATGCGCGCAAATACAAGATCGGCGCCTACAAGGGCGATGCGATTGCCGAGACGCTCACCAAGCAAGGCCTCAAACCGGTAGTAGTGCTGCGCGATCAGGACAACGCAAAAAAACTGCTCAATGGCCAGATCGATCTGTGGGCCACGGGTGATCCTGCCGGCCGTTATCTGGCGCGGCAGGATGGCGTGACCGGCCTGAAGACCGTACTGCGCTTCAACAGCGCCGAGTTGTATCTGGCGCTGAACAAGGACGTCTCCGATGAGGTGGTCAACAAGCTACAGACCGCGCTGGATCAGTTGCGCAAGGAAGGCGTGGTCGATGAAATCATGGCGCGCTATCTGTAACGGCTGACTCGTCGGGCTCTGGCAGGGAGGCGCTGATTTCACCCTCGGTCGCAGGCGCAAGCACAGTCTGATCTTCGACCGCCTCTGGCTCCGAAGCGACGATGATTTCAGGCTCGGTGGGTGCGTACTGGCTGATGTGCAGGCTATTGCCATCGGTGTAGATGAAACCCTCCGTCACTGCCGTGCCGTCCGCGCGCACCAGTCTGTATTCGCTCTGGGCCAGGTAGGCGGCCACTGAGCGGTTTTTGTCCACCACCGCAACCACTTCGATGGTCGCTGTATTGAGCCATTCATTCGAATGCAGTTCGCATTGGGTGAAATCGTGGCCCAGCCGTGCGGAAAACATCAGCGCGCCGTGCTGTCGGGTTTGCCATTGGGCGCCGAATTCGATGGATGTGGTCTGGGTGAAAGTACGCAAGCCGCCAGTACGCTGGGCGCGCTGCGCATTCCACCTGAATATCTGGCTGTCGTTGCCACTGTTGCGTGCGTGACCGACGAGGATGTAGCGATCCTTGCGTTCAAGCAGATAGAAGGGCGAGTGACGCCATTGCTCAGCGGCGGTGTAACGCGGATCGTTGACCGTGAACCAGGGGAGGCTGGCGGTGTAAGTCGCATCGTCCGTTGGCTCTACAGGTGTTGGCGTCTCGCCGCAGAGCACCGGTGGCGATGGGCGTGTAGACATCTGCAGGCCGATCTGCAAGCGCAAGCAGTAGACCGGGAAACTGGCCGGTCGGGTGTAGTCACTCAAGCTGAAAAAACTGCCCGATGCCAAGTAGACTTCGCCCGGCAAAGCGGCTGGAGGAACGGCGCTCCAGGTGCTGACGCGCTGTCGGGCCTTGCTGCCCTTGTCGTCCCAGATCAGATCGGTGGTATTCGACGCGATCACCAGGTCTTCGCGAACGCAGCGCACCGCGTTGAGCGAAGGTTTTTCATGATCGTTCGAGCACACCGACCCCAGCGCTACGTAGCCTGCGGGAGCTAGCGGTCGCCAGATCGACAGATCTCGTTTCGAGCCTGATCCGGAGTCCTTCCAGACCAGCTCGTAATCATCGGGACGTCGCAGTGCCCTGCCTTTGGTGGGGTCAGTGCTGGCAATGTCTGCCTCACAAACAACCGCGACCACGCGTTCGCCGTTGATGTTGCCAACGCCTCTGGTGACGAAGTCGCCCAAGGGGAAATAACCGGGCAGCGCGTCGGGAGCCGGAGTCGGGCGCCAGAACGACGCGGGTCTGGCCGACAAACCGTTGGTATCCCAGATGCGCAGAAATTCTGTTGTGAAGTTGATCAGCAGGTTATCGATGCGGATCGGTTCAGTCCGCCCAACGGGCGGGATAATCGGGGCGTTGTTTGTCATGGGCACTCCTGATAGTTGCAAGCGACTCAAAGGAGTCGCGACCTGTTGCAGGTCTCACTATCCGGAAGGGGGAGGGGCGTTCGGTGGTAACTATGTATTGCAACGTGACCGGGTGTTACCGGTAAACGCCATCCTTGCCATGGCCAGCCATGGCGCGGTTGCTGCGCACGCTGATCATCTGCCTGATATCGATCCAGTCGATGCCCTGCGCTTTGAGCTTGGGTAATTCGCGCTCGAGCACCGCCAGGGTCTGCGGATACGGATGGCCGATCATCACCGCTGAACCCTGTTTGTGCGCCAGGGCGATCGCGGTCTGCAACTGAGTGGCAATGGCCGCTTCGGTGCGCTCATCATCAAGAAACACATCACGGGAAACGCTGGCCAGGTCGATCTTCTGCGCCTGCTGCGCAGCGACCGTTTGAGCGCTGGTGCGGCTGTCGACGAAGAACTTGTGCCGACGCTGCAATTCGCCCATCAACCACGCCATCGCCACAGGCTGCGCGGTCATGCGGCTGCCCATGTGATTGTTGATGCCGGCAGTGAACGGGACTTTTTCAAACGCGGCATTCAGGCGTTTCTGCAGCTCTTCAATGGGCAGTTCGGGGTGCCAGGCGTACGGCCCGGTGGCCGGGTCCATGGGCATGTGCAGGATGACGATCTTGCCGGCGCGATGGGCTTCGCGGGCAAATTCGGTGGCGTGGGGGGTATCGGGCATGATCGCCGCCGTGACCGGGCCGGGCAGGGCGAGCACGCGACGATCCCGGGGCAGGTTCTGCCCCAGGTCATCGATGATCAGTGTCAGGTAGGCCTTGTGCGGCGAGGAACTGGCGGGCTCTGCTTGGGCAAGACCCGCCAGACAGCACAACAGAACGCAGAGGGAACGCAACAACATCCTCAGCGGCCGGACGTGATGCTCAGGCCTTTGAGCAGGCTCAGGGCCTGGGCCAACTGGTAATCGTCATCCTGCGGCATCGCTTTGGCCTTGCCGCCGGAGCCGCTCGGTTTGTCGGCGCCGCCGTTGCCGTTGCCCAAGTGACCTTGCAGATCGGCTTCCTTGAAGTATTCGCTGTCGGCTTCGTTGGTGATCTTCGCGCGGCGCACTTCGATGTCCGGCACGATGCCCTGAGCCTGGATCGAGCGGCCGTTCGGCGTGAAATACAGCGCGGTGGTGATCTTCAGCGCGCGGTCGTTGTTCAGCGGCAGCACGGTCTGCACCGAGCCCTTGCCGAAACTGGTGGTGCCCATGACCACGGCACGTTTCTGGTCCTGCAGGGCGCCGGCGACGATCTCCGAAGCCGAGGCACTGCCACCGTTGATCAGCACCACCATCGGTACAGCTTCGCTCTCGTCCTTGCCGGTGGCGGAGAAGCGCAACTCGGAGTTGGCAATGCGGCCCTTGGTGTAGACGATCAGACCTTTGGTGATGAAATGGTCGACCACTTCCACCGCCGATTGCAGCACACCACCGGGGTTGTTGCGCAGGTCGAGGATGATGCCGTTGAGCTTCTTGCCGTTGTCCTTGCGCAGTTTGGCCAGAGCCTTGGAGACTTCTTCGCCGGTCTTGACCTGGAACTGGGTGATGCGGATGTAGCCGTAGCCCGATTCCAGCAGCTGCGCCTTGACGCTCTTGACCTGAATCACTGCACGGGCCAGGGTCACGTCGAACGGCGTGCCGCCATCGCGAACCAGGGTCAGGGTGATTTTCTGGCCGATCTTGCCGCGCATCTTGTCGACGGCTTCGGTCATGGTCTGGCCACGGGTTGGCTGGCCGTTGATCTTGACGATGAAGTCACCGGCCTGGATGCCCGCCTTCGACGCTGGCGTGTCATCAATCGGCGAGACGACCTTGATGAAGCCGTCTTCGGCGCCGACTTCGATGCCCAGGCCGCCGAACTCACCGCTGGTGCTTTCCTGCAGCTCGGTGAAATCTTCAGGGCCAAGGTACGCCGAGTGCGGATCAAGGTTGCTGAGCATGCCCTTGATCGCGTTTTCCAGCAGGGTCTTGTCGTCCACAGGCTCGACGTACGCGGCTTTGATCCGGTCCATGACCTCGGCGAAGGTGCGCAGCTCTTCCAGTGGCAACGGCGCCTTGGCGGTCGCGGCAGTGCCTGCCGGAGCGACGGTCGGGGCCGGTTGCGCGGCGAACGCCAGAGGCGCGCCGATCACCAGGGCGATCGTCAGGGCCAGCGAGGTAAGGCGGGACAAATGCAGCATGTCGAACGAACTCCTGAATTAGGTGGTGCGCTTATCCTTGCGCACGGCACCATTGCGCCGGATCACTCGGGTGACCCTGCTGACGAATTGCGAAATACAGCGCTGGCGTGTCCTGACCGCCACTGTTACCGACAGTGGAAATCGACTCGCCCGCCTTGACCACATCACCCGCCGACTTGAGCAGCGTCTGGTTGTGGCCGTAAAGACTCAGAAAACCGTTGCCGTGATCAAGAATCACCAGCAAACCGGCACCGCGCAGCCAATCGGCGAACACCACGCGCCCGCCGTGTACGGCGTGCACCTGGCTGCCGGCGGAGGCGCTGATCATCACGCCATCCCACTTGGTGCGGGCGTCGTCGCCACGGCTTTCACCGAAGCGTGCGAGTAATCGACCATCAACCGGCCACGGAAGTTTTCCCCGGGTTGCAGCAAATGGCCCGCCAAACGTTTCGCCGCTGCTCGATACCAGCGCGCCGGGGCTTGATCTGGCGGGTTTTCGTGGGGCGTCGCTGTTTTCAGCCTGCGCCTCACGCAAACGCTTTTTTTCCGCTTCCTGCTGGGCGATCAGCGCTTTCTGCCGCGCCTCTTCTGCCTCACGAGCCTGTCGGGCCAGGGTTTCTTCAATGGTTTTAAGGACTTTAGACAGGTCTGCCTGATCCTGCTCGCGGGCGGCGAGTTTCTGATCGCGGGCCTTGACGTCGTCATTGAGTCTGGCGAGAACCTGCTGGCGCTCCTTGCGGACTTTCTCGAGTGCTTCGCGCTGCGTGTCGAGGTCGCTTTTCTGCACCAGCAACTGCGCTTGCTGCAGACCGATGTCTTTTTCGACATTGGCCAGTTGGCGCAGGGTTTCGTTGAAGTTCTTCAACTGCTCCAGGCGTGCCTGGCTCAGGTAGTCGTAATAGGTGAGGGTGCGGGCGAATTTCTCGGGATTCTGCTGGTTGAGCAGCAGCTTGAGGTATTCCTGGCGGCCGTTCTGGTACGCCGCTCGGGCCTGAATGGCGATCAGTCGCTGCTGTTCAGTGCGCGCGCTCTGGAGTTTTTTTTTCTCTGCATCGAGCCGCTGCAGCTCGGATTCGCTCTTCTGCAGTTCTTTCTGCAGCGCGTCGACCTGCTTCTGCAGCTTGCCCATCTCGGTTTCAGTGCCCTTGAGCTCTTTCTGCACGCCGGACTTTTCTTCCTGCAGCTTGCCCAAGAGTTTTTTCAGCTCGGCGATATCCTGACGCGTGGCCTCCAACTGCTGTTGGGTTTGCGCGCGCTCGTCGGCGAAGGCCGGCTGGAGCACACAGGTCAGAGCAAGGGCGATCAGGACGCGAAGCATAGGGGCGGGCGGCACCAGGGTAAGGGACGGCCTAGTATGCCCGCCCGAGGCTGCAAAAAAAACGCCCAATTGGGGCTGTGTGATAACTGGCTGGAGATACAGCTGAAAATAATCTTCGAAACCAGCACAAACCACTGTGGGAGCTGGCTTGCCAGCGATGGCGGCTGCACATTCAACATAAATGCTGGCTGTCAGGTTGCTATCGCTGGCAAGCCAGCTCCCACAGGGTTTTTGCGGTGTTTTCCGGATTCGGCTCAGACCAGAATCGAAGTCCCGGTCATCTCCGCCGGTTTTTCCAGACCCAACAGCATCAGCATGGTCGGTGCCACGTCAGCCAGTACACCACCTTCGCGCACTTTCAGGTCACGCTTGCCGACATAAATGAACGGCACCGGCTCGGTGGTGTGTGCGGTGTGCGCCTGGTGGGTTTCTTCATCGGCCATTTTTTCGACGTTGCCGTGGTCGGCAGTGATCAAAGCTTCGCCGCCGACCTTTTCCAGCGCATCGACGATGCGACCGACGCAGGTGTCGAGGCACTCGACCGCTTTGACCGCTGCATCGAACACACCGCTGTGGCCGACCATGTCGCCGTTGGCGTAGTTGACCACGATCACGTCGTAGCGCTGGTTCTCGATGGCGTCGACGATACGGTCGGTGACTTCCGGCGCGCTCATTTCCGGCTGCAAGTCGTAGGTGGCGACTTTCGGCGACGGGATCAGGATGCGCTCTTCGCCCGGGAACGGTTCTTCACGACCGCCGGAGAAGAAGAAGGTCACGTGAGCGTACTTCTCGGTTTCAGCGATGCGCAGCTGGGTCTTGCCGTTTTTTGCCAGGTAATCACCAAGAACGTTTTCCAAGCTGCCGGCGGCGAAGGCCGACGGTGCCGGAATACTTGCGGCGTACTGGGTAAGCATGACGAAACCGGCCAGTTTTGGCTGGCGGGCGCGCGCGAATTCCTTGAAATCGTCTTCGACGAACACCCGGGTCAGCTCGCGTGCGCGGTCTGCACGGAAGTTCATGAACACCACGGCATCGCCGTCTTCGACTTTGACCGGCTCACCGATGGAAGTGGCTTTGACGAATTCGTCGCTTTCGCCACGGGCGTAGGCGGCTTCGAGACCTTCCTGAGCAGTGGCGGCGTTGAATTCGCCGTTGCCGTCGACGATCAGGTTGTAGGCCTGGGCGACGCGATCCCAACGGTTGTCACGGTCCATGGCGAAATAGCGGCCGATGATGCTGGCGATCCGGCCTTTGCCGAGGGACTGGAAAGTCGCGTCGAGCAGTTCGATCGACGAAGCAGCGCTTTTCGGCGGCGTGTCGCGGCCATCGAGGAAGGCGTGCAGGTAGATTTTTTCGGCGCCGCGCTTGAAGGCCAGCTCGGCCATGGCGATCAGGTGATCCTGATGGCTGTGCACGCCGCCATCGGACAGCAGGCCCATGAAGTGCACGGCTTTGCCGGCGGCCACGGCTTTATCCACAGCGGCGCAGATGGTCGGATTGTCGAAGAATTCGCCGTCGCGGATCGCTTTGGTCACACGGGTGAAGTCCTGATACACCACGCGCCCGGCGCCGAGGTTCATGTGACCGACTTCGGAGTTGCCCATCTGGCCGTCCGGCAGACCGACGTCCATGCCGCTGCCCGAGATCAAGCCGTTCGGCACGGTGGCCCACAGACGATCCAGCACAGGTTTCTTCGCCGCGAACACGGCATTGGATTCGGGGCTGTCGCTGTGACCGAAGCCGTCGAGAATCATCAGGACCAAAGGTTTGGGCGTAGTCGTCATGGAATCCACTCGTGGCTGATAAAGAAGAGGGCGATGGAAAACGGAGTTGGAGTTTAAAGCGAAGTTCCGACCGCGTCACCGCCGGACGGGGTTTGGCCGACCATAGTGGCTGTGTATACTGGCCGACATTTTAACGCCCTGGAACCTCCTTCGATGGTTGCTCACCTGATTGAATTTGCCACTAACCACTACATTCTTGTCGGTATCTTCGTCGTACTTCTGGCTCTGTTGCTGGCGCACACGATGCAGGGCGGCGGCAAGAGCCTGAGCACCGGCGAGCTGACCGCACTGGTCAATAAAGACGCAGGCGTGGTGGTGGACATCCGTCCGGCCAAGGATTATGCCGCTGGCCACATCGTCGGCGCGGTGAACATCCCGCAAGACAAACTGGCTGCCCGCGTCGGTGAGCTGGAAAAACACAAGGCCAAGACCATCATTCTGGTCGACGCCCTCGGTCAGACCGCCGGCACCCACGCCCGCGAACTGATGAAGTCCGGCTTCACCGCCGCCAAGCTGTCCGGCGGGATTTCCAGCTGGAAAGGCGACAACCTGCCGCTGGTGAAATGACATGAGCGAAGTCATCGTCTATTCCAGCGATTACTGCCCTTACTGCTCGCGCGCCAAGCATCTGCTCGCCAGCAAAGGCGTGGCCTTCGAAGAGATCAAGGTCGATGGCAAGCCGCAGCTGCGTGCCGAAATGACCAAAAAGGCCGGGCGCACGTCCGTACCGCAAATCTGGGTCGGCGCAAAGCACATCGGCGGTTGTGATGATTTATACGCCCTGGAGCGCGCCGGCAAACTCGACGCGCTGCTCAAGGGCTGAACGGCTGCACCCACGTACAGCACTCCCTAAAAGACCCAAGATCGATAAGGATCTGAGATGACTGACCAACAGAACACTGCAGCCAGCGAAGAAGAAACCGCACCGCAATTCTCCTTGCAGCGCATCTACGTACGCGACCTGTCCTTCGAAGCCCCGAAAAGCCCGGCAATCTTCCGCCAGCAGTGGGATCCGGCGGTCGGTCTGGATCTGAACACCCGCCAGAAAGCGCTGGAAGGCGATTTCTACGAGGTGGTGCTGACCCTTTCCGTTACCGTGAAAAACGGTGAAGAAGTGGCCTTCATCGCTGAAGTGCAACAGGCCGGTATCTTCCTGATCAAGAATCTGGACGCGGCTTCGATGAGCCACACCCTCGGTGCGTTCTGCCCGAACATCCTGTTCCCGTACGCCCGCGAAACCTTGGACAGCCTGGTTACCCGTGGCTCGTTCCCGGCGCTGATGCTGGCCCCGGTGAACTTCGATGCCCTGTACGCGCAAGAGCTGCAGCGCATGCAGGAAAGCGGCGAGACCCCGACCGTTCAGTAAGACGGTTCAGTAATACCCATGTGGGAGCGAGCCTGCTCGCGAAAGCGGTCTGTCAGACACATCAATGTTGACTGACACTCCGTAATCGCGAGCAGGCTCGCTCCCACATTTGCTTGCGGCGTTACTTGAAGTCGTTCTGCCGCCACGCTTCGTACACGGCGACCGCCACGGTGTTGGACAGGTTCAGGCTGCGGCAGCCTTCGCGCATCGGCAGGCGCAGGCGCTGTTCGGCGGGCAGGGCGTCGAGCACGTCCGCCGGCAGGCCACGGCTTTCCGGGCCGAACAGAAACGCGTCGCCGGGCACGAACGCGGCATCATGGAACGGCCGCGAACCCTTGGTGGTGAAAGCGAACACGCGCGGGTTACCCAGACTTTCCAGACAACTGGCCAGGTCAGCGTGACGCTGCAACGTGGCATATTCGTGGTAGTCGAGACCGGCACGGCGCAGGCGCTTGTCGTCCATCTCGAAACCCAGTGGTTCGATCAAATGCAGGTGGCAGCCACTGTTGGCGCACAGCCTGATAACGTTGCCGGTGTTCGGCGGAATTTCTGGTTGAAAAAGGATGACGTGAAACATGCACGGCTCCGAAGGTAAAGATGAGCGGCATTCTACGCCGCCTGTGGACAACCGTTCGAAACTATTCCCGCGAGTCATCGGCTCGCTGGCGATTGTCGGCTTGATGATCGGCTTGATGATTGGCCGTCTGACCACGCCCGATCCAAGCGTGCTGGAGCGTGTCGAGGTCACCGATGGCGGCCTGGTGGTGTGGTTCAACAACGAGCCGAAACTGCACGGCGAGATTATCGATGGCACCGTCGCGCTGCTGTTTCAGGCCGAAGGTCGACCGCAGAAGGGCCAGCTCAGGCTCAACGGCAAGGACGTCAACTGGCGCACGCGCAAAAGCGATGGAGGGTTATTGCTGACGGTGCTGGCAGCGCGCCCGTTGCAGGGCGACTGGGTTGGCAGCGAGGTCGATGATCGTTGGCGGCTGGAGATCCGCTTGAGCGAGCCCTAGGGGCAAGTCCTCATCACTGGGCGCGCTCCGACACTGTTTGAGGTCGTTTCCCACTGCGGCCGTCTCCCTTTCCCATCTCCGTCCGATGCTCGTCCACGCTATCGTTTGCCCCTTCAAACGGCAGGATGCCGAAACCCGTTGTCCCCTTGCTCGACAGCATGGGGCGTCTTTTTCAAGGATGAAAACATGCCAGTAAAACCCCCTCGCGGTGGCGGTACCCACGTGGACGTTCCGGGCAGCCTGCATCGGGCTGCGGACGCCGACATTTCGCTCCACGGCCACCCGGGTCGCATAGGCGTCGATGTGAATTTTGCTCAGCACCATTTGCTGCCGCGCGCCGAATCATCCAGTGATGCGACCCTGGGTGCCATACCTCCTGCCGCGGCCGTTGTGGTGCGCGCACTCGCAGAAGGTATTCGCCCTCCCATCACCCAGCCTTCGCTGGACAATTACGTCACCAACGCCCGAGCGATACTTCCACAGGTCAACAGTGAGGGTTTGCGGGTGATCAGTCGGCGAACCTACGCAGACCTGGTCAACGGCGACCTGGTGCCTGTCGCAGTGGATCCTGCGACGGGTCTGTATCGAGCCCGGCGGCCAAGCGAGTTGCTCCCATCCGGCCCGGTGATGCTGCGCGATGTGGACAGCGGACTTTGGTATGCGCGTGAAGTCGTGGAACCAACTACCCGGGAGCAGATCCGCAAGTACCTGCCCGACACGACCGACGAGGACGCGGATGCCTTCATCGCCCGGTTCGATGACAAGGACGTGGCAGAGCTTGAGCTCAAGCATATTCAGCTTGGGCTGGCGCAATTGGACTCGACGCGTTTTGACCTGCCGATCAGTCGAGGTCGCATTTCATCGGACAAGGAGTTACATGAGGCGCGGAATATATGGGCGACGTTTCGCCAGTTGTACCGATGGCAAGGTCAGCCCGAACAGCGCGTCTACCGTGACGGGCGGCATGTGGGCTTCAAGCTGGAAATCGATCTGACGATATGGCCAGTTCAAAAACCGCTTTCCTTGAAATTCAGCTCAGTGGTTTCTCTGACTTTAAGAGGCCGTGGCCGGCTGGACCCGGACGTGTTTTGCGCACAGTTTCCCAATCTTGAAAGTCTGACCATTACCAGTCAGGCAATCGAAGTGGAAGGGCGGTTTCAAGGCTGGAACGTGATCGAACGGGCTTATTCGAAATTCAGGCTGGATTCGCGCTTTGCCGAGCAATTGAAAAGATTCCCGCGTTTGCAAAGGCTGCACCTGCAGGACTGTGAATTGACGTCTGACTTTTCCGTACGAGGCCTTGCCAGGCTAAACGAGCTATGGCTTTGCAACACCTTCGAGGCCCCGGTGAACAGCCTGGACATGCAGATGCGGCATCAGGAGCAAGTCACCTTTTTGCACGTGGCAGCTGATATCAGAGGGATGACTGAACTGCGGGTGCTGGATCTGAGCCGCACCGGAATACACCTGCTGCCTTCCGGACTTGATGCCATCGACGTGGCGTCGACGCTGGAAGTGTTGAGACTGGGGGGCAATCCGCTTTCGACCAGCCCCTCACTCGAACACATGACCGCACTGCAGGAGCTGGATCTTTCCAATACACGATTGCAAAGATTTCCCGAGGGCATTACCGACAGGATTCCCGCAAGAGAACTTAATCTTGCGGACAATCACATCAGGTCGATCCCCGAGTCCGTGGAGCTCAGAGCGGGCTTCAATCTCATCGGCAATCCGATAATGGACCCGGCCTCTTTACGGCGGTTGATACGAGCACGGGTAGAGACAGGCACCGATATCTGGCTTGGGCAGGAAAGCAGCGATGTAACTGCCGATCTCTGGCTACGCAATGTGCCACAGGAACAGATAGCGGAAAAACAAGCGCTGTGGGACAGGCATAACGCCGCAATGCCACTGGCAGTGACCGGCATTCTTCGTCGACTGAGTCGAACGCCCGAGTTTCACGTTGAACGCCCGCTTCTGCAGCGGCGCGTGTGGTGGTTTCTGGAAATGTATGACAGCGCCGAAGTCAACGAGCGGGCCAGGCTCGACGCCATTCTTTATACGGAAACGAGTCCCGGGAGAATGCTGGACAGGCTGGAGAATGAAATCCGCAACTATGACGGAGGGCGACAGAGTCAGCCGCTGCACCCTTTGCCCAAGCGTCCCAGGTTCGAGTAACTCGCAGGAGTACGCAGTGCCGATGCAAAAGCGGCAAACCTCGACCCGTCTGTAACAGCAATGCCACCCCCCATCGTCTCTGGGATAAATGCCAGGGACGACTTTCAAGGATGAAAACATGCCAGTAAAACCACCCCGCAGTGGCAGCACCCGCGTGGACACGGATGTTCACCCGGCCATGACCCGACGTCTGGACAAGGATTTCGCACTGGTGCGCACTCCCGATCTCAATGGCACCGCCCCCTGGGTTCGTGGCGATGATCCGAAGCTGCGGGGCAGCTTGCCGGGCGATGTTGTCGGCGCGGACAGGACCTTGCCGACGCCGATGGTCGAGGTTCGCCCTGCGCCGCACACCAATCCAAGTCCTCCCGTCATCGCCAGGTCGCTGGACAGTTATGCAATGCGATCACCGGCCGGACTGCCGGCAGCTGACGGTGACGGCTTCAGGCTGTACAAAAATCGCCGTTATGTTGACGTCCCTGGCAGTGGCCTCGTTCTCGTCGCAGTTGATCCGGATACGGGATGGTATCGCGCTCGACATCCCGGCGAGTTGTACCCTTGCGGCCCATGGATGTTGCGCGATAGCGAAAGCGGCATCTGGCATCCGCACAGCGACTTCAGCACCCGCACCAACCCCCTGACCGCCCAAAGCCTGGATGGCTTTCATGCCGGGCTGGATGTCAGTGGCGCACAATCGGGCAGCGACGGCGTGATACGTCACGATGGCAAACTCTATGTGGTCATCCATGAGCAGGCGTATCAGGTGATGCAGGATCTGGATGCCTCCCGTCCGGAATACAGGGTTTGGCGCCTGGTCAAACCCAACGATCACGTCGCTGCCGACAGCGTGAACATTTACCGCGCCAGCCTGGGCGGTGAAACCCTGGCGATCACCCGCAGCGAGCAGAACACCTGGGTTTGCATCCTCACAGGTTTGCGCGGTGGGATGGACGGCGCTGCTCAAGTACCTGCCAACCCGTTCAACTTTCACCGCCCCTGGCTCACCGGCGCAGGCCCCTCTGGGGGACAGCCGCCGGTTCTGGTTGCGACCACACGGGCACTGGTCAGACGCTATTTTGCTGATGCGACGGATCAACATGCCGATGATTTCATCGCAAGGTATGGGGAAGCGGGTGTGGCAGAAGTCGAACTCAAGCGGCTTGAGCTGGAGTTTCCTCGATTGAACCGTGAGATCACTGCCTGGGAGACGGGTTACAAAGGCCAGGACATTGCCGAACGCAGGCGCCGGCTGGCAATAGGGGCCAACGTGCGTCGGTTGTTCAAATGGCAGGGAGAGCATTCGGAAAAAGTCTACCGCGACGGGCGGCTGGTCGGTTTCAAGCTGGAGCTCGACCTGGGAAGTCGGCGCAATCTGGCGCTACCGGGTTGTTCCGTTCCGCTCAGATCCGTCGTATCTCTAGGCCTGGAAGGAAGTCCTTCGAAAAGTCTGGGAAAATTGTTCTCGATGCTTTCCCACATTGAAACCCTCGAAATCCGCAGATTCAATGGCAAGTGTCATGAACTGTTGGCCGAAATCGATAAACTCCCGACGTTGAAAGTCCTGACGATGCAGGAAGCCAGACTATGGCTCCCGTCGGACGGCCTTGAGCATTTCACGCGATTGACCCGTTTGCGGGAGTTGAGCCTGACGCACTGCAGTATCTGGCCGCTTTTTTCAGTGCGTGGCATGAGCGAGTTGCGGGTCTTGCGCGCACGTTCCTGTGGTTTGAGTCGTCCCCCTGTCGGGCTGGATCAATGGCCCGTGGCGTCACGGTTGGAGGTGCTTGACCTGTACCATAATCCCGATTTGACAGAAGCACCTGATGTGACTCGCATGTCCGGATTGCGAGAGTTGAATCTGGCCAATACGTTCATAACCTCGCCGCCGCCCGGGCTTGGTTTGCAGAACGGTCCGTCGCGGCTGGAGATATTGAATTTGTCGGAAAGTCGGCTGGCTGTGGCGCCCTCACTGCGGGGAATGACGGCGTTGCGGGAAGTCGATCTCCACCGAACTCGTATAAGAGAATTCCCGGACGGCGTGACATCCGATATTCCCAGGACACGTTTGAATCTGGCCTATACCGCGATCAGAGCCATTCCCGAAACCATTGAGCTGAGAAAAGGGTTTGACCTGACTGGCAGTCCGATTGCCGACCCCGCTTCTCTTCGACGATTGATAGCTGCACGTCGGCAGACGGGTACCGATCTGTGGCTTGGGAGAATCGAGGCTGATTTGGCGGACAGTCCATGGCTGCACCATGTCCCCCAAACGCAACGCGCTGAAAAGTCTGCCCTGTGGGATTCATTTGTCCTTCAAGCGAACCCCGCAATGATCAAACAACTCAGAAATCTGGTGCGTACGCCGGAATTTCAGGTTGAGCGTCTGCTTTTGCAGCGCCGGTTCTGGTCGTTTATTGAAAGCTTCCAAAAGGCCAGCGTAGGTGAGCAAGAAAGTTTGCTGAACATTGCGTCTACTGAACCCAGCCCGGGGAAAATGCTGGACAGGCTGGAGGAGGAAGTAAGGAGGTTTGACCCGACATGGCAAAACCAGCCCCCACATCATGTGCCCGAGCGCCCCAGATTCGAATAGGGGCGGGACGCATTGCGGTGTAAAAGCGGGAATCCCTGACCTGCCTGTATCAGGGTTCCCAAAAGCATGGGCTTCGCTTGCAGCGTCAGCCCGGTGTAAAGAGGGAACCCCCGGCCTGCCTGTACCAAGGATCCCAAAAGGGTAGGCTCGCTGCTTTGCGCTGCGAGCTCGGTGTAAAGAGGGGAATCCCCGGCCTGCCTGTACCAAGGTCCCCGAAACGGGTGGTGAATCGAATCACCTGAGATAGATATTGCAGGCGGCGTGCCAGGTTTTGATTTGCTGTAAAAAAAATGCTTCGAAAACGCGAAAGCCCCGGAATACGGGGCTTTCGCTTATTTCAAGTCTGGGTTTTTCGGCACTTCGGAACTGGGCGATGAGAATCGGGCTCTGCGCGATCACGGGTCATCGTGCATTGATGCGGTGCACGGTGGCCCTCACGCTGCCCCTCTCCCAAAGGGAGAGGGGACTGACCGAGTTGCCCGGTCAAGTTACGCCGACCTGAGATACCGAGCCGAACCCAGGCCTCGAAACCACCCGAGATTGCTCCCTTCCCCCGGGAGAGGGCTGGGGTGAGGGGGATCGATCCTGAGTACACGGCAACCCTTAAGCGTTAACCCTCTTCCCCCTCATCATCATCCCCACCATCAACCTTCATCCCCAGTTCCTTGATCTTGCGCGTCAGGGTGTTCCGCCCCCAACCCAACAGCACCGCCGCATCACGCCGACGTCCTGCGGTGTGCTTCAGTGCCGTCTCGATCATGATCCGCTCGAACGCCGGCACTGCGCTGTCGAGCAGGCTCGACTGGCCACGGGCCAAGGCCTGATCTGCCCATTGGCGCAGGGCCTGTTCCCAGTTGGTCACTGGCGCCGAATCCTGCGGCAGGTTGAGCAGTTCCGGTGGCAAGTCGCTGATGTGCACTTCGCGACCGGAGGCCATGACGGTGATCCAGCGGCAGGTGTTCTCCAACTGGCGCACGTTACCTGGCCACGGCAGGTTTTTCAGGTATTCCTCGGTCTCGCTTTTCAGCAGCTTGGGCTCCACCGCCAGCTCCTGCGCGGCGCGGCTGAGGAAGTGCCGGGCCAGGGTCGGGATGTCTTCGCGACGATCCGACAGGCGCGGGATGTGGATGCGGATCACGTTCAGGCGGTGGAACAAGTCCTCGCGGAACTTGCCGGCGTGGACGAGGGTTTCCAGATTCTGGTGTGTCGCAGCGATGATGCGCACATCGACCTTGACCGGCACATGGCCGCCGACGCGATAGAACTCGCCATCGGCCAGCACGCGCAACAGACGCGTCTGGGTGTCCGCCGGCATGTCGCCGATTTCATCGAGAAACAGCGTGCCGCCGTCCGCCTGTTCAAAGCGACCGCGACGCAAATTCGCCGCGCCGGTGAACGCGCCTTTTTCGTGGCCGAACAGCTCGGATTCCATCAGATCCTTGGGGATCGCCGCCATGTTCAGGGCAATGAACGGCGAGGCCGCGCGTGGGCTGTGGCGGTGCAGGGCGTGGGCCACCAGTTCTTTACCGGTACCGGATTCGCCGTTGATCAGCACGGTGATGTTGGAGTGGCTCAGGCGCCCGATGGCGCGAAACACTTCCTGCATCGCCGGCGCTTCGCCGATGATTTCCGGGGTGCGGGTCAGCGCCGGCACCACTTCCAGGCCTTGCTGTTCCTGGGCATGTTGATTGGCGCGTTTGACCAGCGAAACCGCTTCATCGACGTCGAACGGCTTGGGCAGGTACTCGAAAGCACCGCCCTGATAGGAGGCGACAGCGCTGTCCAGATCGGAGTGAGCGGTCATGATGATGACCGGCAGCCGTGGGTGCTGTTCGCGAATCCGCGCCAGCAGATCCAGGCCACTGGCGCCCGGCATGCGGATATCGGAAATGATCACGTCCGGCTGCTGCCGGGCCAGACGACTCATCACGCCATCGGCGCTGTCGAAGCTCTGGGTGGTCATGCCTTCCTGCTGCAAGGCTTTTTCCAGGACCCAACGGATAGAACGGTCGTCATCGACGATCCACACGGTTTCACTACGGCTCATGTCGATGTGGCTCCTTGTTCCAGTGGCAGGAAGATCGAGAAGGTGGTGTGGCCTGGATGGCTCTCACACTCGATCAGGCCCTGGTGCTGACTGATGATGTTCTGGGTAATGGCCAGGCCCAGCCCGGTACCATCCGGGCGGCCGCTGACCATGGGAAAGAAAATGGTTTCCTGCAGTTCCGCCGGAATGCCGGGACCGTTGTCGATGATCTCGATCTTGGTCACCAGACGATGGCGGATGTGGCCGATGGTGAACTGGCGCATGGCGCGGGTGCGCAGGCTGATGCGGCCCAGGCGCAGCTCGTTCTGGCTGCTGATCGCCTGCATCGCGTTGCGCACGATGTTCAACACCGCCTGAATCATTTGCTCGCGGTCGATCAATACGTCGGGAATGCTCGGGTCGTAATCACGCACCAGGGTGATGCAGCCCTGGCTTTCGGCTTCGACCAGATGGCAGACGCGTTCGAGCACTTCGTGGACGTTGCACATGGCCAGCGATGGCAGTTTGTTCGAGCCGAGCATGCGATCGACCAGATTGCGCAGGCGGTCGGCCTCTTCGATGATCACATTGGTGTAATCGCGCAGGCTTTCCTCCGGCAGTTCGCGGGCCAGCAATTGCGCTGCGCCACGGATGCCGCCAAGAGGGTTCTTGATCTCGTGGGCGAGGCCGCGCACCAGCATCTTGCTGGTTTCCTGCTTGGACAGCTGCGCCTCTTCCTTGGTGATGCGCAACAGGCGATCACGCGGGTGCACTTCAAGCAAAAGCAAAGTCTCGCCGTTGCTGAGGATTGGCGTGACCGCGTAATCCACGGTCAGCGTCTGGCCGGTGAGGGCGGTGAGCATCGCTTCACGCTTGGTGAAAGGGTGCGCCTGCTCCACGGCCTGACGCAGGGAATTGAGCGCCTCGGGGGATTCGGTGAACAGCTCGCTGATGAACTGGCCGTGGCTGCGCTGACCGCTGACGGCCAACAGCATCTCCGCCGCCGGGTTCATGTACTCCAGGCGCAATTCGGCGTCGAGCAGGATGGTCGCCGTGGTCAGGTTGTCGAGCAGCAAACGGTGAATAGCGTCGCTTATGGTCATCTGGACCCCTTTTGGAGCAAGGCGTGCGCGAGAACAAAGCGCTGATGTCGGGAAAATGCAAAAACCAAACCAAGGCTCCGAAAAGAAGCGTTTAACCCCTGAAACAGGCGTTTGACGCGCGTTTGTATGGCACGAAGCCAGCTCAAACGGGAAGTTTCGAACCAAAATGGGTTGAGTTGTGGGCGAGATGCAGTTTAGTGCACCAATAGAGTGCGCGCGGCTGGCGGAGGTTAAAAGAAGCGCAGGAATGGATTTTTCGGCTCTTCAGGTTTGTCCTTGAGCGGACATTCCGGGCGCACGCCATAGTCGTCGGCAACGCAGGGTTTGACCTGGCGTTTCTGCGCCAGGGAAATCCGCAGCATGTGGAACGGCTGATTGGCGGTGCGTTCCACGGTACGCCCGGCGGCGTCGAGGATTTCGATCGAAAGGCTGTGGCTGCCGCGATCGATATTGCTCAGCGCAAATACCGGGCTGACGCCGGGCTCGCCAGTGGCCTTGCCATCCAGCAGCAGGCGATAACGATGGCCGCTTTGCAGGCCGGGCTCGCTGGTGACGCTGACGATCAGCTCGCCGGCGCTGCTGCGCAAAGTGGCATCGGGCTCCGGGATCAGAATGCGCAGCATGTCGTAGTGAAAGGGCGCTGGTTCGGCGGATTTTTTCGCTGTTGTGATCGGCGCTGCGGTGTTGGCAGGGACAGCCATGCGATTGCTCGTCGCAATCGGCATTCGCTTGGCGTTGGCGCGCGGCTGATCGGTATAGACGCGGTTGCCCTGTGCGTCGACATAGGTAAACACCTCCGCCAAGGTGTACTTCGACATCAGCGCCAGAACGAGTACCAGCCCCGCGCGGATCATGGTCTATGCACCCGTTGCACGGTGAAGACGGCTGGCGGGCTCTGCTGAATGACGGTCTGGCCGTCGATCACCTGCACGGCCAGGCGATGCTCGCCGCGATCGATGTTCACCAACTGCAAAACCGGTACGTTGCTCGGCTGGCCATAGGGCTCGTCGTCCAGCACCAGTCTCAGTTGATGCGGCGATTGCAGGCGCGGTTTGATCAGGACATTGACCGTAAAGGTGCCGTTGTTGGCGCGCAGGGCCTCGTCAGTGGGCAGACCGGCGAGTTCGAGGATTTCATAGGCGTTGCGCGGTGGTTGCGGTTGTTCTGCGGTGGGTGCTTGCGGCGCACTCGGTGCTTGCGGCTCGACCCGATTGAGCGGCGGCAACTCGACCGGTTGCGCCTGCACGCCGTCCGGCGGCTGATTGCTGTAAGCAGTGTTGCCGTTGGCGTCGGTGTACTTGTAGATCTGCGCAGCGGCGGGCAGGGTGATCAGCAGCAGAATGTAGAGAAACGTGCGACCCATGAAATCGACCGGGGTTGGAAACTGTGGGTAGCAGCATAGGACAGGTGGGGCGGTTGGCCAAAACCGTTAATAACTGGAATTGAAAAGACTGGTAGCCAAAACACGGATCGTTCCCATGCTCTGCGTGGGAATGCCTCCTGGGACGCTCCGCGTCCAGTGACGCGGAGCGTCACGGCTGCATTCCCACGCGGAGCGTGGGAATGATCAATGACCCACCGCTTTCGCGAGCAGGCTCGCTCCCACATGGAAAATGCGTTGCGCCGGGCAATAAAAAAGGCCTCCCGAAGGAGGCCTCTTGTGTCACGCCGCTTTACGCAGCGCTACCGGATCAGCAGCTGTAGTACAGCTCATATTCCAGTGGGTGTACGAAGGTGCGAACCTTGATTTCTTCTTCCGATTTCAGCGCGATGTAAGCGTCGATGAAGTCGTCGGAGAACACGCCGCCCTTGGTCAGGAACGCGCGGCCCTTGTCCAGCTCTTCCAGGGCTTCTTTCAGGCTGCCGCAAACCTGTGGAATCTCTTTCGCCTCTTCAGGCGGCAGGTCGTACAGGTTCTTGTCGGCGGCATCGCCTGGGTGGATCTTGTTCTGGATACCGTCCAGACCGGCCATCAGCAGAGCTGCGAAAGCCAGGTACGGGTTGGCAGCCGGATCCGGGAAGCGTGCTTCGATACGGCGGGCTTTCGGGCTCGACACGTAAGGAATACGGATCGAAGCGGAACGGTTGCGAGCCGAGTAGGCCAGCATTACCGGAGCTTCGAAGCCTGGCACCAGACGCTTGTAGGAGTTGGTCGCCGGGTTGGTGAAGCCGTTCAGGGCCTTACCGTGCTTGATGATGCCGCCGATGAAGTACAGAGCGGTATCGGACAGGCCGGCATAGCCTTCACCTGCGAAGGTGTTCTTGCCGTCTTTCCAGATCGACATGTGTACGTGCATGCCCGAACCGTTGTCGCCGTACAGTGGCTTCGGCATGAAGGTCGCGGTGCGGCCGTAAGCGTCGGCAACGTTGTGCACAACGTATTTCAGGGTCTGAACTTCGTCGGCCTTCTTCACCAGGGTGTTGAACTTGACGCCGATTTCGTTCTGGCCGGCAGTCGCCACTTCGTGGTGGTGAACTTCAACCGACTGACCCATTTCTTCCAGTGCGTTGCACATGGCGGTACGGATTTCGTGGTCGTGGTCGAACGGTGGAACCGGGAAGTAGCCGCCTTTCACGCCTGGACGGTGACCCTTGTTGCCGCCTTCGATGTCCTGGTCGGACATCCACGAACCTTGCTCGGAGTAGATCTTGAACATCGAGCCGGAGATGTCCGACTTGAATTTTACCGAGTCAAAGATGAAGAACTCAGGCTCCGGACCGGCGAATACGGTGTCACCGATACCGGTGGCTTTCAGGTGCTCTTCGGCGCGCTTGGCGATCGCACGTGGGTCGCGATCGTAGCCTTGCATGCTCGAAGGCTCGATGATGTCGCACACCAGAATCAGCGTTGGGTCTTCGGTGAACGGATCGAGCACGGCCGTTTCGTCGACCGGCATCAGGATCATGTCGGAGGCTTCGATGCCTTTCCAGCCGGAGATGGAGGAACCGTCGAACATCTTGCCGACTTCGAAGAAGTCGTCATCCAGCGCATCGCGAGCCGGCATGGTCACGTGGTGCTGAGTGCCTTTGGTGTCCGTGAAGCGCAGATCAATCCACTTGACGTCATGATCTTTGATGAGTTGAACCGACTTCGACATAGTGTCCTCCGGGTGAATTAGGGCGGGTAGTGGATGCCCTTAATAATGGTGATGCCGGCGCGAATACTCTGCCAAGGCAACCTGCCTCACAAGGGAGCAAATTGCATGCCAGTGCCCCAGCATGGGTTTTTTGCCCCAAATTCACGCTTATTAAGGCGTGCGAGGTACTGAATCGACAAATCCCGCCCCTTAATGTTGCGTTTAAATTCAGAAATGACCTGTTTTGGTGCAAGCAAAACCTTCTGCACATTAACTGGTTAAACCTTGAGCAATTTCCGCTATAATCCGCGCCCCCCTTTTTCGGCTGGCCGTTCGCGCGCTGTTTTCATGAAACTTATCGTAAAAGTCTTCCCCGAGATCACCATCAAAAGCCGACCTGTCCGGACGAAATTCATCCGCCAGTTGGCCAAGAACATCCGCACCGTGCTCCGTGACCTGGACCCGGCCGTGGTGGTGAACGGCGTGTGGGACAATCTCGAGCTGGAAACCCGCGTTACCGACCCCAAAGCCTTGAAAGAGATGGGCGAGCGCCTGACCTGCATGCCGGGTATCGCGCATTTTCTGCAGATCGACGAGTACCCGCTGGGCGACTTCGACGACATCACCGAAAAGTGCAAACAGCACTACGGCGATGCACTGGCCGGGAAGATTTTCTCGGTGCGCTGCAAGCGCGCAGGCAAGCATGCCTTCAGCTCGATGGACGTGGAAAAATACGTCGGCAGCAAGCTGCGTCGCGAGTGCGGTGCGGCCGGAATCGACCTTAAAGCACCGCAAATCGAAGTCCGTATCGAAGTTCGCGACAAACGGTTGTTCGTGATTCACAGCCAGCACAACGGCATCGGCGGCTACCCGCTCGGCGCGTTGGAGCAGACGCTGGTATTGATGTCCGGCGGCTTCGATTCGACCGTGGCGGCTTACCAGATCATGCGTCGCGGCCTGATGGCGCACTTCTGCTTCTTCAATCTCGGCGGGCGTGCCCACGAATTGGGCGTGATGGAAGTCGCGCACTTCATCTGGAAGAAGTACGGCAGCTCGCAACGCGTGCTATTTGTCAGTGTGCCGTTCGAGGAAGTGCTGGGCGAAATTCTCGGCAAAGTCGATAACAGTCATATGGGCGTGGTTTTGAAGCGTATGATGTTGCGCGCCTCGTCCGAGATCGCCGAACGCCTGCACATCGATGCACTGGTGACCGGTGAAGCGATCTCCCAGGTGTCGAGCCAGACGCTGCCGAACCTGTCGGTGATCGACTGCGTGACCGACAAGCTGGTGCTGCGGCCGCTGATCGTCGCGCACAAGCAGGACATCATCGACACTGCCAACGAGATCGGCACCGCCGATTTCGCCCGGCACATGCCGGAATACTGCGGCGTGATTTCGGTCAACCCCAAGACCGCCGCCAAGCGTGGCCGGGTTGAGCACGAAGAGAAAGAATTCGACATGGCGGTACTCGAGCGTGCGCTCGCCAACGCCAAACTGGTGCCGATCGATCGGGTAATCGACGAGTTGGGCCAGGATTTGCAAATTGAAGAAGTCAGCGAAGCGCTGGCCGGTCAGATCGTGATCGACATCCGCCACCCGGATGCCGCCGAGGATGACCCGCTGGAGCTCGCCGGCATAGAGGTACAGACGATGCCGTTCTATGCAGTGAACGCACGTTTCAAGGAACTGGACCCTACTCGCCAGTACCTGCTGTATTGCGACAAAGGCGTGATGAGTCGCCTGCATGCCCACCATTTGCTCAGTGAGGGGCATGCCAATGTGCGCGTTTATCGACCGAGCTAAGTGCCCGGGGCTGTTTGCCTGTGGCCTGCGTCACCGGCCCCCCGACACCGCCGTCAAGCTGTAACGGCCATGCCGGACACTACTGCTAATCGCTGCCATGACTTGTCAGCAAACCGAATCCTCTGATCGAGATACACAAGTGATCGAAAATCTACGCAACATCGCCATCATTGCCCACGTTGACCACGGTAAAACCACCCTGGTAGACAAACTCCTGCGTCAATCCGGCACCCTGGAGCGCAACGAGCTCAACGACGAGCGCGTGATGGACTCCAACGACCAGGAAAAAGAGCGCGGTATTACCATTCTGGCGAAGAACACCGCCATCAACTGGAACGGCTACCACATCAACATCGTGGACACCCCGGGCCACGCCGACTTCGGCGGCGAAGTTGAACGCGTAATGTCGATGGTCGACTCCGTTCTGCTGCTGGTTGACGCTCAAGACGGCCCTATGCCGCAAACCCGTTTCGTGACCAAGAAGGCTTTCGAAGCCGGCCTGCGTCCAATCGTGGTGATCAACAAGGTTGACCGTCCAGGCGCGCGTCCGGACTGGGTTCTGGACCAGATCTTCGACCTGTTCGACAACCTCGGTGCGACCGAAGAACAACTGGACTTCCAGGTTGTTTACGCTTCGGCCCTGAACGGTATTGCCGGTCTGGACCACACCGCCATGGCGGAAGACATGACTCCGCTGTACCAGGCAGTAGTCGACCACGTTCCGCCTCCGGCCGTTGATCGTGACGGTCCGTTCCAGATGCAGATCTCCGCTCTGGACTACAACAGCTTCCTGGGTGTTATCGGTGTTGGCCGTATCGCCCGTGGTCGCGTCAAGCCGAACACCCCGGTTGTCGCTATCAGCGCCGACGGCAAGCGTCGCAACGGTCGTATCCTGAAGCTGATGGGTCACCACGGTCTGCACCGCATCGACGTTGACGAAGCAGCAGCTGGCGACATCGTCTGCATCAGCGGCTTCGACGAGCTGTTCATCTCGGACACTCTGTGCGATATCAACACCGTCGAGGCGATGAAGCCGCTGACCGTTGACGAGCCAACCGTTTCCATGACCTTCCAGGTAAACGACTCGCCATTCTGCGGTAAAGAAGGCAAGTTCGTGACCTCCCGTAACATCAAGGATCGTCTGGACAAAGAGCTGCTGTACAACGTTGCACTGCGCGTTGAAGAAGGCGACTCGGCTGACAAGTTCAAGGTTTCCGGCCGTGGTGAGCTGCACCTCTCGGTACTGATCGAAACCATGCGTCGCGAAGGCTTCGAGCTGGCCCTGGGCCGTCCTGAAGTGATCATCCGTGAAGTCGACGGCGTGAAGCAGGAACCGTTCGAAAACGTCACCATCGACATCCCTGAAGAATCCCAGGGCAAGGTCATGGAAGAGATGGGTCTGCGTAAGGGCGACCTGAGCAACATGGTGCCGGATGGCAAGGGCCGTGTTCGTCTGGAATACAACATCCCTGCTCGCGGTCTGATCGGTTTCCGTAACCAGTTCCTGACCCTGACCAACGGTGCTGGCATCCTGACCTCGATCTTCGACCGTTACGCTCCAGTGAAGTCGGGCCACATGTCCGGCCGTCAGAACGGCGTTCTGGTTTCGGTTGAAACCGGCAAGGCTCTGACCTACTCGCTGGAAACCCTGCAGGCCCGTGGCAAGCTGTTCGTAGAACACGGCCAGGAGATCTACAACGGTCAGATCGTTGGTCAGAACAGCCGCGACAACGACCTGGGTGTCAACCCAACCAAAGGCAAGAAGCTCGACAACATGCGTGCTTCGGGTAAAGACGAAACCATCGCTCTGGTTCCACCTGTTCGCTTCACCCTGGAACAGGCTCTGGAATACATCCAGGAAGACGAGCTGTGCGAAGTCACTCCTAAGTCGATCCGTCTTCGCAAGAAGATCCTCGACGAAAGCGAGCGTACCCGCGCTGCCAAGAAAGCCAAGGCGTAATCTAGCCCTGGAATAGAAAACGCCCCCGGTCGCGAGACCGGGGGCGTTTTTGTTTGTCTGGCGTTTATGCAGTGTTTGCACTGGCCCTTTCGCGAGCAGGCTCGCTCCCACAGTGGGATTTCGGGTGCACACAAAATCCGTGTTCACTGATCTCTATTGTGGGAGCGAGCCTGCTCGCGAAAGCGGCCGATCAGCCGCCGAAAACTTCCCCAGCGATCAAAATTTGTCGATGGCCCGGAAATTCTGCACCCGCTCGACTTCTTTCGGCTTATAAGCGCAATACCCTGGCCGCGGGCCGATCTTCGGATGGTTGCGGCAGGTGTCCGGGCGCTTGTCATAAATGGTGCACAGGCGGGTTTTACGATCCAGGTAATAGCAGTCGTTGTTGCTCATGCGCTGCAGGGTGAAGATCCCCGACTTCTGATTGAAGCGCTCGACCAGACCTTCCTTTTGCAGACGCTTGGCGATGTTCTTTGGCGGATCGCCCAGTTCGAACTCGTCGACCACGCCGATGCGCACCAGATCCTTGATCTTCACTTCGACCGGCAGCGTGCAGCAGCTGGACATGCACGAGCCGCACATCGGCGCCGAGTATTTGGCCCACGTATCGAGACGATCAATCTCGGCGGCGGCGATCAGGTTGGGCTTCATCATCGGGAGTTACCAGGTGTGTATGCATCAGGGCGCGCGATCATACCGGGAGCGGTGGAATTTTGAACAACCTTTCGCCGGATATTTTCGCAACGACTGCAATTTGCCCGACAGGACGGCACGGCCCCTGCATTCATTGGTTCATCCGCCAGGGTTATGTCGGACTGGTGCACAGTCCGGGCAAATACTGCCGAACCAGAGCCGTTACCGCCGGTCAGACCGTCTAGGCTCAGAAAATTCCCGCTCGCTCGAGGTCCTGTTGATGACTCAAGAACCACTAGTTCGCGAAGCAGAGGTGGCCGCGTTCCGCGACGCCGTCCTGACCAAACTCACCTACGCCGTGGGCAAAGACCCCGATCACGCCTTCGACCATGACTGGTTCGAAGCCATTGCCCTGGCTGCGCGTGATCACATGGTCGAACACTGGATGGACCACACCCGGCAGATCTATCGCAAAGGCCAGAAGCGGGTTTATTACCTCTCGCTGGAATTTCTCATCGGCCGCCTTCTCTACGACAGCCTGAGCAACCTTGGGCTGCTCGACGTCGCCCGTGAAGCGTTGACCGAACTGGGCGTCGATCTGGAGCGCATCCGCCTGCTGGAGCCCGACGCGGCGCTCGGCAACGGCGGCCTCGGTCGGCTCGCGGCGTGTTTCATGGAAAGCATGTCGACCCTCGGCATCGCCGGCCATGGCTATGGCATTCGTTATGAACACGGCTTGTTCCGTCAGGCGATCGTCGATGGCTGGCAACAGGAGCAGACCGAACACTGGCTGGATTTCGGCAACCCTTGGGAATTCGAACGGCCGGAAGTGGCGTACCCGATCGGCTTCGGCGGCAGCGTCGAGACCGTCACCGATGCCTCCGGCAAGACTCGTCAGGTCTGGTCGCCGGCGGAAACCGTGCGCGCAATTGCTTATGACACGCCGGTGGTCGGCTGGCGCGGAGCGAGCGTCAACACTCTGCGCCTGTGGCGTGCCCGCGCCATGGAAGACCTGCACCTGGAACGCTTCAACGCCGGTGACCACCTGGGCGCCGTGGCGGAAGTGGCTCGCGCCGAAAGTATCTCCCGCGTCCTTTATCCGGCCGACAGCACCGAAGCCGGGCAAGAACTGCGCCTGCGTCAGGAATACTTCTTCGTCGCCGCCTCGCTGCAGGATCTGCTGCGCCGTCACCGCAACATGCACACCTCGGTGCTGACCCTCGGTGATCACGCGGCGATCCAGCTCAACGACACTCACCCGTCAATCGCCGTGGCAGAACTGATGCGCCAACTGGTCGACGTCTACGACGTCGCGTGGGACGCAGCATGGCAAGTCACCGTCGACACGCTGTCGTACACCAACCACACGCTGCTGCCGGAAGCGCTGGAAACCTGGCCGGTCGGGCTGATGGAACGCATGCTGCCACGGCACATGCAGATCATTTACCTGATCAACGCACAGCACATCGATTCGCTGCGGGCCAAGGGCATTCACGACTTCGACGTGCTGCGCGCGGTGTCGCTGATCGAAGAAGACAACGGCCGCCGGGTGCGCATGGGCAACCTCGCGTTCCTCGGTTCCCACAGCGTAAACGGCGTGTCCGGTCTGCATACGCAGTTGATGCGCAAAACCGTATTCGCCGAACTGCACAAGCTCTATCCGGAGCGGATCAACAACAAAACCAACGGCATAACCTTCCGCCGCTGGCTGTATCAGGCCAACCCGGAACTGACCTCGATGCTGATCGACGCTCTCGGCCCGGATGTGCTCGACCATCCCGAAGAGCGCCTGCTCGAACTTGAACCGTTCGCCGAGAAAACCGCCTTCCGCAAAGCCTTCGCCGAGCAGCGGTTGCACAGCAAGAAGGCGCTGGCCTATCTGATTCACGAGCGCCTCGGGATCGCGGTCAACCCGGCAGCGATGTTCGACGTGCAGGTCAAACGTATTCACGAGTACAAACGTCAGTTGCTCAACCTGATGCACACCGTGGCGTTGTACCAGGCGATTCGTGCCGAGCCGGAAGTCGACTGGGTGCCACGGGTCAAGATCTTCGCCGGTAAAGCGGCGGCGAGTTACCACCAGGCCAAGCTGATCATCAAACTGACCAACGACATCGCTCGGGTGGTGAACAACGACCCGACCGTGCGCGGCCTGCTGAAAGTGGTGTTCCTGCCCAACTACAACGTCAGCCTGGCCGAAAGCATCATTCCGGCGGCGGATTTGTCCGAGCAGATTTCCACCGCCGGTTTCGAGGCGTCGGGCACCAGTAACATGAAGTTCGGCCTCAACGGCGCGCTGACCATCGGCACCCTCGACGGTGCCAACGTGGAAATGTGCGAGCGCATCGGTGCCGAGCACATGTTCATCTTCGGTCTCAGCGCGCAACAGGTTGAAGCGCGCAAGCAGAACCACGAGTTCAGCGCCGTACCCGACATCGCCGCCTCCCATCGTTTGAACGATGTGCTGCAAGCGATTCGCAGCGGTGTGTTCTCGCCGGACGATACCTCGCGTTATACCGGGCTGATCGACTCGTTGATCGACTATGACCGCTTCCTGGTCTGCGCCGACTTCGATTCCTACTGGGAAGCGCAGAAGCGTGTCGATGCGCACTGGCACGACTCGCAGAACTGGTGGCGTTCGGCGGTGCTCAACACCTCGCGGATGGGCTGGTTCTCTTCCGACCGGACGATTCGCGAGTACGCCACGGATATCTGGAAAGCGCTGGAGTAACTTTCCCCGACAAATCTGCGCAAGGCCCAACGTTTGTTGGGCCGGATCGATATACTGAGCGCCGGTTAAAAGGCATCAATCACCGCCGTACCCTGTGGGAGCGAGCCTGCTCGCGAAGCGATCGTCGACTTAAACAGAAATGTTGGCTGACAATCCGCCTTCGCGAGCAGGCTCGCTCCCACACGGTTTGTGCCTAGACTGAAGCCATCGCCGGACTCGCCCCGCCCCGGGGCTGCTTAGGGATATCGACCATGCAATGGATGTTCATGTTGATCGGGCTGGTGCTCGGTGGACTGCTCGACGAGTCATTCAGCGGCGCGCTGTTGGGTGCGCTGCTGGGGCTGGTCATCGGCCAGGCGCTACGCATTGCGCGCCTCGGCTCGCAGGCGGCGGAGCAACAGCGTCAACTCGAGCAGGTGCGCGAAGCCTTGCAAGGCGTGGCCCAGCGGCTGTTTGTGCTGGAGGGTTCGCCCTCGCATACGCCCGCGCCGCCACCTGAAGCCGAGCCAGTCGCCGCACCCGTCGACGTGGCTGAGCAGGCTGCCCCGACCCTTGAACTGATCTGGGAACTGCCCCCCGAACTCGAACCGGTCTCCGCCGTCGCCCGCGAAACCAGCCAGCCGCTGCCGGCCGATGCCTGGCGCGCCGAACCGGCTCCCGTTGCACCACCGCAAAAAACCGCCGAACCCCGTGGCCCGAACCTGATCGAACGCGGCATCAGCGCTGCACGCAACTGGCTGTTTGGCGGCAACACCGTGCTGCGCGTCGGTGTGGTGCTGCTGTTTTTCGGTCTGGCATTTTTACTGCGTTACGCCACCGAAGGCATGGTGGTGCCGATCGAGTTGCGTTACGCCGGTGTTGCGGCAGCGGCGTTCGCCTTGCTTGCGCTGGGCTGGTGGCTGCGCCGACGCAACAGCAACTATGCGTTGATGCTGCAAGGCACCGGAATCGCGGTGTTGTACCTGACGGTGTTTGCGGCGATGCGTCTGCATCCGTTGCTTGATCCGTCCGCTGCACTCGGTTTGCTGGTCGCGGTGACGGTGTTCTCGGCCATTCTGGCGATTACCCAGGACGCGCTGGGGTTGGCCGCAGCGGCGGCCCTCGGTGGTTTCGCCGCGCCGATTCTGACTTCTACCGGCGAAGGCAATCACGTCGCACTGTTCAGCTATTTCGCTCTGCTCAACGCCGGCATTCTCGCCATCGCCTGGTTCAAGGCCTGGCGCCTGCTCAACCTGATCGGTTTCGTCGGCACCTTCGGTATCGGTTTCGCCTGGGGCCTGCGTTCCTACACGCCGGAGCTGCTGTGGAGCACCGAGCCGTTCCTGATTGTGTTTTTCCTCATGTACCTCGCCATCGGCCTGCTGTTCGCCCGGCGCAAATTGCGCGACCTGCAGGATGCTCCGGCGGAGGCTGATCGCGAGGCGCTGCTGCAATGGTCGGCCCGCAAGGGTGATTATGTCGACGGCACCATGCTGTTCGGCCCGCCGATCATTGGCTTCGGTTTGCAGTTTGCGTTGGTCCAGCACCTGGAATTTGCGGCGGCGTTCAGTGCGTTGGCGCTGGGCATGATCTATATGGCGCTGGCCAAAGTTTTGATGGGCGGGCGCGCGATGCTGCTGGGCGAAACCTGCCTGGCGCTGGGAGTGATTTTTGCCAGTCTCGCGATTCCGCTGGGGCTCGATGCGCGCTGGACTTCTGCGGCGTGGGCCGTGGAAGGCGCGGGAATTTTCTGGCTTGGGTTGCGTCAGCATCGACCGTTTGCCCGGGCCTTTGCCTTACTGCTGCAACTGGGTTCGTCACTGGCGTTTCTCAGCCAGTTGCAGCCCGGCGAGAGCAGCCTGCTCGACGGCGCACCGCTGGGCGCGCTGATGCTTGGCGCCGCGCTGCTGTTCAGTTTCCTTCAACTGCGCAAGGCTACGCCCGAGCAGACATCGCCGTGGGAAAGGCAAGGCCTGCCGCTGCTGGCGTGTCTGGGCCTGACGTTCCTTTATCTGCTGGCACCGTTGTTCCTGTTCATCCAGGGCACGGCAATCAGTTGGGCCTTGGCCGGGTTGGCGACTTTGTTCGTGGGCTTGCGGATTCAATCACGCACATTCCTGTTCACCGCGTTCGCCGTGCAGTTGCTGGGCGGCGCGTTGTTCCTGCTGCGCCTGCAAACTGCCGGCGAAGATTCGGCGGCAGTGTTCAGCGCTGGCTGGAGCGGTTTGCTCAATGCGTCCTTGATCGGACTGGCCTTGATTGGCGGCATGCTGCTGGCAGCGCGGAATGAGATGGTGCGCGACGATGTGCGCCTGCTGCGCGGCTTGTCGGTGGTGTTGCTGGCGGGGTTGGTGCTGATCAATCTGGCGGTGCTGTTCGTGCTGCCGTGGCAAACCGCGAGCGCGGTGTGGGCGGCCAGCGGTTTGCTGATCATCTGGCTGAGCCTGTACCTGCAACAGCGTCTGAGTTTCGTTTTCGGGCTGCTGTTGCAGGTGGTCGGCGGCGCAGCGTTTCTGCTCGCCGGCCCCGAATGGCTCGGGCCGCTGTCCAGCGAAGGACTGAAACCGTTGGCCCATGGCGGCTTCTGGACACCGCTGGTGCTGGGGCTGGCCGCGCTGATCGGCGCGTGGCGCTTGCAATTGGGCAACCATGCCACGGCTTTTGATGCCTTGAGTTTGCAGCGCTTGTCGCAAGTGCTGCTGGTCTGGGGCGCCGGTTGGTGGACGCTGGCGTGGGTCAGCGAGATCCTGCGTTTCGCTTCGCCGAACCTCCAAGGCACATTGTTGCTGCTGGTCGCTGCGATCAGTGTGGCGCTGTGGACGGTGTTGTCGTTGCGCCTGAGATGGCCGGCGCTGGGCTTGCTCTGCACTTTGCTGATTCCGGCGGCGGCGCTGGTTTTGCTCGGCGCTTGGCATTCGCGCTACCACCCGGCCGCCGACTTCGGCTGGCTGGCGTGGCCGGCGCTGTTCGCGGTGCACTTCTTCAGCCTGCGCCGCTTGGCGTCGAAGTTGCCGGCGCGCGCATTGAGCGCGGCCCATGTGCTCGGTTGCTGGCTGTTGATTGGCGTACTGGCGCTGGAGTTGCGTTACGGCCTGCTGTTGTTGTCCGAGCAGTACAACGCGTGGCGCTGGCTGGGCTGGGCGATTCTGCCGAGCCTCTATCTGTTGCTGATGGCTGCACCGCGCAACTGGCCGTGGCCGGTGGCCGCATTTGCTCGGGAGTACCGCTTGTATGCGGCGGCACCGCTGGCGGTGCTGATGCTGGCGTGGTTCTGGCTGGCCAATGGCGTCAGCGATGGCAATGCCGAACCATTGCCTTACGTGCCGCTGCTCAACCCATTGGAGCTGGGTCTGCTGTTTGCGCTGTTCGGCGTTTATGCCTGGTCGCGCAGCGCCGTCGCGCAGCTGTCGATCCGTCAGGATCATGCCGACAAGGCTACGCAACTGATCGCCGGGGTTTCGCTGTTCGCCTTCTGCACCGCGCTGGTCACCCGCGCGGCGCATCACTGGGCCGGCATCCCGTTCGAGCTTGATCAGCTGCTCGCGTCGATGCTGGTGCAGGCCGGCCTGTCGATCGTCTGGACGTTGATGGCGCTGGGGCTGATGATCGGCGGCCATCTGCGCCATCGCCGCGAAGTCTGGCTGATCGGCGCGGCGCTGATTGCGCTGGTGGTGGCCAAACTGATTTTTGTCGAACTGAGCAACCGTGGCGGCCTCGCCCGGATCGTCTCGTTTATCGGCGTTGGCGTATTGCTGCTGGTGGTCGGCTACTTTGCGCCGCTGCCACCCAAACACGTCGAGGCTGAACCGGCGGCGGACAAACCCGCGCCGGAAACCGAAGGAGTTGCATCTTGAGTCGCATGCTGAATCTGGGTTGGTTGGCGCTGGGCGTGGTGATGGTCGCTGGCGCTCAGGAAAAACCGGCGGACTTCGCCACGCAGTTGCCGTTGACGGTGAGCGGCAATGGCCCGTGGTATCGCCTCGACCTGCCGCTGAGCGCGCAATTGCAGGCGCGCCAGACCGATCTCAGTGACTTGCGCGTGTTCAACGCCGCCGGCGAAGCGCAGGCCTACGCCTTGGCTCGCGAGTCGGCGCAGACCCGCGACGACGGCAAGCTGCATGAGGTCAAGTGGTTCCCGCTGTACAACGCTGCCGACGCCAGCGAGCGTGCGCCGAATGTGCGCGTGCAGTCGACCACCAACGGCACCCTGGTCGAAGTGCAACCGTCCTCGCAACTGGAGGCGGGCGAAGAAGTGCTGCGCGGCTGGCTGCTCGATGCCAGTGCGATCAAGGCACCGTTGCAGCAGTTGATCCTCGACTGGACCAGCGAGCGCGACGGTTTCCAGCGTTTCAGCATCGAGGCCAGCGACGATCTGCAGCACTGGCAGTCATGGGGCGAGGGCCAGGTGGCACGGCTGACCTTTTCCGATGAGCGCATCGAACAGCACGAAGTGACCCTGCCGGGGCAGACCGCGCGCTATGTGCGCCTGCTGTGGGAGTCGCCGGGTTCGGCGCCCGTCCTGACGTCGGCGCAATTGAAAAGCAGCGACCCGCGCAACCTGCCGCTGCCTTTGGTCTGGTCGCCCAGCGTGGCCGGCAGCAGCACCAAGTCCGGGGAATACATCTGGCAGTTGCCGATGGGGCTGAATGTCGAGCGGGTGCAGATCGAGCTGAAACAGCCGAACAGTCTGGCGCCGGTCACGTTGGCCGGCCGGCGCGAGAGCAACTTGCCGTGGCAGCCACTGAGCAGCGGTTTGCTGTATCGCCTGAGCCAGAACAATCAGGACGTGGTCCAGAACGAAATCCCGCTGTCCGGGCAGACCGTGCAGCAACTCAAGCTGACCGTGGATGAGCGCGGCGGCGGTCTGGGTGAGCAGGCGCCGGACCTGAAATACGCGGTGCGCGCCACGCAGGTGATCTTCCTCGCCCGGGGCGAAGGGCCGTACAGCCTGGCCTTGGGCAATGCCACGGTGAAAACGGCGAACCTGCCGCTGGCAACGTTGATTCCGGATTTCAAGCCAGAAAAGCTGGCGAGCCTGGGCAAGGCGACGGTGCAGGACGAAGCGAAGGCCACGCAAACTT
Source organism: Pseudomonas sp. PK-RTE-24 (assembly GCF_054052265.1). NCBI lineage: Bacteria > Pseudomonadati > Pseudomonadota > Gammaproteobacteria > Pseudomonadales > Pseudomonadaceae > Pseudomonas > Pseudomonas sp. PK-RTE-24. The sequence goes on along the minus strand of NZ_CM133224.1, from coordinate 1,122,890 downwards.
CGGCGGCGACGACGGCTGCGGTGGCCGGGACCAACTGGAAGAAGTTCGGGCTGTGGGCGGTGTTGCTGCTCAGTGTGGTGTTTCTCGGGGCGATGGCGTTCAGCCTGTTGCGCAAACCGCCAGCCAATACCTGAGCATGGCGGCGCTTTGCGCCATTCGCGAGCAGGCTCGCTCCCACAGTGATCTCGGTCGTTCACATATTTTGTGTACACCACACATCCTGTGGGAGCTGGCTCGCCAGCGATGGCGGCCGGTCAAACAACAAAAATTCATCAGACTGCCGCTATCGCTCAACCACCACCCGCCCCATTTCCAACTACGCTAAACCCGACACCTGAACTCTCCACCAACAATCACGTCTCATACAGGCAAATACACCCAGGCGCACGTTAGCCGGCGTCTTCGCTCGCTAGGTTTTCAGACTCCCTGTAAACTGCGCGGGTTTTCCGCCCCCCATTCCACCGGAGCCGTCCATGTCCCGCGTTACCTTGAGTCGCTATTTGATTGAGCAGACCCGCAGCAACAACACTCCTGCCGATCTGCGCTTTTTGATCGAAGTGGTGGCGCGTGCCTGCAAGGAGATCAGCCACGCCGTGTCCAAAGGCGCCCTGGGTGGTGTTCTGGGCAGCATGGGCACCGAGAACGTGCAAGGCGAAGTGCAGAAGAAGCTCGACGTGATCTCTAACGAGATCCTGCTCGAAGCCAACGAATGGGGCGGTCACCTGGCCGGCATGGCGTCCGAAGAAATGGACAACGCCTACCAGATCCCGGGCAAATACCCGAAAGGCGCATACCTGCTGGTCTTCGACCCACTGGACGGCTCGTCGAACATCGACATCAACGCCCCGGTCGGCACGATCTTCTCGGTATTGCGTTGCCCGAACGAATACCTGAGCCAGAACGAGCCGCTGAACGAAAAAGCCTTCCTGCAGCCAGGCACCCAGCAAGTGGCCGCCGGTTACGCCATCTACGGCCCGCAGACCATGCTGGTGCTGACCCTGGGTGACGGCGTCAAAGGCTTCACCCTGGACCGCGAAATGGGCAGCTTCGTACTGACTCACGAAGACATCACCATCCCGGAAACCACCCAGGAATTCGCCATCAACATGTCCAACCAGCGCCACTGGGAAGCCCCGGTACAGCGCTATGTCGGCGAGCTGCTGGCCGGTGAAGAAGGTCCGTTGAAGAAGAATTACAACATGCGCTGGGTCGCGGCGATGGTTGCCGACGTACACCGCATCCTGACCCGCGGCGGTCTGTTCATGTACCCGCGCGACAGCCGCGAGCCGTCGAAACCGGGCAAGCTGCGCCTGATGTATGAAGCCAACCCGATGTCGTTCCTTGTCGAACAAGCCGGCGGCGCGTCCACCGACGGTCACCAGCGCATTCTCGACATCCAGCCGGAAGGCCTGCACCAGCGCGTTGCAGTGTTCCTCGGTTCGAAAGAAGAAGTCGCCCGCGCCACGGCCTACCACAAGGAATAAACCATGCACGCGCCCTGGCAGCCGTTGCTCGACTGGTGGTTCGGACACGCCGAATCAGCCAGCGAAGTGGCGGCCGAAAAGGGCAAGTTGTGGTTCGGCAAGCGAAACAGCCAAGACCTCGAAGCGCAGACGCGTTTCGGGGTCTTTGTCGATCAGGCCCTGGCCGGCGAATTGACTGAGTGGACGCAATGTCCCGAAGGCTGGCTGGCGGTAGTGCTGCTGCTCGATCAGCTGCCGCGCATGATTTATCGCGACACTCCCAAAGCCTTTTTCGGTGATCTGCTTGCACAGAAACTTGTCGCGCAAGGCATTGCGGCAGATTTTGATCGGCAGTTGAAGCCGATTCAGCGTGTGTTCATTTATCTGGTGTTCGAACACTGCGAAAACCTCGCGGTGCAGAACGAAGCCGTTTCCAGATTTATTGAATTGGTGGCTGAGCAGCCAGAGTCGGAGCGGGCGGTGTTTGCCGATAACCTGGACTACGCCGAGCGGCATCAGAAGGTGATTGCCCGGTTTGGAAGGTTTCCGCATCGCAATGCGGTGTTGGGGCGGGAGTCTACGTCTGAGGAATTGGAGTTCCTGTCCAGGCCCGGCTCAAGATTCTGAATCTTCAGTGCGGCTTATGCCGCTTTCGCGAGCAGGCTCGCTCCCACAATTGAAATGCATTCCACTGTGGGAGCGAGCCTGCTCGCGAAGAGGCCTGAGGCTGCAGCTTAGATCCTGAAGCTGCCGACCAGATGCTTCAACCGCGCCGCCTGTTGCTCAAGGTCCGAACACGCGCGCAACGTCGCCTGCAAGTTCTCCACGCCTTCCTGATTCAGCGTGTTGATCTCGTTGATATCAACGTTGATCGACTCGACCACGGCGGTCTGTTCTTCGGTCGCGGTGGCTACCGACTGGTTCATCCCATCGATTTCGCCGATGCGCTGGGTCACGCTGCCCAGGCGCTCGCCGGCCTGGTTGGCGATGCCGACGCTGCTTTCGCTCTCGCGCTGGCTCTCGGTCATGATGCTCACCGCCTGGCGTGCGCCGACCTGCAGCTCTTCGATCATCTTCTGCACTTGCTGCGCCGAATCCTGGGTGCGGTGCGCAAGGTTGCGCACCTCGTCGGCGACCACGGCGAAACCGCGTCCGGCCTCACCGGCACGCGCGGCTTCAATGGCGGCGTTGAGTGCGAGCAGGTTGGTCTGCTGGGAAATGCTGGTGATCACTTCGAGAATCTGGCCGATGTTCACCGTGTTGCTGTTCAGCGTTTCGATATTGCCGCAGGAATCGCTGATCTTCGCCGACAGTTGTTGCATGGCGTGGATGGTTTTATCCACCACCTGCTGGCCGTCGACCGCGAGGCTGCGCGCATCGCTGGAATGCTGCGAGGCGAGCGCGGCGTTCTGGGCGATTTCCTGAGCGGCGGCGCCGAGCTGATTGATCGCGGCGGCGACGCTGTTGGTGCGGCTGGCCTGCTGGTCGGAGTTGTACATCGACGAGTTCGAGGCAGCGACCACACGCAGGGCGACTTCGTTGACCTGGCCGGTGGCCGAGGACACTTCGCGGATCGACGTATGAATGCGTTCGACGAAGCGGTTGAACGACGTACCCAGCGCGCCGAATTCATCATTGCCGTGAATCACCAGACGTTTGGTCAGATCGCCTTCGCCTTCAGCGATGTCATGCATCGCACGGCCCATGGTCAGCAGCGGTTGCATCAGCACGCGAATCAGCATGCCGAGCAGTCCGATGATGATCAACACGGCGATGACCATGGCGATCAGTGCCGAGGTGCGGAATTCGCTGAGCATCGAGAACGCGGTGTCTTTGTCGAGCACCAGCGCCACGTACCAGTCAGCCGATGGCACGCCGTTGACGTGGGTGAATGAGATCAGCTGGGTCTTGCCGTCGAACTCGACTTCTTTCAGGCCCGGGCTGACTTTGGGCGCACCGTTCGGATAAGCCTCGGCCAGTGTTTTGAGCACCAGCTTGCTGTCCGGGTGAATCAGGATTTTCCCTTCGGCGCTGACAATGAATGCATGACCGTGGCCGCCGAAGTTCAGCGAGTTGATGATCGCGCTGACGCTGGTCAGATCGATGTCGGCACCGGCCACGCCGAGCATTTGGCCCTGACGCTGCACCGGCGTGGCAACGGTGATCACCAGTTTGCCCGACGAAGCGGCGATGTACGGTTCGGTGACGATGGTCTGTTGTGCGCTGTTGGCCGCTTTGTACCAGCCGCGCGCGCGTGGATCGTAGTCCGGCGCACGGTTGCCGGCCGGCACCGAGAACATCACGCCGTCAGCGCCACCGAAATAGCTGAGCTGGAAATTGCCGGTGTAGGCGGGCAGGTCGATGATGCGCTTGAGGCTGGCGGGCGCGTTGCCGTCGACGGCGACTTGCTGCGACAACGATTGCAGCAGTTGAATGCGGCTTTCCAGCCAGGTCTGGATGTTGCTGGTGGTCAGGCTGCCCAGTTCCTGCATGGTCGCTTCGGTGCTGCTGCTCAAGGCCTGACGCTGGCGATAGTCGTTGAAGAGGATGAAACAGGCGAACGCAACGGCCACCACAAGGGCAGCAGCCAGCAAAATCTTGTGGCTGAATTTCATGTTTCTGGTCATCGAATGAACTACCGCGAAGGGGCTGGTCAGGAAAGGGCGGCAATTTGCCATATTCGGCAGCGTTGCGCTGCTCTTATTTCGACCGCGCCGCGCCAAAGATTAGGCGTTTGCAGGGAAAGTCGACGAAATGCTCGACGGCTTCACAAAGTTTTTGATTTACCGACAAAAGCCGGACGGGCGGGCTGATAAATAGGCGTTCGGTCACGGAACCAGATGACACTTTTCTCTTCTAAGCTTCTGGTTGGCACCATGCCATCCCCCCTCGTTCCAGGAGTTTCACCATGTCGCTGCGATCTATCGCCCTGCTGTCGTTTTGCGTGCTGTTGGCCGCATGCAGCAAGGTCAATCAGGAAAACTACTCCAAGCTCTCGGCCGGCATGGCCAAGTCCGAAGTGGAAACCCTTCTCGGCAAGCCCACCGATTGCTCGGGCGCGCTCGGTATGTCCAGCTGCACTTGGGGCGACAAGAACAGCTTTATCAGCGTGCAATACGCCGGTGACAAAGTGCTGATGTTTTCCGGCCAAGGCCTGAAGTAAACCGGGGCTTCGCGCCCACGGAGAAAAAAATGAAGCGGTTATTGCTGATCCTTTTTGCTGGCTTGGTACTGGCTGGCTGCGCCACTTCCGGCGTCGACCCGTTGGCGCCCAAGACCGTCAACAGCGTCAATCTCAAGCGTTATCAGGGCACCTGGTATGAACTGGCACGCTTGCCGATGTACTTCCAGCGCCACTGCGCGCAATCCGAAGCCCATTACACCCTCAAGCCTGACGGTAATGTCGGCGTGCTCAACCGTTGCCTGACCCCGGAGTGGCAGTGGGAAGAAGCCAGGGGCACGGCTTATCCACAAGTGCCGGGCAAGACCGATAAGCTCTGGGTCGAATTCGATAACTGGTTCTCGCGCCTGCTGCCGGGTGTGGCGAAGGGCGAGTACTGGGTGTTGTATGTCAGCGACGATTACAAGACCGCCATCGTCGGCGATCCGAGTCGCAAGTACTTGTGGCTGCTGTCACGCACACCGACCGTCAACGGTGTAGTGCGTGAAGAATTGCTGAGCAAGGCGCGTCAACAGGGTTACGACACCACACGCCTGATCTGGCGGGCGTCGGATCGGCAGATGGCCAAGACCTCCAATTAAGCCGCTATACAAATCAAATGTGGGAGCGAGCCTGCTCGCGAAGAGGGTGTATCAGTCGACATGAATATTGACTGATACACCGCGTTCGCGAGCAGGCTCGCTCCCACAGTTTGGTTTTGGGTCAGCCCAAGAGATCGCGCAGGACCTGGGTGAAGGCTCGGGCGCTTTCCTCTTCGCCAGCATGCCGGCCATCACGCACCACCCATTGACCATTGACCAGCACATCGCGCACCTGGCGATCGCCGCCGGCGAACAACCAGCGATTGAGAATCCCGTCCCCCGCAGCCGTCGCCAGATACGGATCGCTACCGTCCAGGACAATCCAGTCCGCGCGCTTGCCCACTTTCAGCGCACCAATCGGTTGCCCCAACGCTTGCGCGCCGCCGTCCAGCGCGGCGTCATATAGTGTGCGACCGACCATCGGCTGCTGCGCGCCATACAAGCGATTGCGCCGCTGATCACGCAAGCGCTGGCCATATTCCAGCCAGCGCAATTCTTCCACCACGCTCAGCGACACATGGCTGTCGGAGCCAATGCCCATGCGCCCGCCCTGGGCAAGAAAATCCACCGCCGGGAAAATTCCGTCACCCAGATTCGCTTCAGTGGTCAGGCACAGCCCGGCGATCGCGCGACTGTTGGCCATCAGCGTGACCTCTTCCGGGTTGGCGTGGGTTGCGTGGACCAGACACCAGCGCTGATCGACTTCAGTATTCTCATAAAGCCATTGCAGCGGACGACGACCGCTCCAGCTCAGGCAATCGTCGACTTCCTTTTGCTGTTCGGCGATGTGTATGTGCACTGGGCATTGTTTGTCACTGGCCGCCAACACTTCGCTGATTTGTTGTGGCGTCACCGCCCGCAGCGAGTGGAAACACAGGCCCAGCGATTGCGCCTTTTGCTGCGCCAGTAATGGCTGCAACCGCGCTTGCAGATTCAGATAGTTTTCAGTGCTGTTGATAAAGCGACGCTGGCCATCGTTTGGCGTCTGCCCGCCGAATCCGGAATGACTGTAGAGCACTGGCAGCAGGGTCAGACCGATGCCGCTTTCGCTGGCGGCCTGGCTGATACGCAGTGCCAGTTCGGCAGGATCGGCATACGGCTGGCCGTTGCTGTCGTGGTGCACGTAGTGAAATTCGGCGACCGAGGTGTAACCGGCCTTGAGCATTTCGATGTACAGCTGACGGGCGATGATGCCGAGCTGATCCGGGCTGATTTTTCCGACGAGGCGGTACATCAGATCGCGCCAGGTCCAGAAACTGTCGTTGGGGTTGCCGGCCACTTCGGCCAGTCCAGCCATGGCACGCTGGAAGGCGTGGGAGTGCAGATTTGGCATCCCCGGCAGTAACGGCCCGCGCAGCCGCTCGGCTTCGTCTGCGCTGGAATCGGCCTGGATTCGGGTCAACAGGCCATCGGCGCTGACCTCGAGACGTACATTGTTGGCCCATCCGTTAGGCAGCAGTGCGCGTTCGGCAAAGAAGGCGGACATCGTTCGGCACCCCATCGTGTGTTATTTGTATATACATATACAGACGTTTGCCTGCCCGGTAAACTCCGGCAAGCTAGTCACTTTCATCCAATGAACAGGGATCAACCGTGCCGACTCCGCCTCCAGTTTCTCCGTTGGCCGCGAACATGGGCGACAGTCCGGCGCCCTTGTACGCCCGCGTCAAACAGATGATCACCCAGCAGATCGACAGCGGTAATTGGCCGCCGCACTACCGCGTGCCGTCCGAAAGCGAACTGGTCAGCCAGCTCGGCTTCAGCCGCATGACCATCAACCGCGCCCTGCGCGAGATGACCGCCGATGGCCTGCTGGTGCGCATGCAAGGCGTGGGCACGTTTGTCGCCGAACCGAAGAGCCAGTCCGCGCTGTTCGAGGTGCACAACATCGCCGATGAAATCGCCTCGCGAGGCCATCGCCATACCTGCCAGGTCATCACCCTCGAAGAAGAGGCCGCCGGTTCCGAACGCGCGCTGGCGCTGGACATGCGCGAAGGCCAGAAGGTCTTCCACTCGCTGATCGTGCATTACGAAAACGGCATTCCGGTGCAAATCGAAGACCGTTTCGTCAACGCCCTGGTCGCGCCGGAATACCTCAAGCAGGATTTCACCCTGCAAACGCCTTATGCCTATCTCAACCAGGTCGCGCCGCTGACCGAGGGCGAGCACGTGGTCGAAGCGATTCTTGCCGAGCCGTCGGAGTGCAAGTTGCTGCAGATCGAAAAGGGCGAGCCGTGTCTGCTGATCCGTCGGCGGACTTGGTCGGGGCGTCAACCGGTGACGGCGGCACGTTTGATTCACCCGGGTTCCCGCCATCGTCTGGAAGGGCGCTTTCACAAATGAATGAGATAAAGGTTTTACGCGCCGAAGGCTACCCGCGCATGCCGTGGAAAAACGGCGGCGGCAGCACCGAGGAAATCACTCGCGATGCCGGCGCTGGCCTGGACGGTTTCGGCTGGCGCCTGTCAATTGCCGACATCGCCGAATCGGGCGGTTTCTCGACATTCGCCGGTTACCAGCGAGTGATCACCGTGTTGCAGGGCGACGGCATGACTCTGTGCGTCGACGGTGACGCTACCCGTCCACTGTTACCCTTGGACCCGTTCGCCTTCAGCGGCGAAAGTCGGGTGTCCTGCACCTTGCTCGGCGGTGCGATTCGCGACTTCAATCTGATCTACGCGCCGCAACGTTACAGCGCGCGGTTGCAGTGGTTGGCCGGCGAGCAGCGGTTCTTCAGTTCGGCATCGACAGTGCTGGTGTTCAGTGTCAGTGAGCGGATGGACGTGCGTGTAGGCGACGGCGTTTCACAGCTCGGTCGGCATGATTGCCTGCAGCTGGACGGCAACAGCGGGCTGGTCGAAGTCTCCACCAACGCCGCATGCTGCGTGATCGAACTCCTCCACAACTGAACACACCCCTGTGGCGAGGGGATTTATCCCCGCTGGGTCGCGAAGCGGCCCCATTCTTGAATAAAAAAGCGGTCTGCTGCGCAGCCCAGCGGGGATAAATCTCCTCGCCACAAAAGCCATCCCCACTCTTGTTTCCCTCCACGCACCAACTTGTTACCGAACGCCCCAGCGTGGCGCAAAACCACGCTGTCGTAGCCAATCCCAACCTCCCCAAAATAACTGCGAAGAAAATTTCATTCACGCCAGAACCCTCGATTCAGGCGCTCTCCAGCCCTACCCCTGATTTTTCCTGAACACTCCTCCAGCAAGTTGGCCGCTTGATTGCATATGCTTGTATGTACAAGTAAAGACGTATGCGTATGAGTCGGTCGAGACTCTCCGCAGCGTCCACTGATTCGCTTGTCGCGCAGCACAGCGCGCAGGCTGCGGCCCACTGCCAGGGTTGGTTTGAATTGATCGCTGAGGAGTCTTTTTCGTGACTGACAATACCCAGAACAGCAACAAGTTTCGTGACGTGCAGATCCGCGCCGCACGCGGTAACACGCTGACCGCCAAGAGCTGGCTGACGGAAGCGCCGCTGCGCATGTTGATGAACAATCTCGACCCGGAAGTCGCCGAGAACCCGAAAGAATTGGTGGTCTACGGCGGTATCGGTCGCGCCGCACGCAATTGGGAGTGCTACGACAAGATCGTCGAGAGCCTGACCAACCTGAATGACGACGAAACCCTGCTGGTGCAATCGGGCAAGCCGGTCGGCGTATTCAAGACTCATAGCAACGCGCCGCGCGTGCTGATCGCCAACTCCAACCTGGTGCCGCACTGGGCGAGCTGGGAACACTTCAACGAACTCGACGCCAAAGGCCTGGCCATGTACGGCCAGATGACCGCCGGCAGCTGGATCTACATCGGCAGCCAGGGCATCGTTCAGGGCACCTATGAAACCTTCGTCGAAGCCGGGCGCCAGCATTACAACGCTGACCTCAAGGGCCGCTGGGTGCTCACCGCCGGCCTCGGTGGCATGGGCGGCGCGCAACCGCTGGCCGCCACCCTGGCCGGCGCCTGCTCGCTGAACATCGAATGCCAGCAGGTCAGCATCGATTTCCGCCTGAAGAGCCGTTACGTCGATGAGCAAGCCAAAGACCTCGACGACGCTTTAGCGCGCATCGACAAATACACCAAAGAAGGCAAAGCGATTTCCATCGCGCTGCTGGGCAACGCGGCGGAAATCCTCCCGGAACTGGTCAAGCGCGGCGTGCGCCCGGACATGGTCACCGACCAGACCAGCGCCCACGATCCGCTCAACGGCTACCTGCCGGCCGGCTGGAGCTGGGACGAATACCGCGCCCGCGCCAAGACCGAACCAGCCGCTGTGATCAAAGCCGCGAAGCAGTCGATGGCTGTGCACGTCAAAGCCATGCTGGAGTTCCAGAAGCAGGGCATTCCGACCTTCGACTATGGCAACAACATCCGCCAGATGGCCCAAGAAGAAGGCGTCGAAAACGCTTTCGATTTCCCGGGCTTCGTGCCGGCCTACATCCGTCCGCTGTTCTGCCGTGGCATCGGCCCGTTCCGTTGGGCGGCGCTGTCGGGTGATCCACAGGACATCTACAAAACCGACGCCAAGGTCAAAGAGCTGATCCCGGACGACGCGCATTTGCACAACTGGCTGGACATGGCCCGCGAGCGCATCAGCTTCCAGGGTCTGCCGGCACGTATCTGCTGGGTCGGTCTGGGCCAGCGCGCCAAGCTCGGTCTGGCCTTCAACGAAATGGTTCGTAGCGGTGAGCTGTCGGCCCCCGTGGTGATCGGTCGCGATCACCTCGACTCCGGCTCGGTGGCCAGCCCCAACCGCGAAACCGAATCGATGCAGGACGGTTCCGACGCCGTCTCCGATTGGCCGTTGCTCAACGCGCTGCTGAACACCGCCAGCGGCGCGACCTGGGTGTCTTTGCACCACGGCGGCGGTGTCGGCATGGGCTTCTCGCAACATTCGGGGATGGTGATCGTCTGCGACGGTACCGATGAAGCCGCCGAGCGCATCGCTCGCGTGCTGCACAACGACCCGGCTACCGGCGTCATGCGCCATGCGGATGCCGGTTACCAGATCGCCATCGACTGCGCGAAAGAGCAGGGGCTGAATCTGCCGATGATCACTGGCGGGTAACACGCTCTGGTTTTATGTGGGAGCGAGCCTGCTCGCGAAGGCGTCGTGTCAGTCGCTACTGCTGTGCCTGATACACCGATTCGCGAGCAGGCTCGCTCCCACAGAGGAATTTCAGTGAACCCGAATAGCAATCCACAGAGGTTGAATCATGGCGGTTAACAACGAACGTGCAGGCAGTACTCCGTTGATCGAAAGGCGTTCGATCGACTACATCCCGGAAGCGGAAAGACACGGTCGTCTGTTCAGTCAGTTCACCCTGTGGATGGGCGCCAACCTGCAGATCACCGCGATCGTCACCGGGGCCTTGGCCGTGGTGCTCGGCGGTGATGTGTTCTGGTCGCTGATCGGTCTGTTGATCGGCCAATTGCTCGGCGGTGGCGTAATGGCGCTGCATGCCGCGCAAGGGCCGAAACTGGGCTTGCCGCAGATGATCTCCAGCCGTGTGCAATTCGGCGTTTATGGCGCTGCGATTCCGATCGTGCTGGTGTGCCTGATGTATCTCGGCTTCACCGCCACCGGAACGGTGCTGTCCGGGCAGGCGCTGGGCCAGTTGTTCGATGTCAGCGACAGTGTAGGCATCCTGATTTTCGCCAGCGTCATCGTGCTGGTCACGGTGCTTGGCTACCGGGTAATCCACTGGATCGGCCGCGTCGCCAGTGTGATTGGCGTGATCGCTTTCGTATTCCTGTTCTGGCGGCTGATGAGCCAGACCGACGTCGGTGCACTCCTGCAAATCCGCCACTTCAGCTGGAGCAGCTTTCTGCTGGCGGTGTCGTTGGCGGCGTCCTGGCAGATCGCTTTCGGCCCGTATGTGGCGGACTATTCACGCTACCTGCCGAGCACCACTTCATCGGTGAAAACCTTTTTCGCCGCTGGCGCAGGTTCGGTGATCGGCGCGCAAGTCGCGATGGTTCTCGGTGTATTTGCCGCCGCGTCGGCCAACGGTCAATTCGCTGGCCATGAAGTCGCCTACATCGTCGGCCTCGGCGGTACCGGCGCCACTGCCGCGCTGCTGTATTTCAGCATCGCGTTCGGCAAGGTGACCATCTCCACTTTGAACTCCTACGGCAGCTTCATGTGCATCGCCACCATCATCAGTGGCTTCAAAGGACACCTGACGGTGACCCGCATGCAACGGCTGGTGTTCGTGCTGTTCATCGTCGGCGCGGCAACCCTGATTGCCCTGCTCGGGCAGCACTCGTTCCTCGGTGCGTTCAAGTCGTTCATCCTGTTTCTGCTCGCCTTCTTCACCCCGTGGAGCGCGATCAATCTGGTCGACTACTACTGCATCACCCGCGAGCGTTACGACGTGCCGGCGCTGGCCGATCCGGACGGTCGCTATGGCCGCTGGAACCTGCTCGGTATCAGCGTCTACGTGTTCGGCGTGCTGGTGCAATTGCCATTCATCTCGACCAAGTTCTACACCGGCCCACTGGTGGCCGCCCTCGGTGATGTCGACATTTCCTGGATCATCGGCCTGGTGCTGCCGGCCGCCGTCTATTACTTCTGCGCAAAGAAATGGCACAGCGCAGTGCCCGACCGCCTGATTCTGCCGGTCGAGCAGAACAGCACCCTACAAGCAAAAACGAGCGGGGCCGGTCGCGCTGCGGCGCAGGCCTGATCTGGACGTGGACCAGGCTGGATGCCTCTTGAACTGCCGTAAGCCCATTCATGATTAGGAGCGTCACGACAATGAAATCGAACAAGACCCTGCTGACCACATTGCTGTCCATGGGCCTGTTGGCCAGTGCCGGCGCGACGCAAGCCGCCGGCTGGTGCGAATCGGGCAAACCGGTGAAATTTGCCGGGCTGAACTGGGAAAGCGGCATGCTCCTGACCGACGTGCTGCAAGTGGTGCTGGAGAAAGGTTACGGCTGCAAGACCGACAGCCTGCCGGGCAATTCCATCACCATGGAAAACGCCCTGAGCAGTAACGATATTCAAGTGTTTGCCGAAGAGTGGGTCGGCCGTAGCGAGGTCTGGAACAAGGCCGAGAAGGCCGGCAAGGTCATCGGTGTCGGCGCACCGGTGGTGGGCGCGGTCGAAGGCTGGTACGTGCCGCGTTACGTGATCGAAGGCGACGCCAAGCGCAAGCTCGAGGCGAAAGCCCCGGACCTGAAAAACATCGCTGATCTGGGCAAGTATTCCGCCGTGTTCAAGGACGCTGAAGAGCCGTCCAAGGGCCGCTTCTATAACTGCCCGGCCGGCTGGACCTGCGAGCTCGACAACAGCGAAATGCTCAAGAGCTACGGCCTGGAAAACAGTTACACCAACTTCCGTCCGGGCACAGGCCCCGCGCTGGATGCAGCGGTGCTGTCGAGCTACAAGCGTGGCGAGCCGATCCTCTTCTACTACTGGTCGCCGACTCCGCTGATGGGCCAGATCGATGCAGTCAAACTGGAAGAGAAACCCGGCGTCGACAAGACCGTCAGCATCAAGGTCGGCCTGTCGAAAACCTTCCACGACGAAGCCCCGGAACTGGTCGCCGTGCTGGAAAAGGTCAACCTGCCGATCGACCTGCTCAATCAGAACCTCGGCCGCATGGCCAAGGAACGCATCGAGTCGGCAAAACTGGCGAAAATCTTCCTCAAGGAACATCCTGAAGTCTGGCACGCATGGGTGAGCGACGACGCAGCCAAGAAAATCGACGCGGCCTTGTAGGTCAGGTTTCCCCGGCTGCCAGCCACGGCAGCCGGACGCTTGATCGCAACCCCTTGATTGAGAGTCCCTTATGTTTCCCGAAAGCTTTACCTTTTCCATCGCCGACTGGGTCAACGGTTGGGTCGATTCGCTGGTGACCAACTACGGCGACGTGTTCCGGCATATCTCCGACACGCTGTTGTGGGCCATCGTCAGTCTCGAAGGTTTGCTGCGTGCGGCGCCGTGGTGGTTGATGCTGGCAATCGTCGGTGTCATCGCCTGGCACGCCACGCGCAAAGTCGTGACCACCGCCGTGATTGTCGGTCTGTTGTTTCTGGTGGGCGCGGTCGGCCTCTGGGACAAACTCATGCAGACCCTGGCGCTGATGATGGTCGCGACGATCATTTCGGTGCTGATCGGCATCCCGCTGGGGATTCTCTCTGCACGCAGCAATCGCCTGCGTTCGGTGCTGATGCCGCTGCTCGACATCATGCAGACCATGCCGAGTTTCGTTTACCTGATTCCGGTGCTGATGCTGTTCGGCCTGGGCAAGGTGCCGGCGATTTTCGCCACGGTGATCTACGCCGCGCCGCCGCTTATTCGCTTGACTGATCTGGGCATTCGCCAGGTTGACGGTGAAGTGATGGAAGCGATCAACGCCTTCGGCGCCAACCGCTGGCAGCAACTGTTCGGCGTGCAACTGCCGCTGGCGCTGCCAAGCATCATGGCCGGGATCAACCAGACCACGATGATGGCCCTGTCGATGGTGGTGATCGCCTCGATGATCGGCGCCCGTGGCCTCGGTGAAGACGTGCTGGTGGGGATTCAGACCCTTAACGTCGGCCGTGGCCTCGAAGCCGGGCTGGCGATCGTGATTCTCGCTGTGGTCATCGACCGCATTACTCAAGCGTACGGTCGGCCACGCCACGAGGTGAGCAAATGAGCAACGCAAGCGTGAGCAAGATCGAAGTGCGCAACGTCTTCAAGATTTTCGGCAACCGCGCCAAGGATGCGCTGGCCATGGTCGGCCAGGGCAAGAGCAAGGATCAGGTGCTCAACGAAACCGGTTGCGTGGTCGGCGTGAACGACTTGTCGCTGAGCATCGGCACCGGTGAAATCTTTGTGATCATGGGCCTGTCCGGCTCGGGCAAATCCACCCTGGTGCGCCACTTCAATCGCCTGATCGATCCTACCAGCGGGGCGATTCTGGTCGATGGCGAGGACATCCTGCAGTACGACATGGACGCCCTGCGTGAATTTCGCCGGCACAAGATCAGCATGGTGTTCCAGAGCTTCGGCCTGCTGCCGCACAAGACCGTGCTCGATAACGTCGCCTACGGCCTGAAAGTACGTGGCGAAAGCAAGCAGGTCTGCGCCGAACGCGCGTTGCACTGGATCAACACCGTCGGCCTCAAAGGCTACGAAAACAAATACCCGCACCAGCTCTCCGGCGGCATGCGTCAGCGCGTCGGCCTCGCCCGTGCATTGGCGGCGGACACCGACATCATCCTCATGGACGAAGCGTTCAGTGCGCTGGATCCGTTGATCCGCGCCGAGATGCAGGACCAGTTGCTGGAACTGCAAAAGACCTTGCACAAAACCATCGTCTTCATCACCCACGACCTCGACGAAGCCGTGCGCATCGGCAATCGCATCGCGATTCTCAAGGATGGCCGGCTGATTCAGGTCGGCACGCCAAGAGAGATCCTGCACTCGCCGGCAGATGAGTATGTCGACCGGTTCGTGCAGCGGCGCGCGGCGGTGGTGTGACGCTGAGTGGCCGTCGTGGCGAGGGGATTTATCCCCGTTGGGTGGCGAAGCCACCCCAAACCATGCCACCAAATCTGTCAGGCAGACCGCTGTGACAGGTTTTGCGACTGCTTCGCAGCCGAACGGGGATAAATCCCCTCACCACTGGGTTACCGGCATCAACAGAATTGGTATGAGGTTTTAGATGTCCCAGGCTGAAAAAATCGCTATCACAGGCAGCCCTCTGCGTTGGCAGGACGTGGTCGCCGTTGCCCGGCACGGTGCGCCACTGGAACTGTCCAGCGAAACCTGGGCGCGCATCGATAACGCTCAGGCCATCGTCCAGCGCATCGTCGCCAGCGGCGAGCGCGCCTATGGCGTCAACACCGGTCTGGGCGGTCTGTCCAACGTCTCGCTGCAGGACGAACAGCTCAGCCAACTCTCGCGCAACACCTTGCTCAGCCATGCCTGCGGTGTCGGCCCGGTGCTCAGCGACGAGCATACCCGCGCAATCATCTGCGCCGCGATCCACAACTACAGCCACGGCAAGTCCGGCCTGCATCGGCGTGTGGTCGAGGGGCTGCTGGCGCTGCTCAATCGCGGCATCACCCCGCAGGTGCCGTCGCAGGGTTCGGTGGGTTACCTGACGCACATGGCGCACATCGGCATCGCGCTGCTCGGCGTTGGCAATGTCAGTTATCGCGGGCAGATCATTTCGGCGCAACAGGCGCTGGCCGAAGAGGGCCTGCAACCTGTGCAGCTCGGCGCGAAGGATGGCTTGTGTCTGGTCAACGGCACGCCTTGCATGACCGGCCTCAGTTGCCTGGCGATAGCTGATGCTACGCGGCTGTTGCAATGGGCCGATGTCATTGGTGCGATGAGTTTCGAAGCCCAGCGCGGCCAGATCGATGCGTTCGATGCCGAGATCATTGCGCTCAAGCCGCATCCGGGCATGCAGCAGGTCGGCGAAAATCTGCGTGCATTACTCGATGGCAGCCAAGTGATCGCCGCAAGCAAAGGCATTCGCACTCAGGACGCGCTGAGCATCCGCTCGATCCCGCAAGTGCATGGCGCCGCGCGTGATCAACTGGAGCACGCAATCAAACAGGTGGAAGCCGAACTCAACGGCTGCACCGACAACCCGTTACTGCTCGGCACACCGGACAATTTCCGGGTGATGTCGCAGGCCAACCCGCACGGTCAATCCGTGGCGATGGCTGCGGATCTGCTGGCGATTGCCATGGCTGAAATCGGCTCGATCGCCGAGCGCCGTCTGGACCGTTTGGTCAATCCGCACGTCAGCGGTCTGCCGGCGTTTCTGGTGGCCAATCCCGGGGTCAACTCGGGGATGATGATCGTGCAATACGTCGCCGCCTCGCTGTGTGCGGAAAACCGTCAATTGGCGCAACCGGCGGTACTCGACAACTACATCACCTCGGGCCTGCAGGAAGATCACCTGAGCATGGGCACCAACGCCGCGCTGAAGCTGCATCGCGCGCTGGAAAACTGCACGCAGATCCTCGCGATTGAATACCTGCTGGCGGCGCAGGCGTTTGAATTCCTCAAGGAACAGCGCTTTGGCGTGGGCACTGACCGCGCGTGGAAACTGCTGCGCGAAACGGTCCCCGCCTACGATCAGGATCGCTGGCTGGCGCCGGATATCGCTGCCGCTGCGACCGTGTTGAAAAACCCGAATCTACCGCACAACGTTCTCCCGAATTTGTACTGACAACTACCCATACCAGCGTGCCAAGGCGTGGATCGTTCACAAGACGAGAAACGACGGATAACGGAATGCTCCGGAGCGACTGGTAGTTAATAACAATGCCTAACAGGAGCATTTTAATGACTGCGCTGAACCTGATCCCCGGCCAACTGAGCCTGGCCCAACTGCGTGACGTCTACCAGCATCCGGTCACGTTGACCCTCGACAACAGCGCCAGCGCGCAGATCGAGGCCAGCGTCGCCTGCGTCGAACAGATCCTCGCCGAGAACCGCACCGCCTACGGCATCAACACCGGTTTCGGCCTGCTGGCCTCGACGCGCATCGCCAGTGAAGACCTGGAAAACCTCCAGCGTTCGCTGGTGCTCTCGCACGCGGCCGGGGTCGGCCAGCCGATCAGTGATGACCTTGTGCGACTGATCATGGTGCTCAAGGTCAACAGTCTCAGCCGTGGTTTTTCCGGCATCCGTCGGCAGGTCATCGATGCGCTGATCGCGCTGATCAATGCCGAGGTCTATCCGCACATTCCGCTGAAAGGTTCGGTCGGTGCGTCGGGGGATCTGGCGCCGTTGGCGCACATGTCGCTGGTGTTGCTGGGCGAGGGCAAGGCCCGCTACAAGGGCGAATGGCTTGCAGCCACCGAAGCACTGAAAGTCGCAGGCCTGGCGCCGCTGACTTTAGCGGCTAAAGAAGGTCTGGCGCTGCTCAACGGTACTCAGGTTTCCACGGCGTTTGCCCTGCGCGGTTTGTTCGAAGGCGAAGATCTGTTTGCCGGTGCAGTGGCGCTGGGCAGTCTCACCGTAGAAGCCGTGCTTGGTTCGCGCTCGCCGTTCGACGCGCGCATTCATGCCGCACGTGGGCAGAGAGGGCAGATCGATGCCGCTGCGGCTTATCGCGATCTGCTCGGCGAGCGCAGCGAAGTCTCCGCCTCGCATCAGAACTGCGACAAGGTCCAGGACCCGTACTCGCTGCGCTGCCAGCCGCAAGTCATGGGTGCCTGCCTGACCCAGTTCCGCCAGGCCGCTGAAGTGCTGGCGGTCGAAGCCAACGCGGTTTCCGACAACCCCTTGGTATTCGCCGCTGAAGGCGACGTGATTTCCGGCGGCAACTTCCACGCCGAACCGGTGGCCATGGCCGCTGACAACATGGCCCTGGCCATCGCTGAAATCGGCTCGCTGAGCGAACGCCGCATCTCGCTGATGATGGACAAGCACATGTCGCAACTGCCGCCGTTCCTGGTGGCCAATGGCGGGGTGAACTCCGGTTTCATGATCGCTCAGGTCACCGCTGCGGCGTTGGCCAGCGAAAACAAGGCGTTGTCCCATCCACATTCGGTGGACAGCCTGCCGACCTCGGCCAACCAGGAAGATCACGTATCGATGGCCCCGGCGGCGGGCAAGCGTCTGTGGGAAATGGCCGAGAACACTCGCGGCATTCTCGCCGTGGAATGGCTGGCGGCGGTGCAGGGCCTGGATCTGCGTAACGGCCTGAAGACTTCGCCGAAGCTGGAACAGGCGCGGGCGATCTTGCGCAAGGAAGTGCCGTTCTATGAGAAGGACCGCTTCTTTGCGCCGGACATCAATGCGGCGACTGAATTGCTGGCGTCGCGGTGTCTGACCGAGCTTGTTGCTGGGCAGTTGTTGCCTAGTTTGTAAGCGCTTTACGGGGAGATTTGTATTGTTAGTTAAATCGATCCCCCTCACCCCAGCCCTCTCCCCCAAGGGGGAGAGGGGGAAGGGAGCCGATCTTCATTGTTTTCGCAACGTGAGTTCGGCTGAGAAATTTCAGGTCGGCATATCTCGACAGAACAACACGGTCAGTCCCCTCTCCCTTTGGGAGAGGGCTAGGGTGAGGGGCTTTTGAGGCTGCTCACCATACAAACCCAAACGGAGGCCAACAGTGAAAACCCTCTGGCAACACTGCCACGTCGCAACCATGGCCAACGGCGCCTATTCGATCATCGAGGATGCCGCGATCGTGACGTCCGGCACGCTGATCGAGTGGGTCGGCCCGCGCACTCAATTGCCGTCCGGCGAATACCCGGCGGTCAATGATTTGCAGGGTGCGTGGGTCACCCCCGGTCTGATCGACTGCCACACCCACACCGTGTTCGGCGGCAACCGCAGCGGTGAGTTCGAGCAGCGTCTGCAAGGCGTCAGCTACGCCGAGATCGCCGCGCAGGGCGGGGGCATCGCCAGCACCGTGCGCGCCACCCGTGAAGCGAGCGAAGACGAGTTGTACGCCAGCGCCGCCAAACGCCTGAAAAGCCTGATGCGCGACGGCGTGACCACGGTGGAAATGAAGTCGGGCTACGGTCTCGATCTGGCCAACGAGCGCAAGCTGTTGCGGGTCATCCGGCGCCTGGCCGAAGAGCTGCCGATCAGCGTGCGCAGCACTTGCCTGGCGGCGCACGCGTTGCCGCCGGAGTACAAGGATCGCGCCGACGATTACATCGATCTGGTCTGCGAGCAGATGCTTCCGGCCCTTGCCGCCGAAGGTCTGGTCGACGCCGTGGATGCGTTCTGCGAATACCTGGCATTCTCGCCGGAGCAGGTCGAGCGGGTCTTCGTCGCCGCGCAACAACTCGGACTGCCGGTGAAGCTGCACGCCGAGCAATTGTCCTCGCTGCACGGCTCCAGCCTCGCCGCACGCTACAAAGCCTTGTCCGCCGATCACCTGGAGTTCATGGACGAGGACGACGCGATCGCCATGGCCGCTGCCGACACCGTCGCCGTGCTGCTACCCGGCGCGTTCTATTTCCTGCGCGAAACCCAGTTGCCGCCGATGGAAGCGCTGCGCAAGCACAAGGTGAAGATCGCCATCGCCAGCGACCTCAACCCCGGCACCTCGCCAGCGCTGTCGTTGCGCCTGATGCTGAACATGGCCTGCACCTGTTTTCGCATGACTCCGGAAGAAGCCCTGGCCGGGGCGACCCTTCATGCCGCGCAGGCGTTGGGCATGGCCGATACCCACGGCTCGCTGGAGGTCGGCAAGGTCGCTGATTTCGTGGCGTGGGACATCGAGCGTCCGGCGGATCTGGCCTATTGGCTCGGGGGCGATCTGGACAAGCGCGTCGTGCGTCACGGCGTCGAATCGAATTTCTAGGAGGGCGGTTGTGGACAAGGTTCTGAGTTTCAAACAAGGCCGCGTGCCGCTGCTGATCAGCATGCCCCACGCCGGCGTGCGTCTGACCCCGGCGGTCGAAGCCGGGTTGATCCCCGCCGCGAAGAGTTTGCCGGACACCGACTGGCATATCCCGCAGCTCTACGATTTTGCCGAGGAACTGGGCGCCAGCACCCTGGCTGCCGAGTATTCGCGTTTCGTCATCGACCTCAACCGGCCGTCCGACGACAAGCCGTTGTATGCCGGGGCGACCACCGGGTTGTATCCGGCGACGTTGTTCGACGGCATTCCGTTGTTTCAGGAAGGTCTGGAACCGTCGAAAGAGGAGCGCGCAACATACCTGGAGCAGATCTGGACGCCGTACCACCGCACCTTGCAGGAGGAACTGGCGCGACTGAAAGCCGAATTCGGCTACGCGCTGTTGTTCGATGCGCACTCGATCCGCTCGATCATCCCGCACCTGTTCGACGGCAAACTGCCAGACTTCAACCTCGGCACGTTCAATGGCGCCAGTTGTGATCCGCAACTGGCGAGTCAACTGGAAGCGATCTGTGCGCAGCACGCGCAGTTCACCCATGTGCTCAACGGTCGGTTCAAGGGCGGGCACATCACCCGCCAGTACGGCGATCCGGCGCAGAACATCCACGCCGTGCAGCTGGAACTGTGCCAGTCCACCTACATGGAAGAGTTCGAACCGTTCCGCTACCGCGCCGATCTGGCCGAACCGACGCGGGTGGTGCTCAGGGAATTGCTGCACGGCTATCTGGCCTGGGCAAAATCTCACTACAGCGCCTAACCCCTGTGGGAGCGAGCCTGCTCGCGAAGGCGTCCGTTTGATCGTTCCCACGCTCTGCGTGGGAATGCAGCCCGTGACGCTCCGCGTCACTGGACGCGGAGCGTCCCAAGAGGCGTTCCCACGCAGAGCGTGGGAACGATCAGGCCCCGGAGCATGCTCATTGACGCAAATCGGGTTTATGATGCCCAACGGCAGAATAATACGAGTCCCCCCAGGGATGACCTCGACCCCTTACGGAGCGCGCAATGCAGACTTTGTTTCCGCAGATCAAACCTCACGCCCGGCACGATCTGGCTGTCGATGACACCCATACGCTGTACGTCGATGAAAGCGGCTCGCCGGAAGGATTGCCGGTCGTATTCATCCACGGTGGCCCCGGCGCCGGCTGCGACGCCCAGAGCCGACGCTATTTCGATCCGAATCTGTATCGCATCGTCACCTTCGACCAGCGCGGCTGCGGTCGCTCCACCCCGCACGCCAGCCTGGAAAACAACACCACCTGGGATCTGGTCGAAGACCTTGAGCGCATCCGCAAACACCTGGGCATTGAAAAGTGGGTGTTGTTTGGCGGCTCGTGGGGCTCGACCCTGGCCCTGGCCTACGCGCAAACCCACCCGGAGCGCGTGCACGGTTTGATTCTGCGCGGGATTTTCCTCTGCCGTCCGCAGGAAATCGAATGGTTCTATCAGGCCGGCGCCAGCCGTCTATTCCCGGATTACTGGCAGGACTACATCGCGCCGATCCCGCTGGACGAGCGCGACGACCTGCTCAGTGCTTTCCACAAACGCCTGACCGGCAACGATCAGATCGCCCAGATGCATGCAGCGAAGGCGTGGTCGACCTGGGAAGGGCGCACCGCGACCCTGCGCCCGAACCCGCTGGTGGTCGATCGTTTCTCCGAGCCGCAGCGCGCGCTGTCGATTGCGCGGATCGAATGCCACTACTTCACCAACAACGCCTTCCTTGAGCCGAACCAGCTGATCCGCGACATGGGCAAGATCGCTCATCTGCCCGGCGTGATCATTCACGGTCGCTACGACGTGATCTGCCCGCTCGACAATGCCTGGGAATTGCACCAGGCCTGGCCGAACAGCGAATTGCAGGTGATCCGCGACGCCGGCCACGCCGCGTCCGAGCCAGGCATCACCGATGCGCTGGTGCGCGCGGCGAGCAAAATGGCCCAGCGCCTGCTCGACTTGCCACTCGAAGAAGCATGAAGGCGCTGTTACAGCGCGTACGCGGCGCGCGGGTTGAAGTCACTGGGGAGATTGTCGGCGCAATCGATCAGGGTTTGCTCGTGCTGGTCGCGGTAGAACCCGACGATACGCGTACCAGCGCCGACAAACTTCTGCATAAGCTGCTTAACTATCGAGTATTCAGTGACGCCGAGGGCAAGATGAATCTGTCCCTGGCGGATGTGGGTGGCGGGTTGCTGCTGGTCTCTCAGTTCACTCTTGCCGCCGACACCAAAAGCGGCCTGCGCCCGAGCTTTTCCACGGCCGCACCGCCGGCACTGGGTGAGGAATTGTTCGACTATTTATTGAGCCAGGCGAAACAGGTGCATGGCACTGTGGCATCAGGTAGATTCGGCGCCGATATGCAGGTGCACCTGGTCAACGATGGCCCGGTTACCTTTTTGTTACAGACCTGACAGTGCCTGAAACACCTTTTTCGGAAATTTCGACTGTTTTTAGGCTGTTTTCGCGATAAATACTTTGTTACCCCTGATGCGTTGTCATCCGGGCTACTAGATAATCGCGCGCTGCGGGGATCGACATTCGTTGATCCGTTTTGACTTAGGTAGAGACTTGTCTGGATCCGATTGGGGAATCATTTTGCCCCGGCGGAGTCGGAACAATGCTCGCCAACCTGGCATAAAGATAGCTGGCCGTTGGTTTATTGATCTGTTTTCGGCGAGGGTTGCTCGTGATTGTTAGTCCCTGTAATGCAGCAAAAATGTCTGCCAAACGCATGCGAAGTGCTCTGGTAGCGGGTTCGGCGCTCCTGTGCCTGCTCAGCGCCGGTCAGCTTTGGGCGTTCAATCTTGACGACGTATCGGCCAAGGCCAAAGAGCTGGCCGGGCAGAAGTTCGAAGCCCCGCGCAGCAACCTGCCGAACGAATTCCGCGAAATGAAGTTCGCGGATTACCAGAAGATCCGCTTCCTCACCGAAAAGGCTGAGTGGGCCGATCAGAAGACGCCGTTCAAGCTCTCCTTCTATCACCAGGGTATGCACTTCGATACACCGGTGAAAATCAACGAAATCACCACCAATACCGTCTCGGAGATCAAATACGATCCGAGCCGCTTCGATTTCGGCGATCTGAAATTCGATCCGAAAGCCACCGAGCAACTGGGTTATGCCGGTTTCCGTGTGCTGTACCCGATCAACAAGGCCGACAAGCAAGACGAGATCATGACCATGCTCGGCGCGAGCTACTTCCGCGTCGTCGGCAAGGGCCACACCTATGGTCTGTCGGCCCGTGGTCTGGCGATCGATACCGCGCTGCCGTCGGGTGAAGAGTTCCCGCGTTTCCGCGAGTTCTGGATTCAGCAGCCCAAGCCGGGCGACAAGCACCTGGTGATCTTTGCTCTGCTCGACTCGCCGCGTGCCACTGGTGCCTACCGTTTGATCCTGCGTCCGGGCAGCGACA
Organism: Pseudomonas sp. PK-RTE-24; assembly: GCF_054052265.1. NCBI lineage: Bacteria > Pseudomonadati > Pseudomonadota > Gammaproteobacteria > Pseudomonadales > Pseudomonadaceae > Pseudomonas > Pseudomonas sp. PK-RTE-24. The sequence continues at coordinate 1,099,908 of NZ_CM133224.1, read as the reverse complement.
CCATCGTCGACGTCAAGGCGCAGATGTTCCTGCGTGACAAGGTCGGCAAACTTGGCATCGCGCCGCTGACCAGCATGTTCCTGTTCGGCGCCAACCAGCCGTCGAAAGTCCTCAACTACCGTCGTGAACTGCACGACTCCAGCGGTCTGTCGATTCATGCCGGCAACGGCGAGTGGATCTGGCGCCCACTGAACAACCCGAAACATCTGGCTGTGAGCAACTTCAGCGTCGAGAACCCGCGTGGTTTCGGTCTGCTGCAGCGTGGCCGTGATTTCAGCCACTACGAAGACCTCGACGACCGCTACGACAAGCGCCCAAGTGCCTGGATCGAGCCGAAGGGCGAGTGGGGCAAGGGCACTGTCGATCTGGTAGAGATTCCGACCGCTGACGAAACCAACGACAACATTGTTGCGTTCTGGAGCCCGGAAAAAATGCCGGAGCCAGGCCAGCCGCTGGACTTCGCCTACCGCATGCACTGGACCATGGACGAAGCAGCACTCCATGCACCGGATAGCGCCTGGGTGGCACAGACCCTGCGTTCGACCGGTGACGTCAAGCAATCGAACCTGATCCGTCAGCCCGACGGCAGCGTTGCCTATCTGGTCGACTTCGAAGGTCCATCGCTGGCGGCACTGACGCCGGATGCCGACGTGCGCAGTCAGGTCAGCGTCGGTGACAACGCCGAACTGGTCGAGAACAGCGTGCGCTACAACCCGGAAACCAAGGGCTGGCGCCTGACCCTGCGGATGAAGATCAAGGACCCGAGCAAAGCGACCGAAATGCGTGCCGCCCTGGTTCAGCCAGTGGTCACCGCGGATCTGGGCAAATCGGTCCCGGCCTCCAATTCGTCGGTCGCCAAGGCTGACAAGGTTGCCGCCAAGCAACAGGAAAAACTCGACAAGGAAGCCAAGGCCGCCGAAGCCAAACAGGCTGAAGCCAAGCCTGCAGCCGACGCCAAGGACAAGGCCAACAAAGACGCCAAGCAGCCAGTCGCTGCCGACGCGGCCCCAGCCACACCGGAATCGGCGCCGACTGAAGAAGTCCTGACCGAGACCTGGAGCTATCAGTTGCCTGCCGATGAGTAATTCACCAGTACAGCCAGAGACTCTGTCCGAGTATCTGGCGCATCTGCCGATGACCGACGAGCAACGCGCGGAACTCGCGGGTTGCCAGTCGTTCAGCGAGCTGCATGAACGCCTGTCGTCCTCGACATTCGACGCCCCTGCCGAAGCCGCCCAGGCTTCGGTGGGCAAGCGTCTGACCCTGAGCACTGCCGAAGAACTGGCTGAAGCGGAGATGCTGGTGCTCGATGCCAGCGGTCGGGTCAGCCTCAAGGCGACCCCGCCAATCCGCCGCACCAAGGTCGTGCCGGAGCCATGGCGCACCAATATTCTGGTGCGTGGCTGGCGCCGTCTGACCGGGCGCACCAACCCGCCGCAGCCGCCGAAGGACGCCAACGTCCTGCCGGCCGCGCGCTGGCGCACGGTCGGCTCGATCCGTCGCTACATTCTGTTGCTGCTGATGCTCGGCCAGACCATCGTTGCCGGCTGGTACATGAAAGGCATCATGCCGTACCAGGGCTGGTCGTTCGTCGATCTGGAAGAAGTCCTGCATCAGCCGCTGCTGCAAACCGCCACGCAAGTGCTGCCGTATGCGCTGCAAACCAGCATCCTGATTCTGTTCGGGATTCTGTTCTGCTGGGTATCGGCCGGTTTCTGGACCGCACTGATGGGCTTCCTCGAGCTGCTTACTGGCCACGATAAATACCGTATCTCCGGGAAAAGCGCGGGTAACGAGCCGATTCCGAAAGATGCGCGTACTGCGCTGGTGATGCCTATCTGCAACGAAGACGTGCCGCGTGTATTCGCCGGTCTGCGTGCGACGTTCGAATCGGTAGCGGCCACCGGTGATCTGGATCGCTTCGACTTTTTCGTCCTCAGCGACAGTAACGACACCGATATCTGCGTCGCCGAGCAACAGGCCTGGCTGGATGTCTGCCGCGAAGCCAAGGGCTTCGGCAAGATCTTCTATCGCCGTCGCCGCCGTCGCGTGAAGCGCAAGAGCGGCAACCTCGACGACTTCTGCCGTCGTTGGGGTGGTGACTACAAGTACATGGTCGTGCTCGACGCCGACTCGGTGATGAGCGGCGAGTGCCTGACCAGTCTGGTGCGCCTGATGGAAGCCACGCCGGACGCCGGGATCATCCAGACCGCGCCACGTGCGTCGGGCATGGACACTCTGTATGCGCGGATGCAGCAGTTCGCCACCCGTGTGTACGGCCCGCTGTTTACCGCCGGTCTGCACTTCTGGCAGTTGGGTGAATCCCACTACTGGGGTCACAACGCGATCATCCGCATGAAGCCGTTCATCGACCACTGCGCTCTCGCGCCGTTGCCGGGTAAAGGCGCGTTCTCCGGTGCAATCCTGTCCCACGACTTCGTCGAAGCTGCGCTGATGCGCCGTGCCGGCTGGGGCGTGTGGATTGCCTACGACCTGCCGGGCAGTTACGAAGAGTTGCCGCCGAACCTGCTCGACGAGCTCAAGCGTGACCGTCGCTGGTGCCACGGCAACCTGATGAACTTCCGCCTGTTCCTGGTCAAGGGCATGCACCCGGTGCACCGCGCGGTGTTCCTCACCGGCGTGATGTCCTACCTGTCGGCGCCGTTGTGGTTCTTCTTCCTGGTGTTGTCGACCGCGCTGCTGGCGGTGAACACGCTGATGGAGCCGCAGTACTTCCTCGAACCGCGTCAGCTCTATCCGCTGTGGCCGCAATGGCACCCGGACAAGGCCATCGCGCTGTTCTCGACGACCATCGTGCTGCTGTTCCTGCCGAAGCTGTTGAGCATCATCCTGATCTGGGCCAAGGGCGCGAAAGAGTTCGGCGGCAAGTTCAAGGTGACCCTGTCGATGCTCCTGGAGATGCTGTTCTCCATGCTGCTGGCGCCGGTGCGGATGATTTTCCACACCCGCTTCGTCCTCGCCGCGTTCCTCGGTTGGGCCGCGACCTGGAACTCGCCGCAGCGTGACGACGACTCGACGCCATGGAGCGAAGCGGTCAAGCGCCACGGTCCGCAGACGTTGCTGGGCTTCTTGTGGGCGCTGCTGGTGATCTGGTTGAACCCGAGCTTCCTCTGGTGGCTGGTGCCGATCGTCGGTTCGCTGATGCTGTCGATCCCGGTCTCGGTGATCTCCAGCCGTGTCGGCCTTGGTCTGAAGACCCGTGACGAGAGCCTGTTCCTCATCCCTGAGGAATACAATCCGCCACAGGCCTTGCTGGCAACCGATCAGTACACCCACGAAAACCGCTATCACGCCCTCAACGACGGCTTCGTCCGCGCCGTGGTCGATCCTCAGCAGAACGCCTTGGCGTGCTCGCTGGCGACCTCGCGTCACGGCCAGGCCGAGCCGATCGAGTGGCTGCGTCAGGAACGTGTGCGCCACGCGATCAAGGTCGGCCCGGCCGGGCTGAACAACCATGATCGTCTGCAACTGCTCAGCGACCCTGTTGCACTGGCACGTTTGCACGAGCAGGTCTGGGCCGAAGGGCTTGCCGAGTGGCTCGATGCTTGGCGCGCTTCGGTGAAAGCCGATCCGCATGCGCCGTTGCTGCCGCTGCGACCGGTGAGTTTGCAGGCTCAGCCGGCCTGATAAGAGAACCCCGCTGATTCAGCGGGGTTTTTTTATGTCCGCTGATTTGCGAACAAATCCGGATAAAGCCTAAAACCAGTGCATAGCATCCGTCGCCAAATTGGCGCGCCCGTTACCTACGACGCGCAAACAGCGCCGCTGCCTTCGCGAGCAGGCTCGCTCCCACCTTGGAATGCGTTTCCCTGTGGGAGCGAGCCTGCTCGCGAATGGCATCACCTCGGTTCCAGGCGAACCGGGGTTGTGCATCAACTCAGACTTTGAAACGGCCTACCAGCATCTGCAGATGCGTGCCCAACCGCGCCAGTTCAACGCTGGACGCAGCGGTCTCTTCACTCGCCGCCGAGGTTTGATCCGACACATCGCGCACGTTCAGCACGCTGCGGTTGATCTCTTCGGCCACGGCGCTCTGCTGCTCGGCAGCGGCGGCGATCTGCTGGTTCATCGCCTGAATCGCCGAGACGGTGCGGGTGATGCTCTCCAGCGAACCACCCGCACGACGGGTCAGTTCGACACTGCTGTCGGTCAGGCTGCGGCTATTGTCCATGATCGTCGCCACTTGCTGAGTGCCGTTTTGCAGGCCGACGATCAGCTCTTCGATCTCTTCCGTGGACTTCTGCGTGCGTTGGGCGAGGCTGCGCACTTCGTCGGCAACCACGGCGAAACCACGCCCGGCTTCACCGGCACGGGCCGCTTCGATGGCAGCGTTGAGGGCCAGCAGGTTGGTTTGCTGGGCCACTGACTTGATCACGTCGAGGACGCTGCCGATCTTGTCGCTTTCACGCTTGAGCTCGCCCATGGCTTCAGTGGAGTGACCCACCTCGATTGCCAGACGCTCGATCTGCGCGATGGCTTCGCCGACGACCTTGTCGCCTTCACGGGCCTGTTGGTCAGCGGCGACAGCGGCCTCTGAGGCTTCTTCAGCGTTGCGTGCGACTTCCTGCACTGTGGCGGCCATCTCGTTCATGGCGGTGGCGACCTGATCGGTCTCGACCTTCTGATTGTTGACCCCGGCGCTGGTCTGTTCGGTCACCGCCGAAAGTTCTTCAGCGGCGCTGGCGATCTGCGTGACGCCGTCGCTGATGCCACCGATCAACTCGCGCAGGCCTTGGGTCATGCTTTGCATCGAGCGCTGCAATTGGCCGAGCTCATCGCGACGCAGGGACACCAGGTTGTGGGTCAGGTCGCCAGCGGCCACGCGCTCGGCGACTTTCAGGGTCTGGGTCAGCGGAATGATGATTTGCCGAGTGATCGCCCAAGCGGCAATCAGACCGAAGGCCAGCGCCAGCGCAGTGGCGATCAACAGCATGTTCTTGGCATGGGCGGCATCGGTGTCGCGCACCACGGTTTGCGATTCGGTGAGCTTTTTGCTCGCCGCGATCAGGATGTCGCCCTGAGCCGACATGTTGGCCAGTGCGGCGGCGTTCTTGACCTGCGAATCACGGAACTGAGCGACGGCGGCGCGGTAAGCCTTGAGCGAATCGGTGGCTTGCTGCAGGTTGGCGATGTGCTGCTCTGGCACGCGGGTCGGCAGGCTTTCGAGGTTTTTCAGGGCGTTGTCGATGGCGGTCAGCGCCGGTTGCTCGGCATCGGCCTTGCCGCTGTAGGTGTAGCCGCGCACCTGATAGCGCGCCTGCTGCAACAGTTTGCTCAGCTCGATGACAGCGTTGTACTGCGCGACGCTGTCGCCTTGCAGCAGCGCACTTTCGACTTCGCCGACCTTGGCCACAGCATTGTCAGCGTTGGCGCCAAGCTTGCTGCGCGCATCTTCACGGTGCACGGTGGCCTGGGTCATTTCGCCGAAAGCGCGTTTGTATTCGGCAACCGCAGCCAGTTGCTGGTCGACCATCGCCACATCGGACGGCTGCTCGATCATGCCGCGTGCCGACTGCAAACCGCTTTCGAGTTTGCTGAGCAATTCATTGACCGCGCCCGGACCCTGTTCACCACGACGCATGTCGTAGTCCATGCGCGCCAGGCGCAGGTCTTTGGTCAGCTCATTGAGGCTGGAAATGAAGCCGAGCTTGTCGCCACGGCTAATGATGCCGCTCATGCCGGTCCAGCCGGTGAACGTGATCAACAGCGTCAGCAACAGCACCAGGCCGAAACCGATGCCCAGCTTGCGTTTGACGCTGACGTTTCCAAGACTCTCGGCTAACCAACGGTACATGCGACCACTCCCTTCGGACCACTTAATTGGACTTATAGGGGTTGTATCGGCTGGGTGGTGGCAATCTGTAACGCCACTTGTCTGCGACTGTAGGGGCTTGTAGAAGCTGACGAGTGCAACGAGGCTGCGATCCTTTGATCTTGCTTTTAAAAACAAGATCAAAAGATCGCAGCCTTCGGCAGCTCCTACACAGGATCGGTGTCGCGCTAGAACAGGCGTGCGAGCAGGGCGGTGACGGCGGTTTCGACGCGCAGGATGCGCTCGCCCAATTGCACCGGTTGCAGGCCGGATTTGGCCAGCAGGTCGATTTCGTAGGGAATCCAGCCACCCTCGGGGCCAATGGCCAGGGTCACCGGTTCGTTCAGGGCGCGCGGGCAGGGCGGGAAGTGGCCGGGGTGGCCGACCAGGCCGAGGGTGCCCGCGCTGATCGCCGGCAGCCGATCCTCAACGAAAGGCTTGAAGCGTTTCTCGATGACGATCTCCGGCAACACCGTATCGCGTGCCTGTTCAAGCCCGAGGATCAACTGCTCACGAATCGCTTCCGGCTCCAGAAACGGCGTCTGCCAAAAGCTTTTCTCCACGCGATAGCTGTTGACCAGAATCACCTTGGCCACACCCATGGTCGCGACGGTCTGGAACACGCGGCGCAGCATTTTCGGCCGGGGCAGGGCCAGCACCAGGGTCAGCGGCAGCTTGGCCGGCGGTGGCTGATCGAGGCTGACGCGCAGCTCCGCTTCGCCCGCTTCCAGACGCAGCAGCTCAGCCGAACCCATCAGTCCGTTGATGCGCCCGACGCGCAGGCTGTCACCGACTTCGGAGCGATGCACTTCCTGCATGTGGGTCAGGCGCCGGTCGCGCAGGATCACGCGGTCGGCCGCAATGAAGTCGGCCTCTTCGAGCAGCAGCAGGTTCATGCCTGAGTCGCTGGCGGCTGGTCGTTGTGGTCGTCGGCCGGCGTTTCGTCCGGGCGTTCGCGCTTGCTGACCAGCGCGCCGAAGAGGATGCCGATCTCGAACAGCATCCACATCGGCACAGCCAGCAGGGTCTGCGAGAAGATGTCCGGCGGGGTCAGGATCATGCCGACCACGAAGCAGCCGATGATCACGTACGGGCGGATCTTCTTCAGGTATTTGACGTCGACCACGCCGATCCACACCAGCAGGACCACGGCCACCGGAATCTCGAACGCCACGCCGAAAGCGAAGAACAGCGTCATGACGAAATCGAGGTAGCTGGCGATGTCGGTCATCATTTCCACGCCGGCCGGGGTGGCAGCGGCGAAGAATTTGAAGATCAATGGAAAGACGAAGTAATAGGCGAACGCCATGCCGATGTAGAACAGCAGGATGCTGGAGATCAGCAGCGGTACCGCGACGCGTTTTTCATGCTTGTACAGGCCCGGAGCGATAAAGCCCCAGATCTGATGCAGGATCACCGGAATCGCAAGAAACAGCGAAACCATCATCGTCAGTTTCAGCGGCGTCAGGAACGGCGACGACACGTCTGTGGCGATCATCGTCGCGCCGACCGGCAGGTACTGGCGCAGCGGCGTCGAGACGAAGGTGTAGATCTGCTGGGTGAACGCGAACAGCCCGGCAAAGATGATGAAGATCGCCGCCACGCAACGCAGCAGGCGGGTGCGCAACTCGGTGAGGTGCGATACCAGCGGCATGTGCTGGTCGTTTTCCGGAAGATCGCTCATGGGGCTCGCGGCGGCAAAGTGGTGTCGTGAGGCGCAGGTGTGATCGGCGCGGTATTCGAGGCTACGTGTTCAACCGACGTTTCTGCGGGAGCGGATTGTGTCGGCGCGACAACAGGCGCAGGCCCTGTCGGCGCATCAATCGTCGGCTCCTGTTGGCTCGGATTGAAAATCTTCCGCGCCTCTTGCTCCAGCGACAGAATATGTTCGTTGTGCAGTTGCCGACGGATCTCGTCGGCACCGATTTCACGTTCAACTTCCTGTTTGATCGCGTTGAAGCTGCGCTTCAGGCGGCCGACCCACAGACCGGCGGTGCGCGCCGCGCCCGGCAGACGCTCGGGGCCGAGCACCAGCAGGGCGACGAGGCCGACGAGCAGCAGTTCAGAGAAGCTGATACCAAACATTAGTCAGTGCTCACACGTCTTTGCGGATCGGCTCTTCGACTTTCTGCGCCTGCACGTCGATGGTGTGCGGCGGGTTGGCCTGAGCGGTGGTTTGCGGCTGCACCGGTGGCACTGGCTGGCCCGGCGGGGTCACGCTCGGTTCGGCCGGTTTTTCGTCGTCGTTCATGGCTTTGCGAAAGCCCTTGATCGATTCGCCAACGTCGGTGCCGAGGTTTTTCAGTTTCTTGGTACCGAACACCAGCACCACGACAATCAGAATGACGACCCAGTGTTTCCAGTCAAAAATGCCCATGTGGCGATTCCTCTCTAAAAGTTGTTCAGGCGGACGGACGCGAGGCTTTCTCGACGTGTCCGGACAAGCCGAAGCGACGGTCCAGTTCATCCAGCACGGCCTGCGGATGCTGCCCCAGTTGGGCGAGCATGACCATACTGTGGAACCACAGGTCGGCGGTCTCGTAGATCACATCACTGCAATCGCCGCTGATCGCGGCATCCTTGGCGGCAATAATGGTTTCGACCGACTCTTCGCCGACTTTCTCCAGAATCTTGTTCAGACCCTTGTGATACAGGCTGGCGACATACGAACTGTCGGCGGCTGCGCCTTTGCGCTCTTCAAGTACCTGAGCGAGGCGGGTCAGGGTGTCACTCATGTGTGTGTCCTGCGGAATAGATAGCGTGCGGGTCTTTCAGTACCGGGTCGACCGTTTTCCAGTCGCCGTTTTCGAAGACCCGGTAAAAGCAGCTTTGACGGCCGGTGTGGCAGGCGATGTCGCCGATCTGTTCAACCATCAGGATGATCACGTCGGCGTCACAGTCCAGACGCATTTCATGCAGGGTCTGCACATGGCCGGACTCTTCGCCCTTGCGCCACAGCTTGCCACGGGAACGTGACCAGTAGATTGCACGATTCTCCGCAGCGGTCAGTTCCAGCGCTTCGCGGTTCATCCAGGCCATCATCAATACGCGCCCGGTCTTGTGATCCTGGGCAATCGCCGGCACCAGGCCGTCAGCATCCCACTTGATCTCGTCCAGCCAGTTTTTCATCGTCAAATCTCGAAAAGCAGCAGCAAGCCATGAGCTTCGAGCTGCAAGTAAACGCACGTTGCGGCGTGCCTGTAGCGTCAAGCTTGAAGCTGGCAGCTTATAACTTGCAGCTCAATCGTGCTATCGGCGAACGACCAGATACAAACCGACCGCGATCATGATTCCGGCGGGCCAGTGCGCCCACTCGGTCAACGGACCACCCGCTGCGAGGATCGCGCCGCCGGCCAGATGCGCGCAGCCGAGCAGGCGCAGGAACCAGTCGTCCTTGCGTTTGTGCCACGGCGGCGGAGGGTCTTTGGCGTGGGGTTGCGACATGCGTTCGAGCAGATCGCGGGCCATGTTCGACAGGTGCGGAATCTGCTCCAGCTGGCTCTGCACGTTGCCCAGCAAGGCTTTCGGGCTGACGCGTTCGCGCATCCAGCGCTCGAGAAACGGCTGCGCGGTGTTCCACAGATCCAGATCCGGATACAACTGACGACCGAGGCCTTCGATGTTCAGCAAGGTCTTCTGCAACAGCACCAGTTGCGGCTGCACTTCCATGTTGAAGCGGCGTGCGGTCTGGAACAGGCGCATCAGCACCTGGCCAAATGAAATATCTTTTAACGGTTTTTCGAAGATCGGTTCGCACACCGTACGGATCGCCGCTTCGAATTCGTTGAGTTTGGTTTCCGCCGGCACCCAGCCCGAGTCGATGTGCAGTTGCGCCACACGACGGTAGTCACGCTTGAAGAAGGCGAACAGGTTGCGCGCCAGATAGTCCTGGTCTTCCGGGGTCAGGCTGCCGACGATGCCGCAGTCGATCGCGATGTATTGCGGGCTCCACGGATTGACGGTGCTGACGAAAATGTTGCCCGGGTGCATGTCGGCGTGGAAGAAGCTGTCGCGGAACACTTGAGTGAAGAAAATCTCCACGCCACGCTCGGCGAGCATTTTCATGTCGGTGCGCTGGTCAGCGAGGGTCGCCAGATCGGTGACCTGAATGCCGTAAATGCGCTCCATGACCAGCACTTTCGGTCGGCACCAGTCCCAATAGACTTGCGGTACATAAAGCAGCTGCGAGCCCTCGAAGTTGCGGCGCAACTGGCTGGCGTTGGCAGCCTCGCGCAACAGATCGAGTTCGTCGTAAATGGTCTTTTCGTAATCCTGCACCACGTCGACCGGGTGCAGCAGGCGCGCGTCAGCGGAGAACTTCTCGGCGGCGCGGGCCAGGATGAACAGCCACGCCAGATCCTGCGCGATGATCGGTTTCAGGCCTGGGCGAATGACCTTGACCACGACTTCTTCGCCGCTTTTGAGCTGCGCCGCATGCACCTGCGCCACCGAGGCCGAGGCCAGCGGGGCGACGTCGAAACGGCTGAACACTTCGCTGATTTTCTTGCCCAGCTGTTCTTCGATAAGCTTGATCGACACTTGCGAATCGAACGGCGGTACGCGGTCCTGCAAGAGCATCAGCTCATCGGCGATGTCTTCCGGCAGCAAGTCGCGGCGGGTCGAAAGAATCTGTCCGAACTTGATGAAGATCGGCCCCAGATCCTGCAACGCCAGACGCAAGCGCGCACCACGATTGAGTTCCAGCGGTTTGCGCGGCAGCCAGCGCCACGGCAGCAAAAAGCGCACGGCCAGAAGAAACCAGGGCAGTGGCAGATCGAACAGCAGGTCATCGAGGCGGTAGCGGATCACGACGCGCTGGATGCGCAACAGACGGCGGACGGCAAGCAGCTTCATGCGTTATCGCTTGGGTCGAGGGATCGGGAAAGGCGCTCGAAACGCGCCTCGAGTCGTTCCAGATCGAGTTTGATCCGGTCCAGTTCGCTGAATCGCGCTTCGGCTTCACGCTGCCCGACAAGGGTGCGTGATTCTTCGGCGAGGTATTCGGCAAGATTCTGGTTGAGGCTGGCAAATCCTTGTTGATACCAGCGCGCGCGGCTGCGCAGATGGCCGCCGAGCAATTGCGTGGCGACCGGCCCGAGCCAGCGCGAGAGTTCGTACTCCCAGTCCAGCTCAAGATCCTGCAGTACGCCGGCCAGCTCCAGCAGCACGCCGCTGTCGCCATCGAGCTCGACTTCCGGTGCATGCAGCACGGCGGTCTTGTCCTTGCTCAGGGCCAGTTTCAGCAGGCTCGAGGCCGGTGCACGCAACGTGCAATCGACGTCCGCTGCCCACTGCGAAGCCAGCATCAGGCCTTCGTCACTGGGCAGTATGAACAGTTGCAGCGCCGGGCTGCGGCAGTCGACGGCAATCACCTTGCCGGTCAGATGCGCCAGGCGCGGCAGCGCCGTGCTGTCGAGACGCAGCACCCGGTTGAGGCCGAGTTCGACGCTGGCGAGCAGCCCGGTGAGCAACATCAGGGTTTGATGCCGCGGTGCAGGGCGACGATGCCTGCGGTCATGTTGTGATAGGTCACGCGGTCGAAACCGGCCTCGACCATCATCGACTTCAGGGTTTCCTGATTCGGGTGCATGCGGATCGATTCGGCCAGGTAGCGATAGCTTTCCGAATCGTTGGTGATCAGCTTGCCCATCAGCGGCATGAAGGCGAACGAGTAGGCGTCGTAGGCTTTGGACATCAGCGCGTTGGTCGGTTTGGAGAATTCCAGCACCAGCAGGCGTCCGCCGGGCTTGAGCACGCGCAGCATCGAACGCAACGCGTCCTCTTTGTGCGTCACGTTGCGCAGGCCGAAGGCGATGGTCACGCAGTCGAAATGGTTGTCCGGGAATGGCAGTTTTTCCGCGTCGGCCTGGACGAATTCGACGTTGCCGGCAACGCCCAGATCGAGCAGACGATCACGGCCGACCTTGAGCATCGACTCGTTGATGTCGGCCAGCACGACCTGGCCGGTCGGGCCGACGAGGTTCGAGAACTTGCGGGTCAGGTCGCCGGTGCCACCAGCGATGTCGAGTACGCGGTTGCCGCTGCGCACGCCGGAAAGCTCGATCGCGAAACGCTTCCACAGACGGTGCATGCCGCCCGACAGAAGGTCGTTCATGAGGTCGTATTTAGCGGCTACGGAATGGAAAACCTCAGCGACTTTTTCCGCTTTCTGGCTTTCCGGAACGTTTTTGAAGCCGAAGTGAGTGGTGGGTTCGGCATCGCTGCCTTTGCGCTGATCAGTCATATCGCTGTCACCAAAAGAGAATGCGCGACATTCTAATCCCCAAGCCATGCTTTGTCTTGGAATGGCTAAAGGTAAGATGGGCAACCTTCGGGACGATTTGCCGCAGATGCGGTCAAGATTCAACGTCAGCCATTCAATCATCAGGAGTCATTCCATGGCCAAAATCAGTGTTGAGCGCGCCCACACCCTGGGCAAGGAAGCCGCCCGCGAAAAGGCCGACAAACTGGCCAAAAAGCTCAACGAACAATACGGCCTGGAGCCGCAGTGGTCGGGCGACACCCTGAACCTCAAGCGCTCCGGCGTGAAAGGCGAAGTGCATGTGGCGGACGATTCGATCAGGGTCGACGTCGAACTGGGCCTGATGATGTCGGCCATGAGCGGCATGATCAAAGCCGAGATCGAGAAAGCCCTCGACAAAGCCCTGGCCTGATTTCCAGATTGAAATCCAGTCCCCTGTGGGAGCGAGCCTGCTCGCGAAAGCGGTGTATCAGTTGACTGAAATGTTGGCTGATATGACGCATTCGCGAGCAGGCTCGCTCCCACATTTGTTCTGTGATGCTCCCGCTGGTTAGGGTGCCCTTTCTAATTTTTCTCCCTACTTTGTGCCTGAGCCCGACACTCGTCCGGCAGTTCCTCAAACCTTCTGCGCGTGAGGTGCACCATGGCCAAAGTCATTTTGAAGAAAAAAATCGACGCTCCGACTTCCACTCTGAGCGACGTCAAATCCTATGCCCGCAAGATCTGGCTGGCAGGCCTGGGCGCCTACACCAAGGTCGGCCAAGAGGGCAGCGAGTACTTTCAAGAGCTCGTAGCCGCCGGTCAAACTGTTGAAAAGAAAGGCAAAAAAGCCGTCAGCGAAAAACTCCATGCGGCCAACGCCGAGATCGATGACGCGGCCACTCAGGTCAGCTCGTTCAAGGGTCGCGTTGAAGTTCAGCTCGACAAGGTCGAGAAGGCCTTCGACAACCGCGTGGCCAGCGCCTTGAATCGGATCGGCATTCCGTCTAAACATGACGTTGAGGCACTCTCTGCTAAGCTCGATGAGCTGACGGCATTGCTCGAACGCGTCGCGCGAAAATCTTAAGGAGAACGGGATGGCTGGCAAAAAGAACACCGATAAAGAAAGCAGCTCGTGGGTCGGGAAGGTCGAGTCCTACTCCCGCAAAATCTGGCTGGCTGGTTTAGGCGTGTACTCGAAGATCGACACTGACGGCAGCAAACTCTTCGATGCATTGGTCAAAGACGGCGAGAAAGCCGAGAAGCTCACCAAGACTGCCGTCGGCAAGAAAGTCGAGGACTCGACCTCCTCGGCCAAGTCGCGTATCAGCGGCGTGAAAGATCGCGCACTGGGCAAGTGGGACGAGCTGGAAGGGGCTTTCGACAAGCGCCTGAACAGCGCGATTTCGCGCCTGGGTGTGCCGAGCCGCAATGAGGTCAAGGCGCTCAACGCCAAGGTCGATACGCTGACAAAGCAGATCGAAAAACTCACCGGTCTGAAAGCGCAGCCTGTGGCGGCAAAAACCGCTGCGGCGAAACCTGCCAGTAAAACTGCAGCTGCCAAACCTGCGGCGAAAACCGCAGCCAAGCCACTGACCAAAGCGGCAGCAAAACCGGCTGCGAAAGCTGCGACCAAAACTGCGGCCGCCAAGCCTGCGGTCAAGGCTGCCGCCAAACCGGTTGCCGCCAAAGCAGCAGCAAAACCTGCGGCTAAAGCTGCAGCGAAACCAGCGGCCAAGCCAGCAGCGAAAACTGCTGCCGCCAAACCCGCTGCGAAGCCTGCGGCCAAACCGGCTGCGGCGAAAAAGCCTGCAGTGAAAAAACCGGCCGCGCCGAAAGCCGCTGCGCCGAAACCGGCTGCGGCGCCATCGACTGCGCCAACAGCTCTGGCCAACGCGGCAAACTCCGCTGCGGCACCCACGGCAGCAGCTACTCCGACTGCGGCATCGACACCGTCGACGCCATCCAGTCAGTCCTGATTTCAGGGCAAACCAAAAACGCCCGGCCTGTGAAGGTCGGGCGTTTTTGTTTGTGCATTCCAAGCGGCCCCTCACCCCAGCCCTCTCCCCAAGGAGAGGGAGCCGACCGAGGTGTCCTGCGTCATACGTCGACCTGAACAAATCGAGTCGATTATCGATTCAAAGAAGCTCGCTCAGGTCGGCGTAGCTCGCGAACATCCCCCAATCAGTCCCCTCTCCCTCCGGGAGAGGGTTAGGGTGAGGGGCTTTTCGGGTCAGTCGTGATCCTCAAGGTATTGCAAGGCCATCCGCTCTGTCGCCACCTTCACCGGCGGCAGCAAATGCGGCGCCACCAGCATCATGATCTGATAAACCACCAACCTGACCTCTCCCTCACGATCAAGAATCCGCTGGTAATCCAGCGAGAACAGCAGCGTCATGGTCACCTGCTCCACCAGTTGCCCCAAGGCCTGGGTATCGCTGACCAGTTGACCCGAAGCCTTCAATCGCGCCAGCAACGACGCCAGCGTCCGCTTCAGCGCATTGAGCAGATTGCGAATCCCCTTGGCCAGTTTCGGCAAGCGCCCGGCGAGGTTCGACAGGTCCTGGAACAGGAACCGGTATTGCGCCAGGCGCTCGACGATCAAATGCAAGAACAACCAGTAATCCTCCGGTGCAAGCTCCACGTCCGGCGGCGGGTCGAGCAGGGGCGCGAGCTCGTGCTGGAAGCGTTCGAACAGGCCGAGAATCAGCGGTTCTTTACCGTGGAAGTGGTAGTAGAGATTGCCCGGGCTGATCCCCATTTCGTTGGCCACCTCCATGGTGGAAACGTTCGGCTCACCCTTTTCGTTGAACAGTTGCAGTGCACATTCGAGAATCCGGTCGCGGGTTTTCATCCAGTCTTCTTAGAAAATTTCGGTTGAGCGTCAGCGCACATGCACATAGGTGCCGGGTGCCGCTTCCATCGGTGGATAGTTCGGGTTACCCAGTGTTGTGCGGGTCTCGTTAAGGGCGCCGGAGCGCTGCGCGACCCATTCCAGCCACTGCGGCCACCAGCTGCCGTCGACGTGTCTGGCATCGTAGTACCAGGCACGCGGGTCGCTGCTCAGTTTGGCGTTTTCGACGTAGGCAGCTTTCGGGTTGCTCGGCGGGTTGAGGATGCTCTGCACGTGGCCGCTGTTGGACAGCACGAAACGTCGCTCGCCACCGAGCAGCAGGGTCGAGCGATACACCGCGTCCCATGGCGTGATGTGGTCGTTCATGCCGGCGACGCTGAAGCTGTCGACATTGACCTTCTGCAGATCGATCGGCGTACCGCACACTTCTAGACCGCCCGCGTGGATCAGCGGGTTGTGCTTGAAGAAGTCCAGCAGATCGCCGTGCAGCGCCGCTGGCAGGCGGGTGTTGTCGTTGTTCCAGTAGAGGATGTCGAAGGCTGGCGGCTCCTTGCCCAGCAGGTAGTTGTTGACGAAGTAACTCCAGATCAAATCGTTGGGACGCATCCAGGCGAAGACCTTGGCCATGTCGCGTCCATCGAGCACGCCTTTCTGATACGAGCGACGCTTGGCCGCTTCCAGTGTTTGTTCATCGGCAAACAGCGTCGCTGGAGTTTCGATCTGGCTGTCGAGCAGACTGACCAGATAGGTCGCGCTGGCAACCCGGCGCAGTTGCCGTTTGGCCTGCAAGTGCCCTTGCAGGGCGGCGATGGTCAGGCCGCCGGCGCAGGCGCCCATCAGGTTGACTTCGCGGGCGCCGGTAATCGCCCGGCAGATATTCATCGCTTCTTCGACCGCTTCGACGTAACTCGACAAGCCCCACTCGCGATGGCGCACATCAGGATTGCGCCAACTGATCATGAAGGTCTGCAGGCTGTTTTTCAGGGCGTACTGGACGAAGCTGTTCTGCGGGCTCAGATCGAAAATGTAGTACTTGTTGATTTGCGGCGGCACCACCAGCAAGGGCTTGGCGTACTGCTTTTCGCTCATCGATTTGTACTGGATCAACTCGAACATTTCATTGCGAAACACCACAGCCCCAGTGGTAGTCGCTACGGTTTTGCCGACCTCGAACGCCTGCTTGGTCACTTGCCGTGGCAGGCCGTCGTTGTGCAACAGATCATCGAACAGATGGCTCAGGCCACGCACCAGACTCTGCCCGCCGGAATTGAACAGCTCCTTGACTGCCAGCGGATTGAGCAGGGTGTTGGAGGGCGCCACGGCGTCATTGAGCAGGGTGAAAGCGAAGTGCGCACGGGCACGATCTTCAGGGCTCATGTCGCCTTCATCGATCCAGCTCTTGACCTGTTTCTGCCAGGCCAGATACGCCTGCAGGCTGCGCCGGTAGAACGGGTTGAGGCTCCACGCCGGATCGGCGAAGCGGCTGTCTTGCGGATTGGTCGGGTGCAGGGTTTCGCCGAGCAGCACGCGCCCCAACTGTCCGCCAAGCTTCAGCGCATGCTTTGCGCTGTGCAACGGATTGCGCAAGCCGTGGGCGGCGACGCTGCGCAGTGTCGACAGCAGATCCCTGCCACGCAGACCGGCGATCGCACTTTGGGCGTTGATAAACACGGCGGGGCTGGGCACCACGCCCGTCGCTGGTTTTTCGCGCATGACTCAACACTCCTTCGTCTTCAGGGCAAAAACACACTCACCGAACCAGAACACCATAGACGCTGTTACCGGTTGCTGCCTGCGCGGCGTCCTGCCGCGCGCTTGATTTGAAAAGTGCTGCATAAAGCAGGCCGCCGCGATCAGCCGCCGAGCGGGGTCGGATGCGGGTGCATGACTGCGCGCAGACGCTCCTCTTCGAGAAACTTCATGATGATCGGCGCCACCGCTTCGGCGCGGGTAATCAGGAACAGATGGCCGTCATCGATGATGTGCAACTGCGCGTTGGGAATGCGCCAGGCGAGCATGCGCATGTTGATCAGCGGAATCAGTGGGTCGTCATCGCCGGCCAGCACCAGCGTCGGCTGATGGATCTTGTGCAGCCAGTGGATGCTGGTCCAGCCGAGGCCTGCGAACAGCTGCCAGTAGTAACCGAGCTTGCCCGCCGAGCGCACTTTCGCCGCATGGCTGGCAGCCAGCGTCGGATCGCGGCGGAACGAGCCGCCGTAGATCATCGGCGCGATGCGAATCACATGGGATGGCTGGATGTAGCGGCGCGGGCTGGCCATCATCCACAGTACTTTCGGTTTGCCGGGGACCATCACCGCACCGGCCGCGGTCGCCGCCAGTACCAGTTTCTTGCAGCGCTCGGGGTAGTCGTAGGCAAACTGCTGCGCCAGGGCGCCGCCCCACGAGACGCCGATCACATTGACCTGACCGTAGTCGAGATAGTCGAGCATCCGCGCCGTCAGTTTGGCCAGGCCGGGGAAGCGATACGGCCGGTTGGGCGTCGACGACCCGCCGACCCCGGGTACGTCGAAGGCGATCACTTCCAGATCCGGGTCGAGCGCTGCGACAAACGGAAACACCAGCTCCAGGTTGGCGCCGATGCCGTTGAAAATCAGCAGAGGCGTCAAATGAGGCTTGCCGGGACGCACCGCCGTGCGGAGGGTCTGGCCATCCAGATCGACGGTGCGGAATATGAACGGTTGCGGCATGGGTCAAACCCTTCGGGTCAGTTGGGAGCAGCTGCAAGCCGCAAGCTTCAAGCAGAACCCGCTCAGCTTGTCGCTCGCAGCTTGAAACTTGCCGCTATCTCTCATGTACGTAAGTGCCCGGCGAAGCCTCGCCTGCCGGGTACGCTTTGTTGCCCAGTTTCGTCGGGGCCTTTTTCAGGTTGCCCGAGCGTTCGGCCAGCCATGCCTGCCAGTACAGCCACCAGGAATCGGTATGTTTGGTCGAGTTTTCCTGCCAGTCATCGGCGGTCGGCGCCATCTCTTCGCCGGTCATGTAGCGCGACTTCGGATTGCCCGGCGGGTTGAGGATGCTCTGGATATGGCCGCTGCTCGACAGCACGAATTCGACTTTGCCGCCGAACAGCTGCGCCGACTTGTAGCAGGACTTCCACGGCGTGATGTGGTCGTTGGTGCCGGCCAGCGAGAAGATGTCGGCGGTGACCTGCTTGAGGTCGATCGGCGTGCCGCACACTTCCAGTGCATTGGGGCGGATCAGTGGATTGTTTTTGAACATCTCGATCAGGTCGCCGTGGAACGCAGCGGGCAGGCGAGTGGTGTCGTTGTTCCAGAACAGGATGTCGAACACCGGCGGCTCGTTGCCGAGCAGGTAGTTGTTGACCCAGTAGTTCCAGATCAGATCGTTGGGGCGCATCCAGGCGAAGACCTTGGCCATGTCTTTGCCTTCGAGCACGCCGGCCTGGTAGGAGTGGCGCTTGGCGGTCTCCAGGGTCTGCTCGTCGACGAACAGGGCGACGTCGCTGTCCAGGGTGGTGTCGAGCACGCTGACCAGCAGGGTGAGGGCGTTGACCTTGTTCTCGCCGAGCGCGGCGTAGTGGCCGAGCAGGGCGGTGCAGGTGATGCCGCCGGAACAGGCGCCGAGCATGTTGACGTCTTTGCTGCCGGTGATCGCGGTGACCACGTCGACCGCTTCCTTCAGCGCTTCGATATACGTCGACAGGCCCCACTCGCGCTGGGCCTTGGTCGGGTTGCGCCAGCTGATGATGAAGGTCGGCACATTGTTGCGCAGGCAGAAGCGCGCCAGGCTCTTGTCCGGGCTCAAGTCGAAAACGTAGAACTTGTTGATCTGCGGCGGCACTACCAGCAGCGGGCGCTCGTGGACCTGCTCGGTGATCGGCCGGTACTGGATCAGCTCCAGCACATCATTGCGGAACACCACAGCACCTTCGGTGACGCCGAGGCTCTTGCCGACCTCGAACGCGCCCATGTTGACCTGGCTTGGCATGCCGCCGTTGTGCACCAAATCCTTGGCCAGATGCGAGAGGCCATCGAGCAGGCTTTTGCCGCCGGTTTCGAAGAAGCGTTTGACCGCCGCCGGATTGGCCGCCGTATTGGTCGGCGCCATGGCTTCGGTCATCAGGTTGATGACGAAATGGCCGCGAGCGATGTCTTTGGGGGACAGGCTGCTGTCATCAATCCAGGCATGCAGTTCCTTGCGCCAGGCCAGGTAGGTTTGCAGATAACGTTTGTACAGCGGGTTCTGGCTCCACGCCGGGTCGGCGAAACGGCGGTCGTCACCGGCCGGTTGCAGCGCGGACTTACCCAGCAGCACGTTCTTCAGCTCGAGGCCGAAATGGGTCACGTGCCTGACGCTGTGAATCGGTTGTCTGATGGCCTGTTTCAGCACCATTCGAGCAGAGGCCAGCAGATCCTTTCCGCGCAGCCCGACGACGGGGTTAAGCCCCAGAGTGTTTTCCGAGGCTTGGTACTTCAGGTCATCGTTATTCTTGTCACTCATCTACGACGCTCCATTGTCCTGAGACGAGTACCCGGTTTCACGCTGTCGCTTCCACAGCCAATGCCGGGTACTACTGCTCGGGTGACCGTTGATTCTGCATAGCTGCTTTACAGTCGTAGAGCACTGCAGGGAACTTGCCAGCTCCATTGGTTACCTGAGTTTAATTTTTTTCGCAAGCGGCCGATCCGGGGCCATATGCGCGGAGCATTCAAACAGATGAAGTTAGAAAATGCCCTCTAAAGAGCGAGAGCCACGGCCTAGAGCATCAGCTTGACGAACGACTCGTTCGGATCGCGGGATTTCCCGGCAGCGCGCAGCTCGGCAAGATAATCGTCCCAGAGTTCGTTCTGGCGCTTGCCGAGTTCGTAGAGGTATTCCCAAGTGAACAGGCCGCTGTCGTGACCATCGTCGAAGGTCAGTTTCAGTGCATAGTTGCCAGCCGGTTCCAGCTTGCTCAGACCCACGTTGAGCTTGCCGAATTGCAGGATCGGTTTGCCGTGGCCCTGGACCTCGGCAGAAGGGGAGTGCACGCGCAGGAACTCGGCGGGCAGGGTGAATTCCTCGCCGGACGCGTAAGTGAGCGTCAGGGTTTTCGAGGCTTTGTGCAGTTTGATGTCGGAGGGGATTCGATTCATGGGCTGGCGTCCGATGTGTGGGCGACCCTGATTCAAATGTGGGAGCGAGCCTGCTCGCGAAAGCGGCGGTTCAGACGGCATTGATACCGACTGACACGACCTCTTCGCGAGCAGGCTCGCTCCCACAGGGTCCGCTACCGCTGTAAGTATGGCTTACAGGATATAACGGGACAGATCTTCGTTCTGCGCCAATTCGCCGAGGTGGCTGTTGACGTATTCGGCGTCGATCAGAATCGCCTTCTCATCGTGGGCGCTGGCCAGGTCGCCGGCGCTGAACGACACCTCTTCGAGCAGACGCTCAAGCAGGGTGTGCAGGCGACGGGCACCGATGTTCTCGGTTTTCTCGTTGACCTGCCAGGCGATCTCCGCCAGACGCTTGATGCCCTCGGGCTGGAACTGGATGTTCAGGCCTTCGGTTTTCAGCAGCGCGCAGTATTGCTCGGTGAGCGAGGCGTGCGGTTCGCTGAGGATGCGTTCGAAGTCTTCCGGGCTCAGCGCCTTGAGCTCGACGCGGATCGGCAGACGACCTTGCAGCTCCGGCACCAGATCGCTTGGCTTGCTCAAGTGGAACGCGCCGGAGGCGATGAACAGGATGTGATCAGTCTTGACCATGCCCAGCTTGGTGTTGACGGTGCAGCCTTCGATCAGCGGCAGCAGGTCGCGCTGTACGCCTTCACGGGAGACATCGGCGCCGCCGACATTGCCGCGCTTGGCGACCTTGTCGATTTCGTCGATGAAGACGATACCGTGCTGCTCGACCGCTTCCAGCGCCTTGGCCTTCAGTTCTTCTTCGTTGACCAGACGCCCGGCTTCTTCATCGCGCACCAGTTTCAGCGCTTCCTTGACCTTGAGCTTGCGCGACTTCTTCTTGCCCTTGCCCATGTTGGCAAACAGCGATTGCAGCTGGTTGGTCATCTCTTCCATGCCTGGCGGCGTGGCGATTTCGATGCCGGAGACTTCGGCGACTTCGATTTCGATTTCCTTGTCGTCCAGCTGGCCTTCGCGCAGGCGCTTGCGGAACAGCTGACGGGTGTTGGAATCGGAGCTCGGCGCTTCTTCGTTGCTGAAGCCCATGCGTGCTGGCGGCAGCAACGCGTCGAGGATGCGATCCTCGGCGGCGTCTTCGGCCCGGTGACGTACGCGGGTCATTTCCTGTTCGCGGAGCATTTTGATCGCGGCATCGGCCAGATCACGGATGATCGACTCGACGTCACGGCCGACATAACCAACTTCGGTGAATTTGGTCGCTTCGACCTTGATGAACGGCGCATTGGCCAGTTTCGCCAGGCGACGGGCGATCTCGGTTTTACCGACACCGGTCGGGCCGATCATCAGGATGTTCTTCGGGGTCACCTCAACGCGCAGCTCTTCAGGCAGCTGCATGCGGCGCCAGCGGTTGCGCAGGGCAATCGCGACGGCGCGCTTGGCATCGTCCTGGCCGATGATATGGCGGTTGAGTTCGTGGACGATTTCGCGGGGAGTCATGGACATAGTAATTGACGGTCCTCAAGCAGAAACAAGCCGTGGCACAGGGGCCGCAACAGGCTTACTCAGCGAGATCCTGCTCCTCAATGGTCTGGGTGTGGTTGGTGAATACACAGATGTCGCCGGCGATGCCGAGAGCGGTTTCGACGATCTCGCGCGCCGACAGGTCGGTCTTTTTCAGCAGGGCGCTGGCGGCGGCTTGCGCGTAGGCGCCGCCGGAACCCATGGCGATCAGGCCATCTTCGGGTTCGACCACGTCACCGTTGCCGGTGATGATCAGCGAAGCATCCTTGTTGGCGACCGCGAGCATCGCTTCGAGGCGGCTCAGGGAGCGGTCGGTGCGCCATTCTTTGGCGAGTTCGACGGCGGCGCGGATCAGGTGACCCTGATGTTTTTCGAGCTGGCCTTCGAAACGTTCGAACAGGGTGAAGGCGTCGGCGGTGGCACCGGCGAAACCGGCGATGACCTGGCCGTGGTACAGGCGACGGACCTTTTTGGCGTTGCCTTTCATCACGGTGTTGCCGAGAGAAACCTGGCCGTCGCCGCCCATGACGACTTTGCCGTGGCGGCGGACTGAAACGATGGTGGTCAAGGGAAGAGTCTCCACGCAGCGGGGCGAAAATGCCTTATGCCCATTCATATGGGGGTGCTGGAGGGGATTTCAACCGGCAGGGACGATGGGAGACGAATGGTGTGTGTGATGACTGTGGCGAGGGGATTTATCCCCGTTCGGCTGCGGAGCAGTCGCGAAACCATCATTTGCGGTATGCCTGCTGCACCGCAATGGCTGGTTTCAGGGCTGCTCCGCAGCCAAACGGGGATAAATCCCCTCGCCACAAAGTTTGAAGGTCACCTGCAAGTTGCAGCTGACCTCTGAGAGCCTTAGCGGCTCTGGCGTTGTTGTAACAACAGGTTGCTGAAGCCGGCACCAGCCAGTTGTTTCTGCGCCGTGGTCAGTTGTTCACGGTTGCTGAACGGACCGACCAGCACGCGATACCAGGTTTCATCCTTGACCGTGCCGGACTCCACCGCCACGGCTTGGCCGAGCAGAATGATCTGCGCACGCACCTTGTCAGCATCGGTTTCCTTGCGGAACGAACCGGCCTGGAGGAAGAACTTGGTCACTGGCGCGGCCTTGCTCACCGGTGGCGCTGGCGGCGGCGTGATCCCGGCCAAAGCCGCTTGAGCCCGTGCGGTGTCGATCTTCGCCGCTTCGGCCGGGGTTACCGGCGTGGTCGGGACGGCCGGCACTTGCGGCGTCGGCAGGGTCTTCTCCGGTACCGCGTCCGGCGGCACGATCACTTCCGATTCCGGCAGCAGGGTGTAGAAGTCGTACTTCGGTTTCACCGGTTGCGTCGGGCTCGGCGGGGTCTTGTTGGCCTCGGCGATCTTTGACGCTTTCTGCTGCTGTTCGACCTTCTCGCGCTTGACCGTGTCGCTGCCCTTGCCCGGTTCCAGTTTCATCAGAAACACGATGAACGCGCCGACGGTCAGGCCGATGGCCATCCACAGCCAGCCCGGAATCGGTTGTTTCGCCGGGGCCTGATAGCGGCTGGCGCCGCGTTTGGGTGCAGGTTTTTTCTTGGCAGCCAACTTACATACGCTCCAGAGTTTCCAGACCCAACAGCTCCAGGCCTTGCTTGAGGGTGCGACCGGTCAGTGCGGCCAGACGCAGACGGCTCTGCATCTGCGCCGGGGTGTCGGCGGCGAGGATCGGGCAGTTCTCGTAGAAGCTGGAGAACAGGCCGGCGACGTCGTACAGGTAGGTGCAGAGAATGTGCGGCGTGCCTTTTTCAGCCACGTTGTTCAGCACTTCGCCGAACTGCGCCAGCTTCGCCGCCAGCTCCTGCTCGTGCGCCGCTTCGAGGACGATCTGGCCGTCGACTTCGCTGAAGTCCTTGCCCAGTTTGCGGAACACACCGGCCACACGGGTG
The DNA here is from genome assembly GCF_054052265.1 of Pseudomonas sp. PK-RTE-24. NCBI lineage: Bacteria > Pseudomonadati > Pseudomonadota > Gammaproteobacteria > Pseudomonadales > Pseudomonadaceae > Pseudomonas > Pseudomonas sp. PK-RTE-24. Next base: position 1,076,444 of record NZ_CM133224.1, on the reverse strand, counting down.
TAGGCGTACAGCAGATACGGCGCGGTGTTGCCTTCGAAATTGAGCATCAGGTCGAAGTTGAAGCTGTAGTCGCTGGTGCGATGCTTGGACAGGTCGGCGTATTTCACCGCGCCGATGCCGACGACCTTGGCGATGTTGCGCAACTCGTCTTCGGCCAGGGTCGGGTTCTTCTCTTTCACCAGGTTGTAGGCACGTTCCTGGGCTTCGGTCAGCAGGTCGATCAGCTTCACGGTGCCGCCATCACGGGTCTTGAACGGACGGCCATCGGCGCCGTTCATGGTACCGAACCCCATGTGTTCCATTTCCATCGGATGGGTGACGAAACCGGCCTTGCGCGCCACAGCGAAAACCTGCTGGAAGTGCAGGGCCTGACGCTGGTCGACGAAATACAGCGCGCGATCAGCCTTGAGCTTGCCGCTGCGGTAACGCACGGCCGCCAGGTCAGTGGTGGCGTACAGGTAACCGCCATCGGCCTTGACGATGATCACCGGCAGCGGGTCGCCATCGGCGTTCTTGAACTCGTCGAGGAACACGCACTGGGCGCCGTTGCTCTCGACCAGCATGCCCGCTGCTTTCAGGTCGTTGACCACGTTGATCAGGTCGTCGTTGTAGGCGCTTTCGCCCATCACGTCGGCCATGGTCAGTTTGACGTTGAGCAGTTCGTAGATCTTCTGGCAGTGCGACAGCGAGATGTCCTTGAACTTGGTCCACAGTGCCAGGCATTCGGCATCGCCAGCCTGCAACTTGACCACCAGGCCACGCGCGCGATCGGCGAATTCTTCGGACTCGTCGAAACGCTGCTTGGCCGCACGGTAGAAGTTTTCCAGATCGGACAATTCGTCGCTGGTGATCGGGTTTTCCTGCAGGTACGCCATCAACATGCCGAACTGGGTGCCCCAGTCGCCGACGTGGTTCTGGCGGATCACTTCGTCGCCGAGGAACTCAAGCACGCGGGCCACGCCGTCGCCGATGATGGTCGAGCGCAAGTGGCCGACGTGCATCTCCTTGGCCAGGTTCGGCGCCGACAGGTCGACCACGGTGCGTTGCGCCGGGCCGGCCTTGCGCACGCCGACATGGGCGTCGGCCAGTGCGGCGTCGAGGCGCGAGGCCAGTGCCTGGGTGTTCTGGAAGAAATTGATGAAGCCCGGGCCGGCGATTTCGGCCTTGGTGACGTTCTCGTCAGAGGGCAGGGCGGCGATGATTTTCTCCGCCAGATCCCGTGGCTTCATGCCGGCCGGCTTGGCCAGCATCATGGCGATGTTGCTGGCGAAGTCGCCGTGGGTCTTGTCGCGGGCGTTCTCCACCTGGATCGCCGGCGTCAGGCCTTCAGGCAACACACCTTCGTTGACGAGTTGGGTGAGGGCTTGCTGGATCAGCTGGCGAATGGTGTCTTTCATGGTCTTCTCTTTCGACCGCAAGCGCGGCGGGCGCATCGATGCGCGGGTGGAAAAACTGGGCATTATCCGTTGCGAAGACGGGCTTGCCAACCTTAGCAGGCAGGATGTGGATATGTGGTGACAAAAAGTCCGCTTTCGCGAGCAGGCTCGCTCCCACAAGGTTTTTGCGCAGGACACACAAGGTATGTACGGCGCTGATCCGTTGTGGGAGCGAGCCTGCTCGCGAAAGCGATCTTCAGCTCAATACAGATCCACCGGATCAACATCCAGCGACCAGCGCACTGCCCGCCCACTCGGCATCTGCTCCAGCACCAGCATCCAGCTCGCCAGCAAGCGGTGCAGCGGTGCCCGCGCGGTCGCCTGTAACAACAGCTGGGCGCGATAACGCCCGGCTCGGCGCTCCATCGGCGCCGGCACCGGCCCGAGCAATTCGATGCCGCTCAGATTCAACTCGGCCAGCAGGCGTTCGGCTTCGCTGCACGCTTCATCGAGAAAACCTTCCGCCTGCCCCGGCTTGTGCGCTTCGGCGCGCAGCAGCGCCAGATGGGCAAACGGCGGCAACCCGGCCGCGCGGCGCTCGCTCAAGGCTTGTTCGGCGAAGGCGAAATAACCCTGCTCGGTCAGTTGCACCAATAAAGGATGGTCGGCCAAATGCGTCTGGATGATCACCCTGCCCGGCTCCTCAGCCCGGCCGGCGCGCCCGGCGACCTGGACGATCAACTGCGCCATGCGCTCGCTGGCGCGGAAGTCGCCGGAAAACAGGCCACCGTCGGCATCCAGAATCGATACCAGCGTCACCCGGGGGAAGTGGTGCCCTTTGGCCAACATCTGCGTGCCGACCAGAATGCACGGCTGACCCTTTTGAATCGTCGCAAACAGCTGATTCATCGCGTCCTTGCGCGAGGTGCTGTCGCGATCGACGCGCAGTACCGGGTAATCCGGGAACAGAATCGCCAGGCGTTCTTCGGCGCGTTCGGTGCCGGCGCCGACGGGGCGCAGATCGACCTTGCTGCACTTCGGGCACTGGCGCGGCGTGCGCTCGACGTTGCCGCAGTGGTGGCAGCGCAACTCGCCGTAACGTTGATGCACGGTCATGCGCGCATCGCAGCGCGAGCACTCGGACATCCAGCCGCAATCGTGGCAGAGCAGGGTCGGGGCAAAGCCGCGACGGTTGAGGAACACCAGCACCTGCTGGCCGTTGGCGAGGGTCTGGCCGATGGCTTGCTGCATCGGCCCGGAAATACCGCTGTCGAGCGGACGGCTTTTCACGTCCAGCCGCAGGAAGCGCGGTTGCTTGGCGCCGCCGGCGCGCTCGTTCAGGCGCAACAGGCCATAGCGACCGGTGTAAGCGTTATGCAGGCTTTCCAGCGACGGCGTGGCGGAGCCGAGCACGATCGGGATGTTTTCCTGCCGTGCGCGTACCAGCGCCAGATCGCGAGCGTGGTAGCGCAGACCTTCCTGCTGTTTATAGGAGCCGTCGTGCTCTTCATCGATGATGATCAGCCCGGGATTTTTCATCGGCGTGAACAGCGCCGAACGGGTGCCGATAATAATGTCGGCCTCGCCATCACGGGCGGCGAGCCACGCGTCGAGGCGTTCGCGATCATTTACCGCCGAGTGCAGCAGGGCGATGCGCGCATTGAAGCGCTGTTCGAAGCGCGCCAGAGTCTGCGGGCCGAGGTTGATTTCCGGGATCAGCACCAGTGCCTGTTTGCCGGCTTCGAGGGTTTCGCGGATCAGTTGCAGATAGACTTCGGTCTTGCCGCTGCCGGTGACGCCGGCCAACAGGAAGGCGTGATAGCTGTCGAAGCCAGCGCGAATCGCTTCATACGCCGCACGTTGTTCGCTGTTGAGCGGCAGCTCCGGTTGCGCCAGCCAGTGTTCATGGCGAGCGCCGGGGGCGTGGCGGCGGATTTCGACTTGCACCAGTCCCTTGGCCAGCAACAGATCGAGGCTGTCCTTGCTCAGCATCAGTTTGCTCAGCAACTGATGGGCGACGCCGTGGGGGTGCTGGGCCAGCGTGGTCAGCGCCTCGCGCTGGCGTGGCGCACGGGCGACTCGTGGGTCATCGACGCTGGCGCCGGGGGCCACTGACCAGAAGCGTTCCTGGCGGGCTTCGGCCAGCTCGCCCTGACGCAGCAGCACTGGCAAGGCCCAGTTCAAGGTGTCGCCGAGGCTGTGCTGATAATACTGCGCCGTCCACAGGCACAGCTTGAACAGCGCCGGCGGCAGCGGTGAAGTCGAGTCGAGGAGGGCCAGTGCCGGTTTGAGTTTTTCTGCCGGCACCTCGCTGGTGTCGGTGACCTCGACGAGAATCCCGATCATCTCGCGCCGACCGAACGGCACCCGCAAGCGCATGCCCGGCTGCAATTGCTCACGCCGCACCCCGGCCGGCGCCCGGTAATCGAACAGGCGGCGCAGAGGCGAAGGCAGGGCAAGGCGCAAAATGGCGTCGGGCACGCGGGGGGATCTCGATACGCAAAATGATCGGATATGCATGACCTGTGGGAGCGAGCCTGCTCACGAAGGCGGTGGGTCAGGCAACACATGTGTCGACTGCCATGGCGCCTTCGCGAGCAGACTCGCTCCCACAGGGAAGTGCGTTCAAGGCCGGGAGCCTAGCAGACGGTCGGTCTCGGTGACAGCTTGCGCGATTGAAAAGGTCTGGTAGAATCCGCGGCCTAATTACGTGCGGTATTCAACAATAGTGTTGGGTGGCGGCACGCTAGCCTGAGGAAGACACCATGAAAGCCGATATCCATCCGAACTACCCGGAAATTGCTGTTACCTGCAGCTGCGGTAACAAGTTCGAAACTCGTTCGACCTACGGCAAAGCCCTGGCGATCGACGTTTGCAACGAATGCCACCCGTTCTACACCGGTAAGCAGAAGACTCTGGACACCGGCGGCCGTGTGCAGAAGTTCGCAGACCGTTTCGCTACTTTCGGCGTCGGCAAAAAAGCCTGAGGCTGATCATTTTGGATGGTCGTTTCGACTTCTCCAGACTGATGAAAAAGGCGTCCCTTGCGGGCGCCTTTTTTGTGTCTGCGATTTGGCTGTCCGCCGCCCAGGCGTTCTGCCCGACACCCGCAGGGCTGACCAGCGTCAGCGTGCAGCGGGTGGTCGATGGCGACACCCTGCGCCTGAGCGACGGGCGCAATGTGCGCATGATCGGCCTCAATACGCCGGAACTGGGCAAGCAGGGCCGCAGCGACGAACCCTTCGCCGTGGCGGCGCGTAAACGCCTGCAAGCGCTGGTGGATGAGAGCGGCGGCCGGGTCGGCTTGCGGCCCGGCAAGCAGGCGAAAGACCATTACGGCCGTACGCTCGCGCATGTTTACAGCGTCAGCGGAGTGAATCTCGAAGCGCAAATGCTTGCCGATGGCCTGGGTTTTCACGTTGCGGTGGCGCCGAATGTCGACCTGGTCGCCTGCCAGCAGGCCGCCGAACGCAGCGCTCGACAGGCCGGGGTTGGTCTCTGGCGGCAATCGCCGGTGCGGAAAGCGCAGGAGATCCAGCGTTCAGGCTTTGCCGTAGTCAGCGGTCGGGTGAGCAAGGTGCAGCGCAATCGCGGCGGAATCTGGATCGAGTTGCAGGACAGGCTTGTATTGCGGGTTGCACCCAATCTGCTCGGACGATTTGACAGTGCTGATCTGGAAGCACTGAAAGGCAGGCAGATCGAGGCGCGTGGCTGGGTGGTTGACCGAACCCGGCGCGGTGGATTGCAAAAAGGTCAGGCGCGCTGGTTGTTGCCGTTGACCGATCCTTCGATGCTGCACGTGCCGCGTTGAAGAAAAATTGTAGACATTTTTACAGCTGATTGTGAACAGTCCAGCCCTTGTGCGCCGTGGCTCTTGGCCCAAAGTCGTAGGGCAGGGCGCTTGACAGCGGTGACTGCCCAGTCTTGTGGGGACTTTGCGAGGCGCGTATCCTCGCTGACCAGTCTGTCCAACAGTAAAAAAGCGGAATGCCAAAATGTCTGATCTGAAAACTGCCGCTCTCGAATACCACGCCAATCCTCGTCCGGGGAAGCTGAGTGTCGAGCTCACCAAGGCCACTGCTACCGCCCGCGACCTGTCGCTGGCCTACAGCCCCGGCGTAGCTGAACCAGTACGCGAGATCGCTCGCGATCCTGAACTGGCCTACAAATACACCGGCAAGGGCAACCTGGTGGCAGTCATTTCCGATGGCACCGCGATTCTCGGCCTGGGCAACCTCGGCCCGTTGGCGTCCAAGCCTGTGATGGAAGGCAAGGGCGTACTGTTCAAGCGTTTCGCCGGCATCGACGTATTCGACATCGAAGTCGACTCGGAAAGCCCGCAAGCCTTCATCGACACCGTCAAGCGCATCTCCATCACCTTCGGTGGCATCAACCTGGAAGACATCAAGGCGCCAGAGTGCTTTGAGATCGAACGCGCTCTGATCGAGCAGTGCGACATTCCGGTGTTCCACGATGACCAGCACGGCACCGCGATCGTGACCGCTGCCGGCATGATCAACGCCCTGGAAATCGCTGGCAAAACCCTGCCGGAAGCAAAAATCGTCTGCCTCGGCGCCGGCGCTGCCGCCATCTCCTGCATGAAACTGCTGGTGAGCATGGGCGCTCGCATCGAAAACATCTTCATGGTTGACCGTACCGGCGTGATCCACTCCGGCCGTGACGACCTGAACCAGTACAAAGCCGTGTTCGCCCACGCTACCGAGAAGCGCACCCTGGCAGACGCACTGGCAGGCGCTGACGTATTCGTCGGTCTGTCCGGTCCGAACCTGCTGAGCGCCGAAGGCCTGCTGTCGATGGCGGCCAACCCGATCGTGTTCGCCTGCTCCAACCCGGATCCGGAAATCTCCCCGGAACTGGCGCACGCCACCCGTAGCGACGTGATCATGGCTACCGGCCGTTCGGACTACCCGAACCAGGTCAACAACGTGCTGGGCTTCCCGTTCATCTTCCGTGGTGCCCTGGACGTTCGCGCCAAGCGCATCAACGAAGAAATGAAAGTCGCCGCCGCCAACGCCCTGCGCGAACTGGCCAAACTGCCTGTTCCACAGGACGTGTGCGATGCCTACGGCGGTGCTCCGCTGGAATTCGGTCGTGAGTACATCATTCCGAAGCCAATGGACAAGCGCCTGATCACCCTGATCTCCGACGCCGTGGCCAAGGCCGCGATCGAGACCGGCGTTGCTACTCTGCCGTATCCGAAGAACTACCCGCTGAAAAGCGTGGATGACGTGTTCAACGGCTAAGTCGTTGTAGCGTGTCATACAAAAGCCCCGGCTCGTGAGAGTCGGGGCTTTTTTATGCCTGAAGATCAAGAGCCCCTCACCCTAACCCTCTCCCAGAGGGAGAGGGGACTGATTGGGGGACGCTTGGGAGCTACGCCGACCTGAATGTATGGTTTTGAATCCATAATCGACACCACACTTTCAGGTCGGTGTTTGACCCCAGACAACTCGGTAAGTCCCCTCTCCCTCTGGGAGAGGGTTAGGGTGAGGGGCTTTTGATCTTCGGGTAATAAAAAGCCCCGCACTTCTCACGAAGACGGGGCCTTTTTGCGGCATCAGGATCAGAACAAATCGATCGGCGCCTGCTCATCCGCCGGCAGCGGGCTGCCTGGCACTGCGCCGTTGCCCAGCTCGTTCACCGATGGCGGCGTGTCTTCGGCCTTGAACAGTTCGAAGTATGCGCCCGCTGTGCTCGGTGTTGCTGCACGGCCGCTGACCGGATCCACCCGCAGGCTGAGCAGACCTTCTGGCTCAGGCTGCACATGCGGCGGCTTGTCTTTCAGCGCGGCCGACATGTAATTCATCCAGATCGGCAGCGCCACGGTGCCACCGAACTCACGGCGCCCGAGGCTTTCCGGCTGGTCGAAACCGGTCCACACGGTGGTTACGTAATCAGCGTTGTAACCGGAGAACCAGGCATCTTTCGATTCGTTGGTGGTACCGGTTTTGCCGGCGATGTCGCTGCGGCCCATGGCCAGTGCACGGCGGCCGGTGCCGAGTTTGATTACGTCCTGCAGCATGCTGTTGAGGATGTAGGTGGTGCGTCCATCGACAATCCGCTCGGCCACGGCCGGCGCTTGCGGCACTGCCGGATTGCCGGGCGCTTCACCGGCAACCGGTGTGGCGTTGACCGTGAACGACTCGGTGGCTGGCGCAGCGATACCGTCGGTCGCCGAACCACCCTGTGGCACGGTCGGCGGGTTGGCGACGAACAGCGTGTCGCCGTTACGGCTTTCGATCTTGTCGATGATATACGGAGTGATCTTGTAGCCACCGTTGGCAAAGGTGCTCCAGCCAGTGGCGATTTCCATCGGCGTCAGCGTTGCGGTGCCGAGTGCCAGCGACAGGTTCGGCGGCAGGTCCTGCTTGTTAAAGCCGAAGCGAGTGATGTAGTCGATGGTCTTGCCCACGCCCATGGCCTGCAGCAGGCGGATCGACACCAGGTTGCGCGACTTGTACAGCGCTTCACGCAGGCGGATCGGGCCGAGGAAGGTGTTGGTGTCGTTCTTCGGTCGCCAGACCTTGTCCAGGTACTCGTCGACGAACACGATCGGCGCATCGTTGACCAGGCTGGCAGCGGTGTAGCCGTTATCCAGCGCGGCGCTGTAAACGAATGGCTTGAAGCTCGAACCCGGCTGACGCTTGGCCTGCATGGCACGGTTGTAGTTGCTCTGCTCGAAGGCGAAGCCACCCACCAGCGAACGGATCGCACCGTTCTGCGGATCCAGCGACACCAGTGCGCCCTGAGCCTGGGGAATCTGGCTGAATTTCAGCGAATTGTCCGTCTGGCGCTGCACGCGGATCAGATCACCGACCTGCGCCACATCCGACGGCTGGCGCGGGTTGGCGCCCATGCTGTTGGTGTTGAGGAACGGTCGCGCCCATTTCATCGTGTCCCAGGCTACGTGCTCTTCTCCGGTGCGGGTCAACACTTGCAGGCCGGTTTTATCGACTTGGGTAACGATCGCAGGTTCGAGGCTGCTGATGGTGCGCTGCTTGGTCAGTTCGCTGGCCCACGCTTCGCGGGTCTTGCCCGGCAGGCGCGACTCGGGGCCACGGTAGCCGTGGCGCTGGTCGTAGGTCATCAAGCCTTCGTGCAGCGCGGTGTTGGCCATTTCCTGCAGATTGCTCGGCACTGTGGTGGTGACACGGAAACCTTCGGTGTAGGCCTCGCTGCCATAACGACCGACCATTTCGGCACGGGCCATTTCGGCGATGTACGGTGCGTTCACTTCCGGGGTCGGTACGTGATAGCTGGCGTTCAATGGCTCGTTGATCGCCGCGGTGTAGTCGGCTTCGCTGATCTTGCCCAGCTTGTACATGCGCCCGAGGATCCAGTCGCGGCGTTCTTTACTGCGCGCCGGGTTGGCCAGCGGATTGAAACGCGACGGTGCTTTCGGCAGGCCGGCGATCATCGCCATCTGCGCCAGGCTGATGTCACGGATCGATTTGCCGTAATACACCTGCGCCGCCGCCTCGATGCCGTAGGCGCGGTTGCCCAGGTAGATCTTGTTGACGTACAGCTCAAGAATCTCGTCCTTGGTCAGCTGTCGCTCGATCTGCAAGGCGAGGAGAATTTCTGTGGTTTTACGCGAGAAGCTGCGCTCGCTGGTGAGGAAGAAGTTCTTCGCCACCTGCATGGTGATGGTGCTGCCGCCGGACTGAATATGTCCGCTCTTGACCAGTTGCGTCGCCGCGCGCATCAGGCTGCTCGGGTCGACGCCATAGTGGTTGGCAAAATTGTCGTCTTCAGCACTTAGTAACGCATTGATGAAGTTGGGCGGAATGTCGGCGAAACGAATCGGTGTACGGCGCATTTCGCCAAATTCTGCGATCAACTTGTTGTCGCTGCTGTAGACGCGCAGAGGAATCTGCAACTGAATGCTTCTCAGCGCCTCCACAGACGGCAAACCCGGACTAAGGTAAAGAAAGGCGCCGCTGAGACCTAAGAGCAGTCCGCAGAAAACGGCGACGATGGACCAACCGAAAAATTTCAGCAGACGAATCAAGGCTTTTGGACATCCAGGGCAAAGAATGAATTTGGCACGGGGCTGCGGTTACACACAGAGCCATCCGCGCTGGCAGTAAAAAGCGGAAAAAATCGCTGGGCATTATAAGCACTTTTCCGTCGGGGGCGTCATTGGCGCTTCTGTCAAGACGGGGGTGAAGGAACGCAATGCGTATTACAGAGTCCGTAACTCACGGAAAGTCATAGGGAATTGGTAGTGCTGGGACTCTTCAATAAAAAGACCAATGCGTTACTGGGGATCGACATCAGCTCCACGTCGGTGAAGCTGCTGGAACTGAGCCGTCAGGGCGAGCGCTACCGGGTCGAGGCCTATGCGGTGGAGCCGTTGCCGGCGAACGCCGTGGTCGAAAAGAACATCGCCGACCTCGAAGGCGTCGGCCAGGCGCTGAGCCGGTTGCTGGTGAAAGCGCGAACCGGGGTCAAGAGCGTGGCGGTGGCGGTGGCCGGTTCTGCGGTGATCACCAAGGTCATCGAGATGGACGCCGGGCTGTCTGACGACGAACTGGAAAACCAGCTCAAGATCGAGGCCGACCAATACATTCCCTATCCGCTGGACGAAGTCGCCATCGATTTTGAAGTCCAGGGCGTCTCGCCGCGCAACCCGGAACGGGTCAACGTGCTGCTTGCCGCCTGTCGCAAGGAAAACGTCGAGGTGCGTGAAGCGGCGCTGGCGCTCGCCGGCCTGACCGCGCGGGTGGTGGACGTCGAGGCCTACGCCCTCGAGCGCTCGTTCGGTCTGCTGGCGACGCATCTGGCGGCCTCCCAGGAGCGCCTGACCGTGGCGGTGGTCGACATCGGTGCGACCATGACCACTCTCAGCGTCCTGCACAACGGCAAGATCATCTATACCCGAGAGCAATTGTTCGGCGGACGCCAGCTCACCGAAGAGATCCAGCGCCGCTACGGCCTCACGGTCGAACAGGCGGGCCTGGCGAAAAAACAGGGCGGGCTGCCTGACGATTACGTCAGCGAGGTCTTGCAGCCATTTCGCGAGGCGCTGGTGCAGCAAGTCTCGCGTTCGCTGCAGTTCTTCTTCGCCTCCGGGCAGTACAACGCGGTCGACCATATCCTGTTGGCCGGCGGCACCGCCTCGGTGCCCGGCCTGGACCGTCTGATCGAACAGCGGCTGGACACGCCGACGCAGGTCGCCAACCCATTCGCCGACATGGCCTTGGGCAGCAAGGTCAACGCAGGAGCGCTGGCCAGCGACGCGCCAGCCTTGATGATTGCCTGCGGGCTCGCGCTCAGGAGTTTCGACTGATGGCGCGGATCAACCTTCTCCCCTGGCGCGAGGAACGCCGCGAAGAACGGCGCAAACGCTTTCTGCTGGTACTTATCGGCGTGCTGGCCGGCTCGATCGGCGCGGTGCTGATTGCCGACCAGATCATCACCGCAGCGATCGAGCGGCAGATGGCGCGCAACGATTACATCGGCAAACAGATTGCCGTGGTCGACGAACGCATCAAACAGATCAGCGAACTCAAGGCGCGCCGCCAGCAACTGGTCGAGCGCATGCGCATCATCCAGGACCTGCAGGGCAATCGGCAGATCAGCGGGCGGGTCTTCGACCAACTGGCGCGTACCCTGCCGGACGGCGTGTATTTCACCGATGTGAAAATGGCCGGCAAGACCCTGTCCATCAGTGGCGCGGCGGAGTCGAACAACCGGGTCTCCGAGCTGATGCGCAATCTCGACGCGTCCGACTGGTTCGACGCGCCAAGCCTGAATGAGGTCAAGGCCACCAGCGCCGATCAGGTCGAACAGGCCAACGTCTTCCAGCTGACCGTTCGTCAGACCCAGCCCAAGGTTGTGGAGGACGAGCAATGAACGCCTCCGAATGGCTGCAAAGCCTGCGCAATATCGATTTCAACGACCTCGACACCAGCAACATCGGCTCCTGGCCCCCGGCGGTAAAAACCCTGTGCGGTGCGCTGGTGATGGTGTTGATCCTCGCGCTTGGCTATTACTTCTTTATCAGCGATATGGAAAATCAGCTCGACCTCAAGCGCGAAGAGGAAACCACCCTCAAGGAACAATTCGCCAGCAAGGCGCGGCTGTCGGCGAACCTTGAGCTGTATACCCAGCAAATGAAGGAAATGGAAAACACCTTCGGCGTGCTGCTGCGGCAATTGCCCAGCGACACCGAAGTGCCGGGCCTGCTCGAAGACATCACTCGCACCGGTCTGGGCAGCGGCCTGGAATTCGAAGAGATCAAGCTGCTGCCGGAAGTGACCCAGCCGTTCTACATCGAGCTGCCGATCCAGATCACCGTGACAGGCGCCTATCACGACCTCGCGACCTTCGTCAGCGGCGTCGCCGGGCTGCCACGAATTGTCACTCTGCACGATTTCGAACTGGCGCCAGCCAATCCCGAGGGCGGGACGAAGCTGCGCATGAGCATTCTTGCCAAGACGTACCGCTATAACGACAAGGGGCTGGAGAAATGACCCCGATTCGTTATCTCGTCCTGCCCATGATGCTGGCGTTAAGCGGCTGCGGTGGCGGCGATGACTTCAGCGACCTCGACGCGTACCTCAACGAAGTGCGCCTGCGTCCGGCGGGCAGGATTGAACCAACGCCGACATTCCGGTCTTACCCCACATTCACTTACAGCGCCGCCAACCTGCGCAGCCCGTTTTCGCGGCAGGCGCGGGTCGATCTGGCCGGGCAGAAACACGGTTCGCGCAACGTCAAACCCGACCCCAATCGGGTCAAGCAATACCTTGAAGGGTTCAATATCGAGCAGTTCGAAATGGTCGGCACGATTGCCAATGCCTCGGGCTCGTTTGCGCTGTTGCGCGGCGCAGGCGGGGTGCATCGTCTCAAGGTCGGAGACTACCTGGGCCGCAACGACGGCCGCATCGTCGCCATCAGCCCTACCCAGGTCGATGTCGTCGAGATCGTGCCCGACGGCGCCGGCGCCTGGCTGGAGCGGCCGCGCACCATTCCTTTGAAAGAGCACTCATAGTGGAAGTCGAATAATGAACAGGATTTTCTCCACCCTCGGTTTTTCGCTATGGATAGCGCTGGTGTCACCGATGGTAATGGCGGCCAGTCTGAAAGCGCTGGATGTTGCCGCGCTGCCGGGTGACCGCGTCGAACTGAAGCTGTCGTTCGACGGCCCGCCACCACAGCCCAAGGGCTACACAACCGAGTCACCGGCACGCATTGCACTGGATCTGCCGGGCGTGACCAGCCAGATGGCCAACAAGAATCTTGATCTGGGCAGCGGCAACGCGCGCACGGCCACGGTGGCCGAAGCCAAGGATCGCACGCGGCTGATTGTCAGCCTGACGCAGTTGGCGCCTTACAGCACGCGGGTCGAGGGCAATAATCTGTTTGTGGTGGTCGGTCAGGGCGCTTCCGCGACTGCGCCGCGCCCGGCTGCCGTTGCACCGCGTGCCGCCACGGCCGCCACGGCCGCTGCGGCACCTGCCAGACCAGCCGCGCAACGCAGCAGGGCGATTCGCGGCGTCGATTTCCAGCGCGGCACCGAGGGCGAGGGCAATGTGGTCATCGATCTCTCTGATCCGACCATCGCCCCGGATATCCAGGAGCACGACGGCAAGATCATCCTCAGCTTCGCCCGTACGCAACTGCCGGAAAAACTGCGCGTGCGCCTCGACGTCAAGGACTTCGCCACCCCGGTGCAGTTCGTCAACGCAGCGCTCACCGGCGATCGTACGGTGATCAGTGTCGAGCCCAGCGGCACCTTCGACTATTCCACATTCCAGACCGACAACAAGCTCACCGTGAGCGTTCGTCCGATGAGCATCGACGACCTGCAAAAGCGCAACGCCGACCGTCAGGCCTATGTCGGCGACAAGCTCTCGCTGAATTTTCAGGACATCGACGTGCGCTCGGTGCTGCAACTGATCGCGGACTTCACCAATCTCAACCTGGTGGCGAGCGACACGGTGCAGGGCGGCATCACGTTGCGCCTGCAAAACGTGCCGTGGGATCAGGCACTGGATCTGGTGCTGAAAACCAAGGGGCTGGACAAGCGCAAGATCGGCAACGTGCTGCTGGTCGCGCCGGCCGATGAAATTGCCGCTCGCGAGCGTCAGGAACTGGAATCGCAGAAGCAGATCGCCGAGCTGGCGCCCCTGCGTCGTGAGCTGCTGCAAGTCAATTACGCCAAGGCAGCGGACATTGCCAAGCTGTTCCAGTCGGTGACCAGTGCCGAGGCCAAGGTCGACGAGCGCGGTTCGATTACCGTCGATGAGCGAACCAACAACATCATTGCCTACCAGACCCAGGATCGCCTCGACGAACTCCGGCGGATCGTCGCGCAGCTGGATATTCCGGTACGCCAGGTGATGATCGAGGCGCGCATCGTTGAGGCCAACGTCGATTACGACAAGAGCCTGGGCGTGCGCTGGGGCGGTTCGGTGCAGAACAAGGGCAACTGGAACGCCTCCGGGGTCAACGGTTCGTCGAGCACTATCGGTACGCCGGGCAGCACCGGCACCAACTCGCCGTTCGTCGACATGGGCACGGTCAATAACACTTCGGGGATCGGCATTGCTTTCATCACCGACAACGTACTGCTGGATCTCGAACTGACGGCGATGGAAAAAACCGGCAACGGCGAAATCGTCTCACAGCCGAAGGTGGTCACCTCGGACAAGGAAACCGCGAAGATCCTCAAAGGCACCGAGATTCCCTATCAGGAGGCGAGCTCCAGCGGCGCGACCTCGGTGTCGTTCAAGGAGGCTTCGCTGTCACTGGAAGTCACCCCGCAGATCACCCCGGACAACCGCATCATCATGGAGGTCAAGGTCACCAAGGATGAGCCGGACTACCTGAACAAAGTGCAGGATGTGCCGCCGATCAAGAAAAACGAGGTCAACGCCAAAGTGCTGGTAAATGACGGCGAGACCATCGTAATCGGCGGTGTTTTTTCAAATACTCAGAGCAAGGTCGTAGATAAGGTGCCATTTCTTGGCGATGTGCCGTATCTTGGCCGCCTTTTCCGGCGTGATGTGGTTTCGGAGAAAAAATCCGAGCTGCTGGTATTTCTCACTCCGCGTATCATGAATAACCAGGCGATTGCTGTGAGTCGTTGATTCTGTGCGAAATTTGATACTTGTAGGACCGATGGGTGCTGGCAAAAGCACCATCGGCCGATTGCTGGCCAAAGAGCTGCGCCTGCCGTTCAAGGATTCCGACAAGGAAATTGAGCTGCGCACGGGTGCCAATATCCCATGGATCTTCGACAAGGAAGGCGAGCCCGGCTTTCGTGACCGTGAGCAGGCGATGATCGCCGAGCTGTGCGCGTTCGATGGCGTGGTGCTGGCGACCGGCGGCGGCGCGGTGATGCGTGATGCCAATCGCAAGGCCCTGCATGAAGGCGGGCGCGTGGTGTATCTGCACGCCTCCGTCGAGCAGCAGGTCGGCCGCACCTCCCGCGACCGCAATCGGCCGCTGCTGCGTACCGCCGATCCGGCGAAAACCCTGCGCGACCTGCTCGAGATCCGTGATCCGCTTTATCGGGAAATTGCCGATCTGGTGGTGGAAACCGACGAGCGGCCGCCACGCATGGTGGTGCTCGACATTCTCGACCGTCTCGCGCAGTTGCCACCCCGTTAAAGCATCGCCCGAAATGCGCTATCCTCGGCGTCCTGTCAGCGCCCGCCGAGGGTGTGGCGGTTGCCGGGCGAGCGGCGTCATACCGCTACGAGCCGCAGAACACCAATAATTTCAGGGCAGGATGCCTGCTTCCATCTTCACTGTGGGGACACATGCAGACACTCAAGGTCGATCTAGGCGAGCGCAGCTACCCGATTCATATTGGCGAAGGTCTGTTGGATCAGCCGGAACTGCTGGCGCCGCATATCCACGGGCGGCAGGTGGCAATCATCTCCAACGAAACCGTCGCGCCGCTCTATCTCGAACGTCTGACCCGCAGCCTTGCGCAGTTTTCGGTTATCTCAGTGGTGTTGCCTGATGGCGAAGCCTTCAAGAACTGGGAAACCCTGCAACTGATTTTCGACGGTCTGCTGACCGCCCGTCATGACCGCCGCACCACCGTGATCGCCTTGGGCGGCGGGGTGATCGGCGACATGGCCGGTTTCGCTGCCGCCTGTTATCAGCGCGGTGTCGATTTCATCCAGATTCCGACCACGCTGTTGTCGCAGGTCGATTCCTCGGTCGGCGGCAAGACCGGCATCAACCATCCGCTGGGCAAGAACATGGTCGGCGCGTTCTATCAGCCGAACGTGGTGCTGATCGATACCGCATCGCTGAAAACCCTGCCGCAGCGCGAGCTGTCGGCGGGCCTGGCGGAAGTCATCAAGTACGGCCTGATCTGCGACGAGCCGTTCCTGACCTGGCTCGAAGAAAACGTCGACGCCCTGCGCGCGCTGGATCAAACCGCGCTGACCTATGCGATCGAGCGTTCCTGCGCGGCCAAGGCTGCGGTGGTCGGTGCCGATGAGAAGGAAACCGGCGTACGCGCCACGCTCAACCTCGGCCACACCTTCGGCCACGCCATCGAAACCCACATGGGCTATGGTGTCTGGCTGCATGGCGAGGCGGTCGCGGCGGGCACGGTGATGGCGCTGGAAATGTCCGCGCGCCTGGGCTGGATCAGCGAACAGGAGCGTGATCGCGGCATTCGTCTGTTCCAGCGGGCCGGTCTGCCGGTCATTCCGCCTGAAGAGATGAGCGAAGCCGATTTTCTCCAACACATGGCAATTGATAAAAAAGTGATCGACGGTCGTCTGCGCCTGGTGCTGCTGCGCCGGATGGGCGAAGCGGTAGTGACCGACGATTATCCGAAAGAGGTTCTACAGGCCACGCTGGGAGCGGATTACCGCGCCCTGGCTCAGCTTAAAGGTTAAAACGATTCCGATGACTAGTTTGCATGCCGACGAGGCGTTTCTCGGCCATTTCCAGTTAAGTCACGACCCGTTCGCGCCACGGGTGCCGGGCTTCAAATTCTTCCCGGCCCAGCGCAAACCGGTGCTGGGTCAACTGCATCACCTGGCGCGTTACAGCCAGTTGCTGCTGGTGGTCACCGGCCCGCAAGGCAGCGGCAAGACCCTGCTGCGGCAGGCGCTGGTGGCCAGCACCAATAAGCAATCGGTGCAGAGCGTGGTGGTTTCCGCCCGTGGCGCCGGTGATGCGGCCGGCGTGCTGCGCCAGGTGGCGCAGGCGCTGGATGTCGCTCAGGCCGAAGTCGGCGCGATTCTCGAGCAGGTGGTGCAACTGGGTCTGACCGGGCAGGAAGTCTATCTGCTGGTGGACGATGCCGAGCAGCTCGACGAGTCCGCGCTGGAAGCATTGATGGCGCTCGGCGCCGGCACGCCGGAAGGTCGTCCGCATGTGTTCCTGTTCGGCGAGTCGTCGCTGATCGCTCAGCTCGAGGCGTTGCAGCTCGAAGAAGAGCGTTTCCATGTCATCGAATTGCAGCCGTACACCGAAGAAGAGACCCGCGAATATCTCGACCAGCGGCTGGAAGGCGCGGGCCGGGGTGTCGAACTTTTCACCGCAGATCAGATCTCTGATATTCACGAAAGCTCCGAGGGCTGGCCGGGCAACATCAACCAGGTCGCTCGCGATGCACTGATCGAAGTCATGATTGCCAGCCGCTCTGCGGTCAAGCGTCCAAGTATGGGGTTCAACATGCCGAAGAAACACGTATTGGCGATTTCCGCCGTCGTTGTGGTCGCGGTTGCCGCCGCCTGGCTGATGCCGGGTCGCAGCAAGGCACCGACCACCGGTGCTCCGGCCAACGAACAGGCGCAACTGCCATTGGGTCAGGGCGCAGCGAACGGCGCCAACCCGTCCGTCGAATTCGCCGGCAACACCCAGCCGATGCCGCTGCCATTGGTCGGCAACTCGCAGCCGGTCATGCGTGGCCCGCTGGCCGAGGCCGCCGGTGGCATTACCGAAGGCGACGACGGCGTGCCACTGGAAGGCTCCAGCGATACGCCGCCGACCGTAACCACCTCTGCACCGCCTGCGGGCGTTCCGGCCGGTCCTGCGCCGACACCGGCTCCGACCCCTGCCGCCAAACCGGCACCAACACCGGCACCAACCCCGGCACCGACGCAGATCGCCACGGCCAAGCCCGCTCCGGCCACGCCAGCGCCCGCCGCGAAACCGACCCCTGCTCCGGCCAAGCCTGCCGACAAGCCGGTCACGGTTGCCAAAGCCGCCGGTGGCAGCTGGTACGCCGGTCAGCCGACCAGCAACTATGTCGTACAGATCCTCGGTACCAGCTCGGAAACCGCTGCGCAGAACTTCGTCAAGGAGCAGGGCGGCGAGTACCGTTATTTCAAGAAAGTCCTCAACGGCAAGCCGCTTTACGTGATCACCTATGGCAACTTTGCCAATCGTGATGCGGCCGTTTCTGCCATCAAGGCCTTGCCAGCGAAGGTTCAGGCTGGTAAACCTTGGCCTCGCACTGTCGCCAGCGTCCAACAGGAACTGGCAACAACTCGCTGAAGATTCGGCGGCCTTACCCAGGCCGCCTCTCCAAGCACCTCAAAATTTCTACGAGTGCGCGCCGCCTCTAGGGACGGTTGGCGCTTGCTGACGACCGCGACGCCGCCCCATTTTTTGCTGGGCAAGGCGCGAGGAACGCAGTTTGGTTTTTCCAAATAAGTTCCGAGCAACGCTGCCCAGCGAAAAATGGGGCGCGTCCCTTCGGGTTGCGCGCCAACGTGTGCGAGGCTGCGTTGCGGGATTTGCCAAGGGAACAACCATTGGCAGCATCCCGCGCCTTGCCTCGCACACGTTGGCGTGCAACGCGGTTCGCCAGCAAGCGCCAACCGTCCCTGCGGTCGCGTGCCTTGTGGTGTCTGCGTCACAGTAGTCTTTGAGTCGTTGCGGTCAAAATTAAAAAAGTTTTGACTAGCACAGCAGATCGCTTTAAACCTTTCACAAATGCGACATGAATTTGCGACAGTTCGTCGTCAAATTTGTGAGCCTCTGTGTCGCTGTGTACAATGACCACCCTTTTGCCCCCGCTAAGCCGGCGTACGTTCGGCGCGGAACGCAAGTGGTTGAATTGAAAAGAAATTTGCCTCGAATAGAGGCAGCCTGGTGAGAAAGTGTCTATGAAAGCAGGTCTGTACCAACCAGATGAATTCAAGGATAACTGCGGTTTCGGCCTGATAGCTCATATGCAGGGCGAGCCCAGTCATACCCTTTTGCAAACGGCCATTGAGGCCCTGACCTGCATGACCCACCGCGGTGGGATTAATGCCGACGGCAAGACCGGTGACGGTTGCGGTCTGCTGATTCAAAAACCCGACGCCTTCCTGCGAGCCATTGCCCAGGAAAGCTTCGGCGTCGAAATGCCCAAGCAATATGCCGTGGGCATGGTGTTCTTCAATCAGGATCCGGCCAAGGCCGAAGCCGCTCGCGAGAACATGAACCGCGAGATCCTCGCCGAAGGCCTGCAACTGATCGGCTGGCGCCAAGTGCCGATCGACACCAGCGTCCTCGGCCGCCTGGCCCTTGAGCGCCTGCCGCAGATCGAGCAGGTCTACATCGGCGGCGAAGGCCTGAGCGATCAGGACATGGCCGTGAAGCTGTTCAGCGCCCGTCGCCGTTCGTCGGTGGCCAACGCCGCTGACACCGACCACTACATCTGCAGCTTTTCGCACAAGACCATCATCTATAAAGGCCTGATGATGCCGGCCGACCTGGCCGCGTTCTATCCGGACCTGAGTGACGAGCGCCTGCAAACCGCGATCTGCGTGTTCCACCAGCGCTTCTCTACCAACACCCTGCCGAAATGGCCGCTGGCGCAGCCATTCCGCTTCCTCGCCCACAACGGCGAAATCAACACCATCACCGGTAACCGCAACTGGGCGCAGGCCCGTCGGACCAAGTTCACCAATGATCTGATGGATCTGGAAGAGCTCGGCCCGCTGGTCAACCGTGTTGGTTCCGACTCCTCGAGCATGGACAACATGCTCGAACTGATGGTCACCGGTGGCATCGACCTGTTCCGTGGCGTGCGGATGATCATTCCGCCAGCGTGGCAGAACGTCGAAACCATGGACCCGGATCTGCGTGCGTTCTACGAGTACAACTCGATGCACATGGAACCGTGGGACGGCCCGGCCGGCGTGGTGATGACCGATGGTCGCTACGCGGTGTGCCTGCTCGACCGTAACGGTCTGCGTCCGGCGCGCTGGGTCACCACCAAGAATGGTTTCATCACCCTCGCCTCGGAAATCGGCGTGTGGAACTACCAGCCTGAAGACGTGCTCGCCAAGGGTCGCGTCGGCCCGGGCCAGATTTTCGCCGTGGATACCGAAACCGGGCAGATCCTCGACACCGATGCGATCGACAACCGTCTTAAATCCCGTCATCCGTACAAGCAATGGCTGCGCAAGAATGCCCTGCGCATTCAGGCGACCATGGAAGACAACGACCACGGTTCGGCTTTCTACGACGTCGACCAGCTCAAGCAGTACATGAAGATGTATCAGGTCACGTTCGAAGAGCGTGATCAGGTGCTGCGCCCGCTTGGCGAGCAAGGTTACGAAGCCGTGGGCTCGATGGGCGACGACACGCCGATGGCTGTGCTGTCCCAGCGTGTGCGCACGCCGTACGACTATTTCCGTCAGCAGTTCGCGCAGGTGACCAACCCGCCGATCGACCCGCTGCGTGAAGCGATCGTGATGTCGCTGGAAATCTGCCTCGGTGCCGAGCGCAACATTTTCCAGGAGTCGCCGGAACACGCCTCGCGCGTGATCCTCAGCTCGCCAGTGATCTCTCCGGCCAAGTGGCGCTCGCTGATGAACCTCGACCGTCCGGGTTTCGAACGGGCGATCATCGACCTCAACTACGACGAAAGCCTTGGCCTCGAAGCGGCGATCCGCAACGTTGCCGATCAGGCTGAAGAAGCCGTGCGCGCCGGGCGTACCCAGATCGTCCTCAGCGACCGTCATATCGCCCCGGGCAAGCTGCCGATCCACGCTTCGCTGGCGACCGGTGCAGTGCACCACCGTCTGACCGAAAAAGGCCTGCGTTGCGATTCCAACATCCTCGTTGAAACCGCGACCGCCCGTGACCCGCATCACTTCGCCGTGCTGATCGGTTTCGGCGCCTCGGCGGTGTATCCGTTCCTGGCCTACGAAGTGCTGGGCGACCTGATCCGTACCGGTGAAGTCCTGGGCGACCTCTACGAGGTGTTCAAGAACTACCGCAAAGGCATCACTAAAGGCCTGCTCAAGATCCTGTCGAAGATGGGTATCTCGACCATCGCTTCGTATCGTGGTGCGCAGCTGTTTGAGGCCATCGGCCTGTCCGAAGAAGTCTGCGAGCTGAGCTTCCGTGGTGTGCCAAGCCGGATCAAGGGTGCGCGTTTCGTCGACATCGAAGCCGAGCAGAAAGCCCTCGCCGTCGAAGCCTGGAGCCCGCGCAAGCCGATCCAGCAGGGCGGTCTGCTGAAGTTCGTCCACGGTGGCGAATATCACGCGTACAACCCGGACGTGGTCAACACCCTGCAAGCCGCTGTGCAGCAGGGCGACTACGCCAAGTTCAAGGAATACACCTCACTGGTGGACAACCGTCCGGTGTCGATGATTCGCGACCTGTTCAAGGTCAAGACCCTCGACACGCCGCTGGATATCAGTGAAGTCGAGCCGCTGGAGTCGGTGCTCAAGCGTTTCGATTCCGCCGGTATCTCGCTGGGGGCACTGTCGCCGGAAGCTCACGAAGCCCTGGCCGAAGCCATGAACCGCCTCGGTGCGCGTTCCAACTCCGGCGAAGGCGGCGAAGATCCGGCGCGTTACGGCACCATCAAGAGCTCGAAAATCAAGCAGGTTGCCACCGGCCGTTTCGGTGTAACCCCGGAATACCTGGTCAACGCCGAAGTGCTGCAGATCAAGGTCGCCCAAGGCGCCAAGCCGGGCGAGGGCGGGCAACTGCCGGGCGGCAAGGTCAACGGGCTGATCGCCAAACTGCGTTACGCAGTGCCGGGCGTGACCCTGATTTCGCCACCGCCGCACCACGATATCTACTCGATCGAAGACTTGTCGCAACTGATCTTTGACCTCAAGCAGGTCAACCCGCAGGCGCTGGTTTCGGTGAAGCTGGTAGCTGAAGCGGGCGTCGGCACCATCGCCGCCGGTGTGGCCAAGGCCTATGCCGACCTGATCACCATTTCCGGCTATGACGGCGGCACCGGTGCTTCGCCGCTGACTTCGATCAAATACGCCGGCGCACCTTGGGAACTCGGCCTCGCTGAAACCCACCAGACCCTGCGCGGCAACGACCTGCGCGGCAAAGTCCGGGTGCAGACCGACGGCGGCCTGAAAACCGGCCTCGACGTGATCAAAGCGGCAATCCTCGGCGCCGAGAGCTTCGGCTTCGGTACCGCGCCGATGATCGCACTGGGCTGCAAATACCTGCGCATCTGCCACCTGAACAACTGCGCCACTGGCGTCGCGACGCAGAACGAGAAGCTGCGCAAGGATCACTACATCGGCACCGTCGACATGGTGGTGAATTTCTTCACCTACGTCGCCGAAGAAACCCGTGAGTGGCTGGCCAAGCTTGGTGTGCGCTCCCTCGAAGAGCTGATCGGTCGCACTGATCTGCTGGAAATCCTCGAAGGCCAGACCGCCAAGCAACATCACCTGGACCTGACCCCGCTGCTGGGCAGCGATCACATCCCGGCGGACAAACCGCAGTTCTGCGGCGTCGAGCGCAACCCGCCGTTCGATAAAGGTCTGCTGGCGGAGAAGATGGTCGAGCTGGCCTCGTCGGCGATCAACGACCTCAGCGGTGCTGAGTTTGAGCTGGATATCTGCAACTGCGACCGTTCGATCGGCGCCCGGATCTCCGGCGAAATCGCGCGCAAGCACGGCAACCAGGGCATGGCCAAGGCGCCGATCACCTTCCGTTTCAAAGGCACGGCCGGGCAGAGCTTCGGTGTGTGGAACGCCGGCGGTCTGAACATGTACCTGGAAGGCGACGCCAACGACTACGTCGGCAAAGGCATGACCGGCGGCAAGCTGGTCATCGTGCCGCCGAAGGGCAGCGTCTATAAAACTCAGGAAAGCGCCATCATCGGCAACACCTGCCTGTACGGCGCCACTGGCGGCAAGTTGTTCGCCGCCGGCACCGCAGGCGAGCGTTTCGCCGTGCGTAACTCCGGTGCCCACACCGTCGTGGAAGGCACTGGCGATCACTGCTGCGAGTACATGACCGGTGGTTTCGTCTGCGTGCTGGGCAAGACCGGTTACAACTTCGGTTCTGGCATGACCGGTGGTTTCGCCTACGTGCTCGATCAGGACAACACCTTCGTTGACCGGGTCAATCACGAACTGGTGGAAATCCAGCGGATCAGCGGCGAGGCGATGGAAGCCTATCGCAGCCACCTGCAGAACGTGCTGAACGAGTACGTCGCCGAAACCGACAGCGAGTGGGGTCGTGAACTCGCCGAGAACCTCGACGATTACTTGCGGCGTTTCTGGTTGGTCAAGCCCAAGGCTGCCAGCTTGAAAACCCTGCTTTCCAGCACTCGTGCCAACCCGCAGTGATATGCGCCTGAAGAGTTTGATGAGGTTTTAACAATGGCTGAACGTCTGAATAACGACTTCCAGTTCATCGATGTCGGGCGCAAGGATCCGAAGAAGAAACTGTTGCGTCAACGCAAGAAAGAGTTCGTTGAAATCTACGAACCGTTCAAACCCCAGCAGTCGGCCGATCAGGCCCACCGCTGCCTGGGTTGCGGCAACCCGTATTGCGAATGGAAGTGCCCGGTGCACAACTTCATTCCAAACTGGCTCAAATTGGTCGCCGAAGGCAACATCCTTCAGGCCGCCGAGCTGTCGCACCAGACCAACACCCTGCCGGAAGTCTGCGGCCGGGTGTGCCCCCAGGATCGCCTGTGCGAGGGTGCCTGCACCCTCAACGACGGCTTCGGCGCGGTGACCATCGGTTCGGTCGAGAAGTACATCACCGACACCGCGTTCGCCATGGGCTGGCGCCCGGACATGTCCAAGGTCAAACCGACCGGCAAACGCGTGGCGATCATTGGCGCAGGCCCGGCGGGTCTGGGTTGTGCCGACGTGCTGGTGCGTGGCGGCGTAACCCCGGTGGTGTTCGACAAGAACCCGGAAATCGGTGGCCTGCTGACCTTCGGCATCCCCGAGTTCAAGCTGGAAAAGACCGTGCTGAGCAATCGTCGCGAAGTCTTCACCGGCATGGGCATCGAGTTCCGTCTCAACACCGAAGTCGGCAAAGACGTGACCATGGAACAACTGCTCGCCGAGTACGATGCGGTGTTCATGGGCATGGGCACCTACACCTATATGAAGGGCGGCTTTGCCGGTGAGGACCTGCCAGGCGTTTATGACGCGCTGGACTTCCTCATCGCCAACGTCAATCGCAACCTGGGCTTTGAAAAGTCGCCGGAAGATTTCGTCGACATGAAAGGCAAGAAGGTTGTGGTGCTCGGCGGCGGCGACACGGCGATGGACTGCAATCGCACCTCGATCCGTCAGGGCGCCAAGTCGGTGACCTGCGCTTATCGTCGTGACGAAGCGAACATGCCCGGCTCGCGCAAAGAGGTGAAGAACGCCAAGGAAGAAGGCGTGAAATTCCTCTACAACCGCCAGCCGATTGCCATCGTCGGTGAAGACAAGGTTGAAGGCGTGAAAGTGGTCGAGACCCGTCTCGGCGAACCGGACGCCCGTGGCCGTCGCAGCCCCGAGCCGATCCCGGGTTCCGAAGAGATCATCCCGGCCGACGCCGTGGTCATCGCCTTCGGCTTCCGTCCGAGCCCGGCATCGTGGTTCGAACAGTTCGAGATCCAGACCGACAGCCAGGGCCGCGTTGTTGCGCCCGAGCAAGGTCAGTACAAGCACCAGACCAGCAACCCGAAAATCTTCGCCGGTGGCGACATGGTGCGCGGTTCCGACCTGGTGGTGACGGCGATCTTCGAAGGGCGCAATGCGGCTGAAGGGATCCTCGATTACCTGGGTGTCTAACCCCGGCGCCTGAGCCAAACGCAATACTCTTGTGGGAGCGAGCCTGCTCGCGAAAGCGGTGGATCAGTCAACAGAGATGTTGAATGTGAAGCCCTCTTCGCGAGCAGGCTCGCTCCCACCGTTGTTTCTCGGTGTTGCTGATAGCGCATTCCAACGCAATAAATTGACCCGATAGACAAAAGGCTGACCCACATCCGTGCCTTTTGCCTCGCGCTCTGAGAAAATGCCCGCACTTTTTTTCCGGATGCCGACATGACTGCCCTGAAGAACGACCGTTTCCTCCGCGCCCTGCTCAAGCAACCCGTTGACGTCACCCCTGTGTGGATGATGCGCCAGGCCGGTCGCTACCTGCCGGAGTACCGCGCCAGCCGCGCCCATGCCGGCGACTTCATGAGCCTGTGCATGAATCCGGAGTTCGCCTGCGAAGTCACCCTGCAACCGCTCGACCGCTACCCGCAACTGGACGCGGCGATCCTGTTTTCCGACATCCTCACCATTCCCGATGCCATGGGCCAGGGTCTGTACTTCGAGACCGGTGAAGGCCCGCGCTTCAAAAAAGTCGTCAGTACGATGGCCGACATCGAAGCGTTGCCGATCCCGGATCCGCACAAAGACCTCGGTTACGTCATGGACGCGGTCAGCACCATCCGTCGCGAACTCAACGGTCGCGTGCCGTTGATCGGTTTCTCCGGCAGTCCGTGGACCCTCGCGACTTACATGGTTGAAGGCGGCTCGTCGAAAGACTTCCGCAAGACCAAGGCGATGCTCTACGACAACCCGCAAGCCATGCACCTGTTGCTGGACAAGCTGGCGCAGTCGGTGACGTCGTACCTCAACGGCCAGATCATGGCCGGTGCGCAAGCGGTGCAGATCTTCGATACCTGGGGCGGCAATCTGTCGGCGGCGGCGTATCAGGAATTCTCCCTGGCCTACATGAAGAAAATCGTCAGCGGCCTGATCCGCGAGAACGACGGACGCAAAGTGCCGGTGATTCTGTTCACCAAGAACGGCGGCCTGTGGCTGGAAAGCATCGCCGAAGCCGGCGCCGACGCCCTCGGCCTGGACTGGACCTGCGACATCGGCAACGCCCGTGCCCGTGTCGGCGACAAGGTCGCGCTGCAAGGCAACATGGACCCGACCGTGCTCTACGCCAAACCGGAAGCGATCCGCACTGAAGTCGGGCGCATTCTGGCCAGCTACGGCAAGGGCAGCGGCCACGTGTTCAACCTTGGTCATGGCATCACCCCGGAAGTCGATCCGGAACATGCCGGCGCATTCCTGCGTGCGGTGCATGAGCTGTCGGCGCAGTATCACGAGTGATCAGCGCCCAATAAAAAACGCCCGGCCAAGTGCCGGGCGTTTTCTTTTGCACGATCTAATGTCGTACCCAAATCAACTGTGGGAGCGAGCCTGCTCGCGAAAGCGGTGTGTCATTCAACACTGATGTTGCCTGACACAGTGCATTCGCGAGCAGGCTCGCTCCCACAGGGTTTTATGTCAGGCTTTGACACCCTGCAACGGCGGCAGCTTCGCCAGCTTCAACGCCACCAGCAGGGCAATCAGCAACAACGCGCCAATAAACAAGCCGATCCCGTTCCACCCGCCCAGATGCCAGAACACCCCGCCCGCCGTCCCGGCAATGCTCGATCCGGCGTAATAACTGAACAGATACAGCGACGACGCCTGACCCTTGGCCGTCAATGCGCGCCGGCCGATCCAGCTGCTCGCCACCGAGTGCGCGGCGAAGAAGCCGAAGGTGAACACCAGCATGCCGATGATGACCAGCAACAGCGGCGTGAACATCGTCAGCGCGAGCCCGGCGAACATCAGCGCAATCGTCGCCCAGAGCACTTTGCGCCGCCCCAGTTTGTCCGCCAGCGAACCGATCTTCGCCGAGCTGTAGATCCCCGACAGGTAGACCACCGAGAGCAATCCGACAAATACCTGATCGAGGTTGTACGGCGCAGCCAGCAAGCGGTAGCCGATGTAGTTGAACAGCGTGACAAACGCGCCCATCAGCACGAACGCTTCAAGAAACAGCAGCGGCAGACCGGCGTCGCGAAAGTGCATGGTGAAGCCGTCGAGCAGGCTGCGCGGGTGCAGCGAGCGGGCGCGGAAGTTGCGCGACTCCGGGAGGATCTTCCAGAACACCGCCGCTGCGACCAGCGCCAGACCGCCTATCACCAGCATCGCCGTGTGCCAGCTGACGAAGTCGATCAGCACGCCGGTGATCAAGCGTCCGCTCATCCCGCCGATCGCGTTGCCGCCGATGTATAAACCCATCGCCAGGCCGATGTGTTGAGGATGGATTTCTTCGCTCAGATAGGTCATCGCCACCGCTGCCAGACCGCTCAATGACAGGCCGATCAATGCGCGCATGATCAGCACGCCGTGCCAGCTCGGCATCATCGAACTGGCGATGGTGCATAACGCGGCAGCGAACAATGCCGCGACCATCACCGGTTTACGGCCGATGCGGTCGGAAATCGGCCCGGTGATCAGCAGACCGAAGGCCAACATGCCGGTCGCCACCGAGAGGATCAGACTGCTCTGCGCCGCGTTGATCCCGTATTCGTGGGACAGCAGCGGCATCATCGGTTGTACGCAGTAGAGCAGGGCAAACGTCGCAAAGCCGCCACAGAACAGCGCCAGCACCGTGCGCATGAACGCCGGCGTGCCTTTTTCGATGTAGATCTCTTGCAGCTCGGCGAGGGTATCGTCGCCGGCAGCGGGCGGGACTTCGTGGGCAAGGGGCGCGACAGCAGTTTTCACTTCAGACCTCGGAAAGCACAGCCGGGCAGGCAATGAAAAAATCATATAGCTGGCTAATGTTTCTATCCAATATATTGTTCGACCTGTTTGATAGCTTCAGCGACCTAATGGAAATCCTATGGAATTGCGTCATCTGCGTTACTTCATCGCCGTCGCCGAAGAACTGCATTTTGGCCGCGCCGCACAGGTGCTGGGCATCTCCCAGCCACCGCTGAGCCAACAGATTCAGGCGCTGGAGCAACAGCTCGGCGCGCGCTTGTTCGAGCGCACCAATCGTCGGGTCGAGTTGAGTGAAGCGGGCAGGCTGTTTCTGCAGGAGGCGCGGCTGGTGCTGGCGCAGGTCGACAAGGCCGCGGATGTTGCCCGGCGTGCGCAACTTGGTGAGCTGGGTGAGTTGAAGATTGGTTTCACCTCGTCGGCGCCGTTCAACTCGACCATTCCGCAGGCGATTTTTTCCTTTCGTCAGCGCTTTCCGGCGGTGCATCTGAATTTGCGCGAAATGAGCAGCACCATGGTCGCCGATGCTCTGGTGGACGAGTCGATCGAAGTCGGCATCATGCGCCCGCTCGGATTGCCGGATTCACTGAGTGTTGTGGAGTTGATGCGCGAGCCATTGGTGGCGGTGCTCAGTTCCAAGCATCCACTGGCCCAAAGTAGCGATGAAGGCCTGTTTCTATCGGCGCTGGCGCTGGAGCCATTCGTGTTTTTCCCGCGCAGCTATGGCAGCGGGCTCTACGCACAACTGCTGAGCCTGGCCCGTGACGCCGGCTTCAGCCCGCACTTCGCTCAAGAGGCTGGTGAGGCGATGACCATTATTGGTCTGGTGGCGGCGGGCTTGGGTGTATCGGTGCTGCCAGCGTCCTACCAACGCATGCGCATCGACGGCGTGGTCTACCGTCCGCTGCTCGATCCCGAAGCGATTTCGGCGGTGTGGCTGGTGCAGCGCAAAGATCAGAAATCGCCGATGGCCAAGGCATTTGTCGAACTGCTGACGCGCAAGGTTGAACCGCTGACGGTGTGAAGGCGGCTGGCGCTTTCGCGAGCAGGCTCGCTCCCACAGGGAAACGCATTCCAAGGTGGGAGCGAGCCTGCTCGCGAAGGCGTCGGCCCAAACATCACAGATTTCAGGGCAACCGCACCAAATCCCCCTTCAAAGCCACCCGGGTAACAAAAACTCCTGCCCGGCACTCGTAGGTATTCAAATCCTTGCGCACATGCTGGTCGTAGTAACTGACGATATTGACCACCGCATTCGCCCCGACCCGCTTGGCATCAGCCTGCAATTTGATCAGATTCGACTGCAACACCCATTCACACGAAGCCTGATCGCTCTTGTTGAAGCCGTTGGTTTTCAAATCACTAACCACCCCTTGGCGCAGCAACTGCTGAGTGCCCTGCGGCCCGTTGCCGATCAGGTAGAACTTCACACTGCCATCCAGCCGACCGGCGCGAATGGCGTCCGACAGCACGGTTTCGAAAGGCATGTACATGAGGTTGGTGGCATGGCTGGCACTTGGCAGCAGGGCGATAAGCGCAGCGGCCATCAGGGCTTTCACTTGCATGGTCATCTCCTTTGACGGTGAAAGAGACTGCGAGGGCAGGTGACGGTGCTGCGACCTGCATCAGCGAGTGTAGATGCTGCTGAATCACTGCAAATAAAAAGGGCGCCAAACGGCGCCCTTTGTCATTTCTGGCGTTTACTGAACCTTCGCCAGATCACCCTTCAGCGCAACGCCCGCCATGATCGCGCCGGCGTGGCATTCGTAGGTTTGCGCGTCCTTGCGCTCGTTGCGCTTGTAGAAGCTGACGATGTTGGTCACGGCGTTGGCGCCGGCGTTTTTCGCGGCCTGGTGCAGGCTGATGATTGCCGATTGGGCAACCCATTCGCAGGCGACTTCGTCGGACTTGTTGAAGGCGTTGGTTTTCTTGTTGGTCACGGCGTCGGCGCTGACCACGGTGACTTTACCGGCCGGGGTGTTGCCGGCCAGATAGAATTTCACGCTGCCATCGATCTTGCCGGAGCGGGTGGCTTCGGCGACGGCTTTGTCGAATGGCAGGTAGACCGCCGTGTCGCGGGCCTGGCTGACCGCTGGCAGGGCGCAGAGCAGCAGGGTAACGGCGGCGAATTTCTTGAAGTGCATGTAGGTCTCCTTGACCTGGATTGATTCGGTTATGCCCAGCGGCGGAAGATCAACGAAGTGTTGACGCCACCGAAAGCGAAGTTGTTGTTCATCACGTAATCGTGGTGCATCTGACGAAACTCGCCGCGCAGGTAATCGAGCTTGCCGCAGTGCGGGTCGACCTCGTCGAGGTTGAAGGTGTGCACGTAACGGTCGCTGTTGAGCATCTCGATGCTGAACCATGACTCCAGCGCACCGCAGGCACCGAGGGTGTGGCCGAGAAAGCTCTTTTGCGAGCTGATCGGCATGTGTTCGCCGAACAAGCTGCTGGTGGCCAGCGTTTCGGCGATGTCGCCCTGTTCGGTCGCGGTGCCGTGGCCGTTCACATAGCCAATGGCGTCCGGACTGAGGCCGGCATCTTCCAGGGCCAGCTCCATGGCGCGGCGCATGGTGACCTGTTCCGGGCGGGTTGTGTGCTGGCCGTCGGCGTTGCTGCCGAAACCGACGATTTCCGCGTGAATGTGCGCGCCACGGGCGAGGGCGTGTTCCAGCTCCTCAAGCACCAGCATGCCGCCACCTTCACCAATCACCAGACCGTCGCGGCCCTTGTCGTACGGGCGTGGGCTGGTCTGTGGTGCATCGTTTTTCAGGCTGGTGGCGTAGAGCGCGTCAAACACCATGGCTTCAGTCGGGCACAGTTCTTCGGCACCGCCGGCGAGCATCAACGGCAGGCGGCCGAACTTGATTGCTTCGTAGGCGTAGCCGATGCCCTGGCTGCCGCTGGTGCAGGCGCTGGAGGTCGGGATCAGGCGGCCGGTGAGGCCGAAGAAAATGCTGATATTGGCGGCGGTGGTGTGCGGCATCATCCGCACGTAGGAGTTGGCGTTGAGCCCCTCGGCCACCGAGTTGAGCAGCATGTTGCCGAAGGCTTTGATCTCGTCAGTGCTACCGGTAGATGAACCACAAGCGACGCCCATGCGCCCGTCCTTGATCGATTCGTCACCGAGCAGGCCAGCATCGGCCAGAGCCTTTTCTGCTGCGCCGACCGCCAGTCGCGAAACCCGGCCCATGCTGCGCAACTGCTTGCGGGTCCAGTGCGACGGTACGAGAAAATCATCGATAGGTCCGGCCAGACGTGTGTTGAGTTCAGTGAAGCGATCCCACTCGTCCATGCGGCGAATGCCGCTGCGATTGGCCGCGAAATTGCCGGCAATGGTCGGCCAGTCGCTGCCCAGCGAGGTGATGCCGGCCATGCCGGTGACGACGACGCGCTTCATCAGCACAGGCCTCCGTTGACCGCCAGGACCTGACGGGTGATGTACGAGGCTTCCGCCGACATCAGGAAATTCACCGCAGAGGCCACTTCTTCAGGGGTGCCCATGCGTTGCGCGGGGATCATTTTCATCAGTTCCTCCACCGGCACGTTTTCGTCGAGCATGGCCGTGTCGATCAGGCCAGGGGCGACGCAGTTAACGGTGATTTTGCGCTTGCCCAGCTCGATCGCCAACGCCTTTGCCGCACCGATCACGCCGGCCTTCGAGGCGCTGTAATTGACTTGGCCACGGTTGCCGATCAGGCCCGATACCGAAGTGATGCAGACGATGCGCCCGGCGGCGCGACGACGGATCATCGGCATCATCACCGGGTGCAGGACGTTGTAGAAACCGTCGAGGTTGGTGCGCAGGACCACGTCCCAATCGTCATCGCTCAGCGCCGGAAACGCGCCGTCGCGGGTCAGCCCGGCGTTGAGCACCACGCCGTAATAGGCGCCATGGTTTTCAACGTCGGCTTCGAGAATGCTTCTGCAGGATTCGCGGTCGGCGACGTCGAATTGCAGGATGCGTGCGCTGCGGCCCAGCGCTTCGATTTCGGCCTGCACCGCTTGGGCTTCGGTCATGCCGCTGCGGCAATGCAGGACGATGTCGTGCCCGGCTTGCGCCAGACGCAAGGCAATGGCGCGGCCGATGCCACGGCTGGAGCCGGTGACCAGTACGGATTCAGTCATCGTGCGACTCCTTTGTCTGTTGCAGATATTGGTTGGCTTGCGGCGGGCGGAACACGTTCAGCCGGGCGCTGGCATGTATGCCGTCGCCGTGGATATGGCATTCGAATACGCCCATGCCGTTGTCGTCTTCCAGTGAGCGCAGGCCGTGGATGGTCAGCTCGCTGCCGGCCGCAAAGGCTGCGACGTTGCACTCGAATTTGCGCGTGCCGAGGAGAAAGCCCAGCTCCGGCGGATTGCCTTTTTGCCGGGCGTGGCAACCGGCGAAAGCGGCGACGCTCTGCGCCATCAGCTCGACGCCGACCCACGCCGGCAGGCTGCCGTCGGGCAGGTTGAACAGGCCGTCGGGCTTGACCGTGAGGCGAGTGAAAATCTGCTCGTCATCGAAGCGCTCGATGGCGTCGATCAGGATCATGTCGCCGGCATGCGGCAGCAGTTCGGCGAGCGGCCAGTGGCTCATGGGGCGTCTCCGATAATCAGGCTGACGTTGTTGCCGCCGAAGGCAAACGAGTTGCTCATCAGGAAGCGCGGTGCAATGGACGTCAGGGGTTCGCTCGCGGTCACCCACTTGAGCGGCGGCAGCGCGGGATCGGCCTGGCCGTCCCAGATATGCGGCGGTAACGCCTGCTCAGGGTTGTCGGCACTCAGGCTCAGCCAGCAGAACGCCGCTTCCAGCGCGCCAGCCGCGCCGAGGGTGTGGCCGGTCAGCGGCTTGGTTGACGAGCAGGCGACGCCTTGGGGAAACAGCGCCGCGACCGCCAGACTTTCCATCGCGTCGTTGTGCTGGGTGGCGGTGCCGTGCAGGTTCAGGTAGTTGATTTGCCCGGCTTGCAGATGCGCGCGACCAAGGGCTTTCTGCATGGCTTGCAGGGCGCCGCGACCGCTCGGCTCCGGCGCGGAGATATGGTGCGCATCCGAGCTGGCGCCCGCACCCAGCAGGGCGATGCCCGGGCCTTCGTCGCGCTGTTTGCTCATCACGAACAGCACCGCTGCCTCGCCGATATTGATGCCGTTGCGGTTGGCGGAGAACGGATTGCAGCGCTCATCTGAAACGGCTTCCAGCGAAGAGAAACCGTTCAGCGTGAGCTTGCACAGACTGTCGACGCCGCCGCACAGTACCGCGTCGCACAGGCCCAGATCGAGCAGGCGCTGAGCGCTCATCAGCGCGCGGGCGCTGGAGGTACAGGCGGTGGAAATCACGTAGGCCGGGCCGCTCAGTTGCAGCCATTCGGCGAGAAAATTCGCCGGGGCGCCGAGTTCCTGTTGGCGATAGTCGTACTCGCGGGGAAATTGCTGTTCGCGGATGTAATGCGCCAGACCCCGGCTGGCCTCGTCGATGCCCGAGGTGCTGGTGCCTAGCACCACGCCTATGCGCTCGCGGCCGAAGGTCTGGATCGCACGATCGATGTCGTCTCGAATCTGCAGCGCGGCTTCCAGCAGCAGCTGATTGTTGCGACTGCTGTGCTCGACCAGGTCCGTAGGGATCGCCGCCAATTCACCGTGTACGCCAGCCACAGGCAGTTCACGTTCGGCGACCCAGCCGGACTCGCGGCGCATCCCCGAACAGTCGCCGGCGAACAGATTGCGCGCGACTTCAGACTTGTCGCGGCCCAGGGCGCAGATCACGCCGAGGGCATTCAGGTAAGCGGTCATGGCGTCGATTCACCTAACTGGGAAACGCGATAGTGCGGGCCTTGGGGCAGATTCAATTGGAAGCTCAACGGTTGTGAATAGCGGACGTTCCAGCGCGCCGGCAGTGAACGCTGATCGGCCTGTTGGCGGGCGTCGGGATAGTTGCGCAGCAGCTCGGCAGGAGGCGTCAAGGCGAACAGCAGTGCGGCGAACAACTCCCGCGCTTCCGGGTTCGGCGGCAGCAGACCGTCGGCCTGCCAGTGCCCGTCGATCAGTTGCTGGCGGGCCTGGGGAATGCCCAGCGGATCCATCATCGACCAACGCGTGCCGGCGCCTTCGCGCTGGATCACCAGCAGCCAGTCCTGACGCTGCCCGGCCTGCTCGCGCTCGATGTGCAGTTGTAGCGGCAGGGGCAGCGTCGGGTTGGCCGCTGGTAATGGCGGCTGGCTGGCGCAGGCGCTGAGCAGCAAGGCTGACAAAACGATCACCAGCCACGCAGCAATCCCTGTGGGAGCGAGCCTGCGCGCGAATGCAATCTGACATTCGCCACTTTGGCTGACTGATACACCGCTTTCGCGAGCAGGCTCGCTCCCACAGAGTTTCAGGTGTTCAGATCGATAGCCGTACATCAGACAGGTTCCTGCAATGGCTTGCGCGCGACGACGTTTACCAGCGTCTCTTCGCGCTCACCGAATGGCTTGGGTTTGCTCAACCCCAACCGCTCCAGCAAACCAAAATCCTTCGACCGGCTCCACCACAGATACGGGTAGGACACATTGCGCTCGGCAAACTCGAAGCCCTGCTCGCGGATCATCTGCAGGTAGCCGGCGGCGCTCTTCTGCACATGCATCGGATGGCGGAACAGCCAGCGAATCACCCAGGTATCAATGTAAGCCTCGGTGGATTCGGCGAACAGCAGATAGCCGCCTGGCTTGAGCACGCGATAGAACTCGGCCAAGGCCTTTTCCTGCTCGACCAGATGATGGAAGGTCTGGTGGCAGAACAGCAGGTCGACGCTGGCATCGGCGACGTTGAGCGTGGCGCAATCGCTGCCGATCAACTCGACTGGCATGCCCAGGCGGGTGGCCTCTTCGGCGCTGAGTTGCAAACTGTGCGGGTCGGCGTCGACGCCGATCAGTCGCTGCGGGGCGAAGGTCTGACGCAGGTGGCCGAAGGACTTACCCTGACCGCAACCGGCGTCGAGCAGCACCGGGTGTTCCGGCAGCGGCTCACTGAATAATCCACGCAGATCATTGATCGCCACGCGCAGCACATGGTGCTGCCAGGTGTGGCTGCGCAAGAACCAAAGACCGAAGCGGGTTTCCTCTACGTAACTGTCGCTCAAGTAATTCATGAGGCGTCCTGCGCGCAGAGTTGGGAAATCATCTTCAGCCGGCGCCGCGCTTCGCTGACAAACGGGTTGCGCTCGTCCCAGGCATAACCGGCGAGGATCGAGCAGATCATCCGGCGAATCTCCGCCTGGCTGTCCTCATAGAAAATCACGTCCTGGAAGGTGCCGGCGTACCAGCCTTCGACGTAGCAACGGAAGGTATCGACGCCGCGTTTCAACGGTTCGGCAAATTCGCTTTGCCAGTCCACCGTTTCACCCTGCAACTGGCGGTGCAGCACGCCAGCGGCCATGCTCGCCGAACGCATGGCGATGGTCACGCCGGAGGAGAACACCGGGTCGAGGAATTCTGCGGCGTTGCCCAGCAGCGCGAAGCCCGGGCCGTGCAGGGTTTTCACGTTGGCCGCATAGCCGCCGAGGGTGCGCGCCGGGGTGTCCCAGACCGCATTGTTCAGAACCCCGGAGAGGCTTGGCGTCTCGGCGATAAAACTGCGCAGGCAGGCATCGAGATCGCTGTCGCGGCCCTGGAAATGTTCCTCAGCCGCGACCACGCCCACCGAGCAGCGGCCGTTGCTGAAGGGGATGGTCCAGAACCACACATCGCGATGCTCGGGATGGGTGGTCACGAGGATCTTTTCACGGTCGAACGCCGGGTTGTCGATGTGATCTTCGACATGGGTGAACACGGCCTGACGCACCGGGAAATTCGAAGGTGCTTCGAGGTCGAGCAAGCGCGACAGCACGCGGCCGTAGCCGCTGGCGTCCAGGACGAAATCGGCTTCGACGCGATACTCGCTGCCATCTTCGCGGCGCACATCGAGTTGTGGTTTCGCCTGATCGAAATCGACGCTGACAATCGCATCGCCATAACGGATTTCCGCACCTTGCAATGCTGCTTGATCGGCCAGCAACTTGTCGAAGTCGGCGCGCTGCACCTGGAACGTGGTCGGCTTGCCGGCGGTGAAAGTGTCGCCAAAATCGAAAGCGCTGTAGCGCTCGCCCCAGGCAAACGCCGCGCCGGTCTTGCGCTGGAACCCGGCGGCGTTGACGGCGTCGAGCATGCCGGCTTCTTCAACGAAATCCAGGCAGTGGCTGAGCAGGCTTTCGCCGATAGAGAAGCGTGGGAAGTGCTGGCGCTCGAGCACCAGCACATCGTGGCCCTTGCGTTTGAGCAGGGCTGCGGCGATAGCACCGGACGGGCCGGCACCGATGATCACGACCTGACGGGATTCCATTTCAACGATTGGCACGTGAGCTCCGGGGCAAGGGACTGTTCAGATTCAGGGGCGCGCGATGCAGACCGATAAGGGCCGGCAGCAGCGTCGCGATCAGACCCATCAGCATCAGCGCGAAATACAGCGCGGGGGTGATGAGTTGTTGTTGCAATAGCAGGTTGAGAAAGACGATTTCGCTCAGGCCGCGAATGTTCAGCAGCACGCTTTCGCGCCAGCGGCTGGCGCCAGCGAACGAGGCGCCCGCCCAACCGAGGCCGAGCCAGTTGCCGAGCAGTTTACTGGCAATCGGCAACAGCAGCAGCGCCGCCCATTGCCCGGCGTCGAGGCTGGCGAGGGCGCTGTGCACGTCGATCTGGACGATGCCGAACGTGAGGATCAGCGGGATTGCGATCCACGTCTGCAAACGGCTCATCCAGCGTGCCGGCAACGGCAGCACCAACGGCACTTTCAGCAGCGCCATGCACAGCAGATAGCCGATGCCGAAAATCAGCGCGTTGAGTTTGTAATGCTCGGCCATGACCAGCAACGCGAAGAAGCCGAGGCTGTAAGTCAGCGGGCGACGCACGCGCAGCAGGTGCAAAAGCAGCGGCACGCCGGCCATGGCCACGGGCAGCAACAGGCTGCTCAGGTACAGGCTGCCCTGGGCGAGGCCGAACAGCGTCCAGCAGGTCAGATCGATAAGGATCGCTGTTTGCACCAGACGCCGCGTGGCAGCGGGCGGGTAATCGATGTGACGCAGATACAGGTACAACACCGGGATCGCGGTAATCGCGAAGACCAGTCCGATGGCCAATGCGTTGAGCCACGGCTGCGACGGCAGCAACCAGTACGCAACCGCCAGCCCGCAAGCGAACGGCACAGCGAAACTCGGTATAGCGATTTTCACGCTCTGGCGATCCAGACGCAGATCGATGACATCGCTGAGGATATGCCCGAGCAGCAAGGCGAAGCTCAGGCTGTAGAGGTTTTTCAGCCAGTCCGGGGCGATCAGTTGTGCGCCGCTGAGCTGCCAGCCCGGCTCGATCCAGAAATACATCAGCAACGGCAAACCGAAGCTCGCCAGCAGCAACTGACTGACGATCGGAATCAGGCCGAAGTGACGGCCGACACGAGTCGCCAGCGCAAACAGCGCCAAGGCCAGCAACCAGAAGCCGAAGACCATCATGCCGCTGGCTCCGCAACCGGTTCATGGCGCCCGGCCCACGGCGCGAGCATGAAGCTGAACGCCAGGCCGAGGCTCACCGACAGGCCGAAATTACTCACCGCCGGGGTGCTGGACACCGCTAGCAGGCCGAACGACAGCCACGTCGTCACTGCTGCAAGCAAGGTGCCGAGCAGGCTCACCGCCGCGCCGCCCACCTGTTCGCGCATGAGGATTGCATAGTCGACACTGATCGCCGTCACCAACAGCAGGCCGAACAGGCTGAACAGGGTCAGCGGCTGACCGAGCCAGCCAAGGCTGGCCAGACTGCACAGCGCCGCCAGCAGCGGCAGGGCGACGATACGCAGGGCGCCGGTCAGGCCGAACGGCAGGATCAGCACCAGCACGATCAACACGCAGGAGGCCAGTTTCAGTTCGGCGGCGCTGATCTGCGTGGCGGCGAACACCTTGTTCAGATCACCGAGGCGATCGACCAGCACCACCCCCGGCAAATCGAGCGCCTGCACGCGCAACAACGACGGATTGTTCAAGCCCTGCAAACTGGTCATCGCTGCGACGCCGTCTTCAGTCGGGCCAAGCCACAGTGTCCGATACGGCTCACCGAGCGGGCCGGCCAGCGCGGCGTCGATGTCTTCGGCGGGCAGGGTCTGCAATTGCCGCAATTCGTTTTGCAACGCCGTCACTGGCACGCCGAGATCGAGCAGCGGTTGCCAGACCGACGGCAGCCTGTTCAGTGATTCGCGCACTTGCTGTTGCTGGCTCGGCGCGCTGACCAGTTGATCGAGAGCCAGATAGCCTTGCAGTTTGTCGAGGTTGACCAGTTGCTGCAGGCGCTCGCTCAGCGCTGCCTGGCGCTCGAGCAATTGCTCCTGATTGGCCGCACGGATCAGGAAGAACTGGCTGGTCGGTTGATACCCGGTGATGCGCGCGATGGTCTGCGCTTCGTCGGTCAGATGCTGCGGCGCGCCGACCCATTGGCGGATATCGTTTTTGCTCTGCAACTGCATCAGACCGCCGACGCAGAAGGCGATCAGCAGCGCCAGCAACGCGGGCGTGCGAATGCAACCGAGCAGCGCCTCACGCAGATGAATCAGGCGTTCGGCCAGGCGCAGCGGCCATTGCGCCGGGCGCAGTTGGACATTTTTCAGCAGCGCCGGCAGCAGGCAGACCGCCGACAGATAGGCGCCGAGCAAACCGGCGGCGGAGAACACCGCGATCTGCGTCAGCGCCGGGAACGGTGTCCACGCCAGCGCCAGGTAGCCGATAACGCTGGTGATCAGGCTCAGGGTCAGCCCCGGCAACGTCAGGCGCAGGGCCGGCCAACTGCGCCACGGCTTGAGACTCCAGCTTTTGGACAGATAGTGCAGCGGGTAATCGACGGCGACGCCGATCAGACTCGAACCGAGCACCAGCGTCATCACATGCATGTGGCCGAACAGCGCCACGCAGGCCACCGCGCCGAACAGCATGCCGACCAGCACCGGAACAAATGCCAGCAGCACGCCCCAGCGGCGAAACGCCAACAGCAGCAACAGCAGAATGCCAACCGTCGCACCACCGCCGACCCAGGTCATTTCGCGGGTGGCTTGTTGCTGGCCGTTGGCGGCGTAGAGCAGGCCACTGGCGGCGAGCAACTGCACGTCGCCTTTCGCCGCCTGTTCGCGGCTGTGCTGGAGCAGATCCGCAACTTGCAGCGGCAGGTTCATATCGAAGGCATTGCCGGTGGTGCGCGCAC
Source organism: Pseudomonas sp. PK-RTE-24 (assembly GCF_054052265.1). Classification (NCBI taxonomy): domain Bacteria; kingdom Pseudomonadati; phylum Pseudomonadota; class Gammaproteobacteria; order Pseudomonadales; family Pseudomonadaceae; genus Pseudomonas; species Pseudomonas sp. PK-RTE-24. The sequence goes on along the minus strand of NZ_CM133224.1, from coordinate 1,038,044 downwards.
GCAGCATCACCCAGCTCTTGCCGTCGGCATCGGCGACCAGTGCGCCGCTGCCAATGTCCAGTTGCACTGCGCCATGTTTCGGCTGGCTGTTCTGGATGCGCCCGGTCAGGCCCAGCCAGTCGTCCTGGCTCGGCACCAGGGTAAAGCCGCTGACCGGATCGAACAGCGCCTGTACTCGCTGCTGGATGAACGCGTCGGGGTGCTTGCTGAGTAGCTGCCGATCATCCGCCGAGAGCATCGCAAGGCGTCCTTGCAGCAATTGCTTGCGCAGCGCCGGCAAGTCGGCTTGCAGGTTCCATTGCACGGTTTCGAACAGACCGCTGGCCTGCCATTGTTCGCCCAGTTGTTGGGCCATGGTCAGCGCTTGCTGGCGATCGGCGTGGCCGACCAGCACCAGCATTTCGCGATTGAGCGGTTCTTGCATGCGCTGTTCGGCGCGCAACTCCAGCGCGTCTGGATTGGTCCCGGGTACCAGCTCCATGAGATTGGCCGACAGCGGCGCACCGTCGCGCCACTGCCAGGCAGCCAGCGCGACGACGGCCAGCAGCAGGCTCAGAAACAGCCAGGGCAGCTTGCGTTCACTCGGCAAAGTCATGTTGCTCCGCTTCGCTCAAGGGTTGCTCGGCCGTGCTGTCCTGCATGCGTAGCAGTGTGCTGTCGCCTTGGGTTTCCAGCAGTTCGATGGTTTGCACCAGAGTACCGCCGTCGATATTGATCTGCTGGAACACTTGCTTGAGCAGCATCGAGCGCGGCGTCAGAGTCAGTTGCCACTGCTGCGCCGTGCCGCTCAGGGCCAGTTCGAAATCGCGCTGCAAACCGCTGCTGTCACCTTGCAGCACGGCGAGGAACAAACGGTTCTGCTCGGCACCGGCGCTCTTGTTCGGCAGCAGTTGCCAGCCATTGGTGTCACGGCGGGCGATGCCATTGGCGGTGATGCGGTAATCCTGTTGCAGCGGGGTTTTCAACAGCCACAGCAGGCCATGATTTTTCGCGAGGACGAAGCTGCCCTTGCTGATCAGCGGCTGCGGCAGGGCGCGCAGGTGTTTTTCCTGAGTGAACTGGCCGTGGATAACATCCGGTTTCGCCAGTTGTTCACTGAGTTGTTGCAGGTCGAAGGCATAGGCCCATGACGACACGGCCAGCAGCGCCAACGCGCCAAGGCTTTTGAACAACACATTCATCGCAGCATCCTTTCCACGGCATCGGTGAAGACTTCGGGTGAGGCCAGTTGCATCTCGCGGCTGCTGACTTCCACAGCGACTTGCACAGAGCTTGCGCGGGTCAGGCGCTCGCCGGTCTGCAGGTCGCTGATCAGATAATTGATCTTCAGACGGTTTTCCCACTCGATCAGGCTGGCGCGCACGTTCAGCCGTTGGCCGAACACCGCGCTGCGCACGTAGCGCAATTGCAGATCGATGATCGGCCAGGCGTAACCCGACTCGACCATGTGCGTGTAGTTGTGGCCGATCTTGTCCAGCAACGCGCAGCGCGCCACTTCGAGGTATTTGACGTAATGGCCGTGCCAGACCACGTGCATGGTGTCGACGTCGAAAAACGGCACGAGAATCTCGGTATCGGCGTGAAGCACTCCGGCACTACGCATGCAGCCTCCAGTGTTGCGCGGCGATGCGTTGCAGGCACAGGCGCAGTTCGCCTTCCAGCGCGCGGTCTTCGATGACCGGCGGGAAGTCCTTGCCGAGTTCTTCGTGCATCGCTGCCAGTGCCGGCGGCAGCGGGCGCGCATCGGCGGCTTGAGCGCGCAGCCACACGCCCTGATTGGCGGCGAGCAGCGTGGCGGCGGCGACCTGTTCGGTCAGCTCCAGCACGCGAATCGCATCACGGGCGGCGATGGTGCCCATGCTCACCTTGTCCTGGTTGTGGCACTCGGTGGAGCGCGAGAACACGCTGGCCGGCATGGTGTTTTTCAGCGCTTCGGCGGTCCAGGCGCTGGTGCCGATCTGCACCGCTTTGAAGCCGTGGTTGATCATGGCCCGATCGGCTGGCGCGCCGGAGAGGTTGCTCGGCAAGCCGTGGTTGTAGCGCTCGTCGACCAGCAACGCCAATTGCCGATCGAGCAGATCGGCGACGTTGGCCACGAGGTTTTTCAGGCTGTCCATAGCGAACGCAATGTGCCCGCCGTAGAAGTGCCCGCCATGCAGAACACGCTCGGCTTCGGCATCGATGATCGGGTTGTCGTTGGCGCTGTTCAGCTCGGTTTCGATGAAGCCGCGCAGCCAGTTCAGGCTGTCGGCCAACACGCCGAGAACATGCGGCGCGCAACGCAGCGAGTAACGATCCTGCAGACGATGCAGTGGCGCGGTCGGCGCGTCGATCGCCAGATCCTTGCGCAGCCACGCGGCGACCTGCATCTGCCCCGGGTGCGGTTTGGCGGCGAACAGACGTTCGTCGAAGTGCTCCGGGTTGCCTTGCAGCGCGACGACGTTGAGCGCGGTGATGCGCGTGGCCAGTTGCAGCAGATAATCGGCGCGAGCGAAGGCGAGGCAGGCGAGGCCGGTCATCACCGCTGTGCCGTTCATCAGCGCCAGCGCCTCTTTCGGACGCAGCACCAGCGGTGTCCAGCCGAGCTCGCGATGCACGTCGGCAGCCTGACGACGTTCGCCACGGAACAGCACTTCGCGCTCGCCGGACAGGGTTGCGGCGACATAGGACAGCGGCGTCAGATCGCCGCTGGCACCCACCGAACCCTCTTCGGGAATCAGCGGCAGGATGTCGTATTCGAGAAACGCGTGCAGACGCTCGAGCAGTTCGACGCGCACCCCGGAAACGCCGTGACACAACGACTGCAAGCGCGCCGCCAGCACCGCGCGGGTCGCCTGCGCGTCGAGCAGTTTGCCCAGGCCGCAACCATGAAAGGTGTAGAGATGACGCGGCAGCGCCTCGACGTGATGCAGCGGCACTGCGACCACGCAGGAATCGCCGTAACCGGTGGTGACGCCGTAGATCACACCTTCCTTGTCCAGCAGCGAATCGAGAAACCGCGCGCCCTTGGCGATGCGCTCGCGATAGTCGGCGTCAGCCTGCAACTGCACGGGCGCCTGACGGTTGGCCAGGGCCAGCACGTCTTCGATGCGCAAAGGGCGTTCGCCGAAGGTTACCGGCTCATGGGTTGGCGTCGTCATCGGTCTTCCAGAAAGGGTAAAAGTTGAACCATTGCTGCGGGGCTTCGAGGCAATAGTGACTCAGGCGCTGCGCGTAGCGGGTGGCCCACTGATGAATGACCTGCTCGCGTTCGCGGCGTGTCCACACCACCGCGTCGGCGAACGGTTCGAGATTCAGGCGATAGTGGCCGTCGGGTTGCTTGAGGCACATCAGCAGATTGACCGGGCACTTGAGCAGGCCGGCCAGCAACCACGGGCCTTGCGGAAATGGCGCCGGGTGGCCGAGAAAATCCACCGTCACGCTGCGCCCGCCGTGCAGTGGCACGCGGTCACCGGCAATCGCCAGCCACTCGCCGCGTTCCAGCCGTTCATGCAGTTGCAGCATGATCACCGGGTCGAGTTCGCTGACCTGAATCAGGCGCAGATTGGTCGCGCCGGCCTCGCCGAGCAGGCGGTTGAACTGTTCGGCGTGCTTGGTGTGCACCAGCACGTTCATGGTGACCTTTTCGCCGATCTCCGCCAGCGCCCGGCACACTTCGAGATTGCCCAGATGCGCGCCGACCAGCAGTTGCCCGCGACTGCCGCGCAACTGCTTGCGCAGCAGCGCCGGGTCGATGATTTCGATCTGCTCGATGCTCAGCTTGCCGTTCCACACGTCGAGCTTGTCGAGCAGCGAATCGGCAAAGGTCATGAACTGGCCAAACACCCGCCAGTGGCTCGGGCGCAGGTCGTCGCGCCGGCTCCACTCAGCCAGCCGCTGCTGGTACTGCCAGGCACTGCGCCGGGCGACGCGGCCGAAGAGGAAAAAATACAGGACGATGCCGTACAGCAACGGGCTGAGCAGGCGCCGTCCGAGGACTTTGGCGGCGAACGCGGTGAATTTCATCAGCAGGAAACTGCCGCGCTCTTCGCGGTCGGCCCAGTGCTTCTTGTCGACTTCTTCGCTCATGGTTTCCACCGCCGCCAGAGGATCACCGGCCAACGCAGCAACATGCCGAAAAACAGCCGCGTGTGCATGCTGGAAATCAGCGCGTTGTCGTGGAACAGGCGAAAGTGCGACACGCCGTCCAGCGGGTAATGCACGCTGGTCTGCAGCCAGCGCATCGGCTGATTGCGCCAGGCCAGCCGCACAAGAATGTCCGAGTCGAAATCCATGCGCTTGCCGACCTTGGCCGAGTCGATCACGGCCAGAGTCGGCGCCAGCGGATAAACACGGAAGCCGCACATCGAATCGCGAATCTGCAATGACAGAGTGTTGATCCAGACCATCACGTGGGTCAGGTAGCGCGCGTACAAACGCCCTTTCGGCACGCTCTCGTCGAACAGCGGATAGCCACAGATCATCGCCTCGGGATGGCCGCGGGATTCGCCGACGAAGCGCGCGACGTCATGCAAATCGTGCTGGCCGTCGGCATCGACCTGCAAGGCATGGCTGTAACCCAGACGCGAGGCCTCACGCAGACCGGTCATCACCGCGCCGCCCTTGCCCTGATTGGCCGTCAGGCGCACCAGAAAAACCCTGTCGCGCTCGGACAGGGTGTCGAGCACCCGCGCGCAGGACGGCTCGCTGGCATCGTCCACCAGAATGCACGGCAGACCTTGTGCGAGCAGGGCATCGACCACGGTGGTGATCGCGGTTTCGTGGTTGTATACCGGGATTACGGCGCAGGGGTTATGCATGGGCAGGCCCCAGGAGAATGCGTCCGCTGGAACAGGTCGCCGTGTCGTTGCGATAAGCGAAATACAACTTGCCGCGCTCGGCATCGAAACGCAGATGCAGCTGGATTTCATCACCCGGGCGCACCAGTTGCTGGAATTTCAGCACTTCCATTCCGGCAAACGCGCCGTCCAGCTTCAGCAACTGCCGACCCAGATTCAGCGCCCACTCCACCTGCACTACGCCGGGCAAAACCGGCGCCTTGGGAAAATGCCCGCTGAAGTAGGCCAGATCCGGCGGCACGCTGAGTTGCAGGCTCCACTCGCCGTCGCTTGCGCTTTGCTCCAGCACTTCGGGGGCTTTGGGTCGCGCGGCCAGCAGCAACGCTTCGACGTCGGCTTGCGCCAGTTTGCCCTGGCTGTTCAACGGCATTTGCCGCAGCAGGCGCCAGCGCCGGGGCAGGGCGAGGGCTTCGCAATGTTGGCTCAGATGTTTGCGCAGGGTTTCGGTCAGTTCACGGCGGCCGTGCTCGCGCAGGGCGAACAGACCCGATTCGCTGAGCACCAGCAGCGCACCAAGCGAGGCGCGGTTTTCCTGCACGACACCGAGGCGCGCTTCGGCGACCCAGTCATGGGCTGCCAAGGCTTGCTCAAGCATCGGCAACGAGATGCGTTTTTCTTCCAGTTTGACGATGCGGTCCAGTCTCCCCAGCAGTTCGAAGCGACCATCGGTGGCAATGCGTGCGGCGTCGGCGCTGTGTTCGACGTGGCCGGCAGGCAGATAAGGCGAAGAAATAAGCAGGGCGCCGTCGCTGTCCTGGCTCAGTTCGACGCCAGCAAACGGCCGCCACAACGACTCGCCCTGACGCCAGGCGATGCCGCCAGTTTCCGAGCTGCCGAGGATTTCCGTCGGCCATTGCTGCAAGCGCTGTTGCAGACTTTGCGCCGCTTCCGACGGCAACGCGCCCCCGGAGGAAAACACCCGGCGCACCGCGCTCAGGGCCGGCCAGTCGAGGTTGTCGCCCATGCGCTTGAGCAGCGCCGGGCTGGCGACCCAGGCGAAGGCCGGGTATTCGCGGCTGGCGCGCTGCAAGTCTTCGGAGAACGCCAGTTGCCGGCGCACGAACGGGCGCCCGGCGCACAATGGCCACAACACGCGAAACAGCAGGCCATAGATGTGTTGCGTGGCGACACTGCCGATGATGCAGGCTTCACCGAGGTCTGCGCCCCACAACTGTTCCAGCGCTTCGACCTCGTTGGCCAATTGGCGCAGGGTCTTGTCGATGCGCTTGGGCTCGCCGCTAGAGCCGGAAGTGCACAGGCTCAGGCGGCATTGATCGAGATCCAGTTGTGCACCGGGCAGTTCGGGCTGAGTGAAGTCGTCCAGCTGTGCATCGCCTGATTGATCGGTCAGCCATAGATCGACTTCCTGCGACCAGCGCTGACGCGTCTGCGCTTGCAGATCCGCCGGCAGCAACACGCTGACGCCGGCACGCCACGCGCCGAGCAGGGCGATGGCGAGGTCGGCGGCATCTTCCAGATGCACGGCCAGCCTTTTCACGCCTTGGCTTTGCAGACCCGCGGCGACGCTCAGGGCCTGCGCTCGCAGTTGCGTGTGATCGAGTGCCGGCGCCTGGCAGATCGCCCGTGCCGGCAGTGCCTTGAGCAACAGCTGCTCAAGTTTTATCCAATTCATGTACGGCCTCTTACCCGTTGTCGTATCAGCCATTCAATGGCAAACATCAGGCCGATCAATCCATAGGAGATCAGGCCGGTGTACAACATCCACCAATCCAGCGGCGCCCACAGGGTGAGGAGGGCGGCGCACAAACCGTTGCAGAAGAAAAACACGCTCCAGGCCAGCGTCACCTTGCGCGTGTAGCGAATGGCAACCTCCGGCAGCTCCGGCTCACGCAAGCGCGCCAGACGCTCGACCATCGGCGGGCCGAATTTCAAGCTTGCGCCGAACAGCACCAGCATGAATGCGCTGATCAGCACCGGGTACCAGCGCAGCAGCTGCGGGCTGTCGAACACCGCGAGCAGCAGGCAGAACACCATCGCCACGCACGCCATCCACAGGCTGCCGGGCTTGCGTTCGCCGGTCAGGGCTCGCGCCAGCCACAGGCTGCCCAGCAGCAGTGCAAATTGCCACGGGGCGAAATGCTCCATGCCGAAATACACCGCAAAGGGGTACAGCAGACCGGCCAGCAGCAGGCCCAGGCCGATCAGTCGGCTCATGCGGCCGGTTGAACCAGACGGAACACCGCCTCGACCACGTCACCGACGGTGCGCACCGATTTGAACTCTTCGGCGGCGATTTTCTTGCCGGTCTGGCGTTTAATGTGATCGATCAGGTCGACCGCATCGATGCTGTCGATTTCCAGATCCTGATACAGATTGGACTCCAGGTTCACACGGGCCGGATCCAGCTCGAACAGCTCGACCAGGGCATCGCGCAGGGTGTTGAAAATATCGTCACGAGTTTGCATGGTCCGGTCTCAAGCTGCCTGTTTTGCCGTGACGAACGCCGCAAGGCTGGCCACGTTGGTGAAATGGTTGCGGGTGTCTTTGGCATCGGCGTCGATCTTGATGCCGTATTTTTTCTGGATCGCCAGGCCCAGTTCCAGCGCGTCCACGGAGTCCAGGCCGAGGCCTTCGCCGAACAATGTCTGCTCGTCGCCGATGTCCTCAGGGCTGATGTCTTCGAGGCCGAGGGCATCGATGATCAGCAGTTTGATGTCACGCACCAGGCTAGCGGTGTTCAGTTCGCTCATCTGCGGCGAGCTCCTTAATGAAATAGTCATGCAAATAATCGTTGAGCTTGCGCGAGGCCTGCGGTGCGGGGCCTTGCGCGGCGAAGGTCTGTGGGTCTATATCGGCCCCTACGCGAAAACTGAAGTGCACGCGGCGATGGGGGATGCGATACCACGGCTCGGCTTTGGTCAGGGTGGTCGGGCTGACCTTGATGATCACCGGGGTAACGATTTTCGCACCGCGCAGGGCAATTGCCGCCGCCCCCCGATGAAAGGCCGGCGCCTGCCCCGGCTGGGTGCGGGTGCCTTCGGGGAAAATGATCAGGGTCTGGCCGTCCTGCAATGACTGCGCGGCGGCGTCGAGCATGTCCATGCTGCCGTCGTTGCTGATGTACTCGGTGCGGCGCAGCGGGCCACGGGTGAACGGGTTTTCCCAGAGGGTTTTTTTCACCACGCAATTGGCGTGGCGCACCAGACCGATGAGAAACACCACATCGATCAGCGACGGGTGGTTGGCGATGATCATCTGCCCCGGGCGACCGAGGCGCTCGGCACCCTCAATGTCGTAAGTGAGCACGCCGGTGCGGGCCATGAAACGCACGAAAAACCAGAACAAGCGACTGACCGTACGCCGCGCGCGCAGGCGATGGACCAGCGCGTCACCGGGCAGGCAGCCGAGCAGCGGAAATACCAGCAGGCGCAGACACAGCCCGCCGAGCCCGAACAAGGCGAAGCTCGCAGCAGTGGCCAGCAGGCGCCAGTAGTAGGCGTCGCGGTGTTTGGCGGTCACGGGTTGCGATGCCAGGTCCATACACGATTTTTCCACGCATGTTGGCAGTCAGGTTGCTGGCCGAGCAGGGTTCGCAGCAGGTTGAGCGCGTGCGGCCAGTGCGCCTTTGACCGGGTTTCGGTGCTGCTGTTCAGGGTCAGCCGCCAGTCGGTACCGGGCGTGAGCAACAAGCCCAGCGCATAAGGGAACGGCACATCATCGACCCACTGCGAATACGCCTCGGGCGGCTGCTCTTCGGTGATCACCAGCAGCACCGCCGGGGCGCCTTCATCAAGCAATGCCGCCGCTTCGAGCATGCCGTGTTCGAGGCCGTCGCCAGCAGCGGCGAGGGCGGTCATTTCGCTGGTTTCACCGCGCATGATCGACCACAAACCGATGATCGCGTTATGCACCGACAGGCTGAATTGGGTCGGCGACAAGGGCTGCTCGGTGGCCAGATCGCGGAGGATTTCAAACGTGCGGGGGGTTTCGCCGTGCCGCGAGACGAACACCAGCGGCAGATTGTCCCGCCCGTCGGCCAGCGGCCAGCCAACGCTGAAGGCCATCCGCGCCAGGCGGCTGAGGCGGCGGCGCTGCATGGCCGGCAGAAACGACACATCGGGCGCGGCATCACTGCTCTGCAGCACGACCGGTTGTCGGCTCCAGGCCTGCCAGGCGTCCACGCTGTCGAGCCCCGGGGCCCACGCGCGCCATTGGGCGATGTTGAAGTTGATCACGGACATTCATCCCGCCCCTGCGGGCTTTCGTTGACGCGTTGAGTCGCCAGCGCCGCAGCAGGCTTGGCTTGGCGCAGGGCGCCGGGTGGCGCGCATTATCCCGGTGCGACGGGTGTGTAGCAAATGTTGGTTACATTTTGCCCAACAAAATGTACCGAGCGGTTCGCTGCATGGCTATCACTTGGCCATTATCCGGATTTGACGCGGCGTGTCTGTCAGGTGTCTCCGTAATGGCTGGCGGTTTTTTCCATGCCTGGGCGTCGATTTTTACACCTGACGACGTAGTCCATGTCCGTGAAGGTAGCGAAGCGCGGTCACCGCCAACTACACTCGGTCATTCTTTGATACACGGAGGTTTGGTCATGCGGCGCGTGGTGTTCAATCAGAAAGGTGGCGTGGGCAAATCCAGCATCGCCTGCAATCTGGCGGCGGTCAGCGCCAGCGAGGGTTATCGCACGTTGTTGGTCGACCTCGATGCCCAAGCCAATTCCACTCAGTATCTGACCGGGCTCACCGGCGACGATATCCCGATGGGTATCGCTGACTTCTTCAAACAGACCCTGTCCTCCGGGCCGTTCTCGAAAAAGAATCAGGCGGACATCTACGAAACGCCGTTCGACAACCTGCACATCATTACCGCCACCGCCGAGCTGGCCGACCTGCAGCCCAAGCTCGAGGCGAAACACAAGATCAACAAGCTGCGCAAGTTGCTGGACGAATTGTCCGAGGATTACGACCGGATTTATCTGGATACCCCGCCGGCACTGAATTTCTACGCGGTATCGGCGCTGATTGCCGCAGATCGAGTGTTGATCCCCTTTGACTGCGACAGCTTTTCACGTCAGGCCCTGTATGGGCTGATCGCCGAGATCGAAGAGTTGAAGGATGACCACAACGAAGGATTGGAAGTCGAAGGCATTGTGGTCAATCAGTTTCAGGCGCGGGCCAGCCTGCCACAGCAGATGCTCGATGAGTTGATCGCCGAAGGCTTGCCGGTATTACCGGTGTACCTGAGCAGTTCGGTGCGCATGCGCGAGTCGCACCAGGCCAGCATGCCGCTGATCCACCTCGATCCACGGCACAAACTGACGCAGCAGTTTGTTGAACTGCACAATCTGCTGGAAGGCCACTGATTCCCCGACTCACACGCAAATCCTGTGGGAGCGAGCCTGCTCGCGAAGAGGCCGGCACATTCAACATCAGCGTTGAATGATCGGCCGCCTTCGCGAGCAGGCTCGCTCCCACAGGGTGGTCTGTGTTGGGTCAGATGCCTTGGCTACGCAGCCACGCCATCAACTGCGGCAATGGCAACGCACCGCTCTGCCGCGCCACTTCCCTGCCGTTTTTAAACAGAATCAGACTCGGAATCGAGCGAATCCCCAACTGCGCCGACAACTGCTGATTCGCTTCGCTGTCGAGCTTGGCCAGCCGGCACTTGCCCGCCAGCTGCGCCGCAGCCTGTTCGAACACCGGCGCAAACGACTTGCACGGCCCGCACCAGTCCGCCCAGACATCCACCAGTAACGGCAGATCGCCCTTGATCTGACTGGCGTAATCGCCTTGTTTGAGTTCGAAGGGTTTGCTCACCATCACCGCAGACTTGCAGCGTCCGCACTTGGGTTGATCGGCGAGACGCTCGGCTGGAATGCGGTTGACGCCATTGCAGGAGGGGCAGGGGATGAGGAGTGGGGTGGTCATGATTGGTTCTCTGATAGGCAGTCTATAGAACTGATTTGGAGTCGATCTGCCAACTTATCAATGTCGCAACTGCTCACATTTTTCTCAAAACAGTTCCGGGATCGATGGCTAGTCTGAAGACCAATTCGGCGTTTTACGCTTGTCGTGAGGAGATCGCTTTGTCTTTATTCGCGTGCTACTTTTGTTGCACTAATCCAGGAATCGATGATTCCTATGCATCAAATCGGAGCGACATAATGTCCGTAACTTCCAAGATACGCCGCCAAGGCGGCGCTGCCGTCATTACGATTCCGCCCACGCTTTTAAAGTTGTTGCATCTGGAGGTTGGCGCACAGCTAGAGCTGAATGTGGTCGATGGCGAACTGATTGCTCGTCCAGCCGTAGCCGCTACGCGTAAGCGTTATAGTTTGTCAGAGCTACTCGAAGGCGCAGAAGAATTGCAGAAACTTAACGCCCAGACTAGCGAGACCCTTGAAGGTGATTCTGTCGGCCGGGAGCTGGGTTGATGGTGCGCCGACAGCCCCCTCAGCGGGGTGACGTTTACTGGATTGATCCAAACCCAGTGGCGGGGCGGGAGATGATGAACAGACATCGCTTTGTGGTGATCACGCCCAGAGAGATCAACGCATTGGGCGTGAGCATGACGGTGCCTGTTACTAGCGGTGGGAATTTCAGCCGGTATATGGGTTTGGCGGTCGCCATTACTGGCCACGAAACCAATGGTGTAGCGGTGTGTAATCAGGTTCGCAGTTTTGACATAGAACAACGGGTACGAGACGGCACGGCCAAATTCATCGAGCGACTGGATGACGTGACAATGTCTGACATCGTCGACCGTGTAATCAGTGCAATCGACCCGCTAAGCTGAAGCGCCTACGAAGAACAACTGATCTCCAAATGCTTTCCCCACTCCGGTGGCCGCTCGGCGTAACCCTCCATCCCCGGCTGCTCCTCAAACGGTTTGCTCAGCACCGCATGCAGTCGGCGTACCTCGGCATAATCCCCTTGTTCCGCCGCATCAATAGCCTTTTGCGCCAGATAATTGCGCAGGATGTACAGCGGATTGACTGCATGCATCCGTGCGCGGCGTTGTGCCTGATCGGCATTGCCGTCGCGGCCGACCCGGGCGACGTAGCGTTTGCCCCAGGCATCGAAACCTTTGATATCGACAAAATCGTCGCGCAGGCGGGCGATGGCCTGTTCGGCTGACTCTTCACCGAGGCGGCGGAAGAATAGCGTGTAGTCGACGCCGCTGTTCTGCATCAGTTGCAGCAGGTTTTCCAGCAGTTGCTGATCGTCGTCCTCGGCGGTGGTGAAGCCGAAGCGGCGGCGCATCAGGTCGAGGTAGTGCGCCTGGAACAGCGGCAGGTACAAGCCGAGGGTTTCGCGCAGGGCCTCGACGCTGATGAACGGCGTCAGTGCCTGGGCGAGCGCGCTGAGGTTCCACTGGCCCACCGGCACCTGATTGCTGAACGAGTAGCGACCCTGATCATCGGAGTGATTGCAGATGAAATGCGCGTCGAAGTCATCGAGGAAGGCGAACGGGCCGAAGTCGAAGGTGATGCCGAGGATCGACATGTTGTCGGTGTTCATCACGCCGTGACAGAAGCCGTAGGCCTGCCACTTGGCGATCAGCTCGGCGTTGCGCTCGACGATCTCGCGAAACATCGCCAGATACGGTTCCGGTTGTTCCAGACACTCGGGAAAGTGCATCGCCAGCACATGCTCGCCAAGCTGTTTCTGCTGCTCGGGGCGCTTGGTGTAGTAGAAATATTCGAAGTGGCCGAAGCGGATATGGCTCGGCGCCAGACGCAGCACCATCGCCGCGCGTTCCTGCTTTTCCCGCCAGACCGGCGTGTCGGAGCCGATCACGCAGGCTGCCCGCGAAGATGGAATGTTCAGCGCAAACAGCGCCTCGGAGGCGAGAAACTCGCGAATCGATGAGCGCAGCACCGCGCGACCATCGCCCATGCGTGAAAACGGCGTCTGCCCGGCGCCTTTGAGGTGCAAGTCCCAATGCTCGCCAGCGTTGTTGTACACCTCACCCAGCAGCAGACCGCGCCCGTCACCCAGTTGCGGGGTATAACCGCCGAACTGATGCCCGGAATACACCATCGCCCGCGGCTCGGCATCGGCCCACAGCTTGTGGCCGCCAAACAGTTGCGCGAATTCTTCGGTGTCGGCGCTGGCCGCATCGAGATCAAGCAAGGCCAGAGCGGCCGGGCTGGCGACCACCAGACGCGGATTGTCGATCGGTTCGGGCAGCACGTGCGCGGAGAACGCGTCGCCCAGCCGGGCAAAGCGGTTGTCGAAAGTCAGTTCGTCGAGGGCTTTCACGGGCCGGCTCCAGCAGAATGTCCGAGCATTCTGCTGGGACCATGTCGGTTAGTCGAGTTTGCTCGGTGGCGGTTCCGGCAACGGTTTCTGCCCGTCGACGATCGGCACGATGGTTTTGTTCTCGGGCTCCACAGGCACCATCTTGTATTCCTGACCGTGCAGGTTCTTCAGATAAACCTCCATCTGTCGGAACGAGATGTTGATGTGCTGCTTCTTGAACTCGCGATTGATGAAGCGGTTGACCTCATCCAGCACCGGGTTGCGGTCACCGAGATCGCGCACATGCATGCGCAGTTCGTGGTCGAGGGTGCTTTCGCCGAAGTTGAGGAAGTACACGTGTGGCTCCGGTTCTTTGAGCACACGCGGGTTCTCCCGGGCCGCTTTGAGCAGCAGTTCCTTGACCAGGTCCAGATCCGAACCGTAATCGACGCCGAGTTTCAGCGTGACGCGGGTGATGGTGTCGGTCAGCGACCAGTTGATCAATTGCCCGGTGATGAACGTTTTGTTCGGGACAATGATGTCCTTGCGGTCGAAGTCGGTGATGGTTGTGGCGCGGATGCGGATCTTGCTCACCGTGCCCGACAGGTTGCCGATGGTGATGGTGTCGCCGATCCGCACCGGGCGTTCGAAGAGGATCATGATGCCGGAGATGAAGTTGGCGAAGATCTCCTGCATACCGAAACCGAGGCCCACCGACAGCGCTGCCACCAGCCATTGCAACTTGTCCCAACTGACGCCGAGGGTCGACAGGGTGGTGACAAAACCAACGCCGGCAATCACGTAGGACAGCAGCGTGGTTGTCGCATAAGCGCTGCCCTGGGCCAGATTGAGTTTGGACAGCACGAACACTTCGAGCAGGCCGGGCAAGTTGCGCGCCAGAGCGAAGGTGATACCGATGATGATCAGCGCGCCGAGCATGTCGCCGATGCTGATCGGCACCATGCTCATGTTGGCGCCGGTGCCGCTGGTGTATTCGTAAAGGGTGATGTTGTCCAGATACGAGAACACCGAAATCAGGTCCGACCAGACCCAGTACAGCGCCGCAATGAAGCCGCCGAGCAGGGCCAGGCGGATCAGACGCAGGGACTGTTCGTTGACCTTTTCGATGTCCAGGGTCGGCTCTTCGATCACCGCTTCGCCGTCGCCAGCTTCTTTTGCCGCCTGCCGTTTGGCCAGCGCGCGCTGGTAAGCCAGACGCCGCGCGGCAACGCTCAGGCCCCGTACGAAAGTGGCCTCGATCACTAGCCAGAACATCAGCAGGTACAGGGTGTTGATCAAACGGTCGCTGAGTTTCAGCGCGGTGTAGTAGTAGCCGAAACACACCGCAACAAACAGGGCGATCGGCAGCAGGGTGAACATCACTCCGACGGCTTTGCGGAACAGCGAAGCGTTCTGGTGCGTCGGGCTGCTGATCAGCAGGCGACTGAGTAGCCATGCCATCAAGGCGTAGCAGGTCAGTACCACCGGCATGCCGAGCACGTCATCGGCCAGCGCCGCCGGTTGCAACTCGGCGACGGCCACCACGGCCACCAGCGCCATGACCACAAGGCCCAATCGACGTACCCAGCCCTGAAGGAACTCGACCTGCGGTTTTTCCCAGCGGAAGTGCAACTCCGCCACGCCACCCGGCGCAAGAATCCGGTACGCGGTGTAGAACACCAGCCAGGCCTGGCCCATCTGCAACAGCGCCGCGCCCATGTTGGCGTTCTGCCCGCGCGCGTCAATCTGCAGGGCCAGACCGCACAGCGCCAGACCCAACGCCACCGGCATCGCCAACAGAATGTTGATCAGAATCGCCTGCGGCGTGTGCCACTGGCTATCGCGCTTGAAGTGGCCGATGTCCTGGTGAACCTTGTTGAGTCTTCCGTACAGCGCTTTGCGTCGCCACAACAGGGCGCCGATCAGCAGCGCCAATGGCAGAAACAGCAATGGCCGCTGGGTCAGGCCGTCAGTCAGTTCGCTCAGGCTCGACGCCCAGGGCAGGGTGTTGACCTGTCGCTCGAGACGCTCGGGCACGCCGCGCATCCATTCCACGTCCAGCGGCTTGTTGCTGGGGATCCAGAACATCTGTTCGTCGAGGGTCGCGCGCAGGCTTTGCGCGGTGCTCAGCAATTGTTTCTGGTTGAGCTGCAGGGTGATCGATTCATTGAGCATCGCGCTCAATTCGCGGTTCAGCCGCTCGAGCAGATCAGCACGGGTGTTGGCCAGATCGAGCAGGCTTTTGCGCAGTTGCGGGGTGACCTGCTCTGGCGGCTGCGTGGCCAGCAGATTGTCGACATAGGTCGCCGGATTGCTCAACAGCTCCCGCTGCTGGCTGACATCGAATTGATACAGGCGAATATCGGCAATCTGGTCGGCGAGGTCGCGGTCGACCTTCAAGTGCGGCAGCGCCTGCTTCTGTTTGTAGAGAATTTTCGACAGCAGCAGGCTGCCCTTGAGCACGCTGATCTGTTCGTCCAGTGCCGAATCGCTCTGGGTCAGGGTGTCGAGTTGCTGTTTGGTCTGCAGGTTCTGCTGCGTGACTTCGTTGAGACGGTCGGTGCTCTTGAGCAAATAGTCGGAAAGCTTGAGGTTGGTCGCGCTCTCGCTCGCCAGCAGGCTGCTGCCGCCGGCCTTCTGCGCTTCGATCGATTGCTGGGTGACGGTTTCCTGCGACTGCGCCAGACGCTTCTGGTTGATCAGGGTTTGCAGTTCCTGGATCTCGCGGTCCAGGCGATCGGATTTCTCCGAGAGCAAGTCATGCTGAGCGTTGCCCAGATCCTGCAACTGGGTGTTGCCAGCCAGTTCCTGGCGGCGCAGCGGAATCAGCGCATTGAGTGCGGCCAGTTCGGCGTTCAACTGGTCGCGCTGTTCGGCGGTGACCGTTTTGCCCGTGTCCTTGCCGGATTTGAGGATGGTGTTGATCTGCTGGATGCGCGTCTGGCTGGCGGAAATCTCCGCCTGCGCACGCTCGGGGCGAGTCTGCGCGGTGATGATCAGACTGTTGGCTTCGGCCAAGGCTTTTTGCAGATCGCTTTGCTGGGTCGAGCGATCGGTGAGGATCTGCTCCAGTTGCTGGATCGACTCTTTCGGAAAACGTTGCGCTACCGGCACCGGTGCGGTGGCCTTGAGGCGGCTCAGTTCGCGGGTATTTTCAATCGTCTGCTTCGGCGCGTTGGCCAGCTGACGCTTGAGATCGATCAGCTTCTGCTCGTAATCACGCTGGTTGTTCAGTTGATTGAGGGTGTTCTGCAGGACGGTCTGCAGGGTCTTCTTGTCGGCGTCCGGCAGTTTGCTGTCAGCCAGCTTGTCGAGGCTGGCCTGCACGGCATCGCTGGACGGTGGTTCGGCAGCATGCAGCGGGCCGACGACAAGACTGAGGCCCAGCAGGGCCGCGGCGAAAAAGGAGCGCAGGGTAGGCATAGAGACCGGTCAAGCAAGTGAGAGTGGAAGCAGTTTAGAGGAAGAGTCCGGGGCCCGGGCGACTTCCTTCGGGGAATCTGACGCCCACTTTGCCGATCTTGTTCCCGTCCATGACCGCAACCGTCCAGTGGGTGTTGTTCCACTCCACCTGGTCACCGACGACGGGTGCACCACCGACTTTCTGGGCGATGAACGCGCCCAGGGTCATGTCCGGATCGATGCCTTCGGCCGGCAAGCCATACAGCGCTGCAACCGCTTTAAGCTGGGCATCTCCTTCGAGCACGAAGTCGCCGAAGAAACGCAGATCGAGGCCACGTTGCGGCGCCTGGCTGAACAGTTTGCCGAGGGCCGACAAGTTGTGTTCATGGCCAATAACACACAGCAAATCATCGACTTCCAGCACCGTACTACCCGACGGATGGAGCAGTTGCTGGCCACGAAACAGCGCCGCGATGCGTGTGCCTTCGGGCATTTTCAGCTCGCGCAGCGGCGAGCCGATGCACCATTTCTCCGCGCCGAGCTTGTAAACGAACAGTTCCCACTCGCTGGTGACGTGCACTTCCAGTGCCGCCCGGGATATCGGCGCGGGTTCTGGCGGAACGGTCACCTTGAGCAATTTGGCCACCCACGGCAGGCTCGTGCCTTGCACTAGCAGCGACACCAGTACGATGAAGAAGGCCAGGTTGAAATACAGCTGCGCTTGCGGCAGCCCGGCCATCAGCGGGAACACCGCGAGAATGATCGGCACCGCGCCGCGCAGGCCGACCCAGGAAATAAAGGCTTTTTCACGACCATGGAAAGCCTTGAACGGCAGCAGGCCGACCATCACCGACAGCGGCCGCGCGAACAGGATCATCCACAGCGCCAGACCGAGGGCGGGCAGGGCGATCGGCAGCAGATCGTGGGGCGTGACCAGCAGGCCCAGCACGAGGAACATGCCGATCTGCGCCAGCCAGGCCATGCCGTCGAGCATGTGCAGAATGCCGTGGCGGCTACGCACCGGGCGGTTGCCGATCACCAGACCGCACAGGTACACGGCGAGAAAACCACTGCCGTGCAAGGCGTTGGTCAGCGCGAACACCACCAGACCGCCAGCGATGATCAGAATCGGATAGAGCCCGGCCGCGAGATTGATGCGGTTGACCAGTTGCAGCATCACCCAGCCGCCGCCCAGACCGATCACACCACCGATGCCGAACTCTCGGATCAGGTGGGTCAGCAGACTCCAGTGCAGGCCGGTTTCGCCGCTGGCGAGCATGTCGATCAGGGTCACGGTGAGAAACACCGCCATCGGGTCGTTGCTGCCGGATTCGATTTCCAGACTGGCGCTGACCCGTTCGTTGAGGCCTTTACCGCCGAGCAGCGAGAACACCGCAGCGGCGTCGGTCGAGCCGACGATGGCGCCGATCAGCAGGCCCTGAATCAGATTGAGGTCGAACAGCCACGCAGCGGCCATGCCGGTCAGCCCGGTGGTGATCAACACCCCGACCGTGGCCAGCGACAGCGCCGGCCATAACGCCACGCGGAAACTCGATACCCGTGTACGCAAGCCGCCGTCGAGCAGGATCACTGCAAGGGCGAGGTTGCCGACCAGATAGGCCGTCGGGTAGTTATCGAAAATGATCCCGCCACCATCGACCCCGGCAGCCATGCCGACCGCGAGGATGATGACCAGAATCGGAATGCCGAGACGTGAAGAAAGAGAACTGACAAGAATGCTTGCGCCTACCAGCAACGCGCCGATCAAGAACAGGCTGTTGATGGTCGTCGCATTCAAAGGCAGTACTCCAGAAGCGTAAAGACGGGGGCACAAACTGACCATGCAGTCTGCGTGCCAGCGATTCTAACCTGTTGAAATGTGATGCTGTCAAAAAGGTTTTCAGGGTGCATCAGGTTTTGCGGCAGGCGGAGGATTGCGGCCCTCACCCTAGCCCTCTCCCGGAGGGAGAGGGGACTGACCGAGGTGTTTGTGCAGGTTACACCGACTTGCAATATCGAGCCGAACTCAAAATCTGAAAGGCCCTCAATCAGCTCCCTTTCCCCCTCGCCCCCTTGGGGGAGAGGGCTGGGGTGAGGGGGTAGCCTTTGATCTTAGAGGCTGAACCGCCCAACCATGTTGTTCAGATCCAGCGCCAGGCGCGACAGCTCATTGCTCGCCGCGCTGGTCTGATTGGCGCCGGTTGCCGACTGCACCGACAGATCGCGGATATTGACCAGGTTGCGATCGACTTCCCGCGCCACCTGCGCCTGCTCTTCGGCAGCGCTGGCGATGACCAGGTTGCGCTCGTTGATTTCGACGATGGCGCTGTTGATCGTGTCCAGCGACATCCCGGCGCCACGGGCGATGTTGAGCGTCGACTCGGCGCGCTCGGTGCTGTTGCGCATCGAATCCACGGCATGCTCGGTGCCGCTCTGGATGCTGCCGATCATGCGCTCGATTTCGCTGGTCGACTGCTGGGTGCGATGGGCCAGGGCGCGCACTTCGTCCGCCACCACGGCAAAACCACGACCGGCCTCACCGGCACGGGCCGCTTCGATCGCTGCGTTCAATGCCAGCAGGTTGGTCTGGTCGGCGAGGCCACGGATCACGTCGAGCACCTTGCCGATGTCGCGGGATTCATTGGCCAGGTCGCCGATCAGCGACGCGGTGCTCTGCACATCGGCGCTCATGCGTTCGATGGCGCTGACGGTTTCCTGCACCAGATCACGACCGTCGCCCGCCGAAGTGGTGGCGTTTTTCGAGGCTTCCGAAGTGCTGACCGCGTTGCGCGCGACTTCTTCGACGGCGCTGGTCATCTCATTCACGGCAGTGGCCGCCTGCTCGATTTCGTTGTTCTGCTGGGTCAGGCCGCGAGCACTTTCATCGGTGACGCTGTTCAGCTCTTCTGCGGCAGACGCAAGCTGTGTGGCCGAACCGGAGATGCGCTGCAGGGTATCGCGCAGCTTCGATTGCATCTTCGCCATCGCCGCCAGCAAGCGCCCGGCTTCATCTTCGCCATCGACATGGATCGGCTGGGTCAGGTTGCCTTCGGCGATGGTTTCCGCCGCCTCCAGTGCCTTGGAAATCGGCTTGGTAATGCTCACGGTCAGCAACCAGGCGAACAGCAGGGTCAGGCCGCTGGCGATCACCAGCAAGGTCACCACCAGATTGAACGACATCGAATACTGATCCTTCGCGCCCTGGTCGGTTTCGGCGATCTGCTGGGTGTTGATCTCCAGCAAGCGCGCCAGCGCGGTATTCACCGCTTCCGAATTGCTCAGCAAATCGCTGTTGAGCATCTGCCGCAACTCGTCGATCTGATTGTTGCGCGACAGGGTTTTCATCCGCTCTTCGAGCTGACGGTACTGCGCCAGCAATTGCACGTACTGATCGTACGCCGCACGTTCCTGCGGGCCTTCGATCAGTGGCTCGTATGCGCGTTGCGCATCGGCGATCTGGCGATTGCGCAGGTCGAACAGTTCGATGGTTTTCTGCTGCACGTCGGGTTCGCGGTTGATCAGCAAACGATAGGAGAGCACGCGCAGGCGCAGGGTCAGTTGGGTGAATTCGTCCAGAGCCTTGATCGACGGCACGCTGGCGGTGGCGATGTCTTCGCCGGCCGCGCGGATCTTGCTCATCTGGTTCAGCGCAAACACGCCGAGGATCAACATCAGGCCGCCGATCAGGGCGAAGCCGGTGAACGCCCGTGGGGCGATGTTCATATTGCGAAGGGACATGGGCGGATACCGAAAAGGGCCGCATCCATGCGGGCTGAGACTGCTGTATGGGTGACTTATCGGTCATACGACTAAAGTCTTGAGGTGGTGTGCGTATTTGTCGCAGACAGGCTTGAGCGACGAAGTGCAGGAACCAGATCGACCAATCACAGTCTTTTAAACTCGCGAGAAGCTTCGCCACCCAGGAAAATCAAGGCCTTGCGCCGGTTTAACCCTGGCATCCGTGGTGACTTTTCTTTATCGTACGCGCCCTTTGAAAAACGCTTGGAAGATCAAAATGTTGGAAGCATCCCTCAGCCAATTGGAACAGCTCGTCAGCGACCTGGTGCAACAGAACCAGACCTTGCTGCAGACCAACCAGACCCTGTCCACGGAACTGGCCCAGGCCAAGGATGAAAACGAAAACCTGCAACTGAACCTGATGGAGCAGGAAGAAAAACACGGCGCCACCGCCGCGCGCATCCAGGCGCTGGTTGATCGCGTCAATGCCGGTCCTGTCAGCGCATGAACCACGGCACAGCAGGGGTAAAAGTCATCTCCATTCTTGGCGAGGACTATTCGATCAAGGCACCGGCCGGGGAAGAACAGACCCTGTTGGACGCGGCGATGATGCTCAAGGCCGCGCTGGAAAACACCAAGCGCAAATACCCGACGCTGATCGGCGACCGTTTGCTGGTGCTGGCGGCGATGAATCTGTGCTCGCAGCAGATCGAAATGAAGAAGCAGCACAAAGAAGAACTCGAGCGTTATCAAGAGCAAGTCAGCGCCACGGTCGAGACGATTGCCAAGACCATCAGTCAGGGCTGATGGGGTTGCGCACAACCAGGGAATAGATTGTCGGTTGGTTTGTATACAATCGGCACGGCCGTTGCAGTGTTTCGGCCACTTATTCCTTGGGGGTGCTCCATGCAGTGGTGGCGACGCAGTATTCAGTGGCAGTTGATTCTCGGCATGGGCGCGGCCCTGCTGATCAGCATCGTGATTGTGGTTGGCATTTATACCCTGGTGGTCAACCGCCTCGCCCAGAGCTATCTGGTCGAACAGGCGCTGCCGTCGAGCATTGAAGCGACGCGCAACGATATCGAACGCATCCTCGTCCAGCCACTCACCGCCGCCAAGGACATCGCCAGCAACACCATGGTGCGTGACTGGCTGGCATCCGGCGAAGACAGCCGCAAAACCGCGCTTTTCGCGCAATATCTGGAAGGCATCCGCGCTGAACACAAAGCCTTTACCGCGTTGATCATCGGCACCGAATCCAATCATTACATCACCGAAAAAGGCCTCGATCGCACCCTCAGTCGCGCGAAACCGGCCGACGCCTGGTTCTATTCCTTTCTCGACAGCAATCAGCCGCGCACCCTCAATATCGACAACGACGGCGCCACTGGCGAGCTGGCCCTGTTCATCGATCTGAAGGTCGAGCAGGCCGGCAAAGTTGTCGGTGTCGCCGGGCTTGGGCTGAGCATGAAAGAGCTGTCGGAGCTGATTCACAACTTCAATTTCGGCGAGCGCGGCAAGGTCTATCTCGTGCGCTCCGACGGTCTGATTCAGGTCCATCCTGAGGCGCAGTTCAGCGGCAAACGCACCTTGACCGAGCAGATCGGTGCCAACGCGGCGCAAGCGCTGATGGGGCACAAGGACGCGGTCAACAGCAGCTTCCAGCGCGACGGTGAAGACTTCCTCGCCTTCAGCCTGCCGCTGCGCGATCTCGGCTGGACCCTGGTGGCCGAAGTGCCGCAGTCGCAGATCTACGCCGAAGCACGGAAAGCGATGTGGATGAGCGGCGGCATCGGTCTGGTGGTGGCGCTGGTCTGCCTGGCGTTGGTGGTGTGGCTGGCGCAGGGGCTGGTGCGACCGATTCGACAAGTAACACGGGCGCTGGTGGCCATCGGTAGCGGTGGTGGAGATTTGACCCACCGGTTAGATTCCAGCCGTGCCGATGAGCTGGGTGACCTGGCGCGCGGCTTCAATCGTTTCCTCGACAGCCAGCGCGCGATGATCGGCGAAGTGCTGACCACCAGCGAGCGCCTGCGCACGGCCGTGGGGCAAGTGGCGAAGGTGGTGGACAACACCGCCGAGCGTTCGGGCCGGCAGCAGGAAATGACCGACATGGTTGCCACCGCCGTCCACGAAATGGGCCTGACCGTGCAGGAAATCGCGCAGAACGCTGGCAACGCCGCGCTTGCCTCGCAAACCGCGCGCGATGAGGCGTTGCAGGCACGGGAAGTGGTCGGTGGCTCGATCCGTCATATCGAAAGCATGTCCGATGAGATCGGCGTGGCGGCAGGGGCGGTGGGTGAGCTGGCGCAGCAAGTGGCGTCGATCGATTCGGTGCTGGCGGTGATTCGTGGCGTTTCCGAACAGACCAATCTGCTGGCACTCAACGCCGCCATCGAAGCTGCCCGCGCCGGCGATATGGGCCGTGGCTTCGCGGTGGTCGCCGATGAAGTGCGCACCCTCGCGCGCAGGACCCAGGCCTCGACCGACGAAATTCAATTGATGATCGGCAGCCTCAAGCAAGGCGCGGAAAACGCCGTGTCATCGATGCGCACCGGTCAG
The DNA here is from genome assembly GCF_054052265.1 of Pseudomonas sp. PK-RTE-24. NCBI lineage: Bacteria > Pseudomonadati > Pseudomonadota > Gammaproteobacteria > Pseudomonadales > Pseudomonadaceae > Pseudomonas > Pseudomonas sp. PK-RTE-24. The sequence goes on along the minus strand of NZ_CM133224.1, from coordinate 1,015,294 downwards.
GCTGCAACCGGGACCGGGGTTGAATCGAGCCAGCGTACCGGCGCGTCACTGACGGCGATCACCGGTCAGGTCGAGCGCATCAGCGATATGAACCATCAGGTAGCGACGGCAACCGAAGAGCAGTCCGCGGTGACTGAAGAGATCAACCGCAACGTGCAGGGGATTTCCGATCTGGCACGGGCGACGGCGGGGGAGGTTCGTGCGTGTCGTGAGGATTGTCAGATGTTGCAGCGGCTGGCGGATGATCTGGCGCGGCAGATGGGTGGGTTCAAGTTGAGTTGAAGCTGTATCGCCTGGGCTGACGCCTTCGCGAGCAGGCTCGCTCCCACATTGGATTCGGCATGTTCACGCATCCTGTGAACACCACCTGTCCTGTGGGAGCGAGCCTGCTCGCGAATGGTTTCAGTCGCAAAACAACTTGCAGATCAGAACCACTCCTCCAGCATCCCCAGACACGTATCATCCCGCGCCTCCAGCAAGTCCAGCTCATGCTGGCAACCCGGCACTTCCCATGTCAGGAAATACCGCGCCGCCTGCAACTTGCCCTTATAGAAGTCGACATCCGCCGCATTTCCTTTGGCCAGGCCTTCCTCGGCGCGGATCGCCTGCTCCAGCCAGCGCCAGCCGATCACTGCGTGGCCGAACACTTTCAGGTACAGCGCCGAGTTCGCCAGGCTGCTGTTGACCTTGCCTTGGGCCAGATCGGTGAGCAGGCCGATGGTCACGGTTTGCAGGCGGGCAACGAGTTTTTCCAGCGGTTCGCGCAGGGTGGTCAACGAATCGTATTCAGTGGCACGTTCGGCCGTGTTGGCGATCAATCGAATCAGCTGCTTGAGACCGGCGCCACCGTTCTGCGCCAGTTTGCGCCCGAGCAAATCCAGCGACTGGATGCCGTGGGTGCCTTCGTGGATCGGATTCAAGCGGTTGTCGCGATAGTACTGCTCCACCGGGTACTCACGGGTGTAGCCGTGGCCGCCAAGAATCTGGATCGCCAGTTCGTTGGCCTTCAGGCAAAACTCCGAAGGCCAGGATTTGACGATCGGTGTCAGCAAGTCCAACAGTTCATGAGCCTGTTTGCGTTCGGCTTCGGTTTCCAGCGTGGTGGTGTCATCGAACAACCGCGCGGCGTACAGGCCGAGGTCAAACGCACCTTCGACGTAGGATTTCTGCGTCAGCAGCATGCGTCTGACGTCCGCGTGCTGAATGATCGCCACCGGCGCAGTGGTCGGATCCTTGCTGTCCGGCACCCGGCCCTGCGGCCGCTCACGCGCATATTCCAGTGAATACAGGTAACCGGCATAGCCGAGCATCACCGCGCCCATGCCGACGCCGATTCGCGCTTCGTTCATCATCTGGAACATGTAGCTCAAACCATGGTGCGGTTTGCCCACCAGATAGCCGACGCACTCACCGTTATCGCCGAAGTTCAGCGCCGTCGATGTGGTGCCGCGCCAGCCCATCTTGTGGAACAAACCGGCGAGCAGCACGTCGTTGCGCTGGCCGAGGCTGCCGTCGTCGTTGACCAGAAACTTCGGCACGATAAACAGCGAAATACCTTTCACCCCCGGCGGTGCGTCCGGCAGTTTGGCGAGCACCATGTGTACGATGTTTTCCGACAGCGGATGATCGCCGCCGGAAATGAAGATCTTGTTGCCCTTCAGGCGATAGGTGCCGTCGGACGCAGGCTCGGCGCGGGTACGAATGTCCGACAGCGATGAACCGGCATGGGGCTCGGTCAGGGCCATGGTGCCGAAGAAACGTCCGTCGATCATCGGTTGCAGGAAGCGCTGTTTCTGCTCTTCGCTGCCAAAGCTCTCGATCAGATTGGCCGCGCCCATGGTCAGGAACGGGTACGACGTCGACGCTGCGTTGGCGGACTGAAAGTGCGCGAAGCAGGCTTGCGACAGCAGGGTCGGCAATTGCATTCCGCCGGCGTCGAAACTTCGCGCTGCGTTAAGGAATCCGGCCTCAAGGAAGGCATCCACCGCCGGTTTCACTTCAGGAATCAGGATCGCCTTACCATCCTCGTAGCGCGGCTCGTTCTCGTCGCCCTTGCGGTTGTGCGGCGCAAAGTACTTCTCGGCGATGTTGCGCGCGGTGCCGATGGCGGCGTCGAAGGTTTCGCGGTTGTGCTCGGCAAAGCGCTCACGCCGGGTCAGGCCCTCGGCATCAAGGACTTCATACAGCTCGAAAGCCAGATTGCGGGAACTGAGCAGCGTCTCGGACATGGCGGCCTACCTGAAATTGGGGTTGGGCCGAGTCTAAGGCGGGGGAATAGAGGCTGGATAGGATGATTGATGAGAGTGATGCAGAAGCAAAAGATCGCAGCCTTCGGCAGCTCCTACATTTGGAATGCGTTTCCCTGTAGGAGCTGCCGAAGGCTGCGATCTTTTGATCTTCTGTGGAAGCGAGCCTGCTCGCGAAAGCGGTGGTTCAGGCAACATTGATGTCGACTGAAACGTCGTCTTCGCGAGCAGGCTCGCTCCCACAGAGTATTGCGTACCATGCGACCATTGCGGTCGCCTGGATTTACAGCGATTTAACCGATGGTCATCAAGCTGGCATTACCCCCCGCCGCAGCGGTGTTCACGCTCAATGCACGCTCGATCACCAGGCGCTCCAGGGCAATGTTGGTCTCGCCTTGGGACAGTCCCTGAACGCCAACGATCGCGCCGCCACGCTGGGCGATCTGCTGGCAGACGCCGCGCAACTGGTCGGAGTGGCCGTGATGCAGCACGGCATCGAACACCACTTCGTCCTTGTTCCAGTCGGCAACACGTTTGATCCGCGCCTGGACTTCCTTCGGCAGACGGGCGAACAACGCCTTGGTCAGCTCGGTTTCCGGCCACACCGCCGAACCGCCCACTGCCAGCACCGCCGCCAGTTGCGTCAGCAGATCACCTTCAACTTCCGCCAGGCACAGCACGTGTTCGCGCGGCAGAATGGCGTAGCTGTTTTTCTCGCCGGTCGGGCCAGCCAGCACGCGGGTGATGCCGCTCTGCGACTGTGCTGCGTATTGCACGCACAGGGTGCTCAGATCGGCGAACTTGTTGTTGTCGGCCCAGGCTTTCAGAGCGTTCAACGATTGGCTCATGGCATCGCGCAAGCGCACGTCCGGGGCGACGATGGCGTCACCGCGAGCGAAGGATTGCTCGATGGCGTCGCTAGGACGCGTCGACAGCAAACGGTACAGATACAGCGGGCCGCCGGCTTTCGGGCCAGTACCCGACAAGCCTTCGCCGCCGAATGGCTGCACGCCGACCACGGCACCGACGATGTTGCGGTTGACGTAGACGTTACCGGCGTTGACGTTGTCGATCACCTTGGCGATGGTCTCGTCGATGCGCGTGTGCACGCCCAGCGTCAGGCCGTAACCGGAGGCGTTGATCTGACCGATCAGTTGATCCAGCTCTTTGCGCTTGTAGCGCACCACGTGCAGTACCGGGCCGAAGATTTCGCGTTGCAGTTCGTCGAAGCTTTCCAGCTCGATCAGGGTCGGCATGACGAAGGTGCCGCGCTTGATCTCTTCGCTGTCGGCAATCGCCACCTGGTAAACATTGCGACCTTTGTCGCGCATGCCCTGGATGTGCTTGTCGATGCCCGCCTTGGCTTCGGCGTCGATCACCGGGCCGATGTCCACGGACAGACGCTCGGGGTTGCCGAGACGGCTTTCGGCCATGGCACCTTTGAGCATTTCGATGACGCGATCGGCGGAATCTTCCTGCAGGCACAGCACGCGCAACGCCGAGCAGCGCTGACCGGCGCTGTCGAAGGCCGACGACACTACGTCGATCACGACTTGTTCAGTCAACGCCGAGGAATCGACGATCATCGCGTTCTGGCCACCGGTTTCGGCGATCAGCGGAATCGGACGGCCCTGGCTGTCGAGACGGCCAGCGATGTTGCGTTGCAGCAAGCGCGCGACTTCGGTGGAACCAGTGAACATCACGCCTTTGACGCGCTCGTCACCGACCAGACCGGCGCCGACGGTTTCACCGCGACCCGGCAGCAGTTGCAGCACGCCTTCCGGGATGCCGGCTTCGAGCATCAGGCGCACAGCCTGAGCCGCTACCAGCGGAGTCTGCTCGGCCGGTTTGGCCAGTACCGGGTTACCGGCGGCCAATGCCGCAGCGACCTGGCCGCTGAAGATTGCCAGCGGGAAGTTCCACGGGCTGATGCACACCACCGGGCCGAGTGGGCGGTGGGCGTCATTGCTGAAATCGTTGCGCGCCTGCACTGCGTAATAACGCAGGAAGTCGACCGCTTCGCGGACTTCGGCGATGGCGTTGGCGTAGGTCTTGCCGGCTTCGCGAGCCAGCAGACCCATCAGCGGCTGGATCTCGCCTTCCATCAGGTCAGCGGCACGTTCCAGGATCGCCGCACGTTCGGCCGGCGGGGTGGCCTGCCAGATCGGCGCGGCGTTCAGCGCGCATTGAATGGCGCTGTCGACATCTTCAACGGTAGCTTCTTGAACATGACCGACCACATCGCGGTGATCGGACGGGTTCAGCACGGCGACCGGCGTTTCGTTGCTGGACGCGCAACCGAGCATCGGCGCGGCTTTCCAGTCGTTGTGCGCGGTGGCGAGCAGGGCGCAGGACAGCGAGGCCAGACGATGTTCGTTGGCCATGTCGATGCCGCTCGAGTTGGCGCGCTCGGCGCCGTACAGATCACGCGGCAGCGGAATGCGCGGGTGCGGCAAGCCGAAACCGCCTTCCACGGTGGCCATCTGCTCGATCTGCGCCACCGGATCGGCCACCAGTTCCTGAATCGAAATCGACTGGTCGGCGATACGGTTGACGAACGAAGTGTTGGCACCGTTTTCCAGCAGACGACGCACGAGGTACGCCAGCAGGGTTTCGTGGGTGCCGACCGGTGCGTACACGCGGCACGGACGGTTCAGCTTGCCTTCGGCAACCTTGCCGACAACCTGCTCGTAGAGCGGTTCGCCCATGCCGTGCAGGCACTGGAATTCGTACTGGCCCGGGTAATAGTTCTGACCGGCGATGTGGTAGATCGCCGACAGGGTGTGGGCGTTGTGCGTGGCGAATTGCGGGTAGATGACTTCCGGTACCGACAGCAGTTTGCGTGCGCAAGCAATGTAGGAAACGTCGGTGTACACCTTGCGGGTGTAGACCGGATAGCCTTCCAGGCCTTCAACCTGGGCGCGCTTGATTTCGCTGTCCCAGTACGCGCCTTTTACCAGGCGGATCATCAGGCGATGGCGGCTGCGGCGGGCCAGATCGATCACGTAGTCGATCACGTACGGGCAACGCTTCTGGTAAGCCTGGATGACGAAACCGATGCCGTTCCAGCCAGTCAGTTGCGGCTCGAAGCACAGACGTTCGAGCAGATCCAGCGACAGCTCGAGGCGGTCGGCTTCTTCGGCGTCGATGTTCAGGCCGATGTCGTATTGCTTGGCCAGCAGGGTCAGCGACAGCAGGCGCGGGTACAGCTCGTCCATCACGCGCTCGTACTGCGCACGGCTGTAGCGCGGGTGCAGCGCCGAGAGCTTGATGGAGATGCCCGGGCCTTCATAAATTCCACGACCGTGGGACGCTTTGCCGATCGAGTGGATCGCTTGTTCGTACGAGGCCAGGTATTTTTGCGCGTCGACTTCAGTGAGTGCCGCTTCACCGAGCATGTCGTAGGAATAGCGGAAGCCTTTGGCTTCGAACTTGCTCGCATTGGCCAGTGCTTCGGCGATGGTTTCGCCGGTAACGAACTGCTCGCCCATCAGGCGCATGGCCATGTCGACGCCCTTGCGGATCATCGGCTCGCCGCTCTTGCCGATGATGCGGCTCAGCGACGAGGTCAGGCCGGCTTCGTTGTGAGTGGAAACCAGTTTGCCAGTCAGCAGCAGGCCCCAGGTCGCAGCGTTGACGAACAGCGAAGGGCTGTTGCCCAGGTGCGGATGCCAGTTGCCGGTGCTGATCTTGTCGCGGATCAGCGCATCGCGGGTGCCTTTGTCCGGGATGCGCAGCAGCGCTTCGGCCAGGCACATCAGCGCCACGCCTTCCTGGGACGACAGGGAGAATTCCTGCAACAGACCCTGAACAATGCCCGCGCGACCGCCGGCACTTTTCTGGTTACGCAGTTTTTCCGCGATGGTCGCCGCGAGCTTGTTGGTGGCTTCGGCCATAGGTGCCGGCAGGCGTGCCTGCTCGATCAGCATTGGCACCACTTCCGGCTCAGGACGGCGGTAAGCAGCGGTGATGGAAGCGCGCAGCACCGATTGCGGCAGGATGCTTTCAGCGAATTCGAGGAAGCATTGGTGAGCGTGATCGGTCTGCACTTCGCCCGCGTCATCGGCGTCTTTGGCGGTCAAACCGTTCAACTCGGTCAGGGTTGCACCACCCTCGAGTTTTTCCAGGTAATTGAAAATTGCCTGCTTGATCAGCCAGTGCGGCGTGCGATCAATCGAGGTTGCGGCAGCCTTCAGGCGCTCGCGGGTCGGGTCATCGAGTTTGACCCCAAGGGTGGTGGTAGCCATATTTTTATCCTCATGGTTGCCACAGTTGCGTGGCATCAGCTGGCCGCAAGATTAGCCGTGCGCTGAATGAGGTGCAACCGGGTGCAACCCTTTTTTTGCCGGAATAATACGCAGCTCGTCAGGAAATAATTTCTGGTACGAAAGTGCTGCTCCTGCTTGGTGCTTTTACTTCTAGCAAAGAGGCGTGACTGCCACAAAAGGGAGCAAAAACGGGGTGATCGTCGATTAATCCGACTGGGTGCAACTAATTCTCGCGAAACTGGTTGCACCTTATTTGCTTTGTTGCATAGCATTCGCCGCCAAGGTGCAACCGGGAATAACCCGGTGTACCGGCTGATGGCTTTCCTGGGGAAACATCAGTCTTAAATGCGCGGGATCCCGGATCGTCTGCCAAACGTCGTCGTTTGCGAGCGGTTCACTACCGCCGCTACATAAAAACAAAGCCAGGGCGTAACTCAATGAGCGTAAGCAATCCAACCCTGATCACGTTCGTGATCTACATCGCAGCAATGGTGCTGATCGGCTTCATGGCCTATCGCTCCACGAATAACCTTTCCGACTATATTCTCGGCGGTCGCAGCCTCGGCAGCGTCGTCACCGCGCTGTCTGCCGGTGCCTCCGACATGAGCGGCTGGTTGCTGATGGGCCTGCCGGGCGCCATCTACATGTCCGGTCTGTCCGAAAGCTGGATCGCCATCGGCCTGATCGTCGGTGCCTACCTGAACTGGCTGTTCGTCGCCGGCCGTCTGCGGGTGCAGACCGAGCACAACGGCGATGCACTGACTCTGCCGGACTACTTCTCCAGCCGTTTCGAAGATAAAAGCGGCTTGCTGCGGATTATCTCGGCGGTGGTGATTCTGGTGTTCTTCACCATCTACTGCGCCTCCGGCATCGTCGCCGGTGCGCGTCTGTTCGAAAGCACCTTTGGCATGTCCTACGAGACGGCGCTGTGGGCCGGTGCTGCGGCGACCATTGCTTACACCTTCGTCGGCGGTTTTCTCGCGGTGAGCTGGACCGACACCGTACAAGCGACCCTGATGATCTTCGCGCTGATCCTTACGCCGATCATCGTCCTGCTGGCCACCGGCGGCGTCGATACCACGTTCCTGGCCATCGAAGCGCAGGATCCGAGCAACTTCGACATGCTCAAAGGCACCACCTTCATCGGCATCATCTCGCTGATGGGTTGGGGTCTGGGCTACTTCGGCCAGCCGCACATCCTCGCGCGTTTCATGGCGGCGGATTCGGTGAAGTCGATCGCCAAGGCGCGTCGCATTTCCATGGCCTGGATGATCCTCTGCCTGGGCGGCACCGTGGCGGTGGGCTTCTTCGGTATCGCTTACTTCTCGGCGCACCCGGAAGTGGCCGGTCCGGTCACCGAGAACCCGGAGCGCGTGTTCATCGAACTGGCGAAAATCCTCTTCAACCCATGGGTTGCCGGTGTGCTGCTGTCGGCCATTCTGGCTGCGGTAATGAGCACCCTGAGCTGCCAGTTGCTGGTGTGCTCAAGCGCCCTGACCGAAGACTTCTACAAGACCTTTCTGCGCAAGTCCGCCTCCCAGCTTGAGCTGGTCTGGGTCGGTCGTGCCATGGTGCTGCTGGTAGCCTTGATTGCCATCGCGATGGCTGCCAACCCGGAAAACCGCGTACTGGGTCTGGTGTCCTACGCCTGGGCCGGTTTCGGTGCTGCGTTCGGTCCGGTGGTGCTGATCTCGGTCGTCTGGAAAGACATGACCCGCAACGGCGCCCTGGCCGGCATTCTGGTCGGCGCGATCACCGTGGTGGTCTGGAAGCATTTCGAACTGCTGGGTCTGTACGAAATCATTCCTGGCTTCATCTTCGCCAGCCTGGCCATCTACTTTGTCAGCAAGGCGGGTGAACCGACTCGCGGCATGGTTGAGCGCTTCGAGGCAGCGGAAAAAGATTTCCATTTGAACAAGTGATGGACTGAGCTTCGGCTCACATGAAAACGGCTCGTTTCCTACCGGAGGCGGGCCGTTTTTTATGGCCTGTGATTTCTCGAATCCTGTGGAAATCCATTGTGGGAGCGAGCCTGCTCGCGAATGCGATTGATCATTCAATGAATGTATCGACTGACATGCCGCTTTCGCGAGCAGGCTCGCTCCCACAGGGTGGGTGGCAGGTTTGATTGAATTGTCTGTAGTCGAACGGCCGAATTAACAAGGTCCTTTCAGCAAACCACGTAGGGCAAATCTGAATTTCCCGTCACCTGCTCATCACCCCTTGCCCCTCATGCAGAATCGCCCGCCCTCACACTGCAGAGAGACATCGGATGTTCGCGCCTGCCAATCAACCGCGTTTCACGTTGACCCTCGAAGGCGCCCAGCATGACCTCAAGGTCCTTGAGTTCACAGGCAGGGAAGCCATCAGCCAACCCTTTCGCTTCGAACTGGAACTGGTCAGCGAGCGGCCGGACCTGGATCTGGAAAGCCTGCTGCATGGTCAGGCGTTTCTGAGTTTCGATGCTCAGGGTTGCGGTATTCATGGTCAGATTTATCAGGTCGGGCAGGGCGATTCCGGGAAACGTCTGACACGCTATCACCTCAGCCTTGTCCCGCGTCTGACGTATCTGGGGCATCGCATCAACCAGCGGATTTTTCAGCATCAGAACGTGCCGCAAATTGTCACGCAGATTCTCAAGGACCATTCGATCCTGCGCGATGCCTTTGAATTTCGCCTGGGCAGCGAATACCCGGAGCGCGAATACTGCGTGCAATACGCCGAAAGCGATCTGGCCTTCATCCAGCGTCTGTGTGCCGAAGTCGGCATTCATTACCACTTTCAACACAGCCCCGAAGGCCATTTGCTGGTATTCGGCGACGACCAGACCGTGTTCCCCAAGCTGCCCGAGCCGACGCTGTATCTGCCGGGCAGCGGCATGTCGGCGGGCGCGCCGGCGATTCAGCGTTTCAATGTGCGCGTGGAAACCCGCACCAGCGTCGTCACCCGGCGCGACTACAACTTCGAAAAACCACGCCTGTCGCTGGAAAGTCGCAGTGACGGCGAGCAGCGTCCAGTGCTGGAGGACTATCACTTTCCCGGTCAATTCAATGATCGCGAAACCGGCAAAGGCCTGACGCGCCGCGCGCTTGAACGTCATGTCGCCGATTACCGTCAAGCCGAAGGCACCAGCGACGAATCCTCACTGGTCTGTGGGCATTTCCTGCAACTCACCGAGCATCCGCGCAGCGACTGGAATGATCTGTGGTTACTCACCTGTATCGAGCATCGCGGCCGCCAGCCGCAGGTACTGGAGGAGTCGGTGACCAGCGATGGCGAATCCTTTCAGGGTTATCGCAATACTTTCGTTGCCACGCCGTGGGACGTGGTCTTTCGTCCGGCACTGTGCCTGGAAAAACCGCGCATTTTCGGTTATCAACCCGCCGTGGTCACCGGACCGAAAGATCTGGAGATCCATTGTGATGAATATGGCCGGGTCAAAGTGCAACTGGCCTGGGATCGCGATGGCGAACTCAACGAGCACTCCAGTTGCTGGCTGCGCGTCGCGACCGGTTGGGCTCACGATCACTACGGCAGCGTGTTGATTCCGCGCGTCGGCATGGAAGTGCTGGTCGGCTTCATTGATGGCGATGCCGACAAGCCGCTGGTCATGGGTTGCCTGCCGAATGCGGCGACCCCGGTGCCGCTGGATCTGCCGGCAGACAAGACCCGCAGTATCTTCCGCAGCCAGAGCAGCCCTGGCGGTGGCGGTTATAACGAACTGCGCATCGAAGACAAAAAAGGTGCCGAGGAAATCTACCTGCGTGCCCAGCGCAACTGGACACAGCATGTGCTCAACGATCAGCAGTTGCAGGTTGATAATCAGCGCAGTGTGGTGGTTACAGGGACTGCCCGCCATGAACTGAAGGCCGACGAGCAACGCATCACCCACGGCCAGCGCCAGACCGAAGTCAGGCAGGATGATCATTTGTCCGTGCTCGGCGATCAGCAGGTTCGGGTGAACAGCCAGGCCACCAGCGCCTCGGCGCAGATCCATATCAGCGCAGGCCAGCAAGTGGTCATTGATGGCGGCGCGAGCGCGACGATTCAGGCCGGGGGACAGTGGATCAACATTGGTCCCGGCGGAATTTTCAGCAGCGTGCCAATTGTTGTGGGCGGCGCGCCGATGGCGGCGACCAGCGCTGAACCGGTGGTGCCGGGATTGCCGGAGAAACTGGCCGCTGCGCCGGCGGCGATTCTCACAGCTGCACAGATCATGAGTCTCAAAGGTGATGCGCCTTTCTGCGAAGAGTGTGAGCGTTGTAAGGATGGTGTTTGTGCAGCGTGAGGAATTGACACCCGAACAATGGCTGGCACGGCAGCCGCTGCATGCGTCGGAGCAACTGTTCGCCATTTTCAGCCGCGCCAGCGACGCAAATGCATTCAAAGCTTGGCAGGGCACAGCGAATCCAGTCTGGGCCGAGACCATTTATGCCGAGTGGGACGCGGTGATGCCCTATGTGGGAATTGTCGCTGCAGACAGTGAGTTTTTACGTTGGGTGGCGGAAACCGAATCGCGGGACTGGGGGTGGTTGGCGGTGTCTTCGGCGGACCTGGAAGTGCTGGTCGAGCATTTCCGCAGCCTGACTCAAGTGCTGATGCCGGACGGTAAAGCGGTATTTTTCCGCTTTTGGGATGGTCGGTTTCTGCTGCCTCTTTTGCAGTCTGACGAGGTCATTCCCGAGCAATGGCTGCCAGTCGTTTCACGAGCCTTGATCAATGGCCAAGCCATTGAAATCGGGGGCCGCGCCCTGGTTTCGGGGCGGGTCTTCCCGTGGTGGAGCGTGCCGCAATCGTTGTTGGCGCAGACTGATGCAAGCGTACGCATCGCCAATGCTTTGCAATGGCTGAGCGAGGAGCAACCGGCGGTGTTCGAGGCGTTTCCCGAGGCGGTCCTGCGCTGCAAGGTCGGGCAGTTTTTCAAATTATCGATGTCGGAAGATTCGTCACGATCGGCGCTTCTGGAGTTTTTGCTGGCAGAGGCAGAGTGAAATTTCGGGGCAAACGCTTCGGACGTTTCCTTCGAATCACGGCGGTTTTCATGAACTGGTGCGTGGTGAGTTGCAGGGATAGTCTTTTCGTTGTCGCCGCGAGAGCGGTGGCAGGGTGAAGGATCCCCGCATTCATGACGTTACAGTTCGTTGGCTTTTTGCGGCACTTGGTTCAAGTCCGTAAGATCGTTCGCGGCGGCTGTGCGTGGGGCACGCTTCGGCGTGGCCGAGGTCCATGATTGCTCGGTTCCTACTCCTGCGCACAGCTGCCACCCTAACCCGTAGGAAGGTGTGATGGCGGCTCACGTTTATCAATCATGGGACCCGGAAAATGACCAATATGCATACTGATCCACCCTACGAAAAAATCACGCCTCACCCCGACAACCGCTTCATGGCCCTCACCGGCAATTGCAGCGACATGCCCAGCCTGTTCGTCGACACCCATGTGCCTCTCGATATCCTCATGGACGCTGCCAACCACCGCATCCGCGCCGTGGTCCAGGTCCTGGAAAACATGTGCATGCGCGGCTCGATCGAATGCGACTCCGTGATCCTCAGCGACTTCGCCCTGCTGTGCGCCATCCCATTGCGCGATGGCTGTGATGTGCTCGATGTCATCGGCAGACGCTTGCGCAGCATGCCCGCCTGAAGATCAGAAGATCGCAGCTTTCGGCAGAGTGGACGCCTATCCCATGTAGGGGCTGCCGAAGACTGCGATCTTTTGTCGTTGAAGAGCAAGTCACGGCGTTGTTTTAGGCTGCGAAGCCAACCTTATTGAAGCGGTAAACAGAATTTTTTATCAGGGTTACTTTTTTTATATCTTTGTCACATTTCCCAGAAGTCTGCCAGCAGCGCCGTCGCTAATGGTAAAGCTGACCTTGTCACCAACTTTCAGGCGGGGATCGCCCGGAGTGCTTACGCTCAGGTCTCCACTGTTGTCATCGGGTTTCACCGTTATTGAGTATGTTGGGTACGGCCCGCCTGCACCACTGGTATAGGCGCTAATCACGGTGCCATTGCCCGATGTATTTACAGTAATTTTTGCCATTTCCAATCTCCTTCCAGTCGTAGTCTAGAATCAGGGCGATCGATTGATTTTCGCGTCGTTCAGACTATGGATCAGTAGCTACCGATAACGCCACTGTCAGATCTGACAGGTAATTGCATTAAATACTACCGTCTATCCAAATTCGACCTTTGTGCAGCTCCGTAAAATTCCTCATCTCCGATTTCCTGATATGGCCTTCAACTACCCCCCACTTTGCGCCGTGCTCCTGGTGCTGGAGAATATATGCATGCGCCGTTCGATCAAGGTGACTCGATGATCCTCAGCGACTTCGCCAAATTCTGCGCCATCCCCTTGCTCGACGTCATCGGGCGACGTCTGGGCGCCATGCCTGCCTGAACTGTTCAGAAGCAAAATCAAAAGATCGCAGCCTTCGTCAGCTCCTACACGGGATCATCTGTAGTAGCTGCCGAAGGCTGCGATCTTTTGACGTTTAGGGTTCAGCAGTCAGTCTGCGATGTGCCGATCCTGGGTCTTGATAAAACTGTCGAAAGCCTCTGACTTGAGACCTCCAGGCACCCATAAAAAACGAAATGGCTTTTCGAGTGTTTGCTGATCGACGGTGTCTGCTCAGATGCCGCATACACATAGTTTCTGGTTGTTTTATAACGATCGTGCAGCACTTGCAGCGTGTCTTCATTTTGCTGGATGGAATGCAGGCCGTTGCCCATGGATGAGTAGGCATTGGCGGATAGTGCAATGTCTTTTCTCTGGGCTGATTGCTCATTGAATGGCGCCGGGATGCAGTTGGCTCAGCCCGTAGTTCTTTAGTGTCTGGCGTGCCTGTTCAATGTGGGTTTCGTCGGCAAGGGCGAGGTATGGACTAAGAAGGCTGAGTAAACAGATGATCAGATATCGCATGAATTTTTGACTTCCTGTCGTTGATGGTTAGCCAGTTTAACGCCATAAAAGCAAAGCCCCTCACCCTAGCCCTCTCCCAGAGGGAGAGGGGACTGACCGAGTTGTCTGGGTGTTGTACGCCGACCTGCGACTTCAGCGGTGAACTTCGCTTGGCCAAGCCTGGATGGTGGTGTTCTTTCGGGGGACTGACCGAGTTGTCTTGGTGTTGTACGCCGACCTGCGACTTCAGCGGTGAACTTCGTTTGGCCAAGCCTGAGATCACGTCGATCATTCAGGTCGATGTAACTCGCAAGATCGCCACCGTAAGTCCCCTCTCCCTTCGGGAGAGGGTTAGGGTGAGGGAAAGGCGTTTGTCCACTCGGCTGCGAACCCCTGACTTGCCGACCGGTAAAAGGTAAACTTTGCGGCCCTCGCAGGAGCAGCCATGAATTATCGTCACGCCTTCCATGCCGGCAATCACGCCGATGTGTTCAAACACCTGACCTTGACCCGCCTCATCGCTCTGATGTCGCGCAAGGAGCAGCCGTTTGCCTATCTCGACACGCACGCCGGCATCGGTCTGTATGACTTGCAGGGCGATCAGGCCAACCGTACCGGCGAGTACCTGGAAGGCATCGCGCGGTTGTGGGATCAGCCGGACCTGCCGGCGCTGACCGCTGATTACATGAAGGTGCTGCACGAGATGAACCCGGATGGCCAGTTGCGCTATTACCCGGGTTCGCCCGAGCTGGCGCGGCGCCTGACGCGGCCGCAGGATCGGGTGATGCTCAATGAGAAGCACCCGGAAGATGGCGTGCTGCTCAAGGACAATATGGCTGGCGATCGTCGGGTGAAGGTCCATTTGGGCGAGGGCTGGCACGTGGCGCGGGCGATGTTGCCGGTGCAGGAGAAGCGCGCGGTGATGCTGATCGATCCGCCGTTCGAGCAACTGGACGAGATGCAGCGCTGCGCGGCGTCGATGAAAGAAGCCATCGGCCGCATGCGCCAGACCGTGGCAGCGATCTGGTATCCGGTGAAGGATCAGCGTGCATTGCGGCGTTTCTATCAAGACCTGGCGGGCACGGGTGCGCCGAAGTTGCTGCGTGTGGAGCTGCTGGTGCATCCACTGGACACGCCGAACAGCCTGAACGGTTCCGGGCTGGCGATCGCCAATCCGCCGTGGGGGCTGGAAGAAGAATTGCGTGAGCTGCTGCCGTGGTTGTCGAAGAAGCTGGGGCAGACCCAAGGTGGCTGGCAGATGGATTGGTTAATTGCCGAGAGCTGATCGCCGAGCGATCGTTCCCACGCTCCGCGTGGGAATGCCTCAATGGACGCTCTGCGTCCGCTGTCAGGACGCGGAGCGTCCCGGGCTGCATTCCCACGCAGAGCGTGGGAACGATCAGGCGGGGTTAATTGCCCGCAAGGCTCGCAGGCATGCACACGCCGGTGCCGCCAATCCCGCAATAACCCTCAGGGTTCTTCGCCAGATATTGCTGGTGATACGTCTCGGCGAAGTACACGGTCGGTGCCAGTTCGATCTCGGTGCTGATTTCGCCCAGACCCGCCTTCGACAGTTCCGCCTGATACACAGCCTTGCTCTTCAGCGCCGCGTCCAGATGCTCAGGCGAGGTCGCGTAGATCACCGAGCGGTACTGGGTGCCGATGTCGTTGCCCTGACGCATACCCTGAGTCGGGTTGTGCAGTTCCCAGAACATCGCCAGCAGTTCTTCGTAACTGACTCGGGCCTTGTCATACACCACCAAGACCACTTCGGCGTGGCCGGTCAGGCCCGAGCAGACTTCTTCATAAGTCGGATTTGGCGTGAAACCGCCGGCGTAACCGACCACGGTGCTGACCACACCTTCGCGCTGCCAGAAACGTCGTTCCGCGCCCCAGAAGCAACCCAGACCGAAAATCGCAAAGTCGACGTCCTGAAAGAATGGACCGAGCAGCGGGGTGTCTTCGAAGACGAAGTGTTTTTCCGGCAGGGTCATCGCGGTTTCGCGGCCGGGCAGGGCTTGTTCTTTGGTTGGAAGCACGTTTTTGTTCACCAGAATTTCCGAGCGCAGAACCATGAGCGTTCCTCTCAGTCAGGTTGGAGGTAAAAAGTCAGACCGCCAGTGTGCCGAATGATGCCGAGTTAATCACTACCCAATGTAGGAGCTGCCGAAGGCTGCGATCTTTTGATTTTGCTTTTTAAAAACCAGATCAAAAGATCGCAGCCTTCGGCAGCTCCTACAGGGGGCGGCATGTTATGGCGAGAATGGGGTAGCGGGGTTAGAGACAGAGCGGCCCACGCGGATAGCGCTTGAGCGCTTTGATCAGCTCATCACCCGGAATCGGCCGGTCGAACAGGTATCCCTGGCCGACGTCGCAACGATGCCGGCGCAGGAAGGCCAGTTGCTCGGCGGTTTCGATGCCTTCGGCGACGACCTTGAGTTTCAGGTTGTGGGCCATGGCGATCACGGCGGAGGTGATTTCCATATCGTCCTGGTTGTCGGGGATTTCGTGGATGAAGCTGCGATCGATCTTGATGATGTCGATCGGAAATTTCTTCAGATAGCTGAGCGACGAGTACCCGGTGCCGAAGTCATCCATGGCCAGGGTCAGGCCCAGGCGCTTGAGCTGGTCGAGCTGCAAATGCGTGTCTTCGGTAGCTTCCAGCAGCAGGCCTTCGGTCAGCTCGAGTTCGAGCAGATTGGCCGGCAGCGCTTCTTCCCTGAGGATGTTGGCGATCGAGGCGACCAGATCCGGATCAGAGAACTGTTTCGGTGACAGATTGATTGCCACCTGCAGATTGCCCAGGCCGGCAGCGGTCAAGGATTTGCTCATGCGGCACGCCTGACGCGCGATCCACTTGCCGATCGGAATGATCAGGCCGGTTTCCTCGGCGACGCTGATGAACTGATCCGGGCGAATCATGCCGCGCTCCGGGTGGTTCCAGCGCAACAGCGCTTCCATCCCCAGCAGACGACCGCTGCGCAGGCACAGTTTCGGCTGGTAGAACACGTCCAGCTCGTTCTGCGTCAGGGCGCGGCGCAGGTTGTTCTCGACGAACAGTTTGTAACTGGCCTCGGCGTTCAGCGCCTCAGTGAACACCTGCAACTGGTGTTTGCCGTTGGCCTTGGCTTTGTGCAGTGCCAGACCGGCGTTGCGCATCAGGGTTTGCGGATCGCGCCCGTGCAGTGGCGCGCAGGCCAGGCCCACGGAGCCGGTGACGCTGATCAGCTGATTGTCGACGAACATCGGCTTGTCGAGGGTCATCAGCAATTGACTGGCGATCTGCTGCCCGGCTTCAAGATCGGTGTCGTCGAGCAACACGGCGAACTCGTTACTGGCAAAACGCGCCAGACTGCCACTCGGGCTGAGGCTGTTGCGCAAGCGCCGGGCGAGGCTGATCAACAGTTTGTCGCCGGTCTGGTGACCGAGGCTGTCGTTGATCCGCTTGAAGTTGTCGATGTCCACCAGCAACAGGCTGATCGGCGTATCGCTGTCGCGGGCGAAGCGCTCATCGAGATTGCGGATGAATGCCGGACGGTTGCCGAGGTTGGTCAGGTTGTCGGTGTAGGCCAGGCGCTCGATGCGTTGCTGGGCCAATTTGGTCTGAGTGATGTCTTCGTAGATGCCGATGTAATGCGTCAGCTCACGGTTATCGCCATAGACCTTGGAGATCGACAGCTGGCCCCAGTACGGTTCGAGGTTCTTGCGTCGACTCTTGAATTCGCCCTGCCAGCTGTTGCTCTGGGCCAGCGCCGAAGGTGCGTCGAACAGCAGTTCGCTGAGATTTTCCAGCGCCGGCAATTCCGACAAGCGCTGACCGTGGACTTCCTCGGTTGTGTACTGGGTGATCGCGGTGAAGCTCGGGTTGACGTACTCGACCACGCCGTCGCAGTTGACCAGCAAAAAGGCGTTGGCGCTTTGCTCGACCGCGCGCTGAAACAGGTGCAGGGCGCTGGTGGCAGTGCGTCGGTTATGGTTGTTGATCACTTGTGCGAACTGGTCGGCCAGTTCGCCGGCAAAGGCGATTTCGTCGGACTGCCAGGCGCGGGTGACGCCGGTCTGTTCCAGGCACAACACGCCGACTACCTGGCCGTCGACGCGAATGCTGGCATCGAGCATGGCGTTGACGTCACGCGGACGCATCGCCTCGGCCATCTCGCGGGTACGCGGGTCGTGCATGGCGTTATGGGCATCGATGGCGCGGCTGCTGTGCAGGGCTTCCATGTAGTCGGGGAAGCCGCTGATATCGATCGGCTCCGGCAGGATGTATTCCTGGGTCGCGCGATGGTAAGCGGAGATCGGCAGCAAGCGCTGGCCTTCGAGGTTCCACAGGCTGGCGCAGTCGATCTCGTAGATATCGCAGGCGCAGCGGGTGATCAGTTCAGCGGCTTCCTGCAGCGAGTTGTGCGTGCTGTAGCGCTGGCGTGCGAGCAGCAGAATCAGATCCTGCTGGGCACGCACGCGCTCCAGATGCTGCAGTTGTTCCTGCTGGGCACGCTGGTTCAGCTCAAGGGCGATTTGCAGGCGCGAGTTCTGGGTTTCCAGATCCACCGAAGGCAGCGCCTGGGTTTCGTCGAACACCTCGTCGACCGCCAGCAGGTAGCCGCGCAGCAAATGCCGGTTGTGCTGTTTGTAGGCTTCACCCAGCTCGAGGATGTTCAACGCGCCGGCGGCGGTGTGCAGGGTGTAGCGCACGACGTAATGTGCGCTTTTGCTCAGTTGCTGCTGGATCGCATCGTGCAGTTGATAGCGCGCCTCGGGCTCCATCAGGCTGGCGTAAGGCGAGCCGACCAGTGCGCAGAGCTCGACGGCCGGCTGGCCAAACTGGCGTTCGCAGTTGGGATCGAGGAACAGCATTGCCCAACTCGCTTCATTCAAGCGCTCGAAACGCAGCATGCCGAGCCGCGAGGGCACAGGCAACTGCGTCACTACCTCGGCCGCCATACGGCTGGCGGCATCGGGCTGGCTCTTCATGAAGGAAACTCGCTTGGAAATATGCTGAATGCGCCGGGCTCTCGCCCTCTTGTCTGTTGGCTGCGGCAAGGTTGCATCATTGCGGCACCGACTGACAAGAGAGATGAAGGCCAAGTGCTATAAGAATATGTCGGCTGCAGTGAACATTTCTCCAGTGCACAACTGAAATGAGCAGAAGATCGCAGCTTCACGCAGCCCCAACAGGGTAATGCGCCTTGTGTAGGAGCTGCCGAAGGCTGCGATCTTTTGGTGTTTCAACGCAATTTCATACTGATCGACTGCAACTTCTTGCCATCGCGGTCATGGTAATTGACCAATATCTGATCAGCCTCAACGACCACATGCGCAAAATTGTCTTGGCTCACCACTGCACTGGTGAGCTCGTGCTGATAATCCCCTGCCGCCGTGCGCACCAGCGGTTGATCGAGGATAAACGTCGAGGCCTTGGCATACGGCAGCAATTTGCTGTTGTGCAGCGGCGAGGACACGATGGTGTGCACTTCGAAATCGGCGTCCTCGCTGTGAGACAGGCGACTGGTCAGAGAGCCATGAACGTCGCCGGAGACGAACACCACGTTCTTGATCCGGTGAGTGCGGATGGTTTCCAGCAGGCGCAGACGCTGTTCGGGAAATGCTTTCCAGGCATCGTCACCGTTGAACTTGCGATCGGGATAGAACATCACGCTGGTCACCACGAACTTCACTCGCGCCGGGCTATGGATCAGCCATCGCAGCAGGGCCTGTTCTTGCTCGATGTCGAGAATGCGCCGGTCATCCTTCGACAAGTTGCGTCGGGTGCGGCTGTCGGTGACGAACCAGGCGATATCGCTGTCGCCAAACTGATACCAGTAATGCTTCAACGTATCCCGGTCTATCTGACCCTTCTCATTACATGCATAAACCGGGCTGTGGCTGGCTTGATAAAGTTCATAAGCGGCCATGGCGTTGCGATATAAGTCCTCGTCCGCTGCGGTGGCATTGGCAGGCCAGTTATCTTCTATTTCATGATCGTCGAGCATCATGTAAGTCGATGTATTGGACATCAGTCGCTGAATATTCGGTTGCGAAAATGCCGTTCGATATTTCTTCAGGATGTCTTTGGCTTCGCGATCCGGAGCAATGACATTCAAATCATCTACATACACTTGATCTCCGGTCATGATCACCGCGCTGACGGGTAGATGACTGTTCTCGACCAGTCGATTGATCGAGCCAAAGATGCGGTCGCCCAGTTGCGGCAAGGAAGCGACGCCAGCGGTAATCCGTAGATAACGGCACGAACCGACGACAAACCCCCGAGGCTGGCTGGCTTTCGCGGTGCGGGTGCGAAAGCGGTAGAGCTGTCGCGGCCATTGCAATGGAAACTCAATGACCGTGTCGATGGTATGCACCGGATTCATCGGGCTTAACCAGCCGGCTTGATATTCGTATTCACAATCAGCTTCGAGATCCTGCAATACCAGTACACCCGACATGTCATTGGCCGGGTTCAAAAGTGCAAATACGCTGTTCGACCATTTTTCCGTGCCGGCCTTGCGAGCGCGAACTCCGGCAAATACACGTTTTTTGTCCTGTTGTTCGCCGCGCATGAAAATGCGCACTTCGTTAGTTGTCGCGTGGCCCACGATGGGGCCGATAGTCGGTTTGAACATGATCGATTCCGTTCGAGATTTTAATAAACAAGATTTAAATAAGCGGAGCGCGTTGAAGCAACTTTCCTGAGCAGAGGTTAGTTGGCCAGCGGCGGAAAATATTGGCGTTAAGTGGACCAGACCTGTGGCCGATGTCAGCGCAGGTTGTAGGAAAGAGGCGCGATCCGGTTTATTTCAGGCAAAAAAAGCCCCGTCAATTGACGGGGTTGAGGTACGAGCGTGTGGCGCTCGAAAGGGTGCAGCAAGCGGCCCTCCGTCGCCGGAGGGCCGTTTGAGTTACAGCAGGATGGTGCGGATGTCGCCCAACAGACTGCCCAGACGCTGAGTGAAGCGTGCCGCTGCAGCGCCGTTGATCACGCGGTGATCGTAGGACAGCGACAGTGGCAGCATCAGCTTCGGCTGGAAGGCTTTGCCGTCCCAGACTGGCTGGATGGTTGCCTTGGAAACACCAAGAATCGCCACTTCCGGCGCGTTGACGATCGGCGTGAAGCCGGTGCCGCCAATATGGCCGAGGCTGGAAATGGTGAAGCAGGCGCCTTGCATCTCGTCCGACGACAGCTTCTTGGTGCGGGCTTTCTCAGCCAGCGAAGCCGCTTCGGCTGCCAATTGCAGCAGGCTCTTCTGGTCGACGTTCTTGATCACCGGCACCAGCAGGCCATCCGGAGTGTCGACGGCGAAGCCGATGTTCACGTATTTCTTGCGGATGATCGCCTTGCCGCTTGGCGCCAGCGAACTGTTGAAGTCCGGCAGCTCCTTGAGCAAGTGCGCGCAGGTCTTGAGCAGCAGCGGCAGGATGGTCAGCTTGACGCCAGCCTTCTCGGCCACGGCTTTCTGCGCAACACGGAAAGCTTCCAGCTCGGTGATGTCCGCCGAGTCGAATTGCGTCACGTGTGGCACGTTCAGCCAGCTGCGGTGCAGGTTGGCGGCGCCGACCTGCATCAGTCGGGTCATCGGCACTTCTTCGATTTCGCCGAAACGGCTGAAATCGACCACCGGAATCGGCGGAATGCCCGCACCACCGGTAGCGCCGCCGGCAGCGGCCGGGGCTTCCTTGGCCTTCTGCATCATCGCCTTGACGTAAACCTGCACGTCTTCCTTGAGGATGCGACCGTGCGGACCGCTGGCGCCAACGGCGCTCAGCTCGACGCCGAACTCACGGGCCAGTTGACGCACGGCAGGGCCGGCGTGAACTTTCGCGCCCGGCTTGGCCGGTGCGGCGGCTGGAGCGGCGGCAGCAGGTGCAGCGGCCGGAGCAGCAGCGGCAGGTGCCGGAGCGCTCGGAGCTGCGGCAGCTGGAGCCGGGGCAGCAGCAGGGGCCGCGCCTTTGACTTTCAGCTTGAGGATCAGGTCGCCGGTACCGACTTCGTCATCCAGCTTGATGGAAACGCTTTCCACCACGCCAGCGGCAGGCGATGGGATTTCCATGCTTGCCTTGTCGGATTCCAGGGTGATCAGCGACTGGTCGGCTTCAACGGTATCGCCCGCCTTGACCAACACTTCGATGATCTTGGCTTTGCCAGCCGAGCCGATGTCCGGAACGTGGATGTCCTGAACGCTGTCGGCAACCGGTGCTGCTGGCGCGGCTGCCGGAGCAGGCGCAGCGGCAGCGGCCGGTGCAGCAGCCTGGGCCGGAGCGGCAGCCGCAGGGGCCGCAGCACCCGCCACTTCCAGATCCAGAATCAGGTCGCCAGTGCCGACTTCGTCGTTGAGCTTGACGCTGATGGCCTTGACCACGCCAGCGGCAGGCGACGGGATTTCCATGCTGGCCTTGTCGGATTCCAAGGTGATCAACGACTGATCAGCTTCGACGCTGTCGCCGACCTTGACCTGGATCTCGATGATCTGTGCCTTGCCCGACGAACCGATGTCCGGCACGTGCACTTGCTGTACCGAAGCGGCAGCAGGAGCAGCGGCAGGCGCGGCAGCAGCAGGTGTCGCAGCCGGTTTCTCTTCGGCTTTGGCAGGAGCAGCGGCAGGCGCAGGTGCCGCTTCAGCGGCGCCCTCGACTTCCAGCTCAAGCAGTTCGTCGCCTTCTTTCAGACGGTCGCCCAGCTTCACTTTCAGGCTCTTGATGACGCCGGCTTTCGGGGCCGGCACTTCCATGCTGGCCTTGTCCGATTCCAAGGTAAGGATGCTCTGGTCGGCTTCGATGCGGTCGCCGACCTTCACAAACAGTTCAATTACTTCACCTTCACCGCTGCCGATGTCAGGTACGCGAATGAGTTCGCTCACAAAATGTCTCCTCAGCAGTCCAGTGGGTTGCGTTTTTCCGGGTCGATGCCGAACTTGGCGATGGCTTCGGCCACAACCTTAGGTTCGATATCACCACGGTCAGCCAGTGCTTCCAGGGCTGCCAACACCACGAAATGACGGTCGACTTCGAAGAAATGACGCAGTTTCTTGCGGCTGTCGCTGCGGCCGAAACCGTCGGTGCCCAGGACTTTGAATTCCTTGGACGGTACCCACTGACGGATCTGCTCGGCGAACAGCTTCATGTAGTCGGTAGAAGCAATGACCGGACCTTTACGGCCGTTCAGGCACTCTTCGACGTAGCTCAGCTTAGGCTTCTGGCCAGGCTTGAGACGGTTGCTGCGCTCTACGGCGAGGCCGTCGCGACGCAGTTCGTTGAAGCTGGTAACGCTCCAGACGTCAGCGCCGATGTTGAACTCTTCACGCAGGATCTTCGCCGCTTCACGCACTTCACGCAGGATGGTGCCGGAGCCCATCAGCTGAACGTGGTGCGCCGCATCGCGAGTGTCTTCCTCGAGCAGGTACATGCCTTTCTTGATGCCTTCTTCGGCACCGGCCGGCATGGCTGGCTGCTGGTACGACTCGTTCATCACGGTGATGTAGTAGAAGATGTCCTGTTGCTCTTCGGTCATCTTCTTCATGCCGTCCTGAATGATCACCGCCAGCTCGTAGCCGTAGGTCGGATCGTAGGTGCGGCAGTTCGGGATGGTCGCGGCCAGCAGGTGGCTGTGACCGTCTTCGTGCTGCAGACCTTCACCGTTCAGGGTGGTGCGGCCAGCGGTGCCGCCGATCAGGAAGCCACGGGTACGGCTGTCGCCAGCGGCCCAGGCCAGGTCGCCGATACGCTGGAAGCCGAACATCGAGTAGAAGATGTAGAACGGCAGCATCGGCTGGTTGTGGCTGGAGTACGAAGTACCGGCAGCGATGAACGAGCTCATGGCGCCTGCTTCGTTGATGCCTTCTTCAAGGATCTGACCTTTCTGGTCTTCCTTGTAGAACATCACCTGGTCCTTATCGACTGGCTCGTAGAGCTGGCCGACGGAGGAGTAGATACCCAGCTGACGGAACATGCCTTCCATACCGAAGGTACGGGCTTCGTCCGGGATGATCGGGACGATGCGCGGGCCGATTTCCTTGTCCTTGACCAGTTGCGCGAGGATCCGCACGAAAGCCATGGTGGTGGAAATTTCACGGTCGCCCGAGCCATCGAGGATGGCTTTGAGGGTGTCCAGATCCGGAGTCGGTACGCTGAAGCTCTGCGCGCGGCGCTGTGGCACGAAACCGCCCAGTGCGGCACGGCGCTCGGCGAGGTAGCGGGCTTCGGCGCTGTTTGGCTCTGGTTTGAAGAACGGCAGGTTCTCCAGCTCTTCGTCCTTGACCGGGATGTCGAAGCGGTCGCGGAACAGCTTCAGGCTGTCGACGTCGACTTTCTTGGTGTTGTGCGCAGTGTTTTTCGCTTCGCCGGCACCGGTGCCATAACCCTTGATGGTCTTGGCGAGGATGACGGTCGGTTGTTCCTTGTGGTTGACCGCTTCGTGGTACGCCGCGTAGACCTTGTACGGGTCGTGGCCGCCACGGTTGAGTTTCCAGATCTCGTCGTCGGACAGATCGGCAACCATCGCCTTGAGTTCAGGCGTGTTGAAGAAATGCTCGCGAACGAACGCGCCGTCTTTGGCTTTGTAGTTCTGGTACTCGCCGTCGATGACTTCGTCCATGCGACGTTGCAGGATACCGTCGACGTCTTTGGCCAGCAGCGGGTCCCAGAAACGGCCCCAGATGACTTTGGTCACGTTCCACTGCGCACCACGGAACACGCCTTCGAGTTCCTGGATGATCTTGCCGTTGCCGCGAACCGGGCCGTCGAGGCGCTGCAGGTTGCAGTTGATGACGAAGATCAGGTTGTCCAGCTTCTCGCGGCCGGCCAGGGAGATCGCGCCCAGGGATTCCGGCTCGTCGCACTCGCCGTCGCCCAGGAAGCACCAGACTTTCTGTTTGCCCGGCTGGATGAAACCGCGGTGCTCCAGGTACTTCATGAAGCGCGCCTGGTAGATCGCCTGGATCGGACCCAGACCCATCGATACGGTCGGGAACTGCCAGAAGTCAGGCATCAGCCAAGGGTGCGGATAGGACGACAGGCCTTGACCATCGACTTCCTGACGGAAGTTGTTCATCTGGTCTTCGGTGATGCGGCCTTCCATGAATGCGCGGGCGTAAACGCCTGGCGAGGTGTGGCCCTGGAAGTAGATCAGGTCGCCGCCGTGTTCGTCGGTCGGGGCCTGGAAGAAATAGTTGAAGCCGATGTCATACAGGGTCGCACTGGAAGCGAAGCTGGAGATGTGACCACCCAGGTCCGAATCTCGCAGGTTCGTGCGCATAACCATGGCCATCGCGTTCCAGCGTACCAGCGAGCGAATGCGGCGTTCCATGAACAGGTCGCCAGGCATGCGTGCTTCGTGGGTAACAGGGATCGTGTTGCGGTAAGGCGTGGTGATCGCGTAAGGGAGCTGCGAGCCGCTGCGGGTCGCGAGTTCGCCCATACGGGTCATCAGATAGTGAGCACGGTCTTCGCCTTCTTTGTCGAGAACCGATTCCAGGGCGTCCAGCCATTCCTGGGTTTCGACGGGATCGAGGTCTTGCATGGCTTGCTCCAGGGCGGAAAGGCTTCCAGAATCGGTTGCCTGAGTTTGCGACTGGCCTTGTGGGCAGACGATTTAAAATTCTTGGATTGCCGACAGGTTGTTCCGGCGGCGTGTAGTTTTACTACAAATCGTCCGGCATTTCAGCCTTTCGAATGTATAGACGAGTAGTAAAACTACAGATGAAAGGCTTGTGGCCTCCGACTGCGTTGTGAGAATAATCGTTAAGGCGGGTCGATTTCCATCCGAATAAGGTGAAAGTTTGATGCTGGATGCCAAAGAAAAAGAAATTTCAGCTATTTCTAACTTTTGTTCGACAGTCCTTCACGTAGCGGGTTTTCATCATTCACTACAAGCGGCCCTTATTACGCCGATCAAGGATAGACCATGACCCTGCCCGTGCTTGCCGAACTGCCCGCCATTCTCCTGCCGTTGGTCAGCCGATCCGAGCAGTCGTTCCGTACGTCCGTCGCCGCCCTTGAAGACGATCACGGCCTGTCGAACTGGACGTCGGAGCGCTGGGCGCAATTCGCCCGCGTCAGCGCCGCCAGCGAATTTGTCATTGAACAGAGCATTCGTGACCCTTTGATGTTGCTGTCGCTGGTGGCGTCCGGCGAACTTGATCGGGCGTTCGCGCCCGGCGAACTGTGCGCACAGATCGCCGCCGCCGTGAACTGCGCGCAGAGCGAAGACGAACTCGGCCGCGCCTTGCGCCGCCAGCGTGCACGGCATCAGGTGCGGATCATCTGGCGCGACCTGACCCGTCAGGCCGATCTGGTGCAGACCTGCCGTGACCTCTCGGACATGGCCGACGCCACCATCGATCAGGCTTATCAATGGCTGTACAGCCGCCATTGCGAGCAATTCGGCACACCCACCGGCCGGCGCAGCGGTGAGCCGCAGCAGATGGTCATTCTCGGCATGGGCAAGCTCGGCGCGGTCGAGCTGAATCTGTCTTCCGACATCGACCTGATCTTCGCCTACCCCGAAGGCGGCGAAACCGTCGGCGTGAAACGCTCGCTGGATAATCAGGAATTCTTCATCCGCCTCGGCCAGCGTCTGATCAAGGCGCTCGACCCGATGACGGTCGACGGCTTCGTTTTCCGCGTCGACATGCGCCTGCGTCCATACGGATCGTCCGGTGCGCTGGTGCTCAGCTTCAACGCGCTGGAGCAGTATTACCAGGATCAGGGCCGCGACTGGGAACGCTACGCGATGATCAAGGCGCGGGTGGTGGCTGGCGATCAGGTTGCCGGCGCGCAGTTGCTCGATATGCTGCGGCCGTTCGTTTATCGGCGCTATCTGGACTTCTCGGCGATCGAAGCGCTGCGCACCATGAAGCAGCTGATCCAGCAGGAAGTGCGCCGCAAAGGCATGGCCGACAACATCAAGCTCGGCTCCGGCGGCATTCGTGAAGTCGAGTTCATCGCTCAGGCCTTTCAGTTGATCCACGGTGGCCGCGATCTGAGCCTGCAACAGCGTCCTCTATTAAAGGTGTTGAGCACGCTGGAAGGGCAGGGCTATCTGCCGCCGGCGGTGGTCAGTGAACTGCGCGAGGGTTACGAGTTTCTGCGTTACACCGAACATGCCATTCAAGCGATTGCCGACCGTCAGACGCAGATGCTGCCGGACAGCGCGCAGGATCAGGCGCGCATCGCCTTCATGCTGGGTTTCGCCGATTGGCCGGCATTCCACGAACAGCTGATGTACTGGCGCGGGCGCGTGGCCTGGCATTTCGCCCAGGTGATCGCTGATCCCGACGAAGAAGAGGGCGGCGAAAGCGAAGTGGTGGTCGGTGGTGAATGGCTGCCGCTGTGGGAGGAAGAGCAGGACGAGGAGGCCGCGTGCCGGCAGTTGCAGGAGGGCGGTTTCGTCGATGCCGGTAAAGCCCTGAAGGCGCTGGCCGGTTTGCGCGGCAGTCCGCAACTGCGCGCGATGCAGCGGCTGGGGCGCGAGCGTCTCGATGCTTTTATTCCGCGACTGCTTGCGCAAGCGGTGGAGCATGACAATCCCGATCTGGTGCTCGAGCGCGTGCTGCCACTGGTGGAAGCGGTGGCGCGGCGTTCGGCGTATCTGGTGTTGCTCACGGAAAACCCCGGCGCGCTGCGCCGCCTGCTGACCTTGTGTGCGGCGAGCCCGTGGATTGCCGAGCAGATCACGCGCTTCCCGCTGCTGCTCGACGAATTGCTCAACGAAGGTCGGCTGTTCAAGCCGCCGCTGGCGCCGGAACTGGCGGCCGAGTTGCGCGAACGCCTGACGCGAATTCCCGAGGACGACCTCGAGCAGCAAATGGAAGCCCTGCGCCATTTCAAACTGGCGCACCGCTTGCGCGTCGCCGCCTCGGAAATCGCCGGCAGTCTGCCGTTGATGAAAGTCAGCGATTACCTGACCTGGCTGGCCGAGGCGATTCTCGAACAAGTGCTGGCCCTGGCCTGGCGGCAGACCGTGGCCAAGTACGGCACGCCGCTGCGCACCGACGGTACGCTGTGCGATCCCGGCTTCATCATTGTCGGTTATGGCAAAGTCGGCGGTATCGAATTGGGGCATGGTTCCGATCTGGATCTGGTGTTCATCCATGACGGCGATCCGCAGGCGGAAACCGACGGGCCGAAATCCATCGACGGCGCGCAGTTCTTCACGCGCCTGGGGCAGCGGATCATTCACCTGCTCACAGCGCAGACCAACTCCGGTCAGCTGTATGAAGTGGATATGCGCCTGCGACCGTCCGGCGCTTCCGGGTTGCTGGTGAGTTCCCTCGGCGCGTTCGCCCGCTATCAGGAAAATGAAGCTTGGACGTGGGAGCATCAGGCCTTGGTGCGCGCGCGGGTGCTGGTGGGCAGTCAGGATGTTGGCCAGGCCTTCGAAAAAGTCCGTGCGCAAGTATTGGGCAAACCTAGGGATCTGGCCAAGCTGCAACAGGAAGTCAGCGAGATGCGCGCCAAGATGCGCGACAACCTCGGCACCCGCAGCACCGCAGCCGGCACGGCGGCGAATGCGTTCGACGCGGGCGTGCCGTTCGACCTCAAGCAGGACGCCGGAGGTATCGTCGATATTGAATTTATGGTGCAATACGCGGCCCTGGCGTGGTCGCACAGCCATCCGCCGCTGCTGCGCTGGACCGATAACATCCGCATTCTGGAAGAGCTGGAACACGAAGGGCTGATGCCCGCCGAAGATGCCAGTCTGTTGCGCGAGGCCTACAAGGCCTACCGCTCCGCCGCCCACCGGCAGGCCTTGCAGAAGGACGCCGGGGTGATACCGGGCGACCAGTTTGCCGACGAACGCCGGCAGGTTTTGCGGATATGGAAAGAGATGGGGCTAAGCTGAAAAAGCGCCAATGAAGACAATGAGATTCAAAAGGTGGGAGCGAGCCTGCTCGCGAACGCGGAGTGTCAGTCAACAGCAATGTTGAACGTGCCGGCCCCTTCGCGAGCAGGCTCGCTCCCACAGTGATCTGCGCTGAGCGCAGTAATGTGAACAGATGCAAAACAATGTAGGAGTGAGCCTGCTCGCGATAGTGGAGTGACAGTCGACAGTCATGTTGAAGGAAATGACCCATCGCCAGCAGCGCCGCTTCCACAATGATTATCGAGGCGGGGAGGCGTAAATGCCTCCCCGGTTCGTTTTTGGAAACCACATGAATATT
The DNA here is from genome assembly GCF_054052265.1 of Pseudomonas sp. PK-RTE-24. Lineage (NCBI taxonomy): Bacteria > Pseudomonadati > Pseudomonadota > Gammaproteobacteria > Pseudomonadales > Pseudomonadaceae > Pseudomonas > Pseudomonas sp. PK-RTE-24. Next base: position 986,722 of record NZ_CM133224.1, on the reverse strand, counting down.
CTGATCGTTGGGCCCAGTTGGGTCGGTGACATGGTGATGGCGCAGACACTGTTTCAGTGTCTCAAGCAGCGCCACCCGCAATGCGCAATCGACGTGCTGGCGCCCGAATGGAGCCGGCCGATCCTTGAGCGCATGCCCGAAGTGCGCAAGGCCTTGAGCTTCCCGCTCGGCCACGGCGCGCTGGAACTGGCGACACGCCGACGCATCGGCAAGTCCCTGCGCGGTCAGTACGATCAGGCGATCCTGCTGCCCAACTCGCTGAAGTCGGCGCTGGTGCCGTTTTTTGCCGGCATCCCGAAACGCACCGGTTGGCGCGGTGAATTCCGCTATGGCCTGCTCAACGACGTGCGTACCCTCGACAAAGAACGCTACCCGCTGATGATCGAGCGCTTCATGGCCTTGGCCTATGAAGCGAACGCCGAACTGCCGAAGCCGTACCCGCGCCCGAGTCTGCAAATCGACCCGGTGACCCGCGAGGCGGCACTGGTCAAGTTCGGCCTGAGCCTCGATCGCCCGGTCCTGGCCCTGTGCCCCGGCGCCGAGTTTGGCGAATCCAAGCGCTGGCCGTCCGAGCATTACGCCAAGGTCGCCGAAGCGCGCATCCGCGAAGGCTGGCAGGTGTGGCTGTTCGGCTCGAAAAACGATCACGCGGTCGGCGAAGATATCCGCGCACGTTTGATCCCGGGCCTGCGCGAAGAATCGGTCAACCTCAGCGGCGGCACCTCGCTGGCCGAGGCCATTGACCTGCTGTCCTGCGCCGATTCCGTTGTGTCCAATGACTCCGGCCTGATGCACGTAGCTGCGGCATTGAATCGTCCGCTGGTCGCGGTATACGGCTCGACCTCGCCAGGTTTCACCCCGCCGCTGGCTGAGCAGGTCGAGATCGTGCGCCTGGGCATCGAATGCAGCCCGTGCTTTGATCGCACTTGCCGGTTCGGCCATTACAACTGCCTGCGTCAGCTGATGCCGGAAGCGGTCAACGATGCCTTGCAGAAGTTGCAGGGCTCCGTGGTCGAGGTTCATTAACTTGCGGGTATTGTTGATCAAGACCTCATCGCTGGGCGACGTGATTCACGCGTTGCCGGCGCTGACCGACGCTGCGCGCGCGATCCCGGGGATCAAGTTCGACTGGGTGGTGGAAGAGGGCTTCGCCGAGATTCCGAGCTGGCACCCGGCGGTCGATAAAGTGATTCCGGTGGCGATCCGCCGCTGGCGCAAGAATCTTTGGAAAACCATCACCAGCGGCGAGTGGAAACGCTTCAAGCAAAGCGTGCGCGCCAATAAATACGATCTGGTGATCGATGCCCAAGGCCTGCTGAAAAGTGCCTGGCTGACCCGCTACGTCAAAGCCCCGGTGGCCGGCCTCGATAAAACCTCCGCGCGCGAACCGATAGCCGCGCGCTTCTACGATCGCAAACTCGCTGTCGCCCGTGGTCAGCACGCCGTCGAGCGCGTACGCCAGTTATTCGCCATCGCTCTGGGTTACGACTTGCCCAAAGGCCTCGGCGATTACGGCCTCAACGTCGAGCGACTGGTCGAGTTGCCACGCAAGAACGCTTACGTGGTGTTCCTCCACGGCACCACTTGGGACACCAAGCACTGGCCGGAACACTACTGGCGCGAGCTGACCGAGCGGGTCGGCTACCTCGGCGTTGGCGTGAAGCTGCCGTGGGGCAACCCACAGGAAAAGGCCCGCGCCGAACGCATCGCCGCCGGCTTCAAGCACGCTGAGGTGCTGCCGAAACTCAATCTGGCTGGCGTTGGCAAAGTGCTCGCCGGCGCGCAGGCTTGCGTGGCGGTGGACACCGGTCTCGGCCATCTGGCCGCTGCGCTGGATGTGCCGACGATTTCGTTGTTCGGCCCGACCAACCCGGGCCTGACCGGCGCTTACGGCAAGCTGCAGATTCATCTGGCCAGCGACTTCCCGTGCGCGCCCTGCATGCAGAAAAAATGTACCTATCAACCGACCGCGCAGGATGCCCGTCAGTTTGACCTGAAACGCGAGCAGCCTTTGTGCTTCACGCGTGTGAACCCCGAGCGTGTCGCCAGCCGACTGAGCACGTTGTTAATGGCTGAGGAGCTGCGCTGATGCAATTGGCATTTGTCCTGTACAAATATTTCCCGTTCGGTGGCTTGCAGCGCGACTTCATGCGCATCGCTCTCGAATGCCAGAAGCGCGGCCATCAGATTCGCGTCTACACGCTGATCTGGGAAGGCGACGTGCCGCCGGGTTTCGAAGTGCTGGTGGCGCCGGTCAAAGCGTTCTTCAACCACCGTCGCAACGAAAAGCTCAGCGCGTGGATGGCAGCGGATCTGGCCAAGCGTCCGGTCGATCGCTTGATCGGCTTCAACAAGATGCCGGGCCTGGACGTCTACTACGCCGCCGACGGCTGCTTCGAAGACAAGGCGCAAAATCTGCGCAACTCGCTTTATCGCCGCTGGGGTCGCTATCGCCACTTCGCCGAGTACGAGCGCGCGGTGTTCGCCAAAGACGCGAAGACCGAAGTGCTGATGATTTCCGAAGTGCAGCAGCCGCTGTTCATCAAGTATTACGACACGCCGCTCGAGCGCTTCCACCTGCTGCCGCCGGGCATTGCCCAGGATCGTCGGCGGCCGGCGGATGCCGATGAGATTCGCGCCGGTTTCCGCGCTGAATTCAATCTCAAGGACGACGAGTTGCTGCTGGTGCAGATCGGCTCCGGCTTCAAGACCAAGGGTGTTGATCGCAGCCTCAAGGCGCTGGCCGCGCTGCCGGCCGAGTTGAGAAAACGCACCCGGCTGTTTGTAATCGGCCAGGATGACCCCAAATTGTTCCAGATGCAGAGTGCGACGCTGGGCCTGGGCGACAATGTGACCTTCCTCAAAGGGCGCAGCGATATCCCGCGTTTCCTGCTCGGTGCCGACCTGTTGATCCACCCGGCCTACAACGAAAACACCGGCACCGTGCTGCTTGAAGCACTGGTGGCCGGTTTGCCGGTGCTGGTCAGTGCGGTCTGCGGTTACGCCCATTACATCGCCGAAGCCGATGCCGGGCGAGTGCTGGACGAGCCATTCGAGCAGGCGCAGCTGACCCGATACCTGACCGAGATGTTGAGCGACGACGCTGCACGGGCGGCCTGGAGCCGCAACGGTCTGGCCTTCGCCGAGACGGCCGACCTCTACAGCATGCCGCAGCACGCGGCGGATGTGATTCTGGCGGAGCACGCTTAATGAAGTTGATGCTGGCTGAACCGTTCAAAAGCCTTTGGGCCGGACGCGACCCGTTCGCCGAAGTCGAAGGCTTGCAGGGCGAGGTGTACCGCGAGCTGGAAGCGCGCCGGACATTGCGCACGGAAGTCGACGGCAACGGGTTTTTTGTGAAAATCCACCGTGGCATCGGCTGGGGCGAGATCTTCAAGAACCTGCTGACCGCCAAGCTGCCGGTGCTCGGCGCGGGTCAGGAGTGGAAAGCCATTCAGCGTCTGCAGGAAGCCGGCGTGCCGACCATGACTGCCGTCGCCTACGGCGAGAAAGGCAGCAACCCGGCGGATCAGCATTCGTTCATCGTCACCGAAGAACTCGCGCCGACCATCAGCCTCGAAGACTTCAGCATTGACTGGGTCAAGCAGCCGCCGGAGCCAACACTCAAGCGCGCGCTGATTGCCGAAGTCGCGCGGATGACCGGGATGATGCACCGCGCCGGGGTCAATCACCGTGACTGCTACATTTGCCATTTTCTGCTGCACACCGACAAACCGGTCACACCGCAGGATTTCAAACTCTCGGTGATTGACCTGCATCGAGCCCAGACCCGCGCAAAGATCACTCAGCGCTGGCGCAACAAGGATCTGGCGGCGCTGTACTTCTCGGCGCTGGACATCGGCCTGACCCGCCGCGACAAACTGCGTTTCCTCAAAGGCTATTTCCAGCAACCGCTGCGGCAGATTCTGGCAGAAGAAGCGCCATTGCTGAGCTGGCTGCAAGGCAAGGCCGACAAGCTCTACGAGCGTAAACAGCGTTACGGGGATGCGCTCTGATGGCGGGTTGGACACTTGAGCCGCAGTACGGCGAACTCGCCGAAGATTTCGGCAGCCTCGAAGCCGTATTTGCCTTGCAGGGCGAACGCCTGACCCGCGATCCGCTGTCGGAGGTGGTTCGGGTGCAGCGCGACGGCGTCAATTATTACGTCAAACGCTACGTCGGCGCCGGTAAGGGCCTGCGCCGTTACCTCGGCAAGCCGCGTGTAAAAATGGAATGGCAGAACCTCAAGCGCTTCGCCAAGTGGGGTATCCCCACGGCCGAGGTGGTGGCCTGGGGGCTGGAGCGGCGGGGCGCGGCCTACGATCGGGGTGCGATGATCACCCGTGAGCTGCCCAATACCGAAGACCTTTCGGCACTGGCCGAGCGCAAGGATCCCAGGCTCAAGGATCGCGCCTGGGTCGACGGTGTCAGCCAGCAATTGGCCGGTTACACCCGGACCATGCACGACCATCGGTTTACGCATAACGATTTGAAATGGCGCAATCTGCTGATCGACGATCAGGCGCGCATCTTCCTCATCGACTGCCCCAACGGCGAATTCTGGCGCGGCTTCTGGCTCAAGTACCGGATCACCAAGGACCTCGCCTGTCTCGACAAACTGGCCAAGTATCACCTGTCCAACACCCAGCGCCTGCGCTTCTACAAGCAGTATCGCCAGTGTGATCGGCTCGATGTCGCCGACAAGAAGCGGATTCGCCACGTGGTGAGATTTTTTGAGGGGCGCGAATGACTGATTTTCTTGCCGAACAGGACCGCGCACTGCTGGAGCGCCACGGTCTCGGCAATTTCGATGCACTGTGGGCCAAACAGCTTGAAGCTGTGGATGAGCCCAACACTGCCGGTGGCGGCTGGAGCAGCGTGTTCCGTCTCGATCTTGAGGGCCAGGGCTATTACCTCAAGCGCCAGAGCAATTATCTGACCCGAACTTTGCAGGCGCCGTTTGGCGAGCCAAGCTTTGCCCGTGAATTTCGCAACATCAGCCGTTACCGCAAGTTGGGCATTCCGGCGTTGCAGGCGGCGTTTTTCGGTGAGCGCAAGGTCGCCGGGGAAGTACGCGCCATTCTGCTCACCCGTGCACTGGACGGCTGGAGCGACCTGGATTCGTTGCTGGCGTGCTGGGCGCAGCTCAGTGCCGCTCAGCATTCGGCGATTCTCAAGGCTTGCGGGCTGCTGGCGCGGCGGCTGCACGGCGCGCGTCAGGTGCATGGCTGTTTCTATCCCAAACATATTTTCCTGCGCGCCACCGGCGACGGCTATGAGGCGCAGCTGATCGATCTGGAGAAAACCCGGCCGTTGCTGTTCGGCATGCGTGATCGGGTCAAGGATCTGGAACCGTTGCAACGGCGAGCGCCGCAATGGAGCGAGGCAGACTTGCGCCAGTTGCTCGCGGCTTATCTCGATCAGCCGACTGACAGCTCGCTGCTCGACAGCTGGCTGACCCGACTGACAGCGCGGCGCAGCCATAAGGAGACCCGCTGATGCAATTGTCCGAGCTGGCCCGCTCCGGGCGTACCCCCTCACTGCCGCTGACCGTGACCCTGGCGGACGCCGCCGGTGTTGCGGATTTGCAGTTGCTGAGCCTGCTGCGGGTGTTGCCCGGGCAGCGCTATGTTGGCGCCGGCGTCTGGCGCGGTCGGCCGGTATTGGCCAAGTTGCTGGTCGGCAGCAAGGCCGCCCGGCATTTTCAGCGTGAGCTGGACGGTGTGCGCCTGCTCGCGGCGCAAGGCCTGACCACGCCGCTGCTGTTGGCCGATGGACTGAAAGACGGTGAGGGTGGCTGGCTGCTGTTCGAATTCCTCGAGGGTGCCGAGAGCCTCGGTGATGCCTGGGCCGAGGTCGAGTCTCTGCCGGCACTGGCCGATGAGCAGACCGCCGTTCTGGCCGAAGCGCTTGACGCTATCGGTCGGATGCATGGCAAAGGACTCTGGCAGGAGGATCTGCACCTGGACAATCTGCTGCGTCACGGCGGTCAGTTGTACCTGATCGATGGCGCCGGAGTTCGTGCGGAAGCGGCGGGCCAGCCACTGTCCCGACAAAAAGTGCTGGAAAACCTCGGGGTGTTTTTCGCTCAGCTTCCGAAGTCACTTGAGCCGTTCACCGAAGAGTTGCTGGTCTATTATCTGTTGAGCAACAGCGAACATGCTTTGCCGCTGGAGGCTCTGCAGAAACAGATCGACAAGGTGCGCAGTTGGCGGCTCAGGGACTACCTGAACAAGGTCGGCCGTGAATGCACGCTGTTTGCCGTACAGCGCGGTGCATTTGCCCTGCGCGCCGTTCGCCGTGAAGAAGCAGCGGCCATGCTGCCGGTGCTTGATCAGGCCGACGCCTTGCTTGATCAGGGGCATCTGTACAAGACCGGCGGCGCGGCCAGCGTCGGCAGAGTCGAGGTGGCCGGGCGAGCTCTGGTTATCAAGCGCTACAACATCAAGAATTTCGCCCATTGGCTCAAGCGCTTCTGGCGCCCGAGCCGGGCCTGGCATTCGTGGCGTGAAGGCAATCGCCTGGCGTTCCTGGGCATCGCCACGCCGAAACCGCTGGCGGTACTGGAAAAGCGTTTTTTGTGGCTGCGCCGCAGTGCCTATCTGGTCACCGAGTTCCTGCCCGGGCCGGACATCATCGAGCGCTTTGCGCCGTACGTGGAAAATGGCCAGGCGCCGGAAGCCGAGTTGCTGGCGCTTGATCAATTGTTTGCCCGATTGATCGCCGAGCGCATCAGTCATGGCGATTTCAAGGGCCACAACCTGTTTTGGCAGGCGGATCGCTGGGCGCTGATCGATCTCGACTCGATGCGTCAGCACGCATCGGTCGCCAGCTTCGCCCCGGCCTACGCCCGCGATCGCGCGCGGTTCATGCGCAACTGGCCTGAAAGCAGCGCGTTGTACCAGGTCATTGATCAGCGGTTGCCGAAAGAAGTCTCCAGCGCAGGGTGAGTTCTTCTCACGAGCAGACTCGTTCTTGCAAAGGACCTGGTCCACTGCGAAACGGAGTCTGTGGGCAGTAGCGGACAAAATACAGCGATCTGTCCTACAACTTCTCCAGAAGCCATGAACTGTGCCCTGCTCGGGCTCGATGCTAATTTGCCTGACGATCTCGGAGGGCGAATCTTGAGCATGAAAAAAATTCTGACGCTGGGCGTAATGTCTGCAGTTCTCTCAGGCTGTGGCAGTGTCTCGACCGTTTTGCAGGGCGACGCCGATGCTGCCCGTGACCTGCGCAAAAAGAAGACCTACTGCCAGTCGATTCCGCGCATCTACAGTGGCCTGGCCTTCGATTTTTGCACTCTGAATGCGCCGCCTGATCCTACGGGCATGCTGGCGCCCTTTGTGTTGCTTGATCTTCCGCTGTCCGCCGTGTTCGATACGCTTTCGTTGCCTTACACGGTCTATCGGCAGATTACCGATTCAAATCTGAGTATTTACTGGCGCAGAGACGGCTATTGAGTCGTTGGACTCGTTGAATCGGATCAATCGCGCAGGTGGCAATTCGTACAAGGTAATTCCCGTCATGTTTACGCTATAATCCCGCCCTTTAGCTGCCACTCGCCCTGTGCGAGGGCACATCAATTTTCAAGGCGCATCGCGCCTGCATGCAGACTAAAGAGGCTAGACCCCTGTGGCATTGACGATTCTTGGCCTGTCCGGCGCCCTTAGCCATGATCCTTCCGCAGCCTTGTACATCGACGGCAAGCTGGTCGCGGCGGCTGAGGAAGAGCGCTTCGTACGCGATAAACATGCAAAGAACCGCATGCCCTACGAATCGGCGAAATTCTGCCTCGAGCAAGCCGGCATCAAACCGTCCGACGTTGACGTGGTGGCGATTCCTTTCGCCCCGATCAGCCTGTTCGGCAAGGCCCGCTGGCACTACGCCAAGCGCTACTGGTACGCCCCGGATCGTGCTCTCGATGCGATCCTGATGGGCAACCGTCGCTACAAGCGCTATCGCAACAAGATCGTCTGGTGCCTCGAGCAACTGGGCTTCGATCCGAAGAAAATCAAGATCGAGCCGGTCGAGCATCACCTGGCACATGCCTCCAGTGCTTATCACTGCTCCGGTTTCAAGGAAAAAACCGCAATCCTCGGCATCGACGGTAAAGGCGAATACGCCACGACCTTCTTCGGTTACGGCGAAAACGGCAAGATCCACAAGATCAAGGAATTCTTCGACCCGGATTCCCTCGGTGGTCTGTACGGTGCGATCACCGAATTCCTCGGTTTCGAGATGCTCGACGGCGAGTTCAAGGTCATGGGCATGGCGCCATACGGCGATGCCAGCAAGTACGATTTCTCACGTCTGGCCTCGTTCGAAAATGGCGAGCTGGTGATCAACACCGACTACGCCAACGTGATCGGCCTGCGTCGCTATAAAGAGAAGGGCAAGGGTTTCTACTTCTCGCCGAAGCTGATCGAGTGGCTGGGTCCGAAGCGCGAAGGCGACATCGCCGACGAGCCGTACATCCACTACGCCGCGAGCATGCAAGCACTGTTCGAGAAGCTGGCGCTTCAGATGATCGACCACTATCTGGGCGACGTGCTCAAGGAAACCGGCAAACTGGCTTTCGCTGGTGGCTGTGCGTTGAACGTCAAGCTGAACCAGAAAATCATCGCTCGCGACGACATCAAAGAGCTGTTCGTACAGCCTGCGTCCGGCGATGCCGGCACCGCAGTCGGCGCTGCCGCTTACGTGTCGCACGCCCGTGGCGTACCGGTCGAGAAGATGGAACACGTCTATCTCGGCCCGTCGTACAGCAACGAGGACGTGATTGCTGCGTGTGCCCGGCACGAGAACAAGCCGACCTGGCGCAAGCTCGACAACATGCCGGAGCAGATCGCCCAGATCATGGTCGATGGCAACCCGGTCGCCTGGTTCCAGGGCCGTATGGAGTTCGGTCCGCGTGCGTTGGGTGGTCGTTCGATCATCGGCTGCCCGAGCGTGGCCGGTGTCGCCGACCGCATCAACCACCAGATCAAGTTCCGCGAGCGCTGGAGGCCTTTCTGCCCGTCGATGCTCGACACCGTCGCTCCACAGATGATCAAGATCGATCACCCGGCGCCGTTCATGACCTTCACCTTCGAAGTCGCCGAAGAATGGAAAACCCGCGTGCCGGAAGTCGTCCATGAGGACGGTACTTCCCGTGCCCAGGTGCTCAAGCGCGAATACAACCCGCGCTACTACGACATGATGAAGGCGCTGGAAAACCTCACCGGTAACGGCGTGTCGCTGAACACTTCGCTCAACCGTCGTGGCGAACCGATGATCTGCTCGCCGACCGACGCGCTGAACATGTTTTTCGGCTCGGATCTGCAGTACCTGATCATGGAAGACATTCTGGTGGTCAAAGAGGGCGCCAACGCTTATGACTCGCTCGGCTGAACGCCATGTGCTGCAGTTCTGTCACGGCTATGACGGGCCGTTCCTGGACTGCGCGCGGCAGTACGCCAGCCTGTTTGCCGGCACCGGCTATCGGGTGACCACGGTGTTTCTGACCGGGGCCGCCGATAGCGAGGTGGCCGCAGCGTGTGCTTCCGATGAAGTGTTGTTCATGGAGTACAGCTCCAAGGCCATTCGTGGCCTGAAACTGGGGGCTATCGGCGATCTGCGCAAGATCGTCGCCTCACGCAATTTCAGTCTTTGCATCGCCCATCGCTTCAAGCCGATCTATATCGCCTTGCTCGGCACATCGCTGCCGGTCATTGGTGTGCACCACGCGTTCGGCGATTACCAGCGTGGGACGCGCAAGTTGTTCGCGCATATTTTCCGCCAGCGCCTGAGCCTTCTCGGCGTGTCGGATGCAGTGCGTGACGACATGCGGCGCTGCCTGCCGAAATGGCCGGCAAGCCGAATCCAGACGTTGTACAACCGCATCGATGTGCCTGCACTGCAAGCCCGTCAGGTACCTTCCGAAGAAGCGCGGCAGATCCTCGGGCTGTCGCCGGATGCCTGGATTGTCGGTAACGTCGGCCGCCTGCACCCGGACAAGGATCAGGCCACGTTGCTGCGCGGGTTTGCCCAGGCGCTGCCAGGCCTGCCGGACCACAGTCAGTTGGTCATTCTCGGCAGTGGTCGCCTGGAGCAGGATCTCAAGGGGCTGGCCCGTGAGCTGGGCATTGCCGACCGAGTGCTGTTTCTCGGTCAGGTGCCTGATGCGCGCAATTATTTCCGCGCCTTCGATGTGTTCGCCTTGAGCTCCGATCATGAACCGTTCGGCATGGTCTTGCTGGAGGCCATGGCCGCCGGCTTACCGTTGCTGGCCACCGCGTGCGGCGGGGCGAAGGAAGTGGTGGAGGGTGTGGGCATCCTGTTTCCATTGGGCGATGCCGAACATCTGGCTCAGGGGCTGCAACATCTGGCCGCGATGGATGAGCCGCAGCGTCGTCAATGTGCGCAGATGATGCTCGAGCGACTGCATGAGCGTTTCTCCGACCGTGCGGTGCGCGAGACCTTCTGGCGCCTGCCGCCAGTTACCGATCTGGCAACGAGGGGCTGATGCTCAACCGATTTCAAGGCTGGCGCGAACGTGGCTGGTCGCCCGTTGACGCCTCGACCTACGCCACTGCCTGGCAACGTTATGGCGGCAGTGTCGCGACACATCCGCTGGTCATCGAGCGCCTGGCCGACTTGGCCGGGATCCCGGTGCGTTATCTGGCCTGGCAGCAGCAGGGCGAGGTTGAAGCCGCCATCGCTACCTGGGGACGCGACCTGGCGTTGTCCAAGGACGTGCTCAAACGCAACGGCAAGAAAGGCCTGTTCGACCTCGGCAATGCCGAGCTGATTCTGCCGGCCGCCGTCGATGCTCAGGCACCGCTGCGGCATCGGGCGCGCTATCTGTCGGCACTCAACGAAGGCCGTTTCAGTGGCCTGAAGTTGCAGGCTGAACAACTGGCCATGGCCCGCACGCCGGAAGAATTGTCGAAAAAGTTCCGCTACAACCAGCGTCGCGAATTGCGTCTGCTGGAAGAAGCGGGCGGTGTGGTGCGAGCGGTCAGCGAGTTTTCCAGCGTTGAGCTGGCCGCGATGTACTGCGATCTGTTTCAGCGCCGCTGGGGCTTTCCGGCGACCGGCGCGGCGCGCATGGCCGAGGTCATCGAGTTGCTGCGCGAGCTGTTGATCGGCTCGGTCATTTTCCTCAACGATGCGCCGATTGCGATTCAATTGGTCTACCGCGTTGAGGCGGCAGAATGGATCAGTGTCGAATACGTGAATGGCGGCGTGGATCCCGAAACCCGCGAGTTCAGCCCCGGCAGCGTGCTGAGCTTTCTCAATACGCAAAGCGCCTGGGAACACGCACGGGCACTCGGCAAGCCGTTGCGTTTTTCGTTCGGTCGCGCTGACCGTGAATACAAGGACCGCTGGTGCAACCCTGTGCCGGTGTTCACCGTATGAGTCAGACCATGAGCCGCAAACAGCAATTGCTCAGACGCCATCGACGCAACAAGCGCGTGGCTGTGTTGGTCGCGCTGGCCGCCATCATCGCGCTGAGCGTACTGGTTGCCTGGTGGCTGGCCCCGGTGTTGCTGATTGGCGGCTGGATCGCCCATGAGGCGTGGTTTGCCGATCATCTTTTCTACGCGCCCGGCGACGATTACCAATACAGCTTCCCGGCGTATACGCCGCAGCCTAAGGTGCATCTGAACGGCGAGCAGTTGCGTCTGGATGAAGGTGTGATGCTGGCCGACGATGCCACGCTGATCCTGGCGGTGCGGGTCAAAGGCACTTGGCTGGGACGTTTCTTCGATCCTCGGGTCGAGTTGTCGGGCGGCGCCAATCCTGACGTGCAAACCTTTGAACGCGGTGTCGGCGGCCTGCGCTACCTGAACCTCAGCGGTCAGGCGCAAGCGTTGTCCGAAGGAGTATTGCGTCTGCGCGGCCGTTTCTGTCGAGTGTCGGGCGAGCCGGTACTGTGGGCGCTGGAACACGCTGATTATCGTCGCCAGCGGGTCATGGTCATTGCCCCTCACGCCGACGATGCGGAGCTGGCGGCGTTCGGGTTGTACAGTCAGGCCGATGAAGCCTGGATCGTCACCCTGACCGCTGGCGAAATCGAGGCCGAACATTATCAGCAGATGGGCATGAGCAAGGTCGACGCCGCGCGGCTGAAGGGACGCTTGCGCGCCTGGGACAGCCTCACCGTACCGCAATGGGCCGGTGTCCCCCAGGAACGCTGCGTGCAGTTGGGCTATTTCTGCCTGCAACTGGCCGCGATGCGGGACAAGCCGGAGCAACCGGTGGGTTCGCGCGAAGCGGATTTGAGCGATACCCGTCTGTTCCGTCAATTCAATCGGTTTGTTCTGCCAAGTGACGCCGATGGCGCGCCGACCTGGAACAATCTGCTGGCCGATCTGCGCGAAACAATGCTGCGCGCGCGTCCGGACGTTATCGTGCTGCCGCATCCGACGCTGGACCCGCACCCCGACCACATCTGTGCGCAGCAGGCTGTGCTTGAAGTGTTGGGGGGGCTGGACTGGCAGCCGACGCTGCTCGGTTATGCCAACCATCTGCACGATAACGACCGGTGGCCGATGGGCAATAGTGGCGATGGCGTGGCGCTGCCGCCAGCCTTTGATGCTGGCGTGCCGGTGCAGCCTGTATGCATGACGTTGTCCGTGGAGCAGCAGCGTGACAAGGCCATGGCCCTGGGCATGATGCATGACCTGCAGCCGCCCGCGCCGTTCAAGCGTCGCTTGCGTCGAAGCTTGCAGCGATTGCTGGCTGGGCGCGCCGGTTCGCCTTATGGCGAAAACGAATTTTTCCGCAAGGCGGTTCGGCGACACGAACTGTTCTGGCGTTTGTAACGACACAGGCGCCCGCGCAAGACTTTCTTGCGGGCGGGCATGTTCAGGTTTGCTCGGGTTGCTGTTGCGGCAAGGAAGACAATGAAAGTTCTATTTCTGGTGCAGAAAGATCAACGGGCCATTCTCGATCGTTTGTATGAGGGTGTCGCCGCCCATTGTGAGTGCGATCTGCGCTGGTTGAGCGGTGACGAGCAGCGCAATCTGCGGCGATATTTCCGCCGCGAAGTCGATGTTACCCGCTATGACCGCATCGTGTTTTTCCTGCGCTTCAAGCAGGAGATCCGGCAGGTCGGGTTTATCCGCACTATCCCCAATCTGGTGATTCTGGAGCACGATGCCTATCAGAATTACATCCCCTGCAAGTACACCGGCAAGTTCAGTGCGCACTATCGGCGTTTGCCGTGGGCACGGGTGATCAGTTCCGGTTTCGTGGTGGCCGAGCGCCTGCGCTCGGAGGGCTTCGACGCCGTGTTCGTGCCCAAGGGCTACGATCAGACGCAATTGCAGGACCAGGGGCGCGAGCGGGATATCGAACTCGCCTTCGTCGGCAGCACCAACAGTGTGGCCTACAGTGGCCGCAAGGCGCTGCTGGATGAACTGGGCCAGGTCGAGCCGCTGCTGGTGACGCGGACCAAGTCCGGCGGCGAGTACGTTGACACGCTCAACCGTATCCGTTTTTTTGTCAGCGCGGACGTAGGCATGGGCGAGTTCATGATCAAGAACTTCGAAGCCATGGCTTGCGGCTGCGTCCTGCTGGCATATGATCAAGGCGCCGCCGAAGCTGCGGCGCTGGGTTTGCAGGACATGCACAACGTGGTGTTCTATCAGACGATCGCGCAGTTGCAGGAAAAGCTGGCCACGCTGCGCGAGGATCCGCAACTGGCGCAACGCATCGCTGACAACGGTCGCGAACTGGCGGTGGAGCAGTTCAGCTTCGCGCGGATCGGTCAGCGCATCGTTGAAGAACTTGAGCCGCCGTTGCGTGATCGGGCGCCGCTGAGCCTGCTGGAAAAAATCCGCCTGAAAGTGGGCATTTGACAAGTGTCATATAGCCAGTGATATTGCTGGCGACTTCTGATTAACGAGATATCGGTGCAATTTTCCAAAGAAAGCCAGATTACATTGGTGGTTACCAGCTGCGGTCGACTCGATCTGCTCAAGGCCACTCTCGATAGCTTCGACCGGTACAACACGGCACCCATTCGTGAAGTGTTCATCACCGAAGATGCCGGCGACGAAGGCGTTGCCGGGATTCTGCCTGCCCACTGGAAAGAGCATTGCACGGTTTTCGTCAATCGTCCGAAGCTGGGCCAGTTGGCTTCGATCGACCTGGCCTACGGACACGTCAGCACCCCCTACATTTTTCATTGCGAAGATGACTGGGAGTTCTATCGTCCGGGGTTCGTCGAAGACTCGATGACCATTCTGCAAGCGCGGCCGGAAATTCTGCAGATCTGGTTGCGCAGCTATAATCACGATCTGCGTGTTCACAGCCCATACATCCACTTGGGCGCGCGCGAGATTGTCGATGGCGTCGCCTGTTATCCGCTGATTTCCGACAAGCCGGAGTGGCAAGGGTTCTCGCTGAACCCGGGGTTGCGCCGACTCGAGGATTATCGGTTGTGTGCGCCTTTCGCCGGCCATGGTGGCGAGAAGGCCTTGTCACAGCGCTACTCACAACTGAACAGGGACGCCTTGATACTCGAGGCAGACGCGGTCATGCACACCGGTTTCGGTCTGCACGTGCAAACGGATGTCGAGCGTGAACGCAAAGCGCGCCGCAATCGCCGCGAACAGATCAAATTTGCCTTGTTTCTGTTGCTGGGAGTCTGCATTGGCTGGTTCATCAACTGAGTTCGAGTACCGCGCAGCTTGTCCCCGCAAATCCGTGCAACGGCTTTCTGCCCTATGAATATTCTCAATATCATGTGGGCCGGTGGCGCTCCGTTCGCATCAATCCATAAAGTGCATCAGCAGATACTCTCTCAGGCTGCGCCGTCGGCGGTGGTCAAAACCTGGCTGCTCCAGGGGCAGGGAGCCGAGTGCGGCGTGGATGTCGGTGAGGTCCGGGAGTGGCAGTTATCGTCAGCCCGCCTGAAGGGCCGGCATTTCTGGCGTTTGGCCAAACCCGTGATGCGGGCGAGGTTTCGCCAGGCGCTCGTGGACAGTGACGCTCGATTGCTGCTGCTGGACGGCATGGGCGTTGCCCGCACGTTATTGCCGGTCCTCAAGAAGCTGCCGCATATCCGCGCGGTAGTGATTTTCCACGGTTCGGCGCGACTGAATGCCGGCGACCAGGCTCTATTCCAGGCAATCCCTGCGTCCCGGCTGAAACTGGTTGCCGTTTCCAGCACTCTCGCCGATTCACTGGCCCGCGATCTGCAGATGCCTGTCACCCCGTTGCGAAGTGCGTTCGATCCGGAAGCGTTTCGTGCTGACCTGTTCACCCGCGAGCAAGCCCGGACACGGTTGGGGTTGCCGCAAGGCGATACGCCGGTATTGGGCGCGGTAGGGCGGCTGGTCTCCGAGAAGGGGTTCGGTTATTTGCTGGATGCCTTTGCCGCAGCACTCGACAGCCGCCCGGACTTGCGCCTGGTCATTATCGGCGAAGGCTCCAAACGCGCGGCGCTGGAGCAGCGCATCGACGCGCTTGGCTTGCAGGAGAAGGTCTTGCTGACCGGGCATCTGAACGAAGCAGCGCAGCTTTATCGTGCGTTCGACTGGGTTGCCATCCCTTCGCTGGAAGAGGGCTTGGGTCTGGTGATGCAGGAGGCGGTGATGGCCGGCGTACCGGTGCTGTGCAGCGATCTGGAGGTGTTCAGCGAACAGCTGGGCAGCGCCGGCTGGTATGCGCCGGTCAATGACACGAAAGCCTGGGCCGAGGCCATCGACCGCGCCTTCAGTGCCTCATCTCAAGCGATCAATGCCGAGCAGTACAGGATGCTCGCTCCGGACGAGGCCTGGTCGAGCTTCAGCCAGGCTGCCCGCGCATTGTTTTCATGACGACAAGACCGCGCGCTCCAGTGCCTGCATCGGAAAGCTGTCGTTCAGCTTTTCGCGCGCAATATAGCGGGCGAAATGTTGCAGGTTGCGTTTGATCAAGCGCTTTGGCAACGGTCCGCGGGTGAAGCGCATGTCGGCGACATCGATCAGGCCCATGCGGTTGTCTGGTGTGACGACGATGTTGCCAAGATGCAGGGAGCGGAAATAGATGCCCGAGCGGTGCAGGCTGCGTATCAGCTCGGCCAGATCCGGCAATGCCTGAGTCCAGTTGAAACCTTGTTTTGCGGCGATCTGGCGCAGCGTTTGCCCGGGCAGAGGCTCATACAGCACGGCGGTCATGCCTGGTTTCTCAAGGCGAAAGAACTGGAGGATCTGCAAGGTCGGCACGCCGAGTTTGTGCAGCTCGACGGCGTTGTCGATGAATCGCTTCGAGTAGGGGCGAAACAAGGCGGATGAAAAAAACCTTTTGCGACGAAACAGTTTGAGAATTTTCCCATCCTGCAGCAGGTAGACTTTCGGCCCATAGCTGTCCGCTTCCAGAACTTTGGCGGCGTCGATCATTTGGTCTAGAGCGGCTTGTGAGAGCCGGGAGCATCGCATCGTAGGAAGCCTTGTCGAAAGTGCGGGGTGTAGTAGCGGGCAATGATGCCGAAAAGTTTCGATTTTAACCATGCCGCGTCGCATGGGCGAACCCTTGTCAGGAGCAGATTGATGCAGGAAACACGCTGGGCGCAACTATGGATGGCGATGGGGCTCTTGTGGTTTTTACTGGCTATTGCCGTAGCGCCCACCAACAAGGTCTACCAGCAGGGGCTGGTGGCTCTCGTCTGGTTGCCGGCGCTAGTGCTGGGCTGGGCTGCGCGGCACCGCGTCAGAGAAGTGCTCCATGAACAACGCTGGATCTACCTGCCATTGCTCGGATTGCTGGTCTGGTCGCTGATCAGTCTGGCATGGACAAACGCACCGGAAACGGGGCGCGAGGCCAAGCGTCTGTTGTATATCGTGGTGTTCCTGCTGTTTTTTCCGGTGTTCGCCAGCGGACGCCCCGAGCGATTGATTCGCCTGATGCAGTGGGGCGGGCTGGGATTGGCGGTGACGGCGCTGGTGGCGATTGTCAGGTTCTACGTCATTGACGGCAACGCCTGGTCTGCGCGGGTGGAAGGGCTGGGTGAGCTGGCGCATCCGATCCTCGGCGGCTATGTCATCGGCCTGGCGGCGGTGTGGCTGGCCCTGTGGGCGCCGCGTGGCGTGATGTGGCAAGGGGTCTGGACACTGGCGTTGGCGGTGCTGGGTATCTTTGTACTGATGAGTCAGAGTCGAGGCGCGGCGCTGGCGTTGTTTCTGACCATCCTGGCCATGCCGATCTGGTGCCGTGACCGCCACAGCCGAATCGTCGCAGCCGTGGCCCTGGTGGTGGCGATTGTGGCGCTGTGGCTGTTCGAACCGTTGGTGCTGGCGCGCGGAGTTTCCTTTCGTCCGCAGATTCTGATGGCCTCTCTGGATATGATTGCCCAACATCCCTGGGGTGGGTTGGGCCTGGGTGGGGACTACCGGGTTTTCTGGTCGGGCATGACCTTCGATCACGCCCACAATCTGTTCACCCATGTCGCGATCGTGCTGGGTCTGCCGGGACTGCTGTTGTGGTCTGCCGTCTGGTTCGCCGTTATTTTCCAGGCGTGGAAAGTTCGGGAAACGCTGTATGCCCGGGGGATCATCGGTATCTGGCTGTTCTCGACACTGGCGATGCAATTCGACGCTGCCAGCCTCACCGGCACCCCGCGCGCCGAGTGGTTCATCAGCTGGCTGCCGTTGGGGCTTGCCAGCGTTTTGGTATGGGCGCGGGCCAATGGCAGCGCTTGTGATAAAATTTCGCGTTCTTCTTAACCAGTGAGCTCTACGATGACTGACGCACCGCCCAAAGCGGAACAGGAATCCAGCCTGAAAATCTACTTTCGGCTGTTGGGGTACGTAAAACCCTATATCGGTCTTTTCCTGCTGAGTATCGTGGGCTTCGTGATCTTTGCTTCCACGCAACCAATGCTGGCCGGGATTCTCAAGTATTTTGTCGATGGCCTGAGCAACCCGGAAGCGGTGCTCTTCCCCAACGTTCCCTATCTGCGAGACGTGCAATTGCTGATGGCTGTGCCGTTGCTGATCATCCTGATCGCAGCGTGGCAAGGCCTCGGCTCGTTTCTCGGCAACTATTACCTGGCGAGAGTTTCGTTGGGGCTGGTGCATGACCTGCGTATCGAACTGTTCAACAAGCTGTTGGTGCTGCCCAATCGCTATTTCGATACCCATAACTCGGGTCATCTGATCTCGCGTATCACTTTCAACGTGACCATGGTCACTGGCGCCGCCACGGATGCCATCAAAGTGGTGATCCGCGAAGGCCTGACCGTGGTTTTCCTGTTCGCCTATCTGCTGTGGATGAACTGGAAACTGACTCTGGTGATGCTGGCCATTCTGCCCGTGATCGCGTTCATGGTCGGCAACACCAGCAAGAAATTCCGCAAGCAGAGCAAGAAGATTCAAGTGGCCATGGGCGACGTCACCCACGTGGCTTCCGAAACCATTCAAGGCTATCGCGTTGTGCGCAGTTTCGGTGGCGAGGCTTATGAGCAGCAGCGTTTTGCGGCGGCCAGCCAGAGCAACACCGACAAACAGTTGCGTATGACCAAGACTGGCGCGGTGTATACGCCGATGCTGCAGCTGGTGATCTACACCGCCATGGCGGTGTTGATGTTCCTGGTGTTGTTCCTGCGCGGTGATGCAACGGCCGGTGATCTGGTCGCGTACATCACGGCTGCCGGTTTGCTGCCCAAACCGATCCGGCAATTGTCTGAAGTCAGCTCGACCATTCAGAAAGGTGTGGCCGGCGCCGAAAGCATTTTCGAGCAGCTCGATGTCGAGCCGGAAATCGACACCGGTACGATCGAGCGTGATCGGGTCAGTGGCCATCTGGCGGTGAACAACCTCAGCTTCACTTACCCGGGCACTGAACGGGAAGTGCTGAAAAACATCAGCTTCACCGCGTCGCCAGGTCAGATGATCGCCCTGGTCGGGCGTTCCGGCAGCGGCAAATCGACGCTGGCCAGTCTCATTCCGCGCTTCTATCACCACGAGACCGGCGAAATCCTGCTCGATGATGTCGAAATCGAGGACTATCGTCTGCGCAATCTGCGCCGCCATGTAGCGCAAGTGACCCAGCACGTGACGCTGTTCAACGACACCATCGCCAACAACATCGCTTACGGCGATCTGGCAGGCGCGCCTCGCGAAGATATCGAGAAAGCCGCCAGGGATGCATTTGCCATGGACTTCATCGCGCAGATGCCTCAAGGCCTGGATACCCAGGTCGGCGAGAACGGTGTGCTGTTGTCTGGCGGACAGCGTCAGCGCCTGGCGATTGCCCGGGCCTTGCTGAAAAACGCCCCGCTGCTGATCCTCGACGAAGCGACGTCGGCCCTTGATACCGAGTCCGAGCGGCACATTCAGGCGGCACTCGACCATGTCATGAAAGGCCGCACCACGCTGGTGATTGCCCACCGTTTGTCGACCATCGAGAAGGCCGATCTGATCCTCGTCATGGATCAGGGCGAGATCGTCGAACGCGGCACTCATGCCCAACTGCTTGCTCATAATGGCTACTACGCGCGTCTGCATGCGATGGGGCTGGATGCCCCGGCTGAAGACATTGCCTGATCTGCAGATGAGGGTGGGCCAGCCTCACCCTCGTGTATTCCCGGCGCGCGCGATCCTGTTAATATCGCGCCCCTGTTCATTTTGTATGTGGGTTGCTCCATGAAATTGTCGATGCCGCGATTCGATCAAGCCCCTGTCTTGGTGGTCGGCGATGTCATGCTCGACCGTTACTGGCATGGCGGAACCTCACGGATTTCTCCTGAAGCGCCGGTGCCGGTGGTCAAGGTCGAGCAGATCGAGGATCGCCCGGGCGGTGCCGCCAACGTTGCGCTCAACATTGCCGCGCTGGGTGCGCCGGCATCGCTGGTGGGAGTGACCGGCGATGACGAAGCCGCCGACAGCCTGAGCAACAGTCTCAAGGGCGCGGGCGTGCGCGCCTTGTTTCAGCGCATCGCGCACCAGCCGACTATCGTCAAGCTGAGGGTTATGAGCCGGCACCAGCAGTTGCTGCGTATCGATTTCGAAGAAGTGTTCGCCACCGATGCTCTGGCACTGGCCGCGCAGGTTGACGGGTTGCTTGAAGGCATCAAGGTGCTGGTGTTGTCGGATTACGGTAAAGGCGCGCTGAAAAATCACCAGGCCCTGATCCAGGCCGCCCGTGCCAAAGGTATACCGGTATTGGCTGATCCGAAGGGCAAGGACTTTTCGATCTACCGCGGTGCCAGCCTGATCACACCGAATCTCAGCGAGTTCGAAACCATCGTCGGTGGTTGCGCCGATGAGCACGAACTGGTGAGCAAGGGCGCCGTCCTGATGCAGGAGCTCGACCTTGGCGCGCTGCTGGTGACCCGTGGTGAACACGGCATGACCTTGCTGCGTCCGGATCATCCGGCGTTGCATCTGCCGGCCCGCGCCCGCGAAGTGTTCGACGTGACCGGTGCCGGCGATACGGTGATTTCGACCCTGGCCGCGGCCATTGCCGCAGGCGAAGAACTGCCGCACGCCGTGGCGCTGGCCAATCTGGCAGCAGGCATCGTCGTCGGCAAGTTGGGTACCGCCGCGATCAGCGCCCCGGAACTGCGCCGCGCCATTCAGCGCGAAGAAGGTTCGGAGCGAGGCGTGCTGGGACTTGAGCAGCTGCTGCTGGCGGTTGACGATGCCCGTGCGCACAACGAGCGGATTGTTTTCACCAATGGCTGCTTCGATATCCTGCATGCCGGCCATGTCACCTATCTGGAACAGGCCCGTGCTCAGGGCGACCGCCTGATCGTGGCAGTCAACGATGACGCCTCGGTCAGCCGCCTGAAAGGCCCGGGCCGGCCGATCAACAGCGTGGATCGCCGCATGGCGGTACTCGCCGGTCTCGGCGCGGTGGACTGGGTGATCAGTTTCTCTGAAGGCACACCGGAAAACCTGCTGCGCGAGGTCAAGCCGGACGTGCTGGTCAAGGGCGGCGATTACGGAATCGATCAGGTGGTCGGCGCGGATATCGTCACCGCCTACGGCGGCACCGTGAAAGTCCTGGGGCTGGTGGAAAACAGCTCGACGACAGCGATCGTGGAAAAGATCCGCGGCCAATAAGATCAAAAGATCGCAGCCTGCGGCAGCTCCTACAGGGGAATACATTCCAATGCAGGAGTCGTCGAAGGCTGCGATTTTTTGCTTTCAGGAATTCACTTTCTTGCGCGGTACGATTTTCTTCAGCAGCTGCCTGGCCTTGCCGCGCAGGCGTGCCAGTCCAGTGGCTTTCTCCGCTGGCGTCAGGCCCTGTTGGCGCAACCAGTCTTTCCAGCGAATCCGCTCATCACGCACCAGCCAGCCATCCTGTCGCGCGAAGCTTTCGGCCAGATACAGACCGCGGGTACTCGCCGGATACAGTTGATCCTTTTTCAGGGTGTACAACTCAGGCAGCGGCTGGCCGTCGTGCAATGGCATCAAGTACAGGTCTGGCCGTTTGCGATCGAGCCGCGCCACCAGTTGATCGCCTTCCAGACGCTCGTCGACATGAAACAGGCTCAAGGACTTCGCCTCCTTGGGCACGTCCAGGCGCAAGTCATAGATCAATTGCAGGGACGCCGTCGGCAGATGCACGTACGCCCTTGGTCGCTCCAGCAATTGCAGGTTGGCGCAGCGCACCGGACGCGCCGAACCGGACAACGGCGTCAGGCGAAACGGCAACGCCTCACGGTAATGCAGCGCAGCGGAGTAGGGCGCCGGCAACCAAGTGTCGTTGAAACGCCCGCCGAGCCAGCCTTCCGGGGTTTCCAGCAGACACTCTTCAGCAATCTCCTGAATCGCCGTGTGCAGCGGAATGTTCAGCTCATGAGCAGGCACATAGCCGGAAATCAGTTTCAGCACCACGTCGCCGCGATCCTGCCGACGCTGGCGCACCAGCACCCAGTAATCGCGATTCTGCCAGTGCAGGGTCAGGCGCACGGACACGCCGAGGTTGGCCAGTTCCAGCGCGAAGCGCTCGCTGTCGGCGACGCTGACCGGTTTGCGCCGTTGCAGGGTCTGGGCGAAGTTCAGCGGCATGCCGACGCTCTGATAGCTCAGGCCCTCGGGCGTGGCTTCGACGAACAGCGGCAGTGTCTTGAAGTTGCTCGGGTTCTTGCGGATGAGCGTGCGCGGCATATCGGCTCCTGGCTTAAGGCCGCGGGGCGGCGTCAGTGACTACGCAGGACCTGGGCAACGGTCGCTACGTTATGGGCGAGGTGCAGCGGATTGATCGTGCCGACAATAGCACTGGCAACGCCGGGATGAGTGAACAGCAACTCGAAGCTGGCGCGCACCGGATCGACTCCCGGACTCAGACAGACATGACCGCTGGCCAGGGCTTTTTTCACCAGAATGGCTTTGCCGTGGGCAGCAGCATAGTCAATGACTGCCTTTTCGTTTTGTTCGTTCAGATTGTAGGTGACCATCGCACAGTCGCCTTGCTCCAGCGCTTTCAAGCCACCTTCGACGGTTTTGCCGGAAAACCCGAAGCCGCGAATCTTGCCCTCGGCCTTCAGCGCCGCGAGGGTGACGTAGACCTCTTCGTGCTCGAGGATGGCCATGTCGTTACCGTCCGAGTGCACGAGGACCAGATCGATAAAATCCGTTTCCAGACGTTGCAGGCTGCGCTCGACCGACATCCGCGTGTGCGCGGCGCTGAAGTCGTGACGCGACAGGCCATCGGCAAACTCCTCGCCGACCTTGCTGACAATCACCCAATCCTGACGCTGACCGCGCAGCAGCGGACCGAGGCGTTCTTCGCTGCGACCATAGGCCGGTGCGGTGTCGATCAGGTTGATTCCCAAGACGCGCGCCTGGCGCAGCAGCATGCGCGCCTCGTCATCGCCGGGAATCTGAAAGCCATTGGGGTATTTCACCCCTTGATCGCGGCCGAGTTTGACCGTGCCCAGGCCCAGCGGCGAAACCGTCAGGCCGGTGCTGCCCAGTGGGCGATGCAGTTCGTGCAGAGTGGCGATGGTCATGGCAGCAGTTGCTCCCACGCCGGTACACCGAGCGGTGGTTTCGGCAGCGGCGGCAGCGGCTCGGTTGCCTGCGGCTGGATGCCGTCGCGTTGCAGCGAGGCGATAACGCGGTCGGCGAAGTCTGGCGCCAGTGCCAGTTTGGTCGGCCAGCCGACGAGCAAGCGACCTTCTTCGGCGAGGAACGCGTTGTCCGGGCGGGTCAGGCCGGTTTGCAGCGGCTCGGCGCGATCGACGCGCAGGGTTGCCCATTGCGTGGTGCTGAGGTCGATCCACGGCAGCAGTTGAGCGATTTCCTTTTGCGCGGTGGCGATCTGTTCGGCCGGCTCGCGGGCCACGCCTTCGCTTTCGGCGATGTCGCCGCCCATGTACCAGACCCACTGGCCGTCAGCGGCCGGGTGCGTGGTCACGGTGATGCGCGGCTTGGTGCCGCCGCCCAGGCAGTGCGCGTACAACGGTTTCAAGCCGGGACCTTTGGCGAGGATCATGTGCAGGGGGCGGCGCTGCATGGCCGGACGGCTCAGGCCCAGGGCTTCAAGCAGTTCGGCTGTGCCAGCGCCGGCGCTGAGGACGATGCGCTGGGCGCGGATCTCACGCCCATCGACTTTCAGGCCGACCAGTACGCCGGCGTCCAGCAGCGGCTCGATGACCTGACCGGCGAGCAGCCCGTCACCGGCCAGATCGGCGAGACGCTGGATCAGGCTCGGGACATCCACTACCAATTCGGCGAGGCGATAGACCTTGCCCTTAAAGCGCTTGTCTTGCAGGGCTGGCGGCAGTTCATCGCCCTTGACCTGATCGACCCGGCCACGCACGGCTTTGCTGGCGAAGAAACTGGTCAGATTGCCGGCCAAAGTGCCTGGCGACCACAGGTAATGGGCTTCGGACAGCAGGCGCACGCCGGACAGATCCAGCTCACCATTGCCGGCCAGCGCCTCGCGCCAGCGGCGCGGCATGTCGGCGATGGCTTCCGAGGCCCCGGTCAGCGCGCCGTGCAGCGCGTACTTGGCACCGCCGTGGATGATGCCCTGGGACTTCACGCTCTGCCCGCCACCGAGGCTGGCGCTTTCCACCAGCACGGTCGAAAAACCCTGACCGCGCAGGCGCGCATTCAGCCAGAGGCCGGCGACACCAGCGCCGACAATCAGAACGTCGGTGGAAATAACGGATGGCATGCAGCGACCTCAGTGCTCAAGACGAGGGCGCAGTATACAGACTCGGGAAAGGGGCGGATTTGTCGATGATCAACATGCCGAACATATGGGCCAATGTGGGAGCGAGCCTGCTCGCGAAGAGGGAATGCCAGTCGACATATGTGTTGACTGATGTACCGCATTCGCGAGCAGGCTCGCTCCCACAGGGGATTGTGTCTGGCAGTTAATGGCCGGCGGTTTTCGAGAACAATTGAATCACCACCACGCCCAGCACGATCAACGCCATCCCCAGCATCGCCGGGATATCCAGCTTCTGCCCATAGATAAACAGTGCCGCCACGCTGACCATCACAATGCCCATACCGGCCCAGACCGCGTAGGCCACGCCGACCGGAACGGTGCGCACTACCAGCGTCAGCATCCAGAATGCAATCCCGTAGCCGACAATCACCAGAATCAGCGGTAGAGGAGTGCTGAAGCCCTTGACCGCTTTCATCGAAACGGTGGCGATCACTTCGGCGCAGATGGCGATGGCCAGATAGACGTAGGCGTTCATGGTTTGATCCTCAAATAAATCATTGCTTGCTGGAGTGACATTCTAGGGATTGCTCAGATGGGGTAAAGTCATTACCTATCTGCTCAGTAGATAGGTTGAAAAATCGTATGCAATGGAATCTTGAGCAGTTGCGAGTATTTGTCGACGTCGCCGAACAGCGATCCTTTTCCGCCGTGGCGCGCCGACAACGCAAGGCGCAATCGGCGATCAGCAGTGCTGTCGCGATGCTCGAAGAGGATTTGGGCGTGAGCCTGTTCGAGCGCAGCAGTGGCCGTCAGCCCAGTCTTACCGAGGCGGGCGCGGCGTTGCTGGAAGAGGCGCGGGAAGTGTTGCGCCAGTGCGAGCGCCTCAACGGCAGGGCCATGGCGATGCTGCGCGGTCAGGAGGCGCAGTTGCGCGTGGCTCAGGACGAGGCGATGCCGTATCAGGCGCTGGTGGAAAGTTTCGGCGAACTGGCCGAGCAGTTTTCCAGCCTGGAAGTGCAACTGACCAGCGCCGCCCAAGGCGAAGTCGCGCGCAAACTGGTCGAACGTCGCGCCGACCTCGGCCTGCTGTTCTATCACGATGAAATCCCCGAAGCCCTTGAGCGCCGCGTACTGGGTCGAGTGGAAATGGTCACGGTCTGTGGCGTCAATCATCCGCTGGCGCAGCACTCCTATGTGACCTGCCAGCAACTGGCGCAGCACCGGCAATTGCTGATGTCGACGCAGACCAGCGTCTATCCCGGCAACGAGCCGGCCAGCCCACAGGTGTGGCGCGCCGACAGCTTTTACGTAATGTCCGAATGGCTGGTGCGCGATCTCGGCTGGGCTTGGTTGCCGCGCCACGTTGTGCAGTACTCGGCGTATCAAGGCCAGATGATTGAGCTCGACAGCGAATGGACGCCGCCAGCGCTGGTGGTGGAACTGGTCTGGCGCCGCGACGAACCGCTCGGCCCGGCCGCGCGCTGGCTGGCGGAACGTTTTGCCGTGCACTTGCGGGCGATCGGCGACAAAAGCCGATAAACTCCGCCGCCATGAATAGAACTCTCTACACCGCGTTGTTTTACCTGGGGCTGCCATTGGTGGCGATTCGGCTGTGGCTGCGCGCGCGCAAGGCGCCGGCGTATGCCAAACGCATTGGCGAGCGCTTTACTTATGGCATGCCGACGTTGCAGCCCGGTGGCATCTGGGTGCACGCGGTGTCGGTGGGCGAAAGCATTGCCGCCGCGCCGATGATCCGCGCGCTGCTGGAACGCTATCCGACGCTGCCGATCACCGTGACCTGCATGACCCCGACCGGTTCGGAGCGGATTCAGGCACTGTTTTCCAACGAGCCGCACATTCAACACTGCTATCTGCCGTATGACTTGCCTTGTGCGGCGGCGCGTTTTCTTGATCGCGTACAGCCCAGGCTTGCAGTGATCATGGAGACCGAGCTGTGGCCTAACCATATTCATCAATGTGCCAAGCGCGGGATTCCGGTGGCGTTGGCCAATGGGCGGTTGTCGCAGCGCTCCGCCAAAGGCTATGGCCGCTTCAGCAAACTCACTGCGCCGATGCTTGCCGAGATGAGCCTGTTGGCGGTGCAGACCGAAGCCGAGGCCCAGCGCTTCCGCGATCTTGGCGCGCGTTCGGAAACCGTTGAAGTCACTGGTTCGATCAAGTTCGACCTGACCATCGACCCGCAACTGTTGCAGCGTGCAGCCGAACTGCGTAGCCAGTGGCAGGCACAGGATCGTCCCGTGTGGATCGCCGCCAGCACTCACGAAGGCGAAGACGAAGTGGTGCTCGACGCCCATCGTCGTTTGCTGGGCAGGCATCCCGATGCGTTGCTGATTCTGGTGCCGCGTCATCCCGAGCGTTTCAATTCGGTGTTCGACTTGTGCCAGCGCGAAGGTTTCGCCACGGTACGTCGCTCGACCGGGGCCAATGTCGATGCGCAGACGAGCGTGCTGCTTGGCGACACCATGGGCGAGTTGCTGTTTCTCTATGCCCTGGCCGACAGCGCATTTGTCGGCGGCAGTCTGGTGCCGAACGGCGGGCACAACCTGCTCGAACCCGCCGCGCTGGCGAAACCGGTACTCAGCGGCCCACACCTGTTCAACTTCCTCGACATCGGCGCGCAATTGCGCGAAGCCGGGGCGTTGGCCGAAGTGGATGATGCCGAAGGGCTCGCAGTCGAGGTGCAGCGCTTGTTCGAACTGCCACGTGATGCGCAGCGCATGGCCGAGGCCGGGCTGGCGGTGATGCGGCGCAATCAGGGCGCGTTGCAGCGGCTGCTGGATAGCTTGGGCAGATTGATCAAGTAAGCAAAAAGATCGCAGCCTTCGGCAGCTCCTACAGTTGGAATGCATTTCCCTGTAGGAGCTGCCGAAGGCTGCGATCTTTTGTTTTAACGCTTAAGGCCGGGCCTTGAGCTGCGCTTCCGCCGCCGACGCCAGATCCGGCGGCAGGAAGTCCTTGTCCGGGTTGTAATCGGCTTTCAGATAGCGCCGCAGATCTTCCAGATCACCCGGGTTCAGCGTCCCCGCCGCCTGCTTCAGGCGCAGGTTGTCGAGGATGTAGTCGTAGCGGGTGTTGTTGTAGTTGCGCACCGAGGTGTACAGCTGGCGCTGCGCGTCGAGCACGTCGACGATGTTGCGCGTGCCGACCTGATAACCGATTTCCGTGGCTTCCACCGCACTCTGGTTGGAGATGATCGACTGGCGGCGCGCCTGCACTTGCTCGACGTCGGTGTTCACCGCGCGGTGCAGATTGCGGGTGTTTTCCACCACTTGCCGGCGCAGCGATTCGCGCTGCTGTTCGCTCTGATCCAGTTGCGCATAGGACTGACGCACTTGCGAACTGGTCAGCCCGCCGCTGTAGATCGGGATGTTCAGTTGCAGGCCCAGCGTGCTCTGCTCGACGTTGCCGCCATAGGGCGCGCCGAACGAGTTCGGGTTGGCGAAGCCGAGGGCGTCGTTGTCGCCTTTCTCGTATTTCGCCACGGCGTCGAGGGTCGGCAAGTGGCCGGCCTTGCGCTGCCTGAGCGTCTGCTCGGCGGAGCTGACCGCGTAGTTGCTGGCGAGCAGATTGAGGTTCTGCCGCGCCGCCGTGTCGACCCAGGATTTCGCATCGTTGGGCGAAGGCGGCAGAATCGGCAGCGTGTGGACGATGCCCTGAATCGAGTTGTACTGACGGTTGGTCAGGGTGATCAACGCCTGGAACGCGTCATCGACCTGACGCTGGGCGACGATGCGGTTGGCTCGCGCGGTATCGTAACTGGCTTGCGATTGCAGCACGTCGGTCTTGTCCGAAAGGCCGACATCGAAGCGCTCGTTGGACTGATCGAGCTGACGTTTGAACGCCGCTTCTTCAGCCTTGGTCGAGGCCAGATTGTCCTGGCTGCGCAGCACGTTGAAGTAGCTTTCGGCGCTCTGCAGGATCAGGTTCTGCTCGGTGGCCGAGAGCTGCAGCGCGGCCTGTTCGTTGACGTCTTTGGCTGCTTGATACTGGAACCAGCGATCGGCGCGGAACAGCGGCTGCGCGAGTGTCGCCTGGTAGGAATGCGCGCTGCGGTTGGCGATGGCCGAAGGCTGGTCGATCGAGGTGCGCACGTCAGCAACTTCGGCGCCACCGGACAGGTTCGGCAGCAGACCGGCGCGGGCTTGCGGCACCACTTCTTTCTGCGCGCCATACTGGGCGCGGGCCGCGGCGAGGTCGGCGTTATTGTCGACCGCTTCCTGATAGACGCTGACCAGATCGGTTTTGGTCGACAAGGGTGCTTCCGCTGCCCAGGCCATTGTGTTGGACGCACAGGACACGGCAACAGCCAATGAAAGTTTGCGCAGCATGAGGCGATCCCTAGCATGAATATTATGGAAGTAATCCGGGCGCCAAAGGTAAGGCGCAGCCCACACAGCGTCAAGGCTGGGCAGGCCAAGCGAGTGTAGTTGCGCATTGCTCCGGCAACAATCGGCCAGCCTGGGTATTTACGCCATTCATCATGGCGTTCGCTGCGGTGTTGGCGTTCCTTGATGGTTGTGTCTAGACTGGCCGGGTTCTTGTCGGGGTGCCTTGCTATGAGGCTGAGATCGAATAATTTCGGATCCCGTTGAACCTGATCAGGTTAGCGCCTGCGTAGGGAACAAGATTTCTCGTCACCCGGCGAGTCCTCTTGTGCTTCGTCCGGGATATTGTTCGACAATCGAACGCTCATGACGAATGCACAGCACCGGTCCTGGTGCGTCCGTGCCTTTCAGGTTCTGCTCCGACAATCCACTGCTGGATGCTGTCTGGAGAGCCCGTGATGACAACAAAAGAAAAAAACGCGATCAACCTGAGTGACTCGGCCAAGGTCGACGAGCAATCGGTCAAGCCGTTCACCCGTTCGCAAAAAATCTACGTTCAGGGCTCGCGCCCGGACATCCGCGTGCCGATGCGCGAAATCAGCCTCGATGTAACCCCGACCGATTTCGGCGGCGAGATCAATGCGCCGGTCACGGTCTACGACACTTCCGGCCCGTACACCGATCCGAACGTGGTCATCGATGTGCGCAAAGGCCTTGGCGATGTGCGTTCAGCGTGGATCGATGACCGTGGCGATACCGAGCGCCTGCCGGGCCTGAGCTCGAACTTCGGCCAGCAGCGTCTGGCCGATGCCGAACTGACCAAACTGCGCTTCGCTCACGTCAACAACCCGCGCCGCGCCAAGGCCGGGGCCAACGTCAGCCAGATGCACTACGCGCGCAAAGGCATCATCACCGCCGAGATGGAATACGTCGCCATCCGCGAAAACATGAAGCTGCAAGAGGCCCGTGCGGCCGGTTTGCTCAAGCAGCAACATGCCGGCCACAGCTTCGGCGCAAGCATTCCGCAAGAAATCACCCCTGAATTCGTCCGCGAAGAAATCGCTCGCGGCCGCGCGATCATTCCCGCCAACATCAACCACGTCGAACTGGAACCGATGATCATCGGCCGTAACTTCCTGGTGAAGATCAACGGCAACATCGGCAACAGCGCCCTGGGTTCTTCGATCGAAGAAGAAGTGGCGAAACTGACCTGGGGCATTCGCTGGGGCTCTGACACGGTGATGGACCTGTCCACCGGCAAACACATTCACGAAACCCGCGAGTGGATCATCCGCAACTCGCCGGTGCCGATCGGTACCGTGCCGATCTATCAGGCGCTGGAGAAGGTCAACGGCGTCGCTGAAGACCTGACCTGGGAGTTGTTCCGCGACACCCTGATCGAACAGGCCGAGCAGGGCGTCGACTACTTCACCATTCACGCCGGCGTGCTCCTGCGCTACGTACCGCTGACTGCCAAACGCGTCACCGGCATCGTCTCCCGTGGTGGTTCGATCATGGCCAAGTGGTGCCTGGCGCACCACAAAGAGAACTTCCTCTACACCCACTTCGACGAAATCTGCGAAATCATGAAGGCCTACGACGTCAGCTTCTCGCTGGGCGATGGCCTGCGTCCGGGCTCGATTGCCGACGCCAACGACGAAGCGCAATTCGGCGAACTGGAAACCCTCGGCGAGCTGACCAAAATCGCCTGGAAACACGACGTGCAATGCATGATCGAAGGCCCGGGCCACGTGCCGATGCAGTTGATCAAAGAGAACATGGACAAGCAGCTCGAGTGTTGCGACGAGGCGCCGTTCTACACCCTCGGCCCGCTGACTACCGACATTGCGCCGGGCTATGACCACATCACCTCGGGTATCGGCGCGGCGATGATCGGCTGGTTCGGTTGCGCGATGCTCTGCTACGTGACGCCGAAGGAGCACTTGGGCCTGCCGAACAAGGATGACGTGAAGACCGGGATCATCACTTACAAGATCGCCGCCCACGCAGCGGACCTGGCCAAGGGACACCCGGGCGCGCAGATTCGTGATAACGCACTGAGCAAGGCGCGTTTCGAATTCCGCTGGGAAGACCAGTTCAACCTCGGCCTGGATCCGGACACCGCGCGCTCCTATCACGACGAAACCCTGCCGAAGGACTCGGCCAAGGTCGCGCACTTCTGCTCGATGTGCGGGCCGAAATTCTGCTCGATGAAGATCACCCAGGAAGTCCGTGAATACGCGGCCAACCAACGCATCGATGCGGTCGACGTGGACGTCGCCAAAGGACTCGCGGAACAGGCCGAGCGGTTCAAGAAGGAAGGCAGTCAGCTGTACAAGAAAGTTTGACCCCGTACTGATCGTTCCCGCGCTCCGCGTGGGAATGCAGCCCGTGACGCTCCGCGTCACTGGACGCGGAGCGTCCCGAGAGGCATTCCCACGCAGAGCGTGGGAACGATCACAACAAATGTCCCTTTGAGATAACACCCTTGAGCATTCAACCCGGCACTTATTCCCCCGATCTCGCCGTCCCCGCTGCAAAGCGTGTGTTCGGCGGGCGCGATCTGTTTTCCCTGTGGTTCTCCCTCGGCATCGGCCTGATGGTTTTGCAGACCGGCGCATTGCTCGCGCCGGGTCTGGGTCTGTCCGGTTCTTTGCTGGCGATCTTCCTTGGCACGCTGGTGGGCGTGCTGTTGCTGGCTGCAGTCGGCGTGATCGGCAGCGACACCGGCCTGTCATCGATGGCGGCGCTGAAGCTCAGCCTCGGCAGCAAAGGCGCGAGCCTGCCGGCGCTGCTCAATCTGCTGCAACTGATCGGCTGGGGCTCGTTCGAAATCATCGTCATGCGCGACGCCGCCAGTCTGCTCGGCAGCCGCGCCTTCAGCGAAGGTTCGCTGTGGGCCAATCCGATTCTGTGGACGCTGTTCTTCGGTGCGCTGGCGACCTTGCTCGCGGTGAGCGGGCCGTTGACGTTCGTGCGGCAGATTCTGCGCAAGTGGGGCATCTGGCTGTTGCTCGCCGCGTGCCTGTGGCTGACCTGGAACCTGTTCGCCAAAGCCGACCTCGCGGCGCTGTGGGCGCGCGCCGGTGACGGTTCGATGCCGTTTGCCGTGGGCTTCGACATTGCCATCGCCATGCCGCTGTCATGGCTGCCGCTGATTGCCGACTACTCGCGTTTCGGCAAACGCGCAAAGAACGTTTTCGGTGGCACGGCTGTCGGTTTCTTCATCGGTAACTTCTGGCTGATGAGCCTTGGGGTGGCCTACACCCTGGCGTTCGCGCCGAGCGGTGAAGTCAATGCGTTGCTGCTGGCCTTGGCAGGCGCCGGTCTGGGCATTCCGCTGTTGCTGATTCTGCTCGACGAGTCGGAAAACGCTTTTGCCGACATTCACTCGGCGGCGGTATCGAGCGGGATTCTGTTGCGTCTGAAAGTCGAGCATCTGGCCTTGGCCATCGGCGTGATCTGCACGCTGATCGCACTGCTGGCGCCGTTGGCGCAGTACCAGAATTTCCTGCTGTTGATCGGCTCGGTGTTCGCGCCGCTGTTCGGCGTGGTGCTGGTGGATCACTTCATCCTGCGCAAACGCAGTGCTCAGGTCGCGTCAGCCGCATTGCGCTGGCCGGCGTTGCTGGCGTGGCTGGGCGGGGTCAGCACCTACCACTTGCTGGCGAATCTGTATCCGGATGTCGGCGCAACCCTGCCGGCGCTGGTGCTGGCAGGGTTGCTACAACTGGTGCTGGGCCGGGCCTTCAGTTACGGCCGGGAAACAGCTCGGGCTTGAGTATGCCGTTCAGGCGCGGGTAAGGAATCTTCAGTTCGACGTGGCCCAGCGCATATGGCGCGATAGTGGTCACGTCGTACTTGAGGATCACGCCGCCGTAGGTCAGCGCCACGTGCGGGGTTTTCACGAACGGCCAGTTCGCGACGAATTCCGCCTCCTGATCGAGCTTGGTACTGATCAGCCAACTGTTGTGCGCCACTTGTGCGGCTTTCCAGAATGCTTCTTCCTGACCCGGCAGCAGCATGTCGGACAGGTTCAGCACCTTGTGCTGCTGGCGCGAATAGTTGATGAAACCGCGACCCGGCGTGCCGTGGGCGCCGCCGGTGTCGAGGTAGCTCGACAGCTCGATGATCACCAGTCCGTCATGCTGCTCGCGTACTTTCGCTTGCAGATAGCTGCTGTTGCGCGGGCCGGCGCTGGCGAGGAACTGCTCGCGGTAGGCGGCCAGGTTTGGCGCTACCGGCGCGTTCTTCTCGGTGCGGGTCATTTGCAGCAGACGTTTTTCGATGATGCCATCCAGCGCCGGTTCGTCCGGGAAGCGCAGGGTGTCGATGTTCACCAGCGGGCAATCGGGGTTGGAACAGCCGGGTTTGAGTTGTTCCGAGGCGTCGCGGGTGGTTTCCAGCGGCGTGCGATAGTTGGGCTGGAACAGGCTGGCACAAGCGCCCAGAGTCAGGGCAATAGCGGCCACAGAGGCAATTTTGAAAAGCGACATGGGCGTCCTTTCGAAAGCAGGGGAAGGCAAAAAGATACCGCTTCGACTCTCAACGGAGCAGTCAGTTCGCCACTAAGCTGATTAGAGTGTGTTTCACCGTCACCGTCCATCCCGCTGACGGTAAAGGGGCTGCATCAAACGGTGCGGGCGCGTTAGGATGGCGCGAAGTCGAGGTTGCCGGTTGTACACAGCAACCTCGTAATGGATGTGCAGTAAAGAGGAAGATTATGACTGACTTTGCCAACGCCATTCCGACCGCCGTGGATATCGTGCGGCGCGAAAAATGCTACGAGGGCTTTTACAAGCTTGACCGTGTGCACCTGCGCCATGAGCTGTTCGCCGGTGGCATGAGCCGCGAGATCAATCGTGAAATCTTCGTGCGCCACGATGCCGTGTGCGTCCTGCCTTACGATCCGCAGCGCGATGAAGTGGTGTTGATCGAGCAGTTTCGTGTCGGCGCCATGGGCAAGGCCGACAACCCGTGGCTGGTCGAACTGGTCGCCGGTCTGATCGACAAGGATGAGCAACCGGAAGAAGTTGCTCACCGCGAGGCGCAGGAGGAAGCTGGGCTGGACATCAAGGCGTTGTGGCCGATGACCAAGTACTTCCCCTCGCCGGGTGGCAGCAACGAATTCGTGCATTTGTATCTGGGGCGTTGCAGCACCGACGGTGTCGGCGGTCTGCACGGGCTGGAAGAAGAGGCCGAAGACATTCGCGTAACGGTCTGGGCATTTGAAGATGCCTGGCAGGCCGTGCGTGACGGACGGATTGCCAACGCGGCGAGCATCATCGCCTTGCAGTGGCTGGCGCTCAACCGCGCCGAAGTGAGGGGGCTATGGTCGTAAACAAGCTGCGCGATCGTTATCGGGTTGACCTCGTAGGGCTGCAAGCCGCCTGCGAGGCCAACTACGCGCGCCTGATGCGACTGCTGCCGGACATGCGCAACGAACCCGAGGCGCGGCGTATCGCTGTGACCCAGGGCGAGCAGATGCTTGGAGTGCTCGCTCTCGAGGTGTTGCAGACCTGCCCGTACACCACGACCTTGCAGGTGCGCCAGGAGCACAGTCTGCCGTGGTTGCCGGTGCCGCAACTGGAAGTGCAGGTCTACCACGACGCGCGCATGGCCGAAGTGGTCAGCGCCGAGCATGCACGACGCTTTCGCGGCATCTATCCTTATCCGAACGCCGCCATGCACCAGCCCGATGAAAAGGCCCAGCTCAATGTGTTTCTGGGCGAATGGCTGAGTCATTGCCTGGCGTTGGGGCACGAGTACGAAGTCGTTCGCTAGTTGTGAACTGCGTCCGCTTCGGCGGTTTCCCCTTTGTGTCATCCCCCAGCATAATTGCCGCACCCATCCATTGCGTGCTTAGCCC
The DNA here is from genome assembly GCF_054052265.1 of Pseudomonas sp. PK-RTE-24. NCBI lineage: Bacteria > Pseudomonadati > Pseudomonadota > Gammaproteobacteria > Pseudomonadales > Pseudomonadaceae > Pseudomonas > Pseudomonas sp. PK-RTE-24. Next base: position 952,399 of record NZ_CM133224.1, on the reverse strand, counting down.
CGGGAGAGCGCCTTGCCCAGCGTATCGACATTGACCAGCGCCGACCCGGCGCTGCTGGTGCAGTTGTCCGACAGCCACCTGTTCGCCGAGGCGGACGGCACGCTGCTGGGCATGAAGACCCGCGAGAGCCTGCAACAGGTCATCGACCTGGTGTTGGCGCAACAGGCGCAGATCGACCTGGTGCTGGCGACCGGCGATATTTCCCAGGACGGCACGCTGCAGTCGTATCAGGCATTCCGCCAACTGAGCGCGCAGATCAGTGCACCCGCGCGCTGGATTCCCGGCAATCACGACGAGCCGATGGTCATGGCCGAGGCGGCGGTGCAAAGCACGCTCCTGGAGCCGGTGGTCGATATTGGCAATTGGCGGGTGACGATGCTGGATTCTGCGGTGCCGGGTTCGGTGCCGGGCTATCTGCAGGATGATCAATTGCAACTGCTCGCCCGCGCGCTGAGCGAGGCGCCTGAGCGCCATCATCTGGTGTGCCTGCATCATCACCCGGTGTCGATCGGCTGCGCGTGGATGGAGCCGATCGGCTTGCGCAACCCGGAAGCGTTCTTTGAAGTGCTGGATCGCTTCCCGCAGGTTCGCGCGGTGTTGTGGGGGCATGTGCATCAGCAAATCGATCGCGAACGCAATGGCGTGCGTTTGATGGCTTCGCCTTCGACGTGCATCCAGTTCGAGCCGGGGAGTGCGGATTTCAAGGTCGGTGAGCAGGCGCCGGGGTATCGCTGGCTGCGATTGTTGCCGGACGGGAAATTGGAAACGGGCGTCGAAAGAGTCACCGACTTCGAGTTCACAGTCGATTACGGCTCCAACGGTTACTGAACTGACAATCAAAGACCCTCACCCCAGCCCTCTCCCAGAGGGAGAGGGGGCCGACCGCGGTGTCTTTGGCTGTGCATCGACCTGAAACAGCGATATCGATTATGGATTCGCAGCAAAACGCTCAGGTCGGTGTAGCTCTCGAATATCCCCCAGTCGGTTCCCTCTCCCTCCGGGAGAGGGTTAGGGTGAGGGCAGCTTGTGCTGTCACACCAATTTATTGAACCCACCCCCAATCCCGGTCCTTCTCCCTGTAAACTCCGCTATCTTTCGCCGACAGCCAGGGAGCTCAAATGTCCGGTTCGATCCTCTATATCCACGGTTTCAACAGCGCGCCGGCCTCGAAGAAGGCCTGTCAGCTGGTCGCGGTCATGGAGCAGCTGGGTTTGAGCGGGCAATTGCGCGTGCCGGCGCTGCATCACCATCCGCGTGAAGCCATCGGTCAGCTCGAGCAGGCAATCGCCGAGCTGGGCCGGCCGTTGCTGGTGGGAAGTTCGCTCGGCGGCTACTATGCGACTCACCTGGCCGAGCGCCATGGCCTGAAAGCCCTGCTAGTCAACCCGGCGGTCAGCCCGCACCGGATGTTCGATGGTTATCTGGGCACGCAGCAGAACCTCTACACCGATGAAACCTGGGAACTGACCCACGACCACGTCACGGCGCTGGCCGAACTGGAAATGCCACCACCGCAGGATCCGCAGCGTTATAAGGTCTGGTTGCAAACCGGCGACGAAACACTGGATTATCGCCTCGCCCAACAGTATTACCGCGCCTGTGCCCTGCGCATCCAGGCCGGCGGCGACCACAGTTTCCAGGGCTTTGCCGGGCAATTGCCGGCGTTGCTGAGTTTTGCCGGCATGGCTGCCGATATGTATCAGGCAATCGATTTCACCACGCTGTGAAGTCTTGCCCCTCTTTCATGAATGACTGACGACGAGACCTTATGGCCACTCCCAGCGCTAGTTCTTATAACGCCGACGCCATCGAAGTCCTCTCGGGCCTCGACCCGGTGCGCAAACGCCCCGGCATGTACACCGACACCAGTCGGCCGAACCACCTCGCCCAGGAAGTCATCGACAACAGCGTCGACGAAGCCCTGGCCGGTCACGCCAAATCGGTGCAGGTCATCCTGCACGCCGACCATTCGCTGGAAGTCAGCGACGACGGCCGTGGCATGCCGGTCGACATTCACCCGGAAGAGGGTGTGTCCGGCGTCGAGCTGATCCTCACCAAGCTGCATGCGGGCGGCAAGTTCTCCAACAAGAACTACCAGTTCTCCGGCGGCTTGCACGGTGTGGGTATTTCCGTGGTCAACGCGCTGTCGACCGAAGTGCGCGTACGGGTCAAACGTGACGGCAACGAATACCAGATGACCTTCAAGGACGGCTTCAAGGCCTCCGAGCTGGAAATCGTCGGCACCGTCGGCAAGCGCAACACCGGCACCAGCGTGTACTTCGCGCCGGACCCGAAATACTTCGACTCACCGAAATTCTCCATCAGCCGCCTCAAGCATGTGCTCAAGGCCAAGGCTGTGTTGTGCCCGGGCTTGCTGGTCAGCTTCGAAGACAAAGGCACCGGCGAGAAAGTCGAGTGGCATTACGAAGATGGCCTGCGCTCCTACCTGGTCGATGCGGTCAGCGAATTCGAACGTCTGCCGAACGAGCCGTTCTGCGGCGCTTTCGCCGGTAATAAGGAAGCGGTCGACTGGGCACTGTTGTGGCTGCCGGAAGGTGGCGACGCGGTGCAGGAAAGCTACGTCAACCTGATCCCGACCGCCCAAGGCGGTACGCACGTCAACGGCCTGCGTCAGGGTCTGCTCGACGCGATGCGCGAGTTCTGCGAGTTCCGCAGCCTGCTGCCACGCGGCGTGAAACTCGCGCCGGAAGACGTCTGGGAGCGCATCGCTTTTGTCTTGTCGATGAAGATGCAGGAACCGCAATTCTCTGGCCAGACCAAAGAGCGTCTGTCTTCCCGAGAAGCGGCGGCGTTCGTTTCCGGTGTGGTCAAGGATGCGTTCAGCCTGTGGCTCAACGCCAATCCGGAAACCGGTCTGGCCCTGGCCGAATTGGCGATCAACAACGCCGGCCGCCGTCTCAAGGCGAGCAAGAAAGTCGAGCGCAAACGCGTCACCCAAGGTCCGGCGCTGCCGGGCAAACTGGCTGACTGCGCCGGGCAGGACCCGATGCGTTCCGAGCTGTTCCTGGTCGAGGGTGATTCCGCCGGCGGTTCGGCCAAGCAGGCGCGGGACAAGGAATTCCAGGCGATCCTGCCGTTGCGCGGCAAGATCCTCAACACCTGGGAAGTCGACGGCAGCGAAGTACTCGCCAGCCAGGAAGTGCATAACATCGCCGTGGCCATCGGCGTCGATCCGGGCGCGGCGGACATGAGCCAGCTGCGCTACGGCAAGATCTGCATCCTCGCCGACGCCGACTCCGACGGTCTGCACATTGCGACTTTGCTGTGTGCGCTGTTCGTCCAGCATTTCCGCCCGTTGGTGGATGCCGGTCACGTCTACGTGGCGATGCCGCCGCTGTACCGCATCGACCTCGGCAAAGAGATCTACTACGCCCTCGACGAAGCCGAGCGCGACGGCATTCTCGATCGCCTGGTGGCCGAGAAGAAACGCGGCAAGCCGCAGGTCACCCGATTCAAAGGCCTGGGCGAAATGAACCCGCCGCAACTGCGTGAAACCACCATGGACCCGAACACCCGGCGTCTGGTGCAGTTGACGCTGGGCGAAGACTTCGCCGAAACCTCGGAAATGATGGATATGCTGCTGGCGAAGAAACGCGCCGGTGACCGCAAGACCTGGCTCGAATCCAAAGGCAACCTCGCCGAGGTGCTGGCCTGATGCAGTTTGGCTGGGCCTTGGCGGGTGCGTTGCTGCTGAGTGCGCTGAGCGTGTCGGCCGAGCCGCTGCAACAATTGCGGCTGCTTTCCGAACACCCGGTCGAAGGCATGCGCGGCGGTAACCTGTCAGGTCTGGCCATGTGCGGCAACGAGCTGTGGACCGTTTCCGATCGCGATGACGAGCAGATCTATCGGCTCGATACCCGCGATCCGGTCTGGCAGGCGCAAACCGTGCACATCGATGTGCCGCCTGTGCCGGAGAGCGGCTTGCCGTGGGGCTTGAGTTCGCGTACCTGGGCGGCGTCGTTCATTCGCGGGGGCGAACTGGATTTCGAAGGCATCAGTTGCGACAGCGCTGGCAATCGCTACATCGTCAGCGAAGCCCATGCGGCGGTGTTGCAGGTGCCGGTCAGTGGCTCGGCGAACTGGCTGAAAATATCGCCGCTGCTGGTTCGCGAAGCGCGGGCGAGCGGCCTGCTGCTCAAGTTCAATTCGATCTTCGAAGGCCTGGCGATCAACCCGGCCGGTGATCAGATGTGGCTGGCCGCCGAACGGCAAAAGCGCGGTTTGCTGCTGATCAAGCGCCAGCAGACGGTGTGGGATTGTGACGGTCGCTGCGTGCTGCTCAGTGAGGGCGGCAAGGAGATGCAGCCGCCACAGTTTCCCAAGGCGAAAGCGGTGCATCGCGACTTTTCCGACATTTCCTTGTTCAACGGCAAGCTGTTTACCCTTGAACGCAACGCTTTCGAGATCTGCCGTCGCGATGCACAGACGGCCAAGGTCGAGCAATGCTGGTCGTATGCCGGCGAACTGTTGCAGGAACAACGTCGGTATTCGCAGAACTACGGGCTGGAAGAAGCGCTGATCATTGATGCCGAAGGCGCGTGGATCGGCGTCGACAACAATTTTGGCCCACGTGCTGATGGCGAAGTCCGCCCGGTGGTCTGGCGCTTCGCCGAGCCGGACGGTGGCTGGAGTGCCAGGCCATGAGCCAGCAACCGCCGGGCAAGCGTGTCGGTCGGGTGTTGATGATCCTCGCCTGGTGCGCGGCGCTGTTTCTCGCGACGCGGTTTTTCGGTCAGTGGGAGCAGCGCCAGCAGAATCCGAACATCGTGGTTACGTCGGAGCAGGGCGAAGGTTTTATCGAAGTGAAACTGGCGAGCAATGCCCAAGGGCATTTTGTCGCCAGCGGCCAGATCAACGGCGAGCCGGTGGAGTTCATGCTCGACACCGGCGCGACCGATGTGGCGATCCCGGCGGATCTGGCCAAGCGTTTGAAGCTGCAAGAAGGTTTCGGCGTGACCCTGAGCACGGCCAATGGCCTGAGCCAGGGCTATCGAACGAAGATTGCCCGCCTGCAATTGGGCGACATCGTGCTGCGGGATGTCCGTGCACTGGTGGCGCCGGGGCTGCATGGCGACCAGGTGCTGCTCGGCATGAGCGCCCTGAACAGACTTGAATTTACCCAGCGCGGTGGCACCATGCTGCTGCGCCAGACAACGAACCGATGAGGCCCGCATGAGCGACTCCCTTGATCTCAGCCTGGACGGTGTAGAACGCCGATCGCTGGCTGACTTCACCGAAAATGCCTACCTCAACTACTCCATGTACGTGATCATGGACCGCGCCTTGCCGCATATCGGCGACGGCCTGAAGCCGGTACAGCGGCGTATCGTCTACGCCATGAGCGAACTGGGGCTGGACGCCGATTCCAAGCACAAGAAATCGGCGCGTACCGTCGGTGACGTGCTCGGCAAGTTCCACCCCCACGGCGATTCGGCGTGCTACGAAGCGATGGTGCTGATGGCGCAGCCGTTCAGCTATCGCTACACGCTGGTCGACGGCCAGGGCAACTGGGGTGCGCCGGACGATCCGAAGTCCTTCGCGGCCATGCGTTACACCGAAGCGCGGCTGTCGCGCTATTCCGAAGTGCTGCTCAGCGAACTGGGCCAGGGCACCGCTGACTGGGGGCCGAACTTCGACGGCACCCTTCAGGAACCGCTGGTATTACCGGCGCGCCTGCCAAACATTCTGCTCAACGGCACCACCGGTATCGCCGTGGGCATGGCCACCGACGTACCGCCGCACAACCTGCGCGAAGTCGCCACCGCCTGCGTGCGCTTGCTCGATGAGCCGAAAGCCACGGTCGAACAGCTCTGCGAACACATTCAGGGTCCGGATTATCCGACCGAAGCGGAAATCATCACGCCGCGTGCCGACCTGCTGAAGATGTACGAAACCGGCAAGGGCTCGGTGCGTATGCGCGCCGTGTACCACGTCGAGGATGGCGACATCATCGTCACCGCGCTGCCGCATCAGGTCTCCGGCGCCAAGGTGCTGGAGCAGATCGCCGCGTTGATGCAGGCCAAACCGTCGAAAGCGCCGCAGATCGCCGATCTGCGTGACGAATCCGACCACGAAAACCCGTGCCGCATCGTGATCATCCCGGTCAACAGCCGCGTCGATCACGAAGCGCTGATGCAGCACCTGTTCGCCAGCACCGAGCTGGAGTCGACCTACCGGGTCAACGTCAACATCATCGGCCTGGACGGCAAGCCACAGCTGAAAAACCTCCGTGCGCTGCTGGTCGAATGGCTGGAATTCCGCGTGCTGACCGTGCGTCGCCGCCTGCAATTTCGCCTCGACAAGGTCGAACGGCGCCTGCACCTGTTGGACGGTTTGCTGATCGCCTACCTCAACCTGGATGAAGTAATTCACATCATCCGTACCGAGGAGCATCCGAAAGCCAAGCTCATTGAGCGTTTCGCCCTCAGCGAGATTCAGGCCGACTACATCCTCGACACCCGCTTGCGTCAGTTGGCGCGACTGGAAGAGATGAAGCTGCGCGACGAGCAGGACGAACTGCTCAAGGAACAAGCCAAGCTGCAAGCCCTGCTGGGCAGCGAAGCGAAGCTGAAGAAACTGGTGCGCACCGAGCTGCTCAAAGACGCCGAAACCTACGGCGACGACCGCCGTTCGCCAATCGTCGAGCGCGCCGAAGCCAAGGCGTTGAGCGAGCACGATCTGCTGCCGAACGAGAAAGTCACTGTCGTGCTGTCGGAAAAAGGCTGGGTACGTTCGGCCAAGGGCCACGACATCGACGCTACCGGTCTGTCGTACAAGGCCGGCGATGGCTTCAAGACCTCGGCGGCGGGGCGCTCCAACCAGTTTGCCGTGTTCATCGATTCCACCGGTCGCAGCTACTCGGTCGCCGCGCATACCTTGCCGTCGGCCCGTGGCCAGGGCGAACCCTTGACCGGCCGTCTGACGCCGCCACCGGGCGCTTCGTTCGAATGCGTGCTGATGCCCGAAGACGATGCGCTGTACGTGATTGCGTCCGATGCCGGTTACGGCTTCGTGGTCAAAGGCGAAGATCTGCAAGCGAAGAACAAGGCCGGCAAGGCCCTGTTGAGCCTGCCGAACAACGCCAAGGTCATCGCGCCGCGCCCTGTGGCCGATCGTGAGCAGAACTGGCTGGCCTCGGTCACGACCGAAGGTCGCCTGCTGATCTTCAAAATCAGCGATCTGCCACAATTAGGTAAGGGCAAAGGCAACAAGATCATCGGTATATCCGGTGAACGCGTGGCCAGTCGCGAAGAATATGTCACGGACATCGCCGTCCTGCCGGAAGGCGCCACCCTGGTATTGCAGGCTGGCAAACGGACCCTGTCGCTGAAAGCCGACGACCTCGAGCACTACAAAGGTGAGCGTGGACGGCGCGGAAACAAACTTCCGCGGGGCTTCCAGAGAGTGGATGCGCTGCTCGTCGAAAACCTCAATTAGGCGAGAACGCCTTCCTAGAGCGTTCGATCTGCGATTAAACGCGTAGATCGACGCTTTGGCGCTGGAGTCGGAACGCATATTCACGGATGATATGGCCTTTCAAGCGCCGGCGTGGCCGAGCGTTCTTCATATTTATTGAGTATTTTCACTGTGGTCAGCCTTGTGGCGGCCACCTGGACGGGATGATGACTGCTCTACGCCCCCTTATTTTGTTGCTCGCCGGCGTTCTTGGCCTGGCGGGTTGCAGCGTTCACCAGCCGGTGTCGCTGTACCAACTGGACAGCGGAAGTCCGGTTCAGCCTGCGCAAAGCGCAGGCATGGCGGTTTTGCTGGGGCCGGTAGTTGTTGCCGATTACCTGCAACGCGAAACCCTGCTGCAACGTCAACCCGACGGCAGCCTGCAAGCGGCGACCGACGGTCGTTGGGCTGGCAGCCTTTCGTCGGATATCGATCAACTGCTGATGCGTCAGGTCGCCGGTCATCTGGACAGCCAGCGCGTGGTGCTGGCGCCTGCTACTGCCGGATTCACGCCGGATGTGCAGGTTCTGCTGACCATCACCCGTCTGGATTCCGGGGCGAAACAACCGGCGATTCTCGATGCGCAATGGCGTTTGATCGATCGTCGCGGCAAGGTGCGCGATAACCGCATCATTCACCTGCAGGAAACGCACGCCGGCAGCACCGCGTCCCAGGTGCAGGCACAAGGGGTTCTGTTGCAGCGTCTGGCCGAGCAACTGTCGGTGGCGCTCAAGCCACTGGCCAACCAGCCGCCCGTGGCCGAGGCACCGCGTAAAGCCGCGCCGAAACCCGCAGCGCCGGCGGCGGATGCCGAGAAGCAGCCAAAGATTCCGATGGCCTCGCCTATTCGTACCGATATGGAAGTGTTTCGCTTCTGAGGCTGGAACGAGCCAGAACAGAGCCCGCCTGGTGCGGGCTTTGTTGTGTCTGGAGTGGGGTGGAAGATCAAAAGCCCCTCACCCTAGCCCTCTCCCGGAGGGAGAGGGGACCGACTGAGGTGTCGGGCGTCTTACGTCGACCTGAGAGATCTTGGCGATTATGGATTCACAGCCAAACGTGCATGTCGATGTAACTCTCGAATATCCCCCAATCTGTTCCCTCTCCCTCTGGGAGAGGGCTAGGGTGAGGGGCTTTTCAGGAATGCTCTCGAATCCAATAACGCCGCGCACAAAAAAGCCCGCAGACAATCACTCATCTGCGGGCTTTTGCGTATCGGGCCTAAGCCTTACGCCCGGCGCTCATGCATCCGCGCCAGTTGCCGTTCGAGCATCGACGGATATGGCTCCATCAACCGCTCCACACAGCAAGCGCCTTCAGGGCTGGCGATCGGCCGGATCCGCGCACGCTGGCGGATCAGCGTGTCATCGCTGATCTTGCGCTCGACCAGCAGCAGATTGCGGCTGTGTTGCGACAAGGCCAGTGCATCCTGGGCCGAATCGGTCAGCAGCAGATCAATCTGGCTCAGACCGAACAACTCATCGCCCAAGGTCAGGCCCAGCTGCAATTGCAGGGTGATGCCGCTGTCTGCGACCTCGATCTGCAACTGATGACCCAGAGCACGCAGCAATTCGCCGCAGCAGATGGCATTGGTCAGGTAGTCGTCGCCGCAATCTTCGGTATGGAACAGCAGCAGCGTGCTGCCATCGTTGAGAGTTTCGATTTCGCCCTGATACAGCGACGCGGCCTGCTCGAGGCAGTCGCGATAGCGATCCTGCAGTTCTTCCAGGCGTGCGCGAGGCAAGCGACGCAGTTGTTCCTGCGATCCCAATTGCACGGCCAGTACGGCGGTGTGCTGTGGCACGTCAGGGCTCGGTTTGCGCGTGAGCGGTTGGGCGGCGCCGTTCAGCGATTCGTCGCGCAGGTCGGCGAAGGCGTCATCGTCATCATCGTCTTCGACCGTGCTGACCAGGTGACGCGGCGCCGGTTTCTTCGCGGCCAGCGGGCGGCTTTCGTCGAAGCTCGGATCGCGCAGGTTACGCACCTCGAATTCAGGCTCGTCTTCTTCCTCGGCGAATTCCGGCTCGGGTTCGGGCTCAGGCTCCGGTTCCGGGGCGTAGCTGGCATGCAGCTGGCGCGCCAGATCGCCGATTTCATCCTGGCGATCGATGCCCGGGGTGTGCGCGTCGATCCGGCGCAGCCACACGCGCAATTGCAGCAACGGCGTCGACAGATAGCGGCCCATGCGCAGACTCAGAGCCAATGACAGCGCCAGCAGAATCGCGCTCAGAATGCCCATGCTTTGCAGGCTGATGGTCATCGGCTGCTGGAACTGATCCATGTCCAGGCTGATGCGCAGTTGCCCGGCAGTCACGTCCTGGAATGTGATCTTGCTCTCGTACATGCCCTCGGCTTCGCCCAGCAGGCTGTGCTTGGGACGCTGACCGGACTCGGCGAGGATGCGGTTGTCCACACTGTAGATCGCCGCGTGGGCGACCAGTTTGTTCTTGGTCAGGTTGTTGAGCAGCACGTTGAGGCTGAGGATGTCGTTGGACACCAGCAGCTCGGTGGCGGAGGTGGCGGTCTGCGTGGTCAGGCTTTCGCCCAGCGCATCGGCCTGCTCGTGCATGGCCTGCTTGAATTGCAGACCCATCACCCCGGCATAGATCACCAGGGCCAGAGCGACCAGGATCACGTTGTGGCTGGCAATGCGCAATGCAATCGGTACACGGCGATGGCGCAGTGCACGGAAGATCAGCAGGAAGAAGTTATCGGTTTTGACTGGCGTGGGCCGGTTCACTTGAGCTCGGCTCTTTGTCCGTGAAGTTGACGCGCAGTATAGCGACAGGCCCCAGACCGGCAAAGCGCTCGCGGTGCCCGATGGTCACTGAAAGTGGGTAGAATGCGGTTTTTTTCCAGTTGCGGGGGTGCGCGTTGCGCGAAATCGTCCTGATTAACATCACGGGAGTCGACCGTCCCGGTCTGACAGCGGCCATCACCGGTGTTCTGGCACAAGGTGGTGTGAACATTCTCGACATCGGTCAGGCGGTGATCCACGACACCCTGTCGTTCGGCATCCTGGTTGAAATTCCCGATTCCGAACAGGGCAAGTCAGTGCTCAAGGACATCCTGTTCAAGGGCTACGAACTGGATCAGCAAGTGCGTTTCACCCCGGTGTCCGAAGAGGATTACCAGCAGTGGGTGGGCAATCAGGGCAAGAAACGCCATATCGTTACCCTGCTGACGCGCAAAGTCACAGCCGGCCAGTTGCAGGCGGTCAGCGCGATCACCGCCAAATATGGCTTGAACATCGACCATATCGACCGTCTGTCGGGGCGCATGCCGCTGGACACGCCGGCCGACAAGGGCAAGGGTTGCATCGAGTTTTCCGTGCGCGGCGAAGCCGCCGATCCGCAGGCTTTGCGCGCCGAATTCCTCAGCGTTGCCCAGGAATTGAACGTCGACATCGCCTTCCAGGAAGACTCGCTGTTTCGCCGCAACCGGCGTCTGGCGGTGTTCGACATGGACTCGACGCTGATCGAAGCGGAAGTCATCGATGAGCTGGCCAAAGCGGCCGGCGTGGGTGACCGGGTTTCGGAAATCACCGAGCGCGCCATGGCCGGTGAACTGGATTTCCGCGCCAGCTTCAAGGAGCGTCTGGCGCTGCTCAAGGGCCTCGACGTCAGCGTGCTCGACTCGATCGGCGCCTCGCTGCGCCTGACCGAAGGCGCCGAAACCCTGTTCGCCGAACTCAAGCGCCTTGGCTACAAAACCGCCATCCTGTCCGGCGGCTTCACTTATTTCGCCAAGCAGCTGCAAGCCAGGCTGGGCATCGACTACGTGTTTGCCAACGAGCTGGAAGTGGTCGACGGCAAGTGCACCGGCGTGGCGATCGAGCCGATTGTCGATGCGCAGCGCAAGGCTGACTTGCTCAAGGAGCTGGCGCACAAGGAAGGTCTGCGTCTGGAGCAGACCATTGCCGTCGGCGACGGCGCCAACGACTTGCCGATGCTGGCGATTGCCGGGCTGGGCGTGGCGTTCCGCGCCAAACCGTTGGTCAAGCAGTCGGCGAAGCAGGCGATTTCAACGCTGGGGCTGGATGGTGTGTTGTATCTGCTGGGTTTCCGGGATCGTGACGGGCAGCTCTGAGATCTCCATAAGCTGATCTGGCCTCTTCGCGAGCAGGCTCGCTCCCACAGGAAATCTCATTCCAGTGTGGGAGCGAGCCTGCTCGCGAAGGCCGCGCCTCGGTCTAGAGCGAATTCCACAACGAATCAAAATCCTCCTCACCCCCGCCATTCTGCGCAGGATCCAGCGAGCGATAGGCGAACTGATTGAAACTGTGCGTACTCGCCACCCGCCGATCCAGCCCGGCGCGGTGTTCTTCGCCCTGGGTATTGATCAATACCTTGTTGCCTTCCTGAAACGGCAGGCGCGGCGCAAGCACGGTGGCCGGCACATCGATCGCACTGATCTCCGGCAACAGCAAACCGCGCAGATAATGGCTGTGATCGTCCTTGGAACGAACCAGTTGCAGCCCGCACGGCTGCGCGTGTGGCGCGACCAGTTCAATGCCCATCTGCGTGCCGCTGCCGCGCACCTGGCGAATCCAGCGAATCACCGCAATGCTCCAGCCTTTGCTCTCGCTGTCCTGAATGCCGAGCATTTCCCCGGCCTGCAATTCGGCCGGCACCTCGCTCGGCCAGGCCAGGCAATAGCCGCCGGGGCTGTGGTTGATCACCGGCAAGGCGTAAGTCGGATAATTCGGCGCGTTGCCGGGGCCTTCATCCTCGCTCAGCTGGTCGTACTGGATTTCCTCGTACGGCAACAGCTCATCGTTACTTTGCGGGGCAGCGTCGAACGCCTGACTCCAGCTGTCCTTTTCGCCGTTGGCCACGACGCTGCTGAAATTTGCCGTGCGGGCACCGGGATGTTTGAGCAACTCGCTGAAGGTGCGCTCGCCGCCGAGGTAGAAGTGCAGGGCGCTCATGCCGACGCACACGGTCAATGTGCCCTGGCCGGCGCTGCGCTGAAAACTGCGTTCGGCAGCCTGGCCCCAAGTGGCGTGCAGATGTTGCAGGGTATCGATGCTGAGACCGGCGGAAACAGGCAGGGGGGTTGAAGTCGGCTGCTGCAGCAGGTGCGTTTCGAGCTGCTTGACCAAGGGCTGCGGGTCGAAGCCCAGCAGCCCGCTCTGTTGTTCGCTGCGAAACATCTTGCGGTAGCGTGGACCAACATCCAGTTCCGGGCTGATGGCGAACAAACCGTCGTCGGCGCTGCCGGGATGCAGTTTGAGCAGGGCGCTCCACGGCTCGATCACCTCGGCCAGCCGAGCAATCTGACTCTGGCGTAATTGATTGCAACGGGCACTGCCCAATAGCAGCGCGGCGATGTAGGTCTGTTCGACGCTCAGTTCGCTGGTCAAAAACGCCAGATCATCGCGCAGCCGCCGTTGTTGCAGCTGTAATTGCGCAGCGCTGCGATACAGCTGATGCAATTCCAACCACACGTGTTCCGGCGGTGAACTGTACAGCTGCGTGGCGCGCACCAGTTGCGCCTTGAGGGCATGCGCGGCGCGTTGCAAGGCGGTGCCGACCAATGTCGCGCGATCCTTGCTGTATTTGGGCAGGATGCGCAGAACAATCTGTTTATAGCCGATGGCCAACTGAGCTTGCAGCGCCTGACACAGGTTGCTGACTTTTCGCGAACGCTCGTCGAGCATGATCGCCTGATGCAGAAAATGCCGTTCCAGATGCTGGCAGACGAAATACACCTCGGGCCGCAGCAGCTCAAGCAATTGCAGGCGATTGTCGCTGGGGGTGAGCAACAGGTTCAGTTCGCCGAGGCCTTGATACAGCAAGCGGGCGGTTTCGCCGATGTTGGCCTTGGGCAGGCCGGCGATCCAGCGCTTGAGGTCGCGCGGGCTGGCCTCGCAGAACGACAGGCGCGTTTGCGTGGGAGTCGGAGCGCGCAGCTTGGGAGAAAAGTTGGTCTGGCTCATGAGCAAAACCATAGCAGCAAATGCCGCGGTTTGCGGAAGCAGCCTCGGCTGCTTCCGCGAACAGGGTCACGCTTTTGGCAGTGCCAGGCCTTGGCCCATCTGCACGGGTGAACCGGCCACCAGCTCTTCGGCCCACTTCACCTGATCCGGGCCAAACAGCACGATCGCCGTCGAACCGAGCTTGAAGCGCCCAAGTTCCGCGCCTTTTTCCAGATGAATCGGTGCGCGTGCGGCTTCGTCGTAGCGGAAGGTTTTCAGCTCGCGCTTCGGTGGCGTGACCAGACCGGCCCACACGGTTTCGATCGAAGCGACAATCATCGCACCGACCAGCACCACGGCCATCGGCCCGCGTTCTGTATCGAAAATGCACGCCACGCGCTCGTTGCGGGCGAACAGCTCCGGGACGTTTTCGGCAGTGGTCTGGTTCACCGAAAAAATGCGGCCCGGGATGTAGACCATTTCGCGCAGGGTGCCGGCCAGCGGCATGTGCACGCGGTGGTAGTCCTTAGGCGACAGGTAAATGGTAGCGAAGTCGCCGCCCATGAACGGCGCTGCGTTGGCCGCATCCCCGCCGAGCAACTCCAGCACGCTGAAGCTGTGGCCCTTGGCCTGGAACACACGACCGTGCTCGATCGGGCCGAGCTGGCTGACCGCACCGTCGGCCGGGCTGAGGATTGCGCCCGGGGTCTCGTCCAGTGGACGCGCGCCGTCTTTCAGGGCACGCGTGAAGAAGGCGTTGAAGTGCTCGTAAGCGGTCAGGTCTTCGACCAGCGCTTGCGACATGTCCACTTGATAACGCTTGGCAAACCATTGGGTGAAGGCATTCTTGAACCAGCGCACGCGGCATTCGGCGATGCAGCCGGCCAGGCGCGACAGCAGGTGATGCGGCAGCAGGTACTGGCTGAGGATAAACAGACGCTCTTTCATTAGTTGTCCTTAAAAACCTTAAATCTCGACTGGCGTGTCAGGGTGGTTGCCCCATTCGCCCCAGGAACCGGCGTAGCCCTTGACCCGCGGATAACCGAGGGCTTTGGCCACCAGATAAGTGAAGCCCGACCGGTGATGGGTCTGGCAGTGGGTAATGATTTCCTTGTCCTTGGTGATCCCGAGGTTTTCGAGGATCTGCGGCATGTCGCTGCGGATACGCAACTGACGCGTCTGGTCCATGCCGGCAGTCCATTCGAAATTGACCGCACCGGGGATGTGGCCACCCTTGGCGGCGAGGACTTTCTCGCCGGAATATTCCAGCGGCCCACGCGCGTCCCAGATCGCCAGATCTGCCGCGCCGAGACGGCTTTGCAGGTATTCGCGGGTGGCGGTCGGTTCGTCGTGCAGGGTCAGCGACACTGGGCCACCGACGGCGGCCGGCACTTGAATCGACATGGGCATGCCGTCCGCCAGCCAGGCCGGAAGACCACCGTCTATATAGTGGTACTTGTCGTGGCCAATGACATCGAGCAGCCAGATGAAGCGTCCGGCCCAGCCACCGCCCTCATCGTCATACACCACGTAGACCGCGTCTTTGCGATGACCGAGCTCACCAAACAACGCTTCCAGATCGGCCTTCGCCGGCATCAGCCCGGGCGCCGGTGGCTGGCCGAGCTGGGTGCGTTTCGGGTCGACAAAACGTGCGCCGGGCAAGTGACCTTCGGCATACCGGGCAGGGCTGGTCAGGTCCACCAGAATCAGTTCCGGGGACTCCAGACGCGGCAGCAGGTCGCTCGGCTCGATGACAAGCGGCAAGCCAGAGAAGTCAGACATGTGAGGTCTCCAGAGCACAAAGGGGAGGATTGTAGCGCAGGCTCATTGGCCACGGCTGCTAAAGCTGTGCAGGGCTTTTTCGATGCACTGCGCGGTTTTGCCGAAGGCTTGCACAGTGATGTCGGCGAAGGGGCCGCCGCCCTGATCGGCAACGACGATCATGATCACCCGACCATTGTTGACCAATGAACGCAGAAACAGATGTTCGCCACGAAACAGCGTGCGCAGGCTCGCCGGTAACAAGGCCGAGAATTGTGCGTTGTTCTCCGGCGTGATCCGCACCTGTGCCTGCTGAGCGAGCAGGCGTTGCAGGACTTTGCTCTGGCTGACGACAAAACTCAGCGCCGCCGCATCCTTCGGCAAACCGGCGGTCTGGTGTACGCGCAGGGTCGAGTGCGTGCGGTCGGCCATCAGAATCATCACCCGGCGCATGCCGCTGGCCACCAGTGCCTCGCGGGCGGCGACGGTCAGGCTCATGGCATTGGTGAAGCGGCTGGGTTCGGCGAGCAGTTCGGCGCATTGCCGACGCCACTGGCCCAAGTCATCCGCATTCGGCGCTGCTGCCGGGAGCATGCCGGCCGGCAAGCGACGAGTGCCCCACGGCCAGATCAGC
Organism: Pseudomonas sp. PK-RTE-24; assembly: GCF_054052265.1. NCBI lineage: Bacteria > Pseudomonadati > Pseudomonadota > Gammaproteobacteria > Pseudomonadales > Pseudomonadaceae > Pseudomonas > Pseudomonas sp. PK-RTE-24. The sequence goes on along the minus strand of NZ_CM133224.1, from coordinate 936,611 downwards.
GAAACCGCCGGGTGCCACAAATCGGGCATCGCATGCTGACGCGCGCTGTTCGCCGCTTGCTGGTGCAACTGTTGCTGCACTTCGTCCATGGAAATCTGCAGATAGAGGCTGGTCAGGTACTGCCAGCGCTTGCTGTGCGGACTGTCCCAGGCCTGTTGCGCCGACAGCGCCAGCCCATTGGCCAGCAGCACGGTATTCGCCGGCTGGTTGAGCCAGCGGCGCAATGTCGGGTCATCGTCGAGGCGATTCTGCTGGCGCAGCGGGTGTTCACTGTCGCGGGCGATGCGCAGCACTTTGACCAGTTCGCGTTGTTCGCTGAGCAGCAATTTGTAGCCTTGCTCGACCCAGATCGGCAGATGCCAGGCGTGGACCAGTGCCTCGGCGATCTTCAACAGGCGCACGCCGAACAATTGCTTTTCGACCACCCGTGCCGACTCGCCCTTGTGGATCACGCGCAGTTCCCACTCCTCGAGCAACTGCGGATACGTCAGTGCCAAGGGCCACAGCGGCGACAAAAACAGCAAGCTGCCCCAATGAATGTCCTGCCACAGCCGCGCGAGGCGACTGGCAAAAAAACCGTTGGCCTGTTGTGTCGCGTGTTGGCTGATCAGTTGCAATTGGCGCAAACCCTTGGGGATTTGCCGGTGCGGTTCGGCGGGCAGGCGCGCGAGCAATTCTTCGGTGCGGGCAAGGCCCAGGCGATTGATTGCCACCTCAAGATTTTCCGCCGGCGCGGCCATGGTGCCGTGGGTGTGACGATTCGCCTCACGGATGACGCTCAAGGCCAGCGCCGGGCTGTCCTGCATCAGATCGGCGATGTCGCGCAGCGAGCTGCGATTGTCGCGGATCGCCCGGCAGACTTTGTCGTGAGCCTCTTGTGGTACGGGCAGGCGGACGCTGTCGAGCAGCTTGACCCAAGCCTGGAGCGTGGTCGGTATTACCGATGGAATGTTCGTTTCATTAGCCATGTCTGGACGAGATCTTCACTGACTGTAGACGCGCCCGGCATGGGCTAAATTGGCTTTTCGCCTGAACTGGCTATAGTCTGGCGCAGTTTTGCCGATAAGTAGAAGAAGAGATTTTTTAACTTCCGAATATGACCTTGAACCCGACTTAAACAAGTACCTTCTACCTATGGCTAAAATTATCGGCATCATCGTCGTATTCGCGAGCGTGCTCGGCGGATACGTGCTCTCCCACGGCAAGATTGCCGCCCTGATCCAGCCCTTCGAGGTGATGATCATCGGCGGTGCGGCCCTCGGCGCATTTCTCCAGGCCAACCCCGGTTACATGACGATGCACGTGCTCAAGAAATCCCTGAGCATGTTCGGTTCGCGCTTCACCCACACCTTCTACCTGGAAGTGCTCGGGCTGATCTACGAAATCCTCAACAAGAGCCGCCGTGAAGGCATGATGGCAATCGAAGGCGACATCGAAGATGCCGCCGCGAGCCCGATCTTCGCCAAGTACCCGGCGGTGCTCAAGGATGAACGCATGACCGCGTTCGTCTGCGATTACCTGCGCATCATGTCCTCCGGCAACATGGCTCCGCACGAACTGGAAGGCCTGTTCGACATGGAACTGTACAGCCTCAAGGAAGACCTCGAGCACCCATCGCACGCAGTCAACGGCATCGCCGACGGCATGCCCGGTTTCGGTATCGTTGCGGCGGTACTCGGTATCGTGGTGACCATGGCCTCGCTGGGCGAGGGCGACCAGGCGTCGATCGGTCTGCACGTGGGTGCGGCACTGGTCGGTACCTTCTTCGGTATTCTCGCGGCATACGGTTTCTTCGGTCCGCTGGCGCATTCCCTGGCCCACGATGCCAAGGAAGAGCTCAACGTCTACGAAGCCATCAAGGCCTCGCTGGTGGCTTCGGCGTCCGGCATGCCGCCGTCGCTGGCGGTCGAGTTCGGGCGCAAGGTTCTGTACCCGGCGCACCGTCCAAGCTTCGCCGAGCTGGAACAAGCGGTTCGCGGTCGCTAAGTCATGGAAAATAATCAGCCGATCATCGTCAAGCGCGTCAAGCGCATTGCCGCCGGGCACCACGGCGGGGCGTGGAAAATCGCCTTCGCCGACTTTGCCACGGCGATGATGGCGTTCTTCCTCGTGCTGTGGCTGCTGTCCACCGCTACGCCGGAACAGAAGATCGCCATCGCCGGTTATTTCAAGGACCCGGTCGGCTTCTCCGAAAGCGGCACGCCGTACATCATCGACTTGGGTGGCACGCCGACCCTGGCGCCGGAAAATACCCTCAACCCGGAAGTGAAGTCGCAACCGCAACCGGACAAGGTTACGGTCGATACCGATCAGGTTGAAGGCATGGCCGAGCAGGTCGAGAAGGAGCGTCTCGAACTGCTCCTGCAAGAACTGCAGAACAAGGTCGACGAGAACCCGCAACTGCAGAAGTTCAAGGATCAGATCCTTTTCGAGATCACCCCGAACGGCTTGCGCATCCAGATCATGGACGCCGAGAACCGGCCGATGTTCGACTCCGGGTCCGCACGCCTGAAGCCGTACTTTGAAGACATCCTGCTGGCCATGGCCGACACCATCAAAGCGGTGCCGAACAAGATCAGCATCAGCGGCCACACCGACGCCAAGCCGTACATTGGCACTGGCGACTACGGCAACTGGGAGCTCTCGGCCAACCGCGCCAATGCGGCTCGCCGTGCCCTGGTCGCGGGCAGCTATCCGGATGCGCAGGTGGCGCGGGTGGTCGGTTATGCCTCGTCGGCGTTGTTCGATCGGGAAAATCCGTTCAACCCGGTCAACCGCCGGATCGACATTGTCGTACTGACCAAAAAAGCCCAGGCCGCCATCGAAGGTGCGCAGGGGCCTGAGGCAGCGAAACCGGCGGATCAGGGGCAGAACGGTGCTGCTCCGGCAGCCCCGGTTGATCCGAATGCGTTGCCGGCGGACAAACAGCCAGTGCCAGCTCACGAGTTGCGCGAGCGGTTGAATCTGTTCGACGATGCGGCGCCGAAACCGGCTGAGCCGGGTGGGGCGGTGCCTGCGCCGAAGCAGTAAGTGAAAAAAAAGCCGACAGTGATGTCGGCTTTTTTGTGGCTATCACAGGCCGGCACAGTCTCAGAATCCCCGACGAATCCGGTTCTTCAGCTGTTCATGAAACATCTCTGCATCGCGCTTGTACGCCCCTTTCACCGATTCGCTGATCGAATCCAGTGCCATCGACCGCTTGTTCGACACCTCATCACGATACGCATCGATAAAGAAATCCAGATCGCTGGCCGTGCTCAGCTTCGGCCATTTGTCCAGATAGATCGGCAGTTGCGCAGGTCCGGTCTTGAACGTACAGATCCGCCGATTGCTGATCGTCGCCTCGCCAATTTCGAACGGCACCCACCACGACAGTGCAGTTGTCTCCGATACCACCGCCAGCAGATGCGTGCACTCGGTGATGTTGCGGGTAATGACCCCGGTAATGTCGTCCGTGGTCTGCGATTCCGGATCGAGGACATCGAGATATGTCCTGATCTTCGCTTGGGTCAGGCGGGTGTTGATGGCGATCGCATGGGCGCGATCCATGTGGCGATAGCTGATAAAGACTGGCATCAGAAATGTCCTTTGAGGGCGAGTTCGCGGTAATAGGCGCCGAGTGCCGTCAGGCGGCAGCCGGTGGAGTTGAGGGCGGCGTAGTACATGTGCTCGGCGTCGACCGGCTCGATCAGGCTGTGGCGGTTGCACTTCTGCAACTGGGCAAAGACCTCGCCATGTTCAGGCACGAACGCCTTTTCGGTGGGCTCATGGCTGGGGTCGAGCGGGTAGACCGATTCGGCTTCGGCAAACCAGTCGGGCAATTTGCGCAGGATCTCCTTGGGGATCAGCGGCGAGACTTCGCGCAGGGAAATGAACTGCGACACATTGGTCTTGAACACCGGACGCTGTTCCCAGGCGCCGAGGGCGTTGTCGACAAAGGAATACAGACTGCCGGGGGTGATTTTGCCGAGGATATTCGCCGCGCCGCCGTGCAGCGCTTGCAGGAGCAGGCCGGTGAACACGCCGTGCTGCGCGCCCTCCATTGCCGGCTCGGCTTTTTTGCAGGCGGTGAGGATCGTCATACCCTCGCTGACCATGCTGCTCTCGCTGCGCAAGGCGCGCACTTCGCCGGCCGAACCGCTTTCGCAGCAGTCGAGGATAATCACTTTGTTTTTGATCCGCGTGGCCTTGTCCGCCCAGTTGAGGATGTCGCTGATGCGGATGCCGTCCTTGGCGTTGCGGTAGTCCTGCGCGATCAACATGCCTTCGTCAGTGTCCGCGTCGAAACCGCCATGGCCGGCGAAATACAGCAGAGCGACGTTGCAGTCACCGGAAAACAACTCGCGGATCTGGTCTTCGAGTTTTTGCCGGCTCAAATAATCCTCGGCGGACGTCAACACGACATTCTTGAAGTTGGGGTCGCCGTTGGCATTGGTTTTCAGCACCGATGCCATGGCCATGGCGTCGTTGCAACAGCCGCTCAGGCCGCCGATATGCGTGTAATCGTTGATGCCGATGAACAGTGCCTTGCGCATGCTCATACCACCGTGTGCAGGCGGATCGCGCCGACGATGCTGTGGGCACTGCACGCGTGGATGTAGCGAGACGAATGGCGGATGAATAAAACACAGGTTGGCATGGCTTTCCTCGAAGGTCGCTGTGAGCGAAGGAGGAAAGGAATGTAGGCCGCTGGCTCAGGCCTACAAGGTCTGCGCGGCAAAACAGAAAGGTCCTGCAAGCAGCCGCGCAAAAGCCTACAGCAGAGGCTTATGTTTAAGTGGGGGAGAGCTGATTCAGATGCGGTCCGACAACCGGCAGCCCGTGGTGCGGGGCTGCCGGCGCGACTGTTTAATAACCGTTTTCGGGCAGGCTGGCGATGATCGAGCGATAGCTGTTCATCCGTTGCTGCTGGATGCGGCCATCTTCGAGCGCCTTGAGCAGCGCGCAACCCGGTTCGCGGTCGTGCTTGCAGTCGCGGAAACGGCAAGTGCCGAGCAGGTCATCGAACTCGATGAAACCGGCTTCGACATCGGCGCGGCTGACGTGGCCCAGACCGAATTCACGGATGCCCGGGGAGTCGATCAGTTCGCCGCCGCCAGGGAAGTGGAACAGGCGCGCGGTGGTGGTGGTGTGCGTGCCCTGACCGGACAATTCCGACAACGGCCCGACGCGGGTTTCGACTTCCGGCAGCAGGCTGTTGACCAGCGACGACTTGCCGACGCCGGACTGGCCTACGAACACGCTGATGCGCCCGTCGAGCTGCTTTTGCAGTTGCTCCATGCCGTCGCCGTGGTGGGCCGAGACTTCCAGCACCGGATAACCCAGCGTGCGGTACACCGCCAGCAACGCGTTCAGCGCCGGGGCGTTCTGCTCGTCGATCAGGTCGAATTTGTTCAGCAGCAGAAGCGGGCGGATACCGGCATGTTCGGCGGCGACCAGATAGCGGTCGATCAGGTTGGCGTGAGGCTCGGGCAGCGGCGCGAAAACGATGACGATCATGTCGACGTTGGCGGCAACCGGCTTGAGCTGGCCACGACTGTCGGGGCGGCACAGTTCGGTGCTGCGCGGCAGTTGCGCGACGATCACGCCAATGCCTTGGTTGCCGGCGCGCCAGACCACTTTGTCGCCAGTGACCAGCGCTGGCAGGTTGGCGCGCAAGTGGCAACGGAACACTTGACCGGCGAGTTCGCCGTCGACGGCTTCGACTTCGACCTGCACGCCGAAGTGGGCGATCACCAGGCCGTGTTGCTCTGGGCCAAGGTCGCCGCCCTCGAGGGCTTCGACCGCCGAGGACTCGCGTTTGGCGGCGCGTGCGGCGCGCTCGCCCTGGATCTTTTCGATGCGCCAGTTTTGACGACGATTGAGTTGGCGTTTGGCCATGGGTGTTCCGTCTGAAGAATGCAGCGATTAGGTAAAACGGCCGCGAGTTTAGCACGCCCGGCCATCGGCCTAGGCTAAACTGCGCAGCATTGCCTAGGAGCCCGAATATGCAAAACCCGCAGAACCTGATCTGGATCGACCTGGAAATGACCGGTCTGGACCCGGACAACGATGTCATCATCGAAATGGCCACTATCGTTACCGACAGTGAGCTGAACACATTGGCTGAAGGTCCGGTGATTGCCATCCACCATAGCGACGAAGTGCTCGCGCGCATGGACGAGTGGAATACCCGCACCCACGGCAACTCCGGTCTGACCCAGCGTGTGCGCGACAGCCGCATCAGCATGGCTGAGGCAGAAGCTGAGACCATCGCCTTTCTGGAAAAGTGGGTGCCGAAGGGCAAGTCGCCGATCTGCGGCAATAGCATCTGCCAGGATCGTCGCTTCCTTTATACCCACATGAAGGCGCTGGAAAGCTACTTCCACTATCGCAACCTCGACGTCTCCACGCTCAAGGAACTGGCCGCGCGCTGGGCTCCGGATGTGCGCGACAGCTTCAAGAAGGGCAGCACGCACCTGGCGCTGGACGACATTCGCGAATCGATCGCCGAGTTGCAGCATTACCGCAAGCACTTCATCAAGTTCTGAGGGAGCGGCTTTCCGCCTTCGCGAGCCTGCTCGCGAGAGGCGCGCCCTCTTCTGGTGCGGCGCCGAAATGGCTAGACTGCGCGCCTTCCTGCCTGGACTGCCATCATGTTGCTGATGCTATATCTGATCGCCATTACCGCCGAAGCCATGACTGGCGCGCTGTCCGCCGGACGACGAGGCATGGACTGGTTCGGCGTGGTGCTGATCGCCTGCATCACCGCGCTCGGTGGCGGTTCGGTGCGCGACGTGTTGCTCGGGCACTACCCGCTGACTTGGGTCAAACACCCGGAATATCTGGTGCTGACCTCGGTGGCGGCGATGTTTACGGTGTTTGCCGCACGCTGGATGCGTCACCTGCGCTCGCTGTTTCTGGTGCTCGACGCGGTGGGGCTGGTGGCATTTACCTTGATCGGTTGCATGACAGCGCTGGAAATGGGCCACGGCATGCTGGTGGCCTCGGTCAGCGGCGTCATCACCGGTGTGTTCGGCGGCATCCTGCGCGACATTTTCTGCAATGACATTCCGCTGATATTTCGCCGCGAACTTTATGCCAGTGTTTCATTCGCTGCGGCATGGTGCTACATGTTTTGTCTTTATATAAATGTGCCGGGCGAACAAGCCATCCTGATCACTTTGTTTGGCGGGTTCCTGTTACGTCTGCTGGCCATCCGTTTCCATTGGGAAATGCCGAAGTTCGTCTATAACGACGAACATTGATCATTCTTGCGTTGGTGTATTGGAGGCTGGTTTAAAGGCATATGAGTTGCCGGCGGCTGGTGCACGCATATTTCTTACACTTTTCACTTTGATATTTTCTTGGTGGGTATGTAACTTTTTTTGCTGACATGTTTTCGATGTCACTATCAAGTTATATTCTCACAGAGGAGCTGTATTATGAGTGAAAGCATGGATGCTACAGGTAATCAACAAAACACTTCGCCCGTTCTTGTGGGGTTGTCCAGTCTGAAGGTCAAGTTTGACGCCAGTGATAACACTCAAAGCAGGGCACTTTTCGCTAATGGTCGGATGCAAGTCAAAGTTCAGGTGCTGGTTGCCGGAGTAGACGCCGACGGCAACGCTGTGCATGTACCGGAAGATGTAATGGAAAGCATCCAGCTTATTCATTACGCGACCGGCAAGACCTTGCGCGATGGTTGGGTCGCGAGCGCGGTCCAAGGGCGGTTTACGCGTGAGGCACGGCCTGCACCGGATGCCTTGGACAGGCACGATGATGATCTTGAGAATGACAGCGTTCATCCACAGGTGCGTACGTTCTGGGTTTCCTCGTCGAGCGCCGGAACGACTGAGGTCGGTGCGCGCCTGTCTCTCAACGGGGAGAGGATTTTGAGCAACGGAACCACCCCTGTCAGTGTTCATTACAGCAGCGTGACTCTGGAGGCTGAAAAGCCCGCGACATATGGAGTCTTTCAGTTGTATCAGAACAGGATTGGTAATGAGTCGCCTGGTAATCGTATCTGGAAGTACCATCTGGGGCTGTACCCGGACGGGAAGCAAATCCGCCTGGTCGATTGGATGGTCGAGGGGGCTGAAGAGGGCGAAAACCTCGATTTTGCGGGCGGGAACAGGCTTAACGAAATCAAAACAAATTATATGAAGTGCATTTTCGTCCGTCCCGAAAAAACCAGTGTGACCGTCACCTTGCCTGATAGGGGTGATCCGTTTGTATATGCTTTCACCGGCGATGCGCAAACATGGAATCACAAGCATTACAAAGTAAATACGCAAAGCGACGGAGAACTCACTATTGTGCAGGCGTTATCCGAATACTCGGAAAATACCGGTGCGCAAAAATATGGAAGTGTCCTCTACTTTATCGCTATCGATGAATATGGTACCGGGCATAAGTTGGCGATTCGCGTGAGTTTTTATGAGCGCAATTTGTCTCTTCAGCGAGGCTGAGTTTCATCATCCATTGATGCAATGTCTTGGGATGTAGTAGCTGTATATGCGTTTGGCATCGCGGCTGCAGATAAGCTGCCATGTTCGATGATCAGGCATATGCACGAAAGTGCTTTATCTGATGTCTTGCGCTGGCCCCGCAGCGATGTGTGGCCAGCGTCACCACTCCTCAAGGATGAGCATTCATGACTGGCAAACCGCCGAAAATCAAACCTGTATCTGCCCCAACCAGACCCATCGAGTCCAGCGGGGATGGCCTGCCCCGGGCTCTGAACCCGTCTTCGACAATGCCGCATTCGACTGTTGCACATCATCAGGGACCCTTGCCTTCGCCATCTTCTTCAGATTCGCTTGCAGTGATGCCTGTCATCAGTGTGAGCACGAGGCCGAAATATTCCACGATCGACGAGTTCGCAAGTGTGTCCGCAAGGAATTCGCTGGAGAACTACTGGATACCCACGCAAGAGCGTCTCGACAAGACCGATGCATGGGGCATCGCAATCATGAAGCAGCGTCAGTATGTTGCCGTCGCTGACAATCACATCGTACAAGTGGTCCGAGACCCCGAGAGCGGCCTGTTTCGCGCCACACATGCCAGAGAACTGCATCCTTCCGGTCCGCTGTTGAGGCCTGACAGCGAGGGCCGTTTGTGGCATCCGCTGGATGATCCTGAGTCGGCCAATCCAGTTGCAACTGTCTTTACCGGACAAAATCGCACGACAGAGCTTCCCGGCACGGAGTATTCAATAAAGGATTTCCCTCCACTGATGACCCAACGCATATTTGCCGTGAGCGGCGTCGACGCGATGATGGCGCACAGGTCCGACATTCATCCCGCTTCGCTGGCATTGCTGCAGGACACTGCGAGGCGCTTCGCCCTCGATCAAAAGATCCGCCAGTTCATCACCCAAGTGCAACATTCCGATCCGACCGTGCGTGCGCAGGCCGATTCACAACTGCAGGCTTTGTTAACGCTACAGGCAACTGATCTGAGCGAGCGTGTTATCGAACAGTCCCGCGCTTTGCTCTTTGAGCAGAGCGAGCGGGCGTTCGAACTCGATTGCGATGACAACACATTGCAGATGCGACGGATTTTTCCTCATCTGCCCAAGACGATTGCTCAGGCATTGTGGCGAGAGGCCAGTGCCGCCGACCATAGGCATTTGCGCCTGCGGCCGGGAATGCCGAGGCACATGGCAGAAAAAACGCTGGTGGCGCTACGCGAGGTGCGTCTCGCCAGGGCGTGCGAAGGAATCTATCTGGATGCGGTAGCCAGTCTGGACAGTGACCAACTGGCTTTGCAGATGCTCGGGCAGCTTGATCAGTGGCCGCGACAGATTCGTATCGAGATTCGTCTGCAAGCGTCAGAGGGTGAGTCATTGAGTGCTATTGGCGATGCTCGATCGCCAGTGCGTCACATATTGATTCGTCAGCATGAAGGCTACGTTATCCAACGCAGCGGCATCGCATCCCCTCAGGATCGGATGGATCTGTATGCCGCCGTCTGGCGCCTTTTACTGCCCGGGCAGCGCCAGTTGCTCGGTGTAGCGCAGGGCGGTGGTGCGGCTCTGCGGCAACTGGTACGCGCACAGCCATTGCCGTCGCGCCAACGCGTGAGCGAATTGTTGGGACTGGCACCGGTGCAGGTAACGGCTGTTCCGGCCAGCGCCCAATACGCGCAAGCGGGGCTGCGAGGCGGCGGCGATGTCAACCCGATGTTGACAGGATCCGTTGTGGAACGTGTCCGTAGCCTCTATCCGCAGCTTGCTGACAAGGAGTTGGCCGCGTTCGTTTCCGAGCGCCTGGGATCTGAGCCGTCCACAGTTTTAGCGCGCCTGGAGACAGACCTCGCAATATTGCGCAATGAATTGGCGATCTGGAGTGCGGAAGGATTATCGACCCAAGCGGACTCTTCGCAGGACGCAATGCAGATCGCAGAACAGCGCCAGGCTCGCGAGCAATTTAGCGCAAAACTGCAAGATATCTGGCGACGCAAGTCGGTTTCGAGATGGGGTTACGGTGACTATCATTTTTCCCATCATGTCGATTTTACTGGTGAGTTACCAAGATTATCCGCTAGGTTCGACTATGTAACAGAGTTGATATTGACTGTAGAAACACCAGGCGCACGCATCGGCGCTTTTTTTGACAGTTTTCCCAATGTTCAATATTTGATGGTCACTGGCATAAAAATGGAGGACTTCCCGTCAGGGATATTCCAAATGCGCCAGTTGCGTCAACTGGTGCTGGACGATTGCTCGCTTGAATTATCTGAAGCGACGGCTGAAGGTGTGTCCAGGATCGAGACGCTCACTTTGTTGAATCTGGCCAACAACCCTCTGACAGTTGCTCCGCATGTAGGCTTCATGACAGGTTTGACCGAGTTGATGCTATATAACGCCAATCTCTCCAGCCTGCCTTCCGGTATAGACAGGCTCGGAGATCTTCGGGTCATGGCGTTACAGGATAATAATATCTCAGACGTAGGGGGCGATCTGTTCGATATTCCGGATACTCAAGATCTATATGTTGGTTTATTGAACAATCCGCTGAGTGACGAGTCGATGCGGCGGATTAATCAATATCTTGAAAATTCCAGTATGGACCGGAAAGTGGAAATCCAAACGGAAGAAACAGTTTCAGACGTTGATTCCGATAGTGAGTCATCGGAGAGCGGATTTTCGACAGGTCCAGATAGCGACTGAGTGTTGTCGAAAGTAACGGATCGATCACGCTGCCAACATGATTTGGCAAACATAAGCTACTCGCTGACTCCCCTTCCGGTTCGGGTTGATTGAATTCGGAAGGGGTAACAGGCCTTCGTGGGCCAGAATCAAAGGGGCGAAAGGCTTAGTGTTGAATCTCGTAACATGCAGATCGCATTTTTTGAAGTTATTAGTATCTGTGTGAATTATTAAAGATGATGTTGAAAGTTTGCTTTTTCACAAAATGTCAAATGTCGCGGCTGTTTATATTTAAATTCGACGTTAATACTTTGCCCAGCCCTTGAAGGGCGAAATATATTAATCGGCTGAGGTGTTATCAGATGTTTGATGAGCAAGTTGGTATTTCCCGTATCGAGGTAAAGCTCGACGCCACAAATCATGGCCAGCACAAAGTGCTTTATGCCAACGGTCGCATGCAGGTGCGTGTATTGGTGCTTCTGCACGGTATCGATAACAATGGCGACGGCGTATCGCTGCATGGACATCCTGCATTGCCGTCATTGCGGCTGATTGCCTACAACGGTGCTCGGCCTCTGGAGGGAGACTGGAGTGTTTCGATTCAGGAAAATCGTTACGCTCACGAAATGTCGGGTGGTGCAACGCGCCTGACAGAACTCCCTCGGGTTAGTGACAACCAGGTAAGCAACGCCGCAGATCCGGTACAGATTTTCCAGTTCTGGGTCTCGGCTTCCCGACCTGGAATTATGGAAGTGGCTGCCGAGATCTCCTTGAATGGCGTGGTATTGCGAAGTAATGGGGTTGGTTTCGACAGCAGTGTCACGCTGGAGGCGATTCCTCCGAAAGAGTACTCGCTGAGCAGCTTTTCATTGAGCAAGTATGATGAGAAACGGCAGAGGGGTCGATACGATTCGATTCAGCATTATCATATTGCCCTGCGCGCTGAAGGCAGGCAGATTCACCTCCTTGACTGGTACAGCAGTGAGGTGAAACTTGATCCTTATGATTCCGAAGAGGCGGTGCAAGTCTATGTGTCCGGTAATATCCCCGGAATACAAGGTAGTCGCAAAGTTTTTTATGGCTATATGGCACCGATATATGGCGTGCAAGCAACATTCCGCAGTCCCCTAAGCTACGTTACCGTCCCTATCAATAAGGTGCCTGGGCAGTTAACCCTTATTCAATATCTTTCCGCTGACCCGCAAGCAGCACGGGAAAATGAAAGCGCATTCGAGTTTGCCGTGTTCGATGAGTTCGGTACGGAGCACCGCCTTTGTATCGATGGTGATAAAGAGCGGCTCACTTTTATTCTGGATCAATCCAGGCGGTCAATGAAGCAGCTTAGCTGACTTCGTTGTGTGGTCGGCGCTTTTTGCTGGCCAGTTTTAACTGCTCAACCTAAGTCTGGAAATAAAAGGACGGTTTACCAATGGAAAGTAATTTCTCTCCCTCTGTTCATTCAAACGCTTTCAACTTTGGTGAATTTGTTTCAGGAGGCGTTGATCCCCGCACGGGCATGTACACCTGCGCATTTTCGCTTGGCAAGTTGCACTCGGCGGATCTCAATGGTCCGGAGCTTGCACTTTCAGTGGGCTTTAATCCGCTCAATCAGGCGGATAGTGGTTTCGGCGTTGGCTGGTCTTTGACACTGACCAATTATGACTTGCGCAGCAAAGTGATGACCTTGTCCAACGGTGAGCGCTACAAGGCTGTCGAGACGTCTACCGGCCTTAAGTTCAAGGAAATGAAACTGCAAACGGCGAAAGTGTCAGTCGCTGGAGCAGGACGCTATGAAGTTCGATACAAGGATGGCCGGCGTGAACTGCTCAAAGTCCTGGCCGGCACTCAGGTCGCCGTCGCGGAAAAAATAATAGCGGCGAACGGTGTGAGCATTACGCTGAAGCATGAGTTGTTCAACCAGTTTCCCCGATTGGCCGAAGTCCGTGATGCCAAGCGCTGCCTGTTGAAAATCACCCGCGCGGCAGGTCAGGTGACGCTGTCCCGGCATCCCGACACTACTTCCAGTTCCAACTACAAGCTGATCTTGAAGAACTCTCGAGTGACGGCCATCGAGCTGCCGGTTGGTAAGGGTTGGGACCTTGAGTATGAAGTCATCGCTGGAGCCAGCTATGTTCATCGCATCGTCAATCCGCTGCGCGGGGTCGAAATCATTCGCTACAAGCGGCACGGCCACCGCTTCATCAGCGGTGTGGAACGGACACTGCCGTTTGTGATTGCTCACGATGTCTACCCTGGGCGCGGCCAGCCCCGACTTTGCAAGACCTACACGTACTCCGACCATAACTTCCTTGGGCAGGGCCTCCTTCCTGCCAAGGATAGTGATCTGGATCCTCTCTATCTGGCGCCCGGCCACTACGTCTACACCTCGGACGAGCACTTGCTGGTCAGCGGCAAAGTACATACCCGCATCAAACGCACCTACAACAAATTCCATCTGTTGGTGGCTGAGGTTACAACCTGTGGTGACGCTCAGATCGCCACCACCACGGAGTATCACTGTTCCATTACCAAGCCATTCAGTGAGCAGGTGGCTCAGTTCCGCATGCCTAAAGTCCACACGGTGACGTACCTCGATCGGCGCACCCAACAGCAGCGTGTGGAAACCACCGTCACCGAGTTCGATGACGAAGGTAACTTGCTCAAGCAGGTCGAGCCCACTGGGGTGACGACGACCACGGAATTTTATCCGGCCAGTGGTGGAGATAACTGCCCAGAGGATCCGCTGGGCTTTTCCAGATTCCCGAAAAAAAGGACGGTGACTGCTGCCGCATCCGATGGTGCTTCGACAGTCACCTACTACGACTACGCGCTGCATCCGGCGCTGGACGGTGCGGAACTGGCATCCGTGTTACCGGTCGAGGAGCGTTTTTGTGAAGTGTTGGAAGGCGTTGAGGTATTGCGTTCGAAAACCGCACGCAGTTATTTGAATACGCCCGGGGATCCACTCAAGCATGGAGCCACGAAAGAGCAGAGTGTCATCCTGAATGATAAAAAAACCGCTATCGAGTTTTCCTATGAACTTGAGGGTGACAGGTTGCGAGTCAGGTCCAGCACGCGCGGATTTGACGGCACGCTGCAGACCAGTGAGAAAGTGCTGTCGACGCTGACCGGATTACAGGTCTCTGAAGTCGGTGTCGATGGCGAGCACATCGAGCATGAGTACGACGCAATCGGTCGGGCAGTGGGCAAAACGGTTGCTGGCGGCACCCCATATGCGGCCGTTACCCGGTGGACCTATCTGGCTGCCAGCAAACAGCATCCGGCGACAATGGTGACCACGGATCCTGCTCGCGGCGAGCAAAAAGTGACTTATGACGGGATGGAACGGGTGATCACCGTTCAGGAAAAGGACTGCGACCATCCCGACAAGGACGGTCTGATTCAGACACGCACGCTTTATTCTGCGCTGCATGATTCGGTCGGCCACAAGGTCAAAGTGACGCTGACTGATTGGCGTGATGGCAAGCCTTATCCGGTCAGCACCGGCTACGAATTCGATTCCTGGGGCCAGGTCAGCAAGACGCTGCACGATGATGGACGTATCGAACACAGCGAGGTGGACCCGGTTCTTCGCCGGCAGACCCATTGGCTCCAGGGGATGGGCAAGACGATCACCCTCGTCAATGATTTCGGTAAACCGCTGAGTGTCGAGAGCTTCAATCTGAAGAACAAAAGTCTCGGCAAAACCGTGTACACCTATGACGGCTACGGGCGCACAACCAGTCAGACAGACCCTGTCGGCAATACCAGCCGATATGAGTACGACGTTTTTGACCGGATAACCCGCAGTGTCCTGCCCGACGCCACTGCGGTCGTGACCGACTACGCCGGGCACAGTGATGAAGGTCTGCCGATCAACATCAAGGTCGCTGACAAAGTGTTGGGGCAGCAAACTTATGACGGTCTGGGTCGCTTGATCCGAAGTACCGTTGGCGGACGTAAGTCCGAGGCTGGTTATGAAGCGGGCTTCACCCAGCCGCAGTGGTACAGGAGTGCTGATGGCAAAAAGACCGAATTCACTTATTTGCGGGAACTGGGCGGCCTGCTGACTGAGCGCAAGGCAGGGGATCTGGTCACGACCATGACGTATGACCCCCTCAGTGGCAATCCCTTGACCTGTACCGAAAACGGCAGACAGCGCAATTTCGCCTATCACCCCTCCGGGCGTGTGAAAACCGAAACGACGACCCTCGGCGCTATCACCAAAGCAACCTCCAGTAGCTGGTCCCTGCAGGGGCGACCGATCAACCATGTCAATGTGCTCGGAGTCGAAAGCACATCCGAATACGATAAGCACGGCCGCCTGCTATCCACCTCCCAGGGCTCGCTTAAAACCGAATTCCACTACAACGCGCAGACGGGGATGCTGGACTGGACGCAAACCGAAGAAACGTCCATCAAGCGTCAAATGATCACCCGGTTTGCCTATGACGATATCGGGCGTGAAACCCGCCGCACATTCGAGACTCAAGGACAGCCAGACCAGACCCTGGAATCGACTTACACGCTGGCTGGCAAACTGGCGCAGAAAGTGTCCAGACGTGGCACTCAAGTGTTACGTGATGAACAGTTCACCTACGATGTGCGCGGGCGCTTGATCCAGTACGACTGTGCCGGCACGCAAAAGCCGCGCGATCCGTATGGCAAGGAAATTGTCCGCCAGACATTCACCTTCGATGCATTGGATAACATCCTCACCGTGCAGACGAAGTTCCCGCTGGGGATGAATCTGACCACCTTCAGTTACGACAACCCTGATCCTGCACAGCTCAGCGCCGTCAAACATTCCCACGTCGACTATCCCTCGGCAGTGACGCTGGAATACGACGCCAACGGCAGGATGATCAAGGACGACCAGGCGCGAACGCTGGCCTATGACGCGTTCGGACGTCTCGAGCAGCTGTCCAGCGCAGGGGGATCAGTGATTCGTGGCTACCATTACGACGGTTTCGACGATCTGGTGGAGCTGTCGCAACCCGAAAAAGCAATTGTGCAGCGTTACTACTACGCAGGCCGGGTTGCCAACGAGGTGCGTGGTGAAAGTTCAACGAGTGTTGTGCGTCACGGTGGAGCGCTCGTGGGGCAACAGCAATCGGGGTTGAACCCCGACACGCAGCTATACGCCACCGATCAGCAGCAAAGTGTGCTGGCAACGCTGGGCAAGGAGCAGCTCACCGATTGCGCCTACAGCCCTTATGGGCATCGTCCCGCCGAAGGTGGATTGTTCAGCGTTGCAGGGTTCAACGGCGAACAGCTGGATCCGGTTACCGGGCTGTATCTGCTGGGCAACGGTTACAGGGCTTATAGTCCGACACTGATGCGCTTTCTCGCCCCCGACAGCATGAGTCCATTTGGCGCGGGCGGATTGAATGCCTACAGTTATTGCCTGGGCGACCCTGTCAATCGTGTCGACCCTACCGGGCATATCTCCTGGCAATCGATCCTGGGCATCGGCCTCAGTGTTCTCGGAATTGTTGCCAGCGTGGTGACGATGGGCGCGGCGACGCCATGGGCAGTGGCGGCATTGGGGCTGGCGGTTGCTTCAGGCCTGGCGGGTATTGCCAGCGAGGTGGTCAATGAACTCGCACCGGGTTCTCAAGCGGGCGAGATATTGGGCTGGATCAGTTTTGGTCTTGGGCTGGCTTCGGTGGGGGCAGGGCTGGCAGCTGGTGCCAAAGCGGGCATCAATGCTGGCAGGAAACTGGCTGGCGCCTTCAAGCAGGGCCTGAGTAGTAAAGGCTCCAAAGCAGCGGGTCAAGAGATGGCCCGAGGCATGATCAAGGGTAAGGGAAACAAGGCGGCGGCCAAGGCGAAGGCGAAGGCCAGCGCGGCCGTTCAGGAAGAGGCCGAGAAACCATGGTCACTCGTCAGGGTCGACCCCAAAAAGAACATCCTTGAGAAAGAGGGCCTTACCGGCTTGCTTGAAAAGGCCGAAACTTTCATGCAGCACATTGAGGCGGGTAACTCCCCGACGTCTTCTGCAGCGCTGATTCATGCCAAATACACGCCCATGCATGGTCCATCCGGCTCAGCATCAAAGCCGATGCATCTCTATCTGTCGCAAGGAGACCGAATATATATGACCGAAAACGCCAAGGAGCGGATCGCGGTCATCAACCAGCTGGGTGGTCATTTAAAGGAAAAAAAGTAAGTCGGAGCACGCAACGAAACGATACAAAGCGAAAGCAGGAACACTCAAGGCCCGGCTACGATTTGAACAGTGCGCTTGCCGGTTTTGCGAGCGCGCGGTGGGCGTGCTGTTCCAGTGCCCACCCGACATGTTCCCTGACCAACTCTGACGGATAATCACGTCGCGCCTTCAACGCTTCCAGCACAGGAATCGATGAAGGCGCATTCCCCAGTCCCACCGCCAGATTGCGTAACCAGCGCTCGTACCCGGCACGCCGCAACGGTGAACCTTCGGTGCTGTTCAAGAACTTTTCTTCATCCCACATGAACAGTTCAGCCAGCTCGGCATTATCGAGATTGTGCCGTGGCTTGAAATCGCTTTCTCCAGTCGGCCGAGCGAAGCGGTTCCATGGGCAGACGATCTGGCAGTCATCGCAGCCAAACACCCGATTGCCTATCAATGGCCGCAATTCTTCGGGAATCGCGGTTTTCAGCTCAATGGTCAAATAGGAAATGCAGCGTCGGGCGTCCAGCACGTACGGGCCGACAAAGGCATTGGTCGGGCAGATATCCAGGCATGCGGTGCAACGCCCGCAATGTTCAGTGCTGTGTGGTTCGTCCACCGGTAGCGGCAGGTCGACGAACAGTTCGCTCAAGAAAAAATAACTGCCGGCCTTGCGGTTCAACACCAAGGTATTTTTACCGATCCAGCCCAGTCCAGCCTGTTCGGCGATGGCTTTTTCCAGCACCGGTGCGCTGTCGACAAACGCACGAAAGCCGAACGGGCCGATCTCCGCCTGGATCTTGTCGGCCAATTGTTGAACACGTTTACGGATCAATTTGTGGTAATCGCGGCCCAAGGCATAACGCGACACGTAAGCCTTCTCCGGCTCAGCCAGGCGTTTGGCCATTTCGGTATCGCCTGGCAAGTAGTCCATGCGCAGGGAAACCACGCGCAACGTGCCCGGCACCAGCTCTTCCGGGTGCGAGCGTTTGCTGCCATGGGCGCCCATGTAGTCCATGTCGCCGTGGTAGCCGGCCTCGAGCCAGCGCTGCAGATGCTGCTCGTGTTCGGTCAGGTCCAGACCGCTGATGCCGACTTGCTGGAAGCCCAGCTCGCGGCCCCAATCCTTGATCGATTGGGCGAGGGCGGGCAGGTCTGTGGTGATGGCGGACATGAGGCGAGAGAAACCGGAGCTGAGGTGCGTATAATTCTGCCAGACATCGGAGCCCGAAGACGCATGCCGCAGACGAAAGATGAATTACCCGACGCGCTGTACCGCGCCGCGCAGGTGCGCGAACTCGACGCGCGGCTGATCGCCGCCGGCACGCCGGGCTTCGAATTGATGCAACGCGCCGCCCGCGCGACGTGGCGCGCACTGGTGCGCAAATGGCCGGGCGCGAACGAGCTGACCGTGCTCGCCGGCCATGGCAACAATGCCGGTGACGGTTATCTGGTGGCCGGGTTGGCGCTGCGGGCCGGCTGGACCGTGCGCGTTCTCGCCGTCGGCGATCCGCAACGTTTGCAGGGCGATGCCGCACTGGCCCATGCCGAATCCGTGGCTGCTGGTGTTGTGGTGCAAGGCTGGCAGGGGCAAAGCGAGCTGCGCGGTGTCGTCCTCGATGCCTTGCTCGGCACTGGCCTGAGCGGCGAAGTGCGTGAGCCCTATGCCTCGGCGATCAAGGCGATCAACGCCTGCGGCTTGCCGGTAGCGGCGGTCGATATTCCTTCCGGGCTGTGTGCCGATACCGGGTGTGAACTGGGTGTCGCGGTATGCGCCGATCTAACGGTGACCTTCATTGGTATGAAGGTCGGACTGTTGACCGGTGATGCTGCGGATCATATCGGTGAGCTGGTCTTCAGCGACCTGCAAGCCCCCGACGAAATTTTCAGTGACATTCCTGTCTGCGCTCAGCGCCTGAGCGCCGCTAATCTTCCAGCACTTGCGCCGCGCGCGCCGACCTCGCACAAGGGCCGCTTTGGCCACGTGTTGCTGATCGGCGGCGATCACGGTTTCGGCGGAGCGATTCTGCTCAGCACGGAAATGGCCTTGCGCGGCGGCGCGGGCATGGTCTCGCTGGCGACTCGCCCAGAGCATGTGCCGGCGGCGCTGACTCGGGTCCCGGAGGCGATGGCGCTCGGCACTTCGTCAGCCAATCAACTGATGGGGCTGCTGGAAAAGGTTTCGGTGCTGGTGGTCGGACCGGGTCTCGGTCAGGCCAGTTGGGGCCGTGCCCTGTCGTCGGCGGCCGCCAATGCTGCGTTGCCGCAAGTGTGGGACGCTGACGCGTTGAACCTGCTGGCCAGCGATTTTGTCCAGTTGCCCAAGGATAGCGTGATCACCCCGCATCCGGGTGAAGCGGCGCGCTTGCTTGGCGTCAGCACCACCGAGGTGCAGGCCGATCGCCCGGCCGCTGCTCTGGCGTTGAGCAAAAAGTATTCAGCGGTAGTGGTTCTGAAAGGGGCCGGCAGTCTGATCGCCCATCCCGATGGGCGTCTGGCCCTATGTCATCAGGGCCATCCGGCGATGGCCACGGGCGGGTTGGGGGATGTGCTGGCCGGTCTGACCGGCGCATTGCTGGCCCAAGACATGGACGCGTTCGATGCGGCATGCCTGGCCGTCTGGCTGCACGCCAACGCGGGTATGCAACAAGGCAAATTCGGCCGTGGGCTGGCGGCCAGTGATCTGATTCCAGCCATTCGTCAGTTGTTGGAGGAGCAAGCACCGTGTCTGAAGTAACCCTGTACCTGGCCGATGAACAGGCAATGAGCGACTTTGGCGCACGGATCGCCCGCGTCACCCAGGGCCATGGCCTGATTTTTCTTGAAGGTAATCTGGGTATGGGCAAAACCACCCTGTCACGGGGCATCATTCGTGGGCTGGGGCATGTCGGCGCGGTAAAAAGTCCGACCTTCACATTGGTCGAGCCCTACGAGATCGGTGACATACGTGCCTTCCACTTCGACCTCTATCGTTTGGTCGATCCCGAGGAGCTGGAGTTTCTCGGCATCCGCGACTACTTCGAAGACGATGCCCTGTGCCTGATCGAATGGCCCGATAAAGGTGCAGGCTTTTTGCCAAAGCCTGACCTGACCATTACCATTAGCCCGCAAGACAGCGGGCGTTCGCTGAAAATTTTAGCCCAGGGCTCGCGTGGCGAGGCCTGGTGTGCCGCTTTGGCATTGGAATCCAATTAAATGATGGGGTTTGGTATGCGCTTTCGCGCGTTGGTGGCTGCCGCTGGACTGATGTTGATGGCAGTAACCGTCAACGCTGTGGCCGATTCAAAGGTCAACAGCGTGCGCCTGTGGCGGGCGCCGGACAACACGCGACTGGTCTTTGACCTCAGCGGCCCGGTGCAGCACAGCGTTTTCACCCTGACAGCCCCTGATCGGCTGGTGATCGACATCAACGGCGCCACCCTCGGCGCGCCGTTGAACGTGCAGACCGCGAACACGCCTATCACCGCGATGCGCTCAGCCCAGCGCACGCCGACCGACCTGCGGGTGGTCATCGACCTGAAAAAAGCCGTCACCCCGAAAAGCTTCTCGCTGGCGCCGAACGCGCAGTACGGCAACCGTCTGGTGGTCGATCTGTTCGACAACCCGGCCGATGCCGCGCCGCCGCCAGCCCCGACTCCATCGGTGGCGACCGTGCCGGCGGTGCCGGTGACTCCGACCGAACCGGCGATCAAGCTGCCGCCAGCCCCGGCTGGCAAGCGCGACATTATCGTCGTGATCGATGCCGGCCACGGAGGGGAAGACCCGGGCGCGTCCGGCTCGCGCGGCCAGCGTGAGAAAGACGTGGTGCTGCAGATCGCCCGCGAATTGCAGCGTCAGGTCAACGGCATGAAAGGCTTCCGCGCCGAGCTGACCCGTACCGGCGACTACTTCATTCCATTGCGCGGGCGTACCGAAATCGCCCGCAAGAAGGGCGCCGACCTGTTCGTCTCGATCCACGCCGACGCTGCGCCGTCCGCGGCCGCTTTCGGTGCTTCAGTGTTCGCCCTGTCCGATCGTGGCGCTACCTCCGAGACCGCCCGCTGGCTGGCCGACAGTGAAAACCGATCCGACCTGATCGGTGGTGCCGGCAACGTCAGCCTCGACGATAAGGACCGCATGCTCGCCGGCGTGTTGCTCGACCTGTCGATGACTGCGTCGCTGACCTCCAGTCTCAACGTCGGCCAGAAGGTGCTGACCAACATCGGTCGCGTTACGCCGCTGCACAAACAGCGCGTGGAACAGGCCGGCTTCATGGTGCTGAAGTCGCCGGACATTCCGTCGATCCTGGTTGAAACCGGCTTCATTTCCAATGCCAACGAAGCGAACAAGCTGTCCGCGTCGAGCCATCAGCAAGCGCTGGCCCGTTCGATCAGCAGCGGCGTGCGCCAGTTCTTCCAGCAGAATCCGCCGCCGGGCACCTACATCGCCTGGCTGCGTGATTCCGGCAAGATTGCCCAAGGCCCGCGCGACCACCGTGTCGGCCCGGGGGAAACCCTGGCGATGATCGGCGTGCGCTATCAGGTTTCGCCGGCCACCTTGCGCGCCGCCAACAATCTGAAAAGCGATGAGCTGAAAGTCGGTCAGCACCTGACCATTCCAGGCACCGAACTGGCGTCGAAAGAATGAACCAGGTATTGAACACTGCGCGCATCGAGCTGCTCAGCCCACGACTGGCGAACCAGATCGCCGCTGGTGAGGTGGTTGAGCGCCCGGCTTCGGTGATCAAGGAGTTGCTGGAAAACAGCCTCGACTCCGGCGCCAGGCGTATTGACGTCGATGTCGAGCAGGGCGGCGTCAAGTTGCTGCGCGTGCGCGATGACGGCAGCGGTATTTCCGCCGATGACCTGCCGCTGGCCTTGGCCCGTCATGCCACCAGCAAGATTCGCAACCTCGAAGACCTCGAACAGGTGATGAGCCTGGGTTTCCGTGGCGAGGCGCTGGCGTCGATCAGCTCCGTGGCGCGTCTGACCCTCACCTCGCGCACCCGCGATGCCGATCAGGCCTGGCAGGTCGAAACCGAAGGCCGGGACATGGCGCCGCGCGTGCAGCCGGCGGCGCATCCGGTCGGCACTTCGGTGGAAGTCCGCGACCTGTTCTTCAACACCCCGGCCCGGCGCAAATTTCTCAAGACCGAAAAAACCGAATTCGATCACCTGCAGGAAGTGATCAAGCGTCTGGCGCTGGCGCGCTTCGACGTGGCTTTTCATCTGCGCCACAACGGCAAGACCATCCTCAGCCTGCACGAGGCCCACGATGATGCAGCCCGCGCCCGGCGTGTGGCGGCGATCTGCGGTTCGGGTTTCCTTGAGCAGGCGTTGCCGATCGAGATCGAACGCAATGGCTTGCACCTGTGGGGCTGGGTCGGTTTGCCGACCTTCAACCGCAGTCAGGCGGATTTGCAGTATTTCTTCGTAAACGGCCGTGCGGTGCGCGACAAACTGGTGGCCCACGCGGTACGCCAGGCTTATCGCGACGTGCTGTTCAATGGTCGGCACCCGACCTTCGCGCTGTTTTTCGAGGTCGATCCCGCAGCGGTAGACGTCAACGTGCACCCGACCAAACACGAAGTGCGTTTCCGTGACGGGCGCATGGTCCACGATTTCCTGTATGGCACGCTGCACCGTGCGCTGGGCGATGTGCGTCCGGAAGATCAATTGGCCGGCTCGGTCACCACGGCGATCGTTCGGCCGAGCGGGATCGAGGCGGGCGAGTTTGGCCCACAGGGCGAGATGCGTCTGGCAGCCAATGCGCTGCTGGAGCAGCCGCAGGCGCAACCGGCGTTCAACACGTCATCCGGCGCCAGCGCTGGCGGCGCTTATCAGTATCAATACACGCCGCGTCCGCAATCGGCGGTGCCTGCTGCCGAGGCGCAAGCCGCATACAAGGAATTTTTCGCGCCGCTGCCTGAAGCCAATGCCAGCGCACTGCCGACCGGTCAGGAAGATATTCCGCCGCTCGGCTATGCACTGGCGCAGCTAAAAGGCATCTATATCTTGTCTGAAAACGCCCACGGCCTGGTGCTGGTGGACATGCATGCCGCCCACGAGCGGATCATGTATGAGCGCCTGAAAATAGCCATGGCCAGCGAAGGTCTCAGTGGTCAGCCATTGCTGGTGCCGGAATCGCTGGCGGTCAGTCAGCGCGAGGCCGATTGCGCTGAAGAACATGCGGCATGGTTTCAGCGTCTTGGTTTTGAATTGCAGCGGCTGGGGCCGGAAACCCTGGCGATCCGGCAGATCCCGGCGTTGCTCAAGCAAGCCGAAGCCAATCGACTGGTCGGCGACGTGCTCTCTGACCTGATGGAATACGGCACCAGTGACCGTATCCAGGCGCACCTTAACGAACTGCTCGGCACCATGGCCTGCCACGGCGCGATCCGCGCCAACCGGCGTCTGGCCCTGCCGGAAATGAACGGTCTGCTGCGCGATATGGAAAACACCGAGCGCAGTGGTCAATGCAACCATGGCCGACCGACCTGGACCCAATTGGGCCTGGACGATCTGGACAAATTGTTCCTGCGCGGTCGCTGATGAGCCAGCTGCCTCCAGCGATTTTCCTGATGGGCCCGACCGCTGCGGGCAAGACCGATCTGGCCATCGAGCTGACCAAGGTGCTGCCGTGCGAGTTGATCAGTGTCGATTCGGCGCTTGTCTACCGCGGCATGGACATCGGCACGGCCAAGCCTTCGCAAGAACTGCTCGCCGAATACCCACACCGGCTGATCGACATTCTCGACCCCGCTGAAGCGTATTCCGCTGCCGATTTCCGTCGCGACGCGTTGCAGGCCATGGCCGAAATCACTGGGCGAGGAAAGATCCCGCTGCTGGTCGGCGGCACCATGCTCTATTACAAGGCTCTGGTCGAAGGTCTGGCGGACATGCCGGCAGCCGATCCCGAGGTCCGCGCGCAGATCGAGGAAGAAGCTGCACGCCTCGGCTGGCAAGCCCTGCACGATCAATTGGCGCAAATCGATCCGGTGTCGGCGGCGCGCATCCATCCCAATGATCCGCAACGCTTGAGTCGGGCACTGGAAGTGTATCGAGTCAGCGGGCAGAGCATGACCGCCCTGCGCGAGCAACAATCTGCGCTAAGTACTGAAGCAGCCGCTTCGGGACGGCAACAATTGCCCTATACTGTCGCGAACCTGGCCATTGCTCCGGCGAATCGTCAGGTTCTGCACCAGCGAATTGAACAAAGATTCACAAATATGTTGGAACAGGGATTCATCGACGAGGTCGTAGCCCTGCGTAAAAGAAGTGACCTGCATTCGGGGTTGCCGTCTATACGTGCGGTAGGCTACCGCCAAGTCTGGGATTACCTGGACGGCAAGCTGACATTGGCCCAGATGCAGGAGCGGGGCATCATCGCCACGCGCCAATTGGCCAAACGCCAGTTTACCTGGCTGCGCAGCTGGGACGATTTGCATTGGCTGGACAGTCTTGATTGCGACAATCTGCCACGCGCCTTGAAATACCTTGGGACCATCTCCATATTGAGCTGAGTCCTTGCAATTGCCGTCTATCCTTGGGGGTGTGACGGCCGAAGCCATCTGAATTTACCTGTTTTTATTATTGAATCCTTAAAGGAGTGCGGCACATGTCAAAAGGGCATTCGCTACAAGACCCTTACCTGAACACTTTACGTAAAGAGAAAGTCGGGGTTTCCATCTATCTGGTCAACGGTATCAAGCTGCAAGGGACGATCGAGTCGTTCGACCAGTTCGTGATCCTGCTGAAAAACACCGTAAGCCAGATGGTCTACAAACACGCTATCTCGACCGTCGTGCCGGTTCGTCCAATTCGTCTGCCTAGCGCAACCGAAAACGAACAGGGCGATGCCGATGCAGCGCCGGGTAACGCCTGATAGGAGTCTCCTTTGTTCTTTGAGCGCCACGGTGGTGGTGAACGAGTCATCCTCGTTCACTTGGATGGACAGGACCCTGAGGCGCGCGAAGATCCGCAGGAGTTTCAGGAGTTGGCAAATTCGGCTGGCGCCGAGACCGTCGCGTTTTTTAACGTGCCGCGTCATCGGCCAACCGCCAAATATCTGATCGGCAGCGGCAAGGTCGAGGAACTGCGCGACCTGGTCAAGGCTGAAGAAGCCGATCTGGTGATTTTCAATCACATCCTCACGCCCAGTCAGGAACGCAACCTTGAACGTGTCTTCGAGTGTCGCGTGATCGACCGCACCGGGCTGATTCTCGATATTTTCGCCCAACGCGCACGCACCCATGAGGGCAAGCTTCAGGTCGAACTGGCCCAGCTTGACCACATGAGCACGCGGCTGGTTCGCGGCTGGACTCACCTTGAGCGTCAGGGTGGCGGTATCGGTATGCGCGGTCCGGGTGAAACCCAGCTGGAAACCGACCGCCGTCTGCTGCGGGTTCGCCTGCGTCAGATCAAGGGGCGGCTGGAGAAGGTGCGCAGTCAGCGCGAGCAGTCGCGCCGTGGCCGATCCCGTGCGGACATCCCTACCGTTTCGCTGGTGGGATACACCAACGCGGGCAAATCGACACTCTTCAACAACGTGACGAAGTCCGAGGTGTACGCGGCCGATCAGTTGTTCGCCACGCTCGACCCGACCCTGCGCCGGCTGGAGCTTGACGACCTCGGTCCGATCGTCCTCGCCGACACCGTGGGGTTCATTCGTCACCTGCCACACAAGCTGGTCGAGGCATTTCGGTCTACGCTCGAAGAGTCGAGCAACTCCGACCTGCTGTTGCACGTGATCGATGCAGCCGAACCGGATCGCATGTTGCAGATCGAGCAGGTGATGGTGGTGCTGGGCGAGATTGGTGCCCAGGACTTGCCGATCCTCGAGGTCTATAACAAACTCGATTTGCTTGAAGGCGTCGAGCCGCAGATCCAGCGCGATGCCGATGGCAAGCCGCAACGGGTCTGGCTCTCGGCGCGTGATGGCAGCGGTCTGGAATTGCTTGAACAGGCCATCGCCGAGTTGCTCGGCAGTGATCTGTTCGTCGGTACCTTGCGCTTGCCGCAACGATTCGCTCGGCTGCGTGCGCAGTTCTTCGAACTCGGGGCGGTGCAGAAAGAAGAATACGATGATGAAGGTGTCAGCCTGCTGGCCGTTCGTTTGCCCCGGATCGAGCTGAATCGATTGGTAAGCCGCGAAGGATTGCAGCCGATGGAATTCATCGAGCAACACACTTTGCAATAAAAGCCTGACAAAGCGGTTGTGCCGCAACGGCAGGCATTCTGTAGCATTGGTCGGCGCGCCGTGGGTGCGTCTTTGCTTTATCAGATGGAGAGCGCTATGGCTTGGAATGAGCCGGGTGGCAACTCGAATAATCAGGATCCCTGGGGTGGCAAGCGCCGCAATAACGGCGACCGCAAGGGGCCACCGGATCTCGACGAGGCCTTCCGAAAGCTGCAGGAAAGCCTGAACGGGTTGTTCGGTGGTGGTAAGAAACGCGGTGATGACGGCGGCGGGTCGGGGCGCAGCAGTGGCGGCTTCGGCGGTCTGCTCGGCATCGGCCTGGTCGTGCTGGCGGCTGTCTGGCTGTACAGCGCGGTCTACGTGGTGGACGAGCAGGAGCAAGCCGTTGTGCTGCGCTTCGGCAAGTACTACGAGACTGTCGGCCCGGGCCTGAACATCTACTTCCCGCCGATCGACAAGAAGTACATGGAGAACGTGACGCGTGAGCGTGCGTACACCAAGCAGGGCCAGATGCTGACTGAAGACGAGAACATCGTCGAAGTGCCGCTGACCGTGCAGTACAAGATCAGCAACCTGCAGGACTTCGTGCTGAACGTCGATCAGCCGGAAATCAGCCTGCAGCACGCGACTGAAAGTGCGCTGCGTCACGTGGTCGGTTCCACCGCCATGGACCAGGTGCTGACCGAAGGTCGTGAATTGATGGCCAGCGAAATCAAGGAGCGTCTGCAACGTTTCCTCGATACCTATCGCACCGGTATCACCGTCACCCAGGTCAACGTACAGAGCGCAGCGGCACCGCGTGAAGTACAGGAAGCCTTCGATGACGTGATCCGCGCCCGTGAAGACGAGCAGCGTTCGCGCAACCAGGCTGAAACCTATGCCAACGGTGTGGTGCCGGAAGCCCGTGGTCAGGCCCAGCGCATCATCGAAGATGCCAACGGTTATCGCGACGAGACCATCTCGCGCGCCAAGGGTGAGGCCGATCGCTTCACCAAGCTGGTCGCCGAGTATCGCAAGGCACCTGAAGTCACCCGCGAACGTCTGTACCTGGACACCATGCAGGAAGTCTTCAGCAACACCAGCAAGGTACTCGTGACCGGCAACAAGAACGGCCAGAGCAATCTGCTTTACCTGCCGTTGGACAAAATGATCCAGAACAGCTCGGGCAACGCACCGGTGACCGGTTCGGCCGCCAGCAACAACACGGACGTCACGCCGCATGTCACTGACGTGCCGCAGACGCGTACAAGGGAGACCCGCTGATGAGCAATAAATCGCTGATCGCCCTGATCGTTGGCGTCGTTGTGGTACTGGTGGGCTGGAATTGCTTCTACATCGTCGCTCAGACCGAGCGCGCGGTGCTGCTGCAATTCGGTCGTGTGGTTCAGGCGGATGTCCAGCCAGGTCTGCATGTGAAAGTGCCTTACGTCAACCAGGTGCGCAAATTCGATGCGCGTCTGCTGACGCTGGATGCGCCGACGCAGCGCTTCCTGACCCTGGAAAAGAAAGCCGTGATGGTCGATGCCTACGCCAAGTGGCGGGTGAAAGATGCCGAGCGCTTCTACACCGCGACTTCGGGTCTGAAGCAGATCGCCGACGAACGTCTGTCCCGTCGTCTGGAGTCCGGTCTGCGTGACCAGTTCGGCAAGCGCACCCTGCACGAAGTGGTGTCGGGTGAGCGTGATGCGCTGATGGCTGACATCACTGCATCGCTGAACAAGATGGCGGAAAAAGAGCTGGGTATCGAAGTGGTTGATGTCCGGGTCAAGGCCATTGATCTGCCGAAGGAAGTGAACCGCAGTGTGTTCGAGCGTATGAGCACCGAGCGTGAGCGTGAAGCTCGCGAGCACCGCGCCAAGGGTAACGAGCTGGCCGAAGGCATCCGTGCCGACGCCGATCGTCAACGCCGCGTGCTGCTGGCCGAAGCCTATCGTGAATCCGAAGAGGTTCGCGGTGACGGTGACGCCCAGGCAGCTGCGATCTACTCCAAGGCCTACGGTCAGGATCAGGAGTTCTACGGTTTCTACCGTAGCCTGCGTGCCTACCGTGAAAGCTTCGCGAACAAATCCGACGTCCTGGTCCTCGACCCAAGCAGCGACTTCTTCCGTTACCTGGAAAAAGCCAAACCTTGATACGACGTTGACCTGAATCATTCCGCCCGGCGGCTAAAACCTCGGGCGGGGTGATCCTTTCGGAAAACGTGTGTATGATGCGGCAGCCGGGAAATTCCCGGCTTTTTTGCGTCTGCACGTTTGATTGCTGTTTTTGTTGCAGGCATCGGGTTTGAATAGCCCGAGCGTTTTTCGAGGAAAGTGATGGGCGAAGCCGCCAGCCGGCCTTTCGCTGCGTCGTTCATGCGCGTGCGTTTTGAACGCTCCGGTCATTTTCTGCTTCACTCAAGGCTCGCCTAGTGCTGGCCGCCCGGATCAAAGGGGAATGGCGTAATGGCAACGGTAGACCGCTGGCTGCTGCCAGATGGCATCGAAGAAGTACTGCCACCGGAGGCGGCGCGCATTGAAGTCGCGCGTCGTCAGGTGTTGGATCTGTTCCAGAGCTGGGGTTACGAGTTTGTCGTGACTCCCCATATCGAGTACCTGGAATCCCTGCTGACCGGCGCGGGCCAGGACCTGGATCTGCGTACCTTCAAGGTCATCGACCCGCAATCGGGCCGGCAGATGGGTTTCCGTGCCGACATCACACCGCAGGTGGCGCGTATCGATGCGCACACCCTGCGCCGCGAAGGCCCGAGCCGTCTGTGCTATGCAGGCAGTGTCCTGCACGCCCAGCCGCGTGCATTGTCGTCCTCGCGCAGCCCGATCCAGCTGGGCGCCGAGCTGTACGGCGACGCCAGCCCGAGCAGCGACGTCGAAGTCATCAGCCTGATGCTGGCCATGCTGCAACTGGCCGATGTGCCGGACGTGCACATGGACCTCGGCCATGTCGGCATCTATCGTGGTCTGGCGCGCGCCGCCGGTCTGTCCGGTGAAGTCGAGCAGCAGTTGTTCGATGCCCTGCAGCGCAAGGCCATCGATGAGGTGATTACCCTGACCGAAGGCCTGCCGACGGATCTGTCGGGCATGCTGCGCGCACTGGTTGATCTGTGCGGCGGCCGTGAAGTGTTGAGCGCTGCCCGCGAGCGTCTGGCCAATGCCCCGGCGCCAGTGCTGGCGGCGCTGGAAGACCTGCTGGCGATCGCCGAACGTCTTTCCGTGCGCTTCCCGCAGCTGCCGCTGTATTTCGACCTCGGCGAGTTGCGCGGCTACCACTACCACACCGGTGTGGTGTTCGCGGTGTTCGTGCCGGGCGTTGGCCAGTCCATCGCTCAGGGCGGTCGTTACGATGACATCGGCGCTGACTTCGGCCGCGCGCGTCCGGCGACTGGTTTCTCTACCGATTTGAAAACCCTGGTGACCCTGGGGCGTGCTGAGATCGAGCTACCGTCTGGCGGTATCTGGATGCCTGACAGTACGGATGCGGCACTCTGGCAGCGGGTTTGCCAGTTGCGCAGTGAGGGTCAGCGTGTCGTTCAGGCCTTGCCTGGACAACCTTTGGCCGCCGCCCGTGATGCGGACTGCGACCGGCAATTGATTCAGCAGAACGGGCTTTGGCAAGTATCGCCACTGGCTTCTTGAGTTTTCCTGCCGGCCATCGCCGGCACCAAGTTTGCGCGAATGAGGACAAGTGTTATGGGTAAGAATGTCGTAGTCCTGGGCACCCAGTGGGGTGATGAGGGCAAAGGCAAGATCGTTGATCTGCTGACCGAACATGCTGCCGCCGTAGTGCGCTACCAGGGTGGCCACAACGCGGGTCACACGCTGGTGATCGACGGCGAGAAAACCGTCTTGCACCTGATTCCGTCGGGCGTGCTGCGCGAAGGCGTGCAATGCCTGATCGGCAACGGCGTGGTGGTTGCACCTGACGCCCTGCTGCGCGAGATCACCAAGCTGGAAGAGAAAGGCGTACCGGTGCGCGAGCGCTTGCGTATCAGCCCGTCCTGCCCGCTGATCCTGTCCTTCCACGTCGCGCTGGACCAGGCCCGTGAAAAGGCCCGTGGCGAGCTGAAGATCGGTACCACCGGTCGCGGCATCGGCCCGGCTTACGAAGACAAGGTTGCCCGTCGTGGCCTGCGTGTCGGCGACCTGCTGAACATGCCACGCTTCGAAGACAAGCTGCGTGAACTGGTGGATTACCACAACTTCATGCTGGTCGGTTACTACAAAGAGCCAGCCATCGAATTCGAAAAGACCCTGGCCGAGTGCAAGGAATACGCTGAGCTGCTCAAGCCGCTGATGCTCGACGTGACTGCCGAGCTGCACGATCTGCGTCGTGCCGGCAAGGACATCATGTTCGAAGGCGCGCAAGGTTCGTTGCTCGACATCGACCACGGCACCTACCCGTACGTGACCAGCTCCAACACCACCGCTGGTGGCGTGGCGACCGGTTCGGGCGTTGGCCCGATGTTCCTCGACTACATCCTGGGCATCACCAAGGCTTACACCACTCGCGTCGGTTCCGGCCCGTTCCCGACCGAGCTGTTTGACGAAGTCGGTGCACACCTGGCCAAGCAGGGTCACGAGTTCGGCGCTACCACCGGCCGTGCCCGTCGCTGCGGCTGGTTTGACGCCGTCATCCTGCGTCGCGCTATCGATGTGAACAGCATCTCGGGCATCTGCCTGACCAAGCTGGACGTACTCGACGGTCTGGAAACCATCAACATCTGCGTCGGCTACAAAGACGCGCAAGGCAATGCTGTTGCCCCGACCGATGCTGACAGCTACGTAGGCCTGCAGCCTGTGTACGAAGAAGTGCCAGGCTGGAGCGAATCGACCGTGGGTGCAAAAACCCTGGAAGAGCTGCCGGCCAATGCTCGTGCCTACATCAAACGCGTTGAAGAGTTGATCGGCGCGCCGATCGACATTATTTCGACGGGCCCGGACCGCAACGAAACCATCGTTCTGCGTCATCCGTTTGCTTGATAAGTCGTTGATGTAAAAAACAAAGGCTCCTTAATCGGGGCCTTTGTCGTTTATGCCTGTTGGACGGCATGACCTTTGCTGTGAATCTGTCTACAAGAGTGCCATCAAATTAATGGCGTCAGAAGTAGAGGGATTTAAAGTGTCAGCCGTTCTCTCACTGTTACAAAGCCGTTTGTTGCGGCCAGTGTTCGTTACCCTTGGTATCGCCCTTTTGGTGCAGGTGTTGGTGGCGGTTGCCCTGACGCGGAGCACGGTGACCGCGCTGGAAGCCGATCTGGCCGTGCGCCTGGGTGCCGACAGCCAGAAGCTCTCCGGTGAGCTGGAGCAGGCCGGGCGTGAAGTCACTTCGAGTCTTGATGCGTTATCGGCCAGCACTCGTCAGCGCCTGACGGTCGGCCTGTCCGCGCGTCTGAAAGAAGAGCAGGCGCAGCTGCGAGCGACGCTGGAAAAGGATCTGAAGGATTCGGCCAACGACATGGCGCAGTTGCTTGCATCCGTAGCGCCGCGTGCCATGTGGGACAGCGACGTGCCGACGCTCTCGGAGTTCGCCCGCCGCGCCCAGCGCAATCCCAACGTGCTGTTCGTGGTGTATGACGACGCCACCGGCCAGCATCTGACCCGTTATCTCAACCGTGAAAACCCGATCAACAAGGCCTTGCTGGAAAAAGGTCAGGGCGAGCGCGCGCTGGATAAAGTGCTGGATGCGGCGAAGAATGATCCTTCGGTCTACTACCTCGAGGCCTCGATCAATCCCAACGGCGTGGAAATCGGCAAAGTGCTGATGGGTGTGTCCACAGCCTCGGTGGAAACCGATCTGGCCGAGCTCGACAAGCGCTTCCTGGCGCTGATTGCCAGCAGCGATCAACTGGTCGGCGACAGCCTTAAAGGCGCAGCGGCGGACAGCGCCAAAGCGATGCAGGCGCGCCTGCAATCGGCGCAAGCCACCGCTGGTGAAATGAAAGCCAACACCGCACAAACCGTTCAGGAAGCTGCCGCCACTCTTCGCTGGCGCATTGGCCTTGGCCTGGCACTGGTCGGTTGCGGCGTGCTGCTGTTGCTGGCCGTGGTGCTCGGTCATCGGGTGGTCAATCGTCTGAAAATGCTCAATGCAGCGATGGACGATCTGGCAGCAGGCGAGGGTGATCTGACCAAGCGTGTGCAGATCAACAGCAAGGATGAAATCGGCGACATGGCCTCAGCGGTCAATCGCTTCGTGGATAAATTGCAGCCGATCGTACGCGAGGCGGGTGATGTCGCTCAGCGCACTGGCGTGGAAATCGGCGCGATGACTTTGCGCAACGCTGGCGCCGATGCGGCTGCCGGAATGCAGCGCGATGAAGTTGCAGAAAGCCTGCGCGCGCTGTCGCAAATGGCAGACGAGGCGCAGTCGGAAAGTCAGGCGATGCAGGCGGCGCTCAAGCAGGTTGTCGATATTCGTCAGGCCACCGATGAGAACACCCGGACTTCGGCGAAGGTTGGTAGCCTGATCGAAGCGCTGGCCGGGCAGGTCGATACCGGGGCGAAGGTTATCGAGCGACTGGCGCAGCAGAGCGAGCAGATTGAGGTGGTGCTGACGGTGATTCACGGCATCGCCGAACAGACCAACCTGCTGGCATTGAACGCTGCGATCGAGGCGGCGCGGGCCGGTGAGACCGGGCGTGGTTTCGCCGTGGTCGCCGATGAAGTTCGTGCGCTGGCGAGCAAGACGCAAAGCTCCACGGGTGATATTCAAGCGCACATCGTCGCTCTGCAACAGGGCGCACGTGAGGCAGTCGAGGCGATTGGCCAGGCCGGACGGCAGGCCAGCGAAGGTTTGCTGGTCTTGCGCGACAGTGCGCGCTTGCAGCAATCGGTGCAGGCTTCGGTCGAGCAGGTGCATGCGGCGATCGGTCTGGCGACGCAAGCAGCAGCGCATCAGGCGCAGGGTGCACAGGCAGTGCGTGGGCGCGTCGAAACGATTCACGCCCAAGCCGAGAAAGCGGCGCAGGCAGTGGTGGAAACCACGGCCAGTGGCAAGGTGCTGGATGGTCTGGCGGCGCAGTTGAAGGCTAGCCTGGGGCAGTTCCGCGCCTAACCTCAAAAGATCGCAGCCTGCGGCAGCTCCTACAGGGAAAGGCAAATTCCTTTGTAGGGGCTGCCGCAGGCTGCGATCTTTTAGCGGCTCAGATACATCCGCGTCGTCAGCAGATAAACCGGCAGCCCCGAGACCACAATCAACAACGCCGCATAAGGCGCCGCCGCCGCAAACTCGACATTCGCCGTATGCGCCCAGACCTCGGTCGCCAATGTATTGAGTCCGGTTGGGCTGAGCAGCAACGTCGCCGTCAATTCCTTCATCGCATCGAGAAACACCAGCGCAAACGCCGCGCCCAGTGCCGGGAAAATGATCGGTAATGTCACCCGGCAAAACGCCGTGAACGACGATGCGCCCAAGGTCCGCGCCGCTTCTTCCAGCTGTGGCGCAGCCTTGTTCAGTGCCGTACGAATCGGCGCCTGCGCCAGTGGCAGAAACAGCAGCGCATAGGCGATCAGCAGCAAGCCCGACGTCTGATACAGCACCGGTACGTAATGCAGGGCGAAATACACCAGCGTCAACGCAATCACCAGGCCCGGCAGCGCGTGCAGCAGATAAGGCAGGCGTTCGGCCCAGATTGCCAATTGGCCTTTATAGCGCACCACCAGCAGCCCGACCGGCACTGCCAGCGCCAGGCACAACGCCGCGCCGCCCAACGACAATGCCAACGACGACAACAGCGCCTCAGTGATCGCTGCTACCGGGAACGCCGCCGACGAACCGACCGCCAGCCAGTAGGCCAACATGCCCAGCGGAACGCCGCTGCCGATAATCGCCAGCAACAGGCAATACAACTGACCTGCCGCAGCCCATGGCCCAAGCTTTACTTGCTCAGCCTGTCGCGCTGCACCTTGGCCAGTGCGCACATGCCGGCCCTTGCCGCGCACCCGCAGTTCCAGCCACAACAGCAGCAGGCACAGCGCCAGCAACACCGCCGAAAGCATCGCAGCATTGGCGTTGCTGAATTCCAGTTCGAATTGCTGGTAGATCGCCGTGGTGAAGGTTTGCAGGCCGATGATCGACAGCGCGCCGAATTCCACCAGCATGTGCAGGGCAATCAGCAGCGAACCGGCCAGCAGCGATGGCCACAACAGCGGCAGGGTGACGCGGAAAAACACGCCCCAGCGATTCTGTCCCAGCGTGCGGGCGGATTCTTCGAGAGAGGGATCGAGATTGCGCAGGGTCGCCGCGACTGGCAGGAAGATCAGCGGATACTTCGACAGGCTCATCACCAGAATCGCTCCGCCGAGGCCTTCGAACTGCGCACTCAGCGACACCCAGGTGAAGCTGCTGACAAACGCCGGCACCGCAAACGGCAGGCACAGGATCACGCCCCACAGGCGTCGACCCGGCAGATTGCTGCGTTCCAGTAGCCATGCCAGCGACAGGCCGATCACGGCGCAGGTGATCGTCACGCCGACCATCAGTGCCAAGGTGTTGCGCAACAGGCCAAACACATACGGGCGCCACAGCAAATGCAGCGCCTCGGCCCAGCCGGCCTGCCAGGCTTTCACCCCGACGTAGGCCAGTGGCAACAGGCTCAGTAACACCAGTAGCAATACCGGCAGCACCAGCCAGATCGACGGCCGTTTGCGTCTTGGTACGTAACCCCCGCGCGCGGCGGGGGCCGATAACGATGCTGCCATCAGTTCAGGCCAACTTCGCGTTCCAGTTCCAGCGCTTCTTCAGCGTTGCCCAGGTCCGCCGGGGTAACGTTCGGCGCTTCCAGTTCGCTGAACGGCTTGAGACCGCGATCCGATTCCATGCCTTTGTGCAGCGGGTATTCGGCGGTGGTCTGAGTGATCACGCGCTGACCTTCTTCGCTGGCCATGAAGGCGAGGAATTGCTGGGCTTCTTTTGGATGTTTGCTGGATTTCAGCACGGCAGCACTGGACACGGTGATCAAGCCGCCAGCGTCGCCGCCGGTGAAGTAATGCAATTTGGAATCGAGCTTGCCTTTCTCGCGTTGCAGGGCGAACCAGTAGTAGTTGTTCACCAGTACGGTGGCGACTTCACCGTTTTCCACCGCTTTGAGCGCGACCATGTTGTTGCTGTAGGTCTTGCCGAATGCGCGCAGGCCGGTCAGCCATTCTTCGGCGGCGTCACGACCGTGCAGCTTGATGATCGCTACGGCCTGCTCCTGGAAGGCGCCGCTGGTCGGAACGAAGCCGACCTTGCCCTGCCACTGCGGCTCGGAAAATTCCATCACCGATTTCGGCAGGTCTTTTTCATCGATCAGTTTCGGATTGAACGCGACCACGCGTACGCGGGCGGTAACGCCGATCCAGGTGCCATTGGCGGCGACGTATTTTTCCGGCAGAACTGCCAGCGTGGCGTCATCGGCCTTGGCCAGCAGACCCTGTTCGCCGAGGTTATTCAGCGGCGGCGACTCTTCGGTGTAGATCACATCGGCGGGGGAGCGGTCGCCTTCTTCGATGATCTGGCTGGCGAGCTGGTTGCTGCTGCCTTTGCGCACGTTGACGTGGATGCCGGTCTTGGCTTCGAAAGCCTTGGCAATCGCGTCGCCGACTTCCTTGTGCTGGCCGTTGTAGAGAGTCAGGGAAACCGCATCGGCAGCCTGGGTGAGGGGAGTGGCGAGTGCCAGGCCGAGGAGGGTGAAGGTCAGGCCTCGGCGCAGGGTATTTCGAAACGTCATTCGCAGGATTCCTCACTGTCGCATTGCAAAAACTTGCAACAATGATAAACGATATTGTTTCTCAAGTGCGCCTTGTGCGGGACAAGGGGATCGGGTAGGAGCAGCAGAAGGCTCGGGCCGCGTTCGGACGATCTTTTGATCTGCCTCCTACGTGTTACGGGGGAAAGCTAGATCAAGAGATCGCAGCCTCGTTGCACTCGTCAGCTCCTACAAGCTCCTACAAGACCTGCGGAAATTCAGGAAGCCAGAAACGCAAAAACCCGCTTTCGCGGGTTTTTGTGAAATCCAAGGCGTGAACCTTGAATTTGAATTGGTGCCCAGAAGAAGACTCGAACTTCCACGACCGTAAGGTCACCAGCACCTGAAGCTGGCGTGTCTACCAATTTCACCATCTGGGCAATCATCGCAAGCGTTGCCGCTGTTGATGTGGCGCACTATACGGAGGCCTTTTTGATCTGTAAACCCCTGATTTGGTTTTAATAAATCAGTGTGAACAAAAGCTTTCCCGCAAATGCAAAAAACCCGCTTTCGCGGGTTTTGTGTGAGTCTTGAAACTGATCTAGTCTCAAACTCGAAATTGGTGCCCAGGAGAAGACTCGAACTTCCACGACCGTAAGGTCACCAGCACCTGAAGCTGGCGTGTCTACCAATTTCACCACCTGGGCATCATCGAAAGCGCTTGTGCGTCGTCGATGGCGCGCACTATACGGAGCGCCTTTTTAACTGTAAACCCCTACTGCAGAAAAAACTGAATTTTTTTACCAGCGGCGTTCAAAACCCTATCAGAGCGTCGATACAGGGCCATGCAAAGCCTTATAGAAGCGGAAATTTCCCGTTTCCCGGCGCCTATGCCAAACTAACCCGCATATAGACAAGGTGAAAACTCTCTAATGGCCGATTGGCAGTCCCTCGATCCCGAGGCCGCTCGTGAAGCGGAAAAATACGAAAACCCTATTCCCAGCCGCGAACTGATCCTGGCGCACCTCGCCGATCGGGGTTCGCCTGCTGCCCGCGAGCAACTGGTCGAAGAGTTTGGTCTGACCACCGAAGACCAGATCGAGGCCCTGCGCCGCCGCTTGCGCGCCATGGAGCGCGACGCTCAACTGATCTACACCCGCCGTGGCACTTACGCGCCGGTGGACAAGCTCGACCTGATCCTCGGCCGCATCAGCGGTCACCGTGACGGTTTCGGCTTCCTGGTGCCGGACGACGGCAGCGACGACCTGTTCATGAGCCCGGCGCAAATGCGTCTGGTGTTCGATGGTGACCGTGCGCTGGCCCGGGTTTCCGGGCTCGACCGTCGTGGTCGCCGTGAAGGCGTGATCGTCGAAGTAGTTTCCCGCGCTCACGAAACCATCGTCGGCCGCTACTTCGAAGAAGGCGGCATCGGTTTCGTCGTTGCCGACAATCCGAAGATCCAGCAGGAAGTGCTGGTGACGCCGGGCCGCAACGCCAATGCGCAGATCGGTCAGTTCGTCGAGGTGAAAATCACCCACTGGCCAACGCCGCGTTTCCAGCCGCAAGGCGATGTGGTCGAAGTGGTCGGCAACTACATGGCGCCGGGCATGGAAATCGATGTTGCCCTGCGCACTTACGACATTCCGCACGTCTGGCCTGAGGCAGTTGTAAAAGAAGCCGCCAAGCTCAAGCCGGAAGTTGAAGAAAAAGACAAAGAGAAGCGCATCGACCTGCGTCATCTGCCGTTCGTCACCATCGACGGCGAAGATGCCCGCGACTTCGACGATGCGGTCTACTGCGAAGCCAAACCGGGCAAGCTGCGTCTGTTCTCCGGTGGCTGGAAGTTGTACGTGGCGATTGCCGACGTTTCCAGTTACGTGAAGATCGGCTCGGCGCTGGACAACGAAGCTCAGGTTCGCGGCAACTCGGTGTACTTCCCCGAGCGCGTGATTCCGATGCTGCCCGAGCAACTGTCCAACGGCCTGTGCTCGCTGAACCCGCAAGTCGATCGTCTGGCCATGGTTTGCGAGATGACCATCTCCAAGTCCGGCGAAATGACCGACTACTGCTTCTATGAGGCGGTGATCCATTCCCACGCCCGTCTGACCTACAACAAGGTCAGCGCGATGCTGGAAACGCCGAAGGCTACCGAAGCGCGCAAATTGCGTGGCGAGTACACCGACGTCGTCCCGCACCTCAAGCAGCTCTACGCGTTGTACAAGGTATTGCTGGCCGCCCGTCACGTGCGTGGCGCGATCGATTTCGAAACCCAGGAAACACGGATCATCTTCGGCTCCGAGCGCAAGATCGCGGAAATCCGTCCGACCGTGCGCAACGATGCGCACAAGCTGATCGAGGAGTGCATGCTGGCCGCCAACGTGGCCACTGCCGAATTCCTCAAGAAGCACGAAATTCCTGCGCTGTATCGCGTTCACGCCGGTCCGCCGCCAGAGCGTCTGGAAAAGCTGCGCGCATTCCTTGGTGAGCTCGGCCTGTCCCTGCACAAAGGCAAGGACGGTCCGTCGCCGAAGGATTATCAGGCCCTGCTGGCGAGCATCAAGGATCGTCCGGATTTCCATCTGATCCAGACCGTCATGCTGCGTTCGTTGAGTCAGGCGGTGTACAGCGCTGAAAACGACGGCCACTTCGGCCTGAATTACGAAGCCTATACCCACTTCACTTCGCCGATCCGTCGTTACCCGGACCTGCTCACGCACCGCGCGATCCGCAGCGTGATCCATTCGAAACAGGACACCCCGCACGTTCGTCGTGCCGGTGCGATGACCATTCCGAAAGCGCGCATCTATCCGTACGACGAAGCGGCGCTGGAGCAGCTTGGCGAGCAGTGCTCGATGAGCGAGCGCCGCGCCGACGAGGCGACCCGCGACGTGGTGAACTGGCTCAAGTGCGAGTTCATGAAGGATCGCGTGGGCGAATCGTTCCCGGGCGTAATCACCGCTGTGACCGGGTTCGGTCTGTTCGTCGAGCTGACCGATATCTACGTCGAAGGCCTGGTGCATGTCACCGCGCTGCCGGGCGATTACTACCACTTCGATCCTGTGCATCACCGCTTGGCGGGCGAGCGCACCGGTCGCAGTTTCCGTCTTGGCGACACCGTTGAAGTACGCGTCATGCGCGTCGACCTCGATGAGCGCAAGATCGACTTCGAGATGGCCGAGAAAACCATCAGCGCGCCGATCGGTCGCAAGAAACGTGGCGCCGAAACCGCTGCGCCTGCTGCCAAGGCTGCGGAAGAAAAGGCTCCAGCGAAAACCGCCAGCCGTCGTCCGGCCAAGGAAAAGGTTGCCGAAGCCTATCGTCCGAGCGATGCCGTGGCGAAAAACGCCGAGCTGCGCAAAAGCCGTGAATTGAAGAAGGCCTTGCTGGCCGATGCGAAAAACGGTGGTAAAGCGGCGTCCGGGGGAAAGACCGGACGGTCGGCGCCTGACAGGGCGACCGACGGCAAGCCAGCCAAGCCGAGCAAGCACCGTAAGGGCCCGCCAAAAGCGGGTTCCGCTCCAGCCAAAAGTGGCGGGGCGCGTAAACCGAAGGCGAAGTCATGAGTCAGTTGGAAAAAATCTACGGCGTTCACGCGGTAGAAGCGTTGCTGCGTCACCACCCCAAGCGCGTCAAGCAGATCTGGCTGGCGGAAAGCCGCAACGATCCGCGCGTGCAGACGCTGGTCGAGCTGGCCAATGAAAACCGTGTTCAGGTCGGCCAGGCCGAGCGTCGCGAAATGGACGCCTGGGTTGAAGGCGTGCATCAGGGCGTTGTCGCTGAAGTCAGCCCGAGTCAGGTCTGGGGCGAGGCGATGCTCGACGAGTTGCTCGATCGCACCGAAGGCGCGCCGCTGTTGCTGGTGCTCGACGGCGTGACCGATCCGCACAACCTCGGCGCCTGCCTGCGTTCGGCCGATGCGGCCGGTGCGCTGGCGGTGATCGTGCCGAAAGACAAGTCGGCCACGCTGACCCCGGTGGTGCGTAAAGTCGCCTGCGGCGCGGCGGAAGTGATCCCGCTGGTGGCCGTGACCAACCTGGCGCGCACGTTGGAAAAACTTCAGCAGCGCGGTTTGTGGGTAGTCGGCACCGCTGGTGAAGCCGAGGTCAGCATTTATGACCAGGACCTGACCGGCCCGACCATTCTGATCATGGGCGCCGAAGGCAAAGGCATGCGTCGCCTGACCCGCGAGCATTGCGACTATCTGGTGAACCTGCCGATGGCCGGCAGCGTCAGCAGCCTCAACGTCTCGGTCGCCACCGGCGTGTGCCTGTTCGAAGCCCAGCGCCAGCGCGGTGCGAAGGCCAAGGCTGCCGCGAAGAAGTCCTGACCTGCTGCAAATCCCCTGTAGGAGCTGTCGAGTGAAAAGAGGCTGCGATCTTTTGATCTTGCTTTGAAAAAATCAAAGTCAAAAGATCGCAGCCTTCGGCAGCTCCTACACGGGTCGCCCGGTGGTTGTTCAAATATTCACCAATTGCCTTGCGCGCCCGCAGTCCCTTCTCTACAATTGCGCCCCTTGCTGTGACGGCAGGCACGCATGTGCCCCGCGCCAGCAAGTCCATAAGTGTCATTCACTCCTTGTCTGACCGTTTTTGAGCGGCAGGCTACAACCCGTAAGGAGCATTCATGCGTCATTACGAAATCATCTTTCTGGTCCACCCGGATCAGAGCGAGCAAGTCGGCGGCATGGTTGAGCGTTACACCAAGCTGATCGAAGAAGACGGCGGCAAAATCCACCGTCTGGAAGACTGGGGCCGTCGTCAACTGGCCTACGCAATCAACAATGTTCACAAGGCTCACTACGTGATGCTGAACGTTGAGTGCACTGGCAAGGCCCTGGCCGAGCTGGAAGACAACTTCCGCTACAACGATGCAGTGATCCGTAACCTGGTCATCCGTCGCGACGAAGCCGTTACCGGCCAGTCCGAGATGCTCAAGGCTGAAGAAAACCGCAGTGAGCGCCGTGAGCGTCGCGACCGTCCTGAGCACGAAGGCGCCGAAGGCACCGACAGTGATGACAGCGACAACAGCGATAACGCTGACGAGTAATCCACGGACCTTATTAAGGAGCCTATCAAATGGCACGTTTCTTCCGTCGTCGTAAATTCTGCCGCTTCACCGCTGAAGACGTGAAAGAGATCGATTACAAAGATCTCAACACTCTGAAAGCCTACGTATCCGAGACCGGCAAAATCGTTCCAAGCCGCATCACCGGTACCAAAGCTCGTTATCAGCGTCAGCTGGCCACCGCTATCAAGCGCGCCCGCTTCCTGGCCCTGCTGGCCTACACCGACAGCCACGGCCGCTGAGACCGGGCAGTCGACAAGTAGCAAAGGATTGAATGCATGCGCGCCTTAGCTGAGTTCATCATGCGAGGCCGAATGCAGGCCACTCTCGTGGTGGCCGGATGTGCAACATTGCCGTTGTTGTATTGGTTGGGTGCTGCCGCCGGGAGCCTTGTGCTGCTGCGGCGCGGATTGACGGACGCCCTTGGCGTTCTGTCACTGGGACTGCTGCCGGCATTGATCTGGTGGCTGTATGCCGACGACCCACGGGCACTTCTGGTGCTGCTGGGGTCTTCGGGGCTTGCGTTGGTTTTGCGCGCAAGCGAATCCTGGGTCCGCACGCTGCTGGTCAGCGTAGTGATCGGAGTGGTGTTTTCAGTGGTGCTCGGGGTCGCGTTTGCGGCCCAGATCGAGATGCTCGCGCAGGCCCTCATAAAGGTCATGCCGGCGCTTCTTGGTGAGACCTACAAGCAATTGTCGGTCGATGAGCAAGCGCGTTTCGCGTCCCTGATTGCACCGGTCCTGACCGGACTGATTGCGGCCTTGTTGCAGATCGTCAGCGTGCTGAGCCTGATTGTCGGGCGGCATTGGCAGGCGTTGTTGTACAACCCGGGTGGTTTCGGTCGCGAGTTTCGCGCCATCCGCATCCCGCTGGGGCCGGCGATGTTACTGCTGGCGTTGATGCTTCTGGGCCCGAATCTCGGTGCACAGATGGCCATGTTGACGCCGTTGTGCAGTGTACCGCTGGTGTTCGCCGGGCTGGCCCTGATTCACGGGCTGGTCGGGCAGAAGCGACTGGCCGGTTTCTGGCTGGTGGGGTTGTACGTCACGCTGCTGTTGTTCATGCAGCTGATCTATCCGTTGCTCGTGGTTCTGGCCATTGTCGACAGCCTGATTGATTTTCGCGGTCGTCACGTGTCGAAAGACACCGACAGCGCGAACGGTGAAGGTTAAAAGTTAGAGGATTTTCACATGCAACTGATCCTTCTGGAAAAAATCGCCAACCTGGGCAACCTGGGCGACAAAGTAAACGTTAAGGCCGGTTACGGCCGTAACTACCTGCTGCCTTTCGGCAAGGCTACCGCTGCGACCGCTGCCAACCTGGCTGCGTTCGAAGAGCGTCGCGCCGAGCTGGAAAAAGCCGCCGCAGACCGTAAGGCATCGGCTGAAAGCCGTGCTGCCCAACTGGCCGAGCTGGAAGTGACCATCACTGCCACCGCTGGCGACGAAGGCAAGCTGTTCGGTTCGATCGGTACTCACGACATCGCTGACGCACTGACCGCCTCCGGCGTTGAAGTGCAGAAGAGCGAAGTTCGTCTGCCGAACGGCACCATCCGCAACGTGGGTGAATTCGACGTGGCCGTGCACCT
The DNA here is from genome assembly GCF_054052265.1 of Pseudomonas sp. PK-RTE-24. Taxonomy (NCBI): domain Bacteria; kingdom Pseudomonadati; phylum Pseudomonadota; class Gammaproteobacteria; order Pseudomonadales; family Pseudomonadaceae; genus Pseudomonas; species Pseudomonas sp. PK-RTE-24. The sequence continues at coordinate 893,830 of NZ_CM133224.1, read as the reverse complement.
GCACGCCGAAGTTGAAGCCACCGTACGCGTTGTCGTGGTAGCAGCTTAAGCAACACGGATCGGCTGGCGGCTTGTCCGTCAGACGGTTAACATCGGGCACGATCCTGTTTACAGGTCGTGCCCTTTGTCTTTCTGAATTCCCTGCTTTTCACTAATACTCAAGTGGCCATGAACGATATCTCCGCTCCCGAGCAATACGATCTGCAAACCGCTGCCCTGAAGGTGCCGCCGCATTCCATCGAGGCTGAACAGGCTGTACTCGGTGGTCTGATGCTGGACAACAACGCCTGGGAACGCGTGCTCGATCAAGTCTCCGATGGCGATTTCTATCGACATGACCACCGTCTGATCTTCCGAGCGATCGCCAAACTGGCCGATCAGAACTCGCCGATCGACGTCGTGACCCTTGCCGAACAGCTGGACAAGGAAGGTCAGACGTCGCAAGTCGGCGGCCTCGGCTATCTTGGCGAACTGGCGAAAAACACCCCGTCCGTCGCCAACATCAAGGCCTATGCGCAGATCGTCCGCCAGCGTGCGACGTTGCGCCAACTGATCGGCATCAGCACCGAGATCGCCGACAGCGCCTTCAACCCCGAAGGCCGCACCGCCGAAGAGATCCTCGATGAAGCTGAACGGCAGATCTTCCAGATCGCCGAAGCGCGGCCGAAGACCGGCGGCCCGGTCGGCGTCAACGAGCTGCTGACCAAGGCCATCGACCGGATCGATACCTTGTTCAACACCGCCGACGCCATCACCGGCCTGTCTACGGGTTACACCGACCTCGATGAAAAGACCAGCGGCTTGCAGCCGTCCGACCTGATTATCGTCGCCGGCCGTCCGTCGATGGGTAAAACCACCTTCGCGATGAACCTCGTGGAAAACGCCGTGTTGCGCAGCGAGAAGGCTGTCCTGGTTTACTCCCTCGAGATGCCAGGCGAATCGCTGATCATGCGTATGCTGTCTTCGCTCGGCCGAATCGACCAGACCAAGGTGCGTTCCGGCCAGCTCGAAGATGACGACTGGCCGCGCCTGACGTCAGCGGTCAACCTGCTCAACGATCGCAAACTGTTCATCGATGACACCGCCGGTATCAGCCCTTCGGAAATGCGCGCGCGGACCCGGCGTCTGGTGCGTGAGCACGGCGATGTCGGCTTGATCATGATCGACTACCTGCAACTGATGCAGATCCCCGGTTCCAGCGGTGACAACCGCACCAACGAAATTTCCGAGATTTCGCGATCGCTGAAAGCGCTGGCCAAGGAATTCAACTGCCCGGTAGTCGCCCTGTCGCAGCTCAATCGTTCCCTCGAACAGCGCCCGAACAAACGCCCGGTCAACTCCGACTTGCGCGAATCCGGAGCGATCGAGCAGGACGCCGACGTGATCATGTTCGTTTATCGCGACGAGGTGTATCACCCGGAAACCGAGCACAAGGGCATTGCCGAAATCATCATCGGCAAACAGCGTAACGGCCCGATCGGGTTTATTCGGCTGGCGTTCATCGGCAAGTACACGCGCTTCGAAAACCTCGCGCCGGGCAGTTACAACTTCGACGACGACGAGTAACAGCAGACCGGATCATCCGGCCTGCTGTCGTGGTCGGTTTCAATCGGCCGAAGCTGCCGTCTCGCTGCTTGCAGTTGTTTCGACTCCGTCACCGGGGCGAATTTCCTCGCGGGTCAGTGCCTGGATCAGCGTCGCTTCGCTGATGGCCAGCTGTGCTGTGACGTCATTGGTTTGCGCCTGATATTCGGTTTCGGTCAGGGCATTTGTCGCAGACTGCGCGTCCAGTGCGGCCTGTTTCTGTTGATAGGGCTGACGTGCGGCGTCGAACCGGGACGAGTATTTGTGCGTGATGAAGTCCTGCCAGAAATCCATCGATACCAGAGCCTGAAATTCATCGGGGGAGTCGTTCAAGGCGATGACCTTTCGGTAGGCCACTTCCAGCATCGGCGATGTGACGCCGGCCATGCCGATAAAGGACAGCGTCTGCGGCTGAAACGGTAACTGCAGCCGATCCTTGAGCCCAAAGCGGTAGGCCATCGTCATCTCGTGCGGGTCGCGCAAGCGCAGCTGATGGATATTGCGCTCCCTCGCTGAAGTTTGCGGATCGTCGACGATTGCCCTGCTCGCAGCGATTTCGGCTGCGGCCAGATCATCGACCTGTCTGAGTCTGAACAGGCTTCTGGACAGGTCCACCAATCGAGCACCATCGCCGTCTTGCCTCGCCTGCATTCGCGCCTTGTGCGTCATGGTCAGTACTTGCATGTCTGTAAACGTGGCAGCGGCAAGGTCAGTGCAGCCAGCCTCGCAGGCGCGATCAAAAACGTCTCTGCGCAGCGCACGTGTCTGCACGCTGTTCTCGCTGATCGCATCGACCACGTCCCAGATCTGTCGGCGGAAATCGGCATGGTGGGCGAGCTTGGAAATGATGTTGAAAAAGCCATCTGAGCCCACCTGTGCTTTGAGCCTGTTCAATTGCTCGGCGCGAATCATCGCCTCGTCTGCCGTCATGCCGACGGTCAACTGCGGATAGACCGAAACAGAGTTCGTTGCCACTGCTTGCGGGTGGGCTGCCGAAAGAGAAGTCGTCAGCAGGTTCAATGGATTGTAGAGCGATGCTGCGGAGCGGTTCAGCCATTCACCGTAGCCGGCCAGGCGTTCTCGTGTGTATGCGCTCAGGGGATTACCGCTTATCTGAGTGCCACTGTTGACCTGAATCGAATGCGTCAGGCGATCCGCTGCCGGTGCGACGACAAAGTCGGGCAGACTCGTGATCCGGTTGTCGTTCAGATGGACCTTGCCCAGCAGGGGCTGATCGAACAGTCCGGTTGGCCAGCTTTCGATGCCCGTATTGGACATGTCGACCTCGCGCATGTCAGTGATCGCACTGAAATCCGGGCTCACGCTCAAGTGCGGGTTGTCGTGAATCCACAAGGCCCTCAGAGTGGTTCTCCCGGCCAGTATCTGCGCGGTCTCGGCGGTGAGTTCCAGTTGATTGCCCTGCAGGAACAACCGCGTCATCCCGTGCATCTCGCCGATCGCCGGAGGGAGATCCCTGAGTCGATTGTTCGCCATGTTCAGCCAGCGCAAATGCCGGAAGCGGGTCAGGAAACCTTCCGGGGATTCGGTGAGATTCATGTTGTTGAGTTTGAGTGAGCCGACATGGCTGAAGTCGCTGCTCAGATCCGGCAGGGTTGGCAGTGTCAAACCGCTCAAATCCAGTTCAAGACCTATCGGCGTGCCGTCGAAGGCGTGTTGCTCGGGCGTTTCACGTCGCCAGCAACTGATGATCCGGTCCCGTGCCTCGATGCGCTCATTGCGGGTTTGAGTGTTGGCGTGCAATTGATTGACGCGGATATAGCGCAGACGATTGCTGCCTCCGGAAAAAACCCAGTCATCCAACTGGTTTTTCAGCACGGCGAAATCCTGCTCGAGCGCCAACAGCCTGGTCGCGACAGTGCCCTTGTCATGGCTCCAGATAAAATCCCGGCAGGCCTTGATGCTTTTGCCCGGAAACAGTCTTCGGTAGCGTTGCGCTCGCGAGTTCTCAGTATCGAATACGGCGGGGTGGGCTGGAGTCATCAACTCGGGATGCAGTTCATTGAGTCTTCGCCAGTAGCCATCGAACTTTCTCCAGTAAGGCGAAGGGAAGTCGTTGCCCTCAATCAGCGTGCGGTTGTTGATCCGCGCGACCACAGCCAATTGATCGGCAGGCGGGTTGATATGCGCGTCGGGGACGTTGCGCAGTTTATTGTTGCTGAGGTCGACGCCGGTCAAGGTGGTCTTGTCAGCCAGCCCGAGGGGCCACTCGCTGATTCCGGTGTTCCTCAGCTCCAGTGTCTGCAGTCCGGACATCGCGCTGAAATCGGGCGGTATCTGCAGTGGGTTGTCAGAGAGCTTGACGGTAACCAGCTGATGCAATGCACTCAATGCACCAGCGCTGTGCTCATCGAGTTTTATCTGGTTTTCAGTCAGATTGAGGTGGGCGAGCCGGCTCATCCCGCTGATGGCTGCGGGCAATTTTTTCAGGCCGGAGCGGGTGATCGTCAGAATGTCCAGATCAGGCAACCGCGACAGGAACGTGTCGGCAGTGTCGGACCAGACGACGTTATTGAGGATGAGCATTTTCAACCGACTGAAGTCGGCAGTCAGTGACGGTAGCGGTCCGTTCACTGCTGGCAGCATGAGCGACGTCGATTCCTGGAGCCAGCAGTCCTTGATAGTCCGGGCAATGTATTCTGCCCGAAGCTTTTCCTGGCCGGCGGCGCTGGATGCTGCCGACGTGCTGTCGGCGACGTAAGCCTGCAGCTGTGCGTCGAGCACCTTGAACTCCTCGAAACGCCGGCTGATCGTGGCTTCTGCATCATCCCCCAGACCGATCAGGTATTCCCGGGCAGTTTGCGGGGTTCTCTCTGGATGCATCTGCAGCAGCATGGCGACTTCTGGAATGTCGCCATCAATCCGGAATGCAGCCGTGCGTGCGCTGGTGATCAGTGCCGGGTATTGCGCCGTAACCCGCTGCCAATAGACTTCCAGTCGCCGCCAATAACCGCTGGCGAAGGGATTGCCTTCGATCAGGGTGACGCGGTTGATGTTGGCGATGTCGAGCAACTGATCACTCGCCGGGTTGATGATTGTCTGCGGAATTTCGCGCAATCGGTTGTCGCGCAGATCGATTGACTCTATCGCTAGCTGATCTCGCAGCCCCGTTGGCCATTCATCCAGCCCGGTTTTGCGCAGACTCACGGTCTTGAGCTGGAGCATGCCGCTGAAGTTCAGGGTCTTGCCCAGCGGGTTGTCCGACAGATCAAGGTTTTCCAGTTGGCTGAGCGAAGCCAGCTCGCCGGCGGTTTGCTCGCTCAGTTCAATGCGGTTCGCTCGCAGGTCCAGTTCCTTCAGGCCGGGCATCTGCGTGAGGTTCGCCGGCGGTGTATCGAGCGCCGAAGCGTTGATTTTCAAGCGCTCAAGGGCTGTGAACCGCTTGAGAAAAGTTTCGGAGCCCGCCGACCATGCCACCGCCTGCAAGTGCAGCGTGCGTACATGGCTGAAATCTGCCGAGAGCGCAGCGATGCCGGCGCCGCCAAGATCCAGCTGCAGCGTTGTTCCCGTCTGCCGTTTCCAGCAACGCTTGATCTCTTGCGCGGCGCGCTCCACCGAGGGATGGGCCGCCCCGCCGGCCAGCGTACTGGTCTTCAGCCACGTCGCGAGTTCCAGCTTCAAGGTCTTGTATTCAGTCTCGACGCGGGTCAAGAAGCCTTGTACATCGTCGCTGTGGGGGCTCAGCAGCGTGCGGATCTGCTCGCTGTCCAGAGAGGGATAAAGTTTTCGCAGTCGCGATTGTGGCGTGCGCAGTCGGTTGAACGCGGTGTTGAGCCGTTCCCGCAGCCCCGGTGAAGCCGGTTGGTCGGGACTGCCACGCTGCATTCCGCCGGCTCCGCCGACTAAGATGCCTTGCCAGCCCTGACGGGCATCGAACACCACAGGCTCGGATCTGCCAGGGCGCGTAGCGCTGTAGATGTTGTCGACGTCGGCGGCGACAGGATCTTGCGGGCGAACGATGCGCATCACTTCGGCCAGAGGCGTCGATGCATCGGGATCGTGCAAGACCTGATAGCCGTGATTATCGATCACTGCATAGAGCTTGCCGTCATGGCGGTGCAGCCCGTCGCTGTCGGGTGAGCTGGTGCTGAAGTCGAGCGGCGTGCGAAACGCCTGCAGACGCGCCCCCGATAAAGCGAAGGTGCTTGGTTGCGAAAACTCCAGCGCATGCCATCGACCATTGTCGGGGTCGTGCAGCATCAGCGGTCCGGAGGGGATCGATTCACTGGCCAGCCTGGCGCGCCAGAGGCCGCTCTGCGCATCCTTGCCCACCTGCACGAAGCCACCATCGGTCATTTCCACGTAATGGCGGCCCTTGAATGTTCTCAGGCCTTCAGCGTCGGCATCGGGCAAGCCGATCGTTGCACTGAGCCGGTAATGCTCAGGCGGGTGGCCCACATGAGCGAAGGCGTCATGCATTGAAGCAATCGCCTGCACTGTGACGTTGGGAGCAGGAACGATTGCATCAGGATCGATACCGTCTGTGGGCCTGTTCGCGCGGATTGACGGGCCGCTCAACGTGGTCGGATCCAGGCCGGGGCGCGGGGTCAGGTTGAGGCGTGGCGGGGGCGTATCCATGGATGTGTCCGGTCGAATATGTGAATGACCGGGAAGCGTCACTTTCGACGGCGGTTTGCTTGGCATGTCTTACATTCCTTGTAGTCGTTGCACGGTAGCTTCTTCAGCGGAAGCTGCCGGCCTGTTCGGCGTCATTGCCTGAGGCTGTGTCATCGGGTGAGCGGAGGCGGCGGCCAGGTCGAAGATTTTCTGCGCTGTGCGTCCATCGAGATATTCGCGCCAGACAGGTTGATGCGGCCGCTGCGCCAGTTCTTCCCTGCGCTGCGATTGAATACCCCTGCTGCTTTGTTCAAGGGTTTTCAAATGCGCGCCGCGCACGTTGAAATTCAAGTCCGGGGAATCCTGTCTCGCATAATGAAAATGTGCGTGCCAGAGGGGATCGTGGGTATGTGCATCGGTGACTAGATAGATGTCGAGATATTGCCGGTCCGAACCCTTGCCACGTTTCAATCGGCTCTCGATTTTCCGGGCGTTCACGTGGCCCTTGTCGATCAGGTACAGCAGTCGGTCGACGTTCAGAACATGCTTGTCCTTATAGATTCGCAGGCGGATGGTTTCGCCCTCATTGCGCAGACGTTCACTGGCGTCCTGCAGGCGTCGAATCAGCGCGGTGGTCTCATCATGGGCCAGTTCCGCCCGCTGCAACTGCAATACGGTGTCATCCATTGCCCCGGCGCTGCTTTCGAGCATCTCGACAATGTTGTCCGGATGGTTTCTTTGCCGTTCTTCGTGGAGGGCAGCGCGGACATGCGCGTCGACACGGTCAAGGTGCCGAGTGGCTTCGGCAACCAATGACGGCAAGCTCCTCTGCGGCGTTGTCCGCGGCGAACGCCATTCACCGCGTCCTCGGTCATAGGTCTGTGACGGCTGCCTGGGATTGTGGAGGTTGCGGACCTCAATCACCTCTTCGTTTTGCGCGGTGCGTCGAGACTCGCCGACATTGAGCTTGTAGACGCCGTTTTTCTTTGCCCGAAAGATGAGCTTGGGCGGCGGTTGGAGACCGCTTCTGTCCTGGGCCGGAATGAACTCGAAATCAATGTTCTGCTGGTCGAACGTCAGCACCGGACGGTCAGCCTGATGGAGAAACTGGTTCAAGCGGCCTACCAGCGTCTGCTCGAATATTTCGATTTCCGCAGTGATCTCCCTGCGTGAAGTGGCGTGCTGCTCCCCCGGTGCCAGATCAAGGCGTTCGAACCAGTGGCGGATGGCTGTGCATTCCTGGAACAGGTTATTCAATACGGCAGGGTGGGAAACCTCGGGAACTGCGCCAAGCGCTCCGTAAACAAAGGTCACCTGACCAAAGCGGGTGGCCAGTTCCGATGCCAGAGGGGCGTTGCCGGCCGATTGTGGGGTATCCAGCATCAGACTTTTGGTCAGGACCCAGGAGGCAACAACGTTATGGGTGTCCATTGGTGAAAGAACATCCGCGCTGAACTCGTCTGGAGAGACCCGCCATTTGTTCACCAGATTGTCGGCGATTTGCTGGCGCTCTTTCAGATGACTCAGCATCCTGCCCAGAACGTTGACTGTTCGCGGAAGCCGCTCCGGGTCGAGGTCGATCATCGGACCCTCCAGGGCGTGGCGCGTCAATCCGCATTCGATCAGTTGCTGATAGGCGAGCATCTGTTTTTTTTGCAGCCTGATTATGTTTTTCAGGTAAGCGTCCTGCTTCATGAAGCGCTTGATCGAGGATTTTTGCTCCTCGTAGTATTTCAGCGCCTTTCCAAGGTGTTTCAGTTCTTTGTGGCAGTGAACCTCGCGATCAAGCAGCGCCATTGTTTCGCGTCGAACGGTTTGCGCATGCTCTCCCTGCGCGTTACTCGCCTCCAGCCAGGCGTTTATCAGCTGTTCACGTTTATCCTGATCCTGCTTGATCCGCTTGTTGATACCCTCGAGTGCGACTGTCACCTCCAGATGCAGCCATAAGTCTGAGGGTCGCGCCGCTGCGCCTCTCGGCATTCCGGCTACACCTGTCAAGGCGGTCCCGCGCCAGCCGGATTGAGCATTGAAAGTAATCGCTTCCGACCTGCCGAAACGTGATGCGACGTAAACGTTTGTCGCATCGGCGGCGATCGGATCTTCAGGACGAACGATGCGCATCACCGCTCTGTGCGGTGTCGAGGCGTCGAGATCATGCAGAACCTGATAGGCGTAGCTCTCGATCTGCACATAGAGTTTGCCGTTGAAGCGCAACAGGCCATCGCCGTCCGGCTCGACCGTGCTGAAATCCAGATCGGTGCGAAACGCCTCCAGCCGGGTAGTGGACAAGGGGTAGGTGGAGGGCGCCGAGGTGTCGATGGGCTGCCAGAGACGGCTGTCGGTATCGAAGCGCAATAGCGGTCCCGACGCGTGCAATTCGCTGGGCAATTTTGCCCGGTAGAAACCGCTGGCCGAGTCCAGACTCACCTGTACGGTGCCACCCTCCGGTACCTGGACATACTGGCGTCCATTGAGCGTCGACATGCCTTCGGCATCGGCCGCCGGCAGCACAACCAGCGAAGTGATCCAGTAATCCTTCAAAGGGCGGTCGTGCACAAAGGCAACAGATTGCGCTACCGCCGCCGTTCTGACCGCCGCCCGCGCAGGCATGGGGATAATGTGGTTGAGCACGAGATCGATCGCTGTTGCGATCGTTGTCGTCGGGCGCGTGGGAATCCTGAGCCCCGACGTGCCATCGAAGGACAGGGGGAAACCAGGCCGGGCTAGCGAATAATCGGGTCGCGGATTATGGACCGAGACGGTAGTGATGCCTCTGATTGGCGGTTTGGGTGACATTGCCTGTCTTCCTTTACGTTGAATGCCCCGTTACTCCCGGGGGAGTGCTGCGGGCGGGCGGCTTCCTTGCCGTTTTGGTGCGTCGTACGCTCAGCGAAAACGCGTGATGTGTCGCGGGCTGGCTGCGCGAGACCAGCTCGCAGAGAAACCGACCACCGTCGTCGGAATTGGTCAAAATTTGTGCTATATTCCGCGCCCGCGATTTTTCACTTCAACACCGGTCGTCGACATGCAAGCAGCCAAGCCGTTATTTGACTATCCAAAATATTGGGCCGAATGTTTCGGGCCAGCGCCATTCCTGCCGATGAGCAGGGAGGAGATGGATCAGCTCGGCTGGGATTCGTGCGACATCATCATTGTTACCGGTGATGCCTACGTCGATCATCCGTCGTTCGGCATGGCGATCATCGGCCGGCTGCTGGAGTCGCAAGGCTTCCGCGTCGGGATCATCGCGCAGCCGAACTGGCAGTCCAAAGACGACTTCATGAAGCTCGGCGAGCCGAACCTGTTCTTCGGCGTCGCGGCGGGCAACATGGACTCGATGATCAACCGCTACACCGCGGACAAGAAAATCCGTTCCGATGACGCGTACACGCCCGGCGGCATGGCCGGCAAGCGTCCGGATCGCGCCAGTCTGGTCTACAGCCAGCGCTGCAAGGAAGCCTACAAGCATGTGCCGATCGTGCTCGGCGGCATTGAAGCCTCGCTGCGCCGCATCGCCCACTACGACTATTGGCAGGATCGCGTGCGCAACTCGATCCTGATCGACGCCAGCGCCGACATTCTGCTGTACGGCAACGCCGAGCGGGCCATTGTCGAAGTTGCCCAGCGTCTGTCGTGGGGCCACAAGATCGAAGACATCACCGATGTGCGCGGCACCGCGTTCATCCGTCGCGACACGCCGCAGGGCTGGTACGAAGTCGACTCCACGCGCATCGACCGTCCGGGCAAGGTCGACAAGATCATCAACCCGTACGTGAATACCCAGGACACCCAGGCCTGCGCCATCGAGCAGGAAAAAGGCCCGGTCGAAGATCCGCAGGAAGCCAAGGTCGTGCAGATCCTGGCCAGCCCGCGCATGACCCGTGACAAGACCGTGATTCGTCTGCCGTCGATGGAGAAGGTGCGCAACGACCCGGTTCTTTACGCCCACGCCAACCGCGTGTTGCACCTGGAAACCAACCCGGGCAACGCCCGTGCGCTGGTGCAGAAGCATGGCGAGCTCGATGTCTGGTTCAACCCGCCGCCGATTCCGATGACCACCGAAGAAATGGACTACGTGTTCGGCATGCCTTACGCCCGTGTGCCGCACCCGGCGTACGGCAAGGAGAAGATCCCGGCCTACGACATGATCCGTTTCTCGGTGAACATCATGCGTGGCTGCTTTGGTGGCTGCACCTTCTGCTCGATCACCGAGCACGAAGGCCGCATCATCCAGAACCGTTCCGAAGAGTCGATCATTCGCGAAATCGAAGAGATCCGCGACAAGGTGCCGGGTTTCACCGGCGTGATTTCCGACCTCGGCGGCCCGACTGCGAACATGTACCGCATCGCCTGCAAGAGCCCGGAAATCGAATCCGCCTGCCGCAAGCCTTCGTGCGTGTTCCCCGGTATCTGCCCGAACCTGAACACCGACCACTCGTCGCTGATCCAGCTGTATCGCAGCGCCCGCGCCCTGCCGGGTGTGAAGAAGATCCTGATCGCCTCCGGTTTGCGTTACGACCTCGCCGTCGAGTCGCCGGAATACGTCAAGGAGCTGGTGACTCACCACGTCGGCGGTTATCTGAAGATCGCCCCGGAGCACACCGAGGAAGGTCCGCTCAACCAGATGATGAAGCCGGGCATCGGCAGCTATGACAAGTTCAAGCGCATGTTCGAGAAGTACACCAAGGAAGCGGGCAAGGAGCAGTACCTGATTCCGTACTTCATCGCTGCCCACCCGGGCACCACCGACGAAGACATGATGAACCTTGCTCTGTGGCTCAAGGGCAATGGCTTCCGCGCCGACCAGGTGCAGGCGTTCTACCCGTCGCCGATGGCCACCGCCACGGCGATGTACCACTCGGGCAAGAACCCGCTGCGCAAGGTGACGTACAAGAGCGACGGCGTGACCATCGTCAAGAGCGAGGATCAGCGTCGTCTGCACAAGGCGTTCTTGCGTTATCACGACCCGAAAGGCTGGCCGATGCTGCGTGAAGCGCTGATCCGCATGGGCCGCGCCGATCTGATCGGCCCGGGCAAGGATCAACTGATTCCGGCGCATCAGCCGGCCACCGACAGCTACCAGAGCGCCCGCCGCAAGAACTCGACGCCGGCCGGCAGCCACAAGGTCGCCAAAGAGAAGACCACCAAGATTCTCACTCAGCACACCGGTCTGCCGCCGCGTGCCAGTGATGGCGGTAATCCGTGGGACAAGCGTGAACAGGCCAAGGCTGCGGCATTCGCCCGCAACCAGCAGGCGGCCAAGGAGCGCAAGGATGCGGCCAAAGGCAAAGGGCCGAAGCCGACACGCAAGCCGGTCGTGCCGCGCTAAACACTGCTTGAGCTGAACAGAACGCCAACCTTCGGGTTGGCGTTTTGCATTTCAGGCCTCAGGAAATGCAGTGAGCCCACTGGCCCCATCGCTGGCAAGCCAGCTCCCACAGGGATCTTTAGTGGCCGCCGTTCTGTGAGCGACAGAGAAACCTGTGGGAGCTGGCTTGCCAGCGATGGGGCCCGTTCAGACACTTCCATCAATGACTGCCTGCCACAAATAGAAGCAAACTCGCCAAAGCATTTCCTCGCATCGCCCGGTTTTGGTGCTGTACTGCCTTGAGCATTTCGCGAAAGCGCGCAAGCCTGTGCATGGCATAAGTCTTGCGCGCTTTCCCATACGCCCAAGGCTCGCAGGAGGCACGCCGTGTCGATTCATGTCGCATTGCATCACGTCACGCATTATCGCTACGACCGCGCTGTCGAACTCGGCCCGCAGATCGTCCGCCTGCGCCCGGCGCCCCACAGCCGCACGCGAATTCTTTCCTATGCGCTGAAAGTCTCGCCCGAGCAGCATTTCATCAACTGGCAGCAGGACCCCCAGGGCAATTACCTGGCACGTCTGGTGTTCCCCGAAAAAACCGCAGAGCTGCGCATCGAAGTCGATCTGGTCGCGGAAATGGCGGTGTTCAATCCGTTCGACTTCTTCCTCGAACCGTACGCCGAGAGAATTCCGTTCAGCTACGCCGCCGATGAACGCAAGGAGCTGGCGCCGTACCTCGAAACCCTGCCGCTGACGCCAACGTTCAAGGCTTACCTGGACAGCATCGACCGCACGCCACTGCCGGCGGTGGATTTTCTGGTGGCGCTCAATCAGCGCCTCAGTGAAGACATCGGCTACCTGATCCGCATGGAGCCCGGGGTGCAGACTCCGGAGCACACACTGCAACACGCCTCCGGTTCCTGCCGTGATTCGGCATGGTTGCTGGTGCAGCTGTTGCGCAATCTCGGTCTGGCGGCGCGGTTTGTTTCCGGCTACCTGATTCAACTGACCGCCGACGTGAAAAGCCTCGACGGCCCGTCCGGCACTGAAGTCGACTTCACCGACCTGCATGCCTGGTGCGAGGTGTATTTGCCGGGTGCCGGCTGGATTGGCCTTGATGCGACGTCCGGGCTGTTCGCCGGGGAAGGGCATATTCCGTTGGCCTGCAGTCCCGATCCGTCCTCGGCGGCGCCGATCAGTGGTCTGGTCGAACCTTGCGAGACGCAGTTCAGCCATGAAATGTCGGTCGAGCGAATCTGGGAAGCGCCGCGCGTCACCAAGCCTTACACCGATGAACAGTGGCGGGCGATCCAGGCACTGGGCCGGCAGATCGATGCCGATCTGCTCGAAGGCGATGTGCGCCTGACCATGGGCGGCGAACCGACCTTCGTCTCCATCGACGACCCGGACGGCGCCGAATGGAACACCGCCGCACTGGGGCCGGACAAGCGCCGGCTGTCCGCCGAACTGTTTCAACGCCTGCGCAAGCAATACACGCCGCAGGGGCTGGTGCATTTCGGTCAGGGCAAGTGGTATCCCGGCGAGCAATTGCCGCGCTGGTCGCTCAATTGTTACTGGCGCCGCGACGGTCAGCCGATCTGGCACAACGACGCATTGATCGCCGACGAACAGCAGGACTATGGCGCCGACGGCGCACTGGCCGGACGCTTTCTCGCCAGCGTCGCCGAGCGGCTGAAGTTGCCTGCGCGCTTTGTGTTCCCGGCCTACGAGGATCATCTCTACTACCTGTGGCGCGAGGGTGCGTTGCCCGGCAACGTCAGCGCCGAAGATTCGCGTCTGGAAGAGCCATTGGAGCGCGCGCGATTGCGCAAGGTCTTCAGTCAGGGCCTGAACAAGGTGATCGGCCAGGTGCTGCCGCTGGCGCGCGCGGCCAAGGGCGATCAATGGCAGAGCGGGCGCTGGTATCTGCGTGACGAGCACTGTCGCCTGGTGCCGGGGGATTCGCCGCTGGGTTACCGCTTGCCGCTGGCCTCGCAGCCGTGGGTGAAAGCGGCGGAATATCCGTTCATCCATCCCAACGATCCGAATCAGGACTTCGCTGAACTGCCGGATCCGGCGCAGCTCGGTGTGCACGGCGAACCTGCTGCGCTGGATGAGCGGGTGCCGAAAATCGACGAATCCGCTGACTGGCTGACCCGTACCGCATTCTGCGCCGAGGCCCGCGAAGGCCGGCTGTATCTGTTCATGCCGCCGCTTGAGCGTGTCGAGGATTATCTGGAACTGGTCTCGGCCATTGAGGCCACCGCCGAAGAACTGCACTGCCCGGTACTGCTGGAAGGCTATGAACCGCCGAGTGATCCGCGCCTGAGCAATTTCCGTGTCACTCCGGACCCGGGCGTGATCGAGGTCAACGTGCAGCCATCGGCGAGCTGGGACGAGTTGGTCGAGCGCACCGAGTTTCTCTATGAACAGGCACGGCAAACCCGCCTGACCACCGAAAAGTTCATGATCGACGGGCGCCACACCGGTACCGGCGGCGGCAATCATTTCGTCCTCGGCGGCGCGACACCAGCGGACTCACCGTTTCTGCGGCGGCCGGATCTGCTGCGCAGTCTGATCAGCTACTGGCACAACCATCCTTCGCTGTCGTACCTGTTTTCCGGGTTGTTCATTGGTCCGACGTCCCAGGCTCCACGGGTTGATGAGGCGCGCAATGACGCCTTGTACGAACTGGAAATCGCCTTTGCGCAAATGCCGGAACCGGGCGAGGAATGTGCACCGTGGCTGGTCGATCGACTGCTGCGCAATTTGCTGATCGATGTCACCGGCAATACTCATCGCGCCGAATTCTGCATCGACAAACTGTATTCACCGGACGGCGCCACCGGGCGTCTTGGCTTGCTGGAACTGCGCGCTTTTGAAATGCCGCCCCATGCGCGCATGAGTCTGGCTCAGCAGTTGTTGCTGCGGGCGCTGGTCGCGCGGTTCTGGCGCGAGCCTTATGCGCCGGCGAAACTGGCGCGCTGGGGCACCGAGCTGCACGACCGCTTTCTGCTGCCGCACTTTATCGAGCAGGATTTCGCCGACGTTATCGTCGAACTCAACAACGCCGGCTACCCGTTGCGCGCCGAGTGGTTCGCTGCGCACCTGGAATTTCGTTTTCCCAAGGTCGGCGACTACGCCGTCAATGGCATCGAGCTGGAGCTGCGTCAGGCGCTTGAACCCTGGCATGTGCTGGGCGAGGAGGGCTCGGCGGGCGGCACGGTGCGCTACGTCGATTCATCGCTGGAGCGCTTGCAGGTCAAGCTCAATGGCCTGCCGCCACAGCGCTATCTGCTGACCTGTAATGGCGTCGCGGTGCCGTTGCACTCGACCGGGCGGGTGGGTGAGTTTGTCGCTGGGGTGCGCTTTCGGGCCTGGCAACCAGCCAACTGCCTGCATCCGACCATACCGGTGCACGCGCCGTTGGTGTTCGACCTGCTTGATACCTGGATGGGGCGTTCGCTGGGCGGTTGCCAGTATCACGTGGCCCATCCCGGCGGGCGCAATTACGAAACCTTGCCGGTCAATGCCAATGAAGCGGAGAGCCGGCGCATGGCGCGGTTTTTCCGCCTCGGACACACGCCGGGGAAACTTCCCGTACCCAAAGTAGAAATCAATGACGAGCTACCGATGACCATCGATCTGCGCCGTTTCTAGAGCCTGCGCAACACGCGGATTTTTCGTATATCCGCGTGTCATGTGCCTGCGTTAGTCTGACCGTTCCCTGCTGTCTGCCGAGCTTTCCATGCCTGACCTGCTAGACCGCTACCCGCTGACCGCGGGCACCTATCACGAACTGCTCGACGGCAGCGGCGCGGTGCGCTCGCATTGGCAGCGCCTGTTCGATCAGTTGCAGCGCAGCAGTCCGGCGCAACTGGTGCAGCGTCAGGCCTTGCTGGCGCGGCAGATTCAGGAAAACGGCGTTACCTACAACGTCTATGCCGATCCCAAGGGCGCTGACCGGCCGTGGGAGCTGGATCTGCTGCCCCATGTGATCGCGGCAGATGAGTGGCAGCAATTGTCCGCCGGCATCGCTCAGCGTGCGCGCTTGCTCAATGCAGTGCTGGCGGATCTGTACGGTCCGCAGCGGTTGATCAGCGAAGGCCTGCTGCCCGCCGAGCTGGTATTCGGACACAACAATTTTCTCTGGCCCTGTCAGGGCATTGCCCCGCCCGAGTCAGCCTTTTTGCATTTGTATGCCGTGGATCTGGCGCGCACGCCGGATGGTCGCTGGTGGGTCACCGCCGATCGCACCCAGGCGCCGTCCGGGGCCGGCTATGCGCTGGAAAACCGCACCATCGTCTCCCGCGCCTTTCCCGATTTGTACCGGGATCTTAAGGTCCAGCATCTGGCCGGTTTTTTCCGCACCTTGCAGGAAACTTTGGCCCGTCAGGCACCGGAGGGCGATGACGCACCGCTTGTGGTGCTGCTGACACCGGGGCGGTTCAATGAAAGTTATTTCGAGCACCTGTATCTGGCGCGTCAGCTCGGCTATCCGCTGGTCGAGGGCGGCGATCTGACGGTGCGCAATGCCACCGTTTACCTGAAAACCCTCAGCGGCCTGCGCCGGGTGCACGCGATCATGCGCCGCCTCGATGATGATTTCTGCGACCCGCTGGAACTGCGTACCGACTCGGCGCTCGGCGTCCCCGGTCTGCTTGAGGCGGTGCGGCAGGGGCGGGTGCTGGTGGCCAATGCGCTCGGCAGCGGCGTGCTGGAATCGCCGGGCCTGCTGGGGTTTCTGCCGAAGATCAATCAGTTCCTGTTCGGCGAAGAACTGATCCTGCCCTCGATCGCCACCTGGTGGTGCGGTGAAGCGCCGGTGCTGGCGCAAGCGCTGGAAAAACTCCCGGAGCTGTTGATCAAACCGGCGTTCCCGTCGCAGAGCTTCGCGCCTGTTTTCGGCCGTGATTTGAGTGAAAGCCAGCGCCTCGAGCTGGCGCAGCGTATGCAGGCACGGCCTTATGCCTACGTCGCGCAAGAGCTTGCGCAACTGTCGCAGGCGCCGGTGTGGCAAGCCGAAGACGGTCATCTGCAACCCCGCGCGATCGGCATGCGCATGTATGCGGTGGCCAGCCACGACGGCTACCGCGTGTTGCCGGGCGGTCTGACCCGAGTGGCGGCCGAGGCTGATGCCGAAGTGGTGTCGATGCAGCGCGGCGGGGCGAGCAAGGACACCTGGGTGCTCAGCGACCGTGCACCGAGCGGCGAGCAGTGGAAGGCGCAGCGCAATGTCGGCGTGCACGATCTGGTACGGCGCGATCCGTACCTGCCGTCGCGGGTGGTGGAAAATCTGTTCTGGTTCGGCCGCTACTGCGAGCGCTGTGACGACAGCGCGCGGCTGCTGCGCATCATGCTCACGCGTTACGTCGATGGCGATGATCCGCAGGCGCTGCAAGCAGCGGTCGATCTCGGCGAGCGGCTGGCGCTGTTGCCGGATGAGGGCGAACTGCCGGAGCGCCTGCTCGCTGCGCTGCTGGGCGAGGACTGGTCGTTCAGCCTGCGTTCCAACTTGCAGCGCTTGCAGTGGGCTGCGTCGCAAGTGCGCGGCAAGCTGTCCCGGGAGAACTGGCAGGCGCTGGTCGAATTGCAGCGCGAGGCGCTGGAGCTGGAAGTCGATGAACCGGACTTTGGCGAACTGCTGGATTTCCTCAACCGTCTGGTGATGTCGCTGGCGGCGCTGTCGGGGTTTGCGCTGGATGACATGACCCGTGACGAAGGCTGGCGCTTTCTGATGATCGGCCGGCGCATCGAACGCCTGCAATTTCTCAGCAGCAGTCTGGCGGCGTTTCTGCGCGGCGCGGGTGCGTTCGATCAGGCGGGGCTTGAGTGGTTGCTGGAGTTGGGTAACAGCAGCATCACCTATCGCTCGCGCTATCTGGCGGTGGCGCAACTGATTCCGGTGCTCGATCTGCTGTTGCTGGATGAGCAGAACCCCCACGCGGTGCTGTTTCAGCTGAAACTGGTTACCCGCACGCTGAAACGCTTGAACGACGACTTCGGCGCACCTCGCGAAACTGCGCTGCCACAGTTGGTCGAACGTCTGTCGCGGTTTGATCTCGGTTGTCTGGAGAACCCGCTGTTCGGCAAATCCAGCGTACGTGCCGCGCTGGATGGTCTGGCCGATCTGTTGCAGGAAATCGCCGAAGCCAGCGGCCAGGTATCGGATCGTCTGGCCCTGCGCCATTTCGCCCATGTCGATGATGTCAGCCAGCGAACGGTGTCCGTGTGATGAGCGCTCAATATCAGATCTTCCACGACACCTGTTATCACTACGACAGCCCGGTTTCCCTCGCACAGCAACTGGCGCATCTGTGGCCGCGCGAATGCAGCTGGCAGCGCTGCACCGAGCAGCAGTTGCTGATCAGCCCCGAACCGACCATGCGCCGTGACGAACTGGACGTGTTTGGCAATCCGTTGACGCGGTTGGCCTTTGAACGGCCCCATGACCAATTGCAGGTCAACGCCCGGCTGACGGTCGAAGTGCTGGCGCGCCCGGCGCTGGATTTCAATCAGTCGCCGGCGTGGGAGCAGACCCGCGATGCGCTGACCTACAGCAGTCAGCCGTTGTCCGCCGACTTGCTCGAAGCCTGTCGCTACCGGTTCCAGTCACCTTATGTGCACTTGAAGCGCAGCTTCGTCGAGTTCTCGCAAAGCTGTTTTCCGCCAGGGCGACCGTTGCTGCTCGGCGTGCAGGCGCTGATGCAGAAGATCTTCAGCGAATTCACCTTCGATGCCGAAGCCACCCAGGTGGCGACGCCGCTGGTGGAGGTGCTGGAGCGTCGACGCGGGGTCTGTCAGGACTTCGCTCATCTGATGCTGGCCTGTGTGCGCTCGCGCGGTCTGGCGGCGCGTTATGTCAGCGGCTACCTGCTGACCCAGCCGCCGCCGGGGCAGCCACGCCTGATCGGCGCCGACGCCTCGCATGCGTGGGTATCGGTGTTCTGTCCGGTATCGGGCTGGGTGGATTTCGATCCGACCAACAATGTGCGGCCGGCGCTGGAACACATCACGTTGGCGTGGGGAAGGGATTTCTCCGATGTGTCGCCGCTGCGTGGCGTGATTCTCGGTGGCGGTAATCACGACCCGGAAGTGCGGGTTACGGTGATGCCTCAGAATTGATGAGTCTTCAAATGTGGGAGCGAGCCTGCTCGCGAAAGCGTCAGGTCAGCCAATAGATTTGTAACAGATATATCGCATTCGCGAGCAGGCTCGCTCCCACAGGGGATTTTGGTGTTTCAAGGAAAGCAGGGCTGTGAGGGCCGGCAGCAGAACTGTCAGCCCCGTCACAAATCCGCAGGGTCTGATTCGATCATCAAACCCGGTGGGGCTCAGGCGTCGGGCGTCTGATCTTTCGGTGCATCGGATGCATCAACATCATCATCGGTCGCCACTTCACCGTCAGGGTTCAGTGCCGCTTCTTCAGCGGTTTGCTTCTTGCGCTGAAGCTTTTCCTCTTTCTTCTGTTCCTTTGCCAGGTCTCGTTGACGTTTGGCGAAGGAGTAATTGGGTTTGGCCATGGGCGATCCTCTGGGGTCGAAGGTGAGGTTGAGCGGCGCGTATTCTGCCCTGTATCGGTGTCCGGGGGTTAACCGGGTTTTTGGTCGACCCACTTGGGCGTGACGGTCGGCTGCCACTGATCGAGGGCGTCGAGCAGGGAATCTGGCGATTCGCTCACTTGCAGCATGTCACGGTGTGGCGCGCGAACGAAGCCTTCGCCGACGATATGATCGAGAAAAGCCGTGAGTTTGCTGTAGAAACCGTTCACTTCCAGCAGCCCCAAAGGCTTGCCGTGGTAGCCGAGCTGGCCCCAGGTCCAGACTTCGAACAGCTCTTCCAGCGTGCCGAGGCCGCCGGGCAGGGCGATGAATGCATCGCTGAGTTCGGCCATCCGCGCCTTGCGCGCATGCATGCCGTCTACCACTTCCAGGCGCGTCAGGCTTTTGTGGCCGATCTCCTTGTCCATCAGGCTTTGCGGAATGATGCCGATCACTTCGCCGCCAGCGGCCAGCGCGGCATCAGCCACAATGCCCATCAAACCGACGGCACCACCGCCGTAGACCAGCGTCAGATTTCGCTCGGCCAATGCCCGGCCAAGGGCCACGGCAGCTTCAGTGTAGGCCGGTACGGTACCGGCGTTGGCACCGCAAAACACACAAACGGATTTCAGCGACATGCGTTACTCCTGAGTCGATCAGGCGCACAGGGTAACGGCTGGCACGCTGCGCTCCAAGGACTAGACTTCGCGTTCAGGTGATTCAAAAGTACCGCTGGCGCCACAGGCGTAGGCGGCGAGCAAGCTGCACAACAGACCGTTAAAGAACATGACTGGCACTCCGTTTCAGTAGGTGGGCCGATCATAGGGCTGGCCGTACGAGATGGCCGTTAGATTGTGTCGATGGGTGCCATAGCCTGAAAGTTGTATACAATTTTTGACTCAAGTCATATGAACTTGCGATGATTTCAGGCAGTCTTTCCACCACTAGTGTTTTTGTTAACCCTGCCTTGGAGATTCACCATGTTTTCCAAAGTTGTTGCGGTATCCCTGCTGGCGCTGGCCAGCAGCCAATTGATGGCTGCCGAGTGCAAAACCACCGTTGATTCCACCGATCAGATGACCTTCAACACCAAGGAAATCGTGATCGACAAGAGCTGCAAGACCTTCACCGTCGAACTGACCCACTCCGGCAGCCTGCCGAAGAACGTCATGGGCCATAACCTGGTGATCAGCAAAGAAGCTGACATGCAGCCAATCGCCACCGACGGGCTCGCCGCTGGCATCGACAAGAACTACCTGAAAGACGGCGACGCACGCATCATCGCCCACACCAAGATCATCGGCGCCAAGGAAACCGATTCGGTGACCTTTGATGTATCGAAGCTGGATGCCGCTGAAAAATACGGCTTCTTCTGCTCGTTCCCTGGCCATATCTCGATGATGAAAGGCACTATCGTCGTCAAATAAACCAGGCACAAAAAAAGCGTCCCCCCGGGACGCTTTTTTTGTGTAGGAGCTGCCGAAGGCTGCGATCTCTTGATCTTGATCTTCAAAGCAAGATCAAAAGATCGCAGCCTCGTTGCACTCGTCAGCTCCTACAGGCTCCTACAGGCTCGTGCAGGCATTTCCATACCTCAAGGCGCAAACGGCATCACGCGCTTGTGATGAGTCTTGTTGTACGTGTCGACAATGATCTTCGCCGCCTCGTCCCGCACCGCTTCACCGTGCAGAAACGCATCGATCTCGGCATAGGTCACGCCATGCGCCGCTTCGTCCGGTTTGCCTGGCGAAAGATCTTCGAGGTCGGCGGTCGGGACTTTTTCGACCAGCGATTCCGGCGCGCCAAAGCTGCGGGCAATCGCACGCACCTGATTTTTCACCAAGCCGCTGAGCGGGGCGAGGTCGCAGGCGCCGTCGCCGAATTTGGTGAAGAAGCCCATCACCGCTTCTGCCGCATGGTCGGTGCCAATCACCAGACCGCCCGCCACTCCGGCAATCGTGTACTGCGCCACCATGCGCATCCGCGCCTTGGTATTACCCAGCACGAAGTCCACCGACGCCGCCGGTTTGCCTTCGAACGCCGACACCTGAGCTGCCAGCGCCTTGACCGCCGGGCCGATGTTCACGGTGTGGATTTCGTCAGGGGCGATGCAGTCGAGCGAGGCCTTGGCGTCGTGCTCGTCGAACTGGGTTTCATACGGCAGGCGCACGGCGATGAATTTGTAGCGGTCGTCGCCGGTTTTTTCGCGCAGTTCACGTACCGCGCGCTGGGCCAGGAGGCCGGCGGTCAGTGAGTCGACGCCGCCGCTGATGCCCAGCACCAGGGTCTTGAGCCCGGAATTGACCAGACATTCCTGGATGAACGTCAGGCGCCGGGCGACTTCGGCCTGCAGGGCCTGATCGTCGGCGAACGGTGGTTGCACCTTGAGCTGCTCAGCAATCTCACGCTGTACGGCTTGCATGAATTCACTCCTTGTTAGATAGACTGGATTCGGCAGGAACCTTGAACACATGTCGCAAATAGGCGACGAAATTCGGATCTTTGCAGTGGGTCTTGCCAGGCTCGTCGGAGATCTTCGCCACCGGCTGGCCGTTGCAGGCGGTCATTTTAAGCACGATGCTCATCGGTTCGACACCCGGGATATCACAAGTGAGGTTGGTACCGATGCCGAAGCTCACATTGATGCGACCGTGCAGCGCGCGGAAAATCTCCAGCGATTTGGGCAGGGTCAGACTGTCGGAAAACACCAGGGTCTTGCTCATCGGGTCGATGCCGAGCTTGTGATAGTGCGCGATGCACTTTTCACCCCACGCCACCGGGTCCCCGGAATCGTGGCGCAGGCCATCGAAGAGTTTGGCGAAGAACAGATCGAAATCGCCAAGAAACGCATCGGTGGTGATGCAATCGGTGAGGGCAATGCCGAGCAGGCCACGGTACTCGCGAACCCAGCAATCGAGCGCGGCGATCTGGCTGTCGATCAGGCGCGGGCCGAGTTGCTGATGGGCCATGATCCACTCGTGGGCCATGGTGCCCAGCGGTTTCATGTCCAGCTCGCGGGACAGATGCACGTTGCTGGTACCGACGAAACGCCCGGGAAAATCATGCTTGAGCACGTTGACCACTTCGGCCTGCACGCCAAAGGAAAAGCGTCGACGCGTGCCGAAATCGGCAACCTGCAATTGCGACAGCTCATCGGCCGAAGCATTGGCGGTCAGCCAGTCGAACTTGCGATACAGCTGTTCGCGTGCCTGCTCCAGCGAAGTCTCCCGGTAGCGATAGCGATTGCGCACTTCACTGACGATCGCCAGCAGCGGCACTTCGTAGAGGATTACGTGCAGCCAGGGTCCGCGCAGGCGGATAAACAACTCGCCGTTTTCGATGCCGGTGTGCAGGTAGCGCAGGTTGAAGCGGAACAGGCCGAGGAAGCGCAGAAAATCTGGTTTCAGAAAACTGATGCGCTCAAGGAAACTCAACTGATCGGCACTCAGGCTCAGCTCGGCCAGACGCTCGATCTGGTGGCGGATCTCGGCCAGATACGGACGCAGATCCTCGGCGTTGCGGCAGCGGAACTCCCATTCGACTTCGACGTTGGGGTAGTTGTGCAGCACCGCCTGCATCATCGTCAGCTTGTAGAAGTCGGTGTCGAGCAGGTTCTGCACGATGCGATCGGCAAACACACTCTCGCTCATAAACGGGTCTCCAGTTGCGCCGCGCCTGGCGCGGTCTATATCGATGGCGCTAGTGGCGCATATCGGCGGTGGGGATTGCCAGCATTTTTTCAGAGCGCCGCAGATCCACTGTGGGAGCGAGCCTGCTCGCGAAGGCGGTGTGTCAGTTAAAGATGATGTGGCTGACCCGACGCTTTCGCGAGCAGGCTCGCTCCCACAGGGATCCCGGTTGACCTCACACCGGGCTATCGATTTGTTCAAGCATCCATTTCACAAAATCCCGCACCTTCGGCACTTCCGCCGCGTGCTCCGGGTAGGCCAGGTAATAGGCATCGCTGCTGGGCATCGCATGCTGCCAGGGTATGACCAGTTTGCCTTCGGCCAATTCCTCTTCCACCAGAAACCGCGGCAGCAGCGCCACGCCACAGCCGACCTGGGCGGCGCGGATGCACATGTAAAAGGTTTCGAAACGCGGCCCGTGGTAGCTGTGTTCGGTGTGGTAGCCCTGACTGTCGAACCAGTCGTGCCAGGCTTGCGGTCGCGAGGCATTTTGCAGCAGCACCAGGTCGGTGAGTTGCGTCGGGTCAGTGAATGGCGTGTCCGGCAGGCTGCCCGGGGCGCACACCGGCACCAGTTGTTCGCCGAACAATTTCAGGCATTCGGTGCCCGGTCGCGATGCCTGGCCGAAGTAGAAAGCCAGATCGCTGCGCCCCTGCAACAGATCATCGGCTTCCTGCTCGTTGCACAGATCCAGATGAATCGACGGATGGCGCAGGCGCCAGCCTTTCAGGCGCGGCACCAGCCAACGGGCGCCGAAGGTCGACGGGGTGGAGACACGCAAGACTTCGGTTTCGCCGCCGTAGGAGCGCAGGTAATGCGTCGACATCTCCACTTGGCTGAGGATTTTTCTGACCTCGACCAGATACAAATCCCCGGCCGGTGTCATCTGCAAGCGCCGACGCACGCGGCGGAACAACAAATGCTGCAACAGTTCTTCAAGCTGTGCGACCTGTTTGCTCACCGCACTCTGCGTCAGGTTCAGCTCTTCGGCGGCGCGGGTAAAACTCAGGTGTCGGGTCACGGCCTCGAAGCATTGCAGCGCGGTGATCGAGGGCAAGTGGCGTCTGTTCAGCATGGCCAGTCCTTTTTCTTGTCTTTCGCTAGGCAGCATGAATAAACGGAATGATATCTGGCGTAAAGGTCGTTTGTTGCATCGCCGCAGTGAGGCTACAACTAAAGGCCTGCCCGGCCATGCAAAGGATGGCCGCACACATTCTGTTTTTGCTTGAGGAGAGACCGATGGTAGCCGCATTGCTTGATCGTCTGGGAGTCAACCCGGCCCTGTACCAGAACGGCAAGGTGCCGGTGCATTCGCCCATCGATGGCAGTGAAATTGCCTCGGTGAACTGGGAGGGCGCTGCCGAAGTCGAGCAGCACATCAGTCGCGCAGATCATGCATTCGAGCACTGGCGCAAGGTGCCGGCACCGCGTCGCGGTGAGCTGGTGCGTCAGTTCGGCGAAGTGTTGCGCGAGTACAAGGCCGATCTCGGCGAGCTGGTGTCGTGGGAGGCTGGCAAGATCACTCAGGAAGGCCTGGGTGAAGTACAGGAGATGATCGACATCTGCGACTTCGCCGTTGGCCTGTCGCGCCAGTTGTACGGTCTGACCATCGCCTCCGAGCGCCCGGGCCACCATATGCGTGAAACCTGGCATCCGCTCGGCGTGGTCGGCGTCATCAGCGCGTTCAACTTCCCGGTCGCAGTGTGGGCGTGGAACACCACCCTGGCGCTGGTCTGCGGCAACCCGGTGGTGTGGAAGCCATCAGAGAAAACCCCGCTGACCGCGCTGGCCTGTCAGGCGCTGTTTGATCGCGTAGTGAAGAATTTCAGCGATGCCCCGGCGAGCCTGTGCCAGGTGGTGATCGGCGGTCGCGATGCCGGCGAAGCGCTGGTCGATGATCCGCGTGTTGCGCTGATCAGCGCCACCGGCAGCACGCGCATGGGCCGCGAAGTGGCGCCGAAAGTCGCCGCGCGTTTCGCCCGCAGCATTCTCGAACTGGGCGGCAACAACGCGATGATCCTCGGCCCGAGCGCCGATCTGGACATGGCAGTGCGCGCGATTCTGTTCAGCGCCGTCGGCACCGCCGGGCAACGCTGCACCACCTTGCGCCGTCTGATCGCTCATGAATCGGTCAAGGAAGAAATCGTCACCCGCCTCAAGGCTGCCTATTCGAAAGTACGCATCGGCCATCCGCTGCAAGGCAATCTGGTCGGCCCGCTGATCGACAAGCACAGCTTCGAAAACATGCAGGATGCGCTGGAACAGGCGCTGAGCGAAGGCGGCCGGGTGTTCGGTGGCAAGCGCCAACTGGAAGAGCAATTCCCCAATGCTTATTACGTGTCGCCGGCCATCGTGGAAATGCCCGAGCAGAGCGATGTGGTCTGCAGCGAAACCTTTGCGCCGATTCTCTACGTGGTCGGCTACAGCGATTTCGAGGAAGCGCTGCGCCTGAACAATGCCGTGCCGCAAGGCCTGTCATCGTGCATTTTCACCACCGATGTGCGTGAGGCCGAGCGGTTCATGTCGGCGGTCGGCAGTGACTGCGGCATCGCCAACGTCAACATCGGCCCGAGCGGCGCGGAAATCGGCGGCGCCTTTGGTGGCGAGAAAGAAACCGGCGGCGGCCGTGAGTCCGGCTCCGATGCCTGGCGCGCGTACATGCGGCGGCAGACCAATACCGTCAACTACTCGCTGGAATTGCCGTTGGCGCAGGGCATTACATTCGACTGACAGGTGGAGATCCTCTGTAGGAGTGAGCACTGTGGCGAGGGGATTTATCCCCGTTCGGCTGCGAAGCAGTCGTCGCTTTTGAAATTTTGGGGCCGCTCCGCGACCCAGCGGGGCGGTGCGACGTTTCGCTAAATCCCCTCGCCACAGGGGGCTCACTCAGGTTTGTGTGTTTGTTGGGTTTCTGTTGGAGTCTGGCAATGCCGTTACGCGAAGAATGTCTGTGGGAAACGCTCACGCCACAACGCCCGGATAACACCGCGCTCAAGGGCGAGGTCAAGGTCGATGTCTGTGTGATCGGCGCCGGGTTCACCGGGTTGTCAGCGGCGCTGCATCTGTTGGAAAAAGGCAAAAGCGTCTGCGTGCTGGAAGCGCATCGCGCAGGGCACGGTGGCTCCGGGCGCAATGTCGGGCTGGTCAACGCCGGCATGTGGATTCCTCCGGACGAGATCGAAGCGGGGTTCGGCGAGGCGGTCGGCAGTCAGCTCAACCGCATGCTCGGTGCGGCGCCGGCGCTGGTGTTCAGCCTTGTGGATAAATACGCTATCGATTGCCAATTGCGCCGCGAAGGCACTTTGCACATGGCGCATAACGCCAAGGGCGAGGCGGATCTGCGCAGTCGCGAGCAGCAGTGGAAACGTCGTGGCGCGCCGGTCGAACTGCTGACCGGCAAGGCTTGCGAGCTAGCCACTGGCACGCAAAAGATCGCCGCGGCTTTGCTCGATCGCCGCGCCGGCACGCTCAATCCGATGGCCTATGTCACCGGGCTGGCCAATGCCGTGCGCGGGCTCGGCGGGCAGATGTTCGATCATTCGCCAGTGGCTCGCCTCGAGCGCATCGGGCAGAACTGGTCGGTGCAAACCGCCCAAGGTTCGGTACTCGCTGAACAAGTGGTCATCGCCTCCAATGCCTATACCGAAGGCGACTGGACCGAGCTCAAGCGCAATTTCTTTCCCGGCTATTACTACCAGGTCGCCTCGGTGCCACTTACCGAAGACGCTGCGCAAGAAATTCTCCCGGGCGGGCAGGGCTCGTGGGACACCCGTCAGGTATTGAGCAGCATCCGTCGCGACAAGGACGGGCGCCTGTTGCTCGGCAGCCTCGGCAATGGCAACCAGAAACCGACCTGGTTTCTCAAGGCCTGGGCTGATCGGGTGCAGCAGCATTACTTCCCCAATCTGAAGCCGGTCGAGTGGCAGTGCACCTGGACCGGGCGCATTGCGTTTACCCCCGATCACCTGATGCGCCTGTTCGAGCCGGCGCCGGGACTGGTGGCCGTCACCGGTTATAACGGTCGCGGCGTCACCACCGGCACGGTCGTCGGCAAAGCCTTCGCCGATTACCTGTGCAACGGCGATCCGCAGGCACTGCCGATTCCCTTCGCACCCATGCAGCCCCTGGCCGGTGTGGGCTTGCGCAGTTGCCTGTACGAGGCCGGGTTTTCCCTGTATCACGCGGGCCAGTGCCTGCGCATCGTTATTTGAGTGTTGAAATTTGTTGCCGCAAGCGGCGCTTTTGCATCCAGCGACTAGCCTGTAATGGTGCGGGTTGTAGCAGTCCCGCACCAGCAGTGTGCAGTTCGGTGACGCGGGCTGTTACAGGCTGGTTGCACGTCATTTGTCGCTGCGGTTGCAATGATGGCGCGTGCGGGTTGCGCCTGAAAAAACAAATGGTTTCACCTTCCGCGGTTTAGACGGTTGCACGCCCAATGAAAATGGGACCGAAACAGTCGAAATAACAACAATGCAGCGACTTTTTGAAGAATAAAAAACCGATGGCACGGGCCTTGCTCTGAGCTTTGAGTGAAGTGAAGTCGCAGTGCCAACTAAAAAAAACCTTGGAGCACCACCTCATGTCCCAGACGTTTTACAAGAAAGGCTTTCTGGCCCTCGCAGTCGCTACTGCGCTGGGTGTTTCTGCGTTTGCTCAAGCTGATATCAAGATCGGTGTAGCGGGTCCTATGACCGGTGCCAACGCGGCATTCGGCGAGCAGTACATGAAGGGTGCACAGGCGGCGGCCGATGCGGTCAACGCGGCGGGTGGCGTCAACGGGGAAAAAATCGTCCTGGTCAAAGGCGACGACGCCTGCGAACCGAAGCAGGCAGTGACGGTCGCCAAGGACCTCACCAACCAGAAAGTCGCCGGCGTGGTCGGTCACTTCTGCTCCTCTTCGACCATTCCAGCGTCGGAAATCTACGACGAAGCCGGGATCATCGCGATCACTCCGGGCTCGACCAACCCGCAAGTGACCGAACGCGGCCTCAGCGCCATGTTCCGTATGTGCGGACGTGACGACCAGCAAGGCATCGTTGCCGGCGACTACATCGTCGACATGCTCAAGGGCAAGAAAGTCGTTGTGCTGCACGACAAGGACACCTACGGCCAAGGCCTGGCTGACGCCACCAAGGCTCAGCTGGAAAAACGCGGCGTCAAGCCTGTGCTGTACGAAGGCCTGACCCGTGGCGAGAAAGACTTCAGCACCATCGTCACCAAGATCCGTGGCGCCGGCGCCGATGTCGTCTATTTCGGCGGCCTGCACCCGGAAGCCGGTCCGCTGGTTCGTCAGCTGCGTGAACAAGGTCTGAAAGACGTCAAGTTCATGTCCGACGACGGTATCGTGACCGACGAACTGGTGACCACCGCTGGCGGCCCGCAATTCACCGATGGCGTACTGATGACTTTCGGCGCCGACCCGCGCCTGTTGCCGGAAAGCAAGACCGTAGTGGACGCGTTCCGCAAGGCCGGCACCGAGCCTGAAGGCTACACCCTGTACGCCTACGCCTCGGTTCAGACCCTGGCGGCAGCGTTCAATGGCGCGAAGAAAAACGACGGCGAAGCCGCTGCCAAGTGGCTGAAGGCCAACCCGGTGAAAACCGTGATGGGCGAGAAGACCTGGGACGCCAAAGGCGACCTGAAAGTCTCCGACTACGTGGTTTACCAGTGGGACAAGGACGGCAAATACCACCAGCTGGAAAAGCAGAAGTAAGGGCTGAAGCGATCACTCGGCTCACTTGAAACCCTGTGGGAGCGGGCTTGCCCGCGATGGCGTCAGGTCAATCGACACACGAGTTGGCTGATCCACCGCTATCGCTGGCAAGCCAGCTCCCACAGGATTCAGTGGCGATCGGGCTGATCACGCTCCGACATTGCTCCGACGTACATCTGTATTTTTCCTAGAAGAACCGCGCGTCATGGGCGCGCAGGTTCTCACTGCGTGAGATTGCGTTATGGATGGTATTTTCCTGCAGCAACTGGTCAATGGCCTGACCCTCGGGTCGGTCTATGGCCTGATCGCCATCGGCTACACAATGGTCTACGGCATCATCGGCATGATCAACTTCGCCCACGGCGAGGTTTACATGATTTCCGCTTACCTGGCGGCAATCAGTCTGGCTCTGCTGGCTTACTTCGGTATCGAATCCTTCCCGCTGCTGATGCTCGGCACGCTGATCTTCACCATCGTCGTCACGGCGGTATATGGCTGGGTCATCGAGCGTGTTGCCTACAAACCCCTGCGTAACTCGACCCGCCTGGCGCCGCTGATCAGCGCTATCGGTATTTCGCTGATTTTGCAGAACTACGCACAGATCGCTCAGGGCGCCAAACAACAGGGCGTGCCTACGCTGCTGACCGGTGCCTGGCGTGTTGAAGTCGGCACCGGCTTCGTGCAACTGACCTACACCAAAGTCTTCATACTGATCGCCGCGTTTGTCGGCATGGGGCTGCTGACCTACATCATCAAATACACCAAGCTCGGCCGCATGTGCCGTGCGACCCAGCAAGACCGCAAGATGGCCTCGATCCTGGGGATCAACACCGACCGGGTGATTTCCTACGTGTTCATCATCGGTGCAGCCATGGCGGCACTGGCCGGTGTGCTGATCACAATGAACTACGGCACGTTCGACTTCTATGCCGGCTTCATCATCGGCATCAAGGCGTTCACCGCAGCGGTTCTGGGCGGCATCGGTTCACTGCCCGGCGCGATGCTCGGCGGGATCATCCTCGGCATCTCCGAGTCGCTGTTCTCCGGTCTGGTCAACTCCGACTACAAAGACGTGTTCAGTTTCTCGCTGCTCGTCCTCGTACTGGTCTTCCGGCCGCAGGGCCTGTTGGGCCGTCCTCTTGTGTCGAAGGTGTAAGCGATGTCTGCAACCACTGAAAAATCCATCGATATCAAAAAAAGTCTGGTCGAGGCGATTCTTGCCGGCCTGATTGCGCTGATCGTGTTCGGGCCGATTGTCGGCGTGGTCCTCGACGGCTACAGCTTCAACCTCGAAGCAACCCGTGTGGCGTGGATCATTGCCATCGTCATGGCCGGTCGCTTTGCCCTCAGCCTGTTCCTGCAGACCCCCAAAGGCTTGAAGATCCTCGACGGATTCGAGAGCACCGGTTCCGGTGTGCACGTGCTGCCGGCGGACTACAAATCGCGGCTGCGCTGGATCATCCCGCTGATCATTGTGCTGGCGATCATCGTGCCGTTTGTCTCCAACTCCTATCTGCTAGGGGTGGTCATCCTTGGTTTGATCTACGTGCTGCTGGGGCTGGGGCTGAACATTGTGGTCGGTCTGGCCGGGCTGCTCGATCTCGGTTACGTGGCGTTCTACGCCATCGGCGCCTACGGTCTGGCATTGGGTTATCAATATCTGGGTCTGGGTTTCTGGACCGTGCTGCCGCTGGCGGCGATCACCGCAGGCCTGGCTGGCTGCATTCTCGGTTTCCCGGTGTTGCGTCTGCACGGTGACTATCTGGCGATCGTGACCCTGGGTTTTGGTGAAATCATTCGTCTGGTGCTGAACAACTGGCTGTCGCTGACCGGCGGCCCGAACGGCATGCCGGCGCCACTGCCGACGTTCTTCGGTCTGGAGTTCGGCAAGCGGGCGAAGGATGGCGGGGTGCCGTTTCATGAGTTCTTCGGCCTGACCTACAACCCCGACGTGAAGTATTACTTCATCTACGCGGTGCTGTTCCTGGTGGTGCTGGCGGTGTTGTACGTCAAGCATCGGCTGGTGAAGATGCCGGTCGGTCGCGCCTGGGAAGCCCTGCGCGAAGATGAAATCGCCTGCCGCTCAATGGGCCTGAACCACGTACTGGTCAAGCTCTCGGCGTTCACCATCGGTGCGTCGACGGCGGGTCTGGCCGGGGTGTTCTTCGCCACTTATCAAGGCTTCGTCAACCCGACCTCGTTCACCTTCTTCGAGTCGGCGCTGATCCTCGCCATCGTCGTGCTCGGCGGCATGGGCTCGACCATCGGCGTGGTCATCGCCGCATTCGTGCTCACCGTCGCCCCGGAACTGCTGCGCGGCTTCGCTGAATACCGCGTGCTGCTGTTCGGCATCCTGATGGTGTTGATGATGATCTGGCGACCACGCGGGTTGATCCGCATCAGCCGCACCGGGGTCAAACCACGCAAAGGTGCCATTCACTACGAGAGGACTGCGCCATGAGTGAAGTCGTACTCTCTGTTGAAAAACTGATGATGCATTTCGGTGGCATCAAGGCTTTGAGCGATGTCAGCCTGAAGGTCAAACGCAATTCGATCTTCGCCCTGATCGGCCCCAACGGTGCTGGCAAGACCACGGTGTTCAACTGCCTGACCGGTTTCTACAAGGCCACGGGCGGCAAGATCGAACTCAATGTGCGCGGCCAGCAGACCAACGTCATCCAGTTGCTGGGC
Source organism: Pseudomonas sp. PK-RTE-24 (assembly GCF_054052265.1). Taxonomy (NCBI): domain Bacteria; kingdom Pseudomonadati; phylum Pseudomonadota; class Gammaproteobacteria; order Pseudomonadales; family Pseudomonadaceae; genus Pseudomonas; species Pseudomonas sp. PK-RTE-24. The sequence continues at coordinate 862,726 of NZ_CM133224.1, read as the reverse complement.
GAGTCGTTCAAACCGACCGATTTCGTTTCGCCGAAATCCTTCCTCAGCCGCATGTACTACAAAATGTTCGGCGGTACTCACCTGGTGAACCGTGCCGGTCTCGCCCGTACGTTCCAGAACATTCGCCTGTTCAAGGAAATGTCGGTGCTGGAAAACCTGCTGGTGGCGCAGCACATGTGGGTCAACCGCAACATGCTCGCCGGCATCCTCAACACCAAGGGCTATCGCAAGGCCGAGAGCGATGCGCTGGATGTCGCGTTCTACTGGCTCGAAGTGGTCGATCTGGTGGACTGCGCCAACCGTCTGGCCGGTGAGCTGTCCTACGGCCAACAACGGCGTCTGGAAATTGCCCGGGCCATGTGCACGCGGCCGCAGATCATCTGCCTCGACGAACCGGCCGCCGGCCTCAATCCTCAGGAAACCGAAGCGCTCAGCGCGATGATCCGGCTGCTGCGCGACGAGCACGATCTGACCGTGGTGCTGATCGAACACGACATGGGCATGGTTATGAGCATTTCCGACCACATCGTGGTGCTGGACCACGGCATCGTCATCGCTGAGGGCGGACCGGAAGCGATCCGTAACGATCCAAAAGTGATCGCGGCCTACCTGGGCGCCGATGAAGAGGAGCTGGTATGAGCCAACCGATCCTCGAACTGCGCAATCTGGACGTGTTCTACGGCCCGATTCAGGCGCTCAAAGGCGTTTCTCTGCAAATCAACGAAGGCGAGACCGTCAGCCTGATCGGCTCAAACGGCGCCGGCAAGTCGACCTTGCTGATGTCGATCTTCGGCCAGCCGAGAGCGGCGGGCGGGCAGATTCTCTATCAGGGCGTCGACATCACGCAGAAGTCCTCGCACTACATCGCCTCCAACGGTATCGCGCAGTCGCCGGAAGGGCGGCGGGTTTTCCCCGACATGACCGTCGAGGAAAACCTGCTGATGGGCACCATCCCGATTGGCGACAAGTACGCCAAAGAGGACATGCAGCGCATGTTCGAGCTGTTTCCACGGCTTGAAGAGCGACGCAATCAGCGGGCGATGACCATGTCTGGCGGTGAACAGCAGATGCTCGCCATCGCCCGTGCGCTGATGAGCCGGCCGAAGCTGTTGCTGCTCGATGAACCGAGCCTGGGTCTGGCGCCGATCGTGGTGAAGCAGATCTTCGCCACGCTGCGTGAGTTGGCAAAAACCGGGATGACGATTTTCCTCGTCGAGCAGAACGCCAACCATGCGCTGAAGCTGTCGGACCGGGCATATGTGATGGTCAACGGCGAAATCCGTCTGACCGGCACCGGCAAAGAGCTTTTGGTGAATGAGGAGGTGCGTAACGCCTATCTGGGCGGGCACTGATTCTTCTCGCGGTTGCACACAGCCCCGGCGACGAGAGTCCCGGGGCTTTTTTATTTTTTGGAATCCACCACAGGTAAATTGGCTAATTCCCGAAATTGTGGAAAACAAATTCCCCAAGCTGCCAAAGCGCGACATATAGACGCTGCAAATGGCTGTTTTTCCACAGTTTTGACTTGTCCCCGGTTACTGTGGAACTGGCTGTGAATAACGTGGGTGTATATGGTTGCAGGCCTTGTAATCCGGGGCCTCCAGGCTTGTGATTGTTTTTTGATCAGGCATTTTTGCTGGAGCGCGCGGCGTCGTTGTCAACCTTTTTCTGGGGGGCAGAGACATGGCAATTCCCTGTGCGCAAGCCTGTGGATAAGTCTGTGACTAAACTCTGGAAAGACCTCGCGGAGCGCCGTAATTGCTGGCCTCGCGCAATCACCCGGTGACACCGCCCGTCGTGCAAAATGCCCTGTCCCGCACATCCCCCGCATCACGGTCAAGCAAAAAACTTTCCATTTCGCCCGCAAAGCCTTGTGTGGCGCGGCTTTGCGCGTTTGCACTTGCCCCCGGAAACTGTGGAGCAGACTGTGGATAACATGCGTGCACATGGCTACAGGCCACGCTGGCTGTGGTCTTGGCAGGTCTGGTTGTTTTTTGTACAGCTGGCAAGTGTTGCCCGTATTCGCGAGGGCGGGCATGCTGCCTGCTGATTTTCTATTCCAAGGGCTGCCGTGGCGGCCGAAGCAAGGAGAACACGATGTCCGACACCCTGTTTATCACCGGCGCGACGTCCGGTTTTGGTGAAGCCTGTGCCCGGCGTTTTGCCGAGGCTGGCTGGAAGCTGGTCCTGACCGGCCGTCGTGAAGAACGCCTCAATGCCCTGTGCGCCGAACTGTCGAAGCAGACCGAAGTGCATGGTCTGGTTCTCGATGTGCGCGATCGCAAAGCGATGGAGGAGGCTATCGCCAACCTGCCGCCGTCGTTCGCCAAACTCCGTGGCCTGATCAACAACGCCGGCCTGGCGCTCGGCGTCGATCCGGCGCCCAAGTGCGATCTGGATGACTGGGACACCATGGTCGACACCAACGTCAAAGGCCTGATGTACGCCACTCGCCTGCTGCTGCCACGGCTGATTGCCCACGGCCGTGGCGCCGGTATCGTCAACCTCGGTTCCATCGCCGGTAACTACCCGTACCCGGGCAGCCACGTGTACGGCGCGAGCAAAGCCTTCGTCAAACAGTTCTCGCTGAACCTGCGTTGCGACCTGCAGGGTACTGGCGTGCGGGTCAGCAACATCGAACCCGGCCTGTGCGAAAGCGAGTTCTCGCTGGTACGTTTTGCCGGTGACCAGGAACGCTACAACGCCACTTACGCCGGCGCCGAGCCGATCCAGCCGCAGGACATCGCCGAGACGATTTTCTGGGTGATGAACACCCCGGCTCATATCAACATCAATAGCCTGGAGCTGATGCCGGTGAGCCAGACCTGGGCCGGGTTTGCCATCGAGCGTAACAAGGCTTGATACCGCGCTGAGGCCATTCGCGAGCAGGCTCGCTCCCACAGGAGAATGCATTCCAAGATGTGGGAGCGAGCCTGCTCGCGATAGCAATTGTTCGGTCAGCGAAGATACGCAGCCAAACCGTGGTAGCAAGTCGCCAAATGATAAGGCGTGGTCGAAGGCATGTCCTTGCGGCTGACCTCTCCATTCTCATCGCGACACTCATGCCAGCCGCCGGCATGCAGAAACCGCTGCTGCAACGCCTGCAACTGGCGCAGCACCACCGCTTCGCTGTCCGCCCGCAAGGTCAGCGCACGCAGGTATTCGGCTTGAGCCCAGATCCGTTGGGTGGAATCTCTGGGCCGACCATTGCTTTCCAGATCAAGCATCGCCCGCACCGCGCCGCAGGACTCCAGCACGCCATACTGCTCGGTAAAGGCAAACGCCCGATCCAATGCCCGGTGCAGTTTCGAGTCGCGCAACAGCGGCGAGGATTCAAGCAGGAAATACCATTCGAACTGGTGCCCCGGCTCGTACCAGTTATCCACAGCACCCAGCGGCTTCTCCATCAACACGCCGTATTGCGGATCGACGAACTGCTTGTGCATGGCTGTGCATAACTCAAGCAGGGCCTTCTGCGTTTGCGGGTCTTCGCGCACCGCCAGGGTGGCCAGAAAGGCTTCGGCCAGATGCATCAGTGGATTTTGCAGTGGCCCGGTTTGCAGGGTGAGCCAGTCACGCTCAAGGCAGGCTTCGTACAAACCGTCGCCGGTGGCGAATCGGCGGCCGATGATTTCCAGCGCGGCGTTCAATGTCGACTCGGCCAGCGAATCCCGGGACTTGTCCCAGTAATGCGCGCAGGCGAACAGGATGAAGGCGTGGGTGTAGAGATCCTTGCGCTGGTCCAGCGGCTTGCCCTGTGCGTCGATGCTGTAAAACCAGCCGCCATGCTCGGCATCATGGAAATGCCGTTGCAGGGAACGGAACAGCGCGGCGGCGCGGACTTCGGCGTTATCCACAATCCCGATCAGGCTGGAGAACAGATACAGCTGCCGTGCGCAGGCCATCGCCCGATAGCGCTGCACTGGCAGCGGTTGATGCGCGGCGTCCAGCGCCTCGTACGGCAACGCCATGTCGGCATTCCAGCCCGGGCCTTGCCACAGCGGCACGATCACGTCGAGGAAGTGCTGCTGCACTTGGCCAAACAGGGCGGTCAATTCGGGCAGGGCGGTGGAGCGGGAAGCGTGGGGCATGGGCGGGCGTCACGGGCTGGGGCGATTGCGCGACATGGTAGCAGAGAGGCAGCCTTTAAAGGTTTGGTGTCTGATCGGCCGTCATCGCTGGCAAGCCAGCTCCCACAAGGAAATTGAGTGTTCACACAATTGTGGACTTACCCAATAACCTGTGGGAGCTGGCTTGCCAGCGATGAGGCCGGCTCAGGCGATAGAGATTAGCCTGCGAGCAACCACACCCCAGTCGCCGCCGAAGCCGCACCCGCCAACCGCACCAGCGGCGCCGCTGCCTGCGGAAGAACTCGCACCACGCCATAACCGAGCGCATGCAAAACCGCTGTCGCCGCGACAAACCCGGCCGCATACGCCCACGGGCTGCTCATTTCCGGCAGCTCCAGCCCATGCGCCACGCCATGGAACAGCGCAAACAGCGCCGTCGCTGCCACCGCCATCACCAGCGGCGGACGCACGGCCAGTGCCACGGCCAGGCCCAGCGCCAATACCGAAGCAGCAATCCCGCTTTCCAGCGCCGGCAACTCCAGCCCTTCAAAACCGAGCAGGCCGCCCAGCAGCATGGTGCCGACAAACGCGCACGGCAGCGCCCAGCGCGCCGCGCCTTGTTGCTGCGCGGCCCACAAACCGACGGCGAGCATTGCCAGCAAGTGATCGAGACCGCCGATCGGGTGGCTGATGCCCGCGACGAGGCCGCTGTCGCCATGCCCCGGGTGAGCGAAGGCCAGTGCCGGTGTCAGCAGCAACGCCAGAGCGCCAAGAATGCGTTTGAGTGTCATGGATAAGCTTCCTTGTTGATAAGTGGATCAGGCGGCGGTCAGCAGGCCCTGGCGTTCGATGAAGGCGATGATTTCTTCAAGGCCCTGACCGGTTTTCTGGTTGCTGAAAACGAACGGCTTGCCGTTGCGCATGCGTTTGGTGTCGCTGTCCATCATTTCCAGCGAGGCGCCCACCAGTGGCGCGAGGTCGATCTTGTTGATCACCAGCAGGTCGGACTTGCAGATCCCCGGGCCGCCCTTGCGCGGCAGCTTGTCGCCGGCGGAGACGTCGATCACGTAGATGGTCAGGTCGGACAGCTCCGGGCTGAAGGTCGCCGAGAGGTTGTCGCCGCCGGATTCCACCAGAATCAGATCCAGCCCGGGAAAACGCCGGTTCAGTTGATCGACCGCCTCGAGGTTGATCGAGGCGTCTTCGCGGATCGCCGTGTGCGGGCAGCCGCCGGTTTCCACGCCGATGATCCGCTCCGGCGCGAGGGCTTCGTTGCGCACCAGGAAATCGGCGTCTTCGCGGGTGTAGATGTCGTTGGTGACCACGGCGAGGTTGTAACGCTCGCGCAGGGCCAGGCACAGGGCCAGGGTCAGCGCGGTTTTGCCGGAACCGACCGGGCCGCCGATGCCGACGCGCAGAGGTTGTGTATCCATTTCATTCTCCAAAATAAACAGCCCTAAGAGCGGAAGAGACGGCTGTACTGGCGCTCGTGGGCCATGCACGCCAGAGACAGGCCAAACGCGGCGCTGCCGATGTGTTCGGGGTTGAGGTGGGTCGCGTCGTGCTGCGCCTGTTGCAGCAGCGGCAGCAGTTCGCTGGTCAGGCGCTGCGCGGCTTGCTGGCCCAGCGGCAGGGTTTTCATCAGCACGGCGAGCTGGTTTTCCAGCCAGCTCCACAGCCACGCGGCAAGAGCGTCCTGCGGGGTGATGCCCCAGGCGCGTGCCGCCAGTGCCCAGCACAGGGCGAGATGCGGTTCTGTGGTCTGTTCAAGAAAGTCGCGGGCGGGCGCATCGAGTTCCGGCAAACCGTTCAACAACTGCTGCAGGGAGTAGCCCATCTGCCGGCTCTCCAGATGCAACTCGCGGGTTTCGCGACTGGCGCGGTGGCTCTCGCAGAGTTGTCGTAATTCGGCCCAGTTTTCATCTGCTGCGGCCTGGCAATGCGCCAACAGCAGCGGCGCTTCGAAGCGCGCGAGGTTGAGCAGCAGTTGATCGCTGATCCAGCGGCGGGCGCCGTCCGGGTTGTGGACCCGGCCATTATCCACCGCCATTTCCAGACCCTGGGAATAGCTGTAGCCGCCAATCGGCAATTGCGGACTGGCCAGACGCAGCAGCGCCCAGGCCGGATTCACAGGCGCACGCCGAACTGGTGGAGTTTCGGCGCGTAGTTGAAGTCTTCGTCGCCGTGGCGGGAATGATGATGGCCGCCGCCGTAAGCGCCGTGTTCCGGCTGGAACGGCGCTTCGATAGCCTCGACCTGCGCGCCGAGCTGTTCGAGCATCGCCTTGAGCACGTAATCGTCGAGCAGGCGCAGCCAGCCACCGCCGACTTGCAGGGCGACATGGCGGTTGCCGAGGTGATAGGCCGCGCGGGTCAGTTCGAACGCATTGGCGCAAGTGACATGGAGCAGTTGTTCAGGGCGGGCGCAGACGCGCACGACACGGCCGTCTTCAGCCTGCAGGCATTCGCCGTCATACAGCGGTGGCTGGCCGCGCTCCAAAAACAACCCGACGTCTTCGCCTTCGGCACTGAAACAGCGCAAACGGCTTTTGCTGCGCGCTTCGAAGGTCAGGTGCAGCTCGGCGGCCCAGACGGGTTGAGGGTCGATTCTGCGATGAATCACCAGCATCGGAAAGCTTCCAGCAATGAACGTTGAATGGGCTAGAGCAAGCGCCGCGCCAATCGGGTGATCTGTAGGAAATAGCTGTCGGCGCTTGCCTGATCTTTCAACAGGCGCGGCGATTCTGGAAGGTTTTGGTGCATGAAGGATTTGTCATGCACCAATTCGATGCCGTGACGGATGTTCAATGTGGGAGCGAGCCTGCTTGCGAATGCGCCGTGTCAGACAGATGTATTCAGCTGACCCAGCGCTTTCGCGAGCAGGCTCGCTCCCACAGAGGCTTTGCGCTGTGTCAGATAGAGAAGGGGATTACTCGGTACTGCCCAGCCCTTGCCAGTGCTTGAGGCCGATAAAGATGAAGCGCAGTTGCTGGGTGATCTTCGCCTGCGGCGTCAGATGCTCCGGCAAGGCCTCGGCGGGCGGGTCGATGATGTCGGGGAGGGTGGCGAACACCGATTTGACGATCAGGTCGGCGATCACGCTCAGACCGGCGATGTCCAGATGTTGCAGCTTGGGCATCAGCGCCAGGTCCGCCGCGAGGTCGGCGCTGATGTTCTCCCGCAGGCGTCCGATCGCCTGGCGTACCGGCAGCGAGCCGCCATATTGTTCGCGGGCGAGAAACAGGAATTGCGAGCGGTTGGCGTTGACCACATCAAGGAAGATGCGCACCGAAGCGTCGATGATGCCGCCCATGACGAATTCGTTGTGCCGCACCAGGCGGATGGTTTCGCGGAAGGTCTGGCCGACTTCGCTGACCAGTACCAGACCCAACTCGTCCATATCGGCAAAGTGCCGGTAGAAACCGGTGGGCACGATGCCGGCGGTCTTGCTCACTTCGCGCAGGCTCAGGCTGCCGAATCCTCGGCCGCTTTCCATCAGGTGGCGGGCAGCGTCCATCAGGGCGTTGCGGGTCTGTTGTTTCTGTTCGGCGCGGGGCAGCATCGCAGGGTGTGTTCTTCGGCAGGACAAGCGCCGCACTCTAGCAAATCGGCTTTGTCGGCGTCGAACGGGGAGTCATGCAGCGAGGGATTCACAGAAGCTGAAAAGTCAAAAGCCCAATCCGCTGATTGGGCTTTTTCGCTGGGCCGTCATAGGCTCAGCTCACGGCGCTGTTGCGTTCGATTACACGATCACCACCACCTTCGGCGAGGGCTTGACCTTGGGGAGTCTTGTCGTAGCCATCTTCCACCAGACCTTTTTCTTCGAGACGATTGCGGCCGTTTTCAGCCAGGGTCTGGCCCTGTGGGGTTTTGTCATAGCCGTCTTCAGCCAGAGTCTGACCTTGAGGGGTCTTGTCATAGCCGTCTTCAGCCAGAGTCTGGCCTTGTGGGGTTTTGTCGTAGCCGTCTTCAGCGAGCGTCTGGCTGAACACCGAGTGGCTGTCTTTGACTTGCGGAGTGGCCTGATCGGCAGCGGGCAGGGCAAAAGCAGTGCTGGCTAGCATCGACAGGGTAAGGCTGAGCAGTAATTGGCGTTTCATGATAGTGGCTCCTTGGGAGGGCGATAAAGTGGGTACGAGGGCAATGCTACTCTCGATATGTCGATATAAAAGTTCATAAACGCAATGGTAATAATCAACAGAATTGATTGTTCGGCGCGAAGGCTCTAGATCGGGCCTTTGCGGGCGACGGTTTTGCACCGTCGTGGGTATTTTCGACTCACTCGTGCCTCGCAAAAGTGCGGGTCGCGGTAACACTGCTCGACCGATCGGTCAGTTTTGCTGCGCTTTTTATGGCTTAAACTGCCTTTCGATTAAACCTGCGGGCCTTTCGCCAGTCACAGACTGCATAGGGGCCGCTTAGGTCTGCCGTTTCAGCTGTGCGTCGGGTAATCGGCGTGCGGTCGTGATCAGGAGCTTTGTGCATGACGCGCACTGGAAAAATCTTCAGCTGGACCTTCGCCATCCTCGTGCTGCTGCTGGCAGCCTTGATTCTGATCATCGTGTTCTTCGACTGGAACCGGATCAAACCGACCATCAATGCCAAAGTCTCGGAAGAACTGCACCGGGCGTTTGCCATCAATGGCAACCTCGCGGTGATCTGGCAGCGCGAGCCGGAAGAGGGCGGCTGGCGCTCTTGGGTGCCTTGGCCGCACGTGGTCGCCGAGGATCTGAGCCTGGGTAATCCTGACTGGTCGAAGCAGCCGCAGATGGTCACGCTCAAACGCGTTGAACTGCGCATTTCGCCGCTGGCCCTGCTGGCCCAGCGCGTGGTGATTCCGCGCATCGACCTGACCGAGCCGAATGCCGAGCTGCAACGTCTGGCCGATGGCCGCGCCAACTGGACGTTCAAATTCGATCCCAAGGACCCGAACGCCGAGCCTTCGAGCTGGGTGGTCGACATCGGCGCGATCGGTTTCGACAAGGGCCACGTGACCCTCGACGATCAGACCCTGAAAACCAATCTCGATGTGTTGATCGACCCGCTCGGCAAGCCGATTCCATTCAGCGAGATCGTCGGCGACAAAGCGGCGAAAACTGCTCAGGACAAGGGCGGCGCACCGCAGGATTACGCCTTTGCGCTCAAGGTCAAAGGCCAGTACCACGGGCAGAACCTCACCGGGCAGGGCAAGATCGGCGGGTTGCTGGCGTTGCAGGACGCGAGCAAGCCGTTCCCGTTGCAGGCCCAAGCGAAGATCGGCGACACCCGTATCGAACTGGCCGGCACCTTGACTGACCCGCTGAATCTCGGCGCCCTTGATCTGCGCCTGAAGCTCGCTGGCGACAGCCTCGGCAATCTTTACCCGCTGACCGGCGTGACCCTGCCGGACACGCCACCGTATTCCACCGACGGCCACCTGATCGCCAGGCTGCATGACGAAGCCGGGGCGAAATTCACTTATGAAAAATTCAACGGCAAGATCGGCGACAGCGACATCCACGGCGACCTGACCTACGTGGCCAGCCAGCCACGGCCGAAACTCAGCGGTGCGCTGCTCTCCAATCAACTGCTGTTTGCCGACCTCGCGCCACTGATCGGCGCCGACTCCAACACCGAGCAAAAGGCCCGTGGCGGCGCGAGCAAGCAACCGGCGGACAAAGTCTTGCCGGTCGAAGAATTCAAAACCGATCGCTGGCGGGCCATGGACGCCGATGTCGAGTTCACCGGCAAACGCATCGTCCACAGCGAGAAGCTGCCGTTCAACGACCTCTATACCCATCTGAAACTCAACGACGGCGAGCTCAGCCTGGAACCGCTGCGCTTTGGTGTCGCCGGCGGCACGCTGGATGCGCTGATTCGCCTCAATGGCCGCACCGAGCCGCTGGAAGGACGCGCGCGTTTGACCGCACGCAAATTCAAACTCAAAGAGTTGTTCCCGACCTTCGAGCCGATGAAGACCAGTTTCGGTGAGCTCAATGGCGATGCCGACATCAGTGGCCGGGGCAACTCCGTGGCCAAGCTGCTCGGTGGTGCCAACGGCAATCTGAAGATGCTGATCAACGACGGTGCAATCAGCCGTGAGTTGATGGAGCTGGCCGGGCTCAACGTCGGTAACTACGTGGTCGGCAAGATCTTTGGCGACAAGGAAGTGAAGATCAATTGCGCGGCGGCGGACTTCGACATCAAGACCGGCCTGGCGACCACACGGCTGTTTGTCTTCGATACCGAGAACGCAATCATCTACATCGATGGCACGGCGAACATGGCCACCGAACAACTCGATCTGACCGTGACCCCGGAATCCAAAGGCTGGCGTCTGATCTCGCTGCGCTCGCCGCTGTATGTGCGCGGCAAGTTCATCAAACCGGATGCCGGCGTCAAAGCCGTACCGTTGATGCTGCGCGGGGCGGGGATGGTTGCGCTGGGCGTGATTGCCGCACCGGCGGCGGGACTGCTGGCGCTGGTGGCGCCGAGCGGGGGCGAGCCGAATCAGTGCGCGCCGTTGCTCGAGCAGATGAAGCAGGGCAAGGCGCCGGTAACCGTTAAACCCAGCAAGTAATGCGGCGTCTCTGAGGGCGCCTTCGCGAGCAGGCTCGCTCCCACATTCGAACGCGTTTCTTCAATCGAAATACGTTCCAGTGTGGGAGCGAGCCTGCTCGCGAAAGCGGTGTGACGGGATTATAGGTCGTTGAGGATATCCGCCATGTCGTCGGCGTGTTCTTCTTCCTGGGCGAGGATGTCTTCGAAGATGCGGCGGGTGGTCGGGTCTTTGTCACCGATGTACTGGATGATTTCGCGATAGCTGTCGATAGCAATGCGCTCGGCCACCAGATCTTCGTAAACCATTTCCTTGAGCGTGTTGCCAGCCACATATTGCGCGTGGGACATCTTGCTCAGCAGGTCAGGGTTGAACTCAGGCTCACCGCCCAGTTGCACGATCCGCTCGGCGAGGCGATCGGCGTGCTCGGCTTCCTGGTTGGCGTGTTCGAGGAATTCGTCGGCGGCGACATTGGCTTTCAAGCCGTTGGCCATGAAGTAGTGGCGCTTGTAGCGCAAGGTGCACACCAGCTCGGTGGCCAGCGACTCATTGAGCAAACGCAGTATTTCTTCACGGTTGGCGTTGTAGCCCTCGGTGACCGCGCCGTTTTCCACGTGTTGCCGCGCGCGCTCGCGCAGGGTTTGAACATCAGACAAATGCACGTCACTCATTTCATTCTCCTGGAGGCTAATCCGATAGGCGCCACGTTCTGAAGACGCGGTCGCTACCCAGGTTGTGAGTCTTGAGCTAAGCGAAAAGTTTTATGCGATTTACGCCGGACGCGCTGCAGGAACTGCTGAAGACTGCGATGTCGGGAGAGTCAGTCCGGTTTCGGTGGAGCGGATCGTGGCGGGCTGAAGTAGGCTCATCGTTCAGTTGTCATCGTCACGTTGGATGCTTGGCGGGCGTCTTGCAGGTCTGGCATCCACTCACCGCGCACAAGGATGTAACCCATGTCGACACGTTATCCATTGGTGCTGGTGCCGGGCATGCTCGGCTTTGTCCGGCTGGTGCTTTACCCGTATTGGTTCGGCATCATCAAGGCCTTGCGCCGTGGTGGTGCGACGGTGGTCGCGGTGCAGGTTTCGCCGCTCAACTCTACTGAAGTGCGCGGCGAGCAGTTGCTGGCGCGGATCGAGGAAATCCTGCGCGAGAGCGGGGCGCAAAAGGTCAATCTGTTCGGCCACAGCCATGGCGCGTTGACCGCACGGTATGCGGCGGCGAAGCGCCCGGATCTGGTGGCCTCGGTAACATCGGTCGCCGGGCCGAATCATGGTTCCGAGCTGGCTGATTATCTGGAAAAGCACTACCCCGGTAGCAGTGCCAAGGGCCGCTTGCTCGAAGCGTTGCTGCGCTTGATCGGCTGGGTCATGGCATTGCTCGACACGGGTTACCACGGGCCGAAACTGCCGGTGGATATTCACGCTTCTCACCAATCGCTGACGACGGCGGGCGTCGCATTATTCAATCAGCGTTATCCACAAGGGCTGCCGGAAGTCTGGGGCGGCCAGGGGCCGGAAGAGGTCAACGGTGTTCGTTATTACTCCTGGTCAGGGACGCTGCAACCGGGCAAGACTGATCGTGGCGGCAATCTTTTTGACGGCACCAACCGCAGTTGTCGCTTGTTTGCCAAGACCTTCGTCCGCGAGCCGGGGCAGTGCGATGGCATGGTCGGCCGTTACAGCTCGCATCTGGGCACGGTGATCGGTGATGACTATCCGCTGGATCATTTCGACATCGTCAATCAGTCGCTGGGACTGGTGGGCAAGGGCGCGGATCCGGTAAGGCTGTTTGTCGAGCATGCGGCGCGGCTGGAGGCTGCAGGGTTATAGCCAAACAGACCGCGTCATCGTTCTTCGCGAGCAGGCTCGCTCCCACAGGTGTCTGCATTTCAATGTGGGAGCGAGCCTGCTCGCGAAGGGGTCTTATCAGGCAACGCTGACCCGGCGGCCCAACACGGTGGTCCAGCGCTCCGACAAAACCACCCCACCCAAGGTCAGCAACCCGCCCACCAGGTGATACATCGCCAACTGTTCCTTCAGCACCAGCGCTGCGATCAATGCGGTAATCAGCGGCAGCAGATTGAAGAACAACGTCGTCCGGCTCGGTCCCAACCGCTGCACCGCTTGCATCCACGCCAGCGGCGCGACCATCGAAGCCAGCAGGCATGCATAGAGCACCAGCGGCACGTTCTGCAGATTCAAACCGGTCTTCGGCGAAACAGCGAACAACGGAAACAACACCACAATCGCCACCAGCACCTGCAAGTACAGCAGGACCAGCGGCGGCAGGCGCAGTTGCCACTTTTTCAGCAGCGTGCTGTAAACCGCGTAGGCCAGCGTGGCGATCAGCATCATCGCATCGCCCAGATTGACCCCGTGTTGCAGCAGCGCTCCGAGGCTGCCGGATGACACCACCACCAGCACGCCAGCGAACGACAGCACCGCACCGACCAGCGCACCAGCGGTCAGGCGCTGGCCGAGGCTGATGATCGCCATGGCCAGCGACATCAATGGCATCAACGACAGGATGATGCCCATGTTGGTCGCGGTGGTCAGTGTTGCAGCGAAATAGGCGAGGCTCTGATACACCGCCATGCCGAGCACGCCGAGGACGAAAATCCGCCCCAGGTTCGGCCGAATCTGCGGCCAGTGCGCGATGACTTTCTTCAGCATGAATGGCGTGAACAGCACGCCGGCCAGCAGCCAGCGATAGAAACCGATCTCGGCGGGGAAGATCGCGCCGACCGCCAGTTTGTTGATCACGGTGTTGCCGGCCCAGATGAAAATCGCCAGCAGGGGAAACGCGTATTGCATGGGACAAAACCAGAACGTTGATGAAGCGCGATTATCGCCTGTCTGGATGCAGGCCTATACTGCGATCCAGACAACCTGCCTCTGCATCCGGACAGCATGAACAGCAAACACATCGATCTGCTCGATTTCAGCGAACTGCCGTCAGCGGTGTATTTCCGCTACGCCGATTTCAATGCCCACGAATATGCCGCGCCACACCGGCATCCTTGGGGCACGCTGGAATACGCGGCCCATGGCGTGCTGCACATGGATGTCGACGGCAGCCGCTTCATGTCGCCGCCGCAGTACGCGGTGTGGGTGCCGCCCGAGGTCGAGCACAGTTTCTACAGCCATCAACCGGTCAACTACCGCGCGGTGTGTCTTGATCCAAGCGTTTGCACACGGTTGCCGGCGCGGGCCTGCACCTTGGCGATCAGTGACATTCTCAAGGCGATTCTCAAGGACTTCGCCGCCCGCGATGTGAAGATCCCCGAGCATGAAGCCGATCAGCGTCTGGCCCAGGTACTGGTCGATCAACTGCAACAGGCACCGGTGCAGGAATGTTATCTGCCGTACGCGAGCAGCCCGGGCTTGCTGACGATTCTCGACGCCTTGCAGGCCGCGCCGGGTGACAACCAACCGTTGGCGCATTGGGCCGCGCAAGTGCATGTCAGCGAGCGCACTCTGGCGCGGCAGTTCGTTCGTGAGCTGGGCATGAGTTTTGGCGAGTGGCGTCAGCGCTTGCGTTATCTGGCGGCGATCGAGGCGCTTGAGACCTCGCGTTCGGTGCAGGAAATCGCTTTCGACCTCGGCTACAGCAGCGGCTCGGCATTCATCGCCATGTTCGCCCGTCAGGCGGGTTGTACGCCGGAGCAGTATCGGCGCAGCCACCTCGAGGGCAGGAAGGTGTAACAAGCTTTGACTACACTGCGACAGAGGCCGCATCCATCGGTGCGGCAACAAGGAGAAAACTCCATGAAGATGTTGCGTGTGCCGTTGTTGATGATCGGGCTGCTTGTGTGTTCCCAGGGTTTCGCCGCCACGGCGCAACAGAACAAGATGACCACCTGCAATGCCGATGCGACCGCCAAGAGTTTGAAGGGCGATGAGCGCAAGGCGTTCATGAGCACCTGCCTGAAAGCGGCACCAGCGGCCAACGATGGCAAGGAGCTGACCCCGCAGCAGCAGAAGATGACCACCTGCAATGCCGATGCGAAAACCAAGGCGCTGACCGGCGATGCGCGCAAGGCGTTCATGAGTGAGTGTCTGAAGAAAAAATAAGCGGGCGCCATGGGTGTCCGATTGACTCGGTCGGCTTGAGATTTTCCCTCACCCTAACCCTCTCCCGGAGGGAGAGGGGACCGACCGCATTGATGCCGACAGGAACTGGGGTCTGAAATACCGGGTCGATTGCGGATTCGGCACTGCACGTTCAGGTCGGAAAATTTTTCGAGCAACCCCCAATCGGTCCCCTCTCCCTCTGGGAGAGGGCTAGGGTGAGGGGGAAATTCGCAAGCCTTGCACGAAAATCCGAAACCCCGCATATCCCTAGTGCTAACCCAGGATCGCTGGCAGACTGCCCATCCTTTCACGCCGTTCGTTTTGAGGCTGTATGCCAACGTTTTCTCAGCGTCATGTTGTGTTCTGGGTCAGTTGCATCATCATTTTTGGCGGTTTGCTGCTGGTGCTGCCGCTGCGCCTGTTGCCCAGCCTGCTGGCCGGGTTGCTGGTGTTCGAGCTGGTCAACATGCTCACCCCGCAACTGCAACGGCTGATCGAAGGGCGGCGTGCCCGCTGGTTGGCGGTGGCGCTGCTCGGCACGCTGGTAGTAAGTGCGCTGGCGCTGATTTTCGCCGGGGCTATCAGTTTCCTCCTGCATGAAGCGGAAAACCCCGGCGCTTCACTCGACAAATTCATGGGCGTAGTCGATCGCGCGCGCGGGCAGTTGCCGCCGTTCATCGATGCCTACCTGCCGGCGAGTGCAGCGGAATTTCGCGTGGCGATCGGCGAGTGGGCGAGCAAGCATCTGGCCGACCTGCAACTGGTCGGCAAGGACGCCGCGCACATGTTCGTCACCCTGCTGATCGGCATGGTGCTCGGCGCGATCATCGCCCTGCAGCGCATCCCCGACGTGACCAAGCGCAAGCCGCTGGCCGCCGCTTTGTTCGACCGTTTGCATCTGCTGGTGCAGGCGTTTCGCAATATCGTCTTCGCGCAGATCAAGATTTCCCTGCTCAACACCGTGTTCACCGGGATCTTCCTCGCGGTGATCCTGCCGATGTTCGGCATCAAGCTGCCGCTGACCAAAACCCTGATCGTGCTGACCTTCCTGCTCGGCCTGCTGCCGGTGATCGGCAACCTGATGTCGAACACGCTGATCACCATCGTCGGTCTGTCGCTGTCGATCTGGGTGGCGATCGCCGCGCTGGGCTATCTGATCGTTATCCACAAGCTCGAATACTTCCTCAACGCGCGCATCGTCGGCGGGCAGATCAGTGCCAAGTCGTGGGAGTTGCTCCTGGCGATGCTGGTGTTCGAAGCCGCGTTCGGTTTGCCGGGAGTGGTGGCGGGGCCGATTTATTACGCGTATCTGAAGAGTGAGCTGAAGCTGGGCGGGATGGTCTAAGGCCAAGCAACTGAATTGAATGCATCTGTGGCGAGGGGATTTATCCCCGATGGCCTGCGCAGCAGGCCCCTGCTTTCATAAATCGGGGGCCGCTTCGCGACCCAACGGGGATAAATCCCCTCGCCACAAAGGCTCTTCGCCACAGATTGTGATCAGGCCATCGAACCGTAACGCTTCATCGCTTCAATCGCCAAACCGCTACCAATGCTGCCAAAGATGTTGCCTTCGACATGCCGCGCGTTCGGCAACATCGCCGAGACGCTGTTACGCAGGGCCGGGATGCCGCTCGAACCACCAGTGAAGAACACCGTGTCGACCTGATCGACCGCCACGCCGGCATCATTGAGCAATTGCGTAACGCTGCCGCGCACGCGCTCGAGCAAGGCTTCGATCGCCGATTCGAACAGCGCGCGGCTCAGCTCGACGCTCAGCCCGGCTTCGATGCGGTCCAGCGGCACGTGGCGGCTGTCGGCGTGGGTCAGCTGGATCTTGGTTTCTTCCACTTCCATCGCCAGCCAGTGCCCGGCGCGCTGTTCGATCAGCTTGAACAGGCGATCGATGCCGCCGGTGTCTTCGATGTCGTAACGCATGCTGCCCAGTGCCAGCGTGGATTTCTGCGAGTACACCGAGTTGATCGTGTGCCAGGTCGCCAGGTTCATGTGGTGGCTGGTTGGCATGTACGCGCCGCTCTTCATGCGGCTGCCGTAGCCGAACAGCGGCATCAGGCCTTGCAGGCTGAGCTGTTTGTCGAAGTCGGTACCACCGATGTGCACACCGCCGGTGGCGAGGATATCATCGTGACGGTTGTCGACACCGCGACGCTCGGGCGACAGGCGCACCAGCGAGAAGTCGGAGGTACCACCGCCGATGTCGACGATCAGTACCAGCTCTTCTTTCTCGATGGTCGACTCGTAGTCGAACGCTGCCGCGATCGGCTCGTACTGGAACGACACGTCCTTGAAGCCGATTTTGCGCGCCACTTCGACCAGGGTGTCTTCGGCCTCCTGGTCAGCCAGCGGATCGTCGTCGACGAAGAACACCGGGCGACCCAGCACCACTTGCTCGAATTCCCGACCGGCGGCGGTTTCGGCGCGGCTCTTGAGCTGGCCGATGAACAGCCCGAGCAGATCCTTGAACGGCATCGCCGTGCCGAGGACGCTGGTGTCGTGCTTGATCAGCTTGGAGCCGAGCAGGCTTTTCAACGAGCGCATCAGCCGGCCTTCGTAGCCTTCCAGATACTCGTGCAGGGCCAGGCGACCGTAGACCGGGCGACGTTCCTCGATGTTGAAGAAGACCACCGACGGCAGGGTGATCTTGTCGTCTTCCAGCGCGATCATGGTGTCCATGCCGGGGCGCAGCCAGCCGACGGTGGAGTTGGACGTGCCGAAGTCGATGCCGCAGGCACGGGCTGGAGAGGCGTCTTTCATGTCTTTCGGTTTCCGGTCAAAAAAACGGCCGCGCAGTGTATGTCAGTGCGCGGCAGATTCGAAGGCCGGTCATCCGCTATTTCGCCACCTGACAGTTGAAAACCACCGCATCGCCCCAAACTTGCTGGCATGGGCCGGCAGACACACCGGCGGTCGCAAGAACCGTCGTCCACTGCCGATAAACTTCTGCGGCGCCACCCGGTCACAAACTTGAGATCGGTCAACCCGGCACGTGCCAATCGGCGCATGCTGGTCTCGGCGCGAAATCGATAACGGATGGTGATCCTTCCATGGACTTCAAAGACTATTACAAGATACTCGGCGTGGAGCCGACAGCCGACGACAAGGCCATCAAGGCGGCCTATCGCAAGCTGGCGCGCAAATACCACCCCGACGTCAGCAAGGAAAAAGACGCCGAGGCCAAGTTCAAGGATGCCTCGGAAGCCTATGAAGCGCTGAAAAGCGCCGACAAGCGCGCCGAATACGACGAACTGCGCCGTTATGGCCAGCACGGTCAGCCGTTTCAGGGCCCACCGGGCTGGCAGAGCCGTGGCGGCTTCGGTGGCGGCGGTGGCGACACGGGCGACTTCTCGGACTTCTTCAGTTCGATCTTCGGCAATCGCGGCCCCGGTTTCGGTGGCGCCGAGAGCCGCCAATCACGCGGACGTCGAGGGCAAGACGTGGAAATGGAACTGCCGATCTTCCTCGAAGAAACCCTGTCGAACGAATCGAAGAAAGTCACCTTTCAGGTGCCGCAATACAACGCGCACGGCCAGCATGTCAGCAACACCAGCAAGAGCCTGAACGTGAAGATTCCGGCCGGCGTGACCGATGGCGAGCGAATTCGCCTGAAGGGCCAGGGCGCACCGGGCATCGGTGGCGGGGCGAATGGCGACCTGTACCTGACCATTCGTTTTGCGCCGCACCCGAAATTCGATGTCGAAGGCGAAAACCTGATCATCACCTTGCCCCTGGCTCCGTGGGAATTGGCATTGGGCACTGAAGTGGCCGTGCCGACCCTGACCGGCAAGATCAACCTCAAGGTCCCGGCCGGCAGCCAGAATGGCCAGCGCATGCGCGCCAAGGGCCATGGCCTGCTGAACAAGGCCGGCGAACGCGGTTATCTGTTCGTGCAGCTCAAGGCCGTGATGCCCAAAGCCTCCGACGATGAGGTCAAGGCGCTGTGGCAGGAACTGGCGAAGAAAGCCGCCTTCAATCCGCGAGAGAACTTCTGAACCCGACGACGGAGTAGCCCATCATGAGCAGCCCCCTGATCGTTCAACTGGACCTGGCAGAATTCTGTGAGGCGGCCGATTTGTCGGACGTCTACGTGATCGAAATCGTCGAGCACGGCATCCTCGAACCTCAGGGCGCGCAGCCCCGGGAATGGCGCTTCACCGATTACGAATTGGCCTTGGCCAAGCGTGCGGCGAAGCTGCGCCGTGATCTGGAACTGGAGTGGGAAGGCGTGGCGCTGGCGCTGGATCTGCTGGACGAGGTGAAGCAGTTGCGTGCCGAGAACCGCATGTTGCGCCAGCGTTTGGGGCGGTTGGTGGTCGAATGAATTGTTTGAGGCCGTGAGGTCCTAGCAGGCCTCATCGCGTGCCGGCCCCCGCCTGATTAATGTTTGCGGGTGTTTCGTCCGGTATGAACCGGCAGGATGGTCTGATAGTTTTCCGGGCACATGTTGGCAATGGATGCCGACGGTCGTAGCGCCAGCCAGACTGGCCAGCGCTGCGCAATCTTTGCAAGGAAGCCTGTCAATGCCAGTCAGACCCAAGCCGCCCAAGCCGGGTGCAGTCGATATCAACGCCCCTGGGCGCACATCCCGGGATCCCGCCGCGCACGGGATCGAGTCGTCGCACCTGACCCCCGGTCCGTTCATTCGCAAGACCCCGCCCGATGCCAGTGAGCCCGGCAGCAACACGCAGCAAATGGAAACTGCAGTTGCCCCGCACAGCGTGCACGTCGACCCGACGCCGTCTACATCTGGTCCCGTCCCGAAGCTTAAAACCTCGGCTCTGGAGCGTTACCTGATTGCCTCGACAGCCCCTCTACCGCAAGCGGACGTTGACGGGTTTCGCGTATTCAAAGGACGCCAATACGCGGACCTGCAGGGCGGTGGTACGGTGCTGATCGGCGTCGATGCCGAGACCGGTCTGCATCGGGCCAGATTGTCCAGCGAGCTGCAGCCGTCCGGCCCTGTGCTTGCCTACGATCCGTTGACCAAGCACTGGTACGCGCTTGAAGAGTCCGGCGCATCGCCGGACGCTGCCGCTGTCCCGGGTAAAAGCCGCAGGGTGGCGCGCCAGAGTGATGAAGACTATGAGTCTGCCGTTGAGGAGCTGCCCGACGATGGCGGTGCAACGCAGGAATACTTCTATCTGGCGTCCGAGTCGATGCCCGTCAAACCCTTCACCGCTGAGGAATTGCGTGCAATGCGCAGCGAAACACGGTTTTCGTTCCTCACCAATCGGCCCGGGGTCTACGACCGTGCCAATAACGGCAAATACCCTTTCCGGGACATGGCCGGCCGGCCTGTCAGGATAAAGAAGCTCCAGACCCTTGCGCGTTTCGAAGACGGCAGCCGTTATACCTCCGAGCAGATCAAGCCTTACATCAAGTTTGGCGCCTACGAGCATGTCGCGCGGTTGTATGAAGAAAAGCTGCAATGGCGATTGTTCACCGAGGCCGACATGACGGTGCCCGGAGAGCGGGCCTTGGTCGGCCAGTCAATGGTGGTCGCCAACCGGCGCATCACCCGAGGCGAGGTGGTCGGTGTCTATGCTGGCGCGATCATGCCGGGACGTCTTGTGCCGCTGCCCCAGCAGTCATACACCATGAAGGTCGGCGTCCGTTATCAACCAGGGCCTGGATATTTGATCCCCTACGAATTCGCGCTGGTCGGTGACACGATTATTTCCCGGATCAACACGCGCTTTTGGTATGACGCAACGGGCAAGCCGGTTCGTCAGGCTACGGAGGGTTACAACGTCGAGTTCGTACCGTTCGATGTCGAAGCGCAACAGTGGATAGGCAAGGAATTGGTCACCCGGGACTTCATTCTCAACGCCATCTTCGCTACCGAAGACATTCCGGCGGGAACCGAGTTACGCATCGATTACAACTACAGCGATGCGGACATCGCGAAACTGTTCGCGTGATTGCCTGAGCGATCGCGACTGAATACGGACCTGCGCGTCCGTATTCAGCGCACGCTTTCATCAGAACAGAAAATAGCGCTGCGCCATCGGCAGCGTTTCCGCCGGTTCGCACCACAGCAACACGCCATCGGCCTTGACCTGATAGGTCTGTGGATCGACATCGATGTTCGGCAGATAGTCGTTGTGGATCAGGTCGGTTTTCTGCACGTCGCGGCAGCCCTTCACCACAGCGATCTGCTTCTTCAATCCCAAGGCTTCTGGCAATCCGGCCTCCTGCGCCGCCTGGCTGATAAAGGTCAGGCTGGTGGCGTGCAGTGAGCCGCCGTAGCTGGCGAACATCGGGCGGTAATGCACCGGTTGCGGTGTTGGAATCGAAGCGTTGGCGTCGCCCATCAGGCTGGCGGCAATCGCGCCGCCCTTGAGAATCAGCGTCGGCTTCACACCAAAGAACGCCGGGCGCCAGAGCACCAGATCGGCCCACTTGCCGACTTCGATCGAGCCGACTTCATGGCTGATGCCATGGGTGATCGCCGGGTTGATCGTGTACTTGGCGATGTAACGCTTGGCGCGGAAGTTGTCGTTGTTTGCGCCGTCCTGTGGCAGCGGGCCGCGCTGTTTTTTCATCTTGTCGGCGGTCTGCCAGGTGCGCGTGATGACTTCGCCGACACGGCCCATGGCCTGACTGTCGGAGCTGATCATCGAGAACGCGCCGAGGTCGTGGAGGATGTCTTCGGCGGCAATGGTTTCGCGGCGGATCCGGCTTTCGGCGAAGGCGACGTCTTCGGCAATGCTCGGGTCGAGGTGATGGCAGACCATCAGCATGTCGAGGTGTTCGTCGATGGTGTTGCGGGTGAACGGCCGGGTCGGGTTGGTCGAGCTTGGCAGCACGTTGGCAAAGCCGCAGGCCTTGATGATGTCTGGCGCGTGGCCGCCACCGGCACCTTCGGTGTGATAGGTGTGGATGGTGCGGCCCTTGAACGCGCCAAGGGTGGTTTCGACGAAGCCGGATTCGTTGAGGGTATCGGTGTGGATCGCCACCTGCACATCGTACTGGTCGGCGACGTTGAGGCAGTTGTCGATGCTCGCCGGAGTGGTGCCCCAGTCCTCGTGCAGCTTGAGACCGATGGCACCGGCCTTGACCTGTTCGATCAACGGCTCCGGCAGGCTGGCGTTGCCCTTGCCGGTCAGGCCGATGTTCATCGGGAAAGCATCGGCGGCCTGGAGCATGCGCGCCAGATGCCACGGGCCGGAGGTGCAGGTGGTGGCGTTGGTGCCGGTGGCAGGCCCGGTGCCGCCGCCGATCATGGTGGTGACGCCGCTCATCAGCGCTTCTTCGATCTGCTGCGGGCAGATGAAGTGGATATGCGTGTCGATGCCGCCAGCGGTGAGGATCATGCCTTCGCCGGCAATCACCTCGGTGCCGGCGCCGATGGCGATGGTCACATTGGGCTGCACGTCAGGGTTGCCGGCCTTGCCGATCGCGGTGATGCGCCCGTCCTTGAGGCCGACGTCGGCCTTGACGATGCCCCAGTGGTCGATGATCAGTGCGTTGGTGATCAGCGTGTCGACCACTTCGGCGGCGAGCAATTGGCTCTGGCCCTGGCCGTCGCGGATGACTTTGCCGCCACCGAATTTCACTTCTTCGCCGTAGGTGGTGAAGTCCTTTTCGACTTCGATCCACAGCTCGGTGTCGGCCAGGCGCACCTTGTCGCCGACGGTGGGGCCGAACATGTCGGCGTAGGCTTGTCTGGAGATTTTCATGGGCATGCCTTGAGATTCAATTGGGTCTGAAATCGCTCGCATTACTCGCTTTCGCGAGCAGGCTCGCTCCCACATTTGATCGCGTTCTCATGTGGGAGCGAGCCTGCTCGCGAAGGGGCCAGAGCGGGCACCGTGTTGTTTAGAGATCACCCATGATGCGGCCGGCAAAGCCGAACACCCGGCGATGCCCGGCGTAATCGACCAGCTCGACTTCACGGCTTTGCCCTGGCTCGAAGCGCACCGCCGTGCCCGCCGGAATATTCAGGCGCATGCCGCGACTGGCGGCGCGATCGAAGGTCAGCGCGTCGTTGGTTTCAAAAAAGTGGAAATGCGAGCCGACCTGAATCGGCCGGTCGCCGCTGTTGGCGACTTTCAGGCTGAGGGTGCGACGGCCGACGTTGAGTTCGATGTCGCCGGGCTGGATCTGGTATTGGCCAGGAATCATCGCTGGGCTCCTTGCAGGACTTTGTAATAGAGAGCGGTCGGGCGATAGGTGCCGTTGGGATCGCAGGCGTAATCGGGAATTTCGCCGGCGCGCACGTAGCCCAGCGCCTTGTAGAAATCTTCCGCCGGCGAGCCGGCCTCGGTGTCGAGATAGAGCATGCCGCGCTTGTGCTTGGGCGCTTCGAGTTCCAGCGCCTGCATCAGTTGCTGACCGAGACCGCGCCGCCGGGCGTCTTCGCGTACCAGCAGCTTCTGCACTTCGGCGCGGTTCAGACCGTTGGCCTTTTGGCACAGACCCAATTGCACACTGGCCAGCACCTGCTCGTCCTTCACCACCACCCACAGCAGCGTGCTGCCCTTGTTGATGTTGTCCTGCACCTCATCGAAATATGCGCGCGCCTGCACCTCATCGAGGTCGGCCATAAAACCGACGCTGGCGCCGTAACCGACGGCGTCGAGCAGCAGATCGATCAGGCCCTGGCGATAGTGGGCAAAGCTTTCAGCGTTGACGCGGCGCAACTGGGCGGCGTTCATCGACATCACTCCTTGTGAGTATCCGGCGGCTGTGCGCCGGGATTGAGGGTCAACTGCATGAAGGTCAGATCGAGCCAGCGGCCGAACTTGGTGCCGACTTGCGGCATCTGCCCGGTGATGCTGAAACCGGCGCGCTCGTGCAGGCGAATCGACGCGGCGTTGCCACTCTCGATGGCAGCGACCATGACGTGTTTACCGCAGGCGCGGGCGCGTTCGATCAACGCGGTCATCAGTTGCGGGCCGAGGCCGTTGCCGCGTTGATCGCTGCGCACGTACACCGAGTGTTCGACGGTGTGGCGGAAACCGTCGAACGGCCGCCAGTCGCCGAACGAGGCGTAACCCAGCACCGCGTTGTGGCTGTCGACGATCACCAGAATCGGGTACGCCTGCAACTGACGCGCGTCGAACCATGCCTGGCGATTGCCGAGGTCGACCGCTTGTTCATTCCAGATCGCCGTGGTGTTGAGCACGGCGTCGTTGTAGATGTCGCGGATCGCCGGCAGGTCGGCCCGGGTTGCATCGCGAATGGCGTAAGTCATGGCGCGGCCTCAGACGATCGGCTGGTGAACGGTGACCAGTTTGGTGCCGTCGGGGAACGTCGCCTCGACCTGGATTTCCGGGATCATCTCCGGGATGCCTTCCATCACTTGTTCGCGGCTGAGCAGGGTGGTGCCGTAGTGCATCAGCTCGGCCACGGTCTGGCCGTCGCGGGCACCCTCCAGCAGCGCGGCGGAGATGTAGGCCATGGCTTCCGGGTAGTTGAGTTTCACGCCACGGGCCAGCCGCCGCTCGGCGACGAGGCCGGCGGTGAAGATCAGCAGCTTGTCTTTTTCGCGTGGGGTCAGGTCCATGGTTCGGGTTCCATCAGGGCAGATTCGGGTGGCTCTCGAGAAGTGTGGGGTGCCAGTTGGAGCAGCCCCTCACCCTAGCCCTCTCCCGAGGGAGAGGGGACTGATCTTGGTTGTTTTCAATGGCCAATTCAGTCAGCAATATTCGTTCAGGCAGTTGCATTCATTTCAAACGACTCGGTCAGGCTCCCTCTCCCTCCGGGAGAGGGCGGGGGGTGAGGGTCGGGGTTTCAGGTGCTCCATATTCTTGGCGCGATAGCTTCGCGCCCCAGCAGCGCAGGTCTGAGCAATCGCCACAAATCGATGAGCCAGGCGCGGGCGAGCAACGCCTCACTGGCCAGGCAACGAGCCACCAGCAGTCCCGGCAATTGCGTCAGATCCCCGCGCACCTCATGCCCCAGCGAGCGGCAACGCTCCAGCAGCTCGGCGTCTATCTCACCGGTCACCAGCATCGTCGCGAACACCGGTTGCCCATCCAGCCCGATTGGCGAGTCGAGCAAACCATCGTTGCCGACAATGCGCTGCCGTTCGTGCCAGAGCAACCGACCGTCGCGGCGGATGTCCAGGTGCGCCTGAAAATGCCCGAGGTCAAAACGCTCGCCGCTGGCCGGGCGGCCCAGCGCCACCACGTCCCAGTAGAACAGCCGCGCATCGCCTTCAAGCTCGATCGTTGTGGTCAACTCGGCTTGCGCGGCGCTGTAGACGATGGTTTCCTGCGGCAGCCATTCCAGTGTCGCACCGGCAGCGACTTGCAAGTCGAGCTGTTGATACGCCGGCCCACCCGCGCGATACCACTTGGCGGCGCCGGGGCTGGTGATTTGCGCCCAGGCGTTGTGTTCGACGCGGGCCTTGATGTCCAGCCGATCACCACCGGCAATTCCGCCCGGCGGATGGACGATGATGTGCTGGCAGACTTGCGGGCCTTCGGCGTACAGATGCTTTTGCACGCGCAGCGGGCCGAGGTGGCGGCGCATGACCGGGCGCGTGCAATCGCCGAAACGCGCGTACGCCAGTTCCAGCTCGGCGTGCCAGCTCGGAGTAAACAGGGCAGGTGCAACAATCGAATTCATGGTTTGTGATTATCGTTAGGAAGCTACAGATTAGACCGGCGCGTTAGATCGTGACCAGCCCGCGTACACCCTCGGCCTCCATATTTTCACCGCGACCCTGCTGAACGATCTCGCCCCGCGACATCACCAGGTATTGATCGGCCAGTTCTGCAGCAAAGTCGTAGAACTGCTCGACCAGCAGAATCGCCATGTCACCGCGCGCCGCGAGCTGCTTGATCACCGCGCCGATTTCCTTGATCACCGACGGTTGAATGCCTTCGGTGGGCTCATCAAGAATCAGCAGGCGCGGGCGGCTGGCCAATGCCCGGCCGATCGCCAGTTGCTGTTGCTGACCACCGGACAGATCGCCGCCACGGCGCTGCTTCATTTGTAGCAGCACCGGGAACAATTCGTAGATGAAACCTGGAACTTCCTTGGCTTCTGAGCCTGGAAAGCGCGACAGGCCCATCAGCAGATTTTCTTCTACCGTCAGGCGCCCGAAGATCTCACGGCCCTGCGGCACGTAGGCGATACCGGCATGCACACGCTGATGCGGTTTGAACGTGGTGATCGGTTTGCCTTCCCAGTTCACCGCGCCTTCCTTGGCCGGCAGCAGGCCCATCAGACATTTGAGCAGAGTGGTCTTGCCCACGCCGTTACGCCCGAGCAGGCACGTGACTTCGCCGACTTTCACCTCGAAGCTGAGGCCGCGCAGGATGTGGCTACCGCCGTAGTACTGATGCAGCTTGTCGACTTGCAGCATGTTCGAATTCCTTCTGTTGCACACAGAACCCTGTGGGAGCGAGCCTGCTCGCGAATGCGGTGTGACATTCAGCATGTTCATCGCCTGATGCACCGCTTTCGCGAGCAGGCTCGCTCCCACAGGTTTTGTATTCGCAATGTTCAGCGGCCGAGGTAGACCTCGATCACGCGCTCGTTTTCCTGCACTTGCTCAAGCGAGCCCCCGGCCAGCACGCTGCCCTGATGCAGCACCGTGACGTGGTCGGCAATCGAGCCGACAAAGCCCATGTCGTGCTCGACCACCATCAACGAATGCTTGCCCGCCAGCGATTTGAACAGCTCGGCGGTGAACTCGGTTTCGGCGTCGGTCATGCCCGCCACCGGTTCGTCGAGCAGGAGCAATTGCG
Source organism: Pseudomonas sp. PK-RTE-24 (assembly GCF_054052265.1). NCBI lineage: Bacteria > Pseudomonadati > Pseudomonadota > Gammaproteobacteria > Pseudomonadales > Pseudomonadaceae > Pseudomonas > Pseudomonas sp. PK-RTE-24. The sequence goes on along the minus strand of NZ_CM133224.1, from coordinate 836,323 downwards.
GGTCCTGCATCAGCAACATACCGATCTCGAGAAACTGCTTCTGGCCGTGGGACAACAGCCCGGCCTGGCGATTGATCGAGGTGGTCAGACGAATCGTCTCAAGCACTTCGCTGATGCGGTCCTTCTGTTCGCCGCTCAGGCGTGCACGCAAACTGGCCCACACCGACTTGTCGGTCTTCTGCGCCAGCTCAAGGTTTTCGAACACGCTCAAGGCTTCGAACACCGTTGGCTTCTGAAACTTGCGGCCGATGCCGGACTGGGCAATCTGCACTTCGCTCATCTGCGTCAGGTCCAGGGTTTCGCCGAACCAGGCCTTGCCGTGGCTGGGCCGGGTCTTGCCGGTGATCACGTCCATCAGCGTGGTCTTGCCCGCGCCGTTGGGGCCGATGATGCAGCGCAGTTCGCCGACGCCGATGTACAGGTTGAGATTGTTCAGCGCACGGAAGCCGTCGAAGCTGACGCTGATGTCTTCCAAAGTCAGGATCGTGCCGTGACGCGTATCGAGGCCCGGGCCGACGCGCTGGCCGAGGCCGATCGAGTCGCGGCTGGTGCCTTCGTCCTTGTTCGGTTCCACGGGGAAAAACGCCGGCTCCAGCATGAATTCAGCACTCGCTGTGACTCTCATTGCTCACCTCGTTTCTTCAGCAGACCGATCACGCCCTTGGGCAGGTACAACGTCACGACGATGAACAGCGCGCCGAGGAAGAACAGCCAGTATTCCGGGAAGGCCACGGTGAACCAGCTCTTCATGCCGTTGACCACGCCGGCACCGAGCAGCGGTCCGATCAGCGTGCCGCGCCCGCCAAGGGCGACCCACACCGCCGCTTCGATCGAGTTGGTCGGCGACATTTCGCTGGGGTTGATGATGCCGACCTGCGGCACATAAAGCGCTCCGGCCAGACCGCACAGCACCGCACTCAGCACCCAGACGAACAGCTTGAAACCGCGCGGGTCGTAGCCGCAGAACATCAAACGGTTTTCCGCATCGCGCAACGCCGTCAGCACCCGACCGAACTTGCTCTGCGCCAGGCGCCAGCCGATGAACAGGCTCGCCACCAGCAGCAACACCGTGGCCAGAAACAGCACCGCGCGAGTGCCCGGTTCGGTGATGCCGAAACCGAGGATCGTGCGGAAATTGGTGAAGCCGTTGTTGCCACCGAAACCGGTTTCGTTGCGGAAAAACAGGAGCATGCCGGCGAAGGTCAGGGCCTGGGTCATGATCGAGAAATACACGCCTTTGATCCGCGAACGGAAGGCGAAGAAGCCGAACACCAGCGCCAGCAACCCCGGCGCCAGCACCACCAGACACATGGCCCAGAGGAAGCTGCTGGTGCCGGTCCAGTACCACGGCAATTCGCTCCACGACAGGAAAGTCATGAACGCTGGCAAGCCATCGCCGGCCGCCTGACGCATCAGGTACATGCCCATCGCGTACCCGCCGAGGGCGAAGAACAGGCCGTGGCCCAGCGAAAGCAGGCCGGCATAGCCCCAGACCAGATCCAGCGCCAGAGCGACGATGGCGTAGCAGAGGATTTTGCCGACCAGGGTCAGCGTGTAGGCCGAGACGTGCAGGGCATTGTCTGGCGCGAGCAGTGACAGCAGCGGCAGAACGATCAGCAGCGCGAGGATCACCCCGCCGACCGCGAGCGTGACTTTCGGCCCGGCCTTTTGTGTGGCCGTGACTAACAGAGGCTGGTTCATCAGTCGATCACCCGTCCTTTCAGTGCGAAGAGGCCTTGCGGACGTTTCTGAATGAACAGAATGATCAGCGCGAGGATCAGGATCTTGCCGAGCACCGCACCGATCTGCGGTTCGAGAATCTTGTTGGCGATCCCTAAGCCAAATGCGGCGAGCACGCTACCGGCCAGTTGGCCGACGCCGCCGAGCACCACCACCAGGAACGAGTCGATGATGTAGCTCTGGCCAAGGTCGGGACCGACGTTGCCGATCTGGCTCAGCGCCACGCCGCCCAAGCCGGCGATGCCCGAGCCGAGGCCGAAGGCGAGCATGTCCACGCGCCCGGTCGGCACGCCGCAGCAGGCGGCCATGTTGCGGTTCTGAGTGACGGCGCGGACGTTGAGGCCGAGGCGGGTTTTGTTCAGCAACAGCCAGGTCAGCACCACCACGAACAATGCGAAAGCGATGATGACGATGCGGTTGTACGGCAGCACCAGATTGGGCAGCACTTGGATGCCGCCGGACAACCACGCCGGGTTGGCGACTTCAACGTTCTGCGCGCCGAACAACAAACGCACAAGCTGGATCAGCATCAGGCTGATGCCCCAGGTCGCGAGCAGGGTTTCCAGTGGCCGACCGTAAAGGTGGCGGATGACTGTGCGCTCCAGGGCCATGCCGATGGCGGCGGTGACGAAAAACGCTACCGGCAGCGCGATCAGCGGATAAAACTCGATGGCTTGCGGCGCGTAACGCTGGAACATCAACTGCACCACGTAGGTCGAGTAGGCGCCGAGCATCAGCATCTCGCCGTGCGCCATGTTGATCACCCCGAGCAGGCCGAAGGTGATCGCCAGGCCGAGGGCCGCGAGCAGCAGAATCGAGCCCAGCGACATGCCGCTGAAGGCCTGGCCGAGCACTTCGCCGATCAGCAGCTTGCGCTTGACCTGAGCGAGGCTGGTTTCGGCGGCGGTGCGCACGCCGGCATCGCTTTCCACCCCGGGCTCGAGCAGGCCTTCGAGGCGTGTGCGTGCCAGCGGGTCGCCGGTTTCACCGAGCAGACGTACCGCCGCGAGGCGCACCGCCGGGTCGCTGTCGACCAGTTGCAGATTGGCCAGCGCCAGGCTCAAGGCGGCATGCACGCTTTGATCTTTTTCCCCAGCGAGTTGCCGGTCGAGAAATTTCAGCTGCGCGGGTTTCGCGCTTTTCTGCAATTGCTGCGCGGCGCCCAGACGGATCTTGCTGTCAGCGGCGAGCAATTGATGGCTGGCCATTGCGGTGTCGATCAGACCCCGCAGGCGATTGTTCAGGCGCAGGGTTTTCGCTTGGCCGTCGATCGTCAGTTCGCCTTGTTGCAGGGCGTTGAGCAATTCGATACGCGCCGGATCGGGCTGCGCGGCCCAGGCTTCCAGCAGTTTGGCCTGTTGCATCGGGTTAGCCGCGACAAAGTCTTCGGCGTCGCCGGCGTGGGCCAGGAGTGGCAGCAACAGTGCTATGGCGAGAAGTACGCGGTGTATGGCAGTGGGCATTAGTGGTGTCCTGTTCAACCGCCCCCTCACCCTAACCCTCTCCCGGAGGGAGAGGGGACTGACCGAGGTGTCTGGACGATGTGCTGCGACCTGCGAACTCGAGTCGAACTCAGGGTCTGAAGAGCATGAAGATCGGCTCCCTTTCCCCCTCTCCCTGAGGGAGAGGGCTGGGGTGAGGGGGAAGTCTCATGCTCGCCTCAAAAACTGAATTCGCCTCAGTTGCTCTTCACCGCATAATCCGGCTTCTTGTCGTTGCCCTGAATGAACGGGCTCCATGGTTGCGCGCGGATCGGGCCTTCGGTCTGCCACACGACGTTGAACTGCCCGTCGCTCTGGATTTCGCCGATCATCACGGGCTTGTGCAGGTGGTGATTGGTCTTGTCCATGGTCAACGTGTAACCGGACGGCGCAGCAAAGGTCTGCCCGGCCAGTGCTTCACGAACCTTGTCGACGTCAGTGGATTTGGCTTTCTCGACCGCCTGCGCCCACATGTGGATGCCGACGTAGGTGGCTTCCATCGGGTCGTTGGTCACGGCTTTATCGGCACCCGGCAGGTTGTGTTTCTTCGCATAGGCTTTCCAGTCCGCGACGAATTTCTTGTTCGCAGGATTCTCCACCGACTCGAAGTAGTTCCACGCCGCGAGGTTGCCCACCAGCGGTTTGGTGTCGATGCCGCGCAGTTCTTCTTCGCCGACCGAGAACGCCACCACCGGTACGTCGGTGGCTTTCAGGCCCTGGTTGGCCAGCTCTTTATAGAACGGCACGTTGGAGTCGCCGTTGACGGTGGAAATGACGGCAGTCTTGCCGCCGGCGGAGAATTTTTTGATGTTGGCAACGATGGTCTGGTAATCGCTGTGACCGAACGGCGTGTAGACCTCTTCGATGTCTTTGTCGGCCACGCCTTTGGAATGCAGGAACGCGCGCAGGATCTTGTTGGTGGTGCGCGGGTAGACGTAGTCGGTGCCGAGCAGGAAGTAGCGCTTGGCGCTGCCGCCTTCTTCGCTCATCAGGTATTCAACGGCGGGGATCGCTTGCTGGTTCGGCGCGGCGCCGGTGTAGAAGACGTTCGGCGACATCTCTTCGCCTTCGTACTGCACCGGGTAGAACAGCAGACCGTTGAGCTCTTCGAACACCGGCAGTACCGATTTGCGCGACACCGACGTCCAGCAACCGAACACCACCGCGACCTTGTCCTGGGTCAGCAGCTGCCGGCCTTTTTCGGCGAACAGCGGCCAGTTCGATGCAGGGTCAACGACGACAGGTTCAAGCATCTTGCCGTTCACACCGCCCTTGGCGTTGATCTCGTCGATGGTCATCAGTGCCATGTCCTTGAGCGACGTTTCGGAGATCGCCATGGTCCCGGACAACGAATGCAGAATCCCGACCTTGATGGTCTCGGCGGCCTGGACAGTCCAGGTCATGCCCATCGCGGCAATGGATGCCGTGAGTGTGAAAGCCTTGATCAAACTGCGACGCTTCATTGTGCGATCTCCATGAACATTCGATTTTTTCTGGTTGGCAGATGCGGACGACTGAAGCTGTGTTTTGCAAAGGCTGTGCCCGGTCGCGTTCAGGCAAGAAAATGTCGTGCCAGAGCGCTTGCGTGCTGAATGCGTGCACCAGGAGGGGACGGCAGGCGGCCGATGGTGCGTCGAGTTGCGCCAGATTGGGGCGCCCGCTGGCACTCAGATGCGGATACAAAAGCGATAACCCTGTACCACAGCTCGAGAAAACCGACGGGCCACACTCAGTTGCTCATCCGATTCTCAGCGCAGGTTTTTATGAGTCATGTCTCAGGCCGATCCGGTCGTACCGCAAGTTCTTCAGCAACGTTCAAGCTGCCCCCACTGAGCCCGGCTTTTCTGACTGAAGAAGACGCCGCCTATTGGGTGCACACACGAATTCCACTCAACCCGGACAAAGAGTACGGCAGCGTGATCCTGCTGCGACCGGACGGGAAATTCCTCGCCACCTCTCCCATCGCAGGTGAAGCCACGCGCTTCGACTTCGGCACGATTGTGCAGACCGATGCCCTTGGCGGCATGCTCCATCCGCTGGGCTACCGATGTATCGCCAGCGTACACAGCCATCCGCCGATACATGACCAGTTCCGCAATGGCAATCGGCGTCAGGATGAAACCCTGCTCAGGCTGTTCATGAGCTTCTATTCAGGCGGCGATTTCATTGGCGATGTGTCGGCGCGGGATTTTTTCCGCAGCGCTTACCTTTCAGGCCCGGATGGCAGCTTGCTCAAATACGTCTCGAGCGGCTCGCCCGAGGAACGCGACTACTTCCGCTGGCAGCAATCCGGCGGGCCGGCCGGGCACCCGGCGGGGGCCTATGACGTGATGGCGGTGATCAACAAGCTGGCGACCGTGGGTGAACTCAAAGTCATTGTTTCGAATGCCGACTGGGGCTACTCGGTGGGGCGCGTACCTGCGGACTGGAAGGCCGGCGCGTCGTTCTCCACGGGTGTGGTCACCGAACTGCCGCTGATGACCCGGGTATGCGTCAATGCCGAACGCGCCGTGCTGGCCGCGTTGAAATCCAGAGGCGCGCACGCAGCGGGTCTGCTGTTGAAGAAGTTGACTGGCGAGGAGTATGTCGCCACCCATGCGCGCCCGGCCGGACTGGCTGCATGGGATCCTGAGCGAATATTTCCGGTTGATGCCCAAGGGCAATTGCAGCTGCCGAGGGGTTATTTGCTGGAGGGCTTCTACTTCGCCTCGCGGCCCGACCCTGCGCAGTTTCCACCTGGCCAGCCGTGGCTCTACGAGAACTTCTTCACGCCCCGGGAGATCGCCGTCGCTATCGAAGCGAATGCCCGCAGCAAACATCTGGCGAAAGCAGGGCATGCGTTGTCGCTATACATGCGGGCGCAGGATCATGCGATGTTGAAGTACCGCTTCAGCGGCGATTCGATCGAAGCGGCACTGAGCGTTACGCAGTCGGACGGCACGGTCGGTGACAATGGTCTGCAGGCAAGGCTGTTGGCCGGCACACTGGATACCCGCGCATTTGTCTCGATGCTGGTACTGGCTGGCACCCTGGAGGTCGTGCGCGGCAGTGCGCTGTGGGCGCATCTGGGGCCGGTGGATCTGCAATGGCAACCCTTCGCGAACTTCCCCTGGCCGCGATTGAGCGACGCTTTTCTGTGCGCCGATGATGCCGCTCGTCATGCCCATGAACTCGCCGGCCTGCGCCGTGACAAACCGTACGCCGGGTATGTTTTTCAGCGCAGCGACAAGCGTTTCGTGGTGACCGAACCGTTGCCGGGAGATATCGACACGCTCAGTCAGGGCAGGCTTTATCCGATGGACAATCATGGGCGTCCGGTCTTTCCCGACGACCATGCGCTGCACGCCCGTTACGTCTCACACACGGCGCTGTCACAACTGTTGCCGGTGGATACGGAGCTTTTTGGCTGGGCGTATCAGGAAGCGGCTGTGAGCTTGCAGATGTTGAGTGTGGCGGAGGTCAGGCAAGTCCTGCTCGACGAGATTGCCTTGTATGTCAGCGCGGCGCCGGACAGTCTCGTCAGGTATGAGGTCATCGGATCTGCGGGCTCCACGGAATTGGCTCGGCGCCTGGGCACGCGCCAGCATCCGGGCGCCCTGGCGCTGGAACTGGACAGCGGCCGTAAACGCCCGCAGGACTTCATACGTGAACAGGCAGCGGCCGGACGTTTAACGGTTCTGATCGATAATGAACTGTGGGGCTATCGCGGGCGGGTGCCGGCTACCTGGTCGCTGCGCACCACGCCCGCGCCTTTGCCCGTGCCGCAGTTGCCGGTGGTGCAACTGCCGCCGCTTCTGTATCCCCAGCCGGACAGAGACAAGCCGATCCTGCCCAAACCCACGCCACTCCCGCAGCCGCAAATACCGTTGCCGCCGCTGACGTTGCCGTTGCCCTGGAAACGCCTGGAAGGTGTGGCATTCGGCGCGATTTTTCCCTCGGCGGATGAGGCTGCACGGGATCGATGCATGGGGGACTTTCGTCCACAGGGCGAAACGCGCGCGTACTTCGGCTTCATTCTCAGGCACAAGAGCCGGCCAGAGTATGTGGCTACCGAGCTGGTGCCCGTCAGTGATCAAGGCAAAAATCTGTTCAGGCTCGATTCGGTTTTCGCCGACCTGCCCTCAGAGCCCTGGCATGCGTTGCCCGAGGGCTTCGAACTGCACGGCAATTTTTATGCGTCGCAACGAGCCGGTGATCCGACGAAAAGCCCGGATGAATGGCTGGCGCATTACTTCATCTCGCCGGACCACCTGACAGCCTCGATGTATTACGGCGGCCGGCGCCCGGTCATGGTGCCGGACGTGCCCGCAGCGCTTTATATCGCCGTGCGCGATGGTGCTTTGCTCAAATATGTGTGGAGCAAGTCCAGCAAACTGTTTCATGACGCCTCGTCCCAGCGCACGCTTGAACAGATCAAAAGCGATCTGGCCGCTGGAGTCCGCCGACCGACCGACTTTATCCATGAGGTCGCCAGCAGCGGCGAGCTGTCCGTCATGCGCACCGGTCTGTGCTGGGACCGAGCGGGGCTGGTGCCAGCCACCTGGCAACCGTACGCAAATCTCGAACGGCGCCGGCTCGGTCCGGTTTTTCTGACGGCTGACGACGCGGCCGTCCACGCCAGGACACTCGTGCCTCTGGTGACCGACAGGGTGCATGGCGGGCTGATTCTGGAGACGGTCGACAAGCGCTACGTTGCCACAGTGCCTGTTGAAGTCAGCCATGAGGATTTTGATTTCACCGATATCTGCCCTGAGGAAAGTCGCGCAGCCGGATTGTTTCCTGCGGGTTGTCGCATCGCAGCGCGATACCGATCGCGCGTTGCCCAAGAGGTATCGTTGGTCTTGGCGCCTGTGCAAAGGCAGGTGTACCAGAACGTGTTTTCGGTCGAGGTGCTGGAGTCGGCGTTCAACAAACGCGGCATCAAAGAGGAATACCGGGTGGCGGCGGACGGTTCGCTGATTCGCTATACACCCGCCCCACGGGATGAATACCTGTTCTGTCCGGATGGCGCGGTGATTGGCTATCGGCCGCAAGCCGAACTGCTTTCGCAGCTGCTTGATCAGGGCGAGCGGCTGTCCGTCGTCGATGCAAAAGCGATAAGACAGCGCTTGCGCAATCGGCAATTGAAACCCGTCGAATGGGTGAACGAGCTGGCCAGGGCCGGACGTCTGTGGGTGGTCGCCGCAAGCGCGATCTGGGGGCAACCGCGCCAGATTATCCAGTGGGCACCATACTCCGGGGATCTGTTGCCGGCCGCCGATTATGACAAGGCGTTGAGCAGCCCGGTCGGCAGCCCGCTGTTCATCCAGGCAGACGCTGCCGCGCGGTACGCTCATCAACTGTCGTTGAGCAGGGATACGCAGACCTTCGGCTACGTTTTGAACGGCCCGGAGGGTCTGTTCGTGTCCACTCTGCCAGTTGCGGTGCAGCGTTCGGGGTTGGCGCTGGATCGGGTTTTCGAACAGGGCAAGCTGCCGCCAGGCTGCAGTCTGAGCGCCATTTATTTGCGAGCAGCGCTGCCACCGCTGGGCGCGCGGGCGGACGATATGCGGCACTTTTTTCTGCTGCCCAACGATGTCCAGGCAGCCTGCGCATGGGCCAACACGCCCCAGGGGTACCGGCCGATCTACTTCTCCTGCGCCGATGGCGCGTTGTTGAAATTGCAACTGCATGCATTCGAGCCCGGCACTTTCTACGATGAGTTCGGGCAAGTGCAACTGCGCCCCAATGCCTTTGTGTCGAAGGTGGAAGCGGCGGTCGATGAGCGGGGCATTGCCAGCGGTACGTTCAGATTTGTCGACTATGTCCAACGGATGGCTCATGCCGGTCGACTTGAGGTAATTGAAACGAGTGAATACTGGTCGCGGCATGGTCAGGTGGATGAACACTGGCAGCCACGGCTGACCGAGGTGTCCAGTGAGCAACGCTGGCGCGAGCATCCGGCGCCAGCGCTGGGACCTGTCTTTCATCATCCCGATGATGCCGCCTGCCATGTTCATGGGCGGGTAGCCGGCCAGGCGGTAATAGGCACCGGTTATGAGAGTGCGATTCTGGCGAACCCGTCCAGCCGTCGCTTCGTTCCGCTTGAGCCGATCGTGTATTTGGCCAACGAGGACAATCCGCTGTTGCGCATACTGCGTACCGTCGCGGATCCGGCTGTCAGTTGGCGCGATCCGGCGCCGCGTTATCCCGAGGGTTACTCGGTGATGGCCACCCATCAATTGCATGTCTCGGGCAACACCACGCTGGCGGCGGACGTGGATCAGGTCTATGCCAATTACGCTGCGCCTTCGCTGGTGCATGCGCACACCCATGCACCCACGGAAAAAGGCCTGCATATCCTGCACTACTACTATTCAACACCGCACGATGTGCTGCTCAAGTACACACCCATCTATTCAAGGGCGGAAAGAGATCTGTTGCTGACCCGCTCAGCCACTTTCGAGGGCGGACGCTGGATCAGCCGGCTGAGCCCTGGAGAGTTTCTTTCGCGGCTTATGGCGCTGGGTGAGTTGCGGGTGCTGATCGGCGGTTATTACTGGCGCCAGACCGGCCGCATGAACACTACCTGGCGAAGCCGACGTCAGCAGTCCCCGACACCCGGAACCGTGCGCTTGCGCGACGAGTTGTAAATGAAATGAATGAACAGGCGCGGGCCGCCGCAACGGCCCGCGCCCGTCACATCAACGCTGCACCTGCGCGGCGCGCTGGCCAAGTCGGGGCACGAGAAACCGGTCGAGCAACCAGACCACCACCAGCGACGCCCCCACCAGTGGAAACACCACCGCCAGCACCAGCATGATCGCCACGCCGGTTTTCCACTTCGGCAGGTCATGGCGCAGCGGCGGCACACCGAATTTGCCTTCAGGCCGACGCTTCCACCAGATCACCACGCCGCTGACGGCGCTGAGCAGAATCATCAGGCAGATCAGCAGCACGACAATCTGGTTGAAGGTGCCGAACATCTTGCCTTCGTGCAGCATCACGCCGATTTCCGTGGCGCGCGCGACGGTGCCGTAGTGCTCGAAGCGGACATCGGCGAGGACCTTGCCGGTGTACTGATCGACGTGCAGGGTGGCGTCGTTGCGCGGGTCATCAGCGAACACGGCAATGGTGAACACGCCGGTGGCGGTGGTCGGCAGGGTGATGCTGTAGCCGGGTTCAACCTTGCGTTCACTGGCGATGTTCTGCACGTCCTGCAGGCTGATCGCGGGTGCTGCGGGGCCGGCATGGGCATTGCCGTGATTCATGTGTTCGGCGTGGTCGCCGGACATCGGCATCGGCGTATTTTCCATCGCCCATGGCACGGTCTGGCGGGTGGCGCTGTTGAGGCTGCGTGCCTCGATGTCGGAGGTCGGCACGTTGTCCCACATCGCTGCCGGAAACACGTTCCACACCTGCGCGTATTGCTTGCCCCAGAAACCGGTCCAGGTCATGCCACTGAGCAACATCACCAACAGCAATGTCGCGCCCCAGAAACCGGTGACGGCATGCAGATCGCGCCACAACACTCGACCGCGGCTGTTCAAACGCGGCCATAGAATGCCCGCCGCCTGACCACGCGGCCACCACAGGAACAGCCCCGAGACCACCAGCACCACGCCCCAGCCAGCGGCCATTTCGATCAGGCGATCGCCGACTGTGCCGATCATCAATTCGCCGTGGATCGCACGGGCGATGGCTTGCAGGTTCTGCTTGGCATCCTGCTCGCCGAGGATGTCACCGTGGTACGGATCGACGAACACGTTGAGTTCATGACCGGCGTTCTTCACCACGAATTGCGCGCTGCGCTCAGCATTCAACGGCGGCAGATACTGAGTGACCTGGCCTTGTGGGTAAGCGCTTTTCACCCGTTGCAGCAAGTCATCGGCCGGCACCGTGTGGTGCCCGGCCGGCACTTCGAGCAGGCTGCTGTACATCAGCGAATCGAGCTGCGGTTTGAACAGATAAATGATCCCGGTCAGGGCCAGCATCACCATGAACGGCGCGACGAACAGCCCGGCATAGAAATGCCAGCGCCAGGCCAGGTTGTAGAAATTGGGTTGAGGCTTTTGCATCACGTGTGCTCCGCTGGGCTTGGTTCTTTTCGTTGTTTGTTTACCTGTGGGAGCGAGCCTGCTCGCGAAGCGGTTGTTCAGTCGATATCAATGCCGACCGTGGCGCCGTCTTCGCGAGCAGGCTCGCTCCCACATGGGTGGGTGTCAGAAACTCATATCCACTTTGGTCCAGAGCGTGCGCCCCGGTTCATTGAGCGCTTGCGGGTCGTTGGCCGGATAGCCGAAGCCGGCATTGCCGGCCAGATTCAGGTGTTCGGCGTAGGCTTTGCCGAACAGGTTGTCGACGCCGCTGCTGACTTTCCAGTGCTGGTTAATGCGGTACGCGCCGTTGAGCGAGAACACGCCGAAGCCCGAGCTCTGGGCGTAATCCTTGCCGACCACGTTGCCCTTGTTCGCGTCGATGCGGTGCTGCGCGGCGACCACTCGCCACAATGCGCCGGCGCTCCACTTGGCCTCGCTGTAGGTCAGGCCGAAGCGCGCATCCAGCGGCGGCATCTGCGGTAATGCCGAGCCGTCGCTGCTGTTCTTGCCCCAGGCATAGGCCAGGGTCGCATCGGCTTTCCAGTTGTCGGTCAGGTTGTAGGCAGCTCCGAGTTCGCCACCCATGATCCGCGCGTCGATGTTCTCGGCGCGCGAGGTGCTCATGCCCATCATTCCCGGCGTGTAGTCGAACAGGATGTAATCGCGTACCACACCGATGTAACCCGAGGCCCAGGCTTCGAGGTCGGCGCTCTTGTAGTTCACGCCGAAGTCGAACTGCGTGGTCTTTTCCGGTTTGATCGAGTCGAACGCGTTGACCGATCCTGCCGGGCCGGACTTGGGCGAAAACAACTCCCAGTAATCCGGGAAGCGTTGCGCGTGGCCGAGGCCTGCATAAAGCGTGGTCGGGCTATCGGCGAGGTCATGCTCGTAACGGATGAAGCCGCTGGGCAGGGTGTCGGCGCGGGTGTCGTCGGCGGTCGGGTTGGGGCGGGACATCATCCCCGACCCTGTGGTTTGCCGGTAATCCTTGGCCGAGGCGCGATCGACCCGAGCGCCAGTGATCAAGCGATCACGCTCGGTGGCGTACCAGGTCATTTCGCTGAACACGCCGTAGTTATGGAAATCGGCGTCCTTGCTGTACGGCACGTCCTTGTAGGTATCGATGCCCATTGAGCTGCGCTGACGGTGCTCGTTGGTCTGTGCGTCGAGGCCGGTGATCAGCTGAACATCAGCCCAGCGCCAGGTTGCTTTGATCCGTGCACCGAGGGTACGTCGGTCGACGTTGGACGCCATTGGTCCCGCCATCATGCCGGTGCCGGACGGGGTGCGCAGGGTGTAGTTGTCCATCACATGGTCGGCGTAGTTGTAGTAGACCTGCGCTTCCAGTTTTTCCAGCACCTCGCTGATGTTGGATTTTTCCAAGCGCAGACCGAGGCTCTCGCGCAGGAATTGCGAACCGTCCATGCCGCGCCCGGCATACCGTGCCTGGCCATCGCCCTTGCCGGCGGTGAGTTCGATCAGGGTGTCGGCATCCGGCGTCCAGCCCAGTGCGATATCGCCGTTCCACTTGTCGTAACGCGAGGCGACGATGTCGTTGTTGCCGTCGCGATAGTCATCGGAATGCGCAGTGTTGCCGATCACCCGCACGTAACCCAGAGGACCGCCGGCAGCGGCGTCGACAACCTTGTCGAAACGTCCATGCGAGCCAGCCAGGAGGCTGGCGTTGACGCGCGTGCCGAGTTCGCCGAAGTTCTCCGGCTCACGGTCGAACAGCACCGTACCGGCCGATGCGCCGGGACCCCAAAGCACGGTTTGCGGGCCTTTGATCACGGTGAGTTTGTCGTAGGTTTCCGGCGAAATGTACGAGGTCGGCGCGTCCATCCGGCCAGGGCAGGCGCCGAGCATCATGCTGCCGTTGGTGAGGATGTTCAGGCGCGAACCAAACATGCCGCGTAGCACCGGATCGCCGTTGGTGCCGCCATTGCGCACCAGAGCGAAGCCGGGAATGGTCTTCAGGTAATCGCCGCCGTCACTGGCCGGCACCGGTTGGCGCGGATCCTTGGGGTTAGTGACGATCGTCAGTGGCGAGCTCGGGGCGATGGCAGTGATCACCGTCGGGCTCAGTTCATGTTCATGGCCGGCGTGAGCGTCGGCCAGCGCCAGCGGTGTCAGCAGTACGCCGCAAAGGACGGCAATAGCGTGCCTGCAACGAATCCGCGATTCGTTCAGGGCAAAGTGCGCGCGGGCAGATTCCGCGCAGGGGACAGCAGTAAACCTGGACATGACAATTTCCATCGAACAGTCGTAAACACCACGGTCGGCAGCCTGGCGCTGTCTTCTCAACCGTGTGCAATCAGAGGTGCGTGTTTACGTGGCGATGGGCGGGGCGCGGGTGCGGGCGCCGGGGAAGAAGGGTTGGCGGGCATGGCCCAGACGCGGGGAGGGTGTGGTGAAGGTGTTGGGTGGCGGGATGTTGAAAGCGACGAAATCGCCGCCGCCGGTCAGTGCCGGGCAATTGAACAGCAGGCTGCAATAGCCGCACTTTTCCCACAGCACGTGATGCGAAGATTGCGGCGGGCAATGCTCGGCAGCAGGCTGGGCGTCATGGCCGCTGTGATCCATGCCGGGCATGTCCATCGACATGTCCATGCTCATTGGCATCGACGTCGAGGCGTGCTGATCCATCGGCATCGACTGAGAAATCAGTGGACCGATGAAGATCATCAACATGGCGAACAGGGCGATCCAGCTGCCACGCGTCAGCGCTTGAGTCTGACGGTGATGCGGGACGGGCCTGGCGCGCAACGGACGCATGGGCGAAGTCAGCCGAAACAGTTACTGAGCGTGCACGTGGCCCTGGGCCGATTCCGGCGGTTTCTTCTGCACGGCAACTTCAACGCTGACGTCACCTGCCTTTTCGAAATGCAGGGTCATCGGGAAACGCTTGCCGTCACTGAGCAGGCTGCGATCGCTCGGGTTGAGCAGCATCACGTGGTAGGCCATCGGCGCGAAGGTCACGGTGCCGCCGGCGGGGATTTGCACGCTTGGCACCTGCTGCATCTTCATCAGATCGCCCTGCATGACGTGCTCATGCAACTGCGCTTGTGCAGCGATGGGCGAGTCGACGCTGAGCAGGCGATCGGCGCTTTTGCCGGTGTTGTGAATGATGAAATAGGCGGCGACGGTCGGCGCATTCGGCGGCAGTTCCTGCGACCACGGATGGGCGATTTCCAGCGCACCCACCTTGTATTCGTGGGCATGGGCAAAGCACGCCGGCAAAAGCAGCGCAGCGAGGACGAAGAGTTTCTTCAACATGGCAGTTCTCCAGAACGATTTGAAACGCGGATTCAGGGCGCGAACCAATCAGACCAGAGGGGAGGCACGGGGATTGAGACTCGGCCATTGCTGGCGCGGCGTCGGGGTTTGCAGGGAGGCGGGCGCAACGCTGCGGTTGCTTTCAAATTGCGCGAAATACAGCTGCGGCGAATGCCCCGGCAGCGCCAGCAATGGCGCCCCGCCTGAGCAACACCAGCAGTGCTGCATGTTCGAATGGTTGTCGTTTTGCGGGGCCTTCTGATCCGTGGCACCGATGTCGATCGCCACCATCTTCATGCCGCTGCCGGTGCAGAAACTGCTCCACAGTATCTGCTCGGCCGGTGAACTGGCCGCCTGCGCCATCGCCCCGCTCAGCGGCATGGCGAGCATGTTGAACAGCACTGCAAAGCAGGCGATCCAGGCAAATGCTAACCGGCGTCGGTTCATGGGACAGGTCCGTTGGGTGGGCGATCAGGCGCGGCCCATTTAGCCTGATCAGGGCCGATAAGTAAAAAAGCGTCGTGCGGTTTGGTGTCGCAGTGCTTGCTGCAAAAGTTGTAACAGTCTGCGCCCCGTTTCGATTTCGCCGCTGTGAATGAGTGTAGCGGCTTCGACTCGCAATGCCTGGGCGAAATCCGCATCGGTCTCTATTCGTGCTCGTATGGTCTGCATAACGTCTCGACCTGCTGCTCGGTTAAGTTGCCCATCTCCCGAGTCTTCCAGTTCACAGCCCTTGATGTATTGGCCCAGATCCGCTGGGGTTTTCAGGTAGTCCCGAACGTCAAAAGGAAGAAATTTCTCTGACATTGAATATCACGCCTTTGAGTTCAAAGGCCGAAGGGTAAGTGGTGTGCCTGAACGCTGAAAGTCGGTGTTGTTTTGAATTTATGTGGGTGGTGTCTGGCCGGGTTGTAGGAATCGAGACATAAATTCCGCCGAGCCGGAGTCATGTGGGAGCGAGCCTGCTCGCGAAAGCGCTGTGTCAGACAATGGAAGGCTACTGGTGCTGACGTCTTCGCGAGCAGGCTCGCTCCCACAAAGGGCCGTGCCGATTCAGTGGGAAAGGGCAGCGAGGACTTCAGCGACTGATTCAAACTCCCGATCAACCCCCGGCAACCCCGGGCGCTTCAACACCAGCACCGGAACGCCACGCTCGCGCGCCACTTCAAGCTTCGGCTCGGTGGCGCTGCTGCCGCTGTTCTTGCTGATCAATACATCGATCTGCCGGCGCTCGAACAGCGCTCGCTCGTCTTCCAGCAGAAACGGCCCACGGGCGCCGATCACTTCGCAGCGCGTGTTGCCGGGATAAACGTCGAGAGCGCGCAGAGTCCAGAACTGGTGGGCGGGGATTTCGTCGAGGTGTTGCAGCGGTTCGCGGCCGAGGGTGAACAGCGGGCGGTGGAACGGTTGCAGCGCTGTGATCAGTTCGGCCCAGTCACTGACCTCGCGCCAGTCATCGCCTGCTTGCGGCTGCCAGGCGGGGCGGCGCAAGGCCCAGCAGGGAATGCCGGCAAGCTGTGCCGCCCGGGCGGCGTTGGCGCTGATTTGTGCGGCGTACGGGTGTGTAGCGTCGAGCAGCAGATCGACGCGTTCATCGGCGATGAACTGCGCCAGACCCTCAGCGCCACCATAGCCGCCGACCCGAACCTGGCAGCGCAAATCGCTCGGCACCCGGCCAACGCCGGCGAGGCTGTAGATATGTTGCGGGCCGAGCGTGCGGGCAATCGCCAGCGCTTCAGTCACGCCGCCGAGCAACAAGATCCGCTTCATACAAAACCTCCGGCATGCCCGACAATCCCGCCCTGACGATCAATGGCAAACACCTCGACCTGGACCTGTGCCGGTACCACGCTGCGGGCGAAATTCAATGCGTGGCGACACACCTCATCCCCTAAAGCGATGCCCGCCGCGCTGGCCATGGCCAAGGCTTGTTGGCTGGTATTGGCTTCGCGAATGCCTTGTTGCAATGCCGCATCCGCGCCAATCGCCGCCGCCCACTCGGCCAGTTGCGGCAAATCGATGCTCGAATGCCGTGAGTGCAGATCCATATGCCCGGCGGCGAGTTTGCTGATCTTGCCGAAGCCGCCGCACAGGCTGAGTTTATCCACAGGTACTTTGCGCAGATGCTTGAGCACCGCACCGACGAAATCACCCATCTCGATCAGGGCGATTTCCGGCAGGTCATAGACCCGGCGCATGGTGTCTTCGCTGGCGTTGCCGGTGCACGCGGCGATGTGCAGATAACCATTGGTTTTCGCTACGTCGATGCCCTGATGAATCGAGGCGATGTAAGCGGCGCAGGAAAATGGCCGGACGATGCCGCTGGTGCCGAGGATCGACAGGCCGCCAAGAATGCCCAGCCGTGGATTCATGGTTTTCAGCGCCAGTTCTGCGCCGCCCTCGACATTGACTGTGACTTCGAAGCCGCCGCCATAACCGGTTTCGGCGGCGAGCAAGGCGAGGTGATCGCTGATCATTTTGCGCGGCACCGGATTGATCGCCGGCTCGCCGACGGCCAATACCAGGCCGGGTCGGGTCACCGTGCCGACGCCGACACCGGCGTTGAAGTGGATTCCCGGTTCGGCGGACAGGCGCACCTGTGAATAGAGCAGGGCGCCGTGAGTGACGTCAGGGTCATCGCCAGCATCCTTGATCGTACCGGCCTCGGCGCCGCCCTCGCTCAAGCGGCAGAACTCCAGGCGCATCTGCACCTGTTTGCCCTTGGGCAGCGTGATGTGCACCGCGTCGGCGCTGATGCCGGTGAGCAACAGGCGCGCGGCGGCGAGGCTGGTGGCGGTGGCGCAGCTGCCGGTGGTGAGGCCGCTGCGCAGGGGCGCGGGTTGTTCGGCGGTTTCGTCACGCATCGAGGGGTTTGACCAGTTCCAGCAGGGTGATCGGCAATGCCTGACGCCAGGTGTCGAACTCGCCGAGCGGTTGCGCCTGGGCGACATGAATGCGCGTCAGCTCACCGCCGTATTGTTCGCGCCAGTGCATCAGGGTGACTTCGCTTTGCAGGGTCACGGCGTTGGCCACCAGACGGGCGCCGGGCTTGAGCTGGTCCCAGCAGGTCTCGAATACACCCTCACGGGTGACGCCGCCGCCGATGAAAACAGCGTCTGGACGTTCAAGGCCATTGAGCGCTTGCGGCGCCTTGCCGCGAATCAGGTGCAAGCCGGGTACGCCCAGCGCATCGCGGTTGTGTTCGATCAATTGCTGACGGCCCTCGTCGGCCTCGACCGCGATGGCGCGACAGCTCGGGTGCGCACGCATCCACTCGATGCCGATCGAACCGCTGCCGGCGCCGACATCCCAGAGCAGTTCGCCGGGCTTCGGCGCCAGGCGGGCGAGGGTGATGGCGCGCACGTCGCGCTTGGTCAGCTGGCCGTCGTGACGGAACGCCGAATCGGGCAGACCGGCGAGGCGTGACAGGCCGGTAACACCGGGGTCGGCCAGGCACTCGACAGCGACGACGTTGAGGTCGGCGACCGCCGCATCGCTCCATTTGCTGGCGCTGCGTTCGATACGTCGCTCGGCGTCGCCGCCCAGATGCTCCAGAACAGTCATGCGACTTGGGCCGAAACCACGTTCGCAGAGCAATTGCGCAACGGCGGCCGGGCTGCTGCCGTCATTGCTCAGCAACAACAGACGCACGCCGCTGAACAGATGCGCATTGAGCGCCGCCAGCGGACGCGCCACCAGCGACACAATCGTCACCTCCTGCAACGGCCAGCCCAGGCGCGCCGCCGCCAGTGCGCAGGACGAAGGGGCGGGAATGATCGACATCTCGGCGCTCGGCACCTGACGCGCCAGGCTGGCACCGACGCCGTAGAACATCGGATCACCGCTGGCCAGCACGCAGACCGGCGCGCCACGCGACTCGAGCACCGGCGCTAGGGAAAACGGACTCGGCCACAATTGCCGCTCGCCGCCGATGCACGGCGGCAGCAGATCCAGCTGACGCTGGCCGCCGACGATCCGCGAAGCGCCCATCAGAGCACGCCGGGCGTTCTTGCCCAGGCCTTTGAAGCCGTCTTCACCAATACCCACAACGGTCAGCCAATCGCCCATTTCATACTCCAGATCCTGCGTCCAGCGAAGCGGGCGACATGATAACGCGACAATCGATAACTGGCTGCTGTCCTTTTTTGAGGATCGCCGACATTCAATGTTTACATTGTCTTTTGTGATTTTTCGAGTTCTTCGCAAGTATTGAATTGGCGTTCCGCTGGAAGTGCTTGTGGCTATCCGGAAGGTACTTTTTTAGTAAATTGAACAATCAAATGGATAATTGAAATGAGCGATGTTTTGAACAGTATCTCAGCACTGCCCGACCAAGGCAGTGCGACGGTGATGGGGAATAATCTGTTGTCCTACTTTTCCGGGTTGACTGCGGAAGACAAACGATTCGTCAAAGACAGTATGCGCTGGGCAGAGTACAGAGCCGATTTGCGTCATAACAGAAACAGTGAGCCAGCTGCTTGGTTCGAATATTATTCCGGGGTGCTTTGGTCTGTCGGCTGGAGCCTGGAACAAGCTCCGGTAATCCATGTTGACAAGAACTTTACCGGCAATGCGCTGGACGTCTGGGCGCGATCCTTGTCGCAACAACTAAGTCGGGAGAAAGTCGCGCTAATGAAGGAAGCGTTCCATATGCTTGAGACACATTCGGACGCCATAGACGTATTTAGAGGCAGCGCTCGGGAATGGAGCGATTTTCGTTTTTCTCCTGCTCAGTACAATTTCAATAGGGAGTTGGAGATTGTCGTCAGTAATGTTCGCTTGCTTGATGCGAAGTGGTCCTCTACCTATTTGTTCTGGACTATTCAGCATACGGGTTCGGAGCTTGATATCCGCTCCAGGCGCTTTTTGATCAGGTCTGCCGCGATAAATGAAAATCGGCTTCAGTTGGCTGCTGCAGTGCTTGATATGCGCACGCGTGAAATTGAGTTGGCTCGGGGCGCTTGATATTAGTTGTACAGCTTTGTTTGATGGTTTGTATGACGGTCTGAAATTAAATGCATGGATTTTCGATTTGATTAACTCCGGTGCTGTGGTTAGTTTGTTTTCCACACCAAGTCGGTGTTTTAATCATGAAAGGAATTCATTTATGACTGAGCTGAATAAAGATGTAATCTCCGCTGTTGAGCGGTTTAGTTTGATTGCACAAACCAATGAGTTTATCGCTGCGCAGCCAGTGCTGCGCTCGCGTTCGGCAAGTGTTGGCAGTAGCTTGCCGGTTGATAAAGATGAACTGAATGCTGCAATCATGGGCTCGGGTATTGCAGGCTTTGATGCAAGCATGTCCAAGCGCAGCAAGCGAATCGTTAAAAACACCTACATGTACGCTGATCTGGTTGCCTTGCTCAAATATCCGGCGTCCAACCAAAAAGAACAGCGCTATAACGAGTTTATGCGATTGATGAAACTGGCTGGCTGGTTTGCTTTCAGCCAGCCTTATAATCGATATACCGCTACTTCGCAAAAATTGACCATGGATAATGTTGTCCTGTCTGTTCTGCATACCGCTGTTGGTGCAGCAGTAGGACAGGGCCAGGCAGCCCTTAAAGTATTGTCCTCTGTGGCAGATGCGACCATGGATGCGCTGAAAAATGAACCACAGGCCCTGACGCTGTTCGAGAACAACTCGAAGAAAGCCGAAGGTGGCAACTTTTGCATGAGTGCGGCTTCGCAGGATGATGAGGGTGGTATCACCCTGGCAATCGCTGCTGTGCAATATCTGGCTTCGGCTCAACCTACCAAAGTACTGTTTGTAGAATGGGCAACATCTGCTGTGGAGATTTATAACGCCGGTGCCACGATGTATATGGATGAGGAAGACTATGCAATGGTAGAACCATTGATTGTCAAGGCTCTGACGGAGCAACGTGAGAAAGCGCTCAGCTACGAATTTGGCCAATCGGTCTGAAAGTGATTAATGCCAGAGGCGCAAGCCTCTGGTTTTTTTGTGGGAGATGCAAATGTTCGCGATTTCGAAGGTTTTCGTATGCGCAGGGGCATTAGTGCTGGTGAGTAAAGAGCTGACGGCATCTGACATTGACGACAGTCTCGATGCGCTGCTTTATTCACAAACGGTCGCCTCGCATAAAGTTCCCGATGCTGTTGAATGCGACGCATGGAATGACGCCAATAAAACGGCTTTGAAAGTCACCGGTGCTTTGTTTTTCGACGATCCGGTTATCAGCGCGCCGGTCACTACGCCCGATACTTTTACTCTGCTGGAGTTGGCACAAGAACTCTTGCAAGGTTGGGCGCCGGCAGTTTTTAACCAACAGGTAATTGCCAATCTGAACTCGCAACTGGAGAGCAACGGTGCGGCCCTTGAGTTGCTTCAGCGAAATATTCTGCAAGAGGGCAAGTCGATTCGCTTCATGCTTGGCAGCGTATCTGCGGAATCAACGATTACGATGGTCGTCATTTCGTTTGCCGTCAAAGAGCCTGTTCCGGGCAATGTGCTTGAGCAACGCTTCAATGCCGAGCAGATAGTGGGCAACCTTGCTGTTGATTGCTACAAGGCTCTTATAGATGCCGATGATTACTGTTTCTCGAGAGCCAGGATTATTGCGTTATTGGGTGAGCGGCGCGAAAAGCAGATTATCGCCCTGACCTGAGCGCGCGGCAGAGGCAACAACTGAAGCCTGCCTGCCCCACCGGTCGAGACAGAGGGCAGACTTTTCATACCGGTGGGCAAAGCAGGCATAATACCGCGCCTTCGCCCGCGAAGCGCTTCTGCCACACAACCGGTCAGCCCCTTGAACGAACGCCCGATGTCCACTGCCTTACGCCCCTCGGCCTGCCCGGGGTTGCTGCGTATCGTCCAGGCACTGGACGGCGGTATCTGCCGGATCAAGCTTGATGGCGGTTCGATCAGTGCCGATCAGGCCGATGCGGTGGCCGCTGCCGCCGAAGCGTTTGCGAGCGGAGCGATCGAAGCGACCAATCGCGGCAACCTGCAGATTCGCGGCATCGGTGCGCAATCGGCAGCGCTGATCGAGTGTTTGCTGGCCGCCGGCCTTGGGCCGAAGCACGCCGCCGGCGACGATGTGCGCAATCTGATGCTCAGCCCGGCTGCCGGCATCGATCGGCAGATGCTGTTCGACACGCGCCCGCTCGCAGGGCAAATCCTCGACACCTTGCAAAGTCATCCGCGCTTCCATGAGTTGAGCGCCAAGTTCGCCGTGCAGCTCGATGGCGGCGAAGCCCTGGTGATGCTCGAACATCCGCATGATCTGTGGCTGTCGGCATTCGAGCGTGACGGCGAAATCCTCTGGGCATTCGGTCTGGCCGGTTGCCCGACCGATCGCCCTCTCGGCGCTGTGAGCCTGGACAATGCTCACGCACTGGTGGTCGCCGCGCTGGAGTTGTTCCTCGACCTGGCCCGGCCAGAGCAAACACGGATGCGCCATCTGCTCGACGAGTTGCCCAGGCTCGCGTTCCTTGAGTCGTTGCGCGAGCGCGTATCGCTCAAGGCGATCAGCAATTGGCAGCGCCCGACGTCGGCAGACGCGCTGCACATCGGCGCTCATCAGCAAAACACGCAAGGTCGCTGCTACGTCGGCGCGGTGCCGCCACTGGGCCGACTTGATCCGGCGATGCTGCGGGGCGCGGCACAACTGGCCCGTCAATTTGGCGATGGCAGTCTGCGCTTCACGCCGTGGCAGAGCCTGCTGCTGCCGAACGTGAAAGCCACTGATACCGACAACGTGCTTGAGCAGTTGCGGGCGTTGGGCCTGTTGACGACCGAGGCCGAGCCACTGGCTCGCCTGATCGCCTGCACCGGCGCCGATGGCTGCGGCAAAGGCCTTGCCGACACCAAACAGGATGCCCGGCAACTTGCACCTCTGCTGCCCGCAGGCCTCAGCGTGCACCTGTCGGGTTGCTCGCGCTCCTGCGCCGCCGCCCACTGCGCGCCAGCGACGCTGCTGGCCGTTGCCCCCGGTCATTACGACCTCTATTTTCGCGATGCAGCACAGCCCGGATTCGGCACGCTGCACGCCTGCAATCTTACTATTGAAGCGGCCGCGACCCTGCTCGACGCCCGCTCCCGGAGCCCCCTTGATGCTTGATTACATCCGCGACGGTCAGGAGATCTATCGCAACTCCTTCGCGATCATTCGCCGCGAGGCCAATCTGGCGCGCATTCCCGCCGATCTGGAAAAACTTGCGGTGCGAGTGATCCACGCCTGCGGCATGGTCGAGGCCATCGACGGTCTGCAATTCTCCGAGGGCGCGGGCAAGGCCGGGCGCGATGCACTGGCGGCCGGTGCGCCGATTCTCTGCGACGCGCGGATGGTCTCCGAAGGCGTGACCCGCACGCGCCTGCCGGCCAATAACCAAGTGATCTGCACTTTGCGCGACGACAGCGTGCCGGAGCTCGCCCGCGAGTTGGGCAACACCCGCTCGGCTGCCGCGCTGGAACTGTGGCGCCCGCACCTCGAAGGCAGTGTGGTGGTGATCGGCAACGCACCGACCGCGCTGTTCTACTTGCTGGAAATGCTCGACGCCGGCGCGCCGAAACCGGCACTGATCCTTGGCTTCCCGGTCGGCTTCGTCGGCGCTGCCGAATCGAAAGCGGCGCTGGCCGCCGACAGTCGCGGCGTGCCGTTCGTGATCATGCAGGGTCGGCTGGGCGGCAGCGCCATGGCCGCGGCCGCCGTCAATGCCCTCGCCACGGAGATCGAATGATGCAGGCCAAAGGACGTCTGATCGGCCTCGGTGTCGGCCCCGGTGATCCGGAACTGATCACTGTCAAAGCCTTGCGCCTGCTGCGCGAATCGCCGGTGGTCGCGTATTTCGTGGCCAAGGGCAAGAAGGGCAATGCGTTCGGGATCATCGAGGCGCATCTGGTCGAGGCGCAGAACCTGCTGCCGCTGGTCTATCCGGTGACCACCGAGGCGTTGCCGGCGCCGCTGTCGTATGAGCAGGTGATCAGTGATTTCTACGACGAAGCCGCTGTGGCGGTCGCCGAGCATCTGGACGCCGGCCGCGACGTAGCGGTGATCTGCGAAGGCGACCCGTTCTTCTACGGCTCCTACATGTATTTGCATGATCGTCTCGCCAGCCGTTACGAGGCCGAAGTGGTGCCCGGCGTGTGCTCGATGCTCGGCGGCGCTTCGGTGCTCGGCGCGCCGCTGGTGTATCGCAATCAGAGCCTGTCGGTGCTTTCCGGCGTGCTGCCCCACGAAGAACTGAAACGGCGTCTGGCCGATGCCGATGCGGCGGTGATCATGAAACTGGGGCGCAACTTTCCCAAGGTCCGTCAGGTGCTGGAAGAACTCGGCCTCGCCGAGCGTGCGTTG
This sequence comes from Pseudomonas sp. PK-RTE-24, assembly GCF_054052265.1. Taxonomy (NCBI): domain Bacteria; kingdom Pseudomonadati; phylum Pseudomonadota; class Gammaproteobacteria; order Pseudomonadales; family Pseudomonadaceae; genus Pseudomonas; species Pseudomonas sp. PK-RTE-24. The sequence continues at coordinate 812,431 of NZ_CM133224.1, read as the reverse complement.
TATGTCGAGCGCGCGACCATGGCCAACCAGAAGATCGTGCCGATGGATCAGGTCGAGCCGATGTCCTCGCCGTACTTCTCGCTGATCATCGTCCCGGGCGAACGGTGGCAAGGTTGATGAGCCAAGCGACTCCCGCCATCGTCATTCTCGGCCAGGGCAGCCTCGCGACGGCGCGGCGCATTCAGCAGGTCTACCCGGCGGCGCAAATCCATGGCCTTGCCGGACGGGTTGAAGGCGCCGACAGCAGCTATCAGGAATTCGGCGCGACCCTGCGCGCGTTGTATCAACAGGACACGCCGATCATTGCCCTGTGCGCGGCCGGCATTGTCATTCGCACCTTGGCGCCGCTGTTGCTGGAGAAAGGCGCCGAACCAGCGGTGCTGGCGGTGGCCGAAGACGGCAGCGCGGTGGTGCCATTGCTGGGTGGACTCGGTGGGGTCAACGTCATGGCCCGGGACATCGCGGCGGCGTTGCAAGTGGCGCCGGCGATCACCACCAGCGGCGAATTGCGCTTTGGTACCTGCCTGCTCAATCCGCCAAGCGGCTACGCACTGGCGGATCTGGAATCGGGCAAACGCTTCGTTTCCGACCTGCTCGCCGGGCACAGCGTGCGCATCGAAGGCGCGGCGCCATGGCTCGATCAGGCGCAGTTGCCGCAGGATCCGCAGGCGCAGCGGTCGATTCATGTGAGCAGTGTGCAGCGGGTGGCCAGCGCCGATGAATTGCTGATTTACCCGCGCAGTGTGGCGGTGGCAGTGAGCGCTGACGTGGCGGATCTGCCGAACGCCGTTCGCGCTGCGTTGCAACAGGCCAGTGTCGCCGTGCCGGCACTGGCGTGTCTGGTGGCAGCAGACGCTGAAATGGCCGCATCGACTTTGCGCGAAGCTGCGCTCGAGTTGGGCGTGCCACTGCGCTTCGTCGCGGCGCAAAGCGATCTTCAGACGTTGGCCCGCGTGGCAGTGCCAGCGGCGACCGTGATCAGCGCAGAACATCTGGCGATCGCGATTGCCGAGCAACCGCTGGACGTCGCGCAGATCGGCCGCCCGCGCGGTCGCCTCGCGGTCATTGGTCTTGGCCCCGGCGCCGCCGAACTGATGGTGCCAGCGGTGAAAGCCGAACTGGCCCGCGCCACCGATGTGCTGGGCTATGAAACCTACGTGCGCATGGCCGGCCCGTTCCGCGACGATCAGGTGCAGCACTGCACCGACAATCGTGAAGAAATGCAGCGTGCCCGCCATGCCTTCAGGCTCGCCGCCGAAGGCCGCTCGGTGATCGTGGTTTCCTCGGGCGACCCGGGCGTATTCGCCATGGCCGCTGCGGTGCTCGAAGCCCTGCACGAATCGGACGATCTGGCGTGGCACAGCGTTGATCTGGAAATCCTCCCCGGCGTCTCCGCCTCGCTGGCCACTGCGGCTCAGGCCGGTGCGCCGCTGGGCCACGACTTCTGTGTGATGTCGCTGTCGGACAACCTCAAGCCCTGGGCGATCATCGAGAAACGTCTGGATCTGGCCGCCGAAGCGGATCTGGCCCTGGCGTTCTACAACCCGATTTCCCGGGCGCGCCCGTGGCAACTGGGCCGCGCACTGGAGATCGTTGCGCAGCACCGCTCGCCTGAAACACCGGTGGTGCTCGGTCGGGACATCGGCCGGCCGGGGCAGACGCTGCGCACCACGACCCTGGGCGCATTGACACCGGAACAGGTGGACATGCGCACCATGGTGCTGATCGGCTCTTCGACCACCTGCACCTTCGCCCGTGCCGGGGGCGGTGAATGGGTTTATACGCCGCGTTGGTATGGTGAAAAACCGCTTTCCTGAAAAGCCCTCCGCTCATTCAATATTCAGCTTTGGGAAAGTTTGAGCGGTTGTAAGTCCGATTGAAGTTTCAATTGTTTTCCACCAGCAATAAACAATGGTCATGCCCCACAGGGCAGGGCCATTTTTTTTGCCCGACGGTCGCGCCGGTCCGCTAATTATTTCGCAGCCGTTACAGCATAGTGCTTCGGTGTTATCAGATATTGCCGGGGACAAGCTTTGTATTCCTTGTTGTTTGTGTGGCGCGTATTCGCCCACTAGGGTGCTGTGTTCATAGCACTTGTCGAGTGTCGTTCAAATCAATTTACCGCTCTGCAGCGGCGCGAAAGTGCGCGCGTCAATGGGCCATTAAGTAAACAAGGAGTGTGTGATGGCTTTAAAAAACGATTACTCGTTCGGGCGAGCATTCATTTCTGCGCAAGAGTATTCCGTACTCTCAAAAGCATTGCGGGAGCTTTCTGCCACCCACCAATATCAAGCGCTGAACGACTATTACCAGCAAGCCGGTCAAACGACCGACCCGGTGTCGTTGTTGACCCTGGCGAGCCTGTTTCAAGAGCAACTTGCAGTGCTGTTGAAACGCAAAAAAAACCCTGTTCCGGTGGTTGTCGATGACATTGCGCGAGGGCTGCAACGTTATCTGTCACGGCTTTCGACGACCGTGGAAATGTTGTCGGGGCCGACCCGGCCGGTGCCGAAAGTCATCCATTTCGTCTGGGTTGGCGGAAGCGAAGTCGGGGTCAATCAGCGCGATTACATGAATATCTGGCGCCAGGTGATGGCGGCGGAGGGTTACCGCTTCAATCTCTGGTACGACAGCGATGCGTTGCTGGCTTTCGAGATGAACCGGGTCATCCTCGACAGTGCCAGGGCTGATGTCATGACGACCGGTGGCGACCAGCTCAACCATGCCGCGCAATTGGCGACGATGATTGAAGAGCGTGCACGGGTGTTGAAACAGCAGATGTTCGACTACCTCAGCCAGCCGAGGTGGAAGGGGCGGACCGATGAAGCACGCATCGATCTGATGGTGCGTGCTTATGGCAAGGACCGCGCGTCGCTGCAGGCTTTTCGTCAGCGCTGCCTCGACAGCCATCTGGCGATGGTGGGTCCGGATCTGCAATTACGCGATGTCACTCACGCCTTTGCCGATGACTTGTTGGCGGACGTTTACCAGCGCGAAGTGTCGATGCGCGGCAACTTCGCCGCAGCGAGCGATGTGGTGCGCTTGCAGGCGGAATTTCGTGAAGGCGGGCGTTATACCGACATGGATTATCTGCCGCCACTGCTCGACAAGTTGGGCGGTGTCGATATCACTGATTACAGTCAGACGCAGAAAATCGCAGTCCTGCAACTTCTGTTGAACAACAATCCGCAGTTGATGCCGGGGCGCGATCCGCAGCATTACCCTGACAGGACCGACAGTCTTCCAGAGCAACATAAACAACTTCTCGAGGATTTTGCTCGCAGCAAACCCGACGTCCTTGAACTGTTCATAGCGCCAAAAGTCGTGGAGGCTGCGGAGAACGGCTTTCGCATGGGGCTGCAAATCAATGAAGAAATGAACGCTCATTTCATCGCCCAGCCGGGCAGCGGCATGACGATGTCGATCATGCAAGTCATTCGGCTTAATTACGACGTGCTCGCTGAAGTTGAAAAGCGCATGGCCAACTCGGCAACTGGATGGGCCGACGGTGAGACCCTGACCACGGTCGCGGCGACAGTCATTGAAGAGATGTTGGTCAGGTCGAACTTCACCAGCTGGAATGAAGCTTATGCCTACCAATTGCTTAAAGCGGTTGTCACCTATTATCGGGACGGTATCCGCAATGACGCGGCGGGTACGGTAACGCTCACCGGCCCGGGCGCGGCACTCGCCGGATTACATGAATATATCGAAGCCAATTGCGATCCGTTTTTCACTCGTCAGGTGCTGGCGCAACAGCGTCTGCGCGAGGGCTACAACGTCAATACCGAAGAGGAAACCATTTCCGGCTGGATCGTCAGGGGCACGGAAAAAGACTGGCTGGAGAAGGAACACGCCCGGTGGGCCGAGGGAAAGCTCAAGTCTCGTTATGCCGGACGCTTGTCCAACCTGCTCAGCGATCGAAGCCTGACCTTCGAGCGCGGCTGGCCCGTTGTCGAGGGCAAACCGGTGCTGTTGACCTCAGTGCTGCAACGCTTGATGGATGATCTGGGCGAGCCGTTCATTCGAGCGATGCGAGACAAGTTGAGCGGGGAGGTCAATTTCGCTCAAGCCGTGGTCATCGACTTCGACGCCCGTCAGCAAGTGCTGGCGCAAGGACCTGTGGTTGTGCCGACCTCCCATGGTGCGGAATCGGTCAGCCATCTCAACGAACTGTTCAGCCGGATCGCCCACGGTACGCTGCCGCTGGAACAACTGAGCCCCGCGATGCGAGTCGTGCTCGGGGGGATTTTCGGCGCAACGAGCGTGGACGATGTCGGGTTCGCCGATACCTGGCAACAGGTGCGCGACCTGGCCATCGCCACCGACCGTGACGGCACTTTCGCGCGCTACGATGCGATTGAAAAAGCCGTGCGCCAGCGCCGCTCGGCGGCGTTCGAGAACGGGCTGGGACGCGACCTGCCGACGGCCACATCGACGACCCGCGAGCTCAAGGTTCAAGCCATGTCCGAGCCGCTGACGCTGCGCCAGTGGGGCGAACGTATCGGCCAGATCAAGCACAGCGCGCAGCGGGAGTTTCGCACGCAGATCCTGCAGCGCAGCGGACAAGTGCGTGACATCTTTTTCAAGGCCGGCGCGGTGTCGGTCAAGCAGTTGCCGCAGGATCTGTTGCAGCACAACGCGGGCGACCCGGGGCGCCGCTGTTATCCGCTGGCGCTGCTGATGGGCGCCGCAGTGGCAGCCGGCGAGCCGGCGGAACGGGCGTTGGTCGGGCATGTCGCCAGCGCCAGCGCGAGTCCCGACGAACTTGGATCGCGGGCGTTGCGCAGTGCGCTGGACGAACTGCGCGCCTTGCCCACCGGCGAGGTCGGCAGCGTTCGCGGCGTGCAACGCCTGGACAGCATCATCGCCGCGCTGGACGCCAGTGCGGCGCCTGCGGTGCTGCTGCTCGACACTGGCGACCACGCCCTGCTGCTGGCCAAAGTGCGAACCGGTGAGCACGCGGCCTATCGCTTCTACGATCCCAACTTCGCCCTCTACGGATTTGCCGATGGCGCGCAGTTGCAACGTGGCGTAGAGCGTTATCTGAGCGCGGACGATAACGCGCTGGCGAAGCTTTATGGTCTGGGTGAGATGGCCACGGCGCAGTTCACCGTCACTGAGCTGGACACTGCGGCGATCGCCGAACGCAGGCTGTCATCGGATCTGCGCGTGGACAGTTTTTTGCACAACGTTGCGCTGGCCGATCCGCAGGGAGCCTCGATCTGGCACAAGCAAGCGCTGGCCCGTACCCGATCTCTTGGGGAAAACGCTCGACTGGGCGTCGGTCTCGCGCAACTGGACGCACGCTACTGGGCCAGCGAGCTCGAGCAGGCGACCGAGCGTTTGCGCCGTGAGCACAACCTGGCGCGTGATTACGTGCCGTTGCTCGATACCCACAGCAAAAACGCCGACGGCGGCCACAGCATTACGCTGATGGATCTGCGCAATGCGCAAAATGCCCGGACGGTCAGCACCCGGGATTCGCGCTTTCAGAAAATCAGGCAATACGTCGAACGACTCGTGCAGGGCGGTGCGGCCAGGCCCGGGCAGACGGCTGATCACGACGGTGGCAGCCGACTCAGTTTCGCCTTTGCGATCCAGACGCTGATCAGTGAAATGCGCCAGCGCGAGTACCGCGCTGGCGATACAGCGCCGACACTGACCGTCGCCCTGCAACTTCAGGTGTACGTCAGTTATGCACAGCTGGGCTTTGGTGTGGCCAGCGATGCAGTGCAGGTCATCCAGTTGGTGCGCCATTTAGCGGTGGCCGAGCGGGCGTTGCAGCAGGCCTCGTTCTCCGCACGTCTGGCCGGGCAGGCCGCCACGGGCGTCGGGGTGGCATTTTCCGTGGCCAATATCGGCTTCGACATCTACAACCTGACGCAGGCAGAGAATCATGAGCAGCGAGCGCGATTCTCCACGTCCCTGGCGTTCAATACGGCGGCCCTGGGTCTGGATATTGTCGCCCTGGCGGCGGGCGGAACGGTGGGCGCGTTCGCCGCAGCGCTGTCCGTGCCGCTACTGGGCGTCGGTATCGGGGTGACCGCGATTGCCAGCAATCTCGGGCAGATCATGGACAAGGCTGCGGCCATCGGCGAGCACCTCTCGCAGATTCACGACGCTTATCAGCAGTCTTACGAAAGCGTTGGTGCGGTCTTGCAGTTCCCCGCACTGGCAGTGATTACTGAGGTGGATCTGCACAGCAGAAGGGTGGCGTTCGAAGGGCAGAAGTTTTACCCCTGGAAGGGCAGTGCACTGGAATTGCCGCAATACGACGATGATCCTGCCACGCGGCATGCTGCGATCAACATCCCCATAGCCTTTCAACGTCCTGCTGTCGGCAGCGTCTGGGGTACTTTGCCCACGATGGTGGTGCTGCCTTGTTCGCCAATCTGTTACTACGGCTATGAATATCAACTCGGCAGCGCCGGGACCGTGCCCTTTTCAACAACCCGCTACCCGCGGTTGCACGACCGCCTGGCACATCAGCTGGAATATGACGCGCTCGGTAACCGGGTGTTTTACCTGTTCAGTACGCCATTAGCGCCGCACATACTCTACAAGCTGCATCCGGTATTCATGGCCACGACGATCAAGCTGCAGTTGAGCGCAGAGGTCAGTCAGCTGTTGGTTCCGGACCTGCCGCCAGAGTGGCGCGAGAAGATTGCCTACCGGATCACCGCACCGCAGGGGCAATTCCGGATTCGGTTGGTGCCAGGCCTGCTGGCGGTGAATTTCGAACAAGCACAGGGCTGGGAACGGGTGACCTGGACGGTGCAAGCGTCCTGGGCCCGGGTCGAACAGGTCAGCTTTCGTGCAAAACCACGGGACAGCATCGACAGCGCACCTGACATGCTGGTCGATGGCCTCGTGTTGAATCGTTTTGACGGCGTCATCGAGCTGGCCGAGGGGCTGTTCCGGATCGACTGGACGGGCCGCAGCCTGCATCTGATCGCCGTTGTCCTCGACTACGAAAACAACGCTGCGACTCAACTGCGTAGCGCAACCATGACCGCCAGCGGCATCCCGGCGCCGGTGCAGCGTTATTTGCGCGCTCAGGTCGCAAGCGGGCAACTGACCGCAGCCTATTTGCCGTTGCGTAACTTCAGAGTGCCGTTCGATTCGCCGAACCGGCCAGTGGTGACTACCGGCTATTACGACACTGCGCGGGATCGGGTGCTGTTCGCGCGTAACCTGCCGCTGGAGGTGAACGAGGGTGTGGTTCTGGCAGGCGTCAACGCCGGCCATGCGTGGTTCTACCATCCCGATCATCCATCGGTATGGCGGGTCGATGTGCTGACCGGCACTGTCCAGCATCGCTACCGTCTGAAAAATCCACGTACAGGTTCGACCATCATCGGCTGCCGACAACAAGCCGATGGAGCGCTGCGGATTGCGCAGAAGCTGACGGCAGAAGCGTTGCATGGCACCACCACGGTCGAGTACCGGATTAGCGGGCAGCATGTAGAACTGACCGCTTGCCAGATCGCTTTTGCCGCCGAGGACTATCGGTTCGAGCCGCGTGAAGCGCTTCGACAAACCGATGCCCCGGACATGAGCGTCTCGTCAGACATGGCCGCCAGCAGCAGTGATTGGTCTTGTGCTCCGTTCATTGTTGTCGAGGGCTATGCCGGGTCGCAGTTGCGCGACAGGGCTTGGCTGAACAAGACGACGGGCAAGTGCATTCAGGCCAGGCAAGACCTGTCCTGGCCCGAAGACTTGTTGATGCTGATGCCGTCCAGCCCTGAAAACAACGCGGTGCTGTTCTATAGCCAGCAGGAGCGGACGATCAGCCGCGGCATCGAACCCCGTGTCGGTCATTGGCAGAATGTGGTGATCGAACACGATGTGGTCGAAATCAACCTGGCGGACCAGCGCTACCTTGCGACCAAGGATGACGGCCGTCTGTTCGAGGTCGATATCGTCGACGCGCCGGCAGCGGCAGCGATCGACGACGTGATTGTGTTTCAGTACGGGGTACCTTCCCTTGCGCACAGAAGCGATGAGGCATGGCTCGATCAGGCCGATAAACCCTCGATTCTCCGGTTCGCCGGCGTTGGGCAGCGCTGGCTGCAGCGAAATCCCGATTGGTTGAGCGCATTGCCCTCGCTGGCCACGGTCGCAGCGTTGCTGCCGTTCCCGGTCTTCGGTTTACGAGATGGGGCAGGTCAGGCGTTCCTGACTGTGTGGTGTGTCGATGGCAAAGTCGCTGTGGCCGATATCGGTCAGGGCAAGGAGCTGGCGCTGCTCGGTCTGACCCCGGATCAAAGCGCTGTCTGGTTGCTTGAGGTCAGCGCCGGACAACTTTATCGCCAGCCGCTGATGGCGATCGAAGCACTGCGGGGAGTGTTTGCCGCTGACCATCGTTTGCTGAAACCGGAGGTGCTCGACCGGCCTGAAAAGGTCTGGACGTCATGGACTTTTGCTGAGGTGCGGCGCCAGGGTGAAGGGCTGGAGGCGCAGACCCTCGACGGGGTGCATCTGCAATTGCTGGATAACCAGCCGGCAATGATCGTTGGCGTGGAAAATCGCTGGTCTCATGTGCCGGGGCAGAGCGATGAACAGTTACGTGCACGCCTGCGAGCATTGTTGCAAGGGCATGCCCACGCGCCTGTCATACAAGTGGCAAGTGCAACCGGACGCTATCTGTATTACCTGCCGCAACTTGACCGGCTGTTTGATCTGGCCGGGCGCAGTGACGGACAGTGGTCGGCATTCCTCGGTACGCGCGGGTCGAAGCAGCCGATGCTGTTCGACCCGCTCGACCAACTGATTTTCAGCGCCGGCCCGAACGACGGCGTCTGGCTGCCCGACAGTTATGCCCATCGCGACGCCGAGGTCATGGTGCTTGAGGTAGGTGATGACATCACAGAGATCGAAACATTGTTGCCCGATGGCGTCACCAGGCTGCTGCTGACTTTCGGTGCGCAGACCTCGGGTTATCGGCTGGCGCAAGCGTCCTTCCAGCGGTTGGACTGCATCGTGGTCGATGGACGACACGCTTCGGATGCTGAAACGGCAGAACCTTGCCTGCTGGATCTGGATCTGGACGAGTGCGGGCATTGGTGGATGTCACGGGTCGATGACGGTGTGGTACTGACCGATCCGGACTCCGGGCACAGTCTGATCTTGCGTAATTTCGACCGACAACGCCCACTGCTACTGATGCTGCCCATTGCCGGGCGGCCACACACGTTCACGCTGGCTCAAGGGCTGGAAGCGTTTGCCACTGTGCGCGGCGCAGAGGCCACGGTCAGCCTGACAGCGGTGATCGCAGCGCTGCGCTGAGGTCGCTCCGCATAGCAAAACGCCGCGAACGGTGACCGTACGCGGCGTTTCGTTGTGGCGGTTGCGCTGCAACAACACTCAAGGCACCAGATAACCTTTCACGCCGGTAAAAATGATCTGCGCGGCCAGTGCGCAAACAAACAATCCCATCAAGCGGCTGACAATCTGCAAGCCCTGATCGCCGAGAATCCGCTCGATGCGATTGGACAGATACAGCACCACTCCGACAGTAAAACTGGCCAGGGCGATGCTCATGATTGCAGTGAGCTTGTCGTCCCAGTGCGGCTGGCTGACACCCATTACCAGCAAGGCGCCGATGGTGCCGGGGCCGACCGTCAGCGGGATGGTCAGCGGCACGATGGTCACGTCCTGCTGCACATTGTCGGCCTGCACCGCCGGTTTGCCCTGAGCCATGCCCAGCGCGGAAATGAACAGCACGCTGCCGGCGCCAATGCGGAAGGCGTCCACGGTGATGCCGAAGACATCGAAAATCACCCGCCCGAACAAATAGAGCAGCACACTGGAAATCAGTGTGGCGAGGGCGACCTTCCACGCCAGACGCCGCTGTTCCTTGCGCGAATAGCCACGGGTCAGGCTGATAAAGCACGACAACACGAAGAACGGGCTGTAGAGCACCAGCATCTTCAGATAAACGCTGAACAACACATGGAGCATGATGCAAGCTCACTGGCGATGGAGTCGGGGGGGAGTCTATCAGGCACCGCAGATTCTGTCGGTTTACGACGGCTGGGTCGTGGCCCGGTTCTGCTGATCGCGCTGGGCAACCCAGTGTTCGATCAACTCGCGCAACTGGGAGAGCTCGACCGGTTTGGACATGTGCCCGTCCATGCCGGCCTGCCGGGCGCGCTCCTTGTGTTCGGCAAGAATGTGCGCGGTGAGGGCTACAACCGGTGTGCGGATGCGCTGATTGCTGACTTCCCAGGCGCGCAGTTGCTGAGTGGCGGAGAAGCCATCAAGGATCGGCATTTCACAATCCATCAGCACCAGGTCGTAACGCTGGGCCTTCATCGCTTGCAGCGCTTCTTCGCCATTGCTCGCGGTGTCCGGTTGCAGGTTGAGCTTGCCGAGCATGCCACGGATCACTTTGGTCGAGATGGTGTTGTCTTCGGCGACGAGGATGCGGAAGTCGCTCGGCACTTTGGCCGCTGTGGCCGCCGTAACGACCTGCGGCTGGAACGCGACCTGGCCCTTGTTGCGTTGATTGAGCTCGTCAGCCAGCGTGGTCTTGAGCGTATAGCCGGCCACCGGTTTGGCCAGTATTCGTTTGATCCCCGAATTGCGCGCAATGATCTTGCTCGGCGCGTTGCTGATGCCGGTGAGCATGATCAGCAGAATGTCGTGGTTCAGGCTCGGGTCTTCCTTGATCTTCGCTGCCAGTTGCATGCCGGTCATGCCGGGCATGTTCTGGTCGAGCAGGACCACGTCGAAGTAATCGCGCAGATGCGCCTTGGTGCGCAGCAGCGCCAGCGCCTCCTTGCCCGACGGCACGGCGCTGACATTCAGGCCCCAGGCGCTGCACTGCTGCACCAGTACCTTGCGGCAGGTGTCGTTATCGTCGACCACCAGCACCCGCGCGCCCTGCAGCGGGCTGTCGAGGTCGGAGGTCGGATGTTCGAGGCGATCCGGGTCCAGTGGCAAGGTCAGCCACAAAGTGCTGCCCTGGGTGGCGCCGCTCTTGATGCCGAACTCGCCTTGCATCAGGCGGATCAGTTGGCGCGCGATCACCAGGCCGAGATTGCCGCCCAGGCGATTGGCCGAGAGGAAGTGCTTGCTGTGCAATTCGGCGTGCAACAGCGCTTCGCGCTCTTCCGGCTCCATCGGCACGCCGCTGTCCTGCACGGCAATGCGCAGGCGCGGCTTGCTGCTGCGCTCATCCAGTGCAACGACGATCAGCACTTCGCCTTCTTCGGTTTTCTTCAGGGCGTTTTCCAGCAGGCTCAGCAAGGTCTGGCGCAGGCGCGTCGGATCGCCGCTGATCACCCGTGGCACTTGCGGCTGGATGAAGCTGATCAGCTCGACGTTCTGTTGCTCGGCCTTGGCCCGGTAGATGCTCAGGCAATCATCGATCAGCGCGTTGAGGTCGAACTGCACGTCATCGAGTTCGATCTGCCCGGATTCGAGCTTGGAGATGTCGAGGATCTCGTTGATCAGCGTCAGCAGTTCGTTGCCGGCGCTGTGGATGGTCTGCACGTAATCGCGTTGCTTGACCGACAGCGGCGTGCCCAGCAGCAGCTCGGTCATGCCCAGTACACCGTTCATCGGTGTGCGGATTTCGTGGCTGATCTTGGCGAGGAATTCGGCTTTGGCGTTGATTTCGGCGTTGCTTGCCGCCAGGTCGCGGCTGATGCTGAAACGACTTTCAGTGATGCTGCGCTGTCGCTCGCCCAAGGCGACGCTCATCAGCAGACCGCTGATGCAAATGAACAACATCAGCGTCATGATCAGGCCTTGCGGCGTGACCAGGGTCAGCCCCAGCAACGCCGGCAGGATAACCAGGGTGCCGATGTTGAACACGATCATGGCGGCGACGAACAGACGCGCCGGGCGATAGCCCTTCTGCCAGTGATAGAAACCCACCAGCAACATGCTCAGACCGGCCAATGCGACCAATGCGTAGGTGATGATGTTCAGCGGCAAGGTGTTGACGAACAGCAGCAACAGGCTGCACGTGACGATCAACAGAATGTCGCCCCACAGCAGTTTGTTCAGCGGATGCTGGCCCAGTGGTGCAAAGAAGCGCAGGGCGTACATCAATCCGGCTGGAGCCGTCAGCAGCAATGCCAGATAAGCGCCCGGCGTCTGAATGGCTTGCCAGTTCGGCAACCACGGACCGGCGAGATTGAGCAACAGGAACAGACTCAGTCCGAGCAGGCCTTCACAGATCGCCAGCCACAGACTGCTGCGCGAGCGCGAGTAGGCGTAGCGCACCAGGTTGTGCAGCAGGAGCATGGCGAGGCAGCCGAACAGCAGGCCGAAAATCAGCGTCTGCTTCTGATCGGCTGCGCCCTCGATTGCCGCTTGCAGGGTGATGTGCGGGCGCAGCTGATGGCCGGAGACCATGCGTACGTAGACGTCCAGCGGCTTGTCGGCCTGGGGCAGGGGCAGCATGAAATCGCTGCTTGGCAAAGGATGTTCGGCCTGCGGCCGTTCGTTGCCGGTATTGCGTTGCTCGATCAGCCGGTCGCCGTCGAGCACGTAGAGATTGAGTTGTGACAGGTCGGGGGCAAAGATGCGCAGCACTTGTTCGTGCTTGCCCGGCGCCAGTTTGAAGCGCAGCCACAGGGCGCCCTCGGGTTCGGCCGCGGTCAGACGGTCAAGCTCGATGGGGCTGAATTGATTGGTGTAGCGAGCGGAGCGGATGTCGCTCAGTTGCAGGATGCCCTGATCGTCAAGCAATACCGACCAGCCACTGCCTTGCGCGGCCTGGGCCGGGAGCATGCAGAGCAAGGTCATCAGCGTGACGGTGAAGCTTATGGCAATCCTGAGCCAGCGCACGGCGAAATCCCTTCGTAGGTTGATGCCAGAATATAACGATGCGCGACGACCGAACAGCCCGGCGAGGAATGGCATCCCGCGCCGGGCCTGATGGATCGCTTACTCCTGGGTTTCGCCGCGTTCACGGGCAATGGCGCGGTAGCCGATGTCCTTGCGGTAGAAGCAGCCTTCCCAGTCGATGGCAGCGGCCAGTTTGTAGGCCTGCTGCTGAGCTTCACCCACGGTGGCGCCCATGGCAGTGGCACACAGTACACGACCACCGGCAGTAACGACCTGACCGTCCTTTAACGCGGTGCCGGCGTGGAAGACTTTGCCTTCCAGACCTGACGCTGCGTCCAGACCGTTGATCGCTGCGCCTTTGGCGTAGTCGCCCGGGTAGCCGCCAGCAGCCAGAACGATGCCAACGCTCGGACGCGGATCCCACTGTGCTTCAATTTTGTCCAGTGCCTGCGCCAATGCGGCTTCAACCAGCAGCACCAGGCTCGATTGCAGACGCAGCATCACCGGTTGGGTTTCCGGATCGCCGAAGCGGCAGTTGAACTCGATGACTTTCGGGTTACCGGCCTTGTCGATCATCAGACCGGCATAAAGGAAGCCAGTGTAGACGTTGCCTTCCTCGGCCATGCCGCGCACGGTCGGCCAGATCACCTGATCCATCACGCGCTGGTGCACGTCGGCGGTGACCACCGGGGCAGGGGAATAAGCACCCATGCCGCCAGTGTTCGGGCCGCTGTCGCCGTCGCCGACGCGTTTGTGATCCTGGCTGGTGGCCATCGGCAGCACGTTCTTGCCGTCGACCATGACGATGAACGAAGCTTCTTCGCCGTCGAGGAATTCTTCGATCACCACGCGTGAACCGGCGTCGCCAAACGAGTTGCCAGCGAGCATGTCACGCACGGCGTCTTCGGCTTCGGCCAGGGTCATGGCGACGATCACGCCTTTGCCGGCAGCCAGGCCATCGGCCTTGATCACGATCGGCGCGCCTTTCTCACGCAGATAAGCCAGGGCCGGCTCGATCTCGGTGAAATTCTGGTAATCGGCGGTCGGGATCTTGTGGCGGGCGAGGAAATCCTTGGTGAAGGCTTTCGAGCCTTCCAGTTGCGCAGCACCGGCAGTCGGACCGAAGCAGTCCAGGCCACGGGAGCGGAACAGATCGACCACGCCGGCCACCAGCGGCACTTCCGGGCCGACGATGGTCAGGGAAACGTTCTTTTCCGCGAAATCGGCCAGTTGCTCCAGCGCCAACACGTCGATGGCAACGTTTTCACATTTGGCTTCAATGGCGGTGCCAGCGTTGCCCGGTGCAACGAAAACCTTCTGCACACGCGGATCCTGAGCCACTTTCCAGGCCAGAGCGTGTTCACGGCCACCGCTGCCAATGATCAAAACATTCATTTCAAAAACCTCAAAAATCTGTCAGGCGCTGCTGGAGCGCTTTATGTGGGAGCGAGCCTGCTCGCGAAAGCGGTGTGTCAGTCAACGTCAACGTCGCTGGCAGATTGCATTCGCGAGCAGGCTCGCTCCCAGATTTGAATCGGTGTATCAGTGACGGAAGTGGCGCATGCCGGTGAAGACCATTGCGATGCCGGCTTCATCAGCAGCAGCAATCACTTCGTTGTCACGCATCGAGCCGCCCGGCTGGATCACCGCAGTGATGCCGACCTTGGCCGCATTGTCCAGACCGTCGCGGAACGGGAAAAACGCGTCGGACGCCATGACCGAACCGGCCACCTGCAAACCGGCGTGCTCAGCCTTGATCGCGGCGATGCGTGCCGAGTTGACGCGGCTCATCTGGCCGGCGCCGACACCGATGGTCTGGCGGTTCTTGGCGTAGACGATGGCGTTGGATTTGACGTATTTGGCGACTTTCCAAGCGAAGATCAGATCGTGGATTTCCTGTTCGGTCGGCGCGCGTTTGGTCACCACTTTCAGGTCATCGGCGCTGATCATGCCGATATCACGGCTCTGCACCAGCAGGCCACCGTTGACGCGCTTGTAATCCCAGGCAGCGGCGCGCTCAGCCGACCACTCGCCGCAGGCCAGCAGGCGTACGTTGGCTTTGGCCGCGACGATGGCGCGGGCTTCTTCGCTGACCGATGGGGCGATGATCACTTCAACGAACTGGCGCTCGACGATCGCTTTGGCGGTCTCGGCATCCAGTTCACGGTTGAAGGCGATGATGCCGCCGAACGCCGACTCGGTGTCGGTGGCGTAGGCCAGTTCGTAAGCCTGACGAATGCCGCCCTCAGCGTCCGGGCTGACCGCCACGCCGCACGGGTTGGCGTGCTTGACGATCACGCAGGCTGGCTTGACGAAACTCTTCACGCATTCCAGCGCAGCGTCGGTGTCGGCGACGTTGTTGTACGACAGTTCTTTGCCTTGCAGCTGGGTCGCGGTGGCGATGCCGACTTCGGCAGGCCTGGCTTCCACGTAGAACGCCGCGCTCTGGTGCGGGTTCTCGCCGTAGCGCATTTCCTGAGCCTTGATGAACTGGCTGTTGAAGGTGCGCGGGAATTCGCTGCGACCTTCAGTGCTCAAGGTTTCAGCGCCCTGGTTCACGGTGCCCATGTAGTTGGCGATCATGCCGTCGTAGGCGGCGGTGTGTTCGAAAGCCTTGAGCATCAGGTCGAAACGCTGGGCGTAGGTCAGGCCGCCGGCCTTGAGATTTTCCAGAACGTTGGCGTAATCGCTGGCATTCACCACGATGGCCACGTCTTTGTGGTTTTTCGCTGCCGAACGGACCATGGTCGGCCCGCCGATGTCGATGTTCTCGATGGCGGTCGGCAGGTCGCAGCCTGGCTTGTTGATGGTCGCTTCGAACGGGTACAGGTTGACCGCTACCAGATCGATCGGCTTGATGCCGTGCTCGTTCATGATCGCGTCGTCAGTACCGCGACGACCGAGGATGCCGCCGTGGATTTTCGGGTGCAGGGTTTTCACCCGACCGTCCATCATCTCGGCGAAACCGGTGTAATCCGCGACTTCCACTGCGGCAACGCCGTTGTCACGCAGCAGCTTGAACGTTCCGCCGGTGGAGAGGATCTCGACGCCCAGAGCTTCGAGCTCCTTGGCGAATTCGAGGATCCCGGTCTTGTCGGAAACGCTGATCAAGGCGCGGCGGATCGGCAGGCGGGTAGTCTGGTCGGTCATCTCAATTTCCATCAAAAGCAAAGGAAGTCAGCAAAAAAGGCGACCGTTTTTTACGCGGGCGCCTTTCTGGTTTGATTGAATGCTTACAGCAGATCGTACTGCTTGAGTTTTTTGCGCAGCGTGCCGCGGTTCAGTCCCAGCAGCTCACTGGCCTTGGTCTGGTTGCCCTTGACGTAGTTCATCACGCTTTCGAGCAGGGGCGCCTCGACTTCGGACAGCACCAGGTTGTACACATCCGTGACGGACGCGCCCTCAAGGTGGGCGAAATAATTGTGCAGCGCCTTCTCGACACTCCCGCGAAGGGTCTGGCCTTCTTCGCTCGGTGTGTTGAGGTGCTGTTTCAAATTCACGTTGTCGCTCACGGGTGTTGTTCCACTCACTAAAGTCTCGGTCATCATCGTCATGCGGCCACCCCTTCTTCGTCCCCTGTCAGGCTCTTGTAACGCTCGGCGAAGAACTCCCGAACGTCGGCGCATTGTGTTTCCGTACCATCCAAACGATTGAAACGGGCGCGAAACTCCCTGGCGCCCGGCAAGGTTGCGAGATACCAGCCCACATGCTTGCGGGCAATGCGCACGCCCATCACGTCACCATAAAAGGCGTGAAGGGCAGCCAGATGCTCCAGCAGGATGCGTTCCACTTCGCTCAGTTCCGGCGCCGGCAATTTCTCGCCGGTACGCAGGAAATGATCGATCTCGCGAAAAATCCATGGCCGCCCTTGAGCGGCCCGGCCTATCAGCAGGCCATCGGCACCGGTCGCATCAAGCACGTATCGGGCCTTTTCCGGCGAATCGATATCGCCGTTGGCAAACACCGGGATCGACACGGCCTGCTTGATCGCGGCAATCGTGTCGTACTCGGCTTCCCCTGTGTACAGATCGGCGCGCGTACGGCCATGCACGGCCAGCGCTGTGATCCCGGCCTGTTCGGCGATCTTCGCCACGTTCAGACCGTTCTTGTTTTCGCGATCCCAGCCGGTGCGGATCTTCAGGGTGACCGGCACATCAACCGCGGCCACTACGGCCTGGAGGATCTCGGTCACCAGTGCTTCGTCTTTCAGCAACGCGGAGCCGGCGGCCTTGTTGCAGACCTTTTTGGCCGGACAGCCCATGTTGATATCGATAATCTGTGCGCCCAGCTCGACGTTGGCCCGTGCCGCATCGGCCAGCATCTGCGCGTCGCCACCGGCGATCTGCACCGAGCGCGGCTCGGGATCGCCTTCGTGGATCATGCGCATGCGCGACTTGCGGGTATTCCACAGGCTCATGTCACTGGTGACCATTTCCGAGACTACAAGCCCTGCGCCCAGACGCTTGCACAGCTGACGAAAGGGCTGGTCGGTGACGCCCGCCATCGGGGCGAGAATCAAACCGTTCTGCAATGTATATGGGCCGATGCGTACCGCCGACATAGGACTTCCCTGAAGTGGGGCCGGATCATGAGAGTTCGAAAAAGGGTGGGCATGATACCCGCTCTCGATGACTGGTTAAAGGCTGAATTGAACAAAATCTGAACAGTTATTCTGTTATCGCCAACGGTTTGGTTGGCCGCCATCCAGTCAGAAAAATGCCGTCAATCGGGAAATGCTGAAGCGGTTCACTCCGGTGAGTGGAAGTTCAGGCTGTAATTCACCGCTTTCGGCCCCGGATCGAGAATATCCAGGGCGATGTGGATCGGCGTCTGCGGCGGCATTTCCGCGAGGCCTTCGAGATCGCCGCTCAGATACTCGCCGGGTTTGAAGCGACGACTGGCGATCAGATGACCGTTGAGGTCGGCGAAGCGCAGTTCGAGCAAAGGGAACGGCTGGGAAAACGTCGCCCGGTTGTAAATGATCGCGTCGACCACCAGCGCCCCGCTGAAATCGGGATGGCTGCGCACCACCAGATTGCTGCTCTTGATTTTGCCGATATCGACTTTCGACGGCACGGTGCAGCCGATCTGCGGGCAGATCTGCTGGAACCACGGTCGGTATTGATCCTGCCGCGCCAGTTCCTCGAAGTGATAGGCGATGTACTGGGCGGCAAGGCCGCCGGCCGCCAACACCACCAGCACCAGCCAGAGCAGGCGCCGGCCCCAGGGCGAGCGGCGCTGCTGCCAGTCCAGTTGCAGCGGGTCGTCGGTCAGATCCTGCAGGACCTCGGCGCGCACGCCGGGCTCGGCCCGTTCGCGTTTTTTGCGCGGCGAAGTGATCAATGGCAGATCGTCGTCATCGTTGTCGTCGCTGGCTGACAGGCGTTCGCGGCGGGCGTTGGGATCGATCGGATCGTGCAGGCGCAGTTGCGGGATCGGCGGCTCGTCATCCAGATCCACCGGCTCCAGCGACAGCGAAGGTTCGGTGCGCTCGGGTTCGAGGGTTTCGACGCCGTCAATATCCGGCTCGATATCCGGCGCTACGCTGCGCTCATCCGCAGGCTCGCTGAACAGGCTGTCGGGCCATGTGCCTTCGTCCGGCTCCGGGCTGTCGCGTCGGGCGCTCAAGGATTCTTCGCGGGTACGGCCGAATTCGGCGGCCGGCTGGATTTCGCGCTGTTCGAGGCGGGCGAGTTCTTCGTCCAGATCGAGGCTGTCCAGATCCAGTTCCGACGCGCTCCATTGCTTCTGGCTGATGGCGCGCGGTGCGGGGATCTGTTCGACGACCGCAGAATCGCTGACAGGCGCGGGCGCTTCAGGCAGCGCTGGTGCGACCGGCGTCACCGTGTCCTTGCCGGAATGTTGCTCGAGCAGCTGCTTGGCGGCATTGAACACTTGCAGGCAGGAGCCGCAACGAACCACCCCGCGCGCCACGCTCAATTGAGCATGGTTGACGCGGAAACTGGTCTGGCAATGCGGGCATTGGGTGACGAAACTGTCGGTCATGCGGCGATCCGGTTCAGGCAAGCGGTCATTTTAGCGCCGACGCCCGGTGATGCGCACCCAGCCATCGCGATTGGCGATAGGGTCGAGTTCGAAGTCCTGCGCATAAGCTGCCGCTACTTCTTCGCCCTGCTCGGCGAGGATGCCCGACAGCGCCAGGCGCCCACCGCTCTTGACCAGGCTGGACAGCTGCGGCGCCAGCGATACCAGCGGGCCGGCGAGAATGTTGGCGACCAGTACGTCGGCCTGAACCTGCGGCAGATCCTCGGGCAGGTACAGCGGGAGCAGCTCATCGGCAATGTTGTTGCGCCCAGCGTTGTCGCGCGAGGCTTCCAGCGCCTGCACGTCGATGTCGGTGCCCACAGCCTGTTTGGCGCCGAGCAGCAGGGCGGCAATCGCCAGAATCCCCGAGCCACAGCCGAAGTCGAGCACGTGGCAGCCTTTCAGATCCTGGCCGTCGAGCCATTCCAGGCACAGTGCGGTGGTCGGGTGGGTGCCGGTGCCGAACGCCAGGCCCGGGTCCAGCAGCAGGTTGACCGCATCAGGCTCGGGCGCGGCGTGCCAGCTCGGCACGATCCACAGACGCTGGCCGAAACGCATCGGCTCGAAACCGTCCATCCAGCTGCGTTCCCAGTCCTGGTCTTCGATGACTTCGCTGTGATGTTCGGGCAACGGGCTGCCGGTCAGCAATTCCAGATGGGCCAGAACCGGCTCCGGTTCGGTACCGCCTTCGAACAGCGCCAGCAAGTGGGTGTGCGACCACAGCGGCGTGGTGTTGAGTTCCGGTTCGAAGATCGGCTGGTCTTCGGCGTCCATGAAAGTCACCGACACGGCGCCGACTTCGAGGAATGCGTCCTCGTAGGTTTCGGCTTGTTCCGGGGTGATGGCGAGACGGACTTGCAGCCAAGGCATGGCGGGCACCTTTGAAAATCTGTGGGGCAGCCCGAAGCTGCAAAAGCGCGCAGTTTACGCCAGGTCGCCGGCAAAGTGGACACACCGCTTGGCTGTTACACATTCGCGGCCGCGATATACATATGTATGGCCTGAGCACTTTTGTCGGCAAATAGAGTGAGCGCTCATCTCTACGCAACAAAAGGCTGGACGACATGGCGGATCAACAAGGAACTGTAGAAGAAAAACCACCGATAGCCGCTGCGTCTACGGGGTCGGTGCAGGAGATCCTGCTGCGGATGACGCGCTGGCAGGTGATGATCGACAAGCGCTTGAACAGCCAGATGACGTTGCTCGAGGCGCTGGAGCATTTCGCTTTGACTGAACTGCGCAGGCATTACCCGGACGGCCATTTCGCCCCGGGCTTTGTGGTTGCGCTGCTTGACGCCATTCTGCAAAAGCTTATCGACGGCCGGCCAGTCATGTTCCTGGCGCTCCAGGACGCGCCATTTCGCTGGCCTGGGGGCGCTGACCCCGGTTTACCGTCCAGCCGTCATGAGCATGTGATCCGGACGGTGGATAGCGTTTCGCTGCACTTCCTCGACCAGTACAAAAAATACCTGCGAGAACATTGGACGACAAAAGGGCAGGAAGCGCTGTTTGATCGCCTGATCAAGCGCAAGCTGCGGCGCTATATCAAGGTTATCGAGTTACTGTTGCGCCGTGACCAACTGGCGGGCCTGACACTGGATCAATTGCGCAGCAAAATCGACCGGGTTCACGCCCGCAGCACGCGTCGGTACCGGTTGACTGCCCTGGCAACCGGCGCAGAGAAAAAGATTCTCGAGGCGCATTCCTTCGCGCAACTGCCGTCATGGATCAAAGCGCTGAAGGAGCCGGATCGCGCCCTGTTGCGCGATTATCAGGAGCAGACGTCACTGGCGCAGGCAGCTCTCGATGACCTGCTGCAGGGCCACGGCTCGTTGCGCGACTTTGCCCGCCAGCAGGCCATCGAATACATTCAGCTCAAGCTCGACATGGCGGTTGAACCAGACCGGATCGACGTGCGGCTCAGATGGCGCTCGGCGGTCGGTGAGCCGACCCACAATCGCAGCCTCAGTGACCTGCTGGCATGCGGGCCGATCGGTCAGGACTTCGCAGCGGTATTGGAGATCACCAGTCCTGCGCCATTGCGCAACCAGTCACTCAAGCCGGCATTCATTGCCGACATGCTGGCGGAACAGGATTATCCGGCGGACTACCTGCGCGCCCTCGCCGAGCAGTACCAGCGCACCGACGTGCAAAAGGCACTCATCGACTGGTTCACCGTACGGCTCAGGCAGAGCGCATTCGTCGCGCGCTGCGCAGCTCATCTGGCGGATTCCGACCATGAGCGTCTGGAGCAGATGTGGTCTGGGCAAGCGGCAATGAAACCGTTGCAAGTGGCCGCATTGACGCTGCCCAACGGCATGCAATGCGCCGATCTTCTGGTGTTCTACCAGGCAGAGACTGAGCAAGCGGTGAATAACCTGGTGCTGTACGCGCCCAACAAACCGGACGGTCAGGAGTGGGTCCGGTTGCCTTCGATTGCGGCGTTGACCGGCGAAGTATGGAGCTGGACGCAGAGCGAATCCGGTCGCGAGTATCTGTTGCAGCAGCTTTCGCCGACGGCACATCACCCAGCACGTGATTATCTTGTGGCTGCGGCGGCCAGTCCTGCTCTCTGGGGCATGCAGAGTGACCTTCGACGAACGCCCTTGCCGTTCGACGAGTGCGTCGAAGCCGCTGCAAAAATGGCCCTGGCAAACAACCTGCAGCGGGTCGAGCAGGACAACTCGCTGCGCTGGTACACGACGCTCGCGCTCGAGGCTCGCCGGCGCATCAGCAGTCTGAATCAGGAACTGATCGTTCATCAGCAGGTGTTCAACGAGCTGCTGGGCGGTTTCGAGGTTTTTGTCGATTTCGCCAGGCGCTCGGTTGCCGCAGCGATCACGCCCTATATGCGCAGCAAGAACGTGCTGGAACCGGTCGATCCGGCCACCGTGTTGATCGATTACAACCCCGGTGTCGCCGACCGCAGGAAGCAGCAGGTTGCCACGCTGCTCGACCTGGCCATTCACGGCTACGATGACAACTCCGGCATCGAACATCCGAAAAAAGGCGTGCGATCGTCGGTTGGCCAGGATCTGAGCCAGGTGCGCAGCGCCGATCTGGCGCTGTATCTGCGCCGGGCGTGGCTGGGTGAAAAATACGCCAGCGAGATCCGTGGCAAATATCTCGACCCGCGTGATGCTGCCTACGAACCGCGTCGCTTTGCCTACCGCAACGTGCTGCTGTCAAAGATGGACCGGGATTTACGCGTTGCCAGAAGTCAGGCGCGATTGAGCGACGCGGTGTATTCAGCGCTGGTCCGTCAGGTCTCTCTGTTGAGCGAGGTGCCAGCACCGGGTACGCATTTTCCGGGCGCCAGCATGGTTGAAAGTGACGGCGTGTTCAGGTTCACCGTGCGCCATCACGTCGTGCTCGGGGTGTATGTGCTGACCTCGTTCGACCCCGAGCCATGCTGGTGGCTGTACACGCCTGATGCCCCCGACGGAATTGTGGTGCGTGCGTATCAGTCACTGTTCGGCGACATCGCCGGCGCGTTGCATGACTACTTGATGGCGCGTACGCCGGTTGCTGCGCGCAGCATCGTGTCGCGCACCCTGTATGCGATTGCGGCAAAAAAACAACGCGTCGATACGCTGCACGAAGCGCAGCGCTTGATTGACGCGCGCAGCGAGTTCAATGCGTACATCGAGCGCGCGGTCACGGATGTGCAGGACATCACCACCAGCCGCGCGCAAATGATCGAACGCCAAGTGGTCAAGGGGCTGATGTTTGCAGCTGCACCGTTCTGCATGGTGTTCCCCCCGTTTGCCTTGCTGCTCGATGTCGTGTTCATTGCCGTCAGCGCCGGTCAGGCGGTCGCGGCGCATCTGGAGGGTGACGTCGATGGCGCTCTCGGCCACTGGCTGGAGGCGTCGTGGGGGGCGCTGTTTGCCATGGTCGGCGCCGGCAGTGCGATCAAGTGGCTGGGCGGTGCGGCCAGAAGTCTGAAGCACACCATGAGGCCGGTCTCGTTGTTGTCAGAGCGTCTGAATACCGTGGCTCCGCCACGCAGGGAAGCGCTGCCGGCGATCCGGGAAGTACGCTTCCATGCCAGGCAGGCCGTCAGCAAGACGCCCGAACATTTGCAAAGGGTGAGCGAAGAAGGCGTCTTTTTCGGCACCTGGCGCAGCCCGCCCAGCGCTGTACAGCCGCAACCGGTCTATTACATTCGCAACAGAGGCAAGTACTTTCTGGTCAGGGAAAATCCGCATTTCGGTGGCCTGAGCCTGGTCGATGCCCGTCGCCCGAGCGCCATCTATCAGCAACCGATTCAGCTTGCTCCGGGGGGCAAGTGGACACATGCCAGGGTCGGACTCACAGGAGGCAACGTGCGCAACCTTGGGCGCGTGAATAATTTGAATGATGCTTTTCCTGGAGGTGTCGAGCCCGTGCTGAACCGCGGCGCGCTGCAGGGCGAAGCCGTAGTGGCGGCTTTCCGTCCCGGATCGCAGGATAACTACCTGTTTTCGTTGAATGCGCAGAGTTGCGTCATCGCCTCGCTGTATAACCCGACGACGAGAGTGGGTGCGGTCATTCATTTTGATCACAATATTCGCCCGTTGATCGAGCGAAGTGTCACGCAGGTGCTGGAGCGTCTGGGGGGAACACCGCAGAACATTCGCGCCACGCTGGTGGGTGGCGACTGGCTGTCGGCGGGTGCTGACATCGGCGGTCCGGTCAGGCGAGTGTTGCGCGAACAGGGCCTGCAGCCGACATGGGATTACTGGTCATACTCGTCCTGCCTGGGCAACAGCTATGGCGTGGTGCTGAATCTGAACAATGGAGTCTCGAGAGTGTTCAAGCATTCCGCTGGTCAGATTGGCAGGTTGTACAACCCGCTTATCGCCAGATCGAGCTATGCCACGGACGGGCTCTCGATACGTGCCCGAAACTTTACGAGGCGGTTCACCCGCAGACCGTTACATGAAAACGCAGCAGGAGCGGTGGTCGATGAGGCTGGCCTGGGGGCATCTGCCACAATGGTCGAGCAGCAGGCGTTCTCCACGGTAATGGTCTGATCTGCTTGTTGCAGGCATAAAAAAACCCGATCCGCAGGGATCGGGTTTTTCATGCCGCTTCAGCCTTACGACTGTTTGGCCAGCTTGTGCTCGAGGTAGTGAATGTTCACACCGCCTTTGCAGAAGCCTTCGTCACGAACCAGATCACGGTGCAGCGGGATGTTGGTCTTGATCCCGTCGACCACGATTTCGTCCAGGGCATTGCGCATGCGTGCCATGGCTTCGTCGCGGGTTGCGCCGTAAGTGATCAGCTTGCCGATCAGCGAGTCGTAGTTCGGTGGCACGGCATAACCGCTGTACAGGTGCGAATCGACGCGAACGCCGTTGCCGCCTGGGGCGTGGAAATGCTTGACCGTGCCCGGGCTCGGCATGAAGGTCTTCGGATCTTCAGCGTTGATCCGGCACTCCAGCGAGTGACCGCGGATGACCACGTCATCCTGAGTGAACGACAGCTTGTTGCCAGCGGCGATGCTGAGCATCTCCTTGACGATGTCGATACCGGTGACCATCTCCGAAACCGGGTGCTCCACCTGAACACGGGTGTTCATTTCGATGAAGTAGAAACGGCCGTTCTCGTAGAGGAACTCGAAAGTACCGGCGCCACGGTAGCCGATGTCGATGCATGCCTTGACGCAGCGAGCCAATACTTCCTGGCGCGCTTTCTCGTCGATGCCCGGTGCCGGCGCTTCTTCGAGAACCTTCTGGTGACGACGCTGCAGCGAGCAGTCGCGGTCGCCCAGGTGGATGGCGTGGCCCTGGCCGTCGGACAGAACCTGCACTTCGACGTGGCGCGGGTTGGTGAGGAATTTTTCCAGATAGACCATCGGGTTGCCGAACGCCGCGCCTGCTTCGGAGCGGGTCAGTTTCGCCGAGGCGATCAGGTCTTCTTCCTTGTGCACCACGCGCATGCCGCGACCACCACCGCCACCGGCGGCCTTGATGATCACCGGGTAGCCGACTTCACGACCGATGCGCAGCGCCGTTTCTTCGTCTTCCGGCAGCGGGCCGTCAGAGCCAGGAACGGTCGGTACGCCGGCTTCGATCATCGCGTGCTTGGCCGATACCTTGTCGCCCATCAGGCGGATGGTGTCGGCTTTCGGGCCGATGAAGGCGAAGCCGGAGTTCTCGACCTGCTCGGCAAAATCGGCGTTTTCCGCGAGGAAACCGTAGCCTGGGTGAATGGCGGTAGCGCCGGTCACTTCAGCGGCAGCGATGATGGCCGGAATGTGCAGGTAAGACTGAGCGGCGGACGCCGGGCCGATGCAGACGGATTCGTCTGCCAGACCCAGGTGCATCAGCTCTTTGTCGGCCTTGGAGTAAACGGCGACGGTCTTGATGCCCATCTCTTTGCAGGCACGCAGAATCCGCAGGGCGATCTCACCGCGGTTAGCGATCAGAACTTTTTCCAACTTCGCAGTCATCAAAGGCTCTCCGCGGTTCAAACGATGGTGAACAGCGGTTGGTCGTACTCAACCGGCTGGCCGTCTTCGACGAGGATGGATTCGATCACACCGCTGGTTTCAGCTTCGATGTGGTTCATCATCTTCATGGCTTCGACGATGCACAGGGTGTCGCCTTTCTTCACGGTCTGGCCGACTTCAACGAAGGCAGGCGAGGTTGGCGAAGATTTACGGTAGAAGGTGCCGACCATCGGCGAACGGGCCACGGTGCCGTTCAGCGCGGGTGCAGCAGCGGCAGCCGGAGCAGCGGCAGCGACTGGCGCGGCAGCAGGGGCAGCGGCCGGAGCCTGCATCGGGGCTGGCGCGTAGTACTGCTGCGCCGGGGTCTTGCTGTGGCGGCTGATGCGTACGGACTCTTCGCCTTCCTTGATCTCGAGCTCGTCGATGCCGGACTCTTCCAGCAATTCGATCAGTTTCTTAACTTTACGGATATCCATGAATCATCAACTCCCAAGGGTCGGTCAGGGGCGTATAGCTTGGTGTTCAAGCTGCTCTAGTGCGGCCTCCAGGGCCAGTCGGTAACCGCTGGCGCCAAGGCCGCAGATCACTCCTACCGCTACATCGGAGAAGTAGGAGTGATGGCGGAAAGGTTCGCGCTTGTGCACGTTGGACAAATGCACTTCGATGAATGGGATGCTCACTCCCAGCAGCGCGTCACGTAATGCGACACTTGTGTGCGTAAAAGCCGCCGGATTGATCAGAATGAAGTCCACGCCTTCACCGCGTGCAGCGTGGATGCGATCGATCAATTCGTACTCGGCGTTGCTTTGCAGGTGCAGCAGATGATGGCCGGCTTCACGGGCGCGCCGCTCCAGATCCTGATTGATCTGCGCCAGGGTCGTCGACCCGTAGGTCCCCGGTTCCCGGGTGCCGAGCAGGTTCAGGTTGGGGCCGTGCAGCACCAGTAGCGTCGCCATCTGCGTTGTCCTTGTTATCAATGAGCAGTCGTCAGAACCCGGCGACTATGCCGCAAAGCCTTTGTGACTGTCCAGTTCCATGCAATAGGCGGCACGATGGGCGATGTTTGCGCGAAATTTGTGACCGAGTGAGCTGATCCGGTCATTCGTGGTGTCGGCAAGAGCCTCTTCGCGAGCAGGCTCGCTCCCACAGGGGTATGCATTCCAATGTGGGAGCGAGCCTGCTCGCGAAGGTGGTACGTCAGACGCGGAAGGCCTGAACGGCCGTATGCAGTTGGCCGCCGAGAACCAACAGATTCTCGCCCTGTTCGCGCCCTTGGCCGATGCGCAGCAGGTTATCCCCACCCAATTGATGAATGCGCTCGCTGTGATCGCGGATTTCGCTGACCGCGCCACTTTGCTGCGCGGTGACATCGGCGATGCGCACGGCGGTGTCGGCGATGGTCTGGATCGCGCCGACGATTTTGTCCAGTGCACCGTCCGCCGCTTGCGCCTGACTGGCCGTGGCTTCGGCGTGTTCGACCTGCGCGCGCATGCCTTCGACCGATTGTCGCGCGGCGGTCTGCAGGCCGGCGATCAGCGTCTGGATTTCCGCCGTGGCCCCGGCGGTGCGTTGTGCCAGCGAGCGCACTTCCTCGGCGACTACGGCGAAACCACGGCCCATCTCCCCGGCGCGGGCCGCCTCGATCGCGGCGTTCAGGGCGAGCAGATTGGTCTGATCCGCAATCGAACGAATCACCGTCAGCACGCCGCCAATGGTTGCTGATTCTTCTGCCAGATGTTCGATCATCTGCGCATTGCCTTGAACCTCACCGACCAGCGCATGCAGTCCGGTCAGGCTCTGGCCGATTACAGCCTGCCCATGCTCGACGGCCAGTCCGGCATGACGACTGGCGTCGGCAGCCTGACGGGCATCGCCGGCCACTTGCTGAATGGTCGCCTCGAGTTCTCCCAGCGAATCGCGAATCAGCGCGGTATCGCCGGCCTGATGTTCGGCGCCGCTGTGCAGGTCATTGCTCAGTTCGGCGAGGGTGCGGCTGCTGCCCGCGACCTGCTCGGCGTTGCCGCGAATGGTGCCGACCAGATCCACCAGATAGGCGCGCAAGCGGTTGAGCGACGCTTCGATGTCATGCAATTCGCGATTGGTCTTGCCCAGTTGGATGTCGCGACTGAAATCGCCTTCGGCCCAGGTCGACAGCGCTGGGGCGAGGTTGGTCAGGGTGCGGGCCAGGCGCCGCTGCAAGGTATCGATGAGGAGGGCGATCAGCAGAATCAGGCCGATCATCACGCCTTGCATCAGCCGCACTTCGCCCTGGATCTGCCCATGTTGCGCGCGTACCACCGGTTCGAGGCCGGCGATGGCGTGTTGCACGCTGGCGATTTTATCGTGGGTCGCGGCGCTGAGCTCGGCGCGTTTCTGGATCTGCTCGCGGGTGCGCGCCAGTTCCGCCGGATAGCGGCCGAGCAAGCTGTTCAGTTCGCGTTTGAGGCCGACACCGGCATCTTCGGCGGCGGCTTTATCAGTGGTTTCGATGCCCATCAGCGCGGCGAAATCGTCACTGCTCGATTCGTTGCTGGCGACCACACCGAGCAAGGGCAGGGCATCGATGGCCTCGGCCTGGGCGCGCATGTTGCTCACTTCACGCTCGACATCGGCGGCCAGCTCACTGCGCCCGCTGCTCACCAGTTTGTCCCGCGCCAGCGACAGTTTGCCCAGATGCTGCGATGCGGCGAGCAGCGGCGCGAGATAAGTCGCGTTGCCATTGGCGTAGGTATTGAGCTGGTCGAGGCTGGCGCTGAGTTCGCGTTCGGCCTGCAACAGCAGCGCCTGCGGATCGCCAGCCAGTTTGCCGGCGGCGAGCAGGTCGGTTTTGCTGAACTCATCAAGGCTCGACAGGCTTGGCCGTACGGTGTCGGCCAGCGTCGGGGGCAGCTCACCCAGTTGCTTGTGCACGCTGTCGATAGCCTGGGCGGCGCTGCTCAGGCGCAGCGCGTCACCGCTGGCCAGATAATCCTCGACGTTGCGCGCCACTTCATTCTGAAATTGTTGCGACAGCCCCAGGTAACGCTCCATCAACAGATAGGGGCGTTCGAGGGCTTTTTGCGACCACCACAGCGTGGCGCCAAGGGCCACGCAGACGGCGACCAGCAGCAGAGTGTTGAGATTGGTGAGCAACTTCAGGCGCATGACGGCTACCAACGGCAGGAATGGTAAGCGCCTGAATTTATTGCGGTTCTATTACAAGGTTATGACCGAATCAGTGGATTCCGATGAAAAAGTGGCACTTTGCTTTGACTGGCGCGCGGTCTGCACCCGATTGCGTCCTGCACCCTTGGCGCGATACAGCGCCTCATCGGCCTGGCTGGCCATCATCAGGCTGTCGGAGTCATCGCACATTTCTACTACGCCGGCGCTGAACGTGCACCAGAGGTCCTGCGGCTGCGCCGGGTAATGAATCTCGGCGAAGCGCTGGCGAATCTCGTCGAGGACTTTGTGCGCCGCGTCGATATCGGTGTCGGGCATGACGATGGCGAACTCTTCGCCGCCGTATCGGCCAATGAAATCGGTCTTGCGCAACCGCTGCTTGAGAAACAGCGCGAGGCTCTTGATCACCCGGTCGCCCATCGGGTGGCCGTGGCTGTCGTTGACCCGCTTGAAGTGATCGATGTCGAGCATGGCAAAGCTCAGCGGTTTGTTTTCGCGGCGCGCGCGGAACGAGCAGTCTTCGAGCAATTGCAGGATGTGCGTGTGGTTGTACAGGCCGGTGAGGCTGTCGCGAACCATCCGTGCTTTCAGATTGCGTGCCCGCGCGGCGCGGTTGCGCACAGTGGTGATCAGGTGTCGCGGTTTGATCGGCTTGGTCAGGAAGTCATCGCCGCCCTCGCTCATGGCGTCGAGCTGCTTGTCCAGATCGTCCTCGGCCGACAGGTAAATGATCGGCACGCTGACATAGCGGTCGTTGTGACGAATGACCTTCGCCAGCTCGGTGCCGGTGCAGGCCGGCATGTACATGTCGAGGATGATCAGGTCCGGCTGGAAATCCGCCAGCTCGGCCATTGCCTGAATCGGTTCGATCAGGGTGCGGGTGACAATCCCGGCACTGTTGAGCAGACGCTCGGTGTGCAGGGCCTGGGCGCGCGAGTCGTCGATGATCAGCACTTTATAAGGCTCGTACTGGGCGACGCAGGTCAGCACTTCGATTTTTTCCAGCAGGCTCGATGCTTCGAGCGTGCCGGTGAGGAATTCCTGGCCACCGGCGCGCACGGCGGCTAGGCGGGTCGGGGTGTCGGTTTCGTGCAGGCTGAAGAACAGCAGCGGCAGGGGTTCTTCGAGGCCGACCTGAGCTTCGGCGGCGAGTTTCAGGCCGATGCCGGGGCCACTGAAATCCACGTCCATGACAATCGCTGCGGGCAAGCGCTCGACCATCGACGAACGAAACGCGGCCACGCTGTCCAGTGCCTGCGCGCTCAAGCCGAAAAATTCCAGTTGCTTGGCCAGGCGTTCAGCGCGGTCGTGATCCTGCAACATCACGTAGATCGGCTTGCGCAGCGGCGGCAGGAACGTCTGGTCGAGCTGATCGCCATGGCGCAGGCCAGTGCGCGACAGGCGCTGCATCAAACGATTGAGATCGGTGATCAGGCCGCTGCTGAGGCGTCCACGATTGGCATCCACCGCTTGCAGCGACTGGCTGATGTGATGCGCCAACTGAGTGTGTTCCGGCTGTTCGAAGCGCTCGGCAAAACGCAGCAGACGCAGATTCGCCTCGCTCAGTTCGGCAAGATCGACGGTGGACCACTCACTGCGTTGCAGGCGCTGCCATATCTCAAGAATCTGACGTGCCTGATGAATTACCCGCTGGGCAAAGTGGTGCTTGAGACGCTCACGGCTGGGGTCTTCTGGCTCGGTCATATCCTGACTACTAGTTAGGGTGCATGCTGAGATCGACTGGTGGCTCTATGCTAGCACCTCTTTTCCCTTAGACGAGTGTCGTACGTCAATAATCTGCTGGACGACACGATTCAGTTTCTGACCGGGTGGTTTTGTTTTTACCTCTGATTTTGATCAAGTGCCCGCATGCTGGGGTTTTGCGAGCAATCCGGCCAGCGCTGTCGACATTTCACCGGCCTTGATGGACGGCGTCTGACAGCGCTTTCTGATTTTTCTTCTACGCGCTTTCACCGGCCCGGTTGGCTGGTACGGTTCAGGGATTCCCCTAGCTGCCGTCCATCCGCCATGAGCCAATGTTTCACCGAACTCGCCAGTGATGCCCAGCGCCTCAACCACAACATCACGCCCATCGACGACTGCGCCTGCGGCGAAGAGTTGTTGTATGGCGAGCGGGTGCAGGTGACAGAGGTGCCAGTGCTGACCTGCACTGGTCTATGGCGTATCTATCAGCGCGAAGCCGAAAATATCGTTGCGCCAGACGGCGTTCTGATTGCCGATCCTGTGGAGCGTAATCAGGTAATTAATGCGGCCTATGCCCGATTGTGGTTGCAGGATTCTCGTTTTCAATGGGCAGGTTTAGCGGCGTTTGCCTCAAAACAGGTCGGTTGTGGATTGCTGCATGCTTCAAACACTGTCGATCTCATAGGGCAGCAGCGGGACGCCAGAGCTCAATTACGTGGTATTCGCCGAGAGGCCGGATTGCTGACGCCGGGTCGGCTTGAAGAACAAGCGAAAGCGTTGAAGGATTACAAGGCCGCGAATGCGCGTAATCCGGTTTCCGCACTGGATCTGCACCTGGGCGGCGAGTTGACGCTCGTGCAGCAGCAATTTCGCCACGTGCACGAAATGATGGCTTTGGAGAACACCACCCTGTTTTTGGATATTTTTCCACTTCATGTGTTTTACGCCAATCGGGGACTGAAAGAATTTAGTACCTGTCTGAAGGCGCGAGAGGGGATTTACGGACATCCCATGTTTCCGGTGCTATGGCCCGTTGGGCAAAAGCAACTGAAGTTTGGACAGTACTTCGAAATATTACTGCAGGCATTTCAAGCCATTGAAGAAGGGGATATCGCGCGTAGCGTGAAGCATCTTGCGGAACATGAGCAGCGTCACATACTTCAACCGACTATTTATGAAGACACGCGCCTCATCGCTTTGCTTAGAAGCAATCACGCCTCCTTCGTCACAGGTTTTCCCTCCGGAGTAGCTCAGGCCATCGAACTCACTTTGGCCAATCAGTGCCGTTCGCTCGACGACGGACGCACGATCGGCTTTGACGACAATCCATTCGCCAATCTCGCTGACATCGAACAGCGCATGGAATTTGTGCTTCGGGCTGCGCGGCGTTTTGATGATTTGCTAAGTGGCATCCATCGCTCCGCTCTTGAAGAGTCAATAAGAGATATAGCGGCTGGAACTGTGGCGCGATGAAGCTGCGTCGATGGGTTGATGGCTGGCGATTTGTTCTGCTTGCGATCATAGCGGTCGCGTTACTGCGCTGGTCAATTGAAATCATGCAGGACGATTTCGAGATCGCTCTAACGATCAACGAGCCTTGGGAGCAGATGCGTCAACGCTCATTTGCCGCCGTCGGACCGGTGCCATCCAGTGCTGTTTGGATCAGCAAGTCCAGATCGGGTGTGCGTTTGCGCTTCATCGATCCAGAATTCGGTTTTGTAACTCCTTTAGCTCGCGAATTCAGGATCAATGCCAAGTCAGTACAGTGGGTAGGGCGTGTTCGTCTTTCACCGCAAATGAAGCCGCTTTCACTTGATGAGGCACTCATCGTCGTCTCGGATTTGCATGCCCAACTGCGCAAAAAATGCTGGGTGGAGGCAAAAGTGATGAATGACCCTCCAATAGCGGACACGTTGCAATGGCGCACATGGTTTCACTCCCGTACGGAATATGCGACGTCGTTTTGGCTGGCAGCTGACAAGTATCAGTTGGCGATTGATTTAGAGCCATGGGGGATGAGGACTCACAAAACAGATCCGCTTTATCGAATTGTATTGACAGTTGATGAGCCCTATTTGCCGTTTGCCAATTCAGCATCTGCGAATGGTTGCGTTCGCAAAGACAGTAAAACTTCATAACTAAGGAGCTATCCCATGCCCATCCCAGCCTTCATGACCATCCACGGCAGCCGCCAGGGCCTGATCACCGCCGGCGCTTTCACTGAAGCCTCGGTGGGCAATACCTACCAGAGCGGGCGCGAAGACAAGATCATGGTGCAGGCCCTCAGCCATGGCATGTACATCCCCAAGGATCAGGGCGCCGGGCGGCGGATGCACAGGCCATTGATCATCACCAAAACCCTCGACAAGGCTTCGCCCTTGCTGAATATGGCGCTGTCCAGCGGCGAGTTGCTGAGCGAATGCCGCGTGGAGTTTTATCGCACGTCGGCCAGCGGCGTGCAGGAGCACTTCTACACGGTGGAGCTGGAGGATGCGTTGGTCGTCGGCAGCGAACTATTGATGCCGCACTGTCTCGACAGCGGCACGTCGCACCTTACGCAACTGGAGAAAATCCACTTCAGCTACCGGCGCATCTACTGGCGCCACGAAATCAGCCGGACGATGGGTTCGGACGAGTGGCAAGGCGAGGGACTTCGATGAGGCTGGTCCGCGAACTGAGCCTGACCGACCACGAGCGCCAGCATGTCTGCTGCGTGGAGGAGGCGCTGGCGCACGTCAGCAGTCTGTTGAGCATGCGCCAACCGCTCGAAGGTCTGGATCAACTGCGGGCCGGTTTGATGATCAATCTGGACAGCGAAGTCCTGGCGCAGATCAAACAGGGTGAATGGTGCCTGATCAAAGCCGAGGCCGACTATGGCTACTGGCAGGGCGCCGAAGCGGTGTTCCACCAGGCCGTGCTCGATCTGATGAACAACCCGCCCGAGCAGCCCACGCGCACCGCACGAATCTTTCGTCTGGTCGACAGCGTGACCGGTCAGCCGTTGCCCGCGCAGGCCTACATCGCCATGATCGATGGAATACCCAGTCAGCGCCGAACTGATGCCCAAGGCATTGCACATCTGTTTACCGACGACCAAGTGCGGCAGCTTTCGCTGCGCATCTTCAACGTCTGAAATCTGCGTCTATCCTTTCGTTCGCGACACCCTTCGCTTGTTTTGCGCCAGTACCGCGATAGCGGGTGCTAGGCCTTGGCACGTTGTTGTATGGTTGTGGTCGAACCGTTGAACCCAAGTGATTGAAAGGATATCGCCATGCTGGACTGGAAAAACCGCGCGGGCAGCGCGCCTGAACGTGCCGCCGAGCCCAAGTCGGCCACCCGCAGCTATGTCGGCGGGCTGCTGTTCAGCCGGGCGCTGGCCACAGTGATCGGTCTGTATTTGCTGGTCACCATCGCGCTGGGCTGGTACTGGAGCCAGGAACCGGAGCTGTTTCCGGTGGCGCAGAACGCCCAGGTCGCTGCCGAGAAAGAAGGCAAGCAAATGGTGGTCGGCTACACCACGGTCGAAACCCTGAAGACCGTTGCCGGCACCTTGCTCAACAAGCCGGGCGGTTACATTTCCAATGACCGTTTCCCGCCGGGCCTGTGGATGGACAACACGCCGAGCTGGGAATACGGCGTGCTGGTGCAGGTGCGTGACCTGACCCGCGCCCTGCGCAAGGATTTTGCCCGTTCGCAATCGCAGTCCGCCGAAGACGCCGATCTGGCCAAGGCCGAACCGCGTTTCAACTTCGACAACAAGAGCTGGGTGCTGCCGTCCAGCGAGTCGGAATACCAGGAAGGCATCAACTCCCTGAGCCGCTATCAGTCGCGCTTGTCTGATCCGAACCAGAAAAACGCGCTGTTCTACGCGCGCGCCGACAACCTCAACAACTGGCTGGGCGATGTCGGTACCCGTCTCGGTTCGCTGTCGCAACGCCTGTCGGCCAGTGTCGGCCGGGTCAAGCTCAACACTGCCCTGAAGACCGAAGTTCCGGCAGTCGGCGAAGTGCCGCAGGTTGACGAAGAAGTCGTGGAAACCCCGTGGATGCAGATCGATAACGTGTTCTACGAAGCGCGCGGTCAGGCCTGGGCGCTGTCGCATCTGCTGCGCGCCATCGAAGTCGACTTCGCCGATGTGCTGGCGAAGAAGAACGCCACCGTCAGCGTGCGCCAGATCATCCGTGAGCTGGAGGCTTCGCAAGAGCCGGTCTGGAGCCCGATGATCCTCAACGGCAGCGGTTTCGGCGTGTTGGCCAACCACTCGCTGGTCATGGCCAACTATATTTCCCGGGCCAACGCTGCGGTGATCGATTTGCGTCAACTGCTCAATCAGGGCTGATACGTGAGCCAGACTACAAGAGAGGCGGCCCATCGCGCCGCCTCGGACGCTGAACAGATCGCCTGGGTCGACGAACAGGACAACCTGCTCGGCGCTCTGGTGCGCTCCGATTTGCGTGAGCGCGGGCTGATTGGCCGTGGCACTTACATCATGCTGTTCAACTCCGCCGGTGAGCTGTGCGTGCACCGCCGTACGTTGAGCAAGGCGATTTATCCTGGTTACTGGGATGTTGCCGCAGGCGGCATGGTCCAGGCCGACGAAAGTTATGCCGAGTCGGCGGCGCGCGAGCTGGAAGAAGAGCTGGGCGTCAGCGGCGTCGAACTCACCGCTCACGATCACTTCTATTTCGAAGACACCGGCAACCGTCTGTGGTGTTCGGCATTTTCCGCTGTATGGGACGGGCCGCTGAAACTGCAGCCGGAAGAAGTCCTCGAAGCGCGATTCATCCCTGTCGAACAGGTCATGCGCGAAATCAGCGAAAAGCCTTATTGCCCGGACTCTCTGGCCGCGTTAAGGCGCTATCTCAAGGCGCAGCAAAGCAACGTCGCAAAGAACACATGAATTGGCGCCGATTGGCACTTAGCAATCGCGATTTTTGCCGTTACACTGCGCGACCTTTTCAAGCTGCACCGGATAGCTTGAGGTTGGCCTGCAGATTTGCCGTAGGAGCTGCCGAAGGCTGCGATCTTCTGATCTTGCTTCCAAAGATCAGGATCAAAAGATCGCAGCCTCGTTGCACGAGTCAGCTCCTACAGATTCAGTCCAGCGTTCAAAGTTTTCCGATGCAGTAGCGCTGCCCCTGCCTGAGTGGGGCTTCGCGGTCGCTGACCTTGCCCAAGGTTGCGATCAGTCTTTGTCCTCCCGAGAGGATTGCCGGTGGCCAAGAAAGCCGCATCCTTCGCCGCCCTGGGCGGCCTGGTATTTTCCACCGACGCAGGTCGTCATTGCCCGGAATGCAGCAAGCCGGTGGACGCCTGTATCTGCAAACAAACCGTGATCCCGGCCGGTGACGGCATTGCCCGCGTGCGTCGCGAAAGCAAGGGCCGTGGCGGCAAGACGGTGACCACCATCACCGGCGTGCCCTTGGCCGAAGACGCGCTCAAGGAGCTGGCGACGACGTTGAAGAAACGTTGTGGCACCGGCGGGGCGTTGAAGGACGGCATCATCGAAATCCAGGGCGATCACGTCGAGCTACTCTTGGCAGAGCTGATCAAGCACGGTTTCAAAGCGAAGAAGTCCGGCGGCTAGCAGCCTCTGTGAAACCCTCCGGCGGCTTGATCCGGCTTCGAGTGTTCTCGGATCCGGCGTCGTCGCCATGGTTTTCACAGAGCCTGTTCATGACCGGTTTCTAAACTCCACGCAGTCAGTGCGGTCTACCGCCGCACTGACGAACCGTCATTTTCATTCTTTAGACTGCGCCGGCCTGAACGTCAGGCGACGCACTCTGACTTCTTTATAGGGGACTTCGATGTCCGTACGACGCACACGTAAAGACGATGGCAGCCAATGGACAGTTGCGGACAGCCGCAGCGTTTACGGGATTCGCCATTGGGGGGCCGGGTATTTCGCGATCAATGAAGCCGGTCGCGTCGAAGTACGTCCGAACGGCCCGAGCAGCTCGCCTATCGATCTGTTCGAGCAAGTCGACCAACTGCGCAAGAGCGGTTTGTCCTTGCCGCTGCTGGTGCGGTTCCCCGACATCCTGCAAGACCGTGTCCGTCAGTTGACCGGTGCTTTCGATTCGAACATCGAGCGCCTGGAATACCAGAGCAAATACACCGCGCTGTACCCGATCAAGGTCAACCAGCAGGAAGCGGTGATCGAGAACATCATCGCCACCCAGAACGTTTCCATCGGTCTGGAAGCCGGCTCCAAGCCTGAGCTGCTGGCGGTGCTGGCGCTGGCGCCGAAGGGCGGCACCATCGTCTGCAACGGTTAC
This sequence comes from Pseudomonas sp. PK-RTE-24, assembly GCF_054052265.1. NCBI lineage: Bacteria > Pseudomonadati > Pseudomonadota > Gammaproteobacteria > Pseudomonadales > Pseudomonadaceae > Pseudomonas > Pseudomonas sp. PK-RTE-24. Next base: position 775,996 of record NZ_CM133224.1, on the reverse strand, counting down.
AAGGACCGCGAGTTCATCCGTCTGGCGCTGATGGGCCAGAAGCTCGGCCACAACGTGTTCATCGTCATCGAGAAAGAATCCGAAGTCGGCCTGGTGATCGAAGAAGCCGCCTCGCTGAAGGTCAAGCCGCAGGTGGGTCTGCGTGTGCGCCTGTCGTCGCTGGCCTCGTCGAAATGGGCGGACACCGGTGGCGAAAAATCCAAATTCGGTCTGTCGGCGGCGCAACTGCTGTCGGTGGTCGAGCGCTTCCGTGGCGCCGGTCTGGATCAGGGCATCCGCCTGCTGCACTTCCACATGGGTTCGCAGATTGCCAACCTCGCTGACTATCAGCACGGCTTCAAGGAAGCGATCCGTTATTACGGCGAATTGCGCAACCTCGGTCTGCCGGTCGATCACATCGACGTCGGCGGCGGCCTCGGTGTCGACTACGACGGCACGCATTCGCGCAACGCCAGTTCGATCAACTACGACATGGACGATTACGCCGGTGTCGTGGTCGGCATGCTCAAGGAATTCTGCGACGCGCAGAGTCTGCCGCATCCGCACATCTTCTCCGAGAGTGGCCGTTCGCTGACCGCGCACCACGCAATGCTGGTTGTGCAGGTCACCGACGTCGAGAAACACAACGACGAAATCCCGCTGATCGAAAACAAGGAAAGCCTGCCGGAAACCGTGCAGTGGCTGGTCGATCTGCTCGGCCCGACCGACATCGAAATGGTCACCGAAACTTACTGGCGCGCCACGCACTACATGAGCGACGTGGCCGCGCAGTATGCCGACGGCAAGCTGACCCTGGCGGAAAAAGCCCTCGCCGAGCAGTGCTACTTCGCCGTGTGCCGTCGCTTGCACAACTCGCTGAAAGCGCGTCAGCGTTCGCACCGCCAGGTGCTCGACGAACTCAACGACAAGCTGGCCGACAAGTACATCTGCAACTTCTCGGTGTTCCAGAGCCTGCCGGACACCTGGGCGATCGATCAGGTGTTGCCGATCATCCCGCTGCATCGCCTCGACGAAGAGCCGCTGCGCCGCGCGGTGCTGCAGGATCTGACCTGCGACTCCGATGGCAAGATCAACCAGTACGTCGACGAGCAGAGCATCGAAACCAGCCTGCCGGTGCACGCGTTGAATGAAGGCGAAGATTACCTGCTGGGCGTGTTCCTGGTCGGCGCCTATCAGGAAATCCTCGGTGACATGCATAACCTGTTCGGTGACACCGACTCGGTGAACATCTACCAGAACGCCGATGGCAGCGTGTACCACGCTGGTATCGAGACCCACGACACCATCGAAGACATGCTGCGTTACGTGCACTTGTCGCCGGAAGAACTGATGACGCACTACCGCGACAAGTGCGCCAGTGCCCGCATCAGTGCCAGCGAGCGCACGCAGTTCCTCGATGCCTTGCGTCTGGGCCTGACCCGCTCCTCCTATCTGTCTTCCTGAGACCCGATAGCGTTCCGCCCGGGTTGTCCGATTTTTTTCCGCAAGCTGTGGAAAATTCGGATAACCCGGTGGGACATCTCCTGATTTTTTCACGAAAACCTGTGCGATCACGGTCAGCAAACTCATCTGGTCTGCTTTTCGCGTAGGTCATTTCCTAAGTTGTACTTCGCCTCTCTACTCGGCCATGCCTCTCGGCGAGAATCCCCGGCCGCCCCTCCTGTAGAGATCCGCCCATGTTCGATCCAGTCAACGAGCCGTCGTTTCGTCTCGATGTAGCGGGCCTGTCCGACCCCTTCGAAGTTCTCGCCTTTACCGGAAGGGAAGCGCTCAGCGAACCCTTTGCCTTCGAGATCGATGTGGTGATCGACGATCCGCATCTGGATCTTGCCAGCCTGCTGCATCGTTCTGCGTTCCTGTGCTTCGGCTCGCCCGGCCAGGGTGTGCACGGGCAGTTGCACAGCCTTGTCCAGCACGAGCATGGCCATGGCTTGCGCTTGTGTCGAGTGCGTCTCGGACCGAGGCTCGACTGCCTCGACCTGCGCTTGAGCCAGCGCATTTTCAGCGGCCGCTGCGTGCCGCAGATCATCGAACAGGTTCTGCGCGAGCATGGCATCGTCGGCTTGCAACGACGTTTTGACCTGCATAGCGACTACCCGACCCGCACCTTCTGCACGCAATACCGCGAATCCGATCTGCAACTGCTCCAGCGCCTGTGCGCAGAGGCGCGCATTCACTATTACTTCGAGCATCACCGCGACAGGCACTGCCTGGTGTTCGGCGACGATCCGACACGGATGCCCCATGCAGACGTCGCGCCCTATCAGGGCGAGCATGACCAGCGTGGCGTCGCTCCAGCCGTCCGCCAATGGCAACTGCACGAAGACTCGCAGGCCAGCCAGCGAGGCCCCAGTGCCGAAGGCCACAGCGATCTGCCCGCCTTGCGCAGCGGTCAGTGGTTGCCCCTGGACGACCATCCTTTCATCGAATGCAACCGCCCATGGTTGCTGACCCGCATCGAGCACCGGGCCGATCAGTCTCTCGAACCGCCCTATTGCAATCGCCTGTTCGCGGCCGCGCGGGTACCCGTCTGTGCGCCCGCCGCTGCGCAGTCCAAGCAGCGCATGCACAGCCTGCAGCGAGCCTGGGTGGTCACCGTCGATGAGCCGCAGCCGGATTGCTCGCGGCCGGTGGCGGTGCAATTCGACTGGCTCTATCAGGGCGAAGGGGCTTCGCCAAGTCATTGCTGGCTGCCCCTCGCGCCTGACTTGAACGAGCTGCCCTCGGCGGCACTCGCTGATGGTGTGGAAGTGGTGGTGAGTTTTCTTGAGGGCGACCCCGATCAGCCGGTGGTCAGTGGCGTGCTCCAGCCATCGGTGTTGCCAGAGGCTGCGGTCGAGGACGATGATCCGGTATCGCTCCCAGAACTGCTGGTGAGCGATGGGTTGCAGCAACTGTTGCAGTCTGGCGAGCCGTTGCTGCTGCTGTGCCTGATGCCGGGCGGTGGCAGCTTCAACCACTGCGCCGAGTCCGTGTGCAGTTGCCGGCTGCTCACCGCGCTCGATCAGAGCAGCGCACGATGAGCGGCGCGGCGCTTGAGCCCATGGCGCAATGGCTGTTGCTCGATACCCCGGACGCGGCACGCGCCCTGCTGACCTTGCGCCAGGGCTTTGCCGATGTGCAGCGTCACCGATTGTTTGACGGCACCGAATTTCAGCCGGTCAGTGAGCACGGTCCGATTCTCATCGATTTGCGCGAGAGTCCGGCATTGACCGCCCTGTGTCTACGCGACCCGGACACCTGGCGCGGCCTGTTGTTGAGCTGCGAGATACCGGCGCAGCAACTGCTCAGCCACTTGCAGCGCATGCTTACCGTCTCGTTCGGTTTGAATCACCGGGCCTTGCTCAGCTATTACAACCGTCAGACCGCCAGCTATTTCTTCGACGCCTGCGACGCCGCGCAACTGAGTCGCTGGCTCGGGCCAATCCGCCAGTTGCGCTGGTTTGGCGGCACCTGGGCCGACCGCGCCATCGGCAGTCAGGGCTGGCAACAGCTGCGCAATCCCGGCCTGCTCGTCGAACCTTTGGGCATCGAAGAAAGCCTGACCCGGCGCCAGCGCGAGCGCTTGCAAACCTGTCTGCTGGAGCAGCACATCTGGCGCTGGTGCCAGTCTCTGAGCGTTGATTACCAGACGATCGCTGTGCATGTGCAACAAGGTCTGGCGCTGGGTTTCAGCGATCGTGCTGTGCTGGATGGCTGGCTGTGGCTGCGCCTGCTCAATCCGCGCGCCGTGCTGGTTGTGCCGCCGGCCGGATTGACGCAGCCGGAACGGCTCGATTTTTTGCGTCGGCAGTGGGGCGCGGCGGACTGACTTTTCTGATCAGTGAGCCTTGCCGCTGAACCAGCCATCGCGGCGTTTCAGCCACAGGGCTTGCGCGCCAAGGGTCACGCTGCGCAAGACCATGAACAGCAGAAAAGATATCCACAGGCCGTGATTGCCCAACGCTTGCAAGAGCCAGGCGAACGGCAGGAGCAACAACACCGTCAGCAGCATGCCGTTGCGCATTTCCCGCGCGCGGGTAGCGCCGATGAACAGGCCGTCGAGCAGGTAACTCCACACCGCAATCAACGGCAGCACGGCGAGGTAGGGCAGGTAGACGAACGCCGTCTCGCGCACGCTCTGAATATCGGTCTGCATCTCGATGAACAGGTGCCCCGCCAGCAGAAACAGCACAGCGAATCCGAGGCTGGCGATCAGCGACCAGCCGCCGGCCACCACCAGCGATCGACGCAATGCCAGGCGATCCCGTGCGCCAATGGCATGGCCGCACAAGGCTTCGACCGCGTGGGCCAGGCCATCCAGTGCGTGGGCCGTCAGCAGCAGGCCGTTGAGCAGCAGCGCGTTGGCCGCTACGGTCGCATCGCCGAGCCGTGCGCCCTGCACGGTGATCAGGAAAAACACCGATTGCAGGGCGAGGCTGCGGATGAAAATGTCACGGTTGACAGCCAGCAGCGGCCGCCAGCTCTGCCAGACTCTCAGCGCCGACCAGATGATCTGCCCCGGATAGGCGCGCAATGCCGTGCGCGTCAGCCACAGGCCGAGCAGGGCGCCGCTCCATTCGGCGATTACCGAAGCCCGCGCCGAGCCGACCACGCCCCAGTCCAGGCCAATGACAAACCAAAGATTGAGGGCGATGTTGATCAGGTTGGTGCTCAGCAGAATCGCCAGCGGCGCTCGGGCGTTCTGCGTGCCGAGGAACCAGCCGACCAGCGCATACGTCGCCAGCGCGGCGGGCAGGCCATACAAGCGCGTGTGGAAAAACTCCCGGGTCAGTTGCTCCAGCTCCGCCGACGGCTGCATGAAGTGCAGAGCGACGCCGCTGAGCGGCACGCCGAGGCCGCCGAGCACGACGGCCAAGCCCAGTGCCAGCAACAGACCCTGCAAGAGAATCTGCCGCAACGCCGCGCCATCGCTGCGCCCGGCAGCCTGGGCGGCAAAACCGGTGGTGCCCATGCGCAGAAAACCCATCGCCCAGGCGAGAAACGTGTACAGACTGGCGCCGACCGCCACCGCGCCCAATTGATGGGCATGGGGCAAGTGACCAATGACAGTGCTGTCGACCAGCGCCACCAGCGGCACGGAAATATTGGAAAGAATCATCGGCGCGGCGAGTGCCCAGACCTTGCGGTGAGTCGGGCGGTCGCGCCAGTCGGTAATCAGTGAGGACATGCAGGCTCCTTGGGGGAGCGGGGATTGTAGCGGCAGAAACACCCTCACCCCAGCCCTCTCCCAGAGGGAGAGGGGGCCGATCTTCGTCGCTCTCAAGCGTGAGTTCGACCCGATATTGCAGGTCGGTGGAGAATTTCAAAGCAACGCGGTCAGCTCCCCCTCTCTCCGGGAATGGGAGAGGGGGCCGATCTTCGTCGCTCTCAAGCGTGAGTTCGACTCGATATTGCAGGTCGGTGGAGAATTTCAAAGCAACGCGGTCAGCTCCCTCTCTCTCCGGGAATGGGAGAGGGGGCCGATCTTCGTCGCTCTCAAGCGTGAGTTCGACTCGATATTCCAGGTCGGTGGAGAATTTCAAAGCAACGCGGTCAGCTCCCTCTCCCTCTGGGAGAGGGCTGGGGTGAGGGGCTTTTGAAGCGCTAGTGAATAATCCAGCTCAACAACCACAACCCCAGCAACAACCAGATGATCCCGGCAATGATCGACGCGTTCATGAATGCCCGGATCGCCGACCACAGCAGCATCAGGCCTACGATCAGGGCGATGATGCTGATGATCGAGGTGTCCATCCCCAGCGTTTGCGCCAGGCCGTCGACAAAGTTGCCGCCGGCATTGCTGAGCATATTGAACAGGCCGCTGAGGCCATCGACGATAAAGCGGATGACCGAACCGAGTGCCTGGCCTAGCCATTCGAAAAAGCTTTCTACACGCATGTGTGCATCCCTGATGAAAGAGCTGAGCCTTGGGCCACGCCGAGGGCGGCCGAGTTCCCTGCATGATAGAAGGTTTGCCCGGATCATGTGTGGGAGCGAGCCTGCTCGCGAAGGGGGCGTGTCAGGCAAATCCGGTCTGGATGATCCACCGCCTTCGCGAGCAGGCTCGCTCCCACAATAGATCATCTGCGCTGCTTGCCTTCAGCCCGCATCCCCCCGAAGCTATGCGTCTTCAGGAGAGCCCGATGAACCTTGTTGAACTGACCGAACGCCTGCATGCCATTCGCGACCGCAATGACTGGCGGCAATTTCACAGCCCGAAAAACCTCGCCATGGCCGCCAGCGTGGAAATGGCCGAGCTGGTGGAAATCTTCCAGTGGCTGACAGAAGACCAGTCGCGCCAGTTGCCGGCGGACAAGCTCGCCCACGCCGGGCAGGAAGTCGGCGATATCGTCCTGTATCTGTTGCTGCTGTGCAGCGAACTGGGTCTGGACATGAATGAAGTGGTGCGCGCCAAGCTCGCCGACAGCGAACGGCGGTTCAGCTGATGAGCGACCGTCATTTCGACCAGTTGGCCACGCGCTTCGCCGAAAAAATCTACGGCGGCGCCAAAGGCGCGATTCGCCTCGCGGTGTTGCAGGCCGACCTGAGCGAGGCCTTGCCGGATCGGCCGCTGCGGGTGCTGGATATCGGCGGTGGCCTTGGGCACATGTCGCTGTGGCTGGCCGAGCGCGGTCATGACGTCACCTTTACCGAGCCGGCTGAGCCGATGCTCGAGGGTGCGCGCCAGCGTTTTGCCGAAGCCGGACACACCGCGACATTCATACAGGCGCCGTGGCAGGAACTGCCCGGTCAGCTCACCGAACCCTACGATCTGGTGATCTGCCACGCCGTGCTGGAATGGCTCGCCGAACCCCACGCGATCCTGCCGGTGCTGCATCAGTTGACCAAGCCTGGCGGCTGGCTGTCGCTGGCGTTCTACAACCGTGATGCGCTGATTTATCGCAATCTGCTCAAGGGCCATTTCAAGAAAATGCGCAAGAACGTCATGGCCGGCGAGAAGCAGAGCCTGACCCCGCAGCAGCCTCTCGACCCTCGGGAATTGGCAACGCAACTCGCCGGTATGTGGCAGGTCGAAAGTCAGAGCGGCGTACGGGTATTTCACGATTACATGCCGGTGGAATTCCAGGCCCGCGCCGAACTGGCGGATTTGCTGGAAATGGAACTCGCGCACCGTCGTCACCCAGGCTTCGCCGGGCTTGGGCGTTACTTGCACTGGATCTGCCGGCCGATCTGAGCGGAGCGCGACATGAAAGCTCAATGCGGGTTATTGCTGATTTGTCTGGGGTTGGCCGCTTGCCAGGGCAGCAACCCGTACGTGGCGCAGTCGCGGCCCTTGCCGCCGGCACCGCCGCAAGCTGCCACCACCTTCGACCGCAGCGCCTACCCGGCGCCGCCGCGTGATTACGGGCGCTACCGCAACTGGGCCTGGCGCAACGGGCAGTTGCCGCCGGGCACGGCGTGGGCCGACTCGGCGCAGGTCGCCGAGGCGGTCAGCAACGCCCTCGACCAGCGCGGCTTGCGGCCGATGCGCGACAACCGCCCGGCGGACCTGCTGGTCAGCGCCGACCTGCGTCTGGAAACCCGTTTGCGTCAGGTGCGCGATGATTACGGCTACTACGGCGGATACGGCGGCTATGATCGTTATGGTCGCGGTTACGGCATGTACAACAGCGTGCCGATCGTGCGCACCTATCAAGAGCAGGTCGTAGTGGTGCGGGTCGATCTGTTCGATGCCGGCAATGGTCAGCCAGTGTGGAGCGCCAGCGCCGAGACCGGCACCCAGGGCAATCAGATCGAACGCGCCGATGCGATCCGCGAGGCTGTGGAAAAAGCCATGGCGGCGTATCCTCCCAGCTGACGTCGTGTCAGCAGGTTCATGTCTTCACCCGGAGAAAAATCATGTTCCGCCGTCTCGCTCTATTCGCTGTTGCTGCGCTGCTCAGTGCCTGCGCCGCCAATCAGGTCAATCACGATTTCGACGCCAGCCGCGACTTTGCCGCGTATCGCAGCTGGAGTTGGAAAGACCCGGCCCTGCAATATCGCCCCGATGATCCGCGCATCAAAAGTGACCTGACCGAACAGCGCATCCGCCAGGCGGTGTCCGATCAACTCGATCAGCGCGGTTTGCGCCCGGCCGCTGGCGGTGGCAAGGGTGATCTGAGCGTGCAGACCTACCTGATCGTCGAGGACCGGCAGCAGCAAGTGACGACCAATTACGGCGGCGGTTGGGGCGGCCCGTGGAACGGCTACTGGGGCGCGCCGATGTACAACGAAACGCGCAACATCACCTACAAGGTCGCGACCATTCAGATCGACCTGCTCGACGGCAAGGACGGCAAACTGGTCTGGCGTGGCAGCGATGAGCAAATGCTCAGCAACCGCCCGAATCCGGCTGACCGCAGCAATGCCATTCGCGAGACCGTCGCACGGATTCTGGCCAACTATCCACCGCGTTGAACCGCTCTGAACCGTCCCTGTGGGAGCGAGCCTGCTCGCGAAGGCGGTGTGTCATTCAGCATTGAATCCTCTGGCACGACGCTTTCGCGAGCAGGCTCGCTCCCACCGTGGCGGTGGTGACAGGAATGGCGCCACGCCAGCACTCTCGACCGACCGCGTCTACACTCATTTTCACCAACGGAGGTAGCGCTCGGCACTGCGCCGGCAAAGGAGTGCGCCATGTCGCGAGGATCGCAAGGCAACGGCCCGGCCCGGCAACGCGGGGCGATCGGCTTGATGGCAGCCGCCACCCTGAGTCTGGCGCTGGTGATGATGTTGCTGGTGGTCGACAGCGGTCGCTTGTACATGGAACAGCGCAAATTGCAGCGGGTGGTCGATACCGCCGCCCTCGAAGCGGTCAGTCGCGGCGGCAATTGCCTGCCCGGGCTGAGCGCCGCCAGTTATGCCGGGCAAAGTGCGCTGCGCAATGGTTACGTGGTGGACGCCGCCAATACGCTCGTCACCACTTGCGGCACGCTGGCCACCGCTGCCAGCGGTTTGCGCAGTTTCACCGTCGATGCCACGCAATCAAGCGCAGTCAAAGTCGCCGCCAGTCGTACGGTCACCAGCAGTTTTGCTGGTGGTGTGCAGGCGCTGTTCAGCGCCACGCCGGTCAGCCTCAATACCACCCTCAATGCATCGGCAGTCGCGGCCAAACCGCAGCCGACCATCGCCCAACTGAATATCCGCAGCACCCTCGCCAGCATCGACACGGCGCAGTCGAACATCCTCAATCCGCTGTTTTCCGGGTTGCTCGGCGGCAACGTCAACCTCACGGCGTTGGGCTGGGACGGTTTGCTGCACACCGATATCAACCTGCTCAAATACCTCGATCAACTGGCGATCGACCTCAACGTCGGCGCCGGCAATTACACGCAGTTGCTCAATACCCAAGCGACCGTGACGCAACTGATTCAGGCAGCGGCGACGGTGGTGCAGCTCAACGGCGCAACCGCGCAAGTGGTCACCGCGCTGGGCCAGTTGCAGGTCGCCGCGATCAACGCGGCGCCGGTCAGACTCGGCGAGATCCTGCAACTGCAGACCGGCACTACGGCGGCGGGGCTGGATGCCAATCTGCAATTGCTGCAACTGGTGCAAGGCGTGGTGCAACTGGCCAACAGCAAGAGCGCGGTGGCGGCGACCTTGCCGGTCAACGTGCTGGGGCTGGCCGGTGTCACGGTGCGGGTCAAGGTGATCGAGCCGCCGCAGTTCTCGGCGATTGGCGACCCGGCGCGGGCCAAGGCCGATCCGTTGGGACCGGACCGGATTTATGTGCGCACCGCGCAGGTGCGCACGCTGCTGTCGGTGAATCTGCCGGTGCTCTCGGGGGTGACGGGGCTGACCAATGCGGTGCTGGGCCTGGTCGGTACGCTGACGCCGACGCTCAATGCACTGTTGAGCCTGAATCTGGTGGACACGCTCAATTCAGTGTTCTGCCTGTTGGGTGCCGGCTGCCAACAGCTCGATCCGAAGCTGCTGCCCTCACCGCAAATCGACATCGCGCTGGATGCCGGCGGGGCGAAAAGCTATGTCACCGATTACCGCTGCCCGACCGGCGATACCGATAGCAAAAGCCTGACTGCCGCCGCCACAACCTCTCTGGCAGATCTCAAACTCGGCAAGATCGATCCTGTCGCGGCGTTCTCTTCAGTCGCCGAACCAACGGTGACGCCGTTGCCGCTGGTCGATCTCGGCATCATCACCTGCCACAAGATTCTCGGCATCGGCAGTTGCGATGCCGCCTCCCACGTGCAATACGGCGCGGGCGGCATCGCCCTCAAACTCGACACCAGCGTCGCGCAGACCACGCAGAATCTGCTGTTTTCCAGCACCACTCCCTTCGCCACCCCGGCCAATCTGAAACTGCCGCCGAGCCTGCTGCCGGCCGCGCCGACCAGCAACATCGTCGGCAGCCTGGCAAACACGCTGTCCGGCATCAACCTGATCGTCTACAAACCCGTGGGCAGCAATCCGCTGGGCGCCATCGTCACCGGTGTGGCTTCACTGATCAGCGATGTCAGCAACCGCTTGTTGCCGGTGGTCACCGGTTTGATCAGCCCATTGCTTGATCCGCTGTTGAACAATCTGCTCAAGGGTCTGGGCATCAATCTGATGAACACCGAGGTGGGCGCCAACATGACCTGCGGGCAGACCGGCAAGGCCTATCTGGTGATCTGATCGTCGCTGGCGATCGGCAATTCGATGCAGAACCGTGCGCCCTCCGTGGAGTTGCGCACGCTCAACTGGCCGCCCATGTTGGCGATGATGCCGTAGCTCACCGACAGGCCCAGGCCGGTGCCGACGCCAATCGGCTTGGTGGTGAAGAACGGCTCGAAGATCCGCTCCAGCAAACGCGGATCGATGCCGCCGCCATTGTCCTCGACCCACAGCCGCACGCTTTCCTCGTCACGCTCGGCGTAGATTGAAATCCACGGTTTGAATGCAGGGTCGTGCTCGCGCTTGCCGAGCAGCGCGTCGCGGGCGTTGACCATCAGGTTGATCAGCACCTGCTCCAGCTGATCGACGTAGCCGCGCACCTGCGCCTCGAAGGCAGTTTCGCTGATGCGCAAATCGACACCTTTGCCGCGCATGCCCTCGGCCAGCAGTGACAGGGTGCCTTCGATGGCTTGGGCCGGGTTGAACAATTGTTGTTCGATTTCCGAGCGGCGACCGAACACACGCATGTGGTCGACCACCTTCGCTGCGCGTTGAACCTGAGCGTCGATACGGTTGAGTTTGTCGGTCAGATAATCGACCTGCACATCACCGTTGCCGAGGCGCTTGAGCACGTTGACGATGGCCATGCGCATCACGTTGAGCGGCTGGTTGATTTCGTGGGCGAGGCCGGTGGCCATTTCGCCGAGGGTAGCCATTTTCGCGCTTTGCGTGAGTTGCTGTTGTGAGCGGCGCACCTCGGTGTTGTCGCGGCCCACCGCTTGCACTTCGATCAACTGCCCATGCTCATCGAACACGCCGCGATCCGACCAGACCCACCAGGCGTGTTCGCGTCCGGGCAATTGCAGGCTGATTTCGGCGGTGCTCACTGGCTGTTCCGGGGTCAGTTGGCTCAGGCGCTGCACAAACGCGCGGCGCTGTTCTTCGGACATCCAGCCACCCAGATCAACGCCGGGCAGTTGTTCCGGGGTGCATTCCAGATAAGTCGCCAAGGGTCGGTTGCCAAAGATCAGCGTCAGGTCCGGGCGATAACGGCAGATCATCGCCGGCGAATCCTCTACCAGAATCCGGTAGCGCTCCTCGCTCTGCCGCACCTGCTCGGCGGCAAGCGTCGCGTCGGTGACATCCAGCCACAGGCCCACCGCCTCGACCGGCAGCCCGAGATCATTGCGCAGCAGTTTCGCCTCATCGAGCAGCCAGTGGTACTCGCCACGGCTGTCGCGCAGGCGATAACGCGCACGCACCGAGCCTTCGCGCAGCAACTGGCGGTTGCGCTGGAAATACAGTTCGCGGTCGTCGGGGTGCACGCGCTCGACCAGCGCTGTCGTGTCGCAATCTTCCAGCGTCCAGCCCAGCAAGGGTTGCAGGCTGGCGCTAAAAAAATCCGGAACCAGTGCGCCTTCTGCATAGCGCTGCACGTAGATCACCGCCGGTGAACTGGCAATCAGATTATCCAGCCGCGCATGGGCGGCAGCGGCGCGCTGTTGTTGATTCTGGATGTCGCTGATGTCGAGCATGAATCCGACCAGACGCCGATGCTCACCGGTGCCGCTGACCTGACCCTGAATCCGATACCACGTCGCTGCTGCGCCGACCTCCGCGCGGTGCAGACGTACGCTCAGGGTCAGCGCTTCTCCTTGCAGTTGCAGGGCGCGCAGGCGGCTGCGCAACTCGTCGCGGTCGGCGGGATGAAACAGCGACAGCCAGTTTTCTACCGGCAGCAGGCGATCGCTGAGATTCAGTGCCGAGGCCAGCGTCGGCGCCAGCGCAATCTGCTCTTCGGCACTGATTTCCCACCAGCCAGTGCCGAGCAGGTTTTGCAGGGAATCAAGACGTTCCATCGATTGCACATGGCGCTGCTCGCGCAAGCGGCTGAGCAGCGGTCCGGCCAGCGCACCGGCCAGGGTCAGCCAGTCGCGATCGGTCAGCCATGGCGCCACGTTGTCGACCGTGTAAAACCCGCAAAGCAGCCATGCGACCACGCCTTGATCATTGCTGTAGGGCACAGCGAACCCGTTGGCGTTGCCGAACGTGGCCTGCAATCGCGAATGTTCATAGCGGCCCTGCGGGCCGGCGAGGCGTTGCGGTGCGCTGCCGTTGAGGCTGTCCAGCGGCGTGCCCAATGGCTGGCCGTCCTCCCACAGTTGCGGGGCGTCGTGGGCACGAAACTGTTGATGAATCTGCCAGCCCTGGGCCTGTTCATCCAGCAAGGCCACGGCGAGGCAGGGGATGTGCCAGCGCTGGGCGATGGCCTGCAATTGTTCGCCGAGCACCATCGGCAAACGCGTCAGGCTGCAGGTGCGCAGGCGATCGCTGACTTGCGCGGCGAGGGCCTGGCAGGCGTCGCGGTCGCGCGCTTGCTGACGTTCGAGCAACAGGTCGGCGATGTCGAGCAGCTGCAATCGCCAGCCATCCTCCAGCGGCTGCACCCAGCCGCGCAGGTGCAGCGGCTGATCATTCAGGCCGGTGAAATCCAGATCGAGCAATTGCCCGTGCCAGTCCCGCGGCTGGCCTTCGACGCTCAGCAGGCTATGCGGCAGCAGATAGGCGCGAAGCGGCAGCGGCTGACCCTGAGGTTTGTGCTGGGCGAGCAAATGCCGCAGCGGGCCGGCGATCTGTAACACGGCGCCGTTGTCATCCAGATAAAAATGCAGGCCGATCGGCGGCGCGCCGAGGTGGTCCGGCAAGTCGTGGGCTGCGGTGGGGGCGCGCTTGAGCAAGCGCCCGAAAAGCTTATCGCCGGCGGTCAAAATTGCAGGCTCGAGCGGGCGGTGAGGTGCGTGGGCAGATTAGGCACCGTGCCGATCCCGGGCAGCACCAGAAACGGCATGATCTGATTGAGCTTGCTCACCGGGTAATTGACGCTGACGGTCAGGGTGCCAGTCCCCGCGTCGTAAGCCGCACTGGTGTCGGTCCCGACCACCAGATTCAAGGCCGAGGGCAGCCATTGCAGTTGTTGGGTCAGCGCAGCATTGGCGGTGTTGACCACCACCGTCGAATAGTTCGGCGTGGTCGGGTCCACCGCAACGCTGCGGCGCACCGCCTCAGCGGTGGCCTGGTTGAACGATTGCATCATCACGAAGGGCAGGCCGTAGCTGACCAGCCCGTAAAACACTGCGAAAAAGATGATGAACACCAAGGCGAATTCGATCGCCACCGCACCTTTTTGCGACCTGCGAAAGCCGTTTTTCATGCGTGCGTCTACCCTGACAGTCACTGCGTAGTATCAGCATAGAATCAATCAGGCAAAACGGACGGCTTTCAGCGGATGCAGATTTCTCTCGTTCTGATCTGGCTGGCGATCTGCGCCGCGCAAGATGCCCGGCAGCGGCGAATTTCCAACGCATTGACGTTAGGCGTGGGCGCGCTGGCGCTGGTCTGGTTGCTGGCGACCGGCAGCACCTGGCTGGGCGCCGACGCGGGGCAGGGCGGCTGGGCCTGCCTGATCGCTTTGCTGCTGACGCTGCCCGGTTATTTCATGGGCCGCATGGGCGCTGGTGATGTGAAATTAATGACAGCCCTGGGTCTTGCGACGAACGGCATATTCGTTCTTGGCGCGTTTATCGGCGCGGGCGTGGCCAGCGTGCTGTGGCTGCTGCTCGCGCCAAAAGTCTGGCCTCATATGGCTCAAGGGCTTAGAGCGCATCTGCGGCATCTGGCCCCGGACAAGTCAAAAAAGCTGCCATTTGCGCCGTTCGTGTGGGTAGGGGTAGTGCTTTCGCTGTACTGGATCACCTGATCGCGGGGTGCCACTAGTCCTATGTACATAGTCGGAAAGTGGGTCTACTTTCAATTCAGGCGAATACGCCACCAAAGTGCAGGAATCGTCAGCGTTGGCCGAGCAAATGGAGTGGTTCGTGAACAAGCCTAATTCGGTAAAAATCCTCGTGGTCGATGATCAGCCGCTGATCGTCGAAGAACTCTGTGAGTTTCTCGAGAGCAGTGGCTACCGTTGCGTGCCGTGCGACTCAAGTCTTGAAGCCATCGAGCTGTTCAGGGCGGACCCGGACATCGGTCTGGTGCTGAGTGATTTGCACATGCCGGACATGGACGGCATCGAGTTGATCCAGGCTTTGCAGCGGCTGGCCGGCAAGCAGCGGGTGTTCGAGGCGATCATGCTCACCGGGCGCGCTGACAAGCAGGATGTGATCAAGGCGTTGCGTGCGGGGATTGCCGATTACTATCAGAAGCCGATTGATCTGGCTGAGTTGCTCGAGGGTGTGCAGCGTCAGGAGCTGGCTTTGCAGGAACGGCAGAAGAATTTGCATCTGGGTCATCTGAATCAGAAGTTGCAGTTTTTGTCCGAGTCGATCGATGACCTTTATCAGGATCTGGACAAGGTGCGGCGCTCGCCCGTGCCGGTGGTGAGTGATGGTGAGCCTGAGTCCGTGGAGATGCCGGCGGTGTTCAGTCAGTTGTCGCCCCGGCAGTTGGATGTGGCGCGGCTGGTGGGCAAGGGGCAGACCAATTATCAGATTGCCTGTGAGTTGGGGATTACCGAGAACACGGTGAAGCTGTATGTGTCGCAGGTGTTGCGGTTGACGCATATGCATAATCGGACGCAGTTGGCTTTGGCCCTTTCGCCCGTTGGATCTGCTGGGCGGCAGCGGGTTACTGCGCATTGACTTGGCGGCCTTTGGGCCGACCATGCTTTGGGTGGTTGGGGTGAATATCCGTTTTTTTTGGTGTCGCTGATTACGGTTCCGCCCTTACGGCGGGTCACTTTTGGCAAACGCCCCAAAAGTAACCAAAAGGTCTTCGCCCTGACGTTCGGCCCGCTCGCTGGGGCTCGGGGTTCCTTCGCTCCGGGATCGATCCTGGCGCAGCGGCTCCGGTTTGCTCCGCTGCACCTACACTCGCTGTGTACGACTGCGTCGTACGGTCGCTGCGCTCCCACGCCCTGATCAATCCCTCCACTCAGCCTGCCGACGGGCTCCCAGATCAAGATCAAAAGCTACTCGAGCTTGCGCTCATTGTTGAGTGGTGAAAAGCATGCGGTGTCTGGCTTTTGTTTTGCGCTGGATTCGCCCCTCACCCCAGCCCTCTCCCGAGGGAGAGGGAGCCGATTTGTGGGTTGTTCAAAATTTGTGTTCGACTCGGTTTTTCAGGTCGGTGTACTTCGCCCAAACAACTCGGTCGGTCCCCTCTCCCTCTGGGAGAGGGCTAGGGTGAGGGTGCTTTTGATCTGCTTCAAAATCTGTGTTCGACCCGGTATTTCAGGTCGGTGTACTTCGCCCAAACAACTCACCCTAGCCCTCTCCCTCTGGGAGAGGGCTAGGGTGAGGGTGCTTTTGATCTGCTTCAAAATCTGTGTTCGACTCGGTATTTCAGGTCGGTGTACTTCGCCCAAACAACTCGGTCGGTCCCCTCTCCCTCTGGGAGAGGGCTAGGGTGAGGGTGCTTTTGATCTGCTTCAAAATCTGTGTTCGACTTGGTATTTCAGGTCGGTGTACTTCGCCCAAACAACTCGGTCTGTCACCTCTCCCTCTGGGAGAGGGCTAGGGTGAGGGTGCTTTTGATCTGCTTCAAAATCTGCATTCGACTCGGTATTTCAGGTCGGTGTACTTCGCCCAAACAACTCGGTCGGTCCCCTCTCCCTCTGGGAGAGGGCTAGGGTGAGGGTGCTTTTGATCTGCTTCAAAATCTGTGTTCGACCCGGTATTTCAGGTCGGTGTACTTCGCCCAAACAACTCGGTCGGTCCCCTCTCCCTCTGGGAGAGGGCTAGGGTGAGGGTGCTTTTGATCTGCTTCAAAATCTGTGTTCGACTCGGTATTTCAGGTCGGTGTACTTCGCCCAAACAACTCGGTCGGTCCCCTCTCCCTCTGGGAGAGGGCTAGGGTGAGGGTGCTTTTGGTTTTGATTGTTTAAATCTGTGTCTGATTTGCCAGAACCTTCCCACAAGGTTTTCAGGTTGTCCGTCGGACGTCGGGTCACTAGTCTCTGGCTGTCGTCGAATCTTCGGCGATCGGGTGTGAGAACCCTGCTACTTATGGTCATCCAGTATCTGTGCACGCATAATCGCCGCCAGCTTGTCCGCTGTCTGCAATGTGTCATGGCGGCTGTGTGCGGGCAGACTTCGGTCTGGCCGGGTGTCCATAACCGGTATTCTCACCCCGCATACAGTTGCCACCTTTTGCCCCGTGAGAATGGCATTGGGTCGCACCGCAGATTTTGGAGAGCCGTTTCAATGGACAAACTGATCCCAGACCCACCCCCATCCCCCACCACCCCGCTCGAAGACGCCATGCGCGCCGACGATCTGGTAAAAAACCGCGAAGCGATAAAACGCGCGCTCGATTTCTATCTCTGCCCCGAACCCGCAAAACCGCACCCGCCCAGCACGCTGTTCATGGTGGTGCCCAATGTCGATACCGAAAGCTTGTTGGCGCATGCCTGTGAGTCGCTGGCGTCAGCGAGTGCGATGGCGAGTAATTTCGCTGGCGAGTTGAGCGGGTTTCAGCGCAGCACGGCGTTGGCGATTCAGCAGATTGTCATGCTGGCCGAGCTAGCCGTGAATCGGGCGCTGGATCGGGTTGATCCGCAGACCTGACCTGCGACGGCGTTATCGTTCTTCGCGAGCAGGCTCGCTCCCACCGAAAGCACGCGGTCGACTGTGGGAGCGAGCCTGCTCGCGAAGGGGCCTTCAAGGGCACCACCAAACTAATTCTTGCTCTCGATCTTCCCGCCCGCATCCGGATCATAAAAATCCGGGATCTCGTACTGGTATTTCTTCAGCCAGCGCCGCATCGCCAGTTCGCGTTCGGTGGCTGTTGCACTCTGAGGTTTGGGGGAGGCGGCTTTGTTGCGGCTTTGCAGAACCAGCCAGCCTTCGGTTTCCTGCTGCTGCGCAGAAGCAGGGCCGGTGTCGATGGCGTGGGCGCCGAGGGGCAGGGTGAGTAGGGTCAGGTAGCACAGGCCTTTGCGGATGGTCATGGCTGTCTCCTATTCGAGCGTCGGCGGTAGCGGGTCGATGAAGGCGGCGACGCGGTCGCCGGGGGCGGCTTTGGTGTTGGTCGGGGCTTTGAGTTTTTCTGCGCGTTGCTGCGCTTCGGTGAATTGCTCCGGGGTCAGTTTCGAGCGGCTGACGATTTCCGCGGCTTGCGGCCAGTCGTTCTGGTAGAGCAGCAGGGTGACCATGTTCAGCGTCGCCAACTGATTGTTCTGGCTCAGTTCGATGGCGGTGAGGAATTCGAATTTCGCTTCGTTGAGGCGCAGTTGGTTGAGGTAGACCACGCCGAGGTCATTGCGGATTTTTTCGTCGGTGGGCGCCAGGCGCGCGGCGCGTTGCAGGTGGGCCTGGGCCTGGCCGTTGTCGCCACGGGCGGCGTAGACCTGGCCGAGGCCGTGTTCGGCCTGGGCGGTGAGGCAGCCGCCGAGCAGGCTGCGGTAGAGCGGCTCGGCTTCGCTGCGGCCGAGCAGGCGATAAACCTTGGCTTTGCGCAGGCGCACTTCGCTGAGGTTGTCCGGCAGGCTTTGCAGGTTGGCGAGGCTGGCGTGGAGCTTGCCGTCGCTGGCCAGGTCATCGGCGAGGTTCAGCGACAGTTCCTGCTCCGACGTGAGTTTGCTGCAGCTGGACGGCGACAGCAGCGAGGTCCACGGCGCCTGGCCATCCGTGGCGCAGCCGCTGAGCAGCAACAGACTTGCCATGACTATCAGTACTTTCATCAGACGCTCTCCATGAGCCAAGGTCAGTTTGCGAAGGCGCGGGCAATGGCGGTGAAACCCGGGCCGGCCAGTACGATGAGCAGGGCCGGAAACAGAAACAGCATCATGACCACCGACATCTTCGCGGACATTTTCGAGATGTATTCCTGCAGCCGGGTCAGGCGTCGGTCATCGAGTAATTGCTTGAGCGCCAGCAGCGATTTCATCGCACCGCCGCCCTGGTGGATCAGTTGCTGGAGGATCACGCAGGTGTCGGTGAATTCGTCCACCGCGAGCATCACTGCGGTCTTGTTCAGCTCCTGCCCCAGCTCCAGACCCGAGTCGACGCGGCTGAGGATCAGGCGCAGTTCGCTGGTCAGCTCCGGCAGCAGTTTCTGCGCTTCGACGCTGAGCACGCGCAGCGCTTGTTCCACGGCCATGCCGGATTCGAAGAGGATGCGCAGCAGCGGAATGAACGTGGAGATTTCCACGGCGATGGTTTTCTGTCGGCGGGCGGCGGCGTAGGCGAGCAGGCGTTTGGGCAGTAGATAGCCGCCGCCCGCAGCGAACATCGGCGCCATCCAGCGGTGACTGGTCTGCGGGAAAAACACTTCCTGCAAAAAGATCGCCAGCCCCAGAGCGAGCAGCGGCGTGCCGATCTGGCAGGCGGCGAAGAGCGCGCGTTCGTTGGCGCGGCGCCAGCCGAGGCGGCCGAGCAGGGTCTGGGTTTCGCTGTCGATGCTCACCGAGCCCCGGCCGAAACGGCTGTTGCCCAGCGCGCGCAGCCAGTGGCCGAAACGGTTCTCCCGCACCAATTGGCCATGCAAGCGCTGATGCACCTGTCGCACGCGGCGGCGCTCGGTGAGCAGGTGATTGCCCAGCAATAACAGCGAACCGAGGAGCAACAGCAACGCCGCGAGCCAGACCATCTCAAACGCTCCGCAACATGCGCCACAGCGCCAGACTGCCCAGCACCTGCAACACGGCGGCGCTGAGCAGCATGGTCTGGCCGCTTTCGTCGTGCCACATGCCGAGCATGTAGCCGGGGTTGGTCAGCATGAAGTAACTGACCAGAATCAAAGGCAGCAAACCGAGCACCCAAGCGGTCATGCGCGTTTCCCCGGTCAGCGCGCGCAACTGCCGCGCGCCCTGGTCACGCTCGCGGATCAGTTTGATCAGGTTCTCCAGCAGCTCACTGGCGTTGCCGCCGTAGCGGTGGTTAACCTTCAGGCCGAGGGCGAACATGCGCAGTTCGTCCTGCTCGTAGAGTTCGGCAAAATCGCTGACCGCATCGGGCAGGTTCACCCCCAGTTGCACGTTGCGCTGCACCCGGCCCATGGCCGCTTTCAAAGGGTCTTCACTGGCTTCGATGGCGCCCAGGACTGCATCGCTGAGGGTGCGGCCGGACTTGAGGCTGCGCACGGTGTGGTCGAGCAGTTGCGGCAGTTGTTCGATCATGCGACGGATCCGTTGCCGGTAGCGAATGGCGATGTACAACCGCAACGCCACGGGCGGGACGAGCAACATGATCAGCAGACCGACCCAGTTGGCGAGCAGAAATCCCAGGCCCATTGCCGCTGCCCACAGGCTCAGCCACAGACCGAAACGCTCGCTCGGCCGACCCAGTCCAGCACGTAAAAACATCCGTTCCAGTCCCACCCACCTGGCCTGCTCGACGGCCAGCTGCGGTTGTCCGGCGGCGAGTCGATTGAGGACTTTTTCCTTCGCGGTCTTGCGCAGCCCTTGCAGGAACAGATAGATCGACAGCCCCAGCAGCATCAGGCAAATGGCGATGAGAATGATCGGTCCCAGCATCTGCGTGCTCCTCGCCGTCAGCCCAGGTGAGCGTCGTGGCGCAGCTTGTCGCCGGCCGGGTTGACCGCTTCGCGGACAAAGCCGAACCCCGTGCGGCGGTCGAGGCGGAACAGGGTGTTGGTGACGTAGACGTCCTCGCGAATGCCGACCACTTCCACCACTTCACTGACGCAGCGCCGGCCATCGGGCATGCGTGTCAGTTGAATGATCACGTCGAGGGCGGCGCAGATCATCTGGCGCAAGGTGCGTTCGGCAATCGAGCGCCCGGTCAGGCCGACCAGTGTCTCCAGACGCAGCAGCGCGTCCTGGGCGTTGTTGGCGTGCACGGTGCTCATCGAACCGTCGTGGCCGGTGTTCATCGCGGTGAGCACGTCGACCACTTCGACGCCTCGGATCTCGCCGAGGATGATCCGGTCAGGACGCATGCGCAGGGCGTTGCGAATCAGGTCGCTGGCCTTGACCTCGCCATGCCCCTCAGCGTTGGGCGGACGGGTTTCCAGACGCACCACATGCGGATGGCCGAGTTGCAGTTCGGCGACGTCTTCGATGGTCACCAGCCGTTCGTGCGGGTTGATCAACTGGCTGAGGATGTTCAGCAGCGTGGTCTTGCCGGTGCCGGTGCCGCCGCTGATCAGGATGTTGCAGCGCTTGCCCACGGCGTTCTGCAGGAATTCGAAAATCGCCAGATCGATGGTCTGCATCGCCATCAGGTCGGTGCTCTTGAGCATGTCCTTGCGGAACTTGCGGATCGACAGGCACGGGCCGTCGAGGGCAATCGGCGGGATGATCGCGTTGACCCGGCTGCCGTCCGGCAGGCGCGCATCGACCATCGGCGAGGACTCATCGAGGCGGCGCCCGAGCGGCGCAAGGATGCGTTGCATGACCCGCTCGACGTGATGCGCATCGATAAAACGCAGATCGCTTTGATGCAATACGCCGTCGCGCTCGATGAACACCCGGTGCGGGCCGTTGACCAGAATTTCCGTCACCGACGGGTCACGCAGCAGGACTTCCAGTGGGCCGAATCCGGTGAGTTCGTCGACGATTTCTTCGCCGAGGCGCTCCATTTCGTAGCGCGAGATCGCCAAGTGCAAACGCGCGATGTATTCGGCGACCTTGTCGGTGACGAACTGCGCCAGTTGCTGGCGCGAACCTTCCAGCAGGTTTTTCCCCGACTCCTCGATGGCGTCGATGATGTAGCGGTGCAGGACCAGTTTCAGGCCTTCGTGGTCGCTGTTGCCGATCGCTCCGTGCGACGTTGCGCCAAAGAGTTTTTCTGCGCTCATGAGTGGCCTCGCAGACGGTCGAACCAGGTGACTTTCGGTTTGCTCAGGCCTTCTGAGCGTTTCGCCAAGCGCTCGCCGAGGGTGCGCAGGCTCTGGGTGAGTTTCTCCCTGGGCGCCAGTTCGAACAGGCTGACGCCCTGGTTTTTCGCGTTCAGGCGCACGTCGGGACTGAACGCCAGCACGGCGATGACTTCCAGATTGAAGGTCTTGCCCAAGGTCTCGGCATCCGGCGCGACGTTGCTCAGGTAGCGATCGATCAGCAAGCGCCCGTGCTCGAGTTTCATGCCTTTTTCGCGCCACTGGTTAAGCACGGCGAGGTTGCGTCGGCAGTTGAGTACGTTCTGGTCGGTGTACCACAGCAGTTTGTCGCAATGGCTGACGAAGGTGCGCAATGCCTCACTGTCGGCCTGCCCGGTGAGGTTCACGACAATGTGCTGAAAGTGCTGGCGCAGGGCGCTGAGGAGCATGTACAGCTCGGCGGCACTGGTGGTTTCCAGCGGCTCGTCAGTGTTGGCGTAGGCAAGAATGCGCAGGCCGTGGTCGGCGCTGGTGAAAGCGCTGTCGATCAGCGTAGCGTCGAGCCGGCGCAGATGGCGCAGGGCGTCGCCGAAGTGAAACGAGCTCTCCAGCCCCAACAGCGCGAGGCTGTCGCCACGGGGCAGGCCAAGGTCTAGCAGCAAGGTTTGCTGGCCGCTCTTCTGCACCACCATGGCCATGTGATTGGCGAGCAAGGCACCGTCGGAGCTGCTCTGCACGCCGTACATCACGGTAAGCCCGCCCAGCTGCGTGTTGGGAGTGACGGCGGGCAGGCGTTTGCCCAAGCGCCGCACCAGCCCGGCGACTTCGCTTGAACGTGAGCCATAGGCGACGAAATCCCGTGCACCGGCGCGCATCGCATTGAGTACGAGCTGATTGTCCATGCCGTCGCCGAGGGCGACGATTGCCAGCATCGGCTTGGCTTCCAGCGCACCTTCGATCAGCGCACTTTGCGCCACGACATGCTCGCGATCGAGACCGACGAAGACCAGATTGGCGAACGTCACATCGACCAGTGCGAGCAGTTCGTCGAGGCTGCCGGCACCGGCGCTGACCACCTGGCCCAGTGGCGCGAGTGCGCTTTGCAGCCATTCCAGATCGGTGCTGTTGCGGGTGATGGCGAGGAAGGTCTGACTGAGATTCTGGCTCATTGCGACAATCCGCTGCGCTTGTCGAAGTTACCGTTCTCGAGGAAGAACATGCGATAGAAATTCGGGTCGTAATTGCGCAGTTTCTCCCCCGGCAATGACGGCAGTCGCGCGTCCGCCGCCAATGGCTGGACCAGATGCGGGGTGACGATCATCAGCAGTTCGCGCTCTTCGCGTTTGATTTGCGAACCCTTGAAAAACGCGCCGAGGATGGGAATGTCGCCCAGGCCTGGAAACTTGTTCACTTGCGAGCTGTTGGTGGTGCTGATCAAACCGCTGATGACGAAACTTTCGCCATCACCCAGCGACACGCTGGTGTCGGTCCGGCGGATGGTCAGCGCCGGAACGGTGGTGCCGGCGATGTTCACCGCGTTGGCAAAATCCAGTTCGCTGACCTCCGGGGCGACCTTCAGCGCGATGCGGTCGCGGCCGATGATGGTTGGCGTCAGGGTCAGGCGGATGCCGAATTCCTTGTACTCGATCGACACGCTGTCGCTGCCGGAACTGGGCACCGGAATCGGGATTTCTCCGCCGGCCAGGAAGCTCGCACTCTGCCCGTTCAACGCCACCAGACTTGGTCGCGCCAGGGTGTAGGCGAAGCCGCTGGTTTCCAGGGCGTTGATGATCGCCATGGTCTTGCCGCCGACCCAGGAGAAATTGAACAGCGAGTTATCCACCGGCAGGCGCGGCTGCGGCACGCCGTCGATCGGTGGCAGCGTGCCGGGCGAACCGAACAGGAAATTGCCGCGCGTGCCGATCAGCGACGCCGTGGCTTCCTTGAGTTTGGTGCGGCTGACTTCGACGAAGCGGATGTCGGTCTGCACCTGCGATGGCAGCGTCGGATCGTCGGACGGCACGCTGCTGGTCAGCGCCGTGGTCGCCGCGCCCTGGACGAAGACCATGGCTTGCTGCGGCTGCGCCGAGCAGGCCGTCCAGACCATCAGGCTGGTCGCGCCGGGGCCGACGCCCGTGAGCAGAAAGGACGAACCGCCATTGGCATGCACGTCGGCAATTTTCGGATCGCCCACTGCCAGCCGGGTGATTGCCACCGGTGACTGCATGTCCTGCTGGAAGCCTTCAGCGATCTCGATCACCGAGGGCAGGCGCGGCAGTGCCGAGCAGTTGCCCACCGCCGCGAAGGCGCTGTCCATCGTCAATCCCAACAACAGCAAGGCCCGGAGCGCCGGTTTCAATGTCGGTCTGAGTCGACTCTGCATGCACGTGAATCCTTGCGCAGTCATGGGGTTTGTTGGCTGATCTGGTTGCCGCGAATGATTTCCACCGCAGGCCTGGGCGCCGCGCCGGCACTGGCGGTGGCAGGTGCTCTTTGCGCGCTGCCCAGGGCTAGTTGAGTGAACTGGAAGAGCTGGCTGTTGGCGCGGTCCAGATGCGCGGGCGATTGCGCTTCGCCGGCCCAATATTTGGCCAGCCGTTGTTCTTCGCTGCTGCGCACCGCGAGGCGCAATGTGCCGACTTGAGTGGCAAGCATCAGGCGGCTGAGCAGTTGTTCCGGCACCGCCAGCACCGCAGTCCGCGCGGCGATGCGGCGCTGGTCCTGTTTGAGTTTTTCTTCGGCGCTGAGGCTGGGCGTTGCCGGTTGGCCGTCGTTGGTCAGGCCGTACTGATCGCCGACCCCGAGCACGCGCAAAGCCGGAACGGCGATCTGCGCCGACTGCTGCAGATTGCTCGCGTCCTCGCGCAGATACAGCAGCACATCGACGTAATCGCCTGGCAGCAATTGCCCGGCACCACCGATCACTTCATCGACGGCCACGGTGAGCGCGCGCTCGTCGCGGCGAATCATCCGTGCCAGCGCGCCGCCGGCCTGAAAGCTTTCGTCATTCAGCCAGGTGCCGGCGCTGAGGTGGCGCCAAGGCGTGCGGCCGACTGCTTGTTCGATGCTGGTCAGGCTGCCGGCCGGTGCGCTGCGCAGTTTTTCCACGGTCACATCGGCGGCGGTCAACGGCGTGAACGGCGCTACATCGTGGAGCAGCACCACCACCGGTTGGCGGGTCTGGTCTTCGGCAATCGCGACAGTCTGTTCAGTGCTGACCGCTGGGGCGACGGGCGCCTCGGCGACCGGGGCCGGCTGACGACTGAGCACCAGCCCCCAGTAACCGACAAAAACCGCGCCGAGCAACAGCAACGCGGCGAGGCCCATGGTGACGCGACTGTTCATGACGGCTCTCCCTTTCCTGCTGCACAACCGACTGCATTTGCTTGCGAAAGGCGGACTGAATCGGCAGCTATGAACATGCAACTATTTCGCTATTTCCAAGCTAGCTGATCCAAGCAAAAGCGCCATTAGTGACAGGCGAAATAACCGTACCAAAGTATGACTTTGGCCAGTTAACAGCCGGAAACGGCGGAAAAACGATGGGATTAATGCTTTGTGATTAATGCGTTCTTACAGTTGTTGGGCGGGGGTTTGTTGACAATGCTCAGGTGGCACGGTGGAACCTTGCCGCGGTGGTGATGTCGGCGCCAGAGGCGCGAAGGAGTGGACCTATGTTTCGTATGACTTTTGATTATGTGATCGCCAAGGCTCGCGCGTTTGCCCGCAGTGAAGAGGGTGCTTCGGCGATCGAGTATGCGATTGTGGTGGCGATGGTGGCTGTGGTGGTTGTGGCGTTCGTCACTCCGCTTGGAGACAGGGTATTGGCGATCTTCAACAATATTCTGACCTCGCTCGATGGTACGGCTGTGACTCGGCCAACGCCCTGATCTTGTGAACACTGCACCTGGCTGATATCGCACTACACTGGATTTACCTTTCAGTATTCAGGTATTGCCTATGAACGCGTCTTCGTCGCCCCGCCAACAACTGCTTCTGGTTGATGATGAAGAAGACGCGTTGCTGGAGTTGGCGGAGTTGCTGGAGGGGGAGGGGTTTGTCTGTCATACCGCGACGTCGGTGAAGCTCGCGCTGCATCATCTGACCCGGCATCCGGATATTGCTTTGGTGATTACTGATCTGCGTATGCCGGAGGAGTCGGGCATGTCGCTGATCAGGCGGTTGCGTGAGCATACGTCGCGGGCGCATTTGCCGGTGATTGTGATGTCGGGGCATGCGGATATGGAGGATGTCAGCGATATGTTGCGGTTGCAGGTACTGGATCTGTTTCGCAAGCCGATTTATCACGTCAGGTTGTTGGAGACTCTCGATAATCTTTTTCCCAAGCCTAAGGTTCAGGGTGGGTGAACTCGGCGGCCTTTGGGCCGACCGTGTTGGTGGGGTTTTGGGTGAATATCCGTTGCTTCGGGTGCTGCGGCTGGCGGTTTCGCCTGACGGCGACTTACTTTTTTACAAGCGCCTAAAAAAGTAAGCAAAAAACGCTAGCTCCTGCGTCCGGCCCTCGCAGGCTCGGGTTCCTTCGCTCCGGGACTGATCCGGGCGCAGCGGCTCCGGTTTGCTTCGCTGCACCTCCTTCCGCTGTGTCTGGCTGCGCCAGACGGTCGCTACGCTTCCACGCCCGGATCAATCCCTCCGCTCAGCCTTCCGACGTCGCCGGTGGATCAAGATCAAGAGCACTCGAGCTTGCGCTCATTGTTGAGTGGTGCGGCTTCGCCGCGGGCAGCTGCGCTGCTTTGCTTTTGCTTTTGCTTTTGCTTTTGCTTTTGTGGGAGCGAGCCTGCTCGCGAAAGCGCCCTGGCAGCCAACCCATTCCTGCCTGATGTACATGAATCCCGTGGGAGCTGGCTTGCCAGCGATGGCGGCCAGTCAGCCAACAACGCTCTGCCTGTCTCACCACCTTCGCAACCAGCCCCTTGCTCTTGTCACTCCGGCACAAGCCTGTCCAGTACGCGGTTGACCGCCAGTTCGCCCAGCATGATCACCTGCTGTATTCCCAACAGGGAGTTGCGCTGTGGTCCATCGATAAATCCGGCGAGGTCGCTGGCCATGATGCTCGCCGAGGCCAGTGATTCGCAGGCATGCACCAGCAGGGTTTCGTTGTCCGCAGCCGGGTCGACGATGAACAGGGTGCTGGGTTTGCGCGGTGCGGCGGGGTCTTTGATGAGGCGGGGGTTGAGGTAGTAATCGATGGCGCGGTCGGCGGCTTCCTTGAGTTTTTGCGCTTCGACGAGCGGGTCGGCGAAGGTTGGATCGGCAAGGGGTGGATCGGGCGTTATCTTTTTCACGGGCTCAGTCTCCTTGTGGAGTAAGGGCCGCAACCTCTCGCTGCTAAACGATAAGGGTGGCAGCTGGACGCAGGTTAGCAGACCGATGAGCCACGAAATCGGCGCGCCCGAGGGCGCCCTGCGCACAGCCGCCATCAAGCACAGGAATGTATTCCAGACTGATAGAACTGGTGCAACGTGGTATCGGCGAGCTGCTAAACCCAACCACTGATGAGCAGTGGCAGGCAAACGATAGAACCCGCGCCCCAGGCGCACAAGCCGGCGGATTCTGGCGTAGCCGTAGGCAATGGCGCAAGGATTTGTGGGCTGTTGCGAGGTAACGGGGCGTGTGTTTAAACGGCTGGTTTAAGCGCTGCGATAAATCGGTTGAATAGCCGAACGCTTTCGCGAGCAGGCTCGTTCACACAGGGACGGCGGTTGTACTCAGCAACCATGAACACCGCCGAATCTGTGGGAGCGAGCCTGCTCGCGAAGGCGGTGCGTCAGTCAAAAAAATCCTGACTGACACACCGCTCGACCATCACAACTGATAACTGAAACTGATGCTGTACCGAGGCTTGCGATTGAACGTATCCAGTGCTTCATCCGACATCGCCTTCGCCACTTCCAGCGCCACGTTGTAATACTTGGCATCACCAAAGCGCAGCCCGACGGCGGTCGATGACAGGTTGTTGGCCTGCACCGGCAGTTGGTTGAACCAGCTGCGCGAGCGGTCGACAACTACGTAGGGTTGCAGGATGCGCACCCAGTTGCCGTCGCGGTTGAAGCTGTAGTTGACCTCGTAAGCCACGCCCCAACCCTTGTCGCCCGAGGCCTGGTCGTCGGGGTAGCCACGGCCGAAGTTCTGCCCGCCGAACACGGCGCGTTCGCTGTCGGGCAAGGTGTCGTCGCTCCAGTACAGCGCCGCCGAGAGCACGCCTTGCCAGTTGTCGAGGAACTTGTCGCTCTGCACGCCGGACAAGCGCACGCGGAAAAAATCCAGGTCGATGTCGTCGTAGTTGGTGTGTGCGCCGAGGCTGTCGAAGCCTTGGTAGACGCCGGCACTGAGGATGCGCAGTTGGCGGGCGTCGGCCTTGCGCCAGTCGCCTTCGAAAGCCAGGGCGCGGACGTCGGTGCGCAGTTCGGTGCTGAAGGGAAAGTTGATGCCGTCGTAGCGCGTCTTGTCGTCGACCGCATACAGGCGTGAGCCGGCGGTCAGCAGTTCGTTGGCGGAGGCGATCAAGGGCGTGCTGAAGCCGATCGAGTAGCGATCGTTCTCGCGGTGGGTACTCAGGCGTCCGCCACCGCCGACCAGCACTTCGGTGTCCGGGTCGGCGCGGTAACGCGAGGCCGAGACGTTGAGTTGCGTGCCCTCGGTATCGAGGAACTGGCTGTAGTCGAGACGGTAGTAATGCTCTTTGTCGTCACCCGGCGGGAACAGGCCGCTGAGGCTCAACTGTTCGCCCATCGAAGTCTGCGAATTGCTGCTGACACCGAGCAACGCCTGCGGGCCGTTACGGTTGTCTTCTGTGGTGCTCAGGGTGCTGGTGAACGGTTTGCGACTGGCCTGGGCAACCAGGGTGGTCGCGCCATCGGTGGTGCCCGGTGGCGGCACTTGCGCTTGGATGGTCACGCCAGGAATACGGCTCATCAGCGTGGTGTAGCGCTCGAAGGTCTTGCGCGTCAGCGGGCGTTCGGCCTGGATTTTCGCGGCGAGTTTATCGAGCAGGCCTTTGACCCGACCGATGTCGCCCTGCATCTGGATATCGCGCACATAGCCCTCGACCAGCACCACGCGGGCCACGCCGTCATCGAAGTTCTGTTGCGGCAGGAACGCGTAGGACAACAGATAGCCGTCCTGCTGATAGCGACGGGTGATGTTGCGCGTGGCTTCGATCAGTTCGGCAAGGCTGGCCTGACGGCCGATCAGGGGCTTGTAGATTTCCGCGAGTTCGTTGAGCGGGTAGATCGTGCCGCCTTCGATCTGCACGGTCTTCAGGTTGACCTTGGTTTCCATCAGCAGTGGCTGCGCGGCGGTCGCACCCGGGTCCGGCACTTGCAGCGGCGCCGCGCTCGGGCGATAGGCGTCGGCGGGCAGGTTGGGAACGGGCAGGTTGCGGATGGTTTCGTTGCTGTTGAGAAAGCTGGGCAAGGTGTCGGCGAGGGCAGCGGAACTGAGGCTCAGGCACAGCAGGGATGCCAGTACGCGCATAGGACACTCCATGGTCAGAACACAGCACAGGGCAGATTTTTCCGTAGAAAAAAGGCGGAAGACTCGTGGGAATCTTCCGCCCTCAACCAAGCGTAGGCGCTGTAGGTAAGGCCGTCGAATCGGCCAGGTGCAATTCAGCGTTGAGTGCCGCTCAACGCGCCGGTCAGGCCACCGAGTACCCCGCCCAGACCACCGGTTGCCGTGCCGCCGCCAGTGGCAGTGCCGCTGTTGACCAGACCACCGACCGCTGCCACGGTGCCGCCGACGTTGGTAACCAGACCGCCGACCGCTGTGGTGACCGGGTTGTTGGTTGCGGCGATCGCCCCGCCGAGATTGCCCACCGCAGCGCCGACCTGACTTGTGATACCCGCCACCGGAGTGCCGAGACCGGTAGCGGCGCCGACCTGTTGAGTGACAGCGGTCACCGCGCTGGTGACCGGATTGAGGCCGGCTCCGACTGCGGCGCCGACGCTGGCCAGCGGCGAGGTGGATGCAGTAATCGGTGTGCCCGAACCACCGAGTACGGTGTTGATCGAAGCAATCGTGTTGCCCAGCCCGCCGGCGGTGACCACGCCGCTGGTGCTGCCGGCATTCAGACCGCTGCCGACGTTGACCACCGCACCACCGACAGTTTGCAGCAGACCGGTGCCGCCCAGCCCGCCACCGATGCCGCCACTGCCCGAGCCAGTGCCATTGGACACCAGACCACCCGCTTTGCCGACCGCCGTGCCGGTGTTGCTCAGGGCGCCGCCGAGGGTGTTGGTCAGGGCATTGCCACTGCCTGCGTCGGTAACTTTGCCGCCAAGACTGTTCACCGTGCCGCCCACTTTCGAGATCACCCCTTTGAGCGGATCACCCAGACCGGTGGCATCGCCGAGTTTGTCGGTGGTGCTTTCGACCATGGCGATCACCGGTACCAGGCCGCTGCCGACCTTGTCGGTCAACTGGCTGGTCGGGCCGCTGGTCATTGAGGTGTTGAGGGTGTCGCCAAGCATGGTGACTTTTTCGCCGATGCCATCGACCAGCGGCGCCACACGGGTGACTACACCGCCAACGACAGGAACGCTACGGGTCGCTGTGTTGAGTTTGACGCTGAGGTCTGACACGCCGCCGCCAACATCGGAAACCACGCCGCCAACCGAGGCGACGGTGGTGGTCAGGCCATTGGGGTCAGTGGCCAGTTTGCCGATGCCATCAGTGACGCCATCGCCCAAGGTGCTGACCACGTTGCCGGTGGTGTTGGCCAGGCTTTGGACGATGCCGCCAGCGACCGGAACAGTGCTCAGCGAATCGCCGATCTGGCCGACGCCATCGCCGACACCGCTGACGGTTTTGCCGACATCCTGAACAAGTGTTGTGGTCACCAGCGAAGGTGCAGCGGGATTGGTCGGGTTGGTGGGATCGGTCGGGTCTGTCGGATTGGTCGGATCGGTGCCGCCGCCGGTTCCGCCAGTACCGCCAGTGCTACCGGTTCCACCAGTGCCTGCGGTATCGCCGCCGGTTCCGCCGCCCGCGCCACCGCTGCCATCGGTACCCGCCGTGCCGTCCGCCGTCGAGCTGCCCGAACTGCTGCGATGACCGCCACCGCCGCTGCTGCAGCCGACGAGGCCGACCGAAAGAATCAGTGCCAGCGCGATTGCCGATTTGGACCACATCACTTGAGTTTTCATGATTGAGATTCCTGCACCTGTCACAACGTTACGTTGCCTTCGATGGCTCGCCGATCTGTCGTCGGCGATGCCTCGTCCGTGGCTGTAATCTCAGTCGAGGGCAGGTTTTTCACCATTCTCAAGTTGGTATTAACCCCTTTATATAAAGGGTCCGGCGCTATGCCGAAGGACTAATACCCCGGTAATAAACGGGCAAAAAAAAGCCTTGAAATTCAAGGCTCGGTTTTTTGCAAAGCGGCGGGCAGGGCGCGGAAAAACTTAAGTGATATATACACAATTAACGGGTTTTTCCGCCCCGCCAGATCAGGCGATCGGTTGCCACTGACCGACCATATGTTCCAGGTCGCCGGCACCGATCAGACGCAACTCACCGCTGGATCCCGCGGCACTGGCCAGCAATGTCACTTCACTGGGCAGGCGCACCGGTTTGCGAAAGTGCACGGCGATTTCCAGGTTGGCTTTGGGCAGGTGATCAGAGAGTGCCGCCAGTGTGCGTGCCTTGTTCCACAGTCCATGGGCGATCGCGGTGGGAAACCCGAACAGTTTGGCGCTCGCCGCACTCAGGTGAATCGGGTTGTAGTCGCCGGAGACTTTCGCATACTGGCGACCGATATCGGCCGGCGCAGTCCAACGCGTCACCTCAAGCAAATCCTGCGACGGCTGCCAGTCCTGTGCCAGCGCCTCGCCCTCGAGTTTCACCCCGCGACAGAGCATGCGGCTTTCGGCTTCCCACAGCGGCCCGAGCTGATCGTCGAGGGTGGTCAACAGATCGAACGTCGCGCCCTTGGCATGTGGTTGCAGGTTGTGCACGCGCACGCTGACTTGCGCGCGACTGATCGCGCCCATTGGCCGCAACACGCGGATGCGGTTGCTCAGGTGAATCAGCCCCAGCAGCGGGAAGGGAAAATCCCTGGCCGTGAGCAATTGCATCTGCAAGGCAAAGGCGAGGATGTGTGGATAGGTCGGCGGCAGCAGGCCGTCATCGACGAAACCGCAGACCTTGCGATAAGCCGCCAGCCGCTTGCCGTCGATATCAACCCAGCAACGCAGGCCGCTGTCGGGCAGTTGCGTACCGGTGATTTTGCGTCGCGTCGCTGCGCGCGAATAAAGCCCCGGCAGACTCGGCTCGCGATCCAGCGTGTGCCATTCGATGCTCATCTTTATGCCCCCAGAACACTTTGCCCGCAGACCCGCAGCGCCTGCCCGGTGAACGCGCCCGTGCCCGGTTGCGCCAGCCACGCCACGGCTTCGGCGACGTCCTGCGGCAAGCCGCCCTGGCCCAGCGAACTCATGCGCCGCCCGGCCTCGCGCAGGCCGAACGGGATGTGCGCGGTCATCTGGGTTTCGATAAAACCGGGGGCTACGGCGTTGATGCTGATGCCGCGTTCCAGCAGCGTTGGCGCCCATGCCTGGGCCAGACCGATCAGGCCAGCCTTGCTCGCCGCGTAATTGGTTTGTCCGCGATTGCCGGCGATGCCGCTGATCGAGGCGAGCAGGACCACCCGTGCGTTGTCGCGCAGGGTGCCGCTGTCGAGCAGCGCCTTGGTCAGCACTTGCGGCGCGTTGAGATTGACGGCCAGCACCGCGTCCCAGAATTCCGGGGTCATGTTGGCCAAGGTTTTGTCGCGGGTGATGCCGGCGTTGTGCACGAGGATGTCGAGCCCGTCGGGCAGTTGTTCGATCAAGTGCGCGGCGGCGTCATCGGCGCAGATATCGAGGGTAATCGCACGGCCGCCGAGGCGCGCGGCGAGGGCCTCGAGGTCGGTCTTGGCCGGCGGTACGTCGAGGAGGATCACCTCAGCGCCATCACGGGCCAGGGTTTCGGCAATCGACGCGCCGATGCCGCGCGCAGCACCGGTGACCAGCGCCTTGCGCCCGGCCAGCGGTCGGGTCCAGTCGGTCACTGGCGTGGCGCACGCGGTCAGGCGAATCACCTGGCCGGAAACGAATGCACTTTTCGGCGAGAGGAAAAATCGCAGCGGGCCTTCCAATTGATCCTCGGCACCTTCGCCGACGTAGATCAACTGCAAGGTGCCACCGCCGCGCAGCTCTTTGGCCAGCGAGCGCGAGAAGCCTTCAAGTGCTCGCTGTGCGCTGGAGGCGAACGGATCACCCAAGGTTTCCGGCGCGCGGCCGAGAATCACCAGGTGCGCGCTATGGTCGAGGTTCTTCATCAATGGCTGGAAGAACTCGCGCAACTGCTTGAGCTGGTCGGTGTGTTGCAGACCGCTGGCGTCGAACACCACCGCTTTGAGTTTCGGCCCGTGGCCGGGGATCCATGCAGTGGCCAGCGAGGGCTCGGTGCCGTAGCTGTAGATCGCGTCGGTCAAGCGATTGGCAAACACGCTGATCCGTTCGGCCAGCGGCCCGCCACCGATCAATAGGGCGCCCTCGATCGGCCGCAGACGCCCCGCCTGCCAGCGTTCCAGCCGCACCGGCGACGGCAGGCCCAAGGCCCCGACCAGACGATGGCCGAAGGATGAGTTGGCGAAGTCGATATAGCGGTCAGACATGGAACGCTCTCCAGAAGTTGGGGTTCAAAGTGTGGACTGTCTACGGCAATCAATCGTTCGATCGGCGCAATAAGGCCTACGCTGGTTTAGCAGAGTAGACCACTGACCCTGTGGGAGCGGGCTTGCCCGCGATGGCGGAGTGTCAGCCGCTGAAGGGTTGGGAGTGCCGCCCCCATCGCTGGCAAGCCAGCTCCCACAGGTTTCCATGTGAATCCGCAAATTCCACAGGAGTTATCCATGACCCAGCTGCGCCGCGTCGCGATCATCGGCGGTAACCGCATCCCTTTCGCCCGCTCCAACGGGCCGTACGCCACGGCCAGCAATCAGGCGATGCTCACCGCCGCGCTGGAAGGCCTGATCGAGCGCTACAACCTGCACGGCCAGCGCATCGGCGAGGTAGTGGCGGGCGCTGTGCTTAAATTGTCACGGGATATGAACCTGACCCGCGAATGTGTGCTCGGCTCGCGCTTGTCTCCGACGACACCGGCCTATGACATCCAGCAAGCCTGCGGCACCGGTTTGGAAGCGGCGCTGCTGGTGGCGAATAAAATCGCCCTTGGCCAGATCGACAGCGGTATCGCTGGCGGAGTCGACACCACTTCCGATGCGCCGATCAGCGTCAGCGAAGGCCTGCGCAGAATTCTTCTGCAGGCCAACCG
Source organism: Pseudomonas sp. PK-RTE-24 (assembly GCF_054052265.1). Taxonomy (NCBI): domain Bacteria; kingdom Pseudomonadati; phylum Pseudomonadota; class Gammaproteobacteria; order Pseudomonadales; family Pseudomonadaceae; genus Pseudomonas; species Pseudomonas sp. PK-RTE-24. The sequence goes on along the minus strand of NZ_CM133224.1, from coordinate 742,279 downwards.
CGCCAAGAGCACCGGCGACAAACTGAAAACCCTTTTTCAGTTGCGCCCCCAGCACCTGATCCCCGAATTCCCGCGCAACGGCGAGCCACGCACTGGCCTGTCGATGGGCGAGCACTGCGAACTGATGGCGCAGACCTGGAATATTCCCCGTGAAGAACAAGATCAACTGGCCCTCGAAAGCCACCACAAGCTCGCCGCTTCCTACGGCGAAGGCTGGCACAACGATCTGATGACGCCATTCCTCGGCCTGACCCGCGATAACAATCTGCGCCCGGACCTGACCCTGGAAAAACTCGCCGCGCTGAAACCGGCCTTCGAGAAAAGCGCCAAGGGCACGCTGACGGCGGGCAATTCCACGCCGCTCACCGATGGCGCTTCGGTGGTGTTGCTCGGCAGTGAAGAATGGGCCAGAGAGCGCGGTTTGCCGATTCTTGCCTACTTGCGCGACGGTGAAGCGGCGGCGGTGGATTTCGTTAACGGCGCCGAGGGCCTGCTGATGGCGCCGGTGTATGCCGTGCCACGCTTGCTGGCGCGCAATGGGCTGACGTTGCAGGATTTTGATTACTACGAAATTCACGAAGCCTTCGCCGCGCAAGTGCTGTGCACGCTCAAGGCCTGGGAAGATCCCGAATATTGCAAAACCCGCCTGGGTCTCGACGCACCGCTGGGTTCGATTGATCGCAGTCGGCTCAATGTGAAAGGCAGTTCGCTGGCGGCGGGGCACCCGTTTGCCGCAACGGGCGGGCGCATTGTCGCGAATTTGGCCAAGTTGCTGGATGCGGCGGGCAAGGGGCGAGGGTTGATTTCGATCTGTGCGGCGGGCGGGCAGGGTGTCACCGCGATCATTGAACGCTGAAAAAGCCCCTCACCCTAACCCTCTCCCAAAGGGAGAGGGGACTGATTGGGGGATGCTTGAAATCGACGCCGACCTGAGCGCCCTTCACCGAATTTAGAGATGCGATTCAAACCATAAGCGCTGCGGTCTGTCAGGTCGATGTATTACGGGAGACACCTCGGTCGGCCCCCTCTCCCTCTGGGAGAGGGCTGGGGTGAGGGCAACTGAAGTTCACCGACCATGTCAGATTCTGTCGCAAATGCCCTTGCCGACCGATACCAATCAATGCCACGGTCTCGGCTATGATTCGCCCGGGTCGCTGCGATTGATCCGGCACAGTGTGTGCATCCTCAAGGTTCACAGGTCGGCAACCCCTCCCCGTCGGGCGAGGATTGCCGTATAACGAGTGACATTCGCGTGTTTGGTAATAAAGGACCCACAATAAAAGCTGATGAAGACTCCAAAACGCATTGAACCCCTGATCGAGGACGGTCTGGTCGACGAAGTGCTGCGTCCACTGATGAGTGGCAAAGAGGCAGCTGTTTATGTAGTGCGCTGCGGCAATCAGTTACGTTGCGCCAAGGTCTACAAGGAGGCGAATAAACGCAGTTTCCGCCAGGCGGCCGAGTATCAGGAAGGCCGCAAGGTTCGTAACAGTCGTCAGGCGCGGGCCATGGCGAAGGGGTCCAAGTTCGGTCGCAAAGAGACCGAAGACGCCTGGCAGAACGCCGAAGTGGCGGCGCTGTTCCGTCTGGCCGGCGCCGGTGTGCGAGTGCCCAAACCCTATGACTTCCTCGACGGCGTGCTGTTGATGGAACTGGTGGCTGACGAATTCGGCGACGCTGCGCCGCGTCTGAACGATGTGGTGCTGGAGCCTGATCAGGCGCGCGAGTATCACGCGTTCCTGATTTCGCAGATCGTGCTGATGTTGTGTACCGGTCTGGTGCACGGTGACCTCTCCGAGTTCAACGTGCTGCTGACCCCGACCGGTCCGGTGATTATTGACCTGCCCCAGGCAGTCGACGCTGCGGGCAACAACCACGCGTTCAGCATGCTCGAGCGTGACGTTGGCAACATGGCTTCGTACTTCGGTCGCTTCGCGCCGGAATTGAAGAAGACCAAGTACGCCAAGGAAATGTGGGCGTTGTACGAAGCCGGCACCTTGCACCCGAACAGTGTGCTGACCGGCGAGTTCGACGATCCGGAGGACCTGGCGGATGTCGGCGGGGTGCTGCGCGAAATCGAAGCGGCGCGCCTCGACGAGGAACGCAAGCAAGCCATTCGCGCGGCGGACGACGCGCCGAAAGGCAAACCCGAAGAACCGCCTCCACCGCCGTGGATGCAGTGATCGCGTGATGAAAAACCCGGCTTCGGCCGGGTTTTTTGTTTGAGTCAAAAAGCACCCTCACCCCAGCCCTCTCCCGGAGGGAGAGGGGGCCGACCGAGGTGTCTTTAGCCATACATCGACCTGAAAAAACCGAGTCGATTATGGATTCAAAGAAAAACGTTCAGGTCGGTGTATCTCCCAAATATCCCCCAATCGGTCCCTCTCCCGGAGGGAGAGGGGGCCGACCGAGGTGTCTTTAGCCATACATCGACCTGAAAAAACCGAGTCGATCATGGATTCAACGGAAAACGTTCAGGTCGGTGTATTTCCCAAATATCCCCCAATCGGCCCCTCTCCCGGAGGGAGAGGGGGCCGACCGAGGTGTCTTTAGCCATACATCGACCTGAAAAAACCGAGTCGATCATGGATTCAACGGAAAACGTTCAGGTCGGTGTATCTCCCAAATATCCCCCAATCGGTCCCCTCTCCCTTTGGGAGAGGGCTAGGGTGAGGGGGCTTTCGGATCCTGGCTTATTCGCGTCTACTGTCCAGCGCTCCAACCACACTCAAGGACTGAATGTGACCACCCTACGCAACACCCACCTGATCGTAACCGCCCGGCTGATCTCCGATTTCGGCGCCTTCCTCAACATGGTCGCGCTCGCCACCTACGTTTACCTGTTAAGCAACAGCGCCATGAGCGTCGGGATTTTCCTTGCCAGCCGCGTCGGTGGCGGAATTTTTGCCAGCCTGATCGGCACACGCTTCTACCGACGCTGGCAGGGCCGCGCGCCGCTGATTGCGTTCGATCTGTTGCGTGCGGCGCTGCTGGGGCTGCTGTTGATCACTCCGGCGAGTCAGCAGGCGTGGCTGTTACCGTTGATTGCCTTCGGCCTCGGCCTGGGCAATTCGATGTTCGCCATCGGCCTCAACAGCCAGTTGCCGCGTTTGATCGCGCCGGCGCAGCTGCTCAAGGCCAATGCCTGGATCACCTCAGCCTCTTCAGCCGCCATGGTCGGCGGCAGTCTGGTGTCGGGGTTGCTGGTGGCTGCTTTCGGTTTTGAAACGGTCTTCGCCCTCAACGCGCTGACCTATTTGCTTGCGGCGCTGCTGATCGTGCCGCTGCGTTTCGAAAAAACCGATGTCAGCGAACAGCCGGAGCGCGGTGAATGGTTTGCGCTGCGGCAGGGCCTGCGTTCGGCGCCTGTGGTCGCGGCCATGCTCGCGGTGACCATGGCCGACACCTTGGGCAGTGCCGCGCATAACGTCGGCTTCCCGATCATTTCGAAACTGCTCACGCCGGAGGCGGCGAGTACGACCTTGGGCTTGGCGCTTGCGGTATGGGCCAGCGGCAAACTGCTCGGCGCACGCATCGCCAGTCACCTCAAGGGCTCGGAGAACAGCCACCTCGAAAGAAGATTTTTCTTCGGCGTGGCGCTGATGTCATGCGGTTTCATTCTGATGTTCCAGCAGCACGGCCTCTACGGTCTGCTGCTGTTCGCCTTGCCGGCCGGGCTTGGCGACGGGGTCTCCGAAGTCAGCCTGATGTCACGTTTGCAACGGGAACCTGCGGCGTTGCGCCTGCCGATTTTCAGCGTGCTGACCTTGCTGCAGATGAGCGGTTTCGGCATCGGCATGCTGGTCGCTGCGCCGTTCTATGCGTGGTGGACGCCGGGGGCCGTGGCCATGCTGTTCCACGGCATTCCCCTGGGTACGTTGTGCGTGGTGACGCTGTTGCGGATCAGGCGCGGGCGGGTTGCGCGCAGCAGCCCGACGCCAGTTCCTTGAGGATCGGGCAGTCCGGGCGATGGTCGCCGCTGCAATGCTCGACCAGATCCTGCAGGGTGTCACGCAACTCGCCGAGCTCGCGGATCTTCTGATTCAGCTCGTCGATGTGCTGGCGCGCCAGTGCTTTCACATCGGCGCTGGCACGCTGGCGATCCTGCCACAGGGTCAGCAGCTTGCCGACCTCTTCCAGGGAAAAGCCCAGATCCCGCGAGCGCTTGATGAACGCCAGCGTGTGCAGGTCATCGCTGCCGTACACGCGGTAACCGCTGTCGGTGCGATTGGCCGCTTTGAGCAGGCCGATCGATTCGTAATAGCGGATCATTTTTGCACTCAGGCCACTTTGTCGGGCCGCTTGGCCGATGTTCATCGGTGTTCCTCCAGGTCCTTGGGTTTCCAGGTTTTCAACAGTAGCGCATTGCTCACCACGCTGACGCTCGACAGCGCCATCGCCGCACCGGCCAGCACCGGATTGAGGAAGCCGAACACCGCCAGCGGAATGCCGATCAGGTTGTAGACAAAGGCCCAGAACAGGTTCTGGCGAATCTTCGCATAGGTCTTGCGACTGATCTCCAGCGCTGCCGGCACCAGTCGCGGATCGCCGCGCATCAACGTGATGCCGGCCGCGTGCATGGCAACGTCGGTGCCGCCGCCCATGGCGATGCCGATGTCGGCGGCGGCGAGGGCCGGGGCATCGTTGATACCGTCGCCGACCATGGCAACCACGCCGGTTTTCTTCAGATCGGCCACCGTCGCGGCTTTGTCGGCCGGCAGCACTTCGGCGTGAACATTGCGGATGCCCAAGGCCTCGGCCACCACCCGTGCGCTGCCGCGATTGTCGCCGGTCAGCAGGTGGCTCTGGATACCCCGCGCGGCGAGTTGTTGCACCGCTTGCAGTGCGCCGGGTTTCAGCGTGTCACCGAAGGCGAACAGACCCAGTACCTTCGGCTCAGGACTTTGTTCGATCAGCCACGACAGTGTCCGACCTTCGCGTTCCCACGCTTCGGCGGATGTGCTCAATTCACCGGCATTCAAGGCGCTTTCGTCGAGCATCCGCCGGTTGCCCAGCGCCAGGCGCCGGCCATCCAGCGTGCCAGCGATGCCGCGCCCGGTCAGCGACTGGCTGTCGCTGACGTCGGGCACGTTCAAGCCGCGTTCGGCGGCTGCATCCAGCACGGCTTTGGCCAACGGATGCTCGCTGCCGCGCTGCAAGGCACCGGCCAGTGTCAGCAGATTGTTTTCGTCACCATCGACCGCGCTGAAGTGCGCGATACGCGGCGTACCCGAGGTCAGCGTGCCGGTCTTGTCGAACACCACACTGCTGACTTCATGGGCGCGCTCCAGTGCTTCGGCGTCCTTGATCAGAATGCCGTGGCGTGCGGCGACGCCGGTGCCGGCCATGATCGCCGTCGGGGTGGCGAGGCCGAGGGCGCACGGGCAGGCAATCACCAGCACGGCGACGGCATTGATCAGCGCAGTTTCCAGCGGTGCGCCGTACAGCCACCAGCCGATCAGCGTGGCCAGGGCGATCAGCAACACGGTCGGCACGAAGATCTGGCTGACCTTGTCCACCAATTTCTGGATCGGCGCTTTCGCCGCTTGCGCGTCTTCGACCAGACGAATGATCCGCGCCAGCACGGTTTCCGCGCCGAGCGCCTGGGTGCGCACCAGCAAACGACCTTCGCCATTGATCGCGCCGCCGGTGACCTTGTCGCCCGGCTGTTTCGGCACTGGCAGGCTTTCGCCACTGATCAGCGCTTCGTCGGCGTGGCTCTGGCCTTCAACGACTTCGCCATCCACCGGGAAGCGTTCGCCGGGTTTGACCAGCACCAGATCGTCGAGGCGCAGGGCGCTGATCGCAACGTCCTGCTCACGCCCGTCGATGACTTGAATCGCGCGCTCCGGCCGCAACGCTTCGAGGGCGCGGATGGCGCTGGCGGTCTGGCGTTTGGCGCGGCTCTCGAGATATTTGCCGAGCAATACCAGGGCAATGACCACGGCCGAGGCTTCGAAATACAGATGCGGCATGCGTCCGGCGGCGCTGGCCCATTCATAGACGCTCAGGCCATAACCGGCGCTGGTGCCGAGGGCGACGAGCAGGTCCATGTTGCCGGCGCCGGCGCGCACGGCTTTCCAAGCCGCAACATAAAAGCGTGCGCCGAAGATGAATTGCACCGGTGTGGCGAGGGCGAATTGCGCCCAGGCCGGGAGCATCCAGTGAATGCCGAACGGCTGCAGCAACATCGGCAACACCAGCGGCAGAGCGAGGGCGATCGCACAGATCAATGCCCAGCGCTCGCGATGCAGGCGTTTTTGCTGGTCATCGGACTGTGGCCGTTCAGCTTGCCAGACTCTGGCCGAGTAACCGGCCTTGCTCACCGCGTCGAGCAGGGTTTGCGTATCGACCTGGCCGAGCAATTCGAGGTGCGCACGTTCGTTGGCCAGATTGACGCTGACGCTGCTCACGCCTGGGACTTTGCTCAGGGCGCGTTCGACGCGACCGACGCAGGACGCGCAGGTCATGCCGTCGATGCTCAATTCGACGGTTTGCCGGGGCACGCTGTAACCGGCGCGCTCCACGGCTTGCATCAGCGCCGGCAGGCTGTCGCCGGGCGCCTGTACCCGCGCCTGTTCGGTGGCGAGGTTGACACTGACGGCACTGGCGCCGCTGACCTTGCGCAGCGCCCGCTCGACACGCCCGGCGCAACTGGCACAGGTCATGCCGGCAATCGGCAGATCGAAAGTGGTGGATTCGGACATCGGTCGCGCTCCCTGTAGTGGATGTCTACAGGATCAACCTTGCCATGCGGGCAAGGTCAAGCACCATTCTTGTGGGAGCGAGCCTGCTTGATCGTTCCCACGCTCCGCGTGGGATTGCCTCCTGTGACGCTCCGCGTCACGCTTCGGGACGCAGAGCGTCCATGGCTGCATTCCCACGCAGAGCGTGGGAACGATCGGCAACGGGTCGGCGCTTGGCTCAGTAACCGAGGCCAGCCGGCTTGAGGTACACGCCTTCGGCATTCATCGCCAGGCGGAACTTCAGCACATCCCCGGCATGCAGCACGACTTCCTGCGAGCCCGGTGCGAGCATCCCGGGATTACAACCCGGCGCCTGGCCCGGCAGCAGTTTCAAGCGCAGCGAAACCTTGCCCGGCGGCAAGTTGAACGACGTGCTCTGCTCCTGGAACAGGCGCGCCGAGAGCTGGTCCTGGATGTACACGCCGATCTCGCACGAGGTCGCCACTTCGAGGCGCTCGCGGGAAATGATCAGTACCGCGTAATCCTCGCCGGCGGCTTGCACCTGCGGGACGGCGGCGAAAAGGCTGAGCAAGCCAAACAGGCCCAAAGCTGACCAGCGCATGGCTGAATCTCCTGAATTTCAGTCATTGATACACGCAGCTTGGCCGAGCGCAGCGCCGATTGCCAGCCCGGCAGTTTTTCGCAGAACTTGACCTTGCCATCGTGGCAAGCTCGAGACTGCCGGCAACCCCACTCAAAGGAGTCTTCCCATGCAAGTGTTCAACGTTCAAGGCATGTCCTGCGGTCATTGCGTCAAAGCCATTACTACTGCGGTGCAGGCGCTGGATCCGGCAGCCAGCGTGCGCGTCGATCTGGCGGCCAAGGAAGTCGGCGTCGAAAGTGCGCTGAGTGCCGATCAGGTCATCGAAGCGATCCGCGAAGAGGGTTATGAGGTGAAGCTCGTCTGAAATTGATCGTTAGCGAGCTATCGGAATGTTCAAGGCGTCCGGGCGCGGCTAGACTGTCGGGCTGCGACTTGCCCACCTGGATGCCTGATGAATTTCCGCACGATTTTGATACTCGGCGCCTTGAGCGCCTTCGGTCCTTTGGCGATCGACTTCTATTTACCTGCCTTCCCGGCCATGGCGCTGGCCTTCGGCACCGATGAGCAGCATGTCCAGCTGACGCTGGCGGCGTACTTCCTTGGTCTGTCTCTGGGCCAACTGGCTTACGGGCCGATTTCCGATCGTTTCGGCCGGCGACTTCCGCTGCTCAGCGGCGTTGCTCTGTTCACCCTGGCGTCATTGGCCTGCGCCTACGCGCCGAGCCTGGAATGGCTGATCGGCGCGCGTTTCGTCCAGGCACTCGGTGGCTGTGCGGGCATGGTGATTTCCCGCGCGGTGGTTGCCGACAAGTGCGACGCGGTGGGCTCGGCGAAGGTGTTTTCCCAATTGATGCTGGTGATGGGCCTGGCGCCGATTCTGGCGCCGATGCTCGGTGGGCTGCTGGTCAATACCACGGGTTGGCAGTCGATCTTTCTGGTGCTCACCGGGTTCAGTGCGGCGGCGGGTCTGGCGGTGGCGTTGGGGCTGCCGGAAAGCATGCCGGCCCATGTGCCGCGCCAGCCGTTGTCCGGTGCGTTGCGCCAGTACGCGCGACTGGTCAAGGATTCGGTCTACCTCGGCCACGCCCTGACCGGCGGCATCGCGATCGCCGGCATGTTCGCCTACATCGCTGGCTCACCGTTTGTGTTCATCAAGCTCTACGGTGTACCCGCCGAGCATTTTGGCTGGCTGTTCGGCACCAACGCGGCGGGGTTCATTCTGGTGGCGCAGGTCAATGCGCGTCTGCTGGCCAAGCGTGGCCCGGCGTTCTTGCTGGTGCGCGCGGTGTGGGTGTATTTCCTCGCCGGGCTGACGCTGTTGGCGGTCAGCGCGATGCGTCCAGAGGCGTTGTGGCCGTTGCTGATTCCGCTGTTCATCTGCATTGCCAGCCTCGGCTGCATCATTCCCAACGCCTCAGCTTGCGCAATGAACGGTCAGGGCGCCCGTGCCGGCAGTGCATCGGCAATGCTCGGTTGCCTGCAATTCAGCATCGCCGCCGGTGCCGCCGCGTTGGTGGGGGTGTTGCACGATGGCAGCGCCGTGCCGATGGCGATGGTCATCAGCCTGTGCGGTTTGCTGGTGGTGAGCGTCGCGCTGCTCACCCGGCGTTTGCAGAATGCCCGGGCGTTGGCGCAAGCCCAGGTCTGAACGCTCGACTTTGGAGCTCAGCCGGCGGCGCGCTGCTGGCTGGGTTCGGGGATTCGGTGGGGCGCGCAGAGTCGCGCTTCGAGGGTGCGAGTGAAGGCCAGAGCCTCGGCTTCACTGCGAAAGGTTACGACGTGCTGGTCCAGGCGCACCTGCCATTGAGACTTTGCCACTTCTTTTATCAGGATCTTCATTGCTGACCTCCCTTGCGTAAAAGATGTATCGCAGAGGCTTCGATTGTAGACCTCGATACCCGCGTAATTGTGACAAGGGTCAAGCAACCGACTGACGGCAAAAAGCCCCGCAACCGCTCTGGCATCACGAGCGGTTGCGAGGCTTTATTTTTTTAGAAACCTTCTAAAACAATTTTCCCCTTGGCCTTGCCGCTTTCCAGCAGCTCATGGGCGCGTCGCAGGTTGGCTGCGTTGATCACACCGAAGTGCTCGCCCAAAGTTGTCTTCAAAGTGCCGGCGTCGATCAGTTCGGCGACGCGGTTGAGCAGCTTGTGCTGTTCGATCATGTCCGGCGTTTCGAACAGCGAGCGGGTGTACATGAACTCCCAGTGCAGCGACAGGCTCTTGCGCTTGAGCAGGCTGATGTCGAGGGACTTCGGATCGTCGATCAGCGCCAGCTTGCCTTGCGGCGCGAGGGCTTCGACCAGTTGCGCCAGATGCTGATCGGTCTGGGTCAGGCTGGCGACGTGGGTCACGCTGTCGATGCCGGCGCGCTTCAATTCTTCGCTCAGTGGCTGGCTGTGATCGATGACCAGATCGGCACCGAGTTCGCTGACCCAGTCACGGGTCTGTGGGCGGGAAGCGGTGCCGATCACTTTCAGGCCGGTCAACTGCTTGGCCAATTGGGTAAGGATCGAGCCCACTCCGCCCGCCGCGCCAACGATCAGCAGGCTCTGACCCTCATCATTGCTGCCTTCGCTGATTTGCAGGCGCTCGAAGAGCAATTCCCACGCAGTGATCGCGGTCAGCGGCAGCGCGGTGGCTTCGGCAAAACCGAGGGACTTGGGCATGTGGCCGACGATGCGCTCATCGACCACGTGCAACTCGCTGTTGCCACCGGCCCGGGCGATCGAACCGGCGTAGAACACCTTGTCGCCCGCCTTGAACAGGGTGACTTCGCTGCCGACCGCCTTGACCACACCGGCAACGTCCCAGCCCAGCACTTTCGCCGCGCCGTTTTCCGGCGCCATGTTCTGCCGCACTTTGGTGTCGACCGGGTTGACCGAAATGGCTTTGACCTCCACCAAGAGGTCGCGCGGGCCGGCGACCGGCTCTGGCAGTTCAATGTCCTGCAGGGACTTGGCGTCGCTGATCGGCAGGGAAGCGTAATAGGCAATGGCTTTCATAAATGGCTCCGTACAGTTGATAGAAGAAGGATTCAGGCAATCTTGCCGAGGCGTTTGAGCTGGAAGTGTTCGATGGTGTGGCCGGCGCTGGCCTGAAACTTCTGAAAATGCGCGCTGGCGTTGTGCGCCTCAAGAATCTCGTCACTGGCCCACTGTTCGATGACATAAAAAACCTGCGGATCGGCAAGGTCGCGGTGCAGGTCGTACTGGCCACAACCGGGCTCGGCGCGGCTCGGTTCGACGAGGGCGCGCAGCGCCTGTTCGAGAACGTCCTGCTGACCGGGTTTGGCGGTCAGGGTGGCGATAGCGGTAAAGGGCTGGGACATGCGCGGACTCCAGAATCGGGATGAATTCGATGGAGGCCATCATTGGCTATTTCTCTGCGCGATAAAACCGGCTAAAAGAGCAGTCTCTTTCAATATTTTTTTGATAATTGAGGCTGCGCATGCTGCGTTTTGATGACTTGCAGTTGTTTGTTCGCGCGGCGGATCTGGGCAGCCTGTCGGCGGCGGCACGGGTGATGGACATGTCCGCGGCGGTGGCCAGCGCGGCGTTGAAGCGCATCGAGCAGCAACTCGGTGCGCGGCTGCTGGCGCGTTCGACCCGCAGCCTGCGCCTGACCGCCGAGGGCGAAGGCTTTCTTGAATATGCCCGCGCCGCCCTGAGCAATCTCGACGAAGGGCGTCGCCTGCTCGCCAGCGGACAGGATCAGGTCAGCGGGATTTTGCAGCTTTCGGCGCCCTCGGACTTCGGCCGCAATCTGCTGCTGCCGTGGCTCGACGCGTTCCAGCGTGAACACCCGAAGCTGACGGTGCGCCTGCTGCTTGGCGACCGTATCGCCGACCTGTTCCGGCAACCGGTGGACATCGCCTTGCGCTATGGCGAGCCGGAGGATTCCAGCCTGATCGCCTTGCCCATCGCGCCACACAATCGCCGGGTGTTGTGCGCATCCCCCGATTACCTGGCCCGGCAGGGCGAGCCGCGCCATCTCGAGCAATTGGCCCAGCACAATTGCCTGCTCTACATGCTCGGCAGCCGCGTTCATGACCACTGGAGTTTTCACGATGGCAAGCGCGAAGTCGGCCTGACCGTGAGTGGCGACCGCTTCAGCGATGACGCCGACGTCGTGCGGCTATGGGCGTTGGCCGGTGCCGGTATTGCCTACAAATCCTGGCTGGACGTCGGCACCGATGTATTGGCCGGGCGCCTGAAAGTGCTGATGCCGGAACTGCTGTGTGAGCGCGCACCGCTGAATCTGTTGTGCGCCCATCGCGCACAATTGAGTAAGCCGGTGAACCTTCTGAGAGAGATGCTCGCCAGCCGATGCGCCGAATTGAGTAGCCAATTTCCCGGTTTCCTCAAAGTTGATCATTAGTCGCAGGCAATTAGAGAAATTTCTGTCAGGAACAATCGCCACCTGCCCAGGCCCAGGCGCAGGACGTCTGGCTTAACCCGCTTATACTAGCGCCCGCCTCATGCCTGCACTGACACCCGGCGCGCAGACCCCGTAACGCGTTGCCGGCTTTTGGTGACGGTTGCTACTTCTGCTGCCAGATTGTGTGCCGGAGCAGCTGGTGTCGGTGGCATCCCTTGCCACCGATCCCGGGCGATTTTCGCGTGTTGGCCGATGCCCCATAACCGGCCAGGATGTCTCCGAGCGGTAGACGATACGATTCAACAGGGAGTGAACATATGGAACATGCACCGTGCATCAGCCAGATCGCGACATTGCTGGCCGACCCCAAGCGCAGCGCGATGATGTGGGCGTTGATGGATGGCTCGGCCCGGCAAGCCGAAGAGCTGGCGCTGCTGGCCGGGCTCTCGCCGTCGTCGGCCAGTGCGCATCTGGGACGCCTGTCCGCAGGGGGGCTGTTGAACATTGAAATGCGTGGGCGCAAACGCTTCTTTCGCCTGGCGGCACCGGAAATCGGCGCGGCGATCGAAGCACTGGCCAGCGCCACCATTGCCAGCGCGCCACGGCAAATCCCTGATGCGCTGAAACGCGCGACTCCCATGGTCAGGCCGCAGGCGGCGCCGTCTTCGCTGTTGCGCGCGCGGTTCTGCGACGATCATCTGGGCGGCACCCTGGCGGCCGACCTGTATCAGCGCCTGCTCGACGCCGGCTGGATCGAACAGCTTGAGCAGCGGGTGGTGGTGACGCACAAGGGCTCCACCCGACTGGCGCAGCGCGGAGTGTTCATCCAGGCCCTGGCCCACCGCAACGTGCAGGTCGCCTGCGCCTGCCCGGACTGGAGCGAGCGCCGTCCGCACATGGGCGGCTCACTGGGCGCGGCGCTGTTGCAGTTGTTCATGCAGTCCGGCTGGCTGACTTTGCCCAACGATTCCCGCGCCTTGCAGTTGACCGCCACCGGCCAGCGCGAAATCCATCGCTTTGCCAAGGAAACCGAGCTGGAAACAGCGTTCTAGAGCGTTGCTCGGCGATGAGCTGAAGGCTGACGTCGTCCACGGCTGTGAACAGGTCGCATCCAGTACGACCTCTGTATGACCATCGCGCACACTCGATCCGGGGATTTTCCGGATGGGGGAGCACAACATGAATACACAACGCTTTAGTGCGGCTGAACGCCTGGAACGGCTGCCGCTCAGCGGCTATCACCGCGTCATTTTCATCATCATCGCCTTGGCGTTTTTCTTCGATTCCATGGATCTGGCGATGATGACTTTCCTGCTCGGCTCGATCAAAGCCGAGTTCGGCCTGAGCAGTGCGCAAGCGGGGCTGCTAGCCAGTTCGAGCTTTTTCGGCATGGTGCTCGGCGCGTCGCTGTCGGGAATGCTCGCCGACCGCTTCGGGCGCAAACCGGTGTTTCAGTGGAGCATCGTGCTGTGGGGCGTGGCCAGTTACCTGTGTTCGACGGCGCAGACGGTGGAGACGCTGACGCTGTTTCGCATCCTGCTCGGAATTGGCATGGGCATGGAGTTTCCCATCGCGCAATCGATGCTCTCGGAGCTGATTCCAGCACAACGGCGCGGGCGCTATATCGCCCTGATGGACGGCTTCTGGCCGCTGGGGTTTGTCGCGGCGGGCGTACTCTCGTACTTCCTGCTGCCGCTGATTGGCTGGCGCGATATCTTCCTGGTACTGGCGGTGCCGGCGGTGTTTGTCCTGGCTATCCGCTTTTTCATCCCTGAGTCGCCGCGCTGGCTGGAACAGGCCGGGCGCGACGTCGACGCGGACAAGGTGTTGAACGGCATCGAAGCGCGAGTGCGTGCTTCGCTCTGCGGTGCAGCCTTGCCGGAACCGGTTCGTTTGCCACGCACGGTGACGCCACCGGGTAATTTCTTCTCGGCACTCAAGCAGATCTGGTCGCCGCAATATCGCCAGCGTACAACGATGATCTGGAGTCTGTGGTTCTTCGCATTGCTGGGTTTTTACGGGCTGACTTCCTGGCTCAGTGCATTGCTGCAGCAGTCGGGTTTCGCCGTGACGCAGTCGGTGTACTACACGGTGCTGATCTCGCTCGGCGGGATTCCCGGCTTCCTCATGGCGGCGTGGCTGGTCGAGCGTTGGGGGCGCAAACCGGTGTGCATCGTCACCCTGCTGGGCGGCGGGGTGATGGCGTTTCTGTATGGGCAGAGTGCGGTGTTCGGCGGCAACGTGGCGTTGCTGATCGGCACCGGGCTGTTGATGCAGTTTTTCCTGTTCGGCATGTGGGCGGTGCTCTACACCTACACGCCAGAGCTGTACCCGACGTCCGCACGGGCAACCGGCTCGGGATTCGCCTCGGCCATCGGCCGCGTCGGCTCTCTGCTCGGGCCATTGGTGACCGGGCTGGTGTTCCCGATTACCGGGCAGGGCGGGGTGTTCGCGCTGGGCGCGGCGTGCTTTGCGATCGCGGCGGGCGTGGTGTGGCTGTTCGGGATGGAGACGCGGGGCAAGACCCTGGAAGAGCTTACCGAGTGAACATCGATATGAATGTGGGAGCGAGCCTGCTCGCGAAAGCGGTGTGTCATTCAACGTAAATGTTGACTGACTCTCCCTCTTCGCGAGCAGGCTCGCTCCCACATTGGTTTTGCGGTGTTGCTTACGGTTTTACCAACCGCGCATCCAGGCTGTTCTGCGCCAGGCGCTTGGCCTGATCCTGGGTCATGCCCAGATGCTCGTGCAGCGCATGGAAGTTCTCGGTCACGTACCCACCGAAATACGCCGGGTCATCGGAGTTGACCGTGACCTTAACGCCGCGCTCGAGCATGTCGAGGATGTTGTGCTGCGACATGTGATCGAACACGCAGAGCTTGGTGTTCGACAGCGGGCATACGGTCAGCGGAATCTGCTCGTCGATGATCCGCTGCATCAGGCGCTCGTCTTCGATGGCGCGCACACCATGGTCGATGCGCTGGATTTTCAGCAGGTCGATGGCTTCCCAGATGTACTCCGGCGGGCCTTCTTCACCGGCGTGGGCGACGGTGAGGAAGCCTTCGTCGCGGGCGCGATCGAAGACGCGTTTGAACTTGCTCGGCGGGTGGCCCATCTCGGAACTGTCGAGCCCGACCGCGACAAACGCATCACGGAACGGCAGCGCCTGATCGAGGGTTTTCTGTGCTTCGTCTTCGCTGAGGTGGCGCAGGAAGCTGAGGATCAAACCGCTGCTGATGCCCAGTTGCGTCTCGCCATCCTTGAGCGCGGCGGCGATGCCGTTGAGCACCACTTCGAACGGGATGCCCCGGTCGGTGTGGGTCTGCGGATCGAAGAACGGTTCGGTGTGGATCACGTTCTGTGCTTTGCAGCGCAGCAGGTAGGCCCAGGTCAGGTCGTAGAAATCCTGCGAGGTGCGCAGCACATCGGCGCCCTGGTAATACAGGTCGAGAAATTCCTGCAGATTGTTGAAGGCGTAGGCCTTGCGCAGGGTTTCGACGTCGCTCCACGGCAGGGCGATCTTGTTGCGTTCGGCCAGGGCGAAGAGCAGTTCAGGCTCCAGCGAACCTTCCAGATGCAGGTGCAGTTCGGCTTTGGGCAGGGCGTTGAGCCAGTCGTACATAGTCTTTTCTCATCAGGTGCAATGCCGGCATTCTACAGAGGCTGGCCGCAACAATTGGCAAAACCTGACCAGGTGATCGATCAAACCGCCTCTTGCTCGCGACGATAGGCATAGGTATCGGCGAAACGCGACAGCAGGAATTCGGCGCAGGTGGTGGTCGGATATTTCGCCGGATGCTGCGCGTCCTGGCAGCCGGGCAGGCATTCGATGCGCGTGTCCGGGTGCGGTTCGGCGAAGAACGGCATCGAATAGCGATCCACGCCCAGCGGGCTGATCACCCGGTGCGGCGTCGAGCGATAACGGTCGTTGCTCCAGCGCGCCATCATGTCGCCGAGGTTGACCACGAACGTGCCGTCAATCGGTGGCGCGTCGATCCATTCACCTTTGACGTTCTTCACCTGCAAACCGCCGGCGCTGTCCTGATAGAGCAGGGTGATGCAGCCGTAATCGGTATGGGCGCCGGCGCCTTGCTGCTCGGCGGAACTGGCGGTGTGACGCGGCGGATAATGGATCATGCGCAACACGCTGACCGGTTCGACAAAACGCGTATCGAAGAAGTCGCGCTCGATGCCCAGCGCAACGGTCATCGCTCGAAGCAGGGTTTGCGCCAGCGCCTGCATGTCGAGGTAATGCTGCTCCATCAGCGTTTCCCAGCCGGGTTGCGCCGGGTGCCGATTGGGGCCGCGCAAGGGTTTTTCCGCGAGCACCTCGGGATGTTCGTCCGGCAGATGCAGGCCCATGTCGAAAGTTTCTTTGAGATCGCTGGGTTTGTCCGGGTCCAGTTGCTCTGTGGCAATCGCACCGTAGCCGCGATGATGGCGGGTCTGGGTGATGTCGATCTTGAGTTTTTCTGCGGCGGGCAAGGCGAAGAAGCGCTGGGCGTGACCGAGCAGATCGTCGATGCGTTGCGCCGAGATCGGATGGCCCTTGATATAGAAAAAGCCCCACTCGCGGCAGGCTTGGTCGATCTGCTCGGCCACGGCGGGCCAGGCATTTTCATCGGTGCTGTAGAGCGGGCTGATATCAATGATCGGAAGCTGATCCATACACAATCCTTGAATACGCTGTGTTTCCAATGTGGGAGCGAGCCTGCTCGCGAAGAGGGAGTGTCAGACAACATTTTTGTTTAATGACACACCGCTTTCGCGAGCAGGCTCGCTCCCACAGGGTTTTGTGTGGTGAATCGGGGGACTACTTCGGCATCTCGGCCTTCATGCCCTCAACGTAATAATTCATCGAAGCCAGTTCCGCATTGGTCGCGCTCACGCCCGCCGGGATTTTTTCTACACCGGCCTGATCCTTGATCGGCCCGGTAAACGGCTGCAATGCGCCGCTCTTGATGTCGGCGATCAACTGCTCGGCTTCGGCTTTCACCGGCGCCGGCACCAGGTCGCTGATCGGCAGTTCCACCGTGCCTTCCTTCAACCCGCCCCAGTAATCCTGGGATTTCCAGGTGTGATCGATCACGCTCTGCGTCGCCTGAATGTAGTGCGGCGCCCAGTCGTTGACGATAGAGGTCAGCACCGCTTTCGGGCCGAAGTGGGCCATGTCCGAGGCGTAGCCCACGGCATACACGCCGCGCCGTTCGGCAGCCTGGATCGGCGCCGGGCTGTCGGTGTGCTGGAACACCACATCAACACCCTGATCGATCAGCGCGTTGGCGGCGTCGGCTTCCTTACCCGGATCGAACCAGGAGTTGACCCACACCACTTTGATTTCGGTGCCAGGGTTGTACTTGTTCAGGGCCAGCTGGATGGCGTTGATGTCGCGGATCACTTCCGGAATCGGGAACGAGGCGACGTAGCCGATCTTCTTGGTCTTGGTCATCTTCGCCGCGAGGAAACCGCCGACGTAACGGCCCTCGTAAGTGCGCGCCAGGTAGGTGCCGAGGTTCTTGTCCTGCTTGTAACCGGTGGCGTGTTCGAACGTCACCTTGGGAAATTGCTTGGCGACTTTCACTGTCGGGTTCATGTAGCCGAAAGACGTGGTGAAGATCAGGTCATATTTGTCCTTGGCCATGTTGCGGATCACCCGCTCGGCGTCGGCGCCCTCGGCGACGTTTTCCACGTAGTTGGTGGTGATCTGCGTGCCGAGTTTTTCCGCCAGGGCCTTGCGCCCCTGTTCGTGCTGATACGTCCAGCCGTGGTCACCGATCGGGCCGATGTAGACGAAACCGACCTTCAGCGGATCGGCAGCGCTGGCGCTCAGGCTGATTCCCAGACCGATGGCGGCGTACAGCAGTTTGTGCAGCGGACGTATTGGCATGAACCCGAACTCCATTTTGTTGTGTGTGCTCAGGGCCAATGCAAATTGCTGACCAACAGGACAACAAACTCATTTGAAAACGCGGTGCGGCCTTCGCGAGCAGGCTCGCTCCCACAGGGACGCATTTCAATGTGGGAGCGAGCCTGCTCGCGAAGAGGCCGGCAAGGCCAATAAAAGTGCATGCCTGAATCCAGCTGCCATCGCGTGGTGCGTAAAGATGTAACGAAACGTTAGCGGCGCGCGGCAGTCAGTAGCTTCATCAGCTCTTTTCGGCAAAAGGCCCGTCATGCTCTCGATCCTCAAACAAGAAAGCTTCCTGCTGCTGGCAGTCCTTGCCGCGTGCGTCGCTTATCCACTGGAACACTGGCTGCTGCACAGCGGCCAGATCGTCGCGCTGGGCGGCGGTCTGCTGCTGATTGCCTTCATCGTCGCCGCGTCAATGCGCGTCGCTCATCACGCCGAACTGCTGGCGGAAAAAGTCGGTGATCCCTACGGCACGATGATCCTCACACTCTCGGCAGTGCTGGTCGAAGTGGTGATCCTGGCGATCATGATGAGCAACGAAGCCTCGGCAACACTGGTGCGCGACACGATTTATTCAGCGGTGATGCTCGACATCAACGGCATCCTCGGCCTCGCCGCTTTGATGGGCGGGATCAAACACGGCGAACAGTCCTACAACGACGATTCGGCGCGCAGCTACAGCGTCATGATCCTCACCGCGATGGGGGTGTCGATGGTGGTCCCGGAGTTCATTCCCGAGGCCAACTGGAAGATGTATTCGGCGTTCACCATCGGCGCAATGATGGTGCTCTACGCGCTGTTCCTGCGCATGCAGGTCGGCCCGCACAGTTACTTTTTCAGCTACAGCTACCCGGACAAACGTCGCAAGAAAGAGCCGGTCGAGCAGGAGCCGAAACCGGTCAGCCTGGCGCTGTCGATCGGCATTCTGGTGTCGGGGGTGGTGATCATCGGCGCACTGGCCGAGGTGATGTCCAAGACCCTCGATCTGGGCCTGGAAGGCACGGGCGCGCCGCCGGTAATCACGGCGATTCTGGTGGCAGCGATTTCCGCCGCGCCGGAGATTCTCACCGCATTACGAGCGGCGCTGGCCAATCGCATGCAGTCGGTGGTCAACATTGCGATGGGGGCGTCACTGTCGACGGTGATTCTGACCGTACCGGTGATGGAAGCGATGGCGCTGTACACCGGCCAGCCGTTTCAAATGGCGATGACCCCGGTGCAAACGGTGATGATCTTCATCACCCTGATCGTCAGCGCAATCAACCTCAATGACGGCGAGACCAACGCCATTGAGGGCATGACGCACTTTGTGCTGTTTGCGACCTTTATCATGCTGTCGCTACTGGGCCTTTAGGGCTGGCTGATACCCATGTGGGAGCGAGCCTGCTCGCGAAAGCGGTGTGTCATCCAACAAACATGTTGTCTGACACTCCCTCTTCGCGAGCAGGCTCGCTCCCACAGTTTTGAACGGCGGTGACTCAGGTGCCGGCAATCAACTGCCGAGCCGCCTGGCTGTGATCGGCAATCAAACCTTTCAGATCCAACCCTACAACCTGCCCATCAACCACACGCCACTTGCCGCCAATCATCACCCGATCTGCCCGATCGGCGCCGCACAGCAGCAACGCCGAAATCGGATCATGGCTACCGGAGAAGCGCAGTTCATCGAGCTTGAACAACGCGAGATCCGCCTGTTTGCCCACGGCGATTTCGCCGATGTCAGTGCGACCGAGCAGGCTCGCCGAACCTTTGGTCGCCCAGCCCAGCACGCGCTCCGGGGTGATCTTTTCGGCGCCGTAGCGCAGGCGCTGGATGTACAGCGCCTGACGCGCTTCGAGGATCATGTTCGAGGCATCGTTGGACGCCGAGCCGTCGACGCCTAGACCGAACAGCGCGCCAGCGTCGGTCAGCTCGATGCTCGGGCAGATGCCGGACGCCAGGCGCATGTTCGAGCTTGGGCAGTGGCAGATGCCTGTGCCGGCCTGGCCGAGGCGGGCGATTTCGTCGGGGTTGAAATGGATGCCGTGGGCCAGCCAGGTTCGCGGGCCGAGCCAGCCGACGCTGTCCAGATAATCGACTGTGCGCAGACCGAAACGCTGCAGGCAGAAGTCTTCTTCATCGAGGGTTTCAGCGAGGTGGGTGTGCAGACGCACATCGAGTTTGTTCGCCAGATCAGCGCTGGCCGACATGATTTCCGGGGTCACCGAAAATGGCGAACATGGCGCCAGAGCGATCTGGATCTGCGCGCCGTCGCCACGCTCGTGATACTCGTGAATCAGCCGCTGACTGTCGTCGAGAATCACCTGACCTTCCTGCACCGTTTGTTGCGGAGGCAGACCGCCGTCCTTCTCGCCAAGGCTCATCGAGCCGCGCGTGAGCATGGCGCGCATGCCCAGTTCGCGCACCGTTTCGACCTGCACGTCGATGGCGTTTTCCAGACCGTCCGGGAACAGATAGTGATGGTCGGCTGCCGTGGTGCAACCTGAGAGCAGCAATTCGGCCAGCGCCACCTTGGTGGCGAGGGCGAGTTTTTCCGGGGTCAGCCGCGCCCATACCGGGTACAGGGTTTTCAGCCACGGGAACAGCGGCTGATTGACCACCGGCGCCCAGGCGCGGGTCAGGGTTTGATAGAAGTGATGGTGAGTGTTGATCAGGCCCGGCAGGATCACATGCTCGCGGGCATCGAACACTTCATTGCATGGCGCCGACGGCTGCTGACCGGCAGCGAGCACTTCGACGATCACACCGTCTTGCACGACTAGACCGCCACGGGCATCAAGCTCGTTGGAGGTGAAAATGGCGAGGGGATTTTTTAACCAGGTACGGGTCGCAGGCATTGTGGCCGGCTCCTCTGAAAGTTGGGTTCAGGGTTGCCAGCTCAGTGTTGCCCTGTCTGCTGATCCAGGGTCGCCGCGAAGGACGAGGCGCGCAGTTTCAAACAAATCGCCGCGCCGGGCAAGCGCCACCCGACCATTCACCATCATCCCCCTGTGGGAGCGAGCCTGCTCGCGAAGGCGTCATGCCAGTCGATACAGATTTACCTGACAGCTCGTATTCGCGAGCAGGCTCGCTCCCACATCGGGATTTTCAGTGCTTACCAGGCAATCGTTTCACCCTTGTAATTGACGAAGTGATGCCCGCCCTTGCCGGTGAACGCATTGACCTGGTCAATCAGCCCACGGGTGCTGGTCTCGACGTCGAGATCGGCGCCTTCGCCGCCCATGTCGGTCTTCACCCAGCCCGGGTGTAGCGAAAGTACGGTGAGTTTCTGCTCGCCCAGTTGCGTGACAAAACTGTTGGTCATCGAATTCAGCGCCGCCTTGCTCGCCTTGTACAGCGCCAGCTCCGGCGCATCGGGCATGGTCACGCTGCCGAGTACCGAACTCATGAACGCCAGCACGCCGCTGCCGTCGCGAATCTGCCCGACGAAGCGCTGGGCCAGATTGATCGGCGCCACCGCGTTGGTGAAAAACAGTTGCCCGACCTCGGCCAGGGTCGCGCCGCCCGGCGTCTGCACGTCCGGGCCTTTGACCCCGGCGTTGACGAACAACAGATCGAAGGTTTCGCCCTTGAGCTTCTGGCTCAGAGCGATCACCGCTTGCTGATCGTCCATGTCGAGCTTCTCGATGCGCACGTCACCCAGCGCTTGCAGCGCCTCGGCCTTCTGCGGATTGCGCACCGTCGCGGTGACTTGCCAGCCATCGCCCAGCAGGGTCTTCACCAGACCGAGGCCCAAGCCGCGGGAGGCGCCGATGATCAGTGCGTTTTTTGCCTGAGACATGATGGGTTTCCTTGAAAGTCAGCATTCAGGATTCAATGGACACGCCTGACCGGGCCACAGTTGCAGCGCTTGGCGAAAACAGGCTTTGATCCCGGAGCATACTCCAGGCGTCTTGAGTTTCTCGAGGGTGTTTGATCAGAAATAGTTGTGGGTCGTGCTCCAGATGTTGCCGGTGCGGAGGCCTTCGCGAGCAGGCTCGCTCCCACATATGCCCGTGTTCACTCAGATCTCCTGTGGGAGCGAGCCTGCTCGCGAAGAGGCCCGCTCTGACATCAACTAATGTCCCGATTGCCACGGCTGCCCCAACGAAACCGGCGCATACAACCGAGTGCGTACGGCATCGCGGGACAGCAACACCAGCACCAAGATCGTCGCCAAATACGGCAGCATCGCCAGCAGGCTCGAAGGTATCGCCAGTCCCAATCCCTGTGCCACCAGGTGCAGGATGCTGGCGAGGCCAAACAGATACGCCCCGAGCAACAACCGCCACACCCGCCAACTGGCAAACACCACCAGCGCCAGGGCAATCCAGCCGCGCCCGGCGGTCATGTTTTCCGCCCACATCGGCGTGTAGGCCAGCGACAGATAGGCCCCGGCCAGCCCGGCCATTGCTCCGCCGAACAACACCGCCAAGGTGCGTACGGTCAGCACCGGCAAGCCCATTGCGCTGGCCGCATCCGGGTTTTCACCGACCGCCTGAATGATCAGGCCGACACGACTTTTGATGATTACCCACGCCACCAAGGCAAATAGCGCGAACGACAGATACACCAGCAGATCCTGGGCAAACAGCATCCGCCCGATCAGCGGGATCTCACTCAGATACGGAATCGCCAGAGGCTCGAAACCCGCCAGCGGCTTACCCACCCATGCCGCGCCGACAAACGTCGAAAGCCCGACACCAAAGATCGTCAGCGCCAACCCGGTGGCCACCTGATTGGCGTTGAACACCAGCGCGACCAGGGCAAACAGTGACGACAACAACATCCCGGCCAACATCGCCAACAGCACACCCAGCCACAGGTTGCCGCTGTTCAGCGCGACGATAAAACCGATCACCGCACCGAACAGCATCATGCCTTCCTGGCCGAGGTTGAGGACGCCGCTTTTCTCGCAGATCAACTCACCCAATGCCACCAGCAACAGCGGCGTGCCGCAGCGGACCATCGCGTAGAAAATATTGCTCAACAGATCGATATCCATCACAGCGCTCCGGCGGTTACGGCAGGGGGCGAGGCGCGCCGGGTCCAGCGCAGTTTCAGACGTGGCCGATAGAGAATCAGCACGTCACAGGCGAGCAGGAAAAACAGCATCATGCCCTGGAACAATTGGGTGATCGCTTGCGGCAGATTGAGCGACATCTGCGCGCTCTCGCCGCCGATGTACAGCAGCGCCATGAGCAGACTGGAGAACAGAATGCCGAGCGGATTCAACCGTCCCAGAAACGCCACGGTGATCGCCGCGTAGCCATAGCCCGGCGACACCTGCGGCACCAGTTGGCCGATCGGCCCGGTCACTTCGCAGACCCCGGCGAGTCCGGCCAGAGCACCGCTGATCAACAGCGCCAGCCAGATCAGGCGCTTCTCGCGAAAGCCGACAAAACCTGCCGCACGTTTGTCCAGCCCGAGCACTTTGATCTGGAAGCCGATAAAGCTTTTCTGCAGCAACACCCACACTGCAACCAGCGCGAGCAAGGCGAAATACACCCCGGCATGCACGCGGCCGTCCTCCAGCAGCAGCGGCAAACGACTGGCGTCGCCGAACATCGCCGACTCCGGGAAATTGAAGCCCGCTGGATCCTTCAACGGCCCGTGCACGCAGAACAGCAGCAGGTTCAGCGCGATGTAGTTGAGCATGATGCTGGTGAGGATTTCGTTGGCGTTGAAGCGCGTGCGCAGCCATGCGGTGAGCCCGGCCCATACGGCGCCCGCCAGCGTGCCGGTCAGCAGAATCAGCAACAGCGCCCAGCGACTTTGCATGTCGATAACGTTCACTGCCAGAGCACTGCCGGCCAACGCGCCAAGTAGAAGTTGGCCTTCGGCGCCGATGTTCCAGATCCGCGCCTGATAGGCCACGGCCAGGCCGAGTGCGCAGAGCAGAATCGGCAGCGCCTTGACCAGCAATTCGGACACTCCATACAAATCGCTGACGGGCGCGATCAGCAGTGTGTGCAAGGTTTGCAATGGGTCGTGGCCCCGTGCGATGAACAACAGCGAGCCGCAGCCGAGGGTCAGCGCCGCCGCCAATAACGGCGAGCACCACAGCATCAGGCGCGATTGCTGGCCACGGGGTTCGAGGGAAAGCAGCATGTTGAAACTCCGTTAAACCGAAGCGGCGCGAGGTGAGTGATCGAACTGGCCGGCCATCCACGCGCCGACATCGCTCAGTTGTGTAAGGCCGGTGTCTTGCAGTGCCGACAGACGCCCGCCGCATAGCGCGCCGAGGCGATCGCTGATCTGGAACAGCTCATCGAGGTCTTCGGAAATCACCAGAATCGCCGCGCCGGCATCGCGCAGGGCAATCAAGGCGCGATGGATGGTGGCGGCGGCACCGACGTCGACGCCCCAGGTCGGGTGCGCGGCGATCAGCAGTTTCGGTTGCTGAAGAATTTCCCGGCCGAGGATGAATTTCTGCAGGTTGCCGCCGGACAGGCTGCGCGCAGCGGTTTGCGTGTCCGGGGTCTTCACGCCGAAACGCTGGATGATCTGCTGCGCGAGGGTTTCGACTTTGCCGCGTTGGATCAACCCGTGGCTCACCAGTCCTTGCTGGAAAGCACTGAGCAGGGCGTTATCGGCCAGACTCAACTCCGGCACCGCGCCGTGGCCAAGGCGTTCGGCCGGCACGAAGGCCAGACCGAGTTTGCGCCGCGCATCCGGGCGCAGGTCAGCGACGTTTCGCTCGGCGAAGCGCAGGGTCGCCGCTTGCGCACGAGGCAAGGGCTGCTCGCCGCTGAGCAGGGCGAGCAATTCATCCTGACCATTGCCCGCGACCCCGGCGATGCCGACGATTTCACCGCTGCGCACTTGCAGGTCGATGTCTGTCAGCGAGCAACCGAACGGATCCGGGTTGTGCCAGCTCAAACCCTGCACCTGCAGAAACGCCGCGCCACCGCTGACCTTCGGATACTCGCCAATCAATCCCGCCGCTTCGCCGACCATCAGTTGTGCCAGTTGCTGATCCGTACATTGCGCCGGCAGGCAATGCCCGGCTACCCGACCGCCGCGCAGCACCGTGGCGCTGTGGCACAAGGCCCGCACTTCACCGAGCTTGTGGCTGATAAACAGAATGCTGCAGCCCTCGTCGGCAAGGCGTCGCAGGGTGATGAACAATTCGTCAGCCTCTTGCGGGGTCAGCACCGAGGTCGGCTCATCGAGAATCAACAGGCGGATGTCCTGCATCAGGCAACGGATGATTTCCACCCGCTGCCGCTCGCCGATCGACAGGCTGTGGACAAGTCGCTCCGGCTCCAGCGCCATGCCGTAACGCCGCGATACTTCGCGAATCTTCGGCTCCAGTTGTTTCGGCGTGCCGGCCGCCGCGCCCATCGCCAGGGCAATGTTCTGCGCGACGCTGAGGGTTTCGAACAGCGAGAAATGCTGGAACACCATGCCAATGCCCAACTGCCGCGCCTGTGCCGGGTTGCGCATCTGCACGCGCTGCCCCTGCCAGAGCATTTCACCGCTGTCGCACTGGGTGACCCCGTAAATGATCTTCATCAACGTACTTTTGCCCGCGCCGTTTTCACCGAGCAGGGCATGGATTTCACCCGGCGCGATGCTCAGGTCGATGGCGTCGTTGGCCAGACAACCGGGGTAGCGTTTGCTGATCTGGCGCAGTTGCAGGCGCGGCGGGGAAGGGGCGATGGACATGACAGGCTCGACTGACTTGGAGTTGTGCCTGTGGATAAAGCAATTTCCTGGCCATTGAGTCAGGAACGCTTGCGGAGCCGGTCCGCAAGTGCCGACAGCAGCGCATCGGCGGGCGTTTTGTCTTTCTATCGAGCACCAATTCAGCGCAAAGCCATTGAACAGGCTCCAGTTTTGCTCGTGCTACGTTGGTTAAAAAACGAGCAATCACTTGGGGCCTAGGCAGATCCAGCGACAGCGACGGTCATGAACGGCTTATCCACAGGTTGTTCCACAGTAATTGTGCGCAAGCGCCGAGGTCGGGCATAAGCACTGCGATGCTTTCTTCTAATGGTGATAAACGATGTTAACTATCTGTTTTTACGCTGATTTTTCGTTTCGTCGGATCAATTGAACGAAAAGTGAACAAATCGCGCAAAGCCGCATGACAGAAGGGTTACAGCGGTGTGTGCTCAGGTTATCCACAGTCGGGTGCACAGCCGATGTGGGCAAGTCTGTGGAATAAGGAAAACGAGGGATGCCCTAAAAGATCGCAGCCTACCGCTGCAACAAAATCCGCCCTCGGCTCAGATCCGCCAACTGACTCTGCAACACGTCGATCTGCGCTTGCCCCACCGCCAGCTTCAACTCAACGCCATTGGCTGTGAAGTTCTCCTCCACCACCAATCCACCGAGATCGGCCACGCGCAACTTCACCAGCGCCAACTCGGCAAATCCGCAGGCGCAACTCAGCGACACGCGGCTGATCAGCTCGATTTTTTCCGCCGCTTGCAGGCACTTGTTGGCGCCACCGCCATAGGCCCGGGCCAAGCCGCCAGTGCCCAGTTGAATGCCGCCGTACCAGCGAATCACCAGCACTGCGACCTGATCGCAATCCTGCGCTTCTATCGCCGCGAGAATAGGGCGCCCGGCGGTGCCGCCCGGCTCGCCGTCGTCAGTGCTGCGGTATTGCGCGCCGAGTTTCCACGCCCAACAGTTGTGCGTGGCATTCAAATCGCTGTGCTGCTCGAAAAACGCCTGCGCATCGGCGGGGCTGCTGATCGGCGTCGCCAGAGTGATGAAGCGGCTTTTGCGAATCTCTTCGCGGTACTCGCAAAAACCGCTGAGGGTGAAAGGCATAAACGTCTTATAGAGAAGGAGTGAGGCCGCAGCCTTTGAGAATGATGCGGATCAGGTTGTTGCCGGCGTCTTCCATGTCCTGCTTGGTCAACTTGCTGCGCCCGGTGACGCGGCAGATCTGCGTGGCGAAGTCGGCGTAATGCTGGGTGCTGCCCCACAGCAGGAAGATCAGGTGCACCGGATCGACCGGATCCATCTTGCCCGCATCGATCCACGCCTGAAACACCGCCGCGCGCCCGGTGAACCAGGTGCGGTAATCCTGATTGAAATATTCGCTCAGGCATTCGCCGCCGCTGATCACTTCCATGGCGAAGATGCGCGAAGCCTGTGGCTGGCGCCGGGAGAATTCCATCTTCGCGCGGATGTAGCGGGTCAGCGCTTCGGCCGGGTCATCCTCGGCAGTGAGGGTGTTGAAGGTGCTGTCCCACAACTCGATGATGTTGCTCAGCACTGCCACATACAAACCGAGCTTGTTGGTGAAGTAGTAATGCAGGTTGGCCTTGGGCAGCCCGGCATTCTGCGCGATGGTGTTCATGCTGGTGCCTTTGAACCCGTGACGGGCGAACTCGTCTTCGGCGGCTTTGAGAATGGTCTCTTCGTTCTTCTGACGAATGCGGCTGGCGGGTTTGCCGCCGTGGGCTGGGACTTCAAAGGTCATAGGCACTTCCGGGATTGTCTGTGGGTGCAACCAGTTGCGTTGATAGCGCACCCACAGGCATCCGACAAGTCCTTGCGCGGAAAAACAGTTACGCCTGTTCGATCTTGTTCAATGACGCGGGGCTTTTTGTCTCAGCGGTTTTGCCTTCCGGCAACAACAGACACAGGACGATTGCCGTCAGCCCGCCGCTGGTGATCGCCGAGTCGAACAGGTTCTGCACCAGTTTCGGCAGCAGGTGCAGCAGGTTCGGTTGCGCGGCGATGCCGAGGCCGACGCCGAACGAAGTGGCGATGATCAACATGCTGCGCCGGTCCAGCGGTGACTGCGCGAGAATGCGTACGCCCGCCGCCGCCACTGCGCCGAACATCACCAGCGTCGCACCGCCGAGCACCGGTTTCGGAATCTGTTGCAGCACCGCGCCGATCATCGGGAACAGGCCGAGGCAGAACAGGATCGCGCCGATATACAGACCGACGTAGCGGCTGGCAACGCCGGTCAATTGGATCACGCCGTTGTTCTGCGCGAACGTTGTGTTGGGGAAGGCGCTGAAGGTCGCCGCGATCATGCAGCTCACGCCGTCACCGAGCACGCCACCGCGCAAGCGGCTTATATAAGAAGGGCCGCTGATCGGTTGGCGGGCGAGCATGCAATTGGCGGTGAGGTCGCCGACGGTTTCGATGGTGCTGATCAGGTAAATCAGAGCGACCGGCAGGAAAGCGGTCCAGTCGAAGTTGAATCCGAACTTGAACGGCGTAGGAAAACTCACCAGTGGCAAGTCAGGCAACGGCTGCGGGACCAGTTTCCCGCTGAACCACGCCGCGAGGCTGCCGAGCACCAGTCCGATGATGATCGCCGACAGTCGCACCCACGGCGTATTCGAGCGGTTGAGCAGAATGATTGTCAGCAGCACGAACACGCCCAAGGCCAGATTGCCCGGCGCGCCGAAGTCCGGCGCGTTGAAGCCGCCACCCAGATCGGTGATGCCGACCTTGATCAGGCTGATGCCGATCAGCGTGATGACAATGCCGGTCACCAGCGGTGTGACCACTCGGCGCAACTGACCGATGAAACGGCTGAGCACGATCTGCACGATTGCGCCGAAAAAGCACACGCCGAAAATCATCGCCAGAATATCTTCCGGGCTGCCGCCGCGCTGCTTGACCAGAAACCCGGCCGACAGCACCGCGCCGAGAAACGCGAAACTGGTGCCTTGCAGACAGATCATCCCCGCGCCAATGCCGAACGGTCGCCGCGCCTGGATAAAAGTGCCGACGCCCGAGACCAGCAGCGCCATGCTGATCAGGTAAGGTAGATGCGCGGTCAGCCCGAGCGCGGAACCGATCACCAGTGGCGGGGTGATGATGCCGACGAAACTGGCGAGCACGTGTTGCAGTGCGGCGAGAATGGCGGCGAGTGGTTTGGGGCGGTCGTTGAGGCCGTAGATCAGTTCACTGGACGAATCGGAATCTGGCTGCATGGATTTGGCTTCTTGAAGGAGAGTTATCCCTTCTGTGCAAAAACCTGTCCACTTGCTCAGGTTATTCCTGGATTCTGTCGATGAGGCCCTGCCGGGCTGGGCTCTGCGCGCTTATCTATCGCGTCGCGGCCAGACTCTCCAGGAAACTTTCCAGCACCAAATGAGGGCGCCGCCCCTTACGCGTGACCGATGCCAGACTCAAATCGTAATAACGCGTGCCGGCCTTGAGCGCACGCAAACGCCCCTGCTGCACCCAAAGGCTGGCGTAGTGATCCGGCAGATAACCGATGTAGCGCCCGGTCAGAATCAGAAATGCCATGCCCTCACGGTCAGAGGCACTGGCAGTGCAATTGAGCGCCTGATAGTGCGCCTGAATCTCCGCCGGCAAACGAAAGGTCGGCGCAATCGCGTCCTGACTGTCGAGGCGTTGATCATCGAGTTGCTTGTCGTCGACGTAAAACAGCGGATGACCCACCGCGCAATACAGCAGCGAACGCTCGCTGTATAACGGCTGATATTCCAGTCCCGACAAGGCGCTGGCCTGCGGCACCACGCCAACGTGCAGGCGCCCGTCGAGCACACCTTGTTCAACTTCGTTCGGCGCAATCATGCGGATCTGGATCTGCACGTCCGGCCCGCGCTCCTTCAACTGCGCGAGGGCATGGGTGATGCGCATGTGCGGCAGGGTGACGAGGTTGTCGGTGAGGCCGATGATCAGCTCGCCGCGCAGGTGTTGGTGCAGGCCGTTGACCTCGGTGCGAAAACTCTCCAGTGCACTCAACAGCTGTAGTGCCGACTGGTACACCTCACGGCCTTCCTCGGTCAGGGAAAATCCGGCCCGGCCACGCTGACACAAGCGCAAGCCGAGGCGCTGTTCCAGATCGCTCATCTGCTGGCTGATCGCCGAACGCCCGATGCCGAGCACGGTTTCCGCTGCGGAGAAGCCGCCACATTCCACGACACTGCGAAAAATCCGCAGCAAACGGATATCAAAGTCACTGACCTGGGCCAATGGATCGGCGCGGCGGCTGCTCATTTTTTGTTCTCTTTGTTTAGCAATGATCTAACTGAAGGTTAGAAGAGTTGGATTTCACCGACTTTATCGCCGTGGCAATTTAGCTGCAACAACGCTTTCCATCTCCCTGACGCTTATGCCCTGCGAGGTTTTGCCCGATGAACATGCCTGAAAACGCGCCGTCGCCACTGGCCAGTCAACTGAAGCTGGACGCGCACTGGATGCCGTACACCGCCAACCGCAACTTTCAGCGCGACCCGCGGCTGATCGTCGGCGCTGAAGGCAGCTGGCTGTTCGATGACAAGGGCCGCAAGATCTACGACTCGCTGTCCGGTCTGTGGACCTGCGGCGCCGGGCACACCCGCAAGGAAATTCAGGAAGCCGTTTCGAAACAGCTGGGCACCCTCGATTACTCGCCGGGTTTCCAGTACGGCCATCCATTGTCGTTCCAGTTGGCAGAGAAAATCACCGAACTGACTCCGGGCAACCTGAACCACGTGTTCTTCACCGACTCTGGTTCCGAGTGCGCCGATACTGCGGTGAAAATGGTGCGTGCCTACTGGCGTCTGAAAGGTCAGGCGACCAAGACCAAAATGATCGGCCGCGCCCGTGGCTACCACGGCGTGAATATCGCTGGCACCAGCCTCGGCGGCGTCAACGGCAACCGCAAGCTGTTCGGTCAGGCGATGATGGATGTCGATCACCTGCCGCACACACTGCTGGCGAGCAATGCGTTTTCCCGCGGCATGCCGGAGCAGGGCGGTATTGCTTTGGCCGATGAACTGCTGAAGTTGATCGAACTGCACGACGCTTCCAACATCGCTGCGGTGTTCGTTGAGCCGATGGCCGGCTCTGCCGGGGTACTGGTTCCGCCGCAGGGTTACCTCAAGCGTCTGCGCGAAATCTGCGATCAGCACAACATCCTGCTGGTGTTCGATGAAGTGATCACTGGTTTCGGCCGCACCGGTTCGATGTTCGGCGCCGAGAGCTTCGGCGTGACCCCGGACCTGATGTGCATCGCCAAGCAAGTCACCAACGGCGCGATTCCAATGGGCGCGGTGATTGCCAGCTCCGAGATCTACCAGACTTTCATGAACCAGCCGACGCCGGAATACGCCGTGGAATTCCCTCACGGCTACACCTATTCGGCACACCCGGTGGCCTGTGCCGCCGGCCTTGCAGCACTCGACCTGCTGCAAAAGGAAAACCTGGTGCAGAGCGTCGCCGAAGTCGCGCCGCATTTCGAAAACGCGCTGCATGGTCTGAAGGGCTCGAAGAACGTCATCGACATCCGCAACTATGGCCTGGCTGGCGCGATCCAGATTGCCGGGCGTGACGGCGACGCGATCGTGCGTCCTTTCGAAGCGGGCATGGCCTTGTGGAAAGCCGGGTTCTACGTACGCTTCGGCGGCGACACCCTGCAGTTCGGCCCAACCTTCAACAGCAAGCCGCAAGACCTCGATCGTCTGTTCGACGCGGTCGGCGAAGTGCTGAACAAGCTCGACTGATTTTTCCTTCTATATAGCTATGCAATTAGCAGGTGTCTGTAGCGGGCGTCTGCGCACAAGAATTCAGGAGTGTTCGATGAGTGTTATCCCGCATTTGATCAATGGCGAACTGGTGACCGAGAACGGTCGCGCGGTGGATGTGTTCAACCCGTCTACCGGCCAGGCGATCCATAAACTGCCATTGGCCAGCCAGGCCACCATTCAGAAAGCCATCGATGCCGCCAAGGCCGCGTTCCCGGCCTGGCGCAACACGCCGCCAGCCAAGCGCGCCCAGGTGATGTTCCGTTTCAAACAGCTGCTGGAGCAGAACGAAGCACGCATCTCGCAACTGATCAGCGAAGAGCACGGCAAGACCCTGGAAGACGCCGCCGGTGAATTGAAGCGCGGTATCGAGAACGTCGAGTTCGCCTGCGCCGCCCCGGAAATCCTCAAGGGCGAGTACAGCCGCAACGTCGGCCCGAACATCGATGCCTGGTCGGACTTCCAGCCGTTGGGGATTGTTGCCGGTATCACCCCGTTCAACTTCCCGGCCATGGTCCCGCTGTGGATGTACCCGCTGGCGATCGTCTGCGGCAACTGCTTCATCCTCAAGCCATCCGAGCGCGATCCAAGCTCGACGCTGCTGATCGCCCAGTTGCTGCTGGAAGCAGGATTGCCGAAAGGCGTGATGAGTGTGGTCCATGGTGACAAGACAGCGGTGGACGCGTTGATCGAAGCGCCGGAAGTCAAAGCGCTGAGCTTCGTCGGTTCGACACCGATTGCCGAATACATCTACGCCGAAGGCACCAAGCGCGGCAAACGCGTTCAGGCACTGGGCGGCGCGAAGAACCACGCGGTACTGATGCCGGATGCCGATCTCGACAATGCGGTGAGTGCGCTGATGGGCGCTGCTTACGGTTCCTGCGGCGAACGCTGCATGGCCATCTCGGTGGCCGTGTGTGTTGGCGATCAAGTTGCCGACGCGCTGGTGGCGAAACTGGTTCCGCAGATCAAGGCACTGAAAATCGGCGCGGGTACCTCGTGCGGTCTGGACATGGGGCCGTTGGTTACCGGTCAGGCGCGTGACAAGGTCAGCGGTTATGTGGATGACGGTGTGGCGGCGGGCGCGACCCTGGTGGTCGATGGTCGCGGTCTGAGCGTCGCCGGTCATGAAGACGGCTTCTTCCTCGGTGGCTGCCTGTTCGACAACGTCACCCCTGAGATGCGCATCTATAAAGAAGAGATCTTCGGGCCGGTGCTGTGCGTGGTGCGGGTGAACAGCCTGGAAGAGGCGA